>NZ_CP091196.1:0-4800000 GCF_023376025.1 Amycolatopsis thermalba
GTCAATCTAGTGGTGGTGTGAAGCTCTCCTCGCGGCGGCGGCGTGATCGCTGGCTTACGCTGGATCGTGTGAGCACACCCCTGGCCGGATGGACCGACGAGCTCGCCCGCGCCCGGTTGCACTTCGTCACCGGCAAGGGCGGCACCGGCAAGACGACCATGGCCGCGGCACTCGGGATCGCGCTGGCCAGCCACGGGCGGCGCGTGCTGCTGGTCGAGGTCGAGGGCAGGCAGGGGTTCGCCCAGCTCTTCGACACCGAGCCGCTGCCGTACGCCGAGCAGCGGATCGCGGCGGTGCCCGGCGGCGGTGAGCTGCGGGCCCTGCACATCGACGTGGAAGCGGCGCTGCTCGAGTACTTCGAGATGTTCTACAACCTGGGCTTCGCGGGCCGGACGCTGCGGCGGATGGGCGCGATCGAGTTCGCCACCACGCTCGCGCCGGGCCTGCGGGACGTGCTGCTCACCGGCAAGATCAAGGAGTGCGTCGGGCGGACCGGCCCGGACGGCAGGCACGTCTACGACGCCGTCGTGGTCGACGCGCCGCCGACCGGCCGCGTGGTCAAGTTCCTCGACGTCACCAAGGCCCTGACCGACCTGGCGAAGGCCGGCCCGATCCGCGGCCAGGCCGAGGGCGTGGTGCGGCTGCTGCACTCCGAGGAGACGGTCGTGCACCTGGTGACCCTCCTGGAGGAGATGCCGGTGCGCGAGACCGTGGAGGCGGTGGCCGAGCTGGACGGAGCCGACCTCCGGCCGGGCGCGGTGCTGGTCAACCGGGTGCGGCCGCCGCGGCTGCCCGCCCGGTCGGTGACCCCGGCCGCGGACGGGCGGGTGGACGCCTCCCGGGTGCGCAGCGGGCTGGCCTCGGCCGGGCTCGACCTGCCGGACGCCACGATGGACGCCCTGGTCGCGGAGACCGTCGAGCACGCCATCCGGGTCGCCGCCGAGCAGCGGGCGCGGGAGCAGCTCGCCGAGGCGGACCTGCCGACGCTGGAGGTGCCGGAGGAGTCCGGCGGCATCGACCTCGCCGCGCTCTACGACCTCGCCGAGTCGTTGACCGACCAGGGGGTGCGCTGATGACCGAGCGGCTCGACGTCGACGCCCTGATCGACGACCCGAAGACGCGGATCGTCGTGTGCTGCGGCTCGGGCGGGGTGGGCAAGACCACCACCGCCGCCGCGCTCGCGCTGCGCGCCGCCGAACGCGGACGCCAGACGGTGGTGCTCACCATCGACCCGGCGCGGCGGCTCGCGCAGGCGCTCGGGCTGCGGGAGCTGGGCAACCACCCGCGGCAGGTGTCGGTCGCCGGGTTCGAGCCCAAGGGCGAGCTGTGGGCGATGATGCTCGACATGCGGCGCACCTTCGACGACATGGTGCGCACCCACGCCGGGCCGGAACGCGCCGAGGCGCTGCTCGCGAACCCCTTCTACCAGACCATTTCCACGTCGTTCTCCGGCACGCAGGAGTACATGGCGATGGAGAAGCTGAGCCAGCTCGCGGCCACCGACGAGTGGGACCTGATCGTCGTCGACACCCCGCCGAGCCGGTCCGCGCTGGACTTCCTGGACGCGCCGAACCGGCTGTCCAGCGCCCTCGACGGGCGCATGATCCGGCTGCTCACCGGCCCGGCGAAGGCCGGCGGCTGGGGTATCCGCAAGGTGGTCAGCACCGGGTTCTCGATCTTCGCCAAGGCCGTGTCGACGATCATCGGCGGGCAGCTGCTGGCCGACGCGTCCGCGTTCATGCAGGCCTTCGACAGCATGTTCGGCGGGTTCCGGGAACGCGCCCGCAAGACCGCCGAGCTGCTGCGCTCGGAGGGCACGTCGTTCCTGGTGGTGGCCGCGCCGGAGCCGGACGCCCTGCGCGAGGCGAGCTACTTCGTGGAACGGCTGGGCGGTGAGAACATGCCGCTGGCCGGGCTGGTCGCGAACCGCACCCACCCGGTGCTGGCGGACCTGTCGGCCACGGCGGCGCTGTCCGCGGCCGAGAAACTGGAGTCGACCGCCCCGCTGGCCACCGCGGTGCTGCAGCTGCACGCCGACCGGGTGGCCCTGGCCGACCGCGAGAAGCGGCTGCTGGCGCGCTTCACGCGCGCGCATCCCGGAGTCCCCCTGGTCGAGGTGCCCGCGCTCCCCAGCGACGTGCACGACCTCGGCGGACTCCGGGAGATCGGCGACCGCTTGGCGTCCTAGGACGCCGCTTCGGCGAAGTCCTTCCGAGCCGAATCCAGCAGCTCCGACCACGATTCGACCTCGGGACGGCGGCGCAGCAGCGCGCGCCGCTCCCGTTCGGTCATCCCGCCCCAGATGCCGAAGCTGATGCGGTTGTCCAGCGCCTCGGCCAGGCATTCCGTGCGCACCGGGCACCCCATGCAGACCAGTTTGGCCCGGTTCTGGTCCGCTCCCCGCACGAACAGCTCATCCGGATCCGCGTCCCGGCAGAGGGCGCGGACGCGCCAGCTCTGTGGTGTGGATTCCATCCCCCAAGCTCCCCTCGTGATGTGCCTGCTCACCCGGAGCCTCCCCGGCTCCGCACTACGTGAGACGTTGACGGACTGTAGAGGCCGACGGTTCCCGCCGCCAAGAGCCCGATGGAAATTCGTTACCGGAATACGTCGCGGACCCGGCGTTCCCGTGGTATTCAGCGGACGCGGCCCGGCGGGGGAACGCCGGTTCCCACTACGCTGGTGATGTGCGCAAGACGGATGGTCTGTTCAAACTGCTCGGCCTGTGCCTGCTCGCGGGAATCCTCGTCGCCGGGGTGCTGTTCCCCGTGGTCGGCGCCGCCGGGGTCGCGTCGAACAGGGCGAGCGAGACGGTCGACAGCATGTCCGCCGAACTCGCGAACGTGCCGCCGCCGCTGGTCACCACCATCACGGATTCGGCAGGCAACCAAATCGCCACGCTGTACGACCAGTACCGCATCCCGACGGCCGGTGATCAGATCAACGAGGCCATGAAATGGGCGCTGGTCTCCACCGAGGACCGGCGTTTCTACGAGCACCACGGCGTGGACTGGAAGGGCACGCTGCGCGCCGCGCTGAGCAACAGCGCCGGTGGCGACACCCAGGGCGCGTCGACGCTCACCCAGCAGTACGTCAAGAACTACCTCATCAACGTCATCTACCGGGACGACGAGGTGGGCCAGCAGAAGGCCCAGGAGCAGTCGATCGCCCGCAAGCTGAAGGAAGCGCGGATCGCGATCCAGCTCGAGAACCAGATGAGCAAGGACCAGATCCTCACCAGCTACCTCAACGTCGTCGAGTTCTCGCGCAAGATCTACGGCGTCGGGGCGGCCGCGCAGGCCTACTTCAACACCACCGCGGACAAGCTGTCGGTCACCCAGGCCGCGCTGCTCGCCGGCATGGTCAACAACCCGCCGTTCTACGACCCGTGGAGCCACCCGGACCGCGCCACCGAGCGCCGCAACCTGGTGCTGGACCGCATGGTCGACAACCTGAAGCTGTCGAAGGCCGACGCCGAGCGGATGAAGACCGAGCCGCTGGGCGTAGTGCCGGGCGGGCCGTCCAAGCCGGCCGCCAACTGCGTCGGCGCCGGGCCGGAGAACGGGTTCTTCTGCCAGTACGTCGAGGACTACCTGCTCTCGCACGGCATGGACAAGGACGACCTCTACACCGGCGGCTACACCATCCGCACGACGATGGACCAGCGCGCCAACCACGAGGCGAAGATGTCCGCGCAGACCCAGGTCAGCAAGACGCAGAAGAACGTCGCGAACGTGCTGTCGCTGGTGCGGCCCGGCAAGAACCGGCACGAGGTGGTGGCGCTGGCCGCGAACCGCGACTACGGCACGGACGCCAGCGCCGGGCAGACGACCTACGCGTTGCCGTCGGGCGTCTACAACACCGGCGGTGCCGGGTCGAGCTACAAGATCTTCACCTCGGCGGCGGCGATCCAGAACCGGGTGATGGGCATCTACGACACCATCGAGGTGCCGAACTTCTACGTGTCCAACGTGTTCACCGGTGGCGCCCGGGGGCGGTGCCCGCTCGTGGCGCAAGGGACTTATGCGTACTGCCTGGGCAACGCCACCGACTACGAGGGCGGCACCCGGACCATGACGCTGCAGCAGGCGCTGCAGACCTCGCCCAACACCGCGTTCGTCATCCTCGAGGAGCGCACCGGGATGGCCCCGATCGTCGACATGGCGAGCAAGCTCGGCCTGCGCGAGACGATGACCCGCAACATCGGTGGCGGCGAGGTGAAGCCGGAGTCGAAGAACCAGGGTGAGAACAAGACCCAGACCGCGTACTTCGGGCCCACCGACAAATCGCCCGGGCAGGGTTCGTTCACGCTCGGGGTGTCGGCAACCAGCAACCTGGAGATGGCCAACGTCGCGGCGACCATCCTCAGCGGCGGCGTGTGGTGCCCGCCCACACCGATCGCCCAGGTGCAGGACCGCGACGGCAAGCCGATCCCGATCAACGAGCAGCCGTGCGAGCAGGTGATGGACGAGGCCGCCGCCAACAGCCTCGCGCAGGGCATGAGCAAGGACGACCTGCCCGGCGGAACCGCGGCCGCGGCGGCCGGCCAGGTCGGCTGGAACCGGCCGATGATCGGCAAGACCGGTACCACGCAGAGCAACGGCTCGGCGGCTTTCGTCGGCGGCACGCCGCAGCTCGCGGGCGCCGCGATGGTCTTCCGGCCGGAGGGCGGCAGCGGCGGCCTGTGCGATGGCGGCCCCGGCAACGTCTACACCTGTTCCGAAGGCAACATGTTCGGTGGCAAGACGCCCGCGCGGACCTGGTTCGGCGCGGTGAGCAAGATCCTCGGGCCCAACGACCCGATCCTGCCGCTCCCACCGTCCGACCCACGCTACGAGCGCACCGGACGGTGACATGCGTGGGGTGCCTCACGACCGAGGCACCCCACGTGTGGTCAGCAGTGAACAAGACCCCCGATAGGATCATGCCCTGTGTCGAGGTAGTAGCCCGCGATGTAACCGCGCGGCGCCGGCAGGTCTGCCACCTCCAAATCGGTCATGTACCAGATGTTGTCACCGTTGATGTTCTGACCTTCAGTCCAGCACTCCAAAGCGACGCCGAACCCGGCTGGCACGGTCGTGACGATCGCCGAACTGGTGTTCGGTTGTGCGCGCTGGTTGACGTTGGCCAAAGTCACCGTGCACGTATAACCACGCCACACGTTGCACGGGAACAAGGAACTCGCGGCTGAGTTGGTAGATGCTGATGCGACACCAGATCCGAACACCCCACCGATCAAAGCTGCAGCACCGGCTGCCACCGCCGCGATTCTAGCAGCAAATCTTTTCGACAATTTTCCTCCATTAGAAGAGCACCGAAATTTTTCCGACGGCAACAAAAACAACCGGCGGAAGATCAGCAACGAGCCAGCATTAGCTCAGCAAAGTTAAAAATGAGCACGATAGCGTCGGATCACGAAACCTCCCCAGGTCGCTCGCTGATCCAGAACTAGCCCATCACCTGCAGTGAACCGTGTAAATAGTCCAACAGGGTGGACGTAACAACTGAAACGATCACCCTCACGGACTATTGCCTGACGAGCCTCGATGAAGCTCTGATTGATCGACCGCACTGTCGGTCGGCCATCACGGCCGAGTTCTGAGGTTCGAGGGGACAGGCATGCCTTCACGAAGACGCCTTGCCGTTATCACTGTTCTGACAACTATATTCTCAATGTCCGCATTGCCCGCTTATGCGGCTTCTGCGCCAGATCCTGATATAGACATCCCTGCAATACCGCCGAAAGCACCAATCGCCGTCGAGGTGCCCCCCGGGGAGCGTGATACCACGCTAGGCGCCGGCTGGCAGAACTCTAATGACCGGGCCTGGACCACCTCCGGCGACGCCGATGGATTCCACGTGCTCGTCGCGTCCGCCAGCGAAGGCTACCGCTGGCGCACCGCCGCGACCCTGTCCGAGCCGGGCTTCGATACGGACCAATGGATCGGCAACGCGTGCGTCACGGGTTCAGGGGAACGAGCAGTCGTCAGTTACGCACCCCGAACCTTCACGAACAAGGAAGCACTGGCCGAGCGAGGCGCATTCACGGCCATCGTCGATCTTAAGAACGGCGCAGTGAAGAAGCTGCCGGTGCGATCAAGCCTGGCCTACTTTAGCCCCGGTTGCGGCAGCGGCGAAATAGCCGTACTAACGCAGGAAGGCACTGAGTCACTGGCACGCACTCGCCTTATCAAAGTCGAGGCGGATACCGGCTCGACACAGACGCCAATCGAGGTCGCCGGACAGCTCACCTCATCAATCCCAGTGGGTCCGGACATTCTAGCCGCCGACTCCGGTGCACTCGTCCGCGTTTCGAATTCAGGAGAACGAGACGTGCTCAGTTCCACGGTAGGCGTACCTTTCCGCTTGGCAGCGGATGCCGATCATGGAATCGTTTATCTGGAGCACAACGAGGACAACCAGAATCGCGCCACCGTCAAATACTTCCTCAACGGTCGAACCACCACCGTCGCAACGGGCGATCTCACCTCGCTCGACGTTACAAGCAGCCGAGGTGGACAAGTCTTCGTAACAGGAGTGGTCGATCCAAATCCGAGAATAGTCTCGGACGTCAAGGTCCTCGATGCCCCAAAAGGAGCACGAGTGTCAACTGATGGCCAGCTGGCCGTGGAGGAAGTTCAGAAGACTCAGCACGCTGACCCTCGTGAAGGCGTCGATGAAAGGCTATCTGCGCAGCCCCTGGCCGTCACCGCCAGAGTGATCAAGACCGGAAAGCGCATTGAGCACGTCGCCACACTCGATGTCAATACGCTGCTGTCTCCCGAAAAGGCCGCCGAAGGGCGAATGACAAGCCCTTCCCTCGCCAGCAGTGGAGACGTACACGTGCAGTCCGGAGATCCGAACAATCCGGCAGATTTCGCCGAACGGTACTGCTCGGTGCCACGGAACGATCCACACAACCAGGCAATGCAACCCAAGCCACGTCAGGTGGAATGGGCCGTGGACCAAGCTGTTCGAGACTCGCTCGACGTGCTCCGCCCAGCGAACTGGAAAAACCTCGGCATGCCCGCTTACACCCCGCAGGGACTGTTCCCGTCGATTGGCTTGGCCGGCGGTGGCCAAGTTCCAGCGCAGATCATGCTCGGCATCGCCGCCCAAGAATCGAACATGTGGCAGGCGGCGCGATCCGCAGTGCCCGGAGTTACCGCAAACCCGCTGATCGGCAACTACTACGGTATCGACTACTACAACGACTCCGAGTCCGACGACTGGTCGATCAACTGGTCGGACGCTGACTGCGGCTACGGCATCACTCAGGTCACCGATGGGATGCGACTGCAAGGCCGCGAGAAGCCCGGAGAAACGGCACTCCCCTACGACAAGCAACGCGCGGTTGCGCTCGACTTCGCCGCCAACATCGCCGCCGGCCTTCGGATCTTGCAGACCAAATGGAATGAGACACATCAGGCAGGACTCGTGGTCAACAACGGCGACCCATCAAAGATCGAGAACTGGTTCTTCGCAGTGTGGGCGTACAACTCGGGATTCTACCCGAACAACGGCAGCGGAGCCTGGGGCGTCGGCTGGCTCAACAATCCGGTGAACCCGCGTTACCCAGCGAACCGAGACCCATTTCTCGAATTCAGCTACAGCGATGCCGCACACCCTCAGGATTGGCCTTACCCGGAGAAGGTGCTCGGCTGGGCTGGTCACCCCATAGAGTCGATTGAGACTCCGGGAAACGTGGTTGCTGGTTACCGTCCAGCGTGGTGGAATGGCGATGCGACGACAGGGCCTCTCAACCGTCAGGCAGTCAAACCTCCGGTCAACCAATTCTGCGACTCGAGCAACCAGTGTGAACCCGGTGCGCAGCACCTGCCCACCGATCCGGATGTCGTCGGCGAACCCGCAGGGCCGTGCGCTCATCAGAACAGCGCAGGACAGTACGACCTGAAATGCTGGTATCACCAAGCCAGCACGTGGAAGCCCGATTGTAGTTACTCGTGCGGGAACGAGCTGCTCAGGTTCGATCCCGGGTACGCCTACCAGGAGGACGCAACCAGCTACGCGCCCAACTGCACGCTCGCCGGCCTACCCAACGGAGCCCTTGTCATCGACGATGTCGCTGACGACGTGCCCTCCGTGCGTCCTAACTGTGGGCACCCATGGGCCAATGCCGGAACCTTTACGCTGAGCTATAAGTCGGACGCAAGCGGCTACTACCCAGGCAAGGTCGACACGCATCAGATCGGTGGGGGATTTGGGGGTCACTTCTGGTTCACCCACACCCGCAAGCAGTTTGATGAGCTCGGAAAGCTCGAGGTGAACGCCACCTGGCGCCTCAGTCAGGCTCACACAGGCCCGATGCAGGTCCTGGTCGCCCTGCCGGATCACGGTGCGCATACCAATCTGGCCACGTACACCGTGCGGACATCACGTGGCGATCGCCAACGGGTCGTACGTCAACCTGGAGACACAAACCGTTGGGTGTCACTTGGTACCTTCCTGTTTGACGGCGTTCCCGAGGTCAGTGTCACTTCGGTCACGCCGGATGGCAACGGTGAGCAGGACATCGCCTTCGATGCCCTGGCGTTCGTCCCGATCACCGGGACCTTTCACGAAGAGAGCGTCGAGGCCGTCGCCGTCTTCGACGAGGATCAGAACATTGACACCGCAGCCCCGGGCTCCTGGCTCGGAGGTCCTCTGTCGAATCGCCAGGCTCTGTACGACTGGGCGCTGTCTCGAGCCAACGCTGTGCTCGGTATGCCTGACTGCGACTCGACGGTCGGGGACTGTCTCCTCCCAGCGACCAAGCAAGCGGTGCAAGCGTGGCGTGAGCAGGTGCTCGCTGCCGGCACAGATACGGTTACCCATCCCGACGGCAACAGCATCGCCCGATGGATCGGGTTTGCGAACTCGTATCTCGACCGGCCGATGTCAGACCAACGACCGGCAAGCTTCGACGACGATGGCCGGTACAAGATTCGGACCAAAGCAACTGTGTCATTCGTGACCGACAACGTCGGCAAGATCGTTCCAGGCAGCGAATGGACCGTCTACGAGAATCGAACTGGCGACACGCATCTTCCCCAGTTCGTCCTGGACCTCTTACGCGCCCTCGCCGACGACTATCGAGTGTGGGGCGTGACGGAGCCGGATCTGTCGTATCAAATGCCGAACCTCAACGCGCACGATGGCGCCTGGACCAGCGTCGACCCCATGGTCAACGGCGTCCTACCCGGCAGGGCGTACTCCTATTCGGGTAAAGCCCCGGCCTTGACCACGTACGCAGGTGACACGAGCGATGTAGCAGCGGACTGCGTCGCTGCGCTCACCGTCGCTGGTGGCTCGATCGGCTACCGTCCCATGCTGAGCCAGTCGGGACCGGTCGACGCGATGCAGGCCTTCAGCGACAAGCTATACGGCGACTCCCGGATCGCTAGGCCTGTCGCTGATCTGGTCGAAGACATCCGCGAACTGTTCTTCGACAACGGCCCGGCGATCGGCGCCGAATCCAGCTTGTTCAACGCGGCGCCACCGATCTGGCAAGAGCTGAACTTCCGAGCTTGTGCCGACGGTTCGATAAGGCCGGTTTCCGACATACCGATTCTGCGCGCGAGCTGGATGCCAGATCAGTACCTTTACCACAACAGCAAGGCCATGGACGCGGCCGGCAACTACTCGGGTAGCAGCGCGCCTGTTCTGAAGGGCGACTTCAACAATTTCAGCAAGATCCCGCTACCCGGTGACTCGCCCTATAACCAGTGCGGCCCGGCCTCCGGCCGGTACGGGAACCCGTGGAACATAGCCTTGCTCGACCCTCCAGGAGTGGACCCGAGCCCAGCGAGGTTCTGTCTCGACCCGAACCTGGCTTCGGATCCGTCACACAGCAGTCCCTGACTATTCTGAACACCGTTCTGGCCGGACCGCGACGCCGCGGTCCGGCTAGCGTGTTCAACAGAGGTGACCTCGTGTTCCTGAGCCTGCTTCTCTGCATCTTCCTGCCGACCATGGCCGTGTCAATCGGGCTCACGTTCATACCGTGGCGGCCGCTGTGGTTGCGCGCTGGCATCAACGGCGCACAGTTCGTGGTCTCCGTCTACGCGATTGCAGCACTCCCGGTTCGGTCGAACATCGGCTGGGAGTTCTGGGCCTTCTTCCTCGGCCCCGGGACGATCCTCGCGCTGCTGCAAGCGCTCGCGGCGGCCTTCAACGCTCGCGACGCCCGGCGCGAGCGTCGTACCGACCCGTATCCTGGCGATCGTGAGCACGGTCCGTGACAGCCACCAGCTGACAGCCAAACGCCTCGCCGCCGGGACGGTCGCTCTCGGGGCCGCCGCCGTCGGGTACGCCTCCGGCATCGAGCGGCGGCACTACGTGCTCCGCACCGCCGAACTGCCCGTCCTCGCGCCCGGCGCGCGACCCATGCGCGTCCTGCACGTCTCCGACCTGCACATGCTGCCCGGGCAACAGGCCAAGCAACGCTGGGTCGCCGCGCTCGACCGGCTCGAACCCGACCTCGTCGTCAACACCGGCGACAACCTCGCCCACCCCAAGGCCGTCCCCGCCGTCCTGCGCGCCCTCGGCCCCCTCCTGGAGCGGCCCGGCCTGTTCGTCTTCGGCAGCAACGACTACTACGCGCCCAAACCCAAGAACCCCGCCCGCTACCTCATGCCCCGCGGCAAGAAGAAGCGCATCCACGGCAAGAAACTCCCGTGGCGCGACCTCCGCGCGGCCTTCATCGAACACGGCTGGCACGACCTCACCCACGTCCGGCGCACCCTCACCGTCGCCGGGCAGACGGTGTTCGCCGCCGGCCTCGACGACCCCCACCTGCGCCGCGACCGCTACGGCGAGATCGCCGGCCCCGCCGAAGCCGCCACCCTGCGCCTCGGCGTCACCCACTCGCCCGAACCACGCATCCTGGACCCCTTCGCCGCCGACGGCTACGACCTCGTCCTCGCCGGCCACACCCACGGCGGCCAGCTCCGCATCCCCGGCATCGGCGCCCTCGTCACCAACTGTGAGCTGGACCGCAGCCGCGCCCGCGGAGCCTCCCGCTGGGGCGCCCACATGTGGCTCCACGTGTCGGCCGGGCTGGGCACCTCCCCCTACGCCCCCGCCCGCTTCGCCTGCCCACCCGAAGCGACCCTGTTGACCCTGGTCGAACGCGGCCAGACCACGACGAACGCCTCCAAGGCCACCCCCCGCAAAGCCCCCAGCGACATCCGCTAAACTCTTCTTCGACCCGCTAAGCAGTACATCGGGGTGTGGCGCAGCTTGGTAGCGTGCCTCGTTCGGGTCGAGGAGGTCGTGGGTTCAAATCCCGCCACCCCGACGGAAAATCCGGGGATCCCCTGTCCGCCGTAAAGCTGGCGGACGGGGGATTTTCCTTTGTGTTCTCTGGGGGTCGAACCCCCAGACCCCCGCCAGGGGGCAAGCCCCCTGGACCCCCCGCGATTTGCGTGGTGAGTGGGTTGGGTGCCGCGTGTGGCGCGTGTCGCGGGGCGACATCCGCGCCGGGCGTAGCGGAGCAGAGCCGGTTTTCGCCGTCTCCCTAACCGGCGGCCGTGTGAGGTGGTGTCCGCCTCCTCCAACCACACCCCCTCCGGACCCGATCCCCAGCCTTCTTCGGTTGCCGAGTAGCGGGGTCAAGGTACTCTTTCCCGCCTTGACGCCGCTGCTCGGCAACCGAACAATCGAGATCGGGGCGGGTGGGGGTGCCGGGGCGTAGCGGAGCGAAGCCGGCGCTTTCGGATACCCGCGTAGCGGCTACTTGACGGCCAGCAGCTCTACCCAGTACTGCGTGAAGTCGCCGTCGCCGGTGTGCGACCAGGCCCAGGCGGAGCGGGCGGCGGAGGCCAGCTGGTCGCGGTCCAGCGGGGAGGCGCTCAGCGCGGCGTCCAAGCGTGACTCCACGTAACGCGCCAGCTGGCGGTAGCTCATGTCGGCCCGGAAGCGGCCGTGGGTGCGGACGTCCCGGAAACCAGCCGCGGTGACCCACGACGCCACGTGCTTCCCGGCGAACGGGTCGCCGCCCGCCCGGCGGCAGAGCAGGTAGTGGCCCCGCAGAGCGGCAGCGACGTTCGCCGTGCCCGGGCGCAGCCGCGCGCGCGACCAGTCCGAAGTGGACAACGCCAGGATGCCGCCGGACCGCAACACCCGGCGGATTTCGGCAAGGGCATCGGCGGGACGCGCCAAGTGCTCGAACAACGCGTGCGCGAACACCACGTCCACGCTCTCCTCCGCCACCGGCAACGCGTACACGTCCCCGGCCACGAACTCCACTGTGGACGATTCCGGGAACTGGCCCGGCTCCCGGTCCAGCCCCACCACGTTGCCCGGCCCGGCGATCGTCGCGAAGCCCGCCGTGATCGTGCCCGGGCCGCACCCCACGTCGAGCACGCGCATGCCCGGCCGCAGCAGTCGCAACACGTACTCCGCACGGCCGGTTGCGGTGCGTGACGCCATGATCGACAGCGCGTCCTGCGCGAACCCGGGCGCGTATCCCTCCAGCACACGCACACGGTACGGGCACGAGCTGGCAGGATCGAGGGGTGACTACCCAGCACCCGCCCGCGAACATCCCCGACCGCCTCTTCGACGACCCCGAGGCCGAGTCCCGCTGGCGCGCCCGGTTCCACGCCCCGCGCGTGTCGGTGCCGGACTGGTCCCTCGACGCGCCCGACCGCAACATCTACGTCTCCAACGCCAGCGGCGTGTGGGAGGTCTACTCCTGGGACCGCGCCACCGGCGAGCACCGCCAGGTCACCGACCGTCCCAACGGCACCCTGCACGCCACCACCTCCCCCGACGGCAGCGCCATCTGGTGGTTCAACGACACCGACGGCGACGAGTTCGGCACCTGGATGCGCCAGCCGTTCGACGGCGGCCCGGCCGAGCCCGCCCTGCCCGGCGTCCACGCCGGCTACCCGGCCGGGCTCGAGATCGGTCACCGCGTCATCGCCAGCGGCGTCTCCACCGACGACGGCAGCGAGCTGTTCGCCACCCGCGACGGGCAGACCACCCGCTTCTACGCCAGCGAGCAGGACGCCGGCGTCGCCGCGCTGTCCCGCGACGAGTCGCTGCTCGCCATCTCCCACGCCGAGCACGGTGACTCCCGTCACCCCGCGGTCCGCGTCCTGGACACCACGAACTTCGACGCCGTCGCCGACAAGTGGGACGGCGAGGGCAAGGGCCTCACGCCGCTGGAGTTCTCGCCCGTCGCCGGTGACCAGCGGCTGCTCGTGCTGCACGAGCGCCGCGGCCGCGAGGAGCTGCTGGTCTGGGACGTGGCCGCAGGCACCGAGCAGGAGCTGGACCTCGGCCTGCCCGGCGAGGTCGTCGCCACCTGGTATCCGTCGGCCGACGCGCTGCTCGTCGTGCACTTCCACGAGGCCCGCAGCTCCCTGCACCGCTACGACCTGACCACCGGCGAACTGTCCGCTGTGGACACCCCGCCGGGCCGGATCGGCGGCGCCGGGGTGCGCCCCGACGGCACGGTCGAGTACTCCTGGTCCAGCGCCGCGGAGCCCGCCGTCATCCGCGCCCGGGCGACCGACGGTACCGACACCGTCCTGCTCACCCCGCCCGGCGACCCGGCACCCGGTTCCGCGCCGGTCACCGACGCGTTCGTCGAGGGCGCGGGCGGCCGCATCCACGCGCTGGTCGCCCGCCCGCGGAACGCGCCGGACGGACCGCTGCCCACGGTGTTCACCCTGCACGGCGGCCCGCACGCGGCCGACGAGGACCGCTTCTCCGCCTACCGCGCGGTGTGGCTGGACGCCGGGTTCGCCGTCGTCGAGGTCAACTACCGCGGCTCCACCGGCTACGGCTCGGCCTGGCGCGACGCGATCGAGGGCCGCCCCGGCCTGACCGAGCTGGAGGACGTCGCCGCGGTGTACGACTGGGCCGTCTCCAGCGGCCTGAGCGACCCGGCGCGGATGGTCGTCTCCGGCGCCTCCTGGGGCGGCTACCTGACGCTGCTCGCCGTGGGCACCCAGCCCGACCGGTGGGCGGCCGGGGTCGCGAGCGTGCCGGTGGCGGACTACGTCGCCGCCTACGAGGACGAGATGGAGCAGCTGCGCCAGTTCGACCGGGCGCTGTTCGGCGGGTCACCGGAGGACGTGCCCGCGGTGTACCAGGAGTGCTCGCCGATCACCTACGTCGACGCGGTCAAGGCGCCGGTGCTGGTCCTGGCCGGCGACAACGACCCGCGCTGCCCGATCCGGCAGATCGAGAACTACCTGGAGCGGCTGGCCAAGCGCGACCTGCCGTACGAGTTCTACCGCTACGACGCCGGTCACGGCTCGCTGGTGATCGCCGAGACGATCAAGCAGACCGCGGCGGAGGTGCACTTCGCGATGAAGGCGGTCGGGCTGCGCTGACGCGACGAGGGCCCCGGGAACGCTCCCGGGGCCCTCGTCGTGCGCCGGTCAGGCGGTCTGCGCCTGCCACATCCAGTGGGCCTTCTCCAGCTCGTGCGTGATCTCGATGAACAGGTCCTGGGTGACCAGGTCGCTCTTGTCCGTCTCGTCGATGCGCTTGCGCATGCGCTGGATCAGGTCGGCGAGGATGTTCACGATGTTCTCGATCGTGGACTCCACGCTCTGCCAGTTGTCCGGGTAGTCCTTCAGACCCGAGCTTTCCACGACGGTCTTGGCCTTGCCGTTCGGCGAGATGCCGATCGCGTTGGCGCGCTCGGCGACCTCGTCCACGTAGTTGCGCGCGGTGGCCACCAGCTCGTCGAGCTGCAGGTGCACGCTGCGGAAGTTCGACCCGACCACGTTCCAGTGCGCCTGCTTCGCGATCAGCGACAGGTCGACCAGGTCGACCAGCGCGGCCTGCAGCGCGTTACCGGTGATCTCCTTGTCGGCCGGGCTGAGCGGGCTCTTGATGGGTGCGTTCGCCATCGAAAAAATCCTCCTTGTCGACAACTCTTCGTCAGGTCGTCGCGGTGATCTCGACCTGGATGTTTCCCCTGGTGGCGCGCGAGTACGGGCACACCTGGTGCGCCTGCGCCGCGAGTTCACCGGCCTGGTCCTGCTCCAGGCCGGGCAGGTGGGCCACGAGCTTGACGGCCAGCTCCAGGACGCCGGCGACCCGGCCGATCCCGACCTCGGCGGTGACGGCGGAGTCGTCCAGCTCGACGCCGGCCTTGCGCGCCACCAGCCGGACGGCGCTGTGGAAGCAGGCGGCGTACCCGGCCGCGAACAGCTGCTCCGGGTTGGTCATCTCGCCGCCGGGGCCGCCCATCTCCTTGGGCACGGCCAGCCGTTCGTCGATCACGCCGTCCGACGTCGTGACCTCGCCGTTCCGTCCGTCGCCACGGGCGGTCGCGACCGCTGTGTAAACCGGTTCCACCTGGTTCCCCTCCGCCGACGGCAGGTGTCAGCGGGTGGATACCCCGTGAGCCGGTGGACGAATCCTCAGCGGCGGGCGCGGGCGAAGTCCACGACCTGCCGCCCGATCAGCTTGAGCGTGGTCACGGCCTTCTCCTCGGAGGCGCCGCCGACCTCGTCGAACTTGACCTCCGCGGAGTTGATCGACCCGCCGAGTGGCGTCGGCCACCCGCGCAGCGCGTGGGTGATGGTCCGCAGCTGGTCGAGCGTGGTCACCGCGGCCTGCCACCCGAACGCGACGGCGGCCAGCCCGACCGCGCGGCCGTCCAGGTAGGGGCGCTCGTCCGGCCGCAGGTCCTCGACGTAGTCCAGCGCGTTCTTGATCAGCCCGGACAGCGCGCCGTGGTAGCCGGGCGAGACGATGATCAGCCCGTCGGCCCGGCGGATCGCCTCCACGAAGCGGACCGCCTGCGGCGTGCGTTCCTCGATCGCCGAGTCGTAGAACGGCAGCACCAGGTCGTCGCCGGTGAGGGCGAGCGTTTCGGCCCCGGCCTCGGCCGCGCTGCCCAGCGCGATCCGCAGGGCGCGCTCGGACTGTGAGCCCGGGCGCAGGGAGCCGCCGATACCGACCACGTTGACCGCCGCACTAGTCACGAGTTCGAGGCTAACCCCTCCACCTAGGTGGAGGACCAGGATCTGGGACGGAGGCGGCGGTCACACCCTGGTCAGTTTGCCTACTAGTGAGTAACCTCCCGGGTCATGGCGACCTCACTGCGGAGCCGCGCGGAAGCCCTCGCGGCTCAACTGATCTTCGGGCTCCCCGGGGCCGCGCGACGGCTGATCGCCGGACGCCCCATCCGGCTGGACGGCCAGGAACTCGCGCTCGACGCCCAGCTGCTGCTCCGGCTCCAGCAGCTCAACCGGGTCAGCATGAGCGCGGGCACGCCCGAGGTCGCCCGGCAGCGGATCCTCGAGTCCGGCCACCTGGTCAGCGGCAAGCCGATCGAGCCGGTGCGCACGCAGGAGATCGTCATCCCGGCCGAGCACGGCCCGCTGCCGGCGACGCTGTACGTGCCCGAGGGGCTGCCGTCGCCGTCGCCGCTGCTGGTGTTCTTCCACGGCGGCGGCTGGGTGATCGGCAGCCGCGCGAGCCACGACAACACCGCCCGCTACTTCGCCAAGCACGCGGGCGTCCGGGTGCTCTCGGTGGAGTACCGGCTCGCGCCCGAACACCCGTTCCCCGCGGCCACCGACGACGCCCTCGCCGCGTTCGGCTACGCCCACTCCAAGGCCGCCGACCTGGGCGTGGACCCGGACCGGATCGCGGTGGGCGGCGACAGCGCGGGCGGCAACCTCGCGGCGGTGACCGCCCAGGTGACGACCGCGCGCGGCGGCCCGGCCCCGGCGTTCCAGCTGCTGCTCTACCCCGGGGTGGACGCGAGCACGCGGCGCCGGTCGCGGGAGATCTTCGCCAGCGGCTTCTTCCTCACCGACGCCGACATGACGTGGTTCATCGACCACTACGCGCCGACCGGGGTGGACCGCACGGACACCCGGCTGTCGCCGCTGCTCGCCGAGGACTTCACCGGGCTGCCGCCCGCCTACGTCGCCACCGCCGGGTTCGACCCGCTGCGCGACGAGGGCGAGGCGTACGCGGCCAAGCTGCGGGACGCGGGTGTGCCGGTCACGTTGAGCCGTCAGCGCGATCTCATTCACGGTTACGTCAACTTCCTCGGCGTCGGCAGGCGGTTCCGGGAGGCGACCTCGGAGGCGGCGGGCGCACTGCGCCTGGGACTGCGGGCGTAAAAAGACCGGAATCCGATGTGGACGTCCACATCGGATTCCGGCCCCCCTGCCGGATCGCTGGTCAGGCTGCCGGGATCGGCACCGGCACCGGGAGCGGCGGAGCCGAGCCGAGCAGTGAGGCGAGCAGGCTCGTCACGGTCTTCAGCAGGTTCTTGAGCAGGTTGCTGACGAGGTTCAGCGGCGGTGGCAGGTCGGGGATGTCCGGCACCGGCGGCAGCTGGCGGACCTCGCCGGCCTTCGACGGATCGGCCAGGATGCGGCTCGCCTCGGTGGCGTAGTCGTTGCTCGTGGCGGCAGTCTGCTGCGCGTCGGACTGGATGGAGTACTTCTGCCCGGCGGCGAGGTCGCCGAGCACCGGGCTCATCGCGCCGAGCGACCGCTGGGTGGCGGGCACGTCCCCGGCGTAGGCGGCCCTGGCGAGCTGGTCGCGCAACTGGAGAACCTGTTCCGCGGCGGCCTGCGTGCTGGACGTACCCTTCCCCCGGCCGCGGCGACGCCTGCGCCGCCCACCGCCAGCACGCTGCCGGCCACCGCCACCGCGATGACCCTGGCGAACTTGCCTAACATCTCCCTACCTCCTGGCCTCGGTGGACCTGTCAGGCTCATGCGTACCTGGCGTGTTGATCTCCCACCACTCAGCACCCGAAGGTGACGGTTTCCAACCCTCACGTGCCGGATTCGGTTTCTCGCCGTAGCCCCGCATCGGATGAAACTCGAACGGTTCTCGATCGCCCAGCTGATCAAGGTTTTGGGGAGCGGGGGTTGCGCAGCGTGGTCGCGTCACCCGGCGGTACCCCAAACTCACTCGAAGCGCTGCACTGGAGGGTGGGGGGTGGAAGAACAGTGGACAAGTGGGGGTGACGGAAGTGGGGCGGTAGTGGACCTGGCCGCGCGGCAGCCTGCGAACCGGCGGCCGGCAACGGCGGTGGGCCGACTACGGCCCAGGGCCGCGCGGCAGCCCGGCAAACCGCAAGCCGGCAACGCATCAGCACCGACTACCCCCGGGGCCGCGCGGCAGCCCCGCACAACCGGCGGCCGGCAACGCAGCTGCACCGGCTACCCCAACCAGACCTCCCCCGCCCCCGATCCACAGCCGGTCTTTGGTCGCCGATCAGGCGTGTCAAGGTACTCTTTCCCGCCTTGACACGCCTGCTCGGCGACTGAAACACAATCCGGAATCGGGGGCGGGGGTGGTCGGAAGGTGACCGTTCGGCGCCGTGAGGCGCTCTCCGCCCGCAGGGCGGACCGCCCGCAGGGCGGACTCCCCGCCTGCCCAACGTCACCTCTAAAGATCAAAAGATGTCCTCGCCGGACGGGCAGGCTCCGGGATGACGGGGAATGCAGGAACCTCACCTCGGGCAGGTGGTCGCTGGGTGGTCATCCCGTCGCCTTCCGGTTTGTGTGTATCACCTTGAGCCAGGGCCGCAAGGTTGGCAAGGTCGGCCGCCGGAGAGAGCCTGGGTTGCGGCCCTGGCTCAAGGTGATCGTCACGTGTCAGGCGACGGGATGACCACCCAGCTACCTTGGGTTCACTGCACGGCGCTGGCGCGCCGCAAAAGAAAGGCCGGGCTCCGCTGTGGGTGTCCACAGTGGAGCCCGGCCGTTCTGGTCAGGCTGCGGGCACGGTCAACGCCGGCGGCGGGGTGCCCGTCAGCGCGTTCAACAGCTCCGTCAGCTTCTGGATCAGCGTCTTCAGCAGGTCCGCCACGATGTCCAGGGGCGGCGGCGGGTTCTGCAGCGGCGACGTCGACGGCACCTGCTTGACGGTGCTCGCCTGGGACGGGTCGGCGATGATCCGGCTCGTCGTGTCGGCGTCGTTCTTCGCGGAGGCCGCTGTTTCCCGCGTATCCGACTGCACGGTGTACTTCTCGCCCGCGGCGAGGTCGCCCAGCAGCGGGCTCATCTGGCCCAGCGCGCGCTGGGTGCCGGGCACGTCGGCCGAGTAGGCCGAGTCGACCAGCTCGGTGCGCAGCTGCAGCAACTGCTCACCGGCGGCCTGGGTGCTGGACGTGCCCGATCCGTCGGCCGCGGCGACAGCGGCTCCGGTCAACGCCAGAACGCTGCCGGCCACCACCGCGGCCACGATCCGGGCGAAGTTGCCTCTCATTCCCTACCTCCTGGTGTGGGTGACCTGACGCGCAGCGAGAAGTACCAACACCACCGCCGCTCAACCGTCCTGCCACCCGATCCGGGAGTGATCACCACCCATCGGTGTCACAACCGAAAGCGGCCCGGCGAGCCACAAAGGACTCACCGGGCCGCTGCTCCGTGGTGGGAGACTACTTGCCGAACGCTTCGGCGACCTTGTCGCCGAGGGACTTGTCCACGTTGCGCCAGTACTCGAACACGCGCTCCAGCACCGGCTCGGACACGCCCTTCTTGGCGTGGCCGATGATGTTCTGCGCCAGGCGCTCACGCTGCGCGTCGTCCATCACCTTGCGCACCAGGGTGCCCGCCTGGCCGAAGTCGTCGTCCTCGGCGTGCAGCCGGTAAGCCGACCGGATGACCTCGTCGACCACCCCGTAGGAGGACACCGTCTCGCCGGCGTAAGCCGCGTCGGCGTGCGGGCCGCCGAACGAGTTCGGCGCGTACACCGGGTCGCCCGGGTTCTGGTAGCGCATCGCGCCGTCCCGCGAATAGCTGTTCACCGGCGACTTCGGCGCGTTCACCGGCAGCTGCGCGAAGTTCGCGCCGATCCGGTAGCGGTGCGCGTCCGGGTAGGCGAACAGGCGGCCCTGCAGCATCTTGTCCGGCGACGGCCCGATGCCCGGCACCATGTTGGTCGGCGCGAACGCGGCCTGCTCGATCTCCGCGAAGTAGTTCGACGGGTTGCGGTCGAGCACGTACCGGCCGACCTTGATCAGCGGGTAGTCGCCGTGCGGCCACACCTTCGTCAGGTCGAACGGGTTGAACCGGTAGTCCGCGGCCTCCTCGTACGGCATGACCTGGACGTACAGGGTCCAGCTCGGGTGGTCGCCCCGCTCGATCGCGGTCCACAGGTCACGGATGTAGTAGTCGGCGTCCTCACCGGCGATGCGGTCGGCCTCGGCCTGGGTCAGGTAGCCGATGCCCTGGTCGGTCTTGAAGTGGTACTTGACCCAGAACTTCTCGCCGCCCGCGTTCTCCCACAGGTAGGTGTGCGAGCCGAACCCGTCCATCTCGCGCCAGTTCGACGGGATGCCGCGGTCGCCCATCAGCCAGGTGACCTGGTGGGCCGACTCGGGCCGCAGGGTCCAGAAGTCCCACTGGATGTTGTGGTCGCGCAGGTGGTTGTCGGCGCGGCGCTTCTGCGAGTGGATGAAGTCCGGGAACTTGATCGGGTCCCGGATGAAGAACACCGGCGTGTTGTTGCCGACCAGGTCGTAGTTGCCCTGCGTGGTGTAGAACTTCACGGCGAACCCACGCGGGTCGCGCCAGGTGTCGGGCGAGCCGTTCTCGCCGGCCACCGACGAGAAGCGGATGACGCTCTCGGTGCGGGTGCCCGGCTGGAACAGCGCGGCCTTGGTGAACTGGCTGACGTCCTCGGTGACCTCGAGGAAACCGAACGCACCGCCGCCCTTCGCGTGCACCACGCGCTCCGGGACGCGCTCGCGGTTGAAGTGCGCGTTCTTCTCGATGAGGTAGTGGTCCTGCAGCAGGATCGGGCCGTTGGCGCCCAGGGTCAGCGAATCGTTGTCGCTGGCCACCGGGATGCCCACGTTGTTGGTGGTCGGCTTGGTCACGCCGAGCCCTCCTTCTCGTGGTGGGTGGTGGAACAGGCGGGGCACAGGCCCCAGAAGACGACCTCCGCCTCCTCGACGACGAACCCGGCGGTGTTCGAGGGTTGCAGGCAGGGCGCGGCGCCGTGGACGCAGTCGACGTCCTCGGCCCGGCCGCAGCCGCGGCAGACGAGGTGGTGGTGGTTGTCCCCGGTACGTCTCTCGAACCGGGCCGGATGGCCGGCCGGTTCGATGCGCCGCACCAGTTCGGCGTTCGTGCAGGCACCCAGGACGTCGTAGACCGCCTGGGTGGACACGGAACCGAGCACGTCCCGCACACCGGCCGCGACCTGGTCGGCGGTCGCGTGGGGATGCCCGGCGAGCCACTCGAGAACGGCGACGCGCGGAGCGGTGATCCGCAGGCCGGCGGCCTTGAGCTGGTCCCGCACGGGGCTCGACTGGTGAGGCATCGCAACCAAGCTTGCCCGTTAATCTGGAATGAGTCAAGAAAACTGCCCGGGCGGGTGAGTGACGTTCCCCGCCCGGCCTACAGCGGCAGCCCGTCCTCCAGCAGGGTGACCGCCCTGTCGACCACGCCGGCCAGGTTCTCCGGAGCGTCGGCCGCGCTGAAGTATGCCGCGAAGACCACGCCGACCACCGCTCCGGCCCACACCCGCACGGAGAAGTCACCGGGGTCCCGGCCCACTCGCTCGGCCGCCGCCTCGGCGAGCATGGACACCCCGGCCGCGATCTGCTCCAACATCCGGTTCCGCAACTCGGGGACGGCGAACACCAGCCGCTGCCGGGCACGCTCCAGTTCGGACTCTTCGGCATCCAGCCGCGTGAACACCTCGGCGCACGCGGCCCGCACCGCCTGCAGCGGCGTCAGCTCCGCCGGCTGCGCCACGAAGGCCCGCATCAGCACCGGGTCGAGGCGGTCGTAGAGGACCGTGTCCTCCTTGGTCGGGAAGTAGCGGAAGAAGGTGCTCTGCGAAACCTCGGCGGCCGCGGCGATCTGCTCGATCGTGGTCTCCGCGTAGCCCTGCGCCGCGAACAACCTCAGCGCGTGCCCCTGGATCGCGGCCCGCGTCCGCGCCTTCTTCCGCTCCCGCAACCCGACCGGCTGCTCATCCCGCGACGACCTCATGCCCCGATTCTGCCCCGGCCACGTCCTGCGCCTGCCGCGGCAGGAACAGCGCGGCCAGCACCGCACCCACCAGGGCGAAGCCGGCGCACACCCACAGCGCCGCGGCCATGCCGGACACGAACGACTCGCGCACCGAGCCGAGCAGCGCGGGCACACGCGCCGCGACCTCCACCCCGGCCGCGGCACTGCTCCGGACCGCCGACGCCGCCTCGCCGGGCAGCCCGCTCACGTCGACCCGCGTGCGGTAGGCGGCGTTCAGCACCGTCCCGAGGATCGCAACCCCGAAGGTGCCGCCGACCTGCCGCACGGCCTGCAGTACACCGCCGCCGACCCCGCCGCGTCCTGGACTCAACGCACCCATCGCGACGTCCATCGACGGCGGCAGCGCGAACCCCAGCCCCACGCCGACCAGCGACACCCACACCGCCGGGAAGCCGTACCCGTCGCCGGCGCCGGTGGCCGTGCCGGTGACCAGCCCGGCCGTCATCACCACGAACCCGGCGCTCACCAGGACCCCCGCCCCCAGCCGGGGCCGCAGCCACTCCGCGGTCCGCACGCCGACGAGCAGACCGCCGACCACCGGCAGCAACCGCAACCCGGTCCCCAGCGCGTCGGTCGCCTGCACCGCCTGGAAGTACTGCGGCAGCACGAACAACGCGCCCATCATCGTGAAGGACGCCAGCGTCGCGAGCACGGCACCCCAGCGGAATCCGGGCGAGGCGAACAGCTTCAGGTCCAGCAACGGCTGGTCCACCCGAGCCTGGTGGACGACGAACCCGGCCAGCAGCACCAGCCCGCCGGCGACCGGCCCGAGCGCGGCGGCCGACCCCCAGCCTCGGTCGCCGGCCTCGACCAGTCCGTAGGTCAGCGCGGCCAGGCTCACGCTGGACAGGACGACACCCGGGAGGTCGACGCGCCGGGCGCGGTCGCCGGGCAGGTTCGGCACCAGCCAGGCCAGCAGCACCAGGCCGGCGAGCACCGCGGGCACGTTGAGCAGGAAGACCGAGCCCCACCAGAAGTTGTCCAGCAGCCACCCGCCGACCACCGGTCCGAGCGGGATGCCGACCGCCATCGCCGCCGCCCACACGGCGATCGCCCGCGCCCGGTCGGCACCCGGGAACAGCACGTTGAGCACCGACATCGACAGCGGCACCAGTGCCGCCGCGCCCAGACCGAGGAACGCCCGCGCCGCGATCAGCATCTCGGCCGTGCCGGCGTAGGCGCAGGCCACCGAGGCCAGGCCGAAGAGCGCGAGACCGCCGAGCAGGAACCGCTTGGTGCCGAACTTGTCCCCGAGCAGGCCGGCCGGCAACAGTCCGGCGGCGAGCACCAGCGTGTACGCGTTCGAGAACCACTGCAGCTCGCTCGTGGACGCCTGCAGGTCAACGGCCAGGGTCGGCAGGGCGACCGACAGGACCGTCACGTCGAGCCCGAAGGCCAGCAACGCCACTGCGAGCGCACCCAGCGCCCACCACCGCTTCACGCCGTCCATCGCCCCTCCAAACTGAAAGTCACTGTTTTTTGATAGTAGCTGTCAGTTTGCGTGCGTAGCAAGCGGCGGAAATGGAGTTGCACGGGCGTGCCAAAGTGGGAACATGTCCCTCCAGCCGTATCGCCAGGTCCTCGCCGTGCCCGGGGTCCGCATGGCGATGCTGCTGTTCTTCTTCACGCGCCTGCCGATGACCGCGACCGGCATCACGCTGACCCTGCACGTCGTCAGCGACCTGGGCCGCGGGTACGGCGAAGCGGGGCTGGTCGGGACCGCGACGATGCTCGGCAGCGCGCTCGGCGCCCCGCTCGTCGGGCGGATGATCGACCGCTACGGGCTGCGCCCGGTCACCTCGGTCTGCGGCCTGACCTCGGCGGCGTTCTGGCTGGCCACCCCGCACCTGCCGTACACGGCGCTGCTCGTGGCCGCGCTGCCGGCGGGCGCGCTCGTGCTGCCGGCCAGCTCGATCGCCCGCCAGGTGCTGACCGCGCTGGTGCCGCCGGAGTCCCGACGCTCGGCGTACTCGCTCGACTCGATCCTGCTGGAGACGACCTTCATGGTCGGCCCGAGCGCGGGCATCGCGGTCTCGACGCAGCTGTCGTCGACGCTCGCGCTGAGCGGGATCGGGGGCTGCTTCGCCCTCGGCACCGTGGCGCTGTGCTGGTTCAACCCGCCGATCCGGCACGAGGCCGAGGTGGTCAGCGCGGCGCGGCCGCCCATGCGGGAGTGGCTCACGCCGCGGCTGGTCGGCGCCCTGCTGGTCGCGTCGGGCGCGCTGTTCTGCCTGATCGGCACGGAACTGGCGACGCTCGCCGCGCTGCGCGCCACCGGCGAGGTGGGCTGGACCGGCGTGGTGATCGCCGTGATGTGCGTCGCGTCCGCGGTCGGTGGCATCGTCCACGGCGCGGTGCGGAAATCGCTTTCCCAAACCCGGCTCATGGTGCTGCTGACCGTGCTCGTGATCCCGGTCGGGCTGGCCAGCGGGCTGCCGTGGTGGCTGCTCGCGATCGCCCTGGTGCCGACCAACCTGGCCTGCGCGCCGACCCTCGCCTCGACCGCCGAGGAGGTCACCGGCCTCGCGCCGCCGCGGGTGCGCGGCGAGGCGATGGGCCTGCTCGACGCGGCCACCCGGCTCGGGATGGCCGCCGGCAGCCCGGTGGTGGGGTTCGTGATCGACCACACCACACCCGGGTGGGGCTTCGCGGCGGCGGGCCTGTTCGGGCTCGGATTCGCCGTGGTCGCGTTCGGGCTGCGCCGCCGGTCAGCCCGGGTGCCGGCTGTGGCGTCGCTGTGAACGACCGGTTTGACCGGTAAGTGAGGAACGCGGGCGGTGTGATCACGCGTTGGCCCGGTATGAACAGCACAGCCGGCGCCACCCTGGAGATGACGATCGAACCGCGGGCGCTGCTGGTGATCGCCGGGCTGCCCGGTTCGGGCAAGAGCACCCTGCTGCGCAGCACGCAGGCCAGCCGCCCGGTCGAGGTGCTCGATTCCGACCAGATGCGCGACCGGCTGGCCGCCGCCCTGCCGCCGGGCACGCCGTACCGCCGCTACCGCCCGGCGGTGCACGTCCTGCACCGGGTGCGGGTGATGTTCGCGGCCATCCGCACCCCCGGGCCGGTCGTGGTGCACGACCCGGCGACCGGCGCGGCGACCCGGGCGTGGCTGATGCTGACCGGGCTGGTCACCGGACGGCGACGGCACCTGCTGTGGGTGGACTGCACCCCGCAGGAGGCGCTGGCCGGGCAACGCGCGCGCGGCCGGGTGCTGCGGAAGGCGTCCTTCTGCCGCCACGTGCGCCGCCTGCCCCGGGTGCGCGCGCTGCTGCTCGACGGCCGGCCCCGCGGCTGGAACGAAACCACGGTCATCGACCGGGAAACGGCCGGCCGGGGCCTCCACCTCGTGGTGCGCTGAGCGCGAGTCCCACGCTCCGTCGCGCGAGTCCCACGCTCAGGCACGCGAGTTCCACGCTCAGGCACGCGAGTTCCGCGTTCGCGGTGGGTCAGCCGATCGCGTCCAGTTCGCCGATGGCGTCCGCCGGGAGCTCCAGTGACGCGGCGGCCACGTTCTCCCGCAGGTGGGCCACCGACGACGTGCCGGGGATCAGCAGGATGTTCGGCGAGCGCTGCAACAGCCAGGCCAGCGCGACGGCCATCGGCGTCGCGCCGAGTCGGGCGGCCACCGAGTCCAGCACCTGCGACTGCAGCGGCGAGAACCCGCCGAGCGGGAAGTACGGCACGTACGCGATGCCCTGCGCGGCCAGCGACTCGACGAGCTCGTCGTCCTCGCGGTGGGCCACGTTGTAGGCGTTCTGCACGCACACGACCGGCGCGATCGACTGCGCCTCGGCGACCTGCTCGGCGTTGACCGTGCTGATGCCGAGGTGCTTGATCAGGCCCTCCTGCTGCATCTCGACCAGCGCGGTGAACGGTTCGGCGATCGAACCCGGCACCGCGGAGTGGCCGTCGTCCCCGCCGCCGACGCGCAGGTTGACCACGTCGAGCGCGTCCACGCCGAGGTTGCGCAGGTTGTCGTGCACCTGGGCACGCAGCTGCTCGGGCGAGCGCTGGTGCACCCAGGCGCCCTGGTCGTCGCGCACCGCGCCGACCTTGGTCACCACCACGATCCCGTCGTAGGGGTGCAGCGCCTCGCGGATGATCTGGTTCGTGACGTGCGGGCCGTAGAAGTCGGCGGTGTCGATGTGGTTGACACCCAGCTCGACGGCCTCGCGCAGGACCGCGACGGCGGCGTCGCGGTCGGCGGGCGGCCCGAACACCCCGGGGCCGGCCAGCTGCATCGCGCCGTAACCCATGCGCCCGACGGTGAGCCCGCCGGTGAGGGTGAACGTCCCGCCGGCCAGTGTGTTCGCTGTCATGGAAATCCCTTCTCGACTGCTTGGGCTCCACGATCCGCCGCGCGCCGGGGAACAGGCAGAGCCCCCGCGATCCTAGGAGTCCCGGGGACAGGAAGCCGACGCCCGGGGCAGCGCGAGCCCCTGCGCGTGGGACTCACGCGCCGGAGCGCGGGACTCGCGCGCCCGAGCGTGGGACTCGCGGGCGTGAGTGTGGGACTCGCGGGCGTGAGTGTGGGACTCGCGTGGCGGAGTGTGGGACTCGCGGGGGGTGTGCTTATGTGCAGGCCTGGCGGAGGCGCTCCAGGTTCGCGGTGTTGGTCTGGACCCAGTCGTTGATGTCGCTGATGCCCTGGCTCTTGCGCTGCTCCAGCGCGACGTAGGAGTCGGCGATCGCGAAGAGGTTCTGCTGCAGCGTCTGGTCCGTCACCTGGTTCCCGAGGTTCCGCAGCTCCTCGGCCTTCTGCTGCGCCTGGGCCGCCACCTCCTCGGCCGAGGCGTACGGGTTCAGGTTCGCCAGCCCGAGCGCCTGCGAGCACGCGCTCACCCGGTCCGCCGTCTCCGCGGCCTCCGCACAACCGGCCAGCACGACCGCCATCCCGACAACTCCGAGCACCCGCAGAATTCTCATACCGCCCAAACTACCGAATCACGGTTCCTGCCCGGCGGCCTTCCACCAGCGCACCCCGACGACCAGGCCGATCGCGGCCACGACACCGAACAGCACCCACCCGACCGGGAACCCGCCGCCGCTGACGGACTCCTGCGCCGCGGGCACCACCGCCGGGGTGCCGCTGACCAGGCCGAACCGCGCGGACAGGTCCTCCCGCGGCTTCGGGCCGACGTCGACCGGCCCCGAGCAGCCCGGCTCATCGCTACCGACGAGCCGGAGATCGGGCAGGTCGGTCAGGTCGAAGCACACGCGGAACGAACCGTCCGGCAGATCGTCCAGCAGGTACGAACCGTCCGCGGCGGTGCGCGTCACCGCGACCGGGCGCCCTTCGGCGTCCTTCATCGTCACCGCGACGCCCGCCGCGCCAGGCTCGCCCGCGTCCGGCTCGCCGTTGCCGTTGCGGTCCAGCCAGAGCAGGTCGCCGAGCCGGTTGCGGGCGGGCGCCAGCCCGACGCCGACGCTGCCGTCCCGATGGCCGACCCCGACCACGACCGGCGGGGCGCACCCGCTCACCAGGTCCACATCGGAATCCTTTGTGGACTCCCCAGCACGCGGCCTGGTGAACTGGTACCCGGCCACCGGCGCCGGGAGCGCGCCGCGGTCCACGCACACCTGGTAGGTGCCGTCCGGGATCCCGGTGAACCGGAACTGCCCGT
The DNA here is from genome assembly GCF_023376025.1 of Amycolatopsis thermalba. Classification (NCBI taxonomy): domain Bacteria; kingdom Bacillati; phylum Actinomycetota; class Actinomycetes; order Pseudonocardiales; family Pseudonocardiaceae; genus Amycolatopsis; species Amycolatopsis thermalba. The sequence goes on from NZ_CP091196.1 coordinate 27,623, forward strand.
CCGCGCCGGTCGTCGTCGTGGCCTCCTCGCCGCCGTCGGCGCGGAGCAGCTTGACCGGCACCCCGCTCGGGCCCGATTCGGTGTCGTCGGCGATGCCGTTGCGGTTCGTGTCCGCCCACACCCGCTCACCGATGCGGTTGACCGGCGCGGCCAGCCCCGCGTTGAGCGCGGTGTCCTCGCGCTTGCCGAGGCCGAGGGTCACCGCGGAGGTGCACCCGGTGGCCGGGTCGGCGCCGGAGACCGCGCTCTTCTCCACCGGGGTGAAGTCGGCGGCCGACGGCGGCAGGTTGGCCAGGTCGAAGCACACCGCGAACGCGCCGGACGGCAGGTCGTCGAAGGCGTACTTCCCGTCCGGGCCGGTGGTGGTCATGGCGAACTGGGTGCCGTCCTCGGCGCGCAGCTTGACCGGCACCCCGGCGATCCCCGGTTCGATCGCGCCGGGCCGCCCGTCACCGTCGACGTCCTGCCAGACCAGTGCGGCGATCCGGTTGACCGGCGGGGCGAGGCCGGCGTCCATCGTGAGGTCCTGGGTGCGGTCCGGCTTCAGCTCGGTCGGCGCGGTGCAGCCGGTGGCCGGGTCGGGCGCGGAGTCCTGGCCCGGACTGCCGGCTCGCTGCCGGGTGAGCTGGTAGTCGCCGTACTGCGGCGGGAGCTTCGCGGTGTCGAAGCAGACCTGGTAGCTGCCGTCAGGCAGGTGCGAGAACTGGTACTGGCCGTGCGGGCCGGTGCTGGTCCCGGCGACCGGGGTGCCGTCGGCCTTCTGCAGCCGCACGCCGACGTCGGCGATCCCCGGCTCGCCCGGATCCTGCAGGCCGTTGCGGTTGCTGTCGGCCCACACCAGGTCGCCCACCCGGTTGAGCCCGCCGACCACGCCCGCGTCGACGGTGTGGTCCACCGCGCCGGGCGGTCCGATCGCGACTCGCACGGACCCGTCCGCCGGGTCCACATCGGAATCCAGCGACTGGTCGCCCGCGTGCGGCACGGTCCACTTCAGACCCTCGACGGGCGGGGATCCGGGCAGCGGTCCGGTGTCGACGCCGCTGAAGTCGAACTTGAGCGTGTAGCAGCTGTGGGGCTGCAGGCCCTCGGCCGGGCCGAACAGGTAGCGCCCGGCGCGGTCGGTGGTCTTCTCCGCCAGCGGCGCGCCACCGCCGTCACAGCCCAGGAGCTGGACCCGCACGCCGGGCAGCGGGGGCTCGTCGCCGTCCTGGATGCCGTCGCCGTCGGTGTCGAACCACGTGCGGTCGCCCAGCTGGACCGGACCGTCCATACCGCCGACGCCCATCGTCAGTGTGACGGCCTTACCGCCGCCGACGTCGACGAACTCGGTCAGGCTGGCCCGGCTCTGGTCCTCGACGGCCGGCTTGACGTCGGGCATCGACGCCGGGATGGCGGCGTCCACGCGGTACTTGCCGCCGGACAGCGGGGTGGTGGCGAGCTGGACCGACCCGTCCGGCCCGGTGACGCCGCTGACGCTCGCGCCGCTCGGGTCGGTGGCCACGACGAGGATGCCGCCGACCCCGGTCTCACCCCGCACGACCCGCACGGTGAGCGGGCCGTCGGTGTCGTCCGCGGTCGCCACGAGCAGGGGCGTGCTCAACCCGAGCACCGCCGCCGCGCACACCAACGCGGCCAGGACATGCCTTGCCAACGCGAGCTCCCCGACTTCTCCCTGCCACTGACTGGGCCCACCCTAGAAGCGCGTTCACGTCAGGCCAGGGAGAAGTCGGCTCCCCATCGGGTGATTTCGGGGAGATCAGAGCAACGCTGAGTGTCGGTCAGCCGAACTCGGGGGCCAGCTGCTCGGCGATCTCGTAGGTGTTCAGCGCCGCGCCCTTGCGCAGGTTGTCGCCGCACACGAAGAAGTCGAGCGTGTTCGGGAAGTCCAGCGCCTGCCGCACCCGTCCGACGTACGTCGGGTCGCCGCCGACCACCTCGGCCGGGCTGGGGAACTTGCCGTTCTCCGGGTCGTCGACCAGCACGATCGTGGGCTGGGCGTCGAACACCTTGTGCGCGGCCTCCACGGTGACCTCGCGCGCGAAGGTGGCGTGCACCGCGAGCGAGTGCGTGGTGACCACCGGGACGCGCACGCAGGTAGCGGACACCTTCAGGTCCGGGATGCCGAGGATCTTGCGCGACTCGTTGCGGACCTTCAGCTCCTCGGAGAACCAGCCGTCCCCCTTGTACGAACCGGCGGCGGGAACGACGTTCAAGGCCAGCGGCGTGCCGGCGAACGGGCTGTCCGCCAGCGGCAGACCGGCCGACTCCAGCTCGGCGCGCACGTCCCCGGCGGTCGAGCCGAGGCCCTTGCCGGACACCGCGGCCAGCTCGGCCTGCAGCCGGTCGATGCCGGGCTGGCCGGCCCCGGAGGCCGCCTGGTAGGAGGCGACCACCAGTTCGGTCAGGCCGAACTCGCGGTGCAGCGCGCCCAGCGCCGCCATCATCGACAGCGTCGTGCAGTTCGGGTTGGCGATGATGCCGCGCGGCCGCTGCCGCACCTTGTCCGAGTTGACCTCGGGCACCACCAGCGGCACCTCGTCGTCCATCCGGAACGCGCCGGAGTTGTCGACCGCGATCGCGCCGCGCTCGGCCGCGATCGGCGCCCACTCGGCGGACACCTCGTCCGGCACGTCGAACATCGCGACGTCCACGCCGTCGAAGGCCTCCGGGGACAGCGCGATGACGGTCAGTTCCTCGCCCCGCACCGTGATCTTCTTGCCCGCCGACCGCGGCGAGGCGATCAGCCGGATCTCACCCCACGGCACGCTCGGGCGCCCGTTGATGATGTCGATCATGACGGTGCCGACCGCGCCGGTGGCACCGACGAGAGCCAACGTTGGAGCCATTTCAGCGACCACTCCCTGCGTAAACGACGGCTTCCTCGTCGCCGCCCAGTTCGAAGGCCTCGTGGATCGCGCGCACCGCGTCGTCCAGCTGCGCGTCGCGGATCAGGACCGAGATCCGGATCTCCGAGGTGTTGATGATTTCGATGTTGACGCCGACCTTGGCCAGCGCCTCACAGAAGGTCGCGGTGACGCCGGGGTGCGAGCGCATGCCGGCGCCCACCAGCGAGACCTTGCCGACCTGGTCGTCGTAGAGCACGGAGTCGAACTCCAGCTCGCCCTTCAGCTTCTCCAGCTCGGCGACGGCCTTCGGGCCGTTGGCCTTGGACAGCGTGAAGGTGATGTCGGTGCGGCCCGCGGTGTTGGAGACGTTCTGCAGCACCATGTCGATGTCGATCTCGGCGTCGGCGATGACCCGGAAGATCCGCCCCGCGGCGCCGGCGTGGTCCGGCACCCCGGTGACGGTGACCTTGGCCTCCGACCGGTCGTGCGCCACACCGGTGATCAACGCTTGTTCCACGGGGATCTCCTCAATCGAACCGGCCACGGTGGTGCCCGGCTTGTCGCTGTAGGACGAACGGACCCGGATCGGCACGCCGTAGCGGCGGGCGTACTCGACCGAGCGCAGGTGGAGGATCTTCGAACCGCTCGCGGCGAGTTCGAGCATCTCCTCGTACGGGATGGTGTCGAGCTTACGCGCGTTGGGCACGATCCGTGGGTCGGCGGTGTACACGCCGTCCACATCGGAGTAGATCTCGCACGCGTCCGCGTTGAGCGCCGCGGCCAGCGCCACCGCGGTGGTGTCCGAACCGCCGCGGCCGAGCGTGGTGATGTCCTTGGTGTCCTGCGCGACGCCCTGGAAGCCGGCGACCAGCGCGATGTAGCCCTGGTCGAGCGCCTCGGTGACCCGGCTGGGTGTCACGTCGATGATGCGCGCGTTGCCGTGCACGCCCGTCGTGACCACGCCCGCCTGGGACCCGGTGAACGACCACGCTTCGAAACCGTGTGCCGAAATCGCCATCGCGACAAGCGCGTTGGAAATGCGCTCCCCAGCGGTGAGCAGCATGTCCATCTCTCGTTCGGGCGGCACCGGGTTGACCTGCTGGGCCAGGTCGAGCAACTCGTCGGTGGTGTCGCCCATGGCGGAGCACACGACGACCACGTCGTTGCCCGCCTTCTTGGTGGCCACGATCCGTTCGGCCACGCGCTTGATGCGATCAGCGCTCTCCAGCGACGAACCGCCGTATTTCTGGACCACGAGCGCCACTTGTCTGCCGACCTCCTATTTCGCACCTTTCGGAGCAGCCTACCGGGGGTTACGGCCCGGGCCACCCCGTTATGTGGCTCCGGCCACTGCCCCGGCGTGGGTTCGTGGGAAAATCTCCAACCGTGCAGGCGAGCAGCCAAACCGTTCGGAAACCGGACCAAGCGGCCCCTGGCCTGCTGCTGGACCTGGAAGAGCGGATCTGGAGACGCCGGGCGCTCCTGCTGCCCGCCGCCGTCTACCTCGGTGTCCGGGCTCTCGGTGTTGTGGTGCTCACGGTGTTCGCCGCGCTGCACGAAACGAGCCTGCTGTCTAGGATCGCCGCCTGGGACGGCGAGTGGTACCTGAAGATTGCCGCGTCCGGCTACGAACTCGGGCCGGTTCCCGATGCGCTCGGGCACCCCAATCCGCACACGCCGCGGGCCTTCTTCCCGGCCTACCCGTTCCTGATCCGGATCCTGGCGCCCGCGTTCGGGTTTCCCGCGGCGGCGCTGGTCGTGTCGCTGGTCGCCGGGCTCGCCGCCGCCTACGGCCTGGCACGGCTGGGCCGTCTCGTGCGCGGCGGTTCGCGCCGGGCCGGCTACCTCCTGGTCGCCCTGTTCGCGGCGACGCCGATGAGCGTGGTGCTGACCATGGCTTACACGGAGGCGCTGTTCTGCGCGCTGGCCGTGTGGACGCTGGTCGCGGTGCTGGAGCGGCGGTGGGAGTTCGCCGGGGTGTGCTGCCTGGGCGCCGGGCTGGTGCGGTCGACGGCGCTGGCGCTGGTCGTCGCGGTGGTCGTGGCGGCTCTGTGCGCGCTGGCCCGGCGGGCGGACGGCGGCCGTCCGTTGGTGGCGCTGGCGCTGGCGCCGGCGGGGTTGTTCGGTTACCTGTGGTGGACCGGTCTGCGGGTGCGGCCGGAGTCCGGTTTCGAGGCGCAGCTGAGCACGTGGTCCGACCTGGAGTGGCAGGGGTGGCGGACGCGGTTCGACGGCGGGGTGTCGACGATCCGGTTCGTGGCCGAGGTGGTGACGCGCAGCGACTCGGCGATGAGCGTGCTGACGGTGGCGGTGATCTTCGGTGCGCTGGCCGGTTTGGCGTTGCTGGCGCGGCGCGAGACGGTGCTGGTGGTGTACGCGGCCGGGGTGGCGGTGATGGTCCTCGGATCGAGCAGCCTGATGCACGCGAAACCGCGGTTGTTGTTGCCGGCGTTCACGTTGCTGGTCCCGGCGGCGCTGGCACTGGTGAAGCGCCGGACGGCCACGGTGTGGTGGGTGTGCTCCGGCGTGGCGCTGGCGAGCGCGTGGTTCGGCGCGTACGCGCTGACGGTCTGGAAGTATGCGATCTGATGCGAGGAGAAACCATGCCTTCCGAGGCCGACAGCTTCGTCACCATCCTGGAACCGGCGCTCAACGGCGGCAAGCCCATTCTCCGGTTCGTCAATACGCCGGAGCGGGACGCCGCCGCGATCGTGGCGTTCTGGTGCAAGACCGGGTACGTCCACGTCCGCTACTGGCACGACGGGACCGGCACGGTCATCAACTTCGGGCTGGTCACCTGGGCTCAGACGAGCCAGGGCAGCAAGTTCCGTGGCGTCGGACTTCCCACGACCGCGACGGCGGTCACCCTGTCCGCTGCCGACATCGCGGCAGCTCACGCGGCGCTGGCCCGTCAAGGCGACCGGACGTAGGCGACCCGATGGACAAGCCAGCCGATTCCAGCGTGCCCCTGACCGACGTCATCGCGCGGCGGTGGAGTCCGCGGGCGCTCGACGAGACGCGCGAGGTGAGCTGGGGTCAGCTGCGCGCGCTGCTGGAGGCCGCGCGGTGGGCGCCGTCCTTCGGGAACACCCAGCCGGCGCGCTTTCTGGCCGGCCGGCGGGGTGACGCGACCTTCCGGCAGATCCTCGGCACGCTCACCGAGCGGAACCAGGCCTGGGCGCACCGCGCGGGCGCGCTGCTGATCGGGATCATGGTGTCCCGCAACGAAAAGGGCCCGATCCCCTACGCCGAGTACGGGCTCGGGCTCGCCGCGCAGAACCTCGTGCTCCAGGCCGTCGCGGAGGGGCTCGTCGCGCACCAAATGGCCGGGTTCGACGCCGACGCCGTCCGCGAGCGGTTCGCGGTGCCCGGCGACGCCGTCCCCCGGGTCGCGATCGCCGTCGGGCACGCCGGTGATCCCGCTGTGCTCGAGGTGGACAAGCTGATCGAGCGCGAACGAGCGCCCCGGAAACGGCTGCCGCTGGGCGAGCTCGCCTACACCGGCGAGTGGTGCGCGCCCGCGTTCTAGGCCGGGTACGACCGGAGCCGGCCGAGCGGCGACGAGTGCGGCGCGATGCCCATCTCCTTCATCCGCGCGTGGTAGATCCGCTCGTACCGGCGGGCCTCGCCGAGACGCCCGGCGTCGCGCAGCGTGGCGATCAGCATCAGGTACGCCTCCTCGTCGTAGACGTCCTTCGCCAGCAGCCGCAGCGTGTACCGCACCGCTCCGTCGACGTCCCCGGCCTGCCGCAACCGGGAGGCGAGCGCGCGAAGCACCGCGAAGTGCGTCGCCCGGACCTCCTCCGCCAGCAGCGGCGCCCACTCCTGGTACGGCTCGTCCTCCAGGACCTCCCCGGTGCAGGCGGCCGCCGCCGCGGTCAGCCGGGCCGTCGCGTCGGCCTGTCCGGCGCGGTCGGCCCGCAGCGCCGCCTCCGCCCCGGTGAGGAACTCCTCGAGGTCGACCCGCACCCGGGACCGGTCGAGCCACACCGCGCCGCCGTCGCTCGCCAGCGGGCCGCCGGCCGACTGGCCCTGCCGCAACACGTCCCGGACCAGGGACAACAGGACCGACAACCGGTTGCCCGCCTTCACCGGGTCGGCCTCCGGCCACAGCAGCTCCATCAGCTGTTCGCGCGGCACCGGGCGGCGGCGGGTGACCAGGATCTTCAGCAGATCCCGCGCCTTGCGCGACTGCCAGGCCGTCTTCGGCACCGGCGTGCCGTCCACCACCACCTGGAAGGCGCCGAGGGCGCGGATGAACACCGCCGGCCCGGACGGGCGCGAAGCCGCCAGCGGTCCCGCCGCCCGGCGCCCCCCGATGTCGACGCCCGCCGCCCGCAGGGTTTCCTCGGCCAGGCACACGTCGGCGTCCGGCACCGGGGCCCCGACGCGCGCGGCCACCACCCGCGTCACCGCCTCCTCCAGGCGGCACCCGTGCTCGTGCCAGAGGTCCACCGCCTCGTCCAGCAGGTCCGCCCGGGCGGCCGGGTCCGCGGACGCGAGCACGCCGAGCGTGATCGCCTCGGCCAGCCCGGGGCCGTCCCGCCGGAGCCGCGCGGCCTTGGCCGCCCGCGACGCGTCGGCGGCGGCCCGCTCCCGGTCCTGGGCCAGGAGCGCGACCCAGCCGCTCGTCAGCCGTGCCGGGATCTCCAGCAGCCCTTCGCGCAACCCGAGAGCGCGGTCCGCGAGGGTGCGGGCCGCGGCGAGGTCGTCGGCGGCGCGGACGCGGGCGAGCCCGATCAACGCGTGCCCCAGGGCGAACAGGTCGTGGTGCGGTTGCGCCACCACGAGCGCTTCCTCGTAGTCCGCGGTGGCGCGGACCAGCTGCCCGCGCGTGCGGTGCAGGTCGCCGAGCACGCACAGCGGCCAGGCCAGGAACCGGGAACCCAGGCGCTGGAAGGTGTCCACGGCCGTGCCGAGATCGGCCGCCGCCTCGTCCAGGGCGCCGAGGCTGAGGTACGCCCGCGCGCGGACGGTGTGCGCGTGCCCGGTGAGGAACGGGCACCCGCACTGCTCGCTCGTCCGCAGCGCCAGTTTGGCCTCGGCGAGCGCCTGCCGCGGTGACCCCATGTCGCACGCGTGGAAGGCGTGGCAGACCCGGATCCAGCCGACCTGCAGGAGATCGCCGGCCGCCTGCGCGCTGTGCAACGCGTTGAGGCACTGCACGTCGGCCTCGCGGCGGTCCGGCTCGGCGGCCGCGAGCATCGCCAGCACCTGGTGGATCGCCGCCCGCGCGCCGGGGGTGCCCGACCGAACGGCCGCGGCTTCCGCCCGCGCCATCGCCTGCCTCGCCCGAGCGGTCTCGCCGACCATCCGGCACGTCGTCGCCAGCAGGGCCAGTGCCCTGGCCTCGTCCTGGGTGTCCTCGTCGCCCAGCCGGGTCCGGCCCAGCACGTCGAGTGTGTTGCCGAACTCGCCCTGGGTGAAGGCGAGCATGCCGATGCGCCAGCCGAGCGCGGCGTCGAGTTCCTCGTGGAACCGGCTCGCGCGGCGGAAACTCTCCATGGCCGCCGCCCAGTGGCCCGCGGTCCGCTGTGCCTCACCGACCACCTGGTGGATGCGGGGGTCGTCGAGGAACTCGGTGGGCAGCCCGGCGGCCTCCAGTACCGCGTCGCCGTGGCCGCTCACCACCAGGGCGTCGCCGTGCTCGACCAGCAACGCGGCACAGGCGGAGTGCGCGCCCGCCGACGCGAGGTGCCGCAGCGCGTCGGCGGGCGCCCCCTCGCTGAGGTAGCGCCGCCCGGCTTCGAGGTGCAGCTCGACGCGTTCCCGTGTGGAGAGCACGGCCTCGTGGGAGAAGTAGTGCGCCAGGGGACGGATCAGCGACCAGCGGAGCGCGTCGCCCGCGGCGCGCGTCACCAGCCCGCGCCGGGTCAGCTCGGTCAGCAGGCGTTCCTGCTCCGGCCCCGGAGTGCGGATCTCGCCGAGGACGGCGAGCCGGCGCAGCGTCGCGCGGGCGGCCGGCGACTCCTGGCCGAGCACCTCCTCGGTGAGGAACCCGTGGAACCGCTCGCCGGGCGCGGTCAGCCGCCGCAGCACCGCGGCACGCTGACCGGGCGCGACGTCGCGCATCATCTCCACCACCGCCCGCACCGCGACCGGCCAGCCCGCGGTGCACTGGTGGATCAGGGCGGCCAGCCCGGGCGGATCGTCCCCCACGGTCGCCTGGACCAGCGCGTGGATCTCGGCCGGGCGGACGGCCAGGTGCGTCGCGTCGATCTCCGCCACCATCCCCCGGCCGCGGAGCCGGGCGAGCGAGAACGGCAGTTCCGCGCGCGACAACAGCAACACGTGCAACCAGTCCGGCGCGTTCTGGCAAATCGTTTCGAGAACCGCGACGGAATCGTTTTCCGCACTCACCGCCTGAACGTCGTCGACGACCAGGAACAGCTCCCCGGCGCCCGGACGCCGCAACCGCGCCGGGTCCCCGGCGATCGGGCGGAGCAACCGGTCGTGCTCCCCGGCCCCGACCCACACCGCCTGCCGGGACTCCGCCCACTCCGCCACGGCGCTGGTCTTTCCCCAGCCGGCGGCGCCGGTCACGACCACCACTCGCCGGGTCGATGCCTCATCGAGCAGCCCACGCGCCCGGCCGGGTCTCCCCCCTGCTGTCACGGCTGGTCCTCCCTCTGCCCGGCCACGAACCACCGCCGAATTCGCCAGGATCACATCCGTGGAATTCTCCGGATAATCCGAGATCGAAAACGAATGGCGCCGGACGATTCTATTCTCCGGAGCGGGCCGGAATCAAATCGACGAGCGATTTTCTCGCCCGGAGCCCGGGTGGAAATACACTCGCAGGACGCACCCGGTTTTCAATTCACCGGGACCGGCGGCTCGGCGTGCCAGTACCCGAGCAGTTCCCGGTACAGCGGCGAGACCGACCGCAGCGCCACCGGATCGCCGGCGACCGCCTCGGTCCCGTCGAGAACCAGAACCCGCTTGGCGCGCAAGGCGGAACTCACCCGGTGCGCGATGACCACCACCGTGCCGCCGCGGGCCGCGAACGCCTCTTCGGCACGCCGCTCGGCGACCGGATCCAGGTGGCAGGTCGCCTCGTCGAGGATCACGACAGGCGCGTCGGAAAGGTACGCGCGAACGAGGGCGATCAACTGCCGTTCCCCGGCCGACAACTCGGCGGGAACCAATCCGGCCGGGTATCCGCCGAGGCGGGTCACCAGATTTTCCGCGCCGACTTCCGCCACCGCCCGGTTCACCTGGGACTCCTCGGCCGACGGGCGCAAATAGACCAGGTTGTCCCACACCGTGCCGCTGAACACGTACGCCTCCTGCGGGATCAGCACCCGCAGCCGGGCCAGCCGGGCCGGGGGCAGGCCGGTGACGGGCGCGCCGCCGACCCGGATCGAACCGGAGCCGGGCCGCAGCAGGCCGCACACCAGGCCGGCCAGGGTGGACTTGCCGATGCCGCTCGGCCCGACGATCGCCAGGTGGTCCCCCTCGGGCACGGTCAGGTCGAGGCCGTCGAGCACCGGCTCGGCGTGCGGCCCGTAGGCGAACGTGACGCCGTCGAGGGTGATGTCGTGCCCGGACGGCGTGCCGGAGCCGAGCGGGGCGGGTCGCTCGGGCGGCGCGGTGGCGTCGAGGATGCGGCCCAGCGTCACCACGAACTGCAGCCCGCTGCTGCCGACGCCGGTGACCAGCGTCTGCAGGGCCGGGTTGAGGCCCATCAGGATGTAGGTCAGGCCGCCCATGATCGCGCCGGCGGTGAGCCCGCGGCCCACCAGCCACGGCGCGGCGAGCAACAGGACGACCAACGGCAGCCACACCCCGACCGCGAAGCAGAGCGTGCGCAGCACCGCGACCCAGGCGAGCGCGCGCTCGGCGGCCGCCTGGTCTTCCACCTGCTCCGCGGCCAGCGCGGCCGCGTGCCCCTCGGTGCCCGTCGCGACCGCGTCCCGGGTGGCGGACAGCACGGCGTTCGCCGTGTCGCCCACCCGCTCCTCGGCCAGCACGGTCGCCCGCTCCCGCGCGGCGGCCAGCCCCAGGGTGGCGACGAACGCGCCGAACCCCAGCGCGAACGGCGGCAGGATCAGCACCACGATCACCGGATCGATGGACAGCAGTCCCAGCACGACGCCGGCCACGGTGACCGCGAACCCCCGGGTCACCACGATGAGCCCGGCGAAGGAGTCGCGCACGATCTCCACCTGGCGCGTCACCCGCGCCAGCGCCCCGTCGTCCCGGCGGCCGGCCACGGCGTGGGCCAGCGCTCCGCCGACCACCCGGCGGAGGAGGTCGTCGCGGAACGGTTCGACCAGATCGCCCAGCCTGCGGAACACCTGGCGCGATCCCCACGCCCCGAGGCAGGCCGCGAGCAGGAACGCGCCCAGCCAGGCCAGCCCGGTCCAGGGCCGCCCCGCGAGGAACCCGTCGTCCATCGCCTTCGCGATGGCCAGTCCGGAGAGCGCCGTGGGCAGCGCCTCCGGGATCGACCACGCGAGGAGCGCGAGCAGGGGCCGGCGGCGCAGCGCCCGGATCCCGAACCGGATCTCCCGTTTCATCCGAACGCCTCCCGGTAGGCCGCGTCCTGCCAGAGCCGGTGGTGGGGCGCGACGGCCCGCACGCGGCCACCGTCGAGCCACACCACGCAGTCGGCCCGGGCGGCGGTCGACACGCGGTGGGTGACGATCAGGCGGGTGCGGTCGCCGTCGCCGGTCAGGGTGCGGCTGATCTGCATTTCGGTGACCATGTCGAGGCTGGACGTCGCGTCGTCCAGCACGAGCAGTCGCCGCGCGTGCCAGGCCCGGGCCAGGCCGAGGCGCTGGGCCTCGCCGCCGGACATCGGCGCGTCGGCCAGCGGGGTGTCGTAGCCCTCCGGATAGCGGCTCACGAACTCGTGCGCGTGGGTGGCCCGGGCGGCGGTCATGAGCTCCGCCCGGTCCCGTCCCGGCCCGATCGCGTCCGCCACGGTCGCCCCGACCAGCACCGGGCGCTCGAACGCGGCGCACACCGCCGTGCGCAACGCCGCGTGGCTCAGCTCCCCCAGGGGAACGCCGTCGAGCCGCACCTCTCCCTCGTCCGGGTCGCGCAGGCGCGCGGCGAGCGCCGCGAGCACGGACTTGCCGGCGCCGGAGCGGCCGACCACCGCCACGGTCGCGCCACCGGGCACGGTCAGGTCGACGTCGTCGAGCAGGGTGGTCCCGTCCGACCGGACGGTGACGTGGCGGAACTCCAGCCGGCCGGTGCCCTCGGGCAACCCGCGCGAGCCGTGACCGACCGCGGGCACGGTGAGCACCTCGGCGGCGCGGGCGGCACCGGCCCGCGCCCTGGCGAGCTGGCCGAACACCCCGGCGAGCCCGCCGAGCCCCGCGCCGAGCACCGCGTACCGGCTGGCCGCGAACAGGTCCCCGGCGGTGATCCGGCCGTCCACCAGCGCGAGCCCGCCGACCGCGAGGACGGCGACCAGGACGAGCGGGCCCGCGACGGCGCCCTGGGCGGCGGCGCGGGACAGCACCTGCCAGGTCTGCCTGCCGTGGCCGTGGAGTTCGGGAAGCGGTTCGAGCACCCGGCTCTCCTCCCGCCCGGCCGTGCCGGCGGCCGCGATGGTCCGCGCACCCGCCAGCGACTCCGCGAGCCGGGCCGCGATCCGGCCCTGCGTCCGCTGGTAGGCGGTGAAGACGGCGGTGCTGCGGATGGTGAACGCGCGCAGCACCGCGGCGACCACCGCGAGCCCGGCGACGAACGCGACCGCCAGCCACGGGTCGATGACGACCAGCAGCACCAGGCTCCCGGCCGGCGGCAGCACGGCGGCGACCACGGTCACCACGGCGGGCCCGGCCTGGGCGGCGTCGACGGCGTTGCCGGAGATCCGGCTCACCAGGTCACCGGTGTCGAAGCGGCGGGCGCGGTCCGGCCCCATCCGGAGAACCTGCCGCACCAGGCGGTTCCGCAGCCACGCGGTCGTGCTCGCGACGCAGGCGATGCCCGCGGAGGCGTCGATCAGGTCGGCGAGGATGCCCACCACGACCAGGGCGGCCGCCAGCACCAGCCAGCGGCCGCTGTCGTCCCCGGCCACGATCGCGTCGACCGCACGCCCGAGCACGGCGGGCAACGCCAGCGTGCTCAGGGTGCCGGCCAGCGCGGCGAAACCGATCACCGGCAGCCATGCGCCCCCTCGCCGCACGATCGCACCGAAGGTCGTGGACACGTAGTCTCCTCCTCAAGGCCGCGGTCCCGGACGAACGCCAGTCGTCCGGGACCGCGGCTGCACCCGGGGTCAGTGGCAGATCAGGACGCTCAGGCCACTGGTGCCGCCACAGAGGGTGACGCTCAGGTTGCTCGGGCAGCTCTTGCCGCTCGCGCTGCTGCCGCCACCGCCGTGCTCCGGGGCCGCGCTTTCCATGCCTTGCAGATCGAGAAGGGCCATTTCTCCTCCTTGGAGAGTGGGTTGGACGGGGATCACCCTGCCGCGCCGACTGCCGGCGCGGAGGTCTGCGGGGCCCGGGCGGGCGCGAGCAGCGGCAGGTGGACCGGCGGATCGGCCAGCGCCGACCCCAGCGCCAGGAGCACCCCGGCGGTGCCGGTGGCGAGGTCCATCGACAGGCGCAGCAGTCCGGTGCCGGGGAAGGCCGTGCCGCCGCCGAAGGGCAGCGCGTGCCAGGCCAGCGCGCGCACCTGCCGGGCGACCGGCGGGTCGCGCGGCGGGTCGGGCGAGCGCCCGGCGAGGTAGAGCAGGATCCCGGCGCGACCGGAGAACAGGCCGGGCAGGATGTACATCGGCGACTGGGCGGCCAGCCGGATGCGGCGGTTCGCCTCGGCGAATTCGGCGTCGTCCCGGCGCGCGAGGAACTCGTCGAGGACCAGGCCGATGCCGACGCTGCCGACATCGAGGTAGGGCATCGTGCGCCAGCCCTCATCGACCTCCATCGCGCCGCTGTCGCGGACGACGCACTGCCTCAGGTCCTGCCGGAGCGCGATCGCGGCGCGGTCGAGCAGGCCGGTGTCCCCGGTGTCGTCGTAGGCCCGCAGGAGCAGCAGCGCCTTGCCCGCGCCGCCGCGCATCAGGCCGGCGAAGGAGCCGTCCCGGCCGCTGACCCGCGGACCGTCGACGGCGTCGCCGACCCGGTCGGCGACCAGTTCCACCGCCCGGTGCGCGGCCTGCCGCAGGGTGGGGTCGCCGGTGCGGCCGGCGAAGTGCAGGAGGTTCAGGCCGGCTCCGGCCAGCCCGCCGCCCAGGTCCGGGCCGAGTGCGGCCCAGTTCTCGCGCAGGCAGATGTCCAGGACGTCCAGCGCCTCCTGCCGGTACCCGAGGTGGTCCAGGGCGAAGGCAGCGCCGTGCAGCCCGTCGAACAGGCCGAGCCGGGTGCCGCTCGCCGGGTTGGTCGCCCGGTCGACGAGCCACTTCGCGAAGGCGGGGCTGGGGTCCGCGCCGGTGGCGGACAGCGCGTAAAGCACCCCGGCGGCGCCGTGGGCCAGGCCGATGCCGCCGGTGGCGAACTGCTCGGGATCGCCGGGGAAGAGCCGGTCGTCGCGCTCGGGGGTCGCGCTCGCCACGATCGCGCGGGCCAGGTCGTCGCGCAGCCGCGGCCAGTCCGCCGGGTCCGGTTCGATCCGCGGGTGCGGCAGGTGCGGGGTCCCCGGTGGCACGATCACGTCGATCGCCTCGGTGAGGTGGTGCCGCGGCACCGGGAAGTGCTCGGCGATGATCTCCGCGAACTGCCGCGCCTTCACCCGGTGCAGGCCGAACAGGTAGGTCATCGGCAGGAACAGCGCCAGCCGCAGGCACGCGAGCGCGTAGCGGTCGATGTCGAATCCGGTGACGCTGCGCGGCGCGGCGAACCCCTGGTTGCCCAGGCCCGGCCGGACCGCGTCCTCGACCGGGGCGGCCACCTCGAAGTCGAGCAGCCGGATCGTGTCGTCCACCCGCACCATGACGTTGAACAGGTGCAGATCGCCGTAGACGATCCCGCGCTCGTGCACCGCGCGCATCGTCTCCTCGATCTGCCGCTGGATCCCCATCGCCCAGTCGGTGAACGCGCGGTAGTCCGCGGGTCCGGCGCTCGGGTCGATGAGCGGGTACCGCCGGACGATCGCCTTGCCCAGCACGTCGCCCTCGACGTACTCCATCACCAGGAACCGGTGCTCACCGAGCCAGAACAGGTCGTGCACGGCGGGGATCCCGGGGATGCCGGCCAGCCGCCGCAGGACGTCGTGCTCGTGCTCGACGCGCCGCACCGCGTCGTTGCCCCACGCGTCGAGTCCCGCGTGCGGGCGGCCCTCCTTGAGGACCACCTGGGCGCCGGTGCGGTTGTCCCGGCCGACGTAGATCCCGCCGCCGTTGGAGAAGTGCACGACCCGCTCGATCGTGTAGGGCAGGCCGGCGACGGTGACCGCGTTGCGGGCTTCCAGGTGCGGGGCGAGGAAATCGGGGAGCGTCACCCACGGCGGCACGTGGAACACCGGTCCGCGCCGGTCCGGGACCAGCCGGCCGTCGGCGTCCGCGATCGCCGGCACCACATCGCCGTTGTCGGTGACCATGTACCGGTTGACGAACGCGCCGTAGCGCACGAACAGCGGGCCGCGCCCCCAGCGCAGGTCGCTCAGGATGTAGGGGTTCGGTTCGCCGTCGAGCGTCTCGCCGAGTTCACGCAGGATCGTCTCGCACGTGCCGAGATCCGGCGGGTAGATCGTCACCAGCTTGCCGCTGTAGCCGCGGGGCGCGTACTTCGAGACCCGGGCGGTCAGCGCGGCCGGCGAGCGCAGGAACTTGAACTCGATCCGCCGCGGCACGCAGTAGTCCCACACCGCGTCGAGGATCTTCCCGGCGTTTCCCGGCGTGGCGGAGACGTGGATCTTCCACCCTTGGGCGGGCAGGTCGGTGGCGCCCGGGTCGAGCACGAACCAGTCGTCCTGCTCGTACCGGCGCCAGCCGTCGGGCAGGGCCCGGTACGCGGTGGCGAAGGACGGGCCGGCGGTGCGCTCGGAGTGCATGGCGTCGTAGAACGACGAGTCGGCCATGCAGAATCGCTCGTACTCGTCCATGCCACCTCGCTTGGTCGCCACGGCACCGCCGGGCACAAGCTAGGTGGCTGGTCTTCCGGTGGCCTTAACCTCCGCTTAGGGTCGGCTTCGGCTCAACCCGAACGAAATTCACACCGAGCTGCCGCCGAGGCGGCGGACGATCCGGGTGACGATGGACGAGACCACGAGCCAGAAGAGCGCCGCGATGCCGTAGTTCACCAGGACGCGCAGCTTCTCGTCGGTGGGCTCGAACAGGTCCTTGAAGCCCAGCGCCAGACCGTCGGACCAGTCGCGGACGAACGAGACGATCCCGTTGTCCGGGTTGGCGCCGCCGACCACGAAGATCACGTGCAGCACCAGGATGAGCGCGAAGATCAGGCCGACCCAGCGGACGATCCCCGCGATGAGCCCCACGGTCTGGTCCTTCACGCGCCCCCACGGCACCTGCCGCTTGGGGCGCGGCGGCGCGTCTTCGTCGACGTCGCTCTTGCGCTTCTCGGCGTGCTCGGCCATGCCGCAGAGTTTCCCACGCCCGGCCGCACTTGGCTACCTGCCAGTAACCGAGGGGGTATCGACCGGGTCACTTTTCAACATCATCACGACCGGGCTACAGTGGATCCGTGGCGCGTGCTCTCCTGCTTCGCTGCCGCGACGGGGCCTGATCCGGACCGGCCCCCCGTCGCGGGGCTTCGTCACGCCGCCGGTCGCCCGATCACCCGGCAGGAGAGTTTCCCAGCAATGACCAGCTCCGATCCCACCGTGAGCCGCATCCGCAAGCCGTCGCGTCCGGCCCCCGCCGACCAGCCCGCGTGGAACCCGCAGCGCGGCAGTTCCATGCCGGTGCACCGCTACCAGCCCTGGTACAAGCTGGTGGAGAACATCGAGCTGCCCGACCGCACCTGGCCGGACAAGCGCATCGAGCGCGCCCCGCTGTGGTGCGCGGTGGACCTGCGTGACGGCAACCAGGCCCTGATCGACCCCATGTCGCCGGCCCGCAAGCGCAAGTTCTTCGAGCTGCTCGTACGCATGGGCTACAAGGAGATCGAGGTCGGGTTCCCGGCGGCGAGCCAGACCGACTTCGACTTCGTCCGCGAGATCATCGAGGACGGCGCGATCCCCGAGGACGTGCGCATCCAGGTGCTGACCCAGTGCCGTCCCGAGCTGATCGAGCGCACCTTCCAGTCGCTGGAGGGCGCGCCGCAGGCGATCGTGCACATCTACAACTCGACCTCGATCCTGCAGCGCCGCGTGGTGTTCCGCGAAGAGCGCGAGGGCATCAAGAAGATCGCGCTGCAGGCCGCCGACCTGGTGGTGGAGTACGCGCAGAAGTACTCCGACACCGACTTCCGCTTCCAGTACTCGCCGGAGTCCTACACCGGCACCGAGCTGTCCTACGCGGCCGAGGTGTGCAACGCGGTCACCGACATCTGGCAGCCCACCCCGGAGCGGCCGGTCATCCTGAACCTGCCGGCCACCGTGGAGATGGCGACGCCGAACGTCTACGCTGACTCGATCGAGTGGATGGGCCGCAACCTGGACCGCCGCGACGCGGTGATCCTGTCACTGCACCCGCACAACGACCGCGGCACCGGCATCGCCGCCGCCGAGCTGGGTTACCAGGCCGGGGCGGACCGCATCGAGGGCTGCCTGTTCGGCAACGGCGAGCGGACCGGCAACGTGGACCTGGTCGCGCTGGGCATGAACATGTTCAGCCAGGGCATCGACCCGCAGATCGACTTCTCCGACATCGACGAGATCAAGCGCACGGTCGAGTACTGCAACCAGCTGCCCGTGCACGAGCGCACCCCGTGGGGCGGTGACCTGGTGTTCACCGCGTTCTCCGGCAGCCACCAGGACGCGATCAACAAGGGCTTCGACGCGCTGCACCGCGCCGCGGAGAAGGCCGGGGTGCCGGTGGACGAGTTCCCGTGGGAGGTGCCGTACCTGCCCATCGACCCGAAGGACGTCGGCCGCAGCTACGAGGCCGTCATCCGGGTCAACTCGCAGTCGGGCAAGGGCGGCGTCGCCTACATCATGAAGACCGAGCACCAGCTCGACCTGCCGCGCCGGCTGCAGATCGAGTTCTCGCAGGTCATCCAGCGCTACACGGACAGCGAGGGCGGCGAGGTCGACCCGCGCACGATGTGGGACGCGTTCGCGAAGGAGTACCTGGAGCCGCAGTCGCCGCTGCAGCTGATCAGCCAGCACGTCACCGCGAACGGCGACTACCAGCTGCGCGCGACGGTGCGGGTGGACGGCGAGGAGCAGGAGATCACCGGCTCCGGAAACGGCCCGATCGCCGCGTTCTTCGACGCGCTGTCCACCGTCGGGTACGACCTGAGGCTGCTGGACTACAGCGAACACACCCTCACCCCGGGCGACGACGCCCGCGCGGCCTCGTACATCGAATGCGCCATCGGGGACAAGGTGTTCTGGGGCATCGGCATCGACCCGTCCATCGTGACGGCGTCGCTGCGGGCGGTCGTCTCCGCGGTGAACCGAGCCCACCGCTGACGCGAAGGCCGGCCGCTCCCCCGGAGCGGCCGGCCTTCTGCGTTCAGTTCGCCGCGGCGGAGAACATTCCCGGCTGGTACGAGCCGCCCTGGTTGCGAACGATCACGTTCATCCGGTTGGCCGCGTTGATCACCGCGACCAGGGTGACGAGCGCGGCGGTCTGGTCGTCGTCGTAGTGCTTGCGCACCTGCGCCCACGTCTCGTCCGACACGCCCTGGTGCGCGTCGGCCAGGCGGGTGCCCTCCTCGGCCAGCGCCAGCGCCGCCCGCTCGGCCTCGGTGAACACCGTCGCCTCGCGCCAGACCGCGACCAGGTTGAGCCGCGTCGCGGTCTCCCCGGCGGCCGCGGCCTCCTTGGTGTGCATGTCGACGCACGGCGCGCACCCGTTGATCTGGCTGGCCCGCAACGACACCAGCTCCTGCGTGGACTGCGGCAACTCCGTCGAGTGCAGCACCGCAGCCACCCCCGCGAACCGCTTCGCCAGCTTCACGCCGGTCTCGTTGGCCATCAGGTTGAACCGGGTTTCCATCACTTCGTCCTCCTCGTGGTCGCTCCTGCTTCGACCACAAGGCACCGGCCATGCCCCGGATGTGACAGTGACGGTCGTCACGTGGTCACCGCGGCCGCCTCGGCGTGCAGCAGCTCCAGCACCGTGGCGACCGGCGGGCGCGTCCCGGCGCCGGTGCGCAGGACGGCCTCGATCAGCCGCGCCGCGCGGATGCCGGCCAGCGGCCGCCGCACGATCCGCCGCGACCACGTCCCGGCCAGCGTGTAGCGCGGCAGCAACGCGATGCCGTGTCCGGCCGCGACCAGCGCCTCGGTGATCCGGAAGTCGTTGATCCGCTGCTTGACCCGCGGCCGCACCCCCGTGCGCACCGCCAGCGACCGCAGCACGTCGTCGACCGGGAAGCCGACGTCCACCGAGATCCACTGCTCCCCGGCCAGCTCGGTGAGGTCCACGCGGCGGCGCCGGGCGAGCCGGTGGCCGAGCGGCAGCGCGACGTCCAACGGCTCGCGCAGCAGGTGCACCACGTCGAGCCGGGCGGACGGGAACGGTTCCGCGTGCTCGTCCCGGTGGGTGACGACGATGTCGAAGTCGGCGACCAGCTCCGGCACCTCGGCCGGCGTCATGTCGACGTCGCGCACCTCCACGTCCAGGCCCTCGACCTCGGCGAACCGGTGCAGCAGCCCGGGCAGCAGCATCAGCGCGGCGGACGGGAAGATCGCCACCCGCACCCGGCCGCGCGGCAGGCTGCGGAACACGTCCATCTCGGCCTCGGCGCGGTCCATCGCGGCGATGACCTCGTCCGCGCGCACCACCAGCGCCCGGCCCGCGTCGGTGAGCCGCAGCCCGCGCCCGGCCGGTTCGGTGAGCACCAGCCCGACCTCCGCCTGCAGCGCCCGGAGCTGCTGCGACACCGCCGACGGCGTGCAGTGCAGCGCCTTCGCCGCGGCCGTCACGCTGCCGCGATCGGCGAACTCGCGCAGCACCCGAAGCCGCCCGACATCCATGAAGCAACACTACACAGTAGATGCAAACAATCTCGATTGTACTTCAAAGTTGTGGCGGGCAAGCTGGGTGAGTGCCTACTCGCGACCGTCTCCTCGCCCTGTTCGTCGTCGTCCTGTGGGGCCTCAACTTCATCGCGATGCACCCGATGCTCGACCACTTCCCGCCGCTCTTCGCGGGGGCGCTGCGCTTCGCGGTGATCGCGGTCCCGACGATCCTGTTCATCCCGCGGCCGAAGGTGAAGCTGCGCTGGCTGCTCGGCTTCGGGCTCGGGTTCGGCACCGGGCAGTTCGCGTTCCTGTTCCTCGCGCTGACCCACGGCATGCCGACCGGCCTGGCGTCGCTGGTGTTGCAGGCCTCGGCGCCGTTCACCGTCCTGCTCGGCGGGATCTTCCTGCGCGAACCGCTGTCCGCCCGCCAGCTGACCGGCATCCTGGCCGCGGTCGCCGGCATGGGCGTGATCGCCTGGCACCGCGCGGAGAACGCCGTGCTCATGCCGGTCGTGCTCACCCTGCTCGGCGCGCTGTGCTGGGCCGCGGGCAACCTCTGCTCCCGCCAAGCCAGGCCGGAGAACCCGATCCACTTCACGCTGTGGATGTCGGTGATCCCGCCGATCCCGATGTTCGCCCTGTCCACGATCTTCGAGGGCCCGGCCGTGCAGTGGCACTCGCTGGCGACGCTCGGCACCGGCGAGGGCCTGCTCGGCCTGGCCGGGTTCAGCTACGTCGTGCTGGTCGGCACGGTCCTCGGGTCGAGCGTCTGGACCGTGCTCATGCGCCGCAACCCGGCCAACGTGGTCGCGCCGTTCTCACTGCTCGTGCCGGTCGTCGGGATGTCCGCGGCGTTCTTCGTGCTCGACGAGACCCCGGCGCTGGTCGAGGTGCTGGCCGGCCTGGTCGTGGTGGCCGGTGTGCTGTTCGGCTCGCTGCCCAGACGTCAGCGCTCGGCCGAGGCGCTGCTCGTCTCCTCGTGACGGCGGCCCATCCGCTTCTTGATCACCAGGCTGATGACCACGCCCAGCACGACGGCGATCGCCAGCCCGAGGTAGGAGAACCGGGACAGCCACTTCTCCGCGACCACGCCGAGCGAGTACACCAGCGCCGTCGTGCCGCCCGCCCAGACGATCCCGCCGAGCGCGTTGGCGAGCAGGAACCGCGGGTAGTGCATGTGCAGCGACCCGGCGAGCGGACCGCACAGAATGCGCAGAATAGCGACGAAACGGCCGAAGAAAACCGCCCACATCCCCCGTTTCCGGAACATTCGCTCAGCGGCGGCCACATGCGACGGACCGAAATGCCGGGGGAATTTCCGCCCGGCCCAGTCGAACAGGCGACGGCCGCCCTTCCGCCCGATGAGGTAACCGATGCTGTCCCCGGCGATGGCGCCCCCGCTGCCGAGGGCACCGATCAGCCAGGGGTTCAGGCCGTCGTGGTGCGAGGCCAGGAGAGCCGCGCTGACCAGCACGATCTCTCCCGGCAACGGGATGCCCAGGCTTTCGCAGCCGATCACCAGCCCGAC
The DNA here is from genome assembly GCF_023376025.1 of Amycolatopsis thermalba. NCBI lineage: Bacteria > Bacillati > Actinomycetota > Actinomycetes > Pseudonocardiales > Pseudonocardiaceae > Amycolatopsis > Amycolatopsis thermalba. Next base: position 48,992 of record NZ_CP091196.1, read on the forward strand.
CGCGAGGTAGACGGCCAGCGGCGGAATGGTCTCCAGCCACGCGTCGATGTGCACGAAAAAAGCCCCCTCGGGTACCCCGGCGGAATTGCCGCCAGGGTACCCCTGGTCAGGGCTCCAGCATTTCGGCCACGGAAGCGGCCTGCGGAACCGCCGCATCGGGTGATGTTTGCGCCGCGACCAATTCCGGTTTCACCTCGTGCGGGGTGATCCGGCCGGCCTGGATGTCCTCCGCCCAGTGGCAGGCGACCCGGTGCCCGGCGCCGAGTTCCCGCAGCGCGGGCCGCTCGGTGTCGCACTTGGTCTCCTGCCGCCACGGGCAGCGGGTGTGGAACCGGCAGCCCGACGGCGGATTGGCGGGCGAGGGCAGGTCTCCGGCCAGCAGGATCTGCTCCCGGCTGTCCTCGACGACCGGGTCCGGCACCGGGATCGCCGACAGCAGCGCCCGCGTGTACGGGTGCAGCGGCTCGGCGTACAGGGTCTCCGAGTCGGTCTCCTCGACCAGCGAGCCCAGGTACATCACGCCGATCCGGTCGGAGATGTGCCGGACGACCGCCAGGTCGTGGGCGATCACCAGGTAGGTCAGGCCCAGCGAGTCCTGCAGCTCCTCCAGCAGGTTGATCACCTGCGCCTGCACGGACACGTCCAGCGCGGACACCGGCTCGTCGGCGACGATCAGGTCCGGCTCCACCGCCAGCGCCCGCGCGATGCCGATGCGCTGGCGCTGCCCGCCGGAGAACTCGTGCGGGTACTTCCGCAGCGAACTCTCCGGCAGGCCGACCGCGTTGAGCAGCTCACGCAACCGCTTGCGCGTGCTGTCCCGGTCCCGGTCCAGGCCGTGCGCCCGCATGCCCTCGATGAGGATCGACTCGACCGACTGCCGCGGGTCGAGGCTGGACAGCGGGTCCTGGAACACCATCTGCATCCGCCGCCGCATCTTCCGCAGCGACTCGCCCTTGAGCGTGGACAGGTCGGTCCCGTCGAACACGGCGCGCCCACCGGTCGGCTCCACCAGCCGCAGCAGGCTGCGGCCCAGCGTCGTCTTGCCGCAGCCGGACTCGCCGACCAGGCCGTAGGTCTCGCCGCGCTGGATCTCCAGGTCGACCCCGTCGACGGCGTAGACGTGCCCGACCGTGCGGTCCAGCACCAGACCCCGCTTGATCGGGAAGTGCACCTGCAGGCCTTCCACGCGCACCAGCGGTTCGGACATCAACGCACCCCCTCGCCCGCCGGGACCGGACGGCCCACCGGATTGTGGCACCGCAACATCCCGTCCGCGTCGGGTTCGAGCTCCGGCGTGACCTCCCGGCACAGGTCGAGCGCGTTCGGGCAGCGGGGCGCGAACGCGCACCCCTGCGACCACGGGATGTTGTCGGCGACCGACCCCTTGATCGGCACCAGCTTCTCGCCGCGCGGCGCGTCCAGCCGCGGGATCGACGCGAGCAGCCCGTGCGTGTAGGGGTGCCGGGCGGAGGCGAACAACGCGTGCCGCTCCGCCCGCTCGACCACCCGGCCGCCGTACATGACGTTGACCTCGTCGCACAGCCCGGCGACCACGCCGAGGTCGTGCGTGATCATGATCAGCGCGGTGCCGGTGTCGCGCACCAGTTCGGACAGCAGCGCCAGGATCTGCGCCTGGATCGTCACGTCCAGCGCGGTGGTCGGCTCGTCGGCGATCAGCAGCCGCGGACGGCAGGCCAGCGCGATCGCGATGAGCGCGCGCTGGCGCATCCCGCCGGAGAGCTGGTGCGGGTACTCCGACAGCCGCCGGTTCGGGTCCGGGATGCCGACGCGGTCCAGCAGGTCCGCGGCCTCGACCCGGGCCTGCTTGCGGTCCATCTTGCGGTGCCGTTCCAGCACCTCGGTGATCTGCAGACCGATCGGGATCACCGGGTTCAGCGACGACAGCGGGTCCTGGAACACCATGCCGAGGTCGCGGCCGCGCCGGTCGCGCAGCTGCCGGTCGGACAGCCGCAACAGGTCCGTGTCCTCGAACCGGACCTCGCCGGTCACCTTCGCGCCGCGTTTGGGCAGCAGGCCCATGATCGCCAGCGCGGTCACCGACTTGCCGCTGCCGGACTCGCCGACCAGACCGACCGTGCGGCCCGGCTCGACGTCGAAACTGACCCCGTCCACCGCGGTGAACGGCCGGGTTCCCTTGCGGGAGAAGACGACCGACAGGTCGCGTACTTGCAGGAGACTCAACGCGCTACCGCCTGTTCTTCGGGTCGAGCGCCTCGCGCAGCGACTCGCCGAGCAGCGTGAACCCCAGCGCCACCACCACGATCGCGATGGCCGGGTAGAACGCCAGGCTCGGCTTGACGTCCAGCAGGTTCTGGGCCTGGGCCAGCATCAGCCCCCACTCGGCACGACTGGGATCGTTGTCCCCCAGGCCGAGGAACGACAGCGCCGCCACGTCGATGATCGACGTCGCCAGCGTCAGCGTGGCCTGCACGACCACCGGCCCGAGCGCGTTCGGCAGCATGTGCCGGAACACGATCGTGCTGCGCCGGACACCCAGCGCGGTCGCCGCCAGCACGTGGTCGCTGGATCTCTGCGACAGCATCGCCCCGCGCAGCAGCCGCGCGAAGACCGGCACGCTCACCACCGCGACCGCGATGATGACCGTCCACTGTGTCCCTTGCGAGAACAACGCGGCCACCGAGATCGCCAGCAGCAGCGAGGGGATCGCGAGCAGGATGTCGGTGAACCGCATCAGCAGCGTGTCCACCCAGCCGCCCAGCGCACCGGCCAGACCGCCGATGACCATGCCGACCGCCAGCCCGATCAGGGTGGCGACGACACCGACGATCAGCGTCTGCTGCGCGCCGACCAGCAGGCGGGAGAAGAAGTCGTACCCGCGGTGGTCGCTGCCGAGCACGAACCCGTCCATCGGACCGGGGATGAAGTCCGGCCGCAGGTTCAGGCGCAGCTCGTCGTAGGGGATGTAGGGGTTCTTCGGTGCCAGGAACGGGGACAGGATCGCCAGCAGCACGAACAGGACCGTGATGACCGCGCCGGTGATCGCCACCGGGCTGCGCGACATCCGCCGGACCGCGTCCTTGGCGAGGCTGGTGCCCCCGGATTCGGCGAGGTCGTCGAGGCGTTCGGCCTTGCGCCGCAACATGGAGGTCATCGCACCCGCACCCTCGGATCGATGATCGCATACGAGATGTCGACCAGGAGGTTCACGATGACGTACACCGCGGCGGCCAGCAGCAGCAACGCCTGCAGCCGCGGGTAGTCGCGGCGTTCGATGCCCTGCGCCAGCAGCGCGCCCACGCCGTTCCAGTTGAACACCTTCTCGGTGAGCACGGCCCCGGCGAGCAGCAGACCGGTCTGCAGACCGATCGTCGTCGACACCGGCAGGAGCGCGTTGCGCAGCACGTGCCGCTGGCGGATCGTCGCCGTGGTCAGGCCCTTGGACTCCGCGGTGCGCACGAAGTCCTCCTGCTGCACGTCCAGCACCGAGGCGCGGGTGATCCGCACGATCACCGCGAACGGGATGCTGGCCAGCGCGATCGCGGGCAGGATCAGGTGCTTGATCGCGTCCCAGGTGGCGTCCAGCTCACCGGTGAGCAGCCCGTCCAGGGTGAAGAACCCGGTGATGTGCGTGGCGTCGATGGTGACGTCCTGGCGCCCGGACGGCGGCAGGATGCCCAGCTTCTGCGCGAACACGTACTTGAGCAGCACACCGAAGAAGAACACCGGCACCGCGACACCGACCAGCGTGGTGAGGACGGTGGCGTTGTCCAGCAACCGGCCCCGGTGACGCGCGGCGAGGTAGCCCATCGGAATACCGAACCCGACCGCGAGGACCAGCGCGGCCAGCGACAGTTCGACGGTCGCGGGGAAGGCACGGGCGATCTCGGCGAGCACGGTGTCGCCGCTGATCAGGGACGAGCCGAAGTCACCGGTGAGAACGCGGCCGAGGAACTTGAAGTACTGGACGAAGATCGGTTGATCCAGGCCCAGCACGGAGTTCAGGGACGCGATCTTCTCCGGCGTCGCCTTGTCGCCGAGCAACGCGGTGGCGGGGCCACCGGGCAGCAGGCGGAGCCAGGCGAAGACCAGGATGGAGAGCACGAGGAGCGTCGGGATCGCTTGCAGCAACCGACGAATCACGAATCGGAGCATGTGATTGCCTCAGCACCGCGCCACGGCGGGAAAGCGCGGCGCGCTTCCCCGCCGTCGGCAGCGGAACTCAGCCCTTGGTGACCGTGTAGAAGCGCTCGTCGGTCAGCGGGGTCGGGATCAGGCCCTGGACGTCGGACCGGACCACGATCGCCGGCGGGGACGACGAGATCGGGATCGCCGGGACGTACTGCGAGATCAGCACACCGGCGCTCTCGTAGGCCGCCTTCTTGGTCTCCGGCGTCGTCTGGGCGTCGGCGTGGGACAGCGCGTCGAAGATCTGCGGGTTGTCGAACCCGAACTCCGGCTTGGTGCGCCCGAAGAACGTGCCGACGAAGTTGCCCGCGTCGGCGTAGTCACCGGTCCAGCCGAGCAGGTGCAGGTCGTGCTTGCCCGCCTTCTGCACGGAGTCCTTGTACCCGCCGTTCCACGGCTCCTGCACCACGTTGACCTTGATGCCGGCCGCCTTCAGGTCGTCGGTGATCGCCGCGGCGATGTCCACCGGGTTCGGCATGTAGGGCCGGGTGACCTCGGTCGGGACGTAGAAGTTCAGCGTCAGGTCGGTCGCGCCGGCCTCGGCCAGCAGCTGCCGGGCGGTGTCGACGTTGTAGCTGTGCTTCTCCACCGCGGTGGTGTAGCCGGGCACGTTGTTCGGCAGGAACTGGTCCTGCGCGTAGGCACCCTGCGGCAGCCGGTTCCGGACCAGCTGGTCCTTGTTGATCGCGAACTCGATCGCCTTGCGGACCCGCACGTCCTGCAGCTTCGGGTTGTTCTTCTGGTTGATGCCCAGGTACAGGATGTTGAACGCGGGCCGGATCAGGACCTGGTCACCGGCCTGCTTGAGCGAGTTGTAGTCCGCCGGGCTCGGGTAGTCGTAGCCGTCGATGGTGCCGGCCGCGAGCTCCTGCTTGCGGGCGTTCTCGTCCGGGATGATCTTGAAGATCAGCTTGGCTGTCTTGGCCTTCTCGCCCCAGTAGTCCTCGTTGCGGACCAGGGTGATCGTGTTGTTGGCCTTGTCGAAGCTCTCGAACTTGTACGGCCCGGTGCCGGTCGGGTGAGCGGTGGCGTACTCGGAGTAGGTGAACGCCTCCCCGCTCTGCGTGACGGTGTCGGCGTTGTACTTCTTCAGCGCGTCCGGGCTGGACATGGACAGCGAGGTCAGGCCGAACGCGTCCGGGAAGGCGCCCTTGGCCTTGTTGAGGTTGAGGACGGCGGTGTGCTCGTCCTTGGCCTCGCAGTTCTTGTAGACCGGGTCGCCGCTGATGTCGCCCTCGTTGGTGGCGAAGCCCTCGAAGACGTCGCCGTAGTAGATCATCTGGCTCTGGGCGGCGGCGCCCTTCATGTTGTACCAGCGGTCGAAGTTGAAGCAGACCGCCGCGGCGTTGAAGGGGGTGCCGTCGTGGAACTTGACGCCCTGGCGCAGGGTGAACGTCCAGGTCGTGTTGTTGTTGCTGGGCGTCCAGGCGGTGGCCAGGCCGCCCTGCAGCTCGGTGGTGCCCGGCTTGTAGGTGACCAGGGTGTCGTACATCTGGCGCGCGGGGCGGAAACTCTCGCCGTCGTCGTTGAAGAGCGGATCGAAGTTCTTCGGGGCACCGGCCGCGCCGAAGATGAAGGTGTCGCTGGCGCTGTCACCCGAGCCGCGCTCGGAAGCGCAGGCTGCTGTCGTGACCGCGAGGGCGCCGGCAAGCCCGATCAGGGCTATGCGGCGCAACCCAACTGCCCGCGTGGGGAGCATGGTGGCACTCCTAGGAGAAAGTTCGGGTACGTGATCGACGACCCTAGTCCGCATGGTGGGATTTCGTTAAGCGCGTGAGGTTACGATCGCGCTACGTAAGACCGGACGGACGCTCACATTTGGCTTACGAGGTTACGTTCAGTGGTCACTTTGCGTGAGAGCGGACGAAAGTACTAGGCCGTTCGGGTGTACGTGTTCGGAAGTAAGGTCAACGGCGAACCAACCACACTCGAACTTCTGCCACGCGGTCAGCGGGCCGCGGATGCCCTCCCCGTCCCGGGAGACTGCCCGTTCGAGCCGAGTTTCCGGGTCCGGTCCGGGGACCCAGCACAGGGCGGACAGGCGGGGCCGGATCGAGGCACGGCCGGCGGACACGCCCTCCAGGACGACTACGTCGACCGGGTGAACCGCGCGGACCGGTCCGGGGCGCGGCTCGCCGGTGGTCCAGTCCAGTGGTCGGTAGGTGGCGGGGCGGCCCGCGGCGAGCGGATCGAGGACCTCGGCGACGAGCCGCGGCCACCAGGCGACCGGGTCGTCCCAGGTGGCGTAGTGGTCGGTGGCGACGAGCGCGGTTTTCGCGCCGCGCGCGCGGAAGGTTTCGACGAGTTTCCCGGCGAAGGTGGTCTTGCCGGCGCCGGAGGGGCCGTCGACGGCGACCAGCCGGACCCGCCCATAGCGGTGCGGGCCGGCCAGTACGTCGTCGACCAGCGTCAAAGGGCGCGGCGGCCGGAGAGGGCGCGGCCGAGGGTCAGCTCGTCGGCGAATTCGAGGTCGCCGCCCATGGGCAGGCCGGACGCCAGCCGGGTGACGGTCAGGCCGGGGAAGTCCCGCAGCATCCGCACCAGGTAGGTCGCGGTGGCCTCGCCCTCGGTGTTCGGGTCGGTCGCGATGATCACCTCGGTGACCTGTTCCGCGCCGAGCCGGGCCAGCAGCTCGCGGATGCGCAGCTGGTCCGGGCCGATGCCGGACAGCGGGTCGAGCGCGCCGCCCAGCACGTGGTAGCGGCCCTTGAACTCGCGGGTGCGCTCGACCGCGAGCACGTCCTTGGGTTCCTCGACCACGCAGATCAGCGACGTGTCGCGCCGGGCGTCCCGGCAGATGCGGCACTGCTGCTGTTCGGAGACGTTGCCGCAGATCTCGCAGAACTGCACGCCCTCGCGGACCTTGCCGAGCACGTCCTGCAGCCGGGCGATGTCCGCCGGGTCGGCGGCGAGCAGGTGGAACGCGATCCGCTGCGCGCTCTTCGGACCGATGCCGGGCAGGTGTCCCAGCTCGTCGATCAGGTCCTGGACTACCCCTTCGTACAACGGGGCCCGCTACTTCAGGCCGGGCAGACCGAGTCCGCCGAGGTCGGGCATGCCGCCACCGCCGCCGAGGGCGCCGGCGACCGGGCCGAGCTTCTCCTCGGTGAGCTTCTGCGCGCTGCTCATCGCGTCGCGCACCGCGGCGACCACCAGGTCGGCGAGCGTCTCGGTGTCCTCCGGGTCGACCGCCTTGGGGTCGATCTGCAGGGACTTCAGCTCCATGCCGCCGGTGACGGTCGCCTTGACCAGGCCGCCGCCGGACGTGCCGGTCACCTCGGTGCGGGCGAGCTCCTCCTGCGCGGCGACGAGCTGCTGCTGCATCTGCTGCGCCTGCTGCAGGATGGCCTGCATGTCGGGCATTCCACCGCCGGGTTGCACCATGATCCCCGTTTCGTCGTCCTGTCCTGTGGGTCCCAGCGTAGCTCGGCCGGCTGTGGGACCGTGTTCGCCGTGCGCAGTCTGGTGGGGTTGGTGCTGAGCGGGGTGCTGCTGGTCGCGGGGTGCTCGTCGCCCGGGCCGGTGCCGTCCGGGGTGGCCCGGGTGTCGTCCGGTGCTTCGCCGGTGTCGTCGTCGGCCGCGCGTGAGCCGGTGACGGTGGTGCTGGACCCCGGGCACAACGGCGGCAACGCGCGGCGGCCGGACGTGATCAACGCGCCGGTGCCGGCCGGACGCGGCAGGACGAAACCGTGCAACACGACGGGCACCGCGACCGACCGGGGGTATGCGGAGCACGCGTTCAACTGGGATGTCGCGCAGCGGGTGGGTGCGTTGTTGACGGCGCGGGGGGTGCGGGTGATCTACACGCGCCCGGACGATTCCGGGGTCGGCCCGTGCGTGGACGAACGAGCGGCGGTCGGCAACCGCGCCGGCGCGGCCGCGGTGGTGTCGATCCACGCGGACGGCTCGACGGTGGCCGGGGCCCGGGGGTTCCACGTCGCGTACTCGAGCCCACCGCTGAACGAGGCGCAGGGCGGGCCGTCGGTGGCGCTGGCGGAGGCCGTGCGCGCGGGACTGTCGTCGGGCGGTTTCCCGGTGTCGAACTACCTGGGCGCGGAGGGCTTGGCACCTCGCGACGACCTCGCCGGGTTGAACCTCTCGGAGCGGCCGGCGGTCCTGGTGGAGTGCGGAAACATGCGAAACCCGGCGGAGGCCGCTGTGTTGTCCAGTGTGGACGGCCGACAGCGGTACGCGGCGGGAATCGCCGCCGGGGTGGTGTCGTTCCTGAGGCAGCACGGAGGTTTCTGACCGCACCCCCAAACGCAGAACTCACGCCCCCAAGCGCAGAACTCACGCCCCCGAGGGTGGGACTCGCCCGCCCGAGCGTGGAACTCGCGGGGCGCGCGAGTCCCACCTTCCCGCGCGCGAGTCCCACGCTCCGGTGCGCGAGTCCCACGCTCCGGTGCGCGAGTTCCACGTTCCGGCGCGCGAGTTCTGCGCTCGCGCTGTCCAGTTCCACTCCACTGCGCCGCGTTCGGCGCGGTGGCGGGGATCTTCGTACTGGGCGGAGGTGCGTTGCCGGGCGGTCAGTCGATCGGCTGGGCGCCCAGGTGCTCGGCCAGCAGGCGGCGCGCCAGTTCCCCGCGCACATCAGCTCGGACTCCAACGTCCCGCTTAGCAGGCGGGCCCACCAGCTCCCCAGCTCACCGCGCGCATCAGCCCATCGGCTCGGGCTCCAACACCCGCCAGCAGGCAGCCAGCTCCCCGCGCCGGGCGGTCAGTCGATCGGCTGGGCGCCCAGGTGCTCGGCCAGCAGGCGGCGCGCCAGCTCCTCCGGGTCGTTCTGCGGGGCGGGCGCGCTGTCCGGCACGGGGCCGCCCGCCTCGGCCATCATGGCTTCCTCGTCGTCCGGCTCGGGCGGGAGGGGATGTCGTCGGCGGGCTCCGGGGGTGGTTTCGGGGCTCGCGGGGCCGGCTCGGGTGGTGGCGGGGCGGCCTGGGGGGCCGGGGCCGGGCGCTGGAAGGTCCGCTGTTGCTGCTGCGGGGCCTCGCGCTGGGGCGGGTTCGGGCGCGGGCCCGGGCCGTCGCGGCGGGCTGAGCCGCCGCCTCCGCCGCCGCCGTGCACGCACCGCACCTGCCACGTTCCGCCGAGCACCTCGTGCAGCGCGCCGGCGATGAAGTCCGCGTTGCGCGGCTCCGACAACCGCCGCGCGAGGGGCTCCGCGCTGTGCGCCAGCACGACCAGCGAACCCTCCACGCTCTGCACCGTGGCGTTGATCATCATCGCCTCGGTGCTGCGGCTGGTCTTGCGGATGGCGGACAGCAGGTCCGGCCACACCCGCCGGATCGCGGCCGCATCGATCCCGCCCGGCGCGGGCGCCGCGTCAGCAGGCTCTGGAGCCGCCGGCTCGGTGGGGCGACGCACCGGCGCCTCCGGCGCGGCATCCCCGGCGGGGCGCGCCGTCTGCTCCGGCGCGACGTTCGGTTCCGTGGCCCGGCGCGCCGGTGCCTCCGGCGCCGGCCGGGCAGCGGCCTCGGCTGCCGGGCGCGACGGCCCGTCGGCCGCCGGAGCGGCCTCGGCGGCCGGGGGCGCGGGCGCCTGAGCAGCGCGCTGCGAAGGCCGCTGGAACCGCTCAGGAGCGGCCGCGACCTGCCCGTCGGCGGCCGGCAGGCTTCCCCCGCCGCTCACCGTGACCCGCCGCTCCAGGCGCTCCAGCCGCTGCAGCACCGCCGCTTCGCTCTCCGACGCCGAAGGCAGCAGCATCCGCGCGCACAGCAGCTCCAGCAGCAGCCGCGGCGCGGTCGCGCCCCGCATCTCCAGCAGGCCGTTGTGCACGATCTCCGCGTACCGGGTCAGCGTCGCCAGGCCGGCGCGCTCGGCCTGCGCCGTCATGCGGTCCAGCTCGTCCGCGGGCGCCGACACCAGGTTGCGCGCCGCCGCGTCCGGGACCGACCGCAACAGCACGAGGTCGCGCAGCCGGTCGAGCAGGTCGCTCGCGAAGCGGCGCGGCTCGTGCCCGGCCTCGACCAGCCGCTCGACCGTGCCGAACACCGCGGCCGAATCGTCCGCGGCCAAGCCGTCGATCATGTCGTCGATCAGGGCCGAGTCGGTGACGCCGAGCAGCGAGATGGCCCGGTCGTAGGTCACGCCGTCCGGGCCCGCGCCGGCCAGCAGCTGGTCCAGCACCGACTGCGTGTCGCGCGCCGAACCGCCGCCCGCGCGGATCACCAGCGGGTACACGGCCGGGTCGACGTGGATGCCCTCGGCCGCGACGTTGCGCTCCAGCAGGTCCCGCATCGCGCTGGGCGGGATCAGCCGGAACGGGTAGTGGTGGGTCCGCGACCGGATGGTGGGCAGCACCTTGTCCGGCTCGGTGGTGGCGAAGATGAAGATCAGGTGCTCTGGCGGCTCTTCGACGATCTTCAGCAGGGCGTTGAAGCCCTGCGTGGTGACCATGTGCGCCTCGTCGATGATGAACACCCGGTAGCGCGATTCGGCCGGCGCGTAGAAGGCGCGGTCACGCAGCTCGCGGGCGTCGTCGACACCACCGTGGCTGGCCGCGTCGAGTTCGGTGACGTCGATGCTGCCCGGCCCCTCGGGCGCCAGCGCACGGCACGAGTCGCACTTGCCGCACGGGTCGGGGGTCGGGCCTTCGACGCAGTTCAGCGAGCGGGCCATGATGCGCGCGCTGGAGGTCTTGCCGCAGCCGCGCGGCCCGGAGAACAGGTACGCGTGGTTGATGCGGCCCGCGGTGAGGGCGGCGCGCAGCGGTTCGGTGACGTGCTCCTGCCCGACGACCTCGGCGAAGGTCGCCGGACGGTACTTGCGGTAGAGAGCCAGAGCCACGACGCGAGAGTACCGGCACCCACCGACAAGCCAGGCTCAGCCCACGGCGCCGAAGGAGACACCAGGGAGGAAGGCCGCGGAGCGAAGGCCCAAGCCACGAGGGCACCTGGAGCGAGCTAGAGAGGCAAGGAGGCAGAGGCGAACCGGCAGCCAGCAGCGAGACCGCGAGCCGAGATAGCCCAGCGGCCAGGCAGCGAGTCGGCCCAGCGGCGAGACGGCGAGGCCCCCAGGCGGGGTCGACAGTCAGACAGCCCAGCAGCCAGGCAGCGAGCCAACCCAGCGGTGAGACGGCGACACGCAGGCGGCGAGACAGGCAGCAAAGCACCCGAAAGGAAGCCGACGCGCTGGTCCCCACCCAACGCGCCCAGCGCCCGCCAAGGCGAGGAGCTCGCACCGTGGGGGTCCGGGGGTCGCCCCCCGACGAACACAGCGGACGCAGTCCCCTTCGTGCAAGGGGGAGCCCTTGACGAAGGGGACCCCCGCACCCGTCAGAGCCTGCTTATCCTTGCTGCCTTCCGGCCCTGGGGAGGTTCACAGGATGGACGCCGCGGGGGTCCACCGTCAGTGTACTCAACCGGCCGCGGCCGCTGTCGTCAGGTCGTAGACCGTCGTGCCGCCCACCGTTTGAGCAGTGAAGTTCTCCGTCACCCACTGCTCGATCTCGCCGGAGCCTCGGCCCATGCCGTCGGAGACGTAGTACGTGATCTCCCCGTCGGCGACGTACCGCTTGAACTCGTCCAGCGTCGGCGCCGGGTCGCCGCCGTTGAAGCCGCCGATCGCGATCACGGCGGTGTCCGAGCCGAGCGCGAGGCCGGCCGCCGACTGGGAGCCGTTGGAAGCCGCGGACCACTTCGTCGTGGTCTGCCGGAGCAGCGCGATCAACTCGCTCGACTCCGCGCCTGCCCGGTCGCCGAAGCCCATCGAGTTGCCGGACGGCCCGGACGTCGGGATCGACCCGGTGTGCCCCTGACCCGCCGTGACGACGGCGTACGCCCCCGGCGCGAGCAGGCCCGTGATCACCCCGGCCACCGCCAGCACGGTCCCCGCCCGCCGGAGACGGTCGAGCCCGAACAGCAGCCCGGCGACCACCAGCGCGGTCAGCACCAGCAGCACCCACCGCAGCCACGGCTGCCAGTCCGGCGTCCGGTCGAGCAGGATGAAGTCCCACACCCCGGTCGCCGCGAGCATCAGCGCCAGCACGATCCGGGCGGCGAAGTTGTGCCGTCCACGCCACAGCTCGACCGCTCCGATGCCGATCAGGCCGGCGATTCCCGGGGCCAGCGCCACCGTGTAGTACGGGTGGATCGTCCCGCTCATGAAGCTGAAGACCAGCGCGGTGACGACCGTCCAGCCGCCCCACAGCAGCAGCGCGGCACGCGTGCGGTCCAGCCGCGGCGCGAACCGGGTGAACCACAGCCCGGCGACCAGCGCGATCAGCGCGGCGGGCAGCAGCCAGGAGATCTCCAGCCCGAACGACGCGCCGAACATGCGCAGCAGCCCGGTCTCCCCGCCGAACATGGTGTTGCCGCTCATACCGGCACCACCGCCGCCACCGTTGCCCGCACCGCCGAAGATCCGGCCCAGCCCGTTGTACCCGAACGCCAGATCCAGCGGCGTGTTGTCGGTCGACCCGCCGATGTAGGGCCGGGACCCGGTGGGCCACAACGCGACCGCCACGATCCACCAGCCCGCGGCGACCACGACCGCGACACCGGCCCCGAGCAGCTGGAGCAAGCGTTTGCCCAGCCCGGCCGGCGCGGCGACCAGGTACACCAGCGCGAACGCGGGCAGCACCAGGAACGCCTGCAGCATCTTGGTGAGGAACCCGAACCCGAGCGCGGCACCGGCGAGCAGCAGCCACCCGGTGCTCGCCCGGTCCAGGGCCCGGACCGTGCAGTAGGCGCCGGCCACCATCAGCAGCACGAGCAGCGCGTCCGGGTTGTTGAACTTGAACATCAGCGCCGCGACCGGGGTCAGCGCCAGCGCCGCGCCCGCGATGAGCCCGGCCAGCGGGCCCGAGGTGCGGCGCACGGCCGCGTACAGCAGGGCCACCGACGCCACGCCGCACAGCGCGTTGGGCAGCAGCATGCTGAAGCTGGAGAAGCCGAGCAGCCGCCCGGACAACGCCATCAACCACAGCGACGCGGGCGGTTTGTCGACCGTGATCACGTTGCCCGGGTCCAGCGACCCGAAGAACAACGCCTCCCAGTTCTTCGTGCCGGCCTCCACGGCCATCGCGTAGAAGTCGTTGGCGTATCCGGACGCGCTCAGGTTCCACAGGTACAGCGCGGCGGTCGCGACCAGCAGGACGGCGACCGAGGACCGGACCCACGGTGGCCGGCCGGCGGTCCGCGATCGCGCCGCGGCGGGGACCGGACCGAGGCGGGCCGGATCGGAGGAAACAGCCGCAGTCGACATGTCGAGTCGGTTCTCCTATCGGTTCTTTCGGAAGACCCAGTTGCGGAACAGCAGGAACCGCAGGACGGTCGCGGCCAGGTTGGCCAGGACGAGCACCACCAGCTCGGCGAACCGCCCGGGTTCGCCGCCGGCGTGCAGCAGCGCCAGCGATCCGCTGGTCAGCGCCAGCCCGAGGCCGAAGACGATCAGGCCCTCGAACTGGTGCCGCCCGGCGCCCTTCGGCCCGCGCACGCCGAACGTGAACCGCCGGTTGGCCGCGGTGTTGGCGACCGCGGTGACCAGCAGCGCGATCAGGTTCGCCGCCTGCGCGCCGATCCCGGTCCGCAGCAGGACGTAGAGCGCCAGGTAGGCCAGGGTGCTGCCGACGCCGATCGCGGCGAACCGGACGAGCTGCTTGGCCAGTGTCGGCGGGACGCCGGGTTCGGTGACGGCGATCGGGTGCCTCCCCAGCTGGGCGCGGATCTGGCTGATGGGCAGGGTGCCGCGCGCGAAGCCGCGGATCATCCGGGCGACGCCCTTGAGGTCCGCGGTGGCGGTGGCGACGATGTCGACCGACGAGTCCGGGTCGTCGACCCAGTCCACCGGCACCTCGTGGATGCGCAGGCCGGAGCGCTGCGCGAGGACGAGCAGCTCGGTGTCGAAGAACCAGCCGGTGTCTTCGACCAGCGGCAGCAACTGCCGGGCGACGTCGGCGCGGATGGCCTTGAAGCCGCACTGCGCGTCGCTGAACCGGGCGGCCAGCGCGCCGCGCAGGATCAGGTTGTAGCTGCGCGAGATGAACTCGCGTTTCGGTCCGCGCACGACCCGGGCGCCGCGGGCCAGCCGGGACCCGATCGCCAGGTCGGAGTGCCCGGAGATCAGCGGCGCGACCAGCGGGAGGAGCGCGGCGAGGTCCGTGGACAGGTCGACGTCCAGGTAGGCCAGCACCTGGGCGTCGGAGGCGGACCAGACGGCGTTGAGCGCCCGGCCGCGGCCCTTCTGGTCCAGGTGCCGCACCTCGACCTCGGGCAGTTCGGCGGCGAGCGCCCGCGCGAGAGCCAGCGTCGAGTCGGTGCTCGCGTTGTCGGCGACGGTGATGCGGAACGGGTAGGGCAGTGCGTCGGACAGGTACGCGTGCAGGCGGCGCACGCAGGGCGCGAGGTCGGTCTCCTCGTTGTACACGGGGACGACGACGTCGAGGACCGGGGACGTGCTCCGTTGCGGTGGGTCGGCCGGCAGAGGTGCGGGGGAGGCGTCGGCGGAGGTCGTCATGAACACTGACGGTGGCCCGCCGCGTTGTGGCGATCATGTGCCTGAGCTGTGCGCAGCCTGTGAGCGGCTCCCGAACGGCTTACCTGGGAAAACGCACCGTGAATTCGGTGTGACCCGGCCTGCTTTCGACACCGACGCGGCCGCGGTGGGCGGCGACGACGGCGGCCACGATCGCCAGGCCCAGCCCGGTGCTGCCGGCCGCGCGGGAGCGGGAGGTGTCGCCGCGGGCGAACCGCTCGAACACCGTCGGCAGGACCTCCGGCGCGATGCCCGGCCCGTTGTCGGTCACGCGCAGCACCACCTCGGTGTCCTCAGTGGACAGTTTCGTGGTGACCACGGTGTCCGGCGGGGTGTGAGTGCGGGCGTTGTTGAGCAGGTTGAGCACGACCTGGTGCAGCTGGTCGGCGTCGCCGGCGACGGTGATCGGGTCAGCGGGCACGTCGAGCCGCCACCGGTGGTCCGGACCGGCGACGGTCGCGTCGGACACCGCGTCGGCCACGATCCGGGAGAAGTCGACCGGCTCGTGGACGCGGTGCCGCCCGGAGTCCAGGCGCGCGAGCAGCAGCAGGTCCTCGACCAGGGTGGTCATCCGGGCCGATTCGGACTCGACCCGGCCCAACGCGAATGCGATGTCCGGCGGCACGGTGTCGCCGCCGCGCCGGGCCAGCTCGGCGTACCCGCGGATGGCCGCGAGCGGCGTGCGCAGCTCGTGGCTGGCGTCGGCGACGAACTGCCGCACCCGGCTTTCGCTGGCCTGCCGCGCGGTCAGCGCCGCGCCGACGTGCCCGAGCATCTGGTTGAACGCCGCGCCGACCTTGCCGACCTCGGTGCGGGTGTCGGTGTCGACCGGTTGCACCCGGATCGACAACGCGACCTCGCCGCGGTCGAGTTGCAGCTGGGACACCTTGGCGGCGGTGTCGGCGAGCCGGTCCAGCGGACGCATGGTGCGCCGGATGGTGATCGCGCCGAGCCCGCCCGCGACGAGCAGGCCGCCGAGCGCGACCCCGCCGAAGATGAACCCGAGCCGCCACAGCGTGTCGGTCACCTCCGCCAGCGGGAGACCGGTGATCAGCAGCGCGCCGTCCGGGGCCCGCACCGACACGACGCGGTAGTCGCCGAGATCGCCGAGGTCGACACTGCGCCGCTCGCCGTCGGCGGGCAGCGCGAGCAACGTGCGCAGCTGCTCGGCGGGCACCGGATCACTGGGGAACGGGTTGTCCGACGAGGTGGAACCGCCGCGCAGCACCCCGGCCCGCACGGCGCCGTCCGGGAACACGACGACGGCCAGCGTGCCGATGCCCTGCCCCGGGACCCGCAGCGAGTCCGGCGGCGGCTGGTTCGGCGGGCCGTTCCACGACCCCGGCGGCGGCTGGCGGGTGCCCCGCTCGCTCGCCGCGACGAGCCGGTCGTCGAGCTGGTGGTAGAGGAAGCTGCGCAGCGCGAGCTCGGTGACCAGGCCGACGACCAGGCACACGAGCGCCAGCAGCGCGATGACCTGCGCGATCAGCTTGCCGCGCAGGGAGGAGGGCAGGAGCCGCCGGGAGCGGGCGTGCTCAGCCTGCCGGCTTGAGGACATACCCCGCGCCGCGCAGCGTGTGGATCATCGGCTCCCTGCCCGCGTCGATCTTCTTCCGCAGGTAGGAAATATAGAGCTCGACGATGTTGGCCTGGCCGCCGAAGTCGTAGCTCCACACCCGGTCCAGGATCTGGGCCTTGGACAGCACGCGCTTGGGGTTGCGCATCAGGTAGCGCAACAGCTCGAATTCGGTGGCCGTCAGCGAGATCGGGTCGCCACCGCGGAACACCTCGCGGCTGTCCTCGTCCAGGGTCAGGTCGCCGACCGTCAGGGTCGAGCCCTCGGTGGCGGCCACCACCCGCGAGCGGCGCAGCAGGGCACGCAGGCGGAGCACGACCTCTTCCAGGCTGAACGGCTTGGTCACGTAGTCGTCGCCGCCCGCGGTCAGGCCGGCGATGCGGTCCTCCACCGCGTCCCGCGCGGTGAGGAACAGCACCGGCAGGTGCGGCGTCTCGGCACGCAGCTTGCTGAGCACCTCCAGGCCGCTGAAGTCGGGCAGCATGACGTCGAGCACGACGGCGTCGGGGCGGAACTCGCGGGCCACGCGGACCGCCTCGGTGCCGGTGCCGGCGCTGCGGGTCTCCCAGCCCTCCATGCGCAGGGCCATCGACACCAGCTCGGCCAGGGTCTCCTCGTCGTCGACGACGAGGACCCGCACCGCCGAGCCGTCGGGGTGCTTGAGGCCGGCCTTGCCCGCGCCGGACATCGCGGCGTTCATGCTGGTCATGGTCTCATCCTGGGCCGCGCCGGTGGGTCCTTCCTGTGACCCGTCTGTGTGTTTCCTGTGAGCGCTCGCCGTGCACAGCGTCCGCCCACCTCGTACACAGCCTCCGCACAGTTGGCCTGCCGAACCTGTGGGGTGGCAGGGGTGGCCCCTGCCGCGACCGACAGCGAAAGGGACACGATGAGCACGGAGCCGACGACCACCGAGGCACCTGCCGCCGCGTGGGGAGACCCGCAGCCGCCCGCGCCCAAGTGGTCCGGCAGGAAGACCGCGATCGCCGCGGCCGTGGCGGTCGTCATAGCCGCCGTCGGCGGGGTCGCGATCTACGCGGGCACCTCGTCCGAGGCGAACCAGCAGGGCGGCATGGGCGGTTTCCCGGGTGGCGGCCGGATGGGTCAGATGGGTGGTTCGGCGTCGATCCTGCGGGAGGCGCTGCACGGAGACTTCACGGTGGCCGCCGGCGGCGGGTACGCGGTCGAGCGGTTCCAGACCGGCGAGGTCAGCGCGCTGAGCGCCACCTCGATCACGGTGCGCAGCGAGGACGACTACACCCAGACGTACGTGATCGACTCGGCCACCCAGAAGGCGAGCAACCTGGCCACCGGCTCGACGGTGACGGTGCTGGCGAAGGTCTCCGGCGACACCGCCACCGCGACGTCGATCACCGAGGGTTCGGCCCAGCAGAGCGGGCCCGGCGGGTTCCCCGGCGGCCAGGCTCCTGGTGGTCAGGGCCCGGGTGGCGGCCGGCCGTGAGCCCCGGCGCTTCCGGGTCGGCCGGCGACCCGGAAGCGCCGCACTGTGGGGAATAACACACGAGTTTCGATAATCGGCGTCAGCGCAGGTCGAACTGGCCCGCCTTGACGCCTTCGAGGAAGGCCGCCCACTCGCCGGCGTCGAACACGAAGACCGGGCTGCTCGCCAGCTTGGTGTCGCGCACGCCGACCAGCCCCGGCGCGGCCAGGTTGACCTCCACGCAGTTGCCGCCGTTGGGCTCGCTGGCGAAGGACTTCTGCCACTTCGACTCGTCGAACAGGTGCACCGCGTCGTGCGGGTCGTAATCCACCGGTCGCGGGTATTCCGGCATCAGTCCCTACCTCCGTGCCTGAGGTCCCACCCCGTCGCGTAGCGAACAGGGGCGAGCCTGGTCCTTTCGTTGGAACCACGTGGGTCCAGTCGGGTGAGGTGAATGTTGATCACTCGACACCGGGATTATTCCAGGAGTAGGATTATTCCTGCCGGTCGGGTCGATCACACGGCCCGGTTCCAGTCCTTGGGGGAGGTTCGACGGTGCTCGGAGACGTGACGGAACGCCCTGCGCCGCCGCACCGACCGGATTCCTCGGTGGCCGCCCCCGCCAGCCGCACCGAAGCGCCCGGCGCGGACGCCACGGAACAGCCCGCGCTGACGCGCCGCCCGGATTCCGTCGTGGCTAACGGCCGCGACGAGCCCACGCGCCCACCGACACGCCGCCCGGATCCCTCCGCCGTCGTGGCCACCCCCGCACCCCGCGTGGAAGCCCCCGGCGCGAACGCCACTGAGCGGCCTGCGGTCACGCGCCGCCCGGATCCCCTCGCCGCCGGGGCCGCCCCCGCCAGCCACACGGAAGCCCCCGAACTGGACGCCACCGGGCAGCCCGCGCTCACGCGCCGACCGGATCCCCTCGCCGCCGGGGCCGCCCCCGCCAGCCACACGGGAGCCCCCGAAGTGGACGCCACCGGGCAGCCCGCGCTCACGCGCCGACCGGATCCCTTCATCGTCGTCGGGAAGGTCAACGGGCGTGACGAGGCCGCCCGCGCGGCGAGCCCGGCGGAAGCGCTGTCCCGGATGCTCGGCTGGCTCGCCGCGGACGCCGACGCCTCCGCGGTGTGGTACCTGCGCGAGGACTGGCCCGGCCCGGTCACCGTCATCGGGCGGCAGGCGCCCGGCACCGCGCGCGAATCCCGGCGGTGCGCGCACCTGTTCCCGCTGGAACCCGGCACGGTCCTGCGCGGCGCGATGACCGCCGGTTGCGGCGCGCGCCTCCGGCTACCGGAGATCGAATGGCTGCCCCTGGGCGCCGGCATGCCGTGCGAGCGCTGTCTCGTCGGCGTCTGCCGGAACCCCCGGCCGCGACTGGAAGGGGGACGGAGATGACCGTCCGCATCCTGACCGACCCGACCACGCCCCACCGGAGCGAGCCGGCGGCCGCACACCGTGGCCGTCGCAGGTGGACACTGCTGCCGCGCTCGTTCCGGCGGCACTGGCACGCGTGGCGCCACAGCGCGGAACTGGCGCTGCCCCGCCCACGGACCTAGCGGGCCGCACCCCCGCAGCCAACGGCCGGCCACCCGAGCACCTACGCCACCCGGCCGAGTTCGCGACGATCCCCGCATTCCTCGACGAACAGCCCTGACTCAGCGCTTGCGGCCCACCCCGCACCAGCCGATCGACATCGACGGGCGCGCCACGAAGTTCTGCGTCACCGGGGACGGTGCTTCCGCCAGCCGCCACTGCGGCAGCCACACCACACCCGGCTCCACCATCTCGAAGTCCCCGAAGAAGGACGCGATCTCGTCGTACCGGCGGGAGAACGCGGGCGTCCCGGACTTCTCGTACAACGCGAACGCCGCCCGGATGCTCGCCGCGTAGTCCGCGGGCACGTCGAGGTCGTCGTACGTCGCATGGGAGATCGCCAGGTACGAGCCGACTGGCAGCCGCGCCCGGTAGGCGGCCACGATCTCGCCCGCGGGCTCGTCGTTGGGGATGAAGTGCAGCGCCGCGCAGAAGATCAACCCGATCGGCCGCGTCCGGTCGAGCACGCCGGTGCCCATCGCCGCCCGCCACACCGCGTCCGGGTCCCGCTGGTCGGCGCGGACGATCGCGTGCCGCGAGGGGTCGCCCTCACGCTCCAGCATCAACTGCCCGTGGGCGACGGCGACGTGCTCGCGGTCCACGTACACGCAGCGGCTGGCCGGGTCGAGCGAGTGGGCGATCCGGTGCACGGTCCCCACGGTCGGCCCGCCGGAGCCGACGTCGAGGAACTGGTCGACGCCGTTGCGCAGGCAGAACCGCACGACGCGTTCGAGGAACTCCAGGTTCGCGCGGGCGATCAGCGGCGCGAACGGGACCTCGGCCAGCACGCGGTCACCGAGGGCGCGGTCCATCGCCCAGTTCCCCGTCCCACCCAGGTAGTAGTCGTACATGCGGACGGCGTTGGGACGGTCCAGGTCCACGCCGTCCTGATCCGGTTCGGTCACGCTCAACCCCCGACAAGTTGATCTTGACCGGAGCCTAGGCCCCCATCGCCACGCGGTACTGATCGGCCATGTTCTTCAGGAACTCACGCGTCTCCTGCCGTTCCAGCGCCGCGCCGCGCAGGCGGTCCCACGCGTCGACGAACAGCTGGAAGTCCTTCTGGTCGTCCAGGTAGACCCCGCCCGCCGAGTGTTCGATGTAGACGAAGTCCCGGGTGCGGTCGGGGAAGCGCATGATCGTGAAGTCGTTGGGCACCGCGGCCAGCCGGGCCCCGAACGGCAGCACGTGGATGTACACGCGCTGGCGCCGGTCCAGCTCCAGCAGGTGCTCGATCTGGTCCAGCATCACCGCGGGCGCCCGGCCGCCGGGCGCGCGGTGCAGCGCGGCCTCGCTGATGATGAACCGGTAGTACGGCGGCTGCGGCTGGTCGAAGACCGCCTTGCGGTCCAGCCGGTTGCGCACCAGCGACGTCACGTCGGTGGCGCCGAACTCGGTGAACTGCTTGAGCATGTAGTGCTCGGACTGCAGCGGTCCGGGGATGCGCTCGCCGTGCCAGGTCATGATCTCCACGGCGGCCGGTTCGAGGTCGGTGAACGTGCGGAACCAGTGCGGCACCACGGACCGGTAGCCGGACCACGCACCCCGCTGCCCCGCCGCCGCGCGTGCCAGGCTCATCAGCGCCTCCGACTCGTCACCGTTGACGCCGAACGCCTCCAGCATCGTGCGCACGTCACCGAGCTTGACGCCCACCGCGCCGGATTCGATCTTGTTGACCTTGCCCTGGGTGCAGCCGAGGACCTCGGCGACCTGCTGCTGGGTCATCTTCGCGGCCAGCCGCGCGTGCCGGAGCTCGTTGCCGAGTTGCTTGCGACGGGAAGTAACGGTGCTCGCCATTGCCTAGTTCCGCGCCCTCACCCGCTCCACGGCACCTCGTCCCGCCTCATCCCTGGTAGTGGAACCCACGACCGTACTCCATGCCGCACCGTAGCGCGGCAATGACTGGATGGAGTTTGGCAGGAAACGCGGCCCAACGCTAGTTACTCACGCGTTCACCTGCGGGAACAGGCGTCGCGCTAGGGTGCGGAGAGAGCTTCGAGAGGGAAGGCTGCGCATGAGCAAGAAGGCGAGCATCGGCGTCACGGGCCTGGCCGTCATGGGCCGGAACCTGGCGCGCAACCTGGCGCGGCACGGGCACACCGTCGCCCTGCACAACCGCTCGGAACAGCGCACTCGCGACCTGGTGGAGCAGTTCGGCGACGAAGGCGAATTCATCCCCACCTACTCCGCGCAGGAGTTCGTGGACGCGCTCGAGCGGCCGCGCAAGCTGGTGATCATGGTCAAGGCCGGCGCCCCGACGGACGCCGTCATCGAGGAGTTCGCGCCGCTGCTGGAAGAGGGCGACGTGATCGTCGACGCGGGCAACGCGCACTTCGCCGACACCCGGCGCCGCGAGGCCGCGCTGCGCGAGCGCGGGCTGCACTTCGTCGGCACCGGCGTCTCCGGCGGCGAGGAGGGCGCGCTGCACGGGCCGAGCATCATGCCCGGCGGGTCGAAGGAGTCGTACGAGTCGCTCGGGCCGCTGTTCGAGAGCATCTCGGCCAAGGTCGACGGCGACCCGTGCTGCACCCACATCGGCCCGGACGGCGCCGGTCACTTCGTGAAGATGGTGCACAACGGCATCGAGTACTCCGACATGCAGCTGATCGCGGAGTCGTTCGACCTGCTGCGCGGCGCGCTCGGGTACGAGCCGGGGCAGATCGCGGAGGTGTTCCGCACCTGGAACACCGGGCGGCTCGACTCGTACCTGATCGAGATCACCGCCGAGGTGCTGGCGCACACCGACGCCGCGACCGGCAAGCCGTTCGTGGACATCGTGACCGACCAGGCCGAGCAGAAGGGCACCGGCCGCTGGACCGTGCAGATCGGCCTGGACCTCGGCGTGCCGATCAGCGGCATCGCGGAGGCGGTGTTCGCGCGGTCCCTGTCCGGCAGCGCGGACCTGCGCGCGGCCAGCCGCGGCCTGCCCGGCCCGACGCGCGCCCCGCTGACCGGCGCGGCGGCGGAGACCTTCGCCGATGACGTCGAGCGCGCGCTGTACGCGTCGAAGATCGTCGCCTACGCGCAGGGCTTCAACCAGATCCAGGCCGGTGGCGCGGAGTACGGCTGGGACATCGACCTCGGCGCGCTGGCCGCGATCTGGCGCGGCGGCTGCATCATCCGGGCGAAGTTCCTGGACGACATCCGGGCCGCCTACGCCGCCGAGCCGGGCCTGCCGACGCTGCTCACCGCGGGCGACTTCCGCAAGGCCGTGGAGGACGCGCAGGACGCGTGGCGGTCGGTAATCTCCACCGCGGTGCGGCTGGGCATCCCGACGCCGGGCTTCTCGACCGCGCTGGCCTACTACGACGGCCTGCGCGCCGAGCGGCTCCCGGCCGCCCTGGTGCAGGGGCAGCGCGACTTCTTCGGCGCGCACACCTACCGCCGGGTCGACCGGGAGGGCTCGTTCCACACCCGCTGGGCCGAGGACGGCCGCCCCGAGGCCGGGGCTTGATCGCCGCGTGACGGGCGTCCGCGCGGCGCCCGTCACGCGTCCGGGTACACGGCCCGGAGCATGTTGCGGATCTCCTCCTCGACGGCGCCCTTGGCGACGCCGAGTTCGGTGAGCACGTCGTAGGCCGGCCCCTCGGCCTGGTCGAGCAGGGCGAGCAGGATGTGCTCGGTGCCGACGTAGTTGTGCCCCAGCCGCAAGGCTTCCCGCACGGTCAGCTGGATGACCTTGCGGCCGGCGGGGCTGAACGGGATGTGCGTGGGCAGCTCGTCCACGGGCGGCGGCAGGGTCGCGTTGACCCGCTCGCCCACCGTTTCCGGCGTCACGCCGAGGTTCTCCAACGCCTTCGCCGCGAGGCCGTCCCGCTCGCCGACCACGCCGATCAGGATGTGCGCGGTCTCGATCTGCTCGTTGCCCGCGCCGCGGGCGACCTTCTCGGCGTTCACCATCACCCGGCGGGCGCGTTCGGTGAAGCGGGTGAAGGCTTCCTGGCCGGTGCCGTCGAACTCCTTGGGCACGAACCGCTTCTGCGCCGCCTGCTTGGAAACCCCCATGCTGGCACCGATCTCCGTCCACGACGCGCCGCTTCGCCGCGCCTGGTCGACGAAGTGGCCGATCAGGTGGTCGGCGACGTCGCCGAGGTGCTCACCGAGCAGCACCGCGTCGGAGAGCTGCTGGAGGGGATCGGAGTCCGGGTGCTGCCGCTTGATGGCCTCGATCAAATCGTCGAGTCGAACTGAACTGGTCATACGTCAACCCTAGGTTGACGATCGTGGCGACGTCAACCCAGGGTTGACGATTCGGCTTCAGGCGAACGGCAGCCCCACGTAGTTCTCCGCGATGCTCGTCGCCGCGGCGCGGGAGGACGCCGTGTACCGCAGCTGCGACAGCTGCAGCCGCCGGCCGAAGTCGTCCGCCGCCGGGTCCACGTGCAGCATCGAGGTCATGTACCAGGAGAAGTGCTCGGCCCGCCACACGCGCCGCAGACAGATGTCCGAATAGGACTCCGCCAGCTCGCCGCGCTTGTGCTGCAACAACTCCACCAGCGCACGGGACAGCACGCGGACGTCCGCGACCGCCAGGTTCATGCCCTTGGCGCCGGTCGGCGGGACGATGTGCGCGGCGTCTCCGGCGAGGAACAGCCGGCCGTACTGCATGGGTTCGGTGACGAAGCTGCGCATCGGCGTGATGCCCTTGTCCAGGATCGGCCCCTCGCGCAGCACGAAGTCGTGCGCGTTCGTGGTGAGCCGGACGTCCAGTTCGGACCAAATGCGGTCGTCGGACCAGTTCTCGATCTTCTCGTCGCTGGGCACCTGCAGGTAGAGCCGCGTGATCTCCGGCGAGCGCATGCTGTGCAGCGCGAACCCGCGTTCGTGGTGGGCGTAGATCAGCTCCTCGTGCGAGGGTGGGGTCTGCGCCAGCACGCCCAGCCACGCGAACGGGTATTCGCGGTCGAACGTCGTGATCCGGTCCGCGGGGATCGTCGGGCGGCTGACGCCGTGGAAGCCGTCGCAGCCGGCGATCGCGTCGCACTCCAGCGTTCGCGCCACCCCGTCGGCGTCGCGGTAGGTGACGCGCGGGTTTTCGGTGTCCACGTCGTGCAGCTCGACGTCGGTGACCTCGAAGTGGATCGGGTAGCCCTTGGCCTCGTGCGCGGCGATCAGGTCCTTGACGATCTCCTGCTGCCCGTACACGGTGATCGACTTGCCGGTCAGCTCGGTGAGCGCGATGCGGTGGTCCTGACCGTCGAACCGCAGCGAGAACCCGTGGTGCGGCAGGCCTTCGGCGTCCATCCGCGTGCCGACGCCGATCTCCCGCAGCAGCTCGACCGTCGGGTGCTCGCAGACCCCGGCGCGCACCCGCTTCTCCACGTAGGCGCGGCTGCGCGTCTCGAGGACCACGGCGTCGACACCCTCGGCGTGCAGCAGGTACGACAACAGCAGACCTGCCGGCCCGGCGCCGATGATCCCGACCTGTGTGCGCGTCACTGCGACCTCCAAACTTCGCTGTTCCGGCACCCAGGATGCGGTCGGGCCGGGCCCGAGGCCAGCATGACTTCCATTCAGTGGAAGCTCATCGCCGCTGCTCGGCGAGCCACTCGTCGAACGTGGTGGGTGCGAGGCGGGCGCCGTCACCGGCGAGCATCACCTCGCCGGCCATCTCCGGGCCGAACAGCCCGGACCAGGTCGGCGCGAACGTCGCCGACCGGCCGCGGGCCTCGTAGGTGCGGCGCGCCATGTCGACGAGGTCCTGCGGCTCGGGGCCGGCGAGGTCGAGCCGGTCGGTGCGGGGTTCGGCGGCGGCGATCTCGGCGAGCACGGCAGCGACGTCGTCCGGGGCGACCGGCTGGACCAGCAGCGGCGCGATCGTCACGACGCCGTCGCGCTCGCCCCAGCCGGCGACCATCTCGGCGAAGTCGTGGAACTGCGCGGCGCGGACGATCGACCACGGCACCGGCCCCTCGGCCACGAGCCGTTCCTGCTCGCGCTTGCCGGCGTAGTGCGCGTTGCCCTCGACCCGGTCGACGTTCAGGATCGACAGCAGCACGTGGTGCCGCACCCCGGCGCGTTCCTCGGCGGCCAGCAGGTTCCGGGTGGTGCCGCCGAAGTACGCCACGGTTTCGTCTCTGTCCATCGGCGGCGCGCTCAGGGCGTCGACGACCGCGCCGACGCCGGTCAGCGCCTCGTCCAGGCCCACGCCGGTGGCGATGTCGACGCCGGTGGCACGGCTGATCCGGACGACCTCGTGCCCGTCCCGCTCGAGGACGGCGACGGTGCGGCTCCCGATGTTGCCGGTGGCCCCGGCGACTGCGATGCGCATGCTCTCTCCTTTTGTGGACTTAATGGGTCCACAATATCGGAGATACACTGGTCGCGTGAAGCTGCCATCGAGCACGGAGTGGGTCCTGCACTGCGCGACGACGCTGGCGCAGCTCGAACCGGGCCGCACCGCCTCGACGGCGCAGCTCGCGGAGTACTTCGACCTGCCGGCGCCCTACCTCGCGAAGCAGCTGAAGGCGCTGGTCCGGGCCGGCGTGCTGACCGCGACGACCGGCCCCCGCGGTGGCTTCCGGCTGGCCCGGCCCGCGGCGGAGATCACACTGCTGGAGATCGTCGAGGCGGTCGACGGGGCGTCCGCGCCGTACGAGTGCCGGGAGATCCGGCAGCAGGGCCGGGGCGCCCTGGCGCCGGAAAACTGCCGCGACACGTGCATCCTGGCGGCGAAGATGGCGAGCGCCCACGAGGCCTGGCGGGAGAGCCTGAAGGCCGAGTCCCTGGGCGACATCCTCGCCGAGTTGCCGGAGTGGGCCCCGGCCCGGACGCGGCGCCTGCTGGCGGGGATCACCCCGGCCCGCCGAACGAGCTGAGCCGTTCCCGCTCGGCTCCGGCCCAGTCCCCAGCCGCCGCACGGCGCGAAGCGCCGCCGGGCCACCCCCGGCGTCCGGGCTCACCGCCGCCGAACCGGCCTCCGCCACCCCACCTGAGCCGCACCCGCACCCGCCACCTGGGCCGCCCGCCAGCGCGGTCCGCCGCCCGGTCGCCGCTGCTCCGACCCAGCCCCCACAGAGCGGCCCAGCCACCACCCGGCGCGAAGCGCACCAGGCCACCCCCGGCCAGCATCTGGCTCACCGCCGCTGAGCCGGTCTCGCACCCGGCGCCGGCTCAGCCACCACCCGGCGCGAAGCGCCGTCGAACCACCCCCGGCCAAGCGTCCGGCTCTCCGCCGCTGAACCGGCCCTCGCCCCGCCGACTCCACGACGGCCGCAACGCCCGGGCACCGGCCACTGCCCCCGCCCACCGAGCGACCTGAGCCGCGGCCGCACCGGCACCCAGCTCCGGCCCAGCCCCCACAGAGGGACCCAGCCCACTCGGCCGCGAAGCGCCGCCGAGCCGCCCCCGGCATCCGGCTCACCGCCGCCGAACCGGCCCCGCCACCCGACCCGAGCCGCACCCGCACCCGCCACCCAGCTCCGGCCCCGCCCCGCAGGGCAGCCGCACCCGCCACCTGGCTCCGACCCAGCCACCAGAGAGCGACCCAGCCACCAACCGGCGCGAAGCGCACCAGGCCACCCCCGGCCAGCATCTGGCTCACCGCCGCTGAGCCGGTCTCGCACCCGGCGCCGACTCAGCCACCACCCGGCGCGAAGCGCCGCCGAACCACCACCGGCATCCGGCTCACCGCCCCTGAACCGCCCCACCGACCCGGCCGCCGCAACGCCCGCCCGCCCCCGCACCCGGCCTCAGCTGGGCTGCCGCAGTGCCCTCGGCGCGCCCAGCGCTCGCGAGATTCCCCGCGCCGCCGCGCGCACCGCGGGCACCATCGACCGTGGGTCGGGCCCCGCGGCCGGGATCACGATCGAGATCGCCGCCACCACGGCGTCCTCGGGGCCGTACACCGGCGCCGCCACCGACAGGGACACCATCTCCACCTGCCGGTCGCTGATCACGTACCCGTCGCGGCGCACGTCGGCCAGTACGCGGCGCAGCTCGTCCGCCGAGGTGATCGTCTTCGGCGTGTACCGGCGCAGCGGCGCGGCCAGCACCTGCTCCTGCACCTCGGCCGGTGCGTGCGCCAGCAGCACCAGCCCGACCCCGGTCGCGTGCGCGGCCAGCCGCCCGCCGGGCCGGGACACGATGCTCACCGCGTTCCGCCCGGAGATCCGCTCCACGTACACCACGTCCGGCACGTCGAGCACCGCGAGCTGCACGTTCTCGTGCGTGGCCTCGTACAGGTCCTCGAGAAAGGGCATGGCGGCATCTCGGAGAACCAGCCCGCGCGGCGACAGCGACGCGACCTCCCACAGCCACAACCCGACCCGGTACTGCCCGTCGTCCTGCCGTTCCAGCGCCCCGCGCCGCGCCAGCTCGCCCACGATCCGGTGCGTCGTGGACAGCGGCAGCCCGGTGCGGCGGCTCAGCTCGGACAACGTCAGCGCCGGGCGCTCCGGGGTGAACGCGGCCAGCACGTCCAGCACGCGGTCGACGACCGAGGGCGCCTGCGCCGATGTGTGCCGCATCAGCTCAGGCTAACGGCCCCACACCAGCTCGGCGGTCTCGACGATCCGCTCCAGCTTCGCCTTCTGCTCGTCCTGCGTGAGGTCGTTGCCCTCCTCGGTGGAGGAGAACCCGCACTGCCCGGACAGGCACAGCTGGTCGAGATCGACGTAGCGCGCCGCCTCGTCGATGCGCCGCCGCAGCGAGTCGACCGTCTCCAGCTCACCGCGCTTGGTCGTGACCAGCCCGAGCACGACGTACTTGCCCTTCGGCACGAACCGCAGCGGCTCGAACCCGCCGGAGCGCTCGTCGTCGAACTCCAGGAAGTAGCCGTCGACCTCCAGCTCGTTGAACAACGCGTCGGCGACGAAGTCGTACCCGCCGGAGGCCACCCACGACGAGCGGAAGTTGCCGCGGCACAGGTGGGTCGTCACGGTCAGCCCCGCGGGGCGGCCGGCCAGCGCGGCGTTCATCGTCTTGATGTTGCGCACGTGCTGCTTGTCCGGGTCGCCGCCCATCTCGGCGACGAGCCGCCGCTGCGCCGGGTCGTTGAGGTAGGCCAGGCTGGTGTCGTCGAGCTGCAGGTAGGTGCAGCCCAGCTCGGCCATGCCGGCGATCTCCTTGGCGTAGGCCGCGGCGAGGTCGGTGTAGAACTCCTCGAGGTCGGGGTAGACCTGCTCGGAGACGGCGCGGCGGCCGCCCCGGTAGTAGATCATGCTGGGCGACGGGATGGTCTGCTTCGGCGTCTGCGCAGGATCCACAATGGACTTCAGGAACGCGAAGTGGTCGCCGAAGATCGTGCCGGACAGCCCGACCTTGCCGTCCACCTTCAGCCCGGCCGGGCTGAACTCGATGTCCCCGGCCGCGTTGTGGAACTTGACGTGCAGCTTCTCGTCGCTGCGGGAGATGCCGTCGAGGGCGTAGATGAAGTCCATGTGCCAGGAGGCGCGGCGGAACTCGCCGTCAGTGGCCGAGCGCAGCCCGACCTCGCGCTGCATCGCGACCACGTCGCGGATCGCGCTGTCCTCCACGGCCTTCAGGTCCTCGGCGCCGATGGCGCCCCGCGCGAAGTCCTCGCGGGCCCGGTGCAGTTCGTCGGGCCGCAGCAGGCTGCCCACGTGATCGGCGCGGAACGGCGGTGTCGTGCGCACAGTCATGCCCCGATCTTCGGGCACCGCATCACCGCGCACAACCCGCCTTCCGCCCCGCGGAAACCCGCCTCGACGACCGCGGGACGGAAGGTTCTCCGGATCAGGCCGGCGGGCCGAGCACGACGACCGAGTTGTGGCCGCCCATGCCGAGCGACGACTTGACGGTCAGGCCGTCACCGACCGGGACCCGGCCGGTGAGCAGCTGCGGGTGCCCCGGCGCCACCGCGGGCGGCGCCGGGATGTACCCGCGGTCGTAGCCGAGCGCGGCGACCGACACCTCGACCGCCGAGGCCGCGCCCTGGCAGTGCCCGACGAGCGGCTTGACCGAGTACACCCCGGTCGAGGCCCCGAACTCCTGCTCGAGGATGGTCGCCTCGGCGGTGTCGCACTGCTTGGTCCCCGGCCCGTGCGCGTTGAGGTAGCGCACCGCCGCCGCGGGCACCCCGGCGTTGGCCAGCGCGTCCCGGAAGCAGCCGCGGACCTGGCGCAGGTCCGGGTCGACCGAGGTCACGTGGTACCCGTCGTGGTTCATCGCCCCGCCCAGCGCGATCGCGTAGGGGCGAGTCGCGTTGCGGGACAGCACGAACGCGACCGCCGCCTCACCGACCAGGAAACCGCGGCTGCCCTCCTGGAAGGGACGGCACGCCTCCAGCGGTTCGGTGTCGGTGACGGCCACGCCGAGCCGCACGAAGTGGCGCACGTTCTCCTGCGTCGCCGACACGTCGGTGGCGACGAACACCACGTCGTCCACGATCCCGGCGTCCAGCCACGCCTTCGCGGTGAGCAGCCCGGCGTTGCCGGAGGCGCACATGGCCGACACGTTCATCGCCGGTCCGTGGAACCCGTACTCCTGCATGAACGTCGACATCGGCGTCGACGGCATCAGCCCGAGGTACTCCCGCGGCCGCACGTCGCCTCCGCGGTCGAGGTAGAACTCCCGCCAGAGGTCCACCTCGCCGAGCACCACCGCGTGCAGCAGTCCGACCCGCTTCCCGGGCTGCCAGCCGCGCTCCCCCGCATCGGCTATCGCCTCCCGGGCAGCGGCCCGCATCGCCCGCGCGAACCGGCTCGGCCCGTCCACCGGGTTGCCGCCGTCGGCCACCTTCGCGACCCAGCCGGGTTCCTCCGGACTGGCCCCGTAACCGGCTTCCAGGCCGGCCGCCGGCTTGCCGGACGTCAGCCCATCCCACAGGTGTTCGCGGCCCCAGCCGTAGCCGGTGACGGCACCGATGCCGCAGATCGCCATTTCCCGCGAGTCCATCGCACTCGCCCCTCCTTCGTCATTGCCTCTACGATCCGTCCCGAGGGACGGACTCATGCCAAGCCAACGTCGGCCGGCCGGAAGGGCATAACCGAGCGAAGTCCGCCACCGGAGATTGGTGCGGACGGACTACGGGAAACCGGCCGAATGGTGTAATCGAACAGCAGAAGATGCTCGGCGGATCGGACGGAAGATGGAGCCAAACGCCAACCACGGGGTGGGCGTCCCTGGCCTGTCCGTCGATCACGAACAGGTGATCGACTTGGCGTTGTCCGCCGATCGCGCGGTGATCTGGTCGTTCGCGTTCGAGGGTGACGTGCTCGCCTGGCGGCCCGGTCTGGACCGGCTGCTCGCGCTGCCCGGGGCGCCCGAGAGCGACGTCCGCAAGACGCTGGCCGAGCTGGTCGAGCCGCTGCTCGTGGCCGCCCGCACCGCGCCGGTGTGGCACGACCTGGAGCTGGAGCAGCCCTACCGCACCCCGGCGGGCGACGCGCGCTGGATCCGGTTCCACGCCCGCACGTTCGAGGGCGGCCTGCTCGGCATCGCCACGGACGTCACCGACCGGCACGAGGACCGGCGCGAGCTGGCCGACCTCGCCGACCGCTACCGGCTGCTCGTCGAGCTGAGCCCGGACGGGATCGTGGTGCACCAGTACGGCGTGCTGACCTACGCCAACCCGGCCGGTCTCGGGTTCGTCGGCGCCAAGTCCGTCTCCGAGGTGCTCGGTCGCCCGATCACCGACTTCGTCGATCCGCCGTCGGTGCCGTCGATGCTGCGCCGGATCGCCGGGCTGAACGAGCCGGGCGCCACGTCGGAGCCGGCGGAGGCGGTGCTGACCAGGCTGGACGGCGGCCAGGTCACGATCGAGTCGGTGTCGGTACGCACGACCTGGGAGGGCAAGCCGGCCTTCCAGGTGATCATGCGGGACGTCAGCGCGCAGAAGGCCGCCGAGGCCGCGCTGCGCTTCCAGGCCGCGCTCGTGCAGCACGTCAGCGACGCGATCATCGCCACCGACGCGCGGGGCCGGGTGACCAGCTGGAACCCGGCCGCCGAGACGATCTACGGCTGGCGGGCCGCCGACGCGCTGGGCCAGGAGGTCGGCCGGCTGGTCGGCGCACCGCTCGACCCGGGCGACGTGCTCGCCCACGGCGGCGTCGCGCAGGCCACCCACCGCGCCGCGGACGGCTCGGCGCTCGCGGTGCGGGTGTCGGCGGCCGAGATGGACGACGGCTACGTGCTGGTGTGCGCGGACGAGACCGCCCGGCGCCGCGCGGAACGCCAGTTCAGCACGGTCGTCGCGGCGCTGGACGAGGGTGTGCTGGTGATCGGCCCGCACGGCCGGGTGATCTCGGCGAACCCCGCGGCCGAGCACATCCTCGGCGCCACCGAGGCGGAGCTGATGGCCACGCCGCCGGACAACTGGCCGCTCTACGACGAGGACGGGCGGCGGCTCGACCCCTCGGAATACCCGTCGGAGCAGCTGCGCCGGGGCGGCGAGCCGCAGCAGGGCCGGGTGTTGCGGGCCAAGCGCGCGGACGGCCGGATCGTGTGGCTGTCGTTGTCGTGCCGGGCGATGAACCCGGAGGACATGCCGTCCTCGGCGTACGTGCTGTCGTTCACCGACATCACCGAGCGCAAGGCGATCGGCGAGCGGCTCGCGCACGACGCCACCCACGACCCGCTGACCGGCCTGGCCAACCGCACGCTCGTGTTGCAGCGGCTCAACACGGCGCTGCACGAGGAGGGCTACGGCGCCACCGCGGTGCTGTTCATCGACCTGGACAAGTTCAAGGTCATCAACGACTCGCTGGGTCACACGGTCGGCGACCGGGTGCTGCAGATCGCCGGTGAGCGGCTGCGGCACGCGGTGCGCGCCGGGGATGTGGTGGGCCGGCTCGGCGGCGACGAGTTCGTGGTGATCGCGTTCGGCGTGCACGACGAGTCCGGGGTGCGGGCGCTGACCAACCACATCCGGGACGCGGTGACCACGCCGATCTCGGTCGACGGGCGCCGCCTGCACGTCGACGCGAGCATCGGGATCGTGCTCACCGGCCCCGGCGACCAGCGCGACGCCGACGAGCTGCTGCGCGACGCGGACGTGGCGATGTACCACGCGAAGACGCTCGGCCGCGGCCGCTACGAGTTCTTCGACGTCGAGCTGCGGATGCGGATGCAGCGGCGCCTGCGGCTGGAGCAGGACCTGCGCGACGCCGTCCGGCACGGCCGGCTGTGGGCCGCCTACCAGCCGGTGGTCGACCTGCGCACGGACGAGATGGTCGCGGTCGAGGGCCTGCTGCGCTGGACGCACCCGGTGCACGGGCCGATCTCGCCCGCCGAGTTCATCCCGCTGGCCGAGGAGAGCGACCTGATCAACCTGCTCGGCTCGCACATCCTGCGGGAGACCACGCGCGAGGTCGCCGGGCGGCGCGCGCAGGGCGCCGCGGTCGGGCTGAAGATCAACCTGTCCACCCGCCAGCTCGACGACCCGGCGCTGGTCCTGGCCGTCGAGGAGGCGCTGGCGGTGACCGGGCTGCCCGCGGAGGCGCTGTGCCTGGAGATCACCGAAAGCGCGCTGATGCGGGATTCGACGGTGACCAGCAAGACGCTCGCCGCCCTGCGGGAGCTCGGGGTGTGCCTGGCGATCGACGACTTCGGCACCGGGTACTCGTCGCTCGCCCAGCTGCAGCGGCTGACGCTCGACACGTTGAAGATCGACCGGTCCTTCATCACCCGGCTGGGCGAAACCGGCGACGCCGAGGTGATCGTCACGAGCATCATCGCGATGGCCCACGCGGTGCACCTGACCGTCGTCGCCGAGGGCGTGGAGAACGCCAAGCAGCTGGAGATCCTCAAGCGGCTCGGCTGCGACCAGGCGCAGGGCTACTACCTGGGCAGGCCGCTGCCGGCCGCGGAGCTGTGGTCCTGATCCTCGGCCCGGCTGCCGCGGAAGGTGTAGCGGTAGCCGCTCGGTGAGACGCCGAGCGCGGCCTGCAGGTGCTGGCGCAGTGATCCGGCGCTGCCGAACCCGGCGTCCTCGGCGACCCGGTCGATCGGCAGGTCGGTCTCCTCCAGCAGCTGGCGGGCGCGCTCGACGCGCTGCTGCGTGAGCCACTGCCCCGGCGAGAGGCCGACCTCCTCGCGGAAGCGGCGGGTGAAGGTGCGCACGCTCATCGACTCGCGGGCGGCGAGCTGCCGCAGCGTCAGCGGACGGTGCAGGTTCTCCAGCGCCCAGGCCCGCGCCGCGCCGGTCGAGGACACCGTCGGCTGGGGCACCGGCCGCGGGATGTACTGGGCCTGACCGCCCTCGCGGTGCGGGGCGACGATCGTGCCGCGCGCGACCTCGTTGGCCACCGCGGCGCCGTGGTCGCGGCGGATCATGTGCAGGCACAGGTCGATGCCGGACGCGACACCCGCCGAGGTCAGGATGTTGCCGGATTCGGTGTAGAGGACGTTCGGGTCGACCTGCACGCGCGGGTACAGCGTGCGCAGGTCGTCGGCGGACTGCCAGTGCGTGGTGGCGGGGCGGCCGTCCAGCAGCCCGGCGGCGGCGAGCACGAAGGCGCCGCTGCAGATCGAGGCGATGCGCGTGCCCGGCGGGATCGCGGCGAACGCGTCGGCGAGCGGGCCCTGCAGCGGGCCGCCGGGCTGCGGGCCGTAGTCCTCGTCGGAGGAGGACACGACGATCGTGTCGGCCTCGGCGAGGGCCTCCAGGCCGTGCTCGACGTTGACCGTGAAGTCGGTGTCGGTGCGCACCACGCCGGGGCGGAGGGTGCAGGTGCGCACCTCGTACAGCGGTTCGCCGTCGGTCATGGCCTGCCCGAACAGGCGGTGCACGATCCCGACCTCGATCGGCAGCAGACCGTCGCGGACCAGCACGGCGACCCGGTGCCGACCGTCGTTGGCGAAAACCGTCATGGCCCGATCCTGTCACATACTGACCATCGGGCCACTCGTCGGCGCGTTCTCGTGAGCGGAGCCTGGATGTCATGAACGTGTTGTGGATCTTCGCCCACCCCGAGGGACGCTCGCTCAACGCCGCCCTGCGCGACGAGGGCCTGAAGGCGCTGGAGGAGTTCGGCCACTCGTACCGGGTGTCGGACCTGTACGCGATGAAGTGGAACCCGGTGGTCGACTACGAGGACTTCGCCCACGACCCGCGCGAGCGGATGCTGGTCGCGGCGGCGTCGCAGGAGGCGTACGAGTCCGGCCGCCTGCCCGCCGACATCCAGGCGGAACAGGAGAAACTCGCCTGGGCGGACGCGATCGTGGTGCAGTTCCCGATGTGGTGGTACGGGTTACCGGCGATCCTCAAGGGCTGGTTCGACCGGGTCTTCGTGAAGGGCCTCGGCTACGGGATCGCCGCGCCGGACGGCACTGTGCTGCGGTACGGCGACGGCAAGCTCACCGGCAAACGGGCGATGGCGGTGACGACGATCGGTGCGCGGCCGTCCAGCATCGGGCCGCGTGGCGTCCACGGTGAACTCAACGATCTGCTGTTCCCCCTGCACCACGGCACGTTCTGGTACACCGGCATCGCGCCACTGCCGCCGTTCGCCGTGCTGGGCGCCGACCGCCTGGACGAGGCGGGGTACGCCGCGGCGGTCGAGGGGCTGCGGGACCGGCTCCGCACGCTGGAGACGGCGGAGCCGATCCCGTTCCGCTACCAGAACCGCGGCGAGTACGACGAGAACCTGGTGCTACGCGCCGATCTCGCTCCGGGCCGGTCGGACCTGGCCGTACACCTGCAGGACTGACACGACCATCAGCAGCGCGCTGACCACGACCGGCGACCGGAACCCGAATCCCGCGTCGAGCGCGAGCCCGCCCAGCGCCGGGCCGAGCGTGTTGCCGACGTTGAACGCGGCCGTGGTGAAGCCGCCGGCCAGCGCGTTGCCCGGGGCCTGGTAGAACACGCGCGCGGTGAGCGCCGGCGCGAGCCCGAAGGCCAGCATCCCCTGCAGGAACACGAGAACGAGCGTGACGACCGGGCTGGACGCGCTCAGCGCGAGCGCGATCCAGCCGGCGGTCAGGGCGGCCGTGCCGGTCAGCAGGACGGCGCGGGGCCGGGCGTCGGCGACGCGGCCACCGAACACGATCCCGGCGCACGCGCCGACGCCGAACAGCACGAGCGTGACAGGCACCCACGCCTCGGACAGCCCGGCCACCTCGGTGACCAGCGGCGCGAGGTAGGTGAACGTGCAGAAGGTCGCGCCCTGGACGAGGGCGTTGGTGAGGTAGGTGAGCAGCAGCGGACGACGCAGCAGCGGCCGGACTGCGGTCGCCTCGGTGTCCGGTTTGGACACCGGGATGGTGCGCACGACCGCGACCGTGGCCGCGACGGCGAGGGCGGCCACGGCCCAGAACGCGGAGCGCCAGCCCCACGCCTGGCCGAGCACGGCGCCGCCGGGAACGCCCGCGACGCAGGCCAGCGTCACCCCGCCCATCACGACGGACATCGCGCGGCCCTTGGCATCCGGCGCGACGAGCGCGACGGCGACGGTGGTGGCCAGCGCCCAGAACCCGGCGTTGGCCAGTGCCGCCGCGATCCGCGTGGCGAGCAGGACGGCGTAGCTGCCGGTGAGCGCGCCGAGCACGTGCGCGGCGGCGAACACGACGAGGAACGCGGTGACGGCCCGGCGCTGCGGCCAGCGCCGGGCGAGGATGGCGAGCAGCGGCGCGCCGACGATCATCCCGACCGCGAAGGCCGAGGTCAGGTAGCCGGCGTCGGCGATCGAGACGTGCAGATCGGTGGCGATGTCCGGAACCAGGCCGGACAGCATGAATTCCGAGGTGCTCTGGGCGAAGACGGCGAGCCCGAGCAGGTAGACGGCAAAGGGCATGGCAAAGCTCCCGAGTCGGAGAAACAGGGGTCAGCGGGTGATCCGCTGGCCTCTGTCCGACTCGGGGCTGTTCACGCTGGGCAGCCTAGCGGGCGCGGCCGGGGCGATCGACTCATTTTCCGTCGAAGCGGCGCAGGTCGTCGATCTCCGCGGTGAGATCGGGCAGCGGTTCGAAGGGCTGGACCTCGACGCGGCCGGCAGCGCGGGTCCAGGTGCCGGCGACCCGGCCATCGACGAGGACCGCCGCCCGGATGATGCCGCCGCCGGGGTGGACGAGCTTGCGGTGTTCCGGGGCGACGGCGTGGTCCCGCGTGCGCCAGCCGAGGAGGTACTCGTCGAAGGCGGGGATCAGGCGGACGGTGGGGCCGGCGTCTCTGGTGTCCACTGTGGTGGGTCGCCACGCGCGTTTCAGGTGGCGCACCGGGAGTCCGGACCAGGCGGCGAGGTCCGCGGGCTCGGCCGGTTCGTGGGCGGCGCGGTATCGGGCGACGAGCCGGTCGAGGGCGGTGTCGCCGGGTTCGGTCGGCAGGGGTGCGCCCAGCCAGTCTCCGGCGTGGACGTAGGTGGGCTTGCCCCGGCGCTCCGGCCCGAGCACGACGAGCCCGCGCGCCGCGGCGAGCATCGCCAGGTGGACGGTCGCCTGCCCTTCGGTTCCCGTTCGCTCGCCGAGCTCGGCTTTGGCGAGCGGGCCCTGGCCGTCGAGGGCCGCGGCTGCTCTCGAGCCGTCGGGGTTGTCGACGCCCAGTTCCTCGAGCCGGCGCAGCGAGTTCGCCGGGTTCGGTTTGACCAGCGGGTACAGCCAGGGCAGGTCGTCGCGGGCGATGAGGTGGAGGGTGCCGCGCGGCCCCCAGCAGCGGACGAGCGTCCGGTCGTGGCGGGCGGTGTCGACTTCGGCGGCGGTCAGGCCGGGCACCCGCGCCCGCAGCGCCAGGGGGAAGGCGGCCGGTTCCTGCGCCTGCACGGCGAGCAGATGACGGACGGCGCCGACGAGCGTGGTCCCGGCCGTGCGGTCCAGGAGCTGGGCCGCGACCCGGCGGCGCCGTACGTCCATGCCGGCAGGCTACCGGCGCCGGCGGTCGGCGTTGTCGAACTTCCGGACGGCGAACGCGTACGCCTCGTCGAGCAGTTTCCGGGCTTCCGGCCAGGTCCGGTCCGGGTTGATGACGCAGACCCAGTGCTGGCCCCCGTACACGGGGTGCGGGAAGAGGACGTCCAGGGCGGTGACGTCGTAGTCGCCCGGCGGCACGACTTCGGCGAACCGGTCCCGCGTGAGACCGATGTTGAGGCGGAAGACCCCGGGCCGGTCCAGGTTGGACGTGTTGTCGAACTCGGTGTCCGAGGTGACGATCGTTGCCCAGGGCATCTGACGCTGCGGCGGAAGATCCCCGCGGGGGTCGTAGATGGCGAAGATGTCCCCGTTCGCCTCGGCGATCCGGGTGCCGTCGAAGGCGGCCAGTTCCTGTCGAATGTGCTCGATATCCACCGCGCCAAACAAGCACAATACTGATGATCAATGTGCGGCACAAGTGATGAGTGTCACTACTCCTCCACCCACACGAGGAGGTTCCCCCAGGCGAGTTAATCGCGCAAGATGACCGATATGTCCGAAAGAAGACGCCGAGTCATCTCGCTCGCGCGGGCCGCGTGGCACCGCGGGCTCGCCGGCATCGGCCTGACGCAGTCCGAACGCCGCCTCGCCGCCGACGCGCAGCTGTTCTGGACCGACCGGGCCGACCGGGGCTGGAAGGACAACTCGCACTGGGCGGACGCCCCGGTGTTCGGCGAGAAGGTGCCGTGGCAGGAGATCGGCCGCCAGCACCTGGACATGTTCCGCCGGGGCGCGCGGATGGCCGGCTTCGACCGCCCGTGGGAGCGAGTGGTGGAGTGGGGTTGCGGCGGCGGCGCGAACGCGGTGCACTTCGCGCCGCACGCACGGGAGTTCATCGGGGTCGACATCTCGACCGAGAGCCTGCTGGAGTGCGAGAAGCAGGTGAAGTCGGTGTGCGACACCCCGTTCCGCGCGGTGGCGATCGACGTCCCGCGGCCGGAGTCGGTGCTGCGGGAGGTCCCCGAACCCTGCGACGTGTTCCTTTGTCTCTATGTCTTCGAGGTGCTGCCAACGCCGGAGTACGGCGATCGCATCCTGCGGCTCGCGCACCGCATGCTGTCGCCCGGCGGTCTGGCCCTGATCCAGATCAAGTACGACGAGGGCCGGTGGGTGACCCGCCCGCGGCGACGTTCCTACCGGACGGGCCCGTCACAGATGACGACCTACGCGATCCCCGAGTTCTGGCAGCTGGCCGCGCGGGTGGGTTTCCGCCCGGAGGCGATCGAACTGGTCCCGGAGAACGAACTCGACAAGCGCTACGCGTACTACTTCCTGAGCAAGCCGGCCTGAGCGGGCGCGGCCGGCCCTCAGACAGCGAAGCCGGAAATCCGTTCCGGAATCACCCGGACGATCAACCGGAGGACATCGTCCGACTCGGGAGGCGGGTCCTCGCCGAGGTACTTCTGCGAGAGCTGCCGTGGAAGCGCTTTCTCCGGGTCCTCGATCAGTTCGACGGTGCCACGGATGTCCACCGAGTGGACGGGTTGGCGGTGTCGTAGACGGTGAGGCTGATCCGCGGGTCCCGGGTGAGGTTGCGGGCCTTCTGCCGCCCTGCCGTGGTGGAGAACAGCACCGCGTCTCCGTCCCGGGCGATCCAGACCACCGAGGTCTGCGGCCCGCCGTCCGGGTTCAGCGTCGCGACGGTGGCGAAGTTCCTCCCGTCCAGAAGCTTGCGGATCTCCTCGTTGAACGCCACCGACATGACCTCACCCTTCCGCTCGCTGCTTGCGTATCAACGGATGCGGAGGCCGAGTTCTTCCCGGCTCCAGCTACGCGGCCAGGCCCTGATGAACCGACCGCAGAGTGTGCGCGGGCACCACCACGCTCACCTGTTCGGGGCGGGCGCGTGTCGAACAGCCGGGCCCGCCCCGATGTGGCGATCCGGATCAGGTCGTCGGCGGGGGCGTGAAGGTGGCGGGCGGCGGTGTCTCATCCGGAGTCACGCCCATCGACAGCGACGCCCGGAAGCCGTGGCTGAGATCTGGTCCGAGGGGCTGTACCCGCAGCGTGCTCTGCGCACCACCCTGCTGCTGGTACAGGAAATCGGTCTCGTTCGTCACGCGCTCCGGTGCACCGGGCCGATCCGAGTAGGGCATGGTCGCAACGACCCGCGCGTTGAGCTCCTCCGGCAGGTACAGCTGACCGGTGTGGACTCTCTTGTCGCCCACGTGCACCAGCACGTGCATGTGGATCGCCCGGCCGAAGTAGTAGCCGGGGTAGATCGTCCGGAACGTGACCTCGCCGTCGGCGCGGCTGATCTGCGTCCCGCGCAGGAACGTCGAGGGATCGGTCGGATCGATGTGCGGATCGGGCATCGGCGCGACGTTCGGGTCGAGGTCGAGGTGTCCGGAGTAGTAGCCGAGGGCGTCGCAGTGCCAGATGTCCACGACAGCGCCCGGCAGCGGGGCGCAGGATTTCGCGTCGACGACCCTGAGGGTCAGTTCGACCGGCACACCCTGCCGGTCCTCACGGATGTCACTGCGAATGAGCTTGCGGTCGATGTAGTACGGGCCCTCGATGGCCTCGGGCGCCAACACGCAGTTCGGCGGGGTCGCGTTCGAGACAGGGCTGGCCTGTGCTGCTCCGGAAGCTGCCTCGTCGGCCGGAGCGCACGCCGCCACACCCAACCCCGCCACGCCGAGACCGACTGCGGTGAGCAGGGTCCTGCGGGAGGTTCCGTGGCTGGCTGATTCCGGTGAAGGTGTTCGCTGGTCATCCACGACGGCTCAATGTAGGCATGAATGATCCACGCCGATCCCGTGCTGGACCACAAATTCGTCGAATCGGCTGATGCTAGGGCTGGTACCAGGTGGACGCTTTGCGGGTACGCGACGAGCTCTGCAGCATCCGCTCCAGGGCCATGCCGAGCGGTGTTCCGGCGGCGAGCGGGCCGATGTGCCGTTCGACGAGCGTGAGCCAGAATTCCGCGCTGGGCGCGAAGTGCAGGTGCAGGGCGCGGCTGTGCTCCTGGACCCGGCGGATCGCCTCGATCTTGCGCGTCCCGAGACCGTGGCAGATCAGGTGGATTTCCTGCCGGACGGGAACCCGATGCTGCACGGTGCGCAGGAACCGGACCAGTTCGCCCGCGTCCGGTGCTCCGATCCGCTGCGACAGCAGTCTGGCCAAGCGGCCGCGCATCGCCATTCCCCGGGTCGCCGCTGCCTGTTTGGTGCGCGCGTCGGCCTCGGGCCCTCGATCCGGGTCCGCGGCCAGAACCATGACCGCCTCCGGGGGCGCGATGTACAGCGCGCTCCACGCCGCATCGTCGGAGCGCT
The DNA here is from genome assembly GCF_023376025.1 of Amycolatopsis thermalba. Lineage (NCBI taxonomy): Bacteria > Bacillati > Actinomycetota > Actinomycetes > Pseudonocardiales > Pseudonocardiaceae > Amycolatopsis > Amycolatopsis thermalba. The sequence continues at coordinate 89,325 of NZ_CP091196.1, forward strand.
GCTCCTCGCGGACGCGGCCGGTGTTGGGAGTGATACCGAGCCGCTGCCAGATGCGCACCACCGACGAGGGCGAGATCCCGACCCGCTGGGCCATGTCGCGCTTGGTCCAGCGGACTCCGTTCGGTGGCGGCTCGGTGAACGTCGCGTCCACAACGGCCTGCACCTGTTCCTCGGCGATCGTGCGGGGTGCGCCGGAGCGCGGCCGGTCCTTCAGCGCGGGGAGCCGGCCTTCGCGAAACCTCGCCCGCCACTTGCCGACGACCTGGGCGGAGACGCCGAACTCGCGTGCGATGTCCACGTTCGTCCGGCCTTCTTCACAGGCGAGCACGATCTTGCAGCGCAGCACGACCGCTTGGGACGTGGAGGGGAGGCCGATCCAGCGCGTCAGAGCCTGACGCTCCGCCTCGGTCAGCGCGAGTTCGGATGTCGAGTCGGACCTGCCCATCGCCGGTTCATCGTAACGAACTTCCGGTCCACCACTCGCGGCTGGTCGTGGGCGGTCCGCGCCAGCGGCGGAAGCGTCCGCCGCTGGTCCAGAGCCGACGTCCCGGGCCGTAAGGCGAGGCGCAGCGCCAGCTCCACCTCCCGCCGGGCACCGCTCCTCCGGTGTGGTCACCACCCCTCGGGAGCGTCCCGGCCCCCGCTGCTCAACGGGTACTTCTGGAGCCCCAACTGAAACCCTCATCGAGCACCCTCGAACGCCAAACGGCCCCCACCATGATCGGCGGGGGCCGTTTGTGCTGCTAGAAGCGGTGGCCAGGGCCGGGGTCGAACCGGCGACCTTCCGCTTTTCAGGCGCAGATGTTTCCGCTGGTCATGCGGGGTGCACGGCCGGTTCGTGCACCCCGCGTGCCCCAATCAGTGCTTCACGATGATGGTCTTCGGAAGCTTGATCGCGTCGCCCCGTTCGGCCAGCTTGCTCAGCTCCCCCGGCCAGTTCCTTGTCCCTCCCTCGACCGCGTGGAGATACCGGAGCGCCGCCGCTGCCGACGAGTGCCCGAGGCGCTTCTTGAGATCCGCCAGTGTCGCGCCAGTGCTTGCGGCGAGCGTCTGTCCGGTGTGGCGGAGGTCGTGAAAGGACACATCCACACCGACGCGCTTCCGGGCACGGACGAACGCCTGGTAGACCGCGTTACCCCGCATCGGCTGACCATCCCGGCCGACGAAGAACCGCTCCGCCCCCGCCCACTTGGTCATGTGCTCGACCAGGTAGGGCTTCAGATGCGGAGGAAACGCGATCTCCCGCCGCCCGGCATCCGTCTTGGGGTCCTTGTCGTACTTCTTCGGGCTCTCCAGCAGCTCCACCCTGTTCTTGCGCACCGTGATCACCCCGGCGATCAGGTCCACATCCTCGGTCCGGAGCCCGCACACCTCCCCGCGCCGCAGCCCGCACCAGGCAGCGAGCAGGACGGCCGCCCGGTACCGAGGAGTGATCGCCTCGACCAGCTCGGCTACCTGCCCCGGTGTTGCGATCCCCCGTTCCTTGGCCTTGTCGGACCCAGCGCCCGGGATCTGGCATGGGTTGACCTGGATCGCCCCGTCGCGCTTCGCCTGGTTCATCACTGCCCGCAGGAAGCGGTACGACTGAGCGATGGAGGTTTTGCCTCCTGTCCCCGCCAGCGCCTTGCCGTACCAGCTCCGCACGACCGGCGGGGTGATCGCGATCAACGGCAGATCAAGCAGCTCCGTCATGTGCAGGCGCATGTTCCGCCGACACGTCTCCTCCCAGCGGTCACCCACGTCCGGGTTGTCCCGGAGGTAGGCATCGGCGTAGTTGCCGAACGTTTCCCGGCCGAGCTTGTCATCCAGCCAAGCCCCGCGGCTGATGTCCGCCTCGACCCCGACGAGCCAGCGATCAGCATCGGTCTTCGTCCGGAACGTGTTCGACGCGTACTGCCGCTTTCCGTTCGGCGCGATCAAGGCGCGCCGCCGTCGGCGGCGCGCGGGGACCGTCCCCTGACGTTCCGAATATGTCGGGGCGCGGCTGACGCCGGGCTGCCGCTCCGCTCCGCCCGGCGAGCCGCGCAGCACAGCTTGGGTGCTCGTCCCCGGCTGCGCAGCCAACGGCGGCGCGCCTCAGGGACCCGCCACCAAGCAACACCTCAGCTCGGCGGCGCGGACATGCGTTGCGAAGGCCCCCTCCTGCTCGAGCGTCTTACGGCGGTCCAACCGCATCAAGGGCGCGCCTTCGGCGTCGCTGCGCGATGAGCTTCGCTCACCCTTGACCCGGCCGCCCCGCCGCAAAGCACGGCAGGGACGAGGGGGCGGGGGAACCGAGCGAGCAAGAGCACCCCCGATTCACTAGTAGCTGTTCACGTCCCAACAGCGGCGAAACTCCGTCTCCCCCATGCGAGTGTTCCAGATCCTTCGCGACGCTGGACGAATCTCCGCGGACTTATAGCTACGTCCCGGGTTGAACCAGGCGAAGGTCTCAACCTTGGCGGAGCCGAGAGCGAGAGCTTCGTCCAGTGCCGGCTCAAGGTCGCTGTCCTGGGACGCAAGGATGACGAGGTCGACATTTGGATCAAGAGCTTCTCGGACGAGCGCCAGGGCGCAGAGTACATCCACACCTTTTTCCGCCTTACCTCTCACCAGGTATTTCCCGTCTGGCCCCACGACCTTCGCCCCGGTCGCGTCGCGGTGGTAGTCGTACTTCAGAGGACGCAGGTGCACTGTCACGCGGCCATCGCGCTCCCAGTGCGCCTGCTGCGCCAGGTTTCGTGCGTACGCCTTGGGGTCGTGGTCGGGCGATGGCAAGCCGCGGTATACGAGAACCTTGCGAAGCACGGCGTGATCCATCCCCGGACGCTGTCGCTGGTTGCGGACCTGGATCAACTGGTTGGCGAAGTGAAGAGGGTCCACGAGAGCCTCATGCGGAGGGCCGAACCTCGTTGAGTCGAAGAGGCCGTGGCCGGTGAGGTGGACGTTCTGATAGTCGATGATCACCGACGCGCGGAGAGGCATAGCGGTAAGGGTACGACAATAAAAAAGCCCCACCAGTCCCGGAGGACGGTGGGGAGCTATGAGTACATAGTGCCATGAACGTCCGTCGCCTTCAACCGGGGGGTGGGCCCGGGCACGGGCCGAGTGACGTAGCTCATCGCGACCAGCATCGTGCCCCCCGCGTGCCCCAAGGGGCGGCAATCCGGGGTCAACCAAGGTCAACGCCGGGCAGAGCCGCAGGAGATCGCAGACATGAAAAAACCGCCCCGACCTGCATCGGAGCGGTTCATCGACCGTGGCCAGGGCCGGGGTCGAACCGGCGACCTTCCGCTTTTCAGGCGGACGCTCGTACCAACTGAGCTACCTGGCCGGAAACGCCGGCTGAAGCCAGACGCTATTGCGACCCTGACGGGACTCGAACCCGCGACCTTCGCCGTGACAGGGCGACGCGCTAACCAACTGCGCCACAGGGCCATATGCACTTGTCATGCGTACTCCCAACGGGATTCGAACCCGCGTTGCCGCCTTGAAAGGGCGGAGTCCTAGGCCGCTAGACGATGGGAGCCCGGCCGGTTCGGGTGACCGACCGACCGCGCTCTCAGGTCTCCCTGGGAGCGATTACAAGCATAGGGCACCCCGAACCCGCCCTTCCACCGGGTATCCCTTAACCCCGAAAACCACCCCTGAACTGCGCAAACACGCGAGGACCCGGCCCGGCTGGCCCGGTCACTCTTCGCGACCGACCGCGGCCAGCGAGCGCACCAGCTCGCCGAGCTCCGGCTCCGGCAGCACCTCCAGCAGCTCCGCCATCCGCTCATCGGTCAGCGACTCCGCTCGCCGCCAGCGCGCTTCCAGATCCGGGCGACGACGGGCGCGGGCGATCAGCTCGTCGGCCGCCTCCGGGGACCACGCCGTCCGCAGCAGGCGCGCGCGTCCGCCCTCCGGGTCGGCCACCACCGCCTCCGGCACCGTCAGCCCCACCGCCCGCAGCGCCGCGAAGTGCAGCCCGCCCCGGTACTCGCGCAGCAGCATCAGGCCGTGGCCGACCCGGGCGACCGGATCCGACGGCCACTCGACCTGCTGCCACCCCGCGAACAGCGCCAAGCCGCTCGCGTCCGCGGCCTCCACCAAGCGGGGCAGCAACGCGGCCAGCGGCGACTCGCGCAGGTGCGCCTTCGACCACCGGTACAACGCCTCCGTGTACGCCGAGACCGCCGCGTCCGCGCCCAACCGCTCGGTCGCCCGCGGCAGGACGGCGTCCACCACCCACCGCGGGAAGATCCCGAACAGCTCGGCGACCACCGCCGGTGACGGATCACCCAGCACCGCGGACCGGCCGCGGAAGTACAACGCCCGCCGCCCGAGCCCGGCCTCGCGCTCCACCTCGGCCAGCTCCGGCGACGTCATGAACGCCCCGCCCCACTTCTGCACCGCGGGACGGATCTCCTTCGCGATCTCCACTGCCTGCCTCCATTCGTAACGCTGTTATGATACACGCAGCGGAAGCCGTGACGGCAATTTCACCGACAGCGAAGCAACTGGGTGGAAATTGTTTGCCCCGGACCGGACAACGCCGGTATCTTTCCGGGTCTGGGGCCGCTCAGGGGTGCTGCCAGGGGGTGCACCCCTGAGCGGGAATTCATCGCTGGACCGGGTTCACGCCTTCCTCGTCCGGCACCAGCCCGAGCATGTCCAGCAACTGGGCGCAGTCCTGCGCGTCGATCGCGCCGGCGGCCACGGCCAACCGAGCCCGTCGCACCTGGTCGTCCGACACGCGGGGCGCGTCGGCCTGCCCCGAACGCTGCGTGGGGACACCGGCCGGATCGCCGCCTTCGTATCGAAGGAGGAACTGCCGAACTTCCACAGACCCGCTCATAGCTCCTCCCGAAAGGACTGTCGCGCCAACAACTTCGCCGCGAGGCTAGCGAGCGGAACGTCGGCGACGCAGCCCCCCGCAGAGTGAACCTGTGAATACGCAACGTCCCCATTCCGCGCCGCGGCAGATGAACCGCAGACGACGAGGCGATGACGGTTCGGGGCAATTTTTCCCGCGCAGCACTCGCGTCACCGGGCCGCGTCGTGTAACAATCGACTTGCTGACACACCCCCGGTCAGCGCCTGTGGAGATCCCCTCCGGCCCCCGCGTTCCTCCCCCTGGCGCGGGGGCCCCTCCATTTCCGGGACTCTTTCCGGCTCGCATTCGTCACTGCGACATGTGGGTGCACGCACCCCCCGGATGGCCCAGCGAAACCGGAAGAACCGGTGTGTCCTGCACCACAATGAGGGCCGTCTCGAGACCGAACCGTTATCGTGGCCGGGTGCCTCTTCCCTCTCTCGGACGCCGGAACAACACCCGGACCAACCTGAAGCCGGTCAACCCGGGCAAGCACCGGAACTCGCCGGACAAGGAAGCGCAGAGCGCCGTCGAGGACCACGAGCTGACCAGCTACCTGGCCGCCCTCGCGCCGGAGACCGGTCCGGAAAGCACCGGGACCGGCAAGCGCTTCGGCGAAGCGCAGGTCTACCAGCTGCGCATGAACCTGATCGCCAGCTCCCAGCTCAAGGACATCGCCGCCGAGCGCGGCACGTCGCCGCAGGCCCTGGCCCGCGAGTGGGTCCTGGAGCGCCTCGCGTGGGAGGCGCAGGCCGCCTCGCAGGAGCGCCGCCAGTTCGCCGACCACACCGGCGTCGCCGACACCGACCAGCACCACTTCGACCAGAACTGGGACCGGCCGCGCGCCGGCCAGGTCTGACGACGGAGAAAAAACCGTCCCCGGCGGAAAATCCGCCGGGGACGGGACGTTGCGGACCGGTGAGCGTCAGATGACGCGCACCTTCTGGGCCTGCGGCCCCTTCTGCCCCTGGCCGATCTCGAACTCCACGCGCTGGTTCTCCTCGAGGGTGCGGAACCCGCGGCCCTCGATCTCCGAGTAGTGCACGAAGACATCGCCCTCGCCGTTGTCCTGGGCGATGAAGCCGAAGCCCTTCTCGGCGTTGAACCACTTCACAGTGCCTTGCGCCACCGCTGTTGCTCCTCGTCAATAACCCGGGCCGCCCGGACGGTTTCGACGGGTGAGCGACGAGCGCGTGCGGCTCCAGGCTCGCGTCGAAAGTTCCGCGAGTGTGTAGCCACGACCACGCAAAACAACGGCCTGCGCCGCAGCCTACCCGGATCAGCGCGTTTTCGGACCCCATTGACTCAGTCACGGAAATGGCCTAGAGCCCGTCACCCGATCACTGTCGGACCCACTCGATAGGCTGATCAACTAGCGCCCGACCGTGGCGTTCCGACACCGGGATCCCTCGATAGTGACGGGAGTCACACTCCTGAGCGTCAACGATCACCTACACACACGCGTCTGTCTGGCGACAGGGGAGAAGGGGCTTCAGAAGGTGACAGGACTCCACAAGCGGCGCAAGCCGCTGGCACTGATCGGGCTCGGACTGGCCGCGCTGCTGGCCGTGAGCGCGTGCAGCGGCGACGGCTCGCCGGGCACCACCGGGGGCGGGCAGGCCGCGTCCGCCGAGGCGCAGCAGACCTCGGCGGGGCCGGCCAAGCTCGCCGTGCAGCCGGCCGACGGGGCCACCGACGTGGCGCCCGCGGACGCCGCGCAGGTGACGGTGACGGACGGTGAGCTGCAGTCGGTCACGCTCACCAACCCGGACGGCAAGCAGGTCGCCGGCCGGCTGGGCGCCGACAAGCGCAGCTGGACGATCACCGAACCGCTCGGCTACGGCAAGAAGTACACGTGGTCGGGCACCGCGCTGGGCGCGGACGGCAAGCAGGCCACCATCACCGGCTCGTTCACCACCGTCAGCCCGCGCAAGCAGCTGTCGGGCAGCCTGAACGTCGGCGACAACCAGGTCTACGGCATCGCGATGCCGATCGCGCTGACCTTCAGCTCCAAGGTCGCCGACAAGGCCGCGGTCGAGCGTGCCCTGACCGTCGAGACCACGCCGAAGACCGAGGGCTCGTGGGCCTGGGTGTCCGACACCAGCGTGCACTGGCGGCCGAAGGAGTACTGGCAGCCGAACACGCAGGTCAAGGTCGCCGCGAACCTCTACGGCCTGAAGATCGGCGAAGGCACCTACGGCAAGCAGGACGTCACGGCCGCGTTCTCGATCGGCCGGTCGCAGATCGTCAAGGGCGACACCCGGACCCACCGGATGCAGGTGATCCGCGACGGCGTGCAGATCGCCGACTACCCGGTGAGCTACGGGCTGGACTCCGACCCGGGCCGGGTCACGCACAGCGGGGTCCACGTCGTGATGTCCAAGCACGCGACCTACTCGATGAGCAACCCGCGCTACGACTACTACGACGTGAACGTGCCGTGGGCGGTGCGGATCTCCAACAACGGGGAGTTCATCCACGGCCTGGCGTCGTCGATGTGGGCGCAGGGCAAGCAGAACGTCTCGCACGGCTGCCTGAACCTGTCGCCGGCGCGGGCGAAGGAGTACTACGACGGCGCGCTGGTCGGTGACCCGGTCGAGATCACCGGCAGCACGCAGACTCTGTCCGCGAAGGACGGCGACTACTCGGACTGGACCTACTCGTGGGCGGACTGGACGAGGCTGTCCGCCCTCGCCGGCTGATCTGGAAAGGCGTGAAGGCCACTCCCGGTTCGGGGGTGGCCTTCACTGTTTCCGGGGTGACGACTCCAGGTCGCCGGCGACGCGGGCAGCCGCGTGGCGGGCGATCTGATCGGTGCGCTCGGGGACCGGCCAACCGGATCGGCCCGTCCCGGGCCGCGTGACGGGGCGAGGGCGCGCGAGGAAGTAGCAGCATCTGCGGAACCCCACCCCGGAAAACACCGGGTGGAGCACCGAGCGCAGCTAGCGCGTGGCCGTCCTAGGGCCGGTGGCGGCGCGGGCAGCCGCGCGGCGGGTGGTCTGATCCTCGCGCTCGGGACCGTCGAACCGGATCGGCCGGTCCCGCACCCCCCGGAAAACACCGGGTGGAGCACCGCGCTCAGCTAGAGCGCGTGGCCGTCCAGGGCCGGGGGCGGCGCGGGCGCCAGTGGGGCCTCGTCGCGTTCCGGGGTGTCGAGCAGCGGTGGTACCGCGACCATCTGCTGCGTCATGTCGTCCAGCAGCAGCCGCGCCGCTTCACCCGCTCCGGGCCGACGTTGCTCGCCCATCCCGCAGCCGCCTCCTCGGGACGATTCCGGTTCTGCCACGGTTCATTCTGCCGTGGCCGAGATCACCCCTCAACGGGGGTCTGTCGGTGAAATGCTCACCAACTCCGTGGCGATGAGTAACACGGGGATCATCCCCGGCCACATCCCTGTCACACGGCGCGGTGAACGACCGCGCCCGAATACTCACGAGGAGGAAGCAATGGTGTTCGCTGCTCTGCTGGTGGAAGCCGGCTTGGCGGTTGCGGTGGCATCGGCCCTGACCACCTACGCACGGCGTCACTTCGCTCCTCGTGCCGCGGGCGACGCTGCCGAGGTCACCGAGTGAGCGAGGGCCGGGCCCCAACCGGGACCCGGCCCTCACCCTTCCGCCGACCGTCAGTTCGTCGCGGCCTTGGGCGCGGGCGGCGCGGTCACACCCTCTTCGTTGATGTGGTCCATCGGGACCCGCGCCGTCTCCGGGATCCGCATGATCGGGATCAGCGCGATCGCCGCGGCGATCATCAGGTAGAACGCCGGCCAGTCCTGGTTGCCGGTGCCGTGGATCAGCGCGGTCACGACGACACCGCAGGTACCACCGAAGATCGACGTCGAGACGTTGTAGCCGATCGCGAAGGCGCCGTAGCGCACGCGGGTCGGGAACATCGCCGGGAACGTCGACCCGATCACCGCGAGCATCAGCACCAGCAGCAGCGCCACGATGAGGAACCCGAGGAACAGCAGCACCGTGCTCCCGCTCTGCATCAGCTTGATCGACGGGTAACTCAGCACGAGGAACCCGATCGCCGCGGTCAGCAGCATCGGTTTTCGGCCGACCCGGTCGGAGAGCGCGCCGATCGGCGCGATCAACGCGATCTGGATCAGCTCCACGATGATGATGATCACCGTCGCCGTGTTGTCGCTGATCTTCAACGTGTCCGTGAAGTACGTCGGCATCGTCGTCAGCAACATGTAGTCGGCGATGTTGAGCAGCAGCACGATCCCGATCAGGTTCATGATCATGCGCCAGTTGCGGGACAGGGTCTCCTTCAGCGGCGCCTTCTCCGCCTTCTCGCCCGCGGCCTCCAGACGCCGGAACTCCGGCGTGTCCTCGAGCTTGTTCCGCAGGTACAGACCGATGACGCCGAGCGGAAGCGCCACCCAGAACGGGATGCGCCACGCCCAGCTGTCCACCTGGTCCGCGGTGAACGACAGCGTCACCGTCAGCACGACCACGTTGCCCAGCACGTAACCGGCCAGCGTGCCCATCTCCAGGAAGCTGCCCCAGAACCCGCGCTTGCGGGTCGGCGCGTACTCGGCGATGAACGTCGCCGCGCCGCCGTACTCACCGCCGGTCGAGAACCCCTGGATCAACCGGAGCAACAGGATCAGGATCGGCGCGCCGATACCGATCGCGTACTCGCCCGAGTACGTCGGCAGGCAGCCGACCAGGAACGTGCAGCCGGACATCAGCAGAATCGTGATCGCCAACACGCGCTGACGCCCGATCTTGTCGCCCAATGGGCCGAAGAACGCTCCGCCGAACGGCCTAACCACGAACCCGATCGCCACCAGCGCCAGCGATTTCAGAATCGCGTTCCCCTCGCCGGGAAAGAACACGGTGCCGATGCTGGCGGCAATCGCACCCGAGGTGAACACCCCGTAGTCGTACCACTCTGTGGCGTTACCCATCGCCGAAGCGATGACGGCTCGTCTGACCGTCTTCTCGTCGACCTCGGGTGCCTGCGCTGTGTTCGCCATCTTTCGCCCCGACCTCCTCAAACCGTTTCGTACCAGCGCGGTCAAGGTTGCGACCTTAGTGCCATCGGGTAGTGATTTTCTCTCCTGTCGTGGTTTTTGTCTCTCCGAACCCGGGGTGGCCGGGCGTTTTCCCGGTAGAACCGGTTACCGTGTCCGATGTGAGCGACAAGCGCCGACCTGCGACTCCCTGGCCTCCGGTCCAGACCGAACAGCCGGAGATCCACCCCAAGGCCCCGGGCCGGGCACGAAACTCGAGATGCACTACGCGGAGTGCTTCGGGTGTGGTGAGGTCGACAACGGACTGCACATGCACTCCACGGTCGGCGATGCCGGCATCGTGTACTCGCGGTTCCCGGTGACGCGCGCGCACCAGGGCGCGCCCGGGCTCGCCCACGGCGGGCTGCTGGCGTGCGCCTTCGACGAGGCACTCGGCTCGACGGTCGGCAACCTGCTGCGTCGTCCCGCGGTGACCGGCAAGCTGGAAACCGACTTCCTGCGCCCGGTTCCGGTCGGCACCACGCTGTTCATCGCCGCGCGTGTGGACGGTGTGGCGGGCCGCAAGATCTACGCGAGCGCGGACGGACACCTCGACTCGGCGGACGGCCCGGTCGCGGTGCGGGCGCGCGGACTGTTCGTCCAGGTCGGACTCGAGCACTTCACCACACACGGCGATCCCGAGGCGCTGAAGAAGTTCACGCAGCAGCCGACCCGCCGCGCGGAGGACTGGGACATCAACCCCTGACACTCCCCGGCGCGGCGCGCGAAGGGGCGAACACGGCGCGACGAGCAGCAAACCCGTCGCGCGAGGCGGCGGGTCCGCCGGCGCGTGCCGCCTGTGTCAGGTGAGCGTGCGGGGGCGCACCGAGTTCGCGCGGTCGACCAGCTCGATGCGCTCGCCCGGCGTGTGTGCCAGCCGCGCCAGTGTGCGGTAGCAGCGTTCCAGTCCGAAGCGGACGTCGCGTTCGGACAGTTCGCAGCCCAGCACCTTCGCCGCCGTGCGGTAGCCGGGTGGCGCGCCCTGCACGTAGGTGAACGCCGCCTCCAGCACCTCCGCCGAGATCCGCGTCCGCCGTTCCGCGTCCAGGCGCAGGTGCTCCAGCTTCGCGCCCGCGTCCACCAGGTCCGCCTCGCTCACCGACGTGTTCGGCCCGCTCGCCCGCGTCTTGATCTTGATGGCCGCCACCTGCGCCGCGACGTAGTGCGTCGACGCCGACGGCACCGACTCCAGCACCTCGATCGCACCCGCCCGCGCACCCTGCGCCAGGTACACGCGCGCCAGCCCGAACGCCGCGCTCACGTACGTCCGGTCGGTGCGCCACACCTGCTCGTACAACCGGGCCGCGGTGAAGTAGTCACCGATACCCTCCGCGCTCACCGCGAGCGCGAGCTTCGGCGCGATCTCACCGGGCAGGTCGTCGTACACGGTCTCGAACGCGACGTTCGCCACGCGCGGCCGCCCGCCGGCCAGCTCGATGAGCCCGCGGTGCCAGTCGATCCGCCAGTCGTGCGGGTACCCGGCCCGGATCGCCAGGTACTGCGCGGCCTGCAGCTGACGGCTCGCCTCGGCCAGCTCGCCCAGCTCGATGCGCGCGCGGACGATCCGCAGCCGCACCTCGATCGAGTCCGGCGGCGCGCCGGCCAGCGCGTCGATCGCCGACCGCGGGTCCACGGCCGTCGTCGTCGCCAGCACACCGGCCGCCGGGTCGTCGGTGTCGACCTGCGGGATCGGCAGGCCGGACACCACCTCGACGGCGTCCGGCAGCGGCACCGTCCAGCCGGCCTCGGGCACCACCAGATCCACCCCGAAGGCGTTGGTCTCCGGACCGAACACAGTGGACACCGCGGGACGCGGTTTCCCGGTGCCCATCGAGATGATCTCGCGCAGCACCCCGGCGAGCTGGTCGGCCATCTCCTCGGCGGAGAGGAACCGGCGGTCCGGATCGGGGTGCGTGGCGCGCTTGAGGAACCGGTAGTACGAGCCGAACAGCTTGAACAGCGGGATCTCGTCCGGCGTGGGCAGCCCGGCCTTGTACTTCGTGGTGTAGCCGTTGAACTCGAAGCTCAGCACGGCCAGCGTGCGGCCCACGGTGTAGAGGTCCGACGCGATCGACGCGCCGTGCGTGGTCAGTTCCGGCGCGCTGTAGCCGGTGGTGAAGAACAGCGGGCTGGTGTAGTCGTCGATCCGCCGCACCGCGCCCATGTCGATCAGCTTGAGCTGCTCGTGGGTCTGGATCACGTTGTCCGGCTTGAGGTCGCAGTACAGCAGCCCCTGGCTGTGCAGGTACCCCAGCGCGGGCAGGATCTCCAGGCCGTAGGCGATGACCTGCGCGATCGGCAGCGGCTCCGGACGGCCGGCGGCGCGCTGGTGGGCCAGCGCGAGCTGGCGCAACGACTGACCGCCGATGTACTCCATCACGATGTAGCCGATGGCGTGCCCGGTGCGCGCGTCCGGGTGCTGCACGAAGTTGTAGATCTTGACGATGTTCGGGTGCTCGACCTCGGCCAGGAACCGGGTCTCGTTCACCGCCGCCGCGACGGCCGTCGGATCCCCGGTGTCGATCAGTCCTTTGAGGACGACCCAGCGGTCGTTGACGTTGCGGTCCTTGGCGAGGTAGATCCAGCCGAGACCGCCGTAGGCGATCGCGCCGAGCACCTCGTACTGCCCGCCGACCAGGTCGCCCGGCTGCAGCGTGGGCAGGAACGAGTAGGCGGTGCCGCACTTCTCGCACACGCCCTCCGGCCCGGCCGAGCCGCGGCCGACCTTGGCGGAGCAGTTGCCGCAGTACCGCTTCTCCTCCGACACCACCGGGTTTTTCAGCACCGCGGACGCCGGATCGCGGTAGGGCACCGGCGGGACCTCGACCAGGCCCGCGCCGAGACGGCCGCGGCGCGTCCGCCGCCCGGTCCGCCGGGAAGTACCCGGGAAAGCACCGGTTCCGGTGCCCGGCCCGGTGCCGGGCTGGCTGCCCGACCCGGTGTGACCGCTGGACCGCTCGGGGAGCACGCTGTCCGTGCCCGGGTCCGGCAGCACACCGGGACCGCTCGGCTCGGGCCGCGGCGCGGGTGGCCGGATCATCTCGGTCATCGGGGCGGGCGAGGCGAGCACGCTGGTGAGCTGCACGTCGTCCGGCTGCACGGGTTCCGCGGGCGGGCGGACCGGCTCGATGATCTGCGTTTCGGCGGCCGAGGGCACCGGTTCGCCGATCGGCGTCGGCCGGGAGCCGCTCAGCTCGTCGGCCGGCCTGCTCCAGCCGGTGCCGGGCTCGTCGGCGAGCGAACCGGTGATCGGCCGGTCGTCCGGGCGTGCGTGACGCGGACGACGTTCCTCTTCGGACACTGTGGACACCCCCTCAGCGGTAGGACACGGACGGCGGCGAACCCGGTCCGAGCGCCGGCTCGATCCAGTACCGGTACGTGTTCTGCCAGGCACCGCCGTTGCGGACGTTCTCCAGCACGGCGTTGACGAACCGGACCATGTCGTCCTGCCCCAGCGGGATGCCGACGCCGTAGTACTCGCGCGTGAACGGCTCGCCGACGACCTCCAGGTTGGGGTCCTGCCGCGCCATGCCGGCGAGGATCACGTCATCGGTGGAGATCGCGTCGACCTGGCCCTGCTGGATCAGCACCAGGCAGTCCGACCAGTTGTTCACCGACACCGGGATCGGGCGCGACGGCGCGGTGCTGATCGTGGACAGCGAAGTCGAGTTCTTCGCCGCGCACACCCGCTTGCCGCCGAGGTCCGGCAGGCCGCGGATCCCCGAGTTCTTCGCCGCCAGCACCGCCTGCCCGGCCTGGTAGTAGGGCGCGGAGAACGCCACGTCCTTCATCCGCGTGCAGGTGATGCTGTAGGTCCGCACGACGATGTCGACCTGGCGATCCTTCAGCACGTCCTCCCGCGCCGACGACGGGATGGCCACCCACTGGATGTGGCCCTCCCACCGGCCGAAGATCGACGCGGCGATCTGCTTGACGATCTCGATGTCGAAGCCCTCCAGGTTGCCGCTGGAGGGGTTGAGGAAGCCGAACAGGAAGTTGGTCTGGTCCACCCCGGCGATCAGGCGGCCGCGGTCGCGGATCTTGTCCATCGTCGACCCGGACGGGATCGACCCGCTCGGCGAGAGGCTGCGGGTGTCGCAGTTGTTGTCCGCCCCGTTGCCGCGCCCCGGATCGCCGCCGCCGACCCCGGCCGGCATCGGCGCCTGCACGTCACCCACCGGCGCCGGGTCGGCCGGCGTCCCGGCGCTGCCGCAACCGGCGGCCAGCAACGCGACGGCCGCCACGAGCGCGGCCACCTTCCCCCGAGCCATCAGCGGTACTCCCTCAGCCTGTCCCTGATCCCCATGGTGGCGCCCGCCGCGGCGACCACGGCGAGCACCGCGAAGCCGGGCGCGAGCAGCGTCAGCGCGCGGTCGCCGCCCCGGGTGTCGTCGAGGAACGCCTGCCTACCGTGCCCGATCGCGGCGACCAGCGCGTCGTCGAGGTTGGCGAAGGTCGTCGCCGCGCCGCCCTGGACCGACGAGTCGACCGCGAGCTTCACGGCGTCGGAGTAGGCGCCGTCGACGTCCTTGGCGCGGATCTCCTGGTGCGTGTTCAGCCACCGCTCGGCGCTGTCCGCCGCGCCCTGCACCTCGCGGGCCATGTCCCCGGTGGCGAACCCGCGCGCCTCGTTCAGCAGGCCGGTCACCTGCGGGGCGAGCGTGTTGAACTCCTGTTCGTAGGTGCCGCCGTCACCGCGCGCGACCAGGGTCAGCATCTCGTTCGCGCGGGCCTGCAGCGCCGCGATGCGGGCGCGGACCAGCACGTCGACCTGGTGGCTGCCCTCGGAGTCGCCGCTGCTGACCAGCACGCTCTGCACGGTGACCGCCGTCGCACCCCACAGCAGCGCGAGCACGGTGGCCCCGGTCGCCAGGACCAGCCCGATGTTCAGCACCCGGTTGGTCTTGCGGGTCAGGTAGACCTGGGTCGCGATCAGCGCCGCGAGCAGCGCGAGCACCAGGAGCGTGGTGGCCCACGGGAAGCCGCTCGCGTCGTCCTGCTCCTCGGCCAGCCGGTCGGTGTCGATCCGGTACAGGTCCTGGGCGGCGGGCAGGATCGTGGTGCGCATGAGGCTGGAGGCCTCGAGCAGGTAGGACGAGCCGACCGGGAAGCCCTGCCGCTTGTTGGCGCGGGCGGTCTCGACCAGGCCGGTGTAGACGGGCAGCTGGCGGGTCAGGATCTCGACCTGCGCGGCGGCCTCCGGCACGCCGGCCGAGTCGGACGCGGCCTTGGCCAGCGCGACCCCGGCGCGCGCGATCGCGGTGTCGTAGCGCTGGCGCAGCGACGGCGGTTCGACGCCGATCGCGAGGAACGCGCTCGCCGCGGTCGCGTCGGCGTCCGACAGCGACCGGTACACCTCCTGCGAGGCCGCGGCCAGCGGCTCGCGGTGGTCGATGAGGTCGTTGATCGTGTTCTTGCGGTCCTGCAGGGTGATCGTCGCGACCACCCCGGTGACCAGCGCCAGCACGACGAGCCCGACCGCGATCACCGTCAGCCGGCCCGGTGTGGTGCGGGCCGAGCGCGCGATGCCGCGGACCGCGGCGCCGGGCAGGTCGAACAGGCCGGCCAGGCCACCGCGCGGAACGTTCGGGGACGCGGCGGGTTCCGGCACTCCACCGCCCGGGCCACCGGGCACGGCAGGCCGCGTCGCGGTAGCAGTCATCGGTTCCACCCCTCGCCCTCGAACCACACGCGCATGAAGGTACCGGACGACACGATCTTCCGGACCGAGGTCGGCGGGATTGTGAACACTGTTGTCGAAGGTGGGAAAAACGACGGCAGCCCCCGCCTCACGAGGAGACGGGGGCTGCCGTTCGAAGTCGAATCAGAGGACGTTGACGCCGGTGGCCTGCGGACCCTTCTGGCCCTGGCCGATCTCGAACTCAACCCGCTGGTTCTCCTCCAGGGTGCGGAAGCCGCGACCCTGGATCTCCGAGTAGTGGACGAAGACGTCGCCGCCGCCCTCGTCGGGAGTGATGAAGCCGAACCCCTTCTCGGAGTTGAACCACTTCACGGTGCCCTGAGCCATGCAAAAATCTCCATATACTGCAAACAAACGGCACACCGGTTCGATGCACCGGGTCGATGACGGATCGGTTTGCCTCCCCGAGTGGGGAACCACTACGCCCGCCAAATCTTGCGAGCGTGCCTGAACACGAACACAAAATCTTCGAAGACCTCCACCAGTAGATCACAGATCCGGCGGAAGCGCTAGCTCTTGCGTGACCGCTGGAACAGCGCGGACAGCCTGGTGTCCGGATCGATCACGTCCGGATCGGTCCGCACGTCGACGACGCTCGGGCGCTGGTGCTGCAGCGCCCGGGTGAAGGTGGGCTCCAGCTGCTCGGGCGATTCGATCGTGTAACCGGCCGCGCCGAACGAGCGGGCCCACGCCGCGAAGTCCACCGCCGTGAGTGACACACCGTTCAAGCGACCGTGCTTGGCCGCCTGGTGCATGGCGATGTCGGCGTACAGGCCGTTCTGGAACACCACGACGAGGATCGGCGCGCGGTAGCGCACCGCGGTCTCCAGCTCCTGCCCGGTCATCATCGCCGCGGCGTCCGAGATCACGGCCACGACCGTGCGCTTCGGGGCGGCCAGCTTCGCGCCGAGCGCGGCCGGGACGGCGTAGCCGCGCACCCCGTCCGGCGGCTCCACCTGGGTGTGCGGCTCGGTGAAGCACCAGTACCGGTGCACGAACCGGGCGGTGGAGTCCGAGTCCGCGGTCACCACGGTGTCCTCGGGCGCGACCTTGCGCAGCACCCGGACCACGTCGGCCGGGTGGACCAGCGGGTTGTCCGGGCTGGTGCGCGGCGGGGTCATGTGGGTGTGGGTGGCCGCGTTGGCCGCCGAGCTGCGCCGCGACCGGGCGACGCCGACCGCCACCAGCTTCCGCAGGAAGGGACCGGCCTCACAGTCGATCCGGAACGTCAGGCCGCGCCGGTGGGTGGCGGGCAGGCCGGGGCCGATCACCACCAGCGTCTGCGCGGACAGCGGGTACCGGTTGTTCTGCGTGGTCACCTCGTCCAGCCGGGTGCCGATGGCGAGCACCACGTCGGCCCGCTCCAGCGCGTCCAGCTGCCCGGGCGGGATGCCGACGCCCAGGTGACCGGCGTAGCGCGCGTGGTTCTCCGGGAAGCTGTCCTGACGGCGGAACGCGGTGTAGACGGACAGGCCGAGCTGCTCGGCGGCGGCGATCAGGTTCTTGCGCGCGCTGCGCCCGATGCCGCCGGCGATCACCACCGGGTAGCGCGAGTCGGCCAGCAGGGCGGCGACCTCGTGCGCGGACCGCAGCACCGCGCCGGTGTCGTCCAGGCGCGGCTCGGGCTCCGGGATGACGCCGTCGAAGGGCGCGACCCAGAAGTCGGCCGGCACCGCCAGGATCGCCGGCCCCCGGCGCCCGTCCCGGGCGGCGCGGGCCGCCCGCGCGGCGAGCACCGGCACCTGGGCGGCCGTCTCGGCGCGGCCGGTCCACTTCGCGAACGGGCCGAACAGCGTCAGCGGGTCCAGCTGGGCGACCTCGTCCTGGATGCCGGGGCCGCCCAGCTGGACGCTCGCGCGCTCCTCGACCAGCACGACCATCGGCGAGCCGTCCTGGTGGGCCGAGCGGACGGCGACCAGGAAGTCCGCGATGCCCGGGCCGGGGCCGCCGAGCAGCAGCGCCGGGACCTCGCGCAGCTTGCCCTCGGCCTCGGCCATGAACGCCGCGCCCGCGTGCTGGCGCGCTGTGACCAACGCCATCAGCGGTTCGAACCGGAGGGCGTCGAGGAGTTCGAGGAACGAGTTCCCGGCCACGGTGTAGGCACGCCGGACCCCGGCGTCGACCAGCACGCGGACCGTGATCTCGGCAACGGTCCATCCCTCTTGGTACCCGATGGGAAGAGGTTCCCAGCGCGGCGCTACTCCGGTCAAGTGATCTTGAGATTCCCTACGAGTGAACGATCACCCCAGAGTAGAGGCCTTAAGCTGCCGCCCGTGACCTCGTACCCGCATTGGCAGCAGGTGCCCACCCGCTGGAAGGACAACGACGTGTACGGGCACGTCAACAACGTCGTCCACTACGCCCTGATGGACACGGTCATCAACACCTACCTCATCGAGCGCGGCGGGCTGGACATCCACGACGGCGGCGTGATCGGGCTGTGCGTGGAATCGCACTGCAACTACCACGCGTCGGTGGCGTTCCCCGAGGTGCTGTCGATCGGCCTGCGGGTCGCGCACCTCGGGCGCAGCAGCGTGCGGTACGAGATCGGGATCTTCCGCGAGGATCGGGGCGAACCGGTCGCCGAGGGTCATTTCGTGCACGTGTTCGTCGACCGCGAGACGCGGCGGCCCGTGCCGGTCGAGGGGAAGCTGCGGGAGTCGCTGGAGGCGCTGGCCTGACACGGGCAGGCGCGCAGCCGGCAGCGGCCCGGTGGCCGCAGGCCCGGCATCCGGTCGGTCGCCTGCGCGAAGATCGTCGTCAGTATCCGCTCCGGGTTTCCACGCCAGTTCAACTGGAAGATCACCCGATCCCCCTCGGTTCGGTAGCACTGCCCCTCGTTCATGGTGCTCGCGGGCGGCGGCACGTCGCACCGCCGAACCGGCGGCGTGGCGGGGGTTTCGGGTTCACCGGCAGTGAGGCCCGTGGGCTTTCCACCACCCGTTCGCCACACGATGTCCGGGTCCGGGCCCCTCTGCACAGGTCATCGCGTCATCGGCGGATCGGGCACGGTACGGCCATCCGGGTGGCCGCGGAACCGGTCGGTTATTTTCCGTCGCCACTGCTCCTGGCGGCCGGTGGTGCGCGCCACGCGGCTAAGCTGCGGTCGGAAGTGGTGTTCGACGGTGGGTGAGGATCGGTGATCACTGGGTTCGGCGTGGCCGTCGCGGTGAGCGCCGCGCTGGTCGCCGTGTGGGCCTTCGTCTCCGCCGCGCGGGGCCGGGAGCCGGGGCGCGCGCTGCTGGTGGCGCTCGGGGTGGTCGAGGTCCTGATCGTCGCGCAGCTGGTGGTCGGGATCGTGCTGCTGATCGGTGGTGACCGGCCCGGGAGCATGGTGACCTACCTGGCCTACCTCGTCGGTTCGCTGGTGATCCTGCCGGCCGGGGCGGCGTGGGCGCTGGCCGAGCGGAGCCGGTCGAGCACGGTCATCCTGGGTGTCGCGTGCCTGGCGATCCCGGTGATGGTCGAGCGGATCCACCAGATTTGGAGTGCCGGGCATGGCTGAGCGTTCGGAGCGGCGGACGGTGGCGACGGGGCCGGGCCGGATCCTGGTGGCGGTGTACGGGATCTTCGCGCTGGCCGCGACGTCGCGCGCGGCGGTGCAGATCTCGACGAAGTGGCACGAGGCGCCGCTGGCCTACACGCTGTCCGCGCTGGCCGCGGTGATCTACATCGTGGCGACGGTCGCACTGGCGCGCCGCGGGGAGCTGTCGTTCCGCCTGGCGGTGGCGGCGATCGGGATCGAGCTGCTCGGGGTCCTGGTGGTCGGGACGCTCAGCGTGTTCGACCAGGAGGCCTTCCCGGATGCCACGGTGTGGTCGGGTTACGGCGAGGGGTACCTGTTCATCCCGCTGGTGCTGCCGGTGATCGGCCTGCTCTGGCTGCGGCGGACCGCGCGCCGCTAGATGGCGTCCGGCCCGCGCTCGCCGGTGCGAACGCGCACGACGGTGTCGACGGGGGTCACCCACACCTTGCCGTCACCGATCCGCCCGGTCCGGCACGCCTGGACGACCGCGTCGAGTGCCCGTTCCACGAGCTCGTCGTCGAGCAACACCTCGACGCGGAGCTTCTGCACGAAGTCGACCTGGTACTCGGCGCCGCGGTAGACCTCGCGGTGCCCCTTCTGGCGGCCGTAGCCCTGCACCTCGGTCACGGTCATGCCGAGAACCGCGAGCTGCTCGAGAGCCTGCCGAACACCATCGAGAACGAACGGCCGCACGACAGCGGTCAGCAGCTTCACTCGGTGCTCCTTCTTCCCCGGCGTCCGGCCACACTAGAAGCGCCCTACGCCGGCGACACGGGCACCACCCCGGACCGGACTGGGTGGCGATGGTCGCTAAGCTGACCTCACGGGGCGTTAGCTCAATTGGTAGAGCTGCGGACTTTTAATCCGTAGGTTCTGGGTTCGAGCCCCAGGCGCCCCACTCTTCCCCCAGGTCAACGGCCTGGGGGATTCTTCATTTCGGACCCCAGGAACCCGGACTGCACGAAAACTGCACACTTTCATTCCTCCTCATCATCGGTGCCGAACATCGACTCCAAGGCAGCCACGGCATGTTCGTTGCTGACCCGCTTGGCCCGGTAGTGCTTCTCCACCACCCGCGGCGTGTTGCCGAGCTGGTCGGCGATCTGAGTGGTCGTCAGACCCGCATCGTCGAGCACGGTCGCTACCGTCTTGCGCCAAACGTCCAGCCAATCGAGTCAAGCGGGACAGTGGCCGGGTGATGATCAAGCGTCGGCTGTTGCGGACTCCGGAGGTGGCCGAGGTCCTGGGGATCTCTGCGCGGACGCTGACGCGGTACGTCAAGCTCGGCCTGCTGAAACCGACGGAAACGACGCTGGGCGGGCACTACCGGTGGGACCTGCAGGACGTGCGTGCGCAGATCGCCAAGCTGCGACGGGACCACGAGGCCCCCTCCGATGACTCGTAGACTCGTGTACTTGTGGAGATGAGTACACGTGTCGAGGGTGACACAGAGGTAGGCAGTGGTCAGCACGAGCAGACAACTGGGAGAATTCAGCGATGGTCGATCCGTCCAGCGGAGTAGCCGTCTACCGGCAGATCGCACACGCGCTGCGGGAGAAGATCGGCGGCGGCGAGTACGAACCTGGCTCGAAGCTGCCCAGTGAGACCCAGCTCGTCGAGCAGTACGACGTCTCCCGCCGGACAGTGCGCGAGGCCATGCGGCTGCTCGCCGCCGACGGCTTGGTGACGATCAAGCATGGTGTTGGGGTGTTCGTCCGCCCGCCGGCCAGCGTCACTCGACTCGCCCGGTCTCGCCTGTCCCGAGCCGCGCGCGCCCGGAACGAAGGCGCCTTCCTAGCCGACGCCGCGCGCCAGGGCTTCACGCCGAGTACCAGTGTGCGGATCCGGTTCGAGCCCGCGGATGCCCGCGCTGCGGAACTGCTCGGCATCGCAGAGGGCGACGAGGTCACCGTGCGAGACCGCGTCATGCGCGCGAACGGCTTGATCGTGCAGCTTGCGGTGAGCCGGTTGCCGCGGGAGTTCACGCGCGGGACCGTGCTCGAAGAGGTCGACACCGGCAAGGGCGGCGCCTACGCCCGGCTCGAAGAGGCCGGCCACGTCATCAGCCAATTCATGGAAGACGTCGGCGCGCGAATGCCGACGGACGAGGAGCGCACCCAGCTCGAGCTGCCACCTGGCACGCCGGTGCTCACCGTGACCCGCCTGGCCTTCCGCACCGACGGCGTCGCCCTGGAGATGAACGACATCATCATGGCTGCGGACCGATACCGCCTCGTCTACGAGTGGGAAGCCGAGTAATCAATTCCCGAGTGAGATCGCGACCCTGTTGGCCTCTTGCTCGCTGAAGCCGATCTTGCCCCGATGGCTGACCTCGATCTGGTACGGGCCCTGGCCGGTTGGGACATTCGGTATGACGATGTCGAACTGGCAGGACACGCTCGGCCCGTGCCGTCCTGGTCCGAGCTGCCCGATCGCTGCGACGGAACCGGAACTGGTGTAAACCGTGACTTGGGCACCACCTGAGATGTCGCTGTAGCCACGGCTCCCCTGACAGTCGCCTCCGTCGGGCGCATAGGCGGTAACTCCGTCCTTCAGAGTGAAGGTCCCTGTGACTGTGAATGTCGTCGGGCCGCGGTCCTCTTCGCCGGAGGTGACCATGAGCGTGATGACGACCGCCAGCGCCGAGGCCGTGATGACGACGGCGAGGAATACCCAAGGCCACACCAGCCGCTTCGGGGATTGCTCACTCCTGTCGGTTGTCAGGAGGGCTATCGGACGAGTCGGGTTCTAACCGTTACCAGCCGGTCAAGTGCGCGCGGGAAGGATGCAGGTGCGATGGTCACGGCGATCATGGTGGTCCCGGTCCGCGCGCAGCCACACCCGGCCGAGCAGCGCGTTGATCGAGCCGAACGCGTGGTAGATCGCGCCGTTCGACACCCCGGCGGCCGCCGCGAGGCTGCGGACGGACACCGCGCCGTCCTCGGCGACCAGGCGCTCGGCGGTGTCGAGCAGCCGGTCGAGGTCGTGCACGCGGGGCCGGGGCACGACCGGAACCGTAACGGAGCGGCTGCTCCAAAACTAGCGGCACCGGTCGCAACGGGGCTCTGGGCGCCAGGCGTCCGCTTGCGCGTCGAGTTCGCGGCGCACCTGCCGACGCGGCTTGACGTTCCCGGACTCGTCGTGCCGCGGTGTGCCGAACACGCGCATTTCCCGGCGCGTCCGGCCGCACCCAGGACACCGCAGGCGCCGGAAGACGCGGCGGCTCACCATGTCGTGCAGTCGGACGAGCCGAAACGCCTGTTACGAGGCCGGGAAGCGCACACCCGCGAGGATATGGGAGCCCGCCCGGGACCTGCCCGGGACATGGGAGTCGGCGGGCGGGCTCGAACCGATGGTTTCGCTTCCCCGCGAGGACCTCAATAACCCAACTGGGTCAACAAGGACAACGGGGCTATGCGGGTCAAGAGGGCCATGGGCCGCGCGCACCCCGCATGTCACCCAATACGGTGACGATCATGACTGCACGCCGACGCACGGTGGGCTCGGGTGAACTCGCGGCCGAGCTGGGCCTGTCTCGGCGGTCGATCAGCCGTTACGCCGAACGCGGCTGGATCCGGCCGGCGCTCATCACCCCCGGCGGCCAGTACCGCTGGGACGTCGAAGACGTGCGCAAACAGCTCGACGCGCTGCGGGAACGGCGCACGGACGAGCCCTGACCGGTCCGAATAGGACGATCTGGCGACGGCGAAGTAAGCGCTTTCTCAGCCTCGGCCGAGTGGCGGAACCGAGCACGACGCGACCGGGCACGGGACGATGACCGTGCCGGACGAGTGTGCGGAGGGGATGCGGATGCCGGAGTGGCTCGAGGCCGGGGTGTGGGGCCTGGTCGGCGGTGCGGCGCTGGTGATCGGCGCGGCGGTGGCGTGGTTCGTGCGCGTGCCGTCGCGCGTGGTCGCCTGGATCATGGCCTTCGGGGCCGGGGTGCTGATCTCGGCGCTCGCGTTCGACCTGATGGACGAGGCCGAACGCACCGGCGGCCTGCTGCCGACGGCGATCGGGTTCCTCGGCGGCGCCGTGGCGTACGTGCTGGCGAACGCCGGGCTGGCGCGGCGCGGCGCGCGGCACCGGAAGCGGTCGCACGACCGGCAGCCGTCGGAGTCCGACGTGCAGGGCAGCGGCAG
This sequence comes from Amycolatopsis thermalba, assembly GCF_023376025.1. Taxonomy (NCBI): domain Bacteria; kingdom Bacillati; phylum Actinomycetota; class Actinomycetes; order Pseudonocardiales; family Pseudonocardiaceae; genus Amycolatopsis; species Amycolatopsis thermalba. Next base: position 112,551 of record NZ_CP091196.1, read on the forward strand.
CGCGATCGCGATCGGCGCGCTGCTGGACGGGGTGCCGGAGTCGGTCGTGCTGGGGTTGTCGCTGCTCGGCGGCGGCGGGATCGGGGTGTCGGTGCTGGCGGCGGTGTTCATCTCGAACGTGCCGGAGGGGCTGTCGAGCGCCGCCGGGATGAAGCAGGCGGGCCGCGGCGCGCGGTACGTGTTCGGGGTGTGGGGCGGGATCGCCCTGGCCAGCGGGGTCGCCGCGTTGCTGGGGAACCTCGTGCTCGGCGGAGCCGCGCCGGAGACGATCGCGGTGATCACGGCGGTGGCGGCGGGCGCGATCCTCGCGATGATCGCGGACACCATGGTGCCGGAGGCGTTCGAGGAGGCCCAGCTGGTGACCGGCCTGATCACGGCGGCCGGGTTCCTGACCGCGTTCGCCCTGGAGCGGCTGGGCTGACTGCGGCCCTCGCCACAGTGGCGAAGTGTTAGCAGCGCCCACTGTCGCCATCGACACAAGGACAGCCGGCGAACCCGCCGGTAGCGTGGAGCGCGCTCCTGGGCGCCTGCCCGGGAAATCCAGGCCCGGGCGCCGACCTGCCCGGGCCTGACGCACGTCCCACCGCCGGGACCCGTTCGGGACCGCCCCGGCACTTCGGAAGGAAAGACCTTGCGGCGACAACTGCCGCCGATGATCCGCGCGCTCGGAAACCACAACTACCGCCTGTGGGCGACCGCCGACTTCGTGTCGGTGACCGGTACCTGGATGCAGGTGCTCGGCCTCAACTGGGTCGTGATGGCCTCCACCGGCTCGGCCACCTCGGTCGGTCTGTCGGTCCTGCTCTCGACCCTCCCGGCGCTCCTCGTCGGCCCCTGGGCGGGCGCGATCGCCGACCGGTTCCCGCCCCGGCGCATCATCCTCGCCGGCCAGACCACCCATCTGGTGATCGCGCTGCTGCTGGCCGTCCTGGTGTGGCAGGACATGCCGCTGGCCGGCATCTACGGCCTCACCGCCGTCGCCGGGATGGTCGGCGCGTTCGAATCCCCCGCGCTGGGCCGCTTCGCCGGGCAGGTCGTCCCCCGCCACGACCTGGGCAACGCCCTCGCGCTCGGCTCCATCATCAACTCCGCCGGGCGCGTCCTCGGCATGAGCCTGGCCGGCGTGCTCGCCGCCGCGGTCGGCGACGCGCTCCTCTTCGCGCTCAACGCGGCCAGTTTCATCGCCGTGATCGTCACGGTCCTCGTGATCCGCACGGCCGAGCTGCACCCGCTCGCCGTCGCCAGGGCCGAACGCGCCGGGGTGCGCGCGGGCCTGGCCTACGTGCGCCGCAGCCACGTGCTGATCGTCCTGTTCACGCTCGGTTTCGTGCTGTCCGGCCTGGGCCGGAACTACCAGGTCACCATGGCCGCCATGGCGCAGGGACCGCTGAACTCGGGCGCCGCCGGCTACGGTCTGCTGTCGTCCGTGTTCGCCGTCGGCACGGTGATCGGTGGCGTGATCGCGGCTCGCGTGCGGGAGCTCACCCTCCCGCTCCTGCTCGGCGCCGCCGCGGTGACGAGCGTCCTGCAGACCGTCAGCGGCTTCCTGCCCGGGATGCTCGGGTTCGGCGCCGTGATCCTGCCCATCGCGGCCGGCGCGGTCCTGATCGACACCGCCAAGAGCACCCGCCTGCAGCTCGACTCGGCCGAGGACATGCGCGGCCGCGTGCTCTCGATCGACGGCGCGGTCGCCGCGGCCGCGGGCGCCACCGGTGCCCCGCTGCTCGGCTGGATGTGTGAGCGGTTCGGCGCGAGCGAGGCACTGCTGGTCGCGGGCGTGGTCACCCTCGCGGCCACCGGTGTGGCGACGCTCGCGCTGCAGCGGGCACGCCGGCAGGTCGTCGAACCCGTGCTCGCTCCGTCGGTGGCGTGACGGGCAGGCGACCGGCGTCGAGTCCAAGCCGCCGCTGCGGCTGATCGACCGCGGGACCACCACCGGCTCACACCGGTCCACTGTGGATCTTTCCGGACTGGCGGCCGGGCTCGCGCGCGGCCACGCCGCTGGTCAAGGCGGACAACCGGTGCCGGCTCGTCGGTTCACCGGGTGGTGCGGCGGCCGTAGCACGGGTGGGTCAACCCGGATTGACCTGCGCTGATGCGGGTATCCGCCGGAGCAGACCAGTCAACGGCGACCCAGGGGCGGCAGCATGTTGAGCCGGAACGAGCAGCAGCAGCTCAGGGCGATCGAGCAGTGGTTCGAGGTCAGCGATCCCGAGCTGACCAGAGCACTGCGTGAAGGCCGCTTCCACCACCTGGGCCTGTCCCGCCGGCTCCTGTGCGTCACGCTGATGGTGCTCGGCGGGGTGCTCGTCGGGCTGGGCGCGGTCGCCGCCCACGTGTTCCTGCTCTTCGTCGGCATCCTGAGCCTGACGACGGGCGTGTGCCTGCGGATCGGCGCCATCCGGCCGTGACGGGCGGGGCGGGCGCCGGGCCCGCCCCGCCGCCGCGAGCTAGGGCAGCATCGCCCGCATCTCGGTGATCTCGGCCTGCTGCGTGTCGATGATCCGCTGGGCCAGCGCCTTCGCGTCGGCGTTGGTGCCCTGCGCGAGCTCGGTCCGCGCCATTTCGACCGCGCCCTCGTGGTGCTCGATCATCATCCGCAGGAACCGCTGGTCGAACTCGGCGCCGGTGGCGTGCTCGAGCATCGCCATGTCGTCGTGGCTCATCGCGCCCGGCATCGAGTGGTCCATCGGTGCGGCAGGTGCGCCCCACCGGGTGAGCCAGTCGCGCATCTGCCGGATCTCCGGGTCCTGCGCCCGCTCGATGCGGGCGGCGAGGTCGAGCACGCGCTGGTCGGTGCTGCGCTCCGGCGCCAGCTTCGCCATCTCGAGCGCACCCTCGTGGTGCGGGATCATCATCCGGGCGAACTCCACGTCGGCCTGGTTGTGACCGGCCTGTTCGGTGGCCGCGCCGTGCGATTCGTGCGGCTCGGCGCCGCAACCGGTGAGCAGGGTGGCGGCCAGCAGCAGGCCGCCCATGATCTTGCGCATGGGAAGAGGAACCTCTCGTGTGTTTGCTACTGCGAATCTGGCGGGCGAGCGCCGATCACAGCCGCAGCACACAGAGGCCGGCGAGCACCGCGCGACCGGACGGCCGGTCCGGCGCCCGCGAGCGGGGACGACCGGCGGGACGGCGCACCAGCGGCGGGGCCGGCGCGGCACGCAGCAGCATCCACAGGCCGAGCAGGACCCCGGCCAGCAGCACAGCCAGGCACAGGTGGAACGCGTCGTGCGTCACGCCGTGGTCGCCGTGGGGCTGCCCGGCGTGGGCGACCACGGTCACCGCCGGGCTGTGCGGGTGCTCGATCCCGGCGACGTGGTGCATGCCGACCAGGCCGAACGCGAGCAGGCACAGCAGCACCACTCGTCGCCAGCCGGTCACCGTCACGCGGTCAGGATATCGACAGCGGTGGATCCGGCGGCGGCATCGGTGGCTCCGGTGGCGTCGGCGGTACCGGCGGTTCGGGCGGGGGCGGCGGCACCGGTTCGGGACCCGGCCCGGGCGGGATGGGCTCGGGACCGGGAGGCACGGGATGCACCATGACGTCCTCCTCGGTCGTGGTCGACCCGTCCGGTATACCCGGTTCCGCGCTCCGGCGAACGTCGTCGATCTGCGCCTAGACTGGTCGCATGCGGCGACACCGGCCGGTAGTCGAAGTGCCCGACGTCGTGGGCCTTGGCGCGGACGACGCGTGCGCGATCGTGCGCCGCGCCGGGCTGGTCCCCGCCGGGCCCGAGGGGATGCCGGCGCCGGAGGACGGCGTGGTCGTCGCGCAGGCGCCCATCGGCACGGCCGGCGCCGAGCAGGGCGCCACGGTCGTCCTGATCACCCAGCACGGCCGCCGCCCGTCGGACGATCCGATCACGCCGCCGCCGACCGAAGAAGCGGACACCCTGCAGCCCGCCTGATCGGGTTTCCTCACTCGAAAGAGTGACACCGGGAACTATTCCGGTGGGTGATTCCCAGCCTTTGACACTGCTTTGACACCCGGCGGCGCCGCACGGAACCATTCCGTTCCGCCCATTTCCGGGGCACAGATTCAGGGAACGGAACATGGAGAAGGCATGCGCCTGAAATCGCCGTCATGGCGAAAGATATCGATCGGCACGGTGGCCGTCGCACTGGCCGCCGGCGCCGTGACCTACACCGGCACGAGCAGCGCCTACGCCGACGTGCAGGTGGTCACCGACTCGAAAACCGGGGCGGACGGAAAACAGTACTGGGTGGAGAACCACCTCGTCGACGGCAATAAAATTCGCAGTGAAAACAATGGGCAGCGCAAGGAATGGCTGCTCGTCTGGGCCGGTGACGAGAACATCGCCGACACGGTCGTCAAGGACGTCAAGAACCTGCCCGGCACCATCAGCGGCGGACTGAACAAGGCGAAGAACGCCCTGCCCGGCCCGGACTTCCTCGCCGTCATCGACGCCACCAAGGGCTCGCCGACGTACGGCAAGGTCGTCAACACCGCCACCGTCGGCCCGCTGGTCGAGAACGAGCCGCACCACATGCAGTACGTGTGGCACAAGGGCGACACGATCTACGCCGGCGCGCTGTTCGCCGCGGCGACGTACGCGTTCGACGTGAGCGCGTTGCCGCAGCTCAAGCTCAAGGGCGTCAGCCTGCCGACCCAGACGCTCGGCGGGTCCGTGCCGGACGCCTACTGGGTGCTCAAGGACGGCACGGCCTACGGCACGTACATGGGTGGCCCGGTCGCGCCCGGCCCGTACACCTACGCCAACGGCCAGACCGTGATCAGCAACGGGTTCGCCGGCAGCCCCGGTGAGGTCGTGCGCTTCGACGAGAACGCGCAGGTGCTGTCGCAGACCTCGGCGGCCACCCCGCAGGGCGACAACGCGAAGCTGTGCGAGAACCTGCCGACGCTGGGCCAGCCGACCTGCGCCAACCCCCACGGCATCCAGGCCCGTGAGGACCTGAACACGCTGGTCACCAGCGACTACGCGGAGCCGCGGAACATCATCCTCGACCCGGTCAAGCAGCCGTCGCCGTACCTGCGCCGGCCGACCGTCCGGACCTGGGACATCTCCGACCGCAACAACCCGAAGCTCAAGGCCGTGTCGTACCTGCCGGACGGCCCCCGCGCCGGCGACTACGACCCGCTCTACGCCGAGAGCCGGGCGGTCATGGAGACCACGGTGACGAACCTGCCCGGTCACAAGGGCGCGTTCGCCCAGACCATGCAGGGCGGCGCGGTGTTCTACACGCCGGACATCACCAAGGCCGAGCCCCACTGGTACCAGGTGTGGGACGACGGCGCGGCGAACCGGGCGCTGGGCAACAACGACAGCATCGGCGCCAGCTCCAACGGCGGCTGGATCCAGACCAGCCCGGACGACCGGTTCCTCTACCGCGCCATCCAGGGGCGGCAGAAGGGCACGCTCGGGCCGGACGACCCCGGCACCACCGGCGGCGTCTACATCCTGAACATCGAGAACCTGCTCGCGCAGGGTCCCGACTGGGCCGGTCCGGGCATCCAGACGAAGGAGCAGGCGCGCAGCGGCGCGGACAACGGGGTGCTGCCCACGCTCGCCGGTGCGGCGCCGATCAACCCGGGCACCCCGGGAGCCGGCCCGCACTGGGGCGCCTACGACAACTTCGAGCTGGGCGAGGACGGTTTCTACCACGAGATCACCTCGCCGGACCGGCTCGCGGTGTCGAACTACTTCGTGGCGCGGTCCGGTTTGGACGGTGACCACAAGGTCAACATCGTGAACCTGACGCCGGACGGCAAGGCCTCGGTGGACCAGGACTTCCGCGACGAGTTCACCGGCCAGGTGGGCATCAACTTCAACCGGAAGTCGTGGCCGCACGGCGATTTCGGCAACGCCAAGCCCCACTCGGAACTGTTCGTCGTCGCTGACGCGGACGTGAAGTAAGCGCTCTCCGTGCGGGGCCGGGCCGGACCCGGCCCCGCACGGACGGCGCGCGGAAGAGGTACGTCATGGACCACGGGTCCCATCCGGTCACCGGCTCGGCCGGGCTGGATCTGGCCGCGCTGATCGTGCGGCTGGTGTTGTTGCCGGCCACGGCGTTCGTCGCGGGGGTCGGGCTGCTGCGGCCGCAGGTGACGCTGCCCCGCCGGTTGTGGCAGGTCACCGTCGTCCTCGGCGGGCTCTCGGCGGTGCTGGCCGTGGTGTCGGCGGTGGCCTTCGCGGTCAACGTCGTCGGGGCCGTCGTGCACGCGCTGCTGGTGCTGGCCGTGCCGGTGCTGACCGCGCGGCGGCCGCCGGTGGGCCGCTGGGTGGCCACCGCGCTGCTGGTGCTGCTGATCCTGGAGACCGCGCTCGGCCGGTCCGGGGTGGAGTTCGCGATCGACACGGTGTACGTCGCGGCGACGGCCGTCTGGTTCGGACTGGCGTCGCTGGCGCTGGCGCGGGCGGAGACGCCGCGGCTCGGGCCGCTGTCGTGGACGCTCGGCGGTGTGCTGGCGCTGGCGGGCGCGGTGCAGCTGGTCCTGTCCGGTGTGGCGTTCGACCGGCGGCTTTACGACACGGGGTTCGGAATCGCGCTGCTGGCCGCGTTCGTGTTGCCGATCGTGGCGGCCGTGCTGTGGCGGCGGGTGGCGGTCGTCGGTGTCGCGGCCGCGTTCGTGGCGTGGAGCGCGTTCGTGGCCCTGCCGGAACCGGCCGACCTGCCGGTGCCGGGCGTGCCGCTGCTCGCCGACGCGGGTGGCACGCCGGTGCTGGTCAGCCCGCAGCGGCCGGGGGTGAACCTGGTGCACCTGCCCACCGCGGGCTCGGTCCGGGTCGGGGACGGGCCGGCCGTCCCGGCGGTCGCGCGGCCTGGTGCCTCGGGTTTCTGGGCCGAGGTCGAGCTGCCCGCGGGACGCAGCGAGCTGGTGGTGGGTGACCGGACGGTCGAGGTGGACACGGGTTCGCTGACCGCTCTGGGAACGGCGTCGGGGCCGGATGGGCCCGAGTGCGCGACCACCGCGCTCGGCGGCCTGGTCGCGGGGCGGAAGGACGTGCTGACGAACTGCCCGGCGGACGCACTGTCCGAAGCGGACGCCGACGCGCTGCGCAAGCTGGTCGGTTTCCTGGCCGACCGGAAGACCCAGTCGATCACCGTCGTGGACGATTCGTCGCCGCGTGGCGCCGCGGCCGGCCGGGTGGTCCGGGACGCCGCCGCGGCTGACGGAATCGCCGTGCGCCCGGACGGCGTCGCGCTGGTGGTGGTCGCGGGCTGGGCACAGGCGGCCGCGGCGCTGGACGGGGCGGCCGCGGCGCAGCGGGAACGGCCGGCGTACCCGTACGGGCTGTACGTCGCTCCGTGGCTGCTGACCGGGCCGCTGGTCAACACGGTGACCAGCTCAACGGTGCCGCTGCGGTTCGACCCGCGCGAGCAGGCCGCAGTGAGCTATGCCGTCGCGCTGGACAACGCCTTCCCCGGCGAGGCGGCGACCGCGACCGGGTTCCGGCAGTGGCTCGGCCCGGAGCAGCCGGAGGCGCCGCGGGTGCAGCTGTTCGCGTCGGCGCAGGTCAACGCCATGCCGATGGCGCCGGGACAGCCGCACGCGCCGGGCATGGACTCCCCCGGCGAGGGACCCGGGTTCTTCGTTCCACAGGGGACGGTCGTGCCGATCAGTTTTCCGCTCGGTTGAGACGGGCGGAGCAGAAAGGAGAGTGCAAGTGCGCAGGAGTGTGGTGAGGGTGCTGGCCGGCGGTGTGATCGCGGCCGCGGCACTGGGGCTGGGCGGCGGCGTCGCGAGCGCCGACGAGGTGCCGATCTGGGTCGTGCCGGGCGTGGACGCCGGCCCACTGCTCGACCCGACGATCGGCCTGCCGACGACGGCGCTGGCCCCGGTCTACGGCCTGCTGACCGAACTGGCGGGCTGACCGAGGAAGAGCCCCGCGCCAGGTGGGTGGCGCGGGGCTCTTCCGTGTTCCAGCCCGGCCCACCCGAGGCGCGACGACGGTTCCTGGGCCCCGCACCAGGCAGATCGCGGCGCCGAGCCAGCGGCCCAGCCCCTCCGCAACTCACCGGCCGACGGTGCACGAGCCCCCGCCAGGCACCTGGCAGCGCCGGCACCTGCAACCCTCCCCGGCCACCCGACCACCGTTACCAGCGGCCCGAACAGGAAGAGCCCCGCGCCAGGTGGGTGGCGCGGGGCTCTTCCGTGTTCAACCTCAGCCGAAGCTCGGCAGGAGCTTGCCCGGCGCCGCGTTGATGGAGCGGATCAGCCCGATCACCGGCACGCCCAGCGGCGCGAAGGTGTAGGCGTTGTCGAGGTTGGACGTGTCCGGCTCGTCCACGACCGCCACGTCACCCGGCGCGGGCGCGGCCAGCGCGGGGGCCGCGGCGCCGATCACGGCCGCCCCGGCGAGGGCGCTCGCGACGAGGCCCCGGATCACGGTCTTCTTCATGTTCCCACCTTTCTGTTGTCGGGGATTTTCCTTTCCCCGCAACGAAGAATGGCAGGACAACCGGGTGGTTGTCCTGCCATTCCAGGGCTTGGGAACTCAGCAGATGGAGTCCGCCGGCTTCGGGTTGGCGAGCCCGAACAGCGGCCGCAGCTTCAGGCCGATCCACGTGCCACCCAGCGCGAAGACGCCCCACAACCAGCCGTGCAGGCTGCCGGTGGAGATACCGGCCAGGTAGGCGCCGATGTTGCAGCCGCCGGCCAGACGGGCGCCGATGCCCATCAGGATTCCACCCAGGACGGACGCGATCGCCGTGCGCCACGGGATCTCCGAGTGGATCTTCCACGTGCCCGCCGCCGCGGCCGCGACCGCCGCGCCCAGGATGATGCCGATGTCGGTGAGGCTGGTCTTGTCCGTCCAGATCGGACTCGCCAGCGACTTGGCGTTGCTGGTGGTCTGCCAGAACTCCCAGGTTTCCGGGTGCAGGCCGATCAGCTGCAGGAACTTCGCGCCCCACAGGGCGAAGGCGAACGTGACGCCCCAGGTGCCGCCGGAGACGAGCACGACCGCGGCGGCGAGCACGGCCAGCACGACCGCGCCCACCAGCAGCGGCCACGAGCCGCGGAAGACGCGCGCGACGCCCTTCGCGGTCGGCGGCACACCCACCGGCGGCGGGTTGCGGCGCGCCTGCACGACCCGGGTCGCGACGACGACCAGCCCGAGCACGGCGATGGTGATGGCCCACGAGCCGAACCAGCCGACGTGGTCGGCGAGCAGCACGCCGGTCACCTGCGGCCAGCCGTCGAAGATCGGGAACGCCCAGGTGTAGAAGACGGACCCGGCGATGAACCCGCCGAGCGTGAGCACGATCGACGACTGCCCCGACCCGACCGCGAACAACGTGCCGGACGCGCACGCGCCGCCGAGTTGCATGCCGATCGCGAACAGCGCGGCCCCGACGAACAACGCGAGCCCGATCGGGCCGGCCGTGGCCTTCGGCGTGGTGCCGAACAGGCCGGTGCCGGTGCCGATGAGCAAGGCGATCAACGTCGCGGCCGTGCCGAGCAGCAGCGCGTGGGCGCGCAGACCCTCGCCGTTGCCGACCGCGATGAGCTGCCGCCAGGCCGAGGTGAACCCGAAGCGCGAGTGGTACAGCGCGAGGCCGAGGAACAGCCCGATGACCAGCAGGGCGCCGAACTTGCCGCCGTAGGTGGCCCAGACGTACCAGCTCAACGCGACCGACCCGGCGGCCGAGACGGCGAGCGGGACCTTGCGGACCGGCTCCTCGGGCTCCGGTATCGGCGCGGCGCACGAGGTGGGCGAGCGCAGCAGGAAGTTGCCGGCAGGCTGCCGGTCGGTGACAGCGGACACAGAGCACTCCAAAACGGGGCCATGGGGACGAACCACGGACCACGTTAAGACTCCGTGAACCGTTCGCCCAGGTCATCCCAGAGTGCGGTACGCCATCGGGCCTACTCGGTCACATCTGCCACCTCGACCCCGCTCGAGGGCGGGGTCCGCAACCGGCAGTGATCACGAATCCGCCCGGTCAACCAGGCAGTGCCGGGAACCGTGTTCAACGAGCAGTTCCCTGCTGGACGTCATGCCACAAACGCCTGCACGAGGGCAAATCCGGCATACGCGCCACCGAGTCCGGCGGCCACGCTGACCACGATGTTCACCACCGCGGAGAAGTACGCCTTCTGCTCGACCAGCCGCAGCGTCTCGAAGCTGAACGTGCTGTACGTGGTCAACGCGCCGCAGAACCCGGTGCCGAGCAGCGCGAGCATCGGGGCGGGCAGCGCGGATCCGGCGCCGGTCAGGCCGCCGAGGATCAGGCACCCGGCGACGTTGACCAGCAAGGTGCCCCACGGGAACGGCCCGTCGTACCGCGATCGCACCGCGCGGTCGGTGAGGTAACGCAGGGGCGCGCCGACCATCGCGCCGGCGACGACGAGCACGGCCGTCATCGGCGGGCCAGCCGTCGGGTCAGGGCGACACCGGCGAGCACGGCGAGCATCGCCGCCAGGAGTGTCCCGCCGAGGTAGGCGAACGCCACACCTGCCGAACCGGGCGCGAGCAGCCCGTGGATCTCGACGGCGTAGGTCGAGAACGTGGTGAACCCGCCCAGCACCCCGACCCCGAGGAAGGGCCGGACCAGGCGGTGCGCCGGGCGGACCTCGGTGACCAGCACCATCAGGACACCGATCAGGAAACAGCCGGTGACGTTGATGACGAACGTCGCCCACGGGAAGTGACCCGGCGCCGCGGGCCAGGCGGCGGTCAGCTCGTACCTGGCCAGCGCACCGATTCCACCGCCGACCGCGACGGCCGCCACGACCGGGGCCTGCGATCGGCGCGTGGTGGTGGCCGTGCCGGGATCACCGCTCACAGCCACCACCGTAACGTCTCACTCGGCCTGCTTCGGCTCCTCGACCAGGTCCTCGAGCAGGCGGTCGAAGTCGAACTCCTCGCGCAGCGCCTCGAAGATCGGCGTGTCACCGATGACGCGCTCGTCGGTCTTGCTCATCACAGCACCTTCTCCCTCGCCCGCGCGTGCACTCCCACACGGTTCGTTCTCGCAGGATCGGACGCTCTCCCCTCGCCCTTTGGTTCCCGCGATCGGGTTAACGGGAGGTAATATTACCTACTCAGGGTGAGCGCGCATCGGGCAGCGGCAGAAGAACAACGCAGATCACACCCGTGACAAGGAGCCGTCGGCGAGCGATACTGGTCGGTAGAGGCGGTGCGGGCGATGGCACTCCACGGTGAAGAACAGCGACGGCTCTCGGAGATCGAGCGGCAACTGGCCGCCGAGAACCCGCGCCTGGCGCAGCGACTGGCCGAACTCCGGCCGATGCGCGTGTCCGGCATCCTGCTGTCCGTCCTGTGCATCCTCGGCTCCCTGGTGATCGGCCTGTTCCTGCTGGTGGCCGCGGCCCAGTCGCAGACGCTGGTCCTGTTCGTGATCGGAACCGTGTTCACCTCCGTGCTGCCGACGGCGCTGATCTGGCGCGCCTGGCTGCACCGGTTGTGACCGCTACTCCGCCGCGGCGGAGTCCCTCGGCGGCACCGGTGACGGGCGGGTGTCCTGCTGCGCGTGGTTCGACAGGAAGTTCGGGACCACGAACCACAGCACCGCGAACGTGATACCGACCAGCCCGCCGACGATCGCCATCGCGATCGGGCCGTAGACCACCTTCGCGATCAGCGACACCGTCGCCGTGATCGCGGCCGCCAGGCAGACCAGGCCGGCCAGGACGGCGCGGTTGCCCGCGCGCAGGATGTCGTCGCGGCGGCCGGCGCGGAACAGGATCCGGTGCCACGCCGCGGGCGAGGACAGCAGCGCCGTGGAGACGACCGCGAGCAGCACCGCGACCAGGTGCACGGCCTTCTCGAACCCGCTGGCCGCGCGAAACTCGCCGGTGAACACGACCGTCAGCAGGAAGCCGAACAGGATCTGCACCCCGGCCTGCGCCACTCGCAGCTCGCCGAGAAGCTCGTTCACGTTCCGCGCGAGGCGCTGGTTCGGTGTCTCTTCGTCAGGGCCGCTCACGGAGATCAGCCTATGGGAGGATTTGCGCGGTCACAGAATGACCGATAAATGGAACATCATGCGAATCGTCCCCTTGGTCCTCGCCGCGGCCGCACTGCCGGTCCTGTCACCCGCCGAAGCCGCCGCCGCACGCGCCGCGCAGGTGGGCGTCGGCACCTCCGTCGTGCGCTACGACACGGCCCTCGTGCCAGAGGGGGCGACGGCGCGGGCGTTCACGGCGTCGGCGGCGGGCACCCTGACGGCGCTTTCCGTGCGCGGTCTGCTGCCCGCCCGCGAGTACGGGGCCCACGTGCACACCAAGCCGTGCGGGCCGTCGCCGAGCGATTCCGGGCCGCACTACCAGCACGTGCCGGACCCGGTGCAGCCCTCGACCGACCCGGCGTACGCCAACCCGCGCAACGAGATCTGGCTCGACTTCACCACAACCGCGAACGGCAGCGGGTTCGCGGTTTCGCACGTGGATTGGACTTACGGCGACCGGTTGCCGGCGTCGGTGGTCATCCACGAGACGCACACGCACACGGGCCCGGGTCACGCCGGGACGGCGGGCGGGCGGCTGGCCTGCCTGAACCTCGAGTTCGGGCCGAGGTGACCGCCACGGCCAGGTGAATCCGGCTTGAGCCGGCGGCCCGCGGGTAGGTCCGGACGGAGCAGCGGCGGAGGGGAGAAGCGATGGAAGCGACCCCGGACGACCATCCGGTCTGGGTGACCAGCGCGGACGGCACGGCCGAGCACGCGGTTCCCGACACGGCGATGGCGGCGGGCCTGGAGCTGGAATCGGTGTGCGGCGCACGATTCCTCCCCGCCGCGATGACCGCACCACCCGGCAAGACCTGCGAAGAGTGCCTGACGCACCTGCTGGTGCCCGCACCGCGCGAGCCGGAGCCACGCCGGCTCTGGCGCCGCTACGTGGCCAAACACTGACGGGCCGCGGGCGGCACCCGGTGCCACCGCTCCGGCGCGGAACGCTGACCCGCGCTGGCACCGGAGCCCGCGAGGCGCGCCTGCCCGCCCACGGGGGAATCAGCTCGAAACTGCCGGGCGCCACCCGAGCCGCCGCCCGGAAGCCCTCACCGGCGCGACTGCGTCGACGCCCGCACCACCAGCTCCGGCTTGAACACCACCGACCGGTGCGCCGGCCGGTTCCCCGGGTCCGCCGTCTCCGCGATCAGCAACTCCGCCGCCGTCTGGCCCAGCCGCCGCGCGGGCTGGCGCACCGACGTCAGCGGCACCGCCGCCGCCCCGGCGAACTCGATGTCGTCGTAGCCCACGATCGCCATCTCGTCCGGCACCCGCACGCCCGCGCCGACCATCGCCTGCAGCACGCCCAGCGCGAGCAGGTCGTTGGCGCAGAACACCGCCGTCGGCCGGGGGCTCACGCCCAGCAGCCGCGCGCCCGCGTCCCGCCCGGACACCACGTCCAGCTCGGCCGTCTCGATCACCGACAGCTCGGCCCCGGACCCCTCCAGCGCGGTCCGCAGCCCCTGTTCCCGGTCGCGGCACTGCGTGAGTATCCGCGGCCCGTTGACGAACGCGATGTGCCGGTGCCCGGTCTCCAGCAGGTGCCGCCCGGCCAGCTCACCGCCCGCGAGATCGTCCACGGACACCGAACTCGCCTCGTCCGCGGGCACCTTCCGGTCCACGAACACGTACGGGATCCCACTGCGGCGGAACGTCTCCAGCGCCGCGCCGGACGTGTCGACCGGGCTCAGCAACAACCCCCGCACCCGCTGCTCGGCCAGCAGCGACAGGTACGACTCCTCGCGGTCGACGCGCTGCCCGCTGTTGCACGTGATGACGCTCAGCCCCGCGTCGTGCGCGGCCTGTTCGGCTCCGCGCGCGACGTCGACGAAGAACGGGTTCGCCAGGTCCAGCACGAGCAGCGCCATGATGCGGCTGCGGCCGGCCCGCAGCTGCCGCGCGGACTCGTCGCGGACGTAGCCCAGCTCCTCGATGACGGACAGCACGCGTGAGCGGGTGGCCGGGGAAACGATGTGCGGCCGGTTGACCACATTGGACACCGTGCCGATGGAGACCCCGGCGCGCCGGGCCACATCCTTGATGCCAACCATGCGTCCCCTCGATCTGCCAGGCTACGAGCCTAGCACGCATGAAACGTTCAATGGGCCGAACGGAAGCTTGTTATTCCCCCACCCACACGCTAACCTGCCCGCTTAATACGTTTCAAAATGTGACCCGCGTCAAGGAAGACGAGGAGAACCACATGACCTCACGCGAAGCGGTCGGCGCGAGCGCCGTGGAAGACGGCGGCACGATCAGCCGCCAGCAGTGGCGGTGGTCCGTGCTCGCGGGCATGGCCTCCTACCTGGATGCCGGGTCGATCGTCGCCCTCGGTGCCGGTCTGGCCCTCTTCCAGAGCTACCTCGGCCTGTCCGAGGGCGCGGTGGGCGCGCTCGCCGCGATCGGCCCGAACGCCATCGGCTGTGCGATCGGCGCGTTCATCGGCGGCCGGCTGGGCGACAAGCTGGGCCGGAAGCGGATCTACAAGTACGACCTGCTGGTCTACGCGGCCGGCATCCTGTGCATCGCGCTCGCGGTCAACACGCCGATGCTGTTCATCGGCACGTTCGTCGTCGGGGTCGCGGTCGGTGCGGACGTGCCGACGTCGCTGGCGCTGGTCGGCGAGTTCTCCCCGTCGAAGGCACGCGGCAAGCTCCTCGGTTTCACCCAGGTCGCGTGGAACCTCGGCCCGGTGATCGTGCTGTTGCTGTCGCTCGCGCTCACGCCGCTGGACCTGCTGGGCACGCGGATCGTGTTCCTGCACCTGTTCGTGATCGCGCTGGTCACCTGGGCCATGCGCCGGGGCCTGTCCGAATCCGCGCGCTGGACCTCGGCCGCCTCCACGAAGGACGTCAAGTACCAGCTGAAAGCGCTTTTCCGGGGCGCCCACCTCAAGGCGCTGCTGTTCACCGGGCTCGTCTACGTGTTCTGGAACATCGCGGCGGGCACGTCGGGGATCTTCACGCCGTACGTCATCAAGACCCTCAACGCGGGCAGCCAGGCGGCCAGCGTCGCGCTGTCCTGCGCCGGGTTCGTGATCGGCATCCTGGTCACCACGCTGGTCTTCATGCGCTTCGCCGACCGCAGCCACCACACGCGCAAGTGGATGTGGGGCATCGGCGCGATTATGCAGATCGTCGCCTACGGGCTCTACGTGGTGCTGCCGTTCAACGTCCCGGTGATCATCGCCAACATCGTGCTGTTCGGCGTCGGCTGCTCGCTCGCCGGTGAGGCGTTCTACAAGGTGTGGAGCCAGGAGCTGTTCCCGACGATGCTGCGCGGCACCGCGCAGGGCTTCACCTTCGGCGTCGCCCGGACGTTGCTGGGTGTGTGGAGCTTCTTCCTGCCGACGCTGGCCAGCGGCGGGTTCACCCTCGCCGGCGGTCTGCTCACGCTGTTCCTGGTGATCAGCGGCGGCGTCGGGTTCTTCTTCATGCCGAACACCTCGGGCAAGTCGCTGGAGCAGATCGAGGCGGAGCGCACCACCGCATGAGCTCCGACGAGCTGCTGACCCGGTTCACCGATCCCGGCCCCGAGTTCTCGCCGCTGCCGATCTGGTGGTGGAGCGGCGGCCGGGTCACCGGGGACCGGATCCGGTGGCAGATGGAACAGCTGGTGTCGCAGGGCGTCCGGCAGGCGGTGGTGATGTGCCTGGCGCCGACCGGCCCGATGTTCGGTTCGCTGGCCGACGATCCGCCGTTCCTCAGTCCGAAGTGGATCGAGCTGCTGGACGGCGCCTGCGCCGACGCCGCCGAGCTGGGGTTCCAGCTGTGGATGTACGACCAGATCGGGTTCTCCGGGGCGAACTTCCAGGGCCGCCTCACCGCGGCCCACCCGGAGTTCGCCGGGCTCGCCCTGCACCGGGACCCGGACGGCACGATCAGCCACCGCGTCAGCGGCTTCGACTACTTCAACCCGGACGCCTGCGCGGCGCTGCTCGACCAGGTGCACGGCGAGCTGGAGCGGCACGTCGGCCGCTGGTTCGGCACGGTGATCCCGGGCTTCTTCCAGGACGAGCTGCCACCGCTGCCGACCTGGGGGCACGACTTCGCGGAGACCTTCGCGGCCGAGTACGGCTACGACCTGGTGCCGCGGCTGTCCGCGCTGTACGCGGGCGACGACGCGGAGTCGGCCGGGATCCGCCGGGACTACCAGGAACACCGTGCCCGGCTGGCGCGGCGCGCGTTATTCGGTCCACTGGCTCAGTGGCTCAGCCACCGCGGCCTGATCTGCGGGTTCGACCAGGCGAGCCCGGCCCGCGAAGGCGATCCGGTGGGCGGTGTCCGGATCTACGGCGACTACCTGGGCACGCACTCCGGGTTCGGCGCGCCGGGCAGCGACCACTGGGGCGACGCGAAGGTGCACAGCTCGCTCGCCCACGCGCACGGGCACCCGCGCACCTGGATCGAGGCGTTCCACTCGTCGGGCTGGGGCGGCACGCTCGAGGAGACCTACGACTGGCTCGCGCCGTTCCTGCGCCGCGGCGCCACGCTCTACGACCCGCACGCGGTGTACTACTCGACGGCGGGTGGCTGGTGGGAGTGGGCGCCGCCGTCGACCTGCTGGCGGCAGCCGTACTGGCCCGCGTACTCGCAGTTCTCCGGCGCGGTGAGCCGGTTGTGCTCGGTGCTGACGGCGGGCACGCACTGCTGCGACGTGGTGCTGCTGTCGCCGACCAGCACCGCTCAGGCCTACCTGACGCTGGACGGCCCGCTGCCGCCCGCGGAGCGCGCGGCGGCCACGTTCCACGCCCTCAACGGGGTGGGCACCTGGTTCGCCGAGGAACGCGGGGTGCTGGAGCGCGCCGGGATCGACCACGACACGTTCGACGAGGCCACGATCGCCTCCGGGGAGGTCACCGCCGACGGGCTGCGGATCGGGGCGGAGACCTACCGCGCGGTGGTGCTGCCCGAGGTCGAACTGCTGCTCCCCGCCGCGGCCGCTCGCCTCGCGGAGTTCGCCGCGGCCGGCGGGACCGTCGTCTGCGTGGGCGGCGGCGCAGTGGCGGGCGCGATCACGGTCGCCGAGCCCGAGGACGTTCCGGCGGTGCTTCCGAAATCCCGGATCCGGTCCGACGTGCCGTTCCTGGTCCGGCGGCACGGCGACCGGCACGTCCTGCTGCTGACCGCGCACGACGAGCGCAGCGGCACCCGGGCGCCGATCGTCGACCTCGACCGCGAAGGCTGGACGGACACGGGTTTTCCTTGGGACGAGTACTGGCGGCAGCTGCGCGCGAACGGGTACGAGTTCGTGTCGCCCTCGGACCGGGTGGCGCGGGTCAGCGGGGTGACCGGACGGGCCCAGCAGTGGAACCCGCGCACCGGGGAGCGCACGAACGTCCCAGTCGTGCACGGTTCGGTCGAGGTCGCCTTCACCGACGGGCCGATGACGCTGCTCGTCTTCGGCGACGACCTGCCCGCGGCCACGCACACGCCGCCGGGGCCGGTGGTGCGGTCGGTGCTCCTGGACGACTGGCGCGGGCTGGCGGAGTCCACTCTGGACAACCGGCACGGCGACCTGGCCGCGCCGTCCCGCACCGGCGTGCTGCCGATCGAGGTCTGGCGGCTGGGTGACGAGCTGGCCGGGTACGGCGTGTTCGCGGAAGCCCGGGACGCCGATGGGTGGCGGCCCGTCACGTGGTCGCTGTCCCGCGGCATCCGCGACGACCCCGGGCACGCGGAAGCGCTGGGCCCCAAGGGTTACGTGCCCGAGGAGTTCCTCGACTGGCGGCACGTGCGCACCGGGGAGACGGTCGGAATACGAACGTATCTGCCCCTGCCCGAGCGCGACGGTCTGTTCCTCGCCGTCGGGGCGAGCGCGGCGCGGCGGGTGTTCGTGGACGGTGCGGAGGTGCCGGTCGACCGGCCGGGGTACAAGTCGTTCAGCCCGCTTCCGGCCAGCCGGACGGTGCGGGTGGAGATCGAGTTCACCGCGGACCAGGACGGCCCACTGCGGGCGTCGTTCGCGGTGGTCACCGATCCTGCCGCCTACCGCAGGCCGGAATGGCTGGCGGGCGGGGAGATCCACCGGACCTTCCACCTCGACGAGATGCCCAGTGACGCAACGGTGCAGGTCGCCAGCGAGGAGGCCTGCCGGGTCCTCGTCAACGGCGCCGAGGTGGGCAGGCAGGGCGATTTCAACCCCTACCCCGGGTTCCGCGAGATCCGCATCCACCCGTATGACCTGCGCGAACACCTCCGCCCCGGGGAGAACACGCTCACCCTGATCACGACCGGCCCGGTCGCCGTGGACTCGCGCGATCCGCGCCTGGTCAGCGGACCGGACTGGGGCGAGGTGCGTCGCCTGCACCGGCGCGACCCGCGGTTCCTGTGCCGGTGGGCGCGGCCGCACCCGCTGCCCGGCGCGCACTGGCTCGAACCCGCCGCCGCGCCCGGCGAGGTCGTCGTGCCGGTGATCCCCGACGTCGCGCCGGGCGGGGAACGCACCGAGACGCTGACCTTCCCGGCCCCGCTCGGTGCGGTGGCGCTGCGCGTCCCGACCGATCTCGACGTGGTCGTCCGGATCGGCGAGGCCGAGTACAAGCCGGTCGACCAGCGAGTCCGCTTCCCCAAGCCGTTGCGCGCCGGCACCCCCGTCGAGCTGCGGTTCCGCGCGGTGGACGGGCGCCGGGGTGGCGCGCTGCTGGACGCGGGACTGGAGGTCGAGACCGCCGAAGCGCCGGTCGAGCTGCACAGCTGGGAGGACCTCGGACTGCGTGCGCTCGGCGGCCTGGTCCGGTACCGGACCACGTTCGAGGCGCTGCCCGGCCGCGTCGTGCTCGACCTCGGCGAGGTGCGCGGCACGGCCGACGTGGTGGTCAACGGCCGGCTCGTCGACCGCCTGGTCTGGGGACCCTGGCGGTCCGAGATCTCGGACGCGGTCCGGGATGGCGTCAACGAACTGGAAATCGTCGTCCGCGGGACGCTCGCCGGGTACCTCGACGACGCGTCGCCCACGATGGCCGTGGCCGCCGGGCAGGTCCGCACGGGCCTGTTCGGGCCGGTGCGGCTGGTACAGCACGAGAAGGAGAGCGATCGTTGACCGTCACCGCCGTCCGCTTCGAGCACCACGACGTCCCGCTGGGCATCGGCACCGGCACACCGCGCCTGTCCTGGCAGGTGCGCACGGACGACCCGGACTGGGCGCAGACCGCGTACGAGGTCGAGCTGAACGGGTCGACGACGGTGCGGGTCGAATCGGCCGACCAGGTGCTGGTGCCGTGGCCGTTCGAACCGCTGCCGTCGCGGACCAGGGCGACCGTGCGCGTGCGCGTCGGCGACGAGTGGTCGGAGCCGGCGACGGTGGAGACCGGGCTGTTGCGGCCGGAGGACTGGTCGGCGCGCTTCATCAGCCCGCGCACGATCGGCGGCATCGGGCAGCGCGCGCCGATCCTCACCCGCCGCGTGGAGCTGCGGCCGGGCATCGTGTCCGCCCGGCTGTACGCGACGGCGCACGGCGTCTACACCGCGTCGATCAACGGTTCCCGCGTCGGTGACGAGGTGCTGGCGCCCGGCTGGACCAGCTACGCGCACCGGCTGCGCTACCAGACCCACGACGTCACCTCGCTGCTCCGCGAGGGGACCAACGACCTGGAGTTCCTGCTCGGCAACGGGTGGTTCCGCGGTCGGCTCACCTGGTCCGGCCGCCGCGCGCTCTACGGCGACCGGCTCGCGCTGCTGGCGCAGCTGGAGGTGACCTACGCCGACGGCACCACCGAGGTCATCAGCACCGACGAGCGGTGGTCGGCGACGGAGAGCCGGATCACCTCCGACGACCTGTACGACGGGCAGCACACCGACCTGACGCTGACCGAGTCCGAAGCGGACGAGGTCGAGGTGGTGGACGCCGACCTCGGCCGGCTCGTCGCGCCCGAGGGCCCGCCGGTGCGGGTGACCGAGGTGGTGCCCGCGGTGCGGGTGTGGGCCTCGCCGTCCGGGAAGACGCTGGTGGACTTCGGGCAGAACGTCGTCGGCTGGGTGCGGCTGCGGGTGCGGGACGCCCGCGAGGTCACCGTGCGGCACGCGGAGGTGCTGGAGGACGGCGAGCTGGGCGTGCGGCCGCTGCGGTCAGCGAAGGCGACCGACACCTACGTCCTGCCCGGCGGCGCCGAGACCGTGCTGGAGCCAAGCCTGACGTTCCACGGTTTCCGGTACGCGGAGGTGTCCGGAGTGGACGATCTGCGAGCCGCGGACCTGGAAGCCGTGGTGGTGCACAGCGATCTGCGCCGCACCGGCTGGTTCAGCTGCTCGGACCCGGACCTGGAGAAGTTCCACGAGAACGTCGTGTGGGGCATGCGCGGCAACTTCCTCGACGTGCCGACCGACTGCCCGCAGCGCGACGAGCGGCTCGGCTGGACCGGCGACATCCAGGTCTTCTCGCCGACCGCGAGCTTCCTCTACGACTGCGCCGGGTTCCTGCGCTCGTGGCTGGCCGACCTCGCCGCCGATCAGCGTCCGGACGGCGCGGTGCCGTTCGTGATCCCGGACGTGCTGCCCGGCGACAGCCCGACCGCGACGGCCTGGGGTGACGCGGCGGTGATCGTGCCGTGGGTGCTCTACCAGCGGTTCGGCGACGCCGAGGTGCTGGCGCGGCAGTTCGACAGCATGCGCGGCTGGGTCGACAAGATCGCGTCGCTGACCACCGACGGCGTGTGGGCGGGCGGGTTCCAGTTCGGCGACTGGCTCGACCCCACCGCACCGCCGGACGACCCGTTCGCGGCGAAGGCCGACTCCGACGTGGTCGCGACGGCGTATCTCGTGCGCTCGGCGGAGATCGTGGCC
The DNA here is from genome assembly GCF_023376025.1 of Amycolatopsis thermalba. Taxonomy (NCBI): domain Bacteria; kingdom Bacillati; phylum Actinomycetota; class Actinomycetes; order Pseudonocardiales; family Pseudonocardiaceae; genus Amycolatopsis; species Amycolatopsis thermalba. The sequence continues at coordinate 133,289 of NZ_CP091196.1, forward strand.
GCGGCAGCTGAGGTGCTGGGCCGGGACGGTTCGAAATACCGGACGCTGTCCGAGGAGACGCGCGCGGCGTTCGTCCGGGAGTACGTCACCGGGTCGGGGCGCGTGCTCTCCGACGCGCCGACCGTGTACGCGCAGGCGATCGAGTGGGCACTGCTGCCGACGGAGGAGCAGCGGGCGGTCGCGGGTCGACGACTGGCGGATCTCGTGCGCACCAACGGCTTCCGCATCGCGACCGGGTTCGTCGGCACGCCGCTGATCACGGACGCGCTGACCACGGCCGGGTACCCGGAGCTGGCGTACCGGCTGCTGCTGGAGCGGGGGTGCCCGTCGTGGCTGTACCCGGTGACGATGGGCGCGACGACGATCTGGGAGCGCTGGGACAGCATGCTGCCGGACGGGTCGATCAACCCGGGTGAGATGACCTCGTTCAACCACTACGCGCTGGGTGCGGTGGCCGACTGGATGCACCGCACGGTCGCCGGGCTGGCGCCGGCCGCGCCCGGGTACCGGTCGATGGTGGTGCGCCCGGTGCCCGACGCGGCGCTCACCCACGCCTCGGCCCGCCACGAGACGCCCTTTGGTGCGGCTTCGGTGGCCTGGCGACGGGCGGACGGGCAGCTGACCCTGGACGTCGTGGTTCCGCCCGGCACGCGGGCCGAAGTGCACGTGCCCGGCGGCCCGGTGACCGAGGTCCGGCACGGCACGCACAGCTGGACGGTCGACGACCCGTGCCTGTCGCAGCCACACGTGCGGACCATTCGTGAGCTGATCGGCTCGCCGAAGTGGGCGGAGGCGGTGTCGCTGCTGGTCGAGCACGGACTCGCCGAGGACGCGGTGGACGCCGCGCACCGGGCGGGCCGCTACCTGGACCGCCCGGCGCCGGAACTGGCGGACTTCCTGGCGATGAAGACCCTCGACGATGGGTCGGTCGCGCGGCAGGCGCTGGAGAAGCTGCTGGAGTGAGCCCGCGTCGCCCGGGGTGGCTGCTGAAGCGAGCCGGCCGTCGCCCACCCCGGCGACGGCCACTCCGGCACGGCCGGACCGCTACCGGAGTCAGCCGGCATCAACCACTCCAGTCGCGCCCCGCCGCCCGATTGAATCCGCCCCAGCCACGGCCCCACCGCAACGAGAGCGAACCCCCGCCAACCACTCCAGTCACCACCGCGACCCGAGCGAGCCGGCATCAACCATCCCGGCCGCAGCCGCACCACCAGCCGACCGAACCCGCGCCAGCCGCCCCGACCGCCATCGCACCCGCGCCGTCCCAACGAACCGGGGTCAACCACCCCGGCCGTAGCCGCCCCCACCACCCGACCGAAGCCGCGCCAGCCACCACCGCGACCGGAGCGAACCGGCATCAACCACCCCAGCGACGGCCGTACCGCCACCCGACCGAACCCCCGCCAACCACCGCTACCCGAGCGCACCGACGTCAACCACTCCGGTGACAGCCACCCCGCGGGGCGCGTCATCGGCACCCATACTGGGGGCCATGAACCAGCCGGAGCCGTTGTTCAGCTCGTCCCGGGCCTTCCGCGTGTGGCGCTACGGCGTCGAGCACTCGGAGCTGGTCCTGCGCACCGACGACGACCCCGACGAGCCGGTCGAGCTGCTGTTCGAGGGCGTGCTGTCGGTGCACTTCGATCAGCTGTGGTTCACCGGCCTGGTGGTCGGCCGCGCGGAGGACCAGATCCTGCGGAGCCCCACCGTCGACATCCCGCACCTGAAGGTCGAACTCGGGTCCGCGGGCCACGCCGCGCAGGTCGTCTGCCGGAGCCTGACCTGCATCGGCGGGATCCACCCAGACGGGAAGATTCTGTGGACCGTCACCGCACCTCGTCCGAAATCCCGGATCACCGCCGACATCCCGGCAGTCGAACGGGCCTGACTGCGGGTGGCGCGAGTCACCAGCGACAATGGAGGACGTGACCGCGACCCTGAGCAAGCCCGCACTGAAGATCGGCCCGTACGAGGTCGATCCCCCAGTGGTGCTCGCGCCCATGGCCGGCATCACGAACGTCGCGTTCCGGCGGTTGTGCCGCGAGTACGGCGCCGGGCTGTACGTGTGCGAGATGATCACCGCGCGCGCCGTCGTCGAGCGGCACCCCGGGACCATGCACATGATGGCCTTCGACCAGGGCGAATACCCCCGGTCTATGCAGCTCTACGGCGTGGACCCGAAGACCATGCGGGAAGCGGTCAAGATCATCGTCGGTGAGGGGCTGGCCGACCACATCGACAGCAACTTCGGCTGCCCGGTCGCCAAGGTCACCCGCAAGGGCGGCGGCGCGGCGCTGCCGTACAAGCGGAAGCTGTTCGCGCAGATCGTGCGGGCCTCGGTGGAGGCGGCCGAGGCCGCGGGCGTGCCGTTCACGGTCAAGTTCCGGATCGGCATCGACGACGACCACCACACCTTCCTCGACGCCGGCCGCATCGCCGAGGCCGAGGGCGCGGCGGCGGTCTCGCTGCACGCCCGCACGGCCGCCCAGCGCTACTCCGGCAAGGCCGACTGGAGGGCGATCGCCCGCCTGAAGGAGGCCGTGCGGACCATCCCCGTGCTGGGCAACGGCGACATCTTCACCGCCGACGACGCGCTGCGGATGGTGGCCGAGACCGGGTGCGACGGCGTGGTCGTCGGACGCGGGTGCCTGGGCCGGCCGTGGCTGTTCGGCGAGCTGGAGGCCGCGTTCGCCGGCCGCCCGATCCCGGAGGGGCCAAGCCTGGGCGAGGTCGCGCGGGTGCTGCGGCGGCACGCGGAGCTGCTGGTCCAGCACGACGGCCACGACAAGGCGATGCGCGACCTGCGCAAGCACATGGCCTGGTACTTCATGGGCTTCCCGGTGGGATCCGGGCTGCGGCGGCGGTTCGCGATGGTGTCGTCGATGGACGAGCTGGACGAGCTGATCGCCCAGCTGGACCACGCGGCGCCGTTCCCCGCGGACGCCCTCGGCCCGCGCGGACGCCAGGGCTCACCCGGCAAGGTCACGCTGCCACACGGCTGGCTGAACAACCCGGACGACGACCTGGTGCCCGAAGCAGAGGACATGCACTCGGGCGGCTGACGTCCGGCACAGTCGCTCGAGGTCCACGGGAATCGCCCAGGTGATCGATCCGAGGACATTTATCCGGGCGGCTAGCGCCCGGCGCGCCGTCTCGCGCGGTCGAAATCGGCGTGCTGCACCGGGTTGGCCGCCCAGTAGTCCTCCGGGATGCGGCGGAGCGCGTCGACCAGGTAGCCGAAGTGGGTTTCCGCGAACGGGTCCCGGTTGAGGATCTCGAGCGCGCGCGGCACCAGGTACGGCACCCCGATCTGCTGCCCGAGCAGGATGCGCACGCCCTCGGCGTCCAGCTCGTCCAGCGGGACCTGGCGCATCCGGTAGCAGGTCCGGATCAGGTAGCTGGTGTCCGGCGGCGGGTCGCCCCAGTAGTCGTCCTCGAGCTGCTCCAGCGACCGGCCCGTCACGGGTCCTTCCGTTCGCTCGCGCCCAGGGCGGCGCGCAGTTCGGCGATCTCCCGGCTCAGCTCGGCGATCTGTGCGCGCGTCACGGTTTGCGACGTCGCCTCGGCCTCCTCGACCCGGCGGACCAGCCACGACGCGAAGGTCGCCGTCACCACGCCGAGCAGCGCGATGCCCGCGACCATCAGCCCGACCGCGATCAGCCGCCCGGTGCCCGACACCGGGTAGCGGTCGCCGTAGCCGACGGTGGTGATCGTCGTGATCGCCCACCACAGCGCGTCCGGGAAGGTCTTGATGCCGGCCTCCTCGACCGGCCGCTCCGCTTCGAGCACGGCGAGGGCCGCGCAGAAGACGATCAGCACCGTCGCGCCCACGAAGTACACGACGACCCGTCCGCGCAGGGCGAGCGCGGCGGTGCGGTTGAGGACGTTCAGCATCGCGACGAGGCGCAGCAGCCGCAGCGGGCGGAGCAGCGGGAGCACGATGACCAGGAGGTCCAGTACGTGCCGCCGGAGGAAACGCGGTTTGTCGCGCGACTGGACCAGTCGCACGACGTAGTCGAGCGCGAACAGCCCCCACGTGAGCCACGTGACGACCTCGCACCACAGACGGCCGGTGCTCCCGAGCGACGGCTGGAGGATCGGCCAGGCGTAGGCGGCCAGGAACACCACCGCGACGCCCGTCAGCGGCCACTCCATGCGCTTTCCCACATGTCCCACTCCCGTCGGTCGGCGCGATCGTCGCACGGACCGGCGCGGTGATCCGGATCATTTCGCCCGGATCGTTACCCGCTTTCTGGTAGACACCATGATCGATGGGCAAGCTGACCAACCGCGCCAGGGCGAAGGCCGACTACTTCTGGTTCATCGGCTCGCGTGAATGGCCGGTGTTCGTGTCCGCCCTGGGCGTGTTGCTCGGCCTCGTCACGCTCGTGCCCAGCGCCGTCGGCATCGTGCTCTCGGGGGTCGCGCTCGCGCTCGGCGTCCTGACCCTCACCCGCGACATCCGCATGCTCCGCGGCCGCTGGGCCGCCTACGAGTTCGCCGCGATCGCCGCGCCCTTCCCGCACGCGGACGTCCCACCGCCCGCGAGCTACCCCGAAGCCCGGTACCTCCACCTGACCGGACGCGGAACCGCCCTGGTCAGCGATGCCATCGACCGAGCACTGTGGACACAACGGTTCTCGGTCGAGGTCGCGCCGGACCCGTATCGCCTGCCCGCCGAACTCAAGGCCACCGCGCCGTACGTGCTGCCGTTGCGCGCGCACGGCCGGTTGCTGTTCAACGGCAAGGTGGTCGGCATGCGGGTGAGCCGCTGCCGTCGGTCGGGCACGGCGCGCCGATCCGGCTGCAGCGCACCCGGTTCTTCGACGCGCAGTGCTCCAACGAGCTGGCGACCCTGCGGATCGCGCGCCGGGACACCGACCAGGTCTTCGACCTGCGACGACACATGATGGTCGACACCGCGGGCCGGCTGCACACGCTCGCCGAGAGCCGGCTGGCGGACATCGTCGGGGTGTCAACGGTGGCGGTCACCACCGACGGCTGCGTACTGGTGGTGCTCCAGTCCAACCGGAATTCGGCCAGCCAGTCGCTGCTCGCCCCGTCGGGCAGCGGATCGCTGGAGCCGCGCGACCTCGACGGCGACGACCTGCACGACGTGGTCCGCGCCGGGATGGAACGCGAGCTGTGCGAGGAGACCGGGCTGCGCCGCGACGAGATCGTGCGCACGACGATCACCGGGTTCGCCCGCTGGATGGACCGCGGTGCGAAGTCGGAGTTCTTCGGGCTGACGGAATTGTCGGTGACGCGGCAGGACCTCGTGACGCGCCGTCCGAGCCGGTCGGAGCGCGATTTCACGGCGGCGATGCGGTTCGTGGAGATCGACCTCGCGGCGTACGGGCGGGAGCTGGCCGCGGGTGCGGACCTGCCGTCCCTGCCCGCGCTGATCACCGACAGCGGTTCGGTGCCGCTGCTGCTGGCGCTGCGGGCGGCCGCGCGGTGGACGGTCCGCGCCGAGCCGAAGGAGGGCGATCGTGTTCACCCCTGACAGTCGTGCGCGGTTGCGCGACGCCTTGATCGCGGTGGCGCACGCCGACGAGCGGGTCAGCGGTGCGGCGCTGACCGGGTCCGCGTCCGTTGGACGAGAGGACCAGTGGTCGGACATCGACCTGGCGCTCGCGGTAGCTGAGGACCGTGAGCAGGTCGTGGCGGACTGGACCGACCGGATGTACCGCGAGCACCGCGCGATCCACCACTTGGACCTCGGCGTGTTCCGGGTGTTCCTGCTGCCGGACACGCTCCAGGTCGACATCGCGTTCTGGCCGGAGGCCGAGTTCGGCCCGACTGGTCCGACATTTCGGACGCTGTTCGGCATGCCGCACGAGCCGCCGCGGATTCAGCCGCCGTCGGCGGAGCACCTGATGGGCATGGCGTGGCTGTACGCGCTGCCCGCCCGGTCCAGCATCGCGCGGGGCCGGGTGTGGCAGGCGGAGTACATGATCAGCGGCGCACGTGATCAGGTGCTCGCGCTGGCGTGCCTGCGTCACGGGGTGCCGGCCGTGCAGGGACGCGGGGTGGACGACCTGCCCGCGGACGTCCTGGCGCCATTCGCGGACACCCTGGTCCGGACCGTGGAGCCGGCCGAGCTGCGGCGCGCGTTCGGGGCGGTCGTGGAACCGCTGCTCGCCGAGGCAGCACAGGTCGACGTGGCGCTCGCGGCCCGGCTGTCGGGGCCGCTCCGGGAGCTGGTCAGCTGACCTCGACGGTGACGAGGGTGACGTTCGCACCGGCGAGCCGGATGGTGAACGTGCCGGTGCGGGTCGGGGTGACGTCGAGGTCCTCGGGCTCGGTCGGGGCGACGTCGGCGTTCGCGTCCGGGTAGGCGTCGACCACGATGTCGTCAGCGCGGTCCGAGGTGACGTTCACCTGGAGCGGCTGCCCGACCTTCCCCGGCACGACGAGGTTCGCGGGATCCACCTGCCCGTTCCGGTAGGCGACGTCGACGATCGACGCGCCGGCGCTGGTGGGCGGCGCGGAGGTGGGCGCGGCCTGGTCGTCGCCACCGGACGAGCAGCCGGCGGCGGCGAAGGCGATCAAGGTCGTTGCGAGAACACGGCGCACCATCCGACCCAAGCTAGGCCGGATGGCGGCGGCGCGCAGGGCGAAGACCACGTCGGAGTGATCCCGGGGCGTTGTCCTGTGCGGACTCAGGGCCGTGGTGTCCGCTCACCGTGGGTGGCGGTGTACTCGGCGGCGAGCCAGGGGGCCAGGTCGTCGATCAGCATCGCGAGGATCGCCGGGTCGGCGGTGGGTTCGCGGGCGGTCCGGGCGGCGGTGCGCATCTGTTGGCGGCGGTCCGGGTAGTAGTGGCCGAAGAGTTCGGCGGATCGGGCGAGGTCGCTCGTCCAGCCGCCCCAGCGGGGCATGACCAGGGTGAAGCCGGTGCGGACGATCCGGCGCGCGACCGTGCGGCTGAGGGTCTGGCGTTCGCGGTCGGTCACCTCGGCGGCGCGCTTGCGCCAGTCCGGGAGCAGCGCTCCGAGATCGCCGTTCGTCTCGCGCGCGAGCACCGACGTGGGGCGATAGCGGGGCAGGTGCTCGGCGAGGTCGGGGCCGAGGAGGGGCGTGCACAGGCAGGCGACGAAGAAGCCGCCGTCGTGGCGTTCGGCGTCGCTGAGGAGTGTGCGGGCGCTGTCGAGTTGGATGCCGGCGCCGTTGATCTGGGGGAACTCGCGGTCGAGGGCGTCCTCGATGCGCCCGGCCTCGCGCCGGTCGGCGTCGGTGGGCTCGTCGTGGAGGGCGAGGAGGGCGTCGAGGTCGGAGGTGCCGGGGAGGGCGGTGCCGCGCGGGACGCTGCCGTAGAGGTAGGCGCTGTGAAGCCGCACGAAAGTCCCAACGACGCGCCTCCGAAACGCCTCCACGACGGGGGCGAACTCTGTGGACACGCGATCCAGAGAGCCTTCGCGCGCGATCGTCCCGTCCCGGTCTAGACCTCGATCGTCCACCTGACTACTGTGCCCTGCGTTCGTCTTGCGGGCGGGTAACTTCTGCCGGATGTGGGACATCCTCGGCGACCTGGTGGCTGCGTTGATCGGGACGCCGTCCCCCGAACGCGAGCCCGGCCGGCGCCGGGAACGTGTCTCGGTGAGGCGGCGGGAGGCGTTCGAGATCAGGCTCAGATGCGCGCTGCGGTGGCCGGCTGGCGGGGTGCCGTGTTGGCGGTCGGGCAGCGAGGTTGTTCGGATTCCCCCGAACCGTGGATGATCACAGCTTGCCTTCCCCCTGATCGCACATGCCGCTACGCACTCGCGGGAGCATCGTCGGCGGCTTCGCGTTCGGCCAGGGACTCGTCCAGCAACTCGAACAGCACGTTGATGGCGTGCGCGTTCTCGTCGGCCGTGAGGTCGAAGCCACGTGAGCGGAAGGCTCCATCAGGAAATGCGAGCCACAGCACTTCGGCGCTCCAGACCAGAGGGCTCCTCTCGAGGCCGCGCCTCCGCAAGACCCAGTCGTGAAATTCGCGCAGCCATCCGCCGCCGTTGCGCATGGCGTGCTGGTCGTATCCGGTGATGAAGGAACTGATCGCGTGGTAGGTCCCGCGCTCGACGAACATGCCGGGCCGCCGCCCCACATTCGCGAAGAACTCCCGTTCGCTCATCGTCTCGAGCGACGTCATGTCGATCTCCCCTGAGTTGAGTCGAACAGAGCATACGAACGGACGCGCTGCACAGGCGCAAGCGAGCCTCGGGCGAGGTTCGGGCGGCAGGGCCGCTGATGACGTCACGACGGTTGGAGCGGGAGGTGTGCCGGGGCCGACGGCCTAGGCGGAGCGGCTCCCGAAGCTCGTCGAGGAGCACCGCCGTGGCCGCATGATGTTGCTGGAGACAGCAGAAGGGGCGCCTCCCGAACCCGGATGGCACCCCTTCTGACCTGCGGAGAGCGGATGACGGGAATCGAACCCGCGTTCTCAGCTTGGGAAGCTGATGTTCTACCATTGAACTACATCCGCAGCGACGCACAGCATACACAACGTCGCTCCTCTGCGAAGCCACCCCCTTGACTCCGTGGGGCGCAAGTGACAACACTCGTTGTCGAAAGGGGTGGGTGTGCATGGATGAGCGACTGCCGGATCCCGAGTTGTTCCGCCGTGGGGGTTTCAGCCTGGCGGCCAAGCTCTTCGTGAAGCACGACATCCGCGCGACCGAACGCCAGATGCGCCGCTTCCGGGAGTTCGCCCAGGCGCAGGACCCCAAGGCCGACGCCGTCGTCGCGATGTTCCGTCGGCTGCCGGGGCACCAGGGGCGCCGGCTGTTCGAACAGGCCCTCACCGACGGCATCCACAGCCTCGACGATCCGCCGCGAGAGCTCGTCGACTTCTTCGAGCACGTCGAGGCCACCCCGTACTGGGTCGATCCCGTCCGCCTCGACCGGGGCGCGAAAGCGATCATCCGCACCGGCGTCCTCGGCCTCTTCCCGCTCGGGGACATGTCGCTCATGGGCGGCTACCTCGCCTCGCGCGCCACGAAGACCCTCGTCGCCACCGGGGAGATCGAGCGGATGGCCAGCCAGCGCCTCGTGGAAACCGCGGCCTGGTGGATGGACGTCACCACGCCCGGCGCGCTGGCCATCGGCCACAGCGGCTACGCCTCCGCCCTGCGCGTCCGGCTCGTGCACGCCCACGTCCGCGCCGCCATGAACCGCCGCCCGGACTGGGACTACGACGAGTGGGACAAGCCGGTCAACCAGGTCCAGACCGCCGGCACGCTGCTCCTCTTCTCGCTCGTCTTCGTCTACGGCACGCAGCTGCTCGGCATCCGGTTCAGCGACCGCGAGCGCGCCGACATCCTGCACCTCTGGCGCTACGTCGGCTGGCTGCTCGGCATCGACGAGGAACTCCTGCCCGCCACCGAGGAGGACGCCTGGCGCCTGTTCTGGCTGCTCGCGTCCACCGAGTTCATCCCCGACGAGGACAGCAAACGCCTCGCCAAGGCCCTGATCGAGTCGCACGCCGCCATCGGCGCGGGGCGCGGCGCCGTGGGCAAGGTGCTGTCCCACGTCTCGGTCGCCGTGCACTCCTCCATCAGCCGGCTCGTGCTGGGCAAGACGAACGCCGACTTCCTGGAGATCCCCAACGACCCGATCGCGCAGGGCGCCATCCTCGCCGTCGCCGCGGGCAACTTCGCCGCCGAGACCGCGCGGCGCTTCATCCCCGGCGCCACGGCGCTGCAGGAGTACATCGGCGCACTCGAACGCCGCCGCTACGTCGACCGGCTCGGCCGGGTGTTCAAGCTGGATCCCACCTACGCGCGGCACATGCGGGCTGCCTAGGGTTAGAGCGTGCTGCTCAGTGACCGCGACCTCCGCAAAGAGCTCGAAGCCGGCCGTCTCGGCATCGACCCCTTCGATCCGGCGATGCTCCAGCCGTCGAGCATCGACGTGCGGCTGGACCGGTTCTTCCGGGTGTTCAACAACAGCCAGTACACCCACATCGACCCCAAGCTCCAGCAGGACGAGCTGACCTCGCTGGTCGAGAAGGACGGCGACGACGCGTTCGTCCTCCACCCGGGTGAGTTCGTGCTCGCGTCCACGTTCGAGCTGGTCACGCTGCCCGACGACCTCGCCGGGCGGCTCGAGGGCAAGTCGTCGCTGGGACGGCTCGGACTGCTCACGCACTCCACCGCCGGCTTCATCGACCCCGGCTTCACCGGGCACATCACGCTGGAGCTGTCGAACGTGGCGAACCTGCCGATCACCCTGTGGCCGGGGATGAAGATCGGCCAGCTGTGCCTGTTCCGGCTCACCAGCCCGGCCGAAAACCCGTACGGCTCGGCCGCCGTCGGGTCCCGCTACCAGGGCCAACGCGGCCCGACGCCGTCCCGGGCGTACCTGAACTTCCACACCGCCGACACCAACCGCTAGAGGCCGAACAGCTCCCGCCGGGCGGGCGGTGGCTTGCGGTGGGGGACGGTGGTGAGCGGTCCGCGCTCCGCTGACCTGGAGACAGCAGCCCGAACCCGTTCGCCCCCAGCCGGTGCCGCCATCACAGTGCGACGATGTGGCCTACGGGGGCTTGGCCGGCTGTGTGCGGCATGGCCGGGTCGGGCAGCGCGCCGCCGTTGGCAGCACGTCAGGTGCATCGCCACCGAGCATCGTCGCCGCGTCGCATCGCAGCGACGCCAAGTCCAGACCGGGATGGCCCGCCCCGGCACAGTCCAAGCCATAGATCACCGTGCACGAACACCGGGACCGAAGACGCCTCCGGCTGTCCCGAACGGCAGATCCGCGCGCGAACCAGCTCGACCGCGTGCAACTCCGCCGCGACAGCGCCGCGTCAATCTACCGGCGCTGGGCTCCACCGGGATCTGGCTGCTGCCCGAGACTCGCCGGCCAGGCGCAAGGCCGCAACCTCCGTGCGACCTGCGCCGGGCCGCAACACCGCCTCCGAGTCATCCTCGAAACGCAACAGCCAGGGCGCTCCCCCTTCACGGAGCCCGCACCAGCCCAGCACCCGCTGCCCGGCGGCCGTCTCTGCCCAGCTCAGCGCACCTTCCACAGCCGCGGCCCAGAGCGATTTCCGGGACCGAGTCCCGTCAGCCGCTCCCCACGTCGTTCGTGGCCGTCGTCCAGCCCCCTACAGGCCGAGCAGCTCGCGTGCCCGCCGGGCCGCCTCCTGCAGGTCGCCGGTGATCAGCTTGTCGATTTCGCGTAGGCCGGCGCGGTCCAGCAGGCGCTTCTCGTTGAGCACCCACTCTCCGCGTTCGGCCAGCACCGCGTGCCCGGCCTGCATCGCCGCCGTGGCGAGTGCTCCCGCGAACTCCGTCACCTGCCCGCGCGGCGCGTAGTTGTGTTCGGCGTACGTCAGCGTCAGCGAGGCCCGCGCGCGCCACACGGCAGGCGCCGACCGCCGCAGCGCCTCCGGGAACTCCACGGCCGGCAGCGAACCCCGCAGCACCCGGTTGATCGCCAGCTCGGCCACCACCAGGTAGCTCGGGATCCCCGCCAGGTGGAACATCAGCGGCTCCCAGTGGAACCGGCCCTCCCGCGCCTCGGCCAGCTCGTGCTCGACCACGTCCAGGTCGCGGTAGTGGACATCGGCCTTGCGCCCGTCGATCGTCAGCCACGCGCCGCCGTTGAACACGCCGCCGCCCCATTCGCCGATCTCCGACACCTCGCCCGGCCAGCCGAGAGCGCGCAGGTCAGCGGGATCGAAGGCACCGCGGTAGTACACCGCGAAGTCCCAGTCGCTGTCCGGCCGGTGCGTGCCCGCCGCCCGGGACCCGCCCAGCGTCACGGCCTCCACGCCGGGCAGCCCGGCCAGCCGCGCGGCCACCTCGTCTTCGAAGCTCATGCGTTCAGCCTCCCATGATCAGGTGGTCCATGTCACCCGGTGGTACGGCATGGACTGGACCATTTTGTAGGTTGCTCCGAATGGAGGCATCACCTCAGGCAAAGGAGCACGGGTCGTGAGTTCGACGACGACCGGGGAGCGAGCCGGTCAACAACACCTCGCCCATGTCGTGTTCATCGCCAGCGCGGCCGCGGTCGGCGGGTTCCTGTTCGGGTACGACAGCTCGAACATCAACGGTGCCGTTCTCGGCATCCAGCGGCACTTCGAGGTCGGTGACGGGGTGACCGGGCTGACCGTGTCGAGCGCGCTGATCGGTTCGGCCGTGGGCGCCTGGTTCGGCGGACTGCTGTCCGACCGGATCGGCCGCATCCGGACCATGCAGCTCGCGGCGGTCCTGTTCCTGGTCAGCGCCCTCGGAGCGATGTTCCCGTTCAGCGTGTGGGACCTGGCGATCTGGCGCGTGGTCGGCGGCATCGCGATCGGCGTCGCGTCGGTCATCGGCCCGGCCTACATCGCCGAGGTCGCGCCACCGGCCTACCGCGGCAGGCTCGCCTCGCTGCAACAGCTGGCGATCGTCCTCGGCATCGGGGTGTCCGCGCTGGTCAACTGGGTCATCAAGGCACTGGCCCCGATCGGCGCGGACGGTGCGCACGACCTCAACGGCAACCTCGGCGGCATCGAGCCCTGGCAGTGGATGCTCGGCGCCGCGGCCGTGCCCGCGGTGATCTACTTCGTCCTCGCCTCGATCATCCCCGAGTCGCCGCACTTCCTGCTGGCCAACGGCAAGATCGACAAGGCCCGCAAGGTGCTGCGCGAGGTCGAGGGCGGGGACGTCGACACCAAGCTCGACGACATCCGCCGCAGCCTGCGCACCGAGAAGCGGTCCAAGGTCCGCGACCTCGTCGGCGGCCGCTTCGGGCTGCTGCCGATCGTGTGGGTGGGCATCGCGCTGGCGGTGTTCCAGCAGTTCGTCGGCATCAACGTGATCTTCTACTACAGCGACACGCTGTGGCACTCCGTCGGCCAGAACACCGACTCGCTGCTGATCTCGATGGTCAGCCCGGTCATCAACATCATCGGCACGTTCATCGCGATCGCCTTCATCGACCGGGTCGGCCGCAAGCCGCTGCTGCTGATCGGCTCGGTGGGCATGCTCGTCGGCCTCGGGGTGGCCGCGATCGCGTTCGGCAACGCCGTCACCGTCGGCGGCGAGCTGAGCCTGCCGGGCGCGTGGGGCCCGATCGCGCTGGTGTTCGCGAACCTGTTCGTGATCTCCTTCGCGATGTCGTGGGGCGTGATCCTGTGGGTCATGCTCGGCGAGATGTTCCCGCTGCGCATCCGCGGCGCCGCGCTGGCCGTCGGCACCGCGGCGAACTGGGTCGCGAACTGGGCGGTCACGGTCAGCTTCCCGAGCATGGCCGGCTGGAACCTGTCGGTCACCTACTGGATCTACGCGGCGTTCGCGCTGCTGTCGATCCCGTTCGCGCTGCGGTTCGTCCGGGAGACGAAGGGCACCGCGATCGAGGACGTCAGCTGACGAACGCCCGCTCGATGATGGCCCTGGTGCCGGTGCCCGCGGGCAGGGTGCCGAACGCGATGCCCCAGTCCCCGGCCAGGCGGGACGCGCAGAAGGCGTCCGCGACGGCCTTCGGGGCGTAGCGCACCAGCAGGGAACCCTGCAGCACCAGGGCCATCATCTCGGCCAGCCGCCGCGCCCGGTACTGGAGGTCCTCCAGGTCCGACAGCTCCTTGCGCACCCGGGCGATCGCGTCGTCCAGGCGCGCGTCGGCGCCGGCGGCGAGGTCGAGTTCGGCGAAGAACGCCTCCACCGACTCCGGCTGCTTGCCCATCGCGCGCAGGGAATCCAGCGCCGCGACGTTGCCCGAACCCTCCCAAATGGACAGCAACGGCGCCTCCCGATACAGGCGCGGCATGCCGGAGTCCTCGACGTAACCGTTGCCGCCCAGGCATTCCAGCGCCTCGGCGGTGTGCGCGGCGCCGCGCTTGCACACCCAGTACTTGGTGACCGCGAGCGCGAGACGGCGGAACGCCTGCTGGTCCGGGTCGGCGGTGGCGCCGGCCAGCCGCATCGCGACGGTCGTGGCCGCCTCCGACTCCACGACCAGGTCCGCCAGCACGTTCGCCATCGCCGGCTGGTCGACGAGGTGCGCGCCGAACGCCTTGCGGTGCCGCGCGTGGTGCACGGCCTGCACGACGGCCTGGCGCATCAGGGAGGCGCTGCCGAGGACGCAGTCCAGGCGGGTGTTGTTGACCATCTCGATGATGGTCGGCACGCCGCGGCCCTCCTCGCCGACGAGCCACCCGACCGCGCCGTCGTACTCGATCTCGGACGAGGCGTTCGACTTGTTACCGAGCTTGTCCTTGAGGCGCTGGAAGAAGATGCGGTTGCGGGAGCCGTCGGGCAGCACGCGCGGCAGCATGAAGCAGGACAGGCCGCCGGGCGCCTGCGCCAGCGTCAGGAACATGTCCGACATCGGCGCCGAGGTGAACCACTTGTGGCCGGTCAGCACGTAGCTGCCGTCGCCGGCCGGCTGCGCGGTGGTGGTGTTGGCGCGGACGTCGGAACCGCCCTGCTTCTCCGTCATCGACATGCCGGCGATCAGGCCGCGCTTGGTGGTGGGCACGCGCAGGCCGTAGTCGTACACCGGCGCGGCGAGCAGCGGCTCGTACACCGCGGCCAGCTCCGGGTTGTGCCGCAGCGTCGGGACCGCGGCGTAGGTCATCGAGATCGGGCAGACGTGCCCGCCCTCGGCCTGGTTCCACACCAGGACCTTCGCCGCGCGCGCGACGTGCGCGCCCGGCCGGTCGGACACCCACGGCGCCGCGTGCAGGCCGTGCTCGACCGCGACCGTCATCAGCTCGTGGTAGTACGGGTGGTACTCGACCTCGTCGACGCGGTGGCCGTAGCGGTCGTGCGTGTGCAGGACGGGCGGGTTCTCGTTGGCGACCCGGCCCCACTCCTGGCCCTGGGCGCTGCCGGCGAGGCGGCCCAGCTCGTGCACCTCGTCCTCGGCCCAGCCACCGCCTTCCCGGCGCAGCCCCTCCAGCAGCGCGGCGTCGCCGGCGACGTCGTAGTCGACCAGCGGCGGGACCTGGTTGAGGACTTCGTGGGTGTCAGGCATGGCGGCCTCCCAGAGCGCGGACGATGAACGTGCGGAGCGCGCCGATAGCGTCGGCGCTGTCGGTGGTCAGTGGTCCGATCAGCACCTCGGCGGCGCCGCCGACGAGGGCGGCGGCGGTGAGGTCGGCGTCCTGCGGCGGCAACTGCCCGCTGCGGACGCCCGCGGAGACGTGGCGGGCGATCTCGTCCCGGAACACACGCCGGAACACGATCCGCTCGGCCTCGATCGGGGCGTCGACGGGTTCGGCGAGCAGGGCGTACGCCTGACGCGGGACCTTCAGCGCCCGCTCGGCGAACGTCTCGATGATCGCCACGATCCGCTCGACCGGGTCGCCGGGCGTCTCGGCGGCCTTGCGCACCGCGGCGACCTCGTGGCCGACGATGCTCTGGAACAGCTCGACGACCAGCTCGGCCTTGCCGGGGAAGTGCTTGTAGACCGTGCCGGTCGCGATGCCCGCCTTCTCCGCGACGGCGCTCACCGAGCACCCCGCGTAGCCGCGCTCGGCCAGGAGCGCGGCCGCGGCGGTCAGGATCGCCTCACGCTGGGCGTCGAGGCGAGCCTGGACCTGCGGGGTACGTCGGTACGGCACGTGAAGAAGTGAACCACTGATTCACGGCTTCACGCAAGGGAGCGGTACGCCTCGCGCGTCAGATCGGTGATCCGGTCCGCCGAGTCCGCCCAGCTCAGGGTGGTCGGCTGGGAGGTCAGGACGACGACGATCCGCCGGTCGCCGCGGTCGGCGGTGCCGGAGGTGTGCATGACGCGGCTGGTCAGGTCGACGTCCCCACTGGAGGCGAGCTCGGTCGCGGACCGCGCCTCGGGCGAGGCGAGCACGCGCTTGGTGTTCGCCGGCACGCACTCCTCGCCCGGAGCCGGCGCCGCGCCGAAGCCGGACCAGCCCTGCTTCACCGCACCCGGTCGCGGGAGCGCGCTCGGGATGCCGAACGACTGGTCGAACCCGTCGTCTGCGCACTTCGTGGCCTGCTCCAGGTTGTCCATGATGAAGTCGCGGAACTTCGGGTGCGCCTTTTCGAGGATGTACTCGTAGGTCTTCGCGACGTCCGCGGCACTGACCGCGGTGTAACCCCAGGTGCCGCGCTTTTCCGCGGGCGGCGGCGTGGTGTCGGTGAGACCGATCTTCGCCACCATCCGGTTGACGATCTCCTCCCAGCCGTCGCGCACCCACAGCACGCTGGCCGCGTCGTCGTTGCTGGAGCGCAGCATCGGTTCGAGCAGCGCGAGGTCGTCGGCCGGGATCTCGTAGTCCGGCCCGTGCGACTCCAGGTAGTCGAGCGCGATGAACAGCTTGACCAGCGACGCCGACCGGTACTGGTGGTGCTCGTTCCCGGCGACGGTCTCGCCGGTGCGCCGGTCGAGGACGACGTAACCGGCGGTCATGCCCTCGGGCAGCTCAGCCGCGGAAGCGGGCGCGGCCAGCACGGCCGTCGACGCCGCGAAAGCCACGGCGAGGCTCAGGATCTTGCGCAATGTCGGATCCCCACAGTTCGATGATCAGCTTGGTGGGGCGCACACTATCGCCTGGCCGTGGGGCCGGTCAGCGCCCGTAGCGTTTCGCGATGTCGCCGTACCGCGCGAGCACCGCGGCCCTCAGCTCGGGATCGCTGCGCGGCACCGGTTCGATGAACACCTCGGTGACATCGGAGAACTCGTCGTGCAGCTCGGCGGCCAGCCGGACGCACGCGCGTTCGAGGTCGGCGGCGCTCAGCGCGTCGTCGAAGTCCACGCGGGCGCAGACCAGGATCTGGTCCGTGCCGAGCAACATGGTCTGCAGGTCGACCACCGACTCGACCTCCCCCGCCGCCGACAGGTACTCGCGAATCCCGCGCACCACCGTCAGGTCCGCCTGGCGGCCGATCAGCAGGCGCAGGTTCGTCCGCCCCAGCACGTACGCCACGACAGCCAGCAGCAGGCCGATCAGGATCGACGCGATCCCGTCGTACACCGCGGACCCCGTCACGTGGTGCAGGAACACCCCGGCGAACGCCAGCACCAGCCCGATCAGCGCGGCCGAGTCCTCCAGGAACACCGTCTTCGGCGCCGGGTCGTCGATGTAGCGCAGGAACTTCCAGATCGTCCGGTTCTGCTCCGCCGCGCCCCGCCGCACCTGGCGGAACGCCTGCGTCCACGACACCGACTCCATCGCGAACGCCAGCGCCAGCACGACGTACCCGACGATCGGGCTGCTCTGCTCCACCGGCTCCCCGAACACCGTCGAGAAACCTTCGTACAGCGCGAACGTCGCACCGGAGGCGAAGATCGACACCGCCGCGAGCAGCGACCAGAAGTACCGCTCCTTGCCGTACCCGAACGGGTGCATCACATCCGCCGGTCGGCCGGACCGGCGCAGCGCGGTGAGCAGCAGGATCTCGGTGAACGTGTCGGCCACCGAGTGCGCCGCCTCGGACAGCATCGCCCCCGAGCCGGTGATGACGCCGGCCACCGCCTTCATGATCGCGATGGCCAGGTTGACACCGCCGGCCAGCAAGACGGTGAGGGTGCTTTCGCCCCCGCCGGTCTGCCGCTCCGATTCCTCGCTCACCGGCCGATCCTACGAGTGGATCACAGCCGCTGCAGGCCGTCCAGAACGCGCTTCATCAGCTCGAGCGGCGGGCGCCCCTCGGCGGTCCGCTCGATGCCGTGGATGTGCAGCAACCCCAATTCGGCCATATCGGACAACAGCACCCTGGCGACGCCGAGCGGGATCGACAGCAGCGCCGCGACCTCGGCCAGCGACCGCGGGCTGTCGACGACCGCGCGCACGGGCTGGTACTCCGCGCTCAACGCGGGGCCGGTCCACTTGGCGTCGGCCCGGACGGACACCAGCGTCTCGATCGCCAGCTCGTACGCGGAGTGCGTGCGCCCCTTGGTCAGCACGTACGGCCGCACGCGCAGCCGGTTCTCCTCGTCGGGGTCGAGCAGCTCGGCGGGTTCCGGCTCCGGCTCGGCGGGCTCGGGGCGGGGCCGCGGCGAGGGCTTGAACTCCTCGCGCGGTTCGGGGTCCGGCAACGGTTCGGGCTCCGGTTCAGGCGCGGGATCCGGCTCCGGTTCGCGGTACCGAGCGAGCTGCTTCTCGGTGGGGAACCGGGCACCGGCGGCCCGCTTGGTCTTCGTGGTCTCGGCGGGGACGGGGTCCGGAGCTTGTGGTTCCGGACCAGGGGGTTCGGCGTTTTCGCCGGTCAGCTTCCGCATCTGCGTCACGGACG
Organism: Amycolatopsis thermalba; assembly: GCF_023376025.1. Lineage (NCBI taxonomy): Bacteria > Bacillati > Actinomycetota > Actinomycetes > Pseudonocardiales > Pseudonocardiaceae > Amycolatopsis > Amycolatopsis thermalba. The sequence continues at coordinate 151,462 of NZ_CP091196.1, forward strand.
GGAACCGGGCACCGGCGCGCGCGACCGCCGGCTCTCCGGCCGGTCCGGTCCCGTCGGGTACTCCCATGCTCAGCCCCGTTCGCGCGCGTCAGCATCCTCCGCGGGCAGCGTCGGCAGCGTGACGAACAGAATAACCCGGGTGTCGAGCCCCCAACGGGCGGTTGTGACTCGCAGGTTCAACGGTCCTGCGGCAAGTTCGCGGTCGGTGGTGGTGAGCCCGTCGCAGGTCGCTCGCGCGCCCAGTGACACGGGCTGTCGCGGATCTCGGCCAGGTGGACCAAGCCGGCGCTGGACGCGGACGAGCGGGCCGAGCGGCTGACCCAACCGGAGAGGAACGAGAAGGCGGTTCCGCTGGGGGCCTGCCCGACTTGTCCAAGTTCATGGCGACGGCGTCCGTATCGGAGTCGGCCCTGGGAGACGAAGAAGAGTGGGCGCGTGCTGCCCGCTGCCGAAGTGTGGCGTTACACGTCATCGTGCCGTTTCGCGTGCGGCAGGTGGCCTGCTACTGGATCCACCTCATCTTCCCGACGCGGGCGGTTGCCAAGGCCTCATGCGCCTTCGGCTGCGAGCGTAGGCGGATGCCGGCGAGGGAATGACGGCGTGCGGCGGTCACGAAGATCTTGTCGGCGCTCTCCCCCGTTGGCGGGAGCTGGGTGGAGACGCGTCGAGGGCCGCCCCACCGCGCGGTGGGGCGGCCCTCAGCGCAACCGGATTACTTGTCCTCGGTCGGGAGCGGCGTGCCGGTGGGCACCTGGTCCGTCCGCGCGTCGGCCTCCAGCGGGTCCGACTCGACCGCCGGCAGGGAGTCCGCACCGGGCGCCGGCGCGGGCTGCGGGCGTCGCTTGACCGCCGACAGCAGCAGCTGCGAGACGTCCACGACCTCGACCTTCTCGCTCGCCTTGCCGTCGTTCTGGCGCGCGGTCACCCCGTCGGTGAGCATGACGCGGCAGAACGGGCAGCCGGTCGCGATCTTCGACGGCGCGGTGCCGAGCGCCTCGTCCACGCGCTCGATGTTGATCCGCTTGCCGATCTTCTCTTCCATCCACATGCGGGCACCACCGGCGCCACAGCACATCGACCGGTCGCCGTGCCGCGGCATCTCGCGGAACTGCGCACCCGACGCGCCGACCAGCTCACGCGGCGCCTCGTAGACCTTGTTGTGGCGGCCCAGGTAGCACGGGTCGTGGTAGGTGACGTCGTCCGCGATCGGCGCGACCGGCACCAGCCGCTTCTCCCGCACCAGGCGGTTGAGCAGCTGCGTGTGGTGCACGACCTCGAACTTCCCGCCCAGGTCCGGGTACTCGTTGGCGAGCGTGTTGAAGCAGTGCGCGCAGGTCGCGACGATCTTGCGGCTGCCCGGCTCCCGGCCCTCGAACACCGAGTTCAGCACCTCGACGTTCTGCTGCGCGAGCATCTGGAACAGGAACTCGTTGCCGGCGCGGCGGGCCGGGTCACCGGTGCAGGACTCCTCCGGGCCGAGCACCGTGTACTTGACGCCCGCGATGTGCAGCAGCTCGGCCACCGCGCGGGTGGTCTTCTTCGCGCGGTCCTCGAACGCGCCGGCGCAGCCGACCCAGAACAGGTACTCGGTGTCGCCCAGCTCGCCGTCGAACACCGGCACCTCGAAGTCCAGGTCCTCGGCCCAGGCCATCCGGTCCTTGGCGTTCTGGCCCCACGGGTTGCCCTTGTTCTCCAGGTTCTTGAACATCCCGTTCAGCTCGGTCGGGAAGTTCGACTCGATCATGACCTGGTAGCGGCGCATGTCGACGATGTGGTCGACGTGCTCGATGTCCACCGGGCACTGCTCGACGCACGCGCCGCAGGTGGTGCACGACCACAGCACCTCGGGGTCGATGACACCGCCGTCGTCGCCGACCAGCGGGCGCTCGGCCTCGGCCAGCGCCAGGACGTCGATGCCGGCGTAAGGGTTCTCGCCGGTCAGGCCCACCTCTTCGCCGGTGACGTCCTTCTTGCCACCCGCGAGCAGGTAGGGCGCCTTCGCGTAGGCGTGGTCGCGCAGCTGCGTGATGACCAGCTTCGGCGACAGCGGCTTGCCGGTGTTCCACGCCGGGCACTGCGACTGGCAGCGGCCGCACTCGGTGCAGGTGGTGAAGTCGAGCCAGCCCTTCCAGCTGAAGTCCTCGATCTGGCCGGCGCCGAAGACGTCCTTCTCCGGGTCGGCCTCCTCGAAGTCGAGCGGCTTGCCCCCGCTCATCATCGGCTTGAGCTTGCCCAGCGCGGTGCCGCCGTCGTCCTCGCGCTTGAAGTAGATGTTGAAGAAGGCGCTGAAGCGGTGCCAGGCCACGCCCATGGTGAGCGTCTGGCCGACGATGTACAGCCAGATCATGCCGGACAGCAGCTTGACCAGCGCGGTGATCGTGACCGCGACCGTGCTGGCCGGCAGGATCTCGGCGAGCGGCTTCGTGACGAAGCTCGTCCACAGCGCCGGGTCCTCGATGCCGCTGGAGATCTTGAACGCCTTCACGCCGAGGATGCCCAGACCCTCGACGATCACCACGGTCTCGACGAAGTAGGCCTGCTTGAAGTTCGACCCGGCGAAGCGCGACTGCCGGTCGGCGCGGCGCGGGTGGTTCAGCTGCCGGATGATCACCAGCGCGAGCCCGCCGACGACCGTGCCGAGGCCGAGCAGTTCGGTCAGCAGCAGCCACAGGCTCCAGTTGCCGATGATCGGCCAGTGGAAGTGCGGGTCGAACGTCTCGCCGTAGGCCTCGAACCAGGACAGCGAACCGATCAGGAAGCCCCACATGACCAGCCAGTGCCAGGGGCCGACGTGGCGGAACTTGTTCATCCGCGTGTGGGCGGCGAACTCCTTGATCAGCGTCTTCATGCGCGGCCCGAACGGGCCGTTGCGCGTCGCGTCCGGTTGTCCGAGCCGGATGATCCGGACCATCCGGTACACACCGGTGCCGAACATGATCCAAGCGACGATGCTTACGGCGACGCCGACCACGCCGAGCGTGATCTGCAGTGCACCCATGATCGGGGCCTTTCGTCCGTGATGTGGTGGGTTGGCGGGAGCCTAACCGGATTTACCCATGAGTAACCGATTGGCGCGAGTTGAGTCCCACGAGTGTGGTGTAGGACTCCCTGGATATCGGGACGATCGTACCGGTAGTTTGGGTTGATGGTCGCATACATCTTGCTCGCCCTGGCCATCGCGGCCGAGGTCACCGCCACTGTTTCGATGAAGTTGTCGGAGGGCTTCACGAAATTGTGGCCGTCTGTGGTCGTGGTGGCCGGGTACCTCGTCGCGTTCGCGGCACTCGCGAGCGTGCTCAAGCGCGGGATGCCGGTCGGGGTGGCGTACGCGATCTGGGCGGCGGTGGGGGTCGCGGCGGTCGCGATCATCGGGGTGCTGTTCCTCGGGGAGCCGGTGAACCTGACGATCGTGGCCGGGTTGGCGCTGGTCATCGGCGGGGTGGTGCTGATCGAGGTCGGTTCGGCGTGAAACCCCAGCGCGACGGCCGCCGGGCGCGCGGCGAGAAGCGGCGGCAGGAGATCATCGACGCGACGCTGCGGGTGATCGAGCGGGACGGCGTGGCGGGGGTGACGCACCGGACGGTCGCGGCGGAGGCCGGGGTGCCGACGACGTCGACGACGTACCACTTCGAGACGCTGGACGATTTGCTGATCGCCACGTTGATTTCGTGCGCCCGCGACATGGCGACCGAGGTGTACTGGACGATCGACCGGGCGCGTTCGCGGGGCAGCCGGGGAGCTTCGGAGGTGGCGACGCTGCTGGCCGAGGCGCTGGGCCCGCGGCGCGGCCGGACGATGGCGGAGTACGAGCTGTACCTGCTGGCCGCGCGACGGCCCGAGCTGCGGCCCGCCGCGCGGCGGTGGCTGGACGTGCTGACGACGATGGTGCGCCCGGACGACCTGGTGGCGCTGCGGGTGTTCCTGGCGGGGATCGACGGACTGCTGATCCAGGGCTTGATCGACGACGAGCCCCCGACGGCGGACGAACTGCGGCCGACGGTGGAGTACCTGCTGAAGCCGCGGTGAGCGTGGCGCGAGGTGACTGACCGCGGCGCGGTAGGACGACCAGCCGCGGTGGCACGGGGCGACCAGCCGCGGTGAGCGTGGCGCGAGGTGACTGACCGCGGCGCGGTGGGACGACCAGCCGCGGTGGCACGGGGCGACCAGCCGCGGTGAGCGTGGCGCGAGGTGACTGACCGCGGCGCGGTGGGACGACCAGCCGCGGCGCTCCGGGGCGACCAGCCGCGGTGGCGCGAGATGTCGAGCCGCACACGTACGAGGTGCCCAGCCGCGGGTCGGCGGGTGGGCCACTCGCGATCGCGCCAAGGGGCCACTCGTGAGCCTTCGAGTGGGGCCGGTCGTGAGGCGACGAGCGGGCCACTCGCGGACACGCGAAAAGGCCAAGCACGAACCCCGAAAAGACCACCCACGAAGCTGCGAGAAGACCACTCATGGACCCGCGAGAAGACCACCCATGGACCCAGTCATGGACCTGCTCGTGGGCCGGTCGCGGCGAGCGAAGAGGCCACTCGTGAACCTACGAGAGAGCCAGTCGTGTGGCGGCGAAGTGACCAACCACCGCCGCACGAGAGAACCAGTGACGCGCCCGGCCGCGCGAGAGGGCCGTTCGCGAAGGGATGAATGGACCGTTCATCGATGGGCGAAACCCACCCGGAAAAAAGAGCGGGGCGGGTCCACAAAGATCGGGGCGGGGTCCCACCAAAATGCGGGGCGAGATCCCCACCAAAGGAACGGGGCGAGGTTCCCAACCAAGGAACGGGGCGAGGTTCCCAACCAAGGAACGGGGCAAGGGCCCCATCAACGAGCGGGGCGAGGTCCCCAACCAAATCGGGGCGGGTCCCAACCTCAGGAACCCGCCACCGGACAACCCGTCCCCGCGGGACGGCCTGCCCCGCCGGGCAACCCGCCCAGCCAGGATTGCGCCGACCCGCCAGGTTGCGCCCCGCCGACGTTGCGTCCCGCGGGACAGCCCGCCCCGCCGGACGGCCTGCCCGCCGGACAGCCCGCCCCGCCGAACAACCCGCCCGCCGGACAACCCACCCCCGCCGGGCGGCTCGCTCACCCGTCCAGCTCAGCCCTTGTTCTCGTACACCGGCACCACCATCGCGCGTGCCAGGGTCGCTCCGAACATGTTGAACCCCAGGAACGCCGGCGTCGCCGTGTCGGGCAGGTCCAGCGACTCCACGTTCAGCGCGTGCACGACGAAGAAGTACCGGTGCGGCCCGTGCCCGGGAGGCGGCGCCGCGCCGAGGAACTGTCGCACGCCGCCGTCGTTGGTCACCGTCACGGCGCCCGCCGGCAGGCCGGAGCCCGACGCGTCCCCGGCACCCGACGGCAGCGAAGTCACCGACGCCGGGATGTTGTACACCGCCCAGTGCCAGAAACCGCTGGCCGTCGGGGCGTCCGGGTCGTAGCACGTCACCGCGAAGCTCTTCGTCTCGGCCGGGAAGCCCTCCCACGCCAGGTGCGGCGACCGGTCCGCACCGCCGGGGACGCCGAAGATCCCGCTCAGGTGCGGCGCCGCGAGCGTCTCCCCGTCGGCCACGTCGTCGCTGCGCACCGTGAACGCCGGCACCGACGGCAGGAACTCGTACGGGTTCGGTGGTTGTGGCATCGCTTCCTCCTCGTCACAGAGTGGCCGGTGATCACCCTAGTGCCGGTCGGGGTGACCCCCGGGATGAACCGGGGGCTTCCCCGATACCGGCCCCCCACGCCCAGGCCATAGCGTGTCCGGCACAGCAAAGTTCACTGGGGAGGACGCAATGCGCAAGCCGGCACTCGCGATAGGCGGGATCGCGCTGATCGTCGCCGGGGTCGGGATCGCCCTGAACTGGGACTGGTGGCGCATCTCCGAACGCGCCGAGCTCACCAGCACCGTCACGCAGCCGATCTCGGCCGTCCACGTCGACAACAACTCCGGCGACGTGCGGATCCGCATCGAGGACACCGCCACGACCTCGGTCAACCAGGTCCTCCACTACGACGGCGACCAGCCCGGCCAGGCCTTCCGCCTCGCCGGTGCCCAGCTCGTCCTGGACGGCTGCGGCAACGACTGCACCGTCGACTACGAGGTCGTCGTGCCGCGCGGCACCACCGTGACCGGCGAGGTCCGCTCCGGCGACTTCACCGTCTACGGCGCCGCCTCGGTCGACCTGGCCGCCAGCTCCGGCGACATCCGCGTCCAGGACATCACCGGCCCGGTCACGACCCGCACCAAATCCGGCAGCATCGACGTCGGCCTCGCCACCGCGCAGAACGTCCACGCCGAGGCCCAGAGCGGCGACATCCGGGTCGTCGTCCCCGCCGACCGCTACCGGGTCGCGGGCGAGACCAAGAGCGGCGACCGCTCCATCAACGTCGTCCAGGACCCGGCCGCGCCCCACCTGCTCGACGTCCGCACCTCCAGCGGCGACGCGACGGTGACCCACGCATGATCCCGGCACTGGCCCTCGCCGCCACCCTGCTCGTCACCCCCGTCATCACCCCGGCCGCACCCGCCCTGACCTGGCACGACTGCGCCACCCCGCAGACCGCGAAGCGCCTGCAGTGCGCCGAACTCGACGTCCCGGGCGCGATGCTGCGGCTGACCCGCCTGCCCGCGCTCGACCCGGCTCGCCGCATCGGCTCGCTGCTGGTCAACCCCGGCGGGCCGGGCGGATCCGGCGCCGACGTCGTCAGCTACGGCGGCCTCGGCCTCGCCACCCCGGAGTTCGCCGAGCTGAACCAGCGGTTCGACGTCATCGGCTTCGACCCGCGCGGCGTCGGTGGCAGCACCCCGGCCATCACGTGCGGCCCGATGCACGACCCCGCGGTCAGCCGCTTCCCCGCCGACGACGCCGGTTACGCCCGGCTCGCCGCGCACAACCGGGACGTCGGCCTCGGCTGCCGCGGACCCCGCCGGGTCGACACCGCGACCGTCGCCGAGGACGTCGAGCGCATCCGGCTCGCCCTCGGCGAGGACCGGATCTCCTGGCTCGGCGTCTCCTACGGCACCGAGATCGGCGCGCTCTACGCCGCCCGCTACCCGCACCACGTGCGGGCGATGGTGCTGGACGGCGCGGTCGACCACGCCCTGCCGATGCGCCAGGCCATCCTCGACGAGGCCGCCGCCACCGAGGACGGCCTGCTCCGATTCGCCCAGTGGTGCGCGAGCACCTGCGGGGAGGACGTGCTCGCCCGCTACGACGCGCTCATGGCGGACGGCGCGCCCTCGGCGCAACTCGGCCGCCGGGCCACCCCCGAGGAGCTGGCCGCGGGCGTCTACTCCCACCTCTACTTCCCCCAGCTGTGGCCGCGGCTGGCCGATGCCCTCCGCGCCGCGCCGCGGGACGCCAGCGCGCTGACCTCGGTCATGCAGTTCACCTCGCCGGAGTACGCCGCCTACCGGGCCGTCGGCTGCCAGGACTTCCCGGCGCCGTTCACCGGACCAGCGGACCTGCGGCGGCTCGCCGAGCAGGTCCGGGAGGTCGCGCCGCACAGCTGGCGCTACTCCGAGTTCTGGGACTTCGCGTCGGGCTGCCTCGGCTGGCCCGTCCCGGCCGCGAATCCGCCGCACCCCGAGCCGGTGCGCGGCGCGCCGCCGATCCTGGTGGTCGGCGGGACGCACGACCCGGCCACGCCGCTGACCTGGGCGCGCAGCCTGTCCGCCCGGATCGAGGGCAGCACGCTGCTCGTCCACGACGGCGACGGGCACACCGGCCTCTACAACTCGGCTTGTGTCCGCCGCCACGAAGCCGCGTACCTCATTTCGGGTACGCCGGGAACAAGCCCGGCAACTCGCTCGTTACCCTGTCAGAAAGGTTGAGCGAGCATCACTCAAGTCTGATTGACGCCCGACACGCGCCCGAGATAGAACTTGAGTACCACCCGCTCAACGCGGGCGCGAAACCGCAGCTCGCAGGGCTGCGCACAGAGGCTAACCAGGAGGGAACACACCATGGCGCGAGCGGTCGGCATCGACCTCGGCACGACCAACTCGGTCGTCGCTGTCCTGGAGGGCGGCGAGCCGACGGTCATCGCCAACTCGGAAGGCTCCCGCACGACCCCGTCGATCGTCGCGTTCGCCAAGAACGGCGAGGTGCTGACGGGTCAGCCGGCGAAGAACCAGGCCGTGACGAACGTCGACCGGACCATCCGGTCCGTGAAGCGGCACATCGGCACCGACTGGAAGACCGAGATCGACGGCAAGGCCTACACGGCGCAGGAGATCAGCGCGCGCGTGCTGATGAAGCTCAAGCGCGACGCCGAGGCCTACCTCGGTGAGGAGATCACCGACGCGGTCATCACCGTCCCCGCCTACTTCGAGGACGCCCAGCGGCAGGCCACCAAGGAGGCCGGCCAGATCGCCGGCCTGAACGTGCTCCGCATCGTCAACGAGCCCACCGCGGCCGCGCTGGCCTACGGCTTGGACAAGGGCGAGAAGGAGCAGACCATCCTGGTCTTCGACCTCGGTGGCGGTACGTTCGACGTGTCACTGCTGGAGATCGGCGAGGGTGTCGTCGAGGTGCGCGCCACCAGCGGTGACAACCACCTGGGTGGTGACGACTGGGACCAGCGCATCGTCGACTGGCTGGTGGACAAGTTCAAGGCCAGCCACGGCATCGACCTGACCAAGGACCGGATGGCGCTGCAGCGCATCCGCGAGGCCGCGGAGAAGGCGAAGATCGAGCTGTCCAGCTCGAGCAGCGCGAACATCAACCTGCCCTACATCACGGTCGACGCGGACAAGAACCCGCTGTTCCTGGACGAGACGCTGTCCCGCGCGGAGTTCCAGCGGATCACCTCCGACCTGCTGGACCGCACCAAGGCGCCGTTCAACAACGTGATCCGCGACGCCGGCATCTCGGTCGGCCAGATCGACCACGTGGTGCTGGTCGGCGGTTCCACCCGCATGCCCGCCGTCGCCGAGCTGGTCAAGGAGCTGACCGGCGGCCGCGAGCCGAACAAGGGCGTGAACCCGGACGAGGTCGTCGCCGTCGGCGCCGCCCTGCAGGCCGGCGTGCTCAAGGGTGAGGTCAAGGACGTCCTGCTGCTCGACGTGACCCCGCTGTCGCTGGGCATCGAGACCAAGGGCGGCGTGTTCACCAAGCTCATCGAGCGCAACACGACCATCCCGACGAAGCGGTCGGAGATCTTCTCCACGGCGGACGACAACCAGCCGTCGGTGCAGATCCAGGTGTTCCAGGGTGAGCGCGAGATCGCCGCGCACAACAAGAAGCTCGGCATGTTCGAGCTGACCGGCATCCCGCCGGCCCCGCGCGGCGTGCCGCAGATCGAGGTCACCTTCGACATCGACGCGAACGGCATCGTGCACGTCACGGCGAAGGACCTGGGCACCAACAAGGAACAGTCGATGACCATCACCGGTGGCTCCGCGCTGCCGAAGGAGGACATCGAGCGGATGGTCAAGGACGCCGAGGCGCACGCGGAGGAGGACCGCAAGCGCCGCGAGGAGGCCGAGACCCGCAACCAGGCCGAGACGCTGGTCTACCAGACCGAGAAGTTCGTCAAGGACAACGACGACAAGCTGCCCGAGGACCTCAAGGGCAAGGTCAAGACCGCGATCGACGAGGCCAACGAGGCGCTCAAGGGCACCGACACGGCCAAGATCAAGGAAGCCATCGAGAAGCTGAACACCGCGTCGCAGGAGCTGGGCACCGCCCTGTACGCCAACGCGCAGCAGGCCGGTGGCGCCACCCCGGGTGCCGACTCGGGTGCGGCGGGCGCGTCCGAGAACAAGGGCGCGGACGACGTGGTGGACGCCGAGATCGTGGACGAGGACGAGAAGAAGTGACGGGACGCCACTCGAACGAGATCGACGAGCAGGAGCCGGTCACCGAGCCCCTGGTCGTGCGGGACCGGCGCAAGATCGACCCCGAGACCGGCCAGGTGCGGACCCAGCCGGAGGCTGCCGAGGCGCCTGCCGCGGACGCCCCGGCGGCCCACGCCGGGCCGTCGCTCGGCGAGTCCATCGTGGACGACGCGGTGGCGGCTCCGTCGGACGTCGAGAAGGAGCTCGCGGAGCGCACCGCCGACCTGCAGCGCCTGCAGGCGGAGTTCGCGAACTACCGCAAGCGCGTGGACCGCGACCGGGAGGCCGTGGTCACCGCGGCGAAGGCGTCGGTGGTGAACGACCTGCTGCCGCTGCTCGACGACTTCGAGCGGGCCGAGCAGCACGGCGACCTCACCGGCGCGTTCAAGGCGGTCGCGGACAAGCTGGTCGCGAGCCTGCAGCGGATCGGGCTGGAGCCGTTCGGCGCGGAGGGCGATCCCTTCGACCCGAGCGTGCACGAGGCCGTGCAGCACAACACCTCGCCGGACGTGTCCGGGCCGACGGTGACGACGGTGCTGCGCCGGGGTTACCGGTTCGGCGACCGGACGCTGCGGGCCGCGCTGGTGGGCGTCACCGACCACGAGCCGGGCGAGGCCCCGGTCGAGGGTGAGCTACCGGTCGAGCAGTTGTCGGATGAGAACGCACAGCAGTAACACGCACGCGAGAGGAGGAGACGTCCGGTGAGTGCACGGGAGTGGATCGGTAAGGACTTCTACCGTGAGCTGGGCGTCTCCTCCGACGCTTCGCAGGACGAGATCAAGAAGGCCTACCGCAAGCTGGCCCGGGAGAACCACCCGGACGCCAACCCGGGCAACACGGAGGCCGAGCAGAAGTTCAAGGCCGTCTCGGAGGCCTACGGCGTCCTGTCGGATCCGGCCAAGCGCAAGGAGTACGACGAGGCGCGGCGGCTGTTCGGTGCGGGCGGCGGGCCCGGTGGCTTCGGCTTCCCGGGCGGTGGCGGCACCGGCGGCTTCGACTTCGGCGACATCTTCGGCCAGACCGCGGGCACGGGCGCGCAGGGCGGTTTCGGTGGGCTGGGCGACATCCTCGGTGGCCTGTTCGGCCGCCGGGGCCAGCAGAGCACGGGCACCCGCGGCCAGCGCGGGGCCGATGTCGAGACGGACGTGCGGATCGACTTCGCCGAGGCGGTGAAGGGCGCGACCCTGCCGCTGCGGCTGTCCAGCCCGGCGACGTGTTCGACGTGCCACGGCAACGGCGCCCGCCCGGGCACCACGCCGCGCACCTGCCCGACCTGCATGGGCGCGGGGCTGGTGAGCCGGAGCCAGGGGGCGTTCGCGTTCTCCGAGCCGTGCCGCGACTGCCGTGGCCGCGGCCGGATCATCGACGACCCGTGCCCCGAGTGCGGTGGCGAGGGCGTCAGCACCCAGACGCGGACGCTGACCGTGCGGGTGCCCGCGGGTGTGGACGACAACCAGCGGATCCGGCTGGCCGGCCAGGGCGAGCCCGGTCGCGGCGGCGCGGCGGCCGGTGACCTGTACGTCCGGGTGCACGTGAACCCGGACCCGGTGTTCGGCCGGTCGGGTAATGATCTGACGATCACGGTCCCGGTGAGCTACCCCGAACTGGCTCTCGGTGCGACGATCACCGTGCCGACGCTGGACGGGAAGGTTTCGGTGAAGGTGCCCGAGGGGACCGGCAGCGGCCGGGTCCTGCGGGTGCGCGGCAAGGGCATCAAGAAGCGGGACGGTTCGCAGGGCGACCTGCTCGTCACGCTGCAGGTGGCCGTGCCGTCGCGGTTGGAGTCTTCGGAGCGGGAGGCGCTCGAGGCGTACGCGAAGATCGCCGAGAAGCACGACCCGCGTCCGGAGATCACGAAGCTGCTCCGCGAGAGGAGTTGATCGAGGTGTTCGGCGGGTTGCCGCACGGGGCCGACGAGGAGACCCCGGTCTTCGTGATCTCCGTGGCCGCGCAGCTGTCCGGCCTGCACGCCCAGACCCTGCGGTCGTACGACCGGATGGGCCTGGTGTCGCCGGGCCGAACAGCCGGCGGCGGGCGGCGGTACTCCATGCGGGACATCGCGCTGCTGCGCGAGGTGCAGCGCCTGTCCCAGGAGGAGGGCGTCAACCTGGCGGGCATCAAGCGGATCATCGAGCTGGAGAACCAGGTCGAGGCGCTGCAGTCCCGGATCGCCGAACTGACCGAAGAACTGGCCACGGCGTACGCGGCGGCCGAACAAGCCGCGGCGGCGGTGCACCGTTCCTACCGGAAGGACCTGGTGCCGATGAAGCAGGAAACCGCCCTGGTGGTGTGGAAACCCCGCCGCAGACGGTAGAGAGACCAGCGAAGGGCCTCGCGAAGCGGGGCCTTTTTTCTTTTCCAGCGCCACGAACAACCCGCAAGCCGGGCAACGCAACGCACGGACTACCCCAACCAGACCTCCCCCGCTCCCGATCCCCAGCCCGCTTTTGGTCGCCGATCAGGCGTGTCAAGGTACTCTTTTGATGTGCTCCGAAAATCTCGGACGCGGCTCAAGCGGACTGTATCACGCAACCTGCTGATTGGTGAACCATTCGTCGAGCACTTCGATCGGTGGTCGATATCCCAGCGCTGAATGTAGTCGGCGTGTGTTGTAGAAGCCTTCGATGAAGCGGATGATCTCGCGGCGAGCCTCCTTCTTGGTCGCGAAATGCCGGTGGTGCATCCACTCCGTCTTCAACTTCCCGAAGAACGACTCGGCCATAGCGTTATCAAAACAGATCCCGGTGCGGCCCATTGATTGCCGAACATTCTCTTCTCGTAGTAGTCGCCCAAAACTGTAGGAGGTATATTGGCTACCGCGGTCGGAGTGGAAGATCGATCCGGCGGGCAGTCGGATACGGTGCGCTGCCATCGTCATCGCCGTGCACACCAGTTCCGCATCGTAATGCTCATCCACAGACCATCCGAGGATGCTTTTCGAGTAGCAGTCGATCACTGTTGCCAGGAAGAGTGCGCCTTCACCGGTGTTGAGCTGCGTGATATCGCCGACCAGTTTCTCCCCAGGTGCCGACGCGGTGAAGTTCCGTCTGACCAGGTCAGGGATCGGGCCGGCAACCCGGTCGGCGACGGTCAGCCCGCGCCGGGGCTTGACCTGCACGGGAAACAGTCGCGCCTGGCGCATGAGCCGCCGCACCAGCTCGTCGTCGACCTGCACGCCGCCGCGCACCAGCTCGGCATGCACGCGCCGATAGCCGTAGGTGCGCTTCGAAGCGGCGAACACCACGCGAATCTGCTCGATCAACAATCCCCGGCGCTGTTCCTGCGCCGAGACCGCGCGACGCTCCCAGTCGTAGAAGCCCGAGCGTGACACACCCATCAGCCGACACATCAGGGCCACATCGAAATGCGCCTTCTCCGCTGCAATACACGCGTAGCGCTGGGCTACCGTTGTTCTTTCGCGAAGAAGGCTGCCGCTTTTTTCAGGAACGCGTTCTCCTGCTCCAGTTCGCGGATACGCCGCTCCAGCTCGCCCACCTGACCCCGCGTCGCGGTCGGCGACTCTTCAGCTCTCTTCTTTTTCTCGGCCGTCACCCAGTTATGCACCGTCTGCGCGACCAAATCAAAATCGCGCGCCGCTTCGGTATAGCTCAGCCCGCCCTCGAGTACCGCTTTGACGACCTCAGCCTTCAATTCCGGCGAGTACTTTCTCGGTCTCCTTGCCATGAAACGCTCCTCCGGTGTCCTCCGCCAGTCTACTTGGAAGACGTGTCCGGAGACCTCGGAGCACATCACTTTCCCGCCTTGACACGTCTGCTCGGCGACCAATACACAATCATGGAGAGGGGGCGGGGGAGGCCGGCACCCAAGGCGACCGTCAAGCGCCGTAAGGCGCTTTACACCGCCTCCCGACGAAGGTGCTCCGCGAAGAACGCCAGCACCCGCCGCCACGCGTCCTCGCTCGCCTCGCGGTCGTAGCTCATCCCGGCGATCTTCAGCAGCACGTTGACCGGCCCGTGGAACTGGTTCGCGAAGCTGTGCCCGACCGTCGGATACTCCTTCACGTCGTGCGGCACGTCCCGCGCCGACAGTTCGCGCGACAGCTTGTCCGCCGCACCACGCAGCGAAAAGTCCTTCTTCCCGTACGAGGCCACGATCGGACACGCACCGTCCAACACGGACAGATCCTTGGGCAGCTGACCGTAGTACGGCGCCGACGCGTCGAACCCCCGCGACGCCGCCACCAAGGCGAAGCCCCCGCCCATGCAGAACCCGACGATCCCGACGCGGCCGGTGCAATCGGACCGCGACGCCAGCAGCGAGCGGGCCGCGTCCAGGTCCTCGAACGCCCGGCCCCGGCCGGCCGCCAGCTCCTTGAACACCGACTTCACGCACCGGACGAACCCGCCCCGCGAATACAGGTCCGGCGACAACGCCACATATCCGGCCGTGGCGAACCGGTCCGTGATGTTCCGCGCGTCCTGCGACAGGCCGACCGCGTCGTGCACGATCACGACCCCCGGCCAGGGCGGATCGCCCGAAACCTCTTTCTGCGGGGTCGCCAGATAACCGCGAATGGTTCCGTCCGCGACAGGAATCTCCATTCCCCGCAGGCTAGTCGATCGTGAACGGGTCGTACCTGATCTGATCGAGTGCCGTTCCGGCTACCAGCATCCGGGACACCGTCGCCCGGATCATCGCCGGCGAGCCCGACACCAGCACGTCGTGACCGGGCCACGCGCCGTACCGGGTCACCACGTCCGCCAGTGTGCCCTGCTCACCGCTGGTCAGGCCCGGCCCGTTCTCCACCACCGGCGTCACCGTCAGCCACGGGTTGCACGACGCGACCATCCGCAACCCCTCCAGCGCGTACAGGTCCTCCCGCGTGCGGCCGCCGTAGAACAGGTGCACCTTCGGGTTCTCGCCCCACTGGCCCAGCTCGTCGATCATCGCCTGCATCGGCGCGATCCCCGTGCCGCCCGCGACCATCAGCACGTCCCGGCCGCTTTCCCGGTCCACGCCCAGCGTGCCGAGCGGCGGCCCGAACCGCCACACATCACCCGCCTGGGTGTGGCTGACGATCGCCCGGGAGACCCAGCCGCCCTCGATCGCGCGGATGTGGAACTCCAGCGAGCCGTCCGGGCGCGGCGCGTTCGCCGGTGACAGGTACCGCCACAGCCGCGGCCGCTGCGGCACCTCGACGCTCAGGTACTGCCCGGGCCGGAACGGGATGTGCTGCTCGGGCTCCAGCCGCACCATCGCCAGATCCCAGCTCAGCCGCCGGTGCTCGGCCACCCGCGCCGACCAGTTCGGCGGGTTGGTGTCGGTGGCCGCGGCCTCCTGCATCTGCCGCGCGATGATCGTGAACGCCTCGGCCCACGCGCGCTCGACGTCCTCGGTCCAGTCCGGCCCGAGCTGCGTCTTCATCGCCGCCAGCAACGCGGTGCCGACCGCCTCGTAGTGGCCCGGCACCACACCGAACTTGCGGTGGTCGCGCCCCAGCTGCCGCAGGAACGGCACCAGGTCGTCGGGCTGGTCCACCATCTGCACGACGTGCACCAGGGCGCGCACCATCCGGTTGCGCTGGACCTCCATGTTGATCGGGAAGAAGTCCCGCGTCGCGGGCGCGAGCGTGAACAGCATCCCGTAGAAGAACTGCGTCACCTCGGGCAGGTACGGCTCCGCCTTGGCCCAGGAGTCCCTGATCAGGCGCACCATCGCGGTGACGGCAGGCGGCGCCTCCCGGTGCACGGACCGGGGTACGGGGCTGACGGGGTCGGCTGTCATGGGTTCGGGGCTGCTCCGTGGTGCGCGTTCATGCTCGTCGTCGATTATTCATGAACACGCAATAGCAGGTGAGCGTGTGAAAAGATCATGAATAATCCACTCTGTTCGGTCAATCGTCCCCGGGCAATACGAACACGATCCGTCGCAGGGTAACCGCCGCGGCCGCGATCCTCGTGAAGTTGCTCCTTCCGGGTGGTCCGGCGATCCCCCCACCAGTGGGACAAGTCACCTACTTAGATAGTTGTGGCATACAACTACTGGCTTTATAGTTGTATGTGACAACCAACCAGGAGGTGGGTCCATGGGGGACCGCGACGAGAAGGCCGTCCAGCTCATGCGTGAGCTGCGCGCGGCGGGCCAGCTGCAGCACGCCTGGATCAACCAGTCCTGGCAGCGCGAGCACGACGGCCTGCACCCCGCGGCTGCCATGCTGCTGTCCGACCTCAACGCGCACGGCGAGAGCCGCCCCTCGGACCTCGCGAAACGCAAGATGGTCGACGTTTCGGTGATCAGCAGGCAGATCGCCCAGCTGACCGCGGCCGGTCTCGTCGAGCGCAGGCCCGCCCCCGAGGACGGGCGCGCGAGCCTGATCAGCCTGTCCGACGCCGGCCGCGCCGAGCTGGAGCGCTGGCGGCTGCTGCACGTCGACTTCCTGCAGCGCGCGCTCGCGGACTGGACCGACGACGAGGTCGAAGCACTCACCACCCGGTTGACCCTGATGAACCAAGGACTGCGCGAGGCCCTCGGCCAGACGCCGGTCACCTTGCCCGCCCGCACAGGCGGCGGAGAAGAGGAAGTGATCCCGAAGTGAGCACGACAGCGAACCAGGAGGCGATGACGCCGCGTCAGGTGGGGCGCGCGTTCGTCGGCCTGCTCCTGGCGCTGCTGGTCGCCATGTTGTCCTCCACGATCGTCTCGAACGCGCTTCCGACGATCCTGGCCGACCTCGACGGCTCGCAGAGTCAGTACACCTGGGTGATCACCGCCACCCTGCTGGCGTCCACGGCGAGCACCCCGATCTGGGGCAAGCTGTCGGACCTGTTCAGCAAGAAGATGCTGTACCAGCTGTCGATCGTGATCTTCACGGCCGGCTCGGTGCTCGGCGGCATCGCGCAGTCCATGCCCGAGCTGATCGCGTTCCGCGCGGTCCAGGGCCTCGGCCTCGGCGGCATGCAGGCGCTGGTCCAGGTCGTGATCGCGGCGATGATCTCGCCGCGCGAACGCGGCCGCTACAGCGGTTACATCGGCGCGGTGATGGCGCTGGCGACGGTCGCCGGCCCGCTGCTCGGTGGCCTGATCGTGGACTCGCCGCTGGGCTGGCGCTGGACCTTCTGGGTCACCGTCCCGGTCGCGGTGGTCGCCTTCATCGTGCTGGGCAAGACCCTGCACCTGCCGGTCTTCAAGAAGCAGGTCAAGATCGACTGGATGGGCGCGACCCTGCTCGTCGGCGGCGTCTCGCTGCTGCTGATCTGGGTTTCGCTGGCGGGCGGCAGCTTCGCCTGGTGGTCCTGGTCGACCCTGTTCTACGTGCTGGGCGGCCTGGTGGCGCTGGCGCTGGCGGTGTTCGTCGAGACGAAGGTCGCCGACCCGGTGGTCCCGCTGCGGCTGTTCCGCAACCGCACCTTCACGCTGGCGGTGATCGGCAGCCTGTCGGTCGGCACCGCGATGTTCGGTGGCGCGGTGTTCCTCGGGCAGTACTACCAGCTGGCCCGCGGCTACTCGCCCACGCACGCCGGCCTGATGACCATCCCGATGATGCTGGGGCTGTTCCTGTCCTCCACCATCGCCGGGCAGGTCATCTCGCGCACCGGCAAGACCAAGTCCTGGATGGTCGGCGGCGCGGTGCTGCTGGTCGCGAGCCTGTTCCTGCTCAGCACGATCGACCACCAGACCAACCTGGTGCTGATGGGCGGCTACCTGGCGCTGCTCGGCCTCGGCGTCGGTGCGCTGATGCAGAACCTGGTGCTGGTCGTGCAGAACACCGTGTCGATGAAGGACATGGGGTCCTCGTCGTCGGTGGTCACCTTCTTCCGCACGCTGGGCGGTTCGGCCGGGGTGTCCGCGCTGGGCGCGCTGCTCGCGGCGAAGGTCAGCAGCCACGTGTCGAGCGCGCTGTCCGCGATGGGCATCGAGGCCGGGGCGAGCGGCGCGGGCAGCAGCCTGAACCTGGCCGTGCTGCCGGAACCGTTCCAGTCGATCGTGCGGGCCGCCTACGGCGACAGCATCGGCTCGGTCTTCCTGGCGGGCGGGATCATCGCGATCGCCACGCTGATCGCGGTGCTGTTCATCAAGGAGGTCCCGCTGCGCCGCAGCATCGACCTGACCGAGAACGCCGAGGCCGCGCCGGTCACCGGCTCCGCGATCCACGGTGTGGTGAGCGGCCCGTCGGGCCGCCCGCTCGCCGGGGCCGCGCTGACGCTGACCGACTCGTCGGGGCAACAGGTGGCGCGGACGCTGACCGCGGCCGACGGCACCTACCGGCTGCCGGCTCCGCCGGACGCCATCTACCTCCTGATCACCTCGGCCGCCCGGTTCCAGCCGAGCGCGGTGATGGTCACGGTCAACGGGCAGCCGGTGCGGCGCGACATCGAGATGAGCGGCGCCGGTGGCGTCAGCGGCGTGGTGCGGGCGCGTGGCGGTCAGCCGGTCGGCGGCGCGACGCTCGTGCTGACCGACGACCGCGGCGAAGTGGTCGCGTCGGCCGTGACCGGCGGCGATGGCTGGTACCACTTCGACGACGTGCCCGGCGGCGCGTACACGCTGACGGTCACGGCCGCCGGTCACCAGCCGGCCGCGGTGCCGCTGACGACCACCGAGGGCGAGGAGGCCACGCAGGACGTCGAACTCGGGCTCACCGCCCGGCTCGGCGGGGTGGTCCGGGCCGGCCGCTTCGACCGGCCGGTCGCCGAGGCCCAGGTGACGCTGCTCGACGAGCACGGCGAGGTGGTCGCGATGACGCTGACCGACGAGGCGGGCCGGTACACCTTCACCGACCTCCCCGCGGGCGACTACACGATCGTGACCAGCGGTTACGCCCCGGTGGCCACGCCGCTGGAGGTCGTCGCCGGCACCCCGCTGTCCCGTGACGTGGAGCTGACGCACCCGCGCTGAGCCCGCAAGACCCGCGAAGACCGCCTCAATCCCCCGGGAGGCGGTCTTCGTGCTTTTCGGGTCGCGGCGTAGAGCGGGGTGCGCACGTCGTACGTGGTGGCCAGCCAACCGCCGAGGAAGGCCCCGAGCGGGGCGGCGCACATGGCCGGCATCCGGGAGGTGGCGGCGACCCGGCCCGTGAGGTGAGCCAGGCCGGCGCCCCCTTCGGCCGGGCGGCCCGAGGCGGGGGGGTGTCCCTATGTGATTGTCAAGCCGCGGCGGGGGCGGGGTCGGGGTGGCGGTAGTGGGTGCCGTTGCGGAGCATGGCGTAGAGGACGTCGCAGCGGCGTCGGGCGAGGCAGATGAGGGCGGCGTTGTGTTTCTTGCCTTCGTCGCGTTTGCGCTGGTAGTAGGCCCTGCTGGTGGGGTCGTGCAGGGCGGCGAAGGCGGCGAGGAAGAAGGCGCGTTTGAGTTTGCGGTTGCCGTTGCGGGTGGGGTGTTCGCCTTTGATGCTGGTGCCGGAGCTGCGGGTGACGGGGGCGATGCCGGCGTAGGCGGCCAGATGCGCCGAGGACTTGAAGGCGGAGGCGTCGCCGACCTCGAGCAGGATGCGGGCGGCGGTCCTGACCCCGATGCCGGGCATCGAGGTCAGGACCCCGGCAAGAGGGTGAGCATCAAGTATGTCCTCCACCTCGGTGGCGACCTGGTTGCGTTGCTGAAGCACGGTTTTCAGGCTGTCGGCGAGTCGGGGCAGGACGGTGTCGGCTGCGGCCGTTCCCGGGACGGTGACGGTCTGCTCGCCCAACGCGGTCCAGATGTCGGCGACGAGTTTCTCGCCCAGGCGGGGCGCGTGAGTCGCTGCGATGGCGGTGACCTTGCGGCGTCCGGCTTTGCGGATGCCTGTCGGGCCGCCGCAGCGGGACAGGATCTCCAGCACCGCTGGGTGCGTGATGCGGGGACCCAGGACACGTTCCAGCGTGGGATGGATGCCGGTGAGCAGGCCGCGGATCCGGTTGCCCAGCCGGGTGGCCTCACCGGCCAGATCGTCGTCGAACCCGACCAGGACCTCCAGCTCGGCCAGGGCCTCGTCACCGGTGTCGACCGGGCGCAGCGTGTGGGGCAGGCTGCGGGCGGCGTCGGCGATGATGAACGCGTCCCGGGCGTCGGTCTTGGCATTGCCCGGGTAGAGATCGGCAATACGCCGCATCGCCAGACCGGGCAGGTAGGCCACCTGATGCCCGCAGGCGCGGGCGACCGCGACCGGCAGTGCCCCGATCGTGGCTGGTTGATCGACGACGACCAGCAGCGGCCCGTGAACGGCGAGCTTGTCGAACAACGCCCGCAGCTTGGGTTCGGTGTTGGGCAGCGGCCCATCGTGCAGCCGTTTCCCGGTGGGGTCCAGAGCGACGGCGTGATGGTCGCCCTTGCCGACATCCAGGCCGAGGAACACGCCATAACTGATGGTCATGCACAGTGTCTTTCATCCGTCGCGGGTGGTCGCCGGTCAGGGCATCGATGGCCGGCACCCACGTTACGACGAGACCTACCCCAAGGGTGGCCGTGTCCCTATTCAGCGGTCCCCCGATGCCACCAGGCCCGGCGACACCACCCCCCGGATCATGACCTCGACTGGGGGCATCAGTCATACCGAACCTGGCGACCACAGCTCCTTGATCAGGAACCACGAAAAAGGTAACGGGGACAGCGCGAAGACGAGTGACGCGTCCGGCAGCGACGGGTCGGGCAGTTCGCCGAGCTGGGCGCGACCGGCTCGCAAGGACCATCAGGCATGCCTCGACCATTCGGCAAGAGAAAATCCGGGTTGAGCGGAACACGCTCAACTTTGTTGACGTTGTAGATGTCGAGGGACCTGGAGGAAGGTCTCCGGCAGGCATGCGACATGGAGTGTGGGATGGACGCTTTCAACCCGACGACGAAGACCCAGCAGGCGATCTCGTCGGCGGCGCAGGCGGCGACCGTGGCGGGCAACCCCAGCGTCACCGCCGCACACCTGCTCGGCGCGCTGCTGGCGCAGGGCGACGGGCTGGCCGGTCCCCTGCTGACGGCGGTGGGCGCCGATCCGCGGCAGGTGCACAAGGAGCTGGAGCCGATCACGCAGGGGCTGCCCTCGGCGACCGGCGCGACCGTGTCCACACCGCAGTTCGACCCGCCGGCGGTCAAGTCGCTCACGCACGCCCAGAAGCTCGCGACCGAACTCGGCGACGAGTACGTCTCCACCGAGCACCTGATGGTGGGCCTCGCCGCGGAGGGCGGTCAGGTGGCCGACCTGCTGAAGCGGCACGGCGCCACCCCGGACGCGCTGCGTGAGGCGTTCACCAAGGTGCGCGGCTCGGCCCGCGTCACCAGCCCCGACCCCGAGGGCACGTTCAAGGCGCTCGAAAAGTACGGCGTCGACCTGACCGACCGCGCGCGCAAGGGCGAGCTGGACCCGGTGATCGGCCGCGACGCGGAGATCCGCCGGGTGGTCCAGGTGCTGTCCCGGCGCACCAAGAACAACCCCGTCCTCATCGGCGAGCCGGGCGTCGGCAAGACCGCGATCGTCGAGGGCCTGGCCCAGCGGATCGTGGCCGGTGACGTGCCGGAGTCGTTGCGCGGCAAGCGGGTCGTGGCGCTGGACCTGGGTTCGATGGTCGCCGGCGCGAAGTACCGCGGTGAGTTCGAGGAGCGGCTCAAGGCCGTGCTGAAGGAGATCACCGAGTCGGCCGGACAGGTCATCACCTTCATCGACGAGCTGCACACCATCGTCGGCGCGGGCGCGACCGGCGAGAGCGCCATGGACGCCGGCAACATGATCAAGCCGATGCTCGCCCGCGGTGAGCTGCGCATGGTCGGCGCCACCACGCTCGACGAGTACCGCCAGCACATCGAGAAGGACGCCGCCCTGGAGCGGCGCTTCCAGCAGGTGCTGGTCGGCGAGCCGTCGGTGGAGGACACCATCGGCATCCTGCGTGGCCTCAAGGAGCGCTACGAGGTGCACCACGGTGTCCGCATCACCGACGCCGCGCTGGTGTCGGCCGCGACGCTGTCCGACCGCTACATCACCGCGCGGTTCCTCCCGGACAAGGCGATCGACCTGGTGGACGAGGCCGCCTCCCGGCTGCGCATGGAGATCGACTCCCGGCCCGTCGAGATCGACGAGGTCGAGCGCGCCGTGCGGCGCCTGGAGATCGAGGAGATGGCGCTGTCCAAGGAGGAGGACCCGGCCTCGATCGAGCGGCTGGCCGCGCTGCGCGCCGAGCTGGCCGAGAAGCGCGAGGAGCTGTCGGCGCTCACCGCCCGCTGGCAGAACGAGAAGGGCTCGATCGAGAAGGTCCGCGAGCTGAAGGAGCAGCTGGAACAGCTGCGCGGCGAGGCCGACCGGGCCGAGCGCGACGCCGACCTGGGCCGGGCCGCCGAGCTGCGCTACGGCAAGATCCCGGCGCTGGAGAAGGAGCTGGAGGCGGCGCAGCGCAACACCGCGAACAGCTCGTCCGCGGCCGATGTCATGCTCAAGGAAGAGGTCGGCAGCGACGACGTGGCCGACGTGGTGAGCGCGTGGACCGGCATCCCGGCCGGCCGCCTGCTGGAGGGCGAGACCGGCAAGCTGCTCCGGATGGAGGAGGAGCTGGGCAGGCGGGTCGTCGGCCAGCGCGAGGCCGTGACGGCGGTGGCGGACGCGGTGCGCCGCACGCGCGCCGGGGTCGCCGACCCGGACCGGCCGACCGGTTCGTTCCTGTTCCTCGGCCCGACCGGCGTCGGCAAGACCGAGCTGGCCAAGGCGCTGGCGGAGTTCCTGTTCGACGACGAGCGCGCGATGACCCGCATCGACATGAGCGAGTACAGCGAGAAGCACAGCGTCGCGCGGCTGGTCGGCGCTCCCCCGGGGTACGTCGGCTACGACCAGGGCGGCCAGCTGACCGAGGCCGTCCGGCGGCGGCCGTACTCGGTGGTGCTGCTGGACGAGGTCGAGAAGGCGCACCCGGACGTGTTCGACGTGCTGCTGCAGGTGCTCGACGACGGGCGGCTGACCGACGGCCAGGGCCGCACGGTCGACTTCCGCAACGCGATCCTGATCCTGACCTCGAACCTCGGTTCGCAGGCGATCGCGGACGCCGCGCTCGACGAGCGCCAGCGGCGGGACGCGGTGCTGTCCACGGTGCAGCGGCACTTCAAGCCGGAGTTCCTGAACCGGCTGGACGACATCGTGGTGTTCCACTCGCTCGACACCGAGCAGCTGACGTCCATTGTGGACATCCAGGTGGCGAAGCTGGCGGCGCGGCTGGCCCAGCGCCGGCTGACGCTGGAGGTCACCCCGGGCGCCCGCGACTGGCTCGCGCTGAACGGGTTCGACCCGATCTACGGCGCCCGGCCGCTGCGCCGGCTGGTGCAGTCGGCGATCGGCGACCAGCTGGCGAAGAAGCTGCTGGCCGGTGAGGTCCGAGACGGCGACGCGGTGCGGGTGGACGTGCCCGACCTGGACTCCGGGGACACGCTCGTGGTCACCCGGGTGGACTAACGGGTTGCGACACGGGCCGCTGACCTTGGTTCAGCGGCCCGGCGCGCTACCCTCACCCTCGTGGGTATTCCGGCGTGGGTCTGGTTCGTCATCGCCGCCGTCGCACTGGTGGCAGGGCTGCTGCTGCTCGCCGTGGACCGGACCAGGGAAGGCTCCCGCAACCGGGAGCGGATGCGCTGGTCCGACCTGCGCGGATGGCAGTTCGTGGAGGAGGACGAGCGGCTCGTCCGGCAGTGGTCCGGCGGCGCGCTCGGGTACTTCCGCGCCGAGACGGCGGTCAACGTCGTCGTCGGCTCGACCTTCACCGCCGACGGCCGCCGCCCGGTGTTCGTGTTCGACATCGAGGCCGACGGCCAGATCCCGGCGGTCGTGGTCGCCGTGCGCTGCAACCGCGTGCACCCGGTGCTCGTCGAGCTGTGGCTGGCGAGCGTGCCGTTCCAGCGCGCGGACATGCCGGAGCTGCTCGGCCCGGTGGGCCAGCGCTACGCGTTCGCGGACGACCCCGAGGGCGCCCGCGCGGTCATCACCCAGGAACTCGTGGACGCCGCCGACGCGCTCGGCGGGGACGTCGGCGTGGCGTGGCTGGAGAACGAGTGGGTGCTCGCCAGCGTCGCGCCGCAGGCCGGGCCGTCCCGCCTGGAGCGCCTGCTGCGCGACCTCGGCGAGATCGCCGACATCGTGGACCCGTTCGACGAGGAGTACGACGCCGGCGCGACCCGGCACTGGCAGCCCGGCCAGTCCGAGCAGCCGGGCCTGAGCACGCCGCCACCGGCCGGGCCGGCCCAGTGAGCACCGCGCTCGTCACCGGCGCGACCGCCGGGATCGGCGCCGCGTTCGCGCGCCGGCTCGCCGAGGAGGATTACGACCTGGTCCTCGTCGCCCGCAACGCGCAGCGGCTGGAAGCGCTTGCCGGTGAGCTGTCGCAGCGGCACCGGATCAAGGCGGTGGCGTTGCCCGCCGACCTCGCCACGGTGGACGGCCGGGCGGCGGTCGAGGCGCGGCTGGCCGCGGAGCCGGTCGACCTGCTGGTCAACAACGCCGGGTTCGGCCTGGCCGGGGAGTTCTGGACCGCGCCGGTCGACGAGCTGCAGGCGCAGCTGGACGTGAACGTGACCGCCGTGCTGCGCCTGACGCGCGCGGCCCTGCCCGGGATGATCGAGCGGGGCCGCGGCGACATCATCAACGTCTCCAGCGTGGCCGGTTTCTTCTCCGGCCGCGGCTCGACGTACACGGCGAGCAAGAACTGGGTCACGTCCTTCACCGAGGGCATCGCCGCGGCGCTGCCGCCTGGCATCCGGATGACCGCGCTGTGCCCCGGCTTCACCGAAACCGAGTTCCACGAGCGCGCCGGGCTGGAGAAGCCGGGGCCGAAGGCGTTCTGGCTCTCCGCGGACCGGGTGGTCGCCGAGGGCCTGGCGGACCTGCGCCGCGGCAAGGTCATCTCCATCCCGTCCCCGCAGTACAAGGCGGTCGTGGCGATCGGCGGTCTGTTGCCCCGCGGCCTGCTGCGTCGGATCAGCAGCCTGGTCGCGGGGCGCGACCGCACCTGAGGAGTCACAGGCTGCGGGCGCTGATGTCGCCGTAGGCCGTGGTCGCGTGGATGGTGAGCCCGGCGTCGCCGGTGTTCCGCAGCGCGTTGTGGATGCGGCCGTAGTCGGTTCCCGCGTCCAGCGTGGCGGACACCCCGGCGGCGGCACCGATCGACAGGTCGCCGGCCTGGGCGCGGAGCACGATCTCGCCGCGCTCGGCCTCGGCGATGCGGATGTCGCCCTTGCCGGTGCTGATCCGCGCGGAACCGGTGAGGCGGCCGACCGTGACGTCGCCGGCCTGCGTGGTGACGCGGACGCTCGTCGCCTCGTCGAGTTCGACCTCGCCGTGCGCGCCCTCGACGGTGACCGCGCCCAGCTGCCCGACGCCGCGCACCTCCGCGCTGGCCGCCGTCGCCTCGACGGCGGACCCGGCCGGCAGCTGGACCGTCACCTCGACGAAGCCGGAGCTGCCGAGGACCTGGTTCCCGGCCGGGGCCTCGACCCGCAGCACGCCGTCGGCGTAGGCCACCGTGGTCTGCTCCGCGGCCTTCACGTCGCGCCGCTTCGAGGCGTCCGCCGGCCGGACCTCGACCGCGGTGTCGGCCCGGTCGGCGGCCACGAACCGGATGCTCCCGGCGGGGATGTCGACGACGGCGGAGATCGGGGCGGGGGTGTCGAAGTTCTGCATCGTGCTCTCCTGTGCTCGTTGTTCTCGCTGTTGAGGACAACTTTCGCCGGAGGCGCTGACACCGGCCCGCCACCGCGCTGACGCCGCCGCTGACACCCGTCAGCCCATGCTCTTCTGGCCGTCCAGGGACTCGCGGATGATGTCGGCGTGGCCCGCGTGCTGGGCGGTCTCGGCGATGATGTGCATCAGCACCCGGCGCGCGGACCACGCCTCGTCGGTGAACCACGGGGCCTTCGGCAGCTCCTGCACCGCGTCCAGGTCCACGGTCGCGACCAGCTCGTCCGTGCGGCGCGCGACCGCTTCGTACTCGGCGATCACGCCGGCCAGCGTCTCGTCCGGCAGCAGCTTGAACTCGTTCTCCCGCTGCGCGAAGTCCGCCTCGGTCATCTCCTCGAAGTTCGGCATCGCGGAGGCGCCCTCGACGATGAAGGTCGCCCAGTTCCGCTCGACCGAGGTCACGTGCTTGATCAGCCCGCCAAGGCACAGCTCGCTCTTCGTGGTCCGCTGCCGGGCCTGGTCGTCGGTGAGGCCACGGGTGGTGAAGGTCAGGAAGAAGCGGTGCTTGGCCAGCATCGCCAGCAGGTCCGCGCGCTCGCCGGTGACGGTCTCGGTGGAGGTCATTTTCAAGTCCCTTCGTCGTCGTTGAGACCAAGGTAAAAGGCAAAGCGGCCACTTCCTGGCCGCAATTGCGGGAGAATCGGGAACATGGCGAACACGAGCTCGCGGACGCTGCGGTTGCTGTCCCTGCTGCAGACCCACCGGTACTGGCCGGGCGGTGAACTGGCCGACCGGCTGGGCGTCTCGCCGCGGACGCTGCGGCGGGACATCGACCGCCTGCGCGAGCTGGGCTATCCGGTGGAGGCCCAGCGCGGCGTCGACGGCGGGTACCAGCTCGCCGCGGGCGCGTCGCTGCCGCCGCTCGTAGTCGACGACGAAGAGGCGGTCGCGCTGACCGTCGGGCTGCAGACGGCCGCGCAGAGTTCGGTCGAGGGCATCGCGGAGTCGTCGGTGCGGGTGCTGGCGAAGGTGGTGCAGGTGATGCCGGCGCGGCTGCGCCGCCGGGTCGACGCGTTGCGGGCGATGACCGTGCCCGCCGTGTGGTCCGGCGCGGCGGCGCCCCGGATCGACCCGGTCCTGCTCACCACGATCGCCCTGGCCTGCCGGGACAACGAACGGATCCGCTTCGCCTACACGGACGCCGCGGGCCGCGAGTCGGCGCGGGAGGTCGAGCCGCTGCGGCTGGTCCCGCTGGGGCGCCAGTGGTACCTGGTCGCCTACGACCTGACCCGGCACGCGTGGCGCAACTTCCGCATCGACCGGCTCAGCGAGCCGACGGGCACCGGCGCCCGGTTCCGGCCGCGCGAGCTGCCCGCCGCCGACGCCGCCGAGTTCGTCCGCAGCTCACTCGGCGCGCTGCCGCAGCCGTACGAGGTGGAGGTGCTCGTCGACGTTCCGGCGGCCGTGGCGCGGGAGCGGATCGGCCGGTGGGCGACGGTCGAGGAGGTCGACGCCGGCCGGTGCCGGGTGCGGATGACGACGGCGTCCCTGGACTGGCCGGCGCTGGCACTGGGCTCACTGGGCGCCGACTTCCGGGTCGTCGAACCGGCCGAACTGCGTGACCAGCTGCGGGAGTGGGCCGGGCGGTTCAGCCGGGCCTGATTGCCGCGCGTGCCCGAACACCGCCAGCGTGGCGGCCAGGAACACGACCTGCATCACTGCTCCCGCATGCCGACGCGTGACGACGGCCAGGATGACGAGGGGCTCCTACCACCACGGCGACCTCCGGCGCGCGATCCTGGACACGGCGGCCGAAACGATCGGCGAGCCCGGCGCGGCGGCGCTGAGCCTGCGCAACGTGGCACGCCGGCCGGGGCGTCGCACGCGGCGCCGGCCCACCACTTCCGCGACAAGGCGGGCATGGTGACCGCGCTGGCGACGGAGCACGGTTTCGCGACGCTCTGGCTCAGCGGCGCGATGCCGCAAGAGGTGACCGGAGACCTTGACGCGTCCGCCCGAACGGGGGCGCAGATGCTCGCGCCGGGCAGGCCGGTAGGTGGTGCTGCGCGGACGGCATTACCGGGCGAGCGCGACACGCGGGCCGGCGGAACTACCCTCGCCGCACGGCCCCACGGCGAATCCGCGAGCACCCGCGCCCGAGGCGACCGGCGCCGCAGCCCGGCAACCGGGCGCCGCTGCGCGGACTTCCGCGCAGGCTGCACCGGCACAGCAGGGGGCCGGGCCGAGTCGCCCCTGGCGCATCGCCTCGCGCCCACGCGCCCCGCCGCCGCAGCCCGGCAACCGGGGCGCCGCTGCGTGAGGGTGGGCAGCGGTCGCGCCCCGGGCGACTCAGTCCGGTAGCCGCGCGCCCTGCCGCTGCAGCTCCTCGCGTACCGCGGGAGCGCTTACCTCGCCGCGAGCGCTGAGCGCCGCCGCGACGCCCGCCGCGTGGCCGGTTGCGAAGGCGGTCCCCATGGCGCGCAGCGACGCGCCCGCGCCGCGGTCGCCGTCCACCGTGCGGCCGGCGCAGAACAGGTTCGGCGTGTTCCGGCTCCACAGGACGCCGAGCGGGATGCCGTAGTAGCCGGGCTCGCCGATGAACCGCCACTCCGACGGCACTCCCACGCCCGGGTGGTACTCGATCGGCCAGGCGCCGACCGCCACCGCGTCGTCCACCGGGCCCGGCGAGAGCACGTCCTTCTCGGTCAGCTGGGTCCGGCCGACCAGGTGCCGCGACTCGCGCGTGCCCAGTTCCGGGCCGGTGCTGACGATGTAGGCGTCCGCGCAGCCGGGCAGCGTCCGGATCACCCGCAGGTACGCGGCGGCCTGCCGGCGGGCGCTGCGTTCGGCCCGGCTCGTGTCGGCGGCGTCGCGGGCGTCGTAGCCCTCGTCGGCGAGGTAGGTGATCACGTCGCCGGACACCGGCATCCGCGCGATCAACCCGCCTTCCGCGGTCAGGCCGGGCACACCCCGCGCCTTCGCCGCCCGGACCGCCTCGCGCACGGCCTCGCGGGTGACCTGCGCCTCCGCCGGGATGCCGCCGAACCGCACGCCCAGCGTGCCGTTCTGCACCCAGCCGTCGTTGCCGTACCGCACCTCCGCACCGGCGTGCTGCGCCAGGTCGGCCTCCCCGGTGGCGTCCACGAACACCGAAGCCGTGTACTCGTGCACGCCGGAGTGGTCGGCCACCCGCACCGCGTGCACCCGATCGTCCACTCTGGACGCGCCGAGCAGGTGCGAGTGCAGCAGCACGTCCACCCCGGCGGCGTCGCACAGGTCGTCGGCGACCCGTTTCACCGCCTCGGGATCGAACACCACGGCCACCGCGGTGAACCGCGTCGGCTCGCTCACCGCCCCCAGCTCGCGCAGCCCGTCGAGCACTTCCCCGGCGACACCGAACACCACCTGTTCGCGGTCGTCGCGGGTGAACAAACCGCAGTAGGTCACCACGTTCCGCAGCGTCGCCGCCCCGCCGAGACAGGGGCCGCGCTCGATCAGCAGCGTCCGGGCCCCGGCCCGCCGGGCGCCGACCGCCGCAGCGATCCCGGCCGACCCGCCCCCGGCGACGATCACGTCGTACTTCACACGGTCTCCTTCTCGCGATCAGGCGCCGTCCGCTGTTCCCGGACGCCGAGCATCAGCAGCGCTCCCACGAGCGGGCCCGCCGCCAGCGTGGCGAACGCCGCGAAGAACGAATGGGTCGCCTGGAACACCGCGCCCAGCACCACCGGCACCACCGTGCTGCCCAGCTGCCAGAACGCGTTGGTCGCGCCCGCCGCCGAACCGGCCAGGCCCACCCCGGCGATGCGCGGGATCATCGCGACCATCAGCGGGCTGTAGACGTAGGCCGCGACGCCCAGGAACGGCGCCACCCACAGGAACCCGGACAGGCTGTCGCGGGTGCCGAACACCAGCAGCGCCACCACGAACGCGCCCAGCACGACCACGGTGAGCGCCTTCCGCCTGCCACCGAGCAGGTCGGAGACGAACCCGATGCACGGTTTCGCGGCGATCGCGGTGATCCCGAAGATCGCGACCACCCCGCCCGCCTGCACCCCGCTCAGGCCGATGCCCTTGACCATCAGGGCGTTGGACCAGGTGATGAACCCGTAGGTGCCCCACAGCCCGCCGAACCCGGCCACCCCGAGCAGCCACAGGTCGCGCGAGCGGGCCAGCGGGCGCAGGTCCGGCACCGCGCGCTCGGTGGTGTCTTCCTTCCGCGTGCGCACCAGCAGCAGGCACAGCACCGCGATCACCATCGACGCGCCGCCGAAGACGTGGTAGGAGGTCTGCCACCCGGCGGATACGAGCAGGCGCGGCACGACCGCGTTGGCGATCACGGTGCCCAGCGAGGTCGCCGTCATGAACACGCCCATCGCGAACCCGCGGTCCTTCGGCGTGAACCACTGCGCGATCAGCTTCACACCGGCGGAGTAGTCGCAGCCGGCGAAGATCCCGACCGCGGCCTGGAAGGCGATGCCGACCGGGACCGAGTCGGTCTCGCCGAACAGGATCATGAACCCGCCGGCGAGGAACAGCGACGCGCCCATCACGACGCGCGCGCCCAGCCAGTCGGTGAGCACGCCGCCTGCCGCGTTCGAGATGACGTAACCGACGTAGTAACCGGTGGCGAAGACGCCCAGCCCGGCGAGCGAGACCCCCAGGTGCTCGCCCACCGCCACCGACGCCGGTCCCCACGTCGACCGGTCCACCGACGTCATGGTGAACGCGGCCCAGGACAGCACCAGCACCACCCAGCGGTACGGGTCCCGGCCGGGAGTTCGACTCATCGTTGAGCGTCCCTTCTCCTTCGATGTCCTGCCTGAGAGGCAGGAAGTAGTACACGTGCCTTGACACGTGCCTGTCCAATGCCGGTTAATCAGGCCGGTCATGCCTATCAGGCAGGGGAGGGACGCGTGGAGCTGCGGCACCTGCGGTACTTCGTCGCCGTCGCGGCGGAGGGCTCGCTCACCCGGGCGGCGGAACGGCTGCACCTCACCCAGCCGTCGCTGAGCCGTCAGATCCGGCAGCTCGAACGGGACATCGGGGCGCCGCTGCTGGAGCGCGGCGCGACCGGCACGACGCTCACCCCGGCCGGTGTCGCGCTGCACTCGCACGCGGTGCTCCTGCTGCGCCTGGCCGACGCCACCCGGGAAACCACGCACGCGGCCGCGCGCCGGACGCGGGAGGTCGTGGAGATCGGGATCCCGCCCGGGCTGTCCGCGGACTGGCTGCTGGCGACGCTGGCCGCGCTCGATTCGGCGGTGCCGCACGCCGCGGTCACGCTCACCGAGGCGAGCAGCACCGACCAGCTCCGAATGGTCCGCGAGGGCCGGCTCGACCTGGGGCTGGTGCACGAGCAGCCGGTCGGCAGCCTGCGCGGCGCGCGGTTGTTCGACCAGCCGTTCGGGGTCGCCGTCCGGCCCGGCCACCCGCTCGCCGACGGTGCCGCGTGCCGCCTGCGCGACCTGGACGGGATGCGGATCCTCGCCCACGGCAGGCAGCAGGTGCCGGTCGCGCACGACCGCCTGGTGGTCGCGGCCCACGACGCGGGGGTGGTGCCGCTGTGGCAGTTCGCGCAGTTCTCCGAGCACGCGCGGGCCTGCGCCGAGGCGACGAAGTCCGACGCCGTCCTGCTGACCGAGCACTCCGCAACGCGCCTGCTGCCCGGCTGGCCGTGGCGGCCGGTGGTGGAACCGGCGCTGGAGCTGGTGACGTGGCTGGTGTGGCAGCCGTCGACGCGAACGGTGGTGGACGAGGTGGCGCGGACGATCAGCTCCCGCTGAGGGCGAGCACGCCCTGCCCGCTGACACGCGTGACCGCCCCGCTGCGGTTCGGGTGGACGGCCATGCGCTCCGCGATCCGGCCCGCGTCGCAGGTGGGCGGGATCTTCAGGCGGCAGTGAGCCCGCTGCCGGAACCGGCGTTGCCACTCCAGACGTGCACCGCGCCGAACCGGCGGATCAAGGCCGCGCACCGCGCCTTGCGGGCCTCCCGCGTCCAGCGCTGGGCTGACGTAGATGCGCCTGGCCACCGGACGGCTGGTCGTGCTACCAGGCGGACGTGCCCGTGCGCATCGTGACCGGGATCGCGTCCGTGAGGGCGGACTCCGCCAGAACCGCGCCCGTGTCGCCGGTCGGCAGCGCGTACCAGGACTCGCGCGTGGGCATCGGCTGCGGCGGCTCGTTGCGGCTGCATCGGCGCATCGGGCCGAGGCCCGCGTCCGCGAACTCCAGGGGTCGTCGTGGGTGACCAGGTCCTCCGGTGCCGCCCGGCCGTGCCCGGTCACGCGGCCTCCCGCGGGGCGTCGCGGGAGGCGGCACCGGGCGTCGGCTGCCCGCCACCAGGTCGCGCAGCTCGTTGATCTCCGTGGCCGCGCGTTGACCGTCGAGGGCGCGGGGGTGTCGTGGTCGTGTGTAAGACTTCCCGTCGTGGCGAACCCCGGGTTGGATCAGGCAGCGAAGTTCGAACTGGCACGTCTCATCACCGAGCTGTCGGTGGTGCGCGGCAAGGTGACGCTGGCCTCCGGCAAGGAGGCCGACTACTACATCGACCTGCGGCGGGCCACGCTGCACCACGCGGCGGCCCCGCTCATCGGCCGGCTCATGCGGCAGCTCACCGCGGACTGGGACTACGTGGCCGTGGGCGGGCTCACGCTCGGCGCGGACCCGGTCGCGACCGCGATGCTGCACTCGGCGTCGGCGGACGGGAAGGTGCTCGACGCGTTCGTGGTGCGCAAGGCCACCAAGTCGCACGGCATGCAGCGCCGCATCGAGGGCATCGAGGTCGCCGGTCAGCGGGTGCTCGCGGTGGAGGACACCTCGACCACCGGCGGCAGCGTGCTGACCGCCGTCGAGGCGCTCAACGAAGCCGGTGCGACCGTGGTCGGCGTGGCGACGGTCGTCGACCGCGGCACCGGTGCGCGCGAGGCGATCGAGAAGGAAGGCCTCGCCTACCGGTATCTGCTCGACCTCGACGACCTCGGCCTGTAGCCGATTCACGCCGCCCCCTAGGGGTAATCCCCGAAGTGATCTCCGGAATTCGAGTCGACATTCCTGGCGTGATCAGGAGTAATCTCGATACCAGGGGGATCGCGGGAAGGGGGCGGCGTGACGATCGCGGGAGTTCTGGCCGACATAACGGTCGGAGTGCACATTTTGGCCCTGCTTTACATCGGCCTCGGCGGGTTTCTCGCGTGGCGTTGGCCACGCAGTGTTTTCGTGCACGTGTTTTTCGCCATCTGGGGCGTGCTGGTCAACGTCTTCCCGATCCCGTGCCCGCTGACCGCGCTGGAGGACTACTTCCGCGGCCTGCAGGGGCTGGGCCCGCTCCCCGGCGGGTTCAACGCCTACTACCTCTACGACACGGTGTTCCCGCGCTCGATGCTGCCGGCGGTCGCCGTGGTCGCGCTGGCGCTGGTGGCCTTCTCCTACGCGGGCGCCTACCTGCGCTGGAAGCACCGTGAGCACCCGGCCACGCACGCCATGCCGCAGGCCTAGGACACAATCACCGGTGTGGTCATCGTCCTGATCCTGCTCGGCATCGTGCTCTGCGGCCTGGTCGCCGGGCTGGTCGTGCGCCCGCGGGTGCGTGCCGCGCAGGACGCGTTCGCCGAGGGGGTGCAAGCACTTGCCGCGCGCACCGGCTGGCGGCCCGACGACTCACCGGTGCCGCCGCTGCAGGCGACGTTCGTCACCCTCAACGACGTGCTCGGGTCCGGCAACCACCACGGCATCGCGGTGAACCTGCAGCTGGGCGGGAACTGCCGTGGCGCGCCGGTGCGGGTCCTCCAGTTGCGTTACCGCACCGAACACCTCTCGACCACGCGCGCCGCCACCATGATCCTCGTGCCACGGCCGGTGCCCGGGCCGTCGCTCACCGTACGAGCCCAGAACGCCGCCGCCCACCTCCCACCCGACGTCGCACAGCGGCTCACCACGCAGACCCTGTTCTTCACCGCCGAGCACCTCGCGGCGGTGTTCCCCGGCGAGATGACCCAGCAGGACCTCACGATCGCGACCGCGGACCTGCTCGCCGACCTCAGCGAGCACGTCCGATGAGCGACGAGACCGGCCCGACCGAGTGGACCGCCCGGGAACCGGTGGGCGTCGGCCCGTGGGAGGGCGAGTGGCCCGCCGACGAGCGCTACGACCCGGACCTGCTGGCCGAGGGCGACCGCCGCAACGTCGTGGACGCCTACCGGTACTGGCGGCGCGAGGCGATCGTCGCCGACATCGACCGGCGGCGGCACCCGTTCCACGTCGCGATCGAGAACTTCCAGCACGACCACAACATCGGCACCGTGGTGCGCACCGCGAACGCCTTCGCCGCGGCGGCCGTGCACATCGTCGGGCGGCGGCGCTGGAACCGGCGCGGCGCGATGGTCACCGACCGGTACCAGCACCTCGAGCACCACCCGGACGTGCCGTCACTGGTCGCCTACGCGGCCGAGCGCGGCCTGGCGATCGTCGCCGTGGACAACACGCCCGGCTCGC
Source organism: Amycolatopsis thermalba (assembly GCF_023376025.1). Taxonomy (NCBI): domain Bacteria; kingdom Bacillati; phylum Actinomycetota; class Actinomycetes; order Pseudonocardiales; family Pseudonocardiaceae; genus Amycolatopsis; species Amycolatopsis thermalba. The sequence goes on from NZ_CP091196.1 coordinate 185,353, forward strand.
AGCGCGTGGAAACCGCCGAGCTGCCGCGGGACTGCGTGCTGCTGTTCGGACAGGAGGGCCCCGGCCTGTCCGCGGAGGCGCACGACGCGGCGGCGATGGTCGTGTCGATCGCGCAGTTCGGGTCCACCCGCTCGATCAACGCCGGGGTCGCCGCCGGCATCGTGATGCACGCCTGGATCAGACAGCACGCGGACCTGTCGGCGGCCTGGTAGGCGTCACCTCGACCGGGATCCCGTTCAGCACGGCGGTTCCGGACAGCGCGTCCAGCAGCGTCTCGTCGGCCACCAGGTTGCTGTTGACGCCCGCGTGCGCCGCGGCGACCGCGGTCTGCGTGCCCGGCCCGCCGTGACCCCAGCCGTGCGGGATGCTGACCACGCCCGGCCGGATCTCCTCGGTGACCTCCACCGGCACCTCGATCTCGCCGGCTGTCGAACTGACCAGCGCCGGTTCGCCGTCGGCCAGCCCGAGCCGAGCCGCGTCCGCCGGGTGGACCTGCACGGTGCACCGGTTCTTCCCGCGCACCAACGGTTCCAGGTTGTGCATCCACGAGTTGTTCGACGACAGTTGCCGCCGTCCGATGAGCACCAGCTCGCCGTCCGGCACGTGCGCGAGTTCCGCGGCCAGGCGCGGCACGTCGGCGGTGATGGCCTCCGGCGCCAGCTCGATCTTCCCGCTCGCGGTGGACAGGACCTCCGGCACCCGCGGCCGCAGCGGCCCGAGGTCGACGCCGTGCGGGGCGGCTTCCAGGTCGGCCAGGGTCAGGTCGTACGGCCCGGCGCGCAGCATCAGGTCGATCAGGCGCTCCGGGCCGCGGCGGCCGGCGGCCGGTTCGAGACCGGACCGCTGGGCCAGTTGTGCCGCCACGAACGCGTCCAGCGCTTCGATGTCCGGGTTCGGGCCCTGCCCGGTGACGATGGACGTGAGCCGCAGCATGGTCACCCACTCCGGCGGCAGGTCGCCGGGCATCGCGGGCGGCGTCCAGTTCGCCACGTTGCGCACGGCCAGCTGGTACAGCGCGACGTCGTAGTGCGGGCGCTCCAGCGGGGTGGGCCCGGGCAGGATGACGTCGGCGTGCCGGGTCGTCTCGTTGCGGTAGATGTCCAGCGACACCATGAAGTCCAGCCGCGCCAGCGATTCCGCGAGCCGCCCGGCGTTCGGGGTGCTCAGGCACGGGTTGCCGCTGACCGTGATCAGGGCGCGGACCTGACCGTCGCCCGGGGTGAGGATCTCGTCGGCCAGGGTCGCGACCGGGACCTCGCCGAGCACCTCGGGCAGCCCGCGCACCCGGGTGCGCCAGCGGCCGTGCCGGAACGGGCGGCGCTTGCCCGGCGCGCTGTTCGCCTGTCCGGCGGCGGCGAGCGGGAACATCACGCCGCCGGGGCGGTCGAGGTTGCCGGTGAGGACGTTGAGCACGTCGACGAGCCAGCTGGTGAGGGTGCCGAACGCCTGCGTGGTGGTTCCGATACGACCGTAAACCGCCGCGGACTCGGCGGCGGCCAGTTCGCGGGCCATCCGGCGGATGTCGCCGGCGGGGATGCCGGTGACCGGGGCGACCGCCTCGGGCGGGAAGTCGCGGGCCAGCTCGGCGACGTCCGCGACGCCGGTGACGTGCTCGGCGAGGTGGCCAAGGCTCACGCGGTCCTCCGCGAACAGCACGTTGACCAGCGCGAACAGCAGGAGCGCATCGGTGCCGGGGCGGATCGCGTGGTGCTCGTCGGCGACCTGGGCGGTGCGGGTCCGGCGCGGGTCGACCACGACCACCTTGCCACCGCGCTCCCGGATCGCCTTGAGCCGCCCGCGCATGTCGGGCGCGGTCATCAGGCTGCCGTTGGAAACCAGCGGGTTCGCGCCGAGCATCAGCAGGTGCTGGGTGCGGTCGACGTCCGGCACCGGGATCGTCATGCCGTCGCCGAACAGGTAGCCGCTGGAGTAGTGCTTGGGCAGCTGGTCGACGCTGCCCGCGGTGTAGAAGTTCCTGGTGCCCAGCGCCTTGAAGAAGACGCGGCCGTAGAGCGCGGTGGACAGGTTGTGCACGCTCGGGTTGCCCGCGTAGACGGCGACGGCGTCGCGGCCGTACGTTTCGATGATCGGCAGCAGGCGGGTGTCGATCTCGGCGAACGCCTCATCCCAGGAGACCGGGACGTGCTTGCCGTCGCGTTTGACGAGCGGGGTGCGCAGGCGGTCCGGGTCGTGGTGCAGCGCGCCCAGCGACGCGCCCTTGGGGCAGATGAAGCCGTGGGAGAAGACGTCCTCGGCGTCCCCGCGCACCTCGGTGACCTGGCCGCCGTCGAACGTGACGGTCAGACCGCAGGTGGCTTCGCACAGCGGACACGTGACATGCGCCGTCGTCATCCTCTGATCGTCGACGGAACCCTGCGATGTGTCGAGGGCCAATCCATGATGGGTTCATGCACAGCGACTGGGCCGCCGCCGCGGAACGGGCGATCGTCACCCGGCACCTGCGCCGGGTCTGGGGCCTGCCGGGCACGTTGCTCGCCCGGAGCGGCTGGCCGGCGACCCTCGACCAGCGGCTGCACCGGCACTGGAACTACTGGTGGCAGGCGCACTTCCTGGACTGCCTGACCGACGCGCAGCTGCGTGACCCGACGCCGGCGCGCGAGGCGGCGATCGACCGGTTCGTGTCGTCGATGCGGTTGCGGAACCGGGGCAGCTGGCGCAACGACTACTACGACGACCTGGCCTGGCTGGGGCTCGCGTTGCAGCGCACCGGCCGGGACGTGAGCTTCTTCCTCGGCGAGCTGCGGTCCGGGTGGACCACGGAGGGCGGCGGCGGCATCTGGTGGCGGCGCGGCGACCGGTTCAAGAACGCGCCGTCGAACGGCCCGGCGGCGATCCTGTTCGCCAGGGCCGGTGACGTGGCACGGGCCCGCGAACTGCTGGACTGGATGGAGAAGACGCTCGTCGACCCCGATTCCGGCCTGGTGTGGGACGGGTTGCGGGTGGACAGTGCCGACCTGGTCCAGGAGATCTACACGTACTGCCAGGGGGTTTTCCTCGGCGCCTGCCTGGAGATGTCCGAAGTGGACCGTGCGGCGCGGACGATCCGGGCGGTGGCCGCGAACTGCGCGCCGGGCGGGGTGCTGCGCGGCCAGGGCGGCGGCGACGGCGGCCTCTTCGCGGGAATCCTGGCGCGGTACCTGGCGCTCGCCGTGCACCGGATGCCGCCGGGCCCGGAGACGGATGCCGCGCGCGACCTGGTGCTGGCCTCCGCGGAAGCCGCGTGGACCGGAGCCGCCGACGCCTACGGCGGCCCGCTGTTCAGTCCGGAGTGGAGCGAGCCGGCCCCGACCCCGCCGCTGCCGCAACGCCATCCGTCACGCGACCTCTCGGTGCAGCTGGGCGCGTGGATGCTCCTGGAGGCCGCAGCCACGCTCTAGCAACGGCACCGAACGCAGAACTCGCGCGACCGAACGTGGGACTCGCAGGCAGGAACGTGGGACTCGCAGGCAGGAACGTGGGACTCGCGCCCCCGAACGCAGAACTCGCCAACCGCGCGAGTCCCACGCTCCGGCGCGCGAGTCCCACGCTCCGGTGCGTGAGTTCTGCGTTCCCGTGTGTGAGGTCGGCGCCGCGTTACGGGGCGCAGCCGCAGGAGGCGCGGTGCATCAGGCGCGGCGGTAGCCGGATCGTCTCGTGTGGGCGGTCCGGGTCCTTGATCCGCGCCAGCAGCAACCGCACCGCGCGGCGGCCGATCTCCTCGATCGGCTGGGCCATCGTGGTCAGCGGTGGCTCCACCAGGTCCGACCACTCGACGTCGTCGAAGCCGGCCAGCGCCAGGTCCGCCCCGACCCGCAACCCGCGGCGGCGGACCTCGTGCAGCACGCCGACCATCATCGAGTCGTTCGCCACCACCAGCGCCGTCGGCCGGTCCGGCAGGGACAGCAGCTTCGCCGTCGCCGCCGCGCCGCCCTCGCGCGAGGAGTGCCCGGACACCACCAGCTCCGGGTTCCACGACAACCCGCCGCGCCCGAGCCCGAGCCGGTACCCCAGCGTCCGCTCCTCCGACGTGGCCAGCCCGGGCATCCCGCCGACGAACCCGATCCGCCGGTGCCCGAGCGAGGCCAGGTGCTCGGTCAGCGCCGAGGTCGACTGGATGTTCTCCGAGCCCACCTGGTCGACGTCGGTCCGCATGGTCAGCCGGTCGATCAGCACGGTCGGCAGCCCGAGCGACACCAGCTCGCTGATCACGCGGCCGTCCCCGGCGGCCGGGGTCAGCAGCATGCCCTCGACCCGCCGGGACCGCAGCGTCCGGACCGTCTCCTGCTCGGTCTTCACGGTGTCGTGGGTGTCGGCGAGCAGCACCGTGTACCCGGCCGCGGCGGCCTCCCGCTCGATCGCCTGCATCAGGACCGCGAAGTACGGGTTGGCCAGCAGCGAGATCGCGACCCCGATCTGCCGGGTGCCGCCGGTGACCAGCGAGCGGGCGATCGCGTCGCCGGTGTACCCGGTCTCCTCGATGGCGCGCAGCACCGCGGCCTTGGTCTCCGGGGCCACCGCACGCGTCCCGTTCACCACGTGTGAGACGGTGGTGATCGAGACGCCGGCCAGGTCGGCGACGTCCTTCTGGGTGGGCCTGGACGGCATCAGAGTTCTCCAACGAGCACGGGCGATCCGCAAGCGTTTGCGCAAACGCTTGCCGGAGTAGTGTATGCCCTCCTACCGTCCCCGTCGGCAAACGATCAGCCTCGATGGGGAGGGCAGCGTGAGACACCGGAGTCTCCTGTGCCTCGTCACGGCCGGCTTGCTGGCCGTCAGCGGGTGCACCGTCGAACGCCACTGGGGTGGCAGTTCCGCCCCGGCTGGCAGCGGGCAAGCCAAGGTCGGCCTGGTGACGAAGACCGAAACGAACCCGTACTTCGTGGAGCTGCGCAACGCCGCAAGCGCCGCCGCGCGGGCCCAAGGCGCCGAGTTCATGGCGCTGGCCGGCCAGTTCGACGGCGACAACGACGGCCAGGTCCGGGCCATCGAGAACATGGTCCAGCAGGGCGTCACCACCATCCTGATCACCCCGAACTCCTCGACCGGCGTGCTCGCCGCGATCGAGCGGGCGCGTCAGGCCGGCGTCATGGTGATCGCGCTGGACACCGCGACCGAGCCGGCCAGCGCGGTCGACGCCACCTACGCGACGGACAACGTCGCGGCCGGCCGCCAGCAGGGCGCCTACGTCAAGGCCGCGCTCGGCCCCGCCGCGCCGAAGGTGATCATGATCGACGGCACCGCGGGCAGCACCGTGGACACCTACCGGCACAACGGGTTCCTCGAGGGCATCGGTCTCAAGGACGGTGATCCGGCGATCGTGGGACGGGACAACGCCAACGGCGACCAGTCCATCGCCCAGCAGAAGATGGAGAACCTGCTCCAGCGCACCACGGACATCAACGCCGTCTACACGATGAACGAGCCGACCGCGCGCGGTGCGTACGCCGCGCTGCAGGCCCGCGGCCTGCGGATCCTGATGGGGTCGATCGACGGCGGCTGCCAGGGCGTGCAGAACGTGCGCGACGGCCTGTACGCGGCGACGGTCATGCAGTTCCCGCGCAAGATGGCCGAGGAGGGCGTCACCGCCGCCGTGCGGTACGCGCGGACCGGGCAGAAGCCGAGCGGGTTCATCGACACCGGCTCGGTCGTGATCACCGACCGCCCGATGCCCGGTGTGCCCAGTCAGGACACCACGTGGGGCCTGCAGAACTGCTGGGGGACGAAATGACGGCATCCACTGTGGACAGGCGCGAATCGCTCGGCGAGTTCTTCCTGCGCGCCCCGGCGATCGGTCCCGCGCTCGCGCTGGTCGTCGCGGTCGTGGTGTTCTCGGTGTCCACCAGCACGTTCCTGGAACTGGACAACCTGTCGCTGGTGGTCGAGCAGTCGCTCGTGGTCGGCACGCTCGCGCTCGGCCAGACGCTGATCATCCTCACCGCCGGCATCGACCTGTCGAACGCGGCGGCGATGGTCCTGGCGACCCTGCTGATGGCGAAACTACTGGTCGGCGGGGTGCCCGGGATCTTCGCGCTCATCCTCGGCGTGCTGGTCGCCACGGTGCTCGGACTGGTCACCGGCTCGCTGGTGACGCGGGTCAAGCTGCCGCCGTTCATCGTCACCTTGGGCCTGTTCACCATGCTCACCGCGGCGGCCAAGCTGGTCGCCGACGGCCAGGCGGTGCCGATCGCGCCGGACTCGCTGCTCGCGTGGCTGGGCACCCGGCGCTACCTGTTCGGTGGCATCCCGGTCACCTACGGCATGACGCTCGCGCTGGTGATGTACCTCGTGCTCTGGTACGCGCTGACCAGGACCGCGTGGGGCAAGCACGTCTACGCGGTCGGCAACGCGCCGGAAGCCGCGCGGCTGAGCGGCATCAAGGTCAACCGGACGATCGTGTCGGTGTACCTGGTCGCCGGGCTGATCTTCGGCATCGCCGCGTGGCAGGCGCTGGGCCGGGTGCCCAACGCCGACCCGAACGCCTACCAGCTCGGCAACCTCGACTCGATCACCGCGGTCGTGCTCGGCGGCACCAGCCTGTTCGGCGGTCGCGGATCGGTGTTCGGGACGATGATGGGTGCGTTGATCGTGACGGTGCTGCGCTCCGGGCTGACCCAGCTCGGCGTCGACTCGCTCTACCAGGACGTCGCCACCGGTGCGCTGGTGATCGCCGCGGTGGCCGTGGACCGGCTGGCCAGGAGGCAGAAATGACCCCGACCCTGTCAGCGCGTGGCCTGGTCAAGCGGTACGGCCGCGTGACCGCCATCGACGGCGCGGACTTCGACCTCGAACCGGGCGAGGTGCTCGCCGTGGTCGGCGACAACGGCGCCGGCAAGTCGAGCCTGATCAAGGCGTTGTCCGGGGCGCTGGTGCCGGACGCGGGCGAGATCTTCGTGGACGGTGAGCCGGTGCACTTCCGCACGCCGCTGGACGCCCGCCGCTGCGGCATCGAGACCGTCTACCAGGACCTCGCGCTCGCGCCGGCGCAGGACATCGCGACCAACATGTTCCTGGGCCGGGAGATCCGCCGCGGCGGCGTGCTCGGGCTGGTCCGCAAGCTGGACACGGCGAAGATGCGCGCCGAGGCCCAGCGGGTGCTCGACGAGCTGGACATCAAGATCAAGTCGATCACGCAGCCGGTCGAGACGCTCTCCGGTGGTCAGCGGCAGGGCGTGGCGGTGGCGCGGGCGGCGGCGTTCGGCACCAAGGCCGTGATCATGGACGAGCCGACGGCCGCGCTCGGCGTGGCCGAGTCGTCGAAGGTGCTCCAGCTGATCGACCGGATCCGGCAGCGCGGCCTGCCGGTCGTGCTGATCAGCCACAACATGCCGCACGTGTTCGAGATCGCGGACCGCATCCACGTGCACCGGCTGGGCAAGCGGGTCGGGGTGGTGTCGCCGAAGACGACCAGCATGAACCAGGTGGTCGGGCTGATCACGGGCGCGCTGCGGGTCGGGGCGGACGGCCGGGTGGAGGAAGTCGAGTCGGCGGTCCGGACGGGGTTGTCGGCGTGACCGTCCTGCTCGCGGGGCTGTGCACGGTCGATCTCGTGCAGCGGGTGGCGGAGCTGCCGTCGCCCGGCGAGAAGGTGCAGTCGTCGAGCGTCGCGGTGGCCGCGGGCGGACCGGCGACGAACGCCGCCGTGACGGTCGCGGCCCTCGGCGCGGAGGCCGTCCTGGTGACGGCACTGGGCAGGCACCCGCTGGCCGGACTGGCCCGCGCCGACCTGGCCGCGCACGGCGTGCGGGTCGTCGACACCGCCCCCGAGCAGGACGAACCACCTGCGGTGAGCGCCGTCGCGGTCCGCGACCGGGACGGCGAACGGACCGTCGTCTCCCGCAACGCCGGGACGGACCCCGGCGCGATGCCGTCCGAAATACCGGACGGCGTCCGAGCGGTGCTGGTCGACGGGCACCTGCCGCGGCTGGCGGTGGGCGTCGCGCGCTGGGCCCGGTCGCGCGGCATCCCGGTCGTGCTGGACGCGGGCAGCTGGAAACCGGTCATGGACGAGCTGCTGCCGCTGGTCGACATCGCGGCCTGCTCGGCGCACTTCCGCGCGCCCGGGCCGGACCTGCGGGAACGCGGGGTGCCGACGGTGATCGTGACGAACGGACCCCGGCCGGTGCGCTGGGAATCGGGCGGCGAAGCTGGTGAGATCGAGGTGCCCGCGGTGCGCGCGGTGGACACACTGGGCGCGGGGGACGTCTGGCACGGTGCGCTGGTGTACGGGGCGCTGGTGTACGGCGTCGGGAGGTTGCGGCTGCCGGAGCTGATCCGGTTCGCCAACGAGGTGGCCGCGGAAAAGGTGCGGCACGCGGGGCCCCGGGCGTGGGTTTCGGAGGTAGCGAAGTTGGGAGTGCGATGACGGCGACGAGTCCGACGTTCGACGAGCTGCTGACCAGGGCGGAGGGCCTGGTGGCGCGGGGGCGGCGGTCCATCCTGGGGATCGTGGGCGCGCCCGCGGCGGGCAAGACCACCCTGGCCCGCGGGCTGGCCGACGCGCTCGGCAACCGCGCGGTCGTGGTCGGGATGGACGGCTTCCACCTGGCGCAGGTCGAGCTGCAGCGGCTGGGCCGCACCGAGCGCAAGGGCGCGCCGGACACGTTCGACGCCTTCGGGTACGTGAGCCTGCTGCGCCGCATCAAGGAGACCAAGGAGACGGTGTACGCGCCGCTGTTCCGGCGCGAGATCGAGGAGCCGATCGCCGGTGCGGTGTGCGTGCCGCCGGACGTGCCGCTGGTCATCACCGAGGGCAACTACCTGCTGGTCGACGACGAGCCGTGGAGCGACGTGCGCGGCCTGGTCGACGAGGTGTGGTACCTGCGGCCCGACGAGAAGGAGCGGATCGAGCGGCTGGTCACCCGGCACCGGCGGTACGGCCGCACGCTGGTGGAGGCGCGGAGCCGCGCGCTGGGCAGCGACCAGCGCAACGCGGATCTGATCGAGACCACGGCGAGCCGGGCCGACCTGGTGCTGGAGAACCTGCCGCTGCAGAACTTCGTGATATGAGCGGCGTCCTCGTCGTCACCGGGGGCAGCCGGGGTATCGGCGCGGCGGTCGCTGAACTGGGCGCCGCGCGCGGGTACGACGTGGTGGTCAACTACGCCAGCGACTCGGCGGCCGCCGAGGAGGTCGTGTCGCGCGTGCGCGAGTCGGGCCGGAAGGCGCTGGCCGTGCGGGGCGACGTGGCTGCCGAGGACGACGTGATCGCGTTGTTCGACGCGGCGGCCGGGCTGGGGCCGGTCACCGCGGTGGTCAACAACGCGGCGATCACCGGCAACACGCCCGGGCGCCTCGACGAGCAGGACGTGGCGACCGTGCGCCGGGTGCTGGACGTGAACGTGACCGGGGTGTTCCTGTGCTGCCGGGAGGCGGTGCGGCGGATGTCCACCCGCTACGGCGGGGCCGGTGGTGCGGTGGTGAACATTTCGTCCACGGCCGCGCGCACCGGCTCGCCCGGCGAGTGGACGCACTACGCGGCGACGAAGGCGGCGGTCGAGACCCTGACCTGGGGACTGGCGCAGGAGGTCGCCGGCGAGGGGGTGCGGGTGAACGCGGTGGCACCCGGCCTGGTGGACACCGGCCTGCACGCGGCGGCCGGGTTGCCGGATCGGGTGAACCGGATCGCGCCGACGATCCCGCTCGCGCGCCCCGGTCAGCCGGCGGAGATCGCCGAGGCGGTCCTGTGGATGCTTTCGCCCGCGGCGTCCTACGCGGTGGGTGCGGTCCTGCCGGTCGGCGGCGGTCGCTGACTTGCCCACAGCCTGTGGATGAATCTTCGAGTTATCCACAGGTACACCCGTGGAAACCGGGAACCCGAACGGGACGTTGTCATTCCTGAGGGGGCACGATCGGGTGAGAAAGGACTGCATGTCGAAGCTGACCGGAGTGCACCACTTGGCCCTCACGGTGACCGACGTCGACCGGAGTGTGCCCTGGTACGAGCGGGTGCTCGACCTGCGGGAGACCGGACGGCGCGAGGATCCGGAGACCGGCCTGCGGAAGGTCCTGCTCCAGGCCCCGGGCGACGCGTTCTCGGTGGTGCTGCTGCAGCACCCGGACACCGAGCGCGGCCCGTTCGACGAGCGGCGCACCGGGCTGGACCACGTCGCGTTCACCGTGCCCACGTTCGGTGAGCTCAAGCAGTGGGAGCAGCGGCTGGCGGACTACGGGGTGGAGTACAGCCCCGCCAAGCGGTCGCGCACACTCCCCGGCTCGGCGGTGATCGTGTTCCGCGACCCGGACGGCATCCAGCTGGAGGTCTGGGCCGACATCGAGTCCTAGGTGTATCCGGCCGTTAGGTTGGTAGCCGGCTGATGGGCGGTCGTCCTCCGAGTGCGCTGTGGCGGCGTTCAGTGTTGTAGTGCTCGATCCAGGCTGCAAGTGCTGCTGCTCGTGCCTCGTTGCTGGTGAAGGCGTGCCGGTAGGCCCACTCGGCCTGGAGGGTGCGGTTGAGGCGCTCGACTTTCCCGTTCTGCCAGGGGCAGTGGGGCCGGATGAACTTGTGTGTTGCGCCGAGTGCTGCGACCGCGGCGGCCATGTCGCGTGATCGTCGGTAGCTGAGGTGGTTGTCGGTGATCACGCGCTCGATACGGGAGATCCCGTGATCGGCGAAGTAGGCGGCGGCACGCAGTAGGAACGCCGCGCAGGTCGAGCCCTTCTCGTCGGGCAGGATCTCGGAGTAGGCCAGGCGGGAGTGGTCGTCGACGAGTGAGTGGACGTAGTCGTAGCCGATGCCGCGAGCACGGACCTGTTCACTGCGGCCGTGGACACGCCAGCCACCGCCGTCGGGGATCTTGCCGAGCTTCTTGACGTCCATGTGGACCAGCTCGCCCGGTCGTTCGCGTTCGTAACGGACGCCGGTTGCGCGGGAGGCGCGAATGACGTCGCCGGTGATCGGGTCGCACTCGGCCAGGTAGGGCACCTCGTGGCGGCGCAGGATCCGCGACACGGTGCGGGGCGGGAGTCCGAGCTCGAGGCCGATCCAGTCCTGTCCGCGGCGTTCGCGGTGACGTAGGTCTAACACCCGCTGCTCGACCTCGTCGGGCGTGCGGTTGGGGCTCGTGTGTGGGCGTGAGGAGCGGGTGACCAGGCCAGACTCGCCTTCGGCGGCGTAGCGGTCGATCCAGGTCTTCACACACTTGCGGGACACGCCCATCGCTTCGGCGATGTGGGCCTGTTTCCAGCCGGCCTGGTGGCGTTGAACGATCAGTCGCCGACCGTGAACCGTCAGCCGGGCACTACCGTGGAACACGAAAACCTCCGGATCGGAGTGGGCCTTAGACAAGCCACATCCCAACCGGAGGTTCTCCTTTACTCAGCCAGACACGCCGCTACCAACGTCCTGACCGGATACACCTAGGCCGCCAGCCCCGCGCCGCGCACCGCGGACAGCGGGCCCGCCAGTTCCGCCTGGGCGAACCTGGACACGACGCGGAAGGCGACCAGCAGGTCCCGCCCGGACCGGCCGCCGCGGGCGAGCGCCCGCAGCGGCGCTACGGCCGGCGCGAGCGTGGGCAGGCCGACGCCGCGCCGCGTGAGCACCAGCGGGATGGCGTTCGGGCAGGCGCGCACCGCCCGCCAGAGCCCCTCCGCGATCGCCGCCACCTCATCGGCCCAGTCCGCGCCGTCCCCGGCCGGTCACGACACCCCGGCCATCACGGCCTCGCACGACGATCTCCTTCGGCACCGGGTAGCCGGCGATCTTGCCGGCGCAGGTCCGCGGGGTGACGCCTGCCCCGGACCGATTTCGCCCGCGCGGCGACTTGCCGCTCACTCCGGCGGGCAGGATCCAGCACGCGACTACCCGTAGCGAGCGGCCAGCTCTGCGCCGATCCGGGCCAGTTCCGCGCGGACCGGCTCGGGCTCCAGCGCCTCGATCAGCGCGCCCCAGCCCGCCAGGTGACGGGCCACGTCGAGCGGGGTCGGCGCGGCCAGGCGGACCCGGCTCCGGCCCGCCTCCTCGGCGACCACCTCGCAGTGCCGCCCGAACTGGTCCCGCAACACCGGCACGAACCGCGATTCCACGAGCACCGTCGCCCAGGTGCGCGATCGCCGCCGCTCCACCTCGCCGACCACCTCGTCCCACGCGGCGGCCAGCGTGAAGTCGTCCGGGCGGGCGGCCGGCTCGTCCGTCGGCTCGGCGCGCACGATCCGGTCGACCCGGAACGTCCGCCTGCCCCGCTCGGTGCCGGCCACCAGGTACCAGACCTCGTCCTTGTCGACCAGGCCCCACGGGTCGACCAGCCGCTCCGACCGCTCCCGCTTCGCGTTCGAGTACGTCAGCCGCACCTTCCGCCGCGCGATCACGGCGGCCTGCAGGCGGTCCACCAGTTCCGGCCGGACCTTGTCGCGCTCGCCCCAGCGCGGCGGGTCGATCATCGTCGCGCCGGCGGCGGCTTCCGCCTCGGCCCGGAACGGTCCCGGGAGGGCGCGCACCAGCTTGCGCAGCGCCGCCTTCGCCGCCTCCGACTCCGCGACCGGCCCGGCGAGCAGGAACAACGCGCGCGCCTCGGCCGCCGACAGCCCGCTCAGGTCGGTCCGCGCTCCCCCGACGAGCGACCATCCACCGCCGCGGCCGGGTTGTGGATAAACCGGGATCCCGGCTGTGGACAACGCCTCCAGATCCCGCCGCGCCGTCGCGACCGACACCTCCAGCTCGGCCGCCAGCTCCGCGGCCGTCACCCGGCCACGGGACTGCATCAGCAGCACGGCGGAGATCAACCGGTCGGCTCGCACGAATCCTCCCCGGAAAGTGCTCAGTTGGTGAGCACTTTAGGCGCGAGCATGGGTCCTGTCACCGGAGAAAGGACCCGAGATGTTGCGAGGACTCACCACCGTCACCTACTTCGCCGACGACGTCGAAGCCGCCGCGCGCTGGTACACCGAGCTGCTCGGCGTCGCGCCCTACTTCCGCCGCCCGGTCGACGGCCCGCCCGCCTACCTCGAGTTCCGGATCGGCGACTACCAGCACGAACTCGGCCTGCTGGACAGCCGGTTCGCGCCGCAGCGGCCGGCCGCGAACGGCGCGATCGCCTACTGGGCCGTCGACGACGTCGAAGCCGTCTTCCAGCGGCTCCTCGACCTCGGCGCGACCGAACACGACAAGCCCACCGAGCGCGGTCCCGGGTTCGTCACCGCGTCCGTGGTCGACCCGTTCGGCAACGTGCTCGGCGTGATGTTCAACCAGCACTACCTGGACGTGCTGCGATGAACACGGTCAGCGCGCGCACCGCGGCGGACTGGCGGGAGTGGCTGGCCGCGCACAGCGGCACCGAGCAGGAGATCTGGCTGGTCATCCAGCACAAGGACAGCCCGGTGCGCAGCGTCGGCTACGGCGAGGCGATCGAGCAGGCGCTGTGCTTCGGCTGGATCGACAGCCACGCCCGCAAACACGACGCGACGAGCTTCCGGCTGCGGTTCACCCCGCGGCGGCCGCGCAGCAACTGGAGCCGGGTGAACCGGGAACGCGCGACGCGGATGATCGAACAGGGCCGGATGACCGAGCGCGGCCAGGAGCAGATCGACCTGGCCAGGGCCTGCGGCGCCTGGGACTAGGCCGCCGCCGGGTACTCGTTGTCCGGCTCCTCGTCGACCGGGCGGCGCATCTCCTGCCGGTACCGGTAGAAGCCGTACCCGGTGCCGACGACGAAGAACGCGATCGACAGCCAGACCAGCACGGTCTTGACCCACGGGATCGCGTCCAGCAGGCCGGCTCCGTAGTAGCCGATCAGCACCAGCGTCGGCACCCAGAACACGCCGCCGATGGCCGTGGCGAACATGAACCGCCGCGGGTCCATCCGCGCGGCACCCGCGATCAGCGGCGCCAGCGTGCGCACCCACGGGATCCACCGGGCGGCGACGATCGCGAAGAAGCCCTTGCGGTCGAGGAACTCGCGCGCCCGTTCCAGGTTCGCCCGGTTCAGGACCTTGCCCCCGCGCCGGGCGATGAACCTGACCCCGGTCTGCTGGCCGATGTAGTAGCCGACCTGGTTGCCGACCACCGCGACGACCAGCGCGGCCGCCGACAACAGCCAGGCGCTCGCGTGCGCCCCGTGCGAGGCGAGCACGACCCCGGCCGCGAACAGCAGCGAGTCACCGGGCAGGAACAACCCGACGATGAGGGCGCACTCGATGAACACGAAGCTGAGCACGATGACCCAGACCAGCAGCGGGCCGGCTGTGTTCAACCAGCCGACGCCGACGGCTTCGGACGCGGCGAAGTCGAAAGTCACCCGGAAAGCGTACGTGCCGTACGCAACCACCAGTCATCCGATCGGCGGAAAATAGGTGATCGTTACGGAACGCGGTCGCACATCGACTCCGAATGCGCGACCGCGTTTCCCCCTCACATCGGCGGCAGCGACTCGCCCTGAACAGCCTCGATGTCGAGTTCGATCTTGATGTTCGACCCGATCGCGGCGACCCCGGCGCGCACCATCGCGTTGTAATTGATCGCGAAATCGTTGCGGTGCAGCTGGGTTTCGGCGTGGAACGCGACCCGCACGCCGCCCCACGGGTCGGGCCCGTAGCCGCCGTAGGTCAGGTCCAGCTCGACCGCCTTGCGCTCGCCGTGCAACGTCAGCTCCCCGGCCAGCGTCCAGGTGTCCGCGCCGCGCTGCCGCAACCCGGTGCTGACGAACCCGATCACCGGGTAGGACTCGACGTCCAGGAACTCCGGCGACCGCAGGTGGTCGTCGCGCATCTTGATGCCGGTGTCGATGCTCGCGGCCTTGATCTCGGCCTCGACCCGCGACCGCTCGACCGGGCGGCCGACGTCGATGCGGCCGCTGATTTCGGAGAACCGCGCCTTGATGCTGGCGATGCCCAGGTGCCGCGCCGTCGCCACGGCGCTGGAGTGCACCGGGTCGATCGTCCACGGCCCGGCCGGCGGCAGCTCGACGGCACCGGCCATCGGGGTCACCACGAGGTCGCCGAGCGAGCCCGACCCGTCCGAGCCGATCTGCGCGGTCCGCGCCAGCGGGGCGTACCCGGCGGCGGTGAGGACCGCCGTGTAGATGCCCGCGGGCAGCGGTGGGGTGACCACCGCTCCCGTGGCGTCGGCGACCGCGCGGGCGACCTGCTGGCCGCTCATGTCCGTCACGGTCAGCACCGCGTTCTCCACCGCCCAGCCCTCGGCCGTGCGGATCTGTGCGCGCAACCCGCTCATGACTGCTCCACCCCGTTGCTCGCCGGGTCGCCGAGCTGGTCGAGCACCTGCTCGTAGCCCAGGCGGACGTCGTGCTGCACGTCGCCGCCACCCGGCAGGTTCACCTGGCTCGTCGCCGGCGGGTACCCGCTGGCGACCACGGTGTAGTCGCCGTCGGGCAGGTCGCTGACGACGTACTCGCCGTTCTCGTCGGTCCGCGCGACCGCGGCGACGTTGCCCTCGGCGTCGAGGACGGTGATCCGCGCGTCCGGCACCGGGCGGCCGCCGTCGGTGCGGGCGGTGCCTGCCAGCAGCACGGCCGGCGCGACCTCGATGTCCTGCCGCAGCACACCGCTGTCCGGCACGGTGATCAGCGACGCGACCGGGCGCATCTTCTCGGCGCTCGCGACCAGCGTGTAGGTGCCGGAGCTGACGCCGTGGAACACGTAGCCGCCCTCGGCGTCGCTGATCGCGGCCCCGGTGACCTCGCCCCGCGAGTCGGTCAGCGTCACGGTGGCGCCGGCCAGCGGGGACCCGTTGCCCGCCACCCGGACCACACCGCTCAGCTCACCCGATCCGACGAGCGTGAGGTCCAGCCGCGCGGGACCGTCCGTGACGACCACGCTGGCCGCCTGCGGCTGGTGCCCGGCCGCCGACACGATCAGCACGTACGTGCCGTTGCCCGGCGCGCCGATGCGGTAGCCGCCGTCGCCGCCGCCGGTCGCCCGCGCGACCTGACGGCCCCGCTGGTCGATCAGGGTCAGCGCGGCGCCGCCGACCGACGTGCCGTCCTGGCGCCGGACGGTGCCGGTGATCGGCTGCCCGCCGGTGCCCAGCGCGTGGTCCGTCCCGGCGCTGGCGACCGCGTTCGTGATCGGGGCGGTCTGGGCGGCGAGCTGGTACTCGCCGTGTCCGTTGTCGCTCAACGCATGCCTCCCACCAACCAGTACGGGTTCGCGGTCCTGCTCGAACGCGGCGTCCGCGTCCGCCCAGGTGTCCGTCTCCGCTTCCGCCTTCGCCGTCTCGTCCGGCAGCAGCGCCTCGCCGCCCTCGACCGGCGGCGCGGGCACCGCCGGGCCACCGGCCAGCGGGATCTCCCGCATGAACGCCAGCACGATCGCGGCGAGCAGGGCGACCCCGGCGGCGACGTAGAAGACGCCGTGCATCGAGTTGGTGAACCCGGTCAGGATCGGGACCTTCACCGCGTCCGGCAGGTTGTGCAGGCCGCTGGTGTCCGCCTGCAGCGCGCTCAGCTGGTTCTGGTCGAAGCCCGCGGGCAGGTTGCCGCCGAAGGCGTCGGCGATCTTGCCCGGCAGCAGGTTGAACAGGATGGTCAGGAAGACCGCGACCCCCAGGGTGCCGCCCATCTGCCGGAAGAACGTCGCCGAGGCGGTCGACACGCCCATGTCGCGGCGCGGGCCGGCGTTCTGCGCGGCGATGATCAGCGTCTGCATGCAGCCGCCCAGGCCGAGGCCGATGAGCAGGGCGACGACCAGCGGCTGCCACAGCGGGCTGTCGTAGTGCACCTGCGCGTACAGCACCGCACCGGCGGCGATCAGCACCGTGCCGACCACCGGCAGGATCTTGTAGCGCCCGGTCTTGGCGGTGATCCGGCCGGAGATCTGCGAGCCGGTCATGATGCCCAGCACCAGCGGCAGCATCAGCAGACCCGCCTCGGTCGGCGTGTAGCCCCGCACGACCTGGAAGTACAGCGGGATCATGCTCAGCGCGCCGAACATGCCGAGACCGACGAGCGTGCCGCCGCCGATCGCGACGCTGAACGTCGAGTTGCGGAACAGCCGCAGCGGGATCAGCGCCTCGTCCTTCATCACGTACTCGACGAAGAGGAACAGCACGATGCCGAACGCCGCGACGGCGTAGCAGATCACCGACGTGGTCGAGCCCCAGCCCCAGGTGCGGCCCTGCTCGGCGACCAGCAGCAGCGGCACCACGGCGATGGCCAGCGAGATCGCGCCGAACCAGTCGATGCGGTGGTCCTGCCGCTGGTGCGGCACGTTCAGCACCTTGGCGACGACCACCAGCGCGACGACACCGATCGGGACGTTGATCAGGAAGATCCAGCGCCACCCCTCGATCGTGGCCAGGCTCTCGAAACCGGAGAACAGGCCGCCCAGCACCGGGCCGAGCACGGTCGCGCTGCCGAAGACCATCATGAAGTAGCCCTGGTACTTGACCCGTTCCCGGGCGGGCACCACGTCCCCGATGATCGTCATGGCCAGCGACATCAGGCCACCGGCGCCCAGGCCCTGGAACGCGCGGAACGCGGCCAGCTCGTACATCGAGGTGGCGAACGTGCAGGCGGCCGAGCCGATCACGAACAACGCGATCGCGGTCAGGTAGAACGGCTTGCGCCCGTAGATGTCGGACAGCTTGCCGTACAGCGGTGTCGCGATGGTCGCGGTGATCAGGTACGCCGTGGTCGCCCACGCCTGCTCGTCGAAGCCGTGCAGGTCGTTGGCGATCTTGACGATCGCGACGCTGACGATGTTCTGGTCCAGCGCCGCCAGGAACATCCCCAGCAGGAGTCCACTGAGGATGGTCAGGATCTGTTTGTGCGTCAGGCGCGGACCCTCGTCCGCGACGGCGCCCGCGGCGGGCACCGGTTGTTCTCGTGTGGAGCGTGTCATGCGCTTTCCCCCTTGCTGCGCGCCGAGATCTGGTCGGCGAGTTGTGGAGCGTGAGCTTCGATCCCCGTGTTGAGCCGGTCGAGGAGCCGGTTCAGGAGGCGGCGCTCCTCCTCCGGCCACTCGGCGAGCACCTCGGCCAGCCACCGGTTGCGTTGCCTGCGGTTCTCCTCGAACACGCGCAGCCCCTCGCTGGTCGGCGCGAGCAGGCAGGCCCGTCCGTCCTCGGGGTCGGCGAGGCGTTCGACCAGGCCGTGCTGCACCAGTGAGCTGCTCTGCCTGCTGATCGTGGAGATCTCGGCGTGCAGCGCCTCGGCGAGCTTGCTGGTGCGCTGCGGCCCGTCGTGGACGAGCTGGAACAGGATCGCGTAGGCGGCGCGTTCGATCCCGTCCGGTCCGAGCTTCGCGACCTGCGACTTGGCCTTGGTGAGCAGCCGCATGAACCGGACGAGCTGCACGCCGAGCTCGTCGGCGATGTCGAGCTCGGTGTCCGTGAAGGCCGCTTCCTCGACGGGAGATGGCATGGCCGGATCACTCTCTTCGTACGGGATGTCTTATTTGACCGAAGCAACTAGTTGCTCGTGTCAAGGATGCACCCGGGATAGTTGGTTGCGCCACTCAAATAACCCGTCTGTGGTCGACAACACTTTAGTTGCCACAGACAACTGGTTTGCCCGGGGTGATCGTTGCGGAAAATTTTTTCCGCAGAGCGGACGTGATCGGCACTACCATAGATGCATGAGCACCGACGCTTTGCTGACGAAACTGCGCGCCGAGCTGGGCAAGGACGCTGTTCTGACCGACGCGGACGTCACCGGGAGCTACTCCCGCGACATGATGCCGCTGGCCCCCTCCGGCCGGCCGTTGGCGGTGGTGCTGCCCTCGGACGTCGAAGGGGTGCAGGCGGTGGTCCGCGCGTGCGCCGAGGCGAAGGTGCCGATCGTGCCGCGCGGTGCGGGCAGCGGGCTGTCCGGCGCCGCGAACGCCATCGACGGCTGTGTCGTGCTCGTGATGACCAAGCTGGACCAGATCGTCGAGATCGACGCGGGCAACCGGCTCGCCGTCGTGCAGCCCGGCGTGGTCAACCTGGACTTCCGCAACGCGGTCGAGAAGCACGGGCTGTTCTACCCGCCGGACCCGTCCAGCTACGACTGGTGCACGATCGGCGGCAACCTGTCCACCAACGCGGGCGGGCTGTGCTGCGTGAAGTACGGCGTGACCACCGACTCGGTGCTCGGCCTGGAGGTCGTGCTGGCCGACGGGTCGCTGCTGAAGACCGGACGCCGGACCGTGAAGGGCGTGGCCGGTTACGACCTGGCGCGGCTGTTCGTCGGGAGCGAGGGCACGCTCGGGGTGATCACGCAGGCCACCGTGGCGCTGAAGCCGCTGCCGCAGGCGCCGGGCACGCTGGTCGCCGGGTTCGACAGCACCGAGGCCGCCGGGACCGCGGTGGCGCGGACCGTGCGCGAGGGCCTGGTGCCGTCGCTGATGGAGATCATGGACGCCAGCTCGATCAAGGCGGCCGAGACGTACCTGAAGACCGACCTCGGCGCCGGTTCCGACTGCCAGGCGCTGCTGCTGTGCCAGTCCGACTCCGGCGGCGAGGTGGCGCGGCGCGAGCTCGCCGCGCTGGAGCAGATCTGCAACGACTGCGGCGCGACGATGACCTACGCGACGGACGACCTCGAAGAGGGCCGGATGCTGATGCAGGCGCGCCGGGTCGTGCTGACCGCGCTGGAGCAGTACGGCGTGTGGCTGACCGACGACGTGTCCGTGCCGCGGACGCGGATCGCCGAGCTGATCGCCGGGTGCCAGCGGATCAGCGAGGAGGTCGGGCTCCGCATCGCGGTGGTCGGGCACGCCGGCGACGGCAACATGCACCCGACGATCGTCTACCAGCCGGACAGCGCGGACGAGTTCGCCCGGGCGCGGCGCGCGTTCGACGAGATCCTCGACGTGGGGTTGACGCTGGGCGGCACGGTGACCGGCGAGCACGGCGTCGGGAAGATCAAGAAGGAGTGGCTGGAGCGCGAGATCGGGCCGGTGGGCATGCGCGTGCACCGGCAGATCAAGCAGGCGCTGGACCCGGAGAACCTGTTCAACCCGGGTTCGATGTTCTCGATGGCCTGAGACGCACGAAGGCCGCCGCACCCGGGCAGGTGCGGCGGCCTTCTTGTGTCTGCGTCAGCGCTCGATGCGCGGGATCCGCTGCGTGACCTCGGCGTCGGACTCGGCGCGCGCGGCGGCCGCCAGCTTCTTCTCGCGGCGGCCCTTCGCCCACTCGATGACGATCGGCACCACCGAGACCAGCACGATCAGGATGAAGATGGCCTCGATGTTGTTCTTGATGAACGAGATGTTGCCGAGCAGGTGCCCCAGCGCGGTGATGCCGGCGGCCCACAGGATGCCGCCGATCACCGTGTAGGTGAAGTACTTCTTGGGGTCCATGCGGCCGATGCCGGCGATCCAGGTGATGAACGTCCGGACGAACGGCACGAACCGCGCCAGCACGACCGCCTTCGGGCCGTGCTTCTCCAGGAAGGCGTGCGTCTTGTCGACGTACTCCTGCTTGAAGAAGCGCGAGTCCGGGCGCTTGAACAGCGCCGGCCCCGCCTTCCAGCCGATGGCGTAGCCGACCACGTTGCCCACCAGCGCCGCGACGGTCACCAGGGTGCACACCAGCCACAGCGGCGCCTGGATCGAGCCCTGCGCGACGAACAGGCCGGCGGTGAACAGCAGCGAGTCACCGGGGAGCACCGGGAAGATGCTGCTCTCGGCGAAGATGATCAGGCACAGCCCGAGGATCACGTATGCGCCGAACTCGGTCAGCAGGTACTCCGGGTTGAACCACTTCGGCATGAGAGCGAGCGTGGTCGCGGTCTCGGCGAGAATCACAGCACAAAACGGTACAGGGTGACCCTGTGTGCAGTATGTGGGCTCACAGGAGAGTGATGAGACCGATGACCGCGCCGGTCGCGAGACCGAGGAGAGCGGCCAGGCCGAGGACCCAGTAGGCGGGCAGGTCGCGCACGGCGTGCCGGCGGGGCGGCTGCGGTCGCGACGGCTTCGCCGGCTGCTCCAGGGCGGCGCGCTCGCGTTCCAGCGAGCTGGCGTCCGCGCCGGACAGCAGGCCGAACCGCGGCCACCCACCGGAGGGCGGGCCGGGGTGCGGCGCGCTGCGGGCCTGCGCCTGCAGCGCCTCGGCCAACAGCCGTTCCGGATCCTTCGGCTCGCTCACCCTGCACAGCGTAATCAACCGCGGATGACCGCTGAAGCCGGAACACAAGGCCGTCCCGGCCGGCAGGCTCGCCGCGCCTGCCGGCGCGCCGAACCACACCGCCCGCGAGTCCCACCTTCCCGCCCGCGAGTCCCACGCTCCCGCCCGCGAGTTCCGCGTTCGAGCGGGCAGCCCGCGTCGGAGCGGGCAAGTTCCGCCTCGGAGCGGGCGAGTCCCCCGCTCCCGCCCCTGAGTCCCACCTTCCCGCCCGCGAGTCCCGCGTTCGAGCGGGCAGCCCGCGTCGGAGCGGGCGACTTCATGCGTCCAGTCGGGCAGGATGGCCGGGTGCGTGAGCTGATCTACGTTTCCCAGGCGAAGCTCCAGCAGCTCGCCCCCGGCCTGCCGAAGCGCGCCGGCGGCCTGCGGGACGTGGAGGCCGAGGTGAACACGCCGGTCGGCGGCTTCAAGGTCGGCAAGGCGGCGCGCGAAGCCGAGCCCGGGCTGGCGGCGGCGGTCGCCGCGCTGGAGGCGTCGTCCCGGGCGCCCAGGTGGCTCGCCGAGCCCGACGTGCGGCCCGGGCAGTGGGTGCACTTCGAGGCGCCGATGAGCTACGGGCAGGTGGAGGACGCGGTGCTGTTCATCGACACCGACCGCGCGGACGACGACTACCCCACCGGCGGCCGCCTGCGCCTGCTCCTGCACGGTTCGGTCGGCCACCTGGTCGGCGCGCCCCCGCCCGGCCCGGATGCGCGGTCGCTGCGCCAAGCCCTCGGCCCGTCGCGGTCGTGGTTCCACGTCTGCCAGGCTCTGCGCGCCCTCAACCGGGAGGATCCGCAGCCCACCGGGAACGACGACCACGGCCACCCGGCGGATCAGGTGGCCGGCATCGTCCGAGGCATGGATCGGCTGACGAACCGGCTCCAGCCGGAGCACACCGCGGCCTGGGTGGCCGGCTACGCGCGCGTCACCGCGGTGATTCCCGCGTTCCGGCAGACCATCCTGGCCGCCACGCCGCTCTACGTGGAGCACGTCGCGCCGCCCGGCGGCTGATCACCCGATCCAGGTGCCCTGCCGCAGCACGCGCTGGGGCCGGAGGTCGGCGTCCAGCACCACCAGGTCGGCGGCCAGCCCGGTGCGCAGCGATCCGAGCCGGTCGGCCAGGCCCAGGAGCTCGGCCGGGCGTCCCGAGGTCGCGCGCACCGCGTCGGGGATGGACAGGCCGGCGCCCTTGACCAGGTTGCGGAACGCCACGTCCATGGTCAGCGTGCTGCCGGCGAGCGAGCCGGTGTCGGCCAGCGTCGCCACCCCGTCCCGGACGTCGACCTCCAGCCGGCCCAGGTGGTAGCGGCCGTCGGCGGCGTCGGTGGCCGACATGGCGTCCGTGATGAGCGTGGTGCGGCCGCGGCCGGCGTACCGGGCCGCCATCCGCAGCACCGTGGGGTGGACGTGGACCAGGTCGCAGATCAGCTCGATCGTGACGCGCTCGTCGTCGAGCAGGACGCCGATCGGGCCGGGTTCGCGGTGGTGCAGCGGGCGCATGCCGTTGAACAGGTGCGTCGCGACGGTGGCGCCGGCGTCGATGGCCGGGCGGATCTGCTCCTCGGTGCCGTCGGTGTGCCCGATCGCGGCGATCACCCCGGACTCGGCCAGCTGCCGCACCGCCCGGACGCCGCCGTTCAGTTCCGGCGCCAGCGTCACCATGCGGACGGCGCCGCGCCCGGCCCGCAGCAGGGCGTCGACGGTCGCCGCGTCGGGCTCGCGCAGCACCGCGGGGTCGTGGGCGCCGCAGCGGGCGGAGGCGATGAACGGGCCCTCCAGGTGGATGCCGGCCAGCTCGCCGTCGTCGACGAGCTCGCGCAGCACGGCCATCTGGTCCACCAGCGTGCGCACCGGGTCCGACACCAGGCTGGCCAGCATGGTCGTCGTGCCGTGCCTGCGGTGGGCCTTGATCGCGGTGACGATCTCCTTCGCGTCGCCGCTGGAGAACGACCCGCCCCCGCCGCCGTGGCAGTGCGCGTCGACGAACCCGGGCACCACGTAGCAACCGGCGACGTCCACCCGGTCACCCGGTGGCGGCGTCCCCGTTCCGATGCCCGCGATCGCCCCGCCGGACACCGCGAGCCACCCGTCGTCCACGACACCCTCGGGGAGGGCGAGCCTGCCACCCGTCAGCACGAAACCCGTCACAGGCTCCAGCATATTGGTCTAAACCAACTTAAGCACTCATGGCCTTCTGGAGAGCCTCCAGAGCCCGGCTCGCCGTGGACTTCACGGTGCCCTTCGAGATGCCCGCGACCTCGGAGATCTCCGCTTCGGAGAGGCCGCCGTAGTAGCGCAGGACGAGCACCTCGCGTTGCCGCGGCGGCAGCTTCGACAGCGCGTTGACCACCGACTGGTGCTCGCTGGAGAGCATCGCCAGGCTCTCCGCGGAGCGGGCGTTCACCGCGTGCGGCGGGACGTACTCGCGCGCGGTCTTGCGCCGGCGCAGCACGCTGCGCGAGCCGTTGACCACCGCGGTGCGCAGGTAGGCGACCGCGGCCGTGGCGTCCCGCAGCTTGCCCCAGTTCCGGTAGAGCCCGGTGAACGCCTCCTGCACGACGTCCTCGGCCGTCGCCGGTTCGTCGACCAGCAGGATCGCGAGCCGGACCAGGCGCATCCGGTGGATCTTGTACAGATCCTCCAGGGTCAGCGGGCCGGCCGGCTGGGCCGACACGGGAGCGACCCCGTCCATGGTGCGCAAATGCCCGAGCGTGCGTTCGACGCTGCGCTCCGCGCTGCCGTCCGGCATGTACTCCCGCCTGTCCTCGGCCTGACCGTTGTCCACGTGCTGTACACGCGCGGACCAGCGTATCGGTTGATTCACTTCACCCGGTAGCGTGCGGAGCAGGTACGCAAACGGAGGTGCGCATGGCCTGGTTCCTGGTGCAGACGGTCTACGACCAGGGGAAGTACGGGGAGGTCCGGCCCCGTCACCGGGAGTACCTCGCCAAGCTCGCCGCCGAGGGCACGGTCGCGGTGGCCGGGCCGTTCGCCGACGACTCGGGCGGGGCGTTCCTGATCCAGGCCGCGGACGCCGACGCCCTCCAGGCGATCCTCGACGCCGATCCGTACGTCGTCGAGGGCGCACTGGAGAGCTTCACGGTGCGGGAGTTCAAGCCGACGCTGGGCGCCTGGGTTCAGTAGACGCCGCCGAGCTTGGTGTGGTCCCAGCTGACGACCTTCGTCGGCGTGAACACCAGCCCGACGCGCTTGGCGGCCTGCGCGGCGACCACGTCGGCGGCCAGTGAGCCGCCGCCGTAGCGCTCCGCCATGGCCGCGCCGATCTCCGCGACGGCGGGGGTGTCCTCGACGATCTCCACGTCGGCCTCGAACTGGACGCCACGCAGCTTGTCGTAGGTGTCGCCGGTCTCGACGAGCACGGTCGCCTGCGGCAGGCGCCGCAGGTTGGCGACCTTCTGCGACTTGCGGTAGGTCCAGGTCGCGACGCCGTCGTTCCGGGGCACGTACCAGAGCGGGGCGAGGTGCGGGCGGCCGTTGGGGTTGATGGTGGCCACGTTGATGACCTTCTGTTCGGCGAGGAACGCGAGGACCTCGTCGGGGGTCATCCGGATCAGGTCGCGGCGGGACATGCGGGCCTCCTCAGCGGGTTGCGGCCCGTCCACCATGCCCGGTGATGGCGGCCTCGCGCGCGCCGCGTGCCTTGATGTCCTCGAGCGCGGCGTTGTCGGCGGCGGGCACCCGGGTCCGCGCCCCGAGTTCGACGATCGGCGGCAGGAACGCGCGGATGGCCTTGAGCACGCCGACCCACTTCGGCACGTGGATGACGCGGGCGCGCTTGAGGATGCCGGCCTCGAGCAGGTCGAGGGCCACGTTGAGCGGGTAGGTCTTGCCGATCAGGCCGGGCATGCCGGCGCGGAGCTTGCCGAAGACCGGGTGCGCGTCGGCGCTCTCGACGAGGTCCGTGCGGATCCAGGTCGGGTGGGCGACGCCGACCTTGACGCCCAGGTGGGCGACCTCGGCGCGGAGGCTGTTGGAGAAGGCTTCGACGCCGGCCTTCGCGGCGGCGTAGTTGGCCATGCCGGGGGCGTGGGTGATCGCGGCGAGGGAGGAGATCGCCAGCAGGTAGCCGCGCCGTTCGATGACGTGCGGCAGGGTGACGCGGAAGGTGCGCCACACGCCGAGCAGGTCGACCTCGATGACCTTTTCGAACGCGGCGGGGTCGACGGAGCGGACGAAGCCGGTGGTGGCGATCCCCGCGTTGGCGATGACGATGTCGATACCGCCGAAGTGCTCGACGACGCCCGCGGTGGCTTTTTCGAGGGCGTCCCAGTCGGTCACGTCGGCTTCCCAGGCCTTCGCGGAGGCCCCGATGCGTTCGGCGACCTTGCGCTGCTCGTCGGCCTCGAGCCCGACGAGGGCAACCTTGGCACCACGAGCCGCGAGCCGCTCGGCGAGCCCGGCGCCAATGCCGCGCGCAGCTCCGGTGATGAGCACGACCTTGCCTTTTACGTTGGCCATGGTCGGACCATATACCAACCTACCGGGAGTAAGCTACTACGCAGTAGGTGGAATTTTCGGGGTTGTGGTGGGTGGCTGGGCCTGTCGCCAGTGGGTGAGGGGGCTGGTCGCCGACGGGCGAGGGGACTTGTCGTCGGCCGCGCGAGTGGGTGTGTCATCGGCGGGCGTGTCATCGGCGGGCGAGTGGGCATCTCGGTGGCGCGCGAGGGGCCCTCTCGTTGGCGCACGAGAGGGCCGTTCGTCGGCGCACGAGTGGGCATCTCATCGGTGCGCGAGCGGCCCGTTCGTCGGCGCACGAGAGGGCCGTTCGTCGGGGCGCGAGGGGACCTCTCGTTGGCGCACGAGAGGGCCGCTCGTCGGCGCACGAGTGGGCATCTCATCGGTGCGCGAGCGGCCCGTTCGTCGGCGCACGAGAGGGCCGTTCGTCGGCGCGCGAGGGGACCTCTCGTTGGCGCACGAGAGGGCCGCTCGTTAGCGCGCGAGAGGGCATCTCATCGGTGCGCGAGCGGCCCGTTCGTCGGCGCACGAGAGGGCCAATCGCCCGCCGCGCGAAGGACCCCTGCGGCTGGCGCGCGAGTGGGCCACTCATCGGTGCACGAGAGGACAGCTCGCTGGCGCGCGAAAGGGCCAATCGCCGCCACGCGGAGGACCCTGCGGCCGGCACACCCGTGGGCCACTCACCGGCACACGAGCGGACCTCTCGCCGACGCATGAAAGGGCACCTCGCTGGCGCGCGAAAGGGCCAATCACCCGCCACCGCGCGAAAGGCCCCGCGGCCGGCACACGAGCGGACCTCTCGTCGGTGCGCGAGCGGACCTCTCGCCGGCACACGAGAGGGCACCTCGCTGGCGCGCGAAAGGGCCAATCACCAACACCCGAGAGAACCCTCTCGCCGACACGCGAGTGGGCCTCTCGTGAGCACACGGGAGACCGCTTCGCGGCACGTGAGCGGGCCTTTCGTGCGCGCACCGGCTCGGCGCGCGAGTGGACACTCGTCAAGACGGCGCGCGAGAGGACCTTTCGTGGCAACGCGAGAGGAACGGCCACGCCCCAGCGAAGAGACCGCTCGCGTCACAGCGAGAGGGCCAGCCACCGCATGCCGTAGCCAGCCACGACACTGCGAGAAGGCCATCCGTAACTAGGCGAGAGAGCCACCCGCGCCACTGTCAGTAGGGCCATCACCACGGCGAGAAGACCAGCCATCACCACGGCGAGAGGGCCACTCACAGAACAGCGAGAAAGCCGGCCCAGGCCCCGCCCCCGTCCAACCACCGGGCTACTGCGAAGCGTCATCCAAGGCAGCCAGCTCCGCCTCGCTCAAGCGGAGCTCCACCGAAGCCAGCAGGTCCGCCAACTGCTCCACGTTCCGGGCGCTCGCGATGGGCGCCACAACAGTCGGCTGCGCGGCCAGCCACGCCAGCGCCACCGCGGCCTGCGAAGTCCCGCGCGCGGCCGAGATCTCGTCCAGCGCCTCCAGCACCCGCTCGCCCCGGTGGTCCAGGTACGCCACCGCCCCCTCGGCCCGCGGGCTGCCGCCGGCCTCGCGCGAGCGGTACTTGCCCGTCAGGAAACCCCTGGCCAGCCCGAAGTAGGGCAGCGACGCCAACCCCTCCTTCGCCACCAGCGGGGCCAGCTCCTGCTCGTACCCGCGCTCGACCAGGTTGTAGTGCGGCTGCACCGCCACGTACCGGGCGAACCCCTCGCGGTCCGAAATGGACAGCGCCTCCGCCAACCGGTCCGCGCTGTAGTTCGACGCGCCCAGGTACCGCACCTTCCCGGCCCGCACCAGCGCGTCGAACGCACCGAGCGTCTCCTCCAGCGGCACATCCGCCACATCCCGGTGGGCGTAGTACAGGTCCAGATAATCAGTCTGCAACCGGCGCAGCGAGTCCTCCGCCGCCTCGCGGATGTTCTTCGCGCTCACCCCCGGCCGCGCCGCCCAGCTGCCCACCTTCGTCGCGATGACGACATCATCGCGACGGCCGCGGCGCTTCAGCCACTTGCCGATGATCGTCTCCGACTCGCCGCCCGAATTGCCCGGAACGCGAGCCATGTAGGCGTCCGCGGTGTCGATGAAGTTGCCGCCGGCGGCCGCGTACGCGTCCAGCACGGCGAAGGACTGCTCCTCGTCGGCGGTCCAGCCGAACACGTTGCCCCCGAGGTTGAGCGGGAACACCTCGAGATCACCGATTTTCGCCATGATCCCAACATAGAGGAATGCACCGGCCGCCCACCGGAGTTGGGACAGGCATGGCTATCGAACTCGGCAAGATCGGTATCTGGCGGGGCTGGCACCAGCTGAACGCGGACCTGGCACGCGAAGCCGAACGCCTCGGCTTCGGCGCGATCTGGATCGGCGGCTCCCCCGACGGGCAGCTGACCATCGTCGACGAGCTGCTGGACGCGACGGAGAACATCAAGGTCGCCACCGGCATCGTCAACATGTGGAAGGACGACGCGGCCACCGTCGGCGCGTCCTGGCAGCGCATCGAGGCCAAGCACCCCGGCCGCTTCCTGCTCGGCGTCGGCATCGGCCACCCGGAGGCCCACCAGGAATACCAGAAGCCCTACGACAAGATCGTCGACTACCTCGACGGCCTGGACGAAGCCGGTGTGCCGGTCGCCGCCCGCGCGCTGGCCGCGCTCGGCCCGAAGGTGCTCCAGCTCTCCGCCGAGCGCACCGCGGGCGCGCACCCGTACCTGACCACGCCGGAGCACACCAAGGAGGCCCGCCGCGTCCTCGGCGACGGCGTGCTGCTCGCCCCGGAGCAGAAGATCGTGTTGGAGACCGACCCGGAGAAGGCTCGCGCCATCGCCCGCCCGACGATCGAGCACCCGTACCTCAACCTCGTCAACTACCGGAGCAACCTGCTCCGGCACGGCTGGACCGAAGCCGATCTGGACAACGGCGGCAGCGACGCGCTGATCGACGCCCTCGCCCTGCACGGCGACATCGACTCGATCGCCGCGGGCATCACCGCCCACCTCGACGCCGGCGCGGACCACGTCTGCGTCCAGGTCCTCGGCGACGACCCGCTGCCCGGCTACCGCGCCATCAGCGAGGCCCTGCTGTCCTGACCGGCCGAAGCCGCTCCGCCCCCGCACCAGGGCGGAGCGGCTTTTGTCACTTGATCGTTCCCGACCTGCGCCGCAGAGAGCCAGCACACTGTCCTCCCACCGCCGACCTCGTACGATTCCGGGCAACGAAGGCGAACCACAGCTAGGAGGACCAACGATGCCCATCGCCACCCCCGAGGTCTACGCGGAGATGCTGGACCGGGCCAAGGCGGGCGAGTTCGCGTACCCGGCGATCAACGTGACCTCGTCGGAGACCCTCAACGCCGCCCTGCGCGGGTTCGCCGACGCGGAGAGCGACGGAATCATCCAGATCTCGACCGGTGGCGCCGAGTTCGCGTCCGGCACCCGGGTCAAGGACATGGTGACCGGTGCGACCGCGCTCGCCGAGTTCGCGCACGTCGTCGCCGAGAAGTACCCGGTCAACATCGCCCTGCACACCGACCACTGCCCCAAGGACAAGCTGGACGGCTTCGTCCGCCCGCTGATCGCCCTGTCCCAGGAGCGCGTCAACAAGGGCCAGAACCCGCTGTTCCAGTCGCACATGTGGGACGGCTCGGCGATCGACCTGGACGAGAACCTGGAGATCGCCACCGAGCTGCTCGCGAAGGCGGCCGCCGCGAAGATCATCCTCGAGGTGGAGATCGGCGTCGTCGGCGGTGAGGAGGACGGCGTCTCGAACGACATCAACGAGAAGCTGTACACCGCCGAGGGCGACTTCGTGAAGACCGTCGACGCGCTGGGCACCGGCGAGAAGGGCCGCTACCTGCTCGCCGCGACCTTCGGCAACGTGCACGGCGCCTACAAGCCGGGCGCGGTCAAGCTGCGCCCGGAGGTGCTCAAGCGCGGCCAGCAGGTCGCCGCCGAGAAGCTGGGCCTCGCCGAGGGCAGCAAGCCGTTCGAGCTGGTCTTCCACGGCGGCTCCGGCTCGCTGCTGGAGGAGATCCACGAGGCGGTGTCCTACGGCGTGGTGAAGATGAACATCGACACCGACACCCAGTACGCCTTCTCCCGCCCGATCGCCGACCACTTCTTCAAGAACTACGACGGCGTCCTGAAGATCGACGGCGAGGTCGGCAACAAGAAGACCTACGACCCGCGCAGCTACCTCAAGCAGGCCGAGCAGTCGATGGCCAAGCGCATCGTCGAGGCCGCCGAGCACCTCAAGTCGGCGGGCACGAAGATCAGCTGACCGTCTGGTGGGCCCTCATCCGCGTGAGGGCCCACCACAGCACGGGCAGCCCCACGAGCACCACCAGCGCGGGCCAGTAGGCGAACGGCGGCGCGGATTCGGTGTGCGCGCTGCCGAGCAGCCACGGCCGCAGCTGCGACTGCAGCCACAGCGCGCCGTACCCGAACGCGGTCACCAGCAGACCGCCGGCCAGCGGCGTGAGCACCCGGTGCGCCCGCCCCACGCGGAACGCCACGTCCACCGCGAGCCCGACCGCGAGCAGGTAGAACGGGATCGCCGAGGCCGGGAACGTGCCGACGACCAGCAGCGGCCAGATGATCGCGCGGTAGGCCACGTACGCGCCGGCCACCGCCGTCGCCGCCCAGGTGCGGCCGATCGTGTGCCGCGCCAGCGCCAGGACCAGCGCCGACACCCCCACCCCCCACAGCGGGTACACCCAGTCCGCGATCGGCATCGCGAAGTGCAGCACCGCGACCCGGTCGACCGGGTGCCCGATCTGCTCGGCGGCGAAGCTCAGCAGCGACGGCTCGGCCTCCGGCGCGCCGCGCTCCCACGCCCGCAGGCTGAGGATCCCGTACTCCTGCTGGCCGTTCGGGAAGAACGTGTTCTCCAGGAAGAACACCCACAGCCCGGTCAGCACCAGCGTGCGGAACCGGCCCGGCGGCGCGGTCTTCATCCAGCCGTCGATGACCCCGGCCAGCATCACGCCGGTGCCGACGTAGAGCAGCATGTGCGTGGGGCTCCACGCGGTCAGGTCGAGACCGCTGACCCGGTGGTTGATGACGTCCAGCGGCGCGGCGATCAGGAACATCACCAGCCCGGCCTGCATCAGCCGCAGCGAGCGGCGGTCGCAGCCGAGCCCGGTGTAGCTGTGGATCGCGACCAGCACGATGACGATCCCGGTGCCGACCGTGTTGATCAGGTGCGGCGGGGCGAAGTCGTCGCGGATGAACTTGAAGTGCCACGACATGTCCCACGACGAGCCGATCACCTTGAAGGTGAACGCGACCAGCCACATGCCGTAGGCGAACCGCAGCACCCAGGCGGGCGCCGGCTGCCCCGGTACCCCGCGCACCCAGTGGGTGGCGAAGAAAAGCTTGGTCTTGCCGATGGGGCCGCGCGGCACGGCGACACCCTCGGCGGCCCCCTCGAGCGCCTTCGTCATGCGGACATCATCCATGGTCGGCGCCGCCGGGCGGAGCGAGATGCCCGAATATCCGGGTTCACCCTGAGGCGTGACTCGCTTGCATCAGGGGCGGACGACGGGCATCGTGTCCGCCCGTGATGCCGAAACGTCTCGTCGCCGCGGTCCTGATCGCCGCTCTCGTCCTGCTCGGCAGCGGGGTCCTCGCGAGCCTGTTCGTGTAGGCCGCCGATACTGGGCACCATGACGAACCTGCTGGAACCCGACCCCACCCGCCTGCCCGAGCGCGTGGACGCGCAGGCCGCGATGGACGCCGGCACCGACCCGTCCGACGTGGCCGCCGAGCACCCCGACTTCAGCGAGGCGTGGGCGGCGCTGGCGGAGCGGGCGCTGGAGGCGAACGAGTTCGTCCCGGCCTACGCCTTCGCCCGCACCGGCTACCACCGCGGGCTGGATCAGCTGCGCCGCGCCGGCTGGAAGGGCTTCGGCCCGATCCCCTGGGACCACCGCCCGAACCAGGGCTTCCTGCGGGCGCTGGCGGCCCTGGCGAAGGCCGCCCAGCGCCTCGGGGAGACCGAGGAGTACGAGCGGTGCCGGAAGTTCATCGCCGACTCCGACCCGGCGGCCGCCGCGGCGACCGGGCTCCAGTAGATCCTGACCATTTAGAACTCTCCGCAGTTGTCGGGTGCTGCCTCGCCCGCGAACCGGCCTTCCAGCCACGCGAAGGCAGCCGGGTAGCCGGCGACGGCGCCACCGACGTGGGTCGGCACCGCGAGGGTGTCGAACCGCACGGTGGCGCCCTCGTCGCACCAGGTCCGGGCCATCGTCCGGCCCTGCTGGTAGGGGACGATGTCGTCCAGCGCGCTGTGCACGACGTACATCGGGACCGCCGGTGCGAGCCGGCCGATCCGCTGCTCCTCGACCACCGACGCGTAGGGCTCCTCGGCCAGGTATTCGCTGATCGAGCGGCCGTCGACGGTCAGGTCCGCGGTGCGGGTGAACGCGTGGTCCACGATCGATTCGACCGTGCACTCGCGCTCGACCCGGGCCACGAGCGCCTTGCCCCGGTCGTTGAGGACGTCGGTGATGCGCAGCTCGGGGTAGGCGTAGTTGACGCTCGCGACGGCGAACATCAGGAAACCGACGGCGTAGGCGCCGTCCAGGCTGCGGCCGACCGCGGCCAGGTCGGCCGGGACCGCGCCCGCGTAGGCGCCCTCGAGGTCCAGCTCCGGGGCGTAGGACGGCTGCAGCTCGGCGGCCGCGGCGGAGGCGCCACCGCCCTGGGAGTAGCCCGCGATCGCGACCGGCCCGTCGGCGGGCAGGCCCGGGAGCCGCTGCGCGGCGCGGATCGAGTCGAGGACCGCGTGGGCCTCGGCCTTCCGGTTGACGTAGGTGTGCACGCCGGGCGTGCCCAGGCCCTGGTAGTCGGTGACGACCACCGCGTAGCCGCGGGCCAGCAGGCCGGCGATGAACGGGCCCTCGTACTCCCCGCCCGCGGCCAGCGCCTTGGACGGCGCGCACTGGTCGCCCAGGCCCTGCGTGCCGGGGGCGTAGGCGATGAGCGGCCGCTCGCCCGCGCCGCGCCACGGCGTCTTGGGCGTGAGCACGGTTCCGGTGACCGCGACGGCGTCACCGTGCGTGTCCGTGCTGCGGTACATGATCCGCTGGACGTCGGCGGGAGCGCGGAGCAGCTTCACCGGGTCGAGGAAGAACTGGCTCGGCTCGTGACGGATGATGGCGCCGTTGTCACTCGGCAGCGTGGCCGGCGGATCGTAGAAGTCGCCGGAGGAGGTTGCGGCGCCGGCCGGCGCGGTCGTCACCGACAGCGCGGCGACCGCCGCGGTCACGATCGCCGCGAGCCGGCGAGTCGAAAGGCGCATGAACGCTCCCCGGTGAGCTATTTTCCGACAGTTATGTCGGAAAAGGATTGTGGTGAGGTGGCAGGCGTGTCAATGCCCCGAAAGCGTGGCCCCGGCAGGCCCCGGAAGCTGCCGGTCGCCGATCAACGCGCCCTCGTGCTCGCCGCGGCCGGGCACGTCTTCGCCACGAGCGGCCTGCAGGGGTCCACCATCGAACACATCGCGCGGGAGGCCGGCCTGACCCGGCAGGCGGTGTACGAGCTGTACGGCGACAAGAACGCGTTGTTCGCGGCCGTGGTCGAGCAGGCGGAGGAGCAGGCCTACGCGGCGATCGCGGCGGCCGGCGCGAGCGACGCCGATCTGGACCTGAAGAGCTGGGCGCGCAAGAACTACGCGAACCTGTTCGACTTCGCCGCCGCGCATCCGGACGCGCTGCCGCTGTTCCAGGAGGCTGAGCGCACCGGCAATCCGGCGCTGTCCCGACTGCGGAAGCGGCTGGCCCGCGTCTACACCGAGGCGAGCGGCCAGCGGTGGGCGGAGTTCGGCGTCGAACCGGGCCGCGCGGACACCGCACTGGTCACGATGTACTTCGCGATGGTCGAATCGCTGGTCGGGCTCAACTGGAACGGGGACGCGCCGGACCGCGACGCGCTGATCGACCTGCTGACCGAGTTCACGATCGGCGGCGTGCTGCGGCTGTACAACCAGACGCCCGAGGTCATCGCGCGCGTGCGGTAGGGGTCCAGGATGCGGGAACCGGGTCGGGGGCCGGGATCCTTCCGTAGCGTCGAAGGCATGGCGCCGTCTCAGCTCGCGATCGTGGGGGCGGGTCCGCGTGGGGTCGGCGTGCTGGAGCGGTTGTCGGCGAACGCGGCCGCGTTGCTGGGGCCGGCGGGGCTGGTGGTGCACCTGATCGACCCGTTCCCGCCGGGCGCCGGCCGGATCTGGCGGTACGAGCAGTCGCCGTTGCTGCGGATGAACTCGATGGCCGAGGACGTCACGATGTTCACCGACGACACGGTGACGATGGACGGCCCGGTGCGGACGGGGCCGTCGCTGTGGCAGTGGGCGCGGGAGGTGCGCGCGGGGCGGATCCGGTACGACGTGCCGGAGGATCTGCGGGACGAGCTCTTCGCGTTGCGCGGGACGTCCTTTCCGACGCGACGGCTGGCGAGCGCGTACCTGGACTGGGTGTACCGGCACGTGCTGGCCGGGCTGGCGCCGGGCATCGAGGTGGTCGAGCACCGCACGCGGGCGACGCGGATCGACGAGACGCGGGTGTGGCTGGCGGGGGTGGACGAGCCGCTCGACGTGGACGTGATCGTGCTGGCGGTGGGACACCTGGACGCCGAACCGGGTTCGGGTGAGCGGGAACTGGCGGAGTTCGCGGCCGCGCACGGGCTGGCGTACTACCCGGCGGGGTACCCGGCGGACGTCGACTACCAGCACGTCGCGCCGGGTGAGCCGGTGCTGGTGCGCGGGTTCGGGCTGGCGTTCGTGGACCTGATGCTGTTGCTGACCGAGGGGCGCGGCGGGCGGTTCACCGAGCACGTGGGCGGGCTGGTGTACCACCCGAGCGGCGCGGAACCGGTGCTGCACATCGGTTCCCGGCGCGGAGTGCCCTACCACGCGAAGCCCGGTTACCGGTTGCAGGGCGCGCCGCTGGGGTTGCCGCGGTTCTTCGGTCCCGAACGGGTTTCGGAGCTTCTGGAGCGGGGCCGGCAGCTCGATTTCCGCGCCGACGTGTGGCCGCACGTGGCGAAGGAGCTGGCGTGGGGGTACTACAGCGAGCTGTTCACCGCGCATCCGTCGCGGGTGCGGATGTCGTTCGCGGATTTTTCCCGCTGTTTCGCGGAGTTCTCGTGGGACAGCGCGGAGATGCGCGCGCTGGTGCGCCGGGCGGTGCCGGCCGAGGAGGACCGGCTCGACCTGGAGCGGCTGGACCGGCCGCTGGCGGGGCTGCGGTTCGGGACGGCGGAGGAGTTCGGGAAGTACCTGCGGTCGTACGTGGAGGCGGACCTGGCGCGGCGGGCGGATCCGGCGTATTCGGCGGATCTGGGCGCGTTCATGGCGTTGTTGTCGGCGTACCAGCAGATGCCCCCGCTGATGGCGTCCGGTTCGCTGGACGTGTCCGATGTGGATGGTTGGTGGCACGGGTTCTTCTCGTACTACGCGAGCGGTCCCCCGCCGCGGCGGTTGCAGGAGCTGCTGGCGCTGCACGAGGCCGGGGTGGTGTCGTTCCTCGGGGCGGACGTGCGGATTTCCGTTGGTTCGTCGGGTTTCGTCGCTTCTTCGGGGAGTTTCCCGGGTTCGGTGACGGCCCGGACGCTGATCGAGGCGCGCCTGCCGGAGCCGAGCGTGCGGCGGGCTTCGGACGGGTTGCTGGCGCAGTTGCGGGGTGCGGGCGAGCTGGCGGAGGAGCACGTGCGGGACCTGCCGTCGGGCCGGATCGCGACGCGGGTGTCGGACGGGCGGCTGCTGGACGCCACGGGCCGCCCCCACTCCCGGCGGTTCGCCCTGGGCCCGCACACGAGCGCCCGCTCAGCGGCGGCGTTCACCCGCCCGAGAACGAACGGCCTGTCCTTCCGCCAGAACGACGCCACGGCGCGGGAGATACTGCGCTTGCTGCGCGACGAGCGGCCGGGGTAGAGGACGCCGATCCTGGCGGCGGGCTCAGGCCGGGGGCAGGTGCTGCCGACCGGAACAGGGCGAAGGCGTGCGGCGGGCCGCCGACCGGGTACCTCTGCGGTCGACGGCCCACCTACCGGCCCCGGGTGTGAACGTCCCGGTTGCAGTCCGGGGGCCGGTGCGTCCAGCATCCACCCGCGCGAAAACCGTGGGAATGTGGGACGCTGCCCACCGCGGCACGACCCACCCCCACGGCAAGGCCGCGGCGGGCCGCCAACCGGGTACCTGCGGTCGACGGCCCACCTACCGGCCCCGGGTGTGAACGTCCCGGTTGCAGTCCGGGGGCCGGTGCGTCCAGCATCCACCCGCGCGAAAACCGCGGGAATGTGGGACGCTGCCCACCGCGGCACGACCCACCCCCACGGCAAGGCCGCGGCGGGCCGCCAACCGGGTACCTGCGGTCGACGGCCCACCTACCGGCCCCGGGTGTGAACGTCCCGGTTGCAGTCCGGGGGCCGGTGCGTCCAGCATCCACCCGCGCGAAAACCGCGGGAATGTGGGACGCTGCCCACCGCGGTACTGCTCGACCCCACCGCGGCCGGCCGCACCCCCGCCGTCGGCGCCCGGCGCCACCTGAGGTGGCAGGAGCCAACCGGGGCGGCACAGGCCCAGCGAGGAGGCAGGGGCCCGCCTGGGCAGCACAGGGCGGGCTAGCAGCCGAGCGGCGGAGCGGCCGGGGGAGGCACGGGCCGACCGAGCGGCGCCAGGGCGGCCGCGGCGGCATGCGGGGCCGGGGCGGCCGGGCCAGCCGAACAGCGGGGCGGCATGGGCGGCGGGGCGGCCGGGGCAGCACGGGGCCAGCCGAGGAGGCATGGGCCGCCTGGGCAGCACAGGGCGGCCGAGCAGCCGAACGGCGGAGCGGCACGCGGCGCCGGGCGGGCTGGGAAGGCACAGGCCAGCCGAGGAGGCATGGGCCGCCTGGGCAGCACAGGGCGGCCTAGCAGCCGAACGGCGGAGCGGCCGGGGCCGCATGCGGCGCCGGGCGGCATGCGGCGCCGGGCGGCATGCGGCGCCGGGCGGCATGCGGCGCCGGGGCGGCAAGGGCCGGCCGGGGCTGCACGGGCCAGCCGAGCGGCGGCGGTGCCGCACAACCCAACTCCCGCGGCTCAAACCACCCGGCGCAGCTCAGCTCCGGTTCGTTCCGCCACTCGGCCTGGGATTGATGCCAGTAGGTCCTTCGTGTAGGCGTGTTGGGGCCTCTGCAGCACCTCGTCCACCGGGCCGCTCTCCACCACCTCTCCCGCGCGCATCACCGCCACCCGGTCGGCCACCTGTCGCACCACGGCCAGGTCGTGGGAGATGAACAGGTACGTCAGGCCCAGCTCGTCCTGCAACCCGGCCAGCAGCGAGAGGATCTGCGCCTGCACCGAAACATCCAACGCGGACACCGGCTCGTCGAGCACCACCAGGTCCGGGCGCAGCGCCAGGGCCCGCGCGATCGCCACCCGCTGGCGTTGCCCGCCGGACAGCTCGGCCGGCTTGCGCCGCAGCATCGACGCCGGGAGCGCGACCTGCTCCAACAGCTCAGCCGGACTCCCGGGAGCCCGGAAGGCCCGCAGCGGCTCGGACACGATCTGGCCCACCGTCAGCTTCGGGTTCAGCGACGCGTACGGGTTCTGGTACACCAGCTGCATCCGCCTCCGCAACCGCCGCAGCTCGGCACCTCGCACGGCCGTCACGTCGACGCCATCGAACACCACCGAACCCGCGGACGGCTCCGCCAAGCGCAACACCAACCGCGCCGTCGTCGACTTGCCCGAACCCGATTCGCCGACCAGGGCCAGCGTCTGGCCCCGCGGGATGTCGAACGACACGTCGTCCACCGCGCGAACCTCGCCGAAGTCCTTGCGCAGCCCGGAAACCGACACCAACGCGGGCCCCGACGGCCGCCGGGATCGCAGCGGCGCAGTAGCCAGGCTCGGCGCCGCCGCCAGCAATCGGCGCGTGTACGCCTGGGACGGCGCCGCCAGCAGCTCCGCACTCGGCGCCCGTTCGACCAGCCGCCCCTCCGACATCACCGCGATCTCGTCCGCCCGGTCCGCCGCCACCCCGAGGTCGTGCGTGATCAGCAACAACGCCAGGTTCTCCGCCGCCGCCAGCTCCGCCAGGTGATCGAGGATCCGCCGCTGCACCGTCACGTCCAGCGCGCTCGTCGGCTCGTCCGCGATGATCAACCGCGGCTTCCCGGCCAGCGCCGCCGCGATGAGCGCCCGCTGCCGCAACCCGCCGGACAGCTCGTGCGGGTACTGCCGCGCCCGCAGATCCGGCCGCGAAACCCCCGCCCGCGCCAGCAAC
Source organism: Amycolatopsis thermalba (assembly GCF_023376025.1). Classification (NCBI taxonomy): domain Bacteria; kingdom Bacillati; phylum Actinomycetota; class Actinomycetes; order Pseudonocardiales; family Pseudonocardiaceae; genus Amycolatopsis; species Amycolatopsis thermalba. Next base: position 223,131 of record NZ_CP091196.1, read on the forward strand.
TCCACCGCCTCCGCGGCCGCGGTCCGCCGGGTCGCCAGGCCGTGGATCACCAGCGCCTCCCCGACCTGCTCCCCGATCCGCTTGACCGGGTTCAGCGACACCGTCGGATCCTGCGGGACCAACGCGATCTCCCGGCCGCGAACGCCCCGCCACGCCCGGGAGGACAACGAGGTCAGCTCACGCCCGTCGAACGTGATCGACCCGCCGACGATCCGCCCACCCCTCGGCAGCAACCCGATCACCGCGTGCGCGGTCGTCGACTTGCCCGAACCGGATTCGCCGACCACGGCGACCGTCTGTCCACTTCGTACGGTCAGGTCCACCGATCGCACCGCGGGCACGCCCCGGTACGACACGGCGAGATCCCGCACCACCAGCAGCTCACTCATCCCGTTCTCCGTCCAGCGCCCGCGACAACCGGTTCGCCGCCAGCACCACCGCGGCGATCACCAGCCCGGGCAACGTCGTCATCCACCAGGCGCTCGCCAGGTACGCGCGCCCCGCCGACACCAGCGACCCCCACTCCGGCGACGGCGGCGTCGCGCCGTAACCGAGGAAGCTCAGCGCGGAGATCTCCAGCACCGCGGTGCCGAAGCTGAGCACCGCCAGCACCACCACCGGCCCGAGCGCGTTCGGCAGGATGTGCCGGGTCAGCACCCCGAACCACCGAACGCCGCTCGCCCGCGCGGCCTCGACGTACACGCCCGTCCGCACCCGGATGACCTCCGCCCGCATCAGCCGGGCGAAGTTCGCCACGTTCGCCACCCCGACCGCGATCGCCACCTTCGTCGTGCCGAACCCGAGCGCGGTGACCAGCGCCAGCGACAGCAGGATCGACGGGATCGCGAGCAGCACGTCCATCACCCGCATCAGCACCGAGTCGAGCCATCCGCCCCGAGCCCCGGCGACCAGGCCGAGCACCGAGCCCGCCACCAGCGCGATCAGCACCGCCAGCAGAGTCGCCCGCAACGACGCCCCGGCGCCGTGCACGACGCGGGCGAACACGTCCCGCCCGGTCTCGTCGGTGCCGAACAGGTGCGCCGCCGACGGTCCCTGCAACTTCTCCCGCGGCACCCCGGCGAGCGGGTCGTAGCTGGTGAACGCCGACGGCACCAGCGCCCACAGCACGACCACCGCGAACACCACCACGGACAGCACCAGCCCGGGTCGCCGCACCCAGAAACCCGCCCGCACGGCGAGGACCTCAGTCACCGGCCGCCTCCTTGCGGACCCGCGGGTCCAGCAGCGGGTACAGCAGGTCGACCGCGAGGTTGATCACCACGAAGACGAACGCGGCCAGCACGATCACCGCCTGCACCACCGGGATGTCCTGCCCGTTGACCGCCGCCGTGGTGACGCGGCCGACGCCGTCGCGGGAGAACACCGTCTCCGTCACCACCGACCCGGCCAGCAGCTGCCCGGTCACCACACCCAGCATGGTCAGCGCCGGGATCGCCGCGTTGCGCAACGCGTGTCCGAAGTGGACCCGCGCGCGCCCGGCGCCGCGGGCCCGGACGATCTCCACGTACGGCTCGGCGAGCTGCGTGCGCAGGCTCTTGGCGAGCACCTGACCGATGACCGCGCCGGTGGGCAGCGCGAGCGTGATCGCGGGCAGGATCAGCGACTGCATGCCCTGGTTGCCCAGCGCGGGCAGCACCCGCAGCTGGAACGAGAAGATCTGGATCAGCACCAGGCCCACCCAGAACACCGGCAGCGAGATCCCCAGCGGCGGCAGCGACAGCAGCAGGTTGCCCAGCCACCGGTGCCGCGTGTAGGTGCCGGCCAGCGCCGCGCCGCCGCCGAACAGGATCGCCAGCAGCAAGCCCAGGCCGGCCACCGCGAGCGTCGGTGGCAACGCGGACAGCACCACGTGCGTGGCGCTGTCGCCGGTGGTGATGGACGTGCCGAAGTCGCCGTGCAGCGCGGCGAGCAAGCGCTTTCCGTACTGCACCGGCCACGGCTCGTCCAGCCCGTACTCGGCCTGCGCCTGGGCCAGCTGCTCGGCGGTCACCGTGGCGCCGGCGTCCCCGCCGCCGAGCTTGGCCAGCACCGCGTCGCCCGGCAGCAGGTAGAGGATCACGAACGACACCGTGAACGCCGCCCACAGCACGACCACCGCCTGGCCGGCCCGGCGCAGCAGGTGCCGCGTCATGAGCCCGAGACCCAGGTGTCGAACAGCTGCAACCGCGACGACGCCTCGAAGTTCACCGCGTGCGCGTCCGGGCCGAGCGCCACCACCTGGGTCAGTTCGAACACCGGGATCGAGTACGCGTGGTCGACGATGAGCCGTTGCGCCTCCTCCGCCGCCGGCTTGCGGGCCGCCGGGGCGACGGTGGCGGCCTGCGCGTCCAGTGCGGCGTCGAGCGGGTTGCCCGGCTGGAGCCTGCTGCGGTTGCCCGCCTTGGTGGAGAAGGTGTTGCGCAGGATGTCCGGATCGGCGCGGGTCACGTTGTACCAGAGGAACTCGTAGTTCCCGGACTGCTGGATCTGCAGGGTCTCGGCGCTGGTGCGCGGTTCGAGCCGCAGGTCGAAGCCGATCCGGCGCAGTTGCTGCTGCAGCAGTTCCAGGACGCTCTGGCTCTGGTTGAACACCTGCGCGTACACGACCGTCGCCGCGAGCCGCTGCCCGTTCTTGACGCGGATGCCGTCCGGGCCGGGAACCCAGCCGTCCGCGTCGAGCAGCCGCGCCGCGCCCGCCGGGTCGTAGGCGAGCTGGGCGGACAGGTCGGCGTGCAGCGGGGTGGTCGAGGCCAGGATGCTGCTCGCCGGCCGGTAGTTCGGCGACAGGACGGTGTCGACGACCTCCTGGCGGTTCACGCCCTTGCTCGCCGCCTGGCGCACCGTCTCGTCGGTCAGGACGCCGCGCGTGACGTTGGCGTGCAGGTTGAACACGATGCCCGGGTTGGGCCGGGTCTGCGTGCCGAACCCGCCGCCCTGGAACTGCGCCTCGTCCACCGGCTGCACCTCGGTGGTCGCCTTGAGCTGGCCGGACAGCAGGCTGCCGGTGCGCACGCCGGGCTCGGGCACGATCTTGTAGTCGACCTTGTCGAGGTAGGCCTCACCCTGGTGCTGCCACAGCGACGAGCCCCAGTCGTAGCCGGGGCGCTTGGCGATGATGATGCCGGCGTTCTGCTTGAAGCTTTCGAAGACGAACGGCCCGGAGCCGATCAGCCCGTCGCCCTGGCAGCGCTGATCGGGCGTCTTCGCGTACGCGGCGGGCGCCAGGATACCGAGCGACATGGTCGAGCTGGCCTGCAGGAACTGCGCGCTCGGCGCGGAGAAGTCGATCCGCACGGTCTGCGGGTCGACCACCGTGGCGCCGGTGTACGCGGCGAGGTAGCCGGAGCCCAGCTGCGCCTTCGCGCCGAGGGCCTTGATGCCGTCGAAGCTGGTCTTCACCGCGGCGGCGTCGACCGGGGTGCCGTCGGCGAAGGTCGCGCCGGTGCGCAGGTGGAAGGTGAAGCTCGTGGAGTCGGCGTTGCTCTCCCACCGCTGCGCGAGCCACGGCTCGATCTCGCCGGTGGCCGGGTCCTGGTCGGTGAGGGAGTCGACGAGCTGGCGGCCCACGTTGAGGCTGACGTTGGTCGCGGCCTGCTGCGGGTCGATGCAGTCGGGGTTGGAGCCGACGGCGATCGTCAGGGTGCCGCCGGGCCGGGGCGGTCCCGCGTCCGCCGCCGTCGAGCCGGACGAGCATCCGGCCACGAGCAGCGCGGCGGCAGCGGCGAGGGGCAGGGTTTTCGCGGGGAGGCTGGGAGACACGAGATCAACGCTAGGCACGATTCCAGCGGTCGAACCGTGCTTCCCAGCCGGTGGGCGAAACCGCGGATTCCTTGACTCAGCAGCGATCCAGCATCTCGGTCAGCGCCGCCTTCTCCGCGCTGTCGATCGTCAGCTGCCACTCGTACTTCACGTCGATCCACATCTTCGCGTAGGTGCACCAGTAGCTCGTGAGCGGCGGCTTCCACTCGTCGGGCGATTTGTCGCCCTTCTCCTGGTTCACGTTGTCGGTGACGGCGATCAGCTGCGGATTGGTCAGGTCGTTGGCGAACGCCTCGCGCTTGGCGGTGGTCCAGGCCGACGCGCCGGTCCGCCAGGCGGCGGCGAGCGGCACGACGTGGTCGATGTCGACGTCGGAGGCGGCGGTCCAGGTCGCTCCGTCGTACGGGCTCTTCCACGTGCCGGAGGTGGCCGCGCAGCTGGAGTCGGTGACGACGTTCGTGCCGTCCCGCTTGAGCACGACCTCGCGGGTGTTGCAGCTGCCGCCCTGGTCGTCCCAGTGCGGGAACTTGTCCCGGGAGTAGCCGGTGGAGGTGCCGTCCGCCTTGACGGTCAGTGCCGCCAGTTCGGAGCGGGCGGTGGTCTCGGACGGGATGTTCGGCGGTTCGGCGACCGCGGTGCCGGTCGCGATGCCGGTGGTGAGCAGGGCCGAGAGGCCGAGGACGATCAGCGAGTTTCGGGCGATGCGCATGGTGCCGCCTTCGGGTGATCGGTGCGGACCTCCCGAAGGTCGGACATGAAGATGGCGAAAGCAATACCTGTGGGTGAGTTACCGACGACAGTAGGTCAACGATCAGTGATCGCCAGCAGGTCCTCGGTGTGCCGGTACCAGGTCCAGCGCGACACCGGCCGCGGGTGCGCGACCCCGTTCTGCACGACGTCGACCGGGTGGCAGCCCAGCTGGCAGGCCCGCCCGGACACCTCGGTGACCCGCCGGAACAGGCCCCGGACCACGCGCACGTCCACGCCCTGCTCCCCGGGCCGGACCACGAACGACCGCGCCGAGCCACGCAGCGCGACCGTGTCGTCACAGTAAGCCTCACCGGTGACCGGACCGATCGTCGCTTCACCCACCAGGACCCCGCCGCTGTCGTCGCGCACGAGCACGCGCGGCCGCGGCTCACCCTTGCGGGCGAGCGCGAGGGCCTCCGACGGGTCCGCGGGCAGCCCCCACAGCCGCGCCGCGGGCGAGCCCGGATCGGTGGGCACGTATCCCACCGGCGTGTCCCCCAACCGGTTCTTCCGCATGATTCGCACCACGACCGCGGCCAGGTCCGCATCCGTGCCCACGACGATCAGCGGCTCCCCGGAAGTGGCCTCGAGCAGGGGATCCACGTCGTTCCGGCCGGGCCGCGCGGGCACTTCCCGCACCCCTGGCTCGTTGCGAACGAGTGACGAACCAGACCCGCAAGCCAGCACCGTTCCCCGCGCCACCGGGTCCTCCGTTACGCTCATGCACCGGCATTTGCCTGCGCTGAATTTCCTGTTGCCGAATACCTGGAGTGTCACATGCCGGCCATCGTGCTCATCGGTGCCCAGTGGGGCGATGAAGGCAAGGGCAAGGCGACCGACCTGCTCGGCGACCGTGTCCAGTGGGTCGTCCGCTACCAGGGCGGCAACAACGCCGGTCACACGGTCGTGCTCCCGAACGGGGAGAACTTCGCCCTGCACCTCATCCCGTCCGGGATCCTCACGCCGGGTGTGACCAACGTGATCGGCAACGGCGTGGTCGTCGACCCCGGCGTGCTGCTCGACGAGCTGGACGGCCTGGAGAAGCGCGGCGTGGACACCAGCCGCCTGCTGCTCTCCGCCGACGCGCACCTGATCATGCCCTACCACGTGGCGATCGATAAGGTCACCGAGCGTTACCTCGGCAGCCGGAAGATCGGCACCACCGGCCGCGGCATCGGGCCGTGCTACCAGGACAAGATCGCCCGCGTCGGCGTGCGCGTGCAGGACCTGCTCGACGAGAAGATCTTCCGCCAGAAGGTCGAGGCGGCCCTGGAGTTCAAGAACCAGGTGCTGGTCAAGGTCTACAACCGCAAGGCGCTGGACGCCGACCAGGTGGCCGACGAGGTGCTGGCCGCCGGCGAGAAGTTCGCGCACCGCATCGCCGACACGCGCCTGCAGCTGAACAAGGCCCTGGAGAACGGCGAGACGGTGCTGCTGGAGGGGTCGCAGGGCACGCTGCTCGACGTCGACCACGGCACCTACCCGTTCGTGACCTCGTCGAACCCGACCGCGGGCGGGGCGAGCGCCGGCTCCGGCATCGGGCCGGGCCGGATCACGACGGTGCTCGGCATCCTCAAGGCCTACACCACGCGCGTCGGGTCGGGCCCGTTCCCGACCGAGCTGAACGACGCGATGGGCGAGCACCTGCGCAAGGCGGGCGGCGAGTTCGGCGTCACCACCGGCCGGTCGCGGCGCACCGGCTGGTTCGACGCGGTGATCGCCCGGTACGCCACGCGGGTCAACGGGATCACCGACTACTTCCTCACCAAGCTCGACGTGCTGTCCGGCCTGGAGCGCGTGCCGATCTGCGTCGGGTACGAGGTGGACGGCTTCCGCACCGAGGACATGCCGATGACGCAGACCGACGTGCACCACGCCGTGCCGATCTACGAGGAGCTGCCCGGCTGGTGGGAGGACATCTCGCACTGCCGGACGTTCGAGGAGCTGCCGGCGAACGCGCGGGCGTACGTGGAGCGGATCGAGGAGCTGTCGCAGGCCCGGGTGTCGGCGATCGGCGTCGGCCCGGGCCGCGAGCAGACGATCGTGCGGCACCAGTTCCTGTAACCGGTTCCACGGCCGGCGTGGCGGTGCCGGTAGCGGCCCCCACCACGCTCAACGGACGCGCTTGACGCGACTCCGCCGCTCCAACCCCGCGGCGGTGCGAGCTGCCCGGGTGGTGAGGCGGCTCCGCCGCCGAACTGAGCTGCGGGACGTGCGTGCCGGGTCGAGGCGAGGGCTCCCAGAAGCTGGGACGCGGAATCCACGCCACCCGGCCGCCGTTGCCGGTGATCATGAGCATCGGAGTGGCGCTGGCCGCGGTCGCCGGCGCGGACCCGGTGCCGCTGCTGGTCGCCGCGATGGGGCCCGCAGGCGGCGCGCGCCACCGGTGAACTCGCCGACGGCACCCTGCCGTTCCTGGCCGGGCCGAAGGTCCTGGCCGACGAGATCGTCCCGGCCATCACCGCCGCCGGCGGAAACCCGCGGGTCGTCGCGTTCGTCGCCGGGGTGGTGACCTCCGACATCGACCGGCTGCGCGCGACTGCCCTCGAACGACTGGCGTTCTACGACCGGATCCCGTCCTACCAGCGGGTCATCGGTCTGGCGGGCGCGTCGCGGGCCGGGGAAGTTGCGGTGATCGGCGACGAGGAGACCGTCGCGGCCGAGGTTCGCCGCTACTTCGACGCCGGCGCCACCGAGGTGGTGTTCACCCAGACCGACCTGGGCAGCGCCGACGATCAGCGCCGCACCTGGAAGCTGCTGGGGGAACTGGCCCGGTAGATCACGACAGCCGGGCGGTGAGGGTGTCGGACAGGGCCAGCTCTTCGAGGTCGAGCTCACGCAGCACCTTGCGCAGCACCTCGTCGTCGAGTTTGCCCTCGGCTCGTTGCGCCAGCATCGTTTCGCGCTGGACGAGCAGCAGTTCGCGGCGCGCCTGGACGAACGCGGCGTGCGGGCTGGACTCGCGTTCCTCGGCGCTGAGCGAGATCGCCGCGACCGCTCCCCGGTACCGCGTTTCGACCAGGGCCCGCAGCCGGTTGACGAGCCGTTCGGCCTTCTCCCGCGGGATGTCCAGCCGGTCGCACAGCTCGGGCGTCAGCTGGTCCAGGCGCTTCAGCGCGGCGTGCATCGCCGCCTCGCGGGCGGCCATCTCCTCCTCCGCGTCCTGCTCGGCGTCGTCCTTGTCGTGCACGTCGAGCTTGCGGATCACCGCGGGCAGCGTGAGTCCCTGGATCAGCACCGTCCCGATCGCGACGACGAACGCGAACAGCTGGATCTCGGCCCGCCCGGGGAACGGCTGGCCGGAGTGGGTCACCAGCGGCACACCGGCCGCGGCGGCGAGCGACACCACCCCGCGCATGCCCGCCCAGGACAGCACGAGCAGGTTCCGCGTCGGCGGCCGTTCGCGTTCGCGGCCGAACAACCGGAGGGCGTGCGGCAGGTAGGCGTTGAGGAACACGTACGGGAACCGGATGGCGATGGTGACCGCGAGCACGGCGATCGCGGACAGGAAGAGCTGCCAGTTGCCGCGCGCGTTCTCGTTCGCGCTCTCCAGCACGAACGGCAGTTGCAGACCCATCAGCGCGAACACGAGCGCTTCGAGCAGCACGTCGAACGACGCCCAGACGGACGAGTCCTGCACGCGCGTCGCCGGGCCCGCGTACAGCGACCGGTCGCCGAGGTACAGCCCGGCGGCGACCACCGCGAGCACGCCGGAACCGCTGAAGTCCGCGGAGAACGGGTGCAGGTGCTCGGCGACCACGTACACCGCGAACGGCACGATGATGCCGAACGCCGACTCCACCAGGGGGTCGTCGAGCTTGCGCCGGATGTAGGCGACGAGCACCGCCGCCCCGAGCCCGACGCCGATCCCGAGCACCGCGGCGACGAGGAACACCAGGATCCCGTGGCCGAGCGACCCCGCGGCGCCCAGCACCGCGGCGAGGCCGATCTTGTAGAGCGTCAGCGCGGCGGCGTCGTTGACCAGGCTCTCCCCGGTGAGGACGGTCATCAGGCGGCGCGGGAGGCGCTGGCGGCGGCCGATCGCGGCGGCGGTCACGGCGTCCGGCGGCGAGACGACCGCGCCCAGCACGAACGCCGAGGCCATCGGCAGGTCGGGCAGCAGCAGGTGCACGATGAACCCGACGACGAGCGCCGTGACGACGACGAGGACCACCCCGAGCCCGATGATCGGCCGGGCGGCGGCCTTGAACTGGGCGAACGAGCTCTCCCGCGCCGTGGAGTACAGCAGCGGCGGCAGGACCAGGGTGAGGATCAGCTCCGGCTCCATCTGCACCCGCGGCACGCCGGGGATGAACGAGACGGCCAGCGCGACCACGACGACCAGCAGGGGCGCCGACAGGTTGAACCGACGGGCGATCGCGGTGAGACCGAGCGCACCGGCGAGCACGCCCATCAAGGTCAGCAGCTCCATACCTGATCCTTACCCAGCGACACGCTCCCCACCCCGCGAGAGCGCGTCGTCTCGTGCACGGCCGAGCCGCGCGGCGAGCACCAGCGTGACCCCCGCGTACACGACGAACGGGCTGACGAGCAAGAACCGGCCGGTGATCGCGTCGATCGAGGGCGCCATCGCGACCAGCGCACCCGCCGGAGCCAGCCGGAGCATCGTCCGGTCACCGGTGCGCAGACCGAGGACCGCGTGCACCACGATCGCCGGCGCGAACCACACCCAGTGGTGCGACCACGAGATCGGTGACACCAGCAGGGCGGCGAACGCGTTGAGCACCACCGCCCGGGCCGGTTGACCCTGTGCGAGTACCCGTCTCATCCCGAGCACCGCCACTACGAGCACCGCGATGCAGGCCACCAGCCACACGGTGCTGTCCAGCCACGTCAGGCCGGTGCCCGGCCGTGCGATCGTTCCGCGCAGGGATTGGTTGATGCGAATGCCGAGGGGTCCGATGTGGTCGGTGCGGAAGATCGCCGAGGTCCAGTAGGACATCGAGTCCGCCGGCCGGGCGAGGTACGCGGCGATCGCACCGGCCACGAAGGTCAGCCCGGCCACGAGTGCCGCCCTGCGGTCCCGGTTGAGCAGGAAGAACAGCAGGAACGCCACCGGGGTCAGCTTGATCGCCGCGGCGATGCCGACCAGCAGGCCGCGCGGCCACCAAGGCCGCTCGGCCAGACAGTCGACCAGCACGAGAGCCATCAGCACCATGTTGATCTGGCCGTAACCGAGGGTGTCCCGCACGGGCTGGAGGCACAGCAGCGCCGGCGCGAACACGATCCCGGTCAGCAACCACGCCCACCGGTCGAGGCCGAGCGCCCGAAACACCGTCAACAGGCACAGCGGGAGCGGCGCCACTATCAGCAGGGCGGTGAACAGCAGGCTCGCCACCGGGTAGGGCACCAGCGCGAGGGGAGTGAACGCCAGGCTCGCGAACGGGGTGTAGGTGAACCACAAGTCGTTCACCAGGGTGTCGGCGTAGAGGAGGCCGTGGTTGAGCACGGTCCGCCCGGCCTCCTGGTAGACCGCGAGGTCCCCCTGGTTGCCCGGCTCGGTGGTCAGCACCTGCAGCACGGCGAGCACATCCATGACGACGACCGCACCCACCAGCACCCGCCTGGCGGCGACCAGCTCCGCGAGCAACCGGAGCCCCCACACCGGGGGACGCGGCCCTCGGTCCTCAACCTCGTGCATAGCCGTAGGACGCCGGTTGGCGGTAGCGGTTGTGTGTCAGCGATCATCCGGGACTCGGCACGCACGCGAAAAAGGGCCCCGGAAATCCGGGGCCCTTTCCGACGGTCCACGTCAGTGCATCATCACCGCGGGCGGGGCGCCCTCGGCGGCGTCCTCCTCCGGCGGCAGCGCCGGCTTCTTCGGCAGGAACAGCGCCGGGATCAGGCACAGCGCCACCAGCACCAGCGTCCAGGTGAACGTCGAGGCGAACGCGTCCGCGCTGCCCACCGCCGCCGCGTCGTGCGTCGCCGGGTTCATCAGCGCCGCCGTCGCCGCGAGCTGGCCCTCGCTGGTCGCCACGCCGAACTTCCCGGCGAGCAGGCTGGCCAGGATGATCGACACGATCGCCGACCCGACGGCGCCCGCGGTCTGCTGCACGATGTTCATCGCCGTCGAGGCGCGCGCCACCGTGCGCTGCGTCAGCGTCTGCAGCGCCGCGGTGCTGATCGGCATCATGCTCATGCCCATGCCGAGCCCCATCACGAACAGCGCGCCCATCAGCAGCAGGTACGACGTGTCCGCGCCGACCCGGGTGAACACCGCGACGCTCGCGATGATCAGCAGGATCCCGGGCAGCACGACCTTGCCCGCGCCGATCTTGTCGACCAGCCTGCCCGCGATCGGCATGGTGATCATGGCGCCGATGCCCTGCGGCGCCAGCAGCAGACCGGCCTGCAGCGCGCTTTCCCCGCGCACCAGCACGAAGTAGGTCGGCAGGATCAGCATCGACCCGAGGAAGGCGATCATGAACAGCGTCATGGTCACCATCGCGATGCTGAACGTCCGGTTGCGGAACAGGGTCAGGTCGACCAGCGGGTTGGCGACCTTCAGCGCGCGCACGACGAACGCGACGATCAGCACGATCCCGGCGAGCCCCGGCAGCCACACGTTGGTCGCGCCGACACCGCCGTGGTGCGGGATGTTCGACACGCCGTAGATCAGCGCCGCGAGACCCGGCGAGAGCATCACCATGCCGGCGAAGTCGAACTTCTCCGCCGGGCGCGGCTCGTCCTTGGGCAGCAGCTTCCACGCCAGCAGGATCGCGACCACGCCGATCGGCACGTTGATGTAGAAGATCCAGCGCCAGCTCACCGAGTCGACCAGCCAGCCGCCCAGGATCGGGCCGCCGATCGGGCCGAGCAGCATCGGCACGCCGAGCACGGCCATCACGCGGCCGACGCGGTGCGGGCCGGCGGTCTTGGTCAGGATCGTCATGCCGGCGGGCATCAGCATGCCGCCGCCCAGGCCCTGCAGGACCCGGAACACGATCAGCGACTCGATGTCCCACGCGGCACCGGCCAGCGCCGAGCCGACGAGGAAGAACGTGATCGCCAGCATGTAGAGCCGTTTGGTGCCGAACCGGTCGCACGCCCACCCGGTGACCGGGATGACCGTGGCCAGCGCCAGCATGTAGCCGGTCGCGATCCACTGGATGGTGTCGAAGGAGGTCTGGAACTCCAGCGTCAGGGCCTGGAGCGCGACGTTGACGACGGTGGTGTCGAGGATCGCCATCACGCTGCCGAGCACGACGACAGCGGCGACCTTGAGCACCGCGCTGTCGAGTTTGTCGGCGTCCGCGGGTCTTGGTTCCGAAGCAGTGGTCATGAAGTGGTCCGTCCAAGGTCTACGAGCGGGCAGGGCCGACCGCAGGAGGAAACCCCGAAGAAAAAGCGCAAATCCCCCTCAGTCCACTTCGAGACTAGCCGGGCGACAGGCTATGACGCGAAGACTTTTCACGTGGCCGGGATCACTTCAGCGCACAGCGAAAACGCGGGCACGGCGCGTGGCCGTGCCCGCGTCCATTCAGGACCGGACGGCGACCAGCGCGGTGTCCGGCTGGTCGGCGAACAGGCCGTCGATGCCGGTGGCGAGGAACGCGTCCAGCTCGGCGAACGCGTTTCCCCAGTCCGACGGGTCGGCCGACGAGCGCAGGTTCGTGGGCAGGAAGCTGTTCTCGTTGCGGAAGGTGTAGGGCACGACCTTCAGGCCGGCGTCGTGCGCGTCCTTCACCAGCGTGGTCGGCGTGCCGAGCGCGCCGGCCGCGGTCCGCGGGATGATCTGCGCCTTCTCCGGGCCGAGGAAGTCGGCGTAGGTGGAGATCTCCTTCAGCCCGGCCGGGGTGACCAGGTCGGCGTAGGTCCGCTTGTCACCGGCGGCGACGAAGTCGGCCGGCGCGCCGGTGGCCGAGGTGAGCTGCACCAGCGGCACCTTCACCTGCTTGCTCAGCGCCTTGAGGTTGGCCACCTCGAACGACTGGATGATCACCGGCGCGGTCCGCTTGTTCAGCCCGTTGCGGTTGAGCAGGTCGACCAGCTTCGGCTCGGTGGGGTTGCCGATCGAGGCGAAGTACGTGGAGTGCTTGATCTCCGGGTAGGTGCCCAGCGTGCGGTGCAGCTCGCGGCCGAGGCGCTTGGTGAGGTCCAGCACCTCCTGGTAGGTCGCGATCTGCCACCGGCCGTTGTAGATCCGGTTGTCCGGGCGGATGTCCGGGATGCGCTCGGTGGCCCGCAGCGTCTTCAGCTCGGCGAGGGTGAAGTCCTCGGTGAACCAGCCGGTGAGCGGGACGCCGTCGATGACCTTGGTGGTCTTCCGGTTCGCGAACTCGGGCGGGCGGCGACGTCGGTCGTGCCGCCGATCTCGTTCTCGTGCCGGGCGACCAGCTGACCGTCCTTCGTGGGCACGAGGTCGACGTCGACCCAGTCGGCGCCCTGGCGGTAGGCCAGCTCGTAGGAGGCCAGCGTGTGCTCCGGCCGGTAGCCGGGCGCGCCCCGGTGTCCGACGACCACTGGTTCGGCACGCTCCTTGTCAGCGGGGGCGGCTTGGCTCGCGCTGGTGACGCCGGCGGCGCCGACCAGGAACAGGCCGGACAGCGCCAGGGCGGCGAGTCTTCTCCGCACGTCAACCTCCTGGGGGGACGGAAGGGATCTCCGCGCCACTCTCACCGGCGAGTACTACGGCCGCCACACGGGCGGGGGACGGGTGGCTGGCGGGCGGGTGAACGGGGCGTGCCGCAGGTCAGCGTCTACGCTGAGGACCCGTGCGCGTCCTTGTGATCGGGTCCGGTGCCCGCGAACATGCCCTGCTCCTCGCCGTGTCCCACGACCCGGCCGTCACCGCGCTGGCCTGCGCGCCCGGCAACGCCGGCACCGCGGCGCTGGCCGAGCAGCTCGGTGTCGACGTGGCGGACCCGGCGGCGGTCGCCGAGCTGGCCCGGAGCTGGCGGGCCGACCTCGTGGTGATCGGGCCCGAGGTGCCGCTGGTCGCCGGCGCGGCCGACGCCGTGCGCAAGGCCGGCATCCCGGTCTTCGGGCCGTCCGCCGCCGCGGCCCGCATCGAGGGCTCGAAGGCGTTCGCGAAGGACGTGATGGCCGCCGCGAAGGTGCCCACCGCGCGCAGCGAGATCGTGGACAACCCGGCCAAGCTCGACGAGGCGCTCTCCCGCTTCGGCCCGACCTGGGTGGTCAAGGACGACGGGCTGGCCGCGGGCAAGGGCGTCGTCGTCACCCCGGACCGCGACGCGGCCCGCGCGCACGCGATGAAGCTGCTCGACGGCGGCCACCCGGTGTTGCTCGAGTCGTTCCTCGACGGGCCCGAGGTGTCGCTGTTCTGCCTGGTCGATGGCCGGACCGTGGTGCCGCTGCTGCCCGCGCAGGACTTCAAGCGCGTCGGCGACGGGGACACCGGCCCGAACACCGGCGGCATGGGCGCCTACGCGCCGCTGCCGTGGGCGCCCGCGGGCCTGGTCGACGACATCGTGCGCGACATCGTCCAGCCGGTCGTCGACGAGATGGCCGCCCGCGGCGCCGAGTTCTCCGGCCTGCTCTACGCGGGCCTCGCGATCACCTCCGACGGCCCGCAGGTCATCGAGTTCAACTGCCGCTTCGGCGACCCGGAGACGCAGGTCGTGCTCGCGCTGCTGGCCACCCCGCTGGCCGGGCTGCTGCACGCGACCGCCACCGGCACCCTCGCCGAGCAGCCGCCGCTGGAGTGGCACCCGGGCTCCGCGGTCACCGTCGTGATCGCCGCCGACGGCTATCCGGGCGTGCCGCGCGCGGGTGACGTGATCACCGGCGCCGAGGCCGAAGGCGTGCTGCACGCCGGTACCCGCCGCCGCGACGACGGCGCCGTGGTGTCGCACGGTGGCCGTGTGCTGTCCGTGGTCGGCGTCGGCGAGGACCTCGACGCGGCCCGCGCCCAGGCCTACGAGCGGGTCGCGAAGGTGCACCTGGCCGGCTCGCACCACCGCACCGACATCGGGCTCAAGGCCGCTCGCGGCGAGATCACCGTGCCCGGCGCTTCGGCGAATTCCAGCCCTAGCTGACACCCGGGTTGGTAGCCTTCCTACCGGAACTGGTCGGCTACCGTCCGTACCCGGGAGAGTGCGTTATGGCAGAGGACGACCTGCGTGGCGCCGGCCAGGGCCTCGCGCCCACGCTCGGCGTGCCCTCGGTGCCGCACGACCTGCGGGTGGACCCGGACAAGATGCTGCTGGTCGCGCAGGTGATCAGCGAGCAGGCCGACACCCTCGACGAGCGCATCCGCCAGCAACTGGCCGGCCTCGACATCAGCGCGCCCGCCCAGGACGTGATCAGCACCACGGCGGCCGACGCGTGGAACCGGCTGGTGGCCCGCGGCGACGACTCCTACGCGGCGCGGGTGCAGGCCTACGTGCGGAACCTGCGCGATCTGGCCGCGCAGCTGCAGCAGGCCGCGCAGGCCTACCAGGCCGGCGAGGAGGAGAAGGTCGCCGCGCTGTCCCACCGCCCGAAACGCTGAAGTGAGGTCTGGCGTGGCCACGTTCGACAGCAGCAAGTACGACATCCCGACGCTCGTCGCGAAGCTGCGGGACCAGCGGTTCGACGGCTACCAGCCGGAGCAGCTCGCGCAGGTCGTGGAGAAGTTCCGCGACGGCGCGGGGCCGTCGGGCATCACCGCGGCGGTGGAGGCGCTGAAGTCGATCTCCGGCGCGCTCGCCGAGACCGAAGCGGCGCTGCGGACCCAGCTCACGGCGCTCGGTGTGGAGTGGCAGAGCCGCGCTGGCGGGCAGGCGTCGTCGGTGGTCGCGCGCGAGGCCGGGTTCTCCGGCGAGGCGACGGCGAAGGTCGAGCAGGCCGCGCAGATGTTGTTCGAGCAGGCCGAGGCGTTCACCCGGACGCGGAACAAGCTGCCCGCGCCGGAGGACCTGCGCAAGGCGGGCGGCTACACCTTCGGGGACACGGTGTTCAGCTTGTTCGGGTTCGAGACCGACCACGCCGCCGACGTGCGCACCGCCGAGGAGGCCAAGGCCCAGGCGGTGGACGCGCTGAACGCCTACGCCCACGACACCGGGCACTACCTGGGCTCGGTGTCTACTGTGGACGCTCCGGCGCCGGTTTCGCTGCTGTCGGCGCCGGGGACCGGGGTGGTTTCGGGGGTGGGTGGCGCGGCGGCGCCGGTGCCGTCGCTCCCGGACACCACGCCGACGCAAGCCCAGGGGACGAAGGACACGACCCCGGACACCTCGGGGATGGGCTTGGCCGGCGGCGGGGCTCCGGCTGTGGGCACCGCCGCTTCGACCGCGGGAGGCGCGGGGGTCGCTGGCGCGGCAGGCGCCGTCCGGTCCGGCACGGGCGGGACGACTGCTGGGCACCGCGGTGCAGCCGGGCCTCCCGCTTCCGGCGCGGCCGCTGGACGAGCCGGTGCCGGTGGGGCCACTGGACACCGCGGCGCGGCCAGTGCCGGAGGCGCCGCTGGGCGACCCGGCGCAGCCGGGTTCGCCGATCGCCAGGCGTCCGGCTCCGCTGGACAGCACGGCGCCGGTGCCGCGGGCAGCGGCCGGACGAGCTCCGGCAGCGGATCCGGCTTGACCTCCCGCCCGGGCGTACCCGGCTCCGCCGGGCAACCGGGCACCGGGGAAGCCCACGGCGCTGGAGGACGCTCCGCTGCTGTTCCCGGAGGGAACGCCCGGGCCGGGTCGGCCTCCGGAAGCGGCACAGGCGCCGGGGCCGGAAACGCGGCCACCCCCGCCGAGGAAGCGCTCGGCAAGGGGCGCTCCGCCGGTGCCGCGCCGCCCTCCGCCACGGCTCCCACCGCCGTCGGGCCGGGGTTCGCTGCCGTGCGGGCCCCCTCGGGGCTCAGTGGGCTCGCCGAGGCCGCCCCCGCGCTCGGTGCGGCCGGGGCGAGTGGCGCGCTCGCCGGTGAGGGTGACCGGCAGAGCCGCGTCGGCCGGAACACCGCCGGTCACCGCATCCACCAGATCCCCGCCGACGACCTGCCCGAGGAGGAGGAAGCCCGCCTGGCCCGGCGCGGCGGCCACACCCCGGACCCGGTGACCACCCGCGCCATCCTCGAACCCGCCGCACCGCGCGACGGCGAGGAAGAAGTCCGGCGCTTCGGCGTCGACGACAACGACCTGTTCACCGACCGGCGGGACGTCGCACCGGACACGATCGGCGACCGATGAGCCTCGTCCTGACGACGCTCGAGTTCGACGTCCTGTGGCAGAGCCTGCGCCTGCCGCGCGCCCACCCGGCCCTGCGGATGCCCAGCGCGGGCCCCACCCACACCGAGCGACGCCAACTCGAAGACCGCGCCTGGGAGATGCTCGCCGACCGGGGACTGGCGCGCGGGCGGCGGGCCGTCGGGGAGATCGTCGACATGGCGACCCTGCTGGCGAACCCGCAGGTCTCGATCGACGTGTGGGTGTGGACCGGCCGGGAGATCCGCGGCCTCGCGGCGAGCAACGGCAACCAGGCGCTGCTGGCGGTGGTGGACTCGGGCGAGGTGTGGCTCATCCCGGCGCGGCCGAACGCGCTGGCCGAGTCCGCGGTGTCGGTGGCCGGTGAGCAGCCGGGCGGGGTCGGGCACTCGGTGACCCTGCCCCACGGCACCCTGCGGGCCGCCGACGCGGACGCGAAGGGCGACCCGAAGTCGCTGGTCACCGCGCTGGAGGACCGTGGCGTCGAGCTGTGGGAGGCGCAGGAACTGGCCGGCATGTTGGTGGGGATGACCACGCGCGGGCAGTTCGGCGTCGAGCGGCAGGGGCGGCGCGCGGGCCGGGTGGTGGCGTTCTACGACACCGACGCGGGCCGGTACCTGCTGCAGGTCGGCGGGCAGGGCTGGGCGACGGTCGCACCGGCCGACAACCAGCTGCTGGCGAGCCGGGTCGCGGAGCTGCTCGACGAGGTGTGAACCACCGGATGGTGGAACTTGCCGGAAACCGCGTACGCGTCGCGATGATCGTCCTACAGTGAGCGACGTGCCTGAAAGCGATCCGGACTCGTTGGAGTATGTGGCCGGGCAGGTCGAGGCCATCCACGAGCACTTCAAGAAAGCCAAGGACAAGGTCACGGGCGTGACCGGGGACAACCCGTTCGGCGCCATCAAGCACCCGGACGAGCTGGAGCCGGGCGAGCACCCGTCGGACGGCATGGTGAACGCGCTGGGGACGTTCCGCGACGGCGTGCACAAGCAGTTCGACGCGGCCGCCGAGCTGATGACGTCGACCGGCAGCGCCCTGCGCGACGCGGCGCGGGCGCTGCGGGAGACCGACGACGCGGCGCGTGACAGCGCCACCGTCAAGGACGGAAGCCTGCGGGCCTGACATGGTGGCCGCACCGGGCATGCCGCCCGAATGGAACGATGTGCAGACCCGGGCGCAGCAGGTCGAGAAGCTGAACCCGGCGGGGATCCAGGCCGTCGCGGACCAGTTCACGCAGGCGTCGAAGGACTCGGGGGACCATTCGGCGGCGCTGCGCAACGCGACGGCGGCCCTGGGCGGCGGCACGTGGACCGGGCCGGCGGCTGACGCGTTCTTCGCCTACGTCAAGCAGATCGGCGACGCGGGCGGAAAGGTCAACGACCACCTCGACGAGGTCGCGCGGGAGCTGTCGAACCTGCAGACGTCGCTGGCCGACGTGAAGGGCCGCATCGACACGATCAAGCAGCAGGCGCAGACCGACATCGAGAAGGCCAACGGCGACGCGGTGACCAACGCGAACGCGGCCGAGGCGATGGAACGCGAGGTGCGCGAAGGCAAGGAGGGCGCCACGATGCCCTCACCGACGTCGGCCGAGATCATGGCCGCGAACGCGCGGAAGACCAGCGGGATCGCGGCGGGCGCGCGGGACCAGATCCAGGGCCTGCTCAACGGGGCGAACGAGCAAATCAACCGGGTCATGGCGCTGGTGAAGAAGGACGTCGAGGGCGGGTACGCGTCGGTGCCCCCGCTGGGTAGCAAGCCGAAGACGATGAAAAGCACCGGCGGGCTGCGCTCCGGTGGTGGCGGCGGGGGCGGCGGTGGCGGGGGCGGCGGTCTCGGCCC
Source organism: Amycolatopsis thermalba (assembly GCF_023376025.1). Lineage (NCBI taxonomy): Bacteria > Bacillati > Actinomycetota > Actinomycetes > Pseudonocardiales > Pseudonocardiaceae > Amycolatopsis > Amycolatopsis thermalba. The sequence continues at coordinate 241,643 of NZ_CP091196.1, forward strand.
GAGCGGTGGCCCGCCGAGCAGCCAGCCGCCGGGCAACGTGCGGCAGTGGATCGAAGAGGCGATCCGCATCCTGCAGGCGGCCGGCATCCCGGTCACCGAGGCCGACATCGACAAGATCTGGACGATCATCGAGAAGGAGTCGGGCGGCAACCCCAACGCCATCAACCTGTGGGACAGCAACGCGAAGGCGGGACACCCGTCGAAGGGGTTGATGCAGTGCATCGACTCGACGTTCAACGCGCACAAGCTGCCCGGGCACGACGACATCTACAACCCGGTGGACAACATCATCGCCGGGGTGCGGTACACGTTCGACCGGTACGGCGGGTTCGCCGGACACCCCGGCCTGAAGTCAATGGCCTCCGGCGGCGGCTACCAGGGCTACTGAGCGCGCAGCGCCGTCTTTGAACCCAAGGTAGCTGGGTGGTCATCCCGTCGCCTGACACGTGACGATCACCTTGAGCCAGGGCCGCAACCCGGGCTCTCTCCGGCGGCCGTCCATGCCAACCTTGCGGCCCTGGCTCAAGGTGATATGCACAAACCGGAAGGCGACGGGATGACCACCCAGCGACCACCTCGCCAAGGCGAGACGAGGCACCCCTTGGTCATCCCGGAGCCTGCCCGTCCGGCGAGGACATCTTTTGATCTTTGAACCGGCGGCTTGGGCAGGCGGAGAGCCCGCCCTGCGGGCGGTTAAAGCGCCTCACGGCGCCGGAAGGTCACCTTACGACCACCCCCGCCCCCGATGCCTGATTGTGTTTCAGTCGCCGAGCAGGCGTGTCAAGGCGGGAAAGAGTACCTTGACACGCCTGATCGGCGACCAAAGCAGGCTGTGGATCGGGGGCGGGGGAGGTCTGGTTGGGGTAGTCGGTCCTGCTGCGTTGCCAGGCGGGGGTTGTGCAGGGCTGCCGCACGGTTGGTTGCCTACCCGGTCCACTCCCGTTGCCGGCCGCCGGTCTGCAGGGCTGCCGCACGGCCAGCCGCCTGCCCGGTCCACTCCCGTTGCCGGCCGCCGGTTGTGCAGAGCTGCCGCACGGCCAGCCGCCTGCCCGGTCCACTCCCGTTGCCGGCCGCCGGTCTGCAGGGCTGCCGCACGGCCAGCCGCCTGCCCGGTCCACTCCCGTTGCCCAGCCGCCGGTCACGCGTGCAGTGCCGCCCCGGGCCAAGCCACCCCACCCCCCTCCCCAGGACCAACCTAGGCTGGCCCCATGGTCGTCTCAGCTTCGTTTCCCGGTCCGGCCAAGCGGGCGGACGTCGCGCCCTTTCACGTCATGGAGGTGCTCTCCGCGGCGGCCGCCCGGCAGCGGACGCACGGGGACGTCGTCAGCCTGGCCGCGGGCCAGCCCAGCGCGGGCGCGCCCAAGCCGGTGCTCGAAGCCGCCGCACGGGCGCTCACCGGGCAGAACCTCGGCTACACCGTCCAGCTCGGCATCCCCGAGCTGCGCGAAGCCATCGCCGGGCACTACGACCGTCGCTACGGCATGACCGTCAGCCCGGAGGACGTCATCGTCACCACCGGGTCCTCCGGCGGCTTCATGCTGTCCTTCCTGTCCGCCTTCGACGCTGGTGCCCGCGTCGCGATGGCCCGGCCCGGCTACCCGGCCTACCGCAACCTGCTGTCCGCCCTGAACTGCGAAGTCGTCGAGTTCGCCACCGATGAGCGCACCCGCTTCCAGCCGACCGTCGACCTGCTCGACGAGCTCGGCCCGATCGACGGGCTGATCGTGGCGAGCCCCACCAACCCGGCCGGGACCGCGCTGCCGCCGGGCGAACTCGCCGCCATCGCCGGCTGGTGTTCGGCCCGCGGCGTGCAGCTGATCAGCGACGAGATCTACCACGGCATCTCCTACGGCACCGAACTCGGCTGCGCGTGGCAGTCCACCACGGAATCCATCGTGCTGGGCTCGTTCTCCAAGTACTTCGCCATGACGGGCTGGCGGCTGGGCTGGATGCTCGCCCCGAAACGCCTGCACCGCGCGATCGACGTGCTCACCGGCAACCTCAACATCTGCGCCCCGGCGCTCGCCCAGCACGCCGCCGTCGCCGCGTTCGAGCCGGAGTCCTACGCCGAGCTGGACGGGCACGTCGCGCACTACCGCCGCAACCGCGACCTGCTGCTGGACGGCCTGGCCGGCATCGGGCTGACCCGCGTCGCCCCGGTCGACGGCGCGTTCTACGCCTACGTCGACGTCTCCGAGCACACCACGGACAGCCTGAGCTGGTGCCAGCGGCTGCTCGCCGACACCGGCGTCGCGATCACGCCGGGCATCGACTTCGACCCGGTCGACGGCGGGAAGTTCGTCCGGTTCTCCTTCGCCGGGTCGGAAGCCGACGTCACCGAGGGTGTCGCGCGGCTGGGCCGGTGGCTCTCCGGGGGAACCCCCAGTTTTCCCTGAACGTTGACCAGAACACGGGCGCCCCGGCACGAACCCGTGCGAGGCTGCTCGTAGCGGGCCGAACGAGCCCGCGTGGCACAACCGGAGGGGAATGCCATGTTCTGGAAGATCGTCGGCGCGCTGCTCGTCGCCTGGCTCGCGTTCATGGTTATCGGCTCGGTGATCGGGTTCGTGTTCAAGGCCATCCTGTGGATCGCCGTGATCGGTGGCGTCGGCTTCCTGGGTGCCGCCGCCTACAGCGCGATCAAGAACAACAAGGAGCGCAAGCAGATCCGGCCCTAGAGCACGGCCCGCGCCGCCTCGGCGCCGTCCCAGAGGTGCGCGCGCAGCCCGGCCGCCCGCGCGCCCTCCACATTGGACTGACGGTCGTCGAAGAAGACGCAGTCGCCCGCCGGTACGCCGAGGCGGGCGACGAGCAGTTCGAAGATCTCCGCGTCCGGCTTGGCCACACCCACGTCGCCGGAGAACACCCGGACCCGGAAGTGCCGCATCCAGTCCTGCCGCTCGGCGAACCGGGCGAACGAGGACGGCGCGTTGGACAGCAGCGCCAGCGGCACCCCGGCCGCGCTCAGCCCGGCCAGCAGTTCCAGCGACGACTCCCGCACGTCCGACCAGCCGCGGATGTCGATCTCGGTCAGCTTGTCCGATGTGGACTCGTCGACCGGCACGCCGAGCGCCTCCCCGATCCCGCCCCAGTACTCCAGGTCGGAGCTGCCCCGGTCGTAGGCGTCCCGCAGCCGCCAGTACTGCGGCTCGAACTCCGCCAGCGGCACGCCCAGCGTGGCGGCCAGCTTCGGCAGCGCGGTCGTCCGGCCGCAGATCACCTCGCCGTAGTCGAACACCACCCAGCCGGTCACGGGTGACCACCGGCCTTGATGCGGCGCAGCGCCTCGTCCACGTCGGCGGCCGAGACGTCCCGGTGCAGCACGAACCGCACCTTGCCGGCCATCGGCAACGCGAGCACGCCCTGCGCCCGCAGCGACTCCAGCGTCACGGCGATGTCGGCGACCGGCGCGAGCACGATGTTCGTCTCCGGGGTGTCGGCCTGCCAGCCCAGGTCACGCAGCCCGTCGGCCAGCCGGCGGGCCTTGTCGTGCTCCTCGGCGAGGTCCGGGACCCGGTCCAGCGCCACCAGGCAGGCCGCGGCGAGCACGCCGATCTGCCGCATGCCGCCGCCGAGCATCTGCCGCATCCGGCGCGCCCGCTCGACGAACTCCCGGCTGCCCGCGACGACCGACCCGGCGGGCGCGCCGAGCCCCTTGCTGAAGCACGCGGACACGCTGTCCACACCGACGGTCAGCGCGGCGGGCGGCAGGCCGAGCGCGACGGCCGCGTGCCACACGCGGGCGCCGTCGAGGTGAACCTGCAGCCCGGCCTGGCGCGCGGTGGACAGCAGCTGGGCGTGCTCGTGCGGCGGGATGACCGCGCCACCGGCCGCGTTGTGGGTGTTCTCCAGGCACAACAGCGTGGTGCGCAGCGCGTAGTACGGGCCGCTGCGGGACCCGATGGCCGCCGCGACCGTCTCCGGCTTGGGCCGGCCGGGGCCGCCGTCGTGCGGCAGCGCCTCGGGCATGCCACCGGCGAGCCAGGCGGCCGAGCCCAGCTCGTTGTTCAGCACGTGCGCGTTGTTCGGCGCGAGGAACCGGTCACCGCGCTGGAGGTGGACGGACAGGGCGATGAGGTTGGCCATCGTGCCGCTGGGCGTCCACAGCGCGGCCGGCATGCCGAGGACCGCGGCGGCGCGCTCCTCCAGCTCGCGGACGGTGGGGTCGACGTCGATCACGTTGTCGCCGACCTCAGCGGACGCCATCGCTCTGCGCATCTGCTCATCCGGACGGGTGACGGTGTCCGAACGGAAGTCGATCAACTGGGTGGCTGCTGAGGTCACAGTCAGATCACATCACACCGTTCAGATGATCTTCAAGAAGGTGCAACCCGCCGGGTGGGCGGTTCCGTCTTTACGCCGAGACCGAGGAGCGGAGAGCCTAAACGCGTGGACGAACGCGACGAGCAGGACTTCGCGGAGTACTTCGCGGCCAAGCGCGACTCCGTGCGCCGGACCGCGTACCTGCTCTGCGGCGACTGGCACCGCGCGGACGACCTCGCGCAGACGGCGTTCGTGGCGCTGCACCGGAAGTGGAACCGCATCCGGGACCGCGCCGCGACCGACGCCTACGTGCGGCGGACGCTGGTCCGGGCGTCGATCGACGAGTCGAGACGGCCCTGGCGGAGGGAGCGGCACGTGGCGGAGCTGCCCGAGCCCGAGCCCACCGGATCCCGGCTGGACGAGCAGGTCGCCACGCGCGCGGACCTGCTGGCCGGGCTGCGCGCGGTGCCGGCGAAGCAACGGGCCGTGCTCGTGCTGCGCTACTTCGAGGGCCTGGACGTGGCCGGGGTGGCGAAGGCCCTCGGCTGCAGCGAGGGGAACGTGAAGAGCCAGACCGCGCGCGGGCTGGCGAACCTGCGCGAAGCGTTGGGTGAGGAGGTGGAAGCCGGTGGATGAGCACGAGCTGCGGGAGCTGTTCCGGTCCGCGCCCGGTGAGCCGCCTCCGGCGGGCTTCGACGTGCGGGACGTGCGGGCGGCCTCGGCGCGGGTGACCGCGCGGCGGCGTACGACGCTCGCCGTGGCGTCACTCTGCGTGGTGTTCGCCCTGTTCGGCGCCGGAATCGCCGGATTGGTCCAGTCCCGGACCACCCAATCGACTCAAGTCCAGGGGCAGGAGCAACCGGCGAACGCGCCGGAGCGTCTCCCGTCCGTTGCGCCACAGCTTTCCGGCCCCTCCGCCATGCAGGGAGGAGAGGGCGCCGGGGAGAACGGCCCACGGGCCGACAGCACCTCCGGGTGCGACAAGGTGGACCGGGAGCTCGCCACCGCCCTCGCTGGCGAGCTTCCGGCCACCGGGATCACCGGGCCGCGCGCCGGGGACGTGTGCACCCCGGGGTCGCGGACGGCGAGCTACGGCGTCACGGAGAACGGCCGCACCGGTTCGGTGTCGGCGACCGTGCTACCGCCGGGGGCCAGCGTCCAGCTCGCGAAGCTCGCCGACGGCGCCGTGGTCGACCAGCGGCTGGCCGCGGGCGGCGGGACGGTGATCGTGCTGAGTGTGCCGAACCCGGGCAGCGCCGCGCCGCTGGCGGACGACGTCGCGAAGATCGCCACCGCGCTCGCGCAGAGGTTCTAGCTGGTTAGATGGGCGGCCATGACGTCCGGAGCGAGCACGCCGAAGGGTGAGCGCAGGCGGGCGGCCCTCATCGAGGCCGCGGCCGAGCTGCTGGTCGAGGGCGGCTTCGACGCGATCCGGCACCGCGCAGTCGCCGAGCGGGCCGGGCTGCCCCTGGCGTCCACGACGTACTACTTCGACTCGCTCGACGACCTCATCAGCGCCGCCGCCGAGCACCACGGCCGCACCGAGCTGGCGAAGGGGCACGCGCAGCTGGACGAGCTGCCGACCGCGCCGCGCGGCATCGACAGCGTGGTGGAGCTGGTGCTGGACCAGCTGCTCGGCGAGGACGCGGGGTACGAGGCGGTGCTGCTGCGGTACGAGCGGCTGGTGGCGACCGGGCGGCGGCCGTACCTGCGGCCGCTGATGCGGGCGCTCGGCGCGGAGCTGCGGGAGCTGCTGACCGAGATCTTCGCCCGGTCCGGGCTGGCGATCGAGCGGGACCGCCTGGAGGAGCTGATCGCGCTCGTCGACGGTGCCGTGGTCAACGCCTTGATCGAGGTGGACCCGGATCCGCGGGCGGTGGCGCGGGCGAGGCTCGCCCGCGCGCTCTCTAAGCTTGGGGCGTGACGAAACCGCAGATCCCGAACGTCCTCGCCGGTCGCTACGCCTCTCCCGAGCTGGTCTCGCTGTGGTCGCCGGAGAACAAGGTGAAGCTCGAGCGCGAGCTGTGGATCGCGGTGCTGCGCGCGCAGCGGGACCTGGGCGTCGAGGTGCCGGACGGGGTCGTCGAGGACTACCAGCGGGTGCTGGACCAGGTCGACCTGGGCAGCATCGCCGAGCGGGAGCGCGTCACCCGGCACGACGTGAAGGCGCGGATCGAGGAGTTCAACGCGCTGGCCGGCCACGAGCACGTGCACAAGGGGATGACGTCGCGGGACCTGACCGAGAACGTCGAGCAGCTGCAGGTCCGGCGGTCGCTGGAGCTGCTGCGCTCGCGGGTCGTCGCGGTGCTGGCCCGGCTGGCGGCGCTGGCGGCCGAGCACGCGGAGCTGGTGATGGCCGGCCGGTCGCACAACGTGGCCGCCCAGGCGACGACGCTGGGGAAGCGGTTCGCGACGGCGGCCGACGAGCTGCTGGTGGCGTTCGACCGGCTGGACGACCTGATCGGGCGGTACCCGCTGCGGGGGATCAAGGGCCCGGTGGGGACGGCGCAGGACATGCTGGACCTGCTGGGTTCGGCGGAGACGCTGGCCGAGCTGGAGCAGCGGATCGCCGCGCACCTGGGGTTCTCGCGGACGTTCACCAGCGTCGGGCAGGTTTATCCGCGGTCGCTGGACTTCGACGTGCTGTCGGCGCTGGTCCAGGTGGCGGCGGCGCCGTCGAGCCTGGCGAAGACCATTCGGTTGATGGCCGGGCACGAGCTGGTGACCGAGGGGTTCAAGCCCGGGCAGGTCGGCTCGTCGGCGATGCCGCACAAGATGAACACGCGGTCGTGCGAGCGGGTCAACGGGCTGGCCGTGGTGCTGCGCGGGTACCTGTCGATGATCGGCGAGCTGGCCGGCGACCAGTGGAACGAGGGGGACGTGTCGGATTCGGTGGTGCGGCGGGTCGCGCTGCCGGACGCGTTCTTCGCGCTGGACGGGCTGCTGGAGACGTTCCTCACGGTGCTCGACGAGTTCGGCGCGTTCCCGGCCGTGGTGGCGCGGGAGCTGGAGCGGTACCTCCCGTTCCTGGCGACGACGAAGGTGCTGATGGCGTCGGTGCGCGGCGGGGTCGGCCGGGAAACCGCCCACGAGGCGATCAAGGAGCACGCGGTCGGGGTGGCGCTGGCGATGCGCGAGAAGGGCGCGGACAACGACCTGCTGAACCGCCTAGCCGACGACGCGCGACTGCCACTGGACCGCGACGCACTGGAGCGGTTGCTGGCGGACCGGATCTCGTTCACCGGCGTGGCGCCGGCGCAGGTGGCCGCGGTGGTGGCGCGCGTGGAGGACGTGCTGACGCGGTTCCCGGAGGCGTCGAAGTACGTACCGCAGCCGATCCTCTGAGCTGGGTGGGGTTCGTTCGGGCGGATGGGGTTCGCTGGGTCGGATGGGGCTCGCTGAGTCAGGCGGGGTTCGCTGAGTCGGGCGGGGTCCGCCGAGGCCGGGAGGGCTCGCTGGGTCACGCGGGGTTCGCTGAGTCGGGCGGGGTCCTCCGAGGCCGGGAGGGCTCGCTGAGTCAGGCGGGGCTCGCCGAGACGGACGGGGTTCGCTAGGCCGGACGGGGTTCGCTGGGGCCGGACGGGGTTGGCTGGGGTCCGGCGGGGTCCGCTGGAGCCTGTCCCTGAGCCGGCCGGGCCGGTGTCGTCGGCGCGATGGCGATGAACGGTCCATTCATCGCCGCACAAGAGCGCATTTCGCACGCTCACGAGATGCCCAACGCCGCGCGACGGCGTGAACGGCCCATTCATCGCCGCACGAGATGCGCCACTCGTGCCTCCGCGAACGGACCGCTCGCGCGCTCTGGCGATGAACGGTCCGTTCATCGGCACACGACAGTGCACCTCGTGTGCTCACGACTCGCCCGCTGGTGGCACGCGGGCTGCGCAGGATCCCGGCGGGAACCTATTTTGGTCGGGGGGTAGGAGGAGGAGAGAGCACCGAGCAAGGCGGCCTCATCTCCCACCAGCCGCTCCGTGGTGGGGCATCATCTGGAAGATGCGCGCCGAACGTCTCGTTGCCCTGCTCTTCACCCTGCAGAGCAGGCGTAGCGCGACCGTGCCGGAACTGGCCAAGGCTCTCGGCGTCTCGGAGCGCACCATGCACCGTGACATCGCCGCTCTGCAGGCCGCGGGCGTTCCACTGTGGACGGAGACCGGGCGGTACGGCGGTGTCCGGCTCGTCGACGGGTGGCGGACCCGGCTGGACGGGCTCACCTCGCGCGAGGCCGTCGCCATTTTCGCCATGGGCGTGCCCCGCGCGCTGGCCGAACTGGGGCTCGGCACCGCCGTCTCCGCCGCCCACGCCAAGGTCAAGGCCACCCTCCCCGCCCCGCTGCGCGAGCAGGCCCAGCACCTCGCCCAGCGCTTCCACCTCGACGCCCCCGCCTGGTTCAAGTCCGAAGAAGACGCCGAGCACCTCGCGACCATCGCCCAGGCCGTGTGGGAACAGCGCCGCGCCGCCGTCACCTACCGGCGCGGCGACCAGCCCGTCGAACGCCTCCTCGAACCCCTCGGCCTCGTGCTCAAGGCCGGCGTCTGGTACCTCGTCGCCCGGATCGACCACGCCACCCGCACCTACCGGGTCAGCCGGATCACCGCCGTCGACCTCACCGACGAACCCTTCGAGCGGCCCGTGGACTTCGACCTCGCCGGCTGGTGGCAACGCTCCTCCACCCAGTTCGAGCGCTCCCTGCACCGCCACCCGGTCCGGCTGCGGCTGTCCCCGCGGGGCACCAAACACCTACCCGACGTCGTCGACCCCGACCTGGCCATCGCCGCCCTCGACGCGGCCGGCCCGCCGGACGACGACGGCTGGGTCGAAGTCACCGTCGACCTGGAAGAACCCGACATCGCGGCGAGCATGCTGCTCGGTCTCGGCCCCCACGTCGAGGTCCTCGAACCACCCGCCGTGCGCGCCGCGTTCGCCGACGCCGCACGGCGGATGGCCGATCTTCACCGATAGGCACCCGGGTTCGCGGGCTTGCCCGCGTCCTGGACCTCCACCACATACCGCCAGGCGTCCGGCCGGCTGCCGTCCACGTCGTCGAACCCGTAGATCTTCGCCAGCTGCCCGCTGTTCAACGTCTGCCCGGTGAACCGGTGCCGCTCCGGGTCCGCGGCCAGCGACGCCACCGCCCGGCCGACGAACACCGGCGACTCCGAGATGCCGAAGTGCGGCTCCTTCGCCAGCGCGTCCCGCCAGGTCTCCTCGGTCACCCCGAAGTGGTCCAGCATCGCCTCCGACCGCAGCCACCCCGGCGTCATCGCCACCGCCGTCACGCCGTGCGGCGCCAGGTCGTGCGCCTCCGCCTTGACGATGCTGTGCGAAGCCGCCTTCGCCACGTAGAACCCGATCGACGTGCCCTCGCGGTAGCGCGAGTTGTACTCCTCGGTGCCGTCCGTCATCTCGACGACCAGCCCGCCGCGCTCGCGGATCACCAGCGGCAGCAGGAAGTGGCTGGTGATGATGTGCGCGTCGACGCCCAGCCGGACCGATCGCAGCGCGTGGTCCAGCGGCAGCTCCCACACCGCCTGGCCCCAGCCGATGTACTCGTCGCCGCCCCAGATGCCGTCGACCAGGATGTCCAGCCGCCCCTGCTCCCGGTCGACCCGCTCGGCCAGCGCCCGCACCTGGTCCGGGTCGAGGTGGTCGACCCGGATCGCCGCGCCCGTGCCGCCCGCCTCGGTGATCCGCTCCAGCGTGCCCTCGATCGTCTCCGGCCGGTTCACCTCGGACCGCTGCGCCCCGGAGGTCCGCCCGGTGACGTACACGAACGCTCCCCGGCGCCCCAGCTCGACCGCGATCGCCCGGCTCGCCCCGCGCGTACCGCCCGCGACCAGGGCGACCTTCCCACTCAGTTCGTTGCTCATGCGTCCACCGTCGCGGTGAACCCTGTCAGTTCCCGTCATGGTTGCCGTCACCCGCGGGTAAGGGGCTGGTCATGACGATCTGGTGAGCTGGGTGACATGGACGCCCGTCTGCTGGTCTCGCTGTCCGGCATCGGTCCGCGGACGCTGCACCGCTGCGCCGAACTCGCGGCCGAGCTGGACCGCCGAAACGTCCCCCTGTCCCTCCTCTTCGCGCCGCGCGCCGAAGGGTCGCCGGCCGTCGCCACCTGGGTGCGGGACCGCACCCGCCGCGGCGACGGTCTCCTGCTGCACGGCTACGACCACCGCGTCCCGCCCAGCCACCGCGCGGTGAGCCTGCACCGCAAGGCCGAGTTCGCCGGCCTGCCCGCGCACGAGGCGCGGCTGCGGATGATCGCCGCCAAGGCCGCGCTGGAGAAGCTCGGCCTGGCGGCGGACGGGTTCGCGCCGCCGCGGTGGCTCGCCTCCCCGGGCACGCTGGCCGCGGCCGGGGAGCACTTCGCGCTGTGCGCCGACCTCGCCGCGGTGCACGACCTGCGCACCCGCACCGTCCACCGGTCGCGGGTGCAGTCCTTCGCCGCGCACCACCACCGCACCGAGACGGTGCGGGCGTTCGCCCTGGTGCTCGCGTCGGCGCGGGCCGCACGACGTGGTGGTCTCGTGCGCCTCGGGATCGACGCGGTCGACCTGGCCCGGCCCGGCCTCCGGCAGGCCTTCCTCGACGCGGTCGACGTGGCGCTGGAGAACCGGGCCTTCGGCACCACCTACGGGAGCTTGACGTCCTCGCCGCGCGTCGGCACCCGCACCTCGGTGCCCTCCGGCGCCAGGTTGGTGAACAGTCCGTAGTGCATGGCCGGGTTCGCGAGCACCGCCTCGTGGATCGGCACGGCGACCCGCGGCGCGACGGCCCGCAGGTAGTCCACCGCCTCCCCGGCCTTGAGCCACGGCGCGCCGGTGGGCAGGCCGAGCACCTCGATCCGCTGCTCGGGCACGAAGAACGAGTCGCCGGGGTGGTAGAAGGCGCCGTGGTCGACGACGTAGCCGACGTTCGGGATGACCGGGATGTCGGAGTGGATCACGGCGTGCTGCCCGCCGACGACGTTGACCGCCGCGCCACCCGCCTCGAACGCGTCGCCGGGGTGGACGACCTCGTGGTCGAGGCCGAGCTTCTGCACGGTTTCCGCCGAGCCGGGGTCGACGACCAGCTTCGCGCCCGGGTTGGCCTCGAGGAGTTTGGGCAGCTTCTCGCTGTCGATGTGGTCGTAGTGCTGGTGGGTGATCAGGATCGCGTCCAGCTCGCGCTCACCCTCGAAACCCGCCGAGAACGCGCCGGGGTCGAGCAGGATCCGCGCGTTGTCCGTCTCCAGCAGGACACAGGCGTGTCCGAAATGGACGATTCGCATGTATGTGCTCCTCCGCATGAATGGCAGCCCCAAGCCTAGGCCCGCCGGATTCGCGTCGCCACGATCGCGCAGGGTGACGGCGAGACGGCGAACCACTCTCGGGGTAGTGAGCTCGGCCACCACGTGTGCCATGCTGGCGTTACTGAACAGTAGTTAGGAGGCCAACGATGACCGCCGTGGAGCCGAAGCCGGCCGTCCAGGACACGTTCGACTCGCTGAACCCGGCCACCGACGAGGTCGTCGGGACCCACCCGGTGCACACCGCGGAGGACGTCCGGGCCGCCGTCGCCGCCGCGCGGGCCGCCGCCGGCTGGTGGGCGGGCCTCGGCTTCCAGGGCCGCGCCGAGCGCCTGCACCGCTGGAACGGGATCATCACCCACCGCCTCGCCGAGCTGTGCGACGTCGTCAGCGCGGAGACCGGCAAACCCGCCGGCGACGCGCAACTGGAGGCCGTGCTCGCGATCGAGCACATCCACTGGGCCGCCCGCCACGCGCGCAAGGTGCTCGGCCGCAAGCGCCGCCCGGCCGGCCTGCTGCTGTCCAACCACACCGCGAGCGTCGAGTACCAGCCGCTGGGCGTGGTCGGCGTGATCGGGCCGTGGAACTACCCCGTCTACACGCCGCTGGGCTCGATCACCTACGCCCTCGCGGCGGGCAACGCCGTGGTGTTCAAGCCGAGCGAGTACACCCCGGGCGTGGGGAAGTGGCTGGTCGACACGTTCGCCGAGGTGGTGCCCGAATTCCCGGTGCTGCAGCTGGTCACCGGTTTCGGCGCGACCGGCGCGGCGCTGGTGGGCGCCGGCGTGGACAAGATCGCGTTCACCGGTTCGACCGCGACCGGCAAGAAGATCATGGCCGCGGCCGCCGAGACCCTGACGCCGGTGGTCATCGAGGCCGGCGGCAAGGACCCGCTGATCGTCGACTCCGACGCCGACCTGGACGCGGCCGCCGACGCCGCCGTGTGGGGCGCGTTCTCCAACTCCGGGCAGACCTGCATCGGAGTGGAGCGGGTGTACGTGCACGAACGGGTATACGACGAGTTCGTGGACAAGGTGGTCGCGCTGACCCGCCGCGTCAAGCCGGGCGAGCAGTACGGCCCGATGACGATGCCGTCGCAGCTGGACGTGGTGCGCAGGCACATCGCCGACGCGCTGGCCCGTGGCGGGCGGGCGCTGACCGGCGGCGCGGACGCGGTCGGCGACCGGTTCGTCGAGCCGACCGTGCTGGTCGACGTGCCGGAGGACTCCGCGGCGGTCCGGGAGGAGACGTTCGGCCCGACCATGACGATCGCCAAGGTGCGCGACATGGACGAGGCGGTCGAGAAGGCCAACGCCACGGTCTACGGGCTGGGCTCGACGGTGTTCTCGCGGCGCAACGCCGCACGACTGGCCCAGCGGCTCAAGGCCGGGATGATCTCGATCAACGCGCCGTTCTCGTTCGCCGGGACGGCGTCGCTGCCGTTCGGCGGGGTCGGCGACTCGGGCTTCGGGCGCATCCACGGCCCGGAGGGGCTGCGCGAGTTCGCCCGCTCGAAGGCGGTCGCCCGGCAGCGGTTCGCGGTGCCGATCAAGCTGACGACGTTCGCCCGCACCGAAAAGACGGACAAGCTGGTGAGCAAGCTCGTGACCGGGTTGTACGGCCGCAAGCGCTGACCGGAAACCGCGGGTATTTGTCGCCGGACTGTGTGAACTTTTCGCCAACGGGTAACCATCCGTATGCGAAAGATCATCGGTATCGCGGCCGGAGCGGCGCTCCTGGGCACGATCGGGATCGCCGCTCCCGCCGCGCAAGCAGCGGAAACCCCGTGCAGCGCGAAGGCGAAGGCCTGTCTGCAGCTGCACACGAACCAGGCCTGGCTGACGGACAACGGTCAGGTGACCCGCGGGCCGGTTCCGGTCACCGTGGGCAAACCCGGCTACGAGACGCCGGTGGGCACGTTCAAGGTCCAGTACCGCGACATCGACCACTACAGCAAGGCCTACGACGCCCCGATGCCGTACTCGGTGTTCTTCACGACCACCGGGGTGGCGTTCCACGAGGGCAGCCTGCGGGAGCAGTCGCACGGGTGCGTGCACCTGTCGCACGCCGATGCGAAGGCCTTCTACCAGACCCTGCGCACGGGTGACGTGGTCGAGGTCGTGAACTGAGTCCGGTATTTCGGACGAGGCGGGGTATCGTGCGAGCATGCCCCGTCTCGTACCGGCCGTGCTCCGGGCCGCGGACATCCTGGAACTGTTCCTCGACGAGCAGGTCCGGCTGTCGGCGACCGAGATCGTCGAGCGCCTGGACCTGCCCCGCTCCACCACGCACGAGCTGCTGACCACCCTCGTCGCCCGGAAGTACCTGGACCGCCAGGCGGGCGAGGAGACGATGTACCGCCTCGGGCCGAAGGTGCTCGAACTGGGGGCGCGCTACCAGCAGCGGCTGGAGTTCGGCGTCGAGGCGGAGGCGGTGGCGCGGCGGGTGGCGGCGCAGTGCGACGAGACCGTGCACGTCGCCGTGCTGGACGGGCTCGAGGTCGTGTACGTGTCCAAAATAGACTCCACGCACTCGGTGCGGCTGATTTCCGCGGTCGGCCGCCGCCTGCCCGCGAACTGCACGGCGGTGGGCAAGGTCCTGCTCGCCGGGCTGTCCCGGGAGGAGGTCGCCCGCCGCCTCAAGGGGCACCGGCTGCCCGCGCTCACCGAGCACAGCATCACGTCCCGCTCGGAGCTGCTCGCCCAGCTGGACGCGGTCCGGGTGATGGGTGTCGCGCACGAGCGCAGCGAGTCCAATCCGGACGCCGGCTGCGTGGCGGCCCCGGTGGTGGACTCGCGCGGGGAGTGGGTGGCGGCGATGAGCATCTCGATCCCCACCTCGCGCCACGACGACCAGGCGTGGCGCCGCTGGGAGAAGCTGGTGCGGGAGGGCGCCGCCGAGCTGTCCCACCGCCTCGGCGGCCGCCCTCCGGAGCTGTAAGGCCAGATCATCCGGCAAGTGCGGGCACGCCGCCGGACCAGGCACGCGGGCCGCCACCGCCGAGACGCATTCGCGCCTCGGTGACCACCGGCCCCCGCAGCTCGTGCGGCACGTCCGGGAACACCACCGGCGCGGGACCCGGGTCCCGCCGCCGAGTGGTATCAGCGCCTCGACGGCGTGGCCCCGTAGCTGTTGCCCAGCAGCTAAAACCCCAGCAGCTCCTCCGGCACGTCCTGGAACGCGACCGGGCGCAGGAACCGCTCCACCGCCGCCGCGCCGACCGACGTGTGCAGCGGCGCGGTGGTCGCCGGGTACGGGCCGCCGTGGTGCATCGCGTGCGTCACCGCCACCCCGGTGGGCCAGCCGTTCCACACCACGCGCCCGACGTGCTCCGCCAGCTCGTCGACCAGCTCGGCCGCGACCGGGTCGGCGGCCTCGGCCTGCACGGTTCCGGTGAGCTGTCCGTCGAGGCTCCGGACGACGTCCAGCATTTCGGATTCCGAGGAGTACTCCACCACCAGCGAAGCCGGGCCGAAGCACTCGGTCCGCAACGCCTCGCCGTACTTCAGCACGGCTGCCGCGGTCGTGGCGAGCAGCGTGGGCGCGTCACCGCCGTCGACCAGCGTGCGCACCTCCTCGTGCCCCACGAGCTTGCCCAGCGTGGCGGCGTACCCGCCGGCGATCCTGTCGTTGAGCAGCGGCGCGGCGGTCACCTGACGCACCCGCTCGGCGGCCAGCTCACCCAGCCCGGACCCGGCCGGGACCACGAACAGGCCGGGCTTCGTGCACAGCTGACCGGCGGCCATGGTGAACGAGTCCACGTACGCGGCCGCGATCTCCGCGCCCCGCGCCCGCGCGGCCGCCTCGGTCACGAACACCGGGTTCACGCTGCCCAGCTCGCCGTAGAACGGGATCGGCTCGGGCCGCGAGACCGCCAGGTCGTAGAGCGCCCGTCCGGCCGTGGGCGAACCGGTGAAGGCCGCGGCCCGGATGCGCGGATCGGTCAGCGCGGCCCGGCCGTCCTCCTCGCTGTGGATCACCGCGAACACGCCCTCCGGCAACGCGGCCCGCACGATCTCCGCGGTCGCGGCGGACAGCCGCGGATGACCGGGGTGCGCCTTCAGCACGACCGGGCAGCCGGCCGCGAGCGCCGACGCGGTGTCCCCGCCCGCGACCGAGAACGCGAACGGGAAGTTGGAGGCCGCGAACACCAGCACCGGGCCGATCGGACGACGGGCCAGCACCAGCTTCGGCCGGGGCGCGGGCAACCACCGCGGGTCCGCCTCGTCGACCACCGCGCGCGGCCGGACCTCCTTGGCGAGGAACCGGAGCTGGAAGGTGGTGCGGGCGACCTCGCCACGCAGCCGGGCCTCCGCGATGTGCGTCTCCTCGTGCGCGATCGGCACGAGCTCGTCCGCGGCGGCGTCGATCTCGTCCGCGATCTTCTCCAGCGCGGCGGCGCGGTCGGCGCGGGCCCAGGACCGGGCCGCGCGGGCGGCGGCGTCGAGCGTTTCGTCCAGGGTCATCGGGTCAGCTCCTCGATGCTCAGCGGGCCGGGCACGGCCAGGTCGGCGGCGGGCAGTGTCGAACCCACGGCGTCGGGCGCGTGCCGGTGCAGCAGTTCCAGGCCGATCTCCGCACGACGGACCCGCTCGCGCACCAGCGCGATCGCGGTCGGCGTCAGGTGCGTGCCGCTGGGGTAGATGTTCGGCGCGTTGCGCAGCCCGAACTTGAGGTAGACCGGCGCGGCGACCCGCACGATCTCGGCGATCTCGAAGTGCCGGACGAACCCGCCGAGGTCGTCGGGCGCCTCGATGTAGACGTCCAGCGGCAGGTCCACGGCGGCCCGGATCGCGGCGAGCTGGGCCAGGCTCAGGTCGGTCGGCACGTTGTACGTGGTGGCCCCGGCCTGCTCGGCGAGCCGGATCGACGCCGGGTTCGCCAGGCCCATCTGCACGCTGACCTTGAACCGCATGTCGACCGGCAGCTCACCGGCCGCGCGCATCCGGTCGGCGACCGTCAGCACGCCCAGGTCGGTCACCAGCACGCTGCGGATCCCGGCCTCGGCGGAGCGGCGGATGTCCTCCAGCACGTGGACCAGCTGCTCGGTGCCGCGCGCCTGCGGGGCGAACGGTCCGCCACCGGAGGCGACGGCCGCCGCGCCGGTGTCCCACGCCGCCACCGGGCGCGCGAACAGGCTCACCTCGACCTCGCGCGCCCGCGCGAACCCGGCCATCGCGGCCAGCTCGGCCTGCGTGAGGAGCATGCCGCCGCTGCCCTGCGACACGCGGTGCACCACGACGCCACGCGCGTCGGCCTCGGCGTAGACGGCCTCCAGCGCCTCCGGGCCCTCGACGCTCGGGATCTCGACCCGGTACTGGGCGCCGTCCGGGAAGCGCTTCGGGCTCGTCGGCAGCTCACCCGGGTCGCCGGGCGGCAGGCCGAGGGTGCGCAGGAAGTCGCGGGTTCTGTCCACGGTTCACCACCGTTGTTCGAAATTTCGGATGCGGTACGTAATCCCAGACGACGTTAGGCTCCGCCCGCCCCGCGGTCAAGACGGTTGACACCACCCGGAGGCCAACCTTAGGTTCGACGAGCCGAACGTCATCCGAGATATCGGACGAGCAGACAACGGAGTCACCGTGTCCCCAGCCACGCTGCGCACCACCCCGGACAGAACCGCCCTGCGCAAGATCACCCTGCGCCTGCTGCCCTTCCTCGGGCTGCTGTACGTGATCGCCTACATCGACCGGTCGAACGTCGGGTTCGCGAAGCTGACCCTGCAGTCCGAACTCGGTCTGTCGGCGACCGTCTACACGCTCGGCCAGGTGTTCTTCTTCGTCGCCTACGCGCTGCTGGAGGTGCCGAGCAACCTCGCACTGCACCGCTACGGCGCGAACCGCTGGATCGCGCGGATCATGCTCACCTGGGGCCTGGTCACCGTCGCGACCGCGCTGGTGACCACGACCTGGCAGTTCTACCTGGCGCGGTTCGCGCTCGGCGCGGCCGAGGCCGGGTTCTTCCCCGGGGTCATCTACTACCTGACCCGCTGGTTCCCGGAGAGCCACCGCAGCAAGGCCATCGGGCTGTTCATGCTGGCCGGGCCGGTGTCGTTCATCATCGGCAACCCGGCGATGGGCGCGCTCAACGACCTGCACGGCGTCCTCGGCCTGGAGGGCTGGCAGTGGATCTTCGTCGCGACCGGCATCCCGGCCGTGCTGCTGGCGCCGATCGTGCTGTGGGTGCTGCCGAAGTCGCCCGAAACCGCCAGGTGGCTGAGCAATGACGAGCGCACCTGGCTGACCGGCGAGCTGCGCCGCGAGGCCGAGGCCGCCGGCGCCCAGCCGCACAGCCCGTGGGCCGTGCTCAAGGACTCGCGCGTGCTGGCGATGGCGTTGTTCTTCCTGTGCTTCCCGCTGGCGACCTACGGCCTGGCGTTCTGGCTGCCGACGATCGTGAAGGGCTTCGGCGGCCTGTCCGGGTTCGGCGTCGGCGCGGTGTCGGCCATCCCGTACGTGTGCGTCGCGATCGGACTCCTCGTGGTGCCGCGGCTGGCGAACCGGCGCGAAGCGCCCTTCGGCTGGCTCGCGCTGATGCTCGGCTTCTCGATCGCCGGGTTCCTCGTGGCGGCGACCGCGAGCGCGCCGTGGTTGCAGATGGTCGGCCTGTGCGTGGCGTCGATCGGCGGCTACGCGGCCCAGCCGGTGATGTGGGGCCTGGTGCCGAAGTTCCTCGCCGGCGCGACCGCGGCCGCCGGGATCGCCGCGATCAACGGCATCGGCAACCTCGGCGGCGGCTTCGGCCCGATGGGCATCGCGGCGATCGTGGACGCCACCGGCTCGGCCGCGACCGGGCTGTACTTCCTGATCGGGGTGTCCGTGCTCGGCCTGTTCGGCACGTACGGGCTGCGCCGGGTGCTGCGCCGCCGCACGACGGCCGCACAGTCACCGGCACCGGTCACGCACTAGGTGTACCTGGCCAGGGCGTTGGTGGCGGCTGCCTGGTGTTGACACGGGGAGAGCCTCCGGTTGGGGTGTGGCTTGTCCAGGCCCACACCAGGCCGGAGGCTCTCGTGTCACACCGTGATGCCCGCACGCCCGGACTAGCTGGGACTGGCGTTCCGGCCGGACGGTGTCGCGGGTGCCGGCTCGCCACCAGGTGCCGCCGCTGTCGGCGCTGGACCCCTTGACCGGGCAGGTGGCCGGACGAACGCGATCGGCCCCGCGAGCTGGTGCACACGGACGCCAAGAAGAACGGCCGGATCCCCGAGACGGCGGCTGACGGGCCCACTGCCGCGCCCAGCAGGAAGCCCCTGGCAAAACGGCAAAGTCGAACGCTACAACCGCACGCTGCGGGCCGAGCGGGGCCTACCGGCAGATCTTCACCAGCAACACCGAACGAGCGACCACGCTCGCGCCCGGCTCAAGCACTTCAACGCTCAACGCCGCCGCCACCCACTCGGCGGCCACCCACCCATCAGCCGACTGCCACCGACCCAACGGCCAAGTGCACCTAGAAGGAGAAGCAGCCGAGCGCGGCGTTGCCGTTGCGGGCGGCCGTGGCGAAGAAGGTGCGCAGGGTGTCGTAGTTCTCGCGGAGGTACTCCAGCTCGTCCTCCGCGTGACTGTCCCAGATCCCGGGGTAGACGTTGCGCGCCATCATGTCGGCGGGGTCGTAGTGCGCGGCGAGCTTCTCGAACGGCGCCGCGTCGAGGGCGTCGGCGATGCTGCGGACCAGGTCGGCGTCGAAGCCGGTGTACTCCTCGCCGTCGTAGTCGATGGGCTCACCGTCCATCCGCAGGTCGACGTCCACACCGGCGCGGTCGAGGAGGTACTGGAGGCCGTCCCACGCCTTCTCCACGAAGCCGTTGAGGGCGTCGTCCTCGCTGGCGATCTCGTCGTACAGCTCTTCGGCCTTCTCGCCGTCGTTCAGAACGCCGTCCAGCTGCTGCGGCGTGACCTCGACGTACCCCAGTGTCATACCCATGGGTGAAACGGTATCCAGGTCACACCCGCCACCACCCTCGGCGGGGTGCCGCCACATCACAGCTAGACTCGGGGAGTACCGCCGACCTGCGATTACTGGAGCGACCCGCCGTGGCCCGTGTGGTGGTTGACGTCATGCCCAAGCCCGAGATCCTCGACCCGCAAGGTCAAGCCGTCGCCGGGGCGCTGCCGCGGCTGGGCTTCACCGGGGTCACCTCGGTGCGCCAGGGCAAGCACTTCGAGCTGGAGGTCGACGACTCGGTCGACGACGAGACGCTCGCCAAGATCGCCGAGGGCTTCCTCGCCAACCCGGTGATCGAGGAGTGGACCGTGCGGAGGCTCCCGTGAAGATCGGTGTCATCACCTTCCCCGGCACGCTGGACGACGTGGACGCGATCCGCGCCGCCCGCTACGCCGACGCCGAGGCCGTCAGCCTGTGGCACGGCGACGAGGACCTGCGCGGCGTCGACGCGGTGATCGTCCCCGGCGGCTTCTCCTACGGCGACTACCTGCGCTGCGGCGCGATCGCCCGGTTCGCCCCGGTGATGTCGTCGGTCGTCGACGCGGCCAAGGGCGGCATGCCGGTGCTGGGCATCTGCAACGGCTTCCAGATCCTGTGCGAGGCCGGGCTGCTGCCGGGCGCGCTGGTGCGGAACGAGAAGCTGCACTTCGTGTGCCGCGACCAGTGGCTGCGCGTGGAGAACAACACGACGGTGTGGACCACCCGGTACGAGGCGGGCGCCGAGGTGCTGGTCCCGCTCAAGTCCGGCGAGGGCGGCTACGTCGCCGACCAGTCCACTTTGGACGAGCTGGAGGGCGAGGGCCGCGTGGTGTTCCGCTACGCCGGCGAGAACCCCAACGGCTCGCGCAACGACATCGCGGGCATCTGCAGCGCCAACGGCCGCGTGGTCGGCCTGATGCCGCACCCCGAGCACGCGATCGACGCGCTGACCGGCCCGAGCGACGACGGGCTGGGCATGTTCCTCAGCCTCGTCGACAGCCTGGTCAAGGCCTGATTTCCCGGAGGCATCCGCCTCCGGGAAACCTCAGCCCACATGCGCGGCGGTGACCAGCCGCGAGTAGGGGCCGTCCGCCGCGAGCAGTTCGGCGTGCGTGCCCAGCTCGGTGATCCGCCCGGCCTCCAGCACCGCGACCCGGTCGGCGGCCGCCGCGGTGTGCAGGCGATGCGCGATCGCGATCACCGTCCGGCCTTCCAGCACCCCGCTCAACGAGCGCTCCAGGTGGCGCGCCGACGAGGTGTCCAGCAGCGAGGTCGCCTCGTCGAGCACCACCGTGTGCGGGTCGGCCAGCACGACACGCGCCAGCGCGAGCTGCTGCGCGACCGCCGCCGGCACGGCCAGCGCACCCGAGCCGAGCTTCGTCGCCAAGCCGTCCGGCAGCCCGTCGAACCAGTCCCGCAGCCCGACGGCGGTCAGCGCCCGCACCAGCTCGTCGTCGGTCCAGGACCCCGCCGGCAGCGTCAGGTTCTCCCGCAGCGTCCCGGAGAACACGTGGTGCTCCTGGGTCAGCAGCAGCACCTCGCCGCGCAGCACGTCCTCGGCCAGCTCGGACACCTCGGCGCCACCGATCGTCACCGAACCCGAACCGGGCGCGGCGACCCCGGCCAGCAGACGGCCCAGCGTCGACTTGCCCGCACCGGACGGGCCGACGATCGCCAGCCGCTGCCCCGGCGGCACCCGCAGGTCGATGCCGTGCAGCACCTCCCGGCCGGTCGAGTAGCCGTAGTGCACGTCGCGCACCACGATCTCCTGGCCCGCCGGCTCCGGCCCACCGGCCCGCTCCGCGTCACCGCGCACTCCCAGCACCCGGCGCAGCGCGGTGCCGGAGACCTGCAGGTCCTCGACCCACCACATCGCCTCTTCGAGCGGCCCGGCCAGCGCCTGGACGTAGACCACCATCGTGGTGATCGTGCCCAGCCCGACCAGCCCCTCGCCGTAGGCCCAGCCGCCGAGCAACAGCATCGCCGCGACCGGCGCGACCTGCGCGATCTGCAGCCACGGGATCCAGCCGACCGTCACGCCGCGCAGCCGCTGCTCGCCCCGGATCGCCGCGCCCAGCGTGCGGTGCCCCAGCGCGATGCGCCGCCCGGTCAGCCCGAGCGCCTCCGCCGTGCGGGCGCCCTCGGTCGTCTCGTGCAGGCTCGACTGCACCTCCGACCACTTGTCGAGCATCTCCTCGACGATCCGCGGCGCACGGCGGACGTACCAGCGCAGGGTGAGGGCCACGATCGGCACCGCGACCAGCAGCCCGAGCGACAGCAGCGGCGAGGTGATGATCATCGCCGCCAGGGTCAGCACGATCGTGATCAGCGCGATCGAGATCTCCGGGATCGCGTTGCGGACCGAGAAGTCGATCCGGTCGGCGTCCGTGGTCGCGCGGCTGATCAGGTCACCGGTGCCGGCCGCCTCGACCGTGCCCAGCGGCAGCCGCAGCGCGCGCTCGACGAAGCCCTCCCGCGTCTCGGCCAGCACCCGCTCGCCGAGCATCCCGGCGCGGAACCTCGCGAACCGCTTGAGCACCGCCTGCACCACCAGGATCACCACGAACGCCAGCGCGAGCAGGTCGATCCGGCCGTCCCCGGCCACCGCGAGGTCCACCAGGTGCCCGAGGATCTGCGGCCCGGCCAGCCCGGCGATCGCGGCCAGGCCGAACAGCCCGATCACGACGCCGAACTCACGCCGGTTGGTGCGCAGCAGGTCCCGCGCCCAGCGCCGGGCCTCGGCGCCGGTCGCGAGCACTAGCTTGAAGCGCATGTGGTCACCTCGTCCGCCACCGCTTTCCACAGTGGACTTTCCGTGAACACGACGGTCGTGCGGCCGCGGCGCAGCTCGCTGACCCGCTCGGTGATGCGGGCCTCGGTGTGCGCGTCGACGGCCGAGGTCGGTTCGTCGAGCAGCAGGGTGTCGGCGTCCAGGGCCAGCGCGCGGGCCAGGTTCAGCCGCTGCCGCTGACCGCCGGAAACCTCCCGGCCCCGCTCGCCGATCAGCTCGTCCAGCCCGTTCGGCAGGCCTTCGACGATGTCCTCGGCGTCGGCGGCTCGCAACGCCTCCGCCGCCCGCTCGGCCGGGACCAGCTGGTCACGCAGCACACCGGAGAACCACAGGTCCTGGTTGTGCGCGTAGACCACCCGGGACCGCAGCTCCGCCAGCGCCACGTGGTCGGCGGGCACGCCGGACACGAGCACCCGCTCGCCGGGATCGGGGTCGGCGAACCGGGCCAGCCGCGCGGCCAGCGCCTCCGCCTCGGGCCCGGCGTCCACGACGGTCAGCTTCCCGGCCACCGCGGTGAACCCGGACGTGGTGTCGTGCAGCTCCAGCGGCCCGTCCGGCAGCGCGACCGGCGCGTCCGGCTCGGACAGCAGCGGCCGCAGGCTCAGCACCCCGCACACCTTCTTCGCCGACACCAGCGCCGAGGAGAACGCGGCGGTGAACTCGGTCGCCGTGCTCACCGGCACCACCAGGAACACCGACGACGAGTAGAACGCCACCAGCTCGCCCACGCTGATCGTGCCCGCCGCGACGAACCGCGCGCCCAGCCAGGTGATCGCCACCGTGACCAGGCCGGGCAGCAGCACCTCGGCCCCGACCAGCCACGACTCGCTGCGCGCCACCTCGACCCCGGCCCGCCGGACGCGCTGGCTGGCGTCGCGGAACCGGCCGAGGAACTGCTGCTCGCCACCGACACCGCGGAGGATCCGCAGGCCGGACACGATGTCCGCGGCCAGCGCGTTCACGCTCGACAGCTCCTCGCGCTGCGCGCCCTTGCGGCGCTGCAGCGGCGCGACCAGCTTGCCCATGCTCAGCGTCGCGAGCGGGACCCCGACCAGCGCGATCGTGCCCAGCACCGGCGACATGCCGATCAGCACCAGGCTGACGGTGAGGAAGGCCACCACCGAGCCGAACAGCCGCCCGGTCACCTCGAACACGTTGCCGATGTGGTTGATGTCCGAGGACGACACCGCCATCACGTCACCGGTCCCGGCCTGCGGCCGCAGCGACGCGCCGAGCCGGGCCGTGTGCTCGACGACCGCCCGCTGCGTCGCGGCCGCGCCGTGGATCCACATGGTGTGGGCGGCGAAGATCAACGCGCCGCCGCACACCGCCTGCGCCACGCCGAGCAGCAGGACCAGCCCGACACCGCCGAGCAGTGGCTCGCCCGCGCGGATGTCCTCGACCACCGTGCCGATCACCAGCGGCAGCAGCGCCCCCGGCAGCAGCCAGAGGGCACCGAGGACGCACGCGGACAGCGCGAGCCACGGCCGCGCCCGCAGGAGCGCGCCCAGGAATCGCAGCGGCGTGAGCCGGGAGGGAAGGCGCATGACACCTGACGGTAGGTGCCCCAGCTCACCTCACGCGACCGATTTTCTGCCGGTCAGAGGGCTGCAAGTACCCTGGAGGCCGTGACCGACACCCTGGCCATCGACACGACCGAGCGGGCCGCGGAGACGCCGGACCTCCCGCAGCCCTACCGCGAGCTCGGGCTCGCCGACGACGAGTACGCGCGCATCCGCGAGATCCTGGGCAGGCGGCCGACGGACGCCGAACTGGCCATGTACTCGGTGATGTGGAGCGAACACTGCTCGTACAAGTCGTCGAAGAAGCACCTGCGCTACTTCGGCGAGACCACCACCGAGGAGATGCGCTCGAAGATGCTCGCCGGGATCGGCGAGAACGCCGGTGTCGTCGACATCGGCGACGGCTGGGCGGTCACCTTCAAGGTCGAAAGCCACAACCATCCGTCCTATGTGGAGCCCTACCAGGGCGCCGCGACGGGTGTCGGCGGGATCGTGCGCGACATCCTCGCGATGGGCGCGCGGCCGCTCGCGGTGGCCGACTCGCTGCGCTTCGGCCCGGCCGACGCGCCGGACACCCGCCGCGTGCTGCCGGGCGTGGTGGCCGGCGTCGCCGGGTACGGCAACTGCCTGGGCCTGCCCAACATCGGCGGCGAGGTCGCCTTCGACGCCAGCTACGCGGGCAACCCGCTGGTCAACGCGCTGTGCGTGGGCGCGATGCGCACCGAGGACCTGCACCTGGCGTTCGCGTCGGGCACCGGCAACAAGATCATCCTGTTCGGCGCGCGGACCGGTCTGGACGGCATCGGCGGGGTGTCGGTGCTGGCCAGCGACACGTTCTCCGGTGACGAGAACTCCGGTGGCCGCAAGAAGCTGCCGAGCGTCCAGGTCGGCGATCCGTTCACCGAGAAGGTGCTCATCGAGTGCTGCCTGGAGCTGTTCGCGCAGAAGCTCGTCGTCGGCATCCAGGACCTCGGCGGCGCCGGGCTGTCCTGCGCGACGTCGGAGCTGGCCGCGGCCGGTGACGGCGGGATGCACGTCGAGCTGGACAAGGTGCCGCTGCGCGCCGAGGGCATGACCCCGGCCGAGATCCTCTCCAGCGAGTCGCAGGAGCGGATGTGCGCGGTCGTCGAACCGTCCAAGGTGGACGCGTTTCTCGCGGTGTGCGCGAAGTGGGACGTCATCGCCACGGTCATCGGCGAGGTCACCGACGGTGACCGCCTGGTGGTCACCTGGCACGGCGAGACCGTGGTCGACGTGCCGCCGCGCACCGTGGCGCACCAGGGCCCGGTGTACGACCGGCCGGTCGCCCGTCCGTCCACTCAGGACGCGCTGCAGGCGGACACGCCCGACGGCCTGCGTCGTCCGTCCACTCCGGACGAGCTGCGGGAGACGCTGCTGGCGGTGGTGTCCTCGCCCAACCAGGCGTCCAAGGAGTGGGTGACCGACCAGTACGACCGGTACGTGCGCGGCAACACCGTGCTGTCGCAGCCGTCGGACGGCGGCATGATCCGGATCGACGAGGAGACCGGCCGCGGCGTCGCGGTGTCGACCGACTGCAACAGCCGGTTCGTGTACCTCGACCCGTACGCGGGCGCGCAGATCGCGCTGGCCGAGGCGTACCGGAACGTGGCGACCACCGGCGCCACCCCGCTGGCCGTGACGGACTGCCTGAACTTCGGCGCGCCCACTGACCCGGGCGTGATGTGGCAGTTCGAGCAGGCCGTGCACGGGATCGCCGACGGCTGCGCGCAGCTGGGCATCCCGGTGACCGGCGGCAACGTGAGCTTCTACAACCAGACCGGCGAGACGGCCATCCTGCCCACCCCGGTGGTCGGCGTGCTCGGCGTGATCGACGACGTGCGGCGGCGCATCCCGACCGGGATCGGCGCCGAGGCGGGCGAGACGCTGCTGCTGCTCGGCGAGACCCACGACGAGTTCGGCGGTTCGGCGTGGGCGCACGTGATCCACGGGCACCTGGGCGGGCTGCCGCCGAAGGTGGACCTGGAGCGCGAGCGGCTGCTGGCGGAGATCCTGGTCGCCGGTTCCCGGGACGGCATGATCTCGGCCGCGCACGACCTGTCGGACGGCGGCCTGGCGCAGGCGCTGGTGGAGATGGTGCTGATCGGCCAGTGCGGCGCGCGGGCCCTGCTCGACGAGGACGCCGACCCGTTCGTGCAGCTGTTCTCGGAGTCCACCGGGCGGGTGCTGGTGGCGGTGCCGCGGACCGAGGAGCTGCGGTTCACGGAGATGTGCACCGCCCGCGGGCTGCCGTGGCGCAAGGCCGGCGTGGTGGACCCCGAGGCGGGCGGCCTGGAGATCCAGGGCGTGGCGACCTTCGGTTTCGAGGAACTGCGCGACGCGTTCGAAGGCACGCTGCCGAAGCTGTTCGACTGACGGTTCAGCCGCCGACCCGGATCCGGGCGCGTCCACCGGCGAGCGGTTCGAGCGACCAGGCCGCGGGAAGCCGCACTTCCCGCGCCTGGTCGACCTCGGTGTTGTAGAGCGACACGGCCTCGGCCGCCAGCCGGAGGTCGACGTGGTCGGCGAACCGGGCCCGGCGGAGGTCCACCGCGGCGGCCCTCGTGTCGCGGAACGAGACCGGCCCGTCGAACGATCCGTCCGCGATGCTCACCTCGGCCTCGAAGGTGGCGCCGTCGAAGTCCACCTCGTGCCGCGCGTGCACGCCCTCGAGCTTGACCTTCTGGTGGAACACCGCACCGGCGACGGTGATCGGTCCCCGCGAGTCGAGCGCGGTCAGGTAGACGCGACCGTGGAACTCGGCGTCGGCGAAGCTCGTGCGGTGCAGGAGCTGCGCCTGCTGCAGGTAGAGCCGGCCGACGGCTCGGCCCTTGAGGTGGAACCGGTCCAGCCGGGCGCCGGCCAGATCGAGGTCGTACACGACGGCCTCCGGTCCCCGCGGCGGCAGCAGTTCCTGGATCTGCCGCTGCGCCGCGAGACGCACCTGCTGCTCGCGGCGGGCCTCGGCCTCGTCGGTGTCGTCGCCGTAGCCGGGGTGCGGGAAGGGGCGCCGGAGGTAGGAGCAGAGCACGTCGAGGACCGTCTGGGTGTACTCGGGGTTGCTGCGCGCCAGGCCGGCGAGCGCGTGCAGCGCGCCGACCCGGACCTGGTCGGCCTCGTGGCCCAGGAGTTCCACCGATTTCGCGAAGCGTTCGTCGGTGACGCGTTCGCGGTCGCGTTCGGCGCGGAGCAGCTCCAGCTCGTGCCGCTCCCGTTCGGTCCGCTGCCGGTTCTCCTCCACGCGGCGGCGCCGGTCGTTGAGCCACAGCGCGTACAGCGCGATCACCGCGCCGCTGGCCAGACCGCCGGTGCGCAGCGCGTCCGCCCGGCTGGTCGCGGGGTCGGTGAGCAGCCAGGCGCTCACGGCGATCAGCAAGCCCACCGCGACCAGGATCGTGACGAACAGCGGCCCCCGACGTTCCGGCATGCCCGGAACCCTAGATCAAACTCTTCTGCAACAGCAGCGTGTCCAGCCAGCGCTCGTGCTTGTAGCCGACCCTGCGGAGCACCCCGACGTCGACGAACCCGCGGCGGCGGTGGAGCGCGGGGGAGGCCGGGTTGCGCTCCGGGTCCGCGACCACCGCGATGACCTCGCGGATCCCGCTCTCCCGGCAGCGGGACAGCAGCGCGTCCAGCAGCACGCCGCCCACGCCCCGGCCCGTCGACCACGGCGCGAGGTAGATCGAGTTCTCCGCGGTGCGGCGGTAGGCCGGGCGCGTCTTCCACGGCGAGCAGTACGCGTAGCCGGCGACACGGCCGTCCACCTCGGCCACCAGGAACGGCAGACCGGCGTCCGCGATCGCCGTGAAGCGGCGCGTCCACTCGGCCAGGTCCGGCGGCTCCAGCTCGAACGTCGCGGTGCTGGCGCGCACGTACCCTTCGTAGATCGCGGCGATCGCCGGGAGGTCGGCACCCGTAGCCGGTTTCACTATAGGGGAATCAACCACTACTATAGGATACATGGATCTCGGGGCACTCGGACGGCGCGTTCAGGCCGCTCGGACCGACCGCGGCCTGACCCTGCAGGCGCTCGCGGAGCGGTCGGGGGTCAGCGTGAGCATGTTGTCCGCCGTCGAACGCGGCTCGAAGGCGCCGACGGTCGTCGTGCTGGACCGGATCGCGGACGGGCTCGGGCTGCCGCTGGCGGACCTGCTCACCGAGCCGGCCCGGATGATCGTGCGCCGGGCCGCGGACCAGGACGTCGTCGACGAGCCGGGCGGGTGGCGGCGGACCATCCTCACGCCCGTCGTGCCCGGGGTGAACTTCGAGTGGATCCGGTCGACGCTGCCGCCCGGCTGCGAGGCCGGCACGTACCCGCCGTACGCGGCGGGCTCGCACGAGTTCATCTTCGTGCAGGAGGGCGTCGTCACCCTGACGATCGACGACGAGACCCTGGAACTGGAAGAGGGTGACAGCCTCTACCTCCCGGCGGATGTCACCCTCTCCTACGCCAACCGCGCCGCGACGCCCTGCACCTACTACGTCGCGGCGCTGATCATGCGGCCCAGGCGCCCCGGCCTGGGCCGCCGATCCGGCTAGAACACGCCGAACACCGAGATGCAGAAGCCCTCGCCGTCGAAGTTCTCCGCGAAGAACAGGCCGGTGACCTGCTCGCCCTGCTGGGTGCCGGTGAGGTCACCGGACACCATCGTGTCGGTGGCGCTGTCGTAGGTCGGCGTCACGTTGGCGCGCTTCTCGGCGGCCTCCCGCGCGTCGTCCTTGTTGTCCTGCGTCGCGTCGGAGCAGACCAGCGAGGTCACGCCGGCGACGTCACCCGCGGCCATCTTCGCCAGGAAGTCCTCGACCATCGCCTTGCCGTTGCTGCCCCCGGTGCCGCCGGTGGACGACGAGCTGGACGACGTCGACGTGCGCGTGCTCGTCGAGCGCGAGGTGGACGTGCGGGTCGAGGTGCCGCTGCCGGACGCCCGCGTCTCCAGGTCCTTCCAGCACCACTTGCCGTTCTGCTTGGCCAGCGTGCCGGTGCCGGTGCCCTCCTCGCCGCCGGCGCTCGCGGTGAAGTCGACCGTCGCGGTGTCGCCGTTCTCCTTGACCTGCCCGATCGTGATGCTGTCGACGTCGTTGACGTCGTCGATCGCGGCCTGGACCGACCGGTCGGCGTCCGCGCACTTCAGCGCGGTCAGCGCGGCCTTGTCGTGGTTCTTGATCCCGTCGATCACCTGCTGCGCGACCGCCTGGGGGCCCTCTTCCTTCGAGTCACCGAGGAAGAAGCCCGGCACCCAGAACCCGGTGATGCCCAGCGCCGCCAGCACGACGACCAGACCGACCGACAGACCGATCCACAGGCCCTTCTTGCTGCCGCCACCCCCGGGCGGCGGCGCGCCGTAGCCGAACTGCGCGGTCTGCGGGTAGTTCGGGTCGTAACCCGGGTACTGCTGCCCGTAGCCCGGCTGCTGCTGCCCATACCCGGGCTGCTGCTGGCCGTACTCGGGCTGGCCGTAGGGCTGCTGGCCCGGGTACTGCTGGCCGTACTGCCCACCCTGCTGCGGGAAACCCCCGGACTGGGGGCCGCCCGGCTGCTGGCCGTACGGATCTGGTTGCTGGCCGTAATCCGGCTGTCCCGGCTGCGGTGGGTAGGTCATCGACGTCGCCTTTCCTGGATCGCTACGCCCCGCTCGGACGTATCGACGCCGAACCTGGTTCCCCCACGCCCGGACATCGCACTGATCACGGGCATTGTGCCTGGCGAACCGGGCAAATGCGAAGGAGACTCCCACCACGGACGGCGGGAGCCCCCTTCCGCTCAGCCCTTCGAGGTGGCCAGCACCTGCAGCCGGTCGTAGGCCCCGTTGAAGGTGTTCTGGTCGATCGGCGTCGAGGAGTACTGCCAGAACGTGTAGAAACTCCAGTTGAACGGCAACGTTCCCACGCTCGCGGCGTAGCGCGCGATCCACAGCGGGTTCGTCGCCGCGAACGCCCCGTCGACGCACTGGCTCCACCAGTTCGTGCTCGTGTAGATCACCGGGTACCGCCCGGTGCGGGCGTGGTAGGTGTCACTGAAGTCCTTGATCCACGCGGTCATCGCGCTCTTCGACAACCCGTAACAGGTCGAGCCGTACGGGTTGTACTCCATGTCGAGCGCGCCCGGCAGCGTCTTGCCGTCCGCCGACCAGCCCCCGCCGTGGTCGACGAAGTAGTTGGCCTGCGCGGCGCCGGACGCGGTGTCCGGGGTGGCGAAGTGGTAGGCGCCGCGGATCATGCCGATGTTGTAGGAGCCGTTGTACTGCTGGGCGAAGTACGGGTTGGTGTAGTAGGTGCCCTCGGTGGCCTTGACGTAGGCGAAGCGCTTGCCCTGGCCCCAGTAGTTCGCCCAGTCGACGTTGCCCTGGTGGCCGCTGACGTCGATGCCCTCGACCGACGCCGCCGCGGTCACGTCCCCGGCGGCGATGGCCTGCGTCTGCGCCGTCGAGTGGTCACCCTCGACGCGCGCGATCTGCGAACCCATCGGGTGATCGTAACGAGCGACGTAGTCGTCGACCGACATTCCGCTGATGGTGGCCGGAGCCGCGCCGGCCGGAGCCAGGGCGCCGAGCACGAGCACGGCGACCGACGCGGCGGTGGCGGACGTGGCGAACCGCCACCATCTCTTGCGTGGAGCAGACATGAGCGGAGTCCCTTCCATTGCCCTCGCGGAGGACGGTCTGGTTTGCAGGGAGACCGTCCAGGCCGTGATTCTTGATGACGATCCGCGGCGATGTCACCAAATCCCGTGAATTTCCGATGACCGGTGGGTGATTTGCGCATGTCGCCGGTGACGGACCGACTTTCGTAGTAACCCGACCGGATTACCGCGTCAGCTGTTCGAGGCGAAGGCCTTGACCTGGTCCAGCGTCCCGTTGAACAGGTTCTGGTCACCCGGCAGGACACCCGAGTCGGCGAACTGCCAGATGGACTGGTACGACCACCCGGCCGGCAGCGGACCGACGACCGGCTGGTAGCGGGCGATCCACAGAGGATTGTTCCGCCCGAACCCGGCGTTGTTCCCGGTGCACTTGTTCCACCAGTTCGTCGAGGTGTAGATGACCGGGAAGCGGCCGGTGCGGGCGCGGTAGGTGTCGGAGAAGTCCCGGATCCACTCGCCCATCCGGACCGGATCGAGGCCGTAGCAGGCCTCGCCGTAGGGGTTGTACTCCACGTCGAGCGCCCCGGGCAGCGTCCGCCCGTCCGGCGACCAGCCGCCCCCGTGGGCGAGGAAGTACTCGGCCTGCTGCCGTCCACCGGAGACGTCCGGGCGCGCGAAGTGGTAGGCGCCGCGGATCATCCCGATCTGGTAGGAACCGTTGTACTGCTGGGCGAACCGCTTGTTGATGAACCCGGTGCCCTCGGTGGCCTTGACGTAGACGAACCGGCCGCCGGCCCCCCACGCGCCCGGCCAGTGCACGTCACCCTGGTGCCCGCTGACGTCGTGCCCGATCGCACCGGCGTCCGCGGTGAACCGGGGCGGATCACCCCTGCCCTCGACGGCGGCGATCTGCGATCCGGCGAAAGTGCTTTCCGCCTTCGAGTAGTCCGGTGTGGACGCGGCGGACGACGCCGCGCCGCACACGGCCGTCGTCCCCAGTGCCATGGACACGAGCAGCGTGCCCAGGCGCAGCTTCGAACTCCAGATTTGCACGGCGACTCCCATCCTCCGATGGTCGTCACCATGCCTCGATGGAGCGCTTTTTGCGAGTCGGCTTAGCTCGAAAGCGTGATGCGACTGGCTTAACCGAGCGGAATGTTTAGTCTTTTTGCTCCTGCTCCAGCGCGGCCACCAGGTGCTCGGCCGGCACCACCGCGGTCACCACGTCGTGCGGGTTGATCGCCACCGGGTGGCCCGCGAGCAGCGGCACCATGTCGCGGCCGAGCACGGCGCGGGCGTGCGGCCACTCCGGCGGCACCAGCGACTTCGACGTGTAGGCCGGCACCAGCACGCGGCCGTCGGAGTTGTGGAACCCGATGACCGTGCGCTGCATCGGGGCGAGCGCGTAGACGAACAGGGTCGAGTCGAGGATCACCGGCGGCAGGTCGCTGGCCGGCCGGTGGTTGGTGCGGACCAGCTGCAGCAGCCGCTCCAGGTCGTTGCGCGGCTCCGGGAACCCGAGCGCCTTGGGCGAGGGCCGGTAGCGGTCGTTGGGGTGGAAGTCCTCCACGATGTTGCCGCTGCCGTTGACCGGGTAGGCGCCGACGACCGCCCACGACGGCACCGGGCCGTTGGGGTCGAACGCCTCGTCGATCACGTAGAGCCAGCTGTTCGGATTCGCCCTGGCGTTGGCGCGCATCTCCTCGGTGATCTTGGGCTTGCCCGGCTTGTGCTCGGGCTGAGGATTGGGTAGAAGCCGATCCGCTTCGTCCCGCTGCGCCATGTGCGAACCCCGTGTTTCCGCGTCGCCGTGCTCATGTCTGCTGCAGTGCACTCTACTGTTTGACCATGCCCGCACCGCGTCCGGTTGACCCCGTGGAGTTGAGAGCCGCGCTGCAGGCCGTTACGGCTTGGTTGAGCGGAGAAGCCGACCGGCCGGCCCGGCCCGAGCTCGCCGCGGCCGTCCGGCTGAGCCTGCGCACGCTGGCCCAGGACGCGCCCGGCCGGAGCGTCGAGGTGCGGGTGCCGCCGTTCGCGGCCGTGCAGTGCGTGGAAGGGCTCCGGCACACCCGCGGCACCCCGCCCAACGTGGTCGAGACCGACCCGCGGACGTGGCTGGAGCTGGCCACCGGCCGTCTGGAGTGGACGGAGGCGGTGCGGGAGGGCCGGGTCACCGCGTCCGGGACCCGGGCCGACCTCTCGCACTGGCTGCCGATCGTCCGGCTCTAGTGTCCTGAGTCGTTAATTCGAGTTCAGCTGTAGGGTGCGGCATGCCGAATCCGAAGCTGCCTGAGTTGGCCTTGTCCGTTGATGAGGCACAGACGTTGCGGAACTGGGTGCAGCGGCGGAAGACGGCTCAGGCGTTGGCGTTGCGGTCGCGGATCGTGCTGCGGTGCGCCGAGGGCGGCTCGAACAGCGAGATCGCCGCGGAGTTGGGCGTCGGGCGCGCGATGGTCGCGAAATGGCGTTCCCGGTTCGTGGCCCAACGACTGGACGGCCTGGTCGACGAGCCACGTCCGGGGCGCCCGCGCACGATCACCGACGAGCAGGTCGAGGCGGTGATCACCAAGACGCTGGAGTCCACGCCGGCGAATGCGACGCACTGGTCGACCCGGTCGATGGCTGCGGAGTCCGGGTTGACCCAGACCGCGGTGACCCGGATCTGGAATGCGTTCGGTCTGCAGCCGCATCGCCGTGAGGCGTGGAAGTTGTCCAAGGATCCGTTGTTCGTGGACAAGGTCAAGGACGTGGTCGGGCTTTACCTCGCGCCGCCGGAGCGGGCGGTGGTGCTGTGCGTGGACGAGAAGTCCCAGATCCAGGCGCTCAACCGCACCGCCCCGATCCTGCCGATGATGCCGGGAACGCCGCAGCGTGCCACGCACGACTACACCCGCCACGGCACCTCCAGTCTGTATGCCGCACTGGACATCGCCACCGGCAAGGTCATCGGCCGGCTGCACGCGCGGCATCGTGCGATCGAGTTCAAGAAGTTCTTGATCGCCATCGACAACGAAGTACCCGCGGACCTGGCAGTGCATCTGGTTATGGACAACGTCTCGACCCACAAGACCCCGGTGATCAAACGCTGGCTGGCAGCTCACCCGCGGTTCACCGTGCACTTCACTCCGACCTCGAGTTCCTGGCTCAACCTCGTCGAACGCTGGTTTTCCGAGCTGACGACCAAAAAACTCCAACACGGCAGCCACACCAGCGTCCACGCGCTCAATCGCGACATCCGCGCATGGATCGAGACCTGGAACAACGAACCACGGCCCTACGTCTGGACCAAGACCGCCGACCAGATCCTTGACTCCATCGCACGCTACTGCACGCGAATTAATAACTCAGGACACTAGAACCCCGCACGCAGCTCGCACCGCCGCGGGTTCTCAGCCGTCTCCTCGCGAGGACAGCGCCGACGTGGTGAATTGGCATTCATGAGGAGGCGATCCCACAGCGAGGGGGCGGCTGAGGTTCCGCCACCCGCACCGCCAAGCAAGCCGCAGTCGTAGTTTTACGGGTTTTACGGTTTGCGGCCCACGCCGCCGGCGATGCACTGGCGGACGAGGTTGAGCGGCTGGAGCCGCGGACCGTCCGGCCACCAGTCGTCGCACAGGACCAGGCCCGGCTCGACCATCTCCAGGCCCGGGAACAGCGCCTGGATCTCCTCCCTGGAGCGGAACCGGCCGCTGCCCATCGGGCTGTGGATGAACTTCTCCTCCATCTTGACGGCCAGCTCCGCGTGCTCCGGCGTGCCCGGGTTGTAGAAGTGCGCGATGGACACGTACGAGCCGGACGCGAGGGCGTCGATGTAGGTGGCCATCTTCTCGCCGCCGTCGTCGCCCAGGTAGTGGTGCCACGTGCCGACGTGCAGCAGCGCGATGGGCCGCTCGAAGTCGAGGAAGTCGCGGATCTCCGGGTGCTCGATGATCTGCTCGGGCTGGAAGATGTCCGCCGCGACGAAGTGGGTGTTCTCGTTCTCCTCGAGCAGCGCCCGGCCGTGCGCGAGCACCACCGGGTCGTTGTCGACGTAGAGCACCTTGGCCTCGGGGTTGACCCGCTGCACCACCTGGTGGGTGTTCTCCGCCGTGGGCAGCCCGGAGCCGAGGTCGAGGAACTGGTCGATGCGGGCCTGCATGGCCAGGAAGCGGCAGGAGCGGATCAGGAAGTCGCGGTTGGCCCAGGCGAGGTCGTTCACCTGGGGCGCCACGGTGCGGACCTGCGCCAGCACCTGGCGGTCGATCTCGTAGTTGTCCTTGCCGTTGAGCGCGGCGTCGTACACGCGCGCGATGCTCGCCCTGGTCGGGTCCACACCTACGGGGACTGCACTCGGATAGGGAGCGGTGGCACCGGACATCGCGGTCTCCCGGGCATATCGAATACGAATGAAATTTTCGGACCCCCGTAGGGTAAGGGGCGTACCGCGGCCCGTAAATGCACACCGCACTTGACTGCGGCACACCGCGCTGTAAGTTGGATGGCTGGTGATTTCTGCGAGGAAGGGTCCTTGATGGCTCCCATCGACCTCCCCGGCTCCGAACAGCCCACCGGCCCGACGGCCCGCCGGATGATCCTCGGTACCCAGCTCCGCCGCCTGCGCGAGAAGTCGGGCATCACCCGCGCCAAGGCGGCGTGGGAGATCCGCGCGTCCGAGTCGAAGATCAGCCGCATGGAGCTGGGCCGCGTCGGCTTCAAGGAACGCGACGTCACCGACCTGCTGACCATGTACGGCGTGCACGACCCGGCCGAGCGGGAGTGGGCCGTCAAGATGGTCAAGGAGTCCAACCAGCCCGGCTGGTGGCACCCCTACAACGACCTCGTCCCCAGCTGGTTCGACAACTACATCGGTCTGGAGGAGGCGGCTTCCCGGATCCGCACGTACGAGCTGATGTTCGTGCCCGGGCTGCTGCAGACCGAGCGCTACGCGCGTGCGGTGATCAGCCACGGCGACCCGGACAGCCGGGACGAGGGCGTCGAGCGCAAGGTGGGCCTGCGGATGCGCCGCCAGAAGCTGCTCAACGGGCCGAAACCGCCGCGGCTGTGGGCCGTCCTCGACGAGGCCGTGCTGGAACGCCCGTTCGGCGGCGCCGGCGTGCTCCGGCAGCAGATCGACCACCTGCTGGAGCTGATCGAGATGCCCCACATCACGATCCAGGTGATCCCGTACGACATGAGCGGGTTCGCCGCGGAAAGCGCCTTCTCGCTGCTGCAGTTCGCCGAGCCGGACCTGCCGAACATCGCCTACGTCGAGCACCTCAACGGCGCGCAGTACCTGGAGAAGCCGGAGGACCTGGAGGTCTACGGCCGCGCGTTCGATCGCCTGGCCGTGGACGCGGAAACACCCGATCGGACGCGTCAGATGCTGGTGAAGAAGCGGGAAGAGCTCTAGGCGAAATGGGTGACGACGAGTAGCCGGAACAAGGCCAACCAGGACAGGTTTCATCACCCGATCGAATTACTCTACCCGCGCCGTTACTCACGCTCCGATTTGGGATTAGCCTCGGCCATGCACGTGCATTTACGCGTGCAGTCACCAGTGGTAGCTTGATCGCCACAAGGCCAGTGCACGTGCATTTGCACCACGCAGATGCACTGACCCGGAAGGTTGGGGAAGTATGGCTGAGCACATCGTGAACGGCATGCCCGCCGACGCCCTCACCGGCGCTTCCTGGCGCAAGAGCGCCCGCAGCGGCGCCAACGGCAACTGCGTCGAGTTCGCCCAGCTGCCCACGGGCCAGATCGCCGTCAGAAACTCCCGCTTCCCCGAAGGACCCGCGCTCATCTACACCCGCGCCGAACTGGCTGCGTTCGTCGCGGGGGCGAAGGACGGCGAGTTCGACGATGTCCTCAACTGACGCCAAGACCGTCGACGACCGGCTCCAGGACCTCATCTCCCGCGGCTACCAGTTCGTGCACCCGCGCGACGCGAAGGGCGCCGTGATCGCGGTGGTCGGCGTCCGCGCCCACGACTCCGTGATCGACGTCGTCCGGCTCAACGCCGAGGACGACGTGGTCGCCACGCGGATGCCCGGCGACGAGGAGGACATCCTCGCGCCCAAGACCGTGCTGTGGCGCACCGCCGGTGACGCCACGCCGGTGCTGGACCAGCTGCTCGCGCTGCCGGACGCCACCGCGGCCCCGGAGCACGGGACGCCCGCCCGCGGCGGCTGCTGGGTGCCCACCGGCACCGGCCGCGCCACCTGGCTCGCCGCGAGCTGACCGAGCCGCTCCCATGAGGGGGAGTCGACGCCCGGTGGTCAGTGGCCAGCGCCACTGACCACGGGGCGTCACTTCGATCGGCCACGACCTACACTTGAGTAGGCCTGCCCTCGTCTCCAGGGAGCACTTTCGTGGTTTCCCACCACACCGACGACCAGCCCGAACGCGAGCCGCGAGAAGAGTGCGGTGTCTTCGGCGTCTGGGCCCCCGGTGAAGAAGTCGCCAAGATGGCCTACTACGGCCTGTACGCGCTCCAGCACCGTGGGCAAGAAGCCGCCGGCATCTCGGTCTCGGACGGCAAGCAGATCGTGGTCTTCAAGGACCTCGGACTGGTCAGCCAGGTGTTCGACGAGCAGGTGCTCTCCTCGCTGCAGGGGCACATCGCGGTCGGGCACTGCCGGTACTCCACCACCGGGTCCTCGACCTGGGAGAACGCCCAGCCGATGTTCCGCCACACGGCGACCGGCAGCGGCATCTCCTTCGCCCACAACGGCAACCTGGTCAACACCGCCGAGCTGCGGGACCGCACCCTCGACGCGGGACTCAAGCCGCACCGCGAGCTGACCGGCTCCTCCAGCGACTCCGACCTGGTCGTCGGGCTGCTGGCGGACGCCTCCGCGGACCGGGGCACCGAGGCGGCCGCCCTGGAGCTGCTGCCCACCCTGCGCGGCGCGTTCTGCCTGGTCTTCGCCGACGAGTCCACCCTCTACGCGGCCCGCGACCCGCACGGCGTGCGCCCGCTGGTGCTCGGCAGGCTGGAGCGCGGCTGGGTGGTCGCGAGCGAGACCGCGGCGCTGGACATCGTCGGCGCGTCGTTCGTCCGCGAGGTCGAGCCCGGTGAGCTGATCGCGATCGACGCCGAGGGCCTGCGGTCCTCGCGCTTCGCCAGCCCGGAGCCCAAGGGCTGCATCTTCGAGTACGTCTACCTGGCCCGGCCGGACACCTCCATCGCCGGCCGCAGCGTGCACGCCACCCGCGTGGAGATCGGCAAGCGGCTCGCCGCCGAGCACCCGGCCGAGGCGGACCTGGTGATCCCGGTGCCGGAGTCCGGCACCCCCGCCGCGATCGGCTACGCCCAGGCCTCCGGCATCCCGTACGGGCAGGGCCTGGTCAAGAACGGCTACGTCGGCCGCACCTTCATCCAGCCCTCGCAGACCATCCGGCAGCTGGGCATCCGCCTCAAGCTGAACCCGCTGCGCGACGTGATCCGCGGGAAGCGGCTGGTCGTGGTGGACGACTCGATCGTCCGCGGCAACACGCAGCGCGCCCTGGTGCGGATGCTGCGCGAGGCCGGCGCGGTCGAGGTGCACGTCCGGATCGCGTCGCCGCCGGTGCGCTGGCCGTGCTTCTACGGCATCGACTTCGCCTCGCGCGCCGAGCTGGTGGCCAACGGGGCCGACCTGGAGGGCATCCGGCGGCTGATCGGCGCCGACTCGCTCGGTTACGTGTCGCTGGACAGCCTGGTCGCCGCGTCCGAGCAGCCGAAGACGCGGCTGTGCACGGCCTGCTTCGACGGCCGGTACCCGATCGAGCTGCCCGACGACGCCCTCATCGGCAAGTACGTGCTGGAGGGGCTGGACCCGGCGGATGCCCGGACCGTCACCCAGGCCGGGTACGGTGCTGAGGATGCCGTCCGGCGTCCGTGAGTTCAGTCGAGTCCAGGAGTCCGCTTGCCGTGAGCGAGTCCACGAGCGCCACCTATGCCGCAGCCGGCGTCGACATCGAAGCCGGTGACCAGGCAGTCGAGCTGCTGAAGCCGCACGCCGAGCGCGCGAGCAGGCCCGAGGTGCTGGGCGGGGTCGGCGGGTTCGCCGGGTTGTTCTCGCTCAAGCTCGACCGGTGGAAGGAGCCGGTGCTCGCTTCTTCGACCGACGGGGTGGGCACGAAGATCGCGGTCGCGCAGGCGCTCGACAAGCACGACACGGTCGGCATCGATCTCGTCGCGATGGTCGTGGACGACCTGGTGGTCACCGGCGCCGAGCCGCTGTTCCTGCAGGACTACATCGCCGTCGGCCGGGTCGTGCCGGAGAAGATCGCCGCGCTGGTCGCGGGCATCGCCGAGGGCTGTGTGCAGGCGGGTTGCGCGCTGCTGGGCGGGGAGACCGCCGAGCACCCGGGCCTGATGGGCGAGCACGACTACGACATCTCGGCCACCGGGGTGGGCGTGGTCGAGGCGTCCGAGGTGCTCGGGCCGGAGCGGGTCCGCCCGGGTGACGTGGTCATCGGCATGGGCGCGTCCGGGCTGCACTCCAACGGCTACTCGCTGGCCCGGCACGTGCTGCTGGAGATCGCGCGGATGCCGCTGGAGGGGCACGTCGAGGAGTTCGGCCGCACCCTCGGCGAGGAGATGCTCGAGCCGACCCGGATCTACGCCAAGGACTGCCTGGCGCTGGCCGCCGAAGCCGACGTGCGCACGTTCGCGCACATCACCGGCGGCGGGCTGGAGGCGAACCTGGCGCGGGTGATCCCGGCCGGGCTGCGTGCCGAGCTGGAGCGCAGCACGTGGACGCCGGCGCCGGTGTTCGCGCTGATCCAGCAGCGCGGCAAGGTCGAGCGGGCCGAGATGGAGAAGACGTTCAACATGGGCGTCGGCATGGTCGCGGTGGTGGGGTCCGAGGACGTCGACCGGGCCCTGGCCGTGCTGACCGCGCGGCACGTGCCGGCGTGGGTGCTGGGCGAGGTCCGCACGACCGAGGACGCCGACGCCCCGCGCGCGGTGCTGGCCGGTGACCACCCCCGGTTCTGACCTGCAGGTTTCCCGCCGGCTGGTGATCCCGGCCGCCGAGCTGCGGGAACGCTTCTCGCGCTCGTCCGGGCCCGGTGGCCAGGGCGTGAACACCACGGACTCGCGGGTCGAGCTGTCCTTCGACGTGGCCCGCTCCCCGTCCGTCCCGGACGACCTGCGACCACGGCTGCTGGAGCGGCTGCGGTCGCGCCTGGTCGACGGGGTGCTCACGATCACGGCCGGCGAGCACCGCGCGCAGCTGGCCAACCGCGAGGCCGCGCGCGAGCGGCTGGTCGCGGTCCTGCGGGCGGCGGCCGCACCACCGCCCCCGCCCCGGCGCCCGACGAAACCGTCCCGCGGCGCGAAGGAGCGGCGGCTGGCGGAGAAGAAGCGCCGGGGCGACGTCAAGCGCGGCCGCCGCGGCCGGTTCGAGGACTAGCTCCGCCGAGCCGCGGCCGAGCTCAGTCCAGGCAGAACTCGTTGCCCTCCGGATCGGCCATCACGATGTGCCCGAACCCCAACGGCGGGCTCGGCTCATGACGTGCCAACCGCCTCCCGCCGTGGCCGGTCAGCCGTTCGGCTTCCGCTTCCAGCGCTGCCATCCGCGCGGCGCCCTGGAGGCCCGGCGCGGCGCGCACGTCGAGGTGCACGCGGTTCTTCGCCGTCTTGCCCTCCGGCACCTTCTGGAAGAACAGCCGCGGCCCGTTGCCGTCCGGATCGAGCACGGCCGAGGCGTCGTTGCGCCGCTCCGGTGGCACGCCCATCGCCTCCAGCGCCTGCTCCCACGACTCGAAACCGGCGGGCGGGGCCTGCAGCTGGTAGCCGAGGGCCTCCGCCCAGAACGCCGACAGCGCTGCCGGGTCGGCGCAGTCGAAGGTGATCTGGATTTCGCGGGCCACGTCAGCTCGCCTCCTGTCGGATCCGGGTGTGCAGGTGGAGGTCGCGCAGCAGGCACACCTCCGAGAGGTGGTGGATCAGCTCGCGGTTGATGTGCAGGACCAGCGCGGCCATCGGCCACTCGGCGTACGGGCCCTCGGCCTCGCCGCACGGGCGCGCCAGGCCCTCCTCGCCGAGGGACTCGACACCGGCCATCCACATCGCGTACTCCGCGTCGAGCTGGGCCAGCGCTTCGCCCGCGGTCGGCGCGTAGTCGAACGACTGGTAGTCGGTCGGCGTGCGGCCGAAGTGGGCGGCGTTGCGCATGGCGAGCACGCCGACGATCACGTGCCCGAGCCGCCAGGCGATGGTGGTGACCGGGGCCGGGTCGGGTTCCGGGAACGCGAAGTCGATGGTCATCGCCCCGGAGCCGCCCTGCACCGGCGCGGTGCTCGTGCCGCGCGGGCGCACGTTCCAGCTGCCGGGCGCCGGTTCCCAGAAGTACTCGTCGTCGGTGAGCCCGGCGAGGCGGTCACGCAGCTGGTGGGTCCAGTGCCAGTCGATCTGGTCTCGAAGCAGTCGGTTGAGGTCCATGGCGACAGCATGCAACGGATAGCGGACAGATACGTTCCGCAATCTGTGGAACCATTTCACCCATGAGCGTGGAAGTCACCGTCGAGCGCGTGCTGCGGCTACTGGCGCTGCTGCAGCGGCGGCCGTCCTGGACCGCGGCCGAACTCGCCGCGGAGCTGGGCGTCACCGACCGGTCGGTGCGTCGCGACGTGGAGCGGCTGCGCGCGGTCGGCTACCCGGTGCAGGCCACCGCGGGCGTCGGCGGCGGCTACCAGCTCGGCGCGGGCACGCGACTCCCGCCGCTGCTGCTCGACGACGAGGAGGCCATCGCGACGGCGGTGTCCCTGCGGCTCGCCTCCGGTGGCACGGTCGCCGGGGCCGGGGAAGCGGCGCTGCGGGCGCTCGCGAAGCTCGACCAGGTCATGCCGCCGCGGCTGCGCGCCGAGGTGCGGGCGGTGCACGGCGCCACCGAAACGCT
The DNA here is from genome assembly GCF_023376025.1 of Amycolatopsis thermalba. NCBI lineage: Bacteria > Bacillati > Actinomycetota > Actinomycetes > Pseudonocardiales > Pseudonocardiaceae > Amycolatopsis > Amycolatopsis thermalba. Next base: position 282,903 of record NZ_CP091196.1, read on the forward strand.
CGTCGCCGGGATCGAGATCGACGCGGAAGTGCTGGTGACGCTCGCCCGGGCGTGCCGGGACGCGGTGCGGGTGCGGTTCCGGTACGCCGGCCGGAGCAGCGAGGACCACGAACGCACGGTCGAGCCGGTGCGCATGGTCGCCACCAACCGCCGCTGGTACCTGATGGCGTGGGACCTCGACCGCGACGACTGGCGCACGTTCCGGCTGGACCGGATGCGTGAGGTGACGGCGACGACCTGGCGCTTCCGGCCGCGAGAACACCCCGACCCGGTCGCGTACGTGCAGCGATCGGTCTCCGCGGCGCCCTACCGCTACCTCGCCAAGGTGCGGCTGCGGGCCAGCGCCGCGGAGGTGCGGGACCTGGTGCCGCCGCAGATCCGCGCGTCGAAGAAGACCGCGACGGGTGGTGCCTGCTCGTCGCCGGGGGCGACGACCTGGACTGGCTGGCCGTGCACGTCGCCCGGCTCGGCTTCGAGGCGGAGCTGCTGGAGCCGCCCGAGCTGCGGGAGGCCGCGGCCCGCCTCGCGCGACGGGTCGCCGCGATGGCCGGAGAAGGTGATCCCGGGTCAGCGGGCCATTGACAGCGCGCTGTCCAGCAGCCGCTGGATGTGCAGGCCGCGGTGGACGTCGCACGGGTGGGACGTGGTGCCGGTGTCGATCAGCGCGGCGAAGTCGTCCAGCATCGCGGTGTAGGACTGGCCGGCGCCGCCCTCCTTGCGGCCCAGCGTGCGGTACCCGTGCTCGCCGTACACGGCGAACTCGACCACCGTCGGCCGCAGCGGCAGCCGCAGCGACAACGTCGCCGAACTGAGCGCGCCGCCCTCGTGCTGGAACACGATGTGCCACAGGTCGTGGGGCCCGCGGTGCGCCGAGCGCACCCGCTCGATCGGGCCGAGCGCGGCGTCGAGCAGGTCGACGGCGTGCGGCCCGACGTCGGCCAGGGTGCCGCCGTCCTCCTGCCGCCACGGCGAGGCCGAGTACGGGCCGCCGAGCAGACCGCCCGACAGCCACCGCACGCCACCGCCGCTCCAGCTCCCGGCGGCGGCGAGGCCGGCCAGCCAGTCCCGCGTCGCGGTCGCGTAGCGCAGGGTCAGCATCACCAGGCTCACCACCCCCGCGCCGGACACGGCGTCGGCCAGCCGCTCGGCGCCCGCGACATCGGCGGCGATCGGCTTCTCCAGGATCACGTGCTTGCCCGCCTTGACCGCCTCGACCGCCAGTTCGGCCTGCGTGGCGGGCGGCACCGCGAAGGCGACGGCGTCTACCTGGCCGAGCAGCTCGTCCAGGCTGGTGCAGACCTCGGCGTCGTAGGGCTCGGCCAGCTCACGGCCGGCCTCCACGCGGCGCGTGAACACCGCGCTCAACCGCGTCGCGGGGTGGTCGGCCAGGCCGGGCGCGTGGACGGTGCGGGCCCACGGACCCGCGCCGACCAGCCCGACGCGCAGTGGCTCGTCCACGATCAGCCGTAGGAGTAGAAGCCGCGGCCGCTCTTCTTGCCGAGCAGCCCGGCGTCGACCATGCGCAGCAGCAGCGGCGGCGGCGAGTAGAGGGGCTCCTTGAACTCCTCGTACATCGACTCCGCGATCGCCTTGATGGTGTCCAGGCCGATCAGGTCGGACAGGCGCAGCGGACCCATCGGGTGCGCGGTGCCCAGCTCCATGCCGCGGTCGATGTCCTCGGCCGAGGCGAAGCCCGACTCGATCATCCGGATCGCCGACAGCAGGTACGGCACGAGCAGCGCGTTCACGATGAACCCGGCCCGGTCCTGCGACCGGATCACGGTCTTGCCCAGCGAGCCGGTGGCGTGCTCGTCCGCGCGCTTGACCGTGTCCTCACCGGTCAGCAGCGACGGCACCAGCTCGACCAGCGGCAGCACCGGGACCGGGTTGAAGAAGTGGATGCCGATCACCTGCTGCGGACGGCTCGTCGCCATGCCCAGCTTCATGATCGGGATGGAGGAGGTGTTGGAGGCGAAGATCGCGTCCGGCCGCTCGACGATCTTGTCCAGCGAGCGGAACACCTCGACCTTGGCCTGCTCCTGCTCGATCACGGCCTCGATCACGAGGTCGCGGTCGGCGAAGGAGGCGATGTCGGTGGTGAACGTGAGCCGCCCGAGAGCCGCGTCGGCGTCGTCGGTGGACAGCTTGCCCGCCTTCACCGCACGCTGCAGCGACTTCTCGATGCGGGCACGCCCGGCGTCCAGCGCCGGCTGGCTCACCTCGGTGACCGCCACGTCCGCACCGGCACGGGCGTGCACCTCCGCGATCCCGGAGCCCATCAACCCGGCTCCGACCACGCCTACTCGCTGGATGTCCGCCATCGCACCTCTCCAGTTCCGGCGCCCGACGACGCATGACACAGCACACGAGGGCGGGTTCCGGTCACGACCGGACCCACCCTCGTGTGCTGGTCAGACGTCAACGACGGTAGTCGTCGTACTCGTCGGCGTACGGGTCGTACGGGTCCTCGTACTTCTCGTCCTCTTCCCGAGGATGAGAATTGGAGGACTGTCCTGACAGCTCGCGCTGAAGCGCAGCGAAATCTGTGTCGGGAGTGCTGTACTTGAGCTCTCGCGCCACCTTCGTCTGCTTGGCCTTGGCCCGGCCGCGCCCCATGGCTCGACCCCCTCGCACAGGGAACGGGGCGGCCGGGGGAATCGGCGGCCCCGCATCGTCTCGACAATTGGTTCCTGGTGACACCGTACCCTGTCCGAGGGGTCCAATGCGACGTGGCTTCGTGTGCTTGTCACGACAGTGTCGGCTGTTGCGCCGGTCGGTGGTCGCGAGCGGGCGGCGACGTGCCACGATTCAACGGTGCTCCGACCGTTCGTGGCCTACCTCCGGGTGTATGAGCCCCTGTCCGCGTTCGGCGACCCTCCCCCCGCGGGGCTGCGCAAAGCCGTCGAGCAGGCCCAGCTGAGCCGCGCGGCGGCCGCCGAGCGGGAACAGCTCATGTGGTTGAAGTCACAGACCACCAGCCCGGTCCGGCTGCTGCCGGGCGAGTTGCCCGGCGGGCGGGCGCTGCCGAACCTGGACGTGCTGGTGCTCGACCCGGCCGACGTCCCGACCGACACCGGCGCGAAGGTCGGGCCCGGCCCGCTCGTGTGCCCGCTGGAGGTACGGGCCCGCTCGGCCGCCGCGCTGGTGAGCTTCCTCGGTGACGCGCACCCGTCGCTGCACGCCGCGGTGCTCGACTCGACCGGGGTGAGCGAGGAGAAGCTGAAGGCCAGGGCCAGCTCCGCGCTCGGTGATCTGCCGCAGGCCGCCGTGCACGTCCTGTCCACCACCTGGACCGTGCCGCTGCCGTGGTTCGCGCTGGTCGACCCGAAGCACCGCAGGCTCAACCTGGGCTCCGGCCCGGACGACCCCGAGCGCGAGGTCTCCTGGCGCGTCGCGATGGGCGACGCGACCCAGCGGGTGGCCGAGGCGCGGGAACTGGTGGAGGAAACCCTCGGCGACTCCGGCCCGGCGCGCATCCTGGCCGAGACCGCCCGGTGGCTGACGAACTTCGACCCGGCCTCGGCGGTGGAGCTGGACTACGGCGGGCTGGTGCAGCTGATCGCCGACCCGGTCCTGGAGTCCGACACCAGCGCCGAGGAGGTGCACAGCATCATGGACGCCCTGCGTTCCGGCGACGTCGAGCAGATCGCCGAGCTGTTCACCGACCTGCGCGACTACTGGAGCGAGCTGGCGGCGCGGGAGCACTTCAACTGATCAGTCCGTGACCGCGCCACCGCTGACGGACAGCCGCACGCCGGTGACGAACCGGGCGTCGTCGGAGGCCAGGTAGCGCACGGCGGCGGCCACGTCGTCGGGCTCGCCGAGCCGCCCCAGCGGCACCCCGGCCAGGTAGGCGGTGCGGTCCACCCCGGCGTGCCGCTCGACCGGCACCCAGCCCGGCGCCACGGTGTTCACGGTGATCCGCCACGCGGCCAGCTCCTTCGCCGCGGCCCGGGCGAGCCCGAGCTGCGCCGACTTCGCCGTCACGTAGGCCGCGGCCCCGGCCGGCGCCGTCCGTTCCGACTCGGCTCCGATGTGGATGATCCGGCCGCCACCGCGGGCTTTCATCCCGGGCAGCACGCGGCGCTGCAGCAGGACCGGGCTCTTGACGAAGAACTCCAGGTGCGCGAGGTAGTCCGGCCAGTCCAGGTCGGACACCGCGGTGTCCGGCTGCGGCCCGGTGGCGTTGCAGACCAGCACCGCGACCGGGCCCAGCCCGTGTTCGACGGCGCTGATCAGCCGGTCGACCTCGGCGGGGTCGGTCACGTCGGCGGCGAAGGCGGCGGCGCGGCCACCGGTCTCGGCGATCTCGGCGACCACCTCACCCGCGCCGTCGTGATCGCTGCGGTAGTTCACCGCGACGGCGAACCCGTCGCGCGCCAGCCGCCGGGCCACGGCCGCGCCGAGACCGCGGGACGCGCCGGTGACCAGGGCGACGTCAGCCGGCATCGTCCGCGCGTTCGGCGGCCAGCAGGTCGTCCACGGAGGCCGAGCCCTTCGCGTAGCGGGCGGCGATCTCGGCGTTCAGCTGGTCGACCACGGCCTGCACCTCGCGCCGCCGCTGGGACACCGAGGACTCCTCGCCGTTGTAGTCCGCGAGGGTCTCGGCGAGCTTGTCGTCGGAGAGGGCGCCCACGTCGGTCAGGTCGGCGTTGCCCACCAGCGCCTCGGCCTGGCGCCGGTACTCACCGGCACGCGAGGGCTCCAGCTGCTGGTACCGCCCCGACCCGCGGGCCGGGCGCAGCGCGTTGTCGGACAGGATCGTGGCCAGCTGGTCGACGATGCTGCCCCCGCCGGAGCGCCGCCGCTCCTGCTCGGCCCGCACGATGTCGATCCGCGCGTGCAACAGCCGCCGCAGGTAGGAGAGATCGGTCTCCTCCTGGGCAGCCTCGTCCCGGCGCTCGCGCAGCTGCTCGAGCGACAGGCCGGCGAGGCCGTGCACGTAGCCGGGGTCCAGGACACGGTCGATGCGACGGCGTCCGCCCGGCCGGACTTCGATCACCGGGACATAGTGCTCCATGCCGGGCCCCGGCGCCAGGCCGGGGCGGTATCACCCGCGCAGGCGAGCCGCGGCCTCCCGGCCCGGCGCGGCGCCCTCGGCTGGCACCGAATCGGGATCGACCGCCGCCTGCACCACCCGGTCCTCGTCCCCGGCGAGCAGCTCGGCGTCGACCGGGGTGGACCGCTTGACCAGGGCCAGCGCGATCGGCCCCAGCTCGTGGTGCTGCGCGACGCTGCCGACCCGCCCGACGACCCGGTCGCCGAGTTTCACCGGATCCCCGGTCTCCGGGTAGATCTCCGGCGAGCCGTCCAGGTGCAGCAGCACCATCCGGCGCGGCGGGCGGCCGACGTTGAACACCTTCGCCACCGTCTCCTGCCCGCGGTAGCAGCCCTTCGCGACGTGCGCGGCGCTGCCGATCCAGTTCACCTCGTGCGGGATCGTCTTCGCGTCGGTGTCCACGCCCAGCCGCGGGCGCAGCGACTCGACCCGCAGCGCGTCGAACGCCCACGTGCCGGCCGGGCGGGCGCCCGCGTCGGTGATGCGGCGCCACCAGCCGGCCAGCTCGTCGCGCGGCACCGCCAGGTCGACGCTGGACCGGCCGGGCCACGGCATGCGCCGGGCGAAGCCGCCGCCCACCGGCACGACGGAGTACGGCTCGGCGCCGAGTTCGATGTCCAAAGCGGACAGCACCCGCTCGGCCTCCGGGCCCAGCACGGTGAGGATCGCCAGTTCGCCGCTGACGTCGGTGATCTCCACCTGCGACCAGAACTTCATCGCTTCGAGGTACTCGCGCAGGGTCTGCTTGCCGCCCTTGGGCAGCGCGCTGGTGGCCTCCGGCCCCGGATCGGTGTCCAGGTACACGGCCTCCCCGGCGTGCGCGAGGACCATGTGCGTGTCGACGTGCCCCTGGCTGTCCAGCACCAGCGCCTCGGTGCCGCTGCCCCCGGCCAGCTCCGTGACGTGCTGGGAGATCACCAGGTGCAGCCACGACAGGCGCTCGGGGCCGGTCACCTTCAGCACCTCGCGGTGCGAGCGGTCGACCACGGCCACGCCGCGCGCGGCGGTGCGTTGCTCGGCGAACGGGTCGCCCCAGTGCCAGGGCACGCCCTGCTCGGGGTGGTCGTCCGGCGGCGCGACGGCGCCCGGCGCGGTGAGGAGCGGAGAAACGAGCGGCATACCCCGATGTTAGGTGAGTACGGTTGGCCCATGCGCGTACTCGCTTTCCTGGACGGGACCCTGGCCGACCCCGACACCCCGCACATCCGGGTCGAAGACCTCGGCCTGATGCGCGGCGACGGCGTCTTCGAGACGATCCTGGTCGCCGATGGCAAGGCGCGCGAGCTGCGCCCGCACCTGGACCGGATGGCCAGGTCGGCGTCCATGCTGGACCTGCCCGAACCGGACGACGCGGCCTGGCAGCGCGCCGCGCGGACGGTGATCGACAACTGGTCCGGCAGCCGCGAGTTCGCGCTGAAGCTCGTCTACACGCGCGGCGTCGACCCGGAGGGTGAGCCGACGGCCTTCGCGCTCGGGATCGAAATCGACCCGAAGGTGTTGCGCGCCCGCGAAGACGGGGTCGCGGTGGTGACCCTGGAACGCGGCATCGACCCGGGGCTGGCCGAGCGCGCGCCGTGGCTGCTGCTGGGCGCCAAGTCCCTGTCCTACGCGGTCAACATGGCCGCCGGGCGGGAGGCGGCCCGCCGCGGCGCGGACGACGTCATCTTCACCGCCAGCGACCTCCACTCGGTGCTGGAGGGCCCGACCTCGAACGTGATCGTGGCGCGCGGCGGCACGCTCTATACGCCGCCGCCCGGGATCGGCATCCTGCCCGGCACCACGCAGGCCGCGGTGTTCCGGGCGGCCGAGCGGGCCGGGTGGTCGACCAAGATCGAGATGATCCGGACGCCGGACCTGTTCAGCGCGGACGGGGTGTTCCTCGCCTCCTCGGTGCGGAAGCTGACCCGCGTGCACACCCTGGACCACCAGCCGCTGCGCGACTCCTCGGCGATCCACGCCGAGCTGGCCCAGGCCTACGAAGACCTCTACGCGTAGGGGCGGAAGCGGATCGTCGTGCCCGGCCGGGCCTGCGCCAGCGCGGGCAGCGCACGGGGCACGACGACGGCGATCACCGGGTAGCCGCCGGTGGTCGGGTGGTCGGCGAGGAACACGACCGGCAGGCCGTTGGGCGGCACCTGGATCGCGCCCGTGATGACGCCCTCGCTGGGCAGCTCCGCGCCCTCGCGCGCGTCGGTGCGGCGCAACGCGGGGCCGTCCAGGCGCAGACCGACGCGGTTGGACTCGCTGGTGACCGTCCACGGCGCGGACAGCTGGTGGGCGGCGTCGCCGAACCAGTCGTCGCGCGGGCCCAGGACGACCGGGACGAGCAGGTCGGGCGGGTTCGGCGGGGCGGTGACGGTGTCGGCGCCGTCCGGGATCCCGCTCGGCTCGCCCAGCGGCAGCACGGCGCCCGGCTCCAGCGGCGGCGGGCCGATCTCGGCCAGCACGTCGCGGGACCGGCTGCCCAGCTCGGGTTCGACGTCGATGCCGCCGGAGACCGCGAGGTAGCAGCGCAGACCGGTGTCCGGCCGTCCGATGGTCAGGGTCTGCCCGGCGGTGAGGTGGACCGGCACGTGTGAGCCGGCCGGGCGGCCGTCCACGGTGACCGCGACGGGCGGGCCGGTGACAGCGACCGTGCAGGACGCGCGGGCGGTCACGGCGAGCCCGCCGAGCAGCGCCTCGATCCCGGCCGCGTCCTCCGGGTTGCCCGCCAGCCGGTTCGCCAGCCGCAGTGCCGGGACGTCGAGGGCGCCGGACGGCGGCACGCCGAGGTGGGCGTGCCCGGGGCGGCCGAGGTCCTGCACGAGCGCGAGCGGACCGGTCGCGACGACCTCCAGCGCGCGGCTCACCGGATCCTCCGGAACCGGACCCGGTCGCCGGGCGCGAGCAGCGCGGGCCGCGACGCGCGGCTGTCGAACAGGACGGCGTCGGTGTGCCCGAGCAGGCGCCACCCGCCGGGCGACGAGCGCGGGTAGACGCCGGTGAACTCGCCGGCGATCGCGACCGACCCGGCCGGGACCCGCGTGCGTGGAGTGTCCAAACGCGACTGCCGGAGCGGTTCGGGCAGGCCGGTGAGGTAGCCGAAGCCGGGGGCGAAGCCGGTGAACGCGACGGTGTAGGTGGCGCCGGTGTGCAGCTCGACCACCTCGTCGACGGTGATCCCGGCGGTGCGGGCGACCAGGTCGAGGTCCTCGCCGTCGTAACGCACGTCGATGGTGATCTCCCGCGACTCGCCGCCGTCGGCGGATTCGAGGCCGGCCGACTCGACGAGCTTGCGCGCCTGGGCGAGCCCCGTGGAGCCGGGCCGCGCGGCGATGAGGACGGTGCGCGCGCCGGGCACGACCTCGACGAGATCGGGCAGGCCCGCGGCGACCACGACGGCACGGACCGCACTCATCTCGTCCAGCGACTCGCACTCGACGAGCGCGGCGTCCGGGCCGTAGCGCAGCCAGCGCACCGGCGCTAGCCCACGACGCGCTTGAGGTAGAGGGAGATGTGCGGCTGCATGGACTGGCCGACCATGGCGCGCTCCTCGACGTAGCCGAGGTCGCCGTTGTTCACCAGGCCGTAGAGCCGCTGCGCGCCGGTGACCTCCTTGGCCGTGGAGGTGCGCACGACCGCGTCGGTGCCCAGCTCCCAGGACGTCTGGGTGCGCGGCTTGCCGTAGAAGACCTCGATGATGCCGGTGTTGTGGGCCAGCAGCAGTTCGAGCGTGTCGTCGGCCTGCGGGCGCCACCAGCCGACCTCGCGGGCGGCGGCGCGGACCACGTTGCCGTCGTCGTCGAGCAGCCAGGAGCGGGCCTCGTGGTAGAGGAACGGGCGGCCGTCGTGCGCGATGGTGAGCTGCTGGGCGATCCGGCGGGGACCCTCGATGGTCGGGTAGTTGACCTCGCCCTCGCCGCGCCACACGCCGACGAGCGGCAGCAGCGCCAGGCAGGCGTCGTTCAGGTTCGCGCCCTCGCGCAGGTTCGCGGTGTCCACCGGGATCGGCAGGTCGTCGAACTGCGGCAGGTTGCGCCCGCGCGTCGACTCGGCCCGCTCGGCGGCGGCCGCGACGGCGTCATCGCCGGAGGTCATCGGTCAGCGCTGGTCGGCGTACAGCCGGTAGACGACGTACACGGTGAACCAGAGGATCGCGATGGCGGCGAGCACCAGCAGCGTCGTAAACAGGATCTCCACGCCCAGCAGGATAGCCGCTGCCAGGGCGTTCATTCGCCCCGCACCCGCGTGGCGAGCACCACGCCCGCGGCGAGCGTGACCATGCCGGCGACGGCGAGCAGCACCAAGACGACCAAGACCGGGGTCGAGCCGGCGAACCCGGCCGCTGACCGCGCGCCGCGGAGGCCGCGGGCGGCAGGAATCAGACACCTCCCGCACGATGGCCCACTCGCGGCCGCGCGAAAGGGCCCAGCCGCGGCCACACCAGAGGGCCGGGCGCGCCCGCACGAGTTAGCCGCTCGTATCCGCACGAGAGGGCCAGTCGCGGCCGCTCTGCACGAACGGGCCACTCGCGGCCCCACGAAAGGGCCCAGCCGCGGCCGCCTGCCGCGGGGCCCTGCAGGTACTGCGAGGGCCGTGTTCTTGAACCACTTCCTGACGTCCCCGCCGAGCTGCTGAAGCTGACCGAAGGCCCACCCGTGGAACGCGGGTGGGCCTTCGGAAAAGGCGGGTGTCAGCCGACCGAGATGGCGACCTGGTGCAGGCCGGGGCCTTCGGCGGTCACCGAGGCCTCGCCGTTGCCCGAGCGGTGCAGGGCGCGCACCGTCCAGGCTCCGGGCGCGGCGTAGAACCGGAAGTCGCCCTCGGGGGAGGCCTGGACCTCGCCCGCGAAGTCGCCGTCACCGTTCAGCAGGCGCACGTAGGCACCGCCGATCGGGCCGTCGCTGCCGGTGACCTTGCCGGCCACCACGACCTGCCCGTTCGTGTCGATGTCCGCGGGCGTCGCCGTCTGCACCGGCGCGCCGCAACCGTCAGCACTCATCGTCACTTCCCCGTTCCGGTTTCGATCGGCACGCCGACCAGCGAGCCGTACTCGGTCCACGATCCGTCGTAGTTCTTCACGTCCTCGAGCCCGATCAGCTCGTGCAGCGCGAACCAGGTGTGGCTGGACCGCTCACCGATGCGGCAGTAGGCGATGGTCGCCTTCGAGGTGTCCAGGCCGGCCTCCGCGTACAGCTCCTTGAGCTCCTCGGCGGTCTTGAAGGTGCCGTCCTCGTTCGCGGTCTTGGCCCACGGCACGTTCAGCGCCGTCGGGATGTGACCGCCGCGCTGCGCCGACTCCTGCGGCAGGTGTGCCGGCGCCAGCAGCTTGCCGGAGAACTCGTCGGGCGAGCGGACGTCGACCAGGTTCTTGGTGCCGATCGCGTCGACGACCTCGTCGCGGAAGGCGCGGATCGAGGTGTCCGGCTCCTTGGCGACGTAGTTGGTGCGCTCGCGCTTGACCTCCTCGGAGGTCAGCTCGCGGCCGTCCAGCTCCCACTTCTTGCGGCCGCCGTCGAGCAGCTTGACCTTGTCGTGGCCGTACAGCTTGAAGTACCAGTAGGCGTACGCGGCGAACCAGTTGTTGTTGCCGCCGTACAGGACGACCAGGTCGTCGTTGGAGATGCCCTTCTCCGACAGCAGGGCCTCGAACCCGGCCCGGTCGACGAAGTCGCGGCGGACCGGGTCCTGCAGCTCGGTCTTCCAGTCGATCTTGACCGCACCGCGGATGTGGCCGCCGTCGTAGGCGGTGGTGTCCTCGTCCACCTCGGCGAAGACCACGCCGGGGGTGTTCAGGTTCTCCTCGGCCCACTGCGTGGTGACCAGGACGTCTTCACGGCTCATGAGAGCACTACTCGCTTTCTTCTTCTCGTGGGTGGACTTGTCAGGAAGCCTGGCTCGGCGCCACGCGCCGGATCAGGAGGTACATCTCGCAGCCGAGGCAGAAGTTGAAGGCCGCGTTGAGGAAGGCCGCGAACAGCGCGAACGCCGTCGCGACGATGCCGAGCGCGGTGACCCCGGTGGCGTAGCCGATGGTGCCGACCAGGGCGAACACGAACCCGACCCCCTGGGCGAACCGCAGCGGCGCCGCGTCCTCCCGCTCGGACGTCGGCGCGAGCCGCGGCGCCACGAGGTAGCGGTAGATCAGCGAGTACGGGGCCGGTTTCAGCCCGACGAACGCACCGATCGCGAACACGACCGTCTGAACGGCCAGCAGCGGCCACCATCCGGTGATGAGGACCACCGCGAGCACGATGGTGGTGATGACGGCCGCGAAACGCGGTCCACGGGGATCGACGGCTGGGCCTGCTGACATGTCACCTCCCTGGCGGGGCGCGCGTGAGCGCGCGTCGGAACGGGATTTTTCCGGCGGGGGAGTGCGGGTACGGCCGAGGCGGACCCGCTAGAGCAGACACAGGCTGCTGCGCACGCGGCAGAAGTCGACCGCGCGACGTTGCGTCAGCAGAGTGAGTGGCAGCCTGCACACGAGCGTCAGGCTACCCGGACGTCCCTGAAAGTGGGAGGGGTGTCCACCCAGTGAGAGCATTCCCACCATCCAGGAAAATAATTTCGCGCAGCTCAGCGGACGTGACGCCATCGGGGCGGGCACCGCGGTCGACTGGAACAGGTTCTAGTTCTGTTGATCCGGCCCCGCCCACTGGCGGCCGCGCCGCCTACTCCGCGACGCGCGAGGGCAGGTGCGGCCGCAGCGCCTCGAGCAGCGCGGGAGCCTTCGGCACGCCGCCGACGCGCAACAGCTCGGTGCCGTCGGCGCGGTAGGCGATCGTGGTGGGCGTGCGCAGCACACCCAGCGCCTGCGCGACCTCCGGCTGGTTCGTCACGTCCAGGTCGACGTGGTTCAGGCCGTCGGTGCGCTCGGCCAGCGGGCCGAGCAGGGCGCGGGTGTGCCGGCACGGGGTGCAGAACGTGGTGGAGATCTGCACCAGGGTGACCTCGGCGCCGGTGTCCAGCGCCGCCGCGACGGGCGCGGGCAGGCCGGCCGCCGGCGCGCGACGAGCCGACCGGACGCGCCCGTTGCGCGCCTTGAGCAGCCCGCCGGCGACGGCCGCGACCACCAGCGTGCCGAGCACGACCCACACGCCCGTCATCAGCGCCTCACCCTCCGGTTGAGCTGGTCGCCCCGCTGAACGTCACGTTCTTGGCCTCGCCCTTGATGGTGACCGAACCGCTGTTCACCTGTACCGCCGTCGGGGTGACCTCGAACGGGAGGTTGCCGGTGTCGATCGTGGCCTTGAAGTTCGGCAGCAGGGCCTGCTGCACTGCTTCGGGAACAACGGTCGTCTCCTTGTCATTCCCGTACTGCAGCCGCTTGGGGACGATGTCGATCGCGGTGCCGTGCAGCTCGATCATGGCGAAGCAGAAGATCTCGATGCGCTGGCCGGCGATCTGCACGTACCCGGAGATCCGAATGCCGGCCTTCGACTGGTCCTGCTCCTCCTCGGTCGTGCCGTCCTGGCCCTGCTGGTCGCCGGCGCCGCTGTCGGTGCCGCTCTCGGCGTCCTGGCCGGTCTCCACGTACTCGATGCTCGACGGCTCGATCCGCAGGTCCTCGATCTTGGTCAGCGGGTCCACCTTGTTGATGTCGCTGGCCTTGATCGTCACCTGGGCCTCCAGGCGGCCGATCCGGATCGCGTCGGTGTTGCCGTTCACCAGGTCCGACAGCGGCGCGGTGACGTCGTAGAGGTCGGCCGTCACACCCACGTCCCGCAGGTCCTTGATCGGCACCCCGGACGCGGACAGCGCGATGTGGCCGTAGTCGCCGCCGATCGCCTGGGTGGTGAACGGGAAGCCGTGGATCGTCACGGACGGGTCGTCGGTCAGCTTCAGCTGTTCACGGGCCTTCTGCGACACCGTGTGCTCGGCGAACGCGGCGAGCCCGAAGTCGGCCCCGACCAGCAGCGCGAGCAACACGACGAGACTGATGACGATGCGCCGGGCGCGGCGTCCACGGCGGCTCGGTCCCGCTGGTGGCACGGCTCGATCCTGGGTCGCAGGTCTGCTCACTCTTGGTGTCCGATCTGTCTCGTATCCGGGTCCTGGACAGCCCGAGGCTATGGGTCACCAGTGTGACGTCACTGTGACGGAGGCTGCAGAGCAGGTGGTTTCTCCCTGTTCACCCGCTAGTCTTGTCCGCTAAGACCAGGGGCGCTCAAGGCTACGGACTAGCAAGAAGGCGGTGTGGCGATGAGCCTGGACCTGCTCGTACTCACTTCCGAGGCGGAAGCCACCGCAGTCCTTCCAGCCCTGGACCTGCTTCCGCACACGGTACGCGTCCGCGCACCGGAGGTGACCGCGCTCCTCGACGCGGGCCACCGGGACGTCATCCTGCTCGACGCGCGCACCGACCTCGCGTCCGCCAAGAGCCTCTGCCGCCTGCTCAAGGGCACCGGCGACGACGAGGGCAGCACCCCGATCATCGCGGTCATCGGCGAGGGCGGCCTGGTCGCGGTCAGCGCCGAGTGGCGCACCGACGACATCCTGCTGCCCACCGCGGGCCCGGCCGAGGTCGACGCCCGGCTGCGGCTGGCGACCACCCGCGACGGCGGCGCCACCCAGGTGGACACCGAGCTGCGGGTCGGCGACCTGGTGATCGACGAGGCCACCTACACCGCGCGCCTGCGCCGCCGCACCCTCGAACTCACCTACAAGGAGTTCGAGCTGCTCAAGTACCTCGCCCAGCACGCCGGCCGGGTCTTCACCCGCGCCCAGCTGCTGCAGGAGGTCTGGGGCTACGACTTCTTCGGCGGCACCCGCACGGTGGACGTGCACGTGCGGCGGCTGCGCGCCAAGCTCGGCCCCGAGCACGAGCAGATGATCGGCACCGTGCGCAACGTCGGCTACAAGTTCGAGCGCCCGGCCAAGGCCGGCGCCAAGCCCGGCGTGACCTCGCTCAACTTCGACGCGAGCGAGCTGTCCACCGAATTCTCCACCCCCTGATCCGGGAGACCGTGCATCCGTGCTGACCGTGGTGTGGGTCGACGAGCTGGACGAGCGGACCACCCGCGAGGTCCGCGAGCTGCTGCTGGCCGCCCGTGAGGTGGACGGACGACCGGACGTGTCCCCCGGCGAGCCGTTGCCCGGGGAGTTCGCGTCCGGGCCGCACCTGCTCGCCCGTGCCGACGGCGTGCTGGCCGGGTACGCCCACCTGGACGTCTCCGGTGACGCGTTCGGCCGCCAGGTGGCCGAGCTGATCGTGCGGCCGGACTCTCGGCGCCGGGGCGTGGGCACCGAGATGCTGTCCGCGCTCGCCGACCGAGCCGGCGACGCGCCCTTGCGGATCTGGGCGCACGGCGACCACCCGGGCGCCGCGGCCCTGGCCGAACGAGCGGGCTTCTCGCGTGCCCGCGAACTGCTGGTCATGCACACCCCGGTCGACCCGGACTGGCCCGAACCCCGGCTGCCCGAGGGCGTCTCGCTGCGCACCTTCGTGCCCGGCCGGGACGAGCAGGCCGTCATCGAGGTCAACGCCCGCGCCTTCGACTGGCACCCGGAGCAGGGCCGGCTCACCGTCGACGACCTGCGGGCCGAGGAGGCCGCGGACTGGTTCGACGCGGACGGGTTCTTCCTCGCCGAAGACGGCGCGGGCAAGCTGCTCGGTTTCCACTGGACGAAGGTCCACCCGGCCAACCCGCGCCGCTTCGGTGGCCGGGAGACCGGCGAGGTCTACGTCGTCGGCGTCGACCCGGGCGCGCAGGGCGGCGGGCTGGGCAAGGCGCTGACCCTGGCCGGCCTGCGTTACCTCCGGGACCGCGGCCTGCCGCAGGTGATCTTGTACGTGGAGGGGGACAACGCGCCCGCGATCGCCGTCTACTCGCGGCTCGGCTTCGCCCGGCACGAGGTCGACGTCCAGTACGAACGGTGATCGCCGTTCCGTTACGTTAACCCTGCGCCAACCTTCCATCACGGATCGCGTACCCGCAGGTCACGGCCCGGACACGACGCCCGTTCGAGTGACGTTGTCCCGCTCACATTGGCGCCCTTGTTCACTTTGCGTTCATCTGTACAGAGGGGCACGTCCACCCGTGCTGCCTAATGTCCGGTTGCGACGAATGGCTTTCAATAGCTGGAGGACATGAAGTGAAGATCATGCGGCCGATGGGTGCTCTCGGCATCGCAGCGAGCGCTGCCCTCGTGCTCGCGGCCTGTGGCACGGACCCGGCCTCGACCGGCAACACCCAGACCTCGGGTGCGGCGACCGCGCCGACCGCGACCGCCAACGTCGAGTGCGGCGGCAAGTCGCCGCTGACCGGCGAGGGTTCGACGGCCCAGAAGACCGCGGTGGACATCTTCGCCCAGCAGTACACCAAGGCCTGCGCCGGCCAGATCGTGAACTACAACGCGACCGGCTCCGGCTCCGGCGTCAAGCAGTTCACCGCCAAGCAGGTCGACTTCGGCGGCTCCGACTCGCCGCTGAAGACCGGTGACGAGCAGACCAAGGCCAACGAGCGCTGCGCCGGTGGCGAGGCGTGGAACCTGCCGCTGGTCGTCGGCCCGGTGGCCATCGCCTACAAGCTGGACGGCGTCTCCTCGCTCACCCTGAACGGCGAGGTCGCGGCCAAGATCTTCAACGGCCAGATCACCAAGTGGAACGACCCGGCCATCGCCGCCCTCAACTCGGGCGTCAACCTGCCGGACAAGCCGATCCAGGTGTTCTCGCGGTCGGACGAGTCGGGCACCACCGACAACTTCCAGACCTACCTCGAGGCCGCCTCGAAGGGTGCCTGGACGCAGGGCACCGGCAAGGCCTTCAAGGGCGGCGTCGGCAACGGCGCCCAGGGCTCCAACGGTGTCGCCTCGGGCATCCGGGCCGCCGACGGCGCCATCGGCTACATCGAGTCGTCCTACGTCAAGGACGGCCTGAGCGCCGCCAAGCTGGACAGCGGCTCCGGCGCCGTCGAGCTGACCCCGGAGAACGTGGCCAAGGCGCTGGACGCCGCCACCTTCCGCACCCCGGGCAGCAACGACCTGGCCATGGACCTCAAGGCCATCTACGCCAGCAACACCCCGGGTGCCTACCCGCTGCTGCTGACCACGTACGAGATCGTCTGCTCGAAGGGCTACGACGCCGACACCGCCAAGGCGATGAAGGCGTTCCTGACCGTGGCGGCCACCACCGCCCAGCAGCCGATCGCCGAGAAGGGGTTCGTGCCGCTCCCGCAGTCCCTGCAGGAGAAGGTGCTGACCTCGATCAAGGCGATCTCCTGAACGATCACCGCAACCCCTGATCGGTTTGCACTGAGTAACTGATGAGCGAGTCACTCGCAAAGGCGGACGCCCACCGGCGACACCGGTGGGCGTCCGCTTGCGTCTAGACCACTCCCGGAGGCCCCCGATTACGGCGCAACCACCGGCCACTGAGCGAACCCCCTCACTGGCCACACCGAACAAGACCGCGAAGGTGCGGCCGGGTGACCGCATCTTCAAGAACCTGAGCACCGGCGCGGGCATCTTCGTCGTCGCGCTCATCGCGCTGATCGGGATCTTCCTGCTGGTGCAGGCGATTCCCGCGCTGGGCGCGAACAACGCCAACTTCTTCACCTCCCGCATCTGGCACACCGGCGATCCGGCGAACCTCGAGTTCGGCATCCTGGACCTGCTGCTGGTCACCATCTACACGTCGCTGTTCGCGCTGGTGCTCGCGATGCCGATCTCACTGGGCATCGCACTGTTCCTCACCCAGTACGCGCCGAAGCGGCTGGCGCGGCCGTTCGCCTACGTCGTCGACCTGCTGGCCGCGGTGCCGTCGATCATCTTCGGCCTGTGGGGAATCCTGGTGCTGGCTCCGCAGCTGGCGCCGATCGCCCAGTGGCTGAACGAGACGCTCGGGTTCATCCCGATCTTCGGCACCGGCAACGTGTTCCCGAACTTCCAGGGCACCATCTTCACCGCGGGCGTGGTGCTCGCGGTGATGCTGCTGCCCATCATCACCTCGCTGTCCCGGGAGGTGTTCGAGCGCACGCCGACCGCCCAGGTCGAGGGCGCGCTGGCGCTCGGCGCCACCCGCTGGGAGGTCATCCGGACGACGGTGCTGCCGTTCGGCAAGTCCGGTTACATCGGCGCGTCGATGCTCGGCCTCGGCCGGGCTCTGGGCGAGACGATCGCGCTGGCCGTCATCCTCTACATCCCGGCGGGCAAGCCCTTCGACTGGAGCCTGTTCGACGGGGGCGCGACGTTCGCGTCGCAGATCGCGGCGAACTACGCCGAGTTCAACAACCCGAAGTCCGCCGGTGCCTACATCGCGTCCGGTCTGGTGCTGTTCGTCCTGACCTTCGCGGTGAACTTCGCGGCCCGGTCGATCATCGGCCAGCGGAAGGCGGACTGATGACCACGACACTGTCCGAGACCGAGCAGCTGGCCTCACCGCCGGCGTTCCAGCACGTCAGCACGGGCCGCAAGGCGAAGAACGCGCTGGCCACGGTGCTCGTGTGGCTGTCGTTCCTGATCGCCGTCGCGCCGCTGGTGTGGGTGCTCTACACGGTGATCGCGAACGGCATCAAGCGCATCCCGTACAGCAACTGGTGGGGCCAGGACTTCGGGTCGGTGCTGTCCGACGAGGTCGGCGGTGGTGTCCTGCACGCCATCATCGGCACGCTCGAACAGGGCCTGATGTGCGCGATCATCTCGGTGCCGCTGGGCCTGCTGGTCGCCATCTACCTGGTCGAGTACGGGCGGAACACGCGGCTGGCCAAGATCACCACGTTCATGGTGGACATCCTCTCCGGTGTCCCCTCGATCGTGGCCGCGCTGTTCATCTACGCGCTGTGGATCACCACGCTCGGCCTGCCGCGCAGCGGTTTCGCCGTGTCGCTGGCCCTGGTCCTGCTGATGATCCCGGTCGTGGTGCGGTCCTCGGAGGAGATGCTGCGGATCGTGCCGGACGACCTGCGCGAGGCCTCCTACGCGCTGGGCGTGCCGAAGTGGAAGACGATCATGAAGATCGTGCTGCCGACGGCGCTGTCCGGCATCATCAGCGGGGTCATGATGGCGCTGGCCCGCGTCATGGGCGAGACCGCGCCGCTGCTGGTGCTCGTCGGTTACTCCGCGTACGTCAACTGGGACCTGTTCGGTGACAACCAGGCCTCGTTGCCGCTGCTGATGAACACCGAACGGGCCACGAACTCGATGGAACCGGGTAGCGTCGGTTTCGACCGCATCTGGGGCGCCGCGCTGACCCTCGTCCTCATCATCGCCCTCATCAACCTGATCGCCACGGTGGTCTCCCGCCTGGTCGCCCCGAAGAAGAAGTGAGCGTTCCGCTATGGCCAAGCGAATCGACGTCAAGGACCTCGACATCTACTACGGCAAGTTCCACGCCGTCGACAGCGTCACGCTGTCCGTGCCGCCGCGGAACGTCACGGCCTTCATCGGCCCGTCGGGCTGCGGCAAGTCCACCGTGCTGCGCACGCTGAACCGGATGCACGAGGTCATCCCGGGTGCGCGGGTGGACGGGCAGGTGCTGCTCGACGGTGAGGACATCTACGCGTCCTCGGTCGACCCGGTGCAGGTCCGCCGCACCATCGGCATGGTCTTCCAGCGGCCCAACCCGTTCCCGACGATGTCCATCCGGGACAACGTGGTGGCCGGGCTGAGGCTCGCCGGCACGAAGAACAAGAAGAAGCTCGACGAGATCGCCGAGCGGGCCCTGCGCGGCGCGAACCTGTGGAACGAGGTCAAGGACCGGCTCAACAAGCCGGGCGGCAGCCTCTCCGGTGGTCAGCAGCAGCGCCTGTGCATCGCGCGGGCCATCGCCGTGCGCCCGGACGTCCTGCTGATGGACGAGCCGTGCTCGGCGCTGGACCCGATCTCCACGCTCGCGATCGAGGACCTGATCGCCGAGCTGAAGAAGGACTACACCATCGTGATCGTCACGCACAACATGCAGCAGGCGGCGCGCGTGTCGGACCAGACGGCGTTCTTCAACCTGGCCGGCGTCGGCCAGCCGGGGCGGCTCGTGGAGATCAACGACACGGAGAAGATCTTCTCGAACCCGAACGAGAAGGCCACCGAGGACTACATCTCGGGCCGGTTCGGCTGATCTCTTTCGACGAGACCCCCTCGGCTGCCTCGCCGAGGGGGTCTCGTCGTGTCAGGGGGTTCCCGCCACCGGCAGCGCGACCGGGTCCGCCGGGGCGGTGAGGGTGGCCAGGAGCTGGAGCGCGGTCGCGGCGTCGGAGCCCGCGGGCGCGCTGTAGATCATCATGGTGAGGTCGGGATCGTCCGGGGCGCTCATCGCCACGTAGTCGAGCGCCAGCTCGCCGGCCCGGGGATGGGCGAACCGTTTGCGGCCGCGGGTCTTGCCGCGCACCCCGTGCCCGGCCCACAGGCGGCGGAAGTCGGCGCTGTGCAGGGAAAGTTCGCCCACCAGCTCGGCCAGCAGGGGATCGTCCGGGTGGCGTCCGGCATCGAAGCGGAGGTTCGCGACGGTGTCGCGCGCCTTGCTCTCCCAGTCGGGGTAGAGATCACGGGCCGCGTCGTCGAGGAAGACCAGCCGGGCCATGTTCCGCTCGGCCGCGGGCAGGGCGGGGAAGTCGGCGACCAGGACGCGGGCCAGATCGTTCCAGGCCAGCACGTCCAGGCGGCGTCCGATGAGGTAGGCGGGAACCGTGGTCAGGGCGTCCAGCGCCTGGCGCATCTCGGGACCGACCTGCTGGCGGCGGGCGGGCCGTTTCCGGGCCGTGGGCTGGGCGAGGTTGTGCAGGTGGGCGGTTTCGTCCGCGTCGAGGTGGAGCGCGCGGGCGACGGCGTCCAGGATGTCGGCGGACACGTTGCGGGCGCGGCCCTGTTCCAGGCGGGTGTAGTAGTCGACGCTCACGCCGGCGAGCAGCGCCAGCTCCTCCCGGCGCAGGCCCGGGACGCGGCGCCGCCCGCCGAAGGTGGTGGCACCGGCCTCCTCCGGGCTCAGGCGGGCGCGCCGGGTCTGGAGGAACTCGGTGAGCTGCTGTGCGCGGTCCATGGTTCCCAGTATCCGCGGGAACGGCGCCGCCGAGCCTGGTTCCGGCAGACCCAGGCTCGGCGAACCGCGGCTGGACGAAGCCCTGGGTCCGGGCGGGCGGGCGCCGCAGGATGGATCACGTTCACCCCGAGAGATCAGGAGTTTCCGCCATGTCGAACACCCTCACCATCATCGCCGGCTTCACCGCCAAGCCCGGGCAGGAGCAGCGCCTGCGCGACGAGCTGACCGCGATGATCGAGCCGTCCCTGGGCGAGGAGGGCTGCCTGGGCTACCAGCCCTACGCGCACCCGGAGGACCCCAGCCGGATGATCATCGTCGAGGAGTGGGCCGACAGCGCCGCGCTCGACCACCACTTCTCGCTGCCGCACTTCGAGCACGTCGCAGGGGTTCTGGAGGAGATCCTCGCCGAGCCGTTCACCCTGCGCCGGTTGACCGGCGTTCCCGCCGTGGACTGACTGGGGACTCCGGGCACGTGAGGCAATTCGATGGGCGCTGTCGGTGGGTGCCGACAGCGCCGCCCGGGTCCTGGAGGACCTCCCGCGGACCGACCCGGGCAGCCCCGCCACGTGCGACGGAACCAGCGGGCACTGTCGGCGGGTGCCGCCTCCTCGCCCGGGCCCTGGAAGACCAGCCTCCCCGCCGCGGACCGACCCGGGTGGCTCCCCACCACGTGAGGCGAAACCGGCGGGCACTGGCGGTGGGTGCCGACAGCGCCGCACTCGACCACCACTTCTCGCTGCCGCACGTCGCGCGGGGTCCTGGAGGACCTCCCGCAGACTGACCCGGGTGCCTCCCGGCACGTGCGACGGAACCAGCGGGCACTGTCGGCGGGTGCCGCCTCCTCGCCCGGGCCCCTGGAAGACCAGCCTCCCCGCCGCGGACCGACCCGGGTGGCTCCCCACCACGTGAGGCGAAACCGGCGGGCACTGGCGGTGGGTGCCGACAGCGCCGCACTCGACCACCACTTCTCGCTGCCGCACGTCGCGCGGGGTCCTGGAGGACCTCCCGCAGACCGACCCGGGCAGCCCCGCCACGTGCGACGGAACCAGCGGGCACTGTCGGCGGGTGCCGCCTCCTCGCCCGGGCCCCTGGAAGACCAGCCTCCCCGCCGCGGACCGACCCGGGTGGGTCCCCACCACGTGAGGGAAATCCGGTGGGAACTGTCGGTGGGTGCCGCTAGCGTCGAGGTCGTGGTTCAGGTTTTCGTGGACGGTGTCGGCGGGCGGTTGCCCAAGCCCCGGGTGCTCGCGGCCGCCGGGCGGGCCCTGGGGGCCATCCCGCCGCCGCTGCAGGTGCTGATCGGGATCGTCAGCGTGCAGGTGGGCGCCTCGCTCGCCAAGCAGCTGTTCGCGGTCGCCGGGCCGGCCGGCACGGTCACGCTGCGGTTGTTCTTCGCCGCGGTCGTGCTGCTGCTGGTGTGGCGTCCGGTGCTGCGGATGGGCCGCCGCGCGCTGCCGGTGGTCCTCGCCTACGGCGTCGTGCTCGGCGTCATGAACCTGACCTTCTACCAGGCGCTCGCGCGGATCCCGCAGGGCATCGCGGTCACCATCGAGTTCCTCGGGCCACTGGCGGTCGCGCTGGCCGGCTCGCGGCGCTGGATGGACGTGCTGTGGGCGATGGTGGCCGCGGGCGGTGTCGTGCTGCTCGCCGAGACGCGGGGCGACCTGTCGATGCTCGGCATCGTGTTCGCGTTGATCGCGGGCGCCTGCTGGGGGCTCTACATCCTGCTCAGCGCGTCCCTGGGCAAGCGCACCGAGGAGGGCAAGGGCCTCGCGCTGGGCATGGCGGTCGCGGCGGTCGCGGCGATGCCGGCTGGCGTGGTCGACAGCGGCACGAGCCTGCTGTCGCCGTGGGTGCTGCTGATCGGGCTCGCGGTGGCGCTGCTGTCGTCGGTCATCCCGTACTCGCTCGAGCTGGAGGCGCTGCGCAAGATCCCGCCGCGGGTGTTCGGCATCCTGATGAGCCTGGAACCGGCCGTCGCGGCGCTGTCCGGGCTGCTGGTGCTGGGGGAGGCGCTGCACCCGCTGCAGTGGCTCGCGATCTGCTGCGTGGTCGTGGCTTCGATCGGGGCGACCCGCTCGATCCGCGATGCGCCCTGATCAACCTCGGTAGGCTGGCCGCATGACCGTGCTCGACGAAGTCGGCCACTCAGCTGCGCTGCTTCGGACGCTCCAGCGCGAACTCATGGTCTACAAGTTCGGCATCGACGAGCTGATGACCAAGCTGCGCATCCTGTCCGAGGAGTTCGACTTCGCCAACCAGCACGACCCGATCGAGCACCTGGCGAGCCGCGTCAAGTCGCCCGAGGCGATCCTCGACAAGCTCGCCCGCAAGGGCATCGCGCCGAGCATCGAGGCGATCCGCGAGCACATCGAGGACGTCGCCGGCATCCGCGTGGTGTGCCCGTTCGTGCCGGACGTCTACCTGGTCGCCGAGATGCTCGGCCGCCAGGACGACGTCGAGATCGTCCGGACCAAGGACTACATCGCCGCGCCCAAGCCGAACGGCTACCGCAGCCTGCACCTGATCGTGCGGATCCCGGTGTTCCTGTCCGACCGGGTCGAGCGGGTCAAGGTGGAGATCCAGATGCGCACGGTCGGGATGGACTTCTGGGCGGCGGTCGAGCACAAGCTGTTCTACAAGTACGCCGGCACCGCCCCGGCCGACTTCGCCGACGAGCTACGCGCCGCCGCGGAGACCGCTGCCGACCTGGACGCGCGGATGACCGCCCTGCACCAGCGTCTGCAGGGCGGTCAGTCCTAGTCGCGTCAGAGGTCCTCGTCGTGGGCGTAGCCGGGCATCTTGCCGGTCGCCACGAACACCATCCGCTTGCCGACGGACACCGCGTGGTCGGCGAACCGCTCGTAGAACCGGCCGAGCAGGGTGATGTCGACGGCGGCCGCGACCCCGTGCTCCCAGTCCTTGTCCATGATCACCGTGAACAGGTGGCGGTGGATCTCGTCGACCCGGTCGTCCTCTTCCTCGAGCGCACGGGCGGCCTCGACGTCGCG
Source organism: Amycolatopsis thermalba (assembly GCF_023376025.1). NCBI lineage: Bacteria > Bacillati > Actinomycetota > Actinomycetes > Pseudonocardiales > Pseudonocardiaceae > Amycolatopsis > Amycolatopsis thermalba. Next base: position 305,926 of record NZ_CP091196.1, read on the forward strand.
GCTCTTGATGACGTCGGCGACCTTCTCCGCCAGGCGGACGTCCAGCTCGCCCATCTCGGCGAAGTACATCCGCACCGGCTCGGGCAGCGTGGCCTGCGGGTGACGGCGCCGCGCCGCCTTGGCGACGTGCAGGGCCAGGTCACCCATCCGCTCCAGGCTCTCCGCGGCGTGGATCACGGCCAGCACGGTCCGCAGGTCGGTCGCGACCGGCGCCTGCAGCGCCAGGAGGGCGTAGGCCTTCTCCTCGTTCTCGGCACGGGCGTCGTCGATCTTCTGGTCGTCGCCGATCACCTGCTCGGCCAGCGACAGATCCGCTTCGAGCAGTGCCTGCGTCGCCTTCTTCATGGCGGCCGCGGCCTGGAGCGACATGTCCGCCAGGTTCGCGGCCAGGTCTTCGAGTTCGACGTGGTAAGCCTCGCGCATGACCTCACTCTACGACCCGTTCGGGGCAATCGCCGCATCGCGAAGTGAACCGGGCATGAACCGGGGCTAACGAGTTGTCACGAGTCCGACGAGGACGAACCGGACGACTTCGACGAGCTCGGCGGCGGGGTCTGGGTCGCGCTCGCGGCCGCCTGCGCGGCCTCGTACTCGGGGGTGCCGGGCAGCGGCTTGTTGTCGATCATGGCCTGGAACAGCTCCTTGGACTTGGTCTCCAGGAGCACCTCGTTGCCGCGGGTGTTCGACTCGCCCGTGGTCGGCACGGTGAGGAACTTGAGCTTGCTGGTGTCCATGCCCTTCATCGACTGGGCCAGCGTGAGCATCTGGTCGACGCCGATGTTGTCGCCGAAGGTGGCGCGCGCGAAGGCGGTCACGAAGTTGGTGAGCTGGGTGGGGTCGGTGATGACGCCCTGTGACATGGCCTTCTGCAGCAGCGCGGTGAGGAACTCCTGCTGCCGCTTGATGCGGCCGTAGTCGGAGGTCAGGTCGCCCTGGACGTGGCGGGCGCGGACGTAGCTGAGGGCCTGGTCGCCGGAGATCGTGACGTCGCCGGTCTGGGAGATCACCATGCCGAGCACGGAGTCCTTGATCGGTTTGTCGACGTGCACGGTGACGCCGTGCACCGCGTCGACCATGTCCTTGAACCCGCCGAAGTCGATGCCCACGAAGTGGTTCACGCGCAGGCCGGTGAGCTGCTGCACCCACTTGGTGAGGCACTTCGGGCCGCCGACCGCGTAGGCGGTGTTGAGCTTGACCTTGGTGGCGGCGCCGACGACCTCGCTGGAGTAGGTGCCGGTCTTGGCGTCGTAGCGCTCGCACGCGGGCCGGGAGATCTCCAGGTCGCGCGGGAAGGAGACGACGACGGCGCGTTTCCGGTCGGCCGGCACGTGCGCGAGCATCACGGTGTCGGAGCGGGCGCCGCCGACCGCGTCCGCGTCGCCCACGTTCTCCTCGGCGGTGGCGCCGGCGCGGGTGTCGGAGCCGACGATGAGGAAGTTCTCGTCACCGGTCTGGCCGGCGGCGTTCTGGATGTCGGAGGAGTTCTCGTCGAGGGCGGCGATCTCGGTGAACTTGCTGTTGAACCAGGTCTTGGTGCCCCACAGGGCGCCGGTGGCGAGGAAGATCAGGCCGGCGAGCACGGCGCAGGTGATGCGGGTGATGCGGATGGAGCGGTCGCTGCGGCGCTGTTTCTTCTCCTGCAGGCGGGTCTGGGGCGCGGCCTTCTCGCCGTCGTCGTCGGACTTCACCGGCGCGACGACGCGCTGCAGGCGGGTGCGGGTTTGCTCGATGAGGGCGACCGGGCGGGCGATGAACCGCTCGCGGCGCTCCTGGCGCTTGGCCTCCTCGGCGGCGAGTTCCTCGTGGGCGGCCGCGAAGCGGGCGAGGGTGTTGTCGATCTTGCGGCGGACCTTGGTGTGGTCGCCGACGGGCTCCAGCTCGTCGGTCATGGTCAGCCGGTCGGCCGGAGTGACCGGCCGAGCCCGCGGCGGTCGGCGGGGGCCACCGGGGCGTTCGACGGGTTCGCGGAGCTGGGTGGCACTCGCGTCGGCGGCCTCGGGATGCCCGGTGGAGCGGGTGGTGTCGGGGTGCCCGGCGGCGCGGCTGCCCTCGGGGTGCCCGGCGGCGCGGCTGCCCTCGGGGTGCCCGGCGGCGCGGTTGGCAGGCGGCGGCGTCCCGCGACGGTTGGCGGGCGGGGGCGTGGCGGGGCCGGGCCGGGGAGGCACCTCGGCAGCGTTCGGCTGCGGCGCCTCGGCGAAGCCGCTGGGGTGGCGGGGCGCGTCGGCGCGGCCCGAGAGCTGCGGCGCCTCCACGAAACCGCTGGGGTGGCGCGGCGCATCGGCGCGGCCGGAAGGCTGGGAGGTCTCCAACGGATTGCCGCCGCGACGGGCGGGCGCGTCGGCGCCGTTCAGCGGCGGAAGCTCGGCGAAGCCGCTGGGGTGGCGAGGGGCCTCGGCGCGGCCGGAAGGCTGCGGCGTCTCGGCGCGGCCCGAAGGCTGCGGCGCCTCCGCGAAACCGCTGGGGTGGCGGGGCGCCTCGGCGCGGCCCGAAGGCTGCGCTGATGCGAAGCCACTCGGGTGGGCCGGCGCTTCGGTGCGGCTGGATGGCTGCGGCGCGCCGGGGCGGCGGGCAGGAGCTTCGGCGCCGTTCGGCGCCGCGGTGAAACCAGTGGGGTGCCGCGGGGCCTCGGCCCGAGACGAGGGCTGCGGTGCCTCCGTGAAACCGCTCGGGTGCCGCGGGGCTTCGGCGCGGGCGGAGGGCTGCGGCGCTTCCGCGAAGCTGCTCGGTTGGCGGGCCTCGGTGCGGGTTGGTGGTTGTGGGGTGCCACCGGGGCGAGCGGGGGCCCCGGTGCCGTTGACGTGGGGGGCGGCATCGGGGTGGCGGCTCGGCGCGGTTGTTCCGTTGGCGGGTTGCGCTTCCGCGAAACCGGTCGCGTGGCGCCCCGGTGCAGCGGCTCGGCTGGAGGTCTCCGGGGCCGCGAAGCCACTCGCGTGGCGCGACTCGCCGCGGCTGCCGCTGGGGTGCGCGGCACCGTTCGACACCTCCGGGGCCGCCGCGAAGCCACTCGCGTGGCGCGACTCGCCGCGGCTGCCGTTCGGGTGCGCGGCACCGTTCGACACCTCCGGGGCCGCCGCGAAGCCACTCGCGTGGCGCGACTCGCCGCGGTTGCCGTTCGGGTGCGCGGCACCGTTCGACGGCTCCGGGGTCTCTCCGAAACCACCCGCGGGGCGGGGCTCCGGGCGTGGCGGGCTCGCGAAGCCGTTCGGAGGCTCCGGTGCCGCGGCGCGTCGTGAGGGGGCGGCTCGGCGGGGTTGCTGCGTCGGCGGGACCGGCGCCGCGGGCGTGCGTCCGGTGGCCGGGGAGCGGCGTTGTGGCGGCGGCTCGGGCGCGCGGGGCTCCGGACGCGCCGGGGGTGCCGTGCGCCGCGATACCGGCGGGACCTGCTCCGGCGGGGCCGTGTGCGCGTTCGACCGGCCACCATCGAACCGGGGGCGGTACCCGGTGTGCTGCGCGACCAGGTCCGAAACGTTGATGCCGCCGTGCGTGTCCAGTGAGCGTCGGCGTCGCCGGCCGTTCGAGGTTGAGCCGTCGTCGGCTCTGTGACCGGGGCCTGCGGCGTGGTCGTCTGGCACCCGGTCTCCTCTCTCGGTCACGCCGGCCCGCCGGGAGGGGACCGTCTCAGTGATGATCGCCGGGACGGCGAGCATCGTTATCGTAGAGATACTCGCCGGTCCTGACGACACCCTCCTGCTGATTTTTTTACATAGCGTGCGCCAAAGCGGGCCGAGTGCGACAAACGGGGTGACGCCGCACACCGGCAAAACGGGGAATCGCCCCCTCGCAATTACTGACAGTGCTCAAGCACGCGGACACCATCGCGTTCCCGGTACGCGACCCGGTTGCGTCCGGCGTGCTTCGCGGCGTAAAGGAGGTCGTCGGCCATCCGCAGCTGCTCCGGCCCGCTCACCGGCTCGTGCGACAGCCCGACGCTGATCGTCACGCCCAGCCCCGGGCAGATCTCTGACCAGGCGTGTTCGGCCACCCGCCGCCGGGCGTGCTCGGCGATCCGCAGCGCCGTCCCCGGCTGGACCTCCGGCAACACGAGCATGAACTCCTCACCGCCGTACCGCGCGCAGAAACCCGGCGCCGGCACGCCCTCGCGCAACAACTCGGCCACCCGCCGCAGCACCTGGTCGCCGATGAGGTGACCGAACGTGTCGTTGACGCGTTTGAACAGATCGATGTCGATCAACGCCACCGCCAGCGGCGTACGCGCGTCGCCGAGCAGGTCGGCGAGCCTGCTGTCCAGGTAACGGCGGTTGTAGACCGCGGTCAGCGCGTCGCGCAGGCTCTCCTCGCGGGCCTGGGCGCGTTCGCGGCGGAGCCGGTCGAATTCGCGGCGCAACTGCTCCGGGATCGGCGGACGGGCGGTGCGCGCGATGCCCAGCGCGGTCCTCAGGTGCTCGTAGGCCGTGCGGAAGTCGCCCTGCGAGGCGTGCAGTTCCGCGATAGCCTCGTGCAGGCTCAGCAGGTCGGTCTCGTCCGGCCGCGCCCGCTCCGAGGTCACCCGTTCCACCTCCGTCATTCAAGTCTTGTCGTCCGGTAAGACGCGCGCCTTGAGCAATCGATACGGGCCAACACGAATATCGCTCAATGGGACGACCGGGGATCGCTCTCCGTGGCGGACGCGTCGTCCGGGCGGCCGAACGACGCGTCCGTTTTCCGCCAGCGGCACCGTCGGCTGATCGTGAAGCTGAACGTGTGACACACGTGGAAATCGAGCCGAACATCCTGTACTTCGGCACTCCGGTGGTGCTCGTCAGCACAACCGGCGACACCGTGAACCTCGCCCCGATCTCGTCGGCCTTCTGGCTCGGCTGGCGCGCGATCATCGGCGTCGGCGCCCGCTCGCAGACCGCGCGGAACCTGCGCCGCACCGGGGAATGCGTGCTGAACCTGCCGTCCGTCCACGAGGTCGACGCGGTGGACCGGCTCGCCCGCACCACCGGGACCGCCGAGGTGCCGGAATCCAAGCTGCGGCGCGGATACCGCTACGAGCCGGACAAGTTCGGCGTCTCCGGGCTGACCCCGGCGCCGTCGGCGACGGTGGCGCCCCCGCGCGTCGCGGAGTGCCCGGTCGCCATGGAGGCCGTGGTGGAGGCGATCCACCCGGTCGCGGCCGACGACGAACAGCAGTGCGGCAACATCCTGTGCTTCGAGCTGCGGGTGCAGAAAGTCCACGTGCACGACGAAATCCGCATGCCCGGCACCACCGACCGCATCGACCCGGACCGGTGGCGGCCGCTGATCATGAGCTTCCAGGAGTTCTACGGCCTCGGCGGGAAACTGCGCCGCTCGGAACTGGCTCAGATCCCGGAAAACTTCTACCGCAGCCCGGACATCGACCGCGCCCGGCTGGAATCCGTCCGCGGCGCGTGACGGTGTGCGGCCCGGGAAAACCGGGCCGCACACCGGAGAACTACGCGACGACGGTGATCCGGTCGGCCGCGGGCGGCGCGACCGGCGAGTGCGCGCCGAAGTACGCGATCAGCGCGTCCAGGTCCACCGGGCCGCCGGCCAGGTCGGTGCCCTTGGTGAACTCGGTGAAGCCGTCCCCGCCGCCGGCGAGGAAGTTGTTCACCGACACCCGGTAGCTCGCCGCCGGGTCGACCGGGACGCCGCCGACCGTGATGTTCTGCACCTTCGACCCGATCGGCGCGGACGCCGAGTACGTGTAGCGCAGCGTCGAGGAGATCTGCAGGATCCGCGTGCCGCCGGCGGTCCACTGCTGCTCGAGCACGTTCTTCAGGTTCGCGCCGGTCAACGTGATCGTCTGCATGATGTTGCCGAACGGCTGCACGGCGAACGCCTCGCCGTAGGTGACCACACCGTCGCCCTCCCCGGCTGGCGAGGACGCGTAGTTGAGGTCGGCGCGGATGCCGCCCGGGTTGGTGATGGCGATCTGCGCGCCGTTGGCGGCGGTCGCCTCGAGCTGGGCGTCGGCGATGACGTCGCCCAGGGTGGACTCACCGGACGGGGCGCCGGCCGCCTTCAGGTCGCCGGTGATGGTGCCGATCCGCTCGTTGGCGATCGGCGCGGCCTTGGTCACGGCCTCGTCGACCAGCTTGGCCACGGCGGGGTCGGGCGTGACGTCGCGGGTGACGATCTCGTTGTGCGCGACGGTGGCGCTGCGGACCACGTCCCGCGTCCGCTTGTCGATCTTGAGGTCCACGACCGACAGCAGACGGCCGAACGACAGGCCCTGGATCACCGGGCGCGGGTTGCCCGCCGGGTCCGCGATCGAGCAGTTGTACTGCTGGTGGCTGTGGCCGGTGAAGATGGCGTCGACGCTCGCCGACACGCCCTTCGCGATCTGGCTGGCCGGGCCGGGGTTGACCGTGCACGAGTCCGGGCCGCCGCCCCGCGTGTTGTCGCCCTGGTGCAGGAGCACGACCTGGGCCTTGATGCCGAGGCGGTCGAGCCAGCCGGCGGTGCGGTTGATGGCCTCGACCTCGTCGCCGAACTCCAGCCCCTTGATCGCCTCGGCCGGGACGACCGTGGGCAGGTCCTCCAGGGTGGCGCCGATGACGCCGATCGGCTGGCCGCCGGAGAACTCCACGGTGAACGGCAGCAGCGCGGGCGCGCCGTTGTCGAAGTACACGTTGGCGCCGAGGAACGGGAAGTCCGCGCCCCGGAACTCGTCCCGGAACTGGCAGCCGTCGGTGGGGTGGCAGCCGCCGAACTGCATGCGCTGCAGCTCCTGGTAGCCCTCGTCGAACTCGTGGTTGCCGACGACGGAGGCCCGCACGCCCATCTCGTTGAGGAACTCGATGGTCGGCTCGTCGTGGAACAGCGCCGAGGCCACCGGCGAAGCGCCGACGTTGTCACCCGCGGACAGCAGGACCGAGTTCTTGACCTCGCTCTCCAGCTGCTTGACGTGCGTGGCCAGGTAGGCGGCGCCGCCGGCGTTCACCGTCGAGCCGTCGGGCAGGGTGACGCGCCCCGACGAGCCGGACGGCGGTTCGAGGTTGCCGTGGAAGTCGTTGAAGGTGATCAGCCGGACGTCGGTGGTGCCGGGCGGCTGGGCGGCGGACGCGGGCGCGGCCGTGACCGTGACGGCGGCCAGCGTCGCGGCGGTGACCGCTACGCAGCGTCGCAGCACGCGAGATGAAGGGGACATCGTTCCTCCGGTAAGGGGCATACCGGCGCGATCTAACCTTCGCTGAGCAACGATCACCAGGCCCGAAAGGTGGAAGCCCGGTGAAAAGTCGGGCACGCGGTCGGCCATTCGACCGGGACGGTGAGCGCGGGCGGGCTTCTCGCCCGATTCGGCGGACCCGGTGGTTCCTCCCCAGCTACCGCACGCCCGGTTCGGGCGGATCCGGGCGATGTTCGGGCCGGCCGTGACGTTCGTGCCGCTGGGGTTGTTCGCGCGGCTGCTGTGGAAGCGCGGGTTCACCGGCGCGGTGCGCTCGGCTGGATCGCCGCGACGCTGTTCCTCGTGCTGCGGTCAGCCGTCCAGCCGGTCCGCGAGCCGGCGCGGCGCGAGCGGGTCCACCTCACCGAGGCGCGCCAGAGCCGCGGCCCGCTGGTGGGCCTTGCGCCTGGCCGCCCTGCGGTCCTCCCAGGTGACGACCACGCCGGCGGCCAGGAAGACCAGGACTACGAGCCCGAGGACGATCGCGAACTCCACGCCGCCTCCTTTGGCGTCGTGCTTGTGTGGCAGATCACATACCGTACCCGGGTTGTGGTGAATGCGCCACCTTCGCCCGATTGGCCGCGAACCAGCGGTGGTCCGGGGTGCACCAGCGGGAGAAGCGCAGGCCCGCCTCGGCGAGGCGGGCGCGCAGCTCCGGTTCGCTCAGCCGGCGGGTGGTGAACGGCTGCTCCCACGACCGGCCGCGCGCCTGGTAGCGGACGGTGGCGCTGAGCAGCGGCCCGTCGCGGACCACGCCGGTCAGGCTGACCAGCACCTCGCCGAGGTGACCGCCGCCCTCGGCGACCGTGTCGAACCAGGACGGCGGGTGCCACTCGATGACCGCGACACCGTCGTCAGCGAGGTGCCGCGCCACGGTCGCCAGCAGGGCGTGGCTGTCCGGCTGGTTGACCAGGTGGCTGGCCAGCAGCACGACCGGGAAGCGCCGCCGGAGGCCGAGATCCTCGATGCGGGCGCGGACCCTCTCGGCGCCACGCACGTGCGCCAGCATCTCGGCGGAATCGTCGACCGCGGTGACGGGGTGGCCCAGCTCGATCAGCCGGTGGGCGATGCGGCCGGTGCCGCTGCCCAGGTCGAGCACCGCGGCGCCGGCCGGGGCCACCCGGTGCACGATCTCCGCCTCCCCCGCCGGAGGCAGCAGGCGGTAGACCTCGACCGGGCAGCCGTCGGCAGTGGTGTCCATGCGACGAGTGTTCGCCGGTCAGGGGTGCAGGCGCCAGAGGGACACCACCTCCTGGGATCGCGCCTTCGCGAGCGGGTCCGCCCCTGGATGCCGCCGGCGGGGTGCGTCCAGGCGGTCCGCCACCGTCAGCCCGGCCGCCTCGAAGCGGGTCAGCAGCTCCGCGCGGGTACGCAGGCCGACCAGCTCCGCCAGGTCCGACAGGACCAGCCACGCCTCGCCGCTGGGAGTCAGGTGCGCGGCCGCTCCGGCGAGGAAACCCGCCAGCATCCGCGAGCCCGGGTCGAACACGGCGGCGTCCAACGCCGACCGCGCCGCGCCGGGGAGCCACGGTGGGTTGCACACCACCAGGTCCGCGCGGCCCGGCGGGAACAGGTCCGCCGCCACCACCCTGACCTGCGGCAAACCGAGGTGCCGCACGTTCTCCCTGGCACACGCGACCGCGGCCGGGACGATGTCCGTCGCCACCACCTCCGGCACCCCGCGGCGCGCCAGGACCGCGGCCAGGACCCCGGTGCCCGTCCCGATGTCGAAGGCCGTCCGGACGCCGGACAGCGGCGCGCGGGCCACCAGCGACACGTAGTCCTGCCGGGTCGGGGAGAACACGCCGTAGTGCGGGTGGATCCGCGCGCCCAGCGCCGCCACCGGCACGCCCTTCACCCGCCACTCGTACGCGCTGAGCATCCCGAGCAGCTCGGTCAGCGGCACCAGGCCCGGCTCACCACCGGCGGCGCGGACGGCGGCCCGCACGTCCGGCGCGCGGGGCAGGTCGACGCGCAGGTCCGGGCCGACCTCGACCAGCAGCATGCCCAGCACGCGCGCCCGGTTCCGGCGCGACTGGCGGTAGCGGTAGAAATCCGGCGAGCGCGCGGGCAACCGCTTGCCCATCGCGGCGAGCAGGCGGCGGGCGGCCACGAAATCGTCGCGCCACAACAGGCGGACGCCTTGCGAGGCGAGCCGGACGGCAACTTCAGGGCGCAGATCGGCGCCGGCTTCGATCGGGGGTTCCACGAGAGGCTCCAGTGCTGGGAGCCGTCTTCGGACGCACGGCCGTCCGAAGACGGCTCGAAGTGGGGGTCACGACGGCCGTCACTCGGACGACGCCCACCAGTCCAGGGCCACGCATACGCAGAACACGCCCGCAGCCTAGCCCGCCTCCCGCGGCGGGAGCACGCAGAATTCGTTGCCCTCGGGGTCGGCCAGCACCACCCACGGCAGGTCCGGATCGTCCGACAGCACGCGTGCGCCCAGCTCCGTCAGCCGCGCCACCTCGTCGGCCTGGGTGCCCGCCACCGGCGCCAGGTCCAGGTGCAGCCGGTTCTTCACGACCTTGTCCTCGCCGACCGGCTGGAACACCAGCATGCACTGGTCGTCGGTCCCGATGTTGACGTATTCCACGCCCTTGTCGTCCTGCCAGCGCCGGATCTCGTCGTAGCCCAGCGCGCGGGACCAGAACCGCGCGAGCGATTCGGCGTCGTGGCAGTCCACGGCGACGGCTAGTATCCGGCTTCGCATGGTTTCCTCCCGGCCCACCAGAGAACAGCTCGCCGCAGCAGCGGGGACGACGATCCCGGACGTGCTCGCACCCGGCCTCGACGTGCTGTTCTGCGGGATCAACCCCGGCCTCTACTCCGGCGCCACCGGGTACCACTTCGCCCGTCCCGGAAACCGCTTCTGGCCGGCGCTGCACGCGTCCGGCTTCACGCCACGCCGCTTCGACCCGAGCGAGCAGGACGAACTGCTCGCACTGGGCCTCGGCATCACCAACGTCGTCAACCGGGCCACCGCGCGCGCCGACGAGCTGACCGCCGACGAACTCCGCGCCGGCGGCGTGCGGCTCGCCGAGAAGGCCGCGGAGTACCGGCCGCGCTGGCTCGCGGTCGTCGGGATCACCGCCTACCGGACGGCGTTCGGCCGCCCGGCGGCGACGGTGGGGCGCCAGTCGCATTCGCTGGGTGAAACACGCGTGTGGGTGCTGCCCAATCCGAGTGGTCTCAACGCACACTGGACGCCGACGACACTCGCAGAAGCCTTCGCCCACCTGCGCCACGCGGTTTACTCAGAGTAGTTCACGACACAAGCGGGTGAACCCGCGTCACGCGGACGGCCCTGGCGGGTCACACAATTGACGGGTGTCGGTCGTGGCCGGTTCCAGCAGGGAGGATCGGGTCGAGGCGCCACAGTAGCCCGGGCGGACGTCGAGGGGGGCGGGCCGCCCGGGCTGTGCGTGCTCCCACGACCGGCCTTGCCGAGACGGAGTTTTGTGATGACGCGCAGTAACGACCCCACGCGGGTGCCGCAGGGACCATCGGCCGGCCGCAGTGTGGGTGTCGCGGCGGTCGACCCGGTGCCCATCTACCGCGAGGGTCTCTCGGGGCTCGTGCAGCGCACGCCGGGGATGCATTGGGCCGGACAGGCCATCAACCCGCACGGGGCGCTGCAGCTGGCCGAGCAGATCCACCCCGACGTCATCCTCGTCGACTCCGGGCTCGACCCGCACGGTCACCTCAGCAAGCTGCTCATCGCCGGTGATCCGGCGCTCATCGTCATCGCGCTGGTGCGCGAGGCCAACCGCACGCCCGCCTTCCTGCACGACGCCATCGCGGCCGGCGTGCACGCCGCGATCCCGCGCTCGGCCGAGTCGCGGCGCCTCGTCGAGGGCATCCGCCGCGCCTACCTGGACCGCCGCTACGTCGACCCGTCGCTGGCGACGCTGGTCTCCGCGGCCCGCCAGTCCGCCAGCGCCGCCGCGGTGCGCCGCGCGCAGATGCCGCTGTCCCGCCGCGAGTACCAGGTGCTGCAGCTCGTGGCGGAAGGGCTGGAGAACGCGGGGATCGCGAAGGTCCTCTACCTGTCCGTGGAGACCGTGCGCACGCACGTGAAGAGCATCCTGCGCAAGCTGTCCGCTCGCGACCGGACACACGCCGTGACGATCGCCTTCCGCGCCGGGATCCTCGTGGCTCAGCCCGACGACGGCCCCGAGCAGCGGCTCACGCCCGGTTCGTCGGCTCCCGGGGTGGTCGAGTACCGCTCCCGGTAGCGCGATCCGTGCGTCACAACCGGCTGGATTCGCTTGCCGCGGTTACCCACAGGTAATATCCTGATGTTACCGGCCAGTAGGGGACCAGCATGCGCCCAGCCGGAAACCCGATCGACAACGGAGCGACGACATGGGCCACTACAAGTCCAACGTGCGAGACCTCGAGTTCAACCTGTTCGAGGTGCTGAACGTGCAGGAGCGCCTCGGCAAGGGGGTCCTCGCGGACTCCGACGAGGAGACCGCGCGCGGCGCGCTGCAGGAACTCAACAACCTGGCGGTCGGCCCGCTGGCCGAGTCCTTCGCCGACGCCGACCGCAACCCGCCGGTGTACGACCCCAAGACGTTCTCGGCCAAGCTGCCGGAGTCGTTCAAGAAGAGCTACCAGCAGCTCTGGGACGGCGAGTGGTGGCGGCTGGGCCTCACCAACGACCTGGGCGGCCTCGGCCTGCCCCCGACCGTGCAGTGGGCGGCCGCCGAGCTGATCCTCGGCGCCAACCCGGCCCTGTTCATGTACATGGCGGGCCCGAACTTCGCGATGATCCTCGACCGCAACGGCACCGAGGAGCAGAAGCGCTGGGCGCGGATCATGATCGACCGCGCGTGGGGCGCCACGATGGTCCTCACCGAGCCGGACGCCGGTTCGGACGTCGGCGCCGGCCGCACCAAGGCCGTGCTGCAGGAGGACGGCAGCTGGCACCTGGACGGCGTGAAGCGGTTCATCACCTCCGCCGACCAGGACATGACCGAGAACATCATGCACCTGGTGCTGGCCCGCCCCGAGGGCCCGGGCATCGAGGCCAAGCCGGGCACCAAGGGCCTGTCGCTGTTCCTGGTGCCGAAGTTCCACTTCGACACCGAGACCGGTGAGCTCGGTGAGCGCAACGGCGTGTTCGTCACCAACGTCGAGCACAAGATGGGCCTCAAGGTCTCCACCACCTGCGAGCTGACCTTCGGCCAGCACGGCACCCCGGCCAAGGGCTGGCTGCTGGGCGAGGTGCACGACGGCATCGCGCAGATGTTCCAGGTCATCGAGTACGCCCGGATGATGGTCGGCACCAAGGCGATCGCCACGCTGTCCACCGGCTACCTGAACGCGCTGGAGTACGCCAAGGAGCGCGTGCAGGGCGCGGACCTGACCCAGATGACCGACAAGACCGCGCCGCGGGTCACCATCACGCACCACCCGGACGTGCGCCGGTCGCTGATGCTGCAGAAGGCCTACGCCGAGGGCCTGCGCGCCGTGTACCTCTACACCGCGTCCTTCCAGGACCAGGTGTGGACCAATGAGGGCGATGAGAACTCGCTGAAGCTGGCCGAGCGGGTCAACGACCTGCTGCTGCCGATCGTCAAGGGCGTCGGCTCCGAGCGCGCCACCGAGCAGCTCGTGCAGTCGCTGCAGACCCTGGGCGGGTCCGGCTTCCTGCAGGACTACCCGATCGAGCAGTACATCCGCGACGCGAAGATCGATTCGCTGTACGAGGGCACCACGGCGATCCAGTCGCAGGACTTCTTCTTCCGGAAGATCGTCCGCGACAAGGGCCAGGCGCTGGGCTACATCGCGAACGAGATCACCAAGTTCATCGAGTCGGAGGCGGGCAACGGCCGGCTGAAGAACGAGCGTGAGCTGCTCAAGCGCGCCCTGGAGGACGTGCAGGGCATGCTCGGCGCGATGATCGGTTACCTGACCTCGTCGCAGGAGGACGTCAAGAACCTGTACAAGGTCGGCCAGCACACCGTCCGCTTCCTGATGTCGGCCGGTGACCTGCTGGTGGGCTGGCAGCTGCTGCGCCAGGCCGAGGTCGCGCTGACCAAGCTGGACGGCGCCTCGGCCCGGGACCAGGCGTTCTACCAGGGCAAGATCGCGGTGGCGTCGTTCTTCGCCAAGCAGGTGCTGCCCGAGCTGACCGCGCGCCGCGCGGTCGTCGAGGCCGCCGACAACGACCTCATGGAGGTCCCGGAGGCGGCGTTCTGATCTCCCCGTAATCCCCTGCGAAAGGCCCTCTCGCTCCGAGCGAGGGGGCCTTTCGCGTGTTCGCGCCAAGGTTTTCGGCGGGTGGTGCCGAAATCGGCGAGGAGACCACGATGGGGAAGTACCTGCGGGCTTTCGCGGACCGGCTGGAGGGGAACGGCGAGTTCGTCGATGGTCAGGCGCCGGCCCCCGGAGGGGGTGGGTGCCGTACGACAGGGAGCGGCGCCCGCCGGGGACGGTCCGGAAGCCGATCCACGAGCGGCTCGAGGTGCGCCCCTTCCTGGCCGCGCCCGCAGCTGGCGCGTCCGGTGGCGGCGGTGGAGGCCGAGCCACTTGTCGATCTCGGGGCAGGCCCTCCGGGCGCAGCGCGTAGATCCGGCGTTGCCCGTCCGGGCGAACTTCGACCAGGCCGGACTCCCGCAGGATGCGCAGGTGGCGGGACACCGCGGGCTGGGTCAGGCCGGGCAGCGCCGCGACCAGAGCGCCCGCGGCCGGCTCACCCTCGGCCAGCAGGTCCAGCAGCGTACGCCGGCTGGGCTCGGCCACCGCGGCGAAGACGTCCACCTGCGGGGTATCACACCAAGCGTATATAAGCGTCCGCAAATATGCGGGTTTGAAAGCGGCGCGGGAAGGTACTCCGTGAGCACACCGAAGCTGAAGGAGTTGCGATGACAATCGGTGGAATCATCAGCGCGATCGTCGTGGGTCTGATCATCGGCGCGCTGGGTCGGCTGATTGCACCCGGCAAGCAGGGCATCCCGATCTGGCTCACGATCATCGTCGGTATCGTCGCCGCGTTCATCGGCACCGCGATCGCGCGGGGCATCGGCTATGCCGACACCAAGGGCTTCGACTGGCTCGAGCTGATCACCCAGGTGGTCATCGCGGCGATCGGGGTCTCGCTGGTCAGCGGCTTGTACGGCCGGCGGAAACTGAGTAGGTAACCGCACACGAACGTGCCCCGGGAAGGTCCGCCCTCCCGGGGCACGTTCGTGTGTCAGGACCGGAACGCGGCGCAGCCCACGGCCACGAACGACTGCTGCGGTGAGCGCCACAGCACCTCGGCCCACCGGTTGTCGGTCAGCTGCTTGCCGTCGGACCCGACGCAGGTGTACGTGCCGCCCTTGACCACCTGCCCGCACGGCAGGTCCCGCTCCGGCGAGTGCACGCACGTCGTGTAGTTCGTGCAGGTCAGCGTGTGCAGCAGCGCCGAGCCGACGTCCGCGCCCGCCCGGATGTTCAGCTTGCAGCTGTTCTGCGTCGAGGCGTGCACCAGCGCCGGCTCGCCCTCCGCGGCCGCGACCGTCCCGGGCAGCACCACCACCGCCGTGGCCGCCACCAACACGGCCAGGGACTTCTTCATCAAGATCCTCCCTCTCTCGCAAACGGTGACGGAGCGTATCGGAACGTACGCGCAGTGATCGCGCCGGTATGTTCCCCCGATGGACCTCGACCACCAGGGCCTCACCCGGCTGCCGGAACTGCCCGCGGGCCTGGAGTACCTGAGCGCCTACGACAACGAGCTCAGCGAACTGCCGGACGAGCTGTGGGACCTGGACCGGCTGGCCGTGCTGAACCTCGCCGCGAACCGGCTGACCACGATCCCGGCCGCCATCGCGCGGCTGACCGCGTTGCACACGCTCGACCTCGGCCACAACCAGCTCACCGAGCTGCCCACCGAGCTGGGCGACCTGCCGAACCTGACCGAGTACCTGTACCTCTCGGACAACCGCCTGACCAGACTGCCGGACGAGCTGACCCGCCTCGGCCGCCTGCGATACCTGAGCGCGACGGACAACGGGCTGGAGTCGCTGCCCTCGGACCTCTCCGGCCTGCGCGAGCTGCGGGAGCTGCGGCTGTACCGCAACGACCTGCGCGAGTTGCCGGACAGCATCGGCGAGCTGAGCGCGCTGCGGGAGCTGCACCTGCGCGGCAACCACCTCACCGAGCTGCCCGCCTCGATCGGGAAGCTGCGCGACCTGCGGTACCTGGACCTGCGGGAGAACGAGCTGCGCACCCTGCCGGACGGACTCGCCGAGCTGCCGCTGGTCAAGCTCGACCTGCGCTGGAACCGGTGGCTGGAGACCCCGCCCTGGCTCGACGACCTCGACGACTGCCTCGTGCTGCGCTAGGTCAGGCGATCACGGCCAGGAGGGTGGTCACGGCCCCGGCGAGGTCGGGGTCGCCAGCGGTGTCCGCTCGCCGGCGGGCCTCCTCGACGGAGATGCCGCGCGTGGCCAGGCGCCAGAAGTCGCCAGGGCGCATGGTGACCGTGGCCGCGGGGTCGCCCCCGTCGGCCATCCGCCACCGCTGTCCGTCCGACCGGGCGTGCCAGGTCCCGCCATCGTCGAGGACCACCCGCACCACCGTGCCCTCCGGTCGCACCACGTCCCGCAGCGTGTGGGGCAGCGCGCGCATGAACGCATCGAGCACGGGACCGACCAGCTCCGGCTGATCGGCGCCGGGGCGTCCCACCGCGTCCCGGATCTGCTGCTGGTGCACCCAGAACTCGGTGTACTCGCGCGCGATGTCCAGCCACGCCGGGCTCGGGCCGTCCCCGGCCCACGACACGTCCAGGGCCGCGGAAGCGGTCAGGTCGTAGGTCTCCCACAGCCGGTCCAGGTCCGGGCCGAGGGCGGTGAGCAGCTGGACGATCAGCTGGGGGCTGCACTGCCGCATCGCCCGGACGAACTCGTCGTTGACCCGGGCGAGGTAGGCGGGCAGGGTCTCGTCGTTGGCGAACTCGGCCCCCGGGAAGTGGTCCCGGCCGCCGGACAGCCGCCGCATGTAGTCGTTGAGGATGTGCCCGGCGACGTCGTGCACGGTCCAGCCGGGACACACCGTGGGCGCCGACCACTCCTCGGCGCTCAGCGAACCCAGCAACGTCAGCAACTCGTGACGCTCGCGGCCGAACAGCGGCCGCACGTCCAGCACCGGACCGAAGATCTCCATGCCGCCGGATGGTGTCATCGCACCCGGCGTCACCGCTACCGAGTTGTCGCGTCCCCCGGCTCGGAACTCACCCCGAACCCGCACACCACGGCCGGTTTCGGCGCGTAGGTGACCGTCCGGGTGTCGCGGCGGACCTCGGCCCCCGTGGTCACGTCGTAGAGCACCCGGGTGTCGCTCGTGGTGAAGCCGGGACGGCCGCTGGACGGGCTGCAGTCCGGGCCGCCGGGCTGCAGCGGCGGCGGCCGGAAGTCCGAGTACGCGCCGGTCGAGGACTCCACGCGGTACTGCTTGGTGCCCCAGATCTTCACCGTCACGCTGCCGCCGGACACCGACGCCTGGATCGCCACCCCGCTGCGCAGGGAGTCGGTGAACTTCAGGTCCACCGCGGACCCGTCGGCGGTGATCGCGATCGCGTCCCGTCCGGCGGGGTAGCGGTCCAGGTAGTAGGTGTGCTCGGTGTGCCCGGCGTCGGTCAGGCCGGCGAGGTACGCCGCGTTGTACAGGGTAGTGGTGAACTGCGACGAGCCGCCGCCGATCACCTCCGGGCCGAACCCGTCCTCGTTCACCGGCGCCGGCACGTACCCCTGCGACTGGCTGCGGGCGCCCACCCGGGCGTTGAGGCTGAACGTCTCGCCGGGCCGGAGGATCGTGCCGTGCACCTTCTCCGCCATGACCCGCGCGTTCGTCGCGGCCGGGCCGGACAGGCCGCCGGTGCTGAACTCGCCGATGACCTCCTTGATGCCCAGCGCGTTCGCGTCCTCGGTCGTCGTCCGCGGGCGGGTCGTCTGGTAGCGCACCGCCAGGTCCCGGCCGTCCGGTTTGGCGAGGACGTCCATCAGCGGGTGGAACGTCCGGTTCCAGTCGATCTTGCGCGTGTCCTCGGACGGCTGGACCACGGGCGCGCCACCGGCGAACACGATCTGCGCGTCCTTGCCGCGCTTCTCCGTGGTCGCCAGCGGATCGCGCACCGCCTGCTGCAGCTTCACCGGATCGGCCTCGACCCGGAGGGCGCCGCCGTCGGCCGGGCTGAACTTCAGGGCGGCGGCGATCGCGCTCGGCTTGAGCACCGCGTCGGCGCCCTCGCCGTGCAGCGTGACCGGCTTGGCGACCGCGGGCACGACCAGCCGTTCCAGCGCCGAGTGCACGCCGGCCGAGGTGACCTTGACCGGCGTGAGCACGACCGGCAGCCGGACGCCGCTCTTGTCCAGCCAGGTCGCGCGCAGGATGTCCCCGGCGCCCTTGACGTCGGCCAGGTCCTGCCCGTTGCGCGGCTCGATCGGGTACGGGTGCACGCCGCCGTCGGTGCCGGGGAGCGTGACGAACCCGATGCTGCCCTCGGTCGGCGGGTGGTTGATGCGCTCGGCGGCCAGGCGCGCGATCGCGGAGTGCAGCTCGTCCGGATCGGTCGCGGTGACCACCCCGACCTCGCGGGTGCGGAAGAACGAGGTGATCCGGTCCACCGGGTCGAGCGGCTGGCGCCCGGCCTGCGCGACGGTCGAGGACCAGTCGACGGACAGCCCGGACTGCGCCGGGTCGAGCGTGGTGCGCACGTCGCCGGCTTCGACCGGCACCGGCGCGTTCAGGCGCGGGCCCAGCTCGCGGCGCAGCTTCGTCTCGGCGTCGTCGCGGCTCAGCCCGCCGACCTCGACCCCGGCGACCGTGACCCCGCGCGGCACGTCACCGGCGCTGACGATCAGGTCCGCGGCGTAGAGGATGACCCCGACGCCCAGCAGGCAGCCCGCGACCATGAACGCGCGCGCCAGGAAGCGCTTGCCCGGCGACGGCGACGCGGCAGGCGCGTCACCGACCTCGAGCAGCTCCCCGACCAGGGCGTCCTCGGTCGCGTCGAGCGGTTCGTCCAGCAGGAACTCGGCGGGCGGACGCGGGCCGACCGCGGTTTCGGCGTCCCGGAGGGAATCGGGGTCCCGCTCCGGCCAGTACTGGTCCTCCCGCCCCACGCTTCCTCCCGGACGCGTTACAAGTACAGGCCCGTCCCGTGGTCCGTGCGCTCGGTGGCCACGGCGTGAATGTCGCGCTCCCGCATCACCAGGTACGCCTCGCCCTGGACCTCGACCTCGAGCTGGTCCTCGGGGTTGAACAGCACGCGGTCGCCGACCTTCACGTTACGCACATTACTGCCTACCCCCAGTACGTCGCCCCACGCGAGACGGCGCGCCACCTGGGCCGTCGCCGGAATCACGATGCCACCGCTGCTGCGGCGCTCACCCTCCTCCGCGGAGACCCGGACGAGGACGCGGTCGTGCAGCATCTGGATTTCCAGCTTCGCCGCGTCGTCCGGCAAGTTCTTGGCTTCCGACACGCCGGTAATGCTACGTGCCCTCAGCGGGCCGCGGAGATCAGCGGTTGCCGTCCACGCAGGGTGAAGTCCCGGTGCGCGGTCCCGCCCTCGCGCACGAGCACGCGGCTCGCGGTCGCCTCGAAACCGGGCGCGGACACCACCAGATCGACGAACTGCTCGGGCAGTCCGGCGACCGCGTAGCGGCCCTCGTCGTTGGCTGTCGTGCGGACGAGCTGGTGCCCGCGGCCGTCCATCACCGTCACCGCGGCGCCCGGCACCGGCCGCCCGTCGTCCGCGTGGACCGCGCCGGTCAGCGTGGGCACCGGCTCGCCGAAGTGCCGGTCGTGCACCGGGACCGCGGTCGGGCGGGGCATCTCCAGGGCCGGGTCCTCCACCGGTGGCTCCTCGACCACGCCGGCCCGGCGGCGCTGCAGGAGGCTGTGCCCGGCGATCAGGACGACGCCGAGCAGCACCCACGCGCACAGCACCAGGATGGGCCGCAACACACCCTTGCCGTCGAAGTAGAAGATGCCGCGCAGGGCCTCGATGAGGTTGCCCATCGGGAAGAACGGGTGCAGCGCGCGGAAGAACCCGGGCACCATCTGGATCGGCACCGCGCCACCGCTGGAGGGCATCGACAGCAGCACGAACAGGCCCATCGCCACCCCCGGGAACCACTGCTTGACCAGCGGCACCAGGCCGAACGAGGTGAGCGAGACCGCCTGCGTGAGCAGGAACGCCACCGGGATCGCGACCGGGTCGTTCGGGATGACGTCCATCGCGACGCCGCCGGCGTAGCCGATGAGGGTGAGCAGGGCGCCGAAGCCGACCAGCGTGGCGACCTTCGCGCGGCGGCTCAGCGTGACCGCCCGCAGCAGCATCATCACGACGATGTAGCTGGGGATGTTCCAGATCAGCACCAGGTAGAACATGCCGGTGCCCATCGTGTCGCCGGACTCGGTGGGCGCGAGGTCGGTGACCGTGAGCGCGTGCCCGGTCTGCGCGGCGATCGGGGCGAAGGCCTGGTTGAGGACCGATTCGAGCATGTAGCCGTCGGCCTTGGCGACGAACAGGGTCGGGTGGACCGGGTCGGCGGAGTAGGCGGCGGTGGCGTCGCGGTCGAGCACCGCCTGGCGGGCCTGCTCGGCGGTGGCGACCGGCTGGACGTCGAAGGCGCCCGGGCTCGCCTGGTTCAGCGCGGCCTCGATGCGCGCCGCGGCGGTCTGGTCGGCGACGGCGACCTCGATGTGGTGCGGGGACGGCGAGTGGAACGCGAGCAGGTAGCAGAAGACGAAGCCGAGGGCGAAGAAGACCGGGAACCACAGGCTTTCGGCCAGGGTGCGGAGCTTTCCGGGTTCTTGTTCCTGGGTGTCGACATGTTCCGCCATGCTGTCAGCTTATCACTTTTTGCAGGCGCTGCAAAAATGCAGTACTGTAAGAATCGTGAGCCCGCCCACCGGTCTGCGCGAGCGCAAGAAGGAAGCCACCCGCGAAGCGCTGCGCCACGCGGCCGTCACGCTGTACCGCCGGCACGGGCCGGACGGGGTGACGGTCGAGGACATCTGCGCGGCCGCCGGGGTGTCACCGCGGACGTTCTTCAACTACTTCGCGACCAAGGACGAAGCCGTGTTGTCGCTGGACATCGCGGCCACCACGCTGGGGCAACGCATCGTCGACCGGCCCGCGGACGAGCCGCCGCTGACGGCGTTGCGGGAGGTGTTCGCCGGGCGGTTCGCCGAGCTGGCCGCCACCGAGGTGTGGAGCGAGCGGACGCTGCTGCTGCGCGAGCACCCGGAGCTGATGCCCCGGGTGGCGCAGGCGAACCGGGCGCTCGAAGAAGCCGTGGCGCAGGCACTGGCCACCCGCACCGGGCTGGCGGCGGACGACCTCTACGTGCGGGCCACGGCCGCGGCCGTGATCGGCGCGAACCGGGCCGCCATCGGGTGCTGGCAGCCCGGTTCGGATCCGGACCTGGTCACGTTGTTCCACCAGGCCATGGACGTGCTGGCGGGCGCCTTCACGCCCCCGCGAGGATCAGCTGGAGGCGGTCCGGCCCGTCCGGCGTGATCCGGATCGGCACGCCCCAGTCCTGCCGGGTCACCCGGCACACCGGGTGCTCGGCCTCGGAGTCGCAGCTCGCGGCCTGCGCCACCACCTGCAGCACGCCCTCGGTGTGCCCCTCGGCGATCTTCAGCGTGCGGGTCAGCTCGGTGCCGGTGCCCTCGCCCTCGGCCAGCAGCTCGGGCGGCGCGGCGGTCACCTGCAGGCGGGTCGACGGGCCGAACCGGTCGTCGAGTTTCTCGCCCGGCGGCGGGGTGAAGACCACGGAGAACTCGACGGTGCCCGGGGCCAGCTCGGTCGGTGGGCGGCGCACGGCGAGCGCGTCACCGGCGACCCGCTGCCCGTCCGCGGCCGGCGGCAGCGCGGTCAGGCGGTGCGCGGCCGACTCGACCACCAGCAGCGCCTCGCCGGTGAGCAGCAGGCCGGACGGCTCGGCGAGGTTCTCCGCGAGAGTGGCGACCTCGCCGCTCGCCGGGTCGTAGTGGCGGACCGCGCCGTTGTAGGTGTCGGCGATCGCGATCGTGCCGTCGGCCAGGACCGCGACGCCCAGCGGGTGCTGCAGCAACGCGTCCGCGGCGTCGCCGTCGCGGTGGCCGAAGGAGAACAGGTCGGTGCCGATCGCGGTGTGCACTTCGCCGTCTTCGACGTAGCGCAGCGCGGAGGTCTCGGCGTCGGCGAGCCAGAGCCGGTCGCCCTGGACGGCCAGGCCGGAGGTCTGCGCGAAGAAGGCTTCGGCGAGCTTGCCGTCGCGCAGGCCCTCGACGGTGGTGCCGGCGAAGCGGGAGATGCGGCCGGTGCGCGGGTCGAACAGGCCGAGCGTGTGGTTGCCCGCCATCGCGACGACCGCGCCGCCCGCGGGCTCCCACCAGACCACGTCCCACGGGCTGGTGAGGTCGATGGACAGCGCGTCGCCGTCGGTGTCGCCGTCGCGCCACTGGGTGCCGGTGCCGGCGACGGTGGTGACCTCGCCGGTGACCAGGTCGACGCCCCGCAGCAGGTGGTTGGCCGTATCGGCGACGAGCAGGTGGTACCCGGCCTGGTCGGCGACCTCGGCGGGCAGCAGCGCGAGGCCGGACGGCTCGGCGAAGCTCGCGACGTCGAAGGCGCCGTCGGCGCGGCCGCGCTCGCCGCTGCCGAAGCGGCGGATCAGGGTCTCGCCGTCGGAGGCGAACTCGGCGATCGAGTGGTTGCCGGTGTCGGCGACCAGGATGCGGCCCTCGGCGGTGGCCACGGCCTTGCTCGGAAAGCGCAGGTCGGCGGGCTGTTCCTCGACCGGCACGTACGGGCTGCCGCCGCGGCGCAGCGTGCCCTGCGCGTCGTGGGTCTCGACCAGCTCGGCGATGACCCGGCGCAGCGCCTCGGCGTGCCCCTCACCGGCGGCGGTGTGCACGACGTAGCCCTGCGGGTCGACGATCACCAGCGTCGGCCAGGCCTTCACGGCGTACTGCGACCAGGTGGTCAGGTCGGGGTCGTTGAGCACCGGGTGGTGCACCTCGTAGCGGCGGACGGCCGCCTCGATGGCCGCGGCCTCGCCCTCGTGCAGGAACTTCGGCGAGTGCACGCCGATCGTGACCAGCACGTCGGCGAACTCCTCCTCCAGCGGGCGCAGCTCGTCGAGGACGTGCAGGCAGTTGATGCAGCCCGAGGTCCAGAAGTCGAGCAGCACGATCTTGCCGCGCAGCTGCGCCAGGGTGACGGTTTCGCCCCCGGTGTTCAGCCACACGTCCCCGGCGAGTTCGGGCGCGCGCACCCGCGCCCGGCGTTGCTCTGATGCCACGCAACGGTTCAACGACCTGCGGGAATCCGGTTGTTCCCCGGGCCGGAGATGTGGAATCTCACAGGGCCGGCTCGCGGTACGGGTCGTGCTCGGCGAGCAGCTTCTCCAGCCGAGCCTGGTCGACCCGGCTCATCAGGTAGCTGCTCTCCTGCCGGTCGCGCACGACCTTCGCCAGCGTGAACGCCGAGGTGATGGCGTAGAGCATCGCGATCGCGAGGAAGGCGCGGACCCAGCCGTCAACGGGCAGGTAGGCGACGCCCACCGCGACCGCGGCGAGCGAGATGCCGAACGAGATCGCCGACTGCGCGAAGAACGCGCCCGTGGTCGGCGAGGTGGTTTTCGTCGTCATTGATCCACGGTCGCGGTTGGCGATCCGGAAGTCTTGAGTGCTTCTACTCAAACCGTTCCAGTGCGGCCGCGATCTCGGCGGGGGCGGTCAGCGGGGCGAGGTGGTGGGCGTCCAGGCGCTGCACGGGCCAGCCGCGTGCGGCGGCTTCGCGGGCCTCCTCGTCGTAGGCGGCGCTGAGCTGGAGGTAGGCGCTGGGTGGGAGGGCGGCCTCGGGCGCGGGTTCGGTGAAGTAGGCCAGCGGGACGCGGGGCAGCTCGGCCAGGAACTCGTCGCGGGTTCGCTGGTCGGGCAGCAGGTCCTCGACCGTGCCCGGGGGGAACCACTCGTGCCAGGGCGGGAGCCGTCCGTCGGTCGCCAGTCCGCGCAGGCGCTCGGCCAGCTCGGGCGGTGCGGTGTCGAACCAGCCGCGGCCCGGGTGCGGCAGCAGGGCGTCGACGAAGATCGCGCGTGGGGCGTGCGTCCGCGCGGCGATGCCGGGCAGCAGCGCTCCGGCGCCGCTGTGCGCGACCAGGATGCCCGGTTCGGCGGCCGCGTCGAAGAGCTTCGGGTAGTACGGGCCCGGTCCGTCCAGCGCGCCGAGCAGGGACGGCGTGGTGACCCGGTGACCGCGCGACCGCAGTTCGGCCGCGACCCGCTGCCAGGTCGCGGGTCCGACGAGCGGGCTGTGCACGAGGACGAAATCACTCATCAGGGTCCAATCAGACAATTCGTTGCGAGCTGCTCCCACACTTCATTGATCACTACCATAAGAGGCATGGACGAGGCGTTGCGCGCGGTCGAGAACAGTCTGGACCGCCCGTCCGCGGCGCGCGTCTACGACTACTTCATCGGCGGGACGACGAACTACGCGATCGACCGGGAGTTCGCGCAGAAGATCCGCCGCAGGCTGCCGTTGATCGGCGAGTACATGAAGACCAGCCGCCAGTTCCTGGCTCGCGCGGTGCGGGAGTGCGCGCGGCTGGGGGTCCGGCAGTTCGTCGACATCGGTTCGGGCCTGCCGACGGCCGGGAACGTGCACGACGTCGCCGACGCGGCGCGCCCGCAGCGGGACAGCCGGGTCGTGTACGTGGACAACGAGCCGGTCGCGCTCGCCCACTCGCAGCTGCTGCTGGCCGACACCGCCGACCCCGCGCGGCACGTGGCGATCGCGGCGCACTTCATGCACGCCGAAGACCTGTGGGAGCGGGTGCTGGACACCGGCATGATCGACGCGCGGCAGCCGGTCGCGCTGGTCATCAACGCGGTGCTGCACTTCATCAAGGACGCCGACGACCCGGACAGCCGCGTCGCCTACTTCCGCGGCCGCCTCGCGCCGGGCTCGCTGCTGGTCCTGTCGCAGATGACGAACGAGAACCCACGCAGCGACGAGGAGCGGCAGGCGCTGGCCGACCTGGTGGAGTACTACGAGGGCACCACCAACCCGGGCCAGCTGCGCACGAGCGCCGAGTTCGCCCGCTTCTTCGGCGACTGGGAGCTGCTCGAACCCGGGCTCGTGTACGCGCCGTCGTGGCACCCGGACCGCGACACCCTGTTCCGGCGGGCGCCGTCGGAGTCGCGCGTCATCGGCGGCGTGGCCCGCAAGCCCTGAGCGAACCCGGTTTCGGGGGCTTCCGGGTCGTGCCAGGTCAGGGGCATGTGGGTGGTGCTCGTGCGCGGTGTGGTGATGAGGGAGGCCGTGGCGGTTCACCCCGCGGCGCGCCGCCCCGACCTCGCGCCGCGCTACGTGCACGACCGCGACCCGGCGACGCGGGGTGCCCTGCCCGCCGCGGAGTTCGCCGCGCGGCAGCGGGCCCTGGTCGCCGGCGAGCGGTGGCTCCTGGACGGGAACTACGGCGGTAGCCTGGAGATCCGGCTCGCCGCCGCGGACACCGTCATCGTGCTCGATCCGCCGCGGCGGATGTGCCTGCGCCGCGCCGTCCTGCGCGCCCTGCGCGACCGGGGCCGGGACAAGCAGGCGCCGGGGTGTCCGGAGCGCCTGTCGTTCGAGTTCCTGGTCTGGATCTGGCGCTTCCGCCGCCGCTCGCGGCCCCTGGCCCTGCGCAAGATCGCCGAGCACGCCACCGGCGCCCGGCAGCTCCTGCTGACCACCCCGCGCGAGGCCGAACTGTTCCTCGCCGCCCTGGCCCGGGAGAAATCCGCCGGTTCGGAACGTTGACCGGGTATGGCTGTCGTGTTGCTGTTGTACATCGTCGCCGAGGTGGCTGCCGTCTGGGCGGTCAGTTCGCTCATCGGCTTCCTGGGCACCCTGGGGCTGCTCGTCGTCGGGGCGTTCCTCGGGTCGTGGCTCGCCCGGCGGGAA
The DNA here is from genome assembly GCF_023376025.1 of Amycolatopsis thermalba. Lineage (NCBI taxonomy): Bacteria > Bacillati > Actinomycetota > Actinomycetes > Pseudonocardiales > Pseudonocardiaceae > Amycolatopsis > Amycolatopsis thermalba. Next base: position 331,008 of record NZ_CP091196.1, read on the forward strand.
GGGGCGCGCGCCGCTCAGGCGTTCCTCGCCACCGCGCGGGCCGGGCGCTCCCCGCACGCCGAGATCACCGACGGCATGCTCGTCGCCTTCGGCGGGTTGCTCATCATGATCCCGGGTTTCCTCTCCGACCTCGCCGGGCTGGCCCTGCTGCTGCCGCCGACCCGCGGCGTCGTGCGCCGGGCGTGGCTCAAGCGCGCCGAACGCCGCATGCCGAACCGGTTGATCGTCGTCGACGGCGAGGTGGTCGACAAGGAGACCACCAACCGCCCGATCATCGAGGGCTAGGCGGCCCCGCTCGCCAGCCCACCACCACCCTCAACGGAGGCGCTTCGCGCCGCTCTACCCGACTCGGGGAATATCGAAGTAACCCGACAGCCGTACCGCGGGCGCGTACTCGCCCTTCACCTTGACCTTCCCGGTCACGAACATCGCCGCCACCGCGGCGTTGCCCGTCGCCACGCGGAAGAAGTCGTCCGGCGCGATGGTGATCGTCGTGTCCGGCTCGCGCCCCAGGTCCGTCCCCGAGTAGCACCGGCCGTCCTCGATCACCGTCTGGAACCGGTCGTAGCCGCCGATGCCGGAACCGCCCGGGAACCGCCAGCACACCACGAGACTCGAGTACCGCGCCTTCTCCGCCAGGAAGTGGTCCGACATCCGGCGGAAGATCTCCTCCAGGAACACCATCCGCAGTTCGGGGTGCTCGGCGATCGCCCGGAGCTGCTCCTTCGACGCGCGGCGCACGACGTCGGCGAGGGTTTCGGTGGACAGCCCGCTCAGGTGCACCCCGGTCTCGGCCGAGCCCAGCATGTGCAGAGTTTCGAGCAGCTGGATGAACTGCTCCGCGGACAACCTGCTCAGATCGATCTGGCGGGCGAACGCGTCGACCACTGTGCCGGACACAGGCGGAGATTCTACCGGCGAACGGGTGAAGAGGTAGCGTTTCGGCGTGACGGAAGACGTGAAGGCCCCGCGCTCGCGGCGGTTGCCCAGGGCCGTGCGGGAACGGCAGATCCTGGACGCCGCCGTCGAGGTGTTCTCACGGCACGGCTACCACTCCGCGTCGATGGACGAGATCTCCGAGGTCGCCGGCGTCTCCAAGCCGATGATCTACTCCTACCTGGGCGCCAAGGAGGACCTGTTCGCCAAGTGCATCCGCCGCGAGGCCGGTCGCCTGATGGAGGCGGTCCGCGACGGCCTGCGCTCGGAACTGCCGCCGGACATGCAGCTGTGGCACGGCCTGCGCTCGTTCTACCGCTTCGTCGCCGAGTACCGGGACTCGTGGACGGTGCTGCACCGCCAGGCGCTGACCGTCGGCGGCCGCTTCGCCGACGAGATCACCGTGCTGCGCTCGCGGGCCATCGAGGTGGTCACCGCGCTCGTGGTCACCGCGGGCATGAAGAAGGGCCTGGGGGACCGGGCCGAGTTCTCCGGCCCGGCCCTCGCCGTGGCGCTCGTGGGTGCCGCCGAGTCGCTGGCCGACTGGTGGCTCGATCACTCCGAGGTGTCGGACGGAGTGCTCGCGTCGTGGCTGATGAACCTGGTGTGGCTGGGGTTCAACGACCTCATCGAGGGTTCGGTGTGGCGCCCGGAGGAGTGATCGTCCCCTCCAGGTGCGGCTTCGGTTTCTTCGCGGCCCACAGCTCGAAGGCCCACCCGTCGCCGGTCTGCCACGACGTGAACGCGACCTTCGCCGGCAGCAGCACGGGCAGCTTGAACTTCACGTCGACCGTGTAGGCCTCCGGCAGCCTGCCCTCGAACGCGGCCAGCACCCGCGCCTTGGTCCACATGCCGTGCGCGATCGCCGACGGGAAGCCGAACAGCCTCGCGGTCAACGGGTGCAGGTGGATCGGGTTGCGGTCGCCGGACACCTCCGCGTAGCGGCGCCCGATGTCGCCGGGCACCCGCCAGATCGCCTTGGGCGCGGGCGCCGCGAGCTGCTCGCGCTTGCCGCCGCCTTCGCCGCCACCGCGCCGCAGGTACGTGCTCACTTCTGTCCAAATCGGACCGTCGGCGGTGGTGTACTCGCTGATCACGTCGAACTGGCGGCCCTTTTCGTGCGGGCGCAGGTTCTCCGCGCGCACCCGCACCGTGCCGGTGTCGGTCAGCCGCACCGGGCGGTGCTGCGTGATGCGGTTGGCGACGTGGACCATGCCCAGCAACGGGAACGGGAAGTCCGGTTGCGTCATCAGCGCCATCTGCAGCGGAAACGCGAGCATGTGCGGATAGGTCACCGGCAGCTCGTCGCCCAGCCGGAACCCGCAGACCTGGTTGTAGGCCGCGACGTGCGCCGGGTCGAACTCGACCCCCGCGCGCACGTATTCGGTGTCCGGCAGGCCGCCGCCACCGCTGTGCGGCAGCAACGCCTTGGCGTACAACGGCGCCAGCTTCGGCGCCTCGCGGAGTTCACGAACGTCACTGCCCGTCATCACGCCCCCAGCAGTGCCTGGCCGCACACGCGGACCACGTTGCCGTTCACCGCGGCCGAGGCCGGGTTGGCGTACCAGGCGATCGTCTCGGCGACGTCGACCGGCAGCCCGCCCTGACCCAGGCTGGACAGCCGCCGCCCGGCCTCGCGGATGAACAGCGGGACCGCCGCGGTCATCTGCGTCTCGATGAACCCGGGCGCGACGGCGTTGATGGTGGCGCCGTACTCGGCGAGCTTCGGCGCGCCGTCGGCGACCATGCCGATCACGCCGGCCTTGCTGGTGCCGTAGTTGGTCTGGCCCACGTTGCCCGCGATGCCGGCGATCGACGAGACGCCGATGATGCGGCCGTTCTCGCGGAGCACCTTCTCGCTCAGCAGCTTGTCGTTGACGGCCAGCTGCGCGACCAGGTTGACCGTGAGCACCGCGTCCCACGCGCCCTCGGTGAGGTTGCCGAGCGTCTTGTCGCGGGTGATGCCGGCGTTGTGCACGACGATGTCCACGCCGCCGTGCCGCTCCTTCAGGTAGGACGCGAGCTTGTCCGGCGCGTCCGCGGCGGTGATGTCCAGCTGCAGCGCGGAGCCGCCGACCTTGTTGGCGACCGCGGACAGGTCGCCGCCCTGCGCCGGGATGTCCAGGCCCACGACGTGCGCGCCGTCGCGGGCGAGCACCTGGGCGATCGCCGCGCCGATACCCCGCGAGGCGCCGGTGACCAGGGCGACCTTGCCGTCGAGGGGCTTGTCCCAGTTCTCGATCGCGGGCACCGCGGGCGTGCCGGTGGCGCCGACGCGGATCACCTGGGCGTCCACGAACGCGGACTTGGCGGACAGCACGAACCGCAGCGTCGACTCGGCGGCCTCCTCGGCGCCGGGCGCGACGTAGACGAGCTGGGCGGTCGCGCCGCGCTTGAGCTCCTTGCCGACCGAGCGGACGAACCCTTCGAGCGCGCGCTGGGCGATCCGCTCCCGGCCGTCGACCAGCTCAGGCGGGGTGCCGAGCACGACGACCCGGCCGCAGTAGCCGATCTTGCGGATCACCGGGTGGAAGAACAGGTACACCTCGCGCAGCTGCGCGGGGTCGGTGATGCCGGTGGCGTCGAACACCAGGCCGCCGTAGCGCTGGTCGCCGCCCGCCTGCTCGGTCAGCACCGTGATGCCGGCCGCCGCGAGCTGGTTCGGCACGGTCTTTTCGAGCCGTCCGCCGGGCGCGGCGCCGAAAAGTGCGGGACCATCGAGCGGGGGCCGGCCGGGGCGGTACCGGCGCAGCACCGGCGGGTTGGGCAGCCCGAGCTTGGGCACCAGGAACTTCCCGATCGGCGTCTTGGTGAACTGCTGATACCGGTCGGCCATGACGTGCCTCCTTACCGAGCTTACCTACTCACGAGTAGGTTACACTGTCATCCGAGGCTCACCACCGCAGTGGGAGGAATTGATGGACGTTCGTCGCGTCGCCATCGTCGGCGGCAACCGCATCCCGTTCGCGCGGTCGAACGGCCGCTACGCCAACGCGTCCAACCAGGACATGCTCACCGCCGCCCTGGACGGCCTGGTGAGCCGCTTCGCGCTGCAGGGCGAGCGCATCGGCGAGGTCGCCGCGGGTGCCGTGCTCAAGCACGCGCGGGACTTCAACCTGGCCCGGGAGAGCGTGCTGGGCAGCAAGCTGTCGCCGGAGACGCCGGCCGCGGACGTCCAGATGGCGTGCGGCACCGGTCTGCAGGCGATCGTCAACGTCGCCAACAAGATCGCGCTCGGGCAGATCGACTCGGCGATCGCCGGTGGCGTGGACACCACCTCGGACGCCCCGCTCGCGGTGAACGACGACCTGCGCCGCATCCTGGTGCAGCTCAACTCCGCGAAGACGGTCGGCCAGCGGCTCAAGCTGCTGACCAAGCTTCGTCCGGGTCAGATCGTGCCGGAGATCCCGCGCAACGCCGAGCCGCGCACCGGGCTGTCGATGGGCGAGCACGCGTCGCTGACGGCCAAGGAGTGGGAGATCTCGCGCGAGGAGCAGGACGTCCTGGCCGCGACCAGCCACCAGCGCCTCGCCGCCGCCTACGAGCGCGGGTTCTTCGACGACCTGGTGACGCCGTACCTCGGCCTGTCCCGCGACCAGAACCTGCGGCCGGACTCGACCGCGGAGAAGCTGGCCAAGCTCAAGCCGGTGTTCGGCGGCCCCGACGGCACGATGACCGCGGGCAACTCGACCCCGCTGACCGACGGCGCGTCGACGGTCCTGCTGGCCACCGAGGAGTGGGCCGCCGAGCGGAAGCTGCCGGTCCTGGCGTACCTGACGTTCTCGGAGACCGCGGCGGTGGACTACGTGCACGGCGGCGAGGGCCTGCTGATGGCCCCGGCGTACGCGGTGCCGCGGATGCTGGCGAAGGCCGGGCTGACGCTGCAGGACTTCGACTTCTACGAGATCCACGAGGCGTTCGCCTCCCAGGTGCTCGCGACGTTGAAGGCGTGGGAGAGCCCGGCCTTCGCCAAGGAGAAGCTGGGGCTGGACCAGCCGCTGGGGCCGATCGACCGGTCGAAGCTGAACGTGAACGGCTCGTCGCTGGCCGCGGGACACCCGTTCGCCGCGACGGGCGGCCGCATCGTGGCGACGCTGGCGAAGCTGCTGCACGAGAAGGGCTCGGGCCGGGGCCTGATCTCGATCTGCGCGGCAGGCGGCCAGGGCATCACGGCGATCCTGGAGAAGTGACCGCGAAGGGCCACCCTCGGCGAGGGTGGCCCTTCGTCGTCACACCGGCAGGACGTCGCGGGCGGAGGCGGCCGTCGACTGGATCTGCTTCGTCGCCTTGTGCGCCTTCTTGCTCGCCTTCTCCGTGGCCTTGTGGGCACGCTTGCTCGCCTTGTCGGCGGCGCGGCGGGCGCGCCAGCCCAGCGACGGCTTGCCCTCGGTGTCGGCGGCCGCGATCAGCAGCCCGCCGGCCAGGCCGGCGTTCTTGAGCAGCTGGATCAGCTGCTGCTGCTTCTCCTGCGGGTCCTTGGCCTCCCAGAACGGGTGCCCGGCGACGGTCGTCGGCACCAGGCTGCCCAGCAGCGCCAGCGCGGACAGCCGCGGGAACTTGCCGAGCGCGAACAGGGTCCCGGCCGCGATCTTCACCCCGGCGTCGATCTTGACCAGGCTCACCGGGTCGGTGGGAACGGCCTCGGGCAGCTTGTCCCGCTGCTCGCCGACCTTGTCGAGCACGGGCTTGACCGCCTCGGCGTGCCCCTCGGGCTGCCTCAGGGCGTTGATACCGCCGTAGATGAAGATGCTCGCCAGCATGGGGCGGGCCAGTCGACGCAAGATCACGATCCTCGCCTTCCTCGGATGCGACATGTCACGTCGAGGATCTACCCATTCCCGCGTCTGTTCATCCCTAAGCTTTTCTAGCTCTCACACTAGAGTAAGCTAGAAAGAGATAGCGACACGCCGATACCGGAATCTCCGCAAATATCGGGGTCGCCCTAGACACGCCGATACGTTGGCAGAGTGGACCCGATCCGCAACCCCTTCGCACCGGGCGCCGGGCAACGGCCGCCGGAGCTGGCCGGCCGTGAACGCGAGCTGACCGCGTTCGAGGTGGTGTTGCAGCGGGTCGCCCGCGGCCGCCCGGAACGCAGCCTCGTGCTGACCGGCCTGCGCGGCGTCGGCAAGACCGTGCTGCTTGGCGAGTTGCGGTCGATGGCCGTGAAACACCGGTGGGGCGCGGGCAAGATCGAGGCGCGCCCGGACGCGGAGCTGCGACGGCCGCTGTCGGCGGCCCTGCACCGCGCGATCCGGGACCTCGCGGTGCGGCACCGGGCGCCGGACCGGGTGGAAGAGGTCCTCGGCGTGCTGAAAGCGTTTGCGCTGCGCTCCAACAAGGCGGACGCGAAGCTGCGGGACCGGTGGCAGCCGGGCATCGACGTGCCGGCCGCGCAGGGCCGGGCCGACTCCGGGGACATCGAGATCGACCTGGTCGAGTTGTTCACCGACGTGGCCGAACTGGCCGCGGACGTCGGCACCGGCGTGGCCCTGCTGATCGACGAGATCCAGGACCTGCAGCCCGACGACGTGTCGGCGCTGTGCGCGGCGTGCCACGAGCTGTCCCAGTCCGGCGCGCCGCTGGTGGTGGTCGGCGCCGGGCTGCCGCACGTGCCCGCGGTGCTGTCGGCCTCGAAGTCCTACTCCGAGCGGCTGTTCCGGTACGTGCGCATCGACCGGCTCAACCGCGCGGAGGCCGACCGCGCGGTGCTGGCGCCGATCGAACGCGAGGACGCCGGCATCGAACCCGAGGCGCTGGACGCGTTGTTCGACGCCTCCGGCGGCTACCCGTACTTCATCCAGGCCTACGCGAAGGCCGCCTGGGACGCGGCACCGGACGACCCGATCACCGTGCAGGACGTGCAGGTCGCCGCCCCCGAAGCCGAGCAGGAACTCGCGGTCGGCTTCTTCGGGTCCCGCTACGAACGCGCCACGCCGGCCGAGCGCGAGTACCTGCGCGCGATGGCGGAGCTGACCCAGGGCCGCGACGAGAGCGCGGGCACCTCGGACGTGGCGGTCTACCTGGGCCGCAAGCCCTCGTCACTGTCCCCGGCGCGGGACTCGCTGATGAAGAAGGGGCTGGTGTACTCCGCGGAGCGCGGGCACATCGCCTTCACCGTGCCGCACTTCGGGCACTACCTGCTCAGCCGAGCCGTGGACTGACCAGCTCCGGTTCCTCCGCGGCGACCCGCTCGTCGTAGGCCGCGTGCGCCGCGGCGATCTCCTGCTGGTGCTCTTCGGTCCAGGTCACCAGCGACTTGATCACCCGGTGCAGCGACATGCCCAGCGGGGTCAGCTCGTAGTCCACCCGCGGTGGCACCACCGGGTAGACCGTCCGGCTGATGATCCCGTCCCGCTCCAGGTGCCGCAGCGTCACGGTGAGCATCCGCTGGCTGACCCCGTCGATCGCCCGCCGCAGCTCGGAGAACCGCATCGTGCGCCGGTCGAGCAACGCGATCACGAGCAGGGACCACTTGTCCGCCACCCGGTCGAGGATGTGCCGGACGTCGCAGTCCGCGCGGGTGTCCCACTGCCTGACCTCGTCGTCTTCGGTTCCCGTGCAGTAACCGAGTGCCTTTGAAGTGCCGTCTTCCACAGTCGTCAATGGTCACACAAGATTCGTCTGTTACCAATCGAAACCTTGGGAGCGGATCTCGTGTCCACCACCGTCGAAGCGCGACCGCGCTTCACGCCCCGAACCTGGGGGATGCTGTTCGTCCTCTGCGGCGCGATCTTCCTGGAGGGCATCGACGTCGCGATGCTGAACGTCGCGCTGCCCGCCATCCGCGCCGACCTCGGCCTGTCCACCGGTGAGCTGCAGTGGGTGGTCAGCGCCTACGTGCTCGGCTACGGCGGGTTCATGCTGGCCGGTGGCCGGGCCGCCGACCTGTTCGGCAGGCGCCGCATGTTCCTGGTCTGGCTCGCCGTGTTCCTGGTCGTCTCCGCCGTCGGCGGGCTCGCCGGCGAGGGCTGGCTGCTCATCGTCGCGCGGTTCGTCGCGGGTGTCGCCGCCGCGGTGATGACCCCGGCCGGCCTGTCGATCATCACCACCAGCTTCGAGGAGGGCCCGCAGCGCAACCGGGCGTTGCTGGTCTACTCCGGCACGGCCGCGGGCGGCTTCTCGCTCGGGCTGGTGCTCGGCGGGCTGCTCAGCGCCGTGGACTGGCGGCTGGTGCTGTTCGCGCCCGCCGTACTGGCGCTGATCATCCTGGTGCTCGGCGTCGCGTTCATCCCCGCCACGCCCCGCGAGCGCACCGCAGACCGGCGGGTCGACGTGCTCGGCGCGGTGACCATCACGGCCGCCATCGTGCTGCTGGTGCTCGGCGTCGAGCGCTCCACGCACGTGTCCGCGGGCTGGACCACCGCGACGGTCGCCGCCGGGCTCGCGTTCGCCGCCGTCTTCGTCCTGGTCGAGCGCCGGTCCGCCGCCCCGCTGGTGCGGCTCGGCCTGCTCCGGTCCGGGGCGCTGGTGCGCGCCAACCTGGCCGGTCTGCTGTTCGCCGCGGCCTTCTTCGGGTTCCAGTTCATCGCCGTGCTGTACCTGCAGGAACTGCGCGGGTGGAGTTCGCTGCAGACCAGCCTGGCGATGCTGGCGATCGGCGCGGACGCCGTCCTCGCCCCGACCCTGACCCCACGGCTGGTCGAGCGGTTCGGCAACGCGAAGGTCATCGTGGCCGGCCTGGTGCTCGCCGTGGTGTCCTACGCGTTGTTCCTGCCGATCGGCACGGACACCGTCTACCTCGCGATGTTCCCGACGATGATCGTGCTCGGGGTGGCGTTCGCGCTGGCCTACGGTCCGCTGACGATCGTCGCCACCGACGGGGTCGCCGAGCGCGAGCAGGGGCTGGCCGGCGGGTTGCTGTACACGTCGTTCCAGTTCGGCGCGGCGCTCGGGCTCGCCGCCTGCACGGCGGTGCTCACCGGGGCGTCCGTGGGCGTGGACGGCTACCGGACGGCGCTGGTGGTGCCGATCGCGGCCGCCGCGGTGGCCGCCGTGATCAGCGCGTTCGGATTGCGGGTGGCGCGATGAGCCGGACCGTGCGCTCCTTCGCCGAACTCGAAGCCGAGTTCAACGCCTACGTCGGCTCGATCGGGTACGCCACCATGGTCACCGTCGACTCGCGGAACCGGCCGCGCACGCGGATCCTCATCCCGGTCTGGGAGAACGTGGACGGGCAGCCGCGCGGGTGGCTGGCCACCTACCGGACCCCGGTCAAGGCCGCCCACCTGGCCCGCAACCCGCACACCTCGTTCTCCTACTGGAAGCCGGGGAACAACTCGGTGGCCGTCGAGGCGGTGGCCGAATGGGTCGACGACCTGGACGTGAAGTCGCACGTGTGGCGGCTCTACCGCAACACGAGCCCGCGCGGCGCCGGGTACGACCTGGGCGCGTTCTGGCGGTCGCCGTCGGATCCGAAGCTGCACGTCCTGCGCCTGGAGCCGTGGCGGATCCAGGTGATCCGCGGCGCCGACCTCCGCAGCCGCATCTGGGAGTCTCTACCGCTTTCTAGTGACCAAGCTAGAAAGGGCGATCTTCCGCAAGATTGGGCTGCGGCCGATGATTCGTAGGCAAGTGCCCTAGGTCACCGGACAATCGTTGGCAACCTTGTGAAAAAAGGTGCATACTGGAAGCACAGCCACCGAGATGCACGAGGGATGCGAACACCGATGAGCAACATCGCCGCCAAGCTCCGAGCCCGCCGCGCCGAGGCGCGCACCCGCCGGGCGCTGAGCCGCGCGATCGACACCGCCGGCTCCGTGACGGTCCGCCAGGAGCTGATCGCCATCGCCCAGGCGCGTCAGTCCAACTTGCGCTGAAGCGTGAGCTAGACCACAACTAGATCAGGTTGTAACGCCACCAGGGGAAGTGGCGATACCCCAGATGACCCCGTGATGCTGGCGGACCCCCGACCTGGCAGCATCACGGGGTTTCCAATTTCCCGGGTCCCCACGGGCGAACATCCCCGCAGATGTCACGGGCACCGCCCTGCCTGACGGTCGCGACACAGTGGCCGTTCTGGCTGAAAACCACCTCGAAAAACCACTTGCGCCCGATCCCGGCGGGAGTAGTGTTTGACTCAGTCAACGAGTTTGTTGAGGTGGTCAATGAGCGACCAGGCACTCCGGGACCGCGTCACGCAGGTCCGCGCCTTCAACCGGCTCTACACCGGTCTCATCGGGGTCCTCGAAGAAGGGCTCGTCGGCAGCGACTACAGCCTCGGCGAGGCCCGGGTGCTCTACGAGCTGGCCCAGGAGGGCGTCACCGAGGTCGCCGAGCTGCGTCGCCGCCTCGATCTGGACCCCGGGTACGCCAGCCGCCTGCTCGCCCGTCTGGAAAGCCGCGGCCTGCTGGTCCGGGAACGCCACGAGACCGACGGGCGCCGCCAGCTCGTCCGGCTCACCGACGCCGGCCGCGCCGAGCAGCAGGTCCTCGAGGACCGCACCACCGCGCAGATCGGCGAGCTGCTGGGCCGCCTCACCGACGACGACCAGCACCGCCTGGTCACGTCCATGCGCACGATCAGCCACCTCGTCGGCGACCGCCAGCCCGCCCCGGCGCTCGTGCTGCGCCCGCCCCGGCCCGGCGACTTCGGCTGGGTCGTGCAGCGCAACGGCGCGATCTACGCCCAGGAGTACGGCTGGGACGCCACCTACGAAGCCCTCGTCGCGCGGATCATCGCCGACTACGTCGACCACCACGACCCGGCCCGCGAGGCCGGGTGGATCGCCGAGCTGGGCGGGGAACGCGCCGGCTGCGTGTTCTGCGTGCGCGGCTCGGACGACAAGACCGCGAAACTGCGCCTGCTGCTCGTCGAACCGCACGCCCGCGGCCACGGCGTCGGCAAGCGCCTGGTGGACGAGTGCCTGGCCTTCGCGCGGGCGCACGGCTACACCGCGATGGAACTGTGGACCAACAGCGTCCTGGTCGCCGCGCGGCACATCTACCGGCGGGCGGGGTTCGAACTCGTCGACTCGCAACCCCACCACAGCTTCGGACACGACCTCGTCGGCGAAACGTGGCGGCGGGAGCTGTGACCCGATGTTCGTCGTCTACTGCGAAACCTGCGACACCCGGACCCTGATGGGGATCGACGAGGTGGAGTGGGTGCACAACCTGATGCCCGGCGTCATCTCGGTGACCACCGCCTGCCCGCGCGGGCACCCGACCGTCGTCCTCACCGGCGACAAGTTCCGCCCGAAGGCCGATCCGCGCATCCCGGACCGCATCCCGCCGCTGTGGGTGCGCGCCTACCGACACCCGGCGAAGTGGTGGGCCCGGCTGCTCGGCCGCCTGCTCCGCAAGTACGAGATCCAGCGCGACCTGCACGAAGCGCTCTACCGCTTCTGATCGCGGCCCATCGTGTAGAACTCCGGGTTGGGCCGCAGCGCGGTCAGGTGCGCCAGCCGGTTGGACATCGCGAACAACGCGGTGATCGCGCCGACGTCCCAGATCTCGTCCTCGGTCAGCCCCGCCTTGCGCGCGGCTTCGAGGTCGGCTTCGCCGAACATTTCGGGCTTGCGAGCCAGCGCGAGCGCCAGATCGACGATCGCGCGGCCCCGCTCGTCCAGTTCGACCTGCCACGGGTTCGTGGCGACCCGGTCGGCCAGCTGCGGATCCTTTGCACGGATCCGCAGGATCGCGCCGTGGGCGACCACGCAGTAGGTGCAGTGGTTCGCCCCCGACGTCGCCACCACGACCAGCTCCCGCTCGGCCTTGGTCAGGCCGTCGGTGCGTTCCATGAGCGCGTCGTGGTAGTCGAGGAAGGCGCGCAGCTCAGCCGGCCGGTGCCCCAGCGCCCGGAAGACATTCGGCACGAAGCCCGACTTCTCCGCGATCACGCCGATGCGCTCCCGCAGGTCCTCGGGCAGGTCTTCCAGCTCCGTGACACCGAACCGGCTGTCCACGTCATCCTCCTAGTGGGCCGCGCCGATGGGGCGCAGGTCCTTGTCGTGCTCGTCGGCGTGGTAGTCGGTGCCCTCGGTGTCGTCCGTGCCGTTGAACACCTTCAGGCTCCGGGCAATCACCGTGACGATCACCGCCACCACCAGGTTCGCGATCAGCGCCACGAACCCGGGGTAGATCTGGATCATCGAGCCCGAGAACGGGTGCCAGCCGAAGATCGACAGCTTGTCCAGCGCGAGCGCGGAACCGCCGAAGTGCGCCTTGCCCGTCTTCGGGTTCGGGATGCCGTAGAGCATGATGATGCCCCACACCATGCCGACGATCCAGCCGGCGATCAGGCCCCACCGGTGCAGCCACCGCGTGTAGAGCGCGATCGCCACCGCGGGCAGCGTCTGCAGGATCAGCACGCCACCGATGAGCTGCAGGTCGATCGAGAACTGCGGGTCGATGAACAGGATGAACGCGACCGCGCCGAACTTCACGACCAGCGACGCGAGCTTGGCCTGCTTGGCCTCCTGCGCCGGGGTGGCGTCCCGCTTCAGGTACTCCTTGTAGATGTTGCGGGTCCACAGGTTCGCCGCGGCGATCGACATGATCGCGGCGGGCACCAGCGCGCCGATGCCGATCGCGGCGAACGCCACACCCGCGAACCACGACGGGAACTGCGTGTCGAACAGCACCGGCACCACGGTGTTGGAGTCGGGGTTGCCGGTGGCGGCGTTGGTGATCGGCTTGACGCCCGCGGTCAGCGCGACGTAGCCGAGCAGCGCGAGCAGGCCCAGCAGCAGCGAGTACGCCGGCAGCGCGATCATGTTCCGCTTGATCACGCTGCGGCCGCGCGAGGCGAGCACACCGGTGAGCGAGTGCGGGTACAGGAACAGCGCCAGCGCCGAACCGAGCGCCAGGGTGACGTACTGCAGCTGGTTGTTCGCGGTCAGCAGGATCGAACCGGACGGGTTGCCCGTCTTCGGATCCGGCGTCTGCAGCTTCTGCTGGCTCACGTCGAAGATGTGCGACCAGCCGCCGAGCTTGGCAGGCAGGTAGAACACCGCGACCAGGATGACGACGTAGATCAGGCCGTCCTTGACGAACGCGATCAGCGCCGGCGCGCGCAGGCCCGACTGGTAGGTGTAGAGCGCCAGCACGAGGAACGCGATCAGCAGCGGCAGGTGACCGGCGATGCCGGCGCCGTTGAGACCCATCGTCCGCAGCACCGCTTCCAGGCCGACCAGCTGCAGCGCGATGTAGGGCATGGTCGCGACGATGCCGGTGATCGCGATCAGCAGCGCCAGCGTCGGCGAACCGTAGCGGCCGCGCACGAAGTCGGCCGGTGTCACGTAACCACGCGAGCGGGACACCGACCACATCCGCAGCGCGGGCAGGAAGACGATCGGGTACAGGATCACGGTGTAGGGCAGGGCGTAGAAACCCAGCGCGCCGGCGCCGAACACGAGCGCGGGCACGGCCACGAAGGTGTAGGCGGTGTAGAGGTCACCGCCGACGAGGAACCAGGTGATCCACGAGCCGAACTTGCGGCCGCCCAGCCCCCACTCGTCGAGGTGGTCCAGCGAGGCCGCCGCGCGCCACCGGGACGCGACGAAACCCATCACGCTGACCACCAGGAACAGCAGGACGAAAACGCTCAGCTCCACCCACTGCAGGCCGCTGCCGGGTGCCTGTGCCAGTGCCATCACTTCTCACCCTCGTCCAGCTCTTCCACGGCGAGCCGGTCCGGCTTGCCCTTCACCACCGGCTTCCCCTTGGTCATCACGTAGACGATCGCCACGGAGACGACCCCGACGAGCACGAAGAGGAACTGGTACCAGTAGAAGAACGGCAGTCCCAGGACCCGCGGCTTGTCGAAGTTGAACCACGGCGTGACGAGCATCAGCAGTGGTAACAGCAGGAGCAGGTTCCACGGGCTGATCTGGAGCCCGGTGACCTTCCCGGCGGCTTTGCCAGACATGTGACCTCACTTGGACGGGACAGGGCGGGCTTGACCTTAAGTGCTGAACCACCCGTCGTCACGCTCCCCGGATATCGATTTGATCAGGGCAACACCCGACGAAGGCAGGTTGCCCGGCTCCGGTGCGGCCGATATGAATGAGGCCGCCGCGGCGTACGCGCGCGGTAGCGGGCAGTGACGAAGGGGCGAGCATGACACGGACGCGCTGGGCGGTGGTGATCCCGGCTCTGGCCGGCACCCTGCTGGCGGCGGGCACACCAGCGATCGCGGCACCGGCCGGACCCGCGCTGAACTCGACCGGCATCCCGGATCGCTACGCACAGCAGGCGCTGGACTGGCACACCTGCACCACGGACGAGCTGTCGGGGCAGACCCCGCCGGCCGGCGCCGAGGGCATCGAGTGCGCGACCTACTCCGCACCGCGCGACTGGTCGTCGCCGAACCAGGGCATCGACGTGACGATCGCGGTCAGCCGGCTCAAGGCGACCGGCGAGGCGACGGAGAGCACGTTCGTCAACCCGGGCGGGCCGGGCGCACCGGGCCGGATGTTCCCGGCGCGGCTGCGCAACCAGACCCAGGTGCGTGAGCACCAGGAGATCATCGGGTTCGATGCGCGCGGCACCGGCAAGAGCACGAACATCACCTGCGGCGGCGCGATCGGCACCGGCGCCGACCTCGACCCGCGGGACCGCAGCCGGGAGAACCTGAAGCTGATCCTGGACGCCACCGAGTACGCGGCCGACTCGTGCCAGGTGAAGTCCGGCGACCTCGGGCCGTTCATCAACACCCGGCAGACGATCAACGACCTCGACCTGCTGCGCGTGCTGCTGAAGCGGCAGAAGATCAACTGGGTCGGGTACTCGGCGGGCACCTGGATGGGCGCGCACTACGCGCAGGCCTTCCCGAACCGGACCGGCAAGTTCGTGCTGGACTCGAACACCGAGTTCACCACCACCTGGCAGAAGTCGTTCGACTGGCAGCCGCTGGGCTTCGAGCGGCGCTGGCGCGAGGACTTCCTGCCGTGGATGGCGAAGTACGACAGCCTCTACCACTTCGGCACCACCGCCGAGATGGCGCGGCAGACGTACGAGCAGGTGCGCTACGCCCTGACGCAGAACCCGGTGGAGGTCGACCGCACGAAGCTGTCGGCCAACGCGCTGGACTCGTTCATCGTCTCCGAGCTGTACAACAAGCGGTTCTTCCCCGAGCTGGCCGACTACCTGGTCAACGTGCGGAACCTGACTCAGGGCACGGCGTCGGCGCAGCAGCAGACGGCGCTGCTGGACCAGGTGAAGACCGTCACCGACGCGGTCGGCCCGCAGCCGCTGATGGTGCCGAGCGACTACGACGACGCCTACGACGCGAGCTTCTGGACGATCCCCTGCAACGAGGGGCCGTGGTTCGGCAACCGCAACACGGCGGTGCGGCAGTCCGCGCAGCTGGGGCCGAAGTACCCGCTGCTGGGCTGGGGCTGGCTGATCCAGCCGTGCATCTTCTGGAACAACAAGCCGGAGCCGCTGCCGGTCCTGGACGGCCGGGGTGTCCCGCCGGTGCTGATGGTGCAGGCGACGCACGACCCGGCGACGCCGATCGAGGGCGCCGAGCGGGCGCACCGCGCGTTCCAGGGGTCGCGGATGATCACCGTGACCGACGAGGGTGACCACGGGATCTACGCTGGCGGCAACGCGGCGGTGGACAAGGTTGTGGAAGATTTCCTCGTGGACGGGGTGGTGCCGCGGGACCAGACGCTGCCTGGTATGCCGCTGCCCGACCCGACCGCCTAGTTCTTGGTCTCGAGGACCCCGCCGGGCTCGTTCCCGGCGGGGTTCTCCGGTTCTCGGGTCAGTTCCCGGAACCGGCCCGTGCAGGTGCACAGGACCAGGTAGACCAGGGTCAACAGGAACATCAGCCCGCCTGCCAGCAACATGACGACCTCCTCTCGGCCAGGTACCACTGAGACGTGCGACACAGCGGATGAGTTGCCGGTCCGGCGGTTTTCTTGCCTCCGTTCTTCTGGTAGTCCCCAGCCTGTGCACAGAGTTGTCCACAGGCTGGGGACAACTGGGCGGATAGACTGTGGCCATGGTGCGAGTCCCGCTGACCGAAGCCGAACGCGAACGCGGCGAGCGTCTCGGTGCCGCACTGCGAGCCGCGCGGGGTCCGCGCAGCATGGCCGAGGTGGCTCTGGAGGCGGGCGTCTCGGTGGAGACGCTGCGGAAGATCGAGACCGGGCGGATTCCCACGCCGGCGTTCTTCACGGTGGTCGCCCTCGCGGACGCGGTCGGACTCCCACTGGACGCCCTCCGCGACGCGATCAGCGGCGTACCGACGGGGTAGCCGAGCACGCACGACGCAGCCCGCCAGAACGCAGAACTCGCCCGCCGGAGCGTGGAACTCGCTCGCCGGAGCGTGGAACTCGCCCGCCAGAGTGTGGGACTCGCCCACCCGAACGTGGAACTCGCCCGCCGGAGCGTGGAACTCGCCCGCCGGAGCGTGGAACTCGCCCGCCGGAGCGTGGAACTCGCCCGCCGGAGCGCGGAACTCACCCACCCGAGCGTGGAACTCGCCCGCCGGAGCGCGGAACCCGCCCACCCGAACGTGGAACTCGCCCGCCGGAGCGTGGGACTCGCCCGCCGGAGTGTGGGACTCGCGCGGCTGAACGTGGGACTCGCGGTTAGGACAGGTGCTCCAGCACCTGAGCGAAGTCAGCCATGCTCCGCTCCAGCACCGACACGTAGGTGATCCCCAGCTTCTCCCGCATGTCCGAGAGCTGGGCGACGATCTCCGGCACCGAGCCCACCAGCAGCGTCGGCAGCTCACCGATCGCCTCGACGCTCATGTCCGGCGCGAACCGCTGCAGGTCCGCCAGCGCCGCGCGCCGGTCGTCGGTCACCACGACCAGCTGCACCAGCACGTTGATCTCCGCCTCGCGCGTGCCGAGCCGGGAGCGCACGAACGCCACCCGCTCCGCGAACGCGTCCGCGTCGGCGAGCCCGACCAGCCCGCCCTCCTTCGCCGTGGGCGCCCCGGTCAGCGCGATCGTGTCGGCGTGCTCGGCGGCCATCGTCAGCATCCGGTCGCCCCAGCCGCCCAGCAGCAGCGGCGGCCCGCCGTCCTGCGCCGGCCGCGGCTGGTAGTCCGGGTCCGCGAACAGCCTGCGCAGCTCCACGACCGTCCGCTCGACGTGGTCGATCCGGCGCCCCGGCCACGGCAGTCCGGCCGCTTCGAACTCCTCGCGCACGTACCCCGCGCCGAGGCCGAGTTCCAGCCGCCCGTCGCAGAACTGGTCGGTGGTCGCGACGTCCCGCGCCAGCACGGCGGGGTGGTAGAAGGGCGCGTTGAGCACGAAGGTGCCCAGCCGCACCCGGGAAGTCGTCTCCGCCGCGAGCGCCAGCGCCGGGAACGGCGCGGGCATCCCGAGGTGGTCGGCCACGGTCACGACGTCGAACCCGAGATCCTCGGCCCGCCGGACCTTGTCCACGAACTCCGCCCGCGTCCCGGGCTCCATCATGTTCACGCCGAATCGCATCCCCAGCATGGTCCGACCATAGGGCCGGAAACGACGGAACGGCCACCCCCGGCCGAAGCCGGGAATGGCCGTTCCACGGGGAAAACTCAGCCCAGGCGCTGCTTCAGCGCCGCCAGCTCGTCGTGCAGGCTGGAGGGCACCCGGTCGCCGATCTTGGCGAACCACTCCTCGATCAGCGGGATCTCCTGGCGCCACTCCTCGGGCTTGACCGCGAGCGACTCCTGGACGTCCTCGAGCGGCTCGGCGATGCCTTCGAGGTCGAGGTCCTCGGCGCGCGGCACCAGGCCGACCGGGGTCTCCACCGCACCGGCGCGACCCTCGAGGCGCTCGACGATCCACTTGAGCACCCGCGAGTTCTCGCCGAAGCCCGGCCACAGGAACCGCTTGTCGTCGCCGCGGCGGAACCAGTTCACGTAGAAGATCTTCGGCAGCTTGCCGGCGTCGGCGTTCTTGCCGGTGTCCAGCCAGTGCTGGAAGTACGCACCGGCGTGGTAGCCGAGGAACGGCAGCATCGCCATCGGGTCGCGACGCACCTCGCCGACCTTGCCGGCCGCGGCGGCGGTCTTCTCCGACGACATGGTGGCGCCCATGAACACGCCGTGCTGCCAGTCGCGGGCCTCGGTCACCAGCGGGACCGTGGTGGCGCGGCGGCCGCCGAACAGGATCGCCGAGATCGGCACGCCCTTCGGGTCGTCCCACTCCGGCGCCAGCGTCGGGACCTGCGCGATCGGGGTGCAGAACCGCGAGTTCGGGTGCGCGGCCGGCTCGTCCGACTCGGGCGTCCAGTCGCGACCCTTCCAGTCGGTCAGGTGCGCCGGCGGCTCCTTGGTCATGCCCTCCCACCACACGTCGCCGTCGTCGGTCAGCGCGACGTTGGTGAAGACGGTGTTGCCGGCCTCGATGGTCTTCATCGCCACCGGGTTGGTCTTCTCACCGGTGCCCGGCGCGACGCCGAACAGGCCGAACTCGGGGTTGATCGCGTACAGGCGGCCGTCCTCGCCGAACCGCATCCACGCGATGTCGTCACCGATGGTCTCGGCGCGCCAGCCCGGGATGGTCGGCTGCAGCATCGCGAGGTTGGTCTTGCCGCACGCGCTCGGGAACGCGGCCGCCACGTAGTAGGCCTTGTTCTCCGGCGAGATCAGCTTGAGGATCAGCATGTGCTCGGCGAGCCAGCCTTCGTCACGGGCCATGACGGAGGCGATCCGCAGCGAGTAGCACTTCTTGCCCAGCAGCGAGTTGCCGCCGTAGCCCGAGCCGTAGCTCCAGATCGTCCGGCTCTCCGGGAAGTGCGAGATGTACTTCGTGTCGTTGCACGGCCACGGCACGTCCTTCTCGCCCGGCTCCAGCGGCTTGCCGACCGAGTGCAGGGCGGGCACGAACTCGCGCTCGGTGCCGTCCTCCTTGACGAACTTCTCCAGCGCCTTGGTGCCCATGCGGGTCATCACCCGCATCGACGCCACGACGTAGGCGAAGTCGGTGACCTCGATGCCCAGCTTGGGGTTCTCGTCGCCGAGCGGGCCCATGCAGAACGGGATGACGTACATCGTCCGACCACGCATGCAGCCCCGGTAGAGCTCGGTCATGGTGGCCCGCATCTCGTCCGGGTGCATCCAGTTGTTGGTCGGCCCGGCGTCTTCTTCCTTTTCGGAGCAGATGAAGGTCCGCTCCTCGACCCGCGCGACGTCGCTGGGGTCCGAAGCGGCCCAGAAGGAGTTCGGCTTCGCCGTCAACGGGACGAACGTGCCGGCCTCGACCAGCTCGTTGTTGATGCGCTCGGCCTCCTCGTCGGAGCCGTCGCACCACACCACTCGGTCAGGGGTGGTCAGCTCGGCGACCTCCCGTACCCACGCAAGCACACCGCTGTGCGACGTCGGCGCCTTGTCCAGTCCCGGGATGGCTACTGCAGTCATTCCTTCTCCTGACTTCGACGGCAGGAACGCCCGCCCGGAATCTGGTCCGGGAAGCGCTCCGTCGCCGGCGACCGAATGGCTTCGCACACCGGCTGCCCTACCGGTGTGCTGGAAATACTGGGATTCCCCGAGGGTAGCCGGATGGACGGCAGGTAACCGAGGCCTGACCTGTCGGTTCTCTCACAAGAACGATCAGGGAATCGATTCAGATATCGCTGAACCGGCGTAGCGTCGAAAGTTCTTCGGCTCGCGCGTGATCTTGCTGATATCCGCGGCGGGGTGATTTGCCCGAAAACGCGGTCGGGCCCCGGCCGTCCGCGGGGACGACCGGGGCCCGTTTCCGCCCGCTTCCGGAAGGTTCAGTTCTGGGAGATCCACTGACCGGTGCCGGAGTCGATCTTGGCGACCCCCTCGACCGCCTGGGCGCCGCCGCCGCCCCAGAGCTGGTCGCTGTCCGGCGGCACCTCGGCGGTGAACCCGCTCGTGGTCTCGGTCCACTCGCCGGGGCCGGTGTGCTGGTAGGTGGTCGTCTCGCCGTCGGGCGTGATGATCGTCTGCACGTCGGCCCGGCCGTCGCCGTCGACGTCGGTGAAGACCCGGGTGTTGCCCTGGTCGTCGGTCACGACCGCGCTGTCGGCGGTGCCGTCGTTGTCGCTGTCCACCGTCGCCGGGCCGACCTCGACCGTGCCGTCGGACATGTCCGCGGTGATCTCGCCGGCGCGGCCGGTCTCGGTGGCGTCCGGCTCGCCCGCCTCGGAGTCGTGGTCGGCCACCCAGTCGCCGGTGGTCTCGTCGTAGCGGGCCAGGTCCACGACGTTGCCCTCGGTGTCGGTGTGCACGTACTGGTCGGCGTGCCCGTCGTCGTCGGTGTCGACGTACGCGGTGATCGTGCCGTCGGCGTTGTCGAGGCGGACCGTCTCGTTGACCCCGTCGTGGTTGAGGTCCATGTTCTCTTCGGCCGTGTAGGTCTGCCCGTCGACCGTGATCTCCAGGTCACCGTCGGAGGTCGTGGCGTCGGTGGGCTCAACCCCGCCGGTCTCATCGATCCACACGCCGAACTCCCAAGTCTCGTACCACTACGGTCACACAGTTGGACTCACGTTATTCCCGTTCGGTTCCCCGGCACAACCGAGCACGTCAGCCCTGCTCACGCAGCGTCCGGATGCGCCCGAGCAGGGTCTCGGCGCGATCCCGGCCGTCGCCGACCTCCTTGAGCCTCCGGCTCACCGCGGCCAGCTTCTTCGCCCGCTCCTGCGCGCCCATCTTGATCGACTTGTCGACCTGCTTGAGCTCGGCCTCGATCGCGTCGATCCGGCGGGACAGGGCCTCGTCCAGCGCCAGCGACAACTGCTGCTCGGCCTCGATCAGCTGCTCGGCGACCAGCTGGTCGAGGATCGAGCGCGCCTCCGCGATCGACTCGACCAGCCACTGCTTGAGGTGCTGCTTGTCCGCGGCGTGCCGCCGGGTGCGGGCCATCCACCAGCCGGCGCCCAGGCCGACGACGATCGTCGCGGGCAGCACCACCGGGTTGAGCAGGGCGACCCCGGCCAGCGGCAGCGCGGCGATCTTGCCGGCGCCGACCCCGCCGGAGATGCCCATGAAGATCAGCAGCTTGTCCTCGGGTGTGGACGGTTTGCGGTCCGGCGGCCGCAGCACCACCTGCGGCCCGCCCGCGCGGAGGAACTGGGCGCGGATCACGTCCAGCTCCTCGGGCGCGAACAGCTCGGCGAGCGCGATCTCGGTGACCCGGTTCAGCCGCTGCGCCATGGTCGCCGACACGCGCTGGGAGATCATCTGCAGCGCCGCGTCCACCTGCTGCGGCAGCTGGGCCAGCTGGTCGCGCTTGGCGTTGTCGATCTGGGCGCGGAAGTAGGACTGGGCGTCGCGGACCTGCCTGCTGGTCTCGTGGCCGAGGTCGACCCGGGCGCGCTGGATCTCGCCGCGCAGCTTGAGCTGCCAGCCGCGGGTGGACGTCTTGCGCTCGGCCGCCAGCTCGTCACGGCGCTCGCGCAGCCGCTCGGCCTCGGCCTCGCCGGAGGACAGGGCCCGCTGCTCGGCCAGCAGACCGGCGTGCACCTCGCCGAGCGCGCTGGACAGGGCCCGCAGCGTGTTGGCCTCGCCGAGCATCGCGGACCGGCCGACGACGAGTTCCTGCAGCGCGGCCTGCAGTTCGATCACGCCGGACCGCTCGCGCAGCATCACCGCGGCCTGCTCGTTGGGCGCCTTCGCGGCCATCTCGAACATCCGCGCCGACACCGGGTGGAACACCGCGTCGGCGAATCGGGGCGCGTGCTCGGCCAGCAGCCGCCGGTCGGCCTCCAGCACCTCCCGCCAGCCGCGGAAGGCGTCCGTTTTGGACAGTGCGAACACGACGGTCTCCACGCGGCCGCCGACGCGGCGCAGGAACTCCAGCTCACCGGCGGTGAACGGGGCCGAGGCGTCGACGACGAACAACAGCGCGGTCGCGTTGGCCGCGGCCTCGGCGGCCAGCTCACCGTGCATCGAGTCGAGCCCGCCCACGCCCGGGGTATCGACCAGCGAGAGCCGCTCCAGGATCGGGACCGGGCCGGTGACCTCGACGTACCGCGGCGGCAGCTGGCCGTCGGGCAGCTCGTGCGTGGCCGACACCCAGCGGACCAGCTCGGGCAGCGGCACGGCAACCGGCGCGAGCTGACCGGGGTAGCAGGCCTGCGCGCCCCACTCCGGGGCGTGGTCGAAGACGAGGTAGCCGGCGGTGGCGACGTCGGCGTCCACCGGGGACAGGCCCGGGGTCGCCAGCAGGGCGTTGACCAGGGAACTCTTGCCGCGGTTGGTCTCGCCGACCACCACGACCTGCGGCTTCTTCGGCCGCGAACGGCGGACCTCCTCGACCCACCCCGCGGCTTTCGGATCGCTCTCGCGCAACAGGGCCAGCAGCGTTTCGCGGGCCTGCTTGACCTGGGTGGGCAGGGACGAAAGCGGCGGAGCGGTCACGAGCGGACCTTAGCGCTTCGTGTAGACCGTCACGACGGGCGCGCGCAGCAGGCGGCCGCCGTCGGTGAACCCGACCACCTCGGTCTCGGCGACCACGCCGTCCAGCGCCGGGTCGTCGGTCTTGATCGCGCCACCGGCCTCGTGCACGGACGGGTCGAACCGCTGCCCGTCCGGCCGCACCGCCTCCACCCCGACGCGGGCCAGCCCTTGTTCGAGGCGCTCGACCACGCCTCCGCTGCGCGCCCGGTCCAGGGCGTAGAGGCAGAGCTGGATCAGCTCCTGCCGGTCGGCCCGCGCCTGTTCCAGCGCTTCCGGGCCGGCGGCGGCCAGATCGGATACACGGTTCACATCGGTGTTGGACGGGGGTTGCGCCGCTGTGGTTCCCTCGACCTCGTCGATGATTTTCGCCAGTTGCGCGCCGGGGATCTGCCCGGTCGGGGAGTCGTCCGCGGACCGGCGCCGGAACCAGGAAACCACGCTCGTCACCCCTCGGTCATCTCAGCTGCTGCCAGATGAGGAAGTACGCCCGGTGCACGACGTGCGCGACGCGGCTCTGCGCCGGCGTCGCGCCGAAGGACGCGAACGACCGCCACCAGCCGGCGCGTTCCAGCGCGTGCGCGGCCAGTTCCGGCCGGGACGCGCCGGGCAGGCCCAGCTGCTCGTCGATGTCGGCGTTGCTGCCCACCCGCAGGACCTCCTCGGCCAGGTCCTCGGGCATGTCGACGGCGCCGGCCACGACCAGGGTGAGCGCCTCCAGCAGCCGCAGCTGGTGCGCCTCGGGTTTGGCGAGCAGCACCTCGATGGCGTCGTGCACGCGTTGCCGCTCGGCCGGATCGCCGGAGGCGTGGGCCAGCGCGGTGACCGACGCGAGCGCGGCCGCGGCCTTGATCCCGTCGGCGCGGGCGGCGAAGACCGTGTTCAGGCGGGCGCGGACGGCGTCCAGCCCGGAGGCGGCGAGCAGCAGCCTGCGCAGCGCGCCCGCGGTGATCGTCTCGTCGGCGCGGATCGCGTCGATGGCGCGGCGGATGCCGTACAGGTCGAGCTTCTCCAGCAGCCGCAACCGGGTGCCGGCCGGGACCTCGCAGTCCCAGCTGGTGAAGATGTCGGCCGCCATCAGCATGGTCTCCCGCGTCGCGTCGTCCAGCGCGGCCAGCTGGCGCAGCGCGTCGGCGTCGGCGGAGGTGAAGTTGCCCGACTCGGCGGACTCGGCGATCAGCCCGATCACCGGCAGCACGTCGGCGACCCGCGGCTTGAGCAGCAGGCCCTGCTTCTCGGCGAGGATCGACGCGGCCCGCCACACGTCACCGCCGGACCCCTCGACGGACTCCGGCGGGATGGTGTCGGCCTTGTTCAGCACCGCGATCGCGTTGACCGGGCCCGCCTCGCGGCTGGCGGTGGCGGCGGTGAACGCGGCGAGCGCCTGCTGGTCGTCGGCGCGCACGCCCTGGGTCACGACGTAGAGGACGGCCTCGGCGCCGGCGACCGCGTTGCGTGAGGTCTCGTCCAGCTCGTCGCCGCCGTCCGCGGACTCCACGGCCTGGGCGGCGCCGAGTAGCTGCTCGGTGCGGGAGACCGACGCGGCGTCCAGCGAACCGAGGCCCGGGGTGTCGATCACGGTCATGTCCTGCAGGACCGCGCTGGTCAGGTACGCCTCGATGTGCGAGACCTTGCTGATGTCCACGCCCAGCTCGGCCGGGATCGACCCGTCCGGCGCGAACGGCAGCACCTGCTTGTGGCCGCCCGCGAACACGACCTCGATGCGGTCCACCGTGCCGTACTGGAAGCGGGTCACCAGGCGGGTGCACTCGCCCACGTCGGTCGGCGCGACCCGCCGCCCGATCAGCGCGTTGACCAGCGTCGACTTGCCGGATTTGATGCGCCCGGCGACCGCGACCTGCAGCGGCGCGCCCAGGCGGCGCAGCACCTCGGCGAACCCGGCGGCGGTGCGGGCGGAGACCTGCGGCTGCAGGCGGCGGCAGAGGTTGGCCACCGACACCGACAGCGGACCGGCCAGGCGGCCCTGATCCGTCGTCGCCGTCACGTCGCCCCTCCCGGTGCCCTGCGGTTGTGCCCTCGAATCCTGCCATGACCTCGGTCCGAAGTCCCACGTCCGGTGATACCCCGGGATGACGCGGAGTGGACCGGCGCCGACCTAGGGTGAACGGTGTGCGGCGACTGAGCTTGTGGATGAGGGCGCACCCGATGGTCGGGGACGTCCTGCTCGCGCTGTTGCTGCTGCTCATGGACCTGCTGACACTGGTCGCGCAGGCGAACCGGTACACGGGGCCGGCGTGGTACGTCGCGCTCCCGCTGGACGTCGCGATGGTGGCCCCGGTGGCGTTCCGGCGCAAGTACCCGCAGGTCATGGCCTACGTGATCCTGGTGATGACGGTGCCGCACAGCGCGCTGCTACTGGGGTTCGGCAGCGCGACGGCGAGCTGTGTCGCGCTGTACACGATGGTCGTCTACGTCGGGCGGCGGCAGGCCGCGGTGTACCTGGTCGCGCAGGCCGTGGTCAGCCTGCTGCAGGTGTGGGCGGGCTGGTCACCGGGCGGCTGGCCGCCGCTGGTGTTCATCAGCCTGGTCTTCGCGCTGTGCTGGGTGCTCGGCGAGTTCGTCGGGGCGCGGCGGGCCTACCAGGCGGAGATGGAGGCGCGGCTGCACCTGCTGGAAACCGAGCGCGACCAGGCCGGGCGGATCGCGGTGGCCGAGGAGCGCGGGCGGATCGCACGGGAACTGCACGACGTGGTGGCGCACGCGGTGAGCGTGATCGTGGTGCAGGCCGACGGGGCGTCGTACGCGCTGCGGTCGAACCCGGAGCAGGCGGAGCGGGCGGTCCGCACGATTTCCGAGACGGGCCGGCAGGCGCTGACCGAGCTGCGGCGGCTGCTGCAGGTGCTGCGCAACGAAGAGGTGGACGGGGAGCCGCGGATCCCGCAGCCGACGGCGGAGTCGCTGGCGGACCTGGCGGAGCGGGTGCGGGCCGCGGGGGTGCCGGTGGAGCTGTCGATCGACGGCGAGCTGGCCGAACTGCCGGCCGGGGTGTCGCTCGGGGTGTACCGGATCGTGCAGGAGTCGCTGACGAACACGCTCAAGCACGCCGGGCCGGGGGCGCGGGCGCAGGTGCGGGTGCGGCGGACTGAGAACCTGGTGGACGTGGAGATCGTGGACGACGGGGCGGGCAAGGCACGGGCGCTGGTGCCCGAGCCGGACCTGCCGGGAGGCAACGGGGTGATCGGGATGCGCGAGCGGGCGCACCTGTTCGGCGGGATCCTGCGGGTGGGGCCGCGGCCCGGGGGCGGCTGGCGGGTGCACGCGAGCTTCCCGGTGAGGCTCGACCCGTGATCCGCGTGGTGGTCGTCGACGACCAGGAGCTGATGCGGGTCGGGTTCCGCATGGTGCTGGGCGCGCAGGAGGACATCGACCTGGTCGGCGAGGCCGGGAACGGGTCGGACGCGGTGTCGCTGGCCGGTTCGCTGCGGCCCGACGTGGTGCTGATGGACGTGCGGATGCCGGTGATGGACGGCGTCGAGGCGACGAAGCGGATCGTCGAGGCCGGCACGTCGCGGGTGCTGGTGATGACGACGTTCGACCTGGACGAGTACGTGTACGCGGCGCTGCAGAACGGGGCGAGCGGGTTCCTGCTGAAGGACACGCCGCCGGATCACCTGGTGTCGGCGTTGCGGTCGGTGGCGTCCGGGGACGCGGTGGTGTCGCCGTCGGTGACGCGGCGGCTGCTGGACCGGTTCATGAGCGGCGGCGGCCCCCCGCGCGACGAGGCCGAGCTGAACGTGCTGACCGAGCGGGAGCGCGAGGTGCTGGTGCTCATCGCGAAGGGCCTGTCCAATGTGGAGATCGCGGACAAGCTGTTCCTCTCGGAGGCGACGGTGAAGACGCACGTGGGCCGGATCCTGGCGAAGCTCGGGCTGCGGGACCGGGTGCAGGCGGTGGTGCTGGCGTACGAGACGGGCCTGATCCGGCCGGGCCAGACCTGAGGCGGAGCCGGAGCAGCGATCGCGGGCGGGAACTGCCTGCTCACGGCGCGCCGGTGAGCTGCTTGGCCTCGGCAGCTTCCCCCACCTGCGCCGGCCACCGATCGGCCCTGGGCGGCCGCCGGGGGCTTGGCGAGCGCGTCAGCGGTAGGGCGCCGGGTCCACCTCCGCCGGGGTCTTGCCCGCCTTGTGCACCTCGGCGTACCAGCGGCCCCAGTCGGGGCGGGTGCCGTCCGTGTCGGTCACGCCGTATTCGTGCATGAGCGTCCACGAGGCGAGCGTCTTCCCCGCGAAGCGCGCCACCTCCGGGTCGGCCACCAGGGCGGCCACGCCGCGGGCCAGGTAGTACGGCGTCTCCGAGACCGCGAAGTCCGGGCCGCCCGCACCGGCCACCGCGTCGCGCCAGTTGGACTCCGTGACGCCGAAGAGGTCCAGCATCGCCTCCGAGCGCAGGAAACCGGGCGTGACCGACAGGCCGACGCAGCCCTTCCCGGCCAGCTCCGCGCCCAGCGCCCGGCCGAGCGCCCGCACCCCGCACTTCGCCAGGTAGTACGGGATGCCCGCGCCCACGTACTCGTCGTCGTCGCCGTCGGTCACCTCGATCACGATCCCGCCGGGGCGCCGCACGACCAGCGGCAGCAGCCGGTGCAGCGCGATCAGGTGCGTGTCCAGCGCGTTGTGCACCAGGGTCAGCGCGTCGTCCAGGCTGGACTCCCAGTACGGCCGCTCGAAGTCGACGAACGGGTCACCGCCCCACACGTCGTCGACCAGCACGTCCAGCCCGCCCGCCTCCGCCTCGACCCGGGACCGCAGCGCGTCCACGTCCGCGACCGACGTGAAGTCGCACCGCACCGGCACGCCCCGGCCGCCCGCCGCGTCGACCAGTTCGGCCGTCTCCTCGATCGTCTCCGACCGCTTCATCGGCGACGCCGACTCGCGCGTCGTACGTCCCGTGACGTACACCGTCGCGCCGCCGCGCCCCAGCTCCACCGCGATCGCGCGACCACATCCGCGGGTCGCCCCCGTCACGAGCACCGTCTTCGCCGTCATACCGGGACCATAACGCCCGACCCCGACAAAACCGGGTGCCGAAGCTCAGGGGCGATTCAGGGTCATCACCGATCGCGCGCGCCCGGAAATCACGGGAGGCTACTACCGCAGTCGGGTGGGAAGTTGCAACCACAGGATGACGCGCACGCGTACCCCGATCGGTCAGCATGAGAACCGCACGGGGAACACAGGCTTTGACCAGCAGGGGAGCAACCATGATCGAGGCACGCGGCCTCACGAAACGCTACGGCAAAACACTCGCCGTCAACGATCTGTCATTCGACGTCGCCCCCGGCGAGGTGACCGGTTTCCTCGGTCCCAACGGTGCCGGGAAATCGACCACCATGCGGATGATCCTGGGCCTGGACAATCCGACCAGCGGCCAGGTGACCATCGGCGGAAAACGTTACACGGAACTGAAGAATCCACTTCGGACGGTCGGCGCGCTGCTCGACGCCAAGTGGGTGCACCCGAACCGCTCGGCCCGCGCGCACCTGGCCTGGATGGCGAAGTCCAACCACCTGCCGATGCGCCGCGTGGACGAGGTGCTCGAAATCGTCGGCCTGACCAGCGTGGCCGGCAAGCGCGCGGGTGGCTTCTCGCTGGGCATGTCGCAGCGGCTGGGGATCGCCGCGGCCCTGCTCGGCGACCCGGAGGTGCTGCTGTTCGACGAGCCGGTCAACGGCCTCGACCCGGAGGGCATCCTCTGGATCCGCAAGTTCATGCACCGCCTGGCCGACGAGGGCCGCACCGTCTTCGTCTCCAGCCACCTGCTGTCGGAGATGGCGCTGACCGCCTCCAACCTCGTGGTCATCGGCAAGGGCAGGCTGATCTCGCAGAGCACCACGACGGAATTCGTCGCGCGGGCCAGCGAGAACACGGTCAAGGTGCGCAGCCCGCAGCTGGACCAGCTGCGCTCGCTGCTGCCGGCCGACAGCGCCACCGACACCGACACCGGCATCCTGGTGTCCGGTTTGGACAGCGAGAAGATCGGCGAGCTGGCCGCGGGCAACGGCATCGTGCTGCACGAGCTGAGCCCGCAGACGGGTTCGCTGGAGCAGGCGTTCATGCAGATCACGGGCGATTCCGTGGAGTACCACACCGGTCTGGCGACCGAGCACCGGCACGCTCTCGAGCCGGCGAACTAGGGGAGACGCGAACATCATGACTTTGCTTGCCGTGGAACGGATGAAACTGTTCACCACCCGATCGCCGTGGTGGTGCGCGCTGGTGGCGCTGGCCACCACGATCGGGTTCTCCGCCCTGATCGTCGGCAACGCCGACGACGGCGGCGAGTTCACCGCCACCGTCGCCTCGACCCAGTTCGGCTACAGCTTCGGCATGGCCGTGATCATGGTGCTGGCCGCGCTCGCGGTCACCACCGAGTACCGGTTCGGCACGATCCGCACGACCTTCCAGGCGGTGCCCAACCGCGCCGCCGCGCTGACCGCGAAGGCGACCGTGGTCGCGCTGGTCGCCCTGGTCATCGGTGAGCTGAGCGCGTTCGGCTCGTGGGCGCTGGCGCTGCTGCTCAAGCCGAACGCCCCGCTCGCGCTGGACACCGGCGCGGACTGGATCAACGTGGCCGGGGTCGGCGTGGTCTACGCGTTCGCCGCGGTGATCGCGGTGGCCGTGGGCATCCTGCTCCGCCACAGCGCCGGCGCGATCGCGCTGCTGCTGATCTACGCGCTCGCCGTCGAGGACCTGATCCGGATGATCCCGGGCGTCGGCGACGACATCTACCAGTGGCTGCCGTTCAACGTGGCGAACAAGTTCCTCACCGGCGACGGCTTGTCGAACGTGGGCCGCAACACCGATGCGGGCGCGCCGATGTCCACCGCCGTGCTGTCGCAGGGCGGGTCGCTGGCCTACTTCGCGGCGGTCGCCGTGGCGCTGCTCGCCATCGGGATCGGCACCGCGCGGCGACGCGACGCCTGACGAAGACCACCACAGGGAAGCTCCGGTGGGGACCGGAGCACGGGGAAGGAACGGCCCGGGCCACCGAATTCGGGGGGTGGCCCGGGCCTTCGCCGTTACCGCACGCGGCGACCGCGGGAAAGGTCGAATCGATTAATCGGATGAGGCCGTTACGACCGCTGGGTTAATTGCGCGTAAAGGGCCTGTGGTCAGGGTCACAGGAAGCGGACGCACTGCCTCTGACCAGGCACTCTGGAATTACCACGTCAGGCGACTCCACGGAGGTGACCCTTGACGGTGGATGTTGATGCCGAAATCGCCGCCCCGCGCACCGCTGCGTATCCGCCCGCTCTGGAACCGCTCGACGCGCTCGAGTGGTCGCAGGCCGTGGAGCTGCCCCGGATCGCGGCCACCGCGACCAGACCGGCCGAGATCCGGCGGGCGTGGATCCATCGCGCCGCCGAGGAGGAAGTGCTCGCGTTGTTCCGCGCGGTGAGCGCCCGGGGCGGGATGATCCCGGCGCCGTGGTGGCTGCGGGCCCTGGCGGAGGGCAGGCTGGACTCGCGGGCGACCGGTTTCCGCATCGAGGACCGGATCGCACAGCTGCTGTCCCGCCGCCCGGGCTGGGAGTACGTGCCGTGGGCCGCCGACGGCGAGTCCGGTTACTGGGAGTTCATGCCGTCGGAGAACGGCCGCTCCGGGCACAAGATCCCCACCACGATCCTCAACACGAGCCGCCACGACGGGTGGATCGACGTGTTGCCGGCGCACACGGGCAGCGCGCCGTCACCGATCGCGGTCGCCGGGGTCGGTGGCCTGCGGTCCCGCTTGGGGGAGTTCGAGGCCGTCCGCTGACGGCGGTTCCACAAGTAGCGGTGCCGCCTGCACCCGGCACCGCTAACCGCACCGCCAAGCAAGCCGTTCCCCCTGCGACAAGTAACTTGGGCGGGTGGAGAGCGAGCACCAACCCCGCCTGCGGAGTGTCGTCAGCTACGTGCAGCGTGGCGGCCGGATGACGGTCGGCCAGCAGCGTGCCTGGGAACGCCAGTGGGCGGACATCGGGCGCAAGGTGGCCGAGCTGCCGCCCGGTCCGATCGACTTCGCCGAGTGGTTCGGCCGCCCGGCGCCGGTACTGCTGGAGATCGGATCCGGCATGGGGGAGACCACCGCGCAGCTCGCGGCCGCCGAGCCGGAGGTCAACTACGTCGCCGTCGAGGTGTACGAGGCGGGTCTCGGGCAGCTGATGCTGCGTGCCGAACGGCTCGGCCTGGCGAACCTGCGCCTGCTGCACGGCGACGCGGTGGTCGCGCTGACCGAGCACATCGCGCCGGACTCGCTGTCCGGTGTGCGGATCTTCTTCCCCGACCCGTGGCCGAAGAAGCGCCACCACAAGCGCCGCCTGGTGCAGCCGGACTTCGTGAAGCTGGTCGCCTCGCGGCTCGCGCCGGGCGGGATCCTGCACCTGGCCACCGACTGGGAGCACTACGCCGAGCAGATGCTCGAGGTGTGCTCGGCCGAGCCCGCGTTGCGCAACCGGTTCGACGACTGGGCGCCGCGGCCGGGCTGGCGTCCGGTGACGAAGTTCGAGCAGCGGGCCGACCAGGAGGGCCGGATCAGCCGGGACCTGATCTTCGAACGCGTGGGCTGACCGGCCGCCCCTCCCCCGACGAAGGGGCGGCCGGACTTGCTCATTCGTCGGCCAGCGGTTCCGCGCGCACCCGGTTCAGGGCCGGCGTGCAGACCGACGCGGCGAGCACGGCCACGGCGAACCCGAGCACCACCGGCGCGGCCAGCCACGGGCTGATCACCGCCGAGGCGGCCCGGGATTCCTGAATGATCGAGAACAACCCGAGCCCGGCGATCATTCCCAGCACCCCGGATCCGATCGTGGCGACGAGCGCGGGCAGTGCGGCCTCCATCCGCAGCGCCCTGGCCAGCAGCCGGGTCGGCGTGCCGGCCGCCATCAGCGCCCCGAACGTGCGGCGGCGGTCCATCACCGATCCGGCGGTCGCGATCGCCGCGCTGCACCCGGCCAGGATCGCCGCGACCGTCACCCCGATGACCGTGACGCGGCGCAGGTCGTCCAGCTGGCTGCGCTGCTCGTCCAGGTACAGCTCCCGGCTGTACACGCTCTCCCCACCGGCCGCGCCGACCAGCGCGGTCCGCACCATCTCCCGGTCGGCTGGGGTGGTGTCGACGGCGATCCGCGCGTACTCCGACACGATCCCGGCCGGCATCACCGCCGGGTCGATCAGCACCGGCGCGTACCCGTCGTCGTCGGTCTGCACCATCGGCTTGACCGTGGTGCCCGGCGCGAACGGCACGCCAGGGGCTTCGTAGGTGCCGGACACCTGGAAGCCGCCCAGGTCCAGCTCGTGGGTGCTGTAGATCCCTGGCCCGGTGCAGGTGGCCGAGAGGCGGTAGAGCTTGATGCCGTCGGCGCAGGACACGACCACGCCCGAGTAGCTGGACCCGTTCACCGACTTCAGCGTCACCTGGGGCATCGACACCGCGCGGGCCGGCAGGTTGTAGCGCGCGAGCGTGGCGTTGGCCTGGCCGGTGATCGCGGCGGACCGCTCACCGTAGGCGTCCATCGACAGCACCGAGTCCCGGAACGTCCCGCCGCCGCCGGTCATCGCGTCGAAGCTGGGCATCAGCGTCAGCGCCATCGACCCGGTGAACACGGCGAGCACGACCCCGGCCGAGGCGCGGTAGGCGCCGCGCGGGTCGTTGCGCAGCCGCCGCCCGGCCAGCAGCGCGGACGGCCTGCGCCACCGGCTCACGAAGAACCCGCCGATCACCGCGGTGACGTACGGCCCGACCAGCATCGCCGAGGCGATCATCAGCCCGAGCCCGAGCAGGACCAGGTTGACGTCGTCGCCCTTCTCGATGGCGAAGAAGAAGAACAACGCCGTCGCGGGCAGCGAGAGCAGGCGCCACCACCGCAGCGGTTTCGGCGTGTGCTGCACGACCGCCCCCACCGGGTTGCTCACCACGCGCCGCAGCCCGAACACGGCGGCCAGCAGCACCAGCGCCGGCACGGCGACCATCACCAGCACGGTGAGCCCGAGCGGCACGCGGAAGTCCCCGGCCAGCCAGGTGCCGCCGTCCCACGGCACGAGCCGGGCCAGCGACCACAGCAGCGGGCTGATCGCCCAGCCGATCAACGCACCCGCGACCGCGGCGATCCCGGTTTCGGCCGCGGTGATCGACACGACCTGCCCCGGCGTCGCCCCCGCCAGCCGCAGGGCGGCCAGCCGCTGCTCCCGCCTGGCCGCGATCAGCCGCGCCGAGGAGGCCACCAGCACCAGGCTCGGCACCAGCAGCACCACGACACCGACCCCGGCCAGCAGGGTCAGCAGCTCGTCCACCCGCGCGTCGGAAGACGGGACGAACCCGGTCCGCTGGTTCGCGGTCACCGGCATCGTCTCCGGCGTGTGCCCGACGAGCGCGACGAGCTGGTCCGGGAACCGCAGGGCGTCCTCGCCGAGGGTGCCGACCACCTTGCCGGGGAACCGGTCGGCCAGTTGCGACGCCGGGATCCGGTGCATCGCCTGGAACAGCTCCGGCGACACCAGCACCTCACCCGGCGCCGGGAACTTCGGCACCCCGGCCGGCAAGCTCACCCCGCCGCCGAGCTGGGCCACGTCGACCCGGTCGATCTGCCTGCCGTCGAAGAAGTCGGTGCTGGTCGCGATCGACAGGGTCGGGGCGCCGTCAACACGCGAGCCGTACGCCTCCTGCCACACCGCGCGCTCGGCGCGGGCCTGCGTGGCGTAGGGCAGGCTCAGCAGCAGGAGCACCAGACCCGTGGCCACCGCGACCCCCACCGCGGTGAGCAGGGTGGCGGTCCGGGTCCGGCGGTCGGCCCGCAGCACCTTGAACGCCAGCTGGACCGGGCTCACGAAAGCACCCCCACCTGCTCCGCGATCCGCCCGTCCCGGATGGTCACCGTGCGCGGCAGCGACGCGGCCAGTTCCACGTCGTGCGTCACGATGACCACCGAGGTGCCCGCGTCCGAGGCCGCGGCCAGCAGGGCGTCCATGGTGTCCTTGCCGGTGCGGGTGTCCAGCGCGCCGGTCGGCTCGTCGGCGAAGATCACCTTCGGCCGGTGGGTGAGCGCGCGGGCGATCGCCACGCGCTGCGCCTGCCCGCCGGACAGCTCACCGGGGCGGGATCCCTCCCGGCCGCGCAGCCCGAGCCGGCCCAGCCACTCCCGCGCCGCGCCGATCGCCTCGCGGCGCTTGGCGCCCCCGAGCAGCATCGGCAGCGCCACGTTCTCCTCGGCGGACAGTTCGGCGACCAGCATTCCCTGCTGGAACACGAACCCGAACTCGGTGCGCCGCAGCTCGCTGCGCTTGGTTTCGGACAGCTGCTCGATGCGCTGACCGTTCAGCGTGATCTCGCCGCCGTCCGGCCGCAGGATCCCGGCCAGCACGTGCAGCAGCGACGTCTTGCCCGATCCGGACGGGCCGACGACCGCGAGCGCCTCCCCGGCGTGGATGTCGATGTCCACCCCGGCCAGCGCGACCTGCTCGCCGTACCGCTTGACGAGCCCCCGCCCGGACAGCACGACGCTCCCTTGTGGAGTCATGAACGTATCCCCTTTCGGTGTTCCCGCACAGCAGGTTCACAGGCCGGGCGGGGTGCCCGGATCGGCCGATCGGCCGATCCGGGGTGGCCGGGCGGCCAAGGTGCGTGAGCTCGCCCAGCCGCTACCGTTCGGTTGTGCCGTTCTCCGATCGCGTCACCTCGGCCTGGCGATGGCTGGGGCTCGAAGGCGTTCTGCTGGTCGCCGCCTTCCTGTGCGATCTGGCCGTCGTGCTGCCGGCCAGTGTGGACTCGGTCGGGCCACACGGCCGTGACCTCCTGCTGCTGCCCGGGATGATCGCGCTGGGCGCGTGCGCGCTGTGGGCGCGGACCCGGCCCGCGGTCGCCGTGTTCGCCGGTGCGGCGACGCTGTTCGCCTCGACGTTCCTGATCCGGGAGACCGACGCGGCGGCCTACACCACGCTGCTGAGCAACGTGTCGCTGAGCGAGACCGTCGCCGGGCTGGAGCTGGTGTTCTTCTGCGTCCGCCGGGTGCGGTGGGCGGAGTCGGTCGTCGGCACCGGCACGCTGGTGCTCGCCGGGTTGTTCGCGGCCGGCTACCGCAACGGCTCGGACGACCGCGGGATGGGCGAGACGCTGCTGCTCGGGATGGTGCTGCTGGTCGCCGCGGTGCTGGCCGGGCTGCACTTCCGGCGCGGCCAGGCCCCGCGCAAGGAGAGCCCGGCGCGCGACCTGGTGCGCGAGCAGTGGCCGCTGATCGGCGGGCTCAGCCTGCCCGTGTTCCTGGAGCTGTACCAGCTGCTGGACGGCGGCATCCGCGCGCTGCCCGCGCTGATCTGCTCGCTGGCCGCGGCCGCCATGACCGTGTACGCGACCCGGCGTCCGCTGCCCGCGGCGCTGCTGCTCGCCGGGATCATCTTCGCCACGTCGGCGGCGCTGTGGGTCGCGCCGTGGCAGTACCAGCTGGGCTACGGCGCGCTGCCGTTCACCGAGATCGTCGCCGGGATCATCGTCGTGGTCCTGCTGGTCCGGTCGGTCGAGCCGAAGCGGGCGTGGGGCGCGATCACGCTGATGTCGGCCGGGGTCGCGTTCACCACGCTGACGAACCTGGCCAGTGGCCGCGGCCGGATGACCATGGCCGACCTGCGGGACGTCGTCATCGCCGCGGTGCTCGTGCTGGGCATCTCGGTGGCCGGCGGGCTGTACCTCCGGGCGCGCGACTCCGAGCGGCGCAAGGTGGTCGAGGCCGCGGTCGCCGACGCGCAGAACTCCGAGCGGATGGCGCTGGCGCGGGAACTGCACGACCTGGTGGCGCACCACGTCACCGGCATCATCGTGCAGGCGCAGGCGGCGAAGGTGATCGCCGACCAGAACCCGAAGGTCGCGCTGGAGGTCATCGAACGCATCGAGGCCGCGGGCACCGAGGCGATGACCGCGATGCGTCGGCTGGTGGGCAGCATGCGCGCGGGCGCGGACGCGGTCACCGACCAGGCCACCATGGACCTGGACGCGGACCTGCGGCGGCTGGTGGAGTCCGGGCACCACGGGGTCCCGGTCGAGGCGGACGTGCGGGTGCCCGCGGACCTGCCGCAGGAGGTGGCGCGGTCGGCGCTGCGGCTGGTCCAGGAGTCGCTGACGAACATCGGCAAGCACGCGGCCGGCGCGACGCGGGCGTGCCTGCTGGCCGAGGTCCGCGGCGGCGAACTGCACATCCGGGTGGCCGACGACGGCCGCCAGGTGGCGGCACGGCCGGCCGGCGGATCGGGGGGATACGGTCTGATCGGGATGCGCGAGCGGGTCGAGCTGCTGCACGGCCGGCTCACCGCGGGCCCGGCACCGGACGGGGGCTGGGTGGTGGAGGCGTGGTTGCCGGTGGAGGAAGAAGCTTGATTCGCGTACTGATCGCCGACGACCAGAGCATGGTGCGGATGGGGTTCCGGATGATCCTCGACGCGCAGGACGACATCGAGGTGGTCGCCGACGTCGAGGACGGCGTGTCGGCGGTGACGAAGGCGCGCGAGCTGCGGCCGGACGTGTGCCTGCTGGACATCCGGATGCCCGGGCTGGACGGGCTGGAGGTGACGCGCCGGCTGGCCGGGCCGGACGTGGCCGAACCGCTGAAGGTGGTCGTGGTGACCACGTTCGACCTCGACGAGTACGTGCACACGGCGCTGCGCAACGGCGCGAGCGGCTTCCTGCTCAAGGACGCCGGCCCGGCGCTGCTGATCGAGGCGATCCGGGCCGCCCACCGCGGGGACGCGCTGGTGTCGCCGCAGGTGACGGTGCGGCTGCTGAAGCACTTCGAAGGCGCGTCCGCCCGGCGGTCGGCGCAGCCGCCGAAGGAACCGCTGACCGCGCGTGAGCTGGACGTGGTCAAGGCGGCGGCGCGGGGCCTGACGAACACCGAGATCGGCGCCGAGCTGTACATGTCCCTGTCCACGGTGAAAACGCACCTGGCCGCGGTGCAGGGCAAGGTCGGGGCACGCAACCGCGTCGAGGTCGCGGCCTGGGCGTGGCGCAGCGGGTTGATGGACTAGCCGCGCAGGGTGCAGGCTTTGCGACCATGAAGCGCAGTGCGGCGCTGGTGGCCGCGGTCGTCGTGACAACCGGTCTCACCGCCTGCTCGACCACGGTCAGCGGCAGGCCGACGCCGGCGCCGCGCACCACGAGTGAGGCGCCCACCCCGCTGGACGCGCTGAACGCGTGCACCCTGCTCGACCAGTTGCTCGCGGGGCAGGGGTTCACGCCAGGGCAGCGGATCGGCGTCCGGAACGAGTGCGGCGCGACCAAACCCGGTTACGGCAGCGTGAGCATCGCGCTGGATCCGGAGCGCGCGGACCCCCCGGGGACACCGTTCGACGTCAACGGCCGGAAGGCGCTGATCGGCCAGTTCACCGGCCCCGGGACGTGCGAGGTCGTGCTCGTCGTGACCGAACACGCCCGCGCCTCGGCGACCGTCGTGTTGCTCTCCGGCGATCTGCAGGACGAAGCGTGCGCCGCGGCGGAAGACCTGGCGACGAGCCTGGAACCGCTGCTGCCGCGGTGACTCACTGCGCCGTCCAGCCGCCGTCCACGGGGAGCAGGGCGCCGGTGATGAAGCTCGCCGCGTCGGAGGCCAGGAACGCGACCGCTTCGGCGACCTCGCCGGGGTGGCCGATGCGGCCGATCGGGTGGGCCGGGCCGAACGAGGCGAGCATCTCGCGACCGTTGTCGACCACGCCGTCCATGATGTCGGTGTCGATGACGCCCGGCAGGACGGCGTTCGAGCGGATGCCGGCCGGCCCGCCTTCGATCGCCAGCACGCGGGTCATCTGGGCCAGCGCGCCCTTCGACGCAGCGTAGGCGGTCTGCGTCTCGAACGCGACCACCGACGACACCGACGCGATCGAGACGATCGAGCCGCCGCCCGCGGCCGCCATCACCCGGAACGCCTCCCGCGCCTGCACGAAGTTCCCGCGCGCGTTGACCCGCAGGATCGCCTCGAAGTCGGCCACGCTGGTCTCGGTGATCGGCTTGTTCAGCGTCCGGCCGGCGTTGTTCACCAGCACGTCCAGCCGGCCGAACCGCTCCACCGCCAGCCGCATCGTCGCGCGGGCCAGCTCCTCGTCGGCGACGTCCCCGGTCAGCACGGCCACGTCGTCGGCGGCCAGGTCGCGCACCGAATCCCGCAGGTCGGTGACGACGAGGCGGGCGCCCCGCGCCCGCAGCAGTTCGGCGCAGGCACGGCCGATGCCGCGGGCGGCACCGGTGACGACGGCGACCCGTCCGGTGAGATCCAGTTTGTTCATGCTCCCGACGGTGGCCCCGACCGGCCGGGACGTGGCAGGGCGCGGTCTTCCTGGGAGCGCTGCACCCAGGTAGCGCCGCCGCGACCGGCTTACGATCGCGGTATGGCACGGTCCGAACTCGGCGAGTTCCTCATCGCCCGGCGGTCCCAGGTGCGCCCGGACGAGGTCAACCTCCCCAGCACCGGGCAGCGCCGGGTGCCCGGTCTGCGCCGCGAGGAGGTGGCGTTGCTGGCCGGCGTCAGCGTCGACTACTACGTGCGCCTGGAACAGGGCCGCGAGCGCACCCCGTCGGCGCAGGTGGTCGACGCGCTGGCGGCCGCGCTCCGCCTCGCCGAGGACGGCCGCGAGCACCTGTTCCGCCTCGCCGGGCTCAGCCCCCGCACCCGGCTCACCGCGGTGCCCGCCCGGGTCGATCCGAGCCTGCTGCAGCTGATGAGCGCCTGGCCGGACAACCCCGCGATCGTCTACAACCTCGCCTACGACGTGCTCGCCTCCAACGCCATCGCCGACGCGCTCTTCCACGACTGGGCCCATTCGCGCAACCTGATGCACGTCGTGTTCACCGACCCGGCGGCGCGCACGTTCTACCGGGACTGGCACGAGGTCGCACGCAACTCGGTCGCCGGTTTCCGGCTCGGCTACGGCAAGAACCCGGACGACCCGCGGGTCCGGCAGGTCCTCGCCGAGCTGCTGGAGCGCAGTCCCGAGTTCGCCGCGATGTGGACCGATCACGACGCGCGTGGCAAGAGCCTGGCGCACAAGGAGTTCGTGCACCGCGAGGTCGGCCCGCTGACGCTGACCATGCAGACCTTCGACGTGCGGTCCAGTCCGGGGCAGGAGCTGGTGGTCTACCACGCCGAACCGGGCTCGCCGAGCAGCGAGGCGCTCGCCCTGCTCGGGTCGCTCGCCGCGACCTCCCGGCGCGCGACCTAGAATCCCAGGATGCCGCATCGTTTTCGCGCCCCCGTCGTCCTGCCCTGCGATCCGGACTGCTCCGTCATCCGCGACGGTGTGGTCGACGTCGGCGACGACGGGCGGATCGCGTTCTGCGGTTCCGCCGCCGAAGCACCCGGCGATCTGCCGTCCACCCACCTGACCGGGATCCTGCTGCCCGGCCTGATCAACGCGCACGCGCACAGCCCGATGACGCTGCTGCGCGGCATGGGCGGGGACCTGCCGCTGCTGCGCTGGCTGCACGAGATCATCTGGCCGGCCGAGGCGAAGCTGCGGGCCGAGGACGTGCGCGCCGGGATGCTGCTCGGGTCGGTGGAGATGCTCCGGCACGGGGTGACGACCAGCGCGGAGATGTACTTCTACGCCGAGCAGATGGCCGAGGCGGTGCTGGAGACCGGGGCGCGGGCGGTGCTCGGCGGGCCGATCATCGACCTGCCCGGCGTCGACTGGCGGCGCATG
Source organism: Amycolatopsis thermalba (assembly GCF_023376025.1). Taxonomy (NCBI): domain Bacteria; kingdom Bacillati; phylum Actinomycetota; class Actinomycetes; order Pseudonocardiales; family Pseudonocardiaceae; genus Amycolatopsis; species Amycolatopsis thermalba. The sequence goes on from NZ_CP091196.1 coordinate 369,941, forward strand.
ATCGAGGTGACGGACCGCTGGATCGACACCGACGGCCTGCGGTTCGGCCCGGGTGAGCGGATCGAGTTGTCGTACGCGGCGCATTCGGCGTACATGCTGCCGGTCGAGGCGCTGCGGAAGGTGACCGAGTCGGCGGCGGCGCGGGGCGCGCTGGTGCAGATCCACGTCGCCGAGGCGGCGGACGAGGACGCCCGGCAGCGCGCGGAGTTCGGTTCGGTGCCGCGGCTGCTGGAGGAGATCGGCATGTTGCGCGGGCGGGTGCTCGCCGCGCACGCGGTGCATCTGTCCGATGAGGACATCGCGTTGTTCGCGGCGCGCGGGACCGGGGTGGCGCACTGCCCGGGGTCGAACGCGAAGCTGGCGTCGGGGATCGCGCGGCTGACGGACCTGCGGGCGGCCGCGGTGGCGGTCGGGCTCGGCACGGACGGCCCGGCCAGCAACGACGACCTCGACCTGTGGGAGGAGGTCCAGCTGTCGGCGATGCTGGCCCGGCTGTCCACGAAGGACTCGACCGCGCTGCGGGCGAAGGACGCGCTGCTGCTGGCCACCCGCGGCGGCGCGGACGCACTGGGCCGCGACGACCTGGGCGCGCTGGAGCCCGGCCGCTGGGCCGACTTCGTGCACGTCGACCCGGACGGCCCGGCGTTCGCGACCGGCCTGGACGAGCCGGACGAGCAGGTGATCTCGAACCTGGTGTGGGCGTCGGGCTCCCGGCAGGTGCGGGACGTGTGGGTGGCCGGCGACCAGGTGGTCACCGACGGCGAGCCGGTGCGGGTCGAGCGGAGCAAGGCACAATCCGCCGCGCGCGACTCCGCCGCGCGGCTGCGGGCCTAGCGGACGGGGTCAGCCGGCGAGCCGGTTGCGGGCCTGACCGGACTGGGCCAGCCAGCGAGCCGGTTGCGGGCCTTGCCCACGCTGGACCAGCCGGCGAGCCGGCCGGTTGCGGGCCTAGCGGACCCGGCCGCGGCTGGCGGCCGCCCGGCTGACCGGGACGACACGCGGAGCGGGCTCGCCGGTTCGCTTTGCGACCGCACTGCCGCTTCGCGCGACCGGGGCGGCCGTCGGCGACCCGCGCCACGGCCCGGCGCGCCGCCACCCGAGCGGCCAGCCGGCGAGCAGGCTCGGCCCCGTCCCCGGAGCGCGGCGCCACCGCCCGCCGCGCGCGACTCCGCCGCGCGGCTGCGGGCCTGACCGGGCCGGGCCAGCCGGCAGGCGGGCCGGGCGGTGCGCGCCACGCCCGGCGCCGCACCGCCGTCAGCGGAACAGCTCCGCGTGGGCCACCGCCCACTCGGCGAACCGCATCCCCGGGCGGCCCAGCACGCGGGACACCGTGGGCGAAGCCGGCTGCGGATCCCTGGCCAGTTCCGCGCATCCGTCCAGGTACCAGGCGGCGCTGTCCGCGCCCATCACCGCCGACAGCTCGGCCAGCGCCTCCGCGTGCGAGACCTCCACCAGCGGGATCTCCCGCCCCAGCGCCTGCCCGATCTGCGCCACGAGCTCGGCGCGGGTGAGCGTCTCCGGCCCGGTCAGCCCGTACGCCACGTGCTCGTGGCCGTCCTCCAGCAGGGCCTTCGCCGCGACGGCCGCGATGTCCTCCAGCGCGATCGGCGCGTTCGCCGCCCGCGGGTACGCCTCGCGCACCTCGCCCCGGTCGCGGATCTGCTCCGCCCAGACCGTCGTGTTCGTCATGAACTCGCCCGCCTCCAGGTGGGTCCACGGGATGCCGGACTGCTCGACCGCCTTCTCGATGTCGTACCACCAGCTGCCCTCGGGACCGGCGAGGTCGACGATCCGCGTCACCCCGGCCTCCCGGGCGAGCGCGGTCACCTCCCGCACCGTCTTCGTCAGCGGCGCCAGGTACATCCGGTCCACGCCCGCCAGCGCGCGGGGCAGCGTCTCGACGCGGCCGAGGTAACCCTCGACCACCTCCACCTCGGGTGGCAGGGCCGCCCGGGCCGGGTCCGTGGTCAGCGCCCGCACCTGCGTCGCTCCCGCGGCGAGCAGCTGATCGACCACCAGCCGGCCCACGTTGCCCGTCGCGCCCGTCACCAGTATCCGCATGAGCCCTCCCAGCAATGGAACATCGATGTTCCACAACAGTACTCAAATGCTCTATTTTGGCAAGGCGGTAGTTTGTCCCGGTGAGCACCCGCGACCGCACCCGCAGCGCGATCCTCGACGCCGCCGCGACCGTCCTGGGCCGCGACTACCAGGCGAAACTCGCCGAGATCGCGGACGCGGCCGGCGTCGGCCGGACCACCCTGCACCGCTACTTCCCGGACCGCGCCACGCTGATCGAGGCCACCATCGAGGACTCCGTGGCCGCCATCGAGTCCGCCGTCGGTGACGCGGCGATCGACCAGGGCCCGGCGCTGGACGCCATGCGCAGGCTGGTCGCCGCGATGCTGTCGGTCGGGGACCGGCTGGTGTTCCTGTTCGGCGACCCGCGGGTGCTGGCCGAGCACGACCCGAACGGGAGCCCACCGCCGGACGACCCGCTGATCGCCCTCATCGAGCGCGGCCAGGCCGACGGCGTGTTCGATCCGGCGCTCACTCCACAGTGGATTCAGCGGGTGCTGTGGGCGCTGGTCTACACCGGGTACACCGAGGGCGAACAGTGCGGCGTGCCCCGGCACGGCATCGTGGACACCGTGGTGAAAACGTTGCACAGCGGGATCGGCCGATCATGATCTTCGCGACCGGTTAACCGGCGCTCACGCGTTCGTTCACCTCACGTTCCCGCGCGGTGTCTTACATCGGCGCACGTGTGGGGAGTTCTCGACGCCGAGCCGGCAGGGCTCGGCAAAGCCGCAGGTCACATAGGTGACATACTGACCAAATTGGACAATTCCGCGCTTGCCGGAATCGTCCCGACGGCGGAGGTCTACGGGGACGCCGGCCTGGCGGGCAAGCTCGGCGAATTCGCCGGCCTGGCGCGGATCGCCGCGCGCGTGCTGCGGGAACGGGTCGACCTGACGGGCACCGCGCTGCTGGACACGGCCACGCTGTTCCGCGAGATGGAGCTCGACAACGAGGCCGCCATCCGGCGGGCCGGGCAGTGAGCGCGGAGCTCGGCTCCACCGACGACCCCCGCGCGCTGGTCCCCGGATCACCGGAAACCATCGTCGAGCACGCGCGGACCCTGCTCGACCAGGCGAAACAGTTCGACGGCGTCGGCTCGAAACTCGCCGGGTTCAGCGTCCCCGGCTGGCAGGGCGCGGCCGCCGACGCGTTCGGCGAGCTGGTCGACTGGCTGCCCCCGCAGTGGCTGAAGGCGGCCGACAGCCTGACAGCCGCCGCGGGCGGTCTCGACCACTACGCCGACACGCTGCGCTGGGCCCAGGAACAGGCCCAGGAGGCGATCGAGCTGTGGGACTCCGGCCGCCGTGCCCTCGACCGGGCCGCCGAGCAGGCCGTCGAGGACGCCGCGGAGGAAGCGGTGCAGCAGGCCGAGCAGCTGCGGCAGCAGGGCGAGCAACTCCAGGAGCAGGCGCGGGAGGTGCTCGACCGGGCCCGCGAACAGCTCGCACGCCAGGCCGCCGAAGCCGCGCGGGCCATCGGCACGATCGAGGCCGCGGCGGGCAGCGCGATCGGCGGGCTCGTCGACGCGATCGCCAGCGGCTGGGACGCCACCGGCAGCTCGTCGATCAAGACGTGGGAGTACGGCAACAAGTTCATCCCGCCCGAGCACGGCAAGCTGGGCCGCTACCGCTACTACGCTTACCTGCTGCACCAGGTCGCCGAGGGCAAGCTGCGGAAGGGCGATCTCACGCTCACCGGCAGGCTCGAAACGATGGTCGGCATCGAGACCAACTTCCAGGCCGCGCTGAACAACAAGGGCCTCATCCTCGAGATGGAGACCATCGACGGCATCAAGAGCACCGCGACCGGCCGCGTCGACTACGGCGTCCTCGGCCTGGACGGCAAGGCGGAGGCCATGTTCGGCGTCCGCGGCCGGGCCGGGCTCAAGGCCACCAAGGAGGTGGTCGAGGCCAAGGCGGGGGTGTTCGCCGGGGCGCGCGGCAGCGTGCGCGGCGCCGTCGACGTCGGTGGCGTCGGCGCGGGCGGGACCGCGGAGGGCTGGGCCGGTCTCGGCGCGGAGGCCGGGTTCACCGTCGGCGAGGGCGAGGACGGCAAGTTCCACATCAAGGGCAACGCCGGCCTGGCGCTCGGGCTCGGCGGTGAGCTCGGGTTCGACCTGCAGGTCGACGGCCACAAGGTCGCCGAGACCGCGAAGTCGGCCACGAACGCGATCGGCAACGGCATCGAGGCGGCCGGCGAAGGCATCAAGGACTTCGGCGAGGACGTCGCGGACGTCGGCAAATCGCTCAAGGGGTTGTTCGGATGACACTGCCCGTTTCCGTCCACTTCGGACTGCCGGACGGCTGGGAGCCCGTGCCGGCTCGGGACGCCGCCTTCGCCGCGGTGCGGTCGGACACCGCGGGGATCATGCTGACCGGCGGGATGTGGCCGTCGGCGGTGCCGTTGCGCGAGGTGGCCGCCGGGTCCGCGGCGGACCTGCGCGAGACCGCCGCCGAGGTGACCGTGCTCAGCGGCGACGAGATCGGCGGCGACGGTTTCGTGCAGGAGCTGCGGTTCACGGCCGGCGGCGAAACGTTCGTGCGCAGCGAGGTGTACCTCGCGATGGGCGAGGGGGCGGGCCAGCGCGCCGTCGTCCGCGCGGTGCTGACCTGCACCCGGGCCGAGTTCGACGCGCTGGCCGGCGACTTCCGCGAGTTCGTCGGCTCGCTCGGCCCCGACGACTAGCGCGGGCGGGGCCGGACGGTGACGTCGGTGACGTGCGAGTCGGGGCTCGCGGTGACCGCGGAGAGCACCGCCGCGGCGACCGAGTCCGGCCGCAGGTACTGCGTGGGGGCGTACTCCTTGCCCTCGCCCGCGACGATCGCCTGCTGCATCTCCGTGTCGGTCCGGCCCGGGTAGACCGAGGTGACCCGGATGCCCGGCTCCTCCTCGCGCAGCGCGTCGGCGAACGCGCGCACCGCGTGCTTGCTCGCCGCGTAGGGGCCCCAGCCGGCGCGGGCGGACAGGCCCTGACCGGAGTTGATGATCACGACGTGCCCGTTCGCGGCGCGCAGGGCAGGCAGCAGCAGGCGGGTCAGCTCCGCCACGGCGACGACGTTGACCTCGAAGTTCTTCCGCCACGCCGCGGGCGCGGACTGCTCGACGGTGCCCAGTTCGGCCGTGCCGGCCGAGTGGACGAGCACGTCCAGCCGGTCGATGCCGGCGACCGCCGCGCGCACGCCGTCGAGGTCGCTCAGGTCCACCGGCCACGGCTCCGCGTTCGCCGACTCGGCGGCCTGCTCGCCGAGCGCGTCGACGTCCCGGCCGCCGAGCAGCACGCGGTGGGTGGGGGCGAGCGCACGGGCGATAGCGGCACCGATCCCGCGCGAGGCACCGGTGACGAGAGCGAGGGGATTTTCCGGCATGCCCCTACGTTAGGCGGTTGTTCCCGGCCGGCTGGAGGAGATCCCGTTGTCGCAGTCCCTCGCGTCGAGGCGAGCCCGTCACGAGCGGGTGTCCACGGCGTTGTCCCGGCTCGGCGATGCGAGCGTGGCCGCGTTACTGGACGGCGCCCGGCCGCTGGGCACCGGTATCGGCGGCACGACCTGGCTGGCCGACGTCGAGGGCGTGCCGGTGTTCGTGAAGCGGGTGCCGGTCACCGAGGTGGAGCTGGCGAACCCGCGCTCGACCGCCGACCTCTTCGGCCTGCCGGTCTGGTCGCACTACGGGGTCGGCTCCCCGGGCGGCGGCGCCTGGCGTGAGCTGGCCGCGCACGTCCTGACCAGCGACGACGTGCTGGCGGGCGGCAGCGAGAACTTCCTGCTGCTGCACCACTGGCGGGTCCTCGGCGGCGGCCCGCGCCCGCAAGTGACCGCGGCCGAGCGGGAGGAGTCGATCGCGTTCTGGCACGGCCACCCGGGCGTGCGGCGGCGGCTGGAGGCGCTCGCCGCGGCGCCGGCCGACCTCGTGCTGTTCCTGGAACGGATGCCGCACGACCTCCGCGCCTGGATGCACGAGGGCGCGTGCGGGATGGCCGAGCGGGAGCTGACGGCGATCACCCGGGCAATGAGCCGCCTCGGGTTGTGGCACTTCGACGCGCACTTCGGCAACACCCTCACCGACGGCGAACGGCTCTACCTCACCGACTTCGGCCTGGCGTCCAGCCCGCGCTTCGACCTCACCGGCGCCGAGCGGCGCTTCCTCGCCGACCACGCCACCCACGACCGCAGCTACGTGCTCACCCACCTGGTCAACTGGATCGTGCGCGAACTGGGCGGCATCGCCGACGTCCGGCTGCGCAACGAGGCCATCCGCACCGGCGACCTCCCCGCGCTGCCTCCCGCGGCGGCGGACGTCGTCCAGCGGCACGCCCCGGTCGCCGCCGTGGTCAACGCGTTCTACTTCCGCCTGCACACCGAAACCCGGATGGCGCCGTACCCGCGCAACGTGATCGAGCACGTGCTGCATTGATCTTGACGAACCACCCGTAAGTGGCATGCAATTCGGGGATGTCGACGAGGACGATCGCCGAGGGTGACCGGGTGCTGGGCAAGGTCGCGCTGCGGATCATGCCCTTCCTGGCCCTGCTGTACTTCGTGAACTACCTGGACCGCGTCAACATCGGCTTCGCGGGGCCGAACGGGATGAACGCCGAACTCGGTCTGTCCGCGACCGCGTTCGGGTTCGCCTCCGGGATCTTCTTCCTCGGCTACCTGACGCTCGAGGTGCCCAGCAACCTCGCGCTGCACCGGTTCGGCGCGCGGCGGTGGCTGGCGCGGATCATGGTCACCTGGGGGATCGTCGCGACGGTGCTGGCGTTCGTGCCGAACCCGACGACGCTGGTGATCATGCGGTTCCTGCTCGGCGTCGCCGAGGCGGGCTTCTTCCCCGGCATCATCCTGTACCTGACGTACTGGTTCCCGGCGGCGCAGCGGGCCAAGGCGGTCGCGTTGTTCATGGCCGCCGTGCCGGTGTCCTCGGCGATCGGGTCGACCGTGTCCAGCCTGCTGATCGCGCACGGGCACGGGGTGTTCGGGCTGTCCGGCTGGCGGTTCATGTTCCTCGTCGAGGGCATCCCGGCGATCCTGCTCGCGTTCGTGACCTGGTTCTACCTGACCGACCGGCCGGAGCAGGCGAAGTGGCTCACCGAGGACGAGCGCCGCTGGCTGACCACCGAACTGGACAACGAGCGCAAGGCGACCGAGGCCGCGCACCACTGGCCGCTGCGCAAGGCGCTGACCCACCCGCGCATCCTCGGCCTGGCCTTCGTGTACTTCGCGATCGCGTACGGCCTGTACGCGCTCGGGTTCTTCCTGCCGACGATCATCGCCGGGTTCGGGCAGCAGTTCGGGACGAAGCTGTCGACCGTGGAAGCCGGTCTGGTCACGGCCATCCCGTACGTGATCGCCGCGGTGGTGATGGTGTTCTGGGCGCGGCACGGCGACCGCACGCGGGAGCGGAAGTGGCACGTCGCGCTGCCGATGATCGTCGGCGGCGTGGCGATCCCGATCGCCCTGTACCTGGGCAACCCCTACGCGGCGATGGTCGCGGTGACGATCTGCGCCGTGGGGGTGTGCGCGGCGCTGCCGACGTTCTGGGCGCTGCCCTCGACGTTCCTCTCCGGCGCGGCGGCCGCCGGCGGCATCGCGTTGATCAACTCGCTGGGCAACATCTCCGGTTTCGCCGCGCCGTACGTGACGGGCTGGCTGCGGGACCTGACGGGATCGCAGCGGACCGGCCTGTGGGTGGTCGGGCTGTGCATGCTCGCCGGGGCGTGCGTCGCGTTGGTGCTGGGCGCGCGGCCGAAGCCGGACCGGACTCAAGCGGTCGACTCGCTCCCCTGAACGTGGAACTCGCGCGCGGGAGCGTGGAACTCGCGCGCCGGAGCGTGGAACTCGCGCGCCTGAACGTGGAACTCGCGCGCGGGAGCGTGGGACTCGCGCCGGCATGACGGAGCCCCGGGGAAGCGCGTTCCCCGGGGCTCCGTCAACTCACCTTCAGCGGCGCTTGCGCCACACCGAAACCACCGCCGGGCGGGGCAGGTTGCTGCCGCCGTCCGGCCAGTGCGACTGCGGGTTCGTCACCGTGCCGCCCTCGCCGGGGTGCTGCACCGCGACCGTGACGAAGTCGCTCGTCACGTTGGGGCCGCAGGTTTCCGCGCCGATCGGCACCGTGAGGAACTGCTTGACCTGGCCGCGGTTCGGGCCGTCGACCGGCACCGCGAACAGGCCGTCGTTCATGCCCAGCGCGTTGCCGTCGGTGGAGATCCACAGGTTGCCGTAGGGGTCGAACGCCACGTTGTCCGGGCAGGAGATCGGGCTGACCTGGTCCTTCGGGAAGCCGCCGAAGTAGGTGTCGGCCGTGGCCGGGTCACCGCAGACCAGCAGCAGCCGCCAGGAGAACGTCGTCGAGGCCGCGTCGCCGCGGTCCTCCTCCCACTCCAGCACGTGGCCGTTCTTGTTGCCGACGCGCGGGTTCGCCTCGTCCACACCGGCCTTGCCTGCCGCGCCGCGGTCGCTGTTGTTGGTCAGCGCGGCGTAGATGCGGCCGTTGACCGGGTTCGGCTCGATGTCCTCGGGGCGGTCCATCTTCGTCGCGCCGGCCTTGTCCGCGGCCTGGCGGGTGAAGACGTACACCTCCTCGGCGGTGAACCCGTCCACGAAGGACTTGTCCCCGCTGGCCAGCGGGATCCACTCGCCGCGGCCGTCGAACTCGCCGTCCGCGGGCAGCTTGCCGGTGCCGTCGATCTGGCTCGCCGGGCTGTCGCCGGTGAACTTCGCGACGTACAGCGTGCCCTCGTCGAGCAGCGCCGAGTTGTGGCGGCGGGCGTGGGCGCTGGTGCCCGGCTTGTACTTGCCCTTCGACACGAACTTGTAGATGTACTCGAAGCGCTCGTCGTCGCCGGAGTAGACCGCGACCCGGCCGTCCTTGGTGATCTTGACGTTGGCGGCCTCGTGCTTGAAGCGGCCGAGCGCGGTGTGCTTGATCGGGGTGGAGTTCGGGTCGTTCGGGTCGATCTCGACGACCCAGCCGAACCGGTTGACCTCGTTGGGCTCCCGCGGCACGTCCCAGCGCTTGTCGAAGCGCTCCCACTTGCGGGTCGAGGTGCCCTTGCCGATGCCGTAGCGGGTCAGCCGGGCCTGCTCCACCGGGTCGGTGACCTTCTCCGAGTTGGCGAAGTACTGGTGGAAGTTCTCCTCGCCGGACAGGACCGTGCCCCACGGCGTGACGCCGCCGGCGCAGTTGTTCTGGGTGCCGCGCACCTTGGTGCCGGTCGGGTCGGCGGAGGTCTTCAGGTACTTCGAGCCGGCGGCCGGGCCACGCACCTCGAACGTCGTGTCCAGCGTGATGCGGCGCCCGTAGCGGCTCGGCACGACTTCCAGGCCGCCGTCGCGCTGCTTCTCCACGAGCACGACCGACAGGCCGTGGGCCGCCCAGCCGATCTTGACCTGCTCCTCGGTCGGGTTGGCCGAGTCGTACTGGCCGGCCGGGAACATCTGCGTCTCGGTCGTGTACTCGTGGTTCACGACCATCAGGAAGCGCTTGCCCTGCCGGTCCTGCGGGATCAGCCCGACGAAGTCGTTGTTGTAGCCGAACTGCTTCGCCTGCGCGGCCGCGGTCTGCTTGGCGATGTCGAACTTCGGCGCGCCGGTGACCACCGGGTCGCCCCAGCGGATCACGACGTTCTGCTCCCAGCCGTCCGGGATGACGACCGCGTCGGCCTTGTTCGGCGCGACGGGCGTGAAGTCCGTACCGGGCACGGGGCGGCCGGGGCGGTTGCCGTGGCCGGCCAGCGCGGGCGGCACGGCGGCGGAGGCGGTGGCACCGGCGTTCAGCGCGGCGAACCCGCCCGCCGCGGCGGCCATGACGGCACTGGCCTTGAAGACGCCGCGCCGGGACATGCCCTTGACGACGTCACCGAAGTACTCGTTCGACGACTCGTTGGGCGCCTCGTGAGCACACTGGTTGCCACAACGGTAGATGCACGTGGTCGCGGCTCTGCCGCTCGTGTGGGTAAGGAGGGGCAGCAGCCGCCCGGGGGTGAAGGACACCTGGTCTCCAGTCACTCAGTCAGGGGAAACGCTGGTGACGTTAAGCGACCGAGGCCAGGTGTCCTCAAACTACAGGTGAACGGTAGTCAAAGCTCTTCCCCGACGAGAGCTGCCTCACGCGGCACCCGGTGCGGATCCGCGCTGTTCGTCCGGATCGCGAGGAGCCCGCCGGCCAGCACGCACAGGATCGCGGCGATGACGAACGGGGCGTGCTCCGAGCCGAGCCACTCGGCGACGTGCCCGACGAGGGTGGCGGCCACGGCGCCGCCGAGCCAGCGGCAGAAGTTGTAGCCCGCGCTGGCCACCGGCCGGGGCGCGTCGCTGATCGACATCGCGGTGCCGGTGAACAGGGTGTTCAGCAGGCCGGAGACCAGCCCAGAGGCGATCACGCCGACCACGATCACCGGCTTGCTCGGCACCACGAGCACCACCATCAGCACCGCGTAGCCGAGCACCGACACCACGGTCGCGTGCCGCTCGCCGAGCCGGCCGGCCAGCTTCGGCGCGAGCACCACCCCGGCGACCGCGACGCACAGGCCCCAGCCGCAGAAGATCAGCCCGACCGCGACCGCGCTCCAGTCCAGCACGAACGGGGTCCAGGCCAGCACGGTGAAGAACGCGGCGGTGTAGAACGCGGAGCCGATCGAGGTGCGCAGCAGGCCGGCGTGCTTCAGCGCGCACAGCGGGTCGAGCAGCCGGATCGGGTCCCGCTTCTCGTGCTTGTCCCCGGCCAGGAAGATCGAGCACAGCACCAGGGCGGCGGCCATCAGCACGGCGGTGCCGACGAACGGGCCGCGCCAGGAGATGCTGCCGAGCAGGGCGCCGAGCAGCGGCCCGACCGCGAGGCCGACGCCGAGCGCGGCCTCGTAGAGCAGGATCGCGCCGGCCTGCCCGCCGGTGGCGGCGCCGACGATCACCGACAGCGCGGTGGCGATGAAGAACGCGTTGCCGAGGCCCCACACCGCGCGCAGCGCGACCAGCTGCTCGATCGACCCGGCCGCGGCGCACAGCGCGGTCGCGACCACGATCAGCGCCAGCCCGGTCAGGACCGTCCGCTTCGGACCGAACTTCGCGCTGGCGGCGCCGGTGACCAGCATGGCGATCACCTGGACGCCGAGGTAGGACGAGAACAGCAGCGTCACCTGGGACGGCGTGGCGTGCAGCCCCTCGGCGATGGACAGCAGGATCGGGTCCACCAGCCCGATCCCCATGAACGCGATGACCGCGGCGAACGCCGTGATCCACACCTGCTTGGGCTGGCCCTTCAGCGCGTCCAGCAGGCTCCCGTGACTGTGACTGCTCATGAGAGCAGTTCCTCCTTCTTGACCGGATCGATGAGCCTCCGCAGGGCCGGCAGCGCCGCGTCGATCGCGTCGCGGTCGGCTGGATCCAGGGCGGTCAGGCGCTCGCGCAGGAACTCCTCGCGGGCCGTGATCAGCGCGGTCATGTACCGCGCGCCGGACGAGGTCGCCTCGATCAGCACCGCGCGCCGGTCGTCCGGATCGGGCCGCCTGCTGACCAGGCCGAGCCGCTCCAGCCGGCGGACCAGGTCCGTCATGGACGGCTGACGCACGCCCTCCAGCTCGGCGAGCGCACTCATCCGCCGCGGGCCGCCGTGGACCAGCTCGCTCAGCACCGAGCCCTGGGTCAGGGTGAGCTGGTGCCGCGGGGTCAGCCGCCGGACCAGGTAGTAGAGGCGGAAGACCAGCGGGCGGAGCTCGTGCGCGAGCTCTGCTACTCCTGGATTCACTTAGCTAGCCTAAGCGTTATTGCTTAGGTTGTCTAAGTTAATCGGCTCACAGGGACGCGGACTTCACCAGCCACAGTCCGGTCAGCACGGCGCCCACCAGGGTCACCACCCCGGCCACCACGAAGGCACTGCCCAGCCCCGCCCCGGTCTGGACGACCGCTCCCAGCACCGCCACCCCGAGCACCGCCCCGATCTGCCGGGTCGTGCTGCTGATCCCGGACGCCAGCCCGCCCTCCCGCGGGCTCACCGCCTGGATCGCGGCCCCGGTCAGCGGCGACATGGCCAGGGCGAACCCGACGCCCACCATCGCCAGCCGCCACCACACGTTGCCGTAGCCGGTGCCCGCGTCCACGAAACCCAGCACCAGCAGGCCCAGCCCGGCCAGCACCAGGCCGCTGGTGACCACCACCCGGAAGCCGTACCGCGCGGCGAGCCGGCCGGCGAACGGGCTCACCACCACCATGCCGAGCGTCGCGGGCAGCGTCCGCAGCCCGGCCACCAGGATCGAGCTGCCCTGGACGTGCACGAAGAACTGGGAGAAGAAGAAGGACGAGCCCATCAGCGCGAAACCCACCACGACCATCGCCGTGTTCGACACCGTGAACAGCCGTTCCCGGAACAGCCGCAACGGCAGCATCGGCGCCGCGCGGCGAGCTTCCACGGCGACGAACCCGGCGAGCACCACCACCGCGACCGCGAAGCTGCCCAGGATCACCGGCGAGGTCCAGCCACGCGACCCGCCCTCGATCAGGCCGTAGGTCAGCGCGCCGACGCCCACGACCGACAGGACCGTGCCCGGCACGTCGATCGCCGGCGCCTCCGGGTTGCGGGACTCGCCCAGGACCCGCATGCCGACCACCAGCAGGACCGCGCCGACGGGCACGTTCACCAGGAAGATCGCCGGCCAGGAGAAGGCCTCGACCAGGATGCCGCCTGCCAGCGGTCCCGCGGCCAGGCCGATCCCGCTGAACCCGGCCCACAACCCGATCGCCCGGACCCGCTCGGCCGGAACCGGGTACGCGGCGCTGAGCAGGGCCAGCGACGCGGGGCTCAGCGCCGCGGCCCCGACGCCCTGCAGCACCCGCCCGGCGATCAGCCAGCCGATCGACGGCGCGAGGGCGCACACCACCGACGCGACCGTGAACACCGCCACACCGGCCAGGAACACGCGCTTGCGGCCGAACCGGTCGGCGAAGACCCCGCCGGACAGCAACAGCATGGCCACCAGCAGCACGTAGGCGTCCACGATCCACTGCAGCCCGCTGAGCCCGACGTGCAGGCGCTCCTGCATGTCGGGCAGCGCGGCCCCGACGATGGTGCTGTCCAGCAGCACCATGAACTGGCCGAGGCAGGCCAGCGCGAGCAACGCCGCCCGGCTCACGGCGGGAGTCTCGATCTTCGTCATGCCGCCGACGATAGTTCGATAATCCCGAACTGTCGAACAGTTTGCTAGACTCGGGCCATGCGATCGCTACCCCAGCCCGCACGCGAGTCGCTGACGCTCGCGCAGGTGCTGCACGCGCTGGGCGATCCAGTGCGCCTGAAGCTGGTGCTGCGCGCCTCCGGGGACCCCGAATCGACGTGCGCGGTGCTCGCCGACGGCCTGGACGTGCCGATGTCGACGCTGACCAACCACTGGCGGATCCTGCGGGAGGCGGGGGTGATCTCGATGACCGTGGACGGCAGGCACCGGCGGGTCCGGGTCCGCGCGGACGACCTGGGCGAACGCTTCCCCGGCCTGCTCGGCCCGATCCTGCGCCTGGCCGCGGACGAGTAGGTACGGTCACGGGCATGGACGCGGTGGTTTTCGACCTCGACGGGGTGCTCGTCGACTCCGAGCAGACCTGGGACGAGGTGCGCCGGGCGGTCGTCGCCGAGTACGGCGGCAGCTGGACCGCCACGGCCACCCGCGCCATGCAGGGGATGAGCACCCCGGAATGGGCGCGCTACCTGGTCGAACACCTCGGCGCGCGGCTCACGCCGGAGCGGATCGCCGAGGTCGTGATCGACGCGATGGCCCACCGCTACGCGGGCGGTCCGCCGGTGCTGCCCGGGGCCGCCGACGCCGTGCGCGCGGTCGGCGAGCGGTACCCGGTGACCATCGCCAGCTCGTCACCACCGGTGCTGATCGAGGCGTTCCTGACGGCCACCGACCTGACCGGGCTGGTCGAGGTCGCGATCTCCAGCGAGCAGGTCGCCGCGGGCAAGCCGGCCCCGGACGTCTACCTCGAAGCCGCCCGCCGGCTGGGCGTCGACCCCGCGAAGTGCGCCGCGGTCGAGGACACCACCAACGGGCTCAAGTCCGCGCTGGCCGCGGGGATGACCGTCTACGCCGTGCCCAACCCGCACTTCCCGCCGGATCCCGCCGTGCTGGAGCGGGTGCACCGGGTCCTGGACACCGTCGCCGACCTGCCCGCCGCGCTCCAGGCGTGAAGGAAGGGCCCGGTCCAGGACCGGGCCCTTCCTCGCGGAGAACTCAGCGCTCGATCTCGCCCGCGATGAACTTCTCCACCGAGTCGCGCGCGGTCGAGTCGTCGTACTGCACCGGCGGCGACTTCATGAAGTAGGACGAAGCCGACAGCAGCGGGCCGCCGACGCCGCGGTCCAGGGCGATCTTCGCGGCGCGCACCGCGTCGATGATGATGCCGGCCGAGTTCGGCGAGTCCCACACCTCGAGCTTGTACTCCAGGTTCAGCGGCACGTCACCGAAGGCGCGTCCCTCCAGCCGGACGTAGGCCCACTTGCGGTCCTCCAGCCACTGCACGTAGTCCGACGGGCCCACGTGCACGTTGGCCTTGCCCAGGTCGCGGTCGATCTGCGAGGTGACCGCCTGGGTCTTGGAGACCTTCTTGGACTCCAGGCGCTCCAGCTCCTTCATGTTCTTGAAGTCCATGTTGCCGCCCACGTTCAGCTGCATGGTGCGGTCGAGCTGGACCCCGCGGTCCTCGAACAGCTTCGCCAGCACGCGGTGCGTGATGGTGGCGCCGACCTGGGACTTGATGTCGTCACCGACGATCGGGACACCGGCGTCGGTGAACTTCTGCGCCCACGCCGGGTCCGAGGCGATGAACACCGGGATCGCGTTGACGAAGGCCACGCCGGCGTCGATGGCGCACTGCGCGTAGAACTTCTGGGCCTGCTCCGATCCGACCGGCAGGTAGGAGACCAGCACGTCGACCCGGGCCTCGCGCAGCGCGGCGACGACGTCCACCGGCTCCTCGTCGGACTCCTCGATGGTCTCCTGGTAGAAGCGGCCGAGGCCGTCCATGGTCGGGCCGCGGAGAACCGGCACACCGAGCGGCGGCACGTCGGTGATCTTGATGGTGTTGTTCTCGCTGGCGAGGATCGCGGACGACAGGTCCTGGCCGACCTTCTTGGCGTCGACGTCGAACGCGGCCACGAAGTCCACGTCACCGACGTGGTACTGGCCGAACCGCACGTGCATCAGGCCGGGCACCCGCGAGGCCGGGTCGGCGTCGCGGTAGTAGTGCACCCCCTGCACCAGCGACGCCGCACAGTTTCCGACGCCAACGATGGCCACTCGTACGCGGCCGCTGTTGTCGCCCATGCCGGTTTCTCCTTCGTTCAGTGATGTCTTGCCGATTTCGGATGCGGTCTCAGCTCTGAAGCCCGCGGTTTTGCTCGTCCTGCTCGTGCGCGATCAGTTCGTTCAGCCAGCGCACCTCGCGCTCGCTGCTCTCCAGCCCGAGGCGGTGCAGCTCACGCGTGTAGCGGTCGATCTTCTCCTCGGCACGAGCGAGCGCCGCCCGTAGCCCTTCACGGCGTTCCTCGACCCGGCGGCGCCGGCCCTCCAGGATCCGCATCCTGACATCAGCCGGTGTCCGGGAGAAGAAGGCCAGGTGGACCCCGAACCCTTCGTCCTCCCAGGTCTGGGGCCCGGCGTCGGCGAGCAGCTTCGCGAAGTGCTCTTTCCCCTCCGCTGTGAGCTTGTACACCGTCCGAGCCCGCCGGCCCCAGCCCTTGACGGGCTCGCCGGCTCCTCCGACGTCACTGTCGGCCTCTTCGATGAACCCCGCCCGCTGCAGCCGGCGCAGGGTCGGATACAGCGAACCGTACGAGAAGGTGCGGAACATGCCGAGCGTGTCGTGCAGCCGTTTGCGCAGCACGTAGCCGTGCATCGGTGCCTCGTGCAGCAGCCCCAGGATGGCGAACTCCAGCACGGTGCACCCCCTTTCGAGGACTTCCACGACACTCCGGCAACCTAACGCCCGATTATATCGGGCCGATACATCGAAGTGGTGCAGCCAACACCGATGATCACCCGATGCGACCCGAAACACACCCCTGAAGTTCACCAGAGCGTTATGGAACGTTCGGCGTGTCGCGCGCGTGGTCTACACCGTTAGGCCGCACAGCTCATGGCGCACACACGGCGGCCACGTACTCTGTCACCGTGCAGAACCAGCGACAGGTGGTGGACTACGCCCTGCAGCGCCGCGCGCTGCTGGCCGGCGTCCGCGCCGGTCGTGTCGGCACGCGCGACGTCTGCGACGCCGATCCGTACCTGCTCAGGGCTGCCCGGTTCCACGGCGAACCGAGCGGGGCCCCTGCCCGCTGTGCGGGCAGGACGGCCTGACGAACGTGTCCTGGGTGTTCGGTGAACAGCTCAGGCACGTCTCCGGCTCGGCCAGGACACCGGCGGAACTGGCCCGCCTGGCCAACCTGGTGGGGGAGTTCAACGTCCATGTGGTGGAGGTGTGCCGGGCGTGCCGCTGGAACCATCTGGTGCGTTCGTACGTCTCGGGCAACGGAACCCCGCACGGCCCGTCCCGGAGGACGGCCGGGCAGTGAGGGGACGTAGCGCAGCGCTGGCACTCGATCACAGAACGGCGCCCGGTGTACCGCCGGTCTGGGAGGCTCACTCGTGAACGACCACCGCAATCGCTCCTGGCCCGGTCAGGAGCCCGATGAACCCCGTCGTGCCCAGTGGCCGCGCGAGGGCGGCCCGGCCTGGCCGAGCGGTGACGAACCGCCACGACGTCCCGCGCCTCCCCAGCGCCCGCAGGCCCGCGGCCCGCAGGGTCCCCAGGGCCCCCAGTGGCCCGGCGAGGGCGGTGGCCCGGGCTGGCCGGGTGGTCAGGACCCGGACGCCCCCCGTGGTCCCCGCCGCGTCCCGCCCGCGGGCAACCGCATGCCTCCGCCGCCGCCGCGCCGTCCCGGGCCGCCGCCCGGAGCTCCCGGTCCGCAGAACCCCGCCGACCGGCCGATGCGCGGCCGCTACCGCCCGCCCGCCGGTCCGGCCGCCGCGGCGGCGGGTGCCGGTGCCGCCGCCGGCCGCCGCCCCGGCATGGGTGACTCCGAGCCGGGCCTGCTCACCCACGCCGAGCTGCGCGCCAGCGGGTACGACGACTACGACGACTACGTCGACGAGCCCCTGAACGACTCCGGCCCCGAGGACGACGCGCCCGAGGAGACCGGGAAGGGGAAGAAGGGCAAGGCGGCCCTGACGCCGAAGCAGCGCAAGAAGCGGCGCTGGAAGATCATCCGGCGCACCCTGTACGCCTTTTTCGGGGTGTTCGTCGTGCTGCCGGCGATCGCATTCACGATCGCCTACTTCCTGGTGGACGTGCCGACGCCGGAGGAGGTCCTGGCCCAGCAGGCCCAGGTGGTGACCTACTACTACAGCGACGGCTCGGTCATGGGCAAGGAGATCCCGGACAGCGGGAACCGCCAGCTCCTCAAGCCGGGCCAGATCCCGGACACCGTCAAGCACGCCGTGTACGCGGCCGAGGACGCGACCTTCGAGACCAACAACGGTTTCGACGTGATGGGCATCCTGGGCGCCGTCTACAACAACCTGACCGGCGGCTCCGGCGGTGGTTCGACCATCTCCCAGCAGTACATCAAGAAGGCCACCGAGAACGAGGCGCCCACGCTCACCCGCAAGGCGACCGAGCTGGTCAAGTCGTTCAAGATGAACCAGACGCAGTCCAAAGAGGACATCATCACGGCCTACCTGAACATCGTCTACTTCGGACGTGGCGCCTACGGCATCGAAGCCGCCTCGCACGCGTACTTCAACAAGACCGCGGCGCAGCTGACCCAGTCCGAGGCGGCGCTGCTGGCCGGTCTGATCCAGGGCCCCGGCAAGTCGGAGAACGCCGAGTACACGACGTGGCGCTGGAACTACGTCATGGACCAGATGGTCAAGTACAACTGGCTGTCGGACACCGACCGCAAGTCCGCCCAGTACCCGACGCCGCTGCCCAAGGACCAGACCAAGCCGCAGGCGATCACCGGCAACAACGCGTTCATCCAGGCGCAGGTCGAAGCCGAACTGGAGGCCGCGGGCTACTCCAAGGAGAAGATCCAGGCCAACGGCTACAACGTCTACACGACGATCGACCCGAACGCGCAGCGCCTGGCGGAGAAGGCCGTCAACGACGTGATGCAGGGGCAGCCGCCCGAGCTGAAGAAGGCGCTCGTCGCCGTGGATCCGAAGACCCGCGGTGTGGTCGCCTACTACGGCGGCCCCAACGACAAGACCGACTACATCGACTGGGCGAACACCGCACGGAACCCGGGGTCGTCGTTCAAGACGTTCGACCTGGTCGCGTTCCTCAAGATGGGCAAGGGGCTCGGCGAAACGTTCGACGGCAGCACGCACCGGCAGTTCGGGGTGCTGCCCAACGGCAACCCGCGCTACATCAACAACGCGGGCGCGTCCAACAGCTGTTCGAAGGAGTGCACGGTCGCGGAAGCGACGATGCGGTCGACCAACACGGTGTTCTTCGACATGGTCGCCAACGTGACCGGACCACAGGCGGTGGCCGACGCGGCCAAGGAGGCGGGGGTCACCTCGCTCAAGGCCGTCGACAACAACATCGCGCTCGGCGGTGGCTCGACCATGGCTTCGCCGCTGGACATGGCGGCCGGGTACGCGACCATCGCCGACAACGGCACCTACCTGGACCGGCACTTCGTGCAGAAGGTGACCACGCCCGGCGGGGACGTGGTGTACCAGCCGTCGAGCAACCCGAAGCCGGCCTTCGCCGAGGGTGACGCGAACAAGAGCAAGCAGATCGCGGGCAACGTGACCAACGCGCTCAAGCCGGTCATCCAGTTCTCGAAGCTCAGCTGCCCCAGCGGCCACGAGTGCGCCGGCAAGACCGGTACCCAGCAGTACGACGCCAGCGCCGGCAACGGCTCCGGGTCGGAGAAGGACAACTCGCAGGTGTGGATGGTCGGCTACACGCCGTCGATCTCCGCCGCGTCCTGGGTCGGTAGTGACAAGAACACGCCGCTGCGGGACAAGAACGGCGACGCGGTCTCCTCGACCGGGCTGCCTGCCAAGATGTGGCAGCAGTTCATGAACGACTACCTCAAGGGCAAGCCGAGCGAGAAGTTCCCGACCGTCTCGCCGATCGGCAAGAGCGCGACCGCCGGTGACGACGCGTCGTCCTCGACGAAGCCGACGAGCAGCAGGTCGAGCACGTCGTCCCCGACCACGCCGCCGTCGACCCCGCCGTCGACGCCGACCCACACCCCGGAATCGACGGAACCGACGACGAGCAAGTCCCGGCAAACGCCGACCTTCACCATCCCGGGTGGTGGTGGCGACGACTTCGGGCCGACCACCACCCGCGACAGAGGCTGATCCCCGGCTCACGCCGCGGGCCGTAACATCGCGCGGGTGTCCAGCCCGACCGACGAGACCACCTCGGCCGAACCCGCGCCGGCGTCACTCGACGCCGGTCAGCGGGTCGCGCCGTCCCGGACCGAGCCGCTGGTCGCGGCCGCGAGCAGACCGATCGGCGGTCCGCTCGGCGAGCACGCGGCGGTCGGGCGGCACTGGTTCTGGACACCCCAGCGGGTCGGGCTGGCCCTGGCCACGCTGGCGCTGGTGCTGTGCTGGTTCGGCAAGGCCAGCTGCATCCAGCAGTACGTCGACGACAGCGGGCAGACCCAGCTGGACTGGCGGTCCGGGCGCCCGTACGTGGCGATGTGCTACTCCGACGTCGTCCCGCTGTTCAGCGCCGAGCGGCTCGACCAGCCCGGCACGTTCCCGTACAAGACGAGCTGGATCGACGACGCCGGCACGCCGAACGCGCACGTCCGTTACATGGAGTACCCGGTGCTGACCGGGCTGTTCCAGTGGGCGAACGCGAAACTCGCGCAGGGCTGGAAGGCGATCGCCGACACCGGCTGGCTGCCCGGCGCGCTGCCGGTGGCGATCTACTTCAACATCACCGCGTTCTGGCTCGCGCTCGCCTGGCTGGTCACGGTGTGGGCGGTGGGCCGCACCGCGAACCGCAGACCGTGGGACGCGTGCCTCGCCGCGATCTCACCGCTGGTGCTGGTGCACGCGTTCACCAACTTCGACGCGCTGGCCACCGCGTTCGCCGCGACCGGTCTGCTCGCCTGGGCGCGGCGGAAACCGGCGGTGGCCGGGCTGCTGATCGGGCTCGGCGCGGCGGCGAAGCTGTACCCGTTGTTCCTGCTCGGGCCCCTGCTCATCCTGTGCATCCGGGCCGGGAAGCTGCGGCCGTGGGCGGTCACCGCGGGCACGGCGGTGGGCACCTGGCTGGCGGTCAACCTGCCGATCGCGCTCACGCTGAACGCGGGCTGGCAGGAGTTCTTCCGGCTCAACGCGCAACGCGGGATGGACCCGGACTCGATCTACAACGTGATCTCGTACTTCACCGGCTGGGCCGGCTTCGACGGGCCGCTCGCCGCCGGGCAGACGCCGACCTGGCTGAACGTCGTCAGCGGGGGGCTGTTCCTGGCCTGCTGCGCCGGGATCGCCTACGTCGGGCTGTCCGCGCCGGTGCGGCCGCGGCTGGCGCAGCTCTGCTTCCTGGTGGTGGCCGCGTTCCTGCTGACCAACAAGGTGTGGAGCCCGCAGTACTCGCTGTGGCTGGTGCCGCTCGCGGTGCTGGCGATCCCGCGGTGGCGGCTGCTGCTGGGCTGGATGCTGCTGGACGCGCTGGTGTGGGTGCCGCGGATGTTCTACTACCTGGGCACCGACCACAAGGGGCTGCCGCCGGACTGGTTCCTCGGGTTCGTCACGCTGCGGGACCTGGCCGTGATCGGGCTGTGCGTGCTGGTGGTGCGGGAGATCTACCGCCCGGCGGAAGACGCGGTACGCACGGCTGGCGACGACGACCCGGCCGGCGGAGTGCTCGACCGGGCCCGCGACGTGGTGGTGCTGAAGCGCCGCCGCGCCCGGCACGCGGTCTGAGCGGCGAAACCAGCCACGGCCAACAACCGCCCGTGTTCCCCCTCCAGCACCGCCGCCGCCGCGGGGGTCAGCCCAGCTTCTCCCGCAGGTAGGCGATGTCCTCGGCCTGTCCGTCGGCCGGGGTTTCGACCACCACGGGCGCTCCGGCGGCCGCCGCGACGGCCACCAGCGCCTCCGGGTCGATCGTGCCGCCGCCGTGCACCACGTTCGCGTGCTGGTCGCGTGCGGAGCCGAACTCGTCGCGCGAGTTGTTCAGGTGCACCAGGTCGATGCGGCCGGTGATGGCCATGACCTTGTCCACCACGTCGTCCAGCTCCCAGCCCGCGGCGAACGCGTGGCAGGTGTCCAGGCAGAACCCGGCGCCGAACTCGGCCACCTCGTCCCACAGCCGCGCCAGCACGTCCATCTCCCGCGCCATCGCGCCGTCGCCGCCCGCGGTGTTCTCGATCAGGATCGGCACCGCGAAACCGCCGTCGGCCGCCTGCCGTTCGAACAACTTGCGCCAGTTGGCCAAGCCCTCCGCGATGTCGTCGCCCTTGCCGATGTGACCGCCGTGCACGACCAGGCCCTTCGCGCCGACCTCCGCCGCGGCGGCCGCGTGCTGGGTGACGAGCTTGCGCGACGGGATCCGGATGCGGTTGTTCAGCGACGCGACGTTGATGATGTAGGGGGAGTGGATGAACACCTCCACCCCGGCCGCTTCGATGTCCGCCCGCGGCGGCTGCGCGACGGGTTTCTTCCAGCCCTTCGGGTCGGCCAGGAAGAACTGCACCACGTCGGCCGAGCGCTCCTTGGCCGCGGTCAGCGGGTCGTCGTCACGGACGTGCGCACCGATCTGCATGAGGCCACGCTACCGGCGGAATCCAGTCGGTTCTCCCCAACCGCACCGACGCTATGAAGTACCGTGAGCGCGGTCCGTGACACACCTGAGTGCTGGGGGACGCATGGGGAAGACCGCGCGCCGCGCCGGAGTGGCCGGGTTCGTGCTGACGCTGTCGGCCACGCTGGCCGCGCCGGGCGCGTTCGCCGAGGAAGCCGACCCCGCGCTGGCCGGCAGCTGTGACGCCACCCTGCGCGACGAGCCGGGCCAGGCACTCACCCTCGACGCGGGCGCCCCGCTCGACCAGCCCGGCGTGCTCACCGTCGGCACCGGCAGCGGCTCCGCGCCCACCGGCCCGGACCAGCGCGACCCGCTGCTGCCGCTGCCGGTGGCCGACCTGGCGAAGGCGCTGGACGTGGGCGACGCGCCGGTCGTCGGCGACGTGGCGACCGAGCAGCTCTGCCCCGGCGTGCAGGGCACGGTGAACACGCTGTCCGCGGCCACCCAGAGCCTCGTCTCCGGTCGGCCGCTCGTCCCGCCGTCCACCGGCGACCCAGCTCCGGACGACCCAGCTCCGGACGATCCGGCGCCGGAGGAACCCGCCCCCGGCGGACCGCAGCCCGGCGAGGAGACCCCGGCGCCCGGAACTCCCGTCGCCCCCGCTCCCGGCGCGACCGGCGGGATCGTGCCGGCCTCGTTCGTCACCGGTGGGTTCCTCATCGGTTCCGGGGGCGTCCCGCTGACGCCGCCGCTGTCCGCCCTGATCCGGCCCGGGGTCGTCCCGCCGGCCGCGCCCGGGCTCGTCCCACCGACTGGGACGGAACCGCCGGTGGTCACGCAGAACTCCGGGACCGCCGAGGCCATGCCGTCGCCGACCGCGCCGGCCCGGTTGCCGCTGATCATCGCGGTGTTCGCGCTCGCGATCGTGGCCGCCGCGCTCACCCGGGCCTGGATGCGCCGCGCCTGACGGCTACTTTCCGCCGTGCGGGCGTCACGCACCTGCTCTAGCTTCGTTGAACCAGTAGCGACGCGCTGGAGGACGAACATGCAGGGTCGGACACGCAGGACCGCCGCGGCGGGCGCCGCCGCCTTCGTACTGGCCGGATCGGCCGCGCTCGCCCTCCCCGCGACCGCGAGCGCGGAAACCCACACGGCCCAGTGCGGCGACACGGTCACGGCCAAACCGGGCGACGTCATCAAGACCCCGCTCGGCCTGAAGACCGTCACCGACGGGCTCACCTCGATCGTCGGCGGCCTGCTCGGCGGGCTGTGCCAGATCACCGTCAAGGTCGTGGACACGGTCGTCGAGCCGCTGCCGGTCGTCGGCGCCCCCGCCGCGAGCGCGGTCAACGGCGCCGTCGCGGGCACCACGAACGGCCTGACCAGCACGGTCGACCAGGCGGGCCGGGCGCTCGGCGGGGGTGGCGCGAGCCGGCCGCAGCCGCAGAACCCGCCGGGCACCGGCGGCCACCCGCAGACCCCGCCGGGCGGCACGCCCGGCCGCACCGAGGGCGTCGCGCCCGCCGCGATCCCCGGCTCGACCAGCCCCGTCCTGGCCGGCGACCCGTCGACGTTCAGCCTCCTGCCGTTCGGGTCGGGCAGCGCCTACGCGCCGATGCGCAACTACGCCGGGCTGCCGTTCGCGGTGTCCGCGCTGTGGGCGCCCTCGCCGGGGCTGAAGTACGGCGGGCAGATCCCCGGGTACGCGCCGCAGTACGGCGCGCTCGGCCAGCCCGCGCAGTCCGGCGAGCCGGTGCAGAACGCGGGCCAGGCCGAGGCGCTCCCGGGCGGCTCGGGCGGTGGTGGCAACGTCGCGCTACCGATGCTCATCGCCGTCGTCGCTCTGTCGGGTGTCAGCGCCGGTCTCGTACGCGCGTGGGTTCTACGGGGAGCTACCGCTTAGTATCCTTTGGGTCCGCTCGTCGTTGATCCCTTCCGGGGACACACGCCTGCGATCACTGGAGGACCGCGCTCGTGCGCAACACCAGCCTGATGAAGACCACCCGTAGAGCGCTGACCGTCGCCGCCGTCGCCGCGGCCATCGCCGGCGGCTCGCTCCTGACGGCGGGGACCGCGTCGGCGAGCACCGTGCTGTCGCAGGCGTGCACCGGCACCGTGATCGGCGCCCTCAGCGACAGCGTCGCCGTGCAGGGCAAGGACCTCGCGGGCGTGGTCAAGGCCGGCGCGCAGGAGCAGGAGTGGTTCCTGCACCTCAACGGCGTGGACCCGCAGAAGATCGCGGACACGGTCAGCAAGGCCGGCGCGATCACCGTCGGGCAGATCCCGGCGAACGCGGCCAGCGGCACGATCGGCGGTGACGCCATCGCCACCGCCGTCGCGACCACGCTGAAGAACGCGGGCGACCCGTACGCCGTCGGCCTCGGCATCGGCGCCGACCAGCAGAAGAAGACCCTCGACTCGATCTCCAACAAGGTCGCCGGCAACTGCGGGCTGACCACCTACGCGAACAACTACACCCAGCCCGGCCTCCCCGCCACGCAGCAGCCCGGCGGGGCCACGCCCGCGCCCGGAACCTCGCCGACCGCGACCAGCCCGGGCATCGCGGGCACCGGTTCGGCCACCGCCCCGCCGCGCAACTACGGCAACATCCCGGCCGCCGTCCCCGGTGTGGCCGGCGTCGCGGTGCCGCCGAGCGCGCTCTACCCGTCCTCCGCGACGCTGCCCGACCAGGCGCTGCCGCAGGTCGGCGTGCTGGGCGGCCAGTCCACCTCGGCAGGCGGCCAGGCCGACGTCCGCAACGCGGGCAACGCCAGCGCGATCGGCGGTGAACCGGCCGCGGGCAACGTCCAGCTGCCGATGCTGCTGGCGGTCGTCGCGCTGGCCGGCGTGAGCGCCGCGCTGGTCCGGACCTGGGTGCTGCGCAAACTGTCGTAGCCGCCCCGTAGACTCAACCTCGGCAAACCCTCCTGCCACGGAAAGCCCGTGGCCGTGAAGCCCACAGGAGGTGAGTGGTTGTGTCGCGCCATTACGAGGTAATGGTCATCCTCGACCCCACGCTCGACGAGCGTAAGGTCGCCCCGACCCTGGACACGTTCCTCAACGTCATCCGCACGTCCGGCGGAAGCGTGGAGAAGGTCGACGTGTGGGGCCGTCGCCGGCTCTCCTACGAGATCAAGAAGCACGCCGAGGGCATCTACGCCGTGCTCGACCTCAACAGCGAGCCCGACGCGGTGAAGGAGCTGGACCGGCAGCTGTCGCTGCAGGAGACCGTGCTCCGCACCAAGGTCGTCCGCAAGCCGGTCCCGCGCAAGGCCGCCAAGGCCGCGGCGAAGGCCTGAGGCGAATAGCCCATGGCTGGAGACACCGTCATCACCGTGGTCGGCAACCTGACGTCCGACCCCGAACTGCGGTTCACCCCGTCCGGCGCCGCCGTCGCCAACTTCACCGTCGCGTCCACGCCGCGCACCTTCGACCGCCAGACCGGCGAGTGGAAGGACGGCGAGGCGCTGTTCCTGCGCTGCAACATCTGGCGGCAGGCGGCGGAGAACGTCGCGGAGAGCCTGACGCGCGGTGCCCGCGTGGTCGTGCAGGGCCGCCTCAAGCAGCGGTCGTTCGAGACCAAGGAAGGCGAGAAGCGGACCGTCGTCGAGCTCGAGGTCGACGAGATCGGTCCCTCGCTGCGCTACGCCACCGCCAAGGTGAACAAGGTCAGCCGCGGCAGCGGCGGCGGTGGCGGCGGCTACGGCGGGAACAGCGGCGGTGGTGCCCCCGCCGACGACCCGTGGGGTTCCGCCCCGCCGGCAGGCGACAGCGGCGGTTTCGCCGACGAGCCTCCCTTCTGACCAACCACTCGTACTGAATTCCCAGGAGCATCACCGTGGCCAAGCCACCCATCCGCAAGCCCAAGAAGAAGGTCTGTGTGTTCTGCAAGGCCGAGCAGAAGGGCCACCCGGAACTCATCGACTACAAGGACACCAACCTGCTGCGGAAGTACATCTCCGACCGCGGCAAGATCCGTGCCCGCCGGGTGACCGGCAACTGCAGCCAGCACCAGCGCGACATCGCCACCGCGGTCAAGAACTCCCGCGAGATGGCGCTGCTGCCCTACACCTCGACCGCGCGCTGAGGAGGGACCACATCATGGCGAAGATCATCCTCACCACTGACGTGGCGAACCTCGGCGGCCCCGGCGACATCGTCGAGGTCAAGGACGGTTACGCGCGCAACTTCCTGCTGCCCCGCGGCTACGCCATCCAGGCCACCAAGGGCGCCGAGAAGAACGTGCAGACCATCCGCCGCGCGCAGGAGTCCCGCCGCATCCGCGACCTCGACCACGCTCGGGAGATCAAGGCCGCGCTGGAGGGTCTCGGCACCGTCGAGCTGACCGCCAAGGCCGCCGCGGGCTCGAAGAAGCTGTTCGGTTCGGTCACCACCGCCGACATCGCGAACGCGATCAAGGCGGCCGGCGGCCCGCTGCTCGACAAGCGCGTCCTGGAGACCGACGGGCACATCAAGACCGTCGGCAAGCACGCGGTGAACGCCCGCCTGCACCCCGACGTGCAGGCCTCGGTCCGCCTCGAGGTGAAGGCCGGCCAGTAGGTCGTCACGCAGTACCGACCGGGCAGGTTTCCGCAGCTCGCGGGGCCTGCCCGGTTTTTCCTGTTCGGCCGCGGGAACCGGGTGCGCTGCGCTAGCATCCAAGCGGGCGATCAATGCCGAGGCGAGAACGTAGGGGGTTCCTGGCCATGACCGGTGAGAAGCCGACCGACAGGCTCACGGAGGTACCGCCACCAGCACCGATCCAGGTGGGTGGCAACGGCAGCCCCGGCGGGTACCAGTTCTCCCCGGACGAGGTACGCGGCGTGATCAGCAAGTGGAAAGAGCTGCTGACCGACCTGCAGACGGACCTGTCGAACGCGAACACGATCGCCGAGGTCCGGCCGCCGGGACAGGAGTTCGCCAGCGGCGACTTCATCAACCGCGCCGCCAAGGTCTCCGGCGAGACCCTCCAGCTGCAGCACCAGCGAATGGTCGACTACGTCAAGAACTACATCGACGCCCTGGAGAAAGCGGCCGGGATCGTCGAGGAGCACGAGGACGAGGTCCACCGCAGCGTCGGAGGGTACCGGGCGGTCTGAGCATGAAACGCACCACTTGGCTCGCCGCCGCGCTGGTCGCCGCCGGCCTGCTGACCGGTTGCTCGCAAGGCGGCAGCACCGACGCGGCTCAGACGCCCACCGCCCCGCCGGTCGACCCGGCGCTGCGCGTGCCGTCGCCGCTGCCGTCGGGCACGCTGGTGAGCGACCCCTGCTCGGCGCTCTCGCCGGCCCAGGTCACCGAGATCGGGCTGGTCAGCCCGGGGGAGCCGTACCCGAGCCCGTCCGGACAGGGCTGCCGGTGGCAGTCGCAGGCGTACGACGCCAACAAGATCTTCATCGCCCCGCTCGGCAACCAGCAGACCGGGCTCACCGGTGTCTACGCCAACCGCGCGCAGGACAAGTACTTCGAGCCGGTCACGATCGACGGCTACCCCGCGGTCTTCGCCGCCAACGCCGACCTGCGCAGCCGCGGGACCTGCGCGTTGTGGGTCGGGGTCACCGACCAGCTCGTCGTGAACGTCAACTCGAGCATCCTGGACGGTCCGAACGTGACCGATCCGTGTCCCATCGTCGAGAAGGTCGCCGTCGCGATGGTGCAGCACCTGAAGGGGGCCGCGTGATGCACGTCCAGATCAGATTCGGCAGCAGGAGGGGTTGAGCCATGGTTGACGACTACACGGCGGGGCGCGTCGCATCGGGCGCGGCCGTCGGTGCGGCGATCGGGTCGGTCGTCCCGGGTGTCGGCACGGCGGTGGGGGCCGTCGGTGGCGCGATCGTCGGCGGTCTCGTCGGCCTGGCGAGCACGCCCGAGGCCGAGCACCACGAGGCGAACATCGGTGGCCGCACGATCGACGCGCGCAAGATCTGGGAGCAGATCAGCCCGGGTGACGCGTCCTCGCTCGTGGCCGGCGCCAACGCGGCGAAGAGCCTCAAGAGCGTGCACGAGGAACGCGGACGGCTCATCCAGCAGATCAACGACCTGATGGACAACGCTTGGAAGGGCATGGCCTCGGGTCAGGCGCAGGCGGGCGCGCACCCGCTGGGCATCTGGCTGCAGGACTCGGCCACCAACCTGGGCAAGAGCCACACCTACCTCAACGACCAGGCCAGCGCGTTCGACACGGTCAAGTCCAAGGTCCAGGAAGTGCCAGCCCAGCCGCCGGATGGCAACTTCCTCGACGGCATCAACCCGATGTCCGACGTCGACGAGCAGATCGAGCAGTACAACCAGCGCGGCAAGGCGAACGTCGACGCGTTCAACAACTACTACCAGGCCAGCATGACCAACGCGGGCGGGATGCCGCAGTACACCGCCTGGCAGGGCAACGTGTTCTCCAACGGCGGGTTGCCGGGCGGGATGCCGGGCGGCACCGGCGGCGCCGGGAACATGCCCAGCGCGTCCGGCATGCCCGGTGACTTCAAGCCGGCCAGCACCGGCAACCTGCCGCAGTTCAGCGCCACCGATCCGTCGGCCAACCTGCCGAAGGCGCCTACCGGCCCCGGCTACACGCCGGGCACCGGGTCGGGCCCGTACAACCCGGCCTTCGACGCGACCACCGCGGCGGGCTACACGCCGACCTCCACCAGCGGGTTCGGGCCCGGTAGCGGGGCCGGGTCCGGCGCGGGCGGTGGCGCCGGCGCCGGCGCGGGTGGTGGCGGTGTGGGCGCCGCCGGGTTCGGCGCCGGGTTCGGCCCGGGCGCGGGGATCGGTACGGGCGCGACGGCGGGCACGGGTGCCGGGGCCGGCGGTGCGGGCGCCGGTGGCGCGGGCGGGCGGTCCGCGCGCGGTGCGGGCCGCGCCGGCATGGCCGGGGCGCCGGGCATGGGCGGCCGCGGTGGTCACGCCAACGGCGAGGACGACGAAGAGCACGAGAACAAGTACATGGTGGGTGACGACCCGAACGAGCTGTTCGGCACCGACGAGCTGACGGCTCCGCCCGTCATCGGCGAATGAGGCCCGGGACGATGCCGGTGAGCCGGCCGCTGACGATCACCACCCCGACGCTGCTCAACCTGCTGCAGCGCCGGGGTGCGGAGCCGCACAACACGCTGTCGCCCACCGCGACCTGGTACGACGAGACCGCCCAGCGGATCATCGACCAGCAGGTCAACGCGGTGCTGACGCACCACGGCCTGATGGGGCCGCGGGGCATGGACCGCGAGTTCGCCGCGATGATCGAGTCGATCGCGCGGCCGAACGTGGAGTTCTACGGCTGGTTCGAGGGCACGTTCCCGGACGACGCGCCGCAGAACTTCACGGTCCTCGCCGGCAGCGGCGCCGGTGGCGGGTTCGTCCTGGCCCGCCACATCAAGGAGGACGTGGTGGTGATGCGGCCGCAGCGGCCGGACCAACTGCTCCCGGCGTTCGTGGACCAGATCCCGCGGGTGCCGCCCGGCGGCAGCAGCCCGCTGGTGGCGCCGAAGAGCGAGGTCTACGGCGGTGGCCGTCGGCCCTCGGGCGAGGACATGTCGATCATGCGTGGTGGTGGCGGCCGCTCCGTCGCCGATCCGGGCAAGGAGATCAAGCGCATCCTCGAGGGGCCGCGGGTGGCGGCCGGCAGCCTGTACGCGGCCGCGCGCACCCGGGCGGGCACGCGCAGGCGGTGCGACCGCGCGCTGAACTTCGTCGACACGCCCGACGGCCGCTGGCTGCTGGAGGAGCGGCCGGGCACGGGTGAGTCGCTGATCGTGCTCACTCCCGGTACGCCCCAGGCGATCGGCGAACGACTACACAACGCGATGCGCGCGCTGGGCTGATCAGTGCACCGGACCCCCCGCTCGGCCGAGTGGGGGGGTCTTCTACTGTCCGTAGGCTTGATCCACAGGCCGAGGCCAGCACGAGGCCGCGACACGCCGAAGATCGGGTGCGCGGCGACACGCCGAAGTTTTTTCAGTGAAGTTCTCCACAGGTTACCCACAGGGTTTGAACTGCGGTTTTCCTGCCGGTCAGATGAGTTGCCCCCAGGTTGTCCACAGGGGAAGCCGTACCTGTGACTGGTTCGGCCCGCTCCTCCACAAGCTGTCCACAGAACGGTCCCCAAGCAGGTTTGCACTGGTCCGTCCGAGCGATCTACGGTTCCCGCCGGAGTAGTCGCACTCAGTGGCCGGAAGACACGGTCCCACCGGTGCGGCGGGTCCCACGCTCCGGCCGGAGATCCGGCATAATCGAACTGGTGTTCGCTGTCTGGGAGGTATCCGCGCGGTGGCGCTGACTGACGACCGTGGTCCGGCTTATCCGTCCGATCCCGGTCCCGAGGACCCGGGGCCGCGGTACGGCGAGTTCGACCGTCAGCCGCCCCAGGACATCCCGGCCGAGCAGTCCGTGCTGGGCGGCATGCTGCTGTCCAAGGACGCCATCGCCGACGTCGTCGAGGTGCTCTCGCCCAACGACTTCTACCTGCCCAAGCACCAGGCGGTCTACGACTGCATCCTCGACCTCTACGCGCGCGGTGAACCGGCCGACCCGATCACCGTCTCCGCGGAACTGGAACGACGCGGCGAACTCGCGCGCGTGGGCGGCGCGCCCTACCTGCACACGCTGATCGCGACCGTGCCCACCGCCGCGAACGCCGGCTACTACGCGCAGATCGTCGGGGAGAAGGCCATCCTGCGGCGGCTGGTCGAGGCCGGCACGCGGATCGTGCAGTACGGCTACGGCGCCGCGAACGACGGCGGCGACATCAACGAGGTCGTCGACCGCGCGCAGGCCGCCATCTACGACGTCACCGAGCGCCGCACCAGCGAGGACTACGTGGCGCTGGAGGAACTGCTCCAGCCCACCATGGACGAGATCGACGCGATCGCCTCGCGCGGTGGGGTGTCGCAGGGTGTGCCGACCGGCTTCGCCGACCTCGACGAGGTGACCAACGGCCTGCACCCCGGGCAGATGGTCATCGTCGCGGCACGGCCAGGTGTCGGCAAGTCGACCCTGGGGCTGGACTTCGCGCGGTCGTGCTCCATCAAGCACGGCATGAGCAGCGTCATCTTCTCCCTGGAGATGAGCCGCATCGAGATCGTGATGCGCATGCTGTCCGCGGAGGCCCGGATCCGGCTCGCGGACATGCGCAGCGGCCGCATGTCCGACGACGACTGGACGCGGCTGGCGCGGCGGATGAGCGAGATCAGCGAGGCGCCGCTGTTCATCGACGACTCGCCGAACATGACGATGATGGAGATCCGCGCCAAGGCCCGGCGGCTCAAGCAGCGCAACGACCTGAAGCTCGTCGTGGTCGACTACATGCAGCTGATGACCTCCGGCAAGCGCGTCGAGTCGCGGCAGCAGGAGGTCTCGGAGTTCTCCCGTCAGCTCAAGCTGCTGGCCAAGGAGCTCGAGGTGCCGGTGGTCGCGATCAGCCAGCTGAACCGCGGCCCGGAACAGCGGACCGACAAGCGCCCGATGCTGTCCGACCTGCGTGAGTCCGGCTCGCTGGAGCAGGACGCGGACATGGTCATCCTGATCAACCGCCCGGACGCGTGGGAGCGGGACGACCCGCGCGCCGGCGAGGCGGACCTGATCCTGGCGAAGCACCGCGCGGGTCCGACCAGCACGATCGTCGTCGCGCACCAGCTGCACTACAGCCGGTTCGCGGACCTCGCCCAAGGCTGATGCCCGGGTATGCAGGGTCTCAAATCTGACTTCATTTTTTCACCGGTGATTTCATCTCGGTTTCATTTATGAAGTCTGTTTGAGACTGGGCTGTCTGGATGGTGTCTGCGCCTCGCCTACAGCTACTCGGTCTATGGGAACGGTGATGGCGGGTACGACAGGGCCGGAAGCATTTCGGGTTTCGGGAGTGTTCGGTCGCGGATGCGGAGAAGCTGACCGAGTGGCTGGCAATAGGCTCAGCAGACCCGACATCGGTCAGGAGGCTCGGATATTGCGGCGTACGGCGTCGAGGTAGTCGGTGATGGCCTGGTGGTTCTTGGTGAGGCATTCGATTTTTTCGACCATGCGATCGCGTTCGCGTTCGAGCGTTGCGACCATGTCTGGCGTGACGTAGGGCATGTGGATCGTGCGGGGGGTGTTCAGGCAGGGCAGGATCTGCTTGATGATCCGTGTGGGCAGCCCTGCGTCGAGCAGGCCTCGTACCTGGAGAACCCGGTCAACGACGTACTCCTCATAGTCCCGGTATCCGTTGGGCAGTCGATCCGACGCGATCAGTCCCTGCTCCTCGTAGTAGCGCAGCAACCTCATCGAAGTCCGGGTGCGCGTCGACAGCTCACCGATCCGCATATCCCTCTCCTCGCCCTCTGTGGCTGGCGTTCTGTGACTCGGCAGACACCGAGTTTGACCTTCACACTAATGTCACCCATCGACGATAGGGCTATGACGCGACCAGATACGCTGCCACCTCGCTCAAGAACGAACGCCCGGCTCCCGCTGGCGGGTCTTCTGGCCTTGGCCACCACCGGGTTCATCACGCTCCTCACCGAGACGATGCCCGCCGGGGTGCTTCCCGGGATGAGCCGAGACCTGGGTGTGAGCGAGAGCACTGCCGGGCAGAGCGTCACCGTCTTCGCGATCGGGGCGATCCTCGCCGCGATCCCGCTCACCAAGGCGACGATCGGCTGGCCGCGCCGACACTTGCTGCTGTTGGCGATCGCAGGACTCGCGATCGCCAACAGCGTCACCGCGCTCTCCGAGAGCTTCGCACTTACGCTAGCCGCCCGGTGCCTCGGCGGCATCGTCGGCGGGTTGCTCTGGGCGCTGTTGGCCGGGTACGCGGTACGGATGGTTCCCTCACATCAGCGCGGCAAGGCAATGGCGATCGCGATGGGGGCGCAATCGTTGCCCTGTCCGTCGGAGTTCCTGCTGCGGCGTTTCTGGCCAAGCTCGTCGAGTGGCGATACGCGTTCGGGATCATGACCGTCCTCACGCTCGCGTTGATCGTGTGGGTCATCGCGGCGGTGCCGAGCTTCCCCGGACAGCCCAAGGGCTCACGGCTCCCGCTCACCCGTACCATTCGCATTCCCGGCGTAGCGCCCGTGCTCTTCGTGACCCTCACGTTCGTGCTCGCCCACAGCATCCTCTACACCTACATCGCCCCGTTCCTCACACCGCTCGGCATGGCAGGTCAAGTCGACGCCGTGCTGCTCACCTTCGGCCTGGTGTCGCTGGTGAGCATCTGGATCGCCGGAGCGCTCGTCCATCGGCACCTGCGCCTCCTCATGATCCTCGCGTGCGCGCTCTTCGCGACATGCACGCTGCTGCTCGGCATCTTCTCCGGCGTGCCTTCGCTCGTCTACGCCAGCGCGGCGCTCTGGGGGCTCGCGTTCGGCGGCACCTCCACCCTGTTGCAGACCGCAGTCGCCGAAGCAGCAGGCGACGCCGGCGATGTCGCCCAAGCACTCCTCACCACCGGATGGAACGTCGGAATCGCCGGTGGTGGCATCATCGGAGGCCTCGTCCTCAGCGGATCGGATGCATCCTGGCTGAGTTGGGTCGCGCTCGCACTGCTCGTCCCTGCACTCGCCACTGTGCTCACGGCACGCAAACACGGGTTCACCAAGGGAGAACTCGGCAGCCGCTGAACCACCGCTGCCCGCGACCCGAGAAAGGCCACGGCTTTGAGACTGTCCTTCAGGACCCTGCGGTGAGAGAACGAGCAAAACCGCAGGTCGCTAAAGATCGACATGTCATCGGCGACGGGACCCTACACGGGTACTTCACCGCCCGGGACGGCGTGGAACTGGCCTACCGGGAGGTCGGTGCCGGGCGTCCGCTCGTGTTGATCCACGGCTTCTTCTCCACCTCGCGGGTCAACTGGGTCACCTACGGCCACGCCGAGCACCTCGCGGGGCTGGGCTTCCGCGTGATCATGCCGGACCTGCGCGGCCACGGGGAGAGCGGGAAGCCGCACGATCCGGCCGCCTACCCGCCGGACGTGCTCGCCGACGACGGGTTCGACCTGGTCGAGCACCTCGGGCTCACCGACTACGACCTGGGCGGCTACTCGCTCGGCGGGCGGACGACCATCCGGATGCTGGTGCGCGGCGCCCGGCCCCGCCGGGCGGTGGTGGCCGGGATGGGGCTGCGCGGAATCGAGCACACCGGCGGCGGCAACGCGCACTTCCGCAGGGTGCTGACCGGCCTGGGCACGTTCGAGCGCGGCACGCCGGAGTGGCGGGCGGAGGCGTTCTTCCGGCAGATCGGCGGCGACCGCGACGCACTGCTGCACGTCCTGGACACCTCGATCGACACGCCCCGCACCGTGCTGGAGCACCTGGACGTGCCGACGCTCGTGGTCGCCGGGATCGAGGACCCGCACCACCGGACCGCCCGCGACCTCGCCGAGGTGCTGCCGCACGGCCGGTACGTCAACGTGCCGGGCAACCACCTCAGCGCGGTCGCGCGCCCCGAACTCGGCCACGCGATCGGCGAGTTCCTCACCTCGTAGGCCGAGCAGCTCCGGCCGCTCAGGGCCTCACCCTCCCGTCGCCGCGCGGATGCGTTCGGCGAGTTCGCGGGACCGCTCGACGAGTTCCGGCGGGCCTTCGATGGTGTACGGCACGCCGACCATCGGCAAGGTCATCGCCAGCCACTCCCACGAGTCCACCGGCGTGACGAACCGGCAGCTGTGCTCGTCGAGGGGCTCCAGCGTGCCGGCTTCGGTCATCAGCCGTTCGGCGACCACCGGCGCCGGCGCGTCGAACCGGACGACACCGCGGTGCCTGCTGAGCGGGAAGTTCGCGCTGGACTGCACGAAGCTCACCGGGTCCGGCGGCAGCGGTCGCGGGACGAACGTCGTCCCGGGCACGGTCACGCCGGTGATCCGGTCGATCCGGAAGGTGCGCCAGTCCCGCCGGTCGACGTCCCAGGCCAACAGGTACCACCGCTTGCCCAGCAGCACCTGGCGGTACGGCTCGACCCGGCGTTCGCCGCGCTCCCCGGTCCGCGTCGTGTAGCCGAACCGCACGTCCTGGCGGGCGTGGGCGGCCGTGGCGAGCTGCTGGAGCACCCGCAGGTCGAGCAGGCCCGCCGCCCGCGACACCGCCTCCGTCGAGGCCAGCACCGCCGCGATCCGGTACCGCAACCGCGACGGCAGCACCTGTTCCAGCTTCCGCAGCGCGCCGTCGGCCGCGCCCGTGGCACCGTCGACCTGGGCCAGTGCGGCGAACCGCAGACCGACGACCGTGGCCACCGCCTCCTCGTCGGTCAGCAGCAGCGGCGGCATCGCGCGGCCGGCCACGAGCTGGTAGCGGCCGCCGGGGCCGGACACCGACGACACCGGGAAGCCCAGCTCACGCAACCGTTCGATGTCCCGGCGCAGGGTGCGTGGCGAGACGCCCAACCGGGTCGTCAGATCCGCGCCGCTCCAGGTGCGGCCGGTCTGCAGCAACGACAGCAGCTCCAGCATCCGCGCGCTCGGTCCGTGCACGAATCGATGGTGGCAGGAATCGCGGCCGGAATGTGGCCGCGATCGTTCCTAGCGTCGGGCGCATGACAGAACTACGGGTCGTGGGTGCCCGGGAGCACAACCTCCGGGACGTCACCGTCGCACTGCCGAAGCACGCGTTCACGGTGGTCACCGGGGTGTCCGGATCGGGCAAGTCCTCGCTGGTGTTCGACACCATCGCGGCCGAGTCCCAGCGGCAGCTCAACGAAACGTTCACCACCTTCGTGCGCAACCGGCTGCCCCGCTACGGCCAGCCCGACGTCGACGCGATCGAGAACCTGTCGGCCGCGATCGTGGTGGACCAGAAACGCCTCGGCGGTGGCCCGCGCTCGACGGTCGGCACGGTCACCGACATCTACTCGCTGATGCGGTTGCTGTGGTCGCGGGCCGGACGGCCGTTCGCCGGGTACTCGAACGCGTTCTCCTTCAACGACCCGCAGGGGATGTGCCCGCGCTGCACCGGCCTGGGCACCGCCCGGACGATCGTGGTCGACGAGCTCATCGACCGCGGCCGCTCGCTGAACGAGGGCGCGATCCGGTTCCCCACCTTCCAGCCCGGCGGCTGGATGTGGCGCACCTTCGCCGACTCCGGCCGGTTCGACCTGGACAAGCCGCTCGCCGAGTACTCGACGGCGGAGTGGGACGGGTTCCTGCACGGCTCACCGGACCACGAAGGCCTGTTGCCGCGGTTCGAACGCATCTGGCTGCCGAAGGACGCCGACGCGCTGAAGGGCCGCACCCGCGAGGCGTTCGAGCGGGTGGTGACCGAGGAGACCTGCCCGAAGTGCCACGGCGCGCGGCTGGCCCCCGAGGCGCTGGCGTCCACAGTGGCCGGACGTTCGATCGCCGAGTGCGCGGCGATGGAGGCCGAGGACCTGCTGGCCTTCGTGCGCACGCTGACCGAACCGGAGCCGGTGGTCGCGGGACTGGTCGCGCAGCTGGAGCGGCTCGTGTCGATCGGTCTCGGTTACCTCACGATGGACCGGCCGACCTCGACCCTGTCCGGCGGTGAATCGCAGCGCGTGAAGATGGTGCGGCACCTCGGCAGCAGCCTCACCGACATGCTCTACGTCTTCGACGAGCCGAGTGTCGGCCTGCACCCGGACGATGTGACGCAGCTGGTCGCCCTGCTGAAGAGCCTGCGGGACAAGGGGAACACCGTGCTGGTGGTGGAGCACGACCCGGACGTGATCGCCGCGGCCGACCACGTCATCGACCTGGGCCCCGGCGCCGGGCAGGACGGCGGCCGGGTGGTCTACCAGGGCGCGGTCGCCGGGCTGGCGGACACCCCGACCGGCCGCTACCTGCGGCACCGCCCGCGGATCAAGGAAAACCCGCGGCGGGCCGAACGCTTCCTGGAGATCCGCGGCGCCACGCGGCACAACCTGCGCGAAGTCGACGCGGACATCCCGCTCGGTGTGCTGACCGTCGTCACCGGTGTGGCCGGATCCGGCAAGAGCACGCTGGTGCACGGGTTCGTCCCGGACGCGGTGTCGGTCGACCAGAGCCCGATCCGCGGGTCGCGCCGGTCCAGCCCGGCGACCTTCACCGGGATCCTCGACGGCATCCGGCAACGCTTCGCCACGGCGAACGGGGTGAGCCCCTCGCTGTTCAGCGCCAACTCGGCGGGGGCGTGCCCGCGCTGCCACGGCCTCGGCGTGATCTACACCGACCTGGCCTTCCTCGACCCGATGGTCTCGACGTGCGAGGAGTGCCAGGGACGCCGCTTCGTCGTGGACGTCCTGCGGTACACCTACCGGGGTCGCACGATCAGCGACGTGCTCGACCTCAGCGCGCGGGACGCGCGGACGGTGTTCCCCGACGAGCCGATGCTGGACCGGCTGGTCGAGGCCGGACTGGGATACCTGTCGCTGGGCCAGCCGCTGAACACGTTGTCCGGCGGGGAACGGCAACGCCTGAAGCTGGCCGTCGAGCTCGCCCGCCCGGCCGGATCTACGTCTTCGACGAACCCACGACCGGACTGCACCCCTCCGACGTCGCCGGACTGGTCGACCTGTTCGACCGGCTGGTGGCGGGCGGCTCGACCGTCGTGGTCATCGAGCACAACCTCGACGTGATCGCCAGGGCGGACTGGATCATCGACCTGGGTCCGGGGCCGGGCAGGCACGGCGGGCGGGTGCTGTTCCAGGGGCCACCCGCGGAGCTGGCCCGTCAGCCGCGGTCGAAGACCGGGCGGCACCTGGTCCGGCTGTCAGGGGACCGCTAGGCCGGCCCGCCGGAGCGCCTCTTCCACGCGCAGCCGCTCCACGTCGCGTTCCACGCCTTCCGGCAGCTCGTCCAGCCAGTGCCGCAGGCCGAGCGCCGCGCAAGCCTGGACCAGCAACGCGTCGTACGCCTGGTGGGTGGCGCGGCGGCGCAGCATCGGCGCGTCCGGGGCCAGGTCCGCCAGGCACCGGTGCACGCGGCGCAGGTCCGCGGCGAGCTGCTCGATCGGCGGGCCGGCCGGCGCTGGTTCCGTGCGGCGCCGGAGGGCGGCGACCACCGCGGGGGTCTTGCTCGCGAGCCAGAACAGCACCGGGGGCGTGGCACACACGACCAGGTAGATCGCCACGTTGACCACCATGGTTCAGGATAGGCGCCCGCCGTCCGCGCCGCGCCAGTCTGTACCGGTTCCGCGCCCGGGAATACCCCGCGACCCCGGTGCGTCGGGTACCGTAGTAGTTGAACTTTCAAACATGGAGGCTGCGATGAGTGCGACTCCCGTGCTCTACCTGAGCCACGGCGCGCCGCCGCTCGCCGATGACGCGCTGTGGACCCGCCAGCTGGCCGACTGGTCGGCGAACCTGCCCAAGCCCACGGCGATCCTCGTCGTCTCGGCGCACTGGGAGGAGGCGCCGGTGACCGTCGGCGCGACCACGACGGTTCCGCTGGTCTACGACTTCTGGGGCTTCCCCGACCACTACTACACCGTCACCTACCCGGCACCCGGCGCGCCCGACCTGGCCGCGAAGGTGCGCAAGCTCCTGACCGGCCCGGGCACCGAGGTGCACGAGGCGCCCGACCGCGGCCTCGACCACGGCGCCTACGTGCCGCTCGTCGAGATGTACCCGGACGCGGACGTGCCGGTGCTGCAGATGTCCATGCCCACGCTGGACCCGCGGAAGCTGTTCGAGCTGGGCCGCAAGCTGCGGCCGCTGCGGGACGAGGGCGTGCTGATCATCGGCAGCGGGTTCTTCACGCACAACCTCTCCGCGATGGGCGTCGGCGTGGACGGCACCCCGCCGCGGTGGTCCGCCGAGTTCGACCAGTGGGGCGCGGAAACGCTGCGGGCCAACGACATCGACGCGTTGCTCGACTTCCGCCACAAGGCGCCCGCCGCGACGCTCGCGCACCCGCGCATCGAGCACTTCGCGCCGCTGTTCGTCAGCCTCGGCGCCGGTTCCGCGGACGCCGAGCCGGAGACCGTCATCGACGGCTACTGGTACGGCCTGGCGAAACGGTCCGTGCAGATCGGCTGACCCGCACGCGAAAAACGGGCCCGGGAGCACACGCTCCCGGGCCCGCTTCACGTCAGGGCATCAGCCCTTGATGTTGATCCCCTTGCCGCTGACCAGGTCGCTGACCTGCTCGAAGACGGCGGTCGGGTTGGAGTCCAGCTGCGCGATGGCCGGGACGTCGCCGGTGGGCAGCACGCCCTCGACGCTCGTCGGCAGCTCGGGCAGCTCGGGCAGGCCCGCACCCGGCAGCTCGGCCGGCAGCGCGGAGCGCTCCGCGCGGGCGGGCAGCGCCGGCAGCTTCGGCAGGGCGGTGGCGCCCATCTCCGGCATCGTGATCGGCAGGTCGATCTGCGGCTCCTGGCCGGCGACCGAGATGTCCGTCGCGTTGCGCACCGTCGTGCTGGTGACCGCGATCAGGCCCAGCGGGATGTCGTAGACCTGGGCGACGACGCCGACCGGAACCTGCTTGGTGATCCCGGACAGGGCCTTGGCCGGGCCGGACGTGGTGTCCGTGCCGCCCACGGTGCCGACCGTGGTGTTGTCGGCGAACGCGTGCGCGACCCCGCCCAGCGAGACGGCGTTGCCGAACACCTGCGCCACGGCCGCGGCCGGGACGTCGAAGATGTCGCCGGACAGCGCGCCACCCTCGCCCGAGGTGGTGATGTCGCCACCCGAGTTGGCCTCGGTGCTGTTCACACCGGCCGCGTGCGCGACACCGACCAGGCTCGCGGCGTTGCCGAAGACCTGGGCCACCGGCAGCAGCTGGGCCGCGACCACGTTGCCGGCGATCGAGCCGCCCTCACCGTTGGTCTCGGCGTCGCCGCCCGCGGTCGACACGACGTCGTTGGACGCGACGCCCTTGACCACGCCGCCCCACACCGCGGCGTCACCGAAGACGGTGGCCACGGCGCCGACCGGCGCCTCGACGATGTTGCCCGCGATCGAGCCACCCTCACCGGTGGTGGACAGGTCGCCACCCGCGGTCGAGTCGGTCACGTTCTCCGACTCGCCGAAGCCGTTGCCGATCCACGCCCCGCCGATGCCGTGCACCTGCGCGGGCAGCGACACCGGCGCCGCGCCGATGTTGCCGGACAGGAAGCCGCCCTTACCGGTCGCGTGGCCGATGCCACCCGCCGTCGAGGTGGTGTCGGTGGTGGCCGCGCCGGAGCCCTGGCCGATCCACGCGCCACCGATGCCGAACGCCTGCACCGGCGCCGAAACCGGCACCTGGACCAGGTTCGCGCTGGCCGCGGCGTTGTCGTCCTGGGTGTTGCCGCCGCCACCGGAGGTCACGGTCTTGGTCTCGGACGCCTCCCCGGCGCCCTGACCGATCCACGACCCGCCGACACCGAAGACCTCGGCGGGCAGGGCCACCGGAGTCTGCACGACGTTGCCCGAGCCGGTGGAGTCGTTGCCCTGGCTGCCGTTGTACCCGCCGGCCTTGACGTCCTTGGTCTCGGTCGCGCTGCCCGAGGCGTTGCCGATCCACGAGCCGCCGACGCCGAACACCTCGACGGTGCCCGCGGGCGGGGCGGACACGGTGTTGCCGCCGAGGAACGAGCCGTTGCCGGTGGTGTAGGTGCCCGAGCCGGCCTCGGCCTCGACGTCGTTGTCGCAGCCGCTGGCGTGCGCGTTGCCGATCCAGGTCCCGCCGACGCAGAACGCCTCGACCGGGAGCGCGACGGGCGCGTCGGCGATGTTGCCGGAACCGGCCGCGTCCTCACCGCTGGTGCTGGTGAAGCCACCGGCCTGCGCGTCGCTGCCGAGGTCCACGCCGCCGCCCTGGCGGTCCGCGCCGCCGCCGACGAGCGAGTTTCCGATCCAGGCCGCGGCGTTGCCCGCGACGGTCGCCGGAACCGCGGGCTGCGGCTGCGCGACGTTGCCCGCCAGGAACGAGTCGTCCCCGTCGGTCTGGATGTAGGTCGGGATGTCGTTCATGCCCGGCTTGGTGTCGCCGGCCTCGGCCTCGGTCTCGTAGGCGCCGGACGGGACGTCGGCGTCGCCACCCCAGGAGACGGCGTTGCCGGACACCTTGGCGGGCAGCGCCACCGGGATCCCGGCGACGTTACCGGTGCCCGCACCCTTCGAACCGTGCGTCTCGATCGAGCCGCCGGACTCCGCCTCGCTGGAGCCTTCGAAGTCGGTCTCGGCGTGGCCGAGGAACCAGCCCAGGGCGTTGCCCGACACCTGCAGCGGCGTCGCGCCCTGCGGGGCGACGACGTTGCCGGACAGGCCGCCGTTGGTGCCGTCGGTGACGATGTCACCGGTGGTCGACGCCTCCTGCGTCGCGCTGCCCGAGGTGTGGCCGCTGCCGACCAGGCCGAGCGCGTTGCCCGAGATCTGGATGGGTGCGGCCCAGTCCAGCGCGACGACGTTGCCGGCGAAACCGCCGTGCGAACCGTCGGTGTTGATGTCCGAGTCGTGCTCGTAGGTCTGCGTCGCGTCGGACTCGACCGCCGCGTCGCCCAGCACGCCGAGGGCGTTGCCGCTGATCAGGATCGGCACGGCGATGTTGCCCGAGACCTTGTTGCCGTGGAACGGGTCACCGTTGTCCTGCACCGAGGGGGTGGCGTCCTGCGCCACGGTGGCGCGCTGCGAACCGGGGTGGGTCGCCTGGCCGACGCGCTGCGCCGCACCGCTGGCGGCGTCGGTGGCCTTGGCGATGACGCCGTTGGCGGCGCCCATGGCCGGGGCGGCGGGCTTCAGCGCGCCGGTCTTGGTGACCGGGGCGGCCGCCTTGTTCACCGCGCCGGTGACCGGCTTGGTGCTGATCTCCTTGTCGACCTCAGGGAGGTCGACCTGCTTG
The DNA here is from genome assembly GCF_023376025.1 of Amycolatopsis thermalba. NCBI lineage: Bacteria > Bacillati > Actinomycetota > Actinomycetes > Pseudonocardiales > Pseudonocardiaceae > Amycolatopsis > Amycolatopsis thermalba. Next base: position 411,506 of record NZ_CP091196.1, read on the forward strand.
CCCAGGGTGCCCAGGGCGTTGTCCTGGACCTTCACCGGGACGCTCAGGTTGACGTCCAGCGGACCGGCAGGACTGTCCGGGTTGATGTTCTCGTCGGCAGATGCGATGCCGGTACCCAGCATCAGCAAGCCACCCGTGACCAGCGCGGTCTGAATTCCGCGCTTTGCCCAGGTCTGCATCGAGGGTTTCTCCTTTTCTTCGGGTTCCCTTGCGGGGCTTGAAGTCGGTGCACTGACAGAGCACCGGGGATCGCGGGCATGGGTGAGGAAGCCCGCGAGGGCTGGAAAAAGCGGGGTGCTCTGGCTGTGCGCGCGACGCCGGTCCGAAGAAGGGGCACGGCGAACAGGGCGGCGCTTCGAGCTACCCCGCGCGAAAATCAGTCAGGAGTGACACCGGGCTGCTCGCCCGGCTGAACCGGCGTGTGCCGGGAAACGATGCGGACGGCACTGCGGTCGTCCACACCACGCACGGCCGGGCCGCCGGCGGGAACGCCGAACAGCAGGCCGTCGATGTGACCACCGGTGACAGCGCCACCGGGGGCGAACGGAACACCCGCGGGTGCGAGCGGTCCGCGCAGCGGCGAGTACGGGAACTGGTCCCGCCGGTCGCCGGAGGAACGGTCGGTGCCGCGGTCGTGCGGACCGACCTTGGACACCACGCCGTGCGGTACGTCCGGCACCGCCTTCGCGACCGGACCCATCACGGGCGCGGCTGCGGGGGCGGGCAGGACGTCGGCCGCGGGGAGCGCGGCCGACTGCTCGGCGTCGTCGAAGCCACGCAGGCCCGGCAGCTTGATCAGGCTCTTGCCGCCCGGGTGCAGGAAACCCCACACCTTGTTGCCGAACTCGGCGACCGCGGGCGGCGGGGTCAGCGCCTGGCCGATCACCTGCGGCGCGTCCTGCGGCTTGCGGCTGATGTGCTCGGCGGTGCCGAGGGTGCGCTCGACCGGACGCAGCACCGCGTCGCGGGTGAACGAGTGGACCGTCTGACGCAGGTCCGCCGCGGCGGCCTCGCCACGGGCCGGGTCCGCCGGGCCGCCGGCCATGCCGTACTTCAGCGCGGTGGCGGTGGCGTTGCCGACCAGGTCGGAGACGCCCCAGGTGAGGTCGTCGGTCGCGGTGACCACGCGGTCGGTGACCGGGGTCGCCTCGTCCCCGCTGGTGCGGGTGTCCGCCGGTGCGGGGGCGAGCTGGGTGGCGGAGGCGGTGGCGTCGCCGATCAGCCAGGCGGCCGTGGTGCCCAGGACGGCACCGGCGATCACGAGCAGGGCGCGGACGAGCCAGCGCACGGCCGAAGCCGTACCCCGTCCCATGGCCGCGTTCGCCTGCAACACCGTCTCCTGTCGAAGAAGTTGATCGCGATTTCCCGGTCGAGCCGTGTCCGAAACGTGCTCGCATTGATGCGGTAATCGCTTGCGCTGTCGAGATAACCAAAACTCGGGGGGCCCTCGCACCCTCGACACGACTTGATCGCACGATCGTGTGAAGAACACCGGGTGTGGCCGGACATCACGGGACGTGATCGGACCGGCCACACCCGCGGGGCGCCCAGAACGCGAGGGATCCTGGGCGCCCCAAGGGAAATCAGCCCAGCGCGCCCTGGACGATCGACGGGATCGCACCCGCCCAGGCGGAGCTGGCGAGACCCGCGGCACCGGCACCGGCCAGCGCGCCGGACTCGTTCCACGCGTTCACGTAGTCCGCACCCGTCGGGTGCGACGGCACCACGACGGGGGCGGTCAGTTCGTCCGCCGACGCGGTTCCACCGGCGAAGGCGAAAGCGCCGAGGGCGATGGCGAGAGCGGCGGCGCCACGCATCAGGGTCCTGCTCATGATCTGCACTCCTTCGTTGTGGGCGTTCGGTTCCGGTGAAAGCGCTATCCGAGCGCGCCCTGGACGATCGACGGGATCGCACCCGCCCAGGCGGAGCTGGCGAGACCCGCGGCACCCGCACCCGCCAACGCGCCGGACTCGTTCCACGCATTGACGTAGTCCGCGCCCGTCGGGTCGGACGGGACGACCACCGGCGCGGTCAGCCCGCTGTCCTCCCGGCCGCTGACCGAACCCGCCGCCCCCTGCACGATCGACGGGATCGCACCCGCCCAGGCGGAGCTGACCAGACCCGCGGCACCGGCGCCGAAGCACGCCCCGGACTGGTTCCACGCGTTCACGTAATCGGCGCCCGTCGGGTGCGAAGGCACCTGCGCGGGGCAGGTCAGACCGGACGGTTCCGCGCCGGTCGCCGCCGACGCCGTCCCACCGGAGACACCCATCGCGAGCAGGCCGGCCCCCACCAGCACCGCCGCGGCCGTCGTCTTGCGGAATTTGCTGAACATCGTCAGTGCACTCCTTTTCAATCGACCGGAAGTTCCACGCACTCCCGTCGCAACTGACGTTAAACGTCGAATGGAAGAATGCGCCAGATCGATTACCCGGAAGTGTGAAGAAAGCGCTTTCGGGCAGCACACAGAGCCGCTCCACTGCTGGTCAGAGCGGCTGTTCAGGGCACAAAGGGAAACGGTTGGAAAAGTCGTGCGGACGTGCCGGGAAATCGATCGGGAAACTTTCGGACGCGTTCCGCCCGGAGGAATCCGCGGTCGGCGGAATGGGATTCCGCGACCACGGCGAACGGCATCGGCGGCGGCGCCGGGCGCAGCGGGCAGACGCCGGCCGCGTCCGTGGCGTGCACCGGAGCCGCGCAGGCGCCGTGCACCGGTGCCGCCGGTTCGGGCGCGCCCGGTCCGGGTTCGACCGGTTTGGGTTCGACCGGTTTGGGCTCAGCGGGTTCGGGCTGCACCGGGGCGGGTTCCGACGCGGGGAGCGGCGCCGGTGAGGTGACCTTCGGCGGAACCGGTGGCGGCTCCGGCACTCGCGGCAGCACCGGAGCGGCCCGGCGATCGGGCACAGCCGGCGGCGGCTTCGGCGCGCTCGCCCGGGTGGTTCCGGCGGCCCGCGGCCGCACCGGTTCCGCGAACACCGGCGTGGTGCCGGTCACCGAAGCGACGATCCGGTCGGTTCGCAGCGGCGGCGCGATGATCCCGGTCACCTGCCGCACGACGTCGTGCACCGGCTCGGTCGTCCCACCGACCAGGCCGAGCAAGGGGGACAGCGGATCCGGCACCGCCTCGTCCGCCGACGCCGACGACGCGACGAGCCAGGACACCAGGGTGACCGCGAACGCCCCGGCGATGCCGAGCAGTACGCGCACCAGGATGTTCCCGGCCGTGGTCCGTCGCGTCATGGAGAAGCTGCCACTCCTCTCATCGCGCTGGGTGGTCAGCGCGATCACGCAGTGTCGATCTTGGTCGAAGATTGACATACCGTCGGAACTTGCGCTGACTCGATGACGGCACTTGCGCCTGATCGTGTGACGCTGCGCCCGCGGCCGCGGCTTCCGCGCGTTGCGCTGCCGTATTCGTCCCGCTCGATAGGGTGGATCCGTGACTGAGCCGCAGCCTCCGAAATACGGATTCCTCAGCGACGACTCGGTCGTCCCGCGCGGGCTCCGGGTCAGCGCCGCGTTCAGCTGGCGGTTGCTCGTGGTGGCCGCGGCCGCCTACCTCATCCTGCGGCTGCTCGCCTTCCTGTCGGTCGTGGTGATCCCGGTCGCGATCGCGCTGCTGCTCGCGGCCCTGCTCGCCCCGGCGGTGGCACGGCTGGTGCAGGTCCGGGTGCCGCGGGGGCTGGCGACCGCGATCGTGCTGATCGGCGGGCTCGCGGTCCTGGGCGGGATGCTGGCGTTCGTCGTCATCAACATCACCGATGGCCTGCCCGCGCTGACCAGCCAGGTCAACAACAGCCTCAACCAGATCCGGGACTGGCTGATCAACGACCTGCACCTCAAGCAGGAGCAGATCCAGCAGTTCCTGGACAACTCGATCAGCTTCCTGCAGGACAACCAGGCGGCGTTCACCAACAGTGCGCTCACCACGGCGACCACGGTCGGCGAGATCCTCACCGGCTTCGTGCTGACGCTGTTCGTCCTGATCTTCTTCCTCGCCGGCGGCGACAAGATCTGGAGCTGGGTGACGCTGGGCATCCCGCAGCGGGTCCGGCGCCGCGTGGACGTCGCGGGCCGGCGCGGGTTCGCCTCGCTGGTCGCGTTCGTCCGCGCCACCGCGGCGGTCGCCGTGGTGGACGCGGTCGGCGTCGGCATCGGGCTGGCGATCCTCGGCGTCCCGCTCGCGATCCCGCTGTCCACGCTGGTGTTCATCGGCGCGTTCATCCCGATCTTCGGCGCGGTGATCACCGGTGCGGTCGCGGTGCTGGTCGCGCTGGTCACCAAGGGTTTCGTCACCGCGCTGATCGTGCTGGCCATCATCATCGCGGTGATGCAGCTGGAGAGCCACATCCTGCAGCCGCTGCTGCTCGGCCGCGCGGTCAAGCTGCACCCGCTGGCCGTCGTGCTCGGCATCGCCGCCGGCCTGGTCGTCTACGGCATCCCGGGCGCGCTGCTTGCGGTGCCGCTGATGTCGATCGTCAACGCCGGTGTGCGCTCGCTGCTGCACGAGGTCGACCCGGACCCGGCCGAGGTCGACGTCCTGCACGACATCGAGGCCGTGCCCAACGCCGATCCCGCCGAGGCGGACGAGGAGCCCGGCGACCCAGGCAAGTCGTGAGCCGCCGGTTCGGGCCCACCGCGCGCGAACCGGCCACCCCGCTGTGGTGGGGCACGATCGGCCTGCGCGTGCTCACGCTGCTGTTCGCGGTCGGCGCGGTGATCGTGCACAACGACGGCTACCAGCGTCCGTGGCTGGCCTGGACCGTGCTCGGCGGGATGACACTGTGGACGGTCGCGACCGCCCTGGTCTACGCGCGGGAGGCGCTGCGGTGGCGGTGGCGGTGGTTCGTCTTCGCCGACGTGCTGGTCACCTGCGCCCTGATGCTGACCTCGCCGTGGATCCTGACCGACGAGCAGAACGCGGCGGTGGCCCCGCTGATCACGACCGTGTGGGTGGCCGGTGCGCCGGTCGCGGCGGGCACCCGCTTCGGCGGGGTGGGCGGGGTCGCCGCCGGCCTGGTGATCGCGGCCGCGACGGGGATCGCGCGGCAGGGGTTCACCCTCGACGTGGCGCGGGACGGTGTGCTGCTGGTCGCGAGCGGGCTGCTGATCGGCATGAGCGCGTCGACCGCGCGCAAGTCGGCGGCCGTGCTCGCCGAGGCGCTGCGCACCGAGGTCGCCAACGCCGAGCGGGAACGGCTGGCGCGCGACATCCACGACAGCGTCCTGCAGGTGCTGGCGCGCGTCCGGCGGCGCGGCGCCGAACTGGGCGGGGAGGCGGCCGAGCTCGCCGAACTGGCCGGGGAGCAGGAGATCGCGCTGCGCGCGCTGGTCACCACCGGGCCGCGGCGGCACAGCACCGGCGAGACCGATCTGCGGGCCGCGCTGCAGCTGCTCGGATCGTCGAAGGTCCAGGTCGCGGCGCCGGCGGGGGAGGTGAACCTGCCGTCCCGGACGACCGCGGAGCTGGTCGCCGTGGTCCGCGAGGCCCTGTCCAACGTCGACAAGCACGCCGGTCCGGCGGCCAAGGCGTGGGTGTTGCTGGAGGACGTCGGCGGTGAGGTCGTGGTGACCGTGCGGGACGACGGCCCGGGCATCCCCGCGGGACGGCTCGCGGACGCGGAGAGTGAGGGCCGGATGGGGGTTGTTCACTCGATGCGGGGACGCGTGGCCGAACTCGGTGGCACGATCTCCCTGGAGACCGCGCCAGGGCAGGGGACCGAATGGGAGATCCGGGTGCCGAGGACATGATCAGCGTGATGGTCGTCGACGACCACCCGATCTGGCGGGACGGCGTGGCACGCGACCTGACCGAGAACGGGTTCGACGTGCGGGCGACCGCGCCGGACGCCGCCGCCGCGGTGCGCATCGCGACCGCGGTGCGGCCGGACGTCGTGCTGATGGACATGAACCTGGGCAACACCTCCGGGGTCGACGCGACGCGGGAGATCACCACGTCGCTGCCGGACACCCGGGTGCTGGTGTTGTCGGCCAGCGGTGAGCACAGCGACGTGCTGGAGGCGGTCAAGGCCGGGGCGTCCGGGTACCTGGTGAAGTCGGCGTCGGTGCCGGAGCTGGTCGAGGCGGTGCGGCGGACCGCGGAGGGCGACCCGGTGTTCACGCCCGGGCTGGCCGGCCTGGTGCTGGGCGAGTACCGGCGGATGGCGGCCGCGCCGGCGGGCGGGGTGGCGCCGCCGCGGCTGACCGAGCGGGAGACCGACGTCCTGCGGCTGGTCGCGAAGGGTCTGACGGCGCGGCAGATCGCCGAGCGGCTGGTGTTGTCGCACCGGACGGTGGAGAACCACGTGCAGTCGACGCTGCGGAAGCTGCAGCTGCACAACCGGGTGGAGCTGGCGCGCTACGCGATCGAGCACGGGCTCGACAAAGACTAGGGATTTTCCCGGATCTCGTCCCGGGGTCGCCGGTCGTAGCGTGGTGGCATGGGCGAGGAGACCGGGACCAAGCCGATGAGCCCGCGCGACCTGCGGGTGTCGGACGCGGAGCGCGAGCACGTCGTGGAGGTGCTGCAGAAGGCGATCGGCCGCGGCATGATCGACCTCGACGAGTTCACCGAGCGGACCGACAAGGCGTTGGCGGCGCGCACGCGGGGTGAGCTGAACGCGGTGCTCGCGGACCTGCCCGGGCTGGTGCACCCGGAGGTGTACCCGGCCGCGCCGGCGGTGTCGTACTCGCCGGACCAGCGGCTGGAGCTGAACGCGAAGTACTCGGCGCTGGTGCGCAACGGCCGGTGGCTGGTGCCGCCGGAGGTGGTGGTGCGCAACCGGTACGGCTCGACGAAGCTCGATTTCAGCGACGCGCAGGTGGCGAGCCCGGTGGTGCGGGTCGAGCTGGACTGCAAGTGGGGCTCGGTCGAGGTGATCATCCCGGACCACGCGGCGGTCGACCTGAACGCGATCACCGAGATCAAGTACGGCTCCCTCCAGGACAAGACGGGTTCCGACGGCAGGCCCGGCAACCCGCGGCTGGTGTTCGCCGGCCGGCTGCACGGAGGCTCACTGGTGATCCGCCACCCGCGGCGGGGGTTCTTCGGCCATTAGGGGCGCGGCTGGGGGCGCCGCGGGGCGCGGGGGCGGCAGGCGCTGGCGGGCGCGCAAGCGCCGCAGCGGTGGCGAACCCGTGCGGACCGGGTACACGTGCGGGAGTGAGGCACGCTCGCCCGCAGGCGCAGAGTCGCGCGACCACTGGTGATCTCGGGCCGCGGGAGCCGCTTGGCCGGGGCGCCCTCGGTCAGCCGTCGCGAGAGATGCGCTCGTCCAAAGCAGGTGCCTCATCCGTGGGTGGGGCGGGCTCCCGGTCAGCCGCGTGCGGCGGTGCGTGCCTCGGCGGGAGTCGGGGCCGCCAGGGCGGCCTCCGCGGCCCGCTGGCAGTCCGCCAGACCCACCTGCGCCAGGCTGGCCCCCACCGTGCGGATCGCGCTCGCGTTCATCGACAGGCTCGTCATTCCCAGGCCCGTCAGCACGCGCGCCAGCAGGGGGTCCGCCGCCGCCTCGCCGCAGACGCCCGCTGGTTTGCCGCTCGCTCGCGCGGCCTTGCCGACCAGCGCGATCAGCCGCAGCAGCGCCGGTTGCCACGGGTCGTTCAAGCCCGCCACCGCCCCCAGCTGCCGGTCCGCGGCGAACGTGTACTGCGCCAGGTCGTTCGTGCCCACCGAGACGAAGTCGACCGCCGCCAGGATCTCCTCCGCCGCCAACGCCGCCGCCGGGACCTCGATCATCACCCCGGCCCGCGTGATTCCCGCGGCCCGCACGCGTTCGGCGAACCACGCCGCCTCCGCCGCGGTCGCCACCATCGGCGCCATCACCGACACCTCGGCGCCCGAATCCGCCGCCGCGCCCGCGATCGCCTCCAGCTGCCGGTCCAGCACGTCCGGCCGGTCGAACGCCACGCGCACGCCCCGCACGCCCAGCGCCGGGTTCGGTTCCGCCTCCGGGGACAGGAACGCGAGCGGCTTGTCCGCGCCCGCGTCCAGCGTCCGCACCACCACCGGCTTCCCCGCGAACGGCGCCAACACCGCGGCGTACGCGGCCCGTTGCTCGTCGACCGACGGCTCGGCCGGGGCGTCCAGGTAGCAGAACTCCGTGCGGAACAGGCCCACACCCTCGGCCCCCGCCTCCGCCGCGGCGGTCGCGTCCGCGGGTGAGCCGACGTTGCCGAGCACCTTGACCCGGTGGTCGTCCGCCGTCGCGCCGACCCCGTTCCACTCCGCCGCGCCCTCGCGCACCGCGGCCACCACCGGCGCGTCCGCCGCGACGACCTCGACCACGCCGGTGTCGCCGTCCACCAGCAGCGCCTCCGCCCGCAGACCGAGCACCCCGCGCACGGCCACCACCGCCGGGATCCCGAGCGACCGGGCCAGGATCGCGGTGTGGCTGGTCGGCCCGCCCTCCTCGGTCACCAGCGCCAGCACCCGCGCCGGGTCGAGGCCCGCCGTGTCGGCCGGTGCCAGGTCCCGCGCGACGAGCACGCTCGGACCGGCCAGGTCCGGCACCCCGGGCGGCGCCACGCCCTGCAGCTCGGCGATCACGCGGTCCCGGATGTCCTCGACGTCGCGGACCCGCTCGGCCATGTACCCACCGGCCGCGGCAAGCGCTTTCGCGAAGCCGTTCGCCGCCTCGTAGACCGCCCGCGCGGCCGGCTTGCCCTCCGCGACGACCAGCCGTTCCGCCTCGCTGACCAGCGCCGGGTCACCGGCCATCGCCGCGGTGGTCAGCAGGATCGTGGCGGCGTCGCCGGTCGCCTGGCCGGCAAGCGCTTCCAGCCGCGCGGCAACCGCCTGCGCGGCCGGCGCGATCCGCGCGGCCTCGGCCTGCGGATCGGACGGCGCGGGCCCGCTCGCGGGCGCGGCGGCGGGTTCGGCCACGGCGACGACCGGACCGCTCGCGCGACCCGGGCTCACCGGCACCCCGGACAGCCTCGTTTCCGACATGGTCTAGACCATACCCTCTCCGGATCCGTACCGGACCAGCGTTTCACGAACCCGCGACTTCCGCAGCCGTCGGGTAGGAGGGCTGCGCGCCGGGCCGGGTGACCGAGATCGCCGCGACCTGCGCCGCCCGCCGCGCCGCCGTCTCCAGGTGCTTGCCCTCCGCGATCGCCGCGGCCAGCGCACCGGTGAACCCGTCGCCCGCGCCGGTGGTGTCCACGGGCGTCACCTTCGGCGCGGCGACCTCGGTGGTCCCGTCGCCGGTGATCACCAGCGCCCCGCGCGCGCCCAGCGTCACGACCGCCGCGGACGGCCCCAGGTCGAGCAGCCGCTCCGGCGGCACCCCGTCACCGAGCAGCCACGCGGCCTCGTGCTCGTTGACCAGCAGCACGTCGAGCGCGGCCAGGGTCGCCGGGCTCACCGCGGCGACCGGGGACAGGTTGAGCAGGCTGCACACGCCCTGCTCGGCGGCGACCGCGACCGTCCGTTCGACCGTCGCGAGCGGGATCTCCATCGACGCGACCACCACCTTCGCCCCGTCCAGCGCGCTGTCCACCACGGACGGTTCGAGCGCGGTGTTCGCGCCGGGGGAGACCAGGATCGAGTTCTCGCCGTCCGGCGTCACGGTGATGTAGGCGATGCCGGTCGGCCGCGCCACCCGCCGCACCAGATCGGTGCGGACACCGGCGTCCCGCAGCGAATCGAGCAGCAGATCCCCGTAGGAGTCCTCGCCGACCGCACCGAGCAGGGCGACCTCGGCGCCGAGCCGGGCCGCCGCGACCGCGGTGTTCGCCCCCTTGCCGCCCGGGGAGACCACCGTGTCGCCGCCCAGCACGGTCTCGCCGGGCCCGGGCCGGCGCTCGGCGGGGACCACGAGATCAGCGTTGGCGGAGCCGACCACCAGAACGTCGCAAGCCATCCGGGCATTCTTTCCTATGCAAACGTGAAGATTCTTGTAACTTCTGGGGCGAATGGTGCGACACTAAGGTGAGCGTCCGCGGCGTTCACCCGATTGGGGCAATCTCGACATCGGGGCGTCCCACCAGGGTTCACGCGGGCTCTCACTTGGCGTCCGGCACCGGTTGCGCCACCGGAGGCCGGGCATCGGGTCGCTGGTACCGATCGCGTAGCCCCCCGAGCGATCGGTACCGGCGGCGCCCGATTCCGCCGGAAATGCGCGCTCACCTTCTAGAATGCCGGAATGGACAAGCCGACCCGACGGGGTCGCGAGCGCGCGGCGACCGATCAGGACATCCGCCGGACCGCACGCAAGCTCCTCGTCGAGCGCGGACCGGAAGCCGTGACGTTGCGGGCCATCGCCCGTGAACTCGGCATCACCGCCCCCGCCCTCTACCGGTACTACGGCTCACGTGACGACCTCGTCGAACACCTGCGCCTCGACGTCGTCGCCGACCTGGCCGCCGAACTCACCGAGGAGATCTCCGGCCTGCCCGACGACGGCGCGGTGCAGCTCTTCGCGATCTGCCGCGGCTTCCGGCGCTGGGCGCTCACGCACACCAAGGAGTTCACGCTGGTGTTCGCGTCGCCGACCGGCGAGGTCGGTTCGGCGGCCGGCAGCGTGGCGACCCTGAACCGGGCCAACGAGCCGTTCGGCCGGATCTTCCTCACCGCCGCCGGGCACCTGCTGGCCAACTTCCAGCTGGAGATCCCGCCGACCGAGGCGGTGCCCGTCGAGCTGCACGACGACCTGACCGCGTTCCAGGACGACCTGCTCGCGGTCCTGCGCGAATCGGGCGTCGACTTCCCGCCGGAGAAGCTCGACCTGGGCACCACGTACGTGATGATCCAGTTCTGGGCGCGCCTCTACGGGCACGTGACGCTCGAGGTGTTCGGCAACTACCCGATCCCGATGTCCAAGCCGGACGCCGTGTTCGACGCGCTGCTGGCCGACCTCGCCCGCGAGATCGGCCTCGACGCCTCCTAGAGCACCACGTTGACCAGGCGGCCCGGGACGACGATGACCTTGCGCGGGGTGCCGCCGCCCAGCAGCGCCACGATCTTCTCGTCGGCCAGGGCGGCGGCCTCGACGGCCTCCTTGGCCGCGTCCGCGGGCACCTGGATCCGCGCGCGGACCTTGCCGTTGACCTGGATCGGGTACTCCACGGTGTCCTCGGCCAGGAACTTCTCGTCGGCGACCGGGAACGGGCCGTGCGCCAGCGAGCCCTCGTGGCCCAGCCGGTGCCACAGCTCCTCGGCGATGTGCGGGCACAGCGGCGCCAGCATCAGCACCAGCGGCTCGACCAGCTCGCGCGGCGTCGACTCGGCGGCGCCGTAGACCTTGGTCAGATGGTTGTTGTACTCGATCAGCTTCGCGCCGGCGGTGTTGAACCGCAGACCCGAGTAGTCGTCGCGGACACCGGCGATGGTCTTGTGCAGGATCCGGCGGTCGTCATCCGTCGGCTCGGCCGCCGACACCCGCGGCTCACCGGTCTGCTCGGACACCACCAGGCGCCACACGCGCTGCAGGAACCGGTGCGCGCCGACGACGTCCTTCGTCGCCCACGGCCGGGAGTCGGCCAGCGGGCCCATCGACATCTCGTAGAACCGGAAGGTGTCGGCCCCGTAGTCCGCCGCCATCTGGTCGGGCGTGACCACGTTCTTCAGGCTCTTGCCCATCTTCCCGTACTCTTGCCTGACTTCCTTGCCCTGGTGGAAGAACTTGCCGTCGGACTCCTCCACCTCCTCGGCCGGGACGTAGAAGCCGCGCTCGTCGGTGTAGGCGTAGGCCTGGATGTAGCCCTGGTTGAACAGCCGCCGGTACGGCTCCTCGGCGCTGACGTACCCCAGGTCGAACAGCACCTTCTGCCAGAACCGCGCGTACAGCAGGTGCAGCACCGCGTGCTCGACGCCACCGACGTACAGGTCGACGCCGCCCGGGTCGTTCACGCCGTGCTCGGCCGGGCGCGGGCCCATCCAGTACTGCTCGTTGCCCGGGTCGACGAACCGCTCGGCGTTGTCCGGGTCGACGTAGCGCAGCTGGTACCAGCACGAGCCGGCCCAGTTGGGCATGGTGTTCGTGTCGCGGCGGTAGGTCTTCTTGCCGTCACCCAGGTCCAGCTCGACCTCGACCCAGTCGCTCGCGCGGGACAGCGGCGGCGACGGCTCGCTGTCGGCGTCCTCCGGGTCGAAGGTGCGCGGCGAGTAGTCGTCCACCTCGGGCAGCTCGACCGGCAGCAGGTGCTCCGGGATCGCTTGCGCCCGGCCGTCCTCGTCGTACACGATCGGGAACGGCTCGCCCCAGTACCGCTGCCGCGAGAACAGCCAGTCGCGCAGCTTGTACTGCACGGTGCCGGCGCCGTGGCCGTTCTCCTCCAGCCAGGCGATCATCGTCTTCTTGGCGTCGTCGACGTTCAGGCCGTCCAGGCTGAGTCCGTTTTCCTGGCGCGAGTTGATCGCGACCCCGTCACCGGTGAACGCCTTGCCGTCGAAGCCCTCGCTCGGCTGGACCGTGCGGACGATCTCCAGCCCGAACTTCTCCGCGAAGTCCCAGTCGCGCTGGTCCTGCGCCGGCACCGCCATGATCGCGCCGGTGCCGTAGCCCATCAGCACGTAGTCCGCGATGAAGACCGGGATCTCCTTGCCGTTGGCGGGGTTCACCGCGTACGAGCCGACGAAGACGCCCGTCTTGTCCTTGCTCTCCTGGCGGTCCAGTTCGGACTTCCGCGACGCGGCGCGGCGATAGGCGGCGACCGCCTCGGCCGGGGTGGCGGCGCCACCGGTCCAGCGCTCGTCCACATCGGACGGCCACGCGTCCGTGGTCAGCTCGTCGACCAGCGGGTGCTCCGGCGCCAGCACCATGTAGGTGGCGCCGAACAGGGTGTCCGGCCGGGTGGTGAAGACCTCGATCTCGTGCTCACCGGCGGCGAAGTTCACGCGCGCACCGTGCGACCGGCCGATCCAGTTGCGCTGCATCGACTTGACCTTCTCCGGCCACTCCAGCCGGTCCAGGTCGTCGACCAGGCGGTCGGCGTAGGCGGTGATGCGCATCATCCACTGGCGCAGGTTGCGGCGGAACACCGGGAAGTTGCCGCGCTCGCTGCGGCCGTCCGGCGTGACCTCCTCGTTGGACAGCACCGTGCCCAGCCCGGGGCACCAGTTCACCGGCGCCTCGGAGATGTAGGCCAGCCGGTGCTCGTCCAGGATCACCAGCTGCTCGGCGCGGGTCAGCTCGCTCCATGCCCGGCCGTCCGGAGAAGGCACAGCGCGGCGCCCTTCCGCGTACTCGGCCTCCAGCTCGACGATCGGCCGGGCCTTGCCCTGCTTCTCGTCGTACCAGGAGTCGTAGATCTTCAGGAAGATCCACTGGGTCCACTTGTAGTACTCCGGATCGATCGTGGCGATCCGGCGGCGCTCGTCGTGGCCCAGGCCCAGCCTGCGGATCTGCCGCAGGTAGGTCTCCATGTTCTGCTCGGTGGTCTTGCGCGGGTGCTGCCCGGTCTGCACCGCGTACTGCTCGGCGGGCAGGCCGAACGCGTCGAAGCCCATGGTGTGCAGGACGTTGCGCCCGATCATGCGGTGGTAGCGGGCATACACGTCGGTCGCGATGAAGCCCAGCGGGTGCCCCACGTGCAGGCCGGCCCCCGACGGGTAGGGGAACATGTCCTGCACGAAGAGCTTGTCCGAGGGAACGCTGGAGTCGGTCGCCAGCGAGCCGGCCGGGTTCGGTGCGTGGAAGGTGCCGTGATCGGCCCAGTAGTTCTGCCAGCGCAGCTCGACCCGACCGGCCAGGTCGGCGTTGTACCGGTGGCCGGGCGTTTCCTCGATTGCTTCACTCACCCAACCATGGTAAGCGGCCCGGCCCACCCGGCTATCGGCGCACCGCGAATGCGATGACCTGCGTGATCTGGTTCGCCGAGAAGTTGTCGTCGCTCACCAGCACCAGGGTCCGCTCGCCACTGGGCAGGCGCGGCCCCCAGGTCATGCCCTCGACGTTGTCGACCTTGGACAGCGGGTGGTCCGCCAGGTCGAGCAGCAGCTTCTTGCGGACCGGCTTGACCTTCGCGTCCGACAGCGAAGCCGTGTGCAGGACGTTGGTCGCGCCGTGGGTGTCGATCTCGTAGATCCGCACCTTGTTGCCGACGCCGGAGACGAACGCGCGCTCCATCACGAGGTAGCGCGACGGGTCGAGCGGGTCGGCGGCCAGGATCGAGGAGACGCCGGTGCTGCCGCCCGCGCCCGGCGCGAACACCGGCTCCTGCGGGTAGGCGTACTGGGCGAGGACCGTGCCGCCGCGGGTCTGCACGGTGATCCGGGACAGCGCGCCCTGCTCGGCCGTGGCCACCGGGCCGTCTTGCAGCAGCGGGCCCTCCAGCGCGCTGACCACCAGCGTGCCGCCCGCGGCGAAGGTCAGGCCCTCGAGCACCAGGTTCTGCCGCGGACCCGAGTCCGGCAGCATCCGCTCGTTGTCCGGGATCGGCAGGTCGCGCACGTGGTCGCCGTCCCGCTGCGCCACCCGGATCGACGGGTCGGCCAGCACGGTCGCGGTGCGGTCGCCCTCCTGGCTCCAGAAGTAGTCGCCGGTCCACGGGTCCGCGCGCAGCTCCTCGGGGTCCACGCCCTGCGCCGGGTAGGTGGTGCCGTCGGCGCGGCGCAGCGGGTGCGTGGCGGTGAAGGTCACCGGGCCGACGCCGGATTTGGTGACGTCGAACCGCGCGGTGTAGAAGCGGGCCGGCTGCAGCGCCGACCGGTCGTCGCTGAGGAACACGTACTGGCCGGTGCGCGGGTCGTAGTCGATGCTCGACAGCCCGCCGACGGTCGTCCCGTCGAACGCGAGCACGTTCGGCACGTGCTGCTCGCCGAGGAAACGGACCGGGGACGGGGCGGCCTCGGCGGGGACCGCGGTCAGGAGGAGGCAGCCGGCGATGGCGCCGGTGAGGAGTCTGGAGGACATGGCGTGCAGCACATCGGATGCGGGTGTCCAGCAGGTAGCGCGCAGATCACGCCTATCCTCGTGAGCGTGCTGGTAGTCGCGCTCATTCCTCTGGTGCTCGGTGTCGTCGTCGGCTGGGGTGGCCTGCTCGGCTGGCGGGAGAAGCTGCCGCGCGACCGCGGCGCCGGCGTGCGCACCGCCGCGACGCTGCGTTCCGACGAAGCCTTCCGGCTGGCGAACCGGGTCGCCGGGCTGCCCACGATGGTGGCCGGGGTGGTCGGGATCGTCGCCGGGATCGCCGGTCTGCTCATGCCGGGCACCGCGGGCGTGCTGATCGCCACCGCGATCGGCCTGGTCGGCATGTTCGCGCTGGTCGCCGGTGGTGGCGCGCTGGGTCACCGGGCCGCGGCGACCGTGCCGCCGCCCGCGCCCGCCGTGCCGGCCGGTTGCTCGGGCTGCGCGTGCGGCGGGTGTGCCGTGCAGGCATGACAGCCTCCGTGGGGGGTGGTGGTCGGGCGAGGGGCTGGCCCTAGTTCCGCTGCAGGTCGCCGGGGTGGGTGGCCAGCAACGCCGTCGGCACGCCCTGACGGCGCAGCACCTGACCCCACAGATCACGCTCCGGCGTGGCCAGCACGTCGCTGGGCAGCGCCGGGACGATCAGCCAGTCACCGCGGTCGATCTCGCCGTCCAGCTGGCCGGAGTCCCAGCCCGCGTAACCGGCGAACACGCGCAGGCCGCGCACCTTCGGCACCAGCGCGTCCGGATCGGCGTCCAGGTCCACCAGCGCCACCGGCCCGCGCACGCCGATCAGCCCGGGCACGCCGGACGCGGTCTCCCCGGCCCGCAACGCGGCCAGGCACAACGCGGTCTTCTTCTCCACCGGGCCGCCGACGAACACCGACTGCGGTTCCACCACGTGCCGCCCCCAGCTGGGCAGCACGTCGTCGACCGGCACGTCGCTCGGGCGGTTCAGGACGACCCCGAGCGTTCCCTCCTCCCGGTGGTCGATGATGAACACCACCGTGCGGCGGAAGTTGGGATCGAACATCGTAGGAGCGGCGACCAGGAGCGATCCCGGTTCAACCTCGGCGTCCGCTGGCACGCCCCCATGATCCCACTCCCGCAAAACCGGGCCACGGCGCCGGGAACAAGGGACGGCCCCCACCCGTTGGACTGGGTGGCCGGCGCACTCCGTGTCCCCCGGGCTCACTGAAGAAAAGCCTTTGTGGAATACCGTTCGGCAGGAGCCACACTGCGCAATGCCGCCGAGAGGCGACCAAGTGCGCCGGCCTCGAAATCCTCCCCTCCTTCCCCGCGTTTCGGCACCGTAGGCTGGTGAGCCGTGACAGCGAGTGCACAGCCCGTCCGGAAGGTCCCGCCGCGCGCGTTCTTCGCGATGGCGGGCTTCCGGACGCTGCTGTTCACCCGCTTCGCCGCCCAGTTCTCCGACGGCGTGTTCCGCGCCGGACTGGCCGGGGCGGTGCTGTTCAACCCCGAGCGCGGCGCCGACCCGCTGACCATCGCCGGCGGGTTCGCCGTCCTGCTGCTGCCGTACTCGTTCATCGGGCCGTTCGCCGGCGCGCTGCTGGACCGGTGGGACCGGCGCCGCGTGCTGATCGTGGCCAACCTGCTGCGCGGCACGGCGATCGTCGCGACGGCGGTCGCGGTCGGGCTCGGGTTCGCCGGGCTCGAACTGTTCGTGCTCGCGTTGATCGTCGAAGGCATCTCCCGGTTCGTCGGGTCCGGGCTGTCCGCGTCGCTGCCGCACGTCGTACCGCCGGGCACGCTGGTCACGGCCAACGCGCTGGCCACCACGCTCGGCTCGCTGGTCGCGGTCCTCGGCGGCGGTGTGGCGATCGGCGTGCGGGCGCTGATCGGCGCCGGGAACAGCGGGTCCGGCTGGACCACGGCCGTCGCGATGCTCGGCACGCTGGTCTCGGCCGCGATCGCCCGCCGGTTCGCCCGTGGCGCGCTGGGGCCGGACACGGTCGACGAGCCCACTGACGCTTTCCTCGCCGTGGCCCGCGGCCTGGTCGACGGGGCCAAGGCCGCGCTGGGCGCGCCCAGCGTCGTCGCCGGGTTCGTCGCGCTGCTCGCGCACCGGGCGTCCTACGGCATCTCACTGCTGATCACCGTGTTGCTGCTGCGGTTCAGCTTCACCGACCACGGGCTGCTCAGGGCCGGGCTGCCCGGGCTGGGGCAGCTGGCCGCGATGGCCGGCGCCGGGATCCTGTTCGCCGGTTTCCTCACCCCGCGGCTGGTGCGCGGCCTCGGCCGCCGCCGCGCGATCCCGGGAGCGCTGGTGATCGCCGCGGTCGCGCAGGCCGGGCTCGGCCTGCCGATGCAGCTGCCGACCGTGCTGGTCGCGTCGTTCGTGATCACCGCGGCCGGTCAGGTGGTGAAGCTGTGCGTGGACTCCTCGATCCAGCACGACGTGCGCGACGAGGCCCGCGGACGGGTGTTCTCGCTGTACGACACGCTGTTCAACATCACCCAGGTGATCGCCGTCTCACTCGCCGCCACGATCGTGCCGCTGAGCGGGCGGTCGGTGCCGCTGCTGCTCGTCGCCACCGCGTTGTACCTGCTCGGCGCGGCCGGATACCTGGTGATCGCCCGGCGCACGCGTACCGAGTGACGGAATTTGCCCGATTACGCCGACCGGACGAAGGCGGCCCACTAGAGTGGCCCGGGTGAGCACCCCGGGGGACGACCGCGCGCAGAAGGAAGCCCGCAACGCGGCGATGCGTGAGACCGTCGACCAGTTGATGGACAAGTTCCAGCAGCAGACCGCGCAGTTGCGGGAGGCGCAACAGGCCGCGTCCGCGCTGACCGCGGAACTGTCCTCGCCGGACGGTCTGGTCAAGATCACCATCGACGCCCAGGGCACGCTCGCCGACCTCAAGCTCGCCCCGACCACGTTCGACCGCACCCGGCCGGAGGCGCTCGCGCGCACGATCAGCGATCTGGTGCGCCGCGGGATGCTGGAGGTCAAGCAGCAGCAGGCCGAGCTGTTCCGGCCGCTGACCGCGGACCTGCCGGACCTGTCCGAGTTCATCGAGGGCGCGCCGTCGCTGGCCGGGCTGATGCCGGACATCCCGGACTTCCTCGAACCCGAACCGGAGCCCGCGCCCGCGCCGGACCCGGAGTCGCAGTCGATCATGCGCCGGGACGTGCCGGCTCCGCCGCCCGCACCGAAACCGGTGGCGCGTCGCCCGCGTCCAACCACCGACGACGACGAGATGCCCGACACCTGGATGACGCGGGGTGACCGATGACCGGACCTGGTACCGGCCACGACATGGACCCGGACACGGTCCGGACCGGCGCGGGGAAGTTCCCGCCAGCCGGCGACGCGCTCAAGGCGGCCGGCGACGCGCTCAAGGCCGCGCTCGACGCGCAGGGCGCCTGCTGGGGCAATGACGAGTCCGGCCAGGCGTTCGCCAAGGACTACGAGCCGGCGGCGAAGAACTGCGTCGCGGCCTTCGGCAACCTCGACAAGGCTCTGAAGGACGTCGCGAAGGCCGTCAAGAAGGCCGCGGACGCCACCGAGGGCACGCACAAGGACGCCGAGAAGGCCGTGCGGAACGCCGCGGGTCAGGTCTAGCCATGGGGATGGAGTTCCCCGAGGACGTCAAGTGGCTGCTGCCCATCGTCGTGGGCGAGCACTGGCCGGAGGGCGACGAGGACAAGCTGCGCGAGGTCCGCGACGCCTGGCTGGCGGCGCGGGACGCGCTCGGGCCCGTCGTCGACAAGGCCAACGGGGCCGCCTCGGAGGTGCTGAGCACCTGGACCGGCCAGCCGGCGGTCGAGTTCCAGAAGATGTGGGACAAGTTCGTCACCGGCGACGAGGCGTACTTCGTCAACCTGACCAAGGCGTGCGAGGCGCTGGCGAAGTCGGCGGACTCGACGGCGCTCGACGTCGAGTACACGAAGTACATGATCATCGCGTCGCTGATCATCCTGGCGATCCAGATCGCCGCCATGATCGCGGCCGCGGTGGTGACGTTCGGCGGGTCGACCGCGGGCATCGTGCCGGCGCAGATGGCCACGCGGATGACCGTGCAGATGGTCTTCCGGCAGCTCGTGCAGAAGATGCTGCAGGAGGGCTTCCGCAAGGTCGCGCTGCAGTTGCTGAAGCACCTGGCCAAGCAGGTCGCGATGAACGTCGCGATGAACCTGGCGCTGGACGTGGGTATCCAGGGCGTGCAGGTCGCCAAGGGTGACCGCAAGCTCGAGGACTGGGACTTCAACAAGACGGCCGGTGCGCTGGCCAGCGGTGTGGCGGGCGGTGTCGCCGGGGCGGCCGGGCACGCCATTCCGAAGGGTGCGACCAAGGGGTTGCAGGACAGCGTCGCGGGGCAGATCGCGGACCGGGCGGTGCGCGAGGGTGCGCGCGGCGCGGTCGAAGGCGTCGCCACGACGGTCGGGCAGGCCGCGCTGACCGGTGACCTCGGCAACCTGAAGATGCAGGACCTGGCGATGGGCGCGTCGGCGGGTGCCGTGGACCGCGCGACCGGGGGCGCCAAGGACCAGATCAACGAGATCAAGAACTTCAACGCCGACGTGCGGGCGGGGAACATCAAGGTCGACGGGTCGCCGGTGGATTCGGGTTCGTCGGATTCCGGTGGGTCGTCGGGTGGGTCGTCGTCGGATTCGGGCGGTTCGTCGCGCTCGGATTCCGGTTCTTCGTCGGGTGGTTCGTCTTCGAGTGGTTCGTCTTCGGGTGGTTCGTCTTCGGGTGGTTCGTCAGCAGCCCGTGAGCCGGCGATGGCGGGCGCGTCGTCATCCCACTCGGACGGTGCGTCCGGTTCGGTCTCGAACGCGATCGCGAACGACCGGGTGAGCGGCCAGTCCGCCGTCGTGGCGGACCGCCCGGCCCCCGGAACAACGGACGCGCCACGGTCCACTTCGGACGGCTCCGGACAGCAGGGCCAGTCCGCTCCGACTGCGCCACCGACCGCGACGCCGAACCAGGCCGGCGGCCCACCAGCCGGAACGGCCGGCGTCTCTTCGGCCGGCTCGGCGGGTTCGGCCGGTTCGGCGGGTTCCTCTGCAGGCTCCGCAGGTTCTTCGGCAGGATCCGCCGGTTCTTCGGCCGGTTCGGCTGGTTCTTCGGCAGGATCCGCCGGTTCCTCTGCAGGTTCCGCCGGTTCCTCTGCAGGTTCCGCCGGTTCTTCTGCGGGATCCGCCGGTTCCTCTGCAGGTTCGGCCGGTTCTTCGGCAGGATCCGCGGCCTCGTCAGCAGGCTCAGCCAGCTCGTCGGCCGGTTCGGCCGGCTCCGCAGGTTCCTCGGCCGGCTCCGCAGGTTCCTCGGCCGGCTCGGCTGGATCCTCCGCGGGTTCGGCCGCAGGTGCGGCCAGCTCCTCCGCCGGTTCGGCGGGTTCGGCCGCAGGCGCGGCCGGCTCCTCGGCGGGCTCCGTCGGTTCCTCGGCAAGCTCCGCGGGTTCGGCCGGATCCCCGGCGAGTTCGCCGCTCGGCTCGAGTGGTGGCGCGTCCGCGGCTTCAGCTGGGACGGCGCGGGGTTCGGCCGGGGCGTCGGACGGCGCTCCGGTGAGCGGCGCGGACCGGATGCCGGTCCCGGCCGGCGCGGGTCCGGTGCAGCCGGGCAGCGGTTACGGGCCCAACGACCCGCCGCCGACGCGTCCGGACGGCGTGACCGCCGCCGGCTACACCCCCGGCGGCTTCGGCCCGACCGGCGGCGCCCCCCAGCAGGGCGACCGAGGGCCCCAGCAGCAGTCGCCGCAGTCGCAGATGCCTCCCGCCGCGCCGATGCAGGGTTACCCCGGCGGCGCGCCACAGGGCTACGGGCCGGGCGGACAGCCACCCCGCGCCCCCCAGTACGGCCCACCGCAAGGCGGCCCCTTCCAGGGCGGCCCCAACCGGCCACCGCAAGCCGGCCCCGTGCAGGGCGCCCCGTTCCAAGGTGGCGGCCCTGCCCAAGGCGGGCCAAACCGTCCGCCCCAGGGCGGCCCCGGGCAGGGCACCCCGTTCCAGGGCGGCCCGGCGCAGCCACCCCAGGGCGGCCCCGTCCAAGGCAACCCCACGCAGGGCGGCCCGGCCCGGCCACCCCAAGGCGCACCCTTCCAAGGCGGCCCTGCACAAGGCGGCCCGGTGCAGAGCGCTCCCTTCCAAGGCGGCCCCACGCAAGGCGGCCCGAACCGGCCACCCCAGGGCGGCCCCGTGCAGGGCGCCCCCTTCCAGGGCGGCCCGGCGCAGCCACCCCAGGGCGGCCCCGTCCAGGGCGGGGCGAACCGTCCGCCGCAAGGCGGTCCCGTCCAGGGTGGGCCGTTCCAAGGGCAGCCGCCGCAGGGCGGTCGTCCGCCGGTGGGCGGTTACGGCAACACGCCACCCGAGGGCCCGCGGGGCCCGATGGGTGCGCCGCCGAACGGTGGTCCGCCGCGACCGCCCCAGGGCGGCTATGGTCCGCCGCCGCAGCAGCAACCGCCGCGAGGTGGGCAGCCGCCGGCGTACGGGCCTCCGACGCCACGCTCGCCGCAGGGTGGGTACGGCCCGCCGCCGCAGCAGGCACCGCAGGGTGGCCGTCCCGGCGCGCCCGTCGATCCGCGCTGGATGCTGGCGCGCCCGCCGGAGCAGCCGGCGCCGGTCCACCAGGCGGGTCCGCCCGCCGAGACGCCGGCACCCCAGCCCACACCGGGCGACACGGCGCTGCCCGCCGAGCGGACCCCCGAAGCACAGCAGACGCCCGCGACCGACCGCGGCCCGCTCGACACGGACCCGCGCCGCGAGGAGGCACCCGCCACCGAGCGCAGCCCGTTCGACCCCGCGCAAGACACGGCGGCCACCCCTGCCCGCGAGGAGACACCCACCTCGGAACGGACCCCGTTCGACCCGGCGCAGGACACCGCCACCCCAGCGCGCGAGGAGACACCCACCTCGGAACGCAGCCCGTTCGACCCGGCGGAAGACACCGCCACCCCACGCCGCGACGAAACACCCACCACCGAGCGCAACCCCTTCGACCCCGCGGAAGACACCGCCACCCCACGCCGCGACGAAGCACCCACCACCGAGCGCAACCCCTTCGACCCCGCGGAAGACACGGCCACCCCACGCCGCGACGAAGCACCCACCACCGAGCGCAACCCCTTCGACCCGGCCGAAGACACGGCCACCCCACGCCGCGACGAAGCACCCACCACCGAGCGCAACCCCTTCGACCCCGCGCAGGACACCGCCGCCCCGGCGCGCGAGGAGGCACCCACCTCCGAGCGCAACCCGTTCGACCCCGCGGAAGACACGGCCACCCCGCGCCGCGACGAAACACCCGCCACCGAGCGGAACCCCTTCGACCCGGCCGAGGACGCCCCGGCCCCGCCTCGCGACGAGGCGCCGCCCACCGATCAGCGCCCGCCCTACCAGGACAGCGCACCCCAACCGGACCGGGCTCCCGACGACGCGACGCCCCAGCGCGACCGTCCGGTGGTCGACGAGCCGTACATCGCGGACCCGAACTTCCGCACCCACGACCGCGCCGACTTCGACGCCCTCGGCGAAGCCCAGCTCGAGACCGGCATCGTCGACGAGCGCACGGGCCGGCTCACCCACGAGCACGAGTTCCTCGAAGCGCTGGCGATGCGCGACCTGGACGCGGCTCTGCGGCACATGACCGACAACGGCGCCTACGCCGTGCACAGCTACACCTCGAGCGCGGTCTTCGCCACGATCAACGAGGCCCTGCGCACCGGCCGGAACCTCGACGAGGTCATGCCGATGGTCCGTGCGCTCGTCTCCGGCCTGAACGAAATGCCGACCCACCAGGGCGAAACCGTGCGCCGGGTCAACGTGCGCGGCGAGGCGGCGGCCATCGTCGCGAGCCGGTACGAACTCGGTGCCGTCGTGGTCGAGTCGCAGTTCCTCAGTTCGAGCCGTGCCGACCTGGGCCCCGCGAAGTGGCCCGGCGACGTCGAGATGATCATCGAGGGCAAGACCGGTCGCTACATCGAGTCGATGGCCTCGAACAAGGCGGAACACGAGGTCCTGTACAAGCCCGGCACCCAGCTCGTCGTCAAGGAAAAGATCGAGGTCGAGACCCCCGGCGGCGGCAAGAAGTGGGTGATCCGGCTCGAGGAGATCACGCCGGACGACCCGCGCTACCTCCCGCCCGAGGCCGCCAAGCAGCACATGGACCGCAACCGCGACCTGGCCGAAATCCAGGCAGCGGAGATCGAGGCCGCGTCCAGGCGGGGCTTCGCGCGGATGGTGGGCGGCGAGGCCGCGGTGCCGGACACCCCGCCGAAGTCCGAACCGGAGACCAGCCCCAAGACGGAGACGCCGGAACCCCCGAAGATCGGCGAGCCGGCGAACGGCTGGGGCGACATCCGCCGGTCGTCCGACGTCGTGGGTGAGCCGGCGATCCACGCGCGCAGCACGGATCCCGTGGATCCGCGCGTCCAGACCACCGGTCCCAGCGCCCCGACCCGCAACGCCCACCAGGAGGTGCGGTTCCTCCGCGAGCACCTGCCGGAGATCGCGGACGTCAACACCCGCGGCTACTACGCCGACGGCATGCCGGAGGCCTACCGGAACAACTCGGCCGAGTCCGTGCTCGCGTTCGAGCTGCGGATGGAAGGCATCGAGGCCGAGGCACAGCCGGGCAGGCCGGATGACCCGCGCGGCAGGGACTTCCTGTCCCGGCAGCTCCGCGGCGAGTTCCACCAGCTGCCGGACTACAACAGCGTGGTGCGTGAGATGGCCGGGCAGCCGGTCGGCTCGCGGGCCGTGCTGTCGGTCGACACGCCGGATGGTCAGCGCGCGTTCAGCGTGGTCAACACCGAGCACGGCGTGGCGCTGGTCGACCCGATGACGAACCGGCTCGCCGACCTGCCGCCGAACCCGTCCGGTGTGCACCTGATGCAGACCCACACCGGGGACGGCACGCCGCTGTCCAGCAAGAGCGAGCCGACGCCGGCCGCCCAGCCGGAACCGCCGGTCAACCGGATCAGCGAGCTGCTCGGCGGGGGACCCGCACGCACCGAGCCGGTCTGGAACGCCGGCGACGGCAGCGCGCTGCGCAATCGGCTGGACGGCGAACGGCCGCAGCCCGGCGGCTGGAACCCGTTCCGCCGCTCCGAGGAACCCCCCGCGACGCACGGGCACCAGCAGCAGCCACCCCACCAGGGCGCACCCGTGCACCAGGCCGGCCCGCCGGTTCAGCACGGCTGGCCGCAGCAGCAGTACGGGCAGGGCGCGCCGCATCACCAGGTGCCGCCGATGCACAACCCGTACCAGCAGCCCGCGCCGACGCACCCGAACCAGCCGCCGCAGCAGGGCTGGCCCCAGCAGCAGTACCAGCAGGGCGCGCCGTACCAGCAGGCGCCGATGCACAACCCGTACCAGTCGGCGCCGCCGCAGCAGTACGGGCAGGGCGCACCGCACCAGGCGCCCGTGCAGAACCCGTACCAGCAGCCCACGCACCCGAACCAGGCACCGCCCCCGCAGCAGTACCAGCAGGGCGCGCCGCACCAGCAGGCGCCGGTCCACAACCCGTACCAGTCGGCGCCGCCGCAGCAGTACGGGCAGGGCGCACCGCACCAGCAGGCGCCCGTGCACAACCCCTACCAGTCGGCGCCGCCGCAACAGGGCTGGCCCCAGCAGCATCAGGGGCCACAAGCGCCCTACCAGCAGCAAGGGCCGTTCCAGCACCCGCAGCAGGGACCGTTCCAGCACCAGCCCGTCCCGCCGGTGCACCAGAACGTGCCGCTGCTGCAGAACCAGCTGGTGCCCTGGTCGAACTTGGCCGGCGCGACGCCGGGGCTGCACAGCCTGCCCGCCATCCACGCCGGCACGGCCGGCCCGCACGAGGGCGCTTACGTCGCGGCGCGGCACCCGGAGTTGCCGAACGTCAACCCGAACCGCAACGTGCCGAACGCCGTCGACAAGGGCTACTGGCACAACTGCAGCCGCTGTGTCGTGGCGTACGCGCAGCGGCTGATCGGGATCGACTCGCAGGCCGATCCGGTTCTGCCGAGGGACCTCGGCGCCTTCGACCGGATGAAGTGGCTGGAGGACCAGCTCGGCGCCAGGTGGGTGGACGGGATCGGCACCTACGACAACGCCATCGCGCACGTGGCGAACATGCGGCACGGCGACCACAGCGTGATCTACGTGTCGTTCAAGCAACCGGACGGTTCGGAAGCGGCGCACGTCGCCCTGGCCGTGAACACGCCCGAAGGCGTCACGTTCATCGACCCGCAGAACGGCGGGCTGATGGAGCTGCCGACCAAGCCGACGAGCGTCAGCCTCCTGCCGTTCGGGTCGCTCGCCACCAGCAACGGGGTCGCGGCGAACCCGCAGATGGCGTTGCCGTACGGGTCGTCGCAGGCGCCGCACACGCCTGCCCCGACCGTGCCGAACCCGCCGGTGCAGCAGATCCCGCAGGTCCACCACACGCCGACGACGCCGCTGCAGCACGGCGCGCCGACGCCGACCACACCGATCACGGTGGGGCCGGTCGCGCCGGTGCATCAGCAGCCGCAGCCGCCGGTGCAGCACCAGCAGCCGCCCGTGCAACAGCCGCCGATGCCCCAGCAGCCGCCCGTGCAACAGCCGCCGATGCCCCATCAGGCGCCGGTGCAGCAGCCGCCGATGCCCCATCAGGCGCCGGTGCAGCAGCCACCGATGCCCCATCAGGCGCCGGTGCAGCAGCCGCCGGTGCAGCAGGCGCCGGTTCAGCAGGCCCCCGTGCAGCACCAGCCGCCCGTCCAGCAGCCGCCCCAGGCGCCGGTGCACCAGCAGCCGCCGGTCGATCCGCGGGTGGCCCATGGGCAGTCGCCGCAGGTGACCGCGCCGGACGTGCCGGTCAACCCGCAACGCCCGCACGCACCTGGCGAGGCCGCGGGGCTTCCGGAAGACGGAATTCCGGACCCCGACCGGCGAGAAACACCGGAGCTCCGGCGCGACGACGCACCGGCGGAACCGGCACCCGCCCGCGACGAGACACCGGCCGAGCCCGAACCGTCGCGCGACGGCACCCCCGCCGAACCCGAGCACACCCGCGACGGCACCCCCGCCGAGCCGGAACCGTCGCGGGACGACGCGCCCGAACCGGAACGGCGCAGCGACGAGCCGGACCGGACCGCCGACGATCTGGCGCCGGGCGATGACACCGTCGTCGTCGACGGGCAGACCATGCGGATCGACGACGCGTTCCGGCGGCTGCTGGATGAGCACCCCGAACTCCGGGACGCCGTCGACAACAACCCGGGCCTCCGGCGCCTGCTGCTCACCAACCTGGGCCTCCTCGTCAACCTGATCACCTACCCGGACGCGATCCCGGTGGTCGAGGAAGCCTGGGAAGAGCAGCTGCCGATGCCGAACATCCCGGACCACGTCCAGGCGAACTTCGGCATCACCCCGGGAGACCACCCGCAGCAACCCGAGCAGCCCCAGCCGGCCGGCTACCCACCGGCCACCCCGGGCAGCCCGGCCAGCACCGCCGGCATCGGCGACCACCTGCAGCCCGGCTTCGACCACTCGCGCGCCGCCGACCCCGCCTACTCCGACGCCTACCTGCGCGATCAGCTCGCGCGGGCCGCGGCCGCCCGGCAGGAGCTGGACTCGGCGCTGGGCGGGATCGCCAACGCGGTCGGGGCACCGCCGTCCCCGCGTCCTCGCCCAGCTGGGACGAGCTCCAGCGCGACCTCGCCGGCTTCGACGGCGACGCCTCCCGCCTGACGGGGCTGGCGTCGGCCGGCATGCAGGTCGGCAGCGCCGACGACGCCTACCGCGCCGCCGCGCAGCTCGCCGGCACCCCGGGTCTGGAGGTCCTGTCCGCCGACGACCGCCTCGCCCAGGGTGGCCCGCTGGACATGCAGGTGCGCACATCCGACGGCACGGTCGGCGCGGTGAGCATGATGCCGCCGCTGCCGGGCATGCCCGCACCAGGCGCGGCCGGCACGAGCCGGGGCGGCAGTCACCGCAAGCTCGACGGGCCCCAGCAACCCCTGGTCGAGGACGTCGCCGAGATCCCGACGCCGCAGTACTTCAAGTGCTTCAACAAGACCTACAAGGTCGACCGCGACGGCGACGGCAACCTCACCGGTTTCCTGCTCAACGTGCGCACCGGCCAGTTCGAGGAGAACAGCGCGCACCTGGAGAAGGTCCTCCAGGACGAGCTGCCGTCGAACTTCCGCGCGCTGACCGAATCCGAGTTCATCGCCGAAACCGAGCGGGAGCGCGCCTTCTACCTGCGGGGCGAGGGCCCGGTGTTCGCGCTGTACGCCACCGTCGACGGGATGCGCAAGCAGGCCAAGGAAGAGGGCCGCTCGCTGACCGCGCAGGAGGAGTCCTTCATCGCCTCGGTGCAGCGGCGCACCTTCGGCATGTGGGAGGCGCAGCAGGCTGGTTTCCCGTGCACCTCCATCCTCGCGTGAGCTGGTTACAGTGAGCGGCACTACGGAGATGCGCAGGGAGGCGACGGCAAGCATGGAGCCGCACCGTCCGTTGCTCGTGCGCGTCGGCACGCTCGCCCGTGCCGACGCGCCGTCCGGATGGGAACGGATCGAGCTGCACTTCCGCCAGGTCGGCGACCACACCGAGCTGGAGCCGATCGCGTTCACGCGCGGCTCCGGCCACGCCTACCCGGCACCGGCCGAGCTGACCGCGGTGTTCGGCGAGTTGCGCGACGCCATGTACGAGCCGGGCGTGGGCGCCTGGCTGCAGGCCCGCTACGCGCTGCACCCGTCCGGCGAGTTCGACCTGGACGTCAGCACCACCGCGCGACCGTGGTGGCAGACCCCGCCGGATGACCTCGCCGCCGCGCTCGAGGCCGAACTGAAAGCGTTTCCCCGCGACCCGGAGCACCTGCCGGACTGGTGGCGCCGCGCCGCCGGACTGCCGCTGGGCACGAAGTTCCGGCACGCCCGCGTGGTCGACTCCTACGCCGACGGTGACGCGCCCGTCATGGGCCGTCCGCCGGTGCCCACGGACGAGGTGCCCGCGCTCCTGCGGTACCTGGAACGCCAGCCCGCGGTGCTGGTCGGCAGCGGTCTCGGGCCGGACATCTTCAGCGGTGGCACCGAATCCGACGTGCCGGAGAGCTACCACACCGACGGCACCTGGATCTGGCACGCGTCGGTGCCGCACTACCTGCGCAAGTACGGCACGCCACCCGAGCCGGACTTCCTCACGCACATCCGCGACCAGGACTTCCAGCCGCCGTACGTCGACAAACTGACCCGGCGCACCGCGGCCGCCGACCTGCTCGGCCGGTCCCGCCCCAAGGCCGATCCCGGCGAAGCGCTGCCGACCACCGGGGACATCGCCGCCGAGCTGGAGACCCGCACCGATCCGGCGCTGGAGGACCCCGCGCTGCTGGTGGTGCTGGCGCAGCGGCTCGCGGAGCACGGCGTGTGGCCCGCGGCCTACCGGCTGGCGTCGCGGGCCGACGGCGCGTGGTGCCTCAACCCGACCGACCGCGGCTGGGAGGTCGCGCGCTACGCCGGTGGGGCGCCGGTGCGCCCGCAGTACTTCGAGCGCGCCGAGGACGCGGCGCAGCACCTGCTCGGCGCCCTGCTGCTGCACCCGGCGCGGATGACGGGCGGTGCCGAGACGCCGCTGGAGACCTCCGCCGAACTGGCGGACTGGCCGATCCAGCCCGCCGAGGGTGACCCGCCGCTGACCCTGCTGCGCAACAAGCGCGTGGTCCGCCTGCCGGCCGGCACGGTCGTGCTGCGCTTCGGCGACGAGAGCGGCAACCTGGTCCACCACGACGAAACCCGCTTCGCCGCGACCTCGCTGCCGATCGAGCGGGATCGCGAGGAGCGGCGCTACCGGCTCCGGCGCACGCTCGCGGTCGTGATCGGCGTGGCGATCCCCTGGGCGAACCTGCCCGGCGGGGGCGTCGCGTACGTCCTGCCGAAACCGCTGAGCGAGCACGTGGCCGACGGAAGCCTGGAAAGGATCGAGTAGTGGAAGCGGCAGAAGCGGTCGCGAAGGTCGAGGAGTGGCTGCGCGAGGTCCACGGGCCGAGCGCGGACCTGCGCGTCGACCAGGCGAACCTCGTCCGGCGCCCGGAAGGCTGGTACGTCCCCTACAACTCGGCCGCGTTCCTCGACGGCGGCGACCCCGGCGAGCGGATCGTCCCGCCCCCGGCCCTGATCGTGCGGGACCCCGAGGGCGATCTGCGCCACGCGTCCCCGATCTTCGGCGGGCTCAGCATTCCCGCCCAGTACCCGGGCCGCGACCACTGGGCCGAGATGGTCGACCCCGAGTACGCCGGCTCCGGCCTCGGCCGCCTCGGCGTGCCGCTGGCGGCGATCATGGGCTGGCGGCGCTACCTGCCGGACGGCACGGAAACCGGCGAGACCCGCGCCAACCCCGAGTACCGGACGGGGCCGAGCCGCCGGGGCTACCCGATGCCGTGGACCACGCTCGACTCCCTCGTCGAGTTCCGCCACGTCGGCTGGCTGGACCAGCGGAAGTTCGTCCTCGGCCTGCTCGAGGAGAGCATGCTGGTGCCGCTGGCCGACGGCCGCGTGCGCCACCAGTCCACAACGGACGGTCGCCGCCGGGTCGAGCTGTGGACGTCGTCGCGCTTCTTCCCGCCGGGCAGCCGGGAGTGGTTCTGGCTGGACCCGGTCACCCTCCTCAGCCACGTACCGGAGGCCGACCTGGTCATCCACGGTCCGTGGCAGCTGCCGGTCGAGGTCACCACCGAGGAGATCCGCGCGGCGCACGCGGAGTTCCCGCGCTACAGCGACAAGATCGAGGTCACCGGCGAGTGCGTGGAGGCCTCGGCGGACCTGACGCGGTGGGCCACCGACACCGCGGCGCGGATCGGCCTGCCCGAGCCCGTCGAGCCGCCGGTGGATGCCGGGGACAGCGCCCGCGCCCACGGCTTCGAGCTGACCGGGGACGAGTGCTACCGGGTGGTCACGGGACGCTCCTGGGTGCGGCGCATGGCGATGGCGCTGCCGCCACGGCCGCCATACGACCCCGCCGCGTTCGGCCTCACCCCCGGGTACGACGACGACGGCAGGCCCACGTTGCGCGTCGATTCGTTCGGCAAGTTCGCCGACGTCGGGCAGGACACCAACTTCAGCTGGCAGCGGCTGCTCGGCGCGTACGTCGGCTTCGCGCTCGGCGAGGCTCTCGGCGCGCCGGTCGACCGCCTCAGCCGCGAGGAGATCGTGCGCGCGCACGGTCCGGACCAGCTGACCGATCTCTCCGCGCCGGGGCGGATCGGCCCGCTCACCCAGCGGCTGCTGTTCCTCACCGAGGCCGTCCTGCGCGGCGGCGCCGACGCGGCCCGCGAGGCGACCACCCGGTGGCTGCACACCCAGGGCGAGACGGTGCCGGGCATCGACGGGTGGCTGCCGAACCTGGACGAGCTGCACGCCGTCCGCGACCCCGATCCGGCCGACCTCCGCTCCGGCCCCGCGGTCCTGCTCGGCGCCCTGCCCGGGGTGCTGACCATCGGCGGCCGGGGCGAGGTGCCCTTCGGCGCGTCCGAGGCGGCGGTCCGGGCCTTCGCGGCGCTGCCGGAATCGGACGAGGGCGACCTGACCTTCGCCGTCTTCCTCGGCCTGCTGTTCGAGCGTTCGCTGGAGCGCGAGTTCAGCCCGGCGTTGTGGGTGTCGGCCGGTGCCGTGCTGCGGGACCGGGAGGGCCCCGGCTGGGACGCGGTGCGTGACCTGGCCGCGCGGTCGCTGATCGCCATTCCGGAGCAGGGGATGTACTACCTCCCCGACCCGGAGGAGGTCGGCGACGGCCGCGACACCCCGTCCGTCCTGGGCCGCGCGCTCGCCGCGGTGACCGGGTTCGAGAACAACCCCGAGGTCGCGCTGCTGCGCGCGGTGAACCACTCCGGGCGCAGCGCGCTGACCGGGGCGATCGCCGGTGCGCTGGTCGGCGCCCGCAACGGCGTGCCCGGCCTGCCGCCGAAGTGGGTGGACCAGCTGGAGCTCAAACCGCTGATCGAGCGGGTCGTCACCGACGTCACCCGCCGGTTCGAGGGGATCCCGGAGGGGGAGGAAGGACAGCGATGGCTTCGGCGCTATCCGGCGATCCGGCCGTGACGGTGCAGCACTTCACCGACTGGAAGACCGTGCTGGACCCCGAGTTCCGGCGCAACGAGTTCCCCGGGCTCGCCACACCTGAGCCGGCGATCGTGCGGTGGATCGAGGTCGACGAGCGCGAGCAACCGACCGGCAACGTCCGGGAGAACCCCGCGCACCGGCCCGGTCCGGAGTGGTTCGGCGGTCCGAAGGCGACCACGCCCGCGGCGAAGCTGATGGGCATGCGCCGGGTCGGCTGGATCGACGACGCGACCCTGCGGCGGCAGCTGCTCGACTGCGAGGTCCTCGTTCCGCTGGGCGGTGACGGCGAGCCCGTCCGCAGCCGAACCCGCGACGACCGGGTCGTCATCCCGGCCTACAGCGCGACGGTCACGATCCCGGCCGGCATCCACCGGTGGCGCCGGATCCGGCCGCGTGACCTGCTGCGGCCCGGCTCGGGAGAGACCCGGCTGGACCTGGATCCCGGGCACGCCCTGTCCATGGCCGTCGACTTCGCGGAGGAGATCAGCGGCATCGAGCCCGAGCCGGGTCGATATGCCGACGAGGTCGCGCCCGAGGTTTCGCCGCACGTCACCGAGCTGGCCACCCGCCTCGGCGCCGAGTACGAGCTGGGCGGCGAACTGGTCGTGAAGCGGCTCACGGCGGTCGCCGGCTGGGCCCGGAAGAACGGGTACGAACTCAGCGCCGACGAGTGCGAGCGCTACGCGCGTGCCTACGCCCGGTGGGTGCGCAACCTGCGGCTGCGCCACGACGGCCAGCCCGTCGAGTGGCCCGCCGACCTCGCCGGGAACGGCCTGGTCAACCACTACGACGACAGCGGACGGCCCGCGCCGCGGCCGTGGACGATGGGCAAGTTCCAGGACACCGGCACGCCGTCGGGGTTGTTCGCGTGGCACCGCGTCGTCGGCGCCTACGTCGGGTTCGCCGTCGGGGAGTGCCTCGCCCTGGGCAACGGTGACGTGCTCGGCCCGATGACCCGGCAGATGCTGCGGCACACCGAAACCGTCCTGCGCGGCCTGCCGTTCATGAACGCCACGGGCGACCTGCCGCCCGGGTTCCCGCCCGCGCCGAAGCCGGACAGCTGGCTCGCGGTCGCGCTCGGGGCCGGTCCGGAGGCGCCGCCGAACCCGCTCACCGCCGTGCTCGCCGCGACCATGACCGCCGGCCTGGAGCTGGAGAGCACCGGCCTGCCGTACCAGCTGACGGTGGCGCGGGCACTGACCGGCGCCGACGGCGAGACCGCCACCGCGATCGAACTCCTCGTGCGGATCCTGAGGAAGGTGCTGGTCAACGGCGAGCCGCCGTGGCCGTTCCACGCCGTCCTGGGCGAGTTGCGGAAGTCGGGGCAGGCGCCGTTCGACGAGATCGCCGCGATCGTCCTCGCGCTGCGCGACGGCCGCGACATCCCGGACGCCGAGCAGATCGAGACGCTCGGCGACCCGGCGAGCCCGCTCGCGGTGGCCGGCCGGGCCGTGTTCACCGCCGCCAAGCGGCACCACGACCCGTTCGCCGCGATCCAGGTCGCCGGCCTGCAGTCGGCCGACCCGCCGCTCACCGCCGCGCTCACCGGAGCGCTGATCGGCGCCCGCGTCGGCGTGCCCGGCCTGCCCGCGGACCTGGTCGGGGCGCTGACGCCGCTGGGGCTGCTGGACAACCTCGCCAACGACGTCTACCTGTACTTCAACCTGTACGGCGTCGCGCGGAGCAGGTCGTTGCAGGAGACCTGGCCGCAGCGGTATCCGAAGGACTGACGGTCGTGCGGTATCGAGTGGAGTTGGCGGAGCGGCCGGACGGGCTGTACGCCGTGTGGCAGGGGCGCGTCTTCCCGGCGCAACGCTCCAGCGCGGACGGCACCGTGCTGCTCGTGACCCCGCCCGGCGAGGACGCTCCGCCGGACTTCGACGAGGAGTACTCCGGGCGCCCGGCGAAGGTCCTGCCGGAGGCCGAGGTCGCCGCGACGTTCAGCCTGCAGACGCACTGCCTGTTCGACGACGACATCTACCGCGTCGCCCCGGGCGAGGGGCTGACGCTGCGCTGGAACGGCACCGACGAGGTGCGGGCGCAGCAGCTCGGCCTGCATGAGTTCAGCGTCGAGGCCACGGAAGCCGAGATCACCGCGATCTGGCAGGAGCGGCACGACTTCGCCGCCGGTGCGCGACAACTCGGCGCCGGGGATCCGCAGGAGCTGGTGCGCCAGATCGCGCGGCTGCTGCGGGACGTCGTGCCGGACGGCTGGGAGCGGATCGCCGCGCAGTTCCGCCAGGTCGGGGACTACGCGGAGATCGAGATCCGGGCGGCCGGCGAAGGCGAGTCGGTGTCGCTGCCCGCGTCGCCGCGGCTCGGGCAGCTGTTCAGCGACCTGCGGGCCGCGATGTACCAGCCGGGCGTCGGGACGTGGTTCAAGGGCACGCTGACGCTGGTCGCGCCCGCCGAGTTCACGTTCGACTACGACTCCGCCGCCGAGCCGAACTGGCGCCAGTCACCGGCGGGGCGTCCGACGGCCCGGGCGTACGAGGCGGAGCTGGAGCACTTCCCACGGGACCGCAAGCAGGTCCCGGACTGGCTCGCGGCGAAGGCCGGGCTGCCGGTGGACGTGGCGTTCCGGCACGCGGCCGTCGTCGACGGGCCCGGCGAGCCGCCCGTGGTCAACCGGCAGGCCCTGCCGCCGGACGAGGCCCGCGCGTTGTTCGACTACCTCTACCGGGCGCCCGTGGCCGTGGCCCGGCCGAACCGGCTGCCCGACCTGTTCGCGCCGGCGATCCCGCCGGACGTGCCCGACGCCTTCCACACCGACGGGGTGTGGATCTGGGCCGCGGCGGTGCCGCACTACCTGCGGAAATACGGTCTGCCGCCGCAGCCGGAGCTGGCCGCGCACGTGCGGGCGCAGGGCTACCGGGTGCCGACCGTGCCGGCGCACGTGCTCGCCGCGGCGGAGGCGGAGCTGCTGGGCAGGCCGCTGCCGCCGCAGCCCGAGGCCGGTGAGGTGGACGCGGTCACGCTGACCGACCGCGGCGGCGACCCGCCGTACGGGCTGCGGGCGTCGGA
Organism: Amycolatopsis thermalba; assembly: GCF_023376025.1. NCBI lineage: Bacteria > Bacillati > Actinomycetota > Actinomycetes > Pseudonocardiales > Pseudonocardiaceae > Amycolatopsis > Amycolatopsis thermalba. The sequence continues at coordinate 445,422 of NZ_CP091196.1, forward strand.
GGTGCTGGCCGTGCTGGAGCGGCGGCTGGCGGAGTACGGGATCGCGCCGTCGGCGTACCGGATCGGCGCGCGGGCCGAGGGGGCGTGGAGCCTGCGGCGGACGGAGTCGAGCTGGGAGGTCACCGGCCCGGACGGCGCGGAGCCGGCGGCGTTCGCGCGGGTCGAGGAGGCGGCGCGGTTCCTGCTCGGATCGCTGCTGCTGTACCCGGTGCGCGTGGTCGACGACGAGGGCGACTGGCCGATCGCGCCGCTGCGCGGTGAGCCGCCGCTGACCTTCTACCGCGCGAAGCGGCTGATCACGCTGCCCGCCGGAACGGTGTTGGTCCGGTTCGGCGGCGAGGCCGGAAACCTGGTGCACGACGAGACGGCGCGGTTCCCGGAGACGTCGCTGCTGCCGGAGCGGGAGGGTCAGCGGGCGCGGTACCGGGTGACGCGCGCGGTCCGCGTGCTGACCGGCGTGACCCAGCCGTGGGGAACGATGCCCGGCGGGGCGGTGGCGTACTTCCTGCCGCACCCCGTCGGGCACCACGTCGAGACGGGCGGGTTGGAGCGGCTTTAGCGCTTGCTGCTCTTGATCAACGCAGTCAGCTGGTCGAACCTCGCGTTCATCTGGTCGACGACCTGCTCGAACCGCCGGTCCACCTGCTCGAACCGCCGGTCCACCTGCTCGAACCTCGCGTCCACCTGCTCGAACCGCAGGTCCACCTGCTCGAACCTCGCGTCCACCCGCGCGAAGCCCTCGTCCACCTTCCGTTCGAGTCGATCCAACCGAGCGCCCTGCTCGAGCTGGGTTTCGCGCAGCGCGTGGAGCACCGTGATGTGCCCTCTCAACTGAGCTGAGACGTCGCCGACTTCCTTCGAGGCTGCGACGGCGAGCACACGGGCTTCGCGGGCGGTCTCCAGTGCTTCGATGGCGAGCCTCCGGGTGTCCTTCTGTTCTTCGGTCATGCGCGGCAAGTTATCCACCCGGAATCAGCCCCTTTCAGCGCGAGCGCGCCATACCGCGCGATACCCCGTCAATCATCGCGGCATCCAGAGCGTCACGCGAGTTCCGCTGCCCGGGCTCGACTCCACCCGCGCCTGGCCGCCTGCCTCCGCGAGGCGCGCCGTGATCGACTCGCTGATGCCGAAGCCCGGCGGGCGGTCCGCCTCGTCGAAGCCGGCGCCGTGGTCGCGGATGATCACCGCCACCCCGCCGTCCCGCTCCTCGGTCCGGACGACGACCCGGTCGGTTCCCGAGTGCTTCAACGTGTTCCGCAGCGCCTCGCGGGCCGCGTCGCGGATGGCGGCCTGCCGGACCTCCGTCAGGGTGTCCGCGTCCAGCTCCGCCATGACCAGCTGGGCGCGCAGGCCATCGCGGGCCATTTCCGCGGCCAGGGCCGCCAGTTTCTCCCCGAGGGGGCCGCTGCCTTCCGCGCCTTCGATCGTCTGCCGCACCTCGATCGCCTGCGCGCGGGCCAGCCGTCGCACCTCGCTCAACTGGTGTTCGCTGCTGCCGGAGCCGGGCAGGGCGATCGTCTCCAGCGTCTGCAGCACCGTGTCGTGCAGCATCCGGTGCTGCCGCGCGCGCTCCGCCTCACGGCCGTGCCGGATGCCGTACGCCAGCGCCAGCCGCGTGCCGAGGCCGAGCAGCACCAGCGCGCCGGTCGCCGTCACCAGAACGCCGACGATCGTCCCGACCCCGGCGAAGGCTTGTTTCACGTTGAACACGCCGCTGTTGAGCCACCACGCCACCCCGGCGAGCGGGATGCTCACCAGCATCAGCCCGAACCCGTACCCGAGGCCCAACGCCAGCGTCAGCAGCGCCACCCCACCCAGGAGGTGCTTGCCCGGCACCGCCATCGCCGTCGCGAAGGCCGGCGACGGCACCGTCGCCGCGACCACCACGTTGGCCGCGAGGGTGAACACCACGTCGAGCACCAGCAGCCGCGCCGCACCGCGACCGTGGAACGGCGCCGACCGGAACAACCACCGCAGCCCGTACAGGTTCAGGGCGATCGAGCACACCGCGACCGCCACCACCGGCGCCACCCCGCCGTGCCCGGCCGCGAGGAACGCCACCAGCGACCCGGCCACCGCCAGCACGCGGTACACCAGCGGGACCATCGCGACGTACCGGGTGGCGCGGAGCAGCAGGTTGTCCCGCGCCGCGAGGTCGACCGGCCCCGCCATGCGCCGCATCCGCGCCAGCGGGGACACCGGCGCCGGATCGGCGATCTCGTCGTCCAGCCCGCCGGTCGCACCGGCCATCGCGGGCGCGCCGCGCCGCAGCAGGGTGCCCAGGTAACTCGCCGCTCGCGGTGGGGACATCACGACCTCCCGGTCGTCTCGACGCCCCCTGAAGTTACAGCCCGTTCTCCGCGGCCCAGCGGCGCAACTCGGCGACGGCCTCGTCGTGGTCGAGCGGTCCGCGGTCCAGGCGCAGCTCCTTCAGGTGCTTCCACGCCTTGCCGACCATCGGGCCGGGCGGCAGGCCGAGGATCTTCATGATCTCGTTGCCGTCCAGGTCGGGCCGCACCTTGGCGAGGTCCTCCTCGGCCTGGATGCGCGCGATCCGCTCCTCGAGCTCGTCGTAGGTGCGCTGCAACGCGGCCGCCTTGCGCTTGTTGCGGGTCGTGCAGTCGGCGCGGACCAGCTTGTGCAGCCGCGGCAGCAGCTCACCGGCGTCGGTCACGTACCGGCGCACGGCCGAGTCGGTCCACTCGCCCTTGCCGTAGCCGTGGAACCGCAGGTGGAGGAACACCAGCTGGCCGACGTCCTCGATGACCTGCTTCGGGTACTTGAGGGCGCGCAAACGCTTGCGGGCCATCTTGGCGCCGACCACCTCGTGGTGGTGGAAGCTCACCCCGCCGCCCGGCTCGAACCGGCGGGTGGCCGGCTTGCCGATGTCGTGCAGCAGCGCGGCCAGCCGCAGCACGAGGTCCGGCTCGGCGTCCGGGTCGTCCCGGCGTTCCAGCGCGATCGCCTGCTCCAGCACGGTCAGCGAGTGCTGGTAGACGTCCTTGTGCTGGTGGTGCTCGTCGATGGCCAGCCGCATACCGGGCACCTCGGGCAGAACGTGCTCGGCGAGCCCGGTGTCCACCATCAGCTCCAGCCCGCGCCGCGGGAACCGGCCGAGCAGCAGCTTCGACAGCTCGGCCTGCACCCGCTCGGCGGTGATGCGCTGGATCTCGCCGGCCATCTCGGTCATCGCGGTGACCACGCGCGGCGCCGGTTCGAACCCGAGCTGGGCGGCGAACCGCGCGGCCCGCAGCATGCGCAGCGGGTCGTCGGCGAAGGACTCCTCCGGGGTCGCGGGGGTGTCGAGCACCTTCCGGCGCAACGCATCCATGCCGTCGTGGGGGTCGACGAACTGCTTGGTCGACAAGTCGATCGCCATCGCGTTGACCGTGAAGTCGCGGCGCTTGAGGTCACCCTCGATCGAAGCCCCGAAGGTCACCTCGGGATTGCGGCTGACCCGGTCGTAGACGTCCGCGCGGAACGTGGTGATCTCCAGCGTCGAGCCGCGCTTGGTGACGCCGACGGTGCCGAAGGCGATCCCCGCCTCCCACACCCCGTCGGCCCAGCCGCGGACGATCTTCAGGATCTGCTCCGGGCGTGCGTCGGTGGTGAAGTCCAGGTCGGCGGACAGGCGGCCGAGCAGCGCGTCCCGCACGCTGCCACCCACCAGGTACAGCCGGTGCCCGGCCTTCGCGAACAGCCCGGCCAGCTCGTCGGCCAGCGGCGAGATCCGCATCAGCTCGGTCACCGCGTTCCGCTTCGCGGTCAGTTCGTTCACCGGGATCGAACCGCCTCGGGGGTGGACTCAACCATGACAGACACGAGGAACCAGCCTACCCATCGACCAGGAGTGAACAGTCAACTACGCAGTAGCGGCCGGAATCGGCCGCCACGCACTAGCATCGCAGCATGTCTGGATCGGCCGGTCGCTCCGGCGGCGGTAAGCCGCGACGCCGGTCGCGACGCCGCCGCGGCCGGCGGATGACGACCTCCGTGGAGACCTCCGCCGGCGGTCTGGTGGTCGACCCCGCCCGGGAGAACGCGGTGCTCATCGGCAGGCTGGACCGCCACGGCAAGCTGCTGTGGTCGCTGCCGAAGGGCCACATCGAGGACGGCGAGACGATCGAGCAGACTGCGGTGCGCGAGGTGAAGGAGGAGACCGGGATCTCCGCGGACGTGCTGCGGCCGCTGGGCACCATCGACTACTGGTTCGTGGCCGAGCGACGGCGGGTGCACAAGACGGTGCATCATTTCCTCCTGGAAGCCACCGGCGGCGAGCTGTCCGACGAGGACTCGGAGGTCACCGAGGTGGCCTGGGTGCCGATCGCCGATCTGGAGACCCGGCTCGCCTACACCGACGAGCGGTCCCTGGTGCGCAAGGCGCGGGAGCTGTTCGACGACGACACGCGAGCGACAGAAGGAGCGTCGGAGTGAAGCGGTTCGCCGCCACCGGGTTGGTTGCGTTCCTCCTCGCGATGTTCGTCCCGGTCACGGGGAGTGCCCAGACCGAGGCACCCAGTCGGCTCCGGCTCGACGTGGCGCAGGTCAACCCGCGCGTGATCACCATGAACTCGGTGACGCTCAACGTCACCGGCACCGTCACCAACGTGGGCGACCGGCGGATCAGCGACCTGCAGGTCCGGCTCGAGCTGGGCGAGCGGCTCACCACCGAGCGCCAGGTGCGCACCGCGATGAGCGGCGCGGCCGCGGCCGCCGCGTCGAGCACCGACTGGGTGGACGTCGAGCCCGCGACGCTGGATCCGGGGGAGAGCGCCCAGCTCAGCGTCACCGTCCGGCTCGACGGCACGCGCGGCAACCTGCGGGTGAACAGCGCGGGCCTGTACCCGCTGCTGGTCAACGTCAACGGCACCCCGGCCTACGGCGGCGCGGCCCGGCTGGCGTCGATGAGCATGCTGCTGCCCGTCCTGTCCGCGCCGGGCAAGAGCGCGACCGGCCAGAACAGCTCGCCGGCCCCGTTCACGATGCTGTGGCCGATCGCCGACACCCGGCCGCGGATCGTGGCCGCGCCGCTGGGGGGCACCGCGGTGCTGTCCGACGACGTCCTGGCGACCGAGCTGCGTCCCGGCGGGCGGCTGTACGGGCTGGTCGAGTCGGCGGCCGCGGTCCGCGACGACCCCCAGCTCAGCCGCGCGCTCTGCTACGCCATCGACCCCGACCTGCTGGACACCGTGGACGCGATGTCCCGCGGCTACCAGGTCCGCACCGGGACCGGGACCGTCGGCGGAACGGGCGCGGAGGCCGCGAAGACGTGGCTGCGGTCGCTGCGGGAGCTCGTCACCGGGCAGTGCGTGGTCCAGCTGCCCTACGCCGACGCCGATCTGACCGCGCTGACCAAGGTCCGCGGCGGTGACCTGCTGCCGTTCGCGCTGGACACCGGCGCCCGGGTGCAGGAGCTGCTCGGCGTGACGCCGCAGAACGGCGTGCTGTGGGCCGACGGCGCGCTGGACCAGAGCACGCTGACCGCGCTGAGCGCCGCCGGTGTGCGCACCCTGATCACCGACCCGGTCGACTCGTCGACCGGCAGCCAGTCGTCCGGCGCGGTCACGCTGGACGGCACCGCGCTGCGCGCCCAGCAGGTCGACTCGCTGGTCCTGTCCGGGCTGGCCGGCACGTCCGGCAGCACCGAGGTGACCGCCGCCACGCCGGTGGACGACCCGGACATCGCGACCCAGAACGGCCTGGCCGCGCTCGCCTTCCGCGGCGGCCTCGCCGGTGGCACGTCCCGCCCGGTGCTGGTCGCGCCGCCCCGCCGGTGGACGGCGACGCAGGACGAGCTGACCGGCTTCCTGCGCAACGTCGGCGACTTCGTGGACCGGAACATGCTGGCCCCGCAGCCGCTGCCCGCGCTGCTGGCGACCGCGAGCACGGGCAGTGCCCGGATGAGCTACGACTCCGAAGACCTCGCCACCGCGACCCCGACGTCGGTCACCGACGAGATGTCCTCGATCGAGACCACGATGACCGACCTGCAGGGCGCGATGCAGATCGACCCGGCCGCCCAGGTGGAGCCGGCCGAGCTGCTCGAACCGCTGCGGTTCGCGCTGGTCCGCAGCACGTCGGGGGCCTGGCGCGCGTGGCAGGGCGCCGCGGAGGCCTCGGCCGCCGACGCCCGCGCCGAGCTGGACGGCCTGCTCGGCCGCGTCACGGTGGACACCCCGCCGGTGCCGATCTCGATGGCGTCCGGGTCGGCGCCGCTGCCGGTGTCGTTCAACAACCGGCTGCCGGTGCAGATCGCGGTGCGGATCCAGCTGAGCAACACGCCCGGCCTGCGCGTCGAGCAGGTGCCGGACCGCCTGGTGCCGGCCGGCCTCGGCGGCAGCGAGCGGATCCCGGCGGAGGCCCTGCGCGCCGGTGTGTTCAACCTGACCGTCTCGCTGACCACCCCCGGCGGCACGCCGCTGGGCAACCCGGCGCGCTTCGAGCTGCGGTCCAACGAGTACGGCGTGGTCACGCTGGTCCTCACCATCGCCGGCGCCGCGGCCCTGGTGCTGCTCTCCGCGCGGCAGATCTACCGTCGCGTCCGGGCCCGCAAGGCCTGACCGACTACTCTGGGGCACCAGAACCGGACCGGCGAGGATTGGGCGCGCGTTGGACAGAGACCCGGGGTGGCCACCCGAGCGTCCCGCCGACCGCGGACCACGGCGCCCGCCGCCGGATCGCGCTCGGCAGGAGCAGACCCGCCGGATCCCGCCTGCGGCGAAGGGCAAGCCACGGCCCCCGCAGGTGAACCGCCAGCAGGGCCAGCTGCCACCGCCGCAGCCGCCGCAGCCGCCACGCCGTCAGCCACCGCCGCCGGATCGCAGGCAACCGCCGCCGACCGGCCGCCAGGCCCCGCCCGACCGCCGCCAGCCGGTGCGGCCGTGGCGTCAGGAGCGGCCGCGCCACCAGGACAGCATGCCGTTCGGTGCGCCGCCGTTGCCGCCGAACGACCCGGACGCGACCATGCTGATCCCGCGGATCAGCGGCGTGCAGGGCGGCAACCGCTGGCCGGTGGCAGACCCGGACGTGCTGCGCCCGTACGACGCGCTCGCGACGCGGATGATGCCGCGGATCTCGACCTCGCCGTCGACGTCGTTCGGCGAGGGGCCGGGGCTCGACGCCACCGGGTTCATCCCGCCGGTCGAGGCGCCGGAGAAGCCGGCCGCGCCGTCGCTGGCGAGGTCCAGCAGCCGGATCGCGATCGCGTCGCTGATCAGCCGGATCACCGGGTTCTTCTGGAAGATCATGCTGGTCTGGGCGGTCGGCACCAGCGTGGTGAACGACTCGTTCAACATCGCCAACACGCTGCCCAACATCGTCTTCGAGCTGCTGCTCGGCGGCGTGCTGAGCAGTGTCGTGGTGCCGCTGCTGGTGCGGTCGCAGGACGACAAGGACGGCGGTCTGGCCTACACGCAGCGGATGCTGACCGTGGCGTTCGTGCTGCTGGTGATCGGCACGATCGTCGCGGTGGCCGCCGCGCCGTGGCTGACCTCGCTGTACCTGGACGGCGACCCGGGCAAGACCAGCTCCGAGCTGACCACGGCGTTCGCGCGGCTGCTGCTGCCGGAGATCCTGTTCTACGGCCTGTTCGCGCTGCTGTCGGCGATCCTCAACGCCAAGCAGATCTTCGGGCCGCCGGCCTGGGCGCCGGTGGTGAACAACCTGGTCGTGATCTTCACGCTGGCCGTGTTCATGCTCACCCCGGGTGAGATCACCTGGAACCCGGTCGAGATGAGCCAGCCGAAGCTGCTGCTGCTGGGCATCGGCGTAACCATGGGCATCGTCGTGCAGGCCGTCATGCTGGTGCCGCCACTGCTGCGCACCGGGTTCCGGTTCAGGTGGCGCTGGGGCATCGACAAGCGCATGAAGGAGTTCGGCGGGCTCGCGCTGTGGATCCTCGGTTACGTCGCGGTCAGCCAGATCGGCTTCACCGTCAACACCCGCGTGCTGACCAGCGGTGACCCGGGCGGTGTGACGATCTACTCCAACGCCTGGCTGCTGTTCCAGCTGCCGTACGGCGTCATCGGCGTCTCGCTGCTGACCGCGATCATGCCGCGGCTGTCGCGCAACGCCGCCGACGGCGACACCCGCAAGGTGGTCGCCGACCTGTCCTACGCCTCCCGCATCTCCACGGTGATGCTCGTGCCGATCGCCGCGGTGATGTCGGTGATCGGCACCTCGGTCGGTGTCGCGTTGTTCAGCGGCGGGGAGAACTCGACCGCGGACGCGTCGCGGCTGGGCGAGGCGCTGGCCATCTCGGCGTTCGGCCTGCTGCCGTACGCGCTGGTCATGCTGCAGCTGCGGGTGTTCTACGCGATGAAGGACGCCCGCACGCCGACGCTGATCATGGTCGTGATGACCCTGGTCAAGATCCCGCTGCTGTACCTGTGCCCGGTGCTGCTGTCGGACCAGAACATCGTGCTCGGCGCGATGATGGTGAACTCGCTGACGTTCGTGGTCGGCGCGATCATGGGCCAGGTCTGGCTGTGGGTGAGCCTGGGCAACCTGCGCAGCAGGCGCGTGCTCGGGGTCATCCTGTTCACCGTCGTGGCCAGCGGGCTGGGCGTGCTGGCCGCGATCGCGGTCGGCTGGGTGGTCCCGGACCTCGGCGAGCGGCTGACCGCGTGGATCAAGCTGATCCTGCAGGGCATCGTCGGCCTGGGTGTGTCGTTCGGCGTACTCGCGCTGCTCAAGGTGGACGAGCTGGCGCCGGCCACGAAGAGAATCACCCGTTTGATCAAGCGCGGGTAACGAACCACTCACGGATAACCCTGTCTCACCCCACGTGTTCACGTACCCTCGATCTCAGACGCGGGAGAGAGAGCGTGGGGTGAACGAGAAGCGGAGCGAGCAGTCCGGTCCGATCCGGACGGGCGTCCGCGCGAGGGGAGGCTCCCTCGCGCCGGGCAGCGTCGTCGGAGACGGCCGGTACCGGTTGCTCGCCCAGTTCGGCATCGACGAGCGGGCGGGCGCCCACCTGTGGCGTGCGCGGGACGGCCAGCTGCGGCGGGACGTCGCGCTGACGCTGCTCGTCGGCGACCCCGCGGACGCCGAAGCCGCACGTCAGGCCCGCAAGACGCTCGAGCGCGCCACGCACGCGGCCAAGTTCAACCACGAAGCGGTCGCCCGCGTGCTCGACGTGCTCACCCTCGGCAACGGCATCACCTCCGGTGAGGGCCTGCTGGGCGTGGTGGTCACCGAGTGGACCAAGGGCACCGACCTGATCGACCTGGTCGCCGACCGGCCGGTCCAGCCGCTCGCCGCGGCGCGGATGGTGCAGCGGCTCGCCGAGGCCGTGGAGCGGGCCCACCACTCCGGTCTCGTGCTCGGCCTGGACCACCCGCAGCGCCTGCGCCTGACCACCGAGGGCTCGCTGCGCCTGGCCTTCCCCGGCCCGCTGCCGGACGCGACGCTGCGCGACGACGTGAAGGCCATCGGCGGCATCCTGTACCTGCTGCTCACCGGTCGCTGGCCGCTGCCGGGCGGGCCGGCCGCGATCCCGGCCGCGCCGCACGCCCCGAACGGGCGCCTGGTACCGCCGCGCTCGCTGCAGCCGTCGGTGCCGCAGGAGCTGTCGTCGCTGGCGGTGCGCACCGTCGAGGACGGCGGCCCGGGCGGCATCCGCACCAGCGCGGCGATCGTGCGCGCGCTGGAGATGGCCGCCGAGGCCGAGGAGCGGACCCAGCTGATCAAGGCCCAGATGGAGGCCGACGGCGACGGCACGATCTGGACGACGAAGAAGCCGGTCAAGGACCGCGCGCGGCGGCGCAAGCTCGCGCTCGGCGTCACCGTGCTGGTCGTCGCGGCGGTCGCCATCCTGGCCTGGCTCGGCATGCTGGCGATCAGCTTCTTCCAGGACGACCCCAGCTCGGGCGGGCCGCCGATCAACGTGGCGAACCCGACCCCGACGGCGTCCGCGTCGGCGCCGGTCAACCCGTCGCCGAACCCGCCCCCGTCGACCGGTGGGCAGGCGCAGATCGGCGCTGCGGTCGGGCCGGAGAGCGTGACGGTCTACAACCCGGACGGCAACGGCGACAACACCAGCCGCGCCCGCAACACCGTGGACGGCGACCCGGGCACGATCTGGCGGACCGACCAGTACCGGCAGCAGTTCCCGGCCATCAAGGAGGGCGTCGGGCTGCTCGCGAGCTTCGACAAGCCGATCAACCTGGCGAAGATCACGGTGGCCGCGGACAGCCCGGGCACCTCGATCGAGGTCCGGGTGGCCGACTCGCGCAACCCGGAGCTGGCCGACACCCGGGTGGTCGGCACGGCCACGCTGAACGGGCAGACCACCGACATCACTCTTCCGCAGCCCCAGCAGGCGCAGTACGTGATCATCTGGATCACTCAGCTGAGTGACACGGACAAGGGCTACCAGTCCCAGATAGGCGAATTGACCTTCCTGCCCGCCCAGTAGTGTGCTGCGGGTGACCGCAGCTGCACCAACGGACGCCGACCTCATCGCGGCGCACGCGTCGGGCGACCCGCACGCGTTCAGCGAACTGGTCCGGCGGCATCGGGACCGCATGTGGGCGGTGGCTCTGCGCACCCTGCGCGACCCCGAGGAAGCCGCCGACGCCCTCCAGGACGCCTTCATCTCCGCCTTCCGCGCCGCCGCGAACTTCCGCGCCGAATCCCAGGTCACCACCTGGTTGCACCGGATCGTGGTGAACGCGTGCCTGGACCGGGTCCGGCGCAGGCAGGCCCGCCCGACGGTGCCACTGCCCGAGACCGGCGTGAACGAACCGGCGACCCCGCGCGACTCGATGGCCGACCGGGAGACCCGGCTGGTCATCAAGGAGGCGCTGGCGCAGCTGCCGGAGGACCAGCGGATGCCGATCGTGCTGGTCGACGTCGAGGGGTACTCGGTCAGCGAGACCGCGCGGATGCTCGGGATCGCGGAGGGCACGGTGAAGAGCCGGTGCGCCCGGGGCCGCGCCAAACTCGCCAAAGTTCTCGGCCATCTCCGGAACCCGGATGCAATAGCGAACGTCCCAACTTCCGAAAGCAAACGGGAGCGCGGCGGCCGGTCTGGGGCACAGCGCGAGAGGGAGGGACGATGACGGACGAGAGTCGGGGGATCGAGGCCGCCGGCCCGCCCTGGTCTGTCGACCTGCTCGCGGACCTGCACGCCGGCGTCCTGGACGACGACGAAGCCGCCCGGTTGTGGCCGCGGGTGCAGGCCGATCCCGAGGCGCGCGCGATCATCGAGGCACTGGAGGCGACCACCGCCGACCTGGCCGGCTTGAGCGCGGACGTCCCGCCGATGCCCGCGGAGTACGCCGCCCGCCTGGACGCGGCGATCGCCGAGGAGGCCCGGCGGGCGTTCCCGCAGCAGCAGTCCGGCGTGGCGCCGGTGGTGAGCCTGGACGCGGCCCGCCGTCGCCGCAACAAGCGCATCGGCTGGATCAGCGGGGTGGTGGCCGTGGCCGCCGCCGCGGTGGCCGCCGTCGCGATCGCCATCCCGAGCGGCACCTCGCCGTCCCCGGGCGGCAACGTGGCCGCGCCGCCGCCGGGCCAGAGCGACGCACAACCGCCGCTGAACCTGCGCAGCGACCAGACCGCGAGCGCGGTCGGCCAGCTGCAGGGCACCTTCGACTACGGGCCGCTGGGCAACGCCGACGCGCTGCAGGCGTGCCTGACCGCCGCGGGCTTCGCCGACACCGCCAAGCCGATCGGGGTCCGCCAGGGCTCGATCGACGGGCAGCCGGCCGTGCTGACCCTGCTGACCACCGGTCAGCTGGCGAAGTTCCGGCTGGTCGCGTTCGCCCCGGCCTGCGGCGCGAACGACGCCGGGGTGCTGGTGGACAAGGTGATCGGGTAGGCGCGTTTTACGTCACGGGCGACGCGTGTCACCTCGGGAACACCGGACCCTACGATCGTGTTGAGCCTGGTACGCAGGTCACGACGAGCGGAGGTCTACGGGTGGCAGCGGAAAACGTTCGGAACCTCATCATCGTGGGGTCGGGTCCGGCCGGGTACACGGCCGCGGTGTACGCCGCACGTGCCCAGCTCGAACCGCTGGTCTTCGAGGGTTCCCAGTTCGGCGGCGCACTGATGACCACCACCGAGGTCGAGAACTACCCCGGTTTCCGGGACGGCATCCAGGGCCCCGACCTGATGGAGGAGATGCGCAAGCAGGCCGAGCGCTTCGGCGCGGAGCTGCGCGCCGAGGACGTGGAGAAGCTCGAGCTGGAGGGCGACGTCAAGTACGTCACCGCCCACGGCACGCGCTACGCGGCCAAGGCCGTCATCCTCGCCATGGGCTCGGCGGCGCGCTACCTGCACGTGCCCGGTGAGCAGGAGCTGCTCGGCCGCGGTGTCTCCGCCTGCGCCACCTGTGACGGCTTCTTCTTCCGCGACCAGGACATCGCCGTCCTCGGCGGTGGCGACTCCGCGATGGAGGAGGCCACCTTCCTGACCAAGTTCGCCCGATCGGTGACGATCGTGCACCGGCGCGAGGAGTTCCGCGCCTCCAAGATCATGCTCGAGCGCGCCCGCGCCAACGAGAAGATCAAGTGGGCGCTGAACAAGCAGGTCGTCGAGGTGCTGGGTGACACCACCGTCGCCGGCCTGAAGCTGGCGGACACGGTCACCGGCGAGGAGTCGGTGCTCGACGTCACCGGCTTCTTCGTCGCGATCGGCCACGACCCGCGCAGCGACCTGGTCAAGGGCCAGGTCGAGCTGGACGCGGAGGGTTACGTCCTGACCAAGGGCCGCACCTCCTACACCAACCTGCCGGGCGTGTTCGCCGCCGGTGACCTGGTCGACCACACCTACCGGCAGGCCATCACCGCCGCCGGCTCGGGCTGCTCCGCGGCCATCGACGCCGAGCGCTGGCTGGCCGAGCACGCCGGCAACCCCGACGCCGAGGTCGCGCCCGAACTGGTGGGCGGCGGCTACGGCTCCGCGAACTGACCGACCGCAAGCCCGTACCGAACTAGGGAGATGAAATGTCCGACACCGTCAAGGTGACCGACCAGTCCTTCGCCGACGACGTGCTGACCAGCGACAAGCCGGTTCTCGTCGACTTCTGGGCGACCTGGTGCGGGCCGTGCAAGATGGTCGCCCCGGTGCTCGAGGAGATCGCCGCCGAGCACAAGGACAAGCTGACCGTCGCGAAGCTGGACATCGACGAGAACCCGGGCACCGCCCGCGACTACCAGGTCATGTCGATCCCGACGCTGATCCTGTTCCAGGGCGGCAAGCCGGTGAAGCAGATCGTCGGCGCCAAGCCGAAGGCCGCGCTCCTGTCGGACCTGTCCGACGTGCTCGCCTGACGCAGGCAACCTCGACCCGGGGGTGAACGTCTTCTGGAGACGGGCCCCCGGGTTTTTCCATGCCACCCGCCCGGATGACGCACCGACCGGCCCTGCGCGGTCACGGAGAGTTCTCAGGGCAGAATGGGTACCCGAGGCTAGCCCGATATCTGTTTGTGCCGCATCGGTTTTCGATCGATGCCCAAGGAAAGAGCGAGGAGTGCATGCGGGTGCTCCGCCGCGGCGACGTCGGGGACGACGTCGCTGAGATCAGGTCGATGCTGGCCTCGATCGGACTGCTCCGGCCGGACGCCGGCAACCTGTTCGACCACGAGGTCGAACGGGCCGTCCGCGGCTTCCAGCAGCGCCGTGGCCTGCTCATCGACGGTGTCGTGGGCCCGGCCACCTACCACGTGCTGCGCGGCGCGACCTTCCACCTGGGCAGCCGCCCGCTGGCCTACCTGATCTCCTCGCCGGTGCACGGCGACGACGTGTTCGCGCTGCAGGACCGGCTGACCGAGCTGGGCTACGACGCGGGCCGCCCCGACGGCGTGTTCGGCCCGAAGACCGAGCAGGCGCTGCGCAGCTTCCAGCGCGACTACGGCCTGGTCATCGACGGCATCTGCGGCCCGGCGACGGTCCGCGCGCTGCGTCAGCTCTCGCCGCGTGCCCGCGGTGGCCGCCCGGTGCTGCTGCGTGAGCAGGAGCAGGTCCGCCAGTCCGGTCCGCGTCTGCGGGGCAAGCGCATCGTCATCGACCCCGGTCACGGCGGCGCCGACGCCGGGGTGGAGATCGGCGGCCTGCGTGAGGCCGACATCGTGTGGGACCTGGCGCGCCGGCTGGAGGGCCGGATGAAGGCCACCGGCATGGAGGCGCTGATCTCGCGCGGCCCGGACCACGGTCCGGCCGAGGCCGAGCGCGCCGCGTTCGCCAACAACGCGGGCGCCGACCTGTTCCTGTCGCTGCACTGCGACAGCAACTCCTCGCCGCACGCGCAGGGCATCGCGTCGTTCCACTGGGGCAACGGGCTGGGCACCACGTCCACCGTGGGTGAGCTGCTGGCCGGCTACCTGCAGCGCGAGGTGGCCGCTCGCACGGGCCTGCTGGACTGCCGGACGCACGCCAAGACCTGGGACATCCTGCGGCTCACCCGGTGCCCGGCGGTGCGGATGGAGATCGGCTACCTGAGCAACCCGGGCGACCGCGCGAAGCTGTCCGACCCGGCGTTCCGCGACATCGTCGCCGAGGGCATCCTGATCGCCGTGAAGCGGCTGTACCTGCTCGGCGAGGGCGACCAGCCGACGGGCACCTTCACCTTCGCCGACGTGCTCGCGCACGAGCTCGCCAAGGCCGAATAGTCACCGACACACAGGGGTTGTCCACAGGAAGCTGTGGACAACCCCTGCCTTGTGGACGGTTTCTGTGGATAACTCGGCTCAAGCGCGCGCGGTACTCGGCTCCGCGGTCGTGATGGTCACCTGGCCCAGGAGCCGTTCGAGGGCCGCTTCGACGTCTTCCTTCCAGGACAGCGCCGAGCGGATCTCCAGGCGCAGCCGGGGCCACTTCGGGTGCGGCCGCACGGTCTTGAACCCGACCGCGGTGAGGAAGTCGGCGGGCACCACACAGGTGTGCCCGAGCAGCTCGTTGTCGGCGTCGTCCGGGCTCGCGTCGCCGAAGGCCTCGATCGCCCGCACCCCGCGGCGCGTCATGTCCTTGGCGACCGCCTGGACGAGCGTGCGACCCAGCCCGCCGCCGCGGAACTCCGGCAGCACCTGGAAGCTCGTCAGCAGCACCGCGTCCGCGCTGGGCGGCGACGTGGGGAACGCGACCGAGCGCGGCACCAGGTTCGGCGGCGCGTACAGCACGAACCCGACGGGCAGCGAGTCGCTGTAGATGATCCGGCCGCAGGAGCCCCACTCCAGCAGCACCGAGGAGACCCAGGCCTCCTTTTCGACCTCGGTCTGGCCGAACTCCTCCGCCTGCGCGCGCAGGTGCGGCGCGAGCTCCCAGTACACGCACCGGCGGCAGTTCTTGGGCAGGTGTTCCAGGTTGTCGAGGGTGACGCCCACGACTCGACGCGACACCTGATCCCCTCCCCGGATTCGCGGCGGCCGGCCTGAGGTGAGGCAGGGCGTGGCGGATCGCCACAGCCTGCTCGGCCGCATCCGAGGATAGGCGCCTGTGACCCACGCCGAAAGGCCGGGAACATCACAAGGACGAGTGGTTACACTCGGGAAACTGACCATCCGACAGAGCGAAGTGCGATGACTGCGAATCCACCCGAGCACACTGGCCGCCGAGACCTCGATCCCCACCTCGCCCGTTACGCCGCCCGCACGGCCGGCATGACGGCGTCGGAGATCCGAGCTCTCTTCGCGGTGGCCAGCCGCCCCGAGGTGGTCTCGCTCGCCGGCGGCATGCCGAACCTCGCCGCGCTCCCGCTGGACAGCCTGTCCTCGCAGGTCGGGGAGATCATCGCGGAGGACGGCCTGGCCGCCCTGCAGTACGGCTCCGCGCAGGGCGTGCCCGTGCTGCGCGAGCAGATCTGCGAGGTCATGGCGCTGGAGGGCATCAACGCGCACTCCGACGACATCGTGGTGACGGTCGGCTCCCAGATGGGCCTGGACATGGTCACCCGGCTGTTCTGCGACCCGGGCGACATCGTGCTGGCCGAGGGCCCCTCCTACGTGGGCGCGCTCGGCTCGTTCGCCGCCTACCAGGCCAAGGTCGTGCACGTCGTGATGGACGACCAGGGGCTGGTGCCGGAGGCGCTGCGGGAGGCCCTCGCGCAGGCCGAGAAGGCCGGCCAGCGGGTCAAGTTCCTGTACACGATCCCGAACTTCCACAACCCGGCCGGCGTCACGCTGGCGGTCGAGCGGCGGGCCGAGATCCTCGCGATCTGCCGGGCCCACGGCGTGCTGGTGGTCGAGGACAACCCGTACGGGCTGCTCGGCTTCGACGGCCAGACCTACCCGGCGCTGCGGTCGCTGGACCCGGACAACGTCGTGTACCTGGGCTCGTTCTCCAAGACGTTCGCCTCCGGCCTGCGGGTGGGCTGGGTCCTGGCGCCGCACGCGGTGCGGGAGAAGCTGGTGCTGGCGGCCGAGTCGGCCACGCTGTGCCCGCCGACGTTCAACCAGCTGATCGTGTCGCGATACCTCGCCACGCACGACTGGCAGGGCCAGATCAAGACCTTCCGCGAGAACTACCGGGAGCGGCGGGACGCGATGCTGTCCGCCCTGGAGCAGCACCTGCCGGCCGGCTGCAGCTGGACGAACCCGGACGGCGGGTTCTACGTGTGGGTGACGGTGCCGGAGGGTGTCGACACCAAGGCGATGCTGCCGCGCGCCGTCACGGCCCGGGTCGCGTACGCGTCCGGGACCGGTTTCTACGCCGACGGTTTCGGCAGCAGGCAGATGCGGTTGTCGTACTGCTACCCGACGCCCGAGCGGATCAAGGAGGGCGTGCGGCGCCTGGCCGCGGTGCTCGAGTCCGAAATGGACCTGGTGCGCACGTTCGGTAACGTCAGCATGCGCGCGATCCCCGGCCCGGAGACGCCGGCGCCGGACACGGCCTGATCGCCGCGCTGCTGAGTCCTATTTAGACTGTTGATTGAGGAGAGTGCCGGCGTGGTTATGCCGACCGTCGCCGTTCTCGCGGGCGGGCTTTCGCATGAGCGCGATGTCTCGCTGCGGTCCGGCCGCAGGCTGTCCGCCGCGCTGCGGGAGCAGGGACTGACCGTCGTGGAGTGGGACACCGACGCGGGCCTGCTCGACCGGCTGCGGTCCGAGCGGCCCGACGCGGCCGTCGTGGCGCTGCACGGTGGTCAGGGGGAGAACGGGTCGGTGCAGACCGTCCTGGAGATGCTGCGGGTGCCGTACGTGGGCACCAGCTCGCACGGGTGCCGCCGGGCGTGGGACAAGCCGACCGCGAAGGCCGTGCTGTCCGCCGCCGGGTACGCGACGCCGGACTGGGTCGTGCTGCCGCACAGCACGTTCCGCGAGCTGGGCGCGCAGGGCGTGCTGGACGCGATCGTCGACCACCTGGGCCTGCCGCTGATCCTCAAGCCCGACCAGGGTGGCTCCGCGCTCGGCGCCCAGGTCGTGCGGGACGCCGCCGAGCTGCCGGCCGCGATGGTCGGGTGCTTCGCCTACGGCGACACCGTGCTGGCCGAGCGGCTGATCGAGGGCGTCGAGGTCGCGGTGGGGGTCGTCCAGCGGGACGGCGAGCCGGAGGCGCTGCCCGCGGTGGAGATCGTGCCGGAGAGCGGTGTCTACGACTACACCTCGCGCTACACGGCCGGACTGACCGACTTCTTCGCCCCGGCGCGGCTGCCGGAGGAGTCCGCGAAGGCGGTCGGCGAGCTGGCCGTGGCCGCGCACAAGCTGCTCGGGCTGCGGGACATCTCGCGGACCGACGCGATCGTGGCCGCCGACGGCACGGTCCAGTTCCTCGAAGTGAACTCCTCGCCGGGGCTCACCGAGACGTCGACCGTGCCGATGGCGATCGAGACCGCGGGCACGTCGCTCGGGGCGGTGTTCGCCGATCTCGTCGCGCGGGCGATCCGCCGATCCGCCTGAGGCGCTTCCGGAAACCACTGAGGGCCACCTTCCCGAGCGGGAGGTGGCCCTCGGTGTTGTCAGATCAAATCATCACCGTGACGAAACGACCTGGGGTCATTCCTCATCGGTTTTCGGGGCCTGATTTGCCCGATTCGGGTCCATGATCGATACGATCCGCTCCAGATCGTCGATCGAGCCGAACTCGACGACGATGCGTCCCTTGCGGCGGCCGAGGTCGACCTTGACGCGGGTGTCGAAGGTGTCGGACAGCCGGTTCGCCAGATCCTGGAGACCGGGCGCCTGCATCGGCTTGCGGGGAGCGGCCTTGGGCTTGGCCGGCGCCTCGCTCTTCTTGAGGGTCACCGCCTCTTCGGTCGCGCGGACCGAGAGCCCCTCGGCGACGATGCGGGTCGCCAGCTCCTCCTGCGCCTCGGGGTCTTCGAGGGAGAGCAGGGCGCGGGCGTGCCCGGCGGAGAGGACCCCGGCCGCGACGCGGCGCTGCACGGGGAGGGGGAGCTTGAGGAGCCGGATGGTGTTGGTGATGACCGGGCGGCTGCGGCCGATGCGCGAGGCCAGCTCCTCGTGCGTCACCTCGAACTCGTCGAGCAGCTGCTGGTAGGCGGCCGCCTCTTCGAGCGGGTTCAGCTGGACGCGGTGGATGTTCTCCAGGAGGGCGTCCCGCAGCATCGCCTCGTCGGCGGTCTGCCGGACGATGGCTGGGATGTTCTCCAGCTCGGCCCGCTGGGACGCACGCAGCCGACGCTCGCCCATGACGAGCTCGTACTCGCCGCCGCCGAGTTCGCGGACCACGATCGGCTGCATGAGGCCGAACTCGCGGATCGAGTGCTCCAGCTCGGCGAGCGCGTCCTCGTCGAAGACCTGCCGCGGCTGCTTCGGGTTGGGCTTGACCGCGCTGGTCGGGATCTCGCGGTAGACGGCACCGGCCACCTCGCCGCTGGGGACGACCTCGCTGTTGGCGGCGAACCAGTCCTTGTCGCCGTTGCGGGACGGCGTCTCGGGACGGGCCGGGCTGGGGGTGTTCTCGCCGGCGGGCGGTCCGGTCGGGATCAGCGCGGCCAGGCCGCGCCCCAGGCCACCCCTGCGTTCGGTCATAACGTGCCCCTCCTCGATCCGTTGCTGCTGCCGCGCTCGGCCAGCTCACGTGCGGCGTCGACGTAACTCATCGCTCCCCGCGAGCCCGGGTCGTACGCCAGCACGGTCTGCCCGTAGCTGGGCGCCTCGGACACCTTCACGTTGCGGGGGATGACGGTCTTGAGGACGACGTCGCCGAAGTGGTCGCGCACCTCGGCGGTCACCTGGTCGGCCAGCTTGGTGCGGCCGTCGTACATGGTGAGGAGGATCGTGGAGACGGCCAGGGCGGGGTTGAGGTGCTTCTGCACCAGCTCGATGTTGCTGAGCAGCTGGCCGAGGCCTTCGAGCGCGTAGTACTCGCACTGGATCGGGATGAGCACCTCGCGGGCGGCGACCATGGCGTTGACCGTGAGGAGGCCGAGCGAGGGCGGGCAGTCGATGAAGACGTAGTCCATGCCGAGCTGATCGACCACGTCCCCGGCGAGCGCCTCCTTGAGCCGCGATTCGCGGGAGGGCATCTCGACGAGTTCGATCTCGGCACCGGCGAGGTCGATCGTGGCGGGGACGCAGAACAGGTTGGGGGACTGCTCGCTGACGGCCATCGCTTCGCCGAGGGGGAGGTCGCCGAGGAGGACGTCGTAGATGGAGGGGGTGCCGGAGCGGTGGTCCACGTTGAGCGCAGTGCTGGCGTTGCCCTGCGGGTCGAGGTCGATGACGAGGGTCTTGAGGCCGTGCACCGCGAGGGCCGCGGCGAGGTTGACGGCGCTGGTCGTCTTGCCGACGCCGCCCTTCTGGTTGGCGACGGTCAGGACGCGGCGCTGATCGGGCCGGGGGAGGGAGTTGGGGTCGGGGTGCAGCACGCGGGCGGCGCGCTCGGCCTCTTCGGCAATGGGGGTCCAGTCTGACGCAGGCGGGGTCACCGGCCGAGCCACCTTTCCGCAATCGACGCTGTTGGTTTCACGTGGAACATGGGTCGCATCATGCTGATCTGGCCTTTCCAAGCCATCCTGTCATCCCGCACGGCGCGGGCGACGGGCACTTCGTACGCGCTCCACCCGCACCACGGTCGTCGGCGTTTCGAGCACGCCGACCCCGCACTCAGAGACCGTTGGAGCACCCCCACCGACGCGGGCAACCGCCTTCGCATCACGGGCAACTTCGTCCCGGGCGCTAGCTCCCTTGACTGCGAGCATCATGCCACCCTCCCGGACGAGGGGGAGGCACCAGCCCGCCAAACGCGCGAGGGGAGCCACGGCACGCGAGGTGACCACATCAGCCGCGCCGACACGCTCCCGCAGCGCCTTCTCTTCGGCCCGCCCACGCACGACGGTGACGTCCAGCTTGATGCTCTCGGCGACTTCGTTCAACCAGTCGGCCCGCCTCGCCATCGGCTCAACGAGAACGAGGTCGAGATCCGGCCGGGCGATCGCGAGCGGCACCCCAGGAAAGCCAGCCCCGGAGCCAACGTCGATGACTCGCACGCCGTCGCCGATCTGTTCCCCGATGACGGCCGAGTTCAGCAGGTGCCGATCCCAGAGCCGCTCAACCTCCCGCGGCCCGATGAGCCCGCGTTGGACCCCGTACCGCTCGAGCATCTCCGCGAACTGGACGGCCTGCCCCAGCCCGTCCCCGAACACTCGCCCCGCCACCTCGGGCACCGGCACCACTCGCCACTCCTCGGGTTCCACGTGAAACGACAACGCCCCCAATTCTCCACGACGAGAACATCAACACGGGGAGGCAGACCACAACTGTGGACGGTTTCACGTGAAACTGCCCCCACCCGCAGCGACGGTTCCACGTGAAACATCCTGCGCCACCCGCCGGCAGGCCGGAGGCCGAGACCGCGCGCGACTCGCCACCGCCGCGCCGTCCGGCGAGGGGGTCCAACGAGGTGAGCCAGCTTCACCGGACGCAACCCTCACGCCTCGGGCATCGCCACCCGAGCGGCTCCACCGAAGTGGGTCACCTCAACCAAACGCCAATCCATCCGGAGCTACAACACTGCGCGCCGCTCCCCGCCCCACGGTCGTCGCGAGCGCCGAAGAAGAAGCCGTCGCCGAGCGGGCCGACTTCTCGGCCGCAACGGTCGCACCTCGGCATCACCAGCCGCGGCCTCGTCTCACCACCCACCGCGACCGCCGCCGCTGCCGCGAGCCTCCCGACCGCGGGGCAAAGAAAAAGGCGGCCCACCCAAAGTGGGCCACCTCCTCAACTAAACGGCTGCGCACTACAACACCGCGCCACGCCGCGAGCTACGGCCGTCGCCGCCGCCCGAAGAAGAAGCCGTCACCGGGCGGGCCGACTTCGCGGCCGCAACCCTCACGCCTCGGGCATCACCACCAAGCGGCCCTACCTCACCACCCACCGCGACAGCCGCCGCAGCATCGCCCTCCGGACCGCAGGGCATAGAGAAAGGCGGCCCACCGAAGTGGACCGCCTCCTCAACCGGACGCCTGCGCATCCGGCACTGCAACACCGCGCGCGACTCCGCGAGCCACCGTCGTTGCCAGCGCCCAAAGAAGAAGTCGTCACCGGGCGGGCCGACTTCGCGGCCGCAACCCTCACGCCTCGGGCATCACCACCCGCCTCACCTCACCGCCACCCCACAACCGCCACATCGCTCTCCCGACCGCAGCGCATAGAAAAAGGCGGCCCACCGAAGTGGACCGCCTCCTCGACCGGATCGCTTACGCGTCCGGCATCACCACCACGCGCCGCTTGGGTTCTTCGCCCTCGCTTTCGCTCTTGACGCCTCCCACGGCCGCCACCGCGTCGTGCACGACCTTGCGCTCGAACGGGCTCATCGGCTGCAGTCGTACCTTCTCGCCGGTCGCCTTGACCGTCTCGGCCGTCGTGCGGCCCAGCTCGGTCAGCTCGGCACGTCGGCCGGCCCGCCAGCCCGCGATGTCGAGCATCAGCCGGCTCCGGGTGCCGGTCTCCTGCTGCACCGCCAGCCGCGTCAGTTCCTGCAGCGCCTCGAGCACCTGGCCGCGCCCACCGACCAGCTTCTCCAGGTCGTCGCCGCCGTCGATGCTCACGATCGCGCGACCGCTTTCCACGTCGAGGTCGATGTCCCCGTCGTAGTCGAGCAGGTCCAGCAGCCGCTCCAGGTAGTCGCCCGCGATGTCGCCCTCGCGAACCAGCAAGTCCTCCGTCGACGACCCCGTCGCCTCCGCAGCGGGCGCCTCGTCGTCAGCGTCGATCGCTTCGACCGTCTCCGCCATCGTCATCTCCTTTCACCGGGCTCCAGCGCTCAGCGGCGCTTCTGCCCCGAGCCCTTCTGTCCTGAGTTCTTGCCGCCCTGCGCCGGCTTCTTGCGCTTCTGCGCCGAGCCGTTCTGCGGGCGTTGCCCCTGCTGCGGGAAGCGGTGCGGCGAGCCGGCCTTCGAGCTCGGCTTGTTCTGCCCGGCGGCCTTGCCGTCACCGGCCGCCGTCTCGTCGTCCGCCTTCTTCTGCTGGACCGGCTTCTGGCCCGGCTTCGGCTTCGCACCCGGGCGCGGCGCCAGCGAGTTGCGCTTCTCGGCCGCCTCGGCCTTCTTCTGCGCCTCTTCCTTGTCGATCCGCGTGTAGACCAGGCGCTGCTGCATCAGGGTCCAGCCGTTGTTCGCCAGCCAGTAGACGAGCAGACCGATCGGGAAGAACGCACCGAACACGAGCACACCGAGCGGGAAGATGTACATCGTCAGCCGCTGCATCATCTGCGTCTGCGGCGTGATCGACTCGGGGTTCAGGTTCTGCCGCTGCGCCGAGTGCCGCGCCGTCAGGTGGGTCAGGATCGCCGCGAGGATCATCAGCGGGATCGCGACCGGCGCGACGTGCCAGTGCCAGCCGCCACCCTGGCCACCCAGCATGGTGGCGTTGTGGATGGCATCGCCGATGTTGACGCCGAACAGCTTCGCGTGAACGTAGGACTCGACGCCCGCCTGGTCGAAGAAGTAGTTCTCCGTCTTCGGGCTGCCGTCCGCGGGCTGGATGGAGAACGCACGCAGCACCCAGTTCAGACCGATGAACACCGGGATCTGCAGCAGCATCGGCAGGCAGCTGCCCAGCGGGTTGACGCCGTGCTCCTTCTGGAGCTTCTGCATCTCCATCGCCTGGCGCTGGCGGTCGTTCGCGTACTTCTTCTGAATTTTCTTCAGTTCCGGCGCGAACTCCTGCATCTTCTTCATCGACCGGACCTGGTTCACGAACGGCTTGAACATGATGCCGCGAACCGTGAAGGTCAGGAAGATGATCGCCAGGAGCCAGGTGATCGCGTTGTCGGCCCCGAAGACGAACCCGAAGACCTTGTGCCAACACCACAGGATGAAGGACACGGGGTAGTAGATGAAGTCGAGCACTGAGCTACTCCTCGGTTGACAAACCAGGTCTCTGGTGGCGCCACGAGAACACCTCAGGCACCGGATCGCGGCCGGGCATCGTCCACGGGCCGCAGCGCAACAGCCGGCGGAGGGCCAGATAACTGCCCTTCGCGGCGCCGAAACGGGTCAGGGCCTCGACCGCGTACGTGCTGCAGCTGGGGTAGAAGCGGCAGCTCGGCGGGAGGTAGGGCGAGATGAAACGGCGGTAGAACCGCAGCGGGAGCAGCAGGACCTGGGCGACCGGCCCGGGGCGCTCGACCGTCTGCGATGCATCGGTGGTGGCGTCATTCACCGGCGTGGCCCCTCGTTTCCGCGGCCGTTCCCGATCCGCGTGTCGCCGGGCCGTCGGACGGGCGACCCGGGAGCAGGCTCAGCCGTTTCAGCGCCGCGTCCAGATCGGCGCCGAGTTCGGCGCTGGACGCGGTGGCCGCCGGCGGCAGGGCCCTCACGACCAACGAACTGCCGGGCGGCACGGTTCCGAGGCGCTGCAGGACGAGATGCCGCAGGCGCCGGGTCACTCGGTGGCGCACCACCGAGTTGCCCACGGCCTTGCTCACCACAAAACCCGCCCGCGGCGTTCCCGCGGACGGGTCGGTGGACTGCACCGCGTGCACCACGAGGCGACGCCGACCTGCCCGAGCACCCCTGCGCATGACCTCGCGGAAGTCCTCACTGCGCCGCAACCGGGCGGCACGGGGCAGCACGACGCGCCTCGAAGCGGCGCTATCAGGCGGACAGCTTCTCGCGGCCCTTGCGACGGCGGGCCGACAGGATGGCGCGACCGGCACGGGTACGCATCCGCAGCCGGAAGCCATGGGTCCGGGCGCGTCGACGGTTGTTCGGCTGGAAGGTGCGCTTACCCTTGCTCACTGCTTACTCCTGGTCTCGACATACTCGGCGGCAAGCTGGAGCCACCGATCAGCTCGGGGGTGTCTCGAATCGCGCGCATGCGAACAAACCCGTCGCGCGCGGGAGACCTATCGAGAGTACGCACCCCGCTCGAGGGCCCGGCAACCGGCCCCCGGAACCACTCGGGGGGACCGAGTGGCGACGCGGCGTGAAGCATGGAATCCTGGCCCCCACGGTGCCTTGTGGGACGGCACGGGCCTTTGTTAGCGTGTCTCCTCTTGAGTCACCCGTTCGAGGTGCTCGGCGCCGCCGTCGGAAGGTGTGGAGGCTCTGGCTGGCGTAGGTTCGCACCCGCAGGTGGAGTGACTGCGGGCCGCCGTACATTAGTACACAGTTGTGGACAACTCTGTGGATACTTGCTGCGCGCGGTGACCAGGGGGCCCGCGCGATACCGCTCGACGGGGTGAGCCGGCCGCCCGCCTCGGTGATTATCCGCAGGTCGGTGGGGTCTTCTGGGGTGACGAGGGGAGGGGACGAAGTAGGTGTCCGAGCACCAGTTGAATCTGGGCGTGGTCTGGGACCAGGTGGTCCGGGAGCTGTCGGACGGCACTCTGTCGCCGCAGCAGCGGGCCTGGATGCGAGTCACCCGCCCGATCGGCCTGCTCGACGGCACGGCCCTGCTCGCCGCTCCGAGTGACTTCGCCAAGGAAGCGATCGAGCGCGCCCTGCGGGACCCGATCACGCACGCGCTGTCGCGCCGCCTCGGCCGCCCCGTCTCGCTGGCGGTGAAAGTCGACACCGCCGAAGTCAGCCCGCCGCCGCCACCGCCGGCCCCGTACCCGTCACCCGCCCGGGTGGAAACGGCGCCTGTCGCCGCCACCGAGGTGCCGGTGATGCCGCCGAAGATGCCACCGCTCGACGACGGCATGCTGCCGCCGCTGCGCCGGGTGCGCTCCCACCCCCCGGAACCCGTGAAGCCCGTCCTGCCCGAGGACGACGGTGACGAGGAAGTCGACGAAGAGGGCGAGGCACTGGCCGCGGCGCACGAGATCTGGCCGATGTTCTCCGGCCAGCCGAGCGCCGGCCAGCCCTACACCGCCCCGGCCCAGCCGGAGACGTCGAAGACGCGGCTCAACGAGAAGTACACGTTCGACACCTTCGTCATCGGCGCGTCCAACCGCTTCGCGCACGCGGCCGCGTTCGCCGTCGCCGAAGCACCGTCCCGCGCGTACAACCCGCTGTTCATCTGGGGCGAGTCGGGGCTGGGCAAGACGCACCTGCTGCACGCCGTCGGCCACTACGCGCAGCGGCTGTTCCCGGGCATGCGCGTGCGCTACGTCTCGACCGAAGAGTTCACCAACGACTTCATCAACTCGCTGCGCGACGACCGGAAGGTGGCGTTCCAGCGGCGCTACCGGGACATCGACATCCTGCTCGTCGACGACATCCAGTTCCTGGAGGGCAAGGAAGGTACTCAGGAGGAGTTCTTCCACACCTTCAACACGCTGCACAACTCGAACAAGCAGATCGTGGTGTCCTCGGACCGGCCGCCGAAGCGGCTGGAAACCCTGGAGGACCGGCTGCGCACGCGGTTCGAGTGGGGCCTGATCACCGACATCCAGCCGCCCGAGCTGGAGACGCGCATCGCGATCCTCCGCAAGAAGGCGGCGCAGGACCGGCTGGCCGTGCCGGGTGACGTGCTCGAATTCATCGCCTCGCGCGTCGAGGCGAACATCCGGGAGCTCGAAGGCGCGCTCATCCGCGTCACCGCGTTCGCCTCGCTGAACCAGCAGCCGGTGGACGTCAGTCTCGCGGAGATCGTGCTGCGCGACCTGATCCCGGACTCGCAGGCGCCGGAGATCAGCGCGCCGACGATCATGGCGACCACGGCCGAGTTCTTCGACGTGACGGTCGACGACCTGTGCGGCCCCGGCAAGACGAAAGCCCTTGCCACGGCGCGGCAGATCGCGATGTACCTGTGCCGCGAGCTGACGGACATGTCGCTGCCGAAGATCGGGCAGACGTTCGGCGGCCGCGACCACACGACGGTCATGCACGCGGACAAGAAGATCCGCAAGGAGATGGCCGAGCGGCGGCGGATCTACGACCAGGTCCAGGAACTCACCGCGCGCATCAAACAGCGCGCCCGCCAGTAGCCCGCGCCGCGCACTCCGCTTCGACCGCCGCGATCGCGCGCGCGATCGGCCACTGCTCTTCGCTGCCGCGACGGACGCAGCCGACGAAGCGCCGCGACGGACGCGGGTTGCCGTGCAAGGGAATGCGCACCACGTCGTGCTGCGGCGGCAGGGGAGCGAGCCGCGGCACGAGGCACACGCCGAGCCCGGCGGCGACGAGCGCGGACACCGCGAACCACTCCTTGGCCTCGTGCGCGATCCGCGGCGTGAATCCGGCGGCGGCGCAGGCGACTTGCAGAAGTGGGTACGTGTCGTTGTGACGCGGCTTGACGATCCACGGCTCCCGGGCGGCGTCGGCGAGTTCGACCGCGTCCTGCCGCGTCAGCGGATGTCCCGCCGGGACAAGGAGATCCTGCGGGTCGTCGAGGAGCGGCCACTGCGTGAAGCGCGGGTCGTCGACGGGCGGCGCTTCGGGCGTGGGCAGCACGACGGCGAGGTCGGCCGCTTCGGCGAGCAGCAGCTCGTAGCAATCGGCGCTCTCCTCTTCTATTACGCGCGCCGTCAGCCGCGGGTGCTCCACGCGCAGCCGCGTGACCGCCGGCCCCAGCAACGCGGCGACCGCGGAGGAGACACCGCACAGCCTCACGGCGCCGACCTCTTCGCCGGCGGTCAGGTCGGCGCGCGCCCGTTCCCATTGCGCGAACAGCGAATCCGCGTGCTCGAGCAGCACCACCGCGGCGGGGGTCAACCGGACGCGGCGTCCCTCGCGGCGCAGCAGTTCGACGCCGACTTCCTTGGCGAGCAACCGGAGTTGTTGTGAGACCGCCGAGGGGGTCAGGTGCAGCGCGTCCGCCGCAGCCGTGACGGTGCCGTGCTCGGCGAGGACGCGGAGGACGCTCAGGCGCCGGAGGTCGATCATGTAGCCGAGGCTAAAGAGTCACGTGCACGAAGTCTCGATGGATCTGCACCGGTTCCGCGCCAAGACTCGACGGCATGGGAGCCGCACTTCTCGTCCTCGGCAGCGTCGTGAGCGTGCAGACCGGACAGGCGTTCGGCAAACAGCTCTTCGCCGCGGCCGGTCCGGGCGGGGTGGTCGTGCTGCGGCTCGTCTTCGCCGCGATCGTCCTGCTCGCGATCCACCGTCCGGCGTTGCCGTCGTGGCGGAACCTGCCGCCGGTGCTGGGTTTCGGCGCCGCGATCGCCGGGATGAACCTGATCTACCCCGCGCTGGGTTTCCTGCCGATGGGTGTGGCGAGCGCCTTGCAGTTGCTCGGTCCGCTGACGGTCGCGGTGGCGACGGCACGCCGCGCGCGCGATGTCGGCTTCGCGCTCGTCGCCGCCTTCGGGGTGTGGCTGTTCCATTCGCCGTCCGGGACGACACTTCCGGCGGCGGGTGTGGCGTTCGCTCTGCTGTCCGCCGCGTCGATGGGCGGATACCTGGTGCTGAGCCGGAAAGTCGGCGCGAGTGTCCCGGATGGATCGATGCTCGCGTTCGCCGTGACGGTGGCCGCGGTCCTCGCGCTGCCCTTCGGCGTGACCGCCCCGGTGTGGCGACCTTCCTTGCTGCTGGCCGGTTTCGGCGTCGCGGTGCTGTCGGCCGTGATCCCGTACTCGCTCGACCTCGCCGCACTGCGCCGGGTTCCAGCGCGCACGGTCGCGGTGCTGGAGAGCCTCGAAGCGGCGGTGGCCGGAGTGGCCGGCGCGCTCGTGCTCGGCGAGCGGCTGCCGTTCGTCGCGTGGGCCGGAATCGCTTGTGTGACAGCGAGTGCGGCCGCGGCGGGCCGCGCTGCGACGCGGAATCTGTGATCCCCGTAACGAGAACGCATCGATCGCCGCGACCCCGGTCACCCACTGGGTGGGTTCTGCGGCGACCGCGTCTGTGCGCGGCCATGGGGACGAACATCCCCACAACTGGGGACAGTTCTGTGGACAGCTGGGGACAACTGTGGATCATCTGGGGAGCGCCCGAAGTTGTCCACGGACCGCCCGAGTTGTCCACCGGAAGTACTCCACAGCTGTCCACACCCCGCCGCGCGAGCGGACCTGCGACAACGGCAGTAGTCCCCAGAATCCACAGCCCCTATTACTGTCACTGCCCTTGGTTTTTTCTCAAGAAGTCCTTCGGAGAAAAACAGGGGGCTGTGGACATGGGGACAGAGCTCCGGACGAGATCGTCTTGTCGACAAGTCGATGGCGTGCCCCGAGTGACGGCGGTGCCGCTCACGTTCTAACGTGGGTATCCACACCCAGCCCGCTCGTCGTTGGCGACATCGGCACCGGGCCACACCACACTGTGAGATCCCTGGTCAGCGCGCTGCTCGAGGCCTGCCCGGGGACGTTTGTCGATCTTCTCGGGCCGCGATGAGGGGCTCGGCTGTCGAAAGGATGGGCACATGAAGATCCGCGTCGAGCGCGACGGGCTCGCGGACGCCGTCGCGTGGGTGGCACGCAGCCTGCCGTCGAGGCCACCGGTCCCGGTCCTGGGCGGGGTGCTGCTCGACGCCGGATCGGACGGCTCGACCGACGCCCTCACCGTCTCCGGCTTCGACTACGAGGTGTCGGCGACGGTCGGCGTCCCGGCGACGATCGCCGACGGGGGACGCCTCCTGGTGTCCGGGCGGCTACTCGCCGACATCACCAAGGCGCTCCCGGCCCAGCCGGTCGAGATCTCCGTCGACGGCTCCCGCGCCTCCATCACCTGCGGCAGCGCCCGGTTCAGCCTGCCGACCATGCCCGTCGAGGACTACCCGCAGCTCCCGGCCCAGCCGACGTTCGCCGGTGAGGTCGCCGGTGAGGCGTTCGGCCAGGCCGTCACCCAGGTCGCCGTCGCGGCCGGCAAGGACGACACCCTGCCGATGCTGACCGGCATGCGGCTGGAGATCTCCGGCAACTCGCTCACCCTCGTGGCCACCGACCGCTTCCGCCTGGCGATGCGCGAGTTCGCGTGGGAACCGGTCGAGGGACTGGCCGACGCCGCGGTCCTGGTCCCGGCGCGCACCCTCGCCGAGGCGGCCAAGTCGCTCGGCACCGCGGGCAACAAGGTCTCGGTCGGGCTCGCCAGCGGCGAGGGCCTGCTCGGCCTGTCCGGCAACGGCCGCTACACGACCACCCGGCTGCTCGACGCCGAGTTCCCGCCATACCGGCAGCTCCTCCCGAACCAGCACTCCTCCCGCGCGGTGATCGAGGTGTCCCCGCTCTCCGAGGCGATCAAACGCGTGTCGCTGGTGGCCGAGCGGGGTACCCAGGTCCGGCTGGAGTTCGGGGACAACTCGCTGCGCCTGTCGGCCGGCGGTGACGACGAGGGCAGCGCCGAAGAGGAGCTGCCGGTGGAGTACGAAGGCGAGCCGGTCACGATCGCGTTCAACCCGGGCTACCTCGTCGACGGCCTGGGCGCGCTGCACCACGACCGGGCCGAGCTGACCTTCACCACCCCGAACCGTCCGGCTTTGATCAAGCCGGCCGACGAGCAGGGCCAGGTCGTTCCTGGTTACCTCTATCTACTGATGCCGGTCCGCCTACCCGGCTGACCGCGACGGAGAAAGCACGAAGGGGAGTTCCATGGTTCAGCTGGGACTGGTCGGCCTCGGCCGGATGGGCTTCAACATGCGCGAGCGGCTGCGCGCCGCCGGGCACGAGGTGGTCGGCTACGACCGCAACCAGGCGGTCTCGGACTCGACCTCGCTCGCCGACATGGTGTCCAAACTGGACGCGACGCGCATCGTCTGGGTGATGGTCCCGGCGGGCGGGCCGACCCGCGAGACGGTGGCCGAGCTCGGCGAGCTGCTCGCCGAGGGCGATCTGGTGATCGACGGCGGCAACTCCCGGTTCACCGACGACAAGCACAACGCCGAGGTGCTGTCCGCGAAGGGCATCGGCTACCTCGACTGCGGTGTCTCCGGTGGCGTGTGGGGCAAGGAGAACGGCTACGGCCTGATGGTCGGCGGTGACAAGGCGCTCGTCGAGCGCGCCATGCCGATCTTCGACGCGCTGCGCCCGGACGGTCCCCGCGAGGAGGGCTTCTCGCACGCCGGCTCGGTCGGCGCCGGTCACTACGCGAAGATGATCCACAACGGCATCGAGTACGGCCTGATGCAGGCCTACGCCGAGGGCTTCGAGCTGCTCGAAGCCGCGAAGGTGGTCGAGGACGTGCCGGCCGTGATCAAGGGCTGGCAGCGCGGCACCGTCGTCCGGTCCTGGCTGCTCGACCTGCTGGTGCGCGCCCTGGACGAGGACCCCGAGCTGGACGACCTCGAGGGTTACGTCGAGGACTCCGGCGAGGGCCGCTGGACCCTGGAGGAGGCCATCAACCACGCGGTGCCGGCGCCGGTCATCTCGGCCGCCCTGTTCGCGCGGTTCGCCTCGCGGCGGAAGGACTCGTCCGCGATGCGGGCGGTCGCCGCGCTGCGCAACCAGTTCGGCGGTCACGCCGTGAAGAAGGTCGGCGAGTAGGCACTGCGCCGTGCACGTACGGCATCTGCAGGTCACCGACTTCCGTTCCTGGGAGCACGCGGACCTGCCGCTCACACCCGGTCCGACGGTGCTCGTCGGCCAGAACGGCCGCGGGAAGACCAACCTGCTGGAGGCGATCGGTTACCTGGCGACCCTCGGGTCACACCGGGTCGCGACCGACGCCCCGCTGGTGCGGCACGGTTGTGAGCGGGCACTCGTGCGGGCGGCCGTGGTCAACGAGGACCGCGAGCTGACCGTCGAGCTGGAGATCAACCCCGGCCGGGCGAACCGCGCCCGGGTCAACCGCGGCGCGGTCGGCAAGCCGCGCGACATCCTCGGGATCCTGCGCACCGTCTTGTTCTCCCCGGAGGACCTGGCGCTGGTGCGCGGCGACCCGGGCGAGCGCCGCCGGTTCATGGACGACCTGCTGGTGCAGCGCGCGCCCCGGTACGCGGGGGTGCGCGCCGACTACGAGCGGATCCTCAAGCAGCGCAACGCGCTGTTGAAGACGGCGGGCAAGAAGAAAGGTGCCGCGCGCGACGACCCGTACGCGCTGTCGACGCTCGAGGTGTGGGACAACCACCTCTCGGTGGTCGGCGCCCAGCTGCTCGCCGCGCGTCTCGACCTGGTCGCCGACCTCGGTCCGCACACCACCGCGGCCTACGCCGGGGTGGCGCCCGACTCGCGGCCGGCGACGATCTCCTACCGGTCGAGCCTGGGCGCGGCCCTGCCCGAGGGGTACGGGGTGCCGGACGGGAAACGCGCCGAGCCGGAGGTGCTGACCGGTATCCTCGTCGAGGCGATGGCGCAGGTGCGGCAGCAGGAGCTGGAACGAGGGATCAGCCTGGTCGGCCCGCACCGCGACGAGCTGGAAATCATCCTGGGGGAGGCCCCCGCGAAGGGCTACGCGAGCCATGGGGAATCCTGGTCGTTCGCCCTCGCGCTGCGGCTGGCGTCCTACGAGCTGCTGCGGCGGGAAGCGGGGGAACCGGTGCTCCTGCTCGACGACGTCTTCGCCGAGCTCGACCGGCGGCGCCGGTCGCGGCTGGCCGAGGTGGCCGCCGGTGCCGAACAGGTGCTGGTCACCGCGGCGGTGGACGAGGACGTGCCCGGGGAACTGGCCGGGGTCCGGTTCACCGTCGCCGACGGGGAGGTGAAGCGTGCCTGATGAGCAACGGCGAGTGACCGGGACCACAGGAGTTACCCACCGATCTGGGGACAACTCTGTGGATAGTGTGGATAACACGGTGAACGCGTTATCGCCGCGCGTGACCAAGCGGCCGAACGAGCGATCTTCAACCGCGTCAGAAGCGGCGCAAACTCCCCAGAAGAGTGGATCAGATACGGACGGTGATGGCCCGGCTGGGCCGAACGGGAACACTACCGGACGTGATCTGGTCCGCTCCGCCCTGGCCGCCGCTCGCGCCAAGGCCGACGCCCGGGGCACCGAGCCGGGCCGTCGCAAGTTCGAGCTGAGCGGCCAGAACCCGCGCCGCCGCCGCTGGTCGGGGCCGGGCCCGGACGCCCGCGACCCGCAGCCGCTCGGCAGGCTCGTCGGCAGGCTGGTGTCCGAGCGGGGCTGGCAGGAGCGCGTGACCAGCAGCCGCGTCTTCGGCGAGTGGGCTCGCCTGGTCGGCGAGGACGTCGCCGAGCACGCCCAGCCGGTGACGTTGAAGGACGGCGAACTCACCGTCCGCGCCGACTCGACCGCCTGGGCCACGCAGCTGCGCCTGCTCCAGGGCCAGCTCATCGCCAAGATCGCGGCCAAGGTCGGTCACGGCGTGGTCAAGCGGATGCGCATCCACGGTCCGACCGCCCCGAGCTGGCGGAAGGGCCCGCGGCACGTGCCCGGTCGCGGGCCGCGCGACACCTATGGGTGACTGAGCGCGTCATATCGCGGCTCGACCCCGGCCGGATAGCGCCGGACCCGTCCTCGCTCGCGTTCGGGCCTCTGTGACGAAATCAGGGGTGTCCTTGCGGCATGTCAGCGGAGCTGGCCAAGTAGAATAAACACGAGTGGGGAGCCCCTTGGGCAAGACTGAGGAGAAAGCAGGCTCGTGGCAGCTCAGCAGAACGACTACAACGCGTCCTCCATCACGGTGCTCGAGGGTCTCGAGGCGGTCCGCAAGCGACCCGGCATGTACATCGGTTCCACCGGTGAACGCGGCCTGCACCACCTGATCTGGGAGGTCGTGGACAACTCGGTCGACGAGGCCATGGCCGGTTACGCGACGAAGGTCGAGGTCACGCTCCTGGCCGACGGCGGCGTCCGCGTCGTCGACGACGGCCGCGGCATCCCGGTCGAGGAGCACCCGGTCCACAAGAAGTCGACCCTGGAGATCGTGCACACCGTGCTGCACGCCGGGGGCAAGTTCGACAGCGAGAGCTACGCGGTCTCCGGCGGCCTCCACGGCGTCGGCGTCTCCGTCGTGAACGCCCTGTCCAAGGCGCTCGACGTCGAGGTCTCCCGCGACGGCAAGAAGTGGCGCCAGCACTTCGACCACTCCAAGCCCGGTCCGCTGCAGGAGGCCGGCCCCGCCGAGGGCACCGGCACCTGCACCACGTTCTGGGCCGACCCGGACATCTTCGAGACCACCACGTACAACACGGAGACGGTCTCGCGCCGCCTGCAGGAGATGGCCTTCCTGAACAAGGGCCTGAGCATCACGTTGCGCGACGAGCGGGTCACCGAGGCGGAGACCGAGGCCGACGCCGACGGCAAGCAGGCGCGGGTCAAGGAGCGCGTCTACCACTACCCGGGCGGGCTCGAGGACTTCGTCAAGCACATCAACGGCTCGAAGGACCCGATCCACTCGAGCATCATCTGCTTCGAGGCCAAGGGCGAGGGCCTCGAAGTCGAGGTCGCGATGCAGTGGAACAACTCGTTCACGCCCTCGGTGCACACCTTCGCCAACACCATCAACACCCACGAGGGCGGCACCCACGAGGAGGGCTTCCGCGCCGCGCTGACCCGGGTGGTCAACGCCTACGCGCGGGACAAGAAACTCCTCAAGGAGAAGGACGAGAACCTCTCCGGCGACGACGTGCGCGAGGGCCTCACCGCGATCATCTCGATCAAGCTGGCCGAGCCGCAGTTCGAGGGCCAGACCAAGACCAAGCTGGGCAACAGCGAGGCCAAGTCGTTCGTCCAGTCCAAGACCAACGAGTGGCTGTCCGACTGGTTCGAGCGCAACCCGAGCGAAGCCAAGACGATCATCAACAAGGCGCTGTCCAGCGCGCAGGCGCGGATGGCCGCCCGCCGGGCCCGCGACCTGGTGCGCCGCAAGGGCGCGCTGGAGATCGGCGGCCTGCCCGGCAAGCTCAAGGACTGCCAGTCGACCAACCCGGAGGAGTGCGAGCTCTACATCGTGGAGGGTGACTCCGCTGGCGGGTCGGCCAAGGAGGGGCGGGAGTCGCGGTTCCAGGCGATCCTGCCGATCCGCGGCAAGATCATCAACGTGGAGAAGGCCCGGATCGACCGGGTGCTCAAGAACAACGAGGTCCAGTCGCTGATCACCGCGCTGGGCACCGGCATCCACGACGACTTCGACATCTCGAAGCTGCGCTACCACAAGATCGTGCTGATGGCCGACGCCGACGTCGACGGCCAGCACATCCGCACCCTGCTGCTGACGCTGCTGTTCCGGTTCATGCGCCCGCTGATCGAGCACGGCCACGTCTACCTCGCGCAGCCGCCGCTCTACAAGATCAAGTGGCCGCGGTCGGAGCCGGAGTACGCGTACTCGGACAAGGAGCGCGACGGCCTGATCGCCGCCGGCGCCGAAGCCGGCCGCAAGCTGCCGAAGGACGACGCGATCCAGCGGTACAAGGGTCTCGGCGAGATGAACGCCGAAGAGCTGTGGGAGACCACCATGGACCCGGCCCGCCGGCTGCTGCTGCAGGTCACGCTGGACGACGCCGCCGCGGCGGACGAGCTGTTCAGCGTGCTGATGGGCGAGGACGTCGAAGCCCGGCGCTCGTTCATCACCCGCAACGCCAAGGACGTCCGCTTCCTCGACGTGTAGCGCGCCCCGACTCCGCCTTGCCCATTCGTCAGTAGAAGGACCCCATGACGGAAACCATGCCGCCGGAACACGACCGCACCGAGCCGGTCGACATCCAGCACGAGATGCAGCGCTCGTACATCGAATACGCGATGAGCGTGATCGTGTCGCGCGCCCTGCCGGACGTGCGCGACGGGCTCAAGCCGGTGCACCGCCGGGTGCTGTACTCGATGTACGACTCGGGTTTCCGGCCGGACCGCGGGTACAACAAGTGCTCGCGCGTGGTCGGCGACGTGATGGGCAACTACCACCCGCACGGCGACTCGGCGATCTACGACGCCCTCGTGCGGCTGGCCCAGCCGTGGGCGCTGCGGTACCCGCTGATCGACGGCCAGGGCAACTTCGGCTCGCCGGGCAACGACCCCGCGGCGGCCATGCGGTACACCGAGTCGCGCCTCGACCCGCTGGCGATGGAGATGCTGCGGGACATCGAAGAGGAGACCGTCGACTTCTCGCCGAACTACGACGGCCGCACGCAGGAGCCGGACGTCCTGCCGTCGCGCATCCCGAACCTGCTGGTCAACGGCACGTCGGGGATCGCGGTCGGCATGGCGACCAACATCCCGCCGCACAACCTGCGCGAGGTCGCCGACGGCGTGATCTGGGCGCTGGACAACTGGGAAGCCGGCGAGGACGAGACACTCGCCGCGCTCATGCAGCGCATCAAGGGGCCGGACTTCCCGACGAAGGGCCTGATCCTGGGCACGTCCGGGATCGAGGAGGCCTACCGCACCGGCCGCGGCTCGATCCGGATGCGCGCGGTGGTCGAGGTCGAAGAGGACACCCGCGGCCGGACCACCCTGGTCGTCACCGAGCTGCCCTACCAGGTCAACCCGGACAACCTGGTGGAGAACATCGCCACCCTGGTGCGCGACGGCAAGCTGACCGGCATCGCCGACATCGCCGACGAGTCGAACAGCCGGCGCGGCATGCGGATCGTGGTCACGCTCAAGCGGGACGCGGTCGCCAAGGTCGTGCTGAACAACCTCTACAAGCACACCCAGCTGCAGTACAACTTCGGCGTCAACATGCTGGCCCTGGTCGACGGGGTGCCGCGCACGCTGCGGCTGGACCAGGTCGTCCGGCACTACGTCAAGCACCAGATCGAGGTCATCGTCCGGCGGACCCGGTTCCGCCTGCGCAAGGCCGAGGAACGCGCCCAC
The DNA here is from genome assembly GCF_023376025.1 of Amycolatopsis thermalba. NCBI lineage: Bacteria > Bacillati > Actinomycetota > Actinomycetes > Pseudonocardiales > Pseudonocardiaceae > Amycolatopsis > Amycolatopsis thermalba. The sequence continues at coordinate 481,361 of NZ_CP091196.1, forward strand.
ATCCTGCGCGGCCTGGTCAAGGCGCTGGACCAGCTGGACGAGGTCATCGCGTTGATCCGCCGCTCGCCGACGGTCGACGAGGCGCGCACCGGCCTGATCGAGCTGCTGGACATCGACGAGATCCAGGCCACCGCGATCCTGGACATGCAGCTGCGCCGCCTGGCCGCCCTGGAGCGCCAGAAGATCGTCGACGAGCTGGCGAAGATCGAACTCGAGATCGCCGACCTGCAGGACATCCTGGACAAGCCGGAGCGGCAGCGTCAGATCGTCAAGGACGAGCTGACCGAGATCGTCGACAAGTTCGGCGACGACCGGCGCACCCAGATCATCCCGTTCGACGGCGACGTGTCGGTCGAGGACCTGATCGCGGTCGAGGACGTGGTGGTCACCATCACGCGCACCGGCTACGCGAAGCGGACCAAGACCGACCTGTACCGGTCGCAGCGCCGCGGCGGCAAGGGTGTGCAGGGTGCCCAGCTCAAGCAGGACGACATCGTCCAGCACTTCTTCGTGTGCTCGACGCACGACTGGATCCTGTTCTTCACCAACAAGGGCCGCGTCTACCGCGCGAAGGCCTACGAGCTGCCCGAGGCGAACCGCGCCGCGCGTGGCCAGCACGTGGCGAACCTGCTCGCGTTCCAGCCGGACGAGACGATCGCGCAGATCATCGAGATCCCGAACTACGAGGTCGCGCCGTACCTGGTGCTGGCCACGAAGAAGGGCCTGGTCAAGAAGACGCGGCTGAGCGAGTTCGACTCGAACCGCTCCGGCGGCCTGATCGGCATCAACCTGCGCGAGGGCGACGAGCTGGTCGGCGCGGTGCTCGCCGGGCCGGAGGACGACCTGCTGCTGGTGTCGGCCGAGGGCCAGTCGATCCGCTTCCACGCCACCGACGAGACGCTGCGCCCGATGGGCCGCCCGACCTCGGGTGTGCTCGGCATGCGGTTCAACGACGGTGACGAGCTGCTCGCGCTGAACGTGGTCAAGCCGGACAAGTTCCTGCTGGTCGCGACCGACGGCGGCTACGCCAAGCGGACGCCGATCGAGGACTACCCGGTGCAGGGCCGCGGCGGCAAGGGCGTGCTGACCATCCAGCACGACCGCAAGCGTGGCAGGCTGGTGGGGGCGCTCATCGTCGACGCCGACGACGAGCTCTACGCCATCACCTCCAGCGGCGGGGTCATCCGCACGCCGGCGGACCAGGTGCGCAAGGCGGGCCGGCAGACGAAGGGCGTGCGGCTGATCAACCTCGGGGAGGGGACGACTCTTCTCGCGGTGGCACGCAACGCTGATGAGCCCTCGGGCGTCGGTAATGGTGAAGGCAACGGAGGAACCGAAGAACCCGTCTCGGAAGAGAGCTAAGTGACGACACCGGAGAACCCCGAACAGCACGGTGCGCAGACCGGTGACGCGGGCACGCCGCCCTGGCAGCGGCTGAGCCGTGACGCCGGTCAGGGCACGACCACCGAGTCGAGCGGTGGTTACCGCGATGGGTGGTCGTCGGAAGGCCAGGCCGAGAAAACTGTGTTGTACTCGAACGGTGACGACAATCCCGTCGTCAGCGGTTCGGCGGCGCAGGGTCTGTTCGGCAACCCCGCGGCGCGCGACGACGCGTTGGCAGGGTTGAGGGGGCAGGAGACGGTGAGCGTGGCCAGTGCCGGCACCAAGGGACGTTCGGCGCCCAGCGCCTTGCGCCGCCCCGGTCGCGGCCCGCGCCGGGCGAGCCTGCAGATCAAGCGGTTCGACCCGTGGTCGGTGCTGAAGCTGTCGCTGGTTCTCGGTGTCGCGCTGTTCTTCGTGTGGCTGGTGGCCGTCGGCGTGCTGTACACGGTGCTGGACGGCATGGGCGTCTGGGACAAGCTGAACGGCACGTACTCGTCCCTGGTGTCCGGCGAGGGCGCCGGCGTGACCAACGAGCCACTCATCAGCGCCGGCCGGGTGTTCGGCATCGCAGCCATCCTCGGCGCGATCAACATCGTGCTGCTCTCGGCGCTGGCCACGGTGAGCGCGTTCATCTACAACGTGTCCGCCGACCTGGCCGGAGGCCTGGAGGTGACCCTGTCGGAACGCGAGTAGAAGGCATGTTGTAGTCTTCTCTCCGTTCGAGGGCCCATAGCTCAGGCGGTTAGAGCGCTTCGCTGATAACGAAGAGGTCGGAGGTTCAAGTCCTCCTGGGCCCACAGCAGCTCAGCCCCCGTCTCCCAACCAAGGGAAACGGGGGCTGAGCGTCATTCTGAGCGACATTGCCCGCAGATCCGTGCTTGGAGCGGTCAGCTCGCGAAGATCCGGTCCATCGCTTCGGCGCCGTGCTCGATCACCGGTCGGAGCTGGTGCCGGTAGACCAGCTCGGTCACGGCCGTCCCGTTGTGGCCCATCAGGCGCGAAATCTGCTCGATCGGTACGCCGCTGTCTGAGAGCAGCGAGACGAAGCTGTGCCGTAGCTCACGAGGCGTCCAGTCCTTGGCTTCCAGCCCGGCCTTTTCGACCACCTTCCGGAACGCGCGGCGGACGTTGGCGGCGTCCAGTTCGGTCCCCACGGCGGAGGAGAACACCAGGCCGGTCTCCTGCCACCGGTCGCGCGCCAACGTCCGCATGTAGTCCTGCTTGGCCTGGTGTGCCCTCAGCGCCTCGACACAGCGCTTCGGCAGGGCCAGCGACCGGCGAGACTTCCGCGTCTTCGTGTCGCCGTGCTCGCGGACCGAGCGCCACACCATCATGTGCGGCGGGATGGGCGGGTTGCCGTCCGGGCGGCCGACGAGATCGACGTGCGACCAGGTCAGTGCTCGCATCTCCTCGGTCCGCGCGCCAGTGAGGAGCGACACAACCACGTAGGCGCGCATCGGCGTCCCCTCAGCAGCCCGCAGCACGGCTTCCGCCTGTTCGAGCGTCAGGGACTTCGAGGGACGTCCCGCCCGGCCCTCGGGGACCTCGCAGAGGAGCACGACGTTGCGGCGCACCTTCTCGCGCTTCTGGGCTCGCTCGATGCTGCGCCGGAGCAGCGACAGCACCTCCCGGAGCGAGCGAGTGGACAGCACTTTCGCTCGATCGGCCAGCCAGCGGTCCACGTCGTCGGCTGTCAGCTCCCGGAGCTTCCGGGCGCCTAAGCCGGGGATGATGTGCGTGTTTGCCAGGTTGGTGAGCTTGTCCACCGTGCCGGTGCTGCGCCGTGGCAGGCCGTATGCGAGGAAGTCGCGGACCGCGTGTGCGACGGTGTACTTCCGGTCTTCGGTGATGCCCTCTTCGAGGTCCTTGAACAGCTCTTTGAGCTTGCTCTTGGCCTCGGTCTTGGTCTTGGCGTAGGCCCTTCGCGTCCGGCGCTTTCCGGCCGGGGTGTAGCCGATGGTGACCTCAGCGCGCCAGCGCTGCCGGGATTCCTCCCAGAACAGTCCCCCGTCGCCGTTGCTACGCTGCTTCGCCACTCATGACCTCCGATTCGTCGATGAGGAGTTGGACGTAGTCGCTGATCGCCCGGGCCGGGATGAGCCGGGCCCGGCCCTGTTTGACCGAGAGGAGGCGTCCCGCACGGATCTGCTCGTAGATGACGGATCGGCTCATCGACAGCAGGCGCATGGCCTCGGTGATGCGGTAGAGCTGCCGCTCAGGCACCGGTGGCGTGTCCATCGCATTCCTCCTTCATGCGGGCGGTCAGGCGTTGTTGCCGACGACTTTGAGGGGGGTTGCCGTCCCAGCCGTACCAGCGTCGTTTTTGCTGGTCAGGGGCGGTACGGCTTTTTTGCTGGTACGGCTTGAGCCGTACCACTCGTCAAGCCGTACCGGGTCTGAGCTGCGGTTATGAGGCTGGTACGGCTGGGACGGCTCACCCCCTGCCGAGGTGTCGAGATCGGGTGCGTAGCGGTTCCAGGCATCGGCGAAGTCCGCGCGCTGGTAGCCCTTGGCTTGCCCGCTGCCGGGGAAGCGGATGGTGGCCGAGCGGATGCCGTACTCCTTGAGCAGCGAGCCGAGCTTCATGGCGGTGAGCCCGGTCGGCCCGAACTCCCGCCACGGGGACTCCTCCAGTCCGCGCAGGCGGTGCAGCAGCTCGGCCGTGGGCAACGCGAGGTCGTCGGCGAAGGCGGTGCGGCAGTCGATGAGCAGCCGCAGCCGGTCGGAGATTTCCCCGGTCTCGTTGTGCTCGCGGGTCATCTCCACGGCGGCGGCGCGGGCGCGTTCCGGCCAGTCGCCCCCGGCGTGGTCGGCGACGGCCACCAGCGGTTCCCAGGTGTCGGCTGCCCGGTCCTCAACCGGCATGGCGGGCTCGGCTCGCTCGAGGATGGCCATGTCCCCGCGCAGCCACTCGGTGAGCTGCTGCGCCAGCGCGCGGAGCGGTTCCCGGTCGCGGCGGGCGCGGTAGGGGAACGTCTTCTCCCCGGCGGCGCGGCGGCGCATGTGCACGACCACGGCGCGGTCCTCGATGGTGTCGGGCATCGCGCCGATCCCGGCGAGCGCGGCCATGGCGAAGGTGGGGATGGTGACGACCTTGGAGGTGGCGGCGTCGTAGCGCAGAGCTGGCCGGCCGCGCTGGTGTCCGGCGTTGAGCAGCCCGCGCAGGTCCTCGTTGTCCCCGGCCTTCGGCCCGAAGATGGTGTCGGCCTCGTCCACCAGCAGCACCGGCGGGTCCGGGGTGATCGAGCGGTACACCGCCGCGGGGCTGGCGTTGACCGTGATCAGCGGGTCGTGGCTGGTGGCTTCCACGATGTCGAGCAGCCGCGACTTGCCGCACCGCCGCTCCGGTGCCCGGATCACCAGCCGCGGCGCGTGCGCCCACGCGGGTTGGACGTGGGTGGCGGCGATCCAGAGCACCACGGCATCGGTGGCCTGGTCGGAGGGCATCACGACGTACCGGGTCAGCGCGTCGTGGAGCTGGGCGAGCAGCGTCGCCCCGCGATTTGGGGTCATCAGGCAGCCTCCAAGCTGTCGTGGACGGTGGTGTCGAGGGAGGCGACGACGGAGCGGACGAGCCATTCAGCGGCGGGCGGGGTGACGCCGTTGCCGAGCTGGCGCACCTGCTCGCGCTTGCTGCCGGTGATCACGTAATCCGGGGTGAACGCCATGGCGGCCTGGATCTCGGCGACGGTGAGCATCCGGAACGAGGCGTTCGCGACAGCCGGTGGCAGGTCTCCGCGGTTGTGGGTGGTGCCGTCGGTGCCGACCGCGAACCGCGCGAGGTCCAGCCCGGCCCGGTGGGGCTGGGATGCGGGGCGCTGGCGGACGAGCATGTGGTGGTTGCCGCTGGCGCAGACGGTGGCCAGGGGCTCGCGGACGTCGCGGGCGGTGGAGCCGCCCCCGCGCAGCTCGGCGATGAACGCCAGCCCGTAGCGGTCGCGGGTGGTGAGCGTGCCGATGGGGTCGCTGGCCGGCCCGGCGGTGGTGGCGGTGCCGTAGTAGGGCACCACCAGGGCGTCCTGGTGCCGCGTGGTCTGCGTCCGGAACGGCTCGCCGGTGTGGCGGGCTTCTTTGCCGTCGCGGCCTTCCAGCGGCACGATCAGCCCTTCGGCCTCCCTCGTGGTGCGGGTCCGGAACGGCTGGCTGGTCGGGTAGCTGGTGTCGTTCCACGAGCCGCCCGCAGTGACCAGTTGCGGCGTGGCGTAGCGCAGCATCCCGGCCCGGATGCGGGCGAGGGTCTTGGCGGACAGGGGCTTGTCGCGGTCGCCGATGCGCTGCCCGGGCAGGCTCCAGTCGATCGCGGCCGCCGCAGGCAGCACGTAGGGCTCCACGATCTGGTGACGGCAGGTGGCCGATGGGCAGCGGTAGAGGTACTGCTGCCGGTAGCGGCCGACCCGTGCGGTGCCCTTCCACGCCTGGATCGCCCGCACCTCCCGCTCGCAGGTGGGGCACCACGCCTTCGGGCGGATGTCGAGGTTCGGGGCGGGGTTGCCCTTGCGCCAGAACACCACGTACATCCGGTCCCGCGACTGCGGCGCGCGCGGCGCGGCGATCGCCGGGGCGTGCATGGAGTTCAGCGACACGATCTTGTGCTCGTAGCCGTAGGAGTCCATCGCCAGCAGCCACGCCCGAAACGGCGCCCACTTCGCCGCATCGACCACGTTCTCCACGATCACGGCGTCGTAGCGGTGCACCTCGGCGAAGCGGGGCACGTCCCACATCGTCGCCCGCGACCGCTCCGCCACGTGGTCCGGCACGGGCTCGTCGAACAGGCTCGGCTGCACGCTGGCGCGCTTGCGGCCCTTCGCGATCGAGTGGTTGGTGCACTCCGGGCTTGCCCACAGGATGTTGGTGCGCCGGTAGCGGCGCGGCTCCACTTGGGAGATGTCGGCGCAGTCGTGCTCGCAGCCGGGGAAGTTCGCGGCGTGGGTCTCGATCGCCCGCGGACTGTGGTTGGCAGCCATCACCAGCTCCACACCCGGCACGGCGGTCGCGCCGAGCCCGGAACCCCCGGCGCCGCAGAACAGGTCGGTCACGGTGAACATCAGGCAGCCACCTCCAAGTGCGTCGGGTTGGCCGTCGTAGCGGCCTCATAGCGGGTCCACAGCTCGTCGATGGCGGCGGTGTCGTCGGCCAGCTCACGCAGCACCGCCGTGGGCGAGCCGGCCACGGCCTGCTCGATCCGGCGGGCGTGGGCGAGCAGCGCACGTCGCCACGCGGCCTCCAACAGGACGCCCTTGAGGTGGTCGGCCAGCCCGGGCACGGGGGCGTCGCGGAAGGTGTCGGCCAGCCAGCCGGACAGCCACTCGCGGCGCTTCTCGCCCGGTGCCTGCCCGGTGGCGATGGCGTGGGTGTAGAGGGTGACCGGGGCCGGGGTGTGCTCGGCGGCCACGACCTCGATGGCGAGTTGGAGGACGTGGGCGGACATGCCGCCGGTGAAGTCGGTGGCGCGCATCCCGGCCAGCAGCCGCCGCGCCGGGCGGGCGGGCAGCTGCATCAGGCAGCCGAGGAACTGGCGCTCCGGGTCGGTCAGGGCGTCGGTCGCGGTGGCGGTAGGCATGGGGAACCTTTCGCGAGTGCTGACGGTCTTGGGACTGCCGGGCCGCCCGGAGGCGAGTCGGACGGGCGGCCCGGCAGGGTCGGTGGGCTACTTGCGCTTGCGGGCTTCGAGAACGGCCTCGCACTGCGGGCAGGCCGGGCTGGTGAGCCACGGCGACTTGGCGTCCCGGCCGGGGATGATGAGACCGCAGAGGGTCTTGACGTCGCCGGTCCACCAGGACTTGGAGCCGCGGTGCACGAGTCCTTTGTTGCTTCCCATCGGTGGCGTGTCCTTTCGCGACAGTGGGCTACTTGTTGGCGCAGTCCGAGCACATGACCTGGTCGGCCGGGATGCGGGCTCCGCACTTGCAGGTGGCGACGAACCGGGCGATCAGGCGGGCGAGGCGGGTGGTCATCGAACCTCCGAAAGTGACTGTGTGTGACGATCGGTGGCGTGCGGGGGTAGGGAATCGGGAGGGAGCGGGCGAGGGAATCCGGTGGCGGGTAGGGAAAATTCCCTCGGCGCGTCCCTGGGTGGCTTCCCTAGGGGTGATCTGCGGTTTCAGTGGTGAAGGGAGCGAGGGAGTGGAGGGAGAACCCGCCCGCGCGGCGGGCTTGCGGGCGGGTTCTCCGGCCGGGTCAGGCGTTCCCTCCCTCGCGGGCGGCCAGCGCCTGCTGGACACGCTCGGTGAACACCATGAGGACGCCGACCTTGGTGACCTTGCAGCCGTGCTCGGCGAGCTGGTCGCGCAGGTTCTCGGCGGTGAGCCCGATGTAGGGCCGGTAGCCGGGGGCCAGCTCGCGCAGCCGCGCGCACACGTCGGTGGCCTTGGCCTTGTCCTCGCCGGGCAGCAGCACGGCGGCCACGTCGGCGAGCAGGTCCCGCTGCTGCGGCTGCTCGATCGCGGCCCGACGCACCCGGCCGCCGCGCAGCTCGACACCGCGGGCGACGATCGCGGCCTTCTGCTCGCTGGTGAGGTGGAAGGCGCGCAACAGCCCGGGCTGGTCCATGAACCCGACCGTGACCGACGTGCCGACGTCGTTGAGGGCCACGATCTTGCCGCCCTTCTTCACCGCGGGCTTGAGTTCCAGCGCTGAGAGCCCGTTCTCGTACGCCTTCTCGCCGAGCACGACGTTGTTGCGGGTCTTGTCGCCGATGGCGTGGCAAGCTTTGTTGGTGGTGACGGCGATCAGGTCCCGCGGGAGGGACAGGTCCGACGGGGTGGGGGTGGCGAACCCGAGCACGATGCCGTACTTGCGGGCGGCGGAGAAGAACCGCACGACCAGGTTGACCACCTCGCGCCGGTCTTCGGGCTTGTCCTGCCGGAAGAAGCTCTGGCACTCGTCGATGATCACGATCCGGGGCCGCAGCCGGTCGTCCTTCTCCGCCGCTTCCCGGGTCAGGGAGTTGATGCCGTACTCCCGGAAGAGCTGGCCGCGTTCGGCGAGGGAGTCGTGCAGGGCATGGATGTGGTCCATGCACGCCTGGACGTTCTCCGCGGTGTCGCCCATGGAGATGGTTGAGGCGACCGGGCGCAGCCACTCGTAGTCGTTGTTCTCGGCGAAGCAGAACACGTCGATGTCCACCACCGGGTCCAGCACCGCCCCGGCGAGCAGGTCGTTGATCTGCTCGGACTTGCCGGAGCCCATGATCCCGGCCCACACGAAGTTGCGCTCGAATACCGGGGTGTCGACCTGGTTCCAGCGGGCATCGATGCCGACCGGGAACCCGGTCCAGAAGTCGGTCTGACCGCCATCGAGCAGCGGGTAGTCCGGCACCGGCTTGCGCAGCGACCCGGGATCGAGGACCAGGCACTTCATCGCCATCGGGTCGTTGTCGTCGACTTCGACCCACACCTCTTCCGGGCGTCGGCCGAGGTTGTGTGCGAGCACGGTCTTGCGGGCGTTGATGCTGGTCGCGGGCACCCCGGCCGGGAGCCGGAGGACGAATTCCCAGCCGTGGCTGACCGGCAGTGGCGGCTGCACCCAGGTCGGGGTGATGGCGGTGCCCCAGCCCTCCTTGAGCTTCTTGTTCAGCGCCGGGTGCCCGAGGTTGCGCAGCGCGTTCATGATCACCGACTCGTCCACCTCGACTTCGGGGCCGCCCGCGGCGGTCGGGGCCGAGCGCAGCCAGCCGGGCAGGTCGACGTGCTTGCGGCCCTGGTGGTGCAGGTAGTAGAACCCGGCCGCGGTGCCCCCGGTCAGCAGGAACGCGCCGTAGGTGACCACGAACCACACCGCGAACGCGATCGCATCGACTACCGCGGTGATGGGGCCGATGACATCGGCGATGTGCCCGGAGCTGACCGCCAGGATCATCCCGAGGACCAGCAGAAACCCGGCCACGCCGACGATCCCGAGCGCCCCGGCCTTGATCCACTGGCCGGGCGCGGCCACCCAGTCCATGACCCGCTGGTGGCGGCGCTGCTTCTCCGCCACGTCACGGGCCTCCCACTCCAGCAGCCGCTCGTGGTTGCCTTCCATCTCCGCGGCCAGCATCTGCCGCTCGTAGCGGGATGCGCCGTGGGTGTCGCGCCACCGCTTGAGCACCACCACGGCCCCGGCGATCGGGTAGCCGAACACGTGCCGCCCGGTGGCCTTCACCGCCGCCTTCGTGAGGTCGTGGAAGGCGACGGTCTTCACCGCCCGTCCGGCGGTGACCAGGTCGCGGCGGTAGCCCTTGTACCGCTCGATCGCCTGCCCGCGCTGGGTGAACAGCCGCTGGTACTCCTCCTCGGAGATCAGCTCACCCTCAACCACCTCCGTCTCCGACGGGCTCGGGGTGGCGTCGGCGCGGCGGGTGGGCAGGTAGTGCACCTGCGCCAACTCGTCCTGCTCGTGCTGCTGGGTCACTTGCGGCCTCCCTTGGTGTGTTCGTCGCGGAGCTGGCGGGCGCGGGCGGCCGACACGCGCAGCGTCTTGCGGATCGACTCCGCCGAGCGCGGGTTGACCGTCCCGGCCTCGATCGCGGCGGCCAGCTCGGCGCGGAGCTGCTCCATCGACCGGCCGGGCTTGCGGTCGATCACCGGCCGGTCCGGGCTCGACTCATGCAGGTCAGGGCCGTGATCGAGGGTGGCGACCGACCCGCCCTCGATCGAGTCCCCGGGCTCCTGCTCGCCCTCGATCGAGGGCGTCACGCCGGTGGCGGTGGCCGCGCCGGTGGTGGCGAGCAGGTCGGCCAGCTCGCGGTCCCAGTCGGTGGACTCGGCCACCGGCAGGCCGGGCACGGTCGCGGGCTTCAGGCCGCGCCGGGTGAGGGTGTAGCGGCCGGGGGCGTAGAGCAGCCGGGCCGACCCGTCCGCCTCGATCTCGGCCACCGCGCGCTTGACGGCGGCCTTGCGGATGCGGGCGACCTTGCGGGCGGCGGCCCGCTCGATCCGGGCCTCCCGCCGCTGCTGCCCGGACTTCGGGGCGGTGGCGAGGGTGAGCTGGTGGGCGACCACCCCTGCGATTGAGGCGGTGCCCATGACCACGCCGTGGTCCCAGGCGGTGGTCAGGCCGTGGGTGAAGTTGATGCCGAAGGCGACCGCGCCGAACACCAGCACCCCGGCCACCAGCCCCCACACCGAGCGGTCCGGGTGGCGCCGCCGCTCGATCACCACCGCGATCGCGAACGCCCACATCCCGAATTCGGTGATCCCGGGCAGCAGCGCGCCCAGCTCGGAGGCGAACACCTCGATGCCGTAGCGGGCCATCGCCGGGGCCGCCAGCACGAACGACAGCAGCGCGATCGGGTAGATCAGCAGCTCAACCACGTGCCGGCCAAGCCACAGCCGCAGGCCACGCACCACGGCGGCGCGCCGGGCGCGCCGGGCGGCGGTGGCCTGCTGCTGGGCCTCGCGGCGGGCTTGGGCATCCGCGCGCTTGATCTGCGCGGCCGCCTGCCGCTCGGCGATGCGCACCTGCGCGGCCGCGGCGGCGTCCTCCCGGCGGATCATCGCCTCCGTGCGCTTGTTCTCCCGCCGCTCCTCATACCAGCTCACTGCCACATCCCCCTTTCCAGCTCGGTCATCAGGTCACGCGCCGACACCAGCGGCAGCACACCCCGCACCCGCGCCACCCGCGCCCGGTTCGTCGCGCGCGCCCAGGTGCGGGCCTCGATCAGGTCCGGCCAGCTCCCGGCCGCCACGGTCTCTCCATTCGGGACGGTCACCACAACCGTCCACGCCTGCGCCACATCAGCGATCCGGGTCACCCTCATTCCGGCACCTCCCCGTCCTGCGCGGCACCGGCGCGGGCACGCAGGGCACGCTGCTGGCGGCGCAGCCGCAGCTCGTTCGCCACCCACCCCAGGGCGGCCAGCAGCGACAGGGCGTAGAAGCCGTCCCAGACGGTCGCCCCGAGGCCGAGCGGGAACAGCACCCCGCCCAGTTCGAGCAGGTGCCAGCCCACCCACGACACCGCCTGCGTGGTGCGAGTCGGGGTGCCCGGGCGCTGGTAGATCGCCACGTCGGCCGAGCGGCGTGCTTGGACCTCGCGGTCGGTCTGTCCGGTGTGGCCGGTGGTGGGCTTGGGCTCAGGCGTGAACATTGATGGCCTCCTCCCGGGTGGTGGTGGGGTGGTGGAAGAACTGGTTGACCGGACCGGCCGGGGGCTTGCTCGCGTGCTTCGCCACGAAGCCGTCCAGGCGGCGCATCGTGATCTCCAGGACCTTCGCGATCAGCACCAGCGGAACGCGGACCAGGTGCAGCAGCAGGAACAGCAGCACCGCGCCGGTGAACACCAGCAGCGCCAACGTCCCGAACCGGCGCAGAACCTCGAACATCGACATCACCGGCCACCCCGCTCGATCTCTTCGGCGTGGGCGGTGAACGCCGCCGCAGCGTTGCCCACCAGACGGAAGAGCGCCAGCGCCTGGCTGTAGGCGGCGTCCGCGACGACGGCCTCGGCATCGTGACTGCCCACGCGCCTCTCCGCGCCCTGCCGGATGACATCGGCCCAGTCCGACACCGCCAGCTCCGCCTCGGCAAGCTTGCGCACAGCGCGACTACGAGAATCGGTCATCACCGCTCACCTGCCCCAGCCGGAGAACAGCACGGTCAGCGCGTGCACCACGTTGTCCAGCGCGTGCCGGGCCTGGTAGGGGTGCTGCACGATCCACACCACCGCGGCCACGAGCAGGCCGAGCCAGAGCAGCTTGCGCAGGGTGTTCTTCTTGGGCAGCACGTTCAGCTTGGTCTTGCTCATGCCGGTACCTCCGTGTCGGCGTCGGTCAGGGAGAACAGGTCGGTTTGGCCGGCGGGCTGCCACGCCCCGTCCCGCCACACCGCATCGGCGGCGATGCCTTCCTCGGCGCGGATCACCGGCTCGGTCTTCTCCAGCCACTTCCGCTTGGCCGTCTCGGTGGCCTCCCGCCACCGCTTGCCGGTGGTGTCCTCGTAGCGGCGGATGCACAGGGTTTTGACCTGGGCCGGTGTGGTGCCGACCGCGATGCGGGCGCTCACGCGGTCTCCTCCAACTCGGCGCGGGCCAGCTCGGCGGCCCGCATCCACTCCAGGGACGCCGCTTCCGTCCGGTGCCACTGAGCGCGCGGGGCGTCGCGGTCCGCCCACAGTCGCGCGCGGTAGTGGTGACTGTCGGCCAGCACCGCCAGCGCGTGCGCCACCCGTGCAGCAGCAGCGGCGGAGACCAGCCGGTTGAGCCGGAAGGGGTCGTAGGTGACCAGCTCGTCCCCCTCAACCACGTGCAGGTCCGGGGCAGCGCCGCACAGCTCACACGGCACGTCCGCCTCGGTGCGCGGCTGGTCGCAGACCAGGCAGCGGAACACGAGTTCGGTGCTCACCGGCCCTCACCCCCGGTGGCGGTGATGACCCACTCCACGAAGCTGCGGGAGGCGACCGGGTTCTCCGGGCCGAGGTGGGCGCGCAGGTAGCGGGTGATCTGCGAGACCGACTGGCCCTCGCGGTGGCGGCGGGCGATGATGTCGACCGGCGCGGCCACCAGCTGCACGCGGAAGCCGGTGCGCTGTGAGGCCTGGTGGTAGATGGCCTGTGCGACCATGGGTGTCTCTCCGTTCTGGTCAGGAAGTGGCTGGGTGGGGAGTCCCGGCGCGGCCGCGTGCTTGGCGGTTCGGGCCGCGCCGGGGACCTCGGTGATCAGCAAGCGGGTCATCGGGCCTCCCTCTCTGCCGAGGAAGGGTCGTGGCCCGAGCCGCAGTGGCCGGCGGCGTGGGTGCCGCGCATGCGGGGGCAGCGGCACTCGCGCAGCAGCTCGTACTCGGCGTCGGTGATCGGCTGCGGGCGGCGGGCGGTCCGCACCGGCTTGTACGGGGCGGGCATCAGCCCTCCTCCGGCTCGATACGGACGCCGTTGATCCACACCTGGCCGCCCCGGCACACCATGTTCGAGCCGCGTTCGGGGTGCGGGATCGGGCGGTCGGACAACCGGCGGCCGGTGGCGGCGTCGGTGACGGTGTGGCCGTTGACCGACACGCCGTTGCGGGAGTAGTAGACCCGGCCGTTGACGACCACCGGGCCGCTGATGCGGTCGACCTGCAAGAAGTCCATTGTGTGTCTCCTGGGTAGTGGTGGTTAGCGGATGGGCTTCTTCGAGCCCAGCGGCCCCTGGACGGTGACCGAGCGGGAGCCGGCGAACTCGCGCAGCCGGATCCAGGCGATGTTGCTGCGCTGCGTGTAGCTGGTGACGCACCACTCGCGCCCGTCGGTGTCGGTGACGTACTCGCCTTCGCGGTACTTGGCGATCCAGACCTTGGCGGCCATTGAGGACAGTTCCTTCCGGTCAAAGCGATTCGGGGTCAGCGGTGGGTGCAGGGTCAGAGCTGGGCGGCGATGCGGCGGGAGCAGGCGGGCTTGCCGCAGCAGTTGGAGGTCTTGTCGACCCGCTTGCCGCACCCGGCGCACGTGCCGGTCCGGTTCAGCGCGGTGAGCTGGACGGCGCCCGTGTTGGCCTTGGGGTTCTTCTTCAGCTTCATGGGGTTTCTCCTGGTCAGTCGTGGTTGCGGGTGGCGAGGTAGGTGGTCAGCAGCGAGGCGGCCACGCCGATGAGGCGGTGCGCGGCCTGGTCCATCTCCATCAGCGCCGTCCCCGGGCCGCCCTCGTCCACCACGCCCTCACGGCGCTTGACGGTGGCGTGCGCGAGGTAGCCGCCCTTGCCGATGAACTTGCTGCGCAGGAACCGCTTGAACGGCTCGCGCCGGTCGATCACGTAGTGGGTGACCGCGTTGACCGCCGTGCCCGCGGCCAGCGCGCGCAGCGGCAGCCGGTAGCCCAGCGCCGAGGTCACCGCGACCGAGGCGACCGTCTGACCGGCGGTGTAGGTGGTGACGTGGCGGGCGCAGTGCTTCGCGCCCTCCCACCCGGGCAGGCCCTTCTTGCTGGCGTCCTCGCTGGACTGCACGATCTGGTCGCAGTAGGGGTGCACATCCGAAAACACCGCCTGCAACGCCCCGAACAGCGCGAGCGCCCGCACCGAACGGTGCCGCATCACCGCTCACCTCCCCGGCGGGAGCGGCGTGCCTGGTCGGCGATCTCGCGGTAGTGCTCCGCCCGGGCTTGCGCGCCCTGGCGCGTCACCGCGTGCTCGGTGCCGTCCTGCGCCTGCTGGTCGTGCGCCTCGGCGAGCCGGTCGTAGAAGTCCTCGACGCTGGTGTAGCGGATCATCACGCCGCCTCCCCCGTGACCGCATCGAGCCGGACCGGCAGCGACCGCAGTGCTTGCTGAGCCGCCCGCCGGGCGGTGCGCCGGGCCCGGACCTCGTCGGTCAGCTCACGCGAGATCCGGAACGCCTCAACACGCTCGGCGGCGGCCCACTCGCGCTCCATCTCTTCGATCAGTGCATCGATCTCGGCGACTTCCGCCGCGACCGCCTCATCCCGCGCCACCGCGGAAATGTCCTCATCGACCAGCGGAAACAGCGCATCGAGCGCTTCCGAGCTGGCGATCCGTGCGAACTTCATTGCTCTCCTGTTCGTTGGGGTGATGTCTTGAGACATCTCTATGTCGCAAGACGTTAGGGAGGCGGCGGGGTCTTGTCAACCCCGTGTCGTAAGACATCTGGGTAAGGTGGACGAGTGGCTGATACGGCTGAGTCGAGCGGCAAGCCGCCCGCAAGCAGGCAGGTGGCGGACGCGTTGCGGGTGCAGATCGAGGCGGGGGAGTACCCCGTGGGATCGCCGTTGCCGCCCTATCGACAGCTAGCCAGTGAGTACGACGTGGCGGTCAACACGGCGATCGCGGCCGTGCGGCTGCTGCGCGACCAGGGATTCGTCACGATCAAGCGGAACGCTGGAGCGCGGGTCCGCGACCGGTCGGCCGATGTGAACGAGAGCGAAGCGCTCTTGGCGATCCGGGATGACGTCGCGGGCTTGCAGTCCGAGCTTGCCGGTGCCGCCCGCCAGCTCGCAGACATCGAGAAGCGCCTGACTGAGCTGCTTGATCGGCAGTCCCAGCGTTAAGCGCTGAGCTGCCGGACGAACGTGGCGATTCCGTCGATAATCGCCCCGATCCCGCTGCCAATGCTCTTGGCCCAGGTTGCCGCGTCGGCCGGGTGCTTGACGACGATCGCCAGCAGGGCGAGCACGACCAGGGCGGTGACAACCTTCGGGAGTAGCCCGCTGCCGGTCTTCAGTCCCGGGAACGTCCTGCTTGGCCATGCTGACTCCTTTCGTTGTGACTCTCGGCTTTCGGAGCGCCGGCGTTGCTCATGCATCAAGAGTGCGGCCAAGCCGGGATTCTGAGAACTGTCACGAAAGCGCCCTACTACTGAACTTTCGCCGAACCTGAGGCCCTGAACTTTCACTGAACTTCGGCCCGGGAGGAGGGGCGTTGCGAGCGTTGGAATGGGAGGCTGAGGGCATGGAGTTGAACGGTTCGCCCGCCACGATCGAGCAAATGAAGGCGCTCGCCTTGACCAACTACGGGCACTTCACGTCCATGTTGGTTCAGGACGGCTCTGTGAAGGGGTTGTCCCTCCACATGCAACGTCTCGCGCGAGACTGCCGCCAGCTGTTCGATGTCGAGCTGGACACCGATCGGGTGCGAGAGTTCATCCGGCGCGCGCTCGCTGCGTCGGAACCGGCCACAGTCGTGCGGGTGACGGTGTTTGATCCCGCGTTCGACCTGGGGACCATCGGATCAGACGCTGATCCGCACGTGCTGGTGACGACTCGGCCGGCAAGCCTGGCGACACCTGCGCCCTGGCGCCTGCAAGCCGCGTCGTACCGGCGCGAGATCCCCGCGGTCAAGCACGTCGGGCTGTTCGGAGCACTGCGCAGGCGTCGGGCTGCTCAGCGGGAGGGGTTCGACGATGTCCTGTTCCTGAACCCTGATGGCACGATTTCCGAGATCGCGACCTCGAACATCGGGTTCATCCGCGATGGACGGGTGGTGTGGCCGCGTGCCGAGTGGTTGCAGGGCATCACCATGACGCTGATCAACCAGGCGCTCGATGAGCCCGTGGCGACGGAGCCGCTGACGCTATCGGACCTGTCGGGCATGGAGGCCGCATTCGCAACGAACGCAGCCACCGGCATCAGGCCCATTGCCTCAGTCGACAGCACGGAATGGCCTACGGATCACAAGGTGCTGCACGAGCTGCGGGAGCTGTACGCGGACATTCCTTCCGAAGCTGTGTAAGCGGGTGACAACAGCCCGCTACGCTCCACAGAGAAGGCCCAGTCCGTGGGGGAGTAGCTAGTGGCGACGGTTCAGCGCTGGTCAGGGATCGAGGTGCGCGCGCTTCGGGAGGCGAAGCGCATGAGCATTCGCGAGTTCGCGGCACACCTCGGTGTGAGTGAGCGGATGATCTCGAAGTGGGAGGCGGGCCGGGAGAACATCCGGCCGCGCCCCGTCAACCAGGCAGCCCTCGACACGTGTTTGGCGCGGTCGGATGCTGACACCCGTGCTCGCTTCTCGCACCTGACCGGCGGCTCCCTTGTGCCGGTCGATGCGGCCGGGGAAGCGATGCCCGACCTCATCGGCAGCAGCCGCGTGAGGCATCCCGCGGACGGCAGCACGATGGTGAAGGTCGACGGCAGCGTCTTCCTGTCCGGCCCGAGCAACGAACCGATCTGGGTGCCGGACTTCTACATCGACGTCTACCCGGTCACGAACGCTCAGTACGCGCAGTTCCTCACGGCGACCGGGCATCCCGCGCCACAGCGGTGGAGCGAGGAGAACGTGGAGAAGCTCGGTGACCACCCCGTGGTGTTTGTGACCTGGAATGACGCGACGGCCTACGCGGAGTGGGCTGGTAAGGCCCTGCCAACGAGCCAGCAGTGGGAGAAGGCAGCCCGCGGCACGCGGGGCGCCGTCTACCCGTGGGGTGATCAGCCGACGCCGGCCAAGTGCAACGTCCGGGAGAACGGCGTCGGCTCGACCACGCCCGTGGACTGCTACCAGACCGGCATCAGCCCTTACGGCGTTTACGACATGTGCGGCAACGTGTGGGAGTGGTGCTCGACCGAGACACGTCACGGCCGCTACGAGTTGAAGGGCGGGGCGTGGACCAGTCCTTTCGACCGCGCCACTCCGTCATCCTTCAATGATGCTGCCGCGAGCATGTGCGATGACGACACTGGTTTCCGCTGCGCGACGCCCGCCGAGACACTTGAAACGTTGCTCGGTGGCTGAGCGAGTGACACCGGTACCTCATCGCTGTCACACCTGTCACTTTGTTACTCGCTGGCACTTGAGCTGCGGAAACAGGAGTGACAGGGGAGTGACAACTCGCCCCACACTACTTTCCTGTCACAGGGTCACTGAGGCTGGAACATAGGGGGCTACCCCCAATGGTTCAGCCTCTTTCGCCTGGTCAGGGGGCCTGCCGGTGGGCGTCAAAGTGAGCGACAACCGCCCCGTAGACCGACGTACGTCGGCGGACTTCCACGGACGTTCCTGACCAGGGCGGATGCGGTACTCCCCAAGATCAAACGGGGTCCAAATCTGGCCTGATAACGAAGAGGTCGGAGGTTCAAGTCCTCCTGGGCCCACTCGACAGACTCAGGCCCCGTCTCCTTCCCGGAGGCGGGGCCTGAGTGTCGTTCTGGGACCTTTGTTTTCGGATCCGCGCTCGGAGCGGATCAGCTCGCGAAGATCCGGTCCATGGTTTCCGCGCCGTGCTCGATCACCGGCCGGAGCTGATGCCGGAGATCATGCCCTCGACGATGACCAGCCGGGCCTGCGGGTTGGTGTCGAGTGCCATGAGCTCGGCGTCGCTCCACCGAGTCCTGCGCGCGGGCTGGTCGGGCATGGAGGACAGCGGACGGGCGCAGGCATGATCGGTTGTTCCGTCGGTGGCGTGCGGCGCGAGACAGTGGCGTGCCACGGTGAGGCTGTGTCTGGTGACTCGAACTGGCCGAACCCGCGGATGGCGCTGGTCATTTCGGTCATTTGGACGCTGATTCAGGTTGGGCACGCCGCCCTGTTCCTGGTTCGCGGCGAGCGCACCTGGGTGGACTGGCTTGTCGCCGTCGGTGGCGTCCTGGTTTCCGCGGTGTGGTGGAGCATCTACGTCCAGGCACGACGGCACCGGTCCTGATCACGCGGCCGTTCGGGCCGGTGTCCGCGCGGGGTGTCTTGGTCAGCAACACCGTCCAGCGCGCCCCGGACGCTACCTGGCTGACCCTCCTCGGCGTCACGCGCGCCATTACGATCGGCAAGAGTGGTGCCGGCGGCGCAGGGCCGCATCGGCGGTGTCTGAGGGGGCGACCGGGATGTCCGATGAACCGTCCGGTCTCGCTGCGGTGCTCACCGCCGCCGAGCGGGCGTCGCCGGTGAAGTCGGTCGACGTGGTCGCCGGGTACCTGGAAGAGCGGTTCGCCGCGTCCGACGTCTCGTTCCTGCTGGTCGACCTCCTGGGCCGCGAACTGGTCCGGTTCACCACGCACGGGAAGTCGCTGCGAGGCGAGGACGCCGAGCGCCTCGACCTGGCGGGCAGCGTCTACGAACGCGTCCTGTCCAGCCAGGAGCCGCACCGCGAGCACCGCGACCAGTGGCACGTCGTCGTGCCCGTCACCAACCGCGGCGATCCCGTCGGCCTCCTCGAGATGACCCTTCCGGACCTCGACGACTCCGCGCTGGAGCAGATCCGCGAGGTGGCGCTCGCGCTCGCCTACCTGATCGTCACCGACCGCCGCTTCACCGACCTCTACCAGTGGGGCGAGCGCACCACACAGGTCAGCCTCGCGGCCGAGATCCAGCACCAGCTGCTGCCCACCGCCGCCTGCTGCGAGGCCGACCAGTTCACGGTCGCCTGCGCGCTGGTGCCCGCCGACAACGTGGGCGGCGACACCTACGACTACGCCCTCGGCCACGACACCCTGAACCTGTCCATCACCGACGCGGTCGGCCACGACGTCCAGTCCGGTCTGGTGGCCACCCTG
The DNA here is from genome assembly GCF_023376025.1 of Amycolatopsis thermalba. Taxonomy (NCBI): domain Bacteria; kingdom Bacillati; phylum Actinomycetota; class Actinomycetes; order Pseudonocardiales; family Pseudonocardiaceae; genus Amycolatopsis; species Amycolatopsis thermalba. The sequence continues at coordinate 500,621 of NZ_CP091196.1, forward strand.
CTGCTGGGCGCCCTGCGCGGCGCCCGCCGGGCGAACCAGTCCCTCGCCGACCAGGCCGCCGCGGCGGACCAGGCCGTGCGGGAGCACGCGAAGACGCCGTACGCGACCGGGCAGCTGTTCCGCATCGAACTGGCCGACGGGCGCGCCGACGTGGTCAACGCGGGACACCCGCTGCCGCTGCTCCTGCGCGACGGCACCGTGCGGGAGCTGCCGTTGCACCGCGACACCCCGTTCGGCACGGGACTGCAGGAGAAACCACGCGAGGTCCAGAGCGTGGACCTGCGGCCGGGCGACCGGCTGTTCCTCCTGACCGACGGGATGTTGGAACGGGAGGCGGCGTCGGTGGACCTGCGCCGTCTGGCGCTCGAGACCGCCGGGCGGCATCCGCGGGCGGTGGTGCAGACGCTGACCTCGGCCGTCGTCGACGCCGCCGGCGGGCGCCCGAAGGACGACGCCTGCGTGATCTGCCTGGACTGGCACGGCACCACCGCGAAGGGTGATTCGGACACGTTCGTGCGGTGACTCTGGTAACGACCGGGTCACGAAACACGAATCCCCTGGTTAGGGTCCCCCACGGACCACCGACCGATGGGAGCGTTTCCGATGTTCAGGCGCCTGCGTCGCCGTGACGGCCGGCAGGGGGAGCCGGTCACGTTCGCGGCCGGGGCCGGTCTGGTGAGCGTCCGGTTGCGCGACGAGCTGGGCAACCCGCTGGCCGGTGCCGAGATGACCCTCCGCCACAAGCGCGGCCCACGGGTGTTCCGCGCCGTGTCCGACGACTACGGGCTGGCGGTGGTCACCGCGGCCACCGGGACCTACCAGGTCACGATCAGCGCGGGCGGATACCGCGAGGTCACCCACACCGTCGACGTCGCCAGCGGCGACCACACCGCGCTCGGTGAGGTGGAGCTGCGCCCGGACGCGAGCGTCCGCTTGCCGGGTCCGGGCCGGTGGGTGATCGACCCGGACCACACGTCGATCCGGTTCGTCGCGCGGCACATCGGCCTGTCCCGCGTCCACGGCCGCTTCACGCGCTTCCACGGCAGCATCAACGTCGGCGAGCGGATCGAGAACTCCTCGATCGAGGTCGTCATCGACGCGGCGAGCATCGACACGGCCGCCGAGAAGCGGGACGAGCACCTGCGCTCGCCCGACTTCCTCGACGTGGACCGCTTCCCGAAGATCCACTTCTTCAGCGACCGGGCGCAGCGCGTGGCCGGCGACCGCTGGCACATCGACGGCACGCTCAACCTGCGCGGCGCGAGCCGGGGCGTCCGCCTGGACGCCAGCTACCTGGGCCTGCGCTCGTGGAACGGCGACCGGCTCGGCGCGATCGCCAAGGCCGAGCTGCACCGCGAGGACTTCACGATCAACTGGCAGCAGACGCTCGCGAAGGGCCTGGTCGTGGTCGGCTCGACGATCGAACTCCGCCTCGACGTGCAGGCCGTCCGGGGCGTCTAGGCCGCGACGTCGGCGACCACGCAGGCGATGTTGTCCGGACCGCCGCGCCGGTTGGCGAGGTCGACCAGCGTGCTGAGGCCCGCCGACGCCCTGAGCACCGAACTGCGCGCCGCCACCACCCCCGGCGAGCAGCAGGTCCGGCTCCGCGGGGTGCCGGTGCAGAGCCCGGACCAGGGTCGCCGGAACCGCGGTGCCGTGGACGTGGTCCTGCGTCAGCTGGAACAGCTCGCCCTCGCGCAGCAGGTGCGCCCGCGAGTCGCCGACGTGCAGGACGCCGAGCCGCGAACCGGACCAGAGCAGCGCGGTCAGGGTGGTGCCGGCGTCCTCGAGGTGCCGGACCGCGGCGCCGGCCACGCGGAAGGCGTCCCCGAGTGCGTCCAGCGGATCGCCGGTGGCCAGCGCGTCCAGCGGTTTGACCGTCTCGATCGCGGCGACGCTCGCCTGGTGCCCGCCGGGGCCGAACCCGTCGGCGACGGCGAGCAGGTGCGGACCGGCGTAGGCCGCGTCCTGCTTCGTTTCGCGCACCAGACCCGCACGGCGTGGACGAGTCCCGTCATCGCAGTGTCCTTTCCGGACAGTTGCGCGACGAGGAAGGCGACGAGCCGCCCGCGCGCCGCGACGTCGGCTTCGACTTCGCGCCAGTAGGCGAGGACCTCCGCGGCTGGATCGGGTCCCGCCAGTGCCCGGGAAATCCGTGCCAACGGCATTCCGGTCCGGCGCAGCCAGCCGATCAGCCGGGCCCGCTCCAGCTGGTCCGGTGCGTAGCGCCGGTAGCCGGACACCGGATCGACCGATGCGGGCCGGAGCAGGCCCAGTTCGTCGTAGAGACGCAGCGCCTTCGGGGACAGTCCCGCCGCGCGGGCGAACGCCCCGATCGTGAGCAGCCCCATGTCGACCTCCTCGTACCAGGCATTCTGCCCGGCGGAAGCGACTGTGCGGCTTGCCCCAGGGGCAAGGTCAAGCTTGGTTCCACGTGGAACGGCCAGGACAGACGGGGAGCTCTGCCGCGTCTGACCTGGCCGTGTCTGGGGTGGGGTTACTGTTCCCTGCGCTGCCGCGCCTCACCGAGTGCCGCTTCCTCCCGCGCCCGGTCGGCTTCGGCTTCCTTCTCGCTGACACGCTGCTGCGCGTCGGCCTTCTCCTGCTGCGCGCGGCCTTCCCGCTGGGCGGAGTCGTTGCCGAGGAACGTGCCGGCCGTCTCCTTGACCTTGCCCTTCAGGCCCTCGACCGCGCCCTTGATGCCTTCCTGGCGGTCTTCCTTGTCGGTCATTTCCTGCCCCTCCTTCGTCTCCGTCACGAGTCGGCTACCCGGGCGGCACGGGCGCTAATCACCCGGGCCGGGCCCGTGCGCACCGCGCGAACCTCCCCCTGGCGGGTGCAGTAGCATCGTGTGGTCAGCTGGACCGTCGAAGAGGGGCCGGAACGTGAAGAAGCTGCTGGCGCTCGCAGTCGTCGCGGGCGGGGTGCTGTTCGTGATCAAGCGCAACAAGGACGCGAAGGCTGAGGCCGACCTGTGGCGCGAGGCCACCGCCCCGACCGAGCGCCCGCTGGCCGCGGTCTCGACGAACGGCAGCGCCCCGGCGAAGACCGCCGAGGCGGGCACGAACAACTGAACTTCCCGCGGGCTTGGGGGCCCGCGTCCGGGGCTGTAGCTCAATTGGTAGAGCGCTGCTTTTGCAAGGCAGAGGTCAGGGGTTCGATTCCCCTCAGCTCCACACAGTCGCCGTGACGTCTCCGGCGAACCCGCCGCGGTGACCGTTGCCGCCGGTGTTTGGAGCTCACGTAGAGTTGCGGCGATGGCAGGCAGAGGCACGAACCGGCGGCGTGGTCCCGCCCGTCCGGTTCCCGGCCGCTACCCCGTCCGCTTCGGGCTCGCTGAACTGCTCGCCGACGTCGATCGGCCCAATGGTTGGCTCCTGACCGTCGACGAGGTTGCCCAGTCCTATGTGGACCTCGATGATCCGACGCACCTGGAGTTCGAGTACGTGCGGCGCATCGGGGACGTCATCGACTGCCTCGCCGACGGGCCGTTCGACGCACTCCACCTCGGCGGCGCCGGCTGCACCATTCCGCGCTACATCGCGGCCACGCGCCCGGGAAGCAGGCAGCTCGTCTTCGACGCGGACGAACCGCTCATCGACCTCGTCCGTGAGCAGCTCGACCTGCGCGCCGTGCCCAACCTGCGGGTGCGCATCTCCGACGGCCGCGAAGGCGTTGCCACGCGACGGGACGCCTCGGCCGATCTCGTCGTCGCGGATGTCTTCCAGCGCGCGAAGATGCCGGGCGACGTGGCGACCCTGGAGTTCACCACCGACGTCGCCCGGGTGCTCCGGCCAGCGGGCACCTACCTGATCAACGTCGCCGACGGGCCGGGACTCGAGTTCGCCCGCCGGGTCGTCGCCACGATCGGCGCCGTCTTCCCGCACGTCGTCATGCTCGCCGACTCCGGGGTCCTGCGCGGCCGCCGGTTCGGCAACCTCGTGCTGGTCGCCTCGCGCGCGGAACTGCCCGTCGACGCGATCAGCCGCCGCGCGGCGTCCGCGGCGTTCCCCGCCCGCGTCACCAGCGGTGCGGACCTCGACCGGTTCCGCGGCACCGCCACGCCGATCACCGACGCCGAGGCACTGGACACCCCGCGCCCGCCGTGGAACGTCTTCGGCCTGCCGCCTAAGACCTGATCTCGGCCAGGTGGTTGTAGGCCGACGCCCGGGAGATCCCCAGCGCGGCGGCCACCTCCGGCACGGCCTTCTGCAGCGCGAACAGCCCGCGCTCGTCCAGCGCACGAAACAGGTCCAGCCGCTCGGCGCGCGTCATCCGGCTCACCGGCCGCCCGAGCTTCAGCTCCTCCTCGGCCACCACCGCGCGGATCAGCTGGCCCACGTCGTTGGTGAACGTGGTGGTCGCGTCGGGCAGGGCGGTCACCGCCGCCAGCTCGCCGAGCAGCACGGCCGCGTGCCGCAGATCGGTCACGTCGAGGTTCACGCACAGCGCCCCGAACACCTCCCCGTCGCGGTCGCGCAGCAGCATCGTGGACGCCTTGATCACGCGCCCGGCCGGTGTCCGCGTCAGGTAGTTGATCTGGTCGCGCGCGTCCCGGCCCTGCTTGAGCAGGCTCAGCCCCAGCTCGCTCATCGAGCCGCCGGGCGCCCGGCCGGTGACGTCGCCGGCGACCGCGACGACCGAACCCTCCGGCCGGCGGTAGTCGTGCAGGACGACCTCGCAGTTCCCGCCGAAGGTGGCGGCGAGGCCGTCGAGCACGGGTCGGAGCGCGGCGAGCACCGCGTCGGCATCACTCACCTGGGCATGATGTACAGAACTTGGATCGATTGTCTAGCGCGCCTCGCTGATCAGGATGTCCACCGCCGCGTCGTTGCGCGTCGTCTCCCGCACGATGTCCTCGTCCGGCGGGTAGAAGCCGGGCAACGCGCTGGTCGGGTACATCTCGAAGGTGAAGCTGAGGATCTTGTGCGTGCCCCACATCCAGTCGTTGACGTCCCCGTCGGTGATGTAGAGGTCGCTGGACTGCTGGGCGGTGTACCGGTTGGTCGCCGCCATGCGCTGCCCGACGTCGCGGAACCGCGCGTTCTCCTCGGCCGTCATGCCCTCGCCGGTGTCGTCCTCGGTGTGCCCGAACGGCCACAGCACCAGCTCGGAGTAGGTGTGGAAGTCGATGTGCGCCTTGATCCGCTGCTGCCCGCCTGCCGCGCGCGAGTCGACGAACCGCGACACGGCCTGCGTCTCCGGCTCGGAGAAGGCCGACGGGCCGCGGTAGGTGTCCGAGGCGGGCCGCGTGCTGGAGCCGTCGCAGCAGCCCCACTTGTAGCCCCAGTTGCGGTTGAGGTCGGTGCCGATCTTGCCGCCGTCCACGGGCCTGCGGTTCTTGCGCCAGTACTTGTAGTCGGTGTCCGAGATGTCGTACTCCGAGCCGTCCGGGTTGACGTTCGGGATCACCCAGATCACGTGGCCGTCGACCAGCGACCGGATGTTCGGATCGGTCGCGTAGCCGCCGGTGAAGCGCTGCACGATGTGCAGGCACATCTCGGTGGTCAGGTGCTCGCGCGCGTGCTGGTTGCAGGTGAACAGCACCTCGGGCTCACCCTCGTCGGCGGCGGCGTTGTCGCTGATCTTCACCAGGTTCAGCTCGCGGCCCTCGTAGGACTTGCCCACGCTGGACAGCACCGCGATGTCCGGGTGGTTCGCGGCCGCCTTCTGCAGTTCCGTCGTGACCTCGGCGTAGGTGTGGTAGCCCTCGTCCCCGGCCGGGAAGTCCGCCGCGGCCGCTCGCGCCGGTGTGGTCCCGGCCAGCAGGGCGGCTCCGGTCACCAGGGCCAGCACGCCGCCCGCGGCCCGCCGTGAATACATTTCGCCTCCGCACGAACACGTAGAGTAGCTTCTTCTACCCTGCTGTAGCGGCGCGCCCGCCACAACCCGGCGGAGGTCGGGTGGTTCACTGATCGGGTTATGCGACGAGTCCTGCCCGCCCTGCTCGCGGCCGCCGCGCTGGCCGGTTGCTCCGCCCAGCCGGCCCCCGAGGCGCCGCCGTCCCCGAGTGCGCCGGCCACCACGGCCGTGCAGCTGCCGCCGGAGCCGACGCCGGCCCGCGCCGCACCCTGCCCGTACCTGGAGAACTCGTTCGTCGCGGACTCGAACGGGCAGCGGGTGTCGAAGGTCGAGATCTCCGCCGACCAGCCGCATCCCACGTGCTTCTTCTACGCCCTGTCCGGCAAGCTCCAGCTGACCGTGCGCGTCTACACCGGGGATCCGGCGGTGGCGAACGCGCTCGTCGACCAGGCGGCTCCGGTGGCCACGAGCAACCCCGCGGCTGAGCCGCCAGGGTGGCAGGGTGGTTACGCGTCGAAACCGGACGGCGCGGTATATGCCGTGGCCAGGGACGGTACAGCGGTCATCGTGACCACGAACCAGCAACAGACGGTGAAGGCGAGAACCGTTGCCCGGCAGGCGATCTCGCGCCTTTAAGACCGGCGGGGTGCAGTGTCAAGTTGATCTTGTATTACCCTGATCGCACCTCGCAGCCGGGGAGGACCAGCACGTGACCGGTCGAGACCTGCGGCCGGCGTGCCACGGGCTGCGAGAGCCCCCGTGTACCTCGATGTGAAGAAGGACAGACATTCGTGGCTGACACCCTCAAGGAAATCCTGCTCGACTCCAGCAGGCGTCCGGCCGTTGTGACCGACCTGGAGACGCTGGTCGACGAAGAGGTCTCGGACAAGGGCGGCGTGTCCGGTGCCGTCATCAAGACCGGCTTCGCCGCGGTCAAGAAGATCAAGCCGGGCATCATCGGCTCCGCCGTCGACAGCCTGCTCGACGACTTCGCCGCCGCGCTCGAGCCGTTCTACGCCGACTTCAAGGGCCAGGGCGGCACCAACAGCACTGACTTCGGCTCGTACCTTGCGGGTCGTGGCTCGGAGGCCGCCGACGCGCTGCTGAGCGTGACCGACGCGCGCGCCGCCAAGAGCAGCCGCGACAGCATCAAGAAGGTCTACGAGAAGCTGCGCCCGAACGGCAAGAAGAACGTCGAAGAGGCGCTGCCCCGCCTGGGCAAGCTGATCGACAAGCACGCGGCCGCCGCCTGAGGCAGACGCGCAGAACGGCCGTTTTCCCAACGGTAGCCGTTGGGAAAACGGCCGTTCGCCTGTGCGGGGTCTGGCGTGACCGGGTCAGCGCAGGCGGAAGTGCCGCTCGGCCTCGCGGTCGAGCGGCACCTCCGGTGGAACGTGTTTAGTTCTGCTTCTCCGCCGGCGACGGGCTCGGCGCGTGCTGGCCGTTCGCCGTCGACTCCGGAGTGGCCGGCTTCGGCGCGGCCCGCGGCGGCTCGGTGGCCACCGGCGGCTCCTGCTTGCCGCGCAGCGCGACCGCCGCACCCGCGGCGGCCAGGACGCCCAGCACCAGGAAGAGCGGCCACTTGCGGCTCTTCTTCGTGCCCTTGGCGGCGAGCTTCGCCTCCTCCAGCGCGGCCCGGAAGTCCTTCTTGGCCTGCTTGAAGTCCTTCTTGGCCTTCCGCTTCGACTCACCGGCGGCCTTGGCGGCCTGGACGGCGGCCTTGCGGGCCTTGCGGCCCGGCTTGCGCAGCTCGGCGAGCCGCTCCGCGGCCTCCTTGCGTGCCTGCTTGCTCGCCTTCGCCAGGTCCTTGCGGGCCTTGCGGCCCCGCTTGGCGGCTTCCTTGCGCGCCTCCTCGGTGCTCTCGGAAAGCCGTTTCTCGGCCGCCTGCGCGGCCTGAGCGGTCACCTCGGCGCCTGCCTTGCCGACCTCGACGGCCCGCTTGCTCAGGCCGAGCAAGCCGGCCTTGACCGACTCACCCACCGAGTCCGCAGCTCGGGTCATGGCCTTTCACCTCGTCAATCGTTTCGTCTCACGTTCCATCCCCGTAACCATCCTGCCCGTTTCCGGCCGATCTCGCTGCGGATGGCACGATGAAGCGGTGACCCAGAGCAGTGAATCCCTCGTTGGTGCGAAGGCGACCGCCGTCCTGCACACCAACGCCGGGGACATCCGGATCAACCTTTTCCCTGATCACGCCCCCAAGACGGTGGCCAACTTCGTCGGCCTCGCGGAGGGCACGAAGGAGTACCAGCGCCCGAACGCCAAGGGTGAGAACTCCGGCCCGTTCTACGACGGCGCGATCTTCCACCGCGTCATCTCGGGCTTCATGATCCAGGGCGGCGACCCGACCGGCACCGGCCGCGGCGGCCCGGGCTACCAGTTCGGCGACGAGTTCCACCCCGAACTGCAGTTCGACCGGCCGTACCTGCTGGCGATGGCGAACGCGGGACCGGGCACCAACGGCTCGCAGTTCTTCATCACCGTCGCCAAGACGCCGCACCTGAACTTCAAGCACACGATCTTCGGCGAGGTGGCCGACCAGCAGTCGCGCGACGTCGTGGACTCGATCGCGAACACCGCGACCGGGCCCGCGGACAAGCCCCTGCAGGACGTCGTCATCGAGAAGATCGACATCGAGCGCGAAGGCTGAGCCGGGGTAGGTTGGAGGCATCGTGAACGTGCCTCCTCACCCGCCTGCCTCGCAGCCGCCCCAGCAGTCGGCCCTGCCCGGTTGCTGGTGGCACCCGTCGCGACCCACCGGGCTCAGTTGTGTCCGGTGCGGCCGTCCGGCGTGCCCGGAGTGCCTGCGTGAGGCCTCGGTCGGCTACCAGTGCATCGACTGCGTGCAGACCGGGCGTCGCGAGCAGAACATCCAGCGGTACACGCCGCGCACGGTCGCCGGGGCGCAGGTCTCGCACCGGCCGGTGGTCACGCCGGTCCTCATCGTGGTCAACGTGCTCGCGTACGTGGTCACGGTGGCGCAGTCGGGCAGCCTGACCCGCAACGACACGTCGTCGCTGTTCGGTGACGGCGTGTTGTGGCCGCGTGTGATCGCCGGGGCGGACGAGTGGTGGCGGCTGGTCACGTCCGGTTTCCTGCACTACGGGCCGATCCACCTCGCGGTCAACATGCTCGCGCTGTGGATCCTCGGGCGGGACATGGAGACACTGCTGGGCCGCGTGCGCTTCATCGCGCTGTACGTGGTGTCGCTGCTGGGCGGCGCGGTCGCGGTGTACCTGTTCGACGGTGTGGACCGCGGCACCGCGGGTGCTTCCGGGGCGATCTACGGGCTGCTGGGCGCGATGCTCGTCGCGGTGATCCGGTTGCGGCTGAACCCGGCGTACGCGATCGGCACGATCGTGCTGAACCTGATCATCACCGTGTCGCTGCCGAACATCTCGCTGCTCGGCCACCTCGGCGGCCTGGTCGTCGGCGCGGTCGCCACCGCGGCGATGGTGTACGCGCCGGCGAAGGGTCGCCAGTACTGGCAGGGCGGCGCGGTGGCGGTGCTGCTGATCGCGTTGCTGGTGCTGGTGTTCGTGCGCGACGCGCAGCTGGCGGACCTGGTCTGCTGGTACCGCGGCGACCGGTTGTTCTGCGCCGAGCCGTCCGGTTAGGGCTTCAGCGCGGTCAGCGTGTCGAGCACGTCCCGCGGATCGGCGCCGAGTTCGAGCCAGCCGAAGACGTACAGCTGGTCGCCCGCCTCGATTTCCAGCGTCGCCGAGTCGCGGCCGAGGCGGCGGGTGGTGCGCACGCGAGCGGTCACCTCGGGCCAGTGCAGGTCGTGTTTCCCGGTCGTGGTGCGGATTCGCAGCCCGCGCGGATCCGCGGTCAGGCGCGGCCGCACGAGCAAACCGTGCAGCGACAACGCGGTCAGCGCGACCGCCGCGACGGCGAAGAGGACCGTGCCCATCCGGTCGCTCGCCAGGATCGCGGCGGCCGCGGCGAAAACGGCGGCGACACAACCGGTTCCGACCAGAACCGGTCGCGGAGCCCAATGCGGAGACGAGTTATCCACAGTGGTTATCCACACTGGGGATGAGTCACAGTGCTGTAATTACGGGTCAAGCGGCTGTTCGGGGCAATCGTTGTGATCTTCCGCTCAGCGCCAGCGCATCGTCATGAGCAGACCGACGATCATCAGCGCGAAGCCGACCGCGAAGTTGCCGTTGCCGAGGTCCGCCATGAACGGGATCTTGTCGCCCGCGATGTAGTTCACGACCAGCCAGACGAGCCCGAGGATCATCAGCCCGAACATCACGATCTTGTAGAGCAGGCTGGACGGCCCCGCGGCGCGCACCTTGACCGGCGTGCGCCGATCGGCCGGCGGCGTGTACGCCGTCTTCTTGCGGACCTTCGACTTGGGCATCGGAACCTCGCGTGTTCGTCTCTGACCAGGTGGTGCGCATCCACCTCTACCGTCACACGTTAACGTAAGCGTCCCCGAGAGAGGAGCGCGCGTGGCAGTCCTCGACGCCCCGCCACCGAAGAAGTCCGGTGGCGGTTTCGCCAGGGCCGTGCGGACCGTCGGCGAACTGCTGATCACCGCCGGGCTCGTCGTGCTCCTGTTCGTCGTCTACGAGCTGTACGTCACCGATTTGTTCTCCGCGCGCAAGCAGGCCAGCGCCACCGTCGCGCTGGACCAGGACTGGGCGCAGGGCCGCACGCTGCACGCCGACCTGATCGACGGCGAGGCGTTCGCGAAGATGTACATCCCGAGCTTCGGCGCGGACTACCACTTCACGATCCAGGAGGGCACGGACGCGAAGGCGCTGGAGGTCGGGCCGGGGCACTACAAGGGCACCGCGCTGCCGGGCGAGCCGGGCAACTTCGCCGTCGCCGGGCACCGCGTCGGCAAGGGGGCGCCGTTCAACGACCTCGACCTGCTCGCCTCGTGCGACGCGATCGTGATCGAGACGCAGAGCGACTTCTTCGTCTACCGCGTGCTGCCTCACCAGGACGAACTCGCGAACTGGAACGCCGACAAGGCCGCCCGCCCGCAGTGCGCGAACGTGGGCACCCTGCGCACCGACGCGCCGGACGGCGGCCCGTACGGCAAGACCTTCGGCCGGGAGATCGTGACACCGGACCAGGGCGAGGTGGTCGCGCCGGTGCCGCACCGGACGGCCGACGTGCTGCCGACGGCCCAGCAGGTCTCCCTGCTCACGCTGACCACGTGCCACCCGCGGTTCTCCGACAAGCAGCGGCTGATCGTGCACGCCGTGCTGACCAACCAGTACCCGAAGACCCCGGGTGCCACCTACGAGCAGCTGCTGCAGGCGATCGGAGGCGTGTGATGTACGGCTGGATCTGGCGCAGGCTGCCCGGCCCGGCCGGGGTCAAGGCGGTGACCGCGCTGGTGCTGGTGCTCGGCGTGATCGCGTTGCTGCTGTTCGTCGTGTTCCCCTGGCTGGAGCCGATGCTCCCGTTCAACCAGGTCTCGGTGAACTAGCTCCGGGCCCGGGCCGGTCAGCCGGGCGGCGGCCGGAGGCCGTCCATCAGGAGGTTCAGCAGGCGGCCGGCCTTGGCTTCGTGCGCGGGCCGGGGGGCCACCGTGAAGATGCCGATGAGAGAGGCGGCGATGTCGTCGGCGGTGACATCGTTGCGTAGGTCGCCTGCCACGCGGCCGGCGTCGAGCACGGTGGTGATGGCCGCCAGTAGCTCGGTCCGGGTCTGGGCATGGGCTATCTCGCCCGACTCGATCATCGCGAGCAGCGTGTCGAGCATGCCGTTCTTGGTCGCGATCCAGGCCCCGAACAAGTCCATCCAGCGCCGCATCGCCGCGGCCGGGGGCAGCCGGTCGAGCAGTTCACGGGCGCCGGTCGTCAGCCGCGCCACCTGGTCCCGGTAGACCGCGTCGACCAGCGACTCCCGGGTCGGGAAGTGCCGGTAGAGCGTCGCGATGCCGACGCCCGCCTCGCGGGCGATCGCGCGCATCGACGGCTCGGCGTCGGCCGACGCGAACATGCGGGTCGCCACCGCGAGCAGCTGGTCGCGGTTGCGGGTCGCGTCCGCCCGTGGCGCGCGCCCCTCCGTCTCAGGCAAAACGGATCACGCTCCGCTTGTGTTAGGGTTGGTCAGGTAAACGGAGCATAGTCCGTTTCGCTGCGTCCGAAGGAGCCCGGCGTACATGCAGCAACAGAGCGATCAACCGGCGACGGGCAGGAGCAGGGCGGTCCAGCTGGATTCGTTCGGGGGGCCCGAAGTCCTGACGATCCGTGCGATTCCCGCTCCGCGGGCCGGCCGGGGGCAGGTCCGTGTGCGGGTCACCGCGGCCGGCCTCAACCCGATGGACTGGATCATGACCGCCGACGCGGACACCGCCGCCCGGTTCGGGTTGAGCCTCCCGGCCGGGTTCGGTACCGACTACGCGGGAGTGGTCGACCAGGTCGGCGCCGGGGTGACCGGCTTCGCGCCAGGTGACCGGGTGTTCGGGGGCGCGTTGTCCCGCGCGGTCGCCGACTTCGTGGTGGTCGACGCGGCCGGGGCCGTCGCCGCGAACGAGGTCCACCACACCCCCGACGGCGTCGACGACCGCACCGCCGCCACCCTCACGATCGCCGGCCGCACGGCATCCGCCGCCCTCGCCGCGGTGGCTCCCGGCCCGGACGACACCGTGCTGATCGGCGGCGCGGGTGGCGGGGTCGGGGTCTTCGCCGTCCAGCTGGCCCGGATCGCCGGAGCGCGCGTGATCGGCACCGGATCAGCGGCATCGGCCGAGTACCTGCGCGGTCTCGGAGCCGAGCCGGTCGCCTACGGCGACGGCCTGGCCGACCGCGTCCGAGCCCTCGTTCCCAGCGGTGTCACCGCCGCCATCGACCTGCACGGGACGGAGACACTGCACGCGGCGAGGGAACTCGGCGTTCCGGACAGCCGCATCTGCACCATCGCCACGAAAGCCGACGGCGTCGCGGCGGCCAACGGCGCGAACGCCGCTCCCGGCGCCCTGGACGAGATCGCCCGCCTGGTCGCCGCGGGCCGGCTCCGGGTGCCCATCGCAGCGAGCTTCCCGGTGGACCAGATCCGCCGGGCGGCCGAACTCCAGGCAGGTCGGCACGTGCGCGGCAAGGTCGTCATCGACCTCCGGAGGTGCTAGCCGCGCGAGACGCGGATCATCTCCTCGCGCTCGACGACCTTCACGCGTTCCCGGCCCTGCGGCTCGCCCAGGGCGCGTTCGTGCGCGTCGAGCTTGCCCCAGCCCTCCCAGGTGGTGAACGGGACGCCGCGGTCGGCCAGGAACGACGTGATCGCGTCCGGGTCGGACTGCTTCGGCGCGGTCAGGGAGTCCGCGTCGGCGAGCAGGTTGCGGATCGTCTCGGCCGCGTCGCCCTTGGTGTGGCCGATCAGGCCGACCGGGCCGCGCTTGATCCAGCCCGTCACGTACACGCCGGGCACGTGGTCGCCGTCGATGTCCAGCACGCGACCGGCCTCGTTCGGGACGGTGCCGCTGTCGTGGTCGAACGGGACCTCCGGCAGCTCGGAGGACAGGTAGCCGACCGCGCGGTACACGGCCTGGACGTCCCAGTCGTGGAACTCGCCGGTGCCGCGGACGTTGCCGTCGCCGGTCAGCTCGGTGCGCTCGGTGCGCAGGCCGGTGACCCGCTCGTCGCCGAGGATCTCCGTCGGCGAGTGGAAGAAGTGCAGGTGCAGGCGCTTGGGCCGGTCACCCTGGTCGCGGATCGCCCACTCCTGCAGCGTCTTGACCACCATGTCGACCTGCTTGGAGGACCGGATCGCGGCGATCGAACCGTCGTCGAACTCGATGTCCTCGGGGTAGACGATGACCTCGACGTTCGGCGAGTGGTCCAGCTCGCGCAGTTCGAGCGGGGTGAACTTGGCCTGGGCGGGCCCGCGGCGGCCGAACACGTGCACGTCGGTGACCTTGCTGGACTTCAGGCCCTCGTACACGTTCGGCGGGATGTCGGTGGACAGCAGCTCGTCCGCGGTCTTGGCGAGCACGCGGGCCACGTCGAGCGCCACGTTGCCGACACCGAGGACGGCGACGCTGGTCGCCTCCAGCGGCCAGGTGCGCGGAACGTCCGGGTGGCCGTCGTACCAGGACACGAAGTCGGCGGCGCCGTAGCTGCCGGGCAGGTCGATGCCCGGGATGTCCAGCGCGCGGTCGCTCATCGCGCCGGTGGCGAAGATGACCGCGTCGTAGAACTCGCGCAGGTCGTCCAGCTTGATGTCGGTGCCGTAGCCGACGTTGCCGAGCAGCCGGATGCCGGGCCGGTCGAGCACCTTGTGCAGGGCGGTCACGATGCCCTTGATGCGCGGGTGGTCGGGCGCGACGCCGTACCGGATCAGCCCGAACGGCGCCGGCATGCGTTCGAAGATGTCGATGCTGACGTCGGTGTCGGACTTGTCGAGGATGTCGGCGGCGTAGATGCCGGCGGGGCCGGCGCCCACGATGGCGACGCGAAGAGGACTACGGCTCACCCTTGCCACGGTAAAGATAGGTGACCCTTACTTTCACTGTGATGTGAATTGCGGTCCAGCATGTGGACGCCGGTAGTCTTGAGCCCATGCGCGTTCTCGTCGTCGACAACTACGACAGCTTCGTCTACAACCTGGTCCAGTACCTGGCCCAGCTCGGCAACGAATGCACTGTCTGGCGCAACGACGTCGTCGACCTCGACCGCGTGCCCGAGTTCGACGGGGTGCTCGTCTCGCCGGGGCCGGGCACGCCGGAGCGCGCCGGCCAGAGCGTCGACGTGGTGCGCAAGTGTGCCGGCACTCACACCCCGATGCTCGGCGTGTGCCTCGGCCACCAGGCCATCGGTGTGGCGTGGAACGCGACCGTCGACCGCGCGCCCGAGCTGCTGCACGGCAAGACCAGCCAGGTGCACCACGAGGGCGGTGGCGTGCTCGCCGGCCTGCCCGACCCGTTCACCGCGACCCGCTACCACTCGCTGACCGTGCTGCCGGAGACCATCCCGGCCGAGTTCGAGGTCACCGCGCGCACCGAGTCCGGTGTGGTGATGGGCATGCGGCACCGCGAGCTGCCGGTGGAGGGTGTGCAGTTCCACCCCGAGTCGGTGCTGACGCAGGGCGGGCACCGGATGCTGGCGAACTGGATGGCCACGGCCGGTCACCCGGTCCAGCCGGCGGTGGTGGACGCCCTGGAGCGTGAGGTCGCGGCGTTGCAGAAGGCCGCCGCTGCGTGATCCGGCTGCTGGGGGTCGGCAAGCGCTACGGTGACGCCCCGGTGCTGACCGGGGTGGACCTCGAGGTGCGGCCGGGCAGCGTGGTCGGCGTGGTCGGCACCAACGGCTCCGGCAAGTCCACGCTGCTGCGGATCCTCGCCGGGCTGTCCCGGCCCTCGTCGGGCACGGTCACCGGCCGTCCGCGCGTCGGGTACGTGCCCGACCGGTTCCCGGCGTCCACCCGGATGAGCGCCGTGGCCTACCTGCGCCACCTCGGCCGGATCTCCGGAGCGTCCGAAGCGGACCCGCGGGCGCTGCTGGACCGGCTGGCGCTGGCCGGCGGCCCGAACACGCCGCTGCGGCACCTGTCGAAGGGCAACGCGCAGAAGGTCGGCCTGGCCCAGGCGCTGCTCACCGAACCGGACCTGCTGGTGCTGGACGAGCCGTGGTCGGGGCTGGATCCGGACGCGCACGAGGTGCTCGGCGAGATCATCGCCGAGACCAGCGCCCGCGGGGCGAGCGTGGTGTTCACCGAGCACCGCGACGAGCGCGCCCACGCCCACGCCACCGAGGTCTTCCGCCTCACCGGCGGGGTGCTGCGGGTGGTGGACCGGGCCGCCCGCGTGGTGCTGCGCGGATCCGGTGCGGCCGACCTGCCCGGTGTGCTCGCCACCCGCCGCGACGGCGACCACGTCGAACTGACCGTCGCGGCCGAGAACACGGACGAGCTGCTGCTGAACGCGCTGAGCGGCGGCTGGTCGGTGGTGCGGGTGGACACCCCGGCGGTGCGCCGGTGATCCGCTACCAGCTCGCGTTGCTCGCGCACTCCCAGCGCTGGCTGCCGCCGCTGCTGGCGTACCTGATCCTGCTGGGTGTCCTCTTCAGCGACGCCGGTTCCGAGACCCGCCCGCTGTACGCGGTCAGCGCCGGCGCGTTGACCGTGGTCGCGTGCTGGCTGACGATCGCCCTGGTCGACGCCGAGGACCCGACGCAACGGCTGATCACCCAGGTGCACGCCGGCCGGCTGTCCACCGTGCTCTCCGGGATCGTCGGCGCGGTCGCGCTGTGCTCCGCCGTCCTGATGGTGATCCCGCTGGTCTGGGCCGCGCTGGTGCACCCCGGGTTCTCCGCGGGCGTGCTGGTCGACGGCGTGGTCGCGCACGTGGCCTGCGCCGCGGCCGGCGTCGCCGTCGGACTGCCGTGCTCGCGCCTGCTGCTCCCGCGGATCGGCTACACCATGCTGGCCGCGCTCGCGCTGCTCGGGATCGTGCTGCTGGTCCGCTGGGTGCCGGTGGTGAACCCGATGCTGCGCGGGTTGCTGGGTTCCGGGCCGGGCTCCGCGGTGGCGCTCGGCCTGCTCGGCGGGGTGCTCCTGCTGGCGGTGAGCGCCGCGGGCACCGGCTGGGCCGTGCACCGCCGGGCCTGAGTATCGTGCCGGAACGCCGGTTGTCGGGGGTGTTCGTGGCGTCGGTGATGTTGGTGGAGGACGACGAGGCGCTGGCTGAGGCGTTTTCGCTCGCGCTCAGCGGGCTCGGGCACGACGTGGTGGTCGCGGACTCCGGGGAGCGCGCACTGTCGGAGCTGTTCGACGGCGCCGCGGTCGACCTCGTTCTGCTCGACGTCATGCTGCCGGACGTCGACGGGTTCGAGGTCTGCCGTCGCATCCGGGCCCGCAGCCAGGTGCCGGTCATCATGCTGACCGCGCGCGGCGACCCGGTCGACGTCATCGTCGGGCTGGAGGGCGGCGCCGACGACTACGTGGTGAAACCCGTCGAGCCGCGCGTCGTCGACGCCCGGATCAAGGCGATCCTGCGCCGCGGGGCCGCGCCGTCCATCCCGAAACTGCAGATCGGTCACCTCGAGGTGGACACCGACGGCCTGACGGTGCGCGCCGACGGGGCTGAGCTCCACCTCACCGCCACCGAGCTGAAACTGCTGGTCGAGTTCGCGAACCACCCGGGGCAGGTGCTGAGCAGGCAGATGCTGCTCAAACGGGTCTGGGACTACGGCTACGTGGGCGACTCGCGCATGGTCGACGCCGCCGTGGCCCGGTTGCGGGCGAAGATCGAGAAGGATCCGGCACATCCCGAGCTGATCCGGACCGTCCGCGGCCTCGGCTACCGGCTGACCCGACCATGAGGCCGCACTTCGGTCTGCGTGCACGCATCGCGGCCGCGGTCGTGGTGGTCACGACGGCCGCGACCGTGGCGATGGCTCTGGCGGCCTACCACCTCCAGGCGAACGACATGACGCAACGCTTCCACTCCGCGTCGCGCGCGGACTTCGAGTCGGACCTCGCCCAGGCGCGGTTCGTCGCTCGGAACCTGCCCACCGAGGGGGTGATCGACTACATGCTCCGCGAACACGCCGTCGCGTGGAACGTGTTCGACTACACCCGCGAGCAGGTGCTGGTGCACGGTGCCGAGCCGCCGGTGACGATCCCGGGATGGCTGCTGTCCGCGGCGCGCGCCGGCGACGCACCGCTGGGCACCGAGCCCGAGAACTCACCGTTCCTGGTGCTGGCCGGTTCGCCGATCATGGACGTGGTGCTCGTCGAGTACTACACGCTGGACGCGCTGCGGGCGGACCTGTCCAAGTTGCGGCGCAACCTCGCCGGGATGGCGTTGCTCGTGACGGCGCTCGGCATCGCGGGCGGCATGGTGGCCGCCCGGCGGATCCAGCGGCCGGTGCGTGCGGTCGCGAACGCCGCGATCCGGCTGGGCGATGGCGAGCTGGACACGCGCCTGGTCGTGCGCGGCGGTGACGAGCTCGCGGACCTGGCCGGGTCGTTCAACGCGATGGCCGAGCAGGTCGGGCGGTCGATCGTGGAGCTGCGGGCGAAGGAAGAACAACAGCGCCGGTTCGTCGCCGACGTCGCACACGACCTGCGCACCCCGGTGGCGACCGTGGTCGCCGCCGCCGACGGGGTGGACAGCGACAACCCGGACGCCCGCGAGCGCGCCGCCCGGCTGCTGTCCGTGCAGTCGCGGCGGCTCGCGAGCCTGGTCGAGGACCTGCTCGAAATGTCGCGGTTCGACGCGGGAGTGGCCGACTTCCACGCCGTCGCCGTGGACCTGGCCGACCTGTGGGCGGAGGCGATCGACCTCGTCGGCGGTGGTGACGGGACCACCCTGCGCGCGGTGGGCGACGTGATCGTGCGCGCCGATCCGCGGCGGGTGCACACCATCGCCCGGAACCTCCTGACCAACGCGCTCACCCACGGCGACCCACCGGTCCGCGTCACCATCGACGGAACGCGGCCCGGGCTGGTCACGGTGGAGGTCGCCGACTCCGGCCCGGGCGTTCCGGTGGAGTTGCGCGAGCTGGTCTTCGACCGCTTCGCCCGCGGCGACCGGGCCCGTACGGCGACCTCCGGGAGCGGGCTCGGACTGGCGATCGCCCAGGAGAACGCCCGCATCCACGGCGGCCGCATCACGGTGTCCGAACGCGACGGTGCGGTTTTCACCGTGTCGCTGCCGCGGGGTCAGTGAATCCCGAGCGTGGTCTGCCCCGGTGCCAGTGTGTCGCCGCACTGCCGCAGGCCCCACGCGTTGACCCGGCTCTCCGTCACCGGAACCGTCTCCGCCGCGTATTCCCGCGCCGCGGCGAGCAGGACGGGGTCACCGGCCACTTCCCGGCGCACGAAGTCGCCGCCGTACTCGGCGGGGGCGGGGTACTCGTAGAGCGGGACGTAGTCCCGGGCCAGGCGCGGGTCGCCGGCGAGCCCGGTCAAGCCGCCCCAGTACATCCGGAAGTGCACGAACGTCGGCTTCACCTCCTCGAACACGTGGTCGCGCATCCCGGCCATGTCCCAGTCGCGGTAGAAGTCCGCGATCTTCGCGTCGACCAGGCCGGCCATGTCGACGACGTGCAGACGGCTGGTCATGGCCGTGCCACCGAGGTCGGGCTCCAGCACCGAACCTTCGCGCACGCCCAGGATGTCCGCGTACTGGTTGAACATGCGCCCGAAGCGGTCGGCGATGAAACACATCGGCAGCGTCGGCGTCCGGCTGAACCGCTCGGCGGCCTGCGCGAGCGTCACACCGGACGGCAGCAGCGTGGCGACGAGCGCGACCGTGATCAGGGTGCGGCCACGTGCTCGCGCCGTCCGGAAGACCTCGACGACCGCGAGCGAACCGATCAGCGCCAGCAGAGCCCAGACCGGGGTGGCGAACCGGAACTGGCCCATCCAGTCCGGCTCCAGCACCGCGTACGCCACCGACGCGAGCCCGAGCGGCACGAGCAACGCGACGAGCCCGTCCCGCCACGACGAGGAGCGGGACAGCGCGATCCCGACCAGGACGACCAGCACGAGCACGGCCGGCGCCCCCAGGTACTGCACCAGGTCGCCGTCGCGGGTCAGCTGCCCGATCTCCGGTACGCCCTGCTTCTTCGCCACGGCCGTGTTCGGCACCAGCCGCCCGAACTCGAGGTAGCGCCAGAGGAGGTATCCGCCGTACGGGACGGCGAAGGCGGCGACCGAGAGGAGGGCCTGGCGGACGCTCGTCCACAGCACCTGCCTGCGCAGGTGGATCAGCAACACCAGCGGGAGGACCGCCGCGTAGACCGCGCCCTCCGGCCGGGTGAGGGCCGCCCCCGCCGCGAGCGCTCCGGCCGCCACCGCGAGCTTCGGCGTGCGCAACCGTCCACGCAGGACGGCGCGGAAGACCATCACGGCCAGCGCGACGACCGTCAGCGCGTACAGCGAGTTCTCCAGCCCCGAAAACGACCAGATCACGAACGACGGCACGGACGCGAGCGCGACCGCGGCGAGCAGTGTCACCACCCACGGCCGGCGCGTCACCACCGTCGCCGCGGAGTGGATCGCGATCAGGATGCCCGCGCAGCACAGCAGCGCCAGCGCCTTCGGGAACAGGACGTAGTCCGGGATGCCGAGGATCGCGCCGCGGTCGAACAACCCCATCAGCCTGCCGAGCGCCAGCAGGGCGGTCCACGTGGGGTTCGAGTACCCCTCCACGGCTTCCGCGCCGGGTTGCACGACCGGTCCCAGCCCCTCGGCGAAGCCACGGGCGTAGCCGAACGTGATCGCCGCGTCGTCGACGATCCAGTTCCCGTACCGCGCCGCCTGCGCCGCGATCAGGGCAGTCCCGCCGGTGACCGCCACGACCGCCTGCCAGCGCTTACCGCGATCGGCCATCTCGCGCGGTGCGGCGTCGGATTCCCGGATCCGGGCAGGGGGCATCGGAGGAGCGGAGACCATGACCGCAAGCTATGCGGGTTTTGTGCCAGTACTGTCACAGCCGTTCGATGATCGTGTGCCAAAACGAAGGGCCCGCCTCCCCGGTGGGGAAGCGGGCCCTTGTCGGTCGAGCTCTACGGGCCGCCCGGGATCGGGAACCTCGGCGAGCTGGTCGGCGATGTCGTGTCGTCGCCACCACCGCCACCGCTGTCGGACTCGCCGATGAGCAGCGTGATCTTCTCGCTCTTGGTGATCTGCGTGCCCGCCGTCGGCACGCTGCCGGTGACCTTGCCGTTCATGTCCTCGTCGGACAGCTTGTCGGACCGGTACTCCACCTGGCCGTCCCAGCCGAGCTGCTGCAGCCGCTGCAGCGCCTCGTTCTGGGTCAGGCCACGCAGGTCCGGCATCGAGATCTTCTGCTGCGATCCGTTCGACACCGTCAGCGTGACCGTCGAGCCCTCGCGCTGCTGGCCCGCGTTCGGCTTCTGGTTGAGGACCTGGCCCTCCGGCTGGTCGGAGTCGGTCTCCTGCTTGCTGACCTTGAAGCCGAGGGCCTCCAGACCCGCCTTCGCCACGTCGTACTGCTGGCCGGTGTAGTCGGTGACCTCCACCATGTTCGGCGTCTTGCCGACCTTGATGGACACCGTGCTGCCCTGCGCGATCTGCGTGTTCGCGGTCGGGTTCTGGCTCTGGACCTTGCCGTACTGGTCCTCGTCGTCGACGTCGACTTCCTGCACGTTCGGGTCCAGGAGCAGCCCGGCCTGGTTGAGCAGCGCGGTGGCCTCCTCCCGGGTCTTGCCCAGCAGGCTCGGCACCGCGACGTTCGCCGGCGCGCGGCCGATGAACAGCGTGATCCGCTGGTCCAGCGAGACGCTCACCCCGGCGGCGGGGTCGGTGTTGATCGCCTTGCCCACGGCGTCGGCCGAGCAGGTCTCCACCCCGTTGGGCTGGCGGAAGCACGGCTTGTCGGCCAGCACGATGTTCTGGAAGCCCCTGTCGTGCAGCGTCTGTTCGGCCTGCGCCGCCTGCTGGCCCTTGACGTCGGGGATCATCGCCGTTGCCGGTTTCGAGTCGAACGCGTCGCTCAGCCACAGGATGAACGCGACCAGGCCGAGGCCGATCAACGTGAAGATGACGGCGGCGGTGATCCGCCTGCGCTTGCGGCGTTTCTCGTCCTCTTCGACCGCATCGGGGTCGTAGTCGTAGTCGGCCGCGTGCCCGGGCGCCCCGCCGATCACCTGCGTGCGCTCGTCGGCCGTCATCACCATCGGCGCCGACGGCCGCTGCCCGGACAACGTGCGGACCAGGTCCGCGCGCATCTCGGCAGCCGACTGGTAGCGGTTGGCCGGGCCCTTGGCCAGCGCCTTCAGCACGATCGCGTCGAGCTCCGGCGACACCGCGGGGTTCACCGCCGACGGCGCCTTCGGGTCCTCCCGCACGTGCTGGTAGGCCACCGCGACCGGCGAATCACCGGTGAACGGCGGCTCACCCGTGATCAGCTCGAACAACACGCACCCGGCGGCGTAGACGTCGCTGCGCGCGTCCACACCCTCGCCACGCGCCTGCTCCGGCGACAGGTACTGGGCCGTGCCGATCACCGCGGCCGTCTGCGTCATCGCGGCCTGGCCGTCGTGCATCGCCCGCGCGATGCCGAAGTCCATCACCTTGACCGCGCCCTGGTCGGTGATCATCACGTTGGCCGGCTTCACGTCCCGGTGCACGATGCCGTGCCGGTGCGAGAAGTCCAGCGCGGCGCAGACGTCGGCCATGACCTCCATGGCCCGCTTCTGCGACAGCGGGCCCTCGGTCTTGACGATGTCGCGCAGCGTCCGGCCGCGCACGTACTCCATCACGATGTAGGGCAGCGGACCGTACTCGGTCTGCGCCTCACCGGTGTCGTACACAGCAACGATCGCCGGGTGGTTCAGCGCCGCGGCGTTCTGCGCCTCGCGGCGGAACCGCTCCTGGAACTGGGGATCGCGGGCGAGGTCGGCACGCAGGATCTTCACGGCGACCTCGCGGCCCAGCCGGACGTCCGTGCCGTGGTGGACCTCGGACATGCCGCCGTAACCGAGCGTGTCGCCCAGTTCGTAGCGGTTGGACAGCATCCTGGGTGCAGTCATCGGAAAAAGCCGTTCCGTTCCGTCCAGCTCATCATGCCTCGTAGGTCGTCTCGTCGGGGGGAGGGAGTTGCCGCGTGCCGGGAACCATTTCGGTCGTGCCGACCTGACCGCCCGGAACCCGGCCCGTCCCGCTGTCGCCGCCCCAGTCGGGCAGGAGCACCAGCAGGACCACCACGATCCCGGCCACCAGCACGGCCAGCAGCACCCACACGGCGATCGGCACCCGCCGCCGCGGTGGCACCGGCATCGGCAGCACCCCGCTCGGGTGCGGCATGCCGGGTGGGCTGACCGGCTGCATCGCCGGCTGGGACACCGGGCCGACGGCTGCCACCGGGCCGACGACCGGGGCATAAGTCTGCACCAGGCCGCGCGGGGTGGGTAACGCGTGCCCGTTGCGGACGGCGGCGATGGCGGCCGCGAACTCGCCGCCGCTGTTGTAGCGCTGCCGCGGGTCCTTGACCAGGGTCGCCTCGATGACCGCGCGGGCGTGCGGTGGCACGTCCGGCGGCAACGGCGGCGGCAGGTCGCGGATGTGCATCATCGCGACCGTCACCGCGTTCTCGGACAGGAACGGCCGGTGCCCGGCCAGGCACTCGTAGCCGCACACGGCCAGCGAGTACACGTCGCTCGCCGGTTCCGCGTCGTGGCCGAGCGCCTGCTCGGGCGCGATGTAGTGGGCGGTGCCCATCACCATGCCGGACCTGGTCACCGGCGCCGCGTCGGCGGCCTTCGCGATGCCGAAGTCGGTGATCTTCACCGTGCCGTTCGGGGTCACCAGGATGTTGCCCGGCTTGATGTCCCGGTGCACCAGCCCGCGTTCGTGCGCGGCCTGCAGCGCGTTGCCCGCCTGCTCGAGGATGTCCAGCGTCCGGTCGGCCGCCAGCCTGCCCTCGCGCATCAGGATCCCGGCCAGGGGTTCGCCGTCGACGTGCTCCATCACCAGGAAGGCGATCGCGTGCTCGCCCGCGACCGTCTCGCCGTAGTCGTGCACGGCCGCGATGCCGGGGTGGTTCAGCGAGGCCGTCGTGCGGGCCTCGGTGCGGAAGCGGTGCAGGAACTCCGCGTCCTGGGACAGCTCCGCCTTGAGCACCTTCACCGCGACGATCCGGTCCAACCGGGTGTCGCTGGCCTGCCACACCTCGCCCATGCCGCCGACGGCGATGCGGTGGACGAGCCGGTAACGATCGGCCAGCAGCTGACCGGTGGACAGCATGCGCTACCCACCCCCGAGCTGGGCGTTGATCGCGGCACGGCCGATCTCCGCGGCCACGGTGCCACCGGTGGCCTCCAGGCCGCGGTTACCACCGGACTCCACGATGACCGCGACGGCGATCTGCGGGTCGGCGGCCGGCGCGAACGCGGTGTACCAGGCGTGCGGCGGGGTGGCCTTCGGGTCGGTGCCGTGCTCGGCGGTACCGGTCTTGGACGCGATCTGGATGTTGCCGCGCTTGCCGCCGCCCTTGGTGTTGGCCTCGGAGGCGATCATCATGTCGCGCAGCACGGCCGCGTTCTCCGCGGACAGCGCCGGCGTGCCGGTCAGCTCCTGCGGCGAGAAGGTCTCCAGGTCGGACAGGTCCGGCGCGAGCAGCTTCTTGATCAGCTGCGGCCGCATCGCCATGCCGCCGTTGGCGATCGTGGCGGACAGCATCAGGTCCTGCAGCGGGGTCAGCCGCACGTCGCGCTGGCCGATGCCGCTCTGGTACAGCGCGGCCTGCGAGTCCAGGTCGCCCAGGCTGGAGGGCGCCACGTTCATCGGGATCGACAGCGGGGTGCCGATGCCGAAGTTGACCGCGATCTGGCGCAGCTTGTCCGCCCCCAGCTGGCCGGCGAAGGTCGCGAACGGCACGTTGCAGGAGTGCGCCAGCGCGTCCTTGAACGTCGTGCCCGGACAGGCCGCGCCGCCGTAGTTCTCCAGCGTGACGTTGGTGCCCGGCAGCTTCACGTTCGGCGCGTTGCTCACCGGGGTGTCGGCGGTGGCGCCGTTCTCCAGCTCGGCGGCGGCGACCAGCAGCTTGAACGTCGACCCCGGCGGGTAGGTCTCCGAGATCGCCCGGTTCAGCATCGGGTTCTTCGGGTCGTCGTTGAACCGGGTCCACGCCTCCTGCTGGGCGGTGCTGTCGTGCGAGGCGAGGGCGTTCGGGTCGTACGACGGGGTGGAGACCATCGCGAGGATCTCACCGGTCTTCGGGTTCATCGCGACCGCGGCGCCGGTGTAGCCCTTCGAGGTCATCGCGTTGTACAGGGCCGACTGCACGGCGGGGTTGATGGTCAGCTGGACGTTGCCGCCACGCGGGTCCCGTCCGGTCACCATGTCCGACAGGCGGCGCACGAACAGCCGCGGGTCCTCGCCGTTGAGGATGTCGTCCTCGGCGCGCTCCATGCCGCCCGAGCCGTAGCGCACCGAGTAGTAGCCGGTGACCGGCGCGTACATCGGGCCGTCGGTGTAGCGGCGCTCGAACTTCAGTTTGTCGTTCGTCGCCACGACGTCGGCGAGCACCTGGCCGTCGTACTGCGACACGATGCTGCCGCGCTGCCGGGAGTACTGGTCCAGCAGCACCCGCTGGTTGCGCGAGTCGGTGCGGTAGTCGTCGGCCTTCACCACCTGGATGTAGGTGATGTTGGCCAGCAGCAGCACCACCATGGTGATCATGGCGATGCCGACGCGGCGCATGGGCTTGTTCATGCCGTCGGTTCCCCTGTCGCGTTGCCCCCGGCCGGCGGCCGCTGCACCATCACCGTGTGCGCCTCGGCCAGCGGAGCCTGTTGCTGCGGCTGCTTGGGCCGGGGCTTCTGGGCAGGCCGCCGCGCCGCGTCCGAGATGCGGAGCAGCAGGGCGACCAGGATGTAGTTGGCCAGCAGCGACGAGCCGCCGTAGGACAGGAAGGGCGTCGTGATGCCGGTCATCGGGATCAGCTTCGTCACCCCGCCGACGATCACGAACACCTGCATGACGATCGCGAACGACAGGCCGCAGCCGAGCAGCTTGCCGAACGTGTCCCGCACCGCCAGCGCGCTGCGCATGCCGCGGGTGGCCAGCAGCAGGTAGACCATCAGGATCGCGGCGAGGCCGACGAACCCGAGCTCCTCGCCGAGTCCGGCGGTGATGAAGTCGGTGTTGGACTCCGGCACGATCTCCGGGCGCCCGGCGCCCAGCCCGGTGCCGCCGACCCCGCCGGTGCCGAGGCCGAACAGGCCCTGCGCGATCTGGTAGCCGCCGCCCGGGTCGGAGTAGGTCTCCAGCGGGTCGATCCAGTTCGCCACGCGCTGCTCGACGTGCGTGAACAGCTGGTAGGCGATCAGGCAGCCGAGGATGAAGAAGCTCAGGCCGGTGACCACCCAGATCGCGCGTTCGGTGGCGACGTAGAGCATCACCAGCACGATGCCGAAGATCAGCAGCGAGGTGCCCAGGTCCTTCTCGAACACCAGGACCAGGAGGCAGACCCCGGCCGCGATCAGCAGCGGGCCCAGGTCACGCGCACGCGGCAGCTCGACGCCGAACACCTTCCGGCCCGCGATCATGAACAGGTCGCGTTTGGCCACCAGGAAGGAGGCGAAGAAGATCATCAGCAGGATCTTCGAGAACTCCGCCGGCTGGATCGAGAAGCCCGGCAGCTTCAGCCACACCTTCGCGCCGTTGACCTCGGACAGCGAGCTGGGCAGCAGCGCGGGCAACGCCAGCGCGACCATGCCGACCAGGCCCGCGGTGTAGCCGTAGCGGGTCAGGGTCCGGTGGTCCTTCACCAGGACCAGCACGGCCAGGAACAGCACCAGCGCGAGCGCGGTGAACAGCACCTGCTTCGGCGCGTCCGCGGTGAAGTCCCTGCTCGCCTGCGTCGCCTTCTCGGCGTTGGCCAGGTCGATCCGGTAGATCATCACCAGGCCGAGGCCGTTGAGCAGCGCCACGCACGGCAGGATCAGCGGGTCCGCGTACGCCGCCCACCTGCGCACGGCCACGTGGGCGACCGAGAACAACCCCAGGTAGGCCAGCCCGTACCAGACGATCGACCAGGACAGCTCCTGCTCCTGGTTCGCCTGCACGAGCACGAACGCGCAGGTGACGATGAACGCGGCGAAGCCCAGCATGGCCAGTTCCGTGCCACGCCGGGTCGGCATGTCCCGCGGGGGGTTCGTCGCGTAGAGGGAGGCTGCCGGATCGGACAGCGATGGCTGGGACATCAGCCACCGCCACCTGGCACCGTCGTCGTCGCGCAGTCCCTCCCCGCCTGCTGGCTCGTCGATTCGCTCGGCACGGTCGGCACGCCGGGAATGGTGGTCTGGGTGCAGTCCCGCAGCGTCTTGTAGCGCAGGAAGTTGTCGATGTAGTCGCGCGCGTCGGCCAAGCTGTCCTTCTTCACACCGTTGCGCACCGCGGCCTGCGCGTCCTGCTGCAGCTGCGGCACGGTCAGCTTGTCGCACACCTGGTCGCCGGACGGGCACGAGCCCTCGGCCTGCTGGTGCAGCGGGACGCCGAGGATGCTGCCGGGCACGCCGCGGAAGATCGCGACCTCCTGGTTGGCGCCCTCGCCGACGTAGTACTGGCTCAGCACGAAGTAGCGGGTGGCGATCGCGCCCGCGCCGAGCACCACCAGCACCAGCAGGATGCCGACGACCCAGCGCCACTTGCGGCGTTTCTTCGGCTCCTCCGGCGGCGCGATCATCTGCGGCGGCGGGGGCGGGGGCGGCTGGGTCAGCGCGCGGGCCCTGGCCGCGGGGGAGTCGCCCTGGAGTTCGTACTGGTCGCTGCCGTCCCCGGCGGCGCCGCCCACGATGGGCGCGTCCTCGCCGTAGTCGACGTCCACCACGTCCGCGACGATGACCGTCACGTTGTCGGTGCCGCCGCCCTTGAGCGCCAGCTCGATCATGCGGTCGGCGCAGTCCTGCGGGTCCGGGATGCGGATCGCCTCGGCCAGCGTCTCGTCGCTGACCATGCCGGACAGGCCGTCGGAGCACAGCAGGTACCGGTCGCCGGCGCGGGCTTCGCGCACGGTCAGGCTCGGCTCGACCTCGTGCCCGGTGAGGGCCTTGAGCAGCAGCGAGCGCTGCGGGTGGGTCGCGGCCTGGTCGGCGGTGATGCGGCCCTGCTCCAGCAGCTCGTTGACGAAGCTGTCGTCGCGGGTGATCTGGGTCAGCTGGCCGTTGCGGAACAGGTAGGCGCGCGAGTCGCCCACGTGGACCATGCCCAGGCGCGAGCCGGAGAACAGCATCGCGGTGAGCGTGGTGCCCATGCCGTCGAGGTCCGGGTCGTTCGCCACCAGCTCGCTGATGGCCGCGTTGCCGCCGGCCACCGCGTCTCTGAGCATGGTCAGCAGGTCGTCGCCGGGCTCGTCGTCGTCGAGCGGGGCGAGGGAGGCGATCACGACCTTGCTGGCCACCTCACCCGCGGCATGGCCACCCATGCCGTCGGCGAGTGCGAGCAGGCGGGGACCCGCGTACACCGAGTCCTGGTTGCTGGACCGCACCAGGCCACGGTCGCTGCGGGCCGCGTAGCGAAGAACGAGTGTCATGGGCGAAGCTCGATCACCGTCTTGCCGATCCGGATGGGGACACCGAGTGGGACTCGGAGGGGTGCAGTGACCTTAGCCCGGTCCAGATAAGTCCCGTTGGTCGATCCCAGATCTTCCACGTACCAGTCCGCACCGCGCAGTACGAGACGGGCGTGCCGGGTCGAGGCGTAGTCGTCGTCCAGCACCAGGGTGGAGTCGTCGGCGCGGCCGATCGTGATCGGCCTGCCGTCGAGCGTGATCCGCGTGCCGGCCAGCGCCCCGTGGGTGACGAGCAGCTGGCGGGGCGTCTTCGCGTTGCCCCGCGGCTTCTTCTGCTCCTTGGCCCGGCGCAGCCCGGGCATCGCCACCTTCAGGCCCGAGGCCGCGTAGAGATCCGAGCGCACCACCCGAAGGGCGGCCAGCACGAACAGCCAGAGCAGCACGAGAAAGCCCACTCTGGTGAGTTGAACGACCAGCTCCGGCACGTGTCTCCGCCTTCTGTTCTCCCGACCGTGGCACGCGTGCGCCGCGGCGTCCCGCAGGAGTCATTCTGCGGGACACGGGATTTCGGGTGCGAACCCGGTCAGGCGCAGGTTACCGGCGCGTGTGTCAGCCCTGCGTGCGGAACACCAGCGAGGAGTGACCGACCCGGATCACGTCGCCGTCCGCGAGCTGCCAGGTCTGGACGGGGGTGCCGTTGACCGTGGTGCCGTTCGTGGAGCCGATGTCGGCGAGCGTCGCGCTCTGGCCGTCCCAGGTGATCTCCAGGTGGCGGCGGGAGACCCCGGTGTCGGGCAGGCGGAAGTCGGCGTCCTGGCCGCGGCCGATGACGTTGCCGCCCTGCTTGAGGGTGTAGTTCCGGTTCGAGCCGTCGTCGAGCTGCAGGACCGCCTGGACCTGGCGCCCGGCGCCCGGAGCGGCCGGCGGCGGGGCGTAGCCCTGCTGCGCGTACGGGTCCGGCGCGCCCTGCGGGGGCCCGTAACCGCCCGGCGGGGTGCCGTAGCCGGGCTGCTGCCCGTAGCCCTGGTCGTAACCCGGCTGCTGGCCGTAACCGCCCTGGTCGTAGCCCGGCTGCTGTGCGTAGCCCTGGTCGTACCCGCCCTGGGGCTGGCCGTAGCCCTGGTCGTAGGCCGGCTGCTGGCCGTAGCCGCCCTGGTCGTAGCCGGGCTGCTGCCCGTAGCCCTGGTCGTAACCCGGCTGCTGCCCGTAGCCGCCCTGGTCGTACCCGGGCTGCTGGCCGTACCCCTGGTCGTAACCCGGCTGGCCATAGCCACCCTGGTCATAACCGGGCTGTCCCTGCTGTCCGTAGCCGTACTGGCCCTGCTGGCCGTACGGGTCACCCTGGTCGTATTGGCCTTGGCCGTAGCCGGGGGGCTGGCTCATTGCTGGGTCTCCTGCGTTGCTGGGTCGTGCTGACCGTCCTGAACCCGCGACGTTACGCGCGCTGACGTCGGGGTCGACGGATGAACGGGTCTTGAATTGTCCAGTATGCAGCGCGTCGTTGCGCTCGAGCGAAACTACGACGTCACCATAGGTGTCCCATCCGTGTTCGGCGAGGTGCTCCTTCACGGCTTCGGTGAGCACCCGGGTGACACGCAACTCATCGCCGGCCATCCGGTCGTAGTCCGTCGGCCCCAGCGACACGATGTAGTGGTTGGGGGCGAGCAGCCTGCCACCGGCCAGCTCACGAACGTTGTCCTCGCCTTCGCGTTCCAGGGCCTGCGCCACCTCTTGGGTGACGACGTTGCCGCCGAACATGCGTGCGAAGGTGTTGCCCACCAGGGATTCCAGGCGTCGATCGAAGCGCTCAACGCGACCCACGGAACCCAAGCCCTCCTTCGCACCATGTGCTTTCGCATCGATCCTATCGGGATCCGCGCCCTTCGACACGACCCCCGGTGAAGGGCCCCGAAACGGCCTGCTAAAGTTCTCTTCGCTGTCGCAGCAACTCGGGCGAGTGGCGGAATGGCAGACGCGCACGGTTCAGGTCCGTGTGTCCGAAAGGACGTGAGGGTTCAACTCCCTCCTCGCCCACCCGACAACCCGGGCCCTGGATTTCCAGGGCCCGGGTTTTTTCGTTGCACGATGTATCTCACCCGGTCGCGGTGAGGAGCGCTCCCGCGGCGTGACCCTCCGTGCCGCCATCAGGATGTCTCCGTAGCAATCATTGGTGCTTTGTGACGCGGTGGGGAGCACTATGGTGCGGTAGTTCCGGTGTCGAGTGATGGGGAGCTGGTACGTGCGGAACCGGTTCGAGGGGGACGCCCACAACGCGGTGCAGGTCGGCAACTTCACCGGCACCATGCAGTTCGGAGCGGCGCGCTCGGAGCCGCGGGGGTACAGCCTCCTGCCGCCCCTGACGGCGCACTACACGAACCACGAGGACCCGCTGAAGAAGCTGGACGCGATCTTCGCGCGCCGCACCGGCCGCCCGATCGTGGTGATCGTGAAGGGCCCACCCGGTTCCGGTCGCACCGAACTGGCCGTGCGGTGGGTCCACCGGCACACCGGCGACTACCCGGACGGCGGGCCGTTCTTCGTCCGCCTGGGCGGCGGGCTCAGCGACAGCGACCAGCTGCTCACCGGCTTGCGCACGCTGCTGCTGGCCACCGGTGAGTTCCGCGCCGAGGATCTGCCGCACAGCCTGGAAGGCCTGTCGGCGCTGTGGCGCGACTGGTGCCGCGGCAGGTCGATCGCGCTGGTGATCGACGACGCGGTGCTGGCCAGCCAGGTCCGCGCGCTCATGCCGGACGAAGGAGACTCCGCGGTGCTGATCACGCAGGCCCGCGAGCTGGGGACGCTGCGGGTGCACACCGTTCCGGAGGAGGTGGACATCGAGCCGATGAGCGCGGAGGCGTCCCGCGAGCTGCTGGCCCGGATCGCGGGTGAGCGCCTGGTCGCCGCCGAGCCGGACGCGATCGATCAGCTGGTCGAGGTGTGCGGCGGCTCGACCATCGCGCTGTGCGTGGTGGGCATGATGCTCGCCGACGCGGACACCGACGAGCCCGCCGCCCGGCTCGCTCGGCGGGAGCGGGTCCTGCACGAGCTGTCCCGGGACCGCGAGCTGTCGGTCCGGGCCGTGCTGGACGCCGCCTACGAGCGGATGGACGAGCTGACCCAGCGGGTGTACGGCGTGCTGGGGGCGCATCCCGGGTCCGCCGCGGTCAGCTCCCGAGCGGTCGCGGCGGCGCTCGGGGAGGCCGACGAGGACGCCCGTGACGGGCTGCGCGGCCTGATCCGTGCCCGGCTCGTCACCCGCGCCGACGAGGAACGCGTCCTGATGCTCGGGCTCGTGCGTGACCACGCCCGGACCAAGCTGAGCAGGCCGGTGATGGGCGCGTTGATCGAGCACTACTGGGCGCACGCGGTGTCGGCGGCCCGGGTGGTCAGCCCGGGCCGGATCTGGAACCGGCTGCTCGACGACCTCCGGTTGTTCGACGACCGCGCGACCGCGCTGACCTGGCTGGCGGACGAGCACCCGAACCTGTGCGCCACCGTCGACGAGGCCTACCGCGCCGGGGTGCTCATGCGCACCGCACAACTCGCCCTCGCGTTGTGGGTCCTGCACGAGCGCGGCGGGTACGGCCAGGACATGATCGAGGTGAACCAGCGCGGTGTGGCGGCCGCCGAGGCGCTGCGTGATCCGCTGCTGGTGTCCGTGCTCCGGACCCAGCTGGGGTTCGCCCACCGCCAGCGAGGGGAGTACGAGACCGCCGCCGAAGTGTTGCGTTCCGCGCTGGACGCCGCCCGGGAGGCCGGTTCGCTCGAGGCTGAGGCCACCGCCTTGGAGGGCCTCGGGCTGGTGCTGCTCGACGAGAGTGACCCGCGGGCGGGCGACGTGCTGCGGGAGAACCTGGACCTCGCCGGGCGCATCGCCGACGAGCGCCGCCTCGCGCTGGCCCGTATGCACCTGGCCAAGGTGCTGGAGCCGGACGAGGCGCTGGCGCTGCTCGACCTGGCCCGCGCCTACTTCGCGGCCCACCGGGATCAGGGCAACGTGGTCAAGACCGATCTGTGGCGCGGCCGGAAGCTGTGCGCCGCGGGACGTCTCGCCGAAGCCAGGGAGCTGCTCGGCGGGGTGACGAGTGTCACCGGCTAC
This sequence comes from Amycolatopsis thermalba, assembly GCF_023376025.1. NCBI lineage: Bacteria > Bacillati > Actinomycetota > Actinomycetes > Pseudonocardiales > Pseudonocardiaceae > Amycolatopsis > Amycolatopsis thermalba. Next base: position 532,474 of record NZ_CP091196.1, read on the forward strand.
CACCGCGAACGGGGCGAGGCGCGGCTCGCGCTCGCCGACGTGGCACGGGCCGAGGGCGCCGATCCCGTGCCCGACCTGCGCGAAGCCGAGCGGATCTTCACCCGGTTCGGCTTTCCGCGTGAGGCGGAGATGGCCGCGGCGCGGCTCGCCGGGCTGTCCTGAGCACCGTGACCCGCGCCTGGTGCGGGCGCCCGCCCACCCGTACGCGGAGCGACCCCGGGATGGCACCGACCGGCAGCTGGTAGAGCGCGGACGCGAACGCGTCGGCCGGCCCGGTCAGGCCGTCGAACCGGACGAGCCCGCCGTCGTCGGTGCCCGCGAACCAGCCGTCCTGGCCGCGCGCGAGCGCCAGCGCGCAGCCGGGCAGCGACCGCAGCTGCGCGGAGATCCAGCTCTCCGGATCCCGCGGGTGGTGGTGCACCACGATGTCGGCGTTGTCGAGCAGCCGCGCGCTGGTCTCGCGGACGTCGACCACGAGGTGTGTCCGGTCCGGAGCGCGCCGGGGTTCACGCAGGGAGTCCGCCGGGAAGCGGGTCACCACGGCTTCGCCGCGACGGAACTCGACCCGGGCCAGGTGAGCGCGTGGTTCCGGGATCTCGACCTCCGGCACGGGCAGGACGCGCAGGTCCGCCCGCACGGGGTCCAGGCCGAGGTGGCGGTAGATCGTCTCGGACAGCACCGTGCCGGAGGTGCCGGGCAGCGAGGTGGTGCACGAGGTGATCGCGGCCGTCCGGAGGGGATCGTGCCCGGCGATGACCTCCTCGATCTGGCGGACCGGGTCCTCGGTGAGCCGCGGCGCCACGGCGAGCAGCCGGGCGATCGGGGAATCCGGAGCGACGGCCTCCGCGGGGGCCGAGACGAGGATCACCGGTGTGCCCAGCGCGGCCGAGTAGAAGCTGACCGAGCCGTGGTCGCCCAGGGTGAGGTCGGCGGCGACCAGCGCCTGGCACCAGAACCGCTCTTCGGGGAGGGCGAGGACCCCGGCGCGCCGGCAGTGGTCCAGCCACATCCGCACCTGCCAGGACGAGTGGTGCGCGGAGATGTTGGGGTGCAGCGCCACCGCGATCCGGTAGGCGTCCATGTCCAGGCTGGTCGCGAGGCGCTGGGCGAGCTGCAGGTCGTTGCCGAGCAGGGACTCGCCGCCCCAGGTGGACGAGATCACGATCAGCTTCGTGCCCGGGTCGACTCCCAGTGCCTGCCGGTACGCCTCGCGCAGCGGGAGGCTGGCCAGCATCCGGTCGAAACACGGGTCACCGGCGACGAGCGCCACCTCGCGGGCCTCCGGGCAGGCGGCGGTCAGCCGCTCCAGCTGTTCCTCGTGGGAGAGCACGACCACGGACGGCACGACGCGGCCTTCGTGCGTCAGCCAGTCCGCGGACAGGCCGAACACCCCGCTGCGGCCCTCCGAATCGAGGTACTTGTTGTAGCCCATGCCGTGCGGCACGACCATCAGCGGCGCCTTCACCTTGTGCAGGTCGCCGCCGTAGCTCGCGGCTATCGCCAGGTCCGCGGGGCGCTCCAGGGCCTCCGCCCAGGGCAGCACGTCGATCCCGGCCTTCGCCAGGTACTCGTGCGTGCCGTTGGTGAACGCGCTCGACCCGGGGCAGGTGAAGATCGTCTGCACCCGCGGATCCGTGGCGAACAGCGGCAGGATGTCGAACAGGCGCGTCGCCGCCGTGGTGTTGTGCACGATCGCCAGCACGGTGCGCTCGGTGCGCACAGTGCTCCACTCGACCGACACGACGGTTGATCCTAGAAGCTGATGTTGCCGTTGATGTCCCGCGCCTGCACGACGTTGCCGTGGACCGTCCCGGAGATCTGGTTGTTCGCCCCGTCCCCGTGCTGGCTCCACGCCTCACGCAGGGCCTCGGCGAACCGCGGGTCCTCCCGGCCGGCCTGGTCGAGGCGCTCGGCCAGGACCTCGACGGTCTCCGGCGCCTCGGGCGTGGCGGTCTCCAGCACCGCCGTCGCCTCCGGGTCGTCGGCGAACCGGCGCTTGATCAGCTCGTACAGGCCCTGTACGGCCTTCGTCGCCGCGGCGGTGGCGATGGACACGAGGATCGGTTCCGGCATGATCCCAGCGTAGTCACGGCGTCCAGTCCGCGTTGGCGCCACAGAGCAGAACGCACGGCACCTCCCCGGGCACGGCCCCGGCCAGCCACGCGGCGAACGGCACCGCGGCCGCCGGTTCGACGGCCAGCCGGAACTCCTCCCACAGCCGGTCCCGCGCCGCGACGATCTCCGCCTCGCCCACCACCAGCGACCGCACGTCCGGCCCGGACAGCACCGCGAACGGCACCTCGCCCACCCGGGTCGCGCCCAGCGCGGACGCGGCGATGGAGTCCACCTCCGCGTCCACCGGGTGGCCGGCGGCGAGCGCCTGGTGCAGGCACGAGCACCGCTCCGGCTCGACCGCGACCGTCAGCCGCCCGCCGGAACCGAGCGCCACCCCGGCCGCCAGCCCGCCGCCGCCCACGGCCACCGCGATCGAGTCCACCTCGGGCGCGTCGGCGACGATCTCCGCCGCCACCGTGCCCTGACCGGCCACCACGACCGGGTCGTTGTACGCCTCGACATAACGCACGCCCGGCGCGGCCGCGGCCTCGTGAGCGGCGGCCGCCGCCTCCGCGTAGCGCGAACCGGCCCGCACCAGCCGGGCACCGGCCGCCTCGATCCGCCGGGCCTTGCTCGCCGGCACGCCCTCCGGCACGAACACCGTCGCGGGCAGGCCGAGGATCGACGCCGCCGTCGCGACCCCGATGCCGTGGTTGCCGCCGGACGCGGTGACCACCTGTTCCGGCCGCTCACCGGTGAGCAGGGAGTTCAGCGCGCCACGCAGCTTGAACGAGCCGGTGCGCTGCAGGTGTTCGAGCTTCAGCACGAGCGGACGGCCGTCGACCTCGGCGCGCAGGATCGGGGTGTGGCGGACGTACGGGCGGATGCGCTCCGCGGCGCTGGCGACGTCGGGGACGACGGTGGTTGTCATGTCTCCACTGTGCGCAACCCGGCCGTAAGCCGCCAGCGCTTTCCGATTGCCCGGCATTAGCGATACTTACGGCATGCTCGTCGCCGAACGGCTGCGCGTCCTGGTCGAGGTCGCCCACGCCGGATCCATCGCCACCGCGGCGCGGAACATGGGCTTCACCGCCTCCGCGCTGTCCCAGCAACTGTCCCGGCTGGAACGCGAGGCCGGGTGCGCGCTGCTGGACCGCCGCGCGACCGGCACGGTGCTCACCGAAGCCGGGCGGCGGCTCGTCCGGCACGGGGAAGCGATCGTCGGGGAGCTGCGGGAGGCGGAGCAAGCGCTTGCGGCCCTGCGGGACGAGCCACCGGCGGCGTTGACCGTGGGCACCTTCGCCACCGCGGGGCAGGTGCTGTTGCCGCAGGTCGTGGGCGAATTCCGGCGGGCCAACCCGGCGACCCGGCTGCGGCTGGTGGACCTGGAACCGCCGGACGGCTACGACCTCGTGGTCTCCGGCGACCTCGACCTGCTGATCACGCACCGCTACCCGGGGCGGCGGTTACCGCCCGCGCGCGGCCTGACGCGGGTGCCGCTGCTGGCCGACCGGCTGCGGCTGGTGCTGCCCGCCCACCACCGGGCGGCGCGAACGGACGAGGTGAAGCTGATCGACCTCGCCGACGACGACTGGATCTCGGCCGACCGCTCGTGCCTGGACCTGCTGGCCGCCAAGGACGGGGTGGAGCCGCGGATCGCCTACGAGACCCGGGACTACGCGGCGATCCTCGCGCTGGTGCGGGCCGGGCTCGGCGTGGCGCTGGTGCCGGCGAGCGTGGCGCGCGGCGCGGACGGGATCGTGGTGCGCGACCTGGCCGGGAGCGCGCTGGACCGCGAGGTCTACGCGGTGCACCGCCCCCGGCCGGCCGCGCACACTTCGGCCGTGGTGAGCCTGCTGACGCGCGTGGCGTCGCGGCTCAGTTGACGCCGACCAGGTCCACCACGAAGACCAGCGTCTCGCCGGGCTTGATGACGTTGCCCGCGCCACGGTCGCCGTAGGCCAGGTGCGGCGGGATGACCAGTCGGCGGCGGCCACCGACCTTCATGCCCTGCACACCCTGGTCCCAGCCGGGGATGACGTGCCCGGCACCGAGCGGGAAGCGCAGCGGCTCACCCCGGTCCCAGGACGCGTCGAACTGCTCGCCGGTCGCGTGCGAGACGCCGACGTAGTGCACGGACACGACGTTGCCCGCGGCGGCTTCGGCGCCGTCACCGACGGCGAGGTCGGTGACCTCCAGCTCAGCCGGGGGCGGCCCGGTCGGCTTCTCGACCTCGGGGCGTTCGAGTGCCATGCGTATTCCTCCCTGTCGTTGCGGTCGCTGCACGGTACCCACCGGCCGCGGGCGACGCATGTTCAGCTCGGCACCACGACCACGCCGACGTAGTCGACCGGCTCTTCGCCCAGGTTGGCGTAGGTGTGCGGCTCGTCGGCGGTCATCCGGGCGGTCGATCCGGCCGGCACGGTGACGGCCCGCTCGCCGACGCTGAGGTGCAGCTCACCGGCCAGGACGTGGATGAGTTCGTGGGTGCCCGCGGCGTGGCCCTCGCTGTCGTGCCGTTCGCCCGGTTCGAGGTGCCAGCGCCACAGTTCGGCGGGCGCGGGCGCGTCGGTACCGGACAGCAGGCGGCCGGTGCCGCCGGAGGGGCCCTGCCACAGCACCGTGTCGGTGTCGGTGACCGAGATCGCAGGCGGTTCCCCGCCTTCGAGCAGTGCGGTGAGCGAAACGCCGAGCGCGTCGCTGACCCGGATCAGCGTGGCCAGGTTCGGGTTGCCCCGGCCCTGCTCCAGCGCCACGACCACGCCCTTGCTCAGCCCGGCGCGGGCGGCCAGCGCGTCCATGCTCCACTGCCGCGCCGTGCGGTGGGCGCGGATGTTGCGGGCGAGGGCGGCGGCGGGGTCGCTCATGGTCGGTCACTTTACTGCACCATGTGGTCGGTAGAATGACCGTTCATGACTGACGTGCTGAACGGGATCCGGGTCGATCCGGAGGTCTTCGCGCTGCGGCCGGACTTCGCGGTGCTGGCCGTCGTGGTCGAGGGCCTGCCCAGCGGGCCCAGCGACGAGGACTCGGCGAAGGCGCTGGCCGTCGCGGCCGAATCGGCTGGTGACGATCCCCACGTCGAGGCGTGGCGGGAGGCGTACCGCGCGTTCGGGGCGAAGCCGAACCGCACCCGGCCCTCGGTGGACGCCCTGCTGCGCCGCGCCAGCGCCGGGCTGCCACAGGTCAACCGGGTGGTCGACCTCTACAACGCGGTGTCCGTGCAGCACCGGCTGCCGGTCGGCGGCGAGGACCTCGACTGTTACGTTGGGTTGCCGCGGCTGGTCCGGGCGCGGGGCGACGAGGCCTTCGACACCGTCCGCAACGGCGAGCCGGACACCGAGGTGGCCGACGCGGGCGAGGTCGTGTGGCGGGACGACGCCGGGGTGACCTGCCGTCGCTGGAACCACCGCCAGTGCGTGCGCACCCGGCTGCGGGAGGACAGCGAGCGCGGTCTGTTCCTGCTGGAACGGCTCGAGCCGATGTCGCTGGACGCGCTGTCGGACGCGGCCGACGACCTGGTGTCGCGGCTGACCGCGCTGGCCCCGGGCGCCACGGTGGCCCGCACACTGATCAGGGAGAACGCGTGAACCTCGACGACCTGGCCCCACGCACGCGCGCGGTGGCCGCCGGACGGCCGGACGAACCGGGTGAGCCGCTGAACACGCCGCTGGTGCCGGCGAGCACCTACCTCGCCGGGGCGGGCTTCAAGTACGCGCGCGAGGACGGCACGCCGACCTGGGTGGCGCTGGAGGAGGCCGTCGGCGCGCTCGAAGGCGGGCACGCGACGGCGTTCGCGTCGGGCATCGCGACCGCGGCGGCGGTGCTGGACCTGCTGGACGTGGGCGCCGAGGTCGCCGTGCCGGTCTACAGCTACGCGGGCACCCGCGGCCTGCTCGACCACGCGGCGGGCAAGGGGCGGCTGAAGGTGCGGCGCATCGAGCCGTCCGACCGGGAGGGCTGGCTGGCCGCCGCCCGCGAGGCCGACGTGGTGTGGGTCGAGTCGCCGACCAACCCGACGCTCGACCTGATCGACATCGCGCCGCTGACCGGGCAGCGCGCGCGGGTGGTCGTGGACAACACGTTCGCCACGCCGCTGGGGCAGCAGCCGCTGTCGCTGGGCGCGGACATCGTCGTGCACAGCGCGACCAAGCTGATCGGCGGGCACAGCGACCTGCTGCTGGGCCTGACCATCGCGGCGGACGCGGGTGTGGCCCAGGAGCTGCGCGACGCCCGCACCCGCAACGGCGCGACCCCCGGGGCGCTGGAGGCGTGGCTCGCGCTGCGCGGGCTGCGGACGCTGCCGGTGCGGCTGGCCGAGCAGTCGCGCACCGCGGCCCTGCTGGCCGAGCGGCTCGGCGAGCACTCGGCGGTGACGAAGGTGCGCTACCCCGGCCAGGGCACGATGATCGCGTTCGACCTGGCCGACGCGGCCGCCGCCGACCGCCTGTGCGCGTCGCTGCGGCTGATCCGGCACGCCACCAGCCTCGGCGGGGTGGAGAGCATCGTCGAACGCCGTGCCATGTGGCCGGGCGACGCGCACGTGCCGGCCGGCCTCGTGCGGTTCAGCGTGGGGCTGGAAGACCCCGAGGACCTCTGGCGGGACCTGGCTCAGGCGCTGACCTGAGCCCGCCGGACGAGCGGGTCCGGGTCCAGGTGCCAGGCGTGCACGACACGCGGGTGGATCCGGATCCGCTCGTTGCTGAACCACGGCCCGCCGTACGCGGGCGGCTCGATGCCGGTGATCAGCTCGGCCGTGCCGCGGATCTCGATGCCCCGTCCCCAGCCGGGCTTGATCGCGCCGGGCTCGTCCGGCGTCATGTCGTCGACGACGAACGAGACTTCCGGGTTCTGCTGCAGGTTGCGCCACTTCTGGCTCTTGCTGAGGTCCGGCCCGCCGATGTCGATCGTGCCGTCGTCGTTGAGCTGGAACCCCAGTGGCCGCACCTGCGGACGCCCCTTCGCGTCGACGGTGCCCATCCGGCCGAGGGGCTGGTTCGTCAGGTAAGCGCGCTCGCGCTCGGTGAAGATCATGACTGCACCATAGAACCTCCAGGTAAGTGGAGGTCAAGGAAATCGAGCTGTGGCGCGGCCCGGACCCGGTTAGGGTTCGATCATCATGTCTCACATCGCCATGGTTGGGGTCGCCCCCGTCAGTCACGTTCTGCCCAGCCTCGAGGTCATCCGTGAACTGGTCGCTCGGGGCCATCGGGTCACCTACGCCAACGATCCCGTGGTCGCCCACCTGATCGAGCCCACCGGCGCCGAACTGGTGCCGTGCACCTCGACGCTCCCGGTGGCGGACAACGACTGGCCCGCAGATCCGATCGCCGCGATGGACCGGTTCCTCGACGACCAGATCCAGGCTCTCCCGCAGCTGCGGGCCGTCTACGACGAGGATCCGGCGGATCTCTACCTCTACGACATCGGCGCGTACGCGGCGCGTGCCCTCGCCGAATCGCAGGGGCGGCCGTTCGTGCAGTTGTCGCCGACCTTCGTGGCGTGGAACGGCTACGAAGAGGAGGTCGCCGCGCAGTTGCGGGCGCTACCGGGCGCCGACGCCCACCGCGCGAAGTTCGCCGAGTGGCTCGCCGGGTGCGGTGCGACCACTTTGGACAGCGACGCCTTCTCCGGCCGGTCGCCGCGCACCCTGGCGTTGATTCCGCGGGCGATGCAGCTGAAGTCCGAGCGGGTGGACGACAGCGTGACCTTCGTCGGCCCGTGCCTCGGCGCCCGCGCGGAGGAGGGCGGCTGGACGCGGCCCGCGGACGCCGAGAAGGTCCTGCTGGTGTCGCTCGGCTCGGCCTTCACGCGCCAGGCCGGGTTCTACCGCGAGTGCCTCGCCGCGTTCGGGGACCTGCCCGGGTGGCACGTGGTGCTGCAGATCGGCAAGTACGTCGACCCGGCCGACCTCGGGGACGTCCCGGCGAACGTGGACGTCCGGTCCTGGGTGCCGCAGCCGGCGATCTTGGTGCAGGCCGACGCTTTCATCACGCACGCGGGCATGGGCAGCAGCGCCGAGGGGTTGCACGCCGGCGTGCCGATGATCGCGGTGCCGCAGGCCGCCGAGCAGTTCATGAACGCCGACCGCCTGGTCGAACTCGGCGTGGCCCGGCGACTCGACACGGCGGACGCGACGGCCGAGAGCCTCCGTGCCGCCCTGCTCGAACTCGTCGCCGATCCCGAAATCGCCCGCGCGTCGGCCCGACTGCGGACCGAAACCCGCGCCGAGGGCGGTTCCCCGCGGGCGGCCGACCTCCTCGAGGAGCTGCTCGGCTAGCTGTATGAGGCCGTGACATTGGTGACGCCGGTGTGGAGCCGGGTCGCGGGTGGCTGATCTCCGGCAGCAGTGTGTGGTCGATGGTAGTTGTAGTGGATGTTCCAGATCGCTAACGCCTCGGTGCGTTCCTGCTCGCTGGTCCAGACCCGGGCGTAGAGGAACTCTTCGGCCAGGATCCGGTTGTAGCGCTCGACCTTGCCGTTGTGGCGTGGGGTGTAGGGCGTGATCCGCTGGTGGCGGGCGCCGCGTAGGACGGTGGCGAAGTCGCGGGCGCGGTAACAGGAGCCGTTGTCGGTGACCAGGCGGTGGATGTGGGTGAAGCCGTGGCGGGCGAAGAACGCCCGCGCGCGGTGGACGAACCCGATCGCCGTGCGGGCCTTCTCGTCGGGCAGGGCTTCGGTGTAGGCCAGGCGGGAGTAGCCGTCGATGGCGGAGTGCAGGTAGGTGTAGCGGGCCCGCTGACCGCGGGTCTTGCCGCGGGCGACCAGACGGTCCTGGTCGCTGCCCTTGCCGTGGACGCGCCAGCCGCCGCCGTCGGGGATCTGGCCGGTCTTCTTCACATCCAGGTGGACCATGTGCCCGGGCCAGCGGGCGATGATCCGCTGGGGCGCCCGGTTGGTGGCGCCGGTGGGATCGAGGAACCGGCGCCGGTTGAGACCCAGCTGCAGCAGGTGGCGGCCGACGGTGCGAACCGAGATGGTCACGCCTTCGGCGGCCAGCTCGGTGGCGATGCGACGGGCGGACCATTTCCGCTGTCGCCGTAGCTGCTCGATCCGGGCCACGACCTCGGCTGGGGTGGCGGTGGGATGGCGGTGCGGCACGCTCGGGCGGTCGAGCAGACCGGTCTCACCGTAGCGGCGCCAGCGGTTGACCCACTTGGAGGCGCATTGCCGCGAGATGCCCATCTCGGCGGCGACATGGGCGATCGGGCGGGTCTGGCAACGCTGCACGAGCCGGCGACGGCCCTCGACGGACAGCGGGGCATTACGGTGGTGCATGGACGGGTCTTTCTCTCGGCGGATGAGTGGGTCGCACTTCTCATCCTGCCGCCGAAAGACCCGTCCCCTCGTCTCAAGCCCCCGCAGCCGACACCAACGTCATGACCCGCAACAGCTAGCTGTCCAACCTGTGGAGGTTGGTGACGCGGTGGGTGCGGACACACCAGGACGGATGATCTTGATGTAGGGAGGACCTCCGGGCGCGGTGTGGAGCTGTCCAGGAACCGCACCTCGAAGCCCGGAGGCGTCGTGCCGCACCGTAATGCCTCGCACGGCACGCGAATTTGCGCGGCCGGGGTGCACAACGTGCTGGTCGGTTCGGCATCTCGCGGTTGATCGACCTCGACCCCCACCGGAGAGCTACATCGAGGTCATCAGCACTGCCGAGGGCGAGGAGAACCAGCACGCCCGCGCCGGGTTCGTCCGCCGCGCCACTGCCCCGCCGTCGAATGGGCCTACGCCACGGTCGACGACTCCTCCGCCGAGGGTGTCGCCTCGCTACCGGCCTGGCTCCACGGCTACAGCCACCACCGGCCCCACACCGCGCTCGGCGACCACCCACCTGTCCACCGCGTCAGCTGGTGGGCCCGGACACCCTTGCCACGGGCCCACGCGGCCACTAACGTACAACCATGTGGTTGTAAGTCAACTCGACGACACGGAGATCGACCGGATCTTCCACGCACTCGCGGATGCCACCCGGCGCGACATCGTCACCCGGGTGCTCCGGCGGGAGGAGTCGATTTCCCAGCTCGCCCGCCGGTACGACATGAGTTTCGCCGCCGTGCAGAAGCACGTGGCGGTGCTCGCGCGGGCGTCGCTCGTCGTCAAACAGCGGAGCGGGAGGGAGCAGCTCGTGCACGGCAATCCCGAGGTTCTGCGCAAGGCAGCCCGGCTGCTCGACGAATACGAACGGATCTGGCGCCACCGCGCCCAGGCCATCGCGGACATCCTGTCCGAGGAGGACGAATGACTGTCATCAGCTCGCACAAGGACACCGAGGCGTTGACCCTCACGATCGTCGCCGAGTACGACGCGGCGCCGGACCGCGTCTGGCGCGTGTGGGAGGACCCGCGCAAGCTCGAGCGGTGGTGGGGCCCGCCGAGCTGGCCCGCGACGTTCGAGCAGCACGACTTCAAGGTCGGCGGCCGCTCCCGCTACTTCATGACCGGCCCGGACGGCACGAAGTCCGGCGGCTGGTGGGAGATCACCGCGGTCGACGCCCCGCACCGGCTGGAGTTCGACGACGGCTTCGCCGACGACGAGGGCGAGCCGAACAGCGAGATGCCGGTCATCCACTGCGCGGTCACCCTCGAGGCGAACGGCTCCGGCACCCGGATGACCACGGTCAACTCCTTCGCCAGCCTGGAGCAGCTGGAGAAGCTGATCGAAATGGGCATGGAGGAGGGCATGAAGCTCGCCGAGGGCCAGATCGACGCCATCCTCGCCGAGGACTAGTTCCGGAACTCCCACAGGATCATCGACGGCACTCCGGCGCCGGCGGCCCGCGCGGCCGCCGGCGCCAGTCCGGCCAGCGACCACGGCCACGCCTCCCACGGGCCCGGCTCCGACGCCGGGATTTCCCGCGACGGCGCCACCGGTTCCTCGCACCGGCGCAGTTCGAACCCGGCGGCGAGCGCGGCCCGCAGGTAGTCGCCCGTGCGGTGGCAGTGCGAGCGCACCCGCGCCGGGGAACCGTCCGCGCGGCGCACCGCCGGGACGTGCCCGCGGGCCACCTGCTCCGGGTGCACGTCGGCGATCACCAGGCGCCCGCCCGGCCGCAGCACGCGCGCGAACTCCGCGAACACCGGGCCGAGGTCCGGCACGTGCGTCAGCGCGAGCGAGCACGTGACGAGATCGACCTGGGCGACCGGCAGCGCGGTCAGGGTCCCGAGGTGGAATTCCGCCTCCGGCACGCGTTTCCGGGCCTGTTCGAGCATCCCCGCCGAGCCGTCCACCCCGATCACCCGGTGCCCGCACCCGGCCAGCACCGCCGCCACGCGTCCGGTCCCGCAGGCCGCGTCCAGCGCGACGCCGGGCGGCATCCGGCCGGCGACCGCGCGCACGAACGGTTCGTCGAAGTCGAACGCCGGATTGGGCGCGTCGTACGTGGCGGCCCAGAGGTCGTAGCCCTCGGCGGGATCGACGTGCGTGACCTCGACACCGTCCGGGGACTCGTCCAGCAGCCGCCGGATCTCGGCCAGGCGCTCCGCCACGAACGCGCGGTCGTGCTCGCCGCGGAAGGATCGCAGCAGCGCCAGGCCTTCCAGTCCGAGGACGTAGGCCAGTGGGTGTTCGTACGCCACGCCCGGACGGTAGCGATCACCCGCGATGAGCCACCACGGAATTTCAGTCCAGCAGGTGCTCCAGCACGACCCGCTCGTCCGCGCCGACGTACTCCGCGTAGTAGTCGTACAACGCGCGCCGCGCCAGCCGCGCCGCCAGCGGGCCGTCGCCCTCCTCGACCGCGCGCAGCACTTCCTTGTGGTGCGCCACCGACGCCTCCATCAGCGCCTGCCGGTCCGTCGAGTTCTCCAGCTTGCCCGCGATCAGGTCCAGCACCACGCCGCGCACGACGTTGCCGCACACCACGATCAGCGTGTTCCGCCCCGCCCGCGCGACCACGTCGTGGAAGGCGACGTCGGCGCGGCTGAAGGTGGCGTAGTCGTCCAGGCTCGCGGTCATCGCCGCCAGCGCCGCGCGCAGCTCCGCCAGGTCCTCCTCGGTGCGCAGCTCCGCGGCCAGCCGGTAGGCCGAACCCTCCACGATCATCCGGAACTGCAACAGCTCGGCCAGCCCGAGCGTCTCCGCGCGCGCCAGCCGGTCCAGCGACTTCCGCAGTCGCGCCGGGGACGCGGGCAGGATTTCCGGCCCGCGTGGATCGCCGGGGCGCGACCGGATCACCTCGCCCGCCTGCAGCACCCGCAGCGCCTCCCGGATGGTGGAGCGGCTGACGCCGAACTGGGCCATCAGCTCGCGTTCCCCGGGCAGGCGCTCGCCGGGCCGGAGCCGGCCGGTGAGCACGGCCTGCTCGATCTGTTCCACGATCCGCTCGTACGCGCGGACCGGGCTGACCGGCTCGAACTCCATCGTCGTCTTGACCTTCACCCCGTCTGGTGCAAACCTAGGCTACTGGTCGGACCAGCATACTGACTCGGGGTGAGGATGAAAGTCCGAATTTCCGCGGCACTGGCGCTACTGCTGGTGATCTCGGCCTGTTCCGCCGGGTCCACGGCCTCGGTGAGTTCGGGCCCGGACACCCTCGCCGTCGGGTTCACCGCCGAGCCGGCCAACTTCGACTTCACCCGCACCGACGGCACCGCCATCCCGCAGGCCCTGCTCTACAACGTCTACGAGGGCCTCGTGAAGCTCGACAGCAGTGGCAAGATCGTGCCGCTGCTCGCCCGGTCCTGGACGGTGAGCGAGGACCGGCGCACCTACGACTTCCAGCTCCAGCCCGGCGTGACGTTCAGCAACGGCGCGCTGTTCACCGCCGAGGACGTGAAGTTCTCGATCGACCGGGTCAAGACCGACTGGACGATTTCCATCAAGTCCAAGATGGACGTCGTGGACCGCGTCGAGGTGGTCGATCCGCTGCACGCCCGCGTGGTGCTGAAGAAACCGAGCAACGGCTGGCTGTTCGACATGACCGGCCGCGTCGGCGCGATGTTCAGCCCGACCGGGGTCGCGGACCTGGCGAACACCCCGGTCGGCACCGGGCCGTACGAAGTGCAGTCCCGGCGGCGCGGCGATTCGATCATCCTCGCCGCGAACCCCGCTTACTGGGGCAAGCCACCGGCCTACCGGACCGTGATCCTCAAGTACATCAAGGATCCGACGGCGCTGAACAACGCGCTGCTCAGCAACGGCATCGACGTCATCGCGCAGATCACCGCGCCGGACTCGATCCCGCAGTTCGAGAACGACACCCGCTTCACCGTCCTGCAGGGCACCACGAACGGCGAGGTCGTGCTCTCCTTCAACGGCGCGAAGGCCCCGTTCAACGACGTACGCGTCCGCCGCGCGCTCACCCTCGCCATCGACCGGAAGGCGTTGCTGGACACCGCGTGGGCCGGCCGCGGCACGGTGCTCGGCAGCATGGTCCCGCCCACCGACCCCTGGTACGAGGACCTGTCCGGCTACTACCCGCACGATCCCGCGCGGGCGAAGGCGCTGCTCGCGGAGGCGGGGCAGACGAACCTGTCGATCCGGCTGCGCATCGCGAACCTGCCGTACGCGACGGCCGCCGCGCAGGTCGTCGCCTCCGATCTGGCCGACATCGGCGTCCGCGTCACGATCGAGCCGCTGGACTTCCCGGCGGTGTGGCTCAAGCAGGTCTTCACCGACCACGACTTCGACGCCTCGATCGTCCAGCACGTCGAGGCCCGCGACATCACCACCTTCGGCAACCCCAAGTACTACTGGGGATACGACAACCCGCAGGTCAAGCAGCTGATCGCGGCCGCGGACGCGGGGACACCCGAGGAGCAGGCCGCGAACATGCGCCAGGTCGCCCGCACCATCACCGCCGACGCCGCCGCCGACTGGCTGTTCCTGTACCCGAACGTGGTCGTGGCGAAGAAGAAGGTGACCGGGCTGGCCGCCAACCAGGTCAGCGAGTCCTTCGACCTCACGGGGTTGGGCTGATGGCCGCCGCGATCCTGCGCCGCGTGGCGATCCTGGTGGCCAGCGTGCTGGTGGCCTCGATCGTGGTGTTCGCGTTCATGGCCGTGCTGCCCGGCGATCCGGCGCAGGTCGCGCTCGGCATCAACGCCACCCCGGAGCTGCTCGCCAAGACCCGCGCCGACTTCGGGCTGGACCGGCCGCTGGTCGAGCAGTACCTGAGCTGGATGGGCGGGGTGCTGCAGGGCGACTTCGGCCGCTCTTACGTGACCGGTGAGGCGATCGGGCCGCAGCTGGTCGACCGGCTCGGCGTGACGCTGTGGCTGGTGGGCGCCGGGATGCTCGTCGCGGTCGTGCTCGCGGTGCCGTTCGGCGCGCTCGCCGCGGTGTGGCACCGGCGCTTCGGTGGCACGGCGATCTCCGGACTGTCCCAGCTGGGTGTGGCGGTGCCCGCGTTCCTCGCCGGGATCCTGCTGGTGCAGGTGTTCGCCGTGCAGTTGCGGTGGCTGCCCTCGGGCGGGTGGACGCCGCCGAACGCCGACACCGGCGAGTTCCTGCGCGGCCTGGTCCTGCCCGCGCTGTCGCTCGGGATCGTGCAGGGCGCGGTGCTCACGAGGTACGTGCGGTCGGCGGTGCTGGACACACTCGGCCAGGACTACCTGCGCACCGCCCGGTCGAAGGGCCTGCGCCCGTACCCGGCGCTGATGCGGCACGGCATGCGCAACGCGGCCGTGCCGGTGGTGACCGTGCTCGGGCTGCAGCTGACGACGCTGCTGATCGGCGCGGTCGTGGTGGAGCGGGTGTTCGTGCTGCCCGGACTGGGCAGCATGCTGCTGGACTCGGTGTCCGCGCGCGATCTGCTGTCGGTGCAGGGCATCGTGCTCGTGCTGGTGGTCGCGGTGCTGGTGGTCAACTTCGTGGTCGACCTGCTGTACGTGGTGATCGACCCCCGGCTGAGGGCGGCGCGATGAGTGCACCGGTCACGGGACGGACGTCGCCGACGCTGGTCGCCGGCGCGGTACTGGTCGGGCTGGTGGTGCTCGCGGCGCTGGTGTCGTTCGCGTGGACGCCGCACGATCCGCTGAAGGTGGAGTCGACCGCGCGGCTGCTCGGCCCGACCGGCGACCACTGGTTCGGCACCGACAAGTTCGGCCGGGACGTGTTCAGCCAGATCCTGGTCGGCGCGCGCACCACGCTGTACGTCGGCGTGATCGCGGTGGGCGTCGCCGCGCTGGTCGGCACGCCGCTGGGCATCCTCGCCGGGATGTCGAAGCGGTGGCTCGGCGAGTTCGTCATGCGCGTCAACGACCTGGTGCTCGCGTTCCCCGCGCTGCTGCTGGCGATCATGCTCGGCGCGGTCTACGGCGCGAGCACGGTGACCGCGATGATCGCGATCGGCGTCGCGACCATCCCGTCGTTCGCTCGGGTGGCCCGCTCCGGCACGTTGCAGGTGATGAGCACCGAGTACGTGCTCGCGGCGCGGTCGGCGGGCCGGTCGCGGTTCTTCATCGCGCGGCGGCACGTGCTGCCCAACATCGGCGGGCTGGTGACCGTGCAGTGCTCGGTGTCGTTCGGCATCGCGGTGCTGGCCGAGGCGGCGCTGTCGTTCCTCGGGTTCGGCACCCGGCCGCCGACGCCGTCCTGGGGCCGGATGCTGCAGGAGTCGCAGGAGCTGCTGACCGTGCAGCCGCGGCTCGCGCTGGTGCCGGGCCTGGCGATCGCGATCGCGGTGCTCGGGTTCAACCTGCTCGGCGACGGTCTGCGGGACCGTCTGGACCCCCGGCTGGAGCGGCGATGACCCTCGAAGTGTCCGAACTGTCGGTGCACGCCGGCGCGCAGCCGCTGGTGCGCGAGGTGTCGTTCACCGTCGGCCGGGGTGAGCGGGTCGGGCTGATCGGCGAGTCCGGGTCCGGCAAGTCGCTGACCGCGTCCGCGGTGATGGGCCTGCTGCCGGAGGGACTGCACGCGACCGGTTCGGCGAAGCTGACCGGCACCGAGCTGCTGGGCGCGTCCGAGCGCGAGTTGTCGCGGCGCCGCGGACGGGACCTGGCGATGGTGTTCCAGGAGCCGATGACCGCGCTGAACCCGCTGATGCGCGTGGGCCGCCAGGTCGCCGAGTCGATCCGGCTGCACACCGGCAAGTCCCGGCGCGCGGCACAGCAGGACGCGGTCGCGTTGCTGGACGCGGTGAAGCTGCCCGATCCGGCCCAGCTCGCGCGGGCCTACCCGCACCAGCTCTCCGGCGGGCAGCGGCAGCGGGTGATGCTGGCGATCGCGCTGGCCAACGACCCGGCGCTGCTGATCTGCGACGAGCCGACCACCGCGCTGGACGTGACGGTGCAGGCGCAGGTGCTCGACCTGATCCTGACCGGGGTCGCGGAGCGGGAGACCGCGTTGCTGTTCATCACGCACGACCTCGCGGTGGTGGCGAAGGTGTGCACGCGGGTGCTCGTGATGTACGAGGGCCGGGTGGTGGAGGAGGGGTCCACTTCGGACGTTCTCACCCAGCCGCGGCACGACTACACGAAGAAGCTGCTGGCCGCGTCGGACCTGGAGGCGGCGTGATCGAACTGCGGGACGTCCACCGCCGCTACCGGCGGCCGCGTGAGGTGCACGCGCTGCGCGGGGTGTCGTTCACCGTCGAGGCCGGGCGGCGGTTCGGCATCGTCGGCGAGTCCGGCTCCGGCAAGTCCACGCTCGTCCGCCTGCTGGCCGGGCTGGACCGGCCCACCTCCGGCGAGATCTCCTTCGAGGGCAAGCGGATCGACGGCCTGCCCGAGCGGAAGCTGGGCTTCCTCCGCGAGGCGCTGCAGGTCGTGTTCCAGGACCCGATGGGCTCGCTCGACCCGCGGATGCGCGTGCGGGACATCATCTCCGAGCCACTGGGCCGCCGCGATCCGGACCGCGTCGCGGAGCTGCTGACCGCGGTCGGACTGCCCGCGGACGCGGCCGGCCGGTACCCGCACCAGTTCTCCGGCGGGCAGCGGCAGCGCATCTCGATCGCCCGCGCGCTCGCGCCGCGGCCGCGCGTGCTGATCGCGGACGAGCCGGTCAGCGCGCTGGACGTGTCGGTGCGCAAACAGATCCTCGACCTCCTCGCCGAGCTGACCGAGCGTTTCGCGCTGACGCTCGTGTTCGTTTCGCACGACCTCGCCGTGGTACGCCGGGTCTGCGACACGGTCGCCGTGATGCGGCGCGGGGAGCTCGTCGAGCTGGGCGCGGTGGAACAGGTCTACGACGATCCGCGACATCCCTACACGCGGGAACTCGTGGCGGCGGCGCCGAACCTGCGTGCGGAACTGGCCAGGCTGCAGGGAGGACGATGATGTTCGACCCCTATCCCGACGGGCTGCCGATCGGGTCCGACTGGGTGTCCACACCGGACACCACGGAGATCAGGTTCCCCTACGACGGCTGCGTGGTGGCGCGGGCGCCGGTGGGCACGGCCGAGCTGGCGCACCTCGCGGTCAGCGAGGCCGTGCTGGTCGCGCGGGAGGTGGCGAAGCTGCCGTCGCACGTGCGCCGCGAGGTCCTGCTGGGCGTGCACCGGTCGCTGCTGGAGTGGCGCGACGAGCTGGAGGGGCTGCTGGTCGTGGAGACCGGCAAACCGCTCGTCGACTGCCGCGTCGAGGTGGCCCGCACGCTGGTGACCTGGCAGGCCGCCGCCGAGGAGGTCGCCCGGCTGCACGGCGAGACCGTGCCGCTGGACGTGGCTCCCTCCGGCGAGGGGCTGACCGGGTTCTGGGTGCGCAAGCCGATCGGTGTGGTGGTCGGCATCGCCGGGTTCAACTACCCGTTGTTGCTCGCCTCGCACAAGATCGCCCCGGCGATCGCGGCCGGGTGCCCGGTGATCGTGAAACCGGCGCCGCAGACGCCGCTGTCGACGCTGTGGCTGGTGCACCTCGTGCGTGAGGCGGCGGCCGCGGTCGGCGCGCCGCTGTCGATGGTCCAGCTGGTCACCGGGGACGCCGGGGTCGGATCGGCGCTGGTCACCGACCCGCGGATCGGCGCGGTGTCGTTCACCGGCTCGGCGGCGGTCGGGCACCGGATCGCGCGGGACGCCGCGCCCCGCAAGACGTTGCTGGAGCTGGGCTCGAACGCCGCGCTGGTGGTGGCCGCGGACGCGGACCTGGACGCGGCGGTGGACGCCGTGCTGCGCGGCGGGTTCTACGCGTCCGGGCAGGCGTGCATCTCGGTGCAGCGGCTGCTGGTCGTGGACGCGGTGGCGGAGGAGTTCACCGAGCGCCTGCTGGCCCGGCTGCCGGAGGTCGTCATCGGGGACCCGCGGGACGAGAAGACGCGGGTGTCGGCGCTGATCGACGAACGGTCCACCCGTCGCGTGCTCGACTGGATCTCCGCGGCGGTCGCGGCGGGCGCGAAGGTGGCCGCGGGCGGCGACGCGGTCGACGGGATCGTCCGGCCGACCGTGCTGACCGACGTGCCCGACGGCGTGGACTGCTGGGACGAGGAGATCTTCGGGCCGGTGGTGTGCCTGCGCCGGGTGCCCGACGTCGAGACGGCGTTCGCGCTGGTCAACGACTCGCGGTACGGGCTGCACGCGAGCGTGTTCACCCGCTCGCTGCGCACGACCGTGCGGGCGATCGACGAACTGGAGGTCGGTGGGGTCGTGGTGAACGAGGTGCCCGGGTTCCGGTCGGACATCATGCCGTACGGCGGCGTGAAGGACTCCGGCATCGGACGCGAGGGGCCGCGGTTCGCGATCGAGGAGCTGACCGTGACCCGGATGGCGGTGATCCGGGCGTGAACTACGAGAAGCTGTTCCGGCTCGACGGGAAGCGGGCCGTGGTGGTCGGCGCGGGCAGCGGCATCGGCCGGGAGTCGGCGCTCGCCCTGGCCGCGCACGGCGCCGAGGTGATCTGCGCCGACCGCAACGCCGGTGCCGCGGACGAGACCGCGCGGGAGATCCGGGGTGAGTCCTACGAGATCGACGTGCTGGACTCGGCGGCCGTCGAGCGGGCGGCGGCGGAGCTCGGCGCGGTGGACGTCGTCGTGCTGACCGCGGCGACCAACGTGCGCAAACGGCTGCTGGACTACCGGCGCGAGGAGTTCGACCGGGTCGTCGCGCTCAACCTGGGCGCCACGTTCGATGTCGTCCGGGCCTTCGGCGCGGGCATGGTCGAGCGCGGGCGGGGCAGCATCATCGGGTTCTCCTCGATCCGCGGCACCACCGTCGAACCAGGTCAGGGGCCGTACGCGGCGACCAAGGCCGGGCTCGTGCAGCTGTTCCGGACCGCCGCGGCCGAGTTCGGCCCGGCCGGGGTGCGGGTCAACGCGATCGCGCCCGGCGTGGTCGAAACCCCGCTGACCGAGCAGATCAAGGCCAGCCCCGACTGGTACGCCGCGTACGCCGGCAAGAGTGCGCTCGGCCGCTGGGCCAAGGCGTCCGAGCTGGCCGGGGCCGTCGTCTACCTGGCCTCCGACGCCGCGAGCTTCGTCACCGGGGCCGTGCTGGCCGTCGACGGTGGCTGGACCGCGGTCGACGGCCGCTACACACCGCCGGAATGAGGAGGGACCCCGTGGAGCCGACCGGCCTGTCCGCGACCGAACTGCTCGCCGCCTACCGCGCCGGGACGTTGTCCCCGGTCGAGGTCACCGAGGCGGTGCTGACCCGCATCGACGCGCTCGAACCGTCCCTGCACGCGCTCTACGCCTACGACCCGGCGCAGGCACGGGACGCGGCGAAGGCGTCCGAGCAGCGGTGGACCGCGGGCGAGGCGGGGGCGCTCGACGGCGTGCCGCTCACGTTGAAGGAGAACATCGCGACCCGGGGGACGCCGGTGCCGCTGGGCACCGCGGCGACCGAGCTGGTCCCGGCCCCGGCGGACGCGCCCGCCGCCGCCCGCGTCCGCGAGGCCGGCGCGGTGATGCTCGGCAAGACCACCATGCCCGACTACGGCATGCTGACCTCGGGGTTGTCCAGCTTCCACGCCGCGAGCCGCAACCCGTGGGACCTGTCGCGGACGCCCGGCGGGTCGAGCGCGGGCGCCGCCGCCGCGGCCGCCGCCGGGTACGGGCCGCTGCACGTGGGCACCGACATCGGCGGGTCGATCCGGCTGCCTGCCGGGTGGTGCGGACTGGTCGGGCTCAAGCCGAGCTTCGGGCGGGTGCCGGTGCACCCGCCGTTCCCCGGGCGGGTGGTCGGCCCGATGACGCGGACGGTGGCGGACGCGGCGTTGCTGATGGGCGTGTTGTCCGCGCCGGACAGCCGGGACCACCTGAGCCTGCCGCCGGCGGAAATCGCCTGGTCACAGTTGGATTTCGACGTCACCGGACTGCGGCTCGGGCTGCAGCTGGACGCCGGGGCCGGGCTGCCGGTGGAGGACGACGTGCGGGCCGCGGTGCTCGACGCGGCGCGGCGGTTCGAGGCAGCCGGCGCGATCGTCGAACCGGTCGAACCGTTCCTGACCAGGGAGATGCTGGACGGGCTGGACGACTTCTGGCGCGTGCGGGCGTGGTGCGACATCAGCGCGCTCCCACCGGAACGGCAGGCGCTGGTGCTGCCCTACATCGCGGCCTGGGCGCAGGGCGGCGCGGAGGTCTCCGGCGTCGCGGCCTACCGCGGGTTCGCCCAGATGGACACGATCGCCGTCGCCGCGTTGCGGGCCGGTGAGCCGTACGACTTCGTGCTGTCGCCGACCTGCCCGGTGTCCGCCCCGCCCGCCGAGTGGGCCTCGCCGACGAACGACCCGGCGCGGCCGTTCGAACACATCGCGTTCACCGTGCCCTACAACATGTCCGGGCAGCCCGCGGTGTCGTTGAACTGCGGTTATACGAGTGAGGGACAGCCGGTCGGGCTGCAGATCGCCGGACGGCGGTTCGACGACCTCGGTGTGCTGCAGGTGGCTGCAGCATTCGAAGGAATTCGCGATCCGCAGCGGTCGCCGGGGGTGTGATTACGCGCCATCTGCGGGACGATCGACCCATGCGGATGGTGTACACCGGAGCGGACGAGGAAGAGTTCATCGACGCCCGGCAGCGGCTGCTCGTCGAGCTGGACGCCTGGTCGCAGATGCGGCAACGGGTGGTGGACCCGGTGGTCGCGGGCGCGATGCTGGACTTCCGCTTCGAACGGGACGGCCTGCTCGGCCGCTGGACGCGCGACATCCTCCGCAACGCGCTGCTGGTGTGGTTCCCGCGCAAGGTCGTGCTGCTCGACCCGCACTCCTCGGCCGTGCTGTCCACGGTCGAGGCGCTGATGGACTTCTTCGACGACGCCGACCTGCTGGACGAGCGCAGCGAGCAGCCGGCGGTGCTGCGGACCTACCTGACCGCGATCGCGGACCGGTTCGACACGGCCATGAACGAGCCGTCGAACTTCGGGCTGGCGAAGTTCTGGGCGGTCGCGATGGCCGAGCACGGCATCGACCCGCTGAACGAGGTGGCGGCGCAGGCGTTCATCGACCGGGTGCGGCGGGGTGAGGTCGAGGTCGACCAGACGTTGCTGCACGACCTGGCCTACCGCCACTACCAGGGCGACCCGGACGCGGAGGCGGCCGCGCCGTCCCCGGTGTTCCCGCTCGCCTCGGCGGAGCGGCTGGCGGCGGAGGCCGAGGTCACGGCGGTGGTGCCGCAGCTGCGCCGGTTCGTCGAGTGGATCGGCGAGGGCCGGGACCTGGCCGAGATCAGCGCACCGGCCGAGTTCGTCACGATGGCCAAGCGCGCTGGGGTGGTGCGGGTCTACCGCGGACGGCTGGTGCCGGTGAAGAAGGCCGCGCGGCGGCTGGCGGACCCGGTGGAGTTGTGGCGGGCGGCGGTCGGATCGATCCTGGCCAACCCGCTAGCCGCGGAGATGATCACCGAGCTGGCCGCGGAACCGGCGACGATCCCGATGCTGGTGGAGATGCTGGGCGGCGACGGGAGCACGATCCTGCGCGTGGTGGCCCGGCTGGCCGAGTACGGCCTGGTGGAGATCTTCCCGGCGGGCGAGGAGCACTACGAGGACCTGCTGGACTTCGCGGGGGTGGACTACCTCGACGAGGTGCCGGAGGAGGAGCGGCAGGTGGTGCGGCTGCTGCCGCTCGGCGTGCAGGCGGCGTACGAGCTGCGGGTCGCGGAGGGCGAGCCGGTGCTGACGGTGGCGGACCTGGCGGGCGAGACCGCGGAGGTCCTGTTCGCGCGCCTGGCGCCGCTGGACGCGCAGGTCCTGGACGAGGGCGCCGCGACGTGGCTGCGCGCCCGGGACCCGGAACGCGCGATCGCCGAGCTGTCCGCGCTCGCCCGGCGGACGGATGATTTCGAGCACCGGATGCTGACGTTCCGCCTGCTGGCGCGCCTGGGCGGAGACGGCGTCGCGGCGATCGCCGGGTTGCGGGACCATTCGGCCGCCGGCCCCGCGGCCTTGACGTGGCTGTTCGACGCGGGCCTGATCGACCGCAGCGAGGTCGCCGGCCGGGACCGCACGTACAGCAAGGTGGACCTGCTGGCGGCGGACATCCGGACGGAAGGACGGGAGAAGGCCCTCGCCGACTTCGCGTCACAACCCCGCCCGGACCAGCTGCTGTTCCTGGCCGGCGCGACGATCTGCGGCCACCCGAGCGCACGCGAGGTACTGGAGTCGGTCGTGGTAGCGCACCCCGACCGAGCCGTGTCCAACGCGGCGCGCAAAGCCTTGGACTGGCTGCACGACGAGCCGTTCTAGGCGAGGTTTTCGAGAGCGGCCAGCCAGCGGGCGAAATGCGGGCATTGCCCACGGAGCGACTCAACGCCGAGGCTTTCGATGACGATCGGTCCGTGCAGGGTCTTGATGTACCCCGGCGAGTATCTCTTCAGGCGCTTCGAGGGTGCGGTGTCGACGCCGTCGTTGACCAGTTCAGGACCACCGGCCCGGATCACGTCATCTCGGAGCTTCGACGCCAGGCCGGGGTCGTCCTCCAGGTCGCCGAGCTCGTCGGCGGCGGCGAAAACCCAGGCTTCGAGCTCGTGCAGGACGAGGTGCGGGAGAAACCTTTCGTCACCGATGTCGGCGCACAACGCTTTCTCCACATGCGCCACCCGGGTGTAAGCATCTCCGTGGGGGCGATCCGCCATACCTGGGCTCGAATCCGGAAACGCGTAGTAGTCGATCAACGTGGTCAGCACGTCGAGGCTGGAGTCGCGCAGGAGAAGCTGGATCTCCCGCTTCAACCTGCTCCAGCCGGTGATCCCGCCCTTGTGGTTCGGGCCGCCCCCGGGCCGTTTGGTGGTGAACAGCGACTTGCTCACCGACCAGCCTCGTTCGGCGAGATACGGCTCCAGGACCTGGTTGACGACGATCTCTTCGGTCTGCCCTTCCACGAGCAGATGCAGACGACGGAACCGGTTAACCATGCGCGGAGGCGCCTCGATCTCCCGGCCTGCCACCGATCAGGTTCTTCTCCCAAAGCTCCCCGAGGGAGTACTCGGCGAGCCACGCTTCCAGTTTGTCCCGGTCCGGCCGGTTGAACGTCGATCCGCCGTTCTCCCGCTCGACCACGATCAGGTCGTCGACCTC
Source organism: Amycolatopsis thermalba (assembly GCF_023376025.1). Classification (NCBI taxonomy): domain Bacteria; kingdom Bacillati; phylum Actinomycetota; class Actinomycetes; order Pseudonocardiales; family Pseudonocardiaceae; genus Amycolatopsis; species Amycolatopsis thermalba. The sequence continues at coordinate 555,920 of NZ_CP091196.1, forward strand.
GAACTGGTTCATCAGCGTGACCGACTGCGTGGCGATCAGGACCTGACTGCGGGTCGACGCTGCGCGGAGGAGTCCCGCCAGCTGGACTATCGCAAACGGGTGCAGGCCGAGTTCCGGCTCGTCCAGAACCACGAGCGCGGGTAACTCGGGTTGCAGGAGGAGAGTGGCCAAGCAGACGAAACGCAGGGTTCCGTCGGACATCTGGTTGGCGGAGAACACCGCGTCGGTGTCCTTCTGCCGCCAGCGGAGCCGGATGCGGTCCGTTCCTTCCGGCTCGAGCACGAAGTCCCGGAAGAATGGCGCCACCTGGCGAATCGCCCCGATGATGCGGTTGTAGGCAGGCCGCTCGTGCTCGCGCAGGTGCAGGAGGACGGCGGCGAGGTTTCCGGCGTCGTTGCGGAGGTTGAGGTTGTCCGCTGTCGAGCTGAACTGCTTCACGGGAGCATCCGCGCTCGTGTCGTGGAAGTGGTAGACGCGGCAGCCTTCGAGCAGTTGCAGGACGTACGCGGGTATCCCGCCGGTGTGCCCGGTCAGCCGGGTCTCCCGTTGTCCGCGACCGATGATGTCGTTGTAAGGCCGCTCGTATCCATCGCCCTGGAAGTAGACGACTTCGCGGTCGAAGATGAGCTCGTCGTTCGCGGCAGGCACGAGTACGGCCTCATAGGCGTTCGGCGAGGCATCCAACCGGATGCGGATGTGGTCGGAGGTGCCCGCCACGTCAAGCAGTGCGGAGGCGCCGCCGTTCAGGTTGACGAAGTAGTTCAGCTCCTCGGCGACAATCCGTCCGAGCATGCCCAGTGCTTGGACGAAATTGCTCTTACCCGCGCCATTGGCGCCCACGAGCACGTTCAGCGGACCGAGTTCGACCGCGGCAGAGCGGATCGAGGTGAAGCCCTCGATCTCGATCCGTTCCAGTCGCCGCCCCGGCATGTCCTCAGCCTACTGTCCGTGGTGAGACGCTTATGGCATTGCCGTCTCACGAGCGGGTCGAAACAAATCAGCCCTTCGCCGCGATCGCCTCTGCCAGTGCCAGTACTCGCTGTGCGTTGTCCACGTGCAGGTTCTCGATCATCCGCCCGTCCACCGTCACCACGCCGCGTCCCTCGGCCTTCGCCTCCTCGAACGCGGTGATGATCTTCCGCGCGTGGGCGATCTCGTCCTCCGACGGCGCGAACACCCGGTTGCACGGCTCGATCTGGCCGGGATGGATCAGGGTCTTGCCGTCGAACCCGAACTGCCGTCCCTGCAGGCACTCCGCCTCGAAACCCGCCAGGTCCCGCACGTCGTTGTAGACGCCGTCCAGGATCACCTTGCCCGTCGCCCGCGCGGCGAGCAGGCACAGCGACAGTCCACCCAGCAGCGGGGCCCGGCCGGGCACGAACTCGGCGTGCAGCTCCTTCGCCAGATCATTCGTGCCCATCACGAGCACCGTCAGCCGCTCGCTGGCCGACGCGATCTCCTCCGCGTGCAGCATCGCCACCGGGGTCTCGACCATCGCCCAGATCTTCGTCTTCTCCGGCGCCCCGCCCAGCTCCAGCGCGCGCTCGATGTTGTGCACCTCGGCCGCCGAGTTCACCTTCGGCACGACCACCGCGTCCGGGCCGGCCTGGGCCGCCGCCCGCAGGTCGGCGTCGTGCCATTCGGTGTCCAGGCCGTTGACCCGGATCGTCACCTCGCGGGCCCCGTAGGAGCCCACGGCGGCGCACACGCGTTCCCGCGCCGCCTCCTTCGCGTCCGGGGCGACCGCGTCCTCCAGGTCCAGGATCAACGCGTCCGCCGGCAGCGTCTTCGCCTTCTCCAGCGCCCGCTCGTTCGCGCCGGGCATGTACAGCACCGACCGCCGCGGCTTCACTTCACTCATGCCAGTGCTTCCTTCGTCGCCTCGTCGTACGCCTGCTTCAGCTCGGGGTCGCGCTCGGCCAGCTTGTCCGCCAGCTCCGCGACCACCCGGCACTGCTTGACCGAGGCGTCGTCCTGCATCTTCCCGTCGATCATCACCGCGCCGGTGCCGTCGCCCATCGCGGCGATCACCTTCCGCGCCCACGCCACGTCCGACGGCTCCGGCGAGAACACCCGCCGCGCGATGTCCACCTGCACCGGGTGCAGCGTCCACGTGCCGACGCAGCCGAGCAGGAACGCGTTGCGGAACTGGTCCTCGCAGGCCACGACGTCGCGGATGTCCCCGAACGGCCCGTAGTAGGGCAGGATCCCGTGCATCGCGCACGCGTCGACCATCCGGGCGACCGTGTAGTGCCACAGGTCCTGCTGGTAGGTCGTGCGGCCGGTGTGCAGGTCCTCGCCGACCGGGTCGGTCCGCACCAGGTACCCCGGGTGCCCGCCGCCGACCCGGGTGGTCTTCATCCGGCGGCTCGCGGCGAGGTCCGCCGGGCCGAGCGAAATGCCCTGCATGCGCGGGCTCGCGCCGGCGATCTCCTCGACGTTCGCGACCCCGCTGGCCGTCTCCAGGATCGCGTGCACCAGCAGCGGCTTCCGCAGCCCGGCCCGCGCCTCCAGCTGGGCCAGCAGCCGGTCGACGTAGTGGATGTCCTGCGCGCCCTCGACCTTCGGCACCATGATCACGTCCAGCTTGTCGCCGATCTCGGTGACCAGCGTGATCAGGTCGTCCAGCACCCACGGCGAGTCGAGGCTGTTGATCCGCGTCCACAGCTGGGTGGCGCCGAAGTCGTTGGCCCGCGCGATCTCCACCAGCCCCCGGCGCGCGGCCTCCTTGCGGTCGGCGCGCACCGCGTCCTCCAGGTTGCCGAGCAGGACGTCGACCTTCTTCGCCAGGTCGGGGACCTTCGCCGCCATCTTCTCGTTGCTCGGGTCGAAGAAGTGGATCATCCGCGACGGCAGCGCGGGGATCTCACGAACGGGATCCGGCGCCCCCACGGCGAGGGGCGCGAAGAAGTCCTTCGGCGAGCGCATCGGTCCTCCCTTGGCACGGCCGGTGTAACCAGCGAGTAACCCTAACCGCGAATCCAGGGGAACCGCTGCGGCGAAGCTCACCTCGGAGTGAACGTGCGAACGCGGAACTGGGCGGTGCCGGGCTACACCGAATTCCACCGACTGGGCGACGGCGGATTCGGCGAGGTCGTGCTCGCCAGACACGATCCGTCCGGCACGCTCGTCGCGATCAAGTACCTGTTCAGCGAGCACCTCGGCGACCCGTCGCGGCTCGCCGCGTTCCGGCACGAGGCCGCGCTGCTGAGCCGCGTGGTGTCGCCGCACGCCACCCGGCTGTACGAATTCCACGAGGGCCCGCACGGTGCGGCGATCGTGATGGAGGCCATCCACGGCGTCTCGCTGCGCGAGGTCCTCGGCCACGACGGCGTGCTGCCGCCCGAATCGGCGCTGGCGGTGCTGAAGGGCTCGCTGCTCGGACTGGCCGACGCGCACCGCGCCGGTGTCGTGCACCGCGACTACAAACCGGCGAACGTGCTGGTCGGGCCCGGCCGGGAGAGCAAGCTCGTGGACTTCGGCATCGCCGTGCTCGCCGGTCAGCCCGGCGTGCCGGCGGGCACCCCGGCGTACATGGCCCCCGAGCAGTGGCGTGGCGCGCCCGCGACCCCGGCGACGGACGTGTACGCGGCGACCTGCGTGTTCTTCCAGAGCATCACCGGGCGGCAGCCGTACGACGGCGCGACCACCGGTGAGCTGCAGGCCCTGCACGAGAACGCGCCGGTGCCGGTCGACGCGGTGCCGGAACCGGTGCGCGGGCTGATCGCGCGCGGCATGGCGAAGGACGGGGACCGGCGGCCGTCGGCGGCGGCGGAGTTCGTCGCCGAGCTGGAGGTCGCCGCGGTCGCCGGGTACGGCCCGGGCTGGGAGCAGCGCGGTCTGGGCAGGCTGGCGCAGCGGGCGGGGGCGCTGCTGGCCCTGTCGCCGCTGGCGCTGCTCGGCGCCGGGACCGCGGCCGCGCCGGGGGCGGCCGCGGGCGGGCTGGCGGCGGTCGGCACCGGCATGGGCCTGGGCGCGAAGATCGGCGCCACGCTGGTCGCCGTCGCGGTCGGGGTCGGCGCGGTCGTCGGCACGATCGCGGTGATCGGCAACGGCGAACCCGCGCCGCCGGTCGCCGCGGCGCCACCGGCCGAGCAGCAGACGGCGGTGCAGGTGAGCCTGCTGACGCGCACCGAGCCCGGCGCCGGGTTCCACGTCGACGCGCAGTACGCGGCGGTGAGCGGCGTGCCGGACCGCGCGCTGCAGGACCGGATCAACGCCGCGCTGGTGCGCCCGCTGGACGACTTCATCCACTATGTGCAGTCCGGGCTGCTCGACCCGACCGAGGACCCGGTCGTCCAGAACACGGCCACCATCGGTCGGCAGGACCAGAAGATGGTCTCGGTGCGCTACGACCTCATGGTCCAGTCGAGCCAGTTCGGCAACCACGGCGGCTACGCCACGACGTGGCTCAACATCGACTTGTCGACCGGGCAGGTGGTCACGGCCGGGGACGTCTTCGACGGCATCGCCACCGACCAGAACGCGATGAGCGCGCTGGAGTCCCGGATCCTCGCCCGGTCGCCCGGCGGCTACTGCGACGGTAGCGAACCGTTCGGCGAGCGCACCCCGCTCGGGCCGCAGGACCTGCGGCCGTGGGGCGTGCTGGACGTGCCCGCGCTCCAGGCCGGCCTCCGGGCCGACGGCGTCGTGTTCGGGCTGGCGACGGACGCGCGGAATTATCCGATGGCGTGCGGGTACTACGAGGTAGTGGTGCCCTACGCCGAGGTCGCCGACCTGATGACCCCGCTGGGACGGGAACTCCTTCCTTGACACGTGCGTTGTCCATAGTGGAACGTGAAGGATATTGCTCCGTTCGGCGGTACGGGAACCCTGGGCGTCACGTCGTTCAGCGGTCCGTCACCCATTCGGAAGCAGTGTCGGGCTGAAGTCCGGATACCGCTCATCGACCGGTCACCGACCGTTGAGCGCCGCCGATCGCAGGCGCTCCCGTTGTCCACCGATCAACCGGCCCACCCCTGGTACCTCTTTCATGTGCCTCTTTTCACGAGGTGCGGGTAGGGAATCAGCGGTAAGAGGAGGCGGATCGTGGCGGTTACACCAGGGCACACCGGAAACTCGGTGGTGGCCGGCGGACGATCGTTCCCCACCCGCGTGGTGCCGCCCATCGAGCTGCCGGCCAGCGTCAGCCAGCTGGCCCGCGACGCCGCCGCCCAGCTGGGCTGGCACGGCGTGGTCCTGCCCGAGGTGACGATGCTCGGCCGCCGCGTGTGCGTCGTGGCGAAGCTGCGCACCGACACCCACGCCGAGCGGATCGCGATGGGCGTCGCCCCGGTGACCGACCGCGCGACCGTCGCCACCTGGACGTGGCCGGAGTTCGCGCCGACCGCCCCGGCCCCCGCCGCCGAGATCGTCGGCGTCCTGGCCGTCGCCCGGCACTGGCGCACCGCGATGGCCTCCGCCGTGCCGTTCAGCCGCTACGGCGACGCGGCGATGGTGCTGCCGACCTCGGCCGTGCTGAGCCGCGACTACCTGGACAACTGCCTGCCGCGCGCCCGCTCCTACGGCGTGGCCGTGGTCACCGCCGACGAGGACGCCCGGGTCGACCTGGACATCGACGTGCGCCGCGAGCGCATCCTCCTCCCCGAGGACGCGGTGTCCCGCTGGGTGAACGAGATGGTCTACGAACAGCTCCTCGCCTCCTACGACCTGCCGGTGGCCTGACCCCGGCCTAGAGTCGGAACCATGCGAGTCGTCATCGCCGGAGGGCACGGGAAGATCGCGCGTCACCTGGAGCGGCTGCTGGCCGGCACCGGGGACGAGGCGGTCGGCATCATCCGCAACGTGGAGCAGGCGCCCGCGCTGCGCGACCTCAGCGCCGAGCCGGTCGTGCTCGACCTGGAGTCCGCCGCGGGGGACGAGGTCGCCGACGTGCTGAAGGGCGCGGACGTCGCGGTGTTCGCCGCGGGCGCCGGCCCCGGCAGCGGCGCGGCCCGCAAGGAGACCGTGGACTTCGGCGCCGCGCGGCTGTTCGCCGACGGGGCCGAACGCGCGGGCGTCCGGCGGTTCATCCAGATCGGCTCGATCGGCGTCGACCGCCCGCCCCGCCCCGGCGCCGACGAGGTGTTCGCGACGTACCTGCGCGCGAAGAAGGCCGCCGAGGACGACTTGCGCGCCCGTGACCTGGACTGGACCATTCTGCGCCCCGGTAGCCTCACCGACGAGCCCGCCATCGGCGAGGTCCACCTGGCCGACACCGTCGACTACGGCCAGGTTCCGCGCGAGGACGTGGCCGCGGTGCTGATCGCGCTCTTCGAGGAGCCGCGCTCGTTCCGCCGCACCCTGGAACTGGTGACCGGCAACACCCCGATCGACGAGGCGATCACCCGCCTGTAGAGCGTCCACAAGGGACGGCTAGGGGAGCGGGCCCAGCACGCGGTCCACATAGGAGTTCCGGAACACCCCGGCCGGATCGCAGCGTCGCGCCACCTCCACGAAGTCGTCGAAGTGCGGGTAGCGCTCGCGCAGGGCGGTGGCGTCCAGGCTGTGCATCTTGCCCCAGTGCGGGCGCCCGCCGACCGCCGCGACGATCGACTCGAAGCCGGCGAAGTACTCGCGGTAGGGCATGCCCACGAACTGGTGGATCGCGATGTAGGCGGAGTCGCGGCCCTGCGCCGTGGACAGCCAGATGTCGTCCGCCGCGGCGACCCGCACCTCCACCGGGAACGCCACCGGGTTCTCCAGCCGCGGCACCAGCGCCCGCAGCTCGCGCAGCACCTCGTGCACTGATTCACGTGGAACCGCGTACTCCGACTCCACGAACCGCACCCCGCGGTGCGTCACGAACACCCGGTGCGAGGTGTCCGAGTACTCGCGCGCGGACAGCACCGCCGACGCGAACCGGCCGAGCGGCTGGACCAGCCGCGGCACCGCGCGGCCGATGCGGCACAGCGTGCCGAACGCGACGTTCTCCACGATGTCGTAGTCGAAGAACTCCCTGGCCCGGCCCAGCGGCTGCGTCGCCGACCCGGCCGGCAGCCGGTTGTTGCGCTTGACCAGCGCGTTCTTCCCGTACGGGAACCAGTAGAACTCGAAGTGGTCGTTCTCCGCGGCGAAGGTGTCGAACCCCTCCAGCACCTGTTCCAGCGGCTCCGGCCGCTCCTGCGCGGCGAGCGCGAACGCCGGCTCGCACTGCAGGGTCACGTTCGTGATCACGCCGAGCGCGCCGAGCCCCACTCGCGCGGCGGTGAACAGGTCCGGCTGCCGGTCGGCCGAGCAGGTCACCACCGAACCGTCGGCGAGCACCAGCTCCAGCTGGACGATCTGGGTCGCCAGCCCGCCGAGCCGCGCGCCGGTGCCGTGGGTCCCGGTCGACACCGCGCCCGCGATGGTCTGCGCGTCGATGTCGCCGAGGTTGGTCATCGCCAGGCCCAGCCGGTCCAGCTCGGCGTTGAGCTGCCGGAGCGTGGTGCCCGACCGCACCGTCACGCGGCGGGTTTCCGCGTCGACCGAGGCGATCCCGGTCCACCCGCGGAGGTCGATCGCGTCCGAGTCGGCCACCGCGATCGGCGTGAACGAGTGCCCGCTGCCCCACGCGCGGACGCGACGGCCGTTCACCGCCACGTCCGTGACGACCTCGGCGATCTCGGCCGCGCTGCGCGGGGTGTGGATGCGCTGCGGGTCCGCGCTCGCGGTCCCCGCCCAGTTGTGCCACCGGCTCATCAAGTACTCACCCGTCCGTGTCGAGTGACGAAACCGTAGGTGAAAGGTATTCGCGTTTCAAGTCGTTCTGACGTACGGTCCTAGCATGGCGACCACCGCGACCACCTACGACACGGCGACGAAGGATCTCGATCCGCCGCTCGCCGTCGTCGATCTGGCCGCGTTCGACGCCAACGCCGCCGATCTGGTCCAGCGCGCCGCGGGCACGCCGATCCGCCTGGTCAGCAAGTCCGTGCGCTGCCGCTACCTGATCGAGCGCGCGCTCGCCACGCGCGGGTTCGCCGGGCTGATGTGCTACTCGCTGGCCGAGGCGCTCTGGCACGCCGGCCTCGGCACGAGCGACGACATCCTGGTCGCCTACCCGACCGCCGATTTCGGCGCCCTGCGCGCGCTCGCGGCCGACGAGCGGGCGCGAGCCGCGATCACGATCATGGTCGACTCCATCGAGCACCTGGACCTGGTGGACGCCGCGCTCGGCCACGACCACCCGGAGATCCGGGTGTGCCTGGAACTCGACGCGTCCTGGCGTCCGCTGCCGTTCGTGCACGTCGGAACCCGCCGCTCGCCGGTCTTCACCGCGAAGCAGGCCGGAGCGCTCGCGCGCCGGATCGCGGCGCGGCCGGGCTTCCGCCTGGTCGGCGTCATGGCCTACGAGGGCCAGATCGCCGGGCTGGGCGATGCCACCGGGAGCCGTCTCAACGACCTCGCCGTGCGCTGGATGCAGCGCCGGTCAGCGGCCGAGCTGGCGCGCCGCCGGGCGGCCGCCGTGACCGCGGTGCGGGAGGTCGCCGACCTGGAGTTCGTCAACGGCGGTGGCAGCGGCAGCATCGAGCTGACCCGCGCGAACCAGGTGGTCACGGAGGTGGCGGCCGGATCCGGGCTGATCGGCTCGACCCTGTTCGACGGGTACTCCCGTTTCCGTCCGCGGCCCGCGGTGCTGTTCGCGCTCCCGGTTGTCCACAAGCCCACCCGCTCGATCGCGACGCTCTACTCCGGCGGCTTCGTCGCCTCCGGCGCCGCCTCGGCGACCCGCCTGCCGTCCCCGTACCTGCCGGCGGGGCTGCGCCTGCTGCCGTTCGAGGGCGCCGGCGAGGTGCAGACGCCCGTGACCGGCAAGGCGGCGCGTGACCTGCGGGTCGGCGACCGGGTGTGGATGCGGCACGCGAAGGCGGGCGAACTCGCCGAACGGTTCACCGCCTACCACATCGTGGTGGACGGCCGGGTGGAGCGCACCGTGCCCACCTACCGGGGCGAACACCAGAACTTCGGCTGAGTTGTCCACATGTCCACACATCTGTGGACAACTCAGCCGACTGCCCCCAAGGCCTCCCGCAGCTCCTTGAGCGTCCGCCGTGTCAGCTCGGCGAAGTCCTGCTCGTCGGCGGGCTCGATCCAGCGCGCGTAGCTGGTCCGGAACGCGAGGTACCCGATCTCGGCGGCGAGGTCCGCGGTGAGGTCCGGGACACCGCGTTCGCGGAGGGCGTCCGCCATCGCGGCGGTGAGCGCGGTGCTCTTCAGCAGCTCCCGCTCGCGTAGCTCACGGTTGTCGGCGATCACGGCCTGACGCTGTCGCGACCACTCCCGCCGCTCCGGCCCGAACGCCGTGGCAGCGGCTTCGAGCCCCGCGCCGACCGCGTGGAGCGGCGTCGCGGAAGCGGGAGCGCCGGCGATGCCGTCGGAGATGAGCCGGCTCAGCACTTCCTCGCCGCGGAACAGCACTTCGCGCTTGTCGGCGAAGTGCCGGAAGAAGGTCCGCTTGGTCAGCCCCGCGCGGTCGGCGATCTCCGCGACCGTCGTGCTGTCGTACCCGCGCTCGGCGAACAGCTCGAGCGCGGCCCGCGTCAGGCGCTCTTGCGCGTTCGGCTCCCACCGGCCCATACCGGACAGTCTAGGTGATGACACTTGGTGTCATGCGGTGCTACAGTGATGGCACCAGGTGACATCACTGGAATCCAGGAGGATCTCATGCGAGTTTTCGTCACGGGCGCGTCCGGGCACATCGGTTCGGCACTCGTCCCGGAGCTGCTTTCGGCTGGTCACGAGGTCGTCGGACTGGCGCGGTCGGACGCGTCGGCGGCGAAGCTGACCGCGGCCGGAGCCCGGGTGCGGCGCGGCGACCTGCGCGACTTGGACGGCCTGCGGGAGGCGGCGGCCGGAGCGGACGGTGTCATCCACCTCGCCTTCGACCACGAAGCCATGACCGCTGGGGACTTCGCGTCCGCGGGCGACACCGACCTCGCCGTGGTGCGGGCGTTCGGCGAGGCACTGGCCGGCACGGGCAAGCCGCTGGTCGGGACCTCGGGCACCGCGATCATCGCCGGGCTCGGGCTGGACCGCGCCGGCACCGAGGACGACGTGCTCCCCGGCGGCTACCGGGTCGACTCGGAGAACGAGCTGATCGCCTACGCCGACCGCGGCATCCGCACCTCGGTCGTGCGGCTCCCGCCGACCGTGCACAGCTCACTGGACAAGCACGGCTTCCTCACGGTGCTGATCGCCGCCGCGCGGAAGGCGGGCCGGTCCGGCTACCTCGGCGACGGCGCCAACCGCTGGCCCGCCGTGCACACCCTGGACGCCGCGCGGGCCTACCGGCTGGCGCTGGAGAAGGCCCCGGCCGGCAGCCGGCTGCACGTGGTCGACGACGAGGGCGTCCCGGTCCGGGTGATCGCCGAGACCATCGGCCGCCACCTGGGCCTGCCCACCGAGTCGATCCCGGCCGACCGGGCCGAGGCGCACTTCGGCTTCCTGGCCCGGTTCGCCGGCCTGGACATCCCGACGTCGTCCGCCCGCACCCGCCAGGTGCTGGACTGGAAGCCGGAGCACCCCGGCCTCCTCGCCGACCTCGGCCAGGGCCACTACTTCGAGGCGGAGTGAGCTATTCCCCCAGTCGCGAGGCCAGGTACAGCTTGATGAGGTGCTTGGTCTCGCCGACGATTTCGGCGTCGCCGTCGGGGTCGCGGTGGAAGGCGAGCTTCAGCAGCCCGTCCGCGGCCTCGATCGCGACCGTCATCGCCAGCGACAGCCGTGGCGTGTTCAGGTCGATGTACTTGCCCACCAGGTCGGCCAGCGAGTCCGCGATCACCCGGTTGTTGTCCCGGCTGTCGTCGAGCAGCTGCCGGTCCACCACGTCACCGAAGTGGACCTTGGAAAAGCCCGGCACGGTCCGGTGCATCTCCAGGTAGATGTCCAGCACCGAGTCGACCACGTCCCACCAGTGCCGCGGGTCCTCGCGGCTCAGCCGCTCGCTCACCGCGTGCACGAACCGGTCGAGGTTGCGCTGCGTCAGCGCCCGCACGACCGCCCGCTTGTCCGGGAAGAACTGGTACAGCGAGCCGACGGCGACCCCGGCGCGCTTGGCGATCAAGGTGGTGGTCAACGCGTCATAACCGACCTCGTCGATCAGCTCGGCGCTCGCGTCCAGCATCTGCTCGACCCGTTTCGCGCTGCGCTGCTGGACGGGCTGCCGGCGAAGCGGGGTCGTCGTCGCCTGGGTCTCCGACACGTTGTGCTCCTTCTGGTGCTCTGAACAGGGACTTTAGCGCCCCGGACCACTTCCCCCGATGGCGGGAAGGGCTAGCATTTGAGAAATTTTCACGTTAGCCCCGATGAAGGGACCGCGCTCGTGGAGAACCTCGACTTCCCGCCCGGTTTCCTGTGGGGCGTGTCCACCTCGGCCTTCCAGATCGAGGGCGCCACCAGCGAGGACGGGCGCGGTCCGTCGGTCTGGGACACCTTCGCCCCGGGGCAGGCCGACGTCGCGTGCGACCACTACCACCGCTGGCCGGAGGACGTGGCGCTGCTGACCGAGCTGGGGGTCGGCGCCTACCGCTTCTCCTTCGCCTGGCCGCGGATCCAGCCGCCGGGGTCCGGCGCGCCGAACCCGAAGGGCCTGGCCTTCTACGACCGGCTGGTCGACGCGCTCTGCGAAGCGGGCATCGCGCCGGTGGCGACGGTCTACCACTGGGACACCCCGCAGCCGCTCGAGGACGCCGGCGGCTGGCTGAACCGGGACACCGCGCTCCGGTTCGCCGAGTACGCCTCGGTCCTCGGCGAGCGCTTCGCTGATCGCGTGCGGATGTGGATCCCCCTCAACGAGCCGATGGTGACGACGGTGTTCGGGTACGCGATCGGCGAGTACGCGCCCGGCCGGACGCTCCTGCTGGACGCCCTTCCCACCGCACACCACCAACACCTCGCCCATGGCCTCGCGGTCCAGGCTCTGCGGGCCGCGGGTGCGTCGAACATCGGCACCGCCAACCATCATTGTCCAGTTTGGCCTACTTCAAACTCGTCAGCTGATCATGATGCCGCGCGCCGGCTGGACGCGTTGCTCAACCGGACCTTTTCGGACCCGGTGCTACTCGGGAGTTATCCCGCCGAAATCGTCCCGTACCTTCCCGCCGGACATGCCGATGACCTGGTGAACATCGCTCAACCGCTGGATTTTTACGGCGTCAACTATTACGAGCCGCACGGCGCCGCCGCGCCCGGCGAGGGCAATCCGCTGCCGTTCGAACTTCGCCCGATCGAGGGTTTTCCGCGGACCACCAACGACTCCCCGATCGTGCCGGAAGCCCTGCACGAGCTGCTGGTCGGCCTGCGCGACCGCTACGGCGAGAAGCTGCCACCGGTGTACCTGACCGAGAACGGCGCGAGCTTCGACGGCATTCATGATCGGGAACGCATCGAGTTCCTGGACGCGCACCTGCGGTCCGTCGCCACTGCGATAACGGCGGGAGTTGAAGTCCGTGGGTATTTCGTTTGGTCGTTGATCGACAATTTCGAATGGTCCAAGGGATACGCGCCGCGATTCGGCCTGGTGCACGTCGACTACGAAACCCAGCGCCGGACCCCGAAGGACTCCTTCTCCTGGTACCGGAAGCTGGTGCGGTCATGACGGAAACGCGGACGCCGGGCGCGCTCGGCGAGCCGACGGTTCCCGTCCGGCCCGGCTGGATCAGCCTGCTCTTCGGCGCGAACACCGGGCTGTGGCTGGGCATCTACGCCCCGATCCAGGTGCTGCTGCCCGAGCAGGCCGCGCACCTGGACGCCGCGCACAAGGAACTGGTGTTCGGCATCGTCACCGGCGTCGGCGCGGTGGTCGCGCTGCTCACCAACCCGCTGGTCGGGCTGGCCTCGGACCGCACGCGCTCGCGGTTCGGGCGACGGCACCCGTGGACGTTCGCCGGCGCGGTGTGCGGGGCCCTCGGCCTGGTGGTGCTGGCGCTGGCGCCGAACGTGGCGGTCATGGTCGCCGGCTGGTGCCTGGTGCAGGCCGGGCTCGGCGGCATGCTCGCGACGCTCACCTCCGCGGTGCCGGACCGGGTCCCGGTCGGCCAGCGCGCGCGGATCGGCGGGCTGGTCGGCATCAGCCAGATGCTGGGCACCGTGCTCGGCGCCGTGCTGGTGACGGTCCTGGTCACCAGCCTGCCCGGCGGCTACCTGGCGTGCGCGGTGGTCGTGGTCCTCGGCGTGGCGGCGTTCGTGCTGCGGACCGCGGACACCACCGCCGTCGCGTCCGGCCGGCCGGCCACCGGATGGCGCGTGGACCTGCGGGGGCTGTGGGTGTCGCCGCGACGGCACCCGGACTTCGCGTGGGCCTGGGGTTGCCACTTCCTGATCAACCTGGGCAACTCGCTCGGCACGTTCTTCCTGCTGTTCTTCCTGACGGACGCGGTCCACCACCCGGATCCGGACACCGGGCTGCTGATCATGATGGGCCTCTACGGCGTCGCGCTGGTGATCGGCGGCCTGGTGGTCGGGCCGCTGTCCGACCGGACCGGCCGCCGCAAGCCGTTCGTGCTGGGCGCGGTGGTCGTGATGGCCGCGGCGGCGCTCGTGCTGGTGCTGTGGCAGACCTGGCCGGCGGCGCTGGCGGCGTCCCCGCTGCTCGGCATCGGATTCGGCGCCTACTGGGCGGTCGCGCTGGCGATCCTCACCGAGGTGCTGCCCGCCGCGCAGGATCGCGCCAAGGACCTCGGGGTCATCAACATCGCGAACGCGCTGCCGCAGGTGATCGCACCGCTCGCGGCCACGGTCATCCTGGCCGAACTGGGCGGGTATCCGGGGCTGTTCGCCGCGTCGGCCGTCGCGACGCTCGCGGCCGGGGCGTCCGTCCTCGGCGTCCGCTCGGTCCGCTGAAATCACCGAAGGCTCCTCCGGAGTCCGGAGGAGCCTTCGGCTCCGTACCTTTTGGGCCCGCGGGCCGGTGCCGGTCGGGGGAGGGGAGTGCAACGGCACCGGTCCGCGGAGTTTCGGGGCCCGCGGGGGCGGGGTCGGTCAAGGTGCGATCTGCAACTTCGCGACCTCGACCATGATCGACAACATAGCGGTGACGGGAGTGTTCCGCCAGAGGTTGTGGCCTAGTTTTTTCGATTAATCGCCGAGTGGTCAGCGGTTCGCGACCTGCGGCATCAGCGCGTGGCGACCGGTCGACTCACCCGGCGTCGTACCGCGCGGCTGAGGCGGAACCGGGTTGGTCTTCCGGCGCCACGGGCGGCGCAGGTCCCGCTGCGGGGCGAGGCCACCGGCGACGAGGTGCTCGTGCGCGACCTGCCACACCGAGCACGGCGCCTTGCAGCGGTGCCACCGGGTGGAGCAGGTGGGGCAGTCGCCCCGCTCGTCGGGCTCGTGGGCGGTCAGCATCGCGCGCCAGCCCTCGGTCAGCCGCGGCAGCTCCGACCGGGCCACCGAGACCAGGGACTGCGCGTCCGCCCTGGTGGCGAGGTCGGCGAGCATGTCGAGGCGTTCCCACACGGCATTGCGGAGTACCTGCCCAAGGATCTGATCCACGGAACTCACCGTCACCTTTCCGCCAGTTTGGCGGCTTCGTTCAACGCCGCCTGGAGCTGGCCGAGCTGACCCGCGGTGAGGCGGGCCGTTTCCCCGGGCGGTCCGACGAGGACCACCTGGTCGTCCTGGACGAGCACGGTGACGCAGCGGTCGCGGTTGATCATGTCGCCGCACTGCACCCGCCACACCAGCTGGCCGCCCTCGTAGCGGCGCAGCTGCGCGGCACGCGGGTCCGCGGCCGGCATCGCCGACCGGCTCGCGACCGGCGCGCCGGACGGGGCGAAGGACCGCCGGTGGACCTGGGCGCGTGGTGCCGAGATCGAGTTCATGAACTCCACCGCGTGTCTCCGCTCTGTGTCGGGCTTGCTGTCCGTGTTCGTCGTAGCTCTGCGTGATCGCTGCCTGTATCCGCTCGGTCACGCCGAACCCGAGAACTAGATTGCGATGAACCGCAGCCGAAGAGAAGGCGAACCGCGGTCACAGCGGCGACCGGCGCGGGCGGGCCGGTGAACGGTCGTCGGAGTTCACCCCGACCGATCAGGGGTCCCGAAACGACGTTTCCCACGGTTCAATGGGTATGCCTACGCTGCGAATCGACGCCCGGACTGGACGGTGAGGGGGCGCAATGGACGCCGGTGAGAACACTGATGGCCGCCAGGGACATCCGATCAGCTCGGATGCCTGGGAGAAGCGGGAGATGAGGGAGGCCCTGGCCGCCCGCAACATCAGTGCCGTGTACCGGAACCTGCGCAAGGAGGGCATCTCCCAGCGCCAGATCGCCGCACTCACCGGCCAGTCCCAGTCGGAGGTCTCGGAGATCCTCAAGGGCCGCCAGGTGATGGCCTACGACGTGCTCGCCCGGATCGCCGACGGCCTGGGTGTCCCCCGTGGATACATGGGCCTCGCCTACGACGAGGCCACCGAGATTCAGGTCGTCGGCGCCGCCGACGAGCAGCAGGCTGAGGAGGACGAGTCCGTGAAGCGGCGGAACTTCCTCGCGCACGCCGCCCAGGTCACGATGGGGGCGGCCATCCTGGGATCGTCGCCCAAGGCATGGGCGGCGAGCCCCGCGAGGACGCCGGCACCCGGCCACATCGGGATGACCGATGTGCGCCAGGTCGAGGCCGCGACCAGAGCGCTGCGCGCGCTCGACTACCAGTACGGCGGCGGGTTCTGCCGCGACGCCGTGGTGGCCCAGCTGTCCTGGGGGCAGCAGATGCTCGACTCCTCGGCCGCCACCCCGGTCCGGTCGCGCCTGTTCGTGGCGCTGGCCGACCTGCACAGCCTGGCCGGTTGGACGTCGTTCGACAGTGGACTGATGGACTCCGCGCGCGGGCACTTCGCCAACGCGCTGGAGCTGGCGAAACAGGGCAACAACGACCACCTGGTGGCCAACATCCTGTACCGGATGGGCCGGGTCTACCTGCACCAGGAGGCGCCCAACGACGCGCTCAAGCTGTTCCAGCTGGGACAGATCGCGGCGCAGGAATCCGGCTCCGAGCTGGCGATCTCCGTGCTCGCGGCGAACCAGGCGTGGGCCTACGCGATGATGGGCAACGAGGAGCAGTCGCTCAAGCTGCTCGGCCTGGCCAAGGACGAGTTCGCCCGGGCCAACGTGGCCGAGGCCGAGGACTGGGTGAAGTTCTTCAACGAGACCGACGTCTACGCGATGATCGGCACCGTCCACACGGTGTTGGCCCGCGGCGTCGACACGAAGCACACGCAGTACGCGATCCCGGCGCTGACCAGGGCGATCGACGCCTACGGCGAGGACATGCAGCGCAGCAAGGTGTTCAACCAGGCCGCGCTGGCCACCAACCACCTCATCGACGGCGACATCGACCACGGCGCCCGGATCGGCCGGCTGGCGCTGGAGTCCGCGGACGGCCTCAAGTCGGCCCGCGTGAAGGACCGCATGGTGCCGATGCAGGAGGAAGCGGCGAAGCGCCGCAACAACCCGGACGCCCGCGACCTGGACGAGCGCATCAGCTCGTTCTTCGCCGCCTAGGAAGATGCGCGCCGTCGCGGACGAGTTGGGTGGTCGGTTCACCAAGGAGAAACTGGCCGCCGCGCTGGCCGAGGCGTGCGCCCTGCTCGGGCTGGACCACCGGGGCGCCGAGCTGCTCCGGTTCACCAACAACGCCGTCTACCAGCTGGCCGGCGCGCCCGTCGTGATGCGGATCGTCGGGTCGCGGGCGCTGCGGCACCGGGTCGCCAAGGTCGTCCGGGTCGCGCGGCACTTCGAGGCCCACGACGTGCCCGCGATCCGCCTGCTGCCCGGGGTCGACCAGCCGATCCACGTCGGCGAGCACGTCGTCACGGCGTGGGTCCGGGTCCCGCCCGGTGAGCGCCGCGCGACCGCCGCCGACCTGGGCAGGCTGCTGCGCCGCGTGCACGCCCTGCCCGCGCCGGAGGGCGTCGGCGAGTGGGCGCCGCTGGCGGACGTGCGTGCCCGCGTGGCCGACGCCGAGGAACTCGACCCGGACGACCGGCGGTTCCTGCTGCGCCGCAGCGCCGAGGTCGAGGCCGCGCTCGGCGAGCTGGACTTCCCGCTGGAACGGAGCCTGATCCACGGCGACGCGCACCCGGGCAACGTGATCGTCGGCCCGGACGGCCCGGTGCTGTGCGACTTCGACTCCTCGTGCGTCGGCCCGCCGGAATGGGACCTCACGCCGCTGGCCGTGGGCCGCGAACGGTTCGGTGACCCGGCGGGCCGCTACCGCATGCTCGCCGACGTCTACGGCTTCGACGTCACCCGCTGGGACGGGTTCGCCGTGCTGCGGGCCGCCCGCGAGCTCAAGCTGGTGACCAGCGTGCTGCCGATCCTGCGCAGCCACCCGCACGTGCGCGGTGAGCTGCGTCGGCGGCTGGGCGACCTGCGCGCGGGCCGCGCCGGCACCGAATGGGCCCGCTACCGCTAGTCCACATCCTGGGAAATACGTGGACATTTACCGACCGCAGGAGACCGCTCGTCGTATGTGCGGAGGCATGTGCGGGCAGTAGGAAATTCGGCCCAGCTAGTCACCCTGCCTGGATTAATCGATCCCCCACCCGTGCAAGTTGCAGCTACTAACGGTTAGCTGACCGGGGCGCGGGTGAGCACGACGGCGAACCCGAAGGCGAGCCCCATGACGGTCAGCTCGAGCGTCGCCCACGTCGCCAGCGCGGTCCGCTCGTGCCGGATGATCCGCGGCATCAGCTTCCACCGGACCATCGCGCCGAGCACGCCGATCCCGGCCGCGCACCCGATCTTGAGCACGACGAGCTGCCCGTACGGCGTGGTGAACAGCGCGGTGACCAGGTCGATCGTCGGGTTGAGCAGGATCTCCACGACCGCGTTGAACAGGCCGGTCGCCACGGTCAGGGCCAGGCACAGCGTGGCCAGCTTGGAAAACCGCGGCAGCGCGTGCGCGAGCAGCGTCCGGTTGCCGGCGAGCAGCACGACCATCGCGCCGAGGCCGCCGGTCCACGCGACCGCGCCCATGACGTGCAGCTCCATCGAGATCATCGTGTAGTCGTGGTAGTCCCAGTTCGCCGCGTGCCCGGTGACCGGCAGCGGCAGCAGGGCGAACAGGCCGAGCCCGACGCGCACCTCGGCCGGCACCTTCTCGCCGTGCCGCAGCGTCAGCACCCCGAGCCCGACCTGGACCAGCGCGAGCACGGCGACGACGAGCAGCGCTTTGCCCGCGCCGACTCCGACCACGTAGTCCCAGATGTCGGCGAAGCTCACCGTGGGCACCTGCGGCCGGTACTCGGCGGTCTGCAGCACGAGCGTGACCAGCGCGGTCATCGTCCAGACCAGCGACGCGGCCAGCGCGATCGGCCGGGCGCGCCGCATGATCGGCTCGGTCAGCTTCGGCCGGTCGTAGCCGACCAGCACGGACAGCAGGGCGACCCCGATCGTCGTGACCGCGGCCATGTCGAGCAGCACGCGGACGATCGGGATGGCGGCCGAGACCACCTCGCTGACCTCCGCCACACCCGGCACCGGCGCGGTGGCCGTCAGCGCGACGCCGATCAGCGCACCGGCCAGCGCCGCGGTGACGATCGCGACGATCGCCTGGTAACGGACTTGCGAGGTGGTCCCGGCCGCCGTAGTCATGCCGCGACGCCTCCCCACTGCGCTCCTTGGGCCGCGGCCGGCCCTGCGATGCTCGTGCGTCGTTGTCGCGGGGTCACGCCTTGTCCCTGCCCATCCGCAGCGCCAGCGTCAGCCCGATGGCCAGCAGGACCACCGCGCCGACGATCCACACCCACACCGGGACCCCGCCACCGGACTGCGCGGCGGGCTGCGCCGTGTCGGTCCCGGTCGCGGCACTGGCCGTCGCCGGGGTGCCGGTGCCGGCCTTGGTGAGGGTGAACGGCACCTCGCCGGTCACCGGGTGCCCGTCGGCGGACAGGATCCGGAACCCGACGGTGTACTGCCCGGCCGGGCCGAGCGGCCGCACCGCGACGGTGACCACGTTGCTGCTGATCCGCACGTCACCCTCGGCCCACTGGGTGCCGCCCGGGCCGGTGACCGAGACCTGGTTGACGTTGCCGCCCTGCACCGGCGCGTCGAAGGTCAGCGTGACCTGCGACGGCGCGGTGTCGAGCGTGGCGCCCTTGGCCGGGTCGGAGGAGACGAGCACGTTGTGCGCCAGCGCCGGGGTGGCGGTGACGACCATCGCGACCAGCGCGGCGGCGATCGTGACGAGCAGGCGGCGCATTACTTCGACACCTTCCGGCCGCGCAGGACCGCTCCGGCGCCGACGCCGAGGCCGAGCGCGCCGACGACCAGTCCGGCGCCGCCGAGCCAGCGGGCCGTGTCGTCGGTGGAGTCCGCGGCCGCGGCGGTGGCGGCGGCGGTCGTCGCGTCGTGCGAGTGACCGTCGGCCGACGCCTCGGCCAGCTTCACGGTCGGAGCCGGGTGCTCCGGCTCCTCCGCTCCGGGAGCCTGGACCTGGTCCCACGCCACGACGGTGCCGTTGTCGTAGGTCTGGATGGCCGGCAGCACCAGTTCGTCCACCGCGGGCAGCGAGCCCGCGGTGATGCCGAAGTCCTGGTACTGGGTCTCGCCGGGGCCGATCTTCGTGCCTGGCTGCGCGGTGAAGACGATCTTCGTGACCGCCTCGGTGACGTCCAGGCCCTTGCCGTTCTTGACCGGCGACGGCAGCGGGGTCTTGGTGACCTCCGCCGTCCAGCCGGGGATCGGCTGGTAGCGCACCGAGCTGATCGCGTACTCCGGCTTGAAGTCGATCTCCACCTTGACGGTGGCGGCGGTCTCCTCCTCGTTCGGCACGCGGAAGGTGATCGCCCCGTACCCGCCCTGCCGCGGGTCCGAGCCGAGGACGTTGGCGGTGACGTGCGCGGACGCGACGCCCGCGCCGAGCAGGCCCGCGATACCGACGGTGCCGGCCAGCACGAGCCCGCGCCGGATGACGGCGTTGTTCGTCATGATGCTCCTGAAAGAAGAGAGTGGGTCAGCGCGCTGCGCTGAGGTGAAGGGGGTTGCGCGTCGCGAGCACGGGCGGGCCTCGCCTCGCGTGCATGCGGCTCAACAGCACCAACACCTGCGGCACGCCGGGCGCCGGAGCGGGCGCGGCGGGCAGCGGGACCGGTGGGGGAAGCGGTCCGAACAGGACCGGCAGCAGCAGGGCCAGCCGCGCGGCGGCGACGTGCAGCAGCGCTTCGGCGTACGCCAGCAGCAGGCCGGTCAGCAGCGTGGCGGCGACGTGCGCGGCGAGCATCGCGCCGGGCATCGACGCCGGATGCGGCATCAGCTCGTCGAGCACGACGTGCATCAGCAGCTGGGCCGCGCCGAGCACGGTGAGCACGCCGAGCGGGCCGCGGGTGCGGTCGGCCAGCGCGGTGCCGATCCAGCCGACGAGCAGGACGAGCAGCAGCGTCAGCGCGGTGTCCGGCACGCCGCCGTGGGCGAGCGCGTGCGCGCTGACGGCCAGGCCGCCGGAGGTGAAAGCGAGCAGGACTCCGCGCACGCTGCGTAACGCACCGTGTCGCCGGGGTCGTCTGCTCACCGATCCAGGGTATGAGACGGGTGCTGATCACCGCGACCGCGTCCCGGGTGGTGAACGCGGCCGACCAGCCGGATCGGTCTCGATCGGACAGTCAGCCGGTGTCGGTGGTTGAGACTCGTACGTTTTTCGGCAACGGTAAGTAGGCCGGACGAGTGAACGACTGATCGGGAGGAGGCGGCCGCACGGGATGAACCTGTTCGAGTACGTGGCCGATCGCTGGAGCAGACTCGGGTTGCAGGCCTGGCTCCACGTCAGCGCCGTGGTGCAGTGCACGATCATCGCCGCCGCCATCGGTGTCCTGATCGGCGTCGCGGTCTACCGCAGCCCCATCGGATCGGCCCTGGCCACCGCGCTGGCCAGCACGGTCCTCACCATTCCGTCGTTCGCGCTGATCGGGCTGCTGATCCCGATCGTCGGCCTGGGGGTCGCGCCCAGTGTGATCCCGCTCGTGCTCTACGCGCTGCTGCCGATCGTGCGGAACACCATCGTCGGGCTGAGCGGGGTCGATCCCGCGGTCACCGACGCCGCGAAGGGCATCGGGATGAGCCGGTTCGGCGTGCTCACGCGCGTCGAGCTGCGCCTGGCCTGGCCCGCGATCCTCGCCGGCATGCGCGTCGCGACCCAGATGCTCATGGGCATCGCGGTGATCGCCGCCTACGCGAAGGGCCCGGGCCTGGGGTCCGAGGTGTTCGCCGGGCTGACCAACGCGGGCAGCACCAACTCCATGAACCAGGCCCTCACCGGCACGATCGGCGTGGTCGTCCTCGCGCTGATCCTCGACGGCATCTACGTCCTCATCGCCCGATTCACCGTTCCGAGGGGTGTCCGTGTCTGAAACCATCGAATCGCCGGCCAAGGCGGACTCCGGCGCGGTGTCCGGCGTCGAGATCCAGCTCGAGCACGTCACCAAGCGCTACCCCGGCTCGCGCCAGCCTGCCGTCGACGACGTCACCATGACGATCCCGGCCGGGAAGATCGTGATCCTGGTCGGCCCGTCCGGCTGCGGCAAGACCACCACGATGCGCATGATCAACCGGCTGATCGAGCCGACGTCCGGCCGGATCACCATCGGCGGCGAGGACGCGCTGAGCCTCAACCCGGACCGGCTGCGCCGCAAGGTCGGCTACGCGATCCAGCAGGCCGGGCTGTTCCCGCACTTCACGGTCGCGCAGAACGTCGCGGTCGTGCCCGGGCTGCTCGGGTGGGACAAGAAGAAGATCGCCGACCGCGTCGACGAGATGCTCGACCTGGTCGGTCTCGACCCGGCGCAGTTCCACGACCGGTTCCCGCGCCAGCTCTCCGGTGGCCAGCAGCAGCGCGTCGGGGTCGCCCGGGCGCTCGCCGCGGACCCGCCGGTGCTGCTGATGGACGAGCCGTTCGGTGCGGTCGACCCGATCACCCGCGGCAACCTGCAGGACGAGCTGCTGCGGCTGCAGTCCGAGCTGCGCAAGACGATCGTGTTCGTGACCCACGACTTCGACGAGGCCGTGAAGCTCGGCGACAAGATCGCGGTGCTCGGCAACCAGTCGAAGATCCTGCAGTACGACACCCCGGACGCGATCCTGGCCAACCCCGCCGACGACACGGTTGCCGGGTTTGTCGGCGCCGGCGCCTCGCTCAAGCAGCTCACCCTGCTGCGGGTGCGCGACGTCGAGCTGAAGCAGGACGCGATGACCGCGTCGATCACCGATTCGCCCGCCGAGTTGCGCGAGCGGATGACCTCGCGGCGCAACACCTACGCGCTGGTGCTCGACCACCGCCGCCGGCCGGTCCGCTGGGTGCACGTCCGCGACCTGGGCAGCGCGTCGTCGCTGGCGGACGTGGGCAAGCCGATCGGCGACTACGTGAGCCTGCAGTCGACGCTGCAGGACGCGCTCGAGGCGATGCTGGTCGAGGGCGGCGGCGTGCCGGTCACCGGCGCGCGCGGCGAGTACGCCGGCATCATCGAGCTGGACACGGTGATGGGCACCATCCAGCGGCTGCGCGAGGAGCACTCCGACGACGGGGGACCGGCGTGACCACAGCCGTCGACAAGGGGTTCACCACCGAATCCGGTTCCCGCCGCGCCGAACGGGCGCGGCTGCTGGTGCAGCCCGCGGTGGTCGTGGTGGTCGTCGCCGCGGTCGTGGCCTGGGCGCTGCTGCGGGACAACGACGCCATCGAGGCGCAGAACCTGAACGCCGCCCGGCTGCTGGAGGCGACGTGGCAGCACCTGCTGATCACGGTCGCGGTCGCGGTCATCGTGGTCGGCGTCGCGGTGCCGCTCGGCGCGGTGCTCACCCGCTCCTGGGCGCGGCCGGTCGCGCCGGTGTTCCTGACGATCGCGAACATCGGGCAGGCCGCGCCCGCGCTCGGCGTGATCGTGCTGTTCTTCCTCTGGACCAGCTGGGAAGGGTTCTGGTGCGCGGTCCTGCCGATCGCGTTCTACTCGCTGCTGCCGGTGCTGCGGAACACGATCGTCGGCATCAACTCGGTCGACCCGGCGCTGATCGACGCGGGCCGCGGGATCGGCATGTCCGGCCGGGCGGTGCTGTTCCGGATCGAGCTGCCGCTGGCGGTGCCGCTGGTCCTGGCCGGGCTGCGCACGTCGCTGGTGCTGGCGGTCGGCACGGCGACGCTGGCGTTCTTCGTCAACGGCGGCGGGCTCGGCGAGCTGATCGACACCGGCTACAAGCTCAACCGCGTCCCGGTGCTGGTCACCGGCGCGATCCTGGCGGTCGGCCTGGCGCTGCTGATCGACTGGCTGGGCGCGGTCATGGAACGCGTCTTCGGACCGAGGGGGTTGTCGTGAAGCACCGGCTCAAGGCGATCGTGGGCGCCGCGTTGCTGACGACGTCGCTGACCGCGTGCGGTCTGGACGTGAACGCGGCGCTGCCGTACGAGGTGAAGCCCGGATCGATCCGGCCGGTGCCGAGCCTGGCGGGCGTGAACATCGCGGTGGGGTCGAAGGACTTCACCGAGAACATCATCCTGGGCTACATGGCCGAGCTGGCGCTGTCGGCGGCCGGGGCGGACATCACCGACCTGACCAACATCAGCGGGTCGAACTCCGCGCGGCAGGCGCTGATCAACGGGCAGATCGACATCTCGTGGGAGTACACCGGCACCGCGTGGATCTCCTACCAGGGCAACACCGAGCCGATCCCGGACGAGAAGGCCCAGTTCGACGCGGCGAAGAAGGCGGACGAGGAGCGGTTCGGCATCACCTGGCTGGACTACTCGCCGGTGAACGACACCTACGCCTTCGCCACCACCGAGGCGTACGCGCGGCAGCACAACCTGCGGTCCACTTCGGACATGACGGAGTTCCTGAAGCAGCACCCGGAGCAGGCGATCTTCTGCGTCGAGACCGAGTTCGCGAGCCGCCAGGACGGAATGCCGGGGGTGCAGAAGACGTACGGGTTCCCGACCACGGAGGTCAAGACGTTCGGCACGGGCACGATCTACTCCGCGGTCGCCAGCGGCACCTGCAACTTCGGCGAGATCTTCACGACGGACGGCCGCATCGCGGGCCTGAACCTGCGGGTGCTCACCGACGACAAGCGGTTCTTCCCGCAGTACAACGCGGCGGTCACGATGAAGAAGGAGTTCCTGGACGCGCACCCGGCCGTCCGCGGAGTGCTGGAACCCGTCGCGAAGGCGCTGGACAACCAGCAGATGATCGAACTGTGCAAGCAGGTGGACGTCGACGGCCGCGACGCGGGTGAAGTGGCGCGGGACTGGATGATCTCGAAGGGCTTCATCCAGTAGCCGGGCTCAGACGCCGAGGCGCTTGAGCAGCTGGCCCTCGATCCGCTCCAGCTCGGCCGTCACCGCCTGGTGGGCGGCCTTGCGGCGGGACCCGGGCATGCGTTCGGCCGCCCGGATGGCGGCGGTCAGCTGCTCCAGCGTCGCCTGGGAGTCCTTCGCGAAGCGGACGTCGTCCTCGGTCGCGCGTTCGGCCTTGCGCACCTCGGCCAGCGCCTCGGACGTGCCGGCGATCCGCGCCAGCAGGTGCGCGCCGCGGCCGGTGAACTCCGACAGCCGGTCGAGCGGCACGCCGAGCCGTCGCGCCTGGTAGTGGTCGTAGGCGTCGCGGACCGCGCTCGCCGCCTTGACCGCGAGCGGTGCCAGCGCGGGGGCCACCGCGGGCACCACGATCTTCGCCACGGCGACGGCGTTCCTGGCCTTCTTCGGCGTGATGCCCGTCTCGGCCGGCGTCCTGGTCTTCTTGCGAGCCATGGGCTGAATGTAGCGGCAGGCACGGGCGGGAGCATGTCCGGCACGTAATGCGCCGCTCACACTCGGCGCGGAACTGTCGGTGGTCCTCTCTAAAGTAGGTGTCATGGAAACTGAGGTGCTGCTCGAGGCCGGCGCGGTGAGCCGCTGCCGTCGTCGCGTGCACCTCGACCACGACCCCGCGATGCGCGAGGTGCCGCTGGCCCCGCCCGACCCGTCGGCG
This sequence comes from Amycolatopsis thermalba, assembly GCF_023376025.1. Taxonomy (NCBI): domain Bacteria; kingdom Bacillati; phylum Actinomycetota; class Actinomycetes; order Pseudonocardiales; family Pseudonocardiaceae; genus Amycolatopsis; species Amycolatopsis thermalba. The sequence continues at coordinate 580,853 of NZ_CP091196.1, forward strand.
GAGCAGCGCATCGCCGACGCGGCCGCCCACCGGATCGAGATCCGCGACCGGCTGATCGCGGCGAACCCGGGCGCGAGCTGGGTGGTCGTCGACCGCGAGCTGCCGCCGCCGGGCCGCGCCGCCGCCACCCAGCAGGCGATGGCGCGGGGTGCCGACTACATCTGGGGCGCGCTGCTGCCCGCCGACCGCGCCGGCCACCGCCGCGGCGGGTCCGAGCTGCTGGTCCGCGCCGACGGCGGGTACCTGCCGGTGCTGGTGGTCCGGCACCGGATCACCGACCCGGGCGCGGGCGCGGTCACCACCCCGCCGCACGACCTGGACCCGCGTCACGCGATCCCCGACCCGGCGCGCCGGGTCCGCTCCCACCCGCGCGACCAGATGCGCCTGGCCCACCTGCGCCGCATGCTCGAGGCGCACGGGGTGGCGTCCGGCCGTCTCGTCGGCGGCGTCATCGGCCTGGACGCCGACGTGGTGCTGTGGCACGACCTGACCGCCGCCACCTGGCCGAACGGGCGCACCGCGCTGACCGAGTACGACCTGCGGTTCGCCGACCGGCTGGCGATCGCCGAGGCCGCCCGCTCCGGCGGCCCCGCGCTGGCCGAACCGTCGCGCGTGCTGGAGTGCCGGACGTGCCCGTGGTGGCCGACGTGCGAGGCCGAGCTGACCGCGATGCGGGACGTGAGCCTGGTCGTCCGCGGTGAGGACGCGATGGAGCTGCGCCGCGCCGGGGTTTCCACAGTGGACAAGCTCGCCGCGCTCGACCCGGACGACGAGCCGCCGATCATCTGGACGTCCGGCCCGTTCGCCGACGCCGTGGCACTGGCTCGGGCGTGGCTCGCGGACCTGACGATGGTGCGCCGCGTCCGCGAGGTCGAGGTGGCCCGCGCGGACGTCGAGGTCGACATCGACATGGAGTCCTTCGGCGAGTCGGGCGCCTACCTGTGGGGCTGCCTGCTCAGCGGCGCGGACATCGGCGTCGAGCAGGGCTACCGCGCGTTCGTCACCTGGCAACCGCTGCCCACCGGCGACGAGGCGCGGTCGTTCACGGAGTTCTGGACGTGGCTGCGCGAGGTCCGGGAACGCACCCTCGCCGCGGGCCTGACGTTCCGGGCCTACTGCTACAACGCGATGGCCGAGAACCGCTGGCTCTTCGGCTCCGTCGAGCGGTTCGGCGACTTCCCCGGCATGCCGGCCAAGCGGGAAATCCAGTCCTTTGTGGATTCCGACGAGTGGGTGGACCTGTTCCGCAGCGTGTCCGACCAGTTCCTGTGCGCGCGCGGCAAGGGGCTGAAGGTCGTCGCCCCGGTGGCCGGGTTCACCTGGCGGGACCCGGAAGCCGGTGGTGAGGCGTCGATGCGCTGGTACCGCCAGGCGGTCGGCATGGACGGCGGCGAGCCGGACCTGAGCCAGCGTGACCGGCTGCTGCGCTACAACGAGGACGACGTGCGAGCCACCCACGCGCTGCGCCACTGGATGACCACCACCGCGAACAGCATCCCGTTCATGGGCGATCTGTAGGCGCCACGCGCAGATATCGGCTGAGGTGGGTGGCCGCGTCCAGCATCGCCACCCCCTGCGCGGTCAGTTTCTCCTGCCACGCCGTCAACGCGTCGGCTAGCGCCTCGGTGCCGCCGGCGGCCCGGATCTGCCGCACCACCGCGGCGATGTGTTCCAGCAGGTAACCGCCGCGCCGCAGCAGGTGCCCCAGTTCGGCGTCGCGCACGTCGGCGGCCTGGTAGAGGCGGTACCCGGTCGCCGGATCCCGGGTGGGCGCGACGATGCCCGCCGCCTCCCACTTGCGCAGGGTCGCCGGCGTGACCCGGAGCCTCCGGGCGAGTTCGCCGATCGTCCGCGGTGCGGCGTCCGGAACGGACGGGGTCTCGGTCAGGTGGCCGATCGCCGTGCGCACCGAATCCAGGGTCTCGCGGTCGCGCAACAGCTGGGCGTGGCCGCGGTCGACGAGCGTCAGCGCCTGGTCGAGCCGTCCGTCGTTGACCGCGTTCATGATCTGTCCGGCCACCGCGTGCCCGTAGGCCCGGACGAGCGCCAGGAACGCCCGCAGCGCCGCCGCGTGCACCTCCGTGTAGATCCGGTACCCGCTGGGCGTGCGGCCGGCGGGCGGGAGGAACCCGTCCCGCTCGTAGTTGCGGACCGCCTGGGTCGAGATGCGGTGCTCGCGCGCGAGGTCGGCCGGTTTCAAGGTGACCACATGTTGGAGACTTTACCCCACCTGTTCCGGGGAAATCGCTGGTGAAGTCTCAACCGTTGTTTCAAAGATACGATTGAGGCTCATGGACATTCGAGAACTGCTCACCCCGGCCGTCGACTTCCTGGCCCTCGGCGAGCCCACCCACCTGGAGTCGGCCTTCGCCCGGATCCGCAACGAGCTCTTCGCGCAGCTGGCCGATCTCGGGTTCACCGGGATCGCCCTGGAGACCGATCGCGTCGCCGCGCTCACCGTGAACGACTACGTCCAGCACGGCGTGGGCACGCTCGACGCGGTGCTGCGCGACGGTTTCTCGCACCGCTTCGGCGAACTCGACAACAACCGGCGGCTGGTCGAGTGGATGCGTGAGTACAACGAGACCGCCGAGCGGCCGCTGGCCTTCCACGGCTTCGACGTCTCCACCGAGATGATGAACGCGCCCAGCCCGCGCACCTACCTGGAGCACGCCCGCGACTACCTGGGCCTGGACCACGACATCGCGGGCCTCACCGGCGACGACGAACGGTGGAGCCGCACGGAGGCGGTGATGGACGCGGCTTCCTCGCCCGGCGCCACATCGGAGGCCGACCGGCTCCGGGTGCTCGCCGATGACATGCTCGTCACCCTCCACGCGAGCGCGCCGATGCTGATCGCGGCGACCTCGCGCGCCGCGTGGCACCGGGCCAGGATCCACCTCACCGCGGGTCTCGGCCTGCTGCGTTACCACCGGCAGGCCGCCGAACCCGGCGCGGACACCGCGCGCTGGACCCGCATGAGCGCGTTCCGCGACGCGATGATGGCCCAGAACCTGCTCGACATCCGCGACATCGAGCGCGGCCCGGTGCTGGTCTTCGCCCAGAACCGCCACCTGCAGCGCAACGAGAGCCACATGCGCATGGGGCCGATGGACGTGAACTGGTCCAGCGCGGGCGCCATCGTGTCGTCGCTGGTGGGCGAGCGGTACCGGCTGATCGTCGGCAGCCTGGGCCGCAGCAGGGCGATCGAGCTGGGCGAGCCCCGGCCGGAGACCTTCGAGGGGCTGCTGCAGCGCCGCATCGGGACCTGGGGTGTGGTGCCGGCGCGGGACATCGCGCCGGCGGACGTCCGCACCGACACCAACCCGATGCAGGGCTACTTCCCGCTGGACCAGGACACGGTGGACGGCGCCGACGCGATCCTGCACGTCAGCGCCGGCACCGACACCCAGGCCCTCGCCCTGCGCGGCTAGGTTCTTCACAAGCGGCGGAGCCGCTTGCGCGGGCCGTCAACCGGCACCGCCGCGGGTTCTGAGGCGGCTCCTGGCGAGGACAGCGCCGACGTGGTGTATCGGCCATACATGAGGAGGCGATCCCACAGCCAGGGGCCGTCTCAGGTTCCGCTACCTGCGCCGCTACGCAAGCCGCTTCCGGAACACCCTTTAGCGGGGGGCCATCCTCAGCGAGCCGTCCATGCGGATGACCTCGCCGTTGAGGTAGTCGTGCTCGACGATGTTCACCGCGAGCTGGGCGTACTCGTCGGGCCGGCCGAGGCGCTTCGGGAACGGCACGCCCGCCGCCAGGCCGGCGCGGAACTCCTCGGAAACGGTGGCGAGCATCGGGGTGTCGATGATGCCCGGCGCGATCGTCATGACCCGGATGCCGTGCGAGGCCAGGTCGCGGGCGGCGGGCAGGGTCATCCCGGCCACGCCACCCTTCGACGCCGAGTACGCGACCTGCCCGATCTGCCCGTCGAAGGCGGCGACCGAAGCGGTGTTGATGATGACGCCGCGCGCGCCGTCTTCGACGGGCTCGGTCTTGGCGATCGCTTCGGCGGCCAGGGTCGTCACGTTGAAGGTGCCGATCAGGTTCACCTCGATGACCTTGCGGAACAGGTTCAGGTCGTGGGTGCCCTTCTTGGACAGGATCCGCGCGGACGGCCCGATCCCGGCGCAGTTCACCACGACCCGCAGCGGCACCGCGCCGCCCGCGGCCTGCTCCACCGCCGCCGCCACCTGGTCACCGTCGGTGACATCCGCCTCGACGTAGGTGATCCCCTCGACCTTCTCCGCCTTCTCGATCCCGGCGGCGAGGTCCAGGGCGAACACGTGCGCGCCCCGCGCGGCGAGCGCCTTCGCCGTGGCGCCGCCGAGGCCCGACGCGCCACCCGTGACGATCGCGGCAGTGTCCTTGATCTGCATGAACGGTTCCTTCCGTGGCCGGCCACTCTGCTCTGCCCATGAGGTTAACGCTCGTTTGCGTGGCACCGGCGTGGCCCTCCTCACCCGTCGCGCGACGTATTCGGCGCGGACGACTTCCGTTAGGACTGCGGTCAACTCCGGCTGTCACCGTCGGCTCATGAGCGGAGCTCGCATCGTCGTGATCGGCACCGGATACGTCGGACTGACCACCGGGGCCTGCCTCGCCGCCCTCGGACACCAGGTGACCTGCGTGGACGTGGACGACGTCAAGGTGGCCCGGCTCGCCGCGGGACGGGTGGACATCCTGGAACCCGGCCTGGAGGAACTGGTCACGCGCGGGCTCGCCGCGAGAAGGCTGCGGTTCGTCGTCGGGTCCCGCAACGCGGTGGCCGGTGCGGACGCGGTCTACCTGTGCGTGCCGACCCCGATGGGCGCGGGCGGCGCCGCCGACCTACGGGCCGTCGAAGCGGTGATCGGCGAGATCGCCGACGTCCTGCCGTCCGGGTGCGCGGTGGTCACCAAGTCGACCGTCCCGGTCGGCACCGCCCAGCGCATCCGCGCCCTGCTCGGCCGCGACGACGTGCCGGTGGTCGCCAACCCCGAGTTCCTGCGCGAGGGCACCGCGGTCGCCGACTTCCTGCACCCGGACCGGATCGTCGTCGGCTCCGACGACGAGGACGCCGCCCGGCGCATCGCCGACCTGTACCGCGACCTGTCCGCGCCGAACGTCATCACCGACGCGGCCAGCGCCGAGCTGGTCAAGTACGCGGCGAACTGCTTCCTCGCGATGAAGCTGTCCTACGTCAACGCGATCGCCGAACTGTGCGACCGGCTGGGCGCGGACATCGTGTCGGTGACCGAGGGGATGGGCTACGACCGCCGCATCGGCCGGTCGTTCCTCAAGCCCGGCCCGGGCTGGGGCGGCTCGTGCCTGCCCAAGGACACGCACGCGCTGGTGCAGGTCGCCGAGTCGGTCGGGTTCGACTTCTCGCTGCTGACCGCGGCGATCGTGGAGAACATCGCGCAGCGGGACCGGATCGTCGCGAAGATCGCCGGCGCGGTGGGCGGCAGCCTGGCCGGTTCCCGGATCGGGGTGCTGGGCCTGGCGTTCAAGGCCGGCACCAACGACCTCCGCGACTCGCCCGCGCTGTCGGTCACCTCGATGCTCGCCGCGCACGGCGCCGAGGTCACCGCCTACGACCCGGCGGTGCGCGCGGCGCTGCCCGGCATGACCGTGGTCGACGACCCGTACCAGGTGGCCAAGGACGCCGACGCGATCGTCGTGCTCACCGAGTGGGCCGAGTTCACCAAGCTGGACTGGGGTTACACGGCGGACCTGATGCAGGGCGACGGGGTGGTGGACACGCGGAACCTGCTGGAGCCGCGGACCATCACCGGCGCCGGACTGTCCTATGTGGGGCTCGGCCGCCCCCGCCCGGCCCGCGTCGCCCTGCCCGGCTGACTCACGGCTGCCAGAGCCAGAACTCGATGCCCTGGTTGTCCACGCAGTCGGCGGTCAGGCCGTACGGCTTCCGGTCCACTTCGGTCACCTGACCGCCGGCGGCCCGGACCCGCTCCACCGCGGCGGGCACGTCGTCCACGGCGTACATCAGCTTCCAGCCGACCTGCCGCGGCCCGCCCCACAGGCCACCCTCCAGGCCGGGTCCTTCGAAACCCCAGGCGCCTTCGACGGAACCACGCGAGAACTGCCAGCCGAGCACGCTGCCGTAGAACGCCTTGGCGGCCTCGTCGTCGGGGACCTGGAACGTGAAGTACATGGCCTGGCCGTGCCGCGCGGTGTCCTGGCCGCTGGCGCGGACCGGCGCCTGGGCGAGCAGCCACCGCTGGCCGAACGGGTCGCGGATCGAGCCGGAGCGGCCGTGCCCGCGGTCGGAGACCGGGTCGAGCACCTGCGCGCCCCGCTCGACGGCGCGCTCCACCGCGGCGTCCACATCGGACACCTCGATGCGGACGCTCGCGCCACCGGCCGCCGAGACGTGACCGATCTCGGGGAACTCCTCGGCCAGCATCAGGACGGTGTCGCCGATCACCAGTTCGGCGTGCCCGATCCGGCCGTCCGGCATGACGATCGGGTCGCCGCGGCGCTGCGCGCCGAACACCTCCACGTAGAAGTCCAGGGCCCGCCGCGCGTCGGACACGGCGAGATACGGGGTCAGCGAGTGCAGTTCCGCCCGTGCGGGTGCTTCCGTGCTGGTCATCTCTCCTCCGTTCAACACAGCGCGACGCAGGCGCTCGCGCAGCTCGGCGGCGAACCGCGGATCGGGGTCGACCGGCTGGACGGGGGCGCGGAGGGCGTCGAAGGGGTCAGTCATTCCGCACCTCCTTCTCCCGGTAGGCGGCCCGGAACGCGGCTCGCGCCCGGACCAGCAGCGCTTCCGTGGCGTGCACGGTCCGGCCCAGCAGCCGGGCGACCTGCGGCACCGGCAGCCCGTCCAGGTACCGCAGCGTCAGCGCGGCCCGGTGGTGCGCGCCCAGCGACTCCAGCACCTCGCGGGCCAGCAGGGCGTCCAGTTCGGCGTCCCACGGGTCCACCGAGGCGGCTTCCGTCTCGTGCACCACGCGCAGCCCGCGCTCCTCGCGTTCCCGCCGCCGCCAGTGGTCGACCAGCTTGTGCCGGGCGACCCCGATGAGCCACGGCGTGCTCACCGGCGGGGCGCCCGGGTTCCGGCACGCGCTCACGGCGCCGAGGAACGTCTCCGAGGTCAGCTCCTCGGCCACGCCCCGGTCGCCGCAGCGCGCGAGCAGGTAGCCGTACACCTCCGGCAGCGCCGTCTCGTACAGGTCGAGCAGCGCGAAGGCCGGGTCCGGTCGTACCCGCGGTTCGCTCACACCCCCATCGTCGTCCGGGACGGCGCTTCTCCGACGTCTCCGGGCGGATTTTCAGCCGCGCGGGTCCGGCAGCCGGCGCGCGCTCACCGCCACGCCTACCATCATGACCGCCTGCACGCCGGTGACCAGCAGCAACGCACCCGCCACGCCCCACGTGCCGGTCAGCGCGACGAACAACGTGCCCAGCGTCGCGACCCCCAGCGCGAGCGAACTCTGCTGGGTCGTGGTGAGCATCCCGCTGCCCGCGCCCGCGCTCTCCGACGGCACGCGGGACAGGACGACCCGGACCAGCGTCGGCCCGGCGAGCCCCTGCCCGGCGCCGGTCACCAGCATGCCGGGGGTCAGGGCGAGGACGGTGACGTCCGGCCAGGACAGCAGCACCGCGCCGATCAACGCGAGCAGCCCGACCACCTGCACGGTGGTGCCGAGGACGATGACGTGGTGGCCGAGCCGGGCCACGAACCGGCTGCTGAGCAGGGACATCACCAGGAACGCGACGGCCATCGGGGTGAGCGCGAGGCCCGAGGCGAGCGGGCCGAGGTGCAGCCCGTCCTGCAACACGAGTGCGTAGACGAACAGGAACCCGCCGAAGCCGAGGAAGAACGGCACCGCGACGGACAGCCCGCGGCCCACGCTCGGCATCCGCACCAGCGACGGCGGCAGCAGCGGCGTCACCCCGCGCGCTTCGAGCCGCCGTTCCACGGTCACGAAGGCCGCCGCGGCGAACGGGAACGCGGCGAGCAGCACCCAGCACCACGCGGGCCAGCCCAGCGCGCGGCCCTCCATGAGCGGGACCAGCAGCGTGAGCAGCGTCAGCCCGAGCAGTCCGGTGCCCCAGCCGTCCACGCCGAGCGGGTTGCGCGCCCGGGTCTCCGGCAGCAGGCGGCGGGCCAGGACCAGGCCGAGCACCCCGATCGGCACGTTGACCAGGAAGATCGGCCGCCAGCCGCTGCCTGCCAGGTCGGCGGACACCAGGACGCCGCCGAGTAGCTGCCCGACGACCATCGCGATTCCACCGGTCGCGCCGTAGTAGCCGATCGTGCGCGAGCGCTGCTCGCCGGTCGTGGTGGCCTGGATGATCGAGAGCACCTGCGGCACCATCAGCGCGGCCGCGGCGCCCTGGGCCACGCGGGCCGCGACGAGGACCCCGGCGGTCGGCGCGATCCCGCAGACCAGCGAGGTGAGGGTGAACGCGGCCAGGCCGAGCGAGAACACGCGGCGGTGGCCGAACGCGTCCCCGAGCCGCCCGCCGACGACGAGCAGCAGGGCGAACGCGATGCCGTACCCGGCGACGATCCACTCCAGGGTGGCGGTGGTCGTGTGCAGGTCGGCATTGATCGTGGGCAGTGCGACGTTGACGATGAACAGGTCGATGGGCGCCAGCGCCGCCCCCAGCAGGACGGTGGACAGCCCGCCTCGGGTCAGTGCCGGCCGGGTCTCGGCGGCGCCAGGGTTGTCGTCATGACTACCACGATCAACGCGGCTGGAGACTGGTACCAGTGAGTGCTTATCCAGGTATCCGGACTACCTGGTAACAGGGTCGGTGGCGTGTCAGGCTGGGATCATGACCACCGCCCTGGCCGCCTCCACCGATGAGATCCGCCGTCGTGAGCTGGCGTCGTTCCTGCGCAGCCGGCGGGAACGGATTTCGCCCGAGCAGGTCGGGTTGCCCTCCGGCGGCCGTCGGCGCACGCCCGGGCTGCGCCGCGAGGAAGTCGCGCAGCTCGCCGGGGTGGGCGTCACCTGGTACACCTGGCTGGAGCAGGGCCGCGACATCCGCGCGTCGGAGCAGGTGCTGAACGCGATCGCGCGCACCCTGCGGCTCGACCCGTACGAGCGCAGCCACCTCTACACCCTCGCCGGCCTGCCGGAACCCCCGATCGAGGTGGACCGCACGGTCGTCACGCCCCAGGTCCGGGCGATGCTGGACCAGCTGGAGCCGTTCCCCGCCGTGGTGCAGAACGCGCGCACCGACATCCTCGCCTACAACGCCGCCTTCGACTGGCTGATGGACGTGGACAGCATCCCGTTCGAGGACCGCAACTCGCTGCTGCAGTGCTTCACGAACCCGAGGTGGCGCGCGCGGCTGCGGGACTGGGCGGACGGGATGCCGCGCACGGTCGCGCAGTTCCGCGCCTCGATGGCCGAGCACATCGCCGAACCGGGCTGGAAGGCGCTGGTCAAGCGGCTGCGGCAGGAGTCCCCGGAGTTCGAGGCGGTGTGGAACCAGCACGACGTGCAGCCGCTGTGCAACCTGACGAAGGTGTTCGTGCACCCGGAAGCCGGCCTGCTCACCTTCGACTTCACCCACCTGTGGTTCGGCAGGCACTCCGAAGTCCGGCTGACCACCTACACCCCCGCGGACAGCGAGACGACCGCCGAGTTGCGGGCGCGTTGATCTTGCGGAACCGGTAGGCGGGCTGGTTCCGTCGTACCCCGGAGGATTGGGGGACGGATGACCGAGGGCAACCCGCTGGTGGCGCAGGCGCAGTCCCAGACGACGGCGGTCACTGGCATCGGGATTCTGGAGTCGGCGCAGGACCTGTCGAACGGGGTGAAGGACGGGTCGTGGGTCGAGGGTGGGCTGGGTGCGTTGGGCACTGGTCTCGAGGTTCTGTCGATGGTGATCGATCCGCTGGGGACGCTGGCTCAGTACGGGGTGGCGTGGTTGATCGAGCACGTGCGGCCGTTGAAGGAGGCGTTGGACTGGTTGGCGGGGGATCCGCCGGTGATCCAGTCGTTTTCGGATACCTGGGCGAATGTGGCGGCCGAGGTGGGTGTGGTCGCGGGGGATTTGAAGAACGAGGTCGAGGGTGGTACGGCGGGGTGGGCCGGTCAGGGGGCGGATACCTATCGCCGGTCGGGGGCGGAGCAGGCGGAGGCGCTGGCGGGTGCGGCGGCGTTGGCGGATGGGATCTCCACCGGTGTGATGATCATGGGCACGGTGGTGGGTTTCGTGCGCGAGATGGTGCGCGACATCGTGGCCGAGCTGGTGGGGAAGCTGATCACGTGGGCGTTGGAGGCGGCGTGCACGTTGGGGTTTGCGACGCCGTTGATCGCGGCGCAGGCGACGGCGGCGATTTCGTCGGCGGTGACTCGGATTGCGGATTTCATCCGGAAGCTGGTCAAGACGGTCGGGAACGTGTCGCCGCGGATCAGCCGGGTCATCGGCAAGCTGGATGAGATCATCCAGAAGCTGAGCAAGATCGGCCGCAAACTCGGCGGCGGTGATGGCACCACTCCTTCGGCCGCGTCCGGCGGCGGTGGGAAGGTCGACACGCCGGACCTGGACAGCCCGACCAGCCCGGACGCTCCCAACAGCCCCGACGGCGCGGACGGCACCCCAGGCACCACCCGGCCCGGCGACGGCTCGGGAACTCCGCTCCGCCAGGACGCCGCGGATCCCGACCTGCGTTCCCAGGAGCCGGTCGGTCGTTGCGGCCGGCGTGAGCCGATCGACATGGCGACGGGCGAGATGTACCTCGTCCAGAAGGACGTGCACCTCCCCGGCGTACTGCCGCTGGTCCTGGAACGCGTCCACGTCTCGTCCTATCGGTCCGGGCGTCTGTTCGGCCCGTCCTGGGCGTCCACACTGGACCAGCGTCTGGAGTTCGACGAGCACGGCGTGTGCTACGCGGGGCCGGACGGCGTGATCCTCGTGTACCCGGAACCGCCGGCCGACGGCGAGGTCTACGCGGCCGCCGGAGCGCGGTGGCCGTTGTCGCGCACCACCGACGGTGGATACACGATCAGGCAGTCGCAGACGGGCCGGGTTCTCCGGTTCGCCCCCGCCCGCGCCGGCACCGCCGAACTGAGCGCCATCGAGGACCGGTCCGACCGGATCGAGTTCGACCGCGATCCCTCGGGTGTGCTGCGCGCGGTCCGGCACTCCGGTGGTTACCAGGTCGACGTCCTGGTGTCCGAGGGGCGGGTGGCCGAACTCCGGCTGCACGATCCGCGGACGGACGGGATTCCGCTCGTGCGGTACGCCTACGACGACGGCCACCTCACCGAGGTCGTCAACTCGTCCGGCCGTCCGCTGCGGTTCGCCTACGACCACGCCGGGCGGATCACGCGGTGGGACGACCGCAACGGTGAGTGGTACGCCTACACCTACGACCACCGGGGGCGGTGCGTCCGGACCGAGGGCTCCGGCGACGCGCTCGCCGGCACCCTCGACTACGACACCGACAACCGGGTGACGACCGAGACGAACTCGCTGGGCGAGGTCAGCCGGTACCACTTCAACGAGTTCAACCAGCTCATCCGTGAGATCGACCCGCTGGGCAACGAGACCCGGTTCGAGTGGGACCGCTACCACCGGCTTCTCGCCCACACCGACCCGCTGGGCCGGACCACGCGTTACCGCTACGACGAACTCGGCAACCTCGCCGCGGTCACCCGTCCGGATGGCACCCAGGCGCTCATCGAGTACAACGAACAGGGCCTGCCCGCGACCGCCGTCGATCCGGACGGGTCCGTCTGGCGCTACGAGTACGACGAATCGGGCAACCGCACCGTCGTCGTCGACCCGACGGGCGCCATCACCAGGTACGGGTACGACGAATCGGGGCACCTGGCCACGATCACCGACCACTTCGGCAACGTGGTGCGCCGGGCGACCGACGCCGCGGGACTGCTCACGGCGGTCACCGAGCCGGATGGCGGTGTCACGCGATACCAGCGTGACCAGTTCGGGCGGGTGTCCGTCGTGCTGGACCCGGTGGGCGGCGAGACGCACCTCCGCTGGACGGTCGAGGGCAAGCTGTTGTCCCGTACGCATTCCGACGGCGCCACCGAGCGGTGGTCCTACGACGGCGAGGGCAACGAGGTCGATCGGATCGATGCGAACGGCAACGTGACGCGTGTCGAGACGACCCACTTCGACCGGTTCGCCGCCCAGACCGGGCCGGACGGTTCCCGGTTCGAATTCCGCTACGACAGCGAAATGCGGCTCCGCGCGGTCCGCAACCCGCTGGGCGCGGAGTGGACCTACGAGTACGACCAGGCGGGGCGGCTCGTCGCCGAGACCGACTACAACGGCCGCACGATCCGGTACGAGCGGGACGCGGCGGGCCAGCTCGTGGCGCGCACGAACGGCGCGGGCGAGACCACGCTGTTCGTGCGGGACGCGTTGGGCAACATCGTCGAGCGGCGGTCCCGCGACGGCGTCGCGACGTTCGAATACGACCCGGCGGGGCGGTTGATCCGGGCCCGCAACGAGCACGCGGACGTCCGTTTCGAACGGGATCCGGCCGGCCGGGTGCTCGTGGAGACGATCAACGGCCGCTCCACGGTGTTCGCCTACGACGCTGCCGGGCGTCGGACCTACCGCCGGACGCCCTCGGGTGTGGAGAGTTTCTGGGACTACGGGACGACCCATCGTCCGGTCTCGCTCCGCACGGGTGGGCGGACGTTTTCGTTCGGTTTCGACGCTGCCGGTCGTGAGGTGGAGCGGCTGCTGGACAGCGGGACCACGCTCGCGCAGACCTGGACTCCGGCACACCGCCTGAGCTCGCAGACCGTGGCGAGCGTGACGGACCGCTCCCAGGGGGCGATGCGGAACCTGTACCAGCGCCGGTACCACTACCGCCCGGACGGGTTCGTCCGCGCGGTCGAGGACGACATCGCGGGTGTGCGGCAGTTCGAACTCGACGCGAACGGCCGCGTGGAGCAGGTCACCGGCACTGCCGGCAGCGAGCGCTACGCCTACGACCCCGCGGGCAACATCCGGGCCGCCGGCTGGGCGGGCGCCGAGGACCAGGGCCCACGCGAGTACCAGGGTTCGCTCGTCCTCTCGGCCGGTCGCGTGCGGTACGGGTACGACCGGCAGGGGCGGGTGACGTTCCGGCAGAAGAAGCGCCTGTCCGCGAAACCCGACACGTGGCACTACACCTGGGATTCCGACGACCGGCTGGTCGCCGTGGTCACGCCGGACGGCACGCGGTGGCGCTACCTCTACGACGCGCTCGGCCGCCGGATCGCGAAACTGCGGCTGGCCGCGGACGGCACCACGGTCGTCGAACGAACCGACTTCTTCTGGGACGGCACCGTCCTCATCGAACAGATCGACAGCGATGCCACCGCGATCTCGTGGGAGCACGACCCGGGCGGGCGGCGGCCCCTCGCGCAGATCGAGCGGGAGTTCGGCGCGGACGGCGCGCGGCAGTGGGTCGACCGCGCCTTCTACTCGATCGTCACGGACCTGGTGGGAACACCGACCGAGCTCGTCGATCCGCACGGCGGCCTCGCGTGGCAAGGCCACCGGACGCTGTGGGGCGCGGCGTTGTCCCGGCTGCGGAACCGGGCCGCGACACCGCTGCGGTTCGCCGGTCAGTACCACGACGACGAAACCGGTCTGCACTACAACGTCCACCGCTACTACGACCCGGAATCCGGTCGGTACGCGAGCAACGATCCGCTGGGGCTCGAGGGCGGGTTCAACCCGCAGGCGTACGTGCCGAACCCGACCAGCTGGGTGGACCCGCTCGGGCTCACCGCGGCGGACGGCTGCGGCCCGGATGGACCGGATGGCGCCGACGAGGAGTACGTACCGCTCTACAAGGCGCCGCAACGAGGTCTGGGGCAGCAGCAGTACGACCACGGCTACAACGCGGACGACTACGGCGGGACCGGGCCGTGGGCGGCGGGCGCCTTCTTCGCCCGGGACCGGGAACTCGCCGACACCTATGCCGGTCACTACGGTGAAGGCGTCATCGAGATCCGGATTCCGGCGTCGGAGTACGCGGATCGGTTCGCCCGGTACGAACAGCCGTACCAGGGTGGGCCGCTGACCGAGGTCGAGATCCCCGCGTCTCGAGTGGAAGAACTCAACCAGTACCCGAGAAAGTGGCATCGATGATGAACGACGCGGAGTGGGCGGCTGCGAAGGAACGCTTCCCGATCGGCTCGGCGGTGGAGGCCGTGGTCGAACAACACCTGCCGTTCGGCATGGTCGTGTCCCTGCCCGGGAACGTGCCCGCGTTGATCGACGCCATCAGCTACCGGCCGGGCGGCAACGACGTGTTCGACCATTCGAAGTGGCCCGCGGTGGGCGAACCGATCCACGGCACGATCGCCGACCACCGGGACCGCAACCGGCAGATCCAGGTCCGGGTGGGGCCGCCGGTGTGGGAAAAGGCCGGGGGTGATCGGTCCTGACGGTCGAGTGGTCGTTGCGCGCCGAGGACCTCGACGAGATGCGCAGCCTGCGCCGGGCGCGCAACGTGGTCGCACCCGCCGTGGCGATCGCCCACCGCGTGCGGAGCGAGGAGGTGCGGAGCGAGGAGGTGCGGCGCGAGGAGGTGCGGCGCGAGCTGGACGCGTGGCGCGCGGTGCTGCCGCGCCTGCCCTGACCGGCCGTGTACCGCCCGAGTCGTAATCCAAGAGCCGCTTTTCGACGGACGCGCTGTGCTGTCGTCTGCCGTAGCTTCGGGGGCGTGCGTGATCCGCGCCGGTGGCCGGCCCTCGTGGACGTGGTGCTCACCCTCGTCCCGCTGGCGTTCGTCCTCGGGGCGACCACCGTGGCCGGCCGGTCCCAGGGGCATCCGCTCGACCTGCCCGGCTACCTGTGGCTCACCGGCGCCGCGCTGCCGCTGGTCGTGGTGCGGCGGTATCCGTTGCCGGTCTTCCTCGTCACCGCCGCGCTGACCTGGGCCTACTACAGCACGGGCCACCCGGGCGGGCCCGCCGTCGTGGTGCCGACCATCGCGCTCTTCGTGCTCACCCGCGTCCGGGGCCCGCTCGTCGCGGGGGTCGCCGGGGCGGTCGTCATCGTGGCCGGGCTGGTCGTCTACCTCGCCCGCGGCGGCGAACTCGTGCTCGACGCCCGCGCCGGGTTGTTCGTCGTGTGGCTCGTCGCCGTCGTCGGCATCGGGACCGCCGTGCGCAACCGGGTCGCGGCCAAGCGCGCGACCGAGCAGGAGGCCGCCGAGCGGCAGTCCCGGCTGGCCGAGCAGGAGCGGCTGCGCATCGCGCGCGAGGTGCACGACGTCGTCGCGCACAGCCTGGCCATGATCAACGTCCAGGCCGGCGTCGCGGTGCACGTCGCGGACCGGCGGCCGGACCAGGCCGTCGCCGCGCTGCAGGCGATCAAGGAGGCCAGCGCCGCCGCGCTCGCCGACCTGCGCGCCACGGTCACCGTCCTGCGGTCTGGCCAGGGCCTCGGCCCCGCGCCCAGCCTGCGGCAACTCGACGAGCTGCTCGACCACACCCGCGCGACCGGCCTCACCGTCCGCGTCCACGGCTCGCCCGGCGACCTGCCCGCCCCGGTCGACGGCGCGGCCTACCGGATCCTGCAGGAGTCGCTGACCAACGTGGTCCGGCACGCCAACCAGCCCCGCACCGTCGACATCCGCTTCGCCCGCCACGACGGCCGGTTCTCCCTCGTGGTGCGCGACGACGGCCGCGGCGCCGAGACTCCCGCGATCGGCAACGGCCTGCGGGGCATGCAGGAACGCGCCGCCACCCTCGGCGGCAGAGCCGAGGCCCGCGTGGTCGACGGCGGCTTCGAGGTCCGCGCGGAACTACCCCTGGAGGAGACGTGATCCGGGTCGTGCTCGCCGACGACCAGGCGCTGGTGCGCGCCGGGTTCCGCGTGCTGCTGGAGACCGAGGACGGGTTCGAGGTCTGCGGCGAGGCCGCGGACGGTGCGCAAGCGCTTGCGCTCGCCCGGGAACACCGGCCGGACGTGGTCGTCATGGACATCCGCATGCCCGGCGTCGACGGGCTCACCGCGACCCGCGAGATCACCGGCGATCCCGACCTCGCCGCGGTGAAGGTCCTGGTCCTGACCACCTTCGACGTCGACGAGTACGTCTTCCAGGCGCTGCGCGCCGGCGCGAGCGGGTTCCTGCTCAAGGACACCGACCCGGTCGAACTGCTCCGCGCGCTGCGGGTGGTCGCCTCCGGCGAGGCGCTGCTCGCCCCGACCGTCACCCGCCGCCTGATCAGTGAGTTCGTCGGCCGCCCGGAGAACCGGCGCATCGACACCGCCGCCGTCCGCCAGGTCACCGACCGCGAACGCGAGGTGCTGGCCCTGGTCGCCGGTGGCCTGTCCAACGACGAGATCGCCGCGCAGCTGGTGATTTCCCCGGCCACCGCGCGCACGCACGTCAGCCGCATCCTGACGAAACTCGGCGCGCGTGACCGCGCCCAGCTCGTGGTGCTCGCCTACGAGTCCGGCTTGGTCACCCCGCGCGGCTCACGGTGACGCAGCACCGCCACCAGCCGCACCAGGAACACCACGCCGAGCAGGCCGACGAGGCCGATCTGCACCCACATCCCGGGCCTCCTTCCCGCCCCCGATGCTCTGCTCAGCAGGCGCGCGAGAGTGGGAGGAGGTTGCGTGACACGCGGATCTCACCCGATGGGTTCACCTGCGAGGATGCGCGTCAGCGACCAGACGCGGTGCGGGTCGAGGTCCACCGGGCGGGGCGCCGGATCGGGCCGCAGCCGGCTCAGCAGGACCTGCTGGACCAGCGCGGTCGGCACGCCGCGGGTGGCCAGCCGCCGCCAGAAGACGTGGTCCTCCAGCCCGTCGGCCAGCGGATCCTCGGTCCAGCCGCCGAACGAGTCGAGCAGCTCGCGCCGCACCAGGTACCCGCTGCCGAGGTAGGGCAGCTCGGCCAGCCGGCGCTCCTCCGGCGGCAGCGCGCCCACCAGGCCCTCGATCGGGTCGGCGACCGGGCAGTGCACGACGTCCACCCCGTCGGACGCGGCGACCAGCCGTTCCAGCAGCCGGCGCGTGGCCCGCATCCCGCCGTCGAGCACCAGCAGCCACGGCGCGGACGAGCGTTCCAGCAGCTGGTTGCGCGTGTAGCCGCGGCCCAGCGGCAGCTCGTGGCGCAACAGGTCGGCCGGGCGCGGAGCGGGCCGCGGCGCGACACCGTCCTCGCCGACCAGGATCCGCCGCGGGAGCACGGTGCCGGCGAGCAGGTCGCGCACCAGCGGGTCCGGATCGGGTTCACCCGGACGACGGACCAGCAGCACGTCGACATCCGTCCGATCGGCGTCCGGGAACACCGTCGGCACCACCGAGGGCAGCCATTCCACCCCGGACGTGCGGCGCGCGTCCGCGGTCTGCTGCCCCATCCGGGTGGCCAGGGGCGGGTTCTCGGCGGGGGCGCCGAGCGACCGGGTGCCGGCGAACCGCACGTCCCACGACGGGGTGTCGATCGCCAACGGCCGCGGCTCGTCGATGCCGCCGGTCTCGGCGAGCGGCGCGCTCGCGGGCACGCCGGGCGAGGCGGTCAGCACCCGCTCGGCCAGCTCGACCAGCGTCTTCGCGGACGCCAGCGGGTCCAGCGCGGTGCGCACGAACTCGTACCCAGCCTGACGCAGGTCGCGTTCCCGCTGCGGGTCCGCGGCCAGCGCGGCGGCGGCCGCGCCCAGCGACTCCGCCCGCGTGACGACCAGGTGCGTGCCGGGCACCAGCGGCGCGAGGTCCGTGGACGGCTCGGTCAGCACCACGCAGCCGTTGCACAGCGCCTCCAGCACCCGCACCCATTCCAGCGCGCGGGACCGCTCGCGGTGCAGGTTGAGCAGGAACCGCGAGTTCGCCAGGTGCTGGAACTTCGCCTCGCCGGGCAGGAAGTCGACCCGGCGCGGGCCCATCGGCTCGTGCGGCGGGGTGAGCAGCCGGACCCGCAGGTCCGCCAGGTCCGAAGCGTAGGAGGCGAGCAGCATCGACCGGCGCCGCTCGGCGGTGCCGAGGTAGGTCACGTCGATCTCGCGGGCGCTGTCCGGGTCGCCGCCCCACGCGTCCCACAGCGGCGAGTAGCCCAGCTGGAAGTGCTCGACCGGGATGCCGCGACGGCGCAGCTCGGCGGTCGAGTCGTGGTTGATGTCCACCGCACCGGCCAGGGTCGGCACCAGTGACGCGCTGCGCTCGAACGTCGCCGTGCCCGGGTGCTCGACGCAGAACGCGATCGTGCGGCGCCGCTGCTCCTCGGTCGGCTGGTCGGCCTCCGGCGTCACCACGAAGTACTCGTGCGGCACCACGACGTAGACCGTGTCGGCGTCCGCGTCCGGGTAGCGGCCGGTCGCCGTGGTCGCGCGGAACCCGGCGCGGCGCACCGCGTCGGCGACGACCTCCAGCAGCTCGGCCATGAACCCGGAGCCGCCGGTCGCGGACACGAAGCAGAGCTGGACGGTCATGAAGTCCGCCGCCGCACGGCCCGCAGCGGCGCGGTGACCCGCCAGCTCACCGTCGCCCGCGTCGCGTCCAGTTCCCGCGCCAGTTCGGCGGCCCGCTGCTCGGCGGCGAGCGTGCCGCTCTCGGCGACCGGCGCCTCCGCCGGGGCCGCGCCGGAGAGCTGCAGCTCGGCGTCGAGCAGCCGCAGCCGCAGCCGGTCCCGCTCGGCGCGGGTCTCGGCCAGCTCGGCGCGCAGCGAATCGCGTTCGGCGCGGGCGACCAGGACGTCCCGCGCCAGCGCGTCGGCCTGCTCGGCGCGTTCGGTGACGCCGGAGAGCTTCTCGACCTGCTTCACCAGCTCGTCGCGGTGCCGGGCCAGCTCGCGGATCTGCAGCTCGGACTCGCGCAGCTCGGTGCGCAACCGTTCGCGCTCCTCGGTGAACGCGACCCGCTCGGCCCGCAGCCGGGTCAGCTCGGCTCGCACCGCACCCGGTAGCTCGTCGGTCATCCCCGCTCCTTCACCAGCTCGGTGAGCACGTCGGCGTACTCGGCGGCGTAGCCCGCCGGGTCCAGCCAGCCGTGCAGCTTCTCGTAGGCGGCCGCGGCGATCGCGCGCCGCCGGTCCGCCGGGGTGTCCAGGGCGCGCAGCAGCGCGACGGTGAGCGCGTCCGCGTCGTTGGGCTCGAACAGCCAGCCGCTGTGCCCGTCGGTGATCATCTCGCGCGCGCCGAACACGTCGCTGGCCACGACCGGCAGGCCGCAGCACACGGCCTCCAGGATCGAGCGCGGCAGCGACTCCACGTCGGAGCTGTTCACGAACATGTCCGCGGCCTCGAACCACGGCGTCGGGTCGCGCTGGATCGGCACCAGGTCGACCCAGTCGGTCAGGCCGGCCCGCTCGGTGAACTCGGCCAGCGCCAGCCCGTACGGCGACGGGTGGTGGCCGACGATGCTCAACCGGATCCCCGGGTGCGCGCGCCGGACCCGGTCCATCGCGCTGATCAGCAGGCCCTGGCCCTTGCGTGGTTCCAGCACGCCGACGTTGAGCAGCAGCGTGGTGTCCTCGGGGATGCCGAGTTTCCGCCGCGCGGCGCGACGGTCGCGTTCGGACACCTGACCGCCGTACGTGACCATCGGCGTGCCGTAGCGGATCGTGCGGCAGCGCGCCGGGCTGGAGAACGGCAGGAACATCTCGCGCGTGGCGTCGGCGACGAACAGCAACCGGTCCGCCTCGCGCAGCGTGCTCACCCACCGGTCGCGCACCGGCGGCAGCAGACCGGCCGGACCCCAGTTCTGGTACGAGAAGTCGTTGAGGTCGAAGCTTTCGTGCAGCACCCACGCGGTCGGCAGCCCGGCCCGGATCGCCGCGTCCGCGCCGGGGAACGCGCCCAGCGTGTTGACCAGCGCGACCGAGGCGTCGGTGCCCCGCGCGAACTGGGCCAGCTCGGCGATGTGCCCTTCGTAGGAGGCGACGTCGTGCACCCGGTACGGCGAGGTCAGGTGCACGTCGATGCCGTGCGCCTCGCAGTCGGCGCGCAGCTCGCCGTCCAGTTGCGTGATCACCGTGATGCGCCAGCCGTGCCGGGTCGCGAGCCGGTCCAGCAGCTCCTGCAACCACAACTGCCCGCCGCCGACCGCGAGGCTGTGCGTGAAGACCAGCACGTGCCGCGGATCGGTGGTGCCGCGTGGGCGGGTCAGCGCCGCGCGCGTGCGTTCCGCGAGGTGGGCGGCCAGCTTGACGTCGGAATCCTCCGCGGCGGGGTTGGACAGCACGACCTCGCGCGCCTCGGAGGTCCACTCGCCGGACAGCTCGCCGCGGACGCGCACCCGCACCGACAGCGCGCGGTCCTCCCCGGCGGGCAGGTCGATCGGCACCCGCGCCTCGAACCCGCTGACCCCGGCGTCCGGGAAGTCCGGCAGGTGGTCGGCCACGTCCGGCCGCGGCAGGCGGGTGCGCGCGCGGATCGGCTCGCCGCCGTCGACGAGGACCTCGACCAGCGACGGCGCCCGCGAATCGAGCAGCACCCAGCCGCGCACGAACACCACGTCGCCCTGCGGGTTGTCGCCGTGCTTCGGGGTGTCGATCTCGTACAGCCGCAGCGGTTCCTCGTCACCGAAGCGGCCGACCTCGACGACGGCGCTGGTCAGCGCGTCCCCGTTCGCGGCGCGCACCACGACCTCGTGCCGCCCGGTCGGCACCGGATCCGGCGTGCGGATCAGCAGGCCGGTCGTGCCCGGCGGCTCGGTGCCGGTGTCCTGCCGCCGCACCCCGGCCTCGGACGCTCCGATGTGGACGGTCACGGTCTCGCCCGCGGTGACCCAGCCGCGCAGCTCGAACAGGTGCCCCACCGGCCGTCCCGGCCGCACCAACCCGGCCGCTGTGTTCATCGTCCCGCCTTCAACGTCTCTTCGGCGTCCTTGACCAGGATCAGCACGTCCTGGTGACCGTCCCAGCCCGCCTCGACATACCCGGCCAGGCGTAAGCGCGGGGTGAGGACGTGCCCGGCCACCCACTCCGGCGTGCTCAGCGAGATGCCGTACCCGGGCTGGCCGGGGTAGTCCGCGTAGCCGAACCCGTGGTCACGGTGGTCCGCCAGCACCCGGGCGTGGTCCCGCGCGGTCAGGCCGTACTCGCCGCCGTTGGCCATGCGCCACGCGACGCGGCGGCCGTGCGTGGTCACCACCGCGACCCCGCCCGGCGCGAGCGCGCGCTCGAAGTAGCCGAGCAGCGCGTCCCACGCCGCGATGTCCAGGTGGGTCAGCACCGAGCCGGACCAGATCAGGTCGATGTCGCTGACCTGCGGGATCTCTTCGATGCGCACCGACGCGGGGAGCCCGATCGCGCCGAAGAACCGCACGCAGTGCTCGACGCCGTCGGCTTCAATGTCCGAGGCGATCAGTTCGGCGTCCGGGAAGGCGGCGCGGAACGTGCGCAGCACCCGGCCGTAGCCGCAGCCGAAGTCGAGCACCCGCCGCGGCGCCGGCCGCCCGGCGGCCTCCAGGCCGTGCAGGCACGCCCGCAACGCCTGCCCCGCCACCGCGAAGTAGTGCTCGGTGTTGCCGCGGAACATCGAGTCGCCGGGCGCGATGATCCGGTCGACGCGCGCCATCGTGTGGGCGACCCGCGCGTCCAGCTCGGTCGGTCCGGCGGGGTGCCGTCCGGTTTCTTCGGCGAGACGGCGGCGCCAGGCCAGGCGCATCGCGTCCCGTTCGTGGTCCAGACCAGGTCCCGTGGTGATGCCGCAGCGGCGGATCGCCTGGAACTCCGCCTCGCGCTCGGCGGCGGCGTCGACGAACGCGGTCGGCCGGTCGAGCAGGACACCGAGCCACGCGGCCAGGTCCCGCACCGTCGTGCCGGGCGCGGCGCCGGTCCAGCCCGCCCGGGCCAGCTCGTCGGCGAGCAGCAGCAGGCCGCGGTCGATCACCTGCTCGGCGGTGGTCCCGGCGCGCACCCACTCCAGGTCGATCGCCCGCGGCGGGTCGGTCACCAGCACGTTGGCCGGGATCAGGTCCCACGACGGGTCCGCCCGCACCAGCTCCGCCCACGCGGTCAGCAGTTCCGCGGCGCGCCACGGCTGCTCGATCAGCACCTCGGGCAGGGCCGGGGCGTCCACCACGACGTCCGTCCACTCGCGCACGGCGACCGGGCCGGGTTCCTGCGGCAGCAGGGGAGTGCGGTGGATCTCGCCGCCGACCACGTCCGCCCGGGTGCACCAGCGGGCCGCGCGGTCGGTGTTGAAGTAGGTGGCGAGCACGTCTTCCGGCCACAGGTCCACGGCGGGTTCCCCGGCCGAGGCGAGGAACAGCAGACCGTCCACGGTGTCCAGTCCGAGCCCGCCCTCGACCAGTTCGGCCCAGCGCTCGTCCCGGCCGGCCAGCTCGACCGCCAGCCGCGGGTGGTGCTCCAGCAGCTCGGCGGTGATCACGGCACGCGTGATCCGGTGGTCGGGCAGGCAGCCGAGGACCTTGTGGACGGTCAGCCCGGCCTCGGTCAGCTGCCGCTCCCAGTGGCGGCGCGACTGCCCACCAGGCCGGCTGACGCCCAGCCGGTTCGGCACGGCCAGGCACAGCACGCCGCCGGGCTTGACCCGGTCCGCGTGCTCGACGCCGGCCGCGACGACCAGGTCGTACTGGTCGCCGGGAACCGCGTCGAGCACCCGCACCCCGGGCAGATCGGCGGTCCGGGCCCGCACGACGTCCGCGTGGTCCGGCTCGACCGCGTCGACGCGCGCCACCCGCTCACCGAGGTATCGCGTCACCGCGCCGTGCCCCGCGCCCACCTCCAGCACGTGCGCGTCCGGCGGCAGCCGGAGCGCCCGCAACACGTTCGCCCGGCCGTGGTCGAGCTGGTCCCGCTCGGCCGGAGCCAGCGCCGCGAAGTGCAGCTCGTCGGACAGCGCGGTGTGATCGGCGGCGTGGCGGATGATCTCGGCGACCAGGTCGCTCACGATCAACCCGCCGGATAGGGCAGCAGCATCGAGCGGACGGTCCGCTGGTAGGCGCCCGACAGGGCGGCCTCGTCGGCCAGGTCGCCCTGGGTCACGTTGACGCGGATCAGGTTGTTGCCCGACACCCAGGTGCCCCGGTACACGATCGGCGAGGCGACCAGCTTGTGGAACACCACCTGCGGCGGGATGTTCGGCAGCTGGTCGTTGATCAGCACCAGGCCGTTGCGGACGTAGTACTGGCGCAGCTGGCCGGCGAGCGCGGTCGCGGTGGCCGAGCTGTCCAGCGGGATGACCGTCACCGAGATCTTCTCGTTGCCGGGGCCGCTGGCGTCCGGCTGGCGCTGCGAACCGCGCCAGGCGACCTCCTCCACCGAGCGGCCGCTCAGCAGCGCCGCCTCACCGGAGTCCATGATGCCCAGGTCGACCAGCCTGGTGACCGGCAGCAGACCGCTCTGGCCGTCGGCGGTGCCCTCGGTCGGCGGGATCTTGTCCAGCAGCGCCTGGTTGGGCGAGTTGCTCGCGACGCTCGACGTGGGCGGCGCCTGCGTGGTCGTCGGGCCGGCCTGGTCGTCGTCACCGCCGGAGGTGGTCAGGAAGATCGTCAGACCCGCGGCGACCAGCACCACGACGACCGCGACCGAGATCCAGACGGCCTTGCCCTTGCCCTTGGACGGCTTGTCGTCGAACGCCTCCGGGCCCTGCGCGACCGGGCTGATCGGCGGGAAGTCGGAGCCGCCCCACGGCGGGCTCACGTCGGACTCGGGCGCGTTCCACGGCTGCTGCACCGGCTGCGGACCGGAGTGCGGGAAACCCCCCGGCGGGGAGGCGGGGAAGCCCGCGGGCGGCGACTGCGGCGCGGGCGGGTTGGCCACGTACTGGGTGCGCTCCGGGTCGGCCGGCGGCCGGGCCTGCCAGTTCGGCGAGACGGCCTGCGTCGGCTCGGCGGAGAAGTTCTGCTGCTGGGGCGGCTGTGGCGTGCCCTGCGGCGGGCTGATCGGCGCGATCACCTGCGTCGAGTCGGCGGAGTTGTCCTGCTGGGGCGTCGGCTGCGGGGGCGTCGGCTGCGGGGGCTGCGGCGGTTGCGGCGTGCTTTCGCTGTAGGACACCGCGGACGAGAGCACCTGGTCGCGGCGGACGCGGTAGTCGTCCGCGGAGAGACGTCCCGAGGCAAGCTCTTCGTCCAGCTTGCGCAACTCCTCCTGCCAGGACACCCGGTAGCCCCCTAATCTGCTCTGGACGAGGCGGAACGCGTCCGCCGGATAGCGCTACGGTGACGACGCACATTGTGCACGCCTACCCTGCTCATCGCCGGTGAGGGTCGTTTCGTGACCTTGTCCGGGGAGGCTGTGGATCGAGGAGGGGGCGAAATGGCGGCACGCTGGCCTGCCGTGGCCGCGGTCGCCGGGGGTACCGCGCTCATCGGGCTGCACGGGTGGTCGTACGGGAACTGGATCAACGACGACGCGGCGATCACGTTCGCGTACGCGCGTGACCTGGTCGACGGCGCGGGGCCGGTGCTCCAGCCCGGCGCGGAGCCGGTCGAGGGGTTTTCCAACCCGGCCTGGCTCGTCCTGTTGATGCTGGGCAAGGTGTTGCGCCTGTTCGACACGGGCGCGATCTTCGGGGTGCCCGACTACGTGCTGTTCCCGAAGGCGCTCGGATTGGCGTGTTGCGCGGGCGTGCTCGCGGCGTGCCACTTCGCGGTGAAACGCGTCACGCGATGGGCGTGGCTGGTGACGTTGTTCGCCGGCGGGTTGCTGGCCGCGATCCCGTCGTTCGTGATCTGGTCGCTGTCCGGGCTGGAGAACCCGCTGTACGCGCTGGCGGTGGCGTGGCTCGCGGCGCTGCTGTTCCGGGCGGTGGCGGAGGGGCGGGTGCCCGACGTGCGGATCGGGTTGTGCGCCGGGCTGCTGGCCGTGCTGGCGGCGCTGACCAGGCCGGACGGCGCGATCTTCGTAGTGGTGTACCCGGTGGTGGCGCTGGTCTTCGCGCAGCGGCTGGTGCCGGTTCTCATCTCGGTGCTGGCGTTCGCCGTCCCGTACGGCGGCTACTTGCTGTGGCGGCACGCGGAGTTCGGGCGGTGGGTGCCGAACACGGCGGTGGCGAAGAACCAGCAGCCGCCGTCGTGGTCGGACGCCGGGCGTGTGGTGGAGCCGGTGGAGTACCTCGGCTGGCCCGTGGTGCTGGCCGGGCTGGCGACCGTGGCGCTGGCGTTTTGGCTGGTCCCGGCGCTGCGGCGGCCGCTCGTGGCGTGGCTGGTGCCGCTGGTGCTGGCGCTGGCCGCGTACTGCGTGCTCAACCCGGAGCCGGGCGGCGAGTTCCGGTTCGCGACTCCCTTGTGGACGATGGCGGCGCTGGTCGCGGCGCTGTCGGCGGTCGAGGTGATGCGGGCGCTGTCGGTGCGGTGGCGGACGGTGCTGGCGGTCGTGCTGGTGGCGGCGGCGGTGCCGAGCGCGCCCGCGCTGGCCGATTCGGGTCGCGGGTTCGCGAACGGGCCGGTGGTGCCGCTGTGCCAGATCGCGGAGCGGTACGGGCGGCTGTTCAACGGGTACGCGGACACGATCGGCCTGCGGGCGGGGTCGGTGCTGCTGCCGGACATCGGCGGGACCGCGCTGACCAGCCGGTTGCGGGTGGTGGATTCGGTCGGGCTGGCCGACGCGCGCATCGCCGACCTGGTGTCGACGGGCGATTTCGCGGGGCTGCGGGATCACCTGTTCGACGAGGTCAAGCCGACGTTCATCCACACGCACGTGCCGTGGAGCGACGTGACGGGGCTGACGTCGGACGCGCGCCTGGCCGTCGACTACGCGGCGGTGGTGCTGGACCGGACGGGCAAGAACGGCGACTGGGTGCGGCTGGACGCCCTCGACGGGGACGACCTGGTGAACCTGCGCGCGTACGCGCGGGTGACCGTGCCGCGGGTGGAGACCGAGCGCGCGGCGGCGGTGACCGGCCGCTGCGGTGACGTGCTGCGGCCGGGCCAGGTGCCCTAGTTCGGCGGGAGGGCCGTGGCCAGGGAGGTCTTGGTCTGGGCGAGGCGTTCGGCCAGGGCGGCCGGGTCGCCGTCGAGGCCCTGGGAGACCCAGATCGCGACGGCGTAGCTGCCCGAGGTGTACCACGTGCCGCTCATCTGCCCGGCCGAGTTGCTGCCGGTGACGGCCTTGGCGTCGGTCGAGCCGGAGGGGACGGTCTGCAGGCCGGCGCTGAGGGAGTGCTCGTAGAGGCCGCGGGTGATGGTGGCGGCTGCGGCGGGCGAGCCGGCGGGGACGACCAGGACGAGGTAGCCCTGCGGGCCCTGGGCGGAGCCGCGGAAGATGACCTGGCCGGCGCCGTTGTCCTTGAAGAGCTGGCCTTCCTCGCGGGAGTACAGCTTGAGGTCGATGCCCTGGTCGACGGTCAGGGTGCCGTTGTTGGAGCTCGGGGTGCCCGGCAGGGTCGGCAACCGAGCCTCGACGGCCTCCGGTGAGCTGGCGGCGGAGGTGGTCGGCCCGGCGGTCGTGGCGGTGGTGTTCTGGTCGCGCAGGAACCACACGCCGGCCGCGACCATGGCGATGACCACGACGACGCCGAGGGTGATGAACAGCCAGGTCGGCTTGCGCTTGGGAGGCGCCTGGAGCCGCGGCGCCGGGTCGAAGGGCATGGGCTGCTGGCGGGGCGCGTGCAGCGGAGGCGGCGGAGCCATGCTGGGCAGGGCCCGCGCGGGCGGCGGCACGGGGTTCGTGATGACGGTGGGCGCGTCCTCGATGGAGGGGAAGCGCATGGAGTCGGTGGCCCGCTCGTCGGCCGGGCTGGGGGCGCTGGTGGGCTTGTCGGTGGCGAGCAGCTGAGCCGAGATGCTCTGGGTGGGCCCCTCTTCGGTGGCAAGAGCACCAAGCTGCGGCTGCTGACCCGGCTCCTCACCCGGCTGCGGCTGACCTGGCTGCGGCTGCTGGCCCTGCTGCGACTGACCGGGCTGCGGCTGCTGCCGCTGCTCCGGCTGGCCCGGCTGTGGCTGCTGGCCCTGGACCGCACCCGGCTGCTGCACCTGGCCAGCCGGTACCTGGCCCAGCCCGGCATCAGCCGGACTCTGCCCAGCCTGCGGCTGGCCACCCTGGGCCGGACCGGGTGGAACCTGGCCATGCCCGGTGTCAGCGGGGCTGTGTCCACCCTGCGGCTGCCCGTTCTGCGGCTGCCCGTCCACGCCTACGGGCTGCGTGATCTGCCCCTGCTGCCCCTGCGGCGGGTGCCCCTGCCCCCAGTGCGGCGGCACCACACCGTGCGGATCGTGCGGCGGCCACGGAGCCTGCCCCGGCTGCGGCGTGAACCCCGGAGCGGCCGGATTCGCACTCTGCCACTGGGGCGCCCCATCAACCCGCCCCCGCGGCGAGGCCACCGACGCCGGAGCCACGTTCCCGGACGCGGCGGCGAGCAGCTCGTCGCGCATCTTGCGATGCTGGTGCTGGGTGATGGTCCCGTTGGCGAGCTCAGCGTCCAAACGGCGCAGCTCATCCTGCCAACTCATCCCGGGGCTCCTCGGTCAACTTGCGCGCGGTGGACGTCACCGAGAAGATAGCGCGATCAAGCCCCCGGCGGTGGCGGATGTGTCCGATCCGCCCGCCTAGCCCTTCGGCAGCAGAGGCTCAACCCTCTCGGCGAAGGCCTGCGCGTTCGGACAGCCCTGAGCGTCTTCACTGGCCCGCGCCATGGTCGCCAATACCAGGGCGAGGGCGTGCTCCCCGACCCCGACCGCAATCGCACAACCGCCGGTGGGGATGTCGGCTTGCAAGGCGTCTCGGCCGTTGATCGAAATTTCCCGCGCGCCGGTGTTGTCCGCGGCGAATCCGCTGAGCCCTTGAGTGGAATCGAGCGCGAGGCTGTAGGTGATGAATTCCGGTTTCGAGGCTGTGCATTGGTTCCGGGGGCTCTTGTTCTCGCCGGGGTTGAAGCCTTGACCGGCGTTGAGCTGGTCGAGGAGCTGGCAGGCGTTGAGCCCGGCGAACACGCCCGAATTTCCCGAGCTCGAGCTGGGAGCCGGACCGGGCGCGGGCAACGCGCTGCCGGAGACAGTGCTGGTGCAGGCGGTTCCTGCCGCCAGTGTGCAAGCGACGGCCGCGATGGTCCGGGCAGATCGACGGTTCACCGAGATTCCTGGTTCCTGAGGGTGTTGAGCGCCTTGGTAGCCGACTCGTCCGAGGCGTCGTACTTGCTGATCGCGGTTTCGATGGCTTGACGAAGCGTTTCCAGGGTGTCCCGCGCCGCGTTGAACACCTGGACCAGTGACTGATCGTCAGAGTCCATCGCACTGAGGAAATGTGCGGCGGCTCGCTGTGCGTACTCGTCGTTGCCGAACTTGGGGGCACGTTGCAGCAGATGCACGCGTTGGCCGACCTCGCCCAACCGGGTCTGCATCTGCGTCACCGCGCGGCGCAGGTGGCTGCCCGTCTCCTCGTCCACCGCCCACCTGCCCGCCTGCGCGTCCGCCAGCATGCGCTTCGCGTCGGTGGCCATCGTGGTCAGTTGCTGCTCGCCGCCGAAGACGTTTGCTACCTGGGTTGCCACGTCGGTCGGGTTGTCGGTCATGAGCCCTCCCTCGCTCGAGCAGCACGATAGCGTCCGGCTCGCCCCGCTGTCACCGAGTCGGTGCGGAGTGCTACGCCGCCTCCTCCAGGTATGCCGCCGCCTGCAGGGTGAACAGTGCCGCGTAGTCCCCGCCCTGTGACATCAGCTCATCGTGCGTTCCTTCCTCCGCCAGGCGGCCCCGGTCGAGCAGCAGGATCTTCTCCGCCTGCCGCACCGTCGAGAAGCGGTGCGAGATGTACAGCGTCGTCCGGCCTTCGGACAGTGCTCGTAGCCTCGTGAACAGGTCGTGCTCCGCCGCGGCGTCCAGCGCGGACGTCGGCTCGTCCAGGATCAGCAGCGGCGCGTCCCGCATGAAGGCCCGCGCCAGCGCGATCTTCTGCCACTCGCCGCCGGACAACGAAACCCCCTGGTCGAACCACCGGCCCAGCGGGCTGTCGAAACCCCTCGGCAGCCGGGAAATCCGCCCGGCGACCCCCGCGCGCTCCGCCGCCTCCTCGATCCGCGGCCGGTCGGCCAAGCCGCTCAGCTGCCCCAGCCCGATGTTCTCCGCCGCCGTCCCCTGGTACGTCACGTAGTCCTGGAACACCGCCGAGATCCGCGCCCGCAACTCGTCCGGGTCGAACTCCCGCAGGTCCACCCCGTCCAGCAGGATCCGGCCCTCCGTCGGGTCGTAGAGCCGGCACAGCAGCTTGATCAACGTCGACTTCCCGGCCCCGTTCCGCCCCACCACGGCCACCGTCTCACCCGGCCGGATCTCGAACGACACCCCGTCCAGCGCCTTCTCCGCCGCCCCCGGGTAGCTGAACGACACGTTCTCGAACGACACGTGCCCCCGCACCGGCTCCGGCACCGGCCGCGCCACCGCCGGCGCCGTGATCCGCGGCGCGGTCCCCAGGAACTGGTACAGCGTGTCCAGGTACAGGTTGTTCTCGTACATCCCGGAGAACCCGCTGAACAACCCCTGCACCGACGTCTGCACCGCCGCCGCGGCCGCCGTGTACAGCGCCAGGTCCCCGATCGACAACCGCCCGGCCACCGCCTCCAGCGCGATGTACAACGCGATCCCCGAACCGGCCAAAGTGGACAGCAGGCTCCACGCCGTCCCCACCAGGTTCCGCCGCGTGGTCAGCCGCCGCTCGCGCGCGTAGTAGTTCTGCCCCAGCCGCCGGAACCGGTCCACCAGGTACGGCCCGAGCCCGAACAGCTTGGTCTCCTTGGCGTAGGTGTCGGTCGTGACCAGCGAGTTCAGGTAGTCCATCCGCCGCCGGATCGGGGACATCCACAGCGCCAGCAGGAACGCCCGCGACCCGTACTTCGACTGCGAGATGAACGCCGGCACCGGCGCGGCCAGCGCGACGACCGCCAGCAGCGGGCTCACCGACACCAGCAGCACCACCATGCTCGCGAACGTGATCGACGTCCGCACCAGCCCCAGCGCCGAGGTCAGCATCGCCACCGGACGCTGCGGCGCCTCCTGCGACGCCTGCCGCAGCTGGTCGTAGGACTCCGAGTCCTCGAAGAACTGCAGGTCCAGCTTGCTCGCGTGGTCCATCACGCGGTGCCGGATGCTCAGTGTCATCCGCTCCTGCAGCAGCTGCTGCGCCGCGTTCGTCAGCGCGGTGCTGATCGCCGTCGCGGTGAACACACCGAACTCCAGCACCGCCAGCTCGACGATCCGGGTCGTCGAGCCGTGGCCCTGCACCGCCGCCACCACCGCGTCCAGCAGCAGCTTCGCCACGTACGCGGTGGTCGTCGGCAGCAATCCGCTGATCAGTGTGGACAGTCCGATCAGGATGGTGATCACCGGGCTGGCCTGCCAGGCCAGCCGGACCACCCGCGGCAGCCCGCGCACGGTGCCGCTCGCCGACTGCCGGAACCGCGCCAGCCGGGACCGCAGGTCCGTCGGCTCGTCCCGCACCGGGTCCGGGATGTCGACCGGCCCGGTCAGGCCGCTCTCCGCGACCGTGCTGCTGGCCCGCCGCATCTGCCGCCGCAGGCCGATCGACGGCCCGCCCCCGTGCATCACGCGCTCACCGCCCCGTGCAGGAACACGTCGATCAGCTCCGCCGTGGTCAGCACGGCCTGTTGCTCGTCGCGGCGGCGCGAGAACAGCAGCGACAGGAAGACCGCCGCCAGCTTCTCAGCGGGCAGGCGCAACCGGTCCTCGGGCGTGAACAGTTCCGCGACGGCCTCGCGCATCGCGGTGAAGGACTCCATTCGCGAGCCCTTCCGGTGCCCACCGCGCTTGAGGTGGCCGGAGGAGTGCAACGCCGACATCAGCGCGCCCATCCGTTCCAGGTGGGCCGACAGCGCCTCGGCGGCTTCGGTGAGCCGGTCCGGCAGCGGCTGGTCGAGCGGGATCTCGGCGATCGCCTGGAGCACGCCGTCCGGGTTGAGCGCCTCGGCGACACACGCGTCGATCAGCTCGTCCTTGTCGGTGAAGGCGCGGAAGATCGTGCCCTCCCCGATCCCGGCGGCCCGCGCGATCTGCGCGGTCGTCACGGCGGCGCCGTGTTCGACGACCAGCGGCAGCACGGCCCGCACGATCATGCGGCGACGGTCTTCCGCGCTCATGCCGGGCGCGCGGCGTCTGGGAGCTTCGGTCATGACGACCAGTGTGCGGAGTGAGCGCTCACTCCGTCAAGCGGTCAAAGAGCGGGGCCGCGCCCGAACGACGCGGCCCCGACCCTCAGTACGTGATCGCCATGGCCGGATCGGCCAGCAGCGCGCCGACGTCGGCCAGGAACTTCGAGCCCTGCTGCCCGTCGACCAGCCGGTGGTCGAAGCTCAGCGCCAGCTGCAGCACCTTCCGCACCGCGAGCTGCCCGTCCACCACCCACGGCGCGTCCTTGATCGCGCCGAAGGCCAGGATCGCGGCCTCGCCCGGGTTGATGATCGGCGTGCCGGTGTCGACGCCGAACACGCCGACGTTGGTGATCGTGATCGTGCCGTTCACCATGTCCGCGGGCGGGGTCTTGCCCTCGCGCGCGGTCGTGGTCAGCTCGTCCAGCGCCCGCGCCAGCTCCGGCAGCGACATCGCGTCCGCGTCCCGGATCTTCGGCACCACGAGCCCGCGGGGCGTCGCCGCGGCGATGCCCAGGTGCACGTAGTCCTTGTAGACGATCTCGCCGGCCGCCTCGTCCCACGACGCGTTCACGTCCGGCGTCCGCTTCGCCGCCATGCACACGGCCTTGGCCGCGAAGGCCAGCGGCGTGAGCTTCACCCCGGCGAAGTCCGGGTGCTTCTTCAGCCGCTCACGCAGCTCCATCATCGGCGTCACGTCGATCGTCAGGAACTCCGTGACGTGCGGCGCGGTGAAGGCGCTCTCGACCATCGCCGCCGCGGTCGCCTTGCGGACGCCCCGGATCGGCACCCGCCGCTCGCGCTCACCGGCCGTTGGCGCGGGAGCGGCCGGGCGCGCCGCCCGCTCCACGTCCTCACGCGTGATGATCCCGCCCTCGGCGGACCCGGTGATCGTCGACAAGTCGACACCGAGGTCCTTGGCGAGCTTGCGCACCGGCGGCTTCGCCAGCGGCACGTACCCGCCGCGAGCCGCCGCGGGCGCGGCCGGAGCCTGAGCCGGAGCAGAAGCCGGTTGAGCCGGGGCCGAACGAGCCGGAACCGGAGCGGCGGCCTTGCGCGGCCGTCGCCGGGCCTCGGTCGCCTTCGAGCCGTAGCCGACCAGCGGCTTCATCTCCTCCTCCGCCGGGGCGGCCGGAGCGGGCGCGGACGACCCGTTCACCGCCTGGGCCGGAGCCGCCGACGATCCACCGGGATCCACGTCGACAGTCAGCAGCGGTGCCCCGACCTCGACGGTGTCCCCGGCCTCGGCCAGCACCTCGGTGACCACACCGGCCCACGGGATCGGCAGCTCGACGGCGGCCTTCGCGGTCTCCACCTCGACGACGATCTGGTTGACCTGGACCTCGTCACCCGGCTGGACGCGCCAGTTCAGGATCTCGGCTTCGGTCAGGCCTTCGGCGGTGTCGGCGAGCAGGAACTGCTTGTACTCGGGCACCCCGCCTCACCAGCCCATCGCGCGGTCGACGGTGTGCAGCACGCGGTCCAGGTCCGGCAGGAAGTGCTCCTCCAGCTTGGACGGCGGGTACGGCGTGTCGAACCCGGTGGCCCGCAGCACCGGCGCTTCCAGCGAGTAGAAGCACTCCTGCTGCACGCGCGCGGCGATCTCCGAGGTGATCGACGACTCCGAGGACGCCTCGGTGACCGCGACCAGCCGTCCGGTGCGGCGCACCGACTCGAACACCGGCGCGAGGTCGAGCGGCGAGATCGTGCGCAGGTCGATGACCTCCAGCGACCGCCCTTCCTCGGCCGCCGCGGCAGCGGCGTCCAGGCACACCTTGACCGACGGCCCGTAGGCGACCAGCGTGCAGTCGGTGCCCTCGCGCACGACCCGCGAGGCGAACAGCGGCCCGCCCGGCGTCGTCGTGTCCACTTCGGACTTCAGCTGCCCGTTGTGGTAGAGCCGCTTCGGCTCGAAGAACAGCACCGGGTCGTCGCACGCGATGGCCTGCTGGATCATCCAGTACGCGTCGGTCGGGTTGGAGCACGACACGACCTTCAGCCCGGGGATGTGCGCGAACAGCGACTCCGGCGATTCGGAGTGGTGCTCAACGGCACCGATCCCGCCGCCGAAGGGCACGCGCACGACCACCGGCACCTTGATCTTGCCCTGGGTCCGGTAGTGCAGCTTGGCCAGCTGCGAGGAGATCTGGTCGAACCCGGGGAAGATGAACCCCTCGAACTGGATCTCGCACACCGGCCGGAACCCGCGCACGGCCAGGCCGACCGCGGTGCCGATGATGCCGGACTCGGCCAGCGGCGTGTCCAGCACGCGCTGCTCGCCGAAGTCCTTCTGCAGCCCGTCGGTGATGCGGAAGACGCCGCCGAGCTTGCCGACGTCCTCACCGAGGATGATGACCTTGTCGTCGGCCTCCATCGCGGCGCGCAGGCCCAGGTTGAGGGCCTTGCCGATGGTCAGCTTCTGCACGGCGGGCACCGCACCGTCCACAGGGGACTTGACGGGGGCGGCCATCAGCGCTCACCCGCTTCCACGAAACCGGCCAGGTAGGACAGGTACTCGTCGCGCTGGGCGTCGAGCACCGGCGACGGTTCGGCGTAGACGTTCGCGAACACGCGTTCCGGCGGCGGTTCCGGCATGTTGAAGCAGAACTCGCGCAGGTCCGCGGCGAAGGCGTCGGCCTCGGACTGGATCTGGTCGAACCACTCCTGGTCGGCGAACCCGTTGCGCGCCAGGTGCACCCGCACGCGCTCGATCGGGTCCTTGTGCTTCCACACCTCCAGCTCCTCGGAGAGCCGGTAGCGGGTCGGATCGTCGGTGGTGGTGTGCGCGTCCATCCGGTAGGTGAACGCCTCGATCAGCACCGGGCCGTTGCCGTGGCGGCACTCCTCGAGCGCCCAGCGGGTCACCGCGAGGCAGGCCAGCACGTCGTTGCCGTCGACGCGGATGCCGGGGAAGCCGTAGCCGCGGGCGCGCTGGTACAGCGGGAGCCGGGACTGGCGCTCGGTCGGCTCGGAGATCGCCCACTGGTTGTTCTGGCAGAAGAACACCAGCGGCGCGTCGTACACCGCGGCCCACACGAAGCCCTCGTGCACGTCGCCCTGCGAGGTGGCGCCGTCACCGAAGTAGACGATGGTCGCTTCGCCGTCGTCGTCACCGACCTTGCCCTCGAACTTCTGGCCCATCGCGTAGCCGGCGGCGTTGAGGACCTGGTTGCCGATCACGATGGTGTACGGGTGGAAGCCGTGGGCCTGGAAGTCCCAGCCACCGTGGTCGGTGCACCGGAAGATGCCCAGCAGTTCCTTGAAGTCGACACCGCGGGTGTAGGCCACGCCGTGTTCCCGGTAGCTCGGGAAGGCCATGTCCTGCGGCTTGAGCGCGCGGCCGGAGCCGACCTGCGCGGCCTCCTGGCCCAGCAGCGGGACCCAGATGCCGAGCTGGCCCTGGCGCTGCATGGCGTTGGCTTCCCGGTCGGCCCGGCGGACCAGCACCATGTCGCGGTAGAGCCCGCGCAGCGCTTCCGGGTCGACGTCGGAGATGTAGCGGTCGAACTGCGGCGAAGCGATTCGCTCGCCTTCGGGGGTGAGCAGCTGAGTCACCTCAGCGCCACCCGCGTCCGTGTTTCGCAAACCGGCGATCACCTGCTCCCGCGATGGTTGGGCGGCCTGTGCGGCCGGTCCTTCGCCGGGCTCCGGGTGCGTCCACTGTTCGGGGGACGGCATGCGCGTTCTCCTCGGTGTCCTGCCACGAGGCCGCTTGTGGCGGCCGCTGATGGCTGGCCGCCGGCCACCGACGATTCGGGTCCGAAGCGCGGCAGCCGTCGGCCGTGACGGCTTACGGGGAACATCCTGACACGAACCAGCCCCGGGAGTGCAGGTCCGCGCCTGATTTGTTGCGGTGGAAGCGGGCTCTGAGCTGGGGAAACGCTCGGACGCCCGAAGGACGGCCCACCGACAGTCTGCCGTGCGGCAGCACGCTCACCTGCTCGGAAGTGACAGACGGGCCACCTCCGTCGCGCGGAACGCTCCGGAGGTGACCCGCATAGGCCGATCCAGTGACCTGCGTCACGCCACCCGGTTAGAGGTTGGCCTTCGTGAACTGGTACTGCTGTGCCGCCTGTGAACTGAAGTTGTACTTGAGGGTGGCCAGCCCGAACGGCTTCGCCGGGTCGACCTTGAACAGCGTGCTCGACCGCGGCGGGTTGCGGGTGTCGGCCGGGCCGTACTCGTAGTCGCCGGCGAGCCCGTCGAACGACACCGTGCCCAGCTCGCTGGACGCCTTCAGGATGCCGTCGCGGGACAGGTCGCCCAGCTCGACGGCCTTCTCCAGCACCGCCGTCATCGCGCGGGCCTGGTTGTAGCCGAACGCGAAGTAGTAGTCCGGCTCCTGCTGCGGCGCGAACTGGTTCTTCCGGTTGACCATCTCGGTCATGCCCGGCACGGAGTTGTCGCCCCACTCGGTGCCCTCGGCGACGATCGTGACGTACTGCTGCAGGTACGGCGCGATCGCGGACTTGGCGAACGCCGAGGTGTAACTCGGCGACTGCCCGTACCACCTGGGCGCGAACCGGGCCTGCGCCGCGGTGCCCCAGATCTTGGCCGCGTCCGTCGGGGTCGCGGTCAGGAACACCATCTGGCAGCCGGCTCCGGCGAGCGCGCCGATCTGCCCGGCGTAGTTCTCCGTGCCCGCCTTGAAGCGCTGCGTGTTCGCCACGGTGAAGCCGTAGTGCTTCGCGGCGAAGTCGATGCCGGCCTGGCCCGCCTCGCCGTAGACGTCGTCCTGGACCATCGTGCAGATCCGCGAGTCCTTGGTGCCGCCACCCTCGGTGAGGTAGTGGTCCATCGCGTTGATCGACTGCACCTGGTACGGGCCGCCGACCGGCAGCAGGTTCTCCTCACGCACCCACAGCGCGTCCAGCGACGCGGGCGCGGCGAGCATCTTGTCCGCGCGCAGCTGCGGCAGCACGGCCAGCGTCGACGGCGTGCCCAGCAGCTGGGTGAACGCGACGACGTCGCCCTTGACCTTGTTGTACTGCTGCACCGCGACTTCCGGCCGGTACTGGGTGTCCTCCTGGACCAGCTCGACCTTGTACTTGCCGGCGACGCCGCCGCGGGCGTTGAGCGCGTCGAACCAGACCTTGTTGCCCGAGGTCAGCGGCTGTCCGATGACCGCGACGGGCCCGGACAGCGGGGACAGCACGCCGAGCTTGATCGTGGTGCCGTCGAACCCGGTGGTGGCACCCGGGTTGCCGGCCTGCCCGCCACCACCGCCTTCGTCGTCGCCCGCGCCACCGCACGCGGCGAGCACGAGTGTCGCCGCGGCCAGCACCGCCGCGATCCGCGTTCTCTTCATGGACGCCTCCTCGACTGGGTTCTGTTTGATAAGCGGCGGAGCCGCTTGTTGTGGGCCGTGCGCTTGCACCGCCGCGGGTTCTGAGGTGGTTCCTGGCGAGGACAGCGCCGACGTGGTGACCTGGCGGTCATGAGGAGGCGATCCCACAGCCGGGGGCCGCCTCAGGTTCCGCCACCCGCACCGCCACGCAAGTCACTTCGACAACCTCCCTAGTAGGAAAACGGCCAGGCCTTGAAATAGGTCTTGATCCGCAGCCAGATGCCCGCGAGCCCGCGTGGTTCGAGCACCAGGAACAGCACGATCAGCAACCCGAAGATGGCCTGGTTGAGGGCGAACACACTGATGAACCCGGAATCGCCCACGCTCGTCTGGACGCCGGGGATGACGTCGCTGTAGCGGTCGATCAGCGCGGGCAGCGCGCCGACGAACAGCGCCCCGAGCACCGATCCGAAGACCGTGCCCAGGCCACCGACGATGATCACCGCGATGTACTGGATGGACAGCAGCAGGTTCCACTCGTCCGGGCTGACGAACTGCTGGTAGGACCCGAACAACGCGCCGGCCACCGACGCGATCGCGCTGGAGATCATGAACGCGCCGATCTTGTACCGGCCCGCCCGCACGCCGATCACCTCGGCGGCCTGGTCGCGGTCGCGCACCGCCTGCAGCGCGCGGCCGGGACGGGTGCGAACCAGGTTCTTCACCAGCAGCGCGACCAGCCCGACCAGCGCCCAGACCAGCCAGAACCAGCCCTGGTTGCGCGAGTAGCTCTCGCCGAAGATCGACAGGTCGGAGAAGTTCACCGGCCCGATCGCGGCGTCGGCGGTGACCGAGGTGCCGGAGTTGCCGCCGGTGAAGTCGTCGAGGTTGCGCCACAGGTGCTCGCCGACGAACACCAGCCCGAGCGTGACGATCGCCAGGTAGTGCCCGCGCAGCCGCAGCGTGAACGGCCCGATCAGCCCACCCAGCAGGGCCCCGATCCCACCGGCCGCGAGCAGCCACAACGGGAACGGCAGGCCGAAGTCGCCGCCCACCTTGGCCGTCACGTAGGCGCCCGCGCCGATGAAGAACGCGTGCCCCAGCGAGATCTGGCCGCAGTAGCCGGTGAGCAGGTTCAGGCCGATCGCGCCGACCGCGGTGATGCCGGCGTAGATGAGGATGGACAGCCAGAAGTCGTCCTGCACCACCGTGGGCAGCACCAGGAAGGCCGCGATCATCAGCGCCAGCCCGAACTTCGACATCGGCGAGCCGAACAGGCGCAGGTCCTGGGCGTAGTCGCGGACGAGGTTGCGGTGCGGTTTGGGCATCAGATCCTCCGGACGTCCTTGGTTCCCAGCAGGCCGTACGGCCGGATCAGCAGGATCACGATCATCAGCAGGTAGGGCACGATGATCGACACGTTGTCGCCGGCCCAGGAGAACAACTGGTCCTGGTAGCCGCGGGTGAGCGCCTCGGCCAGCCCGATGACGATGCCGCCGAGCACCGCGCCGGCGGGCGAGTCGAGTCCGCCGAGGATCATCGCCGGGAACGCCGCGAGCGCGATGAACCCGATCGACGGGGACAGCCCGCCCGGCCCGGCCGCCATGGTGATGCCGGCGAGCGCGGCCAGCGCCGAGGCGATGGCCCAGGACACCGCGTACACCCGGCGGGCGCTGATCCCCTGCGCCAGCGCCGCTTCCGGGTCGAACGCGGTGGCCCGCATCGCCAGGCCGAGCGAGGTGAAGCGGAAGAACAGGAAGAACCCGACGACCACCGCCGCGGTCAGCCCGATCGTCCACAGGTCCCGCACGCCGAAGACGATCCCGCCGGCTTCGAGGGTTTGGATGTTCCACGGGTTTTCGACCTGGAGGTTGTCGAAGCCCCAGATCGCGGTGATCAGCGGTTCGAGCACGAACAGCAGGCCGATGGTGATCATGATGACCGCGAACGGCGGCTGCCCCACCATGCGCCGCAGCACGATCCGCTCGAACCCGGCGCCGACCAGCGCGGCCGAGGCGCACGCCAGCAGGATCGCCACGCCGAACGCGATCGCGAGGTTGTTGGCGAAGGTGAAGCCGAGGTAGGCGCCGAGCGCGAGCAGCCCGCCCTGCGCGAAGTTGATGACGCCGGTCGACTTGTAGATGACCACGAAGCCGAGCGCGACCAGGGCGTAGGTGGATCCGAGTGCGAGCCCGGCGAAGCAGTTCTGCAGGAATGTCGTCACCGGTACATCGCCTCGATCTCCTCGGCGAAGCGCTGCTCGATCGCGCGCCGCTTGACCTTCTGGGTGGCGGTCAGCTCACCGTCGGTGTGGTCGAGTTCCTTGCCGATCAACGCGAATCGCTTGATCTGCTCGACCTGCGAGAACTCCCGGTTGGTCTCGTCGACCACCTGCTGGATCAGCGCCCGCACCTCGGGTTTGGCCGACAGGTCCGCGTACGTGGTGTACGCGAGGTTGCGCCGGGTCGCCCAGTTGCCGACCGTCTCGGCCTCGACGCCGATCAACGCGGTCAGGTACTTGCGACGGTCGCCGATCACGATCGCCTCGCGCACGAACGGCGAGACCTTGAGCCGGTTCTCGATCTCCGACGGTGAGATGTTCTTGCCGCCCGCGGTGATGATGATGTCCTTCTTGCGGTCGGTGATCCGCAGGAAGCCGTCGTCGTCGATCTCGCCGACGTCGCCGGTGTGCAGCCAGCCGTCCGCGTCGACCGCCGCCGCGGTGGCCTCCGGATTGCGGTAATAGCCCTGGAAGACCCCGGCCGAGCGGGTGAGGATCTCGCCGTCCTCGGCGATCCGCACCTCCACGCCGTCCAGCGGTTTGCCGACCGCGCCGAGCCGCACGTCCCTTTCCGGCGTCAGCGTCGCGAGCGCGGTGTTCTCGGTCTGCCCGTAGCCCTCGCGCACCGGAACCCCGATCGCCCACAGGTATTCCAGCACTTGCGGCGCGATCGGCGCGGCGCCGGACAGCGCGGTGTGGACCCGGACCAGGCCGAGTTTCTCCCGCAGGGCGCGGAAAACGAGGATCTCGCCCAGCCACACGCGGATCCGGTCGGCCGCGGACAGCCGCCCGGCCATCCGGCGCGGCGCGATGCGGCGGCCCTGCTTCAGCCAGAACCGGTAGAGGCCGCGCTTGAGGCGCGAGGCGTCGGCCATCCGGATCTCGGTGCCGGCCAGCATCTTCTCCCACACGCGCGGCACGCCGAGGAACACGGTCGGCTGCACGTCGCGCAGGTCGTTGAGGAACGACGGCCCGCCCTCGCCGAAGTTGACCACCGACCCGGCCCACACCGAGTCGATCACCGAGGTCAGCCGTTCCGCGATGTGGCACAGCGGGAGGTAGGACAGCACCTCGTCGTCCGGGCCGCCGCCGAGCGCGGAGAGGAACGTGCGCCCGGCCGCGACCAGGTTGGCGTGCGAGATCATCGCGCCCTTGGGCGGTCCGGTGGTGCCCGAGGTGTAGACGAGGATCGCGGTCGCCGCCGGATCGAGCCGGGCCACCGCGTCCGCGTAGTCCCGGAGAGCGTTGTCCCGCGGGCGTTCCAGCTGCTCGAACGTCATCAGGTCGGGCAGCGCCTCGACCCGCACGCCCCGCGGGTCCATCACGACCAGGTGCCTCAGCTCGGGCAGCCTGCCGCGCACCGCCAGCGCCTTGTCCAGCTGCTCCTCGTCCTCGGCGATCAGCACCTTCGCGCCGGAGTGCGACAACAGGTACTCGACCTCGGCCTCCGGGGAGGTCGGGTAGACGCCCATGCTGATCGCGCCGATGCCCTGCACGGCCAGGTCGGCGACCACCCACTCCGGCCGGTTCTCGGCGTGGATCGCGACCCGGTCGCCCGGTTCGACGCCCAGCTCCCGCAGGCCGGCGGCGACGTTGGCGACCCGCTCGGCGTACTCGGCCCAGGTCCACTCGCGCCAGCGGCCGCGGTGCTTCTCCCGCATCGCGGTCTTGTCGCCCATCGCGCGGGCGTGTTCCAGCAGGCGCGCGGGCAGGGTCCGCACGTCCGGGGGAGCGGTCAGTGTCGTGCTCATCGCGCACCGCCCAGGTAGGCCTCGATGACGGCGGGGTGGTTCTGGATCTCCGACGGTTTGCCGGTGGCGATCGCGACGCCGAAGTCCAGCGCGAGCACCCGGTCGGCGAGGTCCATGACCAGGCGCATGTCGTGCTCGACGAGGATCATCGCCAGGCCCAGCTCGCGGCGGACCTCGACCAGGTAGCGCGCGGTGTCCTCGGTCTCCTCCAGGTTCATGCCGGCGACCGGCTCGTCGAGCAGCAGCAGCGACGGCTCCATCGCCAGCGCCCGCCCCAGTTCGGCGCGTTTCGCCACGCCGTAGGGGAGCAGCCCGGCCGGCATCCGGCGGTACGGCTCGAGTTCGAGCAGCTCCACGATCTCCTCGACGGCCGCGCGGTGCCGGACCTCCTCGCGCTTGGCCCGGCCCCACCAGAGCATCCCGGTGCCGAAGCCGGTGCGCATGAGGTGGTGGCGGCCGAGCATCAGGTTCTCGATGAGCGTGAGGTGCTCGAACAGGCCGAGGTTCTGGAAGGTGCGGGCCACGCCCATCGCGGCGATCGCGGCGGGGTGGCGGCCCACCAGCTTCTCGCCGTCGAGCGTGATCGAGCCCTCCTGCGGGCGGTAGACCCCGTTGAGGCAGTTGAAGATCGACGTCTTGCCGGCGCCGTTCGGGCCGATCACGGCGAACAACTCGCCGCGGCCGACCTCGAAGCTGACGCCGTCCAGCGCCGTGACCCCGCCGAACCGCAGCGTCAGGTCGCGGACCTCGAGGATCGGGCGATCGGTATCGGCTTCGTCCTCCCGGGCGGGTGCGGGGTCGCTGGTGGTCACGCGCTCCATCGCTTCTTCCTCCGGTAGCTCTTGACTTCGGCGAAGCTGCGCCGCTCCTCGTGCTGGGCGGCGCCGAGGTAGAACTCGCGGATGTCCTCGTCGGCGAGGAGGTCGGCGGCGGGGCCGTCCTTCACGACCTTCCCGGTCTCCATCACGTAGCCGAACCCGGCGATCGACAGCGCCATCACGGCGTTCTGCTCGACCAGCAGGACGCTGGTGCCCTGGCCGTTGATCTCGACGATGATGTCCCGCACCTGCTCGACCAGCTTGGGCGCGAGACCGAGCGACGGCTCGTCGAGCAGCAGGAGCTTCGGCGAGGCCATCAACGCGCGGCCGATCGCGAGCATCTGCTGCTCGCCGCCGGAGAGGTAACCGGCGATCGAGCGGCGGCGGTCGGCGAGCACGGGGAACAGGTCCATCACCCGGGCGTAGGACTCGCGGACCTCGGTGCGGGAGCGGCGGGTGTAGGCGCCGGTGCGCAGGTTCTCGTCGACGGTGATCTCGGCGAAGATCCGCCTGCCCTCCATCACCTGCGCGATGCCCTTGCGCACCACGTCGGCCGGGTCGGCGCCGGTGATGTCCTCGTCGCGGAAGCGGACCGTGCCCTTGGTGATCTTGCCGCGGTGCGGCACGAGCAGGCCGGTGATCGCCCGCAGCAGGGTCGTCTTGCCCGCGCCGTTCGCGCCCAGCAACGTGACGATCGCGCCGTCGGGGACCTCCAGGCTGAGCCCCCGCAGGACGAGCACCACGTCGTCGTACACCACTTCGAGGTTGTTCACCGACAACACGGGTGGTGACAAGGCGTGCCCTCCGTTCCTCGTCGAACCGGGCAAAACGTACGCAATGTGGGTGATTGAGATCACATTGAATACGGAAGGTGGCTGGCGGTCACCAGTGGCGGCCAATGCGGAGCCGAACTGTGACCTGAAGGCGGCTGGCAGAATGGCCCGGGTGGAGCAAACGACCGTGCGTGAAACCGTCCGGCGCCTCTGGTCCGACGAGGTGCTGCCGAGCCTGAGCGGCCTGGTGGAGATCCCCGCCCTGTCGCAGGCGTTCGACCCCGACTGGGCCGCCAACGGGCACCTCGCCGCCGCGGTGCGGCACGTGCAGAACTGGATCACCGGGCGCGGGCTGCCCGGCGCGACGATCGACGTGGTGCAGGTGGACGGCCGCAGCCCGGTGCTGCTGGTCGACGTCCCGGCGACGCCCGGCGCGGAGGACCGCGGCACGGTTCTGCTCTACGGCCACCTCGACAAGCAGCCCCCGGTCGGCGGCTGGGCCGAGGGGCTGGGCCCGTGGACTCCGGTGGTGCGCGACGGCAGGCTGTACGGCCGCGGCTCGGCGGACGACGGGTACGCCGGCTACGCGGCGACGGCCGCGCTGGAGGCCGTACACGCGGCCGGCGGCGCGCACGCGCGTTCGGTGATCCTGCTGGAGACCGGCGAGGAGTCGGGCAGCCCCGACCTGCCGGTGTACCTGGAGCACCTGTCGGAGCGGCTGGGGCGCGTGACGTTCGTGGTGTGCCTGGACTCCGGCGGCAACGACTACGAGCGGCTGTGGCTGACCACGAGCCTGCGCGGGCTGGCGCAGGTGCACGTGACGGTGCGGGTGCTGGAGGCGGCGGCGCACTCCGGGCTGGCGAGCGGGGTGGTGCCCAGCTCGTTCCGGGTGCTGCGGCAGCTGCTGGACCGCATCGAGGACTCGGCGACGGGCGAGATCAAGCTGGCCGAGCTGAACGTGGCGATTCCGGAGAACCGCCGCGCGGAGGCGGCCGCGACGGTCGCGGTGGCGCCGGGCGCGATCAGCGGTTCGTTCCCGCTGCTGCCCGGGATGCGCCCGGTGTCCGACGACGAGCTGGAGCTGCTGCTGAACCAGTCGTGGCGGCCCACGCTGTCGGTGATCGGCGCCGCGGGCCTGCCCGAACCGGCGAACGCGGGCAACGTCCTGCGCGACCACACGACGCTGGCGCTGAGCTTCCGCCTCCCGCCGACGGCCGATTCCGCGGCGGCGCTGAACGCGATCGAGAAGGCGCTGACCACGGACGTGC
Source organism: Amycolatopsis thermalba (assembly GCF_023376025.1). Taxonomy (NCBI): domain Bacteria; kingdom Bacillati; phylum Actinomycetota; class Actinomycetes; order Pseudonocardiales; family Pseudonocardiaceae; genus Amycolatopsis; species Amycolatopsis thermalba. The sequence continues at coordinate 623,987 of NZ_CP091196.1, forward strand.
CCTACGACGCGGTGGTGGAGCTGTCCGGAGTGGAGGCCGCGGACGGCTGGAACGCGCCGGACGCGTCGCCGTGGCTCGCTTCCGCTCTGGAGCAGGTGAGCGACGAGGTCTTCGGCGCCCCGTGGCGCAGCGTCGGGCTCGGCGGGTCGATCCCGTTCATGGGCCTGCTGGGCGAGAAGTACCCGGAGGCGCAGTTCCTGGTCACCGGAGCGCTGGGCCCCGACTCGAACGCCCACGTCCCGAACGAGTGGCTGCACCTGGCCCAGGCGCAGCGGCTCACGGAGGCGGTGGCGCACATGCTGGACGCCCACGCCCGCGGCTGACCACGACCACCAGCCACACCAGCCCGCCGAGGAACACCGTGACCCCGGCGCCGATCACCAGCAGCGACGCCCGCTGGTCCGGCGCCGGGAGCCGCCCACCCGACAGCCCCGCGTCGACGAAGGCGCTGGTGGGCACGAGGGTCTCCCCGTTGACGGCCACCACCCTGGCCCGGACGTCGGACACCGGGATCGCGCCGCCGTTCGGTCCGGAGAGGTGCATGCGCGAGTCGGCGGAGTTGTTCCGCCAGTCCCCCAGGACGAACACGCTGCCGGCCGGCACCTGCGCGGTGAAGCGGTAGGTGGGTCCGTCGCGCAGCAGGTACTCCTCCTCGACGGGCACCCCGTTCACCAGCAGCCGCTCCGACTCGTCACAACAGACCACCACGTCCCCGCCGAGGCCGACCACCCGCTTCACGAACAGCCGCGGGACCTCCCACGACGCGCCGTTGAACACGATGAGGTCGCCGTGGCGGACATCGCCGTCGGCGTCCACGAGGGTGAGCTGGTCGCCCTGCCGCAGCGTCGGTTCCATCGACGAAGCGGGAAGCTCGACGCTGTCGTAGCGGAGCATCGACCACAGGCCGGCCACGGCTGCCGTCACGAGGCCGAGGCTCATCACGGTGCCCGGCAGCCACCAATGGTTCTTCACGACCGGAGATCGCCCCGGCTGCCGCGATCGTTTCCCGATCCACGCGTGCTTCCAGACACGCAGGGTCACCCGTGTGTTACCAATTGGTTACCGGGTAGACCCGAAATGCGGCCGTAACCACTCGATGCTGTGCGTGACGAGCTCCAAGTGGCAGGATGCGTGCACTCGATAAGTATGACCTACTAGGAGTAAACCGTGTCGCGTCGATCGTTACGCAATGCGCTTGTTCTGTCGGCCACGCTCGCCATCGCGGCGACCGCCACGGCCTGCGCGCAGGAGGTCAACACCGGCGGCGACACCCAGGCCGGCGGGGAGATCAGCCTCAAGGAGACCGGCTTCCTGACCACCTGCACGCACCTGCCCTACGCCCCGTTCCAGTTCACCGAGGGTGACAAGACCGTCGGGTTCGACGTCGACCTCGTGAATCTGGTCGCGGAGAACCTCGGCGTGCAGCAGAAGATCTTCGACACCCCGTTCGAGGGCATCGAGTCGGGCGAGTCGCTCAACACCGGCCAGTGCGACGTGGCCGCCGCCGCGATGACGATCACCCCGGAGCGGCAGGCCGTGATGGACTTCTCGGTCGGCTACTTCGACGCCAACCAGGCGCTGCTGGTCAAGAAGGGCTCCGGCATCGACAGCCTGGAGAAGCTGCGCGGCAAGAAGCTCGGCGTCCAGCTGGGCACCACCGGTGAGGACTACGCCGAGGCGAACAAGGCCCAGTACGGCTACGAGATCGTCCAGTTCGAGGACCTCGCCCTGGAGCAGACCGCCGTCAAGACCGGCCAGATCGACGCGGGCATCAACGACAACTCGGTGCACTACGAGTTCCTCAAGACCAACCCGGACGTCGAGGTGACCGCCGAGTTCAAGACCGGCGACCAGTACGGCGTCGCGGTGCGCAAGGGCAACGGCGCGCTGCTGGCGAAGGTCAACGAGGTCATCACCGCCGCCAAGGCGGACGGTCGCTACGACGCCATCTACCAGAAGTGGTTCAACAGGCTGCCGGAAAGCAAGTAACCGGACGCCACTTCTGCGAGGAGTTCCACCGTGGCGATGTCTCGCCGTAAACGCGCCCAGCTCTTCCGGGGCGCGCAGTACGCGCTGCTGGTGATCGTCATCCTCATCGCGGCCTTCGTGGCCGACTGGGGCGAGATCCAGCGCGCGTTCTTCAACGTCGACGCGGCCCGCGCGCAGTTCCCCGGCGTCATCACGACGGCGCTGGTCAACACCGTCGTCTACACGGCGCTGGGGTTCGCGTTCGGGCTGGCCGTCGGTCTCGTGCTGGCGCTGATGAAGCTGTCGCCGGTCGGGCCGTACCGCTGGATCGCGACCGTCTACATCGAGTTCTTCCGCGGTGTGCCGGCGCTGCTGGTGTTCATCACCCTCGGCTTCGGCGCACCGCTCGCGTTCGGGCTGAAGTTCGACATCTACTCCACCGTCATGCTGTCGCTGGGCCTGGTCGGCTCCGCCTACATCGCGGAGACGATCCGGGCGGGCATCCAGGCGGTGCCCGCCGGTCAGCGGGAGGCGGCGCGGTCGCTGGGCATGTCCCAGGCGCGGGCGATGATCTCGATCGTCATCCCGCAGGCGTTCCGCATCATCCTGCCGCCGCTGACCAACGAGCTGATCCTGCTCACCAAGGACTCGTCGCTGATCTACCTGCTCGGCCTGGCCCGCGACGAGTACGAGCTGACGAAGTTCGGCCGCGAGGGCCTGAACGCGACCGGGTCGCTGACGCCGATCCTGCTCGCCGGGCTGTGCTACCTGATCATCACCATCCCGCTGGGCTACCTGTCCCGGTACCTGGAGCGGCGCACCGGGCGCAAGAGCGAACGCGGACTGGAGGTCGAGGCGTGACCGGCGACGTGATCGTCCAGGTGAGCGGGCTGCACAAGGCGTTCGGCAGGCTGTCGGTGCTCAAGGGCATCGACCTGGAGGTGCGGCGCGGGCAGGTCGTCTGCATCATCGGGCCGTCCGGGTCGGGCAAGTCGACGCTGCTGCGCTGCGTGAACCTGCTGGAGGAGCCCAACGAGGGCACGGTCGTGGTGAACGGGTTCGAGATCACCGACCCGGACATCGACATCGACCGCGCGCGGCGGGGCATCGGCATGGTGTTCCAGTCGTTCAACCTGTTCAGCCACCTGCCGGTGCTGGACAACCTGACCATCGCGCAGCGCAAGGTCCTCAAGCGGGACAAGGCCGAGGCCGAGAAGATCGCGCTGGAGAACCTGCGCAAGGTCGGGCTGACCGGCAAGGAGCGCTCGCTGCCCGCGCAGCTGTCCGGTGGCCAGCAGCAGCGCGTGGCGATCGCGCGGGCGCTGTCGATGGACCCGGACGTGATGCTGTTCGACGAGCCCACGTCCGCCCTGGACCCGGAACTGGTCGGCGACGTGCTCGCCGTGATGCGCCAGCTGGCCCGCGACGGCATGACGATGCTCGTGGTCACCCACGAGATGCAGTTCGCGCGCGAGGTGGCGGACACGGTGCTGTTCATGGACGGCGGCGTGGTCGTCGAGCAGGGCCCACCGGCCCAGGTGATCGGCGACCCGCAGCACGAGCGGACGCAGACGTTCCTGTCGCGCGTGCTGAACCCCACCCACATCGACGAGTAGTAGCGCGGGACCCCCCTCGTCCGCGACGATCGCCCAAGCCAGCGGCGATCGTCGCGGGAGGAGGCACGGATGCTCGCCCTTCCTGCCGGTCGTTTCCGCGCCAGGCCCCGCCGCACCGCCTTGGCAGACCCTGAGCCGCCCGGATCGAGCGGGCAAGCGGACCCAGCGGCGACCGCGGTCGGCGCCGGAGTTGCCGCTGCGTCCATCCAGGTGGCGATAGGCTTCTAGCGCACCGGCCCGGGAACCCGCGGCGTCGCCTGTTCGTCGGAGCTCTGTGGGCAGGCGGGTGAAGGAGGGGGAGTCACGGATGCCGGTAGGCCAGCCGGGGCAGGTGGAGCGGGAGCTGCCGCCCCTGGATCCCTTCCGCGGGGTGCCGGACCGGCGCTACCACCTCGCCGCGGACGAGCTGCTCAAACCGTTGCTGGAGCCCGGCAGCGGCGGGCTGCTGCGCTGGCGCAAGCAGACCAGCAACGCCCCGATCGTCGCCGTGGAAAACGCTTACATCACCGGCCGGCTGGATCTGCGCGGGGCGGACCTGGACTGCCTGTTCCGCTTCGAGAACTGCCGGTTCGAGTATCCGCCGGACGTGCGCGAGGCCAAGATCCTCGGGCTGGTCTTCCGGCGCTGCTGGCTGCCCGGCCTCAAGGCCCGAAACCTGCGCAGCCGCAACGACGTCCGCCTCATCCGCTGCGTCGTGCAGGTCCTGCCGGGCAGCGACGACGGCGAAACCGCCGTGCAGCGCGGTGACACCCGCGAGCGCGGCGTGCCGGACGCCGCCATCAACCTGACCGACGCCGTCGTCGAAGGGTCGGTCGTCCTGACCCGCACCGCGGTGGACTACCCGCAGGGCCGCGCGATCCAGGCCGACCGGCTGATCATCGCGGGCGCGCTGCTGGCCTACCGGATGCAGGCCGAGGGCGAGGTCCGCCTCCCCGGCATGCGCACCGGCGGCAACGTGAACTTCTCCGGCGCCAAGCTGCGCAACCCGGACGGCTTCGCGCTCGACGGGAACGGCGCGCACATCGGTGGCAGCCTGCTGTGCGAGGTGGACAATTACGGCGCCGCCAGCACGCGCCAGCCGTTCTCCGCGCACGGGGTGCTGCACCTGCCCAGCATGCGCGTCAACGGCGACATCGTGCTGCGCGCCGCGGAGCTGGTCAGTGAGCAGCAGGGCCGGATCGTGGTGGAGGCGTGGAAGTCCAGCGACCCCTACGTCGATCCGTGGCCGGCGCTGGTCGGCGACCGGTGGCAGGTGGACGGCAACGTCGAGCTGTCCGACGGGTTGTCCGCGGTCGGCACGCTGCGCATGATCAACGCGAAGATCGGCGGCACGCTGCGCCTGGCCCGCGCCCGCATCACCGTGCCGCGCGGTTCGGTCGAGCCGTACTACGACCGCGCGCTGCACCTGGACGGCTCGCAGATCAGCAGTGACCTCGAGGCGACCGGCCTGGAGATCCCGTCCGGCCAGCTGCGGATGGCCGACGTGACGGTCCGCGGCAACCTGCTCGCCGGGCGGGTGCACCTGCGGCACGCGGACCGCGACGTGCTGTCCGCCCGCCGCATGACGGTGGCCGGCAACTTCCACCTGCACGAGGCGACCATCGAGGGCACGCTGCGGCTGCAGGGCATCGAGGTCGGCGGCAGCGTCTACCTCTACGGCACCGACGTCACCGAACCGGCGGTGCGCAACCGGACCAGCTTCTCGGTGGACCTGCGCACGGTGCGGGTCGGCCGCGACATCACCCTCACCAACGCCGGGGAGCAGCCGTTCCACGCCGAGGGTGGCGTGAACATGGACGGCGCCACCGCGGGCCGCCGCATCGACTTCACCGGCGCGGTGCTGGGTTCGTACAACAAGCACGCGATCGCGCTGGACGCCAGTGACGTGGGCGCGGACGAGTTCCTGCTCAACTTCGCCGCGCCGGCGACCGGCAGCATCGTGCTGCGGCACGCGCACTGCCAGACGCTGGAGGACAACGAGAACTTCTGGCGGGCCGAGGGCGGCATCGAGCTCGAGGACTTCCGGTACGACGTGCTCAAGCGCCCGATCGACATGAAGGACGACGCCGCGGTGCGGGACCGCATCGAGCGGCTGCGCACCGCGATGGCCGGCTACCGGCCGGGACCGTACGACCAGCTCGCCGCGATGCTGCGCAACAGCGGCAACGAGGAGCACGCGTCGACGGTGCTGTTCAAGAAGCAGCAGTACCGGTACGAGGCGCTGGCCCAGGGCTATCGGGTGCTCGGGCCGGGGGTGCGGTTGTGGAGCTGGTTGCAGCGGTGGATGGTCGGTTACGGCTACCGGCCGGTGCGGGCGCTGGCGTGGCTGATCGCGTTGCTGGCGGCGGGCAGCATCTACTTCGGCACGGGCACGGACTCGTGTGTGAACGATCCGGTGCGGTACATGGTGAGCGGTCCGCGCTGCGCCGTCGACCAGCAGGAGACCGGCCTGGAGTGGAACCCGGTGCTCTACACGCTGGATCTGCTGGTGCCGATCGTCGATTTCGGCAACAAGGGCCGCTGGTACATGCACGACCTGGACAAGTGGGTCTCGAACGGTTTCACGGCGATGGGCTGGATCCTGGCGACCACGGTCGCCGCCGGAGCCGGCCGAATGATCCGCCGAGAAACCTGACAACCACACCATCAGGTGAATTTTGGGAACAAACGCAGCGCGCGGCAGGTGGCTGAGCAGGCAGGCGGCTCGCGCGGGGGGCCCAGGGGGGCGAAGCCCTCCCTGGCGGGGGTTTGGGGGTCCGACCCCCAATGCAATGGCGAGCAGCCCCGGCGAGCCGCGAAGCGCGAGCAGGGGTCTGCCAGCTGGCGGGGGTTTGGGGGTCCGACCCCCAATGCAATGGCGAGCAGCCCCGGCGAGCCGCGAAGCGCGAGCAGGGGTCTGCCAGCTGCGAGCGGACGACGGGATTCGAACCCGCGACCCTCACCTTGGCAAGGTGATGCGCTACCAGCTGCGCTACGTCCGCGTGCCCCGGTTCACCGGGACGTCGCACAGTCTATACGGGTGCGGTTCGCCGGGTTGACGGGGTGGCCATCTTGGGGTGATCTTGGGCCCGGGAGGTGTGTGTCGCCCTGTCGGAGGGAACCTGGTCACTCCGGGAGTACAAGGGGTGACGGCGAGCGTTTCGCTCCGTATGGTGTCTCCATTCAACCGAACGGGTTAGTCCCGCGGGGGAGGAGGTGGCTGGCCGCATGACGGACGACGCGGCGGTGCCGGAACAGCGCACGGCATCGGAGGACGAGCAGGCTCTGTTGAGCAGGCTCCGCTCCGGTGAGGATGCCGCGTTCCGCGAGCTGTTCGAGCTGCACGCTTCCGCCGTCCGCAGGCTGGCCCGGAGCCTGGCCGCCGATTCGTCCGAGGCGGAGGACATCACGGCCGAGACGTTCTTCCGCGTGTTGCAGGCGTTGCGCCGCGGGAACGGCCCGAGGGAGCACATCCGCGCGTACCTGCTGACGGTGGCGCGCCGGGTGTCGTGGGAGTGGCACGGCGCGCGCCGCGATGTGCCGGTCACCGATGACGAGCTGACCCACCGCGCGGGGGCGGGTGCCGACGCGCACGCGCGCACCGCGGAGCACAGCCTGATCACCACGGCGTTCACGAGTCTGCCGGAGCGGTGGCGGACGGTGTTGTGGCAGACCGAGGTGGAGGGTGAGCAGCCGGCGGTGGTGGCGCCGCACTTCGGGTTGAGCGCGAACGCGACGGCGGCGCTGGCGCGGCGGGCCCGGCAGGGTCTGCGTGCGGCCTACCTGCAGGCGCACCTGGCGATGAACCGGATTTCCGACGTCAGCTGCCGCGGGGTGATCGAGAAGCTCGGCGGCTACACCGCGGGCAGTGTGACGGGTGCGGAGGCGCGGCGGATCCGCGGTCACCTGCTGGGGTGCGCGTCGTGCCGGGCGATGCACGCCGAGTTGCGGGACGTGTGTTCGTCGCTGCGGGCGCACGCCGGTGCGGTGGCGATGCTGGTGCCGGCCACGGCGGCCGTCGCGGGCGCCGCGGCGGGTGGTGGCGCGACGTCCGGGGTGCTGACCACGGTGAAGACGATGCTGGTGTCGAAGCTGAAGATCGGCGTCGCGCTGGCTTCGACGACGGCCGCGGGTGTGGTGGGGTTCGCGGTCGGGCCGGCGATGGTCGACGAGTCGCAGCCGATCGGCCTGCCCGAGCAGGGCGGGGTCGAGTTGCGGATCGCCGAGCCGGAGTCGCGGCTGAGCCCGCCGCCGCAGGTGCTGATCGCGCCGGACGAGGTCACGCTGCCCTATCCGGGCGCACCGGTGACGCACACGGTCGTGGACCAGCCGCGGTCCGAGACGCCGGTCGAGCAGACGAGGGCCGTCGAGCCGCCGGCGCGGCAACAGCCGGGCACGGCGGACGGGACGGGCGCGGTCGGCGGCCGGTCGGATGCGGTCGAGCCGACCGGGTCGTCGTCGACCGGCAGCGCGCGGGACGACCTGCCGACCACGGACGGGACCCCGCTGTCGAGCGACGATTCGCCGACCCGGGACAAGCCGGGCAAGGGCTGGGGCCGGGACAAGGACAAGCCGACGCAGGCGGAGTCGCACGGGCCGCCGTCGTGGTCGTCCCCGTGGTGGCTGTGGGGGTCCGACCGGGATCGGGAGCCCTCCGGCCAGGGGTCATCCAAGTAGTCGATCTCCGTCCGCGTCTCGCGCGGCGGCCCGCGACCACGCTACGGTTGGGCGGGCGTACGACCGTAGCGGGAGGCAGCGAACATGAACCGCGTGGTGCGGGGAGGCGACGGCCGCGAGTGGGTCGTCCGGGCGCAGATGGAATGGCGCCGCCCGGCAACCGCCGAGGACTTCGAGCGCGACATCTCCGGCAGCTACACCTCGGGCATCGCGATGCTCGCCGTGTGCGTTCTGCTGGCCGTCATCCTCGTCGCCTGGCTGCCCGACTCCGTGGTGGTGCCGCCGTGGGTGATCTACGGCCTGCTGCTGATCGCGGTGTTCTTCCCGCTGCGGTGGGTGCTGAACCGGCCGTGGACGGTCGTCGCGGAGACCGACGGCGGCGTCACCGGCGACCCGCCGCCGGAGCGCTGGGTCGGGATCATCTCCGGCATGTTCCGCGTGCGCAGTGAGCTGACCAGGCTCGCGAAGACCATCCAGCGGGAGGCGGGCCCGGACTTCGAGGGCCCGCTGCGGCCGATGGAGTAGCGATGCCGGAGTTGCCCGAGGTCGAAGCGCTGGCCTACCACCTGCGGGAGCACGCGGTGGGGCGGCTGGTCAGCCGCGTCGACGTGGCGTCGCTGGCCGTGCTGAAGACGTTCGACCCGCCCTACACCGACCTGCACGGGCGCGAGGTGACCGGGGCCGGCCGCTTCGGCAAGCACCTCGACCTGGACTGCGACGGCCTGCACCTGGTGGTGCACCTGGCCCGCGCGGGCTGGCTGCGCTGGGCGGACAACCTCTCGCCGACGCCGCCGAAACCGGGCAAGGGCCCGATCGCGCTGCGGGTCCACTTCGGAGACCGCGGCTTCGACCTCACCGAAGCCGGCACGAAGAAGGGTCTGGCCGTGTGGGTGGTCCGGGACCTGCGGGAGGTGCCCAGCATCGCGCGGCTGGGCCCGGACGCGTTGTCGCTGCACCGGGACTCGCTGGCCGAGCTGCTGGCGGGCCGGACCGAGCGGCTCAAGTGGGTGCTGACGGACCAGTCGGTGATCGCCGGGATCGGCAACGCCTACTCGGACGAGATCCTGCACGCCGCGCGGCTGTCCCCGTTCGCGACCGCGGGCAAGCTGTCCGACGACGCGCTGGACCGGCTGGCCGCGGCGGTGCACGAGATCCTGACCAGCGCCGTGGAGCGCTCGGTGGGCCAGGACGCGGCCCGCCTCAAGGGCGAGAAGCGGTCCGGCCTGCGGGTGCACGCCCGGACCGGCCTGCCGTGCCCGGTGTGCGGGGACACGGTGCGTGAGGTGTCGTTCGCCGACAAGTCTTTCCAGTACTGCCCCACCTGCCAGACGGGTGGCAAGCCGCTGGCGGATCGTCGCCTGTCGCGCCTGCTCAAGTAGCGTGTCACCCCGCAGGGTGGCGAAGTCTGCACAGAAAGTGCGCTGAAGAGCTTGCACCGGGCGTCACGAGCGCAGAGCATTGACGCCGTGCCCGGTCTGCCGATCTCGCAAATCATCCCGTGGAGCGTGGCGGGTGTGCTGCTGATCGTCCTGATCGTGGTGCTGGCTCGGACGCGCAAGCCGAGCAGCTCGATCGAGGACGCGGTGCTCGAGGCCGTCTACCACATGTCCCGCGCGACCCCGGACCTGCGCGAGGGCTTCGACCAGGCCAGCGCCGACCGCATCACCTCGCAGCTGCTCGAACTGCTCAAGTGCGTCGCCGTCGGCATCACCGACAACGAGGGCACGCTGGTGTCCTGGGACGGCGAGGCCAACGACCACTACCTCGACCTGGCGAACGCGGTCATGTTGTCGATCCGCAAGGCCCGCCGCGAGGTCGTCTCGCACGACGACGTCCCGTGCGACCACCGCGGCACCTGCAAGATGAAGACCGCGGTGATCGTGCCGCTGCTGGTCGAGGACGAGGTCGAGGCCGCGCTCATCGTGGTCGGCCGCAGCTCCGGCAAGCGCCTGATCCAGATGGCCGACGCGGTCGCGCAGTTCGTCACCACCCAGTTCGAGCTGGCCCGCTTCGAGGAGTCCAAGCACCAGCTGCAACAGGCCGAGATCAAGGCGTTGCGCGCGCAGATCTCGCCGCACTTCATCTACAACGCGCTCAACACCATCTCCGCGCTGATCCGCACCGACCCGGAGGAGGCGCGCGAGCTGCTGCAGGAGTTCGCCGACTTCACGCGCTACTCGTTCCGCACCTCCGGCATGTTCACCACGCTGGCCGACGAGCTGCGCAACATCGACCGCTACCTGACCATCGAGCGCGCCCGGTTCGGCGGCCGCTTGGAGGTGCGCCTGAAGATCGCGCCCGAGGTGCTGTCGGTCGTGGTGCCGTTCCTGATCATCCAGCCGCTCGTGGAGAACGCCGTGCAGCACGGCCTGGCGAACAAGCCGACCGGTGGCATGGTCACCGTGACCGCGTCCGACTACGGCACCGAGGCGCTGATCAGCGTCGAGGACGACGGCATCGGCATGGACCCGGCGCGGCTGGCCGACCTGCGCAACTCGCACCGCACCGGCGCGCACGTCGGGCTGGGCAACATCAACGCCCGCATGCGTCAGCTCTTCGGCGACGAGTACGCGCTGATGGTCGAGACCGCGCCGGGTGCCGGGATGAAGGTGACGCTGCGGGTGCCGAAGTTCGCGCCCGGCGTGCGCACCGACCTGCCGGACTACGCGGACGCCCCGCCCGAGCCGGCGCGCAACGGCCGTCTGCACAAGTCCGAAGGAGTCCGTAACCTGGCGCCATGACCAGCGTGACGGACAGGCTGAGCAGCAAGATCTCGCGCATCGGCGACCGGGGCGACCGCAAGGACGTGGTGGCCGTCGTCAAGCTGCACGGGGTGATCACCCCGACGCCCTCGCCGCTGGCGCGCGGCACCATCAACCTCGCGGCCGTCGAGTCGGCGCTGACCCGCGCGTTCGACCACGACCGGCTCAAGGCGGTCGCGCTGCAGATCAACTCCCCGGGCGGCGCGCCGACCCAGTCCGGCCTGGTCGCCGAGCGGATCCGGCAGCTCGCGGCCAAGAAGCCGGGCGTGCCGGTGATCGCGTTCTGCGAGGACGTCGCGGCCTCCGGCGGCTACTGGCTGGCCTGCGCGGCGGACGAGATCTACGCGCACCGCACGTCGATGGTCGGCTCGATCGGCGTGATCAGCGGCGGGTTCGGGTTCACCGGCCTGCTGGAGCGCTTCGGCATCGAGCGGCGGGTGCACACCGCGGGCGAGAACAAGAAGCGGCTCGACCCGTTCGCCCCGGAGAAGCCCGAGGACGTCGAGTGGCTGAAGAAGATGCACTCCCAGCTGCACGAGATGTTCGTGGACTGGGTGAAGGAACGCCGCGGCGACCGGCTCGCCGACACCGAGGAGCTGTTCACCGGTGACGTCTGGCTCGGCGCGAAGGCCGTCGAGCTGGGCCTGGTCGACGGGATCGGCAACCTGCGGGAGGTCGTCGAGCAGCGCTGGCCGGACGCCGAGATCACGATCGCCGAGCCGAAGAAGCCGCTGCTGGCCCGGCTGGGGATCGGCGCACCTGCGGCCGCCCAGGCGCTCCTGGACGCGGTCGCACAGCGCGTAGCGTGGTCACGCTACGGGATTTGAGGCCTTGCAGTTGGCCACGCACGCAACTGGCACCGCCGCGGGTTCTCAGGCGGCTCCTCGCGAGGACAGCGCCGACGTGGTGAACTGGCGTTCATGAGGAGGCGATCCCACAGCGAGGGGCCGTCTGAGGTTCCGCTACCCGCACCGCCAAGCAGGCCGGGTCGAACATTCATTCGCGGTATGGACATCGCATCGTGCAGTAGGCAGGATGCGAGTCACTGTGAGTGCGCAACAAGACACCAGACTGCTCGTCCTGGCCGTGGACGACGAGCCGCACGGGTTGAACCTGCTGGTCGACACCCTGCGGAACAACCCCCACATCGGCCGCGTGTTCACCGCGGTCGACGCTTCCGAGGCGCTGCGCGTGCTGGCCTCGGACGATCCGGAGGTGCGTGAGCGCAAGGACCGCGGCCTGCCGCCGATCGACGCGGTGTTCGCCGATCTCCAGATGCCCGGCCTGTCCGGCATGGAGATGGCGCGCGTGTTCTCGGCGATGAGCCCCGCGCCGGTGCTGGTGTTCGTCACCGGGCACGCGCACGAGGCCGTCAACGCGTTCGACCTGGGCGCAGTGGACTACCTGCTCAAGCCGTGCAACCAGCACCGGCTGGACCGGGCGGTCGAGCGGGTGCTGGAGAAGCTGAAGACGGTGGCCCCGCCCGGTCCGGGTGCGGCCGCGCCCGCCGCGCCGGACGACGACGAGGTGATCCCGGTCGAGCTCGCCGGGACCACGAAGCTCGTGCCGCGCTCGTCGGTGCGCTGGGTCGAGGCGCAGGGCGACTACGCGCGCCTGTTCACCAAGGACGGCAACAGCCACCTGGTCCGCATCCCGCTGACCCAGCTGGAGGAGCGCTGGGAGAAGGCCGGGTTCGTGCGCATCCACCGGTCGTTCCTGGTCGCGCTGAACCTGATCACCGAACTGCGCATGGGGCAGGGCGGCTACCAGGTCGTGATCGGCAACGAGGAGAAGCTGCTCCCGGTCTCCCGGCGGCACACCCGTGAGCTCAAGGACCGACTCACGGGTGGTCGATGACCGAGGACTTCCACCGTCGCGTCGACGGGGTGCGGGAACCGGACCCGACGTTGGGCAAGAACTACCAGCCCGCGTCGGTGGAGCCGGTGTCAGCCGTGCCGCCGCCCGAGGCGCCACCGGAGCCGGCGAAACCACCGAAGCGGCAGCGGGTGGTGCTGGCCGATCCGCGGTCCCGGCGCACCACGCCGACGCTGCGCGCGCGCCTGGAGCTGGAGCAGCAGACCAGCTGGGGTGAGCTGCTGATCCGCGACCTGGTCAAGCACCAGCTGCGCACCGCGATCGGGTTGAGCACGCTGGTGCTGGTGCTGCTCGGCGCGCTGCCGCTGGCCTTCTACCTGTGGCCGGGGTTCGCGGCGCTGCGCGTGATCGGCGTGCCGCTGGCGTGGCTGCTGCTGGGGCTGCTGCCGTTCCCGTTGCTGCTGCTCGCGGGCCTGGCCTACAACCGGCTGGCCGAGCGGCACGAGCGGGACTTCGTGGACATGATCGAGTCGTGACCGGCCGTCGGGACCGGTCCCGCCGCAGGGGACAATCCGGATCGTGCACCTGAACCCGTGGGCGCTGAGCGGCATCGCGACCGTCGCCGCGCTGACCTTCTACCTGGGTCACCGCTCGTCCCGGTTCGCCAACACCACGCACGACTTCCTGGTCGCGCGCCGCACGGTCCGCTCGCGCCGCAACGCCGCCGCCATCTCCGGTGAGTACCTGTCGGCCGCGTCGTTCCTCGGGATCGCCGGGATCATCCTCAAGGACGGCGCCGACGGGTTGTGGTTCCCGATCGGTTTCACCGCCGGGTACCTCGCGCTGATGTTGTTCGTCGCCGCGCCGCTGCGCCGCTCGGGCGCGTACACGCTGCCGGACTTCCTGGAGGCGCGGCTCGGGTCGGTCGCGCTGCGCCGGTGCGGCACGTTCTTCGTGGTGTTCATCGGGATCCTCTACATGGTCCCGCAGCTGCAGGGCGCCGGGCTGGCGCTGACGACGGTGCTGGACGCGCCGGCCTGGGTCGGCGCGGTGACGGTGAGCGTGCTGGTCGGCGTCAACGTGATCGCGGGCGGGATGCGCGCGATCACCGTGGTGCAGGCGTTCCAGTACTGGCTCAAGCTGTTCGCGATCGCGGTGCCCGCGTTCGTGCTGTGTGCGGTGTTCCTGGCCGGTGGCAAGCCGGGGCCGGCCGGTTCGCTCGGTTCGCCGGCGCCGCCGGTGTTCGCCTCGGCGACCACTGTGGACATTCGCACCGATGTCGCCTTCGAGGTCGGCACGCTGACGCAGGTCCAGATCCGGCACCCCGGCGAACCGGCCCCGCACGACGAGATCTGGCTGCGGGGCTCGACGCAGGAGCTGCCGCGGGGCACGCAGGTGTGGTTCGCGGCAGGCACCCCGGTGCCGACGGTGAGCGACGCGAAGGTCACCAACTCCGAGTGGCTGCATCCGGGGTCGGAGGGGTTGCGGGACCTGCTGCAGACGTATTCGCTGATCTTCGCGACGTTCCTCGGCACCATGGGTCTGCCGCACGTGCTGGTCCGCTTCTACACCAACCCGGACGGGCGGGCGGCGCGCCGGACCACGGTGCACGTCCTGCTGCTGCTCGGGCTGTTCTACCTGTTCCCGACGATCCTCGGGGCGCTGTCCCGGATGTACGTGCCGGAGCTGCTGGTGACCGGCCAGACCGACGCCGCCGTGCTGCGGCTGCCGTCGGCGATGGTGCCGGGGGTGGTGGGGCAGGTGCTCGGCGCGGTCGTGCTGGCCGGGGCGTTCGCGGCGTTCCTGTCCACGTCGTCGGGGTTGCTGGTGAGCCTGGCGGGTGTGGTGTCGACGGACCTGTCGAAGGGGCGGGTGCTGGATTTCCGGATCGCCGCCGGGGTGGTCGGGCTGGTGCCGCTGGCGCTGGCGTTGTTCCTGCGGCCCAACGACCTGTCGCTGAGCGTGGGGATGTCGTTCGCGCTGGCCGCGTCGACGTTCTCGCCGCTGCTGTTGCTCGGCGTGTGGTGGCGCGGACTGACCTGGCCGGGCGCGATGGCGGGGATGATCATCGGCGGCGGGCTGGTGCTGGGCGCGCTGGGGGTGGACATGGCCAGCCGTTTCACCGGGGACTGGGCACCGTGGTTCACCGACCAGCCCGCGCTGATCACGGTGCCGGTCGCGTTCGCGGTGACGATCCTGGTCAGCCTGGCGACGCCGAACGGCAAACCGGCGGACGTCAACGCGGTGATGCTGCGACTGCACGCCCCCGACCGGCTCGGCTTCATGCGGGACCGCGCGGTGGCGCGGTTCGGCCAGGCGGAGGAACGCTCCCGCATGGGCCGCGGCCGGCACCGCAAGTAACGGCGGCCGGGGTTCGCACGGGAGGTGCGGGCTCGGTCGCGGTGAGTTCTGCCTCGGTGGGCCGTGGGCCGGGGGACGGCTGTGCGCATGCCTCGCCGGAACGGCGGGAAGGTGCGGACCTGGGCGCGGTGCGGTTCGCATCCGGCGGGCCGTGGGCCAGTGCGGCTGGTGGGCGTGGCCGGGGAGGACCGCGCCGGAACGGTGAAGGTGCGGCGTGGTTCGCGTCGCGATGTGGGCAGTGGAGCGCCGAGAGGGCGGTTGCCTGACGGGGCGCGCGGCCGGGACTGGCCGCGCCCGAACGGTGGGAAGGTGCGGACCTGGGCTGGCCGCGGTTCGCATCCGGCGGGCCGTGGCCATTCGGGCGCGGCCGGGACTGGCCGCGCCCGAATGGCGGGAAAGCGCGGGCGCGGCGTGTCGCGTCGGTGGTGCCGGGCAGCGGCGCCCCCGAACGCTGCGTGACCTCACCTCTGACCCGGAAGAGTTTCACTCGCTTAGCGGTTTCGTTTACCGTCCGTTGACTTCTCATCCCATCTTGGCCGTTTGGTGATTCGGCAAATGGACATTCCTACGTCAAACCGGCGTAAGATCGTCAACTCTCCGTAAGATCATTCACTCAAAAGGATTAACAACAACTCTCACGTTTCACGGCAAGATCTACCCGCGTCACACGACCGGAAGAGGTAGCGACCATGGAAAGGGAGGTTGTCCCGTGAGCACCAGCGACCAGGACCTCGTCGACGAGACGGGTCCGGGTGACAACTGGCAGAAGGTGCAGGCGAGCCCCGAGTTCGCCGAGCTCCGCAAGAGGTTGCGGGCCTTCGTCTTCCCGATGACCGTCCTCTTCCTCGTCTGGTACCTCGTCTACGTCCTGCTCGCCGACTACGCCCACGGCTTCATGTCCACGAAGCTGATCGGCAACTTCAACGTCGGCCTGCTCATCGGCCTGCTGCAGTTCGTGTCGACGTTCCTCATCACCGGGCTCTACGTGCGGTACGCCAACCGCAAGCTCGACCCGATCGCCGACAAGCTCCGTGGTGAGATCGAAGGAGGCGCGCAGTGACGAACCTCGCGCAGGGCGTCGAGGGCAGCAACCCGACGCTGAACATCATCATCTTCGCGATCTTCGTCGCGATCACCCTCGTCATCGTGTTCCGCGCCAGCCGCAACACGAAGACCGCCTCCGACTACTACGCCGCCGGCCGCTCGTTCACCGGCCCGCAGAACGGCATCGCGATCTCCGGTGACTACCTGTCCGCGGCGTCGTTCCTGGGCATCGCCGGCGCGATCGCGGTCAACGGCTACGACGGGTTCCTCTACTCCATCGGGTTCCTCGTCGCGTGGCTGGTCGCGCTGCTGCTGGTCGCCGAGCTGCTGCGCAACACCGGCAAGTTCACCCTCGGCGACGTGGTCGCGTTCCGGATGCGGCAGCGGCCGATCCGCGCGGCGGCCGCGGTGTCCACGCTCGCGGTGTCGTTCTTCTACCTGCTCGCGCAGATGGCCGGCGCCGGCGGCCTGGTCAACCTGCTGCTCGGCATCCGGAGCGACTGGGGCCAGAACGCGGTCATCGCGATCGTCGGCATCCTGATGATCGTCTACGTGCTGATCGGCGGCATGAAGGGCACCACCTGGGTGCAGATCATCAAGGCCGTGCTGCTGATCCTCGGCGCGCTGGCGATGACCCTGTGGGTGCTGGCCAAGTTCGGCTTCAACCTCTCGAACCTGCTGCAGGGCGCCGTCGAACGCGGCGGCGCGAACGGTGACGCGCTGCTCAACCCGGGCAAGCAGTACGGCAAGACCGACACCAGCAAGCTGGACTTCCTGTCGCTGGGCATCGCGCTGGTGCTGGGCACCGCGGGCCTGCCGCACGTGCTGATGCGCTTCTACACGGTGCCCACCGCGAAGGACGCGCGGAAGTCGGTCGTCTGGGCGATCGTCCTGATCGGCATCTTCTACCTGTTCACCCTGGTGCTGGGCTACGGCGCCGGTGCGCTGGTGGGGCCGCAGACGATCAACTCGGCGCCGGGCACGACCAACTCGGCCGCGCCGCTGCTCGCGCTCGAACTGGGCGGGCCGATCCTGCTCGGGTTCATCGCCGCGGTCGCATTCGCGACGATCCTCGCGGTGGTGGCCGGCCTGACGATCACCGCGTCGGCGTCGTTCGCGCACGACGTCTACGCCAACGTGATCAAGAAGGGTCAGGTGGACAGCAAGGCGGCCGAGGTGCGCGTCGCCCGCATCACCGCGGTCGTGATCGGCGCGCTGGCCATCGTCGGCGGCATCCTCGCCAAGAACCAGAACGTGGCCTTCCTGGTCGCGCTGGCCTTCGCGGTGGCGGCCTCGGCGAACCTGCCGACCCTGCTGTATTCGCTGTTCTGGAAGCGGTTCAACACCCAGGGCGCGCTGTGGAGCATGTACGGCGGCCTGCTCGTCACCGTCGTCCTGATCGTCTTCTCGCCGGCGGTGTCCGGCGGGCCGAAGCCGATGATCAAGGGCGTGGACTTCCACTGGTTCCCGCTGGAGAACCCGGGCCTGGTGTCCATCCCGGTGTCGTTCCTGCTCGGCTTCCTCGGCACGATCCTGTCGAAGGAGCACGACGAGAAGAAGTACGCCGAGATGGAGGTCCGGTCGCTGACCGGCGCAGGCTCGGAGAAGGCGACCGCGCACTGACCCGGGCGCAACCCGAGAAGGGGCCACCTCCGATGCCGGGAGGTGGCCCCTTTTGCTGGCTCACGTGCAGTTGATGGGTGCGCGTGTCAGTATGTGAACGTGCAACCAGGTGACATCCCGACCGCGTCCGTCTCCGAGCTCCCCACGGACGGGCTGGTGTTGCTGGACGTCCGCGAGCAGGACGAGTGGGACGCCGGACACGCCCCGGGCGCGGTCCACATCCCGCTCGGCGAGCTGCCGGCGCGCACCGACGAACTGGCCCAGCTGCCCGACGACCGGCCGCTCTACGTGGTGTGCCGCACCGGCGGCCGCTCCGCGCGGGCCGCGGCCTGGCTCAACGCGAGCGGCTGGGACGCGATCAACGTGGCCGGCGGCATGAAGTCCTGGGCGACCGAGGGCCGCCCGGTCGTCGGCGAGCACGACGGTCCACCCGAGGTCCTGTAGGTCCCATGCACCCGACCCCGAGGCCCTACCGAGCGCGACCGCGGGTCCGCTGGGTGGCGAACCCTCCGCCGGGTGCGATCCGTCCCCGCCCGGCCCGCGCCGCCGAGCGCTACGACGGTCCGCCGTCCTACCACGTGCCGCCGCGCTGGGGCTTCCCGCACCTGGCCTGGCGGGTGCCGACGGCGGTGCCCGGCACGCCGTCCGGGTACCCCAGCCCGGTCGAGCGCGTGCGGGTGCTGCACCGCAACGCGGTCACGATCCTGTGGTTCCTCGCCGGGCTCGCGGCCGTCGCGGCGGGCGCCGAGTTCTGGCGCTACGCGCTGCTGGTGGCCAGCCGCACGACGGCCCTGCACGCGACGACCGTGGCGTTCTCCGACGCGCTGGAGATCATCGCGTCGTTGCTCACCGTGGTGTTCGGGCTCATCGCCATCGCGGCGACGCTGTGGTGGCTGCTGATCGCCCGCGGCGCCGCCGCCGAGGCCGCCGGACAGGAACCGGCCCGCTCGACGCGGGAGGTCGTGGCCGGGGTCCTGGTGCCGGGCGTGAACCTGGTGATGGCCGGCTCCATCCTCGCCGAGCTGGAACACCTGGTGCTGGGCCGCGCCCCGGCGCGCCGCCCCCGCCCGTCGCGGCTGGTGCTGGCCTGGTGGGCGGCCTGGGTGGTCAACGAGGTGCTGATGGTGCTGGTCATCGTGTGGCGTCTCAAGGACGGCGTCCAGGCGATGGCGGACGGCGTGCTGCTGACCGGGCTGCTGAACACCTCGGCCGCCGTGCTGGCCGGGCTGACCGCGGTGCTGGTCTACCGCCTGACGACGCTGCTGGCCCCGGTCCGCGCCGACCGGCTGCGCCCGCTGCAGGTGCGCTCCGTGAGGGGCGCGCCGGCGCCGGAGCTGCGCACGGCCCGCCCCACCGGCGCGGCCCGCTAGAACGTCACCGGCAGGTTCTTCAGCCCGCGGATCACGAACTCCGGCCGCCGCTCCGGGTCGCCCGCCAGGCGCAGGCCGGGGAGGCGGCGGGTCAGGGCCGACAGCGCGGCGGCGATCTCGATCCGGGCCAGCGGCGCGCCGATGCAGTAGTGGATCCCGGCGCCGAAGCCCAGGTGCGTGCCCTCGGTGCGGCCGACGTCGAGCGTGTCCGGATCGGCGAACACCTCCGGGTCGCGCGCGGCCGCGCCGAGCAGCGCGGCGATCTTCTCGCCCTTCGCGACCCGGAATCCGGCGATCTCCACGTCCTCGGTCGCGGTGCGTTCGAACAGCTGCAGCGGCGAGTCGAAGCGGATCAGCTCCTCCACCGCGGTCGGCATCAGGTCCGGGTCGTCGACCAGGCGTTTCCACTGGTCCGGGTGCCGCAGCAGGGCCCACACGCCGTTGCCGATCACGTTGACCGTCGCCTCGTGGCCGGCCATCAGCAGCAGCACCGCCGTCGCGACCACCTCGTCCTCGGTGAGTCCCACCCGTCGCCCACCGCCACCCTCAACGGAGCCGCTTCGCGGCGCGGCCTCTTCCCCGTGCAGCAGGTCCGTGATCAGGTCCTCGCCCGGCTCCCGGCGGCGCCGTTCGGCCAGCTCCCGCAGGAACTCGACGAACTCGGTCGCCGCGCGCTCGGCCGCCACCCGGCCCTCCTCGGGCAGCCCGTACTCGTACATCTTCACGATCGCGTTCGACCACGGCACCAGCCGCGGCCGGTCGGCCTCGGGCACGTCGAGCAGCTCGGAGATCACCGCGACCGGCAGCGGCTGCGCGAGCGCCTCCAGCAGGTCACCCGAGCCGGCCGCGGCGAGCTTCGCCACCAGGTCGTCCGCCAGCTTCATCACCGTCGGCCGCAGCCGCTCCACGTGCCCGCGCCCGAACGCCGACGAGATCGACCGCCGCAGCCGCGTGTGCACCGGCGGTTCGTTCTCCAGCAGCGAGTTGCGGTGCAGCAGGTTGAACGACACGAACTGCTCGGCCGGGCTCGCGTCGGTCCAGATCCGGCCCAGCCCGCGGTGCCGCAGTACCGCCGACGCGGCCGCGTGGGACACCGCGATCGCCAGGCCCAGCCCGTCGTGCCGGTGCACCGGCGCCTGCGCGCGCAGGCGGGCGAACTCCGGGTAGGGGTCGGCGAGGAAGGCGGGGTCACGGGGATCGAACACGACCCGAGCCTAATCCCCCGATCCGGCGGGCCGTGCCCGGTTCGGTAGCGTCTGCGGCCTGTAGTCGAGGAGGCGAGATGGGCAAGGGCGCGCGCAAGCGGGGTCCGAAGAAGGACAAGGCACCGAAGATCCGCGACGTGTTCGTGGGGCAGCCGTTCGAGGGGCTGGCCGCCGAGCCGGAGCTGATCGCGCTGCGCGAGTTCGTGCCGTCGGCCACCGCGCCGCTGTCCCTTGTGGACGCCGGGGACCGGAAGATCACGCTGGCGACCGTGCTGCCGATGGCCGCCGCCGCGTTCGTGCGCACCGACGGCGAGGTGTTCGTCGGGCTCCAGGTGCAGACCCGGTCCAGCGACGTGAGCCGCGACCTGGGCCGCGCGATCCGGTGGGCGCTGACGGCCGAGCCGGGCGACGTGCTGCCGGTGCCCGACACCACCAGCCCGCCGCAGGAGGGCGAGCGCCTGCAGGACCTGCTGGTGGCCGACGCCGAGCTGGACGTCACCCTGCACCCGAACTTCGACTGGTGGCTGCCCGAGGACACCGATCCCAGCGGCGAGGTCAAGGTGTCGCTGGAGCGGGCCAACGAGGCGATCATGCCGACCGAGCGGCTGGGCACCGGCTCGTACTGGGTGCTCGCCGGGGAGAAGGCGCACCTGCGCTGGGTCCGCCGCGAGCCGGAGGGTCGCCTGATGCAAGCGCTTGCGCGGCTGTCCGCGGCAGGTGAGCTGTCGCTCGGCGAGGGTTCCCGCTACGCCGGGTCGTTCCGCGCGCACGGCCTGCTGGTTCCGGTCTGGGACCTGGACCCGGAGGCCCACGCCCGCGAGTGGGTCGAGCCGGCCGAGCAGCTGGGCGCCCGCCTGGACGAGGCGCTGAAGTCGGTGGACGCCGAGCCGCTGACCGCCGCCGAGCGCCGGGCCCGCGACGGCCTGGTCGGACGGCAGCTGACGCTCCGCTAGTGATCCTGCACCTCTGCGCGGCCGGCGAGTGGACGGGCGCGGACTACCGCGCGCCGTCCCTCGACACCGTCGGGTTCATCCACTGTTCCGACCCGGGCACGGTGGCGATCCCGGCGAACGCGCTCTACGCCGGGCGCACGGACCTGGTGCTGCTGGAAATCGACCCGGCGCGCCTGGACGTCCCGCTGCGCTGGGAGGCCGGCGCCCCTCCGCACCCGGACGGCATCCTCTTCCCGCACGTGTACGGCCCGATCCGCGCCGAGGCCGTGGTGGCCGTGCACCCCTTCCCGCCGAGCCCGGACGGCACCTTCGAGCTGCCCGCGAGCCTCGCGCAACGCGACCCCCGCTGAGACGTCCCCCGGAGAGCGCCGGACAACCGGAGGGGGCCGTCATGCGTGGAGTGGGCGAAGGGGCAAGACGCTCGATCGAGGGAGGCGATACGGTGACCTCGGCCGCGATGGCCATTGCCTGGGGAGGCGGCCGCGCGGCGGGGAGGGGGTCAGCGGTGAGCGACGAGCTGGCGGACTTCGGCGAGTTCGTGCAGGCCAGCTTGCCCGGGCTGCTCCGGTACGGCCACGTGCTCACCGGCAATCCACACGACGCCGCCGACCTGGTGCAGACCGTGCTGGAGAAGGTCGGCTCCCGCTGGGCCCACGTGCAACGCAAGACGGCCGATCCGCTCGCCTACGTCCGCCGCGCGATGGCGAACGCGCACATCAGCCGCTGGCGGCGCCTGAAGCGGGAGAGCCTGGTCGCCGACGTGCCCGAGCAGCGCGCCGCCGCACCGGTGGACCCGTTCGAGCACGAGCCGCTGTGGCAGGCCCTGCGCGAGCTGCCGCCGCGCCAGCGCGCGGTCATCGTGCTCCGCTACTACGAGGGCCTGTCCGAGGCCGAGATCGCCTCCTCGCTGGGTGTCAGCACGGGCACGGTGAAGAGCCAGGCCAGCAAGGCGATCGCGACGCTGCGGACCAAGATCGGCACGATCACCGGAGGGAGGGACGACTGGTGAACCCCGACGACGAGCTCGGCGACGAGCTGCGGCGGCTGTTCGACGACGACCGGCTGGCGATCACGCCCGCGCCGGGAGCCGAGAGCACCATCGTGCGCGGCGCCCGCCGTCGTCGTCGGCAGCGCACCGCCGTGGCCGCCTCCGGGGGCGTCCTCACCGCCGTCCTGCTGGTGACCCTGGGGCTCGTGGCCGAACGCCAGGACCCCGGCGTGCACCAGGCCGCCCGCCCCACCACCAGCGCCCCGTCGACCACCACGGACGGGCCCGGGCCGGTTGTGGTGCCGCCGTCGTTCCCCGAACTGCCCGTGCAGCCGGCTCCGCCGACGTCGACGACCACCGCCACTCCCGCGCCGCCGCCGAGCGGCACCTCCCGGCCCGCGCCGCCGAGCAGCAGCGGCGCCAGCGCCCGTCCCGAGCCGGCCACCACCGCCGTCCTCGGCCCCACCGGGTACCGGCAACTGCGGCTCGGGATGAGCTTCGACGAGGCCAAGGCCACCGGAATGCTCGCCGACACGGACACCGCGCCCACCGAATGCATCGGCTACCGGCTCATCGAGGGCATGGCGAACATCGCCACGGTCACCATTTCGCCGGCCGACGGTGTGGTGGTCTTCGCCGCGACCGGTGCACGCACTCCGGAAAACGTCGGCATCGGTTCCACCGTCGCGGAACTGAGGAATGCCTATCCTGATCTGACGGCCGGTGCGGGCAATTACCGCGCCGCCACCGGATCGGGCGCGAACTACACGTTCTACGTCGATTCCACCGACACCGTGGTGAGCTGGGAACTGGGCGCCGCGCCGGCTTGCTGACACGACGGAGCCCGGGCCGAAGCCCGGGCTCCGTGCCGTCAACAGGCAGGCGCGCTCCGCGGTATGGCGGTCCTACAGGGCGCCACCGGCGACCGGCGGCATCTCCGGCGCGCCGTCGTCGCCGACGGACTCGCGGGCCAGCCAGGTCTCCACCTCGAACATGTTGCCGTTGGCGCGCTTGACCACGTTGACCAGCGTGGACATCTGCGACACCTCCTCGACCTGCTCCTTGAGGAACCACTGGAGGAACTGCTCGCCCTGGTAGTCGTCCTCGGCGCGGGCGGCCTTCATCAGGGTGCGGAAGTCGGCCGTGACCTCCTTCTCCTGCTCCAGCGCCAGCTCGACCAGCTCGAGGGGCTCGGCGAAGTCGTTGCGGACCGGGCCGGTGGGCGGGATGTCCACGTGGTGGTCGGTGTCGATCAGGTACTGCACGATCGCCAGCGCGTGGTTGCGCTCCTCCACCGCCTGGCGGTAGAAGTGCCTGGCCAGCTGGGGCAGGTCCGCGTTGTCGAACCAGACCGCCAGCGCCACGTACTGCTGGGAAGCGTGGAACTCGTTCTGCACCTGCTGCTGCAGGAGCTCGTAGAACTTGGAGCGCGGTTCTTTCTTCAGCATCGCCATGACTCAAGAATAGGCCATTTCGCTGATCGTTAACCATTCGGACCTGGTGATTCCCCTTTCGTTTGGGTAGGCTTACCGAGATTAGGAAGTGCTTATTTAGGGCGTGCTAATTCAGCTTAGCCTTTCCTAATTCACGATCGGGTCGCGGACGACGGGGCACGACATGCAGCGCGGCCCGCCCCGGCCGGAGCCCAGCTCGGAACCGGCGATGGCCAGCACCTCGATGCCGGCGTCCGCGAGTCGCGCGTTGGTCTCCACGTTGCGCTCGTAGCCCACCACCACGCCGGGCGCCAGCGCCAGCGTGTTGTTGCCGTCGTCCCACTGCTCGCGTTCCGCGGTCACCGGGTCGAGGCCGGTGTCGATCACGCGCAGCTTCTCGATGCCCATCGCCTCGGCCGCGGCGTGCAGGAACGGCTGCGGGCCGTCCACGCGCAGCGAGCCGTCGCCGTCCGGGCGCAGCGTGAACGCCACCAGCTCGTCGCGGGCCAGCGGGTACATCACCACGGCGTCCGGCGCGACCATCGTGCAGACGGTGTCCAGGTGCATCGTGGCGCGGGCCTGCGCGATCGGCACCGCGAGCACGGTGTGGGCGATGTCGTCGGCGAACAGCGAGCGCGCCAGCGACTCCGCGCCGGCGGCCGTGGTGCGCTCGCCGATGCCGACGGCCAGCACGCCCGGCGCGAGCAGCAGCACGTCCCCGCCCTCGACCGGCGCCGAATGGGCGCCGTAGGCACGCGAGGCGTGGGCGAACCGCGGGTGGTAGGCGTAGACGAGGTCGAGCAGCGCGGTCTCGCGGCGACGGGCCGGCATCGCCAGCGACGAGATCGCCACCCGGTCCGCGATCCACACCGACGAGTCGCGGGTGAACAGCAGGTTCGGCAGCGGGTCGACCGCGAAGTCGTGCGGGTGGTGGATCTTGCGGACCAGCGACGCGCCCTCGGCGGCGGGCAGCTCCTCGAACGTCAGGCCGGCCATCAGGACCTCGGCCAGCGTCGTCGCGTCCACATCGGACAGGTGCGAGCGCAGCGCGTCCCCCAGGTCCTCGCCCAGGCGCCGGTCGTCGACCGCGGCGTGCACCCCCGCGGCGTGCGCGCGCGGATCGGCCAGCGCCTCCCGCAGCACGTCGGCCAGCAGGAGCACCTCGACGCCGCGGCCGCGCAGGACCCCGGCGAACGCGTCGTGTTCCTCCTGGGCGCGGCCGACCCACGGGATCGAGTCGAACAGCAGTTTGTCGTTGTTGCGCGGGGTGAGCCTGGTGAGCTCGTTGCCCGGCCGGTGGAGCAGGACGGCGCGCAGCGGGCCGACCTCGCTGTCCACCCTGGGGGTTTCGGTGGTCACGGGCTGAGCGTAATGGTCAGGGCAGCCAGCTGACGTGTCCGCGCAGCAGCGAGTACCCGACGAACGACACCACGTCGAGCAGCGTGTGCGCGACGACCAGCGGCACCAGCCGGTTGGTCCGCTGCCACACGCGGCCGAACACCAGGCCCATGACGAAGTTGCCGACGAACCCGCCGAAGCCCTGGTAGAGGTGGTAGGACCCGCGCAGCACGGCGGCGGCGACCAGCGCGGTGTTCTCGCGCCAGGCCAGCTGCCGCAGCCGGGTCAGCAGGTAGCCGACGACCAGCACTTCCTCGGCGAAGGCGTTGCCGAACGCGGACAACGTCAGCGCGATCGGGCGCCACCAGGTGTCGTCCAGCCGGGACGGGACGACCGCGAGGTTGACCCCGAGCTTCCAGCCGACGAAGTACAGCACCAGACCCGGAACGCCGATCAACGCGGCCAGCCCGGCGCCCCACAGCAGGTCCCGGCCGGGGCGGTCGCGGTCCAGGCCCACCTCGGCCAGCTTCATCCCGCCGCGCCACAGCAGGTACGCGCCGAGCGCGCCCCACCCGACGAGCTGCACCGCGGACAGCAGCTGGGCGAGCAGGTCCAGCAGGTCGGCGGCGCGCTGCGGGACGTTCAGCGCGACCTGCTGGTCGGACAGCGGTTCCGGCTGCAGCAGCGAGTCGATCAGCGACAGCAGGCTGCGCGCGCCGGACAGGCCCAGCGTGATCGAGAAGACGACGACCAGCTCGATCTTCAGCCGACGTGCCGTCGCGGCGTCCACCGGTTCGGGCAGCGCGGGACGTTCGGGGCGGAGCCAGGAGCGGAGCACGTCCGCACGCTACCGTCTGGTGACATGGCCAAGATTGCTACCGCGGACCGCGTGGACCGTGCCGAGCTGCTGGAGTTCCTCCGGCCGCGGCACCGCGCGATCCTGATGACCACGCGCGCCGACGGCACCCCGCAGCTGTCCCCGGTCACCGCCGGGATCGACCCGGAGGGCCGCTTCGTCGTGGCGACCTACCCGCAGCGCGCCAAGACCCGCAACGCCCGCCGCACCCCGGCCGTGTCGGCGTGCGTGATCTCCGACGAGTGGAACGGGCCGTGGGTGCAGTTCGACGGCCGGGCCGAGGTGCTGGACGTGCCCGACGCGGTCGAGCCGCTGGTGGAGTACTTCCGGTCGATCTCGGGCGAGCACCCGGACTGGGACGAGTACCGCGAGGCGATGGTCAAGCAGAACAAGGCCCTCATCCGCGTCACCATCGAGCGCTGGGGCCCGATCGCGACCGGCGGTTTCCCGCCCGAACTCGCCTGACCCGCGAGTCCCACCCTCCCGCGCGCGAGTCCCACGCTCGTGCGCGCGAGTTCTGCGTTCGTGCAGGCGAGTTCTGCGTTCGTGTGCTGCGTCAGGGCTGGACGCGCATCTGGTTCTTCGCCAGGAACGGGCAGCCGACCAGCCGCCGCAGCTCGATGCTCAGCTGCGCCGGGCTGTGCACCGGCTGGGCGAAGGCCAGGCGCACGTCGTGGTCGCCGTCGCCGGACTCGACCCGCAGCCGCAGCCCGAACTGGTCCAGGCCCAGCGGGCGGATCCGGCCGCCGCGCAGTTCCTCCGGGATGTGCCGGGCGAGCTGGCCGACGACGTCGGGATGATCGCTTTCCAGGTGCCGCAGCCAGCCGGACTCGTAGCCGGCGAACGGATCCGCCGCGGCGGCGTTGAACATGTGCGGCCGCAGCGAGTGGGTGCCCTCGGCGTCGGCTAGGACGAGTGAGGCTGGCGTGAGCCGCAACAGGCTCAGGCCGTGGCCGAGGTCCAGCAGGCGCGGATCGGGCCGCGTCTCGGCGATCGACACCGCCCTGGCGCGGGCCGACTCCGGGCTGAGGTGCCGCAGCCAGCCGGTGATCCACAGCAGCCCGCGGACGGGTTCCCGCAGGTCGACCGGCGCGTGGTCGGCGAGTTCGAACACCACGGCCAGCTCGCCGCGGTCCGCCGCGCTGGTGCGGGCCAGCAGTGGGTGGTCGTCCGGCAGCAGGACGCTGACGCTGCCGCTGGGGTGGACGTGGTGGAGCTCGGGCACCACGCGATCGCTGCCGGTCGGGTCGCCCGCGGTGGGCAGCAGCGCGCCGGGGCCGTTCCGCACGGCGATGGTCTTCGCGCGCTCGGCGGGGCTGGGTGCGGGCGGACGTCGGATCTCGGTCACTGGCCACCTCCTACTTAGGTGAGCCTAACCTGAGTGATCGACGAAGGGAAGTGGAGCGGTAACACCGCTGGTCGCCTGATCGACTCGGAGGTGTGGAACCCACCCAGCAACGCGTGCTCGCCTACGAGCCGCGCCCCGGCGAACCGGCCGCTGCGGACTCGCTCGAAGTCGAGATCGTCGAGAAGCAGCGCAGTCGTCTGATCGGCTCGACGGTCGTCATCGTCGTGGCGGCCGGGCTGCTGCTGGCCCTGACCACCGACGCGCCGTCGGCCGGCCTCGCGGCGTTCTTCGCGGCGGTCGCCGGGTACCAGCTGTGGCTGCTGGTCTTCCGGGTGCTGCCGTGCGGGCGGCTGCTCGCGTACCCGGCGGTCGTGCTCACCCCCGGTCCGGGACAGTTGCTGGTGGCCGGGTCGAAGGTCAGCGTCGCGCTGCCCGGGCCCGAACCGCGCTGGCTGGTCGTGCGGCTGCCGGAGTCGAAGCGGATCCTGCTGGCCGGCCTGCGGCGCGTGTACTTCGTCGGCCCGGACCCGCGCGGCCGCGTGCTGGTCGGCCTGCCCGGCGGGTTCACCGGGCGGTTCGGCCGGATCACCACCGCGCCGGCGCCGGGCTCGGTGGAGCCGCCCGCGCAGCCCCGGCCGATGGTGGCGGCACTGCGGGACCCGGTGGTGACCACGTTCCTGCGTGAGACCCGGCGGCGGTCGTGGGGGATGGCCGGGTTCTTCCTGCTGCTCGCGGCGGGGCTCTTGGTGGTGAACCAGGCCTATCTCGACCTGCCGTACACGGGTGGTTTCGTGACCGTTCTGGCCGTGCTCTACGCCGTCGCCGGCCTGATGCTGCCGGTGCGCACGGTGACGCTGTCCACGGCGGTGAAGGAGCGGCCCTGGCAGGAACTCCACGCGACCCTGGACACCGTGATCACGCCGAACGCCGCGGGCGGCACGGGCAAGGCGGAGGGCCGGGTGATGCTCGCGGACGGCGAAGCGCGCGTGCTGTTCCAGCGGGCGCCGCTCGACCTGCTGGTCAACGTGCGCGACACCCAGCGGTTGTGGCTGCTGGGGACGCCGGAACGGGGCACGAAAGCCGTGGCCGGCCTGCCCGGGTATCCCGTTCTCGGGCTGGTGAACCTGCGGTGAACTGTCCGGGGGGCGTACGTGGTTGTCCGGTCCCCGTACGCTACTAGCGTGTCCCATGTGTCAAGCGCTGTGGAACTCACGCCCCCCGGCCCCCGCGGAATTCCGCCCCTCTTCGCACGGCTCGTAGACGACTCGGCGCTCTTCCCACCCGGCACGGCCACCATGCCGGACGCGCTGCGGAACTACCTGGCCGGCCGCGAGGGCGACCACGCGGGCCTGCTCGGCGTCTTCCTGTGCCAGGCGTCGCGCCTGCCGGAGCTGATCACCGAGCTGATCAAGATCAAGCCGAAGCAGCCGTTGCCGCTGTCGCTGATCATCGACACCGGTCTGGGCGGCGTGCCTAAGGCGATCTCGATCGTCGAGTCCCGCAGCGAGCTGCTGTCGCTGCGCATGGTCGAGATGCCGGCGCCCTCGGACGTCGACGAGGTGTGGCTGGAGCGCGTCTCGGAGTTCGTGCCCGAGGACGTGATCCGCGTGGTCGAGCCGCGCCGGGGCGTGGGCTGGCTCGACGGCGTGCGGCGCGTGATCGAGCACGGCAGCTGGCCCAAGATCCGCTGCGGCGGCCAGTCCAGCGAGAACTTCCCCAGCATCGACGAGGTCGCCGACTTCCTCGCGGTGCTGTCCGGCTCGCCCGGCGCCTCCTTCAAGGCGACCAACAGTCTGCACCGCGCGGTCCGGCACGACGATCCGGACAACAACATCACCCACCACGGCTTCCTCAACCTGCTCGTCGCGGTGGCGCGCAGCCTCTCCGGCGGTGACGTCCGCGACGCGCTCGCCTCCACCGACGGCGAGGCCCTCGCCGCGGAGGCGAAGTCGCTGTCCGAACCGGCCGCGAAGGCCGTGCGCGCGCTCTTCGCGTCCTACGCCTGCGACAGCTTCGAGGCACCGATCACCGACCTCGAGGCGCTCGGCCTGCTGTAGTGAGCGCCGAAGGCTCGCTGACCCTCGACCGCGGCCTGGCGTTGCTGCAGGCCGTGGCCGACGCCGACGGCGACGCGGCCACGATCTCCGAGCTGGCCGTCGCGATCGGCGCCAGCCGCGCCGCCGTCTACCGGTTGCTGGTGCCGCTGGCCGCGCGTGGGCTGGTGTGGCGCGACGGCAGCAAGGTCCGGCTGGGCATCGGCGTGCTGCGGCTGGCCGGGCAGGTGGTCCCGCAGCTGCGGGAAGCCGCGCGTCCGGCGCTGCGCGAGCTGGCGGAGAAGGCCGGCGCGACCGCGCACCTGTCGATCGCCGAGGGTGACCTGGTCGAATCGGTGGTGACGGTCGAGCCCTCGTGGACCGACTTCCACGTGTCCTACCGGGTCGGCGCCCGCCACCCGATCGGTGTCGGCGCCGCGGGCAAGGCGCTGACCCTGCGTCGCGGGAGCCGGGGCTGGGCGGCGGTCACCGGCGAACCCCAGCGCGGGACCTCGGGCGTCGCCGCGCCGGTGCGCGGCGTGCCGGGCCTGCGGGCGGTCGTCGGCGTGATCGCGCTGGGCCCGCTCAACGCCGAAACCGTGGGCCCCCAGGTGGTGGACGCCGCCGCCGCGGTCGCCGAGGCGCTGCGCGGCGGTTAACGCGCGCGGCGGTATTCGGCGGCCGCCGCCTCGTACTGCCGGTGCTCGGCCTCGTGGTCCGGATCGGGTCGCGGCGATGCGTTCGCCGCGCACCACCAGGTAGCCGCGGACGTGCCCGTTGCTGTTGCGCGAGCCCGGCGGACGTACTGGCCCGCGGTCCGCCGGGCGACGATCGCGCTGACGACCTAGGCGAAGGCCTGCACGACCGCCAGCAGGGCGAACACCGCGAACGCGAACCCGGCGATGCGCTGCAGCAGCTTCGGCTTGAGGCGGCCGCGCACCTTGTGCCCGATGAACACCGCGACCGAGGCGACCGTGATCAGGGCGAGCAGCGAGCCGGCGCCGACCATCAGCGGGTGGCCGTACCGGGCGGTCAGCCCGGCGGTCGCCAGCTGGGACGCGTCGCCCCACTCGGCGGCGAACAGCACGCCGAACGACGTGGCCGCGGAGCGCAGGAACGTCACCGGCTTCACCCCTTGGCGCGCCGCGTCCTCGCCGCTCTCGTCGGCCGCGGAGAAGCCCTCGCGCAACAGCAGGAAGGCCCCGAGCCCGAACAACGCCGCGACGACCGCCGCGACCAGGCCGTCCGGTAGCAGGGTGAGCGCCCGGCCGAACAGCACCGCGATCGTGGACTGCACGGCGAACGCGAGGGAAACCCCGAGCAGGACCGGCCACGCGCGGAAGCGGGTGGTCAGCACGAGGGTGGCGATCATCGTCTTGTCCGGCAGCTCCACGGCCAGGACGAGCACGTACGCGCTCAGCAGCGCCAGCAGTGCGGTACTCACGGTGATTTCCACTCCCCTTTCACTGCAACGATAAAGGGGAGTTCCGGCAATTGCCAGCAGATCGGTTTCGCGAATTGCCGGTTTTCGGTTCGCCAGAATTACTTCTGGCTCGGGCGCAGTTTTTTCTTCGCCGCACCGAAACCTGCCTTGAGCTGGGGAAGAACCGGTCGTCAATCCTGGTCGGATAGCCCGTCGCGCGGCGATGGCGGCGGGTGACCGGGGATTGTTGTCGAGGTATTCGTGAAGTGGTTCGCAAGGCCTGTGGTGCCGGTCACCGCGCTTGATTCGGAACGAGCGCCTCGCTTGTCAAAGCCGCGTTGGGCACCGGGACCTTGGTCCCGGCACGATCAGGACCGCGGGACCTGATGCCGGACCACGGAAGCGAGCAGTCTGAATGACGTGGACGTGCTCCAGCTGGCGCGGTGGCAGTTCGGGATCACCACCGTCTACCACTTCCTCATGGTCCCGCTCACCATCGGACTGTCGGTCCTCGTCGCGGGGATGCAGACCGCCTGGGTCCGCACCGGTGAGCAGCGCTACTACCAGATGACCAAGTTCTGGGGGAAGCTCCTGCTGGTCAACTTCGCCATGGGCGTGGTGACCGGCATCGTCCAGGAGTTCCAGTTCGGGATGAACTGGAACGCCTACTCCCGCTTCGTCGGTGACGTGTTCGGGGCGCCACTGGCGATGGAGGGCCTGGTCGCCTTCTTCGTCGAGTCGACGTTCCTCGGCCTGTGGATCTTCGGCTGGGACCGGCTGCCGAAGAAGGTGCACTTGGCCTGCGCCTGGGCGTTCTCGCTGGCCACGATCGCCTCCGCGTACTTCATCCTCGCCGCGAACTCGTGGATGCAGCACCCGGTCGGCGCCGAGATCGTCGACGGCAGGCCGACGCTGAACTCGATCTGGGCGGTGCTCACCAACAACACCGCGCTCGCCGCGATCCCGCACACCATCGCCGGCGCGTTCTCCGTCGCCGCGGCGTTCCTGGTCGGCATCGCCGCCTGGCACCTGTGGCGCAAGCGCAAGACCGACGACGAGCACCGCGCGGTGTGGCGGTCGTCGATCCGCCTCGGCGGCTGGACCGGCATCGTCGCGTTCGCGGTGCTGGCGATCACCGGCGACTTCCAGGGCAAGCTGATGTTCGAGCAGCAGCCGATGAAGATGGCCTCGGCCGAGGCGCTCTGCCACACCGAGCAGCCGGCCAGCTTCTCGATCATCGCGATCGGCGACGTCACCTCGGAGAACTGCGAGGACGTCAAGACGTTCAACGTGCCCGCGCTGCTGTCCTTCCTCGCGCACAACGACTTCAGCACCGAGGTCAAGGGCGTCGAGGACCTGGTGACCGAGTACCAGGCCCGCTACGGCACGAACTACCCGGACGACCCGCAGCTCGGCGAGCTGGCCGGCAAACCGATCGACTACGTGCCGAACCTCCCGGTGACCTACTGGGGCTTCCGGATCATGATCGGCTTCGGCGCGATCTCAGCGGGCACCGGATTGCTGGCACTGTGGCTGACCCGCAAGAACCGGATCCCGGACACGAAGTGGTTCCCGCGCCTGGCGCTGCTGAGCATCGCGACGCCGTTCATCGGCAACAGTGCGGGCTGGATCTTCACCGAGATGGGCCGCCAGCCGTTCGTCGTGGTGCCCAACCCGTCCGGTGTGGACGGTGTGTGGATGTTCACCGCGCAGGCCGTGTCGCGGATCTCCACCGGTGAGGTGTGGACCTCGCTGATCGCGCTGACCAGCCTCTACGCCGTGCTCGGCGTGGTGGAGGTGTTCTTGATCCGCAAGTACGTCCGCGGCGGCATCGACGGTGTGATCCCGCCCGAGAAGACCGACAACGAGGGCAAGGACGAACTTGCCTTCGCCTACTAGGGGACGGCCATGAGCCTGGAAACGATCTGGTTCTGCATCATCGTCGCCTTCTGGCTGGGGTACCTGTTCCTGGAGGGCTTCGACTTCGGCGTCGGCATGCTGCTGCCGGTCCTCGGCCGCGACAACACCGAACGGCGGGTCATGATCAACACGATCGGCCCGGTGTGGGACGGCAACGAGGTCTGGCTGATCGTCGCCGCCGGCGCGATGTTCGCGGCCTTCCCCAGCTGGTACGCGTCACTGTTCTCGGCCACCTACCTGCCGCTGCTGCTGGTGCTGCTCGCGCTCATCGGCCGCGGGGTGGCGTTCGAGTACCGCGGCAAGGTGGACTCGGCACGCTGGCGCCGCAACTGGGACCGCGTCATCGTGCTCGGCTCGTGGATCCCGCCGCTGGGCGTCGGCCTCATCCTGACCACCACGGTCCTCGGCCTGCCGCTGGACGAGCACGGCAACCGGATCGGCGGCGCGTTCGAGTCGGTCCGCTGGGACACGCTGCTCGGCGCGCTCGCGGTGGTCGGGTTCGCGCTGGTGCACGGCGCGGCGTTCCTGGCGCTCAAGACCGCGGGTGACCTGCGGGAGCGGGCGCGGCTGTTCGCCGTCCGCGCGCTGCCGGTCGCGTTGCTGCCGCTGTTCGCCCTGCTGGCGGTCGTGCAGTGGCGGTCGGGTGCACTGTGGACACTCGTGGCGCTTGCCGTCGCGGTGGTGGCCGCGGTGGTCGCCTGGCGCAAGCTGGTGGCCGACCGGGACGGGCAGGCCTTCGCCGCGCTGGGCGTCACCATCGCCGCGGCCGTGGTCACGCTGTTCGGGTCGCTCTACCCGGACGTGCTGCCCTCGACGCTCGACCCGGCCAACTCGCTGACCGTCGCGGAAACCGCGTCCAGCCCGTACACGCTCGAGGTGATCACCTGGGTCGGCGCGTTCGGCGCCCCCGCCGTGCTGGTCTACCAGGGCTGGACGTACTGGGTGTTCCGCAAGCGGATCAGCGCCGCCCACATCCCGCCGGTGCACACCCCATGAGCTTTCCCGGACGCTCCGTCCTTCCCGCATCGGTGTCCGCAGCGGACACCACGCGTCCGGGAAAGGGTCCGCTCGGCGCGCTGCCCTTGTTGTCCGCGGCGGCGCGCCGGGCGCTCGCCCTCTCCGGGCTGCTCGCGCTCGGCAACGCCGCGGCGCTGGTGGCGCAGGCCTTCCTGCTCGCCTCGGTGTGTGCCGCGGTGGTCGCCGGGCACGACATCACCGCCGGCCGGCTGGTCGCGCTGGGCGGGGTGGTCGTCGGACGCGCGCTGATCGCGTGGGCGCTGCGGGTGGTCGCCGCGCGGGCCGCGGCCGGGGCCAAGGAGGAGCTGCGGGCCAAGGTCGTCGACCACGCGCTGCGGCTCGGGCCGGAGTGGATCGCGCGCCGTGGGCCGGGCGAGCTGACCGCGGTGACCACCAAGGGCCTGGACGCGCTGGACGCCTACTTCACCGAGTACCTGCCCGCGCTGGTCACCGCCGCCGTGGTGCCGCTCGGCGCGGGTGCGGCCGTGCTGTTCGCGGACTGGCCGTCCGCGGTGATCATCGCGCTGACCGTGCCGTTGCTGCCGATGTTCGCGATCCTCGTCGGCAAGTACACCGCCGACCGGTCGGCGGCCGCGACCGACGCGCTGCAGCGGATGTCCGGCCACCTGCTGGAACTCGTGCGCGCGCTGCCGGTTTTGGCCGCGTTCCGCCGCGCGGAGGCGCAGGCCGAAGCGGTGCGGCGGGTGTCGGAGAAGCACCGGCGGGCGACCCTGAAGACGTTGAAGGTCGCGTTCTCCTCGGCGTTCGTGCTGGAGCTGGCGGCGACGCTGTCGGTCGCGCTGGTCGCCGTGGTCATCGGCGTGCGGCTGGTGGGCGGTGACCTGTCCCTCGCGATCGGGCTCGGCGTGCTGATCCTGGCGCCCGAGTGCTACCAGCCGTTGCGGGCGGTCGGTGCGGCCTTCCACGCCAGCGAGGACGGGGTGGAGGCGGTCCGCCGCGTCACCGACGTGCTCGCCGAACCGGTCGCGCCGGAGGGCACCGCGATTCCCGGCCGGGGTGAGGTGCGGGTCGCGGGTCTGCGGGTGGCGCGGCGCGGGGGTTTCGCGCCGGACGGCGAGACGTTCACGCTGCGCCCCGGCACGCTGACCCGGCTCGATTCACCGAGTGGCGCTGGCAAGTCGACGACGCTCGCCGTCCTGCTCGGCTTCGTGCGGCCCTCCGCCGGGACGGTGCTGATCGACGGTGTCCCGCTGAGCGAGGTCGACATGTCGGCTTTCCGGCGGGACATCGCGTGGGTGCCGCAGAACCCGGCGTTCACCGGCGGCACCGTGCGGGCCGAGCTGGACCTCGCGCTGGACCAGCCGCCTGACCCGGTCGAGGTCGATGCGCTGCTCATCGAACTCAACCTCGCCGGGCTGGCCGACGCGCCGGTCCACGAACTGTCCACCGGACAGCGCCAGCGGGTCGCGGTCGCGCGGGCGCTGCTGCGCGTCCGGCACGGCGCGTGGCTCCTGCTGCTCGACGAGCCCACCGCGCACCAGGACGCCGCCAACGCCGCGCTGGTCGAGGCCGCCATCGCGTCCACCCTGCCGCTGGGCACCGCCGTCCTCCTGGCCGCGCACCACCGGGAAACCCACCTGCCGGCCACACACGCGGCGACGACCGCGCCGCACGTCACGGTTGCCGACGCCGCGGAGCCGCAGCCGCTCCGGGGAGTGGTGAGTCGCCGGTTCGTCGGCGGCGCCGCGGTCGGGGCGCTCGCGTTGCTCGCCGGGGTGGCGCTGACCGCGACCTCGGGCTGGCTCATCGCCAAGGCGTCGTTCCAGCCGCCGATCCTGACGCTGACCGTCGCGGTCGTCGGGGTGCGGGCTTTCGGGCTCGGCCGCGCGGTGCTGCGCTACCTGGAGCGGCTGATCACGCACGACGCCGCGTTCCGCATCGCCGGGCAGCTGCGGGTCCGCCTGTGGCGGGGGCTCGTCCGGCTCGGCCCCGCCCGCACGCTCGGCCTGCGGTTCGGCGAGGGGCAGCGGCGGCTGGTTGCCGACGTCGACACCGTTCGCGACCTGCTGCCGCGCGTGGTGACCCCGCCGCTGGTCGCGGTGCTGGTGCTGGCCGGGGCGATCGCCGTGCAGACGATCCTGCTGCCGGTGGCCGGGCTCGTGCTCGCCGCCGCCGTGCTGGTCGGCGCCCTCGCCGCGCCCGCGCTCGCGCTGCGGCTGGAGCGCCGGGCGACCACCGCGCTCGCCGAGGGGCGCCGGACGGTCAGCGCCCAGGTGCTCGGCCTGTTCGGCGCCGCCGCCGAGCTGATCGCGTTCGGCGCGCACCGCCGCCGCCGGAAAGAC
This sequence comes from Amycolatopsis thermalba, assembly GCF_023376025.1. Classification (NCBI taxonomy): domain Bacteria; kingdom Bacillati; phylum Actinomycetota; class Actinomycetes; order Pseudonocardiales; family Pseudonocardiaceae; genus Amycolatopsis; species Amycolatopsis thermalba. The sequence goes on from NZ_CP091196.1 coordinate 660,019, forward strand.
CTCGCGCGCGCCGACGACCGGCTGGCTCACCAGGCCCGGCGGCAGGCGTTCGGGGCGGGCGCGGCCGACGCCTTGATCACGCTGGTCACCGGGGCGGCCGCGGTCGCCGGGGTCGGCCTGGCCGCGGGCTCGGGCATCGACCCGGTGCTCGCGCCCGTCCTCGCCCTGGTGCCGCTGGCCCTGGCCGAGGTCCTCGCGATGCTGCCGCCGGTGGCCCAGCACTGGGACCCGCTGCGCACGTCGATGGACCGGATCGCCGACGTCGAGCGCTCGCAGCCGCAGCCGCCCGTGGCACACGGCCCGATCGCCTTCGAGCACGCCGACCTCGGCTGGACCACCCCCGTGCTGCGGGACGTGGACCTGCGGATCCCGGCGGGCACGCACGTCGCCGTCGTCGGCCCGTCGGGTGCCGGCAAGTCGACCCTGCTCGCCGCGCTGCTCGGGTTCCTGCCCGCCCAGCGCGGACGCCTGACCACCGCCGCCGAGGTGGCCTGGGCGCCCCAGGAACCGCAGCTCGTTTCGACGACGGTCGCGGAGAACCTGCGCCTGGCCGACCCGCACGCCGACGACGACCGGCTGCGCGAAGCCCTGCGCCTGGCCTGCCTGGACCTGCCGCTGGACACCGTCCTCGGCGACGCCGGCAGCGGCCTGTCCGGCGGTCAGGCGCAACGGCTCGCGGTCGCGCGGGCGCTGGTCGCGGCCCCGCGGGCGGACCTCGTCCTGCTCGACGAGCCGACCGCGCACCTCGACGAGCCGACGGCCCGCCGGCTGCGGGCCAACCTGCGTACCGCCCTGGCCGGCCGTACGGTCGTGCACGTCACCCACCACGCCGAGGAGGCGGCCGAGGCCGACCTCGTCCTCGACGTGCGTGACGGGCGTGTCAGCGTGCGGATGCCGGCCCTGGAAGGCGGCTACGCTTGACCCTGCTCATGGAACCCACCCTCGCCGCCCGCGCGCTGTCCGCGGCCACGGAGATCACCACCGCCGCCCTGTCCGGCGGCGACCCCGACGCGGTCCTGGACTCGGTCGTGCACCAGGCCGCCGAGCTGGCCGGGGCCGACCTGTGCCTGGTGATGGTCCGCGCGGACGACGGCAAGGTGTCCGTCGAAGCCGCCTACGGCACGCACAACGAGGACCCGCGCGGCGTGGTGCTGCCCGCCGAGTCCGCGGCCGGGCAGGTCGCCCGCGGCGGGGTCACGGTGGTTGCCGACGACATGACCACCGATCCGCGCACGGCCCCGTACGTGCCGGCCGAGCTGCGCCGGTTCGGCCCGTTCGCCGCCGCGCCGTTCGGCTCCGGCGGGCGGGTGCTGGGCGCGCTCGCGGTGTACCGGGAGCGGTCCGGGCGGCCGTTCGACGAAGCCACCGTCGAGGTGCTGACCGCGTTCGCCGCGCAGGTCGGCGTCGTGCTGGCGCTGGCCGAGGCCGCGAACGACCGGCACCGGATCACGCTCTACCAGGAGCGCGAGCGCATCGCCCGCGAGCTGCACGACGTGATCGTGCAGCGGTTGTACGCGGCGGGCATGCAGCTGGACCGGGTGCGCCGCCGGATGCGCAAGCGGTTCGCCTCGACCGACGCGACCCGGCTCGGCGAGGCCATCGACCAGCTCGACCAGACCATCGAGGAGATCCGGCACACCGTGCGCGAGCTGCGGTCCCCGGAGCCCGCGACGGCGGAGAAACCGCCGGCCACCGACCTGGCCGAGTCGGCGCGCGCCGAGGTGCGGATCGCGGGGGAGCTGCTCGGCTTCCCGCCCACGCTGGAGCTGTCCGGCGAGCTGGCCGACATCCCCGCCGAGCGGGCCGACCACATCCGCGCCGCGCTGCGCGAGGCACTGTCCAATGTGGTCCGGCACTCCGGGGCGAGCGAGACCAGGGTGACGCTGGTGCGCGACACCGACGGGGTGAAGCTGCGCGTCCGCGACAACGGCGCCGGCGTGCCGCAGGACGTGCAGACCCGTGGCCTGCGGCACCTGGAGGAACGCGCCCAGCGCGCGGGCGGGAAGTTCTACCTCAACTCCTCGCCGAGCCTGGGCACGCTGGTGGCGTTCGAGCTGCCGCTGGACAAGCGGGCCAGCTGATCGCGGGACGCCGCCGCCACGTCGGCCGCGACCCCCAGTTCGCCCAGCATCTCCGCGGCGGCGGCCATCTCGTCGGTGCGGCGCCTGGCGTGCTTGACGCTGCCGGTCACCAGACGCTCCACCGTGGACTCGTCGGCGCGCGTCAGCTCGTCGACGATCACCCCGCGCAGCCAGTCCTCGACCCCCGCCGCGCGGGCGGCCTCCAGCGCCTCGACCACGGCGGCCGACATGCCCTTGAAGAACACGCTCCGCAGCAGCTTCCGCTCCGCCGCCACCCCCGCCTCGCCGGGCAGCACCTCGACCGACGCGCCGAGCGCGCCCAGCAGCTTCGACACCGCGTCCGCCGCCGGACCGCTGGCGAGCATCGGCACGCGCAGTCCGCGGCCGGGGACGGGGGCCATGATCGCGACGTCGGCGAAGCCGATCCCGGCGTCGGCGGCGATCGCGGCGAGCTCACGCTTCTTGCCGGGGGAGGCGGTGTTCAGGTCGGCCCAGACGCCACTGACCTTCGGCAGGCCGGCCCGCAGCGCGCCGACCGCGGCGGCCGAGCTGTTGACGCTGAGCACCAGGTCCGCGTCCTCGGCGGCGTCGGCTTCGGCGGAGAACTCCGACGGCACCACCGGGTCGTACCCGCGCACCACGGCTCCGGCCGCCCGCAGGTCGCGGGCGAACTCACTGCCCGCCTCCCCGAGACCGAGAACGGCGACAACGGTCATAACGGGCTCCTCCTCGACAACCGACTACCATTCCGAGTAGACGATGTTCACGACAAAATTGTCAACAAACCGAGCGCGGGGAGCGGGCGTGGGAGAGCGGGCCGAAGTCGAGAAGCCGGTGGTGGACGCCATCCGCGAAGCGATCATCCGGGGTGAGTTCGTGCCCAACCAGCGGCTGGTGGAGGCCGACCTGTCCGCGCAGTTCGCCGCGAGCCGCGCCAACGTCCGCATCGCGCTGCTCGAACTCGCCAACGAAGGCCTGGTCGAACGGGTGCAGAACCGCGGCGCGCGGGTGCGGGCCGTGTCGCTGGAGGAGGCCATCGAGATCTCCGAGGTGCGCATGGTGGTGGAGAGCCTGTGTGCGGAGAAGGCCGCCGAGCGCGTCACCGGCGAGGAGATCCGCGAGCTGAAGGCCCTCGGCAAGGCGATGCGCAAGGCCGTCGCGTCCGGGGACGTGATGGGGTACTCGGGGCTGAACCAGGAGCTGCACCGCCGGGTGCGGGAGATCTCCGGTCAGCACACGGCGGGCCAGGTGCTGGAGCGGCTGCGGGCGCAGAGCGTGCGGCACCAGTTCCGGCTGGCCATGCGCCCCGGCCGGCCGTCGGTCTCGCTGCCCGAGCACCTGGCGATCATCGACGCCATCTGCGCCCACGACCCGGCCGCCGCCGCGGCGGCGATCCGGAAGCACCTGAGCAGCGTCATCGAGGCGCTGCGCGAAGCCGAACAGTCCTGAGCCGTACCCTTGACGCTTGCCGCCATAATTGTTAACAATCTTGGCGAGCAAAATGGCGCAAAGGAGCGGCATGGCAGACCACCCGGTACCCACCCAACGTGCCCGAGACCTCGTCCGCGGCGCCTATGACGTGCACATCCACGTCGCGCCGGACGTGATGCGACGGCGGATCGACGACCTGACGCTCGCCGAGCGCTTCGCCGAAGCCGGGCTCGCCGGCTTCGTCCTGAAATCCCACTACCTGCCCACGGCCGAACGCGCCGCGGTCGTCAACCGGGCCCGCCCCGGCATCGACGCCCGCGGCGCGATCACGCTCAACGCCTCGGTCGGCGGCATGAACCCGATCGCGGTCGAGATCGCCGGCCGCGGCGGCGCCACGTTCGTCTGGCTGCCCACCGTGGACAGCGCCAACCAGCGGCAGTGCCAGGCCCGCGAGCCCGAGGGCGCGAAACCGCCGATGTGGGCGCAGGTGCAGGCCGACCTCGCCGCCGCGGGAATGGCCGCGGACCCGGTGGACGTGCTGGACGCCGACGGCAAGGTGCTGGAGAAGACCCGCCAGGTGCTCAGCCTGGTCGCCAAGCACGACATGACGCTCGCGACCGGCCACCTGCACCAGGACGAGTCGGCCGCGGTGATCGACGCCGCGATCGAGGAGGGGGTGCGGCGGATCGTCGTGACCCACCCCGAGTTCACCTCGCAGCGCATCGGCATCGAGCGGCAGCGCGCGCTGGCCGAGAAGGGCGCGCTGCTGGAACGCTGCTTGACCACGCCCTACACCGGCAAGGTGAGCTGGGACGTCTGGCTCGGCAACATCCGCGCGACCGGCCCGGAGCACTCGGTGATCTCCAGCGACCTGGGGCAGCCGTTCAACCCGCCGGTCGAGCACGGCCTCGCCCTGGCCGCGGACCGGTTGCTGGAGTACGGCTTCACCGCGGACGAGGTGCACACGATGATCGTCGTGAACAGCCGCCGCCTGGTGGGGGCGGACGCATGAGCCTCACCGCGGACGCGATCACCAAGCAGTTCGTCAAGGACGACTCGGCTGTGGTCGCGCTCCGCGAGTTCAGCCTCGACATCGAGCCGGGCAGCTTCGTGACCCTGCTCGGCCGCAGCGGGTGCGGCAAGTCCACACTGCTCAACCTGCTCGCCGGGCTGACCGAACCGAGCACCGGCGAGATCCGGTACCACGACCGCAGGCTCACCGGGCCGGACACGAGCATCGGCTACCTGACCCAGCACGACACGCTGATGCCGTGGCGGGACGTGCTGCGCAACGTGGAAATGCCGCTGGAGATCAGGGGAGTGGACGCGCACACGCGCCGGGAGACCGCGCTCGACCTGGTGCGGCGCGTCGGCCTGAGCGGGTTCGAGAAGCACTACCCGCGTGAGCTGTCCGGCGGCATGCGGCGCCGCGCGAGCCTGGCGCGGATGCTGGCAGGCGCGCCGGAAACCCTGCTGATGGACGAGCCGTTCGGCGCGCTCGACGCGCAGCTGCGCACCGAACTGCAGGAGGAGCTGCTGCGGCTGTGGCAGGGCAGCGGCCAGACCGTCGTGTTCGTGACGCACGACATCGAGGAGGCGCTGCTGCTCGGCGACCGGGTCGTCGTGCTCGGCTCGCTCGGCACGATCCTGCTCGACCGCCCGATCACCCTCGCCCGCCCCCGCTCGGCCGACGACCTGCGGGTGGATCCGGAGTTCGTGGCGCTGCACCGGGAACTCGCCGGAGCCCTGAAGGAGGCCGTCGCATGACCCTCACCGCAACCGGGCCCGTGCGGGTCAGCGTGGACCGCACCTGGTGGCAGCGCAACGGCACCACGACCACGGTGTGGGCGCTGCGCGTCGCGTTGCTGGCCGCGTTCCTGGTGCTGTGGCAGATCGCCGCGGACCGCTGGATCGACAGCACGTTCACCAGCAAGCCCAGCGACATCGTCCGGCGGCTCGGCGAGTGGAGCGCCGACGGGACACTGTGGACGAACACCTGGATCACCGTGCAGGAGATCGTCTACGGGTTCCTGCTCGGCGCGGTGACGGGCGCGATCGCCGGGTTCGTGCTGGCGTCGCTGAACCTGCTCTACCGCGTGCTCGACCCGTTCATGATGGCGCTGTACTCGATCCCGAAGGTCGCGCTCGCGCCGCTGTTCATCGTGTGGTTCGGCATCGGGATGCACATGAAGGTGCTGCTCGCCGCGGCGACGGTGTTCTTCCTGGTGTTCCTCAACACCGCGGCCGGCGTGCGCGAGGTCGACCGCGGGCTGGTCGACGCGGTGCGCCTGATGGGTGGCAACCGGCGGGACATCGCACGCAAGGTCGTGCTGCCGGCGTCGATGACCGGGGTGCTCACCGGGCTCAAGGTGGCGATCCCGTACGCGTTGATCGGGGCGGTGATCGGGGAGCTGGTTGCGTCCAACCGCGGGCTGGGTTACCTGATCAACGACGCGGCGGCGCAGTTCGACACCGCCGGGGTGTTCGCCACGCTGGTCGTGCTGAGCGTCGTGGCGGGGCTGCTCAACGTCCTGGTCGGGCTGATCGGCCGTCGCGTCAACCGCTGGAAGCCGATCGATGGGTGACCGGCGGACGTTCCTGAAAGCGCTTGCCGCGAGCCCGCTGCTGCTGGCGGGGGCGTGCGCGACGCGTGAGTCGACCACACCCTCCGGCGTGCTCAACGTCGGCCAGATCAGCGATTCGGCGGCGTTCTTCCCGCTGTTCATCGCGGAGAAGCGCGGCTACTTCGCGGCCGAAGGCCTGACTCTGGGCGAGCGCCCCCGGCTGAGCACCGGCGCGAAGGTGGCGGCGGCGCTCAAGTCGGGCAGCATCGACCTCGGCGCCGGGGTCATCACGGACGCGTTCAACCTGGCCAAGATCGACGACGGCACGCGGATCGTGACGAGCCTGGTGACCGAGTACTACGTGGACATCGTGGTGCCGCCGTCGTTCCCGGAGGCGGGGTCGCTGGAGGAGAAGATCCGCGCGCTGGTGGGGAAGAACATCGGCATCACCGGGCCGGGCAGCGGCACCGAGGCGCTGGTGAAGTACCTGTTCGGCAGCATCGGCCGCAACGCCGAAACCGACGCGACGCTGGTGAACCTGGGCAGCGCCGCGACGTCCGCGATCGGTGCCCTCAAGTCGAACCGGGTGGACGCGCTGGCGTTCTTCCAGCCGATCGGGCAGCAGGCGGAGGCGGCCGGCGCCGGGCGCATCCACATCTCGCCGGCGGCCGGGGACGTGCCGAGCCTGACGGGAGCGTTGCACGGCTGCGTGTTCAGCACCCGGAAGCTGCTGGCCCGCAAGAAGGACGAGTTCGCCGCGTTCCAGCGGGCGATGGGACGGGCGCTGGCCGACGTGCACGGCGACCCGGCCGGCGCTCGCGAGCTGCTCGGGCAGTACCTGAAGTCGACGGATCCGGCGGCGCTGGACGCGTTGCTGCCCATCCTGCGGCACGAGATCCCGGTGTCCCCGGACGTCCAGCAGACCTCGTACGACACCGCGCGGAAGTTCCACCTGGACAGCGGACTGGTGAAGACGGCCCCGGACTACGGCGCCGTGTTGCTCTAACACCCACGCGCGAGTCCCACGCTCGGGCGCGCGAGTCCCACGTTCGGGGGCGCGAGTTCCACGCTCCCGCGCGCGAGTTCCACGCTCGGGCGCGCGAGTTCCACGCTCAGCGGCCGCGTCCGGTGCGCCGCTGAGCGGAGGGCGCGTCCTCAGCCGACGCCTTCGACGGTCTCCAGCATCACCTTCAGCAGCCCGGCCAGCTCCGCCTGCTGCTCCGGTGCCAGGTTCGCCAGCGCGACCTTCTCGCCTTCGAGGTGTTCGGGCAGCAGCCGGTCGATCAGCTCCACGCCGCGCTCGGTCAGCCGGACCTGCACCACGCGCCGGTCGCGTTCGCTCGCCGTCCGGGACACCAGGCCGAGCCGTTCCAGCCGGTCCAGCCGCTTGGTGATCGCGGCACCGGAGGACAGCATCTCGCGGCTGATCTGGCCGGGGTTGAGCACCTCGTTGCGCCGCAACGCGCACAGCACGTCGAACTCGGCGCGGTTCAGGTCGTTGGCCAGCAGGAGGTCGTCGGTCGCGCGGCGGATCAGCGAGGCCAGCCGCAGCACCCGGCCGACGACGGCCATCCCGGACGTGTCGAGGCCGGGGTGCACGTCCTGCCACTGCTGCCGCACTCTGTCGACGAGATCACTCACCGCTGAGCTCCTTCGCACGCAAATCGTTCGTTAGTATTTTACTCGTGAATTATTTCGGTCGCCACGACCTCTTCCGCGCGCTCTCGCCGCGCGGCTGGTGGCACCTGCGCCCGGCCGACCGGGCCCTGGTGTCCGCGTTACGGGCCATGACCGGGGCGAACATAGTCCTGGTCGCGGTTGTGACCGCAGGGCACACCGAGCTGGCCCCCGCCGCGGCGTTCGGCGGGATGACCGCGGTGCACGCCCGCTTCGAGCCGTATCCGGTGAGGGCCCGGCTGCTCGCCGTGATCGGCGCAGGTCTGACGGCCGCCGTCGGCCTCGGGGGGACGGCGTCGGCGGCCGGCTTGGGCCCGGTGCCGGTCGCGATCATGGTCGCCCTGGTCGCGGCGGCCGCGAAACTGTTCACGGACGGTATCCGGTCGGGGCCGCCCGGCGGGCTCATGTTCGTCTTCGCCGCGGGGACCACGTCGGCCGGGCCGGTGGGCTGGCCGGGCGTCGCCGCACAGGTCGGGGTCGCGGCCGCGGGCGCGCTGGTCGCGTGGGTCGTGGCGGTGTCCGGGTGGCTGTTCTTCGACCACGACGACCGGCCGACCTCGTGGCGCACGGGGCTGCGGGCCGCGCTGGACCGGTCCTCGCCCGAGTGGCCGCGTGCGGTGAAGGTGTTCGCCGGGGTGCTGGCGGCCGGTCTGCTCGCGCACGCGCTCGGCCTCGGGCACCCGTACTGGGCGACGGTCGCGGCGGCCGCCGTGCTGCAGGCCACGCACCTGCAACACACGATGCACCGCTTCGTGCAGCGCGTGTCGGGCACGGTCGTCGGTGTTCTGGTGGCCGCGTTGTTGCTGACGCTCGACCTGCCGCAACCGGTGAAGCTCGCGGTGATCGTGGTCGCGCTGCTCGGCGCGGAGCTGACGGTCATCCGCAACTACGCGCTCGCGATGGTGTTCGTGACGCCGCTGGTGCTGCTGCTCGGCTCGATGGCGGCGCCGGTCGACACGCTGGCCGTCACCGCCGACCGGCTGGTGGACACCGTGCTCGGCGCGGCCGTCGGCCTGGCCGCCGCGCTGGTCCGGCCGGGCCGCGGCTACCAGCTGGCCTGACCTACTTCGAGCGCCGCGCCACCCACGCCACCGCCTGCGTGCGGCGCTGCATGCCCAGTTTGGACAGCACCGACGTGACGTGGTTCTTCACGGTCTTCTCGGCGAGGAACAGGCGCTCGGCGATTTCCCGGTTGGACAGGCCCTCGCCGATCAGCTCCAGCACCGTGCGCTCCCGGTCGGTCAGGCGCGCCAGCTCGTCGTCGGCGGGGTGGCGCAGCTTGTCGAGCACGCGGGCGGTGGTGACCGGGTCGAGCAGCGACCGGCCGGCGGCGACCTCGCGCACGGCGTTGACCACGTCCTGGCCCCGGACCTGTTTCAGCAGGTAGCCGGAGGCGCCGGCCATGATCGCGCCGACCATGGCCTCCTCGTCGTCGAACGCGGTGAGGACCAGGCAATACGGCGGGTTCGACCGCGCCCGCAACTCCCGGCACAGCGCGACGCCGTCACCGTCGCCGAGCCGCACGTCGACGACGGCCACGTCCGGCTCGACGTGCATGGCCACCGCGATGGCCTCGTCGGCGCTACCCGCCTCGGCGACGACCTCGATGTCCGGTTCGTCGCTCAGCATTTCCCGCAGGCCGCGCCGCACGACCTCGTGATCGTCGACGAGCAGCACCTCGATGGCCATACCCCGAGCCTAGTCAGCCGGAGCGGTCTTCGACCGCCTTCGCGATGCGGCGCTGCCGGCTGTAGGAGAGCTTGTCGAAGGCGGCTCGTGCCCTGGCGGCTTCGAGCGCGTCGGCCAGGTCCGGTTGAGCCGGGTCCGGAGCTTCACGCCGCCGCCTCCCAGATCCGTCGCGAACTCGCTATCGGGTCGCTCGTCACCGAGACCGGCACGTCCCAGATGCGGGTGAGCCGGTGGTCCTTGTCGTATTCCGGCCAGCCCGGGTCGCCGGTCGTGGCGAAGGAGACCCACGCCTTGCGGATCTCCTTCGACAACGTGTCCGCTTCCGGCGGGGCCGGGTTGCCCAGCAGCATTTCGGCGAGCGGGCCGGTGAAGTTGCCGAACGTCAGCGGAACGTCGAGCGCGTGGCAGGACCGCAGCATCCCGCCGAACGCGGGCGACGGCCAGGTCAGCTCGTAGCACCAGCTGCGGCCGGGGTGGTTCTGCGCGGACCACAGCGACGGCAGGCGGAAGGTGCGGTCGGACAGGATCAGGACGTGCAGGTCGGCGTCCCACAGGCCGGGGTGGGCGGCCCGGTACTCGGCGATCGCGCCGGCGGGCAGGCCCACGGCGTCGGCGGTGGCGGCCGGGTCGGCGCCGGAGAGGTCCTGGCCGGCGACGAAGAGGGTGAACTCGTCGTGGTTGAAGCCGGCGACGAGGTCGACTTCGGCGCGCAGGTTGCGCCACGGCAGGTCGGTGACCAGCTCACCGTCGACGATGGGGCCGAACGGCGTGATCTCGCCGGGCACCATCTGCACGGCGTGGATGGCTTCGGAGGGCACCTGCGCGAAGCCGTCGAGCGTGGCCGGGACACCGAGGGCCGCCGCGATGCGCTCGGTGGTGCGCCGCACGCGGTTCTCGGAGAGGAACCCCTGCGCGATGCTCTGCCCGATGGCCCGCCGGAAGAGGCCGCGCCCGGCGTCGGAGGCGGTCAGCGCCGCGACGGACGTGCCACCGGCGGACTCGCCGAAGATCGTCACGTTGTCCGGGTCGCCGCCGAAGTTCGCGATGTTGTCCTGGACCCAGCGCAGCGCCGCGAGCTGGTCCAGGAAGGCCCGGTTGGCGGGCGCCCCGGGCAGCCAGCCGAACCCCTCGAGGCCGACGCGGTAGTTGAACGTCACGACGACCACCCCGGCGCGGGCGAGGTTGGCGCCGTCGTACTCGGGCTGCCGCGCGGTGCCGATGAGGTAGGCGCCGCCGTAGATCCAGACCATGACGGGCAGACCGCTGCCACCGGCGTCCGGGGTCCACACGTTGACGCTGAGGAAGTCGTCCCCTTCACCCGGCTGCCAGGCCGACGGCATGCCGGGAAACAGCGACCCCTGCGGCGGCGAGGCCGAAAACCGGTCCGCGGGTCGCGTCCCGTCCCACGGCTCGGGCCCGGTGGGCGCCTGGAACCGCGCGGCACCGGTCAACGGTCCGGCGAACGGAATGCCCTTGAAGGAACTGACCACCCCGTCGGTCACGCCGCGGACGGCCCCGGACCTGGTCTGCACGATGGGATCCACCGGTCGTGGATATCACAGGTTCTGCGACCAAGTCACCCACCGGCGACGCCGTCCTGGTCAGCGGAAGGCGGGCACCGGGGTGCTCGGTGCCCGCCAGGTCGCCACCGTCAGACGCAGGATTCCGGCGTGGTGCGCAGTACCGGATCGTCCTGCGGGGCCGAGGTGATGGTGTAGGTGGTCACCTCGCGGGCGGTCCCGTCGTGGATCTCGTAGAGCACCCGCTGTCCGCTGTAGGTCATGGCGGAGGTGTTGTCGTCCATCAGCGCGGCCAGCGTGATGAGGTCCCGGCCGCCGGAGGAGTTGTCGGCGCATTCGTAGCCGAGCCGGGTCGTGACGCCGCCGCCCTCGTACAGGTACAGCTTCTCACCGTCCGTTGTGGACAGAGTGCGCGGGCCGGTGCCGTCGTGGTCCCAGACGCCGTACCAGAGCGTGTTGGCGCCGGCGGTTTCGAGCACGATCACCTCCTGCCTGCCGTCGCCGTCGATGTCGGTGACGCGCATCGGCGCGGGATCCCCGGGCAGGTCGACGGCTGTCGTCACGCCGCGCACGGTGAACTCCAGCCGCTGCGTGTAGTCGCCGGTCGTGGTGAGTGTCGCCAGGTCCGGCGTGCCGTCGCCGTCGAGGTCGACGGCGGCCCGTTGTGGTTGCGGGGCGGCGGACGCCGCTCCGGAAGCGAGCACCGCCGATGCCAGAGCCGCCGCCAGAACGGCAGCACACCGCAGAGTTCTCATGATCGAAAACCTCCCGTCCGTCGGCCGGGACAGCCATCCCGGCGCCCGAACCGCCCGCCGTCGTGAACGAATGACGAAGTGCGGTCTCTCGAGGTTCACGCTTTCCGGGAGTGGGACGTGCACCGCGAGTGCCATGTGCCATAGCGGGGCAACCTTCCGCCCCACTACGGCGTAACTACTCCGGTGCCGGGAACCGCGACTCGTTGCGGTTCACCTTCGCCTCGGCGGCTTCCAGGAGGTCCACGCCGAGCACGTCGGCCAGCCGGGCGAGGTAGATCGTCACGTCGGCCAGCTCGTCGAGCACCGCGGCGCGCGTGGCCGGGTCCTCGAGCACCGAAGCCGACTCCGCCGGCGTCAGCCACTGGAACAGCGCCGTCAGCTCGCCCACCTCGCCGGACAGGGCCATCACCAGGTTCTTCGGCGTGTGGAATCGTTGCCAGTCCCGGGCGGCGGCGAACTCGGCCAGCCGCCGTTGCAGATCGTCGAGCGTCACAGGGCGCAGTATCCGGTGCCGCACGACCCGATCGGGTTGCGGTATCACTGTGGGTATGTCGCCGATCCCCGAGCTCCAGCAACGCCAGATCGATCGTTGGTGTGAGCGGCGGGTTCCGGCAGGTCAGCGCGACGAGTACACGGTCATGTCCCGCTGGCGCGGGCGCATCGTGACCCTCGTCGAGCGGCGGGCCGGATGGGTGGGCGACGGGCCGGCCGAACGGCCCTTCGCCCAGCTCCGTTACGGCCTCGACGAGATGTGGTCGCTCTACTACCTCGCCGACGCGGGCCGCTGGCGCCCGTACCCGCGCAGCGTTCCGGAGATCTCGCCCGTCCCCCTTCTGGACGACCTCGATCGTGGCGCCGAGACCGGCTACTTCTTCCAGTGGCTCAGCCCCTGCTGATGCTCACGCAGCGTCAGGGAAGACGACGCTGTTGGGTGACGTTCTCCTTCCATCGGGTGCGGCAGGATTGTCCGCATGACCTCGGCCCCGGATCTGCGTGCCTATCTGCGCACTCTCGATGCGGAGACGCTGGCCGAACTCCTCCTCGAACAGGCCGATCGTGACCCGCGGTTACGACACGAGCTGGAGCTGCGGGCGGTCGCGCACGGCAAGGTGGGCCCCGTCCTGGACACGCTGCAACGACTCCTCGACGCGGGCACCCAGGCCGACCTGACCCCGCTGGCCCGCCGGATGGCCGACAGCGACGCCACCGGCGCCGAGCTGCGCCGCGCGATCGGCCTGTACGCCCGCGCCTGCGCGGTCCACCGCCCCGACCCGCGCGAGCTGGCCGACTGGATCCTGGACACCCAGCTCGACCGGCCCGGCTGGCCCGAGATCAACCTCGCCGACTTCGCGCCCGCCCTCGGCGACGAAGGACTCGCGCACCTGAAGGCCGCGCTCACGAAGACCCCGCAGACCGACGCCACCCGCCGCCTGACCGAGCAGCTCGCCGAGGTCACCGGCGACGTCGACGCGCTACTGGCGATCCTGTCCGCCCAGCCGCCCACCCCGGCCACCGCGTTGCGCATCGTCCGCCTGCTGCGCTCCGCCGGCCGCCACGGTGAGGCCATCGCGCACGCCGCCCGCACCGTCGTGCACCCGCGCGAGGGCGTGCTCGCCCTGCGCCGGGCCGAGTTCCGCCGCCACCCGTCCCCGGACACCTACCGCGCCCTGCGCGCCGCCGCCGAGGAACTCGGCCGCTGGCCCGAAGAGCGCACCCAGGCGCTGGCCCGGCTCGCCGACCGCGATCCGGCCGCGGCGATCCCGGTCTACCGCCTGCACGTCGAGGAACTCATCGAGCTCAAGGACCCGGGCGGCTACCGCGAGGCGGCCCAGCGGCTGCGCGAGCTGCGCGCCCTGCACAAGCGCGCGGACCGGGTGCCGGAGTTCGGCGAGTACCTGGCCGGCCTGGTCGAGACCCACAAGCGCAAGACCCGCCTCCTCGTCGAGGTCCGCAACGCCCGCATCGCCGTGCCGAAGGTGGTGTCCGGCCGGAAAGCTGCCACCATGGGCGCATGAGCCCGGTCAGCCGGAAGCGCAAGCCCGCCAAGAAGAAGCCCGGCGTCTCCGACGAGCGCCGCCAGCTGCTCAAGACCGTGCTCGCCGACGCCGAGGACGCGCTGGCCGAGCGCGACCCGATCGAGGTCGAGCTGATGGCGTCGACGATCCTCGGCGACCTGTGGCACCCCTCAGACGAAGGTCGCGACGTCGTGCTCCCGCTGATCGACGACGCCGCGCGCCGGCCGAGCCCGGCCGCCCGCGCGCTGCTGCGGATGCTGCAGCACCTGGCGCTGACCGACGAGCAGCGCACCCGCGCCGGGGCGGCGGCCGAGACGTTCTCCGCCATGCCCGAACCGCCGTGGGACCTGGGCGACCTCACCGTCACCGAGTGCTGGCAGCAGGCCGACGTGTTCGGCGACGGCGCCACCCTGGTCCTGCGCGGGGACCGGTCCGGGCACGTCCACGGGCTGGTCGCCGAGGTCGAGCTCAGCGGCGGCGGACTGGGCGACGTCTACCTCACCGACCAGGTGGACGACCTGGTGGACAGCATGCGCGCGAGCGAGGAGGCCAGCGAGGTCCTGGTGACCGAGCGGATCCCGCTGCCGCGGGCGCGCCGCATCCTCGAAGACGCGGTCGCGGTCAACGACAGCGCCGCGGCCCTGCTGCCGGACGTGATCGCCGAGGACCCGCTCACCCCGCTGCGCGCACTGCTGGCCGCCCGGCTGCGGGCCATGCCGCCCGCCGATCCGCCGGTGGAGCCGCCCACGTTCACCGAGGCCGAGCGGGACGAGCTGGTGCGCGCCTTCCTCGCCGAGGCCGACGGCGTCCGCGACGACCGCTGGTTCACCGATTGCGTCCGGTTCCTCGTGGACTACGGCTGCGACGACGACTTCGGCCGCCCGCTGCGGGTCGGGCCGGGCAAGTTCGACCTCCTGCTGGAGGACGTGCTGGACGCCGAAGGCTTCCCGGCGGAGTTCCTGGAGACCCTGCCGGAGGTCCTGCCGCCGTGGGGCCGCTGGGCCGGCGAGCGGTCCGGGCTGCGCCCCGCCGCGATCGAGCGGCTGCTGGAGGAGCTGGACGAGATCACCGAGGAGTTCCGCGACCTGCTCGCCGAGGAGGACGCGGATTTCGATCATGAAACGGGCGGTGCCGCGCCGATCGCGCTGCGACGCGAGTAGGCCAGGATGTGCGGGGTGACGGATCTCCGCGCCTACCTGTCCTCCCTCGACACCGAGACGCTGGCCGGGCTGCTCCACGACCAGGCCGAACGCGATCCGGAGCTGCGGCGGTCCCTCGAACTGCGAGCCGGGACGCCGGAGCCCGCGGCGGAGAACACGAAGATCGGCCCGGTGCTGGACACCGTGCAGCGGCTGCTCGACTCCGGCACGCGCGCCGACGTCGCCCCGCTGGCCCGGCGCACCGTCGAGCGCATCAGCCGCGACGAGGGCGACGGCGCCGAGCTGCGCCGCGCACTGGGCCTCTACGCGCGGGCCTGCGCGGCCCGGCCGCCGGACCCGGTCGAGCTGGCCGACTGGCTGGCCGGGGTCGCCTTCGACGGGCGGGCCGAGATCGACCTGGCCGAGTTCGCCGGCCCGCTCGGCGAGACCGGGCTGGCCCAGCTGCGGTCCCACGTGGACCGGGCCCGCCCCGACCGGGCCAAGCGGCCGGTCGCCGAGCGCCTGCACGAGCAGCTCGTGGAGATCTCCGGCGACGTCGACGGGCTGGTCGCGATCCTGTCGACGCAGCTGCCGCGGATGGAGGCGAGCCTGCGCATCGTCCGTGTCCTGCGCGCCGCCGGCCGCACGAGCGAGGCGATCACCTACGCGGCGCGGGCGCTCAAGCAGGACCCGGCGGCCGCCGAGCTGGCCGACGACGTGCTGAGCCTGCGCCGCGCGGAGTTCGACCGCGAGCCGACGCCGGAGCACGCGGAGGCGTTGATCGAGGCACTGGTGGCGGCCGGGCGTCAGGAGGAGGCGGCCGGGCTGCTGGCGGTCCACCGCGAGCACGTCGAGTCGCTGATCGGCGGCCGGACCGTCGAGCACTACCGCGAGGCCGCCCGTGCCCTGCGCCGCCTGCGCGCGCTCTACCGCACCGTCGGCCGCCCGGCGGACTTCGCGCCCTACCTCGCCGAGCTGGTCGGACGGCACAAGCGCAAGGTCCGGTTGATCACCGAAATCCGGAACGCCCGGATCGCGCTGCCCACGGACTGAGACGCCGGTCCCGCGCGTGAGCCGGGGTGCCGCTGGTGCGACTATGTGCGCCATGACCGAGGTGCCGCAGCCGGAGACCGCCTTCGACGAGGTTCTGAACGCCTTCGCCGAACTGGGGAACGACGCCGATCCGACCCGCGTCGAGCTGGTCACCTCGGAGATCCTCGGCGAGTGGTGGGAGGCCGACGACGACCTCGCGGCCGGCCTGATCGACCTCGCCGCCGACGCCGCCGAGCCGGAGCGCCTGGTGGCGCCGCTGGCCGCGCTGCGCGTCCTGGCCACCGACGAGGACCAGCGGGAGGCCGCGGGCCTGGCGCTGGAGAAGTTCGGGCTGCCCGAGCCGGCCTGGGCGGCACGGCTGAACCAGGTCACGCCCGGCCAGTGCTGGCGCGCCACCGACGTCTACGGCGACGAGAGCTCGGTGCTGGTGTCGTTCGGCGACCACGGCCTGGTCGTCTCGATCAACTACGGCAGCTTCGGCGGCTGGGTCACCGACGCCGCGATCGTCGAGTCGCCGCAGGACGTGCTGGCCGAGCTGCGCACGGTGGGCGAGTCCGCGGAAATCGGCCCCGAGCAGGCCCACGAGGTGATCGCGGACGCGTTCGCCGGCACCGAGTGGCAGGCCGAGCCCGAGGTGGGCGAGGACTTCGTCCGGTTCCGCGCGCTCGCGCTGGCCCGCCTGCGGACGCTGCCGGAGCCGGCCGAGGCCGGGGAGCCGGAGCCGCTGACGGTGGAGGAGCAGGCCGAGGTCATCGACTCGTTCTTCGCCGCGGCCGGGGACGAGGTCGGCGACACCGAGGACGCCCGGGTGGTCGCGCTGCGCCTGATCGAGTTCGGCTTGGAGCACGACTCGCGGCGCCCGCTGCGCGTCGGCCCGGCCAAGCTGGAGTCCTTTGTGGACTTCGTGGACGACGGGCAGATCGAGCTGACCGACGAGCAGGACGCGGCGATGGCCGCGCTGCTGCCGGTGTGGGCGCGGGTGTTCGGCGAGCGCCAGGGCCTGCCCGAGGACGCGCTGACCGCCCTGGTCGAGGCGGTCGAGGACCGGCTGGACGACCGCGACCCGGAGGAGGAGTCCGCATTGGACGCCTACCTGACCGGTTCCGAGGACCTGACCCCGGAGGACGTGCAGGACCTGCTGGAACGCCGTCAGTTCGCGCTGCCGTCGCTGACCGTGGAGACCGAGGACGACGAGGTCGAGCTGGACCCGTCCGACCCCGAGCAGCGCCGGATGCTGGTGCTGAGCGAGTTCGCCGCCGAGTTCGACGACGAGGAGTCGGAGCTGCGGGCGGTCGCGCTGACCACGGTCGTCGACCAGCTGTGGGACGGCGAGCCCGCCGAGACGTGGATCGCCGCCCAGCGCCTGACCGAGTCCGGCCTGGAACGCGACGAAGTGCTGGCCGAGCTGACCGCGGTCCTGGAGGAGCACCTCACCGCGGACGAGGACGGCGAACTGGAGTTCGACCTGGACGACTACGTCGCGGCGCTCGACGAGCTGGACGCCGGCTCGGCGGACTAGGGGATGGCGGCTGGGCTGTCTGCCGTCACCGACGCGCGCTCGCGCTGGGCCTCGCCGCCGAGGACCTCCGGCTCGACCTGAACGACCGCACCCCCGGCAAGCGCCAGCAGGTCGCCGCCGGTGCCGTCCCGCCGGTC
Source organism: Amycolatopsis thermalba (assembly GCF_023376025.1). Lineage (NCBI taxonomy): Bacteria > Bacillati > Actinomycetota > Actinomycetes > Pseudonocardiales > Pseudonocardiaceae > Amycolatopsis > Amycolatopsis thermalba. Next base: position 677,599 of record NZ_CP091196.1, read on the forward strand.
ACGGTGATCGCCGACCTGCCCGAACTCGCCCTGGTGGCCCGGCCGGCGGGGACGATCGCGGAAACCACCTGGGAACTTTCGTGCTCCCCGAGAACCTGATCCCGCTCCTGCGCGCTTCGACGGCCGCGGATCACGCCCCCGCGTCGCGACACCGCACCACCGCGAAGCGCAGTTCGTGGCCGTCCCGGCTGGTGCGCCGCTCACGTCCGTTGCGCTCGTCGGATCCACACCGACCTGCCGACCGAGATCGGCCTGTCCGAGATGGGCTTCAGCTCCGGGGCCGCCGATGCTGGACAGCGATACTGCACTGGCGCCCACCGGCGCAGTGTCCGCCGCTCCTTGTGCGGTGCGGTGCAGATCGTCCCCGGGCAGTACAACTAGGGCACCGCGGTCGGGCCCTCCGCTGCCACCGGGTCCAGGCGGCGCTTGCGGCGGCGGTCGGCGAGAGCGTCTTCGAAATCGAGGACGAACGCACCGAAGGCCATCACCAGCAGCACCGCGATACCGAGCACGGCACCGATCCACGTGAAGATGATCGCGAACATCGGCGTGCCTCCTCCCTGGTCAGGGCGCATTTCCTGCCCTCCAGGGTGAGCTTTGCCGGGTGCCCGCGGTATCGGCCAACCGGTTACCGCTCGGCGAGCGGGGTCAGCCATTCGGCCGAGGGCGTGCCTACAGCTTGCGCAGGCGGACCCGGTTGATGCTGTGGTCCGGGTCCTTCCGCAGCACCAGCGTCGCGCGGGGGCGGGTCGGCAGGATGTTCTCCACCAGGTTCGGCTCGTTGATCGTGCGCCACAGGTGCCGCGCCTCGGCGCGGGCCTCCACGTCGTCCAGCGTCGCGAAGTGGTGGAAGTGCGAGGCCGGGTCCGCGAACGCCGTGCTGCGCAGCTTGAGGAACCGCTCGACGTACCAGCGCTCGATGTCCTCGATGTGCGCGTCGACGTAGATGGAGAAGTCGAACAGGTCCGACACCGTCAGCCGCGAGCCGGGCTGCAGCACGTTGAGGCCCTCGATGATGAGGATGTCCGGCCGGTTCACCACCTGCTCCTCGCCGGGCAGGATGTCGTAGGCCAGGTGCGAGTACACCGGCGCGCTGACCGACTCGGCGCCGGACTTGACGTCGGAGACGAACCGCAGCAGCGCGCGGCGGTCGTAGCTCTCCGGGAAGCCCTTGCGGTGCATGATGCCGCGGCGCACCAGCTCGGCCTTCGGGTACAGGAAGCCGTCCGTGGTCACCAGGTCCACGCGCGGGTGGTCCGGCCAGCGGGCGAGCAGGGTGCGCAGGATGCGCGCGGTGGTCGACTTGCCGACCGCGACGCTGCCGGCGATGCCGATCACGAACGGCACCTTGGTGCCCCGGCAGTCCTCGCCGAGGAAGGTCGTGGTGGCCTCGTACAGGCGTTGACGCGCCGCGACCTGCAGGTTGATCAGGCGGGACAGCGGCAGGTAGACCTCGGCGACCTCGGTGAGATCGATTTGTTCGCCGAGCCCCCGCAGGCCGTGCAGCTCCTCGGCAGTCAGCGGCAACGGTGTGCTGCGACGCAGCTCCCGCCACTGCTCCCGGTGGAGCTCGACGTACGGGCTGAGCTCACGTACCCGTGGCATTCCCACACTCCTTGCCCGTCGGTGGGCTGGGCTGGCGTCGACATCTCCGTAACGCAGCTTCAACGGTAGGTCTTACGGCGAGTAAATGCGCTGTGACCTTCTACACGCGCGCCCGGAACCGCCCGTGACCAGGGCCGGAGTGCTAGTTCCGCCGGAAGACCTCGTCCCAGGCCGCCGCCACCTGGCGGGCGCACGTCTCCGGGCTCACGCCCCCGACGCCGGTGCCCAGACCGGGCATCGCGATGGTCTCGACGACCGCGCGCACCGCCACGCCCTGTTCGAGCACCCCGTCGCGCCACTGCAGGAACACCGCCCGCGCCGCGAGGTACGGGTGGACCGTGTCGGCGGGCAGCCGCTCGCCGGGTTCCCGCATCGTCGGCGCGCTGATCAGCCACGCCGGCGCGGGTTCGCCGGTCGGCACCACGACCGCGCTGCCCACCGGCAGTTCACCGCCGTGGTAGGCGAGGATCGTGCTGCGGACGTTCTGCTCGACGTTCGGGAACGCGCGCGCGTAGACCGCGTCGATCCCGCCGCGCATCCAGCCGAACGAGTTCGCCGGGCTGACCACGGCGTCGGCGACCACGTCCAGCACCGAACCCCGGTGCACGCGCACCGAGCCGGTCATGGTGTCCACAACGGATCGCCACGCGCTGGCGAGTGGTTCGTCGACGGCACACAGCACCAGGGCGGGAGTTGCGGGTGCGACCTGGTCCTCCGTTCGCTTGCCGGTGGGTTGGGTGCCCGATTCGGCAGTCACCCCTACACCATGCCAAAAAACGCGACCCCACGTAACCAGGCGGCGCACTCGAACGCCTGAACAGACCAGCAGCGGGCGCGGTGCGTAGCCTGTCGGCGTGTCACGGATCGCATATTTCGGGCCGGTCGGGACGTTCACCGAGCAGGCCGCCCGCACGTTCACCACGGCGGAGGACGAACTCGTCCCCGCCGACACGATCCCGCACGCGCTCGACGCGGTGCGCCGGGGCGAGGCGGACGCGGCGTGCGTGCCGGTGGAAAACTCCGTCGAGGGCGCGGTTCCCGCGACGCTGGACAGCCTCGCCGTCGGCGAGCCGCTGATCGGTGTCGCGGAAGCCTTGCTACCAGTGCACTTCAGCGTCCTCACGCGCGACGACGTCGGCGAAATCCGTACCGTGGCGAGCCATCCGCACGCGCTCGCGCAGGTTCGCCAGTGGCTGGCCGACAACCTGCCCGGCGCCCGCGCGGTGGCGGCCGGATCGACCGCGGCGGCCGCGGTCGCCGTGCAGGCCGGGGAGTTCGACGCCGCCGTGACCGCGCCGGTCGCCGTCGAGCACTACCCGCTCAAGGTGCTGGCGACCGAGGTGGCCGACGTCCGGGACGCCCGCACGCGGTTCCTGCTGATGCGCCGGCCCCCGGTGGTGCTGCCGGAGCCGACGGGCGCCGACCGCACGTCGCTGGTCGCCGCGGCCGCCAACCGCACCGGCGCGCTCGCCGAGCTGCTCACCGAACTCGCGACCCGCGGCATCAACCTGACCCGCCTGGACGCCCGGCCGAACAAGCAGAACTTCGGCGAGTACCGGTTCTTCATCGACTTCGAGGGCCACGTGGCCGAGCCGCGCATCGCCGACGCGCTCGCCGCGCTGCGCCGCCGCTGCCGCGACGTCCGGTTCCTCGGCTCGTTCGCCCGCGCCGACGGCGTGCGGGCCACCGTCGAACCGGCCGCCCGCAACGAGGATTTCACCGACGCCGCCGGCTGGGTCGCCGCGGTGCAGAGAGGGGAGCAGGCATGAAGCTGTACCTGGTGCGGCACGGGCAGACCGCGGCCAACGTCGCCAAGAAGCTGGACACCGCGCTGCCCGGCCCGCCGCTCACCGAGCTGGGCCACGAGCAGGCGCGGCAGCTGGCCGAGAAGCTCGCGACCGAGCCGGTGGAGGGCGTCTACGCCTCGCACGCCACCCGTGCGCAGCAGACGGCCGTCCCGCTCGCGCAGGCGCTGGGCATGGCGGTGGAGCGGGTCGAGGGCGTGCACGAGATCGTGGTCGGCGACCTGGAGGGCCGCAGCGACCGGGCGGCCATCGAGCAGTACCTGACCGTGGTGAGCCACTGGACCCGCGGCGAGCTGCACGTCCCGATGCCCGGTGGGGAGACCGGGGAGCAGGCCCGGGACCGGTTCGCCGGTGCGATCGCCGGTCTCGCGCAGCGTCACGACTTCACCCGATCGGACGGTGTCGTGGTGCTGGTCTCGCACGGCGGGCTGATCCGGCTCGGCGCCGAGTGGCTGGCCCCGAATGTGCGGCCCGAGCTGGCCGATCAGGGCCTGATCCCGAACACCGGCATCATCGAGCTGGAGGCCGCCGCCGACGGTGGCTGGCAGTGCCTGAACTGGGTCGGTTTGCCCATGTAGGGGACGTTTCGACCGGTCGTCGAGGGCGCCTTGTTGTAGTTTCACCGCATGTTGCGGCGGATGGTCGGAAAATCGCGTGACGCGGCGCAACCAGGCGTGTGGACCACACGTCTCCCGGGTAGTGCTCCGATCGGCACAGGGAGGGGAAAGATCGTGGTTCGAATCAGTTCACCGCGCATCGGACTGGGTGTGGCGACGGCGGCGCTGGCGGCCGCGCTGGCCGGCTGCGGGACCGCGGGAACGGAGAACGCGCAGCCCGAGCCGGCCGCGCCGACGACGTCCGAGACCACCACCTCGAGCAGCCCGTCCACGTCCGCCACGACGGCCGAACCGGACGCGGCGACCAGCACCAAGACCGGCGAGACGCTGTGCAAGTCCAGCGACCTCAAGCTGACCCTCGGGCACGGCGACGCCGGCGCCGGCACCGTCTACCGGCCGCTGATCTTCACCAATGTGAGTGACCACCCGTGCGTGATCCAGGGCTTCCCGGGCGTCTCGTACGTCGCCGGGGAGGACGGGCACCAGGTGGGCCCCGCGGCGGTCCGGCAGGGCGAGAAGGGCGGCGCGTTCACGCTGAACAAGGGCGACACCGCCTACGCCGAGATCGGGTTCGTCAACGTGCAGAACTACGACACGGTGACCTGCCAGCCGCAGCCGGTGCGCGGCCTGCGGATCTACCCGCCGCAGGAGACGGCGTCGATGTTCGTCGAGCTGCCCACCACGGGCTGCGCGAGCGACAAGATCCCCGGCGACCAGCTCACCGTCCGGACCATCCAGAAGGGCAGTGGCGGCGAGTAGCTAGATCGTGTCGCAGATTTCGCGGGCCTGCGCCAGGTGCCGCCGGCCGTTCGGGTCGGCGAAGTTGAGGCTCAGCGCCATCCGCCGGACGCCGTCGATGTGGTCGGCGAGGTCGTCGTAGGTCGAGCTGACCTCCGCGGCCGCGGACGCGAGCGCGTCGGCCGCCATGATGTGCTGCAGCACGCCCGGTTCGAGCGTGCCCCGGCCCACGCGGCCCTCCGGCAGCGGCTGGGCCCTGGACAGCGCGGCGCACGCGGCCTTCGCGTCCGCGGTCGGGCCGCTCACCGCCGTGGTGGACGCCCACAGCAAGCCGATCATGCCCGCACCGACCACGAACCCGGCGACACCCGCCAGCACCAGGCGGCGCCGGGCCGCCAGCGGCTCTTCGGCATCGCTGATCCGCATAGGACATTCCAGCACCGAACGGGCACCGGGCACCAGATGCGGAGCGATCCCCATCCGGGGGTGGCACGCGCCGGGCGCGGCGACGACCATCGGGACCATGACACCGACGTCCCCTTACGACCGCCCGGACGCCTGCGTGGCGCGGCTGCTGTGTGACGACCACCCGGCCGGCGACGTGGCCTGCACGGTCATCGAACCCGACCTGACCAGCCGCGACGTCACGTTCGGCGAGCTGCGGGACGCCTCCGCGCGCTTCGCCGCGGCGCTGGCCGGGCTGGGTGTCGGCCGCGGCGACCGGGTGGCGACGCTGATGGCGAAGTCGGCCGAGTTCGTCGTCGCCGTGCTCGGGATCTGGCGGCTCGGCGCGGTGCAGGTGCCGCTGTTCACCGCGTTCGCGCCGCCCGCGATCGAAACCCGCGTCGGCGGCGTGAAGGCGGTCGTCGCCGACCCGTCGCAGCGCGCCAAGCTCGACCAGGTCCCCGGTGAGCGGCGGGTGATCGTCACCGGTGAGGCGAGCGGCGACGACCTGGCCTTCGCCGACCTGCTGCGCGCTGAACCGCAGCCGGAGCCGGTGGCCGTGGGCGGCGACGGGACGATCGTCGAGCTGTACACGTCCGGCACGACCGGTGCGCCGAAGGGCGTGCCGATCCCGGCGCGGGCGATCGCCGCGTTCCGCATGTACCAGGAGTACGGCCTGGACCACCGGCCCGAGGACGTGTTCTGGAACGCCGCCGACCCGGGCTGGGCCTACGGGCTCTACTACGCCGTCATCGGCCCGCTCGCGCTCGGGCAGCGCAGCCTGTTGCTGCACGCCGGGTTCTCCCCGGAGCTGACCTATTCGGTGCTGGAGCGGTTCGGCGTCACGAACTTCACCGCGGGCCCGACGGTCTACCGGGCGCTGCGCAACGCGGACGTGCCGGTGCCGGACCGGTTGCGGCTGCGGCACTGCTCGTCGGCGGGCGAGCCGCTCAACCCGGACGTCAACGAATGGGCCGAAAAGGTGTTCGGGGTGCCGATCCTGGACCACTACGGCCAGACCGAGCTGGGCATGGTGATCGCGAACGGATGGCACCCGGACATCCGGGGCGAGCTGCGGCCCGGGTCGATGGGCCGCGCGCTGCCCGGCTGGCGGGCCGAGGTGCTGCGCCCCGACGCCGACGAGGTCGCGCCGCCCGGCGAGCAGGGGCGGGTGGCCGTCGACCTGGCGGGCAGCCCGCTGATGTGGTTCACCGGCTACCGCGACGCGCCGGACCGCACGGCGGAGCGGTTCTCCGCCGACGGCCGCTGGTACCTGACCGGCGACGTCGCCACGAAGTCCCCGGACGGCTACTTCACCTTCGCCTCGCGGGACGACGACGTCATCCTCATGGCCGGGTACCGGATCGGGCCGTTCGAGGTGGAGAGCGTGCTGCTGCAGCACGACGCCGTCGCCGAAGCGGCGGTGGTCGGCCTGCCGGACGAGCTGCGCGGCGAGGTGCTGGCGGCGTTCGTCGTGCTCCGGCCGGGTGCCGAGCCGGGCGAGGCGCTGGTGGCGGAGCTGCAGCAGCTGGTGAAGACGAAGTTCGCCGCGCACGCCTACCCGCGTCAGGTGCACTTCGTGGACGAGCTGCCGAAGACCCCGAGCGGCAAGGTGCAGCGGTTCCTGCTCAGGAAGAGCTGACCGGCTCGTGGTCCATCGAAAACCGCCACAGCATCAGCGCGGCGAGGGCGGCCAGCACGATCTGGGCGCCGCCGGACACCGCGAAGGTGGCGCTCGCGCTGCCCAGCAGGTGCGTCAGCGCGCCGCCGGCCAACGCGCCTAGCGGGATCGCGCCCCACACGACCGTCCGCCACACGCCGAGGACCCGGCCGAGCAGCTCGCTGGGCACCAGGGTGTGGCGGGCGGTCGCCAGCACCACGTTCACCGCCACGACGGCCGCCGCGAACAGGCCGAACAGGGCCGCGGAGGCGACCGGCTGGGAGACCAGGCCCATCGCGCCGAACCCGACGCCGGCGGTGAAGATGCCGGCCACCAGCACCGGCCGCCGCCCGGCGCGCCGCACCAGCCGTGGCGCGACCGCGGCACCGATCAGCCCGCCGATGCCGCCGACGAACGTGAACAGCCCGAACGCGGCCTCGCTCAGCCCGAGATCCTCCAGCGCGTACAGGACGAGCTGGGCCTGGGCCAGCTCGCTGGTGAAGCTGATCAGGCCGGCGATGATCACCAGCCGGCACAGCAGCGGGTGGTGGATCAGCCACTTGAACCCGTCGACCAGGTCGGTGCGCAGCCGGGTCGGTTCCGCCGGCGCCTTCGGCCGGTAACTGCCGGCCAGGCCGATGAGCAGCGCCGCGGCGATCGCGAACCCGGCGGAGTTCAGCAGGAACGGGAACGCGGCGAACACCGCGAAGGTGAGGCTGCCGACGGGGCCGCCCAGGAAGGTCTGGCCGAGGATCTCGGCGGCCTGGAACTTGCTGTTCGCGCTCTCCAGCTGGTCCGGCCGGGCCAGCGCCGGGATCATCGCGTTGCCGGCGCTCTCCGCCACGGTCTCGGCCGCGCCCAGCAGCAACGCGGCGACGTAGACGAGCCAGATCGACAGCGACCCGGTGTGCACGAGCAGAGCGGTCAGCCCGACGACCACCGCACGCGCGACGTTGGCGAGCAGCACGGCGCGCTTGCGGTCCACGCGGTCGGCGAGGGTGCCCGCGAACACGCCGAAGAGCAGCCACGGCAGGAACTGGGTCGCGGACAACGCGCCGATCTGCACGGGGTCGCGCGTGAGGGTCGCGGCCAGCAGCGGAAAGGCGACCTTGCCGATCCCGTCGGCGAGGTTGCCCACCGCGTTGGCCGCCAGGAGCCAGCTCAGCCGTCGGTCCGGCATCTGTCCTTCATGATCACCCTCGGTGGCGCTTCGATTGCCCTGTGCTTCCGAATGCTGCCACGGAGGGTGGCGATCAGTCGAGCTGATCTGGGGGGTGCTTACCGGAGGGTGAAAGAAAAAGAGCCTCGCCGGCGGGCAAGCTCTGGGGAGGAGGGGCCGGGTCGCCGGGGGTGTCGGCTTGGTTTTGCCTGTTGCGCTGGGTGCGGGTGGGCCTGGGCTCGCGTTCTCCCCGTGGCCCGGCCGCAGGGAAGCACCGAAAACAGGCCCTGTCCAGGGTGAAGTGAACGCTGCGCGCCCTGGACAGGGCCTGTTTTCGGCGCTCGGTGGCAGCCATGCGACGGGGAGAACGCGAGCGAGGCCCACCCTGTTGGGTCACCTCTGCCGAGGGGGCGTTAGCCCCAGCCGAGTTCGTGCAGGCGGCTGTCGTCGATGCCGAAGTGGTGTGCGATTTCGTGCACCACCGTGATCAGCACCTCCTCCACCACCTGTTCCTCCGAGTCGCACATGGCCAGGATCGGCGTCCGGTAGATCGAGATCCGGTCGGGCAGCACGCCGCCGTAGTCGCTGGTCCGCTCGGTCAGCGCCACGCCGTGGTAGAGGCCGAGGATGTCCGGCGCCTCGTCGTTGTGGTCCTCCACCAGCACGACCACGTTGTCCATCGCGCCGGCCAGTTCCTCCGGCACCTCGTCCAGCGCGTCGGCGACCAGTTCCTCGAACCGGGCCTTCGACATCTCCACCGGCACGCGGCTACCTGCCCGGGCTCGACGGGGGCGCGGCGGGCGGGGCCGCCTTGCGGATGCTGCCCGTGACCGGCGCGAGGCCGCTGTTGTCCGCCAGCTTGGCGCCGACCTTGCAGTTCACCAGGGTCGACCCGGCGTCCCAGCTCTCCTGCTCCCGGATGTCCCAGGTGAGGATCAGCTTCTGCGCGGCGAGGTCGACCTGGCCCGCGTAGTCCTGGACCGCCTTGTTGCACTCGGTGTCCAGCCAGATCTTCTGGTCGTTCTGCGACGGGTAGCCGTTCGGGAACTTCGTCTTCAGGTCCAGCGTGGCGACGATCTCGTAGGAGTGCGGCTGCGCGCAGTCGATCGGGTTGCCGACCGTCTTGTCCACCAGCGCGAGGCACGTGCCCGGTTCCCACACCGCCGACTGCGACTGGCCGGCCGCGTTGCCGACGATCGGCTCCAGCTTGCCGCCGGGCGCGGCCCACTGCAGCACGCAGCGCATCTCGCGGTCACCGTCCGCCCATTCGTCGTTGCCCGGCCGCAGCGCGCTGACCGTGAACCGGCCGAACGGGTCCAGCTCCTCGTTCAGGTAGGTCTCCACACCCGCGGTGCAGCGCTCCAGCGCGATGTCCCGCCACTGGTCGACCGTCGGCGCCGGCGCGTTCGGCGGGTACTTGTCGCCGATGTTCACCACGCCGGTCACCTCGTACAGGTGCGGCTGGGTGCACGGCACGATGTGGATGTCCGACACGTCCGGCATCGTCCAGGTGACGCAGCTGCCGGGCGGCGCGGCGAACGCGGCCTTCGCCTCGGGGGACTCCTCGACCTCGCCGCCGCCGCTGACGGCGCCTCCCCACGAGAACGCGACGCTCAGCGACAACGCCAGGATGGCGCCCAGAAACACACCCGCCATCACCAAGCGGGTGCGCAGCGTGGTCTTTTCCACTCCATCTCCGAGCATCGCGTCCCATAATGCCTGCGTCCGCAGGACGAGACACCCCTCGGGTGGTTAGGGTGAGCGCGATGACAGAAGACGGTGCGGGCGGCCAGCGGCCCCCGGAAGAACAGCCACCGCGTGGCTCGATGCGGTTCCAGGACCCGTCGTCGGCCAAACGGCGCGAGCCGACGCTGGCCGAGCAACGCGCCCGGCGGCAGGCGCTGGAGGAACAGGCCCGCCAGGAGGCCGCCGCCGAACAGGCGCGCGCCCAGGCGGAGCAGAAGGCCGCCACCCGCCGCAAGGTGCTGATCGGCAGCGGCGTCACCGTCGGCCTGGTCGCCGTCGTCGCGACCTGGTACATCGCGGGCACCAGTGACGAGGTGAGCGCGGTCTGCACCGACGGCAACGGCACGGTCCAGCCCGACGAGTACTGCGACGACAACTACGCCACCAGCCACGGCGGGTACTACAACTCGGCCACCGGGTTCTGGTTCATCCCGCTGCCCGGCGGTGGGTACAGCCAGTACCGCTACAACTACGGCGGCTCCGGCACGGTCGGCCAGCCCGTGCGCGGCGGCACCTACACGGCGCCGTCCGGCAACACCACGGTCAAGACCCAGTCGGGCAAGACCGTGCAGCGCGGCGGCTTCGGCATCAGCAGCAAGAGCAGCGGCGGCGACGGCAAGAGCGGGGGATCCTAGGGTGCGGAGGGGGACCGCCGAGCCGCGGCGGGACTGGCAGCGCATCGTCGAAGAACAGGGGCTGGTGTTCGGCACCCCGGCCCGCTACGGCTCCGGGCAGGACCGGCCGTACTGGGACGAGTCGGTGCACTACGTCCTGGAGATGGACGAGGTGCTCAGCCTGGAAGCCGACGTCGAGCTGCTGCACTCGATGTGCCTGGAAGCCGTCGACAACGTCGTGCTGACCGAGCGCTACCGCGAGTTCGGCATCCCGGAGTGGGTGTGGCCGCACATCGCGGAGTCGTGGAAGCGCCGCGACCCGCACGTCTACGGCCGCTTCGACCTGCGCTACGACGGCCGCGGCCCGGCGAAGCTGCTGGAGTACAACGCCGACACGCCGACGTCCCTGCTGGAGGCGTCGGTGCTGCAGTGGCACTGGAAGACCGAGGTCTTCCCGGACGACGACCAGTGGAACTCGGTGCACGAGCGGCTCGTCGAGCGCTGGCAGGAGATCCGCGGCCAGCTGCCCAGCAACGAGCTGTACTTCACCTGGTCCAGCGCCGACCCCACCGGCGAGGACCACATCACCACCTCCTACCTGCAGGAGACCGCGGCCGAGGCCGGCCTGGACACCGTCGGGCTGGCGATCGAGGAGATCGGCTGGGACCCGGTGCTCAAGCGGTTCGTCGACCTCGAAGAGGCGCCGATGAACACCGTGGTCAAGCTGTACCCGTGGGAGTGGGTGGTGGACGAGGAGTTCGGCCGCTTCGCCGCCGAGTCGCTGCCGCGGACCCTGTGGATCGAACCGCTGTGGAAGATGCTGCTCTCCAACAAGACGCTGCTGGCGATCCTGTGGGAGAACTACCCGGGCCACCCGAACCTGCTGCCCGCGTTCGTCGACCAGCCCGGCATCCTCACCGAGTACGTGCGCAAGCCCAAGCTGGGCCGCGAGGGCGCGAACGTGCAGATCGTGGCGCCCGGCTACGAGACCGAGACCGGCGGCGTCTACGGCGCCGAGGGCTACGTCTACCAGGCGTTCGACCCGCTGCCCGAGTTCGACGGGTTCCGCCCGGCGCTGGGCGCGTGGGTGGTCGGCGACACCTCGGCCGGCCTGGGCATCCGGGAGACGGCCGGCCTGGTCACCGACGACGGTGCCGCGTTCGTCCCACACCGCATCCCGCAATCGTGATAAACCACCCGAGCATCCACACCATCTGACTGCCACACCATCTGACTGGGAGACCCCGTGACCCACACCCTCGCGCTGGCCGAGACGTTCGGTTCCGATCTCGTGCGCGGGATCGGTGCGATCCTGCTGTACGGCGTCATCGGGCTGCTGCTGATGCTGGTCGGGTTCTACGCGATCGACTGGACGACCCCCGGCAAGCTGTCCGACCTGGTGCGCCGCGGCCTGCCGAACGCGGTGATCGTCACGGCGTCCGGGATGCTGTCGATGGCGTTCATCGTGGTGATCGCGATCTTCAACTCGGCCAGCGACCTCACCGAGGGCCTGATCACCTCGCTGGTCTACGGCCTGCTCGGGATCGTGGTGCAGGTCCTGGCGGTGCGGCTGCTGGAGTGGTCGACCCGGATCGACGTGAAGGGGACCATCCAGAGCGAGGTGTTCGCGCCGGCCAGCATCGTGGTCGCGGCCGCGCACCTGGCGCTGGGTCTCGTCGTCGCGGTCTCGATCAGCTGACGCGAAGCCCCTAGGGTGGGTGGTGTGTGCCTGCTGAGGACTCCCGAAGACCGGTTCACCGACCTCCCCGACTTCGACTACCCACCGCTGTACTGCGACCTGGAGAACGAGCAGGACGGCATCGTCCGGATCTCCTACGTGGAGGCCGGCCCGTTCGACGGTCCCGTCGTGCTGCTCCTGCACGGCGAGCCGAGCTGGTCGTTCCTCTACCGCAAGGTGCTGCCGATCCTGGCCGAGGCCGGGATCAGGGCGATCGCGCCCGACCTGATCGGCTTCGGCCGCTCCGACAAACCGGTCGACGTCGCCGACCACACCTACGCGCGGCACGTCGAGTGGATCCGCTCGTTCGCGTTCGACGCCCTCGACCTGCGGAACGTCACGCTGGTCGGCCAGGACTGGGGCGGCCTGATCGGGCTGCGGGTCGTCGCCGAGAACCCGGACCGGTTCGCACGCGTGGTCGCGGCCAACACGCTCCTGCCGACCGGCGACCAGGCGATGCCGGACGAGTGGCTCGCCTTCCGCAACGCCGTGCAGAAGGCGCCGGTGCTCGACATCGGCCGGTTCGTGCAGTCCGGCTGCCGCACCAAGCTGAGCGACGCGGAACGCGCCGCCTACGACGCGCCCTTCCCCAACGAGATGTACAAGGCCGGCCCGCGCGCGATGCCCGGACTGGTCCCGACCACACCGGACGACCCGGCGAGCGAGGCGAACCGCCGCGCCTGGTCCGTGCTGTCCGAACTGGACACCCCGGTCCTGTGCGCGTTCGGGGACAGCGACCCCATCACCGGCCCGGCGGCCGCGGTCCTGCAACGCGAGCTGAAGGGCGCGGCCGGTCAGGACCACCGGACGCTGGAGAACGCGGGCCACTTCCTGCAGGAGGACCAGGGCGAGGAGCTGGGCCGCATCATCGCCCGGTTCGTGCGGGGCTGACCGGCACGGGGTTCAGCGCCGCGAGGTCAACCCCGGTGAACAGCTCCGGCTCGCGCGCGTTCCCGTAGCGGAAGCCCCGGTGCCGCGCACGGGATGCGCGGCACCGGGGAACCCAGCCCGGGTCAGCGGTTCTTGCGCCGCTTGGTGTCGTCCTCCATCTCGATGCGCTCCTTGCGCACCTGGCCGGACACGGTCTCCTCGTCACGCACGGTTTCCTTGGCCAGCCGCACCTTCTCCACCGGCACGGTCTCCTTCTCGACCTTCGGCCGCTCCTCGTGCAGGGTGATCTCCTGCTCCTCGTCGGCGATGCGCGCGCCGGTGCGGTCGCCGCCGGTGATCGGCTCGCGTTCCAGCCGGACCTCCTCGTGCGTCACCGGCACCTTGACCTGCTGCTCCTCGGTGACGGTGTACTTGCGCAGCCGGACCCGGCCGGTCTCGACGCGCTCGGTGCCGACGTTGAGCCGCTCCTCCGAGCGGGTCATCGACTCACCCGCCGTGCCGCGCTTGCCCGGCTGCGGCCGGGTGCGGCCGCCGCGGTTCTCCTGGCTGCCGCGCGGCGCCGGCATGTCGTAGAAGCGGTACAGCTCGGCGGATTCCTGTTCGGACAGGTGCCGGTCACCGTCGGTCTGCGGCGCCTCGGACACCTTTTCCTTGGTGACGCGCACGTGCAGGCCGTCCCGGTCCATCGTGGCGCCCTGGAGCGGCACGAAGCTCTCCTTGTGCCCGAACATCCCGGTGCGGACCGTGACCCACTCCGGTTCCTGCGTGTCGTCGGCGACGTAGACCGTGCCGACCTTCCCGATCTTGCGGCCGTGCGAGTCCACCACCGCGTTTTCCATGAGCTCTTCCGGTCGCATGGTGCCAGTCATGGCTTGCTCCTTCCCCGTTGTCGAGCCGTCATGGATGTAGACGGCTCGGTGGGGGTGCGAAACTGACACCATCGGGGATCACTCACGTGAGGGTCCCCCGCGCGTCGGTGGCCGCCACTTCGACGACCCGCAGTAGAGCGTCCAGTGTGGACAGGTCATCCGGATCGAGGCGACCGAGGATCCTGGACAGGATTTCGTTCCCGGCGGCGGTTCCGGCCGCGAGGGCCCGATGCCCCGCCGGGGTGACCGATCGCGCGGCCAGGCCGAGTTCTCCCGCGAGCACGGCCTGCCGGACCGGGCCGAGCCGGCCGAGCACCTGAGATATCCGACGGGAGAAACCAGGGACGAGCGGCCCATCGCGGTCATCACCGGAGCGACGCACGGCTTGGGCCGGCTGGTCGCCCTCGACCTGGCCCGCCGCCTCCGCGACGAGACGGCGAGGCTCCTCTAGGCCGTGCTGCCGTCCGGGTTGATGACCGCGAACCCGGTGTAGGGCACCAGCGCCTCGGGGATCCGGATCGAGCCGTCGGCCTGCTGGTTGTTCTCCAGCACCGCCACCAGCGTCCGCCCGATCGGCAGCCCGGACGCGTTCAGCGTCGCGATCTGCGCCCGCTTGCCGTCCTTGCCCTTGCCGCGGATGTTCGCCCGCCGGGCCTGGAACGTGCCGGTGTCCGACGCGCTCGAAATCTCCCGGTAGGTGCCCTGGCTGGGCAGCCACACCTCGACGTCGAAGGTGATCTGCGCGGAGAACCCGGTGTCCCCGGCCGCGAGCTTGATCACCCGGTACGGCAGGCCGAGCTTCCGCAGCGGCGCCTCGGCGTGCGACAGGATCTCGTCCAGCGCCTCGCGCGAACGCTCCTCCTCGACGAACTGCACCAGCTCGACCTTCGAGAACTCGTGCTGCCGGATCAGCCCGCGGGTGTCCTTGCCGTACGAGCCGGCCTCCGAGCGGAAGCACGGGGTGTGCGCGGTGTAGCGCAGCGGCAGGTCCTCCAGCTGCAGGATCTCGCCCGCGTGCAGGTTGACCAGCGGCACCTCGGCGGTCGGGATGAGGAACAGCTCCCGGTCGGCCACGCCGGTGCGGAACAGGTCCTCCTCGAACTTCGGCAGCTGACCGGTGCCGGTCATCGTCTGCCGGGTGACCAGCGCGGGCAGGCTGAACTCGGTGTAGCCGTGCTCGCCGGTGTGCACGTCGAGGAAGAACTGCGCCAGCGCGCGCTGCAGACGCGATCCGGCGCCCTTGAACACCGCGAACCGCGGGCCGGACAGCTTGGTCGCGCGGCCCAGGTCGAGGATGCCGGCGCGCTCGCCGAGGTCCACGTGGTCCAGCGGCGCGAAGTCGAACTCCGGTGGCGTGCCGACGCGGCGCACCTCTTCGGCGAACTCCTCGGTCGCGCCGTCCGGGATCTCGTCGAGCGGGATGTTCGGGATGCCGAGCAGGAACTCGTGCAGCTCCGCCTCGACCTCCCGCTGCTCCTCCTCGAGCCGGGCGATCCGGTTCTTCAGCTCGCGGGCGCGCTCGCGCAGCTCGGTGACGTCCTCACCGCGCTTGGCGGCGGCGCCGACCTCGGCCGCGGCCTTCTTCGACTCGGCCCGCGCCTGGTCGCCCTCGCTGATGACGGAGGACCGCCTGCTCACCAGCTTGCCCAGGTGGTCGGTGTCGAGCACATACCCGCGGCGGCGCAGCTTGGCGGCCGCGTCCACCTCGGGGTCGAGCAGCTGGCGGGGGTCGTGCATCAGTACTCCAGGTACGAGCCGGTACGGATGCGCTCCAGCGTAACGAGCCCGACCAGCGGGTTTCGCCCTACCCGGTCGGCAGCCGGGCCGGCGCGCCCAGGTCCCACCCGACGGGCACGCCGGCGGCACGCAGAGCCGACCACATGGTCACCTGGTTCGCGGTCAGCACGGGGATGCCCAGGCGCTGCCGCAGCGGCTCGATCACGTCGTAGGTGGGCACGTTCGTGCAGCTCACGAACAACGCGTCGGCGCCGGTGGTGTCCAGTTCGGCGACCCCGGCGAGCACGTGGGCGTAGGTCGTCTTCCAGATCTCGCCGAGCATGCCGAGCCCGACGCTCGCGGTGGTGGTGATCCCGTACTCGGCGAGGAACGACACCAGCCGGTCCGTCACCGCGTCCACGTAGGGCGTGACGACGGCGACCCGGCGCGCGCCCAGCGTCTCCAGCGCGGCGACCATCGCGCCGGAGGTGGTGATTGCGCGCGGCGCGCCGGCGTCGAGCATCGCCGCGACCAGCGCGGCCTCACCCGCGGCGCCGCCGACGAAGCTGCCGGACGTGCACGAGTAGGCGACGACCTCGGGTTCCGGGACGAGCAGGTCGGTGGTGGCGCGGCGGACGCCGTGCGGGTTGGCCAGCGCCTCGGCGAGCTGCACGGTCACCGGCTCGGGCAGGTAGGGCAGGCGCGTGGTGTGCAGGCACGCGTGGTCGGGCACCCAGCGCCACAGCTCGCGGTCGAGGGCGAAGTCGAACGGCGCGACCACACCGATCCCGGTCTGGACCGGCAGGGTGATCTCGAACGGATCGGCTGTCATCGCGGCGTTCCCCTCTCCCGGCAGCGGTGGCCAGGCTAGGTTCGGCGTGGGAAAACCGATGACGCCGCGAGTTACCGAGCGGTTAAACCTGCGCAGGGGAGGCTTTCAGTGAGGTGGCGGATCGCCGCGGTGGTGGCCGCGGCCGGCCTGGCCGGTGCGTGCACGACCACGGTCAGCGGGACACCGCAGCCGGCTCCCGGGCGGATCACGGTGGCGCCGGCCAGCTCGACCGACCCGTGCACGCTGCTGACCACCGACGAGGCCGCCGAGCTGGGGCTCGGTCCGGGCACCCCGATCCCCGCGCAGCCCAGGCAACGGGTGCCGCCGGGCTGCGACTGGCGGTCGCTGGACCCGGACGCGGGCCTCGACGACTCGCTGCAGGCCTACTACGGCACCGACCAGACGATGGAGGAGTACTTCGCCGCGCAGCCGGTCGGGGAGAAGCAGCTGGGCGGCATCACCTGGCAGCACTACTCCTCGATCATGGGCGACTGGCTGTGCAACCTGGCCGTGAAGCTCGGCGAGACGGAGTTCGTCGTGCTCACGGGCCAGAACCTGGGCGACGAGACCAAGTCCTGCGTGGTGGCCGAGCGCGCGGCGCCGGTGGTCGCCAAGCACCTGCCGCAGCGCTAGGGCGCGCAGGAGCCCGTCGCCAGGACCTCGGCGTCCGGGAACTGCTGCCGAACCGCCGGGGCCACCTGCTCGGCGGTGGTGTCCGCGCGCGTCATCAGGATCAGGGACGCGGGCAGCGCCTCCGGCCGGGCCTTGTCCAGCAGGTCCGGCCGGTCGGCGAAGGTCCGCTGGAACTCCGCCCACGTCTCCTGCTGGGTCCGGGTGCGGACGCTCGCGAACCGGGCGTCGCCGCGCAGCCGGTCCGCGGCCGCCGTCATCGCCGGGTCCGGGTTCCGCCCGGTGAAGTTCACGGTGATCTCGTGGACGCAGCGGTCGTGCGCCTCCTTGGCCATCCGGTCCGCGGGCGAGTCGCCCGCCCACAGGAGCGCGCCGATCCCGACGCCGGCGCCGGCGGCGAGCACGAGCGAGAGGACGAACACCCACCACGGGATGCCTCTGGTGCGCCGCGTGGCGCCAGGTCTGTCGGTCATCCGATCATCCTGGCAGGGGCTGCTCAACCGACCTGGTCGGCCACGTACTTCGCGATCTCCAGTGCGCTCGTCGCCGCCGGGGACGGGGCGTTCAGCACGTGCACCTGGTGCGGCGCGGTCTCGATGAGGAAGTCGTCCACCAGTGAGCCGTCCGGGCGCAGCGCCTGGGCCCGCACGCCGGAGCCGTGGCGGACGATGTCGTCCGGGCCGACCGCCGGGACCAGCCGCGCGAGGCTGGCCGCGAACCGGCGCTTCGACAGCGACCGCCGCACCTCCTCCAGCCCGGTCGGGTACGCCCACTTCCGCGCCAGCCGCCACGAGCCGGGGAAACGGGCCACGTCGGCGAGGTCCGACGGCGACACGTCGCGCCACCGGTAGCCCTCCCGCCGCAGCGCCAGCACCGCGTTCGGCCCGGCGTGGACGCTGCCGTCGAGCATCCGCGTCAGGTGCACGCCCAGGAACGGCAGCGCGGGGTCGGGCACCGGGTAGATCAGCCCGCGCACCAGGTGCCGCCGCTGCGGCGTCAGCTCGTAGTACTCGCCGCGGAACGGGACGATCCGCGCGCTCGGGCGCAGCCCGGCCAGCTCCGCGACCCGGTCGGACTGCAGGCCCGCGCAGTTGACCAGCGCGTCCGCGCGCAGCACCTCGTCCCCGGTGGCGACCTCCACGTTCGCCGCCGAACCCGGCCGGATGCCACGGGCCGCCGTGCCCAGCCGCAGGTCGGCGCCGTGCTCGGTGAGCAGCCGGACCAGCGCGGTGCACACCCGCGGGAAGTCGATGATCGCCGTCGACTCCACCCGCAGCGCCCGCACGCAGGAGACCTCGGGCTCGTACTCGCGCGCCTCCGCCGCGCTGATCAGCTTCGCCGGCACGCCGTTGGCCTCGGCCCGCTGCGCGAGCACGCCCAGCGCGGGCAGTTCGGCGTCGCTGGTCGCCACCACGAGCTTGCCGCACACTTCGACCGGCACCCCGTGCTCCCGGGCGAATTCCACAATGGACCGGTTGCCCGCCACGGACATCCGCGCCTTCGCCGAGCCCGGCCGGTAGTACAGCCCGGCGTGCACGACGTTGGAGTTGTGCCCGGTCTGGTGGGCGGCCCACCGGTCTTCCTTCTCCAGCACGGTCACCGCGGACCCGCGGCGGGTCAGCTCCCACGCGGTCGCGAGGCCGATGATTCCGCCGCCGACGACGACAACCCGGTTCACCACGCGCCCAGCGTATACGCCGTCAACCAGGGCGTTCGCCCGATCGAGTGACGGGCCTCGTGCTTAGACTGCGCGCTCGACGAGAAGGAGCCCGATGCCCGAACCCGTTCCGCTCGGCCGTCCCACGGTCGGCGAGGAGGAGCTCGCCGCGGTGGCCGAGGTGTTCGCGTCGGGCTGGCTCGCCGGCGCCGGCCCCGCCTGCCGCCGGTTCGAGGAGCGCCTCGCCGCCGCCACCGGCACCGCCCACGCCCTGGCGACCAGCAGCTGCGGCGCCGCCCTGTTCCTCGGGCTGCGCGTGCTCGGCGTCCGGCCCGGCGACGAGGTGATCGTCGGCGACTACACCTTCCCGGCCACCGGCCACGCCGTCGTGCAGGCGGGCGCGACCCCGGTGTTCGCCGACGTCCGGCCCGACTCGTTCGCGGCCGACCCCGCCGCCGTCGAAGCCCTCGTCACGCCCCGCACGGTCGGCATCATCCCGGTGGACGTGGCCGGCCAGCCCGGCGAGTACGACGAGTACCGGGCGATCGCCGACCGGCACGGGCTGTGGCTGTTCGCCGACGCCGCCTGCGCGGCAGGCGCCACCCACCGCGGCCGCCCGGCGGGCAGCCTGGCCGACCTGACCGCGTTCTCCTTCCACGGCCGCAAGGGCATCACCGCCGGTGAGGGCGGCGCGCTGGTCTCCGACCGCGCGGACCTGATCGAGCACGCCCGCAAGCTGCACACCTACGGCATCGCGCCCGCACTCTCCCGCGAAGGGGCGCTCGCGGTGCCGGAGTTCGACGAGCTCGGCTGGAACTTCCGGCTCTCCGACGTCCAGGCCGCGATCCTGCGCGTGCAGCTGGACCGGTTGCCGCGACTGCTGGCGGCGCGGCGCGCGGTCGCCAAGCGGTACTCGGACGCCTTCGCCGGCCTGCCCGGCGTCTCCACGCCGGCGGAACTGCCCGGCCGCGAGCACCCGTGGCAGGCGTACCTGCTGCGGCTCGACCGCGGCCGCGACGAAGCCATCGCGAAGCTGCGGGCCCGCGGCATCCAGTGCACGTTCGGCACCTACGCCTCGCACCTGCAGCCGGTGTACGGGCCGCAGGAGCCGTGCCCGGTGTCGGCGGAGTTGTTCCGCCGCCACCTGGCCCTCCCCATGCACGCCGATCTGACCGACGAGCAGGTCGCGCGGGTCATCGAATCCGTCCGAGAAGTCGTAGGAGAGCTGTAGTGCGAGTCCTGCTCACCGGGGTGCCGGGTTCATCGCCGCGCACACCGTCCCGCTGCTGCGCGAGCGCGGCTACGAGGTGCGGATCTTCGACAACATGACCCGCGGCGACCGCGACCGCGTGTCCGGGTTCGTGGCGGGTGGCGGCGTCGAACTGGTCGAGGCCGACGTCCGCTACGGCGGCGCGGTGCGCGAGGCGATGCGCGGGTGCACGCACGTCATCCACTTCGCCACGGTGTCGATCAACAAGTCCATCGCCGACCCGCACGAGTCGATCGACATCAACATGACCGGCAACCACAACGTGTTCGCCGCCGCCGCGGACGAGGGCGTGGACCGGGTCGTGTTCGCGTCGTCGGCCTCGGTCTACGGCGAGCCGGAGAAGCTGCCGATGCACGAGGACGACCGGCTCGACCCGCTCACGCCGTACTGCATCAGCAAGCGCGCGGGGGAGGACCTGCTGCGGTTCTACCAGCGGCAGAAGGGCTTGTCCTGGATCGCGTTGCGGTTCTTCAACGTCTACGGGCCGGGGCAGCGGATCGAGGCGTACTACACGTCGGTGATCAACCACTTCATCCAGCGGCTGCGGGCGGGCAAGCCGCCGGTGATCGACGGCCGGGGCGCGCAGTCGATGGACTTCGTGCACGTCAGCGACCTCGCGCGGGCCGTGGTGCTGGCGCTGGAGTCGGCGACGGCGAACCTGCCGGTCAACATCGGCACCGGCATCGACACCTCGATCGCGGCGCTGGCGAAGATCCTCATCGACGCCGTCGGGGTGGACGTCGAGCCCGAGTTCAACCCCCGCGACGTGCTGGTCTCGCGCCGGGCCGCGGACATCGCTCGCGCCCGCGAGGTGCTCGGCTGGACGCCGGAGATCTCCGTCGAGCAGGGCATGCGCGACCTCGTCGAGAGCTACCGGTGAGCGCGCCCGTCGCCGGGCCGGGCGCGCACCGGCCGCTGCGGATCGCCGTGGTCAACAACTTCTTCCCGCCCCGGGTCGGCGGCAGCGCGCACATGGCGGCGTCGCTGGCCCAGCGGTACGCGGCCGAGGGGCACGAGGTGCTGGCGATCACCGCGGCCTACGCCGACGCGCCGGAGACCGAGGAGCGTGACGGCTACCGCGTCGTGCGGCTGCCCGCGGTGCGGATGCCGCGGCTCGGGTGGTCGATCGACTTCGACCTCAGCTTCGTCACACCGCACCTGCGGACCCGGCGGCGGTTGCGGCGCCTGCTGGACGAGTTCCGTCCGGACGCGCTGCACCTGCACGGCCAGTTCTTCGACCTCACCTGGCTGGCCGGGCGGTACGCGCGGCGGCGGGGGCTGCCGTCGCTGCTGACCATCCACACGCTCCTGGTCAGCGAACGGCGCCGGTACGACCGGCTGTTCCGGCTGCTGGACGCCGCACTCGTGCGGCCGAACCTGAACCGGATCGCGCCGCGGTTCGTCATCCTGGACAAGCTGGGCCTGGACTACTGCGCGCGGCGGTACGGCGTGACCGATCCGGAGTTCTTCCCGATCCCCGTGGACACCGACCACCTGGATTCCGCGCCACGCAAGGACATCCGCGCCGAGCACGGCGTCGACGGGCCGCTGATCGTGTCGCTCGGGCACGTCATCCCGCTGCGGAACCGGCTGCCGCTGGTCGAGGCGATGCCGGCGATCCTGGCGCGGCACCCGGACGTCAGGGTGCTGGTGGTCGGCCGGGTCTACCACGACGCGTTCCTCAAGCGCGCCAGGGAACTCGGCGTCGCGGACGCGTTCGTGGTCACCGGCGCGGTGCCGAAGGACGACGTGCCGTCCTACCTGGCGGCGGCGGACCTCGTGGCGCACGACCTCAACGGCGGCTGCGGCACGGCGTCGCTGGAGGCGATGGCGGCCGGCACGGCGACGATCGCGTCCGTCGGCGAGGACAACTACCCGGGCGTCGAACTGCGCAACGGGTGGAACGTCCTGCTCGTCGAACCCGACGACGCCGAGGCGGTCGCGGCGAACGTGATCGAGCTGCTGGACAAGCCGGGCAAGCGCCGGGCACTGGCCGCCCGGCAGCAGGCGCTGGTGCGCAACAACTTCGCGCTCGACGTGGTCGCGGCCGAGCACCTGCGGGTGCTGGCGAAGATGGCGGGCCGGTGATGTTCTTCGACGACGAGCGCAGCAACCGGTTGCGGCCGCGGATCCTGACCGAGGTGGTCGGGCAGTACCTGAACGACTCCGAACGCGCCCGCCTGTTCGGCCTGCCGGACACCACGCGCATCCGGGAGCGCGCGAAGATCATCGACCCGGAGCGGCTGGAGATCGGCGAGCACTGCTGGATCGGCGAGGGCGCGGCGCTGGACGCCAGCGGTGGCCTGACGATCGGCGAGCACACCAGCATCGGGGTGGGCACGCTGGTGTTCACGCACTCCAGCTGGCTGGCGAACATGATGCTGGACAACCGGCCGGGCAGCGACCTGATCGAACGCAAGCCGGTGCGGATCGGCAAGGGCTGCTTCATCGGCAGCATGGTGGTGGTCATGCCGGGCGTCACGATCGGCGATTTCGTCACGGTGCAACCGATGTCGCTGGTCGCCAAGGACGTCCCGGACCGCTGCCTGGTGGCCGGCAACCCGGCGCGGATCTTCCAGCGCTACGACGAGGAGTTCATCGAGGCGGAAGCCGCCCGGGTGCGGGCCGCGCGGGAGGAGTATCGCCCGGTCGAGTGAGCCGCGGCTAGGGTGAGCGCATGGGGTCGGTCAAACAGTTCCAGGTCACCTTCGACTGCGCGGAGCCCGAGCGCGTCGCTCGCTTCTGGTGTGAGGTGCTGGGTTACGTCATCCCGCCGCCGCCGAAGGGGTTCGCCTCCTGGGAGGAGTTCGATCGCTCCATGCCGCCGGACCGCCAGGGTGCGGCGTTCGCCTGCGTCGATCCCACCGGGGTGGGGCCGCGGCTGTTCTTCCAGCGCGTTCCCGAAGGCAAGGTCGTCAAGAACCGGGTGCACCTCGACGTGCGGGTCGGCACCGGGCTGGTGGGCGAGGAGCGCCTCGCCGCGCTCCAGGCCGAGCGCGAGCGGCTGGAAGCGCTCGGCGCGACCTGCGTGCAGGTGCTGCTCGCCGACGAGTTCAACGAGTCGTGCATCCCGATGCTGGACGTCGAGGGCAACGAGTTCTGCATCGACTGAGGCGTCAGCGGCGGTGCGCCCCCGGCGTGTGGCCGTAGGCGCGGCGGAACACGTCGATGAACGCGCTCGCCGACGACCAGCCGCAACGGTGCGCGACCGTCGTCACCGGGACGTCCTCGGCCAGCAGGCGTAGTGCGTGGTAGAGCCGCAGCTGGGTGCGCCACCTGGTGAACGACATGCCCAGCTCGCCGGCGAACAGGCGGCTGAGGGTGCGTTCGCTCGTGCCGGTGGCGGCGCCGAGCTGCGCCAGCGTGCGCTGGTCCGCGCAGTCGGCGTGCAGCAGCTCGCAC
This sequence comes from Amycolatopsis thermalba, assembly GCF_023376025.1. Classification (NCBI taxonomy): domain Bacteria; kingdom Bacillati; phylum Actinomycetota; class Actinomycetes; order Pseudonocardiales; family Pseudonocardiaceae; genus Amycolatopsis; species Amycolatopsis thermalba. The sequence goes on from NZ_CP091196.1 coordinate 700,992, forward strand.
ACCGCCACCAGCCGCGGGTCCGACGGCGTCGGCAGCTGGGCCGGCTCCCGCGGTGCCGCCCGCAGCTGGTCCAGCAGCACCGCCCGCAGCCGCCGGCCCTCCGCGGAATCGTCGCCGGGGGAGCGGGTGGCGGCCAGGATCAGCTCGCGCAGCAGCGGGTTCACGGTGAGGACCGCCGGCTCGTCCAGGCCGAGCGGGTTGGTGTCCGCGGGCAGGCCGAGCAGGTGCAGATCGGTGCGGCCGGTGGCGAGGTGGGCGTGGACGCGGCCGGCCGGCACCCAGATCGCCCGCGTGCCGGGCGCGAACCAGGTGCCCGCGTCCGTGGTGACCGCGAGGACGCCGGAGCGCGCGTAGACGATCTGGTGGTCGTCGTGGCGGTGCGCGTCGATGCGCTCGCCCGCCGCCAGGACCTGGGTCCGGGTGGGCGCGTGCGGTAGGTGGCGGGTTTGCGGCATCATCTGGCAGATTAACGGAAGTGCGCCAGCCCTCGCCGCCGCGACCATGGGCCGGTGCGAACGATCCCCCTGCTCGCGGTCGGGCACGCGTGCGTCGACGTCTACCAGGGCGCGGTGGCCGCGCTCGTGCCGTTCTTCGTCGCCGAGCGCGCCTACACCTACGCCGCCGTCTCCGGCATCGTGCTGGCCGCGTCCCTGCTGTCCTCGGTCGTGCAACCGCTGTTCGGCGCGCTCGCCGACCGCTGGTCCATGCCGTGGCTGCTTCCGGTCAGCGCCCTCACCAGCGGGCTCGGCCTCGCGTTCGCCGGGGTCGGCGGTTCCTACGCGCTCACCGTGGCGGCCGTGGCCGTCTCCGGGATCGGGGTCGCCGCCTACCACCCGGAAGCCGCCCGCGTGGCCCGGATCGCGAGCCGGGGCAGCCACACCGCGATGGGCTGGTTCTCCCTCGGCGGCAACGTCGGCTTCGCGACCGCGCCCCTGCTCGTCGCGGCCGTCGTGGCGACGGGTGGGCTGGCGTGGTCGCCGCTGCTGGCCCTGCCCGCGGCCGCGGGAGCCGTGTTGTGCGCGGCCGCCCTCCGCCGGATCTCCGGTACCACGGCGCAGGCGCGCGAGGGGACCGGCCGGAACGACTGGGCGTCCTTCGCGAAGCTGTCCGGCGCCATCGTGTGCCGCTCGATCGTCTTCATCGGACTGAGCACGTTCGTCTCGCTGTACGCGCAGCAACGCACCGGCGGCGGCAGCCTGGCCGGCATGGTCGCGTTGTTCGTGCTCTACGTCGGCGGCGCGATCGGCACGGTGGCCGGCGGGCGACTGGCCGCGCGCTTCGGCCGGATCCCCGTCGTGCGGTGGTCCTACGCGCTCACCACGTTGTCGGTGGCCGGGGTGGTGCTCGTGCCGGGGCCGCTGCTGTACCTGTTCGTCGCGGGCACGTCCGCCGGGCTGTACGTGCCGTTCTCGCTGCACGTCACGCTGGGCCAGGACTACCTGCCGAGCCGGATGGGCACCGCGAGCGGCATCACGCTCGGCCTCACGGTCAGCGTCGGCGGGCTCGCCAGCCCGGTCCTGGGCAGCCTGGCGGACGCCACGTCGCTGCGGACCGCGCTCCTGCCGCTGATCGCGCTGCCGGTGCTCGGCCTGCTACTGCTGTCCACTGTGGAGGAGCCGGCTGTCCGGGGCTGAAGCCTGCTCCAGCACCGTCGCGACCACGCGGTGCGCGGGCCGGATCGAGGCGCGTTCGGCGTCCACGTCCACCCGGCCGTCGAGCAGGGCCAGGAAGTGGTCCAGCTGCGCGGCCAGCGGTTCCGCGGCCGAGACCAGCTCGGGGATCTCGATCACGGCCTGCTGCCGGTAGCCGAGCCCGTCCGGGGTGACCGCGTCGTGCGACACGTGCCGGTACAGGGTGACGTCCCGGCGCAGCAGGTCGAGTTCGATGAGCCGGTCGAGTTCGGAAATCACCAGCGACCGCACCTTCCGTTGCCCGACGCGGGACGCGGACACCGTCGCCAACCCGGCCGGGAAGGACAACACCGCTTCCACCGCGTCCTCCGCGCCGTCGGCGGACTCGGGGTGGAAGTACCCGGTGCCGGACGTGATCCGCTCCGGTTCCGCGCCGAAGAACTGGATGGCGATGTCGACGTCGTGCACGAGCAGGTCCCACGCCACCCCGGTGCGGACGCGCGGCGCGTACGGCCCGTGCCTGCGGGCCATCAGGTGCACCGGCCGGGTCGCCAGCGCCCGCGCGGTCAGCACGGCGGGGTTGAACCGCTCGACGAACCCGCACATCAGCGGCACGCCCCTGGCGACCGACAGCGCGATGACCTCCTCGGTCGCGGCGAGGCTGTTCGCGACCGGCTTCTCCACCAGCAGCGGCTTGCCCTGGCCCAGGATCTCCAGCGCCAGCTCGTGGTGCGTCTCGGTGGCCGACGCCAGCACCACGGCGTCCACATCGGACAGCGAACCCAGCTCGGGGGTCCAGGCGGTGCCGTACCGCTCGGCGCACGCGCGCCCGGCCGCGGCGCGCGGCTCGACCACCCGGACCAGGTCGACGCGGTCGTGGCGGGACAGCACACGCGCGTGCAGCGACCCCATGTTGCCGGTGCCGACCAGCGCGACGCGGTATCTCACGCGCCGAGCGCCTCTCGCACCTCGCGCACGATGGTGTCCACGTCGGCCTCGGACAGCCCGGGGTGCACGGGCAGCGACAGGACTTCCTCGGTGACCTTCAGCGCCACCGGGAAGTCCTGCCGGGACACCGCCGGGATCTGCGGGTGCTCCCGGAAGCAGTCGTGGTCGAAGACCAGCTTCGGGTAGTACACGCCGGTCCCGATGCCGCGCGCGGCCAACTCGGCGACCAGCTCGTCGCGGGCGAGCATCGCGTGCGGGCCGATCAGCACGCTGTACTGGTGCCACACGTGCTCACGGCCGGGCAGCTCGGCGGGCACCGCCAGCCCGGGCGTCCCGGCGAGGCCGACGGACAGCTGCCGCGCGTTGCGCCGCCGGGCCGCGATCAGTTCGTCCAGTTTGTCCAGTTGCGGGATGCCGACGGCGGCGTGCAGCTCGGACATCCGGTAGTTGTGCCCGGGCACCTCGTAGGAGTAGCGCGTCCGCATGCCCTGGTTGCGCAGCACGCGCAGGCGGTCGGCCAGCTCGGCGTCGTCGGTGGTGATGACGCCGCCCTCGCCGGTGGTCACGTTCTTGGTGGCGTACAACGAGAAACAGCCCACGCCGAACGATCCGGCCGGCCGTCCGGCGAAGGTCGCCCCGACCGCCTGCGCGGCGTCCTCCACCAGGTACAGCTCGTGCTCCTCGGCGAGCGGGGCGAGCTTGCCCAGGTCGGCGGTCTGGCCGTAGAGGTGCACCGGGAGGATCGCCCGGGTGTCCGGGGTGATCTCGGCCGCGACCGCGTCCGGGTCGACGGCGAAGTCCTCGCGGGTGATGTCGGCGAACCGGACCGTCGCGCCCGTCGCCAGGATCGCGTTGAGCGTCGCGACGAAGGTGAACGGCGAGGTGATCACCTCGTCGCCGGGGCCCAGCCCGAGCGCCCGCAGCGTGGCGGTGAGCGCGGCGGATCCGCTGTTCACGGCGACCGCGTGCGCGGTGCCGGCGGCGCGGGCGAAGGCGTCCTCGAAGCGGGCGACCATCGGGCCCTGCGCGAGCGTCCCCGACCGCAGCACCTCCACCACGAGGGATTCGGCGTCGCGGACGTCGACCGCGGTGATGGGGATCATGGGCGCGGCGTTCCTTTACTGTGATCGGCTCAGGCGTCCGTAAGACTGTACGAATGGATCTCGCGTGGTAAACCGCATCCACCCGACTGCGGTACTCGGGCCCGGAGTCGAACTCGGCGACGGCAACGTCGTCGGACCCTACGCCGTGCTCGCCGGGCCGCTGGTGATCGGGGACGGCAACTGGATCGGTCCACACGTCACGATCGGCACTCCGGCCGAGGACCGCACCGGTCCGCATCCCGTGTCGTGGGAGGACGAACCGGTCGGCGCGGGGGTGCGGATCGGCAGCGGCAACCGGATCCGCGAGTACGTGAGCGTCCACCAGGGCACCCGGCGCAGCACACGTCTGGGTGACAACGGGTACTACCTGCGCGGCAGTCACGTCGCGCACGACTGCGAGATCGGCGACCACGTCACGCTCGCGTCGAACGTCGTGCTCGGCGGGCACACGGCGATCTGGTCGCGCGCCAACCTCGGCATGGGCGCGATCGTGCACCAGCACGTGCGGATCGGCCCGGGCGCCATGGTGGGCATGGGATCCGCGGTGCGCCGCGAGGTCGGCGCGTTCACCGTCGCCGTCGGCAACCCGGCGCGCGTGACCGGCCTGAACGTGGTCGGCCTGACCCGGCTCGGCCTCGACGAGCGGCAGATCGCCGCGCTGGAGCCGTGGCTCAAGGGGGCCGGGCCGATTCCACCCGATGGGCTGCTGGACCGGCTCCCCGGCGGCGTCTCTACTTTGGTGCAGGCGTGGAACGACCGGAAGGACTAGACGTGGACATCGAGACCCGGCTGCGCAAGGTTTTCACCGAAGCGCTCGACCTCGGCGGCGACGTCGACGTGGACGCCCTGACCTACCGCGGGATCGAGGCCTGGGACTCGGTCGGCCACATGAGCCTGGTCGCCGCCATCGAGGACGAGTTCGACATCGAGCTGGAGACCGACCAGGTGATCGACTTGAGCAGCTTCCAGGTCGCGCGGAAGCTGGTGGCGGAGCTGGCGGGTGCCTGACCTGCGCGGGCGGGTCGCGCTGGTCACCGGCGGCACCCGCGGCATCGGACTGGCGACCGTGCGCGCGCTCGCCGCGGCCGGCGCGGCGGTGGTGCTCACCGGACGCGACGAGGCACGCGCGAAGGAGGTCGCGGCGTCGGTCCCCGGGCAGGTCACCGGGGTCGCCCTCGACGTCACCGACGCGAAGGCCGTGTCGTCCGTCGTCCGCGCCGCCGCCAAGGAGCGCGGCCGGCTCGACGTGGTGGTCGCCAACGCCGGGATCTACGCCGAGGGCGTGCTGGGCATGGTCGGCGACGTCGAGGCGGTCCTGTCGACGAACGTGGCGGGCACGATCCACACGGTGCAGGCGGCGGCGCGGGCGATGACCCGCGCCCGCTCGGGCGCCATCGTGGTGCTGGCCTCGGTCGTCGGCGAGCGCGGCGCCGCCGGTCAGACGGTCTACGCGGCGTCGAAGGCGGCGGTCGCGAACATCGCGAAGAGCGCGGCGAAGGAGCTGGGCCGGTTCGGCATCCGGGTCAACGCCGTGGCGCCGGGCGTGATCGACACCGAGATGACCGCCGGGCTCGCCGATCCGGACACCGCGCTGGGGCGCCGCGGCCGCGCCGAGGAGGTCGCGAACGCGATCGCGTTCCTCGCCGGCGACGAGGCGTCCTACGTGACCGGTCAGGTGCTCGGCGTCGACGGAGGGATGGTGCTGTGACCCTGCTGGCTCCCGGCGCGCGGCTCGTCGACGCGGAAACCGGCGCGGAACTGGGCGGCGCGGCGCTGACCGGCGAGGTCGAGCGGCGGGCCGAGGAACTCGCGGCGCTGCCGGACGGCGTGTTGTTCGCCCGCACCGGCGTCGACCTGGACAGCGTGCTCACCTACGTCGCGGCGGTGCGGGCCGGGCGGGCGGTGGCGCTGATCGACCCGGCGCTGGACGTCCCGGTGCTGGCCGGCCTGATCGAGCGGTTCTGCCCGGCGGCCGTGCTCGGCGCGCCCGCGGCGGAACCGCCGTCCGGGTACCGGACCGCGGACGGGCACTGGCTGCGCCTCGACCCCGGTGGTATCCGCCCGCACCCCGACCTCGCCGTGCTGCTGCCGACCAGCGGTTCGACCGGCAACCCGAAGCTGGTCCGGTTGTCCCGCACCGCGATCCTGACCAACGCGCACGCGATCGCCGACGTGCTCGGCATCGACGAGCGCGAGGTCGCCCCCACCACGTTGCCGCTGCACTACAGCTACGGCCTGTCCGTGCTCAACTCGCACCTGGTCCGCGGCGCGACCGTCGTCGTCGAGCGGGAGGGCATCCTCGGCCGCGGGTTCTGGGACGCCGTGGCCGCGCACGAGTGCACGTCGGTCGCCGGGGTGCCCTACCACTACGAGATGCTGCGGCGGCTGAAGTTCGACCCGTCCGCCAATCCCGGCGTGCACACGCTGACCCAGGCCGGCGGGCGGATGCGGCCCGAGCTGATCGCCGAGTTCGACACGCTCATGCGCTCGGCCGGCGGGCGGATGTTCGTGATGTACGGCCAGACCGAGGCCGCGCCGCGGATGGCGATCATGCCGTCCGAGCGGCTCGCCGAGAAGATCGGCTCGGTCGGGCCCGCGCTGCCCGGCGGGCAGTTCGCCATCCGCCGCCCGGACGGCGGCGACACCACGCACCCCAAGATCAGCGGCGAGATCGTCTACCGCGGGCCGAACGTGATGATGGGCTACGCCTCGACCGCCGAGCAGCTCGCGCTGGGCGACGAGTGCGGCGGTGTGCTGCCCACCGGTGACCTCGGTTACCTCGACGAGGAGGGGTTCCTGTTCGTCACCGGACGGCTCAAGCGGATCGGCAAGGTGTTCGGCAACCGGATCAGCCTCGACGACCTGGAGGCGGCCACCCGCGCGACCGGGCTGGGCATCGACATCGTGGCCGCGGTGCCCGCCGACGACAAGGTCGTGTTGTTCGCCGAGGGCGTTCCGGCGGAGACGTGCAAGGCCGCGTCCCGCGCGCTGTCCGACCGGCTGCACCTGCACGCGTCCGGGTTCGACGTCCGCTCGATCGACACGATCCCGCTGCTGGCCAGCGGGAAGATCGACTACCAGGCGCTGGCGGAGCGGGTATGAGCCTGCTCGCCGAGCTGACCGCGCTCACCGCGCACCACCGGGCGCGCTGCCCGGAGTACGACCGGATCCTGTCCGCGCTCGGTGCCGGGTCGTCGTTCGACAGCGTGGCCGACCTGCCGTGGCTGCCGGTCCGGTTGTTCAAGACGCACGCGCTCAAGAGCATCCCGGACGAGGCGGTGTTCAAGGTGCTCACGTCGTCGGGGACCACCGGCGAGCCGTCGCGGATCTTCCTGGACCGCGAAGCCGCGGCCGCGCAGACGAAGCACCTGGCGGAGACGCTGCGGACGGTCCTGGGCCCGCAGCGGCTGCCGATGCTGGTGGTCGACACGATCGGCGTGATCAAGGACCGCCGCACGTTCTCCGCGCGCGGCGCCGGGGTGCTGGGCATGGCGAACTTCGGGCGCAAGCACGTCTACGTCCTCGACGAGCACGACGTGCCGGACGTCGAGGCGGTGCGCGGGTTCCTGGCGCGCCACGGCGGCGAGCCGTTCCTGGTCTTCGGGTTCACCTTCATGGTGTGGCGGTACCTGTACCGGATGGCGCGCGAGCACGGGTTCGACCTGTCCAACGGGATCCTGCTGCACTCCGGCGGCTGGAAGAAGCTCGCCGACCAGGCGGTGGACAACGCGACGTTCCGCCGCGCCTTCGCCGAGGACACCGGGCTGCGGCGGATCCACAACTACTACGGGATGGTCGAGCAGATCGGCACGGTGTTCGTCGAGGGCGCGGCCGGGGACGGCCTGTACTGCCCGGAGTTCGCCGACGTGATCATCCGCGATCCGGTGACCTTCGCCGAGCAGCCGGTGGGGGTGCCGGGCGTGATCGAGGTGGTGAGCACGCTGCCGCGGTCCTACCCGGGGCACGTGCTGCTGACCGAGGACCTCGGCGTGTGCCACGGGATCGACGACGGCGAGCGGCCGGGCAAGCGGTTCTCGGTGCTCGGCCGGCTGCCGAAGGCGGAGGCGCGGGGCTGCTCGGACACGTTCCAGGCGCGGGCCGCATGAGGCAGCTCTTCCCGGCCGCGGGGCCGGTCGAGGTGGACCGCCTGCTGGACGAGGTGCGCTCGGCGCCCGCGCTGGAGGTGGGGGACGAGCGGGTCGTGGACTTCCTGGTCCGGTTCGCCCGCGCGCTGCTCGCCCCGGCGGTGGCTCGCGCGTACCCGGAGCTGGCCTCACTGGGGTTCTTCCTGCGGCGGGGCGAGATCCGGCGCGCGCTGGCCCGGCTGGACGGGGACGAGCTGCGGTTGCCGCGTGGCCTGGTGTTCCACGTGCCACCGGCCAATGTGGACACCATCTTCGTGTACTCGTGGGCGCTGTCCGCGCTGGCGGGCAACCGGAACGTCGTGCGCCTGTCGCCCCGGTCCGCGGGCGCCTCGGCCGCGGTGCTGGACGCGTTGTCCGATGTGGACCCCGTGGTGGCCGCGTCGCAGCGGATCGTCACCTACGACCGCGACGACGCGGTGACGGCGGCGTTGTCGGCGGCGGCGGACCTGCGGGTGCTCTGGGGCGGCGACGCGACGGTGCGCGCGTTGCGGAGGTTCGAGCTGGCGCCGCACGCGCGGGACCTGACGTTCCCGGATCGCTCGTCGTTCGCGGTGATCTCGGCGGCCGGCTGGGCGCGCGCGTCGGCGGACGAGCGCCGGGCGGCGGTCGAGGGGTTCCGCAACGACGTGTTCTGGTTCGACCAGGCCGCGTGCGCGTCCCCGCGCGGCGTGTACTGGGTCGGCGGCCCGCCCGCGGCGGAGTTCCGGTCGTTGCTGGCCTCGATCGCGCCGGCGCCGGAGCCCGCGATGGCGGTGCAGAACCGGGTCGGCGCCTACGGTGTGGCGGCCGACGGCGTGGCGACCCGGATCGCCTTCGACGGTCCGGCCCTGACCACCCTCGAAACACCCGACGTGGTCCGCGATTGGCTCGGCGCGGGGGTTGTCACCCAATCGAGGGTGTCCAGTTTGGACGAACTGGTACCGAAAGTCGTCCGGCGCGACCAGACCATCACTCATTTCGGTTTTTCCCGCGCGGAGCTGACCGATTTCGCGCGGAAACTGCCCGGCGTGGACCGGTTGGTGCCCTTCGGTTCGGCGTTGCAGTTCGCGCCGGTGTGGGACGGCTACGACCTACTCGCGGAATTCACCAGGATCGTCACTGTTACCGTCTGACCTCGTGAAACGACTCCTGGACGTCGCCCGCTGGGTGGCGCTCGCGGTCGTCGCGGCGTTCGTGGTGCGGGTGCTGGCCGGCGACTGGACGGAGTTCTGGCGGGCCCTGCGGTCGATCGCCTGGCCGTGGGCCGTGCTCAGCCTGGCCGCGCTGGTCGCGAGCATCACGGTGTCGACCTACGGCTGGCAGACGGTGGTCGACGGCCTCGGCGACCGGGTCGGCTACCGGCGCGGCGCGCGAATCTGCCTGGTCGGGCAGCTGGGGAAGTACGTGCCCGGTTCGGTGTGGGCGTACCTGCTGCAGATGGAGCTGGGCCGCAAGGCGGGCGTGTCCCGGGCGCGGATCTTCACCGGTTCCCTGGTGCAGTTCGGCATCGGCCTGGTCGCGGCGCTGCTGTTGTCCGCGCTGGCGCTGCCGGTCGCCGGGCCCGCGGTGTGGTTGCTGGTGCTGCTGCCTGCCGGGCTGGTGGCGTTGCACCCGCGGGTCCTGGCGTGGGGCACCGGCCTGGCGCTGCGCCTGCTGCGCCGCGATCCGCTGCCCCGCCCGCTGGGGTTCGCGTCGATCGCGCGGGCGTTCGCGGCCTCGGTGCTGGCCTGGACGCTGCAGGGGCTGCACCTGTGGCTGCTGGCGCCCTCGCTGAACCTCTGGACGTGCGTCGGCGCGATGGCGATCGCGATGACCGCGGGCACGTTCGCGTTCCTGCTGCCCAGCGGCGCCGGTGTGCGCGAGGCCGTGCTGGTGGCGCTGCTCGGCACGGCCGGTTTCTCGGCCGGGCAGGCGCTGGCGTTCGCTCTGGTGTCCCGGGTGATGTTCACGGTGGCCGACCTGCTGACCGCACTGGCCGCCACCCTCCCCACCCGCGAGTCCCACGCTCAGCCGCGCGAGTCCCACGCTTGAGACCGCGAGTTCCACGTTCCGGGCCCTGAGTTCCGCGTTCAGCGCACCAGCTGGTACACCACCGCGTCCGCGTTCCGGTAGGCCACGCGCAGGAACGGCAGCCCGTCCAGGTCCCGCAGGCCCGCCGGGCGCACCGCGGTGCGCGGGTAGCCGCCGTGGCCGAGGATCACCCACCGGATGTTCAACCGCGCCACCGCGTCCCGCACCGCGGCGTTCGTCGCGTATTCCCGGAAGTGTCCCGCGAGCAGCACGTAGTCCGCGGGCGGCAGGGCCGGGTCGAAGTGGCCCGCCGTGGTGCGCACGCCGCTCAGCGCGTAGGTCCAGGCCGTCCCGTCGGAGCGGTCGTTCACCGCCCAGTCGCCGGGGGAGGCGAGCCGCGCCAGCTCCAGCATCGCCTGCGCCTCGCCGGTGTTGAGCGGGATGTCGCCGGTCGACGGGTAGCCCGGCCGCACGATCACCGCGTTCGACGTCGTGTACAGGCCGTTCGTCGTCACCGCGAAGCCCGCCAGCGTCACCACTCCGGCCACCCACGCCCAGCGCGGCGCGAAGTTCCGCAGCCACCGCTGGACCTCCGCCAGCCCGTGCGCGGCCAGCAGGCAGCAGGGGACCGCCGCCATCACCAGGAACCGGTACGGGTCGTTCCACCACGGCCGCGACACGGCCTTGACCAGCGGATGCCCCGACGACAGCACCGCCACCGCGAACACCCCGAACAGCAACGCCGTCGCCGCCACCCACCGCAGCGGACCCAGCCGTTGCCACAGCACGATCCCCACCAGCAGTGCCGCCGACAACCACAGCTGCGGATGCGGCGCCACGTGCTCGAAGGTCAGCAGCATCCCGACCGCCGTGTTCGTCGACGCCGCCGTCGGCCAGCCGTTGTACGGCAGCGGCCCGGCGGCCAGCCCGATCGCCCCGAACAGCTGCAGCCACCCCAGCAGCAACCCGGCCACCGCGACCGGCCACAGCCGCCACAGCGTCCGTCGGTGCGCCACCAGCAGCGGCAACGCGAACAACAGGCCGCCGAACAGGGTCGACGAGTGGATGGTCAGCAGCCCGACCGCCACCGCGACCAGCAGGAACCCGGTGTCGAACGCCGGCCGCCGCAGGTAGCCGTCGAGCACGACCGCGACCAGCGGGGTCAGCGCGATCCCCAGCAGGAACGGCAGCAGCGGGCCGAAGTTCAGCGCCTCGTACAGCAGCGTCACCGGCGCCACGCACACCAGCGCCACCGCCCCGGCCGTCACCGCCCGGCCCCGGAACCACCGCACCAGCACCACCAGCGACAACGCCAGCAACCCCGGCAGCAGCACGGTGTTCGCGTTCAGCACCGCCGGGATCTCCGCGCCGGTCAGCCGGTACACGAGCGAGCCGACCAGGTGGTAGGCGTTCGGGTAGAACGACCCGTTGGGGTACCAGTTGACCGTGCCGGTGCCCACCAGGCTGCCGTCGCCGGTCTCGGCGAGGTAGCGGATGCCGTTGCCGTGGTACACCGCGTCGTAGCCCTGCGGCACGGCGTTGAGCCGCCCCATCCCGCTGAGCACGGTCCGCGCCCCGACCGCCCCACCGGCCAGCAGGCACAACCCGACCGCGACATGCCCACGCCGGTCCCACACACCCTCGACCGCGACCCGCCGCCACCCCGCCACCCACGCGATCCCGGCCAGCACAGCCACCGCCGCCAGGAAACTCGGCAGGTTGAACGGGATCCCGGCCTGCGCGAACCACGGCCCGGCCAGCCCGGCCGCGAAGTAGGTCAGCACCGGCGCCAGCCCGGCGAGCAGCCATCCGCGGGCACCGGCGAGCGCGCCGATCAGCAGGCCGGGCGCGAACAGCACCAGCAGGTACACCGCGATCACCGCGGCGGCGCCGGAGGCGCTCAGGGGAGTCGGCAACGGGTCCGCCAAAAGTCTCGGAGACGAAACAATTCGTGCGCGAGAACGATACTTACGGCAAGGGTGGAGCGGCGTCACGGAGGGTGAGAAGTGCCTGGTGCCCTGGTCGCCGCGTGGCTGGCGCTGGCGGGGGTGGTCACCGCGGTGTGGCCGCGGGTGGCGACCCAGCGCGCCCGGCGGGGCTGGATCCTGCTGCTCGCGCTGGTGTTCGCCCTGGTCCTGCAGCTCGTCGTGGCCACCGTGCCGGACGACGCGTTCGTCACCTTCCGCTACGCCCGCAACATGGCCGAGGGCTACGGCGCGGTCTACACGATCGGCGAGCGGACCCAGGGCGTGCCGAACTTCCTGTGGCTGGTGCTGGTCACGTTGCCGCGGGCGCTGTTCGGCGCGGACATCGTCGGCGGCGCGGTCGGGCTCGGCATCGCGTGCGCGCTGGGTTGCGTGGTGCTGGCGTACCTGCTGGCGAAGCGGTTCGCCGGTGGGGCGGGGGTGGTCGCCGCGCTGCTCACCGCGGGCGCGAGCATCCTGGCCGCCCGCGGTCTGGCCGGCACCGAGACGGCGTTGTTCGTCCTGCTCGTGCTGGCCGTGTGCCTGGCGCTGGTCACCGGCCACCCGCTGGTCGCCGGGGTGCTCGCCGCGCTGGCCGTGATGACCCGCTCCGACGGTGCGGTGCTCGCGTTGCTCGGCGAGGCCTGGCTGGTGACCGCCGCGGTGCGGCGCCGGACGAGCTGGTGGGGCCCGGCCGGGTACCTGCTGGGCGCGCTGGTGTTCCTCGTGCCGTGGTGGGCGTGGGAGGCCACCTACTACGGGCACGCCAGGGCGGGGTGGCCCGCGTCGGCCCACCTGCCGTACGGGTTCCTGCTGGGCGCGCTGGCCGCGGTCGGCGCGGCCGCGGTGTGCGCCCGGCTGGGCGTGCGCCACGACCGCCCGTCGCCCCGGCCGCGCCGCAGCCTGGCCGAGCGGCGCGTCGTGCCGGTGGTCGCGCTCGCGCTGTGCGCGGTCAGCGTGCCGGTGGCGGTCGCGGCGCAGCAGGTGGTGCACCTCGACCGCGAGCGGCTCGCGCAGACCACGGAGATCGGCCGCTGGCTGGGTGACCGCCTGCCGGCCGGCTCGACCATCGACACGTTCGGCAGCGCCGCGCTGGCCTACCGCGCCGGCTCCCGGATGATGATCACCGGCATCACCGCATCCGAGCCGGCCGACGCCTACGCTCCGGTCGCGATCTTCGGCCTGCCGGTGCTCGCCGCGCCGCTGGCCTGGTACTCACCGGAGCAGGACTGCGGGATAGCGGAGAAGTACGCGCAGCGCTACGAGGTGGCCACCTTCCAGCGCACCGGCCTGGGCTGGCTGACGCTGTACCTCCGCACCGACAGCGAGTCGCGCCTGCTGACCCAGCTGATGTCCGACCAGCGGCTGACCTACGTGCCCTGCCCCTAGAACCAGCGCTCCAGCACCTGCGCGACGCCGTCCTCGCTGTTCGGGCTCGTCACCTCGTCCGCCACGGCCAGGACCTCCGGGTGCGCGTTCGCCATCGCCACGCCGTGGCCGGCCCACTTCAGCATCTCCACGTCGTTGGGCATGTCCCCGAACGCGATGATCCGCTCGACCGGCACGTCGAACCGATCGGCCACCTCGGCCAGCCCGGTCGCCTTCGTGATGCCGTGCGCGGCGATCTCGATCAGCCCGCCGCTGGCGGAGAACGTGATGTCCACGGACTCGTCGAGCAGCGCCCCGGCCGCGCGCGCCATCTCGTCCGAGGTCATGTCCGGGTGGCTGACCAGCAGTTTCACCGCCGGCCGCCCGACGATCTCGGCGCGCGACACCGGCACGCCCTCACCGTCGCCCCACGGGTTGCGGTAGCCGTGCTCGATCACCAGGTGCTGCACGTCCGGGTCGAGCGCGCGCCGCCCGACCCGTTCGGCGGCGAACCCGGCGCCGGGCAGCGCCTTGGTCAGCTCGTCGACGGCGTCGTGGAGCATCATCGGCTCCAGCGCGCCGTGCACGCTGACCACCTCGTCGTTGCCGATGTCGTACAGCACGGCGCCGTTCGCGCACACCGCGTAGCCGGTCAGGCCGCCGGCCTGCGCCACCGCCGGGATCCAGCGCGGCGGGCGGCCGGTGGCGAGCACGATCGGAACCCCCGCCTCGGCGGCGCGGCGCAACACGGCGGCGGTGCGGGGGGACATCCGTTCCATCGGGTCGAGCAGGGTGCCGTCCACATCCGACGCGATCAGCAGGGGTTTCTCCACACCCCCATTGTCCCTTGGGGTGCGGGGCGACGGATTGTCGGTGCTGACCGATAGCGTGGGCCGGTGCGCGTTGGCATCGTGATTCTTCCCGAGGACCGGTGGTGGGCGGCCGAGCCGAAGTGGCGGGCCGCCGAGGAGTACGGCTTCGACCACGCCTGGACCTACGACCACCTCGGCTGGCGAACGCTGGTCGACGGCCCGTGGTTCTCCGCGGTGCCCACGCTGACCGCCGCGGCCATGGTCACCTCCAGCATCCGCCTCGGCACGTTCGTCGCCTCGCCCAACTTCCGCCACCCGGTGCCGTTCGCCCGCGAGCTGATCACCCTCGACGACGTCTCCGACGGCCGTCTCGTCCTGGGCATCGGCGCGGGCGGCCTGGGCTACGACACCGGCGTGCTGGGCGACGCGGAACTCACCCCGCGGCAGCGCTCCGACCGGTTCGCCGAGTTCGTCGAGGCCCTGGACGGCCTGCTCATCACCGACGGGTTCGACTACACCGGCACGTACTACGCCGCCCGCGGCGCGCGGAACCTGCCCGGTTGCGTCCAGCGGCCGCGCATTCCGTTCCTGATCGCGGCCAACGGCCCGCGCGCGATGAAGGTTGCCGCAACTTACGGTGGCGGCTGGGTGACGACCGGCCCCCGGGCCGAGACGCTCGACGAGTGGTGGCGCGGCGTGACCGAGCTGTCGCGGCGCTTCGACCAGGTGCTGGCCGACTCCGGCCGGGCCGGCGAGGACGTGCACCGCTACCTCAGCCTGGACGCCGCGCCGGTGTTCTCCCTGGTCAGCGCCCAGGCGTTCACCGACGCGGCCGGCCGCGCCGCCGAGCTGGGTTTCACCGACGTCGTCGTGCACTGGCCGCGTTCGTCCGGCCCGTACGCCGGGCGCGAGTCGGTGCTCGAGGAAGTGGTCGCCGACGTGCTGCCGGGCCTGCGCGAGGCGCAATAGTGAATGTGGGTGCGGTCGCCCTCAGTAGCGTCGGTACCCTCGCTTCCCGTGAGCGAGCACACGAGCAACACTGACGTCACCGACGCCGATTTCGCCGGGTACGACCTGGTCGTCGTCGGCTCCGGCTTCTTCGGGCTGACGGTCGCCGAGCGGGCGGCGAGCCAGCTGGGCAAGCGCGTGCTCGTGCTGGAACGGCGCTCCCACCTGGGGGGCAACGCCTACTCCGAGGCCGAGCCGGAGACCGGGATCGAGGTGCACCGCTACGGCGCGCACCTGTTCCACACCTCGAACAAGCGGGTCTGGGACTACGTCAACCAGTTCACCGAGTTCACCAACTACCAGCACCGGGTGTTCGGCAAGTACCAGGGCCAGGTCTACCCGCTGCCGATGAACCTCGCGTTGATCAACCAGTTCTTCGGCAAGTCGCACACGCCGGACGAGGCTCGTGAGCTGATCGCCAAGCAGGCCAGCGAGATCGACACCGCCAACGCGCAGAACTTCGAAGAGAAGGCCATCTCGCTCATCGGCCGCCCCCTGTACGAGGCGTTCTTCCGCGGTTACACGGCGAAGCAGTGGCAGACCGACCCGAAGGAGCTGCCCGCGGCCAACATCACCCGGCTGCCGGTGCGCTACACCTTCGACAACCGGTACTTCAACGACACCTACGAGGGCCTGCCGGTCGACGGCTACACCGCGTGGCTGGAGCGGATGGCCGACCACGAGCTGATCGAGGTCCGCCTGAACACCGACTACTTCGACGTCCGCGAGCACATCCCGGCGGGCACGCCGACCGTCTACACCGGCCCGCTCGACCACTACTTCGGCTACTCCGAGGGCCGCCTGGGCTGGCGCACGCTGGACTTCGAGCAGGAGGTCGTCCCCACCGGGGACTACCAGGGCACCTCGGTCATGAACTACAACGACGAGGACGTCCCGTTCACGCGGATCCACGAGTTCCGCCACTTCCACCCGGAGCGGGACTACCCGAAGGACAAGACGGTCATCGTCCGCGAGTACTCGCGTTTCGCCAACGAGGACGACGAGCCGTACTACCCGATCAACACCCCGGACGACCGCGCGAAGCTCGAGCGTTACCGCGAGCTGGCGAAGGCCGAGGCGCGCGAGCGCAACGTGCTGTTCGGCGGCCGCCTGGGCACCTACAAGTACCTGGACATGCACATGGCCATCGGTTCGGCGCTGTCGGTGTTCGACAACAAGATCGCCCCGCACCTGACCGACGGCGCCCCCCTGGACGGGAGCATCGATGCTTGAGAAGAAGCCGGAGCGCGCCGCCGAGATCCAGGTGCTCGCCAAGGTCCAGGGCGTGCTCAAGCGCCCGGCGACCGTGAAGGCCGCGCGTGGCCTGTCCCACTTCGGTGAGCACGCGATCGGGTGGTTCGCCGCCGGTCTCGTGGGCGCGGCGGTGGACCGCGAGCGCCGCAAGGACTGGCTGGTCGCGGCCGCCGGTGTGGTCGGCGCACACGGCGCGTCGATCGCGGTGAAGCGCGTGGTCCGGCGGCCCCGCCCGCAGGACCCGAGCGTCGAGGTCCTGGTGGGCACGCCGAGCCGGCTGAGCTTCCCGTCCTCGCACGCCACGTCCACTACGGCGGCGGCGGTGCTCTACTCGGGATTGACCGGGCGTAACCTGGTTCCCGCGCTCGTCCCGCCGATGTTGGCGTCCCGGCTCGTGTTGGGGGTCCACTACCCGACCGATGTGCTCGCCGGCGCCGCGCTCGGTGGTGTGGTCGGAGGTCTGCTGCGCAGGAAAATCCGCAAAAAGGGGTAGGGAACCACCCGTGACCAAATCAGTGAACAACGCCGCGGAAGCCGAGATCGTGGACGAAACCAGCGAAACGGCCGAAGCGAAGACGGTGGAGACGGCGGAGCCGGCTCCGGCGGTCAAGCGCGGCCCGGTGCACATGGTCGTCGGCGTCGCCAAGACCGCGCGGCCGAAGCAGTGGGCGAAGAACGTCCTGGTCTTCGTCGCGCCGTTCACCGCGGCCCAGATCACCAACGGCTCGGTGCTGCTCGACGCGGTCATCGCGTTCGTGGCGTTCAGCCTGGTCGCGTCGTCGGTGTACCTGATCAACGACGCGGTCGACGTGGAGGCCGACAAGGCGCACCCGACGAAGCGGAACCGGCCGATCGCGGCCGGGATCGTGCCGGTGCCGGTCGCGTACGCGGCCGCGGTGCTGTTCTTCGGCGTGGGCCTGGCGCTGTCGTTCCTGGCGAGCCCGGAACTGGCCATCGTGCTGGGGGTGTACGAGGCGGTCCAGCTGGGCTACTGCTTCGGTCTCAAGCACCAGCCGGTGATCGACCTGGCGATCGTCGGATCGGGCTTCCTGATGCGCTCGATCGCCGGTGGTGTGGCCGCGGGTATCGCGCTGTCGCAGTGGTTCCTGCTGGTCACCGCGTTCGGTTCGCTGTTCATGGTGGCGGGCAAGCGCTACGCCGAGATCATGCTCTTCGAGCGCACCGGGGCGAAGATCCGCTCGTCGCTGAAGAAGTACTCGGCCAGCTACCTGCGTTTCGTGTGGGCGACCGCCGCGGCGATCCTGATCATGTCGTACTCGCTGTGGGCGTTCGAGCTGCGTGAGGGCGCCGACCAGTCGGTGTGGCCGGTCATCTCGATGGTGCCGTTCGTGATCGCCGTGCTGCGGTACGCGGTCGACGTGGACGGCGGCACCGCGGGCGCGCCCGACGAGATCGTGCTCAAGGACCGCATCCTGCAGGTTCTGGGCGTGCTGTGGGTCGCCACCCTCGGGATGACGTTCTACCTGTGACGACCACGTTGGCCCGGCCCGGCGGCGGCACGTCGATCGAACCCGCACCGCACCGCCCGTTGACCCGTCTCGGACTCGGCCGCACCCTGGCCGAGCTCGTGCTGGGCACGGTCGCGGCGGTCGTGCTCAGCCTGGTGCTCCAGTTCGGCTCGAACAAGCTGGGTGTCGACCCGGGCACGTACGTGCCGGACGCGCTGGTCAACCTGGCCGTCGCGGTGATCGTCGTCGTGTTGTTCGGGTCGCTGGCCTACAGCGGCGCGGCCCGCTGGCCGTTGTGGGTGCGCCTGGGCGGCAGCTGGGCGGCGCTGACCGCGCTGTCCACCCTGCTGCTGGCGATCCCGCTGCAGGGCACCCGGTTCTTCCTCGGCGGCTCCAGCGTGGACAACACGTTCCGCCTGCAGTACATGGAGCGCCTGACCGAGACGGCCGGGCTGGCCGACGTGAACTACCACGGCCTGGCCGCCTACTACCCGGGCGGCTGGTTCTGGCTGGGCGGGCGCTTCGCGAACCTGCTCGGCCTGGAGGGCTGGGCCGCCTACAAGCCGTACTCCATCACCTGGGCCGCGGTGTCCGGGGTGGTCGCGTTCGTGCTGTGGAGCCTGGTCGTGCGGCGCCGGATGGCGCTGCTGGCGTCGGTCGCCACGGTGCTGGCCGGGTTCGTCGCGCTCGGCCCCGAGGAGCCCTACGCCTGGCCGACCACCGCCTGGCTGCCGCCGATCATGCTGCTGGCCTGGCACGCGCTGCGCTCCCGTGAGCGGGTACCGGCCTGGACGCTCGTGCTGATCGGCGTCTACCTGGGCTTCTCCGCGGTCACCTACACGCTGCACGTCGCGTTCGGCGTGGTGGCCGTGGTGGTGCTGGCGCTGGCCGTGCTCGCGCTGGACGTCCGCGCGGGCCAGCCGGTCGGGCCGGTGCTCAAGCGACTGCTGCTGCGCCTGGTCGTCGTCGGCGTGATCACCGCGGTGCTGGCCCTGATCACCTGGGGTCCGTTCATCCTGGCCGGCGGGCTGGGCAAGCCGAACGTCGCCGCGCACTTCCTGCCGGAGATCAGCGCCTACTTCCCGATGCCGTTCACCTCGGCGAGCGCGTTCGGCCTGCTGTGCCTGGCCGGGCTGGTCTGGCTGGTGCTGCGCGCGCGCCGCGATCCGGTGGCGTTCGTGATGCTCGTGCTGACCGCGCTGGTCTACGCCTGGTTCGCGTTGTCGAACCTCGCGCTGCTGGTCCGCACCACGCTGCTGTCGTTCCGGTTCATCGTGACCATCGACGTGGTCCTCGCGGTCGCCGGGGTGTTCGCGCTGGCCGAACTGGTGCGGGTGCTGCCGAAGCTGATCGGCCGGGTCCGCCCGGTGCGGACGGTGGCGTTCGTGCTGGCCGTGCTCGGCGCGGTTTCGGTGTCCCAGACGGTCGTCGGCACGTCCATGAAGGACGCGGTGGACACCGCCGAGTCCGACTACTACCCGGACGGCTGGACCGCCAGCTTCGGGCACGACCCGAAGCACGACGGGTACTGGACGCCCGAGCTGATCAGCACCATCGCCGAGCTGACCGGACGCCCGGCGAGCGGCAACATCGTCTTCTCGGCGCACGACCGGCTGCTGTCGTTCCAGCCCTACTGGGGCTTCCAGCAGACCACGCCGCACTACGCGAACCCGCTGGCCGGCTACACGCAGCGCAACGAGGAGATCCGGTCCTGGGCGACCGCCCGGGACTCGGCCGACCTGCTCGCGCGGCTGCGGGCGAACCCGCACGAGGCGCCCAACGTCTTCGTGCTGCGCCGCGCCGACGACGGGAAACTGCTCGCGCCGGTCGTGTCCGACACGTTCCCGCGCGCCGTGCCGATCCGCGTGGACGAGGTCGAATTCGCGCCGGAACTGTTCACCGCGTCCGAGTTCGCCCGCCGCGATGTCGGACCGTTCGCGGTGATCGTGGACTCATCTGCGCCACCGATTAGCTGAATGTGTGAGTTTCTCGTAAACTGCTCCGCACACACCAGTTGGCCGAAAACGCAGAGGGGGCACCGGCGTGACCTACCCCCTGTACCGCACCGGCACGATCGCCGTCGTGGACGGCGTGTCCTACCCGGTTTCGTATGCGGCGGGCGAAAACTACGTGCACTTCCCGCAGGTGAGCGACGCGAGACCGGCGCCGTTCCCGCGCCAGGAACTCGCCGGCGCGGTTCCGGTGGAGATGTGTGAACGCGTTTTCTCGGTGCAGGTCTACGCCAGCTACCGGGACCACCGCGTGATGGTCGACGCGGCATTCGACAACGGCACCGCGCGCGTGCTGGATGCCGAATGGGATAACGAATGGGCCACGATCAACGGTTTCGTGCAGGAGAACTCCTACGAGTACTACAAGACCGTCGACATGCGTGATCTCCGCGACTACGCGGAACGGCAGAACGACCTGTTGTTCACGCGGTGGCGCGCGGCGCGGTTCGCGCGGCCGGTCGAGGGGATCCCGCTGCACGGCGGCTGGCCCAACGGCCAGGCGGCGGTCGTCGCGGGCCGCCCGCGGTCCGGGGTGCTGGAGACCGAGGGCGGCCGGGTCGCCGAGGTGAGCACGCGCGCGGAGTACCTCGGCTACTCCTGCGAGGTGGCCGGGATCACTATGGACGGTTCGGTCGGCGTCCACTACCTGGGCAGCGATTTCGAGCGCGCCGACGCGGACGGGTTCCGCCCCGGCCCGGACGGCCGCTGGTCCAAGACGGTGCACATCTTCGACCTGGCGCGTTACCACGAGCTGCACCGGGACCTGCTGTTCGACCAGTGGCGCGAGTCGCGGGATAGCCTGGCCCGATGAGGCAACCACGGAACCCGGGCCGGGCGTGTGCGTGAAGTGACACGAGTTCTGGACCGTTCGGACGAGGTCGACCGCACCACTCACCGGCCCCGCCGCGTACCGCCCGGTGATCGTGCCTTCTGGCTCACCGGAGCGCTGGCCGCGCTGGTCGGCGTCGTGTTCGTCGCGAGTGGCCTGGCCTGGAACCAGGGCAAGCTGATCGCGCCGCTCGACGACGTCTACATCCACCTGCAGTACGGGCGTCAGCTGGGCCTGGGGCACTTCTTCCAGTTCAACACCGGCGACGAGATCAGCGCCGGGGCCAGCAGCCTGCTGTACGCGCTGGTGCTCGGCGCCGCGTACGCGGTGGGGGTCCACGGCACGTACTTCCTGGCGTTCGCGGTCGGCTTCGGCATCCTGTGCTTCGCGGTGGCGGCCGGGCTGGTGACCGTGCTGGGCACGAAGCTGGTGGCGCGTTCGGTCGGTGTGTGGTCGGGTGTCCTGGTCGCGCTGAGCGGCCCGCTGGCGTGGGGTTCGGCCAGCGGCATGGAGGTCGGCCTGGTCATGCTGCTGGTGGTCGCGACGCTGCTGGCGTTCGTGACCGAGCAGCCGTGGGCGCGGTTCCGGTGGACGCCGGTGCTGGGCGGCCTGCTGGCGCTCGTGCGCACCGAGGGCCTGATCCTGGCCGTGGCGCTCGCGTTCGCGGCACTGTGGACGGTGTGGGCGCACCGGCACATGACGCGTCCGCGCCGGACGGTGCTGCGGGCGCTGTGGACACTGCTGCCGATCGCGGTCGGCGCGGCCCAGCTGCTGTTCTACAAGATCGCGACCGGCACCGCGTCGGCGAACGGCATCCAGTCGAAGTCGTTCCTGCACGACCGGCCGGTGTTCTGGCTCGGCGAGTTCACCGACCGCACGATGGCGAACGTGCGCGGGTTCCTGAGCATCTTCCTGGGGTTCGACGGGCAGGACTTCGCGTTCCCGGGCGCGCTACTGGTGTTCGCGGCGGGGATGGTCTACGTGTTCCTGACCCGGCCGGCGTGGCGGCCGATGCTGTACGCGCTGGCGGCCGGCCTGGTGCTGATCCTGGTTTCGGTGTCCACTTTGAACACCGCGCTGGTGCACGAGCTGCGGTACGTGCAGCCGTTCATGCCGGTGTTCGTCCTGTTCGTGGTGATCGGCGTGTACGGGCTGAGCCGGATCGCCGCACGCGAGCGGGCCCGGCGCATCTCGCTGCACGGCGCGCTGGTGGTGGTGCTGGTGCTGTCGCTGGCGACGCTGCCGAGCTGGTCGGTCCGCTTCGGGCGGGCGACGGCGGCGATCCGCGACACCGACGTGTCGGTGGCGCAGTGGGTGCGCGGTAACCTGCCGCCGGAGGCGATCGTCGCGGTGAAGGACGTCGGCGCGGTCGCGTACTTCAGTGAGCACCGGGTGCTGGACCTGATCGGGTTGGGCACCAACGGGTTCGCGGCACCGTCGAACAACGGCACGGGCTCGCTGTACGAGGCGCTGAAGCACCTGCCCGCGGCGGAGCGGCCGGCCTACTTCGCGGTGTACGACCCGGCCCCGGGGCCGTCGATGGAGCTGCTGAAGAACGTCGGGGTGCTGCGGACGCCGGTGGAGATGAGCTTCGAGGTGCAGGCGCAGCCGGACCTCGGCGGGCGCTTGATCGTGCCGTTCCGGTGGCTGAACGTCTACGAGGCGGACTGGTCGCTGGCCGGCAGCGGTGACGAGCAGGCGGTGCCCGGTGAGCTGCGGGACTACGTGAACGTGGGCGACCTGCGCAGCGAGGGCGAGCACGGGTACGAGCCGGTGCTGGCCCAGGTGGGCACGCAGCCGTGGACGACGCTGGCCCGGGTCGGCGACGTGATCGACAGCGCCCGCCCCATCGTGGGCGGCGAGGCGTTCACGGCGCACAACCTGGTCCCCGGCCGCCCCCTGACGATCACCTCCCGCACCGCGATGCACGGCACGGTGTTCGACATGCGGGTGCTGGTCAACGGCGTGGAGGCGGGCGTGTGGACCCGCGACGAGCGGGACGGCGTGTGGTCGACGTACAGCTTCACGATCCCCGCGGAGCTGATCACGGACCCGTCGGCGCACATCGAGATCCAGCAGCCGCGCCCGCTGCTGAACCCGTACCCGGACTACACGTCGTACGGGTACTGGCTGAGCCAATAGAACCCCGGCCAGCGCGAGCGCACGCATCACCGGCCTGGGCGCCGGGTGCCCGCCCAGGCCGACCCTGAACGCGGCAACGCCCCGGGGGCCATCGCGGCGCCCGGGGCGTTGCCGTGGGAAACGATCAGATCGGCAGCTTGCGGAAGATCGGCCGCGGCACGTGCCGCAGGATCGACATCACCGCGCGGAACTGCGCGGGCGCCCACACCAGGTCCTTGCCCTTGCGCGCCGCGTCCACGGCGATTTCGGCGACCTGCTCGGCGGTCTGCTCCAGCGGCGCCTTGCCCAGGCCCTCGGTCATCTTCGTCTTGACCTGGCCCGGCCGCACGACCGTCACCTTGACCCCGAACGGCGCCAGCGCCTCGCCCAGGCCCAGGTAGAACCCGTCGAACCCGGCCTTGGTCGAGCCGTACACGAAGTTCGACCGCCGCACGCGCTCACCGGCCACAGAGGACAGTGCGATCACCGAGCCGTGGCCCTGCTTCTTCAGCTTGTCCGCCAGCGCCACGCCGACCGACACCGCCGCCGTGTAGTTCACCGTCGCCAGCTCGACCGCGGTGGCGTGGTTCTGCCACGCCTCCTCGTTGTCGCCGAGCAGGCCGAACGCCACCACGGCCACGTCGATGTCCCCGGCCGAGAACGCCTGGTCCAGCACCGCCGGGTGGGACGCGGTGTCCTTCGCGTCGAAGTCCACTTCGGACACCGTGGCGCCGGCCGCGCGCAGCTTCTCCGCGGCCAGCTTGCGCCGCTCGGACGCCCGCGCCGCGAGCACGACACGCAGTTCGGGCGCGTCCGCGAGGTACTTCTGCGCGATGGCCAGCGCGATGTCCGAGGTGCCGCCGAGCAGCAGCAGGGACTGGGGGTTGCCAACAGCGTCGATCACAGTTCAAGCCTCCGGCTCATGTCGGACGCGAACACGCCCTCGGGGTCGACCGACTGGCGGATCTTGCGCCACTCCTCC
This sequence comes from Amycolatopsis thermalba, assembly GCF_023376025.1. Classification (NCBI taxonomy): domain Bacteria; kingdom Bacillati; phylum Actinomycetota; class Actinomycetes; order Pseudonocardiales; family Pseudonocardiaceae; genus Amycolatopsis; species Amycolatopsis thermalba. Next base: position 724,627 of record NZ_CP091196.1, read on the forward strand.
AGCCGGGGGTACATCTTCGCGAAGGTCTCCGGCGTGGTGCGCGAGTCCTTCGCCGTGTACAGCCGGCCACCGGCCGCCAGGACGTCTTCGTCGAGTTCGGTGCAGAAGCGGCCCAGGCCGTCCTTGATCGGGAAGTCCACGGACAGCATCCAGCCCGGCGACGGCCAGGACAGCGGCGCCCGGTTGCCCTCGCCCATCCGCTTGAACACGTTCAGGAACGAGTAGTGCCCGGACCCGGCGATCTTGCGGCACAGCTCCTTCAGCTCGTTCTCCCGGCCGAACGGCACGGAGAACTGGTACTGCAGGAAACCCTTGGAGCCGTAGGCGCGGTTCCACTCGCTGAGCATGTCCAGCGGGTGGTAGAACTGCGTCAGGTTCTGGATCTTGCCGCGCGCGCCCTTCTTCGGCACCGTGCGCTGCCAGATGTTGTTCAGCATCCCGAAGGTGAGCTTGTTGCCCAGGCCGTTGGGGAAGACGTCGGGCAGCGTCATCAGCTGCGGCGCGTCGAACTTCAGCGGATCGGCCCGCAGCTTCGGCGGCAGCTGGTCCAGCTTGGCCAGCGAGCCGCGGGAGAACGTGGCCCGGCCGAGACGGCTGTCGGAGTTGATGAGGTCCGGCACCGACATCGAGTAGTCGTAGTTGAGGTCGGAGCCGTTGCTGAACAGCTCCAGCGTCTCGTCCAGGCTCGACGTGCGGTCGGCGTCGACGATGAAGTAGGCGCTCTCGGTCTTCTTCATCCGGATCTTCGCGCGCACGATGATGCCGGTCAGGCCGATGCCCGCGACCGTCGCCCAGAACAGCTCCGACTCGGGGCCCTCCGGGGTCAGCGTGCGGATCCGGCCGTCCGCGGTGACCAGGTCCATCGACAGCACGTGGTTGCCGAAGCTGCCCGCGCTGTGGTGGTTCTTGCCGTGGATGTCGTTGGCGATCGCGCCACCGATGGTCACCTGGCGCGTTCCGGGCAGCACCGGGACCCACAGGCCGTGCGGCAGCGCGGCCTTCATCAGCTGGTCGAGGCTCACCCCGGCGTCCAGGTCGACCTCGCCGGTGTCCGGGTCGATCGAGTGGATCGTGTTCAGGGCGGTCATGTCGATGACGAGTCCACCGGCGTTCTGCGCCGGGTCCCCGTAGGAGCGGCCGAGCCCGCGGGCGATCACGCCGCGCTCGCCGGCCTGCGCCACCGCGCGGGCGATCGTCTCCACGTCCGGTGTGGTCAGCACGTCTGCGACGGTCGGGGCGGTGCGACCCCACCCGGTGAGTGTCCGCCGCTCGGTATGCGGTGTCGTGTTCACCCGGACCAGGGTAACCATCCCCGAGGGGCGGCTTTGACCGAGGCGCTTCTACACTTTTCCGGTCCTGGAAATCGCACGCTGGTGAGGTAGTGCAGTGGTGTCTACGGAACCGCAGGAGCAGGCAGTGACCGCGAAGGCGACGCCGGGCCTGCTCGGCCAGTTGGTGCGATTCGCGCTGATCGGCGGATTTTGCGCGGTGCTCGATCTCGGTACCTACACCGGGTTGCGAGCGCTGGGTCTCGATTACGCTCCGTGGGACACGGTCGCCCGCGCGATCAGTTTCATCATCGGTACGACGACCGCATTTTTCCTTAACCGGAAGTTCACGTTCTCCGGCGGCCGCAAGGGCGGCAAGGGGCAGATCGGCAGCTTCGTCCTGCTGTACGGCGTCACATTCTTCGTCGCGGTCGGCGTGAACGCGCTGATGCTGCACGTGCTCGGCGAGTTCGCGTTCAAGCCGACCGTCGCGTGGGTGATCTCGCAGGGCACCGCGACCGCCATCAACTTCGTGATGCTCAAGTGGGTTGTGTTCCGGGAACCGGGTGTGACCGATGTTTCGCCGGAGTCCGGCTCGTGATTCGTTCACAGGTGACCCGTGTAACTTGGCGGTCGCGAGTCGGATTCCCCTGGAGGACTGAGAACTGATGGCCGGCAAGACTGCCGCGGGACAGCCTGCCCCCGCTGAGGCGAAGACCAACGGAGCCCAGGCGGCGCAGGACCAGACCACGTTCGCCGAACACGTTCCGCAGGGCCGCCTGACCGCGCAGCGCGGGCTCTACGCCGGGCCGTCGCCCATCGTGTCCAAGGACCTCTACTCCGAGGTGCTCGAGGGCGTGGTGAACCGCGGCCGCGACGGCGTGACGCTGGAGCCGTCGGCGCGCGTGTCCGGCAACACCTACTTCGGCCGGTTCCCGGCCAGCTACTGGCAGCGCTGGACGAAGGTGCGCCAGGTCCGCGTCGAGGCCGTCGTGAGCGGCGCCGGCCAGCTCGCGGTGCGCGCGTCCGACATCGAGGGCGAGCCGCGCACGATCGAGGCGCGCGAGGTCGAGGGTGCCGACCAGGCGTCGGTCGAGTTCGACGTGAAGATCGACAAGTTCTACGACGGCGGCGCGCTGTGGCTGGACCTGGAGACCCAGGCGGGGCAGCGGCTGACCGTCGAGCGGGTGCGGTGGACCGTCGAGCCGCCGGAGAAGATCCGGCCGACCGCGGTGACCATCTGCACGATGAACCGCGCCGACGACTGCCTGAAGAACCTGCGGGCGCTGGCCGGTGACCTGCAGTCGCTGGACACGCTGGACGCGATCTACGTCGCCGACCAGGGCACCGACCGGGTGGACTCGCGGGACGGGTTCGCGCAGGTCGCGGCCGATCTGGGCGACAAGCTGCACTACATCACCCAGCCGAACCTGGGCGGCGCGGGCGGCTTCACCCGCGGTCTGTACGAGGTGGCCGGGCACACCGAGACCGAGCACGCGAACGTCCTGTTCATGGACGACGACGTGCTGCTAGAGCCGGACCTGGTGGTCCGGATGACGGCGTTTTCGAACCTGGCCGCGAACCCGGTCATCGTCGGCGGGCAGATGCTGAACCTGCTGCACCCGCACCAGCTGCACGTGGGGGCGGAGTACGCGCGGCTGAACACGCTGGAGCCGGGTGTGCCGGTGGAGCACAGCCTGCACACGGCGGACCTGCTGGGCGTGGACGAGGAGACCGGCAAGCCGAACCGCCAGGACCGGCGCCTGGACGCGGGGTACAACGGCTGGTGGTCGTGCCTGATCCCGTACGAGGTGGTCAAGGCCGTCGGGTACCCGATGCCGTTCTTCTTCCAGTGGGACGACGCGGAGTACAGCTACCGCGCGCGGGCGCACGGCTTCCCGACGGTCACGCTGCCCGGTGCCGGCGTCTGGCACGCCGACTTCCACTGGAAGGACTGGGACGAGTGGCACCGGTACTTCAACCTGCGCAACTCGATCATCACCGCGGCGCTGCACAGTGATTTCAACCTGAACGTGGTGTGCCGGACGCTGATGGCGCAGGTGGTGCGGTACCTGCTGGGGATGCAGTACGGGCTGACGCACACGCTGATCAAGGCGGTCGAGGACTTCCTGGAGGGCCCGTCGATCCTGGAGGACGGCGGAGTCGCCGCGATGCAGGAGATCCGGGCGATCCGGGCCCAGTACCCGGAGACGAAGCGCCACGACGCGACGGAGGTCCCCGGCATCGCGTCGAACGACATCGGAATCATCAACACCGCGCCGAGGCCCGCGCTGCAGCGGCTGATCCTGGTGAAGCGAATTGTCGACCGGCTGCGCGGCCGCTCCCGTTTCGCGCTGGGAGCCGTGCCCAACGACGAGGCCCACTGGTGGCACGTGGCGCTCTTCGACACGGCGGTCGTGACGGACGCGTCCCAGGAGGGCGTCCGGGTGCGCAAGTACGACCGGGAACGGATGTTCGAGCTGGGCAAGCGCGCGGTGAAGACCCTGAACCGGCTGCGCAAGGAGGGCCACGCGGTGCAGGCGCAGTACAAGCGCGCCCTGCCGCAGCTGACCAGCCGCGAGAACTGGAAGCGCCTGTACCGGCTCTGAGGCTTCGTGGTTTCGAGCCGGCCCTGCTGCTTCGGCGGCAGGGCCGGTTTTTCGTCGAGTTGGCGACCGGCCTGGGTGGCGTTCGCCAACCGTCCTGGGCGTGGCCGCTGTCCCAACGATGGCTGGCGGTGCCGAGCAGCCTCGTCACGAGGGTGATCCGCCAGGCATGAGCCACGCAGGCGGCCATCCCCGGGGAACCGCCGCTCCGCGTGGGGGCCGCCGCCCGGCCTGGGCCGTTGCCCGAGGCGACCCCCCGGGCGAACCCTCGCGCGAGCCGGGCCGCCGCCCGCGCGGGATCGTTGCCCGGCCGGCCGCCCGGGGCGAATCGCCGCTCGAACCGGGACCGCCGCTCAAGGCCGGACTGCCGGTCGGGCGCCGCCCGTCGCCTCAGTGCAACCCGAACACCTTGTTCTTCCGCTGCAGGTCGTCGATGTAGGCCACGGCCACGTGCGCGAAGTTCACGGTGACCCGGGAGCCTTCCTTCGTCCGCACGGTCTGCACCGAGCCGTGTTCCAGGTGCAGGTGCAGGTCCTTTTCCAGCTCGTCGACGTCCTCGGGCGGCAGGGCGAACAGCAGCGGCTCGCCACCGGTCGCGAGGTGCAGGACGAGCGCGGGTTTCTCATCGGCCATGCACCCAGCACACCAGCCACCGATCTTGCCGGCAACGAAGTTCGCCGACAGCGCAAGCGCTCAGTAGCGGAAGAACCGCTCCCGCTGTCCCTGCCGCACCAGCTTCAGCCACTGCACGAACCCGGCGGGATCCCGCTTCACGCCCACGAAGTACAACCCGAACCGCAGGATCTCCAGTGCCCCGATCTTCCGCATGCCGGGCTGGGACAGCAGGTACCCGCGGTTGCGGTAGGTGTAGTAGCGCTTGACCTCGTTCTCCGGGTCCTGCGCGTGGAACCGCCCGCCGAGCATCGGCTTGAACTCGTCCGAGCCGTCCGGGTGCAGGTAGGACACGCGCAGCGACGTGCCGAACGGCAGACCGGAGCGGACCAGCCGCCGGTGCACCTCGACCTCGTCACCGCGCACGAACAGCCGCAGGTCCGGCACGCCGACCACATCCAAAGTGGACGCCCGGAACAACGCACCGTTGAACAGCGACGCGATTCCGGGCAGGAAGTCGGTGCCCAGCTCGGCCGAGGAGCGCTTCCACGTCAGCCCGCGCCGCAGCGGGAACGCCAGCTTCTCCGGCGCGTTGATGTTCGTGACCATCGGCGAAACCTCGGCCAGCCCGCGCTTCTCGGCCTCCTCCAGGAGCACCGCCAGCACCGTCTCGTCCGCCGGGCGGCCGTCGTCGTCGGCCAGCCACACCCAGTCGGCGCCCAGCGCGAGCGCGTGCAGCATCCCGAGCGCGAACCCGCCCGCGCCACCGAGGTTGTGGTGCGACGGCAGGTACGTGTACTGCCCCGGGAACGTCTCCACGACGTCGCGCGCCGACTGGTCGGGACCGTTGTCCACGACCACCAGGTGGTCCACCGGCCGGGTCTGCGCGGCGATGATCTTCAACGAGTCCGCGAGCAGCTCACGGCGGTGCCGCGTGACGACCACCGCCGCCACGCCGCCCGGTCGCATCGGAGCCTGCTCCGGACCGCTCATGTCACTCCCCGCCCTGTACCGCCGGCGCGGCGTCGATCCGCTGCGCGGCTTCCGCGCTGATGTTCTCGAACGGGTCCCGGCCCTTGTACGCGGTGAGCACTTCGCGCAGGCCGCCCCGCATCTTCATCCGGCCCTCGTCCATCCAGATGGCCGTCGTGCACAGCTCCAAGAGTAGGTCGTCGGCGTGCGAGGCGAAGACCAACATGCCGGAGCGGTTCACCAGATCCACCAGCCGGTCCCGCGCCTTGTTGAGGAACGCCGCGTCGACCGCGCCGATGCCCTCGTCCAGGATCAGGATCTCCGGGTCGATCGTGGTCACCACGCCCAGCGCGAGCCGCACCCGCATACCGGTCGAGTAGGTGCGCAGCGGCATCTGCAGGTAGTCGCCCAGCTCGGTGAACTCGGCGATGTCGTCGACCCGCTTCTCCATCTGCTTGCGCGTCATGCCGAGGAACAGCCCGCGGATCATGATGTTCTCGTAGCCGGAGATCTCCGGGTCCATGCCGACACCCAGGTCGAACACCGGCGCGACCTTGCCCTCGACCCGCGCGAGACCGCGGGTGGGCTCGTAGATGCCCGACAGCAGCCGCAGCAGGGTCGACTTGCCGGCGCCGTTGTGGCCGACCAGCCCGACGCGGTCGCCCTCGCGCAGCGACAGGGTGATGTCCTGCAGCGCCTCGATGATCGGCACCTTCGATTCGGTGCCGATCTTGCCCCCGACCTTGCCGAGGACCTTCTTCTTCAGCGAGCGCGTCTTGGCGTCGAAGATCGGGAAGTCGACGTACGCGTTCTGCACATCAATGCTGACCATTGGTCGTTCTCACACCCAGTAGGAGACGCGGGACCGGTAGTTGCGCATGGCGACGAGCGCGAGCAGCCAGCCCACGATCGTCATGCCACCCACGGCGACCCAGCTCCACGGGCTGACGGCCTGCCCGATCAGCGGCGCCCGCAGGATCTGGACGAAGTGGTAGATGGGGTTCAGCTTGATGATCGGCTCCGCCCAGCTGACGCTGTCCCGCGCTCCGCCCGCGGTGAGCTGGTCGATCGGCCACACGATCGGGGTCAGGTAGAACAGCAGCTGGACCAGGGAGTTGATCACCTGCGGGATGTCCCGGTACCGCGTCGAGATGATGCCCGCGAGCAGTGTCACCCAGACCCCGTTGAAGGCCAGCAGGAAGAACGCCGGGATCGCGGTCAGGGTGTACCAGCCCAGGCCGGGGTGGCAGATCCCCTCACCGTCGCAGACTCCCTTGGAGAGTCCGTACTCGTGGTTCAGGCTGCCGAAGAAGATCCCCACCACGAGCACGACGACGATCAGGTTGTGCGCGAACATCAGCGTCTGCCGCCACACCGTGCGCAGCGCGTACACCGTCAACGGGGCGCGGATCTGCTTGATCAGACCCTCGTTGGAGATGAACGTCTCCATGCCCTCGAGCAGGCAGCCGTTGATGAAGTTCCAGACGACGAAACCCACCGTGATGTAGGGCAGGAACGTCTGGATGTGCATGCCGAAGAGCTGCGAGTAGAGCAGCCCGAGGCCGAGCGCGATGACGCCCTGGCTGATGGTGATCCAGAACGGGCCGATCACCGACCGGCGGTAGCGCTGCTTGATGTCCTGCCAGCCGAGGTGGCTCCACAGTTCGCGCTGGCGGAGGGCTTCCTTGATGTCGCCGAACGCGCGCCCGAACGTCCGGCTGTCCGACAAGGGCGGAAGCTCAGCCGGGCGGTCGAGATCGTCGCTGGTCTGCTGGACCGTGCTGGTGGCTTGCACGGGACCTAGCGTAGCGAGCGGGACACACGCACTCCGGGCAGGGCGGAGACGTCCGGTTTGGCTGATCATCGCCGGAAATCACGCTGTGCAACGGCGCGTGACGGCAGCGTGCACAGGATCGTCACGTACCCTCGCCCCCGTGCCTGAGACCCCGAAGACCCGCGTGCTGGCGGTCGTCCCGGCCAGGGGCGGCTCCAAGGGCGTACCGGGCAAGAACCTCGCGCAGGTCGGCGACGCCCCGCTGATCGCCAGGGCGATCCGCTCGCTGGCCGCCGCGGCCCGCGTCGACCAGGTCGTGGTGAGCACGGACAGTGGCGACATCGGCGCCGTCGCCAGGGCCGGTGGCGCCACGGTCCTGCCCCGCCCGCCGGAGCTGTCCGGTGACTCGGTCAGCTCCGAGGCCGTCCTCCGCCACGTGCTGGACGAGATGCGCGACACGGCCGACGGCGAACCGGACGTGGTGCTGCTGGTGCAGTGCACCTCGCCGTTCATCGCGCCGGAGACCGTGGACAACGTGATCTCGCTGATCGTCGACGGCGGCTGGGACTGCGCGTTCACCGCGGTGCGGGTGCACGAGTTCCTGTGGCGCCGGGACACCACGGGCGGCGCGCTGGCGGTCAACCACGACGCCTCGTTCCGGCCGCGACGGCAGGACCGCGAGCCGGAGTACCGCGAGACCGGCGCCGTCTACGGCATGCGCGCGCCCGGCTTCCGCGCCGCCGGCCACCGTTTCTTCGGCCGGATCGGCCTGGTGGAGACCCCCGCCGAGCACGCCGTGGAGATCGACACCCCCGAGGACCTGGCGATCGCCCGCGCGCTGGCCGCCGTCATCGACCCGCCGCCGCACACCGGCATCGACGTGGACGCCGTGGTCACCGACTTCGACGGGGTGCACACCGACGACACCGCGATCGTCCTGCAGGACGGCACCGAGGGGGTCGTGGTCAGCCGTTCCGACGGGGCGGGCGCGGCCCGGCTCAAGGCCGCCGGGATCCCGCTGATGATCCTGTCGGTCGAGCAGAACCCGGTGGTCGCCGCCCGGGCCCGCAAGCTCGGCGCGGCGGTGCTGCACGGGGTGGGGGACAAGGCCGCCGTGCTCAAGACCTGGCTCGCCGAGCAGCGGCTCGACCCGGTGCGCGTCGCCTACGTCGGCAACGACCTGCGCGACCTGGAGTGCATGGCCCTGGTGGGCTGGCCGGTCGCGGTCGCCGACGCGCTGCCGGAGGTCCGCCGCGCCGCCCGGCTCGTGCTGACCCGGCCGGGAGGCGCGGGTGCGGTGCGCGAGCTGACCGATCTGGTCCTGGACGCCGTCGAACGGAGGAACAACCGGTGAGTGCCGTGCGGATCGGGGACCGCGAGGTCGGTCCCGGCCGGCCCGTCTACACGGTCGCGGAGATCGGGATCAACCACAACGGCGACGTGGACATCGCCAAGCGGCTGATCGAGATCGCGGCGCGGGTGGGCGCGGACGCGGTGAAGTTCCAGAAGCGGACCCCGGAGATCGCGACCCCGCCGGACATGCGCGACACGCGCCGCGAGACGCCGTGGGGCGAGATGACCTACCTCGACTACCGGCACCGGGTCGAGTTCGGGCTCGACGAGTACCAGGAGATCGACCGGTACTGCGCCGAGCAGGGCATCGCCTGGTTCGCCTCGCCGTGGGACGTGCCGAGCGTGGACTTCCTGGAGAAGTTCGACGTGGTGTGCCACAAGGTCGCGTCCGCCTCGGTGACCGACCGCGAGCTGCTCACCGCGCTGCGCGACACCGGCCGCCCGGTGATCCTGTCCACCGGCATGTCCACGATGGCCGAGATCGACGCGGCGGTCGAGCTGCTGGGCACCGACCGGCTGGTGCTGCTGCACGCCACCTCGACCTACCCGTGCCCGCCGGAGGAGGCGAACCTGCGCACGATCCACACGCTCGCCGAGCGCTTCGGCGTGCCGGTGGGCTACTCCGGGCACGAGCGCGGCCTGCAGGTCTCGATCGCCGCCGTCGCGCTGGGGGCGTGCGTCGTGGAGCGGCACGTGACGCTGGACCGCACGATGTGGGGATCGGACCAGGCCGCCTCGCTGGAACCGGACGGGCTGCGCCGGCTGGTGCGGGACATCCGGGCCGTGGAAACCGCCCTCGGCGACGGGGTCAAGCGGGTCTTCCCAGGTGAAGAGGCTCCGCGTCGCCGACTCCGGCGAACGTAGCTAGAGTCGTCGCCTCGACGACGAAGGGTGATTGCCGTGTACCTCGCCGAGACCGTCTCCGAGACGGCCGCGGTCGGGACGGAGCGGGACACGCTCCGCGACCTGCTGACCGCCTACGGCCGCGGCGGGCGGGTGGAAACCCTGACCGTGGTCGGGAACGCGCCGATGCCGCCGTCGCGGGAACGGGCCGCGTCGATCGACGACAGCGACCTGGTCGTGCGGATGACCACGTTCGCGCTCGACGAGCCCGGGGGCGAGCCGGGCTACGGGCGCCGGACCGACGTCGTGGTGCTGCACCGGGGCGTGGTGGCCAGCCCGCACACCTTCGCCGACTACACCTCGCGCCTGTACCTGCTGGCCGAGCCGGGGCGGATGCACTGGGAGCCGGCGAACATCCCGGACTGGTGGCCGGCCGACCTGGGCTTCGTGCCGATCCCGAACCGCCCCTACGTGGTGCCGCTGAGCCGGGCTCTCGGGCTGGACACCGCGTCGGCGACCTGGGCGACCACCGGCACGCTGACCGCGTACCTGGCCGTGACCCTGTTCCCCGCGGCGAAGATCCGGCTGGCCGGGTTCTCGATCGTCGACGAGCCGGAGCAGACTTCGTTCGCCCACGCCTGGGGCGAGGACGTGAAGGTGACCGGGGACCACCGGTTGCACGCCGAATCCGCGTTGCTGCGCTCGTGGCGCGACGCGGGCCGAATCGAGGTGGTGCCGTGAACGCCGCGAAGAAACTGGTCAAGGCCGCCGGCTTCCCGGTGTGGAAGCGGCTGCGGTGGCGGATCGAGCAGGTCACCGACGAGCGGTTCGGGCCGCGGCTCGACCACCTGCACGCGGAGCTGGACGGGCTGCGCGGCGAGCTGCGTGAGCTGCGGGACGGGGTGACCGGCCGCTGCGACGAGCTGGCCGGGCACCACCGCTGGCACGACGACGAGCTGCGCCGCCTGGCCGCGCACGTGGCCGGGCTGGACAGCAGGCTGGCCGGGCTGGAGCGCCCGGCCACCGACGGCAGCGCGCCGGTGTCGGCGGTCGAGGAGGTCCGCGCCGAGCACGCGCGCGTCCGGGCGCGGCTGTCCGCGGTGGCCAGGTACGAGGAGCGGCTGGCGCGGCTCGAGGAGGCGCTGTCGGTGCGCGTCGAGAGAGCGGGCGAGTAGATGACGGCCACCCATCCCGTCCGCGAACGGGCACGTCGTAAACCGATCCGGGGATGGGTGTGGGCGGCGGTCGCGGCGCTGCCGGTGGCGCTGACCGCCTCCTGGATCGGGCTCGGCCACGACGTCCGCTACGTGCTGGGCGGGTTGGACGTCAGCCCGTTCGGCGCGACCGGGACGTTCGTGCACCGGCCGCTGGCCTACCGCTGGCTGGCCGAGGGACTGAGCGTGTTCGACGTCGGTTCGGTCGGCGTCGGTGAGGGGCTGATCCGGCTGGTCGCGCTGGCCTTCGTCGCCGGTGCGGCCTGGTGGCTGCGGGCCGGGCTGCGGCAGCGGCTGCCGTCGGGGGAGGCGTCCGCGGTGGCCGCGGCGGTCGGGCTGGCCCTGGCGCTGGCGCCGAACTGGGACTTCCTGCAGCCGGAGTGGGTGGCGGCCCTGTTCGGCGTGGCCGCGATCGGGGCCGCGCTGCGGACGTCCAGCGTGCTCGGCGGGCTGCTGCTGGCGCTGGCGGTGCTGGTCAAGTACACGACCCTGCCGACCGCGTTGATCGCGCTCGGCGTGATCGCCGTGCTGGACCGGCGGCGCGCCCTGGTCGCCGGGGTCACCGCCGTGGTGTCCGGGTTCGCGTTGTTCGGGCTGAGCCTGCTCGCGCCGCGGGAATGGCGGTGGCTGCGCGAGGCGTGGCTGCTCGACGAGGGCGTGGCCCGGGACTTCGGCGCGGTGGTGAAGTTCGCGGCCAACGAAGCCATGCTCGTGCCGCTGGTCGCGCTGCTGCCGGCGAGCCTGGTGGTGCTGGTGCGCGTGTCGCGGCGGCGGTGGGCCTGGCCGGTCCTCACGGTGCTCGCGCTGGCGCTCGTGCTGGGCGCGGCGGTGATCCAGGGGCAGTGGTTCCAGTACCACCTGGCCGCGTGGGTCCCGTTGGCCGCCGGGTTGTGGGCGCTGGCCGTGGCGCGCTGGACGCTGGTGCACGGGCGGCCGCCGTGGACGCTGGTCGGGGCGACGGTCGTGGTCCTGTTCGCCGCGCGGGTGTGCCTGGGCGCGTCGTTCGACTGGCGCTCCGGCCACGGCGCGCTCGCGTACGGGCTGCTCGCCGGCCTGGTGGTCGTGGCGATGCTGGCCTGCGCGGTCGAGCCCGGCCGCGGCGGGCGGCAGCTGCTGTCGGTGCCGGTGCTGGTCGGGGTGCTCGCGCTGACGGTGCCCATCCTGCCGACGACGCCGTACTCGTTCGACGGCGTCCACGCCGACTACACCAACGCCGGCCGGGTGGCGATCGAGCACAAGTTCACCGAGGAGATGCTGGCCGTCCGGGACCGCATCGGCGCCGACACCCCGGTGGTCTACCTGGCCTTCGGCGACATCGCCTACTTCATGGGCAACCCGACGCCGTGCCGCTACCCGTCGCCGGCCTACCTGCGGCGCGGCACCTACCTGCCGTCGCTGCGGGACACGGCGAGCTACTCGGAGAACGCCGCCTGCCTGTCCGATCCGTCCGTGGCGTACGTCGTGATCCAGCCGCTGTGGATCGACGCCGCTGAGCTGCCACCGGGCCTGATCGACACCCGGTTCGACTGCTCACGGCCCCTCACGAACGACGACGTGGTGGTCTGCCCCCGCACCCGCTGACGCGAGTCCCACGCTCCCGCGCGCGAGTCCCACGCTCAGCGCGCCGAGTTCTGCGTTCCGGCGCGCGAGTCCCACACTCGCGCGCCGGCACTCACAGGTACTGACCCGTCCCGCTGATCCCCGGCGCCTGGCCCTCCTGGCCGCCGCGCCCGGCGGGCAGCCCGCGGCGCATCTGCTCCAGCTGCACCCGCGCGGCCATCTGCTGCGCGAACAGCGCCGTCTGGATGCCGTGGAACAGGCCCTCCAGCCAGCCGACGAGCTGAGCCTGGGCGATGCGCAGCTCGGCGTCCGACGGGGTGGTGCCGTCGGTGAACGGCTTGACCAGCCGCTCCAGCTCGCTCTGCAGCTCCGGCGCCAGCGCCTGTTCCAGCTCCTTCACGGACGTCTGGTGGATCTCGCGCAGCCGGTCGCGGCTCGCGTCGTCCAGCGGCGCGGCCCGCACCTCCTCCAGCAGTTGCTTGATCATCGTGCCGATCCGCATGACCTTCGCCGGCTCTTCGACGAGGTCACCGACCGACTCCTGCTGCTCGTCGTCCTTGTTCGGGATTCGCGCCGTCCCCACCGGCGAGCCGTCCGGCCCCACCACGACCACGCGGTGCGGCTGCTCGTCGGGCGAGGGTGACTCGGAAAACCTCGGTTCCGTCATTGCTCCATCCTGGCTGGTCCGGCAACGCCGCTGTGTTCGAGCCTAGCGGTCGCGCACGCCCGCGGTCGGCGACAGCCCAACCCCGGACGCATTGCGAAACTACCCCTCCGTACGGTGTTGTCCATGGCGTTCGACGTCGCTCGAATTCGTGGGTTGTTCCCCGCGCTGGGTGACGGCTGGATCCACTTCGACGGCCCTGCCGGAATGCTGGTACCCGAACAGGTGGCCTCGGCCGTGTCGACGGCGATGCGTGCCCCGGTCTCCGGCCCGGGTGGCGCGTTCCCGGCGTCCCAGCGCGCGGAGAGCATCGTGACCGCGGCCAGGCGGGCGGTGGCCGATCTCGTCGGTGCCGATCCGGCCGGTGTCGTGCTGGGTTCGAGCGCGGCGGTGCTGCTGCGTCGACTTGTCGACGTGCTTTCGGAGCGCTGGACCCTGGGCGACGAGGTGGTGGTCTCGCGCCTGGACGAGCAGACCAACATCGCGCCCTGGACGCACGGCGCGAAACGCGTGGGCGCGGTCGTGCGCTGGGCCGAGATCGACATCGAGAACTGCGAGCTGCCGGCCTGGCAGTACGAGAACCTGGTCAACGCCCGCACGAAAGCCGTCGCCGTCACCGCCGCCTCCGGCTCGGTCGGCACCCGGCCCGACGTGCCGACGATCGCCGAGTTCGCCAAGCGCGTCGGCGCGCTGGTGGTCGTCGACGCCACCGCCGCGGCGCCGTTCCTGCCGCTCGACATGAACGCCCTCGGCGCGGACGTGCTCGTGGTGTCCGCGCAGGCCTGGGGCGGCCCGGCCGTCGGCGCGCTCGTCTTCCGCGACCCCGACCTGCTGGAACGACTGCCGTCCACGTCGCTCGACCCGGGCGCCCGCGGCCCGGCCCGGCTGGAGCTGGGCCCGCACGCGTACCCGCTGCTGGCCGGGCTGATCGCGTCCATCGACTACCTCGCCGGCCTGGACGACGCGGCCACCGGCTCCCGCCGCGAACGGCTGGTGACCTCGCTCGGCTCGGCGAAGTCGTACCACGCCGGGCTGCTCGCCCAGCTCAGCACGGAACTGCGCGCGCTGCGGCACGTCATGGTCATCGGCGACGCGATGCGCCGCATCCCCGCGCTGGCGTTCACGGTCATGGGCAAGAAGGCGCCGGAGGTCGCGGAGTACCTTGCCGCGCAGGGCCTGTGCGCGTTCGCCGACCTCGGCACCAGCGGCGTGTTCGCCGCGCTCGGCGTCGGAGAGGTGGGCGGCGCGGTCCGGATAGCGCTCGCCCACTACTCCAACGTCTTCGAGGTCAACCAGCTGGTGCGGGTACTGGACGAGCTGCGCTAGCCGCGGACCGAGAGCAGTACCTTGCCGAACACGCCGCCCTCCTCGAGGGCCTGGTGCGCCTTGGCGGCCTCGGACATCGGCACGACCTGACCGATCACCGGCCGGACCGTGCCCTCGGCGACCAGCGGCCACAGCCTTTCCCGCACGTCGGCGACGATCCGGGCCTTGTCGTCCACCGGCCGCGCCCGCAGCGTGGTCCCGGCGACGCTGGCGCGCTTGGCCATCAGCTTGCCGATGTTCAGCTCGCCCTTGACACCGCCCTGCATCCCGATGATCACCAGGCGGCCGCCGGTCTTCAGGGCGCTGACGTTGCGGTCCAGGTACTTCGCGCCCATGTTGTCGAGGATGACGTCGGCGCCGCCGGTCTCGTCGCGCAACACCTCGACGAAGTCCTGCTCCTTGTAGTTGATCGCGAGGTCCGCGCCGAGCTGGCGGCAGCGGTCCAGCCGGTCGGCCGAGCCCGCGGTGACCGCGACCGTCGCGCCCAGGGCCTTGCCGACCTGGATCGCGTGGGTGCCGATGCCACCGGCGCCGCCGTGCACGAGCAGCACCTCGCCCTCGGCCAGGTGCGCGTGCATGACCACGTTCGACCACACGGTGCAGGCGACCTCGGGCAGGCCGGCGCTGGTGATGAGGTCGACCTCGCCGGGGACGGGCAGCAGCTGCCCGGCGGGCACGACGACGCGTTCGGCGTAACCGCCGCCGGCGAGCAGCGCGCACACCTCGTCGCCGACCTGCCAGCCGTCGACGCCCTCGCCCAGCTGGGCGACCGTGCCCGAGCACTCGAGCCCGAGGATGTCGCTCGCCCCGGGCGGCGGCGGGTAGTTGCCCTGGCGCTGCAGCAGATCGGCCCGGTTCACCGCGCTCGCGGCGACGTCGAGGAGCACCTCACCGGGGCCGGGCCGCGGATCGGGGACCTCGACCCACTCGAGGTTGTCCGGGCCGCCGGGTTCACGGAGCTTGATCGCATGCATGTGCCCGACCCTATTGCCGGGGTACACCGAATGCACGATTGACCTCGGCGCGAATCGGGACAACAGTGACTCCTCATGTCACTTCGGCCAAAGAGACCCTTTGCCGCCCTGGTGCTGACCGCCGCATTCGCGACGGCCGCCACCCCGGCCGCGATCGCAGCCCCGTCCCCGCTACCCGACCAGCTCGTCGCGAAGACCGACGTGGGTGCCATCAACCGGCACCTGATCGCGTTGCAACGCATCGCCGACCGCAACGACGGCAACCGCGCCGCCGGAACCGGCGGGCACGCCGAGTCCGCCGAGTACATCGCCGGCAAGCTGGAAGCCGCCGGGTATTCGGTGACGCGGCAGGAGTTCCCGTTCACCTACACGGAAACGATCGCGGAAAAGCTGACGGTGAACGGCGCCGACGTGCCGATCACCGTGATGACGTATTCGGCGTCGACGCCGGCGGGCGGGATCACCGCGCCGCTGGCCGTGGTCCCGGTGGACGCCACGCCCGGTTGTGAGGCGTCGGATTATGCCGGTGTCGCGGGCAAGATCGTCCTGGTGCCGCGCGGTTCCTGCCCGTTCGCGCAGAAGCAGGCGGCCGCGGCGGACGCGGGCGCGATCGGCGCGGTCATCTACAACAACGTGGCCGGTCCGCTGAACGGCACCCTCGGTGACCCGGCGGCCGCGCGCATCCCGACGGGTGGCATCTCCCAGGCGGACGGGCAGGCGCTGTCCGGGCTGAACGGTGCCACGGTGACGCTGGACCTGCGCGAGTTCCGGGAGGAGCGCACGTCCTACAACGTGATCGCCGAGACGAAGACCGGTCGCAAGGACAACGTCGTGATGGCCGGCGCGCACCTGGACAGCGTGCCGGAGGGGCCGGGCATCAACGACAACGGCACGGGTTCGGCGGCGTTGCTGGAGATCGCGTTGCAGCTCGGCGGAAAGCCGAAGGTGGAGAACGCGGTGCGGTTCGGGTGGTGGAGCGCGGAGGAGTTCGGGCTGGTCGGCTCGACGTACTACGTGGATTCGCTGAGTTTCGAGCAGCAGCTGGACATCGCGTTGTACCTGAATTTCGACATGATCGGTTCGCCGAACGCGGGGTACTTCGCTTATGACGGCGACAATTCCGACGGTGTGGGCGCCGGCCCGGGCCCGTACGGTTCGGCGCAGATCGAGGCCGAGTTGGCTGGGTATCTGAATGGTCGCGGCGTGCCGACGGAGGGCAAGGACTTCGACGGCCGGTCGGATTACGGCGAGTTCATCGCGGTCGGGATCCCGGCGGGTGGCCTGTTCACGGGCGCGGAGGGCGTGAAGACGCCGGAGCAGGCCGCGAAGTGGGGCGGCCAGGCGGGCGTCGCGTACGACCCGTGCTACCACCAGGCGTGCGACAACCTGGGGAACGTCGACCGGGTGGCGCTGGACCGCAACGCGGACGCGGTCGCGTGGACGCTGGGCAGGTTCGCGCTGAGCACGGAGTCCGTGAACGGAGTCAAGCCCGGCACGGCGGCGGTGAAGCCACACCGCACCCCGGCGGCGACCAAGGCGGCGGAGCTGGCGGTGGCTTGAGGTTCTCGGGTGGGCGCCACTCCACGGGCGGCGCCCACCCGGAGTGCCTCTCACCTGCCGGGCTGCTTGCACCCTGCCCCGCCTGCGCTGCTTGCTCGCGTTGCCCGCCTGCACTGGCCTGCCTCGATGGCGATTCCCTCATGCACCCGCCGAGCGCTAGCGTTCTCCTCTGCGGCGGCTTGTCTCCCACGAAAGTCCCACTCGCTGACGCGCGAGTGGCCCACTCGGTCGCGCGCGAGTGGCCCACCGGCACGGCGATGGTTCACTCCGCGAGATTCGTGTTCGCGGAACTACGAGATGCCCATTCGCCGGTCCACGAAAATCCCACCCGCTGACGCGCGAGTGGCCCACCCGCCGCAAAAGGTCTGCCCACCGCGTGAAAGTCCCACTCACTCCCGCGCGAAAGTCCCGCTCGCTCCCGCACGAACGGTCCACTCCCCCCCCGCACGAACGGTCCACCCGCGTCACCCGAGGTTGTTCGTTCCGAAGGTGTCGCACCGCGCCGGGTCGCCGGTCTGGAGCCCCGTCGTGAACCACCGCTCCCGCTGGGCTGACGTGCCGTGCGAGAACTGCGATTCGTCCACCTGCCCGCCGCCGAGGTGGGACTGGATGTAGTCGTCGCCGATGCGGGACGCGGTGTCCAGCGCGCGGTCGATGTCGTCCTGCGTGATCTCACTGATCAGCGGCCGCCCGGTCGACGACGGCGTGGTCGTCGCGTGGTTGGCCCACACCCCGGCGTAGCAGTCGGCCTGCAGTTCGAGCCGCACCGAACCCGAGGTCGGCCCCGTCTCGTTGCCGACCCGGCGGGACGTGCCGAGCTGGTTCTGCACGTGGTGGCCGTACTCGTGCGCCAGCACGTACGCCTCGGCGAACGTGCCGCCCTCCGCGCCGAACCGGGTGCGCAGTTCGTCGTAGAAGGACAGGTCGATGTAGACCTCGGAGTCGGCCGGGCAGTAGAACGGGCCGACGTCGGAGGTCGCGCTGCCGCACCCGGTGCGCACGCCGCCGCTGAAGAAGTTCGTCTGCGCGGCGCGGTACGTGCGGCCGGAGCGGGCGAACTGGTCGCTCCAGTAGTCCTGGATGGAGTTCACGATGGCGACGATCGCGCAGTCGTGATTGGAATTGGCGTCCGCGCCGGTGCGGCATTCCTGCGCCAGCGAGCCGTTGCTGACCTGCTCGCCGGAGCCGAGTTCGCCCAGGCCGCCCACGCCGCTCGGGCTGACCCCGCCGATCTGGGAGAGCACGAAGTAGATGATCACGCCGACGACGCCGAGCCCACCGCCGCCGAGCGCGACCCGGCTCCCGATGCCCCCACCGCCGCCGCGGAGGTCGTCGACCTCGGACGTGTCCAGCCCGGCGCCTTCGTCAAACCTCACCGCGTCTCCCTCACACAAGCCTGGGTGCGGACTCCGCGAGTCCGCACCCAGGATTACCGAGGTTGTCAATTGTAATCAGCGGCTGACCACGTCGCGGGCCGGCGAGGAGCTCTGCTGTGCGGACACGGAGACCGCACTGAGGCAGGCTCGAAATCGCCGTGGTGCGCAAGCGATGGTCGAGGCGCATCGAGATGGAAACCCGTTGCTGCTCACAGTCACAGCCGGACTGGGTTCACCGCATCCCGGCTGTGGGTCCACAGCTGTATCCGGTAGTCAACCGCGAGGAACTTCTCGTCATTGAACCACCTGACCCTCTCCCGGCGGACGGCTCGATGGACCGCACCCGGGTAGTGCGTCCCTGGACCGGTGACCGATCCGCCGTTGCCCTCAAGCATGCGCCTGCGCGGGCGAATCCTCAACCGGAGCGTCGTCCCTCGTTGGTTGGTAATCGCGGTTCCGGGCTACTGTTCGGTACATGGCTGAGGTGCGCTGGCTGAGCGAGCCGGAGATGTCGGCGTGGCGCGCGTACGTCGTCGCCACGCTGCGGCTCCGCCAGCGGCTGCACCGCGAACTGGCGGCCGCGCACGACGTGTCGCTGACCGACTACGAGGTCCTCGTGTGCCTGGAGATGGCGCCGGAGCGGCGGATGCGGATGTCGGAGCTGGCGGCCATGATCGGTTCCACGAAGAGCCGCCTGTCGCACCAGATAGCGCGCATGGAAGCCGCCGGCCTGGCCCGGCGGGCACCCGACCCGGACGACAAGCGCGGCGTGGTGGCCGAACTGACCCCCGGCGGAGAGGCCCTGCTGAAAGAAGCCGCGCCGACGCACGTCGAGGGCGTCCGGGCCCACCTGATCGATCTGATGACCCCCGAGGAGCAGGCGGTGCTCGCCAGGGTCTTCTCCCGGGTCGACGAACACCTCGAGGGCCTGGGCGGCTGAGCCGCTACCCTGAGGCCCAGGGAAGCGTGGCAGAGCGGCCGAATGCACTCGCCTTGAAAGCGAGCGTCGGGAAACCGACCGGGGGTTCAAATCCCTCCGCTTCCGCGCCGTTGACCAGGGCGGATGCCGGGCGGGGCAGACGCACTCGCCCGGCAACCGCCCCGTGAGGCGACCTTCCGGAGTCGTTCCTCGGCTGAGCGAAACTCGCGCGCGCCGTCTGCCGGCCGTCTGCCAGGAAAGGGACGATCGGCAGCTGGGCCGACCACAGTCGACCGGAAAGGCGGTGCCGTGCGCTCCTTCGCCGAACTGGTGCGCGAGGCGGAATCGGCGCCCGTCGAGGGCTGGGACTTCTCCTGGCTCGACGGGCGGGCGACCGAGCAACGACCGTCCTGGGGCTACCAGCGGCTGCTGGGGCAGCGGCTGGCCGGTGTCGACGCGGCACTGGACCTGGAGACCGGCGGTGGCGAGGTGCTGGCCGGGGCGCGGGCCACCTTCCCGCCGCTGATGGTGGCGACCGAGTCGTGGCCGCCGAACCTCGCCAAGGCCGCCGGGCTCCTCCGCCCCCGTGGCGTGCACGTCGTCGCCCAGGGCGAGTCGCCGCCGCTGCCGTTCGCCGAAGCCGTCTTCGACCTCGTCACCAGCAGGCATCCGGTGGCGCCGTGGTGGGACGAGATCAGCCGGGTCCTGCGGCCCGGTGGCACGTACTTCGCCCAGCACGTCGGACCGGCCAGCGCCTTCGAACTCGTCGAGTACTTCCTCGGCCCCCTGGACCGGCGAACGCACCGGCTGCGGCACCCGGACGACGAACGCGCCGCGGCGGAGGCCGCCGGCCTGCGGGTCGTGGACCAGCGGCACGAGCGGCTCCGGATGGAGTTCTTCGACGTCGGCGCGGTGATCTACTTCCTCCGCAAGGTGGTGTGGATGGTGCCCGGCTTCACGGTCGAGACCTACCGCGACCGGCTACGCGAGCTGCACGACCAGATCACCGAGCGGGGCCCGTTCGTCGCACACGCCTCGCGGGTGCTGGTGGAGGCACGCAAACCGGCCTGAGCACAGGACGTTCCCCCGCGGCTCATTTCGCCGGCCGCCACAGCACGGCGACCCCGTGCCCGGGCAGCAGCCACGATTCGATGTCGAGCGTCGTCGGGGTGGTGGCCGGTAACCACTCCGCCACCGATGATCCCGACCGGAACGTGAACGGCACCGTCCGGAACTGCCACTCCGCCCGCCCGGCGACGTTCAGCGCTCCGGCGTTCACCCGCACCTGCTCCACGTAGCACGGAAACGGTGGCTGCCAGTAGCAGTAACCGTCGTTGACGTGCTGCGGCCCAGCGACCCGCACCTCGAGCCGTTCGATCGAGCGCACCGCCCGCCCCGCCAGCCGGCCGAGATCGCACTCGAACACGTGCAGCTTCGCGGACGGCAGGTCCAGCCGCCGCCGCAGTTCCGGCTTCAGGTACTGGCCGATGAGACGACCAGGCACTTCCCGCAGGTCGGGTTGCACCGGCGCTGAACTACGCGCGTTTCCTTCAGCGTCCAGGTAGTCGCACGCGATTCGCACCGAGGCCAGGGTGCGCGCGGCGGCTTCGTCGAACCCGGATCGGTCGGGGAAGAACCACAGATCGAACAGCGGCAGTTCGATCCCGGCGACGAGGGAGTCCCGGACCTCCGCGTCGGACGTCATGACCAGCACGAACTTGTTCGTCACCAGCGGCCGACGGAAGCGGTAGGTGCAGGTGTACCGCAGCTCGTACAGCTCGCCGCTCAGCGCGGTCAGTTCCAGGTCGACCTCGGTGTGCGTGCTCACCGCGAGGTGCCTGCCGAGCAGACCCGTCACGACGTCGTGGGTGGCGTCGTCGCGGCCGTAGATGGAGGAGAGCAGCACGTCGAGCAACTGCTTCGGCGCCATCGAGTCCACGATGCCCGGTCCGGACAGGCGGCGGAGGTCGTCCGACAACCGCCTGCGCAGTCCGCGCCGATAGCCGACGAGGACGACCGCGCACAGGCCCAGCAGCGTCCACGCCAGCGTCAGGACGGTGTGCGCGACGACCTGCCAGGTGGAGCTCGGTTCCCACAGCAGGACCGCGACCAGGGCGGCGACCGCGGCGACGGCCATCCCGAACGCCAGTTGTCCCCGCGTCACGGCAGCTCCCACTGGCCGCCGGGTCGCCACAGCAATGCCACGCCGTGCCCGAGAAGCAGCCAGGAGTGGACTTCGATCGTCGTCAGCTCGTCGGCCTTGAGCCACTTCTCCGAGATGTTTTCCGACCGGAACATGAACGGCGCCACCCGGAAGGCCCAGGTGCCCGTCCGGTCGACGTCCAGATCGGCCGCGTCGATCCGGATGCGGTCCACGTAGCACGGGTACGGGGCGTGCCAGTAGCAGTAGCCGTCGCCGATCTGCTGCAGGGTGGTGGACCGCAGTGTCAGGCGTTCGATCGACTGGACCTCGTGTTCGTCCTCGGCCAGATCGCTCAGATCGCACTCGAAGATCCGCAGGGCGCCCAGGTAGTCCCGGGTGCTCTGACGCCGCAGCGAGCCCATGTCCTCCCGGAAGAACGACAGGTAGTCGGCCCACCGGTCGTACTTGACCTCCCGGAGGCGCAGCTTGTCCGACGACGCCAGGTGGTGGTCGCCCCGGTCGTCCAGGTACTCGATCCCGAGCCGGACCGAGGGCAGCATGTCCTCCACCGAGTTCTGGAAGATGTCCTCGTCCGGGATGAACCACAGCTCGAACAGCGGCAGCTGGCAACCCGAGCTGATCGAGTCCCGCAGCAGCGTGCTGCAGGTGGCGAAGATGACGAACCGGTCCACCGCCACGTTCTTCTTGAAGCTGTAGGTCGTGGTGACCGTGAGGTGGTACTGCTCGTGGTCCACCGCGCGCAGTTCGAGATCCACCTCGGTGTGCGTGCTGACCGCGAGATCGGCGCCCATCGGACGCCGCCCTTCGCCACCGAGCACACCGACCAGCACGTCGCGGTTGGCTTCCTTCTCGCCGTAGACCGAGGTGAGGAAAGCGCCCATCACCTGCTGCGGAAGCAGTGCTTCGACGATGCGCGGCCCCGCGAGCCGCACGATCTCGGACAGCAGGCGGTGGTGGACGAACGCCTCGTAGCCGATGATCGTGAGGCCGGTGACGAGGAACCCGGGCGAGGCCGCGAGAAGGAACCGGTGCGCCGCGGCCACCCAGCCGCCGGACGACGGCCAGGTGAGGCCGACGATCAGGAGGACCAGGCCGACCGCGGTCAGCAGGAAGCCGAACCGGCTGGGGCGGCGGCCGGTTCCGGGAGGTGGAGAGCCGTCCCCGCCCCGGCCCGCGTCCCCAGTCGTCACTGCCTCTCCGCACGATCGAAGAACCATGATCGGCGGATGGCGGACCGGGACGATAGGCCCGATCGGATTAAATTCGGACCTGGCTCACCGGTTCTGCTGCCAGCTCGGTTCGTCCTCCAGCGCGTAGTTCGTCAAGCCGGCGCGCTCCTCGACGGGCATGCCGGTCTGGGCGGCCAGGTCGTTGTACAGACCGAGAAGGTGCGTGGTCATCGCCGCTCGTGCGCCGGCCTCGTCGCGCCGCCTGAGGAACCACGACACCTGGTTGTGGTCGTTCGCGGAGCGGACGTGCACCTCGGCGCTGCTGTAGCTGTTGCGGCGGTAGGACCGCAGCTGCGGCACGAGCGAGCGGTACAGCTGGTCGAGCAGCTCGTTGTGGCTGGCCCGCACCACGGCTGCGTGGAAGTCCTCGTCGGTCCGCAGCAGCTCGTCCTTGTCGTTGACCGAGGCGGCCTGGTGCAGCTTGGCGAGCTTGGCGATGTCGTCGAGTTCGCCCTGGCTCGCCCGCAGCGCGGCGAGACTGGCGGCCGTCGTCTCCAGCGCGATCCGGACCTCGAGCAGGTCGGAATCGCTCACGCGCCGGTCGAACCGCAACGGCTCGTCCCGTTCGGCCACGTCGGTGGAGCGCACGTACCAACCGCGTCCGCGCATGACCTCGACGACGCCCTGGAGTTGCAGGCGCTGCAGGGCGGTGCGCAGGGAACTGCGAGCCACAGCCATCTTCTGCGCCAGCTCGGGTTCGGTCGGGAGCCGGTCGCCGGCCCGGAACGTGCCGTTGGTGATGAGTGCCCTGATCTTGTCCTCGATCAGTTCGGGCAGGGGCTTGCGGGCGTTCGGTGAGAGAGCCCAGCTCTCGTCATCCATCGTCAACCTCTCGCCTTGCTCCACTGGGTGTCCCCGAGCATTCGTCGACCGTAACAAGAACTGATGCCAGACGCAAGTTGTCTGTCAACAAGTTGTCACTTGACAGACAACCTACAACATGGAGATCCTGGAGTTGCCGAAGCGGGGGCCGGATCCGTCGGGGCGACTCGGGCGGACACGAGTGGAGGTGTTGGCAGTGGGCTCGCAAAACCTTCTGATTGTCATCTTCTTGGTGGCCATGGCAGTCGTGTTGATCGGCTGGCGAACAGTGCTCGTGATGACCGTGACGGCCTGCTTCGTCCTGGCGGTCGTCGGTTTCGTGCAGGTCGTTTCCTTCCTGGGCAGCGGGGTCTGAGGGGAGGCCAGACCCGTACCTGGCGTCTGTTGTCTGACAAGATGGCCCGTTGCGGGTGCGCTCGGGCGTGGCTGTAATCTCGCGCGGTCCACAGGCTGGTCCTTCTAGCGGAAGCCGCGCACGGATGAATTCCAGATCTGCTTGGCCGGACGCCACGGCCGTTCACGCGGCACTGGCGCCCGCCCATGCGGTGCTCGAGGAGCGCCGGGCGCTCTACCGGCTGGCGGTCGAACTGCTGCTCCCGGGACGGGCTCCGGTACCGCCGGAGCAGCTCGACAGCCCCCTTTTCCGGTTCCAGGTCGGCGAAGCGCTGGCGGGACGACGTCCGATCACTTCCGATCTCGGCGACGACCTCGATTGCGTCGTGACCGAGCTGGTGGCGGGCCCGTCCACGTTGAAGGTGGCGACCGGAGACCGGGCCGGTGCCGTGCTCGCGGAGGCTCTTCGGGTCATCCACGCGCAGAGCCTGTCCGGTGGTCGTCCGCCGCGCGTGCTGACCGGGGACGACGAGGCCTTGGCCGTCGTCTCGGCCGGCCTGGACAAGGTCCGGGCGGTGAGCCCGGCGCTGGCCGACGACCTCGTGGCGCACGTCGACCTGCTCGTGGTCCTCGATCCGGCCACGTCCGGCGGATTGGTGTCGGCGTCGTCCCGGCTCTTCCCGGGGATGATCCTCATCGATCGGCCGGATGCTGCTTACGAAGTCGCCGAGGCGATCATCCACGAGGGCGCCCATCAGAAGTTCTTCGATCTCGCCATCACCCGCGACTTCCTCGGCCCGGATCCGGCGGACGGGCGCACCTTCCGGCCGTCGTGGTCGGCGGCGGTGTGGCCGGTGGAACAGGTCATCGCCGCGTTCCACGCCTACGCGTGCCTGGCGCAATTCGCCGAAGACGTGTGGGCGCGGAACGAGAACAGCGAACTCGGCACGAATTCGTTGCTTCCCCGCGCTCGCGAGCGCGCGACGGAGATCGGGCGCTGGCTCCGCGGCGCGGAGGACACGCTGGAAATCGACGCCAAGTGGTTGCTGCGCACCCTGTTGTGTGATGAGGACGCGCCCACTCTTTCCCAACCTGTCACCCGTCCGGTGCCGCCCGGCTACTACACGCTGGACCCGCTGCTGCGCATCGCCCGGATGGAGACCACCCGCAGAGTGCTCGTCGGCCGTCCCGGCGACCCACCGGAACTGCACTGGCTCGACGGGGACGCGGCCGAACTGGTGGTGCGGCTTAGCCGGGCGCCCTCCGGGCTATCCCTGGCGGAAATCGAGTCCGGTATGCGGCCGGTGCTCGCCGCTCTGTTCGAGGCGACCTTGGTTCGTGCGACCGGCGCGGCAGGAGTACCGTCCTCTTCGGACGGATCAACACGTCGGAAAGGAAACTGATGTCAGTGCAATGGGATCCCCGCCGGGAACGCGATAACCGGCCCGGGGAATTGGTGGTGCCCAGCGCGGATGCGATTGATTCTCCGGTGAATCCGATGATCGGCCGTCAGCCTTACGGTCAGCCGATCGCTCGCGTGAACTTCTTCCGCCGGATGCCCCAGGGCGGCACCGCCTACCTCAAGCCCGCCGACTCCACCGAGGACTGAACCGGCCGGGCTCGTCGACCCGGGCGAGCCCACGGCCATGTGACGAACGGCGTCAGATCGTCCCGTTCGCCATCGCTTCGCAGCTGCGCAACACGACTGCCGCGGCGCGACGCTCCCCGGCGCTCAGCTCCGGGTTCTCCGCCTGGTCCCGCCACCGCCGCACGGCGAGCAGCACCGGCTCCGCCCCCAGCCGCTCGGTCCGCGACGTTCCCGCGGCACCGATCAACCGCAGGGCTTCCGCCTTCAGGTCCGCCGAAAAAGACGTCCGTCCGGTTTGCAGCGCGGCCACCAGCCGCAGCTCCCGGAAATCGTGGGCACCGGCCAGCAACCGTTCCAGTTCGGTCGCCAACCCGGCCGCGGCCGGGCGCGGTTCCATGCGCAGCACCACTTCCAGCCCGATCAACGCCGACCGCGCCTTGAGCGCGTCCCGCCGCGCCACGAAGTACCCGTCGATCGCCTCGCGCAGGTCGGCCAGGCCGCTGCGCGGCACGAGCTGACCGGCCAGCGCCGGCAACGTGTCCGCGCCGCGGCGGATCAACGTCAACGCCAGCCGCACGCCGAAGATCCCGAAGCGGGCGAGCAACGCGGCGCGGTCGGACGCGGCCACCGGCGCCGGGAACTCCGCCGCCGCGAACCGGTCCGCCGACAGCAACCGCGGCTCCAGCTCCTCCCGCGGCACGGCCGCGAGCGCTCGCAGCACCGCGAACTCCGGCTCGGTCAGCGTGCGCGCCGCCGCGGCCAGCAGCCCGGCCACCGGCACGACGTCCTGGCACAGCCCGGCCACCTCGGGCGCCACCCGGTAGCGGCGCGCGACCTGCCGGGCCGAGATCACGGCGTCCACCCGGCCGCCACCCAGCTCGTCCGCCCGCGACAGCACGACCAGCGCGTTCACGGCCGCCGCTCGCGCGACCGGGTGGTCCTGCAGCGTGTGCAGGAACGACAAATCGGCCTCGGACGGGCGCCGCACGAGGTAGAGGACCGCGTCGGCGTCCATGCAGATCCCCTCGATCGTGCTCGGCGCCGCACCGCCGTCGATCGCCGGCGTGTCCATCAGCATCAGCTCGTCCGGTGAGCGGCCCGGCGAGGTCCGGAACCACGTCATCTCACCCTGCGGCGGCTCCCCGGCCAGCGCGGCGACCAGCGTCGACCGGCCCGAGCCGCGCGGCCCCACCACCGCCAGCCGGAGCGGGTCGTCGAACCGGGTCAGCTGGCGCTGCAACCAGCTCGTCGCCCGCGGGCTGTCCTGGTAGACCTCCAGCGCCTCCTGCAGGACCGCGCGCGTCCTCGCGGCCAGGCTCACGCGGTGATCCCCCGCTGGGTCGGCAGCTGCGCGGGCGTGGCCAGCGCCTGGGCCCGGCGGCGCAGCACGTTCAGCTCGTCCATCATCCGCCGGATCTCGTTCGCCCGGACCGTGCGACGGGTGGTGTCGTCGTCGATGGCCTGCTTGAACGTCTTCGCGGTTTCGGTGATCTCGCCACGCAGCTCGTCGGCGACCCCGTTGAGCCGGTCGCGCAGCGCGCGGTGGATCTGCCGCGCGGTGTCCTTGCTGTGCTTGCCGTAGCGCAGGAAGAAGTCGTCCACGTACCGGTGCGCGGCGGTCTTCGCGGCGTGCTGGCGCCGCTTGAGCCGGTTGCCGCGCTCCTCGAACACGCTCTTCGCGCCGAAGGCCGCGCCCGCGCCGAGCGAGATCGGGTTGATCAGCGGCAGGCCGGCGATGGTGGTCGCGAGACCGAACATCAGCAGGCCGCTGTAGGACCCGCGCATGCCGACGAAGAGCTTCTGCCCGACGCTGAACCGCTCGACCCGCGGCATCCGCAGGTCCCCGACCGCGTCACCGGGCACCTCGCGCGGCAGCGAGTCGGGCAGCGCGTCTTCGCGGTGCGGAGCGACCTGCCGCGCGATCTTGCGCGCGATCCACTCGAACCGGTCGAGCAGCCATTCGGAGTTCGTCTCGGCGACCGTGGTGAGGTTATCCCGCAGCCACTCCTCGAACTCGGGCCACGTCTTCGCCGGGTCCGCGGTCTCGAAGTACTCGTCGACCTCGACCAGGATCTTGCGGGTCCGGTCGCGCAGGTCGAACTCGACGTCCGAGATCAGGTCGGACACCTCGTCGGACAGCAGCGTCTGCCACCGGTTCGCGTCCCGCTGCAGCCTCTCCAGACGTCGTCCCGCGGCGTGCCAGCGGGCGACCGCGTCGCCGTTGTCCGGCTGCTGCGTCGCGGCGTACTCCTCGGTCAGGGAGTTCTGCAGGGCCTCGACGGTGGTGGTGCTCAGCGCGGCGACCGAGCGGCGCGCCAGCAGGTCCGCCTGGCCGGGGAGGTCCTGGTGCAGGCACTTGACCAGCTCGCCGAACCCGGACTCGGCGTTGAGCGCCTGGTCGCCGGTTTTCGCCGCGGCCAGCCGCAGCGCCGCCGAAACCGGGACCAGCGACGCCATCAGCCCGCGCTGGTCGAGGCGGTTGCGGTTGCGCTGCGCCACCGCCCGCCAGCCCGGGACCAGATCGATCTTGGTGAGCACCACGAGCACGGTCGGGCACAGCCGGACGACCTGTTCGAGCAGCTGGATCTCCGACGCCGACAGCTCGCTCGTGGCGTCGGTGGCCATCAGCACGGCGTCCGCCGAGTCGACGGTCTCCATGGCCGCCCGCGCCGGTGTGTCGACCAGCGCCAGGCCGCCGGACAGCAGCGCGCGGGGCAGGCCGACCTCGGCCCGCACGACCGGTGGACCGCTCACGGCGACCGCTTCCCGATTGGCCTGCCCGGTGACCGACTCGACCGGGACCGGCTGCCGGGCGGGACCTTCGATGGCCCGCGGACCGGCCGTGACGACGGCCGCGGTGGGGGTCTCGGCGTGCGTGACGACGGCCGGGACGGTGGTCGTCGCGTCCTCGCCGACCGCGCACACCGGCGCGTTGACCAGGGCGTTCACCAGCTGGCTCTTGCCCTGGCCGGACTCGCCGATCACGACCACCCGCAGCTGCTCGTCGAGCAGCTGAGCTCTGCGTCTGCGGATGCGATCGACCAGATCAGGACGCCGTTGGGTGGCGCAGACGTGGGCGGTGTCGTCCAGTACGTCGAGCCAGGGCGGTGCAAGCACGCGGAGGAGTGTGCCGTGTCGTGACCAAAACGTGAAGCGGCGGGGTCCGTTCTGAGACGAACCCCGCCGCTCCGTCGGTGAGTGGTAGCCGCGCCGTTGCGGCTACCGGTCAGTGACCCAGGGGCAGATCGCCGTGCAGGTTGTCGAGGTCAGCGGCCTCGGGCAGCGGCGCGTGGTTCAGCGGGCCGATCGCGTCGGCCAGCGGGCTGTCGGTCACGGACACGATCTCCTTGACCGGGTCGGTGGTCAGCGCGTGCTCGACGTGGTTGGTCACCTCGGGCAGCGGGTTCGCGACCGGCAGGTGCGGCAGGCCCTGCGGCAGCTCGGCGCCGAAGTGGACCGGCAGATCACCGGGCGCCTCGGCCGGGATCATGGTCGGGACGGCGGCGGGCAGCACGGACGGCACGCCGGGGGCGGCAGGCAGGTCGCTGGCGAGGTCCGCGGCCTGGTGGCCGGCGTCGGAGATCGCCGTGCCGGCCTGGGCGCCACCGTTGGTGACCAGCTCACCGGCCTGCGCGCCGCCGAGGGTCAGGTACTCGCCGAGGGTGGCCGAGTGCTGGGCGACGCCGCCGCCGACCAGGTCACCACCGATCGAGATGTAGTCGGCGATCGTGCCGGCGGCCGGCTCGGCGCGGCCGAGGACGTCCGAGTCGAGCGAACCGGCCAGGTCACCGGCCTCGTCGAAGCTCGGCAGGCCGTCAAGGCTCGGGGCGTCGGCGGGGGTGCCGTCCACGCCGAGGGTGTAGGTGCCGAGGGCCGAGTCGGTGCGGGCGCCCGCGAGGACGGCGTCCTCGGTGGCGGTCAGACCGCCCTGCAGCTCACCCTCGTTGTTCTCGACGGCGAAGCCGCCGGTGAAGCCCTCGGTGCTGCCCGCGGCGCTGCCGATGAAGGCACCGGCCGGGGTACCGGCGGTGCCGGCGACGCCCGCGCCCTCCGCGGCGGCGGCGGCCGCGGCGGCGCCTTCGGCCAGGTCACCCTCGTAGGAGACGGTGGTGGCGTAGCCGTCGGCGGAGCCGGCGCTCGTGGTGTCGAAGCGGCCCACGCCCGGGACGTCCAGGTCGGGCGCGGTGAACGGCTCGTCGCCCAGCGACGGCGCGTCCACCGGCAGCGAGCCCAGCGTGTCGAAGTCGACGGGCAGGCCGCCGGTCTCCGGCAGCTCGGTCAGGCCGACGGCCGCGGCGAGGCCGGTGACGTCCTCGGTGCCGACCGGCAGGGCGCCCGCGTCCAGCGGCAGAGCGCTCGCGTCGACCGGCAGGCCGGTCAGCTCGCTCGGCACGTCGGCGCGCTCGGTGCTCACCGTCGGCAGGGACGGCAGCTCGCCCAGGGCGGGCAGCTCGACCGGGAGGCCGGGCACCGCGTTCTGCAGGCCCTCGACCTCGGGCAGCGACACCGCGGAGCTGCTCAGATCGGGCGCCTCGACGGGCAGCGTGTTGACCGGCAGGTCGCTGACGGGGAGGTCGCCGACGGGCAGGTCGTTGCGCGCGTCCAGCGGGAGGCCGTCGAGGGCGGGGACGTTCAGCGGCAGGTCGCCCAGCGGCAGGTCGCCCAGCGGCAGGTCGCCCAGCTCGGGCAGCTCGACCGGCAGGTCGCCCAGGTCGGCGGTCGGGCCGCCGAGCAGCTCCTCGCCGAGCGGCAGGGCCGAGGTGTCGACCGGCAGGGCCGGGGTCTCGACGGGCAGGTCGGCGCGGGCCGGGACGTCCAGGGGCAGCTCGGGGGTCGCGACGGGCAGCGCGTCAGCGGCGTCCGCGACGGCCTGCAGCTGGGCGATGGCGCCCTGCAGGTCGGTCACGTCGGCGTCCAGCGGCAGCGCGGACAGCGCGTCGGCCAGCGGCGCGGGAGCGTAGTCGGCGACCAGCGGGGCGACTTCCTGGATGTCCTGCGGCGTGACGTCGCTCAAGCCGGCGGCGGCGAGCGCGCTGGTCGGGTCGGCGGCGAACGCCGACCGGGCAGCCTCGTCGTTCAGGAGGTTGAGCACGAACTCGTGCAGGTTCTGGGCGGGGAGAGACAAGGAATATCTCCGCGGATCTCGGGGGGTTTGAAACCGGACAAGGCGTCCAGGGTGCACCGCAGGACGCCTCGGCCGAACCTAGTGACCGTTCCGTTACCGAGGCATCGGGGATAGGTCCGCAACCTTGGGTGAGGTCATCGGGGCCAGCGGTTAGGGGATTAGGGGATGTGACCCCAACGGGCGACTTTGGTACGAAGGGGCGACCCCGTGAGTGAGGATTCAACCCCTATGCGTCACGTTCTCGGCATCGACATCGGCAGCACCGGCATCGCCGCTGCCGTGTGCCGTGACGTGGGCGAACGCTGGTCGGAGCCGGTGTCCGGGCCCCCGGTGGAGTCCGTCGTGCACGTCGCTCCGGACGCGACCGTGTCGGTCGGCGCGGAGGCGTTGCGGCGCTCGGTCGTGGAACCGGACCGGGTGGCGCGGGGATTCCTGCGCCGCATCGGCGATGACGTTCCGTTCCTGCTTGGTGACGAATTGTACACGTCAGAGGCGCTGACCGCGGCCGTCGCGGGCTGGGTCGTCGACCAGGTCGCCGCCGACGAAGGCGAGCCGGCCGAGCGCATCGCGGTCACGCACCCGCCGTCCTGGGGCACCTACCGGCGCAAGCTGCTGCTCGACGCGCTGGGCGCGGCCGGGCTACCGCCCGCGATCCTGCTGCCGACGCCGGTCGCCGCCGCGGAGGGGCACCTCGCGCGGGAGCGGATCGACCCGCAGACCCTCGTCGCGGTGTGCCGGATCGGCGGCGAGCACGCCGACCTCGCCGTGCTGCGGCGCGGACCCGCGACGTTCGACCTGGTCACGCACGCCGAGCCGGCCGAGCCGGCGGCTGGGAAGGCGCTCGACGACCTGCTGTTCGCCCACGTCCACGAGCGGTGCGGCGACGTGGCGCCCTCGGCGTTGCGGCTGGTGTGCGCCGAGGCCAAGGAGCGGCTCTCGACGCTGCCCGAGACCGAGATCGGGCCGGTGCGGGTGACGCGCGCCGAGTTCGACCGGCTGGCGCGGCCCGGCCTGCTCGCGACGCTGGACCCGCTGCGCCGGTACGAGCGGCTGAGCGCGGTGCTGCTGGTCGGTGGCACGGCGGCGGTGCCGCTCCTGGCCGAGCTGGCCGGCGAGCTGACCGGCTGCCGGGTGGTCGCCGAGCCGGAACCGGCCTTCGCGGTCGCGCGCGGAGCGGCGCTGGTCGCGCGGCTGCGGGAAGGCGCAGCGGTCGAGTCGACCGCGCTCGTGCCGAAGGTGACCGGCTTTCCCGACCTGGAACCCGAAGACGTGTACGACGACGAACCCGTTCCGCCGCGGCCGCCCGTCGTACTGACCCCGCTCGAACCGCCCCGCCGCCGGTTCGCGCCCTCCCGCCGCGGCGGCTCCCGAAGCGAGGACGACGAGTGATCCTGCTGGACGAACCCACCGAGCGGGTCTGCGCGGCGATCAAAACCGGTCAGCTCGCGCCGGTCCGCCTCGCGATCGTGGCCCCCGGCGGCTACGGCAAGACCGCCGTGCTCGACCACCTCGCCGGCGCGCCCGGCGTGCGGCTGGTCGACGACGCCCACCTGCTGACCGACGCCGAACTGTCCGAAGTGGCCCGTCAGCTCGACGACGAGTCGGCCGGGCTGGTCATCGCGGCCCGCCCGCACCCGCGGCCGGCCGCGCTGAACCAGGTGCTCGGCCGGCTGACCGGGCAGCTGGTGCTGCGGCCGTTCGACCGGCCGCGCACGGAGACGTTCCTGTCCAGGGCCGGGCGGCCGCTGGCCGTCGACTCCGTGCTGGCGCAGACCGGCGGCGTGCCTGGGTTCGTGCGCCTGCTGGCCGGCGGCGACGGTGAGCTGGTCGCGGCGTTCCGGCACGAGCTGGACCAGGCCGGCGAGGATTCGCTGTGCTACCTGCTCGCGGTCGAGGCCGGGGCCGATCCGGACCTGCTCGCCGCGCTGAAGCTGCCCGCGTCGACGGTCGAAGCGGTGCGGGCGACCGGCTACCTGGGGCCGGACGGGCGGCTGCTGCCGGTCGCCGCGCGGGCCCTGCGGGAGCTGGTGCCCGCCGACCGGCGGATCGCCCTGCGGCTGCGGCTCATCCGGCGGCAGCTCGACCGCAGCGGGCCGGTGCTGAGCCTGGTCCGGCCGCTGATCGGGGCCGGTGTGACCGGGGCGGACGTGGCGACGGCGTTCGAGGTGGCCGCCGGTGAGGCGACCGGGGAGCCGGCGCTGGCCGCGCGGTTGTACGAGGCGGCGGTGCGGGCCGGGCGGCCGGCCGCGGCGGTGGGAACCCGGTGGGCCGAGGCGGTCGCGCGAGCCGGGGACTTCGACACGGCGCTGCAGCTGGCCGACCAGGTGATCGGCTCGGACGACGCGGCGGACCGGGCGGAGGGGGCGCAGGTCGCGGGCGCGGCGCTGGCGCACCGGGGCCAGCTGGCCCGCAGCGCGGAGCTGTTCCAGTGGTCGGACACCGCGGCCGCGCGCTGTTTCGCGGTGATCGGCCTGACCGGGTCCGGGCGGCTCGCGGAGGCGGAGAAGCTGCTGGACAAGTCCTCAGTGGACGGTCCGCCGACGTTGCTCGCCGGTGCCGTGTCGTCGGCGGCTCGTGGTGTGCTGGAGTCGGTGACGGATCAGCCGACGGTGGCACTGTCCACTTTGATCCGTTCGGCGGAGATGCTGGAGCCGGTGTCGGACCGGGTGCTGCTGCCGGACAGCCCGGCGGCGCTGGGCGCGCTGGTGGCGCTGCACTCGGGTGAGGCGGCGATCGCCGAGCCGTTGCTGGAGCGGGCGGTGTCGTCGGGCGTGCTGGTGCCGCGGCACCGGTTGCTGCTGGCGTGGATCGCGATGCTGCGCGGCGACGAGGAGGGCGCGAACGCGCAGCTGCGGTCGGCGGGGGAGCAGTTGTCGCCGCGGGACTGGTTGTTCGCGGTCGGGTTGCGGGTCGGGCTGGCGCGCCGGGCGAGCGACCTGGCCGGGTTGCGGCGGATCTGGATCCAGGCGCGCGAGGCGGTGGTCCGGCACCCGGTCGACCTGTTCACGTTCCTGCCGTTCGGCGAGTTCGAGGTGGCGGCGGCGCGACTCGGGGAGCGGGACCGGCTGGCGCCGCACCTGCGGCAGGCGCGGGAGCTGCTGGCCGGGCTGGGCGACCCGCCGTTGTGGGCGAGCGCGTTGCACTGGAGCGGTCTGCACGCGGCGGTGATCGCGGAGCAGCCGGAGGAGGCGGCCGCGCACGCCGAGGCTTTGGCGGAGGCGGCGTCGGAGGGCCCGTACTTCGCGACGATCGCGCGGGCGGCGGGGTGCTGGCTGAAGGTGCTGGGCGGCGAGGTCGACGCGCCGGAGGTCGAGTCGGCGGCGCGTGACCTGCACGGGGTCGGCCTGTGCTGGGACGGCGCGCGGCTGGCCGGCCAGGCGGCGATCCGGACGTCCGACCGCAAGGCGATGGTGACCCTGCTGGACTGCGCCCGTGTGCTCCAGGGCCGGCCGGGCCGGGAAGCGGTGGAGCACACGGGCGGGGTGCGGCTGAGCGAGCGGGAGCGGCAGGTCGCGGAGCTCGTGGTCGCCGGGTTGACGTACAAGCAGATCGGTGATCGCTTGTTCATCTCGGCGAAGACGGTCGAGCACCACATGGCGCGGATGCGGCAGCGCCTGGGGGCGGGCAGCCGCGGTGAGCTGCTGGCTGAGCTGCGGGAGATCGTGCAGGTGGCGTCCTAGCGGACGACCTGCACGGTGTCCCCGGCCGCCAGGGTGCTGAAGAACTTCTGCGAGGCGCTGGTCGACAGGTGGATGCAGCCGTGCGAGTACTTGGACAGGCTGCCCTGGTGGAAGGCGATGCCGGGCTGGAAGAAGACCGAGTTCGGCATGGGGGCGTCGAACTCGCGGCTGTGGTAGTCCTTGACCTTGTGTGAGACGCGGAAGGTCCCGACCGGCGTCGGGTCGCTGGCCGAGCCGGGCATGATCTGGACGGGGCCGTAGACGACCTCGCCGTCCTTGAGGAGCCAGGCCTTCTTCGCGGAGAGGTCGACACAGGCGTCGACGGTGGCCGCGCACGGCACACCCGCCGGGGCCTGAGCCTTGGTGGTGGTGGTCTTCTTGGTGGTGGTCTTCGAACTGGTCGAGGGCTTCGTGGTGGTGCTGGTCGTCGAGGGCGCGGCCGAGCTGGTCGACGGCGTGGTGGTGCTGGGAGCGGCGGTGCTGGTGGTGGTGGGCGCTGTGGTGGGCGCGCCGGTGGTCACGGCGACCTGCTGCACGTCCGCGGCCTGCTGGGCACCACCCCCACAGGCGGTGAGCACGAGAGCAGCGCCCACGGCGGCGACGGCCAGCACCAGCTTCTTGACGGTCACTTGTACGTTCCCCCAGCGTTCGGATGATCCCTACAAGCGCAAAGACGCCCCACGGGGAGCCGTGGTTGAGCGCAAGAGGTCACGATCTTGTTGCACCGCGTTTGAGGGCGAGGATTTCGCCCGGCGGGTGAGCGTGGTGCTGCTGGTACCGCATTGTCACGGTCAGCTACGCCGCATCCGCACTCGATCGGCACCCGGACCTGCGGCCCGCGCCCCCGGCATGCGGGCCCGCAGCCTGCGGCCGCGCCTGTGGTTGGATCCCGCCCGCGGCCTGCGGCCGCGCCTGTGGTTGGACCCTGCCCGCGGCCTGCGGCCGCGCATGCGGTTGGACCCCGCCCGCGCCGGACACCTGCGCCTGCGACTGGCACTCGCACTGGGCATCCCAACCCCGGGCCGCACCCACCCGAGGCCGGCACCCTACCCGCAGCCGGGCGCCGCACCTGTGGCTGGCACCCGCGCCCGCACGGGGCATCCCACCTGCGACACCGTCCCCTGCGGACAGCACTGCCTTCCGGCCAGCACCGGCCCCTCTAACCAGGACCGTTCCCTCCCACGAGCGCCATCCCTCCCACGAGCGCCATCCCTCCGGCGAGTGCCGTCCCGATCCTCCCCCGGACCGTCATCCCCGCACCGTCCCTGCCACAGCACCGTCACCCCACCCAGCACCGTCGCCCCCCACCCACCATCGGTCCGGCACCATGGGCCCATGCGCTA
Organism: Amycolatopsis thermalba; assembly: GCF_023376025.1. Taxonomy (NCBI): domain Bacteria; kingdom Bacillati; phylum Actinomycetota; class Actinomycetes; order Pseudonocardiales; family Pseudonocardiaceae; genus Amycolatopsis; species Amycolatopsis thermalba. Next base: position 759,932 of record NZ_CP091196.1, read on the forward strand.
CGTCATCATCGGAGCGGGCGCGGTCGGCTCGACCGTCGCCGCTCAGCTCCACCTCGCCGGCATTCCGGCCGTGCTCATCGCGCGCGGCGAGCACGGCGCCAAGATCCGCGAGCGCGGGTTGCGGTACTTCCGGCCCACGGGCGAGCAGCTCGTCCCGGTGCCGGTCGCCGGCAACGCTGAGGAGGTCGAACTCGCTCCGGATGACGTCCTGGTCGTGGCCACCAAGACCCAGAACACCGAGGAGGTCCTCCAGGAGTGGTCGTGGCTCCCGGCCGGCGCCGGTCTGGCCGCCGACCTGCCGGTGCTGATGCTGCAGAACGGCCTGGAGAACGAACGCGCGGCATTGCGCCGCTTCGCCACGGTGTTCGGGGCGTCCCTGTGGATGCCGACGACCTACCTGGAACCCGGCGAGGTCAGCGCCCAGGGCGCCCAACTGCCGGGCATCCTGTGGCTCGGCCAGTTCCCGTCCGGTGACGACCCGCGCCTCGACACCATCGCCGCCGACCTGCGCACCGCCGGCTTCGGCGTCCAGCTCGTGCCGGACCTGCTGCGTTGGAAGGCGGGGAAACTCCTCGCCAACCTCGGCAACGCCGTCGACGCTCTCTTCGGTCCCGACGACCGCACGGCATCGCTCGGCCGCGAGCTGCGCGCCGAGGGCCGTCGGGTGCTGGCCGCGGCAGGCATCGATCCGGTCAATTTGCGCGAAGCATCCGAAATAGACACTTCGGCCTCGGACCCCGCCGAGATCCCGGGGCGTCCGCGCGCCGGCAGCTCGACCCGGCAAAGCCTCGCCCGCGGTGCCGGATCGGTGGAGGGCGATTTCCTCAACGGCGAAATCGTCCTGCTCGGACGGTTGCACGGAGTTCCGGCCCCGCTCAACGCCGCGATGCAGCGCCGCCTCGCGCTCGCCGCCGCGCGTGGTGAGTCGCCGGGTTCGGCCGACCCATCCGAGATCGACCTGCCCCGGCCGCCGGTCCTCATCAGCGCCGATGAACTGCAACGGCAGCTCGACTCGTCTGCCCCACCTGTTCTGCTGGACGTGCGGTGGGCGCTGGGCGATCCGAACGGACATCGTCACTACCTCGACGGGCACCTGCCGGGCGCGGTGTACGTGGACCTCGACACCGAGCTGGCCACACCGCCGTCCCCCGCCGAGGGACGCCACCCGCTACCGGACATCGAAGCTTTCCAGGCGGCCGCACGTCGCTGGGGCGTCCGCGAAGGCTCGTCCGTCGTGGCCTACGACAACAGCGGCAACCTCGCCGCCGCCCGCGCCTGGTGGCTGCTCCGCTGGGCGGGTGTCGCGGACGTCCGGCTCCTCGACGGCGGACTCGCCGCGTGGGGCGACAGGCCCCTGGAGACCGGTTTCGGCCGCACGCCCGAGCCGGGCGACGTCGTGCTCAAGCCCGGTCACCTGCCCGTTCTCTCGATCGACGAGACTGCGGCCCTGCCGGCCGAGGGCACGCTGCTCGACGCCAGGGCCGGCGAGCGCTACCGCGGCGAGCAGGAGCCCGTCGACCCGCGCGCCGGGCACATTCCCGGTGCTGTCAGCGCGCCGACCGGTGACAACCTCGCCACCGACGGCCGGTTCCGACCGGCCGCCGAACTCGCGGCCCGCTTCCGCGACCTGGGCGTCACCGCAGGCCCAGTGGGGGTGTACTGCGGTTCCGGTGTGACCGCGGCGCACGAGATCGCAGCGCTGGCCATCGCCGGGATCGACGCGGCCCTCTACCCCGGCTCGTGGTCGCAGTGGTCGAACCAGCCCGACCGTCCCGCGGCAACGGGCCCGAACCCGTAGCCGGAGCACCGACGCGCTGCTCGGGTCGGCTGTCTCACGCAACTGAGCCGGCCCGGGCAGCACGTATCGCCACCCTTTGATCGCCGTTCACGAACGTCACGGCGAGGCGGCCATGCACGACGTGAGCAACCCCGCAGCTTGCCTGCCATCGCCACCGATCCCCGGTGGTCAGCCCGTCTTGCCCACGGACTTCACCGTCTCACAGCACGATCGGTCACCATCCTTCCTGGTAGTTGTAGACGTATGCGCTTGCGGCCGAGCACCTCGCACTGGGGCGCCTTCTCAGCCGGACTCGATGAGAACGGTCACCTCCAGGTCTCCGCACACCCCGAGGATCCGGCGCCGTCGCCTCTGCTCGGCAATCTGCCCAGCGCCTTGACCGACCCCACCCGGATCGCGGCGCCGGCGATCCGACGAGGGTGGCTGGAGCGCGGGCCTGGCCCGGATCCGAAGCGCGGCCACGAGGACTTCGTCGAAGTCGGCTGGGACGAGGCTCTCGATTTGCTCTCGGCGGAACTCCTCCGGGTGCGGTCCGAACACGGCAACGAGGCGATCTACGGCGGCTCCTACGGCTGGGCGAGCGCCGGCCGGTTCCATCACGCCCAGAGCCAGTTGCACCGGTTCCTCAACGCTTTCGGTGGTTTCACCTCCTCTCGCAACACCTACAGCTACGGCACCAGCGCGGTGGTGCTCCCGCACGTCGTCGGCACCGCCACCGACGTCCTGCGCAACGGTTCGAGCTGGCCGACGATCGTGGCGAACACCGAACTCCTCGTGGCTTTCGGCGGAGTGCCCGAGAAGAACGTCTTCGTCACGCCCGGCGGAGTCACCCGGCACCACACCCCCGGTTTCCTGGCTCAGCTCGCCGACCGGGACGTCGAGGTCGCCCTGATCAGTCCGCTGCGCGCCGACCTGCCGGCGCGGCTCGACGTGCGGTGGTATCCCATCCGCCCCGCGACCGACACCGCGCTCATGCTCGCCCTCGCGCACACCCTTGCGGTCGAGGGCCTGCATGATCGACGGTTCCTGGACCGCTACTGCACCGGCTACGACGAGTTCGAGCGCTACCTCCTCGGTCTTGACGACGGAATCGTCAAGGATGCCGCCTGGGCCAGTGCCCTGACCGACATCCCGGCCGCGGAGATCGTCGACCTCGCCCGACGCATGGCCGCACGTCGCACCTTCATCACCGTCACCTGGAGCCTCCAGCGCATCGAGCACGGCGAGCAGCCCGTCTGGGCGGCCATCGCGCTGGCCGCCATGCTCGGTCAAATCGGACTGCCCGGTGGCGGTTTCGGCCACGGGTACGGCTCCATGGGCGACACCGGTGACACCGGCCCGGACTTCCGGGTGCCCTACTTGTCGCAGGGGATCAACCCTGTCAAGCAGTACATTCCGGTGGCCCGGATCGCGGACATGCTCCTCAGACCCGGCACCCGCTACCAGTACGACGGTGCGGAACGCACCTACCCGGACATCCGCCTCGTGTACTGGGCCGGTGGCAACCCCTTTCACCATCACCAGGACCTCAACCGGCTACGGAGCGCCTTCGCGCAGCCCGACACCGTCGTCGTGCACGAGCCCTTCTGGACCGCCACCGCACGGCACGCGGACATCGTCCTGCCCACCACGACGGCGTTGGAGCGCGAGGACTTCGGCTGCGGCCGCCGCGACAGCCATCTCATCGCGATGCACCGGGTCGCCGAGCCTCGTGCGCAGGCCCGGGACGACCACACGATCTTCGCCGGACTGGCTGCCCGGCTGGGTATCGAGGAAACGTTCACCGAGGGGCGCACCGCACGCGAGTGGCTCGAGCATCTTTATGGCTCGTGGCGACAGCACCTGGCCGGGAAGGGCTTCTCCGTACCGTCCTTTCCGGAATTCTGGGAGATGGGCGAGTACCGCTTGCCGAACACGGAAACCGACCGGACGCTCTGGGCCGACTTCCGCGCCGACCCCGTCGCCCATCGCCTCCCGACCCCGAGCGGCAGGATCGAGATCGTCTCCGAGCGCGTGGCCTCGTTCGGCTACGACGACTGTCCCGGCCACCCCGCCTGGCTGGAGCCCGTCGAGTGGCTCGGCGGCGAGCGAGCGAGCCGATTCCCGTTGGTGCTCATCGCCAATCAGCCCCACACCCGTCTGCACGGCCAGCTCGACGGTGGCGCTGTCAGCCAGGCGGCGAAGGTCGCGGGCCGGGAGGCCGTCCACCTGCACCCCGAGGACGCCGGCCCTCGCGGCATCAAGGAGGGCGATGTGGTCCGGATCTTCAACGACCGCGGCGCTTGCCTGGCCGGAGCGGTTCTCACCACCGATCTTCGTCCTGGCGTGGTACAGCTGCCGACGGGTGCCTGGTTCGATCCCGCCGGAACCATCTGCGTCCACGGCAATCCCAACGTGCTGACCGCGGACCTGCCGTCGTCGCAACTGTCCCAGGGGTGCACGGGACAGCACGTGCTCGTCGAGATGGAGCGTTTCGCGGGTGAACCACCTGGCATTGTCGTGAATCGACCACCGGCCATCTCGCGCAAGCGCGACATGTAGATCCGCAGGGTGGTCGGGATGTGCTCCATGAGTGCTCCTCGTCGTCGATTTCGCTTGTACCGCAGCAGATCCGGCTGGTCGCGCCGTCTGCGGTGTCCTCGACGATACAGGAATATCGAATTTGTGTTCTAACCCGATCGATGGATTCTTCCTCCGGTGGCTGCAAATATCTGTCTTTCGGTAGATGGTGCGCACGGATCGATTCGTGCATTCTCGAATCACGACCACACCACCGAGCGAGGAGATCGGACATGGACACCACGACCGGGAGCAGCCGGCGGATGAAGCTCGAACTGGGTTGGCCTGTCCCGGTTCTCGGCGCCGTATGCGCGATGCTCGCGGCAATGCCCGCGGGAACGGTGCTCGCCACCACCTCGACCCTCGTGGTTCTCCTTGTTGCGCTGGGGATCGCGATGCATCGTGCTCGACGACCCAAGGTCACCGTCGCGGCCTCGGTTGCCGCTGCCAGCAGCTCGCTCGTGGCGACGTTCGGGAGCGGCGATGTGGTCGATCAGAGCCTCAGCTCGTGGTTGCTCATGGAGAGCGCGCTCCTGCTGTGTGTCCTCGTCCAGGCGGTCCGGCAGACGAGGGGGCCAGGGACACTGCTGTCAGCCGGGGCAGTGACGAGCGCGGTCGTTCTGGCGCCGTTGAGGCTCGCGAGCAGTCCTCGAGCGTCGCCTGGGATGGCGTCGGCAAGCGAATGGTGCTTCGGCTGGGGATTGCTGGCGGCTTGCGCCTTGGCGGTCGGTATGTACTTGCGGTTCCTCGACGAAGTGCGGGAGGAGTCGATTCGCGCGGCACGACGCGAGCAACGCGTGCGGCTCGCGAGTGACCTGCACGACTGGCTCGGTCACGAGGTGACCGGGCTGGTTCTGGAGGCTCAGGCGGCGCGGATCAACGACCGTGAACCGGTCGAGGTACGCCGTGCGTTGGAGCGCATCGAAGGAGCGGGCGTCCGTGTCCTCGACTCGATCGACAGGGCTTTGTGCTGGTTGCGTGCCGACGATGGCGCTGCCGGGATGGTCGACTGGGAGCGGCAGGCGACGATGGCCGACATCCCAGCCCTGGTGAACCGGTTCGGGGCGCTCGGGTCGGTGCGGGTGGAGCTGGACCTGGATGACCAGGTGAGGGATGTGCGCCCGGAGATCGCGCGGACCGTGCACCGGATCGTCCTGGAAGCGCTTACGAATGTCCGAAGGCATGCCCCGGCGGCCCGTCAGGTGTCCGTGGCGGTGCGCCGCAACGGTGCGCACGTGATCGTCCGGGTGGTCAACGACGGCGTGCGACGCCAGGGGTTGCTCAAGCGGGCTCGTGGCGGAGGCTCCGGACTGCGGGGACTGGCCGAACGGGCCATCGCACTGGGTGGAACCTCCTGGGCGGGACCAATGGGGCAGGCCGGCTGGGCGGTACACGCCGTGCTGCCGGTGGTCTCGTGACTGCGATCAGAGTGTTCGTTGCGGATGATCAGGAGGTGGTTCGCCGCAACCTGCGACACATCTTGGAGGCCGAAGACGATCTTGAGGTGATCGGCGAGGCAGCTGATGGTGAGTCGGCGGTGAAGCGGGCACGAGAGTTGAGGCCGGACGTCCTGTTGGTCGACGTTCGGATGCCGGGACGCGACGGGTTGTCCGTGACGCGGGTACTTGCCGGCCCGGACGTGGTGGATCCGTTGCGCGTCATAGTGATCACGACGTTCGAACTCGACGACTACGCGCGCGCCGCGATCCAGAACGGAGCCTGCGGGTTCCTTCTCAAGAGATCAGGGCCCGGACTGCTGGTCGAAGGTGTCCGCGCGGCGGTTTCGGGCGACATGCTGATCAGCCCGCAGATGACCCTCCGGCTCTTCCGGCATATGGGCAGGCCGGCTGTCGGTAGTCGGCGGCCAGGGGTGCTGTCCGGCCGGGAATGGGAGATCGTGCGTCTCGTCTCGCAGGCGAGGACGAACGCGGAGATCGCGCAGTCCTTGGGAATCACGGTGGGAACAGTGAAAACACACCTGAGGAGCATCCAGCGGAAGCTGGACCTGCGTAACCGGGTCGCGATCGCGGCATGGGGGTGGGAAACCAGCGTGAAGGGGGCATGAGAAGTCAGGAGGTAACAACACGTAGAGCGACGGGAGAGGAGCGGTGACTACGGTCCGCATGATTTGTGCAGCTGATCATCACCCGATGGAGTTATCTTTTTCCATGATCGGGGAAAGTGAGAGTCTCTCGGCATGGACGCACTCATCGCGCTGGTAGCTTTTGCCGAGCCGTAGCTGGCTCTGTGGGGTGGTCGAGTGACGCCCGCCGAGCGGCAAGGCATTGGGGAAGGTCCACGCCGTGCCGATGGAGGGTGTTGATGGCGCGCACGATCCTGCGTGACAGGTCGGATGACCTCGTGCGGAGCGTGCAACTGGCGGACCGTACGGGAATTGTGGCGGCCAGTGCGCCCAAGCCCATCGAGGCGCACGCGGACGACGAGTCGATCCTCGCGGGCTTTGCGTCGGTGTCCGGACAGCTCGGCCTCGCGCTCGAGCCGGTGACTGATCGGCCCGGGCCGGGTGAGGAGCGGCGCCTGCTCCGTCGGGTCCGGCGCAACTTGCTGGTCGCTGTTGCGGCCCTCGTGCTCGTCGGTGTCGGGTGGATCGCGGGTGGCACGTTCGGTTTCGGTCACGGCTCGGACACCACGCCGGCAGTGGCGGCTGGGGTCGTGCCGAGCGCCGTTCCTGCGGCGCCGGTGCAACCGCCTCCGAGCACGAGTCCCGTTCCTCAGGTGCCGGTGACGACGCAGCCAAGTGCGCCTCCTCAGCCGTCGAAGACTTCTCCGTCGACGAAGAAGAAGGTGACTCCGACCCAGACGGCGCCTTCGGGACATGGCGAGGCGCGCAACGGCCCGGTCGAGGAGACCAGCAAGCAGAACAAGCCACTCGCTCGGGCGATCGATGAGCAGATCCAGCAGCTGTTCCAGGTCTGGACGTGGAGCCAGCCCGACCTGCGCGGTGACTTCGACGAGGACCAGGACCGGTCACCGAGGTACTTCGGGCCGCTGGGGCGTTGACCACTCGGCGGGCGGTGCTGCACGGCCCGGAGGAATCGGCCAGTGGGGCCGCGCGCGTGATGTTTGCCGGGTCTCGACGACACGCTGGGGACGGCACCGGGGACGGCCTGCGTCGACGCCAGTCGGCGTGCGGGACTGAAGCGGGTATGAGGTCAACCGGGCTGGGGCCGCGCCGCGGGTTGGGCTTGGAGTGGGCTGTCTTTGGGGCACGGTGGAGCCGACCAGGCACGACGCGGGGTCGACCGAGCTGTTTGGCGCGCCGTGGGGCGGGCTTCGAGTGGGGTCGCTCCCCGCGGCGAGTCGGCCCGGCGTGAGCGCAAGGTCAGTCCATTTGGTGAGGTGGGTGGGCTCCGAGTGGGCTGGTTCCTCGGGTGAGCTGGCCCGGCGTGAGCGTGAGGTCAGTCGAGGTGCCTTTGGTGAGGTGGGTGGGCTTTGAGTGGGCTGGCTCGCTGGGGTGTGCCAGCCGGGTGTGAGCGCGAGGTCAGTCGAGGTGGGGTGGCGCCGTTGCTGGGCTTGCAACGGGTGGTATCCGGGGTTGGCGCCGTGAGGTGGGGCTTCTGACGCGTGGCGTCGGGGAGCGGCCGCACGTTGGGGCGCGTTGGTGCGGGCGACCGCCGGGGTGTGTGGCGGAGCCGGCATGGCAACGTCGGTGCAGGTGAACGGCTGGGATCAGCTGAATCGGCGTGACATTGTGTGGGAGCGCCGTGGGGGGCTGGGCGAGGCTGCCCGAGTCCGGATCGGCGGGGCTGAAACTGGCACCGCAGCGTGGGGTGCGCGGTGCCAGGCGTCAGACGTTCGTGATCTCGTCGATGAAGGCGTCCACGTCGAAGCGGTCGCTCTCCGTGCCCAGCGGAACGAGGTCCGTAGCGGCGTCGAGGAAGCGCTCCACGTCCTCGCGCTCGATTTCCACCAGCGCGTAGCCGTCGGGGGACTCGATCTCCAGGATCAGGATTCCCTCGTCGGTCGACAGATCCGGGCGCACGCGCACGTCGCCGATGCCGGCGGGCTCCCGCAGGCCCGTGACGAGCAGTTCGCGGGCGAAGGTCCACTCCACCCAACGGCCACGCTCCGTGCGGAACGCGATGTTCACGGCGAACGGCTCGCTCGCGACGTACGACAGTCGAGACAGGACTGGAGCACTGGAGCCGTTGAGCGACACGAACTGGCTCTGGGTGACGGTATCGGTGTTCACGTGCCACCTCTCGCGGTCTTGGTTCGCGCTCCCGGCGCGAACTGGTCGGACAGCGATGAGATGTAAGCGGACGCCGAAAATGATGCGTCGCGGACGACTTTCACGCGATCGGCTGCAAAATCTTCCAACCTGTAACACGCGCGCCCACCCCGATCAGCCCCCGTTCAGGGGAACGGTCAGCCCCACCTTGACGCGGTCCATCGCGACGCTCGTCGTGAAGTGCCGCACCTCGCCGTTGTCGAAGAACATGCGGCGGGTGAACGCCTCGAACTCCCCCATGTCCCGGCACTGCACGACCAGGATGAAGTCCGCCGACCCCGTAACGTAGTAGCACTGTTGCACAGCGGAGTCAGCCAGCACCTGCTTCCGGAACGCCTCCAGCACCTCCAGCCGCTCGCGCTCCATCTCCACCATCACGATGAACGTCATGTGGACCCCGACCGACGCCGGATCGATCACCGCGACCTCACGCGAGATCACGCCGGCATGCCGCAACCGCTTGATGCGGCGCTGCACCGCGGCGGCGGACAGACCCACCTCGGCGCCGATCGCCTCGGCGATCGTGCGTGAGTCGTCCTGCAGGCGTTTCAGAATCTCGTAGTCGAGTTTGTCCAGGTCAGCGGCGGGCACCACCGCATCGTAACCACAACCCCGCCTGCGACGCGGCTCACGCAAGGGGTGCGAAGCGGATGTCGCCGGCATCTTCGCCGACAGCGAACCGCAGCAACCGCGCCCCCTCGTCCTCCAGCGCTGCCCTGTCCTTTGTGGAGAAACGCTCGTACGGCTCGATCTCCAGTGTCGCGGCGTTCCGCGACCGCGCGATCCGCCAGCTGCCCCGCACCAGCCCGTCGACCAGGAGCGTCCCCGGGAACACCCCGTTCGGCACCCCGAACACCCGCTTGCGCGCGTCGTCGGGCAGCACCCGGGTCCGGTCGGTGTGGGACAGCAGCAGGTTGTAGAACTCGGCGATGAACCGCGGCGGGGCGGGCGTCGCCGGATCCGGGCGCGGCGCTTCGGGCAGGTCGAACACCTCCCGGCCCTGCTCGGTCCGGAACACGCGCAGCCGCGGACGCAACCGGTCGACCACTTCACCGAGCCGGGTCAGTCCGCTCCACGCCTGCACGTCCGCCACGCTCGCCGGCCCGAACGCCGCCAGGTACCGCGACACGAGATCGTCCAGCGAGCCGTCCCGATCCAGCGGTCGGCCGAGCCAGTCCGCCGCCGTCGCCAGAGTTGTCCGCCCGCTGCGGCCCCACACCGCCCGCGGCGGGACCTGCACCAGCGGGAGCAGGCCGCGCGCCGCGTGGGCGAGCGCCGCAGGCGGCGTGTCCGGCCACTGCTCCGCAAGCCGTTTGCCCAGGGCGGCCGGGGTGTGCGGCTCCTCCGCCAGCACCGCACGCGCCCGGTCCGCGACCTCGCCCAGATCAAGCGGGGCAAGCGGTTTCTTGTACGCCGTGTTCGTGCGCAGATCCCGGTCGAACAGCGGCTGCACGAGCGGACGCAACCACAGGCAGTCCTCCGCCGTCACCAGGTGCACCGTGCCGCGCATCAACGCGATCCGGACCACCTGCCGGTCGAGCAGGAGCTGCCCGAGCTGCTCGGGCCGGAAGCCGTGCAGGCGTGACCACAGCCCGTAGTAGGGCGGGAACGGCGCCTGCGCCTGGAGTCCACAGAGGTGCCGGACGGCTTCGAGCGGTGTGACTTCCGCCGCCCGCAGCAGCAGTTGGCGGGCGAGCAGCGCGCGGTTGAGCGCCCGGGGCCCCAGCGTGTCCGGCATGACCGAACCCTAGAACCTACCGGTGACAGTTCTGGTCCGCGTAGTCCTTTAGTGGGCCGCTTTTGTGACCTGGAACACAACTCACCGGTCTACCCAGGGGTAGCCCCTACAAGTGTTGCATGCATGAAGGACACCACGCGGTCCTTGCCGGCCTGGGAGCCTGGCTGCCGCCGCGGGTGGTGGACAACGACGACCTCGCCCGGCATCTGGACACCTCTGACGAATGGATCCGCGCCCGCACCGGCATCGGTGAGCGCCGCATCGCCGACCCCGACACGTCCACAGTGGACATGGCCGTCGCCGCGGGACGGAACGCCTTGCGCAGCGCCGGCACCGACACGGTCGACGCGGTGGTGCTCGCGACCGCGACGCCCGACCAGCTCTGCCCGGCCAGCGCCCCGCAGGTCGCCTCGGCGCTGGGGCTCAGCGGTGTCGCCGCCTTCGACGTCAACGCCGTCTGCAGTGGCTTCATCTACGCCCTGGCCACGGCGGCGGGCATGATCGCCGGCGGGATGGCCGGCCGGGTGCTCGTCGTGGGCGCGGACGCCTTCAGCCGTTACTGCGACCCCGGCGACCGCACCACCGTGCCGATCTTCGGCGACGGTGCCGGCGCGGTCGTGCTGCGGGCCGGGACCGCCGACGAGCCCGGCGCGCTGGGCCCGTTCGACCTGCACAGCGAGGGTGAGAACGCCGACCTGCTGATCGTCCCGGCCGGCGGCGCGAAACAGCGCCAGTCGGACAACCCGCACGACTACTTCCTCACGATGCAGGGCACCGCGGTGTTCCGGCACGCCTGCGCGCGCATGGCCGAGTCGGCGCGCGCCGTGCTGGGCCGGTCCGGGCTGGGCGTCGGCGACGTGGACCGGTTCGTCGGTCACCAGGCCAACATCCGCATCCTGCAGGCCACCGCCAAGCAGCTGGGCATGGCGAACGACCGGGTGGTGGCGAACATCGAGCGCGTCGGCAACACGAGCGCCGCCTCGATCCCGCTCGCGCTGGCCGACGCCTGCGACGACGGCGATCTCCAGCCTGGTCACCGGGTGCTGCTGACCGCGTTCGGCGCCGGCCTGACGTGGGGTTCGACGCTGCTGACCTGGCCCGACGTCAAGCCGGGCGGCGAGGCCTAGTTCGTCCAGGTCTTCGTGGGCGTGTCCCGCCCGCGGAGCTGGATCGTCTCGTGGCGGGACCACCGCGCCTGCTCACTGGCCGTGGCCTGCGACCACAGGCTGTCGCTGGCGAGGGTGCGGCCGGGCACGTGTTTCGCGTGCTCGGTCAGCCGCGCCGCTTCGTTCACCGCGTCGCCGATGACCGTGTACTCGAGCCGGCTGCTGCTGCCCAGCTGCCCCGCGAACACCCGGCCCCACGCGACGCCGATGCCCAGGTCCAGCTCGCCCTCCTCGCGGACCGCGTCCCGGATGGCGCGTGCCGCGGACAGGGCGGCGGTCGCCGGATCGGACAACCGGGTCGGCGCGCCGAAGACGCACAACGCCGCGTCGCCCTGGAACTTGTTGACCAGCCCACCGCGTGCGTCGACGGCCGACACCACGTGGTCGAACAACCGGTTCAGCTTGCGCACGATCTCCTCGGGCGGCAGCCGGTAGGCCAGGGCGGTCGAGTCCACGACGTCGACGAACAGCGCCGCCACCTCCCGCACGTCGCCGCTGAGGGACGCCCCGTGCTCCAGGGCGTGCCGGGCGACGTCGATGCCGACGTGCCTGCCGAACAGGTCGCGTAGCCGGTCCTGTTCGCGCAGCCCGGCGACCATGCTGTTGACCGACACCTGGAGCGAGCCGATCTCGCTGGCGTCGTCGACCCGGACCGAAACGTCCTTGCGGCCGCGGGTGATCAGGCCGACCGCCATCCGCAGCCGGTGCAGTGGCGCGGCGACCGCCCGCGCGAGCAGCGCGGTGCCGAGCGCACCGGAGATGAGCCCGACGATCGACAGCATGATCAGGCTGGCGGTCTCGTCGGCGTTGCCGATGTTCGGCGGCGCGGCGACGATCAGCACCCCGAGCAGCGGAACGCCACTCGCCACGGCCCAGGTGATCGCGAGGCGCGACAGGACGCTGACCGAGACCGCGTTGCGCGGTGGGCTCACCTCGAGGGCGAGGATCAGGATCGGGCGCGCGACCCACTCCGCCGCCAGGTACATGAGGCCCACGGTGAGCAGCCCGCCGAGGCCGACGGCGAGGGTGACGCCCAGGGCGTCGAGCGCGGAGCCGAGGATGCTGGTGAGGGTGCCGAGGATGATCGTGCCGCCGAGCCAGAGGGTGCCGCTGACCAGTGCGAGGTCGCGCGGCAGGCGGAGCGCGCGGCGGGCTTCCGGCGGCGTCGGGCGGCGGCCCTGGGCGAACCAGACGGCGGTGCGGCGGTGCAGGATGGCCGACCACGCGGAGCCCACGAGCACCGACAGCAGGACGTAGGCGCCGGCGCAGGTGAGCAGGACCCAGGTGCGGGTGCCCATTTCGGCGGGGATGCCCTGGAGGAACAGCAGCAACCCGACGGCCGCGGCGCCACACACACTCGACCCGACGCCGAGCACCACGAACCCCAGCCCCGTGCGCAGCACCACGCGGAACTTCGCGAGCTGGGCGAGCTTCGGCACGCAGGTGATCGTATTGCCCCGGCGGGGGCGGGGCGCGTTGTTTCGGCGAGCGGTTCGGTGGGGGTGCCTCGGTGGCGCACGGATGGGGCGCGGCGGAAGGCAGCCGGTGGCGGCGCTGGGGGGTTGGGGGTGGGAGTGGAGCGGCGGCTGCTGGATGGGCAGTGGCGGTTGGTGGATGGGCGTGGGGGCCGGTTGCGGCGGGGCCCGAGGGCCGCGGGATCGGTGGATGTGACGGGAGCTGGTGGTGGCGCGGCGCTGGCACCTGGGATGGAGGTGAAGTGGCGGTGGCGCCGGGAATCGGAGCGGTTGGGTGGGGCAGCAGGGGCGGACGGATGGGCGTAGGGCGCCGGTGGCTGGGCCGGGCGGTGAGTGCTGGGGGTCGGGTGCCGGTGGCCGGGGGAGGAGGGGGAGAGAGCGCGGCGGGCTGCTGGTGACGCGGCGGGAGCCCCGGGCGGCGGTCCCGCCGGATGATGGGGGTGGGCAATGGACGGGAGGGGGCTGCTGGGTGGCGCGGAGTGCGGTGCGAGTTCCGGTGATCCTTGGCGCGGAATGCCGGTGATCCTTGGCGTGAGCGCCGGTGGTCCTCGGACGGGAAGCCCGTGCTCGGGCGCGGGCCCGGGTCCACTGATCGTGGGTGGGCCGCAGGAGACCAGCCCGGCCACCGGTCAGGAGGCGCGCTTGCGAGACTTCCCCGGCCGGGCCTCGCGCACTGCTGTTTCCAGTTCGGCTCGCTTGAGTTTCGACCGGCCCTTGATGTCCAGCTCTCGGGCCATCTGGTCCAGCTCCGCCTTGCTCAGCTCCGACAGGTCCGGCTCCGCCTTGCGGGAGGGCTTCTTCGCCGACGCCCCGGACCCCGAACCGCCCTTCGTGGACGGTGCGCCGCTCTTGCGGCGCTCGACGCTGCGGGACAGGGCTTCGAACAGGTCGACCACCTTGGTCGGCTCCGAAGGCTCCTCCTCGACGCTCACCGTGCGCCCGGCCTTCTTGTCGTCGATCAGCTTCAGCACCCGCTCGGTGTACTGGTCGTGGTACGCCTCCGGCCGCCACTCGTCCGCCATCGAGTCCACCAGCGCGATCGCCATCTCCAGTTCGCGCCCCCGCGGCGCCGCCTTCTCCGGCAGCTTCTTCAGCTCCTTCGCCGGGTCCCGCACGTCCTCGGCGAACAGCAACGTGTCCAGCACCAGCACACCGTCCCCGGCGCGCACCGCCGCCATGTACTCCTTGCCCCGCATCACGAACCGCGCGATGCCGGCCTTGTTCGTCTCCGCCATGGCCTGCAGCAGCAGCCCGTAGGCGCGCCCGAACTCCTCCTTCGTCGGCGCCAGCCAGTAGCTCTTCTGGAAGTACAACGGGTCGATGTCACCGAGGTCCACGAACGACTCGATGTCGATCGACCGCGACCGGCCGGGCGCGATCTGGTCCAGCTCGTCCTGCTCGACCAGCACGTAGTCGCCGTCGCCGAGGTCGTAGCCCTTCACGATGTTCTCGTAGGCCACCTCCTCGCCGGTCCGCTCGTTCACGCGCTTGTACCGGATCCGGTCCGACGTGCCCCGCTCGAACTGCCGGAAGTGCACGGTGTGGTCCTCGGTCGCGGAGTACAGCTCGACCGGCACCGTGACCAGGCCGAAGTTGATCGCACCGCTCCAGATCGCTCGCGCCATCACGCCTCCCGGACGACTTCGGCGGCCGGCTTGTCGTCACGCACCCCGGTGAACCGAGGATGCCGCAGCTTCCCGTCCCCGGTCCACTCCGAAAACCGCACCTGCACCACCACCGACGGCTCGACCCAGCGCGGCCCGCGCTCCGGCACCGGCTCGTCGAACGGCGACCGGCGGCGCTCCAGCCCGGTGAGCGTCCCGGTCAGCTCACGCAGCGTGGCCTCCGGGTAACCGGCGCCGACCTTGCCCGCGTACCGCAACCGGCCGTGGTCGTAGTAGCCGACGAGCAGCGCGCCGAACCCGGTCCGCGCCCCGCCCGGCGCGCTGAACCCGCCGACGACGAACTCCTGCTCCTGCACGCACTTGAACTTCAACCAGTCGGTCGTCCGCCCGGACCGGTACGGCGCGTCCGCCCGCTTGGCGATCACGCCCTCCCAGCCGTGCGCGCACGCGTAGGCGAAGTACTCCTCGCCCGTGCCGTTGCGATGAGTGGCGTACCGCAGCGGCCCACCCCAGTCGAACGCCTTGCGCAGCAACTGCTTGCGCTGCCGCAGCGGCAACCCGGTCACGTCGTGACCGTCGAAGGCCAGCAGGTCGAACAGGTACAGGTACACCGCGACGCCGGTGGCCTCGATGCGCCGCCGCTCGGTCAGGTGGATGCGCTGCTGCAGCCGCGCGAAGCTGGTCCGGTTGCCGTCGAACGCGACGATCTCACCGTCGGCGACGAACGAGGAGGCGCCCGCGTCCGCGAGCGCCTCCCCGAGCTCCGGGTATCCGGCGCTGATGTCGTTGTGGTTGCGCGACCACAGCACCGGCGCGCCGCCGTCGCGCGAGCAAATCGCCCGGACCCCGTCCAGCTTGCGCTCGAACAGCCAGTTCTCCCGGGAGAACGGCTGCTGGGTCAGCGTCGCCAGCATCGGCGCGCGCCACCCGGGATCTGCCATGATCGCCGGTTACCCTGCGAAGCGCTCCGCAAAACCGCTGGTCAAGCCTCTCCCTCCGGCTCGGTGAGGCCGTCGCGCAGCCGCTGCAGGGTGCGGGCGAGCAGCCGGGACACGTGCATCTGCGACACGCCGATCCGCTCCGCGATCTGGGTCTGCGTCATGTTGTGCACGAACCGCAGGCCGAGGATCTTGCGTTCCCGTTCGGGCAGCTCCTGGATCAGCGGCAGCAGCGCCTCGTGGTTCTCCACACCCTCCAGCCCGGCGTCCTCCTCACCCAGCGTGTCGCCGAGCGCGAGGTTCTCGGTGTCCCCGGACAGCACCTCGTCCAGCGACATCGAGTGGTAGGCGTTGCCCGCTTCCAGGCCCTCGTAGACCTCGTCCTGGCTGACGCCGAGGTGGCTCGCGATCTCGCTCGGCGTGGGCGCGCGACCCAGCCGCTGCGCGAGCTCGGTGCTCGCCGCCGAGATCGACAGATGCAGCTCCTTGAGCCGGCGCGGCACCCGCACCAGCCAGCCCGTGTCCCGGAAGTGGCGGCGCACCTCACCCATCACCGTGGGCACGGCGAAGGACAGGAAGTCCGAGCCGCGGCTGGCGTCGAACCGGTCCACCGCGTTGATCAACCCGACCGTGGCGACTTGGACCAGGTCCTCCTTCGCCACCCCGCGCCCGGAGAACCGCTGCGCGATGTGCTCGGCCAGCGGCAGGTGCCCGGTGACGAGCTCGTCGCGCAGCTCGGCGCGGCGGGGGTCATCGGCCGACAGTTCCGCCAGCTCGTCGAACAGCGGGGCCAGGTGGCCGTATTCGTTCGACGCGGTGGGTTTTGTCGGCTCCGTCCGGGAACCGGTCACGCGCCTGCCCCTGGGACGTCGACGGCGATGCGTCGCTTGGCGAGTTCGATGTCCACCTGGTGGCCCTGGCCGTTCGACTTGACGTGCGTGTCGACGGAGTCCGTGAGCGTGCTCAGGACCCGCCAGCCGAACGACTTGGTGCTCGGCGCGCTGTCGCTGTCCGACAACACCGTGCCCTGGAACCGCAGTTCGTCGTTCTCCACGACGAAGCGGCAGCGCATGGTGGAGCCCGGCAGTGCCCGGGTGATCAGCGTCGAGCACGCTTCGTCCACGGCCAGCCGCAGGTCCGCGATCGAGTCCAGGTCGAAGTCGGCGCGGGTGGCGAGCGTCGCCACCACCGACCGGACGATCGGCAGGTGCGCCAGGTCGGCACCGAGCCAGAGTTCGATCTCGTTCTGCGCGCGCAAGGACGGTGGCTCCCAGTCCGTCACGTTCACCTCACCGTCGTTCGAGTGTTGCTTCGGAACCATCATGCCTCGAACGAGGGAAGTTCGCTCGGTACGGTTACCGTCCGGAAGCATTCTGTAGCTGCAGTTATGACCTTCTCCTCACCGATGGCGCAAGATCGCGCCGAACCCGTCGACGAGCTCCTCGTCGACGTGCACCAGGTCCGCGTCCACGGCGATCGCCGCGGCGGGAACCGCCTCGTCGGCCCGGCACCGGTGGATCTCCGTCGCGCCGTAGGCCTTGAGTTCTTCCTCACCCAGCGCGATCTGCGCCGGGGTCGGACCCGTGCACACCACGTCCTCGCCCGGATCACCGACGAGCAGAGTCTCCACATTGGCCTCGCGCAGCGCGGCGGTCACGGCTTCGAGCCCTTGCGCGGCAAGGCCGTCCGGCTGGTTCAACGCGCCGCGGAACCGCTCGACGACATCGGTCAACCGGCTCTGCCGGACCGCCTCGGCCAGCTCGTCGGCGACGTCGGAGTGCGTGGCCTCCCGCGCGATGGACTTGGCGGCCTCGGGCAGTTCTTCGATCACGGCCGTGCGGCCCTGCACCTCGCCGGCCACCACGATCAGCTCGGCGTGGGTGCGTTCGGCGAGACGGGCGATCGCGGCGGCGATGTCGGTGACGTTGTGGTGCCGGACCTCCTCGGCGCGGTGCTGCATGCGGTGATGAGCCTCACCGCCGCCCCGCGTCTTGTGCACCGGGTGGTCCCGGCCGCTGACCTCCTCCACGGCCATCTCGTCGCCGTGCTCGTCGTAGGCCTTGATGGTGGCGCTCACCTGGTCCACCTCGGCGACCACGTGCGGCAGCGCCAGCTCGCCGTACCGCGCCAGCGGCAGCAGGTAGGGCAGGTCGGACACGCGGGCGATGGTGCTCGCGGGCGGGCTCGGCAGGTGTTCGTCGACCAGGACCCGCTCGCCGGCGGCCAGCAGGGCGCGGCCGCTGCGGCCGGTCGGGCGCGGACCGTCCAGGATCGCGCTCTCCAGCGCGCTCACCGCGCCGTCCGGGGCGTGCTGGGCGGTCAGCACGTCCTTCAGCTCACGCCACTTCAGCTCGAGCTGCTTCTCGGCGTCCGCGGTGTCGTGCGAGTCCTCGAAGTACACGGACGTGAACGGACCCGTCGCGGTCACCAGCGGGCGCAAGGTCGTCGTGTCCATGCCCGCTTCTTACCCGTCGGTCCGCGGCGCGAAACGCCACGGTTTGATGGGGACATGGAGTGGTGGGAGGCGCTGGTCGTGTTCCTCGCGGGGGTGTGGGCCGGCACGATCAACACGGTCGTCGGGTCCGGCACGCTCGTCACGTTCCCGGTGCTGGTGGCGCTGGGCTACTCGCCGGTGACCGCGACGACGTCGAACGCGATCGGGCTCGCGCCGGGCACGATCAGCGGCGCGATCGGGTACCGGCACGAGCTGACCGGACAGGGCAGGCGGCTCGTGCGGTACGCGGTGCCGTCGGCGCTCGGCGCGGTGTGCGGCACGGTGCTGCTGCTTTCCTTGCCACCCAACGCGTTCGAGACGGTCGTGCCGGTGCTGGTCGGGCTCGCCGTGGTGCTGGTGATCATCCAGCCGCGGGTCTCGGCGTGGGTGGCGCGCCGCCGCGAGGCCGGCAACGGCGGCGGCGGGCACGGCGGGCTCGTGCTGTTCCTGATCTTCCTCGTCGGCATCTACGGCGGCTACTTCACCGCTGCGCAGGGCGTCATGCTGATGGCGTTCATGGGCATGCTGCTCACCGATCCGCTGCAGCGGCTCAACGGCATCAAGAACGTCCTCGCCGCCGTGGTCAACGTGGTCGCCGGGATCGTCTACGCGTTCATCGCCCCGGTCAGCTGGCCGGTCGTCGCGCTGCTCGCCGTCGGGTCCACCCTCGGCGGGCAGCTCGGCGCCAAGATCGGGCGCCGGCTGCCCGCGCCGGTGCTGCGCGGCGTGATCGTCGTGGTCGGGATCGCCGCGATCGTCCAGCTGGTGGTCAACGGCTGAAGCCGCGCGCCGCCTGCAGGAACGCGTCGTTCTCCTCGCGGGTGCTCACGGTGATCCGCACGCCGTCGCCGGCGAAGGCCCGCACGACCACCTTGTTCGCCAGCGCGTGCTCGGCGAACTCCAGCGCCTTGTCGCCCAGCGGCAGCCACACGAAGTTGGCGTGCGTCTCGGGCACCTCGTAGCCCAGGGCGAGCAGCTCGTCGGCGACCCGCTGCCGCTCGGTGACGATCGCCGCGCAGCGCTCCCGCATCTCGTCCTCGGCGTCCAGCGAGGCCATGGCGGCGATCTGCGCCAGCGAGTTCACGCTGAACGGGATGTAGACCTTGCGCACCACCTCGGCCAGCTCGGCCGGGCCGACCAGGTAGCCGACGCGCAGCCCGGCCAGTCCGTAGGCCTTGGAGAAGGTCCGCAGCACCACCACGTTGTCGCGGGTGCGCGCGAACTCCATGCCGTCCGGTACGTCCGGGTCGGAGACGAACTCACGGTAGGCCTCGTCCAGCGCCACGACCACGTGCGGCGGCACCTGGTCGAGGAAGCGCACCAGCTCCTCGCGGCGGTTCGCGGTGCCGGTCGGGTTGTTCGGGTTGCAGACGAAGACCAGCTTCGTCTTCGGTGTGATCGCGGCGAGCATCGCGTCCAGGTCGTGCGTGTGCGTGGCGTCCAGCGGCACCTTCACCGATGTCGCGCCTGCGATCTGCGTGACGATCGGGTACGCCTCGAACGAGCGCCACGCGAACAGGACCTCGTCCCCGGGCTCGCACAGCGCCTGCGTGAGCTGCTGGCACAGCGCGACCGAACCGCAACCGACCGCGATCCGCTCCACCGGGAAGTCGTACTTGCGCGCCAGCCGGGTCGCCAGCGCGGTCACGCCCATGTCCGGGTAGCGGTTGACGTCCGCGGCGGCCTCGGCGATCGCGTCCCGCACGCTCGGCAGCGGACCGCCGGGAACCTCGTTGCTCGCGAGCTTGATCGCACCCGGCACGGTCCGCCCGGCGACGTAGGCGGGCAGCGAGCCGAGATCGGGACGGGTACGCACGGACATGGCGGGCACTCCTTCGGGTCGAACGCGCTGCTGTCACGTTATCCCGAACACTTGATCGCGATTGGTGTTGACTCCCGTTCACCCCGGGATGGTTGAGTAGTGCGATGACGCAGACGCACACCTCCCACTACGAGCGGAACGACGGCCGGGCCATCGACCTGACCCACGCCGAACCCGAGAACGTCGTCCGTGGCGGGCTCGTGGTGCTGCACGAGGTCGGCGGCATCACCGACGGGGTGCGGCTGCTGATCTCGAGCCTGGCTGCGGAGGGCTGGCTGGCCGCCGCCCCGCACATCGAGGACACGCCGACGCCGGACAGCGTCCTGGCCGCCACCGACATCGCGCTGGCGTGGCTGGTCGAGCGCGGTGTGCAGGCCGATCTGCTCGGCGTCGTCGGCTTCGACCTGGGCGGCACGGCCGCGCTGCTGGTCGCGGCGAACCGCAAGCTGGGGGCCGCGGTCAGCGTGGGCGGGCACAGCGTGGCCGAGAAGCCGGGGCTGGTCGAAATCGCCCGTGAGCTGGTCAGCCCGTGGCTCGGCCTGTACGGCGACGCCGGTGACGAGCTGAGCGCCGCCGAGGTCGAGAAGCTGCGCGAGGCGGCGGCCGAGTCGCGGGTGGCCACCAACGTGGTCCGCTACCCCGGCGCCAACCACCGGTTCGACGCGGACCCGCAGGCCGCGATCGAGGCCTGGCAGCGCACGCTGAGCTGGTTCGACGCCCACCTGCGCTAGATGCGTTCCGAAACGGCGGAGCCGCCTCACCACCCGAGCAGCTTGCACCGCTACCGGCACCGCTACGCAGGCCGATTTGCGGCAATTTCCAATACGCTTCCGGGGTGACCGACGTTGCTGACACCCCGGAAGTGTTGTGGCGCCCGGACCCGGACCGGGTCGCCGCCAGCAGGATCCAGGCGTTCCGCGACTGGCTGCGCGCGGAGCGCGACGTGTCCCTCGACGACTACGACCAGTTGTGGCGGTTCTCCGTCGACCGGCCCGAGGAGTTCTGGGGCGCGGCGGCGGAGTTCCTCGGCATCCGCTGGCACTCCGAGCCCAGCGCGGTCCTCGGCGACGCGCGCATGCCCGGCGCGCAGTGGTTCCCCGGCGGCACCCTCAACTACACCGAGCACGCGCTGACCGGCGCGGACGACGACCTCGCGGTGATCTTCCGCCGCGAGGACGGCCGGTCCGCCCGGCTCACCTACCGCGAGCTGCGCGAGCAGGTGGCGGCGGCGCGGTCGGCGCTGGTCGCGCTCGGCGTCGGCCGGGGGGACCGCGTGGTCGCGCTCGCCCCGAACTGCCCGCAGACCCTCGTCGCGTTCCTGGCCACCGCGAGCCTCGGCGCGATCTGGTCGTCCTGCTCGCCGGACTTCGGGGTGCGCGCGATCAGCGACCGGTTCACCCAGATCGAGCCGAAGGTCCTGATCGCGATCAACGGCTACGTCTACAACGGACGGTCCTTCGACGTCCGGCCGACGATCGGGGACCTGCGCGCGCGGATCCCGTCGCTGACCGCGACCGTGCTGGTCGACTACGCCGGCGGCGGCGCGGTCGACGACGCCCTGGACTGGGACGCGCTGCTCGCCGAGCACGCCGGCGCGGAGATGGCCTACGAGCCGGTGCCGTTCGACCACCCGCTGTGGGTGCTGTACTCGTCCGGCACCACCGGCCTGCCGAAGGGCATCGTGCAGGGGCACGGCGGGATCGTGCTGGAGCACCTCAAGGCGACGGTGCTGCAGATGGACCTCGGCCCCGGCGACCGGTTCTTCTGGTTCACCACCACCGGCTGGATGATGTGGAACTTCCTGCTCGCCGGGCTGCTCGCGCGCTCGACGATCGTGCTGTTCGACGGCAGCCCCGGGCACCCGGACCTGAACACGCTGTGGCGGCTGGCGGCCGAGGAACGGATCACCTACTTCGGCACGTCCGCGCCGTTCATCCAGAGCTGCCTCAAGGCCCGGATCCGGCCGGCCGCTTCGGTCGACCTGTCCGCGCTGCGCGCGCTGGGGTCGACCGGCGCGCCGCTGAGCGACGACGGGTTCCGCTGGATCGCCGACGAGGTCGGCCGGTCGGTGCAGATCTGCTCGGTGTCCGGCGGCACCGATCTGTGCACCGCGTTCGTCGTGGCCGCGCCGGACGTGCCGGTGTGGCTGGGCGAGCTGTCCTGCCGGGCGCTCGGGGCGGCGGTCGCGGCGTTCGACGAGGCGGGCCGCGAGGTCGTCGACGAGGTCGGCGAGCTGGTGGTCACCAAGCCGATGCCGTCGATGCCGGTGTTCTTCTGGAACGACGAGGACGGGTCGCGGCTGCGCGAGGCCTACTTCGAAATGTACCCGGGCGTCTGGCGGCACGGCGACTGGATCCGGATCACGCCCCGCGGCTCGGCGGTGATCTACGGCCGCAGCGACTCGACCCTCAACCGCGGCGGCGTGCGGATGGGCACCGCCGAGTTCTACCGGATCGTCGAGGGCTTCGACGAGATCGCCGACTCGCTCGTCATCGACACCACGCGAGCCGGGAATACCGACGGTGAGCTGCTGTGTTTCGTCGTGATGGCACCCGGCGCGAAGCTGATCGACATCGAGCCCGAGCTGCGGGCGCACCTGCGGCGCGGCCTCTCGCCGCGGCACGTACCCGATCGGTTCGTCGAGGTGGCGGAGGTGCCGCGGACGCTGAACGGTAAGAAGTGCGAGGTGCCGGTCAAGAAGATCCTGACCGGGACGGCGCCGGAGCGGGCGGTCAGCCGGGACGCGCTCGCCAACCCGGCGGCACTGGAGCCGTTCGTCGACATGGCGAGGGGGAGTTAGGGGGCAAGGGGTGTCCGGGAGGACGATGGCCGGGCAGCGGCCCGCGGTGTGGCGGGTGACGGGCGCCGCGTCGGTGTTCGCGATCACCTGGGTGACCAGGCTGGTCGGGCTGCTGGCGGTGATCTCGGTCGTCCTGCCCGCCGGGCGGCGCGGCATGCGTGGTCACGTCGCCGTGTGGCTCGGGCTGCCCCAGGAGGCGACGACGGCCGCGGCGGCCGTCGTGCTGGCCGTCGGCGTCCTGCTGATCATGCTCGCGTCCGGGCTGAAGCGGCGCAAGCGCCGGGCCTGGCAGCTCGCGCTCGCCGCCAGCGTCGTGCTGGCCGTGTCGCACCTCGGGATGCAGCACGTCTTCGGCGCCGGGGTGGTGGCGGTCGCGCTGGCCGTGACCCTGGTGCTGAACCGGCGGCACTTCGTCGCGCTGCCGGACCCGGTGACCGGGAAGTGGGTCGCGCTGCGGGTGTTCCTGCAGCTGCTGGTGGCCGGGTTCGTGATCAACGTCGCGTTGCTGTCGGTGGCCCCCGCGCGGTTCATGGCGCCGCTGTCGTTCCCGGACCGGATGGCCGAGGCCGCGCTGGCGCTGTTCGGGGTCAGCGGGCCGGCCGAGTTCCACGTGGAGTGGATGGACGACCTGACCGCGACGGTCGGGCTGCTGTTCGGGCTGGGCGCGGTGCTGCTCGCGGCGTACTTCCTGCTGCGTTCGGCCGAGCCGGCGCCGAGCTTGAGCGAGGACGAGAAGGCCCGGCTGAAGGCGCTGCTGGACAAGCACGGCGCGCGCGACTCGCTGGGGTACTTCGCGCTGCGGGACGACAAGTTCGTGGTCTTCTCCAAGACCGGCAAGGCGGCGGTGACGTACCGGGTGATCGCCGGGGCGGCGATCGCGTCGGCCGACCCGCTCGGCGACAACGAGGCCTGGCCGGGCGCGATCGAGGAGTTCCTGGCGGTGTGCCGGCGGCACGGCTGGGTCCCGGCGGCCATGGGGTGCTCCGAGCTCGGCGCGACCGCGTGGGCGCGGTTCGATCTGGACGTGCTGGAGATCGGCGACGAGGCGGTCGTCGACGCCGACACGTTCACCCTCGACGGCCGCGTGATGCGCGGGGTGCGCCAGGCGGTGGCCAAGACCAAGCGGGCGGGGTACCGCGTCCGGGTGCGGCGGTCGGAGGACCTGGCCGAGGGCGAGCTGGCCGAGCTGGAGGCGCTGGCCGCGAAGTGGCGGGGGAGCGACACGGAGCGTGGTTTCTCGATGGCGCTGGGCCGGATGGGCGACCCCGGTTCGGTGCTGGTCACGGCCGAGCAGGACGGCGTCGTGCGGGGGTTGCTGCAGTTCGTGCCGTGGGGGGAGGACGGGCTGTCACTGGACGTGATGCGCCGCGACCGGGCCGCCGACAACGGCATCAACGAGCTGATGATCTCCGAACTGCTGCTGGCCGCCGGCGAGTACGGGGTGAGGTACGTCTCGCTGAACTTCGCCGCGTTCCGGAAGCTGCTGGAGCAGGGCAGGCGCATCGGGGCCGGCCCGGTCGCGCGCGCCTCGGCGAAGTTCCTGGGATGGATGTCACACTGGGTGCAGATCGAGACGCTGTACCGGTTCAACGCGAAGTTCCAGCCGCGGTGGGTGCCCAGGTACCTGGTGTACCCGGGCGTGCGCGAGCTGCCGCGCGTCGGGGTGGCCGTCTTCGAGGCCGAGGGACTCGCCGGACGTTCCCCCAGGTTGCGCCGCCTGTTGCGGCGATGAGGGGGTCCTTTGCGGGCGCGTTTCGGGGCTGTGTACGCTATCTCAGCAGTGGTCGTGATCCGGGAGGCTTCGCCTAGTCTGGTCTATGGCGCCGCACTGCTAATGCGGTTGGGGGTAACCCCCCTCCCGGGTTCAAATCCCGGAGCCTCCGCAAGGCACTCGGACCCCGAGTGCTAGAGTGAAAACTGAACAAGCGCCCGTAGCTCAACGGATAGAGCATCTGACTACGGATCAGAAGGTTAGGGGTTCGAATCCCTTCGGGCGCGCGTCTGGTTGAGACAGCAAGACCACGAGCCCCCTGGCAACAGGGGGTTTCGTGCTTTCTGGGGCGGGTCAAGACCGAAGGCGGGTCGGGCCGGGCTGCCAAGTTATCGCCAATCTTGCCCCGTGACGCGTCCCCAGGACGTGGACCTCCGAACTGTGGGTATACGACCTCAGCGCCGGCCGGCGCTGCGCGCTGTGGCAGAACGAGCTCCAGGACGAGCTCCGCACGAGTTCGCCATCGTCGCCGAAGCGCTGCAGCTCGCCAACGCGAAACGGGAGGGCATCGTCATCGAGGAAGGAACTCGGCCGGAAGCACCGCAGTCTCGATCAGTCGTCGTCTGTGGTGCTCTCGTCTGTCTCCTCCAGGTCACGAAGCGCCCGCCATGCCAGGTCGGCCAGAGTCTCGCCAGAGCTGGTCGCCCAACGAGCGGTGCCCTGGACGGCCACTGGGTGTTCGTCCCAACCGGCGAGTTCCCACATCCGGGAAACCAGCCCGGAAGGCGAATAGTGTCTACCGTCAGCGGTCCACAGGATCGGCTTCGACCGCTGCGGGACCCAGGTAGCCCGGGTGCGCCGCGGGTCCTCATCGAGCCAGTCACGCAGTGCAACGGTCTCGGTGGCCGAGGTGCCGGTCAAGGTGAGCGGGTCACCCTCGGTGAGTAGACCCTTGTCGATGATGACGGATACGGCGTTCGGTCGACGGCGCTTGCGTTGGGCACGTTGCCGCCGGTACTTGTCCGGCACGCCACCAGTTTTTCCGCTGGCAAGCACGTACTGGGCCAGCTCACGACACCGGGCAGTGTCCGAGCAGACTGCCCGGATTTGCGAACGGTCGGTATACAGCTCGTCGATGGCGGCGACCAAGGCGGGAACCAGCTCTTCGACCAACCTGGGTATCTGTTGAGTGGCCTGGACTGCCCAGCCATTCTGCGTATCCGGCTCATCGATGGCCTCGGTGTCGAGTCGCCGGAAGACGAGATGCGTCAGCAGGTAGGGACCATGTTCGATCAATGCCGTACCACGTCCCGTGTAGCGCGGCCGGAGGCGGTGCAGGCTTTCTCGAACCGAGCGAAACACCTGCACTGCGTTCCACAGGAGGTATGCCCCAGGTTGCGGGCGGAACAGTACGTCGTAGATGCCTCGTGAGCCGCGCTCCCACAGTACATCCAACGTGGCGGCGATTCGCGCGGCGTACTGAGCGTCGGAATGCGCGCACGCCAAAGCGCACGCGGCTTCGACGACCGAGCATCCCGTATCGGGATGGGGATCCAGCTCACTGCGGCGGACGCTGTACTCAAGCCCCAGTTCAGCCCGCATCTCTTCGATGATCGCGGCTTGGACCGGATCCAGGGTGACGAAATCGCGTGCTTCGACCCGGTTCTGCCGGTTCGTCGCCTTGGTTGTTCTCTTGGCGAAATCTTCCCGGGTACCGGTGACGATGACCCGTACTCCCACCTGCGCCGAGGCGGCAATATCATTGGCCGCGACCGCCTCGGCGACGGAACGGACAGTCTGCGCGCCATTGACGACACTCGCGTTGCGCAAGGTCAGCATGATCGGCCGCCGATGTGGTGAGGCCAGCGCCTGGTGTACCTTTTCCGCCGACTCGCACAGAACCGTGATGCCGTTGTTGAAGTACCAGAAGTGACCGGGTTCCTGGAGCAGAGTGTCGATCAGCTCGTTGTTGATCGCCGTCCGGCCAAGCGGGTTACGAATATTGAGGTTGAACAGGTTGGACCCGTGGTCTACCCACTGAGCGAGTTGACCCGCCTCGACTATGCCCTGGTATGACTCGTACGGCTCGCTGACTGAGAACCAGGGGAACAGTTCGGCGGTGAGATTTACCGGTTGTGGTGCCAAGTCTTGCCGAACCGAGTTCCAAATCTCGGACGACAGGATGATGCGATGGTCGAGAACGTCACCATGGCGGTTGAACTCCCGCTCACCCTGGGTCAGCGCCATTCGGAAACCCTCGCCGACCTCGTCCGCGCGCATGAGCGCTATCACCTGGGTGACTGGTACGGGGCCACTTGACATCACCTCCTTGGCGAGTGCTGCGAGGTGCTGGCCCCGAGGATTGAACGCCGCGAAATCTTCTTCGTCGATGAGACGAAGCCCAGCGAGTAGTTCCATGACCGCGGACCGGTCGCTGCTTGCCCGGCCGTTCTGGCTCCATTTCGCCTGGACGAGGTAGACGTGCGGATCGTGGCCGCCGACGATCGCGATCGCGTCAATGCCTTGGTCGTTCACGCCATCGATGACGGTGTCGGCCGCCTCCTGGGGGCTGAAACCAGTGACTATGCGGACGGCTTGGGCGGCCAGCGCTCGGGATAGCAGACGAGGTTCTTGTTCGTCGGGCGACTTGCTCTCCAAGTCGTCGACAGTGAGCAACTTCGCATCGACGTAGATCCGTCGTAACGCTCGTTCGACCTGACGGACCTGGAGGCGCGCGTCGTTGCCGGCCCCGGCCTTACTCGTACTCAGCCTGCATCCCCCCAGTTAACACACTCGTCGCTGCGGTCAATCCATAGATCATGCCACGGGAAGCCGCGGATTCGTACGGAATCCGGACGCGTCGACGCAGTCCGATTCCTTCGGGCTGCGGCACTTGTCTCCGTCCCTGGCGGCTGCCGGGCCGGATCAACGTCGGATGTTGGGGTATCGACGGAGCCGTCACCGTATCGGTTGACCCCAAGCCGCGACCTGCTTCATGCGCAATGGGAGCCCGTCTGCGCCGGCGGCTTTCCGGGGTGTGTCCGTCGATCGAGGGATTCGCCGTTGGGGGGTCTCTCGCTATCGTCGGCAGGCCGTCCGTGGGGGCGGGTCGTCGTCGAGGTCGGAGGCAGGGTGTTTCGTCGGGTCGCGTTGGTTGTCGTCGCGGCGGTGCTGGCTCCGCTCGTACCCGGGAACGCCGCCGCCGCCGAGGAGTTGCGTCCCGACCTCGGCATGGCCCGGCTCAGCGATCTCAAGGTCGCCACCACCGCCTCCGGGCAGCGGCAGCTCCGCTTCTCGACCACGATCGTCAACGTCGGGCGCGGGCCGTTCGAAATCGTGGCGCGTCGGGCGGCGCTGGGCGCTCCCTTCCGCGTCGAGCAGCAGATTCCGCGCGCGGACGGCACCCGCGCCCCGGTCGCGGTGCCCGCCGGGCTGGTGTACGGCGGGGACGGTCACGACCACTGGCACGTCCGCGATCTCGAGACCTACCACCTCGTCCGGCTCGACGACGGCGGCACGGTCGGCGTCGCGGCGAAGGCCGGGTTCTGCTTCTACGACACGAATGCCTACCGGCGCTCGATTCCGGGCTCGCCGAGGTCCAAAGTGTACCCGGAGGCCGGCTGCGGCAAGCGCGATTCGCTCGTCGTGACGATGGGCCTGTCCGTCGGCTGGGGCGACCGCTACGCGTGGACCCTGCCCGACCAGTACATCGACATCACCGGCCTCGACGACGGCCGCTACCGGCTCTTCGCCACGGCCGACGCGCAGGGCGTGTTCGTGGAGAGCAACCGCGGCAACAACACGACCTGGGTCGACCTCGCGGTCACCAACCACCGGACCGGGACCTCGATGAAGGTCCTCGGATACGGCCCGGCGGCGTGACGGCTCAGCGGGACTGAAGCGCGTCCAGAGCCACGGCCTGCGCGAGCACCAGGCGCCGGTCCAGCGACGGGTCGGCGATGCGCACCAGGTAGTGGTCCCGGAAGCGGGTCTTCTTCTCGAAGCTGCCCACCGCCTGGCCGTCCCGGACGAAGTCGAAGTGGTACTTCCACGGGAACGGGATGTCGCCGACCCACGGGAGGAAGTCCCAGATCCGCCGGAACAGCGCCAGGCCCATGCTGCGTTCGCTGATCTCGACCGGCGGCAGGCCGGGCTGCTCCAGCCGCCAGGTGGACCGCAGCAGCGACTTGCCGAACTGCTTGCCGAACACGCCGATCGACTGCCCCTCGCCGGTGGTCACGTTGTAGGCGCTGGCCAGGTCGATCACCTTGCGCGCGCGGAACGCCGCGAGCACGTACTGCTTGCTCTCGTCCGCGTAGAGGGTGACCTGCTCGCGAAAGGTCATCCGCTTCTGCTCGACGAACGCGACCAGCGGGCCGGGCCCGCCGTTCCCGTCGTCGGCGAAGACCTCGTAGCGGTTCACCATCATGGTGACCCGCTGGTGGACGTGGAACTGGTCGTGCTGTTGCAGGTTCACGAAACCCCCAGATCGGCTGCTTTGGCGACACTTTAGGCGCCGGAACGGCACGGTGAAAATCAGCGGGCTTACCAGCCGGCGCGCGGACCGGTTGGCTCGGTAAACACCAGCCGAAACCACGGAATCGCCGGAGAGTCGCGCCGTATGTCGAAGAACCTGGTCGTCCTGGGAGCGGGGGGTCTGGCACGTCAGATCGTGGGAGTCGTCGACGACATCGACGACATCACGCTGCTAGGCCTCACGGGTGAACCGGACGAACACAGCCTGCGGAACGACACCCCACTTCTCGGCGGGGACGAGGTGCTCAAAACCCTCGACACCGCCTACGTGATCGGCGTCGCGAACCTCCTCGTGCGGCGCAAGCTCGAGGAGTACGCGACCGCTGCGGGAAGGGAACCGGCGACGGTCGTCCATCCCACGGCGCGGGTGGAGAAGCGCGTGTCGATCGGTCCGGGCGGTGTCGTGATGCCCGCCGCGCAGGTCCAGGAAGCCGTGGAACTCGACCGGCACGTGCTGGTCGATGCGAACGTGCTGGTCTGCCACGAAGCCGTCGTCGGCTCCCACGTCACCATCAGCCCGCGCGCGGTCGTCGGCGCGCGGAGCACCATCGGCGACGGAACCACCATCGGCATGGGGGCCGTCGTCCTGCCGGACGTGACCGTCGGCGAGGAAGCGGTGATCGGTGCCGGCGCTGTGGTCACCAAGCACGTTCCGGCGCAGACCACCGTGGTGGGCGTCCCCGCGCGCGTCCTGCGTTAGTCCCCGAACTCCGCCTGGAGCTGGGGTAGTACCTCGGTGCCCAGCAGTTCGATCGCCGTCATCACGTGGTTCTGCGGCACTCCCGACCAGTCCATCTGCATCGCGTAGCGGTCGGCTCCCACGAGTTTTCCGACGGTGATCAGGCGGTCCGCGACCTCGTTCGGGCTGCCGGTGAACAACGACGTCGCCCCGGCGGTGTAGGCGTCGTACTCCGCGCGGGTCGGGATCGGCCAGCCGCGGGCCCGCGCGCCGTACTTCATGGTTTCCAGCCAGTACGGGTAGAACGTCTCCTTGGCGTCCTGCGACCGGCGCGCCACCAGTCCGATCGCGCTCATCGTGACGTGCTGCGTCGCCGGGGCGTGGCCGGACACCTCGCTCGCCCGGCGGTACAGCTCCACCAGCGGCGCGAACCGCTCCGGGCGGCCGCCGATGACCGCGTACACGACCGGCAGCCCGAGCGCGCCGGCGCGGATCGAGGAGTCCTGGTTGCCTCCCGTGCCGACCGAGATGCGCAGGTGCTCGCCGTACGGCCGCGGCAGCACTCGCGCACCCCGCAACGGCGCGCGGAACTTGCCCGACCACGTCACCGGATCCTCCCGGTCCAGCGTCAGCAACAGGTCGAGCTTCTCCTCGAACAGCGCGTCGTAGTCCTCCAGGTCCGCGCCGTACAACGGGAACGACTCGATGAACGACCCGCGCCCCACCAGCAGCTCCGCCCGGCCGCCGCTGAGCTGGTCGAGCGTCGTGAACTGCTGGTACAGCCGCACCGGGTCCTCGGTGCTCAGCACGGACACCGCGGTCGACAGCGTGATCTTCGAGGTCACGCTCGCCGCGGCCGCGAGGACCGTGGCCGGGTTGGAGATCGCGTACGAGTCCAGGTGGTGCTCGCCGAGCCCGTAGAACCCCAGCCCCAGCTCGTCGGCCAGCTTCATCCGCTCCAGCGTGTTGGCCAGCGCCCGCGAGACGGACAGCTGCTCGCCGGTGACCGGATCGGCCGGGCGGTCACCGAAGCTGTAGATGCCGAGTTCCATACCTCCCAAGGTAACCAGCGGAAGATGACGCGTCAACCAAATCGCACGACCAGGCTGGACAGCCGCCAGGTGCCCGGGTCCGGCATCCGCTCGACCTCGACCGGTTCGAACTCCCGGCGCAGCAGCGCGGTGAGCGCGACCTCGGTCTGCACCCGCGCCAGCGCCGCGCCGAGGCAGAAGTGCGGTCCGTGTCCGAAGCCGAGGTGGCCACCGCCGGGGCGGGTCACGTCGAAGCGGTCGGGATCGGTGAAGGCGCGTGGATCCCGGTTGGCCGCCGCGACCGCCGCGACGATCGCGTCGCCCTCCCGGATGAGGACGCCCTCCAGCTCGACGCCCTCGCGGGCGTAGCGCGGGATCGTCATCAGGGTCGGCCCGCACCAGCGGATCAGCTCGTCGACCGCGCGCGGCATGAGCCCGGGGTCGGCGCGCAGCACCGCGAGCTGGTCCGGGTGCTCCAGCAGGGCGGCCACGGCGTTCGCGATCAGGTTCGCCGGCGTCTGGCCGGCCAGGACCAGGTGCCACACCAGCGTGACCATCTCGGTGTCGCTGAGCCGGTCCTCGGCCCGGATCAGGTCGGCGAGCACGTCGTCACCCGGCTCCGCCCGGCGGCGGGCGATGGCGGCCTGCGCGCCGGCCATGATGCCCGGGATCGCTGCGGCGAACGCCGGGCCGTAGCCGTTCGCGACCGCGATGCCGTGCTCGCGCCAGCGCGGGCGGTCCTCGTCCGGGATGCCGACCAGCTCGCAGATCACGTCCATCGGCAGCGGCCGGGCGAAGTCCCGCAGCAGGTCGGCCTCGGCGGGCAGGTCGTCGAACAGGCGTCCGACGAGCGGTTCGATGCGCGGCCGGAAGTCCAGCGCCCGGCGGGCGGAGAACGCGGGGGAGACCAGGCGTCGCAGCCGGGCGTGCTCGGGACCCTCCACTTCGGACATCGTGCGCAGGTACGCGCGGCAGTGCTCGGGCACGTCCGGCTGCTGGTAGCTGTTCGAGCTCAGCTCGAAGCGCGGGTCGGACAGGACGGCTCGCGCGGTTTCGTGACGGGTCGCGGCCCACACCGGGCCGAAGCCGGGCGCGCCCACGCGGGCGACCGGCGACTGTTCCCGGGCTCGTCCGTAGGCGGCGAACGGGTCGGCCAGCACCTCGGGGTCGGTCAGGGAGATCTCGGGGATCACGCAGCGCTCCAAATGTTAATATCAGATGTTCATGTCATCTGAATGGGCACGACATCTTGGTCTCCGTCCGGATGGCAACGAGGAGGCGTCGTGGCGCGGCTGACCAGGGCGGAAACTCAGGAACGCAACCGCGCGAAAGTGCTGGTCGCGGCCCGTCAGGAGTTCGCCGAGCGGGGGTTCCGCGACGCCAAGGTGGACGTGATCGCGGAGCGGGCGGATCTGACCCGCGGCGCGGTCTACTCGAACTTCCCGGGCAAGCGGGCGCTCTACTTCGCGGTCCTGGCCGACCTCGCCGCCCGCGCCGAGCCCGCCCCGCACAGCAGGCCCGGCACCGACGCCCGGTCCGCGATCGGTGCGTTCGCCCGGGACTGGATGGTGCGCGACGCCGGTCTGGGCCGTGACCTGCCGTCCGAGGTGATGGCCGAGGAGCGGGTGCGGCTGCCGTACGCGCAGCTCCTGGAGCTGGGCGCGCTGCTGCTCGCGCTGGCGATGGAACGGCTCGACCCGCCGGAGTCCCTCCCGGACGCGCCGCCCGCGCGGTACGTGCGCCGGGCGCGGTCGGTGCTGACGACCCTGCACGGCGCGCGGCAGCTCACCGTCGCCGCGCCGGGGTTCGTCGAGCCGTTCGACGTGGTCAGCACCTGCGAACAGCTCGCCGCCCTGCCGCTCAACGACTGGTGGGCGCCGCCGCAGGTGTCCCCGCAGCCGCGCCCCGCCGGCGAACCGTGGTCGCCCGGGGAGGCCGTCGACCTGGTGCGCGGGGAGACGGTCCGGCTCCCGGCCGACGGCGTCGTCGCGGTCCTCGGCCTGCACCGGCTCGCCGCGGCCGAGGAGGCCGTCCGGGCGGGGGCGGACGTGACGGTCGTGGCGGTCACCGGCGAGCCGGCCGAGCTGGGACCGCTCGCGCGCCTGGTGATCACCGAGGTGGCGGCGGGCCTGCGGCAGGCGTTTCCCGCGTCGGCGTGGCCGGCTCTGCGCGTTGTGTTCGACGAGCGGGCCGAGCTGGCGGCGGCGGGCGGCGTGCCGGCGGTCAGCGACGCGACCGAGGTGGCGGTGCGCGTGGCGGGCGGCCGGATCGTGGCGCGCGCGGACGGGTTCGGCGCCTGTCACGCGGTGGCGGCCGATTGGCTTGCGCCGGCCGCGCCCGCCCGCCACGATCGGTCCTCGTGACGATGGCGGAACCCGCGCTCCGGTACGGACAGGCCTCCGGGCGCTGGGTCCTGTTCGCGACCGTGCTCGGGTCCGGCGTGACCTTCCTCGACGCGACGGTCGTGAACATCGCGCTGCCGACGATCGGCAGCGACCTGGAGGCGAGCACGGCCGGTCTCCAGTGGACGGTCAACGGCTACACGCTCAGCCTCGCCGCCCTGATCCTGCTCGGCGGCTCCCTCGGCGACCGCTTCGGGCGGCGCCGGATCTTCGTGCTCGGCGTGGCGTGGTTCGCGATCGCGTCCCTGCTGTGCGGGCTCGCGCCGGACGTCTGGACCCTGGTCGCCGCGCGGGTGCTGCAGGGCGTCGGCGGCGCGCTGCTCACGCCCGGGTCGCTGGCGATCCTGGAGGCGTCGTTCCACCCCGACGACCGGGCGAAGGCGATCGGCGCGTGGTCCGGGCTGGGCGGGATCGCCGGGGCGCTCGGTCCGTTCCTCGGCGGCTGGCTGGTCGAGGTGGCGAGCTGGCGGCTGGTGTTCCTGATCAACGTGCCGCTCGCCGCGGTCGTCGCCCTGGTCGCGATCAGGCACGTGCCGGAGACCCGCAACCCGGCGGCCGCGCGGCAGCTGGATGTCACCGGCGCGGCGATGGGCGCGCTCGGGCTGGCCGGGCTGAGCTACGGCTTCACGGCCTGGCCGGCGCTCGGCGCGGGCTCGCCGACGGTGCTGGTGGCGCTGGCGGTCGGGGTCGCCGGGATCGTCGCGTTCGTGGTGACCGAGCGGCGGTCGCCGCACCCGATGCTGCCGCTGGGCGTGTTCGCGTCGCGACCGTTCACCGCGGCGAACCTGGTGACCTTCGCGGTGTACGCGGCGCTGGGCGGCGTGTTCTTCCTGGTGGTGCTGAACCTGCAGGTCGTCGGCGGGTTCTCACCCGTCGCGGCGGGGTCGGCGATGCTGCCGGTGACCGCGTTGATGCTCGTGCTGTCCGCGCGGGCGGGAGCACTGGGCCAGCGGATCGGACCGCGGCTGCCGATGACCGCCGGGCCGATCGTGTGCGCGGTCGCGCTCGTGTTGCTGTCCCGGATCTCGGTGAGCCCGTC
This sequence comes from Amycolatopsis thermalba, assembly GCF_023376025.1. Lineage (NCBI taxonomy): Bacteria > Bacillati > Actinomycetota > Actinomycetes > Pseudonocardiales > Pseudonocardiaceae > Amycolatopsis > Amycolatopsis thermalba. The sequence goes on from NZ_CP091196.1 coordinate 793,997, forward strand.
GTACCTGACCGAGGTGCTGCCCGCGGTCGTGGTGCTCGGGCTCGGGTTGTCCCTGACGGTCGCGCCGCTGACGGCGACCGCGCTGGGCGCGCTGGACGACCGGTACGCGGGGGTGGCCAGCGGCACGAACAACGCGATCGCGCGCACCGCCGGGCTGCTCGCGGTGGCGGTGTTGCCGCTGGTCGCGGGCATCGGCACGGGCAGCCTGACCGACCCCGTGGCGCTGGCGCCCGCCTACCGCACGGCGATGCTGGTGTGCGCCGGTCTGCTGGTCGCGGGGGCGTTGATCGCGTTCGCGTTCGTGCCCGGCCGCCCGAAGCCTGCGCCGGTCAGCCCGGTGAAGGTCCACTGCGCGGTGGCCGGGACGCCGCTGCACCCGTCCGAATGCCGGGAGCCTTCGGGGCGTTGACGACCTTGCGGTCGCGGCGGGTATCCGGTGGTATGGCGGCATGAACCAGACGGACGCAGTTGTCGTGATCGCGACCATGGAGGCCGCGGAGGGCAAGGAAACCCAGGTCGAGGAGGCGCTGCGGACCGCGGTCCGGGCGGTGCACGCCGAGCCGGGGTGCGAACGCTACGCGCTGCACCGCGACGCCAAGTCGCCGACGACGTTCGTCATGGTGGAGAAGTGGGCGTCCGGACCCGCGCTCGGCGCGCACGGCAAGGGCGCGGCGCTCGCCGAGCTGGGCGAAGCGCTGGACGGGCTGCTCGCCAAGCCGATGGACGTGCAGTTGCTGACCCCGCTGCCGGACGGTGACGGCCACCTGGGCGCGTTGTGAACCTGCCGCTGGCCGGGATCACCGTCGTCAGCCTGGAGCAGGCCGTCGCGGCGCCGTTCGCGACGCGTCAGCTCGCCGATCTCGGTGCCCGGGTGATCAAGGTGGAGCGGCCCGGCGGCGGCGACTTCGCGCGGCGTTACGACACGACCGTGCACGGCCAGTCGAGCTACTTCGTCTGGCTCAACCGGTCGAAGGAGTCGCTGACGCTCAACCTGAAGGATCCACGCGGCCGGGACGTGCTGGCGAGGTTGCTCGACGGGGCGGACGTGTTCGTGCAGAACCTCGCGCCGGGTGCCGCGGCGCGGATGGGCCTGGATCCGGCGACGCTCGCCGCGCGGTACCCGTCGCTGATCCCGTGCACGATCAGCGGGTACGGCACCGACGGGCCGTGGGCCGAGCGCAAGGCCTACGACCTGCTCGTCCAGTGCCAGACCGGGCTGGTGTCGCTGACCGGCACGCCGGAGGGCGCGGCGCGGGCGGGGGTGTCGGTGGCGGACATCGCGGGCGGCATGTACGCCTACTCGGGCATTCTGACGGCGCTGTTCACGCGGGCGACGACGGGCCGGGCGCAGCCGGTGGAGGTGTCGCTGTTCGACGCGCTGTCCGAGTGGATGGGACAGCCGGCCTACTACACGCGCTACGGCGGCACCCAGCCGCCGCGGGTGGGCACGCAGCACGCGACGATCGCGCCCTACGGGGCCTACACCGCGGCCGACGGCAAGGACGTGCTGTTCTCGATCCAGAACGAGCCGGAGTGGGTCGCGCTGTGCACGCACTTCCTGCAGCGGCCGGAACTGGTGGACGACCCGCGGTTCGCGACGGGTTCCGCGCGGGTGGCCCACCGGGACGAGCTGAACGAGATCGTGGCGGCGCGGTTCCGCGAGCTGGACAGCGACAAGATCATGGCCCTGCTGGACGGCATCGGCGTGGCGAACGCGGGGGTGAACTCGGTGCACGAGTTCCTGGCGCACCCGGTACTCGCGGAGCGCGACCGGTGGCGTGAGGTGCCGATCCCCGGCGGGACGGTGGAGGCGCTGCTGCCGCCGGTGATCATGGGTGGCGTCGAGCCGCGGATGGGGCCGGTGCCCGAGGTGGGCGCCCAGACGGAGTCGATCCTGCGGGAGCTGGGCCACGACGCCGCGGCGGTGGAGCGGCTGCGGGAGGAGGGCGTCGTCTGAGGCGGCGCGGGTGGGGCGGTTGCGCGTGGTGGGCGTGGGCTGACGTGGCTGGGGGCGCGGTTGCGCGCGGCGTGGTCTGACTGGGACGGTTGCGCGCGGAGGGCGTGGGCTGCCTCGCAGGCGCCTGCCTGCTGTTTGCTCTGCGTAGGTCGCTGCCGGGCCGGGGGCCGCCGGCCGCATCGGTGATCCGCCTGGGCCTGGGGTTCGGCATCGGCCCGAAAGTGGTGGTTCAGCTCTCTGGGGATGCAGGCCCGCAGCGCGCCGGGGCGGGGGGTTGACCTGGATTGAGGCACCCGTTCGTGGGGTACTCGCCGGTATGGGTCGTACGTTGCTGGGTATTTACCTCAACGACCACGTGGCCGTGGTGACGGCCGGGGTCGAGCTGGCCAGGCGCTTCGCGCGCGCGGAGGCCGAGTGGGCGGGCAACGGGAAGCTCGACCGGCTCGCCGAGGAGATGGCCGAAGACCGCGACGCCCTCGTCGAGATGATGCGCGCCCTCGGCGAACCCAGCCGCCCCACCGGACACTGGGCCGGCTGGCTCCTGGAGAAGGCGGGCAGGCTCAAGTTCAACGGCCGGCTGCTCAACCGGTCGCCGCTCAGCCGCGTCGTGGAACTCGAAGGGCTCCGGCTCGGCGTCGAGGGCAAGGTCGCGGCCTGGCGCACCCTGCGTGCCCGCGCCGCCGTGGACTCGCGCCTGGACGCCGATCGCCTCGACGAGCTGATCGCGAACGGCCGCAGCCAAGCCACCCGCCTGGAACGACTCCGGGCACGCGCGGTGGCGGAGCTGTTCGGCGAGGAAGCCGCCCAGGACGCCTGACGAAGCTCCGGCGGCGCACCGGCGTCCACGAGTTCTTTCCCACGGTTGACACATTTCTGCCGTGTGGCGCGCCAGCCGCTGCCGTTGTGTCCCTAGTGGACGGTTGAGTTGTCCACAGGTTTGCCCACCTGTGGATTGCTTTGTGGACAACCGCTCAGGCGGGTGTGGCGTAGCGTGTCTCGGCCTTGGTGCGGGTTCGCGCGGCGATCCGGCGTGCTCCGCTCATGTTCATGCGCCACGTGGCCATCGCGACGCTGACCCGGAAGTGGTTGGCCACCGACTGGTCCGACCACCCCTTGAACGCCGCTATCCGCGCGGCGTCCGTGGGGATGAGGAGTTCGCCGGAGAGTTCGGTGGCTTCCTCCTCGATGCCGGCGACCGCCGAGCGGCAGCCGTTCTCGTCGGTCAGCGTTGGGCCGAACGGGTGCTCCAGGAGCACGTGCGCCATCTCGTGGGCCATCGTCGATCGCCTGCGGCGCAGGGGATGCACGTGGTTCTCGATGATCACGGCGCCGCTGGGGTCGAGCGGGACCAGCGCCGCGGAGAACACGTGCGGCCGCTCCTCTGTCAGGTACCGCACCGACGCCTCCGGCAGGAACGAGCTGCGGAGGTCGAACACCTCGATGCCGTAGAGCTCCGCGAGCGCCCACGGGTCCAGCGGCGCGAAGACCTCGGTGCCCAGCTCGGCCCGCACCTCGAGCGCGAGTTCCCTGGCCTCCTTCTTGAAACCCCGGCGGAGGGTCATTTCAGCTCCTTGTTCTTGGCGCGGATGTGTCGCATCGTCAGGCCGACCACGTCCAGCACGTGCTGCTGGTCGGCCTCGCTCAGTTCTTCCTCGGCCCGGAGCAGCGGCGCGAGCCGCGCTTCGAGCGAGGGCCGTCGGCGCCCGTCGGGCCGGCCCTCCGGCCACACCATGAACGTCTCGGCGGGCATCCCCAGCCACTGGACGAGCGCGATGAACCCGTCCAGGTCCGGCCGGTGACCGTTGCCCATCCGGCTGACCAGGGACGCGCTCACCCCGGCCTCGGCCGCGAGCTGCCGCCAGGACAGGCCGCGTGATTCGCGCTCCGCGTCCAGCGCCGCATAGAGCCTCCCCGTGTCCAACCGTCCACCCATGTGGCACACCTCCGCCTCTCGTCCCGCCGCAGTTTTGCCGAACCGTTGCGGAGGTGCAACGGTGGTGTACTATAGGAACAGTGTTGCTGTTCTGCAACACCGGGGGAAGGAGACGGATCATGTCGCGGACGGTGTACTGGGTCTCGCCCATGCTGGGCAGCTGGGACGTCAAGCGAGGCGCGGCCGTGCTGTCGCACCACGAGCGCAAGCGGGAGGCGGTGCGCGCGGCCGCGAAGCTGGCGCGCGCCGATCGCCCGAGCGTGCTCAGGATCCAGCGACGGGACGGGTCGATCGAGAGCCGACGGCTCTACGGCAACGATCCGCTTCCCGCTCCGGGTTGACTTCTCCCTCGGCCTTCCGCCGGGGTTGGGGTGGGTGGGCATGGGGTGGACTTTAGGGGTGGGGTCTGACAATTCGGGGCGCTTCGTCCTCCGGGCTCAGGAGGCCCTTCGCCCGCCGTCCTCTGTGGACAGTGCGCGTTCCACTGCCGCGCACAGGATGTGGACCGCCACGAGGTGGGCCTCCTGCACGGTGGCCGCGGTGCCGGGCAGGCACAGCGCGTCCTCGACGACGTTGGCCAGCGGGTTCGGGCTCGGCCCGGTCAGCGCCCACACGTTCGCCCCCGCCCGGATGCCCTCTTCGGCCGCTCGCGCCAGGTTGCGGCTGCGCCCGCTCGCCGACAGCAGTACGAGGATGTCGCGCGGGCGGGCGTGCGCCCGCACCTGCCGCGCGAAGACCTCGGCGTGGTCGTACTCGTACTCGTCACCCACCGCCGTGAGGCTGGAGGTGTCGGTGTGCAGGGCGATCGCCGAGAACGGTGGGCGGTCGTCGTGGTAGCGGCCAAGCAGGTCCGCGGTCAGTTGCCGCGCTTCCGCCGCGGACCCGCCGTTGCCCGCCGCGAGCAGGCGGTTGCCCTCGCGCAACCGCTCGGCGAGCACGCGGCCCCAACGCGTGAGGCGCGCCGTCTGCTGACGGAGCGCGCTCAGCGTCTCATCCAGGATGTCCAGGTGTCCGCGCGCCACGTCCGGAAGTGTGGTGGTCGCGCTCATGTGCAGGGGGTTTGCCTGCCGTTCAACGTTTAAACTTCTCCGCCGCCCACGCGGCGGCCAGGCCGACGAGGAGGAACAAGGCCGCGAGCCACGGCAGGAACGGGCCGGGTACCAGCTGGAGCGCGGCCGCGCCCAGCACCCCGGCCAGGGACACCGCGAGGTAGATCGCCGACGCGTTCAGCGACACGACCAGGGACGGCGTCGCCGGTGCGGCGGCGATCAGCTGGTGCTGTTGCGGCACCATCACCGACCACGACGCCAGGCCGTAGGCGATGACGGCGATCAACGCGCCCGCGAACGTGGCCGTCGTCCACGGCATGAGCGCGAAGTCGAGCGCGCCGAGGGCCATCGCGATGGTGATGACCCGCATCGGGCCGAAGCGGTCGGTCCAGCCGCCGGTGACGACGTTGCTGATCGTGCCGGCGACTCCGGCGGCGAACAGGAGGACGGTGAGGCGGACGCCGTCGCCCGCGGTCGCGTGCTCGACGATCACGCTCAGGTAGATCGTGACCAGGTAGATCCCGATGAACATGGCCACGGTCGCGGTGAGGATCAGCGCGATGGTCCGGTCCCGCAGCGGGGCCAGGCGCGCCCGCAGGGTGGTGGCCGGCGGGTTCGGCACCGGCGGCAGCCAGAGCGCGACGCCGGCCCCGGCTACCACGCCGAGCGCGGCGACCAGCCACATCGTCTCGCGCCAGCTCGCGACGGAACCGAGCAGCGTCCCGATCGGCACGCCCAGCGCGGTCGACGACACCAGTCCCAGTGTGACCAGCGACATCGCGCGGCCGCGCCGCTCGGGTGAGGCCAGGGCAGCCGCGGCGGTGGAGGCGGTCGGGGTGATGGCGGCGGCGCCGGCCGCGGCGATCACGCGCGAGGCCAGCGCGAGGCCGTAGTCCGGGGCGAGCGCGGTGATGGCGTTGCCCACTACGAAGACGCCGAGCGCGGCCAGCAGGACGGTGCGCCGCGGCCAGTTCCCGGTCGCGGCGGCGAGCACCGGGGACAGGACGGCGTAGGCGATCGCGAAGACGGACACGAGCTGGCCGGCCTCGCCGACGCTGACGTCCAGCGAGCGGGAGAGTTCGGGCAGGACGCCGTTGACGACGAAGGCGTCCGTGCCGACGGCGAACGTCGCGATAGTCAGGACGCCTATCCGGGGGGACAGGCGTTCGGTGGTGGTGGTGGTGACCATGGGCTCCCCAAACGGTACTGATCGGTTCCGTTTGAACGGTACTGATCGGTTCCGTTTCTCGTCAAGTTCGGATATCGTGGGGGTATGCCGACCCGTGCCCGTGAGCGTCTGGTGGAGACCGCGGAGGACCTGTTCTACGCGGAGGGCATCCGTGCGGTGGGGGTCGAGCGGTTGCTGGAGGAGTCCGGGGTCGGGCGCGCGTCGTTCTACCGGCACTTCGCGAGCAAGGACGACCTGGTCGAGACGGTCCTGAGCGAGCGCGACCGGCAGTGGCGGCAGGCGCTGGCGGAGGGGGTCGCGGCGCGCGGCGACCACCCGCTGGCGGTGTTCGACTTCCTCGCCGAGCGGTTCGCGCGGGCGGACTACCGGGGCTGCGCGTTCATCAACGCGATGGCCGAGCTCGGTGACACGGACACGGCGGTGTACCGGCTGGCGCGGGCGCACAAGGCCGCGGTGACGGACTACCTGGCGGGGCTGCTCGAGAAGGCCGGGTACGCCTCGAGTGCGGCGCTCGCGGCGCAGCTGATGCTGCTGATCGACGGGGCGCTGGTGACGGCGCTACGCGAGCGCAGCGCGGAGCCGGCCCACCGCGCGAAGGCGGTCGCGACGGCGCTGCTGGGGTGATTTTCTGGTGCCGGGTGGCGGCGTCGGAGGCTGTGCGGTGCCGGCTCGCGGGTGAAGGCGGTCGCGACGGCGCTGCTGGGGTAATCTCTGGGGCCGCGTGTGGCGGCGGAGGGCGCTGGGCGGCGCGCCGGTTCGCCGGGTGAGGGCGGTCGCGACTGGGCCGCGCGCTGGCTCCTGGGGTTGGCGAAACGGCCGGCAAGAGCGTCGGGGCGCGGAAGCACCGGCGGGCTCCGAGCCGGTCGGGCGGGTCAGGACTTCACGAGGCGTGCGATGGCGTCGCTGGCCTCGCGGACCTTCACCTCCGCCTCGCGGCCTCCGGCGCGCGCCGCGTCGACCACGCAGCTCGACAGGTGCTCGTCCAGCAGCTCGAGCGAGAACGACTGCAGCGCCTTCGTCGCGGCCGACACCTGCGTCAGGATGTCGATGCAGTACTTGTCCTCTTCGACCATGCGCTGCAGGCCGCGGATCTGGCCCTCGATCCGGCGCAGTCGCTTGAGGTAGGCGTCCTTGTCGCCGCTGTAGCTCGCCATGTCCGCCTCCGCTGTAGGAAAACTCCCGCCATCATACCCGCTCCCCGTATGCGCGCCCTTGCGTCGAACGGAGCCGTCTGCTCATCTGATTACCTGAACAGGTGATGGAGGTTATCCGTGGGTGATCGGACCCCGCTCGGCAGGCGGGAACGGATGTCGGTGGCGGGGATGGCCGGCTTCATCCTCGCGCTCAACGTCGCCGGCTGGGGGGTCCTGCTCCTGCTCGTCGTGCCGCAGCACTTCGCGATCGGCGCATCCGGCGTCTTCGGCGTCGGCCTCGGGGTCACGGCGTTCACCCTCGGCATGCGGCACGCGTTCGACGCCGACCACATCGCGGCGATCGACAACACCACCCGCAAGCTCATCGCCGACGGGCAGCGTCCGCTCACGGTCGGTTTCTGGTTCTCCCTCGGGCATTCCACGATCGTGTTCGGGCTGTGCCTGCTGTTGTCACTCGGCGTGCGCGCGCTGGCCGGCGAGGTCGAGAACGACTCTTCCACCCTGCACGACGTCACCGGGGTGATCGGCCTGTCCGTGTCCGGCGCCTTCCTGTGCCTGCTCGGCGTGATCAACCTGGTCGTCCTGATCGGCATCGTCAAGGTCGCCCGCGACATGCGCCGCGGCCGGTTCGACGAGGCCGAACTCGAGGCCAGGCTCGCCAGCCGCGGCCTGCTCAACCGCATCCTCGGCAAGGCCACCGCCGCCGTGCGCAAGCCGTGGCACATCTACCCGGTAGGGGTACTGTTCGGCCTCGGCTTCGACACCGCGACCGAGGTCGGCCTGCTGGTCCTGGCCGGTGGCGCCGCCGCGTTCGCGCTGCCCTGGTACGCCATCCTCGTGCTGCCGGTCCTGTTCGCGGCCGGCATGACCCTCTTCGACGCCGCCGACGGCTTCTTCATGAACTACGCCTACGGCTGGGCCTTCGCGCGCCCGGTGCGCAAGATCTTCTACAACATCACCGTGACCGCCCTGTCTGTCGTGGTCGCCCTGGTCATCGGCGTGATCGAGCTGATCTCCGTGCTCGTCGACCAGGCCGGGATCACGAGCGGCCTGCTGGCCTGGATCGCCGGGATGAACCTCGACCACGCCGGGTTCGTGATCGTGGGTTTGTTCGTCCTGACCTGGGTAATCGCCTGGGTGGTGTGGCGCTTCGGCCGCATCGAGGAACGCTGGGCGACCCCAGGTACGGGTAGGGGGTATAGTTCCGGGCATGACTGAGACCGTCTACACCGTCACCGGGATGACCTGCCAGCACTGCGTCGCCTCCGTCACCGAGGAGGTCACCAAGATCGAGGGCGTCTCCGACGTCAAGGTCGATCTGCCGACCGGCGCGGTCACCGTGGTGAGCGCCGCGGAGCTGAGCGACGACGCGATCCGCGCCGCCATCGACGAGGCCGGGTACGAGCTCGCCTCCCGGTGACCCGATGACCGCCGCCCCCGAGCGCACCGAGGTCGAACTGGCCATCGGCGGCATGACCTGCGCCGCGTGCGCGAACCGCATCGAGCGCAAGCTGAACAAGCTCGACGGGGTCACCGCCACGGTCAACTACGCCACCGAAAAGGCCACGGTCAGCTTCCCGGCCGGCGTCGAGCCGCAGCAGCTCGTCGACACGGTCGTCGCCGCCGGGTACTCGGCCACGCTGCCGCGGGCCGGCGAGGAGGGCGACGACCACGTCACCGGCCTGCGGGACCGGGTGCTCGCGGCGGCGGTCCTGTCGCTGCCGGTGGTCGTCCTGGCGATGGTCCCGGCCTGGCAGGTCGACTACTGGCAGTGGATCTCCCTGGCGCTGGCGACACCGGTCGTGTTCGGCGCCGGCCTGCCGTTCCACGTGGCGGCGTGGACGAACCTCAAGCACCGCGCCGCGACGATGGACACCCTCATCTCCGTCGGCACCCTCGCGGCCTACCTGTGGTCGGTGTACGCGCTGGTGTTCACCGAGGCCGGGGAGATCGGGCTGCGGCACCCGTTCGAGCTGACCATCGAGCGCGGCAGCGAAAGCCGCATCTACCTCGAGGTCGCCACGGCGGTGACCACGTTCATCCTGGCCGGGCGCTACTTCGAGGCGCGCGCCAAACGCCGGGCCGGCGCCGCCCTGCGTGCGCTGCTGGAGCTGGGGGCCAAGGACGTCGCCGTGCTGCGGGACGGCGCCGAGGTCCGGATCCCGGCGTCGCAGCTGGCGGTGGGGGACCGGTTCGTGGTGCGGCCGGGCGAGAAGATCGCGACCGACGGCGAGGTCGAGGACGGCTCGTCGGCGGTGGACGTGAGCATGCTGACCGGCGAGTCCGTGCCGGTCGAGGTCGGGCGGGGCGACGCGGTCGTCGGCGCCACCGTCAACGCGGGCGGGCGTCTCGTCGTGCGTGCCACCCGCGTCGGGTCGGACACCCAGCTCGCGCAGATGGCGAAGCTCGTGGAGGCGGCGCAGACCGGGAAGGCGCAGGTCCAGCGCCTGGCCGACCGGGTGTCCGGGGTGTTCGTGCCCATCGTGCTGGTGCTCGCGCTGGGCACGCTGATCACCTGGCTCGCCCTCGGCGAATCCACCACCTCGGCCTTCACCGCGGCGGTCGCGGTGCTGATCATCGCCTGCCCGTGCGCGCTGGGGCTCGCCACGCCGACCGCGTTGCTCGTCGGCACCGGCCGGGGCGCGCAGCTCGGGATCCTCATCAAGGGCCCGGAGGCGCTGGAATCCACCCGCCGGATCGACACCGTCGTGCTGGACAAGACCGGCACGGTCACCACCGGCCGCATGTCGCTGGTCGACGTCCGGCTCGCCGACGGCGCGGACCGCGACGAGGTGTTGCGGCTGGCCGGGTCGCTGGAGCACGCCTCCGAGCACCCGATCGCCAAGACCATCGCCGCCGCCGTGGACGAGCACGCGCCCGTGTCGGAGTTCCGCAACGTCGAGGGCCTGGGCGTGCAGGGCGTGGTCGAGGGCCGCACGGTCGTGGCGGGGCGCGCCGCGCTGCTCGCCGAGTGGGGCCTGCGCCTCCCGGAGGCGCTCGCGCGGGCCAAGACCGAGGCGGAGGAGCTGGGCCGCACGGTCGTCGCGGTCGGCTGGGACGGCCAGGTGCGCGCGGTCCTGATGGTGGCCGACACGGTCAAGCCCACCTCCGCCGAGGCGGTCCGCCGGCTCGCGGCGCTCGGGCTGCGGCCGGTGCTGCTGACCGGCGACAACGAGACGGTCGCGAAGGCGGTGGCCCGCGAGGTCGGCATCACCGAGGTGATCGCCGAGGTGCTGCCCGCCGACAAGGTCGACGCCGTGAAACGCCTGCAGGACAAGGGAAACCGGGTCGCGATGGTCGGCGACGGCGTCAACGACGCGGCCGCGCTCGCGCAGGCCGACCTGGGACTGGCGATGGGCACCGGCACCGACGTCGCGATCGAGGCGAGCGACCTGACGCTGGTGCGCGGCGACCTGCGGGCCGCGGCCGACGCGATCCGGCTGGCGCGCCGCACGCTCGGCACCATCAAGGGCAACCTGTTCTGGGCCTTCGCCTACAACGTGGCGGCCCTCCCGCTGGCCGCGCTCGGCCTGCTCAACCCGATGATCGCCGGTGCGGCGATGGCGCTGAGCTCGGTGTTCGTGGTGACCAACTCGCTGCGGCTGCGCGCCTTCTCGTAGCGGAACACAACGTCGCCCGGGCCGACTAGGGTGGTGACCGACCTGGGGGAGGCGTGAATGCCGGACGCGATCGTGATCGGAGGCGGCCAGTCCGGGCTCGCCGCGGCGTACGCGCTGCGGGAGGCCGGGCTGAAGCCGGTGGTGCTGGAGGCGCAGGCGGAGCCAGTCGGATCCTGGCCCCGCTACTACGACAGCCTCACGTTGTTCTCGCCCGCCGGCTACAGTTCCCTGCCTGGCAAACGCTTTCCCGGCGACCCCCGGCACTACCCGGTGCGCGACGAGGTGGTCGCCTACCTGCGCGACTACGCCGCCGGGCTGGACGTGGACATCCGGACCGGGCACCGGGTGGAATCCGTGCGGCGCAACGGGAGTTTCGTCGTGCGCGCGGGGGAGGAGTTCGAGGTGCCGATCGTCATCGCGGCCAGCGGGTGGTTCGGCAAGCCGTACACGCCCGCGTTGCCCGGGCTGGATTCCTTCGCGGGCAAGGTGATCCACGCGGCGGACTACCGGGAGCCGAGCGCGTTCGCCGGGCAGCGGATCGTCGTGGTCGGCGCGGGCAACTCCGGGGTGCAGATCGCCGCCGAGCTGGCCGGGGTCTCGTCGGTGACGCTCGCGACGCGCAAGCCCATCCGGTACGCGCCGCAGCGGCCGCTGGGCAAGGACCTGCAGTTCTGGTTCACCGTCACCGGTGTGGCCGTGCTGCCGCGCCGGATCAAGGGTGAGCCGCCGACCGTTCCGGTGATCGACACCGGTCGCTACCGCCGGCTGATCCGCGCCGGCCGCCCGGACCGCCGTCCGATGTTCACCCGCCTCGACGGCAACCACGTCGTCTGGCCGGACGGCCGCCGCGAACCCGTCGACACGCTCCTGCTCGCCACCGGGTACCGGCCGGACATGCCCTACCTCGCCGGTCTCGGCGCACTGGACGAACGCGGCCTGCCGGAGCACCGGCGCGGCGTGTCCACGTCCGTGCCCGGCCTCGGGTACGTCGGGCTGGAGTGGCAGAGCACGCTGGTGTCCGCCAGCCTGCGCGGCGTCGGCCGTGACGCGCGCTACGTGGTCCGCCGCCTCCGCCGATGAGGTAGAAGGGACGGTGTGACCGATCGAACCGGGGCGCTGTCGGGCGTCGTCATCGCTGATTTCAGCCGCGTGCTCGCCGCGCCGTACGCGACCATGCTGCTCGCCGACCTCGGAGCCGAGGTGATCAAGGTCGAGCGGCCCGGCGCCGGGGACGACACCCGCGCCTGGGGCCCGCCGCACGCCGGCGGGGAGGCCGTGTACTTCCGGTCGGTCAACCGCAACAAGCGCTCGATCACCCTCGACCTCGCCGATCCCGACGACCTGGCCGCCGCGAAGGCGCTGGCGAACCGCGCCGACGTGGTGGTCGAGAACTTCCGCCCGGGCACGATGGCCCGCTACGGCCTGGGCTACGACGACCTCGCCCCGGGCAACCCGGGCCTGGTCTACTGCTCGATCTCCGGGTTCGGCAGCGGCGCCGGCGCGGCCCTGCCCGGCTACGACCTGCTGCTGCAGGCCGTCGGTGGGCTGATGAGCGTCACCGGGCCCGCGCCGGGCGAGCCGACGAAGGTCGGCGTCGCGCTGGTCGACGTCCTGACCGGCCTGCACGCGGCTGTCGGCATCCTGTCCGCGCTGCGCCACCGCGACGCGACCGGCGAGGGGCAGCTGATCGAGGTCAACCTGCTCGGCGCGCTGCTGTCCAGCATGGTCAACCAGAGCGCGAACCACGTGATGGCCGACGTCGTGCCGGGCATCCTCGGCAACCGGCACCCGTCCGTCGCGCCGTACGAGGTGTTCCAGGCCGCCGACCGGCCGATCGTCATCGCGGTCGGCAACGACCGGCAGTTCACGGCGCTCACCGAGGCGCTGGGCGTGCCGGAGCTGGCGACCGACGAGCGGTTCACCACCAACGCCCAGCGGGTCGCGCACGTCGCCGAGCTGGCCGAACTCCTCGGCGCCCGGCTGCGCACCCGGCCCGCGGACGAGTGGTTCGAGCTGCTCACGCCCCTGGGCGTACCGTGCGGCCCGGTCAACGACCTCGCCGAGGCGTTCCAGCTCGCCGACCGGCTCGGGCTCGCGCCGCGCGTCCCGCTGGGCGGGCTGGACGTGGTGCGCAACCCGATCGGGCTGACGAAGACGCCGCCCGCCTACCGCCAGCCGCCACCGAAGCTCGGCGAACACAGCGACGAGATCCGCACCTGGCTGAAGGACGGCGACTAGCGGTTCGGCAGCAGCTCCTGCGCCTTGGTCTTCAGGCCCTGCACCAGGACGTGCCACGCGTCGCGGTCGCCCTTGAGCATCGCCTCGGTCGTGGACTTGATCTGCTCGAACGTCGCGTGCGGCGGGATCGGCGGCACCTCCGGGTCGCAGCGCACGTCGAGCAGCGCCGGGCGGTCCGCGGACAGCACCCGGTCCCACGCCGCGCCCAGCTGGTCCGGCGAGTCCACCGCGACCGCCTCGAAGCCCAGCGAGCGGGCGAACTCGGCGTAGGAGAACTCCGGCAGCGACTGCGACTCCTCGAACTTCGGCGCGCCGCCCATCGCCCGCAGCTCCCACGTGACCTGGTTCAGGTCGTTGTTGTGGAACACGCACACCACCAGCCGCGGGTCCGACCACAGGTGCTGGTAGCGCTGGATGGTGAGCAGCTCGGCCATGCCGTTCATCTGCATCGCGCCGTCGCCCTCGAGCGCGATCACCGGCCGGTCCGGGCAGGCGAACTTCGCGCCGATCGCGTACGGCACGCCTGGCCCCATCGTGGCGAGGGTGCCGGACAGCGTGCCGCGCATCCGCCCGCGCATGCGCAGGTTCCGCGCGTACCAGTTGGTCGACGAACCCGAGTCCGCGGTGACGATCGCGTCCTCCGGGATCCGCTGCGACAGCTCGTGCACCACCCGCATCGGGTTGACCGGGTCCGCGTCGACCATCGCCTGCTGCTCGACCGTCTCCCACCAGGACGTGACGTTCTGCTCGATCTTCTCCCGCCAGGCGCGCTCTTCCTTGCGTCGCACCATCGGCAGCAGCGCGCGCAGCGTGCCCTTCGCCTCGCCGACCAGGTTCACCTCGGTCGGGTACCGCATGCCGATCATGCTGCCGTCGATGTCGATCTGGATCGCGCGCGCCTTGCCGAACTCGGGCAGGAACTGGCTGTACGGGAAGTTCGAGCCGACGATCAGGAGCGTGTCGCAGTCCCGCATCATCTCGTAGCTCGGCCGCGTGCCCAGCAGCCCGATCGAGCCGGTCACGTACGGCAGGTCGTCGGGCAGGACGTCCTTGCCCAGCAACGCCTTCGCGACCCCGGCGCCGGTCAGCTCGGCGATCTCGCGGACCTCGGCCGCAGCGTTGCGCGCGCCCTGCCCGATCAGGATCGCGACCTTCTCGCCCGCGTTGAGGACGTCCGCGGCACGCGCCAGCTCGTCCTCCGGCGGGATGACCACCGGGTGCGGGAAGCCGGGCGGGCTGGACGGCACGTGCTTGAACGCGTGCTTCGGCGCCGAATAGGGCTCTTCCTGCAGGTCGTTCGGGATGATCACGGCCGTCGGCGCGCGCTTGGCCAGCGCGGTGCGGATGGCCCGGTCGAGCGCGTTGGGCAGCTGCTCGGCCACGTTGACCTCGACCAGGTACTCACTGGCCACGTCCTTGAACAGCGGCTGCAGGTCCACCTCCTGCTGGTAGGACCCGCCCATCGCGCTGCGCGCGGTCTGGCCGACGATCGCCACCACCGGGACGTGGTCGAGCTTGGCGTCGTACAGCCCGTTGAGGAGGTGGATGGCTCCCGGCCCCGAGGTCGCCATGCAGACCCCGACGTGCCCGCTGAACTTGGCGTACCCCACCGCCTCGAACGCGGCCATCTCCTCGTGACGGGCCTGGACGAAGCGCGGCTTGTTGTCCGCCTTGCCGAACGCGGCGACGATGCCGTTGATCCCGTCGCCCGGGTAGGCGAACACCTGCTCGACGTCCCACTCCCGCAGGCGCTGCAGCAGGTAGTCGCCGACCGTCTCCGACATGGAAAACTCCTCACGCTCCTCGGCTCAGTCCCACGAGGGACTTACCCGGGGCGCCCCGGCCCGACACCTCCGGCACCGCGGTGCTGATCGCCTGCAGCGGCAGGCCGTCGTAGACCTGCAGGGTTTGCAGGTGGTGCAGCATGATTCCCTCGCGCAGCGCCCACGGGCACACGTCGACCTTGCGGATGTCGAGCGTGTCCATGGTCGCCTTGGCGACGATCGCGCCGGCCAGGATCTGCCGGGCGCGCGGCGCGGACACCCCGCGCAGGCGGGCCCGTTCGGCTGCCGTCATCTCGGCCAGGCGGGGGATCCACGCGTTGAGCGCGTCGACGGTGAGGGTGCGCCGCACGAACGGGCCGCGCCGCTGCGGCGGCGCCCCGGCCAGGCGGGCGAGCTGCTTGAACGTCTTCGACGTGGCGACGGCGCGGGCGGGGACGCCCTCCCATCTCAGCCGGTCGGCGACCTCGCGCAGCA
This sequence comes from Amycolatopsis thermalba, assembly GCF_023376025.1. Classification (NCBI taxonomy): domain Bacteria; kingdom Bacillati; phylum Actinomycetota; class Actinomycetes; order Pseudonocardiales; family Pseudonocardiaceae; genus Amycolatopsis; species Amycolatopsis thermalba. The sequence goes on from NZ_CP091196.1 coordinate 809,395, forward strand.
TGTCCCGCACGTGCCGCCGCATCGCCTTGACCTGCCGGACCGACGGCGGGTCGTCGGGCAGGAACGTCCGGGTCAGCCGGCCCGCGCCCAGCGGGAGGGACAGGGTGAGCTGCGGTTCGGCGTCGCGGCCGAGAGCGATCTCCAGCGAGCCGCCGCCGATGTCGAGCAGCAGCAGGCGGCCGGCGGACCAGCCGTACCAGCGGTGCGCCGCCGCGTAGGTCAGCCGGGCCTCGTCCTCGCCGGTGAGGAACTGGGGGCGCACGCCGGTGCGCTCCTCGATGCGGTTGATGACCTCGTCCCGGTTGGCCGCGTCCCGGATCGCCGAGGTCGCGAACAGGAACAGCTGCTCGACGCGGTGCAGCCGCGCGGCGGCGAGCGCGGCCTCCACGGCGTCCACCGCCCGGCACACGCCCTCCTCCGCGATCGCCCCGCACTCGTCGATCTGCTCGGCCAGGCGTGTGGGCTCTTTCACAGCCAGCGCCGGTAATGGCGGGGCGCCCGGGTGGGCATCCACGATCTGGAGCTGCGCCGAGTTCGAACCGATGTCGAGCACGCCGAGTCGCATAAGGCCCTGCGTACCCCGTTTAGCCCCGCGTCACACGGCTATCTCCGATCTCATGGAGACGTTCCACTACACCGCGACCGCCGATCTGCCCGCCGATGAGGCGTTCGCGTTCATCTCCGACACACCCAACCTGCCCCGGTTCCTGCCGCAGAACCTGGACGAGGGTTGGTTGCGCACGGACCCGGCGAGCAGGCACCTGGCGTGGGGCACCGAAAGCGAGGGTGACGATTGCGGTGAGTTGCGTGTCCACGAACGCGGTCCCGGGCAGTGCGAGATCGCCATCACGCTGCACACCGACCGCACCGACGGGGACCAGGTGCGCACGGAACTGGCGCAGGCGGTGGCCGCGCTGACCCACCAGGCCAGCGCGGACGCCGACGAGCAGCGCGAGGGCCAGCAGGCGGGCTGGGTCTGAGCCGCGCGTGGTGCTCTAATCGGGCACATGCGCGAACACGTGATCGTGTCGTCCACCACCGACAGCGAGACCACGGCCCGGGAGCTGGCGGCGCAGGCCGTCGAGGCGCGGCTGGGCGCGTGCGCCCAGATCGTGGGCCCGATCCTGAGCGTCTACCGGTGGGACGGCCGGGTGCAGGCCGATCCGGAGTGGCGCGTGGAGATCAAGACCGCGGCCGACCGGGTCGCGGCCCTGGTCGAGCTGATCAAGCAGCAGCACAACTACGAGGTGCCGGAGATCATCGCGACCCCCATCGAGGGCGGCAGCGCGGAGTACCTCGCGTGGCTGGTCGAGGAGACCAGGCCGGTTGATCGTTGACGGGCCGACCGGGGAAACGTAAATTTCTTTCACATGTCGCGTCTGGTCCGGATAGCGCTCGTCGTCCTGTTCTGCCTCGCGTCGGTCCCGGTGACCCCGGCCTCCGCCGAGAGCCGCTTCTACTGGGGAGTGGCCACCGCGGGCTTCCAATCCGAGGGCAGCGCCCCGGACAGCAACTGGTCGCGGTACGTCGCGAAGGGCGGCGTGGACCCGTACGCCAACGCCACCGACTTCCGGCACCGCTACGCCGAGGACATCGGGTTGGCGAAGGACCTCGGCGTCAACACCTTCCGGTTCAGCGTGGAGTGGGCGCGGGTGCAGCCCGCGCCCGGCGTGTGGGACGAAACCGAGCTGGCCTACTACGACGACGTCGTCCGGCACATCCGCGCCGCGGGCATGACCCCGATGATCACGTTGAGCCACTGGGTCTACCCCGGCTGGGTGGCCGACCAGGGTGGGTTCACCGCCGCGAAGACCGTGGACGACTTCCTCGCCTTCACCACGCGTATCGCCGAGCGCTACGACGACGTGCTGTGGGTGACGTTCAACGAGCCGGTCGCGTTCCTCACGCAGGAGCTGAAGATCGGCGCGGTCACCCCGTTCCAGGTCCCCGCCTGGCAGGCCAACGTGGTCCAGGCGCACCGCCGCGCCTACGACGAGATCCACCGGCTCGACCCGTCCGCGCAGGTCACCAGCAACCAGGCCTTCTACGCCGGCTTCAACCCGGTCACCGACCTGGTCGTGATGGACCGGATCACGGACAAGGTCGACTTCGTCGGGCTGGACTACTACTACGGCGTCAGCCTGACCAACCTCACCGCGATCCACGCGGCGTTCGAGCAGTTCTGGAAGGTCAAGCCGCAGCCGGAGGGCATCTACTACGCGCTGCGCTACTACCGCGACCGCTACCCGGACCTGCCGCTGTACATCGTGGAGAACGGACTGCCCACCGACAACGGCCAGCCGCGCGCGGACGGCTACACCCGCGCGGCGTCGATCCAGGACACGCTGTTCTGGGTGCAGCGCGCGAAGGCCGACGGCATGAACGTCATCGGCTACAACCACTGGAGCATCACCGACAACTACGAGTGGGGCAGCTACCGGCCGCGCTTCGGACTGTACGAAGTGGACGCTCTGACCGATCCCGCGCTGACCCGGCGGGCGACCGACGGGGTCGCGGCGTACCGCGACGTGATCGCGCGCGGTGGCGTCGGGCCGTCGTACCGGCTGGTCCAGGGGCCGGCGCTGTGCTCGCTGGTCGATCCGCTGGGCAGCTGCCTGTCGCCGGCCGATCCGTCCGGGCCGCTGGCGCCGCTGGGAACATCCGGCGCCGGTTCGTAGTTGTCCGGACATGGCGAAGACGTTGCGGTGGGCCCTGCCCGCGCTGCTCGGCGGGGCGGTGGCGGCCCTGTGGGAGATCCCGGTGGCGTTCGGCGGGCGGCCCGATCCCGAGCGCATGCGGCGCTCCCCGCAGTTCCACGACGGCCGGTTCCGCAACCTCGCCCCGCCGCTCGTGCAGCCGGCCCGGGCCCGCGACCTGGTCGGCGAGATGGTGTTCGGCAAGCAGCGGCGCAAGCCGACCGGGCCGGTACCGCTGGTGCGGCCGGGGGCGCCGGCCGATGAGGGGCTGCACATCACCTGGTACGGCCACGCGTCGTCGCTGATCGAGATCGACGGCCGGAAGGTGCTGGTGGACCCGGTGTGGGGCGAGCGGGTGTCGCCGTCCCGGTTCGTCGGCCCGAAGCGCATGCACCGGCCGCCGCACCAGCTGGACGAGCTGCCCGAGCTGGACGTGATCATCGTGTCGCACGACCACTACGACCACCTCGACCGGCCGACGGTGGTGCGGCTGGCGAAGACGCAGCGCGCGCCGTTCGTGGTCCCGCTCGGGGTGGGCGCGCACCTGCGCCGGTGGCGGATCCCGGCGGAGCGGATCATCGAACTGGACTGGGACGAGTCGGTGTCGGTGGGCGGGGTCGACGTGACCGCGTCGGCCGCCCAGCACTTCTCCGGCCGGGCGTTCACGCGGAACAACACGCTGTGGGCGTCGTGGATCGTGGCGCGGTCCGGGCGGAAGGTGTTCTACACGGCGGACTCGGGCTACTTCGAGGGCTACCGCGCGATCGGGGAGAAGTACGGCCCGTTCGACGCGGCGCTGGTGCAGATCGGCGCGTACCACCCGGCGTGGCCGGACATCCACATGACGCCGGAGGAGGGAGTCGCCGCCCACCTCGACGTGCGGGGCGGGCTGCTGATCCCGGTGCACTGGGGCACGTTCCGCCTGGCGATGCACGGCTGGAGCGAGCCGGCCGAGCGAGCCTGGCGCGAATCGAAGGCACACGACGTGGCGCTGGCGATCCCCCGCCCCGGTGAGCGGATCGACGTGGACAACCCAAAGCCCATCGACCCGTGGTGGCAGCCGATCGGATAGCGCGCCGGCGCCGATCTGCACACCCGAGCTGGGTGGTCATCCCGTCGCCTGACACGTGACGATCACCTTGAGCCAGGGCCGCAACCCAGGCCGCCCACCGGCGGCCGACCATGCCAACCTTGCGGCCCTGGCTCAAGGTGATACACACAAAACCGGAAGGCGACGGGATGACCACCCAGCGACCACCTGCCCGAGGTGAGCCGACAACGGTCCCCCGTCATCCCGGAGCCTGCCCGTCCGGCGAGGACATCTTTTGATCTTTAAACCGCCGCCCAACACGGCGACGCGCCCAGCGGCCCCGATCAGCTCGGCCGCACGCGGGTCAGCCCCACCCGGTCCGCCGCGCGGCGGATCTTGAAGAACGTGTTCCGGAACCACGCCATCAGCGTGGCCCGCGCGTCCGGATCGAGCTGCTGCTCCCCGGCGGCCTTCACGGCCTTGTAGTGGTCGATCAGCGTGTGCAGCCACGCGTCCACGTCCCGGACGCTCTCCAGCTGCACCACGCCCCCGGTGTCCGGCAGCCGCCGCAGGAACTCCTCGTGCGTGTTGCGGACCCAGTGCGACAGCTTGAGGTCGATCTCCGGGATCACCACCGGCGGGTCCAGCTCGAACGCCAGCCGCGACCGCCACCCGAGCAGCTCCCGCTCCACCGGGTGGTCCCAGCGGCCCGGGCGGCCCAGCTGGTGACCGGCGATGCGCCGCTCGGCGAACCACAGGAAGTCCTCGGAACCCCGCCGCAGGGTGCTGATCATCGACGGCGCGAGCGCGCCGATCACGGTCCGATCGACGACGTCCCACGTCGTGCCGCCCGCGAACGGGCTGTCGATCTTGAGGGTCTTCACGGTCCGCACCCTGAATTACTGCCCTATCTTCCCGTTCGTCCGCAACCCGCCATCGGTGTGCTTTACCTCATGCCGAGCCTGCGGTCCAGGCTGATTTCGATCACGACCCGCTCCGGGTTCGGCTTCGGCTGGCGGTGATACCGCACGGCGTAACGGTTTTCCGCGTCCGCCACCGACTCCGGATCCTCCCGGACCACCGCCGATCCCTCCAAACTCGACCAACGGCGACCGTCCACCTGGCTCACCACGACACGCGCGGGTTGCCCGGCACGCACGTTGCGTGCCTTGACGCTGCCGCGGCCGCAGATCACCCGCGCCGTGGTGAAGTCCTCGTCCACGGTGACCCCGACCGGCACGACGTGCGGTTTCCCGTCCGGACGCAGGGTCGTGAGCATGCACAGGTGCCGCTCGGCCCAGAACGCCCGCAGCTCGTCGCTGGGCGCCTCGGTGGTCGTGATCATGCGCGTCCCTTCGCGTCGGTCGGCGTCCATCTTGCCAAGATCTTCCGCATGATGGGCTCCACCCACGCGCTCACCGGCTGGTGCGCCGGCCTCGCGCTCGCCCCGGCCATCGGCGCCGGCTCCGTGCACCAGGCGCTGGCGTTCGCCGCGACGACCGCCGGTTTCGCGTTGCTGCCGGACCTCGACCACCCGCACGCCCGCGCCTCCAAGCTGCTCGGGCCGATCACCGGCCTGGTGTGCTGGCTGCTCCGGCACACCTCGGCCGCGCTGTACAAGGTCACCAAGGGCCCGCGCGACGAGCGGGGCCGGGGCAGCCACCGGCACCTGTCGCACACGCTGCTGTTCGCGATCGGCCTGGGCGCGGCGACGACGTACGGCACCCGGGCCGGCGGCTGGTACGTCGTGGCCGGGGTGGTGCTGTTCGCGTTGCTGCTCGCCGCGGACGCGCTGGGGGACTGGTTGCTGCTGGTCGCCGGTGGCGGGGTGCTGTGGTGGGCGCTGACGGCCAGCGCCGCGGCCGAGTTGTCGCAGCTCACCGGCTGGCTGGGGATCGCGGTCGCGGTGGGCTGTTTCGTGCACTGCCTCGGCGACGCGCTCACCGAATCCGGCTGCCCGTTCCTGTTCCCGGTGCCGATCGCCGGCGAGACCTGGTACGAGCTGCGGCCGCCGGCGTTCCTGCGCTTCCGCACCGGCAAGGGCGTGGAGAAGTTCCTGATCGTGCCGGTCTTCACCGTGCTGGCGGTGCTGCTGGTGCCCGGCGCGTGGGCCGGTCTGGTCGGGTTGTTCGCCGAACCCACGGTGGCCGCGGGCGGCTAGAATCGGACACGATGACGACCCCCGCGAGCCGCACCGGACTGCGCGCCGACGCGCGCCGCAACCGCGCCCGTGTCCTGGCCGCGGCGCAGGAGGCGTTCGCGGACGAGGGCCCGTCGGTGCCGCTGGACGAGATCGCGCGCCGGGCCGGGGTCGGCGCGGGCACGGTCTACCGGCATTTCCCCAGCAAGGAGCTGCTGTTCGAGGCGGTCGTGCTGGACCGCATCGAGTGGCTGGCCGCTCAGGCGAAGGAGCGGCTCGAGGCGGCCGACCCGGGCGCGGTGTTCTTCGAGTTCTTCGACGTGGTGGCCGAGCAGGCGCTGCTGAACAAGGCCCTGTGCGACGCGCTGGAGGCGAGCACCGGACTGCCGTTCAAAGCCGCCGCCGAGGAACGCGCCGAGTTCGGCGCCGCGTTCGCCGACCTGCTGCGCCGGGCGCAGGCCGCGGGCGCCGTCCGGGCCGACGTCGAACCCGGCGACCTGACCGCCCTGCTCGCGGGCTACCTCGCGATCCAGCGGCAGGCCCCGCCGGGACGGCAGCTGGCGAAGATCATCGCCGACGGCCTGCGCGCCTAACGCCGCACCGCGAGTTCACCCAGTTCCGACCAGTCGTCCTGGGGCACCTCGAAGTTGACGACCCGCGGGGTCTCCGCCAGGTGCGGCGGCAGGGTCTGCTGCGCGGTCTTGAAGTGGTCGGACTGGACGTGCGCCGCGCCCGCCTCACCGTCGCGGAAGGCTTCCACCAGCACGTACTCGGTTGGGTCCTCGACGCTGCGGGACCAGTCGAACCACAGGCAGCCCGGCTCGGCGCGGGTGGCGAGCGTGAAGTCCCGCGCGATCGCGGGCCAGTCGTCGGCGTACTGGGGCAGGATGCGGAACTTCGCGGTGATGAAAATCATGGCTCCACCGTAGGGCCGCGGGGCCGCGCCCACACCGGATGCGGCCCCGCGCCGGGTCACGGCGTGACGCCGAACTGGTTCGCCAGGTCCGTCAGCATCGCCGACGCGCCCTGCAGGCTCACCGCGGTGAACCAGGTCGTGTCGCTGACCTCGACGATCTTGCCCTTGAGCGTCGCCCACAGCGGGTTGGCCTGGAACTTCGCCTTCGGGTCCTCCGCCGTCTTCGTCTCGTCGGAGTACGACGACACGAAGATGATGTCCGCGTCCAGCTTCGCGATGTCCTCCTGGCTGAGGTTCACCGAGATCTTGTCGGTGGCGTCCGGCTGGCCGGCGGGCCGGGACAGCTTCGCGTCGGCCATCACGATCCCGGGGTAGGACGCGCTGCTGTAGAGCCGCACGGTCGGCTCGCCCTCGACGAACCGCACGATCGACACCGTCGGCGCCCGGCCGAGCTTCGCCGCGATCTCCTGGCCGATCCGCTGCGCCCGCTGCTCGTAGGCGCCGATCTTCTGCTCGGCCAGCGACTCCTTGCCGAGGACCTGCCCGAGCAGGCGGATGTTGTCCTTCCAGACCGCGCCGGTCGTCGTGGAGAAGACCGTCGGGGCGACCCCGGTGAACTGCTCGTAGTACTTCTCGTGCCGCACCTTCGCCGACACGATCACGTCCGGCTTGATGTCGTAGAGCTGCTCGACGTCCGGGCTCTCCAGCGGGCCGACCACCTTGGCGCCCGCGCCGAACCGGCGGTCGTCGCCGAGGTAGTCGGGCAGCTGGTCGAAGTTGCGGTACTTCGTGTACGCCACGACCTGGGCTTCGAGCGCGAGCGCGGCGTCCACGTAGCTGGTGTCGAGCGCGGCCACGGTCTTCGGCTGCGTCTCCAGCACGGTCGAACCCATCGCGTGCTGGATGGTGCGCGGATAGCCGGCCTGGTCCGTCCCGCCCTGCTGCGCGGCTTCGTCGGTGCCGCCACCGCACGCCGTGAGGGTCAGGCACGCGGTCACGGCCAGCGTCAGTGCTGCTCGCCACGGTCTCGTCATCGGGATCTCTCTTTCGGTTAGCCTTGCCTAAGCGGAGCATAGGATGCGGTTTGTCCCGTTTGGAAGCGCGAGTTGGATAGGCGACATCAGTGACGGTGGTGGCGACAGCCCGGCCACGGACGCGCAGGCAGCGTCGTCTCGCCGGTATCGGCGGGCTCGCCGTTCTGCTGGCCCTGATCTGCGCGGCGAGTGTCGCGCTGGGTACGAAGTCGATCCCGCTCGGTGAGGTGTGGACGGCGCTCACCCAGCCGTCCGGGTCCGAATCGGACATCATCGTCCGGTCGCTGCGGGTGCCGCGCACGGTGCTGGGCCTGCTCGTCGGGCTCGCGATCGGTGTCGCCGGCGCGCTCATGCAGGGCCACACGCGCAACCCGCTCGCCGATCCCGGCTTGCTCGGCGTCACGCACGGCGCGGCGCTGGCGGTGGTGTTCGCGGTCGTCGTGCTCGGGGTCGACGGGCTCTACGGGTTCATCTGGTTCGGCTTCGCCGGCGCGCTGCTGGCCAGCGTCGCGGTGTTCCTGCTCGGCGCGGTCGGCGGCAAGGGCGCGACGCCGGTGACGCTCGCGCTGGCCGGGGCGGCGGTGAGCGCCCTGCTGCACGGGCTGGTGTCGGCGATCATCCTCGGCGACGAGCGCGGCATGGACACCTACCGGTTCTGGCGCGTCGGGTCGATCGCCGGGCGCGACTTCGCGATCACCGGTCAGATCGCGCCGTTCCTGGTGCTCGGCCTGCTGCTCGCGCTGGTCAACACGCCCGGCCTGAACACGCTGGCGCTGGGCGAGGACGTCGCGACCGCTCTCGGGCAGCGGGTGCTGCGCACGCGGGTCCTCGGCGTCGCCGCGATCACGCTGCTCACCGGGTCGGCGGTGGCCGCGTGCGGGCCGATCGCGTTCCTCGGGCTCGTCGTGCCGCACCTCGCCCGCGCCATCACCGGCCCGGACTACCGCTGGCTGGTGCCGGTGGCCGGGCTGCTCGGCGCGGTGCTGCTGCTGACGGCGGACGTGCTCGGGCGCGTGCTGACGGGCGACAACTTCGAGGTCGGCATCCTGCTCGCGATTCTCGGGGCGCCGGTGTTCATCGTGCTGGTGCGGCGGCGGGGGCTGAGCAAGATATGACTCGCAAGGTGCTGGCCGCCGGGCCGGTGGCGTGGACGGTCAAGCCGCGGGTGATCGCGGTCGTGGTCGTCGCGGCGGTGCTGCTGGTGCTGGTCGCCGCGATCAACATCGGGATGGGCAGCTCCCGCATCGGGATCTGGAACGTGCTGGAGACCCTGCTCGGCGGCGGCACCCGGCGGGAACGCGGGATCATCTTCGACCTGCGCCTGCCGCGCACGCTCGCCGGTGTGCTGGTTGGCGCCGCGCTCGGGCTGTCCGGCGCGCTGTTCCAGTCGGTCGCGCGGAATCCCCTGGCCAGCCCGGACATCCTGGGCATCACGTGGGGCGCGGGGGTCGGCGCGGTCACCGCGATCGTCGCCGGCGGGTACCGCGGCCAGGTCAGCGGCATGGTGAGCGCGCTCGGCGTGCCGGTCGCCGGGTTGATCGGCGGGCTGCTGGCGGGCGTGCTGCTGTACGCGTTGTCGTGGCGGCGCGGTATCGACGGCTACCGGATGGTGCTGATCGGCATCGGGTTGTGGGCGATCAGCTACAACATCGTGAACTGGCTGCTGGCCGCCGGGGACGTGAACGACGCGGCGCGCGCGACGACGTGGCTGGTCGGCAACCTGGCCGACGTCGGGTGGGACTCGGTGGGGCCGGTCGCGATCGCGCTGGCCGTGCTGGTGCCGATCACGCTGGTCTGCGGGCGGACGGTCGGCGGGCTGCAGTTCGGCGACGACACCGCGCGGGGACTCGGCATCCGGGTCGACGGTGCTCGCGGGGCGTTGTTGTTGCTGGCGGCCGCGCTGGCCGCGATCGCCACCGCCGCGGCGGGGCCGATCACGTTCGTCGCGCTGGCGACGCCGCAGATCGCGGTGCGGCTGGCGAAGACCGCGCAGCCGCCGCTGGTCGGGTCGATGGTGCTGGGGGCGTTGCTGACCGTGGGTGCGGACCTGCTGACCCGGCTGTTGCTGCCGGATCTGCCGGTCGGGGTGCTGACCGCGATCCTCGGGGCGCCCTACCTGATCTTCCTGTTCGTCCGGAGCCGCCGGGAGGCACGAGCATGACGTCACGACTGCGAGCCGAGGGCCTGAAGCTGGGGTACGGCGAGCGGGTGGTGGTCGACGGTCTGGACCTGGATGTGCTGGACGGCACGATCACCGCGATCATCGGCCCGAACGGTTGCGGCAAGTCGACGTTGCTGCGGGCGCTGGCGCGGCTGCTGGCGCCGCGGGAGGGCGCGGTGCTGCTGGACGGCGAGCGGATCGACAAGCTGCCCACCCGCGAGGTGGCGAAGGTGGTCGGGCTGCTGCCGCAGTCACCGGTCGCGCCCGAGGGGCTGACGGTCGGTGATCTGGTGGCGCGCGGGCGGCACCCGCACCAGCGCTGGTACCGGCAGTGGTCGTCGTCGGACGAGGACGCGATCGCCAATGCTCTGCGGCTCACGGGGATGGACGTGCTGGCGGACCGGGTGGTCGACGAACTGTCCGGCGGGCAGCGGCAGCGCGCGTGGATCTCGATGACGCTCGCGCAGGAGACCGGGCTGTTGCTGCTGGACGAGCCGATCACCTACCTCGATCTGGCCCACCAGATCGACGTGCTGGACCTGGTGCACCGCCTGCACCGCGACCGCGGCACGACGGTCGTGATGGTCCTGCATGATTTGAACTTGGCCGCCCGCTACGCCGACACACTGGTGGCAATGCGCGACGGGCGGATCATCGCGCAGGGCCCGCCGTCGACGGTGCTGACGGAGCCGCTGCTGGACGAGATCTTCGGCCTGACGGCAAAGGTCCTGCCCGACCCGGTCTCCGGAACACCGCTGGTGGTGCCGATCAGCGCCCACCTCCAAGACGGCGGCGGGGACTGAGGCACCCCCGGGGCGGGACAGGCACAGGACTGAAGCACCGCCCCCCGGGCGGTGCTGGTTGCGTGGCCACCGCATTGGCCGCGCCGACTGCCACGATGGCGCCGTGGGCGCCGTGTCGGCGGGTGCGGACGGCGGGTTTGGCCCGCACCGGGGGCGGTGTTGGCTGGCGCCCGCGCCGGGTTGCCGCTGCGGGCACTGTGTTTGCCGCCGCAGGCGTCGGGTTCCGCGTTGGCCGATTTTCGGGCGTTCGTCGGTGTGGGTGCTCGGGCGGTCTTCCGAAAAGTCGGCCCCTTCGCGGGCCCGGCTGTGTTGTAGTGGCGGTATGTCGACTTCCGCTCTGTTCGCCTACGTCCTCGTCGCGCTCGTGGGCGTTATGACGCCCGGTCTCGACACGATGTTGATGCTCCGCCACACCCTGCTCGGCGGTCGGCGGGCCGGCTTCCGGGCGCTGACCGGCATCAACCTCGGCTGCCTGGTGTGGGGGACGGCGAGCATCGCGGGCCTGACCGCGCTGCTGACCGCCTCCCGCATCGCCTACGACGTCGTGCGGATCGTCGGTGCGGCCTACCTGATCTGGCTCGGCGCGTCCGCGCTGTGGAAGAGCTTCCGCCGCCACCAGGCGCCCCCGGAGATCGGCGTCGAGCCGGGACGTGGTGCCCTCCGCGCCGGGCTCGTGACGAACCTGCTCAACCCGAAGGTCGGCGTGTTCTACCTGAGCCTGCTGCCGCAGTTCCTGCCCGCCGGGTCCGGGCAGGCGGCCTGGGGCGCCCTGCTCGTCCTCATCCACGTGTCGATCGGCTGGCTGTGGATGGGCACGGTCCTCCTGCTGGCGGCCCAGGCCCGCCGGTTCCTGTTGCGCGACGCGGTGCGGCGGTGGCTCGACCGTCTCACCGCGACAGTCCTCATCGGACTCGGACTGCGGATCGCTACGGAGTCCCGCTGAGCGACAGCGCCATGTACTTCACGTCGAGGTACTCCTCGATACCCTCGGCGCCGCCCTCGCGGCCGAACCCGGACGCCTTCACGCCACCGAAGGGCGCCGACGCGTTCGACACCAGCCCGGTGTTGAGCCCGACCATCCCGGTCGCCATCCGCTCGCCGACGCGGATGGCGCGGTCCAGGTCGCGCGTGAACACGTAGGCCACCAGGCCGAACTCGGTGTCGTTGGCGAGCCGGACCGCCTCGTCCTCGTCCTCGAACGTGGTCACCGGCGCCACCGGGCCGAACACCTCCTCACGCAGGATGCGGGCGTCCGGCGGGACGTCGGTGAGCACGGTCGGCGCGTAGAAGAAGCCGTCACCGTCCAGCGGCTTGCCGCCGGTGGTCGCGTGCGCGCCGCGGGACAGCGCGTCGTCGACCAGCTCGATCACCTTGTCCCGCTGCTCGGCGCTGATCAGCGGCCCGACCTTCACCCCGTCCTCGGTGCCGTGCCCGACCTTCAGCGACGACATCGCCTCGGTCAGCTGCCGCACGAACTCCCCGGCGACCGACGAGTGCACGTGGAACCGGTTCGCCGCCACGCACGACTCACCGTTGTTGCGCATCTTCGCGGTGACCGCGCCCTTGACCGCCGCGTCCAGGTCAGCGTCCTCGAACATCAGGAACGGCGCGTTGCCGCCCAGCTCCATGGACATCCGCTGCAGGTTGGGCGCGCACTGCTCGACCAGCTTGCGCCCGACCTCGGTGGACCCGGTGAAGGACAGCTTCCGGATCCGCGGGTCGGCCAGGGCCGGGTTCACGACCCGGCTCGCCGACGTGCTCGGCAGCACGCTCAGCACCCCGTCCGGCAGCCCGGCTTCCTTGAGCAGGCCGGCGAGGTTCAGCATCGACAACGGCGTCAGCTGCGCCGGCTTGACGATCATGGTGCAGCCCGCGGCGATGGCCGGCCCGATCTTGCGGGTGCCCATCGCGAGCGGGAAGTTCCACGGCGTCACCAGGATGCACGGCCCCACCGGGTGCTTCGACACGAGCACGCGCCCACCACCGGCCGGGCTGCGCGCGTACCGCCCGTCGATGCGCACGGCCTCCTCGGCGAACCACCGGAAGAACTCGGCGGCGTAAGTGACTTCGGCCTTCGACTCCTCCAGACTCTTGCCCATCTCCAGCGTCATCAACCGGGCCAGCTCGTCGGCGCGGTCGGTCATCAGCTGCCACGCGCGGCGCAGGATCTCGCCCCGCTCGCGCGGCGGTGTCGCGGCCCACTCCTCCTGCTTCGCGACGGCTGCCTCGATGGCCTCGCCGACATCGGCGTCCTGCGCGTCGGAGACCTCGCAGAGCTGCTGCTCGGTCCCCGGATCGTGCACACCGAAGCGGCTGCCGTCCGCGGCGTCACGCCACCGACCGGCGAGGAAGAGCTGACGCGGTACTCCATCGAGGGTCATGCGCCGTGACTACCCGTGCGCACCTCCTCGTATGCCTCGGGCAACTGCCGCATCCGGCGCAACGGCGAGCAGACCAGCCACAACGCCGACACCGCCACGCCCGCTCCGGCCAGCCACAACGTCCCCCGCAGTCCGGCCACGCTCGCCAGCACCCCGGCGAGCGCGCTCCCGACCGGCCCCGGCGCGAAGTACAGGAACGCGGAGGTGGCCGCCACCCTGCTCTGCAGCCGCTCGGGCGTCACCGCCTGCCGGTAGCTGACCTGGTGCACGTTGAGCACCACGATGCTCACCCCGGTCAGGAAGTTGCCGACGGGATACCACGCCATGCCCCAGCCCGGCGTGGTCAACGGGATCATCAGGTATCCCGCGCCCCACACCAGCGCGCTGATCCACATCAGCCGCGCCTCGCCGAGCCACCTGCCGAGCCGGCGCGTCACGGCCGAACCGAGCAGCGCCCCGGTCAGCCCGCCCGCCTGCAGCAACCCGATCATGCCGGGCGACAGGTGCACCTCGCGCAGCAGGAACAGCGCCGCCACCGTGATCTGGAACTGCTGGCACACGCTGACGCCCGTCGTGTACCCCGATCGCGCACAGTGCCGGGAAGACGGACCGGAGCCCGTCGCCGATCTCCGGCGGGCAACGCGCGGCTGCAGGCGAACGTCTCGGTCGCGGCGGTGGCCGTGACCGGCCGGTCGGAGCAGCTGGTGCGGCTGTTCGGCGAGTGAGCGGCGGTGAGCTTCCTGGAATCGGCGGTTTGGCCGAAGCGGGTGTCGGCGAATCGAACGCCGCGGCGAGTGGTACCGAACCGAACGCCATCGCGCGGCCCAGGTCGGCCGCCACCAGCACGCGCCGCTTGCGCATTCGGTTCGTCCACGCGCCCACCTGCAACGCCAGCAGCAGGTACGCCAGCGTCTCCAGCGTCCGCAGCACGGACACCTGCACCGCCGTCGCCTGCAGCGTGATCGCCGCCAGCAACGGCACCGCGAGCAGGTTGATCCGGTCGCCGAACTGGCTCAGCGCATCGGCCAGCCACAGACGCCGGAAATCCCCGTGCCCCAACAACCCCCATCGCATGGTCCCCCTCGGTCCCGCCAGATGAACAACGTTAGCGAGGGGTACCGACAAAAAATGAGCGGCAGAGCCCGGACCCCCCGACGAGTCCGGGCGCTGCCACTCGGATGACCCGGGATTACCCGATGTCCCGCCGCTGAAACCGCGCCAGACCCGTGGCAAGCGCGACCGCCGCGATGCCGAGCAGCCACGCGAACGGCGTGACCACGAACTCCGCGCTCGGCAGCTTCGGGACGTGCGTGAACGGCGAGATGTCCAGCACCACCTGCGGCGCCTGCACGACCGGCCCGAACAGCGACAGCAGGAGGAACACCGCGGCCACGCCCCACGCCGCCGTCGCGAGCTTCGGCGCGAACCCGAACACCACCACGGCGATCCCGACGACCACCCACACCGCGGGCGCCTGCGCGACCGTCGCGCCGAGCACCGCGGGCACCTGGCCGCTCACGTCACCGACCCGCAACCCGTGCAGCAGCCCGGCGAACAGGCCCGACACGACCAGCAGCAGAGCCGTCCCCAGCAGTGAGAACACCAGGTGGCTCCCGGCCCACTGCAGCCGTCGCACCCGAGTCGCCAGCAGCGGTTCCAGCCGCAGCGCGGTCTCCTCCGACCGCATCCGCAGCGTCGCCTGCACCGCGTACATCGAGGCGACCATCCCGAAGATCCCGGCGATCATCGCGAGGAACGTGTCGACCAGGTTCTGCGCGCCGCCCAACCGCTCGAACGCCTGCTGGGCCTGCGCGCTCTCCCCGACGAGGTCGCCGATGCCGGCGGCCAGCGAGCCGAACATCGCCCCCAGCACCGCGAACCCGGCGGTCCACCCGATCAGCACGCCCCGGTGCAGCCGCCACGCCAGCGCGAACGGCGACCGCAGCCCGGGCGCCGCCACCGGAGGTCCCGGGCGCGCCGGGAAGATGCCCATCCCGACGTCCCGCCGCGGCAGCAGCCGGTAGGCCACCGTCCCCAGCACGACTGCCACGGCGACGAGCAGCAGCGCGACGGCCCACCGGTCCCCGGCGAACGGCCGCGTCTGCGTCGCCCACCCGAGCGGTGACAGCCACGACAGCCACGACACGTCCGTCGCCGAGTCGCCGACCGCGCGGAGCAGGAAGGCGAACCCGAGCACCGCGGAGGCGATGCCGTTGGCGGTGCGCGAGTACTCGGCCAGCTGGGCGGCGATCGCGGCGACCGCGGCGAACACGAGCCCGGTCAGCGTGGTCGTGAGCCCGAACGCCACGGAACCGCCCGCCGGCAGGCCGGCCCCGATCAGGCCCAGCGCCGCCAGCAGCCCGGTCCCCGCCGCGCCGATGCCCGCGGTGATCAACCCGGCGGTCAGTGCGGCGTAGCGCCCGGTGACGGTCGAGGACAGCAGCTCCTGCCGCCCGGTGTCCTCCTCCTGACGGGTGTGCCGCGTGACGGTGAAGATGCAGGCCAGCGCCGTGAACAGGGGCAGGAACACGCCGAAGCGCCAGGCCGTGAACCCGCCCGCGGTGGACAGGTCGAACGGCGGCCCGTAGAGCAGGGTGATCGACGGGTTCGCGCTCATCCCCGTCGTCAGCGACGCCCGGCTGGCCGCGTCCGGATACAGCTGTTCGTAGGCGCCGGCGCTGCTCGCCGGCAGGATCCCGATCACCAGCGCCCACAGCGGCAGCACGATCCGGTCCCGCCGCACCGCGAGGCGGACCAGGTGCCGGGTGCCCACCAGCGCGGTCACCGGGCGCTCGCTTCGGTCGTGTAGTGGCGCAGGAACAGCTCCTCCAGCGTCGGCGGCTGGCTGGTCAGGCTGCGCACGCCGACCTCGGTGAGCTTGCGCAGCACCTGGTCCAGCGACTGGGTCTCGACGTCGAAGCGGACGCGGTTGCCGTCGACCTTGAGGTCGTGCACCTCGGACAGCGAGCTGAGCCCGTTCGGGTGACCGGCCAGCTCCGCCACGATCGAGGTCCGGGTGAGGTGCCGCAGTTCGTTCAGGGTGCCGGTCTCGACCGCGTGCCCGTTGCGGATGATGCTGACCCGGTCGCACAGGGCCTCGACCTCGGCGAGGATGTGGCTGGACAGCAGCACCGTGCGCCCCTTGTCGCGCTCCTCCTGGATCGCGTACTGGAAGGTGGCCTCCATCAGCGGGTCGAGGCCGGAGGTCGGTTCGTCGAGGATCAGCAGCTCGACGTCGGAGGACAGGGCCGCGACGATCGCGACCTTCTGCCGGTTGCCCTTGGAGTAGGTGCGGCCCTTCTTCTTCGGATCGAGGTCGAACCGTTCGATCAGCTCGTCGCGGCGGCGCTTGTCGAGACCGCCGCGCAGCCGGCCGAGCAGGTCGATGACTTCGCCGCCGGAGAGGTTGGGCCAGAGGTTGACGTCTCCGGGGACGTAGGCGAGCCGTCGGTGCAGGCTCGCCGCGTCGCGCCACGGGTCGCCGCCGAGCAGGCGGGCGGTGCCCCGGTCCGCGCGCAGCAGACCGAGCAGGACGCGGATGGTGGTGGACTTCCCGGCCCCGTTCGGGCCCAGGAAGCCGTGCACTTCTCCGGTCTTGACCTGCAGGTTCAGGTCGTCGAGGGCCTTGGTCGCACCGAACGACTTGTGCAGGCCCTCGATGGAGATGGCGTTGTCCATGGACGTGAAGCTACAGAGCTTTCACAAAGTTGTGAAGTTAGGAAAACGTATAGATTGTCTGAAGCGCTGGACGGATGCGGAAGGATGATCGGTGATGCGTGACGAAGAGGCGGTGCGCCGGTACGTGGAGCGGCTGGCCCTCGTGCTCACCCAGCTCGGCATCCAGCGCATGGCCGCGCGCGTGGTGGCCGCGCTCATGGTGACCGACGACGGCCGCCTCACCGCGGGCGAGCTGGCGGAGAAGCTTCAGGTCAGCCCGGCGGCGGTGTCCGGGGCCGTGCGGTACCTGGAGCAGGTGGGGCTGGTCGAGCGGCAGCGGGAGCCCGGTGAGCGCCGCGACCACTTCCGGGTGCTCGACGACCTGTGGTACGCGAGCATGCGCAAGCGGGACCGGTTCATGGAGATGTGGCGGGACGCGGCCGAGGAGGGTGTCGACGCGGTGGGGGCGGACACCCCGGCGGGCCGGCGGCTGGCCGACACGCGGGACTTCCTGTCGTTCATCATCAAGGAGCTACCGCTGCTGTTCGAACGCTGGGAGAAGGAGCGCGCGTCGAGCCAGGGCGTGCGCGGGGGGACGGGATGAACGACTACGACAGCTTCGCCGAGGTGTACGCGGCGGAGAACGAGCACAGCCTGATGAACGCGTACTACGAGCGGCCCGCGATGCTGGCGCTGGCCGGGGACGTGGCCGGCCGCCGGATCCTGGACGCCGGCTGCGGCGCGGGTCCACTGACCGCCGAACTGCGCGACCGCGGCGCGGTGGTCACCGGCGTCGACGCCAGTGCCGCGATGCTGGCGCTGGCGAGGCGGCGGCTCGGTGACGAGGTGCCGCTGCACGAGGCCGACCTGCGCGATCCCCTGCCGTTCGCCGACGAGGCGTTCGACGACGTGGTCGCCTCGCTGGTGCTGCACTACCTGGAGGACTGAAGCCCGACGCTGGCCGAGTTGCGGCGGGCAGCGCTTCCCGATGAAGTTCTGGCGCAGGCCGCTGCACGCGATGACCAGTGCCTTCACCGCCGCCCTGACCGCCCTCGGCGGGCCGCAGCGCGAGCTGTTCCCCGACGGCTTCCGCAGCACGGTCACGAGGTGGGCAGCACCGCCTTGACGAGTTTGCGTGCCAGCACCGCCGGGTCGCCGGCCTCGGCGTCCCAGTGCCGGAAGAAGCCCTGCTGGAACGCCGCGCCCAGCAACAGCGTCGCGATCGCATCCGGGTCCGATGTGGACGGCAGGCGGCCGAGCCGCTGCTCCGCGCGCAGGTAGTTCGCCAGGCGGGTGACGGGGGTGCGCGGCCCGGCGCCGTGCTCGCGGATCGCGGCTCGGTGGGCCGTCAGCAGCTCCTGCGAGGAGAACAGGGACGCGCCGATCGGGAAGCTCTCGGTGTAGAAGTCGATCGCCGTGGCGGTGACGCGCACCAGGTTGGCGCGCACGCCGTGCCGCCCCGGTGTGAGGTCGCCCAGCGCCGCCTCCAGGCCGGGCAGCTGGGAGGAGATCACGCCGAGGAAGATCTCCGTCTTGTCCGCGAAGTGCTTGTACAGCGCCGCTTCCGAGAAGCCGGCGGCGCGGGCGATCTCCTTGGTCGTGGCGCGCGCGTAGCCCTGCTCGCGCATGATCTGCGTGGCCGCGGCCAGGATCTTCTCCCGAGTTCCCATGCGTTCTCAGCGTTCTCAGCGTTCTCTCAGTGCTCGCTTGACGGTTAGTGAGTACTCACTCACTATAGCAGGTGAGTGAACACTAACCAGGGAGGAAAGCCATGAAGCTGACGGTGTTCGGGGCGACCGGTGGGACGGGCGTCGAGGTGGTGCGGCAGGCGCTGGCGGCGGGTCACCAGGTCACCGCCGTGGTGCGTGATCCGGCGCGGCTGGACGTGCCCGCGCAGCCGCGGCTGGAGGTGGTGACGGCGGACGTGTTCGACCCGGACTCGCTGGTGCCGGCCATCTCCGGCCGCGAGGCCGTGCTGTCCGCGCTGGGCCCGCGCGACCGCGGGCCCAGCGTGATCTGCCGCGACGGGACGAGCGGCATCATGACCGCGATGACGGCGGCCGGCGTGCGGCGGCTGGTCGTGGTCAGCAACAGCGGCATGCACCGCGAGGGGGACGGCTGGTTCACGCGCCTGGTGGTCAAGCCGATGCTGATCCGCATGCTGCGCGAGGAGTACGCGGACATGGGCGAGATGGAACGCCGGGTGATCGCGTCCGGGCTCGACTGGACCATCGTGCGCCCGCCGAAGCTCAACGACGGCCGCCACACCGGCCGGATAGCCAGCGAGACCAGGGGAAACGTGCGTGGCAGCTTCACCATCTCGCGGGCCGACCTGGCCGACTACGTCCTGCGTGCGGCCGCGGATCCGGGGCTGTCGAAGGTGGCTGTGTCGATCGCCAAGGGCTAATGTGAACGGGTGTCAACTTCGCGCGCTTTCCTGGCCGTCGCGGCCACTGTCGGCCTCGCGCCGGTGCTGGTCGCGCAGGGCCTTCGCGTCCGCCGGACGACGCCGCGGTTGCCGGGCGCGTCCGGGCCGCTGACGGGTTCGGTTGCCGGCCCGGATCCGGTGCGGCTGCTGGTGATCGGCGAGTCCACAGTGGATGGCGTCGGCGCGGAGACGCACGAGGAGGCGCTGACCGGGCAGCTCGCGTCGGTGCTGGCCGGGCGGCTCGGGCGCGGGATCTCCTGGCGCGTCGCGGGCCGGACGGGTGCCAACGCGCGAACCGTGCGGGCGGAACTGCTCGACGAGGCGTGCCGGGAGCCGGCGGACCTGGTCGTGGTCGCGCTCGGCGTGAACGACACCATCGAGATGCGCTCGCCGGGCCGGTACCGACGCGACCTGCTGGCCCTGGTGGTGGCGGCGCGCCGGGCGCTCGGCCCGGTGCCGGTCCTGCTGGCCGGTGTCCCGCCGCTCGGCGCGTTCCCGTCGCTGCCGCAGCCGTTGCGCCTGGTCCTGGGTCTGCGGGGCGAGGCGCTGGACGCGGCCGCCGCGACGCTCGCGGCCCTGCCGGGCGTCACCCACTGCCCGGTGCCGCGCGAGGTGGTCGACCCGGAGCTGTTCGCGACGGACGGCTTCCACCCCGGGCCCGCCGGCTACCGGTTGTGGGCCGGGAAGCTGGCGGAAGCGGTCGCATTGGTCTGAACGGGTGAAACCGGCCGCTGCCGACCAGGTGCTTTGGAAAAACTTCTGTCGCTGTGTATCTGGCGAGGGCTCCTCCGCGTCATAGGGGGCGTTGGCTGGTTGCACACCGACTGGAGGAACGCATGAGTTCTCCCCGGCCCTTCGCCGAGGAAATCCGCGCCGTGCGGGATTCCCTTGCCACGATGGGGGATCCGTGGCAGGCGGGGGAGACGGTGCTCAGCCGGCTGGCGGGCGAGTCGCGCAGGGTGCGGCTGGGGGTGCCGGCCCCGAGCGCGGCCGAGGTGGAAGCCCGGGCCGATCTGCCCGGGCGGATGCTCGAGGTCGCGCTCGGGGCCGCCGGCCAGCCCTGCACCGCCCTCCACGCGCCGGGCAGCACGCTGCCCGTGAAGTTCGACCTGCGCGACGTGTGCGGTCGCAGCTACGTGACACCGGTGAAGGACCAGGGGGAATCGGGGTCGTGCAGCGCGTTCGGCACCGTGGCGGCGCTGGAGGGGACCGCCGCCTACACGCGCCGCAACACCGGCATGCGCCTGGACCTGTCCGAGGCGCACCTGTTCTTCGGGTTCGCGCCCGGGCACCGCAAACCGGGAGACACCGGATCCTGGCCGGACGACCTGATGGGTGATTGCGCGTCCCACGGCGTCACCTTCGAGGACTACTGGCCCTACTCGGACGAGGGAACCGGCGCGTTGCACCCGAACTGGGTGAACCGCGTCGCCCGCGCGGAAGGCGTCGTCGATCTCACCCAGGACCCGGCCGCGATCAAGCACCACATCTACGGCTATGGCCCGGTCACCGCGTGCATGGTGATCTACGACGACTTCTTCCACTACACCGGCGGCATCTACCGCGCCACCACGACGGAGAGCAACGGCGGGCACTGCGTCGCGCTCATCGGGTGGGACGACGAGCAGAACTGCTGGATCGCCAAGAACTCCTGGGGCACCGACTGGGGCGAGGGCGGGTTCTTCCGCATCGCCTACGGCGAAGCCTTCATCGAGGACTACCCGGAACCGCGGCCGACGACCCTCGGCTGCACCGGGGTCACCCTGCGCGCCTGGCTACCGCCGCAGCGCGCGCTGCGTCTGTTCTCCGCCGGTGACGGCGAATGGGCGTATCTGGAGCAGCTGGGCTGGGTCCGGCTCTCGGGGGACGCCGCGAGCGTGAGCCGTCAGCTCGCGCTGCTCGCCGAGGCGCGGGCGGGTGGTCATCCCGTCAGCCCGTTCCTCGACCGCGGCGTGCTGACCAAGGTTGCCACCACCTACTGATGGGGAGCGAAGCATGACCACGAGCAAGAGCGAGACGCCGGACACCGGCCCGCAGGACGACCCGAACGCCGAACTGGCCGCCCTGACCGCGGAGACCGGGCCGGGCGCGCCGACTGGCGTGTACGACCCGAACACGCCACCGCCGACCGGTGTGTACGACCCGAACACACCGCCTACTGGTGTATACGACCCGAATACTCCGCCGCCCACGGGTGTGTACGACCCGAATACTCCGCCGCCCACGGGTGTGTACGACCCGAATACTCCGCCGCCGACCGGTGTGTACGACCCGAACACCCCGCCCAACGGCAACGGTTCGGTGCACCCGGCCCAGCCGGTCCACCCGGCGCAACCCGCCCAGTCGGCACAGGGCGTCTGGATCCGCAACCGCTCCATCACGAGCCTGTGGTCGACGAGCGCCAACCCGGGGGTCTGGGTGTTCGTCGCCGGCCTGGGCTGGAAGCGGCTCGCCTCCGCCGGGGACGGGCGCAGCTCCCTGACGACCCTGGCGCTGCTGGCCCGCAACCACGGGCTGCCGGTGTCCTTCCACGAGAACGCCGCCGGGCAGATCGACCAGATCCTGGTCTGACGCCGGCACACAGACCGGCGGTGGCCGGCAGCCGAGGGGGCCGCCGGCCACCGCCACCCCGGGGGGCTTCCAGTGACACAGATCCGGCTCGCGCAGGCGGATGCGGGGGAGACGGCTCGGCTGCGGGTGGGGGACACGGTCGAGCTGCGTCTGCCGGAGGTCCGCGCGTCGGGGTACCGGTGGCGCTGGCGGCTGCCGGACTCGGTCCGCGTGGTGGCGGACGAGCACATCCGGTCCCTGGGGGAGGGGCCACCGGGGGAGGGGGGCGTGCGCCGGCTGGCACTCGACGTCGTCGGGGCCGGCCGGCACCTGCTCCGGGCGGAGCTGGCGCGGCCGTGGGAGGTGGAGCCGCGCCGCTCCGTCACGTTCGTGCTCGTCGTGACTACTCCGAACGAGTGATGTTGTGTATCTGGCTTCGGCCTTCGTCCTCTGCACGGTGACAGGGCCGGAGATACTGCCAAGCGCTGACCCGAGGAGTACCACGCGAAGTGGGGGCGAACGCGGTGACCGAAGCGAGGACCGCCGAGGCGGACCCGTCCTGGGAGGGACTCCGCGGACCGGAGCTGTTCGAGGCGTGCCTGGAGGCTGCCCGCGCGGGCAACAGAAAAGCCCTGAACCGCCTGGTCGCCGAGCTGACCCCGCTGGTGTGGAACGTGGCGCGCGGACAGGGGCTGGACACCCATTCGGCCGAGGACGTGGTCCAGACCGTGTGGCTGGCGCTGGTCAGCCACCTCGACCGGCTGCGCGAACCGAAAGCGCTGGCCGGCTGGCTGGTCGTCACCGCACGGCACGAGTCGCAGCGCGTGCGTGGCCGGAAACCGCCGCCGGTGCCGTTGACCGACGAGCTGGCCGAGACCGTGGCGAGCACCGAACCCGCGCCCGAGGCGGAGGTGCTGCGCAGCGAGCGCGACCAGCGGCTGTGGCACGCCTTCCGCAAACTCCCGCAGCGGTGCCAGGAGCTGCTGCGGCTCACCGTGCTGGCCGGCCGAGCCGAGTACCGGCTCGTCGCGGAAGCGCTGCAGATGCCGCGCGGCAGCATCGGGCCCAACCGCGGCCGCTGCCTGAAAACGATGCGCGAACTGCTGGACATCGAAGGGGGCAGCGCATGAACGACATCGGCGTGCCGGGGGGTGGGGCCCACCCCGACGACGAAGCGCTCCTGGCCGATCTGGGGCGGGTGCTGGCCGCCGTCGACCCGCCGCCCGAGGGACTGGTCGAGCGCGTGCAGTTCGCCCTCGAGCTGGAGAACCTCGACTTCGAGATCGCCCAGTGGGAGCGGGCCGATCCGGCGCTGGCCGGCGTCCGCAGCATCACCGACGAGGGCACGATCACGTTCACGGTCAGCGACCTCACGGTGATGATCAACCTGACCAGGGTGGGGCACTGCCACCGCATCGACGGCTGGCTGGTGCCCGCCGCCGCGCACGGGGTCGAGGTGCGGGTGGCCGAGCACGGTTCGTCGTCGACGGTGGCCGACGAGGGCGGGCGGTTCGTGCTCGACGAGGTGCCGCGCGGGACGACCCAGATCGTGATCTCGGTGGGTGGGGCCAGCAGCCGCCGCACCGTCGTCACGCCCGCGGTCGTGCTCTGAGTTCGACCGGCCGCCCCAACTGGTCCCGGGATGTGCTCAGATAGACCGCGTGGCGGCTCTGCGTGATCTCCGGCGTGCGCTGGACCGGGCATCGGAGCTGCGCGGCCGGGCCGCCGACGCCGCGGGCAACTTCCGCAACGTCGAAGCGGTCCGCCTGTTCAACCGGGCGCTGCGGGTGCTGGCGACGGGCCCCGACGACGTCGAGTGGATCACGCTGCGGGCCCGGGTCCTGCTGGGCCTCGCGATGCCCGAGGCGGAAACCGGATCGGCCGCCGACGGCCTGCGCCACCTGGACGAGGCGCTGCTGCTGACCGAGCGCCTGCCGTGCGGACCACCCCAGCGGGTCCTGCGGGCGCTGGTCGGCGCCCAGCGCGCGCTGGTGCTGGGCCGCGTCGGCCGCCTGTCCGAGGCGCTGGCCCTGTTCGACGAGATCCTGCCGATGCTGGAGGCCGAGGCCGACGACAACGGGCTGTCCCTCACCCGCAACCTGATGAACCGGGCCAACATCCACGTCGAGATGCAGCGGCCGGACGCGGCACTGGCGGACCTGCGGCGCTGCCTCGAGCTGGCCACCGAGCACGGGCTGACCCGCCTGGAGGGCAAGGTCCGGCACCTGCTGGGGGAACAGGGGCAGCTCCTCGGCGACATCCCCGGCGCGCTCCGGCACTACGAGCAGGCGGCGCGGATCTACCAGGACGCCGCTCCCGGATGGCTGGCCCGGTTGCGGGTCGACCAGGCCAGGGCCCTGCTCGTCGCCGGGCTGGCCGAGGACGCGGCCCGGCACCTCGACGAGGTCCTGCCCGAGCTGCGCGCCAGCCGCAACGTGCAGGACATCGCCGAAGCCGAGGTCGCTCGCGCGGCGGCCGCGATCCTCGACAACGACCACCGCCGGGCACGCAAGCTGGCCGAGCTCGCCCGGCGCCGGTTCCTCCGGCGCGGCAACGAACGCTGGGCCGCGGTCGCCGCGCTGACCCGGCTGCGCGCCGACGCGACGGAGGTCCTCGGCGGCTCTGGCCGTCCCCCGGCGCGGCTCGCCGCGGGCCTCGCCGCGCACGCCGACCGCCTGGGCGAACTGGGGCTGCGGGACGAGGCGGCGCTCGCGCGGCTGCTCGCGGTGCGGCTGCTGCTGCGCCGGGGCGAGGTCACGGCGGCGGGCGAGCTGCTGGCGCGGGTTCCGCGGCCGCGCCGCACCACCCCCATCGACCACGTCATGCTGCTGCGGTTGTGCCGGGCCGAGCTCGCGGTGGCGACCGGCCGTCCCCGGGCCGCGCTGGCGCAGGCGCGGGCCGGGCTGGACGAGCTGAGCCGGGTTCGCGACCGGATGGGCGGGCTGGACCTGGTGTGCGGGACCGCGGTGCACGGCCAGGAACTGGGCCGGCTCGCGGTCGGTCTCGTGCTCGGCACGACCCGCGGCCACGCCGGGGCGCGCCGGCTGTTCGCCTGGCAGGAGCGGACCCGCGCGCAGGTCTACCGCTACGAACCACTGCCCGCGATCGACGATCCGGTGCTCGCCCGGCTGATCACCGAGATGCGGCAGGTGCAGCGCCTGGCGCAGCAGAACCGCCTGGAGGGCAGGCCGGTGACGGCGCTGGAGCAGCGCTACGCCCGGCTGCAGCGGGAGGCGGGCCGTCTCGGCTGGTACACCAGCCCGTGGGGCCGTCCCCGCCCGGTCTGCTCACCCGAAGAAGTCGCCGCCGAGCTGGGCGAACGCGTGCTGGTGAGCCTGATCGGCCAGGACGGCGAGCTGTCCGCGGTGATCGTGCGGGACGGCCGGTTCCGGCTGGTCCGGCTCGGCGGCCTGGACGAGGTCGTCGAGATCACCAAGCAGTTGCACGCCGACCTGAACGCGCTGGCCCCGGACCACCTCCCGCTGCCACTGGTCGCGGCCGTCACCGCGTCCGCGGAGAAGCGGGCCCGCCTGCTCGACGAGCGGGTCGTCCGGCCGCTCGCGGACGCGATCGGCGACCGCGAACTGGTGATCGTGCCGACCGGCCAGTTGTACGCGCTGCCGTGGTCGGCCCTGCCGTCGTTGCGCGGGCGTCCGCTGTCGATCGCGCCGTCGGCCACGGCGTGGGTGAGCGCGATGCGCCGGGAGCCGATCGACCCGGTCGTGCTGGTCGGCGGGCCGGACGTGCCCGGCGCGATCGGCGAGGTGAAGCAGCTGCGGGCGGTCTACCCGTCGGCGACGCTGGTCGACGGTCCGGCGGCGACCAGTTCCGCGGTGCTGGCGGCGCTCGACGGGTCCGGCCTCGCGCACCTGGTCGCGCACGGCGCGCACGAGCCGGCGAACGCGTTGTTCTCGCGGCTGGAACTGGTCGACGGGCCGCTGTTCGCGCACGAGACCGCGCAGCTGCGGCGCCCGCCGGACCGGGTGGTGCTGGCCGCGTGCGAGCTGGCCATGAGCCACATCCGGCCGGGCGAGGAGGCGCTGGGATTCGCCGGCGCGCTGCTGGCGAGCGGGTCCCGCACGATCGTCGGCGCGATCGCGCGGGTCGGCGACCGGGCGGCGGCGGAGGCGATGACCGACCTGCACCAGCGGCTCGCGTCCGGCATCTCCCCGGCGCTGGCCCTGGCGCACGCGACCGCCGCGGATCCGCTCCGCCGCCCCTTCCTCTGCCTGGGCGCGGGCTAGCGCTCGGCGGCCTTCACCAGCTTCGCGGACAGGAACCTGATCGCCCCCGCCAGCGCGGCGCGCACGACCGGCCCGCTGCCCGGCACCTTCTCCCGGAACGAGCCGCGCCAGGTCAGCCGCGTGCCGGTGCCGTGCGGCTCGAACAGCACCTCGGCGCGGTAGTCCCGCACCGGCGCGGGCTCGACGAGCGTGTAGACGTGGCGCCGGTCCGGCTCGTACTCGACCGTCTCCTCGCGCGTCAGCAGCGGCCACGCGCCCACCTTCCGGATCGCGCCCACCCCGCCGACCGGATCGGCCCACCGGTCCCAGCGGGACACGACGATGAGCGGTTTCGCCCACTCGGACCAGCGCGCGCCGTCGGTTTCCAGCCGGAACAGGGTTGCGGGCGGGGCGCTGCTGGTGCGGGTGACCTCGAAGGTGAACGTCCTGGCGGGCATCGGTGACCTTTCCGCTCGGGTAGGGGTTACCGAGCAGTAAACCAGGGGCTTACCGGATGCGGGGGCGCTGACCTTGGGGTTTCATTGGTTCATGGGCATCAACTTCAACGAGATCAAGAAGAAGGCGCAGCAGGCGCTCGGCCAGAACGCCGACAAGATCGAGCACGGACTCGACAAGGCGAGCGGGTTCGCCAAGTCGAAGTTCGGCCAGCACTCCGGCAAGATCGACAACGTCACGTCGAAGGCGAAGGACTTGCTGCACAAGCAGTCCGGCGGCGGTGACGGCGAAGCCGGCCCCGGCCCGGCCGGTCCGCAGGGCGGACCCGGTCCGGCCGGTCCCCAGAGCGGACCCACCGGACCGACGCAGCCCGGACCGACCCAGCCGTAACCCTTACGGCACCTCGCCGATGGCGGTGTCGTCGGTGAGAGCGGTGATGCGGCCGCCGCGTTCGCCGAGCGCTCGCAGGCCGTCCCGGGCGTCCGGTGCACCCAGCGCGACGCGGACGCCCGACAGTGTGGCCTGCCTGGCGGCCGCAAGCGCTTGCGCGCCTTCGTGACCCGAGTTGATGCTGACCGCGAGGCCGCCGGTCGAGGCCAGTGACCCGCGCATGGCGCCGAGCCGGCCGAGTGCCTCGTCGAGCACCGGCAGCAGCGCCTCGCGGTTGCCCTCGGTCATCGCCCGGACCAGCTCCGGGCGGGTGGCGGCCACGCGGGTGCCGTCGGTGTAGGAGCCGGCGGCCAGTGCCATCGCGACCGGCCCGCCGTCCGCTCCGACGGCCGCGAGCACGGCGGCGAGCAGGTGCGGCAGGTGGGAGATCCGGGCCACGGCCTCGTCGTGCGTCGCCGCGGTCAGCGGCACCACGTGCGAACCGAGGTCGATCGCCAGCCGGGCGACCTCGGCCCACGCGGACAGATCGGTGTCGTCCTCGACGCACACCACCCAGGCCGCGCCACCGAACAGCGCCGCGTTGCCCGCGCGCCAGCCGGACTCCGCGGTGCCCGCCATCGGGTGGCCGCCGACGAACCGGGCTTCCGGCGCGAACGCGCGGGCGGCCGTCAGCACGCCCGTCTTCACGCTGGTCACGTCGGTGAGCAGGCACGTCGGCGCGTACACGTTGACGGTCCGCAGCACCTCCTCGACGGCGGTGAGCGGAACCGCCAGCACCACCAGCGCGTCCCGGTCGGCGGCTCGCCGCAGTGCGGCCTCCACGTCGGTCGAGGCGTCGAAGCCGTCAGCGGCCGCGGCCTCGGCGTCGGCGGCCGAAGTCGTCGCGCCCCACACCTCGCGCCCCACCGCCGCGGCCGCGCGCAGCACCGAGCCGCCGATCAACCCGAGCCCGATCACGCATACGTCTCGCACGGGGCGTCATCCTGCCAGGGCGTCGAGCGCGAAGGCCGCGTACATCGCGACACCCTTCGGGAAAGCGCCTTCATCGTGACGCACGCGGTTGGAGTGGTTGGTCGGCGCCTCTGCCGGGTCGAGGTCGGGCGGGCACGCGCCGAGGAACGCGAACGCGCCCGGAACCCGTTGCAGCACATAGGAGAAGTCCTCGGCACCCATGATCGGATCGGGCATCAGCTCCGACCGGCCGAGCACGCGCTGGGCGAGGTCCAGCACGCGCAGCGCCTGGTCCGGGTCGTTCACGGTCACCGGGTAGCCGGGCTCGATGTCGACCAGCACGCGGCAGCCGTGCGCCTCGCCGACCGCCTCGCACACCTTCGGCAGCTCCGCCTTGACCAGCGCGCGGGTGGACTCGGACAGCGTCCGGATCGTGCCGGCGACCTCCGCGGTCTCCGGGATGATGTTGGTCGTGGTGCCCGCCTGGATGCGGGTCACCGACACCACGGCCGGGTCGAACACGCTGATCCGCCGCGTCACCATCGTCTGCAGCGCGCCGACCATCGCCGCGGCCGCGGGCACCGGGTCGATCGCGTTGTGCGGGCTCGAACCGTGCCCGCCCTTGCCGGTGACCAGGATCGTGAACGTGTCGTTCGACGCCATCAGCGGCCCGGGACGCGTGCTGATCAGGCCGGATTCGACGTGGGAGAGCAGGTGGATGCCGAAGGCCCGCTCGACCCGCGATCCGGCCGCGTCGAGCACGCCTTCGTGGATCATGTGCCGCGCGCCGTGGTAGCCCTCCTCACCCGGCTGGAACATGAACACGACCGATCCGGCCAGCTCGTGGCGGTGGGCGGCGAGCAGCCGTGCCGCGGAGGCGAGCATCGCGGTGTGGCCGTCGTGGCCGCAGGCGTGCATCGTCCCGTCCACTTCGGAGGCGAATTCCAGCCCGGTGTCCTCCTGCAGCGGCAGCGCGTCCATGTCGCCGCGCAGCAGCACCGCAGGTCCGTCCTCCTCACCACGCAGCACGGCGGTCAGGGCGGAGGTCGACTTCCCGTCGACGATCTCCAGCGGCAGGCCGTCCAGCGCGCGCCGGACGGCGGCCCGGGTGTGCGGCAGGTGGAGGCCCTGCTCGGGGTGGGCGTGGATCTCGCGGCGCAGCGCGACGGTGGCCGGTTGCAGAGCCTCGGCTTCGGAGAGCAACGCGGCGAGCCGGGTGTCCGGCAATGGGGGCAACTCGGTGGGTCCCGTCATCATCCGATCCTCGCAGAGCGACTGCACCGATGATCCGTCCAGGTATACGGTGTGCGCTATGTCGGTGAAGGAGCCGGTTGCGGGATTCGCGGTCGCCGTGGTCCGTGAGGACGGCAAGTGGCGCTGCAGCGCGCTCGACGCCGGTGCGCTCACGGGGTTGGACGCCGCCATCACCGAGCTGGCCAAGTTGCGGTCCACCGGGGCCGTGTTCGGCCTGCTCGCGGTGGACGACGAGTTCTTCGTGATCGTGCGGCCGAGCCCGCGCGGACCGTCCCTGCTGCTCTCGGACGCGGCGGCGGCGCTGGACTACGACATCGCCGCCGACGTGCTCGACGTGCTGCGGGTCGAGCCGCCGGACGAGGAGGACGACTCGATCTGGCCCGAGGGCGACCTCGACATCCTCGCCGACGTCGGCCTGCCCGGGCCCGAGCTCGAGGTGATCGCCGGCGAGGTCGACCTCTACCCGGACGAGCAGCTGCAGATGATCGCGCAGCGCTGCGGGTTCGGCGGCGAGTTCACCGCGCTGCTCGACGAGATCTGACGTGTCCGACGCCGACCTGGTGTCCGCGGCGCTGGCCGCGGCGCGGGAGGCCGGCCCGGACGTGCCGATCGGCGCCGCGGTGTTCGCGCCCGACGGCCGCCTGCTCGCCCGCGCCCACAACGCCCGCGAGGAGCTGGGCGACCCGACCGCGCACGCCGAGGTCCTGGCGCTGCGGGCGGCCGCCCGGGAGTTCGGCGACGGCTGGCGGCTGGACGGCTGCACGCTCGCGGTGACGGTCGAGCCCTGCACGATGTGCGCGGGCGCGCTGGTGCTCGCGCGCGTGGCCCGGGTGGTGTTCGGGGCCTGGGAGCCGCGTACCGGCGCGGTCGGATCGCTGTGGGACGTGGTGCGCGACCGGCGGCTCAACCACCGGCCGGAGGTGCGCGGCGGGGTCCTGGAGGCCGAGTGCGCCGCGTTGCTGGCCGATTTCTTCGCCGGTCACCGGGACGTGTGACGCCGCGCGAGGTGGGGTAGCCCGTTGTCGACCGCGTCGAAGGAGGGTCGATGAACGTCGTGAAGAACCGGATGACGAGCCGGTCCCGCCAGGCCAAGGGCGGGGCGCGTGAGCTGTTCGGCCGCCTCACCGGCAACCGCCGTCACCAGACGGCCGGTCGTGCCGAGCGGATCCGCGGTGTCGTGCGCGAGACGACCACCGAGGTCGCGGACTGGGCGGCCACCGCCGCGCGGGACGCGCAGCGCCGCTTCCGCACCAGGTGAGGAGTGCCTGCAAGCCGCTCGTGGGCGTCTAGTAACCTAGTCGGCGGTAGCGTGTCCGAGCGGCCGAAGGAGCACGACTCGAAATCGTGTGACGGTTGACCCCGTCCGTGGGTTCAAATCCCACCGCTACCGCCGGATCGAACGCCGGGTTTCCCGCCAGGGAGGCCCGGCGTTCGTCGTTTCCGCTACCCGACGTCGACCGTGATCTCCTCCGCGGTGGCGCCCTCCACGGCGAGGGTCAGCGTCGCGGTGGTGAAGGTCACATTGAGCAGCTTGGCCGTCCAGAGCGGGTTCGGGCACGCCGGCACGGCCGGGACCCCGGTCGGTTTGCTCGTGAGCGCGAAGGTGTACTGCCCGTTGTGCGGGGTCTGCTGCCGCCCGCTCGTCGCGGTGATCTCGACCTCGGTGTCCTGACCGGTCACGAGAACGCCGGCCGGGTTCACGCACTCGACCTTCGCGGTGCCGGTGGCGGTGGCGGTGATCTCGAAGGTCGTGCCGCCCAGGCCGGCCACCTTGCCGGCGCATTCGAACCGGGTCCCGGTGTCGGTGCACACCGCCGCGTTGCCACCGCCGGTGACGAAGTGGCCGTTGTCCGCGTACGCCGGAGCCGCGGCGAGGGCCGCGACGGCGAGCGCGCCCGCGAGGGTGCCGATCATCCGCCTCATGTGCCTGCCTTTCGTTGGGAAACCCAGTTTCGGCTCGGCGGGTGGCCGGTGGTGGCCCGCTCACGCGGACGGGCGGTCCGGTTCCCTCGTCCGGGGCCCGCAGGCTGCCCGTACCGGCCGCCCGTCGCCTGCGGGAACGCCCGCGGGAGGTGCCTGGGATCGGCCAGCACCCGGTCGTAACTTCAGCTTCTTGCCGATCAAGTCTTCTGGGGGTACTCGATGAGACTGCTCAACATCCGCACTCTGTCCGCCGCGGCGGCTGTGGCGGCCGTCGCGGCGCTGGTTCCCGCCGGCACCGCCGCCGCCATGCCCGACCCACCCGGCGACGGCTGGGACCACACCTTCACGGCTCCCGGTGTCACCGTGTACGTCGAGGAGTACGGCGACCGCATCTCCGTCTGCGACAGCGCGGCCAACGGTTCCAGCGCGCAGGTCAACGTCTGGGCCAACGGTGGGTGGCGCTACGAGGCCGTCGCCAACGGCGGCTTCGCTACCTGCGTGATGCACTCGGCGAAGGACGGTGGTGCCTACAACCTGCCGGAGGGCGCGTACATCGAGCTGTACTACAAGGGCGAAAGCACCGGTTGGGCCACCAAGAGCTCGTACACCAACGACCACTGAGGCACCCGCCGTCGGTCGTAGGCCGGGTGGACGAACCGTTACCGGTTGTTGCCGCTGAGTCTTCCTTCGTCTCACCTCATCGAGGGAAGATGCCTCGACTGATGATCAGACGAGGGGACTCAGGGTGACGACCAGTCGAAGAATCGGTGTGCTCGCCGCTGCCGCTCTCGCCGGTGTGACCGTGGCCGTCGCACCGGCGTCGGCGGCCAGCGCGGATCTCGTGATCGCCGAGGTCTACGGCGGCGGTGGCAACAGCGGGGCCACGCTGACCAGCGACTTCATCGAGATCGCCACCGCGGGCGGCAGCGCGGCGCTGGACGGCTGGAGCGTGCAGTACCTGCCCGGCTCGCCGAGCGCGTCGAGCCGGTGGCAGGTCACCGCGCTGACCGGTTCGGTCGCGCCGGGCGGCCGGTACCTGGTCGCCGAGGCCACCGGATCGGGTGGCGCGGTCTCGCTGCCCGCCGCCGACGCGGCCGGGTCGATCGCGATGTCCGCGACCTCCGGCACCGTCGCCCTCGTCCAGGGCACCACCGCGCTGACCTGCCTCACCACCGCCGACTGCGCCGCCGATCCGCGCGTCCGCGACCTCGTCGGCTACGGCTCGGCGACCGTCCGCGAAGGCAGCCCGACGGCGGCGCCGAGCAACACCACCTCGGCCGCCCGCGCCACGCTGACCGACACCGACGACAACGCCACCGACTTCACCACCGGCACGCCGACCCCGGTCAACACGAAGGGCGAGACCTCCGGCGGCGACGCGGGCGGCACCCCGGCCAAGATCCACGACATCCAGGGCACCACCCGGCTCTCGCCGCTGGCCGGCAAGAAGGTCACCGGCGTGACCGGCATCGTCACCGCGCTGCGCACCTTCGGCTCCGCGCGCGGTTTCTGGATGACCGACCCGCGGCCCGACGCCGACCCGCGCACCAGCGAGGGCGTGCTGGTGTTCACCGGCTCGACCACGCCCGCGGTGGCAGTCGGCGACGCCGTCACGGTCTCCGGCACCGTCACCGAGTACTACCCGGACGGCCGCGCGAACTCGACCTACCAGTCCACCACCGAGATCACCGGTCCGAAGTGGACCGTTCAGTCGAGCGGCAACCCGCTGCCCGCGGCCACCCCGATCACGCCGGCCACCGTGCCCGGCGCGCTCGCGCCCCAGCCCGGTGGCAACATCGAGGGCCTGCCGCTGGAGCCGGCGAAGTACTCGCTGGACTTCTGGGAGTCGCACGAGGGCGAGGTCGTCAGCGTGCTGGACGCCGGCGTCGTCGGTCCGTCCACCGAGTACAACGAGATCTACGTGACCACCAAGCCGCGGGAGAACCGGACCGACCGCGGCGGCACCGTCTACACCGGATACGACACGCCGAACACCGGGATCCTCAAGATCGAGTCGCTGATCCCGTTCGCGCAGCGGCCGTTCCCACAGGCCGACACGGGTGACACGCTCGCCGGTCCGACCTCGGGCCCGGTGGAGTACGACAGCTTCGGCGGGTACACGCTGCAGGCCACCGTGCTGGGCGAGGTCAAGGACGGTGGCATCCAGCGCGAGGTGACGCGCAGGCAGTCGCCGAGCGAGCTGGCCGTGGCGACCTACAACGTCGAGAACCTGTCCGCTGTGGACGATCAGGAGAAGTTCGACCAGCTGGCGCACGGGATCGTGGACAGCCTCGCGTCACCGGACATCGTGACGCTGGAGGAGATCCAGGACAACAACGGTGCCGAGGGCGAGGGCGACGGCGTGGTGGCCGCGGACCAGACGTTGCGGCGGTTCACCGACGCGATCGTCGCCGCGGGCGGCCCGCGCTACGAGTGGCGGCAGATCGACCCGCGGGAGGGGATGGACGGCGGCGAGCCGGGCGGCAACATCCGGGTCGGGCTCCTGTTCAACCCGCGCCGGGTGTCGTTCGTGGACCGCCCTGGTGGCGACGCGACCACCGCGGTGTCCGTGGTGCGGGAGCGCGGCAAGCCGCACCTGTCCGTGTCACCGGGCCGGGTGGATCCGGGCAACGCGGCGTGGGCGAACAGCCGCAAGCCGCTGGCCGGGGAGTTCGTGTTCCACGGCCACACGGTCTTCGTGATCGCCAACCACTTCAACTCCAAGGGCGGCGACCAGCCGACGCACGGCCGCTACCAGCCGCCGGCGCGGAGTTCGGAGGTGCAGCGCGGGCAGCAGGCGCAGGTGCTGCGCGGGTTCGTCGACCAGCTGCTGGCGGCGGACCCGTGGGCGGACGTCATCGTGGCCGGCGACCTGAACGACTACCAGTTCTCGCCCGCGCTGCGGACGCTCACCGCGGGCGGCGCGCTGACCGACCAGATCGACCGGCTGCCCGCCGACGAGCGGTACAGCTACGTCTACGAGGGCAACTCGCAGGTGCTGGACCACATCCTGACGTCGCGGGCGCTGCGGTGGGTCGACTACGACGTGGTGCACATCAACGCGGAGTTCGCCGAGCAGGCGAGCGACCACGACCCGCAGATCATCCGCTACCGCCCGACCCGCTGACACGGCGCCGACCGCCGCCTCTTCGGCGGCGGTCGGTGGTGTGGTCGCTTTGGCTCGCCGCGGGGGTGGGTGGCGGCGGTGGGCGGTGGGTTGTTCGGCCGGCCGTTGGCTGCTGGGTGGCGGTGGTCAGCGGTGCGGTTGCTTGGTCCACCGCCGGATGGTGTGGGGGCGCCGGTGCAGCTGCTGGCCCGCCGCTGAGTGGCGGCCGTCGGCGGTGCGGTTGCCTGGCCGGCCGCCGGGTGGCTGGCGGCGGTCGGTGCTGCCGTTGCCTGGCCCGCAGGGTGGGTGGTGTGTTTGCCTGGCCCGCCGCCGGGTGGTCTGGGTGGTGGTGGTCAGCGGTGCAGCTGCCTGGCCCGCCGCTGGGCGGCCCTGGCGGCCTGCAGCATCGCCTCGGCCAGGTCCATCGGCTTGACGTGCTCGAAGAGGGCGGAGTTGATGGCGACCTCGAGGATCTCCCCGTCCGCGGCGACTCCCACCTCGACCAGGCCCCAGTCGTCCTGGGCGGTGGTGACCTGCTGAGCGGCTTGGCGCCGCCGCGCGACCGGCCGCTCGTCGACGGTCTCGGACTTCGTGGTCAGCTCGCGGTTCACCGGGTTCCTCTTCCTCTCGGCTGCTACGACGTCACCGACTCCCCAGCGGTTCCGTGGGGAACCAACCACAGGCGCGCAACGTCTGGAAGGTCATGAACTGGGTTCGCGCGACCGTCGACCACCTGTCCCGCCGCGAGGTCTCACCCGCGGTGCCGGCAACCCTGCGGAGCGACCTGAGCTGGGCCAGGGCATACGTCCCCCGCCCGACGCCCACGCCGGACACACTGGAGCCCCAGAGCTGGCTCCGCCCAGCGAACTAGCGCCGCGCGCCCGAGCTCCCACACGCCCCGTGGCCGGCGTCGCGCGCGGTACCGAGCCGCACGACTGGCACCGACCCGCGCCCGCGGGTGGCGCACCGGCCACCGCTGTGGCACCGGGCATCCGCTGAGCGCCAGGCATCTGCTGGGTGCGTCGGCATCCGCTCGACTTGTGCCGCGCCAGCCCATCCAGCACTGCGCTGGTCGGCTAGTGCCCGCCGCCCGGCTGGTGCGGGGCTGCCCACCCAGCACCGCTCGCAGGGCTGATGCCCTCGCCGCTTGGCTGGCGCCGCACCCACTCGGTGCCCCCTCGCGCGGCTGCATCGTGCCCGCCTGGCTGGTGCCCCATGCGCGGCCGAAGCCGTGCCCCCCGGCTAGCGCCGCGCCCGCTCGGGTGGTGCTCCCTCGCGCGGCTGGCGCCGCGCCCGCCCGCTGAGGCTGGTGCCCCTCGCTGGGCCCAGTGCCACACGTGCCGCCCCGTCCAGCCGGCGCGCCCGGCCACCACCGCGCGCACCCAGCGAACTAGCGCCGCGCGCGCCAGCCCAGTGACAGCACCGCGTCCACCAGCTCCTGGTAGCTCTCCTTGACCTCGCGCAGGTACAGGTCCAGCCGCGCGGCGTAGGCGTGCGGTGCGGGCGCCGGGTCGGCGCCGACCTCCAGCCAGGGCAGCCGGCTGACGTTGTCCTGCGCCATCCGCCACCAGTGCTGCGCCCCCTGCGCCGTGCGGGCCTCGCGTTCCCTCGCCTCCGCCAGGGCGGCTTCCGCGGCCGCGATCTCGGCGTCCAGCTCCTCGGCCCGCCGCCGCTCCCACGCCCGCAGCTCCTCGGCCGCCTTCCCGGCGAGGCCGACGATCTGCTTGTACTCCATCGCCGCGTTCATGCCTGGTGCTCCGGCCGGTCGAAGGGGATCATCACCTCGGGTGAAACGTGCGTGCTGCGGTCGAAGAACAGCGCCCGCCCCGGCCGCGGCGACCAGTGCACGACCTGCCCGGCCGCGAACTGGCTCAGCTCCGCCCCCTGCACGTCCAGCGCGGCCCACGCCCCGATGTCGTCGGTGCCGGCGAACCCGAGCGTGTCCTTCAGCCGCGCCGTGCTGCGCCACCACCCGATCGTGTGCGTGCCCTTCCCGGGCCCCTGCTTGAGCACCACCCGGAAGTGGTCCAGCCCGCTCTTCAGCTGACCGGGCTGCTTCTGCTCCAGGATCGGCAGCGCCGCGTCGACGCCGTACAACAGCAGGATCCGCGCGTGCTCCGGCGGCTCCTCGGCGAGCTTGGCCATGTGCTCGCCCAGCTCGACGTCGCTCAGCCGCACCACGCGGTGCCCGTCCGCCTCCAGACCGTCGGCCAGCTCGCCGACCGCCGGCGCGCACCGGTCGACCAGGCACGCCACCAGGAACTCGACCTCGTGCGGCGGGTACTGCTTCGCGAGCGACCGGGCCGCGGCGTCCATGATGGACAGTGCCTCGGCGATCGCGGTACCCATGACCGCCAGGTTCCGGCCCGGCGCCCCGGTCAGCTCGACCGCGCACGCCGTGTCCGCCACATCGATCGACTGCCCCAGCAGCGCCCGCGGCGGCCCGCCCGGGCTGAGCGCGGCGAACGCGGCCGAGTGCTCCAGCACCGGCGAGTGCGCGCCGTCGAACAGCCGCGGCCGCTGGTGCTCCTGGGCGTAGCGCTCCCACAGCTCCCGCTGCAGCGACGAGAAGATGTCCTTGCTGCTCGCGTCCGGCACGTGCGCGAGCTGGTTGCCGTGCGCGACACCGGAGTCGTGGTTGATCACCGCGTGCCACTTCGGCGCGGCGACGGCCGCGTTGTTGGTCTCGGCCAGCACGCGCCGCGCCTTGGGCATCGCGATCCGCAGCGTGCACTGCTCGAACACCGCCGGTTTGCCCCAGAACGCGTCGATGCCGGCGATGTCCTGGCTGGCCAGGATCAGGTGGATGCCCTGGGCGCGGCCGCGCCGCGCGATGTCCTCCAGCAGCGCCGTGGCCTGGTTCGTCACCCCGTCGCGGCCGGCGAACAGGTACTGGAACTCGTCGATCACCGCGACGATCCGCGGCCAGTGCCCGTCCGGGTCCTGGGCGCGCAGCCCGGCCAGGTCGGTGACCTCGTGCTCCTTGGCCGCGGCCGACCGGCGGCGCAGCTCGTCGGCGAGGAACCGCAGCAGCGCCAGCCCGAACTCGCGGTCGGTGTTGACGTTGACCCCGATCAGGCGCGCGTGCGGCAGCCAGCTCGCGTCGCGGCGGCCCGGCGCGAGCCCGGCGAAGGACACGCCCTCCTTGAAGTCCAGCAGGTACAGCGCGAGCTCGTCCGGCGGGTAACGCGCGGCGAGGCTGCCGAGCAGGGCGTAGAGGAAGTTGGTCTTGCCCGAGCCGCTCGGCCCGCCGATCAGCGCGTGCGGGCTCGCGTCGCCGATGACGACCTCGACCGGATCGCCCTCGAAGAACCCGACCGGCGCCCGCAGCTCGCGCGCGGAGTTCTCCTGGCCCAGCTCGGCCGGCAGCAGGTCGCGGAACGACCGCGGCCCGCCCTGCTTCTCCACGATCGCGTCGGCCAGCCTGCTCGCCGCGGCGCTGACCTCGGTCGACGGGATCGGCGGGTCCAGGTCGACGACCAGGTTGGGCCCGGTCATGCTGGTGGCCGCGTGGTGCTCGTCGAGCATGCGGATGTTCTCGAACGCGCCGCCCAGGATCGTCGGGATGTCGACGGTGATCAGCGAGATCCCGGCGGCCAGCGCGGCGCCGGCGATGCGCTTGAGTTCCCGCAGCGGCTCCGGCGCCCAGGTCTCGCCGTTGCCGAACAGCACGACGACCCGCCACGGCTCGACCCGCTGCCCGAGCTGGTCGCGCAGCCCGCGCAGCGACGTGTGGCCGGCCTGCATGGTGTGCGCGTGGATGCGGCGGATGTGCCCGGTCAGCTCGTCGAGCAGGACGCCGAGCTGGTCCGGGTCGTAGAGCGTGACCGCGGAGGTGCGGGACAGCGGGTAGAGGTTGGGCAGTACGGCGGTCAGCTGCGCGACGTCCCACAGGTGGATCCGCACCGAACCCAGCTCCATCGTGCTGAGCACGCGCAGCAGCAGGCTCTCGATGAGGGATTCGACGGCCGAGCGGCCGCGGACGGCCGTGGTGATCGCCAGGTGCGAGTCGTCCAGCAGCGGCACCATCACCGGGAACGGACCGGAATCGTCCATTGTGGACGCTCCGATGCGCCACAGCGGCGGCGGCTTCAGCGGCTCTCGCCCGGGGCGGCCGAGCCACGCGCTGGACGGCAGGCTCGCCGGCCCCGGCGCGACGCGGGCGACCAGGTCGCGCAGGCGCGCGGGCACGGTCGCCGCGTCCGTGTAGAACGCGGCGTGCTGGGCGTTGAGCTTGTCCCGGACCCCGGCCATCACCGGGCTGCGGAGCGCGGCGGTGAGGTTCTCGTCCCCGGCCGCGGCGTCGATGCCGACGCGCACGATCTGCTGTTCCAGCTGGAGCCGGGCCAGCTCGGTCTCGGCGATCTGGCGGCCGGCCTGCGCCGCGCCGAGCACCATGCCGAGCTTCTCGCGCATGGTGCCCAGGGCCGCCACGACCCGGCGTTTCTGCTCGTTGGCCTTCGGCATGGCGCGCCTACAGCCGGGCCAGGTAGGTGTTCACCAGATCGTCGGCGGCGCGCAGCCGGTCGGCGTCCTTGCCGAGCCGGTCGACCGCCGCCGCCAGCTCGGGCGGCACCCACGCGTCGGCCTGCTCATGGGCGTTCACGATCACTTCGCGTGCTTCGTCCAACAGTTCCACCGCACGGTTGGTGTGTTCGCTTGCCTCGGCCAGTTTCGCACGGAACGCGGCCAGCTGCGCCTGCAGCTCGGGGAGCGAGAACATCTAGAGGCGAGCGGCGTACGACTCGGCCGAGGACACCGCGGCCTGAATCGTGTTCTGCTGACCGCTGATGCCCTGCAGCGCCTCGGCGAGCATGCTGTTCGCCTGGGTCACCTCCGGCTGCGTGCTTCCCGAGGTGACCTGGCCCAGGATCTGCTGGGCCTCCTCGAGTGCCTGAGCGGCCTGCTGGAGGGCTGCGACGCTGGCGTTGCACTTCTCGTTCGCCATCGCGATCCCAGCGCGGATCTCTTCCACTCCGGCCATAGTGACGCGGGTTCTCCTCGAGCTAGCGGTTTGTACGGCCGCGTGTGCGGCCTGTCAACAAACTATCGGTAGAGCGGACCGGAGCATGAGCCTGGTCACTGGTGCATCCGGGTGAAGTGCGGGGCCGGTTCACACGGCCGGGTCAGCCCCGGGAACGCGAAACGCCGGGCCCCAGTGGGTGCCCGGCGTCCGGCTGAAGAGCGGAGGATACGGGATTCGAACCCGTGAGGGCTGTTACACCCAACACGATTTCCAATCGTGCGCCTTAGGCCGCTCGGCCAATCCTCCGCTGAGAAGGGTACAGCAGGCCCGCACGCGCTCCGCCGAGGCCCGGTTCTGGCAGGTGCGGGCCCGTGGACCCGCGCCCGGCCGGCGCCTCGTCTCCCCAGGTCGGACCGTCAGGCCGACCGGGTGAGCGTCTCCCCGTCGCCGGGAGCGGCGACGGGCCCGAACAGCGCGCAGATCTCCTCCACGACCTGGCGGTGCGCGGCGAGCGCCAGGTGACCGACCCCGGGCAGCACCACGTTGCGCACGTCGAGGTCCGGATGCTCGATCCGGCCGTGCCTGCTGGGCAGCACCAGCTCGTCGCCGTCGCTGGAGAACGTGACGAACTTCGTCGGGCAGCCCGGCGCGGGCCGGTTCAGCTCGGTCAGCAGGTCGCTGCCCGGGCGCAGCTGGCGGGCCAGCGGGATCGGCGAGAACAGCCAGGCCGCGACCGTGCCGCCGTGCGGCGTGCCGACGGTGACCACCGTGTCGACCCGCTCGTGCCCGCCGAGCCGCTGCACGTAGTACCG
This sequence comes from Amycolatopsis thermalba, assembly GCF_023376025.1. Lineage (NCBI taxonomy): Bacteria > Bacillati > Actinomycetota > Actinomycetes > Pseudonocardiales > Pseudonocardiaceae > Amycolatopsis > Amycolatopsis thermalba. The sequence continues at coordinate 849,272 of NZ_CP091196.1, forward strand.
GGCGATGAGGCCGCCCAGGCTGTGGCCCACCAGGTCGAGCTTCGCCGCGCCGGTGACCTCGCACAGCTGCTCGATCTGCTCGGCCAGCCGCGCCGCCGCGGACCGCACGTCCCGCAGCAGCAGGCTGTAGCTGAACGAGACCACCGGCCCGGCGCCGCAGCGGTCCAGCGCGACCTTCAGGTCGGTGAAGATCGCGGTGTTGTCGGCCAGGCCGGGCAGCACCACCAGCGGGCGGCCCGGCACGCTCTCGCGGACGGGCTGGATCGCCCAGCGCCGCCCGATGCCCGCCGGGTACCGCAGCGCGTGCGTCACCACGCTCGCGATCTCACCCGCGACCGTCCGCAGAACCGCCATCACGCACCTCCACCGCGAGGTGGTCGTCCACTGGATGCGAGGTTAGCCGTGGGGACCGACATTTTCGTTTCGCCGCCCCGGTCTCGGTTTCGTTTCCGACCCGATCAGTGGAACAGCGCGAGCTTGCCGACGACGTCCCGCGCGGCCGCGAGGAGCGTGCGCACGGTGCCGAGGTAGGTCTTGGCCTCCGAGGGCAGGATGTGGCTGTCCCGGCTGGTCGGCGTGTCCAGTTCCTTCGCGCGCTGGCGGAGCAGCTCGATCTGCGAGAACTGGTGCCCGAACTGGGCCGCCACGACCGTCCCGACCACCTGCTCCGGCGCGGACAACGCGGGCCGCAGACCCTGCCGGGCGAGCAGGCCGGCGCCGATCAGCTGCGCGGACTTGGCCAGCAGCAGGAACGCCGAGTCCGGCGAGACCTCCGCGAGCCGCTCGGCCGAGGAGATGTGCTTGGCCGCGAGGTCCAGGAACGGCTGCCCGTTGCCGGCCGGCCCGCCGACCAGGTCGAGGTGACCCGCGCGCACCAGCTGCATCACGACGTCGTGCCCGGTGAGCCCGACACCCGAGGTCAGCGGGGCCTGCCGGGGCGGGATCGGGGCGATCTCGACGACCGGGTGCCCGGGCCGCTGCCGCGGGATCTGCAGGCCGTCCAGACCACGTTCCGGCGCGGCGAGCGAGAAGCTCACCGGACGCTTGAGCCGCTGCTCGGCGCGCCGCGCGGCGATGTGCAGGGCCTGCTCGTCGGCCGGGACGCCGGGCTGGAGGGAGACCAGCAGTTCGATGCTCTCCGGCGCGGGTCCGGGAATGCCGGCGAACCGGTCGGCCCACACGCCGCCGACCAGGATGCGCACCACGCCCCGCACGCAGCCGAACTCCTCGCCGATGATCTGCGGGACGCCGTAGGTGAGGCGCAGCAGTTCGGCCAGCGGGCGCGCGAGCGGCCCGTCCCCGGACGCGCGCATCAGCCGGATCGTGCCCTCGCGGCGGCTGGTCAGGATGCCGGCCTTCTCCAGGAGCTTGTTCTCCTTGTCCACGGAGGCCAGCGAGCTGCCGGAGTGCTCGGCCAGCTCGGTGAGGCTGAACGAGCGGTCGGGGTTGAGCAGCGTCGCGGCGAGGATGCCGGCCTGGACACGCGACCGGAAGACCGGGAGGAGGGCCGGGGTGCCCTGCGCGCGGCGGGCCGGACCGGGCGTGGCGGGCGCGTTGTCGGTGACGACGGCGTGCCCGAGCCGATTGCGTCTGCGAGCCGCCGCGGCCGCCTGGTCGAGCCGCTCCTGGGGCACCTCCAGGACGACGGACAGCCATCTTCTCGTGCCCAGCCTCGGGATCTGGTGCCCACGTTCCCACCGGGCGACCAGATCACGCGTGACGGTCGGCCGCCCCGACACGGTCGCCAGTTCGCGCGCCAGGGTGTACTGACTCAGCTTCCGCTCCCGCCGAGCGGCCCGGATGAGGTGCGAGATGGGCTGGTTCAGGTCCACTTCCATGATCCTCAGAACTCCCTGCTTCCGCCGAATGGAGCCACGACCGTAGTCCCGCTCCTGGCCCCCGCACCGTACGTTTCGCGCACGCTTTCATCTGTTTTGCGCCCCCGGCCCCCGCGGAGGCCCCCTGGGTGAACTCGTCCCCTGGCTGTGACCTTTTGACCTGGGAAACCCTGGATCGCGTCCCCCTCGGTCGAGTCAACGATGAACGGACGAACGATGTGCTTGTCGAACCTGTTGCTTTGTTCGAACGCCTCAATTCGCGACGCGTTCACCGTAGTCGACATGAACGATCTGAGCGATGTTTTCGTGGTGGATGACGACAACCGGTTGGTCGGTGCGGTTTCCGAGCAGGACCTGCGCCGCGGGCTCCTGAACGGGGTGTCGCTGGACGACCCGATCGCACCCCTGGTCCGCCCCTGGCGTGCGACGGCGAGCCAGGCCGCCGACCGGGCGGCGGTCCTGGATCTCATGCGTGCGCTGGGAGTTCGCAACATCCCGGTGGTCGACTCCGGCAACCGGGTGGTCGGCCTGCACGTCGAGCGGCGGATCATCGGGGTGCCGAAACTGCCGAACTGGGCCGTGATCATGGCGGGCGGCAGGGGAACGCGATTGGCGCCCCTGACCGATACGATTCCCAAACCGATGCTGACCGTCGCCGGCCGTCCCATTCTGGAACGGCTGGTCCTGCATCTCGTCGGTTCCGGGGTGGAAAAGATATTCCTCTCGGTGAACTACCTGGCGAACGTCATAGAGAAGCATTTCGGCGACGGCGGGCACCTCGGGTGCAGCATCGAGTACCTGCGCGAGGACCCCGACCTGCCGCTGGGGACCGGTGGCGCGCTGCGGCTGCTCGGCGACCTCGGTTACCGGGCCGAGCACCCGCTGCTGGTCATGAACGGCGACCTGGTCACCAACTTCTCGGTCGGCAAGCTCCTCGAGACGCACCGGCGGGAGCAGGCCCTCGCGACGATCGCCACGAGCAGGTACCGCCACGAGGTGCCGTTCGGTGTGCTGAAGTCCGATCGGAACCGGCTCACGCAGATCGTCGAGAAGCCGACGCAGGAATGGCCGGTGAACGCCGGCATCTACACGCTGGACCCGGTCCTGCTCGACCGCATCCCGGCGGATCAGGAGTTCCCCATCACGAACCTGTTCGAAGACTGCCTGCGCCGCGGCGAAAAGGTGGCGCTGTGGCCCCTCAGCGACGACTGGCAGGACATCGGCAGGCCCAACGAACTGGCACAGGCAAGGGGGCAGTGATGTCCGACGCGCTCAAGATCCAGGTCCGGCTCACCGGCGGACCCGCCGGGATACCGCCCGTGCTGGAGATCGACCCGTCGCTGCTGCCGGACGGGTGCCTCAAGATCCGGTTCGCCGCCGGGTACGAGCACTTCCGACTGGTCGAGCAGGCCGACGGCGCGCCCGTGTTCGCCTGGTCGGACCGGACCCGTATCGCGGAGTGACCATGCCGTTCCACGAGAGTGTGATCGACGCCCGAACGATGCTGTTCGTGCCGGGTGATCGGCCGGACCGGTTCTCGAGAGCTGTGGACTGCGACCCTGACCTCGTTGTCCTCGATCTCGAGGATGCGGTTGTTCCGGCCGACAAGCGCAGAGCGCGGGAGAACGTCCGCGCCTGGCGGAACAGTGGCGGCAGCGGCATCGTCCGCATCAACGACGACACGACGGACTGGTGGCAGCGCGACCTGTCCATGCTCGCCGGGCGGGTCTGCGGAGCATCGTGCCGAAGGTCACCCGCCCCGAACAGGTGCGGCAGGTGGTCGACGTGATGCCTGCCGGGGCGTGCGTGCTGCCCCTGATCGAGATGGCGTCCGGAGTCATCGACGCGCCCGCGATCTGCGGGGTCGCGGGCGTGACACGGCGGTGTTCGGCAACGCCGACCTCGGCCGGGAGCTCGGAGTGAACCACGCCGACCGCGACGCCATGTTCTTCGCCCGTGCCCAGGTGGTCATGGCGTCGCGAGCGGCCGGCATCGCCCCGCCGGTCGACGGGGCGACCACCGCGATCGAAGACATGGACCTGGTCCGCGCAGACGCCGAACACGCTGCACGGCTCGGGTTCACCGGCAAGCTCTGCCTGCACCCGCGCCAAGTCAAGCTGGTCGCCGATGCGTTCGGGCCTTCCGAAGAGGAGGTTCTGTGGGTGCGGAGCGTCGTCGCCGCGTCGGTCAGCGGCTCGATGACCGCGGTCAGTGGCGAGGCGATCGTCGCGGGAGCACGGCGGATTCTCGGCTGGATCGAGCGGGGGCGGGTCTCGGAGGCATGAGCGCGGCGCCTGCGACCGACGGGTCTGTCCTCGCCCGGACGGCGAGGACGAAGGTGGTCACTGCGGTGTGCCTCGCGCAGTTCGCCGTTGTCCTGGACTCGTTCGTCGGGTTCGTCGCACTGCCCTCGATACAGCAGGACCTGGGGTTCTCCGCGGCCGGGGTGACCTGGGTGATCAACTCCTACATCCTGGTCTTCGGCGGATTCCTGGTCTTCGGAGGTCGCTGCGCGGATGTCGTCGGGCAACGGATCACGTTCCTTTCCGGCGCGTGGATCTTCGCCGTCACCTCGGTGGTGTGCGGGCTGTCGGCCACACAGCTGATGCTGGTCTTGGCCCGGTTCGCGCAAGGGCTGGGCGCGGCGATCATGGCGCCCGCCGCGCTGGCGATCCTGGTCCGGGTCTTCCCGGACGGGCCGGAACGCCGTCGTGCTCTCACACTGTGGGGAATCGTGAGCGGTTGCGGCGCGACGACGGGCCTTGTCGCGGGAGGGGTGTTGGTCGACCTGTTCTCCTGGGCGGCCATCTTCTTCGTCAACGTCCCGGTGTGCGTTGCCATCGTCGTACTCGCCCAGCGGGCCGTACCACCGTTCCGGCTGGACCGCACGGGACGGTTCGACATCTGGGGATCCGTCACCGTGACCGGCGCTCTGATGTCGATCGTGTACGCGGTGATCAACGTCGAAAGCGACGGCTGGTCCGCCGTACCGACACTCGGCGCCTTCGCGCTCGCCATTCTGCTCGCGGGTTCGTTCGTCGTCATCGAGCACCGCCACCCGAACCCGATGATCGAGTTGAGGTTGTTCCGGATCCGGTCCCTGACCGTCGCCAACCTGACGCTCTTCTTGTTGTGCGGTGCTCCTGCTTGCGGCATCTACGTCGCGACGCTCTACCTGCAGAACGTCCTGCTCTACTCGGCAGCGGGCACCGGGCTGGTCTTCATGCCCGCATCGTTCGCCGTGTTCTTCGGATCCCTCGCCGCGCAGCGATTCATACCGTTGGTCGGGATGCGGTGGATCGTCGCCGGTTCTGCGGTGATCGCGGCTGCGGGGTCGGCGATGCTGGGAGCCGCGGGTGGTAGTTCGACCGGCTCGGGTGCGCTGGTTGTCTCCTGTGCGGTGTTCGTGCTGTACCTCGGCGCCTCGTGCGTCAGCATCGCGCTGAGGGTTCTCGCGACCACCGGGCTGGCGGCAGGCGATGTCGGTGCCGCCTCCGGTATGATCAACACCGCGCAGCAAGTGGGGGCGGCGTTCTGGCTTGCTGTCTTCTCCTCGGTCGCGACGCATCGCATCGGAGAGGCTGCGGGAGAACCGATCGTGCTGTCCGCCGGTACTTATCAGCTGGTCGCCTGGGCGGGCGCGGGCTTGGCCGTGCTGTCGGCCGCGGTCGCCGCGGCCGCGCTACCCGCACGTCTCGGCACCGTGGGTGCCCCGCGCGATCACGCCTGAGGCCGCAAGCCGGTCGACGTCCGGTCTCGAGTAGCCCAGCTCCCGGAGCACGGCCTCGGTGTCGGCGCCGATGGCACCGCGGGCGGCATTGCGCACCGAGCCAGGGTTCTGTGGAACCTTCGGGAACGGACCCTGCATGCGGATCCGACCGAGGTCATCGTCGTCGATCTCGACAATGCTTCCGCGGGCCAGGAAATGTTCGTCCTGCAGTATGTCCGACGCATCGTAAACCGGCGCGACGGCGACGTCCGCCTCTCGCATCCGCTCGAGCACCTCAGCGCGGCTGTGACTGCCAACCCATCCGCTGATCAGGCCATCGAGCGCAACCCGGTTCTCGATCCGGTCGGCGTTGGTCGCGAAACGCGGGTCGCGCATCGCTTTCTCACCACCGACCAGACGCAACAGCCGTCCGGCCACGGACTGGGCGGCCCCGGACAGGGCGATCCACTGCCCATCCGCGGTCCGGTACGTGTTGCGTGGCGCGATCTGCGGGACGGCGTTGCCCATCCGCGGCTGGAGCGTTCCGAGCTGGTCGAACTCCAGGATGTGGCTACCCACCACCGACATCAGCGGTTCGTAGAGCGCGGTGTCGATCTGCACGCCGACGCCCGTGCGTTCGCGGTCCCACAGCGCCGCAGTCACGGCAAATGCCGCCGCGATACCAGCGACGCCGTCGGCGAGCCCGAACGGGGGAAGTACGGGATCGGTGTCAGGTGGCCCGGTCATCGCTGCGAACCCGCTGACGGACTCGGCGAGTGTGCCGAAGCCGGGCAGCCGGCTGTAGGGGCCCGTCTGCCCGAATCCGGTCACTTCCGCCAGCACGAGCCGGGGGTTGAGACGGTGCAGTGTGGGCCAGCCGAGGCCCCATGCGGCGAGTCGTCCTGGCCGGAAGTTCGAGATCAGCACGTCCGCGTCGGCGACGAGGCGCCGGACCACCTCCTGGCCGTCGGCCTGGTGCAAGTCCACCGCGACGAGCCGCTTGTTGCGATTGACCATCTTGAAGAACAACGGCTGGTCGTCCTTCATGCGGCCCCAGTGGTGCAGATCGTCCCCACGCGGGTGTTCGACCTTGACGACGTCCGCACCGTGATCCCCGAGCATCATGGCAGCGAACGGACCGGCGAAAAGTGTCGACAGGTCGGCCACGTGGCAGCCGCCCAGCAATCCCTCTGGCATCGCTCCTCCAGACCACGACCGGCCTCTAGTTCCGGTCGTGCCAGGCCTTCGACAGCGCCTCCCGGTCATCGGGGTGCGCTATCGATATCAGGCGCCTCGCACGCTCGGACAGCGACGCGTGTGCCAGATCCACCGCGCCCCATTCGGTGACGACCCAGTTCGCGTCGCTGCGCGGGACCGTGACCACACCACCGGCCAACGCGGAGACGATCCGGGAACGCCCACGAGAGGTTCGGGAGTGGATCGCGAAGATCGAGCGTCCGCCGTCCGATGCCCGCGCCCCCCTGACGAAGTCGAGCAGGCCACCGACCGCGCCGACGTACCCCTCGGGCACGTACTCCGCGTTCACCTGACCGCTCAGGTCGATCTCGACCGCCGTGTTGATGGCGACCATGCTCGGTTGTCCGGCCAATGCGGTGAAGTGCAGCGTCTCACGTGACGGCCGAAGTCGTAGAGGGTACGGATCGAGGCGCTGCGGTTGGTCGAACGCCAGGATGCTGCCGGCGCTGTAGCCGGTGTCGACCGGCTTGAAGGCGTTCGTCACCGCGCCGGATCCGATGAGGCCGAGCATGGGTCTCGTGATCATTCCGGTGTGGATGCCGAGATCGCGGTGGCCGGCCAGGGCTTCCAGAACACACGACGGCAGGGCACCGATCCCGACTTCGAGAGTCGCCCGGTCGGGAACGAGTTCCGCGACGTGCGCCGCGATCTTCCGATCGACCTCGTCCGAGACCGCGACCGGGGCCGGGCAGACGGGGCGGTCGGTGTGCACCACCGCGTCCAGTTCGTCCGGGCGAATCGTGCTGGCGCCCGGCAGCACGGGGGCGTTCGTGTTGACTTCGGCGATGACCACCCGGGCTCTCGACACGAGGTCGCGCGTGTAGGTGTGGTCGAAACCGGCGCTGTAGTTGCCATCGCGGTCGGGGCCAGCCAGCTGGACGAAGGCGACGTCGACCGGGAAGCGACCGTCGTGGAGGTCGTTGCAGAACTGGCCCAGCTGCATGGGGTGGACTTCCAGCACGCCCTGGCGCGACAGTCGCGAGTTCGCGCCGAGACCGCCGAGACCCTCGTAGTGGAAGACGTCGCAGTATTCTTGCCGCATTGTGTTGCTGAAGGACAGTGCCAAGAAGACGTCGATCTGCCCGAAGGCGCGGCGCTGGTCGATCAGTTGTTCCAGGAGGGTGAGTGGTTCGGCGTTGCCCTGGGACCACATCACGCGATCACCTTCGCGGATCCACCTCCTCAGGTCGAGACGTTCGACTGTCCGATCCGGGTAAGAGGCACTCATCGGCTCAGCGCTCATCAGGACGCTCGCGCGTGATGGCGTCGAGCTCAGCGCTGATCGCACCGATGTAGCGATCCGCGGCGGCGCGCGAGTGCAGATCCGGTCGGTAGACGCACTGGATCGTGAGCCGCCCCGCGTAGGTGTACGTGACGTAGCACGGATAGGGAGCCATGACGCGGTGGGTGAAGACCTGGAAATCGGTGACGCGCAGCCCGGGCGGGCAGGAGAACTCCGGCAGGCGTCCGAGGTTGCTCAGGCTGACGCTGTCCAGGTAGTTGCTCGATCCGAGGTTCTCGACCTCGTCCTGCCGGAAGGAGTCGGTGAGGAAACTGCGGTGTATGTCCTGGTCGGCGATCGAACCGTCCAGCTGCTGCTTGACCTTGTGAGCGATCCCGGCGATGGCGTCGTCGACGCCGACCTTCACGGGTGCCGTGTGAATTCCCACGAAGTTGGTCGTCTCCGGTGGCGTCACGACGGGTGAAACCCGCGGCCGCAGGTGTACCGGCGCCCAGCAGACCATCTCCGAGGTGGGCAACGCCTCGCCCCGATCTCGGCGATGGCAGCGCAGGATCACGCCGCAGAGGAACGCGTGCACGGACGTGCCGGCCTTCTTTGCTGCGGTCCGGAGTGCGGCGCTCTGCTGCTCGGTCAGGGTGATGTAGTGGCGCAGTGCTTCGTGCTTGGTGAAGGAGGGAGCTTCCGCCGGGGTCGGGACGTTGCCCGGCGCATCGACGCCCAGGCGCCCAGCGAGAACCACCGAAGGTGGCGATGGCAGATCACGGGAAACAGCCGACTCGACGTGCCCGCCGGCGGACAGGTTCTGGTAGATGTCGAGGAACTCGCGCAGGAGCGCGAGTTTGACCTGCCCGTCCGCGATCGCGTGATCGGTGTGCATCAGGACGATTCCGCTGGAACTGCCCGCGAACACCGTGAGCTTCGCGACTGCCTCCGCGACGTTCCAGGGCATCGCCGTTTTGCAGAGGTCCTCCAGTGTGAACCGCTCGAGCTCGTCGTCCGAGAGGCCGGAGTGCCAGATGGATTCCGGCGCGCGGTCGTCGTCGGGCAGGTACAGCTCGAAACCCTGCTCGGTCTCTCTGATCCGCGCGCGAAGGGCCGCGCGGCGGTGGCACAGGATCCGGAACGACTCGGTGAGCGTCTTCTTCCCGAGCTCTCCCGAGTAGCGCAGGACGAGTGCGGAGGGCATGTCCATTGCCTGGTACTCGATGGTGTCGAGATAGCGCGAGTGCATGTGCGGCCGGCTCCTTGTCGCGTACTCGGTTCGCGTGGCAGGGCGTTGGCAGTCCAGACGCGGATCTCCGAAGCCTCCTTCTCCCCGGGCAAGCGGGGCAAGGGCTGACTTACACCTGTACCACGTTGGTTTCGCTGAATGAAACAGTAAGTTGATTATCGCGCGAGCGTGTGTGGCTGTCAACGCGTAGCCGCCCGCAACCAGCTGAACTCGCCGTCTGGGCCGCTATGGGCGCGTGGCATAGACAAGTGCCGTGGAACATTTCCGAACTGACGCTGGTCAGGTCAGGTGTTGCCGGTGAGTGCGCTGACGGGGGCGCGTGTGCTCGTGACAGGCGCTGACGGTTTCATCGGTAGCCATCTCGTCGAGAAGCTCGTCGAAGAGGGGGCAGAGGTTTGCGGGCTGTGCGTCTACAACTCCAACGGCTCCTACGGCTGGCTGGACGAACTGGATGCCCGACGTCCGCCGAACCTGGACCTCAGACTGGGCGACATCCGCGACACCCGGTGCGTTCGTGAGCTGGTCGAGGCCGCCGACGTGGTCTTCCACCTCGCGGCGCTGATCGCCATTCCGTACAGCTACCAAGCGCCGGCCTCGTTCGTGAGCACGAACGTGGGTGGCACGCTCAACGTACTCGAGGCGGCTCGCGACTCGCCCGGAACGCGCGTCGTCAACACGTCGACGAGCGAGGTTTATGGCACCCCGGAGGACGTGCCGATCCGGGAGAGCCACCGGCTGCAGGCCTTTTCACCCTACGCCGCTACCAAGATCGCCGCCGACCAGCTGTGCGAGTCCTACGCGCGCTCCTTCGGAGTGGATGTCGTCACTTTGCGGCCATTCAACACGTTCGGACCCAGACAGTCGCTGAGAGCGGTCATCCCGACGATTCTCGGCCAGCTGCTCGCCGGCCGCGAGACCGTGAAGCTCGGGAGTGTGTGGCCGAAGCGGGACTTCACCTTCGTGTCCGACACGGTCGACGGGTTCCTGCGGATGGCGACTTCGGGTGTGCCGCCGGGCTCGGTGGTGCAGCTTGGCACCGGGTCGTGCGTGTCCGTGGGCGAGCTCTTCGATCTCTGCTGCGATGTCGTGGGCGCGTCGGCGAAGATCGAGTCGGAATCCCTCCGGGTTCGACCTGATGCCGGTGAGGTCGAGGTGCTGTTGTCGGACCCGGCTCGGGCCTGGGACGTGATCGGGTGGAAACCCGAGAGGGAGCTGGCCGAGGGGCTTGCGATCACGGCGGACTGGCTCAGGCCACGGGTGGACGGCCAACGGGCTGCGAGGTACCACCGGTGAGCGCGAGCCGGATCGTGTTGTCGGAGCCTATGCTCGCGGGGAACGAGCTGGCCTACCTGCGGGAATGCGTCGAAAGCAACTTCGTGTCATCGGCCGGTCCCTTCGTCGGCCGGTTCGAGGACGAGTTCGCGAAGAAGACCGGGGTGAGATCCGCGGTGGCGTGCTCCAGTGGAACAGCGGCGTTGCACGTGGCGATGCGACTGGTAGGTGCGGCAAGCGGTGAACTGGTCGCGGTCTCCGACTTCACGTTCATCGCATCGGCCAACGCCGCAAGTTACACGGGCGCCGACCTCCTGCTCGTCGACAGCGAACCGCAGACCTGGAACATGGACACGGAGCGGCTGTACGACGACGTCCTGCGTCGAGCACGGCTCGGCCGACGGATTCCGAGTGTCGTCGAAGTGGTGCACGTCCTCGGCCATCCCGCGGACATTGAACCGGTTCTCGAGCTGCGGCAGCGTTTCGGTGTTCGTATCGTCGAGGACGCCGCGGAGGCTCACGGTTCCCGTTGGCGCTCCGGAGCGGTCAACGGCAGGCAGGTGGGCACCGTGGGGGATTTCGGTTGTTTCTCCTTCAACGGGAACAAGCTCATCACCTCCGGCAGCGGCGGAATGATCGTGAGCAACGATCCGGCTGCCGTGGCCAGGGCCCGGCACCTGGTGAACCAGGCCAAGTCGGGCGACGACGGCTACGAGCACGACGAGGTCGGCTACAACTACCGGATGAGCAACCTCGCCGCGGCGGTCGGTCTCGCTCAATTGGAGCAGCTCGAAACCTTCCTGCTGCACAAGCGAAAGATGGCCGACCGTTACGACCGCCTCCTGGCTTCAGCCCCGGTCGTGCGTCCACCGCGCGCGGAGTGGGCGGTTCCGTCGCACTGGCTCTACTCGATCCTGCTTCGTGGTGAGGACGTTTCCGTTTCCGGCATCGTGCGAGGTATGCAGGCGCGGGGTATCCAGGCCCGCAGGTTGTGGCCACCCCTGCACCGGCAGCGGCCGTACCTGTCGTGCCAACGGCTGGGCGGATCCGTGGCGGACGGAATCTATCGCGCCGGTCTCTCCCTGCCCAGTTCGGTGGGCATCACCGGCGGGCAACAAGGTGCGGTGGTGTCGGGGCTCTGCAGTCTCCTCGCCCGCCACGCCGGCGGGCGAGGCTCACGTGAGGCGGAGGTCCAGTGCTGACGGCCGGCGAGGTCAAGATGTGTGTCTTCACCGGTTCGCGTGCCGACTACGGTCCACTGGTCCCGGTCATCCGCCGGCTGGCCCGCGATCCCGAGGTCGATCTCCGGATCCTCGTCAGCGGCGGTCACTTGCTTCGCGAGCAGGGAAACACCGTTGACGCCATCGAAGGGGACGGGTTAACCGTCGCCGAACGCATCGAGGTGGTGCTCGCGGGTGACAGCCCGGTCGCCGTCGCGAAATCGATCGGCCTCGGAGTCCTCGGATACGCCGATGCCTTTGCTCGGATTGCCCCCGACGTCCTGTGCGTCCTGGGTGATCGCTACGAGGCGTTGGCCGCGGCTCTCGCTGCTCTACCGAGGAACGTCCTGATCGTGCACTTCGGCGGGGGGCAGCTGACCCTGGGGTCCGCCGACGACCGCATCCGGCATGCGCTGTCGCAACTGGCTCATCTCCATTTCGTGTTCGCCGAGGAGGACCGTGTGCGACTCCTCGGAATGGGTATCGACGAGGGGACGGTGCACAACGCGGGTCGCATCAACATCGACGCCGAGCTGACCGCACATCTGCCGGATCGGCGAGCGGTGGAGCGCAGGTTGGGTGTGCGGTTGCGGGCGCCGAGCTTCGCAGTGACTTTCCACCCTGTGACGGAGAAGCCTGAAGAGACCTCCCGCGCGTTGGCTGCGCTTCTGTCCGTACTGAGGACATACGACCACGGCACGGTCGTGTTCACCGCTCCGAACGTGGACCACGGAAGTCACGCCATCACCGAGGCGGTGGCGCGGTTCGTCGCGAACCACCCGGACTTAGCGACCTTCGTTCCGTCACTCGGTCAGCACGGCTACCTCGGCTTGATCCGGCATTGCGATGTGGTGATCGGGAACTCATCGAGCGGCCTCCTCGAGGCGCCTGTCGTGGGAACGCCGACGGTCAACATCGGTTCGCGGCAGGACGGTCGCCCCAGAGCGGCTTCGGTGTTCGACTGCGCCGGCACACCGGGTGGTATCCGGGCGGCGATCGAATCGGCGCTGGCGCATGGAACCCGCCACGACCACCAGGGCGTCGCTGTCCCGACCGGGGAGGACATCGACAGATCGGTTATCGAAGTCATCAAGCGGGCATGGCGGGAGCGCTGTTCCGCGACCAAGGAGGAATGACAACAGATGGCGCTGATTTGTGTGACGGGAGCCACCGGCCGGGTCGGTTCGACACTTGTCCCGGCGCTTCAGCGAGCCGGGCACGACGTGCGCTGCGTCGTGAGGTCTCGCGAGTGTTTTTCGGTGTCGGGTGTGGAGGTGGTGGAGGCGTCGTTGACCGATGCGGCGGCGTTGGCGCGGGCGGTGTCGGGTGTGGATGTGGTGGTGCATCTGGCGGCGCAGATGGTGCTGGGTGAGACGTCGGTGGAGCGGTACTACGACATCAACGTGTTGGGCACGTTGCGGTTGCTGGAGGCCGCGGTGGCGCAGCCGGTTCCGGTGCGCCAGTTCGTCTACGCCAGCACCGACAACACCTACGACCCGGCGCACGCACCACGGGAACCGATCACCGAGGACCACCCGCAGTACCCGGGTGACTACTACGGAACCTCCAAGGTGCTGTGCGAGCAGCTCGTGCGCAACTACCACAAGCTGCACGGGCTCGACTACACCATCCTGCGCTACGGATCCGTGCTGGCACCCAACGAAGCCGTCGCGCTGTTCCGCCTGGACTGGGTCCGCGGGTTCCTGGCCACCCACACCGCGGCCGGCCGCCGCAGCAACCTGTGGCAACTACTGGCCGGCGGGCACGACTTCCTCGGCGCCCTGGACGACCAGATCGGCCACCGCGACGACAACCCCGCACTCGCCCTCACCGGCCCCGACGGCCGCCCCTGGGCCATCCACACCTCCGACGTGCGCGACACCGTCGCCGGAACCCTGACCGCCATCAACCACCCCAACGCCCTCAACCAGGACTTCAACATCGTCGGACCCCACACCACCACCTTCACCGAAGGCGCCACCGTCATCGCCAAGCACTACAACCTCGACCTGCTCACCGCCCACATGCCCGCCACCCTCGCCTTCGAACTCTCCACCCACAAAGCCACCCAACTCCTCGACTACCACCCCCAACACGACTTCGACTCCACCATCACCACCGCACTCAACCCCACCCCCAACCCCGACTACACCCCCGTCACCCAAGGCTGGATCCCCACAAGCGAGCGAAAGCCGGAACGCCAGTGAACTGCCCACGGGCGTTCCGGCTGCGAGCCGCTTCCACCGGGTGCAGATCATGTGACCTGTTCGTGTTCCACCTTCTTGATCTCCATCTCGTGCGACGAACGAACCAGCTGTCGAACGTAGGGATCGAGATCCGCAGCGTCACCGATCATCTCGCTGAGGGACCCGGAGAACAGCATGGACCCGTGCCTCAGCACGACCACATCGTCCGCGAGTGCCCTCGCCACGGCGAGGTCGTGGGTGACGACGATGCACGCGAACTGGTACTTCTCCTGCAGGTCGAGTAGGAGGTTGATGATCTGCGCCTGTACCGAGACGTCCAGCGCGGAAGTGGGTTCGTCGCACAGCAGCACGTCGGGCGACGACGCCAAGGCGCGAGCGATGACGATCCGCTGGAGCTGACCGCCCGAGAACGCCTTGGGCCTTTCCTTGTACCGCGCCGGATCGATTCCCACCGAGGTCATCAGTTCGGCCACGCGGGCACGGCGGTCGCGCTTGCCGAGGTTCCGGAGCGGTTCCGCGACGCTCCACCCGACGCTGCGCACCGGATTCAACGCGTCGGTCGGGTTCTGGAAGACCATCTGCACCGGACTGGTGGTGCCGTGCTTGGGTGCCGTGACCTCGACGCCGCCGACCAGGACCGCTCCCTTGGTCGGTTTCTCCAGACCGGCGACGCACCGGATGAGGGTCGATTTGCCGGCACCGCTTTCCCCGATCACCGCGGTGGTCCTGCCAGGGTCGACGGTGAACTCCACCGAGTCGAGGGCGTGGCGGACCACGCCCTTGCGGTTCCGGAAGTCCTTGGACAACGTGCTCACGTGTATCGCGGCGGCCTTGGTGTTCCTGGCGGTCAGATGTTGCACGTCCGGCCCTCCCGTCGCGGATAGTGGCACGCGTAGCCACCGTCGGGTTCGTTGGTGAACAGGGGACGTTCGATCGCGCAGCGCTCCTGGGCGTCCGGGCACCGGGGGTGGAAGGAACACCCGCGGGGCCAGTTTCCCGGCGACGGCGGCTCGCCCAGGATCACGGGCAGGCGGCTCCTGGAAGGCCGGTCGAGCGTGAGTTCGCAGCTCAGCAATGTCGCCGTGTACGGGTGCGCGGGACGGTCGATGACCGTGGTCATCGGGCCGTACTCGACGAACCTGCCAGCGTAGATGATCGCCACGCTGTCGCAGAAGCTGCTCACCAGACCGAGGTCGTGGGAGACGAGGAGCGCCGCCATCCCGGCCTCCTCGGAGATCGACCGAAGCAGTTTCAGTGCCTCGATCCGCAGGTTCGCGTCCAGCGCCGAGGTAGGCTCGTCCACCACCAGGAGGCGCGGTCTCGGCATGAGCGTCAGCGCCAGCGCGAGCCGCTGCGCCATACCTCCCGACAGTTCGTGCGGGTAGAGCTGGAACAGCTCGTCGGTGTCCGACAGGCCCAGGTACTCGCAGAGTTCACGCGCACGGTGCGTGCCCTCCTGGCGAGTCATCAGCCGCTTGTGCACCACCGATTCGACGAGTTGCCGTCCGATGCGTTGCATCGGGTCGAAGGCCGCGGCGGGGTTCTGCAACATGAGGCCGGTCGAGGTGCCGAGATGTTGCGCGATCTGGTCGGGCTCTCCCAGCGAGTACCAGGTGTGCCCGTCGAAACTGACCTTGCCGCTGGCCCGGAGCGTCTTCGGCAGCAGCCCCAGAACCGCTCGTGCTGTGAGGGTCTTGCCTGCTCCGGTCTCCCCGAGAAGACCGAGCAGGTGCCCGGGGAACACCTGGAAACTCACGCCCGAGACCAGTTTCGTTCCGCTCGGAGCGAGTATCTCGAGGTCTTGGACCTGAAGTGCGGGTGCGGTCATTCGAGGCCTCCGGAGTCGAGGTGGAACCGGTCCCGTAGTCCGTCACCGATCAGGTTGGCCGAGACGACGAGCAGAATGATCACGAGACCGGGCACGGTGGCGATCCACCAGGAACCGACCAGTTGGTCCCTGCCCTGCGAGATCATGTAACCGAGGCTGGCGGTGGGGGGTTGGAAGCCGAGTCCGAGGAAGGACAGTGCGCTTTCCGACAGTACGACGAACCCGATGTGCAGGGACGCGTAGACGATGATGGGGGTCGCTGCGGCGGGGATCAGGTGTCCGAAGAGAATGCCGATCCGCCGGGTCCCGGCCAAGCGAGCGGCGGCGACGTACCCCCGCTCCCGGTCGACGAGCACATTCGCCCTGACCAGTCGTGCGTAGGGCACCCACCCGACCGACGAAAGCAGGACGACCATCGTGGCGTAGCTCGGCTGGATGAACATCGATGCGGCCAGGAATATCAGTAGCGGAGGGACGGCGAGTTGCAGGTCGACCAGTCGCATCAGGACGGCGTCCACCCACCCGCCCATGTACGCGGCGTAGGCACCGATCAAGACGCCGACGAACGCACTGATCAGGACCACCATGAGCGCGACGGTCAGCGAGGTCGCCACGCCGTACGCGCACCAAGCCAGCAAATCGCGTCCGAGGACGTCCGTGCCCAGAACGTGACCTCCCGACATCGGCGGAAGGTAGGACTCCGCGAGGTTCTGCGCATTGGGGTCGATCGGCAGGACACGTGCGACGACAGCGCCGAAGGCGAGCGCGCCGAGGAGCGTCGCACCGGCCCGCAACGAAGCACCACCGGGACGTGCACGGCGCCGGGTGGCCGGTTTGCCCGTGAGCAGGTTCATGCTTTCACCATCCGGACGCGAGGATCACTGATGAGGATGAAGATGTCCGAGATCAGGTTGAGCAGCACGTAGAAGGCCGCGACCATGATGATGGTCGCCTGGACCACCGCGAAGTCGCGAGTGAGGACGGCCGAAATCATCAGGTTGCCGATTCCCGGCCAGGAGAAGATCGTCTCGACGATGACGCACGCCGAGATCAGGTAACCCAGCTGGAGCGCGGTGAAGTTCACGCTGGGGCCGAGCATGTTCCGGAGCGCGTGGCGGTAGACGATCACGCGTTCACCCAAACCGCGCGCCCGCATGGCCTCCACGAAGTCGTTTCCGAGGACGTCGAGCATCTGCCCGCGGAACACGCGGTACAGCGTCGGAACTGTGGGCAATGCGAGGGTCACCACCGGCAGGACGATCGATGAGACATTGTAGAAACCAAAACTCGGCAGCAGCTGAAGATTCGCCGAGAACACGAGGATGAGCATCAGCCCGAGCCAGAATTCGGGCATGCCCTGCAGAGCCCCGATCGTGCGCCGGATGAAGCGGTCTGCCCACGACTCGCGATGACGCGCGCTGAAAATGGTCAACATGAGCGCCAGGATGGCGGCGAGCAGGATGGCCAGGACCACCAGTATCAAGGTGTTCGGGAAGGCCGTGACCACCTCGCCCATCGCGTCGGAACTGGTTCGGTACGATGTTCCGAAGTCGCCTTGAAAAATTCCGCCCAGGTAATGCAGGAATCGCGTGAGTAGAGGTTTGTCGTAGCCGAGCTCGGCGTTGAGCGCGGCACGTGCCTCAGCGGTCATCTGCGGCCCACCGATGACATCCGCCGGCCGGCCGATGGTGTTGGTCAGTAGGAAGCTGATGACAACCGCACCAAATACGACGACGATGCTCTGCAGCAACCGGTTGATGATGAATCGGGTGATCACAGGGCCCGCTTCCCTTCGCTGTCGACGGTTACTGGCTGAGGAAGACCTGGCCGAACCTGGGCTGGAAGCCGTCCTTCGGCGCGCTGTAGCCCTGAACCGCGCTGGAGTACGCATCGACCTGGATCGAGTTGTAGAGCGGGATGGCGGGCAGCTGTTGCGCGAACAGTTCCTGCATGTCGGCGAGGAGCTGAAGACGTTCGGGCCCGTCCGGCGTGGTCAGCATCCTCGTGTTGAGGTCGTTCATCGCGTCGAACTCGGAGGTTCGCTGGAAGTACTTCGTCGCGAAGAAGAGGGGGCCGCCCGTCAACCACCCGAGTTCGCCGGCCACAGCGTGGTAGGGCTTCTGCTTCGGGTCAACGATGACCTTGGTGACCTCGGCGAAAGGAATCTGCGTTGCCTTCATGTTCACGCCGATCTGGGACAGCATGCCACTGATCGCCTGCTCGACCCGGCCGATGTTCTCGCCCAGTTCGGGGGACCACACCGCCTCGAGCTCGACCGGAGCCGGCAGACCGCTCTGAGCGAGGAGCTGCCGGGCCTTGTCCAGGTCGTAGGGGTACTGGGTGGTCGGCTGCCGGTAACCGTAAACGCCTTCCGGCAGGATGTTGTCCTGCCGTTTTCCGACTCCGCGGAGGATCGACTTCACGATCGCTTCCTTGTCGATGGCGTGCGCTATCGCGCGGCGCAGCGCCACGTTGTCCACGGGTTGGTGCTTGGTGAAGATGATCAGCTGCCCCACCCGCCACAACGGCTTTTCGGTGACGGTGAGGTTGGAGGCCGTACGCAGGGCGCCGGCGTCGCTCGGTGGAACGTTGTACACCAGATCCACGCTCCCGGATCGGAGTGCCGCGACACGGGCGGATGCGTCGGGGATGATCTGGAATTGCAGACCTTCCAGATACGGTCCGGGACCGCGGTACTGGCGGTTGGCGGTCAGCACGATGCTCTTCGCCGTCGTGTAACTCTCGAACCGGAACGGTCCGGTCCCGGTCGGGGTCTTGTTCACCGCTTCGGGCCCGCGGTCGACGAGGTTCGGCGAGATCATGCGGATCAGCGTCGCGTTTCGGCCCATGTCCGGGAAGCTCGCCGGGCTGCTGATGCGGATCACGCGTGGATCAGTGTCGTCGTACGTGGCGTTGGGCGGGAGCAGGACCGCCCATTGTGCGCCGGACCTCGAGTAGTACTGGAACGTCTTCTTCACCGCCGACGACGTGAGGGGCGCCCCGTCGTGGAACGTGATGCCGTCCTTGAGGTAGAACGTCCACTGCCGACCGTCGGGAGAGGACTCCCAGCGGTCGGCCAGCACGCCGACCAGTTCCGATGTGTCGCCGTTGAAGCCGAGCAAGCTCTCGTAGATGTTGTGCGAGATGATCGGGAGTGAGACCGCGTTTCCCGCGAGGGACGGGTCGAGACTCGTCGGATCCCCGAGGTGGGCGACACGGAGGGTTCCGGTCGGCTGCGTCGGAGGCTGGCCACCGTTCGCGGCGGGCCCTTGCGATCCGACGGAACACCCGCCCAGTAGTGGGACGCCGGCGGACAGTCCGAGAGCGGTCGCGGCGGCGTACCGGAGTGTTTCGCGCCGGGTCAAGTAACGGGTCGTGGTCGTGCGTTCCTTGGACATGGTGAGACCTGTTCGTCGAGGGGATCAGGCGTCCGCGGGGGTTGCGTCGCTTGTGGGGATCCAGCCTTGGGTGACGGGGGTGTAGTCGGGGTTGGGGGTGGGGTTGAGTGCGGTGGTGATGGTGGAGTCGAAGTCGTGTTGGGGGTGGTAGTCGAGGAGTTGGGTGGCTTTGTGGGTGGAGAGTTCGAAGGCGAGGGTGGCGGGCATGTGGGCGGTGAGCAGGTCGAGGTTGTAGTGCTTGGCGATGACGGTGGCGCCTTCGGTGAAGGTGGTGGTGTGGGGTCCGACGATGTTGAAGTCCTGGTTGAGGGCGTTGGGGTGGTTGATGGCGGTCAGGGTTCCGGCGACGGTGTCGCGCACGTCGGAGGTGTGGATGGCCCAGGGGCGGCCGTCGGGGCCGGTGAGGGCGAGTGCGGGGTTGTCGTCGCGGTGGCCGATCTGGTCGTCCAGGGCGCCGAGGAAGTCGTGCCCGCCGGCCAGTAGTTGCCACAGGTTGCTGCGGCGGCCGGCCGCGGTGTGGGTGGCCAGGAACCCGCGGACCCAGTCCAGGCGGAACAGCGCGACGGCTTCGTTGGGTGCCAGCACGGATCCGTAGCGCAGGATGGTGTAGTCGAGCCCGTGCAGCTTGTGGTAGTTGCGCACGAGCTGCTCGCACAGCACCTTGGAGGTTCCGTAGTAGTCACCCGGGTACTGCGGGTGGTCCTCGGTGATCGGTTCCCGTGGTGCGTGCGCCGGGTCGTAGGTGTTGTCGGTGCTGGCGTAGACGAACTGGCGCACCGGAACCGGCTGCGCCACCGCGGCCTCCAGCAACCGCAACGTGCCCAACACGTTGATGTCGTAGTACCGCTCCACCGACGTCTCACCCAGCACCATCTGCGCCGCCAGATGCACCACCACATCCACACCCGACACCGCCCGCGCCAACGCCGCCGCATCGGTCAACGACGCCTCCACCACCTCCACACCCGACACCGAAAAACACTCGTCGGGCATGACCATCCCCCGGACGCTGAACCCCCGCGTGAGGGCCGCCTTCGCGAGCGTCGAACCGACCCGGCCGGATGCGCCGGTGATGAGAATCTTTGTCACGAGCCACCTCGTCAAAAAGTTGTCTGATGGTTACCTGGCCGAGACAGTGGCCACGAACCCGCGGAATCCGCGGCTCCCGGACCCGGTAGGAGCGGATATGAAATGCCAGTGCCGTCTGATGGAACACAGGGTGAATCGTGTGGAAGGTGCTGTCAAGTGCCGCGGGCGGCGCGGGGAACCCCGCCGCTGGGCAACCCTGCGAGGGTGGTCTGTGCATCGATGGTTCCACGGTTCGCCTTGTGAAGAAGCTAGTTTGTCTGTTGAAATGACCGTGAGTGGCGAGACCGGAGTGGCGGAGGTGTTCCGGATGGACGGTCCGAGGCCGGGGTGGGCGACACCCGCGCGGGAGCCGGTCGCTCTCGTGACGGGAGCCTCGCGGGGGATCGGGGCAGCCACCGCGCGCAGGCTGGCCGCCGATGGGATGGCGGTGGTCGTGAACAGTTTCCCCAGTGAGCCGATGATCAGGCTGGCGAAACAGGTCGCCGAAGAAATCCATGAAGCCGGTGGACGGGCCCTGGTCCTGCCGGCCGACGTCGCCGACCCCGCACAGGTCGAAGCCATGTTCGACGAATGCGAGGGCGAGTTCGGCGCTGTCACGACGCTGGTCCTGAACGCTGCGACCACCGTCCGGCACGCGTGGACGGAGATCAGTGTCGGGGAGTGGAACGAGATCCTCGCGGTCAACCTGACCGCGGGCTTCCTGTGCTGCCGGCGGGCCTTCCGCGAGCGCGGTGCGCCCGGTAGCAGTGTGGTCGTCGTGAGTAGTGTCCTCGCGCAGACTGGCGCGCCCAACGCGCTGCACTACGGCACCACGAAGGCAGGCCTGCTCGGATTCACCCGATCGCTCGCGCGGGAACTGGGCCCCTCGGGTGTTCGGGTCAACTGCGTACTGCCCGGCGCCATCAAGACCGAGGAGGAGCAGGAGTCGTTCGACGAGCAGGATCTCGATCGCACAGTGCTCGCGCACCAGATTTTGCAGCGGCGCGGATCGCCGGAAGATGTCGCGAACGTCGTGGGTTTCCTGGCCGGTGCGGACAGTGCTTTCCTCACGGGGCAAGCGATCCGCGTTGACGGCGGCTGGACGATGGTGTGAATTCCGCTTTGCGTGCCCGGGGTGAAAACCGCTGCCTTCGACACGTCGTCGCGATCACTTGTAATGTCACGCTCCGACACCCATAATTCAGCACGCCTGGCGGGAACGAGTGGCAGTGGGAAGTGCTCGGGTGTCCTGGTTGCTGTGCACCGACCCGTCGACGTGTTTTCGCGACGAGGATTCCAATTTATGCCAGGTCAAATTGATGTCGCTGCCGGACCCGTTCCCGAACTCATTCCGCGACCGCGGAAACTGACCGCCGCGAATGGGCGGCCCACCTTCCCCTGTTCTGCCTTCGGCGGATTGGAGATCCCGGTCGCGCTTGCTCCGTGGGCGGAGCACGTGCAGGGCGTCCTCGGAACAACGGAAGTGGCGGATGGCTTCCCGCCGCGCATTTCCTTCGAGCCGGCGGCGTTGCCCGCCGAGAATTACCGTCTTGCGATCCGAGCAGATTCGGTTCGGGTGGAGTTCGCGGATCCGCGAGGTGCGCTGCACGCCGTGCGAACCCTGCTCGACCTGTGGGACGGATATCAGCGTACCGCCTTGCCGGTCCTCGACATCGAGGACGGGCCGGACCTTCCTACGCGGGGCGTCTTCATCGAGTCGTTCACGGGTACCGACCGCATGGATCTGCCCGACTGGCGGGACCTCATCGACCGTTTGGCCCAGCTCAAGCTGAACACGATCGGGCTGTCGATCTACGGCTGCTGGGACATCCGGCACGGGCAACGGCCCGCCGAGTACATGTTCACCCCCTTGACCGGCTTTCCGGAGTTGGCGTCGAGTACTCGGATCACCACCTGGGACGCCGAGAAGGGCGCTGAGGTTGAACTGGAATACGTCCCGGTGATCTTCGAGAAGGACCTGTTCTCGGAAATCTGCGCCTATGCTGCGGAACGCGGCGTCGAGTTGATCCCGCACCTCGGCGGCCCCGGCCATTCCACGTTGATCCCTCGGGTCGTGCGCGTGCTGTCGGCCGTGGACTCGGATGGTACGCCGACCGGCTACGGGTACTGCGTCTCCCGGCCGGAGGCACGCAACGCGCTGGCGCGCCTGGTCCGCAATTTGGTCGACCAACACCTGCGCCCCAACGGACTTCGCCGACTCCATGTCGCCGGGGACGAGTACTATCCGATCCGCAACGTCGACCCGCGCGATCGGCAGCGGTTGGTCAGTCCGTACTGCGCATGCGAGGGTTGCCGCGACCTTTCTCCCGGACACCTCTTGATCGAGTACCTGATGCTCGTCGGAACTGTCCTCGCGGACGACGGTATCGAAATGGTCCACTGGCAGGACACGCTCGTCAGGGAAGGGGTGCTGGACGAGTACCTCGATCGAGTCGCCGAACGCGGTCTGCCCGAACCGGTGATCGTTTGGTGGAAGTACAACGATCCGGTGCCGGAGCCGCGCGCGGAGCGCACCGAGACGTGGGTGGCACCGACCACCGGGCTCTTTCCGCACCTGTTCGGACAGGATTTCACGGAGAACATCTCCACCGCGATTCGGAAAGGCGCACTCGCCGGTGCGACAGGCGTTCTCGCGTACTGGATCCCAGACCCGGCTGACCACCAGAACGTGGCTTGCCTGGCCGATCTGGCGTGGAACTCGTCGGGCTCGGCCGGCGCAGCCGGGTTCCGCCCTAGGTGGGCCAGGTATGTGTCGCCGTGCTCGTCCGCCGAAGCGGAGCAGGCTTTCTCCTTGGCGGGCACCATTACGGCTTCGTATCCATCCATGATGTACGTGGTCGACCAAGTACTTCCCTATTTCGCGGATTCCGGAGTACCGGGATCCCGGTACCCGGATGACCAGCTTCGCGCGTTTTCAGTGACGCAGCCGCCGCTCGCCGAGGCGTTGCGCCAGATCGCGGCCACGCTGCGCGAGGCGATCACCCTCATGCCGTCGGGAAGAGAGGTCAGGTTCTGGCCGAACCCGGTCCAACAGTGGCGTGACGAGACACACCGGACTGCGGCATCCCTCGAACTCTTCCTCGATGTGCTGGCTCTCACGTATCACCACGGGGACGACC
Source organism: Amycolatopsis thermalba (assembly GCF_023376025.1). Classification (NCBI taxonomy): domain Bacteria; kingdom Bacillati; phylum Actinomycetota; class Actinomycetes; order Pseudonocardiales; family Pseudonocardiaceae; genus Amycolatopsis; species Amycolatopsis thermalba. The sequence continues at coordinate 872,683 of NZ_CP091196.1, forward strand.
GGGAAGAAACGGCGGAGGTGACCCGGAAAGCGCATGCGCTGTTGAGACACGTGAGCCGTTCGAAGCCCGCCTACCTGGCTCCGGCGGCGTTGCGCGAGCACTGGCTCTTCGTGAAGGAGATAGGGCCGTCCGTGCGGCGGCTCCGAGAGGCCCCTGGTGTCGGACCGCGTGGATCCTGGCACCCCTGGATCGTGTGAGGGTGAGGCTGTGCCGAGTGAAGGCGTCGTCTGGCTACGGGGTGGCCTGGTAGTCGACGGTACTGGTGGACCGCCGGTCGAAGGGGATGTTGGCATTCGAGCCGACCGCATCCTCGAGGTGGTTCCCGGTGGTGTTCCTCCCGGCACCGCAGGGGACGAAGTCGACTGCCGGGGCATGGTGATCACTCCTGGCTTCATCGACATCCACACCCACTCGGACGCCAGCTTCCTCCTGCACCACCAGGCGCCCAGCAAGGTCATGCAGGGTGTGACCACGGAGGTGGTCGGCAACTGCGGGTTCTCGGCATTCCCGGTTCATCCCGGCCGACGGAGCTTGCTGGAGGAGTTCCTCAAGGGCCTGGGCATACCTCGGCTGGAGACGGCGTGGGTCGATTTCGCGGGGTACGCCCGCGCTCTGGAGGACGCAGGTCCCGTCATGAACATCGCCGCGTTGGTCGGGCACGGGGCTCTGCGAATAGCCGCGATGGGGATGGGAAACACCCCTTCGACCGCGGAGGCGCGCGACACCATGTCCGTCTTGTTACGCACCGCGCTGGACCAGGGGCATTCGGTCTGTCGACCGGGCTCACCTACGTTCCCTCCGCGTTCGCCGCGCCCGACGAACTCCACACACTCGGACGGGTGATCGCCGAGGCAGGTGCCCTCTACGCCACACATGCCCGGGTGACTGACGGGTTCGGTGCATTCGAGGAGGCGTTCGAGTTCGGCCGGCGGACAGGGGCGCGCGTGCAGTTCTCCCACATTTCCCTCAACGACCCCCGGAGCTGGGGCCGCGCTGACGACGTTCTCACGCGGTTCGAGGAGGTTGCGGGCGAAGGTGTCGACATCATGTTCGACATCTACCCCTACGACGCTTCGGCATCATCGTTGACCCAGTACTTGCCCGCCTGGCTACAAGCGGACGGGGAAGAGGCGATAGCTGTCCACTTGCGCGATGCGGCACGCCGCGAGCGTGCGCGCGCAGAACTTTCGACAGGATTGTTCGGAAGCATTCCCTGGGAATGGAGCCGGGTCCTGCTGTCGCTCACGGGGCCGGGGGATGAGGACCTGGAGGGGCTGACGGTCGAGGAGGCGGCGGACAGGGAGTCCGTGACCCCGGAGGATCTGTGCCTGCGGTTGTGCGGGCGGCACGGCAACCGCGTACAGGTGGTCCTGTTCTACCGGAGCGAAGACGACGTTCGGGCGTTCCTGCGCCACCGGATGGCTCTCATCGGGAGTGACGGTAGTGCCCTTCCGGAGTCCGCGCCTGGGCGGCCGCATCCCCGCAACTTCGGCGCTCATGCGAGATTGCTGCAGAAGTACGTGGTCGACAACCGGATGTTGAGCCTGCCGGAGGCGGTTCACAAGAGCACGCTGGCCGTTGCCGAGCGGCTCGGCCTGTCCGGCAGGGGGCGCCTGGCGTCTGGGGCGATGGCCGACATCACGGTGCTCGATCTGCCGAAGACGCGGGAAATCGCAACCTGGACGGATCCGTGTCGGGTGGCGCGCGGTGTGCGGGACGTTTGGATCAACGGAAGCAAGGTCGTCTCGGACGGTGTGCTCACCGGCGCCTGCCCGGGCCGAGTGCTGAGGCGATGAGGCGGCGGCCCCGCGGAATCAGTCCGCCGCCTCCTGGGGTTGCGGGTTGGTCGCGATGCCGGCGGCCACCTCGATCAGCGTCTTGGCCACCCGCTTCACGTCCTGCATCGTGAAGCGGGATGCCGGGCCGCTTACGCTGATCGCCGCGGGGAGGTGCGTCGCCAGCAGCGGGGCGGCCACGCAGCGGCCGTCCTCCTCGTTCTCGCCGTTGTCCACCGCGTAGCCGAGCCTGCGGACCTTCGCGAGCTCGTCCAGGTAGTCGTCGAGCGAGGTGATCGTGTTCGCCGTGCGCGGGGGCAGCCCGGTGGACTCGAGGAGGTTCCGGACGCGGTCCGCGGGGAGGTGAGCCGCGATCGCCTTGCCCAGCGCCGTCGAGTGCAGCGGGTCGCGGTCGCCGCGGGACGCCGCGAGCCGGACGCCGCGCCGGCTCTCCACGATCTCGATGTAGATGATGTGGTCGCCGTCCAGCAGACCGAGGTTCGCGGTCTCGCCGAACTCGTCGCGCAGCGACTCGAGCGACGGCCTGGCGCGTTCGCGCAGGATCTCCAGGTGCCGGGACTGCATGCCGACGAACCCGAGCCCCAGCCGGAACAGGCCGCGCTCGTCGTCGCGCTCGACGTACCGGTGGTTCTCCAGTGTCCAGAGGTAGCGGAACGCCGACGACTTGGGCAGTCCGGTGGTCTGGGCGACCTCGTTCAGGGTGATGCCATCGACCGATTCCTGCAGCAGGTTGAGGATCAGGCAGACCCGTTCGACCGCGCGCACCGAATAGTCGCGCTCCTCCTCCGCCGAGCCGTTGTCCGACGGGTTGATGTCTTCCGGGTCCTGCTTACGGCGCCGTGCCACGGCTCCTCCTCGTTTCGGTCGGCAAGTTCGGTGTTTCAGATCCTAGTCCCGCGCGGAGAAGGGTGTCAGGGGGCCAAGACGCAGGTCGTGGGCCGAACGCGACCCCTTGACGGTGCGGTCACCACGGTCGTACCGTGAGTCGCATCTTAGACTCGTAGTTTCACTAGATGAAACTAATCGAAAGGCTCGGCAACGTCGGCCCTGGCCGCTGCCGGGCTGTGGGAGGGATCTGCATGCCCAACGATTCGACCCGGCTCGGCCCGCGGTCGGCGGAGCTCAGGCGGCGGGCTGCCGCCCGGACCCCGGGCGGGGTCCACTCGAACGTCCGCCTCACCGGCGCACAGGAGTTCATCGAGCGCGCCAAGGGAGCCTGGCTGTACAGCGTCGACGGGCGGGACTACGTCGACTACCTGCTGGGGCAGGGGCCGAACTTCCTCGGGCACGCACCCGACCACGTCGTCGACGCGGTCTCCGATGCCTGCCGGCGTGGCGTCATCTTCGGCGGCCAGCACGAGCTCGAGGTCCAGGCGTCGGAACTGGTGTGCCGCGCGGTCGGCTGGGCGGACATGATCCGGTTCGGCGTGTCCGGCACCGAGGTCGTGCAGGGCGCGCTACGGCTGGCGCGGGCCGCGACCGGCCGCACCAAGGTGATCCGGTTCGAAGGGCATTACCACGGCTGGCTCGACAACGTGCTGACCGCGGCGCGGGACGGCCACTGGGGCGTGGCCACGAAGGGGCAGGTCGCCCGCCATCTCGACGATTTCATCGTGCTGCCCTGGAACGACGCCGAGCAGGTCGCCGACGCGCTCGACCGGCACGGTGAGCAGGTCGCCGCGGTGATCATGGAACCGGTGATGATCAACGCCGGGGTCATCGAACCACTGCCCGGGTACCTCGAGGCCGTCCGGCGGTTGTGCGATCGGCACGGGGTCGTGCTGATCTTCGACGAAGTGATCTCGGGCTTCCGGCTCGGCCTCGGCGGTGGCGCGGAACGCTACGGGGTCCCCCCGGACCTCGCGACGTACGGGAAGGCCATCGCCGGCGGGTTCCCGGTGGCCGCGCTCGTCGGCCGCGCCGAGCTGATGTCCCGGTTCGGCACCGGGGAGGTCAACCACTCCGGGACCTTCAACGGCTCGGTGATGGCGACCGCCGCGGTGGCCGCGACGGTGACGAGCCTGCTGGAGGATCCGCCCTACGAGCGGGTCGCCAAGCACGGCAGGACGCTGATGGTGGGACTGCGGGATCTCGGTATCGAGCACGGCCTGCCCCTGCGGGTCGAAGGTCTCCCGGCGGCGTTCCACGTCTCGTTCGGCGACGCCGAGGTCCGGGACTACCGGACGTTGCAACGACTCGACCTGGCGCGGTACGAACGTCTGTCACGGGTGCTCGTCGAGCACGGCCTGTGGGTGACCGGCCGTGGTGTCTGGTACGTCTCCGCCTGCCACGGCGAGGAGGAGCTCGACGCCGCGCTCACGCGGTTCGAGAAGGCGCTGCGCGACGGGGCGGGACGATGACCGGCACGGTGAGCCGGGACGGCAACACGTCGAAGTTCTCGTCGTTCGTGCGGGCGGGCGATCTGGTCTTCGTCTCCGGCCAGGCGTCGGTGGACGAGAACGGGTCCATCGTCCCGGGAACCTTCGCCGAGGAGATGCGCCGGTCGTTCGCCAACATCATCCGGGTGCTGGCGGACGCCGGACTCGAACTGTCCGATGTGGTCAAGGTCGGCGCCTACCTCCGGGACGCGGGGGATCTCCCCGAGTTCAACCGGCTGTACACCGAGTACTTCACGGATCCGTTGCCCGCGCGGACCACGATCACCGGCTGCCTGCCGGAGAGCATCCGGTTCGAGGTCGACGTCGTCGCCCACGCGGGAGACAGATGATGCGCTTCGCGACGCTCGGGCTCTACCACGAGGCGAACACGTTCTCACCGCTGAAGGCCGACCGGCGACTGTTCGGCAACGGCGGCGTGGTGCGTGACGGGGAGATCGTCCGCGACTACGCGGAATCGGCGACGACCCTCGGCGGATACTTCTCCGCGGCGCGGCGGATGGGCATCGAGATCGAACCGATCCTCTTCGCGTTCGTGACACCGATCGGTGCGATCACCGAGGACGCGTTCGAGTGGCTGGTGGGCGAGATGCTCGCCGAACTACAGGCTCGCGGGCCCTGGGACGGCGTGCTCCTGAACCTGCACGGGGCGGCCGTGGCCGAGCACCTGCACGACGCCGATGGTGAGATCGCCACGCGCGTGCGGCGGGTGGTCGGTCCGGACGTACCCGTCGGAGCGGTGCTGGACCTGCACGCGAACGTGTCCAAGCGGCTGGTCGACGCGCTCACGGTGACGCTCGTATACCAGACCAACCCGCACGTGGACGCGAAGGAACGCGGCATCGACTGCACGAGGCTGGTCGCGGCCGCGGCACGCGGTGAGATCCGGCCCGTGCAGGCGCTCGTCCCGCTGCCGCTCGTGGTGAACATCGCGCGGCAGGACACCGCCGAGGAACCGATGGCGGGCCTGGTGGCCAAGGCGCGGGAGGTGGCAGGCTGGCCGGGTATGCTCTCCGCGAGCGTCGTCGAAGGATTCCCGTACGCCGACGTCCCGCAGATGGGGATGTCGTGCATCGCCATCCACGACGGCGACGAGTTCGAGGCGACCGTGGCGGCGCAGGAACTGGCCAACCAGGTCTGGAAACGGCGCTCCGGTCTGCAGGCGCAGGGGCTCGCGGTGAGCGAAGCGCTCGACATCGCGGTGCGTGAACCGGACGGACCCGTGGTCCTGCTGGATGCCGGGGACAACATCGGCGGTGGGGCGCCCGGTGATTCGACCGTGATCCTGCAGGCGGCTCTCGACCGCGGGGTGCCGCCGCTGGTGCAGACGCTCTGGGATCCGCACTCGGCGCGGCAGTGCATCGAGGCTGGGGAGGGTAGCGAGGTGCACCTTCGCGTGGGGGCGAAGCACGTGCACTCCGCCGGGCGGCCGGTTCCGGTGCACGGGACGGTTCGCGCGGTGTCCGACGGCCGGTTCGAGGAGCCGGCCGCCACGCACGGCGGGTTCCGCTTCTTCGACCAGGGTCCGACGGCCGTCCTGGACACCGCCGAGGGACACACGCTGGTCATCGGCTCCAAGGCCGTCATGAACTCGAGCCTGCAACAGCTGCTCAGCGTCGGCGTCGACCCGGCGCGCTACCACATCGTGGTGGCCAAGGGCGTCAACTCGCCCCGCGCGGCGTACGGCGCCATCGCGCGGCGGATGGTCGTCGTCGACACCGAGGGCATCACCGCGATGAACCTCGGCCGCTTCACCTACCGGCACCGGCGCAAGCCGTTGTACCCCTTCGAAGCAGCGGAATTCCCGGAGTAGACGGATGAAACTGATGCAGGTGGGCGCGCCCGGCCGGGAGCGCCCCGTGGTGCTGGAGGACGGCCGCCACTACGACCTGTCCCCGTTGACGCCCGCCGTCGACGGCGCCTTCCTGGAGCGGGGCGGCCTGCGCCGGGCGCGGGAGGCGCTCGACGACGGCGTGCTGGCCGAGATCGACATCGTCGGGCTGCGGATCGGGGCTCCCATCGCGCGGCCGGGTGCGGTGCTGTGCATCGGGCAGAACTACGCGGCCCATGCGGCCGAGACCGGCGATCCGCCACCCGCCGAGCCGATCCTGTTCCACAAGTCGCCGAACACCGTGGTCGGGCCGTACGACGAGGTGCTGATCCCGCGCGGTTCGGAGCGCACCGACTGGGAGGTGGAACTCGGCGTGGTCATCGGGAAGCGCGCGCGGTACCTCGAATCGCTCGGCGACGCGCGGGACTGCATCGCCGGGTACGTCACCTCCAACGACGTGTCGGAACGCGCCTTCCAGCTCGGCAGGCCGGGCGGGCAGTGGTCCAAGGGCAAGTCGTGCGAGACGTTCAACCCGCTCGGGCCGTGGCTCGTCCCCGCCGACGAGGTGCCGGATCCCCAGGTGCTCGAACTCCGCTCCTGGGTCAACGGCGAACCGCGCCAGGACTCGAAGACCTCGGACATGATCTTCACCGTCGACGAGATCATCTGGCACCTCTCGCAGTTCCTGGTGCTCGAACCCGGCGACCTGGTGAACACCGGCACGCCCGAGGGGGTCGCCCTGTCCGGGCGGTTCGGCTACCTGCGGGCGGGCGACGTCGTCGAAACCGAGGTGGCCGGACTCGGCCGTCAACGCAACGTGTGCGGGCAGGCCTGATGACCCTCGACCGCGATTTCGCCGCCGCCCTGGCCGACGTGGTCGGGGCCGATCACGTCCGTCAGGCGCCCGGCGATCTCGCGGTCTACGCGCACGACGCCACGCCGCTGTTCCACCACCCGCCGGACGCGGTGGTCTTCCCGGCCACCACCGAGCAGGTCGCCCGCGTCCTGAGGCTGGCCACCGAACACCGCGTGCCGGTGGTGCCGCGCGGCTCCGGCTCGAACCTCTGCGCGGCGACCGTCCCGCTGCGCGGCGGGATCATCCTCGCGCTGACGCGGATGACGCAGATCCTGGAGATCAGCTCCGAGGAGCTGCTGGCGCGGGTGCAGCCGGGGGTGACCACGGCCCGGCTCGCGGACGCCGCCGCGGCGCGGAACCTGTTGTACGCGCCCGATCCGGGCAGCCGGACGACCGCCACGATCGGCGGCAACATCGCCACCTGCGCCGGCGGCCTGCGTGGCCTGAAGTACGGCGTGACGCGCAACTACGTGCTCGGGCTGGAGGCGGTGCTGCCGACGGGCGAAATCGTCCGGACCGGTGGCCGGTTGTGGAAGGACGTCGCGGGCTACGACCTGACGCGGCTGCTCACCGGGTCCGAGGGCACGCTCGCGGTGATCACCGAGGCCACGGTGGCGCTGTTGCCCGCACCGGCCGAGAGCAACACGGGCGTGGCCTACTTCGAATCGCTCGCGGACGCCTCGCGGGCGGTCGGCGCGATCCTCACGTCCGGAATCGTACCGGCCACTTTGGAGTTCCTGGACCGCAAATGCGTCGCCGTCGTGGAGGAGTACGCCGGGCTCGGATTGCGGCTGGACGCCGGTGCGCTGCTGCTGTTCGGTGAGGACGGTCCGATCGAGGTCGTCGCCGGGAACATGGTGCGGATGCGCAAGATCTGCGCCGAGGCCGGGGCGCTCGAGGTCACGGTGGCGGAGGACGTCGCGCGTGCCGAGGCGCTGCTGACCGCGCGCCGGTGCTCGCTGCCGGCGCTGTCGCGGCTCGGCTCGCTGACGATCCTGGAGGACGTCACGGTCCCGCGGCCGCGGATGCCGGAGATGGTCGAGCGGATCGACGAGATCGCCGAGCGGTTCGACCTGCAGATCGCGACGTTCGGGCACGCCGGGGACGGCAACCTGCACCCGACGTGCGTGCTGGACCCGGACGACGAGGATGCGGTGGGACGGGCGCACAAGGCGTTCGCCGAGATCTTCCGCACGGCGATCCGGCTGGACGGCACGATCACCGGCGAACACGGTGTGGGCGCGGCGAAACTGCCGTTCCTCGCCGACCGGCTCGGGACCGTCCAGCTCGGGTTGCTGCGCCGGATCAAGACCGCGTTCGACCCGGCCGGCGTGCTCAACCCCGGGAAGCTGGGTTCATGATCTTCGCGAAACCGCTGCTGGACCGGTGCATCTCCTGCGGCTACTGCCTGCCGGCCTGCCCGACGTACGCGATGACGGGGGAGGAGGCGTCGTCGCCACGGGGGCGGATCTCGCTGATGCGCGCGCTGGAAACGGGGCAGCTGCCGGAGGACGACGGCACGCTGGCCGAGCAGGCGTCGTTCTGCCTCGGGTGCCGGGCGTGCGAACCGGTGTGCCCGGCGGGGGTGGAATACGGGAACCTGCTGGAGCAGTGGCGGGACCACCAGTGGCGTGGCAGGCGGGGGCCGCTGCGCGCCCGGCTGCTGATGGCCGCCGTCGCGCGCCCGTGGCTGCTCCGGGTGCCGGGCCTGGTGCGCCGGCACGCGCGGACGGCCGCGCGCGCGAGTGGGCCGTCGCTGATGCTCGGGTGCGCCGAACGTGCCTTGTTCCCACGGGTTTCGCGCGCGGCGCGGAAGCTGGCGCCCGAGTTGGCGGCGCCGCCGCGGCAGGGGTGCTGCGGGGCGTTGCACGCGCACAACGGGGATTCCGCGGCGGGTGCGCGAATGGCGAAGGAACTCGGCGAGGTCCTCCCCGGCACGATCGTGACGACCTCCGGGGGCTGCGCGACGCACCTGGCCGCCCACCTCGGCCGGCCACGAGTCCGCGAACTGAGCGAATTCGTCGTGGAGACCGACGTTCTGCCCGCCGTGCCGTTGCTCGTCGACGGCCGTCCGGCGCGGGTCGCGCTGCAGGACTCCTGCCACCTGCGCAACGGGCTCGGGGTGTGGCGCCAGCCGCGGGAGCTGATCCGGGCGGTGGCGGAGTACGTCGAGCTGCCGTCGGCGGCCACCTGCTGCGGCGCGGCGGGCACCTATTCGATCTTGCGGCCGCGGGACAGCGCGAAAATACTGGCGGTGAAAATCGCCGAGATCGAGGCAGCCGGGGTCGACTTCGTGGTCGCGGTGAACCCGGGGTGCCTCCGGCAACTGCGTTCTGGCCTGCGGAAACGGGGTTCGTCGGTGCGGGCGGTCCACCTGGCGGAACTGCTCGAGATCGCCTCGAAATAGGCGGGACCAGATCTCCAGACAGACTTGTCTGGAAGCTGCTTCTGAGTACTATAGGCGTCCTGAAACGTGAGTTTCAGTTTACGACACTCGGATGACCCGACTGGTCCGGGGTGTCGAACATCTTGCCAACGGCGACGAAACGTAGACCATGTTGACGCGACCCCTGGAGCAGTACGAACTATTTCATTCCTACGACATCGACCAAACCCGCGACCTGATGTCCCGGGTGCTGTGCGAGCACTACCTCGATGTGCTCGACCCGGCCGCACAACTCGACGCGCGAATGAATTCTACATGTCTGAGCGAGGTTCTCCTCAATTATGTGGAATACGGCGCGCCGGTGTTCGTGGATCCGGGCCGCACGCGTCAGTTCTTCGTGGTACAGGCGCACCTGCGGGGAAGCGGCGTCGTGCGCTCCGGCCGCGAGCAGGTCGCCGCGAGCCGGAAGCGCATCGTGGTGACTTCCCCGGAGGAGGCGCTGCGGATGTCGCTGACCGGCGACACCGAACTCGTCCTCGTCAAGATCGGGACGAACCTGGTCGAACGGGTCCTGTGCGACCTGCTGGGTGCCGAACCCGGCCTCCCGATCAAGTTCGAGCTGGGGATGGACGTGGCAGGGGGACGACCGCAACGGTGGTACCAGACGCTGGTCCGGGAGATCGTTTCCCTGGGCCGCCCGGGCCAGTGGACCGCGAGCCGGTGGTCCGCGAGGTTCGAGGAGTGGCTGGTCACCCACCTGCTGGTGCTGCAGCACAACAACTACTCGGAGCGGCTCGCCCGGATCGCCGCGTACCCCGCACCCGCTCGCCTGGTGACCCGGGCGACCGAGCTGGTGCGCGCCGATCCGCAGGCGGAGTGGACGCTGTGCTCCCTGGGGGGTGCACTGGGCGTGGAGCCGGGCCGGCTGGATTCCGGCTTCCGCCGGCACCGGGGCCTGGCGGTGCCGGAGTTCCTCGGCCGCGAGCGCCTGCGTGCCGTCTACCACCTGCTGCGGAACGGCAATCCCGACGAGATCCGGCTGAGCGAAGTGGCCCGGTGCTGGGGCTTCCATGACCACTACCGCTTCGCCAGCAGGTACACCGCGACGTTCGGAGAGACCCCCGACCGGACTCTCCGCCGATGAACACCCGCCGCTTGACCCCGAACGGAGATCCCGAGCAATGAGCGGCTTCCACTTCGCCTACATCCGCACCGCCGACCCCGTTCTCGCCGTGCAGGCCGCCGAGCCGGTCCTCGGACCGCACGAACTCCTGCCGGAGGGCTTTCCGAAGGAGATGGATCTACGAATGCATCGTCACGAGGGCGACCATCTGAGCTCGGCCATCGTCACCTACGGCCGGGACGTCGTGGTCCGACTCGGTGTTCCGCGCACCGCGTACACGACCGGCATCGTGGTGAATGGCCGGTGCGTATTCCGGGTCGGATCGACCTACCTCGAGGCCGTTACCGGAGACGTCGTCACCGCCTCGCCCGGGGACGCCTTCGGCTTCCAGGCCGGGGCGAACTGCTACCTCAAACTCGTGCGCGTCGAGCAGCGGGCGATGCACGTCCGGCTCGCTCGGATCACCGGCAGCTGGCCGGCCCGGCCGATCCGCTTCCACCCCACCATCACCCGGCTCACTGGCCGCGGTCAGCCGCTTATCACCAGTGCCGAACGGTTCTTCGGCCGGTCGAAATCCCGGTTCGCGCGCCACTCCGACGAGATCTTCGTCAACTGGCTGCTGCGTCACCAGCCGCACGAGTACAGCGAGCTGATCGGTCCACGGGCGGCCGAGGTCGGCCCGCTCGTCAGCGACTTCGGCAAGGTGCTCCTGCAGGCCGCGGACCCGGACAAGGAGGTGAGCGTGACCGAACTCGCCCGCGACGCGGGAGTCTCCGAAGCGGAGTTCGTGCGGATCTTCCGCCACTACGAGGGGTGCCTGCCGGAGGACTTCCGCCAGGGGATGCGCTTGGAACAAGCCCGGCGGATCCTGGTGGTGGGCCGTGAGCCGCTGGTCACGGTCGAGTACGCGGCTCGGCGGTCCGGATTCGGGGACCGGGAGGAGTTCTGGATCCGCTACACGCAGCGCTTCGGCGAGACCCCACTGGAAACCCTCGACCGATTGGAGTGACTGTTGCGGCCGCTTCGGGTGCCCGATGTCGTCATCGCCCACCACCACAAGGGATTTCCGCCGGCCTCGCCAGGGGTGGGGGTGAGGGGCCTGCGTGGGCTCGACGTGCTCGCCGGCGACTTCCTCACCCCGCTGCTCGTGCTCCGGAAACCTGAGCTCGACCACAACCTCGCGGCGATGCAGCGGTTCTGTGAGCAGCACGGGCTTTCCCTCGCCCCGCACGTGAAGACCACGATGTCCCCGGAGATCGCGCAGGCGCAGATCGAGCACGGCGCCTGGGCGCTCACCCTCGCCACGCCCACCCAGCTGGCCGCGTTCCGCCGGCTGGGCGCGGACCGGCTGCTGCTGGCCAACGAGTTGTGCGATCCGGTGGCGATCGAGTGGCTCGGCGGCGAGCTGGACGACGACCCCACGTTCACCTGCTACTGCTACGTCGATTCGATCGACAGCGTGGAGGTGCTCGAGAAGGAGCTCGCCCGTGGGGTACGCGCACGCAGGTTGCCGGTGATCGTCGAACTGGGGGTGCCGGGTGGGCGGACCGGCGCACGCGGTGTGCCCGCGGCCTGGCGAGTCGCCGAGCGGGTCCTGGCCTCGTCTTGGCTCGAGCTTGCGGGTGTCGGGGGGTTCGAAGGTGTGGTCCCCGGTGCCTTGGGCGCGCACCTGCTCGATGACGTGCGTGCCTGGCTCCGCGGGCTGACAGAACTGGCGGATCGCGTTCTCGCGGAGCATCCCGCGTCCGGCGAGTTCGTCGTGACGGCCGGCGGGACCCAGTACATCGAACTCGTCGCGGCTGAGCTGGGGCCGGGCTGGCGGAACGGCCGTCCGATCCGGGTCGTTCTGCGCAGCGGGTGCTACGTCACGCACGACTCGCTGGGCTACGAGCAGTACCGGAAGCTGCTGGCGACCGAGTACCCGCTGATGCCGTTGCGTTCGAGCCTCGAACTGTGGTCGCGCGTGTTGTCCCGGCCGGAAGCGGACCTGGCCATTGTGGACTTCGGCAAACGGGACACCGGCATGGACTCCGGCTTCCCGGTGCCGTTGCACCGGATCCGCCGCGGCACAACCGGTCTGGCGAAGGCGCCACCTGGTGAGGTGGTGGCGATGAACGACCAGCACGCTTACTTCCGCGGTGCGAACGACCTGGAAGTCGGCGACCGCATCGGGTTCGGCATCTCGCATCCGTGCACGACCTGGGACAAATGGCGGGTGGTGCCGATCGTCGATGACCAGTACGTGCTGACCGGCCTCGCACAGACCTTGTTCTAGGCCGGTCAATCCACTTCCTGGCCGGGCCACCACTGGTCCAGCAGCTCCATGCGCGCGTCGACCAGGGCGGGGTTTCTCAGGTCGACCAGGTGGACTCCCCGCCAGCGTTGGAAGCCGATGCGCTCCAGCATCGCGCCGGCGCGCAGGCTGCACAGTTCCGCGGTGATGCGGTCCGCGCCGGGGAGGGTGAAGTCGAGCGGCGAGACCCGGCACGCCGCCAGGCGCGCGTTCGGCGACAGGATCCGGAGCGCGCTCGCGATCAGTGCGGCACCCAGACCGTGCCCGCGCCACGGCTCGGTCAGTTCGACGCGCCGCAGGACCACCATGCGCGGCGGTCCCTGGCTGATGCGCGCGTCCAGTTCGGGGTGCAGCTTGCCCTGGTCCGGATCGATCACCGTCTCGGCGATGAACTCCAGCGCCCACTCCCCGAGCACGACCGAATCCAGCAGGTTCCGTTCCTTGGTCAGATCGGCGATGACGAGGGCGATGTCGCCGACGTGCCGGAGCTCCTCGGGGCAGACGTCCAGCTCCGAGACGTCCGCCGAGACGTCCCATTGTTCCGGTTGCTCGTCCTCGTCGTCGATCTGCCACCAGAATCGGCGGTGGGTCAGCTCGAGTTCGATCGACAGAGGGTTCGCAGGCAGATCAGGAACCACGAGCCCTCCTCAGCGTCGCGCGAATGCAGATGCACGTGCATCCGCACTCTAGATGACGGCGGCGGGAAATGCCGCTTGGGCGGGAGGAGCTGTCGCGGTCCTTTTCCGGCGCGGTTCGCAATTCCGCCCGGAAGAACGAGTGAAAAGAGTTCACGAATCCCCCGAAGCCGCTCTTCTGCGGCCCTCGTCGGCGATGAAGGTGCCCTTTGAGCGGATGGTGAACACCAGGCCGCGCTCGCGGAGGATGTGGGTTGCGTGGCGGGCCGTGCCGAGTGACACGCCGTACTCCGCCGCCAGCCGTCGTTCCGCGGGGAGTGGCGTGTTGGGGCGCAGCTCACCGGCCTCGATGCGGGCCGCGAGGTGGTCAGCCATCATCTCGTAGATGTAGCCCGGAGCGTCTGGATCGAAGTCTGGGACGGTCACGGGAGGAAGGTAGAACGGCGTTAAAAGGCGGGGATTTCACGGTTGCTCCAAGATGCGCCTGTGCGCGCTATGACGGGGTTGATCACGGGAGGACGCGCACTGTCACCCTACCGGGCGGGGAAATGCGAAACGGGTGCCGAATTCGTCAGTTGTTCACTGACGTCACCCAGCTGGGTTAGCCAAAATGGGCGCACATTTCTCACCGGACTTGATTCGGCGCCCGCAACGGGTCATGGCCCTGTCCGCGCAGGATCTCGAAACGGTCGGTGCCCGGCCAGCTGTTCACCCAGCTCGACCCGGGCACGTCCTTCGCGCGCTTCTTCAGCGGCGCCAGCAGCCGCGAGACCTCGCGGTAGGACTTCGCCGCCGTGCCCGCGCACACGACCGTCGCCAGTGACACCGTGACCGACAGGTGCTCGGCGGTCCACGGGGTGCCCAGCAGGGTGTCCGCGACGGCCGGGATCTCGTCGATGTCGCACGCGATCAGGAAGTCGTCGCCGCCGACGTGGCTCACCGTGACGCTGCGCAGCTTCGCCGCGAGGTCCGTCAACGCCCGCCCCAGCGCGCGGATCAGGTCGTCGCCCGCCGCGAAGCCCACCGTGTCGTTGATGCGCTTGAACGAGTCGACGTCCAGCCACGCCACGACCAGCGGGCGGCCCGCGGCGATCCGCCGGTCGACCTCGCGGGCGACCGTGTCGCTGCCGGGCAGCCGGGTCAGCGGGTTCAGCGCGGCCGCCTCCTCGATCTTCGCCTCGGCCATCGCGCGCACGATCTCGGTCACGAACACCACGCCGAGGCACTCGCCGTCCGGGCCGACCACGATGATGTCGTCCCCGCTGCGGGTCAGGCCGGCGTCGGCGACCAGGTCGAGCAGCTCCAGCGCGCCCGCGCCGGTGCGGATCGTGCGCGGCGGGTCGGCCAGCCGCGCGGCCGCCTTGTTCGCGTGCAGCGCGTGCCCGAACGGGCCGGTCAGGTCCAGCAGGAACCGGGCCCGGTCGATCGACCAGCGCGGCCGCCCGGCACGGTCCAGCCCGACGATCCCGCTCGGCGCGTCCTGGTCGAGCAGCACCCGCCGGACGTCGTCGCACGTCGCGTCCTCGGGCAGGGTGGTCGCGGGGTGCCGGAAGTCGTCCACGCGCGGCGCCGTCGTCGGGGTCAGCGGCACCGGCAGCGCCGGCTCCGGGGGAGCCGTGACCAGTCCGGCGGGCATCGCGCCGGCACGGGCCGGGGCGAACAGGTTGCCCTGCACGATCCGCACGCCCAGCCGGCGCACGGTGGCGAGCTGCTCCTCGGCCTCGATGCCGGTCGCCGCCAGCCGGATGCCGGTCCGCGAGGTGAAGTGCACGAGCGATTCGACCAGCGCGACCGTCGCGTCCTCGCCGGGCAGCCGGCGCAACGCCGTGCGGTCGAGCTTGACCAGGTCGACGCGTGCCTCGGCGAGCAGGTTCAGCGGCAGGTCGCCCGCGCCGAGCCCGTCGAAGGCCAGCCGGAACCCCAGCTCGCCGAACCGCTGCATCCCGGCCAGCAGCGCCTTCGGCGACACCCCGTGGAACGGCGCGCCGATCTCCAGGACGATCTCGCGCGGGCGGCGCCCGGTGTGCCCGAGCGACTCCAGCAGCGGGTCCAGCACCAGCTGCGGCGCCGCGGCCGACAACGCGGTCAGGTTCAGGTGCAGGGGCAGCAGCGTCTCGTGAGCCGCCTCGGCGCGCACCGCCTGCGCGGCCAGACCGGCGTCGACGGGGACCAGCCGCCCGCGGCGCTGGGCGGCCCGCAGCAGGTCGTGGACGCGCCCGGCGGCCGGCCGGGCGAGGGCTTCCACACCGACGACGCCGCCGGTGTTCAGGCTGTAGAGCGGTTGGAAGGCGAAGCCCACGTCGTCGGCCGCTGCTGGCACACCGTGAATCCTCCGCCGCCGCGGGGCCGGGACGGCCGGATCGCGCGCCGATTGTGGCCCAGCTCACCACGGGAGGCGAACTGGCCCCTACCGTCGCGGCCCGCGATCGCACCAGGCTGGTCTGGTTGTCCGAATTGACCAGCGAGGAGCTGCCCGTGCCGCCCTTCATGGAGCCGTTCCGCATCAAGGCCGTCGAACCGATCCCGTTCCCCACCGCGGCGGAACGCCGGGACGCGCTCGTGTCGGCCGGCTGGAACCTCTTCCGCGTCCCGGCCCGTGCGATCACGATCGACCTGCTGACCGATTCCGGCACGGCGGCGATGTCAGCCGCGCAGTGGTCCGCGCTCATGCTGGGCGACGAGTCCTACGCGGGCGCCCGCTCGTTCGAGCGGTTCGAGGCCGTCGTGCGCGACCTGACCGGCTACGCCGAGATCCTGCCGGTCCACCAGGGGCGGGCGGCCGAGCGGATCCTGCTCGGCCTGCTGCTGCGTCCCGGTGACATCTCGGTGAGCAACACGCACTTCGACAGCACGCGCGCGGCCGTGGAAGCCGCCGGCGCGCAGGCCGTCGACCTGCCGGTGCCGGTCGGGCCGGGCGAGCTGAACCCGTTCGGCGGGGACCTGGACACCGGCCGGTTGCGGGACCTGCTGCGCCGCTCGGCCGACCGGGTGAAGTGCGTCGTCCTCACCATCACGAACAACGCCGGCGGCGGGCAGCCGGTCTCGGTGCGCAACGTGAAGGCCGTCCGCCAGCTCTGCGACGCCCACGGCATCCCGCTGTACCTGGACGCGTCGCGGTTCGCGGAGAACGCGTACCTGATCACCGAGCGCGAGGACGGCTACGCGCACCTGACGCCGCGCGAGGTCGCCCGCGTGGTCTTCGAACTCGCGGACGGCTGCTGGGCCAGCCTCAAGAAGGACGGGATGGCCAACATCGGGGGCTCGTCGCGTTGCGCGACGCCGGTCTGGCCGCCCGGGCCCGCGAGCAGCTCATCGCGTTCGAGGGTTTCCCGACCTACGGCGGGCTCGCCGGGCGTGATCTGGAAGCGCTTGCGCAGGGGCTGCTGGAGGTCACCGAGCCGGACTACCTGCGCTACCGCGCCGAGTGCGCGCGCTGGTTCGGCGAGCAGCTGGGCCTGGCCGGCCTGCCGGTGCTGCAGCCGACCGGCTGCCACGCGGTCTACGTGGACGCGGGCGCGATGCTGCCGCACATCGCGCCGCAGCAGCTGCCGGCCACCGCCGTCGCCAACGAGCTCTACCTGGCCGGCGGGGTGCGGGTCACCGAGCTGGGCACGCTGGTCTTCGGCCACCGGGACCCCGACGGCGGGCCGGACGTGCCCGCGCCGCGCGAGCTGGTGCGGTTCACGTTGCCGCGCCGGGTCTACACGCTCAGCCACCTGGAATACGTCGTCGACGTCGCCGAGACCGTCTGGTCGAAGGCGGACCAGTTGACCGGTTACCACATCGTGGAGCAGGGAGGTGCGCTACGACAGTTCACGGCGGTCCTGCGACCGGCCGCCGAGTAGTAAAACCCCTGATCAACGGGGTGCGACGCGACGGATGCAAATTGCAGTCAGCAAATTCGCCCGTTCGTCGGTAGCAATTGAACGGCCAACAACGGAGAGTGGTGCAGTGGAGGTGTATGGGAGTCGGCGCCACCGTACGTTGATCTTTTTCGACTGCCCGGGACATGACAGTACTGCCGTTGGACAAGTACCGGCTCTTCCACTCGCGCGATGTCGACGACACCCGCGAGCGGGTGGGCCGCATATTCTGCCCGCACTCGATGAACACCGTCGGCCGCAACCCGCGGCTGAACACCAGGGTCAACTGCCGCCGTCTGGAGAACGTGGCGATCGCGGTGGTCGCCTACGGCACCGACGTGCGCGTCGAGCCGGGCGAGCTCGGCTCCTTCTTCGTCGTCCTGGCTCCGGTGATCGGCCGGGGCATGGTCCAGTGCGGGCGGGAGCAGACCAGCACCGCACCGGACACGGCCGGCGTGGTGGGCGCGGACGATCCGCTGCGGATGCGGTTGTCCGGTGACTGCGCCCAGTTCGTCATCCGGATCGAGCGGCCGGCGCTGGAGGCGCGCCTGGCCGAGCTGATCGGCGGCTCGGTGCCGGAACCGGTGCGGTTCCGGCTGGGCATGGACATCACCCGCGGCTACGGCCGCAGCTGGTACCGGGAGCTGGCCTACGGCGTGTCGGAGCTGGACCAGCCGGACACGATGCTCACCCACCCGGCCGCCGTGGCGCAGTTCGAGCGCAACCTGATCACCGGGCTGCTGCTCGCGCAGCCGCACAACTACACCGCGATGATCGAGGGCCGGGACCGTCCGCTGCCCTCGCGCTCGTTGCGGGAGGCGCTCGATCTGATCCACAGCCGCCCGGAGGCCCCGCACACCCCGGCGAGCCTGGCGCACGAGGCCGGGGTGAGCGTGCGGGCGCTGCAGAAGGCCTTCCGGGAGCAGCTGGGCAGTTCGCCCAGCGAGTACCTGCGCGGGGTGCGGCTGCAGCGGGTGCACGACGAGTTGTCGGCCGCTCAGGTGGAGGTCACGACAGTCGGGGAAGTCGCGAGCAAGTACGGGCTGATGCACCACGGCCGCTTCGCGGCGGCCTACCGGGACCGGTTCGGTGAGTCACCCAACGCGACGCTGCACAGACGGCCTGGCCGTCCGACTCGAGTGTGAAGGGGCGAATCGTGTGTGATTTCGAGACTGCGCGCCGGACGGGCCGGGCCGGCCGGATGGCGCGCCGAGTTTCCGTGTCATGAGCGGCGAGATTGCCGTGGCTGCCCGCGACTCGATGCCGATCGGCCGGCTGATCCGGTCCGCCCGGCACGAGCGCGGGCTCACCCAGTACCAGCTCGCGGACGAGCTCGTCACGGTCTCGGGCAACGAAAGCCTGGGCCGTGGCGAGGTCTCGCGCTGGGAACGGGGCAAGCGGGTACCCGGCCCGTACTGGCAGCGCCACCTGAGCCGGGTGCTCGACGTGCCTCCGGACGAGTTGCGGGCGGCGGCGCGAACGGCGAAACAGTGGCGACGGCTCCAGTGAAACACAACCCCTGATTTCCCGATCCCGCTTTTGCCATTTTTGCAGCGACCGTTTCGCTGTTCTGGTGCAGGAGTGGGAGTCGCCATGGGAAAGTCGTTGGTCACGCTGGTCAACCCGAATCTCGTCCATCCCCCGATCACGCCGTACGCATTGGACATCCTGACCACCTCCCTGGAGGCCGACGGGTTCGATGTGGACGTCGTGGACCTGACGTTCCGGCGGGACGACTGGGGGACCGTCCTGCGCGAGTACTTCGGGCGCCACCAGCCGATGCTGGTCGGCGTGACGGTGCGCAACACCGACACGATCTACGCGCAGCAGCAACGCGGTTTCCTGGCCGACCACCGGGCGATCATCGACGAGATCAAAACGCTCAGCGCGGCCCCGATCATCGCGGGCGGTGTCGGATTTTCCTCGATGCCGTTCGCGTTGGTCGACTATTTCGACATTCCGTTCGGGGTGAAGGGGCCGGGGGAAGGAATCATCGTCGGTCTGGCGAACGCGTTGCTGTCCGGGAATTCGCCGGACACCGTGCCCGGGCTGCTGGTCAACCGCGGCGGCGGGCGCGTGGAGAAGATCGTGCCGAAGCTCGGCCGCCGCGGCCGTCCGCTGGCCTCACCGCTCAACGCGACCACGAGCTACACCCGCCGCTCCGGCGTGCCGTGGAAGGTCGACAACCTGCGGTACTACCGCGGCGGCGGGCTGGGCAACATCCTCACCAAGAACGGCTGCGCCTACTCGTGCGCGCACTGCGTCGAGCCGGACGCGAAGGGCACGTACTTCACGCGCCGCGCGGTGGAATCCGTGGTCGACGAGATGGAAGCGCTGACCGCACAAGGTGTATACGACCTGCACACCACGGACAGCGAGTTCAACCTCGTGATCGCGCACAGCAAGAACGTGCTGCGGGAGATCATCCGGCGCAAGGACACCGATCACTCCACGCCGCTGCACAACCTGAAGCTGTGGATCTACGCGCAGCCCACGCCGTTCGACGACGAGCTGCTCGACCTGTTGGTGCGGGCCGGGTGCGCGGGTATCAACCTCGCCCCCGACCACGTGCGTGACGACGTCCTCGACGGCTGGAAGGTCTCCGGCGGCGGCCGCCGGTTCTACACCTTCGACGACGTGCGCGCGCTGTGCGCCCGGATCGCGAAGGCCGAGCTGCCGGTGATGGTCGAGGTCCTGCTCGGCATGCCGGGGGAGACGGCCGCGACGATGACCGACGCCGTCCGCCGCACCCTCGACCTGGACGTCGCGGTCGCCGGCTACAGCCTGGGCATCCGCGCGTTCCCGTACTCGCCGCTGGGGATCCGGATGGCCGAGCGGTGTGCCGGCCGGCGCACTCTGCCCGGTCTGCAGTCGGACTCGGCGGTCGAGCCGATCGTGCTCAAACCGCGGGCGATGTGCGCGTCGATCGTCGAGTACGAGCGGCAGTTCGCGTTCGACGACGCCGGGCGCTTCCGGCCGGTCTACTTCCTGTCCCCGGACCTGCCCGAGGACCCGGCGACGATCGCCGCGCCGAACGGCCGGTGGGTCAACAGCGTGCGGTTGCTGTGGGACCTCGTGCCGTCGTCGGAGTACCACCGCGTCATGCTGCCGACGCTGCCCGGCCTCACCGAGGACGACAACAACTACGCGGACAACCCGTTCCTGCTCAAGCTCATCGAGCTCGGCTACACCGGCGCGTTCTGGTCGCACTGGCCGCACCGGCACGCGATCATGTCGGGCGCGGTGGCCTGACCAGGGACTATTTCGATCCGAACACGAGACCTTGAGCTGCCGCGAAGGTTACGTAGACTTTGCCGCGGCGATACGCCCCAGATCCCGCTGCGTCGGCCGGTTCCTCAGCGTCGAGGAGCCGGCCGGCGCAGCCGCCCCGCTCTCAGCACACGTGCTTGGCGCGCAGGACCGTGGTGAGCGCGTCGGTCACCCGGTCCGCGGACAGCGTCCGGTCGGCCGCCGCCTTCTCCATCGCGTCCAGCACCGTCGACACCCGGCCGCCCGAGGACCACAGCGCCTGGTCCGCGCCGGACTGCACGGCCTTCACCACCGCCTGCGGCAGCGGGTAGCGCTGGGTCACGGCCTTCATCGCGCCCAGGTCGTCGGTCAGGACCGGGCCGTCGAAGCCGAACTCGCCACGCAGCAGCCGGTAGGCCGCCGGGGACAGCGACGCGGGTTCGCCACCGGTCAGGCCCGGCACGTCGAGGTGGCCGACCATCACGGCGGCGTCGCCGAACTCCGCCAGGTGCCGGTACGGCCGCAGGTCGTTGTCCCGCAGTTCGTCCAGCGGCGGAGTGGTCACCGCGCCCTGGTGCGAGTCGCCGGTGGCGCGTCCGTGGCCGGGGAAGTGCTTGAGCACCGGCTGGATCCCGGCGTCGGCCAGGCCGGCCGCGAAGGCCTGGGCGTAGCGCCGGGCGGTGTCCGGGTCGGCGCTGAACGAGCGGTCGCCGATGACCTCGCCGGCCGCGGCGTCGGTGAGGTCGAGGACCGGCGCGTAGTCGACGGTCACCCCGCGCGCGGCCATCGCCCGGCCGCGCTCACGGGCGAGTTGGCGGACCTCGTCGGTCGTCATGGTCGCGGCCATCTTGCGGGCGCTGGGGATCGAGCCGTCCAGGTCGTCGAGCCGCTGGACCCGGCCGCCCTCGTCGTCGATCGCGACGGAGACGGGCAGCCGCGCGGCCTGCTGGACCTGGTCGAGGGCCTTGTTCTGGAGCAGCGCGGTGGCGTTGCCGCCGAGGAAGATGCCGCCGATCTGCTCGGCGCGCACCAGGTCGGCCGCACCGCGCGGATCCGACGCGTCGACCCCGACGACCACCAGCTGCGCGAGCCGCTGGCGGGGCGTGAGCTGGCCGATCACGGTCGCGCACGCGTCCGGCCCCTCGGCCGCGGCGATGCGCGGCTGCGGTGTGGGCGGGGCGGTCGGCGCGGCGGCCGGGGGCTGCTGCTCGGCTTCGTCGCCGCTGGCGTAGACGACCACGGCGGCGAGCAGGGCCCCGGCGGCCAGGACGAGCAGCAGTCGCCGGGTCAGGGGCTGGGCCGGCCTCATCGGCTGTCGGTGTTCCTTCCTGGCGGAATGGGGTTCGCCGCCACGGTAACCCAGCGGGTGGCGGGTCAAACGGGCCGTCGCCGGACCGGGTGAGGCCGGGCACGTGTGTGCTCACCCACGCACGGGTAGCCGGGAAGCATGCGAATCCCGCGTGACCGGCCTCGCACCCGCGAGGAATACCAGCGGGGCCTGCCCGGCTACCACGATCCGACCGCCGGGTTCGGTGGCGCCGCGCCCGCCTACAGCGCGCTGACGCTGCGGATCTGGCTCGCCGCGATCGGCATCCTCCTCGCCGCCGGGGCCGCCGTCCTGTTCGCCACGATCGAGATGTGGTGGGTGACGGTGCTGATGTCCCTGGTGGCGGTGGGGCTGGTGATCGACCTGGTCTGGGTCGTGCACCGCAAGCGCCGCGGCGAGCCCGGTTGACGCGCCCGCGCCCGGGTAGACCTGTGACATGAGGCGGCGATACGAGTTCCGCGACCGCCGGGAGGCGGGCGTGCAGCTGGGCGAGCTGCTGGGCGAGCGCGAATGGCGCGATCCGCTGGTGCTGGGGCTGGCGCGGGGCGGGGTGGTCGTCGGGCACGCGGTGGCCGAGGTGCTGGGTGCGCCGCTGGACGTCGCGGTCGCCCGCAAGATCGGCGCTCCCGGCCAGCCGGAGTTCGGCGTCGGTGCGGTCACCCCGGACGGTCCGGCGTACTACGAGGAGCGGTCCCTGTCGATGCTCGGCCTGCGGCCGGCGCAACTGGTGGACATCTGCGCGGCGGAACGCGCCGAAGCTCGCCGGCGCGCGGTCGTCTACCAGCGCGGACGCCCGCCGCAGCCGCGGGCCGGACGGGACGTGCTGGTGGTCGACGACGGGCTGGCGACCGGCGTGACCGCGCGGGCGGCGCTGCGGGCGTTGCGGGCGGACCGGCCGCACAGCCTGGTCTTCGCCGCGCCGGTGTGCGCGCCGGACGCGGCGGCGGCGCTGAAGAGCGACGCCGACGAGGTGCTGTGCCTGCTGGCGCCGCACGGTTTCCGGTCCGTCGGCCAGTGGTACGCCGACTTCCGCCAGACCGAGGACGACGAGGTCATCGAGTTGCTGGAGACGCCATGACCGTTCCGCTCACCGTCGATCCCGGGCTCGAAGGCGACCTGACGGTGCCGTCCGACGCGATCGGCGTCGTCGTGTTCGCCCACGGATCGGGCAGTTCGCGGCGCAGCGCCCGCAACATCGCGGTGGCGCGCGAACTGCAGGACAACCGGTTCGCCACGCTGCTGTTCGACCTGCTCAGCCCGGACGAGGACCACGGCGACCGGCGGTTCGACATCGAGTTGCTGACCGAACGCCTGCGCGCGGCGATGGCCGAGCTGTCCCGGCGGCCGGACACGGCGCGGTTGCCGCTGGGCCTGTTCGGCGCGAGCACCGGTGCGGCGGCCGCGCTGCGGGCCGCGGCGGCGGAACCGGAGCGCGTGCGGGCGGTCGTCTCGCGCGGCGGCCGCCCCGACCTGGCCGGCGACGCCCTGGCGCGGGTGCGGAGCCCGACGCTGCTGATCGTCGGCGCCCGCGACGGGGAGGTGCTGCGGCTGAACCAGCAGGCGGCCACCGAGCTGGGCGGCCGGTACGACATCGAGATCGTCCCGAAGGCGACGCACCTGTTCGAGGAGGAGGGCGCGCTGGAGCGGGTGGCCCAGCTGGCGGCCGCCTGGTTCAGCGACCACCTGGTCGCCTAGGGTGGCAGTGCTTCAGCCGGGGCCTTCACGCACCTGCCATCGCGTGCGCGATGTGTGCGCGGCCCATCCGGCCGGGGACTCCGCGGAAGCGCGCCTAGGGCTTGCGCGCCACCGCGGCGAGGATGCGTGACTTCGACGGCGCCTCGGCGAACAGGGCGTGCTCGTCGGGGTGCCATTCGGGTGCGTAGACCAGCCCCGGCTCCACCAGTTCGAAGTCGCCGTAGAACTTCAGGAACTCCTCCCGCGAGCGGTACTGCCCGGGGTTCGTGGTGGTCTCGTAGTAGGCCTTGAGGTCGTCCAGCGCCCGGCGCTCCTCGTCGTCGGCCGGGTTCTCGTCGGTCAGCTGGCACATGATCAGGTACGAGCCGGGCGCGAGCTGGTCGCGGTAGAAGTCCAGCGCCGGGTGCGGCCGCTGCTCGTCCTTGATGAAGTGCAGCACCGCGTTGATCACCAGCGCCACCGGCTCGTCGAAGTCGATCACGCCCGTCTCGCCGACGCGCTCCCACAGGTCGATCGGCTCCAGCAGGTCCCCGGCGATCGCCCGGTGGCGGTCCGGGTCCGCGGTGTCGGCGAGCAGCAGCTGCGAGTGCGCCAGCGCGATCGGCTCGTTGTCGATGTAGACCACGGTGGTGTCCCGCTCGGGCCGGGCCTCGTCGGCGACCTCGTGCACGTTGCCCGCCGTCGGCAGGCCCGAGCCGATGTCGACGTACTGCCTGATCCCCGCCTTCGACGCGTACCGCACGGCACGGCCCAGGAACTGGCGGCACGCCACCGCGGAGTCCGGGATCAACGGGAGCCGGGCGCGCACCTTGTCGCCGAACGCGCGGTCGATCGCGTAGTTGTGGTTCCCGCCGATGAAGTAGTCGTACACCCGCGCCGCGGACGGCCGGTCGAGGCTTCCCTCGACGGCCCGCAGCACCTCGTCATCTGCCGCCATGTGACGAGTCTGCCACAACGCGTAAAGCGTTCACGGAAGGCCGACCAGATCACCCAGTTGCCGTGCGGTGTAGGCGAAATAGGCGTCCGCGGGATCGGCCGTGCCGGCGTACTGGCCGAACAGCTCGAAGCTGATCGCGCCGAAGAGGTGGGTCCACGCGGTCGTCAACCGGACGAGATCCGCCTCCGCGAGCGACGTGCCGAGCGCGGCCCGGACCCGGCGGGCCTGCTCGGCCAGTTCGCCGGACAGCGGCGGACCGGGAATCGCCGGCGCGAGGTCGGCGGCCTCCATGACGCGGACGAGCGCCTGCGCGACCCGGCTCGCGGGCGTGATCGTGTCCTGCGGCGCCTGGTAGCCGGGCACGGGGGAGCCGTAGATGAGCGAGTACTCGTGCGGGTTCCGCTTCGCCCAGTCCCGGGTGCCGTGCCAGATGCGCAGCCAGCGGTCGCGCGGCTCGGCGGACGGGTCGTCGGCGCGCTCGGCCGCTTCGCCGATCTCGTTGTAGGCGTCGATGATCAGCTCGGTCAGCAGGTGGTCGCGGCTGGGGAAGTAGCGGTACAGCGCGGACGACACCATCCCCAGCTCGCGGGCGACGGCGCGCAGGGACAGCCCGTGCGGGCCGACCTCGGCGAGCTGGCGTCGCGCCTCGTCCTTGATCTCGCGGGTCAGTTCGGCGCGAGCCCGTTCCCGTGCGGTCTTGCTGGCTGGCATGCCGCCGAGTCTGCCACGTGGGGAGATCGCCGCACAAATTAGAGAGCGCTGCTCTTGACAGTGAGATGCGAAGGCGTGTTCACTGATCTCAACAGAGAGCGCTGCTCTCGCCGAAGGGAGATCCGAATGAACCGCTACCTGAAGCCGGGCAAGGGTGATGGCATCGCCAACGTGGTCGTCCAGTTCCTGACCAAGCTGGGCGTGAGCCTGGCCGGCAGCCGGGTGCTGCTGGTGCGCGGCCGCAAGTCCGGGGAGATCCGGTCGACGCCGGTGAACCTGCTGAAGGTCGACGGGCAGCGGTACCTCGTCGCGCCGCGCGGGCACACGCAGTGGGTGCGCAACCTGCGCGCGGCGGGCGAGGGGCAGCTGCGGGTCGGGCGCCGGGCCGAGACGTTCCGGTTCGCCGAACTGGCCGACGAGGACAAGCCGGTGATCCTGCGCGCCTACCTGAAGCGGTGGGCGTGGGAGGTCGGCCGGTTCTTCGAGGGGGTCGACCACACCTCGTCCGACGAGGTGCTGCGGAACGTCGCGCCCGGCTTCCCGGTCTTCCGGATCACAGAAAGCGCTTGAGGTGCGCGAGGACGGCCTCCGGTTGCTCCTCGGCGAGGAAGTGTCCGCACTCGGGCAGTCCCTCGCCGGTGACGTTCTCGGCGTAGTCCCGCCAGATGTCCAATGTGGGCAGTGTGCCGAGGAGCCCGGTCTGTCCCCACAGCGCGAGGACCGGCATGGTGAGCTTGCGTCCGGCGTCGGCGTCGTCGTGCTCGGCGTCGTCCGGGAAGGACGCGCGGTAGTCGTCGAACCCGGCGCGCAGGGCGCCCGGCGCGGAGAACGCCCGGACGTACTCGGCGACCGCGTCCGGGGCCAGGCCCTGCCGCTGGTAGGTCCAGCGCTCGAAGAAGTACCCCAGGTAGGCCGGGATGTCCTTGCCCGCCAGCAGTTCCGGCAGGTCCGGCTGCAGGTGGAACAGCCAGTGCCAGTAGCCGCGGGCGACGCCCGCGTCGAGCCGCCGCCACATCTCGCGGGTCGGGATGATGTCGAGCACGGCCAGCCGCTCGACCTCGTCCGGGCGGTCCAGTGCCCACCGGTGCGCGACCCGGCCGCCCCGGTCGTGCCCGACGACGCTGGCCGACGTGAAGCCGAGTTCGTGCAGCAACGCCGAGACGTCGGCGGCCATCGTGCGCTTGTCGAAGCCCGTGCGCGGCTTGTCGGTGAGCCCGTAGCCGCGCAGGTCGGGCGCGATGACGGTGTGGTCCTGCGCGAGCGCGCCGAAGATCCGGTGCCAGCAGTAGGAGGTCTGGGGCCAGCCGTGCAGCAGGACGACCGGCGGTCCCTCGCCCGCTCGCCGGTAGTGCATGCGGATGCCGTTGACCGTCGCCATGTGCGAATCCATCTCTCACCTTTCTAACCGGTTATAGGGGTTAGAGTACCCTGGTCGTGGTGAGGACGCAGTGGGTTTTCGACGGTGGCCGTCCATGCGTGGACCTGGTGAACACGCTCCGGGACCGGCACCGCGGCGGCCGTGAGCTGCTGACCTCGCCGTCCGCGCTGGTGGAGTGGCTGGTGCTGGCGGGTCTGCTGCCGCGGCCGGAGCCCGCCTCGCCCGAGGCGCTGGAGGCGGCGATCGCGCTGCGGGAAGCCGTCGACCGGGTGACCCGGCGTGCGGGGCGGCCGGCCGATGTCCTGCTGTTGAACCGGCACGCGCGCCAGGCTCCGGTGCCCCAGTTGCGCATCGACGGGGACGGTGTCCCGCGCCGGCGGCTGGACGCCCGCGATCCCGTGGAAGGCGCTCTCGGTTCCCTCGCCGTCGACGCGATCGACCTGGCGACCAGTGACGCCGACGTCCGGATCTGCGCGTACGACGACTGTGGGCTGCGGTTCGCGGACACCTCGCCGAAGCGCAACCGCCAGTGGTGCTCCATGTCGAGGTGCGGCAATCGGGCGAAGGCCCGCGCGCACTACGCCCGCACCCGCGGCCGTTGACGCTCGTCCACCCCGCCTTGTAGTTTGAAACGCACGTTTCAGAGAGGCGGTGGCGGGGATGGGTGCGCAACGGACCGCCCTGGTGACCGGCGGCGCCACGGGCATCGGCGCCGAGATCACCTCCCGGCTGGCCACCGAGAAGATGACCGTCTACGTGGTCCAGCGGACCGAAGAGGACGCCAGCGTCGGCCGGAAACTGTTCGCCGAGCACCCGTTCCACGAGCTGATCCAGGTCGGCGCGCACGACCTCGCCACCGGAACCGGTTGCCGCGACGCGGTGGCCGAGTGCGTGCGGCACTTCGGGCGGCTCGACGTCCTCGTGAACAACGCCGGCATCAGCGGCTCCGCGGCCTTCGGCCCGGTGGAAAGCGCCGCCGACGAGCTGATCGACCGGGTCATCGACACCAACCTCAAGGCGCCGCTGCGCCTGGCCCGCGAAGCGTTCACCCAGCTCGTCCTGAACCAGGGCGTGATCGTCAACATCAGCTCGATCGCCGAATTCCAGGCCCAGCGCGACGTGCCGGCGTACGTGGCGAGCAAGGCCGGGCTCGGCGGACTGACCCGCGCGCTCGCCTGCGACCTCGCCCCGCACGGGGTCCGGGTCGTCGGCATCGCGCCCGGGGACATCGCCACCGGGACCAGCCGCAGCCCGGACTACACCGCCGCTGTCGGGCCGGTGAAGGAGACGCCCCTGGGCTTCGCCGGGGAACCGGCGGACGTCGCCGATCTCGTCGCCTGGGTGATCTCGGCGCAGGCCCGCTACGTCACCGGCACGACGATCGTCGTCGACGGCGGCCGCACCGCGTACTGACGCGGCAACCGGCGGCGCCCCGCACCCAGGGACGCCGCCGGCCCGGTCACCTCAGTGACCGCCCCCATGAGAAGCCCCGGGGTGGACGTGGAACCGCGCCACCTCGGGCGGGTGCACGACGAACGGCCGCATCATGCCTTCGTCCTCGTGGTCGAGGATGTGGCAGTGGTACATGAACTCACCGGTCGCCCCGGTGTGGTGCCCGGCCACGCTGACCCACTCGCCGGCCTGCACCTGGAAGGTGTCCTTCCAGCCCTCTTCGTACTTCTCCAGCGGCCTGCCCTCGCCCGGCACCGGCAGCGGCGCGGGCGTCCCGCCGGCGACGGTGTCGAACCCGATCACGTTCCCCGCCGCGTCCAGCGGGTAGGCGCGGCGCGTCAGGACCTGGAACTCGGCCAGGTGGATGTGCATCGGGTGGGTTGGCCCGCCCAGGTTGACGAAGTTCCAGATCGCCCACCGGTCGTGGTCGATGAAGAACGTGGTGGTGTCGTCGAACAGGCTCGCGACCATCCGGAACGTCCGCACCGCGCCGTCGGCCGGGTCGGTCAGCTGGATGAACCCCTCGGCCGGGAACCGCGCGGGCATCTCCGCCGGATCGGTGACCTCCTGCAGCTCCCACATCTGCGGGTGCGCCTCGCCCGCCGTGCCGGGCGGGACGAGCGCGACGAAGACGTGGTCGTGGTCCTCCGGCACCGTCGTCCCGTGGTGCAGCCGCACGTACGACGGTGAGATCACCTCCGGCAGCGTGAACGAGTCGTGCCGCTCCCGGTTCTCGACCCGGAACTGCATGACGTCCGGCTCGGTGCGGTCCGCCAGCGTGTCCCGCAACGTCAGGTTCTGCCCCTGGTACCGGCTGAAGTCGATCAGCACGTCCGCGCGCTCGGCGGGCGCCAGCACCAGGCCGTCCGCCGGGAACGCGGCCGGCGCGGGCAGCAGACCGCCGTCGGTGCCGATGATCCGCACCCCGTCGTTGTTGACGGTGCCGGTCTCGTCGATGAGGTTGAGCCGGTAGAACCGCGAGTTCGACGCGTTCAGCACGCGGAAGCGGTACCAGCGCGCGTCGACTTCGAGGTGCGGCCAGATGACGCCGTTGACCAGCGTGAACGGCCCGGTGAACGGGATCGGCACCTTAGGCCCGTCCGGTCCGGCCGGCGTGATGAACGGGATCTTGAACAGCAGCTGCCCGGTCAGCGCGCCGGTGGCGGGGTCGGTGTCGAGGTTGCGGTCGGTGATGATCAGCGGGATCTCCCGGTCCCCGGCGGGCAGGCCGAGCGCGTCCTCCTCGGCGTCGCGGATCAGGTACATCCCGGTGAGCCCGGCGAAGACGTTGAACCGGGTCACCGCCATCGCGTGGTCGTGGTACCAGAGCGTCGCCGAGGGCTGCCCGTTCGGGTACTCGGCGAGCTGGGCGGCCTGGCGCAGCACGCCGTTGTGCGCCCAGCCGTCGTTGCCACCGCCGGTGCGCGCGCCGTGCAGGTGCACCGCGGTCCACGCGGGCAGCGCGGACACCCCGTCGATGATCTCGGCGCCGGGCAGCGGTGAGCCGTCCGGGTTGCGCCAGCCGGGCGTGCGCACCGGCGCGGTAATGTCGGTGAGTTCGGCGTGCTGCTGGACGGCGACCACCGGGATGGTGCCGTCGATGCCGTTGCTCCAGTTGACGCGCAGTTGCTTGCCGCTGCGCACTTCGATGGTCGGGCCGGGGAACTGGCCCTCGTAGGCCCACACCTCGGTTTCCGGCAGCTGGCTGTGCAGCCGGACGCGCGCGCGGACCATGTCGATGGTGATTTCGTCCTGGTGCCACCACGAGTGCGGCCGGATCAGCGGCGGCACCCGCAGCGGGTCGGCGAACTTGGTGAGGCCGAAGTCCGGCCCGGTGACGGTCGTTGCTGGTTGCGTGATGACGTCGGTCATGAAGTCTTTCCCCCCAGAAAGCCCCCGGTGTCGGCCGGGTCATCCCGGCCCTTGCTGACACAGAGGGCGCCGGGGGTCAGCTGGATACACGCTCCCGCGGTTTCGCGGGAAACGGCGCCGGAATCGCGACCGCGCGGGCGATCGTGATCAGCAGGCCGATGTCCGCGGCGAGCGCGAGCCGCTGGGCCAGGCCGACGGGCAGCACGCCGGGCACCAGGTAGCTCACGCCGAACAGGAGCACGCCGCCGAGCGTCAGCAGCGTGAGCCGGGTGATCGCCGGGTGGGTCCGCAGCCGGGCGGGCAGGGTCCAGCCGAGTGCGGCCAGGCTCAGGAACGCGATGGCGCAGGCGTATTCGTGGATCTGCCCGCTGACCGGGTCGAACCGCTCCGGGTAGCTGGCGGGGAACAACGCGGCCGCGACGAGCCCGGTCGACCAGGCCCAGAACAGCACCTGGGTGGTCCGGCTGAGCCGGTGGCCGGCGGCCTTGACGGCGGTCAGCAACGCGACCGACCCGACGGCGATCGCGATCATGCTCGCGCCGAGCAGGCCGACCCCACCCTCCGCGAGCGCGTAGCTGGACAGCGTGTCCCACACCGGGTTGCGACCGCTGACCACGTGCAGGATGACGGCGGTGAACAGTCCCCAGCCGATCGCCACGTTCGCAACGAGCAGCCAGGGCCGGGCTCTTTCGCCCGGTGAAGCTCCGGAAATCCCCATGTGAACAGCTTTCCGCCGCGCGGGCCGCGGAAGATCCGGAGAAGTCCCCGATCTTTCCCCTAGGGCCGCCCGAACTCGACGAGCACCAGCGCCTGGTCGTCGTGGCGCTTGGCCCGCGGCCACCGCGCCCCGTCCGGATCGTCGTCCTCGGCCGCGCGGACGCCGTCGAGCACCGCGTCCACGCCGTGGGTGCGCGCCAGGTGCAAGGCTTCGGGCCAGGTGAACAGGCCGTAGTCGTCGACGCCGCAGGACACGCCGTCGCTGGCGAGCAGGACGGCGTCCAGTTCGGCGCGCGGCCAGCTGCGGGTCAGTGCGTGGGCGGCGGCCGTGGGATCGGCTTCGGCGACCCAGAACCCGCCGGGCTGGTTGCGCAGCGCTCGCACGGCTTCCTGCGTCCGCAACCGT
Source organism: Amycolatopsis thermalba (assembly GCF_023376025.1). Classification (NCBI taxonomy): domain Bacteria; kingdom Bacillati; phylum Actinomycetota; class Actinomycetes; order Pseudonocardiales; family Pseudonocardiaceae; genus Amycolatopsis; species Amycolatopsis thermalba. The sequence goes on from NZ_CP091196.1 coordinate 903,606, forward strand.
CCGGTCCTCCGGAGCGTGTCCAGCCGCTCGTCGGCGAGCACGTCGACGGACCGTCCAAAGGCGACGATCGGACTGTCGGCCAGCACCAGGGCGTCCACGCGCTCGGTGTCCCAGCGCAGCATCGCGACCGTGCTCGACGGAGCCGATCCGGGGCGCAGGTCGTGTTTCCGCGTGACACCGGTGATCGCTCTGCGCAGAGCCGCGCGCAGGTCGCCGTCGCCGGTCAGTTCGTGGGCGAGTTCGGCCGCCAGGTGCTCGGAGTACCAGCCACCGGAGGGCTGGTCCGGATCGGCCGAGGTGGCGCCGTCGAGCACCGCGACGGCGTGGCCGAGCACGACCACGCGGTCCTCCGTGGGGCGGGGCCGGCCGTCGAGGCCGACGCCGGGCCGCTCGGCGACGTGGATCACCCGCCCGACCCTAGCTGTCAACTTGGGTTGACGACATCCGGATGTCAACGTAGGTTGACATCATGACGAAGGCAACCGACCTGGCCGCCCGCGCCGGCGACCGCGATCCGCGGGTCGGCCTGCGTGCCGTGGCCGCGCTGCGGCGGCTGCTCGAACAGCTCGAGGCCGTCCAGGTGCGCAGCGCGCGGGCGCAGGGCTGGTCGTGGCAGGACATCGCGGCGGAGCTGGGCGTGAGCAGGCAGGCCGTGCACAAGAAGTACGGGAGGCAGTGATGTTCGAGAAGTTCACCGCGGACGCCCGCGAGGTGGTCGTCGAGGCGCAGCAGGACGCGATCCGCCTGGATTCGCCGCGGATCGATCCGCTGCACCTGCTGGTCGCGCTGCTGCGCTTCCCGGACAGCGGGGCCGGCCGGCTGCTGACCCGGTTCGGCGTGGCGCTCGACGACGTCGCCGCCGAAACCGCGCGGGTGCGGCGCCGGGGCGGTATCACCGAGGCCGACGCCGAGGCGCTCGGCGAGTTCGGCATCGACGTGGACGCGATCCTCGACCGCGTCGAGCAGGCGCACGGCCCGCACGCGCTCGCCGGCCGCACCGGCGGGCGGAAACGGCGGCACATCCCGTTCGCCGACGAGTCGAAGAAGGTGCTGCAGGTGTGCCTGAAGGAGGTGATTTCCTTGGGCGGCAAGGAACTCGGGTCCGAGCACATCCTGCTCGCCCTCACCGCGCTGCGCGGACCCGCCGCCGACGTGCTCGCCCGGTTCGACGTGGACGCGCGGCGGGTCCGGCAGGCGTTAGCGTGACTCGCGCCAGGTGACGTGGCGGAGCAGGGCCTGGGTGAGCGGCCCGATGGCGAGCGCGTAGAGCACGGTTCCGGCGCCGACCGTGCCGCCGAAGAACCAGCCGGCCGCCAGCACGGTGAGTTCGATGCAGGTGCGCACCGCCCGGACGGACCACAGGTTGCGGGCGGCCACCCCGGTCATCAAGCCGTCGCGCGGGCCGGGGCCGAGCCGGGCACCCACGTACACCGCGGTCGCCACGGCGTTGAGCACGACGCCGCTGACCAGCAGCGCGATGCGCCAGCCGAGCGCGTGCTGGTCGGGCAGGACGGCGCGCACCAGGTCCACGGCCACCGCGACGACCAGCACGTTCGCCACCGTGCCCAGCCCGGGGCGCTGGCGGAGCGGGATCCACAGGGCGAGCACGCCGACCGACGTGAGCGCGACGACGGTGCCGAAGGTGAGGCCGGTGCGCTGCGCGAGGCCCTCGTGCAGGACGTCCCACGGGGACAGGCCGAGCCCGGCGCGCGTCATCATCGCCATGCTCGTGCCGTAGAGGGCGAGGCCGGCCATCAGCTGGGTGAGCCGGCGCGCGGGGCTGACCGAGACGCGCACCGGCCGTAGATCGATTGCAGTCACGGCGTCCACTTTGCGGGCCAGTGGACTGGATAACCAGAGCCAATCTGCAATAATTGGATTTCATGGACCCTATCGGCCGCATCTCGGCTCGTAGATTGGCTCTCGTCCTCGGGGCTTGGCGGCGCAACGGCTCACGCCAGGGCGCGGCGGACCTGGCGGCGGCGATCGAGCTGGGAGTCCTCGACGGCCAGCTGCCCGTCGGCACCCGGTTGCCGGCGGAACGGGAACTCGCCGAGGCACTGGACGTCAGCCGCACGCTCGTCGCGGCCGCTCTGGACCGCCTGCGCGAGGCGGGGCTGGTCGCCAGCAGGCGGGGCGCGGGGTCGTGGATCACCGCGCCCCGCGGGCGGGTGCTCGACCCCGCGCCGCCCGACAGCCCGCAGGCGATCGACCTGGTCCGCGCGGCGACGCCGGCCGTCCCGGGCGTGATGGCGGCGGTCGACCGGGCGCGGCTGCTGCTGGTCGACGAACTCGGCGGGCACGGCTACACCGGCCGCGGCCTCCCGCTGCTGCGCGAGCGCATCGCCGACCGGTACACCGCGCGCGGCCTGCCCACGTCACCGGCGCAGATCATGATCACCAACGGGGCGCACCACGCGTTCGTCCTCGTGCTGCGGATGCTGACCCACCCCGGCGACCGGGTCCTGGTGGAACAGCCGACGTACCCGAACGCCCTGGAGGCGATCCGCGCCGCGCACACCACGCCGGTGCCGGTCGCGCTGGGCGAGCACGGGTGGGACCTGGCCGGGCTGGAGGCCGCGGTGCGCCAGACCGCGCCCCGGATGGCGCACCTCATCGTCGACTTCCACAACCCGACGGGCGCCCGGCTCGACGCGGCCGGCCGGGAGGGGCTGGGGGCGCTGCTGGCGCGCACGCAAACGCATGCGGTGGTCGACGAGACGTTCGCCGAGCTGGACCTGGACGGCGATCCGCTCGACGGTCCGCCGCCGCTGGCCACGTTCGCCGGCGACTGGGCGATCACCGTGGGGACGGCGTCCAAATCGCACTGGGGCGGGCTGCGGATCGGCTGGATCCGGGCGTCGGAGGACCTGGTGACGCGGCTGTCCTCGTCCCGGTTCGCGTCGGACCTCGGGTCGCCGGTGTTCGAGCAGCTGGTGGTGGCGGAACTGCTGGACGCGGGCGACTCCGTGCTGACGTTGCGCCGTGCCGACCTGCGTGCCCAGCGGGAGGCGCTGGCCGAGGCCGTGCGGCGGGACCTGCCGGACTGGCGGTTCCGCGTGCCGGCCGGCGGGTTGTCGCTGTGGTGCCGCCTCCCGGAGCCGATGAGCACGCGCCTGGCGGTCGCCGCGGCCAACCACGGGGTCCAGGTGGCGCCCGCGTCCCGGTTCAGCGCCCAGGGCGGGCTCGAACACTGGCTGCGGCTGCCGTACGCCCAGCCGGCGGAGCGCCTGACCGAGGCCGTCACGCGGCTGGCGCTGGCCGCCGCTTCGGTGCGCGGCGCCCCGGCCGACGATCTGCCGGTGGCCTGAAACAGCCGGTGCGCTGGTCGTCTGCCTGCCGTCCCAGGGAAAGTACGGCTGACGACGTCCAGCGCACCGGCTGCGGGGCACCCGGCCCGGATCGCTCCGGGCCGGGCTCCACGGTGACCCGCCGGCACCGCCCCTCGACGTGCCGGCGGGTCATCGCGGCTAGGCACGCATCCGGCTTCCGCTCGGCGCGGTGAGCGGAAGCTCCGGACACGTGCCCGGTTGGGGCCCCGGCGTCGCGGGGGCATCGCGACGCCGGGACCAGCACCCGACCGGCCAGGCGCGGTTGGCCGGTCGGGAAGTCTGAAGTGGCCGTCGAACGGCGCTTCGGAACGGGCGCGCTAGTTGATCTTGTTGTGGACGCGGGTCGCCTGTGTGAACGTGTCTCGCGTCAGTCGGGCGAGGTGGGCGGCAGGCCCGCTTCCGTGCCCATACCCACAAAACCGCTGGTCAGCGCTCCCACGATCGGCTGAACCGGCTCGGCGGCGGTGCGCGGGCCGAGAACGGCCATCAGGTCGCGGCCGCCGTTGCCCGAGTCGTGGGAGACGGTGATGACGACGCCGGGGTCGCCCGGGTCGGTGGGTGCCGGGGACGGCGGGCCGTTGTCCGCCCGCACCGGGACCGGGAGGTCCAGGTGCCGAGGTGGCGCCGGCGCGTCGGCGTGCTTGACGGCCGGGGCGTGGTGGGCGACGGCGTGCATCGGTTCCGCGGGAGTTGGTTCCGCGGGAGCCGGCGGCGCGGATTTCGGGGCGGCCGCCGCCGGCTGGGTGATCACCGGTTCGGCCTCGGTTTTCGCCACCGGTTCCGGCTCGACCGGTTCGGACGGTGCGTCCGGAGCGACGGTCTGAACGGTCTGGCCGACGATTTCGACGATCGGGTGCGTGGCCTGATCCGCCGTTTCGGTGACGGTCGTCAGTGTTGTTTCAGCCGTTTCGGTGACGGCCGAAAGTGTCGTGCCGACCGTGCCGGTGACCTCGCCGACGAGTCCGGTCACCGCGCCGAGCAGGTTCGGCTGCTGCTGGGCCGCGACGGTGTCCGGTTCGGACGGCGCCTCGTCGGCCGCGGCCGGCGGTGCACCGAGGACCGTGGTGAGCAGCCAGCCGGCGAGCACGAATCCGCCCGCGAGCAGCAGTTTGAGTTCGACCGGAAGTGGCCGCGCGGAGTGGCGCACGCGGATCGCGTCGCGCATCGCCACCACCACCGTCCACGAACGACTACGGGAAGTTTGTTCCGGCCTGGTCATCGGGTGTGCTGATCCCGGCCTGATTTCTCCTGCCGGTGGCGAGTGTTTCACCTCGAAAGCGATCGATCCAGCCCCGTACGGCGGAACCCTGGTTCCGCCTTCCGTGTGGCTGTTCGTTAGTTGATCACGGTGCGTGTGCGTAGTTTTACTCAACTTCTCGCCTACCAGCGGTTTTCGGGAGCTGTCCGCGTGGCGGTGCCATCTGAGTCGGGACCGGTGATCACGAGGGGTTCCATGACCGAAATCGAACTGATCGACTTGCTGGCGCGCGCGTGGCGTGGTGACCAGGGCGCGTGGTCCGCGTTGGTGCGGGGCCTGTCGGTGGTGGTCCTGCGGGTGGCGCGGGCGCACCGCCTGGGGGAGGCCGATGTGTCCGACGTCTGCCAGAACACGTGGGTGTCCCTGGCGCAGCTGCGGGAGCTGCGCGACCCGGCCCGCCTCCCCGGCTGGCTGGCGACGACCGCCCGGCGGCAGGCGTTGCGGGTGCTGGAGTCGCGGCGTCAGGAGGTGCCCGCGGAGTGCGACCGGGCGGACGAGGGCCTCGCCCCGGAGCGCCAGGTACTGACCGCCGAACGGGACGCGGTGTTGCGCCAGGGGGTGGCCGCGCTGCCCGGCCCGCAGAGGCGCCTGGTGGAGCTCCTGCTGCAAGACCCACCCGCGACGCACGCCGAAATCGCGGCCGAGCTGGGCGTCGCGGTGGGCAGCGTGGGTCCGCTGAGGCGCCGAGCGCTGGACCGCCTACGCCGATACCTGGAGGCACGCGGCTACGACCACCCGTGATGGGGTTTGGGTCACGTGGACGTGGTCGGGTGGTGCTCGTCGCGGCCACCGCGCGGGCACCACCCACCGCGGCTCTTGCGTCGCTGTGTGCGCGCTTGGCGCGGTGGCCGGGGTTGGTGGTGGGGCTGTGTGGGCGTTGCCGGTGGAGTTCGCCGGAGCGGTTTCGCGCACCACCCACCCCGGCTCTTGCGTCGCTGTCGAAGCGCGCGCTTTGGCGCAGTGGCCGGGCGCGCGGCGGGGGCGTCCTGAGCGTGTTCCGGTGGGCTTCACCGAGCCGTCGCCCACCACCCGCCGAGGCCGCCGTGGCGCTGTCGAAGCCGCGCTCTTCGCCCCGCGGGCCGTCGCGCCTCATGGCCCACCTGGGCGCGGCTCGATGGTGCTCGTCGAGCCGGGAGAGAAGCGCACCCTCGGCCGTGTCCACACGACCACCCCCGAGGGTGCGCCTCCCCCGCCGCCCGTCGCCGCTCGCTGGTCAGGTCCGGGGTCAAGCCAGCTTGTGCAGCCGCTCGATCGCCTCGTCCAGCACCTTGTCCCGCTTGCAGAACGCGAACCGCAGCACGTGGCGCCACTCCGCCGGGTGGTCGGTGAACACGCTGACAGGCACGGCCGCCACCCCGACCCGCTCCGGCAGCTGCCAGGCCAGCTCGGCGGCGTCCGTGAAGCCCAGCGGCCGCACGTCGGCGCACACGAAGTACGTCCCGAGGCTCGGCCGCACCGCGAAGCCCGCCGCCGCCAGTCCCGCCGACAGCCGGTCGCGCTTGGCCGCCAGTGACGTCCGCAACGACTCCACCCACGGCAGCTCGTGGTCGAGCGCGTGCGCGACCGCCGGTTGCAACGGCCCGCCCGACACGAACGTCATGAACTGCTTCGCCGCCCGCACCGCCGCCACGAGCTCGGGGCTGCTGCACACCCAGCCGATCTTCCAGCCCGTGCAGTTGAACGTCTTGCCCGCGCTGGAGATCGACACCGTCCGATCGCGCATCCCGGGGAACGCGGCCAGCGGCACGTGCTCGGCGTCGTCGAAGACCAGGTGCTCGTACACCTCGTCGGTCACCGCGATGAGGTCCCGCTCGCAGCACAACTCCGCGATCGCCGAGAGTTCCTCGCGCGTGAAAACGGTTCCGGTGGGGTTGTGCGGCGAGTTCACCAGGATCGCCCGGGTCGCCGGGGTGACCGCGGCCCGCAGCGCGGCGAGGTCGAGCGCGAACCGCCCGTCGGCGCCCTCGACCAGCGACACCACCCGCCGGGTCGCGCCCGCCATCGCGACCGCGGCCGCGTACGAGTCGTAGTACGGCTCGATCACCACGACCTCGTCGCCGGGCTCGGTCAGCGCGAGCAGCGCGGCGGAAATGGCCTCCGTGGCTCCCGCGGTGACGAGGATCTCGCTGTCCGGGTCGTAGGCCAACCCGTAGCGCGTCCGGTGCCGCGCGATCGCCGCGCGCAGCTCCGGCCGGCCGGGGCCCGGCGGGTACTGGTTCGCGCCGCCGAACAGCGCGTTCTTCGCGGCGTCGAGCATTCCGGACGGTCCGTCGGTGTCCGGGAAGCCCTGGCCGAGGTTGACCGCTCCGGTTCGCACCGCGAGTGCGGTCATCTCCGCGAAGATGGTCGACGTGAACGGCCGCAGCCGGGGGACGAGAGCTGGTTCGCGCATAATGGCCGATCCTCACGGACAATGGGGTCGTGGAGCAACTGACCCCCGCTGACGTCAGCCTTCCCCCGGTCCCGGACCAGGAGGGCAAGCGGCGGGCGCTGCGCCGGATGAAGCTGGTGGCGCTCGCCTTCCTGCTCGGCGCGACCGTGATCTTCCTGCTGGCCACGTGGGCCCAGTCGGCCGGCTGGCCGGGCTGGGTCGGGTACGTGCGCGCCGCCGCCGAGGCCGGGATGGTCGGCGCGCTGGCGGACTGGTTCGCCGTGACCGCGCTGTTCCGGCGGCCGCTGGGTCTGCCGATCCCGCACACGGCGATCATCCCCAGCAAGAAGAACATGATCGGCAGCAGCCTCGGCGAGTTCGTCGGCACGAACTTCCTGTCCGAGCACGTGGTCCGCGACAAGCTGCAGCGCGTCCAGGTCTCCCGGCGGTTCGGGGAGTGGCTGGCCAAGCCGGAGAACGCCGAGCGGGTCACCTCCGAGCTCGCCACCGTCGTGCGCGGCGTGGTGACCGTGCTCAAGGACGAGGACGTGCAGGCCGTCATGGAGCAGGCGGTCGTGCGGCGGGTCGTCGAGCAGCCGTGGGGCCCGCCGCTGGGCAAGCTGCTGCAGCAGGTCTTCGCCGACGGCGCGCACTACAAGCTCGTGGACCTGATGTGCGACCGCGCGTACGAGTGGGTGCGCGACAACCACGCGACCGTGCTCCGCGTGGTCTCCGACCGCGCGCCGAGCTGGTCGCCCAAGTTCGTCGACGCCATGCTGGCCGACAAGGTCTACGGCGAGGTCCTCTCGTTCGCGTGGGCGGTGAAGACCGACGTGAACCACCCGATGCGCCTGGCCCTGGACAAGTTCCTCGGCGAGTTCGCGCAGGACCTGCAGAACGACCCGGAGACCATGGCCCGCGCCGAGCAGGTCAAGCAGCAGATCCTCGACCACCCCGACGTGCAGAAGCTGATCGGTTCGGCGTGGAGCACCGCGAAGGGCATGCTGCTCACCGCGGCGGAGGACCCGTCCAGCGAGCTGCGCCGGCGCGTCCGCGAGGGCCTGCGGACCCTGGGCGAGCGCCTGGTGTCCGACGAGGGCCTCGGCGGCAAGGTGGACGGATGGGTCCAGGGCGCCGCTGCCTACGTCGTGCGCAACTACTCGACCGAGATCACCACGATCATCACCGACACCGTCGAGCGCTGGGACGCCGAGGAAACCTCGCGCAAGGTCGAGCTACAGGTCGGCCGGGACCTCCAGTTCATCCGGATCAACGGCACCGTCGTCGGCGCGCTCGCCGGCCTGGTGATCTACACCGTGGCGCAGCTGCTGTTCTGACCAGCAGCCTGGTGGTCCCCCGCCTGCTGTCCCGCCCGGCCTGGTGTTCCGCCCGGCCTGGTGTTCCGCCCGGCCTGGTGTTCCGCCCGGCCTGGTGTTCCGCCCGGCCTGCTGTCCCGCTCGGCCTGGTGTCCCGCTCGGCCTGGTGTTCCGCCCGGCCTGCTGTTCCCACCCAGCCTGGTGTTCCGCCCATCCACGGTCGCGCCCAGCCGGGTTGCTGCGCCGGCCAGGGTTGTGCCCAGGCGGGTAGCGGCGTGCGGGGCGGCGTGCCGGGCTTGTGGCCGGCCGGCGTTGTAGTCGCCGGGGTAGGGGCCAGCCGGGGCTAGGTAGCGACGCGATGGGCTCGCGGCCGGCCGGGGCTGCGCCGAGCCGGGGTTGCGGCTCGCCGCGGTTACGCCGAGTCGGAGTTGCGCAGAGCGGCGTTACCTCCGGTCGGCGTTGCGCCCAGCTGGGTTGCGTCGAGCCGGGGTTGCCTTCGGGCGGTGTGGCACCCAGCCGCGGTTGCGCGGGTTGACGTGGCGCTGGTCCGCATGGCGCTGGTCGGCGTTGCGCTGAGCCGACGTTGAGCCCGGTCGGTGTGGCGCCCGGCCAGGATTGCGCTGCCCCACCGGCGTTGCGCCCCGCTGGCGTTGTGCCCGCCGGGGTTGCGTCGAGCCGACGTTTGCGTCACAGTCGGTGTGGCGCCCGGCCAGTGCGGCGCCCAGCCGGCCGTTTCGCCGGCCTGCTGCCACGCGGCCCCGCCGGTGTTGCAACCAGCCCGCCGTTGTGTCAAGCAGCCTGTTCTGTCAGCCCGCTGTTGTGCCCATGGGTGCGCCCCGTCAGTTGTCGCGAGCAGCCCGCCCCCGTTGCGATCAGTCGGTCCCTGTTCTGAACCGCCCGGTGCCAGACCATCCGCGACTGGCGCGGAGTTCTGCCCAGCCCTGCCCCGGTTGTCCACAGGTGGATGAGTTGTCCACAGGTGCGCTGTGGGCAACTCGACCGAGCAATTCAGGCCTGACGTTGCCGCCAGCTGCGCGCCTTCTCCCGGTTGCCGCACACCCGCATCGAGCACCAGGTGCGCGACCGGTTGCGGGACTCGTCGTAGAACGCCCAGCGACAGTCGTCCGCCGGGCAGATCTTCACGCGTGACCACTGACCGAGCACGGCCAGGCGGGCGGCAGCGGCCATCACCGCCCCGACGGCGTCGCGCGCGACCAGAGCCGGGCCGTCGGGAGCCAGTTGGACCGTGACCGGAACCGTCAGCGGCGACGGCCTCAGGGGGTCACCTACCGCGGCGCGCAGGGCCGCGCGGGCGGACCGCGCCGCGGACACCGGACCTGCTTCCAGTCCGCGTTCGTGGCTCCATCCGCGCCAGCCGGCCGCGTTCGTGAGCACATCAGTGTCGTCCTCCACGTCGAGGGTATTGAGGAAATCCACCACGAGGGACACGTCCGCCGAGCTCACGTGACCAGTGTAAGCCGAACGGTGGTTGCGGACGTATCGCGTAACTCTCATACTCCTTTCACTGGTTATCCGACATCTCTGGGAGGATCCGTCATGAGTGCGGTGACGAAGCTGGGTGCGATCGTTCTCGACTGTCCGGATCCCGTGGCGCTGGCCGGGTTCTACGCGCGCCTGCTCGACCTGCCCGAGCCGAAGGTGGACGACGACGGCAGCTGGGTGGTTCTGGAGGACCCGAGCGGGGTTCGGATCTCCTTCCAGCGGGTGGAGTCGTACCGGGCGCCGAAGTGGCCGGGGCAGGACGTCCCGCAGCAACTGCATCTCGATCTGGACGTCACAGATCTCGAAGCGGCGCACGAGCACGCGGTGTCGCTCGGCGCGGAACTGCTCGACGACGCGAAACGCTTCCGCGTCTACGCCGATCCGGCCGGTCATCCGTTCTGTCTTTGTGCCTGTTGACCTCCTGGAGCGAGTAACTGGGGCGTGATGGCGGCCGGGTGGCCGATCTGCCGGCTCGGCCACCCGAACCACCTCTGTTCACCCCGGCGGCTGTTGCTATACACGGGGTGTATAGACAACGACTATACATCGTGTGTATAGTCGTGTCCATGGCGATCGGACAAACACTTCTCGGTCTGCTCGAGGCGGGTCCTCGACACGGCTACGAGCTCAAACGCGCCTACGACGAGCGCTTCGGGCACGACCGGCCGCTCCACTACGGGCAGGTGTACGCCACCCTGGCGCGCCTGCTCCGCAACGGGCTGGTCACCGAGAGCGGAGTCGAACCGGGTGGCGGGCCGGAACGCAAGAGCTACGCGATCACCGATGCCGGGATCACCGACGTCGAGCGGTGGCTCGCGACCCCGGAAAAGCCGGAGGTGTACCTGCAGAACACGCTGTACACCAAGGTCGTTCTCGCACTGCTGTCCGGCCGGGACGCCGCGACGGTGCTCGACACCCAGCGCGCGGCGCACCTGAAGGTGATGCGCGAGCTGACCCGGCGCAAGGCCGAGGGCGATCTGGCGGACACGCTCATCTGCGACCACGCCCTGTTCCACCTGGAAGCGGACCTGCGCTGGCTCGAACTGACCGCCGCCCGCCTCGACGAACTCGCCAAGCAGGTGGGGGCATGACTCTGCTCAGGGCCACCGGCCTGCGCAAATCCTTCGGGCCCACGGAAGCGTTGCGGGGCGCCGACTTCGAGATCGAAGCGGGCGAAGTCGTCGCCGTCATGGGGCCGTCCGGGTCCGGCAAGTCCACGTTGCTCCACTGCCTCGCCGGGATCGTCCCGCCGGACGAAGGCTCGGTCGTCTACCGGGAGCGTGACCTCGCGAGCATGTCCGACGCGGACCGGTCTTCGTTGCGCCGCAGCGAGTTCGGATTCGTCTTCCAGTTCGGTCAGCTGGTTCCGGAACTGTCGTGCCTGGAGAACGTCGCGCTACCGCTGCGCCTGGGCGGGATGAGGCGCAAACCCGCCGAGGCGTCGGCCCGGCAGGCGCTCGACCGGTTCGAACTCGGCGACCTCGCCGCCAAGCGGCCCGGCGAGGTGTCGGGCGGTCAGGGGCAGCGGGTGGCGATCGCGCGAGCCCTCATCACCACGCCGAAGGTCGTCTTCGCCGACGAGCCGACCGGTGCGCTCGACTCGCTCAACGGCGAGCACGTCATGCGTCTGCTCGTGGCCACGGCGAAGGAGTCGGGCGCCGCGGTCGTGCTGGTCACGCACGACCTCCGGGTGGCGGCTCACTCGGACCGAGAGGTCATCGTCCGCGACGGCCGGACGCCGCAGCGGGTGGCGGTCCCGTGAGCCTGCTCAACGACTTCGCGCTGGGCTTCCGGCTGGCCGTCGGGGGTGGCCGGACCTTCCGGGCCAATCTGCCCCGGATGGTGCTGACGACGGTCGGCATCGGATTGTCGGTGGCGATGCTCCTGCTGCTCGCGAGCGCGACCCACGCGCTCAGCGAGCGGAGCGACCGCATCGACGGACGGGAACCGGTGACCGTGGGCGGGCCCGCGTCGTTGTACGTGTCCTCGCAGACCACACCGGACGGTGATCGGACGTTGACGGCCACCTGGCTGGAGGCCGCCGGTCCGGATGCGCCGGTCCCACCCGGGCTGGCCGTGATCCCACAGCCAGGGGAAATGGTGGTGTCACCGGCGCTGGCCGAGCGGATCGCGGACCCGCTGCTGCGGGAGAGGTTTCCCGAGCGGGTGGTCGGCACCATCGCACCGGACGGGCTCGACGGTCCGGACGAACTGTTCGCCTATGTGGGAGCCACCGGTATCCGTGCCGCGAGCTGGGGGTTCGCGGTCAGCGGTTTCGGCGCGGGCGCGGCGACGGACAGCGCTTCACCACAGTTGATCTTCCTGCTGGTCGTCGGCGTCGTCGTGCTGCTCATCCCGATGCTCGTGTTGCTGAGCGCAGCGAGCCGGATCGGTGGTGCGGAGCGGGAGCGGCGGCTGTCCACCCTCCGCCTCGCGGGGGCGCGTCGTGGGCAGGTGCACCGCATCGCGGCCGGCGAGTCACTGGCCGGTGCCCTGGCTGGGGGAGGGCTGGGCCTCGCTCTCTACCTCGCCGTGCGCCCAGTGGCGATGGAGCTGGAGTTCGACGGGATCACCGTCTTCCACTCCGACTTCGTCCCGGGCTGGCCACTGGGGGTGGCGGCGGCCCTGCTCGTTCCGGTGCTCGCGATCGGGCCGGCGTGGTTGGGGCTACGGCGGCTCGTCGTCGAACCGCTCGCGGTGCTGCGCAACGCGAAGTCGGAGCGGAGGCGGCTGTGGTGGCGGCTGGTCCTGCTCGCGCTCGGTGTCGTGCTGTTGCTGCCGGACAAGCTCCTGGGGGTGTCGGCCAGCCCGGGCAGCACCCTGCCGTTCCTGCTCGCCGGGTCGACCTTCCTGCTGATCGGCGTCCCCGCGGTCATGCCGTGGTTCACGGAGTTCGTGGTCCGGCGGATCCGGGGCGGAAGCCCGGCGTGGCAGCTGGCCGTTCGTCGACTGCAGCTGGACAGCGGCACGCCGAACCGGGTCGTGGCGGGCGTGGTGGTCGTGCTCGCCGGGGTGATCACACTGCAGACGATGATCGGCTCTACCGCCGCGCACGCGAACCGTGCACAGATCGCCACGGGCATCGCGTACCTCAACGTCACCGAGTCCGCCGAGGCGGAGGCGGTGCGCCTGGTCGACGGGACGCCAGGGGTGACCGGTGCGTATCGCGTCCAGAGGCTGTCGGCGAGCCTCGAGAGCGGGAGGCCGGTCGAGTTGCTGGTCGCCCCGTGCCCCGTGCTGACGCACCTCTTCGGCGTGTCCGGGTGCGCGGACGGCGACGCCTACGTGGTGGCCGGCTCGGATGTTCAGGCGGGCGCGCCAGCGACGGTGGACGGGGTGCGGTTCGTGGTCCCGGCGAACGCGGCTTCGGTGGCCCCTGGGAACGCCGTTCTCGCCAACGGCGCTGGGGTGGCGGTCACGCCGGAAGTCGCCAGGGCACAGCAACTGCCGGACGGCGGACGGATGATCGAACTCCTGGTGACCCCCGGCGATCACGGCGCGTTGGATCGAGCCCGGGCCGCGCTGGGGCCGTTCGGGTGGCAGGTGGCCGTCCACAGCGAGGACGAGTACCTCGGCGGTGGGAGCGACGACTTCCTGTCGGCGGTCAACAGCCTGCTCTACACCGGCGGCCTGCTGGGACTCGTCATCGCGGCGATCAGCCTGCTGGTGCTGCTGGCGGGGCAGCTCAGCGAACGCCGGAGGGCCTTCGCGGCGATGCACGCCTCCGGTGTGCCGCTGCCGGTCCTGGGACGTTCGCTGCTCTGGCAGAACGCGATCCCGCTGGTGTTCGGCGTCGCGGTCGCCGTGGGGGTGGCGATCGGCACGGGCGCCCTCATCGTGCGGCTGCTGAGCCCACACATGGTGCTGCACGTGGACGCGGGCTTCATCGGCATCGCCGCGGTGGTGGCCGTGGCCCTGGTGTTCGCGGTGACCGGCGCGGCGTTGCCCGCGCTCCGGGGGGTCACCAGAGTGGAGGCGCTACGGGCCGAGTGACACGTTCTGGGCAGGAAACCGGCGGACACCACTCCCGGCAGGCCGGATCATGCGTAGGGTGGCATACGTGATTTGTCCGAAGTGTCAAAACGTGATGCGCACCGTCAACAAGAACGGCATCCACATCGAGCAGTGTGAAGGCTGCCGGGGCATCTTCCTGGACCGCGGCGAGCTGGAGCAGATCGTGGGCGCGGAGAGCGCTTACTACGGCGGGCCCGCCGCAGCTCCGCCGTACCCAGGAGCCGGGCACACCGCGGCTTACCGGGATTCGCCGCGGCCGTACGGCGGTCACGGCCACGGCGACTCGCCGCGTCCCTACCGAGGTGGGCACGGGTACTCCGACTCGCCCCGGCCGTACCAGGGGGGCGGCCACTACTCCGATTCGCCGCGGCCGTACGGCGGCCACCGAGGGCACCGCAAGCGGGGCTTCCTCGAGCAGCTCTTCGACTGACGCGGTGCCGGAAGCGATGCTGGATCCCCGCATCTGCCCTCGATGCGGGGACCTGGCTGAGGTCCCGGCCGTGGAGGGCAACACGCGGTTGTGCCACCAGTGCGGTCACCGCTGGCCCTTCCGCCGGTTGCCGCTGTTCGCGTTGACCGGGCCGAGCGGGGCGGGTAAGTCGACCGTCGGTCCGGCCCTGGTCGAGCGGCTCGGCGGGCGGGTCACCGTGCTGGAGCAGGACGTGCTGTGGGTGGCGGGCCTGCGCGACGACGTGAACGGGCACCCGACGTTCCGCGGCACCTGGCTGCGGATGGCCGCGATGGTTCACCAAAACGGCCGCCCGGTCGTGCTGTGCGGCACCGTCGTGCCCCCGGAGTTCGAGGCCCTGCCCGAGCGTGCCCTGTTCAGCGAGAGCCACTACCTCGCGCTCGTCGCCGACGGTGAAGTGCTCGCCAGGCGCCTCCGGGCCCGCCCGGCCTGGCGCGGCTGGGACGAGCCGCGCATCGCCGAGATGCTCGAGTTCAACGAGTGGCTGCAGAAGAACGCCGACACCCTCGACCCACCGGTCACCCTCTTCGACACGACGAGCGCAACTTTCGAAGAGAGCGTCGAGCACGCGGCGGAGTGGGTCGAAAGCCACCTGCCTTGACCCAGCTGCGCGGGCTGCTCCACCGTCGACGCGTGGGCCTGCCGTGGGATGGTCGGGGGCCGCGCGCCAGGCTTTCCGGGAGGATCGCGAATCGCGTGCGGTGGTCTGGCTGCCAATCGCAGGAGCGGAAGGGGCTGCGTGGCCGTCCGGCCTCCCCTCCCGCGGCGCGGGGATCGTGCGGCGGTTGGCCGTCCTGCTGCTGGTATCCGAGGCAGGTAGGGGGCGCCGCCACCACGTTGCGTCGTTGCCGTCGGTTCACCGGCGGCGTCGCGGCGAGCCGCACCCCCGCGTCAGGTCAGCGGCCACCGGTGGTCGCCATCCGGATCGTCGAGCCAGATTTCCTGCTGCTGGGGCGTCACCGTCAGCCCGAACCGCTCACGGCCGGGCTTGCCGAGCGACTTCCACAGCCGGTGGGCCCCCTCCGCCAGGTCCCACAGCCGTCGCGGGCCGCCCTGTGCCACCATCGTCCGGCCGGCGTGCGTCGCCACGCGGGCCCATGATCCGTCGTCGTGCAGGAGGAACGTGTCATCGCCGCGGACGACCGGCACCACCTTCGGCAGCGCCAGCCCCGCGAAGAACTCGAACCGGCTCGACGGGTGCAGGACCAGGTCGGTGCTGAGCTCCGTGGGACGCACCGGGCCGGAGATCTCCGGCAGCGACACCGGATCGGCGAGGCGGTGCGCCCGCAACGGCATGAACCGCCCGTCGCGGCCCAGGATCCGGCCGCGCGCGACCGGGCCCGGCATCACGATCAGCCGCACCAGGCCGGCGCCGATCGGGCGGTTCAGAGTCGTCACCACGATCCCGCCGGGTGCCGTCTGATCCAGCCATGCGACCGGCACCTCCGACACCGCACACGTGCACAGCACGCGGTCGAAGGGCGCCTGCGCCGGAAACCCCTCCACCCCGTCCTGGACCGCGACCGCCGGGTGGTACCCGCACAGCGACAACCGCTCCGCGGCGAGCCGCACCAACTCCTCGTCGACATCCACTGTGGACACCAGCGACGAGCCGAGTCGTTCGGACAGCAGGGCGGCGTTGTAACCGGTGCCGGTGCCGATCTCCAGGACCCGGTGCCCGGCGCGCACCGACAGCTCCTCGAGCATCACGGCCATGATCCCCGGCATGCTCGACGAACAGGTCGGGCTGCCGCGCACCACGCCCTCCCGCCGGGCGCGTTCCCACGCCTGCGGATCGCCGTCGAGCTGGGTGACCAGCACCTGGTCGGCGTAGACGTGGTCGAGCCAGTCCTCGTCGGTGCGGTCGACGGCCCGCCAGCCACCCGGCCGGGACAGGAAGTACCGGGGCACGAACGCATGCCGCGGCACCCGCCGGAACGCGTCGAGCCAGGCCGGATCGGTGATCATCCCGTCCCGGCGCAACGACTCGGCCAACTGGTGCCGGCGGCGTGCCGTGCTGTGCACACCCCCACCGTAATGGGTGACTCAAGTAACACCCGATGGTTGCAAGCAGGGTGCTTGCAATAGCTAGCACCCCGGCGTACTGTTGGAATCGTCGCGAGGAGATGGACTGACATGTCGGAGGACAACGGCCACGAGAACTCGGCGGGCGGACCGGTGGAGAAGGTCGCCGACATCGCCTCCGGGATCGGCGAGTACATCCGCCAGCAACGCAACAACGCGAAGATCTCCTTGCGGCAGCTGGCAAAGCTCGCCGGAGTGTCCAATCCGTACCTGAGCCAGATCGAGCGCGGGGTGCGCAAGCCCAGCGCGGAGATCCTGCAGCAGATCGCCAAGGGACTGCGGATCTCCGCGGAAGCGCTCTACGTGCAGGCCGGAATCCTCGACCTGCCCACCGGTGGCCCGGTGACCGACGCGATCCGCGCGGACACCGAGCTGACCGAGCGGCAGAAGCAGGTCCTGCTCGACGTGTACGAGTCGTTCCGCCGGGAGAACGCGGCGGCGGGCGGCGATCGAGGACAAACCACCGTCATCGCCAAGGAGTGAGCACAATGCCCAGCACCAAGACCGCCATCGAACAGCTCCGCACGCCGCTGCTGGCCGCCCTGGGCGCCGGCAACCTGGCCGGCCAGGCCGTCGTCGAGGCCGTGGGGAAGGCCCGCGAGCGGGTCGTCGAGGGCAGCGAGGTCGCGCGCAAGAACATCGAAGAGCTGCCGACCGAGGTGACCACCCTGCGCGAGAAGCTCGACCCGAACGAGCTGCGCAAGGTCATCGACGAGTACACCGAGGCCGCGCTGAAGCTGTACAACAAGCTGGCCGAGACCGGTGAGCAGGCGTGGGACAAGTTCCTCGCCGAGCCGCGCGTGAAGGGCGTGCTCGAGCAGGTCGAGGAGGCGCTGTCGACCGCGCAGGAGCGTGTCGGCGAGGTGAGCACCGAGGCGCGCGAGAAGGTCGAGGACGTGCTCGGCCTGGTCGCGAAGCGGACCCGCGCCGGTGGCGAGAAGGTCGCCGAGGCCGCGGACGAGGTCGCGGACAAGATCGAGGACGAGGTCCAGGAGGAGCAGGCCAAGCCGGCCCCCAAGACCGCCACGACGAAGGCCCCGGCCACCCGCCGGAGCACGACGCCGGCCAAGCGCCCGGCGAACGCGACCACGCCGAAGACGACCAAGTAGGACAGGCACCCGGCGGCTGCGCTGGGAACTGCTGAGGGGCGCGGCTGGGGCGCGGGGTTGAGTGAGCAAGGTGCCCTGCGAGCCCGGCCGTGCCGGTTATTGCTGAGTGGGCTTCGAGGGGCTGAGTGAGCAAGGCCCCGCGAGCCCGGCTGTGACGACTGCTCCGTGGTGTGGCTGGGTCGCGGGGCGAGTGAGCAAGATGCTCTGCGAGCCTGGCCGTGCCGGTGATTGTTGAGTGGCGTGGCTGGGCGCGGGGTAGAGCGAGCAGGGCGCCTCGCGGACGCGGCCGTGCCGGTGGCTGCTGAGTGGCGTGGTTGGGTCGCGGGGTTGAGCGAGCAACGCGCCCGGGAGTCTGGGCGTGCCGGTGGCCGTTCAGTGGGCGTGGCTGGGGCAAACAGCTGAGTGAACAAGGTGCTCCGCGGACGCGGCCAGCCCTGCCGGTGATTGCCGGGTCGGGAGTGCGGAGTGAGCCGCGTGTCCGGTGAACCCGGCTGTGGATTGTCGAATGGACAGTCAGCCGGCCGGTGCGTGCCCGTCCGGCAGGAGCGGCCTGGTCCCCAGGGACCGGGCCGCTCCATGCGTTCGGGGGTGAGTGGGGTGCGGCGCGGTGTCTCGCGAGGTGAGCGGGCGCCGGTGACGGGTCGGGGTGGTCGTGGCATTCTGGACACGAGGGATTCCGACGGCGGGGGCGAAGGGACGTAGGCTAGGGACGTGCCGTTCATCGCGTACTGGATCATGCAGGTCATCAGCTGGGTGGGTGCGCTGGTGGGCCTCGGCGCGTTCGTGCACGCCCTTCTCCAGCGCTCGGACGCCTACCAGGCCGCGGACCGCAAGACGAAGCCCATCTGGCTCGCCATCACCGGCGCCGGCACGGTCGCCATGGGGCTCTTCAGCTTCGGCGGGGCCGGCACTCTATTCTGGCTGGCCGGCATCGTGGCCGTTCTGGTCTACCTGGTCGACGTCCGGCCGCGACTGATCGAGGTCCAGCGCGGCGGCAAGAACTGGTGACCCCGGCCCACTGCTTATCCTGACGGCGTGAGGACCTGGACCATCGCCGGGACGTTGACCGTCCACCCGGCCACCGAACGCACCGACCTGCTGGCCGAGCCCGTCGCGAAGGCGCTGGCCGCCCTCGACCCCGACAGCGTCGGCGCCGTCGAGATCGACCCCGAACTCGCCGACACCGCCGCGTTCTGCGAGGCCTACGGCTCGCCCCTCGACGCGTCCGCCAACTGCGTCGTCGTCGCCGGGAAGCGGGCCGGCGAGGTTCGCTTCGCCGCCGCGCTGGTGCTCGCCACCACCCGCGCCGACGTCAACGGCGTCATCAAGCGCCGCCTGGACGTGCGCAAAGCCTCCTTCGCCCCGATGGACGAGGCCGTCGCGCTCACCGGCATGGCCTACGGCGGCATCACGCCGGTCGGGCTGCCCGCGGACTGGCCCATCCTCATCGACAAGGCCGTCGCCGACTCGCCGGAACTCGTCATCGGCAGCGGCATCCGCGGCGGGAAACTCCTGGTCACCGGCGACCTCCTCGCGTCACTGCCCGGCGCCGAGGTGATCGACGGCCTGGCTAAGCCGGTCGCGTAGACAGCGTCTCCCGGCGCGACGACGTCAGCCCCCGCGGCACGGCGAACCGCTCCAGCAGGGCGAACACGCCCTCGCACACCAGGGCCAGCACGATGACCGCCAGCCCGCCGGCCAGGATCTCGCCGTAGCCGCCCGCGCCCTGCGCGAACCCGTCCACGATGAACCGGCCCAGCCCGCCGCCGTCGTTGACGATCGCGCCGATCGCGACCGTCGCCACCAGCTGCAGGAACGCCACCCGCGCCCCGGCCAGCACCACCGGCAACGCCAGCGGCAGCTCGATCCGCAGCATGATCTGGCCCTCGGTGTGCCCGATGCCGCGGGCGGCGTCCACCGCCTCCGGTTCGAGCGACACCACGCCGGCGTAGGTGTTGGTGAACAGCGGCGGCAGGGCCAGCGCCACCAGGGCGAGCAGCAGCGGCCAGAACGACGTGTCCACCTCCCACCGGCTCGCCAGGTACCAGAACAGGATGATCAACCCGAAGCTCGGGATGGCCCGGCCGATGTTCACCGCGCTGCTCGCCAGGAACGCGCCCCGGCGGTAGTGCGCCAGCACCAGCGCCGGCGGCACCGCCAGCGCGGCCGCGATGACCAGCGACAACGCCGAAAAACCGAGGTGCTCCAGCGTCCGGTACGGGAGGCCGGCCGGGTCGGTCCAGCTCCACCGGTTCGGCTGACCGAGCCAGTCCAGCGCCTGCTCGAACGCGTTCACGCCCGCCCCGCCTTCCGCGCCCACGGGGCCAGCGCCCGCTCGCTCAGCCACAGCAGCGCGTCCACGAGCACCGCCAGCACGATCGACAACCCGACGCCGACGATGATCGCCGTCGGGTTCGGCGTGGTCGTCTGGATGCCCTGCCGGATGAAGTAGCCCAGCCCGCCCATGCCGAGCATCGCGGTGACCGTGACCAGCCCGATCGTCGTCACCGCCGCGACCCGCAGCCCGGCGATGACCACCGGCAGCGCCAGCGGGAACTCCACGCGCAGCAGCAGCCGCAGCCGCGTGAAGCCCATGCCGATCGCGGCCTCCCGCACCTCCGCGGGCACCTGCTGGATGCCGGTGACGATGTTGCGCAGCAGGATCAGCAGCGTGTACGTGGCCAGCGGGATCACGGCCGTGGTGAACGACAGGCCGAAGAACGGCACCAGCAGCGCGAACGCGCCCAGGCTCGGGATCACGTACAGCGCACCGGCGGCGCCCAGCGCGATCGCGTAGAACCAGCGCCACCGCAGCGACAGCACGGCCAGCGCGACCGACACGACCAGCCCGATCGCGAGCGCGGCCGCGGTCAGCGCCAGGTGTTCGCCCAGGCGCTGTGCGATCTCGTCCGCGTTGCGCTCGACCCAGCGCCACTCGAACAGCGGCCGGTCGGAGGCGGCCAGCAGGTACTCGCTCACCGGGCGAGCATAGAGGCGGTGACCGACACTTTCCGGCCGGCGATCTCACGATGTGAATTTTGTCGGTGGGTGCGGATAGGGTCGCGGGCGACGAACATTCGGGAGGGTGAACAGGTATGCGGTGGACACGGAGCCTGCGGGTGGCAGGGGTGCTCGCGGTGGCGGTCCTCGGGCTGACGGCCTGCGGTGGCGGGGACGACGGCGGTTCGGCGGCGCCGGCCAAGGGTGGCGCGCCGATCGTGGTGGCGTCGTTCAACTTCACGGACAGCCAGATCCTGGCGGAGGTGTACTCGCAGGCGCTGGAGGCGAAGGGCTACCCGGTCCAGCGGAAGTTCAACATCGGCTCGCGGGAGCTGGTGTACCCGTCGCTGAAGTCCGGTGAGCTGCAGTTCATCCCGGAGTACCAGGGCGCGGCCATCAGCTCCGGGTTCAACGAGCAGGCGCCGAACGACGCCGCGTCGGAGCACGCGAAGCTCGCCGAGCTGTTCGCGCCGTCCGGGGTCGGCCTGCTGGACTACGCGCCGGCGGAGAACAAGAACACCTACGTGGTGAAGTCCGACCTCGCGCAGCAGCACGGCCTGAAGACGATCAGCGACCTGAAGAAGCTCGACAAGGTGATCCTGGCCGGGCCGCCGGAGTGCGGCACCCGGGCCAACTGCTTCGTCGGGTTCCGTGACGTCTACAAGCTGAACGTCACGTTCTCGAGCATCCAGGAGTCCGGTCCGCGGGTCGAGCAGCTGCGTTCCGGCGCGGTCACGGTGATCCCGCTCGACTCGGTGAACCCGCTGGTGGGCAACCCGGACTTCACCGCGCTCGAGGACGACCAGAAGATCGTGGCCACCGAGAACATCGTGCCCGCGGTGAACAAGAAGGTGCTGGACGAGCGCGGCGCCGACTTCGCGGCGGCGGTCAACGCGGTGAGCGCCAAGCTGACCACCGAGCAGCTGCGCGAGCTGAACAAGCAGGTCGACGAGGACGGCGACCAGGTGGCGGACGTGGCGAAGGACTGGCTGTCTCAGCAGGGCCTGATCTGATCGCTAGAGTCGCGGGGACAGGGTCCGAGCAGATCAGGAGGGGTTATGGCGAAGGTCACCGCCAGCGCGGAACGAACGATCGACGCACCGGCCGAGAAGGTGCGGGCGCTGGTCGCGGACTACGCCGAGACCCGGCCGAAGATCCTGACCGAGCACTACCGCGACTACGAGGTGGTCGAGGGCGGGACCGGCGCCGGCACGAAGGCGAAGTGGAAGCTGCAGGCCACCTCCAAGCGGGTGCGGGACGTCGCGGCGAGTGTGTCCGAGCCGGAGGCGGGCACCCTCGTCGAGACGGACGCCAACTCCAGCATGGTCACCACCTGGACGGTGCGGCCTGCGGGGGAGCGCAGCGTCGTGCGGATCGAGACCAGCTGGGAGGGCGCCGGCGGCATCGGCGGCTTCTTCGAGAAGACCTTCGCGCCGGGTGGGCTGCGCCGGATCTACGACGGGGTGCTGGGCAAGCTCGCCGAGCTGGTCTAGCCGCGCTGCAGGGTACCGGCTGCCGGTGGGTGGCCGGGCCGGGTGGGCGGTTGTCGGGCCGGGCGGATGGTTGCCGGGTGGGTCGGCGGTCGCGGGACCGGCCCTGGCTTGCGGGCGGGGCTGGTTCCCGCGGCGGGCTGGGAAGCTGACCGCAGTTGGTGGGCGGGGCTGGTTCGCGCGGCGGGCTGGGAAGCTGACCGCGGTCGGCGGGCGGGCCTGGTTCGCGCGGCGGGCCGCAGATGGTGGGCGCACAGTGGCTGGCGGGTGGGTCGTGGTGCGCACCGTGGCTGGCGGGTGGAGCTGGCGCTCGCGCCGAGCCGTGAGGTCGACCGCGGTCCCGGGTAGCCGCAGTTGGTGGGCTCTCGGGCCGAGCGCGGCTCGGGGCCCGGCACGCCCGCGGCTGGGGTGCGGGGTGTCAGAGGTGATGCGCCGGTGAGGGCACGTGCCGGACCGGCTGTAGCCTCAGCCACAAAGCGGAATCCTCGCCCCGTTTGAGTCGTTGGTGCCGGTGACACACCTTCGACCCGTGGAGTGCATCATGACCACCACCGCGACCGAGATCCGGCTGGCCTCGCGGCCGCATGGCTCGCCGACCTTGGAGAACTTCGACATCGTCGACGTCGAGGTGCCGCGGCCTGGCCCCGGCCAAGCGCTGGTCCGCAACCTGGAAATCAGCGTCGACCCCTACATGCGGGGGCGGATGAGCTCCGCCAAGTCCTACGCGCCTCCGTACGAGGTCGGCAAGGTGATGCTGGGCGGTGCGGTCGGCGAGGTCGTCGAATCGAACACCGACTCGCTGCGGCCCGGTGACCTGGTGCTGCACGGCTTCGGCTGGCGGTCGCACGCCCTGGTCACCGCCGAGCAGGCCGCCAAGATCGACGCCGGCCTGGCGCCGCGCGAGGCGTACCTCGGGGTGCTCGGCATGACCGGCCTCACCGCCTACGCCGGGCTCACCGAGATCGCCCGGTTCACGCCGGGCGACACCGTGTTCGTCTCGGGAGCCGCCGGTGCGGTCGGCTCCGTCGTCGGGCAACTGGCGAAGCTGAAGGGCGCCAAGCGGGTCATCGGCAGCGCCGGCTCCGCCGCGAAGGTCCGCCACCTGATCGACGACCTCGGATTCGACGCCGCGTTCAACTACAAGGACGCGCCCGTCGCCGAGCAGCTGGCACAGGCCGCGCCCGAGGGCATCGACGTCTACTTCGACAACGTCGGCGGCGAGCACCTCGAAGCAGCCATCGCCTCGGCGAACGTGCACGCCCGCATCGCCGTCTGCGGCATGATCTCGATCTACAACCTCACCGAGCCACCCGCCGCGCCGCGCAACCTGGGCCAGATCATCGGCAAGCGGCTCGACATCCGCGGGTTCCTCGTCGGCGACCACTACGACCTGCAGCCGAAGTTCCTCGAGGAGGTCGCGCCGCTGGTGCGCGACGGCCGGCTCAAGTACGAGGAGACGATCGTCGAGGGGCTGCGCAACGCACCGCAGGCCTTCCTCGACCTCCTGGCGGGCGCGAACACCGGCAAGATGCTCGTCCGCGTCTGACCGCCCGGCGCACACACGGCGGCACCAGGAGCTAGAACACCACCGTGCGGTTGCCGTGCACCAGCACCCGGCTCTCCAGGTGCCACCGCAGCCCGCGGGCCAGCGTGATCTTCTCGATGTCGCGACCCTTGCGGACCAGGTCGGGCACGGTGTCGCCGTGGTCGACGCGGATCACGTCCTGCTCGATGATCGGCCCGGCGTCCAGGTCGGCGGTCACGTAGTGGCACGTCGCGCCGATCAGCTTCACGCCCCGGCGGTGCGCCTGGTGGTAGGGCCGCGCGCCGACGAACGACGGCAGGAAGCTGTGGTGGATGTTGATCGCCCGCCCGGACCACGCCTCGCACAGCTCCGGCGGCAGGATCTGCATGAACCGCGCCAGCACGACGGCGTGCGGATCGTGCTCGTCGACCAGCTTGCGGACCTCGGCGAACGCTTCGGCTTTGTCGCCGGCCGCAAAGGGCACGTGGTGGAACGGGATCCCGTGCGCGCGGGTGATGTCGGCGAGGTTGTCGTGGTTGCCGATCACCGCGCGCACGTCGACGTCCAGCTCACCGGCCGCGACCCGGCCCAGCAGGTCGTACAGGCAGTGGCCCTCCTTCGACACCAGGATCACCACCCGGCGCCGCTCCTCGGTGTCCTCGACGCGCCAGTTCGACTCGGCCGACAGCGCCGACGCCACCTCGGCGAAGCGCGAGCGCAGCTCGTCCACACCGAACGGCAGCGAGTCCGCCCGCACCTCCTGGCGGGTGAAGAACCAGCCGGTGTCCGGGTCGGTGTGGTAGGCCGCCTCGACGATCCACCCGCCGTTGTCGGCGAGGAAGGACGACACGCGCGCGACGATGCCGGTGCGGTCGGGGCAGCCGAAGGTGATCACATAACGTCGTTCGGGCACCGCTCCATCTTCCCCGGCGCTCCCGCTCACGGTGCGGCCAGGGGCTCCAGGAGACGCACGTCACCGGTCACCGAGGCGTGGCTGGGCCGCCCCCACACCCGCCGGTACACCGCGTCGGCGGTGCCCGCGACCGTCACGTCGGCCTCGAACGCGGCCGTCACCGGATCGATCGTGCCGGGCTGACCGGGGTGCAGCACGACCCGCCACATGCGGCCGGCGTCGGCGGCGTGCACCAGCACCGAACCGGACACGGCGAACTGGTCCCACTTCGCGCGCGTCGGCAGGATCCAGGCGATCAGCTCGTCGATCCCGTCCGCGGCGAAGGCCGGGCCGAACACCAGCGACGGGACGGCCGACGGGTCGGCGCTGCCGGCCAGCGCGTGCTCGGCGTCCAGCCGGTGGATCGCCGCCTCGTGCGCCTGCCTGCGGGCCCACGAGCCGGTGGTCCCCGGGTAGCGGCCCCACGGCAGCCACGCCGGCGCCGCCGGATCGGCGAGTTCGGCCAGCAGTCCGTGCAGCTGCTCGTCCCACCAGGCCAGCAGTTCAGTCCACTCGGCGGGCGGCTGCCCGGGTGTCACGTTCTCGCCACTGGGATGCGCGATCGCGGACCGGACCCACGACTGGACCTTCGCCAGGTGGCCGACGAGGCGCTGGACAGTCCACTTCGGACAGGTCCGCACCGGCGCCTCCGGCCCGGCTTTCACCGCGGCCGCCCGCAGGGCCTGGGACTGCACCTCGATCATCGTCAGGTACTCGGCGTGCTGCATGTCGTGAGCCTAGCCGCCGCACCACCTCGATGACCCCGACCATCAGCAGGCCGATGCCGAACGACAGCAGCAGCCCCTTGGCCGGCTGACCGTTGAAGCTCGCCCCGCCGATCGCACCGATGATCACGGAGTAGACGGCCCAGATCGAGGTCCCCACGGCGTCGAGCGCGATGAACCGCGCCCACGGCACACCCATGCTGCCCGTCGCCAGGCCGCTCGCGACCCGGCCGCCGGGGATGTACCGGCCCGCGACGATCAGCAGCCCGGCGTGCCGGTCGACCTGTCCGCGGGCCCATTCGTAGCGGTCGTGCTTGCCGCCGCGGAGCCACCGGGTCAGCGCGGGCGCGGCGCCCCGGCCGACCGCGTGCGACAGGCAGTCCCCGGCGAGCGCGCCGGCGGCCGCGAGCAGCGCGAGCAACGCCAGCCTCGGCACGTCCGGACCGAGCAGCACGCCGACCGTGATCACCGTCGTCTCGCTCGGCATGAACGGCAACAGCGCGTCCAGCGCGGCCACCGCGAAGACGATCAGCCACAGCCAGGGCGAGGAGAGGGTGCCCTGGAGCAGCTCGCCGAAGTGGTCGAGGAAATCAAGCATGGGCCGGGATCCGGGTGAGCCGGACGGCGTCCTGGGCCCGCGCGGCCAGCTCGCGCCGGTCGCCGGCGGGGTCGAGCGGCGGGTGCGCGGTCAGTTCGATCCGCAGGTCGCGAGCCCGTGCCACCCGGTTCAGCGAGGGCAGGAGCGCGTCGTCACCGACGAAGGCCGCGACCGTGCTCGGCTGCCCGCCCTGCGAGTACGCGAAGGTGACCGGCCGCACCGGCGCACCGGCGTCGATCGCGGCCTGGAACGCGGCGCGCCGGAACGTCCCGCCCGGCCCGCCGCACCACGTGGTGCCCTCGGGGAACACGACGACCGACTCACCGTGGCGGAGCGCGTCGGCCAGCCCGTCGACCACCGCGGGCAGTTCCCGCAGCTCGCGCCGGGCGATGAACCGGGTGCCGCAGGCCTGCGCGAGCGACCCGATGACCGGCCACGAGCGCACCTCGCGCTTGGCCAGGAACCCCACCGGGTCGACGGCCAGGATTGCGACGATGTCCAGCCAGGACACGTGGTTCGCCACGATCAGGGTGCCGGTGCCGGCCGGCACCCGCAGCAGGTCGGTGTTCGCGTCCAGGGTGATGCCGAGGGCGTCGAGCACCCCGCGGGCGTGCGGCCGCAGGTTCCCCCGGCGCACCCCGGCGAGGACCGAGCCCAGCGCCAGCCACCGTCGCACGGTCAGCAGTGTGCTCACCTCAGGCAGCCGGTGGGTGACGCAGCGAGGGGTACAAGGTGAAGTCACGTCCCACGGGTTCATGAACTCTCCCCGAGGAAGAACCTGCGGTAGCGCTCGCCGATCTGGTCGACCGCCAGCACGGTGAAGAAGTCGGCGACCGCGAAGTCCGGGTCGTGCGCGGGCGGTCCGCACACCCACGCGCCCAGGCGCAGGTAGCCGCGCAGCAGCGGGGGCACCTGGGCGTAGCTGGGCGGGCGCTCGGTGCGGGGGAGCGGGATCCACGGCCGGTGCGGCTCGATCCGCAGCTCACCCGGCGGGCGGTGCTTGGTCTGCGCGAGCGCCCAGGTCGCGGCCGCCGAGGTGCCGCCGTCGGCCAGCGACACCGACGCGCACCCGGCGAGGTAGCGGTAGCCGTGGCCGACGACGTAACGCGCCATCGCCGACCACATCAGGTTGATCACCCCGCCCGCGCGGTGGTCCGGGTGCACGCACGAGCGGCCGGTCTCGACCAGGTACGGCCGCAGCGGGGCCAGGCCGTCCAGGTCGAACTCCGACTGCGAGTACAGCCGCTCGGACCGGCCCGGGGGCAGCAGCCGGTAGGTGCCGACGACCTCGCCGTCGTGGATGACGGCGAGGTGCTCGCACACGTCGTCGAACTCGTCGGTGTCGAGCCCGCTGGGGTGCGGTGCGGCGCCGAACTCGGTGGTGAACACGCGGTGCCGCAGTCGCTGGCACGCCTGGACGATGTCGGAGTCCGTCGTGATGACGGCCTCGTACTGTCTGCTGAGGGTCGCGGTCATGAGGTGATCGTGTCGCCGTGCGCACCGCCTGAGCCAGGGACTTCCGGCAAGATCAGGGACAACCCGGGGAACGCCCGTACGTGCTGCCCCCGCTACCGAAGTGGGGTTGTCCCTACCACCTTTCGGGTGCCACCGTGGCCCACGGCACGGTCAGCTCGCCGAGCCGGATCCGCCGCGGCCGGGTGAGCACCGGCCAGCCGCGCGCGGCGAGCAGCCGCACGGTCGCCAGCCAGCGGGCGCGGGCGCCGAACGCCTGGTGCGGCGCAGCGGTCGCCCAGCAGGTGTCCAGTGTGGACAGCAGGTCGTGGATCCGCTCGCCCGGCACGTTGCGGTGGATCAGCGCCTTCGGCAGTCGTTCGGCCAAAGTGGACGGTTGATCGAGCGAATCCAGGTGGCAGGACAGGGTGAGTGTACGCGGACCGTCGGTGTCCAGGGTGACCCAGGTGGACAGCCGGCCGATCTCGTCGCAGGTGCCCTCGACGAGCAGCCCGCCCGGGGCGAGCCCGTCCAGGATCAGCTTCCACGCGCCCGCGACCTCGTCCTCGGGGTACTGCCGCAGCACGTTGAACGCCCGCACCAGGTTCGGCCGGGTGCCGGCCAGCTCGAACCCGCCCTGGCGGAAGTCCAGCTCCGGCGGCCGCGCGGCCGGCTTCGCCACCGCGACCCGCTCCGGATCGATCTCCAGCCCGAGCACGCGCACCCGCGGGTGCACCCGCCGCAGCCGGGCCGCCAGCTCGACCGTGGTCACCGGGGACGCGCCGTACCCGAGGTCCACGACGAGCGGGTCCGGCGCGCGGCGCAGCGCGGCCGACACCTCGGGGGTGCCGGCCAGCCAGCGGTCGACGCGGCGCAGGCGGTTGGGGTTCGTGGTTCCTCGGGTCGGCGCGCCTACCGGGCCGCGCGCCCCAGCCATTCTCGGCTGAACCGGGCCTCGCGGGCCAGCAGCTTGGTCAGCTCACCGGCGACGAAGCTCTCCAGCTTGCCGCCAACCAGCGGGATCTTGACCTTGACCTCACCGCGGGTCTCCACCACGGCGCCGTCGCCCCGGGGACGCAGCTCGGTGCGCGCGGTGATCTCGCCGGGCATCCCGCTCACCGTCGCCCGCGCCGTGCCCGTGTAGCCGTTCCCGCTGCGGGTGAAGGTGTGCTCGCGGTCGACGTAGAGGTCGCCGGGCTGCAGTTTGCGGACGATCTGCGGGAGCTTCTCCGCCTCGATGCCCTGGCGCAGCGTGAAGCGCGCGCCGTCGTCGTCCGCGGAATGGCTGAGCAGGGCGCTGTTCTTGCCGCCGATCTCGGCGAGGCGGGCGGTCAGCGCCTCCTCGCTCGTCTCGGCCCGGAACACCTCGGAGACACCGTGGGAGTACTCCGCGCGGTGCTCGATACGGGATGCCATGAGGCCAGACAGTACCGTTTGTCCTCGTGAGCCGTCTTGACACGCCGACCCAGACGACCCTGGCCGAACACACCACGCTGCGCCTGGGCGGGCCGGCCCGCGCGTTCGTGGTGACCGAGACCACCGAGGACCTGCTGGCCGCGGTGCGCTCGGTCGA
This sequence comes from Amycolatopsis thermalba, assembly GCF_023376025.1. Lineage (NCBI taxonomy): Bacteria > Bacillati > Actinomycetota > Actinomycetes > Pseudonocardiales > Pseudonocardiaceae > Amycolatopsis > Amycolatopsis thermalba. Next base: position 932,378 of record NZ_CP091196.1, read on the forward strand.
GGGCCCGGTGCTGCTGCTCGGCGGCGGGTCGAACCTCGTCGTCGGTGACGACGGCTTCCCCGGCACCGTGGTCAAGATCGCGACCAGCGGCTGGCGCGTCGACGGCGACGAGGTCGAGGTCGCGGCCGGGCAGAACTGGGACGAGTTCGTCGCGGCGACCGTCGAGGCCGGGTTCGGCGGGCTGGAGTGCCTGTCCGGCATCCCCGGTTCGGTCGGGGCGACGCCGATCCAGAACGTCGGCGCCTACGGCTGCGAGGTCGCCGACCTGCTCACCTCGATCCAGTGCTACGACCGCCGCACCGGCGAGGTGCGCACGATGACCGCGGACGAGCTGGGCTTCGGCTACCGCACGAGCGTGCTCAAGGGCGAAAGCTGGGGGATCGTCCTCAGTGTCCGGTTCGCCCTGCGTGCCGACGGGCTGTCCGCGCCGATCCGCTACGCCGAACTGGCCCGCACGCTGGGCGTCGAGCAGGGCGCGCGGGTCCCGGCGGCCCAGGCGCGCGAGGCCGTGCTGAAACTCCGCCAGGGCAAGGGCATGGTGCTCGACGCGTCCGACCACGACACGTGGAGCGCCGGCTCGTTCTTCACCAACCCGATCGTCGCCGAGATCCCGCCGGCGCTGCGGGGCGTGGAGATGCCGCGCTACCCGGCCGACGGCGGCGTGAAGCTGTCCGCCGCGTGGCTGATCGACCGGGCGGGCTTCAGCAAGGGGTACGCGGGCCCGGGCGGGCGGGTGTCGTTGTCCACCAAGCACACGCTCGCGCTGACCAACCGGGGCGGCGCGAGCACGGCGGACCTCCTGGCGCTGGCGCGCGAGGTCCGGGACGGCGTGCACGACCGCTTCGGCGTCACACTGCGTCCCGAACCCCTGCTCATCAACTGCGCCCTGTAGTCACTCGCGGTGGGCGCGGCTGCCGTTCAGCTGCGCGCGCGGCTTCATGACGATCGTGTCGAGGTTCACGTGCGACGGCCGGGTCACCGCGAAGGCGATCACGTCGGCCACGTCCTCGGCGGTCAGCGGCGTGAGGCCCTGGTAGACCTTCGCGGCGCGCTCGGTGTCGCCGTCGAAGCGGTTGGCGGAGAAGTCGGTCTCGACCATGCCCGGCACGATCTCGGTGATCCGCACCGGGTCGCCCAGGTGCTCCGACCGCAGCGTGCGGTGCAGCGCCGACTGGGCGTGCTTCGCCGACGTGTAGCCGGAACCGCCGTCGTAGACCTCCTGCCCGGCGATCGACGTGACGGTCACCACGTGGCCGTCACCGGAGGCGATCAGCTTCGGCAGCAGCGCCTTCGTCATGCGCAGCGTGCCCAGGACGTTGACCTCCCACATCCAGCGCCAGTGGTCCTCGTCGGCCTCTGCCACGCGCTCCAGGCCGCGTGCGCCGCCCGCGTTGTTGACGAGAACGTGGCACTCTGGAACCCGCTGGACGAACGCGGCAACCGAACCGGGGTCGGTGACGTCCAGTACGTGTGCGGTTCCGGACAACTCGGCGGCCAGCTTCTCCAGGCGGTCGAGGCGGCGAGCCCCGAGCACGACGTGGAATCCGGCCTCGGCGAGGGCGCGGGCGGTCGCCTCGCCGATACCCGCGCTGGCGCCGGTGATCACTGCGGTTCGCTTGGTCGTCATACCGCACATACTCCCAGCGGGGGACACGCCGGTAACGCGGCAGGCCCGGGCGTCGCTTGACGTCCGGGAGAGGTAGTTGAGTGCGGAGGTAACAGGTGATCGAGAGGCGCACGGTGTTCAAGGCCGCGCTCGCCGCCGGTGCGGCGACCATGGCCGCGGCGTGCACCAGCGGCGGCGAGGACGGTGGCGCGCAGACCGGGGGCGGTGCGACGACGGAGGCGCCGCCGGTCGCGGTCATCACCGCCGAGCCCGCCGCGGACGCGAAGAACGTGCCCGTGCTGCAACCCGTCACCGTGAAGGTCGCGCAGGGCACGCTCACCGAGGTCAAGCTGACCAACGCCGACGGCAAGGCCGTCGAGGGCAAGCTCAGCGACGACAAGACGACCTGGACCAGCAGCGAGTCGCTCGGCTACGACAAGACCTACACCTACACCGCCTCGGCCACCGGCACCGACGGCAAGCCGGTCACGCTGACCGGCAGCTTCGCGACGCTCAAGCCCGCCTCGACGGTGCGCGTCACCCTGAACCCCACCGACGACGTCACGGTGGGCGTCGCGATGCCGGTGAGCGTGAAGTTCACCAGCGCCGTGAAGAACAAGGCCGCGGTGGAGCGGGCGCTGAAGATCGAGACCTCCACCGACGTCGAGGGCTCCTGGGGCTGGCTGTCCGACCAGCAGGTGGACTGGCGGCCGAAGGAGTACTGGCCGGCCGGCACCACCGTCAAGGTCGAGGCGAAGCTCTACGGGGTGGACCTCGGCGGCGGGGCCTACCCGCGGGCCGACGTCACCACCGAGTTCAAGATCGGCCGCAACCAGGTGGTCAAGATCCACACCCCGGACCACAGGATGAACGTGTACCGGAACGGGTCCCTGTTCAAGAGCTACCCCTGTAGCAACGGCAAGGACTCGGACGTGAACCTCAACACACCGAACGGCACCTACATCATCATGACCAAGGAGCCGAGCGCGATCTTCGACAACGCGCGGTACGGCTACACCAACGTCAACAAGAAGTGGGCGTGCCGGTTCTCCAACCACGGTGAGTTCATCCACGAAAACCAGGACAACGCGGCCAACATCGGGCGGGCCAACACCTCGCACGGCTGCGTCAACCTGCTGGAAGCCGACGCGAAGAACTACTTCGACTCGGCCCTGATCGGCGACCCCGTGGAGATCACCGGGTCGCGGCTCGGGCCGGTCGTCACCTCGGACGTCATGGACTGGCTGGTGAGCTGGAGCGCCTGGCAGGCCAAGTCGGCCCTGTGACGTATTCGCACCGCTGGGAAGATGTCGGGGGCCCGTGGGTGTTGTCGTTCACGGGCTCCGCTTCGATGCGGAAAGCGACTGACACGGGAGTTGAACCAGGTGACGATCTCGCTGCGCGGATCCCGACGGACGCGAACGAGCTGGCCGCGCAGGGTCGCGGTGCTGTCGGTGCACACGTCACCCCTGGAGCAACCCGGCACCGGTGACGCCGGTGGGATGAACGTCTACATCACGCACACCGCGGTCGAGATGGCGCGGCGCGGGATCGCCGTCGAGGTGTTCACGCGCGCGACCTCGTCCGAGCAGCCGCCGGTGGCCGAGCTGGCGCCCGGGGTGCTGGTGCGGCACGTCCCGGCCGGCCCCTTCGAACCTCTGACCAGGGACGAGCTGCCCGCGCAGCTGTGCGCGTTCACCTCCGGTGTGCTGCGCGCCGAGGCGTTCCACGAGCCCGGCTACTACGACCTGATCCACTCGCACTACTGGCTGTCCGGCCAGGTCGGGTGGCTCGCGCGGGACCGCTGGGGCGTGCCGCTGGTGCACACCGCGCACACGCTGGCGAAGGTCAAGAACGCCGCGCTCGCCGAGGGCGACAAGCCCGAGCCGCGCACCCGCGTGATCGGCGAGGAGCAGGTGGTCGCCGAGTCCGACCGGCTGGTGGCGAACACCCCGGTCGAGGCGCGGCAGCTGGTGGACCTCTACGGCGCGGCCCCGGAGCGGGTGCACACGGTGGCGCCCGGGGTGGACCTGAACCGGTTCGTGCCCGGTTCGCAGTCCGGCGCCCGCCGGCGGCTCGGGTTGCCGCGCGATGCCGTGGTACTGGCCTTCGCCGGGCGGATCCAGCCGTTGAAGGCGCCGGACGTGCTGCTGCACGCGGCGGCGCACCTGCTGGGGCGGCAGCCGGAGCTGCGGGAGCGGTTGGTCGTGCTCGTCGTGGGCGGGCCCTCGGGGACCGGGCTGGAGCAGCCGCAGGCTCTGCGTGAGCTGGCGGTGTCGCTGGGTATCCAGGACGTGGTGCGGTTCCTGCCGCCGCAGGCGGGTGAACGGCTGGCGGAGGTGTACCGCGCCGCGGACGTGGTGGCGGTGCCGAGCTACAACGAGTCGTTCGGCCTGGTCGCGCTGGAGGCGCAGGCGTGCGGGACGCCCGTGGTGGCGGCCGAGGTCGGCGGGCTGCCGGTGGCGGTCGCGCACGGCGTGTCCGGGCTGCTGGTGCCCTCGCACGGGGCGCGGGACTGGGCCGGGGCGCTGGCCAGCGTGGCGTTGCGGCCGGACCGGCGGGCGGAGCTGGCGGAGAACGCGCTGGTGCACGCGCGGCGGTTCTCGTGGGCGCGCACCACGGACGCCCTGTTGGACGCGTACGCGGCGGCTTCGCGCACGCTGGCCGCGCTGCACGAGGAGGTCGCGGTATGACGCTCGACAAGGTCGTCCGGACAACACTGGACCAGGCGGACCTGAAGTACGACCGCAAAGCCGAGGGCAAGTACTTCGTCACCCTCCCCGGCACGAAGAAGCTGCAGACCAACGCCTGGCTGATCGAACGCGACCACGCCTTCGCCGTGGAGGCCTTCGTCTGCCGCCGCCCCGACGAGAACCACGAGCAGGTCTACCGCTTCCTGCTGCGCCGCAACGCGAAGCTCTACGGCGTGCACTACACGGTCGATGCGCTGGGTGACATCTACCTGGTGGGCCGGTTCGGCAAGGACGCGGTGACCGAGCCGGAGCTGGACAAGATCCTGGGCCAGGTGCTGGAGGCCGCGGACGGCGACTTCAACACGATCCTCGAACTGGGCTTCGCGACGAGCATCAAGCGCGAATGGGACTGGCGAGTCAGCCGAGGCGAAAGCCTGGCGAACCTACAAGCATTCAAACACCTGGTAGAGCCAGAAACGCCCCACGACCCCGGCACCCTGACCAGTGACTGACAAGCCACCCTGGTCCAAACCCACGGTGCCCAGCGCCCGCCAACGCAAGAAGCTCGCACCGTGGGGGTTTGGGGGGTCGCCCCCCAAATGCAATGGCGAACGCCCGCTCCGGGAAGCGAGCGCAGCGAGCGAACAGGAGGAGCGGGCGGAGCGGCTTGAGGGAGGGGGAGTCGCGAACTCAAGCCGCCCCGCGAACGCTCCCGCCGCTTCTGGACCCGGTGGCGAGGGGGAGTGCCAACGGGGCCGGCGGGGCCGCAGCCCGGCAGGGGGGAGACAGGCTGCGGTCGTACCCCGCGTCCGGCTGGGGAGTGCGTGGAATTCCAGCCGAGCGGGACGTAAGCCAACTTGTCAGATGTCCACCAGTAATCACAAGACTACTGGTTACTCCGTTCGAGTGATTCTCACTGTCTGTGTTAACGGTGTGCAGCAAGTGTCACTTTCGTGACCGGTGTTCAACAGGTCAAGGAGTGGTTTGGCGAACCTCTACCGGGTGGTAACACACTGTCGGTAGAAAGCTCCGGGCGTCATCCGGTCGCTCGGCGTGTTCTGGCAGGCTAGCGGGTATGGCCGAACTTGGGACGCTGGTGCTGCTCCGCCACGGGCAGAGCACCTGGAACGCCGAGAACCTGTTCACCGGCTGGGTCGACGTGCCCCTGTCCGAGCTCGGGCAGCAGGAGGCCCGCAAGGGCGGTGAGCTGCTCGCGGAGAGCGGGCTGCTGCCCGACGTCGTCCACACGTCGCTGCTGCGCCGGGCGATCTCGACCGCGAACATCGCGCTCGACGTGGCCGACCGGCACTGGATCCCGGTGCGCCGCGACTGGCGCCTCAACGAGCGGCACTACGGCGCGCTCCAGGGCAAGAACAAGAAGCAGGTCCGGGACGAGTTCGGCGAGGAGCAGTTCATGCTCTGGCGCCGCTCCTACGACGTGCCGCCGCCGCCGATCGAGCGCGGCAGCGAGTTCAGCCAGGACACCGACGTCCGCTACGGGCCGGACGCGCCGCTGACCGAGTGCCTGAAGGACGTCGTGGCGCGGCTGCTGCCGTACTGGGACTCGGCGATCGTGCCGGACCTGCGCGCCGGCAAGACCGTGCTGGTCGCCGCGCACGGGAACTCGCTGCGCGCCCTGGTCAAGCACCTGGACGGCATCTCCGACGACGCCATCGCCGGCCTGAACATCCCGACCGGCATCCCGTTGCGGTACGACCTGGACGCGGACCTGAAGCCGGCCAACCCGGGCGGCACGTACCTCGACCCGGAGGCCGCGGCCGAAGCCGCCGCCGCGGTCGCCAACCAGGGCCGCTGAACCCAGCCGCGAAGGCCGGTCCTCCACGGGGGACCGGCCTTTCGCGCGTTCGGGGGCGCATCCGTCCGGGACCTGCGCCAGGTGTGCCGGCGCGCGAGGGCGGCGCTAGATCAGTCCCAGCTCGCGTGCTCGCGCGCCGGCCTGGAAGCGGGACGTCGCGCCCAGCGCGGCCATCAGCTCGGCCACCCGGCGCCGGTAGGTGCGCACGCTCAGCCCGAGCGCCCGCGCCGCCGTCTCGTCCTTGCTCCCGGATGCCAGCTCGTCGAGTATCCGCGGCGCCAGGGCCCTCACCTCGCGGAACTCGGTGTCGTAGATCGCCAGCTCGGTGCCGGCCCGCCAGGCCGCGTTGAACAGGCCCGTCACGCTGCCGATCACCTCGGGGCTGGTCACCACGCTGTACCCACGCTCGCCGCCGGACGCGTCGCCCGCCAGGATCGCCACCTTCCGGTCCAGCACGATCGTCTCGTTGATCTCGTCCAGCGTGATCCGGATCCGCGCGCCCATCCGCTCCCGCTCACGCAGGTGCGCCACCCCGCCCGGCTGCAGCAGCGACGCCGGCCGGTACAGCTTCCGCACGCTCCGGCCGGTCAGGTCCCGCCGGGTGTGCGGCACCCGGTGCGCGGCCGCCCACGTGTGCAGGTCGTTCGCGGCGCAGAAGATCTCCCGCGCCGAGGAGAACAAGTGCGCCGTCCGCGCGAACAACTCGGCCTCGCCCCGCACCAGGACATCCATGACAACCAGTGTGGCAGCAAGTTGCCAACCCGAGGCGTCACCACGATCGCCGCACCAGGCTGGAGCCATGACCGAAACGATCAACGCCGCCGCGGCCGGCACCTGGCAGCTGGGCGATCTCACCGTGAACCGCATGGGCTACGGCGCCATGCGCCTGGCCATCTCCGGCGACGGCAGGCTCGACCGCGACCAGGCCATCGCGGTCCTGCGCCGGGCCGTCGAGCTGGGCGTCAACCACATCGACACCGCCGCCTTCTACTTCTCCCCGCTGCGCTCGGCCAACGAGCTGATCAGCACCGCGCTGAACCCCTACCCGGACGATCTGGTGATCACCACCAAGGTCGGCCCCGGCCGCGGCCCGGACGGCGAGTTCCTCCCCGAAGCACGCCCCGAGCAGCTGCGCCTGCAGGTCGAGGAGAACATCCGCCAGCTCGGCCGCGACCACCTCGACGTCGTCAACCTGCGCATCGGCAGCACCCTGGACCGCGGCGCCGGCTCACTGGCCGACCGGTTCGGCGCGCTCGCCGAGCTGCGGCAGCAGGGCCTGATCCGGCACCTGGGCATCTCCAACGTCGGCCCGGAGCACCTGGCCGAGGCGCAGGCCATCGCGCCGGTGGTGTGCGTGCAGAACCAGTACGGGCTCACCGCCCGGCGCGAGGACGACGACTTCGTCCGCCTCTGCGCCGAGCAGAAGGTCGCGTTCGTCCCGTTCTTCGCGATCGCCGGCGGCACCGAGGACCAGACCGTCCAGGCCGTCGCGGACGACCACGGCGTCACCCCGGCCCAGGTGCGGCTCGCCTGGACCCTCCACCAGGGACCGAACGTGCTCGCCATCCCGGGCACCGGCAGCGTCGGGCACCTCGAGGAGAACATCGCGGCGGCGTCGCTGCGGCTGTCCGAAGAGGATCTCGCACGGCTCGACGGGGTGAATGGTCACGAGCCGGGACGAGGTGAGTAAACGCAGGTTGAACCGGGTGCGAACACGCGTTGTGAAGGTGTCACAGCCATCACGAGAAGGCAGCCGGGACTAGGCCAAACGGCCACTTCCATGCTTACGATTCACCCGTGAGTGCACCCGGTGCGGTCCTGCTGGCCGTCGGCTGTCTGCTGGTCGGCCTGGTCGCCGGTTTTCTCGTTCCGCAGGTGCGGAAGCGGCGGGCCCAGCGGCGGCCGAGCGGTCCCACGGTCGCCGAGCTGCTGCTCCGGCTGGTGCGCTCGTCGAACAACGGGATCCTGGTGCTGAACCGCTTCGGCGACCTGGTGCTGTTCAACCGCCGCGCCGAGGCGCTCGGACTGGTCCAGGCCAATCGCGCCGATCCGCGGGCGCGGGTCGCGGCCGAGCAGGTCGAGGAGACCGGCGATCCGATGGAGATCGACCTGTCCCCGCTGGAGGCCCGTGGCCGCCAGCCGGAGGCCGTGGTCGCCGAGATCCGCCCGCTCGGCGAGGGGTTCACCGTCGTCGAGGCGGTCGACCACTCCGAGGCCGCCCGGCTGGAGGCCGTCCGGCGCGACTTCGTGGCCAACGTCAGCCACGAGCTGAAGACCCCGGTCGGTGCGATCGCGCTGCTCGCCGAGGCGGTGCTGGACGCGGCGGACGACGTCGAGGAGGTGCGCCGCTTCGGCGGCAAGATCCTGCACGAGTCGACCCGGCTGGGCACGCTCGTCAGCGAGCTGATCGCGTTGTCCCGGCTGCAGGGCGCCGAGCGGCTGCCCGACCTGAACGTGGTCGAGGTGGACGCCGTCGTGCGGGAGGCCCTGGGCCGCACCCGCCTGTCCGCGGAGTCCCGCGAGATCGAGATCACCACCGACGAGCCGAGCGGCCTGCTCGTCGAGGGCGACCGGACGCTGCTGGTCACGGCGTTGTCGAACCTGCTCGACAACGCCGTGAACTACTCCCCGCAGGGCAGCCCGGTGTCGATCAGCCGCCGCCTGTCCGGTGGCATGGTCGAGATCGCGGTGACCGACCGCGGCATCGGCATCGCCGAGGAGGACCAGCAGCGGGTCTTCGAACGCTTCTACCGCGCGGACAAGGCGCGCTCGCGCGCCACCGGCGGCACCGGGCTCGGCCTGGCCATCGTCAAGCACGTCGCCGCCAACCACGGCGGCGAGGTCAAGCTGTGGAGCATGCCGGGCACGGGATCCACGTTCACCCTGCGGATCCCGATGCACCAGTCCGGGCGCAACGGGGACGGAACCCCCGCGGCCCCGGACGACCAGACCCCCGCGCAGCTGTCGCGGCTCGTCGTCACCGCCGCGAAAGACGGCCGGAACCAGGGAGGAAAGTAGTGACGAGAGTGCTCATCGTCGAGGACGAGGAGTCCTTCGCCGACCCGTTGGCCTTCCTGTTGCGCAAGGAGGGGTTCACGGCCGCGGTCGCCACCACCGGCCAGCAGGCCCTGGACGAGTTCGACCGCAACGGCGCCGACATCGTCCTGCTCGACCTGATGCTGCCCGGCATGAGCGGCACCGACGTCTGCAAGCAGCTGCGGCAGCGCTCGGCCGTGCCGGTGATCATGGTGACCGCGCGGGACAGCGAGATCGACAAGGTCGTGGGCCTGGAGCTGGGCGCCGACGACTACGTGACCAAGCCGTACTCGGCGCGCGAGCTGATCGCCCGCATCCGCGCGGTGCTGCGCCGCGGCGGCGAGACCGGTGGCGAGGGCGAGCTGGCGCCGCTGGTGCTCGCGGCCGGCCCGGTGCGGATGGACGTCGAGCGGCACGTGGTCACCGTCGACGGCGGCGAGGTGTCGCTGCCGCTCAAGGAGTTCGACCTGCTCGAGTACCTGCTGCGCAACGTCGGCCGGGTGCTCACCCGCGGTCAGCTGATCGACCGGGTGTGGGGCGCGGACTACGTCGGCGACACCAAGACGCTGGACGTCCACGTCAAGCGGCTGCGCTCGAAGATCGAGCCGGACCCGGGCTCACCGCGCCACCTGGTCACCGTCCGCGGCCTGGGGTACAAGTTCGAGTCCTGACAAGCGGAGGTGGCCTATCCGGCACTTTGCGGCCGCACACGGTGCGGACCGGTACCGTAGGGCTTTGTGCGCCTAGGGGTACTCGACGTCGGGTCCAACACCGTCCACCTGCTCGTGGTGGACGCGCACCGTGGCGCGCACCCGACGCCGATGCACTCCGAGAAGACCGTGCTGCGGCTGGCCGAGCAGATCACCAGGAACAACCACCTCTCCAAGCAGGGCGCGCAGGCGCTGGTGGCCGCCATCGAGGAGGCGAAGGTCTCCGCGGCGAAGCTGGGCTGCGAGGAGCTGATGGCGTTCGCCACCTCGGCGGTCCGTGAGGCCGACAACAGCTCCGAGGTGCTGCGCAAGGTCGCCGACGAGACCGGTGTCGAGCTGACCGTGCTGTCCGGTGTTGACGAGGCGCGGTTGACTTTTCTCGCGGTACGCCGGTGGTTCGGCTGGTCGGCCGGTCAGTTGCTGGTGCTCGACATCGGGGGCGGTTCGCTGGAAGTCGCGATGGGGATCGACGAGGAGCCGGCACTGGCGGAGTCGCTGCCACTCGGCGCGGGCCGGATCACCCGCACCCGGTTCGCCCACGACCCGCCCACGCGCTCCGAGCTGGTCTCCACCTCGGCCTGGCTGGAGGACCAGCTCGCGCCGCTGGCGAAGCGGGTGGCGAAGTTCGGTGTCCCGGACCGCGTGGTGGCCACCTCCAAGACCTTCCGATCCCTGGCCAGGCTGACCGGGGCGGCTCCCTCCGCAGCCGGTCCGCGGGTACGCCGTACCCTGTCCCAGACCGCACTGCGGCAGCTCATCGCGTTCATCTCCCGGATGGAGGCGGCCGACCTCGCCGAACTGGAAGGGGTCAGCGCGAGCCGCGCGCACCAGCTGGCCGGTGGCGCGCTGGTGGCGCAGGCCGCGATGCGGGCGCTGTCGCTGGAAGAACTGGAGATCTGTCCCTGGGCGCTGCGAGAGGGCGTCATCCTGCGGCGACTTGATCACTCCAACGGTGACGAGGCGACTGTTCGGCGCGGCAGAACCACCGGTGACAGCAACCGGCTGGACCTCGGTGAGCTCGATCAGGCACGGTGAAAGGCGGAAGGATGCGTAAGGCGGTGGTGGGCGTGTGCGGTACACGAGCCCGCGTCTTGTGGCCCTACGCGCTGTTTGGGATGACACGATGAGCCGAGAGAGCCGAGAAGACCGCTCGCAGAAGACCGTCGCCGAGCTGCTCGCCCTGCACGGCGGGAACATCGAGGGCAGGCGGCGCCGCCGGCGCGCGGCCGACGACGACGCGCCGGAGGAGAACGACGGCCCGCGTCGCGCCCAGGACCCGACGGAGACCGGTCCGCAGGCGATCATCGACCGGGTTCGCGCCAACGGCGCGCCTCCCGGGCCCAACGGGGCGCCGCCGGGACGCAACGGCGGGCGGCGCGCCATGCCCGACTCGCCGGGCAGGCAGGACTCGGGTGGCTTCCGCCGTCCCGAGCCGGGCCCGCCCGCGCCGCCGGTTCCCCCTGGCCAGCCCGTTCCCCCTGGTCAGCAGAGCTCGGCCGCCATGCCGCGACCGGTCGTGCCGCCGGAGAACCCCGGCCAGCAGAGTTCGGCCGCCCTGCCGCGGCCGGTGACCCCCGAGCCGCCTGGGCCGCCGGTTCCGCCCGTTTCCCCAGGCCAGCCCGTTCCGCCTGGTCAGCCCATTTCTCCTGGTCAGCCGATTTCTCCTGGTCAGCAGAGTTCGGCGGCCCTGCCGCGGCCGGTCGCGCCCGACTCCGGTGTCCCGCCGCGCCGCGGCCAGCAGGACTCGGGTGGCTTCGCGCGCCCGAACACCGGCGCGCTGCCGCCTCCGCCGCAGGACTCCATGCCGCTGCGCCGCCCGCATCCGCAGGACTCCGGTTTCGTGCGTCGCCCGCCCCAGGAGTCGGGTGCGCTGCCGCTGCCGCCGCAGGAGTCCGGCGCGTTGCCGGTGCCGCCCGCGGAGGCCGTGCCGCCGCCACTGCGGCGCCGTCCGCCCGGCGAGGAGACCGGCACCGGGCTGGCCGCGCGCCTGGACGGCCTCGACGTGCCGGTCGACCCGGACGCCCCGCCCACCGGGGGCCGTGCCACCGGCACGTTCCCGCCGCCGCGGCGTCCGCGTCGCGCCCCAGCGCGCGTCTCGCCGCCGCCGGACCCGAGCACCGAGCAGTTCGAGCCGGTCGGCGAGGTCAAGCCGGTCGACGACCCGGCCCCCGACGCGCCGCCCGCCGGGCTGTCCGCGCCGCCGGCCGGTCTGCAGCGGTGGCGCCGTGGCCGGGAGGAGGCGCCGGCCGAGGAGGACACCGAGGTCGGCCTCATGCCGCCGGTGCGGGACACGCCGGACGCCGACGAGCCGACCGGGTTCCACGCGCCGCCGCATCTGCCCGGCCGCCCGCCGCAGGACGACCCCGGCGAGGCACTGGAGGCCACCGGCTTCCACGACCCGTTCGCCGACGATGACGACGACGTGGACGAGTTCGACCCGGCCGGGGAGGCAGCCGAGCAGCCCTACGACTACGACGACGAGCCCGAGGAGGCCGCCGACGAGCCGGCCCGCGCCAAGAAGCGGGAGCCGGAGCCCTCGCCCGCCAAGCAGTGGCTGTCGATGGCCGGTCAGCTGGCCGGCGGCGTCGTCGGCGGTGCGGCCGTGTGGCTGGGCTTCAACTGGCTGTGGGGCCAGATCCCGGCCGCCGCGCTGATCGCCGCGCTGGTCGTGATCGTCGGGCTGGTGTGGATCGTGCGGCGCATCCGCCGCGCGGACGACATCCAGACCACGGTGCTCGCGGTGCTGGTCGGTCTCGTGGTGACCGTCTCGCCCGCGGCGTTGTTGCTCTTGTCGAGGTAGTGCGAGCGTGCCGGTACCGATCGGGATGTCCACCGCGTCGGTCTGGCCGCTGCGGGCCGGCGCCGGTTTCGAGCTGGCCCAGCGGCTGGGTTACGACGGGGTCGAGGTGATGGTCTGGGTCGACCCGCTCAGCCAGGACGTGGCGGCGCTGCGGCGGCTGTCCCGGCAGACCGGGGTGCCGGTGCTGTCGGTGCACTCGCCGTCGCTGCTCATCACGCAGCGGGTGTGGTCGCCGGACCCGGTCGTGCGGCTGCGTCGCAGCGTCGAGGCGGCCATCGAGCTGGACGCGCGCACCGTCGTGGTGCACCCGCCGTTCCGGTGGCAACGCCGCTACGGCGACATGTTCGCCGACCTGGTGGCCGAGCTGGAGGACGAGACCGGGGTCGAGATCGCGGTCGAGAACATGTTCAAGGTCCGCCCGCCGGGCGGCCGCCGCGACGCGCGGGTGTCGGCGTTCCGGCCGTCGATCGACCCTACGGAAGTCGGGTATCGCCACTACACGCTCGACCTGTCGCACAGCGCCGCGGCCGGCATGGACGCGATGGCGCTGGCCGAGCGGATGGGCAGCGGCCTGACGCACGTGCACCTCGCGGACGGGACGGGTGTCCCGAAGGACGAGCACCTGGTCCCGGGCCGGGGCAACCAGCCGTGCGCGGAGCTGCTGGAGAAGCTGGTCGCGAGCTCGTTCACCGGTCAGGTGGTTCTGGAGGTCAACACGCGGCGCGCGGCGAGCGCCGTGGACCGGGCCCGCGATCTGGCCGAGGCGCTGCTGTTCGCCCGCTTCCACCTCGGTCAGTGAGTCGTATTACAAGATCAACTTCTCCGGGTGGGTGGCGGCCCGGATCGTGGGCTTCCGATAGATGAACACGTAAAGTTCCCGCTGTGAACCCGCTGCGCTCGCTGATCCTCGCCGCCGCCGGAAGCGAGGTGGTCCGCCACCTCGTGGCGACAACCCCGGGAACCTCCGGAGTGGTCGAGCGGTTCGTCGCCGGGAACACGGTCGCCGAAGCGGTGACGCGTGTGGGCCGTCTGGTCGACGACCGGTTGTGGGTGACGCTGGACTACCTCGGCGAGGACGTCACCGAGCCCGCGCAGGCCGAGCAGACGGTCCAGACCTACCTGGCGCTGCTGGACCGGCTCTACGCCGAGGGCCTGGCCGCGCGGGTCGAGGTCAGCGTCAAGCTGTCCGCGCTGGGCTTGCGGCTGGACGAGCGGCTCGCGCTGGACAACGCCTACCGGGTGTGCGCGGGGGCCGAGCAGTGCGGCACCACGGTGACGCTCGACATGGAGGACCACACCACCACCGACGCGACGCTGCGCGTGCTCGGCGAGCTGCGCCGCACCTGGCCGTGGGTGGGCGGGGTGCTGCAGGCGTACCTGCGCCGCACCGAGGACGACGTGCGGGCGCTGGCGGTGCCGGACTCGCGGGTCCGGCTGTGCAAGGGGGCCTACGCCGAGCCGGACGAGGTGGCGTTCTCGCGGGCGCACGAGGTCGACCTCAGTTATGTCCGTTGTGCGAACTTGCTGCTGTCCGGTGACGGTTACCCCATGTTCGCCACGCATGACCCGCGGTTGATCGCGATCCTGGCCGAGCGCGCCCGCTGGTACGGCCGCAAGCAGGGCAGCTACGAGTACCAGATGCTCTACGGGGTCCGTCCGGACGAGCAGCGGCGCCTGGCCGGTGAGGGGGAGACGGTGCGCGTGTACGTGCCGTTCGGGGAGCACTGGTACCCCTACCTGATGCGGCGGCTCGCCGAGCGGCCCGCCAACCTGCTGTTCTTCCTGCGCGCGTTGGTCAGCCGTTCGTGAGCGCGGCAGAGGTTCCGGACCCGGCGTCCTTCGAGGCCGCGTGCGCGGTCCGGTCGCTGGGCGACGGCACGCTGACGGCCGATCTGCGGCACGAGTGGTCCATCGGCGGCCACCCGCACGGGGGATTCCTGATCGCGTTGATGGCTCGCGCGGCGCTGGCGGTGCTGTCCGAGCGGGGCGAGCCGTCGACGGATCCGCTGGCGGTGAGCGCGGAGTTCCTGCGGCCGCCCGCGATCGGCCCGGCGCTGCTGCGGACGGACATCCGGAAGGTCGGCCGCCGCGCGACGGTCGTCGCGGTGCGGCTGGAGCAGCGCGGGCGCAGCTGCGTCGAGGCGACGGTCACCACCGGACGGCTGCCGGTGCGGCGGGCGGACTGGGCGGACCTGCCGCAGATGCCGGTCGAACCGCCGCCGCGGGCGATCCACCTGGCCGGGGAGACGTCGGAGGGCGTGTTCAACCTGGCGAAGGGCTGCGACGTGCGCATCGACCCCGCGACGGCCGGGTACCTGGCCGGCCGCAACGGTGATCCGCCGCGGCTGCGGCTGTGGGTCAAGCCGCGCTACTCGGTGCCGGACGCGTACTTCGCGCTGCTCGCGGGCGACATCAACCCGCCGGTGGTGTTCAACCTGGGCCGGCTGGGCTGGGCGCCGACGGCCCAGCTGACGGCGCTGGTGCGCGCCCGCCCGGCCCCCGGATGGCTCCGCGTGCAGGTCGACTGCCGCACGGTGCAGGAGGCGTGGTTCGACTCGGACGCGACGGTGATCGACTCCGCCGGACGGCTGGTCTGCCAGGCGCGGCAACTGGCCCTGGCCCCGGCGCCCTGACGGGTACGCGTGCGGTAGCTGCGGTGTGGCGGTGCGCTCGCCGGGCGGCGTTGCCTGGTGGGTGCTTCTGGCGCCGGGTGGTCGCTGGGGTGGGCTCGCGCTGGCGGTGGTGCGCGCGGCGGGCGGCGTTGCCTGGTGGGTGCTTCTGGCGCCGGGTGGTCGCTGGGGTGGGCTCGCGCTGGCGGTGGTGCGCGGGCGGCTCTTCGAGCTGGTGTCCTGAGGGGCGCGTGCGGTAGCTGCGGTGTGGTGGTGTGCGCGGCGGGCGGCGCTCCGTGGTGGTGCTTCTGGCGCCGGGTGGTCGCTGGGGTGGGCTCGCGCTGGCGGTGGTGGGCGGGCGGCTCTTCGAGCTGGTGTCCTGAGGGGCGCGTGCGGTGGGCGCCGGGTGGTGGTGTGCGCGGCGGGCGGCGCTCCGTGGTGGTGCTTCTGGCGCCGGGTGGTCGCTGGGGTGGGCTCGCGCTGGCGGTGGTGGGCGGGCGGCTCTTCGAGCTGGTGTCCTGAGGGGCGCGTGCGGTGGGCGCCGCGTGGCGGTGCGCTCGCCAGCGGCGCTGTGTGGCGCCTCCCGCGCCGTGCTGCGCCGCCGCTGAGCGGCCCCTGGCACCGGCGCCCTGAGCGGCCTTTGGCACGCTGGTGCCATGACGGTTATCGCGGTTCTCGGGGCGGGGAAGATCGGTGAGGCGCTGCTGGCGGGCCTGCTGCAGGGCGGTCGCAGCGCGGAGGAGTTGCTGTTCACCGAACGCCACCCGGAGCGCGCCGCCGAGCTGACCGCCCGCTACGGCATCGCCGGGGTCGAGGTCACCGAGGCCGCCAAGCGCGCCGACGTGCTCGTCGTCGCCGTGAAGCCGCAGGACATCGAGCCCGTCCTGACCGAGCTGGCGCCGCTCGTCGGGCCGAACTCGCTGGTCGTGTCGCTGTGCGCGGGCCTGCCCACCAGCCTCTACGAGCGCCGGCTGCCGGACGGCGTGCCGGTCGTGCGGGTCATGCCGAACACCCCGATGGTCGTCGGCGAGGCGATGAGCGCCGTGTCGCCCGGCAAGCACGCCACCCCCGAGCACGTCGCGCTGGTGACGGAGATGCTCGCCACCGTCGGCCAGGTCGTCGAGGTCCCCGAAGCGCAGCAGGACGCCGTCACCGCGCTGTCCGGATCCGGCCCCGCCTACTTCTTCTACCTGGTCGAGGCCATGATCGACGCCGGCATCCTGCTCGGCCTGCCCCGCGCGGTGGCGGAGAAGCTGATCATCCAGTCCGCCGTGGGCGCCGCGAAGATGCTCGCCGAGACCGACGAGCACCCGGTGATCCTGCGGGAGGCCGTCACGTCCCCGGCCGGCACCACCATCAACGCGATCCGCGAACTGGAGAAGCACGGCGTCCGCGCCGCGCTGCTGGCCGCCATCGAAGCGGCGCGGGACCGGTCCGTGGAACTCGGCAAAGCCCACGAATGAGCCCCGCGCACCGGCCCTGACTAGGCCGAACGGGCGCCGCCGACCGGGCTCTTTCGCGGGAAAGTACCCGCCGGGCGTCGCATTGGCCCCAGGTGTCCCGCTACCCTCAAGGGTGAAGCACGTGCGTGTCGGTACCGCCCGGTGGGGAAGCCGAGCGGCACGACACGTGTCGAAGGGCACGGTGACGTATGCCGTCGAACAACAAGGACGTGCCCGCTGTCGGGCAGGTCCAGTTCCTGACGGTCGCCGAGGTGGCCGCGCTGATGCGCGTCTCCAAGATGACCGTCTACCGGCTCGTGCACTCGGGCGAGCTACCGGCCGTTCGCGTCGGCAAGTCGTTCCGGGTGCCCGAGAAGGCCGTCCACCAGTATTTGGAGAACGCCTACTTCGATGTGGGTTAGGCCGGGGGCCCGCGCCGCGGCGCGGGCCCGCCCGGTAACCTTAAGGGCCGCTCGTGCCTGTAGCGCTTCAACTCTTTGGACGTTGCGCTGGGCAGCGTGTGAAGCAGACGAAACGTGAAGGAGCACCCGTGGGCTCGGTGATCAAAAAGCGCCGCAAGCGCATGTCCAAGAAGAAGCACCGCAAGCTGCTGCGCCGGACGCGGATGCAGCGTCGCAAGCAGGGCAAGTAAGCCCTGCGCGAACGCCTCTTCACGCGGCCCGTCCAGATCCTGGACGGGCCGCGCGCTTTTTCCGCGGCGATCAGTGACCAAAGTCCCTGACCTGGGTTAACAGCGTGTTAGGCCTCCTGACTCCGGCCGAGGTCCGGGGTAGCATCGGCCACTGCCGCGAACACCACATCCACACCCTTGTCAGGGGGTTTCATGGCGTCCAACGTCGTGCTGGTCACCGGGGTCGGCGGCGAACTCGGAGGCAGGCTGCTGGTACGGCTGGGCAACAACCCGGACCTCGAGCGGGTCATCGGCGTCGACACCGCGCCACCGCCCAGGACGGTCCTCCGACGCCTGGGCCACGCCGAGTTCGTGCGGGCCGACATCCGCAACCCGCTGATCGCCAAGGTCATCGACTCCGCCGGCGTCGACACGGTCGTGCACTGCTCGACCACCGTGCACCCGGCCGGCCCCGCCCGCCGCACGGCGATCAAGGAAGTCAACGTCATCGGCACCATGCGCCTGCTCGCCGCCTGCCAGCGCTCGCCCCGGGTGCGCAAGCTCGTCGTGAAGTCCACCGCCGCGGTCTACGGCGCGGGGGCGCGCTCGCCCGCCGTCTTCACCGAGGACTCCGAGCTGATCCCGGCCTCGTCCAGCGGCTACGCCAAGGACGCCGTCGAGATGGAGGGCTACGTGCGCGGCCTGGCCCGCCGCAGGCCCGACCTCACCATCACCACCACCCGGTTCACCAACGTCATCGGGCCGGACGTGGACACCGTGCTGGCCCGCTACTTCGCGCTCCCGGTCGTGCCGACGGTGCTCGGCTTCGACGCGCGGCTGCAGCTGCTCCACTCGTCGGACGCGCTGGCGATCCTGGAGAAGGCGACCCTGGAGGACAAGCCGGGCGTGTTCAACGCCGGCGGGGACGGGGTACTCACCTTGTCGCAAGCGATCCGGCGAGCGGGCCGGGTCGAGCTGCCGGTGCCGCGGACCATGATCGGCACGGTGGGCAGCATGTTGCGTGGCGCGAGGGTCGACTTCTCGCCGGACCAGGTGCGCCTGCTGAACTACGGGCGGGTCGTCGACACCACCCGGCTGGTCGCGGTCTTCGGGTACCGGCCGCGGTGGTCCAGCGAGGCGGCCTTCGACGACTACGTCACCGGGCGCGGGTTGCGGCCCGTGCTGGATGGTGAGCAGCTGGCCGGAGCGGTCGGCAAGGTGCTGGCGGCAGTCCGATGACCAGAGAGAGGAAAGCGGGGCAAGGCAAGTGACGACCAGCGCGGAAGCTCAGGTCATCCCCCTGCACGCACCCGGGCGCGAGAAGCCGGCGGACGTCCCGCCGCGCGCCGGGGAACCCCCCGCCGACGCGCCCGTCGTGGCGTTCCCGGCGAAGAGCGCGGCGGCCGCGGAAGCGCCGGCCCCGGAACCGGACGCGCTGAGCCGGCTCCTGGAGTTCGTGCGGCACCGGCTGACCGGCGACTACGACGTCGACGAGTTCGGGTTCGACCCGGAGCTGACCGACACGCTGGTGCTGCCGCCGTTCCGGCTGCTGTACGAGAAGTACTTCCGGGTGACCACGCACGGCGCGGAGAACCTGCCCGCCGAGGGCGGCGGGCTCATCGTGTGCAACCACTCCGGGACGCTGCCGCTGGACGCGGTGATGACGGCGGTCGCCGTGCACGACGAAACGCCCGGCCACCGGCACCTGCGCATGCTCGGCGCGGACCTGGTGTTCAAGACGCCGCTGCTCGGGGCGCTGGCGCGCAAGACCGGCCAGACGCTGGCGTGCGCGGCCGACGCCGAGCGGCTGCTGTGCTCGGGCGAGCTGGCGGGGGTGTGGCCGGAGGGCTACAAGGGCATCGGCAAGCCGTTCTCGGCGCGGTACCGGCTGCAGCGGTTCGGGCGGGGCGGGTTCGTGTCGGCGGCGCTGCGGACGCGGGTGCCGATCATCCCGTGCTCGATCGTGGGCGCGGAGGAGATCTACCCGAAGATCGGCGACCTGAAGCCGCTGGCGCGGTTGCTGGGGTTGCCGTACTTCCCGGTGACGCCGTTCTTCCCGCTGCTGGGGCCGCTGGGCGCGATCCCGCTGCCGACGAAGTGGCACATCGAGTTCGGGGAGCCGATCCCGACGGATTCCTACGCCGAGGAGGACCTCGACGACCCGATGCTGGTGTTCTCGCTGACCGACCAGGTGCGCGAGTCCATCCAGACGACCCTGTACCGGCGGCTCGCGCACCGGCGCAGCCCGTTCCAGGACTGAGCGGTCCCGTGCCATCCTGGGTGGCATGGGGTTGATCACGCGGATCGCGTACTCGGTGGGCCGTGTCGTGGGCGGGGTGCTGAAACTGGCGAACGCGATCACCGGCATCCCGGCCGGCGAATCGACGCAGAACCGGCGCAACGAGCGGGGCCGGCGCCGGTAGGGCCTCCCGGCCGCCACGGCGCGGGCAGGCCTTGCGAGCGGGGGCGCGGTCGCCGACGCCGCTACGGCGCCAGCTTGGCGTCGACGGCGCGGGCCGGCCTTGGCAGCGGTAACCGGGGTGCGGTTAGCGGCGTTGGTAGGTCATCCCGGTCGCCACGGTGGCTGCACGGTGCGGGTAGGCCTTGCGAGCGGGAGCCGGGGGCGCGGTCAGCGGCGCCGGTAGGGCGGTAGCGGCGGGCGAGTCCCGCGTTCGGGTGGGCGAGAACGCCCCGCTCGGTTGGGCAATGCGCGGAGGGGGCAGCACGCCGCCGGAAGCGGCCAACCCGCGCCGGGGAACAACACCTGCCCTGGGAGGGCACGCGGTCCGGAGCGCGGTCAGCGGCGTCGGTAGGGCATTCCGGCGGCCACGGTGCCCGCACGGGGGTGCGAGTAGACCTCGCGAGCGGTAGCCGGGGGTGCGGTTACCGGCGCTGGTAGGTCATCCCGGTCGCCACCGTGCCGCACGGCGCGGGTAGGTCTTACGCGCGGTAGCCGGGAGCGCGGTCAGCGGTGGGCGAATCCCGCGGTCGCGCGGGCGAGTTCCACGGTTGGGCGGGCGGGAATGCGCCGCTCGGATGGGCGGAGGGGCAGCACGCCGCCGGGTGGCGATCGCGTCTTGGCGGCGTTGCCGCCGTGGCCATCGCGTCGCCGGAAGCGGCCAACCCGCGCCGGGGAACAACACCTGCCCTGGGAGGGCACGCGGTCCGGAGCGCGGTCAGCGGCGTCGGTAGGGCATTCCGGCGGCTACGGCGCCCGCACGGGGGTGCGGGTAGGCCTTGGCAGCGGTAGCCGGGGGTGCGGTTACCGGCGCTGGTAGGTCATCCCGGTCGCCACCGTGCCGCACGGCGCGGGTAGGCCTCGCGCGCGCCAGCCGGGAGCGCGGTCAGCGGCGCCGGTACGCCATCCCGGTCGCCACCGTGCCGCACGGCGCGGGTAGGCCTCGCGCGCGCCAGCCGGGAGCGCGGTCAGCGGCGCCGGTACGCCATCCCGGCCGCTACCGCTCCCGCCAGTGCGCCCGCGCCCAGCACCGACGGCACCCCGATCTTCGCTGCCTTCCGGCCCGTCCGGAAGTCGCGGATTTCCCAGCCGCGGGCGCGCGCCACCTCGCGCAGGCCGGCGTCCGGGTTCACCGCCACCGCCGTGCCGCACACCGACAGCATCGGGATGTCGTTCGACGAGTCCGAGTACGCCGTGCACCGCCGGAGGTTCAGGCCCTCCCGGGCGGCCAGCGCGCGCACCGCGTGGGCCTTCGCCCTGCCGTGCAGCAGGTCGCCGACCAGACGACCCGTGTACACCCCGTCCACGTGCTCGGCCACCGTGCCCAGCGCGCCGGTGAGCCCCAGCCGCCGGGAGATGATCGCCGCCAGCTCGACCGGCGTCGCCGTCACCAGCCACACCCGCTGGCCCGCGTTGAGGTGCATCTCGGCCAGCGCGCGGGTGCCCGACCAGATCTTGTCGGCCATCAGCTCGTCGTAGATCTCCTCGCCGACCTGGTTCATCTCGGCGACCGTCTTGCCCGCGACGAACGACAGCGCCTGCTCGCGGCTGGACTGCACCCCGCTGTGCGACTCGCGCCCGCCGACCCGGAACTTGATCTGCTGCCACGCGAACCCGGCCAGGTCCGACGTCGTGAAGTACTTGCGCGCGGCCAGCCCGCGGGCGAAGTGGAAGATCGACGCGCCCATCATCATCGTGTTGTCCACGTCGAAGAACGCGGCGGCGGTCAGGTCCGGCGGCGCCGGGGGCACGTCGGCCTGGGCCTCCATGGCCACGGCGGCGTCGGCCGACGCCTCGCCGGCCATCTCGGCGAGCCGCTCGCGCTCCGGGCCGTCACCCCTGCTACGCCACACGCACACCGCCTCCTGCGCTTGTCCCTGGGGTCAGCGTAGCGAGCACGTCACGCATCCGGATCAGGCGATCCCTCCACACCGGGCACCGGTGTGCTTCGATCGGGACACTCATCGCACGCCGGGGGAAACACCATGTCGACAGCGTTGCTGGGGCTGCTCAGCCTGCCCGTCTACCTGCTCATGCTGTGGCCGCTCGTGGTCGCCTCGCGGCGGGTGCTCGGCGTGCGCATCGGCACGTTCCGGGCGCTGCTCGGCGCCGCCGCCGGGTGGACCGTCGCGGGTGGACTGGCGGGCCGGATCGGGGTGCTGACGCGCGATTCCGCCGGCGCGTACCTCGGCTTCATCCTGCCGCTCGCCGGATGCGCGTTCCTGGCGACGCTGATCTTCCTGTTCCTCGCCGAGATGGCCGTCCCCAGCGGCGGCGGGCTCGGGCTGCTCGGCCGGGTCCGGTCGCTGCGCGCGCGGTTCGCCCGGGCCCGCCGGTACTCGCAGATCACGCGGATCGCCGTGCGGCACGGCATCGGGCCCTACCTCACCGGCCGCCGCGTCACCGACTCCGGCCGGCACGCCACCCTGGCCCGCTCGCTGCGGCGCGCACTGGAGGACGGTGGCGCGACCTTCGTGAAGCTCGGCCAGGTCCTCTCCACCCGGCCGGACGTGCTGCCGCCGGTGTTCGTCGACGAGCTGAGCCTGCTGCAGGACCGCGTCGCGCCGGTGCCGTTCGCCGACGTCGAGCGCGAACTGGAGGCCGAGCTGGGCCGCCCGCGCGCCGAGGTGTTCGCCGAGTTCGACCCCGAACCGCTCGGCGCCGCGTCGATCGCCCAGGTCTACCGGGCCCGGCTGCACAGCGGTGAGGACGTCGTCGTCAAGGTGCGGCGGCCGGGCATCGACCGGATCGTCGAGCGCGACCTCGACATCGTCTTCCGCGTCGCGCGCTCGCTGGAACTGCGGGCGGCCTGGGCGCGCTCGCTCGGCGTGCTCGACCTCGCCGAAGGCTTCCGCGCCGCGCTCACCGAGGAGCTGGACTTCCGCGTCGAGGCCCGCAACCTCACCGCGGTCGCCGCCGCCGAGAACGGCTCGGCCGTCGCCTTGCCGTCCGTGCACGCCGACCTGTCCGGTGAGCGCGTGCTGGTCATGCGGCGCCTGCACGGCGTGCCGGTGCGCGAGGGCATCGCCGAGGTGCCGGCGGAACGGCGCGCGGTCCTGGCCCGCGGGCTGCTGGACTCGCTGCTCCGGCAGGTCCTGCTGCACGGGGTCTTCCACGCCGATCCGCACCCGGGCAACGTCCTCCTGCTCACCGACGGCACCCTCGGGCTGCTCGACTTCGGCTCGGTCGGCCGCCTCGACTCGTCCCTGCGCGGTGGGCTGGCGAACCTGTTCGCCGCCGTCGACCGCGGCGATCCGGAGGGGCTGCGGGACGGTCTGCTGGAGATCGTGGACCGGCCGGACGAGATCGACGAGCAGCGCCTGGCGCGGGCCCTGGGCGCGTTGATGGCGAAGCACCTGTCGCACGGCCGGTCGCCGGACGTGGACATGTTCACCGACCTGTTCCGGATCATCGCCGAGTTCCGGTTGTCGATCCCGCCGGCGATCGCGGCGGTGTTCCGGGCGCTGGCGACGATGGAGGGCACGCTCGGGCTGCTGTCGCCGGGCTTCGACATCCTCGGCGCGTCCCGGTCGTTCGCCGGCTCGCTGGTCGGGGAGCGGCTGCAGCCGGGCTCGCTGCGCGGCGCGGTGACCGACGAGCTGGTCGCGCTGCTGCCGGTGCTGCGCCGCCTGCCCCGCCGCGTGGACCGGTTGACGTCGGCGCTGGAGCAGGGCCGGCTGACGGTGAACGTGCGCACCTTCGCCGACGAGCGCGACCGGGCGGTGGTGTTCGGCATGCTGCACGAGCTGCTGCTGGCCCTGACCGGCGCGGCGACCGGTCTGATGGCGGTCCTGCTGCTCGCTAGCACCGGCGGGCCGCGGGTGCTGCCCGAGCTGACGCTGAACCACGTGTTCGGCTACAACCTGCTGGTGGTCAGCGCGCTGCTGGGGCTGCGGCTGCTGTTCGTGGTGTTCCGGGCGCAGCGGCGCGGAACCGGGTAACGTGGGCGGCGGTGGCGCGCCACCCCGGACGAGAACGTCGTACCCGGCAGGACAAGACGACGTGGCAGGTTGTCGGTTCTGTTCGGAGGTTTTTCCGTCATGGCGTGGATCGTTCTCGTCGTCTCCGGTCTGCTCGAGACCGTGTGGGCCGCCGCCCTCAACGCCGCTCGCGGCTTCACCCGTCTCGTGCCCAGCGTGGTGTTCGTCGTCGCGCTCGTCGCCAGCATGGCCGGGCTCTCCTACGCGATGCGGTCGATCCCCATCGGCACCGGTTACGCGATCTGGGTGGGCATCGGTGCGATCGGCACCGCCGTCTACGGCATGGTCGCGCTCGGCGACGCCGTGACCGCGGCGCGGCTGGTGTGCCTGGCGCTCATCGTCGCCGGGGTGCTGGGCCTGAAGCTCCTGCACTGATGCCCGCCGCGCGCGGCCCGGCGGTGCGTCCGCACCCAGGAACATCCCGGTCAGCCCGGTGAAGTGCACCAGCGCACCCAGCACGAGGCCGGCCGCCGCGGTGCACGCGGCCGCCGCCCACGCGCCGCCGCTCGCTTGGACGACGGCGAGCCCGCACGGCGGCCCGAGGACCAGGCAGGCGAAGGCGAACAGCGTGGCGGTGCTGCGGCCGCTCAGCCGATCCCGAGTCCCGGCAGGCCGGGGATCAGCGGCGGGATCGAGATCAACGGCGGTGGCGTCGTGGTCGACGGCACCGGCAGCCGGGTGCTGGTCGGCGCGCTGATCGGCGGCGGCAGGACCGGGGGCGCCTGACCGCTGCTCGGCCGCGGCAGGGGACCCGTCGCCGTGGGCACGACCGGTGCGCTCGTCCCGGGCGCGGTCGGCGTCGTCGCGATCTCGACCGGCGGCGGGGACACCGTGCTCACCGGCGGCAGCGGCACCGCGGTCGGGATGCCGAGCAGCGCGTCCGGCGGGACCGCGCACTCGCCGGACGCCGGGACCGCGCCCAGGTCGTCGGCCTCGCCGGTGGTGATGCGGTAGCAGGACAGCCGCCCGGCCAGCGCCACCGCCCGCGCGTCGATGCGGTTGAGCAGCGCCCCGGCCTGCGTGAACCCGTTGCGCGCGTCGTCGGGCACCGCGAGGCCGCCGAGCTTGCCGGCCTGCTCGCGCGCCCACGTCCGCAGCTGCTCCAGCCGGGCCGTGTCGCCCTGCACGCCGAGCACCGTGAGCCGCGCGGTCCCGGCCGTCGCCTCCGCGGCGAATGCCGACAACGTTGTCAGAAAAGCGTCGGCGCCGGGGGAGGGCATCGCGGCGAGCTCGTCGAGCCGGTTCGCCGCGAACTGCAGGTGCTTCGACCCGCGCGCGGCCTCGTCGAAGGTGAGCTGCAGCTGGGCGTCCTCGCTCGCCAGCTTCATGCCGTAGAGCGGGTCACCGGGCAGCGAGCCGCGGGAGAGCAGCAGGCCGACCCCGGCGACGAAGACGATCAGCGCGGCCGCGGCGGCCAGGACGGTCGCCAGCACGCGCCGCCGCCGGCTGGGCTCCGCCTCCAGCTTCCGCGAGATGTCGGCGCGGATGCGGGCCCTGGTGTGCTCGTCCGGTTCGACGGCGCGCCCCAGTGCGCGAAGGCCGGAGATGACCTCCAGCTCACGCGCCGTCCACCGGTGTTCGTCCACACCACCTGCAACGACGCAAACCGTCCGGTTGTTACGCGGTCAGCGCCACCCGTCCGGCAGGAGCTGCGCGAGCTTGCGCACCGCGCGGTGCTGCAACGCCTTGATGGCGCCCTCGTTGCGCTTCATGATCCGCGCGGTCTCGGCCAGCGACAGGCCCTGGATGAACCGCAGCACGATGCATTCCCGCTGGTCGTCGCCCAGGCCGGCGATCGCGGACAGCAGGGCGTCGCGGGTCGCGCTGGTGACCGCCTGCTGCTCCGGGCCCGCGTCGGGACCCGAGGTCGCGGCGAACGGCGCCGAGCCCGAGTCGGCGACCTCGTCGGTGACCACCTCGAGCTTGTACCGGCTGGACTTGAGGTGGTCGAGCACGATGTTGCGCGCGATGGTGACGAACCACGCGCCGACGTCGCGACCCTGGTAGCTGACCGACGAGATCCGGCGCAGCGCCCGCAGGAACGTCTCGCTCGTGATGTCCTCGGCCAGCTCGCGGTCGCTGAGGCGGAAGTACACGTAGCGGTAGACGACGTCGACGTACTGGTCGTAGAGCGCGCCGAAGGCGGCGGTGTCACCCTGCTGGGCGGCGCGGACCAGGGCCCACGGCCCCGCCTGCTCGTCCGGCACCTCGTCCACGCGGGTGACCGTGCCGACGTGCAGACCCGCTGGACGGGCGGCAAGCCAGTTCGTCACGGCGACTCCTTCGTCCGACCCGAGTGATCATCACCACTACGACGCGAGAAGCAGCATACGGGTAGTTACCCGGAAGTAGGTAGTGGCGGGGGTCTCGGAAGAGCGACGATCGCCGGGCTTCCCCGTGACGGGTGAGACGACGCCTGGTTGGTGCCACACTGACTCACATGAAAACGGGCAACATCGCCGACCTGCTCACCGGCGCCGCCGAGCAGTGGCCGGACGCCGTCGCGGTGATCGACACCGCGGCCGGTGTCAGCCTGACCTGGTCCGAGCTGGACGCGGCCGCGGGCGGGCTCGCGCAGCGGCTCACCGGCCAGGGCGTGCGGGCCGGTGACCGCGTCGCGATGCGGCTGCCCACCTCGGCGGACTTCGCCGTCGCCCTGTTCGGCGTCACCCGCTCCGGTGCGATCGCCGTGCCGGTCTCGCCGCTGGCTCCGCGCCCGGAGCTGGACACCGTGCTCGCGCACAGCGGCGCGCGCCTGGTGATCAGCCGGGACCCCGACGACGGCACGGACGAGGTGCCCGTGCTGCGGCCGGAAATCGGTCCCGGTGCGAATTTCCCCGCCCGCGGCGGTGGTGAGGACATCGCCGTGCTGTCCTACACCTCGGGCACCACCGGACCGCCGCGCGGCGTGATGCTGTCCCACCGCGCGCTGCTGGCCAACCTCGAACAACTGGGCCGCCTCGACCCGGCGCCGGTCGGGCACCCGGACCGGGTGCTGATCGCGATCCCGCTGTTCCACGTCTACGGCCTCGGCCCGGGCCTGCTGCTGAGCACCGCGGTGGGCGCGACGGCCGTGCTGGCCGAACGGTTCGACGCGCGGCAGGCGCTGCAGGCGTGCGTGGACCACCACGTGACCGTGATCGGCGGGGTGCCGGCGATGTACGCCGAGCTGGCCGCGTTGGAGCCGGAGGAGCTGGCCGCCGGCCTGGGCACGGTCCGCCTGCTCACCTCGGGCGCCGCGCCGCTGCACCCGAAGGTGCTGGCCGCGATCCGGGAGAAGACCGGGCTGGGCGTCTTCGAGGGCTACGGGCTGACCGAGACCGCGCCGGTGGTGACGTCGACGCTGGTCACCGGCTACCCGAAGCCGGGGTCGACCGGCCGTCCGCTGCCCGGCGTGGAGGTCCGGCTGGTCGGGCCGGACGGCTCGGGCGAGGCGGTGCCGCTCGACCCGGACGACCCGGACGACGTGTTCGCCGAGGACGGCGACGGCACCGGGCTGGTCGCGATCCGCGGCGCGAACCTGTTCTCCGGCTACTGGCCGGACGGGGCGCACGGGCCGGACGCGGACGGCTGGTTCCGCACCGGCGACGTCGGGTTCCTGGACAGCGACGGCGACCTGCACCTGGTGGACCGCGCCAACGACCTGATCATCGTCAACGGCTTCAACGTCTACCCGCACGAGGTCGAGGAGGTCATCGCGCGGCTGCCGGAGGTCGCCGAGTCGGCCGTGGTCGGGGTGCTCGACGAGCGCAGCGGCGAGGCGGTCAAGGCGGTCGTGGTGCCCGCGCCCGGCGCGTCGCTGTCCGAGCAGCAGGTCGTCGAGCACTGCGCCGCCCACCTGGCCGGGTACAAGGTGCCGCGCACGGTCGAGTTCGCCGAGCGGCTGCCGCATTCGGCGACCGGGAAGCTGCGCCGCGTCCAGCTGCGGGGATGATGGGCCCATGGCCCACGAAGTGACCGTGATGACCCGCCGGGGCTGCTCGTCGTGCGTCCAGGCGGAACGCGACGTCGAGCGGATCTGCGCCGAGCTGGGTGTGCCGTGGCGCGCCGAGGACGTCGACAGCGATCCGGAGTGGCAGGCCGAGTACGGCGACCGGGTGCCGGTGATCCTCGTCGACGGCGCCGAGCACGGCTACTGGAAGGTCGAGGAGGACCGCTTCCGCGCCGCGCTGGCGTGACCCGCACGGGTCAGACTGGTGGGGTGAGCACGCACCTCGAGCCGCCGCGGCTGTCCGCGCCCGTCGCCGGGCTGATCGGCGTGATCGCCCTGGTCGCCGCGCTCGGGACCGGGCACCTGGTGGCCGGGTTCGTCGGGGCGGGCGCTTCGCCGTTCTTCGCGGTCGGCAACGCGGCGATCGACGTGTCCCCGGGCTGGCTCAAGGACTTCGCGGTGCGAGCGTTCGGCACCGCGGACAAGGCCGTGCTGCTGACCGGCATGGCCGTGGTGGCGCTGGTGCTCGCGGTGGCCGCCGGGCTGGCCTCCCGCCGCCGGCCCGCGCCGGGGCTCGTGTTCGTGTCCGTGGTCGGCGTGCTCGGCGGTGCCGCCGTGTTCACCCGCCCCGACCTGGGGCAGATCGCGTTGCTCGCGCCGGTGGTCAGCCTGGTCGCCGGGCTCGCGGTGTTCGCGTGGCTGCACCGGACCGCGCTGGACGGGCAGTACTCGTCGGCGGCGCGGCGGAACTTCCTGCTCGCCGTGGCGGGCGCCGGTGCCGCCGGGGTCGCCGGACAGCTGGTCGGCGCGAGCAAGGACGCCGAGGGCTCCCGGGCGGCCGTCGGTCCGCTGATCCCGGCCCGGACCGCGCCACCGGTGCCCGCCGGCGCGGACTTCGCGAAGTTCGGCACGCCGCCGTTCCTCACGCCCAACGCGGACTTCTACCGGATCGACACCGCGCTCGTCGTCCCGCAGGTGCGCACCGAGGACTGGTCGCTGCGGATCCACGGCATGGTGGACCGCGAGACCACCTACTCCTGGTCCGGCATCCGGAACCGGCCGCTGGTCGAGCGGATCGTGACCCTGTGCTGCGTGTCCAACCCGGTCGGCGGGCCCTACATCTCCACCGCGCGGTTCGTCGGCGTCGACCTCGCCGAGCTGCTGGCCGAGGCCGGGGTCGCACCCGGCGCCGAGCAGGTGTTCTCCACCAGCGCCGACGGCTGGACCGCGGGCACGCCGGTGGCCGCGATGGCCGATCCGTCGGTGGGCGCGATGCTGGCGATCGGTATGAACGGCGAGCCGCTGCCCGTCGAGCACGGCTTCCCGGCGCGGCTGGTCGTGCCCGGGCTCTACGGCTACGTCTCGGCGACGAAATGGGTCACCGACCTGGAGGTCACCACCTGGGACGCGCGCACGCCGTACTGGCTGCGGCGCGGCTGGGCGAAGCACGCGCCGATCAAGACCCAGTCGCGGATCGACGCGCCGCGCGGGCCGGTCACCGCCGGGCCGGTGCGGGTCGCCGGGATCGCGTGGGCCCAGCACACCGGCATCGACCGGGTCGAGGTGAGCGTGGACGACGGGCCGTGGGAGCCCGCGCAGCTGTCCACGGAGGTGACGGTGGACGCGTGGCGGATGTGGTGGGCGGACGTCGCCGCCGCGCGCGGCAACCACGTCGTGCGGGTGCGAGCAACGGACCGGAGCGGCTACACCCAGACCGATCAGCTCGCCGACGTCCTCCCCGACGGCGCCACCGGCTGGCACGCGATCACCTTCACCGCGCGCTAGGTGTGCTTTCGGTCATGCCGTTGACCAGCCACTTTGTGCCTGCGTTCACAAGTGGCTACCGTATTGCCGGTACCCCTCACGGCGGCCGTGCATCAAACCCGACTTCGCGGCCCGGGTCAAGAGGGAATTCGAAGCTCATCGAGGGCGTGGAACGAGGAGGCCGGCGTGGTGTCACAGCGTGGCCGGCGAAACGGTGCGGCCGTCGCCCGGAACCTGTCCACCCCGGACGCCGACAACGCCCCCACCGCGGAGATGCCCGCGGTCACCGAGAACGGCGCCGAGGAGGCCCGGGTCCGCGCGATCCCGGAGGCCGCCGTCGCCCGTCTCGCCGTCTACCTGCGCGTCCTGTCCGCGATGGCCGAGCAAGGCGCGACCACCGTGGCCAGCGAGGAGCTCGCCACCGCGGCCGGCGTGAACTCCGCCAAGCTGCGCAAGGACCTGTCCTACCTCGGCTCCTACGGCACCCGCGGCGTCGGCTACGAGGTGGCCGTCCTGGTCGCCCAGCTCGAACGCATATTGGGACTCACGCGACAGCACAAGGTCGCCGTCGTCGGAATCGGTAACCTCGGTCATGCGTTGGCCAATTACGGAGGCTTCCCCGGCCGGGGGTTCCCGGTCGAGGCGCTGTTCGACATCGACCCCGACCTGATCGGCGTGCCGGTCGGCGGGATCCCGGTGTCGCACCTCAACGACATCCCCGAGGTGTGCTCGGAGCGGGGGATCTCGATCGGCGTCATCGCGACGCCGCCGCCCGCCGCCCAGACGGTCGCCGACCGGCTGGTGCAGGGCGGGGTGCAGTGCATCCTGAACTTCGCGCCGGTGGTCCTCCAGGTACCCGACCACGTCGAGGTGCGCAAGGTCGACCTGGCCGTGGAGCTGCAGATCCTGTCGTTCCACGTCGCCCGGCGAGCGGAGAACGTGGGTAACGGAATGGTGGTGCGCTAAGTGAGTGTCCTGGCCGTCGGGCTGTCGTACCGCACTGCCGATCTCCGCACGCTGGAGAAGGTCGCGATCCCGGCGACGGAGCTGGACAAGGTCCTGCACGAGCTCCAGCAGTCGCCGCACGTGAACGAGGTCATGGTCGTCTCGACCTGCAACCGCATCGAGGTCTACTCGGTGGTCGAGGCGTTCCACGGCGGTCTCGCCGACATCTCCGAGGTGCTCGCCCGGCAGGCCGGCTGCGACGCCGCCGACCTCTACGACAACTTCTACGTGCACTACGCGGGCGCCGCGGTCGAGCACATCTTCTCCGTGGCCTCCGGCCTGGACTCGATGGTCGTCGGCGAGACCCAGATCCTCGGCCAGGTGCGCAACTACTACGCCGCCGCGCGCGAGGCCGGCACCGTCGGCCGCACCCTGCACGAGCTGATCCAGACCACGCTGCGCGTCGGCAAGCGCGTGCACTCCGAGACCGGGCTGGACCACCTCGGCGCGTCCGTGGTGTCCGAGGCCCTCGGCGAGGCGCCCGACCTGGCGGGCAAGCACGCGGTGATCGTCGGCGCCGGCTCGATGGGCGCGCTGTCCGCGAGCCAGCTGCGCAAGGGCGGCATCGGCCGGATCACGGTCGTCAACCGCACCCTGGCCAACGCCGAGCGGCTCGCGGCCAACGTCACCGAGCAGGGCGTGCCCGCCGTGGCCGCGGGCATGGACGAGCTGACCGCGCGCCTGGCCGACGCCGACGTCGTGGTCGCCTGCACCGGCGCCCAGGACGTCGTCATCACCCCCGCGCACCTGGCCGCGCGCGGCGACCGCCCGGTGGTCGTGTGCGACCTCGGCCTGCCGCGCGACGTCCACCCCGACGTGGACGCCCTGCCCGGCGTGCGCCTGGTCGACCTGGAGACCGTCCGCAGGCGGATGGACTCGCACGGTTCGGCAGGCAGCGCCAAGCAGATCGCCAAGGCCAACGGCATCGTGCTGGACGAGGTGCGCGAGTACCTCGCCGCGCAGCGCAGCGCCGCGGTCACCCCGACCGTCACCGCGCTGCGCAAGCGGGCCGCCGAGGTCGTCGACGCCGAGATGCTGCGGCTGGACAACCGGCTGCCCGGTCTCGACGCCGAGGTCCGCGACGAGTTCAACCGGACCGTGCGCCGGGTCGTGGACAAGCTGCTGCACGCGCCGACGGTGCGTGTGAAGCAGCTCGCCGCGGAAACCCAGGGCACGGACTACGCCAACGCGCTCCGGGAGCTGTTCGAGCTCGACCCGGCCTCGCCGGCCGTCGTGTCGAGCCCGACCACCGAGCGCCTGCCCAGGACAGACGGTGAAGGCAAGTGACGAGGACCATTCGGATCGGGACCCGGGGCAGTGCGCTCGCCCTGACGCAGACCGGCACGGTCGCCGACGCGCTGCGCAAGGCGGGGCAGGAGGTCGAGATCGTCAAGGTCTCCACACCCGGTGACCGCTCCAGCGCGCCGATCGCGGAGATCGGTGTCGGCGTGTTCACCTCCGCGCTGCGCGAGGCCCTGCTGAACAAGCAGGTCGACGTCGCGGTGCACTCGTACAAGGACCTGCCGACGGCGCCCGAGCGCGGCATCGTGCTGGCCGCCGTGCCGCCGCGGGAGGACCCGCGTGACGCGTTGATCGCGCGCGACGGGCTGACCCTGGGCGAGCTGCCCTCCGGCGCCCGGATCGGCACCGGCTCACCGCGCCGCACGGCGCAGCTGCGCGCGCTCGGCCTCGGCTTCGAGGTCGTGCCCATCCGGGGCAACATCGACACCCGGCTGAACAAGGTCTTCGACGGCGAGCTGGACGCCGTCGTGCTCGCCCGCGCCGGCCTGGTCCGCCTCGGCCGGGCCGACGTGATCACCGAGACCCTGGACCCGATCCAGATGCTGCCCGCGCCCGCCCAGGGCGCGCTGGCGGTGGAGTGCCGCGTCGACGACGTGGACATCGAACACCTTCTTCGGTCCATTGTGGACGACGAAGCGACACGGGCCGCGGTGACGGCGGAGCGGGCCATGCTGGCCGCGCTCGAAGCCGGCTGCAGCGCGCCCGTCGGCGCACTCGCCGAGGTTGTGGAGGATTACGAAGACACAGGCGCGGGCGACCGAGTGGTCGAACGCGTCTCGCTGCGCGGGGTCGCCGCCGCAGGCCTCGACGACGAGTCCGTGCAGCTGCTGCGGGCCTCGGCGGTCGCCGGCAAGAGCGAAGCGGAGCAACTCGGCCGTGACCTGGCCGCGGAGCTGCTCGACCTCGGAGCCGGCGCGCTGTCCGGCCCGGGCCGCGAATCACGGTAAACCAGTTCCTCGAACGGTACGGCGTGCTCGCGCCGATCAATAGGAGAAAGACACGATGACCCCCGCGCGGACAACCGCTGGGCGCGTCGCCTTCGTGGGCTCCGGCCCCGGCGACGCCGGACTGCTGACCGTACGTGCCCAGGAGCTCCTGGCGAAGGCCGAGGTCGTGGTGACCGACCCGGACGTGCCCGCCGGCGTGCTCGCGGGCGCCAGCGCGGACGCCGAGGTCCGGCCCGCCGTCGGCGAGCCGGCCGAGGTCGCGAAGGACCTCGCCAACGAGGCCAAGGGCGGACGGCTGGTGCTGCGCCTGTCCAGCGGTGACCCGCTGACCAGCGCCGCCGCCGTCGCCGAGGTGCAGGCCGTGGCGAAGACCAGCGCGGTCTTCGAGGTCGTCCCCGGCATCACGCCGGGCTCGGCCGTGCCCGCCTACGCCGGCATCGCGCTCGGCGGCAGCTACACCGACGTGGACGTCCGCGGTGACGTGGACTGGGCGAAGGTGGCCGCGGCGCCGGGCCCGATCGTGCTGCACGCGACGTCCGGCCAGCTGGCCGAGGCCGCGGGCGCGCTGACCGAGCACGGCCTGGCCGGCACCACCCCGGTCGCCGTGACCGCCAACGGCACGATCAACACCCAGCGCACGGTCGACACCACGCTGGCGAGCCTGTCGCAGGACGCCGGTGAGCTGGTCGGACCGCTCGTGGTGACCGTCGGTGAGCAGGCCGGGCAGCGGTCGAAGCTGTCCTGGTGGGAGTCGCGTGCCCTGTACGGCTGGAAGGTCCTGGTGCCGCGCACCAAGGAGCAGGCCGGCGAGATGGCCGAGCGGCTGCGCATCCACGGCGCCACCTCGCACGAGGTGCCGACCATCTCGGTCGAGCCGCCGCGCAGCCCCGCGCAGATGGAGCGCGCGGTCAAGGGCCTGGTCGACGGCCGCTACCAGTGGATCGTGTTCACCTCGGCCAACGCGGTGAAGGCGGTGTGGGAGAAGTTCGAGGAGTTCGGCCTCGACGCCCGCGCCTTCTCCGGCGTGAAGATCGCCTGCGTCGGCGAGGCCACCGCGGCGCGCGTGCGGGCGTTCGGCATCAACCCGGAGATGATCCCGCAGGGCGAGCAGTCCAGCGAGGGTCTGCTGGCCGAGTTCCCGCCGTACGACGACGTGCTGGACCCGGTGAACCGCGTGCTGCTGCCGCGGGCCGACATCGCCACCGAGACCCTGTCCGCGGGCCTGGTGGACCGCGGCTGGGAGGTCGACGACGTGACGGCCTACCGGACCGTCCGGGCCGCGCCGCCGCCGGCCGAGACGCGCGAGATGATCAAGACCGGCGGGTTCGACGCGGTGTGCTTCACCTCGTCCTCGACGGTGCGGAACCTGGTCGGCATCGCCGGGAAGCCGCACACGCGCACGCTGGTGGCGTGCATCGGGCCGAAGACCGCGGAGACCGCGGTGGAGTTCGGCCTGCGGGTGGACGTGCAGCCGGAGGTGGCCGACGTGCCGCACCTGGTCGACGCGCTGGCCGCGCACGCCGCGAAGCTGCGCGCGGAGGGCGCCCTGCCGCCGCCCCGGAAGGCGAAGCGCACGCGGCGTTCTTCCTGATTCCACCGGCTCGGGGCCGTCTGTGAGATCTCACGGGCGGCCCCGAGCCGTGTCCGGGGCCGGAGTACCGTCGGTGGCGTGTTTCCCGAGCATCGTCCCCGCCGGTTGCGTAGCACGGCGGCGCTGCGGCGCCTCGTCAGCGAGACCACCCTCCGGCCGCGCCAGCTGATCCTGCCCATGTTCGTCGCGGAAGGGGCCGACCAGCCCCGGCCCATCGCGAGCATGCCGGGCGTCGTCCAGCACACGCGGGACTCGCTGCGCAAGGCGGCCGTCGAGGCGGTGGGGGCCGGCGTCGGCGGGCTCATGCTGTTCGGCATCCCGGCGCACCGGGACGCCACCGGCTCCGGCGGGATCGACGAGAACGGCATCCTCAACGTCGCCCTGCGTGATCTGCGTTCCGAACTCGGCGACTCGACCGTCCTGATGGCCGACACCTGCCTCGACGAGTTCACCGACCACGGCCACTGCGGCGTCCTCGACGACAGCGGCGCCGTGGACAACGACGCCACCCTGGAGCTGTACGCGGAGATGGCCGTCGCCCAGGCCGAAGCCGGGGCGCACCTAGTCGGGCCGAGCGGCATGATGGACGGCCAGGTCGGCGTCATCCGCCGGGCCCTCGACGAAGCCGGCCACACCGGCACCGGCATCCTCGCCTACTCCGCCAAGTACGCCAGCGCGTTCTACGGCCCGTTCCGCGAGGCGGTGGACTCCCAGCTCAAGGGCGACCGCAAGACCTACCAGCAGGACCCGGGCAACGCCCGCGAGGCGCTGCGCGAGATCGAGCTGGACGTCGAAGAGGGCGCCGACGCCATCATGATCAAGCCGGCACTGTCCTACCTGGACGTCCTCCGCCAGGCGGCCGACGCCTCCCCGGTCCCGGTCGCCGCGTACAACATCTCCGGCGAGTACGCGATGGTCGAGGCGGCCGCGGCGAACGGCTGGCTGGAGCGCGAGCGCACCATCCTCGAGGTGCTGACCTCGATCCGCCGGGCGGGCGCGGACATGATCCTGACCTACTGGGCCACGGAGGCGGCGGCCTGGCTCGACTGAGCCCAGCACCGCCCGCACCGGAGCCGCTGGCGCGGCGCAGTAGCCCACCCGCCAGCCCACCACCGCCCTCAACGGAGCCGCTGGCGCGGCACAGTAGTCTCTGTGGCGTGACCGCAGGGAACGAATCGGACGACGAGCGCCGCGCCCAGGGCCTGCCCCCGGCGCCGAGCCTGCCGGGCGACGAGGTCGAACGGCCCGATCCGCCGAAGCCGGTGCAGGTGTCGTTCTGGTTCTGGGTCGCCTCGGCGGTGGTCCTGGTGATCGCCTACCTGGTCGTGTTCCTGTCGCGGCAACAGGTGATCGACGTCCTGGTGAAGGCCAACACCGACCCGCAGATCACCCCGGACAAGATCTCCTCCGGCACCACCGTGTTGTTCGCGATGCTGCTGGTCGGCTCGGTGTCGTTCGCGGCCTTCTTCGTGTTGTTCGCCTGGAAGGCGCGGCAGGGCACCCGCTCCGCCCGCACCGTCCTGACCGTCCTGGTGGCCATCACCCTGGTCTTCCAGTTCGTGATGCAGGCCTACACCGGCATTTCGCTGATCGCGACGCTGCTCTGCCTGGTCGCGCTCGTGTTGATGTACATCCCGTCGGTGCAGCCGTACTTCCCGAAGGTCGGCCGCCGGTAGCGTGACCCGGTACCTGGAGCGCGGAGCGAGCTGGACGGCCCTCGCCTACGGGCCCGGCTTCGCCCTGCTCGGGTTCCTGGCCGAGCTGCTCACCGGCGCCACGCACACCGTCGCGTGGGTGATCGTCGGCCTCGGCCTGGCCGCGATCACCGCGCCCTGGGTGTACGCGCGGCGCCGGTTCCTCACCGTCCAGGTCACCGACGACGCGCTGTGGCAGGGCCGCGAGCGGGTGCCGCTGACGGACATCGCCGAGGTCACCGACGTCGGCGCGCCGGCCGGGGCGCGCGTCCTCGGCGGCGGCTGGACCACCCCGAACAAGTACGAGGCGCTGCCCATCCGGCTCGCCGACGACACGGTCGTCCTCGCCTGGGCCAAGGACGTCGAGGCGCTGCGGACCGCGCTGCGCGACGCGCGGGCGGCATGAGAGGCTGCTCACGTGACTGAACAGCCCCGCCTGAACCAGCCCGTGCGCGCGGTCGTCGCGCTGGCCGAGGTGCTGCTGGCGGCCGTGGCCGTGTGGGGCGCGTTCCAGTTGTGGCCGCACGGCGTGCACACCGTGGCGGTGACGCTCACCGACGGCACCGTCCTGACCAGCACGCGCTGGATCGGCAGCTGGATGGCCGGCGCGATCGGCCTCGGCGTGGTCGCCGGGATCCTGCTGGCCGACGCCGTGCGCGAGATCCTGCTCGCGACGCGGGTCAAGCGCCGCCGCAAGAGCCGCGAAGGCGGCGGCGACGGGGATGACTTCGGCTACTTCGCCGGACACCTGAACCAGGCCTGACGAGGCTTTTGCAAGACTGGGGTCTGTGACGCAAGAAGTCGACAAGTCCAGGGCATGGTTCGACCGCGCCGCCGCGGTG
The DNA here is from genome assembly GCF_023376025.1 of Amycolatopsis thermalba. Classification (NCBI taxonomy): domain Bacteria; kingdom Bacillati; phylum Actinomycetota; class Actinomycetes; order Pseudonocardiales; family Pseudonocardiaceae; genus Amycolatopsis; species Amycolatopsis thermalba. Next base: position 969,235 of record NZ_CP091196.1, read on the forward strand.
ACCCCCGGCGGCGTGAACTCCCCGGTGCGGGCGTTCAACTCGGTGGGCGGCACGCCGCGGTTCATGGTGCGCGGCGAGGGCCCGTACCTGTGGGACGCCGACGGCAACCGCTACGTGGACCTGGTGTCCTCCTGGGGTCCGATGATCCTCGGGCACGCGCACCCGGCGGTCGTCGAAGCCGCGCGGGAGGCCGCGAGCTCGGGCCTGTCGTTCGGCACGCCGACCATCGGTGAGGTCGAGCTGGCCGAGGAGATCATCGACCGGGTCGACCCGGTGCACCAGGTGCGGTTGGTCAACTCCGGCACCGAGGCGACGATGAGCGCGATCCGGCTGGCCCGCGGGTTCACCGGCCGCAGCAAGATCGTCAAGTTCGCCGGCTGCTACCACGGGCACGTCGACGCGCTGCTCGCCCAGGCCGGGTCCGGCGTCGCCACGCTCGGCCTGCCGACCTCGCCCGGCGTGACCGGCGCGCAGGCCGCGGACACGATCGTGCTGCCCTACAACGACATCGAGGCCGTGCGGCAGTCCTTCGCGGACAACCCGGACTCGATCGCCGCGATCATCACCGAGGCCGCCGCCGGCAACATGGGTGCCGTCGCGCCCGGCCCGGACTTCAACGCCCAGCTGCGCGACCTCGCGCACGAGCACGGCGCGCTGCTGATCATGGACGAGGTCATGACCGGTTTCCGGGTGTCCCGGTCCGGCTGGTTCGGCATCGAGGGCGTGCCCGGCGACCTCTACACGTTCGGCAAGGTCATGTCCGGCGGGCTGCCCGCCGCGGCGTTCGGCGGCCGCTCGGACGTGATGGCGCGGCTCGCGCCGACCGGCCCGGTCTACCAGGCCGGCACGCTGTCGGGGAACCCGGTCGCGGTGGCCGCCGGCCTGGCGGCCCTGCGCGCGGCCGACGACGAGGTGTACCGCCGCCTCGACGCCAACTCGCAGCGCCTGGGCGCGTTGTTCACCGAGGCCCTGAACAAGGCGGGCGTGCCGCACCACGTGGCTTACGCCGGGAACCTGCTCAGCGTGTTCTTCCGCGAGGAGCCGGTGCGCAACTACCACGACGCCACCAGCTCGGACACCTGGCGTTTCCCGCCGTTCTTCCACGCCCTGCTGGAGCGCGGCGTGTACGGCCCGCCGAGCGCGTACGAGGCGTGGTTCGTCAACTCCGTGATGGACGACGCGGCGTTCGAGGTCATCGAGGCCGCGCTGCCGGCGGCCGCCAAGGCCGCGGCGGAGGCGCGACAGTGACGACCATCGTGCACCTGCTGCGGCACGGGGAAGTGCACAACCCGGACGGGATCCTCTACGGTCGCCTCCCCGGCTTCCACCTGTCCGAACGCGGCCGCCGCCAGGCCCTCACCGTCGCCGAGGCGGTCGCCACCCACGACATCGCCTACGTCGTCTCCTCGCCGCTGCAGCGCGCGCAGGAGACGGCGGCGCCGATCGCCGCGGCCCACCGGCTCGACGTGCAGACCGACGAGCGGCTGATCGAGGCGGGCAACGCGTTCGAGGGGCAGAAGGTCGCTGTCGGCGACGGCGCGCTGCGCCAGCCGCGGCACTGGCCGAAGCTGCGCAACCCGTTCGTGCCGTCGTGGGGCGAGCCGTACGTGGAGATCGCGCACCGGATGCTCGGCGCGGTCCTGCGGGCCCGCTCGAAGGCCGAGGGGCACGAGGCGTTGTGCGTGTCGCACCAGCTGCCGATCTGGACGCTGCGCCGGTTCCTCGAGGCCAAGCCGCTGTGGCACGACCCGCGCCGCCGCCAGTGCTCGCTCGCGTCGCTGACCAGCCTGGTCTTCCAGGGCGAGGAGCTGGTGAAGATCGTCTACAGCGAACCGGCCGGCGCCACCGACCCGAAGGTGACCGGAGCATGAAGCGGATCCTCGCGGCCGTCCTGGCGAGCGTGTTCGTGCTCGCCGGGTGCAGCACGGGCAACGACGCGGTGTCGCAGGGCAGCAACTTCGAGTTCGTCGCGCCCGGCGGCAAGACCGACATCCTCTACGAGGGCGCCGACCGGCAGCCGATCCCGAACCTGTCCGGCGAGGACCTGATGACCGAGGGCAAGACCATCTCGGTCGCGGACTACGCCGGCCAGGTCGTGGTGATCAACATCTGGGGCCAGTGGTGCGCGCCGTGCCGCACCGAGGCGCCCGAGCTGGAGAAGCTCTACCTGGCGCACCAGGACAAGGGCGTGCAGGTCCTCGGCCTCGACGTCCGCGACGACGACCGCTCGGCGCCGCAGGACTTCGTGCGCAACCGGCAGCTGACCTACCCGTCCATCTACGACCCGCCGGGCCGCAGCCTGCTCCAGCTGTCCGGCTACCCGCGCAACGTCGTGCCGTCCACGATCATCCTGGACAAGCAGCAGCGGGTGGCCGCGGTCTACCTGCGGTCGATCCTGGCAAGCGACATCGAGCCGGTGGTTCAGCGGCTCGCCGCCGAGTAGCCGGAACGCAGGAAGACGCCGCAGGCCAGCGCGCCGCCGAATACCAGCAGCGCCGTGCCCACGACCGACGGCGGGTACGGCGTCGCGAGGTGGTGCGACACCCGCGCCCACTGGTGGATCGCCACGGCGGCGGCCGCGGCGGACAGCGTGAGGGCGGTCGCGCCGAGCACCGCGCCCCACGGCCCGGCGTCGCGCAGGACGATCACCAGCACCGCGATCAGGCCGGCCACCTGGACCAGCGGCAGGTTCACCACCTCGGGCCGGGCCGGCAACCAGTCCAGCAGCAGCACCAGTCCGGCCGAGCCGAGCACACCGCCCGCGGCCGGCAGCACCCCCGTCGACCAGTGGAAGCGCAGCGCCAGCCACGGTGCCGCGGCGACGAGCGCGCAGCAGAGCAGGAACGCGTAGGAGGCGGGACGGCTCAGGTCGACGCGGGTGATTTCCCACACCAGCGGCGCCCCGGTCAGCACGGACAGCAACGCGTGGACACGCAGCGGAATCGTCATGGCTGAAAAGGTATGGTGCGGACCACGGGGCCGGCTTCGGTCGAAGGGCTCGCCGTCCTCGGCCGATCGGCCGACCCCATCCCGGTGAACTCACACCGAACTCACTGCTTACCCTCGAACCGTGAACTCCGTGACCGAGCTGGCGACCTCCGGGCCGCTGCTGCTCGCCGCCGGGGTCGCCCTGCTCGCGGGTGCCATCTCGTTCGCCTCGCCCTGCGTCGTCCCGCTCGTGCCGGGTTACCTCGCCTACCTCGCCGCGCTGGTCGGCGCCGACGCCCCGGCCGTGACCGCGGACGAGGACCGCAAGAAGGGCCGCTACGCGGTCGTCGGCGCGGCCGCCCTGTTCGTGCTCGGGTTCACCGTCGTGTTCGCCGCGGGGGTGGGCAGCCTGGTGTGGCTCGCCGACGCGCTGCTGGTCAACCAGGACCTGCTGCAGCGCGTCGGCGGCGTGGTCACCATCGCGATGGCCCTGGTCTTCCTCGGTCTCATCCCGGCGCTGCAGCGCGACGTCCGGTCGCACCGCGTGCCGCGCGGCGGTCTGCTCGGCGCGCCGCTGCTGGGCGCGGTGTTCGGGCTCGGCTGGACGCCGTGCATCGGCCCGACGCTGTCCGGCGTGCTCGCGCTGGCCGCGGGCACCGGCTCCAGCGGCGCCCGCGGGTTCCTGCTGGTCCTGGTCTACTGCCTCGGCCTGGGCCTGCCGTTCCTGCTCATCGCGTTCGGCGCGCGCTGGGCCGTGCGCGCCACCGACTGGCTGCGCCGCAACGGCCGCCGCGTCCAGATCTTCGGCGGTGTGCTGCTGCTCGTCGTCGGTGTCCTGCTGGTCACCGGCCTGTGGGGCGAGCTGGTCAGCTGGCTGCGGGACGCCTTCGTCACGGACACGGTGCTGCCGCTGTGACCGCCACCGAAGCGCCCCCGGACCCCAAGCCCTACCGCAACTCGCCCGCCCAGCGCGTGCTGGCGTTCCTGCGCAACACCTGGCGCGGGCTCACCGCGATGCGCACCGCGCTGATCCTGCTGTTCCTGCTCGCGCTCGCCGCGCTGCCCGGCGCCCTGCTGCCGCAGCGCACGCTCAACGCCCCGAAGACCGAGCAGTACATCGCCGACCACGGCTGGTGGGGCACGCTGCTGGACCGCCTGCAGTTCTTCGACGTCTACTCCAGCGTCTGGTTCTCGGCGATCTACCTGCTGCTGATGATCTCGCTGGTCGGCTGCCTGCTGCCGCGCAGCGTCGAGTACTTCCGGTCGATGCGCGCCAAGCCGGTGCTCACCCCGCGCAACCTGGCCCGGCTGCCGCACTTCGCCAAGGCCACCACCCCGCGCGACCCCGACGAGGTACTGGCCGCCGCTCGCGCCCGGCTCAAGGGCTGGCGCGCCGTCGAGCGCGCGGAGGACGACGGCGCCCGCACGATCAGCGCCGAGCGCGGCTACCTCCGCGAGACCGGCAACCTGGTCTTCCACTTCGGGATGCTCGGGCTGATCATCGCGTTCGCGCTGGGCAAGATGTACACCTACGAGGGCCAGGTGATCGTCCAGGCCAACGGGTCCCAGTTCTGCAACTCCGGGATCTACGCCTACGACTCGTTCACCCCCGGGCTGCGGGTCGACGGCACCGACCTCAACCCGTTCTGCGTCAAGGTCAACGACTTCAGCGCCGAGTTCACCGAGGCCGGCCAGCCCATCCAGTACAGGTCGAACGTCCAGTACCAGGCGGGCGCGGACCTGGAGACCGGCACCTGGCGCAACTACCTGCTCGAGGTCAACTCGCCGCTGCGGCTGGCCGGCGACCGCGTCTACCTGCTCGGCAACGGCTACTCGCCGATCTTCACGATCACCTGGCCGGACGGCACGACCCGCACGCAGGCGACGCAGTGGCGCCCGACCGACGGCACCGCGACGCTGAACGAGGGTGCGACCAAGTTCGACCCGCCCAACATCACCGACCCGTTCGAGCGGCGCACCAAGCAGCTCGCGATCACCGGCCTGTTCGCGCCGGACGGGCTGCTGCACGGCGGCGTGCTGACCGGCGGCGGGCCGGAGCTGACCAACCCGATGGTCGCGGTCGACGTGATGCGCGGCGACCTCGGCCTGGACTCCGGGCAGAGCCAGTCGATCTTCTCCATCGACCAGTCCATGGTGGACGACGGCCGCCTCACCCGGGTCGCCCGCTCGAACCTGAACGTCGGCCAGTCGGTCACCCTGGACGACGGCACCGTGGTGCGGTTCGACGGGGTGCAGCGCTTCGTGTCGCTGCAGATCTCGCACGACCCGACCCAGACGTACGTGCTCGGGTTCGCCGTCGTCATGTTCGTCGGCCTCGGGTTGTCGTTGCTGATCAAACGCCGCAGGCTGTGGGTGCGGGTCGTCCCGGGCGGCGAGGCCGGGACGGGTACCGTGGTCGAGGTGGGCGGGCTCGCCCGCACCGACCAGGCGGGCTACGGCGAGGAGTTCACCCGGATCGCGGACGAGCTGCTCACAGGCAAACGGAGGTAAGTGGCAATGCCGGGCGCTGCTGTTAATGAGACGTTGTCCCAGTACAGCGACTGGTCCTACACGACAGCGACGGCCATCTACGTACTGGCGCTGGTCTTCTTCCTCATCGAACAGTCCTTCGGCGCCAAGGGGCGCCGCGCGGCCGAGCGCACCCGGGAGCGGGCGCGCGAACTGGTCGGGGCCGGCGGCCCAGGCACCAGCGAGACCGTCACCCCTCCGGCTGAAACTCCGGCGGACCGGGCCGCCCGTGGCCGCGCCGAGCGCATCGGCCGGATGGGTGCCGCGCTGACCGTCCTGGGCGTGCTGCTGCACCTGGCCGCGCTGGTGCTGCGTGGTCTGGCGACGCACCGCGTGCCGTGGGGCAACATGTACGAATACATCATGGCGGTGACGTTCATCGCCGTGGTGACCTGGCTCGTGGTGATCCGCAAGTTCCCGGCCCGCCACCTGTCCGGCTTCCTGCTGCTGCCGGTGGTCATCCTGATGTTCGTCGGCGGCACGATGCTCTACACCGTGGCCGCGCCGGTCCAGCCCGCGCTGCAGTCGTACTGGCTGATCATCCACGTGTCCGCGGCGGCCGCGTCGTCCGGCATCTTCCTGGTGCCCGGCGTCGCCAGCATCCTCTACCTGATCCGCACCGCGCACGAGCGCAACCCGAAGCGCTTCGCCCGGTTCGGGTCGCGACTGCCCGCCGCCGACGTGCTCGACCGCATCGCCTACCGCACCACCGTGTTCGCGTTCCCGCTGTTCACCTTCGGTGTGCTGTGCGGCGCCGTGTGGGCCGAGGCCGCGTGGGGCCGGTTCTGGGGCTGGGACCCGAAGGAGACCACCGCGTTCATCGCGTGGGTCGTCTACGCCGCCTACCTGCACTCGCGGGCCACGGCGGGCTGGCGCGGCACCCGCGCCGCGGTCATCAACACCCTCGGGTTCGCAGTGACGGTGTTCAACCTGTTCTTCGTCAACCTCGTCACCACGGGCCTGCATTCCTACGCCGGGGTCGGCTGATGACCGAGCCGCGCGAACCCGAGTCCTACTTCTCCGACGAACGAACCGACTCCACCTCGCACCCGGCTCCTCCACCGCCGCGGCACCAGCAGCCCGGCTACGACCCGAACCTGCCCCCGCTGCACCAGCAGTACGGGCAGCCGCAGTACCCGTACCCGCCGTTGCCGCAGCCGTCCCGGCCGCGTCACGCCGCGCCCGAGCGCCCCGTGCGGCCGCCGAAGCGCGTGCCCCAGTCGGGCTGGCGCAAGGCGGTCTACCTGGCCTCCGGCAAGCTGATCAACCCGGGGGAGAGCCCGCTGGAGCAGCGGCAGCGTGAGCTGGTCGCGCGGGTGAACCAGCCGCTGCGCGGGTGCTTCCGGATCGCGATGCTGAGCCTCAAGGGCGGCGTCGGCAAGACCACGATCACCACCACGCTCGGCTCGACGTTCGCCGCGCTGCGCGGCGACCGGGTGATCGCGGTGGACGCGAACCCGGACCGCGGCACGCTGTCGCAGAAGATCCCGATCGAGACCACGGCGACGGTGCGCCACCTGCTGCGGGACGCGGACAAGATCACCCGCTACAGCGATGTCCGCGCCTACACCTCACAGGGGTCGAGCCGGCTGGAGATCCTCGCCAGCGAGCAGGACCCGGCGGTGTCGGAGGCGTTCTCCGAAAGCGACTACCTGCGCACGGTCAACCTGCTGGAGCACTTCTACAACATCGTGCTCACCGACTGCGGCACCGGCCTGATGCACTCGGCGATGAAGGGCGTGCTGGACGCGGCCGACGCGCTGGTGGTGGTGTCGTCCGGGTCGGTGGACGGATCGCGCAGCGCGTCGGCGACCCTGGACTGGCTGGATGCCCACGGCTACGGTGACCTGGTGAAACGGTCGGTGACCGTGATCAACTCGGTGCGCCCGAAGGCCGGTTCGGTGGACTTGGACAAGCTGGCCGCGCACTTCGCGGCCCGGACCAGGGCGGTGTGCCGGATCCCGTTCGACCCGCACCTGGAAGAGGGTGCGGAGATCGAGCTGGAGCGCCTGACGCCGGAGACGCGCATGGCGCTGCTGGAGCTGGCGGCCACCATGGCGGACGCCTTCCCCGGTAAACGCTAGGTCAGTCGTCCTCGGACTTCGGCGGCTTCCGCTCGCCGAGCTTGCGCAGGAACTCGGGGTCGTCGTCCGGCGCGACGGTCGCCCGCGAGGACACCCCGACGTGCTCGGGGCCGAAGGCCCGCCACAACAGGACAGCGATGGTGAGCGCGCCGATCGCTGCGAGCAGGTAGATCATCCCCGCTCCCTTCCGAGTGCGTTGGCGGAACTGCTGTACCGAGGGTAACCCCTCCGGCGTGAGTTCCGGATGACGCGCCCGGGCCCCGCGGGTCCGGCTGGGCCGGTCCGCGGGGTTTTCGCCACGTGGTCAGACGCGAGCCGGCTCGTTCGCGTCCGTGGTGAGCTCGGCCAGCAGGGCGTTGACCTCGGACTCCCGGAACCGCCGGTGCCCACCGGGGGTGCGGATCGAGCCGATGCGGCCCGCGGTCGCCCACCGGGTCACGGTCTTCGGGTCCACCCGGAACAACGCGGCGACTTCGCCGGGCGTCAGCAGGCGCCCTCCCGTGCTAGCGGTCATTTTCCGCCTCCTTCACGACCAAACTGCTAAACCGGAGGTCGAAGCCCCGGTTCGATCAACACGGCAATCGTGGCATCTCACCCGTCAGGTACTCGAACGGTTGTCAATAAGTAAAGGGGTAGTAATGGACAAAACGCCCAGCTCGTGTGCGTGGAGCAACAGCGCAGGCAGCGGTCGCGGGCGTTCGGTAAAGGCCGCCTAGGCTGGCTTCCGTGGATGCCCTGGACCGCAAGATCATCGCCGCGTTGCGCATGAACGGCCGTGCCACCTACGCGGAGCTGGGCAGAACCGTCGGGCTGTCCGCGTCCTCGGTGCACGAGCGCGTCGGCAAGCTCGAAGCCGCCGGCGTGATCACCGGCTACCACGCGACGGTCAACCCGAGCACCGTCGGACTGGGCGTGACCGCGCTGGTCGGCATCCAGCCCACCGACACCGCCGACGACAACGACGTGGCCGAGGAGCTGGGCAAACTGCCCGAGGTGGAGAGCTGCTACGCGGTCGCCGGGGACGAGGCGTTCGTGGTGAAGGTCCGGGTGCCGACGGTCGACGAGCTGGAGCACACGCTGGGCAGGCTGCGGCGGATCGGCGGGGTGGCGCGCACGCGGACCACGGTGGTGCTGTCCACGCGGTTCGAGGGGCGGCCGAACAACACGGTGCTCGAAGATCCGCCCGTGACCGGCGCGTAGGCTCCTCAGACGTGAGCGAGACCCGTACTCATCTGGGCCGTGACCTGACGCTTTACCTGCTCGCGCGGTTCGGGCTGATCGTCGTCGTGGCGGCTGTGCTCGTCCTGGTGAAGGTGCCGCTGCTGGTCGCCGTCGCCGTCGGCGTGGTGGTCGGCCTGCCGGTCGGGCTGCTGGTGTTCCGCAAGCTGAACGCGCGGGTGACCGCGGGCCTGGCGGCGCGCAACGAGCACCGGGCGCGGGAGCGGGCGAAGCTGCGGGCCCAGCTGAGGGGCGAGGATGCCGCCGACGAATAGGGCGTGGGTGCGCGAAGCGATCCGCCTCATCGAGGCCGACGCCAACCGCAGCGCCGACACGCACCTGCACTGCTTCCCGCTGCCGCCCGAATGGGGCGTGGACCTGTACCTGAAGGACGAGTCGGTGCACCCGACCGGCTCGCTCAAGCACCGGCTGGCCCGGTCGCTGCTGCTGTACGCGCTGGTCAACGGCCAGATCGGGCCGGACACCACGTTGATCGAGGCGTCCAGCGGCTCGACCGCGGTGTCCGAGGCGTACTTCGCGCGGATGCTCGGGCTGGACTTCGTGACGGTGGTGCCGCGCAAGACCAGCCGGGAGAAGATCGAGCTGATCGAGTTCTACGGCGGCCGGTGCCACTTCGTGGACGTCCCGTCCGCGATGTACAGCGAGGCCGAGCGGCTGGCCGCGGAGTGCGGCGGGCACTACCTCGATCAGTTCACCTACGCCGAGCGGGCCACGGACTGGCGCGGCAACAACAACATCGCGGAGTCGGTGTTCGCCCAGATGCGCGCCGAACGGCACCCGGTCCCGTCGTGGATCGTGGTCGGGGCGGGCACGGGCGGCACGAGCGCGACGTTCGGCCGGTACGTGCGCTACCGGCGGCACACCACGAAGATCGCGGTGGCCGACCCGGAGAACTCGTCGTTCTACGGCGCGTGGGAAACGGGCGCCCTGGACTACGCCACGGGGATGCCGTCACGCATCGAAGGCATCGGACGGCCGCGGGTGGAGCCGAGTTTCGTGCCGACGGTCATCGACCACATGATCCAGGTCCCGGACGCGGCGTCGATGGCGGCGATCAGGTTGTTGCGGGAGCGCACGGGCCACTGGGCGGGCGGCTCGACGGGCACGGCGCTGTACGCGGCGTTCGAGATCATCGCGGGCATGCTCGAGGCGGGCCAGGTGGGCAGCGTGGTAACCCTCATCTGCGATGGCGGGGAGCGCTACGCACACACCTACTACAACGACGAGTGGATCGCCGAGCAAGGCTTCGACCTGGCCCCGCACACAGCCCGGATGGAACGGTTCCTGGCCAGCGGCAAGTGGACCAACTGACCGCAGAACTCGCCCACAGGAGCGCAGAACTCGCCCACAGGAGCGTGGGACTCGCGTGCGGCCGCGAGTCCCACGTTCATGGCCGCGAGTCCCACGTTCATGGCCGCGAATCCCACGTTCAGGGGCGTGAGTTCCACGCTTGGGCGTGGCGCTGGGCGGCTAGGAGAGTCCCAGCCCCAGGGCGGTCAGCACCGACCACGCCAGCATCGCCAGGCCGGTGTCCTTCAGCACCGGGATCAGCCCCGGCCCCGTGCCCCCACTGATGATCGCCCGCACCGGGGTCCGCAGCAGCGGCGCCGTCACCAGCGCGATCAGCGGCCACGGGTGCCCGATCGCCAGCAACACCGTCACCACGTACGGCACCGCGATCAGCGTCAGGTAGAACCGCCGCGTCCCGGCGTCGCCCAGGCGGACGGCGAGCGTCACCTTCCCGGCCACCTTGTCGGTCGGGATGTCGCGCAGGTTGTTCGCCACCAGCACGGCCATCGAGAAGCACCCGACCGCCACCGCGGCCCCCAGCGCCTCCCAGCTGATCCGCCCGGCCTGCACGTACACCGTCCCCAGCACGGCGGCCAGGCCGAAGAAGATGAACACCGCGACCTCGCCGAGCCCCGCGTACCCGTAGGGCTTGCGGCCGCCGGTGTAGAACCAGGCGCCGAGGATGCACGCGGCGCCCATCGCGAGCAACCACCACCGCCCGGTGACCGCCACCAGCACCAGCCCGAGCACCCCGGCCACGCCGAAGCTGGTCAGCGCGGCGGTCAGCACGAGTTTCGGCGCCGCGGCACCGGAGCCGACCAGGCGGAGCGGCCCGACCCGGTCGGTGTCCGTGCCGCGGATGCCGTCGGAGTAGTCGTTGGCGAAGTTGACGCCGATGATCAGCGCGAGCGCCACGAGGAGCGCGAGCAGCGATTGCCACCAGGTGAACGCCCCCAGCTGGATCGTCGCCCCCACGCCCGCCACCACCGGGGCCACCGCGTTCGGCAGCGTCCGCGGCCGGGCCCCCTCGATCCACTCCGTCACAGTCGCCATGACTGCATTCTGGTCGAGCGCGTCTACTCCCCGGCGACCGGTACGGACCAGGTGAGGGTGCCGGAGTCGGGCAGCGGCGGAGCGGCCGCGGCGGTGCCGGACACCGCGAGGACGGTGAATGCGGCTCCGACGGCCGCGACCAGGAGACGTTTCAGCGAGATCATTGGCTAACTGAAAGACGGTCCGCGCTCGATGTCAACCAACCGGGGGAAAAATCTGCTGCGCGACCGCTGTCCGGTCGATTTTGCCCGGCCCGCGCAGTGGGAGTGTGGTAACGAATTCGACCCGTTTCGGCACGGCCGCGGCACCCGCGGACGCCCGCACCGCCGCCCGCAGCTCGTCCACGCTCGGCGCCGCCCCCTCGGCCACGACCGCGGCCGCCACGACCTGGCCCCACTCGGCGTCCGGCAGCCCGACGACACAGGTTTCCCGCACCCCGGGCAGGGCCGTGATCAGGCGTTCCACCGCAGCCGCGGACACCTTGACCCCGCCGGTGTTGATCACGTCGTCGAGGCGGCCGAGGACCTCCAGGCGCCCGTCGCGCAGCTGCCCGCGGTCCCCGGTGCGGAACCAGCGCCCGTCGAACGCGTCGGCGGTGAGGTCGGGCCGCAGCCGGTAGCCGTGGGTCAGGACCGGCCCGGCGATGAGGATCCGCCCGTCGCCGGCGATCCGCACGTCGACCCCGTCAAGCGGGACGCCGTCGTAGACGCAGCCGCTCGCGGTCTCGCTCATCCCGTACGACGGGACGATCCGCACCCCGGCCTCGGCGGCGCGGGCGCGCAGGGCCGGGGTGGTCGCGGCGGCGCCGAGGATGATCGCATCGAACGCCTTGGCCGCGTCCAGGCCGGGGCCGCCGGCGTCGAGCAGGCGGGTCAGCTGGGTCGGCACCATGGCGGTGTAGCGCGGCCCGTCCCCCGCGAGCACCGGCCGCGCGGCCTCGGCGAAACGCTCCGCGCGGAACGGCCCGGGCGGCAGCACGGCGAACGGCTGCCCGGCGAGCATGGACCGGACCAGCACCTGCAGGCCGCCGATGTAGTTCGCCGGGGTCGCGAGCAGCCAGCGCCCCGGACCGCCCAGCCGCCGGTGCGTCGCCTCCGCGGAGGCCCGCAGCGCCCCGGCGGACAGCAGCACGCCCTTCGGTTCGCCGGTGGACCCGGAGGTCGCGATGATCACCGCGGTGCCCGGCTCCACCGGCTCGTCCGGCCGCATAGCCGCCAGCAACCCGGCGGCCTTGGGGTCGCTGCCGTCCAGCGGCAGCACCGCTTCGCCCCCGTCGAGCGCCGCGGCCACGGCCCCGGCCAGCTCGTCGACCGACTCCGGACCCCGCAGCCAGACCTCACGCACGGCGACCTCAGTAGTAGTAGGGGAACGCCGACCAGTCGGGGTCCCGCTTCTCCAGGAACGCGTCCCGGCCCTCGACCGCCTCGTCCTGCATGTAGGCCAGACGGGTGGTTTCGCCGGCGAAGACCTGCTGTCCGACCAGCCCGTCGTCGATCAGGTTGAACGCGTACTTCAGCATCCGCTGCGCCGTCGGCGACTTGCCGAGGACCTCCCAGCCCCACCGCAGCGCCTCGGCCTCCAGCTCGGCGTGCGGCACGACCGCGTTGACCGCGCCCATCCGGTGCATCTGCTCGGCGTCGTACTCCCGGCCGAGGAAGAAGATCTCCCGCGCGAACTTCTGCCCCACCTCGCGCGCCAGGTAGGCCGACCCGAACCCGCCGTCGAACGACCCCACGTCCGCGTCGGTCTGCTTGAACCGCGCGTGCTCGGCCGAGGCGAGGGTGAGATCGCACACCACGTGCAGCGAGTGCCCACCACCGGCGGCCCAGCCCGGCACGACCGCGATCACCACCTTCGGCATGAACCTGATCAGCCGCTGGACCTCGAGGATGTGCAGGCGGCCGGCCCGCGCGGGGTCGACCGTGTCGGAGGTCTCGCCACTCGCGTACTGATAGCCGGACCGACCGCGAATACGCTGGTCACCACCGGAACAGAACGCCCACCCACCGTCCTTCGGCGAGGGACCGTTCCCCGTCAGGAGGACGCAGCCGACATCTGAGCTCATCCGCGCGTGGTCGAGAGCGCGGTACAGCTCGTCGACGGTGTGCGGGCGGAAGGCGTTGCGAACCTCGGGGCGGTCGAACGCGACGCGCACGACGCGTTTGCCGGAGCGGGCCTCGACGGAACGGTGATAGGTGATGTCGGTGAAACCGAAACCCTCGATTTCGGTCCAGGCGGACGGGTCGAACAGCTCGGAAACCTGGGCGTCATGCACGTTTGGGAGAATAGGCCGTGTGACTGTGGTGACGGGTGACACGCCGGGCGGTGCCCGGTGAATCCGTCGACCGCGCAGGCCAAGGTCATCGTGGACGAACTCGTCCGCAACACCGTCTCCCACGTGGTGCTCTGCCCGGGCTCGCGCAACGCGCCGCTGTCGCTGGCGCTGCACGCCGCGGCCGCCGCGGGACGCCTCCAGCTGCACGTCCGCATCGACGAGCGGGGCGCCGGTTTCCTCGCGCTCGGCATCGCGGCGCGCACCGGGCGCCCGGTCGCCGTGGTGTGCACCAGCGGCACCGCGGCGGCGAACTTCCACCCCGCGGTCCTGGAGGCCGACCGGGCCGGGGTGCCGCTGATCGTGCTGACCGCCGACCGCCCGCCGGAGCTGCGGGCCGCGGGCGCGAACCAGGTCATCGAGCAGCAGCGGCTCTACGGCGGCGCGGTCCGCTACTTCGACGAGCTGGCCGTCGCCGAGCGGCGCGGTGGCCAGAACGCGTACTGGCGCAGCCAGATCTGCCGGGCCTGGAACGCGGCCTACGGCGAGTGGCGCTGCGGCCCGGTGCACCTGAACGTCCCGTTCCGCGAGCCGCTGGTGCCCGACGGCGACGACGAGTGGTACGAGTCGCTGGAGGGCCGCCCCGGCGGGGAGCGCTGGACCGAGCTGCCGGACTTCGGCGCGTTGCCGTCGTTCGTGGTGCCCTCGGCCCGGTGCGGCCTGGTCATCGCGTGCGACAGCGGGGTGCGGGCCGCCGGGGAGTGGGGTGAGCAGCACGGCTGGCCGGTGATCTCGGAGACCGGCGGCCTCGGGCTGCTCGGGTCGTCGGCGATCTCGTCCGGCGTGTGGCTGCTCGGCGCGGAGGAGTTCATCCGACGGCACAAGCCGGAGCAGGTGCTGTGCCTCGGCAGGCCGACGGTGTTCCGGCAGATCCAGCAGCTGCTGTCGGACTCCGACGTCGAGGTGCTGCTGGTGCGCCCGGACTCGGACTGGCCCGCGCCCGCGCACAACGTGCGGCAGGTCGGGCAGTGGTTCGACTCGCCGACCAAGCCGGCCGATCCGGACTGGCTGGCCGCGTGGCAGCGGGCCGATGCGCTGGCGAACGAGGCCGTCGGCCGGGCGTTGCGGCGCGAGCAGTGGCCGAGCGGGCTGCGGCTGGCGTCCGAGCTGGTGGACGCCCTGCCGCCGGACGCGCTGCTGGTGGTCGGCTCGTCGAACCCGGCGCGGGACGTGGCGCTGGCCGGCCGGATGCGGCCGGACATCCTGGTGCACCGCAACCGCGGGGTGGCGGGCATCGACGGCACGGTGTCGACGGCGATCGGCGCGGCGTCGGTGCACCGCGGGCACTCCTACGCGCTGCTCGGCGACCTGACGTTCCTGCACGACGTCAACGGCCTGCTGGCCGGTCCGGCGGACACCCGGCCGGACCTGACGATCGTGGTCCTCAACGACGACGGCGGCGGGATCTTCTCGCTGCTGGAACAGGGCGCGCCCGAGCACCGGGACGCGTTCGAGCACGTGTTCGGCACCCCGCACGGCGCGGACCTGTCGGCGCTGTGCGCGGGGTTCGGCATCCCGCACGTGCGCGCCGGCACGATCGAGGAGTTCCGCGAGGCCCTGCGCCCGGCGCCCGGCCTGCGGGTGGTCGAGGTGCAGGTGGACCGCACCCGCCACCGCGACTTGCACGCGCGCATCCGCGGCGCGGTGTCGACAGCGCTGGCCTGAGCCCGCGTGCCGGAGCTGGCCGAAGCGCCCACCTCGGCGCCCCGGAGCGCGGAACTCGCCGTCCGGAGCGTGGGACTCGCCGTCCGGAGCGTGGGACTCGCCGTCGGGAGCGTGGGACTCGCCGCTCTCAGTTAGCGGGAACCTTCTTTCGGCCGTGTCCGGTGGGAAGTTTTCCCGCTAGCGTCCGGCTCATGCGTCTGCGAACTCGCGCCGGCCTGGGGGCCGTGACCACCGGAATCGCGATCGTGCTCCTCGCGTCGACCGCCACCGCCGCGCCCGCTCCCGGAGCTCCCGGCGCCGGGGACCCCTACTACCCCTACGCCGGCAACGGCGGCTACGACGTCGCGCACTACGACATCCGCCTCACCTACCAGCCGGCCACCGACCAGCTCTCCGGCACCACGACGATCCTGGCGACCACCACGCAGGAGCTGTCCAGCTTCGACCTGGACTTCGGGCTCCGGGTCCGCGAGATCCGGGTCGGCAACCGGCCGGCCGCCTTCCGGACCGTCCGGGACGGTGAACTGGAGGTCACCCCGGCCAAGCCGCTGGCGAAGAACCAGCCGGTCACGATCGTCGTCACCTACGCCGACACGCCGTCGAAGGTCGTCATCGACGGCTACACCGCCTGGAAGAAGACCCCGGACGGCGCGCTCGCGGTCGACGAGCCGCAGAACTCCCAGTGGTGGTACCCGGCCAGCGACCACCCCACCGACAAGGCGACCTACGACGTCTCGGTCGAGGTGCCCGACGACGTCGCCGCCCTGTCCAACGGCACCCTCGTCCGCACCACCAAGCAGCGGGCCGGCTGGACGCGCTGGAACTGGCGCAGCACCCAGCCGCAGAACACCTACGCGACCACCCTGGAAGTCGGGAGGTTCGAGCTCAACCAGGGCACCACGCCGAGCGGGCAGCCGTTCGTCACCGCCTACGACCCGGCCACCGGCGACTCGCTTGGCGCCGCGAAGGCCAGCGTCGAGCGCACCCCGGAGATCGTCGAGTTCCTGGCGAGCCAGTTCGGCGAGTACCCGTTCGAGGCCCAGGGCGGCGTCGTCAGCACCGGCCTGACCTTCGCGCTGGAGGCCCAGACCCGCCCCGTCTACAGCACCAAGTTCTTCGTTGCCGGCGCCAACACGTCGGTCGTCGCGCACGAGAACGCCCACCAGTGGTTCGGTGACTCGGTCTCGCTGGGCCGCTGGAGCGACATCTGGCTCAACGAGGGCTTCGCCAGCTACGCCGAGTACCTGTGGTCGGAGCACCAGGGCGAGGGCACCGCGGCCGAGCTCGCCCAGTACGTCTACGACTCCTACCCGGCCGACGACCCGTTCTGGCAGGTCCTGCCCGGCGGCCCGGGCGCGGCCAACCAGTTCGACGACGCCGTCTACGACCGCGGCGCGCTGGCTGTCCAGGCTCTGCGCACGGCCGTCGGCGACGACGCGTTCTTCACGATCCTGCGCACCTGGACCGCCCGGCACCGGGGCGACGACGCCCGCATCAGCGATTTCGTCGCGCTGGCCGAGCAGGTCTCCGGCAAGCCGCTGCGGCAGCTGTTCCAGACCTGGCTGTTCACCGCGGGCAAGCCGGCCACCGGCCCGAACGGCACGACCACCCTGCGCGCTGCCGCCGAGCCGAAGTCGTACCCGGCCATCCAGCGGACCCACCGGCTGCTGGCGGCCGGGGACAGCCGTTAACCCGCACCTTCTATGCTCGGACGAGTGACGGCGAGAACTCTGTGGTGGCTGAAGGTCGGCCGTCGCTGCGTGCTCGCCGTCGCCGCCGTGATCACCGTGCTGTGCGTGGGGCTGCTGCTCGCCGCGATCCGCAACGACCAGGCGATCACCGGCAACCTGGGCACGGCGACGGCCGAGGTCGACGCGGTGACCTGGGACCGCACGATCATCCGGTTCGAGACGCCGGACGGCATCGTGCACATTCCGTCCAACGGCGTGCTCTACCCGAGCGGGCTGGTGGCGGGCGACCTGGTGCGCATCGAGTACGACGCGACCGACCCGGACCTGGCCCGGGTCGCCGGCCGCACCGCGACCCTGACGCTGCTGCCGCTGGGCACCACGATCCTGGTCACCTGGGCGGCCGCCGTGGCGGTGGCGTGGCTGATCCGCCAGCGCCTGCGCCGCGCGGTGCCGGCCCAACCGGAGGTCGCCGCCGTGGACGACGACACCCCGGTCAAGTCCGGCTGACTCAGAAGTTCTGGCGCGGCGGCTGGATCTGCTGCTGCGGGTAGCCCGCGGGCGGCATGGCCTGCTGCTGCGGGAACGCGGCCTGCGCCGGCGCCTGCGGCTGCATGGCCTGGACCTGCTGCGCCTCCTCCTTGGTCAGCTTGTTGGTCATGCCGCAGAAGGTGCACACCGTGAAGTACTTCGAGCTGATCGGGAACAGCGGGATGAAGAACAGCGTGAACTTCGTGACGGCGCGGCGCAGCGCGTGGGCGCTGGGGTTCTGGCAGTTCCCGCACAGGTAGGTCGCGGTGGCCAGCTCCTGGACGCTCTTGCGCCAGCCGTAGATCAGCATGTCGTGTTCTCCCGGGTCCGTGATCTCGTCCGGACTAGGACGCGCGGATCTCCCGTTCGGTTTCCTGCCACCACGACAGGACTTCCTCGGCGACGCTGGGCGCGGCGACGAGCAGGCCGTCGGTGGGCAGCGGGCTGTCCGAGCCGCGCCGGTCGAGCACCACGGCGCCGGCCTCGATGGCCAGCGCGACCGAGCCGGCGACGTCCCATTCGTGGTAGCTGTGCAGCACCGCGGCGATGGCGTGCCCGAGCGCGACCTGCGCGATCGACAACGCGGCCGAGCCGAGCACCCGCACCCCGGCGCGTGCCTCGGCGGCGCGTTCGATGAACGACCCCATGCCCGGCCAGGGCCCCTTGCGGGCCAGTTCGGTGCACACGATCGACCCGGCGATGCGGTCCCGGTCGACCAGCCGGACCGGCTTGCCGTTGGCGCGCGTGCCGCGGCCGCGGGCGGCGGCGTAGATCTGGGCGCGGTAGGGGTCGGCGACCACGCCGACGACCGGCCCGGACGCGTCGACCAGCGCGAGGCTGTAGGCGCACCAGGGCACCCCGGCGACGTAGTTGGCGGTGCCGTCGACCGGGTCGACCACCCAGCGGTAGGCCGCCGAGTCCGCGCCGGTGTCGGCGCCGAACTCGCCACCGACGACCGGGATGCCGGGGAACTCCGCGGTCAGCACGCGGCGGGTGTGCCGCTCCAGGATGCGATCGGTGTCGGTGACCCAGTCGAACGGCGAGTCCGCGATGTCGGGGTGGGCGCCCCGGCCCGCGGTCGCGGTGATCACGTCGGTGGCGTCGTTGGCCAGCCGCCCGGCGACCTCGAGCGCTCGCGACAGCAAGCCCGGTTCGACCGGGTGGGGTGGGCGGGCGGAGAGGAGGGTCACGCCAGCCGAGTGTGGCGGCACCAAGTGTCCGGGACGCGACACCCAGGTGAAGCGGAGAAAGCTTCGTGAAGTTCGGGCACCGTTGGTTCCCTCGTCACGCGGGCTTTTCCGCCCGAACCGGACCGGCTGCCACGGTGGCATCGTGCGCGTCGCCATCGTCACCGAAAGCTTCCTTCCGCAGGTGAACGGCGTGACCAACTCCGTGCTGCGGGTCATCGAGCACCTCACCGGCACCGGCCACGACGTGATGGTGGTCGCGCCCGGCCTCACCGGGCCCACGCACTACCGGGGCGCGCCGGTGGTGCGGATCCCCGCGCTGGACCTGCCGGTGGTCAACTCGCTGCCGATCGGCCTGCCCACCCGTACGGTGCTGACCGCGCTCACCGCGTTCGGGCCGGACGTGGTGCACCTGGCCTCGCCGTTCGTGGTCGGCGCGCGTGGGCTGGCCGCGGCCCGGCGCCTGCGGGTGCCCGCGATCGCGGTGTTCCAGACCGACATCGCCGGGTTCGCCACCGCGTACGGGCTCGGCCTGGGCGCGCGGGCGGCGTGGCGGTGGGTGCGGCGGCTGCACTCGAAGGCCGACCGGACGCTGGCGCCGTCCACCCAGTCCGTGGACGACCTGCGCGCGCACGGCGTGCCCCGCGTGCACCGCTGGGGCCGGGGCGTGGACGTCGAGCGCTTCTCGCCCGCGCACGCCGACGCGGAGCTGCGCGCCCGGCTCGCGCCCGACGGCGAGCTGCTGGTGGGGTTCGTCGGGCGGCTGGCGCCGGAGAAGGAGGTCGGCAGGCTCGCCGCGCTGGCCGGCGTGGACGGCGTGCGGCTGGTGGTCGTCGGCGACGGGCCGGACCGCGAGGAGCTGGCCGAACGCCTGCCCGGCGCCGCTTTCCTCGGCGCCCGCTACGGCGAGGAGCTGTCCGCGGCCTACGCGAGCCTCGACGTGTTCGTCCACACCGGACCGCACGAGACGTTCTGCCAGGCGGTGCAGGAGGCGATGGCCTCCGGGCTGCCGGTGCTGGCGCCGGACGCGGGCGGTCCGCGCGACCTGGTCCTGCCCGGCCGCACCGGCTACCTGCTGCCGCCGGACCCGGCCGGGTTCGCCGAGGAACTGGTGCGGCGCGTGCGTGACCTGCGTGACCCGGCGCTGCGCGAGCGGCTGGGAACCAAGGCCCGCAAGGTTGTGCTGGGCCGGACCTGGCCGGCGGTGTGCGCGGAGCTGGTGCGGCACTACGAGGTGGTCACCGGCCGCGTCGCGCGAGCCGCCTGATGCCATGCACATCGTCCAGCTGGCGAACTTCTACGGGCCGCGCTCCGGTGGTCTGCGCACCGCGCTGCACCACCTGGGCGCCGGGTACGTGGCGAGTGGTCACCGCGTGACGCTGGTCGTGCCGGGACCCCGGCACGCCGAGGAGCAGCTGTCCACGGGCGTGCGCCGGATCAGCCTGCCCGCGCCGAAGATCCCCGGCACCGGCGGATACCGAGCGGTCGACCCGTACCGGGTGCGCGCGTTGCTGTCGGCGCTGCGCCCGGACCGGTTGGAGGTGTCGGACCGGCTGACCCTGCGCGGGATGGGGGTGTGGGCGCACCGGCACGACGTGCCCAGCGTGGTGATCTCGCACGAGCGGCTGGACCGGCTGCTGGAGCAGTTCCTCGTGCCCGGACCGCTGGCCCGCCGGGTCGCCGACGCCGCCAACCGGCGGATGGCGGGCAACTACGACACGGTCGTCTGCACCACGTCGTTCGCGCGCGAGGAGTTCGACCGGATCGGCGTCGCCAACGTCCGGCAGGTCCCGCTGGGCGTCGATCTGGCCGCCTTCCAGCCGCGGTACCACGACGCCGGGCTGCGTGCCGAGCTGGCCTCCGGCGCCGACGCGTTGCTTGTCCACTGTGGACGGCTGTCGCCGGAGAAGCACGTCGAGCGCAGTGTGGACACCGTCGCCGAGCTGACCGAGTCCGGCGACCGGGTGCGGCTGGTGATCGCCGGGGACGGGCCGCGGCGGCGGGCGCTGGAGCGGCGGGCGCGCGGGCTGCCGGTCACGTTCCTCGGGTTCGTGTCCGACCGGACCGCGGTGGCGCGGCTGCTGGCCAGCGCGGACGTCTCGCTCGCCCCCGGCCCGCACGAGACGTTCGGGCTCGCGGCACTGGAGGCGCTGGCGTCGGGGACGCCGGTGGTGGTGTCGCGGTCCTCGGCGCTGCGGGAGATCGTCCGGCCCGGCTGCGGGGCCGCGGTGCCGGACGTGCCGCGGGCCTTCGCGAGCGCCGTGACCGGCCTGCTGGAGCACCCGGAGGACCTGCGACGTGCGGCTTCCCGCGCCCGGGCGGAGGAGTTCGCCTGGCCCGCGAGCGTGCGCGGCATGTTATCTGCTTTACGCTCCTGACATGTCACGTGCGAGCCTCGACAAAGATCCGCACGAGGTCGCCGCCATGTTCGACGGCGTCTCGGAGGGCTACGACCGGGCGAACTCGGTCATGACGTTCGGGTTCGACCGCCGATGGCGCACGACGACGTCCCGCGTCCTGGACGCCAGCCGCGGGGAGAAGGTGCTCGACCTCGCCGCCGGCACCGGGGTGTCCACCGCCGAGTACGCGCGCGGCGGCGCGTGGTGCCTGGCCGCGGACTTCTCGCTCGGCATGCTCCGCAGCGGCAAGCACCGCCGCGTCCCGATGGTCGCCGCCGACGCGCTGCACCTGCCCTTCGCCGACGGCAGCTTCGACGCCGCGACGATCAGCTTCGGCATCCGCAACTTCGTCGACACGAAGGCCGCGCTCGAAGAGATCGCGCGCGTGGTCAAGCCGGGCGGGCGGCTGGTCATCTGCGAGGTGTCGACGCCCACGTTCCCGCCGATCCGGTTCGTCTACAAGCGGTTCATCCTGCGGGCCATGACCCTGCTCGGCCGGTTCTCCTCGACCAACCCCGAGGCCTACTCCTACCTGGCCGAATCCATGGCCGCCTGGCACGACCAGCGCACCCTGGCGCAGATCATCGCGAGCGCGGGCTGGACGAAGGTGGAGTGGCTGAACCTGACGTTCGGCGTCGTCGCGATCCATCGTGCCGTGAAGCCTTCCGTAAACTCCGAGGCATGACCCAGGACGCTCAGGTAATCGTCGTCGGCGCGGGCCCGGCCGGATCCACCGTCGCGACGTACCTGGCGCGCGCCGGGATCGACGTCCTGGTGCTGGAGAAGACCGAGTTCCCGCGCGAGAAGGTGTGCGGCGACGGCCTCACCCCGCGCGGCGTCAAGCAGCTCATCGACCTGGGCATCGACACCAGCCGGGAGGCCGGCTGGGTGCACAGCCGCGGCCTGCGGATCCTCACCGCGGAGCTGACGCTGGAGCTGGACTGGCCGGAGCTGACCAGCTACCCGCCCTACGGCGTCTCGCGCACCCGCCAGGACTTCGACGACCTGCTGGCCAAGACCGCGGTCAAGGCCGGCGCCCGGCTGCTGGAGCGGACCACCGTGACCGGCGCGATCACCGACGAGCGCACCGGGCGCGTCATCGGCGTGGAGGGCAAGCAGGGGCCCGAGAAGACCCCGGTCCGCTACCACGCGCCGCTGGTGCTGGCGTGTGACGGCGTGTCCGCGCGGCTGGCCCGGTCGATCGGCATCGAGACCGACGAGAAGCGCCCGATGGGTGTCGCCGTGCGCCGGTACTACCGGAGCCCGCGGCACGACGATGAGTTCATCGAGGGCCACCTGGAGCTGTGGGACCGCAAGGACCCGCGCAACCCGCAGCTGCTGCCCGGCTACGGCTGGGCGTTCCCGCTCGGCGACGGCACGGTGAACGTCGGGCTGGGGATGCTGTCCACGTCGAAGTCGTTCCGGAACACGGACTACCGCGCGCTGATGCGGCAGTGGCTCGACTCGACGCCGGAGGAGTGGGGCTACCGCGAGGAGAACGCGATCGGCCGGATCGGCGGCGCCGGCCTGCCGATGGGCTTCAACCGCACCCCGCACTACCGCGACGGTTTGTTGCTGCTCGGCGACGCGGGCGGCATGGTGAGCCCGTTCAACGGCGAGGGCATCTCGGCGGCGATGGAGTCGGCGCAGCTCGCGGCGGAGTTCGTGGTGCAGGCGCTGGCCCGGCCCGAGGGTTCGTCGCGGGAGCGCGCGCTGCGGGGGTACCCGCTCGCGCTGAAGGAGCTGATGGGCGGCTACTACCGGCTGGGCAACGTCTTCGCGAAGGCGATCGGCAACCCGAAGGTCATGCGCGCGGCGACCAAGTACGGCCTGCGGATCAACCCGCTGATCCCGCTGATCTACAAGGGCCTGTCCGGCTGCTACGACGCCAAGGGCGGCGACGCGGTGGACCGGATGATCTCCCTGGCCGCGCGGTTGACGCCCAGCGCCTGAGACCCCACCGCGGGCCAGCGGTGTGCGCCTCCGTGAGGCCGGCGCCCCGCCCCGGCGATAGTCCCGAGTGCAGAACTCGCGCCCCGGAACGTGGGACTCGCGCCCCGGAACGTGGGACTCGCGGCGCGCGCGAGTTCCACGCTCCTGCGGGCGAGTCCCACGTTCGCGCGGGCGAGTCCTGCGCTCCTGCGCGCGAGTCCCGCGTTCGCGCGCGAGTGCGTGCCGCGGCGCGTCGGATGACCTCCGTCACATGTCCGGACGCGTGATCTGACTCGCAACCGGGCCTGGTTGCGCCCGCTCACCGTGGGTTACGTCACACGTCTTTCGCGTTGCGTGATCGGGAAGATCCTTTTCGTGCAGGTCTCGGGCTTATGGCCGCCCACCAGGGCATCCTTTGGTTAGGTTCGCCTTACCCGAAACACCCCGCGACAACAATGTGAGCCACGTCCTACACTGCCCCTATGCTTTGTGAACCGCTTCACAACCCCGCACGGGAGATTGTGAACAGTTTCACAAGCGGCACGTTCGCAACGGCGCGGAAAGGACGGCAATCACCGTGCTGATGTCGCAGTTCCCCCTCGCGCAGGCGGCCTCGTCCCCGGGGCTGGAGATGTACCTGCCGCTGGTCCTGTTGTTCGTCCTCGCCGCGGGGTTCGCGGTGTTCTCCGTGCTGCTCGGCCCGCTGGTGGGCCCGCGCCGGTACAACCGGGCGAAGCAGATGGCCTACGAGTGCGGGATCGAACCGTCCCCGCAGCCGCTGGTGGGCGGCGGCCGCATGCCGGTCGCCTACTACATCACCGCGATGCTGTTCATCCTGTTCGACATCGAAATGGTCTTCCTCTACCCGTTCGCCGTCTCGGCGGACGCGCTCGGCCTGTTCGGCCTGGTGGAGATCGTCTTGTTCATCGCGACCGTCGGCTTCGCCTACGCCTACGTCTGGCGTCGCGGCGGGCTCGACTGGAACTAGGGGAGGGACGTCATGGGACTCGAAGAGCAGCTCCCCAACGGCATCCTGCTGGCCAGCCTGGAGAAGCTGGTCAACTGGGCGCGCAAGAACTCGCTGTGGCCGGCCACCTTCGGGCTCGCCTGCTGCGCGATCGAGATGATGACCGTCGGCGGCTCCCGCTACGACATCGCCCGCTTCGGCATGGAGCGCTTCTCCGCGACCCCGCGCCAGGCCGACCTGATGATCGTCGCCGGGCGGGTCACCCAGAAGATGGCCCCGGTCCTGCGTCAGATCTACGACCAGATGGCCGAGCCGAAGTGGGTGCTCGCGATGGGCGTCTGCGCCTCCTCCGGCGGCATGTTCAACAACTACGCCGTCGTGCAGGGCGTGGACCACATCGTGCCGGTCGACATGTACCTGCCGGGCTGCCCGCCCCGCCCGGAGATGCTGCTCGACGCGATCCTCAAGCTGCACGCCAAGATCCAGGACGAGCCGCTCGGGCCGCGTCGCGCCGCGGCACTGGCCGGGCACCAGACCGAGCTGATCCCGTCGTCGATCAAGTACGCGAAGAAGTGATGCGGCATGGCTGAAGAGAACCCCGAGACCGGCGGCGAACAGTCCAGCGCCCAGCGTCAGGACACCGGCCTGGAGCCGAGTGGCCCGCGCCCGGCGCAACCGATCGTCGCCGGCCGCGAGCGCCGCGGCATGTTCGGCGTCTCCGACAGCGGCGACACCTCCGGCTACGGCGGGCTGCGGCTGCCGGCTTACCTGCCGGCACCGGCGGAACGGCCCTACGGCGGCTGGTTCGACGAGTTCGCCGACCAGTTCTTCGCCGCGCTGGCCGAGAACGACGTGCCGGCCGAGGCGGTGCACCAGGTGACCGTCGACCGCGGCGAGATCACCCTCTACGTCGACCGCGCGCACCTCGTCGCGATGTGCCGCATCCTGCGCGACGACGCCGGGCTGCGGTTCGAGCTGTGCAGCTCGGTGTCCGGTGTGGACTACGGGCCGGACGTGCCGCAGCGGCTGCACTCGGTGTACCACCTGACGTCGATGACCTACCGCCGGCGCATCCGGCTGGAGGTCGCCGTCGACATCGAGGACGCGCACATCCCGTCCATCGTGGCGGTCTACCCGACCGCCGACTGGCAGGAACGCGAGGCGTGGGACCTGTTCGGCATCGTCTACGACGGCCACCCGGCCCTGACCCGGATCCTGATGCCGGACGACTGGGACGGTCACCCGCAGCGCAAGGACTACCCGCTCGGCGGGATCCCGGTGGAGTACAAGGGCGCGGAGATCCCGCCCCCCGATCAGCGGAGGTCGTACTCGTGACGACGGAACGACTCTCGGACGTCAGCACCGGCACGGACACCTCGGACCCGGGCCGCGACAGCGCGGACAGCACCGCCGAGTACGCCGAATCCCGGGACACCACCGAAGGCCGCATCTACCACGTCAGCGGCGGTGACTGGGACGACGTGCTGGAGGACGCCCAGCACGACGAGCGGATCGTCATCAACATGGGCCCGCAGCACCCGTCCACGCACGGCGTGCTCCGGCTCGTGCTGGAGCTGGAGGGCGAGACGGTCACCCAGCTGCGGTCGGTCATCGGCTACCTGCACACCGGCATCGAGAAGAACTGCGAGTACCGGACCTGGACCCAGGGCGTCACGTTCGTGACGCGCATGGACTACCTGTCCCCGCTGTTCAACGAGCTGGGCTACTGCCTGGGCGTGGAGAAGCTGCTCGGCATCCAGGCCCCGCGCCGGGCCGAGCTGATCCGCGTCATGCTCTGCGAGATCAACCGCATCGGCTCGCACCTGGTCTACATCGCCACCGGCGGCATGGAGCTGGGCGCCACCACCGCGATGACCTTCGGGTTCCGCGAGCGCGAAGAGGTGCTGCACCTGCTGGAGTACCTGACCGGGCTGCGCATGAACCACGCGTTCATCCGCCCCGGCGGGATCGCGCAGGACCTGCCGGCCGACTGGAAGGAGAAGGTCGGCGAGTTCGTCAAGGTGATGGACGAGCGCCTTCCCCTGTACGACAAGCTGTTCACCGGCCAGCCGATCTGGCGCAACCGGCTCAAGGGCGTCGGGTACCTGCCGGTGGACGCGTGCCTCGCGCTCGGCGTCACCGGCCCGGTGCTGCGGTCCGCGGGCCTGCCGTGGGACCTGCGCAAGATCCAGCCGTACTCGCGCTACGACGAGTTCGAGTTCGACGTGCCGACCTCGACCGAGGCCGACTGCTGGGGCCGGTACCTGTGCCGGGTCGAGGAGATGCACCAGTCGCTGCGGATCATCCGGCAGTGCCTGAAGATGATCGAGCCGGGCCCGGTCATGGTGGAGGACAAGAAGGTCGCCTGGCCCGCGCAGCTGTCGATCTCCAGCGACGGCATGGGCAACTCGCTGGAGCACGTCCGCAAGATCATGGGCCAGTCGATGGAGTCGCTGATCCACCACTTCAAGCTGGTCACCGAGGGCTTCAAGGTGCCGCCCGGCCAGGTGTACTCCACGGTCGAGTCGCCGCGCGGCGAGCTGGGCTTCCACCTCGTCTCCGACGGCGGCACCCGGCCGATGCGCGTGCACGTCCGGGAACCGAGTTTCGTCAACCTGCAGTCCCTGCCGGCGATGTCAGAGGGCGGCCTGGTGGCCGACGTGATCGCGGCGGTCGCGTCGGTGGACCCGGTCATGGGCGGAGTGGATCGATGACCACAGCTAAGGAAACGTTCGACGCGGACACCGTGGCCAAGGCGCAGGAGCTGATGGCCCGCTACCCGCAGTCCCGGTCGGCGCTGCTGCCGATGCTGCACCTGGTGCAGTCGGTGCAGGGGTTCGTCAGCCAGGAGGGCGTGACGTTCTGCGCGGAGCAGCTCGGGCTGTCCGAGGCCGAGGTCAGCGCGGTCGTCACGTTCTACACGATGTACAAGCGCAAGCCGTGCGGCGAGCACCTGGTGAGCGTGTGCACGAACACGCTGTGCGCCGCGCTCGGTGGCGACGCGATCTACCGCACGCTGCAGGAACACCTGGGCGAGGACGGGAAACCGCTGGGGCACGAGGAAACCGCGGGCACGCCCGGTGAGCCGGGCTCGATCACGCTGGAGCACGCCGAGTGCCTGGCGGCCTGCGACCTCGCGCCGGTGTTGCAGGTCAACTACGAGTACTACGACAAGCAGACGCCGGACAGCGCGGTGGAACTGGTCGACGCGTTGCGGCGCGGCGAGAAGCCGCAACCGTCGCGGGGCGCGCCGCTGGGCGACTTCAAGAGCGCCGAGTTGCAGCTGGCCGGGTTCTTCCCGGAGGACGAAGAGACCTACCGGGCGCAGGTGGACGGACCGTCCCAGGCGCCGGAGACCCTGATGGGTGCGCGGATCGCCCAGGAGCGGGGCTGGACCGCCCCGGTCATGGCGGACGACGTGCCGTTGCCGGAGGTGGAAAAGAAATGAGCGACCCGCTGACGCCGGTACTCACCAAGCGCTGGCTGTCTCCCAACTCCTGGCGACTGTCCACCTACGAACAGCTGGAGGGCTACACCGCGCTGCGCAAGGCGTTACGTGGCACGCCCGAGCAGCTGGTGCAGCTGGTCAAGGACTCCGGTCTGCGCGGCCGCGGCGGTGCGGGCTTCCCCGCCGGCGTGAAGTGGTCGTTCATGCCGCCCAACGAGGACAAGCCGCACTATCTCGTGATCAACGCCGACGAGGGCGAGCCGGGGACCTGCAAGGACATCCCGCTGATGATGGCCGACCCGCACTCGCTGATCGAAGGCTGCATCATCGCCGCCTACGCGATGCGGTCGCACCACTGCTTCATCTACGTGCGCGGCGAGGCGCTGCACCCGTACCGGCGGCTCAACGCGGCCGTGCGCGAGGCCTACCGCGCCGGGTACCTGGGCCGCGACATCCTCGGGTCCGGGTTCGACCTGGACATCACCGTGCACGCCGGGGCGGGCGCGTACATCTGCGGTGAGGAGACCGCGCTGCTCGACTCGCTGGAGGGCCGCCGCGGCCAGCCGCGGCTCAAGCCGCCGTTCCCCGCGGCCGCCGGTCTCTACGCGGCGCCGACCACGGTGAACAACGTCGAGACCATCGCGAGCGTTCCGTTCATCGTCAACGGCGGCGCCGACTGGTTCCGCAAGATGGGCCGGGAGAAGTCGCCGGGCCCGAAGATCTACTCGATCTCCGGGCACGTCGAGAAGCCGGGCCAGTACGAGGCGCCGCTCGGCACGACCCTGCGCGAGCTGCTGGAACTGTGCGGCGGCATGAAGGACGGCATCCCGCTCAAGTTCTGGACGCCGGGCGGGTCGTCCACGCCGATGTTCACCGCCGAGCACCTGGACATCCCGCTCGACTTCGAGGGCGCCGCGGAGGCCGGGTCGATGCTCGGCACCACCGCGGTGCAGGTGTTCAACGAGACCGTGTCGGTCCCGTGGGCCGTGATGAAGTGGACGAAGTTCTACGAGCACGAGTCGTGCGGCAAGTGCACGCCGTGCCGCGAGGGCACGTACTGGCTGGCGCAGATCCTGGAGCGGATGGTCGAGGGGCGGGGCACCGCCGAGGACATCGACACGCTGCTGGACGTCTGCGACAACATCCTGGGCCGGTCGTTCTGCGCCCTCGGTGACGGCGCGGTCAGCCCGATCACCAGCGGGATCAAGTACTTCCGCGACGAATTCCTCGCCCTGTGCGAGAGCAACAAGCGCGAGTTGGTGGGAGCACAGGCATGACGATCGCGCCAGAGAACCCCAAGACCGAGACGCCGGTGCCCGAGGGGCACGTGAAGCTGACCATCGACGGCGAGGAGGTCATCGCGCCCAAGGGTGAGCTGCTGATCCGCACCGCGGAGCGGCTCGGCACGGTGATCCCGCGGTTCTGCGACCACCCGCTGCTCGACCCGGCCGGGGCCTGCCGCCAGTGCCTGGTCGAGGTCGAGATGGGCGGGCGGCCGATGCCGAAACCGCAGGCGTCGTGCACGATGACCGTCGCCGACGGGATGGTCGTCAAGACGCAGCTGACCTCGCCGGTCGCGGACAAGGCCCAGCAGGGCGTGATGGAGCTGCTGCTCATCAACCACCCGCTGGACTGCCCGGTGTGCGACAAGGGCGGCGAGTGCCCGCTGCAGAACCAGGCGATGGCCCACGGCCGCGCCGACTCGCGGTTCCGCGACACCAAGCGCACCTTCCCGAAGCCGCTGCCGATCTCGACGCAGGTGCTGCTCGACCGCGAGCGGTGCGTGCTGTGCCAGCGGTGCACGCGGTTCTCCGCGCAGATCGCCGGCGACCCGTTCATCGACCTGCTGGAGCGTGGCGCGCACCAGCAGATCGGCACGGCGGAGACCGCGGACGTGTTCGACCTCGCCTCGCGCACGTCGTCGGGCGCGCCGTTCCAGTCGTACTTCTCCGGCAACACCATCCAGATCTGCCCGGTCGGGGCGCTGACCAGCGCGCAGTACCGGTTCCGGTCGCGGCCGTTCGACCTGGTGTCCGCGCCGAGCGTGTGCGAGCACTGCTCGTCCGGCTGCGCCGAACGCACCGACTACCGGCGCGGCAAGGTGATGCGCAAGCTCGCCGCCAACGACCCCGAGGTCAACGAGGAGTGGATCTGCGACAAGGGCCGCTTCGCGTTCCGGTACGCCACGGCGGCCGACCGGATCCGGCGGCCGCTGGTGCGCGACGCCTCCGGTGAGCTGCGGGAAGCGCCGTGGACGGAGGCGCTGCGCGTCGCCGCCGAGGGACTGGCGAAGGCGCGGGACAGCCGCGGCGCCGCGGTGCTCGCGGGTGGCCGGCTGACCCTGGAGGACGCCTACTCCTACGCGAAGTTCGCGCGGGTCGCGTTGCGCACCAACGACATCGACTTCCGGGCGCGGGCGCACTCGCCGGAGGAGCTGGACTTCCTCGCCGCCGAGGTGGCGGGCACGACGCCGGAGCACGGCGTGACGTTCGGGGCGATCGAGAACGCGCCGACGGTGCTGTGCGTGGCGTTCGAGCCCGAGGAGGAGGCGCCGATCGTCTTCCTCCGGCTGCGCAAGGCCGCCCGCAAGAAGCGCACCCGCGTGGTCCACTTGGGACAGTGGACGACGCCGTCGGTGCGCAAGACGTCCGGCGAGCTGCTGGCCTGCGTGCCCGGGTCGGAGGCCGCCGCGCTGGACGGCATCCCGGAGCACGCGCCGGACGTCGAGTCGGCGCTGGGCGCCGACGGCGCGGTCGTACTGGTCGGGGAGCGGGCGGCCGAGGTGCCGGGCCTGTTCGCCGCGGTGCGGCGGCTGGCCGCGCGGACCGGCGCGAAGGTCGCCTGGATCCCGCGCCGGGCCGGTGAGCGCGGCGCGCTGGAGGCCGGCGCCGCACCGTCGCTGCTGCCCGGCGGCCGCCCGGTCACCGACGACGCGGCACGGGCCGAGGTCGAGGCGGTGTGGGGCGCCCCGGTGCCGGCCGAGCCGGGGCGCGACACGAACGACATCATCGGCGCGCTGGCCGGCGGGTACCTGTCCGGCGTGGTCGTCGGCGGGGTCGACCTGGACGACCTGCCGGACCCGGAGCTGGCGCGGCGGGCGCTGTCGCGGGCGGAGTTCGTGGTGAGCCTGGAGATGCGGGCGAGCACGG
Source organism: Amycolatopsis thermalba (assembly GCF_023376025.1). NCBI lineage: Bacteria > Bacillati > Actinomycetota > Actinomycetes > Pseudonocardiales > Pseudonocardiaceae > Amycolatopsis > Amycolatopsis thermalba. The sequence goes on from NZ_CP091196.1 coordinate 999,656, forward strand.
TGACCGAGCACGCGGACGTGGTCCTGCCGATCGCGCCGGTGGTCGAGAAGTCCGGCAGCTTCGTGAACTGGGAGGGCCGGCGCCGCGTGTTCGACGCGACGCTCGAAGGCACCGGCGCCCTGCCGGACTGCCGGGTGCTGGACACGCTCGCCGTCGAGATGGACGCCGACCTGTTCACGCAGACCCCGGCGGCCGCGTACGCCGACTTCGCCCGGCTGGGCTCGTCGGGCGCCGCGCACGGCAAGTTCTGGGAGTCCGGAGCCGCGCGTGCCGCCGCCGAGGTCGGGCCGGGACAGGCGCGGCTGGCGAGCTGGCGGCAGCTGCTGGACGAGGGCTCGCTGCAGGTGGACGAGCCGCACCTGGCGGGCACCGCGCGGCGCGTGGTGGCGCGGGTGTCGGCGAAGACCGCGGCCGAGCTCGGTGACGAGGTCACGGTCTCCACCGAGCGGGGTGCGATCACGCTGCCGGTCGAGGTCGCCGACCTGCCCGACGACGTCGTGTGGCTGCCGGGCAACTCCGACGGCTCGCGGCTGCGGAAGACACTCGGCGCCGGGCACGGGGCGGTCGTCAACATCGAGGGAGTGCGGCGATGACACCGTTGCTGCTGCAGGCGCCGGATCAGATGACCCGTGCCGAGCTGCTCGCGGACGACCCGTGGTGGCTGATCCTGCTCAAGACGGTCGTGGTCCTGCTGATCGGGCCGCTCCTGACGATCTTCCTCATCGTGTGGGAGCGCAAGGCGATCGGCCGGATGCAGAACCGGCCCGGTCCGAACCGCGTCGGCCCCGGCGGCTACTTCCAGTCGCTGGCGGACGCGATCAAGCTGCCGTTCAAGGAGCAGATCATCCCGGACGGCGCCGACCGGAAGGTGTACTTCCTGGCGCCGGTGCTGTCCGCGGTGCCCGCGTTGATCGCGCTGGCCGCGATCCCGTTCGGGCCGCGGGTGTCGATCTTCGGTGAGCAGACCGTGCTGCAGCTGGTCGACCTGCCGGTCGGGGTGCTGCTGATCCTGGCCTGCTCGTCGGTGGGCGTGTACGGGATCGTGCTGGCCGGGTGGTCGTCCGGGTCGCCGTACCCGCTGCTCGGCGGGCTGCGGTCGGCGGCGCAGGTGATCTCGTACGAGATCGCGATGGGCCTGTCGATCGTCGGCGTGGTGCTGTACTCGCAGTCGATGGCGACCGGTGCGATCGTCGACGCGCAGGCCCGCGGCTGGTACTTCTACCTGCTGCTGCCGAGTTTCGTGATCTACCTGATCTCGATGGTGGGTGAGACGAACCGGGCGCCGTTCGACCTGCCGGAGGCGGAGTCGGAGCTGGTCGGCGGGTTCCACACCGAGTACTCGTCGATGAAGTTCGCGATGTTCTTCCTCGCCGAGTACGTGAACATGGTGATCGTCTCGGCGTTCGCGACGACGCTGTTCCTGGGCGGCTGGATGTTCCCGTTCGTCGGGCTGGATTCGCCGCTGAACCAGGGGTGGCTGCCGCTGATCTGGTTCACGGTGAAGCTGTTCGCGTTGCTGTTCGGGTTCATCTGGCTGCGGGGGACGCTGCCGCGGTTCCGCTACGACCAGTTCATGCAGCTGGGCTGGAAGGTCCTGGTGCCGGCGAACCTGGTGTGGATCGTGATCATCGCGTCGATCCGGGCGATCCGGAACAACGGCGGGCTGTCGACGGGCCAGATCCTGATCGGCGGGGCGATCGTGGTGGTGGTCGCGGTGGCGATCGCGCTGCTGGTGCCCGAGAAGAAGCAGACCGGCGACGGTTCGGTGCCGGTGACCGGTGGCGGCTTCCCGTTGCCACCGCTGGATTTGCGTGTGCCCGAGGTGCCCGAGCGGGGCGCCGGGAAGCGCCGGCGCCGGGTGGCGGGTCGTACTTCGGAGCCTGCCCAGGTGGGCGCCGGGAAGGAGGGTTCCGATGGGACTGTTTGACCCCATCAAGGGTTTCGGCGTCACGTTCGGCACGATGTTCAAGAAGGTGGCGACGGAGGAGTACCCGGAGATCGGCGCCCCGGCCGCGCCGCGCTACCACGGGCGGCACCAGCTCAACCGGCACCCGGACGGGCTGGAGAAGTGCGTCGGCTGCGAGTTGTGCGCGTGGGCGTGCCCGGCGGACGCGATCTTCGTCGAGGGCGGCGACAACACCGAGGACGCCCGGTACTCGCCCGGCGAGCGGTACGGCAAGGACTACCAGATCAACTACCTGAGGTGCATCGGCTGCGGCCTGTGCGTCGAGGCGTGCCCCACCCGCTCCCTGACGATGATCAACTTCTACGAGATGGCGGACGACGACCGCCAGAAGCTGATCTGGACCAAGGAGGACCTGCTGGCGCCGCTCCTGCCGGGCATGGAGCAACCCCCACACCCCATGCGCCTGGGCGACGACGAGCAGGACTACTACGTGCACGGCCCCGAGTTGGCCCGCGGCAGAGGCGTCCCACCGGGCGAAACGGTAGAAACCTCCCGCGAGGAGGCAATCCAATGACCCCCCCGGCGTTGCCGGTCTCCGGTGACCAGTTGCCGCACCCGACCCCACCGGGTCGCGCCGACGGTCTCCACCGGGTGGTGGCGGTCAGGACGACATCCTCATCCGCAAGCCTCGGCCAGTGGCCGGGGGCCGTTCGAGGGGAGGTGCGGTGATGGTGCTGGCACAGGCCGCCGAGGTGGTCTCCACCGGGGAGGCCATCGCGTTCTGGATTCTCGGTCCGGTGGCCCTTCTGGGCGCCCTCGGGCTCATCTTCGCGCGCAATGCGGTTCACTCGGCGCTCTTCCTGGCCCTCACGATGTTCTCGCTGGGCATCCTCTACATGGTCCAGCGGGCGCCGTTCCTCGGGTTCACCCAGATCATCGTCTACACCGGCGCGATCATGATGCTGTTCCTGTTCGTGCTGATGCTCGTGGGCCGCGAGAGTTCCGACTCCGTCGTCGAGGTGCTGCGGGGGCAGCGCCTGTGGGGCGGCATCCTCGGCGTCGGCATCGCCGGGTTGATGGCCACCGCGCTCACCCGGGCACTCGCCAACGTCACCCCGGCGCCCGCGCCGGACGGCAACGCCGGTGGCCTCGGCCGCCTCATCTTCACCGACTACCTGTTCCCCTTCGAGCTCACCTCGGCGCTGCTGATCACCGCGGCGCTGGGAGCCATGGTGCTCGCCTTCACCGAGAAGCGCGGCCGCCGCTCGCAGAAGGAACTCGTCGAGGCCCGGTTCCGCGGCGAGTACGAACGCATTTCGCCCAAGCCGGGGCCCGGTGTGTTCGCCACCTCCCACTCGGTCACGACCCCCGCGATCCTGCCCGACGGCTCGGTCGCGCCCGAGTCGCTGTCCACGATCATCGAGTCCACGCCCACGGCCCGCCTCGAAGCCGAGCGCAAGCAGGTCGAGGGCACCGAACCGCAGCCCGACGCCCACGCGCTGGTCGGGAAGGGTGACGAGGAATGACCCCCACCTACTACCTGCTGCTCTCGGCCCTGCTGTTCGCCATCGGCGCGGTCGGCGTGCTGGTGCGGCGCAACGCCATCGTCGTGTTCATGTGCATCGAGCTGATGCTCAACGCCGTGAACCTCTCCCTGGTCACGTTCTCCCGCATCAACGGCGGGCTCGACGGCCAGGTGATGGCGTTCTTCGTGATGGTCGTCGCCGCCGCCGAGGTCGTCGTCGGGCTGGCGGTCATCATGGCCATCTTCCGGACCCGCCGGTCGGCCTCGGTCGACGACACCAACCTGCTCAAGTACTAGGAGCTCGAGAGTGATCGCATCATCGTGGCTGCTGGTCGCGTTCCCGGCCCTCGGCGCGCTCGTCCTGCTGGCCGGGGGCAGGCGCACCGACCGCTGGGGACACCTGCTCGGCTGCGCGACCGTCATCGCGTCGTTCGTGTACGGCCTGGTGCTGTTCTTCGGCAGCGACGGGCACGTGACCGACACCAGGATGTTCACCTGGATCGGCGTCGGTGACCTCCAGATCGACTTCGGCCTGCGGATCGACGCGCTCTCGCTCGTCTTCATCCTGCTGATCACCGGTGTGGGCGCGCTGATCCACATCTACTCGATCGGCTACATGAAAGAGGACGTCGCTCGGCGTCGATTTTTTGGCTACCTGAACCTCTTCGTGGCCTCCATGCTGGTTCTGGTGCTGGGCAACAACTTCGTGACGCTCTACCTCGGCTGGGAGGGCGTCGGCCTGGCGTCGTACCTGCTCATCGGCTGGTACTCGGACCGCCCGTCCGCGGCGACCGCCGCGAAGAAGGCGTTCCTGATGAACCGCGTCGGTGACGTCGGGCTCGCGCTCGCGATCTTCCTGATGTTCAAGTACCTCGGCACGGTCACCTACGCGGGCGTGTTCGACCGCATCGGCGACGCACCGCCGGCCGTGATCACCGCCATCGCGATCCTGCTGCTCCTCGGCGCGTGCGGTAAGTCCGGCCAGTTCCCGCTCCAGGCGTGGCTCCCGGACGCCATGGAAGGCCCGACCCCGGTGTCGGCCCTGATCCACGCCGCCACCATGGTCACCGCCGGCGTGTACCTGGTGGCGCGCGCCAACCCGATCTACAACGAGACCGAGACGGGCCGGCTGATCGTCACCCTCGTCGGCGCGATAACCCTGCTGATCGGGTGCATCATCGGCTGCGCCTACGACGACATCAAGAAGGTGCTCGCGTACTCGACGGTCAGCCAGATCGGCTACATGATGCTGGCCGTCGGGCTCGGGCCGTTCGGCTACGCGCTCGGCATCATGCACCTGCTCACGCACGGCTTCTTCAAGGCCGGCCTGTTCCTCGGCGCCGGGTCGGTCATGCACGGCATGAACGACGAGGTCGACATGCGCAAGTTCGGCGGCCTGTACCGGCACATGCCGATCACGTTCGTCACCTTCGGGCTCGGTTACCTGGCGCTCATCGGGTTCCCCTTCCTGTCGGGTTACTTCTCCAAGGACGCGATCATCGAGGCCGCCTTCGGTCAGGAGGGCTGGCGCGGCTGGGTGTTCGGCCTCGCCGCGATGCTCGGCGCCGCGCTGACCGCGTTCTACATGACCCGGCTGATGCTGCTCACCTTCTTCGGCAAGGAACGCTGGCGGGACCTGCGCACCGCCGAGGGCAAGGAGTTCCACCCGCACGAGTCGCCGCCGGTGATGACCGTGCCGATGATCGTGCTGGCCGTCGGCTCGCTCGGCGCCGGCGCGTTCTTCGCCCTCGGCGACCGCCTCTCCGAATGGCTCGCCCCGGCACTGGGTGAACTCGGCGAGGCCGAGCACACCGCGATCCCGCACGCGCTCATCCCGTGGATCACGGTCGCCCTGTCCGCGCTCGGCGTGCTGCTCGCCTGGCTCGTCGTCGGGCGCCGGGACACCCCGGTCGAGCGGCCGGAGAACGTCTCCGCCGTCGTCAAGGCGGCCCGCAAGGACCTGTACGGCAACGCGGTCAACGAGGCACTGGTCGCGACCCCGGGCATGTGGCTCACCCGGTTCTCGGTCTACCTCGACAGCCGTGGCGTCGACGGCGCCGTCAACGGCCTGGCCGCCGCCCTCGGTGGCGGGTCCGGGAGGCTGCGCAGACTGCAGACCGGCTTCGTCCGCTCGTACGCCCTGTCGATGCTGGCCGGCTCGTTCGTCCTCGTCGCCGCACTGCTGATGGTGAGGTTCTCATGACCTGGGTACTGGCCCTCATCCTCTGGCCGCTGGTCGGCGCGTGCGTCGTCACCGGGCTGCGCCGCAACGATCGGCTCGCCACCGTCGCCGCGGTGGTGTTCGCCCTCGTCGAGCTGGCGATGATCATCCCGACGTGGGCGACCTACCAGCCGGACGGCGCCCGCCTGCAGCACACCAGCTCGATGGACTGGATCCCGAGCTTCGGCGTGCACATCTCCTTCGGCATCGACGGCATCGCCCTGGTGATGATCGCCGTTATCGCGTTCCTGGTGCCGATCGTCATCGGCGCCCTGGGCACGGCGGACAAGCTGCCGCAGGACCGCAGCGCGGGTGGTTTCCTCGCGCTGATCCTGGTGCAGGAGGCCATCACCATCGCGGTGTTCGCCGCCACCGACGTGTTCCTCTTCTACGTGCTGTTCGAGATCATGCTGATCCCGATGTACTTCCTCATCGGCGGCTACGGCGGCGCGAACCGGCAGTACGCGGCGGTCAAGTTCTTCCTGTACTCCTTCCTCGGCGGTCTGATCATGCTGGCCTCGGCGATCGGGGCCTACTCGCTCGCCGCCGACGAGCTGGGCAACGGCACCTTCGACTGGGCGACGCTGGTCACGGTGGTGCGGGACGCGCCCACGAGCACCCAGATCTGGCTGTTCCTCGGGTTCTTCCTGGCGTTCGCGATCAAGGCGCCGCTCGTGCCGTTCCACACCTGGCTGCCCGACGCGGCCGGGGAGGCGCCCATCGGCGTCGCCGTGCTGCTGGTCGGCGTGCTGGACAAGGTCGGCACGTTCGGTTTCCTGCGCTACTGCCTGCCGATGTTCCCCGAGGCGAGCAAGGACCTGGCGCCGCTGGTGCTGGTGCTCGCCGTGATCGGCGTGCTCTACGGCTCGATCCTCGCCGCCGGGCAGCAGGACATGAAACGCTTCGTCGCCTACGTCTCGATCGCCCACTTCGGGTTCATCGCGCTGGGCATCTTCGCCTTCACCCAGCAGGCGGCCGTCGGCGCGGTGACCTACATGCTCAACCACAGCCTCGCGACCGGCATGCTGATCGTGGTGCTGGGCCTGGTGATCGCGCGCGGCGGGTCCACCCGGATCTCCGACTACGGCGGTATGTTCAAGCTGACGCCACTGCTCGGCGGCATGCTGCTCATCGCGGGTCTGTCCACTTTGTCCCTCCCGGGTACCAACTCGTTCGTCAGTGAGTTCCTGGTGCTGCTGGGCGCCTTCGAGACCCAGCCGGTGTTCGCGACCCTCGCCACCGTCGGCATGGTGCTCGCCGCGGCCTACGTGCTCTGGCTGTACCAGCGCCTGATGACCGGCCCGGTGCGGGGGACCGCGCTGGTCGGCGCCGGGGGCGGCCCGGGCACCGCGATCGCCCCCGAGCTGGGCGCCCGGAAGACGATCCGGGACCTCGGCGGCCGGGAGCTGGCGGTCCTGGTGCCGATGGTCGTGCTGATCATCGGGCTCGGCTTCTTCCCCCAACCCGTGCTGGACACGGTGACCCCGTCGGTCGACGCGACGCTTTCCGCACTCAACGGAGGCCAGTGAAATGCTCGGGATTCTGGCCCAGCAAGGGCAAATCACCGCACCGCAGATCGCGTACGACGCGATCCTGCCGGTGCTGATCGTGCTCGGCGCGGCGTGCGTCAGCGTGCTGTTCGAGGCGTTCCTGCCCCGGCACATGCGGTGGCCGTCGCAGGTGTTGCTCAGCCTGACCGGGCTGGCCGCCGCCGGCGTCGCGCTGGCCGTGTACGTCAGCGGTTCGCCGGTCAAGGGTCTGACCACCCTCAGCGGCGCGGTGTCGGTCGACAAGCCCGCCCTGTTCCTGTGGGGCACCCTGCTCGCCCTCGCGCTGCCCGCGATCCTGCTGATCGCGGACCGCTCGGTGGAGCCGGGCGGCGCCTTCGTGGCGCAGGCCGCCATCCGGCCGGGCACGGTGCAGGACCGGGCCCAGGTCGGCTCGACCGGGATGCAGACCGAGGTCTTCCCGCTGGCGCTGTTCGCGCTGGGCGGGATGATGACGTTCTGCGCGGCCAACGACCTGCTCACCATGTTCATCGCGCTCGAGGTGCTGAGCCTGCCGCTGTACCTGATGTGCGGACTGGCCCGGCGCCGGCGCCTGTTGTCGCAAGAGGCGGCGGTCAAGTACTTCCTCCTCGGGGCGTTCTCGTCGGCGTTCTTCCTCTACGGGCTCGCGTTGCTGTACGGCTACGCGGGTTCGGTCAAGCTGGCCGACATCGCCAATGCCGCGGCCGGCTCGGACCGTTCGGACATGCTGCTGTTCGCGGGCATGGGCCTCCTCGTGGTCGGGTTGCTGTTCAAGGGTTCGGTCGGCCCGTTCCACACCTGGACGCCGGACGTCTACCAGGGCGCGCCGACCCCGGTCACCGGGTTCATGGCGGCCTGCACCAAGGTCGCCGCGTTCGGCGGCATCCTGCGCGTGCTGACCGTCGGGTTCGAGTCGACCAGCTGGGAGTGGCGCGGCGTGCTGTGGGCGGTCGCGATCATCTCCATGGCGATCGGCGCCGTGCTCGGCCTCACCCAGACCGACGTCAAGCGCATGATCGCCTACTCGTCCATCGCGCACGCCGGCTTCCTGCTCGTCGGCACGCTCGCGATGACCGACCAGGGCCTGTCCGGCACGCTGTTCTACCTGCTGGCCTACGGCTTCACCACGCTCGCCGCGTTCGGGGTGGTCTCGCTCGTGCGTGACGCCAAGGGCGAGGCCACGCACCTGTCGGCGTGGGCCGGCCTGGCCAAGCGGTCGCCCGTGCTGGCCGGGGTGTTCACCTTCCTCCTGCTCGCTCTGGCCGGGATCCCGCTCACCAGCGGGTTCGTCGGCAAGTTCGTCGTGTTCTCGGCGGCGCTGCGGGACGGCATGGCGCCGCTGGTGGTGATCGCGCTGGTGTTCAGCGCCGTCGCGGCGTTCTTCTACCTGCGGGTGGTCGTGCTGATGTACTTCAGCAAGCCGGCCCCGACGGCCCGACGGTGACGGTGCCGGGCGCGTTCACCACGGCGGCGATCACGCTCGGCGTGATCATCACCCTGCTGCTCGGTGTCGCCCCCGCCTTCGCGCTCGACTGGGCGGGAGCGGGCGCCTTCGCCTTCTGACGACCACGCTGTTCGGAAGTGCCCTTCGCCCATCCCGGGCGGAGGGCACTTCCGCGTTTCGGGTCAGGTCGTATCCAGCGCTCGCACCACGTCCGGATAGGAACACGTGTGCCGGTGTACTTCGGCGCAGTGGCAGGGTTGGTTGTGCGCTAGGCGCATCGGGCTTGTGTCGGTGTCGGCGGGCCAGTCCGCGCTCGTGCGCCTCCGCTCGAGCTTGATGCTGCCGGGGCACCTCCGGCGTAGGTGATCAACCTGAGTCGGCCGTTGTGCGTGTGGGATTCAGCGCGTGCACTACGTCGGGGTAAGAACACGTGTGTCGGTGTACTTCGGTGCAGTGGCAGGGTTTGTTGTGTGCCAGGCGCATCAGCTTGCGCAGGTGCCGCCGGGCCAGTCCGTGCTCGCGTGCCTCTGCCAGGGCCAGGTGGGTGGTCTGGTTGCGGGTGCGGCGGCCGGGCAGGGTCTGTTCGGTCATTTCTCGAGGCTCCTTTCGGGAGGGATGTCTCGAGCATGCCCGGTGTGGCGACGGAGTGGGAAACAGAACGAGATTCTGTGGATGGTTGAGGGCGATGTGGACAAGTCGCGTGGGTTTTCCCGCCGGGGTGGCGTTTTTGTCGGATGCGTGTGCTAGGCGACCGGCGCCGCGTGTCGTCCCGGCCGCGTCAGTGACCGGCCGTTGCTGATCAGCTGGGTCGCGATCTCGTCCACGCAGGCCGTGAGGTCACGCCCGGCGGCGGCTTCCGGGCCCGCCACGTTGTCCAGCACCCACAGCCGCCACGCGCCGACCAGCCGCGCGAACGTGTCGCTGCCGTGCCCGGTGAACGTGAAGTGCCCGTCGGCCTCGGCGAGCTGCCCGGCGGCCACGAGCTGGCGCGCGGTCGGTTCGAAGATCCCCGCGGGAACACCGGTCTGCGCGGCGATGTCCTGCAACGTCGCGTCGCCGTCGTCCACGCTGTTGCGGTAGATCTGCGCGATCAGCCACGCCTGCGCGTAGCTCAGCGGCACCCCGGACCGGGCCAGGATCTCCGGCCCCGGATCGGTCTTCTGCTTCGACCACACCGTCGCCACGGCCTTCTCCAGCTCCTGCCGCGAGTCCCCGGAGCCGGGCATCGCGAAGCCCTCGCCGACACCGTTGTTGCCCGACGTCAGCGCCTTCGAGCTGTCCCGCAGCGGGACCTCCTCGAGGAACAACGCAACGAGCAGTGCGAGCAGGCCGATCGGCGAGGCGATCAGGAACATCGTGTGGATCGCGTCCACATAGGACTCCGTGGACGGCTGGGCCGGCAGGTTGTTCGCGTAGATCGTGCCGAACACCGCCACGCCGAAGGAACTGCCCAGCGTCCGCAGGAAACTCACGCCCGACGTCGCCACCCCGAGGTCGGCGTAGTCGGCGGTGTTCTGCACGACGATCGTGGGCACCTGCATGGTGCACCCGAGCCCCAGCCCGAGCACGATCATGTACGCCGAGGTGACCCAGAAGCTCGTGGTGGTGTTCAGGTGCGACAGCAGGTACAGGCCCAGCGCCAGCACCAGCGAGCCGGCGATCGGGAAGACGCGGTACCGCCCGGTCCGGCTGATCACGATGCCGCTGACCAGCGCGGTGATCATCATCCCGACCACCAGCGGCAGCATCCGCAGCCCCGACTCGGTCGCGCTCGCGCCCTGCACCCGCTGCAGGTACGTCGGCAGGTAGGTGATGCCGCCGAGCATGGCGAACCCGACGACGAAACTCAGGATGCCGGCCACCGAGAACACCCGGCCGCGGAACAGCCGCATCGGCAGCATCGGCTCCTCGGCCCGCAGCTCGACCAGCACGAACGCGACCAGCAGCAGGACCGAGCCGATGGCCATCCCGATGATCATCGGCGACGCCCACGGGTACACGGTGCCGCCCCAGCTCGTCACCAGCGTCAGACCGGTCGAGGCGAGCGCGATGAGAACGATCCCCAGGTAGTCGATGCGTGGTTTGACCGCCGCCTTGACCGTGGGCAGCGCGACCACGGCCACGAGGATCACCAGCACCCCGAGCGGCACGTTCACGTAGAACGCCCACCGCCAGCTCAGGTGGTCCACGAACAGCCCGCCGAGCAGCGGCCCGGCCACCGTCGAAACGCCGAACACCGCCCCGATCGCACCCTGGTACTTGCCGCGTTCCCGCAGCGGGACGACGTCGGCGATGACCGCGGCCGAGGTCACCATCAGCCCGCCCGCGCCCAGGCCCTGCAGCGCGCGGAACGCGACGAGCATCCCCATCGAGTCGGCCCACCCGCACAGGAACGACCCGGCGAGGAACAGCACCACGCTGGCCAGGAACGCCCGCTTGCGCCCGAAGAGGTCGCCGAACTTGCCGATCAGCACCGTCATGATCGTCTCGGCGAGCAGGTACGACGTGACCACCCACGACAGGTGGTTCGCGCCGCCGAGATCGGCCACGATGGTCGGCAGGGCGGTGGAGACGATCGTCTGGTCGAGCGCGGCCAGCAGCATCCCGAGCATGATCGCCGCGACGATGGTGTTCTGGGCCCGCCCGCTGGTCACGACGGGAACGTTAGTGCTGGTCAGGAGCGCCTGCGGGCTGCCTCACCCGATGGTGTGGGGCGGGTTGTCACGCGCATCACCGGAGTGGTTCGCAGAGGGCGCACGAACGCCCCGGGTGCAGCCATTACGCTGGTGAGGACCGGTCAGTGAAGTGCGGAGAGGGCGGACAACGTGTCAGTGCGGCACCGGGGTAGCACGATCGAGGAGCTGCGCGGGAGCGTGGGCCTGCGGATCGCCGACGAGCAGCTGCTGCGCACGCTGGCCGCTGGCCTGGACGACGTCGAGAAGCTGCTGCGCGACACCGCGCGCAGCGAGGTGCAGGCCGTCCACGACGCCGCGTCGCACCTGGTCGAGGCGGGTGGCAAACGTTTTCGTCCGCTGCTGACCCTGCTCGCGGGCGAGTTCGGCGAGGGCAACCACTCCGACGTCGTGATCGCCGCGGCGGCCGTCGAGCTGGTGCACCTGGCCACGCTGTACCACGACGACGTGATGGACGAGGCGACGATGCGGCGCGGCGCGCCCAGCGTCAACGCCCGCTGGACCAACAGCATCGCCATCCTGACCGGCGACTTCCTGTTCGCGCACGCCTCGCGGCTGGTGTCCGACCTGGGCACCGATGCCGCCCGCATCCTCGCCGAGACGTTCAGCGAGCTGGTCACCGGGCAGATGCGGGAGACCGTCGGGCCGGGCGAGGGCGAGGACCCGGTGGACCACTACCTCACCGTGATCGCGCAGAAGACCGGATCGCTGATCGCCACCTCCGGCCGGTTCGGTGCGATGGTGTCCGGCGCCAAGCCCGACGCGATCCTCGCGATGCAGCGGTTCGGCGAGATCATCGGCACCGCGTTCCAGATCTCCGACGACATCATCGACATCGCCTCGCCGTCGCACGAGTCCGGCAAGACGCCGGGCACCGACCTGCGGGAAGGCGTGCGCACGCTGCCGATGCTGTACGCGCTGGCCGACCCGGACACCGAGCCGCGGCTGGTCGAGCTGCTGGCCGGCCCGATCACCGACGACGAGCTGGTCGAGGAGGCCCTGACCCTGCTCCGGGCGTCCACCGGCCTGGACCGCGCCATGGTCACCCTGTCGGACTACGCTCAGCGGGCGAGGACCGAGCTGGCTCCGCTGCCGGCCGGGCCCGCGAGGGACGCGTGCGAGTCCGTCGCGGACTACCTCGTCGCGCGGACGCGGTAAAGATCGCGTCGGCGCGTCATGCGCGGGCCGTCGCGGCGTCACTGAGAGTGGTAACCGCGCGGTAGGAAAGGAAGGGCAGCACGGATGTCCATTTTCGGACAGGTCTGGCTGTGGAGCGCGGCGGCATTCGTGGTCGGGGTGCTGCTGACCTGGTTGTTCCTGGCCCGGCCCGCTCAGGCGAGAAGCCGGCACCTGGAGCGCAGGCTCCTCGCCGCGCAGAGCGCGCCCGCCGCGCAGCCGACGCGCACGATGGAGCGCGAGCCGGTGTCGGCGCCGGTCGCGCGGAAGGAACTGGCGGAGACCCCCGGCTCGGAGGAGCACCACGCGCGGCCGTCCTGGCTGGAGCGCGACAGCCTCGCCGGACGGTCGCCCGGGTACCAGCCGGGGTCCGAGATCGACGACGACTCGCTGTTCGAGCCGGAGGAGCCGCAGGCCGGCGCGACGACGGTCTTCAACGCGTTCGGCCGCGAGCCGGACGACGCCGCCGAGCGCGGGGCGCTGTACGTGGGCGAGCACGCGCGGGGTGACGCTGGCTCGGAGCCCGCGCGGGGTGCGCGGCACTCGCGGCCGGAGGCCGACGCCGGGTTCGGCGGGGTGGCCGAGCCGGACCAGGCGGCTGGGCACGGTCCGGTGGGCGGAGCCGAGCAGGGCCGGGGTTCGGTGTTCTCGCAGTCGAGTGCGGCGGGTTTTGAGCCGGGGCAGGTCGGCGGCGCGGTCGATCGGGACGAGGCGGCTGCCGGACGTGGCTCGTTGTTCGAGCAGGAGCAGGTTGGCGGCGCGGTCGATCGGGATGAGGCGGCTGCCGGGCGTGGCTCGTTGTTCGAGCAGGCGGGGGTCGAGCAGGAGCAGTCGGCTGGGCGTGCGTCGCTGTTCGACGGTGGGGAGGCTGCCGGGCGCGGCTCGTTGTTCCAGCAGGACCCGCCCGGGCTGGAGGAGGCTCCCGAGCCGGAGCGGGGGTCGTTGTTCGATCCCGATCATGCTCCCGAGCCGCAGCGGATGCAGGAGTCCGGATCGGCCTTCACGCCGTTCGCCCCGGCGGAACCGGAGCCGCCGGCTTACGCGTTCGGGGCCGGGGAGCCGGAGCAGCCCGCCGACGAGGAGACCGCCACCGAGACCACCCAGGTCCTGCCCAAACGGCAGCCGCGGCGGTCCGCGCACGCCTTCGACCCGCCGCAGCCCTCGATGCGGACCGTCGAACGGCGTGAGCCGATCCGGCCCGAGGAAGGTGGCCGCAGCGGGTCGCTGTTCGAGCCGACGCCGCGGGACAGCTCCGTGCCGCCGGGGCCGTTCGGCCCGGGATCGGCGATGCCGCGGCCCGGTGGCGGGAAGCCGTCGGAGGAGTTCACGGTCAAGGCGAGCGTGACCGCGCTGCGGTACTGCACCGAGGACTCGCCGCAGTACAACCGCATGGTGGCGGAGGTGTGGTTCCGCACGGCGGACGACGCGGAGCGGGTCGGGTTCCGGCCGCTCTAGCGACAAGCGAAAAGGCCCCGCACGGAACGCCGTGCGGGGCTTTTTCGTGCGGTGGCTTCGCGGTGCGCTGATGTCGGGGCTCCGCGATGGGCGCGCGGTGGGGAGTGGGAGCCGAGCGGGGAGCGGTGTGGCGCTGGCGTGCGCGGAGGGGTGGCGGGGGCATCCGGTGCGGTGGACGCGCCCCGGGGGCGCGTGCCGGGGGTGGAGTGAGGTCTGGGGCGGAAAGACGAAGGCCCCGCACCGGTGGGTGGTGCGGGGCCTCGAGCGTCAGTCGACCGTCCAGGTGTCCTTGCCCGTCAGCAGGGCCTGCAGGTCCGCCGGCTTCGCCGTCCTGGCCTGTTCCACCTGCGCGCGGGCCTGGTCGTCGTACGTGGGGCGGGCCACCTGGCGGAAGATGCCCGTCGGGGTGTGGTTGAGGTGCTGGTCGCCGATTCGGGACAACCCGAAGGCGTACGCAGTGTCCGCGATGGACGGGTCGTGGACGATCAGCTCCTCCTCCCCGACCTCGGCCACCTTCGCGATCTCGAAACCGCCCCAGCGGTTGGGTACCACGCCGTACTCGGCCTCCGGGCCGAAGCGGATCGGCTCGCCCGCGCGCAGCGGGATGATCCGGTGCGCGGCCTCGTCCTTGTCCTTCAGCACATCGAAGGCGCCGTCGTTGAAGATCGGGCAGTTCTGGTAGATCTCCACCAGCGCCGAACCGCGGTGCTGCGCCGCCGCGGTGAGCACCTCCGTCAGGCCCTTCTTGTCACTGTCCAGCGCACGGCCGACGAACGTGGCCTCCGCGCCCAGCGCCAGCGAGATCGGGTTGAACGGCGTGTCCACCGAACCCATCGGCGTGGACTTGGTGACCGTGCCGGGGTCGGACGTCGGCGAGTACTGGCCCTTCGTCAGGCCGTAGATCCGGTTGTTGAACAGCAGGATCTTGATGTTCACGTTCCGCCGCAGCGCGTGGATCAGGTGGTTGCCGCCGATCGACAGCGCGTCGCCGTCACCGGTCACCACCCACACCGACAGGTCCGGCCGCGTCGTCGCCAGGCCGGTCGCGATCGCCGGGGCGCGACCGTGGATCGAGTGCATCCCGTAGGTGTTGAGGTAGTACGGGAACCGCGACGAACACCCGATGCCGGAGACGAACACGATGTTCTCGCGCTGCAACCCCAGCGTGGGCAGGAACGACTGCACCGTGTTGAGCACGACGTAGTCACCGCAGCCCGGGCACCAGCGCACTTCCTGGTCGGACTTGAAGTCCTTCGCCTTCTGGGTCTCGTCCGTGGTCGGCACCAGGTCCAGGCCACCGAGCTGGGGAAGACCGAGATCCGTGGCGGTCATCGGGTCAGCGCTCCTTCGATGATGTCGGTGAAGACGTGCTGCAGTTCCTCGGCCTTGAACGGCAGGCCGGCGACCTTGGTGTAGGAGTGCACGTCCACGAGGTACTTCGCCCGCAGCAGCAGCGCGAGCTGGCCCAGGTTCATCTCCGGCACCACGACCCGGTCGTAGCGGGCCAGGACCTCGCCCAGGTTGCGCGGGAACGGGTTCAGGTGCCGCAGGTGCGCCTGCGCGATCGGGATGCCCAGCTTGCGCACCCGCCGGGCCGCGGCGCCGATCGGGCCGAACGTCGAACCCCAGCCGAGCGCGAGCACCCGCGCCTCGCCGGACGGGTCGTCGACCTCCAGGTCCGGCACGTCGATGCCGTCGATCTTGGCCTGCCGCAGCCGGACCATGTGGTCGTGGTTGTCCGGGTCGTAGGAGATGTTGCCCTTGCCGTCCTGCTTCTCCAGACCACCGATGCGGTGCTCCAGCCCCGGGGTGCCGGGCACCGCCCACGCGCGGGCCAGCGTCTCCGGGTCACGCACGTACGGCCAGAACTCACCGGAGCCGTCCGCCGCGTTCGGCTCGGTGGCGAACTCCACCGAAAGATCAGGCAGGTCCTCGACGTCCGGGATCAGCCACGGCTCCGAGCCGTTGGCGTTCGCGCCGTCGGACAGGATCATCACCGGCGTCCGGTACTTCAACGCGATCCGCACCGCCTCGATCGCCGCCGCGAAGCAGTCCCCGGGGGACTGCGGCGCGATCACCGGCAGCGGCGACTCGCTGTTGCGGCCGAACATCGCCTGCAGCAGGTCGGCCTGCTCGGTCTTGGTCGGCAGACCGGTGGACGGCCCGCCGCGCTGCACGTCGATCACCACCAGCGGCAGCTCCAGCATCACGCCGAGGCCGATGGTCTCCGACTTGAGCGCCACCCCCGGCCCGGAGGTCGAGGTGACGCCCAGTGCCCCGCCGTAGGAGGCGCCCAGGGCGGCGCCGATGCCGGCGATCTCGTCCTCGGCCTGGAAGGTCAGCACGCCGAAGTTCTTGTGCCGGGACAGCTCGTGCAGGATGTCCGAGGCCGGCGTGATCGGGTACGTGCCCAGCAGCACCGGCAGCCCGGCCCGCTGCCCGGCCGCCACGATCCCGTACGCCAACGCCGTGTTGCCGGTGATCTGCCGGTAGGTGCCCTTGTTCAGCTTCGCCGGCGCCACCTCGTAGGTGGTGGCGAACGACTCGGTGGTCTCGCCGTAGTTCCAGCCCGCGCGGAAGGCCAGGATGTTGGCCTCGGCGATGTCCGGCTTCTTCGCGAACTTCTCGCGCAGGAACGCCTCGGTGCCCTCGGTGGGCCGGTGGTACATCCAGGACAGCAACCCGAGTGCGAACATGTTCTTGCACCGCTCGGCGTCCTTCTTGCCCAGCCCGGTGCCCTCCAGCGCCCCCTGCGTCAGGGTCGACATGGCGACCTTGTGCACCTGGAACGCCGACAGCGTGTCGTCCGCCAGCGGATCCGCGTCGTAGCCCACCTTGGTCAGGTTGCGCTTGGTGAACTCGTCGGTGTTGACGATGATCGTGCCGCCGTTGGGCACGTCCCGCAGGTTCGCCTTGAGCGCCGCGGGGTTCATCACCACCAGCACGTCCGGCCGGTCGCCGGGGGTCAGGATGTCGTAGTCGGCGAAGTGCACCTGGAACGACGAGACGCCCGGGATGGTGCCCTGTGGCGCGCGGATCTCGGCGGGGAAGTTCGGCAGCGTGGCCAGGTCGTTGCCGAAGGCCGCCGCCTCCGAGGTGAACCGGTCACCGGTCAGCTGCATACCGTCGCCGGAGTCGCCCGCGAACCGGATGACCACGCGGTCCAGCTTGGCGACTTCAGTGGGCCGGCTCGCCGACAGCACACCGTTGCCGTTCGTGCTCGTGCTCATGGGTCAGAGAATCCCTCTCTCCCGACAGGCCGCGTCTTCGTGGCCGGCTGGGCACACTTCCGCCGATACCTCCACCTTACTTGCTGTTCTGTGACGCGAATCGGCGGTGTGATCCCGGTTACCCGTAACTTACGGTAACATCTAGTTCCGCGTGGTGATCTTCGCCTGCATCGAGGCGAGCCGTTCCGCGAAGTCGGGGGAATTCAGCGACTTCACCTGCGGTTCGATCTCCGTGTCCACTGCGCGGGAATGCTCGGCCATGGTCGAGGTTTGCCGCATCGAGAACTTGGTCGCGAGGACCACCTCCCGCGGTGCGTCCGCCGCCGGTTTCGCCAGTTCCAGTGCCGCCTCCAGCAGGTCGTCGTGGTCGCCGTCCACGGTGCGCAACGTCAGCCCGGCCGCCTCGGCCGCCGCGGCGTCCAGCGACTGGCCGAACAACGTCATCGCCCGCGCCTGCTGGATACCCACCGCACGCTGCAGCATCCACGTGAATCCGCCGCCGGGGTGCAGGCCGAGTTCGAGGAACCGCGGGATGAACTTGGCGCGCGGGCCGGCGAGGCGGACGTCCGCGGCGAGCGCGAGGTTCAGCCCGGCGCCGACGGCCGCGCCGCCGACCGCCGCGATCGTCGGCAGCGGCGACCGGGCCACGGCGAGAAAACCCTCGTAGACCGCCCGCAGTCCCTCCTCCTGCGCGCTGCCCAGCGTCGTCAGGTCGGCTCCGGCGCAGAACGCCGGCGGGGTGCCGGTGACGACCAGCGCGTGCACGTTCCGGTCCTGCTCGGCGTCGGCGACGGCCTGGGCCAGTTCGGTGGAAAGCGCCAGGGTCAGCGAGTTTCGCCGCTGCGGGGCGTCGACGGTGATCACCGCGACTCGTCCGCGCCGTTCGGCCACGATGCGTTCGGTCATGACGGCCATCATGTCGTGGGGTTGGGCGGGCGCTCAAGGAGACGGGACAGCACCACGGTGGACACCGTCCGGTCGACGATCTCCAGCCCGCGCACCCGCTCCAGCGCCATCTCCAGCTGGTGGATGTCGGCGGCCCGCAGGTGCACGATGGCGTCCGCCGCGCCGGTCACCGTGTACGCGGCGACCACCTCCGGCAGCGGCTCCAGCCGCGCCCGGATGCGCGCCGGGGAGATGTTGCCGCGGCAGTGCACCTCGACGAACGCCTCGGTGCCCCAGCCCAGCGCCTCCGGGTCGACCACCGCCGTGAAGCCGCGCAACACCCCGGTCTCCAGCAGCCGGTCGACCCGGCGTTTGACCGCCGGGGCGGACAGCCCGACGACCTTCCCGATCTCGGCGTAGCTGGCGCGCGCATTCGTGACGAGGCACGAAACGATCTGCTGATCGAGGGTGTTCACACGCAATGTTTAGCAGGTGAATGAGCAAGAAACAGCGATTGCTTGTCCCTGAATCGAGCCATACCGTGAACTCATGACGACTCGGGTTCCGACTACCCGCCGGTACCTCATGTGCCCGCCCCGGTTCTTCGCCGTCGAGTACGCGATCAACCCCTGGATGGACCCGACGCAGCCGGTCAGCGCCGAGCGCGCGATGGAGCAGTGGCGCGAGCTGCGCGACACCTACCGCCGCCTCGGGCACACGGTCGAGGAGATCGAGCCGCAGCCCGGGCTGCCGGACATGGTCTTCGCCGCCAACTCCGGCACCGTCGTCGACGGCCGGGTGCTCGGCGCCCGCTTCCGCGCCCCGCAGCGCACCGCCGAGGCCGAGCACTTCCGCCGCTGGTTCGTCGAGCACGGCTACCGCGACGTCGTCATGCCGTCGTACGTGAACGAGGCCGAGGGCGACTTCGCCTGGACCGGCCGGATGCTGCTGGCCGGCACCGGGTTCCGCACCGACCCCGCCGCGCACGCCGAGGCCCAGGAGGTGCTCGGGGTGCCGGTGCTGTCGCTGCGGCTGACCGACCCGCGTTACTACCACCTGGACACCGCGCTGTTCGTGCTCAGCGAGGCGACCGACACCACGCCGGCGCAGATCGCGTACTACCCGGAGGCGTTCTCGGCCGGCTCGCGCCGCGTCCTGGCGCGCCTGTTCCCCGACGCGGTGCTCGCGACGGCGGCCGACGCGGAGTGCTTCGGCCTCAACGGCGTGTCCGACGGGCGCAACGTGGTGCTGCCGGTGGAGGCCACGGAGCTGGCCGACCGGCTCGCGGCTCACGGCTACGAACCGGTGCTCGTCGACATCTCCGAGCTGCGCAAGGCAGGCGGCGGTCCGAAGTGCTGCACGCTGGAGATCCGCAAGTAGGTCGCGGGTCTCATTTCGGGCTCGGTGGGCGAAACGCGGACGGTGTCTGTAACAGGGCCTTCGCGTCTCCCGAATCAGGAGCATGACCACCTGCCGACTCTGTGGCTCGACACAGCTGGCCAGCGTCGTCGATCTCGGGGCGACTCCGCCGTGCGAGGCGTTCCTGACCGAAGCGCGACTGGACGAGTCGGAAAATACCTTTCCGTTGCACCTGCGGGTGTGCACGGACTGCTGGCTCGCGCAGATCCCGCCGTTGATCACGCCGGAGGAAACGTTCACCGAATACGCGTACTTCTCGTCGTATTCGGAATCCTGGGTGGACCACGCGGGCCGGTTCGTCGCGGGTGCGGTGGACCGGCTGGGGCTGGACGGCGACTCGTTCGTCGTCGAGGTCGCCAGCAACGACGGGTACCTGCTCAAACACGTTGTGGCACAGGGCATCCGCTGCCTCGGCGTGGAGCCGTCGGTGAACGTCGGCCAGGCCGCCCGGGACGCGGGCGTGCCGACGCTGACCGCGTTCCTCGGGCCGGAGACCGGCGCGGCGGTGCGGGCCGAGCACGGGCCCGCGGATCTGGTGGTGGCCAACAACGTCTACGCGCACATCCCGGACGTCATCGGCTTCACCAAGGGCCTGCGCGCGCTGGTCGCCGACGACGGCTGGGTGTCGATCGAGGTGCAGCACCTGCTCACGCTCATCGAGAAAACCCAGTACGACACGATCTACCACGAGCACTTCCAGTACTACTCGGTGGCTTCGGCGCAGCGGGCGCTCGCTTCCGGCGGACTGTCCCTTGTGGACGTCGAGCTGCTGCCGACCCACGGCGGCTCCATCCGGCTGTGGGCCCGGCCCGTGGAAGCGGCCGGTGACCCGAGCCACCGCGTGATCGACGTGCTGGCCCGGGAGAAGGCCGCCGGGC
This sequence comes from Amycolatopsis thermalba, assembly GCF_023376025.1. Taxonomy (NCBI): domain Bacteria; kingdom Bacillati; phylum Actinomycetota; class Actinomycetes; order Pseudonocardiales; family Pseudonocardiaceae; genus Amycolatopsis; species Amycolatopsis thermalba. The sequence continues at coordinate 1,020,017 of NZ_CP091196.1, forward strand.
TGCACGAGCTCTCCGGCTACACCGAGTTCGCCGCGCGGGTCGCCCGGGTGCGCCGCGACCTGCTGCGGTTCCTCGTCGACGCGGCCGACACGGGCCGCACGGTGGCCGGCTACGGCGCGCCGGGCAAGGGCAACACCCTGCTCAACCACTGCGGCATCCGGCCGGACCTGCTCGCGTACACGGTCGACCGCAACCCGTACAAGCACGGCCGGTTCACGCCGGGCACGCGCATCCCGATCCTGCCGCCGGACCGCATCGCCGCGGACCGGCCCGACTACGTCCTGGTCCTGCCCTGGAACCTGCGGGACGAACTGACCCAGCAGCTGTCCTACGTCGGGGAGTGGGGCGGCAAGCTGGTCTTCCCCATACCCCGCCTGGAGATCGTCGAGGTGAACCCAACGTGAAGGTCGTCCTGTTCTGCGGCGGGTACGGAATGCGGATGCGCGGCGGCACCGCCTCCGACGTGCCCAAGCCCATGGCGATGGTCGGTCCCCGGCCGCTGATCTGGCACGTGATGCGGTACTACGCGCACTTCGGGCACACCGAGTTCATCCTGTGCCTCGGCTACGGCGCCCACCACATCAAGGACTTCTTCCTCAACTACGAGGAAACCACCTCCAACGACTTCGTGCTGCGCGGCGGCAAGGCGGAGCTGCTGTCCACCGACATCGCGGACTGGACGATCTCGTTCGTGCAGACCGGCATCGAATCGCCGATCGGGGAACGGCTGCGCCGGGTCCGGGAGCACCTCGGCGGTGACGAGATGTTCCTGGCCAACTACGCCGACGTGCTCACCGACGCGCCGCTGCCGTCGATGATCGAGCGGTTCGCGAAGTCCGACGCGGGCGCGTCCATGATGGTCGTGCCGCCGCAGTCGTCGTTCCACTGCGTGGAGATGGACGAGGGCGGCCTGGTCGGGTCGATCACCGCGGTGAGCGAGATGCCGCTGTGGGAGAACGGCGGGTACTTCGTGCTGCGCCAGGAGGTGTTCGACCACATCCCGGAGAACGGCGACCTGGTCGCCGACGGGTGCGCCGAACTGGCCAAGCGCGGCCGCCTGCTGGCTTACCCCTACCGCGGCTTCTGGAAGCCGACGGACACCGTCAAGGAGCGGTACGCGCTGGACGAGGGCTACACGCGCGGGGTGCGCCCGTGGGCGCTGTGGGACAAGGACCGAGTGCCGGCGTGACCGGGCTGGTTCCGGAGCGGCTCGAGCGGATCGTGGTGCTCGGCGCCCACTGCGACGACATCGCGATCGGCGCGGGCGGCACCCTGCTCACACTGAGCCGGCCCGGTCTGCGGGTGGACGCACTGGTGCTCTCCGGCGGCGGCACCGAGCGCGAGGACGAGGAACGCGCGGCGCTCGCGGCGTTCTGCCCGGGCGCGCACTGGGACGAGGTCAAGAACGCGCTCGAGGAGCTGCGGGTGCGCACCGAACCGGACCTGATCTTCGGGGACGGCGACCTCGGCGCACCGTCGGTGTACGTGTCGCTGCGCGACGAACTCGCCGAGAAAAAAGCCGGATTGCTGCAACGGCACTACCCCTCGCAGCGACATCGTCCTTGGTACGACCGGGAGGCGCGGTACGCGGAGGCCTTCCACGTCAGGAAGTTGTGTCTCCAGCTGGAGGGCTGAGCCATGCGTGTGCTGCTGACCGGCCACAAGGGGTACCTGGGCACGGTGATGGCCCCGGTGCTCACCGCCGCCGGGCACGAGGTGATCGGGCTCGACTCCGGCCTGTTCGACGAGTGCGTGCTCGGCCCGAAGCCGCACGACCCGCCCGGGCACCGGGTGGACCTGCGGGACGTCACGCCGGCGCAGGTGTCCGGTGTGGACGCCGTGATCCACCTGGCGGCGCTGTCCAACGACCCGCTGGGCGCGCTGGCGCCCGAGCTGACCTACGAGATCAACCACAAGGCCGCCGTCCGGCTGGCCCGGCTGACGAAGGACGCCGGGGTGTCCCGCTTCCTCTACGCCTCCACCTGCTCGGTCTACGGCGCTTCCGGTGGCGCGGACCTGGTCGGCGAGGACGCGCCGCTGCGGCCGGTGACGCCGTACGCGGAGTCGAAGGTGCTCGTCGAGGACGACCTGCACGCGCTGGCCGACGACGGCTTCTCCCCGGTCTACCTGCGCAACGCGACCGCGTTCGGCTTCTCGCCGCGGCTGCGGGCGGACATCGTGCTGAACAACCTGGTCGGGCACGCGTGCCTGTCCGGTGAGGTGCTGGTGCTCTCCGACGGCACGCCGTGGCGGCCGCTGGTGCATGCCCGGGACATCGCACGGGCCTTCACCGCCGCGCTGGAAGCGCCCCGCGAAGCGGTGCACGACAAGGCGTTCAACATCGGCACCGAGCGCAACAACGTGACCGTCGCCGAGATCGCCGAGCAGGTCGTCGAGGCCGTGCCGGGCTCGCGGCTGCGGATCACCGGCGAGGCCGGCGCCGACCCGCGGTCCTACCGGGTCGACTTCTCCCGCTTCCGCGCCGCGATTCCCGGCTTCACCTGCGAGTGGTCGGTCAAGGACGGTGCGGTCGAGCTGGTCGAGGCCTACCAGCGGCACGGGCTGACCCGCTCCTCGTTCGAGCGCAGCTTCACCCGGCTCGCTCGGCTGAAGCAGCACCGCGAGGCCGGCGCGGTCGACGACACCCTGCGGTTCGTGTGATCGGTGGCGGAGTAGTGCGATGGCGGTGACGGGAAAGCCCGGTCGGCACCGGCTGGTGCGCGGGTCACCGCTGCGCGCGATGGCCGGCCGGCTCAGCTGGGGCCTCGGCGACCAGGCGGTGTCCAGCCTCAGCAACTTCTTCGTCGGCGTCGTCGTGGCCCGCTCGCTCGGCGCGGCGGCGTTCGGCGTCTTCACGCTCGCCTGGGTGACCTACGGCGTGGTGCTCGGCCTGTCCCGGGGGCTGGCGACGGATCCGCTGGCCGTCCGGTTCAGCGGGGTCGCGACCGACCTCTGGCGGGGCGCGGTGGCGCGCTCCACCGCGACCGCGCTGCTCGTCGGGACCGGCACCGGTGTGGTGAGCGCGCTGGCGGGGATCGCGATCGGCGGCTCCGTCGGCGGCGCGTTCGTCGCGCTCGGCGTCATCCTGCCGGGCCTGATGCTGCAGGACAGCTGGCGGTTCGCGTTCTTCGCCTCCGGGCAGGGGCACAAGGCCTTCGTCAACGACCTGGTGTGGACGGCCGCCCTGGTGCCGGCGCTGGTCCTGGCGGTGCTGCACGGCAGCGTGGTCGGTTTCCTGCTCGCGTGGGGGCTGTCGGCGGCGGTCGCCGGGCTGTACGGCTGCTGGCAGACGCGGATGACGCCGACCTGGACCGGGGCGCGCGCGTGGGTGCGCGAGCACCGCGACCTGGGCAGCCGGTTCCTCGCCGAGAACGTCCTGGTGGCCGGGTCCGGGCAGCTCCGCATGTACGGGCTGGGCGCGATCGCCGGGCTGGCCGACGTCGGTGCGGTCCGCGGCTCCCAGTTGCTGCTCGGGCCGTTCATGGCGGTCCTGATCGGGTTGTCGCTGGTCACCGTCTCCGAGGCGGCGCGGGTGGTCCGGGAGCGGCCGCACCGGCTCCGCCTGTTCGCCCTGCTGCTCGGCGGCGGTCAGGCCGCCGCCGCGATGGCGTGGGGCGTGGCGCTGATGGTGCTGCTGCCCGAGTCCGTCGGCCGCTACCTGCTCGGCGACGTGTGGGAGTCGGCCGCCGCGCTGATCCTGCCGGCCACGCTCGCCATCGCCGCCGCGAGCTTCACCACCGGCTCCTCGTCCGCGTTGCGGGCGCTCGGCGCGGCGGGCCGCGGCCTGCGCGCCGAGGTGGTCACGTTCGCGGGCTACGTCGGGGGCGGGTTGATCGGCGCCGCGCTGGGCGGCGCCCTCGGCTCCAGCTGGGGCGCCGTCGTCGGCAGCGTGCTCGGCGCCGCGGCGCGGTGGCTCGAACTGGAGGCCTGCCTCCGTGAACGCGATCCGGCCGTCACATCCGAGGAAATGAGGACCACATGACCGGCACACCCCGGCTGAGCATCGGACTGCCCGTCCACAACGGCGAGGAGTACCTGGCCGAGTCCCTGGAAGCGCTGCTCGGCCAGACGTACGAGGACTTCGAGCTCATCATCTCGGACAACGCCTCGACCGACGGCACCGCGGACATCTGCCGCCGGTTCGCGAAACAGGACTCGCGGATCCGGTTCATCCCGCTGGCGGAGAACATCGGCGCCGCGCCCAACCACAACTTCGTGTTCCGCGAGGCGCGCGGCGAGCTGTTCAAGTGGGCCTCGCACGACGACCTGTACGGGCGGGACCTGCTGCGGCGGTGCGTGGACGCGCTGGACGAGCACCCGGAGGTGGTCCTCGCGCACGCCGGGACGGCCATCATCGACGGCGCGGGCGGGGTGACCGCGCCGTTCGAGTACCGGCTCGCCACGGACTCCCCGCACCCGCCGGCCCGGTTCCGCGCGCTGCTGTTCGCCGACGGCGGTGACGACTTCTACGGGGTGATCCGCTCGGCCGCGCTGCGCCGGGTGCGGCCGCACGACAGCTACCACCACGCCGACCGGACGTTCGTCGCCGACATCGCGCTGCAGGGCCCGTTCCACCAGGTCCCCGAGCTGCTGTACTTCCGGCGCGACCACCCGGACCGCGCGGAGCGGGCCAACAAGACCATCCGGTCCCGCTGCGCGAACCTGGACCCGAAGCGCGCCGACCCGCTCCGGCACCCGACCGCCCGGCTGCTCGGCGGCTACGTGTGGGGCTGGATCCGGATCGTCCAGCGCGCGCCGATCACACCCGCGCAGCGCCGCGAGTGCTACCGCCACCTGGGCGAGTGGCTGGCCCGGCGCGCGCTGCGGCGGGAACCGTCGGAGGAGTTCGCCCGCGTCGAGAACGACCTGGACGTCGTGGTCGACTCGGTGGTGGCCGGGCGCGGGGGCGAGTGATGCGCGTCGGCGTCTTCGGCCTGCTGGGACAAGGCAACCTCGGCAACGACGGTTCCCTGGCCGCCCTGCTGGACCACCTGCGGCGGGCGCACCCGGACGCGGTCGTGGACGCCCTGTGCGGCGGCCCGGAGGAGGTCAGCGGGCGGTACGGCATCCCGGCGCGGCGGCTGCACTGGTTCCGCTCGGAGACGCTGCCGGCCAAGGTGCTCGGCAAGGTCGCGGACCCGCTGTGGATCGGCCGCTGGGTGCGCCGCCACGACGTGGTGATCGTGCCCGGCATGGGAGTGCTGGAGGCGACGCTTCCGCTGCGGCCCTGGGGGTTTCCCTACTCGCTGCTGCTGCTCGGGCTGACCGCCCGCCTCACCGGCACCAAGGTCGCGCTCGTCAACGTCGGCGCCGACGTGGTCCGCCAGCGCGCCACCCGGTGGGTGATCACGCGCGCCGCGCGGCTCGCGCACTACCGGTCCTACCGGGACGAGCACTCGCGGCAGGCGATGGCCCGCATGGGCGTCGACGTGCGCGCCGACGCGGTGTTCCCGGACCTGGCGTTCGGGCTGGCCGATCCCGAGCCCCGGCCCTCGTCCGGCGCGGTCGGCGTCGGGGTCATGTCCTTCCACGGCGGCAACGACGACCGGGCCCGGGCCGGCGAGATCAACCGCGCCTACCTGACTACCGTGAAGCGGTTCGTGCGCCTGCTGGCCGACGAGGGACGGCCCGTGCGGCTGTTCACCGGCGACGCCGCCGACGACGAGGTGGTCGCCGAGATCCTCGCCGACCTGCCGGACGCCGACGTCACCGCCGAACCGCCGGCCTCGCTGACCGACCTCATGCGCCAGATGGCCGAGGTGGACGTCGTCGTCGCCACGCGCTACCACAACGTGCTGTGCGCGCTGAAGACCGGGAAGCCGGCGATCTCGCTGGGCTACGCGCGCAAGAACGACGTGCTGATGGAGGCGATGGGGCTCGGCGAGTTCGCCCTGTCCGCCCGGGAGCCGGACTTCGACCGGCTGGTGCGGCGGTTCCGCGAGCTGCTGGACCGGCGGGAGGAGCTGGTCGCCGTACTGGGGGAACGCAATCGTGTGACGACCGAGCGGCTCGCGCACCAGTTCGCCATGATGTCCGAATCCGTCGTCGAAGGGAGCCGGCCGTGAAGGCCGTACCGGTACCCGGCATCGCCGGGGCGTGGTTGTTCGAACCGACACCGCACGCCGACGCGCGCGGGTTCTTCTCGCGTACGTTCGACCGCGAGGTCGTCGCCTCCGTGGGCATCGACCCGGACGGCTTCGCGCAGGACAGCCTGTCCCGGTCGGTCAAGGGCGTGATCCGCGGAATGCACCTGCGCTCCGGCGCCGGAGAGGCCAAACTGGTCCGGTGCTCCTACGGCGAGGTGTTCGACGTCGTGGTCGACCTGCGTCCGGACTCGCCGACCTTCCGCAACACCGAGTACTTCCAGCTCTCCGGCGACACCCAGGTCAGCGTGTACGTGCCGGCGGGCTGCGCGCACGGCTTCCAGGCGCTGACCGACCCCGCCGACGTCTCCTACCGCATCGACCGGCCGCACGACCCGTCCGAGGACGTCACCATCGCCTTCGACGACCCGGACCTGGCCATCCCGTGGCCGCTGCCGGTCACCCTGACCTCCGACCGCGACCGGCGCGCGCCCGCGCTCGCCGAAGTTCTGAAGACCCTGAGGTGACAGTCATGGACGCCCAGTTCCTGCCCCGGTCCACCGAGCTCAACGAGCGCCTGCACCAGCTCGTGCCCGGTGGCGCGCACACCTACGCCAAGGGGGAGGACCAGTACCCCGAGGGGCTGGCGCCGGTCATCTCCCACGGCCGCGGCGCGCACGTGTGGGACGTGGATGGCAACTCCTACATCGAGTACGGCTCCGGGCTGCGGTCGGTGAGTCTCGGGCACGCGCACCCGCGGGTGGTCGAGGCCGTGCGGCGCGAGCTGGACCGGGGCAGCAACTTCGTGCGGCCCTCCACCGTCGAGCTGGCCGCGGCCGAGAAGTTCCTGGCGACCGTGCCGACCGCGGAGATGGTCAAGTTCGCCAAGAACGGCTCGGACGTCACCACCGCCGCGGTCCGGCTCGCGCGGGCGGCGACCGGGCGGCGGGTGGTCGCGATCTGCGCCGACCAGCCGTTCTTCTCCACCGACGACTGGTTCATCGGCACCACCGGCATGCCGGCCGGGATCCCGGACGAGATCGCCGCGCTGACCGTGCGGTTCCCGTACGGCGACCTGGCCGCGACCGAGGAGATCCTGCGGCAGCACGACGTGGCGTGCCTGGTGCTGGAGGCCGCGAACGCGGTCGAGCCGCCGCCCGGGTACCTGGAGGGGCTGCGTGCGCTGGCCGACGCCTACGGCGTGGTGCTGATCTTCGACGAGATGATCACCGGTTTCCGCTGGTCGGAGGCGGGCGCGCAGGGCTACTACGGGGTGACGCCGGACCTGTCGACGTTCGGCAAGGCCCTGGGCAACGGGTTCGCGGTGTCCGCGCTGGCCGGCAAGCGGGAGCTGATGGAGCTGGGCGGGCTGCGGCACACGCGCGAGCGGGTGTTCCTGCTGTCCACCACGCACGGCGCGGAAACCCACTCGCTGGCCGCGGCGATGGCCGTCATGGACACCTACGTCCAGGAGGGCATCGCGGCGCGGCTGCACGCGCTCGGCGAGCGCCTGGCGTCCGGGGTGCGGGACGTGGCGGCGGCGATGGGCGTCGGCGAGCACGTCGTGGTGCGCGGCCGGGCGAGCAACCTGGTGTTCGGCACGCTCGACGAGCAGCTGCGGCCGTCCCAGCCGTACCGGACGCTGTTCCTGCGGCAGCTGGTCGCCGGGGGTGTGCTCGGGCCGTCGTTCGTGGTGAGCAGCGCCCTGACGGAGGCCGACATCGACCGGACGGTGGACGTGGTGGCCCAGGCGTGCACCGTGTACCGGAAGGCGCTGGACGCCCAGGACCCGACGCCGTGGATCGGCGGCCGCTCGGTCAAGCCGGTGTTCCGGCCGTACGCCTGACGGGGGGCGTCCGGCGTAACAGGGCGGTGGTCGTCCGCGACCCCCTGGTAAGCCGCCAGTTCCGGGAGGGCCGCCATGCGTGTACGGGCATCCGACATCTCGGCTCGCACCATCGGTGACGAGACGATCGTGCTCAGCCTGTCGACCTCGAAGTACTTCACCATCACCGGGGTCGGCACGCGGCTGTTCGAGCTGCTCGCCGAGGAGCGGTCGGTCGAGGACCTGGTCGGCGTGATCACCAGCGAGTACGAGATCGACGCGGACACCGCGCGCCGTGACATCGAGACCTTCCTCGGCCGGCTCCGCGATGCCCAGCTCCTCCACTGAGGCGCCGCCGCGGCTGTCCACACTGGACATCGCGGCCGGTCAGCCCCTCGGTGCCGCCCCGTTTCCGCTCGGCGTGCCCACGGACCCGGTGCGCGCGCTGCGGACCGCCCTGCGACCGGCGTTGCGGCGCGAGCCGTGTGTGATCGCCTTTTCCGGTGGGCGGGACTCGTCGGTGCTGCTGGCGGTCGCGGCCGATCTCGCCGCGCGCGAGGGGCTCGCGCCGCCGATCGCGCTGACCTTCCGCTACCCCGGTGACGCGGCCGCGGACGAGTCGGCCTGGCAGGAGGTGGTGATCCGGCACGTCGGCGTCGACTCCTGGGTGCGCCGGGACATCGCCGGCGAGCTGGACCTGATCGGACCGCTCGTGCGGCCGGTGCTGCGTGCGCGCGGCCCGGTCTATCCGGCGGCGCTGGGCAACACGATGCTGCTCGCGTCGCACGCGCCGGGCGGCAGCCTGGTCACCGGCAACGCGGGGGACGAGGTGCTCGGCGGGCACCGGCTCGGAACGCTGCGTGCGGTGGCGCGCCGTCGTGGCCGCGGGGTGACCGGGGCCGATTGGGCGCGGTTCGCCGTGAGCGCGGCGCCCGCGTTCGCTCGTCGCCGGATCGCGCGCCGGTCGCTGCCGATGCCGTGGCTGCGGCCGGATCCGCGCCGCGTGGTGTGGCGCGCGGCCGCGGACCGCCCGTTGCGGTGGGAGACCAGCGTGCGCACCGCGTTGGCGACACGCGCGTTCGCGGTGGGATTCCGGACGCGGGCCGACGCGGCCGCGGAGTACGGCTGCGAGCTGGTGGAGCCGTTCGCCGATCCGTCGTTCGTCGCGTCCTACGCGGCTACCCGGCCGATGACCCGCGCGGCGGGCACCCGGCTGGTGGCCGACGGGGTGCTGCCGGAGGCCGTCCTCGCCCGGCGGGACAAGGCGCGGTTCAACGCCTCCCGCTTCGGGGCGTGCTCGCGTGAGTTCGCGCGTGACTGGGGTGGCACCGGTGTGGACGAATCGCTGGTCGACCCGGACGCGCTGCGGGCCGCGTGGCTGGCCGACGAGCCGCCGGCCGCCACCGCGATGCTGTTGCAGCAGGCCTGGCTGGCGGAGGCGACATGAGGTGGCGGCGGCGGGCCCGGCTGGCCTGGGAGGTGCTGCGGGCGCTTGCCCCGATGGTGCGGATCGAGCTCGGCCTGCGGCGCTCGGACCTGCGGGAAACCTGCCGCCGGTTGGGGGTGCGCTGCGATCTGACCAGCACGGAACCACCCTCGGACGAGCTGCCGGTGCTGCCGCGGTGGTCGCGGGCGCCCATCCGGGCCTCGTACTTAGTGGTGTCGCGGTGGCCGGCCGGGGACACCTGCCTGCGCCAGTGCCTGCTCATCGGGCACCGGTTGCGGGACCTGGAGCCGGTGCTGCGGATCGGCGTGCGGCGTGCGGACGGCCGGTTCGCCGCGCACTCGTGGCTGGAGATCGACGGCAAGGCGCTGGACCCCACGGCGGCCCGGTACGCGGTTCTCGGATCGGCGGGGTGACCACAATGGACTTCACCTACCGGGCCCACGGGCTGACCGTCTGGAGCGACGTCGAGCTGGCGCTGCCACCCGGCGACGGCGGCGAGCCGGATCTGGTGCTGCGCCGGGGGCCCGATCACGCGGTGCCCCGGGCGGAGCTGCCCGGTCGCTGCCTGGCCGAGCTGGCGAAACCGGACGGGCGGGTGTTCTACACGCTCGCCACGGACGGGAACCGGACCGTGCTGCGGTACCCGTCGCTGTGCGAGTTCGCCGGCGACCCGCTGCTGCGTGAGGTGACCTACCACCTGGACCCGTCGGCCGATCACGGGTTGCTGACCGTGCTCGCGACGGGCGCGCTGCTGGCCGTGCACCTGACGCTGAACTCGCACCTGGTGCTGCACGCGAGCGCCGTGCGGGTCGACGAGCGGGCACTGGCGTTCGTGGGTGCGTCCGGGATGGGGAAGTCCACGCTCGCGGCGGCGTTGTGCGGGCTCGGGTGCGATCTGGTGGCCGACGACGTGCTGCGCGTCGATGCCGGCGGGATCGTGTACCCGGGGAGCACGGAGAACCGGCTGCGGATGGCCGCGCGCGGACTGGCGGACGAGGCCGCCGAGGAGGACGTGCGGCCGACCGTCGACGGTCGGCTGGCGTTGCGGTCCACCGTGTCCACGAACGCGTTGCCGCTGGCCGCGTGCGTGATCCCGCGGCCAAGTCGGTCCGTTGTGGACGTTTCGGTGGAGCGGCTGGCCGGGGCGCGGGCGTTCGTGCGGATGAGCCAGTTCCCGCGGGTGCTGGGCTGGCGCGATCCGGCGGTGATGGACTTCGCGTTCCAGCGGCTGGCCGATCTGGTGGCGGAGGTGCCGGTGTTCGAGGCGACGGTGCCGTGGGGGCCGCCGTTCCGCGACGAGGTGCTCAACACCCTGGCGGCCCTCACCTAACCCCACACGCGAGTCCCACGTTCCCGCACGCGAGTCCCACGTTCCCGCACGCAAGTTCCACGTTCGGGCACGCGAGTTCCACGTTCCTGCGCGCGTGTTCCACGTTCGGGTGCGCGAGTTCGCCGATCGCCCCGCGCGCCGGCAGCGGCGAAGTCGCCTGCCTGAGCGCAGAACTCGCGTGCCTGAGTGTGGGACTCGCGTGCTTGAGTGTGGGACTCGCGTGCTTGAGTGTGGGACTCGCGGGTGGGTCAGCGGTAGGCCGCTGACTGGAGGCGGTACAGCTCGGCGTACTGGCCGGCGCGGGCCATCAGCTCGTCGTGCGTGCCGCACTCCACCACGCGGCCCGCGTCGAGCACGTAGATCCGGTCGGCCATGCGGGTGCTCGAGAAGCGGTGCGAGATCAGCAGCGCGGCCCGCCCGCCGAGCATGGCCCGGACGTCGGTGAACAGCTCGTGCTCGGCGCGCGGGTCGAGCGCCGCGGCGGGTTCGTCCAGCACCACCAGCGAGGTGTCCCGGTACAGCGCCCGCGCCAGCGCCACCCGCTGCCACTGCCCGCCGGAGAGGTCGAAACCCTCGTCCAGGTCCCGGCCGAGCATCGTGTCCAGGCCGTGCGGCAGCTCGCGCGTCACGCCGAGCACGCCCGCGCGCCGGGCCGCGTCGTGCACCGACTCCTCGTCGGCGGGGCGGTCGCCGTCGCTGATCGTGATGTTGTCGCGCAACGTCATCTGGTACCGCACGAAGTCCTGGAAGATCACCGTCACCGACGCGCGGATGTCGGCGGGCGGGGCCTCCGCGCCGTCCCAGCGGCGCGTGCCCCGGTCCGGGTCGTACAGCCCGGCGACGATCTTGGCGAGCGTCGTCTTGCCGGAACCGTTCTCGCCGACCAGCGCGACCACCTCGCCCGCGCCGATCTCGATGTCCACCGAGTCGACCGCGGGCCGCTCCTGCTCGGGGTAGCGGAAGCCGACGTCCCGCAGCACGACGCCCCGCCGCAGCGGCCGCTTTTCCCCGGCGGCGGTCGAGCGCGGGGCCGACGCGACGAACCGTTCGAGGTCGGCCAGGAACGGCGCCGATTCGAGCAGCCCGCCGACCGAGGTGAACAGCGTGCCGAGCTGGCTGCTCAGCAACCGCACCGCGATCGCGGCCGCGCCCGCCGCGGGCAGGTCGATCCGGCCGCTGCGCACCAGCCCGACGATCGCCAGCAGCGCGGCGGTCAGCGACAGCGCGACGCCGATCGTGGTGAGCCCGGCGATCAGCTGGCGCCGCCGGACCTGCTGCCGCAGCGCGCCGTTGATCTCGGTGTTGAGCTCGGCGTGCCGCGCCCGCAGCGGTTTCGTCGAGTGGAACGCGCGCAGCTCGGCCGCGTACGGGCGCTGGGTGAGCAGCTGGCGCAGGTAGTTGCGGCGGCGGAACAGCGGCGTCAGCCGGTGGGCGAACGCGAACTCGGTGCGGCTGGCCCACCGCGCGAGCAGCACCGCGGGCAGCCCGGCGGCGAGCAGGACCGGCACCAGCAGCGGTTCGACCCCGATCAGCACCGCCGACATCGTGACCACCCCGAGCAGGCTCCCGGTCAGCCCGAGCAGCGCGGTGGTCACGGCGAACGGCCGGGTCAGCGCGTTCTGCTGGACGCGTTCCAGCGACGTGGCGAAGCCGGCGGACTCGTAGGTCACCAGGTCCGCGCGGGCGGTGGTGTCCAGCACCCGGTCCCAGACCCGCTGCGAGACGCGTTCGCCGAGCAGCCGGTGCTGCTGGGTCTGCAGGGCGCCGACCGAACCGGACAGCGCGGTCATGAACGCCAGTGCCAGCAACGAAACGGTGAGGCCGAAGCGCGCGTGTTCCGGCTGCAGCAACGCGTCGAAGGTGAGCTTGCTCGCCGCGACCACGCCGAGCGCGCCGAGCGCGCCGATGACCTGGTAGACCGCCGCGGTGGCCGTGCCGGCGCGGTCGGCCGCCGCGACCTCCCGCGCCGCGGCCGTGATCAACCGCGGCGTGGCCGCGATGCGTCTGATCCCCACCGCCGAATCGTACCGCCGGGGAAACGAATTCCCGGAATTGTTCCGGTACCGGTTGGACAACTTCACCAGCACATTCTCCGGGCGGTTGTAACGGAATGGGTCATTCGGGCGAATCCCGGTCGAGGTCCTTCGGCTCTCCTTCGTCGACGAGCAACGGAAAGGAGTGACATGAAGAAAGAATACGCCGCACCGGGCATCGACGACATCGGCACGTTGTCCGAGCTCACGCTGGGTCAGTCGGCGGGAACGCGGCTCGACGCCGATTTCGCCGCCGGCACCCTCTTCGGTGATCTGACCTTCTCGTGACACGGGTTTTCCCGTTCCGGCCAGTAGTGGGGGGAGGTGAACACATGCGCGAGCCCTACACCACCCCGGAAATCACCCTGTTGGGTTCGGTGATGGACTTGACACAGCAAAATCTGTTCGGTTCGTCCCCGGACAACCTGACGTGGGCGATACCGATCCTCGGCGATCGCGACGCGTATTCGTGATGGTTTTCCCGGTCGCGGGGACAGGTGGTCGGGTGATCGCCTGTCCCCGTCGGCCGGCTGTGCGGAAGTGAGCACCCGGTGGCGCTGTACACAATGGACGGACTGAAGATCGCGGGCGGCTGGATCAACGGGTACGACCTCATCCCGTTGCCGCTGGGCGATCCGGGCGAGCCGCGGCGGGTGCTCGACCGGATCCTGCTCGGGCACCTGACGCGCACACCGTGCCTGGTCGCCTTCTCCGGCGGGCGCGACTCCTCGGCGCTGCTGGCCGCGGCGGTGGCGCTGGCCCGGCGCGAAGGGCTGCCGCCGCCGGTGCCGATCACGCTGCGGTACCCGGCCGCGCCCGCGTCGGACGAAACGTCGTGGCAGGACGCCGTGCTCGCGCACCTCGGGGTCACCGAACGCATCGTGCTGACCGTGGGCGACGAGCACGATCCGGTCGGTCCGATCGCGACGGCGGTGCTGCGGCGGCACGGGCTGGTGTGGCCGCCGAACTTCGCGCCGACCTGGCGGATGATGGACGCGGCCCGCGGTGGCGTGCTGCTGACCGGCGAGGGTGGCGACGAGGTGTTCGGGCTGAAGCGGATCACGCCGGTGACCAAGGTGCTCAAGGCACGCGGGCGGGTCCGGGCCCGGGTGTTTCCGGACGCGGTGCGTGCGCTGGCGCCCGCGTCCGTTCGGCGGCGGGCGGCGCTGCGCGAGAGGTACCGGCGCCCGTGGCTGCGGCCCGCGGCGGAGGAGGTGCTCGCCGAACGGGACGCGGCGGACGCGGCGGCGTACGAGTTGCACGCCGGCCGGCACGCGTGGCAGTTCACGACGCGCCGCTGCGCGCGGCTGGGCTACCGCACGGTGCGCGCGCTGGGGTCCGAACTGGACTGCCGGTACGTGCAGACCTTCGCCGAGCCGGACTTCGTGGCGGCGATCGCGCGGGCCGCCGGGTTCTGGGGGTGGAGCGGCCGGACGGCCACGATGCGTGACCTCTTCGGCGACCTGCTGCCCCGCGAAATCCTGGAACGCACCAGCAAAGCGGACTTCACGGGCGCGGTGTTCACCGACCGGACACGCACGTTCGCGCGCGAGTGGACCGGTCGCGGGGTGGACGAGGAGCTGGTGGACCCGGCGGCGCTGCGGGACAACTGGCTCGCGCCGAGCCCGCACGCGCCGTCGATGACGCTGCTGCAGCAGGCCTGGCTGGCGACCAGCGGTTGACTCGCGGAATCCCGCGCGGCGACAGCCGGCGGAGTTCACCGACTCACCGGGACCCGGTGGGGGAGCCCTTCCGCACCTCGCGCAGGGCGTAGGTGAACCGGCTCAACGGGCTCCGGTGCCGGGCGGCCGTGTAGCGAGCGTCCGGGAAGACCAGCGCCCGCAGGTACGCGGGCTTGTCGCGCCACGGCAGGACCCGCAGCGTCGCCACCGCCTGTGCCGCGAACGTCTTGTCCGGTGTCGTGTGCAGGCCGAGCCACGATTCGTCCCGGGCGGACGGTATGTAACCGACCGCCCAGTGGGCCAGCTCGCCCGGGACCTTGATCCCGAGCAGCCGCACCGTGTCGGCCACCGCGGCGGCCACCACCGCCTCTGCACCCCACGACGCGGCCGTCCGCCGCACCGGCTCCGGGTTCCCGTCCACCACCCGCAGCATCTCCGCCACGTCCCGCAGCGAACCGAGCCGCAGCGGCCAGTCCCCGAGTGCGGCGTGGTAGCAGGCGTGCAGGAACCGGTTCGGCAGCGACAACGCCCGCACCGCCCGCCCGCCGATCGCGAACTCCTGCCCCGCGTCCCACACCGCGTCCAGGTCGACCCGCCGCCCCCACGGGCCCAGCACGAACGTGCGGTGCAGGTCCAGCTCGTACCCGGCGGGCGGGCGCAACGTCATGCCCTTGTCGAACCGCCGGTCGAACCCCGGCCGCGGCTCGGCGAGCGTCCGCCGGAAACCCGCCGTCGCGAGCACCGCCACCGTCCGGTCGATGTCCCCGGCCCGCACCAGCACGTCGAGGTCGTTGAACGACCGCAGCGCCGGATCGGGGTAGTCCAGGTGCGCCACGGCCGTCCCCTTCAGCACCCGCGCCTCGATGCCCGCCCCGGTCAGCAGGTCCAGGATCCGCAGCAGCTCGTGCTCCAGCACCAGCACCCGCATCTGGTTGGTGGCGTGCGCGGAGGCCGCCTCCCGCGCCTGCGCACCGGTCGCCGGGAACGCGCCCGCGGCGATCGCCGCGGTCAGCAACCCGGTCATCCGGTGCTTCCGCGCCGCCGCCAGCAGCCCCGGCCAGTCCTCGGCGCGCACCGGTCGCGCCGGCATGGCCCGGTCGGTCCCCGGCAGGCGATACGCCGCGGCGGCGAGCAGCGCCGCCGGGTACTCGCGTTCGTCACACAGCCTGCGGCCCATCCGGCTCTCCGCTCATCCGTCTCCAGATCCGGTCGATCAGCCCCGCCGTCGCCGGGACGACCGCCACCGCGGCGCAGAACCCGCCGATCGTGTCGGTCGCGTAGTGGGCGTTCAGCCCGACCTGCGCCCACGCCGCGTAGGAGCCGGTCACCAGCGCGCACGCCAGCACGACCACCGGACCCGCGCGCCACCGCCGGGCCAGCGGCAGCGCCACCACCAGCGTCACCGCCGTGACGAACGCCGTGTGCCCGCTCGGATAGGACAGGTGGATCGCGTGGATCGTCCGGTCCGTCAACGGTTTCCCGAGCGTGGTCACCGCGACCGTCAGCCCGGGACCGGCGATCGCGAGCGCCAGCACGCGCCAGCGCCGGAGCACCGTGAGCGTCACCGCCAGCAGCACCGTCAGGACCATCGATCCCCTGGGCTCGCCGAAGAAGTCGATCGCGATCGCCGCCGACCAGGCGGCGTCGACCGACTCGGTCGCGGCCGGCTGCACCCACGCGTCGAACCACCCCGGCTCGCTGTGGCCGGTGTAGAGCACGCCCAGCAGCACGACGACCAGCGCGGCGGCGACCGCGACCGGGTTCAGCACCCGTGCCGCGGGGGCGGGCAGCAGCGGTGGGTTCCGCCGCGGCACGAGTGATCTCCGCAGCCCAGTCATCGCGTCCTGGCCAGCAGGATCCAGTCCGCGGTGATCTCGGCCTCCGTGAAGTGCTCGGCGAGGTAGGCGCCGTAGACCTCGCGCAGCGCGGTGACGGTCTCCGCGCAGCAGCCCTGGCCCTCGGTCAGGCGCGGGATCATCACCCAGTCCACGTTGCCGAAGGCCCGGTCCGCGTCCGGGTGCACGGAGCGGTCGAAGCTGATGCCGACGTCCCACCACAGCGGGCCGCCGGTCGCGGGCGGCAGGGACAACGCGAACGAGAACGGGTTCGCCAACGCGATCGTCGCCACCGTGTCCGCGGGCCCGGCGTGCCGCCGCAGCAACGCCACGCCGTCGTTGATCATCGCCGGGACGGCGTTCGCTGTGCGGTACGCGGTCTGCCACTGCGCGTCGGCGGGAACCACGAAGTCCCGCAGGCCCGGAGCGGCCATGCGCTGGCTCGCCGGCGGAGCCGCCACGTAACCGTGCTCGCTCGCGGCGCGGCCCAGCGCCAGGGTGTCCTTCCCGGCGATCGGCCCGGCGGTCGCGGCCACCAGCACCGCCACCCCCGCGAGCACCAGCGCCGGGGTCCGCACCTTCGGCGCGAGGACCACCAGGAGCAGCAGCGGGAGAACCACCAGCGCAGGCAGATCGCCGTGCTCGGCGGTGTTGGCCGAGGCCACCAGCACGCTGGACACCCACACGTATCCGGCGGCCACGGCCGTCTTGAGGATCGGGCGCGAAGGCAGCTCCAGCCGGCGTGCCCGGAGGATCAACGCGACGACGACGGCCGCGGTGAGCAGCAGCACCGGGGCGGTGTAGGCGGCGCTGCGCATCAGCATCCCGAGCCGTTGCCCGCCCTGGGAACCGCCGGCGTGCACGAGGTCGGCGAGGTAGCCGGCGATCCCGATGCCGAACGTCAGCCGCATGACGACCGCGACGCCGAGGAAGGCCGCGACCGCGGCGGCGCCGAACCGGAGGTTGCGGGGCAGCGTGCCCAGCACGAGACCGACCACGACCGCGGCCGCGCCGGCCGCGAAGAAGTTGGCCTTGCAGTAGAACATCAGCCCCAGCAGGAAACCGAGCACGAGCCCCTCGGCGACCACGCGCCGCGTGGTGAGCGGCGCACGCGGCCGGATCAGCACGAGCAGCAGCAGCGTCGCGTACAGCACCCAGCCGTAGCGGTTGTAGAGCATCGCGTACGTGGTGGTCCACGGCGAATACCCGAGCGGGCGGGGCGTGACCACCAGCAGCGCCAGGAAGACCGTGAACCCGGCCGCGTGCACCGCGGGCAGCCGCCGGCGCGCGACGAACCAGGCCAGCGGCGCGGTGATCGCGAGGAAGAGCGCACCGGCGTAGACCACCGCGGTCAGCGACGGGACCGCCTGCACCTTCATCCCCAGGCTGACCAGCCCGTACACCAGCGGCCCGATCGGGTTCTCGAAGTCGGTGCTGGGCACCTGACCCCCGGTCATCCGGTAGGCGCCGTCGAGCAGGATGAACACGTCCCAGGGCGCGGACATCGGCGCCGGTCCGGACCACAGCCACACCCCGCCCAGCCCGGCGACGAGCACGAGCGTCACGACCGGCCAGAGCCAGGGTCGCCGGTCGCGGCGGTCCGCGGGCTCCGCCGCGACGCGCGCGTCGATGGCCGGTTTCGTCATCGGGTCAGCTCCAGATGTCGCGGTGCACGTTGAAGATGACCCGGGACCCGAGCCGCTCCAGTTTGATCGGCAGTTCCTTCATCGTGGCCAGCCGCGAGCGCACCGCCCGCTGGTGTTCCAGGGGGCAGCTGACCAGCAGGAACCCGCCGCCGCCCGCGCCGGTCACCTTCGCGCCGGACGCGCCCGCCGCCAGTGCCGCGTCCACGGCCTCGTCGATCTGCCGGTTCGACACCCCGGACGCGAGCGAGCGCTTGGCCTCCCAGCTCTTGCGCAACGCGGTGCCCAGCGCGGACAGGTCGCCGCCACGCAGGCCGTCCGCCGCCTCGCCCGCGAGGTCGCGCAGCTGGCCCAGCTGCGGCAGCCGGTCGCCGACGTTCGCGTTCTGCTCGCCCAGGATCGTGTTCGCGCTGCGGGTGATGCCGGTGAAGAACAACATCAGCTCGTCCTGCAGCTTCCGCCAGTCCGCGCGCGGCAGGTCGATCCGCTCGACCCCGACCGCGTCGCCGGGCCCGAACTGCAGGTCGCACAGCCCGCCGTAGGCAGCCGCGTACTGGTCCTGCCTGCCGATCGGTTTGCGGCAGCGGTCGATCTCGATCGCGCACGCCCGCTCGGCCAGCTCCGCGGCGGTCACCTGCCTGCCCTGGTAGGCGAACAACGCGTGCAGCAGCCCGACGGTCACCGAGGACGACGACCCGAGCCCGGACCCGGCCGACGGGATGTCGGCCAGCGTGGTGATCTCCACGCCGCTGCGCACCCCGGTCATGTGCATGGCCTCGCGCACCAGCTCGTGCTCCAGGTCCTCGACGCGGGAGACGATCTCCTTGCGCGAGTAGTTGACGTAGATCTCGTCGTCGAAGCGCTGCTTGACCACGACGTAGACGTACTTGTCGATGGCCGCGTTGAGCACCCGGCCGCCGTGCTCGCGGTAGTAGCCGGGCAGATCGGTCCCGCCACCGACGAGCCCGATGCGCAGCGGGGTCTGGGTGATGATCACGACGCTCGCCTGCCTTGCCATTCGTCGCGGGCCCGGTCCAGCGCCGCGGGGGTGCCGATGTCGAGGAACCACGCGTCGCCGAGGGAGACCACGCGCGCGTGCCCGACGAGCTCGGGCAGCAGGTCGTACCCGATGTCGGCGGGCGGCGGCCCGATCAGGTCGAGCACGGCGGGGGAGAACGCGTACATCCCGGCGTTCGCCAGATCACCGGACGGCGTGGCCGGCTTCTCGGTGAAACCCGTGACCAGGCCACCGGAAACGGTGAGGATCCCGCACCGCGTGGGATCGGGGGCGTGGAACACCGACAGCGTGGCGATGGTCCCGCCGGTGCGGTGCGCGTCGATCAGGACCCGCGGGTCGAAGTCGGTGAGGTTGTCCGCGTTGAGGGCCAGGAACATGTCCTCGCCCGCGACGAACGAGCGGTTGGCCCACAGCGTGCCCGCGCTGCCGAGCAGTTCCGGTTCCTCGACGGTGTGCACGACCGGGCCACCGCGCCGGTCCGCCAGGTGCGCCCGCACCAGCGGGGCCAGGTGGTGCAGGTTGACCAGCACCTCGTCCACCCCGGCGGCGGCGAGCGCGTCGAGCCAGATGTCCAGCATCGGCCGCCCGCCGATCTCGACCAGGCACTTGGGCGTGTGGTCGGTGAGGGGCCGCAGCCGCGTCCCCAGCCCGGCCGCGAGCAGGAACGCCTTCACGTCCCCGCCTTGCGCACCACGCCGAGCGACCGCATCTTGGCGTCCGCCTCGGCGAGGATTTCGTCCAGGCCCGGCATGTCCCGCAACCAGTCGGCGTACTCGGCCACGGAGTCCGCGGGAGTCCGCTTCGGGGACCAGCCCAGCTGTGTGAGCGCGTCGATGTCGGAGGTGATGTGCCGGGTGTCGCCGAAGCGGTACTCGCCGCTGATCCGGCCCGGCCGGTCCGATCGGTACTGGCGCCGCACGATGTCGGCGAACTCCTGCGTGGTGTAGCCGGTTCCGCCGCCGACGTTGAAGACTCGCCCGGCGGCGCGGTCGTCGGCGAGCACCAGCACGTTCGCGTCGACCACGTCGTGGATGTTCACGTAGTCGCGGATCGCCTGCCCGTCCTCGTACAGCGTCGGCGCGCCGCCCAGCAGGTAGTGCAGGTTGAAGATGCGGCACGCGCCGGAGTAGGCGTTGTAGACCGACTGCCGCGGGCCCTGCACGATGCTGTAGCGCAACGCGACGGTCGGGATTCCGTAGCGGCGCCCGAGGTTGACCGCCACGACCTCCTCGCCGTGCTTGGACATGCCGTAGGCGTTCTGCGGGTTGGCGATCCGCTCCGGTGTGGGCAGCATCGCCAGCGGCTCGCCGCACACCGCGCAGCCGAGGTCCCAGTGCCCCGCCCGCAACGCCGCCTCGGGCCGCATGTCCGGCGTCTGCTCGCCGTGCGCCGCGCACCGGTAGAGCCCCTCGCCCATCGCGGCCTGCGAGGACGCCACCACGATCCGGGCCAGGTCCAGCTTCTCGGCGACCACGATCTGGTAGATCATCGCCGTGGACGTGACGTTGACGTCGGTGAACTTCGCGAAGTCCGGCAGGTAGTCCTGGTAGGCGGCGAAGTGGTAGACCGCGTCGGCGCGGCGCAGCAGGTTGCGCATCAGATCGCGGTTGCGCACGTCGCCTTCGTAGAACTCCACGCCGGGCGTCAGGTGGTTCGGTTTCCCGTCGCGGTGCACCGGCGCGGCCAGCACGTCCAGCACGGTCACCTCGTGCCCCAGCTCGACGAGCCGGTCGCAGGTGTGCGATCCGATGAACCCGGCGCCGCCGGTGACCAGGATCCTCATCGCGCGTGCACCTCCCGGTACACGTCGAGCGTGCGCGCGGCGGTGGCCGCCCAGGTGAACTCGCCCGCGCGTTCCGGTCCGCGGGCGCGCAGCCGCTCGCCCTCCGGGCCGCAGGCCTTGACGATCGCGTCGGCGATCGAGCCGGAGTCCGCCGGGTCGGCCAGCAGCGCCGCCCCGCCCGCGGTTTCCGGCATCGCCGTCACGTTGGAGGTGACCACCGGGCACGCCGAGGCCATGGCCTCCAGGATCGGCAGGCCGAACGTCTCGTTGTGCGACGGGTACACGAACACGTCGGCCGCGCGGTAGAAGTGCACGGTCTCCTCCAGCGGCACCCCGCCGACCCACACGATGTCGCCGGCCACGCCGAGCCGCGCGGCCAGCGCCTTGAGTTGCCCGACGTACTCCACGTCCCGGCCGGGGCCCACGACGACCAGCTGCCGGTCCCCGAGGTCGGATTTCGCTGCGGCGAACGCGCGGATCAGGCCCTCGCAGTTCTTGTACGGCCACAGCGACGACACGAACAGCACGAACTGCCTGGTCACGCCGTAGCGCCGGGACACGTGGGCGAACGCCTCGTCCCGGTCGCCGGGGCGGAACAGGTCGTGGTCCACCGCCTCCGGGATGAGCCGGATCTTCGCCGGATCGACGTCCAGGTACTGCCGCACCTCGTCGACCAGGCTGCGGGAGTTGAGGATGATCGCGTCGGCCAGCCGCGCCGTGCGCGGGTAGCTCAGCTGCCGGTACAGCCGCGCCGGCGGTGAGATCGCGTGCGGTGTGGTGTACGCGTGCAGCGTCTTGATGTGCACGACGAGCTTCGGCGCCGACTTCACGATCGGCGCCATCAGCGTGTTCAGCACGTCGATCCCGCTCAGCGGCAGCCGCACCGGCGAGTACAGGTGCTCCGACAGCGTGCGCAGGTTGCGCTTCTCGTTGGACCACGGATAGGTGATGTACTCGACGCTCGACCCGTAGTCGTGCGTCGGCCGCGACTTCGGGCTCACCATGAGGTGGAACGACTCGCCGTCGCGGAGCAGCTCGGTCATCTCGGGGATGACGCGCGTCCAGAACCAGTGCGCGCCCGAGGGGTTGACCGGATCGTCGGTGAGCAGGTTGATCGCGACGCGCATGCGGTCAGAATGTCTGCGAGACAACGGCATCTGGGGTCATCCTCGACTGTCGGACGTACTGGGCCAGCAGGTGCATGCACGCCTGGTGGGCGTCTTCGACGACGCCGTAGTTGGCGGAGTCGACGTGGATGGAGACCTCGGCGCGGCGTCGCGCGGGCCCGCCCTCGAACCCGGTGAGCGCGATGGTCGGCATGTCGTGCGCCGCCGCCCAGTCCAGTGCCCGCACGATGTTCGGCGACCGGCCCGAGGACGAGATGACGATCAGCACGTCGCCCGGCCGCGCCTGGGACTGCAACTGGTACTCGAAGACGTGCTCGTAGCCCAGGTCGTTGGCGATCGCGCTGAACAACTCCACGTTCGTGCTCAGGCTCTGCACCCGCGTGGTGACGCCGGTGCCGTTGCGGATGCCCTTCACGTGGTCGCATTGCAGGTGGTTGGCGATCGACGCGGACCCGCCGTTGCCGCACGCGAACACCGCCGAATCGCGGTCGTAGGCGGCGTTCAGGACGGTCGCCGCGCGGCTGACCTGTTCCAGGTCCACGGTGGCGAAGGCGCGCGCCAGCTCGGCGACGTAGGCGCCGCCGTAGGAGTCGGCGCGGTGGAACTTCGCGGCCGGGAACTTCGGCGCCTTCTCCTGATGCGGCGCCGGGACGGTGCTGCCACCGAGGATGAACCGCACGGCGGCAGCGAGATCGGGGAACGTGTCGACACCCGTCACCGCCGAGCCGGGCGGCCCGACGTGCAGCGGCTTGGCGCCCACCGCCCGCGCCAGCCCGACGTCGGCCGGGCTGTCCCCGACCACCCAGGACGCCGCCAGGTCCAGGTCCAGCGCCTCCGCGGCGGCCAGCGCCATGCCCGGCCCGGGTTTGCGGTCGGCGCTGCGCCGCGCGAACGCCTCCACGATGCCGTCCGGGTGGTAGGGGCAGAACAGCCACAGGTCGACGTGCGCGCCGTGCCGCGCCAGCTCGGCGATCATGTGCTTGTGGACCTGCTCCACGTCGGCGATGCCGTAGTACCCGCGGGCCACCCCGGCCTGGTTGGTGACCACCGCGACCGGGATGCCGGCGCGGTTGAGCGCGGCGATGGCCGCGATGGACCCGTCGATGAACTCGACCCGGTCGACCGAGCCGACATATCCGCTGTCGACGATGATCGTGCCGTCGCGATCGAGCAGAACCCCTGGCTGGCTCACGGTCGACCACCTCTCTGAGATGACTTGAGGTCGCGCGCGGGCCCGGGCGCGTTACGGTTTCCGGCCGGTGGAGTGCTCATTCCACAACCGTCCTTTGTGGAGCGGCGCGCGGGGCGGACAGCAGCGCCGCCGCGACGAAGAGGTGCAGCAGGTACGGCGAGGCGTCGCCCACCCCGACCTCGGTGTAGGAGGCGACCAGGCAGTAGGTGATCAGGAAGATCGCGTACGCCCGGGCCGGTGAGGGCGGGCGGGACAGCGCGACGATCACCAGCGTCAGCAGGAACAGCCCCACCAGCACGATGCCCAGGTAGCCCTGCTCGTGGTAGACCGCCAGCCAGCCGCTGTCGATCGGCAACCCGTTGAAGGACTTGTTGGACAACCCGGTGCCGAAGACCTGCTCGAACCAGCTGCGTGGTTCCTGCAGCAGCGCGTCCCACACTTTCGTCCGCCCGGTGAGGTTGCTCAGCGCCTCGTCGTCCTGCCCGCGCAGCAACCACGTCTGCACCAGCGGGCCGAGCGGGATCGCGGCCAGCGCGACCGCGCCCGCGCAGAGCGTGAAGATCTTGCGGGCCCGGACGCTGGTCAGGAACAGCGACAGGCCGGCCACGAGCAGCCCGGCGACCAGGCCGAGCAGCGCCGTCCGGGTGTGGCTCAGCAGCAGCATCGCGAACGCGGGCCCGGCGATGAACGCCACGCTGCGGCCGTCGGTGTGGCGGTTCACCCACAGCAGGACGACCAGCCCGGCGACGACCGCGCTGTAGGCGCCGACCTGCGGCGCGGTCATCGGCCACAGGGTTCCGCTGAGGCGGCCGTCGTTGCTCGCGGGCAACGCGTTGCCCGGCGAGATGAACAGGCCGACCGCGACCGGGACCAGCACCACGATGAGGGCCCGCAGGTGCAGCCGCACGAACCGGATCGCGTGGTCCATCCACGGGCTGATCAGCCACAGCGTGGCGACGAACAGGGTCAGCCGGAAGCAGCGGAACAGCGAGCCGTAACCGGCCTCCAGGCGGGCGCTGCCCGCGATGCTCGCCGCCAGGAGCAGGGTGAGCAGGAACAGGAACGCGCTCGGCCGGATCCGCACGCGCGGGTTGGTGATCAGCGCGAGGCCGAACGCGGCCACGATCGCCCCCATCGTGACCACCTGCACGACGGTCCGCGGCAGGGTGATCAGCAGTTGCCCGCCCTGCGAGCCGAGCGTGTTGAACACCAGCAGCGCCCAGATCGCCGGCAGCAGGCGGGGGAACGCCTCCTGGCCGGGCTTCTCCGGCGCCGCGCGGGGCCGGACGGTGTCGATGCTCATCAGCCACCCGCCCTGAGCGTGAACGTGCTGCCGGTGTCCTGCTGGTAGGGCGGCGCCTGCCAGGCCACGGTGTCCAGGACGCCCTCGGTGTCGACCGCCATGAAGCTCCACGGCCCGGCGTAGGTGTTGTCGTGCCACCGGTTGTCCTGCCCGAACGTGATCGCCTGCCGGATGACCTCGGCCTTGTACGGCGACCAGTCCGGGTAGGTGCCGTAGTTGGACAGCACCGCCATGCGCCCGCACATCGCCCGGCACCCGATCACCACCGGGTCGAAGGCGAACCGGTTGCCGTGGATGTCGACGCGCTGGGTCTTCCAGCGGCAGTCGGAGTACAGCGGTTCGCCGGCGATGGCGGGCTGGGCGCACGTCGCGGCGTCCGGGACCAGCCGGGTGCAGTAGCCGGTCGAGGTGTTCGCCGCGCTGTTGCAGAAGCGGTCGGCGTTCTCCCACAGGGTGATCCCGGACCAGTTGTCGGTCAGGTCGTTGCCGGTGATCTCGATCTTGTCGGTGCGCGCCGGGACCCGCGGTTCCCCGCCGGATTCGGAGATGTAGATCGTCGCGGCGGGGAAGGTGTCGCCCTTGTCGACGAAGGAGCGGCCCTCGACCCAGTTGTTGCGGCGGATCGCGTTGTTCCGGATGACCGCGTTGTAGCTGGTCTCGTAGATGATCGCGGCGCCGCCGTTGCCCTCGATGACGTTGCCCTCGATCAGGAAGTCGTTGTTGTTGGTGTCCGCCCACAGCCCGACGCCCTGGTTGCCGTGCACCCAGTTGCCGCGCACGTCGGCGCCGTTGACCGCCCAGAACTTGATGCCGCCGGTGCAGCCGCAGCCCTCGTAACGGGCCTCCAGGTTGTCGGTGTTGTTGCCGGTGATCTCGTTGCCCTCGACGACGAGCCCGGTGATGGTGTCGCCGGCCTGGTAGGCGTTCATCGCGTACTGGCCGTTGGCGCGCAGGCAGTTGGCGCGCACCTGCTGCCGCGCCCCGGCCATCAGCCCGGCGCCGCGGTTGTCCTCGATGGTGTTGTGCTCGATGATCCAGCCGTCGCCGGAGTCGTGGTTGACCACGCCCTCGTTGAGCGGCGCGTCGAAGCCGGTGACCACCAGGTGGCGGATCGTCACGTCGGAGGCGGTGCCCGCGAACGCGTACCGGTTGACGCCGCGGCCGTCGAACACCGCGCCGGGGGCGCCGAGGTAGGTGTTGCCGGTCCGCGGCTGGACCTGGTCGTACTGGTCCTCGCCGAGCACGTGCTTGCCCGGGGCCAGCCAGAACGTGGTGCCCGGCGGGTTGTCGGCGGTCTTGATCGCCAGGTCGTTGACCAGGCCCGGGTCCACGACGACCGCCCCGGCGGGGGGCGTGGCCGGACCGGGTGCCGCGTTGCCGCACACCGCCGCCACCTGGTTCGGCACGCCCTCCTGCGCGGTGGGGGCCGCGGTCGGACCGGACGTGCACGCGGGCACCGCCAGGAGCGCCAGGGCCGGCAGCACCCGGCGGAGTCGGGTCGTCGTTCGTGCGGGCACGGCGTTGCCACCTCCGGCTAGTGGGCGAAGCGCAGCAGGGTGGTGAGCGCGCCACCGCGCCCGGCCAGTCCACTGCCGATCAGGGTCGTGGCCGGTTCGCGGCGGCCGTAGCCGGGCGAGTACCAGCCGAGCGGCGGGGCGGTCTGCCCGTGGTGCGCGGTCCAGGTGAGCCCGGCGGGCAGGTCGAGGACGGCGGCCTGCTCGCGGCCGCCGGAGGTCCAGGTCAGCACGGCCGCGTGCCCGGTCAGTTCGGCCGAGACGCGGGGGCCCAGGTGGAACGCGAGCCGCGCCGGGTGGTGCCGGCCGGCGGTGATCTCGTCGGTGATCCGCAGCTCACGCGCGCCCGGGTCGAGTTCGACGGTGCGCCGGTGCACGGCCGGGCGGTAGCCGTCGTGCTCGGCCGACCACCGCAGCACGCCGCCGCCGGGCGCGGCCAGCACGCGGGTCGTCGCGTGCCGGGTCCACAGGAACGGGCCGCCCGAAGTGGACTGGTCGGTGTCGTCCAGCTGCACCGTGTTGTGGCCCAGCGTGGACCGGAAGTAGGCGCGCCACTCCGGTTCGCCGTGGTAGCAGTAGGTGCCCGGGTCGGCGAGGATGTCCACGCCGTCGTGCCGCACCTCGACCGACAGCGCGTCGGCGTGCGCGTGCGCGGCGATCGACAGGAACCCGTGCGGGCCGCCGTCGCAGCGGCACCAGATCTCGCCGCGGCCGTCGCCGGGCGGGGTGCGCAGCAGCGTCAGCCCGGCGTCGGCGAAGTGGTCCGGCCGGGTGCGTGGCCGGTCCGCCGCCTCGAACCGGCCGGCGAGCGCGGCGAGCAGCGGCGTGCGAACGTCGCCGCCGCGCGGGCTCGGCCACCAGTCCAGGCGCCCGAACAGGGCGTCCCCGGTCGCCAGCAGCGACGACCAGCGGTCGGTGCCGCGGCCGTCGAGGACCAGCCCGTGCCCGTCGTCGCCGTCGCCCTGCCGCGGCGGGTGCAGCCGGACGTCGACGACGGCCGCGAGCGCGTCGGTCATGCGCAGCAGCGTGCGCCACAGCGAGTCCGGCACGGCCGCCCCGGCCTCGGCCGCCGCGGCCAGGCCCAGCTCCAGGACCAGGCCGTGGTACTCGGTGGCCAGCTCGCGGTTCAGGCCGGAGCCGAAGGTGTTGGCGGCCAGGTGCTCGTCGAGCGACCGCAGCGCGGCCGATCGCCAGCCGGCCGACTCGGGGAACCACGGGAACGCGCAGGACGCGGCCAGCTGCCCGGCCGCCTCGGCGATGACGTGGTTGTTCGCCGACGAACCGCGGCTCGGGAAGGTCGCCAGCCACCGCTGGTGGTGCCAGATCTGGTGCAGCGCCTCGGGGTTGTCCTCGAACAGGCCGGCCGCGCCGGGCCAGCCGTGCAGCAGCCGCCGCACCCACACCCAGGACAGCAGCCGGATGCCCAGCTCGATCCCGCTGACCCAGTGCACGCTCGTCATCGGCGCGTTGGCCGCCCACCAGGACTTCAGGTGGTCGGCGACCCGCTCGGCGTAGCGGTCGTCACCGGTGAGCGCGTAGGCCGTGGCGAGCACGGTGAGGTGCTGGTGCCGCGACGGCTCCCAGATCTGCTTGATGTCGCCCACGACGTCCTCGTGCCGGTACGGGATGTCGAAGGCGAACGTGTCGGCAGGCGCCCGCCGCCCGGTCTTCGGATCGGCCGACCAGTCCGGGTTCACCAGGTCGTCGCGCGGCACCCCGAAGTACTCGGCTCGGCCGTCCAACAGCCGGTCCGCGGTCTCCAGCACGCGTGCCCGCGCGTCCGGCGGCACCCGCACGTCCTCGGGCAGCACGGCGGTGAAGCGGCGGCCGGGCAGGGGAGTGGACGCCTCCGGCAACGCGCGCCGCAGCTTGCGCCGGTTCCGCACGTCCGCGGCCCGCCCGGCGACTTCGCGCGGGCCCATCCGCGACAGCCGCCGCAGGTACCAGCCGGGGTCCATCATGCCGACGTCCCGATCCGGACCGGCGCGCCCGTGGCCAGGCTGGTCCGCACCGCGAGCGTGGCCAGCGTGGTCGCGACCAGCGACTCCAGCGGCACCGGCATCGGGCCGCCCGAGGTGACCGCGGTGACGAACGCGTCCAGCTCGGCGTGCTGGCCCTTGTCGCGGCCCTTCGGGATGCGCGAACTGGTCCAGCGCTTGCGCGCGTACACCGAGGCGCGGGCGAAGTCGTCGAACTTCAGCACCTTGCCGTCGGCGACGACGTCCAGCGTCTCCTTGGGGAAGCTCGCCGGACCGCTGGTGGCGTAGCTGATCGCCGCGGTCGAGCCGTCCGGGTAGCGCAACAGGATCTGCAGGTCCTGCTGGTCCGGCGTGGCGCAGGCGTAGACCGACACCGGGTCGGCGCCGAGCAGCCAGCTCACCGTGTCGATGAAGTGCCCGCCCTCGCCGTCGAACCGGGTGCCCTCGGAGCCGGCCTGGCTGTACCAGCTGCCGTGGTCCAGGCGGCCCGCGTTCACCAGGTACCGCACCGACGCCGGGCCGATGCGCCTGCCGAAGTGGCTCGTCGCCTCGTGCAGCAGCGGCGCGAACCGGCGGTTGAACCCGACCTGCAGCCGGTCGTTGCCGGACTCCTCGACCGCGCCCAGCACCTTGCCCAGCTCGGCTTCGGTGAGCGCCAGCGGCTTCTCGACGAACACCGCCTTGCCGGCCAGCAGCGCGCGCCGGGTCAGCTCGGCGTGCGAGCTGTGCCGGGTCACCACGAACACCGCGTCGATGCCCGGGTCGGCCAGTGTGGCGTCCACATCGGTGGACGCCTCGGCGAACCCGAACTTGCGCTTGGCGTTCGCGCCCGACAGCGACGACGTGGTGACCACGCGGCGCAGCTCGACGTCCTCGCGCTCGGCCAGGTGCGGCAGCAGCATCGAGGACGCGTAGTTGCCCGCGCCGATGAACGCGGTCCGCACCCTGCCCATCCGCCGGGACGTGCGAATCGAGGCCGGGACCCGCGCGGTCAGCTCCGGTTCGGCGACGCCGGTGTCCACGCCCGGGTACCGGAACAACACGGCGACGGCCTTGAGCTCGCCCTCGTTGAGCCTGCGGTAGGTCTCCACCGCTGTGGCGAAGTCCGCGACGTGCGAGACCAGCGGTTCGACGTCCACCCGGCCACGCGCGATCAGGTCGAGGAAGCATTCCAGGTTGCGGCGCTCGGTCCAGCGCACGTAACCGATCGGGTAGTCGCGGCCGTCCAGTTCGTACTCCGGGTCGTAGCGGCCCGGGCCGTAGGAGCGGGAGAACCGGACGTCGAGTTCCTTTTCGTAGTAGGCGTTCCACGGCAGGTCGAGGCGGCACTTGCCGATGTCGATCACCCGGCCGCGGTCGCGGGCGAGCTTCGCGGCCAGCTCGACCGGCTCGTTCGTGCTGCCGCCCGCCGCGAGGTACACCTGGTCGACGCCGTACCCACCGGTCAGCTCACCGACGGCGATCGCCACGTCGCCGGAACCGGGATGCCCGCACACGGACGCGCCCAGCCGCTCGGCCAGCGCGCACCGCTCCTGGTCCGGATCCACCCCGACCACCCGCACCCCGGACGCGGCCAGCAGTTGCACGACCAGCTGCCCGATCAGGCCCAGCCCGATGACCAGCGCCGTGTCGCCGAGCTGCGGTTCGCCGCGCCGGACGCCCTGCATGGCGATCGCGCCGACGGTCGCGAACGACGCGTGCCGCGGCTCGACCCCGGCCGGCACGCGCACGTAGAGGTTCTTCGGCACCCAGTTCAGCTCGGAGTGCAGCGCGTGCTCGTTCCCGGCGCAGGCGACCAAGTCGCCGACGGTGACGTCATCGATCCCGGCGCCGACCTCTTCGACCACGCCGCACAGCGAGTAGCCGAGCGGGGTGTAGGAGTCGAGCCGGTTCATCACCTTGCGATAGGTGGCGCCGACGCCGTTGGTCGCGACGCTCTGCACGACCTTCGCGACCTGGTCCGGCCGCGACCGCGCCTTGCCCAGCATCGACATGCTCGCCTCGGACACCTTCATCATCTCGGTGCCGGTGGAGATCAGCGAGAACGCGGACCGCACGAGCACGCCGCCCGGCTTGCCCGCCGGCGTCTCGACGTCCAGCAGCGCCAGCTCGCCGCTCTTGTAGTTCTGTACGACCTGCTTCACCAGGGCTCCTCACGCTGCTCGCTCGGCCGCACCGGCTTCGGTCGCGCCGCGGTACCAGTACTCCAGGGTCAACACGTGCCAGAGGTGCTTGGACCGGTCCTCCCGCCCCGCGGCGTCCTCGTCGACGAGCCGCTGCAACGCATCACGCCGCAGGAAACCCGAGTTCACGAGAACGCCGTCGTGCACGACCTCACGCACCAGCGGCGCCAGATCGCGGCTCATCCACGCCCGCAGCGGGGCGCTGAACAGGCCCTTCGGCCGGTGGACGATCTCCTTCGGCAGGATCGACAGCGCGGCTTCCTTCAGCGCGGCCTTGCCCTGCCGCCCGGCGATCTTGCGGTTGCCGGGCAGGCTGAACGCGGCCTTGACCACCTCGACGTCCACGAACGGCACGCGCACCTCGGTGGAGGCGGCCATCGTGGCGCGGTCGGTGTAGGTCAGGTTCAGGCCGGGCAGGAACATCCGCGCGTCGGCCAGGCACATGCGGTTGACGAAGTCGTCGAGCAGGTTGTCGTGGTAGGTGTCGGCGTGCTCGGTGAGCACGTCGTCCACGGCTCCGGCCAGGTCGGGGGCGACCAGGCCGGCCAGCTCGTCGCGGTCGTACATCGTGTAGCTGCGCCGGAACGCGGTCTCCTCGGGCAGCTCGGCGAAGGACAGGAACCGCTTCGCGAAGCGCACGGACCGGAACCCGCGCCGGGACGTGGCCACCGGCAGACGGTCCACAAGGGACTCGATCGGCCGCCGCACCCCGCCCGGGATCTTCTGGTACCGCAACGCGATCAGGTTCGCCAGGTGCTTGCGGTAACCGGCGAACAGCTCGTCCGCGCCCATCCCGGACAGCATCACCTTGACGCCCGCCTCGCGCGCGGCCAGGCAGATCAGGTAGCTGTTGATCGCGGCCGGATCGCCGATCGGCTCGTCCAGGTGGTAGGTCAGGTGCGGCAGCAGGTCCTGCACGTTCGGCGCGATCTCGATCTCGTGCAGGTCCACGCCGAACCGTTCGGCCACGATCCGCGCGTACCGCAGATCGTCCGGCATGGCCTCGAACTTCGCGTCCTCGGCGCGGAACCCGATGGTGTAGGCGGAGATGCCGGGCGAGTCTTGGGCCGCCAGCGCGGTCAGGTAGCTGGAGTCCAGGCCGCCGGACAGGAACGTCGCCACCGGCACGTCGGAGAGCAGGTGCTTGCCCGTGGAGTCCTCGACGACCGCGGCGAGGTCGGCGGGCGGGCCGTGCTGCGCCTCGGTGGCGACGTCCCGCAGGTTCCAGTACCGGCCGGTGTCGACGCGTCCGTCCGCGCGACATCGCATCCAGGTGCCCGGCGGCAGCTTGTGCGCCTCGCGGAACGCGCACCGGCTGTCCGGAACCCAGTAGTACAGCAGCGACGCGACCAGCGCGGTCTCGTCGACGTGCAGCCCGCCGATCTCCCCGGCCAGCGCCTTCAGCTCGGAGGAGAACGCGATTCCCCCACCGCGGCGCACGTAGAACAGCGGCTTGATGCCCAGCTGGTCGCGGGCCAGGAACAGCTCCCCGGTGCGCTCGTCGAAGATCCCGAACGCGAACATGCCGCGCAGCCGGGGCAGGCACTGCACACCCCAGCGCCGCCACGCCTCCAGCAGGACCTCGGTGTCGGAGGTGCCGCGGAACCGCACGCCCTTGCTCACCAGCTCGGCCCGCAGCTCGGGGGCGTTGTAGAGCTCGCCGTTGTAGGTCAGCGCGAGGCCGCCGGAGACCATCGGCTGCGCGCCCGTCTCGGACAGGTCGATGATGGACAGCCGGCGGTGGCCGAGGTGCACGTCACCGTGGTCGTAGCGGCCCTCGCCGTCCGGACCGCGGTGGGACAGGCGCTTGGTCAGCCGGTCGGTCAGCGGGCCGCCGTCGGGCCAGCGAAAGGTTCCTGCGACACCGCACATGGTCAGCCTTCGCGATCGAGGGGCCGCTTGCCGTTCACATGTGCCTCCGTGTTCTCGGCCGGCGTGACCGGGGTGAATTCCTTGGTCGGCAGCTCGGCGTGCACCGGCTGCAGCGTCGCGGTCCGCTCGCCGGCGGCGGCCGCGGGCAGCGGGGCGAACCAGGTCGTGGGGTGGTCGTCGACGTTCGCGCTGCCGTTGACCCGTCGTGCCTCGGCGAAGGTGGCCCGGCCCCGCAACGCGGTGTGCAGGCCGTCCCACAACGTGCCGTCGGTGCGGTCCCGCGGATCCGGCGCGACGAGCACGATGCCGATGACCGGGATGCCCAGATCGGCCAGCTGCCGCGCGACGGTGTGCAGCCAGAGCGTGCTGGCCTTGCCGGCGCGGACCACCAGCACGGTCTCCGCGCCCAGCCGGCGCAGATCGGTCCACGCCGTCCCCGGCGACACGGACCCCACGCCGATGCGCAGCCCGTCGTCCAGTCGTTCGCTGCCGTCCACGACCGGCACCGCCGGTGCCTTGCCCGCCACCGCGGTCAGGTCGCGGTGGGGGAGGTCGTCGACGAGCACGACCTTCGTGTCCTTCGCCAGGTACTTCGCCACTTCGAGGGCGAGCGTGGCGGCCACCCGGGGACAACCCAGCTCGAGCACCGACACCGGACCGCCCTCGGCGGTCACCGCACGGGCGACCGTCGCCGCGACCCGGGCCCGCTGCGCGTCCGACCGGGCGTACCGCAACCGGCGCGGCTGCGGCAGTTCACCGATGACCGACGCGCCCAGCTCGGTGGAGATGTCGCGGCGCAGCACCGGCCGGTCCCGCACCACGCCGAGCACCGCGGCCAGCGCGAGCCCGGCGAACAGGCCGAACCCGCCGCCGATCCCGCCGGTGGTCACGGCCGAGGCGAGCACGGACGACCCGACCGCGCGCGGGCCGTCGACGATCTGGGTGCCCGCACCCAGCTGCGGCTCGCCGATCCGCGCCTCGTTGGCCCGTCCGGTGAAGTCGGAGACGCGCGAGGCCAGGTCCGCGCGCTGGGCGTACAGGGACTGCAGCTCGGCGGGGCCGACGCGGCTGTTGCGGCCGGACGCCTCGACGATCTGCACGTCCACCTGGTTCAGCTCGCGCTGCAGATCGTCGCGCTGGTCGAGCAACGCCTGCGCCTCGGCGTCGGCGGCCGCCTGCAACCGCTGCCGGTGATCGGCGATGAACGCGTCGGCCAGCGCCTGCGCCCGTGCGAGCGCGTCGCGGTAGGTCGGCGCGGTGACCGTCACCTGCATGATGTTGTTCGTGACGCCCTCACCGCTGTAGGTCGTGAGGAACTGCTCGGGCGAGGCCGTCGAGTTCAGCGCCGTCAGCGCGGCACCGGCGATCCGGCTCGTCTCCAGCACGGCGACGTCGGTCTGGATCAGGCTCTTGCTGTCGTTGGGCTGGTCGGCCGCGTGCAGCACGATCAGCTGGGTCACCGCGGTCGGCTTCTGCGGCGTCAGGAACGCGAACGCCGCACCCGCGAGCAGGCCCAGGACCGCGGTCGACACCCACAGGCGGCGACGGCGGCGGATCGCGGTGAGCAGGCGGTGGAGGTCGATGAGCGGCTGGGCCGCCGGTGGACGGTCGGTCGTCGTCATGCCGAACCTGCCAATGCGTCGTTCTCGATCAGCTCATCGACCGGCCGCCGGGACGCCCGCACCGGGTGCGCGACGACCGTGCCGAGCACCCGCAGACCGGCGTCCGTGCACGCGGTGGCCAGCGCCACCAGCTCCCACCCGGTCCGGGTGCCGGTGCCCTGGACCACCACGGCGCCGGACGCGTCGTCGACGGTGGGCACGGTGGGCCGCCGGGCGCTGGTCACGACGATGCGGAGTTCCGGTCCGCTCGCGGCCGCCGCCAGCTGCGTGGCCGCGGCCCGCCCCGCCGGGTCGTCGTCCGCGACGACCAGGACCACCAGCGGCTCGTCGTGCAGGCGGGACAGCGCCCGCCGGTAGCGGATCTCCCGGCTGGCCTGGTCGACGGACGGCAGCAGGTCGGGTTCGTTCCACGGCCGGTCGGTGCCCAGCCAGCGCGACCAGCGGTGCCGCGGGGCGCCGGACGGCAGGTGCCCGCCGCGCTCGACCGGCACGTCGACACTGCCCAGCACCGGGCCGCCCACCGCGGCGCCGATCTCGCTCTCGTCCCGTAACCGGCGGTCCGCCCGCGCGCCGATCAGGTGACCGAGCACGCCGAGCAGGAAGAACGCGAGCGCGCCGCCGCCGACGAACTGCGCCATCGTCGGCGCCGCCGGGCTGACCGGGCGCTGCGCGGGGCCCATCACGATGGTCTTGGTCTGGCTGATCGTCTCGTCGGTCTGGTCCAGCTTGAGCATCGCGTCGGCCAGGTCGTTGCGCAGCTGCTCCAGCTGCGTGCGGACGTCGACGCTTTCCACCGACAGGGTGCGCACCGACCCCGCGAGGTCGGTGATGCGGTCGTTGGTCTCCTGCACCTGCCGGCGCAGCGCGTTCGCCTGCTCCTGGGCCACCTGGCTCGCCGCGTCCGCGGTGCCGCCGAAGAGCTGCGCGGTGTAGGCGACGTAGGCGGCGGCGACTTCGTCGGCGAGAGCCTGCGCCTTCTCCGGGGTGTTCGCGGTGGCCGCGATCTGGACGATGTTGGCCTGGTTCGCCCCGGCCTTCACGGTGCCGCGCAGCTCCTCGCCGCTCACGCCCCAGCCCAGCGCCTGGGCGGCGCGGTCGAGGACGACCGAGCTGCTGGCGACCTGCGCCTCGGTGAGGAGTTCGCTCTCGTCCCGCGAGCCCTGCAACAGAACGCTGGTGGTGGTCCGGTAACCAGGGGAGAACAGCATGGAGGCGCCGGCCCCCACCAGGGCGCCGAGCACCGCCAGCGCCACGAGCACGCGCCACCGGTTGCGCAGGATCCGCCCGATCGTGGACAGGCGGACGGTGTCGTCACCCAATGCGGGCCCCCTCGAACGAACCACGGACGCCGACGGCGCCGGGATGGATGGCCTTTCACAAACAGGTCGCGGCGATTCCCGGATTGGTTACCGGCTTTCCCAAAATGCGACCAGGCGTTTTTCCGACCAGGATTTCCGGGTGCCGGTCGGCAATTCACCGACCGGTCGCTGAGTAGGCGGCGAGCAGCGCCCGCGCGGAATTGGTCCAGGACAACGGGCCGGCGACGCGGGCGGCGCCGAGTTCGCCCATGCGGACCCGCTCGGCGGGGTCGTCCAGCAGGCGGGCGGTGAGCTTGGCGAATTCGAGTTCGTCGTTGGCCGGTGCGTACACGGCCGCATCGCCCGCGGAAACCCGCGCCTCCCGCAGGTCGAACGACACGATCGGCCGGCTCATCGCCATGTACTCCATGATCTTGTTCATGGTGGACATGTCGTTGAGCGGGTTCGACGGGTCCGGCGCGAGGCAGACGTCCGCTGTGGACAGATAACGCACCAGGTCCGCATCCGGGATGCGGCCGGTGAACTCGACCCGGTCGTCCAGGTGGAGGTCTTTCGACAGCGCGACCATCGCCTCGAACGCGTCCCCGGAGCCGACGAACACCGCGTGCCAGTCGGTGCGGCCGAGGTCGTCGCGTAGTTTCGCGAGCGCGCGCAGGGCGTAGTCGACCCCGTCCTGCGGGCCCATCACGCCCAGGTAGCAGAGCAGGTGCGGCTTGCCGCGCTTGAGGTCCGGCTCCGGCGGAACCCGGTGGAAGCGGTCCACGACCGGGGCGCTGCGGACGACGAACACGTCCTCGGGCCGCTTGCCGCCGCGGGTGAGGGCCACGTCGCGGTAGCTCTCGTTGGTCGAGATCACCACGTCGGCGGCCCGGAAAGTGGCGCGTTCCAGGGCGCACACGCCGCGGTAGAGCAGGTCCCTGCCGCGGTCGAAGCGGGACAGGTACAGCTCGGGCACCAGGTCGTGCTGGTCGAAGACGAACTTCGCGCCCCGCCGCTTGAGCATCCGGGCGACGAGGAAGAGCAGGTCGGGCGGGTTGCACGCGTGCACGACGTCGACCGGGCCGATCTTGCGGGCCAGCCGGAACGTGTGCCGCAGCGCGGAGCCGTACTCGCGCAGGTAACCGGCCGGCCCGCCGGTCGCCGCGGTCAGCGGGTAGCGGTGGATGTGCACGCCGTCGAGGACGACCTCCGGTTCGGTGTCCCGTTTCGTCCCTTGTGGACAGATGACGTGCACCTCCCACCCGGCGTCGCGCAGGGTGGTGCTTTCCTGCCAGACCCGCCGGTCGAAGGGCACGGACAGGTTCTCGACGAGGATCAGTGCTTTACCAGGCAAGGCCGACGTATCCTTCTTCGGTGCGGCGCACGGCCGCGTCGGGCAGGCGGACGAGGTCGATCAGCGTGCGGTCGCCGGCCTTCGACAGCGCGGCGAGCACGGCCGGGTCGGTGCTGCCGATCAGGCACACCTCGGCGTGGCCGAGCACCTCGTCCACGGAGCCGGCGAGCAGCTGGCCCAGGTGCGGCAGGCGGCTTTCGATGTACTCGCGGTTGGCGCCCATCAGCCGGGACAGGCTCACGTTCGCGTCGTAGATCTTGAGGTCGTAACCCTTGCCCAGCAGGCGTTCGGCGAGTTCGACGAGCGGGCTCTCGCGCAGGTCGTCGGTGCCCGGCTTGAACGACAGTCCGAACAGGCCGATCCGCCGCTTGCCGGTGCGGGCGACCAGGTCGAACGCGCGTCGCAGGTGTTCCTCGTTGGACGGCAGTACGTGCGCGAGCAGCGGCACCGACACGTCGGCGCGGTGCGCGGCGTAGACCAGGCCGCGCAGGTCCTTGGGCAGGCACGAGCCGCCGAAGGCGAAGCCGGGGCGCAGGTAGGCGGGGCTGACGTTGAGCTTGCGGTCGGCGAGGAACACGTCCATCACGCGGTGCGAGTCGAGGCCGAGGGCGCGGCAGATGGCGCCCAGCTCGTTGGCGAAGCCGATCTTGAGGCCGTGGAAGGCGTTGTCGGCGTACTTGGTCATCTCGGCGACCGGGATCGGCACGCGGAAGACGTCCCCGGGCAGGCCCTCGTACAGCTCGGCGACGGCGTCGCCGCTGGCGGTGTCCAGCTCGCCGATCACGGTTTTGGGCGGGTCGAAGAAGTCCTTGACGCTGCTGCCTTCCCGGAGGAACTCGGGGTTGACGGCGACGCCGAAGTGCACGCCCGCGGTGCGGCCCGAGGCCTTCTCCAGGATCGGTACCAGCAGGTCGAGGCAGGTGCCGGGCAGCATGGTGCTGCGGAATACGACCGTATGCCGACCGGTCTTGCCGGCGAGCGCGCCGCCGATCTCCTCGGTCACGCGTTCCAGGAAGGCGGTGGACAGGCTGCCGTTGGGGGCCGACGGGGTGCCGACGCAGATCAGCGAGATCTCGCTGTGCGCGATCGCCTCGGCGACGTCGGTGGTGGCTCGGAGCGCACCGCGGGCCACGACTTCGGCGGTGAGTTCGCCGATGCGTTCCTCGACCACTGGTGCTTTTCCCTGGCGGATGAGGTCGATTTTCACGGGGTTGATGTCGACCCCGATCACGTCGTGCCCCTCACCGGCGAGGCACGCGGCCGACACGCATCCGACGTAGCCGAGCCCGAAGACGCTGATCTTCATGGAATTCCTCCCGCCGCCACCGGCTTGACCCAGAGGTCGGCGGACGGTCGGAGATCGTTACGGCGGTGGACGGCCGGAAAACCGCTTACGTAGTGGGGTTTCCGCGGGGAACAAACCGCCCCGCCCCGGGCGCCCGTTCTACATACATCCGGTATGTATCCGAATCGAAAGCCAGCGTCCCCACCGCGGGCGCGATCACATTGGTGTCCCGCCCCGTGTCGAGAACGCAAGCGGCCCCCGGAATGGACCGGCGACTGATCGCGGCGTCACAGGCCGCCCAGATGCCGCCGCGTGCCGATGAGGCCCCCTGACGAGCGTCACCTGCCCGAACATCCCCTTTCTCTGGCCACGTCAGCCTCCCCTCTGGCGGGCGGGTCGCCCACGTGCCGTGCCCGGGCGCCGATGAGGCCCCGACGGCCCTCACCAGCCGGAACATCCCCTCGCTTTGGCTATGCCGGCGCCCATCCCGGCCTTCCCCCTGGCGGGCGGGTCGCCCACGTGCCGTGCCCGGGTCCCCTCGCCAGCCCGAACACCACCCGCCGCCTGTCCACCCACCCATCCCCGCCGGTTTCCCACCGCGTCCGCGGGTACCCGGTCGCACGGTAACCCACCGTGCTCGGCCGTGCGGAGATCGTGACGGAACTTCACTTCCTTTTCGTGCGTTGGGAAAGCGAGTGTTGGTAAGGAGGCGCAGGGCACGTGCACAAGCACCAGAACGGGCTGAAGACCGCGCTGTTGCTCGGATTGCTGAGTGCCATCATCATCGCGATCAGTTCACTGTTCGGGCGTGGCGCGTTGTTCATCGGGCTGGCGCTCGCGCTCGGGATGAACGCCTACGCCTACTTCAAGTCGGACACGCTGGCGCTCCGGGCGATGCGGGCACGCCCGGTGTCGGAGCCTGAGCAGCCGGTGATGTACCGCATCGTCCGGGAGCTGGCGACCTCGGCCCGTCAGCCGATGCCGCGTCTCTACGTGAGTCCGACCCCCGCGCCGAACGCCTTCGCCACCGGCCGGAACCCGCGCCACGCCGCCGTCTGCTGCACCACCGGCATCCTGGAGCTGCTGGACGAGCGCGAGCTGCGGGCGGTGCTCGGCCACGAGCTGTCGCACGTCTACAACCGGGACATCCTGATCTCGTGCGTCGCCGGTGCGCTCGCGAGCATGGTCAGCGTGCTGGCGAACCTCGCGATGTTCGCCGGCGTGTTCGGCGGCAACGACCGCGAGGGCAACAACCCGCTGGTCTCGCTGCTGATCATCCTGATCGGTCCCATCGCGGCGGCCATCATCCGGTTGGGTGTCAGCCGTTCGCGTGAGTACCAGGCGGACGCGTCGGGCGCCGCGCTGACCGGGGACCCGCTCGGCCTGGCCTCGGCGCTGCGAAAGCTGGACTACGGCACGCGCCGAGCCCCGCTCGTGGCGGAGCCGCAGCTGGTCTCGCAGTCGCACCTGATGATCGCGAACCCGTTCCGCCCCGGCGAGACGTTCTCCCGCATGTTCTCCACCCACCCCCCGATCGCGGACCGCATCCGCCGCCTGGAGGAGATGGCCCGCCGGGGCCCGTTCTGAGCGCAGCCGCCCCCCGAAGCCCACCGCACCAGCGACTCGGCTCCAGGCGCCGCCGTGTTCCGGCGGCCCGCTGCGCCCCCGTTCTGCCTAGACCTCGCGGCACGTCGAAGCCCACCGCGTCAGCGGGTCGGCTCCGGGCACCGGTCCGTCTCGACGGCGCGCCGCGGCTCAGTCAGCCCAGCCCTGCCGCATCGCGAAGCCCGCCGCGCCAGCCGCCCGGTCCCCGGCACAGGCCTGCCTCGACGGCCCGCCGCGGCCCTGTTCTGCCCAGCCCCGCCGCACCCCGAAGCCCACTGCACCAGCCGCCCGGCCCCCGGCACCAGCCTGCCTCGACAGCCCGCGGCCCGTTCTACCGGCGCTTCCGCTTGATCCGCTTCCCCAGCGCCATCGTGTGGTGACTGCTCCGCGGCTGGTCCGGATCAACCGCCCACAGGATGTCCGCGACCGTCTCCGCCTCGTGCTCGTACCCCACCTGCAGGACGGTCCACAACCCGTTGCGCGCCTTGAGCCGGCACTGCGCACCGAGATCGGCCGGCTGGCCGGCGTACGAGTCGCCGGACACGAGCACCGCCAGCATGTCCAGCAGCTCCACCCGCGCGAAGTCCGACAGCGGCCCGGCCAGCGCGGCGAGGATCACCTCCACCGCCGGAACCGCCACCTCGAACAGGTTTCCGCTGATCTCCAGGTGGTTGTCGAGCCGGGCGCCGAGGGCTTCGCGCGGTTCCGCCGCCTCCAGGATCGTCTCGAACGTCCCGGGCAGGTGCGCGCCGCTCTCCCCGCAGCCGCACCGCAGCCGGCCCCAGTCGTGTCGCGCCAGCTCCGCGCGCACGAGCCTGCTGACAGTCATCTAACCGACGGCCCCCGCGGCGCGGGCGCACGCGACCACGTAGTCCCCGTACCCGGACTTCGACAGCTTCAGCCCGAGCGCCAGGCACTCCTCCGGATCGATGTACCCCATGCGGAGCGCGACCTCCTCCAGGCACGCGATCCGCACCCCCGTCCGGTGTTCGAGCACCTGGACGAACTGCCCGGCCTCCAGCAGCGAGTCGTGCGTCCCGGTGTCCAGCCACGCGAACCCGCGCCCCAGCTCGACCAGCTTCGCGCGCCCCTGCCGCAGGTACGTCAGGTTCACGTCGGTGATCTCCAGCTCGCCGCGCTTGGACGGGGTGAGCCCGCGCGCGATCTCCACCACCTGGTTGTCGTAGAAGTACAGCCCGGTGATCGCCTGGTTGGACTTCGGCCGCTCGGGCTTCTCCTCGATGGACACGAGCCGGCCGTCGGCGTCGAGTTCGCCGACGCCGTACCGCTGCGGGTCCTTCACCGGGTACCCGAACAGCACGCAACCGTCGAGCGCGGCGACCTCCTGCTGCATCCGCCTGGAGAAGCCCTGCCCGTAGAAGATGTTGTCCCCCAGGATCAACGCCACGTCGTCATCGCCGATGAAGTCCGCGCCGATCACGAAAGCCTCGGCCAGGCCGTTCGGGCTCGGCTGCTCGGCGTAGCTCAGGCGCAGCCCGAACTGGTCGCCGGAGCCGAGCAGACGCTGGAAGTTCGGCAGGTCGGCCGGCGTCGAGATGATCAGGATCTCCCGGATCCCGGCCAGCATCAGCACGGAGATCGGGTAGTAGATCATCGGCTTGTCGTAGACCGGCAACAGCTGCTTCGACACCGCCTGGGTGATCGGGTGCAGACGCGTCCCGCTGCCGCCCGCCAGCACGATGCCCTTCATGTCCCCAGCTCCCTCCGGATCGATCCGGAACCACCCTAGCGTGTTCCGGCATTTACATACATACAGTCTGTATGTATGTTGCATGGCATGACTCGCTCACCAGCACTCGGCCAGGAAAAGCGCGTGACCCTCCCGCAGGGTGACGTTCGCTACTTCGAACGCGGGGAGGGGCGTCCCGTGGTGTTCGTCCACGGCGTCTTCGTCAATGCGAACCTGTGGCGGCACGTCGTCCCGGACGTCGCCGACGCCGGCTTCCGCTGCCTCACCATCGACATGCCGCTCGGCGCGCACGAGGTCCCGCTGCGCCCGGACGCCGACCTGACCCCGTCCGGCGTCGCCGACCTGATCGCGGACTTCCTCGACGCCCTCGACCTGCGCGACGTCGTCCTCGTCGCGAACGACACCGGCGGCGCCCTCACCCAGATCATGTTGTCCCACCGCCCGGACCGGGTCGAGCGCGTCGTCCTGACCCCGTCGGACAGCTTCGACTACTTCTTCCCGCCGCTGTTCAAACCGCTCGTCCCGTACGCCCGCATCCCCGGCTCGATGCGCCCGCTCGCCGCGCTGCTGCAGGTCAAGGCGCTGCACCGGACCCCGTTCGTCTTCGGGCGGGTCGCCAAGTACGCCATCCCCGACGCCGTCGTCGAGTCCTACCTCGCGCCCGCCCACCGCCACGCGGCCATCCGCCGTGACCTGCGCAAGTTCCTCCGCGCCGTCCGCTCCCGGTACACGCTGGAGGCCGCGGAGAAGCTGCGTGCGTTCGACAAGCCGGTCCTGCTCGTGTGGGCCGACGAGGACCGGACGTTCCCGCTGCGCCTGGCCAAGCGCCTCGCCGCCATGCTGCCCGACGCCCGTCTGGAAGTGGTCGCCGATTCCTACGCCTTCGTCCCGGAGGACCAGCCGGCCGCGCTGGTGCGGCACATCCTGGCGTTCGCGGGCGTCATGGCAGTTTAGGGGCGTGCGCCGTACCCAGGAAGAGCGATCGCAGAGCACCCGGGCCGCGTTGATGGCGGCCGCCCGCGAGCTGTTCGCCGAGCGCGGTTACCAGGCCGTGCCGGCGGACGAGATCGTGCGGGCCGCCGGGGTGACGCGGGGCGCGCTCTACCACCACTACGGCGACAAGCAGGGCCTGTTCCGCGCCGTGTTCGAGCAGGTCGAGCTCGAGGTCACCGCCGAGGTCGAGGCGGCCACCAAGGACGCGCCGGACCTCACCACGGGACTGCTCTTCGCGCTCAAGGCCTTCCTCGACGCGTGCGAGCGCGCGGAGATCCGGCAGATCTCGCTGGTCGACGCCCCGGCCGTGCTGGGATGGACCACGTGGCGCGAAATCGAGGCCGAACACGGGCTCGGCCTGGTCATCACCGTGCTGCGGCAGGCGGTCGAGGAGGGGCTGATCAAGCCGCTGCCGGTTGAGGTGCTGGCCCAGCTCGTACTGAGCGCCGTGAACGAGGCGGCGCTGATGATCACCCACGCCGAAAACCCGGCGCAGGCCCGCTCGGACGCGGAGCAGGTGCTGGCCACCTGGCTGATCGGCCTGCTCGCGGAGTAACCGCGCGGACCGGCGGCGCGGCTGGTGATCTGCGGCGCCGAGCAGCCGGTGCAGGCTCGCTCGAATGCGAGCAGGTGGTCATCACGTGGCTGTTCGGCTTGTTCGTGGAGTAGCCGCGGGGTCCGGTGGCGCGGTTGGATCGCCTACGCCGAGCAGTCGGCGCGGGCCCGTTCGAATGCGAGCAGGTGGTCATCACGTGGCTGTTCGGCTTGTTCGTGGAGTAGCCGCGGGGTCCGGTGGCGCGGTTGGATCGCCTACGCCGAGCAGTCGGCGCGGGCCCGTTCGAATGCGAGCAGGTGGTCATCACGTGGCTGTTCGGCTTGTTCGTGGAGTAGCCGCGGGGTCCGG
Source organism: Amycolatopsis thermalba (assembly GCF_023376025.1). Classification (NCBI taxonomy): domain Bacteria; kingdom Bacillati; phylum Actinomycetota; class Actinomycetes; order Pseudonocardiales; family Pseudonocardiaceae; genus Amycolatopsis; species Amycolatopsis thermalba. The sequence goes on from NZ_CP091196.1 coordinate 1,062,638, forward strand.
TGGCGCGGTTGGATCGCCTACGCCGAGCAGTCGGCGCGGGCTCGCTCGAATGCGAGCAGGTGGTCATCACGTGGCTGTTCGGCTTGTTCGTGGAGTAGCCGCGGGGTCCGGTGGCGCGGCTGGATCGCCTACGCCGAGCAGCCGGCGCAGGCCCACTCGAATGCGAGCAGGTGGTCACCACCTGGCTGTTCAGCTTCCTCGCGGAGTAACCGCGGGGCCGGTGATCTACCACGTCGAGCACTCGGCCCACGCCAGCTCGGTCGCCGCGCAGGTGCTCACCGCGTGGCTGATCGGCTTGTTCGTGGAAGAGCCCCCGGTCGGAGTGGCTGGCGCTCGCCACGCCGAGAACCGGGCAGAGGGCCGGTCCGATGCCGGGTGTTCGCTCCCTGTCTGGTGATCACCCACAGGAAGAACCCCGCGCGGGCCGCGCAGGTGCTCGCCACGTGGCTGATCGGCTACTTCACCGGAGTTACGCGGGCCCGGCGGCGTGGCTGATGATCGCTTACGCCGAGCACTCGGCCCGCCAGCTTGGTCGCTGCGCAGGTCCTCACCAAGCGGCCGATCGGCCGGTTCGGGGAATAACTCCGCGTCCGGCGGCGTTCGCCCGGGGCGTGCAGGTGGAGATCTGGTCCGATGTGGTGTGCCCGTGGTGCTACCTCGGCAAGCGGCGCTTCGAGCGCGCGCTGGCCGGCTTCGAGCACCGTGACCAGGTCGTGGTGACCTTCCGCTCCTTCGAGCTGGACCCGGCCGCCCCGCGCGAGCCGCAGCCGAAGGCGCCGCTCCTCGCCGCGAAGTACGGGATCAGCGAGGCGGAGTTCGCCGCTAGCGAGCAGCGCCTGACCCGCCTCGCCGCGGCCGAGGGCCTGGAGTACCACCTCGACGGCGGAGTCATCGGCAACACCTTCGACGCCCACCGCGTGCTGCAGTTCGCCCGCGAGCGAGGCCGGCAGGACGTCGTCGCGGAGCGGCTGTTCCGCGCCTACTTCACCGAGCGGCGTTCGGTGTTCGACGAGGATTCGCTCGTCGAACTGGCGACCGAGTCCGGACTGGACGGTGACGAGGTCCGCCGGGTGCTGAAGGAAGGCGCCTACGCCGACGAGGTCCGCGCCGACATCGACCAGGCCCGAGCGCTCGGCGCCAACGGCGTCCCGTTCTTCGTCTTCGACCGCCGTTACGCGGTCTCCGGCGCGCAGCCCGCCGAAACCTTCGCCGCCGCGCTGGACAAGGCGTATCAGGACGCCGGTCCCTTGCCGAAGTAGATCTTGCACACCCCGCCGTCGTAGTCGGCCGCCAGTTCGAGGACGTTTCGCCCGCTGTCCACAGGCAACAGTGACGAGCTGTAGTTCGGGCAGAAGTTGTTGTAGGCGCCCGGAACGTGCACCGGAGCGGGCAGCTCGTACCAGTTGCCCTCCCCGAAGTTGTCGTTGGCGAGCAGCACCTGGCCGTTCGACGGTAGCGAGCGGCCGACGCTGTCGGTGTAGATCTGACCGACCATCAACAACCGAACGCCATTCGGTCCGCCGGGAAACACCGTGACGGTCTGGGCGTGCTGGAAGTAGTTGCCGCTCGCCGTCACCACCCGCGTGCCGGGATCGGCGGGGTCGCCGTAGTCCGCGCCGTCCGAGGAGATCTTGAAGTACGGATCGCAGTAGCGCGTGCCGTAGTTGCAGATCTCGTAGCCGAAGTAGTAGCGACCATCGGGCAGCTGACGCACGATCGGCATCCCGGGCCGAACGCGATCGGGTGAGATCGCGACCGTGCTCTGCTTGTCGCTCCAGGTGACGCCGTCGGTCGACGCGATCCGGTTGAGCACCTGACTGTGGCGCGGTGCCTCGGTTTCGTCGGCGTAGTGCATCCACAGTGTCCCGCCGGAGTCCACTGTGAACTCCGGCTCGAACACGCCGCCGTGGTTGTGCGAACGGACGGCCTCGGACAGGAAACTCCAGCTCCGGCCACCGTCCGAACTGGACCAGACCCGGATGGACATGCGGCGGTCGGCGCCGCCGTTCTGCCCGTAGGACGCGGCCCACAGCAGGGTTCCGGCGCGCAGCCTGCCGACGCGTCGCGGCAGCTCGTAGATGCTGCCGCAGCACTCGCCCCGCACTCCCTCCGGGTCGCGGACCTCGCCGATCTGGCGGAACGACGCGCCTTCGTCGGTGCTCTCGTAGATCCGCGCGAACGCGCCGCTGCCGTCCCAGCTGTTCACGGACGCGACGATCCGCCCGCGCCGGAACGGCGCGTGTTCCAGGCGGATGACCCGCGGGTACGCGCCCACGCCCAGCTCGGTGCGTTGCGCCGCCTGCGCCGGAACCGTCATCGCGGCCGTCGTGACCAGCAACGTCAGCATCAGCGCGGCTATCCGGCGCATCCGTCCCCCTCACTCTCAGGAGCGGAATTAGACCACAGGGTGACGGTCGAGCGGACAAAAGCCCACTTTGTAGCGCAATACCCCGTGAGAATCAACCTCTTGATGGATCGTTGAACGATCCCCTACGTTCAGAAACCAGTGGCACAAGCCACAGTTCACGACGAAGGAGAGGTAACTTCCGTGGAAAACCTGGCTCCCGAGGACTTCGACCTGGACCTCCGCATCGCGACTCCGACCCAGGACGGGGACCTGCTGACGAACAAGTCCGGCTTCAGCGACATCTGCGCCACCCTGTGGCCGTCCTGCTGACGTGAGTTCCGGGTGGCGGGTCCGCGGGGGCCCGCCACCCGTCCAGCCGGGAGGCGAACCGATGTTCACGTGTGCCGGACCGGCCCTGCTGCGGGCCGCGGTGCGACCCCGCACCTGGGGGCCGATCCCGCCGCTGGAGGTCCTCGCGGCGGACGAAACGCTGATGGAAGCGGTCGAAACGGCCAGTCCGAGCCTGGCCCGCGACGTCCTCCGCCTGGTCCGGGGCGAGCCGGTCAGGGACAAGGTTCGCCGCCGCGCCGCGCTCGCCCTCGCGAAGTACCACCTGCGCATGACCAGCCGCCCGACGCCGTTCGGGCTCTTCGCCGGGGTCGCGCCGGTGCGATTGGACGCCGAGCCCGAGTTGCGGGCCGGTGACCAGCACCGTCCGACCAGTCGAACAGACGCCGAATGGCTGGACGGCGTCCTGCGACGGTTGCGAACCGATCCAGTGATCCTGACCAGGACAGTCCTGGTCGCCAACAACGTCAGCTTCGTCCGCGGGGACCGGCTCGTGCTGCCTGAGCGGTACGAGGGGGCAAGTCGTCGCGAAGCCTCGATCCGGTTCACGCCGCTCGTGCGTGCCGTCCGGGAGATGGCGGCCGCGCCGGTGGCCTGGCCGGACCTGGTCGAGCAGCTGTGCCGGCGGTTCCGGCGCACCGGTTTCGACGGGGTGCTGCGGCAGCTCGTCGAGGTGGGGGTCCTGCTCACCGACCTGGACCCGCCGCCGGACTGCGTCGACCCGCTCGCCCATGTGCTCGGCCGAGTGCCGGCGGAACATCCGATGCACGCGGAGTTGAGCGCGATTCTGAGCGAGTTGCAGGACGCCGACACGGCTGCCGAGGACCGGCGGTCCCGCCGGCGGGCAGTGGTGGCCCGGATGCGTGCACTGCACGACGTGGATGACGTGATCCAGACCGATCTGCGGCTGGATGTCGCGGCCACGCTGCCGGCCGCCCTCGGGACGGAAGCCGCCCGCGCGGCGGAGGTGTTGTGGCGCCTGGGGAGCACGACCGGACCGTCCTGGTTGGACGAGTACCGGAAGCGCTTTCTGGAGCGGTACGGCAGCGACCGGCTGGTGCCGGTGCTGGAACTGCTCGACGATACCCGCGGCCTGGGGGCGCCCGATTTCTCGCGGCGGCCGGATCGTCCCGGGCATCGGGCGTTGATAGAGCTCCTGCTGGCCGCCGTGCGCGCGGGCCGGGACGAGATCGAACTCGACGAGTCGCTGGTCGGCCTGCTCGCCGAGGAGCCGCCGTCGCGCCGCCCGGTGTCGATGGAGTTGTGCGCGGAGGTTCTCGCGCCCGGCTGGGAAGCGTTGCGCGCGGGCGAGTTCCGGCTGGTCATCGGCGAGAACTTCGGGTCGCCGCAGGCGGGGTCGACGGTCGCGCGGTTCGCGCACCTCATGCCCGAATTCGACGCCGAACTGACGGCGCTGGTCCGCGACGGTGCCCCGGCGGGAGCGGCACAGGTCGCGTGCCGGCCGCGGACGTTGCGCTCGGCGAACGTCGCGGCAGTGCCGCAGCGGCTCCCGATGCGCATCCCGGTGAGCTGTGGCCCGGCGACCGCAGAGGTGAGCGACCTGCGGCTGGACGATCTCGCCGTCGGCGCGACGCAGGACGAGCTGTACCTCGTCGACCTGACGTCCGGGCGGCGCGTTGTGCCGGTTTCCGGCTCGATGCTCAACCCGCGCAGCGGGCACGTCCCGCCGGTCGCGCGGTTCCTGCTCGAGCTGGGGGAGCAGGAGAACCCGTCGTGCCTGCCGTGGCGGTGGGGCGATTTGTCGACCGCTCCGGTGCTGCCCCGGGTCCGGTACGGCCGGACCGTGCTCGCGCCCGCGCGATGGCTGCCCAGCCGCGAGATGCTGGACCCGTCGTCCGACTGGTCGGACGCCGTCCGAAACTGGCGACAGCGTTGGGCCGTGCCCAGGTGGGTGCAGCTGACCAGCTCGGACAACCGGATCGCGATCGACCTCGACGACCCCGGGCACCTGGCGGTGTTCCGCGCGGAGCTGCGGAAGACGCCGCGGCTGGTGGTCCAGGAGGTCCTGTCGCGGGACGACGGCTGGCTTGGCGGGCGCGCGTGCGAGGTGGTGTTCCAGCTGCTGGGGGAGCGGCCGGCCGCGCGTCCCGTTCCGGCCACCCGGACCCGGTCCGACCGGCTGCAGCTCCCCGGCGGCGACTGGCTGTACGCCAAGCTCTACGCCCGGGACGCCGCGCAGCGCCAGATCCTCCAGTCGCGGCTCGGCGAGCTGGTCGCCGGCGTGGAGGACTGGCACTTCGTCCGATATGCCGATCCCGATCCGCACCTCCGGATCCGGTTCGCCGGGAAACCGGACACGTTGTGGACGACGTTGTTGCCACGCCTGCACGCGTGGGCGGCGGCGCTCCGGGCGGAGGGGCTGCTGTCCCGGCTGGTGCTGGACAGCTACGACGCGGAGGTCGAGCGGTACGGCGGCCCGGACGCGATCGGCGGGGCCGAGCGGGTGTTCCACGCGGATTCGCTGGTCGCGCTCGCGATGCTCGACCGGGATTCGGATGAGCTCGCGGCGTTGAGCGTGCTGGACCTCGTCCGGCATTTCGGACAGCCTCCGGAGATCCTGGACTGGCTCGCGGCGGCAGTGCCCCTCGACCTGCGGCGGGGCGTGCCCCGTGACCGCCGGGAGTCCTTCGCGGCCGCTGTCGACGCCACTGGTCGTCCGTCGCTGGACCAACCGTGGAGGCAGCGGAGCCAGGCGGTCCTGGAGTACCTGACGAAGCTGGCGCCGGAGCAGCACGGCCGGGTCGCGCTGAGCCTGGCGCACATGCACTGCAACCGCCTGTTCGGGATCGACCGGGCGCGGGAGCAGGAGGTGTACGCGCTGGTGCACGGCGGATTGGCGCTGCGCATGGACCGGAGGAGGCACGGCCGGTGAGTGCTGCTGGGGCGGTGGGTGGCCTGGTGGAGGTGCGGTCGGTGAGTGCTGCTGGGGCGGTGTGTGGCCTGGTGGGGGTGCGGCCGGTGAGTGCTGCCGGATCGATCCGCGGACTGGAGGAGGTGCGGCGGTGAGTATGGCCAGTCGAGGCGCGGCGGTGAGTACAGCTGGAGCGGTCCGCGGACCGGAGGAGGCGCGGCCGATGAGGGCCACGCACGTCGCTCGTCGCGCGAGGGCCCGGGAGGTCGCGCTCGAGGTGGGGGATCGCCTCCGCTCGGTGCGGGGTCGCGGGCCGGGTCTGCTGGACGGTCATCCGGGCATCGCCCTCCTGCACACGGCACTGTCCGTTTGGGATCCCGCGTGGGCCGCGGTGAGCCGTGCCCATCTGGCCGCCGCGGGCGAGGTCGCGCCGGAGGCGGTGGTGCCCGCGGCCCTGGTGCACCGGGCCGCGCACGGCGGCGGTTACGACGGGCTGCTGCGCAAGGCCGGCGCGGCGTTGGCCGAGGTGTGCGAGGCGTGGCCCCGGGCCGATCGGCTCGCCGCGTCGGACTACGACGTGATCAGCGGGCTCGCCGGCAAGGGCCGGCTGCTGCTCGCCCTGGGCGGCGACCGGTGCCTGTCCGCGCTGGAGGTCGTGCTGGAGCGTCTGGTGGCGTTGACCCGGCCGGTCCTGGTGGAGGGGCACGAGGTGCCCGGGTGGTGGTGCGCGCCGGAGCGGTACGTGGTCGAGGCGGACCGCGAGCGCTACCCCCGGGGCGATTTCAACGCCGGCCTGGCACACGGCATCAGTGGTCCACTCGCGCTGTTGTCACTGGCCCACCGGCACGGCCACCGGGTCGACGGCATGACCGACGCGATGCGCGTGATCGCCGACTGGTTGTTGCGGTGGTCGTGGACGGACGAGTCCGGGGTGAGCTGGCCGTCGCGCGTCGGGTTCGATGCGCAGGTGCGGGGCTCGGCGGTGCCGGCTTCGCGGACGGCGTGGTGCTACGGGACGGCCGGGGTGGCGTACGCGCTGCACCTGGCCGCGGCGGAGCTGGGTGACGCGGGGCTCGCCGGTCTGGCGGCCGCCGCCATGAGCAGGCCGGGCCCGGCGGAGGGCCCGACCGTGTGTCACGGCGATGCCGGGTTGCTGCAGATCAGCGTGCGGATGGGTGTGCCTGCCGACCGGATCGCCGACCGGGTCCTGGCCGCGTTCGACCCGTCGTCCCCGTTCGGCTTCCGGCACCGCCTGCACACCGGCGAGTGGATGGACGACCCCGGCCTGTTGCAGGGCGCCGCCGGAGTCGCGCTGGCGCTGGCGACCTACGCCGGCAACTCCGCCCCCTGGGACGCCGCGTTGCTGCTGAGCTGACGGTCAGCGGTAGTTGGTGAACTGCAGCGCGATGCCGAAGTCCTTGTCCTTGAGCAGGGCGATGACGTCCTGCAGGTGGTCCTTCTTCTTGCCGGAGACGCGGAGCTGGTCGCCCTGGATCTGGGCCTGGACGCCCTTGGGGCCCTCGTCGCGGATCACCTTGGCGATCTGCTTGGCCTTGTCGGCGGCGATGCCCTGGAGGATCTTGCCGTTGACCTTGTAGATCTTGCCGGACACGGCGGGCTCGTCGGCCTCGAACGCCTTCAGCGAGATGCCCCGCTTGATCAGCTTCTCCTTGAACACCTCGACCGCGGCCTTGGCGCGCTCCTCGGTGTCGGCCTCGATCGTCACGGCCTCTTCGCCGGCCCAGGAGACCTTGGCGTTGACGCCGCGGAAGTCGAAGCGGGTGGAAAGCTCCTTGGCCGCCTGGTTGAGGGCGTTGTCGACCTCCTGCCGGTCGACCTTGCTCACCACGTCGAATGACGGATCCGCCACGTGTCCTACCTCGTCGTTTCGCTTGTCGGCTGACCACACCATAGCGCCGCCCCCACCCCCGTCGGAGGCCCGCCGGAGGGTTGGTAAGCTAGTCCCCGGCCGGGACGCCCGGCCATGGCGGGTTGCCCGAGCGGCCAAAGGGATCTGACTGTAAATCAGACGGCACTGCCTTCGCAGGTTCGAATCCTGCACCCGCCACACCAGCGAAAACGCCCCGCTGACCTGGAGAAAATAGGTCCGCGGGGCGTTCTTTTGTCTCCGGCCCGGCCGGTGACGACACCGATTCGGCGGGTCGTCACAATCCGGGTATGGAAGGCTTCGAGCCGCGGTGGTTGTCCGGCTTGGCCGCCGTTCGCTGGGAACACGGCCGCCGGCTCGCTGCTTTGGTCGGGCGACGGTTGACGGCGGCGTGGCTCGCTTGGGAGCTCGATGGTGACTGCTGGTGGAACGACGCCCCGGTCGTGTTCGACTTCGGCGGGGAGCAGCTCGAGATCAGCCATCGGAAGTTCGATGAGCTGTCGATCACGTGGAACTCGATCCAGGTCACGCGCCCGCCGGCCGACCCGATGTTTCAGATCGCCTGGCGGGATGACATGTGCCACCGGTTGACGGCGTTGCATGGGCAGGTCCTCTCGTCGGTGGCACTGCTGGAATGGCAGGGCGAGCAGCGCGACCTGGGTACAGGTGCGGTTGCCGTGCACCTCGCCTTCACGTCAGGTGGTTCCGTGACCGTTGCGAACGCCTTGGACGAGAACGAGTTGGACTTCGGAGCCCCGGGCCCGCACTGGAGACGGCACGCGCTCTCGCCAGAGGGGCGGTCGTGAATGGCCACTGGGCGAAATATCGCCGCGGCCGGCTTTTCGGTAGGTTCGGGCGATGATCGTCCTCGCTGTGGAGAATCCGGTTCAGCCTGATATTCGTGAGCTCGCGCTCGGGCTTGTCGCGTTTCTCGCGCTGCTGTTCCTGATCACGAAGTTCGCCGTGCCGCGCTTCGAGGCCTTGTTCGAGAAGCGGGCGGAGAAGATCGAGGGCGGGATCGAGAAGGCGGAGCAGGCGCAGGCGGCGGCCGCGGAGGCGCTGACCCGCTACCGGGCCCAGCTCGCGGACGCGCGTGCCGAGGCGGCACGGATCCGGGAGGAGGCCCGCGCGGAGGGCGAGCGGGTGCGCGCCGAACTGCGGGCGGAGGCGCAGGAGGAGGCCCGGCGCCTGATCGCGCAGGGCGAAGCCGACCTGACCGAGCAGCGGGGCCGCATCATCGCCGAAATGCGCCCCGAACTGCGGCGGCTTGCGGTGGAGCTGGCGGAGCGGATCGTGGGCGAACCACTGACCGACGGGGCGCGGCGGCGCGGCACGGTGGACCGGTTCCTGACCGAGCTGGAGCGGCGGTAGGGGTTGGCGAGCTCGGAGGGGCTGGCTGCGGCTTGGGTGGCGCTGCCGTGGCCGGCATGTGGTGTGGGGGTGTGGTTCCTGACCGAGTTGGGGCGGCGGTAGGGGCCGGCTGGCGGCTAGGGTTGGCTGCGGCTTGGGTGGTACTGCCGTGGCCGGCATGTGGTGTGGGGGCGTGGTTCCCGACCGAAGATGGAGCGGGGTAGGCGCCGGCTGGCGGCAGGAGGGGATTGACGGGCTCGGCGGTGGTGGCTGCCGCTTGGCGCGGCGTGTGGTGTGGGGGGCGTGGTTGCTTGGGTGGCGGTAGAGGCTGGCGGTGCCTGGTGGCCGGAGAGCCACCAGGCACCGCTTCCGGAATCACCGGCTCTGCGCCGAGTCCTTGACCTCCTGCGCCGCGGACTTCGTTTCGTCCGCGACCGTTGATGCGGCCTCGCTCGCGGTGGATTTGACTGACTGGACCGCTTCCTGTGCTGGTTCGCGCAGGTTCTCCGTCATTTCCTGCGCCACCGAGCCCATCTGGCCCGCCATGTCCTGCGCCGACTCCTTGACCTGCCCCGCCAGCTCCCGCTCCTGACGGCTCGCCGGGATCAGCGACGACACCAGCCATCCGGCGCCGAACGCGATCAGGCCCGCCGCCAGCGGGTTGCCCTCCGTCTGCCGGCGCACCATCCGCGGCGCGTCCTGGACCTGTTCGGCCACCGACGACGCCGCGTCGGACGCCGTCGAAGCCACCGACGACGCCGCGTCGGACGCCGTCGAAGCCATCGACGAAGCCGTCGACGACGCGCTGTCCGTCGCCTGGTGCATGCGGTCGGTCGCGGTCCGCACGCCGCCGGAAGCGCTTCCCATGACCCGCTCCTTCATGTTCCGCGCCAGGCCCCGCGCGCGGTGCACCCGCCGGTGGACGACGCGGCTGGGCGTGACCTTCTCGGCGAGCGCGTCCACATCGCTGCCCAGATTCCGTTGCGTGCCTTCGATCTCCCGGCGAAGGCGGTCCGGGTCCGTGCTCACGTCGTCCTCCTCAACTGGTCGGGCATCTGCTTGAGGCTGTCCACGGTCCGCTCGGGCACCGGCTCGACGCGGCGCATCCGGTTGCGCCCCAGGGCGAACAGCACGGCCGCGATCACGGCCCACACCCCGGCGACGATCAGCGCCGCCCAGCCCTGGTCCATCACGTTGGACAGCGCCCACCACAACGCGATCGACAGGAACAGCATCACCATGTAGCCGCCGAAACCGGCGCCGCCGAGCATGCCGGCGCCCTTGCCCGCCTGCTTGGCCTCGGCCTTCATCTCCGTCTTCGCCAGCTCCAGTTCCTGCCGCATCAGCGTGGACAGATCCTGGGAGATGTTGCTCATCAGCTGTCCCACCGACACGTCGCCGACATCCGGCCGCTGTCCCGGCGGTTGCGAATACGTCATGACGGCTCCACCCGGTGCTGCCCGCGGTAGTCGCCGGGGTACGCGCCTTCCGGCGGCATGGCCGTCGTCGGCGGGTGGACGGCCGTCTCGGTCGGTGTCCCGGTGGGGTACGTCATCTCCGCCGGTGTGCCCGTGGGATACGTCGTCTCTGTGGGAGTGCGCGGTTGCGGCGCGCCGCCGCTGCTCTGCTCGCTCACCGCCGCGGCGACGCCCCTGGTCAGCCGGCCCGCGAGGAGCCCCGCGGCGGCCGCGCCGGCGAGGAACAGGCCGGGCTTGCGCCGCGCGAAGCCGCGCAGCTCGTCGACCAGTTCCCCGGGCTCGCGGGAATCGAGCCAGGACGCCACCTTCTTCGCCCGCTGCGACACCTCGCGGACGATGTCCTGCGCGATTCCGGATTCCGACTGCTCCGACATCCGGTCCAGCTGATCCGCGATCGAATTCAGATTTCCGGCCGCTTTCTGCTGGCTGGTGCGTGCCTGTGCACGCAATTGATCGACGCCCTGGTCCTTCAGGTTCCGCACCTGCCGCTGCGCCTCGGATGCCACTTCCCGTGCCTGTTCGGCAGCGGTCCCGGTCACCTGGCTGCCCGATTCCGCGGCCTGTTCGCGCACCGCCTGCGGCGGCGAACTGCTGGTCTGCTGGGTCATTCCTCCTCCTCCGCTCGGTTCCGCGCGACTACCCGGCCCAATTCCCGGTAAACGACGAAAACAATTCCGCTTCGCGGCGCGGATCGGAAAAATAGATCTCCGTTCGGGGTGCCTGATCGAGCCGTGCGGAGCTGCTCCTGGCTCGCCCCGGTCCTGCTCATCACGGCCGGCGACTGGTCAGGGCGGTCCGCAGCCGCACAGGAATTCTCCGGCCGGAGGCTGACGGAGAGGCGATGACGGCGGACCACCGGGAATCTGCGAACATGACGGCTTTGCGGCGCCCGGGCGGTGAGCGAGGAGCTAGGCATGAGGTTGCACCGGTCTCGTCGGCTGGTCCTGAGGGAGTACGACTGCGTGGAGCGGTTCGCCGCGAGTGCCGCCGAGGTCGGTTGGCTCTCCGCTGGAGAACTGCCCGCCGAGCCCTCGACGGGCACGCCGCGACGGTCGTCGTGGCAGCTCACCACCGGGGTGTTCGTCACCCTGTTCCAAGCCCCCGAGCGTCAGCTCGCATACGTGGCCGTGTTGAGCATGCTCGGCCGGGAAGCCGCAGCTCACTTCTTGCATCTGCCAGAGGCGAGCCTGGAGTTGGCTGGACTTGACGTGTGGACTGATCAGGAGCTGATCGGCGCCGTGTCCGCCGCGTCGGACCCAGGCGAGCACGCGACCGCTCTGATCCGGGCCGGACTCGGCGCCCCGGCGGAGATCGCCGAGCCGTGGGCACGTGCCTTCTTCGCTGCCGCCGAGCATCCCTCGGAGGAGGTACGAGCTGCCGGGATCGAGGCGATCATGCACGCGGGCTGGCCACGCTTCGCCGAACTGCTCAGGGCCATGGCCGAGCGGGATCCCAGCAGGGACATCAGAGAGCTGGCGCAGCGGAGTGCCTCAGTCCTGGAGGCCAGAACTCCAGCTGGACCATAGAGTTCCCCGGGTTGCCCGCACGACAAGTCCGGTTGGAGTACGAGCGTACTGATCATGGATGCGGAACTCGTGCGCGCCCGCCGGGCGGTGTCCGTGGTGTTCGCGGCGTGCGGGGCGGCGTTCGGTACGTGGCTGGCGCGGGTGCCTGCGGTGCAGGACCGGCTGGGGCTCACGACGGGACAACTCGCGGCCGGGTTGTTCGGGCTCGCGGCCGGGTCGGTGGTCGCGTTGCTGCTGGCCGGCGCGGTGATCACGCGGATCGGCAGCCGGGTGGCGGCCATCGTGGGGGCGGTCGTGCTGTGCGGCGGGTTGCCGTTGGTCGCGATCGCGCCGAGCGTGCCGGTGTTCGTCGCGGCGCTGGTGGTGCTGGGGGTCGGCAACAGCACGCTCGACGTGGCGATGAACGCCCACGCGGCACGCGTCGAGCACGGCTACGGGCGGCCGATCTTCGCCGGTTTCCACGCGTTCTGGAACATCGGCGGGCTGGCCGGATCCGGCGCCGACGCGCTGGTGGAGACCTGGCACGTGCCGGTGACGGTGCACTTCCCGGTGGCGGGCGGGGTCCTGCTGGCGGTCGCGTTGCGGGCGGTCCGGACCGGGTTCCTGCGCGGGCCCGACCGCGGCCAGGGCGGGCCGGCGTTCGCGTGGCCGGGGCGGGCGCTGGTGCCGCTCGGGGCGATCGCGTTCTGCGGGTTCGTCGCCGAGGGGGCGGTCAACAGCTGGGGTGCGGTGTACCTGAGCGAGGTGACGGCGGCCGGGCCGGCGGTCGCCGCGCTGGGGTATTTCGCGTTCTCGGTGACGATGATCGTCGTGCGGCTGGGCGCGGACCGGATCGTGGCGCGGGCCGGGGCGGTTTCGTTCCTGCGGCTGGCTTCGGTGGTGGCGGTGGGCGGGTTCGCGGTCGTGCTCGCGGCGCCGGTGCCGGTGGTGGGGGTGGTCGGGTTCGCGCTGGTCGGGGCCGGGGTGGCGGGGATCGTGCCGGTCGCGTGGAGCGCGGCGGGGCGGACGCAGCCGGACGCGCCGGGGCGGGCGGTCGCGGCGGTGGCGGCGTGCGGGTACGCGGGGTTCCTGATCGAGCCGGTGGTGATCGGGGTGGTCGCGGGGTGGGCCGGGTTGCGGTGGGGGCTGGTGTCGGCCGTGGTGGTGACCGCGGTGGTGGCGGTACTGGCGCCGGCGCTGCGGGAGGGGCGTGGGTCGTCCGCGCACGACTAGCTGTATCCGGCCGTTAGGTTGGTAGCCGGCTGATGGGCGGTCGTCCTCCGAGTGCGCTGTGGCGGCGTTCAGTGTTGTAGTGCTCGATCCAGGCTGCAAGTGCTGCTGCTCGTGCCTCGTTGCTGGTGAAGGCGTGCCGGTAGGCCCACTCGGCCTGGAGGGTGCGGTTGAGGCGCTCGACTTTCCCGTTCTGCCAGGGGCAGTGGGGCCGGATGAACTTGTGTGTTGCGCCGAGTGCTGCGACCGCGGCGGCCATGTCGCGTGATCGTCGGTAGCTGAGGTGGTTGTCGGTGATCACGCGCTCGATACGGGAGATCCCGTGATCGGCGAAGTAGGCGGCGGCACGCAGTAGGAACGCCGCGCAGGTCGAGCCCTTCTCGTCGGGCAGGATCTCGGAGTAGGCCAGGCGGGAGTGGTCGTCGACGAGTGAGTGGACGTAGTCGTAGCCGATGCCGCGAGCACGGACCTGTTCACTGCGGCCGTGGACACGCCAGCCACCGCCGTCGGGGATCTTGCCGAGCTTCTTGACGTCCATGTGGACCAGCTCGCCCGGTCGTTCGCGTTCGTAACGGACGCCGGTTGCGCGGGAGGCGCGAATGACGTCGCCGGTGATCGGGTCGCACTCGGCCAGGTAGGGCACCTCGTGGCGGCGCAGGATCCGCGACACGGTGCGGGGCGGGAGTCCGAGCTCGAGGCCGATCCAGTCCTGTCCGCGGCGTTCGCGGTGACGTAGGTCTAACACCCGCTGCTCGACCTCGTCGGGCGTGCGGTTGGGGCTCGTGTGTGGGCGTGAGGAGCGGGTGACCAGGCCAGACTCGCCTTCGGCGGCGTAGCGGTCGATCCAGGTCTTCACACACTTGCGGGACACGCCCATCGCTTCGGCGATGTGGGCCTGTTTCCAGCCGGCCTGGTGGCGTTGAACGATCAGTCGCCGACCGTGAACCGTCAGCCGGGCACTACCGTGGAACACGAGAACCTCCGGATCGGAGTGGGCCTTAGACAAGCCACATCCCAACCGGAGGTTCTCCTTTACTCAGCCAGACACGCCGCTACCAACGTCCTGACCGGATACAACTAGCTCCGGGCGTGCAACGCCTGCGCTGATGCTGACGATCGCCCGGAGCTGCTCCTGGCTCGCCCGGGCGACGGCACTTGACCGTGCCGGTCCTGGGAATCTCCAGCTCCCACGGCTCGATCCCCGACACGGCCGCGTCCATCAGCCCCTGGGCGGACAACGCGACCGGCGTCGTCATCTCCGATGCCGGACACTTCGTCCCGGACGAGCCAGCCCGGCGCCGGTGCGCGCGCGGTGACCGCGTTCATCGAGCCGGCAAGCGCACCGTGACCACGAGTCCGCCGCCCTCGCGGGGGCGCGCCGTCACCGCTCCGTCGTGGGCGCCGGCCACCGAGCGCACGATCGACAGCCCGAGACCGGCGCCCTTCGCCGAGTCCAGGCGCGGTGCGGCGCGGCGGCGGAACGGCTCGAACAGCGCCGGGATCTCCTCCGCGGCCACCACGGGCCCCGTGTTGCTCACCTCGATCTCGGCCTCGTCGCCGCGGGTGCGGGTGCTGATCCGGACCCAGCCGCCCGGCTCGTTGTGCCGGATGCCGTTCTCCACGAGGTTGTGCACCAGCCGTTCGAGCAGCAGCGCGTCGCCCAGGGTGGGGGCTTCCCCCGGCGCGTCGAGGACCGTCACGTTCGCCGCCGTCGCCTGGCCGGCGGTCTGCTCGACGACGTGCGTGACCACGTTGGCGAGGTCGAGCGGGAACCGTTCGGCGACGTGTTCCGACTTCGCCAGCACCAGCAGCCCGCTGATCAGCCGCTCGTGCCGCGAGTTGATCTGCAGCAGCTTCTCGCCCAGCTCCTTGACGTCCGGCGAGGCGCTCCGGCGGTGCATCGCGACCTCGACCAGCGACCGGTTCAGCGTCAGCGGCGTGCGCAGCTCGTGCGAGGCGTTCGCGACGAACCGCCGCTGGCCGTCGAACGACCGGTCCAGTCGCTCGACCATCGTGTTGAACGCCTCCGCCAGGTCCTTCACCTCGTCGTCCGGCCCGCGCAGCGTGATCCGCCGGTGCTGGCGCGGGTCGGCGGAGGCGGCGATGCGGCGGGCCGAGCCGGTGACGCCGTGCAGCGGCGCCAGCACCCGGCCGGCGACCAGCCAGCCGAAGCCGATCGCCAGCGCACCCACCACGACCAACGCGATCGTGCCCTGCACGAGCAGCGAGTGCGCCGCCGCTTCCTTCAGCAACGCGGCCTGCTCACGCGCGACGCGCTCGGCTTCGGAGTCGATGAGCAGGTCGCCCAGGTCGTGCGCGGTGATCACCGGGTCCGTCCCGGGCGCCGGGCTGGTGCGGGTGAGCAGCTTGATCGTGCCGCGCCCGACCTGGGAGTTGAACAACGCGTAGGTGACGCCGAGCAGCACCACACCGCCGGCCAGGAACAGCCCGCCGTAGATGAGCGTGAGCCGCGCCCGCAGGGTGATCCGCCGGGGCCGCCTCACGGGATCCGGTACCCCACGCCGGTCACCGTCTCGACCACCGGCGGGTCGCCGAGCTTGCGGCGCAGCTTGAGGATCGTGAGCCGGACCGCGCCGGTGAACGGGTCGGCGTTCTCGTCCCACGCCTTCTCCAGCAGGAACTCGGCCGACACGGTCGCGCCGTCGGCCCGCAGCAGCTCGGCCAGCACGGCGAACTCCTTTTTGGACAGCGGGACGTACCGGCCGTCGCGGAAGACCTCGTGGCGCGCCGGGTCGAGCGTGATCCCGGCGCGGCTGAGGACCGGCGGCGCGGCCGGGCGCGCGCGGCGGCCGAGCGACAGGATGCGCGCGGCCAGTTCCGGGAACGCGAACGGCTTGGTGAGGTAGTCGTCGGCGCCGATGGTCAGCCCGGCGACGCGGTCGGTGACCTCCGCGGCGGCGGTCAGCATCAGCACGCGCGTCGGTGAGGACGAGGACACCAGCTCGCGGCACACGTCGTCGCCGTGCACGCCGGGCAGGTCCCGGTCCAGGACCACGACGTCGTAGTCGTTGACCGCCAGCCGGTCCAGCGCGCCCCCGCCGTCGTGGGCCACGTCCACCGCGTGCGCGTCCTCCCGCAGCCACTCCGCGATCGCCTCGGCGAGCATCGGCTCGTCCTCCACCACCAGAACCCGCACGTCACCAGCCTGACGGGCGCGGTGTTTCCTCGCCGTTAGCGATCTCGGAAACGCCCGGGAAATGCGCCGCCCCGTTTGATCTCCACCCGTTCGGTCCCGACATTTCGAAGGAGATCCCGATGCGCAAGATCCTGGCCGCGTTTCCCGTGGCCCTCGCACTGGCACTCGCCGGGTGCGGTTCCGGCGACGGCGGCGGGGACGGCGTGGCCTCGGCCGGCGGTGCCACGACCACGACCGCCGGCGCGCCGAGCGCGGGCGGAGCGGACATGGGGCTCAAGTTCGCCCAGTGCATGCGCGAGAACGGCGTGCCCATGGACGACCCGGTGGACGGCCGGATCACCATGAAGGTCGACGGTTCGATCCCGAAGGAGACGGTCGACAAGGCCCAGGAGGCGTGCCGCCAGTACAACCCGCAGGAGAACGGGGCCGCCAAGTCCGACCCGAAGATGGAACAGGCGGCCCGCGACTTCGCCGTCTGCATGCGGGAGAACGGCGTCGAGGCCTTCCCCGACCCGGAGCCCGGGCAGAAGGGCATCCGCATCGAGGGCAGCTCGGCCTCCGATCCGGACTTCGAGCAGGCGTCGCAGAAGTGCCAGGAAGTGCTCGCGGGGGCCCGCGGATGACCGTGGTGGAACCGCGCCGGCGCGGCCGGGCCCGGGTCTACGCCGTGGTGTTCGTGCTGGTCGTGGCCGTCGCGGGCGGGGCGTGGGCGGTCGTCGCGCGTGGCGACGACGGCGCCGCCCCGGCCGCGGTGGACCTGCCGCCGAGCACGGCGAAGGTCCAGCGGCAGACGCTCGACGACACCCAGACCGAGGACGGTGAACTCGGCTACGGCGCCTCCGCGACGGTGGCGAACCGGTTGCCGGGCACGGTCACCGCGGTTCCGGACAGCGGGTCCGTGATCGGCCGCGGCCAGCCGGTCTTCCGCGTCGACGACAAGCCGGTGACGTTGATGTACGGCGTGATGCCCGCCTACCGCGCGCTGGCCGAGGGCACCGAGGGCGCCGACGTGCGGCAGCTGGAGGAGAACCTCAGCGCGCTGGGCTACACCGGTTTCACGATCGACGACGAGTACAGCTCGGCCACCGCGGACGCCGTCCGGGAGTGGCAGGAGGACCTCGGCCTCGACGAGACCGGTGTGGTCGAGCTGGGCCGGGTCGTCTTCACCCCCGGCGAGATCCGGGTCGACACCGTGGACGCGAGCGTGGGCCAGCCGGCCGCGCCGGGGCAGAAGGTGCTGTCCTACACGGGCACCGCGAAGGCGGTGACCGTCGAGCTGGACCCGTCGGACCAGCGGCTGGCCCAGGAGGGCGCCGCCGTGCAGGTCACGCTGCCCGACGACCGGAAGGTGGCCGGGAAGATCACCGACGTCGCCACCGTGATCGAACCGGCCGGCGGGCAGGGCCAGGAGGCGCAGACCAAGGTCGAGGTCGAAATCGCGTTCGACGACCAGCAGGCCGTGGCGGGCTACGCGCTCGCGTCCGTCGACGTCACCTTCACCGCCGAGAAGCGCGAGAACGTGCTCGCCGTGCCGGTCGCCGCGCTCGTCGCGTTGTCCGAGGGCGGGTTCGGCGTCGAGGTGGTCGAGGGCACCACTACGCGGTACGTGCCGGTGAAGACCGGGTTGTTCGCCGAGGGCAAGGTCGAGGTCAGCGGCGACGGGCTCGCCGAGGGCATGGTCGTGGGGATGCCGAAATGATCTCGCTGACCGACGTGACCAAGCGCTACTCCGGCGTGCTCGCGCTGGCCGGGGTGTCGCTGCGGGTCGAGCCGGGAGAACTGGTCGCGATCGTGGGGCCGTCCGGGTCGGGCAAGTCGACGATGCTCAACGTGCTCGGCACGCTCGACCGGCCCACCTCGGGGAGCGTGCACATCGACGGCCACGACGTGGCGACCCTGTCCGACGCCAAGCTCTCCGCGTTGCGGGCGCGCCGGATCGGGTTCGTGTTCCAGCAGTTCCACCTCGCGGCCGGCACCCCGGCGCTGGACAACGTCGCCGACGGCCTGCTCTACACCGGACTGCGCGCGGGGGAGCGGCGGCGCCGGGCGGCGGCCGCGCTGGAACGGGTCGGGCTCGGGCACCGGATGGACCACGAGCCGCACGAGCTGTCCGGCGGGGAACGCCAGCGGGTCGCGATCGCGCGGGCCGTCGCGGGCGACCCGCCGCTGCTGCTGGCCGACGAGCCCACCGGCGCGCTCGACTCGGCGTCCGGCGCCGGGGTGATGACGCTGATGCGGGAGCTGAACGAATCCGGCACCACGGTCGTGATCATCACGCACGACCGGGACATCGCGGCGTCGCTGCCGCGGCAGGTGCGGATGCGGGACGGCCGGGTCGTCGAGGAGGTGACGCGATGACCGCCGCGTTGTCCCCGGCCCGGATGTGGCCGCGGGACGTGGTCAAGGTCGGCGCGGTCGGTCTGCGGACCCGTCCGACGCGCGCGTTCCTGTCCGCGCTGGGGATCGCGATCGGCATCGCCGCGATGGTCGCGGTGGTGGGGATCTCGTCGTCGTCGCGGGCCGAGCTGGACCGGACGCTGGCGGCGCTGGGCACCAACCTGCTCACCGTGTCGCCGGGCACCACCCTGACCGGTGAGGCGGCGCAGCTGCCGGAGACGGCGGAGGCGATGGTCGCGCGGATCGGGCCGGTGGAGTCGGTGTCGGCGATCGCCCGGCTGGCCGACGCGAAGGTCTACCGCACGGACAAGATCCCCGAGGCGCAGACCAACGGGCTCGCCGCCTACGCGGCCCGGCTGGACCTCCCGGCGACGACCGGTGCGCGGACGCGCAGCGGAACCTGGCTCAACGAAGCCACGAGCGGCTATCCGGCGGTCGTGCTCGGTTCGTCCGCGGCCGAGCGGCTGGGCATCTCGCGTGCCGGGCCGGACGTCCAGGTGCTGGTCGGCGGGCGCTGGTTCACCGTGGTCGGGATCCTCGAACCGGCGGCGCTGGCGCCCGAGCTGGACTCGGCCGCGCTGGTCGGCTGGGAGGTGGCGGCGAGCGAGCTGCGGTTCGACGGGCTGCCCACCACGATCTACACGCGCTCGCAGGACGCGCAGGTCCCGGCGGTGCAGTCGGTGCTGGGGGCGACCGCGAACCCGGCGGCGCCGAACGAGGTCGAGGTGTCCCGGCCCTCGGACGCCCTGGCCGCGCAGCAGGCGGCGGGTGAGGCGTTCACCGGGCTGCTGCTCGGGCTGGGCGCGGTGGCGCTGCTCGTCGGCGGGGTCGGGGTGGCGAACACGATGGTGATCTCGGTGCTGGAACGGCGCGCGGAGATCGGCCTGCGGCGCTCGCTCGGCGCGACGCGCGGGCAGATCCGGACCCAGTTCCTGGCCGAGTCGCTGCTGCTGTCCGCGCTCGGTGGGCTCGGCGGGGCGGTGCTGGGGAGCGTGGTGACGGTCGGCTACGCGCTCTACCAGTCGTGGCCGGTGGTGGTGCCGCTGTGGGCGGTGGCCGGCGGGGCCGCGGCGACGCTCGTGATCGGCGGGATCGCCGGACTGTACCCGGCGATCCGGGCGTCCCGCTTGTCGCCGACGGAGGCGCTGGCGACGCCGTGACGCCGAGGCGGGTGCCGTTCGCCGGGGGCGGCACCCGCCTCGCCGTCAGCCGAGCAGCTCGCGGAAGCGGTCGACGCCGATGTTGCCGCCGGAGAGGATGACACCGACCCGGCCGGTGAAGCCGCCCTTGAGCAGCCCGGCGAGGGAGGTCGCGCCGCTCGGTTCGAGGACGATCTTGAGCCGCTCGAACGCGAACCGCATCGCCTCGCGGATCTCGTCGTCGCTGACCAGGACGATGTCGTCGACCAGGCGCTGGTTGACGGAGAAGGTCAGCTCGCCGGGCACGTCGGCGAGCAGCCCGTCGGCGATGGTGCGGGCGACCGGGATCCGCACACGCTCGCCCTGGCGGAGGGAGAGCTGCGTGTCGTTGGCCTGCTCGGGCTCGACGCCGATCACCCGGATGCCCGGGTGCAGGCCCTTGGCCGCGGTGGCGCTCCCGGCCATCAGCCCGCCGCCGCCGATCGGGGCGATGAGGGTGTCCAGCTCGCCGGTCTCTTCGAGGAGTTCCAGCGCGGCGGTGCCCTGACCGGCCATGACGTGCGGGTGCTCGTAGGGCGGGATGAGGGTCAGGCCGCGGTCCGAGGCGAGCTGGTTGCCGATCGCGACGCGGTCGCCGGTGTAGCGGTCGTAGGTGACGACCTCGGCGCCGTAGCCGCGGGTGGCCTCCACCTTGGTGGACGGGGTGTCCTCGGGCATCAGGATGACGGCCTTCGCGCCGGCCAGCTTGGCCGCGAGGGCGACCGCCTGGGCGTGGTTGCCGGACGAGTACGCGGCGACGCCCTTGCTGAGCTGCTCGGGTGTCAGGTGGGAGATCGCGTGGTAGGCCCCGCGGAACTTGAAGGCGCCGATGCGCTGGAAGTTCTCGGCCTTGAGGAACGCGGTGGTGCCGGTGCGCTGGTCGAGGGTGGCGGAGGTCAGCACAGGCGTCCGATGAGCGACACCGTCGATCCGCTTGGCGGCGCTCCGGATGGCTTCGAGATCGAGCATGAGGACCATCTTATACGAGGTGTCTAGGGGTTAGACGGATCGTCGAAATTGGAGGTGCTCGTCGCCTGCCGAAGGCGGCGCGGCTTCAAAGACCAAGGGATGTCCTCGCCGGACGGGCAGGCTCCGGGATGACGGGGGATCGTTGTCGGCTCGCCTTTTCGAGGTGGTCGCTGGGTGGCTCATCCCGTCGCCTTCCGGTTTGGGTGTATCACTTTGAGCCAGGCCCGCAAGGTTGCGTTGTCCGGCGGCGATTGGCGGCCTGGGTTGCGGGCCTGGCTCAAAGTGATCGTTGCGGTGTCAGGCGACGGGATGACCACCCAGCTCTTCGGGGGTAGGGCAGGCCGCTGCGCGGCGTTGCAGGTAGCGCTGCTCGGGCAGGCTCGTGGTGCGTTTTGCGGCTCGCTGGTATTCCTCGCGGGCCTGTTCGTGTTCTCCGGCGCGTTCCAGCAGGTGGGCGCGGACCGCGTGCAGGCGGTGGTGTTCGGTCAGGCGGGCGTCCTCGGTCAGCGGGTCCAGCAGTGCCAGCCCGGCTCGCGGGCCCGACGTCATCGCCACGGCCACCGCCTTGTTCAGGGTGACCATCGGGTTCGGGGCCACCCGCTCCAGCAGCTGGTACAGCGCCACGATCTGCGGCCAGTCCGTCTCCTCGTCGCTCGGCGCCTCGTCGTGGACGGCGGCGATCGCGGCCTGCAGCTGGTACGCGCCGAGCCGCCGGGTCTTCGCCAAGGCCTCGCTGACCAGGGCGACTCCCTCGTCGATCAGGGCGCGGTCCCAGCGGCTCCGGTCCTGTTCGGACAGTGGAACCAGCTCACCGCCGACGCTGCGGGCGGCGCGGCGGGCGTGGGTCAGCAGCATCAGCGCCAGCAGGCCCGCGACCTCCCAGTCCGACGGCAACAGCCGCCGCACCAGGCGGGTCAGGCGGATCGCCTCGGTGGCCAGGTCGTCGCGCTGCAGGTCGGGTCCGGTGGTCGCCGTGTAGCCCTCGTTGAACATCAGGTACAGCACGTGCAGCACCGCGTCGAGCCGCTCGTCCCGGTCCTCCGCCGGCGGCAGCGCGAACCGGGCGCCCTTCACCTTCTGCTTGGCCCGGCTGATCCGCTGGGCCATCGTCGCCTCGGGGACGAAGAACGCCTTCGCGATCTCGGCCGTCGTCAGGCCACCCACGGCCCGCAGCGTCAACGCGATCCGCGACGGCGCCGACAACGACGGGTGGCAGCACAGGAACAGCAGGGTGAGCGTGTCGTCCGCGTCGCCCGGGCCGCGTTCGTCCGCGCCCGGCGCGACCAGCAGCGCCGCCGGGGTGGCGAGCAGGTCCTCGTCCTCCCGGCGACGCCGCGCGCTGTCGCTGCGCATCCAGTCGGTCAGGCGCCGCGTCGCGACCGTCAGCAGCCACCCGCGCGGGTTGTCCGGCACGCCGGCCTCGGCCCACTGCGTCGACGCCGCGAGCAGCGCCTCCTGCACCGCGTCCTCACACGTGTCGAGCCCGCCGTAGCGGCGCATGAGGATCGCCAGCACCTGCGGCGCCAGCTCGCGGAGCAGGTCCTCGGTCATCCCTGGCCGCCGGGCAGCACCGGCCACACCTCGACCTGCCGGAACGCGCCGAGCAGCTCGCCGGTCGCGGAGTTCTTCATGCGCGTCATCCTTCCTGATCGCCCGTCCGCCGGAAGGAGGTACGGAGCGGGCCGTCTTCCCTCGACACGGCGCGCGAGGAATTTTTCCGGCCTAGAGTTCTCGATGTGGACCTGCCCGTGATGCCGCCGGTCAAGCCGATGCTGGCGAAGGCCGTGCACGAGATGCCCCGCGAACCCGGGCTGCACTACGAGCCGAAGTGGGACGGGTTCCGCTGCGTCGTGTTCCGCGACGGTGCCGAGGTCGAGCTGGGCTCCCGCAACGACCGGCCCCTGACCAGGTACTTCCCCGAGCTGGTCGACCTGCTCAAGGCCGCGTTGCCGCAGCGGTGCGTGGTCGACGGCGAGATCGTCATCGTCACCCGCGACGGCCTCGACTTCGACAACCTCCAGCTCCGCCTGCACCCCGCCGCGTCCCGCGTGCGGAAGCTGGCCGAGGAGACGCCGGCGAGTTTCGTGGCTTTCGACGTGCTCGCGCTCGACCACGCCGACCTCACCGGCGAGGCGTTCCGCCGTCGCCGGCACGTCCTCGAAGGGGTGCTCGACGACTCACTCGCCCGGGTGCACCTGACCCCGATGACGCAGGACCCGGACGTCGCGCAGGACTGGTTCACCCGGTTCGAGGGCGCCGGGTTCGACGGGGTGATGGCCAAGCCCGGGGACCTGCCGTACGAGCAGGACAAGCGCGTGATGTGGAAGGTCAAGCACGAGCGCACCGCGGACTGCGTGGTGGCCGGGTTCCGCTGGCACAAGGACGGCAACGGGATCGGGTCGCTGCTGCTCGGGCTGTACGACGCCGACGGGCGCCTGCAGCACATGGGTGTGGCCAGCAGCTTCACCGCTGCGCGGCGCCGTGAGCTGGTCGACGAGCTGGCGCCGCTGCGGGAGGGGGCGATGGAGAACCACCCGTGGCGGGAGTGGGCGTCGTTCGAGATGGACGGCAGGCGGGTGCCGGGCGCGCAGAGCCGGTGGAACGCGGGCAAGGACCTGTCGTGGGAGCCGGTGCGGATCGAGCTGGTCGCCGAGGTGCGTTACGACCACCTGCAGGCGGGCCGCTTCCGCCACGCGACGCGCCTGGTGCGGTTCCGGCCCGATCGGACGCCCGGGTCGTGCCGGTACGACCAGCTGGAAGAGGTGCCGCCGGCGGAGCTGACCGCCCTGTTCAGCGAGGTGAGAGCGTGAGCGCCGTCCCCATCGAGGGCACCGAGGTCACCATTTCGTCGCCGGACAAGATCTACTTCACCGAGCGGGGCGAGACGAAGCTCGATCTGGTGCGCTACTACCAGGCGGTCGAGGGGCCGCTGATGAACACGCTGCGGGACCGGCCGTTGCTGCTGGAGCGCTACCCGGACGGGGCGAGCGGCAAGTCGTGGTTCCAGAAGCGCGTCCCGAAGTCGACGCCGCCCTGGGTGCGGACGACGGTCGTGTCGACCCCCAACGGCACGACTTCCGATGCGCTGGTGGCGGCTGATCTGGCGCACATCCTGTGGGCGGTGAACCTGGGTTGCATCGGGTTCCACGTGTGGCCGTACCGCGCTTCGG
Organism: Amycolatopsis thermalba; assembly: GCF_023376025.1. Taxonomy (NCBI): domain Bacteria; kingdom Bacillati; phylum Actinomycetota; class Actinomycetes; order Pseudonocardiales; family Pseudonocardiaceae; genus Amycolatopsis; species Amycolatopsis thermalba. The sequence goes on from NZ_CP091196.1 coordinate 1,086,527, forward strand.
CGCCGGATTTCGCCGATGAGCTGCGGATCGACCTGGACCCGTCGCCGGGGGTGGGCTTCGAGCAGGTCCGCGAGGCGGCGGTGCTGACGAAGGAGCTGCTGGACTCGCTGGGGATCACGGCGTACGTCAAGACCACCGGGTCTCGGGGTCTGCACGTCTACGTCGCGCTGGAACCACGGTGGGATTCGTACGCCGTCCGTGCCGCGGCGGTGGCGCTGGCGCGTGAACTGGAGCGGCGGCACCCGGATCTGATCACGGCGCAGTGGTGGAAGGAGGAGCGGGGCGCGCGGGTCTTCGTGGACTTCAACCAGAACGCGCCGCACAAGACGGTGTTCGGCGCGTGGTGCGTGCGACCGCGCGCCGGGGGCCAGGTCTCGACGCCGATTTCCTGGGGCGAGCTGTCCACTGTGGAGCCGGCTGAGCTGACGCTGTCGACGGTGCCGGAGCTGGTCGCACGCCGGGGCGACCCGTGGGCGGAGATGGGCGCGCGGCCGCAGTCCATCGAGGCGCTGCTGGAGATGTCGGAGCGCGACATGGCAGCGGGGCTGATGGACGCGCCGTGGCCGCCGGTGTACCCAAAGCAGCCGAACGAGCCACCAAGGGTAGCCCCAAGCAGGGCGAAGAAGGGTTAGGGAGGGAGCTGGCGGCCGGCAAGGCAACCGACTACGCGCCAGTCCTCCCCAGCATCGGAAACCGGCGGCCGGCACCACAAGCGGCCCGGCACTCAGCTGACCGCGCGGCAGCCCTGCGAACCGCCGGCCGGCAACGCAAGTGGACCGACTACACGCCAGGGCCGCGCGGCAGCCCTGCGCTACCGGCGGCCGGCAACGCGAGTGGCCTGGCACTTAGCTGACCGCGCGGCAGCCCTGCGAACCGCAGCCCGGCAACGCAGCAGGACCGACTACCCCAACCAGACCTCCCCCGCCCCCGATCCACAGCCGGTCTTTGGTCGCCGATCAGGCGTGTCAAGGTACTCTTTCCCGCCTTGACACGCCTGCTCGGCGACTGAAACACAATCAGGCATCGGGGGCGGGGGTGGTCGGAAGGTGACCGTTCGGCGCCGTGAGGCGCTTTCCGCCCGCAGGGCGGGCTCTCCGCCTGCCCAAGCCGCCGGTTCAAAGATCAAAAGATGTCCTCGCCGGACGGGCAGGCTCCGGGATGACCAAGGGGTGCCTCGTCTCGCCTTGGCGAGGTGGTCGCTGGGTGGTCATCCCGTCGCCTTCCGGTTTGTGCATATCACCTTGAGCCAGGGCCGCAAGGTTGGCATGTCAACTCGCGCCCCAGCGGAGGTTGCGGCCCTGGCTCAAGGTGATCGTCACGTGTCAGGCGACGGGATGACCACCCAGCTACCTTGGGTTCAAAGACGGCGCTGGCGCGCCGTCAGCGGCCCAGGTATCCGCCCATCGCTTTGAAGTGCTGCGTGGCCGGTAGTTCCGTGCCGTCTTCCAGGCGTACCCGCTCGATCACCAGGCCGTGGTTCTTCCCGAAGCGGGCGTCGGCGCCGGCGACGATCACCACGCCTTCTCCCTCCGGGATGAAGATGCGTCCGGGCGTGCCGCCGTACCGTCCCTTCGAGACGGATGCCTTGATCACCCGGATCGTCTGTCCCTTGTGGGTGGTGAAGGCGTTCGGGTACGGGTCGGACTGGGCGCGGACCAGGCGGTCGATGTCTTCGGCCGGCCAGGTCCAGTCGATGCGGCTGTCCTCAATGGATCGCTTGTGGAAGAAGCTCGCCTTGGAGCGGTCCTGCGGCACCGGCTCGTAGTCGCCCGATTCGAGCTTCGCCAGTGCCTCCGACACCACCGGGGCGATCAGGTCCACGGTGCGGTGGAACAGATCGGTGACCGTGTCCCGCGGACCGACCTCGACGGCCCGCTGCAGGATGATGTCGCCCGCGTCCAGTTCGTCGTTCATCATGTGCGCGGTTACGCCGACCTCATTCTCCCCGTTGATCAGCGCCCAGATCAGCGGGGAGAAACCGGCGTAGGCGGGCAACAGCGAATCGTGCACGTTGAGGGTGCCCCGGGGCGGCAGGTTGAAGATCTCCGGCGGCAGCCAGGTGCGCCAGTTGTTCGCCACAATGATCTCCGGCTCGGCCTCCTTGAGCCGCGCCGCCACCTCGTCGTCCGGGCGGTTGCGCTCGATCACCGGAACACCGTTCTCCCGCGCGAGTTCCGCGACCGAGTCGGACCAGATCTTCTCGTACGCGTGGTCGCTCTTCGGGTGCGTCACGACGAGCACCACCTCGTGACCGGCGTCCAGCAGTGCACGCAGCGTGCGGTGCCCCCACGTCTGGTAGCCGAACATCGCGACCCGCATCGGTCCTCCTCGTTCCGGGATCAACATCACGCCCGAATGTAGTAGTTAAGCCTCCCCTAACTTAGGTTAGGGTTGCCTCGGTTGTACATCTACGGATAGGACGGGCATGCCAGAACCGCAGGAAGTTCCGGTCTACGACCTGGTCGGGGTCGGCTTCGGCCCTTCGAATCTCGCGCTGGCGATCGCCGTCACCGAGCACAACGCCGGCGGCGGGGCGGCGGTCACCGCGCACTTCCTGGAGCGGCAGCCGCGCTTCGGCTGGCACCGGGGGATGCTGCTGGACAACGCCACCATGCAGGTGTCGTTCCTCAAGGACCTCGTCACCATGCGCAACCCGGCCAGCGAGTTCAGCTTCCTGTCCTACCTGCACAGCCAGGGGCGCCTCGTCGACTTCATCAACCACAAGAACCTCTTCCCGCTGCGGATCGAGTTCCACGACTACCTGGAGTGGTCGGCCGCCAAGGTGGACGACCTCGTCTCCTACGGCCGCGAGGTTGCCGGGATCACGCCGGTTCCGGGCGAGGAAACGTTGTTCGACGTGCGGACCACCGACGGGCAGGTGTTCCGCGCCCGCAACGTCGTGTTCGGCACCGGGCTGCGGCCGAACCTCCCCGAGGGCGTCACGACCAGTGACCGGATCTGGCACAACCACCAGCTGCTGCACCGGATCGGCAAGGTGACCGACCCCGAGCGGTGCGTCGTCGTCGGCGCCGGGCAGAGCGCTGCCGAGGTCACCGCCTTCCTGCACGACAGGTTTCCGCGGGCCGAGGTGTGCTCGGTGTTCGCCCGCTACGGTTACAGCCCGTCGGACGACAGCTCGTTCGCGAACCGGATCTTCGACCCGGAAGCGGTCGACGCGTTCTACACCGCGCCGGAGGACGTCAAGCGTCGGCTGATGGACTACCACGGCAACACGAACTACTCGGCCGTGGACCTCGACCTCATCGACGACCTGTACCGCCGCGTGTACCGCGAGAAGGTGCAGGGCGTGCAGCGGCTGCGGATCTTCAACGCGTGCCGCCCGATCGACGTCGACGAGACCGAGTCCGGTGTCCGCATGGCGATCGAGTCCCTGACCACGGGCGAGAAAACGGTGCTGGACGCGGACCTCGTCGTCTACGCGACCGGATACCGTCCGGCCGATCCGACGTCACTGCTCGGTGAGCTGGCCGCGAAGTGCCGCCGCGACGAGCAGGGCCGTCTGCGCGTCGAGCGCGACTACCGGCTGGTGGCCCCGGACGTCAAGGCCGGGCTGTACCTGCAGGGCGGCACCGAGCACTCGCACGGCATCACCGCCTCCCTGCTCTCCAACACCGCGGTGCGGGTCGGCGAAATCCTGCGCTCGATCCTCGACCGGCGGGAACCGTCGTTCGACTGGCCGGCCCAATACGCGGTCAGTGGTGTGAAAGCCGAGGAGTGGGCGTGACCGAGTACGACCTCGAGACCTTTGGATCGGTGGCTGAGCCACTGAGCCTCGTGACCAGGCTGGCGCGTGCCGGGTTCGACGACTACGTCGTCTACGAGCGGGACGGCGTGTGGACGTTCGCGGGTGGGGCGCTCGCGACGGTGTCACTCGACGCCGAGCGAGTGCGCATCTCGTACGGCGGCGAGGTGACCGATCGTGCGTGGACCGGGTCGCCGGGCGAGGCGATGCGGTCGGCGCTGGCGGAACTGCCCGTCACGGGATGGAACGCCTACGGCCGCGTGCACTTCTCGTTCGCCGGGCTGGTGCCGGGGCTGGGACTGCGGGGCGCCGCGACCCCACCGGGCGAGGTGGTGCGGGTGATCGTGCCGCGCACCGAGGTGCGGCTCGACGGGCACACGGTCGGCATCCGCGGCGTGGACGCCGCCGAGCGGGCGCGGGTCCGCGAAATCCTCGAAGCGTCGTTCGCGGCGGACCAGCCACAACCGGCCGAAGTGGACGTCCGGGCCGGTGGCGAGAGCTACCGCGAGCGGGTCGCGCAGGCGGTCAAGGAGATCCGGCAGGGCCAGTACCAGAAGGTGATCCTGTCCCGGGTCGTGCGGATCCCGTTCCCGGCCGACCTGGTCGCGACCTACGAACTCGGGCGGCGCGGCAACACCCCGGCCCGGTCGTTCCTGCTGCGGCTGGGCGGTGCCGAGGCGGCCGGGTTCAGCCCGGAGATCGTGGTGTCGGTCGACGCGAGTGGTCAGGTCACGACGCAGCCACTGGCCGGCACGCGCGCGTTCGGCCGGGGCAGCGCGGCGGACGCGGCCGCGCGGGCCGAGCTCGAGTCGGACCCCAAGGAGGTGTTCGAGCACGCCGTGTCGGTGCGGACCGCGCAGGAGGAGATGCGGCGGGTGTGCGTGCCGGAGTCGGTGCGGGTCGGCGACTTCATGGGCATCAAGGAGCGGGGCAGCGTGCAGCACCTGGCTTCGCTGGTGAACGGGGACCTCGCGGACGGCCGGTCGGCGTGGGACGCGCTGGAGGCGGTCTTCCCGGCGGTGACCGCGTCCGGCATCCCCAAGCGCGAGTCCCTGGACGCGATCTCCCGGATGGACGATCCGCGCGGGTTGTACAGCGGCGCGGTGATAGCGCTTTCCCACGACGGCGCCCTGGACGCGGCGCTGGTGCTGCGGGCGGTGTACCAGGAGGGTGCGCAGGCGTGGCTGCGCGCGGGCGCCGGGATCGTCGCGGACTCGACGCCCGAGCGTGAGTTCGAGGAAACCTGCGAGAAGCTGGGTTCGGTGGCGCCGTTCGTGGTGCGCGCCTGACTCGTGAAAAAGGCCCCGGGGTTGCCCGGGGCCTTTTTCAGCGGCGGCGCCAGAGTAGCCAGCCGAGGTAGGCGCCACCGAGCGCGGCGGTCGCCACCCCGACCGGCAGCGTCGACGAGCCGGCGATGCGCTGGGCGACGAAGTCCGCGGCCAGCACCAGCAACGCGCCCATCCACGCGGCCGGGAGGATGCCCGCGCCGGCGGCCCTGGTCAGGCGCTTGGCCAGCTGGGGCGCGGTGAGGGAGACGAAGGCGATCGGCCCGGCGGCGGCGGTCGCGATCGCGCAGGCCGCCGTGCCGACGACCAGCAGGTAGACGCGGCTGCGTTCGACCGGGACGCCGAGCGCGGCCGCGGCGTCGTCGCCCATTTCGAGCATGTCCAGCCGTCGCGTGCCGGCGAGCAGCAGCGGGATCAGCGCGACCAGGGCGATCGCCAGTGGCCAGAACTGGGTCCAGCCGAGGTTGTTGAGGCTGCCGGTGAGCCAGACCGTCGCGCGGGCGACGTCGGCGAGCTGGGCGTTGACGATCAGGTAGAAGTTGACGGCCTGGAGGATCGCGCTGACGCCGATGCCGACCAGGACCAGGCGGGAGCCGCGGACGCCGCGCTGCCAGGCGAGCAGGTAGACGGCGAGCGCGGTGACCAGCCCGCCGGCGAGGGCGCCGCCGGAGACGGCCAGGGTGCCGCCGCCGAAGAGCAGGATGATCAGCAGGCCGCCGGTGGTGGCGCCGTAGTTGAACCCGATGATGTCCGGGCTGCCGAGCGGGTTGCGCGACAGGCTCTGGAAGACGGCGCCGCTCATGCCGAGCGCGGCCCCGACGGCCAGCGCGATGAGCACGCGGGGCAGCCGGAGGTCGAGCACGGCGAAGTTCGTGATGCGGCTGCCATTGCCGAGCAAGGTGCGAACGACATCGAGCGGCGCGACGGCGATCGACCCGGTGCCCAGGGCGAGCACCCCGAAGACGACGACCGCGACCGCAAGGGCGACACAAACGAGGAGCGAGCGTCGGTTGGCGGGATGGGGCGCCGTGCGGGCCTTGGTGAGGAGCTGGGTCATGAGGGGGCCGCCTCGTGGTGGTGCGAGTGGGCGGGTGGTGTGGGTGTGGTTGGGCCGCTCGTGCGGGGGGTGGTGTGTGGGTGGGTCAGTCGCGCGGGTGTGGTTGGGCCACTCGCGCACCGGGGGGTGCATGACTGGGTCAGTCGTGCGTGCGTGGTTGGGCCGTTCGTCTGGTCTGTGGTGCGCGGGTGGGTCAGTCGTGGGGGCACGGTTGGACCAGTCGCGCGGGGCGGGGTGTGTGGGTGGGCTTGTCGTGCGGGTGTGAGTGGGCCAGTCGCGCGGCCAGTGGTACGTGAGTGGGTCAGTCGTGGGGGCACGGTTGGACCAGTCGCGCGGGGCGGGGTGTGTGGGTGGGCTTGTCGTGCGGGTGTGAGTGGGCCAGTCGCGCGGCCAGTGGTACGTGAGTGGGCCAGTCGTGGGGGCACGGTTGGACCAGTCGCGCGGGGCGGGGTGTGTGGGTGGGCCAGTGGTGCGGGTGTGAGTGGGCCAGTCGCGCGGCCAGTGGTGCGTGAGTGGGCCAGTGGTGCGGGCACGGTTGGGCCGGTCATGCGCGCCCCGCCTTTGTGTGGCGGACCAGTGCGATGAACAGCGGTGCCCCGAGCAGGGCGGTCACCACCCCGACGTCGATCTCCTCGCGGGCGATCACCCTGCCCAGCACGTCGGCCAGCAGTAGCAGCGCGGGGGCCAGCAGGGCGCAGTACGGCACCACCCACCGCTGGTCGGGGCCGGTGATCGCGCGCACCATGTGCGGCACCGCCAGTCCGACGAACACCAAGGGGCCCACGGCGGCCGTCGCGGCGCCGGCCAGCAGTGTGACCGCCACCAGGGTCAGGGCGCGTGTCCAGCCGAGGTGCGCGCCGAGCGACTTGCCGGCGTCGTCGCCCAGGGCGAGGGCGTTCAAGGGGCGCGCGAGGAACAGCGCGAGCACCAGGCCGGCCACCAGGAACGGCAGCACGCGCACCAGGGTGCCGCCGTCCGCGCGCTCCAGTGACCCCACCGTCCAGAACCGCATCTGGTCCAGCGTCTGCGTGTCCAGCAGGGTCATCGCTTGGGTCAGGCCCGTCAACGCGGCCGACACCGCGGTCCCGGCCAGCGCCAGCCGCACCGGCGACGCGCCACCCCGGCCGGCGATCACGTACAACACGAAACCCGCGACGGCCGCCCCCAGGAAGGCGAACCACACGAACGCCCGCAGATCCGTCACCCCGAGCACCCCGACCGACAGCGCGGCAGCCGTCGCCGCGCCCGCGTTGATGCCCAGCAGACCCGGGTCAGCGAGGGGGTTGCGCGTCAGCGCCTGCATCAGCGCCCCGGCCACCCCCAGCGACGCGCCCACCGCGATGCCGATCAACGTCCGCGGCACCCGGATCGACCAGACCACATAGGACGAATCCGAACCGTCCCGGTGGAACAATGCGTCGAGGACAGTCCCGAGTGGAATGGACCGCGAGCCGACCGCGATGCTCAGCAGGGCCACCGCGACGAGCACCACGAGCGCGACGAGCAGCCCGGCCACCCGCGACGACGCCGCCACGCGTGGCCCCCGGTCCGGGGTGGCCTGGGTGGATGCACCGGTGGTCACGGGCGTTCTCCTGGTGCGGGGTGGGTGGTGGCCCGGTGTTCCGCCCAGCGCGGGTGGCCGTGGTCCCTGGCGTGATCAGTGGCGGCTCGGGTGGGTGCACCGGTGGTCACGGGTGTTCTCCAGATGCGGGACGGGCGGTGTGGTGGCGGTTGCCGGTGCTCGCCTGGCGTTGCGTCCGGCGCGGGTGGCAGTGGGCGGCCGAAGCGCCAGCGCTCACCCGGCGATCCGCCTCGCGAGCGCGGCCTTCGACACCTTCCCGACCTTCGTCAGCGGGAAGCTGTCCAGCACCTCCACCCGGTCGGGCAGCTTGTACGCCGCCACCCCGCGCGACCGCAGGAACGCCGTCACCTCGCGCAGCGTCGGCGCCTCCCCGCGCACCACCAGGAACGCGCACGTCCGCTCACCCATCACCTCGTCCGGCATCCCGACCACCGCCGCGTCGTGGACGGCCGGGTGGGCCAGCAGGTGGTTCTCCAGCTCCTCCGCGGGAATCTTCTCGCCACCGCGGTTGATCTGGTCCTTGACCCGCCCCTCCACGACCAGGTGCCCAGACGGCAGCACCCGCACCACGTCGCCGCTGCGGTAGAACCCGTCCGGCGTGAACGACCGCGCGTTGTGCTGCTCCGCCCGGTAGTAACCACGCAGCGTGTACGGCCCGCGCGTCAGCAGCTCGCCGCTCTCGCCGGGCGCCACCGGGTCGCCCTCCTCGTCGACCACCAGCACCTCGTCCGCCGGGCACAGCGGGCGGCCCTGCGTGGTGATCTTCAGCTCGTCCGGATCGTCCAGCCGGGTGAAGTTCAGCAGCCCCTCGGCCATCCCGAACACCTGCTGCAGATCGCAACCCAGCGTCGCGCGCACCCGGGAGGCCGGCTCCGCGTTGAATTTCGCGCCACCCACCTGGAGCAACTGCAGGCTCGACAGGTCCTCGTCCATGAACTCGGCCGCGTCCATCCACAGCAGCGCGACCGGCGGCACCACCGCGGACACCGTCACCCGTTCGCGTTCGATCAGCTCGAACGCCGTGTCCGCGCTGGGATCCGGCGCCAGCACCACCGTCCCACCGGCGGCCAAAGCGCCGAGCAGCCCCGGCGAAGCCAGCGCGAAGTTGTGCGCCGCGGGCAACGCCACCAGGTACCGCGTGTCGGCCGAAAATCCGGACACCGAAGCGCTCGCCCGCGCGTTGTACAGGTAATCCTGGTGCGTCCGCGGGATCAGCTTCGGCGTGCCCGTCGTCCCACCGGACAGCAGGAACAACGCCACGTCGGAAGGATCCGGCGCCGCCAACGAGACCGGCGCCGCGGACGGCAGCGACTGGAACTCCGCCGGCTCGCCGACCACGAACACCTGCCGCACCGACGGCACCGCCTTCTGCACGGTCCGCGCCAGCTCGCGGTAGTCGTACCCGGCGTCGTCGCTGTCCGCGACCACGTACGCGACGGCCTCGCTCAGCTCGCACAGCGGCACGATCTCGCTCTCGCGGTGCGCGGGCAGCGCCAGCACCGGCAGCACGCCGGCCCGCAGGAACGCGAAGAACAGAGCCACGAACTCGGGCACGTTCGGCAGCTGCACCACGACCCGCTCACCCGGCCGCAACCCCGCCGACACCAGGCCGGCCGCCAGACGCGACGCCCACGCGTCGAGTTCGGCGTAGGTCCACCGCGCACCGTCGGCCGCCACCAGCGCGACCCGGTCCCCGTGCGCGGCCGCGCCCTCGGTCAGCAGGACGTCGAGTGGCTGTCCGGTCCAGTAGCCTCCGGCGCGGTACTCCGCCGCCAGGTCCTCGGGCCAGGGCACACAGCCGTGCAACATCGTCAGCTCCCTCGATCGCGCGAACTTAGGTTAGGCTAGCCGACGTTACGAAGGGAAGGTGCTCGTGCGGCTCGGGGAAATGGTCATCGACGTCACGCCGCTACGGAGCGCATCCGCGTACCGGCTGGTCTTCGCCGCGCAGACACTCACCGTGCTGACAACGGCGCTCACGAACGTCGCGATCAACCTGCACGTCTACCAGGTGACCGGGTCGTCGGTCCAGGTCGGACTGGTCAGTCTCGTGTTCGGCATCGCGTTGCTGGGCGGGCTGCTCGCCGGCGGGGTGATGGCCGACCGGGTCGACCGCCGCCGCCTCATCCTCACCACGCGGGCGACCGTCGCGGTCGTGCTCGGCGGGCTGGCCGTGAACGCCGCGATCCCGCACCCGATGCTGTGGTTCGTCTACGTGGCCGCGATCCTCGCCGGCGCGATCAACGGCCTCGGCGGCTCGGCGCTGATGGCGGCGATCCCCGCGCTGGTCAAGCCGGAGCACCTGACCGCGGCCGGCGCGCTGATCACGGTGACCAGCCAGTTCGGCGCGATGGTCGGCCCGTCGATCGCCGGGGTGATCGCGGCCGGGCCCGGCGTCGCCGCGTGCTTCGCGATCGACGCGCTCGGCTACGTCGCCGCGGTCCTGCTCATGTGGCGGCTGCCCGAGCTGCGGGCAGGCAAGCCGGACGAGGACCACCAGCACCCGTTCCACGCGATCGCCGAGGGTTTCCGCTTCCTCCGGCACAACGCGGTCGTGCGCGGACTGCTGCTGATCGACCTGTGGGCCATGCTCTTCGCGATGCCCTACGCGCTCTTCCCGCAGATGGGCACGGAGGTCTTCGGCGGCGGCCCGTCCGCGGTCGGCCTGCTCTACACCGCCCCGGCGGTGGGCGCGTTCCTCGGCGCGCTGGTCAGCGGCTGGACCGGACGGTTCCGGCACAGCGGCCGCGCGCTGATCGCATCGGTGCTGTTGTGGGGACTGGCGATCACCGCGTTCGGCCTGTCCGGCGAACTGTGGCTGGCGCTGCTGTTCCTGGCGCTCGCCGGGATCGGCGACACCACGTCGGAAATCCTGCGCCGCGCGCTGCTCCAGCACCACACGCCTGGCCACCTGCAGGGCCGGGTCAGCAGCCTGTGGCTCGCGCAGGCCACGACCGGCCCGGCCGTGGGCAACGCCGAAGCCGGGCTCGCCGCGCGGCTGCTCGGCCCGGCCGGCGGGATCGTGGCCGGCGGAATCGTGTGCGTGCTCGGCGTCTGCCTGGTCGCGGTGACCATGCCCGGACTGCGCCGGGCCAGCCTGCAAGGAGAACCATGCCACTCGCCGACGTCAACGGCATAAAGATCAACTACGACGACCTCGGCTCCGGCGATCCGGTGGTGCTCGTGATGGGCACCGCCGCCAACGGCCGGGTGTGGCACCTGCACCAGGTGCCCGCGCTCCTCGACGCCGGCTACCGGGCGATCACGTTCGACAACCGCGGGATTTCGCCCGCCGAACCGGGTTTCACCATCGACGACCTGGTCGCCGACACCGCCGGCCTGATCGAGCACCTCGACCTCGGCCCGTGCCGCCTGGTCGGCACGTCGATGGGCGCGCAGGTGGTGACCGAGCTGATGCTCGCGCGTCCGGAACTGGTCAGCCAGGCCGTGCTGATGGCGACGCGCGGCCGCCCGGACGCGATGCGGGCGGCGATGGGCGCGGCGGAGAAGGAGTTGCGGGACAGCGAGATCGCGCTGCCCGCGAAGTACGAGGCCGTGATGCGGGCAGTGCAGAATCTCTCACCCCGCACGCTGAACGACGACGCGGCGATCGCGGACTGGCTGGACATCTTCGAGATGTCGCCGACCCTGTGGACGCCCGGCCTGCGCGCGCAGCTCGACCTCGACATCACCGAGAGCCGCCTGGACGCCTACCGCGCGATCGACGTTCCCTGCCTGGTCATCGGGTTCGCCGACGATCTTCGCCTGCCCGCGTACCTCGCGCGTGAGGTCGCCGACGCGATCCCGTCCGCACGGTACGTGAAGATCGCCGACGCCGGGCACTACGGATATCTGGAGCGCCCGGACGCGGTCAACGACGCTCTCGTCACCTTTTTCGCCGCTGGACACTCTTAGTATCGCCTTACTAAGGTAAGCCTCAGTTGACCTGACGGCACTGGAGGCTTGGCGTGACTAACCCCTTCGACGACGACAACGGGCGCTTCTACGCGCTGGTCAACGACGAGGGCCAGTACTCGCTGTGGCCCACCTTCGCGGAGGTGCCCTCGGGCTGGCGGATCGTGTTCGGGGAGGACAGCCGCCAGGCGTGCCTGGACCACATCGAGGCCAACTGGACCGACATGCGGCCGCGCAGCCTGGTCGAGAGCGAGTCCTGAGGGTGGCGTCGAGCGTCGAGGACGTCCTCCCGCTCACCCCGTTGCAGCAGGGCATGATCTTCCACGCCCTGCTCGACGAGCGCGCGGACGTCTACACGGTGCAGACCGTGCTGCGGCTGACCGGTGCGGTGGACGCCGAGCGGCTCCGGGAGGCGGCCGAGCAGCTGGTGCGGCGGCACGCCAACCTGCGGGCCGGGTTCCGCACCCAGTCCTCGGGTCAGTTCGTGCAGGTCGTGCGGCGCGCGGTGCGGGTGCCGTGGCGCGTGGTGGACTGCCCGGACGACGGCGAGTTCCAGCGCCTGCTGGACGACGACCGCGCCGAGCCGTTCGATCTCGCCCGGCCGCCGTTGCTGCGGTTCACGTTGGTGCGCCGGGATTCCGGGCACGTGCTCGTGCTGTCGTCGCACCACCTCCTGTGGGACGGCTGGTCCGCGCCGATCCTGGTGCGTGAGCTGCTGTCGCTGTACGGCGGGGAAACACTGCCCCCGGTGCGGCCGTTCCGCGACTACCTGACCTGGCTGTCCGAACAGGACACTGCAGCCGCCGAGCGCGCGTGGGCCGAGGCGCTGGCCGATCTGGACGGCCCGACGCTCGTCGCCGACGGCCCGTCGAGCGGACTGCCGCGGCGGGCCGAGTTTTCGCTGCCCGGGCAGCCGCTGGCGCAGGCGGCGCGCGAGCACGGCGTGACGGTGAACGCGCTCGTGCAGTCCGCATGGGCGCTGGTGCTGGCCGGGCTGACCGGCCGGGACGACGTGGTGTTCGGCGCGACGGTGTCCGGGCGCAACCCGGAGGTGCCGGGCGTCGAGTCGATGGTCGGCATGCTGATCAACACCGTGCCGGTGCGCGTGCGCCTCGCGCCGGACGAGACGCCGGCCGGGCTGGCCGCGCGGGTGCAGGCCGAGCAGGCGCGGTTGCTGGAGCACCAGCACCTCGGGCTCGCCGACATCCAGCGCGCCGCCGGGCAGCCCGCGTTGTTCGACACGCTCGTGGTCTTCGAAAGCTATCCCGGCACCGACCTGGCCGGCTCGCCGCTGGCCGGCGTCGAGGTGCGGGACGCGACGCACTACCCGCTCGCGCTGCTGGTCGTGCCGGGCGAGGAGGTCGTGCTGCGCATCGACCACGACCCGGCGCGCTTCGACGACGCCGCGGTCACGCGCATCGCGGAGCGGGTGCAGGACGTGCTCGGCTGGTTCGTCGCCGCGCCTGGCACGCCGGTCGCGCAGGTCGAACCGCTGCCGGCCGACGAGTGGCGGCAGGTCGTGGTGGCCCCCAACGAAACCGCCGCCGACGTGCCGGAAACGACGCTGCCGGAGCTGTTCGCGGCGCAGGTGGCGCGCACGCCGGACGCCACCGCGGTGGTGTTCGAGGGAACCGCGCTGACCTACGCCGAGCTGGACGCGCGCGCGACGGACCTGGCCCGCCGGTTGGCGGGGGCCGGGGTGGGGCCGGAGCACATCGTCGGCGTGCGGATGGACCGTTCGCTGGACTTGATCGTTTCGCTGCTGGGTGTGCTCAAGGCCGGTGGGGCTTATCTACCGCTGGATCCGTCGTATCCGGCGGAGCGGCTGGGCATGATGGTCGAGGATGCCCGGCCCACGGTGGTTCTTCCTGCCGCGCTGGAAGGCGAGGGGGAGTTGCGGGCGGCGGGGCCGGACAACCCGGCTTACGTCATCTACACCTCGGGGTCGACCGGCCGTCCCAAGGGTGTGGTGGTCAGCCATCGGGCGATCGTGAACCGTCTGTTGTGGATGCAGCACGAGTACCGGCTCACGCCCGAGGATCGGGTGCTGCAGAAGACTCCGTCGTCGTTCGACGTGTCGGTGTGGGAGTTCTTCTGGCCGTTGATCACCGGCGCGACCCTGGTGTTCGCCCGGCCGGAGGGGCACAAGGACCCGCGATACCTGGCCGAACTGGTCGAGCGCGAGCGGATCACCACCGCGCACTTCGTGCCGTCGATGCTGGCCCAGTACGTCGAGACCGGGCGCGGGCCGGCGCGGATCATCTGCAGCGGTGAGGCGCTGCCGCCCGAACTGGCGCGGCAGGCGAGTGAATTCGCCCAGGTGCACAACCTGTACGGGCCGACCGAGGCGGCGGTCGACGTCACCTACTGGCCGGTCCCCGCGGACACCACGACCGTCCCCATCGGACGTCCGGTGTGGAACACGCAGACCTACGTGCTGGACCGGTTCCTGCGTCCGGTGGCGCCGGGCGCGCCGGGCGAGCTGTACCTCGGGGGAGTACAGCTCGCCCGGGGCTACCTGAACCGCGCCGGGCTGACCGCGTCCCGGTTCGTCGCCAACCCGTTCGGCGAGCCCGGTTCGCGGCTCTACCGCACCGGGGACGTCGTGCGCTGGACGGCCGAGGGCGTCCTGGAGTACCTGGGCCGCGCCGACGGCCAGGTCAAGATCCGCGGCTTCCGGGTCGAGCTGGGCGAGGTGGAGGCGGCTCTGCTCGCGCTGGACGGGGTCACCGCCGCGGCGGCCACCGTGCACGCCGGCCGTCAGCAGCTCGTCGGGTACGTCGTCGGCGACGGGCTGGACCCGGCCGCGCTGCGGCGGAACCTCGCCGAGTCCCTGCCCGAACAGCTGGTGCCGTCCGCGATCGTCGTGCTCGACGAGCTGCCGCTCAGTCCGAGCGGCAAGCTGGACCGCCGCGCGCTGCCGGAACCGCAGATCACGCAGACCAGCGCCGAGGCGCGTGACCCGCGCGAGGAAATCCTGGCCGGGCTGTTCGCCGAGGTCCTCGGCGTGCCCGAGGTCGGCCGCGACGACGACTTCTTCGCCCTCGGCGGCCATTCGCTGCTCGCGACCCGCCTGGTCAGCCGCATCCGCCGCACGTTCGGCGCCGACCTGCGGATCCGCGCGATCTTCGACGCCCCGACGGTGGCGCGCCTGGCGCGGCACCTGGACGGCGGTGCCGCGCGCCCGCCGCTGGCCCGCCGCGAGCACGACAGCCCCGTGCCGCTGTCCCCGGCGCAGCGCAGCCTGTGGTTCCTGCACGAGCTGGAGGGCCCGTCGCCGGTCTACAACATCCCGTTCGCCGCGCGCCTGACCGGCCCGCTCGATCTGGACGCGCTCGACCAGGCGCTCACCGACGTGGTGAACCGCCACGACGCGCTGCGCACCCTGCTCACCGCCGGGGGCCAGCGCGTGCTGCCGCCGTTCGAGCGGTTCCCGGTGCAGCGCCACGACGGCCCGGCCGAGGGGTTCGTGCAACGCGCGAGCCGGTACGCGTTCCGGCTCGGCGAGGAGCCGCCGATCCGCGCCGAAGTCGTCCGCACCGGCCCGGATGAGCACCTGTTCGTGCTGGTCGTCCACCACGTCGCGGGCGACGAGTGGTCGGCGCGGCCGTTGCTGCGCGACCTGGGCGAGGCCTACGCCGCCCGCCGCGGCGGACGCGCGCCGGAGTGGGCGCCGCTGCCGGTCCAGTACGCCGACTACACGCAGTGGCTGCAGGACATCCCGGTCGACGATCAGCGCGAATTCTGGCTGAAGCGCCTGGAGGGCCTGCCCGAGGAACTGCCGCTGCCCACCGACCGGCCGCGCCCGCAGCACCCGACGCGCGAGGGCGGCAACGTCACCGTCGAGTTCCCCGCCGCGCTGACCGCGTCGCTGGCGAAGCTGGCCCGCAAACTCGGCGTGACGGACCTGATGATCGCGCAGGCCGCGACCGCGGTGCTGCTGTCCCGCCTCGGCGCGGGCGAGGACATCCCGCTCGGCACGCCGGTCGCCGGCCGCACCGACGAAGCGCTGGACGACCTGGTCGGGTACATCGTCAACACGGTCGTGCTGCGCACCGACCTGTCCGGCAACCCGACGTTCCGCGACCTCCTCGCACGCGTGCGCGAGGCGAACCTGGACGCCTACTCCAACCAGGACCTGCCGTTCGAGCGGGTCGTGGAGGCGGTCAACCCGCCGCGCTCGCCGGGGCGGCACCCGCTGTTCCAGATCATGGTGTCGCACCGCGATCCGGCGACCGCGGGCCTGGAGCTGCCGGACGTCGTGGCCGAGCCGATGGTCCCCGCGTTCACCGGCGCCAAGTTCGACCTCGCGTTCCACTTCGGGCCGGAGGACTGCTTGATCAGCTACTCCGCCGACCTGTTCGACGAATCCACTGTGGACTCGCTCGCCCGTCGGCTGGTGCGGCTGCTCACCGCACTCGTCGCCAAGCCGGACCAGCCGGTCGGCCTGGCCGAGATCCTCGGCGACGACGAGCGGGCCCAGCTCGCGGCGTTCAACGACACCGCCGAGGAGCGGCCGCACACCACGCTGACGGAGATGGTCGAGGAGCAGGCCGCCCGCACCCCGGATGCGATCGCGGTCGAGTTCCACGACCGCGGCCTGACCTACGCCGAGCTGAACGCGAAGGCCAACCACCTCGCCCGGCGGCTCGTCGCGGCCGGTGTCGGGCCGGAGCGGACCGTCGGGATGCACTGGGAGCGGTCGCTGGAACTGGTCGTCGGCCTGGTCGCGGTCGAGAAGGCCGGTGGCGCGTTCGTGCCGCTGGAGCCGTCGTGGCCGCAGCGGCGCATCGCCGAGGTGGCGGAGAGTTCCCGGTTCGCCGCGATCCTCAGTGGACCCGAGCACGACGCGCCGGTGCGGGAGCTGGGCGTGCCGGTCGTGCACGTCGATCTGGCGGACGAGGACCCGGAGAACCTGGGCGTGCGGGTGCCGCCGGAGGGCCTGGCCTACGTCATCTACACGTCCGGCTCCACCGGTAAACCGAAGGGCGCGATGATCCGCCACCGCGCGATCACGCACCGCCTGTTGTGGCAGCGCGAGATGCTCGGCTTCGGGCCCGGTGACGCGGCGCTGTTCAAGGCGCCGATGGGCTTCGACATCTCGATCAACGAGGTGTTCCTGCCGCTGGTCACCGGCGGCAAGCTGGTGATCGCCGAACCCGGCGGCGAACGCGACATCGACTACCTGCTGGGCCTGATCGAACGGCACGCGGTCACCTTCACCTACCTGCCGTCGTCCATTCTGGACCTGCTGGTGGGCCTGGACGGCTTCGCCGAACGCGGCCGGTCGCTCAAGCACGTCTGGTGCGGCGGTGAGGTGCTGACACCGGAGCTGTTCGCCCGGTTCCGCGCGGTCAGCGACGCGATCATGTACCACGGGTACGGCCCGGCGGAGGCCACGATCGGCGTCAGCCACGTCGTCTACCGGGACGCGAGCGCGGTCCGCAAGGCCGTGTCCATCGGGCACCCCAACGGCAACACCCGGCTGTACGTGCTGGACCAGCACCTGCGGCAGGTGCCGGTCGGCGTACCCGGCGAGCTGTACGCCGGGGGTGTCTACCTCGGCCGCGGCTACATCAACGATCCGAAGCGGACGGCCGACCACTTCGTCGCCGACCCGTTCGGCCCGCCCGGCTCCCGCTTGTACCGCACCGGCGACCTGGCCCGGTGGCAGCCCGACGGGACGCTGGAGTTCCTCGGCCGCGCCGACAACCAGGTCAAGATCCGCGGCATGCGGGTGGAGCTGGAGGAGATCGAGGCGGTCCTGGAGCAGCACGAAGGCGTCCGGCGGGCGGTCGTGCTGGTGCGCGACGAGCCGAAGCGGCTGGTCGGCTACTGCCTCGGCGCCGAAGTGGACGGTCTGGGCGACTGGCTGCGCACGCGACTGCCCGAGCACATGGTGCCGCGGCGGTTCGTGTTCCTCGACGAGTTCCCGCTGATGCCCTCGGGCAAGGTGAACCGCAAGGCGCTGCCCGACCCCGGGCCGGAGCCGACGGCCGGTGGCCGGGCCGCGGAGACCGAGGCCGAACGGATCCTCTGCCGCGTGATGGCCGAGGTGCTGCGGGTGCCGGAGGTCGGCGCCGAGGACAACTTCTTCGGCCTGGGCGGCGACAGCATCCTGTCCATCCAGTTCGTGAGCAAGGCGCGCGCGGCCGGGCTGCGCATCTCGCCGCGGCAGGTGTTCGAGCACCAGACCGCGGCGGCGCTGGCCCGGGCAGTCGACACCGACGTGGTCGTCGTCGACGGCGATCGCGCGCAGGGCGTCGGCGAGGTGCCGCTGACCCCGGTCATGCGGTGGTGGCGGGAGAGCGGCGAGACGAAGATGGCCCAGGCCGCGTTGCTGCGGGTGCCGCCCGCGGACGGGCCGGAGATCTTCGCCGGGGTGCTTCAGGACGTGCTCGACCACCACGACCTGCTGCGTGCCCGGCTACGGGGCGACGTGCTCGACGTCCGCCCGCCGGGCGCGGTGACCGACGTGCTGGAGCACGTTCCGGGGAACACGCCGGTCGCGGAGAAGTACGCCGAGGCGGTCGAAGCGCTCGACCCGGAGGCGGGCGTGCTGGTGCGGGCGGTGTGGTTCGACCACGGCCCGGAAGAGCCCGGCCGGCTGCTGCTCGTGCTGCACCACCTGGTCGTCGACGGCGTGTCGTGGCGCATCCTGGCCGGGGACCTGGCGCAGGCGTGGGAGGCCCGCGCGTCCGGTCATCCGGCCAAGCTCGACCCGGTGCCCACGTCGTTCCGCTGGTGGGCGCGGCACCTGCCGACCCCGAGCACTGAGCCGTGGAAGTCGTTGCCCCGCGCCGAACAGAACGACGTGCGACCGGCTCCCACGGCTGGCCGCCGGGAGCTGACGCTCGGCTCCGAACTGGTCACCGAGGTGCCGGGCAAGTTCCGGACCGGGGTGCAGGACGTGCTGCTCAGCGCGCTCGCGCAGGCGTTCGGCGAGCCGCGGCTGGTCGCGCTGGAGGGCCACGGCCGCGAGGAGCACCTGGTGCCCGGCGCGGACCTGTCCCGCACGGTCGGCTGGTTCACCAGCGTCTACCCGGTGGAACTGCCCGCCGCCGCGAGCCCACCGCAGATCCAGGAGCGGCTGCGCGCGGTGCCCGACAACGGCATCGGGTTCGGCATCCTCCGCTGGCTGCACGGCGAGCTGACCGGTGTTCCCGACCCGGAGATCGGCTTCAACTACCTCGGCCGGTTCGACGTCTCCGAGGGTTACTGGGTCCCGGCCGCGGAGCAGCTGCCGCAGCCGGAGATCCAGCACCGTCCACTGGAGATCAACGTCGTCACCGAGGACGGACCGGACGGTCCGGTGCTGACGGCGACCTGGTCGTGGACCAGCCGGTTCGCCGATTCCGAAGTGGACCTTCTGATCGGGAAGTGGCAGGACGCCCTACGTGACCTCGCGGCCGCGGAGGAGGTGGCGGAAGTCCTGCCGCTGTCCCCGCTGCAGCAGGGCATGCTCTTCCACGCGCTGTACGACGAGAGCGCCGACGACGTCTACACCGTCCAGTTCGTGCTCGGCCTCACCGGTGAGATCGACGCGGCGCGGCTGCGCCGGGCCGCGCAGGACCTGCTGGTCCGGCACCCCAACCTGCGTGCCGCGTTCGTGCACGACGACGAGCCGAAACAAATCATCCGGCGTGCGGCCGAGCTGCCCTGGGCGGAGCTGACACTCAGCCACGGGGAGTTCGACGCGTTCCTGGCCAGGGACCGGGCGGAGCGGTTCGCGCTCGACGAGCCCCCGCTGCTGCGGATGACCCTGGTGAAGCTGGGCGAGCGGGACCACCGGCTGGTGCTGTCCAACCACCACATCCTGCTCGACGGCTGGTCGCTGCCGCTGCTGGTGCGCGACCTGCTCGCGCTCTACGCCGGCACCGAGCCGCCGTCGCCCCGGCCGTACCGCGACTACCTGGCCTGGCTCGCCGGGCGGGACCGGGACGCCTCCGCGGAGGCGTGGCTGGCCGCGCTGGACGACGTCGAGGAACCGACGCTGCTGGTCCCGGCCGCCTCCCGGGTGCCGATGCACCCGGGCAAGCTGCGCCTCGAACTGCCACCGGAGACCACCGAACGGCTCTACGCGGTCGCCCGGAAGCACGGCCTGACCGTCAACACCGTCGTCCAGGGGCTGTGGGGGCTGGTGCTGAGCAGGCTGACCAACCGGGACGACGTCCTGTTCGGCACCACCGTCTCCGGACGTCCCGCCGATCTGTCCGGTGTGGACGGTATGGTCGGTCTGTTCATCAACACCGTCCCGGTGCGGGTCCGCCTGCGTGGCGCGCTGCTGGACGTCCTGCGCGCGGTGCAGGACGAGCAGGCGCGGCTGATGGACCACCAGTACCTCGGCCTCACCGACATCCAGCGCGCCGCCGGGCACGGCGACCTGTTCGACACGCTGGTCGTGTTCGAGAGCTACCCGATCGACTCCGACGCGGTGAGCGAGAGCGAGCGGGCCGCCGGGATCACGATCGACCGGGTCGAGGTCGAGGACTCCACGCACTACCCGCTGACGCTGGCGGTCGCCGCCGAGGAGCGGTTGTCGGTCGTCTTCGAGTACCGGCCGGACACGTTCGACGAGGCGTGGGCGGAGTCGCTGAGCGGCTGGTTCCGCCGGGCCGTGGAAGCCTTCGCGGCCGACCCCGCCCAGACGGCGACGAGCATCGACCTGCTCGGCGACGAGACCCTGGCCGAACTGCGTCGCATCGGCACCGGCAAGGTCCTGGACGCCCCGGCGACGACGTTGCCCGAGGTCCTGCGCGACCAGGCCCGGGCCACGCCGGACGCCGTGGCGATCGTGGCGGGGGAGACCCGGCTGACCTTCGCCGAGTTCAACGCGCGGGCCAACCAGGTGGCCCGCGTGCTGATCGAGCAGGGGGTGGGGCCGGAGGATGTGGTGGCGCTGCGCATGCCGGCCGGGCCGGACATGCTGATCGCCCTGCTCGCGGTGTTCAAGGCGGGCGGCGCGTACCTGCCGCTCGACCCGGACTGGCCCGCCGAGCGCATCGAGTTCATGCTCGCCGACGCCGCCCCGAAGCTGGTCCTGACCGAGCTGCCACCCGCGACCGGTTCCACCGACGACCTGCCGCCGCGCGCGAAGCCGCAGCACCCGGCGTACGTGATCTACACGTCCGGCTCCACCGGCACGCCCAAGGCCGTCGTGGTGCCGCACAGCTCGATCGCGAACCTGCTGGTCAGCCACCGCACCGACCTGTTCGACCCGGCACGCGAGCGGGCCGGCCGCCCGCTGCGCGTCGCGCACGCCTGGCCGATGGCGTTCGACGCGTCCTGGCAGCCCATGCTGTGGATGTTCGCCGGGCACGAGCTGCACCTGGTGCCGCCGGACACCCGCCGCGACGCCGACCTGCTGCGGGCGTTCCTGCGGGACCACGAGATCGAGTTCGTCGAGCTGTCCCCGTCGCTGCTCGCGCAGGTCGCGACCGAACCAGGCTGGCGCGGCGCGCTCAAGGTGCTCGGCGTCGGCGGTGAGGCGGTGCCCGCGCAGCTGTGGCGGTCGCTGCGGGACGAGCCGGACCTGGCCGTGTGGAACCTCTACGGCCCGACCGAGTGCACAGTGGACTCCGCGGCGTGCGACTTCGACCGCACCGAGAACCCGTGCATCGGCTCGCCGGTCGGCAACGCGCGCGCCTACGTCCTCGACCGGCACCTGCGGCCCTGCCCGCCGGGCGTGGAGGGTGAGCTGTACCTGTCCGGCGCCGGTCTCGCCCGCG
The DNA here is from genome assembly GCF_023376025.1 of Amycolatopsis thermalba. Classification (NCBI taxonomy): domain Bacteria; kingdom Bacillati; phylum Actinomycetota; class Actinomycetes; order Pseudonocardiales; family Pseudonocardiaceae; genus Amycolatopsis; species Amycolatopsis thermalba. Next base: position 1,107,858 of record NZ_CP091196.1, read on the forward strand.
GCTACCTGCGGCGGCCGGGCACGACGGCGGAGCGGTTCGTCGCCGACCCGTTCGGCGAGCCCGGCACCCGGATGTACCGCACCGGCGACGTGGCGCGCTGGAACGCGGAGGGCCTGATCGAGCTGCTCGGCCGCGTCGACGACCAGGTCAAGATCCGTGGCTTCCGCATCGAGCCCGGCGAGATCGAGGCCGTGCTGCTGCGCGACGAGCGGGTGGAACGCGCGGTCGTGGTGCCGCGCGAGGACACGCCCGGAGTGAAGCGGCTGGTCGCCTACGTGGTCGCGAGCAGCACGGACGGTCTGCGGGAACAGGTCGCGGCGGCCCTGCCGGAGTACATGGTCCCGGCCGCGATCGTCGCGGTCGAGAACTTCCCGTTGACGCGCAACGACAAGCTCGACGTCAAGGCGCTGCCCGCGCCGGACTACACGAGCACCACGTCCCGGCCGCCCGCGACGGACCTGGAGAAGCGCATCGCCGGGCTGTTCGCCGAGGTCCTGGGCCTGCCCGAGGTCGGCGCGGACGACAGCTTCTTCGCCCTCGGCGGGGACAGCATCGTGTCGATGCGGCTGGTCAGCAAGGCCCGTGGCGCCGGACTGGCGTTCACCCCGCGGGACGTGTTCGAGCAACGGACGGTGGCAGCCCTGGCGCGGGTCGCCGGGGACGCCGTGCACCGCGCGGACTCCGACGCCGGCATCGGTGAGGTGCCGCTGACCCCGATGCTGCACTGGCTCACCCGCAACCAGCCGTACGGCCAGCTCAGCCAGGCCCGGATGCTCTGCACCCCGGCCGGGCTCGGCCTGGACCGGTTGCGTGAGCTGGTGCAGGCCCTGCTGGACCGGCACGACGTACTGCGCGCGACCTTCGACGGTACGTTCGTCGTCCGCCCACGGGGCGCGGTGGACGCCAGCGCTTGCGTCACCCGGATCGACGCCCGCGACCTGCCGTACGAGGAGATCGCCGACCGTCTGCCGGACCTGATGCGGGAGATCCGGCTCGATCCGCCGTCCGGCGACCTGGTGCGGTTCGTCTGGTTCGACACCGGCCCGGACCGCCCCGGCAGGCTGCTCGTCGTGCTGCACCACCTCGTCGTGGACGGCGCGTCGTGGGGCGTGCTGGTGCCCGAGCTGGCGGAGCTGTGGGTGGGCCACGAGCTGCCGCCGGTCGGCACGTCGTACCGCGAATGGGCGCGGGCCCTGCCCGAGGTCGCGCGAGCGAAGGCGAGCGAGATGCCGCTGTGGCGGGACATCCTGTCCGGACCGGACCCGGTGCTCGGCACCCGCCGCCTCGACCCGGCCGTGGACACCCGCGCGTCCATGCGAGCCACGCGGACGTTCCTCGACCCCGAGGTGACCGGCAAGCTGCTCACCGAGGTGCCCGAGCGGCACGGCGTCACGATCAACGACGTCCTGTTGGCCGGGCTCGCGCACGCGGTGTCCCGCTGGCGCGGCACTGGCGACACGTCGCTGCTGCTCGCGCTGGAAGGCCACGGCCGGGAGGAGCAGATCGTGCCCGGCGCGGACCTGTCCGGCACGGTCGGCTGGTTCACCAGCGTCTTCCCGGTGCGGGTGGACCCCGGCGACCTCACCGGCGGTGTCCACAACGGACTGGTGCGGGTGCACGAGCAGCTCGCCCTGCCGGACAAGGGCATCGGCCACGGCCTGCTCCGCTACCTCAACCCGGACACCGCCGCCGAGCTGGAGGCGCTGCCCGAGCCGCAGCTGGAGTTCAACTACCTCGGCCGGCTCACCGTGGGCGAGCGCGACGGCGAGCCGTGGTCCGGCGCGCCCGAGGCGGGCGCGATGGGCGGTGGCGTGGACGACGACATGCCCGCGCCGTACTGCCTGGTGCTCAACGTGCTGGTCCGCGGCTCGACGCTGGAGGCCGACTGGCAGTGGCCGTCCGCGTTGTTCACCGAAGACCGCATCCAGCAGCTGTCCCGCGAGTGGTTCGCCGCGCTGACCCTGATCGCGCAAGGAGGCCCCCGGTGAGTGACCTCGCCGCCCGCAAACGTGAGCTGCTGCGCCGACGGCTGGCCCAGGCCGGCCTGGCCGGCACGACGTCGATCCCGAAGCGGGACTCCGACGACGACATGCCGCTGTCCTACGCGCAGTCGCGGATGTGGTTCCTGCAGCAGCTCGACCCGGCCAGCCCGGCGTACAACGTGTGCCTGGCGATCACCCTGCGCGGCGCGCTGGACAAGGCCGCGCTGCACCGGTCGTTCCAGCGGCTGGTCGAGCGGCACGAAATCCTGCGCACCCGGTACGTCGCCGGGCCGGACGGCGAGCCGCGGCAGATCGTCGACCCGTACGCCGTGGTGACGATGCCGGAGTCGGACCTGCGCGGGCTGTCCGAAGCGGACCGGGACCGGACCGTCGAGCGGGTCGCGCGGGAGGAGTCGGCGCACGCGTTCGACCTCGCAACGGAGCACTCGCTGCGGCTGCGCCTGCTGCGCCGCGGCGACGACGACCACGTGCTGGTGCTGACCGTGCACCACATCGCGTGGGACGGCTACACGTTCAACACGCTCTCCCGCGACCTGTCTGCGCTGTACCGCGAGGACACCACGGGGCAACCGTCCGGTTTGGACCCGCTGCCGGTGCAGTACGCGGACTTCGCGGTGTGGCAGCGGAAGACGCTGACCGACGAGAAGCTGGCCGGAGATCTGGACTACTGGCGCCGCGAGCTGGCCCCGGCGCCGGAGAACCTGCCGCTGCCCACCGACCTGCCCCGCCCGCCCGCGCGGTCCGACCGCGGGGACCGGCGGTTCCACACCTTCGACCGGGCGGTGACCGACCGGATCGGCGAGTTCGCGCAGGCCCGCGGGGTCACCCCGTTCATGGTGGTGTTCGCCGGGTACGCGGCGCTGCTGTCCCGCTGGACCGGCGCGACGGACGTGCCGATCGGGTCGGCGTCGATGAACCGCGACGCCGGTGAGGTCGAGCGGCTGATCGGCAACTTCGGCAACACGCTCGTGCTGCGGGCCGACCTGTCCGGCGACCCGTCGTTCGCGGAGCTGGTGGACCGGGTGCGGCGGGTGTGCACCGACGGGTACGCGCACCAGGACCTGCCGTTCGACCTGCTCGTCGAGCGCCTGCGGCCGCCGCGCGTGCCGGGCCGGTCGGTGCTGTTCGACGTGATGCTGTTGTTCCTGACCCAGGGGTTGCAGGGCTTCGACCTGCCCGGCGTCGAGGCGAGCTGGGAGACGGTGCACAACGACACCACGCAGTTCGACCTGGCGCTGGAGGCGTTCCTGGTCGACGGCGAAATGCGGGTCGAGGCCACGTATTCGACGGAGCTGTTCGCTGCCGCCACGGTGGACCGCTTCCTGGCGCACCTGGAATCGCTGCTCGACGCGGCGGTGGGGGAGCCGGAGCGGCCCGTGTCGCGCCTGGAGTTCTTCCCGGACACCGTCCTGATCGGCGACGCGCGTGAGGTACCGGCGACGACGCTGCCGGAGCTGTTCGCGGCGCAGGTGGCGCGAACCCCGGACGCGACGGCGGTGGTGTTCGAGGGCGCGTCGTTGACCTACGCCGAGCTGGACGCCCGCACCACCGCGCTGGCTCAGCGGTTGGCGGGTGCTGGTGTGGGGCCGGAGCACATCGTGGCGGTCCGGCAGGACCGCTCACTCGATCTGATCGTTTCGCTGCTGGGAGTCCTCAAGGCGGGTGGGGCTTATCTGCCGCTGGATCCGTCGTATCCGGCGGAGCGGTTGAGCATGATGATCGAGGACGCTCAGCCCACCGTGGTTCTTCCCGCCTCACTGGAAGTTGACGGGGAGTTGCGGGCGGCGGGCCCGGATACTCCGGCGTACGTCATCTACACCTCGGGCTCCACGGGCCGTCCGAAGGGCGTCGTGGTCAGCCATCGGGCGATCGTGAACCGTCTACTGTGGATGCAGGCCGAGTACGGGCTGACGCCCGAAGATCGGGTGCTGCAGAAGACGCCGTCGTCGTTCGACGTGTCGGTGTGGGAGTTCTTCTGGCCGCTCATCACCGGGGCGACCCTGGTGTTCGCCAAGCCCGGCGGGCACAAGGACCCCCGTTACCTCAGCGAGCTGATCGCCCGGGAGCGGGTCACCACCGTCCACTTCGTCCCGTCGATGCTGCGGGCGTTCGTCGAGTCCGGCGCCCGGCCGAGCAGCCTGCGCCGCGTGATCTGCAGCGGCGAGGCCCTGCCGTCCGACCTCGCGCGCGAACTGCCGCACGTCCACAACCTGTACGGGCCCACCGAAGCCGCCGTCGACGTCAGCCACTGGCCGGTGGCCGAGGGCGCCGGCACCGGAACCGTGCCGATCGGGCGGCCGGTGTGGAACACGCAGCTCCACGTGCTGGACCGGCACCTGCAGCCGGTCGCGCCCGGCGCCGTCGGCGAGCTGTACCTGGGCGGCGTCCAACTGGCGCGTGGCTACCTGAACCGGCCCGGGCTCACCGCGTCGCGGTTCGTCGCCGGACCGGACGGGCAGCGGCTGTACCGGACCGGGGACCTGGTCCGCCGCACCGGGGACGCCCTGGAGTTCCTCGGCCGCGCCGACGACCAGGTCAAGATCCGCGGGTTCCGCGTCGAGCTGGGCGAGATCGAGGCCGCGCTGACCGCGCTGCCCGAGGTGGTCAACGCCGGGGTGGTCGCGCGTCCGGACCGGCAGCAGCTCATCGGATACGTCGTCGCCAAGCCCGGTGCCGACGCGGCGGCCATCCGGCGGAAGCTCGGCGCCACCCTGCCCGAGCACCTGGTGCCGTCGGTGATCACGTTCCTCGACGAGCTGCCGCTGAGCCCCGCCGGCAAGCTCGACCGCAAGGCGCTGCCCGAGCCCGGGGCCGCCACCGTCGCCGAGGAGCCGGAGACCGAGCGCGAGCGCGCCTTGGCCGCGTTGTTCGCCGACCTGCTCGGCGTCGAGCGGGTCGGGCGGCACGACGACTTCTTCGCCCTCGGCGGGCACTCGCTGCTGGCGACCAAGCTCGTCGGCCGCGTCCGCGCGGACCTCGGCATCGACGTCGCGATCGGGACCGTCTTCGACGCGCCCACCGTCGCCCGCCTCGCCACGGCGCTCGACGGCGGCACGCAGAAGCGGCCCGCGCTCACGCCGATGCCGCGCCCGCGCCGGACGCCGTTGTCGTCGGCGCAACAGCGGTTGTGGTTCCTGTACCGGCTGGAAGGCCCGAGCGCCACCTACAACGTGCCGTTCGCGGTGCGCCTGGACGGCCCGCTCGACGTGGACGCGCTGCGGGCCGCACTCGCCGACGTCGTGAGCCGCCACGAGGTGCTACGCACGATCTACCCGGAGTTCGAGGGCAAGCCCTACCAGCAGGTGCTCGACACGATCCCGCCGCTGATCCTCGATGAGGGCTCACCGCGCGAGGCCGCGCAGCGGGCGTTCGAGCTGGACCGCGAGCCGCCGTTCGAGGCGCGGTTGTTCCGCGACGGCGACTCGCACGTGCTGTCCCTGCTGACGCACCACATCGCGAGCGACGGCTGGTCCACCGAACGGCTGCTGGCCGACCTGACCACCGCCTACACCGCCCGCCTGCAGGGCCGCAGCCCCGGCTGGGCGCCGCTGCCCGTGCAGTACGCCGACTACGCGCTCTGGCAGCGCGACCTGCTGGGCAACGACGCCGACCCGAACAGCCTGGCGTCCACCCAGCTCGCCTACTGGACGCGGCAGCTCGCCGACCTGCCGGACGAGATCAGCCTGCCGGCCGACCGGCCGCGCCCGGCGGACCCGTCGTTCGCCGGGGACGCGGTGCGGTTCCAGCTGCCGCCGGAGACCCACCGGGCGCTGGCGGAGCTGGCGCGGCAGACCGGGGCCACGACGTTCATGGTCGTGCAGGCCGCCGTCGCCGCGCTGCTCGGCCGGATGGGCGCGGGGGAGGACGTGCCGATCGGCGCGCCCGTCGCCGGCCGCACCGACGACGCCCTGGACGGCCTGGTCGGGTTCTTCGTCAACAACCTCGTGCTGCGCACGGACTTGAGCGGCGACCCGACGTTCCGGCAGCTCGTCGACCGGGTCCGGCGCGCCGACCTGGACGCGTTCGCCCACCAGGACCTGCCGTTCGAACGGCTCGTCGAGGCGCTCAACCCGGCCCGGTCGATGGGGCGGCACCCGCTGTTCCAGGTCATGCTGGCCTACCAGCGGGCGCCCGGCGGGCCCGTGCCGTTCGGGCACGCCTCGCTGCGTGCGGAGCACGTCGACTTCTACGCGGCGCGGCTGGACCTGTCGTTCCACCTGTTCGAGCAGGACGCGGGCATCGACGGATGGCTGGTCTACAGCACGGACCTGTTCGACCGGTCCACGGTGGACGACCTGGTGGCCCGGTTCACGCGCCTGGTCGGCAATCTGGTGGCGGACCCGGACCGGCGGCTGTCCACGACCTCGGTGCTGACCGCCGCGGACGTGCTTCCCGCCGGGGAAGTGCGGGAAGTGGCGGCGACGACGCTGCCGGAGCTGTTTGCCGAGCAGGTGGCGCGCACGCCGGACGCAACGGCGGTGGTGTTCGAGGGCGCGTCGTTGACCTACGCCGAACTGGACGCCCGCGCCACGCTCCTGGCGGAACAGCTGGCCGGAGCGGGGGTGGGGCCGGAGCACATCGTGGCGGTCCGGCAGGACCGTTCGCTGGACCTGATCGTTTCGCTGTTGGGTGTGTTGAAGGCGGGTGGGGCTTATCTGCCGCTGGATCCCTCGTATCCAGCCGAGCGGTTAGGCATGATGATCGAGGATGCGCAGCCCACCGTGGTTCTTCCCGCCTCGCTGGGCGAACCCGGTGAAACACGGGCGGCGGGCCCGGACAACCCGGCCTACGTCATCTACACCTCGGGCTCCACCGGACGCCCCAAGGGGGTCGTGGTCAGCCACCGCGCGATCGTCAACCGTCTACTGTGGATGCAGAACGAGTACGGTCTCACGCCCGAGGATCGGGTGCTGCAGAAGACCCCGTCGAGCTTCGACGTGTCGGTGTGGGAGTTCTTCTGGCCGCTCATCACCGGTGCCACGCTGGTGTTCGCCCGGCCCGAGGGGCACAAGGACCCGGAGTACCTGGCCGACCTGATCGCCCGCGAGCGGATCACCACCGCGCACTTCGTCCCGTCGATGCTACGGGCGTTCGTCTCCTCGGGCGGTGACCTGTCGGTGCTGACGCGGGTGATCTGCAGCGGCGAGGCCCTGCCGTCCGACCTGGCGCGACCGAACGTGCACAACCTCTACGGCCCCACCGAAGCCGCGGTCGACGTCACCTCCTGGCCGTGCACCGAAGGCGCCGGCCAGGGCACGGTCCCGATCGGACGGCCGGTGTGGAACACGCAGGTCCACGTCCTGGACCGGTACCTGCGACCGGTACCGCCGGGCGTCACCGGCGAGCTGTACCTGGGCGGCGTCCAGCTGGCCCGCGGCTACCTGAACCGGCCCGGGCTCACCGCCGCCCGGTTCGTCGCCGCGCCGGACGGGGAGCGGCTGTACCGCACCGGCGACCTGGTCAAGCACCGCGACGGGGTGCTGGAGTTCCTCGGCCGCGCCGACGACCAGGTCAAGCTGCGTGGCTTCCGGATCGAGCTGGGTGAGGTCGAGGTCGCGCTCACCCGCGCCGGTGCCCGCAGCGCGGTCGCCGTGGTGCGCGACGACCGCCTGATCGCCTACGTCCTCGGCGAAGCGGACGCGAACAGCCTCGCCCGCGAGCTGCCGGACCACATGATCCCGTCCGCGATCGTCCAGCTGGACGAGTTCCCGCTGACCCCCAGCGGCAAGCTCGACCGCAAGGCCCTGCCCGCACCCGACTTCGCCGCGCTGGCGGGCACAGCCGAGCCCGCGACCGAGCGGGAGGCGCTGCTGTGCCGGCTGTTCGCCGAGGTCCTGGGCCTGGCCGAGGTCGGCGCGCAGGACAGCTTCTTCGCCCTCGGCGGGGACAGCATCGTGTCCGTCCAGCTGGTCAGCCGCGCCCGCAAGGCCGGGCTGACGATCACGCCGCGGCAGGTGTTCGAGCACCACACCCCGGCCGGGCTCGCCGCGGTCGCCGAAGCCGCCGTGGTGGAGACCGACGACGGCACCGGCCGGATCGAGCCGACCCCGATCATGCGCTGGAGCGAACGCGGTCTCGCCCAGGCGATGCTCCTGGTCGCGCCGGACGGCCTCACCCGCGACGACCTGGTGCGGGTGGTGCGGGCGATCCTGGACCGGCACGACGTGCTGCGCGCCCGCTGGGACGGCGCCTTGATCGTCCCGGCCGAGTCCTTCGACGCGGGCGAGATCGTCCGGGACGCCACCGGGAACCTCGACGAGGAACTGCGCGCCGCCCGCGAGCGGCTGACCGACGAGCGGTTGCTGCAGGTCGTCCGCTTCCCGGACCGGGTGCTGATCGTCGCCGACCACCTCGTCGTGGACGGGGTCTCGTGGCGCATTCTGATGGACGACCTCGCCGAAGCCTGGCGCGGCACCACGTTGACCCGCACCGGCACGTCGTTCCGGCGCTGGAGCGAACTGCTCGCCGCGCAGGACCGCGGCGCGGAAACCGGGCTGTGGCGGGACATCCTGGACGGCGCCGACCCGGTGTTCGAACCCGGCGGCGAACGGCACGAGACCGAGTTCAGCGTGCCGCTGCCCGACGGAGCCGAGCAAGCCGGCGTGCCGGAGCTGCTGATCAGCGCCTTCGCCGAGGCGCTGGAAACCTGGCGCGGGCGGGGGGACGCGATGATCGCGGTCGAAGGACACGGGCGCGAGGAACAGCTCGGGGCCGACCTGTCGGCCACGGTCGGCTGGTTCACCACGATCTTCCCGCTCCGGCTGCGCCCGGGCACCCGGTTGCGCGACATCCGCGACCAGCTGGACAGCCTGCCCGACCACGGCCTCGGCTACGGGCTGCTCCGCCCGCTCGGCCTGCCGGAGCCGACGATCGTCGTCAACTACCTCGGCCGCCTGCGGTCCGGGACCGGCGAGCCGTGGACGGTCGCGCCCGAGGCCCCGATGCTGCGGGTGCCGCCGCGCGTCCCGCAGTGGGCGATGGAGGTCAACGCGGTCAGCGTCGACGGGCAGCTGCGCGTCGCGATCACCGGGCCCGCGGTGCCCGAGCTGACCGAGCTGTTCCGCAAGGCGCTGAGCAGCGCGCCGACCGCGCTGGACACCGCACTGGTGGACGTTTCCGAAGAAGACATCGACGAGTTCGAAGAGGAGCTGGGCACGTGGTGAGTCAGCAGCCGACGGTGGGAGAGCTCCTGCGCGAGGTCACCGACCTGCTGGGGCCCGAGGCGGCGGAACTGTCCGAGAACGACAGCCTCATCGAATGGGGCCTCGACTCGATCCAGCTCATGCAGGTCGCGAACAAGTGGCGCAAGCAGGGCATCAAGGTCGGCTTCGCCAAGCTGGCCAAGAACCCGACCCTGGCCGGGTGGCGCGACATCCTCGCCACCGCGGCCGGGGTCGCGCCCGAGCCGGAGGTGACCGTCGAGGTCGACGAGACCGAGCCGTTCCCGCTCGCGCTGATGCAGCACGCGTACTGGATCGGCCGGGACGAGGAGACCACGCTCGGCTCGGTCGCCGCGCACCTCTACGTCGAGTTCGACGGCCCGGACCTGGACCCGCAGCGCCTGGACGTCGCCGTGCGCAAGCTCGTCGCCCGGCACGGCATGCTGCGCGCGGCCTTCGGTGACGACGGCCGTCAGCGGATCCTGCCGGAGCGCGCCCAGCCGTCGCTGCTCGTGCACGACCTGCGCGACCTCGACGAACACGCCGAGTCGCGGCGCCTGGCGGAGCTGCGGGACGCCTCCTCGCACGCTCGACTGGACGTCGCGAACGGCGAGGTGTTCAAGATCCAGCTCAGCCGCCGGTCCGGCGACCGCGCACGGCTGCACGTGGACGTGGACATGCTCGCCGCCGACGCGCTGAGCTACCGCGTCCTGCTCTCGGACCTGGCGCGGTTCTACGACGAGCCGGACACGGAGCTGGCGCCGATCGGCTACAGCTACCCGCGTTACCTGGCCGAACGCGAGGTGACCCGTCAGGCCGAGCAGGAGAAGGCTCGCGAGTGGTGGCAGCGGCGGGTTCCCGAGCTGCCGGGCGCGCCCGACCTGCCGCTGGTGCCGGAAACCGAGCGCGCCGACGCCACCCGCGTCACCCGGCGGCACCACTGGCTCGCGCCCGAGGACCGCAAGCGCCTCGGCGCCCGCGCGCACGAGCACGGCCTGACCCCGGCGATGGTGGTCGCGGCCGCGTTCGCCGAAACCCTGTCGTCGTGGAGCGCGCAGCCGCGGTTCCTGATGAACCTGCCGATGTTCGACCGGCAGAGCACCCACCCGGACGTCGACAAGCTGGTCGGCGACTTCACCAGCTCGGTGTTGCTGGAAGTCGACTTCTCGACCGAGGCGTCGTTCGTGGAGCACGCGAAGGCGTTGCAGGACCGGATGCACGCCGATGCCGAGCACGCCGCCTACTCGGGTGTGGAGGTGCTGCGGGACCTGTCCCGGCACCACGGTGAGCAGGTGCTCGCGCCGGTGGTGTTCACCAGCGCGCTCAACCTGGGCGAGCTGTTCGACGCGCGGGTGCGGCGGTGCTTCGGCGAGGCCGTGTGGATCATCTCGCAGGGCCCCCAGGTGCTGCTGGATGCCCAGGTCACCGAGGTCAACGAGGGCCTGCTGATCAACTGGGACGTGCGGGAGCACGCGTTCCCGGCCGGGATGATCGACGCGATGTTCGCCGCGTTCCAGGACCTCATCACCCGGCTCGGGCAGCGGGACGACGCGTGGGAGCAGCCGGTCGGCGGCGCGCTGCCGCGGGAGCAGGCCGAGGTGCGGGCGCGGGTCAACGCGACGGACGGGCCGCGCAGCGGGCGGCTGCTGCAGGACGGGTTCTTCGAGCTCGCCCTGACGCAGCCGGACGCGCCCGCGCTGCTGTGGGGTGCCGATGGGGTGCTCAGCTACGGCGCGCTGCGTGACCGGGCACTGCGGATCGCGAAGTCGTTGCAGGACAAGGGTGTCGTCGCGGGTGACCTGGTCGGGGTGAGCCTGCCGAAGGGCCCGGACCAGATCGCGGCGGTGCTGGGTGTGCTGGCCGCGGGCGCCGGGTACGTGCCGATCGGTGTCGACCAGCCGGCGGCGCGGGCGGAGCGGATCCGGCGGATCGCCGGGTTCTCGCACGTGCTGACGTCCGCCGAGGAGGCGGCCGAGCCGCTCGCCGAGCCGGTGCGGGTGGACGCGGAGCAGATCGCGTACGTGCTGTTCACCTCCGGTTCGACGGGGGAGCCGAAGGGCGTCGAGGTGCCGCACCGGGCGGCGATGAACACCATCGACGACCTCAACGAGCGGTTCTCGGTGGGCTCGGACGACCGGTGCCTGGCGGTGTCCGCATTGGACTTCGACCTGTCCGTGTACGACGTGTTCGGCCTGCTGTCCGCGGGCGGCGCGGTGGTGCTGGTCGAGGAGGGTGACCGCAAGGAGGCGCGGCAGTGGGTCGAGCTGGCCGCCTCCCGCCGGGTCACGCTGGTCAACTGCGTGCCGGCGCTGCTGGACATGCTGCTGTCCGCCGCGCGGCCGGGCGAGCTGAGCGGGCTGCGGACGGTGTTGCTGGGCGGTGACTGGGTGGGCACGGACCTCCCCGGCCGGGTGGCGGAGCAGGCGCCGCGGTGCCGGTTCGCCGGACTCGGTGGCACCACGGAGACGGCGATTCACTCGACGGTGTGCGAGGTGCACGGGGTGCCGTCGACGTGGCGTTCGGTGCCGTACGGGACGCCGTTGCGGAATGTGGTGTGCCGCGTGGTGGACGCGCGCGGGCGGGACTGCCCGGACTGGGTCGCGGGGGAGCTGTGGATCGGCGGCGACGGGGTCGCGCACGGATACCGGGCCGATCCGGAGCGGACCGCGGACCGGTTCGTGTCGTACGAGGGCCGCCGCTGGTACCGGACGGGTGACCTGGCACGGTACTGGCCGGACGGGACGCTGGAGTTCCTGGGGCGCCGGGACTTCCAGGTCAAGGTGCGGGGCGTGCGGATCGAGCTGGGCGAGGTCGAGGCCGCGCTGGCCGAGTTCCCCGGGGTGCACCGGGGCGTGGCGGGGGTGGCCGGGAACCAGCTGGTGGCGGCTGTCGGGGGCGCGGTGGACGGGGACGAGGTGCGTGAGTTCGTCCGGACGCTGTTGCCGCCGCACATGGTCCCGGCGCGCGTGGTGGTGCTGGACGCCCTGCCGCTGACCGCGAACGGCAAGGTGGACCGCCGCGCGGTGGCGGCGCACTGGGAGGCGTCGGCGGACAGTTACGTCGCCCCGGAGACGCCGGTGGAGCAGGTGCTGGCCAAGGTGTGGGCCGAGGTGCTCGAAGTGGACCGCGTCGGCCGCGACGACCCGTTCTTCGCGCTCGGGGGTGATTCGGTCCTGGCGACGATGATCGTCGGCCGGCTGCGGGAGGCGCTGGACACGTCCGAGGTGAGCGTGCGGACGCTGTTCTCGTCGCTGACGGTGGGCGCGATGGCTGCCCGGCTGGTGGCCGAGCAGTCGGTGCCGGGGCGGCTGGAGCAGGTGGCGGAGATCTACCTGGAGGTGGACGCGCTGTCCGAAGAGGATTTGAACGCGCAGTTGTGAGGTCCGCTACGCGGGTTTCTCAATCACCGGCTTCGCTTCGCTACGCCCCGATTTGCCCCTCCCGAACCCGATCTCTCAGTGTTCGGCAACCGATGTGGCTGGGGATCGGGTTGCGGGAGGGGGGTGCTCGTGGGGTGGTTGGCTCTCGTTGCCGGGTGGCGGTTGTGTGGCAACGAAAAGGGCCCTCCCCGCCGCAGCGGGGAGGGCCCTTGGGTCAGAAGATCAACCCAGCTTCGCGAACCCCGGCTTCAGCTTCTCCAGCACCCACGGGATGTCCAGCACCGTCGGGTAGCGCAGCGCCGAGATGGTCTGCATGTCGGTCACCAGGTAGTTGCCCGCCTTGATGCCGGACACCAGCTGGTTGCTCTCGAACGCCTGCTGCAGGTCCGGCGAGGTGAAGGCGACGATCACCAGATCGGCGGCGAGCTTGTCGTACTGCTCCGGCGTCAGCGTGCCCGTCGGGCTGCCGGACTCGTTCTTCGACGCGTCGGCCACCGCCGGGCTCAGCTTGAGGCCCGTCGACTGCAGCAGCTGCACCGCGAAGTCCTTTTCGGACGCCAGGGTGAACATCTTGCCCGCCGTGTTGCCCACCGACGCGGTGAACGTCTTGCCCGCGGCAGCCGGGTGCTGGGCCTTCACCTGGTCGATCGCGGCCTGGGCCGAGGCCTTCACCGCAGCCGCCTCGCCGGTCTTGCCCAGCGCCTGGGCGACCACGTCCACGTGCTCCTGCCACGTCTGCGCGCCCCACTCGGTCGCGTACCCGATCGTCGGCGCGATCTTGGCCAGGTTTTCGTACTCCTGCTCCAGGCCGTAGTCCGCGGTGGCCAGGATCAGGTCCGGCGTCAGCGCGCCGACCTGCTCGGCGTTGACCCCGCTCGCCGCGTCGATGATCTGCGTCTTGGCCGGGTCGATCTTGCCCTGCAGCCACGGCGGCACGCTCGCCGAGCCGTCCTTGCTGAAGTACGCGACCGGGGTGACGCCGAGAGCCACCGCCGCGTCGAGATCATCACTCGACGTGCCGATCACGACCACCCGCTGCGGGGCCTTCTCGATCTTCGTGGTGCCGAACTTGTGCGTGATGCTCACCGGGAAGGCCGACGCGTCGGCACTCGCTGAGGACGCCGTCTGCGTCGACGAATCCTGCACATTGCCACACGCCACGAGCCCGAGGCCGAGCACGCCCGCGACCGAAACGGCCACGAGCGAGCGGAGTCCGGGCAGGCGAACCCTGCGAGACATGGCAACACCCTTTCGAAGGAACTGCGACAAAGTGCGCCAAGTCAAGCAAGGCTAACCTAAGGAATCAACCCCGCAGCTTGCGACGCGGATCACCCCGGAACCGCGTTCACCCAGCTACGCGCAGGTCCCAGCCCTCCGGCAGCCCCCGAACCTTGGCCACTTCGTGATCTGCCTCGACGTGCACGGTCAGCTCCCCGAGCCGCAGATCCGACAACCGCACCCGGCCCCACTGCCCCGGCAGGTGCGGGCGCACCGCCAGCCGCTGCTGCGGAACGTGCGGTTCGAGCCCGAGGAACGACCGCACCAGCAGCAGCGGCGCCGCGCTCGCCCACGCCTGCGGTGAACACGACGTCGGGTAGGGGATCGGCGGGCTGAACTCCGACCGCGAGAACCCGCAGAACAGCTCGGGCAGCCGCCCGCCGAACGACGCCGCCGCGTCGAGCAGCCCGGTCGCCAGCCGCTGCGCCAGGTCCACCGCGCCCGGCAGGTGCGCGTACCGCAGCAGCCCGGCCACCGCGATCGCCGTGTCGTGCGGCCACACCGAACCGTTGTGGTAGCTCATCGGGTTGTAGGCGCCCATCGCCGAGGACAGCGTCCGCAGCCCGTACCCGCTGTCCATCTCCGGCCGGCTGAGCCGCTCGATCAGCACGGCCGCGTGCTCGTCGGTCGCGATGCCCGACCACAGGCAGTGCGCGGTGTTGCTGGTCAACGCGTCCAGCGGCTGCTTGCGCCCGTCCAGCGCGACGGCGTACCAGCCCTGGTCCGGCAGCCAGAACGCCTCCGCGAACCGCTCCCGCAACCGTTCGGCCCGCTCGCGGCAGCGCGCGGAGGTGGCCGGGTCGTTGAACGCGTCGGCCAGCTCGGCGCGCGCCAGCCAGGCCGCGTAGGCGTAGCCCTGGACCTCGCACAACGCGATCGGCGTGGTCGCCAGCCGCCCGGCCGCGTCGTTGATGCCGTCGAAGCTGTCCTTCCAGCCCTGGTTGAGCAGGCCGCGGTCGGTCGCCCGCCGGTACTCGACGAACCCGTCGCCGTCGCGGTCGCCGTAGCGCTCCAGCCACTCCAGAGCCGCGTCGGCCGCCGGCAGCAGCGCCCGCACCGCGGTCTCGCCCGCACCCCAGCGCCAGCACTCGGCCAGCAGCATGACGAACAACGGCGACGCGTCCACCGTGCCGTAGTAGTGGCTGCCGCCGAGCACCTGGTCGCTGTCCGGGCCGAGCCGCAGCTCGTGCAGGATCCGCCCGGGTTCCTCCTCGGTCAGCGGGTCGACGCGCTTGCCCTGCAGCTCCGCCAGCGTCTCCAGCGTGCCCAGCGCGAGGCCGACGTCCAGCGGCAGCGCCATCCACGCGGTGAGCAGGCTGTCCCGGCCGAACAGGGTCATGAACCACGGCGCGCCGGCCGCGACGAACGGGCGGCCGTCCTGGCTGCTGTCGTGGATCTGCAACGCGCCGAGGTCGCTTTCGGTGCGCTGCAACACCTGCGTGAGCACCGGGTCGTCGGCGGCGATCACCGTGCTCACGTCGCGCCAGGCGCGGATCTTGCGTGCCGGGCCGCTCGCCTCGACCTCCTCGCCGCGGTCGAACTGCGGCCGCACCCGCCGGTTCCCGACGGTCGGCTGCACCACGATCTCGGTCGACCACTCACCGCGCGCGGGCACGACGACGCGCCAGTTCAGCACGCCGGGCGCGGTGAGCGGGTCGGCGGTGGCGCTCACCGACAGGCCACGCGAGCCGTCGGACCGGTCGCGCAGCAGTTCCGACCCGGCCACGGTGGCGTCCGCCCCGCCGTGCGCGGGACGGCCCTCCTTGACCGCGAACAGGTCCGAGAAGTCCGCGTCGACGTGCAGGGTCAGCGTCGCGACGGTGTTCTCCCGGCCCAGGTTCCGCAGCGTGATCGTCTCCCGCAGGCCGTCGCCGACCAGGCGTTCCCGCACCAGCAGCAGCGTGCTGTCGGCCTGGCCCGGCTTCGGGTTGCGGCGCAGCACGAACTGCGCCGCGAACGCCTCCGGCGAGAGGACCGACAGCGGGTGCGGGGCCTGCCCGTCCAGCCGCAGCTCCCACCGCGAGATCAGCCGCGCGTCCCGGAAGAACAGGCCGTGCGAGGTGCCCGGCTGGATGTCGCCGTTCGTGCCGGACAGGCAGAACGTGCTGCCCTCGACGAGCGTGACCGTGCCGCCCGCGCTGGTCACGGGCACCGGTTCGCCGGCGTTGAACGCCTCCGGCGTCATGGCCGTCCTCCGGATGGCTGCAGGGCGGGGCCGTCGTTGTCCATCTGGTCGTACGCGCGGTCGAGCGCCGAGTCCAGTGCCGCGTAGTCCCGCCGCAGGCGGCTGACCTCGACCGCCCGCCGGTACGCGGCCTCGTAACCCGCGCCCAGCCCGCCGATGTCGAAGTGCTCGGCGACGTGGGCGCGGCACTTCGCCGGGTCGAGGTGGCGGACGTCGCGCAGGGCCTGCGCCAGGTCGGCGGGGTCGTCGCGCACCAGTCCGGTGACGCCGTCGACCACGACCTCCGGCACCGCGCCCGACCGCAGCGCCACGACCGGCGTGCCGCACGCCATCGCCTCGATCATGACCATCCCGAACGGCTCCTCCCACTGGATCGGGAAGAGCAGGCAGCGGGCCTTGGCGAGCAGCTCGCGCTTCGCGGTCGCGTCGGCGACGCCGAACACGTGGTCGTTCTCGGTGAGCCGCGGCCGGACCTCCCGCTCGAAGTACTCCTTCTCGATCGGCTCGGCGCACTTGCCGGCCAGCACCAGCCGCAGCCCGGCGCGGTGCGCGGCCTCCAGCGCCAGGTGCGGCGCCTTGTCCGGGTGGAACCGGCCGAGGAACAGCGCGTAGTCGTCCTTTTCGGACTCGAACGGCCAGTCGGCCAGCCGCAGTGCGTTGTGGACGGTGCCGATCCAGTTCAGGTCCGGCGCCAGCTCTCGCTGCCGGTTGCTGATCGCCACCAGGTGCACGTCGTCGCCCAGTTCGGCGTAGTAGCGCGCCATGTCCTCGCCCACCGGGCCGTGCACGGTCGCCACCGTCGGCACACCGTAAGCGGGGGCGTTGAGCGGCCCGGCCAGCGAGTGGTCGTGCACCACGTCGACACCCTCGGTCGCGGCGAGGCGCTGCACGGCCCGGCGGGCGGCGATCGCGTGCATGACCTCGGGTAGGGCTCGCCCAGCAGCTCCGGGACGGTGCGGTCCCACACCGGCACGAACCGCGCCTTGGTGCCGGGGCGGCCGGCCCCGATCAGGGTGACCTGGTGCCCGCGGTCGACGAGGGCGTCCGCGAGGTCGGCGACCACCGCCTCGACCCCGCCGTACGCCTTGGGCGGAACGTCGAAGTAGGGCGGGACGACCATCGCCACGCGGAGCGGGCGGTCGGGGTCGTCGCGGCGCACGGCGGCGTGCGAAACAGATCGGGCCTTCCACGCGGGGCGATGCGCGCTGCTCAAGCTGCCTCCTCGGACCGTCTATGCAATTAGCACTCTCCTGTTAAGAGTGCTAATACAGCGGTGATCGCCTCGGCAAGCTCCGGGTGGGCGAGATCTGCGTCACACGGTGATCCGCCGGGCCGCGAGGACGCCAGCGAGGCCGAGCACCGCGGTGCCGGCGAAGACCGCCAGGAACGCGGGGGTCACCGCACCCTGGGCGGCGATGAGCGCGCCGCCCAGTCCACTCGCGACCGCCGTCGCCAGGGTCTGTGCCAGCTGGAGCGCCGCGCTGACCGATCCCTGCTGGCCGTCCGCGGCACGGCCGAGCGTTTCGGTGGTGGCGGCGTTGAACGCGACACCCATGCCGAACCCGCCGATCACCCAGCCGAGCACCGCGAGCAGCCCGGGGCCGACGAGCACGCCGTAGGCCAGCACGGCCACCCCGGCCACCAGGACCGCGAAGCCCAGCCCCACGGCCGCCCGCCGGTTGCGGTCCCACTTCGCCTGCACCGCGGAGCCGGCCACCCAGCTCAGCGCCCCGGCCGACAGCCCCAGCCCGGCCTCGAACGCGCTCACGTGCCGCAGCTCGGTCAGCCCCAGCGGCAGGAACGCCTCCGTGCCGAAGTACACCGCGCACAGCAGGAACCGCACGACCACCCCGGCCGGCACCCCGCGCCGGACGGTGAGGGTCCCGGCCGGGGTGACGTGCCGCAGCGCGACCACGGCGAGAACCAGCCCGGCCGCGGCGAGCGGGACCAGCACCGCGGCGGTGTGGAGTTCCAGCGCGGCCAGGACGACGGCGGTGCCCGCGGCGAGTGCGACGCTGGCGACCAGCGGACGCCAGCGGGAGCCGTCCGGCGCCGGGGTGGCCGGCGTGGTCAGGCCGGGGAGCGTGCACCAGGCCGCGATCGCGGCGAGCGGGATCATGGCCAGGAACACCCACCGCCAGCCGATCGTGCTCGCCACCGCCGCCGCGACGACCGGGCCGACCAGGGACGGAATCGTCCAGGCCGAGGACAGCAGCGCGAACATGCGGGCACGCAGGCGTTCCGGGTAGACCAGCCCGATCAAGGTGTAGGCCATCGCCATCACCGCGCCGACGCCGAGGCCCTGCGTGAACCGGCCGAGCAGGAACAGCGTCCACGACGGGGCGAGACCGGCCAGCGCGCTGCCGAGCGCGAACGCGATCACCCCGGCGGCCAGTGGGCGGGCCGGCCCGCCGCGGTCGGCGGCGTGACCGGCGAGGACGGTGCCGACGATGTTCGCCAGCATCAGCGCGGCCAGCGCCCAGCCGTAGGAGCCGAGGCCGCCGAGCAGGCGGGAGATGTCCGGGAGGATGGTCGCCACGCCGAGGGACTCGAGCGCGACCAGTCCGACGGTGAGCACGATGCCGACGGTGCGAGCCCGGTAGCGGGGCGAGAGCACACCCTCGGAAGTCGAGGAGACAGTCATGGCGGCAATTATGTTCCGTATCGGAACGGAATGGAAGTGCTAGGATGGGCCCTGTGACGAGCACCCGGGCGGGACGGCCACGCGACGAGCGCATCGACGGGGCTGTCCGCGAGGCGACGGTGGACCTGCTGAACGAGGTGGGCTACGCGGGCCTCACGCTGGAAGCCGTGGCGAGCCGGGCGGGCACGAGCAAGCCCGCGTTGCGCCGCCGGTGGCGCGGGCGCCAGCACCTGGTCGTCGACGCACTGGTGGCCACCGTCGGCGCGGTGCCCACGCCGGACACCGGGTGCACGCGCTGCGATCTCATCGCCGGGATCCGGACGCTCAGCGAGGCCTTCACCACCAGGATCGGACGGCGCGTGCTGCCCGCCCTGGTCGCCGACCTCGCCGACGATCCGGAACTTTCGGCGGTGTTCCTGCGCGACTACTTCCACACGCGACGGGCGTCCACCGCGCAGGCCCTGCGCCGGGGCATCGAGCGCGGCGACCTCGACCCGGACCTC
Source organism: Amycolatopsis thermalba (assembly GCF_023376025.1). Lineage (NCBI taxonomy): Bacteria > Bacillati > Actinomycetota > Actinomycetes > Pseudonocardiales > Pseudonocardiaceae > Amycolatopsis > Amycolatopsis thermalba. The sequence continues at coordinate 1,127,011 of NZ_CP091196.1, forward strand.
GACCTGGGTCTCGTGCTCGACATGCTGGCATCCACCACCTACTACCGCGTCCTCTTCGGACACCTACCGGTCACCGGGAACCTGGCGGAGCAGGTGGTGGACGTGGTGCTGGCCGGGGTGGTCACGCCGCGGTGGCGCGGCTGCGGTCACTGACCGGCGTCGCCGGGACGGACCAGACCGGTCTCGTAGGCGATGTGCACCAGCTGCGCGCGATCCCGGGCGTCCAGTTTGGACAGCAGGCGGCTCACGTAGGTGCGGGTGGTGGCCGGGCTCAGGAACAGCCGCCCGGCGATCTCGTCGTTGGACCGGCCCGCGGCGACCTCGGCGAGCAGCTCCCGTTCCCGCCCGGTCAGGTGCGCCAGCCGCGCCGGGTCGGTCCGGTGCCCCCGCGCAACCGCCGCCATCACGCGCCGGGTCACCGACGGCGACAGCAACGCCTCCCCGCCGGCCACCGTGCGCACGGCCGCCCGCAGGTCGCCGGGCTCGGTGTTCTTGAGCAGGAAACCCGAGGCCCCGGCGCGGATCGCGTCGAGGATGTGCTCGTCGGTGTCGAAGGTGGTCAACACGACGACCCGCACGGCGCGCAACCGCGGGTCGGCGACGATGCGCCGCGTGGCCTCGATGCCGTCCACGCCGGGCATGCGGATGTCCATCAGCACGACGTCCGGCCGCGCGGTCAGCGCGAGCGTCACCGCCTCCGCGCCATCGGCGGCCTCGCCCACGACGGTGATGTCGTCGGCGCGGGCGAGCAGCGCGAACAGGCCGGCCCGCATCAGGTGCTGGTCGTCGGCGAGCGCCACCCGGATCATCGCGGCTCCACCGGCAGGCTCGCGTCGATCCGGAAACCCGCGCCCGGGCGGGAATCCAGCGCCACCGACCCGCCCAGCAGTTCGGCCCGGTCCCGCATCCCGTCCAGCCCGCGGCCGGTGCGGACCGGCAGTTCGGCGCCGGCGCCGTCGTCGCGGACCTGGATCCGCAGCCGGTCCGGTTCGTACCGCACCCGCACCTCCGCCTTGCTCGCCCGGGCGTGGCGGAGACAGTTGGTCAGGGCCTCCTGCACGATCCGGTACGCCGTCGTGTCCACCGCGGCGGGCAACGCGACCGGTTCGCCCTCGGTGGACACGGTCACCGCCAGACCACTTCGGACGGTCGCGGTGACCAGGGCGTCCAGGTGCCGCAGGCTGCCCACCGGGGCGCGGCCGGAGTCGTCGGTCAGCAGGCCGAGCGTGGTGCGCAGGTCGTGGGCGGCTTCGTCGGCGGCCAGCCGCAGGGTCGTCAGCGCGGAGCGGGCCGCGTCCGGATCGTCGTCCAGCGCCTCGGCGGCAACGCTGGCCTGCACCGACACCACGGCCAGCGTGTGCCCGACGGCGTCGTGCAGGTCCCGCGCGATCCGCAGCCGTTCCTCCTCGACCCGGCGCCGGGCCTCCCACTCCCGTTCCGCGGCCGCCTGCCGCGCGGTGCGGCGCTGTTCGGCGCGCAACGCCCCCAGCGCGATCGCGCTCAGCATCAGCCCGACCGTCGACGCCAGCTCGAAGCCCAGCAGGTAGTCCGGGTTCTCGCCCTGCCGCAACCGGAAGACCGTGCTGACCAGCACCAACGCCGCCGCCACCACCGCCGCGACGCGCGCCTTCCCGGCTTCGGCCGCGGAGAACAGGGCCGCCGCGACGGGCAGCGCCAGCCCGACCGGCGGGTACCCGGCCGCGTAGTAGGCGAGCAGCCCGGCCGTCGTCGCGGCCAGCGCCAGCACCGGGAACCGGCGGCGCACGAGCATGAGCGCGCCGAGGCACAGCGCGAACAGGTACGCCACCGGATCGGGTGCCCGCGCGCCGCCGAGGTCCATCGCGATGGCGACGGCCACCACGGTGGAGGTCGCGACCCCGAGAGCGGCGTCGGCGAGCACCCGCTTTCGCTCGCTCACCTGGTGAGAATAGCCAGGCCGGCGCCGTCGCACAGTCGTCGGATGTTGACTGTTCCGTCGCTTGCGGACGGACGACGGGCGGCGCGGATCCGCCTACGTTGGGCGCCATGAGAACCCTGGGTGTCGCCATCCTCGGCCTGTTCGTCGGCCTCGCGGTGGGATTTCTGGTCTTCAGCGAACTCGTCGGGCGGCTCGCCGCGCGGGACGGCCAGGTCGACGCGCCCTGGACGTTCGTGATCGGCTTCGGGCCACAACTGCTCGCCGTCGCGGGCGCTGTCGTCGCCGTGCTGATCGACCAGCGGAGGCGGAACCGATGAACCTGTCCCGGCGCGGCCTGTTCCGGGTCACCGCGGCCGGCCTGCTGGTGGCGGGCTGCGCGAGCGGCGGCTCGAACACCGAGACCGAGTCCAGCGCGGGCACGCTGTTGCGCAGCGCGGCGAAGCTGCCCGAGCCGTTCACCGTGCCGCTGCCGGTGCCGCCGGTGCTGCGACCGGTCCGGCCCGGCCACTACGAGATCACCCAGCGGGCCGCCGACGTGGAGATCCTGCCCGGCCTGCGCACGACGGTCTGGGGTTACGACGGCATCTTCCCCGGCCCCACGATCGAAACCCGCCGCGGGCAGACCACCGTCGTGCGGCACCGCAACGAGCTGGGCGTGCCCGTGGTGGTGCACCTGCACGGCGGCCGGACCCCGCCCGAGCACGACGGCTACCCGCTGGACCTGGTCGCACCCGGCGCGGCGCGCGAGTACGTCTATCCGCTGGACCAGCCGGCGGCCACGCTCTGGTACCACGACCACCGGGCCGACTTCACCGGCCCGCAGGTCTACCGCGGTCTCGCCGGGTTCCACCTGATCCGCGACGACGAGGAGGACGCGCTGCCCCTGCCGCGTGGCGAGCGGGAGGTGCCGCTGATGATCACCGACCGGTCGTTCGCCGCCGACGGTTCCTTCGCCTACCCCTCGGTCGATCCGTCACTGCTCGGCGAGCCCGGGGTGACCGACGATTTCGTCAGCGGTGTGCTCGGCGACTGCATCCTGGTCAACGGCGCGCCCTGGCCGGTGATGGAGGTGGACGCGGCCCGCTACCGGTTCCGGATCCTCAACGCCTCCAACGCCCGCCGCTACCGGCTCGCGCTGGACCCGCCGGGGCCGGGGTTCGTGCAGATCGGCGGCGACCAGGGGCTGCTCGCCGCGCCGGTCCGGCACGACCAGCTGCAGATCGCGCAGGCCGAACGGTACGACGTGGTGATCGACTTCTCGGCGTACCAGCCGGGCCAGGAGGTCACGCTGCTGAACCGGCTGGGCGAGGACGGCACGGCGCGCGTGATGCGGTTCGTGGTCACCCGGCGGGCGGCCGATGACAGCGCCATCCCGGACCGGCTGGCCGATGTCCGGCCGCTGTCCCGCGCGGACGCGGTGGTGGAGCGCGAGTTCACGTTCCGCCGCGGCGGGGCCGAGCACCACGGGATGACACTGTGGACGGTCAACGGGATGCCGTTCAGCGCCGACGGGGTCGTGGCCGAGCCGGCGCTGGGCACGGTCGAGCTGTGGCGGTTGCGGGCGCAGAACGTGCCGCACCCGATCCACATCCACCTCGCGCCGTTCCAGATCCCGGGCACGGCGCACGGCTGGAAGGACACGGTCGACCTGGGCAACGGTGACCAGGCCGAGGTGCTCGTCCGGTTCGAGGGCTACCGCGGGAAGTACGTGATGCACTGCCACAACCTCGAACACGAGGACATGATGATGATGGCGAACTTCGTGGTGCGGTGATCACTCCTCGCCGTCGAACTCGAAGGCCTCTTCCAGCATCTCGCCCATGACCATGCCGCCCACGACACCCGCGGCCGCGCCGGCGACCACGCCGCCCATGCCCATCCCGCGGCCGTGGTGCCCGTGGTGGTGGCCGCCGAAGGCCGGGTTGCCGAACGCGGAGTGCCCGCCGCGCTGGGCGGCCTCGGCCAGCCACTGGCCGATCAGCGCGGCCCAGTCGGCGGTCTCCGCGTCCTGGTGCGGCATCTGGAAGCGGCCGAACGAGTCGCCGCCGGCCTGCATGAAGCGGCCCCGGCGGTCGGCCTCGAGGACGACGGCCAGATCGTGCGGTCCGGCGACGAACGTCAGCTCGACCTCGTTGATCCGCCCGGCGAACTCGGCGGGCGGGAAGAACTCGATCTCCTGGTAGAAACCCAGCTCCTGGCGCACGCCGTAGAGGCGGCCGGCCTCCACGTCGGCGTTGCGGAACCGGAAGCCGAGCTGGCCGAAGGCGTCCAGCACCCGGTCCTGCGACGGCAGGGGGTGCACGTGGACCGGGTCGAGGTCACCCTTGTCCGGCGCGCCCGCGATCACCAGCTCGGTCCGCACGCCGACGGCCATGCCGTGCAGCAGCGTGTCCCCGACCGCGGTGATGGGCGTCTCCCACGGCAGCCGCAGCTCGAACGGCACGGTGACCAGCTGACCGGCCGGCACCCGCACCCCCTGCTGCACCAGCTGGCGGTGGAACTCGCCGGTGGCCGCGGACTCGTGCCCGCCGCGCTCGATCTCGACCCGCGTGACCAGCGACAGGACGACCTGGTCGATGGCCGCGTCGGCGCTCCCGCCCTGGATCCGGACCTGCCCCGTGACCACCTGACCGGGCACCGCATGGGGCGAGTCGAGCACGGTGTCGACCGACGGCCCACCGACGCCGAAGGCGCTGAGCATCCGCTTGAACATGAACGGGTTCCTCCTGGGATCCAGACAAATCAGGCTCAAGATCGAGACTACCGGCAACCGCCCGCGAGTCCCACGCTCCCGCGCGCGAGTCCCACGTTCCCGCGCGCGAGTCCCACGTTCCGGCGCGCGAGTCCCACGTTCCCGCGCGCGAGTCCCACGTTCCGGCGCGCGAGTCCCACGTTCCGGCGCGTGAGTCCCACGTTCCCGGACGGCACTGAACGTGGGACTCGCGGTACCGAATGTGGGACTCGCGGTACTGAATGTGGGACTCGCGGTACTGAATGTGGGACTCGCGGTACTGAATGTGGGACTCGCGGTACTGAATGTGGGACTCGCGGTGGGTCAGGAGCCCAGGTATCGCAGCACGGCCAGCACCCGCCGGCTGTACCCGGTCGTATGGCTCAGCCCCAGCTTGTCGAAGATCGCGTTCACGTGCTTCTCCACCGCGGACTGCGACACGTACAGCTCGGCCGCGATGCCGGCGTTCGTGTGCCCCTCGGCCATCTTCGCCAGCACCTCGCGCTCCCGGGCGGTCAGCGTCGCGAGCGGGTCGGCGTGCGTGGTGCGCGCCAGCAGCCGCCGGACGACCTCCGGGTCGAACGCCGCCCCGCCGGACCCCACCCGCTCCAGCGCGTCGAGGAACTCGCCGACCTGCATCACCCGGTCCTTGAGCAGGTACCCGACCCGCCCGCCGTCGTCGGTGATCAGTTCCGTCGCGTAGCGCTTCTCGACGTACTGGGACAGCACCAGCACCCCGACCTCCGGCCACTGCCGCCGGATCTCCAGCGCCGCCCGCAATCCCTCGTCGGTGTGGTCGGGCGGCATCCGGATGTCGGTCACCACCACGTCCGGCCGCACCCGGGACACCTCGTCGAGCAGCTCCGTCGCGTTGCCGACCGCGGCGAGCACCTCGTGGCCCTCCTCGGCGAGCAGCCGGATCAGGCCCTCGCGCAGCAGGGTCGAGTCCTCGGCCAGGATCACGCGCACGGCAGCTCCGCCCGCACGACCGTCGGCCCGCCGGCCGGACTGTCCACAGTGAACACCCCGTCCGCCGCGCCGACCCGCCGGGCCAGCCCGGACAAGCCGTTGCCGTCCGGCCGCGCGCCGCCCACGCCGTCATCGCTGATGGTCACGGTCAGCATCCTGCCGGTCCGCCCCACGGCGATGTCGATCCGGCTCGCCGCCGCGTGCTTGATCGCGTTCGTGACCGCCTCCGACGCGACGAAGTAGGCGACGGTCTCGGTCGCCGGATCCACCCGCTCGTCCAGCGCGTACGACAGCCCGACCGGCAGGCTCGACCGCTCCGCCAGCGCCTCCAGCGCCGTGCCCAGACCGCCTTCGTCCAGCGCGATCGGGTACACCCGCCACGCGACGTCCCGCAGTTCCTGCAGCGCCAGCTGGGTCTCCTCGTGCGCCTGCCGCAACAGCGCCTCCGCCCGTTCCGGGTCCTTCGCGCGGCGGGCGCGGCCGAGCAGCATGCCCAGCGACACGATCCGCTGCTGCACCCCGTCGTGCAGGTCGCGCTCGATGCGCCGCCGCTCGTCGTTCACCGCCTCGACCACCTCGGCCCGGCTGTGGGTCAGCGCGTCGACGCGGCGCTGCAGCCGTTCCTGTTTCGTGGGCCCGAAGAAGTGGTGCGCGAGCCGGCGTTCCAGCGCGACGACCCCGATGAGCCCCTGCACCGCCAGGAAGACCAGCAACACGCCGATCAACAGCAGTCCGGGCGCGTCGTACCAGTCCTGGTCCTCGCCGATCGGGTCGCCGCCGCCCAGCGGGTGCCCGCTGATCAGCTGCCACACCATGATCCCGGCCGCCGCCACCCCCAGCGCGATCAGCACGAAGATGCCCGCCCCGAGCCCGCCCACCACACTGCGCGTGCCGAGGTAGCGCAGGGCACGCGAGTCCCGGTAGTCGTCCGAGGTGGGGTAGTCCAGGTACCGCCGCAGCCGCGACCGGTCCCGCTCGGCGAACCAGCGCGTGGCCCCGAACACGGCGGGGCGCGCGGCCGGCACGGCGAGGGCGAGCGTCGCCACGATCACGAAGACCGCCTCGGCGAACGCGCTCAGCCCACCGAGCGCCAGCCCCGCCGTCACCCGCATCGCGCGGCGCACGTCCACTGTGGGCATATCCCGAGGTTAGCGGGGTTCCACGCGCCCGGTACTGAGGTTTTCCGCAGGATGATCGGGTGCTGCACCCCATGGTCGCGGCCGTCCCGGATTCCTAGCGTCGAAAGCATGGATCTTCACCTCGCACAGGCCGAACCGCTCGGGGGACTCGCCGGTTGGGCCGTCGGCCTCATGGACTCCCTCGGCGGGCTCGGCGCCGCCGTCATCGTCGGCCTGGACAACCTGTTCCCGCCCATCCCGAGCGAGCTGGTGCTGCCGCTCGCCGGGTTCTCCGCCAGCCAGGGCACGTTCAGCCTGCTCGAAGCGCTGGCCTGGACCACGTTCGGCTCGGTCGCCGGCGCGGTGATCGTCTACTGGCTGGGCGCGCTGCTCGGCCGCGACCGGACCCGTGCGCTGCTGCTGCGGATCCCGCTGGTCAAGGCGTCCGACTTCGACCGCACCGAGGCGTGGTTCGCCAAGCACGGCACCAAGGCGGTGTTCTTCGGCCGGATGGTGCCGATCTTCCGCAGCCTGATCTCACTGCCCGCGGGGATCGAACGGATGCCGTTCGGCCGGTTCCTGGTGCTCACCACGCTGGGCAGCCTGATCTGGAACACGCTGTTCGTCTTCGCCGGCTACCTGCTCGGCGCGAACTGGCACGTGATGAACGACTACGCGGGGATCTTCCAGTACGCGGTGATCGGCGCCGTCGCGATCGCGCTGGTGGTGTTCGTCGTCACGCGACTGCGCGACCGCGTGCGGGCGTGAACACGAAGCCGCCCTCCCCGGGGGCAGGGGAGGGCGGCTTCGCTCGCGGGCGTCAGGCGGCCTGGACCACGGGGGTGGTGGCCGGCGCCAGCGCCAGGTCGAGGACTTCCCGCACGTTCGACACCGGGTGCACGTCGAGCTGGGCCAGCACGTCCGCGGGGACGTCGTCCAGGTCCGGCTCGTTGCGCTGCGGGATGATCACCGTCTTCACCCCGGCCCGGTGCGCGGCCAGCAGCTTCTGCTTGACCCCGCCGATCGGCAGGACCCGGCCGGTCAGCGACACCTCGCCGGTCATCGCCACGTCGGCCCGCACCACGCGACCGGACAGCAGCGACGCCAGTGCCGTGGTCATCGTGATCCCGGCGCTCGGCCCGTCCTTGGGCACCGCGCCCGCGGGGACGTGGACGTGCACGCCCCGGTCCTTCAGGTCGCCGACCGGCAGTTCCAGCTCGGCGCCGTGCGAGCGCAGGTAGGACAGTGCGATCTGCACCGACTCCTTCATCACGTCACCCAGCTGCCCGGTGACGGTGAGCCCGGAGCTGCCCGACTCGGGATCGGCCAGCGACGCCTCGATGTAGAGGACGTCCCCGCCGGCGCCCGTGACGGCCAGCCCGGTCGCCACCCCCGGCGTCGCGGTCCGCTGGGTCGACGCGGGCAGCGCCGACTCCGGCAGGTGCCGCGGACGGCCGAGGTAGCCCTCCAGGTCCGCCGCGTCGACGGTCACCGGCAGGATCGCCTCGTCGAGCGCGACCCGGGTCGCGATCTTGCGCAGCACCTTCGCGATGGTCCGGTTCGCGTTGCGCACGCCCGCCTCGCGGGTGTACTCGGCGGCGATCCGGCTCAGCGCGGCGTCGGTGAACCGCACGTCGTCGCGGCCCAGCCCGGCCCGCTCCAGCTCGCGGGGGAGCAGGTGGTCGCGGCCGATGACGACCTTCTCGTGCTCGGTGTAGCCGTCCAGCGTCACCAGTTCCATCCGGTCCAGCAGCGGCCCCGGGATGGTCTCCAGCGCGTTGGCCGTGGCGAGGAACACCACGTCCGACAGGTCCAGCTCGACCTCGAGGTAGTGGTCGCGGAAGGTGTGGTTCTGCTCGGGGTCGAGCACCTCCAGCAGGGCCGCGGTCGGGTCGCCGCGGTAGTCGGCGCCCACCTTGTCCACCTCGTCGAGCAGGACCACCGGGTTCATCGACCCGGCCTCCTTGATGGCGCGGACGATCCGGCCGGGCAGCGCGCCGACGTAGGTGCGCCGGTGGCCGCGGATCTCCGCCTCGTCCCGGACACCGCCGAGCGCGACGCGGACGAACTTGCGGCCCATCGCCTTCGCGACCGACTCACCGAGCGAGGTCTTGCCCACACCCGGCGGGCCGACCAGCGCCAGCACGGCTCCGGAGTGCCGCCCGCCGACCTGTCCCTGGCCCGCTTCGGCGCGGCGGGCGCGCACGGCCAGGTACTCGATGATGCGTTCCTTCACGTCGTCCAGGCCCGCGTGGTCGGCGTCGAGCACCGCCCGCGCCGCCGCGATGTCGTGGACGTCCGTGGTCCGGTCGTTCCAAGGGATCTCCAGGACCGTGTCCAGCCAGGTGCGGATCCAGCCGCCCTCCGGCGAGGCGTCGGAGGTGCGCTCCAGCTTGTCCACCTCGGCCAGTGCGGCCGTCCGGACGTGCTCGGGCAGGCCGGCCTGCTCCACGCGGGTGCGGTAGTCGTCGGAGTCGGCGGTGCCGTCCAGCTCGCCCAGCTCCTTGCGGATCGCCTCCAGCTGGCGGCGCAGCAGGAACTCCTTCTGCTGCTTCTCCATGCCCTCGGCGACGTCCTTGCGGATGGTGTCGGTCACCTCGAGCTCGGCCAGGTACTCCCGGCTCCACTCCAGTGCCTTCTCCAGCCGCGTCGCGACGTCGAGCGCGGTCAGCAGCTCCAGCTTCTGGTCCGTGCTCAGGAACGGCGAGTTGCCGGCCAGGTCGGCGATCGCGGACGGGTCCTCGACCTGCTGCACCGCGTCGATCATCTGCCAGCCGCCGCGCTGCTGGAGGATCGAGATCACGACGGTCTTGTACTCGGCGGCCAGCGCGCGGGCCCGCTCACCGGAGATCTCGGCGACCGGCTCGGCGTACACCCAGCGCGCCGCGCCGGGGCCGTCGCCGTTCTCGCCGACCCGGGCGCGCCGGGTGGCGCGCAGCAGGACGGCGGCCTTGCCGCCGGGGATGCGGCCGACGCGCTCGATGGTCGCGACGGCGCCCAGCTCGGCGTACTCCCCGTGCACCCGCGGGACGATCAGGACCTCGGCCTGCGTGGCCGGGAGCGACCGGATACCCGGGAACGACGGCGCCTTCGCCTGGGCGGAGTCGACCGCGGCGCGGGTCTCCGCGTCGTCGAGTTCGAGCGGGACGATCATGCCGGGCAGCACGACGTCGTCGTCGAGGGGCAGTACGGGGAGGAGCCTGGTGTCGGTCATCTGTTTGCTCCCTACCTGGTTGAGTCTGCCTAGCTCAACTTTCCGGCGAGCCGGTTTGTTTCCGCAGGTAGTTCGCTCGCAGCGGACGGCGTCCGGGAATAAAACCGGGGCTGGCCCGGCAGCGGTCCCGGCTGGCGAAACTGAGACGCTCGTCGCATCGCGGGCGGGCCACGCACAGTCATCGGCGCTGTTCAATCACGATCGCGATTGAATCGCGATCAATGCGCGGGAGCGCAGCACGGCGGCTCGCGGGGAACGCGTTGTAGCCGGGCGACGCGCTTAACGTCGATTACCGGGAGCGATCGCCGAAAAGATCCATCTCACCCGTAAGTCTCCGCTGGTCACCGTAGTTGGCACGTTGTTAACTATGAGGTGATGTCATGGCGGCCGGAAAGAGGCTGAAGTACGCCCTCCGGGGTACAGTGATCCCCTCATTCGCACCGAGATCACCGTCTCGTGCGCGGTGAGTACCGGCGGGCGCACTGGGGCGTATGGGTGGAAGGAGGTTGCATGCCGGACTCCGATGGCAGGCCGGACGGCCCCATCCCGGCGGCAGCCGCCAATGCTGGTGGTGCCGAGGCGCGGGCGGACGAGCGCCGCTTCCGGGTCTACACGCTGACCGTCTTCTCGGTCGGCGTGCTCACCGCCGTCGCCGTGTCGCTGTGGCTGCCGTTCCACGGTTCGGCGGAGCTGTGGTGGATCGGCCCGGTGCTGGCCCTGTCCTTCTTGCTCGCCGAGCAGCTCGGCATCAACGTCGACGTCCGGTCCGGCATCTCCTGGACCATCTCCTTCACCGAGATCCCGCTGGTCATCGGCTTCTTCGTGGCGCCGTTCGAGGTCGTCCTCGCGGCCCACCTGGTCGCCGGGATCAGCACGCTCCTGGTCCGCCGCGTCTCCGGGCGCGTGCTCTACAACGCCGGCGCGTTCCTGCTGGAGATCACCAGCGCGTTCGCCGTGGCCGGCCTGGTCGAGCGGATCATGGGCACCACCGAGATGACCTGGCCCGCCGCGCTCGCCGGCACCCTGACCGCGCCGCTGACCAGCACGCTGCTGGCGCTGGCCGCCGTCCGGGTGCTGCGCCGCCGCATGCGCATCGGCACCGCGCTCCGGCTCACCGGCCGCATCCTGGTCGTCGGGTTCGTCAACGCGTCGGTCGGCCTGAGCGGCTACCTGGTGATCGCCGGCACGGCCAACGCGTGGCCGCTGGTGCTCGCCGTCTTCGCCGGCCTGTCCGCGCTGTACTGGGCCTACTCCGATCTGCTGCGTGAGCAGCGGGACATGGAGGCGCTCTCCGACGTCAGCCTGATGGTCGCCCGCTCCGGTCAGCAAGCCGCCGCGCGCCCGGCCAGCGGCGCCGACGACCTCGCGGCCGGGGTGAACGTCAGCGAGTGGCAGACGATCGCCGAGCGCATCAAGGACCAGCTCTCCGCCGGCCGCGTGGTGCTGCGGCTGCGCCTGGAACCGACCGCGGACATGCGCGCCGTCGTCGCGGGGGAGCCGATGCCGACGGCGGACCTGCCCGCCGACGACCCGATGCTGCGCCTGCCCGGCTCGCACGTGCGGCACTTCCGCATCACCGAGGCCAACAGCGACATCGCCGCCGGACTGCTCAGCCGCGGTGCGCAGGAGGCGCTGGTGGTGCCGCTGCGCAGCGCGAACCAGCTGCTCGGCGTGGTCGAGGCGCACGACCGCCTGTCCCGGTGGCGGGGCTTCGGCAAGTACGACGTGCAGCTGCTCGGCACCATGGCCAGCCACCTGGCGACCGCGCTGGACAACCGCCGCCTGGTCGCCACCCTGCGCCACGACGCCTACCACGACCCGCTGACCGGCCTGCTCAACCGGCCCGGCTTCCGGCAGGTCGCGCGCGAGCCGCTCGCCGAGCACCCCGACTCCGCCGTGCTGCGCATCGACCTGGACGTGTTCTCCGCGGTCAGCGACGCGCTGGGCTACGCGTGGGCGGACCGGATGGTGGTCGCCGCCGGACGCCGCCTGCGCGACGCCCTCGGCCCCGACGTGCCCCTGGCCCGCCTGGAGGGCGCGTCCTTCGCCGCCCTGCTCACCGGGGTGCGCGGCCAGGACGTGCACGACGTGGCCGATCGGCTGCGCGCGCAGCTGTCCGTGCCCTACCCGGTCGACCGGCTCACGGTCGAGGCCAACGCGATGGTCGGCTACGCCTCGGCGGCCGACGACGACACCCTCGACCCCGGCGACGTGGACGGCCTGCTCCAGCGGGCCGACGTCGCCGTGCGGGCCACCCGCGGCGGCGAAGAGGTCCGCGGGTACGTGCCCAGCATGGGCCAGATCTTCCTGCGCCGGTTCCAGATGGTCACCCAGTTCCGGCAGGCCATCGAGGAGGGCCAGGTCAGCGTCCACTACCAGCCGAAGGTGTCGCTGCCGAGCAAGCAGGTCCTCGGCGTGGAGGCGCTGGTGCGCTGGCAGCACCCCGAGTTCGGCCGGCTCGACCCGGACGAGTTCGTGCCCGCGGTCGAGGCCGCCGGCCTGGTCGGCGTGCTGACCGGGTTCGTGCTGGAGCAGTCGCTGATCCGGGTGCGCAAGTGGATGGACGAGGGGCTGCGGATCTCCGTCGCGGTCAACCTGTCCGTGCGGAACCTGGCCGACGAGGACTTCCCGGCCAAGGTCGTCGAGGTGCTGCGGAAGTTCGGCGTGCCGCCCGAGCTGCTCACCTTCGAGCTGACCGAGTCCGGGGTGATGGCCGATCCGCAGAAGGCGCTGCCGATCCTGCGCGAGCTGCACGGGCTGGGCATCGTGCTGGCGGTCGACGACTTCGGCACCGGCTACTCGTCGCTGGCCTACCTGCGGCAGCTGCCGGTGGACGAGGTCAAGATCGACAAGAGCTTCGTCCTCGGCATGGGCACCGACCTCGGGGATCTGGCGGTGGTCCGGTCGATCGTCGAGCTGGGGCATTCGCTGGGGCTGGCGGTCGTCGCCGAGGGCGTCGAGGAGGACGTGGCGCGGGACCAGCTGGAGGCGATGGGCTGCGACGTCGCCCAGGGGTACCTGATCTCCCGCCCGCTGGCCGAGGACCGCCTGGAGGCCTGGTTGCAGGCCCGCACGGCCCGGTCGACGGGGCGCAAGATGGAGACGGTGCTGACGCTCCTGACGTAAAAGGGACCCCCCTGCACGGGCCCTCCGGCCGGGGATGTAATCTCTTCGAGGCTTCAACGTTCAGACGTTGGAACTCGCCCCAATAGCTCAGTCGGCAGAGCGTCTCCATGGTAAGGAGAAGGTCTACGGTTCGATTCCGTATTGGGGCTCGGTGGTCAGCAGGACGCCCTCGCTTCGGCGGGGGAGCCTGACGGCCGGTCAAGGCGGTGTAGCTCAGTCGGTAGAGCAAGCGGCTCATAATCGCTGTGTCGCCGGTTCAAGTCCGGCCACCGCTACGCGGATGGGCGAGCTATGCTCACAGACTGCGTGAGCCGAGTCCGCTTCGCCATTGCATCGGGGGTCGGACCCCCGGACCCCCGCCAGGGGGCAAGCCCCCTGGACCCCCACGTCGGGTGACCTGGCAGGTTGAGGTCGCCGGTGGGGGGTTCGTTGTGTAGAGAAAGGCTTTGCTGTGGCTGCCACCGACGTGCGACCGAAGATCACGCTGGCGTGCGAGGTCTGCAAGCACCGCAACTACATCACCAAGAAGAACCGGCGCAACGACCCGGATCGCCTGGAGATGAAGAAGTTCTGCCCGAACTGCGGTACGCACCGGGTTCACAAGGAAACCCGCTGACGCCAGCACCCAGGTTTCGACGAAGGCCGCTCCGGTCCCCCCCGGAGCGGCCTTCGTGCTTTCCGGGCCCCTCGCCAGGATCGTGATCCCGGCCACCACGTCGACCCCGACCGCGGCCCGGGCTGCCCACTCCGGGATCACGGGCCGTTCCGCGAGGTAGCCGAGCGCCGCCCCGCTGGCATGTCATCCCGGCTGGTCAACCTGCGCCTACGCCGTCCCGGACGGCGCGGCAGCGGCCGAGCCCGTCACCGGCGGACGTCACGCCGTCCGAGCTGTGCCACCCGCTCGGCGAGGCCGCCAGACAGGCTCTGTGCGCGCTCGCCCGGTAGGTAGGCTGCGCGGGTGCCTTTGGACCCCTCGTTCGTCGGGCGGACGTATCCGCCGGACTCCACGTACGAAGTCGGCCGCGAGAAGATCCGCGAGTTCGCCGCCGCGATCGGCGACGCCAACCCGCTCTACACCGACGCGGAGGCGGCCCGCGCGGCCGGCTACCCGGACGTCATCGCGCCGCCCACCTTCCTCACGGTGATCAACCTCGACGCGATCAACGCGATCGCCGAGGACCCCGAACTCGGGCTGGACTACAGCCGGATGGTGCACGGCGACCAGGCGTTCAGCTACACGCGCCCGGTGCACGCGGGCGACCGGCTCCGCATCACCACGACGGTCGAGGACATCATGGCCCGCGCCGGCAACGACTTCCTGACCGTGCGCGGCGAGGTCGTCGACGCCGACGGTCAGCTGGTGTGCACGACGCGGGCGCAGCTCGTCGTGCGGGGAGAGGGGGCCTGATGGCGTACGAGAAGGGCACCGAGCTGCCGCCGCTGCAGGTGCACGTCACACGCGACCAGCTGGTCCGGTACGCGGGCGCGTCACTGGACTTCAACCCGATCCACTGGAACGAACGGTTCGCCAAGGAGGTCGGGCTCCCGGACGTGATCGCGCACGGGATGCTGACCATGGCCCTGGGCGGCCGGCTCGTGACGGACTGGCTCGGCGACCCGGGGAAGCTGGTCGAGTACAGCGTGCGCTTCACCCGGCCGGTCGTGGTCTCGCCGGAGGGTGCGGACGTCGAGTTCACCGGCAAGGTCGCCGAGGTCCGCGAGGACGGCTCGGCGCGCGTGGACATCACGGCGAAGTTCGACGGCAAGACGGTGCTCGGGAAGGCCCAGGCCGTCGTCCACTGACGACAGGTTGCATCCCAAACTGGTACCGTAGTGGTATGACGAAGCAGATCGCCGTTCGTCTCCCGGACGACCTGGTGTCCTTCATCGACCACGTGGTGGAGGAGGGCGGCGCCGCGAGCCGCGCCGAGCTGGTGTTCCGCGCCCTGGAGCGGGAACGCCGCCGGCTGATCGCGGAACGCGACATCGCCCTGCTGACGGGCGGCGTGCCGGACGATCTCGCCGGGATCGAGGAGCACGCCGCCCCCTTGGACGACCTGGACTGATGCGCCCGATCCACACGGCCCGGCTCGACAAGGTGCGGCCGGTGCTGGTGCTGACGCGGGAGCTGATCCGCCCGCACCTGACGCGCGTCACGATCGCGCCGATCACGAGCACGATCCGCGGCCTGTCCACCGAGGTGCGGGTGGGCAGCCGCAACGGCCTGTCCCACGACAGCGTCGTGAGCTGCGACAACATCCAGACCATCCGGAAGTCCGCGCTGGGCAAGCAGATCGGCTACCTGATGCCGGACCAGGAGCACGAGCTGACGGAAGCGATCCGCCTGGCCTTCGACCTGGAGTAGCGCGCACAGCGCGGCTTTGAACCAACCCGAGCTGGGTGGTCATCCCGTCGCCTGACACGTGACGATCACTTTGAGCCAGGCCCGCAACCCAGGCCGCCAACCGCCGCCCGACAACGCAACCTTGCGGGCCTGGCTCAAAGTGATATGCACAAACCGGAAGGCGACGGGATGACCACCCAGCGACCACCTCGCCAAGGCGAGACGAGGCACCCCTTGGTCATCCCGGAGCCTGCCCGTCCGGCGAGGACATCCCTTGATCCCTGGAGCCGCACGAACCCCGGCGACGTGCCCACCGCGTCAATCCACCAGCTCCAGCACCACGTCGGCCATCCCGCGCTCCCCGACCGCGTTGGGATGCAGCTCCATCGCCGGTGAGGACGGCACCACGTCCTCGACCCACTTCACCCGCGCCTTGGCGCACATGTCCTTCCCCTTGGACGGCGTCGCCGTGTCCGCGTACCCGGCCTGGTTCGCCTTCGCCTCGGTGGCCAGCATCGTGTTCAGCCGCGCCAGCGACGTCCGCAGGTAGGCCACGTCCTCCGGCCCGATGGGCAGGAACGGCCAGCACCCGTTCCCGTCCGGCAGCGCCGTCGGGTACCCGACCACGATCACCCGCGCCCGCGGCGCCCGCTGGTGGATCTCGGTCAGCGCGGCGCGGATCTTCGGCGCCGTCGCGGAGATCCGCTCCGCCAGCTGGTCCCGTCCGCCCGCGGTCAGCCGCGGCTTGCACAGCGACACCGTCCGGTTGGTCGTCAGGCAGTCCCGCGCGAGGCTCACCAGCCCGACGTCGTTGCCGCCCATCCCGAGCGTGACCAGCGTCGTGTCGGGGGTGACCGCGTCCAGCTGCGGCGGGTTGACCCCGTCCGGCGTGGTCTGCGGCTCGGTCAGGTGCTGGGTGGTCGCCCCGCCGCAGCTCACGTCGGCGAACGACACCGGCCGCAGCTCGGCGGCGACGAGGTGCGGGTAGTTGTTGTTCGAGCGCGCGCAGCCCGGCGGCGTGCCCGCGGGCGCCCCGATGCGCGGCGCCGACGTGTAGGAGTCGCCCAGCGCGACGTACCGGCCGGTGCCCGGGCCGATCACCGAGCCCGGCGGTTTCGGCGGCTCGGCCGATTCGCCCCGGTCGCCGCGCCAGTACACGACACCGGCCGTCACCGCGCCCACGAGCGCGGCCACCACCACCCCGATCAGTACCTTCTTCCCCACCCGCTCCGGCTACCCCGAAAACGCCGAAGCGCCACTTCCGGCATGCGGAAGTGGCGCTTCGGGTAACCGGATCGGGTTACTTCGCCTCGGACAGCAGGGCGGCGATCCGCTGCACGCCCTCCACCAGATCGGACTCGGCCAGCGCGTAGGAGAACCGGAAGTAGCCCGGCGTCCCGAACGCCTCACCCGGCACCGCGGCCACGTCGGCCTCGCGCAGCATCAGGTCGGCCAGCTCCAGCGTGTCGGACGGCTTCTCGCCGCGGATCTCCTTGCCCAGGAGCTCCTTGAACGACGGGTACGCGTAGAACGCGCCCTCCGGCGTCGGGCAGGTCACGCCCGGGATCTCCGACAGCAGCGAGACGATCTTCTTCCGGCGCGCGTCGAACGCGGCGCGCATCTCGGCGACCACGTCCAGCGGCCCCGCGATGGCGGCCAGCGCGGCCCGCTGCGCGATGTTCGACACGTTGCCGCACAGGTGCGACTGGTAGCCGGTCGCGGCCTTGATCACGTCCTTGGGGCCGGCGATCCAGCCGACCCGCCAGCCGGTCATCGAGTAGGTCTTCGCGACGCCGTTGAGGATCAGCGTCTGGTCGGCCAGCTCGGGCACCACGACCGGCATCGAGTGGTTCTCGGCGCCGTCGTAGGTCAGGTGCTCGTAGATCTCGTCGGTGATCACCCAGATGCCGTGCTCGTAGGCCCACTTGCCGATGGCCTCGATCTGCTCCCGGGTGTAGACCGCGCCGGTCGGGTTGGACGGCGAGTTGAACAGCAGCACCTTCGTGCGGTCGGTGCGCGCGGCCTCCAGCTGCTCGACGGTGACCCGGTACCCGGTCGACTCGTCGGCGGTGACCTGCACCGGCACGCCGCCGGCCAGCTTGATCGACTCGGGGTAGGTGGTCCAGTACGGCGCCAGCAGCAGGACCTCGTCGCCCGGGTCGCACAGCGTGGCGAACGCGGAGTAGACGGCCTGCTTGCCGCCGTTGGTGACCAGCACCTGGCTGGGCTCGATGGTGAAGCCGGAGTCCCGCAGCGTCTTCGCCGCGATGGCCTCCTTCAGCTCGGGCAGGCCGCCGGCCGCGGTGTACCCGTGGTTGGCCCGGTCGTGGACGGCCTTCGCGGCCGCCTCGACGACGTAGTCGGGGGTGGGGAAGTCCGGCTGCCCCGCACCGAAGCCGATCACCGGGCGGCCCTGCGCCTTCAGCTCCTTCGCCTTCGCGTCGACGGCGAGGGTGGCCGACGGCGTGATGCCGGCGATGCGGGCCGAGATGCGGGAGCCAGTGGTGACGGTTGCGGGTGCGCTCATGACCCACATCGTCGCACGTCCGGTGTGTCCAGAAGCACGCGGGAGGCCCTTCGCGGCCCCTCGGTTGCGGGCCCGCGAAGGGCTTGCCGTAGACTTCCGAACTTGGAACGTCCGGCGCTTGACCCCGCAGGGCATGCGGGGAGGGTCAAGGGCGTCCAGCGAGCGGCTCGATTGCTCGAAGGGGTGTAGCTCAATTGGCAGAGCAGCGGTCTCCAAAACCGCAGGTTGCAGGTTCAAGTCCTGTCACCCCTGCGTCGATGTAGGTGCCTTAGCGGAGGAGTGGTCGTGAGCGACAACGACGCCGGCGGCAAGGGCCAGGAGCAGGAGCCCAAGCGGGCTGCCCGTCCGGTCACGGCCGCGGCGCGGCGCGAACGTCGCGCCTCCGCGCGCCCTGCCGGCAAGGCGGCCAAGGACGGCGACAAGGCCCGTCCGTCGGGCAAGGCTTCGGTCAGCCCCTCCGCCGACGGCGCGGCCAAGGCCGGTGAGGTCAGGAAGGGTCGCGCGACCCCGAAGCGGACCCGCAAGGACAAGAAGCCGTCCCTGTTCGCGAGGCTGGTGCGGTTCATCCGCGAGGTGTGGGCCGAGCTGCGCAAGGTCATCTGGCCGACGCGCAAGCAGATGGTCACCTACACCACGGTCGTGCTGGTCTTCGTGGCCTTCATGGTCGCGCTGGTCTCGTTGCTGGACTTCGCGTTCCGCAAGGGCGTGTTCTGGCTGTTCGGCTGAGCGCGTCTGCGGGGCCGGCACGGACACGACAAGCGATCAAGTGAGAGGACGGAACGTGACCTCCGAGAACGGCGTCGCAGCCGGCGACGAGTACGACGAGCCGGTCGAGGCGGCCACCGTGGCTGAGGACGAGGCCGCCCGGTCCGAGGCTGCGCAGTCCGACCAGGACGCCGACGGCGCGGTCGCCGAACTCGACGCCGAGCCCGCCGAGGACGAGCTCGTCGAGGACGAGCCGGCCGCCGAGGCCGCTCCGGCCGAGGACGACGACGAGGACCCGGTGGAGAAGCTGCGCAAGGAGCTGCGCTCGCTGCCGGGCGACTGGTACGTCGTGCACTCCTACGCGGGCTACGAGAACAAGGTCAAGAACAACCTCGAGACCCGTACCCAGACGCTGGACGTCGAGGACTACATCTTCCAGATCGAGGTGCCCACCAAGGAGGTCACCCAGATCAAGAACGGCCAGCGCAAGGTCGTTCAGGAGAAGGTGCTGCCCGGCTACATCCTGGTCCGGATGGAGCTCAACGACGCGTCCTGGAGCGCGGTGCGCAACACCCCCGGCGTCACCGGGTTCGTGGGCGCCACCTCCAAGCCGTCGCCGCTGACCGTCGACGACGTGGTGAAGTTCCTGGCCCCGCAGGTCGAGAAGGCCGCCCCGGCGAAGGCCAAGGGCGAGGCCGCGACGGCGGAGGCCGCCCTGGGCGCGCCCGCGGTCGAGGTCGACTTCGAGGTGGGCGAGTCGGTCACCGTCATGGACGGCCCGTTCGCGACGCTGCCCGCGACGATCAGCGAGGTCAACGCGGACGCGCAGAAGTTGAAGGTCCTGGTGTCGATCTTCGGCCGCGAGACGCCGGTCGAGTTGTCGTTCACCCAGGTCTCCAAGATCTGACGACCCAGTACACTGGATCGTTGGCCCTCGCGCGCAGGCAGGCGCGCGGGGTACTCGGTACTGAATAGGAACTAGGAATGCCACCCAAGAAGAAGAAGCTTGCAGCGATCATCAAGCTGCAGATTCAGGCGGGTGCCGCGAACCCGGCTCCGCCGGTCGGCCCCGCGCTGGGTCAGCACGGCGTCAACATCATGGAGTTCTGCAAGGCCTACAACGCCGCGACCGAGTCGCAGCGCGGCAACGTGGTGCCGGTCGAGATCTCCGTGTACGAAGACCGGTCGTTCGACTTCAAGCTGAAGACGCCGCCGGCCGCGAAGCTGCTGCTGAAGGCCGCGGGCATCGACAAGGGCTCGGCCGAGCCGCACAAGACCAAGGTCGCCAAGGTGACCTGGGACCAGGTGCGCGAGATCGCCGAGACCAAGAAGTCGGACCTGAACGCCAACGACGTCGAGCAGGCGGCGAAGATCATCGCCGGTACCGCCCGGTCGATGGGCATCACGGTCGAGTAATTCCCGCACCGCGAACGCCAACGACATCGAGCAGGCCGCACAGTGTCGATCAAAAGCATGATCGCCGGTACCGCTCGGTCGATGGGCATCACGGTCGAGTAAGAGCCCTCGGGCTCGTCGTGGGAGAGCCAGGCGCTGGCTCGTCACCACAACTGATCCACTTTCTAGCTAAGGACAGACATGGCAAAGCGCAGCAAGGCTTTCCGCCAGACCGCTGAGCAGGTCGACCGCACGCGGCTGTACGCGCCGCTGGAGGCCGTGAAGCTGGCGAAGGAGCTCTCCAAGTCCAAGATGGACGAGACGGTCGAGGTCGCGATGCGCCTCGGCGTCGACCCCCGCAAGGCCGACCAGATGGTCCGCGGCACCGTGAACCTGCCGCACGGTACCGGTAAGACCGTCCGCGTCATCGCGTTCGCCGTCGGCGACAAGGCCGCGCAGGCCGAGGCCGCCGGTGCGGACGCCGTCGGCAGCGACGACCTGATCGAGCGAATCCAGGGTGGCTGGCTCGACTTCGACGCCGCTGTCGCGACGCCGGACCAGATGGCGAAGGTCGGGCGCATCGCCCGCATCCTGGGCCCGCGTGGCCTGATGCCGAACCCGAAGAGCGGCACCGTGACGCCCGACGTGGCGAAGGCGGTCACCGAGATCAAGGGCGGCAAGATCGACTTCCGCGTCGACAAGCAGGCCAACCTGCACCTGGTGATCGGCAAGTCGTCGTTCGACGCCGAGAAGCTGGTGGAGAACTACGCGGCCGCCCTGGACGAGATCCTCCGGGCGAAGCCGTCCGCCGCGAAGGGCCGCTACATCAAGAAGGTGGTCGTCTCGACCACCATGGGACGCGGCATCCCGGTCGACCCGGCCCGGACGCGCAACCTCCTCGCGGAGGAAGCGACCGCCTGACGGTCAGTGACGTGAACGGGCCCCGGCGCTGCTGCGCCGGGGCCCGTTTCGCGTTATCGGCTGGTGGGAGTGGCCGCGGTGCTCGGCACCGGACAGGTCACGGGCCCCGGCTCGTGGCCGGTGATGAGCCATTGCCCCTTCTCCACGCGCTGCACGGTGAACGTCCCGAGGGCGGGCCCGCCCTGGATGGGGAACCGGCACGAGTCGATCGTCAGGGTATCGCCGGGTGGAGGCTCGGAGACCGAGCTGGGGATCGACTCGGCGTAGTTGTTGACATTGGTGACCTGGGCTTTCAGTGCGAACACCGCCTGCTGGCAGTCGGCGTACCCGAGGTCTTCCGCGAACTTCTGCTGGATCGGGATGTCGAACGAGCCGCACGCGAGATCGGGCCGGTTCTGCGCGATCTGGGCGTAGACCGTGCGGACCGCCTCGTACGGCTGGGTGGAGAAGATCTTGTTCGTGCGCCACTGCCCGCCACCGGTTTCCGAGGCCGGCTTGTCTTCGTCGTCGGTGGGGAAGAAGTGGTTGTACGCCAGCTTGCCGGCCACCAGCAGGACGATCAGGAACAGCAGGGCGGACAGCAGCTTCCCCGCCAGGCGCTTCGCCCACTTCGGCGCCCTGATCTTCGGGCCGGGCTGGGGGGCGGGCTGGAGCTGGCCGTACGGCGGAGGCGGCTGCACCGGCGGGCCGCCGGGGCCGGCCTGCGTCGGTGGGCCGTAGCCGGGCGCGCTTTGCACCGGGGCGTTCTGCGTGGGCACCAGCTGGCCGTTGCCCTGCCGCTGGGCCTCCGTGTAGCGGAGGAAGTCCTGGAACTGCTGGAACTGCTGGAACTGCCGCAGCTGCTCCGGATCCAGCCGCGGCTGCGCGGGTTCGACCGCGGAACCGTTGGGCTCCGGGTCCCGGGACGGCTCGTCGGGCTGCTGGCCTGGTCGCTGCTCCACCACGCGCCCCATGATGCCTGCCGTGTGGTGGCCGAGTCATCACGCACCGCGCAAACCGGCCCCCGCGCCGGGCACGAAAACCACCAGGTACGATGGACGACGGTTCTACCGAAGACCGCTGGTTCTTCACGCCGTCAGGCGTGAAGCGAAGTGCCCCGAGCAGAAGGGGCGGCCCGCGCAGGAAGAACGAGGCCGGTGCACCCGTGTGCGCCGATGACGCCCCGTGCTTGCTGCGCGTGGGCGTTTTCTTCTTCCCGGGACTCCTCGCACAAGGCGGTCACACCAGCCAAGAGAGGAGGCGACCCATGGCGAAGCCGGACAAGGTGGCGGCCGTCGCCGAGATCGCGGACCACTTCCGCAACAGCTCGGCCACCGTCGTCACGCAGTACAACGGCCTCTCCGTGTCCCAGCTGTCCCAGCTGCGCCGCGCTCTCGGCACCAGTGCCAAGTACCGGGTTGCGAAGAACACCCTCGTGCAGCGGGCCGCGGAAGAGGCCGGCATCGAGGGTCTCCAGGACCTCTTCGTCGGCCCGACCGCGATCGCCTTCGTGCAGGGTGAGCCGGTCGACGCCGCGAAGGCCCTGAAGAACTTCGCCAAGGACAACGCCGCCCTGGTCATCAAGGGCGGCTACATGGACGGCCGCCCGCTGTCCGTCGACGAGGTCAACCAGATCGCCGACCTCGACAGCCGCGAGGTTCTCCTCGCCAAGGCGGCAGGCGCGTTCAAGGCCAAGCTGTCCCAGGCCGCGGCACTGTTCCAGGCCCCGGCGTCCCAGGTCGCCCGCCTCGCGCAGGCCCTGGCCGACAAGCAGCAGGGCGACGAGGCACCCGCCGAGAGCTGACGTACCACCCACCCCGTACCACCCGTTAGGAAAGGAACGCCATCATGGCGAAGCTGAGCACCGACGAACTGCTCGACGCGTTCAAGGAGCTGACCCTGCTGGAGCTCTCGGACTTCGTGAAGAAGTTCGAGGAGACCTTCGACGTCACCGCCGCCGCCCCGGTCGCCGCCGTCGCGGCCGCCCCGGGTGCCGCCGCCGCGGGCGCCCCGGCCGAGGAGGAGAAGGACGAGTTCGACGTCATCCTCGAGGGTGCCGGCGACAAGAAGATCCAGGTCATCAAGGTCGTCCGCGAGGTCGTCTCCGGTCTGGGCCTGAAGGAGGCCAAGGAGCTCGTCGAGGGCGCCCCGAAGCCGCTCCTGGAGAAGGTCGACAAGGACGCCGCCAACGCGGCCAAGGAGAAGCTCGAGGCTGCCGGCGCCAAGGTCAGCGTCAAGTAGTCGCGAATTTCGCATCTCGAAAAAGGCGGGTCACCTCCACGGTGGCCCGCCTTTTTCGGATCACCTGGATTGTGGCTTGCAAAACTCATGAGTAACCTGCCCGGGACTTGACTCGTTGCACCCTGTTGACGCCGGGCAGGCGTGTGCCAGGGTGTTGATCCACGGCGTCGGAGCTGCGGGAGGTTCGATGGGTGCCGAGGTGGTCATCGAGGGTCTGACCAAGTCCTTCGGGCGGCAGAGCATTTGGCGGGACGTGACCTTGACACTGCCTCCGGGCGAGGTGTCGGTCATGCTGGGCCCGTCGGGCACCGGTAAGTCGGTGTTCCTGAAGTCCATGATCGGGCTGCTCAAGCCCGACCGGGGCAAGTGCGTCATCAACGGCGTGGACATCGTGCGGTGCAGCGAGCACAAGCTGTACGAAACGCGAAAATTGTTCGGTGTCCTGTTCCAGGACGGCGCGCTGTTCGGGTCGATGAACCTCTACGACAACGTCGCCTTCCCGCTGCGCGAGCACACCAAGAAATCCGAGACCGAGATCCGCCGGATCGTCCTGGAAAAGCTCGAGATGACCGGTCTGGCCGGTGCCGAAAAGAAGCTGCCCGGCGAGATTTCGGGCGGGATGCGCAAGCGCGCCGGCCTGGCCCGGGCGTTGGTGCTGGACCCGGAGATCATCCTGGTCGACGAGCCGGACTCCGGTCTGGACCCGGTCCGCACCACCTACATCTCGCAGCTGTTCATCGACGTGAACGCGCAGATCGACGCCACGTTCCTGATCGTCACGCACAACATCAACCTGGCCCGCACGGTGCCGGACAACCTGGGCATGCTGTTCCGCAAGGAGCTGGTCATGTTCGGCCCCGCGAGGTGCTGCTGACCAGCGAGGAGCCGGTCGTCAAGCAGTTCCTGAACGGCCGCATGGACGGCCCGATCGGTATGTCCGAGGAGAAGGACACCGCCCAGATGGCCGCCGAGCGCGCCATGTTCGAGGCCGGCCACCACGCCGGCGGTGTCGAGGACGTCACCGGCATCCCGGCCCAGATGCAGCCGACCCCGGGCGTGCCGACCCGGCAGGGCGCGATCCGCCGCAAGGACCGGGTCATGAAGATCCTGCACACGCTCCCGCCCGCGGCGCAGGAGGGGATCATCGAGTCCCTGTCGCCGGAGGAGCAGCGCCACTACGGCGTCACGCCGCGCCGCGCGGTGCACACCGGCAGCAGGCACGCCGCCCCGACCCATCCGCTGCCGACGCAGCACCAGGGGCAGCTGCCGCAGGAGGAAATCGCCCACATGCCGCAGTCGGGCTGGTCCAGAACCGAGACCACCGACCGGCTGCGTGGCCCGGGGGCCGGTGAGGCATGAGCTCGACGGCCTCCCCGGCCAAGGTTCCCGGACTCGGAATGCTGCGTGAGACCGGGAAGTTGTTCGCCCTCGGGCTGGACATCATCCGCGGGTTCTTCCAGCGGCCGTTCCAGTTGCGGGAGTTCATCCAGCAGTCGTGGTTCATCGCGAGCGTCACGATCCTGCCCACGGCCCTCGTCGCGATCCCGTTCGGCGCGGTCATCTCGCTGCAGTTCGGGTCGCTCGCGCGTCAGCTCGGCGCGCAGTCCTACACCGGCGCCGGCAGCGTGCTCGCGACCGTGCAGCAGGCCGCCCCGCTGGTGACCGCGCTGCTCGTCGCGGGCGCCGGCGGCAGCGCGATCTGCGCGGACATCGGCGCGCGCACCATCCGCGAGGAGATCGACGCGATGGAGGTGCTCGGCGTCTCCGCGGTGCAGCGGCTGATCGTGCCGCGCGTGCTGGCGATGATGCTCGTCGCGTTGCTGCTCAACGGCATGGTCAGCGTCATCGGCGTGCTCGGCGGCTACTTCTTCAACGTCGTGCTGCAGGGCGGTACGCCGGGCGCGTACCTGGCGAGCTTCTCGGCGCTGGCGCAGCTGCCCGACCTGTGGGTCGGCGAGATCAAGGCGCTCATCTTCGGCTTCATCGCGGCCGTGGTCGCCGCCTACCGCGGGCTGAACCCCGCCGGCGGCCCGAAGGGCGTGGGTGACGCGGTGAACCAGTCCGTCGTCATCACGTTCCTGTTGCTGTTCGTCGTGAACTTCGTGATCACGCTCATCTACCTGCAGATCGTCCCCGGAAAGCTGAGCTGATCATGGCGAGCATCGGTCAGACGGCGAAGCGGATCGCCACCCGTCCACTGGAGATCCTGGACAACTTCGGCGACCAGATGTCGTTCTACGCCCGTGCGCTGGCGTGGACGCCGCGTACGCTGCGCCGCTACACCAAGGAGGTCCTGCGGCTGCTGGCGGAGGTGAGCTTCGGCTCCGGTTCGCTGGCGGTCATCGGCGGCACGGTCGGCGTGATGATCGGCCTGACCCTGTTCACCGGTGTGCTGGTCGGCCTGCAGGGCTACTCGGCCCTGAACTCGATCGGCACGTCGGCGTTCACCGGGTTCCTGACGGCGTTCTTCAACACCCGCGAGATCGCGCCGCTGGTCGCCGGGCTGGCGTTGTCGGCGACCGTCGGCGCCGGGTTCACCGCTCAGCTGGGCGCGATGCGGATCTCCGAGGAGATCGACGCGCTCGAGGTGATGGGCGTGCCGAGCCTGCCGTACCTGGTGACCACCCGGATCATCGCCGGGTTCGTCGCGGTCATCCCGCTGTACGTGATCGGCCTGCTGTCGTCCTACCTGGCGTCGCGGCTGGTCGTCATCTACATCTACGGGCAGTCGGCAGGTACGTACGACCACTACTTCAACCTGTTCCTACCTCCCGAAGACGTCTTCTACTCGTTCATCAAGGTGCTGATATTCAGCGTCGTGATCATCCTGACCCACTGCTACTTCGGGTACCGCGCCTCCGGCGGCCCGGCCGGCGTGGGTGTGGCGGTGGGCCGCGCGGTGCGGCTGAGCATCGTCACGGTCGCCATCATCAACTTCTTCATCGGGTTTGCCATCTGGGGAACCTCGGTGACGGTCCGGATCGCGGGGTGAGGACACAGTGGTGACCTTGCGTCGCAGGCTGCTGGGCCTGCTCCTGATCGTGGTGCTCGCGGCGGGCGTCACGCTGTCGATCGCCATGTACAACAAGGCGTTCACGCCGACGGTCGAGGTGAAGCTGCAGGCCGGCGAGGTCGGCAACCAGCTGCTGCCGCAGTCCGACGTCAAGGTGCGCGGGCTGATCGTCGGCTCGGTGAAGTCGATCGACGCGAGCGCCGAGGGCACCACGCTGACGCTCGCGCTGGACCCGGAGTCGGCGAAGCTGATCCCGGAGAACGTCAGCGCCCGGTTCCTGCCGAAGACGCTGTTCGGCGAGCGGTACGTGTCGCTGGAGATCCCGGAGCGGCCGTCGGCGAAGACGATCGCCGCCGGTGACGTGATCCCGGAGGACCGCACGCAGGACGCCGTCCAGCTGTCGCAGGCGCTGGACAACCTGCTGCCGGTGCTGCAGGCCGTGCAGCCGGAGAAGCTGTCCACCACGCTGACCGCGATCTCGACCGCGCTGCAGGGCCGCGGCGAGACGCTCGGGCAGACCCTGTCCGAGCTGGGCACCTACTTCGGCGACCTGAACCCGCACCTGCCGCAGCTGCGGGAAAACCTGCAGGAGCTGGCGAAGTTCTCCGACAACCTGTCCGACGCGGCGCCGGATCTGGTGCAGACGCTGGACAACCTGTCGACCACGACGAAGACGGTGTTCGACGAGCAGCAGAACCTGCAGGCCCTCTACGCCAACGTGACCGCCGCTTCGCAGACCCTGGAATCGTTCGTGAGCGCGAACGCGAGCAACCTGATCAGCCTGGCCGAGAACTCGCGCCCGACGGCCGAGCTGCTGGCGAAGTACGCGCCGGAGTACCCGTGCCTGTTCGGGTCGATGGCCGAGCTGGTGCCCTTCGTGGACCAGGCGCTGGGCAAGGGCACGAACCAGCCCGGCCTGCACGCGACGATCGAGATCGTCACCACCCGCGGGCCGTACGTGGCCGGCCGCGACGAGCCGCGCTTCGAGGACAAGCGGGGCCCGCGCTGCTACAACGTCAAGGAGTTCCCGCAGCCGTTCCCGCAGTACCCGCCGGAGGGTCCGATCAAGGACGGCGCCCAGCCGACCCCGGCGTCGAAGTCGGCCAGTGACGGCCTGCAGCCCGCCAACACGATCGCCGACGCCGGCGGCTACAACGGCGGCGGTGGCGCGGCGGGCGGCAACCCGGCCAACAGCCGGGCCGAGCTCGATTTCCTGTCCCAGCTCGTCGGCCCGCAGGTCGGCCTCGACCCGGCGGCCATGCCGGGCTGGTCCGGCCTGCTCGTGGGCCCGCTCTACCGCGGTGCGGAGGTGACGGTCAAGTGAGGGGACTGGTCGCGCCGCTGATCAAGCTGACGATCTTCATCGTGATCACCGTGTTGTTCACGGCGATCCTCGGCATCAGCATCGCCAACATCAACACCCAGGACACCACCGGGTACAGCGCCCGCTTCACCGACGCGACGCTCGTGCTGCCCGGTGACGACGTCCGCATCGCGGGCGTGAAGGTCGGCCAGGTCACGAACGTCAAGATCGTGGACCGGCGCCAGGCCCAGATCGACTTCGAGGTCGACCAGGGCCGCACCCTGCCGGCCGGGGTCACGGTGCAGATCAAGTACCGCAACCTGGTCGGCCAGCGGTACCTCTCGCTCGGCCAGGGCACCGGCAAGGGCACGCTCGAGCCGGGCAGCACGATCCCGCTGGAGCGCACCACCCCGGCGCTGGACCTGGACGAGCTGTTCAACGGGTTCAAGCCGCTGTTCCGCGCGCTCAACCCGGAGGACGTCAACAAGCTGTCCTACGAGCTGATCCAGGTCCTGCAGGGCGAGGGCGGCACGATCGACAGCCTGCTCGCCCACACCGCGTCGCTGACCACCACGATCGCGCAGAAGGACCAGGTGATCGGCCAGGTGGTGACCAACCTGAACACAGTGCTGGACGCGGTCAACGCGCACACCCCGCAGCTGACCGACCTGATCGACAAGCTGCAGCGGCTGACCACCGGACTGGCGCAGGACCGCGACTCGATCGGTGACGCGATCGACGCGCTGGGCGGGCTGGCCACCACCACCGCGGGCTTCCTGGACGAGGCACGCGAACCGCTGAAGAACGACATCTCGGCGCTGGGCGGGCTCGCCCAGAACCTCAACGACAGCGAGCCGGTGGTGGAGCACTTCATCCAGTTCCTGCCGCAGAAGGTCACGACGCTCGCGCGCACGGCCGACTACGGTTCCTGGTTCAACTTCTACCTCTGCTCGGCGACCGGGAGCGTGTCCCTGCCGCCGCTGATCAACCAGGAGATCAACCTGCCGATCATGCCGCAGACCCGGGACCGGTGTGGATCATGAGGAGCTTCCAGTCCCGCAACCCGGTGCCCATCGCGGTCGTCGGCCTCGTGCTGATGCTGCTGGGCTTCGTCGCCGCGCTCAACGCCGACGACCTGCCGATCATCGGCGCCGGGACGAGCTACGAGGCGGAGTTCACCGAGGCGGCCGGCCTGAAGGCCGACGACGAGGTGCGCGTCGCCGGGGTGAAGGTCGGCAAGGTCACCGACGTGACGCTGGACGGCGCGTCGGTGAAGGTGACGTTCAAGGTCAAGGACACCTGGCTCGGCGACAAGACCGCGGCGGCGATCAAGATCAAGACGCTGCTCGGCCAGAAGTACCTGGCGCTCGACCCGGTCGGGGAGAAGGCGCTGGACCCGGGCACGCCGATCCCGAAGGAACGGACGCTGGCGCCCTACGACGTGCTGGACGCGTTCCGGGACCTGTCGACCACGGTGAACGACATCGACACGGACCAGCTGGCCCAATCCTTCGACGTGCTGTCCCAGACGCTGTCCGGCACCTCCGACAACGTGCGTGGCGCGCTCAACGGCCTGTCGCAGCTGTCCGACACGATCGCCAAGCGGGACACCGAGCTGGCGCAGCTGCTGCAGAACACCAACCAGATCTCGCAGACGCTGGCCGACCGCGACCAGCAGCTCACCCGGTTGCTGCAGGACGGCAACCTGGTGCTGCAGGAGGTCGCCGCCCGTGAGCAGGCGATCTCGACGCTGCTGACCGGCGCGCAGGAGCTGTCCCGGCAGCTGCAGGGACTGGTGAGCGACAACGACGCGCAGCTGACGCCGGTGCTGACCTCGCTGGACCAGCTCACCGCGATGCTGCAGCGCAACCAGGACAACCTGGCCCAGGGCATCGCCCGCTTCGCGCCCTACATCCGCGTGTTCACCAACACCGTCGGCAACGGGCACTGGTTCGACAACTACATCTGCGGTCTGATCCTGCCCTCGATCGGCCCCCTGAACGAAGAGGGGTGCAACCAGAAATGACGGAGACCCGCTTCGGCCGATCCCTCGCGCGTGGCATCGCGGCGGCGTGCGTGCTCGGTCTCGTCGTGGCCGGCGTGCTCTGGTGGACCCTCAAGGACGCCGACAAGAAGCACGTCACCGCCTACTTCACCAGCGCGACCGGCCTCTACGTGGGCAACAGCGTGCGCGTGCTGGGCGTCGACATGGGCAAGGTGACCTCGGTCGAGCCGATGGGCGACCGGGTCAAGGTCGTCATGGAGTACGACCGCGCGGTGCAGGTGCCCGCCGACGCGCAGGCCGCGATCGTCGCGCCGTCGCTGGTCAGCGACCGGTACGTGCAGCTCGCCCCGGCCTACACCGGCGGCCCGGTGATCAGCGAGGGCGCCACCATCCCGCTGGAGAAGACCGCGGTGCCGATCGAGGTCGACCAGCTCTACGAGAGCCTGGACAAGATCAGCCGGTCGCTCGGCCCGAACGGGGTGAACTCCAACGGCTCGCTGTCGGACCTGCTCACCACGCTGGCGCAGAACATGGACGGCAACGGCCAGGCCCTGCACGACACCATCACGAAGCTGAGCCAGGCGTCGCGGACGCTGTCGGGCAACAAGGACGACCTGTTCGGCACGGTCGCCAACCTGGCCGACTTCACCACCACCCTGGCCAACAGCGACAACCAGGTGCGGCAGTTCGAGCAGCGGCTGGCCGACGTCTCCGGCTACCTGGCGGGGGAGAAGGACAACCTCGCCGCCACGGTGCAGCAGCTGGGCACCACGCTCGCCACGGTGCAGCAGTTCATCAACAACCACTCCGACCGGCTGAAGTCCAACGTGGACAAGCTGGCCAGCGTGACCCAGGTGCTGGTGGACCAGCGCAGCGCGCTCGCCGAGATCCTCGACGTCGCGCCGGTCGGCCTGAACAACGTCATCAACGCCTACAACGGC
This sequence comes from Amycolatopsis thermalba, assembly GCF_023376025.1. Classification (NCBI taxonomy): domain Bacteria; kingdom Bacillati; phylum Actinomycetota; class Actinomycetes; order Pseudonocardiales; family Pseudonocardiaceae; genus Amycolatopsis; species Amycolatopsis thermalba. The sequence continues at coordinate 1,157,461 of NZ_CP091196.1, forward strand.
TCGTCGGGCACGCTCGACGCGCGGGCCAACCTCAACGAGCTGACCCAGCCGCCGATCGTGATGATCTGCAACCTGCTCAAGCAGACGCCGGAGGCGCTGGACGCGATCGGCAACCTGTGCAGCTCGGTGGCGCCGCTGCTGGATGGCGCGGTGCCGCTGCCGTCGGTCGCGCAGACCGTGCACGCGCTGCAGAACGGCCAGCTGCCGCCGCTGCCGCTCCCGCTGGCGCAGACCGTCTACGGAACGGGGGCGTCGCAGTGAGGAAGCCACTCGCCCTCGCCGCCGCCGGCTTGGCGGCGGCGCTGACCCTGACCAGCTGCTCGTTCGGCGGCATCTACGACGTGCCGCTGCCCGGCGGCGCCGACCTGGGCGACCACCCGTACACGGTCAAGGTCCAGTTCGCCGACGTGCTCGACCTCGTGCCGCAGGCCGGGGTCAAGGTCAACGAGGTCCCGGTGGGCCGGGTCGAGTCGATCGGGCTGACCGAGGACGGCTGGCACGCCGAGGTGACGGTCAAGCTCAACGGCGACGTCAAGCTGCCCGCCAACGCGCTGGCCAACATCCGCCAGTCCAGCCTGCTCGGGGAGAAGTACGTCGAGCTGGCCTCGCCGGGCGAGGACCTCGCGCAGGGCACCCTCGCCGACGGCGCGGAGATCCCGCTGGCCCGCACCAACCGCAGCGTCGAGGTGGAGGAGGTGCTCGGCGCGCTGTCCATGCTGCTCAACGGCGGCGGGGTCGAGCAGCTCAACACCATCACCAAGGAGCTCAACGCCGCCACCGAGGGCCGCGAGCCGGACATCCGGCGCCTGCTGGACAACGCCAACCAGCTGGTGTCCACACTGGACGCCCAGTCCGGCGACATCACGCGGGCGCTGGACGGCCTGAACCGGCTCTCCAGCACGCTGGCCGGGCAGAAGGACCAGATCGTCAACGCGATCGACGACCTCGGCCCCGGCATCGGGATCCTGGAGCAGCAGCGCACCCAGCTGGTCACCATGCTCCAGGCGCTGCAGAACCTCTCCGGCGTCACCGTGGACACGCTGAACAAGAGCCAGGAGAACCTGGTCGCCGACCTGCGCGCGTTGCTGCCGACGCTGCAGAAGCTCGGCGAGGCCGGCGCCGACCTGCCCAAGTCACTGGAGATCCTGCTGACCTACCCGTTCACCGACGCGGCGATCGACGGCGTCAAGGGCGACTACTTCAACCTCTACGCCAAGATCGACCTGAACCTGCAGAACGTGCTGCAGAACCTCAGCCGCAGCAGGCAGAACCCGCTGGCCGGGGTGCTGCCGGACAGCCTGGCCGGCCTCACCGGCGGGGTCGAGGGCGAGCAGGCCAACCAGCCGCCGCCGCTGCCGTTGCCGCTCCAGGTCGCACCGCAGAGCACAGCGGCCACCGGCGCCACCGGGGCCACCGGGGCGCAGCCGCAACAGACCGGGGTCGCGGGCATCTTCGGCCTGCTGGCGGGAGGTGCGTGATGCTGGTCCGCAAGACGAAGATCCAACTGGTCGCGTTCCTGGTCATCTCCGTGGTGGCCGTGGTGTACGCGCTGATCCGGTTCGCCGGGCTCGGGCAGGTGTTCGGCCAGACCGGGTACACGGTCAAGCTGGAGCTGACCCAGTCCGGCGGCATCTTCACCGGGGCCGAGGTCACCTACCGCGGCTACAACATCGGCAAGGTCGGCCAGCTGCGGCTCACCGCCGAGGGCCTGGAGGCCGACCTGGAGATCGACCCGGACACCCCGCGGGTGCCGGCGAACCTGCAGGCGGTCGTCGCCAACCGGTCGGCGGTCGGGGAGCAGTTCGTCGACCTGCGGCCGGTCGCCGACGGCGGGCCGTACCTGGCGGGCGGGTCGGTCATCCCCGCCGCGAAGACGCAGGTGCCGATCGGCACCGACCAGATCATCACCGGCCTGGACAGCCTGGCCTCCTCGGTGCCGAAGGACGCGCTGCGGACCGTCGTCGACGAGTCCTACAACGCGTTCAACGGCACCGGCCCGGGCCTGCAGCAGCTGCTGGACACCGCGCGGGACTTCACCGCCACCGCGCAGCAGTACCTGCCGCAGACCGTGCAGCTGCTCGACTCCGGTGAGCGGGTGCTCCAGACGCAGAACCAGCAAGCGGGCAACCTGAAGGAGTTCAGCCGCAACCTCAACGAGCTGTCGGCGACGCTGAAGGGCTCCGACGCCGACATCCGGCGGCTGATCGAGGTCGCCCCGGGCGCGGCGCAGACGCTCAACCAGTTCGTGACCGACCTCGGGCCCGGGCTCGGCGAGCTGACCGCGAACCTGCTGACCACGTCGAACCTGCTGCTGACCCGGCAGGACGGCATCCAGCAGGTGCTGGTCAGCTACCCGGTGCTGGCGGTGGGCGCCCGCAGCGTGGCGCCCGGCGACGGCACCGCGCACCTGGGGCTGGCGCTCAACCTGTTCGACCCGCCGGTGTGCACCAAGGGCTACATGAGCCCGGAGCAGTACCGCACGGGTGCCGAGACCACGCCGCGGGAGCCGAACCTGAACTCCTACTGCGCGGAGCCCGCGGGCAGCCCGATCGGCGTGCGCGGTGCGCAGAACGCGCCGTACAACGGGGTGCCGGTGGATCCCTCGCCGCAGGAGGTCGCGCAGAATTCGAACCGCGACGAGGAGCAGCTGGCGTACATGCGGGGCACCCCCGGCGTCGTCGGCTCGCCGGGCGTCTCGATCACCAGCCTGTCCGCCCTGCTGGGACTGCCCGGCTGACGCCGCCCACACCCGACCTACCTACTCTGGAGAGCTATGAGTTCGGACGAGGCACGGACCGAGGAAGCCGGCTTCCCGGATCCGCCGGCCGAGGACCCGGCCACCGGGGACAAGCTGGGCCGGTACCTGGTGCTGGGCACGGCCGCGCTGGCCGCGGCGGCGCTGATCGTCGCCGGGATCTTCGGGGTCCAGTGGTGGGTCGCCTCCACCGACGACAACCTGGCGCTGGCCCAGGCCCGCGACGACGTGGTCAAGGCGGGCACCACGGCGGTCAAGGCGTACACGGAGCTGGACTACACCAACCCGGACGGCTACTTCGCCCAGCAGAAGGCCGTGTCGACCCAGGAGCTGGCCGACCAGATCACCGCGACCGAGCAGAACTACCGCCAGGCCATGACCGAGGCCAAGACCAAGGTGACCACCACGGTGCAGGACATCGGGGTGGAGGAGCTGGACCTGCACGGCGGGAAGGCGAGCTTCCTGGCCGCGATCAGCACGCTGGTCGCCAAGGAGGGCGCGCAGCCGGTCGCCAAGCCGCTGCGGCTGGAGGTGCAGATGACCCGGGTCGGGGACGAGTGGAAGGTGTCCGGGATCGGGTCGGTGCCGCTCGTGAGCGGGCAGTAACGGTCGCCGCAGGCGTACGAGGAGAGGACCAGTCATGCCACCGTCTCGCCGGCAGACACCGCCGGTGCGCCGCCGTCCCAAGGTCGCCGGCGCCGGGATCCGGCGTCCCTCGCCGAGGCCCCGCGACGAGGAGTACGCCGAGACCGAGGAGGTCACGGGCCGGGCCGCGGCGCCCGAACCGGAGGTCGATGAGGTCGAGGTCGCCGAGCCCGAGGCCGCTGCCGAGGCCCCGGCCGAGCCGCGACGGCCCAGCCCGCGGCCCAAGGCCCGCGACGAGGGCGAGCCGAAGCCGGAGAGCTACGCCGAGGCCGAAGCAGCCACGTCGGACGAGGAGCCGACGGCTGCGGGGGAGCGGCGGAAGACGAGCCCGTACGTGCTGGCCGGCGTGCTGTTCGGTCTGGCGCTGGTGCTGGCCGGGTTAGCGGTGTGGTTCAAGATCGAGGGCAACCGGGTCGACGAGATGATGTCGAACACGGCGCTGCTGGACACCGCCCGCACGGCGGAGGTCAGCAAGGCCGCCACGGGTGCCGCCGAGTCGCTGTTCTCCTACGACTTCAACAACATCGCGAAGACCCAGGACGCGGCGAAGAACCTGCTGCTCAACGACGAGGTGAAGGCCAAGTACAACGCCATCTTCGGCGAGGTCGAGCGGCTGGCCCCGCAGCAGAAGATCGTGGTCACGGTGAAGGCGACGCGCAGCGCGGTGATCATGCTCGACGGCGACCGCGCGAAGGTGATGGTGTTCGTCGACCAGACCTCGACGCGCACGGACCAGAACCAGACGGCGAGCGGCAGCGCGCAGCTGTGGCTGAACATGCAGTACGTCGACGGCGAGTGGAAGGTCTCGGCGCTGGACACGTACACAGCCACCCAGCCGACGCCAGCGCCGTCCAGCGCGCCGCCCGCGTCCCCGGCACCGTCCCGCTGATCCATTCCGGACGCCCCCGCCGAGCCGCCGGCCGGTGGGGGCGTTCTGGTGTTCGTGCGCACCCTGCCGCGGTGGGGCGCGCTGGCTCGGATACCGCCGCGCCCCGGGCGGTGGGACTTCTGCTGTTCGTGGGAACCCTGCCGCAACAGGGCGCGCTCGACCGGACGCCGCCGCGCCCCGGTGGGGCATCTGCTGTTCCTGGGCGGCCGCGTGCTGCGGCCGCGCCTGGCTAGGCTGGCCGCCCATCATTCCGGGGCGTGCCTACCCAGCGGCCGCGCCGCGAGCACCGCCGCGCCGAGTCGTGCGCACCCTGCCGCTGCAACCCGGGCACCAGCCACCGCCGTCCCGGCCCCTCGACAGCCCCCACGGCCGTGAAGCGCGCCACTCCAAACCGCCGCGAGTGCCTCTCCGCGACGGCCGCACCGGGGCCCCGCGCCGCTTTCGCGGGGCCCCGCAACAACACCCGGGGACGATCTTGGACCGGCGTGACCCAGCCCGCAACCCCTGGTGACCGCATCCGTCCCCGGGCGCCGCCACAAACACGAATCCCCAGGTCGAGGCCGTGTACGGACCGCGATCGCGTTGCGCCAACCGGCGGGTTCGCCGCGTGGCATCTTGACTCTTCGGCGCCGGGGGTTCACGCTTATCGCCAACGGCAGCGCCCTGCGGGAGGGCCTGTCGGGAGGCGATGCCTGAGCACGTCGTGATCGAGGTGCGGGCCCCATCGAGCGGCCCCCTCGACAGAACGCGTCGTTCAGGCTAGACTGCTTCTTTGCGCTGCCCTCTTTCAGGCTGCCCGAAGACGGAAGCTAGGATAGTGGGCACACGGCACCCTTGACAGTCGCTTTAGCTGTTGCTAACGCGGCTGCGCACCGCTCATTGTCCCCGGAAGGACGCATCTTGGCAGTCTCTCCCGCGAACCAGGCCACTGCTGCGACCACCTCGGCTGTAACGGAGCCGAACCCGACGGGAATTCCCGGAGCCCCCAAGCGGGTCTCGTTCGCGAAGATTCGCGAACCCCTCCCCACCCCCAACCTGCTGGACGTGCAGATCCAGTCCTTCCAGTGGTTCACCGGTGACGAGAAGTGGTTCGAGCGCCGCGTGAACGAGGGCGAGGAGAACCCGGTCGGCGGCCTCGAAGAGGTCCTCAACGAGATCTCCCCGATCGAGGACTTCTCCGGTTCGATGTCCCTGTCCTTCTCCGACCCGCGCTTCGACGAGGTCAAGGCCTCCGTCGAGGAGTGCAAGGACAAGGACATGACGTACGCGGCCCCGCTGTTCGTGACCGCCGAGTTCGTCAACAACAACACCGGCGAGATCAAGTCCCAGACGGTCTTCATGGGCGACTTCCCCGTGATGACCGAGAAGGGCACCTTCATCATCAACGGCACCGAGCGTGTCGTGGTGTCCCAGCTGGTCCGGTCGCCCGGCGTGTACTTCGACACCAGCGTCGACAAGACCACCGACAAGGACGTCTTCAGCGTCAAGATCATCCCGAGCCGCGGCGCGTGGCTCGAGTTCGACGTGGACAAGCGCGACACCGTCGGCGTCCGCATCGACCGCAAGCGCCGCCAGCCGGTCACCGTGCTGCTGAAGGCGCTGGGCTGGACCACCGAGCAGATCCGCGAGCGGTTCCACTTCTCGGAGACCCTGCTCGCGACGCTCGAGAAGGACCACACCGCGGGCACCGACGAGGCGCTGCTCGACATCTACCGCAAGCTGCGCCCGGGCGAGCCGCCCACCAAGGAGAGCGCCCAGACGCTCCTGGAGAACCTGTTCTTCAAGGAGAAGCGCTACGACCTGGCCAAGGTCGGCCGCTACAAGCTCAACAAGAAGCTGGGCCTGAAGCTGCCGTACGAGACCGGCACCCTCACCGAAGAGGACATCGTCTCGACCATCGAGTACCTGGTCCGCCTGCACGCGGGTGAGACCAAGATGGGCGAGGGCGAGAACGAGGTCCCGGTCGAGGTCGACGACATCGACCACTTCGGCAACCGCCGCATCCGCACCGTGGGCGAGCTGATCCAGAACCAGATCCGGGTCGGCCTGTCCCGCATGGAGCGCGTCGTCCGCGAGCGGATGACCACGCAGGACGTCGAGGCGATCACGCCGCAGACCCTGATCAACATCCGCCCGGTCGTGGCGGCGATCAAGGAGTTCTTCGGCACCTCGCAGCTGTCGCAGTTCATGGACCAGAACAACCCGCTGTCGGGCCTGACCCACAAGCGCCGCCTCAACGCGCTGGGCCCCGGTGGTCTGTCCCGTGAGCGCGCCGGCATGGAGGTCCGCGACGTCCACCCGTCGCACTACGGCCGCATGTGCCCGATCGAGACGCCGGAAGGCCCGAACATCGGCCTGATCGGCTCGCTGTGCTCCTACGCGCGGGTCAACCCGTTCGGCTTCATCGAGACGCCGTACCGGAAGGTCGTCGAGGGCCGGGTCACCGACCAGGTCGACTACCTGACCGCCGACGAGGAGGACCGCTACGTCAAGGCGCAGGCCAACGCGCCGCTGACCGAGGACGGTCACTTCGCCGAGACCCAGGTGCTGGGCCGGCGCAAGGGTGGCGAGGTCGAGCTGCTCGACCCGCTGGAGATCGACTACATGGACGTGTCGCCGCGTCAGATGGTGTCGGTCGCCACCGCGATGATCCCGTTCCTCGAGCACGACGACGCCAACCGCGCGCTGATGGGCGCCAACATGCAGCGCCAGGCCGTGCCGCTGCTGCGCGCCGAGTCGCCGCTGGTCGGCACCGGCATGGAGCTGCGTGCCGCGGTCGACGCCGGTGACGTGCTCCTCGCCGAGCAGGCCGGTGTCGTCGAGGAGCTCTCGGCCGACCTCGTGACGATCATGCACGACGACGGCACCCGCAAGAGCTACGGACTGCACAAGTTCCGCCGCACCAACGCGGGCACCTGCTTCAACCACCGCCCGATCGTCTCGGAGGGCGACCGCGTCGAGGCCGGTCAGGTCATCGCCGACGGCCCGTCCACCGACCAGGGCGAGATGGCGCTCGGCAAGAACCTGCTCGTGGCGATCATGCCGTGGGAGGGTCACAACTACGAGGACGCGATCATCCTCTCCGAGCGCCTGGTGCAGGACGACGTGCTCACCTCGATCCACATCGAGGAGCACGAGATCGACGCCCGCGACACCAAGCTCGGCGCCGAGGAGATCACCCGGGACATCCCGAACGTCTCCGAGGAGGTCCTGGCCGACCTCGACGAGCGCGGCATCGTGCGCATCGGTGCCGAGGTCCGCGACGGCGACATCCTGGTCGGGAAGGTCACGCCCAAGGGCGAGACCGAGCTGACCCCGGAGGAGCGCCTGCTCCGCGCGATCTTCGGCGAGAAGGCCCGCGAGGTCCGCGACACGTCGCTGAAGGTGCCGCACGGCGAGACCGGCAAGGTCATCGGCGTCCGCGTGTTCTCCCGCGAGGAGGATGAGCGGGGCAACGCCGACGAGCTGCCCCCGGGCGTGAACGAGCTGGTCCGCGTCTACGTGGCGCAGAAGCGGAAGATCCAGCCGGGCGACAAGCTCGCCGGCCGCCACGGCAACAAGGGTGTCATCGGCAAGATCCTGCCGGTCGAGGACATGCCGTTCATGGAGGACGGCACCCCGGTCGACATCATCCTGAACACCCACGGTGTGCCGCGACGGATGAACATCGGCCAGATCCTCGAGCTGCACCTGGGCTGGCTCGCCTCGCAGGGCTGGAAGATCGAGGGCAACCCGGAGTGGGCGCAGAACCTCTCCGAGGAGCTCTACGACGTCGAGCCCGGCACGAACACCGCGACCCCGGTGTTCGACGGCGCCAAGGAGGAGGAGCTCACCGGCCTGCTCGCGTCGACCCGGCCCAACCGGGACGGCGAGCGCATGGTCAAGGAGAACGGCAAGGCGACGCTGCTCGACGGCCGGTCCGGCGAGCCGTTCCCGTACCCGGTGGCCGTCGGCTACATGTACATCCTCAAGCTGCACCACCTGGTGGACGACAAGATCCACGCCCGGTCCACCGGCCCGTACTCGATGATCACCCAGCAGCCGCTGGGTGGTAAGGCGCAGTTCGGTGGTCAGCGCTTCGGTGAGATGGAGTGCTGGGCGATGCAGGCCTACGGCGCGGCCTACACGCTGCAGGAGCTGCTGACGATCAAGTCGGACGACGTGGTCGGCCGCGTGAAGGTGTACGAGGCGATCGTCAAGGGCGAGAACATCCCCGACCCGGGCATCCCCGAGTCGTTCAAGGTTCTCCTCAAGGAGCTGCAGTCGCTGTGCCTGAACGTGGAGGTCCTCTCCAGTGACGGCGCCGCGATCGAGATGCGCGACTCCGACGACGAGGACCTGGAGCGCGCCGCCGCCAACCTCGGCATCAACCTGTCCCGCAACGAGTCGCCCTCGGTGGACGACGTCGTGCAATGACGTAGCGACCGGGAGCGGGGCCACCTCCCGCGGCCCCGCTCCCGGTAGCCGACTCCTCTAGCCGAATCAACCCCAAAGGGGATGCAACGACGTGCTGGACGTCAACTTCTTCGATGAGCTCCGGATCGGCCTGGCGACCGCCGACGACATCCGTCAGTGGTCCTTCGGCGAGGTCAAGAAGCCGGAGACCATCAACTACCGCACCCTGAAGCCGGAGAAGGACGGGCTCTTCTGCGAGAAGATCTTCGGCCCCACCCGGGACTGGGAGTGCTACTGCGGCAAGTACAAGCGGGTCCGCTTCAAGGGCATCATCTGCGAGCGCTGTGGTGTCGAGGTGACTCGCGCCAAGGTGCGCCGTGAGCGGATGGGCCACATCGAGCTGGCCGCGCCGGTCACGCACATCTGGTACTTCAAGGGTGTTCCCTCCCGCCTGGGCTACCTGCTCGACCTGGCGCCGAAGGACCTCGAGAAGATCATCTACTTCGCGGCCTACGTGATCACCGGCGTGAACACCGAGCTGCGGCACAACGACCTGCCGACGCTGGAGAACGAGATCAGCGTCGAGCGGAAGAACATCGAGGCCAAGCGCGACGCCGACATCGAGGCGCGCGCGCAGAAGCTCGAGGCCGACCTCGCCCAGCTCGAGGCCGAAGGTGCGAAGTCCGACGTGCGCCGCAAGGTCAAGGAGGGCGGCGAGCGCGAGATGAAGCAGCTCCGCGACCGGGCCCAGCGCGAGCTGGACCGGCTCGAGGAGATCTGGACCACCTTCACCAAGCTCGAGCCGCGTCAGCTGATCGCCGACGAGACCCTGTACCGCGAGCTGTACGACCGCTACGGCGAGTACTTCACCGGCGGCATGGGCGCGGAGGCCATCCAGAAGCTGGCCACCGAGTTCGACGTCAACGCCGAGGCCGAGAAGCTGCGCGACACCATCCGCAACGGCAAGGGGCAGAAGAAGCTCCGCGCGCTGAAGCGGCTCAAGGTCGTCGCGGCCTTCCAGGCCACCGGCAACGACCCGCGCGGCATGGTCCTCGACGCGGTCCCGGTGATCCCGCCGGACCTGCGCCCGATGGTGCAGCTCGACGGTGGCCGCTTCGCCACCTCGGACCTCAACGACCTGTACCGCCGGGTGATCAACCGGAACAACCGCCTCAAGCGGCTGATCGACCTCGGCGCGCCCGAGATCATCGTCAACAACGAGAAGCGGATGCTGCAGGAGGCCGTCGACGCGCTGTTCGACAACGGCCGCCGCGGCCGTCCGGTCACCGGCCCGGGCAACCGGCCGCTGAAGTCGCTGTCCGACCTGCTCAAGGGCAAGCAGGGCCGGTTCCGCCAGAACCTGCTCGGCAAGCGCGTCGACTACTCGGGCCGTTCGGTCATCATCGTCGGTCCGCAGCTGAAGCTGCACCAGTGCGGTCTGCCCAAGGACATGGCGCTGGAGCTGTTCAAGCCGTTCGTCATGAAGCGGCTGGTCGACCTGAACCACGCGCAGAACATCAAGTCCGCGAAGCGGATGGTGGAGCGGGCCCGCCCGCAGGTGTGGGACGTGCTGGAAGAGGTCATCACCGGGCACCCGGTGCTCCTCAACCGCGCGCCGACCCTGCACCGGCTGGGCATCCAGGCCTTCGAGCCGCAGCTGGTCGAGGGCAAGGCCATCCAGCTGCACCCGCTGGTCTGCGAGGCGTTCAACGCGGACTTCGACGGTGACCAGATGGCGGTGCACCTGCCGCTGTCGGCCGAGGCGCAGGCCGAGGCCCGGATCCTGATGCTGTCGGCGAACAACATCCTCTCGCCGGCGTCGGGCCGCCCGCTGGCCATGCCGCGTCTGGACATGGTCACCGGTCTGTTCCACCTGACCCGCCTCGACGAGAACGCGGTCGGCGCCGGCCAGGCGTTCAGCTCCCCGGCCGAGGCCATCATGGCCTTCGACCGCAAGACGCTGGGCCTGCACGCGCCGATCAAGATCCGGATCAAGGACCGTCAGCCGAACCGGACCCAGGTCGCCGAGCTCACCGAGAAGGGCTGGGAGCCCGGTCAGCCGTGGCTGGCCGAGACCACCCTGGGCCGGGTGCTGTTCAACGACCTGCTGCCGGCGGACTACCCGTACATCAACGAGCCGCTGCCGAAGAAGCGCCAGGCGGCGATCGTGAACGACCTCGCCGAGCGCTACTCGATGACGCAGGTCGCGCAGGTCCTGGACCGGCTCAAGGACGCCGGCTTCTACTGGGCCACCCGCTCGGGTGTCACGGTGTCGATGTTCGACGTCATCGTGCCGCCGGAGAAGAAGGAGATCCTCGACCGGTACGAGGCCAAGGCCGCGCAGGTGGAGAAGCGGTACCAGCGTGGTCAGCTCTCGCACGCCGAGCGCAACAACGAGCTCGTCAAGGTGTGGACCCAGGCCACCGACGAGGTCGCGGAGATCATGGAGGACGCCTTCCCCGAGGACAACCCGATCTCGATGATCGTGAAGTCCGGGGCGGCGGGCAACATGACCCAGGTCCGGTCGCTGGCCGGTATGCGTGGTCTGGTGTCGAACCCGAAGGGTGAGTACATCCCGCGCCCGATCAAGTCGAACTTCCGCGAGGGCCTGTCGGTGGCGGAGTACTTCATCGCCACCCACGGTGCGCGGAAGGGTCTGGCCGACACCGCGCTGCGGACCGCCGACTCGGGTTACCTGACCCGTCGTCTGGTGGACGTGTCGCAGGACGTCATCGTCCGGGAGACCGACTGCGGTACCACCCGCGGCGTGACCCGGCCGATCGGCGAGAAGCAGCCGGACGGCACCGTGCTGCGCGGCGCGCACGTGGAGACCAGCGTGTACGCCCGGACGCTCGCCCAGGACGTCACCGACGACCAGGGCAACGTCGTGCTCAACGCCGGCGACGACCTGTCCGACCCGGCGATGGACAAGCTGATCGCCTTCGGTGTCACCAAGGTCAAGGTCCGCTCGGTGCTGACCTGCGAGTCGGCCGTCGGTGTCTGTGCCATGTGCTACGGCCGCTCGATGGCGACCGGCAAGCTCGTCGACGTGGGTGAGGCCGTCGGTATCGTCGCCGCCCAGTCGATCGGTGAGCCGGGTACCCAGCTGACGATGCGTACCTTCCACCAGGGTGGTGTCGCCGGTGACGACATCACCACGGGTCTGCCCCGTGTCACCGAGCTGTTCGAGGCCCGGGTGCCGAAGGGCAAGGCGCCGATCGCCGACGTCGATGGCCGCGTGCGCATCGAGGAGAGCGAGCGGTTCTGGAAGATCACGCTCATCCCGGACGACGGTGGCGAGGAGATCGTCTTCGACAAGCTGTCGAAGCGTCAGCGCCTGGCCAACACGCCGAACGGGCCGCTGCAGGACGGCGACCACGTGCACGTCGGCCAGCTGCTGCTCGAGGGCACGCCGGACCCGCACGAGGTGCTGCGTGTCATGGGCCCGCGCGAGGCGCAGATGCACCTCGTGGAAGAGGTCCAGAAGGTGTACCGGGCCCAGGGTGTGTCGATCCACGACAAGCACATCGAGGTCATCGTCCGGCAGATGCTGCGCCGGGTGACGATCATCGACTCCGGTTCGACGGACTTCCTGCCGGGCGAGCTGCCCGAGCGGACCAAGTTCGAGAGCACGAACCGGTCGGTCGTGGCCGAGGGCGGCGAGCCGGCCTCGGGCCGCCCGGTGCTGATGGGTATCACGAAGGCCTCGCTGACCACGGACTCGTGGCTGTCGGCGGCGTCGTTCCAGGAGACCACGCGTGTCCTGACCGACGCGGCGATCAACGGCCGCAGCGACAAGCTCGTGGGCCTCAAGGAGAACGTGATCATCGGTAAGCTGATCCCGGCGGGCACGGGCATCAACCGGTACCGCAACATCCAGGTGCAGCCGACGGAGGAGGCCCGGGTGGCGGCGTACGCCATCCCGTCCTACGACGACGGCTACTACACCCCGGACGTGTTCGGCACCGGCACCGGCGCCGCGGTTCCGCTGGACGACTACGACTTCGGTCGCGACTTCCGCTGATCGGTAGTTGTGTGAAGCCCCCGGCTCCGGTTTCGGAGCCGGGGGCTTCGTCGTGTCCGGGCAGGGGCGCGGAGGTAGCGTGAGGCCCGAGTTCACACGAGCGACACGAGGAGGGCGTTGTGAACGCAGAGCAGGCCCCGGAGGAGGCGCCGTCGAGGGGACGGCACGCCGCGCCCGAGGGCGCACCCACCCACCCGGCGATCGACCTGTCGAGGGACCCCAACCCGGGCAGGCCGGACCACGCGAAGCCCGACGAGGACGAGTAGCCGTCCCGACGTGGAACGGGGCCCCAGGCGCGCGCCTGGGGCCCCGTTTCGTGGGGGTCAGAAGTCGAGCTTGCCGCTGATCTCGGCGTCGGACATGCCGGTGTCGCCGTGGTCCTCGGCCTGCCCGGCCTTCTCGGTGAAATCGTCGAACGTCTGCTGGGCCTTGTCGATCGTGCCGGGGACGTCCGGGATCTTGCGCTCGCTGCCCGGCACCTCCTCGCTGCCGGGGCGTTCCTGCATCGAGATGACCTGGTCCTTCACGGCCTCGCCGGCGAACTCCTTGAGCTTCCCGCCGGCCTGCTCGCCGATCGTGTCGCTGATCGCCCCGCGCAGGTCCCGCGTCAGGTTGGGTGTCTCGCCGTTCTCGATCGCGTCCCTGCCTGCCTGCTTGGCCCGGTCGAGGATGCCGTCCGCGGCCTCCTTGCCGAGGTTCTCCTTCAGCACGCCATCGGTGAGCTGCTGCGCGACCTTGTCGGTGACCTTCTCCGGGCTGAGGCTGTCCCCGGCATTGCCGACGGCGTCCGCGAGCTTCTTGAACCCCGGGATCTTCTCCAGGAACGCCTTGATCTTGTCGATCAGGCTCTTGATCTTGTCGATGACGGTGGTCAGCTTCTGCATCCAGCGGCTGACCTTGGACGTCTCGGTCGCGGCCCGGACCCCGGTGGCGGCCGCCGCCGCGGCCTCCGAGCCGCCCAGCGTGACCACCGTGGCGGCGAGCGCGGCCAGCCAGGTGACGATCAGCCACTCGACGAAGTCGCTGATGATGCTCAGCACGAGGTCCTTCGCGATGCTCATCACCGCGGAGCTGACCGCGAGCAGCGTCGCCAGCTCGGTCGTCGCGCCGGCGGTGCCGGAGAGCCCGTCGCGGAACTCGCTGAGCCGCTTCGCCGCGGCTTCGGCGCCGTCGCCCTGCCAGTTGGCGAGCCCGCTCGCCAGGAGTTCCTCGGTCTCCTGCTTCAGCGCCTCGATCTGCTCCCCGAGCTGGTTGAACGCCTTCGCGCCGTCCTCCAGGGCGTCCGGGTCGCCGGTGACGAGTTCGAGCGCGTCCTCCAGCGGTTTGATCCAGCTGACCAGGAAACCGACCCCGTTCGAGATCAGCCAGCCGAGCGGGTCCGACACGATGTCGCCGATGGTGCTCGCGGCTTCGTTGACGAACGAGCTGGCCGTCGAGAAGGCCTCCGTGCCGTCCGCGACGAGGGCTTCGAGGTCACCCTTCGCCAGGTCCTCGCCGAGCTGGAAGCCCGCGTCGAGGGTGTCATCGGCGCCGGAGTAGAGCTTGACCGGAGCGGTGTCGTCGAGCTTCTCCTGGACCTCCTCGGCGTCGTAGCCCGAGCCGAAGTTCTCGGCCAGCGCCTCCGCATCCGTGGGCACGTCAGATCGCCTCCGTTCCCGCGTCGGTCTCGTCGAGCAGCTCGGCGACGTCGCCGAACGCGCGGACCACCTCGTCGTCCATCGAGCTGTACGCGTCGGCGGCGCTGGTCAGCTTCACGCCGATCGACTGGTAGCCCGCGGACATCTCGTTCAGGTGGTCCTTCAGCTTGCCGAGCATTTCGCGGTACACCGGGAACGCGGTGCCGGCTCCGAGCAGTCCCCACGAGACCACGGGCACGTCCGCCTCGTAGGTCGCCTGCTGCAGCTCCGAGACCTTCCCCGTCAGGTCGCTCGCCCGCGCCGCGGTGGTGCGCAGGGCTTCGACGTCGACCTGGAACCCGCCGGCCATCAGGCGTTCCCGAACGGGTCGATGTAGTCGTCGTCGGCCGGTTCGCGCCGGGGCGGCGGAGCGGGACGAGCCGGGCGTTCCGCCGGCCGCTCCTCGAGGAAGTCCTCCTCGGCGAAGTCCGCGCCCTGGTCGATCGGCCGCGGCGCGGCGGCCGGCCGTTCGTCGGCCAGCTTCGCCTTGAGGTCCGCCACGCTCATGCCGAACGCCTCGGCCTGGGTCTCCAGCACCGACTCCAGCACGTTGCTCTGCTCGCCGAGGGCGTCCTGGACGATCGCGGCCTGCTGCCGCGCCGCCGCGGCGACCGCCTCGCGGATCGTGCTGGTGATCGTCGAGGACAGCTGGATCGCGCTTCCCCCGAGCGCGTCCTCGCTGACCCGGACCGACTGCACCCCGCCACCGGGCCCCGCCACGACCGTCACGGTCCGGTCGGGGGAGGAGACGGTGACCGACAGCTCACCAATCTGTTCCTTCATCCGGGTGAGCGCGGCCATCCGCTGCTCCCCGTTCCGCTTGTGCTGCTCGACCTGGTCCAGCTTCTGCTGCAGCTGCTCGACCAGATCGCCATGGCCGCCGTACGCCATGCGGTCCCTCCCCGTGGTGAATTACGCACCTTCGGTATCGGATCATGCACCACACGTGTGTGCCGCGGGCACGCTTCCGGGCAACTCACCGATTCGATTGATCACTTTTCGCCACGCGGGAATTCCGCCGCCATTTCCGGCGTTGAAACTCACGCCGAAGATGCCCGCCGACCTGCTCGAACGCGTCGGCCGACGGGGTCCCGGGAGTTGGCCGAACGCCTCCTGCGCGGCCGTCTTTCCGCTAGACTCGCCACACCACCTTCTCGCCGGAGCCGGGGTGTGAGCCCGTTAGGGACCCCCGATGCCACCGCCTGCCGCAAGGGCGGGTATCTTTGACGACTGTGCCCGGCATGCGTCGGGCCGCTCTGCGTGCTTTTCGGCCAAGCGGGGATGCTCCGGCATCGTGGCGACGGCCGCGGCGAAGCGGAGCTCCACGGAAATCCGAGGGAACGTTAGCGGTCGACAGACCCAGACGCGGGCCGACACGCCCGACCTCGGGGGCCGGGGAGACCAAGACGGAACAAGCAAGACGCGACAGAAGGCTGGTCCATTGCCCACGATCCAGCAGCTGGTCCGCAAGGGCCGCCAGGACAAGGCTGCCAAGCAGAAGACCGCGGCCCTCAAGGGGAGTCCGCAGCGGCGTGGCGTGTGCACTCGCGTGTACACCACGACGCCCAAGAAGCCGAACTCGGCGCTGCGCAAGGTCGCGCGTGTCAAGCTGACCAGCGGCATCGAGGTCACCGCCTACATCCCGGGCGAGGGCCACAACCTGCAGGAGCACTCGATGGTGCTCGTGCGCGGTGGTCGTGTGAAGGACCTGCCCGGCGTTCGCTACAAGATCATCCGCGGTTCGCTCGACACCCAGGGTGTGAAGAACCGCAAGCAGGCGCGCAGCCGGTACGGCGCGAAGAAGGAGAAGAGCTAATGCCCCGCAAGGGTCCGGCCCCGAAGCGGCCGCTGATCTCCGACCCGGTTTACGGCTCCCCGCTGGTCACCCAGCTGATCAACAAGGTGCTGACCGACGGCAAGCGCTCGCTGGCCGAGCGCATCGTCTACGGCGCCCTGGAAGGTGCCCGGGAGAAGACCGGCACGGATCCCGTCGTCACGCTCAAGCGTGCGCTGGACAACGTGAAGCCGAGCATCGAGGTGAAGAGCCGCCGGGTCGGTGGTGCCACCTACCAGGTGCCGATCGAGGTCAAGCCGGGCCGCTCGACGACCCTTGCGCTGCGGTGGATCGTCAGCTTCTCCCGCGCCCGCCGCGAGAAGACCATGATCGAGCGTCTGCAGAACGAGCTGCTCGATGCGAGCAACGGCCTCGGGGCCAGCGTGAAGCGCCGCGAGGACACCCACAAGATGGCCGAGTCCAACAAGGCGTTCGCCCACTACCGGTGGTGAACGTAGCCCGGCTGCCGAGACAAGCCAGGCCGGGCCCCACGCTTCGAGACAGGGGAACAGTGCAGTGGCACGCGACGTGCTGACCGACCTGAACAAGGTCCGCAACATCGGCATCATGGCTCACATCGACGCCGGTAAGACCACCACCACCGAGCGGATCCTGTTCTACACCGGGATCAACTACAAGATCGGCGAGGTGCACGACGGCGCCGCGACGATGGACTGGATGGAGGAGGAGCAGAAGCGGGGTATCACCATCACCTCGGCTGCCACCACCACCTTCTGGGCCGACCACCAGATCAACATCATCGACACCCCCGGCCACGTCGACTTCACCGTCGAGGTGGAGCGTTCGCTGCGGGTGCTCGACGGTGCCGTTGCCGTGTTCGACGGCAAGGAGGGTGTCGAGCCCCAGTCCGAGCAGGTCTGGCGCCAGGCCGACAAGTACGAGGTCCCGCGCATCTGCTTCGTCAACAAGATGGACAAGCTGGGCGCGGACTTCTACTTCACCGTGCGCACCATCGAGGAGCGCCTCGGCGCGCGCCCGCTGGTCATCCAGCTGCCGATCGGTGCCGAGAGCGACTTCCAGGGCGTCATCGACCTGGTCCGCATGAAGGCGCTGACCTGGCGGGGCGAGGTCAAGAAGGGCGAGGACTACGAGGTCGAGGACATCCCGGCCGACCTCGCCGACAAGGCCGCCGAGTACCGCGACAAGCTGATCGAGGCCGTCGCGGAGACCGACGACGCCCTGATGGAGAAGTACTTCGGCGGCGAGGAGCTGTCCGAGGCCGACATCAAGGCCGGCATCCGCAAGCTGACGGTCGCCCGCGAGGCGTACCCGGTGCTGTGCGGCTCCGCGTTCAAGAACAAGGGCGTGCAGCCCATGCTCGACGCGGTGATCGACTACCTGCCGTCGCCGCTGGACGTCCCCGCCGTCGAGGGCACCCTCACCGACGGTGAGACGGCGGCGTCCCGGAAGCCGTCGGTTGACGAGCCGTTCGCGGCACTGGCGTTCAAGATCGCCGCGCACCCGTTCTTCGGCAAGCTGACCTACGTCCGGGTGTACTCGGGCAAGGTCGCCGCCGGCGCCCAGGTCATCAACTCGACCAAGGAGCGCAAGGAGCGCATCGGGAAGCTCTTCCAGATGCACTCCAACAAGGAGAACCCGGTCGACGAGGCCCAGGCCGGCCACATCTACGCGGTCATCGGCCTGAAGGACACCACGACCGGTGACACCCTGTGCGACCCGCAGAACCCGATCGTTCTGGAGTCGATGACCTTCCCCGAGCCGGTCATCAAGGTGGCCATCGAGCCCAAGACGAAGGCCGACCAGGAGAAGCTGTCGACCGCGATCCAGAAGCTGGCCGAGGAGGACCCCACCTTCCAGGTCCAGCTGGACGAGGAGACCGGTCAGACGATCATCGCGGGCATGGGCGAGCTGCACCTCGAGGTGCTGGTCAACCGCATGAAGTCCGACTACAAGGTCGAGGCGAACATCGGTAAGCCGCAGGTCGCCTACCGCGAGACGATCCGCCGCACGGTCGAGAAGTACGAGTACACGCACAAGAAGCAGACCGGTGGTTCCGGCCAGTTCGCGCGCGTGATCATCAAGCTGGAGCCGCTGTCCACCGGTGACGGCGCCCTCTACGAGTTCGACAACAAGGTCACCGGTGGCCGCGTGCCGCGCGAGTACATCCCGTCGGTGGACGCCGGTGCCCAGGACGCCATGCAGTACGGTGTCCTCGCCGGTTACCCGCTGGTCGGGCTGAAGGTGACCCTGTTGGACGGCGCTTACCACGAGGTCGACTCGTCGGAAATGGCCTTCAAGATCGCCGGTTCGATGGCGCTCAAGGAGGCCGCGCGCCAGGCCAGCCCGGTTCTGCTGGAGCCGGTCATGGCCGTCGAGGTGACCACCCCCGAGGACTACATGGGTGACGTCATCGGCGACCTCAACTCTCGCCGTGGTCAGATCCAGGCCATGGACGAGCGGGCAGGCACCCGAGTCGTGAAGGCACTGGTTCCGCTGTCCGAGATGTTCGGGTACGTCGGCGACCTGCGGTCTCGTACCCAGGGTCGGGCGAACTACTCGATGACGTTCGACTCCTACGCCGAGGTTCCCTCGAACGTCGCGAAGGAGATCATCGCGAAGGCGACGGGGGAGTAAACCCCTCAGCACCCAACGCGGGCGCGCACAGGGGCCTCCCCTAGGGTCCGCACAACCGACCAGATCGATCGCCGTTCGGCTGCCACGCCGGCGGTGAAGCAAAGCAAGAGTCCAGGAGGACATTCCAGTGGCGAAGGCGAAGTTCGAGCGGAGCAAGCCGCACGTCAACATCGGGACCATCGGTCACGTCGACCACGGCAAGACCACGCTGACCGCGGCGATCACCAAGGTTCTGCACGACAAGTACCCGGAGCTCAACGAGTCCCGGGCGTTCGACCAGATCGACAACGCGCCGGAAGAGAAGCAGCGCGGTATCACGATCAACATCTCGCACGTCGAGTACCAGACCGAGAAGCGTCACTACGCCCACGTGGACGCCCCCGGTCACGCGGACTACATCAAGAACATGATCACCGGTGCCGCCCAGATGGACGGCGCGATCCTGGTGGTCGCCGCGACCGACGGCCCGATGCCGCAGACGCGTGAGCACGTGCTGCTCGCCCGCCAGGTCGGTGTGCCCTACATCGTCGTGGCGCTGAACAAGGCCGACATGGTCGACGACGAGGAGATCCTCGAGCTCGTCGAGCTGGAGGTCCGCGAGCTGCTGTCCTCGCAGGAGTTCCCCGGCGACGACGCCCCCGTGGTCAAGGTCTCCGGCCTCAAGGCCCTCGAGGGTGACCCGAAGTGGTCGGAGTCGGTCCTGGAGCTCATGCAGGCCGTCGACGACAACGTGCCGGACCCGGTGCGTGACCTCGACAAGCCGTTCCTGATGCCGATCGAGGACGTCTTCACCATCACCGGCCGCGGCACCGTCGTGACCGGTCGCGTGGAGCGCGGCCAGATCAACGTCAACGAAGAGGTCGAGATCGTGGGTATCCGCGAGAAGTCGACCAAGACCACCGTCACCGGTGTCGAGATGTTCCGCAAGCTGCTCGACTCGGGCCAGGCCGGTGACAACGTCGGTCTGCTGCTGCGTGGTATCAAGCGCGAGGACGTCGAGCGTGGCCAGGTCGTCGTGAAGCCCGGCACCACGACTCCGCACACGGAGTTCGAGGGCTCGGTCTACATCCTGTCCAAGGACGAGGGTGGCCGTCACACGCCGTTCTTCAACAACTACCGCCCGCAGTTCTACTTCCGTACGACCGACGTGACCGGCGTCGTGACCCTCCCCGAGGGCACCGAGATGGTCATGCCGGGTGACAACACCGAGATCAAGGTGCAGCTCATCCAGCCGGTCGCCATGGACGAGGGTCTGCGGTTCGCCATCCGCGAGGGTGGCCGGACCGTCGGCGCGGGCCAGGTCACCAAGATCATCAAGTGATTCCATCCGGCCCCGGAGTGCCTATAGCACCCCGGGGCCGGGTTGTGGAACCACGTGTGCGACACTAGTTGAGTTGCTCGTTGCGGGGCGGCCGATATCTGTTCAGAAATCGGCCGCCCCGGCACGAGTGGCCTTGGTCCGTGGGTATCCCAGGGGGAGACCGCGGGCGCGACAGATGGCCGGCACGGCCGTCTCGCGGTGAAGACCAACCGGCACGACGACGATCCTCTTGCGGGATCAGTCTGCGCAGCGGGCGCGACACGCCCGACCGCGTGGATCGGACGCGAGGGCGTTGACGTGCGGAAACCGGCGCGAAAGTGCCGGTAGAGATAGCGGCACAAGACGAAGGAACGAGCTGCGACCATGGCGGGACAGAAGATCCGCATCAGGCTCAAGGCCTACGACCACGAGGCGATCGATGCCAGCGCGCGCAAGATCGTCGAGACGGTGACGCGCACCGGCGCCTCGGTCGTCGGACCTGTGCCGCTGCCCACCGAGAAGAACGTTTACTGCGTCATCCGCTCGCCGCACAAGTACAAGGACTCGCGCGAGCACTTCGAGATGCGCACGCACAAGCGGCTGATCGACATCCTCGACCCGACGCCGAAGACGGTCGACGCGCTCATGCGCATCGACCTCCCGGCGAGCGTCGACGTCAACATCCAGTAAGCGTTGGGCGAGCGGCGGAGATAAGAGACTCATGTCTGACAGGCAAGTAAAGGGCATCCTGGGCACCAAGCTCGGCATGACCCAGGTCTTCGGCGAGGACAACCGGATCGTTCCGGTGACCGTCGTGCAGGCCGGGCCGAACGTGGTGACCCAGATCCGTACCCAGGACAACGACGGCTACCAGGCCGTGCAGCTGGCCTTCGGCGCCGTGGACCCGCGCAAGGTCAACAAGCCGGTGACCGGCCACTTCCAGAAGGCCGGCGTGACGCCGCGGCGGTACCTCGCCGAGCTGCGCACGACCGACGCCGAGACCTACGAGGTCGGCCAGGAGATCACCGCCGAGGTGTTCCCCGCGGGCTCCCGCGTCGACGTCACGGGCACCAGCAAGGGCAAGGGCTACGCCGGTGTCATGAAGCGCCACGGCTTCAAGGGCCAGGGCGCCAGCCACGGTAACCAGGCCAAGCACCGCGCCCCGGGCTCGATCGGTGGCTGCGCCACCCCGGGCCGCGTGTTCAAGGGCCTGCGGATGGCCGGCCGCATGGGTGGCGTCCGGGTCACGACCCAGGGCCTGACCGTCCACGACGTGCGCGCCGAAGAGGGCCTGCTGCTGATCAAGGGCGCCGTCCCCGGCCCCAAGGGCAGCCTCGTCTTCGTCAAGACCGCCGCGAAGGGTGGTGCGACCGAATGACCAGCGTCGAGCTGAAGACCCCGGCCGGCAGCGCCGAGGGCACCGTCGAGCTCCCCGCCGAGATCTTCGACGTGCAGGCCAACGTGCCGCTGATGCACCAGGTCGTGGTGGCCCAGCAGGCCGCCGCGCGCCAGGGCACGCACGACACGAAGACCCGCGGCGAGGTCTCCGGTGGCGGCAAGAAGCCGTACCGCCAGAAGGGCACCGGCCGCGCCCGCCAGGGTTCGACCCGCGCCCCGCAGTTCGCCGGCGGTGGCACCGTCCACGGCCCCACGCCGCGCGACTACAGCCAGCGCACCCCGAAGAAGATGAAGGCCGCCGCCCTGCGCGGTGCCCTCTCCGACCGGGCGCGCGCCGGCCAGGTGCACGTCATCACCGAGCTGGTGTCGGGCGAGAAGCCCAACACCAAGGAGGCGAAGAAGGCCCTCGCCGCCGTGACCCAGGCCAAGCGCCTGCTGGTCGTGCTGCACCGCGAGGACGAGCAGGGCTGGCTGTCCGCCCGCAACCTGCCGAACGTGCACCTGATCAACCCGGACCAGCTCAACACCTACGACGTGCTGGTCAACGACGACGTGGTGTTCACCAAGGCCGCGTACGACGCCTTCATCGCCGGTCCCGTCAAGGGCAAGGCGGCCAAGGCTTCCGCGCGGGCCAGCGAGGTTGAAGGGAGTGAAGCGCAGTGAGCAGCGTTGCCATCCCGGACCCTCGTGACATCGTGCTCGCGCCGGTGATCTCCGAGAAGTCCTACGGGCTCCTCGAGGACCACAAGTACACGTTCGAGGTCCGGCCGGACGCCAACAAGACGCAGATCAAGATCGCCGTCGAGCAGATCTTCGGCGTCAAGGTGGTCAGCGTGAACACGCTGAACCGGCAGGGCAAGCGCAAGCGGACCCGCTACGGCTTCGGTAAGCGCAAGAACGTCAAGCGCGCCGTCGTGACGCTGTCCGCCGAGAGCAAGCCGATCGAGATCTTCGGCGGACCCGCCGCGTAAGGGACGGAAGCTGTCATGGGTATTCGTAAGTACAAGCCGACGACTCCGGGCCGCCGTGGCTCGAGCGTGTCGGACTTCGCCGAGATCACCCGGTCGGAGCCGGAGAAGTCGCTGCTGCGCCCGCTGAGCAAGTCGGGCGGCCGCAACTCCTCGGGCAAGATCACCACCCGGCACAAGGGTGGCGGCCACAAGCGGGCCTACCGGGTCATCGACTTCCGGCGCAACGACAAGGACGGCATCCCGGCCAAGGTCGCGCACATCGAGTACGACCCCAACCGGTCCGCCCGCATCGCGCTGCTGCACTACGCCGACGGCGAGAAGCGCTACATCATCGCGCCGGACAAGCTCAAGCAGGGTGACACCGTCGAGGCCGGCCCGCGGGCCGACATCAAGCCGGGCAACAACTTGCCGCTGCGCAACATCCCGGTCGGCACCGTGGTGCACGCGATCGAGCTCCGCCCCGGTGGCGGCGCGAAGATCGCCCGCTCGGCCGGCGCCCGCGTGCAGCTGGTCGCCAAGGACGGCCCGTACGCCCAGCTGCGGATGCCCTCGGGCGAAATCCGCAACGTGGACGTGCGCAACCGCGCCACCGTCGGCGAGGTCGGCAACTCCGAGCACCAGAACATCAACTGGGGCAAGGCGGGCCGCAACCGCTGGCGCGGCAAGCGCCCGACCGTCCGTGGTGTCGTCATGAACCCGGTCGACCACCCGCACGGTGGTGGTGAGGGCAAGACCTCGGGTGGCCGCCACCCGGTCAACCCGAACGGCAAGCCGGAGGGCCGCACCCGCCGCCGCAAGCCGTCCGACGCACTGATCGTCCGCCGCCGGCGTACCGGCAAGAAGCGCTGAGCAGGGAGGTAAGACAACATGCCGCGCAGCCTGAAGAAGGGCCCGTTCGTGGACGACCACCTGCTCAAGAAGGTGGACGCGCTCAACGAGTCGGGCAAGAAGACCGTGATCAAGACCTGGTCCCGCCGGTCCACGATCATCCCGGACATGCTGGGCCACACCATCGCGGTGCACGACGGCCGCAAGCACGTGCCGGTGTTCGTCAGCGAGGCCATGGTCGGCCACAAGCTTGGCGAGTTCGCTCCGACGCGGACCTTCAAGGGTCACGTCAAGGATGACCGGAAGTCGCGCCGCCGCTGAGCGGGCACACGAGAGTTAGGGAAAGCAAGCGATGACAGCCCCAGAAACCGCTCCGGCCCAGGTGGCCGTGGCGCGGGCTCGCTTCGTCCGGGACTCGCCGACGAAGGTGCGCCGGGTGATCGAGCTGATCAAGGGTCTTAGCGCCGCCGAAGCCCTCGCCGTGCTCCGGTTCTCGCCGTACGCGGCGAGCCAGCCGGTGGCGAAGGTGCTCGCGAGCGCCGTGGCCAACGCCGAGAACAACCTCAACCTGGACCCGGACACGCTGTTCGTGAAGAACGCGTACGCCGACGAGGGGCCGACCCTCAAGCGCATCCAGCCGCGTGCCCAGGGCCGTGCGTACCGGATCCGGAAGCGGACCAGCCACATCACGGTCGAGGTGGAGTCGCGTCCGGAAGCGAAGAAGAGCGGTAAGAAGAAGGCAGGTGGCCGCTAGTGGGCCAGAAGATCAACCCGCACGGCTTCCGGCTGGGAATCACCACCGACTGGAAGTCGCGCTGGTACGCCGACAAGCAGTACGCGGAGTACGTGGCGGAGGACGTCAAGATCCGCAAGCTGCTCTCCACCGGCATGGAGCGCGCCGGCATCTCCAAGGTCGAGATCGAGCGCACCCGTGACCGCGTTCGGGTGGACATCCACACCGCGCGTCCGGGCATCGTGATCGGCCGCCGCGGCGCGGAGGCCGACCGGATCCGCGGCTCGCTGGAGAAGCTGACCGGCAAGCAGGTCCAGCTGAACATCCTCGAGGTCAAGAACCCCGAGGCGGACGCGCAGCTGGTCGCCCAGAGCGTCGCCGAGCAGCTGTCCAACCGCGTGGCGTTCCGCCGCGCGATGCGCAAGGCGATCCAGACGACCATGCGCTCGTCGCAGGTCAAGGGCATCCGCGTGCAGTGCAGCGGCCGTCTCGGCGGTGCCGAGATGTCGCGGTCGGAGCACTACCGCGACGGCCGGGTCCCGCTGCACACGCTGCGCGCGGACATCGACTACGGCTTCTTCGAGGCCCGCACCACCTTCGGCCGCATCGGCGTGAAGGTGTGGATCTACAAGGGCGACCTGGTCGGCGGCCTGAAGGCCAAGGCCGAGCGGGACGCCGCGGCCGCCAACGAGCGTCCGCGCCGGGAGCGTCCGTCGCGCCCGCGCCGGTCTGGCGCGCAGGGCACGACGCCGACCTCGACCGAAGCCGGCCGCGCCGCTGCCGCCGCGAAGGCCGACACGGATGTCGCGACCAGCGAGGCGCCCGCGCAGGGCTCGCCGGACGCGGCCGAGAAGACGGAGGGCTGAGGCGTGCTCGTCCCACGCAAGGTCAAGCACCGCAAGCAGCACTCGCCGAAGCGTTCCGGTGCCGCCAAGGGCGGTACGAAGGTCACCTTCGGTGAGTACGGCATCCAGGCGCTTGAGCACCACTACGTGACCAACCGGCAGATCGAGTCCGCTCGTATCGCCATCACCCGGCACATCAAGCGTGGCGGCAAGGTCTGGATCAACATCTTCCCGGACCGCCCGCTCACCAAGAAGCCGGCCGAAACCCGCATGGGTTCCGGTAAGGGTTCGCCCGAGTGGTGGGTCGCGAACGTCAAGCCGGGCCGCGTCATGTTCGAGCTGAGCTTCCCGAACGAGGCCCAGGCTCGTGAGGCGCTGCGCCGCGCGATCCACAAGCTGCCCATGAAGTGCCGCATCGTGACCCGTGAAGGTGGTGAGTTCTGATGGCGCAGGCAGGTGTCGCCGCCGCAGAGCTGCGTGAGCTCACCAACGAGGAGCTCGTGCTGCGCCTGAAGGAGGCCAAGGAGGAGCTGTTCAACCTCCGCTTCCAGATGGCCACCGGGCAGCTGGACAACAACCGCCGCCTCCGCACCGTCCGTGCCGACATCGCTCGGATCTACACGGTCATGCGGGAGCGCGAGCTCGGTCTGTCCGTTTCCCCCGACGCCGAGAATGAAGAAGGTGCTGCCTGATGAGTGAGCAGACCCCAGAGCTCGCCGCGCAGCCGGTCCAGAGTGCCGAAAGCGGTCGCAACTACCGGAAGGTCCGCGAGGGCTACGTCGTCTCGGACAAGATGGACAAGACGATCGTGGTCGAGCTCGAGGACCGCAAGAAGCACCGCCGCTACGGCAAGGTTCTCCGCTCCACCAGCAAGGTGAAGGCGCACGACGAGGAGAACACCGCCGGCATCGGTGACCGCGTGATCCTCATGGAGACCCGCCCGACCTCGGCCACCAAGCGGTGGCGGCTCGTGCGGATCGTGGAGAAGGCCAAGTAATCGGAGGCCCACTCGGGCCTCCTCCGTTCCGCCAGGCTCACCGCCGCGTGAGAACCGGCGCGACATACAGGAGTTGACGTGATCCAGCAGGAGTCGCGGCTGCGAGTCGCCGACAACACGGGTGCCAAGGAGATCCTCTGCATCCGCGTGCTCGGTGGCTCGGGACGGCGCTACGCGGGTATCGGCGACATCATCGTCGCCACCGTCAAGGACGCCATCCCGGCTGCCGGGGTGAAGAAGGGTGACGTGGTCAAGGCCGTCGTCGTCCGCACGACGAAGGAGCGGCGTCGCCCGGACGGCTCCTACATCAAGTTCGACGAGAACGCCGCCGTGCTCATCAAGAACGACAACGAGCCGCGCGGCACCCGCATCTTCGGCCCGGTCGGCCGTGAGCTGCGTGACCGCAAGTTCATGAAGATCATCTCGCTGGCGCCGGAGGTGCTCTGATGAAGGTGAAGAAGGGCGACACGGTCGTCGTCATCGCCGGCAAGGACAAGGGCGCCAAGGGCAAGGTCATCAAGGCCTACCCGGAGCGCCAGCGGGTGCTGGTCGAGGGCGTGAACCGGATCAAGAAGCACACCCGGATCTCGCAGACCCAGCGCGGCGCGCAGTCCGGCGGCATCGTGACCCAGGAGGCCCCGATCCACGTGTCGAACGTGATGGTCGTGGACTCCGACGGCAAGCCGACCCGCGTGGGCTACCGCATCGGCGAGGACGGCAAGAAGGTTCGCATCTCGCGCCGGACCGGTAAGGACATCTGATGACGACCGCAGAGAAGATCGTGCCGCGGTTGAAGACGCGGTACCGCGAAGAGATCAAGGGCGAGCTCCGCAGCGAGTTCGGCTACGAGAACGTCCACCAGATCCCGGGCGTGGTCAAGGTCGTCGTCAACATGGGTGTCGGCGACGCCGCGCGGGACAGCAAGCTGATCGACGGTGCGATCCGCGACCTCGCGGCCATCACCGGTCAGAAGCCCGAGGTGCGCCGGGCGCGCAAGTCCATCGCGCAGTTCAAGCTGCGCGAGGGCCAGCCGATCGGTGCGCGCGTGACCCTGCGCGGCGACCGCATGTGGGAGTTCCTGGACCGGCTGCTGACGATCGCGCTGCCGCGTATCCGTGACTTCCGCGGGCTGTCGGCCAAGCAGTTCGACGGCAACGGCAACTACACCTTCGGTCTCAACGAGCAGTCGATGTTCCACGAGATCGACCCCGACTCCATCGACCGCCCACGCGGCATGGACGTCACCGTTGTCACCACCGCTACCACCGACGACGAGGGCCGCGCGCTGCTCCGCAAGCTCGGCTTCCCGTTCAAGGAGAACTGATGGCCAAGAAGGCTCTGATCGCCAAGGCGGCCCGCAAGCCGAAGTTCAAGGTGCGTGCCTACACGCGCTGCAACAAGTGCGGCCGGCCCCACTCGGTGTTCCGCAAGTTCGGACTGTGCCGGGTTTGCCTGCGCGAGATGGCGCACGCGGGCGAACTCCCCGGTGTGTCCAAGTCCAGCTGGTAGGAACGACAGAAGCTCCCACTTCGCCACAGGCCCTCTGAGCAGGGGGAACCAGGCGAGAAAGGTTGAAGGTCACCATGACGATGACCGACCCCATCGCAGACTTCCTGACACGTCTGCGCAACGCCAACTCGGCGTATCACGACGAGGTCGTGGTGCCGCACTCGAAGCTCAAGGCGAACATCGCCGAGATCCTGAAGCGCGAGGGTTACATCTCGGGCTACCGGGACGAGCCGGGTGAGAAGCACAAGAACCTCATCGTGGAACTGAAGTACGGCCGCAACCGCGAGCGCAGCATCGCCGGTCTGCGCCGCGTGTCCAAGCCGGGTCTGCGGGTGTACGCCAAGTCGACCGAGCTGCCGAGCGTGCTGGGCGGGCTGGGCATCGCGATCATCTCGACGTCGGGCGGCCTTCAGACCGACCGGCAGGCCAAGCGCAACGGTGTGGGCGGGGAAGTCCTCGCCTACGTCTGGTAACGGAAGGGAGAGCAGGCATGTCGCGCATCGGTAAGCAGCCGATCACCGTCCCTTCCGGGGTCGAGGTGACCATCGACGGCCAGAACATCTCGGTGAAGGGTCCCAAGGGCACCCTTTCCCACACTGTCGCCGAGCCGATCACGGTCGAGCGCGGTGAGGACGGTGCGCTGCTGGTCAAGCGCCCGGACGACGAGCGGGAGAGCCGTGCCCTGCACGGTCTGACCCGCACGCTGGTCAACAACCTGGTCGTGGGTGTGACCGAGGGTTACGAGAAGAAGCTCGAGATCCACGGTGTCGGTTACCGCGTCCAGGCCAAGGGCAGCAACCTCGAATTCGCCCTCGGCTACAGCCACCCCGTGCTGATCGAGGCGCCGGAAGGCATCACCTTCAAGGTCGAGACCCCGACCCGGTTCTCCGTGTCCGGCATCGACAAGCAGAAGGTCGGCCAGATCGCCGCGGTGATCCGCCGGCTCCGCCGTCCGGACCCGTACAAGGGCAAGGGGCTGCGCTACGAGGGTGAGCGCATCCGTCGCAAGGTCGGAAAGACGGGTAAGTGATCATGAGCGAAACGGCAACGAAGAAGCGGAAGCCGGTCGGCAAGGACATCTCGACCCGGCGCCGCGTCGCGAAGGCGCGCCGTCACTTCCGGCTTCGCAAGAAGGTCGGCGGGACCGCTCAGCGGCCCCGGCTGGTCATCCACCGGTCCTCGCGGCACATCACGGTCCAGGTGATCGACGACGTGGCCGGGCACACCCTGGCGTCGGCGTCGAGCCTCGAGGCCGACGTGCGTGCGCTCGAGGGCGACAAGAAGGCCAAGGCCGCCAAGGTCGGCGAGCTCGTGGCCGCCCGCGCCAAGGGTGCGGGCATCTCCAGCGTCGTGTTCGACCGCGGTGGCAACCGCTACCACGGCCGCATCGCCGCGCTGGCCGACGCCGCTCGCGAGGCGGGGTTGGAGTTCTGAGAACCATGCACATGCTCGCGAATGGAAGGAAAGCCTGATGCCGGGACGTACACGGCAGGGCGGTGGACAGGGCGGTCCGGGCGGCAACGACCGCGACCGTCGTGACCGCCGCGACCGCCGCGACGGTGGCCGTGGCGGGGCCGGCCAGGAGAAGACCCCGCACCTCGAGCGCGTCGTCGCGATCAACCGCGTCGCCAAGGTCGTGAAGGGTGGTCGTCGCTTCAGCTTCACCGCCCTGGTGGTCGTCGGTGACGGCGACGGTCAGGTCGGCGTCGGCTACGGCAAGGCCAAGGAAGTTCCCGCGGCCATCGCCAAGGGCGTCGAGGAAGCGAAGAAGAACTTCTTCCGCGTGCCCCGGATCGCCGGCACCATCCCGCACCCGATCCAGGGTGAGGAGGCCGCCGGTGTGGTCCTGCTCCGTCCGGCCAGCGCCGGTACCGGTGTCATCGCCGGTGGCCCGGTGCGTGCGGTGCTGGAGTGCGCGGGCGTGCACGACGTGCTGTCGAAGTCGCTGGGCTCCGACAACGCGATCAACATCGTGCACGCGACCGTGGCGGCCCTGAAGGGTCTCCAGCGTCCGGAGGAGGTGGCGGCCCGTCGCGGTCTGCCGCTCGAGGACGTCGCCCCGGCCCGGATGCTGCGTCAGCGCGCGGGACAGGGGGTCTGACATGGCTCAGCTCAAGGTGACCCAGGTCCGGAGCAAGATCGGCACCAAGCAGAACCACCGGGACACGCTGCGGACCCTCGGGCTGCGCAAGATCCGGCAGTCCGTGGTGCGCG
Organism: Amycolatopsis thermalba; assembly: GCF_023376025.1. NCBI lineage: Bacteria > Bacillati > Actinomycetota > Actinomycetes > Pseudonocardiales > Pseudonocardiaceae > Amycolatopsis > Amycolatopsis thermalba. Next base: position 1,187,090 of record NZ_CP091196.1, read on the forward strand.
AGGACACTCCGGAGGTCCGCGGTCTGATCCACACCGTCCGCCACCTCGTGACTGTTGAGGAGGTCAAGGCATGACGGCCATCAAGATCCACCACCTGCGCCCGGCCCCGGGCGCCAAGCGCGAGAAGATCCGCGTCGGTCGTGGTGAGGGTTCGAAGGGCAAGACCGCCGGTCGCGGTACGAAGGGCACCAAGGCCCGGAAGAACGTGCCCGCCGGGTTCGAGGGTGGGCAGATGCCCATCCACATGCGGCTGCCGAAGCTGCGTGGGTTCAAGAACCGCTTCCGCACCGAGTACCAGCCGGTGAACGTCGGCGACATCGCCCGGGTCTTCCCGGACGGTGGCGACGTCACCAAGGAGCAGCTGGTGGAGCGCGGTCTGGTTCGCAAGAACCAGCTCGTCAAGGTCCTCGGCAACGGCGACCTGAACGGCGTGAAGCTGAACGTCACCGCCGACAAGTTCTCCTCGTCCGCGAAGGAGAAGCTCGAGGCGGCGGGCGGCTCGGCCACCGAGCTCTGACGCTTTGACGCGGGACGGCCCGCCGGTCTTCGAACCGGCGGGCCGTTCCTTTTTCCGGCCCTGGGTGCCACGATCGGGTGATGTCGTTTCCCGGGGTTCCGCCGGGCCGTCGTCCCGGCTGGCACGGCGGTCGGATCGTGGGCGCCGTGCTGGCGCTGCTGGCCGCCGCGGCCGCCGTGACGGGCTCGTTCCTGGCGCTGTTCCTGGGCGAGCTGCTCTTCCAGGGCGAGGCGCAGCTGAAGCTGACGGTGACCGGTTGGGACCTGTCGGCGGAGGCGGTCGAGCCCGGGATCCCGACGAACACCTTCGGCAGCCCGGTCCGCAACGGCTACCTGCTGGCGGCCGCCGGGTTGCTGCTGCTCGTCGCGGCCGTGCTGGGCCTCGCCGCGGCCCGCCGGACCGCGTCGCCGGGCCGCAAGCTCGCCGCGGCACTGGCGACGGCGATCGGAGCGGCCTTCCTGCTGGCGACGACCGCGGGGATAGTGCTGCAGGGAGTCAGCCTGCACGAGAGTTTCCGCCCAACAGGCGCCGCCGAGGGCGACGGCGATTTCACGACGGGGGACAGCTTCGGGCTCGGCTTCTGGCTGGTGGCCGGGGCGACCCTGGCGGCGATCGTGGCCGCGGTACTGGCCACGACCCGCGGCCGGCGCGCCCCGGACCCGACCACGCCGCGCTACGGGGTCCCCGCGCCGCCCGGCTACCAGCCCGGACCCCAGTTCCCGGCGCCGACAAGACACTGGCCCAAGGGCGAGCCCTACCCGGGCGGCCACGGCATGCCGCCACACGCCGGCTTCGCCCCCGGACCCCCGCAGGCTCCACAGCCGCCGGGTCAGCCGGACCTGGGCCGCCCGCCCGGAGGGCAGGCAGCTACGGGGCAGCCGGACCAGGGCTGGTCGCCCACGGCGCAGCCGGGCCCCGGCGCGGACACTTCGCCGGAGGAGTCACCACGGCCCGAGCAGCGACCCGGAGCCGACCGGCCGCAGCTGTAGCCCGCACCGGAGCGGCCAGGTAACCACGGCCGCCACCGCGATGGCGGTGCCCACATGGCCGGCCAGCGGACCGCCGCCAGTCGAGGGCCGGGCGGTCCCGCAGCGGATCGCGGGCGTCTCGCCGGGAGAGCCGCCGCGTGCGGCAGGTCGCCAGGGGAGCCGCCGGGAGGCGGCTCGGGTGAGGCGCTTCGCAGCGGGAGGCGGCGCGGGCGCGGCACTTCCCCGGCCTGCCGCCGTGGTCCGAGCAGCCGCCCCGGGGCCCCGCCGGGACAGCCGGACCGCGGCTGGGCACTGCCTCACCAGCCGCCGCGCTCCGAACAGCCGCTCAGCGCGCACCGCCCAGCGCGACCGGTCGCCCACCGCGCACCAGTCGCCCACGCGGACTGGGCGCCCGGCGCGGACCGGCCGGTCATCGCGCACCGGCCACCCACCGCGCACCGCCCACCCAGCGCGCACCGGCCACCCAGCGCACCGGTCGCCCACCACGCACCGGCCACCCAGCGCGCACCGGCCGCCCACCGCCCCACCGACCGCGCAGCGCGCAACAGCCGCCCAGCCCACAACCACTCCCGAACCAGCCGCCCCACCTACCGTCACCCCATGACCTGGTTGCTCGTCTTCCTCGGTGCCGCCATGCTCATCGCCCTCACGCCGGGGGCCAACAACCTTCTCGGGCTGCACCACGGGATTCAGCACGGCCTTCCGCGGGCGCTCGCGGGGCTGCTCGGGCGCCTGGCCGCCTTCACCCTCATGATCGGCGCCGTCGCGGGTGGGCTGGGGCAGCTGCTCGCCGCCTCCGAGCCGGCGCTCACCGTCATCAAGTGGGCCGGCGTGGCCTACCTCGTCTGGCTCGCGGTCCGCCTCCTGCGCGCCAAACCCCAGCCCGCGCAGACCCCGCCGCCGGGACCTGTGCTGCGCAAGGAGTTCCTCGTCGCCATCACCAACCCCAAGGCGATCCTCATCTTCACCGCCTTCGTGCCGCAGTTCGTCGACCCCGCGCACGGCTCGCCCACCGCCCAGATCGCCGTCCTCGGCGCCGTCTACCTGCTCGCCGAGTTCCTCGCCGGCACCGCCTACGCCGCGGTCGGCGCCGCGCTCAAGGCTGTCCGCCTGAGCGCCCGCGCCCGCCGCAACATGGACCGCGGCACCGGAGTCGTCCTGCTCGGCATGGCCGGCACGCTGGCCGCCTCCGGCTCATAACACGGCCTACCTCACAGCCCTCCAACCCCCGGCTGTTAGAGTCGGGCGACGCGCTTCGGGGACCCATCTGCCCCGGAGCGCTGCTGGCTTGCCAGCGACATGGTGTTCCTGCCGGCCAGCGTGCCGGCCAAGCCGATCGCCGGTGACACCCACCGGCGACGCCGAGGAGGTCCCCCGCGTGCTCAGCGCCTTTCGCTCGGCTCTCGCCACGCCGGACCTGCGCAAGAAGATCCTGTTCACGCTGTTGATCGTGGCCGTGTACCGGATCGGTGCGGTCACTCCGGCGCCCGGGATCTCCTATCCCAATGTGCAGGCATGCCAGGCAGGTGCCGACCAGTCCGGCATCTACTCCCTGCTGAACCTGTTCAGCGGCGGGGCGCTCCTGCAGTTGTCGATCTTCTCGACCGGCATCATGCCGTACATCACGGCCAGCATCATCGTCCAGCTGCTCACCGTCGTCATCCCGCGGTTCGAGGAGCTGAAGAAGGAAGGCCAGGCCGGCCAGAGCAAGCTGACGCAGTACACCCGGTACCTGACGATCGCGCTGGCGATCCTGCAGGCGACCGGTGTGGTGGCGCTGGCCGACCGCGGCCAGCTGTTCCCGGACTGCGCGCAGTCGATCATCCCGGACAACAGCATCTTCTCGCTGGCGCTGATCGTCATCACGATGACGGCGGGCACCGCGGTCATGATGTGGCTGGGCGAGCTCATCACCGAGCGCGGCGTCGGCAACGGCATGTCCGTCCTGATCTTCCTGAACATCGCGGCCCGCATCCCGGCCGAGGGCATGAACATCCTGAACAACCAGGGCGGTCTCGTCTTCGCGCTGGTGTGCCTCTTCGGCCTGGTGATCATCGCCAGCGTCATCTTCGTCGAGCAGGGCCAGCGCCGGATCCCGGTGCAGTACGCCAAGCGGATGATCGGCCGCCGGATGTACGGCGGCACGTCGACCTACCTGCCGATCAAGGTGAACCAGGCCGGTGTCATCCCGGTCATCTTCGCTTCGTCGCTGCTCTACCTGCCGGACCTGATCAGCCGTCTGTTCGGTGACCCGACCAGCGGCTCGGGCTGGCAGGCGTTCCTGCAGACCTACGTGGTCAACCAGTCCAGCTGGGTGCACATCCTGCTGTACTTCGCGCTGATCATCTTCTTCACGTACTTCTACATCACCATCACCTTCAACGTGGATGAGCGCGCGGAGGAGATGAAGAAGTTCGGCGGCTTCATCCCGGGCATCCGCCCGGGCCGGCCGACCGCCGAGTACCTGAGCTTCGTGCTGGGCCGGATCACCTTCCCCGGCTCGCTCTACCTCGGCATCATCGCGATCCTCCCGAACTTCTTCCTGTCCATCACGCAGGAGGGCAACAACCAGAACTTCCCGTTCGGCGGCACCGCTGTGCTGATCATGGTCGGCGTCGGCCTCGACACGGTGAAGCAGATCGAAAGCCAGCTGATGCAGCGGAATTACGAAGGGTTCTTGCGATGACGCGCCTGGTTCTTGTCGGCCCGCCCGGAGCAGGAAAGGGAACTCAGGCGGTAGCGCTGTCGCAGCGGCTCTCCATCCCGCACATCTCCACCGGTGACCTCTTCCGCGCTCACGTGGCGGAGCAGACGCCGCTGGGCGAGGAGGCGAAGCGTTACCTCGACTCGGGCGAGCTGGTCCCGGACAGCGTCACCAACGAGATGGTCCGCGAGCGCCTGGCCGAGTCCGACACCAAGGCCGGCTTCCTGCTGGACGGGTTCCCGCGCAACACCAAGCAGGCCGAGGTCCTCGGCGAGATGCTGGCCGAGTCGGACAGCGCCCTCGACGCCGTCATCCAGCTCGACGTGCCGGAGGACGTCCTGGTCGCGCGTCTGCTGGGCCGCGGCCGCACGGACGACACCGAAGAGGTCATCCGCCGCAGGCAGCAGGTCTACCAGTCGGAGACCGCGCCGCTGCTGGACTACTACCGCGACATCCTGGTGAAGGTGGACGGCGTCGGCGAGGTCGACGAGGTGTCCTCGCGGATCGTGAACGCACTCGACGACCGCGCGTGAACCTGGTGCCTTCCGTGCTCCGCCGCCACCGCGGCATCGAGATCAAGACGCCCGGCGAGCTGGACGCGATGCGGGCAGCCGGCATCGTGGTGGCCCGCACCCTCGCGGCGGTCGCCGAGGCCGCCCGGCCCGGCGTCAGCACCGGTGACCTCGACGAGATCGCCGAGCAGACGATCCGGGCCGCCGGTGCGGTGCCCTCGTTCAAGGGCTACCACGGCTTCCCGGCCTCGATCTGCGCGTCGGTGAACGAGCAGGTCGTCCACGGCATCCCGGCGAAGACGACCGTGCTGGCCGAGGGCGACCTGCTGTCCGTGGACTGCGGCGCGATCCTCGACGGCTGGCACGGCGACTCCGCCGTCACCCTGGCCATCGGCACGGTCTCGGCCGCCGACCAGGCGCTGTCGGCCGCCACCCGCGCCGCGATGCTCGCCGGCATCGAGGCCGCGGTGCCCGGCGCCCGGCTCACCGACATCTCGCACGCCGTGCAGTCCTCGGCCGAGACCTCCGCGGCGGCCGACGGCATCGACTACGGCCAGATCGTCGAGTACGGCGGGCATGGCATCGGCACCGAGATGCACATGGAGCCGTTCCTGCCCAACGTCGGCAAGCCCGGCAAGGGGCCGAAGCTCAAGCCCGGTATGGCGCTGGCCATCGAGCCGATGCTGACCGGCGGCAGCGCCGAGACCGTCGAGCTGGAGGACGGCTGGACCGTGGTGACCGCGGACGGCTCGCGCGCCGCCCACTGGGAGCACACGGTCGCCGTCACGGAGGACGGTCCGCGCGTCCTGACCCTCCCCGAAGGCTCCTGACCTGCGGTTTCGCCCCTTCGGGGGCGATCAGGGGTATCGTCGGAGTGACGTTGCCTACCACACATCACCCCGCCTCGCGAGGTGCGACACAGGCTGCGTACACTATCTAGTCGGCGTACCCATCACGCCGGTTCCAACGTGCTCGTCAATGCTCGGGTCCTTGGGGTCGGTGCGGCGTGTCCGCCGAACGCAAGAGTTGCCCATTTCGGTGCTCTACCCAGTCACGAAACGCGGAGGACATGGCTAAGAAAGACGGGGCCATCGAGGTCGAAGGTCGGGTCATCGAGCCACTCCCCAACGCGATGTTCCGAGTCGAGTTGGAGAACGGTCACAAGGTCCTGGCACACATCAGCGGCAAGATGCGGCAGCACTACATCCGCATCCTCCCGGAGGACCGGGTTGTCGTGGAGCTGTCGCCGTACGACCTGTCTCGCGGGCGGATCGTCTACCGCTACAAGTGACACGGTGAGCAACGCATAAGGAAGCAGGAGACGTGAAGGTCCAGCCGAGCGTCAAGAAGATCTGCGACAAGTGCAAGGTGATCCGCCGCCACGGCCGGATCATGGTGATCTGCGAGAACCTGCGGCACAAGCAGCGGCAGGGCTGATCACCGCTCGCACCACGCAGAGCGGACGGACAGCTGAATACCCTCCCCGCACCTGCCGGGTCGCGCGAGCGGCCCAGCCGACCCCCGGACTCCAGGCCGGGGCCGGGACACCGGACACGCAAGTGCTCCGGACGACATGCGAGTCGGTCCCGGAACCGGGCGGGGAGCACACCTGGAGCGATGAACACTAGAAGGAGCATCAAGCGCCATGGCACGACTCGCCGGCGTAGACCTCCCCCGCGAGAAGCGGTTGGAGATCGCGCTGACCTACATCTACGGCATCGGTCGTACCCGCTCGAAGGAGCTCATCGCCGCGACGTCGCTGAACCCGGACACCCGGGTGCGCGACCTGTCCGACGACGACCTCGTCAAGCTGCGGGACTACATCGAAGAGAACTTCAAGGTCGAGGGTGACCTCCGCCGCGAGGTGCAGGCCGACATCCGTCGCAAGATCGAGATCGGCTGCTACGAGGGCCTGCGGTGGCGCCGCGGTCTGCCCGTCCGCGGTCAGCGGACCAAGACCAACGCCCGCACCCGCAAGGGTCCGAAGAAGACGGTCGCCGGCAAGAAGAAGGCTGGCAAGAAGTGAGCGTCCAGGGCAAGAAGGTCGTGCGGATCGGCGCCGGGCAGATGCGTCGCCGCAACAATTCGTGCGTCTCGCCGAAGGCCCTGTACGCCCGCCCGATGGCGCTTCGCCAGCTCTACACCGACGCCGGCTCGCTGATCCGGCGTGGCCAGCAGGAGGCCCGCGAGGCCGCCGCTGCCGCCGCTCAGACCGAAAACTCGCGCTAGGCAGGAGAAACCACCCAACATGCCACCCAAGGCTCGCGCCGGGGCCAAGAAGGTCCGGCGGAAGGAAAAGAAGAACGTGGCCCACGGCCACGCCCACATCAAGAGCACGTTCAACAACACCATCGTGTCGATCACCGACCCGAACGGTGCCGTGATCTCGTGGGCCTCGTCCGGCCACGTCGGCTTCAAGGGCTCCCGCAAGTCCACCCCGTTCGCCGCGCAGATGGCGGCCGAGAACGCGGCCCGCAAGGCCGCCGAGCACGGGATGAAGAAGGTCGACGTGTTCGTCAAGGGCCCGGGTTCCGGCCGGGAGACGGCGATCCGTTCGCTGCAGGCCGCCGGTCTCGAGGTCGGCACCATCCAGGACGTGACCCCGCAGCCTCACAACGGCTGCCGCCCGCCCAAGCGGCGCCGGGTCTGAGGAACGGGGAGGAGTAACAACACATGGCTCGCTACACCGGCCCCGCGACTCGCATCTCGCGGCGCCTCAAGGTTGACCTCGTCGGCGGCGACCAGGCTTTCGAGCGCCGCCCGTACCCGCCCGGCCAGCACGGCCGCGGCCGCATCAAGGAGAGCGAGTACCTGCTTCAGCTCCAGGAGAAGCAGAAGGCTCGCTACACCTACGGTGTCCTGGAGCGGCAGTTCAGCCGCTACTACAAGGAGGCCGCGCGGCGCCCCGGCAAGACCGGTGAGAACCTGCTGCAGATCCTCGAGTCGCGCCTGGACAACGTCGTGTACCGCGCCGGCCTGGCCCGGACCCGCCGCCAGGCGCGTCAGCTGGTCGCGCACGGTCACTTCACCGTCAACGGCGTGAAGGTGACGATCCCCAGCTACCAGGTCGAGAAGTTCGACATCATCGACGTGCGGCCGAAGTCGCTCCAGATGCTGCCCTTCGTGGCCGCCAAGGAGTCCTTCGGCGACCGGCCGATCCCCGGCTGGCTGCAGGTCGTGCAGTCCAACCTGCGCATCCTGGTGCACCAGCTCCCCGAGCGGGCGCAGATCGACGTTCCCGTCCAGGAACAGCTGATCGTCGAGTACTACTCGAAGTGATCGGCAGCGGCGGCGCGCACCCGCGCGCCGCCGCTTCGCCATCCCTTTCGGCGTCATATGGCGGGCGCCGGCAGGAAAGGAAGAGAAGAAAGTGCTGATTTCCCAGCGACCGGCCCTCGGCGAGGAGCCGATCAACGAGACCCGGTCCCGGTTCACCATCGAGCCGCTGGAGCCCGGCTTCGGGTACACCCTCGGCAACTCGCTGCGGCGCACGCTGCTGTCGTCCATCCCGGGCGCGGCGGTCACCAGCATCCGCATCGACGGGGTGCTGCACGAGTTCACCACGGTCCCCGGGGTGAAGGAAGACGTCACCGACATCATCCTGAACCTCAAGGAACTGGTCGTGTCCTCCGAGGAGGACGAGCCCGTCACCATGTACCTGCGCAAGCAGGGCCCGGGTGAGGTCACCGCGGCCGACATCGTGCCGCCGGCCGGCGTCACCGTGCACAACCAGGATCTGCACATCGCCTCGCTGAACGGCAAGGGCAAGCTGGAGATCGAACTGGTCGTCGAGCGCGGTCGTGGTTACGTGCCTGCCCAGCAGAACAAGCAGGCGGGTGCCGAGATCGGCCGGATCCCGGTCGACTCGATCTACTCGCCGGTGCTGAAGGTCACCTACAAGGTCGAGGCGACCCGTGTCGAGCAGCGCACCGACTTCGACAAGCTGATCCTGGACGTCGAGACCAAGCCGTCGATCACCCCGCGGGACGCCGTCGCTTCCGCCGGCAAGACGCTGGTCGAGCTGTTCGGCCTGGCCCGGGAGCTCAACGTCGACGCCGAGGGCATCGAGATCGGCCCGTCGCCGCAGGAGGCGGACACCATCGCCGCCTACGCGATGCCGATCGAGGACCTGGACCTGACGGTCCGGTCGTACAACTGCCTCAAGCGCGAGGGCATCCACACGGTCGGCGAACTGGTCTCGCGCAGCGAGGCCGACCTGCTCGACATCCGCAACTTCGGCGCGAAGTCGATCGACGAGGTCAAGATGAAGCTCGTCGGTCTCGGCCTCTCGCTGAAGGACAGCCCGCCCGGGTTCGACCCGACCGCGGCTGCCGCGTCCTACGAGGGCGGCGAGAGCTGGTCCGCCGAGGGTGTCGGCGGTCTGTCGGACAACGGCCACGACGACGGCCAGGACTACGCAGAGACGGAGCAGCTGTAAGGACGGCAGCCCGCCCCGCCGGATGAGCGTGCGGGGCGGGCGCCGGCCTGAAAGCGGCCGGATTTACGAGGAGAAGCAATGCCCACCCCCACGAAGGGCCCCCGTCTCGGTGGATCCGCGGCCCACGAGCGGCTGATGATGGCGAACCTCGCCACGTCGCTGTTCGAGCACGGCAAGATCACCACGACCGAGGCCAAGGCCCGCCGGATGCGGCCGCTCGCCGAGAAGCTGATCACCAAGGCGAAGCGCGGCGACCTGCACAACCGGCGTCAGATCCAGCGCGTGATCCGCGACAAGGACGTGGTTCACAAGCTGCTGGCCGAGATCGGCCCGTTCTTCGCGGACCGCAACGGCGGCTACACCCGGATCACCAAGACGATGCCGCGCAAGGGCGACAACGCCCCGATGGCGGTCATCGAGCTGGTGTCCGAGAAGACCGTCACCGCGGAGGCGGAGAAGGCGCGGAAGACCAAGTTCGCGGCTAAGGACACTGCCGAGGCTTCATCCGCGGTCGAGGAGACCAAGGCCGAGGCGACCGACCAGGACGCCGAGGCGCCCGAGTCGGCCACCACCGAGGCGACGGCCGAGCCGGCCGAGGGTGCCGACGAGGCCAAGGCTGAGGACACCAAGGACGAGGCCAAGAAGGACGAGTCCTGACGGCTGAGTTCGGTCCAGGCAACGAGCCCGCTGCTCCCTCCGGGGAGGGCGGGCTCGTTCGTCTGCGCCTGGACGTCAGCTACGACGGCACGCAGTTCTCCGGGTGGGCCCGCCAGCCGGGCCGCCGCACGGTGCAGGGCCTGCTGGAGGAGGCGCTGGCGAAGCAGCCGCCCGGGGCCGCGGTGCCGAAGTCGGTCGTGGTGGCCGGCCGCACGGACGCCGGGGTGCACGCGACCGGGCAGGTCGTGCACGTGGACGTGGTGCCGCTGTCCGGGCCGGCCGGACGGCTGGCGGTGGACGAGCACGGAATTCTTGATCTGGAGCGGATGCGGCACCGCTGGAACCGGTTCCTGCCAGGCGACGTGCGGGTGCTGGACGCGCGCGTTGCACCCGAGGGTTTCGACGCCCGGTTCTCGGCCGTTCGACGGCACTACCGCTATCGGGTGTCGGACGCGCCGTGGGGTGTCGATCCGCTGCGCCGGTTCGACACCCTGGCCTGGGGCCGCCCGCTGTCCCTGACGGCGATGAACCAGGCGTCGGAGGCGCTGCTGGGTCTGCGGGACTTCGCGGCGTTCTGCAAGCAACGCGAGGGCGGCACGACGATCCGCGAGCTGCAACGGTTCACGTGGCACCGGATCGACGAGCACGTGGTGGAGGCCGAGGTCTCGGCGGACGCGTTCTGCCACTCGATGGTCCGCAGCCTGGTCGGCGCGATGCTCCTCGTGGGTGACGGCCGTCGCCCGGTGGAGTGGCCGGCGGAGCTGCTACGCGGGCGAGTGCGGGACAGCGCGGTGGCCCCAGCACACGGCCTGACGCTGACCGGGGTCGACTACCCGCCCGACGAGGAGCTGGCCGCACGGGCCGAACAGACCCGCAACATGCGAGCGACATCCGAGGCGAGCTGAGTTATCCACAATCCACAGGGGTTGTCCACAGCTATCCACAGGCCGCGCACGGGCGGTGAGGGGGAGCTGACGGCGGGGAAGCCTGGCCGTGCGGAAGGCCTCCGTTCCGGCGGCCGGCAACGCAAGCGGGCTGGTGATCAGCCTGACCACGCGGCAGCCCTGCGTCCGGCAGCCGGCAACGCGAGTGGCCTGGCACTCGGCTGACCGCGGCAGCCCTGCACAACCGCCGCCCGGCAACGCAAGTGGACCGACTACCCCAACCAGACCTCCCCCGCCCCCGATCCACAGCCGGTCTTTGGTCGCCGATCAGGCGTGTCAAGGTACTCTTTCCCGCCTTGACACGCCTGCTCGGCGACTGAAACACAATCAGGCATCGGGGGCGGGGGTGGTCGGAAGGTGACCGTTCGGCGCCGTGAGGCGCTTCCCGCCCGCAGGGCGGACTCCCCGCCTGCCCAAAAGCAAGACTAAAGATCAAAAGATGTCCTCGCCGGACGGGCAGGCTCCGGGATGACGGGGACCGTTGTTGTCTCACCTCGGGTGGGTGGTCGCTGGGTGGTCATCCCGTCGCCTTCCGGTTTGTGTGTATCACTTTGAGCCAGGCCCGCAAGGTTGGCATGTCATCTCGCGTTGGCAGCGGATGTTGCGGGCCTGGCTCAAAGTGATCGTTCCGGTGTCAGGCGACGGGATGACCACCCAGCTCGGGTTGGGTGCAAAGATCAAGGGCACGGCGCTGGCGCGCCGTCAGTCGCCGCGCCTGACTGGGCCCAGTAGTGCCTGCTCCTTCGGTGTGGTGACCAGCCGGAGTGGTCGCCACAGGTTCTGGCCCAGCGCCACCACCTGGTCGTCCTTCAGCGTGGTCAGCTGCCGCATCATCTGGGGTGGCAACCGCCAGATCCGGGCGGCCAGCTCGGCCTGTCCGACGGGCAGGCGCTGCATCAGCACCACGTCCGCGGCGTTCGCGATCGTCGTTGCCTGGGGGTGCAGGTACGGCAGCACGTAGACCGTCGTATGCCAGGGCGATCGCGGCGGGAACAGGTCCTGCGGCGTCGGCCCGCCGTCGGTGACCACGAGCAGCGGTGCGTCCTCCGACGGGCGCGGCAGCTCGACCGGCGAGAGCCGGCGGATGGTCACCAGCGGCGACGGTCGCCCGTTCGGCTGGTTCCCGGCCGCCTTCGGCAGCACCTGCCACGCCGCCGGCCGCCCGGTCGCGATGGTCACCCACGCGCCGACGGCCATCGCCCGCAGCGCCACCTGCCGCGCCAGGTACAGACCACCCACCAGCACGATCCGAGTGGGCGCGGCACGCAGCGCGGAGATCGTCAGCGGCTCGCCCTTCAGCCCCGAGCCGACCACGATCCCGCCGCGGTCACCGGACGGGCTGACCGCGTCCAGCAGCACCGGGTCGACGACGAACTCGGGCGCCACACCCGTGTTCCGGCCCGGGTCCCGAAGCCGCAGGCTCATGCGGTGCCTCCCATCGGCATGGTCGCGGCGAGCCCGTCGATCTGCAGGCCGCGCAGCGGGGTCAGCGACACACCGACGCGCTCGGCGAGCGAGTTGAGCCGCTCGTCGGCGGTGTCCAGCTCGCGCGGGTTGCGGGCGCTGAGCCGCACCACCCCGCGCAGGCCGACCTTGCCCTCGTCGTCGGCGGGCGAGATGGACATCGCCACGGTCGAGGACAGCGTGCGGACACTGGTCAGGGCGTTCAGCGTGGTGGTGATCTTGCCCTTGGGCCAGCTGGTGATCGCGTAGCTGGCGTGCCCGATGCCGGCCGCGGTCGCGCTGGTCCAGTTCTCCTTCATGCTCACCTTCGAGCCGCCGGCGACCGCCGCGGTCAGCTCCGCGGCCGAGATCCCGGCCCGCAGCAGCTCGTCGGGGCTGAGCGGGCGGGTCGGCACGCCCTGCGACTCCAGGGCGTTGCGCACGCGGGACAGCGCGCCGATCAGGGCGCGGTGCGCGCCGACCACGCCGCCACCGCGTTCCCGGATCGCGGTCGGGCAGCGCCGCGGGTCCAGCCGGATGGCGACCCACGTGGTGCGCCGCGCGGCGGCCGGCAGCGGCCCGAGGACCTCCAGGTAGGACGTCAGCGCGGGCGAGTCCGCGGGCAGCGCCGCGCTGCCCGGGTAGCAGTGCCAGATCATCTGGATGGAGTCCAGGACCACACCGCGGTCCTCCAGGCACGGCGCCAGCGCCGACAGCGGCAGGCTGGGCGCGCCACCGGCCTGCGTGATCAGGGCCGGCGCGGGCTCGACGAGCAGGACCGCGGTCCATGTGCCGTCGTGCCAGGCGAGCCCGACCTCCTGCAGCTCGTGGTCCTTGCCGTGGGCGACCACGAGGTCCGGCACGACGAGCCGCAGCAGGCTGACGCGCACGTCCTCGGGGCCGGTAACGGACACGTCGCCGGTCACGATGGCCTGGGCGTCGGGCTTCGGCGGCGTCGACACCCGGTCGTGGTTCCGGAACGAGTAGCGCAGCGTAAGTCCAACCCATTGGGTGAACCACTGACCGCGCCAGCGCAGGATCGCGATGATCAGGGCGGCGGCGAGCACGCCGATGCCGACGTAGAGCAGCGACTCGTTGATCGCGATGAGGATCAGCCCGATCGCCAGGCCGATCTCCAGCACCACGAGGTTGATCACCGGGACGGGACCGAGCCGGGTGTTCAGCACGCGGCGGCGGGCCGGGGGAGCGACCGGCGCCGGCCGTTCGGCGGGCGGCTGCGCGGGCGGCGGTCCACCCGGACCGCCTGGTCCGCCCGGACCGCCTGGGCCACCCGGTCCACCAGGGCCGCGGCTACCGGGACCACCGGGACCACCCGGTCCGCCCGGGCCTCCGGGGCCTTGTGGGCCGCGCGGTCCGGCGGGTCCTCCCGGCCCGCCCGGCACACCGCCGCGCGGTGGCGGACCCGGCGGACGGCCCCTCGGCGGCGGCGAACCCGGAGGCCCACCCGGACGTGGCGGAGTGGTGACGGACATCCGCTCGTTCTTCCCCTCGTACCTACAGCGATCCCGGCAAGCCGGTCGGCCGGGAACCCGACCCTAACCGGAGTTGGGAGAAACCCACACCGGCGGAGTTCCCGTACCGCTATCCTGCGGAACCGTACCGCGACTCGGGGAGCAGTAGGTCGAGAATGCCGTCAACACCGACAACGAAATCGCAAGTTCACGCTTACCAGTTCGTGCTGCGCCGCATGCAGTCCGCGCTGGTCCGGCGTGACTCGGTCATGCTCCACGACCCCATGCGGACCCACGGCAGAGCGACGATCGTGGGGTTCATCCTGGCGCTGCTCGGTGTCGTCGGCTTCGTGATCTTCGGGTTGATCAGCCCGAAGCCCGCCGTGCCGGACTCGGGCAACATCGTGATCGGCAAGGAGTCCGGCGCGATCTACGTGGTCACCGGCAACCCGAAGCAGCTGGTCCCGACCTTCAACCTGGCCTCGGCGCGGCTGCTGCTGATGGCGCAGTCGGGGCAGAACGGCGGTGCCGCGACGGCGGCGGTGGAGCCGTCGGTGGTGCCGGACGACCAGCTCAAGGACATCCCGCGCGGACGGCTGACGGGCATTGTGGACGGTCCGCAGCTGCTGCCGACCACGTCGCAGCGGGTTTCCGACGACTGGGCGGTGTGCGACCAGCTGACCATCCGGGACGACCTGCCCGACCAGGTCGCCGTGCAGCAGGCCACGAACGCGACGACGGTGCTCGCCGGCGTGTCCAGCCCGGGGCGTGAGCTCGGCGACAGCGAGGCCGTGCTGGCCGTGGGCGAGAACGGCAAGCCGTACCTCATCTACCGCCTGGAGCGGAACCCGAACCAGCCGAACGCGAACACGGTGCGCGCCGAACTCGACCCGTCGCGCGCCGGTGTCTACACGGCACTCGGCCTGAACCCGCAGAACGCGCGGCGCATCTCGATCGGCCTGCTGAACGCCATCCCGCAGGTGACGCCCTTCACCCCGCCGTCGATTCCCGGGCAGGGCAACGCGTCGCAGTTCTCCGCGCTGCAGAACTTCAGCCTCTCGGTGGGTGATGTGTTCGCGGTGCCGTTCGCGGACGGCACCAACGTGAACTACGTCATCCTGCAGAACGGCATCCAGCGGGTGTCCCCGGCGGTCGCCGACCTGATCCGGTTCTCGTCCGACTCCAACGCCGCGCCGCGCCCGCAGGAGGTGCGGCCGGACGTGATCAGCAGCATCCGCCAGATCCAGCCCGGTGACGCGGACGCGCTCAAGGTGGACACCATGCCGGCCAAGCTGCCGACGGTCCTGGACCCGACGCAGACGCCGGTGACGTGCCTGGGCTGGAACGTGGTGAACCCCGGCGACCCGACGACGGAGGACCAGCACACGGCCGTCTACGTCGGCACGCAGCTCCCGATCCCCGCCGACGCGAAGCTGATCCAGATCGGCCAGCCGAGCCCGGACGGCCTGAAGATCGACAACTTCTACATGCCTCCGGGCCGCGGAGCGGTCATCCGGTCGGCGACGTCGAAGCAGTCGTTCAAGACGGGCCCCATCTCGCTGGTGACCGACCGGGGCCTGCGGTACGGGGTACCGGACGCGAACACGGCGAACGCGCTGGGCCTGAGCGACCCGAGGCCGGCCCCGGACGCCATCGTGCGCCTGCTGCCGACCGGAGCGTCCCTGAACGTGCAGGACGCGCAGCGGAGCTACGACTCGGTGCCGGTCTCCCCGAACGCGGGCAGCTTCCCGAGTCAGCAGCAACAGGCCGCCGGCGGCACGGGCGCCTCCGGAAACTAGCAGGTCCACTTAGGACGGCGGCCCCTCGCGAAAGCGAGGGGCCGTCTTCTTTTCGAGACCGCCGCCCGGCAACGCAACAGCACCGACTACCCCAACCAGACCTCCCCCGCCCCCGATCCACAGCCGGTCTTTGGTCGCCGATCAGGCGTGTCAAGGTACTCTTTCCCGCCTTGACACGCCTGATCGGCGACTGAAACACAATCAGGCATCGGGGCGGGGGTGGTCGTAAGGTGACCGTTCGGCGCCGTGAGGCGCTCTCCGCCCGTAGGGCGGGCTCTTCGCCTGCCCAAAAGCAAGACTAAAGATCAAAAGATGTCCTCGCCGGACGGGCAGGCTCCGGGATGACGGGGGACCGTTGTTGTCTCACCTCGGGTGGGTGGTCGCTGGGTGGTCATCCCGTCGCCTTCCGGTTTGTGCATATCACTTTGAGCCAGGCCCGCAAGGTTGGCATGTCATCTCGCGTTGGCAGCGGATGTTGCGGGCCTGGCTCAAAGTGATCGTTCCGGTGTCAGGCGACGGGATGACCACCCAGCTTCGTTGGGTTTTACGGCCCCGGCTAGCTCGCCTTGCGGGTGTGGCGGAGCGTGCGCATCACGAACATCACCACGAGCAGCACCACGAGGCCGCCGCCGGTGCCGGCCAGCGCCACGATCATCGGTGTCCAGTTCTTCGGGGACGCGTCCGGCAAGCCGGACGGCAGCTGCCGTCCCGACTCCGCCGCCAGGCCCTCCTCCGACGGCACGATCGCGGTCAGCGCCGCCACCGGGTTCACCACCCCGTAGCCGGTGAAGTTGTCCCGCCCGCCCTGCGCGCCCGGGTGCTGCGCGGTCACCCGGATCCGGTTCATGATCTGCCGCGCGTTGAGGTGCGGGTACTGCGCGGCCACCAGCGCGGCGACCCCGGCCACGTACGGCGCCGCGAAGCTCGTGCCCTGGATCGGCGTCGCCTTGTCGTTCTCGATCGTCTGGTTCGCCAGCTGCGACGAGCCCTTCGACGGGTCCAGCGAGATGATGTTGGTGCCCGGCGCGGCCACGCTCACCCACGGCCCGTGCACGCTGAACGGCGCCACCCCGCCGGTCTCGTCGATCGCCGCCACCGACAGCACGTCGTCGGCGAACCACGGGGGCGTCACGATCGACCGCGGCCGGTTCGGGTCGGGCTGGTCGTTCTGCGGGCACGTCTCCGACGTGTTGCCGGCCGCGGCCACGACCACGACGTTCCGGTCCACCGCGTACCGCACCGCCGCCTGGATCGCCCGCTCGCCGTCGGTGATCGAACCGTCCGCGGGGCGGCAGTTGTCCACCGACATGTTGATCACGTCGACGTTCAGGTTCGCCGCGCGCACGATCGCCTGCGCGAGCGACAGCGTGGTGCCCGCGCCGTTGGCGTCGTTCTGCTGGCGGCCGCCGGTCTGCTGCCCGCTGGTTCCGCCCGCGGAGTCCGGCTTGGCGTAGTTCTGGCTGGACTGCCGGATCGACACGATCGTCGAATCGGGCGCGACACCGGTGAACCCGATCTGGTCCTGCGGGGTCCGCGCCGCGATGATCCCGGCCACCTCGGTGCCGTGACCGTCGCAGTCGTTCAGGCCGTTGTCGCCGGCCGAGACGTAGTCGCCGCCGCCCTCCAGGCGCGGCAGGTACGGGTGCTGCGTGACCCCGGTGTCGATCACCGCGACCCGGATCCCGCCGCCCGCCGAACCCGTCTTGGCACGCGCGAGCTGCTGGGCCTCCTCGATCTGGAGGTACTGCTGGCCCCACGGCTTCTCGCGCAGCACGACCTCCTTCTGCCCGAGGTCGCGCGTCACGCAGGCGTTCTTCTGCTGGTAGTCGAAGCTGTTGCGGCCGCCGTTGTCGCTCGGCAGGTACCTGGCCTCGAACGGCGGCGGCACCGCCCAGTACCCGCCGGAGCCGGTGCCGCCCGTCTGGGCCTGGGCCGTGCCGGTCGCCAGCACGCCGATCGACGCCGCCAGCAGGACGGTCGCCGTCCGGCCGGGCACACCGAGTCTCCGCACGCGAGTTCCCCCTCGAGTCATGCTCAGCCGAACGAGATGTGGCGCAGCGTGGCGTAGAGGTCCATGACCGCCAGCGCGAGCGGCAGCACGGTGGCGATGCAGATCGCCTCGAAGATCTCCACGGTGCGGCGCAGCGGCGGCGAGAACCGCTGGTTCGGGAACACCACGCCGACCACCAGCGAACCGGCGCCGATGATCACCAGCACCCCGAACACCCACAGCAGACGGCCCATCGGGGTCTGCGTGCCCAGCCAGCCGATCAGGATGCCGGCGCCGGAGACGATCCCGGTGGTCAGCAGCGCGACGGCCTGGCTGCCGTTGGCGTAGGAGCGGGCGCGCAGCAGCAGGACCATCGTCGCGACGGCCGCGGTGAGGATGCCCCACACCCCGGGCGCGGTCGCGGTGATGATCGCGGCGATCGCGGTCGCGCTGCCGCAGCCGATCAGCAGACCGGTCATGTAGTTGTGGGCGACGGCCGTGCGGCGCTCGATCTCGGTGTAGTCCGGGAACGTGGTGTCCTCTTTGAGCTCCTCCGCGGTGCCCGGCACGTGCGGCAGCGGCAGCTTGGCCAGCCAGATCGTCGCGCGCGGCAGCAGCGAGATCAGCGCGAGCGCGCCGGCCGCGGTGCCCGCGGCGATGCCGGGCGCGGGGTGCGCGATCAGGGTCGCGACGGTGAACGCGATCACCCCGATGACCCCGGCCGTGGCGGCGGCGATGAACGTCGTGATGCCCGCGCCCATGATCATGATGGCGACCGCGGCCAGGATCACCACCAGCCCGCTGGCCAGCAGCAGGTTGGCGCGCACGGTCAGCCCGGGCACGGCGTAGAAGCCGGCCACGAAGGCGAACGGCAGGCCACCCGCGGCGGCGATCACCACGCCGGTCGCCTCGGCCTGGTAGGCCTTGGCCAGGGTCGCGCCGACCGCGAGGCACGCGATCGCCGCGACACCCGCGGTGAGCGCGGCGGCGAGGCCGTTGCCGCCGAACAGCGGGCCGCCGAAGAACAGGGCCAGCGCCGCGGTGAACAGGGCCAGGCCGCCCGCGATGTGCCCGATGCGGCGCGCGGTTTCCGTGGTCCACGGCCGGAACGTGTCCGGCTGGGCGTCGGCGATCGCGTCGACCACGTCGTCGTACAGCGGCGGCGGCGGGTTGTCGTTGCGCTTGCGCAGCTGGAGCAGGTCACCGTCGACGATGCCGAGCGAGGCGAGCGTGCGGCTCGGGTCCAGCGGCGCGTCGCCCAGCTTGGCCAGTGCCCAGCCGCCGTGGCGGGCGCCGCCGTCCGGCGACTTCTCCCGGGCCATGTCCAGCAGCATCGGCATCAGGTCGGCGACCGCGACGTCGGCGGGCAGCGCCACGTCGATCCTGGTGCGGGGCGCGACCACCGTCACCCTGCTGAATACCGTCGTGCCCGTTGCCACTTGCCTGCCCCCTACCCGAGAGAATGCTGCGGGCTACTTATACCGAACGACCGTGTCCGCGGCAGCCGCTGCCCGTGAATTCCTGCCCAACGTGCGCCCGCGGATCGTTCCGGACTGTCGGTGGGCGGTCCTAGTATTACTGCACCTGGCTCCGCCTCGGGGGTGGATTCGGGCAATCGGTGCCGGGTTGGGCGGTCTCGGCCTCGGAAGAGGTCGTTGTTCGCTACCGTGTGGGCGCTGGAGGAGCAGGCGAGACACGAGTTGAAGAGGGGACCCTTCGGTGAGCACGCTGCAGTTCAAGAGGTCACCAAGGCTTGCTGCGCCGCGCCCACCGGGCGGTGAGGTCCACCTCGAGCCGCCACCCGAGGTGCCCCGCACGATCCCGGGCAACGTCGTCCAGAAGATGATGCCGGTGGTCATGATCGTGGCCACCCTCGGCATGGTCGTGGTCATGTTCACCACCGGCGGTGCGGCCGCGCGCAGCCCGCTGACCCTGATGTTCCCGCTGATGATGCTCATGTCGATGGGCGGCATGTTCGCCGGCGGCGGCAAGAGCGGCGGGGCCAAGAAGGCCGAGATGAACGAGGACCGCAAGGACTACCTGCGGTACCTCGGGCAGATGCGCGAGCGCGCCCGCGAGGCGATGGCCGAGCAGCGCGCGTCGCTGGAGTGGGTGCACCCGGATCCGCAGGCGCTGTGGTCGCTGGCCGCGAGCCGCCGCATGTGGGAGCGCCGCCAGAACGACCAGGACTTCCTGCACCTGCGCGTCGGCCGCAGCTCGCACCGGCTGGCCACGCGCCTGGTGCCGCCGCAGACCGGCCCGGTCGACGAGCTGGAGCCGATCGCGACGCTGGCGTTGCGCCGGTTCGTGCGCGCCCACTCGATCGTGCCCGACCTGCCCACCCAGATCACCCTGCGCGGCTTCGCGGCGGTGAGCCTGAGCGGCGACAAGGAGCTGACCCGCGGGCTGACCAGGGCGATGCTGGCCCAGCTGGTCACCTTCCACAGCTGTGACGACGTGCTGCTCGCGTTCGCCACCACCGGCCGCGCGAAGGCCGAGTGGGAGTGGGCGAAGTGGCTGCCGCACGTGCAGCACCCGGAGCTGGCCGACGGCATCGGCCAGCTGCGGATGATGGCCGGCTCGCTCGCGCAGATCGAGCAGTGGCTGGACGTGGAGCTGCGCGACCGGCCGCGGTTCTCGCGCAACGCGACGCCGTCGCCGGACCAGCCGCACGTCGTGATCGTGCTGGACGACGCCGAGGTCACCCGCGAGGAGCAGATCATCCTCGAGGAGGGCCTGGTCGGGGTCACGCTGATCGACCTGTCCGACTCGCTGGGCAACCTCGCCGCGCGCCGCGGCCTGCGCCTGGTGGTGGAGAAGGAGCGGGTCGGCGCGCGCAGCGGCGGCGGCATCGAGTGGTTCGGCAAGCCGGACACCTTGAGCGTGGTCGAGTGCGAGGCGCTGGCCCGCAAGCTCGCGCCGTACCGCGTCGGCAGCGCCGCGCAGGAGGCCAGCGAGGACGAGCCGCTGCTGTCCAACCCCACGCTGCTGGAACTGCTCGGCATCCCGGGCGACCCGATGACGTTCGACGTGCAGCAGGCGTGGCGGCCGCGCCCGGTGCGGGACCGCTACCGCGTCCCGTTCGGCATCGGCGAGTTCGGGCAGGCCGTCGAGCTGGACATCAAGGAAGCCGCGATGGAGGGCATGGGCCCGCACGGCCTGTGCATCGGCGCGACCGGTTCCGGTAAGTCGGAGTTCCTGCGCACGCTGGTGCTCGGGCTGCTGGCCACGCACTCCAGCACGACGCTGAACATGATCCTGGTCGACTTCAAGGGTGGTGCGACGTTCCTCGGCCTGGACAAGGCCCCGCACGTCGCCGCCACGATCACCAACCTGGCCGGTGACCTGACGCTGGTCGACCGGATGAAGGACGCCATCGCCGGTGAGGTCGCGCGGCGCCAGGAAGTGCTCGCGAAGGGCAACTACAAGAACGTCTGGGACTACGAGAAGGCCCGGGAGAACGGCGCCGACCTCGACCCGATGCCCGCGCTGTTCATCTGCATCGACGAGTTCTCCGAGATGCTGACGGCCAAGCCGGACTTCATCGACATCTTCCTCCAGATCGGCCGCGTCGGCCGGTCGCTGCAGATGCACATGCTGCTCGCCTCGCAGCGGCTGGAGGAGGGCAAGCTGCGTGGTCTGGACACGTTCCTGTCCTACCGGATCGGTCTGAAGACGTTCTCCGCGGCGGAATCGCGTGCCGCGATCGGTGTGCCGGACGCGTTCGAGCTGCCCTCGATCCCGGGTTCCGGGTACCTGAAGTACGACACGAACACGATGGTCCGCTTCAAGGCGTCCTATGTGTCCGGTCCGTACCGGCCGGCGGGGATGCAGGCGGCCGGGCCGGTCGCCAACGTGGTGCGCGCGGACAAGCGGCCGCAGTTGTTCGTGCCCGACTACGTCGAGCTGCCGCCGGAGCCGGAGCCGGAGCCGGTGCGCGTGGAGGCCGTGCCCCAGCCGCAGCAGGAGGAGGGCACCGAGCCCACCGAGCTGGAGGTCATCGTCGACCGCCTGGTCGGCCAGGGCCCGCCCGCGCACGAGGTGTGGCTGCCGCCGCTGGACGAGTCGAACTCGCTGGACACGCTGCTGCCGAACCTGAACCCGACCGACGACCGCGGTCTGTCGCCGGTGGGCTTCTTCGGCAACGGCAAGCTGCAGGTCCCGATCGGCATCGTCGACCGGCCGTTCGAGCAGCGGCGCGACCCGCTGTGGGCGGACTTCTCCGGTGCGGCCGGTCACGGTGTGATCGTCGGCGGCCCGCAGTCGGGCAAGTCGAACCTGCTGCGCACGCTGATCATGTCGCTGTCGCTGGCCAACACCCCGGAGGAGGCGCAGTTCTACTGCATCGACCTCGGTGGTGGCACGCTCGCCGGCCTGTCCGACCTGCCGCACGTCGGTGGTGTCGCGGTGGCCCGGCGCGAGCCGGACAAGGCCCGCCGCATCGTGGCCGAGCTGAACGCGCTCGCCAACGCGCGGGAAGGCCTGTTCGGGCAGCTGGGCATCGACTCGATGGCCGACTTCCGCAACCGGAAGCGGCGCGGCGAGATCACCCCGGAGCAGGACCCGTGGGGCGACGCGTTCCTGGTCGTCGACGGCTGGCGCGCCCTGCGCGACGACTTCGAGGAGCTGGAGCCGCAGATCACCGCCCTGGCCCAGCGCGGTCTGGCCTACGGGGTGCACGTGATCATCTCGGCGAACCGGTGGGCCGACATCCGCCCGGCGATCAAGGACATGCTGGGCACGCGCTTCGAGCTGCGGCTCGGTGACCCGAGCGAGTCGGACATCGACCGCCGGGTCGCGGTGAACGTGCCCGAGGGCCGCCCCGGCCGCGGTCTGACCCGCGACCGGCTGCACATGCTGATCGGCCTGCCGCGGATCGACGGGTCCAGCGACCCGGAGACGATCGGCGCGGGTGTGGCGGACGCGGTCGCCAAGATCAAGGCCGCGTGGCCGGGCCGCCCGGCGCCGCAGGTGCGGCTGCTGCCGGAGATGGTGTCCTACGAGGACGTGCTGTCGATGGACAAGCAGCGGCACACCAAGCTCATCCCGATCGGCATCAACGAGGACGAGCTGGCGCCGGTCTACCTGGACTTCGACGCCGACCCGCACTTCATCGCCTTCGCCGACGGCGAGTCCGGCAAGACGAACCTGCTGCGGCAGATCACGCGCGGGATCACCGAGCGGTACACGGCCAAGGAAGCGGTCATCGTGCTGGTCGACTACCGGCGCACGATGCTCGGGTTCGTCGAGGGCAACCACCTGCTCGGCTACGCGGTGTCGGCCAACCAGCTGGACGGCATGGTCAAGGACATCGTCGGGTCGATGACCCGGCGGCTGCCCGGGCCGGACGTCACGCAGGAGCAGCTGCGCAACCGGTCCTGGTGGAAGGGCCCGGAGCTGTTCATCGTGGTCGACGACTACGACCTGGTGGCCACCCAGACGTCCAACCCGCTCAAGCCGCTGTCGGAGTTCCTGGCCCAGGCCAAGGACGTCGGCCTGCACATGGTCGTGGTGCGGCGCACGGGTGGTGCGTCGCGGGCGGCCTACGACCCGATCATCGGCAAGCTGAAGGAGATCGCGGCGCCGGGCATCGTGATGAACGGCAGCAAGGACGAGGGCCAGCTGCTGGGCAACGTCAAGCCGGGTCCGATGCCGCCGGGCCGTGGTGTGCTGGTGAGCCGCAAGGTCGGCAAGCAGCTGATGCAGGTGTCGTGGATCCAGCCGGACTGATCGGGACCGTCCTTTCCGGACCGTTCGGACTCGGGCGCCACGGGGGCGCCTCGTGACCCTGCGTGTCGCCGTGGACTTCGGGACGTCGAGCACCTGCGTGGTGGCCGCGTTGAACGGCCGGCCGCCCCAGGTGGTCGTCGTCGACGGGCAGCCGCTGATGTCCTCGGCCGTGTACGCCGCGGCCGACGGCACCCTGTTCGTCGGGCAGGAGGCCGACCGGCAGGCGGCGATGGACCCGTCGCGCTACGAGCCGAACCCGAAGCGCCGCATCGACGAGGGCGAGCTGCTGCTCGGCGACCGCGTCCTGCGGGTCACCGACGTCGTGCGCGCGGTGCTCGACCGCGCCGTCACCGAGGCCCGCCGGCTCGCCGGCAACGCCGAGGTCGACCTGCTCGTGCTGACCCACCCGGCCGACTGGGGCGCGGTCCGCACCCGGCTGCTGCGCCAGGCCGCCGGTGGTCTGGCCCGCGAGGTCACGCTCGTGCCGGAACCGGTCGCGGCCGCGGTGTTCCACGCCGCCACTTTCGCGCCCGAGGAAATCAACTCCGACCGCACCGTCGAGATCAGCAACCGCCCCGGCGCGACGCTGGCCGTGCTCGACCTCGGCGGCGGCACGGTCGACGTGAGCGTGGTGAGCCGCGTTCCCGGGCACCGCGGCGGGTTCCAGGTGCTCGCCACCCGTGGCGACCCGAGCTTCGGCGGCGCCGACGTCGACCAGCTGCTGCTGGAGCACGTCGGCGGTCTGGTGTCGTCGGCCGATCCGGAGGCGTGGCGCCAGCTCGTCGAGGGCCGCGAACTGGCCGACCGGCGCCGCCGCCGGGTGTTGCGGCAGGACGTCCGTGGCGCGAAGGAAACGCTGTCCCGCCACGCCTACACCGACGTCCCGATGCCGCCGCCGTTCGCCGACGCGCACGTCACCCGGGAGGACCTGGAGCGTCTCGTCGCCGCGCCGCTCGGCCGCGCGGTCGAGCTGACCTGCGCCGCGATCGAGGAGGCCGAGCTGCGGCCGAAGCAGCTCAGCGCGATCTTCCTGGTCGGCGGGTCCAGCCGGATCCCGATGATCTCGCGGCTGGTGCACGAGCGGACCGGGGTCGTGCCGACCACTTTGGACCAGCCGGAGACGGTCGTGGCCCGCGGCGCGCTGCTCGCCGTGCAGAAGGCGCCGTCCGCGCCGCCGCCGCGGGTGCCGGCCCGGCAGCTCGCCGACCAGCGCACGGAGGTCGTGCGCAACCCCAACGTGCCGCGGCCCGGGTTCTCGCCCCGGCCACCCACCCCGCCCGGCGGGTTCAGCGGCCCCGCCGTGCCGCGGCAGGCGCCGCACGGGGTGCGCCGTCCGCCGCCGGGCCCGCCGCGCCCCGCGCGTCACAGCCCGGCCCCGCACGGTTCGGGGCCCAGCTCGCCACCGCGCGGGATCCCCGCGCCGCCGGCCCGCGTGAAGCCGAAGCTGCCGTGGATCATCGGCGGTGCGGTGGTGCTCGTCGCGGCCGCGGTCGCCGGGCTGCTGCTGGCGCTGAACGCCGACGGGGAGCCCGAGCAGCCGCCCGGGAAGGTCGTCGCGCAGTACCACTACCAGTTCACCGCGCCGCAGGACTGGACGCAGACCGGTGGCGATCCCGATCTGCGGGAGACGCTGATCAAGCCGGACGACGCGCAGCAGCAGTTCGACTCGGTGTCGGTGCAGGAGCACCCGCTGTCCTACGACGCGTCGGCGGATCCCGACCGGCTGGTGGGGGAGTTGCGGTCGCAGATCATGGCCGCACCGTCGCAGTACTCCGGGTTCGATCCGGACGCGACGTACGCCGGCCGGAACGTCATCTTCTACCACCAGGTGCTGCCCGGACAGAACGCGTCGATCGACTGGTACGCCTTCGCGCAGGGCAAGGTCCAGGTGAACGTCGGATGCGTGTATGCGAACGAGAACGCGCGCCAGCGGGTCGACGGCGCCTGCACCCAGGTGATCAAGACGCTGAACATCAGCGCGTGAAATCGCTCGCCCACTCGTCCGGGTGAGCGCGGCATTCACTCTCGCAACTACTTCGGGGAAGTGCGGGACAAGGCGGAACCGCCCATGGCAAGGTCGTCGTCGTAGGTCCGTAAGGCGGTTGGGATCGTTACGGACGACACCACGACGAAGGGGGTAGTTCCTCATGGCAGGCGGCTTTGAAGGGGATCCGGCAGAATTTGCGGCCGCGCACCTGAAGGTGTCCGAGGCCAAGCTGGCGATGGACCAGAACCTGATGCAGCTGGCCAACAACATCGCGGCCACGCAGGCGGGCTGGACCGGCCCCGCGGCCAAGGTGTTCCAGGAGGTCATGGACGCGTTCGCGCAGAAGTCGGCGAAGCTGAACGACGCGCTCGAGCACATCGGCGAGATGCTGAAGTCCTCCGGTGTCCAGTACGAGGTGCAGGACCAGGAAGTCAACCAGCAGCTGAGCTCGCTCCAGGCCGCTCTCGAAGGCCTGTGACCGCGGCCCGAGCGCCGTTTCTCCACCTGACTTCCCAGACCAGAGAGGACAATCATGTCGGGCCCGATGAAGGTCGATTACGCCACGATCCACCAGGCAGCCACGGACTGCAACAAGACCGGTGGCGAGCTGGAGAACCTGTTCACGCAGCTGAAGTCGGATCTCGCTCCGCTGACCAACTCCTGGACCGGTGACGCGCAGCAGGCGTGGCACGACCGGCAGGAGGAGTGGAACCGCGCGCTGGAGGACATGAAGGCCCTCCTCGCCCGGATCGCCACCGCGCTGCCGCAGATCGCCGACGGCTACCAGGCGACCGACACCGGCATCACCAAGATGTTCGGCGGCTGATCATTTCCCGAAAGGGCCCCGGCTGGTTGAGCCGGGGCCTTTTGCGTTCGTCAGCGCGGCATTCCGACTTCGTACTGGGCCTGGTCGTTGAGTACGCGGACGGTCACCTTTTTCGGTTGCCCGGCAACGGTGACGGTGCATTCGAACGTGGTTCCCGTGCGGACGGGCTGGTCCTCGGGGCACTGGGCGTCTCGGACATCGCCCTCGCCGAAGTCCTCGCGGAGGATCTTGAGGACCCCGTCCTGGACGGCGGTCTGGTCGAGGGTGTCCCCCTGGAACGCGCCGAGCAGCCAGGCGCCGGCCCCACCGGCACCGAGCAGAACAACCACGGCGAGCCCGATCAGGAGCGGCTTGGTGGAGCGCTTGGGCTTCTCCGGAGCGAACGCACCAAACCCCCCATAGCTCGGCTGCCACTGCCCACCCTGCTGGGGCTGGGACCCGCTGGCCGGGTTGTGGGCGGAGTGGTTCGGGCCTGGGGTGGGGTAGGGCTGGGCTGCTTCGCCGGGCTGCCACTGCCCGCCCTGCTGGGGCTGGGACCCGCTGGCCCCCTGCTGCCCCCACGCCTGCGGCACTGGCCCGCTCGGCGGACCCGCGACGGACCCGGCGCCGCCCGGGCCGGGTTGCTGGTTCCAGGGTTGGGGCACCGGCCCGCTGGTGGGGTTCGGGTTGCCCGGGTGGCTCCACGGTGCGGCGGTGGGGCCGCTCACCGGGCCCGAGGAGGCGCCGTGCTGTCCCCACGCCTGCGGCATCGGCCCCGGCTGCTGGCCCCAGGCCTGCGGCATCGGCCCGCTCGTCTCGCCTGCTTGGGGCCCGGGCTGCGGTGCGGGCCCGCCGACCCCCTGCTGGCCCCAGGCCTGCGGTACCGGCCCGCTCGTCTCGCCTGGTTGCTGCCACGGCTGCGGCGCGGGCCCGCCGGCTCCCTGCGGCACTGGCCCGCTCGTCTCGCCTGGTTGATGCCAGGGCTGAGCTGCGGGTCCACCAGCCCCCTGCTGCCCCCACGCCTGCGGAGGCCCGCTCGCACCCGCCGGCTGCGTCCACCCGTGCGGCGCTGTCCCACCAGTCCCGGGCACTCCGTACCCGCCGCCCGGCATCGGCTGCGGCCCCTCCGGCGCCCCCGCAGGCCCCGCCGACCCCGAAGACTCCGAAGACCCCGCCGACCCCCACGGCTGCCACCCGGGCTGTTGCGGCTGGTTCACGCCTCACTCACCTACCCTGCCCCTGGATGTCATCCATCCGGGCGTAGAAATCGGCCACCGCGGCGCTGTCCGCCAGCACCGTGACCTGCGACGGGTCCGGGATCTTGGGCAGGTCGACCTCCGAGGGCGTGCCGTCGAGCCGGTAGTGGTAGTCGATCTCCAGCTCGTGCCCGTCGCCGGTGATCTTGCCCGTCATCTCGATCTCGGTGAGCTTGCCCCGCGGGTCCAGCGCGACCCGCGTCTGCAGCGTCTGCGCCTTCATCTCGGCCGTCAGCTCGGAGGCGATCGCCGCCGGGAAGGTCACCACGTCGTGCTCGATGAACGCCGTCAGCGTGACCTCCGCCATCAGCTCCAGGCTGCCGTCGGGTTTGCTGTTCGCCCGCTTCGCGCCGCGGCCACCCTCCACCGAGTCCTGCACGGCGCCCAGCATCTTGCAGACCGTCTGCGCGCCCTCCCAGTAGCACTCGTTGTAGTTGCCGGACGTGTAGGGCATCTGCACCCACGGCGTCGGCGCCAGGCTCGCGTACACGGGCCCCAGCAGCATGTACTCGACCGGGCTGTTGGCCGGGTGGTAGACGTCCAGGTACTCGTTCGAGTCGAGGTTCGAGTGGTTGCGGCTCAGCCGGGCGGGCGGGTGCCCCAGCTGAACGGCGCTGATCGTCGCGTTCAGGCGCTTCTCGTCGAACCGGACCACCTGGTCCAGCCGGGTCTTGCGGGTCTCGTTGGCGCTGAACTGGTCGGACAGCTTGTTGAGCGTCTCGTCGAACTTCGCGCTCACGTACGCCGCGGCGTCCTCGCCGTCGGGCACGGGCGTACCGGCCTGTGCGCTGCCGCAGCCGGCGAGCAGGCCCACCGTGGCGAGCACCGCGGTCAACCTCGGTAGTCTGGATCTCGTTCGCGCGGACACGCCGGTGGCCCCCTCCAGGCGGAAAACCGTGTTGTCGACTGCGCGTCACCCTAGTATGTAAGCCGGGGACACCCCGCCTTCAAGGTCGCCGAACCCGGCGGGTATCTTCATATGTCGTTGTGCGTGCAGCAAGCGTTCGCGCTGGGTACGCACTCGACCCCAAACGCACCGTTGACCACGAGGTAGACCCTTGCCCACGTACAGCCCTAAGCCTGGCGATGTCACCCGTGCCTGGCATGTGATCGATGCCGAGGATGTCGTGCTCGGCCGGCTCGCGACTGAGGTCGCCACGCTGCTGCGCGGCAAGCACAAGCCCACGTATGCACCTCACGTGGACACCGGTGATTTCGTCATCATCGTGAACGCCGAGAAGGTCCGTCTGACCGGTAACAAGCGCGACCAGAAGTTCGCGTACCGGCACAGCGGTTACCCGGGCGGTCTGCGCAAGCGCTCGTTCGGCGAGCTGCTCGACACGCGGCCGGACCGGCTGCTGGAGAAGGTCGTCAAGGGCATGCTGCCGAAGAACAAGCTCGGCCGCGCCCAGGCGAAGAAGCTGAAGGTCTACGCAGGCCCGCAGCACCCGCACGCTGCGCAGCAGCCGCAGCCGTTCCAGATCACCAAGATCGCGCAGGTCGCCAAGTGAGTGAGGAAGTGTCTGTGACCAGCACCGAGACCGAGGCCTCCCCGGCCACCGAGGCCCCCGAGGCCACCGAAGCGGTCGTGACCAGCGAGACGCCGGCCGCTCCGCGGCCGTCGCGCGCTGCCGGTGGCTCCGCCCAGACCGTCGGCCGTCGCAAGGAGGCCGTCGTCCGCGTGCGGCTCGTCCCCGGCACCGGCAAGTTCAAGCTCAACGGGCGCAGCCTCGAGGAGTACTTCCCGAACAAGGTGCACCAGCAGCTCATCCGTGAGCCCCTGGTGACCGTCGAGAAGCCGGACTCGTTCGACATCTTCGGCAACCTGACCGGCGGCGGCATCTCGGGCCAGGCCGGCGCGCTGCGCCTGGCGATCGCCCGCGCCCTGGTCGAGGTCGACGCCGACGACCGTCCCGCGCTGAAGAAGGCCGGGTTCCTGACCCGCGACGCGCGTGCCACCGAGCGCAAGAAGTACGGCCTCAAGAAGGCCCGCAAGGCCCCGCAGTACAGCAAGCGCTGACCCGCGCTCAGCTCGTTCACGAAGGCGCCCATCCGGTTCCGGGTGGGCGCCTTCGTCGTTCCCGCCCCGGCTGGGTTCGTCACGTGCGAAAAGGGCATTCTGCCAGCGGAACGCACCCCGGCGACGACGTCCCGGGGCGGCGTTACGGTCGAACCGGAGGACGCTAGGTTGTCGGGGTTGCACGGCTCGAGGAGAGGATGAGATGGCTCGCCTTTTCGGCACCGACGGGGTTCGAGGTCTGGCCAACGGGGAGCTGACGCCGGAGCTGGCGCTGTCCGTGGCGGCCAGCGCGGCCCGCGTGCTCGCCGCGCACGACCGCTCGCACCGCCCGGTGGCCGTCGTCGGCCGCGACCCGCGGGCCAGCGGCGAGATGCTGGAGGCCGCCGTGGTGGCGGGCCTCGCGTCGGCCGGCGCGGACGTCCTGCGCGTGGGCGTCCAGCCGACCCCCGCCGTCGCCTACCTGGTCGGGGCCCTCGAAGCCGACCTCGGCGTGATGATCTCGGCGTCCCACAACCCCATGCCGGACAATGGCATCAAGCTCTTCGCCGCCGGCGGGCACAAGCTGCCGGACGGCATCGAGGACGAGATCGAGGCGGGCCTGACCAGCGACGGGCCCCGCCCGACCGGCGCCGGGATCGGCCGGGTCAGCGACGTCGGCGACGCCATCGACCGGTACACCGACCACCTGCTCGCCGCCACCCCGCACCCGCTCACGGGCCTGCGGATCGTGGTCGACTGCGCCAACGGGGCGGCCTCGTTCGCCGCACCCGAGGTCTACCGCAAGGCCGGCGCCGAGGTCATCGCCATCCACGCCGAACCGGACGGCATCAACATCAACGAGAACTGCGGCTCGACGCACCCGGAGCAGCTCCAGGCGATGGTGGTCGAGCACGGCGCCGACCTGGGCATCGCCCACGACGGCGACGCCGACCGCTGCCTGGCCGTGGACGCCTCGGGCGAGCTGGTGGACGGCGACCAGATCATGGCGATCCTGGCGCTGGCGATGGCCGAGGCCGGCGAGCTGACGCAGGACACCCTCGTCGCGACGGTGATGAGCAACCTCGGCCTGCACCTGGCGATGCGCGACCACCAGGTGAACCTGCGCACGACGGCCGTCGGCGACCGGTACGTGCTGGAGGAGCTGCGCTCGGGCGGTTACGCGCTGGGCGGCGAGCAGTCCGGTCACGTGGTGTTCCCGGCGCTGGCGACCACCGGCGACGGCCTGCTGACGGCGTTGCGGGTGATGAGCCGGGTCGCCTCGACCGGCAAGCCGCTGGCCGAGCTGGCCGGGGTGATGCGCAAGCTGCCGCAGGTGCTGGTCAACGTGCGGGTCTCGGACAAGGCGACGGTCGCGAAGTCGCCGGTCGTGCGCGAGGCGGTCGAAGCCGTGGAAGCCGAGCTGGGTGACGAGGGCCGCGTCCTGCTGCGCCCGTCCGGCACCGAGCAGCTGGTGCGGGTCATGGTCGAGGCGCCGGCGCAGGAGATCGCGCAGGCCGCGGCGGACCGGCTCGCGGGAGTGGTCTCGTCCGTCTCCTGAACCGACTGCGAACTGTCGTACCCCCTGGGTACATTCGGGGCACGACACGGAGTGAGGGGGAGTGGTCGTGGCCGGGTACGAGGTCGATCCGCAGCAGTTGAGCGCCGCCGCGGGCACGGTCCGGGACGAGCCCGGGACGCAGCTGAAGTACACGCTGCCCAACCTGCGGGACGTGCAGATCAAGGCCGAGGACTTCGGCCGCAAGCACCACGAGTCCTTCGCCGGGTACCAGGCGGGCGTGGCGCGGCTGGTGGCCTGTGTGGACAGCTACGTGCGTGCTTCCGGTGAGTACGCGGACAGACTGGGCGGCGCGGGCAAGTCCTACGCCGCCGCCGACGACCAGTCCCAGGCCGGCGTGCGGACGGCGGCGAGCTGATGGCGTCCCGGCTGCCCACGATCCAGGAGGTCCAGCAGCTCGTCGACGACCCGAAGATCGACGACGAGACCAAGCGGACGCTGCTGGTCCGGTACTTCGACGCCATCGGTGACCACGACCCGGTCGGCTACGGCTTCCAGAACGAGAACGAGAAGAAGCAGCTGCTGGAGTCCTATCAGGACCGGTTCGACTTCACCGATCGGGACCTGACGGACGGCGCGTTCGCCTACGACGCGTACTCGAAGGCGCAGGGACAGCACGACGCGAACGTGCAGGCCGCGCGTGACGAGCAGAAGCGCGCGGTCGACGACGGGAAGACGCGCCTCGATTCGCTGAAGGGCACGGACACCAGCCCGGGGGCGGCGAACTCGAACGAGATCCTGGACGCGGGCGCGGCGGGGCTGGACAGCTTCCGCACCTGGCTGCCGGTCTACAGCAAGGCGCGCGCGGTGGCCGCGCCCGGCCTGCCGGACTTCCGCCTGCCGGAGCTGATCGAGCGGTACGACGAGCAGCGCGACATCCCGTTCGACAAGTTCGCGGCCGGGGTGACCGAGATCGTGCAGGTGCGCGAGTCGGTGGCCGACGCGGCGCCGTCGCAGAACTCGGCGATGCAGGCCCTGTTCGGGTCGTGGGACGGCGATGGGAAGAACGCGGCGGCGGCGTCCTGGACGAAGTTCGGGGACGGGGTCAAGGCGGTCGAGCAGGCGCTGGAGCACGCGGCGGACGTGGTGAACCGCACGATCGCCGCGGTTGCCGGGTCGTGCCGGGACAAGGCTTCGTGGGTGCTGCAGTACGCGTTCCAGACGTGGCCGCAGCAGCAGGGGCTGACGGCGCAGGACACCGACCGGCTCACGCGGATCGCCCAGCTGGGGCGCAACGCCAGCGCGGACGACTTCAAGCACTTCATCGGATTTCTGTACTCGCAGAACCCGCAGCTGGCGAACCAGTTGGTGCTGGGTTCGTCGTTCGGGATGTCCGACGAGTTGCTGGACGCGGTGCAGGCGTGGGCGAAGAGCTGGCTGGCGCAGTTCTGCGGCTGGTTCGCCGGTTTCGTCGGCGAGTTCCAGTCGATGTGCGAGAACACGCGCGTCGCCGTGGCGAGTCAGTGGTCGGCGCTGAACACCGAGCTGCAGAAGGTGCCGGACAACCCGTTCGCCGCCGTCGGTGCGGCCGCGGCGCCGGTGACCGCCGGTGCGGGCGGCTCGCGCGGGGGTTCGGGCGGCTCGGCTGGTGGCGCCGGTGGCGGTGGCTCGGCAGGTGGCGCGGCCGGCGGTGGCGGTGGTTTCGCGGGCGCTGCTGGTGCGGCTGGTGCTCTTGGGGGTGGTGCCGATGGCTCGGCTGGCGGTGCCGGTGCCGGTGAGCCGGCGGGCGGCGCGGGTGCGGTGCCACCAGCAGCCGCACCGATCGTCCCTCCGGCGGTCGCCCCCGTCGCGCCGGTGGCGGCGGAGCAGGACACGCTGACGGTCCAGCGGGGCGACAGCAAGCTCGAAATGTCGGAACCGGACCAGAACGGCCGGATGGCCATCAAGATCGACACGGGCGACGGCCCGGCGAAGGACTACCAGCTGACCTGGGGAGCCCCCGACCCGGCCAACCCCGCCCACACCCCGGCCGCCGACGGCAAGATCCACATCGACGAGGGCCCGCTGCACATCACAGCCGACCGCCCAGTCGGCGAAACCGGCCCCACGGTGATCACCATCGACGACGGCACGGGCCCCCCGACGACCTACACCCTCGGCGAGGAGCCCGCCACCACCCAGCACCCCGCCCCGTCGGCCGGCGCCGCCCCCAGCGCTCTCACGGACGCCGCCCAGCGGCTGGCCTCGTCCGCCGTTGTCGGCGCATCCACCCCCGGCACTCTCCCGGATGCGGCCGAGCGGTTCGCCCCGTCTGTCGGCGCAGCCGCCCCCGGCACTTTCCCGGATGCGGCCGAGCGATTCGCCCCGTCCGCCGATGCTGGCGCTGCCGCCCCCGACGCTCTCCCGGACGCGGCCCAGCGGTTAGGCACAGCCGGAGCCTTCGGCGCCGAGCCAGCGGCTGCTCTGGGTGGCGCGGCCAACCAGAGCTTCACCCCCACCGCCGACGACGCGGCTCCTTTTGGCAGCGCGGCTGGGCAGGGCTCCTCCGACGTCGCGCAGGCGGCCGGCTTCGGTGGGGTGAGTGCCGGCCAGGCCGCTGCTGGCTTCGCCGGTGGTGCTGGTGCTCCCGGCGAGGTGCCCGGCTTCCCCGGTGCTGATCCCGGCACCCACGGCCAGGCGGCCGGTTTCGCCTCTTCCGGTGAGCCTGTTCCCGGCAGGCAGGACCAGACCGCCGCGGCAAGCGCGCTCGGCGGGGTTGCGGACGGGCTCGCCGCCCAGGTCAGTGGCTCCCTCGGGGATCCCGGCTCGCTCAGCCACTCCTCGGCGCCTTCTCCCTCCGGGGCGACCCTCGGCACCGCGCCCGGGCTGGATCCGGTCGGCGCCGCTGTCGATTCGAGTGGGATGGGGATGCTCGGTGGCATGCCGCCGGCCGCGGGGCAACAGGGCGGTGACGACCCCGAACGGACGTCCCGCGCCTACCGCGTCGACGGTGACATCTTCGACACCCCCGGCTCGGGCGGCCGCATCAGCGGTTCGCTGGACGACGAGGGGACCCGCAGGTGAGCGAGTTCCAGGCGAAGCTCGACGCGATCGCCGCCGAGCGCGCCGCCCGCCAGGACCTGATCAGCCGCCGCGTCGAGACGAGCCTCGCGGAGAGCCAGGCCCGCACCGACGAGCTGACGAGGGAAACCGCCGCGACTGTGCAGCGCCTCGCCGAGCAGGCCGCCCGGGCGCGCACCGCCGCCGGCTGGGAGCGGCCCGAGAAGCCCGACCCCAACGCCTCGCTCGGCATGGCCTTCGAGGACCCCGACATGGCGACCGAACCCACCAACCGCCACGCCCCACCCCTCGAACCCGCGGCCCGCCGAGGCCGCCACGCCCGCCCCGACGACCCCGAGGACGACTACTCGAACAAGGACTGGCTGGGCTGACACGTCCGGCCGCGCACCCCCAGGCGCGATGGCCGGACTTCCGAGACCGCAGCGAACCCGAGGATGGGGAGGCTGAAGACCGCTTCGGGGGGCTCTGGGTGCCTGGGGATCGGCCCGCGGGGGCGCGGCGGCTGGCTTGTCTGTTGGGGGCGAGGTCGCTGGGGCCCCCGCTCCAGGGGCATGGCCTGCGGGATCGGTCCGCGGGGGCGCGCGGCGGCTGGCTTGCCTGCTGGGGGCGAGGTCGCTGGGCCCCCGCTCCGGGGGCATGGGGTGCCTGCGGGATCAGTCCTCGGGGGCGCGCGGCGGCTGGCTCGCCTGGTGGGGCGAGCCAGGGCTGCGGCGCCTGCCTACGCGGCCACCGGCAACGCGTCGCGGGTGAAGTCGATCGGGGCGCGCTTCGTGTCCGACTCCAGCAACGGGCGGTACCTGTCCGTGCCCGTCAGGTGCGTCAGGAAGAACGCCGTGAACAGTGCCCTGACCAGCACCTGCGTCCGGCGGTCCGGCTTTCCGTGCAGCAGGCGCTGGCTCCAGTGGCTGCCCTCCGTCAGCGCCAGATGACTCGACTTGTCGACCTTCCGGTACTGGACTGGCCCGCCCCACGCCTTCGCTATCGCCTCGGCGTTGCCGCCCGCTGGTGCCATCAGGTCGCCGTCCGCGGCCAGGTGCAGTCCGGGCACGACCACCCGCACGGCCGCCGCGCTCGCCGACGGCAGCGTCTGCGCCGCGGCGAACGTCGCCACCCCGCGCACCCCGCCGGAAGCCGCGGCCAGCACCGCTGAACCGCCGCCCGTCGAGTGCCCGGCCAGCCCCAGCCGGGCCGGGTCCACGCTGATCGCGTCCGGGCCCAGCCGCACCCCGGTCACCACGTCGAGCGTCATGCGCAGGTCGGCGGCCAGCAGGCGGTGCGACGGCAGCGGACCCAGCTGCGTCGCGGGCGCCGCGGCCACGACGCCCCAGCTCGCGAGGTGACTCAACAGCCCGCGGTAGCGCCCGGGCGGCTGCAGCCACCCGTGGCCGAACGCGACGGCCGGCAGCCCGAGGCCGCTTCGTGGGGTGAAGACCACACCGGGCAATCCGGCGAGCGCGAGGTTGCCCCGCAGCACCTCGTGCGGTCCCGCGTGCGACAGCTCTTCGAGCAGCTCCTTGGGCTTGCTGACCATGGTCGAGAGCTTAGGGCAGCCCGCCCCGGCACGGCCGCGCAACATCCATCGGAAGCGCGGTTTCGCCGAGGTGGAGATGAGCCGGGGGAGCGCACACCGTTTCCCTCGTTAGGCTGGTGGGGTGTGCGGAATCGTGGGATATGTCGGTCACCGGCAGGCGCTGGACGTCGTGCTCGGCGGGCTGCGCCGGATGGAGTACCGAGGCTATGACTCGGCCGGGGTGGCCGTGCTGGACGGCGCCGGCGCGCTGACCGTCGAACGCAAGGCGGGCCGCCTGGCCAACCTGGAGGGGGCGCTCAACGAAACCGGCCTCGACCGGTTCGCCGGCACCGCGGGCATGGGCCACACGCGCTGGGCCACCCACGGCGCCCCCATCGACCGCAACTCGCACCCGCACCGGGACGCCTCGCAGCGCGTCGCCGTCGTGCACAACGGCATCATCGAGAACTTCGCCGCCCTGCGCGCGGAGCTGGAGGCCGACGGTGTCGAGATGACCAGCGACACCGACACCGAGACCGCCGCCCACCTGGTGGCCCGCGCCTACGCCGACGGCCCCACCGCCGGTGACCTGCCGGCCAGCGTCCGTGCCGTGTGCCGCCGCCTCGAAGGCGCGTTCACCCTGGTCGTCACCCACGCCGACCAGCCGGACATGATCGTCGCCGCGCGCCGGTCGTCGCCGCTGGTCGTGGGCGTCGGCGAGGGCGAGCACTTCGTCGCCTCCGACGTGTCGGCCTTCATCGAGCACACCCGCGAGGCCGTCGAGCTGGGACAGGACCAGGTCGTGGTCATCACCCGCGACGGCTACGACATCTCCGACTTCGCCGGCGAGCCCGCGCAGGGCAAGCCGTTCACGGTCAACTGGGACCTCTCCGCCGCCGAGAAGGGCGGCCACGAGTACTTCATGCTCAAGGAGATCGAGGAGCAGCCGGAGGCCCTGGCGAACACGCTGCGCGGGCACTTCGACCGCGGCCGCATCGTCCTCGACGAGCAGCGCCTGTCCGACCAGGACCTGCGCGAGGTCGACAAGGTGTTCGTGGTGGCCTGCGGTTCGGCCTACCACTCCGGCCTGGTCGCCAAGTATGCGATCGAGCACTGGTGCCGCCTGCCGGTCGAGGTCGAGCTGGCCAGCGAGTTCCGCTACCGCGACCCGGTGCTGGACCGGGACACCCTGGTCGTCGCCGTGTCGCAGTCCGGGGAGACCGCCGACACGCTCGAAGCGATCCGCCACGCCCGCGACCAGAAGGCGCGCGTGCTGGCCGTCTGCAACACCAACGGCGCGCAGATCCCCCGCGAGTCCGACGCCGTGCTCTACACGCACGCCGGGCCGGAGGTCGGGGTCGCGGCGACGAAGACGTTCCTGTCGCAGATCGCGGCGAACTACCTCGTCGGCCTCGCGCTGGCGCAGGCCCGCGGCACCAAGTACCCGGACGAGGTCGCGCGCGAGTTCGCCGAGCTGGAGGCCATGCCGGCCGCCGTGCACAAGGTGCTGTCCACTGTGGACCAGGTGCGGGCGCTGAGCCGCGGCATCGCCGACTCGAAGGCCGTGTTGTTCCTCGGCAGGCACGTCGGCTACCCGGTCGCGCTGGAGGGTGCGCTCAAGCTCAAGGAGCTGGCGTACATGCACGCGGAGGCCTTCGCCGCCGGTGAGCTCAAGCACGGCCCGATCGCGCTGATCGAGGAGGGCCTGCCGGTCGTCGTCGTGATGCCGTCGCCGAAGGGCCGCGCCGTGCTGCACGCCAAGCTGGTGTCCAACATCAGCGAGATCCAGGCCCGCGGCGCGCGCACGATCGTCATCGCCGAGGAGGGCGACGACACGGTGCGCCCGTTCGCCGACGAGCTGATCGAGGTGCCGGCGGTGCCGACGCTGCTCCAGCCGCTGGTGTCCACTGTGCCGCTGCAGGTGCTGTCGGCCGAGATCGCTCGCTCGCGTGGTTACGACGTGGACAAGCCGCGCAACCTGGCGAAGTCGGTGACCGTGGAGTAGACAGGGCCGCGTGCGAGGCATTTGGACCACTGACCGGATCCGCGCGGCTGAAGAACAGCTGCTGGCCGTCACGCCCGAAGGCGCGTTGATGCACAAGGCCGCGTTCGCGGTCTCCGTGCACGCGGCCGAGATGCTGGCCGAGCACACCGGGCGGGTGTCCGGGCGCCGGGTCGCGCTGCTGGTCGGCGCGGGCAACAACGGTGGTGACGCGTTGTGGGCGGGTGCGTTCCTGCGGCGCCGCAATGTGAGCGTCACCGCGATCCTGCTCAAGCCGGAGAAGGCGCACGCCGCCGGGCTGGCCGCGTTGCGCCGGGCGAAGGGCCGGGTGGCTTCCGTCGAGGACGGTCCCGCGGTGCTCGACGGCGCGGACCTGGTGATCGACGGGATCGTCGGCCTGTCCGCGCACGGCGGCCTGCGCCCGGACGCGGCGGCGCTGGTCGAGCACGTCCGCGCGCCGGTGCTGGCCGTCGACCTGCCCAGCGGCGTCGAGCCGGACACCGGGGTGGTGCCGGGGGCGGCGGTCACGGCCACGCGGACGGTGACCTTCGGCGCCCGCAAACCGGTGCACGTGCTCAACCCGGCGCGTTGCGGCCGGGTCGAGCTGGTCGACATCGGCCTGGACCTGGACGAGCCGGACCTGTCGCAGTTGGACGCCGCCGATGTCGGCCGCGCGTGGCCGGTGCCCGGGCCGGAGGACAACAAGTACAGCCAGGGCGTGACCGGCATCGCGGCCGGCTCGGCGACCTACCCGGGGGCGGCGGTGCTCGCGACCGGTTCGGCGGTGCTCGCGACCTCCGGCATGGTGCGCTACGCCGGCCCGGCGGCGGATGTCGTGCGGTCGCGGTGGCCGGAAGTCGTGGCGACCGGTTCGGTGACCGACGCCGGGCGGGTGCAGGCGTGGGTGGTCGGCCCCGGCATCGGCACCGGGAGCGAGGGGCGCGAGGTGCTCACCCACGTGCTGGGCGCCGGGGTCCCGGTGTGCGCGGACGCCGACGCGACGACGCTCATGGCGCACCGCCCGGACGTCCTGGACGCCCGCGACCCGGGCACGCCGCTGGTGCTGACCCCGCACGCCGGCGAGTTCGAACGCCTGATGGGCCGGCCGCCGGGCGAGGACCGGGTGGCGTCGGTGCGGGAGGCCGCGGCCAAGTACGACGCGGTCGTGCTGCTCAAGGGCAACGTCACGATCGTCGCCGACCCGGACGGCCGGGTGCTGGTCAACGTCGCCCGCGGCTCCTGGCTGGCGACGGCCGGTTCGGGCGACGTGCTGTCCGGCTTGATCGGTTCGCTGCTGGCGAGCGGGATGGACCCGTGGCTGGCTGCCGGGTGTGCGGCGTACGTGCATTCGCTGGCGGGGGATCTGGCGGCGCGGGGTGTGCCGGTGTCGGCGTCGGGGATTCTCGCCGCGATTCCGGATGCCGTGCGGAGGGTGCGCGCCGGCGCTGTCTGACGCCGAGCGCGTGCTCCCGGGGCGCAATCAGCAGGTCTGGGCGGGGGTGGGTGCTGCCCGGGTTGATTGGCTCGCTGCTCGCGCGCGGCGAGGGTGGCTGGCGGGGCGGCCGGCCTCCGGGAGCCTCGCCGAGGGTGCGCGCCGGCGCTCCCTGAACACGAACTATCACCCACAGCTCCCGTAGGAGAACTTGCCCATCAAGTTATCGAGTTATGTGTTAACAGCTGCGAGTTCCTCTGGTAAATAAGTGGGCGTCCCCACCAACTACGGAGGAACCCAATGACGGGAGCGCCCCCACGGGGCCTCGCGCGGCGGTCGGTGCTCAGAGGGGCGCTGGCGGGCGGCGCGGCCCTCGCCACCGGCGGTCTGCTCGGCGCCTGCGGTGCCCGCCAGGACGCGCCACGGATCGCCACCGACGACCGCTGGCGCCAGTTCGCCGGCGCCACCATCAACCTCATCTCGGAGAACACCGCCCCCACCGCGGCGATCGCGGCGAACCTCAAGCCGTTCACCGACCTGACGGGCATCAACGTC
Source organism: Amycolatopsis thermalba (assembly GCF_023376025.1). NCBI lineage: Bacteria > Bacillati > Actinomycetota > Actinomycetes > Pseudonocardiales > Pseudonocardiaceae > Amycolatopsis > Amycolatopsis thermalba. The sequence continues at coordinate 1,226,407 of NZ_CP091196.1, forward strand.
AACATCGTCACGCTGGAGCTGTCCGCCCTGGTCCAGAAGGTCGCGCTCGACCTGGCCGGCGGCGAATCGCAGTACCACGTCATCTACGCCGACCCCTACCAGGTGCTCGCCCCCTACTCGAAGGGCCTGGTCGACCTGCGGGAACTCGCCGGACAGCCCGGCCTGCCCGAGTTCACCGGCTGGGACGACTTCATCCCGACCCAGCTCGACGCCGCCGGCCGGTTCGGCGACCGGGACAAGATCTTCGCCGTCCCCTACGACTGCCCGACGATGATCTGGCAGTACCGCGCCGACCTGTTCGACAAGTACTCCGCGCGGATGGCCGACGACCTCGGGTTCGACCCCACCCCCGGCCTCGACCGGACCTGGGACGAGTACCTGCGGATCGCGAAGTGGTTCACCGACAACGCCGACGAGGTCGCCTACGGCACCGGCCACCAGGCCAAACAGCACGACTCGCTGATGTGCGACTTCTCCAACGTGCTGTGGTCCTACGGCGGCGACTACTTCGACCGCGGCACCGAGATCGGCCTCTACGGCACCACCGACCCCGGCCCGTGCCGCCTGGGCAGCGACGCCGCGATCGCGGCCGCCGAGTTCTACCAGCGGCTCCTGTCGATCGCCGACCCGTCGTCGAAGACCTGGGACTGGAACGGCCTGGCCCCGGCGCTCAGCTCGGGCCGCATCGCGATGTGCGTCAACTGGCACGAGTACGCGGCCACCAACGAGAAGGCCATGCCCGGCCGCTTCGGCTACGCGCCGCTGCCGCGCGGGCCCGTCCGCTCCGCCAACCACTACGGCGGCTGCGGCATCGGCATCAACGGCAACACCCTGCCCAACGAGCGGATGGCCGCGTGGCTGTTCGTGCTGTGGGCGACCTCCACGCAGACGCAGCTGGCCAACCTGAAGAGCGAGGCCGGCGGCGGCACCCCGACTCGCCAGTCCGTCTACGACCTGCCCGAGGTGCGCGCCGCCGAGCACCGGCCGTCCGCGATGCCGAACATCCTCGCCGCGCCCGCCGTGGCGACCGCGTGGCGGCCGGAGAACATCGGGCTGCGGCCGAAGATCCCGATGTGGAACGAGTGCGACACCGCCGTCTACACGCAACTGTCCAAAATGCTCGCTGGCGACTCCTCGCCCGCCGAGACGATGCGTGACGCGGCGGCGAAGATCGACCGGATCACGGCACGGGGGTGGGCGGCATGACCACGACACTCGACGCGCCCGCCCAGGCGCCGGCCCGGAACACCAAGCCGCGCAGGCGGATCGGGTTCCACGGCCTCATGATGACGCCGGGCATGATCCTGCTCGCGCTGCTGTCGGTCATCCCGCTGGTCACGATCATCGCGATGAGCTTTTCGCGGGTGCGCCTGCTCGGCGGGGTGGTGTTCGACAACGTCGGCCTCACCTACTGGGCGCGCCTGTTTTCCGATCTCGACCTGTGGGTGCAGTGGCTGCGCACCATCGCGTTCTTCGTGCTGACCGTCGGCCTGGAGATGCTGCTGGGCCTGGTGTTCGCGCTGTGCCTGTGGAAGCTGATGCGCGCCCGCAACCTGCTGCTGACGCTGTTCCTGCTGCCGATGTTCGTCGCGCCGGTGATCGTCGGTTTGCTCGGCCGGTTCCTCACCGACTCCACGTTCGGCCTCTACACGTGGCTGCTCGGCCTGGTCGGTTACCACGGCGACATCCTCGGCAGCGGCACGTCGGCGTTCGTCGCGGTGGTCGCGATGGACGTCTGGGAGTGGACGCCGCTGATCACGCTGGTCGTGCTCGCCGGCCTGACCGCGGTGCCGCAGAGCATCCGCGAGGCCGCGGCGCTGGACGGCGCGAACGGCTGGCAGACCTTCCGGCACGTCCTGCTGCCCTCGATCTCCGGCGTGCTGCTGGTGGCGCTGCTGATCCGCTCGATGGACGCCATCCGGTACTTCGACATCATCAACGTCACCACCAACGGCGGCCCCGCCGACGCGACCAAGACCGTGCCGATCCGGCTCTACGAAACGGCTTTCCGCTTCTTCGACCTCGGCTACGCCGCGGTGATCGGGCTCGTCATGCTCGGGGTGACGATCCTCATCGCGCGGGCGTTCGTCCGGGTACTGGACAGGAAGGGGCTGACCCGATGACGACGAGCGCCATCGACCGCACCCCGCTGCGCGCCCGGCTGGGCGTCCGCGTGGTGGTGCTCCTCGGTCTGCTGTGGACACTGGTGCCGCTGGTGTGGATGGTCGCGTCCTCGTTCAAGTCCGATGTGGACGTGACCGCCGCGGAGCCGGAGTTCCTGTTCCAGCCCACGCTGGAGAACTACCGCAGCCTGTTCACCGGGGCCAACAACCTCGGCCCCTACATCTGGCACAGCGTGCTCGCCTCCGGCATCTCCTCGGTGCTCGCGGTCGCGATCGGCGCGCTGGCCGGGTACGGGCTCGCCGGCACCCGGATGCGCGCCAAGAAGCACGTGGCGTTCTGGATCATCTCGACCCGGATGGCGCCGATCGCGGTCGTGGTGCTGCCGCTGTTCCTGCTGTTCCGCGGCGCGAACCTGATCGACAGCATCCCCGGGCTGATCCTGGCGTACCTGACGTTCAACCTGCCGTTCGCGATCTGGCTGATGAGTGCGTTCTTCGCCGAGGTGCCGCCGTCGGTGGAGGAGTCCGCGCTGGTCGCGGGCTGCACGCGGTGGCAGGCGTTCTGGTACGTCGTGCTGCCGCTGACCAAATCGGGCCTGGTGACCACCTTCGTGCTGTGCCTGGTGTTCTCCTGGAACGACTACGCGTTCGCGCTGGTGTTCGGTGGTCCGCACTCGCAGACCCTGCCGATCGCCGCCGACCAGCTCGTGACGCAGACGGGAATCGACTGGGGCCAGCTCACGGCGATCGGCACTATTGTGGTGTTGCCGATGATCGTGGCCGGTCTCGCCGTGCGCCGGTGGCTGGTCACCGGCCTGACGCTGGGAGCCGTGACAGGTGAGTGATGTGCCCGCGACGATGAAGGTCGCCGTGCTGTACGGGATCCACGACATCCGGATCGAGGAGCGGCCGGTGCCGCGGCCCGCGCCGGACGAGGTGCTGATCCGGGTCGCCTCCGTCGGCACCTGCGGTTCCGACGTGCACTACTACGAGCACGGCCGCATCGGGGACTTCGTCGTCGAGCAGCCCCTGGTCCTCGGGCACGAGCCCAGCGGCGTGGTGGTGGCCCGCGGCAGCGACGCGCGGCGGCACGAGATCGGCGCGCGCGTCGCCCTCGAACCGGGTGTGCCGTGCTCGGTGTGCGGCGAGTGCAAGGCCGGCCGCTACAACCTGTGCCCGCGCATGCGGTTCTTCGGCACCCCGCCGATCGACGGCGCGTTCTGCGAGTACGTCGTGCTGCGCGAGGACTTCGCGCACCCGGTGCCCGACGCGCTCAGCGACGACGCGGCCGGCCTGCTCGAACCGCTTTCGGTGGGCGTGTGGGCGAGCTGCAAGTCCCGCATCGCGCCGGGCAGCCGCGTACTGATCACCGGGGCCGGTCCGATCGGCCTGGTCGCGACCCAGACCGCGCGGGCGTTCGGCGCGAGCGAGGTCGTCGTCACCGACGTCAACCCGCGCCGCCTCCAGGTGGCGGAGGAGCTGGGCGCGACCGCGACGATCGACGTGTCGCGGGAGAGCCTGGCCGGCGCCGGGTTCGAGCCGGACGTGCTGCTCGAATGCTCGGGCGTCCCGGCCGCCGCGGGCCAGGCGATCCGCACGGTGGCGCGCGCCGGCCGGGTCGTGCTGATCGGCATGGGCGGCGACGAGATCCCGCTGCCGCTGGCGCACGTGCAGAACTTCGAGCTGGAGGTCACCGGCACCTTCCGCTACGCGAACACCTGGCCGACGGCGATCGCGCTGGCCGCCGGCGGCGAGGTCGACCTGGACCGCCTGGTCACCCACCGGTTCGGCCTGGACGAGGTCGAGCAGGCGCTCACCATCGCCGCCAAGGACGACTCGGTGATCAAGGCGGTGGTGCGTGCCTAGGCCGTCCGACGCCGAGGTCGAGCAGCGCCGCCAGGAGGTCCTGCGGCACGTGATCGACTGCGGTGAGGTACGCATCGACCAGCTGACCGAGCAGTTCGGGGTCAGCCTGATGACGATGCACCGCGACCTCGACGACCTCGCCGAGCGGCGGCTGCTGCGCAAGCTGCGCGGCAAGGTCGCGGCCTACCCGGCGCTGACCATGGAGACGGCGAAGCGCTTCCGGGAGACCCTCAACCTGCCGGTGAAGGAAGCGTTGTCGGCGCTGGCGTTCGAGCAGGTGACCGCGGGGCAGACGGTGTTCGTCGACGATTCGACGACCCTGTTCCCGCTGGTCCGGCGTTTCCCGGAGCTGGGGCGGCTGGTGGTGATCACCAACTCGCTGGAGGAGGCGCGGATCCTCGGCGAGGCCGAGGGCGTCGAGGTGCTGCTGCTCGGCGGCCGCTACACCGAGTTCGACTCGTGTGCCGGCCCGGACACGGTCGCCGCGCTCGGCCGGATGCGGGCCGACGTCGGGTTGGTCTCCGCGACCGCGGTCGCCGGTGGCCGGCTCTACCACCCGGTGCGCGACTACGCGGACCTCAAGACGGCCGCGCTGGCCGCGTCGAACCGCAACGTGCTGGTGGTCGACCATTCGAAGTTCGGCCGCACCGCCACCTACGATTACGGTGACGTGAGCGCCTACGACGTGGTGATCACCGACGACGAGACGCCCGCCGAGGAGATCGCCGCGATGCGCGCGCTCGGCGTGGAAGTGCTGGTGGCGCAACTCCGGGAGGAAGCATGACGGACAAGCTCGTGGCCGGGGTCGACTCCTCCACGCAGTCCACCAAGATCGTCGTCTGCGACGCGGGGACCGGCGCCGTGGTGCGCACCGGCCGCGCCGCGCACCCGGACGCGACCGAGGTGGACCCGCGCGAGTGGTGGCGGGCCTTCACCGAGGCGAGCGACGGGTTGCTGGACGGCGTCCAGGCGCTGGGCGTCGGCGGTCAGCAGCACGGCATGGTGACCCTCGACGAGGACGGCGAGGTCGTGCGCCCGGCGTTGCTGTGGAACGACACGCGGTCCGGTCAGGCGGCCGAGGACCTGGTGCGCGAGCTGGGCGGCCCGGCGGCGTGGGCGGAGGCGGTCGGCCTGGTGCCGGTCGCCAGCTTCACGGTGACGAAGCTGCGGTGGCTGGCGGAGCACGAGCCCGAGCTGGCCGACCGGGTGGCGCGCGTGGTGCTGCCGCACGACTGGCTGACCTGGCGGCTGACCGGCGGCGAGGCGGTGACCGACCGCGGCGACGCGTCCGGCACCGGGTACTTCTCGCCCGCGGACGGCGTGTACCGGCGGGACATCCTCAAGCACGCGTTCGGCGGACGGGACCCGGAGCTGCCGCGGGTGCTGGGCCCGGCGGAGGCGGCCGGGCGGACACCGGACGGGGTGCTGGTCTCGGCGGGCACCGGCGACAACATGGCCGCGGCGCTGGCGCTGGGCCTCGGCGAGGGCGACGTCGTGGTGTCACTGGGCACCAGCGGCACGGTGTTCGGCGTGTCCGAGACGGCGCCCGCGGACGCCACCGGGCTGGTCGCCGGGTTCGCCGACGCGACCGGGCGGTTCCTGCCGCTGGCCTGCACGCTCAACGCGGCGCGCGTGCTGACCGCGACCGCCGGGATGCTGGGCACCGACCTGGCCGGGCTCGACCGGCTGGCGTTGGCGGCCCCGCCCGGCGCGGAGGGCCTGACGCTGCTGCCGTACCTGGACGGCGAGCGCACCCCGAACCTGCCCACGGCGGCCGGTTCGCTGCACGGGCTGCGCCGGGGCAACATGACGCCGGAAAACCTGGCGCGGGCCGCGGTCGAGGGCATGCTGTGCGGGCTCTCGGCGGGGCTGGACGCGGTGGCGGCGCAGGGCCTGTCCGCGCGGCGGGTGCTGCTGATCGGCGGCGCGGCCCAGTCCGAGGCGGTGCGGGCGATCGCGCCGGTCGTGTTCGGGGTGCCGGTGGTGGTGCCGGAGCCGGCCGAGCACGTGGCCCTGGGCGCCGCGCGCCAGGCCGCCTGGGCACTCGCCGGCGGCGCCGAGCCACCGGCCTGGGAGGCGAAGGCGCAGGTGACGCTGGAGCAGCCGGCGTCGCCGGAGGCGGGCGACGAGATCCGGGGACGGCACCTGGCGGTGCGGCAGCTGGTGCACAACGTGCCGGTGCAGGGGGCCTGAGGACGTTCGGCGGTGACCACCGCCACGGGCATCGTCCGTGCCCGACCGGCACCCGGTACCCCGGACGTGGGAAAATGGGCCCCGATGAGTCCCGATTCCCCCCGTGCCGAGGTTGTCGTCGACCTGGCTGCCCTGCGCCACAACGTCGCCCTGCTCGCGAGCCGGGCGGCGGCTTCCGGTGCCGCCACGATGGCGGTCGTCAAGGCCGACGGCTACGGCCACGGCGCCGTCCCCGTCGCGCGGGCCGCGCTGCAGGCCGGCGCCACCTGGCTCGGGGCCTGTTCCCTGGACGAGGCGCTCACCCTGCGCGCGGCGGGCATCACCGCGCCGCTGCTCACCTGGCTCGACCTGCCGGCCACCGACTTCGCCCCGGGCATCGCCGCGGACGTCGACCTCTCGGCCGGCTCGCTCCACGAACTGGCCCGCATCGCCGAAGCCGCCCGCCGGGCCGGCAAGAAAGCCCGCGTGCACCTGAAGATCGACACCGGTCTGTCCCGCAACGGCTGTCCCGCCGCGGACTGGCCCGCCCTGGTCAAGGAGGCCGCCGCGGAGCCGGCCGTCGAGGTCGTCGCGATCTGGTCGCACCTCGCGTGCGCCGACGAGCCCGGCCACCCGTCGATCGACCGGCAGGCCGACCGCTTCGCCGCGGCGTATGGGATCGCCCGCGAAGCCGGCCTGAACCCGTTGCGGCACCTGGCGAACTCGGCCGCCACGCTGAACCGGCCGGACCTGCACTTCGACCTCGTCCGCCCGGGCATCGCGATCTACGGACTCAACCCCAACCCGGAGCCCGAGGACCTGCGCCCGGTCATGACGTTCCGGTCCTCGGTCGTGCTCACCAAACGGATCCGCGCCGGCGAGTCCGTCTCCTATGGACACACGTGGACCGCGCAGCGCGACACCACGCTGGCGCTCGTGCCCACCGGCTACGCCGACGGGGTGCCGCGCACGCTGTCCGGCCGGATGGACGTGTGGCTGCACGGCAAACGCCGCCCGGTCGCCGGGCGCGTGTGCATGGACCAGCTGGTCGTGGACTGCGGTGACGACGAGCCGCCGCTGGGCGCCGAGGTGGTCCTGTTCGGCGACGGCGCGAACGGCGAGCCGACCGCGCGCGAATGGGCCGACAAGATCGGCACCATCGACTACGAGATCGTCACCGGCATGTACCGGCCGCGGATCCGGCGGCGGTACCTGGGGGAGGACGTCTGATGGTGTCCCGCCGGATGCTCACCGTGCTCGGCGGTGCCGTCGCGCTGGTCACCGGCACCGCGGCGGCCACCATCGCGGTGACCGCCCAGCAGCAGCGCCAGCGCGACCACCTCGCCGCCGCGCCACTGGGCACCCTGGACCCGGACCGCACCTCCACCGTCGCCGCCGACGACGGCACCCCGCTGTCGGTGTCCGAGATCGACCCGGCCGACGGCGGCAAGCCCGAACTGATCGTGGTCGGCGTGCACGGGTTCGCGTTGTCGCAGCTGAGCTGGCACTTCCAGCGCCGTGACCTGGCGTCGCTCACGTTGCCGCGGGTCCGGCAGGTCTACTACGACCACCGCGGGCACGGCACGTCCGGCCCGGCGAGCGAAAAGGCCAGCACCATCGAGCAGCTGGCCCGCGACCTCGACGCGGTGCTGCGCGCGGTCGCGCCGGAGGGGCCGATCGTGCTCATGGGCCACTCCATGGGCGGCATGGTGGTCATGGAGCTGGCCCAGCAGAACCCGGACCTGTTCGCCGACCGCGTCTGCGGGGTTGCGTTCATCGCCACCGCGGCGGGCGAGGTGGGCCGCAAGGGCCTGCCGCGCGGGCTGCTGTCCAAGTACAACCCGCTCACCCGCGGCGTCGGCGAGCTCGCCGGGTGGCAGCCGGGGCTGGTCGAGTTCGTGCGCGCCGCGGGCGGGCAACTGACCCGGCAGGCGGTGCGGCTGCTCGCGTTCGGCTCTCGCGACGTCGATCCGCGCGTGGTCGACTTCATGCTGGAGATGCTGGCGGTGACGCCGGTGAAGGAGCTGGTCGGGTTCGTCGACACCCTCGGCAGCCACAACCGGTACGCCGCGCTGGCCGGTCTGAAGCACGCGCACGTGCTGGTGATCGGCGCCGACACCGACCGGTTCACGCCGTACTCGCACGCCGAGCGCATCGCGGCCGAACTGCCCGACGCCGAGCTGGTGCGGGTGCGCGGCGCCGGGCACATGGTGCAGCTCGAACAGCCCGAGGTGGTCAACAGCCACCTCATCGACCTGGTACAGCGATGCGCCGGCGTGACCGACGAGTCCCGCCCGCGCCGGATGTGGCGGTGGTTGAACCAATGAGCATCCAGTTGCCGACGGCCGAGGACACGGTGGCGTTCGGCGAGTCGCTCGGCCGCACGCTGCGGGCGGGCGACGTCGTCCTGCTCGCCGGGCCGCTCGGCGCGGGCAAGACCGTGCTGACGCGCGGGATCGCGGCCGGGCTCGGGGTGTCCGGGCGGGTCAGCTCGCCGACGTTCGTGCTGGCGCGGGTGCACCCGGCGGGGGAGCGGGGCGTGGCGCTGGTGCACGTGGACGCCTACCGGCTGGGCGGCGACCTGACGCAGCTCGACGACCTGGACCTGGACACGGACTTGGATTCGGCGGCGGTCGTCGTCGAGTGGGGCGAGGGTTCGGCGGAGCGGCTGTCGTCGGACTACCTGGTGGTGCGGCTCGTTCGCAGGCCCGACGACGTGCGGGAATTGACCTTGGAACCGCACGGCTCGTGGGTCGAGCGGGTACCCGAGCTGGTGGGCTGATGGGGCGCGCGGTCGTCGTCGAGAGCCCGGGCAAGCTGCGCGTCGTGCGCGCCGAACCGGAGGATCCCGGCCACGGCGAGGTCGTCGTGCGCGTCGAGTGGGCGGGGATCTGCGGGTCGGACCGCGAGGTGCTGGCCGGGACGCGGCCGGAGGGGTTCGTGCGGTACCCGGTGGTGCCGGGGCACGAGTGGTCCGGGACGGTCGTCGAGCTGGGGCCGGGCACGGATCCGGAGCTGCTGGGCAAGCCGGTGGTGGGCGAGGGGTTCCGCAACTGCGGCCGGTGCGCCCCGTGCCGGCGCGGCGACACGACCCTGTGCGTGGCCGAGTACGACGAGACGGGCTTCACCCAGCCCGGCGCGTGGGCCGAGGAGCTGCGGTTGCCCGCGCGGTTGCTGCACGTCCTGCCCGACGGCGCCGACCTGCGCGCGGCCGCGTTGCTGGAGCCGGCGGCGTGCATGGCGGCGGCGACGTTGCTCGCGGCGGTCGTGCCGGGCGAGCGGGTGGCGGTGATCGGCGGCGGGACGCTCGGGCTGCTGGCGACCCAGCTGCTGGCGGCGAGCGGCCCGGCGGAGCTGGTCGTGGTGGACCCGCGGGCGTCCCGGGCGGCTGTGGCGTCCCGCTTCTGCGGCGCTTCCGGTTTCTACAGCCCGGGCGCGGCGCCGGGCGGGTTCGACGTGGTGGTGGAGGCGGCCGGCGCGCCGGGCACGGGCGCGCTGGCAGTGCGGATGTGCCGCCGCGGTGGTCGGGTCGTGCTGACGGGCCTGGCGGGCCACGAGACGGAACCGATCGCGCCCGCGGACCTGGTGACGGCCGCGGTGACGGTGCACACGGTGTTCGGCGCACCGTCGCGAGCCTGGACGCACGCGGTGAGGGCCTTTTCGACGGGCGTGCTGGACCCGGCGCCACTGATCACGCACGAGTTCCCGCTCGAGGAGGCCGACCGCGCGCTGCGCGTGCTGGAAGACCCCGCCGCCGACGCCGGCAAGGCCCTCCTACACCCCTGACCGCCACCCCCGCACGCCTCCGCCCTCAGGCGGCGAGTCCCACGCTCAGGCGGGCGAGTCCCACGCTCGGGCGGGCGTGTTCCACGCTTGGGTGGGCGAGTTCCACGCTCGGGCGGGCGTGTTCCATGCTCCGGTGGGCGTGTTCCACGCTTGGGTGGGCGAGTTCCACGCTCGGGCGGGCGTGTTCCATGCTCCGGTGGGCGTGTTCCGCGCTTGGGTGGGCGTGTTCCGCGCTTGGGTGGGCGTGTTCCGCGCTTGGGTGGGCGAGTTCCGCGCTTGGGTGGGCGAGTTCCGCGCTTGGGTGGGCGAGTTCCGCGCTTGGGTGGGCGAGTCCCACGCTTGGGCGGGCGAGTCCCACGCTCCGGTGGGCGAGTCCCACGCTTGGGCGGGCGAGTCCCACGCTTGGGTGGGTGAGTCCCACGTCCGGCACCCGGGTGTCGCCTCCGGCGGTGCGCCCGAGTGGTGGCGCGCCCGCCGCGCGAGCCGCCTCCGGCAGCAGGCCTGGCGCGCGAGAGCCGTCACGCAGCGGTGTGCCCCCGCGGCGGCGCGCCTGCTGCGCGCGAACCGCCTTCGGCGGTGTTCCCGCGTGGCCGCGGGCCTGCCCCGGGCGAACCGTCTCCGGCGGCGGGCCTGCTGCGCGCGGACCGCCTGCCCCGGGCGAGCCGCCTCCGGCGGCGGGCCTGCTGCGCGCGGACCGCCTGCCCCGGGCGAGCCGCCTCCGGCGGCAGGCCTGCCGCCCGCCCCGCGCGAGCCGCCCGCCCCGCCCGCCCGTCGGGAACCTGCCCGCCCCGCCCAACCGCCGCCGCGCCGCCTTCAGCGGGTCACGATTCCCCGTGCGATGCCGAGCTCCACCAGGTCCTGCGGCCGCAACCGCAGCTGGTTGGCCGTCTCCGGGACCTCCGACGGCGCCCGCTTCAGGATCGATGCCGCCGCCTCCGGGGACGTCACCGAGAAGAAGCTGTCCGGCGTCACCCACGTCCGCTCGGGGTGGGCGAACGCCAGCGCGCCCCCGGAGCCGCCCTCGCCGATCACCAGCGTCGTCACCGGCACCCGCGCCCCGGCCACCGCCGCGAACACCTCCGCGATCGCCGCGCCCGCGCCCGCCCGCTCCGCCGCCGGGTCGTTCGCCGCGCCGGGGGTGTCCACCAGCGTCAGCACCGGGATCCCCAACCGGTCCGCCAGCCGGATCAGCCGCGCCGCCGTCCGGAAACCCGACGGCAGCGTCGCCGTCCCGCACTGCGCCGCATACGCCACCGTCACGCCCGAGCGCATCCCGAACCCGCACCGCACCCCGGGATCCACCCCACCGCAGCGATCACCGCTGATGTCCTCCCGCCAGTCGAAATACGCGTCCAAATAGGACTCCGCGCGCGGACGCGAAGGAGCCCGGGCGGCCCGCACCGCGGCCCAGCCATCCGACGGCAGGTCACCGGAACCGAGCGCCGACGGCGGCGGCGCGGGCGCACCATCGGCACCGGTCAGCAGCGACAACCACCGGCCCAGCCGCTCACCCAGCTCCGCCGCCGGCACGATCTGGTCCACGTGCCCCGACGCCAGCTGCGACTCCGCCGTGTAGGCCGCAGCGTCACCCGCCGGCCGCACCCGCGACCCGGCGAACCCGACCTGCGCCCCGGGCAGGGCCAGCGCCACGTCCGAACCCGCGCCGAGCGTGGCCCAGCCGCCACCGGTCGTCGGGTCCCGCACGACCGCGACCTGCGGCAACCCGGCGGCCCGGGTCAACGCCGCCTGCCGCGCGATCCGCTGCAGCTGGGACAGCGCCGCCATGCCCTCCTGCATGCGGCTGCCGCCGGTCGCGATCATCGACACGACCGGCGTCCGCAGCTCCCGCGCCCGCTCGAACGCCGCCTCGATCCGGTCACCGGTGCGCCGCCCGAGCGAACCGCCGAGGAACCCGAACTCCCACGCGATCACGGTCGCCTCGGTGCCGCCGAACTTGCCGACCCCGCACACCACCGATTCCTGTTCACCGGTGCGCTCCACGGCCCTGGCACGCGCGGAGTCGTAACCGGGCCAGCCGATCGGGCCGTCCACACCGGACTCATCGGGCTCCGGCGCCGGCAGCTCGGTGAACCCGGAGCACACCGAGCCGATCACCGCGCGGGCGCTCTCACGCATTCAGCGCCCGCTTCATGACCTTGCCCATGTCGTTGCGCGGCAACGCGTCCAGGAACCGCACGACCCGCGGCCGCTTGTGCGGCGACAGCAACCGCGCCACGTGGTCGGCCAGCTCCTGCTCCGCGGGCGGCTCCCCGGCCGGCACGATCCACGCCACGATCCGCTCGCCCAGGTCCGGGTCCGGCTCGCCGGTCACCGCGGCCTCGGCCACGCCCGGGTGCTCCAGCAGCGCGTTCTCGATCTCCCCGGCGCCGATCTTGTAGCCGCCGCTCTTGATCAGGTCGGTGGCCTTGCGCCCGACGATCCGGTAGTAGCCGTCGGCGTCCCGGGTCGCCATGTCGCCGGTGCGGAACCAGCCGTCGTCAAACACCTCCGCGGTCGCGTCCGGCCGGTTGAGGTACTCGGTGAACAGGTTCGGCCCGCGGACCTGGATCTCGCCGACCGTCTCACCGTCGCTGGTCTCGATCACCGCGCCGGACTCGTCGACCAGCCGCACCTCGACCCCGCGCAGCGGCACGCCGACCGTGCCGGGCTTGCGCTCGCCGTCGGCGCGGACGCTGGTGTTCATCAGCGTCTCGCTCATGCCGTAGCGCTCCACGACCCGCTGCCCGGTGGCCGCGCGGATGCGTTCGTGGTCGTGCACCGGCAGCGCCGCCGACCCGGACACCAGCAGCCGCGCCCCGCTCAACGCCTTCGCCAGCTCCGGGTTGCCGCCCACCTCCTCCGCGATGCGGTGGTACATCGTGGGCACGCCGAACATCATCGTCGCCTCGGTCGACAGCTCCCGCGCGATCACGTCGGTGGCGAACCTGCCGGTGTGGTGCACGGTGCCGCCGCGGCGCAGCGGGCCGAGGATTCCCAGGATCAGGCCGTGCACGTGGAACAGCGGCAGCGCGTGCACGAGCACGTCGTCCGCGCTCCACTGCCAGGCGTCCTCCAGCGCGTCGAGCGTGCTGGAGATCGCGCGCCGCGGCAGCACCACGCCCTTCGGCGGCCCGGTGGTACCCGAGGTGTAGACGATCAGCGCGGGAGCCTCGTCACCCGGCTCTTCGGGCAGGTCACCGGGGCTGCCGATCAACGCGACCTGCTGGCGCGGCAGGTTCGCCAGCCGCTCCGGCAGTTTCGCGCCCGGCTCGCTGAGCACGAGCGAGGGCGTGCTGTCGCTCACGATGTGGTCGAGTTCGCGTTCGCCGATCTTCGGGTTGACCGGAACCGCCGGGACGCCCGCGAGCAGTGCCGCGACCACGGCGACGCTCGTGTGGATGGTCGGCGTCGCCCACACCGCCACCCGGGTGGGGGACTGGGCGCGGATCTCCCGGGCGAGTGAACCGGCGATCGCCGCCAGTTCCGCGTAGTCGAGCGAGACCTCGCCGAAGCGCAGGGCTTCCTTCTCGGGCGGCTCCGCCAGGGCCGGGAACAACCGTTCGGGCACGTGAACTCCTTACAGATCAGCCGAATCCGGGCACGATGAACACGAGCCAGGCCACGGCGGGTACCACGGCGACCATGATGCCGCCGTAGACGAGCAGTTGCCGGAAGAAGGAATCCCGGTCCACCTCGCGGGCGTTGGCGAGCACCAGCGCGCCGTTGGTGGAGAACGGGCTGACGTCGACGACCGTCGCCGACACCGCGAGCGCGCAGATCATGCCGACCGGGCCGACCGTGCCGAGCGCGAGGAACGGCACCGCGAGCGGGATGAGCGCGCCCATGATCCCGACCGAGGACGCGAACGCCGACACGATCGCGCCGATGTAGCACAGCAGCAGCGCGGCGATCAGCGGTGCGCCGATGCCGCCGACGCCCTCGCCGGCCCACTCGATCGTGCCCATCTCCTGCAGCACGCCGACGTAGGTGAGCACGCCGCAGATCAGCAGCACGGTCGGCCAGGTGACCTCGCCGACGGCCTTCTTGCTGGTCGCGGGCCAGATCACGCTGAGCACGACGGCCAGGGTCATCGCGGTGAGGCCGACGTCGAGGTCGAACACCAGGGTGGCCACGACCAGCACGGCCAGGCTCGTGAGCGTGGCGATGCGGGGCGCGTTCAGACGGATGCGTTCGCGCGTTCCGGTGCCCGCCAGGCCGGTGGTGGTGGGCGGGCCGCCGGTGCCCGCGGCGACGAGTTCGCGCTCCTCGGCCGGCGCGGAGGCCACCTGCCGTTTGCGCAGCACCACGAACACGACCGCCGCGATGACCAGGTTGACGACGAAGCTGGCCAGGAAGAGCGTGATCTCGCTGCCGCCGAGGCGTTCGCGCGCGACGATGCCGTTGACGATCGTGCCGTAGACGCTGATCGGCGAGAAGCCGCCGGCCTGCGCGCCGTGCACGACCATCGCGCCCATGAGCAGCGGGTGGATGCCGTACTGGGCGGCGAACCCGAGCGCGACGGGCGCGACGATGGCGACCGCGGCCGGGCTGACCGCGCCGATCGCGGTGAGCAGCGCGGTGATCGCGAAGGTGACCCAGGGGATCAGCGCGACGCGGCCGCGGACGAGCCGGACGGCGGCGTCGACCAGCCAGTCCGTGGTGCCGTTGGCGCGGGCGATGGCGAACAGGAACGTGACGCCGACGAGCACGACGAACAGGTCGCCGGGGAAGCCGGCGAAAATCTCGTCGGCATCCATGTTCGCGGCCAGCGTGCCGACGCCGAACGCGGCCGCGAAGGACAGCACCCCCATGTTGATCGAGCGGGTCGTCGCTATCACGAAGACGACCGCGAGGACGAGGATCGAGATCAGCTCAGCGGACATCCGGAGAACTCCCGCCGTTGGGATTCAAGTGGCTGAGTGGCTGAACCACTTTGCGGCTCAGCCACTCAGCCTGTCAAGGGCTAGGCTGCGGAACGTGTCTGATGCGCTGAGTCCGATGGCTCGTCCACGGCTGTACGAGCAGGTCCTGGAGCGGTTGCGGGCGTACGCGGCCGATGCCGGGCTGCGCGCGGGTGACCGGTTGCCCGCGGAGCGTGACCTGGCGCAGCGGCTCGGGGTGAGCCGCGCGTCGGTGAAGCAGGCGATCGTCGTGCTGGAGGTGCAGGGCCTGGTCGAGACCCGCCACGGCGGCGGGACCTACCTGGTGCGGGACGCGCTGGACGCCGAGCCGGTCGAGCGGCTGGTGGAGCGCCGCCGCCGGTTGCCGGACGTGCTGGACGCGCGGGAGGCGCTGGAGACGAAGCTGGCCGAGCTGGCGGCGATGCGCCGGACCGAGGACGATCTGGCCGCGCTGGAGTCGGCGCTGGAGTTCATGGCCGCGGAGATCCGCGACGGGGGAGCCGGCGTCGAGGGTGACCGCCGGTTCCACGCCGCGGTCACCGGGGCCGCGCACAGCGCCCTGCTGGCCGAGTTCATGGACGCGATAGCCGACCAGATCACCGAGAGCCGCACCGAGTCGCTCCGCCAGCCGGGCCGTCCGCCGCGCTCGCTGGACCAGCACATCCGCATCGCGGAGGCGATCCGCGACCGCAACCCGAAAACCGCTGCCGAAGCGATGCGGGACCACCTCCGCACGGTCGCCGAGGTGCGCTTGCTGAGCTGGGACCCGGAAACCCCCTGACCACCCGCGTGGGGCGGTAACCGCAGGTCGGCGGGCACGCCGTACGCTGGAGTGCTGTGCTGGTACTGGCTCTGGACACGTCGACGCCCGCGGTGACCGCCGGGGTCGCCGAACTCGCCACGGGCGTCACCGTGCTCGCCGAGCGCGTGACGCTCGACGCGCGTGCGCACGGCGAACTCATCACCCCGCACGCCCTCGACGCCACGCGGGAAGCGGGCGTCGCGCTCAAGGACGTCGGCGCGATCGTCGTCGGCGCCGGGCCAGGGCCGTTCACCGGTCTGCGGGCCGGTCTCGCCACCGCCGCCGCCCTCGGGCACGCGCTCGGCGTCCCGGTCCACCCGGTCGGCAGCCTCGACGCGATCGCCCAGCAGGTCGACGCCGGCGAGCCGTTCTCCGTGGTCACCGACGCCCGCCGCCGCGAGGTCTACTGGGCCGCCTACGACGCGACCGGCGCCCGCACCGGCGGCCCGCACGTCCAGGCGCCCGCCGAGCTGTCCCTCGGCCTCGCCGCCGGGGACGGGGCCCGCCGCTACGCCGAGCAGCTCGGCGCGCGCGTGGTCGAGCCGTACTACCCGGGCACCGCGGGCCTGGTGGCAGCCGCCCGCGACGCGCTCACCTCGGGAGCCGCGCCCGCCCCGCTGACGCCGCTCTACCTGCGCCGCCCGGACGCCGTCGAGCCCGGCGCGCGGAAGCGGGTGACCACGTCGTGAAGCTCGCCAAGCTGCGCCGCAAGGACATCCCGCGCTGCGTGGAGATCGAACAGGTCCTCTTCGCCGGAGACGACCCGTGGAGCGCCCGCGCGTTCCACAGCGAGCTGGACTCCGGCGGCTACTACCTCGGCGCGTACACGCCCGAGGACGTCCTGATCGGCTACGGCGGCCTGGCGGTCGTCGGCAGCCGGGGCGACTACGAGGCCAGCGTCCACACGATCGGTGTCGACCCGGGCTACCAGGGCCAGGGCGTCGGCACCGCGTTGCTGCGGGCCCTGCTCGCCCGCGCCGACGAGGTGCGCGCGCCGGTGTTCCTCGAGGTCCGCACCGACAACGACCGGGCCCAGGAGCTGTACCGGCGGCACGGTTTCGAGCAGATCGGCCTGCGCAAGCGTTACTACCACCCGTCCGGTGCGGACGCGTACACGATGATGCGTCCCGCCGTGACCAAGCAGGAGGTGGGCTGATGTCCCGCGTCATCCTCGGCATCGAAAGCTCCTGCGATGAGACCGGCGTCGGCCTCGTGCGGCTGCACGACGACGGCACCGTCGAACTCCTCGCCGACGAGGTCGCCTCGAGCGTCGAACAGCACGCGCGCTTCGGCGGTGTGGTGCCGGAGGTCGCCAGCCGCGCCCACCTGGAGGCCATGGTGCCCACGGCCGAGCGGGCGTTCGCCGCGGCCGGGCTCGGGCTGTCCGATGTGGACGCCATCGCGGTGACCGCGGGCCCGGGGCTGGCCGGTGCGCTGCTGGTCGGCGTCTCCGCGGCGAAGGCCTACGCGGCGGCGCTGGACGTTCCGCTCTACGGCGTCAACCACCTGGCCGGGCACATCGCGGTGGACACCCTGCAGCACGGCCCGCTGCCGAAACCGTGCCTGGCGCTGCTGGTGTCCGGCGGGCACACGCAATTGCTGCGGGTGGACGACATCGCGGGCGAGATCACCGAGGTCGGGTCTACTGTGGACGATGCGGCGGGTGAGGCCTACGACAAGGTGGCCCGCGTGCTGGGCCTGCCGTACCCGGGCGGCCCGCCGATCGACAAGGCGGCTCGCGCGGGCAACCCGAGGGCGATCGGCTTCCCCCGCGGCATGACCGGTCCGCGCGACGCGAGGTTCGACTTCTCGTTCTCCGGGCTGAAGACCGCGGTGGCGCGGTGGGTGGAGAACGCCGAGCGCCGCGGCGAGCAGATCCCGGTCGACGACGTGGCGGCGTCCTTCCAGGAGGCGGTGGCCGACGTGCTGACCGCGAAGGCCGTGCGCGCGGCGAAGGAGATGGGCATCGGGACGCTCGTGATCTCCGGCGGCGTGGCGGCGAACTCGCGCCTGTCGGGCCTGGCGCGCGAGCGGTGCGAGGCCGCGGGGATCGAGTTGCGCGTCCCACGGCCGCGCCTGTGCACCGACAACGGCGCGATGATCGCGGCGCTGGGGGCGCACGTGGTGGCGGCGGAGAAGAAGCCGTCGGCGCTGGACCTGTCGGCGAACCCGGCGCTGCCGGTGGAGGTCGTCTCGCTCTGAAGCGCGCGCGGGAGCGTGGTTGCGGCGGTGCCTGAAGGCGTTCGCGCGCATGCTGCGCGAGTCGCACTTCGGGTTCGAGCGGCCGATGACCGGGTTCTAGATCGAGGTCAACCTGGACGACGTGCGCGCCAGCCTCAACTCCGCCGAGGCGAACGCCGGCCGCATCGGCGCGCAGCTCATCATGGTCGGCATCCTGCCCACCCTGCGGCAGGACCACCTGACCGGCGCCTCACTGTCGCCGAACCCGAACGCCTGCGGGCCACCTGCGACACGATCGTGCCCGAGGCGGAGTGCACAAGCAACCAGTTCCACCTGCAGGTGAGTCCCGCGCAGTTCCCCGCCTACTGGAACGCCGCGCAGGCCATCGCCGGGGTGCAGGTCGCGGTCGGCGCGAACTCGCCGTTCCTCCTCGGCAAGCACCGGTGGGCTGCACAACGGCACGATTTACCGCTGGAACCGGCCGATCTACGCGGTCACTCGCGACCGCGCCCATCTCCGGGTGGAGAACCGGGTCCTGCCCGCCGGGCCGACGGTCGTCGACGCCATGGCCAACGGGGCGTTCTACTTCGGACTCGTCCGCACCCTGGCCGGGGCTGGGCACCGTCCCGGTGGCGGAACTGGTCCTGCGGCGGCTCCTGCGCACCCTGGTCGGCGAGTACCGGGAGCACATGCACCAACGAGCAGGTGCCCACCCGGTCGGCTTAGAACACGCGCGCACGAACGTGGAACTCGCGCGCACGAACGTGGAACTCGCGCGCACGAACGTGGAACTCGCGCGCACGAGCGTGGGACTCGCGCGCGGGAGCGTGGGACTCGCGCGCACGAGCGTGGGACTCGCGCGGGCTGCGGGTCAGGGGCGCGTGCGCGACACCACCACGTCGTCGAGCTTCACGAAGCCCACCCGGTGCCCGAACTGGATCTGCACGTACTTCGTCCTCCCGCGGACCACCACGTGTTCCGCCGGGTCGAAGGTCGTCGCCGAGTAGTACTCCGCGGGCAGGGTCGGGCCGGCGGTGTACCTCTGGCCCGCGGGCAGCGTGTACTGCAGCGGCACGACCTCCTGCGGTGTGAGCCCCTCCGGGTACGCGGAAGCCTCCGGGTACGCGCGCCCGTACACCGGCACCGACGACCGCCCCGGCCGCGGCGTCACCACCTGCCCCAGCACCGGCACCACCCCGGACGAGCGCAGCCACCCCTTCTGCCCGAGGTACCACACGGCCGTCCAGTCGCCCCGGATTTCCGCCACCGCGTACCGCTGCCCGGCCGACACGCGGCTGCCCACGTCGGAGATCGCCACGGTGGACGGCCCGCCGTCCGGGTGCAGGCCGATGTCCGCGAGCAGGGGAGCGTCGTCGCGCGGCTCCACCCGCAGGAACAGCGCCGACGAACCGCGCGCGGGGCACGCGGCGCCCGGCGCCGCACACCCCGTGTACCCGGTCGGGTTCGACGCGAAGTCCGGCTTGACCATGACCATGCCCGTCGGCTGCCGCACCGGCCGCGGGTTCAGCGGCGCGCCGAGCAGGTCGAAGTAGTGCGCCCAGTCCCAGTACGGCGCCGGGTCCCAGTGCATGCCGGCGACCTTGTCCGCGGTCGTCCCCGGCACGTTGTCGTGCCCGATGACGTGCTCGCGGTCCAGCGGGATCCGGTACTTCCCGGCCAGGTAGCGCACCAGCTTCGCCGAGGTCCGGTACATCGCCTCGGTGTACCAGGTGCCCTGCGCCGCGAACCCCTCGTGCTCGACGCCGATCGACTTCGCGTTGAAGTACCAGTTCCCGGCGTGCCAGCCCACGTCCTTGGTCAGCACGTGCTGGGCGACGTGCCCGTCGGTCGAGCGCAGCGTGTAGTGCCACGCCAGGTACGCCGGGTCCTGCACGAGCCCGATCGCCGTGTCGTAGGTGCACTCCGTGTCGTGGATGACGATGTGCGTGATCCGCTGCGAGTTCGGCCGCTCGGCCTTGTCGTGGTTGCCGTAGTCGCCGTTGCCGAGGTCCTGGTAGGGCGCCGGGATCCACTCGACGGGCAGCCCGGGCGGCGCCTCGGCCGCGCCCTCCGCGACGGTGGACAACCCGAGCGCGCGGACCTGCTCGCGTCGCGGTGACACCGGCGTCGCGGGCAACGTGACCGCCTGCCCGTCGTCGGTGGTCCGGCTCGCCCCGGCGGCGATGGTCGCGAACACCTCGTCGGCGAAGAACGTCGCGGTCCCGGTGTCCGACGCGCCGCTGTAGCGGGCGACCGCGCCGTACCAGCCGGCCGGACCGTCCGCCCGCGCGCCGAGCTCGCGCTGGTAGTGGGCCAGCACCGCGGCGCCACCGCGGATGTTCTGCACCGGGTCCGTCCGCAGCGTCGCGGCGTCCACGCCGGTCAGCTCGGCGGCGAGGTCGACGGTCTGCAGCGCTGCCGACGTGTGCGGCCGCAGCTCCCCGCGCGCCGCGTCGCCCCGTGGGTCCTCGCCCTGGTCGTGGTGGCTCCCGCCGGCCGCGACGGCCCGCAGGTCCGTCAGGTGCAGCGGGCCGAACCCGGCGCCGGTGCTCGGCGCGCCGCCGTGGGAGTCCCAGCGGGACTTCAGGTACGACACGCCGAGCAGCACGGACTCCGGGACGCCGAACTCCGCCGCCGCGGCCGCGAACGCGCGCTGCCGCGCTCCGGTCGTGGCCGCGGACGCGCCGGGCGCGGCCACCACGGCCACACCGGCGGTGCCGACAGCGATCGCGCGCAGGGCGTTGCGGCGGGTGAACGACGTCATTGCGGCCTCCCCGGAACAGGTGCAGTCAGAAAACTACACACCGTCAAGGGGAGGAGGGAACCAACTTCCGTCTCAGACCCGGTGCAGGCTCGGGTCCCGGTCGGTCACCACGAAGCTGGCCGCGGTCTCGGCGGCCGCGCCCGGCCGGCTGACGTAGGGCAGGATCCGGTAGTCGGCCCGCAGCTCGTTCGCGGTGAAGCGGGTGCGGATGTAGCCGCGCCGGTTCTTGTGGAACTTGACGTGCGGGTTCTCGTCCAGCACCGACTGGAACGGGTCGTCGTTGCCGTCCCGGCCGCTGGTGATCGACGTCGTGATCAGCTCGACGCCCACGCCCTTCGAGTCCGGCTGCCCGTAGGTCTGCTTGACCTCCGACGCCCAGTGCCGGTGCACGTCCCCGGTGAGCACGACACCGTTGCGCACCCGCGAGTCGCCCATCGCCGCGGCGATGCGGTCCCGGTTGGCCTTGTAGCCGTCCCAGGCGTCCATGTTGTAGCCGAGCTGCGAGCCGGCGGTGAAGTCGATCTCGGAGAACACCACCTGCTGGCCCAGCACGTCCCACCGCGCCCGGCTCTGCCGGAACCCGTCGATCAGCCACTTCTCCTGCGCCGCGCCGGTGATGGTGCGGTTGGGGTTCAGGCGCTCGTCGCAGCTGACCTTGACGCCGTCGCCGCAGGCCTGGTCGTCGCGGTACTGCCGGGTGTCGAGCATGTGGAAGGTGGCCAGCTGCCCCCAGTGGATCCGCCGGTAGAGCTGCATGTCGATGCCCCGCGGCCGGGCGTTGCGGCGCAGCGGCATGTTCTCGTAGTAGGCCTGGAAGGCGACCTTGCGGCGGTCCAGGAACGACGCGCCGGGCGTCTGCGACGAGGCTTCGGGCACCTCGTCGGCCCAGTTGTTCTCGGTCTCGTGGTCGTCCCACACCACCAGCCACGGCGCGGTGGCGTGCGCGAGCTGGAGGTCGGGGTCGGTCTTGTACTGGGCGTGGCGCAGGCGGTAGTCGGCGAGCGTGACGGTCTCCGGGCCGACGACCGTGCGCACGTCGGTGGCCTTGGCCGCGTACTCGTACTGGTAGTCGCCCAGGTGCAGGATGAGGTCCGGGTGGTCCTCGGCGAGGCGGCGGTAGGCGGTGAAGTAGCCCTCGCCGTAGTGCGAGCACGACGCGAAGCACATGGTCAGCGGGGACAGCTGCCACGGCGCGGGCGCGGTGCGGGTGATGCCGGCCGGGGAGATCTCGCCGCCGACGCGGAACCGGTAGTAGTACTCGGTGCCCGGCTCCAGGCCGTCCGCCTCGACGTGCACGCTGTGCGCCGCCTCGGGCGCGGCCCACGTCTGTCCGGAGTGGACGATGCGGGTGAAGCGCTCGTCGCGGGCGATCTGCCACTGCACGGGCAGGGCCCGGTTCGGCATGCCGCCGAGGCCGTCCTCGGCGAGCGGGTCGGCGGCCAGCCGGGTCCACAGGACGACGCCGTCCGGCAGCGGATCGCCGGAGGCGACGCCGAGGTTGAAGACGTCGCCGACGGGCCCGGTGCCCGCTCCGGGCGAGGCGGAGGCGCGGGTGATTCCGGCGCTCAGCGCGACCGCCGCGGCGCCGCCGATCAGGACCTTGCGGCGGTTGAGTTTCGGGGTGTCCGGCACGTGCACTCCTCGTGGTGGGAACCAGTGGGGCCCATCGACGGTGCATCTCCGGGGCGAACGGGACGAAGGTGATCAGGTGGCTGGAAAGTGAATTTCCCTCAGCGGACCGGTTCCGGTGCCGGCCTGCTGTCGAAGGCCTCCCGCGCGGCGAGGATCTCGCCGACGTGCTCCTCGGCCCACTCGCCCAGGACGTTGAACATGTCGCCGACCTGCGTGCCGAGGCCGGTCAGGGAGTACTCGACGCGCGGCGGCACGGTCGGGTAGACGGCCCGGTCGACCAGGCCGTCGCGCTCCAGGGTGCGCAGGGTCTGGGTGAGCGATTTCTGGGTGATGCCCTCGAGCAGGCGGCGCAGCTCGTTGAACCGCATCGGGCCGTCGTGGCGGCGCAGCGAGCTGAGGACCAGCAGGCTCCACTTGTTGGCGAGCGCGTCGAGCACGGTGCGGGCCGGGCAGGCGGTCAGGTAGGACTGGACGGTATCCATGAGGTACCTGGATATCAGGAAGGTGCCTTCTTCACAACGGATACCGCCCGGGTCGACGATCTTCGGCATGAGAGCTGTCGATGTGTGGGCCCTGGGTGGCCCGGAAGTGCTCGAACTGGTGGACGCGCCGCGGCCGGTGCCGGGGGCGGGCGAGGTGCTGGTGCGGGTGCACGCGGTGGGGGTCAACCCGGCGGACTGGAAGCTGCGCCGCGGGCTCGTGGACGGGGTGGGGCTCGTGCCGCCGTTCCGGCTCGGGCTGGACTTCTCCGGCGTGGTCGAGGAGACGGGGGAGGAGGTGTTCGGGCTGGTGATGTCGCAGTGGGGTGCGTACGCCGAGTACGTGGCGGTGCCGTCGGCGGCGTTGGCGCCCAAGCCGGCGGGGCTGGACCACGTCACGGCGGCCGCTTCACCGACCGCGGTGCTGACGGCGGCGCAGGCGCTGGACGACGTGCGGCCGGGGCAGCGGGTGCTGATCCACGCGGCGGCCGGCGGGGTCGGGCACGTCGCGGTGCAGGTGGCGAAGGCACGCGGCGCGTACGTGATCGGCACCGCGCGATCGGCGAACCACGAGTTCCTGCGCGAGCTGGGCGCGGACGAGTTGATCGACCACACGGTGGCGGACTTCACGTCCGCCGTGTCGGACGTGGACGTGGTGTGCGACCTGGTCGGTGGCGACTACGGGGCGCGCTCGCTCAGGGTGCTGAGGCCGGACGGCGTGCTGATCGACGCGCAGGGCAACGACGCGACGGAGGACCCGCGCTACCGCCGGTTCCACGTGCAGCCGTCCGGGGCGGCTCTGGCGCGCGCGGTGGACGGCGTGCGGGTCCACGTCTCGCAGGTACTGCCCCTGGAGGACGCCGCGAAGGCCCACGAGCTGAGCGAGAGCGGCCGGGTGCGCGGGAAGATCGTGCTGACGGTGTGAACGAACGGCCCCGGGACCACGCCGTCGGGGTCCCGGGGCCGTTCAGGTCAAGGCCGGTGCTAGCAGCCTCCGCAGCAACCGCAACCGGGGCCACTGCACGAGCTGCAACAGCTGCAACCACCCATGGGAACACCAATCCTTCCAGTCGTGTCCGGGCCGTTTCCCAAGGTAGGGAGGCGCGGGCACGGCCAACACCGCCCAACGAGTGAGATGCTGGTATCGCTACGTGACGATGCGTGCCGGTGCCATCGATCCGAACGACACCCCGTCGTGACAAGGGGTGCGACCCGCACCGGGGGCCTCCTTGCGCGGCCGCCGTCGAGGAAGCCCTCGATCCGCCGGTTCGCGATGTCAGGGGTCCCGTGCGCGAACCGGGCGTAGACCTTCGCGAGCATGGTCACGGTGTGCCCCGCCCGCTCCGCGACGTCGGGCAGTGGGGCCGTCCCGCCAGCACCGACCGGACGAGGTTCGGCGGAAGGCCCAGCGGCCGGGCACGCCGCAAGACGTCGGTGCAAGGACGCGTTGCTGACCGACCGGCCGTCAAGCCGTCGCGGAACCAGCGCGGAACAAAGCCGCCGGTCAGGCCGCTTGGCACCCCGTTCGGGCAGCACCGGGGGACCCTCCTTGCGCGGCTAGCACTCCCGTGGCTAGAGTGCTAATCGAAGGCACCGCACACGCCCCGGCACCCGCGACGGCGGGGGTGGTAGGCGCCGAAACCAAGTAAGTACCTGCCAACGCTTTCGACGACCCGTGGAGGTCAACCCGGTGAGCGTGAACATCAAACCGCTCGAGGACAAGATCGTTGTCCAGACGAGCGAGGCCGAGGAGACGACCGCGTCCGGCCTCGTCATCCCCGACACCGCCAAGGAGAAGCCCCAGGAGGGCAAGGTTCTGGCCGTGGGCCCGGGCCGCGTCGACGACAAGGGGAACCGCATCCCCGTCGACGTCAACGTCGGCGACGTCGTCATCTACTCCAAGTACGGCGGCACCGAGGTCAAGTACAACGGTGAGGACTACCTGATCCTGTCCGCTCGCGACGTGCTGGCTGTCGTCAACTGACACAGGCGCTGCGGTGAACGCCCCGGGCCCCGCTGGAAAGCCGGGGACGGGGCGTTCTGCTGTCTGAGAGGACTTCCATGCCCAAGCAGATCAACTTCGACGAGGACGCTCGTCGAGCCCTCGAGCGCGGCGTCAACAAGCTCGCCGACGCGGTCAAGGTCACCCTCGGCCCGCGTGGTCGCCACGTCGTGCTCGACAAGAAGTTCGGCGGCCCCACGATCACCCTCGACGGCGTCACCGTCGCGCGGGAGATCGACCTGGAGGACCCGTTCGAGAACCTCGGTGCCCAGCTGGCCAAGAACGTGGCCACCAAAACCAACGACGTCGCCGGCGACGGCACCACCACGGCCACCGTGCTGGCGCAGTCTCTGGTGAAGGTCGGCCTCCGCAACGTGGCCGCCGGCGCCAACCCGGCCGCGCTCGGCAAGGGCATCGAGGCGGCCGCGGAGAAGGTCATCGAGGTGCTCAAGTCCAGGGCCACCCCGGTCAAGGGCCGCGACAACATCGCCCAGGTCGGCACGGTCACCTCGCGTGACGCCACCATCGGCGCCCTGCTCGGCGAGGCCGTGGAGCGGGTCGGCGAGGACGGTGTGATCACCGTGGAGGAGTCCTCCACGCTGGCCACCGAACTCGAGATCACCGAAGGTGTGCAGTTCGACAAGGGCTACCTGTCGGCGCACTTCGCGACCGACCCGGAGGAGCAGCGGGCGATCCTGGAGAACGCCTACGTGCTGCTGCACCGCGAGAAGATCTCGGCGCTGGCCGACCTGCTCCCGGTTCTGGAGAAGGTCGCCGAGTCGAAGAAGCCGCTGCTGATCATCGCCGAGGACGTCGAGGGCGAGGCGCTGTCCACCCTGGTGGTCAACGCCCTGCGCAAGACCCTCGTCGCGGTCGCGGTGAAGGCCCCGTTCTTCGGTGACCGCCGCAAGGCGTTCCTGGACGACCTGGCCGTCGTCACCGGCGCGCAGGTCATCTCCTCGGAGGTCGGCCTCAAGCTGTCCGAGATCGGCCTCGACTCGCTGGGCACCGCCCGGCGCATCGAGATCACCAAGGACAACACGACGATCGTCGACGGTGCCGGCACCAAGGCCGACATCGAGGCCCGCATCGCGCAGATCCGCAAGGAGATCGAGACCACCGACTCCGACTGGGACCGCGAGAAGCTGCAGGAGCGGCTGGCCAAGCTCGGCGGTGGCGTCGCGGTGATCAAGGTCGGCGCGGCCACCGAGACCGAGCTGAACGAGCGCAAGCACCGCATCGAGGACGCCGTGGCGTCGACCAAGGCGGCCGTCGAGGAGGGCATCGTGCCCGGCGGCGGCTCGGCGATCGTGCACGCGGTCAAGGAGCTCGAGGGCGACCTCGGCCTGACCGGCGACGAGGCCACGGGTGTCCGCATCGTGCGGGACGCCCTGACCGCGCCGCTGAACTGGATCGCCGCGAACGCCGGCTACGAGGGCCCGGTCATCGTGTCCAAGGTGCAGGAGCAGGGCTGGGGCTACGGCTTCAACGCCGCGACCGGCGAGATCACCGACCTGCTGCAGGCCGGCATCGTCGACCCGGTCAAGGTGACCCGCTCCGCGGTCGCGAACGCGGCCTCCATCGCCCGTCTCGTCCTCACCACGGAGAGCACCGTGGTGGACAAGCCGGTCGCGGAGCCCGAGAACACCGGCCACGGCCACGGCCACGCGCACTGACGAAGAACGAGAGGGCCCCCGCCACAAGCGGGGGCCCTTCTTCTTTTCTGCCCCACACACAAACCGCCACCCGGCAACGCAACCGGCCCACCCCTCTCCCGCAACCCGATCCCCAGCCAAATCGGTTGCCGAGCAGTCGGGTCAAGGCACGCTTTCCCGCCTTGACGCGACTTCTCGGCAACCGAACACTGAAAGATCGGGTTCGGGAGTGGCAAATCCGGGCGTAGCGAAGCGAAGCCGGCGCTTCCAGCCGCGCGCAGCGCAGATACGCGCGTAGCGCAGCGCCTACCTACGCATTAACCCCACCATCGACAGTGATCACCGACCCGGTGATGAACGCCCCAGCGGGCCCCGCGACATGTGCGACGGTCGCCGCCAGATCCTCCGGCGCCGCGTGCCGCCCGATGGCCGACAACGCGAGCGCGCTCGCGGCCCGCGGCCCGTCCGCCGGGTTCATGTCCGTGTCGGTCGGCCCCGGCTGCACGACCACCGACGTGATCCCCCGCGCCCCGAGATCGCGCGCGAACGCCCTGCTCAACCCCACCACGGCCGCCTTCGACGAGGCATAGGCGCTCAGGCCCTGCCGTGGCGCCCGCTCGCCCAGCGTGCTGCCGATCGTGATGATCCGTCCCCCGTCGGGCAGGTGCCGCACCGCGGCCTTGGTGGCGACGAACACCGCCCGCACGTTGACCGCCAGCGCCCGGTCGAAGTCCTCCAGGCTCAGCTCCTCGACCGTGCCGTGCGGGAACACCCCGGCGTTGTTGACCAGCACGTCCAGCCCGCCCAGCGCCTCGGCGGCCTGGTGCACCGCCGCGGTCAGCGCGTCCGCGTCGCCGCTGTCCGCCTGGATCGCGAGCGCCTTGCGGCCCAGCCCCTCGACCGAGGCCACCACCTCGGCTGCGCGGGAGGCGGCCCGCTCGTAGGTCACCGCGACGTGCGCGCCCTCCGCCGCGAGCTTCCGCGCGATCGCCGCGCCGATGCCCCTGCTGCCCCCGGTCACGAGCGCCACCTTGCCGTCCAGCGAAGCCATGGAGTCCTCCATTTCTGTAGTGATCGACACAGAAATTAACGGCGGCAGGATCTCGGGTCAAGACTTTCTGTGTCGATCGCTATAGAATGCGAACCATGTCACCACGCGGCCGCCCGAGGGCCTTCGACCGGGACGCGGCGCTCGACGAGGCGATGTACGTCTTCTGGGAGCGCGGCTACGAGGGCACCTCGCTGTCCGACCTCACCGCCGCCATGAAGATCAACTCGCCGAGCCTGTACGCGGCGTTCGGCGGGAAGGAGGCGTTGTTCCGGGAGGCGATCCAGCGCTACCGGGAGCGGTTCGCGCGCCGGCCGCCGGAGGAGGCGACCGCGCGCGACGCGGTCGAGGCGTGGCTGCGTCACAGCGCCCGCGGCTACGTCGAGGACGGGCACCCGCGCGGGTGCATGGTGGTACTCGCCGCGCTGAACTGCACGGAACAGAACCGGCCGGTCCGCGAATTCCTGACCGCCAAACGACGGAGCAACCTGACGGGCATCGCGGAGCGGCTGCGGCGCGCGGTGGCGGAGGGCGACCTGCCCGAGGACGCCGACATCGACGGCATCGTCCGGTTCTACGGCACGATTCTGCACGGGATGTCGATTCAGGCCCGCGACGGCGCGGAACTGACGGACCTGGAAGCGGTCATCGACACGGCGATGACCGTGTGGCCGCGATTCCTGGGAAAAAAGACGACACCCGGCTGACGGGCGTTCACCCGGGTGCCGTCCGCTTTTTCCGTTCCGGCTACTGACCGGAAAGGGTCAGCTGTGGTTTTCCGGTGCGGATGATCGTCTCCCGCTCGGCTTCCGACAGCCCGCCCCAGATCCCGTACGGCTCGTGCACCGCGAGCGCGTGCTCCCGGCACAGGTCCAGCACCGGGCAGGACTGGCAGATCGCCTTCGCGCGGGCCTCCCGCCGCGCTCTCGCCGGCCCCCGTTCGCCGTCCGGGTGGAAGAAGGCCCCGCTGTCCATCCCCCTGCACGACCCCCGCAGCTGCCAATCCCAGATATCGGCGTTCGGGCCCGGGAGCCTCCGCGTGTCTGCCATCCTGACCGCCTCCGATTCGGTCGTGCCACCCCTGCTTTGTTGCCCGGTGATTACTCCGAATGGCGCAACGGCGGTAACGTTAGAAGCGCGCCAATAGTTGTTCAAGGGAATCCCGGCGATTCAGCCGTTAGGTTTCCCCCGGATGCGTGAGATCAGGGCCGTAAACAGGGAAAATAACGAAACCGATTCAGGTTGCCCCGTTCGAGTGGTACCGGGATATTGGGTCGGGTGAGCCGTCCCAGGGGTGCCGGTCAGGCCGAGCCGACGATGCCCGTGGCCGCCGTCGCCCGGCGGCTCGGGGTCGCGCCCTCGACCCTGCGCACCTGGGACCGCCGCTACGGGCTCGGCCCGAGCCGGCACACCGGCGGCAAGCACCGCCGCTACTGCGCCTCCGACATCGGCCGCCTCGAACTGATGCAGCGCGCGCTGCTGCGCGGCGCCTCGACCGCGGAGGCCGCCCGCTACGCGCTCCAGCAGATGCCGAAGTCGTTCGGCGCCGCTCCGGAGATCGCCGCCCAGCCGCTGCCGCCACCCGCCGAACAGCTGACGGCAGCGCAGAACGGCGCGGCGGCCCGGCGGTTGCGCGCGGCCGCGGTCGCGCTCGACGGCCGGGCGGTGCAGCAGACCCTCGACGACGCGATCGGCGGCGCCGGCGTCCTCGACGCGTGGGAGGGCGTGATCGCCCCGGTCCTCGACGCCTGCGGCAACGGCTGGCCGGGCAGCCCGGCCGGGGTCGAGGTGCAGGCCTTGCTGACCGAGTGCGTGCTGTCCGCCGTGGTGCGCGCGACCCCGGTGCTCGACCACCCCCGCAACCAGCGCCCGGTCCTGCTCAGCCGGGTCCCGGACGAGCCGGACGCGCTGCCGCTGCACGTGCTGGCCGCCGGTCTGGCCGGGCGCCGCATCGGCTCGCAGCTGTTCGGGCTCCCGCTGCCCGAGCCAGCGTTGTCGGCCGCCGTGCGGCGCAGCTCGCCCGCGGCCGTGGTGCTGTGGGCCGACCGTCCCGGCAACGCCGACGCGGAGCTGTTCCCCGAGGTGTCCCGCGGTGGCTTACGCAGCCGCCTGTTCGCCGCGGGCCGCGGCTGGCGCGCCGGGATGTTGCCCGACCGCGTCGAGCCGCTGCCCGACCTGCGGACGGCGGCTGACCGCATCGAGTACGTCCTGGTAGGGAAGTAACGTGCACGAGATCGAGTTCCGACGAGCGGCCTTCGGCGACCGGCCGGCGCCGCCGCCGGACGTGCTCGCGGCCGGCGGCCCGCCGAAGCGGCGCCTGCTCGGCGCGATCGTGCTCGGCGCCCAGGGCCGGTACGCGGCCGCGGCCACCCTGCTCGACGGGCTCGCCCGCGGCCGGGGCCAGGTGATCGCCGCGCTGGCGCTGGCCACCCTCGCCTCGCACCGCCGTCAGCTCGGCGGGCACGCCGTGGCCCGCGGACTCGACGGCTCCGCGCTCCGCCGGGCCGCCGCCGCGGAGTCGGAACCGGATCCCGACGGCCTGGACGCCCGCGGCGCGCTCGCCGACGCGCTGCTCGGACTGGCCGCCGACCACCTCGGCACCGGGCGGCTCACCGCGTCGCGGCGGGTCCTCGGCCGGGCGGCCGCCGCCGCGGACAACTGGCGCACCCGGACCCGGCTCGGCTGGGTCACCGCGGAACTGGCCCTCGCCTCGGGCGAGGCCGAGGCCGCCGTCGCGCCCGCCGAGGCGGCACTCGGCGAGGCCACCGCCGCCGGATCGATCCGGCACACCGTCAAGTCGCGGCTGGTGCTCGGCGCGGCGCTGGGCACCATCGGGCAGAAACGAAGAGCCGGGGAGCTCGTCTCCGGCGCCCTGGCCGACGCGGACAAGTACGAACTGTCCTCGCTCAGCTGGCCCGCCGGGCTGATCGCGGCCGATCTGTGGCCCGCCGAGGCGGACCGCCACCGATCGCGAACGGCCGCGGTGTTACACGCAGTGTTACTAAACTCCGATCCCGAGGGGAGGCGGATCGCGCATGGTTCACCGTGGGTTCCGGTCTGACCCCGGGTGCGGGGCCTCGGCCGGCCATACCGACATCCGGGCGAAGAAGTTCCAAAAAAAGCCACCGGATCGTGTCAAGGTACGGCCTCAAGCGTCCGATAGGGGATATGGAATGTCACCCGGCTGCAGGAAGGAACACCCGTGACGACGGTCTTGATCTGCGACGACCGACGCAGTGTCCGCGAAGGGCTCACCCGCGTGATGTCTGCTGTCCCCGGTGTCAGTCGCATCGACTGTGTAGCGCACGGTGACGAGTTGCTGGCCCGGTACTCGCGGCAGCCGGTCGACGTCGTGCTCGTCGGCACCCAGCGCGCGATGCCGGCCGGGGTGGAGGCGACTCGGCGGCTGGTGTCCGCCAACCCTCAGGCCAACGTGATCGTCTTCGGCGCGCCGGACGACGCCGGCAGCATCGCCGCCGCCATCGCCGGCGGTGCCCGCGGCTACCTGCGCTGGGACGCGTCCCGGCCGGAGCTGGTCGCCGCGCTCGCGCACACGCTCGCCAGCACCTCGGTGCCCGCGCCGCGCCAGCCGGCCGACCCGGGCGTCCAGCTCACCGAGCGCGAGCTGCAGGTGCTGCGCGGCATGAGCCAGGGCAAGAGCAACGGACAGATCGGCCGTGAGCTGTACCTGTCCGAGGACACCGTGAAGACCCACGCCCGCCGTCTGTTCCGCAAGCTCGGCGTGCGGGACCGGGCGCAGGCCGTGGCCCACGGCTTCCGTCGCGGTCTGGTCTCCTGACGCGGACGCGCGGATCGGCGGAGGACACTTCGCGGTTCCGCGCGCCGCGTGGCTTCATCGACCCCACTGCGAACCACATCCGTGCGATACTGGGCGGCCTCGGTTCGGCGAGGCCGGCGCGGCTGTAGAGCCGACCACGCATACGCGACACCGGCGTCGCCAGGTACCGTAGGCCTCACCGGTGTGAGCGATGTGGGGATTGCCGCGCCGTTGATTTTGCACGCCTACACGTAACGCTGGGACTGTTGTCTGCGATGGCCAATGTGGGGGACGGGCTGGATGAGCCAGTCGCCGCCGCTGTCGAGGGGGATCCCCAGGCGGTGGAGCGGCTGCTGGCCGCTATCCGTCCCCTGGTGGTGCGGTATTGCCGTGCCCGGGTCGGACGACAGGAGCGGTCGTTCGCCTCGGCAGACGATGTGGCCCAGGAGGTGTGTCTAGCAGTGCTCACGGCGTTGCCTTCGTACCGTGACCAAGGCCGTCCGTTCCTGGCCTTCGTGTACGGCATCGCCCAGCACAAGGTGGCCGACGCGCATCGGGCCGCCGCGCGCAACCGGACCGAGCCCGTCGCCGAGATCCCCGACGAGATCGAGGGCGACATCGGGCCCGAGCAGCGGGCTTTGCAGGGGGAGTTGAACGAGCGCATGGCACAGCTGCTCCGGGTCCTGCCCGACAAGCAGCGCGAGATCGTGGTGCTGCGGGTGGTCGTGGGCCTGTCCGCAGAGGAGACCGCGGAAGCGGTCGGTTCGACGCCGGGGGCCGTCCGTGTCGCCCAGCACCGCGCGCTGGCCCGGCTCCGCAAGGCGCTGGCGTCCGAGGAGGTGGCCTGAGTGACCGATCGCGAAGACGTCAGACGTGAGCTCGAGTTCGAGTCGACCATGAGTTCGTCACGGGCGGAGTTCGAGGCGGACCTCACCGCGATCCGCGCGGACGACGGTCTGCTGGACTCGCTGGGCGGGTCCGATCCCGGTATCGCCGACGACCTGGGCGATCAGGAACTCAACGCGCTGCTGCTGTCCTGGCGGCGCGACATCGACAGCGAGCCGCTCGCCGAGCTCATCGACACCGACACCGCGGTCACCACGATCAAGACGGCCGCGCTGGCCCGCCGCCACGGGCAGCGGGCGCGCCGTCGCCGCCTGCTCGTGCCGGTCGCCACGGCCGCCGCCGTCCTCGCCATCGGGTTCACCGGCACCAGCATCGCCGCGCGGGACGCCCAGCCCGGCGACACGCTGTGGGGCCTGACCAAGGTGCTCTACGCCGACCACGCGCGGTCGGTCGAGGCCGCCTCCGCGGCCCGCATCGACCTGCAGCAGGCCAGCATCGCCCTGTCCCAGGGCCGGATCGCCGAGGCGCAGCAGGCGCTGGCCGAGGCCGCCGCGAAGCTGAGCCAGGTCACCGAGGAGGAGAACCTCAGCCAGCTGATGGCCGAGCACCAGCAGCTCGCCTCGATGCTGCCGGACTCCTCCACGACCACGCCGGACTCGCCGACCTCGCTGCCGACGTCGGCCGCGCTGCCGCCGCCGAGCTCGACCAAGTCGCCGTCGCCGTCGAGCACGACGACGCCGCAGCCCACCACGACGCCGAGCCCGTCGGAGAGCAGCACCCCGTCGCCGAGCCCGACGACGGAGAGCAGCACGACGGCCCCGGGCGACGGCACCTCGGGCAGCACGGTGCGCTACGACACGCCGGACTCGGGAGCGGGCCAGGCGCCGGCCGGTGTGGACACCGGCACCAGCTCGAACTGACCACGCGCGAAGGGACCCGGCCGGGAGCGGCCGGGTCTTTCTTCGTTTCCGGGGGGAGCTGGCCTCGAACCGCAGGGTGGGGCTCGCCGGAGTCCTTCCGCCCGGAGCGCAGCGCCGGACCGTGGACCGGACGGCTCGGCAGGTCCAGGGCCGGACATGGCGAAGGCCGGCCTCCCGCGGCCCGGGGCTGCGGGGGCCGCGTCCCGCTGCCGGGACCGTCGCGCGTCGGACGTGTCAGGAGCGCCGCCGCTCTCCGCAGCCCCGGACCTGAGGAAGGTCCGGCCTTCGGCGGGCCGGGGCTGTGCGGCCGCGTCCCGGGGCCGGGGACTGTCGCGCGCTGGACGTGCCCCGCGCTTCACGCTCCCGGACATGGCGAAGGCCCGGCCTCCCGCGGCCGGGCCTCCTCGCTATCGGTCAGTAGGCGCTTTCGGTTGTCGTGATCCCGTCCGCGAAACCGCGGCAGTAGTCCCAGCTCACGTAGTCCGCCGGGTTGGGGTCGAAGGCCGGCTCGTGCGGGCGCATCCGCCCGTCCGCGAGCAACTGCTCGAGGCTCGCGCGCAGCAGGTGCCAGTCGTGGAAGTGCGGCTGATCGCATTCGCCGCAGTCGACCACGATCCCGCGCACCCCGCGCGGCTCCAGCAGCGCCTGGTAGACCGCCAGGTCGGACAGGTCCGCCAGGAGCTCGGCGCGCGCCTGCGCGTCCATCGGTTCGGCCAGCTCGTCGTCCCCGAAGCCGGCGAGCTCCCGGGCGGGGTCGTCCGGATCGTCGGCGAACGGGTCGGGGGGCAACACTTCGTGCGGCACGCGTCGCACCGTACCTGTCCGACCGGGTCGCTTGTCCAGGGCCTTTCCGTCCCCCAAACGGGAGCGAGTTTCCCCGGTCACGTCTGGCCCCAGTCCGGGGGTTGCCGCGGCGGGCGCCAGATACCATCGATGAAAGGTTCACCCGCCACTGCCAGGAAGGTCAGCCACCCCCATGACGAGCGAGTTCGCCCCGGAAGACAAGTTCGCGATGCTCGGGCTGACCTTCGACGACGTGCTGCTGCTGCCGGCCGAGTCGGACGTCGTGCCCAGCAATGTCGACACGTCGACCCGGCTGTCCCGGAACATCACCCTGCGCATCCCGCTGGTGTCCGCCGCGATGGACACCGTCACCGAGGCGCGCATGGCGATCAGCATGGCCCGCCAGGGCGGCATGGGCGTCCTGCACCGCAACCTGCCGATCGAGGAGCAGGCCGCGGCCGTCGAGGTCGTCAAGCGGTCCGAGGCCGGCATGGTCACCGACCCGGTCACCTGCTCGCCCGACGACACGCTCGCCGAGGTCGACGCCCTGTGCGCGCGGTTCCGCATCTCCGGCCTGCCGGTGACCGACGCCTCCGGCACGCTGGTGGGCATCATCACCAACCGCGACATGCGGTTCGAGCTGGACCACAGCCGCCCGGTCAGCGAGGTGATGACCAAGGAGAACCTGATCACCGCGCAGGTCGGCGTCACCGCGGACGCGGCGCTGGGCCTGCTGCGCCGCCACAAGATCGAGAAGCTGCCGATCGTCGACGGCGCGGGCAAGCTGCGTGGGCTGATCACCGTCAAGGACTTCGTCAAGACCGAGCAGTACCCGCACGCCACGAAGGACCCGGACGGCCGCCTGGTCGTCGGCGCCGCGGTCGGCGTCGGCGCGGCCGGTCACCAGCGCGCGATGGCGCTCGCGGACGCGGGCGTGGACGTGCTGATGGTCGACACCGCGCACGGCCACTCGCGCGCGGTCATCGACATGGTCGCCACCCTGAAGAAGGAGCTGGGCGACACGGTCGACATCGTCGGCGGCAACGTCGCCACCCGCGCCGGCGCGCAGGCGCTGGTCGACGCGGGCGCGGACGCGGTCAAGGTGGGCGTCGGCCCGGGCTCGATCTGCACCACGCGCATCGTCGCCGGGGTCGGCGTGCCGCAGATCTCCGCGATCTACGAGGCCGACAAGGCCTGCCGCCCGGCCGGGGTGCCGGTGATCGGCGACGGCGGCATCCAGTACTCGGGTGACATCGCCAAGGCCATCACCGCCGGCGCGTCCACCGTGATGCTGGGCAGCCTGCTGGCCGGCACCGCCGAGTCACCGGGCGACCTGATCCTGGTCAACGGCAAGCAGTTCAAGACCTACCGCGGCATGGGGTCGCTGGGCGCGATGCAGTCGCGGGACGGGCGCAAGTCGTACTCGAAGGACCGCTACTCGCAGGACGACGTGCTCAGCGAGGACAAGCTGGTGCCGGAGGGCATCGAGGGCCGCATCGCGTTCCGCGGGCCGCTGGCCAACGTCGTGCACCAGCTCGTCGGCGGGCTGCGCTCGGGCATGGGCTACGCGGGCGCGGAGACCATCGAGCAGCTGCAGCAGGCGCAGCTGGTGCGGATCACCGCCGCGGGCCTGAAGGAGAGCCACCCGCACGACGTGACGATGACGGTCGAGGCGCCCAACTACACCTCGCGGTGACCCCCTGGTCGCAGGTCACACCGATGGCCTAGCGACAATGAACCGTCACTACTGGCGGCGAGAAGGGACCTGACGTGCGCGATCTGGTCGAGATCGGCATGGGACGCACCGCGCGGCGGGCGTACGACCTCGATGACGTGGAGATCGTCCCGTCCCGGCGGACCCGGTCGTCGGCGGTCGTGTCCACCGCGTGGCAGATCGACGCCTACCGGTTCGACATCCCGCTGGTCACCCACCCGACTGACGCGGTGGTGTCGCCGGAGACGGCGGTCGGGATCGGTAAGCTGGGCGGGCTGGGCGTGCTGAACGCCGAGGGCCTGTGGGCCCGGCACGCCAACGCCGAGCAGGCGCTGCTCCGGCTGGTGGACGCCGCGAAGGACGAGGACCGCACCGCGCTGGTGAGGACCCTGCAGGAGCTGCACTCCGCGCCGGTGCAGCCCGAGCTGCTGGCCGAGGCGATCCGGCGGGTGCGCGAGTCGGGGGTGACGGTCGCGGCGCGGGTGAGCCCGCAGCGCGCGGCCGAGCTGACGCCGCACCTGATCGCGGCCGGGGTCGAGATCCTGGTCGTGCAGGGCACGATCATCTCCGCGGAGCACGTCGCCCACGACGACGCCGATCCGCTGGACCTCAAG
This sequence comes from Amycolatopsis thermalba, assembly GCF_023376025.1. NCBI lineage: Bacteria > Bacillati > Actinomycetota > Actinomycetes > Pseudonocardiales > Pseudonocardiaceae > Amycolatopsis > Amycolatopsis thermalba. The sequence continues at coordinate 1,262,473 of NZ_CP091196.1, forward strand.
GACTTCATCGGTGGCCTGGACGTCCCGGTGATCGCCGGTGGCGTGTCGGACTACCGCACGGCGATGCACCTGATGCGCACCGGCGCGGCCGGCGTGATCGTCGGCCACGGCTACACGCCGGGCGTGACGAGCACCGACCGCGTGCTGGGCATCGGCGTGCCGATGGCGACCGCGATCATCGACGCGGCCGCCGCCCGGCGTGACTACCTGGACGAGACGGGCGGCCGGTACGTGCACGTCCTGGCCGACGGTGGGATCACCAGCTCGGGCGACATCGCGAAGGCGATCGCCTGCGGCGCCGACGCCGTGGTGGTGGGCGCCCCGCTGGCGGCGGCGTCCGAGGCGCCCGGCCACGGCCTGTACTGGACCGCGGCCGCCGCCCACCCGAACCTGCCGCGCTCGCGGGTCGCCGCCGGGCCGGACATCGAGGTGGACCTGAAGACGCTGCTGTTCGGCCCCTCGTCCGACGCGGAGGGCGCGATCAACCTCTTCGGAGCGCTGCGCCGCGCGATGGCCAAGACCGGCTACTCCGACCTCAAGGAGTTCCAGCGCGTGGGCCTGTCGGTCCGCGGCTGACCCGGCCCCTCACGGGCGCGTCAGCGTGCCCTCGACCAGGGTGGTCTGGCCGGTCACGTACTCGCTCCACACGCCGGCCGCCACCTGGGTCCCGGGGCGGGCGAAGCTCTGCACGAAGCTGTGTCCCCGGTGGACGGCACCGAAGGTCACGGTGAACGCCGACGTGCTGGGCCGGTCCCGCGGCGGGACGCCGCTCGGCGGCACGATCTCGTCGAGCCCCCAGCCGTAGTCCTCGCGGTAGTCGCCCACCACGCGTTCCAGCGTGTTCTCCACGATGGCCCCGCTGACCGGGATCGGTCGGCGTCGAGCGCCGCCCGTCGAACGTGATGGCCACCCCGAACCGGGAACCGCCGTCCGGGGCGTAGGCGACCGTTCCGGTGTCGATGTTCTCCGGACCCGCCACGTCGGGTTCGTACGGCCGCTGCGGTCCGTGGGGCCTGGGGTGCGGATGGGTTTCGCCGACCCCACCCGCCGCGCGATCGTCCGCCTGCTCCAGGCCGAGGGCGACCGCCCGTGCGGGTGGACGCGGTGCTCGCGAACGCGGAGAGAGGTTAGTTGTGTGTTCGGGGACGTCGGTGATGGTCTGACCCGGGTTGGATGATCTTGATGTGGGTGAGGACCTCCGGGTTCGGTGTGGGTCACCACAACGCCGTTGGGCAGGGTGCGGCCGGCCCGGTGGGCCGGGCGTTACCGCGCCCACGGCCCGGCGGCTACCCCCGACTCCACACCGGCATCGGCAGCCACACCCCAGCCCACCGCGGAACCAACCTCACCAGACAACACAACTAGTCCCGCAACTCCGTGCACGGCACGACCACCGCGAACAGCAGTGGCTCACCGGGTGGCGGCACCGGCGCGACGACGATCGTGACGTCGTCGGGTCCGGGGAAGATCGGCACGGCGTACCGGCCCGCTTCCTCGGCCACCAGCGGCACCGGCTGCGGCGGACGGACCGGTGTCGCGCACGCGGCCCGCGCCTCGGCCACGGACGCGCGCCACGACGGGCCGCCGGTGCGCACGCTCGAACCCGCCCAGTCGCTGAGCACCTGCACGCCCAGGAACACCGCGACCGCGCCGCCGACGACCGCCCGCGGCCGCAACCGGTCCAGCAGCGCCGCCACCGCGACCCAGAACAACAGCAGCGGCACGATCGTGTACCGCGACCCGTTCAGCGAGAACTCCGCGCGCTCCAGGAACCCGCCGGTGCCCCGCAACCCGACCGGCACCGCCAGGTACGCCACCGAACACACCAGGCCCACCACCGCGACCTGCCGCGCCACCCGGTCCGCGCGCCACAGCAGCAGCGCCACGGCCAGCGCCACCACCACGCCGACGACCGCCACCAGCACCAGCCCGGCCGCCTGGTACACCGGCCCCAGCAGGCGGTCCCCGGTCAGCGCGCTCAGCACCACCCGCAGCCCGTAGATCGACGGCAGATCACCGGCCACCGTCTCGCTCGCCCGGTACCCGGCCGCGCGGGTCAGGTGCACCCAGCCCTGCACGGCCAGCGCCACCACCATCACCGCCGGCGCGATGCCGGCGACCAGCCGGCGCGGCGCCCGTGCGATCCCGACGACCGCGGCGGGCAGCACCAGCGCGGTCAGCGGATCGGACAGCGCCGCCAGCGCCACCACCGCCGCCGAACCCACCTGCCCGGCCACCGATCGCGGCGGCGCGAGCAGCACCCAGAACGCCGCGTAGGCCAGGTACCAGTGCAGGTCGCTGACCGCCGCGTTCACCTCGAACCCGGCCTGCGGCAGCAGCGGCACGATCGCGGTCACCAGTACCCGCGCCCAGGCCGACCGCAGCACATGTCCACTGTGGAACCACACCAGCAGCGAGATCAACGCGACCACCAGCGCCGCACCCGTCGCCAGCGCGGCCGCCGCCCACTGCGGCGGCAGCGCCGCGACCGGCTGCGCCACCAGCTTCGCGACCACCTGCAGGTACCCGGCGTGCGGGGTGACCAGGTTGTGCCACAAGGAATGCCGCATCGCCTGGTTCAGGAAGACACCGCCGTCCTCCGCCCACACCACGTCGTACGCACGCAGCCCGGGACCACGCATGAGCTGCAACCAGGTCGCGGCCAGCACCCAGGCCACGCTCGCCGCGACCGTCGCGGTGCGAGCCCGGTTCACTGCCGTCGCAGGACGCGGTCGGCGAGCGTCGCGGGACGCTCGTCGAGCATCGCCCGCAGCCGTTCGTTCTGCCTGCGCAGCTCGTCGGCCTCGGCCCGCAGGTCGGCGGTCTCCGTCGCGAGCCGGTCGAGGTCGTGCCGCTGCCGCGCGATCGTCTCCGCCATCGCGTCCGCGTTCTCCGCGTGCGCCACCATTTCGTACTGCAGCTGCAGCAACCGGGTGTAGAGCGCGATGCGGTTGTTCTCCATCGTGTAGAGCAGCCGCGAGTCGCGGTAGGGCCGCAGCGCGTCCAGCAACTCCTCGTCGCGCGTCACCACGCCGACGCCGAAGATCGCCGGGATCATCGCCAGCTGCCAGTCCTCGGTCAGCACGTCCTCGACCGCGGTGAGCACGCCGTTGCGCTCGCCGCCCGCCTCCTGAGCGCAGGTGAACGCACCCAGGCCGACGAACCCGGCGCGGGTCAGCTCGTCGTGCCACACGGTCGGACCCTCCGAACTGGACGGATGGCGGTCCTCCGGCGCGAGCCGGGACGGCAGGTAGTACTGGTCCCGTCGCGAGCACGGCCACAGCAGGTCGTGCAGCACGACCACGGCGTCCCGCGCGTTCGCCAGCACCCAGGCCAGTTCGGCCCGCACGGTGGCGTAGTTGTGGTCGCCGTCCAGCACGTAGAGGTCCGCGACCGGGAGGTCCGGCAGCACGTCCGGGGAGTGGTCCTCGACCAGGTGCAGGGCCGGGTTGCCGGCCAGCGCGGCGCGCAGGCTGTCGGTCGGGGCCGGGTCCACGCAGTACACCGCCTCGGCGCCCAGCTCCGTGTAGATGCCGCTGACCTGCCCCGATTCGACGCCGACCTCGACCACCGTGGAGATCGGGTGGTGCGCGTAGACGACCTCGAAGATCTCCCGGAAACAGGACAGCGAGTGCAGCAGCAGGGGCGCCTGGCGGGCCGCGCGGGCCTGCGCGTGCGGGTCGGTGCGGGTGCCGTAGTCGTTCACTTGCCGCTCCGCAGCTGCCGCACGGCGATGCGCGCCGCCGACGTGGCCAGTCCGACCGGTCCGTGCGTGCGCAGCTCCTCGCGCACCCGGCTCGTCACGCGGGTCAGCCGCGGCGCCGACGGCGGGTGGACGCCCAGCCCGGTGCGCGACTTCGGCAGCATCGCGAAGGCGACCGTCACCTGCCCGGACGTCACCGGCGCGCCGAACCGGGTGGCGACCGGGAACCACACCGCCCCCTCGTCGGCCTCGAACTCGAACAGCGTGCCGCCCAGCCACCGGCAGGCGGCGTGGATCAGCCCGGCGAAGTCCTCGGGGTGTTCCCAGCGCTCGACCCGCGGCACGCTCTGACCGGGCACGATCGCCTTCACCTCGACCCAGTCGATCCGCACCAGCGCGGGCCGCCCGGGCACCGCGACCGCCACGTCGGTGACGTCGGCCGAGCGGAAGTCCAGTCGCGCGAAGGACAGTCCGTCGTGGTTGATCCGCACCCGGCGGCGCGGCCCGTCGTGCCATTCGCCGTCGCCGGTGCGGAAGCTCAGCCGGGTCTCGGCGGGATTGTCGGACGGCTCGAACAGGTCGGCGTCCACCTGCCGCTCGGCGAGCGCGCGGGCCCCGGCGGCCAGGCGGGTGTCCGAGGCCGCGAGCAGGGCGGGCCAGAACGCGTCGCGCATGGTCAGGTCGGCCAGGTCGGCGGGGGAGAGGTAGGGGATCGCGGGCACCAGGTCCTCCGGCACCACGCGGGTGATCAGCGCGGAGCCGAAGTTGTCCTCGTGCGCCCAGTTGCCGAACACCGCGGCCTCCGCGGTGGTGGGGGCCTTCAGCGCGGACACCAGGATGTTCGCCAGCCGGTGCCGCGCGGCGCCGGTCAGGTCCGGCCAGCCGTCGCCCGCGTAGCGGTTCCACTGGGCCTGGAACTCGCGGATGCCGTCCTGGACCGCGCGGCGCTGCGCCAGCTGGTCCGCGCCGTCGGAGGCCGGGCCGAGCACGGGCGAGCCGTCGTCGGCGAAGTCCAGCAGCGAGCCGCAGAAGTCGTTGACCGATTGCTCCAGCACCTCCGGGCTGCGGCTGACAGTCCGCGCGATCTCCGGCGGCTGCCCGCCCTGACTCAGGTAGCCCTCGATGCGCAGCCCGGCCCGGTACACGCGGGTGGACCGGTCGTCGGTGGCGAGGTAGAAGCCGGCCGGGCGGGCGCCGATGCCGGCGACGTCGAGCAGTTTGCCCAGGTAGTACTGGATCGTGCCGCCCCAGCCGAGGTCGACCAGCGCCGGCTCGGGCTCGTCCAGCATCCCGGCGCGGCGCAGCTCGCCGAGCACGCGCTCGCGGATGCGGGTGACCGTGACCGTCAGCTTGTTGCGCAGGTGGGCGGTCTCGGTGAGCACGTCGGTGACCAGCCCGGCCTCGCGGCCGTTGTCCAGGACGGTGTCCAGCATCTCGGCCAGCGGCGGCACGTCGCCCGGCCGCAGGTGCAGGGCCTGCATGAGCTGGCGGACGGTGAGCCCGTGGCGCTGCTCGATGAACTGGCGCAGCGAGTCCGCGTCGGCCGGGTCGAGCGCGGCCAGCGAGGTGACGTGCCGGGACAGCCAGACCGGCCGGGCTTCGACCTGCCAGCCGCGTGCCTGCGTGGCGTTGTTGATCAGCGCGGAGAGCAGGGTGCCCTCACGCATCGGGCACCACAGCACGGAGATGCCGGACTGGTGGGCGCGCAGCGCGACCCACTCGGCGAACCCGGTCAGCACCGGCCCGAGCACCGAGGCGCCGTACCGCCACGCGGTGCGGACCGGGGTCGGCGCCGCGGGGTCGGCGCGCTGGAGGGTCTTCGCGCGCAGGCTGGTGATGCCGTAGTCGCCCTGGCCGGTGTCGAGGTGCTCGCCCAGCGGGTCCTCCAGGCCGAGCGGCTCGCGCTCCCGCTCCAGCACCGCGCGGAACTCCTCGTCCAGCCGCTCGTAGTACACGGTCCGGATCCCCAGCTCGCGCGGCACCTCGATGTCGGCGACCGCGTTGTCCCCGATGTGCACGACCTGCTCGGGGTGCACGCCGAGGTTGTCCAGGACGATCTCCCACAGCCCGGACGCCTTGTCCAGCCCGTGCTGGTGCGAGCGGAAGATCCGGGCCTCGCGCAGCGCGCCCAGGCCGGGCCGGTCCAGCAGCTCGGCCAGGTGCTCCTCGGTGAAGTAGGTGTCCGACACCAGCACGGTCGGCACGTGGTGCTTCGCGGCGAGTTCGACCAGCTCGGCGATGTCGAGGTCGGGCACGGTGAAGTCGCGCTCGCAGGTCACCTCGGCGCGGACCAGCTCGGGCAGCTCGGCGCCGAAGATCCGCAGCGGCATGTGCTGCCAGATGTCGGACAGCGACACCTCGGTGCCCAGCGCCTCCTCGCTCTGCCGCGCCCGCTGCTCCGCGACGATCCGCATGCGCCGGAACGCGGCCGGCGTGACCCAGCCCGGGCACCGGCCGTCGCGCACGAGCCGCGCCCCCAGCACGGCGAACACGTCGGTGGGCCGAGGGGTGCGCCGCCACAGGATGGTGTCGAAGACGTCCAGTGACAGGGCGGCGCACGAGCCGTCGGTGATCATCCGGCGCACCCGGGCGAGCGAAGGCGGTAGCGACAAGTCGATCTCCCCAGTGAATGTGATGAGTGATACCAAGAGAATCACTCTTATGGGGGAAATACGTTACGCGCGGCGAAAAGGTTGCCCCGACTGATCGGTAACTTACTACTGGTCAGAACCCTGTGGTGGTGGTTACGCTTTACCTGTGACCTCGCGTAACAGCAATGCGGCTGACTATGACGTCATCGTGGTCGGATCGGGGTTCGGCGGCAGCGTCGCCGCGCTCCGGCTGACCGAGAAGGGCTACCGGGTGGCCGTCGTGGAGGCGGGCCGCCGGTTCGCCGACGACGAGTTCGCCAAGACGTCCTGGGACCTCAAGCGCTACCTGTGGGCGCCGGCGCTGGGCTGCTTCGGCATCCAGCGGATCCACCTGCTCCGCGACGTGATGATCCTGGCCGGCGCCGGGGTCGGCGGCGGGTCGCTGGTGTACGCCAACACGCTGTACCGGCCGCTCAAGCCGTTCTACCAGGACAAGCAGTGGGCGCACATCACCGACTGGGAGTCCGAGCTGGCGCCGTACTACGACCAGGCGAGCCGGATGCTCGGGGTGGTCACGAACCCCACGGTGACGCCGTCGGACGAGGTCATCCAGAAGGTCGCCGCCGACATGGGCGTGGCCGACAGCTACCACCCGACGCCGGTCGGGGTGTTCTTCGACAAGCCGGGGCAGCGGGTGCCCGACCCGTACTTCGGCGGGGCCGGGCCGGAGCGGACGGGCTGCACCGAGTGCGGCTCGTGCATGACCGGCTGCCGGGTCGGCGCGAAGAACACGCTGGTCAAGAACTACCTGTACCTCGCCGAACAGGGCGGCGCGCAGGTCATCCCGCTGACCACGGTCACCGCTGTCCGCCCGCGCGGGGACGGCTCGTTCGAGGTCGACGTGCGCAAGACCGGCACCAGGTCGAAGCGGTTCCGCACCACGCTCACCGCCGGGCGGGTCGTGCTCGCCGCGGGCACCTGGGGCACGCAGCGGCTGCTGCACGAGATGCGCGACCAGGGCGTGCTGCCCCGGCTGTCGCCGCGGCTGGGCGAGCTGACCCGCACCAACTCCGAGGCCATCATCGGCGCCGGCCGCCCGACCGTCGACCCGGAGCGCGACTTCAGCAAGGGCGTGGCGATCACGTCGTCGTTCCACCCCGACGAGTCCACCCACATCGAGCCGGTGCGCTACGGCAAGGGCAGCAACGCGATGAGCCTGCTGCAGACGATCGCCACCGACGGTTCGGTGCCGACGCCGCGCTGGCTGCAGGCGGTGCGGTTCCTGGCCAGGCACCCGGTGCAGAGCGCGAAGCTGCTCAACGGGTACCGGTGGAGCGAGCGGACCGTGATCCTGCTGGTGATGCAGAGCCTGGACAACTCGATCACCACCTACACCAGGCGCGGCCTGTTCGGGCGGCGCAAGTACACGTCGAAGCAGGGCCACGGCGAGCCGAACCCGACGTTCATCCCGGCCGGCCACCAGGCGAACGAGCTGACCGCCAAGCACATCGACGGCACCGCGGGCGGCACCTGGGGCGAGGTCTTCGACATCCCGCTCACCGCGCACTTCATCGGCGGCGCGCCGATCGGCACCAGCCCCGAGGACGGGGTGATCGACCCGTACCACCGGGTGTTCGGCTACCCCGGACTGTCCATCGTGGACGGTACCGCGATCACCGCGAACCTCGGCGTGAACCCGTCGCTGACCATCACCGCGCAGGCCGAGCGCGCGTTCTCGTTCTGGCCCAACAAGGGCGAGGCGGACCAGCGGCCGGACCAGTCGAAGGGCTACCGGCGGATCAAGCCGGTCGCGCCGAAGAACCCGGCGGTCCCGGCCGACGCGCCGGCCGCCCTCCGACTGCCGCTGGTGTCTACAGGTCGATCCCGGCGAACACGGTGACCCGCTCCTCGGTGAGGTCGTGCATGGCGGCGAGCACGCCTTCCCGGCCCACCCCGGAGCCCTTCACCCCGCCGTAGGGCATCTGGTCGGCGCGGTAGGACGGCACGTCCCCGATGATCACGCCGCCGACCTCGAGTTCGGCGGAGGCGCGGAAGGCGAGGCGGACGTCGCGGGTGAAGACACCGGCCTGCAGGCCGTAGGCGGAGGCGTTGACCGCGGCGAACGCCTCGTCGGCGTCGTCCACCACGGAGACGGCCAGCACCGGGCCGAAGATCTCCTCCGACCAGGCCTTGGTGTCGGCCGGGACGCTGGTGAGCAGGGTCGGCTCGACGGTCGCGCCCTGGCGCGAGCCGCCGGCCAGGAGCTTGGCGCCGGCGGCGACGGCCTCGTCCACCCAGGCCACGATCCGCTCCGCGGCGGCCTCGTCGACGACCGGGCCGACGTCCACAGTGGAGTCGTAGGGGTCGCCGGTGCGCAGTGCGCCGATGGCTTCGGCGAGCGCGGGGATGAACTCGTCGGCCACCGAGCGCTCGACCAGGACCCGCTGCACCGCGATGCACGACTGGCCGGCCTGGTAGTTGCCGAAGGTCGCGATGCGCTGGGCCGCGCCCGCCAGGTCGGGCCAGTCGCCGAGCACGACCGCGGCCGCGTTGCCGCCCAGTTCGAGGACGACGTGCTTGCGCGGGGCGGCCTCGGCCAGCGACCAGCCGACCGGGCCGGAGCCGGTGAACGACACGACCGGCAGGCGCGGGTCGGCGACCAGCTTCGCGGTGTCCTCGTTGCCGAGGGGCAGGACCGAGAACGCGCCCGCCGGCAGGTCGGTCTCGGCCAGGATCTCGCCCAGGACCAGCGCGGACAGCGGGGTGCGCGGGGCGGGCTTGACGATGATCGGGGCGCCGACGGCGAGCGCGGGGGCGACCTTGTGGGCGACGAGGTTGAGCGGGAAGTTGAACGGCGCGATGCCCAGGACCGGGCCGCGCGGGATCCGGCGGACCATGGCCAGGCGGTTTTCGCCCGCGGTGTCGGTGTCCAGGCGCTGCAGGTCGCCGGAGAAGCGGCGGGCCTCCTCGGCGGCGATGCGGAAGACGTTGACCGCGCGGCGCACCTCGGCCTCGGCCCACTTGAGCGGCTTGCCGTTCTCGGCGGTGATCAGCTCGGCGAGTTCCTCGGCGCGCGCGGCGAGTTGCTGCGAGGTGTGGTCCAGCGCGGCGGCCCGGACGTGCGCTGGTGTCCGGCGCAGCTTCGGCGCGACGGCGACCGCGGCGGCCACCGCACGCTCGATCTGATCCGCCTCCGGCACTGCGACGGTCGCCACCTCGCTGCCGTCGAACGGGTGATGCACGTCCAGGGTGGCCGTCCCCTGCTCCGCCCGGCCGGCGATCCAGGCCGGCCGCGGTTCCGGCGTGATGGTGTCCATGACAACAACTTAGGCGCCTGACGGAGCGTGGTTTCGCGGTCGGCGCGGGCTACCCGATCGGGTTACTCAGAGCTCCACGACGTCCCGGAGCGCACCCAGGAGCGCGCCGAGGCAGATGTCGTGCAACTGCTCGCGGGTGACCGACCCGGTGGTGAGCCATTCCACGCACAGGGTGCGGACGAAGGTGAGCCAGCTCAGCACGATCGCGGAGACGACGCCGCGGACCTCGTCGGGGAGCCGGGCCGCGTCCAGCACGCGTTCGCGGAGAACGGTCAGCTCGTCGTCGATGACCGCCTGCACCCCGCGGTCACCGGCGAGGGTCCGGTTGGCGGCCAGCACGGTGTTGCGGTGAGCCGCGAAGTAGTCGAAGTGGGCTTCGAGTGCGGCCGAGATCTGGTCCGGGATCGACGCGCCGGACTCGAAGCGCGCCTGGGACAGGAGGTTGTCCGCGGCCTGCCGGTACACGGCGGCGAACAGGCCGGGCTTGGTGGGGAAGTAGCGGTACAGCAGCGCGCGGGAGACGCCGGCCTCGTCGGCGATGTCCTCCATCAAGACCTCGTCGTACGGCTTGGCCGCGAACAGGCGCGCGCCGACGTCGAGGAGTTCCGCGCGACGGGCGGCGGGAGTGAGGCGGCGGCGTGCGGTCACGCCCCCACGTTACTTGACATTCGTCTACTAGTAGGGCTTAGTAGATACACGTCTACTAAGGGGTTGACATGGCTCGGGCGTTGAAGTGGCTGATGCTGGTGATGGGCGTCGTCTGCGCGGCGATCGGGGTGTTCCACTTCGTCGGCGGGATCGCGTCGGTCCCCGGCGAGGGGGGCGCGGGAGCGACGGTGGACAGCCGGGAACGCTTCTACGGCGCGCTGTTCTTCGGGTACGGGCTGGCGTGGATCTGGGCCGCGCGGCGGGTGCCGATCCCGGCTTCCGCGGTCCGATGGCTCGCGGTGATCTTCTGGCTCGGCGCCGCCGGCCGGCTGGTGTCACTGGCCGTGCACGGGTGGCCGCAGTGGTTCCAGCTGGCGCTGACGGCGGTCGAGGTCGCGCTGCCGCCGGTGTTCCTGTGGCTGGCCGCGGCGGACGAGAAGGCGCGGGCCGGCGCGGAACCGGCACGACCCCGGTGATGGAATACCCGCCGCGCCGCCCCTGTTGTACGAGCTGGTCGGTGCGGTCCGTGTCCCCCGGGCCTCACCCTTCACCGTCAGGGAACACCGGTTCGCCCGGAGCCCTGTTCGGACCTTTCGCCGAGAGGCGACCGCCGCACCGGCCCCCAGTCTCGAAGAACCCCGTCCCCGGGCGCACGTGACCGAGCCCACCTGGGACGATGGGAGACACACGTCGTCCTGATGGAGGTCCGGTGTCCAATCCGAGCGGTCCGGTGCTCGTCGTCGACTTCGGCGCGCAGTACGCGCAGCTGATCGCCCGCCGGGTCCGCGAGGCCCAGGTCTACTCCGAGGTGGTGCCGCACACCGCGTCGGTCGACGAGATCCTCGCCAAGAACCCCTCCGCGATCGTCCTGTCCGGCGGCCCGGCCAGCGCCTACTCGCCCGACGCGCCCGGCATGGACCCCGCGCTGGCCAAGTCCGGCGTCCCGATCTTCGGCATCTGCTACGGCTTCCAGGTCCTCGCCCAGGCGCTCGGCGGCACCGTCGAAGCCACCGGCAACCGCGAGTACGGCCGCACCGAGGTGCACATCCCGGCCGACGGCGGCGTCCTGCACCGCGAGCTGCCCGAGCGGCACCAGGTGTGGATGAGCCACGGCGACAGCGTCACCAAACCCCCCGCGGGCGCGAAGGTCACCGCGACCTCCGAGGGCGCCCCGGTCGCCGCCTACGAGAACACCGACGACCGCATCGCCGGCGTCCAGTACCACCCCGAGGTCCTGCACTCGCCGCACGGCCAGGAGGTCCTGCGCCGGTTCCTGCACGACATCGCCGGCATCAAGCCCCAGTGGACGACCGCCTCGATCGTCGAGGAGCAGATCGGCCGCATCCGCGAGCAGATCGGCGAGGACGGCCGCGCGATCTGCGGCCTGTCCGGCGGCGTCGACTCCGCCGTCGCCGCCGCGCTGGTCCAGCGCGCCATCGGCGACCGGCTCACCTGCGTCTTCGTCGACCACGGCCTGCTGCGCCGCGGCGAGCGCGCCCAGGTCGAGCGCGACTTCGTCGCCGCCACCGGCGTGAACCTGGTGACCGTCGACGCCCGCGAGCGCTTCCTCGACGCGCTGGCCGGCGTCACCGACCCGGAGCAGAAGCGCAAGATCATCGGCCGCGAGTTCATCCGCGTCTTCGAGCAGGCCGAGCGCGACCTCAAGGCCGAGGGCGACTACCGCTTCCTCGTCCAGGGCACGCTGTACCCGGACGTCGTCGAGTCCGGCGGCGGCACCGGCGCGGCCAACATCAAGAGCCACCACAACGTCGGCGGCCTGCCCGAGGACCTGCAGTTCGAGCTGGTCGAGCCGCTGCGGCTGCTGTTCAAGGACGAGGTCCGCCGCGTCGGGCTGGAGCTGGGCCTGCCGGAGACGATCGTGCACCGGCAGCCGTTCCCCGGGCCCGGCCTGGGCATCCGGATCATCGGCGAGGTCACCGCGGACCGGCTGGAGACGCTGCGCGCCGCCGACGCGATCGCCCGCGAGGAGCTGACCGCGGCCGGCCTGGACCGCGACATCTGGCAGTGCCCGGTGGTGCTGCTCGCGGACGTCCGCAGCGTCGGCGTCCAGGGCGACGGCCGCACCTACGGTCACCCCGTCGTGCTGCGCCCGGTGTCCAGCGAGGACGCCATGACGGCCGACTGGACCCGCCTGCCCTACGACGTGCTGGAACGCATCTCCACCCGCATCACCAACGAGGTTCCCGAGGTCAACCGGGTCGTGCTGGACGTGACCAGCAAGCCGCCGGGCACCATCGAGTGGGAGTGATCCGGAACCACTGACCCGGGGGCGACGTGCTGCTGGTGGGCATCGCGTTGATCGTCGTGGCGGCGGTGCTGTTCCGCCGCGCGCGGAAGGCGGGCGCGCCGGTGCGGACCATGGCCGCCACCCCGACCCTGTCCGTCGCGCAGTTGGAGCAGCTGCGGCGGATGGTCCCGCGGCCACGTCCCGAGGGCGGCTTCCGCCGGATCACCGAGGTGGTCGGCGCCGCGCACCCGGGCGCGGGAGGCCTGGTGACCGCGGAACTCAGCAAGACGCCCTGCGTCTGGTACGGCTACCGCGTCCGGCGGCACTGGTACTACCGCACCCGCAAGGGGCACTATCGGGAGCGCTGGGAGACGGTCGCCGAGGGGCAGGCGCCGCGGAGCTTCGTGCTCGTCGACCAGCAGCGCGGCGCCATCGAGGTGGTTCCGTTGGGCGCCCGGCCGGAGGCCGTCGAGAAGCCGGTCGATTCCTACCAGACCGATCTCCGGGCCGACACGGTCGAATTCCTCGGTCTGCACTGGCCGCGCGGCCGGGGCACCGTCGGCTTCCAGTACTGGTGATCGGGAAACCGGGGGACGGCAGCGGCTCCATCATCGCCGGCGGCCTCCGGCGTCGGCTTCTGGATGCTCACCTGGTGACGAAAAAGGGAGCCGCGAACGGCTCCCTTTCCCTGGCCTGGCAACGACCGGCTCAGTCCCGCCGGCCTCCGCGCATCGACGCCCCCAGCATCAGCACCCCGACGAGCACCGCGCCGCCCGCCAGCACCCACTTCAGGTCGAAGGAGGGTAGCCAGGTGGCGCCGTCGGACAACACGTACGCCGAGACCAGCAGCGTCGCGATGCCGATGATCAGCGTGAAGACGTCGACCCCGCGGCGGCGCTCCGGCTCCGCGGGCGTCTCCGTGTCGTAGGAGTACGGGTTCTCCCGCTCAGCCACGACGCACCTCCAGCGTCCCGACGCCCTGGTCGGCCGTCAGCGTCAGCTGCAGCCCGCCCGGACCGTCCGTTCCGTAGTCCACCCCGGTGATCGGAGCGGCCCCGACCCCGCTCGTCTGGCGGCCGAAGCAGTTCGCCTCACCGAACTGCGACACGCACGTGTAGGTGACGTCCGCCGTCGCCGGCACGCGCACCGTCGTGTCGCCCGCGCCGAGGTGCACCTCGGTCCGCACCGGCACGTCCGCGGGCAGCCTGGTCAGATCCAGGTCGACCGTCCCGGCTGTGCGCTGGTAGCTCGGCAGCACCTCGGCCGCGGTCGCCGGCGTGACCCGCAGGTCGCCCATCCCGCCGGAGTAGTCGCCGACCGGCATGGTGGTCAACGCGACGCCCACGATCGACAGCGGCACCGCCAGCACGGCCAGCTTGCGGCCGCCGCCGGCGAACGCACCGGCCACCATCCCGACGCCCAGGACCCCGAGCACCAGGCCGATGACGTGCTGCGGCGAGAACCATGCCTCACCGGACGAACCGATCGCCGCGCCGACCCCGGCGACCAGCAGCGCGATGCCGAAGGTCGCGACACCGATCTTGCTCGTCCGCCGCGGCGCGCGCGGCGGACGCGGCGGCGCCGGGGCCGGCGGCGGAACCGGGTCCGGCAGGTCCCACGCCATCGGGTCCGCGCCCAGCGGGTCCCACCCGGACTCGGCCCGCTCGGTGGTGCCCGGCGCGCTCATCGAGAACGCCGCGGGACCGACCGTGGTGGCCGCGGGCGTCACCGGCACCGGCCGGTTGAGGTGCCCGCGCCCGCGGTGCAGCAGGTACAGCGCGGTGACCATCATCGCCGCCCCGATGATGCCGCCCCCGTTGAACCAGCCACCGGCGAACGCCCAGCTGGACAGCGGGAAGAACAGGATGCCCAGCACGATCGTGAGGTGCTTGGACATCGAGCTGCGGCCCTGCCCGAACAGCGACTCGACCGGCGACACCTCGTCGCCCTCGGCCGGGAACAGCAGCCAGCACAGCAGGTACAGCGAAGCGCCGACCCCGCCGAACACGGTCGCCGTCACGAACGCCACCCGCACGATCACCGGATCGATGCCGTACCGGTTGCCGATGGCCGCCGCGACACCGCCGATCTTGCCGCCCCGGGTGGGACGGCGCGGGCGGCTGGCCCAGAAGTCCTTCACGGTCTCCTCGAAACCGCCCAGGCCATGCGGTTTCGGAGCCTCTGCCGTGTCGTTCATGGTGCCCAGCATGCGGGAGCCGGGCCGCACGCACATCGGGGAACGACCCTGAGTTTGCCGCGGCCGCGATCCCCGGGGTTTTCCCGGATGAATCGTGCCTTGCGGGCGTGTGACCATGGCAGAACCATGGATCACGTGCAGGAGAAGCCGCGGACCGAGACCGGTATGCCGCTGCCGCGCCCACCGGGCGAGGCGGCGGTGGTGCCGGCCGCCGGGAGCGCGCTGACGGAGGCCGACGAGCGGCCCAAGATGTACCGGCGCCGGTCCAGCCGGGTGGTGGCGGGGGTCGCCTCCGGTCTGGCCGACCACCTCGGCATCAAGGTGCTCTGGGTGCGCGCGACGTTCGCGATACTGGCGGCGTTCGGCGGGGCCGGTCTGGTGGCCTACGGGCTGCTGTGGGTGTTCGTGCCGCAGCGGCGCCGCGAGGAGACCGAGACGCCGGCCACGCCGAAGGAGAAGCAGCAGGCGATCGGCCTGGTCATCCTGGGCATCGGCCTGCTGGTCGCCGGTGGCGCCCTCACCGGCGCGATCAACGGCTGGGTCGCGGTGCCGCTCGCGCTGGCGCTGGTCGGCGCCGCGGTCGTGTGGCGGGAGGCCGACGAGTCGCAGCGCCGCCGATGGCGGGACGGGGCGCGCTCGGGTGTCGCGGGCATGGTGCTCGGCGGCGGGGGGTGGTCGGCGGCGATCCGGATCCTGGCCGGCGTCGCGCTGGTGATCACCGGGATCGGTGTCGTCGTGCTGCGCACCGGATCGCTCGACCAGGTGCAGTTCGCGCTGCTCGCGGTGCTCGCGACGCTGGTCGGGGTGGCGGTGCTGACCGTGCCGTTCTGGCTGCGGATGGGCCGCGACCTGGGGGAGGAGCGCCGGGCCCGCATCCGCACCGAGGAGCGCGCGGAGATCGCCGCGCACCTGCACGATTCGGTCCTGCAGACCCTGGCGCTGATCCAGAAGCAGTCGGAGTCGCCGAAGGAGGTCGCCCGCCTGGCACGCAGCCAGGAACGCGAGCTGCGTGGCTGGCTCTACGGCCCGTCCGGCTACGGCACGCCGAAGCAGGAGGGTAAGGACCAGTTGACTGTGTTTTCCAGGGCGGTCGCGACCGCTTGCGGCGAGGTCGAGGACACGTTCGCGATCTCGGTGTCGCAGGTGGTGGTCGGCGACGCGCAGCTGGACGAGCGGCTCACCGCGCTGGTGCTGGCGGCCCGTGAGGCGATGGTCAACGCGGCCAAGCACGCGGGGGTCGACGAGGTGAGCGTGTACGCCGAGGTGGAGCCCACCGGGGTCACCGTGTTCGTGCGGGACCGGGGCAAGGGCTTCGACCCGGAGACCGTGTCGGAGGACCGGCATGGCCTCGCGGACTCCATCCGGGGGAGGATGGAGCGCAACGGCGGCACGGTACGGCTGCGCACGGCGCCCGGGGACGGCACCGAGGTGCAGCTGGAAATGCCGGTGAAAGCCGAATCTGGAGGGACGCGTTGAGCGAGACACCGCAGCCGAAGGCCCCCATCAGCGTGTTCCTGGTCGACGACCACGCGCTGTTCCGGGCCGGGGTGCGCACCGAACTGGACTCGATCACCGACGAGGTGCGGGTGGTGGGCGAGGCCGGCTCGGTCGCCGAGGCGGTCGCCGGGATCGCCCGGACGAAACCGCAGGTCGTGCTGCTCGACGTGCACATGCCCGACGGCGGTGGTGCGGAGGTGCTCCGCCGCGTCCGCACCGACCTGCCCGACGTCGTGTTCCTGGCCCTGTCGGTGTCCGACGCGGCCGAGGACGTCATCGCGGTCATCCGCGCCGGCGCCCGCGGGTACGTCACCAAGACCATCTCGTCGAAGGAGCTGGTGCGGGCCATCGCGCGGGTGTCCGAGGGCGACGCGGTGTTCTCGCCGCGGCTGGCCGGTTTCGTGCTGGACGCGTTCGCCGACCGGCCGGGCTCGGCGCCGATCAGCGACCCCGAGCTGGACCTGCTGACCCCGCGCGAGCGGGACGTGCTGCGCCTGCTCGCGCGGGGCTACGCCTACAAGGAGATCGCCTCGGAGCTGTACATCTCGGTGAAGACCGTCGAGACGCACGTGTCGAGCGTCCTGCGCAAGACCCAGCTGTCCAACCGCTACGAGCTCTCCCGCTGGGCCTCGGACCGCAGGCTGGTCTGAACCAGGACGCGGCGCCGCACGCGCGTCAGGGCGACCCCGGCGAGCACGACCGCGACCCCGGCGAGGATCCGCGGGTTCAGGTCCTCGCCGAGGAAGAGCGCGCCGAGCGCCAGTGACACGACGGGCAGCAGGTAGCCGACGGTGGAGGCGGTGACCGCGCCTTCGGTCGCCAGCAGGCGGTAGCTCAGCGCGAACGCGAACCCGGTGGAGAACACCCCGAGGATCACCACGGCGATCACCGGACCGGCGGACAGGTGCACCGGCGTGGTGCCACCGGCGGGCATGGCGAGCAGCGTGAACCCGGTCGCCGCGGTCATCTGCGCGCCGGCCAGCGCGACCGGCGACGAGCCGGTGCCGGACAGGTGCTTGCCCTCGTAGACGAAGACGAACCCGTAGCTCACCGCGGCGGCGAGGCAGGCCAGCGCACCCCAGCTGAGCAGACCGGACTCCTGCCAGGGCGCGAAGATCAGCACGGTGCCGACGAGCCCGGCGAGCAGCCCGGTGAGCTTCGGCGGGTCGAGCCGCCGTTCGACGCCCATCAGCACGGCCATGAGCAGCGTCCACAGCGGGGTGGTCGCGTTCAGCACGCCGGTGACGCCGGAGCTGACGGTCTGCTCGCCGATCGCGAACAGCAGGAACGGCAGCGCGTTGTGGAACAGCGCGGCGACCAGCAGGTGCGTCCAGATCCGCCGTCCGGCCGGGAGCCGGTCCCGGGCGGCGTAGCAGAGCCCGACGAGCACCGCGCTGCCCAGTGCGGTGCGGATGAGCACGATCTGGACCGGCGTGAACGCCTGCAGCCCGATCTTGATCCACAGGAAGCTCGATCCCCACATGAGTGCCAGCGCGGCCAGGCGCAGCAGAGTTTTCGTTTCGGCCACGACCTTCACGATCGCGCCGGCGATCTGTAAGAACAAGCGAAATTATCTACACGCTGCTGTAAGCAGAACTGTATTCTCGGGGCATGCTCGACGTCCGCCGGTTGCAGGTGCTGCGGGCCGTGGTGTCCAGCGGGTCGATCAGCGCGGCCGCCCGCAACCTCGGCTACACCCCGTCCGCGATCAGCCAGCAGTTGTCCACTTTGGAGCGCGAGGCGGGTACCGCGCTGCTGGAGCGGGTCGGCCGCGGGGTGCGGCCCACCCCGGCCGGCGCGTTGTTGTCCCAGCACGCCGAGGTCGTGTGCGCGCAGTTGTCCAAGGCCGAGTCGGAGCTGGCGGACCTGAAGGCGGGCCGGACGGGCCGCCTGGCGATCCGCTACTTCGCGACGGCCGGCGCGTCGCTGGTACCGCCCGCGGTGGCGGCGTTGCGGGCCGAGTACCCGGGCGTGCAGCTGGACCTGCGGCTCCTGGAACCCGTGGACGCGCTGCCACAGGTGGAAAACGGCGACGCCGACGTGGCGATCGTGGTGTTCGCCGGCCCGTACTCGAAGCCGGGCGTCGAGCTGTACCACCTGTTCGACGACCCGTACCGCGTGGCGCTGCCGAAGAGCCACCCGCTGGCCCGCAAGAGGGTCGTGGACCTGGCCGACCTGGCCGACGAGCCGTGGATCAACAACGAGGGCGTACCCGGCCCGTGCCGGGACGTGCTCATGGCCGCCTGCGGGGCCGCCGGTTTCGTGCCGAACTTCGTCATGGAGTGCGAGGACTACGCCACCGCGCAGGGCTTCGTCGCGGCGGGGCTGGGCATCAGCCTGGTCCCGGTGCTGGGCCTGGGCGCCCCCCAACCCGGCGCGGTGGTCCGGCGAATCCGCAACCCGGAACCCATCCGCCCGATCCACGCCGCGGTATCCACCCGCTCACGCGACCAGCCAGCGCTCCGCCACCTACTGAAGGTGCTCAAGGAGACAAGAACGGACGTCGCCGCATAAAGCACAACCCCACAGCACGAACCGCCACCCGGCAACGCAACGCACCACCCCCACGAGCCACCCCCTCTCCCGCAACCCGATCCCCAGCCAAATCGGTTGCCGAGCAGCGGGGTCAAGGTACTCTTTCCAGCCTTGACGCCGCTTCTCGGCAACCGAACAATTGAAGATCGGGTTCGGGAGGGGCAAATCCGGGCGTAGCGAAGCGAAGCCGACGCAGTAGATACGCGCGTAGCGCCCACCCAGCTCACAAGAACAAAAGCTGAGTAACCCCGATCCCAATGGCCGCCGCAACGAGCACAGCCATGGTCGCCAAAATCAACTGCCGCACCCGCACCGGCGAAATCCGCACAATCGGCTCCTTCGGCGGCGAAGGCGGCGGCGTCTGCGGCCGGAACGCGGGCACCGTCGGCAGGGCGGGCGCGGTCGGCGGGATGAACGCCGTCTGCCGCCCCTGCGTGATGGCCTGGAACGAGGTGATGCTGTCGCCCAGCGTGGGGCGGCTCAGCGGGTCCTCGCGCAGCAGCTTCATCAACGCGGGCGCGAGCACGCCGGCCTTCTCCGGCTGCCGCAGCGGCCCGCCGCCGTGGTCGCCGTAGGGCGGCACGCCCTCGACCGCCGTGTAGAGCGTCGCCCCGAGGGAGAACGCGTCGGTGGCCGGTGCGGCGGTCGCGCCGCGCGAGAGTTCCGGCGCCCGGTAGGCGGGGTTGAACCCGGCGCCGGTGAACCCGATGTCGGTGACCTTGACGCCGCCGTCGTCGGCGAGCAGCACGTTGCCCGGCTCCAGCCCGCGGTGCACGACACCGGCCCGGTGCGCCGCGGCCAGCGCGGACGCGAGCTGGATGCCCAGGAACGCGGTCTGCTCGGGCGTGAGCGTGCCGTACTCGGCGAGGAAGTCCGCCATGTTGCGCGAGGGCACGTACTCCATGACGACCCACGGGTTCGCCCCGTCACGCAGCACGTCGTACACGCCGATGGCGCAGTTGTGCTGGATCCGCATCGCCGCGCGGCCCTCGTCCAGCGCGGCGGCGATCGACTGCTCGCTGTGCCCCGGCGCGACCGGCATCTTCTTCGCGGCCACCGTGCGGTTCAGCTGCGTGTCGTACGCCAGCCACACGATTCCGGCGCGGCCACGACCGATCGGCTGGTCCAACCGGTACCGGCCGCCGACGAGTGCGCCCTCAGTACCCACTACACCCTCTCGTCGTCCCGGCGTGTCGGATAGTCACCCACCACCCTACTGGCCGATCCTGAACGTTTCCGGCAGTCGACTTACTGGGTTGGCGAGGTGGCCCCAGTGCTCGGCTCTTCTTCCTCGCTGGACGAGGAGGTCGGGGTCTTCGTCGGGCTCGACTTGCTGGGTGACGAGGTCCGCGGCGTCGAGGTCTCCTCCACGGAACTGCGGCGCGAAGAGGAGGGCCGGGTCTGCTCGTTGCTCTCGCTCCACCGCGTCACGGTGGGCGTCGAGCTCTCCGTCGTCTCGACCGACGAGCTGGTCACCGGCGGCGGCAGCACCGGCGGGCTGGTCTCGGTGGTGTTCGTGGCGTGGTCCGGCTGGCTGAACAGCCAGATGCCGAGCGCCACGAGGCCGGCCACCACGACGGCGCCGATCGCGGCCGGCACCTTCCACTTGCCCCGCTTCTCGTCCGCTTCCTCCGCCGCCGGGCGGGGCTCGTCGTCGTAGCCGTCGTACCCGGCGGGCACCGCGCGCGTCCCGCCCTGGCGGTCGTAGTCGTCCGTCGGGTAGGCGGCTGTGCTGCCGTACGGGTCCGCGTAGTCGTCGTACTCGTCGTAGAACTGGTCGCTCGCGCCGCCGGCCAGCGTGCCGGAGTGCGCGCCCAGGTCGTCGCCCCGGAAGGCTCGCGTGGCACCCGCGCCCGCGGCTGCCCCCAGCGCACCGGCGGCCAGCGCGCCACCGGCGAGCGCCCCGCCGGAGGGCGAGAACTGGGTCTCGTCGTCCGGCCCGCCCAGCGGCGTCTCACCGCGCGCCACGGCGGCGAGCAGCTCCTCGGCCTCGGCGGCGGTCGGGCGGTGCTGGACCTCGGGGTGCAGCAGCACGGCCAGCACGCTCGCCAGCGGACCGGACTGCCGCGGCGGGTTGATCTGCCCCGCGGCGACCGCGTGCAGCAGGCTCAGGGTGTTCTCGCTCAGCCCGAACGGGGGCTGGCCCTCGCACGCGGCGTACAGCGTGGAGCCCAGGGAGAACACGTCGGCCTCCGGACCGGGGTCGCCGCCGATCGCGACCTCCGGCGCCAGGTAGGCGGGGGTGCCGGCGATCATGCCGGTCTTGGTGACCGTGACGTCGTCCTTGGCGCGCGAGATGCCGAAGTCGGTGATCTTCACCACACCGTTGTCGGCGAGCAGGATGTTGCCCGGCTTGATGTCCCGGTGCACGATCCCGACCGCGTGCGCCTCCTTGAGCGCGGCCGCGATCTGGGCGCCGATGCGCGCCACCTCGCGCGGCGGCAGCGTCTTCCGGTCCCGCAGCAGCTCGGCCAGGCTGGTCGAGGGCAGGTACTCCATCACCAGGCACGGGTGGCCGTTGTCGTCGGTGACGACGTCGAACACGGAGATGGCGTTCGGGTGGTGCAGACGGGCGGCGATGCGCCCCTCGCGCATGGTGCGCTGCTTGGCGTCCTCGGCCTCGTGCTGGTCCAGCCCCGGTTGCAGAAGCAACTGCTTGATCGCGACGGCGCGACCGAGTACGTCGTCGTGCGCCTGCCACACGGCGCCCATGGCGCCGGAGCCGATTCGCCGTTCGATCCGGTACCGGCCGGCGACCAGGCGACCCTCGTCGCTCACGCGACCTCCTTCGGGGGCTGTTTCAGGGCGCGACGCAGTGCCGCACGTCTGGGAGCCTATGCACGTAGCTCGGCCCGTAGGCCGGGGTGGGCCAGATCCGTTCAGTCAAGGCTAGGGTGCTCACTCTGCGCGCATGCATCCGGCACTGTCTGGGGCGGCCCGGGCCACGCCTGCTATGGCGGCGCTACAGCTCCTCGGCGGCCAGCAGGACCGCCTCCGAGATGCTGCGTCCGGCCTCGTCGAGACCCAGCTGCTGGGTGACGCGCAGCCGCGTGCCGTCGTCGCGGCGCATCAGCACCACGGCGAGCACCGACCCGTCCGGCTGGACGTCCGCCTGCGTCACCTCGACCTGGCGCATGGTGCTCCAGGCCCGCACCAGGTCACCGGCCTCCTCACCGGCCAGTGCCGGGCTGAGCAGGTCCAGCGCCTTCTCCGGCGCGGAGTCCACCCGCCGGTAGAACTCGTTGACCACCGCCAGCTTCTCCGCGTCGGTCAGCTCGGGGGTGGTCGTCGTCGGCGCGGCGGAGCCCTCGGGAGCGCTCGTCACCCCGGCCGCGGGTGCCTGGGTCTGCGTCACCGGCACCTGGGCGGCCGGCGCGAGGTTCAGCTGGGGGTGGCCGGGGGTGCGACCGCCGTGCTGCTCGTCCGGGGCGCCCCCGGAGGCGAACCCGCCGAGCGCGGCCGCGCCGGTGATCTGCGGCGGGGCCGGGCTGGCCGGCGCGGCCGACTGGTCGCGGCCCCGGCTGAGCAGCGACGACGCCACGACCGCGCCGACGAGCAGCGTGCCGGCCATGGTCAGCCCGGTGAGCTTGGCGAGCTTCGCGCCCCGGCTCTCCGGTTCCCGCCGCGGTTCGGTCCGGGTCCGCACGCGCGGGGGCGGCAGGTACTTCCGCGGCTCGCGGAACACCTGCGTGAGGTACTCGCGGTCGACCATCTCGTTGTCGAGGATCTCGGGGGAGATCAGCTCCTCGACGCGGAGTGCGTCCGGCGTGCGGATGGCGCGACGCCGTTCGTGTGCGACTCTCATGGACCTGTCGTCTGGATCTTCCGTCTCGGGGGGACTCGCCGGGGGTGTCTAGCTGTTCATCAGCGAACCCCGGTACCGCGTTACCGGCCACCCCCGATCGGTGGAGGGGCACCCGGGCACGACGAACGGCAGTTGCCGTCACCCACCTGGACCAACGTGCTGGTCAGGCCCCGTCGCTGGTGATCTTGTCGCCGGAGAACTCGAGGGTGCGCTGCTCGGTGACCTGGGTGCCGTCCTTGTAGACGGTCTGCACGGTGCACACCGTCTTGCCGTCGTACTGGTGCACGCGGATGTGCTTGACCTGGAAGTACGCCACGTTCGCGTACTTGCGCGCCAGCCCCTGCGGACCCTCCTGCCGCAGCTCGCCGCTGGTCATCGAGGCGGCCGCCTCGGGGTTCTCGGTGACCGTGTCGAGGTAGCTCTGCGAGGTGCTGGCCAGCGTCTTCGGGTCCTCGTCCGCGTACACGGTGAACCGGTACGGGTCGGCCTCGTAGGGCGCGGGGGAGGGCGGCGGCTTGCGCGGGACCGAGCTGGTGGTCGGCGTCGGTGTGGCCGAGCCGCTGGTGGGGCCACCGGCGGTGGAGGTCTCGCGGACCGTGCTCGGGCTGGGAGCCCGCACGCCCGCGCTCTCGGTCGGCTGGACGCTGGTCGTGCCCGCCACCGGGACGTCGTCAGGGGACGTGCTGCCGGCGGAGTCGCCCTGCGCGCCGCCTCCGGTGGGCGGCGCGAGCTGCTCGCCGGACAGCGTGGGCACGCCGCCGCCGAGGCCCGGGACCCACCCGCCGCCCGCCTGGTCGGGCGCCGGTTTCGCGACGAACGCCGAGCCGGCGAACATCAGCGCGACGACGACGCCGCCCGAGGAGGCGGTGGCGAACCAGGCGGCCTTGCGCCAGCTGCGCGGCGGGGTCACCGAGGCCGGCACGTTGCCGAGGTCGAAGGAGCCGAGGCCGGTGACCGGCGCCGCCTCGTACACGCGCACGTCGGTGTCCTCGGCGTCGCGGTTGCGCGGCGGGGTCAGCTTGACCTTGGTGCGCTGGGGTCGCCGCCCGGCCGGGCTCGCCTGCACCGGCTGGGGCGGGGGAACGGGGAGCTCACCGTGCGCGGAGGGGAACACCTCGGCGCAGGGCCGGGTGTCCGGGATGCGTTCGGTCAGCGGCAGGGAACCGCGGGCGGGTGCGTCGAACGGTTGCGGCACCCGCCGGACGGCCGGCTGGTTCGCCGGGACGACCGGGGTCCAGGTTCCGGCGCCACGGCGGTGCCGGCCGGTCCGGGAACGAGAGCTTTCCGTGAATTCGGCCCCGCGTGTCATGCCGTGTGGACACCGCCCTCTGCGTCCTCTGACGCCGGAGGAAGGCCGATTCGACCGAATGGAGCAGGCCGTGCATGTGCGGGTGCACGTTCGTCTGCACGCGCACGACCTGTCGCCGGGCGCGTGGTGCCGAATCTGGGCCGTTCCACGCCCTCAAGAGTAGGAGCCCGCGGCTGTTGTCAA
This sequence comes from Amycolatopsis thermalba, assembly GCF_023376025.1. Taxonomy (NCBI): domain Bacteria; kingdom Bacillati; phylum Actinomycetota; class Actinomycetes; order Pseudonocardiales; family Pseudonocardiaceae; genus Amycolatopsis; species Amycolatopsis thermalba. The sequence continues at coordinate 1,286,506 of NZ_CP091196.1, forward strand.
AGCGTGAGCCCGCAAGTTCACTCTGTTGGGGCGTCGGCGTTCCCGTCACCCACCGCTTCGGTAGCGCGCCTGGGTCGACTGGAGGGCCTTGGTGGCGACTGCGCCGCTGCCCGCGGCGACGATGATCGCGAGGATGTCCATTCCGGTGCCACCCGACGTGAACAGCCACGCGAGCAGCGCCGCGGCGGAGGTTCCCCCGGCGAGCGCCCACCGGCCGCGGACGTACTGCGCGACCGGCGCGCCGCCGGCCCGCTTGTTCGCCGCGTTGTTCAGCAGTGCCAAGTAACCCACATGGGCTAGCGAGGCGAGCACACTGGCGATCGCGATGATGACCGCGATGACGTTAATCATGTCTCCAGTGTGCCCGTCCGCCGAGCCACCGGACCTCCGGGAAGCCCCGGAAATCGGACGATTTTTCAGCGGCCGAGCCGGCCGCGCCCCAGGTTCAGCAGCGCCATCGCGAGCTGGCGGCCGTCCGGGCCGAGTTCGCGGTAGCGGGCGAGCACGTCCATCTCGCGGTTGTAGACGATGCGGGTGCCGCCCGCGGCCATCCGCGCGGCGCCGATCGTCTGGGACACCTCGACCCGGCGCTTGACGAGCCGCAGGATCTCGGAGTCGAGCCAGTCGATCTCCTTGCGCAGCTCGGCGATCTCCTCGGCCGAAGCGACGGGTTCGCCCGAGGTCTCCGGCGAGCTGTCCTTCTCATTCGTGCGTGCGTTCATCGGGCCCTCCGGTCGGTTTCCGGACCCGCACGGCCCCGAAGCCGACGAAAGCCCCGGGTCCGCGGACTCCGGGGCTTGTGGTGACGGTGGTGTGGGCACCTACGCGATCACGGGAGCCGGAGTCCGGATCCCGTAGAAAAATCGGTACGCGTGGTGCTGCACGAGATCAGTATGGCACAACTCGTCCCCGGCCGCGGACGGCCGCGTGTGCGAGCAGGCTCACGCCGAGCCAGAACACCGGGAACACCGGCCAGAAGAACTCCGCGTCCGACACCGCGAACCGGACCACGAGCAGCGCGGACAGCACGGCCACGACCGCGGCGTGCACCTGCAGCGGTCGTGGGAAGCGCGGCGGCCGCGGCGGCGTTGGTTCCGGTAGGTCGCGCGTGAGCGCGGTCAGTTCGTCGACGTAGGTCGCGGCGTAGGCGGCCGCGAGCCGCTCTTCGGCTTCGCCTAGGGTCAGCCTGCCCTCGCCGCTCGCCTCCTGCAGCCGGGTCGCCACGCGCTCCCGGTCCTGGTCCCCGGCGCGGATCCGGGTCGATGGTGTGGTCATGTCGTCGATCCTCCGCGCGGCGAGCGCCTCGCGCGTCCGTCCGCCGTCGACACCTGGCGGTACGTCCGGCGCGGTAAACCGTCAGTGCCCCCGAGTAGCGTGGAGAACCGATGAGCACCCTGTTCGACCTCCCCGCCGAGCCGCCCGCGCGCCCCGCGCCGGGCCGCCACGCCGACCTGCTCGCCGACCTCAACCCCGCGCAGCGGGAGGCGGTCACGCACGCCGGGGCGCCGCTGCTGGTCGTCGCGGGCGCCGGGTCGGGCAAGACCCGGGTGCTGACCCGCCGGATCGCCTACCTGCTGGCCGAGCGCGGCGTGCACCCCGGCGAGATCATGGCGATCACGTTCACCAACAAGGCCGCGGCCGAGATGCGCGAGCGCGTCAGCGAACTGGTCGGCAGGCGGGCGAACGCGATGTGGGTCTCCACGTTCCACTCGATGTGCGTGCGGTTGCTGCGCCGCGAGGCCAAGACGCTGGACATGTCGTCGAACTTCTCGATCTACGACGCCGACGACACCCGGCGCCTGGTCACGCTCGTGGCGCGCGACCTGGACATCGACCCCAAGCGCTACCCGGCCCGCGCGCTGGCCGTGCACATCTCCAACCACAAGAACGAGCTGGCCGACCCGGAGGACGCCACCGCGAAGGCGTCCAACGACCTGGAGCGCCGCGTCGCCGAGGTCTACACCGAGTACCAGCGGCGGCTCCGGCTGGCCAACGCGTTCGACTTCGACGACCTGATCATGCGCACGGTCGAGCTGTTCCAGACCTTCCCCGACGTGGCCGAGCACTACCGCCGCCGGTTCCGGCACGTCCTGGTCGACGAGTACCAGGACACCAACCACGCCCAGTACACGCTGGTGCGGGAGCTGGTCGGCACCGCGACCAGCGAGTCCGGCGTCGAGCCGGCCGAGCTGTGCGTGGTCGGTGACGCCGACCAGTCGATCTACGCCTTCCGCGGCGCCACGATCCGCAACATCGAGGAGTTCGAGCGGGACTTCCCGGACGCCCGCACGATCCTGCTGGAGCAGAACTACCGCTCCACCCAGACCATCCTGTCCGCGGCCAACGCGGTCATCGCGCGCAACCCGAACCGGCGGGACAAGCGGCTGTGGACCGACTCCGGCGACGGCGAGAAGATCGGCGTGTACGTCGCCGACAACGAGCACGACGAGGCGGCCTTCGTCGCGGGCGAGATCGACGCGCTGGTCGACCAGGGCCAGGCGAAGTACTCCGACGTCGCGGTCTTCTACCGCACGAACAACCAGTCGCGGGTGTTCGAGGAGATCTTCATCCGGCTCGGGCTGCCCTACCGGGTGGTCGGCGGCGTCCGGTTCTACGAGCGGCGCGAGGTGCGGGACGCGCTGGCCTACCTGCGGGTGCTGGCCAACCCGGAGGACACGGTCAGCCTGCGGCGGATCCTGAACGTGCCCAAGCGGGGCATCGGCGAGCGGGCCGAGGCGTGCGTGGCCACGCACGCCGAGCGCGAGCGGATCTCCTTCGCGGCCGCGTTGCGCGACGCCGCGGCGGGCCGGGTGGCGCTGCTCAACCCGCGGTCGGCCAAGGCGATCGCCGGGTTCGTGGAGCTGCTCGACGGGTTGATCGAGCTGGTCGACGGTGGCGCCGAGGTCGCGGACGTGCTGGAAGCCGTGCTGGAGCGCACCGGGTACCGGGCCGAGCTGGAGGAGTCCGACGACCCGCAGGACGCCTCGCGGGTGGACAACCTGACCGAGCTGATCACGGTCGCGCGCGAGTTCGCGGAGCAGGCGGCCGAGATGGCGCCGCTCGCCGAGGACGACGCCGGGGTGCCCGAACCGGGCTCGCTGCCCGCGTTCCTGGAGCGGGTGTCGCTGGTCGCGGACGCGGATTCGGTGCCGAGCCCGGACGAGGACGGTGCGGAAGAGGACTCGGGCGTGGTCACGCTGATGACCGTGCACACCGCCAAGGGGCTGGAGTACCCGGTGGTGTTCTGCACGGGCTGGGAGGACGGTGTCTTCCCGCACCTGCGTGCGCTGGGCGAGCCGGCCGAGCTGGCGGAGGAACGGCGGCTGGCGTACGTGGCGATCACGCGGGCGCGGCAGCGGCTGTACCTGAGCCGGGCGATCACCCGGTCGGCGTGGGGGCAGCCGATGACGAACCCGGCGTCCCGGTTCTTCGACGAGGTGCCCGCCGAGCTGCTCGACTGGCGCCGCGAGGAGCCGTCGTCGGCCGCCGAGCCGTCCTTCGGCTCACCGCGCGCCGCGACGACGTGGGGACGGCGGTCGCGCTTCGGCGAGGACTCCGCGCAGGCCGGCATCGCGGCCCGCGGCATGCGGTCGACGCCGTTCAAGGGCTGGCAGAACACGGTCGCGCTGAAGCTCGAGGTGGGCGACCGGGTCAACCACGACAAGTACGGACTGGGCACGGTGGTCGAAGCCTCCGGCGAGGGCCCCCGCGCCACGGCGACGATCGATTTCGGCAGTGCCGGCAAGGTGAAGCTGATGCTGATCGGCAGCGTGCCGATGGTGAAGCTGTAGCCGCTGTGTGCCCGGCTGCGGAGGGCGCGGCTGTGGCCGCTCGCCGGGGCGCGGAGGGGGCGGCCGCAGGCGCCGCTCGCCGGGGCGTGGAGGCTGCGGCCGCAGCCGCCGCTCGGCGGTGGGCCGGTTCGTGCGGCTGCCCGTTCGCTGGTGCGGCAAATCTGCCCCAGCCGGTGTTGAGGGTGCGGCTATAGCTTCATCGCCGCTCGCCGCGCGTGGCGATGAAGCTGTAGCCGCCGCTCGCTGGGCTCCGACGGCGAAGCTGCATCCGCTGCTCGCCAGCGGGCCGTTCGCTTGTGCGCCACCGGTGCACCGGCTGAGGCCGCCGGTGCGATCACGGCCCGCACCGCCCCGGCGCACCTCCACTCCGAGGCCACTTCCGGCGCCCACCATCTCCAGCCCTCAGCCGGATCGCGCGCACGGCGTTCTCGCCCCCCGCACCGGCCACTCCCCACGCCCCACTAACTCGATCGGGCGATCATCGAGCCCCAACCAACCCAAAACTGTCAGACCCCTCCGCTATACCTGTCTCGAACGAAAGTTCGAACCCTCGGGAGGTCATGGTGTGGGCAGGCAGTGGTTCCCGTACGTGCGAGCAGCCGTCCTGGAGCGCATCGAGCGCATGGTCGCGCGTGCGGCTCGCGACGGGGCATTACCGGCCGCGGAGGCGCTCGTCGTACTCGGAGCCTGGCAGGCGCTCCTGGAGCGGCACGGCGGGCCCGATGGACGGTGCGTGCTGTGCCGGCGCACGTCGCGGAGGCTGTGCACGGTCTGGCAGGTCGCGGTGGCCTACTTCGTGCGGCCGTGAACGAGCGCGGGAGGGGCCGTCAGAGGTACACGCCGCGGGCGGCGAGCCAGCTGCGCGGGTCGACCTTCTTGACGCCGTTGAGCCAGACCTCGAAGTGCAGGTGCGGGCCGGTGCTCTGGCCGCGGTTGCCGATCTCGGCGATCTTCTGCCCGCACTTGACCTTCTGGCCCTCGCGCACCGAGTAGCTGTTCATGTGGCCGTACACCTGGACGGTGCCGTCCTCCAGCTGGATCTTCACCCACAGGCCGAAGCCGCTGGCGGGGCCGGCCTCGATCACCACGCCGTCGGAGGCGGCGTAGATCGGGGTGCCGATCGAGTTGGCGATGTCGATGCCGTAGTGGCTGGTGCCCCAGCGGGCGCCGAAGCCGGAGGTGTAGGTGCCCTTCGCGGGCGCGCAGGTCTTCGGGCGAGCGGCCTCTTCGGCGGCGATGCGGGCGGCCTCGGCGTCGCGGGCCTGGCGGGCCATCGTGACGTTCTCGCTGTCGGTGAGGCGCTGCACCTCGGCCGAGGCGTCCGTGAAGTTGGCCGCGGGAAGGATCTCGGGAGCGCCGGTGGGGGCGTCACCACCGACGGCGAACGACGCGCTGGCGTCCTCGGCGTTGGCCAGAGGGGTCACGCCGGCGTCGGAAGTCTGTACGGCTTGGAGCGTCTGTCCCGCGGCGGCCGCGGCGAACGCGCCGGCCGCGACGGCGGCGACCACGACCCGGCCACGCAGCGCCGACGAGGGCGCGGGGAGCCGGTGAGCGCCCCGGACCCGGACGACGGCGCCGTCCAGAGCGTCGTCATCGAGTGCCGGGGAAGGAGCTTGGCCGCCGGGGGAGCGGTATCGAGCCAAGTCGAGGCCTTCCGTTACTCGGGGGGTCAGACAGCGGGCGCCGGGCGGGGGATCCCGGTGGGCAACCGATTCGGGGGTTTGGCTGCCCGTCGCCCACATCGTGACCTGACCGTGATGGGGACCGGGGGACAGTAACGAAGGGATGTGGTCGCGGGCAAGAACCGGCCGCCGTCTGGGCCGAACGTGGGGCGTGGGCCGACCGTCCAACAGCAGCGATGACACTGGGTAGAAGGGATATTCCGCCGTTGGTGTGACGTGCGACACGGTTTGTTATTTCGTGGGGCTCCGGGGGCAACCTGGGAGGCTTGCTAGCGTCGGCGCCGGTGTCGGTAGCGAGACCGCGCGGGCCCGCGATCGCCGGTGAGGCGGTGGCGCCGGGCGCTGGTGTCAGACACAGGCTGCGGCGTGCCCGCGGCTCTCGGACGCCGAGGCCGGCCGTCCCGACCGCTCCTCCGACCCTCGACAACGTGAGATCACATGGACACTGACACCACCGGCGGCGCGGCCGCCGCGCGGCTCGACGCCATCCCCGACACGGTCACCGCGGGCCGGTCCCCGTCAGTTCCGGCCTACGTGGTGGGTGCGGTCTCGGCCGTCCTGCTCGCCGGGGGTGCCGTCGTGCCCGTGGTGAACGGTGTGGCGCGCGGTTTCAACAGCGTGCCGCTGCTGGTGGTGCTGGCCGTGGCGCCGATGGTCGTGGTCGCGGTGCTCGCCCTGAAGGGACGCCACCAGACCGCGGCCGGCGTGCTGGCCGCGGTGGCGGCCCTCGCCCCGGGACGGCTGGTGCTCGACTTGATCCTGCTGACGGACCCGGTCCGCGCGGCGCGCCCGGAGCTGTTCCGGCTGCACTCGCTGGCCGACCCCGGCACGGCGCCCGGCCTGTGGCTCCTGCTGGCCGGCCACGCCACGGCGATCGCCGCAGGGGTGATGGCAACACGAGCCGCCGCCCCGAAGGCGGACACCCCGTGGACCCCAAGCACCTCCGCAGCCGCCCGAGCGGCTGCGGAGGCGTCGGCCGTGAAACAGTTGCCAGCCACACCACCGCCAGGCGGGGCGTCCAGCGAGTCCGTGCCCAGTGGCACCCCACAGGAGGGCGCCACCGCTGATCGCGGTGATGTCGGCAGCCACCCCGGTGCTTCCGCCGATGGCGCGGAGCATCCCAGTGCCGCCGATAAGGACGGGACTGCATCCACGGCCGCGAGTGTTTCTCCGGCAAGGACGTCCAGGCCCACCTCCTCGGGGCAGTAGGCGATGCCGGCACCCTCGGAGCCAACTCCGCATCTGGCGACGGCCCCACCTCCACCGACCCCGCCGCCGCCTGGCCCGAGGCGGCTGAAGTCAGCCGTGCGGGCCTCCTCTTCGGGATGTTCGCCGCGGTTGTCTCCGCGGTGGGCGTCATGATGGCGCCCTTCACCTCCAACGACGCCTTCCTGCCGGCCGGCAGCGCCTTCGAGAGCCCGGGCCTCGTCCTCGCGGGGAGTCTTCTGCTCGCCTTCGCGTTGCCCGTCGCCACCGTGTTGCTCGCCGGGTCGGGCAGTGCCGTCGCCCGGGGCGGGTTGCTCGGGCTCGGCGTCAGCGCCGCCGTCCTCGGGTTGCCGAACCTCGTCTCGGGGCTCAGCCTGCCCGGCGTGCGGCTCGCGGCGGGGCCGATCCTCGTGCTCGTCGGGGCGGCCGGCCTGGTCGCCGCCGCGTTCCTGCCCACCGCCACCACCCCGGACGCCGCCCAGGACGACGAGGCCGGCGAGATCACGCTGCCCGGCATCCGCCGCCTGCGCATCGTCACCGGCGCCCTCGCGGTGCTCACCTCGGCCGCCGCGATCGCCGGCGCCCTCACGCCTCAGGTGGTCATCACCGAGACCCTCGACGGCCCGCAGAGCCCGTCCCGCTCGGCGCTGCTCGTCGCCGGGCTGCTGGTCGGCGTCCTCGGCCTCGTGATGTTCACCGCGGGCCCCTCCGCCTACGCCCGGCCCGCCCTCTCGGTCGCCTGGGTCACCGTCCCCCTCGCCGGCACCGCCGTCCTGACCATGGCCGTCACCGCCACCGAGCTCGGCGCCGGCCTCACCCCGGGGCCGGGCGTCCTCTGGACCGCGCTCGCCGTCGTCGGCTCGGCCATCACCGCCTGCTGCTCCGTCGTCGCCGGCATGGTCGAACGGGACGAGACCACCGACCCGGCCACCGCCTTCGGGGAGGGCCCCGCCGTGCCGGGCGCCGACCTGCTCACCCCGCTCGTCGCCGCCGGGATACTCGCCATCGGCGCCTTCGGCACCCCGTCGATCCTCGCGCCGGACTACGTCGAACCCGCCCTCTGGTCCAGCTTCGGCACGCCCTCCTGGGGCCTGCTGGTCGCACTCCTCACCGTCCTCGGCGCGTGCGTCCTCGCCCCGCGCTGCCGCCCGGCCCGCGCCGCGGCACTGCTCGCGGGCGCCGCCTGCGTCGCCGGGCTGCGGGCCGCGGAGCTGCCGCTCGTCGGCGACGAGATCACCGGCGCCCACGCCGGGCTGGGCTGGTGGCTCGCGCTGGGCTGCGCCCTCGCGCTCGTCATCGCCGCCGTCCTGGCCGCGCGTGGCTCGATTCACACCCCGAAAACACGCTCTGGATCCATACGGTGACCGAGTTCACCGGATGCGCTGCCCCGAGCCAAAGCCCAGGTCGCTAGGGTCGTCTCCGTCCGGCAGCATGGTTTGCAACAAGCACCCGCCTGCGGATCGCCCCTCGCGAGACGACCGGTGACTCAGGCGGTGTGTGTCGTCAGGAGACTGGAGTAGTGGACCTCTACGAATACCAGGCGAAGGACCTCTTCGCCGCCCACGGCGTGCCGGTACTGCCCGGCGCCGTAGCGAGCACCCCGGAAGAAGCCCAGGCCGCCGCCGAGAAGATCGGTGGACAGGTCGTCGTCAAGGCCCAGGTCAAGACGGGCGGCCGCGGCAAGGCCGGCGGCGTGAAGCTCGCCAACGACCCGGCCGAGGCCAAGGAGAAGGCCGAAGCCATCCTCGGCCTCGACATCAAGGGCCACATCACGCGCCGCGTGCTGGTGACCGAGGCGTCCGACATCGCGGAGGAGTACTACTTCTCCTTCCTGCTGGACCGCGCCAACCGCACCTTCCTCGCCATGGCCTCCGCCGAGGGCGGCATGGAGATCGAGCAGCTGGCCGTGGAGCGGCCCGAGGCGCTCGCCAAGGTGCCGGTCGACGCGATCGCCGGGGTCGACAAGGCCAAGGCGCTGGAGATCCTGACCCAGGGCAACTTCCCCGAGGTCATCCGCGACCAGGCGGCCGACGTGGTCGTCAAGCTGTGGGAGACCTTCGTGGCCGAGGACGCCACCCTGGTCGAGGTCAACCCGCTGGTCCGCGACCCGCAGGACAAGATCGTCGCCCTCGACGGCAAGGTCACCCTGGACGAGAACGCCTCCTTCCGGCAGCCGAAGCAGGAGGAGCTCGTCGACAAGCAGGCCGAGGACCCGCTGGAGGCCAAGGCCAAGGCGAAGGACCTCAACTACGTCAAGCTCGACGGCGAGGTCGGCATCATCGGCAACGGCGCGGGCCTGGTCATGTCCACCCTGGACGTCGTCGCCTACGCCGGTGAGAAGCACGGCGGCGTCAAGCCCGCCAACTTCCTCGACATCGGCGGCGGCGCCTCCGCCGAGGTCATGGCCGCCGGCCTGGACGTCATCCTGAACGACCCGGCCGTCAAGTCGGTGTTCGTCAACGTCTTCGGTGGCATCACCGCGTGCGACGCGGTCGCGACCGGCATCGTCGAGGCCCTCAAGATCCTGGGCGACGAGGCCACCAAGCCGCTCGTGGTCCGCCTCGACGGCAACAACGTCGAGGAAGGCCGCCGGATCCTCGACGAGGCCAACCACCCGCTGGTCACGCAGGTGGACACCATGGACAACGCAGCGGACAAGGCTGCCGAGCTGGCCGCGGCAGGAGCGTAAGAGACATGTCGATCTTCCTCGATTCCAGCAGCAAGATCATCGTTCAGGGCATCACCGGGTCCGAGGGCACCAAGCACGCGACCAAGATGCTGCAGGCCGGCTCGAACATCGTCGGCGGCGTGAACGCCCGCAAGGCCGGCCAGACGGTCACCATCGCCGGCAAGGACCTCACCGTGTTCGGCACGGTCGAGGAGGCCATGAAGGAGACCGGCGCCGACGTGTCGGTCATCTTCGTGCCGCCGAAGTTCGCCAAGGACGCCGTGATCGAGGCCATCGACGCCGAGATCCCGCTCGCCGTGGTGATCACCGAGGGCATCCCGGTGCACGACTCGGCCTACTTCTGGGCCCACGCCGTCGCCAAGGGCAACAAGACCCGCATCATCGGCCCGAACTGCCCCGGCGTCATCTCGCCCGGCAAGTCGAACGCCGGCATCATCCCGGCCAACATCACCGGCCCGGGCAAGATCGGCCTGGTGTCCAAGTCGGGCACGCTGACCTACCAGATGATGTACGAGCTGCGCGACATCGGCTTCTCGACGGCCGTCGGCATCGGTGGCGACCCGATCATCGGCACCACCCACATCGACGCTCTGGAGGCCTTCCAGGCCGACCCGGAGACCGAGGTCATCGTCATGATCGGTGAGATCGGTGGCGACGCCGAGGAGCGGGCCGCGGCCTACATCAAGGAGAACGTGACCAAGCCGGTCGTCGGCTACGTCGCGGGCTTCACCGCCCCCGAGGGCAAGACGATGGGGCACGCGGGCGCGATCGTGTCCGGCTCGGCCGGCACCGCGCAGGCGAAGAAGGAGGCCCTCGAGGCCGCGGGCGTGAAGGTCGGCAAGACGCCGTCCGAGACCGCCGCGCTGGCCCGGGAGCTGTACGAGAACCTGCACTGACCGCCCAGCGGTCCACATCCCGGCCGGGCACCGTTCGCGGTGCCCGGCCGGGGTGCTTTCCGGCACCGGAAATTCGACGCAACCGTTTGACGCCCCGGCACGTCGGATAGCCGGATGGGGTGGCCGGGAACCCCGGGGCGCGGTGAACCGTTCCCGGATCGGCACCCCGGTTCGGGCGAAGACAGGAGAGCAAGCGCGATGACGTTCCCCAGTGGTGGACCGGGATACCCGCAGCAGGGCGGCGGTGGCCAGCCCCCGGGGACCGGCGGGTTCCCCCAGCAGCAGCCCCCGGCGCCACAGTCGGGGCCGAGCCTGTCGCCGGCGAACCTGAGCATGATCCTGACCCTGTTCATCGCCCTGCTGGGCCTGGTGAACTACTTCATCGGGTTTTCCGAGGAGGCGCAGGGCGCCGACCAGCCGGTGCTGTTCCTGCTCGTCGGTGGTCTGCTCGCCGGTCTCGCGGTGCTGCCGAAGGCGCCGCGGACGCTCCCGTTCGCGGTGCTGTTCAGCGTGCTCGGCGCGCTGACCGCGATCCTGGTGGTCGTGCACATCCCGGAGCAGGCGGAGACGCCGGGCATCTACACGGTGATCCTGATCCTGGGCATCCTGCAGATGCTGGTCGCGATCGCGGCGCTGCTGTTCGACGCGGGTGTGCTGAAGATGCCGCAGCCGCAGCAGCCGCAGTACGGCCAGCCCTACGGGCAGCCGGGGCAGTTCGGCCAGCCGGGCCAGCCCGGTCAGGGCCACGGTGAGCAGAAGGCCGGCCCGTCGGGCACGCAGTACGGCCCGCCGGTGACGCCGCCCCAGCAGCAGTCGACGGTCTACGCCCCGCAGCAGGGGCAGTTCTACAACCCCGCGGCCAAGCCCGAGGGCCAGCAGGGCCAGCACCCCGGCACCCCGCCCGGCGGCAGCCCGCAGAGCTGAGCCGGTTTCGGAAGGCGCCTCTTCCCGGTGTGGGGAGGGGCGTTTTCTGTTGCCGGACTCTCCGAACCACGCGCCCGCCGGGAGGGCGTCCAGCGCCAGCGCAACCCACCCTCCACATTTCCCTTTTGTGGCTTAACCCGCATGAGGGAGGAACGGCGTGGCTCACCCGGTCGGCGCAGTGAGGGTGCGAGGGTGCGAGGCATGCAGGTGCTCACCTCGTACGGCCGGTCCGGGGAAGGGGTGACTGACCCGGAACACCCGGGCGAGCGCTCTCCGGTGGCCCGGGCGAGGGTGTTCGCCGCGGCGGTGCTTGGTCCCATCGTCACCGGGTACGTCGTGGTCGCCGCCCTGTTCGGGCTGGTCACGGCCATGGCGTCGGTCGCCGAGTTCTCCGTCGGCGGTGTGCTGCGCGCGGCCGGGCCGGGCTGGCTCGCCGCCTACCAGGTGCCCCTGACGATCGCTGGGCGGCCGCTGGGCGTGCTGCCGCTGCTGGCGACCATCGGCGCCTGCGCCCTGGTCGCCCGGTCGGCGGCCAACGCCACCCAGCGCCTCGGCTACCGCGAACCCGGCGCCACCGTGCCGCTCATCGCCGCGGTGGCCAGCGCCCACGCCCTCGCCGGGCTGGGCATCGCCCTCTTCGGCGACAACGCGGGCGTCCGCGTGGAGCCGCTGTCCGCGTTCGCCGTGCCCGCGGTCCTCGCGGGTGCCGCGGCCGCGGCGGGGGCCGCGTCCCGGTCCGGTGTCGCGGCCGCCATCAAGGACTACCTCGACCCGCTCGCGGTGCGCGGCCTGCGTGCCGGTGCGCTGGGCCTGGCCGGGCTGCTCGCGGCCGGCGCGCTCGTGCACACCGTCGGCCTGGTCCTCGCCTCCGGCACGATCCGCGAGCTGTTCGCCGACAACGCGCCCGGGTTCGGCAGCGGCGCCGGAATGCTGCTGCTGTCGCTGGGTTACCTGCCCAACGCGGTGGTCGGCGGCCTGGCCTTCGTCACCGGACCGGGCTTCTCGATCGGCTCGTTCTCGCTCACCGCGTTCTCCTTCACCGGCGGTCCGGTGCCGGGCCTGCCGGTGCTCGCCGGCGTCCCCGAGCACGCGGCGCCCTGGTGGCCGGTCCTGATGCTGTTGCCGGCCGCGGTCGGCGCGCTGCTCGGCTGGACGCTGCGGCACGCCGACGAGAACCCGCTCGCCCGGCTGCGGATCGTCGGCATCGCGGGCGCGCTCGTCGGGTTCGGTTGTGTGTTGCTCGGCACGCTCGCCGGCGGCCGGCTGGGCGGTGGCGCGTTCGACCCGGTGACCATCCCGGTCGGACTCACCTCGGTCGCCGCGTTCGGCTGGATCGCCGTGCCCGGCGGTCTCGTCGCCTGGTTCGCCGGCCCGCGGGTGCGCCCGGAGCCGGCGGAACCCGAGGCAGAGCCGGAAATCGAGGCCGAGATCGAGAACCTCGACGCCGAGCTGGAGGAGCTGGAGGCCGAGGCCGAAGAGCCGTCCGAAGAGGAGCCGGACGAGGAGCCCGCGGACGAGCCGGACGACGACGAGGAGCCCCCGCCCACCGACGAGAAGCCGGAACAGCCCAGCTAGCCCGTCCGTCTCCCACCACCGCCCTCAACGGAGCCGCTCCGCGGCGCAGCATAGACTCGGCACGGACGTTTGGCACGGACGTTTGGCACGGGCGAAGGAGAGGCGTTGAACTCCAGCCGGTTGGACCTGCCCGTCCCGGTCAAGCTGGTGGTGCTCGCCTCCGGATCGGGCACGCTGCTGCAGTCGCTCCTGGACGCGACCCAGCGCATCGACTTCCCGGCGAAGGTCGTCGCCGTGGGCACGGACCGGTCGGGTGCCGAGGCACTGGCCCGCGCCGAGCGCGCCGGCGTGCCGCACTTCACGGTCCGCCTGAGCGACCACCCGGACCGCGACGCCTGGGACAAGGCCCTCACCGAGGCGGTCGCCGCCTACGAGCCCGATCTGGTGGTGTCGGCGGGTTTCCTGAAGATCCTGGGGACGAACTTCCTCACGCGCTTCCCGAACCGCGTGATCAACACCCACCCGGCCCTGCTGCCGTCGTTCCCCGGGATGCACTCCGTGGCCGACGCGCTGGAGCTGGGCGTCAAGCTGACCGGCTGCACGGTGCACTTCGTGGACGCCGGGGTCGACACGGGCCCGATCATCGCCCAGGAGGCGGTGGTGGTGGAGCCGGACGACGACGAGGACAGGCTGCACGAGCGCATCAAGGTCGTGGAACGACGGCTGCTCGTGGACGTGGTGGAACGACTCGGCCGGGCCGGTGCCACGGTCGAGGGACGGAAGGTGAGGTTGCGGTGACGGTGGAGGGTCGGCGTCCGGTCAAGCGCGCCCTGATCGGCGTTTCGGACAAGACGGGCCTGCTGGAACTTGGCACCGCGCTGCACGCGGCCGGTGTGGAGATCGTCTCCACCGGCGGCACGGCCAAGGCGCTCGCCGACGCCGGGGTGCCGGTCACGCCGGTCGAGCAGGTCACCGGTTTCCCGGAGTCCTTCGACGGCCGGGTCAAGACGCTGCACCCGCGGGTGCACGCCGGCCTGCTGGCCGACCGCGACCGCCCCGAGCACGTCGAGCAGCTGCGTGAGCTGGACATCGCGCCGTTCGACCTGCTGGTGGTCAACCTCTACCCGTTCCGCGAGACCGTCGCCTCCGGCGCGAGCCCCGAGGACTGCGTGGAGAACATCGACATCGGCGGCCCGGCGATGGTCCGCGCCGCGGCGAAGAACCACAACAACGTGGCCGTCGTGGTCGACCCGGCCCGCTACGGGTGGGTGCTGGAGCAGGTCCGCGCGGGCGGTTTCGAGCTGGCCGACCGCAAGCGCCTCGCGGCCCAGGCCTACGCCCACACCGCGAGCTACGACATGGCGGTCGCGTCGTGGTTCGCCAACGCCTACGCCCCGGCGGACGACTCCGGTTTCCCCGACTTCACCGGCGGCACCTGGGAGCGCGGCGAGGTGCTGCGCTACGGCGAGAACCCGCATCAGCGCGCCGCGGTGTACCGGCACTGGCGCTCCGGCCTGGCCCACGCCGAGCAGCTGCACGGCAAGGCCATGTCGTACAACAACTACGTCGACACCGACGCCGCCCGCCGCGCCGCCTACGACTTCGAGGCCCCCGCGGTCGCGATCATCAAGCACGCCAACCCGTGCGGCATCGCGGTCGGCGTCGACATCGCCGAGGCGCACCGCAAGGCGCACGCGTGCGACCCGGTGTCGGCCTACGGCGGTGTGATCGCGGCGAACCGGCCGATCACCCGCGAGGCCGCCGAGCAGATCGCCGAGGTGTTCACCGAGGTCGTGCTCGCGCCGGACTTCGAGGACGAGGCGCTGGACGTGCTCAAGCGCAAGAAGAACGTGCGCCTGCTGAAGCTGCCCGCGCTCGCCGACGCGGACCCGATCGAGTTCCGCCCGATCTCCGGCGGCATGCTCGTGCAGACCGTCGACCGGATCGACGCGCCCGGCGACTCGCCGGAGAACTGGACCCTGGCCACCGGCGAGGCCGCCGACGCCCACACGCTCGCGGACCTGGAGTTCGCGTGGCGGGCGATCCGCGCGGTGAAGTCGAACGCGATCCTGCTGGCCAGCGGTGGCGCGACGGTCGGCGTCGGCATGGGCCAGGTCAACCGCGTCGATTCGTCCCGGCTGGCTGTGCAGCGCGCCGGTGACCGGGTCAAGGGCTCGGTGGCCGCGTCCGACGCGTTCTTCCCGTTCCCGGACGGGCTGCAGGTGCTGATCGACGCCGGTGTCCGCGCGGTCGTCCAGCCGGGTGGTTCGGTGCGGGACGCCGAGGTGATCGCTGCGGCCGAGGAGGCCGGCGTGACGCTGTACCTGACGGGCACGCGCCACTTCGCCCACTGACGTCTCAGAGCGGGGTGGCGGTCCCGGTGATCGTCACCCGCCGCGGCTCGGTGAGCGGACGACCTGGGTCATCCCCCGATTTGTGCCGCGCCGCTCAGCCGAGCGGGATGTCGCCGGAGCGGGACTCGACCGCGTCCAGCGCGGCCATGGCCGTTCCGTCCAGCTCGATCGTGCCCGCGGCGACGTTGGCTTCGAGGTGCGCCGGATTCGCGGTGCCCGGGATCAGCAACACGTTCGGCGCGTGGTGCAGCAGCCAGGCGAGGCCGACCTGGGCGGGGGTGCGGCCGAGGGCCTCCGCGGCCGCGGTGACGGCCGGCTCGTCGGTCACCTTCGGCATGCCGGGGAAGGCGCCGCCGAGCGGGAAGAACGGGACCCAGGCGATCTGCTCGGCGAGGCAGAGCCGCAGCAGCTCCTCGTCCCCGCGCGCGACCAGGCTGTAGGAGTTCTGGACGCAGACGATCCCGGCGGGCAGGGCCCGGCGCAGACCGTCCGGGGTGACCGCGCTCAGGCCGATCGCGCCGATCTTGCCCTCGTCCCGCATCGCGATCATCACCGCGAGCTGGTCGTCGAGGTCGACGATCTGGTCACCCTCGGCGCGCAGCCCCGGCCCGGTGTCCAGGCGGCGCAGGTTCACCACCGGGATCCGGTCGACGCCGAGGGACTTGAGGTTGTCCTCGACGCTCGCCCGCAGCTGCTCGGGCCGCTGAGCGGGACGCAGCGGGATCCGGCCGCCCGGGTCGGGGTCGGCGCCGACCTTGCTGACGATCATCACGCCGTCTTCGGGGCGGAACGCGTCCCGGATGACCTCGTTGACGAACCCGTCGCCGTAGAACTGGGCGGTGTCGACGTGGTCGACGCCGAGCTCCACCACCCGGCGCAGCAGGGCGATCGCGGCGTCGCGGTCGGTGTGCAGTCGCTCCAGCTGCATCGCGCCGAACCCGATGCGGGACACCGTGCGGCCGGCGAGCGTCCCGGCCCCTCCGGCGCGCGGAGGCGTGCTGTTCGTGATCATGGGAGTCCTTCCACGCGAAGGTAGGATAAGCGGAGTGGCCTCCGTTTCATCGACTGTAGCACTTTTACCGGAGGTGCCTCCGCTTTGAGTTCCGGGAAGAAGCCCCGCGCCCCGCGGGCCGATGCGCTGCGCAACCGGGACAAGCTCGTCGAGGTCGCGCGGGCCGCCTTCGCGGCCGGTGACGCGTCGCTCGAAGGGATCGCCCGCGAGGCCGGTGTCGGCATCGGCACGCTGTACCGCCACTTCCCGACCCGGGAGGCCCTGGTGGAGGCCGTGTACGCCGCCGAACTCGACGACGTCACCGGCAGTGCCGCCGTCCTGTTGGCGGAGCTCCCGCCGGATGAGGCGATGCGTGCCTGGATGGGGCGCTACGCCGCCTTCGTCGCGACGAAACGCGGCATGGTCGAGACGCTGCGCGCCGGCTGGGCCTCGGGGCGGATCGCCACGCCGGTCACGCGGGAGCGCATCACCGCGGCGATCGCCACGATCCTGGCCGCCGGGGCCGACGCCGGATCGCTCCGCGGCGACGTCGCTGCCGAGGACGTCACCGCGCTGCTGCTGGGGGTCTTCCTGAGCACCGCGGCCAGCGAGACCCCGGAGCAGGTCGACCGGCTTCTCGGTCTCGTGATGGACGCGCTGCATTCGTCTTGACATCGCACAGGTGTTCGAGGCAAACTAAGCGAGTCGAACAGGAGTTCGAACAGTCGCCGGCTTCCCCACGGTGACGTCAGCAGGGTCTTGCAGGCGCGTCGTGGGGAGGTGGCATGTCGGTCGCGGCACTGGCAGCGCTGCCCGGGGTGAGCACGGCCAGCGGGGTGGCCGCCGAGGCGGAGCACGCCCAGCTGACCGGGCGCGTGCTGCCGGTGCGGCCGGAGTTGCGCCGTCTGCTGCCGTCGGCGGGCCTGCGCCGGGGGAGCACGATCGCGGTGCGCGGATCGGTGTCGTTGCTCCTCGCGCTGCTGGCCGAGGCGACGGCGACCGGATCGTGGGCCGCGGCGGTGGGGATGCCGGACCTCGGTCTGGTGGCCGCTGCGGAACTCGGGGTCGAGGTGAGCCGGCTCGCGCTGGTGCCGCGGCCCGGGGCCGAGTTCGCCGCGGTCGCCGGTGCGCTGCTGGACGGGATGGACGTGGTGGCGGTCGCCGCTCGGGGCGCGGCGCCGCAGGAGGTACGGCGCCTTTCGGCGCGGGCACGGCATCGGGGCGCCGTGCTGCTCTCCCTCGGGCCGTGGCCCGGCGCCGAGGTGGAGCTCAACTGCGTGGCCGGTCGCTGGACCGGCCTCGAAGGCGGGCACGGGTACCTGCGTGAGCGGCGGGTCCGTGTCCAGGGTGCCGGCCGGGGCGCGGCGACGCGGCCCCGGCGGGCGGATCTGCTGCTGCCGGGGTCTGCGGGGGCCCCGGCAGCAGCACCCGAGCCGGTGCTGGAACTGGCCCGGGAGGTGAGCTGATGCGCGGCGATTCTTCGGGCGCCGCGGAGCGGTGCGGGATTGCTTCGGCGACGGGCGCGGGGAAGCGAGTTCGCCCGGGGTGCGGGCTGAGCCGCGGGAGGTGCGCCGGGCGGCGAGTCCCACGCTCGGGCGCGCGAGTCCTGCACTCCGGCGGGCGAGTCCTGCACTCCGGCGGGCGAGTTCCACGCTCGGGCGCGCGAGTTCCACGCTCGGGCGCGCGAGTCCTGCACTCGCCGATGCTGGCATCGGCGTGGGGTGTCCCGGCGCGGCCGGGACACCCCACCGGCGCGCGGAGCACCGTATGTCCACAGTAGACAAACCGCCGCGCATGCTGGTGCTCTGGGTGCCGGACTGGCCCGCCGTCGCCGCGTGTCTGGCCGAGGGCACGCCCCTCCACCTGCCCGCCGCGGTGTTCCACGCCAACCGGGTCGTCGCGTGCACCGCGATCGCCCGTGCCGCCGGCATCCGGCGCGGCATGCGCCGCCGGGACGCGCAGTCCCGCTGTCCCGAACTCCAGGTCTTCGGCCCGGACGAGGACCGCGACGCGCGTCTCTTCGAGCCCGTCGCGGCCGCCGTGGAGGAGCTGGTCGTCGGGGTCGAGGTGGTCCGACCCGGCCTGGTCGCGGTGCCCGCCGACGGCGCGTCCGGCTACTTCGGCGGCGAGCTGCGCCTCGCGGAACTGCTCGCCGAACACGTCTCCCACCAAGTGGAGTGCCAGATCGGCATCGCGGACGGGCTGTTCGCCGCGACACTGGCCGCCCACCGGTCCCGCATCGTCGACCGCGACACCGCCGCCGAGTTCCTCGCGCCCCTGCCGGTCGGCGAACTCGACCAGCCGGACTCCGACCGCGCCGAACTGGTGGACCTGTTGCGCCGCCTGGGTTTGCGCACGCTCGGCGCGTTCGCGAAGCTCGCCGAACGGGACGTCGCCGCGCGGTTCGGCCGCGCGGGCCTGGTCGCGCACCGGCTGGCGCGCGGCCTGGACGAACGGCCCCCGCACCGGCGCCGCCCGCCACCCGAACTCACCGTCACCAAGACCTTCGACCCGCCGCTGGACCGCGTGGACGCCGCGGCGTTCATGGCGCGCACGCTCGCCGAGCGGTTCCACGGCGGCCTCGCCCGGCACGGCCTGGCCTGCACCCGCCTGGGCATCTACGCCACCACCGAGCACGGCGAGGAACTGAGCCGCGTGTGGCGGTGCGCCGAACCGCTGACGCCGCAGGGCATCGCGGACCGGGTGCGCTGGCAGTTCGAGGGCTGGCTGCGCGCCGCGCCGGACGAGCGCCCCACCGCCGGGGTGGAGCGGCTGCGGCTGGCGCCCGAGGAGACCGTCGACGGGCATTCGCTGCAGCTGGGCCTGTGGCAGGACGGCATCCACGGCCTGGCCGACGAGCGCGCGGAAAAGGCCGGCCGCGCGCTGGTGCGGGTCCAGGGCCTGCTCGGCCCGGACAGCGTCTTCACGGCAGTGCTCGACGGTGGCCGCGGCCCGGCCGAACGCGTCCGGCTGGTGCCGTGGGGCGACCCGCGGACACCGCACAGCCCGCCGGACGTGCCGTGGCCGGGACGGCTGCCCGCGCCGTCCCCGGCCACGGTCTACGAGAAGCCGCTGCCCGCGCGTGTCCTCGACGCGTCGGGCGCGGAGGTGCACGTCACCCGGCGCCGGGAGCTGTCCGCGGCACCGCACCGGGTTTCGGTGGGAGACGGCCCGCCGCGGGAGGTCCTGGACTGGGCCGGCCCGTGGCTGGTCGACGCGCACTGGTGGACACCGGGTGGTGACGGGGTGCGCACCCGGGTGCAGGCCGTGCTGGCCGGGGAACCGGAAACGGCGGTGCTGCTGACGAGAGTGGGCGGAACGAGTCCGCAATGGACAGTGGAGGGAGTGTACGACTGATGGACGACGAGTACTTCCGGGACCTGCAGCACTGGCTGGCCCTGCCGCGCAAGGTGGTCGAGTCGCTCGAGCCCGAGGACGAGCAGATGCTGCTGCCCATCCCGGTGCCGCGACGCCCGGTGGACTGATGGCCTTCCACAACCCGCCGGTCAGCTGGGAGGAGCTGGAACGCAGGCTGTCCGGCAAACCGGCCGCGGGCGACGGCGGGGACAGCCCCGCGTGGAGCCGGAAGCGGGAGGGCTACGTCCGGCCCAGCACCGTCGCGCCCCCGCGCGGGGACGACCACGCGGGCGGGCGGCGCCGGGTGCCCTACGCCGAGCTGCACTGCCACTCCAACTTCAGCTTCCTGGACGGCGCGAGCCACCCCGAGGAGCTGGTCGAGGAGGCGTCGCGGCTGGGGCTCGACGCGATCGCGCTCACCGACCACGACGGCATGTACGGGGTGGTGAGGTTCGCCGACGCGGCACGCGAACTGGGCGTGCACACGGTGTTCGGCACCGAGCTGAGCTTCGGCCTGTCCGCTCCGCAGAACGGCGTCGCCGACCCGGAGGGCGAGCACCTGCTGCTGCTCGCCAAGCAGCAGGACGGTTACGCCGCCCTGTGCCGGGCGATCACCGCCGGCCAGCTGGCCGGGCACGACCACGCCACGTCGACCGACCGGGCGGAGAAGGGCCGCCCGGTCTACGACCTGGACGCCGTCGCGAACGAGGTCGCCGGCAACGTCGTCGCGCTCACCGGGTGCCGCAAGGGCGCGGTCCGGCGGGCGCTGGCCCGCGGCGGCCCGGAGGCGGCCGGGCGGGAACTGCGGCGGCTCCGCGACCGGTTCGAGTCGGTGTACGTCGAGCTGACCGACCACGGCTACCCCGAGGACGGGGTGCACAACGACGTTCTCGCCGCGCTGGCCGCCGAGCAGGGCCTGCCGACCGTCGCCACCACCGCCGCCCACTACGCCACCCCGGACCGGGGACGGCTGGCCGGCGCGATGGCCGCGATCCGCGCCCGCCGCGGCCTGGACGACATGGCCGGCTGGCTGCCCGCGTCCGGCACGGCGTTCCTGCGGTCCGGCGAGGAGATGGCGCGGCGGTTCGCCCGCTACCCCGGCGCGGTGCAGCGGGCCGCGCTGCTCGGCCTGGAGTGCGCCTTCGACCTGAAGCTGGTCGCGCCCGAGCTGCCGCCCTACGACGTCCCCGCCGGCTACACCGAGGCGTCCTTCCTGCGCGAGGAGGTCTACCGCGGGGCCGCGCACCGCTACGGCAACGACCCGGACGCCCTGCGGCAGATCGAGCACGAGCTGCGGATCATCGAGCAGCTGAACTTCCCCGGCTACTTCCTCATCGTGTGGGACATCGTCGAGTTCTGCCGCCGCAACGACATCCTGTGCCAGGGCCGCGGATCCGCGGCGAACTCCGCGGTCTGCTACGCGCTGGGCATCACCAAGGTCGACTCGGTGCGCTGGAAGCTGCTGTTCGAACGCTTCCTCGCGCCGGACCGGGACGGTTACCCGGACATCGACCTGGACATCGAGTCCGACCGCCGCGAGGAGGTGATCCAGTACGTCTACCGCAAGTACGGGCGCACGCGCACCGCGCAGGTGGCGAACGTGATCACCTACCGCGCCAAGTCCGCGATCCGCGACGCGGCACGGGCCTTCGGCTACTCGCCCGGCCAGCAGGACGCGTGGAGCAAGCAGATCGACCGCTGGGGCCCGTTGCACGACACCAAGGACGACACCGATCACGACATCCCGCTACCGGTGCTGCAGGTGGCCGCCGCACTGGAGGACTTCCCGCGGCACCTGGGCATCCACTCCGGCGGGATGGTGATCTGCCACCAGCCGGTGAGCGAGGTGTGCCCGATCGAATGGGCGCGCATGGCCGACCGCAGCGTGCTGCAGTGGGAGAAGGACGACTGCGCCTCGGTGGGGCTGGTCAAGTTCGACCTGCTCGGCCTGGGCATGCTCTCCGCCCTGCACTACATGCTGGACCTGGTGCGCGAGTTCGAGGGCATCGAAATCGATCTGTCCAAACTGGACCTGGAGGACGCCGAGGTCTACGAGATGCTGCAGCGCGCGGACGCGATCGGCGTGTTCCAGGTGGAGAGCCGGGCGCAGATGGCGACCCTGCCGCGGCTGAAGCCGGAGAAGTTCTACGACCTGGCGATCGAGGTCGCGTTGATCCGGCCGGGCCCGATCCAGGGCGGCTCGGTGCACCCCTACATCCGGCGGGCCACCGGTCGCGAGGACTGGGCACACGACCACCCGCTGCTGGCGAACGCGCTGGACAAGACGCTGGGGGTGCCGTTGTTCCAGGAGCAGATGATGCAGATCGCGCTGGACGTCGCGAACTTCACCGCCGCGGAGGCCGACGAGCTGCGGCACGCGATGGGGTCGAAGCGGTCCACGCGGAAGATGGAACGGCTGCGGGAACGGTTCTACGCGGGCGCCCGGCGCAACGGCCTCGACGACGAGCTGATCGCGCGGATCTTCCACAAGCTGATGGCGTTCGCGAACTTCGGCTTCCCGGAGAGCCACGCGCTGAGCTTCGCCTACCTCGTGTTCGCCAGCGCGTACTTCAAGCGCTACCACCCGGCGGCGTTCTGCGCGGCGCTGCTGCGGGCGCAGCCGATGGGGTTCTACTCGCCGCAGTCGCTGGTCGCCGACGCCCGGCGGCACGGCATCACCGTGCACGGCCCGGACATCAACGCGAGCCTGCCGCACGCCACGCTCGAACGCGGTGACGAGGGCCTGGCGGTGCGGATCGGATTGGCGACCGTGCGGATGATCGGGCAGAAGCTCGCCGAGGAGATCGTCGCGGAACGGCAGCGGGGCGGCGCGTTCACCGACATGGCGGACCTGGCGCGGCGCGTGCGGCTGACCACGCCGCAGATCGAGGCGCTGGCCACGGCGGGCGCGTTCGGCCGGTTCGGCGAGATCGCCGGCGACCGGCGGCGCGCGTTGTGGGCGGCCGGGGCGGTGGCGCAGGAGCGGCCGGAGAAGCTGCCGGTCACGCTGGCCGGGGCGCACGCGCCGACGCTGCCCGGGATGGACGAGATCGACGAGGCGGTCGCCGACGTGTGGGCCACCGGGTTGTCGCCGGACAGCTTCCCGACGCAGTTCATCCGCGAGCGGCTGGACGCGCTGGGCGTGGTGCCGGCCGGAAAACTGGTGGACGTCGAGGACGGCGCCCGGGTACTGATCGGAGGGGCGGTGACGCACCGGCAGCGCCCGGCGACCGCGGGCGGGGTCACGTTCCTCAACATCGAGGACGAGACGGGCATGGTCAACGTCGTGTGCTCGGCCGGGTTGTGGCGCCGCTACCACCGGGTGGCGCGGGGCAGCGCGGCGATGCTGATCCGCGGGGTGATCGAGCGGGCGGACGGGGTGGTGAGCGTGCGCGCGGACCGGCTGCAGCACCTGTCGATGCGGGTGCCGTCGAAGTCGCGGGACTTCCGGTGAACGACCTGCCGATCACCGACGCGCGGGGGAACACGCTGGTCAGCCTGCGGTTCGGGGTCGCGACGGATCCCGCGGTGCCGATGCCGCTCGCCCTGGTGGTCGTCGAGGTGGACGACCGGGTGCTGCTGGTGTTCGACCGGCGGCGCGGGCAGTGGGAGCTGCCCGGCGGGATGATCGAACCGGGGGAGACGTCGCACCAGGCCGCGATGCGGGAACTGGCCGAGGAGACCGGGATCGTGGTCAGCGGCCTGCGGTTCGCCGCCGTGGCCAGGTTCGTGCTGCGCGACCCGCTGCGGCGCGAGTACGCCGCCGTCTACCGGACGGGTTTCGCGACCGAGCCGGCGGTGGCGCCCCAGGAGGACGAGGTCTCGGCGATCGCCTGGTGGCATCCCGGCACGCCCCTGCTGCGGGACCAGGGCCTGCTGGACGCCGAGATCGCGCGGCGGGTCACCGGGTTGCGTTGAGGGGCGGGCCGCCGCGGTTTCCTCGGCCCGTGTGGCGGGTGTGATTAGCTCGCCGGATGGAGATCGCCGAGGACTACCGGGACGCCGTTCTGCCGGGGAGCACGTGGGAGAAGCGGCAGTTCAGCCGGTGCGATTTCAGCGGCGCGGACCTGCGCCGGCTGGTCACGCAGGGCTGCACCTTCGACGAGTGCGACTTCTCGGGCGCGGACCTGGGGGAGTCTCGGCACCAGGCTTCGGCGTTCCGGTCGTGCGTCTTCGACCGGACGGTGCTGGCGGACAGTTCGTGGAGCGGGTGCTCGTTGCTCGGATCGTCCTTCGTGGACGGTGGGTTGCGCGGGATGTCCGTGCGGGACAGCGATTTCTCGCTGGCGAACTTCAGCCGGGCGAACCTGCGGCGCCGGGCGCTGTCCGGGTTGCGGTTCCGGGAGGCCAGTTTCGTGGACGCGAACCTGTCCGAGGCCGACCTGCGGAACAGCGACTTTCGCGGCGCCCGCTTGACGGGCGCCGACCTGACCGGCGCCGACCTGCGCGGCGCCGAGCTCGACGCGAACGGCCTGGTGCAGGCGAAGCTGCGCGGGGCACGGGTGGATCTGGAAACGGCGGTCACCTTCGCCGCGGCGCACGGTTTGGTGATCGACTGACACTCGCGCGGCTGGTGCACGGCCCGCCGCCGGGGCGCGGTCACGGCGCCCCGGCGGGAGTGGCGTGCGCGCCACGGTCGCGGCAGGCCGCCGGGCGCGGTCACCTCGCCGGGCTCGGCAGGCGCCACCCCGAGCGGCAAGGTGCCCGTCCCGCGCGAGCGGCTAGTCGATCGGCGGTTCGCCCGGGTCCAGCTCGATCAGGTCGCCCGAGGCGAGCAGGTCCTCGATCGACGCGGGCAGCAGGTACGCCGCGCCGCCGCCGGGCTGGTTGAACCACGGGATCGCGACCCCGGCCAGCGCCTCGATCGGCCGCTGCACCCGGTACACGTGGTACGGCCGGTTCACCCACTCGGGCACCAGCGAACGCTCCTCGAACGGGGTCCCGGCCGCGTAGGTCAGGTTGCCGTTCGGGCCGCCGAAGCGGTCCAGCTCGCTGCCGGCGGGCAGTTCGCGCATCTCCTTGCCGCGGAACAGGGTCAGCGGCGGCTCACCGGGCAGCGGCTGGATCGGCCACTGCTGGTTGCCGCCACCGGACGCGGCCGACGCCGTGGCCACCGCGGGGGCGGGCGCCGCCGGTTCGACCCGTCGCGGCGGCGGTTCCCGTCGCGGGGGAGCGGGCGGGGGCGGCGCGACCGGGGGAGCCAGCATCGTGGGCGGCCCGGCCGGGTCCGGCTCGTCGAGGCGGTCGGACAGAGCCCGCTGCGGCAGGTCGTGCCGCGGCGGCTCGGACGGCTCCTGGGCCGGCGTGCGCGGCACCTCGGTGGCGTCCATCTCCGGCCGCGCGGGCGGCGTGATGCGGCCACCCGGGCTGAGCAGCAGCTTGCCGAGCATGAACGCGGCCGCGTCGTCGGCGTCGCCGAAGACCGCGGGGCTCGTCAGGGTCTCGTCGTACCAGCCGACGCGCCAGCCGTCGTCGACCTTCTCCAGGCTCCAGCCGTGCTCGGCCGGTTCGCCGATGCGGTAGGCCGCGTCCGGCACGCCGAGGTCGGACAGCTTGGCGCGCAGGTTGTCCAGGGCAGGCTCGGTGGGACCGGACGGCGGGGCCACCGGGCGGGCGAGCATGGTCGGCGGGCCGTCGGGCGCCGGACGCCCACCGCGCGGCCCCGGCCCGGCGAAGGCCGGTGCCCCCTGCGGAGCGAAGCCGCCCGGCGCGGACCCGAAGCCCCGTGCTTCCGGAGCGGCCTCATGACCCACGAGGCCCTCCGGCCCCTCCTCACTGGCGAAGGCACGCTGGTCACGGCCTTCCTGGCCGGTGAACCCGCGCGGGTCGCGGCCCTCCGGACCGGCGAAGCCGCGTGGGCCGGGGCCCTCCTGACCGGCGAAGTCGCGGTGGTCGGGGCCTCCCTGGCCGGCGATGCCGCGTTGGTCGGGGTCCTCCTGATCGGCGAAGCCGCGTGGGCCGGGTCCCTCCTGACCGGCGAAGTCGCGGTGGTCGGGGCCTCCCTGGCCGGCGATGCCGCGTTGGTCGGGGTCCTCCTGATCGGCGAAGCCGTGCTGGCTGGGGCTTCCCTGTCCGGTGAAGGCGCGCTGGCCGGGGCTTTCCGGACCGGTGAAGCCGCGTTGGTCGGGGCCTTCCTGGTCGGCGAAGCCGTGCTGGTCGGAGCCTCCCTGGCCGGTGAAGCCGCGTTGGTCGGGGCCTTCCTGGTCGGCGATGCCGTACTGCTCCCGGCCTTCCGGGCCGGCGAACGCGCGCCGGCCTTCCGGGGCCTCCGCGGCGAAGCCCTCCGGACGGCGGACGTCCGCCTGCCCGGCCGCGCCACGGCCTTCCGGCGCCAAGCGTTCCGGAGCGCGGGGATCGAACCCGGCCACGGTTGCCTGCCCGGCGAGCCCCTCCTGCGCCGCGGAGTGCTGGCCGCGCCCCTCCGGGGCGGCCTGCTCCTGCCCGGCGAACCCCCCTTGGCCGCGGGAGCGTTCACGAGGCTCGGGGCCCTCCTGGGCGGTCAGGCCGTGCTGGCCCCGGCCCTCCGGGGTTTCCTGGCCGGTGAACGCGCGCTGGCCGGGCCCTTCCGTGCCGTCGGGCCTGGGGCGCCGCTCCGGCGCTTCGGGGCCGCCGAAGCCACGCTCGCCACCCTCCTGGCCTTCCGGGCTCTCGGGCTCGGCGAATCGGCGCTGGCCGCGTCGCTCCGGCGCCTCCGCGGCGAAGCCGCGCTCGCCGGGACCTTCCGGGCCATGCTGGCCGCCGAAGTCGCGCTGGCCGCGCCCCTCGGGGGCCTCCGCGGCGAAGCGCGCCTCCGGGCCTTCCGGGCTGTAGCCGTGCTGCCCCCGGCCCTCGGTGCCGAAGCGCTCCGGGCCGCGTGCCTCTGGGCCCTCCTGACTGAACCCACCCTGGCCCGGCCCCTCGGGGGCCTCCGCGCCGAAGCGCGCCTCCGAGCCTTCCGGGCTGTAGCCGTGCTGCCCGTGCTCGGCACCGAACCGCTCCGGGCCGCGTGCCTCCGCGCCCTCCTGGCTGAAGCCGCGCTCGGCGCCGAAGCGCTCTGCGCCACGCGCCTCCGGCCCCTCCTGGCCGTAGCCGTGCTGGCCGGGCCCCTCGGCGCCGAACCGCTCCGGGCCGCGCGCCTCCGCGCCTTCCTGCGCGGCGTAGGCCTCGCGACCGTCCCAGCCGCGGCCCTCCGTCGGCTCCTCGTCCGCGGCGGCCACGCGCTCCTGTCCCGCAAAACCGCCCGGCTCACCGCCGACACCGTCGCGCGGCTCCCACGTCCGCCCGTCCGCACCACCGCGCGGCTCGTCGGCGAACGCTTCTCGTGCGTCCCACGTCCGCGTCTCATCCCCGGCGTCCTCGGCCGAAGCCGAAGCCGACCCCGGCTCCGCGTCCTGCACCGCCGGCTGCACCAGCATCGTCGGCGGCCCGGCCTCCGGGTCGATCACCGGCGTCAGCGTGGTCGGCTGCTCGACGGCCGCCTCCGGCGCGGGCTCGGCAGGCGGCGGCGCCTGCTCCGGCACCCGGCGCGCCGGCTGAGCGGGCCCCCGGCTCAGGTACGCGCCCGCGGCCTGCACGGTCTGCTCCGGTACCTCGGGCAGCGTGTGCCCGTGGCCGGCGATGTGCGCGACCAGCTCGGCTTCCGGCGCGACGCCGTACTCCTGCAGGTAGTAGTTGACCGCCGCCGGCCAGATCCACACCCCGTCGGTGTGGAAGGCCACCGGCACGGTCGCCGCGGGCTGCTGCGCCAGCCGGTCCAGGTCGAACCCGCGCTCGGCCCGCACGACCGGCGCGTTGTTCAGGTACTCGAGCACCCGCTGCTGCTCGTCGGCGTCCAGCTCCGGGCGGTTGAGCACCGGGCGGCCGCTGGGCTCGTGGCCGTCGAAGATCCGGGCGATCCGGAAGCGCGGGCCGGGCTGCTCGGGCGCGAGACCGGCCATCCGGCGCATCAGCCACTCCGGGACGTTGTCCTCCGAGCGCGGGAACATCCTCAGCTCGTCCGCGTACGCCTGCGGCGGGGGCATCAGGTCCCACCGCGGCTCGTCGCGGTCGTACTCCAGGTTGTAGCTCGATGGGTGGTCGAGCTGGTAACGCGCGTTGAACCAGGTGCCGCGGCCCTCGCGGTACATCCCGGCCCGCAACCGGCCGAACAGCGTGGCGATGTCGTGGGTGGCCATCCACTCCTGGGCCGACCCGTCCTCGAGCAGGACCTCACCGGACAGCTCGTGGTAGCGGCCGACCGCCCGGTAGGTCGCGGTCACCCGCCGCCAGTCCCGCGGAGCGGCCCGCAGCAGGGCCAGTCCGATCTGCTTGACCAGTGTGTCCTGCTCGGTCGCGTTCAGCTGGGTCGTCGGTTGCGCCACCAGGCCATTTTGACTGGTCACCGATCCGATTGCACACCGCCCGCACCGATAGGGGCAATGACCAGTGCAGATACATCAATCGAGGTACTAAGCGTTTCAACGGAACTACCCATAGTGTCCTCCGCCGTCCTCGCGTGAGGCCGAGTTCATTCCTTTGCCAGAATGGAAGCCGTGACTGCGACGGTTCTCGACGGCAAAGCGACCAAGAACGCCATCTTCGACGAGCTCAAGCCGCGGGTGGCCGCCCTGGCCGAGCGCGGCGTGACGCCCGGGCTGGGAACCGTCCTGGTCGGCGACGACCCGGGCTCCCACTCCTACGTCCGGATGAAGCACGCGGACAGCGCGAAGATCGGCGTCAACTCGATCCGCCGCGACCTGCCCGGCGACATCAGCCAGGACAAGCTCGAGGCCGTCATCGACGAGCTCAACGCCGACCCGGCCTGCCACGGCTACATCGTCCAGCTCCCGCTGCCCAGGCACCTCGACGCGGGCCGCATCCTGGAGCGCATCGCGCCGGAGAAGGACGCCGACGGTCTCGCCCCGGTCAGCCTCGGCCGGCTGGTGCTCAACGAGGCCGGGCCGCTGCCCTGCACGCCGTACGGGATCCTCGAACTGCTCAAGCGCCACGACGTGCCGATCGCCGGCGCGAACGTCACCGTCGTCGGCCGCGGCGTCACCGTGGGCCGCACGATGGGCCTGCTGCTGACCCGCCGCAGCGAGAACGCCACCGTGACGCTGTGCCACACCGGCACCCGCGACCTGGCGGCCGAGGTCAAGCGCGCGGACATCGTGATCGCCGCCGCCGGCGTGCCGCACCTGATCAAGCCGGACATGGTCAAGCCGGGCGCGGCGGTGCTCGACGTGGGCGTCTCGCACGTCGACGGCAAGCTCACCGGTGACGTGGACCCGGCGGTCGCCGAGGTCGCCGGATGGCTGTCGCCGAACCCCGGCGGGGTGGGCCCGATGACCCGGGCGATGCTGGTCACCAACGTCGTCGAGGCGGCCGAGCGTGCACTCGCCACGGCGTAACCGCGCGGCCGTCCTGGAACAGCTCCCGTTCGCCCTGGTGATGCTGCTGGTGGCGATCGCCGGGCTGCGGATCTGGCAGTACCACTGGCGGCAGGGCGCCGCGATCATCGGCGGCGCCCTGCTCGTGGCGGCGGTACTGCGGGCCGTCCTGCCGGACGTGCGGGCCGGCCTGCTGGCCATCCGCGGCCGCCCGGTGGACGTCCTCAGCTACGCCGGGCTCGGCGTGCTCATCCTCTTCCTGGCCTTCACGATCACCGACGGACCGTTCGGCACCTGAGGTCAGGCCTCGGCCATCGCCGGGGTCCGGGCGGCTTCGCGGCGGTCCAGCGAACCGGACACCACGGCGATCGTCAGGCCCACGATGGCCAGGCCCGCGCCGACCCAGTTCGGCGAGACCAGGCCGAGCCCGCCGGCGATGACCAGGCCGCCCAGGTAGGCGCCGATCGAGTTGGCGACGTTGAACGCCGACTGCACCGCGGCCGACACCATCGACGGCGCCCCACCGGCCTTGACCATGACGCGGGTCTGCATCATCGGGCCGATCATGAACCCGGCGATGCCGACCAGGAAGATCGTGATCGCGGCGCCGATCTTGTCGTGCGCGGTGACGGTGAAGATCGCCAGCACCGCGGCCAGCGCGAGCAGCGCGACGTACAGGCTCGGCATCAGCGCCTTGTCGGCCAGCCGCCCGCCGAGCAGGTTGCCGATGGTCATCCCGACACCGGCCAGCGCGAGCAGCAGGGTCACGGCCTGCGGGTCGTAGCCGGCGACGTCGGTCATCATCGGCGTCACGTAGGACAGGCAGGCGAACACGCCGCCCAGCCCGAAGGTCACGATCGCCAGTGCCAGCCACACCTGCGGGCGGCGGAAGGCGCCCAGCTCGCCGCGCAGCGACGGCGACTCCGGACGGCCCTGGTGCGGCACCAGCTTCGCGATCGCCAGCACGGCGACCAGGCCGATCAGCGCGACGACACCGAAGGTGAACCGCCAGCCGACCTGCTGGCCGAGCAGCGTGCCCAGCGGCACGCCCACGACGTTGGCCAGGGTCAGGCCGAGGAACATCATCGACACGGCCTTCGCGCGGTCGCCGGGTTCGACGAGGCTCGACGCCACGACCGCGCCGGCGCCGAAGAACGCGCCGTGCGGCAGTCCGGCGAGGAACCGGAAGACCACGCCGAACTCCTGGTTCGGCGCGACGGCGAACAGCAGGTTGCCCGCCGTGAACAGCGCCATCATCGCCAGCAGCATCGTCTTGCGCGGCAGCCGCACGGCGACCGCGGTCAGCAGCGGCGCCCCGACGACCACGCCGAGCGCGTAGGCGGAGATGAGGTGGCCCGCGGTCGGGATGTCCACCCCGAACGTCGCGGCCGTCTGCGGAAGGACACCCATCATGACGAATTCCGTGGTGCCGATACCGAAGGCACCGACGGCGAGCGCGAGCAGCGCGATGGGCACGGTACTCCTTTCGAGGATGTCTGCATCGATACAGTCACGAGGCATGAATAAGGACAGCCCATCGCCGTCCATGGCGGCACGAGCTGTCCGTCAACCAGTCTCAACCAGGCGGGGGCTCGTTGTCATCCCGCTACCCGGGTGACCATTCCCACGTAACGCGCCTGGTCAGGCGTTGTTTTCCTGCTGGTCGTGACTGACCTCGCAGTCCGAGCCGGGGAAGATCAGGCCTTCGTGGCCGTCGGCGAAGCGGACGAGGTAGGGCGGTCCGCCGTTCTCCCCGCGGACTTCGACGATCTCGCCGCGCTGTTCGGCCGCCCCGACGGTGCGACCGTGGACGAGGATCCGGTCTCCTACGGCTGCGTGCATCATCGACCACCTCCGCGGGAACCAGGGTAAATCGGACGACCGGCAATTGTCACCGGACGGGAATTGATCAAGTTGCCGGGTATCCGGGAGGCGAGCAGGCTTCGATTCATCCCGACGCGAAAAGGAGTTCCGACGATGGCTACCTGCGTGGTCTGCGGAAACGACTACTGGATGTCCTTCGAGGTCCGGACGGTCAGCGGGGACACCTACACGTTCGACAGCATCGAATGCGCGGCGCAGAAAATCGCCCCGTCGTGTGAGCACTGCGGATGCCGGATCCTCGGGCACGGCGTCGAGGTCGAGGGCCGGTTCTTCTGCTGCGCGCACTGCGCGCGGGGCAGCGGTTCGGGGCTGGGCGCCGAAATCCGCGACACGGTCGGCGCCCACCCCGGCTGATCAGCTCTTCGCGGCGGCCTTGGCGGCTTTCTTGAAGGCGCGGACCTCGGCGAGGGTCTCCGGGCTGACGACGTCGGCGATCGAGCGGCGCGAGCCGTCCTCGCCGTAGGCGCCGGCGGCCTCGCGCCAGCCCTCGGGCTGGACCCCGCGCTGCTTGCCGAGCAACGCGAGGAAGATCCGGGCCTTCTGGTCGCCGTAGCCGGGCAGCTCCTTGAGGCGGCGCAGGACCTCCTTGCCGTCCGGTTTGCCCTGCTTCCAGATGCGGTCGGTCTTGCCGTCGTAGTGCTCCACGATGTGGTTGGCGAGCGCGTGCACGCGGCGCGCCATGGAGCCGCCGTACCGGTGGATGGCCGGCGGGGTCACGCACAGCTCGACGAACTCGTCGAGGTCGGACTCGGCGATCTTGCGCACGTCGAAGCCGTCCATGCGGTCGGCGATCTTCTTGGGCCCGATGAACGCCGTCTCCATGGCGATCTGCTGGTCCAGGAGCATGCCCGTGAGGAGGGCGAACGGGTCCGCGGAGAGGAGGGCGTCCGCGTCGGGGTCACCGGTGAGACGGAGCTTCTTCGGCATGGGCCAATAGTGACACCCGCGTGGGACGGCCCGCACTCCCGAGCGGGGCCGTGACTTCGGCCACTTCCGGCCTTTGCGAGACTGAGGTACGTCACCACTTAAGGCGTTGGTCGCTCAATAGCAGTACGCTTGTACCGCATAGACGTGCTGCACAGACACGCGCAGATCCGCGAGAGGAGCACCGCGGCTCATGGCCAAGATCAAGGTCGAGGGCACCGTCGTAGAACTCGACGGCGACGAGATGACTCGCATCATCTGGAAGTTCATCAAGGACAAGCTGATCCACCCGTATCTCGACATCAACCTCGAGTACTACGACCTCGGCATCGAGGAGCGGGACCGGACTGACGACCAGGTCACGATCGATTCCGCGAACGCCATCAAGAAGCACGGCGTCGGCGTCAAGTGCGCCACCATCACCCCGGACGAGGCCCGGGTCGAGGAGTTCGGCCTGAAGAAGATGTGGCGGAGCCCCAACGGCACCATCCGCAACATCCTCGGCGGCGTCGTCTTCCGTGAGCCGATCATCATCTCCAACATCCCGCGGCTGGTCCCGGGCTGGACGAAGCCGATCATCATCGGCCGTCACGCGCACGGTGACCAGTACAAGGCCACCGACTTCAAGGTCCCCGGCCCCGGCACGGTGACCATGACGTACGTGCCCGAGGACGGCTCCGAGCCGATCGAGTTCGAGGTCGCCCGCTACCCGGAGGGTGGCGGCGTCGCGATGGGCATGTACAACTACCGCAAGTCGATCGAGGACTTCGCGCGCGCCTCGCTGCAGTACGGCCTGGACCGCGGCATGCCGGTCTACATGTCGACGAAGAACACCATCCTGAAGGCCTACGACGGCATGTTCAAGGACACCTTCCAGGAGATCTTCGACAACGAGTTCAAGGCCGACTTCGACGCCAAGGGCCTGACCTACGAGCACCGCCTGATCGACGACATGGTCGCCGCCTCGCTGAAGTGGGAGGGCGGCTACGTCTGGGCGTGCAAGAACTACGACGGTGACGTGCAGTCCGACACCGTGGCGCAGGGCTTCGGCTCGCTGGGCCTGATGACCTCGGTGCTGCGCACGCCGGACGGCAAGACCGTGGAAGCCGAGGCCGCGCACGGCACGGTCACCCGGCACTACCGCCAGCACCAGCAGGGCAAGCCGACCTCGACGAACCCGATCGCGTCGATCTTCGCGTGGACCCGGGGTCTCGAGCACCGCGGCAAGCTGGACGGCAACTCCGAGCTGGTGGGCTTCGCCAACAAGCTCGAGCAGGTCGTCATCGAGACCGTCGAGAGCGGCAAGATGACCAAGGACCTGGCGCTGCTCGTCGGCAAGGACCAGCCGTTCCAGACGACGGAGGAGTTCCTGGCGACCCTGGACGAGAACCTGGCGGCGAAGATCGCCCAGGGCTGAGTCCGCGTTCTTCCCGGCCACAGCGAGAGGCCCGGTCACCGTTTCGGTGGCCGGGCTTTTCCGTGCCCCGGGCGCGGTGGTACCGGAACTTCTCCTGCGCACGGGTAAGGTGCGGCCGCCGAGGAGCCCGTACCGTCGGGTAACGCCGGAGCAGACGTTCGACGAAGGTGTGTACTCGCTCGACCTCCTCGATCGCGACGATCGAATCTGATGCGCGTCTACCTGGACAGCAGTGCGCTGATCAAGCGGGGGTTCGGGAGGCCGGATCCGGGCGGCTCGTGGACACGATCGACCGGTACCACGACCGGAACGCGCTCCTGGCCGCCTCCTCGTTGGCGTGGATCGAGGTGGCCCGGGCACTCCGGGCACGGTCCGATCTGGACTTCGCGGAAGTGACGGACGATGTCGAGGCCGCGCTGTCCGGGGTGGCGGCGCGTCACAACGGCCTGCGGGCAGTCGCGCCGAGCTGAACCGCGTCGGGTATGACTGCCCTCGTGCAGGTGATCCATCCCGACAACCACGTCTGGACCGTGACGCGCCGGTTCGCGCCGTGGCAGCGTGTCATCCAGCCGGTGAACATCCCGGCCGGCGACTACAAGCGCTACCGGTTCGCGCCGCCGAGGCCGCGGCGCACACCCGCGGAGTGGCGCCACGAACGCCGGGACCAGCGCAAGTCCCAGCACGACCGGGAAATCCGCGGCTGGCAGTGGCTCTACCTCGCGCCGCTGCTGCTGGTCGCCGGGCTCGCCGGGCAGGCTCTCGAAGCGCTCGTCGTGGGCCTGCAGATCCTCGTCTGGCTGGTGCTGCTGCCGTTCGCGCTGCTGGAGGTGATCGCGCTGCTGGTGTGCGGGCTGGTCCTCGGCGCGTTGCGGCTGACCGGCCTGGCGCGGGCGCGCGTCGACGTCGTGTGCCGTGCCGCGGGTGAGCGGATCCTGTCGTTGAGCGTCCTGACCGTGCGCGGGTCCGGCACGGCCGGGCAGCTGGCGAAGGCCCTGTCCGACCACCTGTGGAAGGTGCAGCGCCCGTTCGATCCGTACCGGGACCCGGTCACCGTCGCCCTCCTGAGCCGCGCCGGCACTCACGTGGTGCGGCACCACAGCGTCTGGTCACCGAGCGTGCCCGCGTCGTGACGCCTCTCGGGTGGTTCGCCCGCGCGGCCCTGTCCCGGCTGCTGAAGTGTGGCTACCCTTACCCGGAACGCAAGTGAGCTGGTGAGGAGTTCCCGTGTTCCTGGGCATCCCTAAGCGGGCACTGATCATCGTCGCGATCCTGGCCGGCGTCGGGCTGATCTACCTGATGGGCACCGACAAGCAGGTCTCCGAGGGCGCCACCGGCGGCGGCTCGGCCGGCTGCCGCGTCACGGTGACGGCGGACGTGCTCAACGTGCGGGCCGCCCCGGACACCGGCGCGGACATCGTGGGCAAGTTCAACCAGAACGCCGAGACCGACGCCCAGGCCGAGGTCCAGAACGGGTTCCGCAAGATCGCCGAGAACAAGTGGGCGAAGACGGAGTACCTGCGGCCGGTCAGCGGCAACTGCTGAAGTCACAGCGCCACGACGAGTCCCTCCTCGGCGACGATCACGTCACCGCCGAACGCGGCACGCGCCCGCGTCGCGGAGACCACGCGATCGCTGCCCGGCCAGAAGTGGGTCAGCAACAGCCGGCGGGCGCCCCCGGCCGCCGCCCAGGTCGCCGCCTCCGTGGCGGTCATGACGTTGCGTGGGCTGCCTTCCGGTTCCTCCGGCAGCGTGGCGTCGGCGATGAAGAGGTCGGCGTCGCGCGCGAGTTCGCGTAGCGCTTCGGTGGGGCCGCAGTCGCCGGTGTAAGCCACGGTGAGGCCCGGGGCCGTGAGCCGGACGCCGTAGTCCGGGACGTGGTGCGGCAGCGGGAACGGGGTGAGCGAGAAGGGCCCGATCCGCGCCGGGCGGCCGAGGTCGTGCACGTCGAAGACCGCTGCCGGGTCGGGCCGGGGTTCCAGCGCGCGCAGCACGTCCAGGACGCCGGGTTCGCAGTACAGGGGGATCTTCGGCTCGCCGGCGGCCTCGTAGTGCCGCACGCGGGCGAGAGCGCTCACGTCCACGCAGTGGTCGGGGTGGCGGTGCGTGACGATCACCGCGTCGACCTCGCCCCGCGGGAAGTGCCCGAGCAGCGGGCCGATGGTGCCGTAGCCGAGGTCCAGGACGATCCGGAAACCCTGGTGGGACAGCACGAAGCCGGCGCAGGCGCGGCCCGGTTCCGGCCACGCCCCGCAGCTGCCGAGGACGGTCAGTGCGCTCATGGCGGCAGTGTCCAGGATTGTCGGGGGTGGCAGGTAGCGTGCGTGCCGTGTTCACCGTCTCCACAGTCAACGTCAACGGCATGCGCGCCGCCGCCAAGAAGGGGTTCGTCGAGTGGCTCGCGGCCAGCGGGTCCGACGTGATCCTCTGCCAGGAGGTGCGCGCCGAGGCCGGGCAGCTGCCCAGGGACGTCGTCGCGCCCGAGGGGTGGCACGCGCACCACGCGCCCTCGGCCGTGAAGGGCCGCAACGGCGTCTCGGTCTACAGCCGGGCCGAGCCGTCCGAGGTGCGCGTCGGGTTCGGCGCGGCGGAGTTCGAGGACAGCGGGCGCTACCTCGAGGTGCACCTACCGGGCGTGGTCGTGGCGAGCCTGTACCTGCCCAGCGGTGACGTGGGCACGCCGCGGCAGGAGGAGAAGGAGCGGTTCATGGCCGCGTTCCTGCCCTACCTGGTGGAGTTGCGCGGCAAGGCCGAGGCGGCCGGGTGCGAGGTCGTCGTGGGCGGTGACTGGAACATCGCGCACGCCGAGATCGACCTGAAGAACTGGAAGGGCAACCAGAAGAACTCCGGCTTCCTGCCCGAGGAGCGCGCCTGGATGAGCCGCGTGTTCGGCGAGGCCGGGTACGTGGACGTGCAGCGCAGGCTCGACCCGGAGGGCCCCGGCCCGTACACGTGGTGGTCCTACCGCGGCAAGGCGTTCGACAACGACGCGGGCTGGCGCATCGACTACCTGGTCACCACGCCCGGTCTGGCCGAAACGTGCACGTCGCTGGTGGTGGAGCGGGCGCCGAGCTACGAGCTGCGCTGGTCCGACCACGCCCCGGTGACGGCGACGTTCGACTTTTCCCCGGAATAGCCGGAATGCCCGGATGGGTGCGGGTGTTGACCATGGCACACCGACTGAATGGGGGCAGCTCGTGTCATTCGTGATGACGCCGGCCGAACGTGAATCCTTCCTGGCGGGCGTGCACGTCGCCGTGCTGGCCGTCGAGCGCGACGGCCGGGCGCCGCTGGCCGTGCCGATCTGGTACGACTACCGGCCCGGCGGCGAGGTCCTGCTGTGGATGGATCGCGGTTCGGTGAAGGACAGGCTGGTGCGCAAGGCGGGCCGGCTGACCCTGACCGTGCAGGACGAGAGCTGGCCGTACAAGTACGTGTCCGTCGAGGGCAGCGTCGTGATCAGCGACGAGCCGCCGACGCGGGCGGAGGCCCTCGGGATCGCCTCCCGCTACCTCCCGGAGCCCGACGCGCGGAGCTACGTGGACGGCGCGCTGGGGGAGAACTCGCTGCTGGTCCGGGTGCGCCCGGAGAAGTGGCTGAGCAACGACCAGAGCAAGTCCTGACCGCTCTGCGCGCGGGCGCGACCCGCGCGCAGGGTCGTCCTGTCCCCGCCGATTTCCGCGCACCGAACCGGTTGCCGAGCGGGCTGTGCCGGACGAGCCGTCTGACCGGCGATGATGTCGCGCCGGGGCGCGGGGGTGGAACCCCCGTGTCCCCGGCACTCCGATGGGCGCTACTCTCTGCCCCGCGCGTGATCAAGAACGATCGGCCTTGACACGGTCGGTAGTTTTCACGCTGGCAACGGTCGCCCAATAGGGTGACTGCGACGTTGGAACGGCAGTCTCGTCTCAGGAGGCACACCGGTGCGCAACCGAACAGTGCACGTACTGCGGGCCGGCCTGGTCCTCGCGGTCCTCGCGACCGCGACCACCACCGGCGTCGCCTCGGCGGCACCGGCTTCCCAGGCCGAACCGGCCGGTGTCTCGTTCGGCCTGCTCGGTCCCGTCGGCCTCGCCGCGGTCCTGCTCGGCATCATCGGCATGGCCCTGGGCATCGTGCGCCAGCGCCGCAAGGCCCAGGCGGAGGCGGTCGTCCCGGTCATCGTCGAGACCTGCGAAGAGCCCACGCGCCCGGCTCTGACCCCCTACCGGCGTCCCCAGGTCTGACCCGTCCGCGGTCGGACGGTTACCCGGGCGCCGACGAGCAAAACCCGGAGCGACCGCGATCACAGCGGGCACCGGTCCCGCGGCGGACCTCGCTGCCATCGCCGTCCGCGGCGCCTGCGACAATCCAGGTCGTGTCCGAAGCGCCAGAAACCACCGCCCGCCCGCGCGTGCTGTCCGGGATCCAGCCCACCGCCGACTCGTTCCACCTCGGCAACTACCTCGGTGCCCTGCGCCAGTGGGTGCGCATGCAGGACACGCACGAGACCTTCTACATGGTCGTCGACCTGCACGCGATCACGGTCGAGCAGGACCCGAAGGTGCTGCGGCAGCGCACCCGGGTCTCGGCCGCGCAGCTGCTCGCGCTCGGCGTGGACCCGGAGCGCAGCGCGTTGTTCGTGCAGAGCCAGGTGCCCGAGCACGCGCAGCTGTCCTGGGTGCTGGAGTGCCTGACCGGCTTCGGCGAGGCCAGCCGCATGACGCAGTTCAAGGACAAGGCGGCCAAGCAGGGCACCGACCACGCCAGCGTCGGCCTGTTCACCTACCCCGTGCTGATGGCCGCGGACATCCTGATCTACCAGGCGGACGCGGTGCCGGTGGGTGAGGACCAGCGCCAGCACCTGGAGCTGACTCGCAACCTGGCGCAGCGGTTCAACCAGCGCTTCGGCAAGACGTTCACCGTGCCCGAGCCGCACATCGTGCAGGGCACGGCGAAGATCTACGATCTGCAGGACCCGGCGGTGAAGATGAGCAAGTCGGCGTCTTCGCCGAACGGCATCATCGAGCTGCTGGAGGACCCGAAGCGCTCGGCGAAGAAGATCCGCTCGGCGGTCACCGACACCGGCCGCGAGATCGTGTTCGACCGGGAGAACAAGGCGGGTGTGTCGAACCTGCTGTCGATCTACTCGGCGCTGACCGACCGCACCATCGCCGACTTGGAGGCCGCGTACGCGGGCAAGGGCTACGGCGACCTGAAGAAGGACCTGGCCG
Source organism: Amycolatopsis thermalba (assembly GCF_023376025.1). Taxonomy (NCBI): domain Bacteria; kingdom Bacillati; phylum Actinomycetota; class Actinomycetes; order Pseudonocardiales; family Pseudonocardiaceae; genus Amycolatopsis; species Amycolatopsis thermalba. Next base: position 1,324,693 of record NZ_CP091196.1, read on the forward strand.
AGGTCCTCGTCGAATGGGTCACGCCGATCCAGGAGCGCGTTCAGTCCTATCTGGACGATGTGGCCGAACTGGACAAGATCCTGGCCCGTGGCGCAGAAAAGGCCCGTGCGGTGTCGGCGCGCACGCTGGAGCGGGTGTTCGACCGCGTCGGGTTCCTGCCGCCCGCGAGCTGACGTCCACAATGGACCTATTCCGGCCTCGAATTGCAGGGCCGGGACCGGGTCGTTAGCGTTTTCCCGTGGCGGACGAAAAGGAAAAGCTGGTCCCGCGGCTGCGCCGGAAGTACCCGTGGCTCGATCACCTGGTGCGAGCCAACGACGCGTTCGGCGAGCGCTACGGCAACCACTACGCGGCGGCGATCACGTACTTCAGCGTGCTGTCGCTGTTTCCGCTGCTCATGGTGGGGTTCTCGATCGCCGGGTTCGTGCTGGCGAACAACGCGACGGCCCTGAACGAGCTGCGCGACGGGATCGTGTCGTCGACGCCGGCGGGCATCGGGGACTTCGTCGCGAACATCGTCGACACGGCGTTGAAGTCGCGGGGCGCCACCGGGGTGTTCGGTCTGCTGCTGGCCCTGTACTCGGGGATCGGCTGGATGAGCAACCTGCGGGACGCGCTCACCGCCCAGTGGGGGCAGGAGAAGAAGAGCCGCCCGCTGGTCTCGACGACGATCAAGGACCTGCTCGCGCTCGCCGGGCTCGGGCTGGCGCTGGTGGTGTCGTTCGGTCTGACCGCGATCGGCGGCGGGGTCGGCAACCTGATCCTGCGGTGGGTGGGGCTGGACGACCAGGGGTGGGCGTTGTTCATCCTGCGCCTGGCGACGATCCTGCTGGCGCTGCTGGCCAACATGCTGGTGTTCCTGTGGGTGCTGTCGCGGCTGCCGCGGGAGAAGGTGTCGCCGCGCAGCGCGATCAAGGGCGCCGCGATCGCCTCGGTGGGATTCGAGGTGCTGAAGCAGGTCGGTTCGATCTACCTGGCGAGCGTGACCAGCTCGCCGAGCGGGGCCCTGTTCGGGCCGATCATCGGTCTGCTGGTGTTCGCCAACCTGGTGTCCCGCTTCCTGCTCTTCGTCACGGCCTGGACGGCGACGGCGCGGGAGAACCTCGTGCAGACGGTCGAACCCCCACCGCCGGCGGTCATCCGGCCGACGGTGGAGGTGCGGCGCGGCCCCGGTGCGGGCGCGGTGGCCGGAGCGTTCAGCGCGGGCGCGGTGCTGGCCTGGCTGGGCCGGCGGCGCCGGTAGCGCCGGTCAGGAGGCCTGCGGCCCCTGCCGCTTCTTGCGGTGGTGCCCGATCACGAACCCGGCCACGATGATCACCGCCACCACCAGCGTCAGGATCCACCCGGTCACCCCGAAGGGATCCTTCTCCACCGCCACCCCGGCGTCCGCGACGCCGGAATCCGAAGCGGCGCCGTCCGCGGTCACCTCCGGCGCGGCCGGCGACACCAGGTGCCCGACCGGCGAAGCGTTCGTCCGGGCCAGTGCGAAGCCGTAGTCCAGCAGCGCCTTGGCCTGGTTCACGACGGGCGTGGGGCGGTTCTCGGCCCGCATCAGGACCACCGCGACGCGCCGGCCGTTCTGTTCGGCGGCGCCGACGTAGGTGTGCCGGGCGTCGTCGGTGAAGCCGGTCTTCCCGCCGAGGAAACCGGGGTACGTGCCGAGCAGCTTGTTGTCGTTGACGATCGAGAACGCGGGCTTGCCGGGCTGCGCCGGGATCTGCACGGCGCGCGTCGCGATCGAGGCGGCGAACTCGGGCTGCTTCATGGCGTAGTTGAAGATCAGGCTCATGTCGTAGGCCGACGCCGACATGCCCGGCCCGTCGAGCCCGGACGGCGTCGCCGCGCGGGTGTCCGTCGCGCCCAGTTCCGCGGCCAGGTCGTTCATCTTCCGCTCCGTCGCTGGCACCCCGCCCAGCGCGGTGGCGAAGGCGTGGGCGACGTCGTTGCCGGAGTGCATCAGCAGGCCGTGCAGCAGCAGGTCCACGGTGTACCGGCCGCCGGCGACGAGGCCGACGCAGGTGCACTCCTGGCTGGCGTCCTCGACCGTCGGAACGATGATCTGCTCCGGCTTCAGCTCGCGGATCACCACGAGCGCCAGCAGCGTCTTGATCAGCGACGCCGGGCGCTGGCGGGCGTGCGGGTTCTTCGCCGCGAGGACTTCGCCCGTGTCGAGGTCCTGCACCAGCCAGGACGCGGCGGTGGTGCCGGGCGGAACCGCGGCGCCGGACGGGTGGACCACGCCGCACTCGCCCATGCGCGCCCCGCCGACCGCGGCCTTCGGCACCGGCAGGGGAGCGGGCGCGGCCACGCCGGGCGGTGGCTGTTCGGAGGTGTCCACCGGCGGGGGCGGCACGACCGCGTCCGGGCACACGGCGGGAGCGGCCGCCGCGGTGCCCGCGAACGGGACGAGACCGGACAACACAACCAGAACGAGGGAGAGCAGAAAACCGCGTCGCACCAAAGCAGGCTAGAGGACGCGCGTACCGGTTCCCCCGCGCGGCGCCCCGATCCGATCGGGGGATACTCGGAGCATGTCTCGACGTGTGGCGTGGTTCCTGCTGGCTTTCGGGATCTGGTCCTGGGTCATCTGGATCACGTTCGTGAAGAACCTGTGGGCGAGCGAGAACTCGTGGGGGCCGGACGGGTCGGCCACCGGGTTCTTCGTCGTGCACCTCATCCTGGCGATCGTGAGCTTCGCCCTCGGCACGATCATCGGGGTCATCGGGCTGCGCGGCCTGCGCGCGAAGCAGAAGGCCGACGCCTAGCGCGTGTTTCAAGGCTGGGAGCTGGTGTGATGCCGATGAGGATCGTGTCGGCGTGTCGTTGGAACCGCTGCTGCCCATCGGCAGTAACCCTGGCCGCCCGCCGAAGTGGACCAAACGCCAGCTGATCAACGGGATCCGCTGGCGGATCCGGATCGGTGCACCCTGGCAAGACATCCCCCGGGTCTATGGGCCGTGCGCACGGCAAAGGGGGATCCGCAGGTCGAACCGCCCGGCGGGACCGACGCCGAACCTGCTGATCACGGGCTCGGCCGCCCCCGGCCTGCAGCTCCCGAGCCAACCGTGGCTACCTGGGGCGTCGTGGGATCAAGGCCACGATCCCGGTGCCGGCTGACCAAGCGGGGTACCGGCGGCGGGCGTGGCCGTGTGGGTGGCCGCCGCCGGCGTTCGATCCTGGAGGTGGAGTGCTGCATCAACCGGCTCAAACGCAACCGGGCAGTGGCCACCCGCTACGACAAGCTCGCCGTGCGTTTCGAGGCGGTACTGACAATCGCCTCGATCAACGAGTGGCTGCCCCGCTCATGAAACACGCACTAGCCGAAACCCGGTGGAACCCATTCGTTTGCGATCGCATCCAAGCGGCATCGATCACACGGATGGGGGACCATGTTCCGGCTTTCGCAGCTTCTCCCGGTGGCCGTCGCGGGCCTGCTGGGGCTCGGGCTCGCCCCGGCTCACGCGCAGGAGCCCACCTACGCCCCGACCATGCTCGTCCTCGACGGGTCCGGCTCCATGAAGCAGGCGGACCCCACCAGCGGCACCAAGATGGACGCCGCGAAGACCGCGCTCCGCCGGTTCATCGGGTCGGCGCCCGCGCAAGCCCAGGTCGGCCTCACCGTCTACGGCACCCGCACCGGCTCCTCCGACGCCGAGAAGCCGCAGGGCTGCCAGGACGTCCAGGTCCTCAGCCCGCCCCGCGCCATCGACAAGCCCGCCCTCACCGCGGCCGTCGACGGCATCCAGCCCAGCGGCTACACCCCGATCGGCACCGCCCTGCGCACCGCCGCCGACGCGCTCCCGGACACCGGCCCGCGCGCGATCGTCCTCGTCTCCGACGGGGAGGACACCTGCGCCCCGCCCGACCCCTGCGAGGTCGCCCGCGAGCTGACCGCCCAGGGCGCCACGGTCGTCGTGCACGCGGTCGGCTTCGCCGTCGACGCCAAGTCCCGTGCGCAGCTCACCTGCATCGCGCAGGTCACCGGCGGCACCTACACCGACGCGCCCGACGGCAAGACCCTGGAGCGCATCCTGCCGCGCGTCTCCGCGACCGCCCTGCGCACCTACGAGCCCGCCGGCACCCCGATCACCGGTACCGCGACCTGGGACAACGCACCGGTGGCCGAGCCCGGCCAGCACCTGGACACCATCGGGCAGAAGGAGACCCGCTACTACGCGGTGGACGTGCCAGAGGGCGGCGCCGCCCACTTCAGCGCCACCATCTCCTTCCCGCGCATCGACGGCGTTTCGATCACGCAGGACATGAACACGCTGCAGTTGCGCCTCTACGCCGACGGCGGCAAGGACTGCCACGTGTTCGAGACCGAGCAGGTCACGATGTCCAGCGACGGCGAGGCGCTGACCGTCGCCCGCACCCTGGACGGCGACGACGGCACGTGCAAGGGCGGCGGTCGCTACTACGTCGCGCTCACCTGGGACCGCGTCTCCGCCGGGGTGCCGGAGCGGCTGCCGGTCGAACTGCTCACCATCGTCGAACCGCCGGTCACCGACGGTGGCAGCAGGGCGGTCCTGCCGAAGGTCCCGTTCACCGAACCGTCCGCGGACCGGGAGGTGACCGGCGGCGGGTCGTTCACGGTCGCGGCGACGCTGCCGGGCAGTGGCCGCTACCGGGACACGCTGCAACGGGGCGAGTACGTCTTCTACCGCGTCAAGCTCGACTGGGGCCAGGGGCTGGCCTACCGGGTCCACTTCGGACAGGCGGGTGGCAGCGGCGTGGACAACATCTCCAACATCGCCACCTCGCTGTACAACCCGTACCGCGCGCAGATCGACTCCGACACCACGGTCTTCACGGGCCGGCCGGCGGCGCTGCCGTCGACCGAGGACGTGCTGTCCACCGTTCCGGTCCGGTACCACAACCGCCACGCCGACACCTTCTCGGCGCGCAGTCAGGCCCTGGCGGGCTGGTACTACATCGCGATCAAGGTGGGCTCCACCGCCGCGTCCGGCGACGACGTCCCGGTGCCGGTCACGCTCGACCTGACGATCGGCGGCCGGCCGGAGGACGGCCCGTCCTACGCCGGCGCCAGCCAGAAGCCCGCCCAGAGGGCCCCGGTGCTCGTCGCAGCCGAGGAACCGACGGAGACCTGGCCGATCTGGCTCGGCGTCGGCGCGGGCGCCGTCGTCCTGGGCGGCGTCATCACCGTCGTGGTCCGCAAACGGGCCTGAACGCGGCGAAGGCCCCCGCGCCAGGAGCACGGGGGCCTTCGCCGCCGGAAACTCAGACGCGCTTGAACAGCAGCGCGCGCTTGACCTCCTGGATCGCCTTCGTCACCTGGATGCCACGCGGGCACGCGTCGGTGCAGTTGAACGTCGTGCGGCAGCGCCACACGCCCTCGGCGTCGTTGAGGATGTCCAGCCGCTCCTCGGAACCCTCGTCACGGCTGTCGAAGATGAACCGGTGGGCGTTGACGATCGCCGCCGGGCCGAAGTACGACCCGTCGTTCCAGTACACCGGGCACGACGAGGTGCACGCCGCGCACAGGATGCACTTGGTGGTGTCGTCGAACCGCTCGCGATCGGCCGCCGACTGGATCCGCTCGCGCGTGGGCTCGTTGCCGTAGGTGATCAGGTACGGCTTCACCGCCCGGTACGCCTCGAAGAACGGCTCCATGTCGACGTAGAGGTCCTTCAGCGTCGGCAGGCCCTTGATCGGAGCCACGGTGACCGTGGTCTCCTTGCCGTCCTTCGCCAGCAGGTCCTTGACCAGCACCTTGCAGGCCAGCCGGTTGATCCCGTTGATCTGCATCGCGTCCGAACCGCAGATGCCGTGCGCGCACGACCGGCGGAACGACAGCGTGCCGTCCACGTAGTTCTTGATGTTGAACAGCAGGTTCAGCACCCGGTCGGTCGGCAGCGCCGGGACCTCGTAGGACTCCCAGTGCGGCGCGTCGTCGATCTCGGGGTTGAACCGCTGGATCTTCACCGTGATGGTGACCGAGCCCTCCGGCGCGGGAATCCCGTTGACGGTGTTCTGTTCGGCTACCGCGGTCATCAGTACTTCCGCTCCATCGGCTCGTACCGGGTGAAGGTCACCGGCTTGTAGTCCAGCCGGATGTCGGCCATGAACCCGTTGATGCCCAGCGGGGCGTCCGGGTCTGGCTTGTCCGGCAGAATCTTGTACGACATCGAGTGCCGCATGAAGTTGACGTCGTCCCGGTTCGGGTAGTCCTCGCGGGCGTGCCCGCCGCGGGACTCCTTGCGCGCCAGGGCGGCGTTGACCAGGGCCTCGGCCAGGTCGAGCAGGAAGCCCAGCTCGATCGCCTCGAGCAGGTCGGTGTTGTACCGCTTGCCCTTGTCCTGGATCGAGATCCGGCCGTAGCGCTCCTTGAGCCGCTGGACGTCGGTCAGCGCGGTCTTCAGCGTGTCCTCGGTGCGGTACACGGCCGCGTTGGTGTCCATGGTCTGCTGCAGCTCGGTGCGGATGTCGGTGACCCGCTCGCCACCGTGCGCGGTGCGCAGGTGGTCGACCATGCCCTCGACCATCTTGGCCGGGTTCTCCGGCAGCTCGACGAAGTCGTGGCCCAGGGCGTACTCGGCGGCGGCGATGCCGGCGCGGCGGCCGAACACGTTGATGTCCAGCAGCGAGTTGGTGCCCAGCCGGTTCGCGCCGTGCACCGACACGCACGCGACCTCACCGGCGGCGTAAGCGCCGGGCAGGACGGTGTCGTTGTCGAGCAGGGCCTCGCCGTGCACGTTCGTCGGGATGCCGCCCATCGCGTAGTGCGCGGTCGGGTACACCGGCACCGGCTCCTTCACCGGGTCCACGCCCAGGTAGGTGCGGGCGAACTCGGTGATGTCCGGCAGCTTGGTCTCCAGGACCTCCGCGCCGAGGTGCGTGCAGTCCAGGAGCACGTAGTCCTTGTGCGGGCCGGCGCCGCGGCCCTCCAGCACCTCCAGGACCATCGACCGGGCGACGATGTCCCGCGGCGCGAGGTCCTTGATGGTCGGGGCGTAGCGCTCCATGAACCGCTCACCCGAGGCGTTGCGCAGGATCGCGCCCTCGCCGCGGGCGCCCTCGGTGAGCAGGATGCCGAGGCCGGCCAGGCCGGTCGGGTGGAACTGGTAGAACTCGATGTCCTCCAGCGGCAGGCCCTTGCGGTAGTAGATGCCCATGCCGTCACCGGTGAGGGTGTGCGCGTTCGACGTGGTCTTGAAGACCTTGCCGAAGCCACCGGTGGCGAACACGACCGCCTTCGCCTGAAAGACGTGGATCTCGCCGGTCGCGAGTTCGTAGGCGACGGCGCCGGTGGCGACGGGCCCGTTCTCGGTCTCGGTGGTGATCATGTCGAGCACGTAGAACTCGTTGAAGAACTCGATCCCGTGCTTGACGCAGTTCTGGTACAGCGTCTGCAGGATCATGTGACCGGTGCGGTCGGCCGCGTAGCAGGCCCGGCGCACCGCGGCCTTGCCGTGGTCACGGGTGTGCCCGCCGAACCGGCGCTGGTCGATCTTGCCTTCCGGCGTCCGGTTGAACGGCAGGCCCATCTTCTCCAGGTCGAGCACGGCGTCGATGGCCTCCTTGGCCATGATCTCCGCCGCGTCCTGGTCGGTCAGGTAGTCGCCGCCCTTGACCGTGTCGAAGGTGTGCCACTCCCAGTTGTCCTCTTCGACGTTGGCCAGCGCGGCGCACATGCCGCCCTGGGCCGCGCCGGTGTGGGAGCGGGTCGGGTAGAGCTTGGTGAGGACCGCGGTGCGGGCGCGCTGGCCCGACTCGATGGCGGCGCGCATACCGGCGCCACCGGCGCCCACGATCACCACGTCGTACTTGTGGAACTGCATGTCCGCTTCTTCCTCGGGTGGTGGTGGGTCAGCTGCCGGCCATGTCGGGGTCGAAGGTGAAGATCACCAGGGTGCCCACGAACAGGATGAGGACCATCGAGACGTAGAGCACGATCTTCAGCCAGAAGCGCGTGCTGTCCTTGCGGACGTAGTCGTCGATGATCGTGCGCAGGCCGTTGCCGCCGTGCAGCTGGGCCAGCCACAGCATCAGCAGGTCCCACGTCTGCCAGAACGGCGAGGACCAGCGGCCGGCGACGAAGCCCCAGTTGATGCGGTGCACGCCGCCGTCGAGGATGTTCATGATGAACAGGTGGCCGAGCACCAGGACGACCAGCGCGAGGCCGGAGATCCGCATGAACAGCCAGCTGTAGAGCTCGAAGTTGCTGCGGCGGGCGGCGGGGCGCCGCGGCGAGCGCGGCTTGTCGAGCGCGAGGGTTTCGGTCGCCATCTCTACTCTCCGCCTCCGAACATCACCGACACCGTGCGCCACATCATCGCGATCGCGCCGGGGATCATGACGAGCACCCAGACGACGGCGATCGTCCACAGCATGTGCTTCTGGTACTTCGTGCCCTTCGACCAGAAGTCGACCAGCATGACCCGGATGCCGTTCAGCGCGTGGAACAGCACGGCGCCGACCAGGCCCACCTCCATGAGGTTGACCAGCGGGGTCTTGTAGGTCTCGATGACCTCGTTGTAGGTGTCGGGGGAAACCCGGACCAGCGCGGTGTCGAGGACGTGGACGAACAGGAAGAAGAAGGTGAGCACGCCCGTGATCCGGTGCAGGACCCAGGACCACATGCCCGGGTCGCCCCGGTAGAAGGTCCCGCTCCGGCGTGAGGCACCCGCCCGATCGCTCGCCTCCGCCGCCGTCTGGTCGGCGGCGGTGCTCGCCGTGGTGGACATCGGTGTACGGCCTCCAACGTCGTGGTTGGACTGTGCCCGGCTGACCTGCGAATCCACCGGGCCGCGGGGAGCGTCCACCTGGGACTTCGCAGGCGCCCCGGCGGGGTGTTCAAGGCCATCGAGCTTGGATAGAGGGGATGCTAGACCTGCTCGCCATACCGCACTCAACCTGTGGTTGGTGTGTGTGATCGACCAGACACCGTACGCGTGTCGTGCGTCTCATCCTCATTAACACCCCGGCGAAACTTCGCGAAGTGAGGTGAATCTCGCTCACTCGGATGGGTGGGGGTGACTCCATGTGATTGAACTGTCGCAGTGCCGGAGGACAAGCAAACATTTAGGTTACGTGCTGTGGCTCTGGCATGGCCATTTGCTCACAGGCGGGTACCGTTCGCCCGTCGAGCCCGGCACTGAGCCGGGTCGTTCTCGGGTCCGCTGGAACAACCAGCGGGGAGGGAGAGACAGGGTGCGTAAGACGCGTGCCACCACACTGGCCGCCACCGCCATGGCGGCGGCGCTCGCGCTGGCGGGGTGTGCGAAGGACTCCGGCACCAGCGGGAGCAGCAACAACGACAACGCCGCGGCCGGTTCCTGCGTCACGGCACAGGCGCCCGCGGCCACCGCCGCGTCCACGACCTCGAGCGCCGCCGGCGCCAAGGTCGACGCCAGCAAGCTGCGGGTCGCGCTCGCGTTCGACATCGGGGGCCGGGGTGACGCGTCGTTCAACGACGCCGCTGCCGCGGGCGTGGACAAGGCCAAGGCCGACATGGGCGTCACCGACGTCCGCGAGAGCACCGCGTCGCCGACCGAGGACGAGGCCGCCAAGGAGCAGCGGCTGACCCAGCTGGCCGCCGACGGCTACAGCCCGATCCTGGCGATCGGCTTCGCCTACGCCACCGCGGTGCAGGCCGTCGCGCCGAAGTTCCCGAACACCCAGTTCGCCATCGTCGACGACGATTCGGTCACCGCGCCGAACGTCACCCCGCTGGTGTTCTCCGAGGAGCAGGGCTCCTTCCTGGTGGGTGTCGCCGCGGTCTACAAGAGCAAGAACTGCCACGTGGGCTTCGTCGGTGGCGTGAACACGCCGCTGATCCAGAAGTTCGAGGCCGGGTTCATCGCGGGCGCCAAGGCCGCGTCGAACAAGGTCCAGATCACCAGCGACTACCTGACCCCGGCCGGTGACAACACCGGTTTCCAGGACCCGGCGAAGGGCAACATCAAGGCCGCCGCCGAGTTCTCCGCCGGCGCCGACGTGGTGTACCAGGCCGCCGGTGCCTCCGGTAAGGGCGTCTTCCAGGCCGCGAGCGCGGCCAAGGGGCTGGCCATCGGCGTCGACTCCGACCAGTACCACCAGGCGACCGTCGCCGAGTACAAGGACGTCATCATGACCTCCATGCTCAAGCGGGTCGACGTGGCCGTGTACGACTACCTCCGGGCGCTGGCGACCAACACGCTCAGCTCGCTGCCCAAGCGGTTCGACCTGTCGGTGGACGGCGTCGGCTACTCCACCTCCGGTGGCCAGGTCGACGACATCAAGCCGCAGCTCGAGGGCTACAAGCAGGCGATCATCTCGGGCGCGATCACCGTCCCGTCCACGCCGCAGAAGTAGATCTTTTCCAGCCGCGTCCGGGGCTCGGGAGGGTGACCCCTTCCCGGGCCCCGTGCGCCGTTTCCGGGGGTCTCATGACCAACTCACCACCGGCCGTCGAGCTGCGCGGCATCACGAAGCGCTTTCCCGGCGTGGTCGCCAACTCCGACGTCAACCTGACGGTGGCGTCCGGCGAGGTCCACGCCATCTGCGGCGAGAACGGGGCCGGCAAGTCCACCCTGATGAAGATCCTCTACGGCATGCAGCCGCCGGACGAGGGCACGATCGCGATCAACGGCGAGCAGATCCGGCTGCGCAACCCGCAGGACGCGATCCGCGCCGGCATCGGCATGGTGCACCAGCACTTCATGCTCGCCGACAACCTGACGGTGCGGGAGAACGTCCTGCTCGGCGCCGAGAACCTGCACGGCATCGGCCGGGCCGCGCGCGCGAAGCTGGCCGAGCTGGAGAAGCAGGTCGGGCTGTCCGCGCCGCTGGACGCGCTGGTCGAGACGCTGGGCGTCGCCGACCGGCAGCGCGTGGAGATCATGAAGGTGCTCTACCGCGGCGCGCGGATCGTCATCCTGGACGAGCCGACCGCGGTGCTGGTGCCGCAGGAGGTCGACGCGCTGTTCGAGACCGTGCGCGGCATGCAGGCGCAGGGGTTCACGTTCATCTTCATCTCGCACAAGCTCGACGAGGTCCGCGCGATCGCCGACACGGTCACCGTGATCCGGCGCGGCACCACGGTCGGCACCGCCGATCCGAAGAAGATTTCCTCGCGTGAGCTGGCGGAGATGATGGTCGGCTCCGAGCTGCCCAGCCCGGAGACCCGCGAGTCCACCGTCACCGACCGGGACGTGCTGCGGGTGACCGGGCTGCGGCTGACCGTCGAGGGGGCTGATACCACTGTGCGCGCCGTGCTCGACGACATCACCTTCACCGTGCACGCGGGCGAGGTGCTCGGCATCGCCGGGGTCGAGGGCAACGGCCAGACCGAGCTGGTCGAGACGATCATGGGCATGCGCAAGGCCACCGCCGGGTCGATCGAGCTGGTCGACGCCGACGGCAACGCGCGCGATCTGACCGGCCTGGGCACGCTCGCCCGGCGCGAGGCCGGCATCGGCTACGTGCCGGAGGACCGCACCCGGCACGGCCTGCTGCTGACGCAACCGTTGTGGGCCAACCGGATCCTCGGCTACCAGACCCGGCGGCCGGTGTCGAAGGGCCAGCTGCTCGACATCCCCGGGGCCCGCAAGGACACCGAGCGGATCGTCGCCGACTACGACGTCCGCACGCCCGGCATCGAGGTGCCCGCGGCGGCGCTGTCCGGCGGGAACCAGCAGAAGCTGGTGGTCGGCCGGGAGCTGTCCGGCAACCCGGTGCTGCTGATCGCCTCGCACCCGACCCGCGGGTGGACGTCGGCGCGCAGGCGCTGATCTGGGAGCAGATCCGCCAGGCCCGGCACGACGGGCTGGCGGTGCTGCTGATCTCGGCCGACCTCGACGAGCTGATCGGCCTGTCCGACACCATCCGCGTCATGCTGCGCGGACGTCTGGTGAGCGAAGCCGACCCGGCCACGGTGACCCCGACCGAGCTGGGCTCGGCCATGACCGGAGCGGAGGAAGCCGCGTGACCTCCTGGCGCACCAAGGTGCTGCCGCCCCTGCTGGCGATCGTCTTCTCGGTGCTGATCTGCTCGATCGCACTGCTGATCTCCGGAGCCGATCCGCTGCAGGCCTACGGCACCATGATCGGCCAGCTGTTCAAGGGCACCACCGCCGTGGACACGGTGAACCTGGCGACGGTCTACTACCTGTCCGGGCTCGCGGTGGCCATCGGCTTCCAGATGAACCTGTTCAACATCGGTGTCGAGGGCCAGTACCGCTTCGCCGCCGTGGTCGCCGCGATCATCGGCGGGGCCGTCGTGCTGCCGCCGGTCATCCACGTCGTCTTCATCATCCTCGTGGCGGCGCTGGCCGGCGCGGTCTACGCGGCGGTGCCGGCGATCCTCAAGGTGACCCGCGGGGTCAGCGAGGTCATCTCGACGATCATGCTCAACGCGATCGTCGGCGGCATCGTGGCGTTCCTGATCAACCCCGACCAGTTCGGCGTGCTGACCGGGAACAACCTCAAGACCGAGGAGATCGCCCCGTCCGGCCGGGTGCCGAACATCCCGATCGGCGGCGGTGAGCTGTTCGGCTTCGTGATCATCGCCGCGGCCATCGGCTTCGCCTACTGGTTCATGCTCAACCGCACCCGGTTCGGCTTCGAGCTGCGGGCCAGCGGCGAGTCGACCACGGCGGCGGCCGCGGGTGGCGTCAACGCGAAGAAGATGACGCTGATCGCGATGCTGCTCTCCGGCGCGGTGGCCGGCCTGGTCGCCATCCCGGAGCTGGTCGGCCGCGACTTCACCTACGCCATCACCTCGACCCAGGGGTACGGCTTCACCGGCATCGCGGTCGCGCTGCTGGGTCGGAACCACCCGGGCGGCATCGCGCTCGGCGCGCTGCTGTGGGCGTTCCTGGACAAGTCGGCGGTGTCGCTGGAGCAGGTCGACGTGCCGAAGGAGATCGCGACGATCATGCAGGGCGCGATCGTGCTGTCGGTCGTCGTGGCGTACGAGATCGTGAAGCGGGCCGACCTGGCCGCCGCGCAGCGCCGCGTCGGCCGCGCGCTGTCGGGCGGGCGTCCCGCTTCGGTGAGTGAAGGGGGTGCGGTGTGAGTCTCGCGACGGAAACCGCGGCGCCGCTGACCGTGCCGCCGGCCCCGGGCAAGCGCCGGATCCCCGGCTGGGCGCGTGGTGTCCTGTGGGCGGTGGGGATCGTCGCGGTGCTGTCCACCGCGTCCTACCTGACCGGGGTCAACACGCTGACCTCGACAAACACCGCGCAGACCGCGCTGCGGCTGGCGCTGCCGATCCTGCTGTGCGCGCTCGGCGGTCTGTGGTCCGAGCGCGGCGGTGTGGTCAACATCGGTCTCGAGGGCATGATGATCCTCGGCACCTGGGGTGCGGCGTGGGGCGCCTACTACGGCGGCCCGTGGGCCGGCCTCGGCGCGGCGATCGTGTTCGGCGCGCTCGGCGGCCTGCTGCACGCGATCGCGACGGTGACGTTCAACGTCAACCACATCGTCTCCGGTGTGGCGATCAACCTGCTCGGGCTCGGGGTCGCGAAGTACCTGGCGACGCTGATCTTCGAGCCGCTGTCCGGCAACCCGCGGCAGTCGCCGACGGTGCCGACGTTCGACACCTACTCGGCGACGTTCCTGTCGAACTGGCTCACCGATCTGGAGGACCAGCAGCGGGTGTTCATCTCGGACGCGGCGGGCCTGCTCAACGGGCTCGTCACCGGGGTGGCGCCGCTGACGATGATCGCGATCCTGCTGGTGCCGGTGAGCTACCTGGTGCTGTGGCGGACGCGGCTGGGGCTGCGGCTGCGGTCGTGCGGCGAGAACCCGGTGGCGGCCGAGTCGCTGGGCATCAACGTGTACGCGCACAAGTACCTGGGCGTGCTGATCTCCGGTGGCCTGGCTGGCATGGGCGGCGCGTCGCTGGTGCTGCTGCAGGGCGGCGGCGGTTACCTGGAGAACCAGACGAACGGCCGCGGGTACATCGGCCTGGCGGCGATGATCTTCGGCAACTGGCGGCCGGGCGGTCTGCTCGGTGGTGCGGCGCTGTTCGGGTACGCGGACGGTCTGCAGCTGTCCGGCGGCGGGCGGGCGGTGCTCGCGCTGCTGTACGGCGTGGTGCTGCTGCTGTTCGTGATCGTGGTGGTTCAGCTGATCCGGCGGCAGTGGATCGCGGCCGCGCTCGGTGTGGTCGGCGCCGGTGTCCTGTACTGGATCTACTGGTCCAACGACTCGTTGCCCAGCGAGCTGACGCCGTACACCGCGCACGTGGTGACGTTGATCGTGCTGGCGGTGGCGTCGCAACGGCTGCGGCCGCCGAAGGCCGGCGGTGCCCGGTACCGGCGTGGTGAGGGGGACTAGTGGGCGAGATCGACTGGGAGGCGTTGCGCGCTCAGGCCGTCGAGGCGGCGAAGAGCGCGTACGCGCCCTACTCGGGGCTGCACGTCGGCGTGGCCGGGCTGGTGGACGACGGCCGGGTGGTCGTCGGGTGCAACGTGGAAAACGCTTCCTACGGGCTCGGGTTGTGCGCGGAGTGCACGATGGCCGGGCAGCTGCGGCTGAGTGGCGGCGGGCGTCTGGTGGCGGTGGCGTGCCGGTCGGGCAGCGGTGACCTGCTGATGCCGTGCGGCCGGTGCCGGCAGATCCTGTTCGAGCTGGGCGGCGGTTCGTGTCTGGTGGACACCCCGTCCGGGGTCCTGCCGATGACCTCGGTGCTGCCGGACGCGTTCGGTCCCGCGGACCTGCCGTGACAGCGTTCGCGGCGGTCGACGTCATCCGGGCCAAGCGGGACGGCGGTGCGCTGAGCGACGAGCAGATCCGCTGGGTCGTGGACGCCTACACGCGCGGGGACGTGGCCGAGGAGCAGATGGCCGCGCTGGCGATGGCGGTGTTCCTGCGCGGGATGGACGCGCGGGAGACGGCGACCTGGACCGGCGCGATGATCGATTCGGGTTCGCGGTTGTCGTTGCGCGTGGACCGGCCGACGGTGGACAAGCACTCGACGGGCGGGGTCGGCGACAAGATCACGTTGCCGCTGGCCCCGCTGGTCGCCACGTGCGGCGCGGCGGTGCCCCAGCTGTCCGGCCGCGGCCTCGGCCACACCGGCGGCACGCTGGACAAGCTGGAGTCGATCCCCGGGTGGCGGGCTGCGTTGTCGGTGGACGAGATCACGGCGCAGTTGAATTCGGTCGGCGCGGTGGTCTGCGCGGCGACCTCCGGGTTGGCGCCCGCGGACCGGAAGCTGTACGCGCTGCGGGACGTGACGGGCACGGTCGAGTCGGTGCCGTTGATCGCCAGCTCGATCATGAGCAAGAAGATCGCGGAGGGTTCGGCCGGTCTGGTGCTGGACGTGAAGGCGGGTTCCGGGGCGTTCATGAAGAGCGTCTCGGAGGCTTCGGAGCTGGCCCGGACGCTGGTGGAGATCGGCACGGCGCACGGTGTGACCACGACGGCCCTGTTGACGGACATGAACACGCCGTTGGGCGCGGCGGTCGGCAACGCGGTCGAGGTGGCGGAGGCGGTGGAGGTCCTGCAGGGCGGGGGACCGGCGGACGTGGTGGAGCTGACGGTGGCCCTGGCGCGGGAGATGCTGGCGCTCGCGGGCCTCTCGGTGGACCCGGCTCGCGTGCTGGCCTCCGGCGAGGCTTACGAGACGTGGTGCCGGATGATCACCGCGCAGGGCGGCGACTGTTCGGCGCCCCTGCCACGGCCGGCGCACGTCGCGGTCGTGGAGGCGGCCGGTTCGGGATATCTGTCCGCTTTGGACGCGTACGCGGTCGGGGTGGCCGCGTGGCGCCTGGGAGCGGGCCGGGCACGCAAGGAGGACCCGGTCCAGCACGCGGCGGGCATCCGGTGCCTGGCCAAGCCGGGCGAGCAGGTGACCGAGGGCCAGCCGCTGCTGGAACTGCACACGGACACACCGGAGGCGGTCCCGGCAGCACTGGAGGCCCTGGCGACCGCGGTGGAGATCACCGACAAGGCCCCAGAAGCCAGAGAGCTGATCCTGCACCGCGTCAGCTGACGGCGCCGGGTCTTTGAACCCGAGGTAGCTGGGTGGTCATCCCGTCGCCTGACACGTGACGATCACTTTGAGCCAGGCCCGCAACATCCGCTGCCAACGCGAGATGACATGCCAACCTTGCGGGCCTGGCTCAAAGTGATATGCACAAACCGGAAGGCGACGGGATGACCACCCAGCGACCACCTGCCCGAGGTGAGATAACAACGGTCCCCCGTCATCCCGGAGCCTGCCCGTCCGGCGAGGACATCTTTTGATCTTTTTCCCTGCGCTTCGCGCAGGGGGCGCCTCACGGCGCCGAACGGTCACCTTGGGTGACCTCCCCCGCCCCCTCACCTTGAGTGTGTATTGGTCGCCGAGCAGGCGTGTCAAGGCGGGAAAGAGTACCTTGACACGCCTGCTCGGCGACCAAAAGCAGGCTGGGGATCGGGGGCGGGGGAGGGCTGGCGCGTAGTCGGTCTGCTTGCGTTGCCGGCCGCCGGTTGTGCAGGAGGGCTCCGGGCCTTCGCGTAGTCGGTCCACTGCCGTTGCCGGCCGCCGGTTGTGCAGAAGGTGCGGGTCTGGTGCGTAGTCGGTCCACTCCCGTTACCGACCACCAATCCACCGCTCCTCAGTTCGCGGCCCCGTGCCCCAAATCCACGATGCAGAACACGTTCCCCTCCGGGTCCGCCAGCACCACGAAATCCGGGTCCTCCGGGTACAGCTCCCAGTCCACCTGCACCGCCCCCAAAGCCACCAGCCGCGCGGTCTCGGCTGCCTGCTCCTCCGCCGAGTCCACGAACAGGTCCAGGTGCACGCGCGGATGCCGCTGCACCGGCGTCTCACTGCGCATCAGCGCCAGCACCGGCCCGTCCGCCCCGCTGAGGGTGCGCCAGTTCTCGTTCACCCACTCGCCCGTCGGGCGCAGGCCGAGCGCCTTCGTCCAGAACGTTTCGGCCCGGGGGAGGTCGTCGACGCCCAGCACCGGGATTCCCAACCGCAGCATGGTCCGAGCCTAGACACGCGAAAGGCCCCGGGCACGGCGTGCCTGGGGCCTTGCCAACGCGAGAACTCAGGCCTCCGAGTCGTCACCCTCGGGCTTGGCCTTCACGTCGGCGTTCTTCGGCGCCCGGCCGTTGCGCGCCCGCCGCGGCTGGCGCTGCGCGGGCGGCGGCGGGGCGATCTGCGGCACCGACGGCCCACCGCCGAGCATCAGCTCCGCGAACGTCGCCATCGCCTCGTCCAGCTGGCCGCCGATGCGCCGCTCCGACTCCTCGTTGCTGCGGCGCACCAGGGAACCCACCGACTCGGTGTCCGGACGGCTGGACAGCGTGCCCTCGACCCGCGAGAACCCGCTCTTCACCGCGCCGCCGAGGTCGCCGAACTGCGCGGCCACCCCCTCGTCGACCTTGTCGATCCGGCCGGCCAGATCGTCCAGGCGCCCGGTGATCTGCTCCAGGCGCGAAGACAGCGCTTCCAGCCGCTCGGTCGGGTCCAGCATCTCGCCGGTCTCGTCGATCGCGCCGCGCAGGGCCTGCGTGGCCGCCTCGACGCGCTCGCGGTTCTGGCTGTCCGCCTCGTCCACGCGGCCGCGCAGCTCGGTCAGGCCGTTCTCGACCCGCTCGCGCAGCTCGCCGACACCGTTGTCCACCCGCTCGCGCAGCTCGCTCATGCCCGAGTCGACGCGGTCGCGCAGGATGGACTCGGCCATCTCGATGCGCTCCTTCACCGGGCCGTGCACGGCCTGCGGCAGCGCGTCGAGCTTCGCGTCCTGCTTGTCCAGGTGCCCGTTCAGGTCGTCCAGGCGGCGGTGGATGTTCTCCAGCTTGTCCTCGAGCCCGTCCATCCGGCCGGCGACGCCCTCGAACCGGGCGGCCACACCGTCCAGACGGCCGTCGAGCTGGGCGAACGGCTTCGCCAGCTTGTCGACGATGCTCTCCACCGCGCGCGCCAGGTCCGCGAGCGCGTTGTCCTGCGCCTCCAGGCGGGACATGGCCTCGTCCAGGCGCTCGGCGAGCACGCCGACCTCGGTGCGGTCGGGCAGCTCCGACAGCCGCTTGCGCACGGCACCCAGGGAGTCGACCGGAGCGAGCCGCGCGTAGATGTCATCGAGCGCGTCGAAGATCTGCTGCTGCTCGCTCTCGCGGACTTCGGCCGCGCGCACCAGCATGTTGCGCATCCGGTCGAAGGACGGAGCTCCAATGTGGTTATCAGTGGTCACTTCGGTGTCCTTCGTCGGCGGGGAAAGAGGGACGTGGCGGAAGCTTAACCATTGCGGAATTGCTCTGGGTATCGCCCCCGTAAAGGCGGGAACGCCGTGGTGGCCCCGGTTGGCCGAATGCGCGCGGCCTGAAGCTCGAGTGGAGCCTGAGAGTTGCCATCGCGCGCGTCCATGTAGGTGACCGCCGCGGGGGTACCGTCGGAGCATGTCCGACAACGCCACGACAGCGCCCCTGACCATGGAAAACATCCGCCGGGCGCCCAAGGTCCTGCTCCACGATCACCTCGACGGAGGACTCCGTCCGGGGACGGTGATCGAACTGGCCGACGCCCTCGGCTACCGCGATCTCCCCACCACCGACGTGGCCGAGCTGAGCCGCTGGTTCCGCGACGCCGCCGACTCCGGCTCCCTGGAGTCCTACCTGGAGACCTTCGCCCACACCTGCGGCGTGATGCAGACCGAAGAAGCGCTGGTCAGGGTCGCCGCCGAGTGCGTGGAGGACCTCGCCGCCGACGGCGTGGTCTACGCCGAGGTGCGGTACGCGCCGGAGCTGTTCGTCGAGCGCGGGCTGACGCTGGACGCGGTCGTGGAGGCCGTCCTGGCGGGGTTTGCGGAGGGTGAGCGTCGAGCGGCTCAACAGGGAAAAGTCATCCGAATGGGTACTTTGCTGTGTGCGATGCGTCAGCATGCCCGGGCGGCCGAGATCGCCGAGATCGCGGTGCGTTACCGGGACTCCGGGGTGGCCGGGTTCGACATCGCGGGACCGGAGGCCGGATTCCCGCCCACCCGCAACCTCGACGCATTCGAATATCTGCGCACCAATAACGCGCATTTCACCATTCACGCCGGTGAGGCGTTCGGACTCGCTTCCATTTGGGAGGCGATTCAGCATTGTGGCGCGGAACGGCTCGGGCACGGCGTGCGGATCGTGGACGACATCAAACGCGATCCGGACGGCACGGTCCACCTCGGCCGGCTCGCGAGTTACGTCCGCGACCGCCGCATCCCGCTGGAGATCTGCCCGTCCTCCAACGTGCAGACGGGCGCCGCCGCGTCGATCGCTGATCATCCGATCGGGCTACTCGCGGACCTGCGCTTCCGGGTGACGGTCAACACCGACAACCGGCTCATGAGCGGCTGCTCGGTGTCGAGCGAGTTCGCCGCGCTGGCCGAGGCGTTCGGCTACGGCTGGGCCGACTTCCAGTGGTTCACGATCAACGCGATGAAGTCGGCGTTCCTCGATTTCGATCAACGGCTCGACCTGATCAACAACGTGATCAAACCGGGCTACGCCGAGTTGGCGTGAAAGTCCCTTGTGATCGTTAGCGTCGGCAAGTAAGGTCCAAGATGTAGGAACAAGTTCTCATATCTTGGGACGGTCGCGATGAGCCGGGCAGCTGTGCTGGACACGAGGAGTAGGCGCCGGTGGGGCATCCTCGCGCTCGGCCTCGCGGCCCAGACCGCGAGCTGCTCGTTCCTCTACGGCATCCCGTTCCTGGTGCCGGAGATGCGCGCGGCCGGGCTGACGCTCGCGCAGGCCGGCACGATCGTCGCCGCGCCCAGCATCGGCGTGCTGTTCACGCTGATCGCGTGGGGCGCGGCGGCCGACCGCTACGGCGAGCGCCTGGTGATGGCGCTGGGCCTGGGCGCGTCGTCGGTGCTGCTGCTGGTCACCTCGCTGGTCGCGCCGTCGACCGGGCTGCTGTTCGCGTTGTTCCTGCTCGCCGGGATGCTGACCGCGTCGGTGAACGCGGCCAGCGGCCGGGCGGTCATGGGCTGGTTCGGCCCGGACGAGCGCGGCACCGCGATGGGCGTGCGGCAGACCGCGCAGCCGCTCGGCGTCGGCGTCGCCGCGCTGGCCCTGCCGCCGCTGGCGCAGCACTGGGGCTTCCAGGCGGCGGTGCTGTTCCCGGCGGTGTTCGGGCTGGTGGTCGCCGCGCTGGTGGCGTGGCTGGTGATCGACCCGCCGCGGCCGGAGAAGAAGCCGGGCGCGCCGAAGCCGGCCTCGCCGTACCGGACGCCGACGCTGTGGCGGCTGCACGGGGCGAGCGCGCTGCTGGTGATCCCGCAGTTCGCCGTGTCGGCGTTCGCGCCGGTGTACCTGGTGTCGGCGCACGGCTGGAGCGCGCTGGCGGCGGGCTGGTTCCTGGCGGCGGTGCAGGTGCTGGGCGCGGCCGGGCGGATGGCCTCGGGCTACTGGTCGGACCGGGTGGGCAGCCGGTTGCGCCCGATGCGGCAGCTGGCGGTGGCGAGCGCGGCGGTCATGCTGCTGGTCGCGGTCGGGGACGTGACCTGGATGTGGGTGGTGTTGTTCGCGCTGGTCCTGGCGGCGGTGATCACGGTGGCGGACAACGGGCTCGGCTTCACGGCGTCGGCCGAGCTGGCCGGGATCGACTGGGCCGGGCGCGCGATGGGCACGCAGAACACGGCGCAGAACATCGCGGCGTCCCTCACGCCGCCGCTGCTGGGCCTGGTGATCGGCGACTCGCGCTACGCGCTGGCGTTCTGCGTCGCCGCGGTGTTCCCGGTGCTGGCGATCGGGCTCACGCCGGTCCGAGCCGAGACTCGGTCGTCGTGATCGCCTGGCGGAGCGCGGCCCGCGCGGCGGTCAGTTCCGCGGCGCGGGCGTCCAGCTCGGTGAGCCGGGCGCGCAGCGTGTCGAGGACGCCGGGGCAGGCGTCCAGCGTGCCGTCCGGGTGGGCGCAGTCGATGATGCGGCGGATCTCCCGGGTCGGCAGGCCGACGGTGAGCAGTTCGCGGATCTGCCGCACGCGCTCGACCGCGTCGGCGTCGTACTCGCGGTACCCGTTGTCGCGGCGCTGAGCGGTCAGCAGCCCGACGCGCTCGTAGTACCGCAGCAGCCGCTCGGTCGTCCCGGCGCGCTTGGCGAGTTCACCGATCAGCATCGCTTGACCTTCCCACCATGTCAGGGATCAACACTGCCGGGAGTACCACGATTCCCGGAGGAAGACCTTGATCATCGACGCCCACAGCCACGTCCACGACCCCGTCGAGAAGCACCTCGCCCTCCTCGACGAGGCCGGTGTCGACAAAGCGATCTTGTTCGCGACCCGTCCGCACCCCGAACGCGCGACGACGCTGGACGAGCTGAAGGGGGAGATGGCCGTGCTGTCGCGGAGCCTGTCCGGCAGCGGCGACGGCCGGGCCGCGGCCCTGCGTGAGCTGGACGCCGCGCTCGCCGGCTCGGACCGGTTCCTCGGCTTCGGATCGGTGGACCTGTTCGCACCGGACGTGGCGACCGCGGTCGAGGAGATCGGCCGCAAGTGGCACGGCATCGGCGAGCTGACCCCGCCGCCCGGCCGCGCCGATCTGCTCGAACCGGTGCTGCGCGCGGCCGGCGACCTGCCGGTCGTGGCGCACGGCGCCGCCCCGACCACCGCCGCCGACCTGGCGACCATCGGCGCGCTCGCCCGGAAGTACCCGCGGACCCCGCTGGTGATCAGCCAGCTCGGCGGTGGGCACTGGATCGACGCGATCGAACTCGTCCGCGAGACGCCGAACCTGTGGCTGGAGCTGTCGACCGCGAGCCTGGTGTTCTCGGTGCGGCTGGCGATCGCGGAGGTGCCGGAGCGGACGTTGTTCGGCTCGGACGCGCCCTACGGCGACCCGGTGCTGGCCCGCGCGCTGGTCGAGCGCGTCACGCCGTCGGAAGCAGCGCGCGCCGCGGTCCTCGGGGGGAACGCGGCGCGCCTGCTCGATCTGTGACGGGTTCTAGTGCACCCGGAGCCGGTTCTCGAACGCCTCCACCAGCTTGCGCCACTCGCTCTGCTCGGTGTCGAACGGGGCGCTCGGCGCGAGGCGGCCGGGGTCCGGCTTCAGCACGAACGACACCAGCCACCCCAGGCTCTCCGAAGTGGACAGTGCGGTGGCCACCGCGTCGTCCCCGGCCCAGTCCGCGGCGTCGGTGATCAGCTCGACGGCCAGGTCCAGCTGCGTCGGGTCGATCGCGTCCGGGCCCTCGGCCAGGTCCTCGTCCAGGCCGGCCAGCACGTAGGTGTTCTCGGTGTCGACCTCGACCTCCAGCTCACCGGCGGTGGCCTTGGCGAGGACCTCGTCCCAAGTGGACACCTCGGCCAGGTCCGAGTCGGCGAACGCCGTGGAGTCGGCCAGCGCCCGCGCGAGCGCCTTCTCCGACTTGAACACGTCGATCTTGCCGTCGCTGCCGAGGAAGATCGGCTCGTCGTCCAGGTAGCAGCGCAGCGAGTAGTACTCGTGGCCGGAGGTGATGATCTTGATCGGGTCGATGCCGACCTCGCCCCAGAACCCGACCGGGACGTCCTCCTCCTCGTCGTCGGAGTCGGTGCTCTCGACCGTGTCGAGGTCCTCGTCGGCCTGCTCGGACTCGACCTCGGCCTCGGCGGACTCCTCCAGGAAGGTGGCCAGCTCCTCGGCGGTCTGCTCGAGCACGCCGGCGTCCACATCGGGCACCTTGACCAGGCCGTCGATCGCGTCCAGCACGGTGTCCCACTTCTCGGACACGGCCTCGGCCAGGTCGTTCCACAGCCGCTCGCCCTCGCGGCCGGTGAACGGCAGCCGCCCCTGCTCCAGCAGCGAGAAGCCCTCGGTGGCGTCCAGCACCTCGTGGACCTCGTCGAGCTCGCACACGTCGGCCAGCGAGCGCACGATGCCGACGATCTCGGCCAGCTCGCTGATCGTCCACGAGTCCGGGTCCTCGGCGACCAGCTCGGGCACGCCGACCAGGTCGTAGGAGTGGTCGTCGTCGGGGATCAGCTCCGGCACGTTCAGCGCCGGGACCGCGTGCCACGCCGGGTGGTCGATCAGGTCGTGCTGCTCGGCGGTCCGGACGAACGCGGCCAGGTGCGCGGCGTCGGGGAAGGCGTACAGATCCTCCTCGTCGCCGAGGAAGGCCTCCCATTCCTCGCCGTCCTCCCGCCAGCGCGGGGCCCAGAGGGTCACCAGGTCCCCCTGCGGCAGCCCGAGTTCGATCGGGACGATGTCCTGTGCCATGCCAGCCCTCCGGATTACACCTGTGTGTGGGAAGCCTACGGCTTGACGGGACCGGCCGCGATGGGCCCCATCTGCTCTCCGGCCGCGGGTGGCACGATGGTACCCACAATGACCCTTTCAGACCTCCTGCCAGCGGATCCGGATCCCGACACGCTGTTCGAGACGTTTTCGGCCTGGACGGCCGAACGCGGGCTCGAGCTGTACCCGGCGCAGGAAGAGGCGCTGATCGAGGTCGTCTCCGGCGCCAACGTGATCCTGTCCACCCCCACCGGCTCGGGAAAGAGCCTGGTCGCGGTGGGTGCCCACTTCACCGCGATGGCCCACGGCAAGCGCAGCTACTACACCGCGCCCATCAAGGCGCTGGTCTCGGAGAAGTTCTTCCAGCTCATCGAGATCTTCGGCGCCGACAACGTCGGGATGATGACCGGCGACTCCGCGGTCAACCCGGATGCCCCCATCATCTGCTGCACCGCGGAAATCCTGGCGAACATCGCGTTGCGGTTCGGTGCCGACGCCCCGGTCGGCCAGGTCGTGGCCGACGAGTTCCACTTCTACAGCGAGCCCGACCGCGGCTGGGCGTGGCAGGTGCCGCTGCTGGAGCTGCCGAACGCACAGTTCGTGCTGATGTCGGCCACGCTCGGTGACGTCACGTTCTTCGAGAAGGACCTGACGCGCCGCACCGGCCGGACCACCGCCGTGGTCACGTCCGCGCAGCGCCCGGTGCCGCTGACCTACCGGTACGCGCTGACCCCGCTGCACGAGACGATGACCGAGCTGCTCACCGGCGGGCAGGCCCCGGTCTACGTGGTGCACTTCTCGCAGGCCGCCGCGATCGAGCGGGCGCAGGCGCTGATGAGCATCAACGTCACCACCCGCGCCGAGAAGGACGCCCTCGCCGAGGCGATCGGCGACTTCCGGTTCTCCGCCGGGTTCGGCAAGACCCTGTCGCGGCTGGTGCGGCACGGCATCGGCGTGCACCACGCCGGCATGCTGCCCAAGTACCGGCGGCTGGTCGAGCAGCTCGCGCAGGCCGGGCTGCTCAAGGTGATCTGCGGGACCGACACGCTCGGCGTCGGCATCAACGTGCCGATCCGCACGGTGGTGTTCTCCGCGCTGACCAAGTACGACGGGGTGCGCCAGCGGCACCTCAAGGCACGCGAGTTCCACCAGATCGCCGGGCGCGCGGGCCGCGCCGGGTACGACACCGACGGCTACGTCGTGGTGCAGGCGCCGGACCACGTGATCGAGAACGCGAAGGCGCTGCAGAAGGCGGGCGACGACCCGAAGAAGAAGCGCAAGATCGTCCGCAAGAACGCGCCCGAGGGGTTCGTCAACTGGACCGAAAGCACGTTCGAGCGGTTGATCTCGTCCCCGCCCGAGCCGCTGACCTCCAGTTTCCAGGTGAGTCACGCGATGCTGCTGAACGTGATCTCGCGGCCGGGCAACGCTTTCCAGCACATGCGGCACCTGCTGGAGGACAACCACGAGGACCGGCCGTCGCAGCGCAAGCACATCCGCCGGGCGATCGCGATCTACCGCGCGCTGGTGGCCGCGGGGGTCGTGGAGCGGCTGTCCGAACCGGACTCCGCGGGCCGGATCGTGCGGCTGACCATGGACCTGCAGCTGGATTTCGCGCTGAACCAGCCGCTGTCGCCGTTCGCGCTGGCCGCGATCGAGCTGCTGGACACCGAGTCGCCGTCGTACGCGCTCGACGTGGTGTCGGTGATCGAGTCCACAGTGGAGAACCCGCGGCCGGTGCTGTCGCAGCAGCAGTTCAAGGCGCGCGGTGAGGCGGTCGCGGCGTTGAAGGCCGAGGGGGTCGAGTACGAGGAGCGGATGGCGCTGCTCGACGAGGTGACCTACCCGAAGCCGCTGGAGGAGCTGCTGGAGGCGGCGTACGAGACGTACCGGCGCGGGCACCCGTGGGTCGCCGACTACGAGCTGAAGCCGAAGTCGGTCGTGCGGGACATGTACGAGCGGGCGATGAACTTCGTCGAGTACGTCAACTTCTACTCGTTGGCGCGGTCGGAGGGGCTGGTGCTGCGGTACCTGGCCGACACCTATGACGCGCTGCGCCGGACGGTGCCGGACGAGGCGAAGACCGAGCCGCTGGAGGACCTGATCGCGTGGCTCGGCGAGATGGTGCGCCAGGTCGACTCGAGCCTGCTGGACGAGTGGGAGGCGCTGCGGCACCCGGGGGAGCAGCCGGTCGTGGCGCAGGCGTTGCCGGAGAAGCCGCCGCCGGTCACGGGCAACGAGCGGGCGTTCCGGGTACTGGTGCGCAACCAGATGTTCCGGCGGGTCGAACTGGCGGCCCGGCGGGCGTACGCGGAGCTGGGGGAGCTGGACGCCGCGTCCGGCTGGAACGACATCGAGTGGGAGGCCGCGCTGGAGGCCTACTACGAGCAGTACGAGTCGATCGGGATCGGCCCGGACGCCCGCGGCCCGGCGATGCTGATGATCGAGAAGGAGCCCGAGGTGTGGCGGGTGAGGCAGATCTTCGACGACCCCGCGGGCGACCACGACTGGGGCATCAGCGCCGAGGTGGACCTGCCCGCCTCGGACGAGGCAGGCACGGCGGTGCTGCGGGTGACGGCGGTGGACCAGCTGTAGGCGGTCGGTAGCTCGGGTGGTTCCCCCGCCGGCTGGTGGTCGGCGCTGGGGCTCGCGTGGGGGCTTGTTGTCCGCCTGGTGGTGTTTGGCGGTGCCTGCTTGGCCCTTGCCGAGGGTGAAGCCGGACGGGGAGGCCGGTCCAGCTCCTTCCCACCCAGCGGCATGCCGACACAGCTTCTGGTCGGCCGCAGCGGGCGCTGACTCCGGGATGTCCACCCGGCTCGCGCCTGCCGTCCAGCGGTGTCCGCGGCGCGGGCTGCTGGTTGGCCTCGTGCTGGTGGTTGGTGGGGGAGGCGGGCCCGGCTGGTGTCGCCGTCCAGCGGTGTCCGCGGCGCGGCTTCTGGCCAGCGCCATGTCGGGCTGGCCTCGGCGGGCCCGCTCGGCTCGTGCTGCCGTCAGTGGCGTTGCGGCGCGGCTTCAGGCCGCCTCCGTCTCGGGGCTGGCGTCGGGAGGCCCCGCCCGGGTCTTTCCGCCGTCGCGGCCCCAGTTCTCCAGTGCCGGCTCTCGGGTGTCGTGCGTAAGTCCCCTCGCCGCGGCGTCCTGGGGGCTGGGCGCCGCGGCGAGGGGGGTCGGTCAGCGCCGGTGTCGGGGCCCGGCGTCGACCGAGCCTGGGTCCGGCGCGGCGGTTTCTGGGTAGCGGGGCAGGCCGGCGAACGTGCCCGTCGAGCCCTGCTGCTGCGGAACGGCCGGCTGCTGCGGCGGCGGGTCCTGGTCGGTCTGCGGGAAGGGCTCCGGGTTGCGGCGGTACAGCGCCGGTGTGGGCGCGGTGGGCGCCATGTCCATCGGCGAGCCGACGGACGGCACGTTGCCGGAGGCGTAGGCGGGCTGCCCCCCGGACGGCACCTCACCCGACGCGTACGTGGGCTGGCCGCCTGAGGGGATCTCCCCAGAGGGGTAGGCAGACTGCGCGGCGGACGGCACACCCCCGGAGGCGTACGGACGCTGAGCCCCGGAGGGCACCTCGCCGGAGGCGTAGGCAGCCTGCGCGCCTGAGGGCATCTCGCCGCGGGCGTACGAGGCATGGGCGCCGGACGCCGGTTCGCCCGACGCGTAGGCGGACTGAGCCCCGGAGGGCCCCTCGCCAAAGGCGTAGGTGGCCTGGGTGCCGGAGGGCATCTCCCCGGAGCCGTAGGTGGCTTGTGCCGGGGAGGGCATCTCCCCGGAGGGGTAGGCAGGCTGCGCACTGGACGGTGCTTCACCGGAGGCGTAGGTGGCTTGTGTGGGGGAGGGCATCTCCCCGGAGCCGTAGGTGGCTTGTGCCGGGGAGGGCATCTCGCCGGAGGGGTAGGCAGTCTGCGCGCTGGACGGTGCTTCGCCGGAGGCGTAGGTGGCTTGTGTGGGGGAGGGCATCTCCCCGGAGCCGTAGGTGGCTTGTGCCGGGGAGGGCATCTCCCCGGAGGGGTAGGCAGGCTGCGCACTGGACGGTGCTTCACCGGAGCTGTAGGTCGCCTGTGTGGCGGAGGGCACCTCCCCAGAGGCGTAGGTCGCCTGGGTGGCGTAGGGCATCTCCCCGGAGGGGTAAGCCGTCTGCGCAGCGGACGGCGCATCGCTCGCCGCGTAAGCGCCCTGCGTCCCGGACGGCACCTCACCGGAGCCATAAGTCGGCCCCCGGACTCCGCCGGGTACGCCGAACCGTACGACGGCATCGGCACGTCGGCCGGTGTCTTGGCCACCGGGCGCCTCGGGTCGGGCATCGGTGCGTGGGACGCCGCCGGATCCATCGCCGGGGGCCGCTCGGCCTGCGGGTTCTGCCCGGGCAGGATGTCCATCGGCGATCCGGCCCGCTGCGCCGGCGGCGCGTGGTGCCGCCCCTGCCCACGCGAAATCTCGTCCTCGCCGGAGTACCCGGCCAGCGGGTTCTTGGCGTTGCGCTTCGGCCCGCGCCGGGCCAGCCCAACCAGCCCGAACAGGCCCAGCAGCCCCAGCAGGCCCCACAATCCCGGGGGTATGTCCCGCAGCTGCTCCTGCGCGAGAACGGACTCGGCCGGCGCGGCGCTCGCCACGGCCGAGCCGAACGGCAGGAGGACGCACACCGCGGCGGCGACCGTCCCGAGGCGGGCCCTGTCAGGCATTACAGCTCACTCCCCTGGTTGTGGTTGACGCCACGATGTACCCGCCCCCACCCGGTCCAGACCAGATGCCGACCTAGTGGGTGACCTGCACCACCTGCGCGAGTGACTTCGCTTGCGACGCCGGAATCGTCGGGATCCGCGTGTAACCTGCGCCCATGGGGCTTCGCGAACGGGTGGTTTCCTGGGTGGGCCGCCGTTACCTCGCCAGAGCGCAGAAAAAGGGCTTCGACCTGTCGGTTTTGCCCGATTCTGCGCTCATGCCGCTGCGCCGCGACGGTCTGGACCCCGTGCCCGAACTGGGCGCGACCAGGCAAGCGGCGCCGGTCAGCCGGTTGCCGCTGCCCTTCGGCATCACCGCGTGGCTGGTCACCGGTTACGGCGAGGCGAAGGAAGTGCTCGCCGCCACGGACAAGTTCAGCAACGACTACACCAACCTCGTCGGCAAGGCGGGGTTGTCGGCCGAGCAGAATCCCGGTGGGCTCGGGTTCGCCGACCCGCCGGACCACACGCGGCTGCGCAAGATGCTGACGCCGGAGTTCACGATGCGGCGGCTGAACCGGCTCACGCCGCGCATCGACGAGATCATCACCGAGCAGCTCGACGCGATGGAGAAGGACGGCGGCACGGTCGACCTGATGCAGTCGTTCGCGCTGCCGATCCCGTCGCTGACGATCTGCGAACTGCTCGGGGTCTCCTATGAGGACCGTGACGACTTCCAGCGGCTGAGCACGGTCCGGTTCGACCTGTTCGCCGGGGCGGGCGCGTCGTTCGGCGCGATCTCCGAGTCACTGTCCTATTTGCTCGAAATCGTGCGGAAGCAGCGCGTCGAGCCGGGTGACGGCCTGCTCGGGATGCTGGTGAAGGAGCACGGCGACAACATCTCGGACCAGGAGCTGGCCGGACTCGCCGACGGTGTGCTGACCGGCGGCCTGGAGACGACGGCGAGCATGCTGGCGCTCGGCGCGATCGTGCTGCTGCGGGACCGGCCGACGTTCGAACTGGTGCGCGATTCCGACGAGGCGGCCCGCGATTTCGTCGAGGAGCTGCTGCGGTACCTGACGGTGGTGCAGGTGGCGTTCCCGCGGTTCGCGCGCGAGGACGTGACGGTCGGCGGGCAGGAGATCGCCAAGGGCGACATCGTGTTCGTGTCGCTGAGCGGGGCCAACCGGGACACCGCCCTGGGCGCCGGGATGGAGTCCTTCGACCCCACCCGACCGGCGACGCAGCACCTGGCCTTCGGCTGGGGCGCGCACCGGTGCATCGGGGCGGAGCTGGCGCGCATGGAGCTGCGCGCGGCGTACCCGGCGCTGGTGCGGCGCTTCCCCGACCTGCGGCTGGACATCGAGCCGGAGCAGCTGAGCTACCGCCGGACGTCGATCGTCTACGGCGTGGACAGCCTGCCGGTGCGGGTCAAGTAAGCCCAACCGCACCGCGAGTCCCACGTTCCCGCGCGCGAGTTCCACGTTCGCGCGCCGCGGCGCTTTCGCTGAGCGTGGAACTCGCGGTGCTGAGCGTGGAACTCGCGGTGCTGAGCGTGGGACTCGCGTTCGCGAGCGTGGGACTCGCGCGCGTCACGCGCCGCGAAGCCGCAGCGCCCCCTCCGCCGCCGGGGTGTCCGTGATCAGCGTCGACACCAGGCCGGATCGCAGCACGGCGTCGATCGCCTCCGCTTTCGGTGCCGTGTAGCCCAGCGCGATCACCTCGGGCACCTTCAGCAGCTCCGCCGTGTCGATCGCCAGCACGTGGTGCGCCAGCCCGGTCGACAGCGGCTTCCCCTCGCCGTCGAACAGCCGTGCCGCGACCTCCGCCCGAGCGCCCCGCGCCGTGATCGCCTCGCGTTCGGCCGGGGACACCGCGTCGTACACCGTCGACTCGCCCGGCAGCCACGCCCCGATGCTCACCACCGCCTTCGTCAGGCGCGGGAACTGCGCGAACGTCTCCGCGATCCCCGGCTGCCGCCGCAGGATCTCCGTCGTCCGGCGGTCCGGCAGCACCAGCGGCCCGTAGATCGGGTACGCGTCGCCGCCGGACACCTCCGCCACCCGCCGCACCGTCTCCACCGACCGGTCCCGCATGTCCATCCCGGCCTGCACCCCGCACAGCTGCACGATCGGGCACCTCGGCAGCCGCTGCACCGCCGCCGCCATCGCGTTCACCGACCGCGCCCACGACAACCCCACCACGTCGTCCTCGGTGACCGTCTCCGACAGCAGCCGCGCCGCGAACCCGCCGATCTGCTGCCGCACCTGCGCCCGCGGCCCGGCGCTGGCCGCTCGATTGAGCACGAACGCCTGCCGCAGCCCGTACGCGGACCGCAGCTCGTCGGACAACCGGACGTCGATCGGCGCCGGCGGCGCGAACTCCACCCGCACCAGTCCCCGCTCCAGCGCCGCGTCGATGAGCCGGGCCACCTTGAACCTGCTGATCCCGAAGTCGGCGGCGATCTCGATCTTGGACTGCCCCAGCACGTAGAACCGGTGCGCCACCAGCGTCGCGGTGAGCCCGTCCACCACGCCCATCTCGCTCATTTGAGCACTATAGCTCGCATCCTGTTGACGTGAAACCCGCAAAACCCCTCTAATGCATGGCCAAGCATGTGACCACAGAGTCGTGACGCGCTCAGATGAGCGCAGGAAGAGGTGAGACGGCATGCGCGCCGCCATCGTCGATCAGCCGGGCTCCATCAGGGTCGGCGAGGTTCCCGATCCCACCCCGGGGGAGCGCGACGTCGTGATCAAGGTCGGCGCGTGCGGCATCTGCGGCACCGACCTGCACATCGCCGACGGCCACTTCCCGCCGACGCCCTACCCGATCGTCCCCGGCCACGAGTTCGCCGGCGAGATCGTCGAGATCGGCAAGAACGTCCCCGGCGGCTGGCAGGTCGGCGACCGGGTGGCCGTCGACCCGTCCCTGTTCTGCGGCTACTGCGACCCGTGCCGCGCCGGCCACGGCAACCTCTGCGAAAACTGGGGCGCCACCGGCGACACCGTCAACGGCGCCTTCGCCGAGTACGTGGCAGTGCCCGCCAGCACCTGCTACCGCCTGCCGGACCACCTGTCCTGGCAGGAGGGCGCCCTGGTCGAGCCGGTGTCCTGCGCCGTGCACGGTGTCCGCCGCATCGGGGTCGAGGCGGGCGAGCACTTCCTGGTCGTCGGCGCCGGAACCATGGGCCTGATCATGCAGATGCTCCTGCAGCGGGCCGGCGCGCGCGTCACGGTCGTCGACCGCAACGCGTCCCGCCTGCCGCGGGCCAAGGACCTCGGCGCGCACGCCGTCGCCACCGACGTGTCCGAACTGGACGGTGAGCGGTTCGACGCGGCGGCCGACTGCACCGGTGCGGCCCCGGCGATCGAGGCCGCGTTCGATTCGCTGCGCCGCGGCGGGCGTCTGCTCGTCTTCGGCGTCGCCCCGGCGGAGGCGCGCGTCGCGCTTTCGCCCTTCCGGATCTACAACGACGAGATCACGGTGGTGGGTTCGATGGCTGTTCTGCACTCCTACGGCGCCGCGCTGGACCTGGTGTCCTCCGGCGCGGTCGACACGAAGGCCCTGCTGACCGATGCCTTGCCGCTGGAGCGGTTCCCCGACGCCCTGGACCTGATGCGCAGTGGCGCGGGTCTGAAGGTGCAGGTGCTGCCGGGAGCCCGGGATGCGTGAGCGCCTGGCACTCCTCGCGGTCGCCGCGCTGCTCACCCTGACCGGCTGCGCGGGCGCCGGCGCGCTCGGCGCGGGCGGCAACACCCTGGTCATCGCGATCGTGGCGAACCCGCAGATGAACGACGCCATCTCGCTGTCGCACGAGTTCGAGGCGGCGAACCCCGGCGTGAAGCTCAAGTTCGTGTCGCTGCCGGAGAACCAGGCGCGCGCGAAGATCACCGCCTCGACCGCCACCCAGGGGGGCGAGTTCGACGCGGTGATGATCAGCAACTACGAGACCCCGCAGTGGGCGGCCAACGGCTGGCTGGAGAACCTCCAGCCCTACATCGACGCCAGCCCCGGTTACGACCCGGGCGACTTCATCCCGAGCATCCGCGACTCGCTGTCCTACCAGGGCTCGATGTACGCGGTGCCGTTCTACGGCGAGTCGTCGTTCCTGGCCTACCGCAAGGACCTGTTCGAACAGGCCGGGCTGACCATGCCGGAGCGCCCGACGTGGCAGCAGATCGCCGACTTCGCCGCGAAGCTGGACGACAAGGCGGCCGGCGTCGCCGGGATCTGCCTGCGCGGCAAGCCCGGCTGGGGCGAGAGCCTCGCGCCGTTCACCACGGTCGCCAACACCTTCGGCGCGCAGTGGTTCGACCAGGACTGGAACGCGAAGCTGGACACCCCGGAGTTCCGCGAGGCCGCGAACTTCTACGTCAACCTGGTCCGCGAGCACGGTGAGGTCGGCGCGTCCAGCGCCGGGTTCTCCGAGTGCGGCACGCGCTACGGCCAGGGCCAGGCCGCGATGTGGTACGACGCCACGGTCATGGCCGGGACGAACGAGGACCCGGAGTCGAGCAAGGTCGTCGGCAAGTCCGGGTACGTGGCCGCGCCGGTGGTGAAGACCGAGGCCAGCGGCTGGCTCTACACGTGGGCGCTGGCGATCCCGAAGGTCGGCAAGAACAAGGCGGACGCCTGGAAGTTCCTGCAGTGGATGACGAACAAGGAGTTCGTGCGGACGGTCGGCGAGACCTACGGCTGGAACCGCGTCCCGCCCGGCTGCCGGTTCTCCACCTACCGGATCCCCGAGTACGCCGAGGCCGCGAAGGCCTACGCCCAGCCGACGCTGGACGGCATCGACGCGGCGGACCAGCGCAAGGTGATGACCAAGCCGGTGCCCTACCCGGGCATCCAGTTCGTCGGCATCCCCGAGTTCCAGGACCTGGGCACCCGGGTCAGCCAGGAGCTGTCGGCCGCGATCGCCGGGCAGATCACCGTCGACGAGGCCATCGAGCAGTCGCAGGAGTACGCGCAGACCGTCGGCGATTCCTACCGGGAGACGAAATGACCGCCGTGGCGCCCACAGTGGCAAGTGGACAGGGGGTCGACGCGAAACCGGCCAATCGCAAGGGCGCGAGCCCGTGGGTCCGTCGTGCGCCCCTGCTGCCCGCGCTGTTGTTCACCATCGTGGTGACCCAGATCCCGTTCGTCCTCACGGTGGTGTACTCGTTCCAGTCGTGGAACCTCGTGCGGCCGGGTTCGCAGCACTTCGTCGGCCTGCAGAACTACCTCGACGTGTTCGCCGACTCCCAGTTCCGCGGCGCGATGCTCAACACCGTCGTGCTGACGGTGGTGTGCGTGTTCGTCGCGCTGCTGCTCGGGCTCGGCCTGGCGCTGCTGCTGGACCGCAAGTTCCTCGGCCGCGGTGTGGTGCGGACGCTGCTGATCACGCCGTTCCTCATCCTGCCCGCCGCCGGGGCGCTGCTGTGGAAGACGACGATGTTCGACCCGACCTACGGGCTGCTGAACTTCGTCTTCGGCGGCGAGACCGACTGGCTGTCGGAGTTCCCGCTGGCCTCGGTCATGGCGCAGGTCGTGTGGCAGTGGACCCCGTTCATGATGCTGCTGATCCTGGCCGGCCTGCAGAGCCAGCCGAAGGACGTGCTGGAGGCCGCGCAGGTCGACGGCGCCGGCCGGTGGCGCACGTTCGCCTCCATCACGCTGCCGCACCTGTCCCGGTACCTGCAGCTGTCGGTGCTGCTGGGCGCGATCTACATCGTGAACAGCTTCGACGCGATCTTCCTGATGACCCAGGGCGGTCCGGGCACCGCGAGCACGAACCTGCCGTACTACATCTACCAGCGGGCCTTCCAGGGCTTCGACATCGGCCAGTCCTCGGCGATGGGCGTCATCGTGGTGATCCTGACGCTGATCGTGGCGACCTTCGCGCTGCGCCTGATGTTCCGCGCGTTCGACGTGAGCAAGGGGGTCGTGAAGTGAGCACCGTGCGCAGGCGGCTCGGCCCCGCCTCCCTGACCACGGCGACGTGGGTGGTCGCCATCCTGTTCGTGTTCCCGCTGATCTGGATGGTGCTGACCGCGTTCAAGCAGGAGGCCGACGCCTACACCGATCCGCCGCGGATCGCGTTCACCCCGACGCTGGACCAGTTCGCGAGCATCTTCGAGCGCGGGTTCCTGCCCTACCTGGGCAACTCGGCGTTCGTGACGATCCTGTCCACGCTGATCGTGCTGCTCCTGGGCGTGCCGGCGGCCTACGCGCTGTCGCTGGCCCCGGTGCCCAAGACCAGCAACGTGCTCGGGTTCTTCCTGTCCACGAAGATGCTGCCGATCGTCGCCGCGATCATCCCGCTGTACGTCATCTCGCAGCGCACGCAGCTGCTGGACAACGTGTGGGCGCTGGTCATCCTCTACACGGCGATGAACCTGCCGCTGGCGATCTGGATGATGCGCTCGTTCTTCCTCGAGGTGCCCACCGAGATGATCGAGGCCGGGCGCGTCGACGGGGCGAACCTCCCGACCCTGCTGTACCGGGTGATCCTGCCCGTGGTCGCGCCCGGCATCGCGGCGACCGCGTTGATCTGCGTCATCTTCTCGTGGACCGAGTTCTTCTACGCGGTCAACCTGACCGCGGCGCGGGCCGGCACGGTGCCGGTGTTCCTCGTCGGGTTCATCACCAGCGAGGGCCTGTACTGGGCGCAGCTGTCCGCGGCCGCGCTGCTGGCCTCGCTGCCGGTGATGATCGTCGGGTGGATCGCGCAGAACCACCTGGTCCGCGGCCTGTCGATGGGCGCGGTGAAGTAGCTACTCCTGCAGGGACAGCGCCATGGCGGGGCACAGCTTGACGGCCTCGCGGGCGCTGTCCAGCTGCGCTCCCTCGGGGTGCTCGACCAGGACCACGACCGTGCCGTCGTCGTCCTGGTCGAACACCTCCGGTTCGGTCAGGACGCACTGGCCCGCGCCGATGCAGAGATCGGTGTCCGCGACGATGCGCATGGCTCCTCCTACCAGGTCACCGGGAACTCGTGAATACCGTAGACGCTCGCGTCGTCCTTGAACGGCAGGGAGTCCAGTGGCACGGCCGGGCGCAGGCCGGGGACCTTCCGGAACAGCGTGTCGAACACGATCTGCAGCTCCATCCGGGCGAGGTTCTGGCCGAGGCACTGGTGCGCGCCGAATCCGAACGCCAGGTGGTGCCGCGCGCCACGCTCGATGTCCAGCTCCTCGGGGTGGTCGAACGCGTCCGGGTCGCGGTTGGCGAGGTTGGTCAGCGGCACCACGCCCTCGCCGGCCCTGATCAGGACGCCGCCGATCTCCACGTCCTCGACCGCGACGCGGGAGGCCGCGAACTCGGCGATCGTGAAGTACCGCAGCAGTTCCTCGACCGCGGGCAGGGTCTTCGACGGGTCCTGCCGGATCTTCTCGATGTCCTCCGGGTGTTCCAGGAACGCCATGGTGCCCAGCGAGATCATGTTCGCCGTGGTCTCGTGGCCCGCGATGAGCAGCAGGAACGCCAGGCTCACCAGCTCCTCGCGGTCGTCCTGCTTGTCGAGCTGGCGGCTGAGCAGGTCGTCGGCGGGCGCCTTCGCCTTCTGCTCGATCAGGTCCGCGAGGTAGTCGCGCAACGCGTCGATGGAGGCTTTGCGCTCCAGCGGTGGGGTGACCCGGCTGATCAGGCGCGACGAGTGCAGCTGGAAGAACTCGTGGTCGGCGTAGGGCACGCCGAGCTGCTCGCAGATGACCAGTGACGGCACCGGCAGGGAGAGCGCTTTCACCAGATCGGCCGGCTTGGGGCCGGCGAGCATCGCGTCGATGTGCTGGTCGACGATCTCCTGGATGCGCGGGCGCAGCGCCGCCATGCGCCGCACCGTGAACTCGCCGACCACCTTGCGCCGCGCCGGGCCGTGCTCCGGCGGGTCCATGCCGATCAGCGACGCGCGGAACGTGGTGTTCAGGCGCTGCCCCTTGACCAGCAGCGGGAACTTCGGGTGGCGCCGGTCGGAGCTGAACCGCGGGTCGGTCAGCATCGTCCGGATGTCCTCGTGCCGGGTGAGCGCCCAGGCCGGCTCGCCACTGGGCAGGGTCACGCGCTGGACCGGCGCCTCCTCCCGCAGCCTGCGGTGCTCGTCCGGTGGCCCGTAGGGACAGCCGCGGGTGATGGGCAGTGTGGCGGGAAGCTGAGCGGTCACGGTTCCACCCCAATCCGGACAAAATGTGGAAGGATGTCGTCCACTTATTGCTCAACGTACTGATGTGGAAGCTTTTCGTCCACGTACGTTCGGGTGAGAGAATCTGGCGGGGGTCACGGAGAGGAACGACATGACGGCTTCGGAGACCCGGCTGCGCGCGGACGCCCGGCGCAACCGCGACCAGATCGTCGCCGCCGCCCGCCAGGTGTTCGCCGCCGCGGGGCCGGACGTGCCGATGGAGGAGATCGCGCGTACCGCCGGGGTCGGCGTCGGCACGCTCTACCGGCGGTTTCCCGACCGGGAGGCGCTGATTCGGGCCGTGGCGCGGGAGAGCTTCGCGCAGGTCCTCGCCGACGCGCGGGAGGCGGCGGCCGAGGAGCCGACGGCGTGGGACGCGCTGGTGCGCCTGGCCGGCCGGTCGCACCAGCTGCAGGCGAGCGTCCAGCTCGCGCTGGTCTCCGAGCGGGCCAGGGAGATCCTCAAGGGCGACCGGCAGACCGCGGAGTTCCGCGACGCGCTGCTGGCCGAACTGGACGCGATCGTCCGCGCGGCGCAGGCCGAGGGATCGGTGCGCGCCGACATCGGCACCGGGGACGTCGCCATCCTGTTGTCGCTGGTCCTGCGCCGGCCGTCGGCCGTGGACGACCCCACGTTGCTGGCCTCCGAGCGCGTGGCGGTCCTCATGCTCGACGGACTGCGAGCGCGTCCCGGCAGCCCGTTGCCCGGGCGCCCGATCACCGGCGAGGACCTCCAAATCCATTGACGGGTACCGGTATGGTGCTCGCGATGGTGCTGCCTCCGCCCCGCCTCGACCTGGCGCGCTACCGCGCCCCGGTCTGGGCCGGTGTGCCCGCGCGGGCCGGGCGGAAGGTGCGGCTGCGGGTGGTCACGCCGGCCGATCAGCGCAGGCTGGCGGGGTTCGACCGGGAGGCGGCCGACACGCGGCGCGTCGGTGAGTACCGGCACTGGGCGGCCCACCGCGCCGAGGCGGATTTCCACTTCGCGATCGAGACCCTGCGGGGCGGGCTGGTGGTCGGCTCGCTCTCGGCCACCGAGGCGGACTCGCCGGACCGCTTCAGCTACGGCATCGGGATCGGCCCGCAGCACCGGCGGTGCGGCTACGCGGGCGACGCGGTGATCACGTTGCTGCGCTTCATGTTCGGTGAGCGCGGCTACCGCAAGTGCGAGGTCAGCATCTACGGCGGCAACGTGGCGTCGCTGTCGCTGCACGCGAGGCTCGGCTTCCGCGAGGAGGGCCGGCTCCGCGACACCGAACTGTCCCGCGACGGCGTCAAGTACCTGGTGCTGATGGGCATCACGGACACCGCGTTCGCGGAGATCCACCCGGACTTCCCGGCCGCCGAGGTGCGCGGCCGCCACTGGCGCCCCCGCGGCCGCCACCGCGACCGCTGAGCCCGCCGAGGGCTTGCTTGGCGGGGTAGTCACCGGGGGTCGCTGGGCCACCCGGCCCCGCCGCGGCTCGCGTTCCGCGCGGGTCGTCCCCGCGACCGCTGACCTCGTCTGGCGAGGCCGCGGGGCGCGGCAGCCACCGGGACCGCCGGGCCACCCGACCCCACCGCGACTTGCGCTTCCGCGCGGGTGGCCGGGCCACGGAGGTGCGGGCCATCCCCGCGACCCGTTGAGCCCAGCCGAGGGCTTGCGTGGCGGGGCCATGACGCGGTGGTCACCGTCCCGCCGGGCCACCCGTCTCCACCGCGGCTCGCGCTTCTGCGCGGCGGCCCGCCCGCTGAGGTGCGGGGCCGCCACGGGCGCCCCCGCGGCCGCCACCGGGACCGCTGAGCCCGCCGAGGGTTTGCTTCGGGGCGCGGCGGTCACCGTGACCGCCGGGCTACCGACCCCGCCGATGGCTTGCGCGGCGCCTGGCGCAAGCGACCCCGCGACCGGCCGCGTCCTCCGGGGCCCGGCCCCGCCGCGAGTCGCGGCCCGGTGGGTTCACGCCCGTCGGTTCCTGCCGAGTCGCGGCAGCTTCCCCGCGCCGAAGCCGTGGGGAGGCCACTCGCGACCCCGCGACCGTCAGACACCCATCGGGTGCCAGACCGTCTTTGCCTCCAGGTAACGCCGTAGCCGGGTGATGTCCGGCCGCTGCGTCCAGTCCGGCTCCTCCGCCGGCACCGCCAGCACCCGCTTCACCGTGCCCGCCGCCTCCCGGGCCAGCTCCGCCCGCGCCTCCACATCGGCGCCCGTCGGGTCCAGGGCGTTCACGTCGCCGTGCGAGGCCAGCCACGGCCCCAGCTCCGCGGCCCGCCCGGTGAGGATGTTCGCCACCCCGCCCGGCAGGTCCGACGTCGCTAGCACCTCCGACAACGTGATCGCCGGCAGCGGCCGCTCCGCGCTGCTCACCACGACCGCCGTGCACCCCGTGGCCAACGCCGGCGCGAGCACGCTCACCAGTCCGAGCAGCGACGACTTCTGCGG
The DNA here is from genome assembly GCF_023376025.1 of Amycolatopsis thermalba. Lineage (NCBI taxonomy): Bacteria > Bacillati > Actinomycetota > Actinomycetes > Pseudonocardiales > Pseudonocardiaceae > Amycolatopsis > Amycolatopsis thermalba. Next base: position 1,363,070 of record NZ_CP091196.1, read on the forward strand.
CGCGAGGATCCCGACCACCCCGGCCGGCTCCGGCACGGTGAACGAGAAGTACGGCCCGGCCACCGGGTTCGCCGCGCCCAGCACGCTCGCCACCTTGTCCGTCCACCCCGCGTACCAGACCCAGCGGTCGATCGCGGCGTCCACGACCGCCTCGGCGCGACGCCCGGACAACCCCTCGGCCGCCCCGACCTCGGCGACGAACTGGTCGCGGCGCCCCTCCAGCATCTCCGCGACCCGGTACAGCACCTGTCCGCGGTTGTACGCGGTCGCGCCCGACCAGCCGCCGAACGCCTTGCGCGCGGCCACCACCGCGTCGCGGACGTCCTTGCGTGACGCGTGCGCCGCATGAGCCAGGAAGTTCCCCTTGCTGTCGCTCACCGGGTACACCCGGCCGGACTCCGAGCGCGGGAACTTGCCGCCGATGAACAGCTTGTACGTCTTCGCGACGGTCACCCGCTCAGACATCGAGGTATCCCTCCAGACCCGTGCGGCCACCCTCGCGGCCGAAGCCCGACTCCTGGTAGCCACCGAACGGCGCCACCGGGTCGAAGCGGTTGAACGTGTTGGCCCAGACCACCCCGGCACGCAGCCGGTTCGCCATCCACAGGATCCGCGAGCCCTTCTCGCTCCAGATCCCGGCGGACAGCCCGTAGGGCGTGTTGTTGGCCTTCGCGACCGCCTCGTCCGGCGTGCGGAAGGTGAGCACCGACAGCACCGGCCCGAAGATCTCCTCGCGCGCGATCCGCATCGACTGGTGCACCCCGGAGAACACCGTGGGGGCGAAGAAGAACCCGCGGCCGGGCACCGGGCACGGGCTGGTCCACCGCTGCGCGCCCTCGGCCTCGCCGGAGTCGGCCAGCTCGCGGATCTTGCCCAGCTGCTCGGCCGAGTTGATCGCGCCGACGTCGGTGTTCTTGTCCAGCGGATCACCCAGCCGCAGCGTCGAGATCCGGTACCGCAGCTTGTCCAGCAGCTCGTCGGCCACGGACTCCTGCGCGAGCAGCCGCGAGCCGGCGCAGCACACGTGACCCTGGTTGAAGAAGATGCCGTTGACGATGCCCTCGACGGCCTGGTCCAGCGGCGCGTCGTCGAACACCACGTTCGCCGCCTTGCCGCCCAGCTCCAGCGTGAGCCGTTTGGGCGTGCCCGCGACCTGGCGCTGGATCAGCTTGCCGACCTCGGTCGACCCGGTGAACGCGATCTTGTCCACCCCCGGGTGCCCGACCAGCCGCGCGCCCACGTCACCGGCGCCCGGCAGGATGTTCACCACGCCCGGCGGCAGCCCGGCCTGCTGGCAGATCTCGCCGAACACCAGCGCGGTGAGCGGGGTCGTCTCGGCCGGCTTGAGCACCACCGTGTTGCCGGTGGCCAGCGCGGGCGCGATCTTCCAGGCCAGCATCAGCAGCGGGAAGTTCCACGGGATGATCTGCCCGGCCACGCCCAGCGGCTTCGGATCCGGGCCGAAGCCGGCGTAGTCGAGCTTGTCGGCCCAGCCCGCGTGGTAGAAGAAGTGCGCGGCGACCAGCGGCAGGTCCGAGTCGCGGGACTCCTTGATCGGCTTGCCGTTGTCCAGCGTCTCCAGCACCGCCAGCTCCCGCGAGCGCTCCTGGATCAGCCGCGCGATGCGGAACAGGTACTTCGCGCGCTCGCTGCCCGGCATCGGGCCCCACGTCTTCTCGAACGCCTTGCGCGCGGCCTTGACCGCGGTGTCGATGTCGGCGGCGCTGGCGGTGGAGACTTCGGCGAGGACCTCCTCGGTCGCCGGGTTGACGGTCTTCAGCGGTTCGCCGCCGCCGTCGACGAACTCGCCGTCGATGAACGGCCGGTAGCTCGGCTTGAGGTTCGCCAGGTCGCGCGACTCGGGCGCGGGCGCGTACTCGAAGGCAGGCATCAGTCCACCGCCACGTAGTCGGGGCCGCTGTAGTGGCCGTCGTGCTGGGTGCGCCGCTGCAGCAGCAGGTCGTTGAGCAGGCTGGAGGCGCCGAACCGGAACAGCTCCGGGGTGAGCCACTGCTCGCCGGCGACCTCGTGCACGGCCACCAGGTACTTGATCGCGTCCTTGGTGGTGCGGATGCCACCGGCCGGCTTGACGCCACGCAGCTCGCCGGTCGCGGTGAACCAGTCGCGCACGGCCTGCAGCATCACGTGCGTGACCGGCAGGGTCGCGGCGGGGGAGACCTTGCCGGTGGAGGTCTTGATGAAGTCGCCACCGGCCAGCAGGGCCAGCCAGGACGCGCGGCGCACGTTGTCGTAGGTGACCAGCTCGCCGGTCTCCAGGATGACCTTCAGGTGCGCGGTGCCACACGCGGCCTTGATGGCCTGGATCTCCTCGAACACCGCGCCGTACCGGCCTTCGAGGAAGGCACCGCGGTCGATCACCATGTCGACTTCCGTGGCGCCGGACTCGACCGCCAGCGCCACGTCGGCCAGCTTCACCTGGCGGGACGACCGGCCGGAGGGGAAGGCGGTGGCGACGCTCGCGACACCGATGTCCGTGCCCTTGAGCCCTTCGACGGCCGTCGCGACGAGGTCCGGGTACACGCACACCGCGGCGACCTGCGGCGTGTCCGGGCGGTCCGGGTCGGGACGCCGGGCCTTCGCGGTCAGCGCGCGGACCTTGCCGTGCGTGTCGGCGCCCTCGAGCGTGGTCAGGTCGACCATCGAGATCGCGGTGTCGATGGCCCAGAGCTTGCTGGACTTCTTGATGCTGCGGGTCGCCAGGGCGGTGGCCCGGGCCTCGACCCCGACCTGGTCCACGCCGGGCAGGCCGTGCAGGAAGCGCCGGAGGCTCGCGTCGTCGCGGGTGGCGTCGGCGAGAGCGGCCGGCAGGGTGGGTGCGCTCACCCCGTAGAGGCTAGTACCGGACCGCGCCCCCGTGCGGAGACGCGGTCCGGTCGGGACTACGGCGTTTGCCCGGCCTCGTCGACGAGCCCGGTGGCGAGCAGTGCCTTACCCGCTGCCCGGCCGTCGTGCGAGGTCGTGGTCCAGCCGAGGACCTGGTAGGTGTCCCGGTCGAAGACCAGCGTGGTCATGTCACCGGCGTTGGTGGTGGTGCGCGTCACGCCGAGCCCGTGCCGGCCCGAAACGTCCCACATGTCGTCGATCAGTTGCACCCCGGGCACCGTGGCGGCGACGCGGTAGAGCGCGGCCTTGAGGTCGGGCGGGGCCGCGCCGTCGACGAGGTGCGCGATCATCTGGAAGGCCCACTGGTCGACCGTGTAGAGGTTCTGGACGCCCAGCCGGTCCAGATCACCCTGGACCTGCCGGTAGATCTCCGCGCGCAGCGCCGCCGGGTCGGTCGGCAGGGTCTCCAGGTAGTCGTAGCTCTGGTTGTACAGCGACGGCTCACCGACTTCGGGAATCACGCCGCGCCAGGGCGCCGCCCGCTCGTCCCGGACCTCCGCCTCGGAGCCGTCCGTCTTCACCCAGGTGTCGACGCGCTTGGGCCGCGTGTCTTCGCTGGAGACGGTCACCGAGCTGGTGTAGGTCCAGTCGCCGTGCCCGGCGGGCGCGGCGGCGGCCGCGTCCGCAGCCAGGGAGAGCACCGTCGCCGCGGTGGCGGGTGGCGCTCCCGGCCCGGAGATGCCCACCATGACGGCGACCGCGGCGGCCGCCGCGACGGCGGCGCCGGAGATCGCCAGGCGCGGCCTGAACCGGGGTCGCACGGCCCGGACCGGCGCCGGGTCGGCGGCCCGTTCCAGGATCGCCATCCGGTGCCTGCTCAGCACGACGGGGTCCGGCTCGGCGACGTCCGGCCGGAGGCGGGTGATCAGGTCGAGGTCATTCATCGTTGTCCTCCATGGGAAGCGCGGCCCGCATCTTCGTGCGGGCGCGGTGCAGGCGGGAACGGACCGTGCCGATCGGGATGTCCAGCGCCAGTGCCACCTCGTCGTAGGACAGGTGCTCCCACGCGACGAGGAGCAGGACGTCCCGTTCCGGTGCGGAAAGCCGGGCGATGGCCTGCCCGAGTGGCTGGGCCGCGGCGCTGACCCGGTCGGAGACCACGTCGTCGTGGTTCTCCTCGTGCGGGGCGGGGCCGGTTCTGGCCAGTGCCCGCAACCGCCGGGCTTCGGTCCGCCGGTGCCTGCTGATCAGATGGGTCGCGATGCCGTAGAGCCACGGCAGCGCGCTCGGGTGGCTGACGTCGAAACGCCGCCGCTTGTCGAACGCGACGAGCATCGTCTGGCCGGTCAGGTCGTCGGCGAGTTCGCTGCCGACCCGGCGGGCCAGGAAGCGGTGCACCGTCGCGGCGTGCCGGTCGAAGATGAGTGCGAAGGCGTCGGCGTCGAACCAGGAGCGTTCGATGATTCCGGCGTCGCTTTCGGTCCGCGCGGACGCGAAGGTCATCGGGCGCCTCCCTCCGGAGGGACGGGTGATCTTGTCACCCTCTATTCGCCCGGCGCGGTGATTGGGTTCGCGCTAGTTCTTCCGCGGTTTGCGCACGACCGTGACCGCGCCCCAGAACGCGAGCCCGGTGACCTTGACGACCGGCGCGCCCGGCGGCGGGGGCTGCGTGGACGCGCCCTCGCGGTCCTGGCTCTCGAAGGCGCCCATGAACCCGACGCCGGTGACCTCGACGATGATGTCGTTGGGCACCACGATGTCGATGCCGCCCATCACCGCGACGGCCGTGATGGTGGTGTGCCGTTCAGCGAACCGGGCGCCGCGCAGGTCCATCTCGACGCTGCCCCAGAACGCGACGCTGGTGTGCTCCGGCGGCACCGTCCACGGACCCTTGCGGGTGACGCCGGACATCACCGCGACGGAGACCTTCGAGCCGGGCACGCCACCGATGCGGTGGTCCGGGGTGAGGGCGCGGGGAGCGGCCGGCTGCACGGCGGCCGACGGCACGCCCGGCAGGTCCGCGACCGGCGGCTCCAGTTCGGCGAGCGTCTTGGCGGCGTACACGGTGTCGAGCCGCTCTTCCAGCTCCTGCACGGTGATCCGGCCCTCGGCGAGCGCGTTGTGCAGGACCTGCGCGACCCGTTCGCGGTCCGCGTCGGAAGCCCGCATCGGCGGGCGCTCGGGAGTCCCAGGCTGTTCCACGGCGCGAGCGTACCGAGCCGCGGCCCATGTGCGGCGGGTTTTCGCCGGTGCCGATCGGCTACCGTGACGCGTCATGGACGTGCTTGTCGTCGATCATCCGCTGGCCAAGGCCAGGCTGTCGACCATGCGTGACGCCCGCACGGACAGCGCGGCCTTCCGGGCGGCCCTGCACGAGCTGACCGTCATGCTGATCTACGAGGCCACCCGCGAGGCGCCGGTCCGCACCGAGCGCATCCACACGCCGGTCGCCCGCACCGACGCCGTCCGCCTGGCGAACCCGCCGCTGCTGGTGCCCGTCCTGCGCGCCGGGCTGGGCATGGCCGACCAGGCGCACAAGCTGATCCCCGAGGCGCAGATGGGTTTCGTCGGCCTGGCGCGCGACGAGGAGACCCTCCAGCCGACGCCGTACATGGAGTCGCTGCCCGACGACCTGTCCGACCGCCCGGTGCTCGTGCTCGACCCGATGCTCGCCACCGGCGGCTCGATGGAGTACACGATCCGGCTGCTCACCGGCCGCGGTGCCACCGACGTCACCGCGATCTGCGCGCTGGCCGCGCCGGAGGGGCTCAAGCACCTGGAGGACTCCGGCCTGCCGGTCCGCGTGGTCACCGCGAGCGTCGACGAGAGGCTCAACGACTCCGGCTTCATCGTCCCCGGCCTCGGCGACGCGGGGGACCGCCAGTACGGTGCCCGCTGACCCGTACTGGAACACCAACGTCGCCCGGCACCGGGACATCCTGCGCGCCGTGCCGGACGGCTGTGGCGACGCCCTGGACGTCGGCTGCGGCGACGGGCTGCTCGCGCGGAAGCTGACCGCGCGGGCGAAGCGCGTCACCGGGATCGACAGCTCGCCGGAGATGATCGCCCGCGCCTGGCAGCAGGGCGGTGGTCCCGAGTTCGTCGAGGGCGACTTCCTCACCGCCGACCTCCCCGCTGAGGGCTACGACTTCGTCTGTTCGGTCACGGCGATCCACCACATGGACTTCGCAGGGGCCCTCACCCGCATGCGCGACCTGCTGCGCCCCGGCGGCACCCTCGTCGTGGTCGGTTTCGCCCGGGAAGCGACCGTGGCGGACTGGGCGATGTGGGCCGCCGCCACTCCCGTCGTGCGGACCGTCAAGGTGCTGCGCGGCGCGAGCGGCCCGCCGGGCATGCCCACGGCCGATCCGGTGATGAGCTACCGCCAGGTCCGGGACACGGCCGGGCGAATACTGCCCGGCGTGCGCTACCGGCGCCACGTGCTCCGCCGCTACTCCCTGACCTGGGTCAACCGCCACCCATCCGCATGAGCGCGCAGCGCCGCCTCGTAGGAGCCGGCCACGTCGAAGCCGGGCGGCAGGTTCCCGTTCAGCTCCAGCGACACCAGCCCGTGCACGATGCCCCACGCGCTGACCGCGATCACCTCGGGCGCGACCGGCTGGAACAGCCCGGCCCCGATCGCCGCGCGGACGGTGTCGACCAGCGGCGCGAGCGACTCCCGCGCGACCCGCGACGCCTCCGCGCCCGGCTCGAACCCGGGCACCGCCTTGGTGAACATGATCGAGTACAGGTGCGGGTCGGCCAGCGCGCTCTCCCGGTAGGCCAGCCCGAGCCGCACGAAGTCCTCCACCGGGTCGCCGGACCGCTCGATCCCGCGCAACCGCGCCCCGAACCGCCGGAACCCCTCCTGGTAGACGGCGTTGACCAGCTCGGGCTTGCCGCCGAACAGCGAGTACACGGCGGTGGTCGAGGTGCCCGCGTCGGCGGCGAGCTTGCGCAGGCTGAGCGCCTTCGGCCCGTCCGTGGACAGCAGCTCACCGGCCCGGTCGAGCAGTTTCAGCCGGAGCGCCTCGTCGTGGGTGCGCGGTCGTGCCATGGGCCCAGGCTATCGCGACAGTGTTATCAATCGCCGGATCAGGATTTGACCTGGAGTGCACTCCAGGTCGTAGTGTCGGCACCATGAGCTACTCGATAGCGGAAGCCGCACGTCGCAGCGGGCTGTCGATCGACACCCTCCGCTACTACGAGCGCATCAAACTCCTCGAACCGCCCGCCCGGGACGCCGCGGGCAGGCGGGCCTACTCCGACGACGACCTCGCGTGGCTGGAGTTCCTCACCAAGCTCCGCACCACGGGTATGCCGATCAAGATGATGCGGGAGTACGCGCAGCTGCGGTCCGCCGGTGACGCCGGCGCCGGCCGCCGCCGGGCCATCCTGGTCGAGCAGCGCCGGTCGGTCGCCGAACGCATCGCCGAGCTGCAGGCCTGCATGGACGTCCTCAACTACAAGATCGAGAACTACGACCGGATCTGCGCGCTCATCCCGGGCGCCGCCGGCGTGGTCCGGGAGGAGATCTCCGCGTGATCCCGACCAGGAAGCTGGGCGAACTGGAGGTCGGCGCGCAGGGCCTCGGCTGCATGGGCATGAGCCAGGCCTACGGCGTGCGCGACGACGACGCGGAGTCGATCGCGACGATCCACCGCGCGCTCGAACTGGGCGTGACGCTGCTGGACACCGCGAACGTCTACGGCACCGGCGCCAACGAGGAGCTGGTCGGCCGCGCCATCGCCGGCCGGCGCGACCAGGTCGTGCTGGCCACGAAGTTCGGCATCGTCCTCGGCGCCGAGGGGCAGCAGGTGCGCGGTGACGCCGCCTACGTCCGCCAGTGCCTCGAAGAGTCGCTGCGCCGCCTTGGCGTCGACCACATCGACCTCTACTACCAGCACCGGGTCGACCCGGACGTCCCGGTCGAGGAGACCTGGGGCGCGCTGTCCGAGCTGGTCGCCGAGGGCAAGGTGCGCCACCTGGGCATCTCCGAAGCGTCCGCGGACACGATCCGCCGCGCCCACGCGGTCCACCCGGTCACCGCGCTGCAGAGCGAATGGAGCCTGTGGACCCGCGGTATCGAGGACGAGATCGTGCCCACCTGCCGCGAGCTGGGCATCGGGATCGTGCCGTTCTCGCCGCTCGGCCGCGGTTTCCTGACCGGCAGCATCACGACGGCGGCGGAGCTGCCCGCCGACGACATGCGCCGCAAGCTGCCGCGCTTCGCCGAGGGCAACCTGGACCGGAACCTGCGCATCGTCGAGGCGCTGCGGAAGCTGGCGGCGGAGAAGGGCGTGACCGCCGGGCAGCTGGCGCTCGCCTGGGTGCAGCACCAGGGTGCGGACGTCGTCCCCATCCCCGGCACCAAGCGCCGCACCTACCTGGCGGAGAACGTCGCCGCCGCGACGCTCGAACTGTCCGAAGAGGACATCCGGAGCATCGAGGCGGCCGTCCCCGCGGACGCCGTGGCGGGCGAGCGCTACCCGGCGGCGCTGGCCCGCAACGTCGGCAAGTGAGGGCGGTGGCCGCTCAGGCCACCGCCACCCCGGCCGCGGTCGTGATCATCGCCGCGGCGAGCAGCACCGCGCCGCCGACGGTGACCCCGTGCGCGAGCGGCTTCCGCCCCGGCAGCAGGTTGAGGAACATGCCGCCGGACTGCGCCAGGATCCCGATCAGCAGCAGGACGCTGACCACCCACTGCCCGGCGGCGCCGAGCCCGCCCGCGGCGACGAGTTGCAGGGTGATCAGCGCCAGCACGAGCAGCACACCGGCGTGCGCGTGCCCGGCGCGGAAGGAGGCCCGTTGCTCCTCGGTGAGCCTGCGCTTGCGGAGCAGGGCGAGCAGCGAGTACCCGCCGAACATCACGGTCGGCAGCGAGACCAGCGCGATCACGGTGAACAGCTGGGTGGGACCGGACAGGACGACCATCGCGAACTTCCTCTCTGGGGAGATCCACGACTATCGTAACAGTGTTACGTAACTCTGTTATTCCATCAGCCCGGCGGCCACCGTGGCGCCGAGTTCCCAGCACTTCTCCAGATCGGCCTTCGACGGTTCCCCGGTCACGGTGACGAACTGCGCCGCCTTCTCCCAGCCGAGCCCGGTGGTGATCGACTCGATGCCGCGGACCGTCCCGGAGACGTCGCTGCCGCCGTGCACGTAACACCCGAACGGGCGGCCCCGCGTGGAATCGAGGCACGGGTAGTAGACCTGGTCGAAGAAGTGTTTGAGCGCGCCCGCCATGTATCCGAGGTTGGCGGTGGTGCCGAGCAGGTAGCCGTCCGCCTCCAGGACGTCGGTGGCGGTGGCCGCGAGGGCCGCCCGCCGCACGACGGTCACCCCTTCGATCTCGTCGGTGGTCGCGCCGGAGACGACGGCCTCGAACATGGCCTGCACGTTCGGCGAGGGCGTGTGGTGCACGATCAGCAAGGTGGGCACGCCTGACGAGCGTGCCGTGGTCAGCGCGCCGGTGCAACCGTGCCGAGGAGCTTGAGCAGCTGTAGCGCCTCGTGCCCCGGGCTGCCGGGCTCGGCGGTGTAGAGGATGACCCGCTGGTCGCGGTCGCAGACGAGCAGCACCTCGCACTCGACCTGGAACCGGCCCACGCGCGGGTGGTGCAGCGTCTTGGTGCGGCCGCGCCACCCGATCACGTCGTGCCGGGCCCACAGCTCGCGGAACTCCGGGCTGCCCGCCAGCAGGTCCTCGATCAGCTCGCGCAGCCCCGGGTCGTCGGGGTACTTCGCGGCGGCTGCGCGCAGTTCCGAGGCGAGGTTGATGCCGAACTGCTCCCAGGTGTCCGGGTAGCGGCCGGTGCCGGGCCGGAGGAACCGGTCGCGCGCGAGGTTGCGCTCCCGGGGCGGCAGGGCGAAGAGGTCGTCGAAGATGACGGCGGCCAGCGGGTTCCAGGCCAGCACCTCGTACTTGACGTCGACGACCATCGCGGCGGCGTCGTCGAGCCGGTCCAGCAGGTGCCGGATCCCGGACGGCACGTCGGGGGAGGGGCCGGCCGGCCCGGGCTGCTCCCCGGCGAGGCGGAACAGGTGCGCGCGCTCGACGTCGGACAGGCGCAGCGCCCGCGCGATCCCGGACAGGACCGGCCGCGACGGCTGCGGACCGCGGGCCTGTTCGAGGCGCGCGTAGTAGTCCGTGGAGATCGCGGCGAGCGAGGCGACCTCCTCCCGCCGCAGGCCAGGGGTGCGCCGCCGCAATCCGGTGGGCAGCCCGACGTCGGCCGGCCGGAGCCGCTCGCGCCTGGTGCGCAGGAACTCCCCGAGTTCTCGCCTGTCCATGCCTCCAGTGTCCGGGACCCCGAACGCCGGTATCCAGGGACCACGAGTCCCCGGTTGCGCCGTCTCTGCCGCGACCGCTCCCGGCCGCCGAGGGTGGAGGCGTGACAGACACGAAGATCGCCCTCGTCACCGGGGCGAACAAGGGGATCGGCAAGGAAATCGTCCGGCAGCTGCTGGCTGCGGGGGTCACGGCGATCGTCGGGGCACGGGACCCGGAGCGCGGCCGGAAGGCGGCCGAGGAGCTGGGTACGACGTCGGTGGTCATGGACGTCACGGACCAGGCGTCGGTGGACGCCGCGGCCAAGACCGTGGAGCAGCAGTACGGCCGGCTGGACATCCTGATGAACAACGCGGGCGTCGCCCTGGACTGGGGACGAGAGCGTCCGTCCGAGTTGTCCGCCGACGTGGTCCGCGAGATCTACGAGACCAACGTCTTCGGGGTCATCCGCGTGACCAACGCGTTCCTCCCGCTGCTGCGGAAGTCCGAGCGGCCGCGGATCGTGAACACCTCCAGCTCGCTGGCGTCCGTCTCTCTGCAGGCCGACCCGGACTCGCCCCAGTCGGGGGTGCTCCTCCTCGGCTACAACTCGTCGAAGTCGGCGCTGAACGCGGTGAGCCTCTCCTACGCCAACGACCTCCGGGCGGAGGGGATCACGGTGAACGTGTTCGAGCCGGGGTTCTGCTCGACCGATCTGAACGACCACGCGGGGCAGCTCGATCCGGCCCAGGGAGCCGCGGTCGGGGTCGCCGTCGCGCTGGCGCCCGGAGAGGGCGGCACGGCGCAGTTCCACGCCGAGGGCGGTTTCCTGCCTTGGTAGGCAGTTGATCAGCGCTTTTACCGTTAAGGGACCCCCCTGTTCGGACCCCATTCCGGGGCATGTAATCTTCTCTTCGTCGCCAGGGAGACCGGGCCGGCGGGGAGAAAAAGCCCCAAGGGAACGGGATCCGGGCGGGGGGTCACGAACCAAGCTCCCACCGATGGTGGTAGAGTGGGTGACCGCCGCCGGACGAAACCACAGTGTAATCGGAGTTGTGAGACTTCGTGTCGCTGGTTGGTCGTCGGGTGACACAACAAAACGTGTTGTTTGAGAACTCAACAGTGTATTGATGAGCTAAAGCCAGTTGATTAGCTAGAACCCTTTGTGGGTTCCTTTGAGGCTATGAATCATAGCCGGATCGATTTTCTAGCATTGTTGGAGAGTTTGATCCTGGCTCAGGACGAACGCTGGCGGCGTGCTTAACACATGCAAGTCGAACGCTGAAGCATCTTCGGGTGTGGATGAGTGGCGAACGGGTGAGTAACACGTGGGTAACCTGCCCTGTACTTTGGGATAAGCCCTGGAAACGGGGTCTAATACCGAATATGACTCCACACCGCATGGTGTGGGGTGGAAAGTTTCGGCGGTACGGGATGGGCCCGCGGCCTATCAGCTTGTTGGTGGGGTGATGGCCTACCAAGGCGACGACGGGTAGCCGGCCTGAGAGGGTGACCGGCCACACTGGGACTGAGACACGGCCCAGACTCCTACGGGAGGCAGCAGTGGGGAATATTGCACAATGGGCGGAAGCCTGATGCAGCGACGCCGCGTGAGGGATGACGGCCTTCGGGTTGTAAACCTCTTTCGCCAGGGACGAAGCGTAAGTGACGGTACCTGGAGAAGAAGCACCGGCTAACTACGTGCCAGCAGCCGCGGTAATACGTAGGGTGCAAGCGTTGTCCGGAATTATTGGGCGTAAAGAGCTCGTAGGCGGCTTGTCGCGTCTGCTGTGAAAATCCGGGGCTTAACTCCGGACCTGCAGTGGATACGGGCAGGCTTGAGTTCGGTAGGGGAGACTGGAATTCCTGGTGTAGCGGTGAAATGCGCAGATATCAGGAGGAACACCGGTGGCGAAGGCGGGTCTCTGGGCCGATACTGACGCTGAGGAGCGAAAGCGTGGGGAGCGAACAGGATTAGATACCCTGGTAGTCCACGCTGTAAACGTTGGGCGCTAGGTGTGGGTGACTTCCACGTTGTCCGTGCCGTAGCTAACGCATTAAGCGCCCCGCCTGGGGAGTACGGCCGCAAGGCTAAAACTCAAAGGAATTGACGGGGGCCCGCACAAGCGGCGGAGCATGTGGATTAATTCGATGCAACGCGAAGAACCTTACCTGGGCTTGACATGCACTGGAAACCGGCAGAGATGTCGGCCCCCTTGTGGCCGGTGTGCAGGTGGTGCATGGCTGTCGTCAGCTCGTGTCGTGAGATGTTGGGTTAAGTCCCGCAACGAGCGCAACCCTTGTCCTGTGTTGCCAGCGCGTAATGGCGGGGACTCGCGGGAGACTGCCGGGGTCAACTCGGAGGAAGGTGGGGATGACGTCAAGTCATCATGCCCCTTATGTCCAGGGCTTCACACATGCTACAATGGCTGGTACAGAGGGCTGCGATACCGTGAGGTGGAGCGAATCCCTTAAAGCCGGTCTCAGTTCGGATCGCAGTCTGCAACTCGACTGCGTGAAGTCGGAGTCGCTAGTAATCGCAGATCAGCAACGCTGCGGTGAATACGTTCCCGGGCCTTGTACACACCGCCCGTCACGTCATGAAAGTCGGTAACACCCGAAGCCCATGGCCCAACCCGTAAGGGAGGGAGTGGTCGAAGGTGGGACTGGCGATTGGGACGAAGTCGTAACAAGGTAGCCGTACCGGAAGGTGCGGCTGGATCACCTCCTTTCTAAGGAGCACAACACATCCACTCGCCGATGGTGAGTGGAGTGGCCAGGCTCAGTGTCCGACTGTGGCACTGTCTGGTTGCTCAAGGAATTGTGGACGACTGGCTGATGCTCATCACCTGCTTCGAGGATGTGTCTAGTACTGCCGGCTTCGGTTGGTGTGGAACGGGCATCGGAGGGGCCGGGTGGTGGGTGTTCATCTTTACGCTGTTGGGTCCTGAGGCAACACGGTGTGTTGTTTCTGGGTGTGGTGTTTGAGAATTGCAGAGTGGATGCGAGCATCTTTGTGGTCAAGTTGTTAAGGGCACATGGTGGATGTCTTGGCATCAGGAGCCGATGAAGGACGTGGGAGGCTGCGATAAGCCTCGGGGAGCTGTCAACCGAGCTGTGATCCGAGGGTGTCCGAATGGGGAAACCCAGCACCTGTTATGAGGTGTTACCCGTACCTGAATATATAGGGTGCGTGGAGGGAACGCGGGGAAGTGAAACATCTCAGTACCCGTAGGAAGAGAAAACACTAGTGATTCCGTGAGTAGTGGCGAGCGAAAGCGGAGGAGGCTAAACCGTGCGCATGTGATACCTGTCAGGGGTTGTGTGTGCGGGGTTGTGGGATCCATCTTCCAGAATCTGACAGTTCTGGCATCGTGCTGCATGGCTAGTGGAACCGCCTGGGATGGTGGACCGGAGTGGGTGAGAGTCCCGTACGCGAAAGCTGTGTTGGTGTGGTGTGGTGGTGTTCCCGAGTAGCAGCGAGCTCGTGGAATTTGCTGTGAATCTGCCGGGACCACTCGGTAAGCCTAAATACTTCCTGGTGACCGATAGCGGACGAGTACCGTGAGGGAAAGATGAAAAGTACCCCGGGAGGGGAGTGAAAGAGTACCTGAAACCGTGTGCCTACAAGCCGTCAGAGCGATCGTTTGATTGTGATGGCGTGCCTTTTGAAGAATGAGCCTGCGAGTTAGTGCTGCGTGGCGAGGTTAACCCGTGTGGGGTAGCCGTAGCGAAAGCGAGTCTGAAGAGGGCGTGTGAGTCGCGTGGTCTAGACCCGAAGCGGAGTGATCTACCCATGGCCAGGCTGAAGCGAGGGTAAGACCTCGTGGAGGGCCGAACCCACCAGGGTTGAAAACCTGGGGGATGAGTTGTGGGTAGGGGTGAAAGGCCAATCAAACTCCGTGATAGCTGGTTCTCCCCGAAATGCATTTAGGTGCAGCGTCGCATGTTTCGTGGTGGGGGTAGAGCTACTGGATGGCCTAGGGGCCTTACCGGGTTACCGAAGTCAACCAAACTCCGAATACCATCACGTGAGAGTGCGGCAGTGAGACGGCGGGGGATAAGCTTCGTCGTCGAGAGGGAAACAGCCCAGAACACCGGCTAAGGCCCCTAAGTGTGTGCTTAGTGGGAAAGGATGTGGGGTCGCCGAGACAACCAGGAGGTTGGCTTAGAAGCAGCCATCCTTGAAAGAGTGCGTAATAGCTCACTGGTCAAGTGGTCCTGCGCCGATAATGTAGCGGGGCTGAAGTACACCGCCGAAGCCGTGTCAATGACACATATACATCCGCAATGCTCTTTGGGAGTGTTGTGCAGTGGTGTTGTTGGGTAGGGGAGCGTCCTGCATCCAGGGAAGCGGCGAGGGAACTCAGTCGTGGAGGGTGTGGGAGTGAGAATGCAGGCATGAGTAGCGAATGCAGAGTGAGAAACTCTGCCGCCGGATGACCAAGGGTTCCTGGGTCAAGTTAATCTGCCCAGGGTAAGTCGGGACCTAAGGCGAGGCCGACAGGCGTAGTCGATGGACAACGGGTTGATATTCCCGTACCCGCGTATGTTCGCCCATGATGAGGCGCATGATACTAACCACCCGAGCCGGTGGAGACCTTCGGGTTGAGATCGGTGAGCGTGGGGCCTGAGTGTGTAGTAGTCAAGCGATGGGGTGACGCAGGAAGGTAGCTCCGCCAGTGAGTGGTTGTACTGGTGTAAGCGTGTAGCCTGGGACATAGGTAAATCCGTGTCCCGTTGAGGGTGAGACGTGATGCGTAGCCGTTGAGGCGAAGTAGGGTGATCCTCTGCTGCCGAGAAAAGCCTCTAGCGAGAACATGTGCGGCCCGTACCCCAAACCGACACAGGTGGTCAGGTAGAGAATACTAAGGCGGTCGGGTGAACTGTGGTTAAGGAACTCGGCAAAATGCCCCCGTAACTTCGGGAGAAGGGGGGCCAAAGCACTTGAAGCCCCGTGCGGGCTAGGGTGAGTTGGCCGCAGAGACCAGCGGAAAGCGACTGTTTACTAAAAACACAGGTCCATGCGAAGTCGTAAGACGAGGTATATGGACTGACGCCTGCCCGGTGCTGGAACGTTAAGAGGACCGGTTAGCTCTCTTCGGGGGGCGAAGCTGAGAATTTAAGCGCCAGTAAACGGCGGTGGTAACTATAACCATCCTAAGGTAGCGAAATTCCTTGTCGGGTAAGTTCCGACCTGCACGAATGGCGTAACGACTTTCCGGCTGTCTCAACCACAGGCCCGGTGAAATTGCACTACGAGTAAAGATGCTCGTTACGCGCGGCAGGACGGAAAGACCCCGGGACCTTTACTATAGCTTGGTATTGGTTTTCGGTTCGGCTTGTGTAGGATAGGTGGGAGACTGTGAAGCTGTCACGCTAGTGGTGGTGGAGTCGTTGTTGAAATACCACTCTGGTCGGATTGGGAATCTAACCTAGGGCCCTGATCGGGTTCAGGGACAGTGCCTGGTGGGTAGTTTAACTGGGGCGGTTGCCTCCTAAAAGGTAACGGAGGCGCCCAAAGGTTCCCTCAGCCTGGTTGGCAATCAGGTGTTGAGTGTAAGTGCACAAGGGAGCTTGACTGTGAGACTGACGGGTCGAGCAGGTGCGAAAGCAGGGACTAGTGATCCGGCATCTCCTGGTGGAAGGGATGTCGCTCAACGGATAAAAGGTACCCCGGGGATAACAGGCTGATCTTGCCCAAGAGTCCATATCGACGGCATGGTTTGGCACCTCGATGTCGGCTCGTCGCATCCTGGGGCCGGAGTAGGTCCCAAGGGTTGGGCTGTTCGCCCATTAAAGCGGCACGCGAGCTGGGTTTAGAACGTCGTGAGACAGTTCGGTCCCTATCCGCCGCGCGCGTAGGAGACTTGAGGAAGGCTGTCCCTAGTACGAGAGGACCGGGACGGACGAACCTCTGGTATGCCAGTTGTCACGCCAGTGGCATGGCTGGTTAGCTACGTTCGGAAGGGATAACCGCTGAAGGCATCTAAGCGGGAAGCCTGTTCCTAGATGAGGTCTCCCACCCCTTTGTGGGTTAAGGCCCCCAAGAGACGATTGGGTTGATAGGCCAGACATGGACGCACAGTAATGTGTTTTTGAGTGGACTGGTACTAATAGGCCGAGGACTTGCCCACGAAGCTGCTACGCATCCGCTCTGCAACTCTGAGACACCACACCACACCTGTGGTTGTTTCACAGAGTTTCGGTGGTCATGGCGGCAGGGAAACGCCCGGTCCCATTCCGAACCCGGAAGCTAAGCCTGCCAGCGCCGATGGTACTGCACCCCCGCGGGTGTGGGAGAGTAGGACACCGCCGAACACAATTTGATACTCGAGGCCCCGGTCGAGAACTGTAAAAGGTTCTCCCGGGGCCTCGAGCTTTTTGCCCGGTACTGCCCGAACAAGGCGGACAGCACCGGGCGATCAAGCCAGCAGAGCCTCCACATCGGCACGCAACGCGGCCATCGTCGCCGTCGCATCCACTCGCACCTCCGCCAACGCGGCGGCGTCCGCCACCGGCCGCGCCACCTGCAGGTAGCACTTCAGCTTCGGCTCGGTGCCCGACGGGCGGATCACCACCCGCACCCCGCCGTCGGCGATCCGCAACGCGTCGGTCTCCGGCAACAGATCCTCCATCTCCACGGCCAACCCGGCCAGCTCGGCCGGCGGCGTCTTCCGCAGACGCGCCATCAGCTGCCCGCGGACCGACAGATCCGTCACCCGCAACGACACCTGGTCCGTCACGTACACCCCGTGCGCGACGGCGAGCCGATCCAGCTCGTCGAGCAACGACCGGCCCTCGGCCTTCAGCTTCGCCGCCAGATCACACGCGAGCGTCGCCGCGGCGATGCCGTCCTTGTCCCGCACGAAGTCCGGGTTCACGCACAGCCCGAGCGCCTCCTCGTAGGCGAACACCAGCCCCGCACCGGAGCGGGTCAGCCACTTGAACCCGGTCAAGGTCTCCGCGTACCGGGCGCCGTGGGCGCGGGCGATCGCACCCAGCATCGACGCGGACACGATCGTCGTCGCCACCAGCGGGTCCGGGTTGCTGGTCGTGGACAGGACGTACTCGCCCAACAGCACCCCGGTCTCGTCCCCGCGGAGCATCCGCCACGTGCCTGCCGGGTCCGGGACGCCGACGGCACACCGGTCGGCGTCCGGGTCCAGGGCGATGGCGAGGTCGGCGTCCACCTCCGCGGCCAAGGCGAGCAGCAGATCGGTCGCGCCGGGCTCTTCCGGGTTGGGGAAGGACACCGTCGGGAAGTCCGCGTCCGGGTCGGACTGCTCGGGCACCAGGTGCACGTCGGTGAACCCGGCCCGGGACAGCGCCGCACGCAGGACGTCGGCGCCGACCCCGTGCAGCGCGGTCGCCGCGACCCGCAGATCGCGGTGCGGAGACCGCGGGACCTGCGACACCCGGTAGAGGTACTCGTCGAGGATCTCCTCCCCGAGCACCGTCGCCCCGGGCTTGCGGGGCACGCTGATCGCGCCCGGCGCGTCGGCGATCGCGGCTTCGATCTCGGCGTCGGCGGGCGGCACGATCTGGATCGCGGTGTCGTCGTAGAGCTTGTAGCCGTTGTCCGCGGGCGGGTTGTGGGACGCGGTGATCTGGATGCCGGCGGCCGCGCCGAGGTGTTTGGTCGCGAACGCCACCAGCGGTGTCGGCAGTGCCCGGGGCAGGACCCGCACGTCGAACCCCGCCGCGTGGAGGACCTCGGCCGCCGCCGCGGCGAACTCCGCCGAGCCGTGGCGGGCGTCCCGGCCGACGACCACGATCCGGCCGGCCTTGCCGTGCTCGGTCAGCCAGGCCGCGACCCCGGCCGTGGTGCGGACGACGACCGCGGTGTTCATGCCGTTCGGCCCCGCCCGGACGGGACCGCGCAGCCCGGCGGTGCCGAACTCGAGCGGGCCGGCCATCCGGTCGGCGAGGTCGTTCAACGCGTCCGGGGCACCGTTCATCGCGTCGGCGAGCACGGCCTGCAGTTCCTGCCGCGCGGCCGGGTCGACGTCGTCGGCGATCCAGCGGAACGCGCGGTCCCGGAGTTCCGGGTCGAGCCGGCTCATGCGCGCGCGACGAGCTGACGCAGCAGGGTGCCCATCTTCTCCGCCGACGCGCGTCCGGCCTCCAGGACCTCCTGGTGGCTCAGCGGTTCGCCGGTCATGCCCGCGGCGAGGTTGGTGACCAGGGACAGCCCGAACACCTCGACGCCGGCGGCGCGCGCGGCGATCGCTTCGAGCACGGTCGACATGCCGACCAGGTCGGCGCCGAGGGTGCGCAGCATGCGGATCTCGGCGGGGGTCTCGAAGTGGGGGCCGGGCAGGCCCGCGTAGACGCCCTCGGTCAGGCTCGGGTCGATCTGGCGCGCCAGGTCCCGCAGGCGGTGCGAGTACAGGTCGACCAGGTCGACGAAGTTCGCGCCGGTGATGGGGGAGGTCGAGGTCATGTTGAGGTGGTCGCAGATCAGCACCGGCTGGCCGACCTGGTAGTCGTCCCGCAGGCCACCCGCGGCGTTGGTGAGCAGGACGGACTTCACGCCCGCGGCGGCCGCGGTGCGTACGTTGTGCACGACGCGGCCCACGCCCTTGCCCTCGTAGAGGTGGGTGCGGCCGAGCAGCACCAGGGCACGCTTGCCGTCGACGTCCACCGAGCGGACGGTGCCGCCGTGCCCCACGGCGGTCGGGGTCTCGAAGCCGGGCAGCTCACCGAGCGGGATCTCCGCCTCGGGCTCGCCGATCACGTCCGCCGCGGGACGCCACCCGGAGCCGAGAACCACCGCGATGTCGTGCTTGGCGAAGCCGGTGCGCTCGGCGATGGTGGCGGCAGCAGCCGACGCCACATCTTGTTCGGTCATGGGAACATCCTCCCAGCGCCGCGCCACGCCGCGCGTTGAACCCAAGGTAGCTGGGTGGTCATCCCGTCGCCTGACACGTGACGATCACTTTGAGCCAGGCCCGCAACCCAGGCCGCCAACCGGCGGCCGACCATGCCAACCTTGCGGGCCTGGCTCAAAGTGATATGCACAAACCGCAGGCGACGGGATGACCACCCAGCGACCACCTCGCCAAGGTGACGTGACTGCATTCCCCGTCATCCCGGAGCCTGCCCGTCCGGCGAGGACATCTTTTGATCTTTTTTCTGCGCTTCGCGCAGGACAGCGCCTACGGCGCCAAAGGTCACCTTCCGACCACCCCCGCCCCCGATGCCTGATTGTGTTTCAGTCGCCGATCAGGCGTGCCAAGGCGGGAAAGAGTACCTTGACACGCCTGATCGGCGACCAAAAGCGGGCTGGGGATCGGGGCGGGGGAGGTCTGGTTGGGGTAGTCGGTCCTGCTGCGTTGCCAGGCGGGGTTGTGCAGGGCTGCCGCGCGGTCAGTCGAGTGCCGGGCCGCTTGCGTTGCCGGGTGGCGGTTGGGCGCTGTGCGTTCTAACCCGTCACCTGAAAAGTCGGCAGGATCCGGTCGTAGAGCGCCGTCTTCGCGGTGCCTTCCTGCTCCGTCGGTACCGTCACGCTCACCGCCCAGAGGCTCGTTCCCTGCTTGAAGACCTTCGCGTACGTCGTGCGGCTGACCGAACCGGCCGGGGCACGGTCGATCGTCCGGTACATCATCGTCCGGCCGTCCTGCTCGGCCAGCTTCGCCTGGCTGACCATCCGGAACTCCCCGCTCGAGCGGCTCTTCTCCAGCGCCTTGACGTAATCGTCGATGTCGTTGCCGGGGAAGTACTTCGGGAAGTGGTTCACCGCCAGCATCTGCGAACCGTCCGCCGAGACGAACTGCACCAGCGTCGACAGCGGCAGATCGTCCCCCGCCTGGGAACTCGTGAACCGCGTCCAGCCGGACGGCACGTCGACCGTGAACGTGCCGTCCTGGACGCCCTTCACGCTCGACGCCTCGCCCGTCCGGCGCTCGAACACCGTCGGCTGCGGGGCGGACAGCCCGGACGTGTCCTCCCGCGACGGGGGCGCCACCGGCTGCGCACCGATCACCCGCGCCGCCACGAAACCGCCGAACGCGGCGGCCAGGAACAACACGATCGACGCCGCGACCAGCACCACCGTCGCCGCCGTGCTGCGGCCCACCGGGGCGGGGGTGACCAGCGTGCCGACGGCCGGGCGGGGCGCGGCGAGCGTGTCGGCGGGCCGGCCGAACGGCAGCGGCCCGGGATCGGCGGCCAGCTCACCGCTCGCCTCGGGGCGGGACGGCCCGAACGGCAGGGGACCGGGGTCGGCCGCCAGCTCACCGCTCGTCTCCGCCGGGCCGTCGTCCACCGCGGGGCGAGCCGAGATCTCCCGCGTGTCGGTGGCCTCCTCGCGCTGACCGCTCGCCGCCGCGAACATCTCCGGTCCGAACAGGACCCGTGGCGCCTTCTCCAGGATCGGGTACAGCCGCCGCCGCACCTGCGCCAGCGGCAAGCGGTCCCGCGGCTCCTTCGCCATCAACGCGGTGATCAACGGCGCGAGCGGCCCCGGCGACGGCCGCGGCACCTCGCCCTTGACGACCTTCCCGATCGTCTCCAGCGGGTCGCCGTCCGCGTCGTAGGGCGGGTGGCCCTCCACCGCGCAGAACAGCGTCGCGCCCAGCCCCCACAGGTCGGCGGCCGGAGTCACCGCTTTGCCGGAAGCCACCTCCGGGGCGATGTACGCCGGCGAACCCAGCGTCATGCCGGTGCGGGTCATCGACGCGTCGGACACGTTGCGGGCGATGCCGAAGTCGGTGAGCTTGATCCGCCCGTCCTCGGCGACCAGCACGTTCCCCGGCTTCACGTCACGGTGCGTGATACCCGCGTTGTGTGCGGCCCCCAGCGCCGCGGCCACCGCGTCGCCCACCGCGGCGGCCTGCTCGACCGACAGCGGACCGTGGTCGCGGATCAGCTCGGCCAGGCTGTGCGAGGGCAGCAGCTCCATCACGACGAACGGCTCGCCGTCCTGACGTGCGACGTCGTGCAGGGTGATCACGTTCGGGTGAGACAGCACGGCGATGGCCCTGGCCTCACGCAGCGTCCGCTCGCGCAGCTCGTCGGCCTGGCCCGCGGTGACCCCGGGCGGCAGCAGGATCTCCTTCACCGCGACCGGCCGGTGCAGGAATTCGTCGTAGGCCGACCACACCGTGCCCATCGAGCCGGAGCCCAGCACGGAGCGCAACCGGTACCGCCCGGCCACCACCCTGGTCTCCTCGCTCGAACTCGCCACGGCACCATTGTTGCGGATGCGCGCTCGGTGACCGCGGGCGCTGCCAGCCCGCGAGCAGAGTCACAATCGTGCCCCTTGCCCGCCCCCTACCATCAGACGTATGACTCAGGCTGGGACAACGGCGCCCACCCCGGATTCGCCGGACGAGCTGGCCCTCGCCGCCGAGTTCGGGACGCCGCGGCGGGAGGACTGGCAACGCCTCGTCGCGGGGGTGCTGACCAAGAGCGGAGTGCTGCCGGAGTCCTTCGACGGCGCCCCGGAAAGCCTCCTGACCAGCAAGACCTACGACGGCATCGAGATCCAGCCGCTCTACACCGCCGACGACGCGGCGCCGCCGTCCGGCTTCCCGGGCCTGCCCCCGTACGTGCGGGGCGCGGTCGCCGAGGGCACCAACAGCACCGTCGGCACCGGCTGGGACGTGCGTGTGCTGCACGGCGGCGCCGACGCGGCCGAGACCAACAAGGCCATCCTCGCCGACCTGGAGAACGGCGCCACCTCGGTGTGGCTGCGCGTCGGTGGTGACGCACTGCCACTGGACGCCCTCGCCGACGCGCTCAACGAGGTCTACCTCGACCTCGCGCCGATCGTCCTCGACCCCGGCGCCGACTACGAGGCCGCCGCCGAGGCCCTGCTTGGGCTGCTCGCCGAGAAGAACGTCCCGGACAGCGAGGTCGCCGGCACCCTCGGCGCCGACCCGATCGCGCTGCGTGCCCGCACCGGCCGCCCGCACGACATCGCGCCCGCCGCCGCGCTCGCCGCGCGTCTGTCCGCCAAGCACCCGAAGCTGCGCACGCTGGTGGTCAACGCGCTGCCCTACCACGAGGCAGGCGGCTCCGACTCGCAGGAACTCGGCGCCGCCATCGCCGCCGGGGTGGCCTACCTGCGCGCCCTCACCGACGCCGGGCTGAGCGTGGACGCGGCCGCCGACCAGCTGGAGTTCCGCTTCGCCGCGACCGCCGACCAGTTCCTCACCATCGCCAAGCTGCGCGCCGCCCGCCGCCTGTGGGCGCGGGTGTGCGAGGTGTCCGGCGCGACCGGCGGGCGCGGGATGCGCCAGCACGCGGTCACCTCGCCCGCGATGTTCACCCGCCGCGACCCGTGGGTGAACATGCTGCGCACCACCCTCGCCTGCTTCGCCGCCGGAGTCGGTGGGGCGGACGCCGTCACCGTGTTGCCGTTCGACTTCGCGATCGGGCTGCCCGACGCGTTCTCCCGCCGGATCGCCCGCAACACCCAGTCGATCCTGATCGAGGAGTCCAAGCTGTCCGGCGTGATCGACCCGGCGGGCGGCTCCTGGTACGTCGAGAACCTCACCGACGCGCTGGCCAACGCGGCCTGGCGCGAGTTCACCGAGATCGAACGCCAGGGCGGCATCGAGGCGGTGCTGGACTCCGGCGCACTCGCTGCGCGGCTGGACGAGACCTGGCAGGCGCGGCAGAAGCGGCTGGCCACCCGCACGGACCCGATCACCGGCGTCAGCGAGTTCCCGGACCTGCACGAAAAACCGGTCGAACGCACCCCGGCACCGTCCGTTGTGGACGAAGGCGGGCTGCCGCGCGTGCGGTACGCCCAGGCCTACGAGGAGCTGCGGGACCGCTCCGACGCGCACCTCGCCGAAACCGGTGAGCGGCCGAAGGTCTTCCTCGCCACGCTCGGCCCGGTCGCCGCCCACACCGCCCGCGCGACCTTCGCGGCCAACCTCCTCCAGGCCGGCGGCATCGAACCGCTCAACCCGGGCGCGGCCGGGGACGTCGTGGCCGCGTTCCGGGAGAGCGGCGCCAAGGTCGCCTGCCTGTGCGGCACCGACAAGCTCTACGCCGAGCACGCCGCGGAGACCGCGCGGAAGCTCAAGGAGGCCGGCGCGGTTCGCGTGGTGCTGGCCGGGAAACCGGAGTACCCGGACGTCGACTCCTACGTCCACGCCGGCTGCGACGCGCTCGCCGCGTTGACCAGCATCCTCGACACGC
Source organism: Amycolatopsis thermalba (assembly GCF_023376025.1). NCBI lineage: Bacteria > Bacillati > Actinomycetota > Actinomycetes > Pseudonocardiales > Pseudonocardiaceae > Amycolatopsis > Amycolatopsis thermalba. The sequence goes on from NZ_CP091196.1 coordinate 1,386,344, forward strand.
TGGGAGTGAAGTGATGGCCATCCCCGACTTCACCGACGTCGAACTCGGCATCCCCGACCCGGGCAGCCAGACCGGCTGGGCTGAAGCGCTGCACTCGAGCACCGGCAAGGGCGCCGACGCGCTGACCTGGGAGACCCCCGAGGGCATCGGCATCAAACCGCTCTACACCGCCGAGGACACCGCGGGCCTGGACTTCCTGCGCACCTACCCGGGCATCGCGCCGTTCCTGCGCGGCCCGTACCCGACGATGTACGTCAACCAGCCGTGGACCATCCGCCAGTACGCCGGGTTCTCCACCGCCGCCGAGTCCAACGCCTTCTACCGGCGCAACCTCGCGGCCGGGCAGAAGGGCCTGTCGGTCGCGTTCGACCTGGCCACCCACCGCGGTTACGACTCCGACCACCCGCGGGTGGCCGGTGACGTCGGCATGGCGGGCGTGGCGATCGACTCGATCTACGACATGCGCCAGCTCTTCGACGGCATCCCGCTGGACAAGATGAGCGTGTCGATGACCATGAACGGCGCGGTGCTGCCCGTCATGGCGCTCTACATCGTGGCGGCCGAGGAGCAGGGCGTTCAGCCGGAACAGCTGGCCGGGACCATCCAGAACGACATCCTCAAGGAGTTCATGGTCCGCAACACCTACATCTACCCGCCGCAGCCGTCGATGCGGATCATCTCCGACATCTTCGCCTACACCTCGCAGCGGATGCCGCGGTTCAACTCGATCTCCATCTCCGGCTACCACATGCAGGAGGCCGGGGCGACCGCCGACCTGGAGCTGGCCTACACGCTCGCCGACGGCGTCGAGTACATCCGCGCCGGGCTGGACGCGGGCCTGGAGGTCGACAAGTTCGCGCCGCGCCTGTCCTTCTTCTGGGCGATCGGCATGAACTTCTTCATGGAGGTCGCCAAGATGCGGGCGGCCCGGCTGCTGTGGGCCAAGCTCGTGAAGCAGTTCGGGCCGAAGTCCGAGAAATCGCTCTCGCTGCGCACGCATTCGCAGACCTCCGGCTGGTCGCTGACCGCGCAGGACGTGTTCAACAACGTCATCCGCACCTGCGTCGAGGCGATGGCCGCCACCCAGGGCCACACCCAGTCGCTGCACACCAACGCCCTCGACGAGGCGCTGGCCCTGCCCACCGACTTCTCCGCGCGCATCGCCCGCAACACCCAGCTGCTGCTGCAGCAGGAGTCCGGCACCACGCGCGTGATCGACCCGTGGGGCGGCAGCGCGTTCGTCGAGAAGCTGACCTACGACCTCGCGCGCAAGGCGTGGGGCCACATCAGCGAGGTCGAGTCGGCGGGCGGCATGGCCCGCGCGATCGACGCCGGCATCCCGAAGCTGCGCATCGAGGAGGCCGCGGCCCGCACCCAGGCGCGGATCGACTCCGGCCGCCAGCCGGTCATCGGCGTGAACAAGTACCAGGTGGTCGACGACCAGCAGATCGACGTGCTCAAGGTGGACAACGCCGGGGTGCGCGCCCAGCAGCTGGAGAAGCTGCGGCGGCTGCGCGAGGAGCGCGACGAGGACGCCACGCAGGACGCGCTGCGGCGGCTCACCGCTGCCGCGGAGGGCGAGGGCAACCTGCTGGAGCTCGCTGTCGACGCGGCCCGCGCCAAGGCGACCGTCGGGGAGATCTCCGACGCGCTGGAGAAGGTGTGGGGGCGCCACTCCGGGCAGATTCGTACGATCTCCGGCGTGTACCGCGACGAGGTCGGGAAATCCGGGAACGTGGAGAAGGCACGCGCGCGGGTCGAAGCGTTCGCCGAGACCGAGGGGCGCCGTCCGCGCATCCTGGTCGCCAAGATGGGCCAGGACGGGCACGACCGCGGGCAGAAGGTGATCGCCACCGCGTTCGCCGACCTCGGCTTCGACGTCGACGTGGGGCCGCTGTTCTCCACTCCGGCCGAGGTCGCGCGCCAGGCGATCGAGGCGGACGTGCACGTCGTCGGCGTGTCCTCGCTGGCCGCCGGCCACCTGTCGCTGGTGCCCGCGCTGCGCGAGGAGCTGGCCCAGCTCGGGCGCGAGGACATCATGATCGTGTGCGGTGGCGTCATCCCGCCGCAGGACTACGACGAGCTGCGCGCCGCCGGGGCGTCGGCGATCTTCGGACCGGGCACGGTCATCGCGGACGCCGCGCTGGACCTGCTCGACCAGCTCGAGCAGCGGGAGTCCTGAGCCCTTGCCGCGCAAGATCGACGTCGGTGCCTACGCCAAGGGCGTGCTCGCGGGCGACCGCGGCACCCTGTCCCGGGCGATCACGCTGGTCGAGTCCCAGCGGCCGGACCACCGGCAGCTCGCCCAGGAGCTGCTGGTCGAGCTGCTGCCGCACGCCGGTGGCGCGCGGCGGGTCGGGATCACCGGCGTGCCCGGGGTCGGCAAGTCGACCTTCATCGACCAGCTCGGCACCGACCTGACCGAGACCGGTCACCGGGTCGCGGTGCTGGCCGTCGACCCCTCGTCGACCCGGACCGGCGGCAGCATCCTCGGCGACAAGACCCGCATGGCGCGGCTGGCCAACGATCCGGCCGCGTTCATCCGGCCGTCCCCGACCTCCGGCACGCTCGGCGGCGTCGCCCGCGCCACCCGCGAGACGATCGTGCTGATGGAGGCCGCCGGGTACGACGTCGTGCTGGTCGAGACCGTCGGCGTCGGGCAGTCCGAGGTGACCGTGGCCAACATGGTCGACTGCTTCCTGTTCCTGACGCTGGCCCGCACCGGCGACCAGCTGCAGGGCATCAAGAAGGGCGTGCTGGAGCTGGCCGACGTGATCGCGGTGAACAAGGCCGACGGCGAGCACGAGCGCGACGCCAAGCGCGCCGCGCGGGAGCTGGCCGGCGCGCTGCGGATGATCTACGGCCCGGACGCCGCCTGGACACCGCCGGTGCTGACCTGCAGCGGGCTCAACGACATCGGCCTGGACACCGTGTGGCAGCAGATCGAACGCCACCGCGAGACCCTCCAGGCGTCCGGCGAGCTGGACCGCAAGCGCAAGCAGCAGCAGGTCGACTGGACGTGGGCGATGGTGCGCGAGCAGCTGCAGGCCCGCCTCGCCGAGCACCCGGGCGTGAAAGCGCTGGTGCCCGGGGTCGAGGAGGACGTCCGCGAGGGCCGGCTCACCGCGACGCTCGCCGCGCAGCGGATCCTGGACGCGTTCTCCCTGTGAGTGTCTTCCTTGTTGATGGGTAACCGAACCGGCACACTGGGCTCCATGGTCAAGGTGCGTGCCGTGCTGGCGGGTCTGATGCTGACGACGATGGTCACCTTCGCCGTGCCCGCGGCGCCCGCGCTCGCCGCCCCGGTGTCCGTGCACGTCACCGCCGCCGACGTGGTGGCGCAGCAGACCACCGATCCGGGGCCGCGGATCAACCCCGACGACAACAGCAAGGCCAACCAGGAGAAGACCAAGAGCAAGATCGTCGTCGGGGTGCTCGCCGCGGTGCTCGCCGGGATCGTCCTCTGGGGACGGAGCGTGCGGCGGAAGAAGCGCAAGGCCTCCAGCTGACCCGTGCGCGGCGTATTCGGTTACGCCGTATTCCGTAGTGCCGCTCGCCGCAGATCCACTACCGGCCGTCGCCCAGAGTGAGATCCGGTTCGAAGATTGCTCCTTGCATGGTGCAGGATTGCGTCAAATGGGTTACGTAGTTCTCGGTGTGTATGGAGGTGCGGCGTGACCGTGCTGGACTCCCGCCCGGAGGTGCCCGGCGATCACGGTGGTCGCCCTACCTCGTTCGAGGCGTCGGACGCGCTGATCACGGCGGACGGCGTCAGCATGGCTCCCGTGACCGATCTCGGTGCGGGCCGGGGCCCCTTCTGGCTGGACGAGTGGCTCGCGCGCGGCGGTACCGACCTGGTCGCCTGGCGCCGTCACATCCACGCCCACCCCGAGCTGGCGCGCCACGAGTTCGCGACCACCGAACTGATCACCGACATCCTGCGCTCGGCCGGGCTGACCCCGGAGATCCTGCCCGGCGGCACCGGCGTGGTGTGCGACGTCGGATCGGGTGACCGCTGCGTCGCCCTGCGGGCCGACATCGACGCGCTGCCGCTCACCGAGGCGACCGGCCTGCCCTACTCGTCGACGGTGGAGGGCGCCGCGCACGCCTGCGGGCACGACGCGCACACCGCGATCCTGCTCGGCGTGGCGAAGGCGCTGGCGTCGGCGCCCGAGCTGCCCGGCCGCGTGCGGCTGATCTTCCAGCCCGCCGAGGAGGTCATGCCCGGCGGCGCGCTCGACGTGATCACCGCCGGCGGCCTCGACGGCGTCGACCGGATCTTCGGCCTGCACTGCGACCCGCGGCTCCAGGTGGGCAAGATCGGCACCCGGGTCGGCGCGCTGACCTCGGCGGCCGACCTCATCGAGCTGCGGCTGACCTCGCCCGGCGGGCACACGTCCCGGCCGCACCTGACCGCGGACCTGGTGCACGCGCTCGGCGTCGCGATCACCTCGCTGCCGTCGCTGCTGTCCCGGCGCGTCGACCCGCGGTCCGGCACCGTGCTGGTGTGGGGCGCGGTGCACGCCGGGCAGGCCGCCAACGCGGTGCCCGAGGAGGGCGTGCTGCGCGGCACGCTGCGGACGGCGGACCACGAGGTGTGGAAGTCGCTGGAGCCGCTCGTCGCGTCGTCGGTGGAGTCGCTGCTCACGCCCTACGGGGTCGGCTTCGAGCTGGACTACCGCCGCGGGGTGCCGCCGGTCGTCGGCGACGTGGACAGCACGTCGCTGCTGCGCGCCGGGATCGAAGCCGCCCTCGGCGACGATGCGGTGACCGGTACGGAACAGTCGTCGGGCGGCGAGGACTTCGCCTGGTACCTGGAGCACGTGCCGGGCGCCTTCTGCCGCCTCGGGGTGTGGTCCGGCGAGGGCGACCAGCGCGACCTGCACCGCCCCACCTTCGAACTGGACGAGCGCGCGCTGCACGTCGGCGTGCGCGTCCTGGTCCACACCGCCCTGGCCGCCCTGGCCTGAGCAGCCCGCGAGTCCCACGCTCCCGTCCGCGAGTCCCACGCTCACGCGCACGAGTTCTGCATTCGTGCGCGTGAGTTCTGCGTTCGAGTTATCCACAGGCGCGGAAGTTATCCACAGATCTTGTGAGTTGCCGCTACTTCGGTACTTTCTGCGACATGGTCGACACATGGCGTCGTTACCGAAGAGCTTGCATGGTGCCTACCACCGTGCCGAACTGAACAAGATCGTCGGGCCGGGCGAGATCCGAAAGGCCGTCGCAGCCGGGCAACTCGTCGCGGTGTCGCGAGGCGTGCTGGTCGATGCCCGGCGCGCGACCGAATTCACGACGAGAGCCGCGGCAGCGGTGCTGATGGCCGGGCCCGAGGCGGTGTTGAGCGGACCGAGTGCGCTCCTCGTGCTCGGCTGTTCGGTGCCGGATCCGGCCCCGGTGCACATCATCGTGCCGTACCACCGCAAAATCCGGCCGCGCCCGGGAGTGAAGGTTCATCAGGGGCGCCTTGACCAGAGCGACGTGCACGAGTTCGACGGGCTCCGGGTGCAAGCGCCGGAACTGGCGCTGGCCGAAGTGATGTGCCGGGCCACGCGTCGGATTGCGCTGGCTACCGCCGACGAGGCGCTGGGGATGCTCGCCGAGGACCTCCGGGACGACTTCCGGACCAGGATCGAGGAGCGGATCCTCGCCCGTCCTGATCCGCGGGGGCGGAGGCAGGGGCTCGCGGTGCTCCAATTGGCGACCGGGATGGCGGAGTCGCCGATGGAGAGCTGGATGCTGCTCGCGCTGGTCGACGGCGGACTGCCGGTGCCCGTGCAGCAGCACTCGATCACCGATCTCGCCGGGCGCGAGCTGTACCGGCTGGACTTCGCGTGGCCTGAGCTGCGTGTGGCCGTCGAGTACGACGGCTACGCGGCGCACGAGAACAGGCGGGACCGGGATGCGGCAAGGGACGAAGACCTGCGACGGCGGGGCTGGACGGTGATCCGGGCTTCCGCGGACGACCTGGCGGCACCGGCACGGGTGATCGAGGCGGTGCGGGCGGCCTTCCGGGTTCGCGGGCTAGCCACGTGACGGTGTGAATGTGGAACTCGCGGACGTGAACGTGGGACTCGCGGACGTGAGTGTGGGACTCGCGGGCGTGAGTGTGGGACTCGCGGGCGTGAGTGTGGGACTCGCGGAGGGGGTCAGGAGGTGATTCCGCGGCAGGGGCGGGTGCGCAGGTCGTCCACGTAGTCCGTGGGCGCGCCGGCCGCCTCGGCGGCGTCGGCCAGCACGCCGAGGTACCGGGCCGACGGCAGGCCGCCCTCGTAGGCGTCCAGCACGTACAACCAGGCCAGCGCGGAGCCGTCCATCGTCTGCACGCGGAGCCGGATCTTGTTGTGCATGCCCAGCTCACCGCCTTCCCAGCTGTCCAGCCGGGCCTCGTCCAGCGGTGTCACGTCGTACAGCACCACGAAGACCCGGGAGCCCGGGTCTTCGACGATGGTCGCCAGCGCGCCTTCCCAGCCGAGGTCCTCGCCCCCGAAGGTCAGCCGCCAGCCCTCCAGCCAGCCGGTGCCGGCCATGGGCGAATGCGGCGCCCGCTCCATCATCTGATTCGGATCCATGTTGGACCCGTAGGCGGCATACAACGGCACGCGCACAGCCTAGCCGCCCGTCGCTCACCCGACCGGACGTACTCCGGGTGTCGCGGCCTAAGGTTGTGGATGACGTGCGCGTGAGGAGGAGGAGACGACGTGACCAGGATCGTGATCATGGGCGGCGGACCGGCGGGCTACGAGGCGGCGCTGGTGGCGGCACAGCACGGCGCCGACGTCACGATCGTCGAGAAGGACGGGCTCGGCGGCGCGTGCGTGCTCTACGACTGCGTCCCGTCGAAGACGTTCATCGCCTCCTCGGGGGCCCTCGCGAACATGCACGGCCTCGGTGAGCTGGGGATCATCACCGACATGGCCGACACCAGCGTCGACCTGCGCACGGTGCACGGCCGGGTGAAGGGCCTCGCGCTGGCCCAGTCCGCCGACATCCGCGCCCGCGTGCAGCGCGAAGGTGTGAAAGTCCTCACCGGCGAGGGCCGGTTCGACGACGACGAGCCCGGCCTGGCCACGCACAAGGTCCGCGTCACGAAGGCCACCGGCGACGTCGACGTGCTCGACGCCGACGTCGTCCTGATCGCCACCGGCGCCACCCCGCGCGTGCTGCCCGGTGCGGTGCCCGACGGCGAGCGCATCCTCGACTGGCGCCAGCTCTACGACCTGCCCGAGCTGCCCGAGCACCTGGTCGTGGTCGGGTCCGGCGTCACCGGCGCCGAGTTCGCCTCCGCTTACACCGAGATGGGCGTCAAGGTCACCCTGGTGTCCAGCCGCGACCGTGTCCTGCCGCACGAGGACGCCGACGCCGCCGCCGTGCTGGAGGAGGTGTTCGCCCAGCGCGGCAACACCGTCGTCAAGCACGCGCGCGCCGAGCGGGTCGAGCGCACCGAGAAGGGCGTCGAGGTCCACCTGCAGGACGGTCGGGTCATCGAGGGCACCCACGCGCTGATGACCGTCGGCTCGGTGCCCAACACCAAGGACATCGGGCTGGAGAAGGTCGGCATCGAGCCGGGTCCCGGTGGGTTCATCACGGTGGACCGCGTGTCCCGCACGAGCGTTCCCGGCATCTACGCGGCGGGCGACTGCACCGGGGTGCTGATGCTCGCGTCGGTGGCCAGCATGCAGGGCCGGATCGCGATGTGGCACGCGCTCGGCGAGGGCGTCGCGCCGATCAAGCTGAAGACGGTCGCCGCGAACGTGTTCACCCACCCGGAGATCGCGACCGTCGGCATCAGCCAGAGCGCGATCGACTCCGGCGCGGTCCCGGCCCGCACGATCATGCTGCCGCTGGCGACCAACGCGCGGGCCAAGATGGAGGGTCTGCGCCGCGGTTTCGTGAAGCTGTTCTGCCGCCCGGCGACCGGGGTGATCGTCGGCGGCGTGGTCGTGGCGCCGACGGCGAGCGAGCTGATCCTGCCGATCGCGCTGGCGGTGCAGAACCAGCTGACGGTCGACCACCTGGCGCTCACGTTCGCGGTGTACCCGTCGCTGTCCGGCTCCATCACCGAGGCCGCGCGGCAGCTGATGCGGCACGACGACCTGGACTGACGTCACGGTTGGGTGTCGGGAGCCAACCCCGGCACCGGGCGGCGCGCCTACAAGGCCATCAGCTCTACCGCCGTGAGGCCACCATGAGAACAACCGCCATCGCCGCCGCCCTGCTCGCGACCCTGGTCGCCGCCACGCCGGCGTTCGCGCAGACCACCACCACCGAACCCACCTCGCCGGAACCGCTGCCGGTGTGGCTGAAGCTGTCCGCCTACAGCGGGCACCCCGGCGAGAAGGTCTCGGTCGCCGCCGCGTGCGACGACCAGGCCAGTCCACTCACCACTCGCGCCTTGCGGGTGACCCAGCCGCTCGAGGCGAACCCGGAGGGTCACCAGCCGTGGGCGTTGTTCGCCGAAACGGTGATCCGGGATGTGCCGGAAGGCTCCTATCCGGTGTCGTTCCACTGCGGTGGGGATCCGGTGACCGTGTACTTCACCGTGCTCGACCGGGATTCCTCGCCGGCGCCGGGCTCAGGGCAGACGAAGAAGGCGCCGGCGTCGAGCCAGGGCCAGACGCGGGTCGTGCCGCAGGGCGCGCCGCAGACCGGTGACGGGTCGCTGGCACCGTGATCCGCGCGGCGCTCGCCGTGGCGCTGGGCCTGCTCCTGCTGAGCGGTTGTGCCGCCGCGCCGGAGCAGGCGCCCACGGCTTCCGTGCCCGCTGCCGTGGAAATCCCGGCGATCGGGGCCCGGTCGAGCCTGATTCCGTTGGGGCTCAACGAGGACGGGACCGTGGAGGTGCCGCCGGTGACGTCGCCGCGGCAGGCCGGCTGGTACTCGCTCGGCCCGGCGCCGGGGGAGCGCGGGCCGGCCGTGATCCTCGGGCACGTCGACGGCAACCGGCCGCAGGGGATCTTCTCCCGCTTGCACGAACTCGCGCCCGGCGACCGGATTTCGGTGTCCCGTGTGGACGGTTCCCGATCCGGGTTCGCGGTGACCCGGGTGGAACGGGTGCCGAAGACGGACTTCCCGACCGCCGCGGTGTACGGCGACACGGCCGGGCCGGAGCTGCGGCTCATCACGTGCGGCGGGGTTTTCGACCGCGCGGCGCGCAGTTACCGCGACAACGTCATCGTGTTCGCCGTTCTCGCCTGAGCCCGCTCTCCCCGCACCGGAACCCGGCACGGGGAAAGCGCGCCCACACGTCACTCCACCCAGTCGAAGGTCTTCGTCACCGCCTTCTTCCAGTTGCGGTACTGCGCCTCGCGGTGCTGGGCGTCCATCGACGGGGTCCATTCCTTGTCCTGGGCCCAGTTGTTGCGGATGTCGTCCTCACTGGCCCAGAAACCCACGGCCAGGCCGGCCGCGTACGCCGCGCCGAGTGCCGTCGTCTCGGCGACCACCGGGCGGATCACCGGGACGTCCAGGATGTCCGCCTGGAACTGCATCAGCAGCTCGTTCACGACCATCCCGCCGTCGACCTTCAGCGACTTCAGCGGCACACCCGAATCGGCGTTCATCGCCTCGATCACCTCGCGCGTCTGGAACGCCGTCGCCTCCAGCACCGCCCGCGCGATGTGCCCCTTGTTCACGTACCGCGTCAACCCGGCGATCACGCCCCGCGCGTCCGACCGCCAGTACGGAGCGAACAGACCCGAAAACGCCGGCACGAAGTACGCCCCGCCGTTGTCCTCGACCGTGCGGGCCAGCTGCTCGATCTCCGCGGCGTTGCTGATGATCCCGAGGTTGTCGCGCAGCCACTGCACCAGCGAACCGGTCACCGCGATGGAACCCTCCAGCGCGTAGACCGTCTCGTTCGACCCGATCTTGTAACAGACCGTCGTGAGGAGGCCGTTCTCCGACATCACCTTTTCCGTGCCGGTGTTCAGCAGCACGAAATTGCCGGTGCCGTAGGTGTTCTTCGCCTCGCCGGGGGACAGGCACGCCTGCCCGAACGTCGCCGCCTGCTGGTCGCCGAGGATCCCGGCGATCGGCACGCCGGACAGCACCCCGCGCGGCCGTACCTTGCCGTACTCCTCGGACGACGAGCGGATCTCCGGCAGCATCGACATCGGGATGCCCATGTCAGCCGCGATCTCGGCGTCCCAGCTGAGCGTGTCCAGGTCCATCAGCAGGGTGCGCGACGCGTTCGTCGGGTCGGTGATGTGCACCCCGCCGTCCGGGCCGCCGGTCATGTTCCACACGGTCCAGGTGTCCATGTTGCCGAACACCAGATCGCCGGCCTCGGCGCGTTCCCGCGCACCCTCCACGTTGTCCAGGATCCACTTGACCTTCGGCCCCGAGAAGTACGTGGCCAGCGGCAGGCCCGTCTTCGGGCGGTACCGCTCCTGCCCGCCGCCGAGCTCGCCCAGCTGGTCGACGATCCGGTCGGTGCGGGTGTCCTGCCAGACGATGGCGTTGTAGACCGGCTTGCCCGTCTTCCGGTCCCACACCAGCGCGGTCTCGCGCTGGTTCGTGATGCCGACCGCGGCGATGTCCCCGGCCTGCAGGTCGGCCTTGGCGAGCGCGCCCGCGGTCACCGCGCGCGTGTTCTCCCAGATCTCCTCGGCGTTGTGCTCGACCCACCCGGCCTGCGGGAAGATCTGCTCGTGCTCCCGCTGGTCGACCGCGACCACGCGGCCGGAATGGTCGAAGATCATCGCCCGGGTGGACGTCGTGCCCTGGTCGATGGCGGCCACATAAGACGTCATGCTGATCTCCCAATCAGGTCAGGTTGTGCACGGCCAGGTACAGCAACGCGGCGAGGGCGCCGCCCGCGAGCGGTCCCACCACGGGAACCCACGAATAACCCCAGTCGCCGTCCCGCTTGCCGCGGATCGGCAGGAGGAGCGCATACGCGATGCGCGGACCGAGGTCGCGCGCCGGGTTGATCGCGTACCCCGTCGGCCCGCCGAGGGAAATACCGATCACCAGCACCACGAACGACACCCCGGCGTACCCCAGAGCCGAGTTGCCGAACTCCGGCACGCCGGCCTCGCCCGCCGTCGCCGTCGGGCTGAGCAGGATCCACGCGACGAGCACGAACGTGCCGATGATCTCGGTGACCAGGTTCCAGCCGTAGCTGCGGATCTGCGGGCCGGTGGAGAAGACCCCGAGCGTGTTCTCCGGCTCGGGGTGGTCGTCGAACTGCAGTTTGTAGGTCGCCCAGCAGAGCACGGCGCCGATGATCGCGCCGACCATCTGGCCTGCCACGTAGATCGGCACGTCCTCCCACGGGGTCTTGCCCGCGATGGCCAGGCCCAGCGTCACCGCCGGGTTCAGGTGCGCACCACTCGGCGCGGCGATGCTGGCGCCGGTGAACACACCGAAGGCCCAGCCGAAAGTGACGAACAGGAAGCCCGCGTTGTTGCCGAGGTTCTTGCGGAGCACCACGTTCGCGACCACGCCGGTACCCAGCAGAATCAGGGTTCCGGTACCGAGCAGCTCCCAGATGAATATTCCCAGTGCACTCATCCTGCCCCTTCCCAACGTCCCCAAGGGTCGGACACAGTGCACACCGGCCACATCGCCGACCCACGACGACTGAACCTAACCCTGGGTGACCACCAGTCCAACCCCCACCGCGGGAATTCCTGGATGTCGGGACACCTGTCCTAAAGCCGCGCGGGTGCCGGATCCCGTGCCATGCTGGTGTGGTGAGCCCGTGTCCGCGAGGGAAGGAACCGGAGTGACTGAGGCGAAGCTGGGGCCGGAGGCGAGGGAGGAGACCTGGCGGCGGCTCGGTGAGGAGACGTTCGACCTCGTGGTGATCGGCGGCGGGGTGGTCGGCGCGGGCACCGCGCTCGACGCGGCCACCCGTGGCCTCCGGGTCGCTCTGGTCGAGGCGCGTGACCTGGCGTCCGGCACGTCGAGCCGGTCCAGCAAGCTCTTCCACGGCGGCCTGCGGTACCTCGAACAGCTGGAGTTCGGTCTCGTCCGGGAGGCCCTGCGCGAGCGCGAGCTGATGCTCACCCGCATCGCGCCCCACCTGGTGAAGCCGGTCAGCTTCCTGTACCCGCTGCAGCACCGCCTCTGGGAGCGGCCGTACACCGCGGCCGGGCTGTTCCTGTACGACACGATGGGCGGCGCGCGGTCGGTGCCGGGGCAGAAGCACCTCACCCGGGCGGGCGCGCTGCGACTGGTCCCCGCGCTCAAACGCGATGCCCTGATCGGGGGAATCCGGTACTACGACTCGCAGGCCGACGACGCCCGCCACACGATGACCGTCGCCCGCACGGCGGCGCACTACGGCGCGGTGGTGCGGACCAGCACCCAGGTCGTCGGGTTCCTGCGCGAGGCCGACCGCGTGTCCGGCGTGCGCGTGCGCGACGTCGAGGACGGGCGCGAGACCGAGGTGCACGCCAACGCGGTCATCAACTGCACCGGCGTGTGGACCGACGAGCTGCAGCGCCTGTCCGGCAGCCGCGGCCGGTTCCGGGTGCGGTCCAGCAAGGGCGTGCACATCGTGGTGCCGCGCGACCGGATCGTGTCGGAGTCCGGGCTGATCCTGCGCACCGAGAAGTCCGTGCTGTTCGTGATCCCCTGGCGCAACCACTGGATCGTCGGCACCACCGACACCGACTGGAACCTCGACCTCGCCCACCCCGCGGCCACGAAGAACGACATCGACTACATCCTCGAGCACGTCAACTCGGTGCTCGCGACCCCGCTGACGCACGACGACATCGAAGGCGTCTACGCCGGGCTGCGCCCGCTGCTGGCCGGCGAGAGCGAGGAGACGTCGAAGCTGTCACGCGAGCACGCGGTGGCGCGCGTGGCGCCGGGGCTGGTCGCGATCGCGGGCGGCAAGTACACGACTTACCGCGTGATGGCCGCCGACGCGGTCGACGCCGCCGCGCCCGACCTGCCCGGGCGCCTGCAGCCGTCCATCACCGACAAGGTGCCGCTGCTCGGCGCCGACGGCTACCACGCGCTGGTCAACCAGGCCGACCACCTCGCCGCGCAGCACGGCCTGCACCCGTACCGGGTCCGGCACCTGCTCGACCGGTACGGCTCGCTCGTGCACGAGGTCCTCGCGCTCGGCGAGGGCAAGCCGGAGCTGCTGCGCCCCATCGAGCACGCGCCGGACTACCTCGGGGTCGAGGCCGTGTACGCGGCGAGCCACGAGGGCGCGCTGCACCTGGAGGACGTCCTCGCGCGGCGCACCCGCATCTCCATCGAGTACCCGCACCGCGGGGTGGACTGCGCCGAGGCTGTGGCGCGGATGGTGGCGGACGTCCTGGGCTGGTCCGAGGAGACGGTCCGCCACGAGGTCGAGGTGTACACCGCGCGGGTGGCGGCGGAGCGGGACTCGCAGACGCAGCCGAGCGACGAGGCAGCCGACGAGCGGCGATCGAGCGCGCCGGAGGCCCGGGCGCGGCTGGCGGCGCCGGTGGGGTGAGCCGCCGGGCAGGCTGCCGGGCCGGGGCTGCTGCTGGGCGAGTGGTGGTCGAGCGTGCCGGAGGCTCGGGCGCGGCTGGCGGCGCCGGTGGGGTGAGCCGCCGGGCAGGCTGGCGGGCCGGGGCTGCTGCTGGGCGAGTGGTGGTCGAGCGTGCCGGAGGCTTGGGCGCGGCTGGCGGCGCCGGTGGGGTGAGCCGCCGGGCAGGCTGGCGGGCCGGGGCTGCTGCTGGGCGAGTGGTGGTCGAGCGTGCCGGAGGCTTGGGCGCGGCTGGCGGCGCCGGTGGGGTGAGCCGCCGGGCAGGCTGGCGGGCCGGGGCTGCTGCTGGGCGAGTGGTGGTCGAGCGTGCCGGAGGCTTGGGCGCGGCTGGCGGCGCCGGTGGGGTGAGTCGTCGGGTGGGCTGGCGGGCCGGGGCTGCTGCTGAAGGCCGCCCCGGCGGCGTGATCGTCCTGGCGGGTCAGGCCTCGCCGGCCAGGTTGGCTGCCGCGAAGCTTCCGGTGCCCGTCGCGCGTTCGTGGAGTACCACCGTGTCCCCGGCGAGCAGCGCCTTGCACGTCAGGCGGTTGCCGATCGGGTGCGACAGGGGCGCTATCAACAGCACCTGCTGCGGCCCGGCGGGGTTCGGCCGCGTCGTGCGGGCCATCTCCTCGTACACGTCCCGGTAGCAGACCAGGTTCGTGCCGTCACCGGAAAACATGGTCTCGATCGAGCGCGGCAGTGCGGCGTCCTCGTCCCGGCGGGCGGCGCGCGCGACGCGCGACGTCACCAGCGGGCCCTCCGTGGTCAGCACGTGGTCGACCTCGAGCAGCTCCAGCAAATCGGTGCGCTCTTCGTCCACATGCACCACCCGAGCGCCGAGTAACTGGGAAGCGAACTGCAGGAGAATTGTTTCCGGCGTGTTTCCACCGGTAATTGCGACCAGCTGCCCGGGGACAATCCCCTCGGATTTCAGTGTCGCATGCAGCCGCCGTAATGTGTCGAAGGTCTCCCGATACGTCATCGACCGGCCACGATGGGCGAATGCGATCTGGTCGCCGCCACCTAACAGCACGTCGAGGATGCGGGTCAGAAAGACGCTGGACTCGCCCACGTTCCCCCCGTTCAGCGCTGAATCGGAATCTGAAACCAGATCACCACAACACCCCGCGGCGCGCGAGGAATTGTGTCAGCCAGCACAAGAGGACTGGGCCACATCGCCCTACGGACGGCGGGCGGCCAGCCCCAGCGCCCGCGCCGCGAACCGGGCCACCGCGTCCACGGCCGCCCGCTCGGCGAACCCGTCCGCGGGAGAGGTCCAGACCTCGATCGTGCCGTCGGTGCCCAGCACGACCTCACCCAGCAACACGCCGGTCGCCGGCTCCGCGATCACCCACGAATAGCTCTCGTTCCGCGCCCACTCGCGGGCCCGCCGCGCCGCGTACCGGCTCGGCGCGGTCACCCCGGCCGCCGCCAGCGCCGGCAGGTCGCCGGCCCGCAGCTGCCGCAGGCGGTACCGGCCCGCGTTGATCTCCACCGGATCCATCAGCGCCGCCGCCAGGTCATGGCCACCGCGACCGCGACCGGGACCAGGAAGACCAGCCACATCCCACGGGTCAGCACGAACACCGCCACCGCCGCGATCAGGAGCAGCGGCAGGAGCCCGAGACCGGCCTTCCGCACCGGCGTCCGGGACGGCACCGGCCGGTCGAGCACCCGCGGCCGGGGCTCGGGCAGGTCGGCGAACAGCGGCGCCAGATCGGACCGGGTCCGCGCGGCCGCGACCTTCGCCGAGCGCAGCCCGAACTCGTCGATGTCCAGCCGCCCGGTGCGGACGTGCTCGGACAGGGCGTCCATGGCCTCCGTGCGCTCGGCGTCGGACAGCCGCAGCTCCGGCTGGTCGCTCACCGCCGCCGGTCCCGCCGGCCGTGGTTGCCGTGCCGGTGCTTCTCCCAGTCCGAACCCCAGAAGTTGCTGGCGGCCGCGGTGAACACGAACGGCATGGCGATCCACCACCAGGTCGACGTGGCGAAGGCCAGCACGATCGCCGCCACCCACAGGAACGGCACCGCGGCGGCCGCCACGCGCTGCGGCAACGGTCGGTCCGACCACTGCCGCGGCGTCCGGTCCGGCTTCTTCTCGACCGCCCCCGCCGGCTTCTCGAACACCGGATGCGGCTCCGGCAGGTCGGCGAACAGCTCGGCGAGGTCCCGCCGCGTGCGCGCGGCGGTGACCTTCGCCGAACGGTCGCCGTACTCGTCGAGGTCCAGGCGCCCGGCGCTCAGGTGCTCACCGAGAGCCTTCAGCGCGGACTCCCGGTCGTTGTCGCCGATGCGCAGATCGGGCGAGGGAACCTCGGTCACCCCGTCAGGTTAGTCCTTGATTTCGAGCAGGGAAGCGCCTTGCGTGACCGCGGCGCCGACCTCGACGGAAAGTCCGGTCACGGTGCCCGACTTGTGTGCGGTGACCGGGTTCTCCATCTTCATCGCCTCGAGCACGACGAGCAGATCGCCCGCCTCGACCTGCTGGCCGTCCTCGACCGCGATCTTGACGATCGTGCCCTGCATCGGCGCGGCCACGGTGTCCCCGCTGGCCGTGGTCTTCGTGCCGCCGCCCCGCTTGCGCGGCTTGGCCTTCGCGCCGCCGCCGTTGCCCTTGCCGCCGCCGCCGGCGAGCGCGAGGTCGCCGGGCAGCGAGACCTCCAGGCGACGGCCGCCGACCTCGACGACCACCGTCTGACGCGGCTCGGCCTCGTCCTCGGCCTCGGCGGCCGCGGTGAACGGCTCGATCTGGTTGTCGAACTCGGTCTCGATCCAGCGGGTGTGCACGGAGAAGCCGTCTTCGTCGCCGACGAACGCCGGGTCGCGCACGATGACGCGGTGGAACGGCAGGACCGTCGCCATGCCCTCGACGATCATCTCGTCCAGCGCGCGGCGGCTGCGCTCCAGCGCGTTCTGCCGGTCGGTGCCGGTGACGATCACCTTCGCCAGCATCGAGTCGAACTGCCCGCCGATGACACTGCCGTCGACCACGCCGGAGTCGACGCGCACGCCCGGGCCCTCGGGGAAGACCACCTTGGTGACGGTGCCCGGCGCGGGCAGGAAGTTGCGCCCGGCGTCCTCACCGTTGATGCGGAACTCGATGGAGTGGCCGCGCGGCGTCGGGTCCTCGGTGAACCGCAGCTTCTCGCCCTGGGCGATGCGGAACATCTCGCGCACCAGGTCCACGCCCGCGGTCTCCTCCGTCACCGGGTGCTCGACCTGCAGGCGGGTGTTGACCTCCAGGAACGAGATCGTCCCGTCCAGGCCCACCAGGTACTCGACCGTGCCGGCGCCGGAGTAGCCGGCCTCCTTGCAGATCGCCTTGGCCGACTCGTGGATCGTGCGGCGCTGCTCGTCGGTCAGGAACGGCGCGGGCGCCTCCTCGACCAGCTTCTGGTGGCGGCGCTGCAGCGAGCAGTCGCGGGTGCCGACGACCACGACGTTGCCGTGCAGGTCGGCCAGGACCTGGGCCTCGACGTGACGCGGCTTGTCCAGGTAGCGCTCGACGAAGCACTCACCCCGGCCGAACGCGGCGACCGCCTCGCGGGTGGCCGACTCGAACAGCTCCGGGATCTCCTCCTTGGTGCGGGCGACCTTCAGGCCGCGGCCGCCACCACCGAACGCCGCCTTGATCGCGACGGGCAGGCCGTGCTCGTCGGCGAAGGCGATGATCTCCTCGGCGTTCGACACGGGGTCCTTGGTGCCCGGGACCAGGGGAGCACCGGCCTTGAGCGCGATGTGCCGCGCGGTGACCTTGTCACCGAGGTCGCGGATCGCCTGCGGGCTCGGCCCGATCCAGGTCAGGCCCGCGTCGATGACCGCCTGCGCGAAATCGGCGTTCTCGGAGAGGAAGCCGTAGCCGGGGTGGACGGAGTCGGCGCCGGACCGCTTGGCGACGTCGATCAGCTTGTCGATGACCAGGTAGCTCTCCGCCGCCGTGGTGCCGCCGAGGGCGAACGCCTCGTCGGCGAGCTGGACGTGCGGCGCGTCCCGGTCGGGCTCGGCGTACACCGCGACACTCGCGAGCCCGGCGTCCTTGGCCGCTCTGATGACGCGGACCGCGATTTCACCCCGGTTGGCGACGAGGATCTTCGTCACCGGTCCGCCCTGGGTCGCGCTGGCCTGCTCGGGCACGCCCTTACCTCCATCTGGTCCTTCACGCAATCCCCCCGGAGCGTCGCGCGGCGCTTCCGCGGGCCTTTCCCGGAGTTTACGGCGGCGTAGTCGTGCTGCGGTGAGACCCGGCTCACGCTTACCCTGAAGGGGAAAGGGGTGGGCACGTGGGCAGGGGACGCGCGCCTCGGTCGGTGGTTGTGACCGCGGTGGTGGCCGCCGTCGTCGCGTTGTCCGCCCTGGTCACCGTGCGGTTGCTGCGCGAGGACGGGACGAGCGCGCAGGCGCCGGCCGGCGCCGGGAGCAACGCGGTGACCGCGGGCGCGGATTGCGGTGAGGGGCCGTGCCAGGTGGTGGCGCGGGCGAGTGTCGATGGCAAGCCGGTCGAGCTGCTCGCCGACGCCCAGGGCGGGAACGGGCGGTTCCAGGCCGGCGCCAACGTGCTCGAGCTGACGGTGACCGAGCTGGGCGGACGGCTCGACGCGAACTCGCTGTCCTGCGTGAGCGGCGCGGTGTCGGCGTGCCTGGTGCACGCGCGGCAGGAGGGCGCCGCGATCGCCCAGCTGCTCGTCGGCCGCGCCGGCACGTGGCGCTCGGTCGACAAGCCCTACTACTCCAGCGGCGGGGTCGTGCGGCTGGACGACGTCACCGGGGACACCGCGCCGGAGGTCGTGGTCGTGCAGAGCTCGCCGGTGCTGGCGCGGGTGTTCGCCCTGGACGGCAGCGCGCTGGGCTGCACGCGGCGCTACACCTCGGTCAGCCAGCTGCGTGGCTGGCCCGAGGTGCAGCTCAACTCCAGCGACCTGCGCGCCTGCTCCTAGTGTCCTGAGTCGTTAATTCGAGTTCAGCTGTAGGGTGCGGCATGCCGAATCCGAAGCTGCCTGAGTTGGCCTTGTCCGTTGATGAGGCACAGACGTTGCGGAACTGGGTGCAGCGGCGGAAGACGGCTCAGGCGTTGGCGTTGCGGTCGGGGATCGTGCTGCGGTGCGCCGAGGGCGGCTCGAACAGCGAGATCGCCGCGGAGTTGGGCGTCGGGCGCGCGATGGTCGCGAAATGGCGTTCCCGGTTCGTGGCCCAACGACTGGACGGCCTGGTCGACGAGCCACGTCCGGGGCGCCCGCGCACGATCACCGACGAGCAGGTCGAGGCGGTGATCACCAAGACGCTGGAGTCCACGCCGGCGAATGCGACGCACTGGTCGACCCGGTCGATGGCTGCGGAGTCCGGGTTGACCCAGACCGCGGTGACCCGGATCTGGAATGCGTTCGGTCTGCAGCCGCATCGCCGTGAGGCGTGGAAGTTGTCCAAGGATCCGTTGTTCGTGGACAAGGTCAAGGACGTGGTCGGGCTTTACCTCGCGCCGCCGGAGCGGGCGGTGGTGCTGTGCGTGGACGAGAAGTCCCAGATCCAGGCGCTCAACCGCACCGCCCCGATCCTGCCGATGATGCCGGGAACGCCGCAGCGTGCCACGCACGACTACACCCGCCACGGCACCTCCAGTCTGTATGCCGCACTGGACATCGCCACCGGCAAGGTCATCGGCCGGCTGCACGCGCGGCATCGTGCGATCGAGTTCAAGAAGTTCTTGATCGCCATCGACAACGAAGTACCCGCGGACCTGGCAGTGCATCTGGTTATGGACAACGTCTCGACCCACAAGACCCCGGTGATCAAACGCTGGCTGGCAGCTCACCCGCGGTTCACCGTGCACTTCACTCCGACCTCGAGTTCCTGGCTCAACCTCGTCGAACGCTGGTTTTCCGAGCTGACGACCAAAAAACTCCAACACGGCAGCCACACCAGCGTCCACGCGCTCAATCGCGACATCCGCGCATGGATCGAGACCTGGAACAACGAACCACGGCCCTACGTCTGGACCAAGACCGCCGACCAGATCCTTGACTCCATCGCACGCTACTGCACGCGAATTAATAACTCAGGACACTAGGGCGTCTTCGAGCGCAGGGTGCGGGACCGTGCGCGCGATCCCCACGCTCTCGCAGGCCAACCGGCAGCGACGGCTCCGGCACCGCCCCCACTGCGCGTCGTCCGGGGGGTGTCCGGAGCGTCGCTGCCTCGCCTCTCGAAAACAGGCCCTAGACGAGTAATGCTTAAGTTGGGGTGATGCCCGGAGTGAGGCGAAGGGTGTTCAAGATCAGTTTGTGACGACAGACCTGAACACCCTTCTCACCGCACTCTACGTCAAGATCGACGACCACCTCACGGGTCAGCGTCGGCGGGGCCGGCCACCGAGGCTGACCGACGCCGAGTTGGTCACCCTGGCCGTGGCCCAGGCGCTGCTGGGGTTCACCTCCGAGGCCCGCTGGCTGCGGTTCCTGCCCGCCCGGATGCCCGGCGCGTTCCAGTACCTGCCCGGCCAATCCGGCTACAACCGTCGCCTGCGTGCCGCATTGCCGCTGATCAAGCACGTGATGCGCTGGCTGGCGGCAGACACGGACCTGTGGACCGACACCACCTGGATCGTCGACTCAACCCCGGTCGAATGCGGACGATCCCGGCCCACCGTGAAACGGTCACAGCTGGCCGGCTGGGCCAAATACGGTTACTGCCGATCACACTCGCGCTGGTTCTGGGGCCTGCGCCTGCATCTGGTCTGCACCCCGGCCGGACTGCCCATCGCCTGGGCGTTGGCCGACCCGAAGATCGACGAGCGGCAGGTACTGATGGCTATCTGCGACCACGAACCTCGCCTGCTCACCGAACGCCCCGGACTGCTGATCATCGCCGACAAGGGCTACGTCTCCCGCGAACTCGACCACTACCTCACCGAGCGCGGCGTCCGGCTGATCCGACCGTCCTACCGCAACCGCAAGCCCCACCCCGGCGAACCGCTACTCAAGTCCATCCGCCAACTCATCGAGTCAGTCAACGACACGCTCAAAGGCCAGTTGGACCTGGAACGACACGGTGGGCGGACCATCGAAGGCGTCGGCATCCGCATCGCCCAACGTCTCCTGGCCCTGACCGCGGCGATCTGGCACAACCGCGCCACCGGCCAACCCACCACCCGATCCCTCACCGCCTACGACCACTAACCGAGATCGGAATTACTCATCTAGGCCCGGACCGGTGCCGGGGCGTCCAGCAGCGGCGCCGTGGTCGGCGAGTGCAGCACCTCGTCGTCGAGGAGGCCCTCCGTGCGTGCGATCCAGGTCGGGATCGCGATCTGGCCCGCCACGTTCGTCGCCGTGCGCATCATGTCCAGGATCGGGTCGATGCCGTAGATCACCGCGATCCCGGTGGCGATCACCTCGGGCGGCAGGTTCAGCGTGCTCAGCGTCAGCGTGAGCATCGTGAACCAGCCGGTCACCCCGGCGGTGGCGATCGCGCCGAACACCGCGACCACGACGATCAGCAGGTAGTCGGCGAAGCTCAGCGAGATGCCGAACAGGTTCGCGATGAAGATCGTGGCCACCGCGGGGTACACCGCGGCGCAACCGTCCATTTTGGTCGTCGTGCCGAGCGGCACCGCGAAGCTCGCGTAGCCGGGGTCGACGCCCAGGTTCACCGCGGTCTGCCGGCTCAGCGGCAGCGTCGCCCCGGAGGAGCGGGACACGAACGCGAACTGCAGCGCCGTCCACGCCTTGCGGAAGAACAGCGCCGGGCTCACCTTGCCGACGAACCGCAGCAGCAGCGGGTACACCACGAACAACACCAGCAGCGTTCCCGCGTAGACCGCGACGATCAGCGACAGCAGCGGCCGCACGAACTGGTCTCCGTAGGTGGCGAAGGCGTGCCCGATCAGGCCGAGCACGCCCAGCGGCGCGAGCCGGATGATCCAGCCCAGCACCTTCTGCACGATGTCGAACACCGCGCGGTTGAAGTTCACGAACGGCTCGGCGCGGTCACCCAGCGCGTACGCGGCGAGGCCGACGGCCAGCGACACGAGCACGACCTGCAGGATCTCGCCGTCGGCGAAGGCCTCGAACAGGTTGCTCGGCACCAGGTTGTTGATCAGGTCCAGCCACGAGCCCTGGTCGCGCGACGCGAGCTTCTCCACCGTCGACGGCTGGGGCTGCAACGAGACGCCGGTGCCCGGGTTCACGATCTTGCCGATGGCGATGCCGATGAGCACCGCGATCAGCGAGGTCGTGGCGAACCACAGCACGGTCTTGCCGCCGAGGCGGGCCGCGGTGCGGGCGCCGCCGAGGCCGCGCAGGCTCACGATGCCCAGCACGATGGCGGTGAAGACCAGCGGCAGGACGGTGACCTGCAGCAGGTTCGTGAAGATCGACCCGATCGTGTCGAGGGTCGTGACGAGCCAGTCCTGGCCGGTCTGCTTCGCCAGGACGCCCAGCAGGGCGCCCACGACGAGGGCGACGACCACGATCAGGCCGAAGACCTTGGGTTTGGTGTAGGTCCGTAACAGGGACACGGGTTCGCTCCGGGGCGTGAAAGTCACTGGTTGTGCCGCGTGTGGTCAACACACGGCGTCACCGGACTCTTCCCCATGACCCGTTCGTGTGGGCGACTTCTCAGGATGTGGGAGACCAGAGGTCGGTGACGCTGACCCCGACCTCCGCCAGCAGCCGCCGGGTCAGCGGCAGGCTGATCCCGATCACGCTGGACGGGTCGCCGTCGACGCCCTCGACGAACCAGCCGCCCAGCCCGTCGAGCGTGAACGCACCCGCCACCCGGAGCGGCTCGCCGGTGGCGACGTAGGCGTCGATCTCGGCCTGCGACGGTGCGGAGAACCGCACGTGGGTGGTCTGCGTGCCGACGGCCTGCCGCACCTTCTCGCCGCCCTCCACCAGCAGCACCGCGTGCCCGGTCAGCAGGTCGCCGGCGCCGCCGGCCATCTGCGCCCACCGCTTGCGCGCGGTCTCCGCGTCGCCCGGCTTGCCGAGCATCTCGCCGTTGAACGACAGCATCGAGTCGCAGCCGACGACCACCGCGTCCGCGTGCGTGCGGGTGACCTCGGCCAGCACGGCCTCGGCCTTGGCGAGCGCGAGCGCGGTGACGAGCTCCTCGCGGGACGGGTCGGTCAGGGCCGCGGCCACGGCGTCCTCGTCGACGCCGGAGACCACGACACTCGGTTCGATGCCGGCGGCACGCAGCACCGCGAGCCGCGCCGGGGACTGGGAAGCCAGAACGAAACGCACGGCGCGAGCGTAGAACCACGCCGAGACGGCTCGCGCGGCGGTGCGGGTAGCGGCTGCCCTCCGCGACTGCGCCACCCACCAAGTCGGTGTGGTCCTCGCGGCGGCCCGTCGGCTCACGGGTGCGCTCTGGGCGGTCGCCCGGTTCCGGCGGGCCTCGCCCGCGGTCCGGCTTCGGCGGGCGTTGCCTGCTTGTCTGCTGGTGGCTGCGCTTCGCGGGACACGCCATCCACCGCGTCGGTGTGGTCCTCGCGACGGCCCGCCGGCTCACGGGCGCGCTCCGCTCCGGCGGCCCCTCGCCGCGGGGCGCCTCATCAACTTCCGGCCGCCGCTTGGGGCCGCGGTTCCCGTGGCAGCGCTACCTGCCACCTTCGGCGGGCGCGCTCCGCGCGGCTGCTTCGCGGGGCCGCTTCCTCGTCGATTCCCGCCCGCCGCAGTCCGGGCGGTCGCGCGTCGCTCGGCGGTGCCATCCACCACCTTCGGCGGGCGCGCGACTCGCGGAGTCGCCTCCTCGTCAACTCCCACCGCCACCCACGTCAGCGACTCGTCCGGGAGCTGGTCGCCGTCTCGCCTTGCTCGTCAGGCGCGCGTCGCCGCTGGGGCGGGCGCCGGCCGCGGAGCCGGGCGGCGCATGGCGGCCGCCGCGATGATTCCGAGCAGCAGCACCGCCACCGGCAGCAGGATCGTTTCGCGGGTCGCGTCCGTGAGCGCCCGGGGCGCGTTCCCGCCGCTGCTCGCCATGCCCGCGCTGATCCGGGCCTGCAGCAGCACGCCAGTGGCCGCGCTGCCGAACACGCCGCCGACCTGCCGGGCGGTGTTGAAGATGCCCGACGCGGTGCCGGCCAGCCGCGGCTCGACCGAGCTCATCGTCACGTTGCTCATCGGCGCGAACACCGCACCGGTGCCCACCCCGCACAGCAGCAGGCCGGGGAAGGTGACCCACCAGGTGCTCGTCTCCCGCGCCATCAGCGCGATGAGCCCGAGACCCGCGGCGAGCGCGACGATCCCGAAGATCACCAGGTACCTCGGGTCGGTCCGGTCGGACAGGCGGCCGATGAACGGCGCGATGACCCCGGACAGCAGCGACATCGGCGCGGTGACCAGCCCGGCCTCGGTGGGGGAGAGCAGCAGCACGTCCTGCACGTAGATCACCAGCGGCAGGAACATCGCGGTCATCGTGAAGCCGATCGTGACCGCCGTCAGCGTGCCCGCGGAGAAGTTGCGGTTGGCGAACACCCGCAGCGGCAGCAGCGGCTCGCGGCGGTTGCGGCGCTGCCACACCACGAACCCGGCCAGCAGCAGCACCCCGGCGGCGATCACCTCGGCGACGTTGACCGGCCCGGCGACCCGGCCCCAGGAGTAGTGCTGCCCGTTCTGCAGCCCGAAGACCAGCAGCGACAACCCGGCGACGGACAGCAGGATGCCCGGGACGTCGAACGAGTGCGAGTTCCGCGGCTGCCAGTCCGGCACCAGCACCACCGCCAGCACCAGGCCGGCCGCGCCGACCGGCACGTTGACGAAGAAGATCCACTCCCAGCCCAGGTGGTCCACCAGCACACCGCCGAGCAGCGGGCCGGTGATCGTGGCCAGGCCCGCGACCCCGCCCCACAGGCCCATCGCCGGGCCCCGCTTGGCGGGCGGGAACAGGTGCGTGATGAACGCCAGCGTCTGCGGGGTCATCAGCGCGGCGCCCAGTCCCTGCACGGCGCGCGCGGCGATCAGCACCTCCGCGGTGCCGGCCAGGCCGCACCACAGCGACGCGAGCGTGAACACCGCGAGCCCGGCGAGGTAGACGCGCTTCGGGCCGAACCGGTCGCCGAGCCTGCTGGTGAACAGCATCGGCACCGCGTAGGCGAGCAGGTAGACGCTCATCACCCAGACGATGGCGTTCAGGTCGGTCGCCAGCCCGCGCACCATCGACGGGACCGCGATGGACACGATGGTGGTGTCCAGCAGGATCATGAAGAACCCGACGCACAGCGCGACCAGTGCCGCCCACGGGTCAGCTCGCTCGGTCATCAGATCTGTCCTCAGTGGATTCGGTGGGGACGGGGGAGAGCCGCTTCGGGCGGCGGTCGCCGGTCCAGCCGAGGCGGCCGGTGGTGATGTCGTCGACCAGTTGCCGGGTCCACTCCAGCTCGAAGCGGACCTGCGCGGTCGTGTAGCGCCAGTCGACCCAGTAGATCTCGGGCACCTCCGCGACCAGCCGGCGCGTGATGACCTCCTGCGACGCGGCCTTGGCCTCCAGCTGCAGCAGGCGCATCCGCAGCTGCTCCAGCGCGGTCTCGCGGCCGAGGTCGTCCATCGCGCCGAGGCCGCTGAGGAACTCGGGGTGCTCGCTGGCGAGCGTGCCCAGCATCGTCTTGGCGCGGTCGACGAACGCGTCCCGCCCCTGTTCGGTCAGGGCGTAGACGGTCCGCTCCGGCCGGCGACCCTCACGCTGGGTCTCCACGACCTCGATGTGTCCGGTGGCCAGCAAGCGGTCGACCGTGTGGTAGAGCGATCCGGGTTTGACCGCCACGCGGATCTCCAGGTGCCGGTCCCGCATGAGCTGGGTCATCTCGTACGGGTGCATCGGCCGCTCGTGCAGCAGTTCCAGGACGGCCATGGCCATCGGGGTGAGCTTCGCGGCAGGCATCATTCGCTCCAGTCCGTTTATTCCACGTGGACTACACGAGGTGGAACAAGACGCGGGCAAGCGGGGTCAGCGGGCGGCTTCGTCCCGGACGGCGGCGATGTGGTTGCCGATCACGGTGTGCAGGGCGTCGGTGTCACCGGCTTCGAGCAGGTCGCAGATGCGTTCGTGCTCGGCGAGGATGATCGGCGGGCGGACGGTGTTGTCGCGCAGCGCGGTGTTGACCATCCGCAGCTGGCGGTCGCGCAGGCCGGAGTAGAACTCGGCCAGCAGGGCGTTGCCCGCGGCCTCGACGAGGGTGGCGTGGAACTCGCGGTCGAGCCGGGTGAAGCGGGCGGTGTGCTCGGGCAGGGACACCGTGCGCTGCTCGTCGAGGACGGCCCGCATCTTGGCGGCGACCTCGCGGTGCGTGCCGGCGGTGATGATCTTCGCGGCGGCGTGGCGCTCCAGGAAGATCCGCGCCTCGGCGATGTCGTGCACCTCGTTCGGGGACACCGGGACGACCAGCGCGCCGCGTTTCGGGTAGAGGCGGAGCAGGCCCTCGGCGGACAGGCGGAGGAACGCCTCGCGGACCGGGGTGCGGGACAGCTCCAGCGCCTCGGCGACCTCACCCTCGCTGATCAGCCGCCCACCCTCGAGGCGGCCGTCCAGGATGCGGTCCTTGGTCCACTGGTAGGCCCGGTCGCCGGCCGCCTGTGAGCGGTCCCTCGTTGACATGGCCGCATCGTAGCCACGACGCTGATAGATACAAGATAGATGCAACAGGAGGTGATCCGGTGGCCGCGGGCAGGGCTTGGCTGATGTGGGGGCTGGGGGCGCTGTGCTACCTGACCGCGTTGTTCCACCGGATGAGCCTCTCGGTCGCCGGGCTCACCGCGCAGGAGCGGTTCGCCATCGACGCGACCGGGCTGGCCGCGTTCTCCGTGGTGCAGCTCGTGCTCTACGCGGTGCTGCAGGTGCCCGTCGGGGCGGCCGCCGACCGGTTCGGGCCGCGGCGGCTGCTGTCGCTCGGGATGGCGCTGATGGCCGCCGGGTCGATCGTGTTCGCGCTGGCCACGGCCTACCCGGCGGCGATGGCCGGGCGGGCGCTGATCGGCGCCGGTGACGCGTTCCTGTTCGTCAATGTGCTGCGGCTCGCGCACAACTGGTTCCCCGGCCGCCGGTACGCGCTGGTCGCGGCGCTGACCGGGATGATCGGCGGGCTCGGCCAGCTGATCGCGACCGCGCCGCTGGCCGCCCTGCTCACCGGGTTCGGGTGGACGCCCGCGTTCCTGGTGGCCGGCGTGATCACCGCGGTGCTGCTGGTCGCGGTCGGGATCGCGCTGCGCGACGGGCCGTCGGAGGTCGCGCGGGAGGAGCCGCGGGAGCCGTTGCGGGTCAGTCTGCGGCACGCGTGGCGCAACCGCGGGACGCGGCACGCGATGTGGACCCACTTCACGCTGATGGGCGCGTTCGTCACGTTCACCGCGGTGCTCGGGCAGCCGTACCTGGTGCACGCGCAGGGCCGGACCCCGGCGGCGGCGAGCGCGTTGCTGACCGTGGTGGTGGCCGGGTTCGTGCTGGCCGGGACGTTCGCCGGGCAGCTGGGGTCGCGGCGGCCGGGCCTGCGCGGGCCGATGGTGGCCGTCGCCGCGGTGGGGAGCGTGGCGTGCTGGGCGGTGCTGGTCGTGGTGCCCGGTCCGCTGCCGGTGGCCGCGCTCGGGTCGGTGCTGTTCCTGATCGGCGCCGCGGGCGCGGTGAGCATGCTGGCGTTCGATCTCGCGCGCTCGGCGAACCACGGTCACCAGGCCGGGGTCGCCAGCGGCGTGGCGAACATGGGCGGGTTCGCGTTCGCGGTGATCGCCGAGCTGGGGGCCGGCCTGCTGCTGGACGAACTGCTGCGGCACGGGGTGGCCGCGCCGCTGGCCTACCGGCTGTCGTTCCTGGTCGCGCTGGCGATGGGACTGGCCGGCACGGTGCGGCTGGTGACGCTGCACCGGCACGCCGGGGTGCGTTCCCCGCACCCGGAACGCGTGCTCGAACCCGCCTGAAGCCCGGCCGCACGGGGAGTGCGGCCGGGATGCGTCAGCGGGGCCAGGCCGACGCGCGCCAGGCGCCCGAGCCCGGCTGCGGCAACGGGCGCCGCACCAGGGAGGCGCGGTCGGCCCAGAACGACGTCCGCTCCGGCTTCTCCGGCTCCTCGCCAGGCGCGGACGCCGCGGCGGCCACCACCGCGGTCAGCGCCGCCAGCTCGGTCTCGCTCGGGTCGCCGCGCACGATGCGCAGCAACGGCCGGGCGGGCGGGGTCTCTTCGGGCTCGCTCATCGGTCCCCCTTACAGCGGGATGTTGCCGTGCTTCTTGGGCGGCAGCGTCTCGCGCTTGTCCCGCAGCATGGACAGCGCCCGGGCGACGTGGCCGCGGGTGTGCGACGGCACGATCACCGAGTCGACGTAGCCCCGCTCGGCGGCCTCGTAGGGGTTGAGCAGCGTGTCCTCGTACTCCTGGATCAGCTCCGCCCGCAGCGCCTCGACGTCCTTGCCCTCCTCGGCGGCCTTGGCGAGCGTCTTGCGGTGCACGATGTTCGCCGCGCCCTGGGCGCCCATCACCGCGACCTGCGCGGTCGGCCACGCCAGGTTGATGTCCGCGCCCAGGTGCTTGGAGCCCATGACGTCGTACGCGCCGCCGTAGGCCTTGCGCGTGATGACGGTGACCAGCGGGACCGTCGCCTCGGCGTAGGCGTAGATCAGCTTCGCGCCGCGGCGGATGATGCCGTTCCACTCCTGGTCGGTGCCCGGCAGGAAGCCCGGCACGTCCACGAACGTCAGCACCGGCACGTTGAACGCGTCGCAGGTGCGCACGAACCGCGCCGCCTTCTCCGAGGCGTCGATGTCCAGGCAGCCGGCGAACTGCGTCGGCTGGTTGGCGACCACGCCGACCGCGTGCCCGTCGACCCGGCCGAACCCGACGATCACGTTCGGCGCGAACAGCTCCTGGACCTCCAGGAACTCGCCGTCGTCGAGCACGCGGGTGACGACCTCGTGCATGTCGTAGGGCTGGTTCGGCGAGTCCGGGATCAGGGTGTCCAGCTCGAGGTCGGTCTCGGTCACGCCGTCGGCGATCGACCCGTCGACGGGCTCCGGCGGGTCGAACACCGGCGGCTCGGACAGGTTGTTCGACGGCAGGAAGGACAGCAGCTCCTTGACGTAGGCGATCGCGTCCTCCTCGTCGGTGCCGAGGTAGTGCGCGTTGCCCGACTTGGTGTTGTGCGTCCGCGCGCCGCCCAGCTCCTCGAACGTGACCTCTTCACCGGTCACGGTCTTCACCACGTCCGGGCCGGTGATGAACATGTGCGAGGTCTGGTCGACCATCACGACGAAGTCGGTCAGCGCGGGGGAGTAGACGTGCCCGCCCGCGTTGGCGCCCATGATCAGCGAGATCTGCGGGACCACGCCGGAGGCCTTCACGTTGCGGGTGAAGATCTCGCCGTAGAGGCCGAGCGAGACCACGCCCTCCTGGATGCGCGCGCCGCCGCCCTCGTTGATGCCGATGATCGGGCGGCCGGTCTTGATCGCCAGGTCCATGACCTTGACGATCTTCTCGCCGTACACCTCGCCGAGCGAGCCGCCGAACACGGTCACGTCCTGGCTGAACACGCACACCGGGCGGCCGTCGATGGTGCCGTACCCGGTCACCACGCCGTCGCCGTACGGCCGGTTCTTCTCCTGCCCGAAGTTCGTCGACCGGTGCCGCGCCAGCTCGTCCAGCTCGACGAACGACCCGGGGTCGAGCAGCAGGTCGATCCGCTCGCGGGCGGTCTTCTTGCCCTTCGCGTGCTGACGCTCCACGGCCCGGGCGGACCCGGCGTGCACCGCCTCGTCGTTCCGGCGGTACAGGTCGGCCAGCTTCCCGGCCGTGGTGTGGATGTCCGGCTCCTCCGCCGGAGGCGTCCCGATCGGCTCCGTCGCGCTGCTCATGACGGGAGCCTATCTACTGCGCAAGGGGCGCGTGTGTGGCGTGAACCTCACCTGGCGAACCGCGACCACGCGTCCAGCAGCCGCCGGGCCGATCCGCCGACCGGTCCGACCGCGTCGGCCAGCGTCTCCGCGTCCGGCAGGTGGGCACCGTTGATCGCGTCGACCGCCTGCCCGGCGTCGGTGATGGTCGACGAGCAGACCGACAGCAGGTAGTCCGGCACGGTCAGCGCCGGGTCGGTGCAGCCGACCACCGGCGTGCCGACGGCGGTGACCAGCGGGAACACCGTGCCGGGAATGCCGATCGCGGCTTCCGCGCGGGCCGAGGCCTGCACCGAGGGCACGTCGCTGATCTCGTAGCGGTCCCACAGCGAGCGGTCCTCACGCGGGTGCAGGCCGACGAGGATCCGCTTCCCGGCGGCCGCGAGCTTCTCCGCCGAGGCGAGCAGCAGTTCGGTGCCCGGTGCGGCGGCGCCCGTGCCGTCCGGGTGGGTGACGCTGGTGAGCACCAGGACCAGGCCGGGTTCCGGTGCGCGGACGGGGAGGTTGTCGGTCTGCGGCGAGCCGACGATCCGGATGCGCCGCCGGGTGCCGAGGTAGGCGCCGAACGCGCGCGCCTCGGCGGGGGAGGACGACGTGATCAGCCGCGGGTGCAGTTGCTTCGCGCGCGGGGCCTCGACCGGCTGCTGGTAGGCGAGCGAACTGGCGACGAGGGGCAGGTGCCGGAACCGGGCCGCGCAGTCGGCGGGCCAGTCCCCGGCGCCGGTGACGACGAGCAGGTCCGCGCGTGGGGCGGTGTCCGGGGTCGCCACGGGCACCGGGTCGCCGGGGGTGACGCCGGTGCGGTCCGGCACCAGCTGGGTGAGCCGCCAGCCGCGCCGCGCGGCCTCCGCGAGCAGCGGTTTCACGTGGTAGGTGCCCCACGGTTCGTTCGTCGCGATCAGCACGCGCGGGGCTCGGGACGCGCTGGCGGTTCCGCCACCGAGGGCGGCGAGCGCGAGGGCACCGCCGAGGACCGCGCGCCGGGACACCGGGTTCGTCATGATCGACAAGCTAGGCGCCGTGGGCGGCGGTCAGGTGAACTCCGGATGTCAGCCCCGCGTCACCTGTTCGGCGTAGTGCTTCGTCAGTTCGGCCGTGCGGTCTTCCGGCCAGGGGCAGCGGATGTCGCCGAAGGTGGCGGCGAAGAACAGCTCCAGGTGGGTGTGCCAGGCGGCGAGGGCCTCGGCCCGCAGGTGCGCGAGCGCGGCCGGGACGGTGTGCGTCAGCTCGATCCGCGTGCCCAGCTCCTGGTCCGCCACGACCTCGAAGCGGACCCGCCCGGCCGGTGCGCCGCCGTGCAGCCACTCGTACTCCAGCACGTGCGGCGCCGACGCGGTGACGACCCGGCCCGCCGGGACGTAGCCGTTCGTGGCCGGCAGCGGGGCCGGGTCGCCGGGTTGGGCCGTGCCGTCCTCGGTGAGCAGCCGCCAGATCTCCTCGGCCGGCTTCCAGACCAGGTCGCGCGCGAACCGCAACTGGTAGCCCTCCGCGGTGTCGTGGACCGAGCCCTCGCCGAGGCCGAACTCCTCGGTGTAGCGCTCCACCTCCGCGAGCCAGTCCGGCTGGGGCGGGGCCTCGGTGCCGTCCAGCCGCGCGGTCAGGCCGTCGAGGCAGACGTTCCAGCCGATGGCGTTGCGCCCGGCGGACAGCCGCCCGACGTCGCCGCCGCCGATCGTCTGGGTGAACACCAGCAGGCAGCCGTCACCGTCGGGCACCAGCTCGAACCGCAGCACGTCGAGGTTCCAGCTGAAGGCGAACACCTTCGGCGGGTCGAACTCCAGGACCTCGCCGGTGCCGCCGTCGTCGACCGGCGCTTCGTCGGGGAAGACGAACCGGATGGGCGCGCCGATCCGCGCTTGCGTTTCCACGCGCGCCGGGAACCAGTGCGCGAGCTCGGCCGGGTCGGTGATGGCCAGCCAGACCTTCTCGGGCCGGTGCCGCAGCCGCCGTTCGAAGCGCAGCACGGGTTTGCCTGCGATGGTGCGGAATTCGGTCACCGCGGATCCTCCATCGAGTCCAGGTGGCGTTCGAGGGCGTCCAGGCTGGCGTGCCACATGCGCCGGTAGGGGGCCAGCCACGCGTCGATCTCGGCGAGCGGTTCCGGGCGCAGCCGGTACCAGCGGCGTTGCGCGTCCTGCCGGACCTCGACCAGCCCGGCCTCGCGGAGCACCTTGAGGTGCTTGGACACGGCGGGCTGGGTCAGGCGCAGGCGCTCGACCAGGTCGCCGACCGGCCGCTCGGACGTGCGGAGCAGGTCGAGGATCTCGCGTCGCCGTGGCTCGGCGAGCACCTCGAACGTTGATGCCATATGAGGAATATAGCCAGTGTGGAATATAAGTCAAGTGGACCGCTGGTAGTCGCTCGGCGCCTCCCGTGACATCGATGTTCCCCAGGCGCCCGGAAGTGCCTTCTTCCGCGGCCGCGAAGGCTTCGGTGCCCGGAGGAGAAGCTCATCCGGATGAGCTCGACCGCGGACCGCGCGAAGTGCGCAACCTGCGCCGGGACCCGCGCGCGGTGCTGCACGTCGTGGCGCCGCACGGGATGGCGTACGTCGACGTGTCGCCGGTCAGCACCGAACCGGGGGATGCGACCGGGCGGGAGATGGCCGAGTACGCCAGCCGGTTCGAGGACCCCTACGTCGACCTCGACCGCTTCTACCAGCGCATGGTCGACGAACAGCGCGTGGTGGTCCGGCTCCCGGTGTCGCGGGTGTACGGCCTGCCGCCGGGCGCCCTGCCCGTGCCGGATTAGAGGCCGAGGCCGCGCAGCAGGATGGCGAACCCCTGCCGGAACTCCTCCTCCGGCGGAATCGACCTCGCCTGCGCGGCCGTTTCGGAGAGGATCGGGAACTCCTCGGGCGGCAGCTCGGCCAGCGCGGCGGTGCCCGGGCCGGACAGCGCCCCGAAGTGCTCGACCTGCAGCGCGCCGAACACGTACCCCATGATCGCCCGGAACGCGATCGCCCGGCGCTTGCCGGTGATGCCCGCGTCGGTCAGGACGCTCAGCATCGTCTCGCCCCACCGCGTCGAGCTGGGCGCGCGGTGGCGGTGGATCAGCAGCAGCGGCACGACCGCCGGATGCCGCGACACCGCGACCCGGACCCGGTCGGCCAGCACGCTCAACCGCCTGCCGGCCGAGCCGCGCGGCACCGTCAGGTCGATCGCCCGCAGCACCAGCTCGACGACCAGCCCTTCGAGCTGGTCGCGATCGGACACGTAGCGGTAGAGCGACATCGTGCCCATGCCGAGTTCGCCGGCGACCGTGCGCATCGACAGCGCGTCCAGTCCCTCGCGGTCGAGCACGGCCAGCGCCGCGGCGGCGATCTGCTCGGTGGTCAGCGAACGGGGTCGTGGCATGGCGTTTGACAGCGTACAGGATACGCGCATACGGTCGTAGGCGTACACCGCACGCCTACGAAGGGATTCCCCGATGCGTGAGTTCGAGCTGGTGACCGTCACCGGTGAGCGGGTCCGCGTGCCCGACCCGGGGCGCCTGGTCCACCTCCAGTTCCGGAGATTCGCCGGCTGCCCGATCTGCAACCTGCACCTGCGCTCGGTCGTGCAGCGGCACGACGAGATCGCCGCCGCCGGCATCCGCGAGGTGGTGTTCTTCCACTCGCCCGCCGACGAGCTGCGCGACTACGACCTGCCGTTCGCCGTCGTCGCCGATCCGGAGAAGCGGTACTACCGCGAGTTCGGTGTGGAATCGGGCCGCCGCGCGCTGCTGCACCCACGCACGTGGGGTGCGATCCTGCGCGGCTCGGCGCTGACGCTGCTCGGCAAGTACCGGCCGCCCGCGGCGCGGCAGGAGGGCGGGCGGCTCGGGCTGCCCGCGGACTTCCTGATCGACCCCACCGGCCGGGTGATCGCGGCGAAACACGGCGAGCACGCCTACGACCAGTGGCCGGTCGACGAGCTGCTGGCCCTCGCGCGCACGGCGGTGGTCCGGTGAAGCACGGGCTGATGCTGTTCACCGACTCCTTCGGCAGCGACGCGCCGTCGACGGACGTGCTCGGCTGGGCGCTCACCTACGCCGCCGAGGCCGAACGCGCCGGCTGGGACGAGGTGTGGACCACCGAGCACCACTTCACGTCCGCGGTGCACACGCCCTCGGCGATCGCGATGGCCGCGTTCCTGCTCGGGCGCACCGGCCTCGGCGTCGGCACCGCCGTCGCGGTCCTGCCCAACCACCACCCGGTCGCGCTCGCCGAGCAGACCGCGCTGCTGCACCACGTCGGCGACGGGCGGTTCACGCTCGGCGTCGGACGCGGGCAGCCGCGCGGAGACCTGGAGGTGTTCGGCGACGGCCTGGCCGGGTACCGCGACATCTCGGGCAGGCTCGCGCTGCTGGAGTCGGCGCTGCGAGCGGGCGAGTTCGAGGACGTGCGGCTGGTGCCGGACGTGCCGGAGCGGCCGCCGCTCGCGTTGTCCGCCGCGTCGGTGCCCACCGCGCGGCTGGCGGGGCAGCACGGGATCCCGCTCATCCTCGGCCCGTTCGTGAGCCTCGCCGACAAGCGCGCGATGCTCGACGCGCACGCGGAAACGGCGGCCGGGCACGGGCACCGGATCGACCCGGCGGACCACATCGACTCGACCTACTTCGCGATCGCCGACACCACGGACGCGGCGCGGGAGCTGCTGATCGACGGGCTGCGGGCGCAGTTGCTGCGCGGCGCGCCGGGCACGCGGTCGCTGGTCGAGCAGCCGGAGCTGACCGCCGAGGGCGCCGACGCGATGGCGCGGAAGCTCGCCGCCAACGTCGTCGCGGGTGATCCGGACGAGTGCGCCCGGCAGTTGCGGGAGCGGGAGGAGCTGCTCGGCACTGGGCGGATCATCTTGATGCCGGAGGGCGCGGGTTCGGTCGAGGCGGTGCTGACCACCGTGCGGCGGGCCGGTGCGGAGGTCTTCCCAGGTGCGTGTCGCCCCGCTTGAATCGGATGATGAGCACAGGCGGCTTGTCCGAGGCCCGGCTGGACCGGCTCCACGACGTGATGGCCGGTTACGTGGAACGCGGCGAGGTCCCGGGGGTGATCACGCTCGTCGAACGCCACGGTGAGGTGCCGGCCGGCGGGTGCTGACCCGGATCGACGGACCGCTGGCGGAGACGGTGCCCGCCGGGCGGGCCATCACGCTGCGGGACCTGCTGACCTTCCGGATGGGGTTCGGCCAGCTGTACCTGCCGGAGGAGCCGCCGATCGTGCGGGCGGCGAACGAGGCCGGCATCGCGATGGGGCCGCCGAAACCGTCGGAGATGCCGGAGCCGGACGAGTGGATGCGCCGGCTCGGCTCGTTGCCGCTGATGTGCCCGCCGGGTGGCCGCCGGCTCTACGGCACCGGCTCGGACGTGCTGGGCGTGCTACTGGCGCGGGTGGGCGGTGCGCTGGAGGAGGTGCTGCGCGAGACCGTGCTGGACCCGCTGGGGATGGACGACACCCGGTTCACCGCGGACGCCGAGCGGCTGGTCACCTCGTACGGCGGCGACCTGACGGTCGTCGACCCGCCGGATGGCGAGTGGTCCCGCCCGCCCCGGTTCCCGTCCGCGGCGGGCGGGCTCGTGTCCACAGTGGATGACCTGCTGCGCTTCGGCCGAATGATGCTCCACTTCGGACGGTTCGGCAGCGAGCGGGTGCTGGCGCGGCCCACGGTCGAGGTGATGGTGACCGACCAGCTGACGCCGGGGGACAAGGCGGTGTCCGGCTTCTACCCCGGCTACTTCGACACGCGCGGCTGGGGATTCGGCCTGTCGATGACGACCGCGCGCGACGGCATCGCGTCGGTGCCCGGCCGCTTCGGCTGGGACGGCGGGCTCGGCACGTCGTGGTTCTCCGACCCGGCGGAGGACCTGGTCGGGATCCTGCTCACGCAGAAGGCCGGGTTCCCGCAGGACAGCAACCTGTACCTGGACTTCTGGACCTCGGTGTACCAGTCGATCGCCGATTGGGGAGTCATAGCGGGCGGCGCGTGTGGCCAGAGGCCCGCAGCTGGATCAATTACCGGGCACTCGCCAGCGCGGCCTCCTCCTCGGGGGTGAGCCCGGCCTTGCGCGGGCGGTCCAGGCCGCGGGCGCGTTCCTCGTCGAGCGCGGCGTGCACGGTGTCGGCGAGCGGGCGGATCTCCAGCCCGGCCGCGCGTGCCGCCGACGCGTCGTGCGCGGCGAGGCCGTGGTGGCTCTCCGGCAGCCACAGCGGCAGCGACTTCGGCCCGGACCACGGCTGCACACCCGCCGCCAACAGGGCCTCCTCGGCGACCGGGACCAGTTCGGTGCCGGGCGGGGCAACGAGGTCCGCGATCTCCTCCAGGACGGGGCCGAGCGGGGTGGTGGGGCTGACCGCGTCGAAGGCGCCGGTGAGGCGCTGCTCGCCGGCCGTCACGATCCACGCGGCGAGGTCGCGCACGTCGATGTGCTGGAACGGCTGCTTCGGGGTGTCCGGCACCACGACGCGTCCGCCGCGGGTGAAGCGAGCCGGCCAGTAGCCGAAGCGGTCCATGTAGTCACCCGGCCCGGTGATCTGGCTCGGTCGCACGATGAACAGCCGGTCACCGAGTGCGTCGCGGGCCGCGTGCTCGCAGGCGACCTGGACCCCGCCGTAGACCTCGGGCGTCATCTCCGCCAGGTCGATCCGGTCGCGTTCGATCGGGTCGTGCTGCGGGGAATCCGCGGTCTGGCCGAGCGTCGCGGTGTCGGCGTAGGTGTTGATCGTGGAGACGTACGTCCAGTGCCGCGTGGTGATGGTGCGCAGCGCGTCCCGGACCCAGCGCAGCCCGGTGTAGGCGATGTCGACCACCGCGTCGAAGCGCTCGCCGGCCAGGACGTCGATGGAGCCCGGCTCGTCCCGGTCGACACGCACGTGCCGCGCGCCCTCCGGCACGCTCCCCGACACCCCGCGAGCCGCGCACACGACGTCGTGGCCGCGCCGGACCGCTTCCGCCGCAACGGTTTTCGACAGGAACGACGTGCCACCCAGAACGAGAACCCGCATGTGATCGACTTTGCCCGAGAACGGCCGCGCGGGCCAGGAATTTCGCCCAGAGCGAGATCAGCCCAGCGGGGTGAGCAACCGGTGCGGTTCACGCAGGGCGACGCTGACCGGATCGTCCCGGTAGTCGGGTTTGGCGCCCGGGCCGAGGCTCACCACCAGGTCGGCCGGGGCCGGCACCGACTGGCAGCGCGGGCACAGCCCGGACGCGGTCACGGTAGTGCCGCAGGCGGCGTGGCTGAAGACGCGCCGGGGCCCGGCCGGGGGCCCGAACTCGTGCTCCCCCCACTGCGCCAGGGCGAACACCGCGGGCCACAGGGCGATCCCGCGCCCGGTGAGGACGTAGTCGTGGCCGGACGGGCGCGGGCGCCGTTCCAGCAGGCCCGCGGCGACCAGGGATTTCAGCCGGTCGGTCAGAACGGCGCGCGGGATGTCGAGGTGCGCGCACAGGTCGCCGAACCGCCGGACCCCGTAGAAGCAGTCCCGCAGGACGAGCAGCGTCCACCGCTCGCCGACGACCTCGAGAGCCCTGGCCAGTGAGCAGTCCTGGGTCGCGTAGTCCTTGCCGAGTGCCACGCGCCCCAGCTTACCGCCTGGTTCAGTTATTGAACTTCTCCTGCTAGGGTCCGTTTCAGTTCAATCACTGAACCGGAGGGGTGATGGCAACTCTGGTGATCGCCAGCGCGGCGGCGTTCCTGGTCCTGGTGAACTTCACCGCGCCGCTGGCCACGCTCGGCGAGATCGCGGGCGCGCTCGGCGCGGGGCCAGCCGGGCAGACGTGGATGCTCGGGAGCATCAGCCTCGGCCTGGCCGCGGCGCTGCTGATCGCCGGCGGTTTCGCCGACACGTTCGGTCGCAGGCGCGTGTTCGTGCTGGGCGGATCGGGGCTCGCGGTGGGCAGCGTGCTGTGCGCCGTCGCGCCAGTGACCTGGATGTTCGTGCTGGGGCGGATCGTGCAGGGCGTGGCGAGCGCGGCGCTGCTGGTGTCGAGCCTGGGACTGCTCGCGCACGCCTACCCGGCCGGGGCGGAACGGGTGCGGGCGACCGGGTGGTGGGGCGCCATGCTCGGCGGCGGGATCGCGGTCGGGCCGGTGCTGGCCGCGCTGCTGACCGCTCCGGCGGGCTGGCGGTCCGTCTACTGGCTGATCGCGGTGCTCGGCGTGGCGGTGGCGGCCGGAGGTGCGCGCCTGGCCGAGTCGCGGGGGATCCCGCGCCCGACGGACTTCGCCGGTCTGGTGACGCTGGGGCCGGGGATCGCGTTGCTGGTCGCCGCGCTGACCGAGGCGCGCGCGGGGTGGGGAGCCGCCGTGCTGGCCTGGGCGGCGCCGGCGGTGGTGCTGCTGGCCGTGTTCGTCGTGGTCGAACTGCGGTCCGCCGAGCCGATGATCGACCTGCGGTTGTTGCGTGCGCCGGCCTTCCGCGCGGCGACGGCGGGGGCGTTGACCAGCGGGATCGCGGTGGTGTCGTTCATGACGTACCTGCCCGGCCTGCTGCACCGCCTGCTCGGGCTGACCCCGCTGGCCGCGGCCGCGGTGGTGTCGATCTGGTCCGGGGTGTCGTTCGTGGTGGCCGCCCAGGCGCGGCGGGTGACCGCGTGGCTGGGCGACCGCCGCCAGGCGGCGCTGGGACTCGGGCTGTGCGCGGCCGGGGAGCTGGCCACGCTCGGGCTGACCGCGCAGTCGTCGTGGTGGCATTTCGCGCCCGGCCTGGCGATCGCGGGCGTCGGGACGGGATTGTGCAACGCGGCCCTGGCGGGACTGTCGGTGCGCACGGTGCCGGCCGACCGCGCCGCGATGGGCACCGGGGCGAACAACACGGCCCGGTACCTCGGTTCGGCGCTGGGCATCGCGCTGGTCGCGGTGGTGCTGGCGGCCGCGCCCGGCACCGCCGGGGTGAACTACACCGCGGCGATCACCGGCACGCTGGCCCTGCTGGGAGCCCTGATGACCGCGGCGAGCCGGGAGCGAGCGCCGGCGCGGGTGGGTTCGTAGGGCGCAGCCGCGCTACCGGGTCAGGAGGTCGCGCAGCGCCTTGATCACCTCGGCCGGCCCCTCCTCCGCCATGAAGTGCCCGGACGTGACCGTGCGGTGGTCCAGGTCCGGTGCCCAGGCCCGCCACAGCGCCTCGGCGTCGAAGCCCAGCGCCGCGCCCCAGTCCTGCTGCAGCACGGTCACCGGCATCGCCAGGCGGCGGCCGGCCTCGCGGTCGGCGGTGTCGTGCGTGATGTCGATCGTCGCGGTGGCGCGGTAGTCGGCGACGATCGAGGTCACCGCCTCGCGGGACGCGCGCAGGTACTCGGCCCGCACGTCCGCGGGGATGGCGTCCGGGTTCTGCGTCCAGGCGTCCAGGAAGTAGCCGAAGAACTCGTCGGGCACCGCGCCGATCATCTTCTCCGCCAGCCCGGGCGGCTGCGCCATCAGGTACAGGTGGAACCCGACCGCCGCGCTCGCGCCGTGCATCACGTCCCACATGTCCAGCGTCGGCAGCACGTCGAGCGAGGCCAGGTGCGTCACCGCGTCCGGGTGGTCCAGACCGGCCCGGATCGCGACCAGCGCGCCGCGGTCGTGCCCGGCCAGCGCGAACCGCGGGTGCCCGAACGCCCGGGCCACCGCCACGACGTCGGCCGCCATCGTGCGCTTCGAGTACGTCTCGCCGGTGTCCGCGGGCTTGTCGCTGTCGCCGTAGCCGCGCAGGTCCGGCACGATCACGGTGTGGTCGGCGGCGAGGTCGGCGGCCACGTGCCGCCACATCAGGTGGGTCTGCGGGAACCCGTGCAACAGCACGATCGGGCTGCCGGAGCCGCCGATCGCCACGTTCAGTGAGACGCCCTCGGCGACGGAAACCCGCTGGTAGTCGAATCCGGTGATCTGCATGATCCGAGCGTGCACCGGCCGGATCAGCAACGAATCAGCACGCGCTGAGCGGTTACAGTGCCCGGTGATGGGCTCGTCCGTGCGGTTCGCCGTGCTCGGGCCGCTGGTCGCCGAGACCGAGCACGGTCAGCTCGACCTCAAGGGACCGCGGCACCGGGCGGTCCTCGCGCGCCTGCTGATCGCCCGCGGCCGGGTGGTCCCGGTCGACCGCCTCGTCGACGACCTGTGGGCCGACCCGCCGGACGGCGCGGTCGGGGCCATCCAGACGTTCGTCGCGGCGCTCCGCCGCGCGCTGGAACCCGACCGGCCGCCGCGTGCCCCCGCGCGGCTCCTCGTCACCACCGGCTCCGGCTACGCCCTGCGCGCCGAGGAGGTCGATGCCTGGCGCTTCGAGGAGGCGGTCACGAAGGCCGCGGATCTGGCACCCGCGGCGGCACTGTCCGTTGTGGACGAGGCGCTGGGCTGGTGGCGCGGTCCCGCCTACGCCGAGTTCGCCGACCAGGGCTGGGCCCGCGCGGAGATCGCCCGGCTGGACGAGCTGCACCTGCTCGCCCTCGAACGCCGGGCGGAAGCGTTGCTGGGACTCGGGCGCGCGGCCGAAGCCGTGCCCGGCCTGGAGGCCCACACCGGCGCGCATCCGTTGCGGGAGGACGCGTGGCGGCTCCTCGCGCTCGCGCTGTACCGGGCCGGCCGGCAGGGCGACGCGCTCGCCGCGTTGCGCCGGGCGCGGCAGGTGCTCGCCGACGAACTGGGCGTCGATCCCGGTCCCGCGCTGCGTGAGCTGGAGGCCGGCATCCTCGCCCAGACGCCCGCGCTGACCGCCGCCGTGCCCAGCAGCCTGGTCGGACGGGATGCCGAACTGGCGCGGCTCACGGAGGCCGCCGGACGGGCGCGGCTGGCCCTGATCTCCGGCGAGGCCGGCGCTGGCAAGACCGCGCTCGCCGAGGCGTTCACCGCGTCGATGGAGGCCCGCGGGTGGACCGTCGCGTGGGGCGTCAACCCGGAGCACGAAGGCGTGCCCGCGGCGTGGCCGTGGACGCGGATCCTCGGCGCGCTCGGCATTTCCGTGCCGGACGAGCCGAACCGGTTCCAGTGGCACCGGGCGGTGCGCGAGCAGCTCACCCGGCGGGGGAAGTTGTTGCTGGTCCTCGACGATCTGCACTGGGCGGGGGAGGAAACCCTGGCCCTGTTGTCCGCGTTGGTCACCGATCCGCTGCCCGGGCCGGTGCTGATCGTGGGCACGTACCGCAGCACGGACGTCGCGCCCGGCCTCGCTGGTTTCCTGGGCAGGATCGCGCGCGCCGAGCCGGTGCGGATCTACCTCGGCGGGCTGCGGGCGGAGGAGGTGCCCGCGCTGGTGCGGGCCACGACGGGGCGGGAGGTCGACCCCGGGACGGCGCGCACCATCTACGAGCGCAGCGGTGGAAACCCGTTCTTCGTGCGGGAACTCGCGCGGGTGCTCGACACCGGGGGCGCGCTGTCGGCGGTACCCCCGGGCGTGCGCGACGTGGTCCGGTACCGGGTGGCGCAACTGCCGGCGGCGGTGCAGGCGGTGCTGCGGCAGGCCGCGGTCATCGGAACGGAGATCGACCTCGATTTGCTACCCGCGGACGCTGCGGCGCCCACGGCCGGGCGCGGGCCGGGCGGGTTCCGTCGTGACCTGCCGCCCGGGGAGGCGGGCGGCGTTTCGGAACTCACTGCCGGGCGCGGGCCGGGTGCGTTGCGCCGTGATCTGCCGCCCGGGGATGCGGGCGGCGTTTCGGAACTCTCTGCCGGGCGCGGTCCGGGCCGGGGCCTTCCGCCCGGTGACGCGGCTGAGGCTTCGGAACTCACCGCCGGGCGCGGGCGGGGCGGGTTTCGTCGTGACCTGCCGCCCGGGGAGGCGCGTGACGCTTCGGAACTCACTGCCGGGCGCGGGCCGGGTGCGTTGCGCCGTGATCTGCCGCCCGGGGACGTGCTCGACGCGCTCGAACTCGCCGCCGAGCGTGGGTTTCTCGTCGAGCACGGGGCCGGCCGGTTCCGGTTCGCGCACGCGCTGGTCCGCGACACGATCTACCAGGACCTGTCCCAGTCGCGCCGGGCGCGCCTGCACGCGCGGATCGGCGAGACGATCGAACGCCTGCGGCCTGGCGATGTCGCCGCGCTGGCGCACCACTTCCTGCTCGCCGAGGCACCCGAGGCGGTCCGGTACGCGCGGGCGGCGGCCGAGGACGCCGAGCGCCGGTTCGCCCCGCACGAAGCCGCCCGGTTGTGGCAGGCCGCGCTCGACCACGCCGGTGCGGCGGGTGTGTCGGAGCGGCTCGAACTGATCATGGGCCTGGTGCGGGCGCTGGCCGTGACCGGGAGGCTGGACCGGGCCCGGCAGCACCGGGCCGAGGCGCTGACGCTGGCCGAGCGCGTCGGCGACCCGGCGCTGACCGCACGCGTGCTCACCGCGTTCGACGTGCCCGCGATCTGGACCGCGAACGATGACCCGGCGCTGGCCCGGCGGATCGCCGCGGTGACCGAGCGGACCCTGGAGGCGTTGCCGCCGGGCGAGGACGCGGTTCGCGCGCGCCTGCTCGCCACCCTCGCCCTCGAACTACGCAACACCGCCGGCGCGCGCGGACCGCGGGCCGCGCGGGAGGCCGAGACGCTCGCGCGGCGCCTGGACGATCCCGCGCTGCTGGCGTTCGCGCTGAACGCCCGGTTCATGCAGTCGTTCGAGCGGGCGGGGCTCGCGCCGGAGCGGGCCCGCATCGGGCGCGAGCTGGTCGAGCTGGCGCAGCGCCACGAGCTGGTGACGTTCGAGGTGCTCGGCCACCTCGTGCTGATGCAGGCCGACTCGGCCCTCGCCGATTTCCCGGCCGCCGACCGCCATGCGGAGGCGGCCGACCGGCTCGGCGAGAAGCACGAGATCCCGCTGGTCGGCGTCTTCACACAGTGGTACTGGGCGATGCGGGCGTCCGCCACCGGACAACCCGCCGAAGCGGCGTACCGCGCCGCCGCGGCCCGGCTGGCCGGCACCGGGATGTCCGGTGTGGACAGTGGGATCCTCGGCTTCGCCCTGCTGAGCGACCGCATCCAGCGCGGCGCCGCCGCCGGGGGCGACCTCGACTTCGGCGCCTACGAGCCGTGGTGCCGACCCGTGGTGTCCGACGACGGTTCGGACATCCCGCCCTCCCGCGGGACCTGCTCTTCGAGGCGCGCACCTGCCTGCACGCGCTGGTCGCGATCCGCCGCGGCGACCGCGCCACGATGGCCCGTCTGCACGCCGAACTGCTGCCCGCCGCGGGCGAACTGGCCGGCGCGGGCAGCGGACTGCTCACACTCGGCCCGGTGGCCCGATACCTCGAAGCGCTGGCCCGCCACGGCGCTGTCTGAAGTGGGGGCCGCGTCTCGTATGTGCGGTGCGGTTTGGACGGAGGATCGCACCGCATGTGGCCGCCGGTGCTCGCCACGGTGCCGTTCGACGCGGGAGCTACGCCTCGCGTGTGGCTGGTGGTGCCCGGCGCAGTGCCGCTTGAAGCGGGATCACACTCATCGCGAGGTCAGCTGTCGTCGCGGTGGCCGGGGGTGCCCGGAGCCGCGTCGTGTGTGTGGCCGGGGGTGCCCAGCGCGGTGGTGTCTGGAGTGAGGGCGCGTCGCGCGTGTAGCTGGGGGTGCCCAGCGCGGCGCTGCCTGACGCGAGATCGCACCGGCGTGTGGTCGGCGTGGGTGACGCGGGCCGCTGGGCGGGGTGCCGCGGTGGCTTTGCGTGGGGTCCGGTTTCGCGTCGGTTGGCGGGGGTGGGTGACGCGGCTCCGATGTGGAGCTGAGTGGATCCACGCCGGTGGCCTTCGGCGGTTTTGCCGTCAGGCGGCCGAAATGATTCGTGGGTCGTGTGGCAGTGAGTTGCTCCTCTCTGGTCGGCTCGTGCGACTTCAGCGGCTGACCATCCGCCGCCCGGCACGCGTTCCGGGAGCGGCAGTCATTGCGGGCGGTGGGCGAACCTCACCCGCCTTCCGACCAGACGCCCAGTTCGTTTCCGCTTGGGTCGGTGAAGTGGAAGCGCCGGCCGCCGGGGAAGGAGTACGGGCCGTTCACCACCCGGCCGCCTGCCTGCTGCACCGCTGACACCGACTGCTCCAGGTCGGCGGAGTACAGCAGCACGAGCGGGCCGCCCGGGCGTCCGGCCTCGCCGGCGCGAAGGTTCCCCGGGGGCACGGCGTCGTCGGCGGGGAGGTCCTCCGGGCGCACCGCGTCCCCGGCGCGGAGGCCGCCCACTTCCGGTCCGGTGCCGTCCCGGGGGTTGCGGATTCCGGCGTACTCCGGGCCGCAGTCGTTGAACGTCCAGCCGAACGCCTCGCCGTAGAAGCGCTTGGCCTCGCCGACGTCGGTCACCGTCAGCTCGATGTAGTCGAAGGAGTGGTGCTGGTGTGTGGTCGTCTCGGTCATGTCAGGCAGTGTGCCCGGGGAGTACGACAGTTTCGGCCCCGGCAGGTGATCGGCTTCACGAGATGGCACTCTCATCGACCTTTACCTCCACTAAACTGGAGCTTTCAGACTTACCGTATGAATACGACAACCGGTGAAATCACAGTCCTCGGCCTCGGTGAGATGGGCTCGGCCATCGCCCGGGTGTTCCTCGACCGCGGATACCGCACGACGGTCTGGAACCGGACCGCGAGCAAGGCCGCGCCGCTCGTCGAGGCAGGTGCCACCACCGCCCCGACGGCGGCGGAAGCCGTGGCAGCCAGCCAGCTCGTCGTGGTGTGCCTGCTCGACGGCACCGCGGTCGACGAGGTGCTGTCGACCCTCGGGGACACGGCCCAGGGCAAGGTCCTGGTCAACGTCACCAGCGGCTCCCCGGACCAGGCGCGGGCCTATGAACGCTGGGCGCACGAGCACGGCGCGCAGTACATCGACGGCAAGATCATGGGCGACCCGCCGTACGTGGGCACGCCGAACGCGCGGTTCCTGTTCAGCGGCTCCGCCTTCGAAGCGCACCGCGACGCGCTGAACCTGCTGGGCGCGGTCAGCTACCACGGTGACGACGCCGGCGCGGCGGCCGTCGAATTCCTGGCCCAGGTCGCCATGGGCTACGAAGTGCTCCTCGGCTTCCTGCACACGCTCAAGCTCGTGCGGTCCGAAGGCGCCGACGTCACCGGGTTCGCCGACCGCTTCGCCGCCTCGCTGACCGCCTATCAGCCCCTGCTCACCTCGATCGCGAAGGCCGTCGAGAGCCGCGAGTACCCGCCGGACCTCGGGCCGCTCGACGTCCAGTTCGCGCTGATGGACGACCTGATCGGCCACCGCGAGTCGGTCGGCGTGGAGGCCGTCCGGATGCGGGAGACCAGGGAGCTGATGGCGCGCCGGATCGCCGACGGTCACGGCGGCGAGGGCTTCTCCGGCGTCTACGAGCTGCTGGCCGGCGCCCCGAACCAGCGGGCGAGGTGATCGTCCAGGTCGCGCTGATCGTCGCCGATCCAGGCGACGTGCCCGTCCGGCCGTAGCAGGACGCCCGGAACGTCCAGGGCCGCCGTGGGATCCGCGACCTGGTCGACCCGGTCCGACCAGCCGCCGACGGTCAGGCGTCCGGTGCGGTCCAGCAGCAGGCCCCGGCCACGGTGCAGCAGGTCGTAGAGGCGCCCGCCCTGCACGTCGACGTCACGCAGGCGGCGGCCGAGCAGGGCGGGGCC
Source organism: Amycolatopsis thermalba (assembly GCF_023376025.1). Lineage (NCBI taxonomy): Bacteria > Bacillati > Actinomycetota > Actinomycetes > Pseudonocardiales > Pseudonocardiaceae > Amycolatopsis > Amycolatopsis thermalba. Next base: position 1,431,172 of record NZ_CP091196.1, read on the forward strand.
TTCGCCGAAGTCGTAGCGGACATCGATCGCGGTGATCTTCTCGATCAGGTAGCGGTTCACCTCGTCGAAGTCCATCAACTCGGTGAGCAGCCTGCGCACCGCCCGCGGCCCCGGTTCGGGCGACAGCAGTTCCATCTGGGCGCGGGTGTTGTCCAGCACGTCCGCGGCGACCGGACGGCGTTCGTGCTCGTAGGTGTCCAGCAGTGGGCCCGGCGCCCAGCCGCGGACCTGCGCGGCCAGCTTCCAGCCGAGGTTGACCGCGTCCTGGACACCCAGGTTGAGGCCCTGCCCGCCGGTGGGCGGGTGGATGTGCGCCGCGTCGCCGGCGAGCAGCACCCGCCCGACCCGGTAGCGTTCGGCCAGCCGGGTGGCGTCCCCGAAACGGGACAACCAGCGCGGGGAGTGCACGCCGAAATCGGTGCCCGCAACCGCGCGCAGCTGGTGCTGGAAATCCTCGAGGGTGGGCGGTTGCGCGCGATCGCTGACTTCAGCGGCGGGGACGACGACGCTGTAGATCCCTCCGCCGAACGGCCTGAGCCAGAACGGTTGGTGGGTTTCCGGGACTTCGGCGACCCTGGCGGCGATCTCCTCCGGCGGCACACCCACTTCCATTTCACCCATCAGTGTTTCGGTCCGCGAGGGGTCGCCGGGAAAGCCGACGCCGAGCAGTTTGCGCACCGTGCTGCGTGCGCCGTCGCAACCGACGAGATAACGCGATCGCACCTGTTCCCCAGTGGACAGCGTGACCGTCACACCCTCGTCGTCCTGCTCGAACCCGGTCACCGGACAACCGCGCCGGATCTGCGCGCCGAGCCCGGCGGCGTGTTCTGCAAGCAGGTCTTCGATGACCGGCTGCGGTATTCCCAGCAGATAGGCGTGCGCGGAATCCAGACCGGTGGGCGCGGGTTTGCCGATGGCGGCGAAGAATCCGCCCGCCGGACGCTTCCTGCCGTGCGGGAGGACGCGATCCAGCAGTCCGCGCATGGCCATCAGCTCGATACTGCGGATGTGCAGACCGACGATGCGGATGAACGACTTGGGCTCGGTTTCCTGTTCCAGAACGAGTACTCGCACGCCGTGCAGCCGGAGCTCGGCGGCCAGCATGGCGCCGGTCGGCCCGCAGCCGGCGATGATCACATCGAAACGTGGAGAATCCATGACGGTGCCTTTCGGGAGTGCCTTGATGTCGAGGCGCTCCCGGCGACACCTACGTCGATCGCCCGGCCGTGACGGGATGGGGGAGCACCCACTTCGGTACTGCGGTCATGGGGCTCACCTCCTCTGGCGGTGTCACGGTCGACTACAAGCTACAAGCCGCGCGTCACCCCGTCCACCCAATTGATCACAGCGTGAGAACCACCGATGAGAATTCCTCCGCCGCGTCGTCAGTTCTGGTAGCCCCCGCACCGGTGGAAGGATCGATGACCATGACCGACGACAGATCGCTGGGTGACGACATCGCGGCGGTTCGCTCCGGTGACACGGCGCGGTTCGCGGCTCTCACCGAGCGCTACCGCCGTGAGCTGCAGGTGCACTGCTACCGGATGCTCGCGAACTACGCCGACGCCCAGGACCTGACGCAGGAGACGTTCCTGCGAGCGTGGCACAAGCGGGAGTCGTTCAAGGGTCACGCGGCCCTGCGGACCTGGCTGTACCGGATCGCGACGAACGCCTGCCTCGACTTCCTGGACAAGCGCAACGACCGCACACCCGTACCGTCCGAGCTCGCCTCCGAGTTGCGGTACCTCCAGCCCTACCCCGACCGGATGCTCCCCGAGGACCCGCAGGAATCGGTGGTGGCGCGGGAGACCATCGAGCTGGCGTTCATCGTCGCCGTCCAGCACCTGCCGCCGCGGCAGCGGGCGGTGTTCATCCTGCGCGACGTGCTCGGCTGGCCGGCGTCGAAGGCCGCCGAGGCCCTCGAGCTGACCGTCGCATCGGTGACCAGCGCGCTGCAGCGGGCGCGCGTGACGATGCGCGAGCAGCTGCCCGGCCGCCGCCTCGACTGGCGCAGCCCCGCCACCCACGAGCTGTCGGACGACGAGCGCAGCGTGGTGCGGTCCTACATCGACGCCCATGAGCGCAACGACCTCGGCGGCCTGTCGTCCCTGCTGCGCGACGACCTGCGCTTCGCGATGCTGCCCGATTCGGGCACCGTGACCACGACGGCCAAGGACGCGGTGGACGGCTGGGTCTCCGGTGGGCTCTTCCAACCCGGCCACGACGACTGGCGCGGTGTCCCCACGACGGTCAACCGCATGCCTGCCGCCGCGCTGTACCTCCGCGCCCCCGGCGACCCGGAGCACCGGCTGTTCGCCATCGCGGTCCTGCACGTCGTCGACGGGAAGATCGCCGAGCTGACCGGCTTCGACGCCACCGGCCAACCGTGGCTGGACCTGCCCCCGACACTGTGAAGAACGGCGTCAGGCTTCGCGCGACCTCGCCCCAGTGCCTCGGCTCGTTGGTTGTCGATGGGGGACCAGTCGGCCGTCAGCTCGGCGAAGACCTCCGTTCGTGAGCGCCGCGCCGCGAACCCGCTGATCCCGCCCGGCCTGTTCGCCTCACGATGCCTGGCGAGGTCCATCGTCGTGACCGGGCTCGGCGTCGTCCTCATCGCGGGACTCGCTGTGGCGCCCCGGACGCTCGACGAACCCCGAGGAAGCAACAGAGGCTAACTCGCCGGGCGGCCGGCTCCCGCGTAGTCGTCCGTGCGGGTGCGGTACGTCGCGATCTGGATGGCCATGCCCTGCGTCGGCGCGTTGATCATCAGTCCGTTGCCCAGGTAGAGGCCCACGTGGTGGATGCGCGTCGCCGGGTTGCCGTAGAACACCAGGTCGCCCAACCGCGGCTCGGTGACCGCCTGGACGGACCGGAACTGCATGTCCGCGGTGCGCAGCAGGCTCACCCCGGCCGCGTCGTAGGCCGCCTTCGTCAGGCCCGAGCAGTCGAACCCGGCCGCGCCCGCCTCCGGGCCGTTGCCGCCCCACACGTAGGGCAACCCCAGCTGGTCGAGGGCGAACCGGGTGGCCCGCACCGACGGCGCGGACGCCGACGCCGGCTCCAGCGAGAGCTGCGCGTACAGCTGCGCGTTGCCGAGCGCCTGCTGCCGGAACAGGTCCGAGTCGCGGTAGGACTCGATCGCCTTCCACCAGCCCTGGCCGGCCTGCAGGTCGGTGTTGCCCGCGCACAGGGTGCGGCCCGCGGCGACGGACGCGTCGTCGATGTCCTGGATGTCGCCCCGCGCACCGGCGCGCTGCCACTCCGCCTGCGTCAGCTGCATCGGGCCGCCACGCGGCTCGGTGGCGGCCTCGCCCGCGGCGCCGGTCAGCGGCACCGCGCCCAGCGCCTTCGTCAGCGTGCCGTTCGCGTCCAGCGACCCGCCGCCGAACCGGCCGTGGTTCGAGCTGGCCTTGCCGATGCCGGCGAGCGTCACCCACGACAGGTGGCAGCCCGGGTCCTCCTCGCGCAGCGTCAGCTCACCCGTGGCGTACCCGATCAGCGCGCGCTCCGGGATGTCGAGCGGCCCGCTCAGCCCGGCCGCCCACTTCTCCAGCTCGCTTTGGCCCTGTTCCCGCGGCGCCTGCGCCTGCACCGGCGCGTTCGGTTCCAGCACGGTCGGCGCGGACGCGAGCGCCGCACCGCCCGCGGGCGGCTCCGGCGGCAGCACGTCGGCGGCGGCCGCCACCTGCTCCCGCGGCGGCTCGACGAGCAGCCACCCGCAGGTGGCCACGGCGGCGACGAGGATCAGCGCGATCAGGGCACGCCCGGCGGCGGCCCGCCCCCAGGATCGGAAACGCATGGTCACCTCGCCAACACTAAAAGACAACGGCCGGGCCGGACACAGTGATCCAACGACCGGACCCCCTCTTGCGTGACGGAAGACGAATAGGCTGCCCCATGAACGCGATCAACGCCGGGCGGCTGCGCGCCGAACTGCTCGCCCCGCAGGGTCCGTACGCCGCGCTGGACGTCGTCCCCAGCACCGGGTCCACCAACGCCGACCTGCGTGAAGCCAGTGTCGAGGGCGCGGCGGACCGGACCGTGCTGATCGCCGAGGAGCAGACCTCCGGCGTCGGCAGGCGCGCGCGGCTGTGGGCGTCCCCGAAGGGCAGTGGCGTCTACCTGAGCGTGCTGCTGCGTCCCGTGGAGGTGCCGTTCAGCGCCCTCGGCTCACTGGCGATCGTGGCCGGGCTCGCGGTGACCGACCTGACCGCGGAGCTGGGCGTCGACGCGGTCCTCAAGTGGCCCAACGACGTGCTCGCCGGCCCGGCCCGGGGCAAGTGCGCGGGCATCCTGTCCGAGGCCGTCGCCGGGGACGAGCTGGCCGTCGTGCTCGGGATCGGGCTCAACGTCCGGCCGCTGGGCCCGGGTGTCGAGCCGGGCGCGGGCGGGCTGCTGCCCACCTCCCTGGCCGAGAACGGCGCCCGCACCACCGACCGCACCGACATCGCCGCGCTGCTGCTGGCCGCGCTCGCCGACCGCGAGGACCGCTGGCGCGCCGCGCGCGGCGACCTCGCGAAGGCCGGTCTGCTGGCGGACTACCGGGACCGCTGCGAGACGATCGGCCAGGAGGTCCGGGTGCTGCTGCCGGGCGACCACGCGATCACCGGCACGGCCGAGGACGTCGACGCCGCCGGCCAGCTCGAAGTGGCCGGTCAGGACGGGAAGCGGCACACCGTGTTCGCCGGAGACGTCGTGCACCTGCGCCCGGTACGGTGAGGCGGTCGCGAGAGGAGTTCGCAGTGGCCTACCCCGACGATCTGCTCAGCGAGAACGAGCAGGTCATAGTGCACAGCCATCCGCACGCGAAGATGCTGATCTGGCCGGTGATCGGTTTTCTCGTGACGGTGGGGCTGGGCATCTGGCTCGTCACGCTCGCCGCTGACGCGCCCGCGCCGTGGGACGACGTGGCCCGCATCGCGATCGCCGTGGTCGCGGTCGTGCTGATCGTCTGGTCCTTCCTGGTGCCGCTGATCCGCTGGCGCACCACCCACTTCATCGTCACGACCGACCGGCTGATCGTGCGCGAGGGCGTGATCAAGCGCACCGGCATCGACATCCCGCTCGGCCGGATCAGCAGCGTGCAGTTCGAGCACGGCATCGTGGACCGGCTCTTCGGCTGCGGAACGCTGGTGATCGAGTCCGCTTCGGACGAGCCGCTGCGCTTCGAGGACATCCCGCGCGTGGAACGGGTGCACACGATGATCTACCGCCAGGTCAACGACAACCCGTACGACGACTTCCCGGGCGAGCAGGGACCGCAACCCCGTGGCCGCGGCGTCTCCTGATCTCACCCGATCCAGCGATCTTCGGCTCGCGGAGCTGACCGCGGGTAACTGACCGCCGTCCGAGCGAGCCGGGAAACCGTTGGCACCGCTGGGTAATCCTCGGCGACGGGAAAGCGGGCCGCGGGCGATTCCCACCACGGCGGAATCGAGATGATCGCCGCGGCAGGTTGCGATTTGACCGCACGCCGCGACACGGTTCGGGCACTCATGCGTATTTCGGCTCGATGGGGCAACCTGATGCCGAGGGGGAACCGGAGCGCCGTGGCGCGCGTCCGAGTCCGAGCCGACTGCTGTACTCGCGAGGAGGGGTGCCGTGACCGAGCATCGGGCGCAGGTGGAGGAACTGCTCGCCGACTACCGCCGCAGCCGCGAAGATCTCGCTTCCGCGCAGCGCGCGCTCGCCGCCGTCACGGCCTCGGCCACCGACGCCGACGGGCTGATCACCGCGACCGTCGGCCCGCGCGGCACCCTGACCTCTCTCACCATCGCCGACGGCGCGTACTGGCGGTACCGGCCGAACGAGCTGGCGCAGCAGATCGTGCGCGTCACCGCCGAGGCCACCGTGCGGGCGCTCGCGCGGGCCGGTGAGGTGCTGGCGCCGGTGCTGCCGTCCGGCACGGACCCGCAGGCGCTGCTGCTCGGCACCGGTGACCTCGACGCGACCGAGATCGCGCCCGCGAAACCCCGTCCCGCGCCGGACGAGGAGAGCCTCGAAGACCAGACCTGGATGACCCGATGAGCGCCGGGTTCGAGGCCGACGCCGCCCGGCTCGCGGCCTCCGCAGGCGACTTCGACGGCCTCGCGGTGCGCGCGGCGGCCATCGCGGAGCGGCTGGAGCGGACGCTCGACGGCGCGGGCCAGGCGTGGGGCGACGGCGCGGTCGGGCAGGCGATCGCCGCGTCGCACGTCTCGCGCGCCGAGGAGACCCTGGACCGGCTGCGGAGCCTGTCCGGGCGGCTGACGACGTTCGGACGGACCGTCGGCGAGGCCGCCGGGCGCTACCGCGGGTCCGAAGAGGACGCCGAGCGGGCGATCATCGACACGGCACAGGGGTAGCGCATGGGCATCGAGCTACCGCGGGAACTCGCCGGCCTGGCGGGGGAAACCGGCCTGGAGTGGCCGGACGCGGACGAGGACAAGCTGCGCGAGCAGGCCGGCGCCTGGCGCGACGCGCACCGCGAACTGACCGCGCTCGCCGCGGAGGCCGACGAACACGCGGGCGCCGCGGTCGCCGCCCTGTCCCGGGACGCGGGCGAGGCGGCCGGGCACGCGTGGTCGGCGTTCGTCGATCCGGAGAACGGGCACCTGACCGCGGCCGCGCGCGGCGCCGCCGAAGCCGCCGACCGGCTGGAGACCGCGGCCGAGCAGGTCGGCGCCGCGAAGGTCGAACTGGTGCGGCAGCTCGTCGAGGCCGCGAAGAACCGGGACGCGACCCTCGCCGCCGCCGAGCACGGCCACCCGACCGCGATCCTCGGTGTGGAGCCGATTCTGCGTGGCACGGCGGCGAACCTGGCGGTCGTCACCCACGGCCTGGCCGCGACGCTCGGGCCCGGGCCGGTCGGCTCGCTGGTCACCCCGGTCGTCGAGCCGAACCCGGGCGCCCGCACCCCGGACGGCCAGGGCGCGCTGCTCGGGGTGGTCACCGGTCTGGCGCCGGAACTGGTGGCGCCCGTGGTGACGCCGTCGCCCGCGGTGCTGGGCACGGCGCCGCCAGCCGCGCCGGCCGTGGTGTCCTCGGCCGTGCTGACGCCGCCGGTGGTGCCGCCCGTGGTTCCCGAACCGGCCTTCGCCGACACCGACACCGGTCCGATCCAGCTCCCGGACCCGCCGACCCCGCCGTCACTGCCGCAGTACGAGGGCTTGCTGGACGCGGGCGGCTTCGACGAGGTGCCGACGCCCTCGACCGGGTTGCCCAACGCCACCGTCGCCGCCGGGTTCGCCGAGGCCGCCGTGCCGTCGCCGCCTCCGGTGGGAGCGCCGGGAATGCCGGGTGCACCGGCTCCGGCCGCTCCCGCCGCCGGGTACGCGCCGGCCGGTTACGCCCCGGCGCCGTACGCGCCTGCCGCGCCCGCGGCCGGCTACGCCCCGCCGGCGGGGCACGCGCCGTTCGCGCCCGGGCCGCGTCAGCCGAATGTCGCGCCGTATGCCGAGCCGGCGCCGCCGCGCGCGCCGGAGCCGCCGCCGATGGGGACGCCACGGCAGGAGCGGGAGACGATCGTCGCGCTGTTCCGGGTGCACATGTTCCCGATCGGCCACCTGCCCGTCGCCACCGACAAGCCCGCGCGGCAGCTGCCCGTGCCGCCGTCCGAGGTCGACTACGCGCCCGGGCTGCGGTTCCCGCCGCACGACCACCCGCGCTCGGACCTGGTCCGGACCGACGACGCGCTGGCGAAGGTCCAGGCCGGGTACGGCCGTCTGCCCTCGCCGGCCGGGACGCCCCCGGCGGAGCTGCTCGCCGGGTACGACCCGCTGGGCGGCCTGCACGAGCGCGACTGGGATCGCCGGTTCCTGGCCGGGAAGCGCCGTGAGGTGCCGGAATACGCGTGGCCGCCGGGCGAGCTGTACCCCGAGGGCGGCGCCGCGGAGGGCGAGCCGGAGGTGCTGGCCGAGGGCGCGGTTCTGGACCGCTTCGGCGATCCACGCGGCCGGGTCTTCGCGCCGGCGGGCACCCCGTTCGCGCGGCGGTCGCTGCCGCCGTCGGCCCGGACAGCCGGCTACCGGCGCTACCGCGTGCTGCGGGACACGCCGGTGTGGCGGGCGGTGTCGGCGCCGTGGTTCGGGCAGCCCGGCGGCGGCGAGCGGTACCGCGCGACCTACTCGGCCGACGAGCTGGTCACCCTGGGGTATCTGGCGGACATCACGTTCGAGGAGGGCGCTGCGCAGTGAACGTCGAGTCGATCGTGCGGTGGCTGGCGGCCATCGGGGTGCCCGGCGAGGTGATCTCGATCGGCAAGGAAGCCGACAACGCGTGGTGCCTGCTGCGGGTCGAGGAGTCCGAAGAGGGCGGTCCGGTGTGGGAGGTGTTCTGGCGCGAGCAGGGCAACCGCTACGACTGGGCCCGGTTCACCAACGAGCAGGTCGCCTGCCACTACCTGTTCGGCAGGCTGGCCTGGTCGCAGGTCGCGCGCGGGGCCGTGGGGCTGCTGCCCGCGCCGGCTTAAGGAGAGCTGACGGCACCGTTAAGCGATCCGGACTGGTGCTCGCGGGTTCCGGCGATGATGCTCGACGCATGATCACCCCCGACACCAAGGACTGGACCTGGGTGCTGCGCACGCCGTGCCCGGAATGCGGTTTCGACGCCGGCACGTTCTCCCGTGAGGACGTGCCCGCGTTGCTGCTTGCGAACGCCGAGGGGTGGCGCCGGGCGCTGGCCGAGCCGGACGTGCGGGAGCGGCCCGCGCCGGACAAGTGGTCCACGTTGGAGTACGGCTGCCACGTGCGGGACGTGTGCCGGATCTACCTGGAGCGGCTGCGGTTGATCCTCACGGAGGACGGCCCGCTGTTCCCGGACTGGAACCAGGACGCGACGGCGATCGAGGACCGGTACGAGACACAGGACCCGCGAGTGGTGGCGGACGAGCTGACCACGGCGGCGTCCCGGCTGGCCGAGGCGTTCGCCCAGGTCTCCGGCGAGCAGTGGCAACGCCCCGGCACCCGCAGCGACGGCGCCCAGTTCACGACGGACACCTTCGCGCGCTACTTCATCCACGACCCGCTGCACCACCTCTGGGACGTGACCGGGCAGCGGGCCGGGTGAGCTACCGCCGCAGGTGGCCGAGAGCCTCGTCGTGCAGGTGCCCGTTGGACGACAGCGCCGAGCCGCCGTCGAAGCGCTCCACGCCGGTCAGATCCGAGAACCGCCCGCCGGCCTCGGTGAGCAGGATCTGCATCGGCGCGACGTCCCACGGGTTGACGATCGGCTCGGCGGCCAGGTCGATCGCGCCCTCCGCCACCAGGCAGTGCTGCCAGAAGTCGCCGAAGGCGCGGGTCTCCCAGCACGCGTCGACCAGTCCCAGGTAGGCCTCGCGCGAGTGGTACTCGGTCCACGAGCCCAGGTCCGTGGTGGACAGGTAGGCGTCCGACAGCGACGACACCGCCGACACCGAGATCCGGCGCTCGCCCGCCGAGTCGCGCATCCACGCGCCGTCACCCGCCGCGGCCCACCAGCGGCGGCCGAGCAACGGCGCGCTGACCATACCGACCACCGGCTGCCCGTCCTCGACCAGCGCGATCAGCGTCGCCCACACCGGACCGCCGCGCAGGAAGTTCTTCGTCCCGTCGATCGGGTCCAGCACCCACGCGCGGCCCGACGCCCACGCCGTCCCGCCGCGCTCCTCGCCGGCCACGTTGTCGTCCGGGCGCTCGGCGGCGAGCACCTCGCGCACCGCGTCCTCGACCGCGGTGTCCGCGTCGGTGACCGGGGTGCGGTCCGGCTTGCTGCTGACCTTCAGGTCGCGGGCGCGGAACCGGGCCGTGGTGATCGAGTCCGCCGCGTCCGCGAGCTTCTCCGCCAGGATGAGATCGTCCGTGTAGCTCGCCACGCCACGATGTTTTCACGTGGCGCGGTCGTAGAGTTGACCAGGTGAGCATGGTGTTGCTGGCCGAGGACGACCCGGCGATCGCGGACCCCCTGTCGCGTGCGCTCGAACGGGAGGGCTACGACGTCGAGGTGGTCGGGGACGGGCCCGCGGTACTCGACACCACCCAGGCCAAGCGGGTCGACCTGCTCGTGCTCGACCTCGGCCTGCCCGGCATGGACGGGCTCGAGGTGTGCCGCCGGTTGCGCGCGAACGGCAGCGAGCTGCCGGTGCTGATGCTCACCGCCCGCACCGACGAGGTGGACTTCGTGGTCGGCCTCGACGCCGGCGCCGACGACTACGTGGCCAAGCCGTTCCGGCTGGCCGAGCTGCTGGCCCGCATCCGCGCCCTGCTGCGCCGGCGGGCGCCCGAGGTGCTCGAGGCCGGTGGCGTGCGGATGGACCTGGGCGCGCGGATGGTGCTGGTGGACGGCCGCGAGGTGCAGCTGGCGAACAAGGAGTTCGAGCTGCTGCGGGTGCTGATGAGCCACGCCGGGCAGGTCGTCAGCCGCGACGAGATCCTCGCCGAGGTGTGGAACGACCTGGAGTCCAAGACCTCGAAGACACTCGACATGCACATGTCGTGGCTGCGCCGGAAGCTGTCGGTGACCAGCGACGGCAAGGGGTCGGTGATCCACCACGGCGACGGTGAGCGGCGCATCGCGACGGTCCGCGGCGTCGGCTTCCGGTTCAACGCAGACTAGTGCGCCGCCGGATCCTGCTCGCCATCCTGCTGGCGGTCGCGGTCACCGCGGCGGCGCTGGGCATCCCGCTCGGCGTCACCGCGTGGAAGCTCGTCGACAGCATCTACAACGAGGACCTCGCCGGCCGCGCCGCGCAGATCGCCGCGACGCTGGACACCGAGCTGGCCGACGGGGCGCTCGACCAGAACGACCTCACGCAGGTGTCGGTGGCCATCCCGCAGGGCGGGAAGCTGGTCGTCGAGGTGCCGGGGCAGGAGCGGATGACCGAGGGCGCCGATCCGGGGGCGGATCCGGTGACCGCGACGGTCCAGCTGGCGCGGCAGGGGCACCTGGAGCTGTCGATCCCGTCCGGGCCGCTGCGGTCGCGGCAGACCACGGTGACGCTGGCCGTGCTGCTGCTGGTGGTGTTCTCGGTGACGATCGGGACGGTGGTGGCGACCGTGACGGCCCGGCGACTGGCGAAACCGCTGCGGCACGTGGCCGAGCGGGCGGCGCGGCTCGGTGGCGGGGACTTCCGGCCGGACACGAGCCGGTACGGCATCGGTGAGCTGGACATGGTGGCCGAGGCGCTGGACACGTCGGGCACCGCGCTGGCGCAGCTGGTGCAGCGGGAGCGGCAGCTGGTCGGGGACGTGTCGCACCAGCTGCGGAGCCGGCTGACCGCGCTGCAGCTGCGGCTGGAGTCGCTGACGGTCGCCGACGACCCGGACACGGCGGAGGAGGCGCGGGCGGCGCAGGAGCAGGCGGACCGGTTGTCGGAGGCGCTGGAGGAGCTGCTGGCGGCGGCGCGGGCGGCGAGCGAGGTCGACACGGAGGCGCTGGAGCTGGCCGCGGAGCTGCCCGAGGTGTCGCAGGAGTGGCGGCAGTTGCTGCGCGCGGAGGGCCGCAACCTGCGGCTGAAGATCGGCGAGGGCCTGATGGCGCGGGCGACGCCGGGCCGGCTGCGCGAGGTGGTCGGCGTGCTGCTGGACAACGCGCTGCGGCACGGGGCGGGGACGGTCACGCTGGCCGCGCGCCGGGGCGAGACCGAGGGCACGGTGGTGGTCGAGGTGAGCGACACCGGTTCGGGCATCCCGGACGACCTGGCGCCGCACATCTTCGAGCGGGGCTTCTCCGGCGGCGGATCGACCGGGGTCGGGTTGGCGCTGGCGCGAGCCCTGGCCGAGGCGGACGGCGGGCGGCTGGAGTTGTCGAGCCGTCGGCCGGCGGTGTTCAGCCTGTTCCTGCGGGTGCCGAATCCGGGGGATGTGCCGGAGGTGCGCTGGCCGGCGGAGCGCGTGCCGCGCTGAGCGGCCGGCCGGGTGGATCAGGCCGTCGGGTCTGGCTCGCGGGACGTGTCGCGGCGGCGTTTGCCCAGTTCGTCCGGGAAGACCCACCTCTTGAAGCCCCAGAAGCGGAACACCATCGCCAGCAGCATGCCGATGATGGATCCGCTGACGAAGTCCGCCGCTTCCTGCGCGAACCGGCTCACGTGTGGCAGTTCCAGGTGCAGCACGTACCGCGAAACCCACAGCGGAATCAGGTTCACGACCACGGCCAGGCCGCTGATCACGAAGAACAGCGCGGCCTCGTGATGCCTTTCCCGGCCCCCACGAGTGCGGAACGACCATTCGCGATTGAGAACGTACGACACGATCGTCGCGACGATGATCCCGATCGCTTTCGCCGTGGTCGGCTTGTCTTCCAGCACGCTCAGTTTCAGCAGGTACCAGACACCGTTGTCGACGATGAAGGTCGTTCCGCCGACGATCCCGAATTTGAGCAGCTCCCGATGCTTGATCAACACCGAGCGCAATGGCTCGGGCGTGTGCGACAACACGCTTTCCACAACGGTCACTCGGGCAGTCTACGGAGTCCGCGAAACCGGGGAGCGTCAGGCGGCGCGTGAGCCGGTTTCATCCGATTCCGCGACGCGTCCCGGATGTGCGTCCTCCTGCGGGAACACCCATTTCCGAAACGACACCCAACGGAACGCCGTACCGAGCAGCGTGCCCACGATCATGCCGCTCACGTAGTCCGCGATCTCCTGCGTGACCAGCCCGACCTCGGGCGTGTGCAGGTGCAGCACGTACCGCGACACGGCCAGCGGCAGCGCGCCCAGCCCCAGCGAGATCGCGCTCATCAGGAAGAACAACGCGGCTTCGTGACGCCGTTCGCGGCCGCCGCGGGTGCGGAAGGACCACTCGCGGTTGAGCACGTACGACACCACCGTGGCCACCAGCGTCGCGACCGCCAGCGCGGTCACCGGCTTACCGGTCAGCACGGTCAGCTTCAGCCCGTAGTTGACGACGTTGGTGATCACGAAGCAGGTTCCGCCGACCAGAACGAACTTCAGCAGCTCACGGCGCCGGACGAGGAACTTGCGCACCCCCCGGGGCAGGAACCGCAACAGTGCCGCGAAACCCGTCATGGCGGGTCACGGTACTCCGGGAGATCAGTACGGGATCCAGGGCAGCCACCACCACGGCCGCCCGTGGTCCTTCGACGTCGTGGTCGTCGTCGTGGTCGTGCGGCTGGAGGTCGTCGTCGTGGTGGTGGTCGTTTCGCGCGAGGTCGTGGTGGTCGTGGTGGACGGCGACGGGGTCACCGAAGTGGTGGTCGTCGTGGTCGGCGCCAGGCCCGGCAACGGCACCCCGCAGTGCGGGAACCAGCAGTCGAACGTCACCGTCTGCGACGCGTGCGCGGTGCCCAGCGTCGCCGACACCGTCACGGTCCGGGCCTGCTTCTCCGGCCCGTCCAGCTCGAACCACAGCCGCAGGTGCTCGCCCGGCTCCAGCGCGTTCAGGCTGGTGCACGTGGTCGTCGGGCCGCTGTCGCACGCCGCCCGGAAGCTGCCCAGGATCAGCCGCGCCTCGTCGTCGATCGAGAGGGTGACCGGCTTGGTGTTCGGGCCGGTGTTGGTCACGTCGACCGACAGCCACACCGAGCGGCCCCACACGTGCTGGCCGCTCCGCACGGCCTTCGCCTCCAGCGCCACCTGGTCCGGCGCCTCGGCCACGGACACCGGCACGCTGACCGACACCCGGACGTTCGACCCGGCGTTCACCGAACCGGTGACCTGGCCCGACGCCGCACCCTGCTCCGCCTTGAGCAGGAACGTCAGCACCGCGCTCTCACCCGGCCGCAACCCGCGCGGGGTGGTGCAGGTGACCGTGCCCTCGCCCGGCGGGCAGTTCACCAGCAGCGGCCCGGGCGCGGCCTGCGTCCCGAATCCACCGGCGCCGCCGCCACCGCCGCCCGCCGGCACCACCCGGATGCCGGGCGGCAGGTTCAACGTCGCCGCGACCGGGTCCGACACCGATCCGCCGTTGTTGCGCACCGTGATCGGCAGGGCGACCGGGTCACCGCCCGGTTCCAGTTCGAGCGCCGAGGACGGTCCCTCGGCGGTGATGTTCGCGGGCGCGCCGGGCGCCGGCGGCGGTGGCGCCGGGGCCGGCCCGGGCGCCGGGGGCGCGACGGGCGCGGGGGCCGGTTCGACGACCGGAGCCGGTGGCGGCGCGGCCGGCGGAGCGGCGGGCGGGGCCGGGGGCTGCGCGGGCGCGACCGCCGGCGGTGGCGCCGGAGCCGACGCGGCCGCCGGGATCTCCTGCGTGCCACCACCCGCGGCCAGCGCGGCGGCGACCGCGGCGGCCACCGCGACACCGGACACGCCGACCCCGACGAACTGCCGCGGCCCGGCGGCCGCGACGGAAGCCGCACCACCCGCGGACCCGGCCGCGGCACCGGCGGTCGCCACCGTCGCGGCCGTCGCCTTGCCCGCGGTCGCGAGGTAGCCCAGCGCCGCGCCACCCAGCACGATCGGCGCGATGATCGCCCGCAGCGCGCCGTTGACCTCGGCCAGCTCGGCGGCCAGCGCCCGGCAGTCCGCGCACTCGTCCAGGTGCGCCTCGACCTGGGCGCGTTCCCGCTTGGACAGGCCGTCGCGGGTCCACGCGCCGAGCCGGTCGGCGCATGCGCGGCACTTGTCGGCGGACGTCTCGGCCAGGTGGACCTGCAGGTACGCCTGCCGCAGGCCCTCACGGGCCCGGTAGGCGAGTGCGGACACGCCGTTGGGCGTCAGGCCGAGCAGCGGCGCGACCTCGGCCGGGCTCTGCTGCTCGATCTCGGTGTGCCACAGCACGGCCTGCCAGCGCTCGGGCAGCGACGCGAACGCCTTCGCCGCCATCGTCCGCTCCAGCCCGGCCACGGCGGTGTCGGAGAACTGCACGGTCAGCGCCTCCGCGCTGACCGTGGTCATGTCCTCGTTGAGGTCGACGCGCTTGTCCTTGCGGGTCTTGTCGTAGGCGGTGTGCCGGAGCGCGGTGAGCAGGTACGCGCGGAAGGCGCTGTCCGGGCCCTTGCCTGCGCGCAGCGTGTCGAGGACCTTCGCGAACGCGTCGGAGACCAGGTCGTCGGCCTCGGCGGTGGACCGGGCGAGCTGCCGCGCCAGGTTGTAGGCCGCGCTGACGTGCCGTTCGTAGAGCGTGCCGTACGCGGCCAGGGTGCCGGTGCGGACGTCGGTGATCAGCTCCGCGTCGCTCTTGCCCTCGAAATCGGCCGAAAGGGTGGACACCGCTCTCCTTCATCCCCGCTGCTGCGCGCGATCAGTGTGACTGACCGGTCCCGGCCCGTCACGCAACACCTGGCCCTATTGACCCGCACGGTGTAATTCCGTCACGACGCGCCGCTTCGATCGTCACATCACCGGAACAGCGGTCGCGGGACGAGAGGACGGTTGCCAGTGGACGTGCCGGCCATGGGGCTGCGGCTCGAACCGGAGCCCGGCGGCGGCGGATCGCTGCGCGAGCTGCGGGCGCGCTGGCAGGCCGCGAGCCTGGCCGCGGGATGGCGTTTCCCCAGCGACTGGGCGCTTCCCGAGGTCGACACGGTGTGCGCGGCGATGCTGCGGAACGGCTCCGCGGAGATCCCCATCGCGAGTCTGGTCAGGGCGCGGGCCGCGGCCGGCGCCGGGCTGGGCGAGACCCTCGCCGATCTGGCGGCGTTGCACGCGGTAACCACCCCTCCGGGGGAGTCCGGCGATCTGGTGAGCCCGGACGTGGACGCCCTGCCCGCCCGGCTACTGCGGGTGGCGGCGCTGGCGTGGGCCGATGTCGCGATGGACAAGCTCGCCACCACCGAGGTCGTCGACCCGCTGACCGGCCTGCCCACCGCGTCCTACTTGCGCACCCGGCTGCGCGAGCTGTACCGCCGGCCCGGGCACCAGGTGTCCGACGACCACACCCTGCTGGTCGTCTCGGTCGACCTGTCCGCCGTCAGCGGCTGGCCCCGGCTCACCGCGATGATCCTGATCGCCGAGGCGCTGCGGGTGGTGTTCGACGGCGGCGAGAGCATCGCGAAGCTCGGGCCGTCCACGGTCGCCGCCGCGGTCCCGCGCGACGGCCGGATCGCCGCGAAGGCCGTGATGCTGCGGCGCGAGCTGCACGAGCGGCTCTCGGTCGACGACCAGCTCGAACCGGTCGGCCCGCCGAAGATCAAGCTGGTCCGGCTGCCCGCGACCCACGAGTCCGCGTGCGACCTGCTGCAGCGACTCGCACGAACCTGACCCTGTGGCCGCCGGAACCCGACCCTTCCGCGCACGCTGTAGTCGTTTCGTGATTTCCTGAAAGGGTGACCCAGTCAGTGCCCGCCACCGGCGGCGAGCCGCTCGGCGAGCCGGCGCACCCGCGCCTGGCCCTGCGCACCTCGCTCGCCCGGTTGTCGGTGCGGCCGCGTTCGATCCTGCTGCTGTCGCTCGTCCCGCTGCTCGCACTCGTCTTCGGCATCGTCGGCTGGCTGTTCGACTGGCGGCTCGGCGTGGACAGCGCGGTGTACCGGGCCGGGGCGATCACCCTCCTGCACGGCGATCCGCTCTACGACGCGAACACCCTGCCGCCGGAGCCGTGGTGGGCGCTGCTGCCGTTCACCTACCCGCCGACGGCCGCGCTGCTGTTCGTGCCGCTGGCGATCCTGCCGGTCCAGATCGCCTGGGGCGTGCTGACCGCGATCTCGGTGCTGGCGATGGCGCTGGTGATCCGCGTGGCGATCGGCTCGCTGCCGACCCCGCCCGCCGTGCGCCGCTGGTGGTCCTCACCGGCCCGCGCGACGCTGGTGTTCTCCCTGGTCATGCTGGGCCTGGAGCCGGTGTGGCGGACGATCTTCCTCGGCCAGATCAACCTGATCCTGATGGCCGTGGTCGTGCTCGACGTCCTCGTCGTCACCACGCGGAACACCCGCTGGGGCGGGGTGCTGGTCGGCATCGCGTCGGCGGTGAAGCTGACGCCGCTGGTGTTCGTGGCGCACCTGTTCCTGACCGGCCGCCGCCGCGAGGCGTTCCGCGCGTTCGGCGTGTTCCTCGGCCTGCAGCTGCTGATGCTGGCGCTGATCCCGGGCGACACGATCCGCTACTGGACCAAGACCATCTCCGACACCGGCCGCATCGGCCCGGTGCACTGGGCGGGCAACCAGTCGCTCAACGGCCTGATGAACCGGCTCACCGACCTGGCGCCGTGGGCGTCGAAGGCCGCGCTGGGCGTCGCGGCGCTGCTGGCGATCCCGGCCGTGTGGCTGATGCTGCGCTTCCACCGCCGCGGGCAGGCGCTGGCCGCCCTGCTGGTCACCGCGTTCTTCGGGCTGCTGGCCTCGCCGATCTCGTGGTCGCACCACTGGGTCTGGGCCGTGCCGCTGCTGGTGCTGCTCGTGTCGCGGCTGCCGCAGACCACGCCCGCCACCGCCTGGAGGCGCTGGGTCGCCACCGGGGCGGTGGTCGCGGTGTTCATCAGCTGCGTGCTGCTGGCGCTGCCCAACGGGCGCAACATCGAGCTGCA
Source organism: Amycolatopsis thermalba (assembly GCF_023376025.1). Lineage (NCBI taxonomy): Bacteria > Bacillati > Actinomycetota > Actinomycetes > Pseudonocardiales > Pseudonocardiaceae > Amycolatopsis > Amycolatopsis thermalba. The sequence continues at coordinate 1,448,544 of NZ_CP091196.1, forward strand.
CTGGAAGTTCTGGCAGACCGTGCTGGGCAACGCCTACATCCTCACGCCACTGGTGCTGACCGTGGTGCTGGTGACGCGGTGGGCGCTGCAGCGCCGGCGGGAGCGGGCGCGTGACGACGTTACGGTCGCGGGCTGAGCCCGCCCTGGTCGGCGCCCTCGTCCTGGGCGCGCTCGCGGTCGGCGTGGCCGGCTGGCTCGCGGGCTGGCAGCTGGGCGCGGACAGCGCCGTCTACCGCGCCGGCGCGCTGACCTTCCTGCACGGCGACGCGGTCTACACGCCGGAGCGGCTGTCCACGCTGCCGTCCTGGGTGTCGCTGCCGTTCACCTACCCGCCGGCCGCGGCGCTGCTGTTCGTCCCGCTGGCCGCGCTGCCCAGCGGACTGACCTGGGGCGTGCTGGCGGCCGCGTCGGTGCTGTCGCTGGCCGTGGTGATCCGCGTGAGCGGGCGGTTCCGCGGCTGGGCGGTCGCCGGGCTGACCGTGGCGGCGCTGGGGCTGGAGCCGGTCTGGAAGACGATCTTCCTCGGGCAGATCAACCTGGTGCTGCTCGCGCTGGTCGTGCTCGACGTGCTGGTCCTGGCCGGCTCGCGCTGGTCGGGCGTGCTGATCGGGGTCGCGGCCGCGGTCAAGCTGACGCCGCTGATCTTCGTGGCGCACCTGTTCGTCACCGGCCGGTGGCGGGACGGGCTGCGCGCGCTGGGCACGTTCGCCGGGCTCCAGATCTTGATGTTCGCGCTGATGCCCGGCGACGCCGCGCGTTACTGGGCGGAGGCGGCGTTCGACCCGCACCGCGTCGGCGGGGTGTCGTGGATCTTCAACCAGTCGCTCGGCGGGCTGGTCAACCGGCTCTCGCACGAGGCGTCCTGGTCCACCGCGGTCGCGCTGGGCATCGGGGCGGTGCTCGCGGTACCGGCGGTGTGGCTGGTCCGGCGGCTGCACCGGCGTGGCGAGACGCTGGCCGCGTTGCTGGTGACCGCGTTCCTCGGGCTGCTGGTCTCGCCGGTGTCCTGGTCGCACCACTGGGTGTGGGCGGTGCCGCTGATCGTCCTGCTCGCGTCGACGGCGCGCTGGGTGTGGGCGGGCCTGGTGACGGTGTTCTTCGCCAGCTGCGTGGTGATGCTGGTGCCCAACGGCGGCGACACCGAGTTCGGCTGGGGACCGGAGCTGTTCGTGCCCGGCAACGCCTACGTGCTGGCCGCGGCGCTGGGAATCCTCGGCCTGACGGCTCGTGAGCTGCGTCTCCCCGTAATCTAGAGCCGTTATGGACAAGCGCACAGGCCTCCCGATCGTCGGGATGGTGGGCGGCGGCCAGCTCGCCAGGATGACACACCAGGCCGCGATCTCGCTGGGACAGTCGATGCGGATCCTCGCCGTCGACGCGAACGACTCGGCCGCGATGGTCGCCGGGGACGTCCAGCTCGGGCACCACACCGACCTCGACGCGCTGCGCGAGTTCGCCAAGACCGTCGACGTGGTGACCTTCGACCACGAGCACGTCCCGTGGGAGCACCTGTTCGCGCTGGTCAACGAGGGCTTTACGGTCCGCCCTGGGCCCGACGCGCTGGCGTTCGCGCAGAACAAGCTGGTGATGCGCGACCACCTGTCCGCCACCGGCTTCCCGTGCCCGCCCTACGCCGAGGTGTCCGAAGTGGAGGACATCCTCAAGTTCGGCGCCGAGCACGGCTGGCCGGTCGTGCTGAAGGCCGCCACCGGCGGCTACGACGGCCGTGGCGTGTGGATGGTCGAGTCCGACGCCGAGGCCCGGACGCTGGTGCCCGAGCTGCGGGCCGCCGGCACCGAGCTGCTGGTCGAACAGCGCGTCACGATGAAGCGGGAGCTGTCCGCGCTGGTCGCGCGCTCGCCGTTCGGGCAGGGCGCGGCCTGGCCGGTCGTGGAGACCGTGCAGGAGAACGGCATCAACACCGAGGTGCTGGCGCCCGCGCCGGGCCTGACCTCGCGCCAGGTGCACGAGGCGCAGGAGCTGGCGCTGCGGCTGGCCGACGAGCTGAACGTGGTCGGCATCCTGGCGGTCGAGCTGTTCGAGACCGACGGCGGCCTGCTGGTCAACGAGCTCGCGATGCGCCCGCACAACTCCGGCCACTGGACCATGGACGGCTCGGCGACCTCGCAGTTCGAGCAGCACGTGCGCGCGGTCCTGGACTACCCGCTGGGCGTGACCGACCTGATCGCGCCCACGGTGATGGCCAACGTGCTGGGCGCGCCGGAAACCCCGCGGATGGCGCCCGACGAGCGGCTGCACCACCTGTTCGCCCGCTTCCCGGACGCCCACGTGCACTTCTACGGCAAGGGCGAGCGGCCCGGCCGCAAGCTCGGGCACGTCAACTTCGTCGGCGGCGACCTGGAGAGCCTGCGGACCCGCGCCAAGCTGGCCGCGCACTGGCTGTCGCACGCCGAATGGCCCGACGGCTACGACATCCACTGAGAGGGGAGCACGCGTGACCGACGTCGGCGTGATCATGGGCAGCGACTCCGACTGGCCCGTGCTCGAAGCGGCCGGGACGGCGCTGGACGAGTTCGGCGTGTCCTACGAGGTCGGCGTGTACTCCGCGCACCGGACCCCGCAGCGGATGCTCGACTACGCCCGCACCGCGGCCGACCGCGGCATCAAGGTGATCATCGCCGGGGCCGGGGGAGCCGCGCACCTGCCCGGCATGGTCGCCTCGGCCACGGTGCTGCCGGTGATCGGCGTGCCGGTCCCGCTGAAGTACCTGGACGGGATGGACTCGCTGCTGTCGATCGTGCAGATGCCGGCCGGGGTCCCGGTGGCGACGGTGTCGATCGGTGGCGCCCGCAACGCCGGGCTGCTGGCCGTGCGGATCCTGGCCGCGCAGGACCCGGCGCTGCGGGAGAAGATGGCCGCCTTCCAGGCCGACCTGGAACAGCTGGTGCTCGACAAGGACGCCAAGCTCCGCGAGAAGATCGAGTCCTAACTCGCGGTGTACTGCTTCGCGATGAAGGCTGCGGCCTGGTCGACGCTGCCGTCCGTGGCGTAGCTCAGGTGGCCGTCTTGATCGTCTGCCCGTACAGGCCGAGCGGGTTGCCGAACGCGATCACCGCGACCACCCGGGGCGCCAGCTCGGCAGGGATGGTCTGGCCGGTGCCGAGGTAGGTCCGGATGCCGATCGCGGCGCTGGTCTGGTCGTAGCTCGCGGCGTAGTCGACCGCGTAGGACGACACCGAGGCCGAGGGCAGCGCGGACTTCACGTCGGACACCAGCGGGGTGCCGGTGATGCCGAGGCCGGGGACCTCGCCGCTGCCGCGGGCGAACACGATCTCGAGGTCCGCGCAGGCCGCGGTGGTCGCGGCGGTGCCGGTCGCCGCGGCGCCGGCCAGTCCGAGGACGGCGCAGGCGAGCAGGGTCAGGGTGCCGAGTCTCGTGTGGAGCGTTCACCGAGTGTCCCGCCATCGTGTTGGCCGGGCATCGGTGAGATCACCAGTGTCGGTGAACTCTCGGTCGGTCCGGTTTCCGCCGGGTATCCGGCGATCATGGAGTTCTCGCGCCGCACCCTGGGCATGTTCGCCGCTTCCGCCGGATTCGTCCGCGTCGAGCCGCCCGCGGCGCGAGCGCCGGTCGGGCTGGTGCTGTCCCACGAGCAGTTCCGGACGCACCGGCTGCTGGACTTCGCGCGGCAGGCGGAGGCGGCGGGCTTCGCGTTCGTCTGGGCCAGTGACCACCTGCAGCCGTGGCAGGACAACCAGGGGCACTCGATGTTCCCGTGGCTCACGCTCGCCCTGGTCGGTGAGCGCACCCGGCGCGTCACCTTCGGCTCCGGGGTGACCTGCCCGAGCTACCGGCACCACCCGACCGAGGTAGCGCAAGCGTTTGCCTCCCTCGAACTGCTCGCCCCGGGACGGACGTTCCTCGGTCTCGGGACCGGTGAGGCGGTCAACGAGCAGGCGGGCACCGGCCAGTACGGCCGCTACGCCGAGCGGCACGACCGGCTGGTCGAGGCGATCGAGCTGATCCGGCGGCTGTGGACGGGGGAGCGGGTCACCTTCCGCGGCCGGTTCTTCGCCACCGACCAGCTCAAGCTGTACGACCTGCCGGCGAAGCCGCCGCCGGTGTACGTGGCCGCGCAGGGGCCGAAGAGCGCGCGGCTGGCCGGCCGCTACGGCGACGGCTGGATCACCCAGGCCGGAGCGTCCCTCGACCCGGCGCTGCGGGAGGCGTTCGCCGCGGGCGCGCGGGAGGCGGGCAAGAACCCGGACGCGATGCCGAAGTGGGCCGAGCTGTTCGCGGTGGTCGGCGACCAGCGGGAGATCGACCTGGCGGCGCAGCGGTGGCGGTTCACGGTCAAGCCGGCCGACCTGCCCAACCCGGTCGCGATCCAGGAGGCCGCGCAGGCCACCCCGCTGGCCGAGGTGGCCGGCCGCTGGACGGTGGGCACGGATCCGGCGGTCCACGTCGCGGCCCTGCGGAAGCTGCTGGACGCGGGTGTGACGCCGTTCCTGCACCTCCCGCAGGAGGACCCGGGCGTGGCGATCGAGTTCTACCGCGCCCGGGTCCTGCCGCTGCTCTAGAGCCGCTGCCGCAGCTCCCGCTTGAGGATCTTGCCCGCCGCCGACACCGGGATCTCGTCGACGAACCGCAGCTCGCGGATCCGCTTGTAGGGCAGGACGTTGTCGTTGACCGCGGACAGGATCTCCGCCTCGGTCACGTTCTCGTCCGCCCGCACGACGAAGGCCACCGGCAGCTCGCCGACGTCGGTCTGCTTGCGCCCCACGACGGCCGCCGCGGCGACGCCCGGGTGCGCGATCAGCAGCTCCTCCAGCTCACGCGGGTACACGTTGTACCCCTTGTACAGCAGCATGTCCTTCTTGCGGTCCACAATGGACAGGTAGCCGTCCTTGTCCAGCACGCCGATGTCGCCGGTGTGCAGCCAGCCGTCCACCAGCACGGCGGCGGTCTCGTCGGGCCGGTTGTGGTAGCCCGCCATCACCTGCGGCCCGCGGATGCACACCTCGCCCTGCTCGCCCTCGGGCACCGGGTCCTCGCCGCCCTCCAGCGGCACGATCTTGACCTCGGTGTCGAACACCGGCACGCCCACCGACCCCTGTTTGCGCAGGCCGGAGCGGAACGCCGGGTTGATCGTGGCGCCCATGGTCACCTCGGTGAGGCCGTAGCCCTCGGTGATCACCGCGTCCGGGAACCGCGCGGCCAGCGCCTTGAGCATCTCGTGCGGCAGTGGCGCGGCGCCGGAGCTGATGCCGCGCACGCTCGACAGGTCGCGCGTGGCCAGGTCCGGGCTCGCCAGCAGGGCCGCGAACAGGGCGGGCGCGCCGCCGATCGAGGTGACCCGCAGGCGTTCGGCGTCGGCCAGGTAGGCGACCGGGTCGAAGCGGTCGTGCAGCGTGGTCGAACCACCGCCCATGACCGGCACGTTGAGCCCGCCGATGGTGCCCATCGCGTGGAACCACGGCGTGAGGTTGATGCCCGAGCCGGTGCCCAGCCGGGTGGGCCACTCGTCGGGGCTGCCGACCTGGTCGAGCGTGAGGTCGCCGTCGTCGTCCAGCGCCGGCAGTGATCCGGTGCCCCAGCAGGCGTACTGCAGCGTGTTGACCACGACGTTGCGGTGCGGCAGCCGGACGCCCTTCGACCGGCCGGTGGTGCCGCCGGTGTAGGCGAGGTGGGCGAGGTGGGTGCGGGTGTCGATGTCCAGGTCGGGACGGGTGTCCGGCTGGCCGTCGGCGAAGGCCTGGAACTCCACCTGGCCCTCGGCGAGCCCGGCCGGGTCGTCCGGGGCGACGACCACGACCAGCTCGACGGCGGTCTGGGCGCGGACCGCGGTGACCACCGGCGCGACCTTGCCGAGCGTGACCACCGCGACGGCGCCGGAGTCGGCGAGCTGGTGGGCGAGGTCCGCGGGCGGGAGCAGCGGGTTCGCCGGGGTGAAGGTGGCGCCGGCGAGCAGGATCCCGTAGTAGGCGACGGGGTAGGCGAGGCAGTTGGGCAGGTGGATGGCGACCGTGGCGCCCGGCCCGATGCCCCGTGCCCGGAGCGCGTTGGCGAACCGGCACGCGGCGGCGTAGGTCTGGGCGTAGGTGAGGGAGCGGTCGTGGTGGGTGAACGCGGTTCGGTCGCCGTAGCGTTTCGCGGCACCGGCCAGGATCGATCCGGCGGGGACGTCGGGGTAGTCCAGCGATCTCGGGAGGTGGGGCGGCCATGACCCAGCAGTGATCGGCATCACCCCACCATAGAGCGAAGGTGCGGCCCAGAACACAATTCCGGCTAGTGAACGAGCACTAACATGGATGACGGACTTCTTACCCGCTCGATGAAAGGTGACGCAGGTGTCGGAGACCCCGGGCCTCTACCAGCTGGCCGAGGAGCACGAAGAGCTGCGTGCTGCCGTGCGTGCGCTGGCGGAGAAGGAGATCGCGCCGTACGCCGCCGAGGTGGACGAGCAGGAGCGGTACCCGTACGAGGCGTTGAAGGCGCTGAACGCGTCCGGCTTCAACGCGGTGCACATCCCGGAGGCCTACGACGGTCAGGGCGCGGACGCGATCGCGGCGTGCATCGTGATCGAGGAGGTCGCGCGCGTCGACGCGTCGGCGTCGCTGATCCCGGCGGTGAACAAGCTGGGCACGCAGCCGATCCTGCTGTCGGCGTCGGAGGAGCTGAAGAAGCTGGTCCTGCCGGAGATCGCGGCGGGGGCGACGGCGTCGTACGGGCTGTCGGAGCGGGAGGCCGGCTCGGACACCGCGTCGATGCGCACCCGCGCCCGGCTGGACGGTGACCACTGGGTGCTGAACGGGACGAAGGCGTGGATCACCAACGCCGGCGAGTCGACGTGGTACACGGTGATGGCGGTGACCGACCCGGACGCGCCGAAGAAGTCGAACGGGATTTCGGCGTTCGTGGTGCACAAGGACGACCCGGGCTTCTCGGTGGGGCCCAAGGAGCGCAAGCTCGGCATCAAGGGCTCGCCGACGCGGGAGATCTACTTCGAGAACTGCACGATTCCGGCGGACCGGATCATCGGTGAGCCGGGGACCGGTTTGAAGACGGCGCTGCGGACGCTGGACCACACGCGCCCGACGATCGGGGCGCAGGCGCTGGGCATCGCGCAGGGCGCGCTGGACGCGGCGGTCGCGTACGTGAAGGAGCGCAAGCAGTTCGGCCGCGCGATCGCGGAGTTCCAGGGCGTGCAGTTCATGCTGGCGGACATGGGCACGAAGATCGAGGCGGCCCGGCACCTGGTGTACGCCTCCGCGGCGGCCACCGAACGCGGCGACGCGCGTGCCGGTTTCATGGCCTCGGCGGCGAAGTCGTACGCGAGCGACGTGGCGATGTCGGTGACGACGGACGCGGTGCAGTTGTTCGGCGGCGCCGGCTACACCCGCGACTTCCCGGTGGAACGCATGATGCGCGACGCGAAGATCACGCAGATCTACGAGGGCACGAACCAGATCCAGCGCATGGTGATGGCGCGGGCTCTGTTGAAGGGTTGAGAGGTTTTTTGGCGGCGCGGTGCCCGGGTTGGGCGCCGCGCCGCTTCTTTTTGCGGGGGCTTCCTGCGGCAGCCAGGCACGGTTCGGCAAGCGCTGGACTCGGACGATCGCTCATCGGTCCCGGTGTTCCACATGCTGACGGCCGGTCTGGACAACCTGCGGCAAGCGTTGGACGTGGCGATCCGCAACTTTGATGCTGCCGATGATGAAGCCGAGAGGCACCTCCGGCGATTCAAGGAATGAGTGTCGAGTGACTCGTCTGTCGCGGTACATCTGCCTTCTTGCCGGTTCTGGTGCCGTCCTCCTGGCGATGGCCGGATGTTCCGAAACTGTTGCCGGGATGCCATCGCCCGCCGAAGAAGTCTCTGCCTCGCCTTCCGCCAGGTCCCCCGAGGAAGCGTTGGCCGACATGGACGCGTGCACCGTCCTCGGTCAGTTGCTCGAAGGTGAGGGATTCGCGCCCGGCGAGCGGAAGACCGCGCGCAACGAATGCCATGCTTCCAAGCCTGATTACGGGACGTATTCCCTTGCGCTTGATCCCGTTCAGGGGCTTTCGGAGTACTCAAGGCAAGTACCCGGTAGCGCTCCGGCGACCGTCAACGGCCGGGAAGCGCGCCAAGGGGAGCCGTTCGGCGCGGGGCAGGGTATGTGTGACTTCGCGCTGAAGGTCGGTGCGCATGGGCGCGCCGTGGCGACCGCGACGATGCTGCGTGCGGAACAGCGTGCGCGCGCCTGTGACGCCGCGCGGGAGTTGGCTGCCGAGCTGGAGCCCCTCCTGCCGAAGCAGTGACCACGCCTGTGGCCCTGCTCACCTGTTCATGTCCAAAATGTGGTTATTTCACCACCCGCTCACCTCGCTCCGGTACCGTCGGTGCCGCTAGTTGAAACTTCAACAAGAACGGGGAGCAGGGATGTACGACCGAGTCAAGGACGTGGCGGCGCTCGTCGGCCGGGTCGCGGTGGGTGTGGTCTTCCTCGCGCACGGCCTGCAGAAATGGGACACCGGCCTGGACGGTGTCACCACCATGATGAGCGGCATCGGCGTACCACTGCCGACCCTGTCCGCCCTCTTCGTCATCGTCCTCGAAACGATCGGCGCGGCCGCGTTCATCCTGGGCGCCGCGCTGCCCGTGCTGGGTGTGCTGTTCGCCGTGGACATGGTCGGCGCGATCTTCTGGGTCCACCTCGACGCGGGCCTCACCGGCCAGGGCGGCTACGAACTCGTGCTCGTCCTCGGCGCCGCGGCCCTCGCGCTCGGGTTCAACGGTGGGCGCCTCTCGCTGGACCACCTGCTCCTCGGCCGGCGGGCACGCAAGGCCGAACTGCAGACCGCCTAGGCGAGCAGGTCGACCGTCGTCCGTTCGGCGGCTCGGCGGTCGTCCAGCTTCGCCGGGTCCGGGTTCGAGATCTGCACCAGGTGGGCGCCGGCTGACAACGGGGTCAGCAGGCCCTCCAGCACACCCTCCGGCACGGCCCACTCCACAGTGGACAGCACCCGTGCGCCGGAACCGAGCTTTTCCGCCCGGCCACGGGCTTCCGACAGCACTTCGTCCACAGTGGAACCAGCGAGCGCCGGGGTGTCGCCGGAGATGGGGATCATCGGGCTGAAGTCGTCGCCGTAGGCGCGTGCTTCGTTGAGGTAGTCCAGCGCGCCCGCAACCGGTGCGGTCAGCCCCCGCCCCATCGGGTCCAGCGCCACGACCGCCGTGGACTCGGCGCCCTCGCCGGAACCGCCGGGCGCGACGAACGCCACCCGGGCACCCGACGGCGAAGCGACCACCTCCGCCCCGCACCACCACGCCCCGAGCAGCACCCCGGCCGTCTGCCAGTGCGCGGGCAGCACCACCGCCACCGGATCGCCCGGCTCCACGTCGAACTCCTCGACCAGCCAGTTCGCCGTCTTCGCGGCCCAGTTCGCGGTCGTCGCCACCGACAGCTCCACCCGGGTGCCCGCGGCGTCGTCGTAGTGGGTGATCAGCGGCTTCCCCGGCTGGGCCAGCAGGGGACGGAACAACGCATCGGTCAGGGACACCACATCAACCTAGTTGACGCAGGTGACCCCCGCCGGCACCGCCTGCACCACCGCGCCACCCGGAGCCGCCCCGCCGCCCGAACCGGGGCTCCGCCCGGCCAGCCCGGCGAAGAACTGCCGCACCGCCACCGGGTCGACCTCCACGATGCTCTGCTCCCCGTCCGGGCTGCGGCCGTTGATCGTGATCACCGGGATCGTCGTGAACGTGACGTCCCCGGACGCCAGCCCCTTCGCCTTGTCCGCGAACTGCAGCAGGTCGAAGTCCGGGTCGAGCACCAGCGACCGGTGCAGCGCGTCGGTCAGGTCGCCGAGCGTGCCCGGGTTCGCCAGCACCCCGGCCGACAGCACCTGGTGCAGCGCCGAGGACAGGAACGCCTGCTGCCGCACGATCCGGTCCAGGTCCCCGCGCGGCAGGTTCTTCCGCTGCCGCACGAACGACAGCGCCTCGCCGCCGGACACGGTCTGCACCCCGGCTCGGAAGTCGGCGCCGGAGTCCTTGTCCTCGGTCGCGTGGTTCAGGCACACCTCGACCCCGCCGAGGGCCTCGGTGATCAGGTAGAACCCGAGCAGGTTGACCTCGGCGTAGTGGTCGATCCGCACCTGCGTGAAGTCCTGCACCGCCTGCACCAGCGCCTGCCGCCCGGCCTGGTCGGAGTCGCGCTCGACCTCGGCCGAATCCCGCTTGCCCCGGCCCCGCAGCTCGTCGGCCTTCGCCTGCTTGGCGAGGCCGTACACCGAGTTGATCTTGCCCTGTCCGCCGCGCGGCACGTCGATCCAGGTGTCCCGCGGGATCGACACCGCGAACGGTTTCGCACCGTTCTTCGGAATCCGCACGACGATGATCGTGTCGGTGTTCACCCCGCTGGTCTGCTCGGTGCGCAGCGTCTTGAGCACCTGCAGCGGCAGCGCGTTGCCCTGCATGTCCGTGCGGGCGTCCGCGCCGACCAGCAGGATGTCGTCGCCCCCGTCGTCGGCAGGCGGCGCCGGCTTGTCCTCGGGCAGGTCGAGGGCATCCGTGGTGTGCACGTTGCCCTGCACCTCGTGGTAGGTCGCCCAGGCGTACCCGGTGGCGGCCAGCGCGACCACCGACACCAGCGCGACCACCGCCTTCCCGGTCGCGCGGAACGGGTGACGACGGCGGCGCGGCGCTTCCTCGGCCGGCGGCTCCTCGGCGGGGGCCGTCGACCGCGGGTAGGGCGTCGGTTTCGGCTCGTCGTCCATCCCCGTGTCTCCCCCCTCGTCATCCCCTGGAACCAGGTTAAGGCACCGGGCGTCAGTTCACACAGGGCACGTCGCCCGCGGTGATGGGCGGCGGCGCGGGGGAGGAGGAGGTCACCACCGGGGTGCTCGTCGTCGTCGCGGGCCGCCGGCTCGAGGTGGGTGGCGCGCTGGACGACGTCCGGGCCGGCGACGTGGGGGTGGCCGAACTCGACGCCGGCGCGCCCGAGTCGGAGGTGAGCTGGTCGACGAACGCGTGCACGGCCTGCGGGTCGACGCGCACGACGTCCGCGCCGCCGATGGTGGCGTTGCCGATCACCGGGATGGTGCGGAACTCGATGTTGCCGCCGTTGAGCCCGCGCATCTGGGCGGCGAACTCGGGCAGGTCCCAGTTGTCGGAGAGCACCACGGACTTCTTGACGGCGGTGATGACGTCGGAGAGCTTGCCGGGGTTGGCCAGCACGTCCCGGGACAGCATCTTGCGGGCCAGCCCGGACAGGAACGCCTGCTGCCGCGCGATGCGGTCGAGGTCGCCGCCCGGCAGGTCGTAGCGCTGCCGCACGAACGCCAGGGCCTGCACGCCCTCGACCGTCTGCCGCCCGGCGGGCAGGTCGACCCCGGACTTGCGCTCCCGCACCGGCGCCTTGAGGCACACCTCGACGCCGCCGAGGGCCCGCGTCACCTCGTAGAAGCTCGCCAGGTTGACCTCGGCGTATCGGTCGATCATGCCGGGCTTGCCGATGAACGTCTCCAGCGTGGCGATCAGGTTCTTCCGGCCGGTGACCTTGGCCTGCTCGTCGGCGGTTTCCAGGTCGACGCCCTGCTGCTGGAGTTCCTTGAACTTGTCGTTGTAGGCGTAGACGAACGCGCCGTTGAGCTTGTGCTTGCCGAAGCCGCCGGCCAGCTCGACCCACGAGTCGCGGGGGAACGAGATCGCCACCGCGCGGCGCCCGTCCTGCGGGATGTGCACGAGGATCATGGTGTCGGTCTGCTTCTCGCCGTCGGACTCGCCGGCGTGCAGCATGTCCAGCACCTCGCGGGGCAGCGGGTTGCCCTGCGCGTCGGTGCGGCTGTCCATGCCGACCAGCAGGATGTCGATCGCGCCGTCGAGCGGCACCGCGTGCAGTTCCTCGTCGAACACCTGGGTGGTGGACAGGCCGGAGTTGGGGTCGCCGATGAACTGCCAGCCGTACCAGGTGATGGTGAGCACCGCGACCGACACGAGCGCGACGACGAGCTTGCCGCCGCGCCGGACGATGACGGCGATGCGGTGGCGCCGTCGTCTGGGAGACGGGATGGGCCGCGCGGGCCACGTGACCTCGTCCGCGGCCTCCAGGCGGGTGGTAAGCCCGTCGGTCACACTCGCTCCCTCCCAGCCCCCGACCCGGGTGAATGCCACCAGATTACTGTTCGGGTGAGTGAAGCGGCCGTGGGCTGGTCCATGACGATCTTGAGGAGGAGCAGGCGATGCGGGTCCTGGTGACCGGGGGCGCGGGTTTCATCGGCTCGCACTACGTCCGGCAGGCGATCTCGGGGGCCTACCCGGCGCTCGCCGACGCCGAGGTGGTGGTGCTCGACAAGCTCACCTACGCCGGCAACGAGGCCAACCTGGCGCCGGTCGCGGACTCGCCGCGGCTGCGGTTCGTGCGGGGCGACATCACCGACGCGGAGGTGGTCGCCCGGGTCGTGCAGGGCGTCGACCTGGTCGTGCACTTCGCCGCCGAGTCGCATGTGGACCGCTCCATCCTCGGCTCCGCCGACTTCGTGCTGACCAACGTGCTGGGCACGCAGACCCTGCTGCAGGCCGCGCTGGACGCCGGGGTGGGCAAGTTCGTGCACGTCTCGACGGACGAGGTGTACGGCTCGATCGAGAGCGGATCGTGGTCGGAAGACCACGTGCTGGAGCCGAATTCGCCGTACTCGGCGTCGAAGGCGTCCTCCGATCTGATCGCGCGGTCCTACTTCCGGACGCACGGACTACCCGTGTGCGTGACGCGGTGCTCGAACAACTACGGGCCGTACCAGTTCCCGGAGAAGGTCATCCCGCTTTTCGTTACCAACTTGTTGGACGGGCTCACAGTCCCGCTCTACGGCGACGGGCTGAACGTTCGTGACTGGCTGCACGTGGACGACCACTGCCACGGCATCCAGCTGGTGGCCGACGGCGGCCGTCCGGGGGAGATCTACAACATCGGTGGTGGCACGGAGCTGACCAACCGTGAGCTGACCGAGCGACTGCTGGCCGCGGTCGGGGTGGGCTGGGAGCGCGTCGAGCGGGTCGCCGACCGCAAGGGGCACGACCGGCGGTACTCGGTGGACATCACCAAGATCAGCACCGAGCTCGGGTACGCGCCGAGGGTTTCCTTCGACGAGGGTCTGGCGGATACCGTGCGCTGGTACGCCGACAATCGCGCGTGGTGGGAGCCGCTGAAGCGGCGCGCCGCGCTGGTGGGGAAGTGACGATGCTCAGTGTGCTCGTGCCCGGCGGAACGGGGCAGCTCGGCAGCGCCCTGTCCGCGCTCGCCTCGTCCGAGGTCCAGGTGGTCGCGCCGTCGTCGGGCGAAGTCGACCTGACCAGCGCCGGTTCGGTGATCGCCGCGGTCAACGCGCTGGCCGCCGAAGCCGCGGAGGCCGGGCGCAGCCCGCTGGTGATCAACGCCGCCGCGTACACCGCGGTGGACGCGGCGGAGACCGACGAGCCGCGCGCGTTCCGGATCAACGCCGACGGCGCCCGGGTGCTGGCGGCGGCCTGTTCGTCGCGGCGGGTGCCGCTGATCCACGTGTCGACCGATTACGTGTTCCCCGGTGACGCGTCGCGGCCGTACGAGCCGGAGGACCCGCTGGGGCCGCGCAGCGCGTACGGCCGGACCAAGGCGGCCGGTGAGGACGCCGTGCTGGGGTCCGGGGCGCGGGCGTGGGTCGTGCGGACGGCGTGGGTGTACGGCGCGGGCGGGTCGAACTTCGTGGAAACCATGCGCCGCCTGGAAGGCGAGCGGGACACGCTGTCCGTTGTGGACGATCAGCGCGGCTCGCCGACGTCGGCCGCCGACCTGGCCGCGGGGCTGCTGGAGCTCGGCCGGGCCGTGGTGAGCGGGCACGGGCCGCAGCGGCGGGTGCTGCACTGCACCAACGCCGGCGAGACCACCTGGTACGGCTTCGCGCGGGCGATCTTCGAGGAGCTGGGGGCGGACCCGGAGCGGGTGGAGCCGTGCACGACGGCCGAGTTCCCCCGGCCGGCGCCGCGGCCGCCGTACTCGGTGCTGTCCAACGAGGCGTGGCAGCGGGCCGGGCTCACGCCGCTGCGGCCCTGGCGGGAGGCGCTGCACGCCTACCTCAACGGGGACGCAGACCGTCCACGATGACCGCCACGATCCGGTGGGCCCGCGCGTCCCACTCGGCTTCGGGGACTCGGGACAACGCGCCCAGCAGCAGGATGACGTCCGCGGCGTCGACCTCTTCGCGCACTTCGCCGGCGGCCTTCCCACGTTCCAGCAGCATCCCGAGCGCCTCGTCCAGCCGGTGGTGCTGGTCGGTGTAGAGGTCCTGCCACGCCGAGGCCTCGATCGCCGCCATCACGCCGCGCTTGACCCGCGCGTAGCCGAGCAGCCGCTCCAGCCAGCCGGTCAGCGCGCGGAGCGGGGGGTGCTCGGCCAGCAGCGGTGCGACGGCGTCGACGAGCTGGGTCATCTCGTGCCGGTACACCTCGGCGAGCAGGTGCTCGCGGGTCGGGAAGTGCCGGTAGAGGGTGCCTTGGCCCACGCCCGCGGCCTTGGCGACCGCGTGGAGCTTCAGGTCGTCGGAGGTGTCCAGTTCGGCGCGCGCGGCCTCGACGATGCGGTCCCGGTTGGCCGCGGCGTCCGATCGGCGAGCGGGCACGGCACTCCTCCTTCGCTGAGCGGACAACTGTCCGGTACAGTAAACGGACAGTTGTCAGCTTAGGGGGAGGGTCCGTCGTGAGCGGAGTGGACGGCAAGGTCGTCGCCATCACCGGAGCCAGCAGCGGCATCGGTGAGGCAACGGCACTGGAGCTGGCGGGTCGGGGCGCGGCGATCGTGCTGGGGGCCCGGCGAGGTGATCGGCTCGACGCGCTGGTGGCGCGCATCCGGGGCGAGGGTGGCCGGGCGGAGATGCTGGCGGTCGATGTCACCGAGCGGGCGGGTGTGGCGGAGCTGGTGGCCTTGGCGGTGGACCGGTTCGGGCGGCTCGACGTGCTGGTGAGCAATGCCGGCGTCGCCCGTCTCGCGCCGGTGGCCGATCTGGACGTGGACGACTGGGACGCGATGATCGACGTCAACCTGCGGGGTGTCCTGTACGGGATCGCCGCCGCGATGCCGGTTTTCCGCCGTCAGGGGCGGGGGCATTTCGTCACCACGGTGTCGACGTCGGGGTTGAAGATCGTGCCGACCCAGGCTGTGTACGCGGGGACCAAGAACGCGGTGCGTACCGTGCTGGAGGCACTGCGGCAGGAGTCGACCGACGGGGTGGTGCGGACGACCGCTGTTTCGCCGGGCTACGTGCGGACCGAGCTGGTCGATCACGTCGAGGATCCGGCGCGGCGGGAGGCGGCCCAGCGGGCGATGGCGGACCTCGGCATCAGCCCGGAGGCGGTGGCACGCGCCATCGCGTTCGCGATCGAGCAGCCGGACGACGTGGAGATCGGGGAGCTGGTGATCCGGCCCGCCCGGCAGGGATGACGCGCGGTCGGGAAAAGATCAAAAGATGTCCTCGCCGGACAGGCAGGCTCCGGGATGACCAAGGGCACGCCCGTCGCCTTGGGTGGGTGGTCGCTGGGTTGTGTTCGGGGCTCGCGCTAGCGCTGCGTGGCTTGCCGGTAGGCCGCCAGCGTCGTCTCCGCTGTCCGGCGCCACGTGAAGCTCGCCGCGTGGGCGCGTCGCTCGATGGACCTCGATGCCAGCGGGGGTTCCGCGACCGCCTCGCGCAGGGCGGCGATCAGGGCGTCCACCTCGCCGTAGGGCGCCAGGTGCGCGAAGCCGCCCGAAATCTCGCGCAGCGCGGGGATGTCGGAGCACACCACGGGCACGTCCGAGGCCAGCGCCTCCAGCACGGGCAGGCCGAACCCCTCGTCCCGGGACGGGAGCACCAGCGCGGCCGCCCCCGCCATCACGTTGTGCAGGTCCCGCTCGGACAGGTACCCCAGCCGCCGGCTCCGCGGGCTCCCCGGCGCGGGCCCCGGACCGGAGAACACCAGGGGCGGCAGGTCCTCCGCCGCGGCGTGGGCCTTCAGCAACCAGTCCAGGCCCTTGCGCGGACCCGCCGCGCCCACGAACAGCAGGTACCGCTCGGGCAACCCCAGGCGCTCGCGCATCGGCTCGTCCGGTGGGCGTCCGGTGAACCACGCCGCGTCCACGCCCAGCGGCGTCACCACGACCTTCGCCCGGTCCACGTCCAGCCGCGTCGCCACCGCGTCCGCCACCGCCGCCGTCGGGGTGCAGATCACGTCCGCGCGGGCGGCGCCGCGGCGGACCAGCTCCGGCAGCTCCCGGTCACTCGGCGGCAGCTCGCCCGGCGCGTCCAGGAACGCCAGGTCGTGGATCGTCAGCACACCCGCGGCCCGCACCGCGCCAGGCAGCACGAAGTTGGTCCCGTGCACCACATCCGCCCGGCCGGCGAACAGCTCGATCGGCGGGAACGCCGACCGCAGCCACGCCTTGCGCAGCATCCGCGCGGCGACCGGCATGCCGCGAGCCCGCGCGCCGTGCGGCAGCACGTACCGCAACCGGCGCCAGCCACGCAACGTGAACGCCACCGCACGCATGTCCACATCGGACATCGAGGCGAGCTCTTCGGCCAGGGACGCCGTGTAGCGCCCGATGCCGGTCCGGTCACCCAGCAGCGGCGTGCCGTCCAGCAGGACCCGAAGCGCTCGCTCAGCCACGACGGCGGGCAACCTTCCGCACCCGGCCCGCGACCCGCCGCGCCAGCTCCTTCGGGCCGCCGTCGGCGAGGTACTCCTTGACCAGGGCCAGATCCCGCCGCACCGCCTCCGCGCCACGCACCGGCTCCTCCGCGGTCAGCGGGGCCGCGCCGATCAGCCGGTCGGCCGCCGGGCGCGGGTTGCGGCAGAACTCCACCAGCGGCGCCAGCGCGGTCGGCCACGCGAACCGCTGCGCGACGACCTCGATCCGCGCGCGGCACCCGGCGGCGAAGTCCTCGTCGTACAGCACCCGCTCCAGCGCGTCGGCCAGTGCGTCCACGTCCTCGGCCGGCACCACGACACCCAGCTTCTCGTCGCGCACCAGGTCGGCGAACGCGTCACCGTCCGTGGTCACGATCGGCAGGCCGGCCCACAGGTAGTCCAGCACCCGCGTGCGGAACGCGAACGTGGTCTCGACGTGCTCGTAGTGCGTCGTCACCCCGCAGTTCGCGTCGAGCAGCCAGTTCTGTCGCTCGCCGAAGGGCACCCACTGCTCGTTGAAGTACACGTGCTTGTCGGTCAGCCCGAGCCGGTCGGCCAGGTGGATCGTGCGCGCGCCGATGTCCATCTCGGCGACCTCGGGGTTCGGATGCTTCATCCCGAGGAACACCAGCTTCACGTCAGGCCGTCGCTGCCGCAGCCGGTCGATCGCGTGCACCAGCGTCAGCGGGTCGAACCAGCTGTAGACCCCACCCGCCCACAGCACGACCCGGTCGCTGCCGTCGATGCCCAGCGTCGACCGCAGGCCCGGGCCGGTCCGCACCGGCGGCTCCGGCGACAGGCCGAACGGGACGACCGACAGCAGCGACTGCGTGGTCGGGTCGGCGTCGTACAGCCGCGGCGACAGGCGCCCCAGCGCGGCCAGGTGGCCCAGCCAGAACAACCGCTGCCGCTCCGACGCGCACAGGAAGAAGTCACCGCGCAGCAGCTGCGCGTCCAGCACCCGCGTCACCCCGGCCAGATCGGCGGCGCGGCGGTCGTCCGGCGCGCTCTTGCCCTGTTCCAGCAGCTCCAGGTGCATCGGGTCGTACAGGTCGCAGACCACGATCTTGTTCGAGTCCTGGGCCTTCAGCGCGGGCGCCATCTCCAGCACGTGACCCTGCAGGATCACGATGTCCGCCCACGCGACCGGCTCGGTCAGGTCCCGCTTCTTCGCCGCGCTGACGGGGAACGGCGCGGGCGGCGGCGCGGCCAGCGGGTTGACCGTGACCAGGCGCACGTCGTGCTCGGCGGACAGGACCGTGGCGATGTTCCAGGCGCGGATCGCCGGGCCCGCCATGCGGTCGGTGATCGCGTCGCCGGTGATCACCAGGACCTTGCGGCGCTGCCCGAACACGGCCTCGATGCCGAAGACCTCGGCGAGCACGTCGTGCGCGGCGAGGTAGCGCGGCAGGGGATAGGCCGGCTCCAGGGCCTTGCGCATGAGCGGGATCAGGTCGGCGTCGGTGCGCACGCGCGTGGCCTGCTCGGCGGCGCGCGACTCGGCCAGCGACGGCAGCAGTTCGACGAACTGGTCGATGGCCAGCACCCCGGCCAGCGTGGTGCGCGGGATCGGCACCGGCGCGGTCTCGACCGGACCGGCCTTGGCGAGGTCCAGCTGCGTCGGGTCCAGCTCGCCGCGGGCGGTGGCGCGGCGCACGGCCAGCGCCAGCGCGGCGGGCAGCACCTTCGCCAGCGTCTCGTCGGAGAGGTTCTTGTAGAGGGCGGCCAGAGCGTTGCGCTCCAACAGGAAGGTCTCGCGGCCGGTGTCCGGGGCGTCCACTTCGGACATCGTGCCGTGGTGGCGGTGGTAGGCGATCGACTCCGGCACGTACCGCACGCGCCAGCCCCGCAGGTTGAGCCGCCAGCCCAGGTCGACGTCCTCGTAGAACATGAAGAAGCGCTCGTCGAACCCGCCGAGCGCGCGGAACACGTCGGCCCGCACGAACATCGCCGAACCGGTGGCGAACAGCACGTCCTTGGCGACGTCGTGCTCGCCGGGCGCGACGTCGGCCAGCGGTCCGCCCGCGTGCCGCTTGTAGCCCATGCCGAACCAGGTCAGGCCCGCGTCCACGAAGTCCACGCCGGTGCCGTCCCAGTCCAGGACCTTGCTGGCCACGGCGGCGACGGTCGGTTCGGCGCGCAGCACCTCGACCGCCGCCTTCGCCCACGCCGCGTCCGGGCGGGCGTCGTTGTTGAGGAACGCGAGCACGCTGCCCTGGGCGTGCCGGGCGCCGAGGTTGCACCCGCCCGCGAAGCCGGTGTTGGTGTCCGACTCGATCACCCGCGCGTCGCCCGCCGCGGCCTTGATGCGCGCGACGTCGTCACCGCCCGAGGCGTTGTCGACGACCAGCACCTCGAGGTTCGGGTAGTCGAGGTCCTCGCGCAGGGCGCGCAGGCAGGCGATCGTGTGCGCCGCACCCCGGTAGTTCACCAAGATCACCGAGACCAGCGGCAGTGGTGTGTCCCCCTGGACCAACGCCCGACCTCCGTACTCGCGTGTGTCCGGCAGAGACTATCGGGAGGTCCAGGCCGCCCAGACCGCGCCTCGGCGGACCGTCGAGCGGCGCGTGATCGACTTCCGCGCGGCCAGCGCGCCGGGCAGCCGGAGGATCACTTCGCCCAGGACGCGGCACCGCAGGCCGAGGCGGAAATTGGGCGCCTCCGGCACGTTCCGCTTCAGCGGCAGCAGGGCGGTGATCGCGGCGAACCGGGCCAGCTCGCGAGCGGCGATCGTGGCCGGGGCGCAGCGCAGGAGAGTGAGCAGCCGGTTGCGTTCGTTCCACCGGTGGAACCTCGCGGATCCCGGGTGCGTGCTGGCGCCGTGGCGGTGCGTGACACGTGCCGTGGGGACCGTCACGATGT
This sequence comes from Amycolatopsis thermalba, assembly GCF_023376025.1. Taxonomy (NCBI): domain Bacteria; kingdom Bacillati; phylum Actinomycetota; class Actinomycetes; order Pseudonocardiales; family Pseudonocardiaceae; genus Amycolatopsis; species Amycolatopsis thermalba. The sequence goes on from NZ_CP091196.1 coordinate 1,468,045, forward strand.
CGTGGCCGGCGAGCCGCAGGCGCCACGCGGTGTCGGTGTCCTCGTAGTAGCAGAAGAAGCTCGACGGCACCCCGCCCACGTCACGGAGCGTGCGGGTGCGGATCAGCGCGGCGCCGCCGCAGAAGGCGAACGCCGGGGTCTCCGTGGTGTCGTAGCCGTGGCCGTCCGGGGTGAGGTTCACGCCGAGGGACTGGACCCGGCCGTCGGCGTGTTCGAGGCGGGACGCGGCGGCCGCGGCGTCGCCGACGTGGTCCTCCAGTTCGGCGAGCCAGTCCGGGGCGGGGGCCGCGTCGTCGTTGAGCCACACCGTGAACTCGGTGTCCACTTCGGACATCGCGTGGGCGGTGGCGCCGGCGTACCCGGCGTTGCGGGGCAGCCGGCGGACCTCCGGCGCGGACGGGTGCGTGGCCAGCAGGCGGGCGGTGCCGTCGTCGGAGGCGTTGTCGATCACGAGCAGCCGGTGGGGGCGCGTCTGGGCGGCGAGGGCGTCCAGGCAGGCGGTGATGTGCGCGGCACCGCGCCAGGTGACCACCACGACGGTGCTGCGGATCGGCACACCGGAAGAATACGGGCCGTGCCGGAACTCGTGGTCATCGCCGAGCAGCTGCTCGCGCCCGTGCCCGGCGGGACGGGCCGCTACACCGCCGAGCTGCTGCGCGCGCTGGCCGAGACCGCGCCGCCGGGGTGGACGGTGTCGAGCGTCACCGCGCGGCACGCCGAGAGGCTGCCCGGTGCGCGGATGCTGCCGTTGCCGCCGCGGGCGCTCGTCGCGGCGTGGCAGGCCGGGCTGCCGTACTGGCCGGGCGGGGACGCGGTGCACGCGCCGACCCCGCTGGCCCCGGCGCGGGTGCCGCGCGGGCGGACGTTGTCGGTCACCGTGCACGACACCGTGCCGTGGACCCATCCGGAAACGCTGACGCCACGGGGGGTGCGCTGGCACCGGGCGATGATCGCGCGGGCGGCCCGGCGTGCTTCGGGACTCGTCGTGCCGACGCGGGCGGTGGCCGACGACCTCCGCACGCGGGTGCCCGTGGCGGTGCCGGTGACCGTGGCCGGGCACGGGGTGGCGGAGGTGTTCACCCGCGACGACCTGCCCGAGGTGGACGTGCCGGACCGCTATGTGCTGGCGGTCGGGACCATCGAGCCGCGCAAGGGGATCGACGTCCTGGTGCGGGCGATGGAGCGGGTCGGGGTGCCGCTGGTGCTCGCCGGTCAGCCGGGCTGGGGTGGTCTGGACCCCGTCGCGATGGCCGGAAACCGGGCCGACGTGCGGGTTCTGGGCCGGTTGACCGACGTGGCGCTGGCGGCGGTGCTGCGGCGGGCGTCCGTGCTGGCCGCGCCGAGCGTCGCGGAGGGCTTCGGATTGCCGGTGCTGGAGGCGATGGCGGCCGGGGTGCCGGTGGTGCACTCGGACGCTCCAGCGCTGGTCGAGGTCGCCGGGGGAGCGGGCGTGGCGTTCCCGCGCGGGGACGCGGCGGCGCTGGCGGCGGCGTTGACCGACGTGCTGACCAGCCCGGAACGCGCGGCTGACCTGGCACGTCGTGGACGGGCGCGGGCCGCGGCGTTCTCCTGGGCGGGTGCGGCGCGGGCCGTCTGGGTCGTGCACGACCGCACCACTTCGTGAGTTCCCGACCACGGCGATCCTCATCAGCCGTACCCTGCACGAGTGGGAAGAGGCGAACCCAGCGTCCTGATCGATGCCACGGCCGTGCCTGCGGACCGGGGCGGGGTCGGTCGCTACGTGGACTCGCTGGTGGCGGCCCTGGACGACGACGGCGCGCGCATCACCGTGGTCTGCCAGCCGCGGGACTTCCGGCTCTTCGACCGGCTCGCGCCGCACTCGCGGGTCGTCCCGGCGGTCCAGTCCACCGCGACGCGCACCGCGCGGCTGATCTGGGAGCAGACGACGCTGCCGTCGCTGGCGCGGCGGCTGGGTGTGGACGTGGTGCACTCGCCGCACTACACGATGCCGCTGGCGGGGCCGTCGGCGTCGGTGGTGACGTTGCACGACGCGACGTTCTTCACCGACGCGGTGCTGCACTCGTCGGTGAAGGCGCGGTTCTTCCGCGGCTGGACGCGGACGGCGCTGCAGCGGGCGACGTTGTGCGTGGTGCCGTCGAAGGCGACGGCGTCGGAGCTGGCGCGGGTGGCGCGGGTGCGGCGGCAGCCGGCGATCATCGAGCACGGGGTGGACGTCGAGCGGTTCCACCCGCCGACGCCGGACGAGGTGCGGGCCGCGCGGGCGGCGATCGGGCTGGAGCGGATGCCGTACGTGGCGTTCCTGGGGGCGCTGGAGCCGAGGAAGAACGTGCCGGCGCTGATCCGGGGTTTCGTGAAGGCGGTGGAGCACCGGCCCGACCCGCCGGCGCTGGTGCTGGCCGGGCAGCCGGGCTGGGACACGCAGGTGGAGAAGGCGCTGGCGGCGGCGCCGTTGCGGTTGCGGGTGATCCGGGCCGGGTACCTGCCGTTCGGTTCGCTGGCGGGGTTCCTGGGCGGGGCGGAGCTGGTGGCCTACCCGAGCCTCGGGGAGGGCTTCGGGCTGCCGGTCCTGGAGGCGATGGCCTGCGGGGCGTGCGTGCTGACCACGCGGCGCCTGTCGCTACCGGAGGTGGGCGGCGACGCGGTCGCGTACTGCGGCGTCGGCCCGGGCGACGTGGCCGTCGCGCTGGGCGAGCTACTGGACGACCCCGCACGGCGCGCGTTCCTCGCCTCGGCCGCCCAGAGGCGCGCGAAGGAGTTCTCGTGGGCCACGAGCGCGGAGAAACACCGCGAGGCGTACGCCAAGGCGTGGCACCTGCACAAGCGGGAGCAATAGCCGTTGGACGGTGTTCGGCCGGATGGGGTATAGTCGTTGATGCGAGGCCCCGGTGGGGCCGAGAAGTGAGCCCGCGACGCGTCCGGACGGTCGTCTCGCGGGCTTTGCGCTGTTCAGAGCTCGATCACATCCTGCAGGACCGGGATCGTCCGGCGCCGCCAGTCCCCGCCGGCGCCGTAGCACCAGCCAACGGCGTCCGAGATCCACAACAGGGGCTCGACGGCGGAGTCGAGGTGCTCGTAGGTCAGCTCCGTCTTCGACGGATGCGAACCCAGCGAGCGCTGCAGCGTTGAACGGTCATGCACATCCCGCGAGTCGCGGCTGTCCAGCACCACTCGATGCGCTCGTAGCTCCAGCAGGTCGTTCACAATCTGCTTCAGGCATTGCTGCCGCGTGCGTTCTTCTTCCTTGCGATCGCATCTGCCGAAGTAGACGCGAGACGAGACGGGCAGGGCTGCGATCCGGTCCGCCAGCTGTCTCCGGCGCGGAGGCTTCTCCTTGCAGAAGTGCAGCTCGCGGGCGCCAGGCAGCAGAAGCCTCGCCAACGCCCGGCGCGTAGTCGCGAGGTGGGCAGGCTCGACGAGCGTGACGCACAGCAGATAGGTGCCCGCACGGGCGGACTCGTCGATGAAGGCGTGGACCGACATTCCCGCAATTCTGCCGGGGTGTAGTCGTGTCACTCCGTGCGGTAGCGGACCGCCGCGGTTCGTGATCGTGGGGTGCCTGCCTTGTTGCGTTGCGTAGTGGGGGCACAATGGCCCGCGTGACCGAGCCGAGCCGTTACGGCGACGGGGTCGCCGTGGTTGTCGTGACGTACTTCCCCGGTGAGGACCTCGACCGCTTCCTCGACAGCCTCGAAAAGGCGACCACCCGCGACGTCCACGTGGTCGTCGCCGACAACGACTCGACCGACGACGCCCTCGACCGGGCCGAGCAGCGCACGAACACGCACGTCCTGCGCATCGGCGAGAACCTCGGCTACGGCGGCGGCGCCAACCGCGGCGTGGCGACCCTCGACGAGCGCTACGGCTGGATCGTCATCGCCAACCCCGACCTCGAATGGGAACCCGGCTCGCTGGACACCCTCCTGGAAGCCGCCCAGCGCTGGCCCCGCGGCGGCGCCTTCGGCCCGCTCATCCGCGACCCCGACGGCACCGTCTACCCCTCCGCCCGCCTGCTGCCCTCGCTCGGCCGCGGCGTCGGCCACGCCGTCTTCGGCAAGATCTGGCCCGCCAACCCGTGGACCCGCGCCTACCGCCAGGAACACGCCGCCCCGAGCGAACGCACCTCCGGCTGGCTGTCCGGCTCGTGCCAGCTCATCCGCCGCGCGGCCTGGGACTCGGTCGGCGGCTTCGACACCCGCTACTTCATGTACTTCGAGGACGTCGATCTCGGCGACCGCATCGGCCGCGCCGGCTGGCACAACGTGTACGTGCCCTCCGCCGCGGTCACGCACATCGGTGGCAAGGCCACGTCCCGCGCGCCGAAGAAGATGCTGGCCGCCCACCACGAGAGCGCTTACCGCTACCTCGCCGACCGCCACCAGGGCCTCGCTTGGAAGCCGGTGCTGGCCGCGGTGAAGCTGGGTCTGAAGGTGCGCCTGAAGTTCGAGACGCGCGGCAGGTAACCCGGCCCTACAGGCCTTCCAGCCGCCGCGCGAAATCGGAGTTCCCGGTCTGCGTCTTGGTCGTCGGCACCAGGCCGTCGACCTCCTCCTCCGGCTGTACCGGCCGCAGGTCGACCCGCGTGTCCGGTTTCGAGTCCGGCAGGCTGCCCTGCACCGACTCGATCACCGACGCCGGCACCACGGCCGTCGTGTCCGGGTCGTCCGCGTCGATCTCGTCGACCACGTCTCGGGGGATCTGCTGCGTGGTCGAAGCGTCCATCGGCGAGGTCGCGGCGTCCGGCGTCACGACGAACGCACCCCGGGACTGTGCCCTGGCCAGCAGAGCATCCGCTCGATCGCGGGGGTCCATCCCCTAGGCCTCCCGACTCGACGTGGGCCCTCTCCGAACGGGGCCCTCCGTGTGCTGTCTAGGGTAGGCCCTCCGGGCCGTCGCCGTCATTGTTTCCCGCGGCTTGTCGCCCACCGGTGCGTGATAACGGGAAGGATTTCGAGGTGACATCGGAGCTTGATGTCGATGCCGTGGTGCTCGTGGGCGGTAAGGGAACCCGCCTGCGGCCGTTGACCCTGTCCGCCCCGAAACCGATGCTGCCCACCGCGGGCGTGCCGTTCCTGACCCACCTGCTGTCCCGCATCCGCGCCGCGGGGATCCGGCACGTGGTGCTCGGCACGTCCTACCGCGCCGAGGTGTTCGAGGAGCACTTCGGCGACGGCGCGTCGCTGGGGCTGGAAGTCGAGTACGTCGTCGAGGACGAGCCGCTGGACACCGGCGGCGCCATCCGCAACGTGGCCGGCCACCTGCGCGCCGACCACGCGGTCATCTTCAACGGGGACATCCTCTCCGGCGCAGACCTGCGGGCACTGGTCCAGACCCATCTCGACACGAGCGCGGACGTCACCCTCCACCTGCAGCGCGTCGAGGACCCGAGCCGCTTCGGCTCGGTGCCCACCGACGCCGACGGGCGGGTCACCGCGTTCCTGGAGAAGACCCCGAACCCGCCGACCGACCAGATCAACGCCGGCTGCTACGTGTTCCGCCGCCCGGTGCTGGAGTCGATCCCGGCCGGCCGCCGCGTGTCGGTCGAGCGCGAGACGTTCCCCGGCCTGCTGGCGGGCGGCGCGCACCTGCACGGGTTCGTCGACGCCTCCTACTGGCTCGACGTCGGCACCCCGGAGGCGTTCGTGCGCGGCAGCGCGGACCTGGTGCGCGGCCTGGCCCCCACCTCGGCGCTGCCCGGCCCGGCCGGCGAGGCCCTGGTCCTGGAGGGCGCGGACGTCGCCGCGGACGCGACCGTCACCGGCGGCTCGACCATCGGCGCCGGGGCGCACGTCGCGTCCGGGGCGCGGATCGGCGGGTCGGTGCTGTTCGACCGGGTGTCCGTGGCGGAGAATGCCGTTGTGGAGAACTCCGTGCTGGGCGTGGGCGCGCGCGTCGGCAAGGGGGCGGTGCTCAAGGGCGTCGTCCTCGGCGACGGCGCGGTCGTCGGCGCCGGGTGCGAGCTGCTCGACGGCGCCCGGGTGTGGCCGGACGTGACCCTGCCCGACGGTTCGATCCGGTTCTCCAGCGACGCCTGATGCGGTACCGCCCGCCGTTCACCCTCGACCTCGACGCGGTCCTCCGGCCGCTGCGCCGGGGCAAGGGCGATCCGTGCCTGCGGGCGGACGAGCACGGCCGGACGTGGCTCACCGGCAACACCGCCGACGGGCCGGGAACGCTGGTGCTGCGCCGGTTCGCCGACGGCGAGATCGAGGCCGCGGCGTGGGGCCCGGGGGCGGACCGGCTGCTCGACGGCGTGCCCGCGCTGGTCGGCGCCGAGGACGACGACAGCGAGTTCGTCTCGCACCACGACCGGATCGCCGAGGTGCGGCGCCGCATGCCGGGGCTGCGCCTCGGCGCGACCGGGCGGGTGTGGGACGTGCTGGTCCCGGCGGTGCTGGAGCAGAAGGTCACCGGTTACGAGGCGCGCCGGTCGTGGCGGGAGCTGTGCCGGTGGTTCGGCGAGCCGGCTCCGGGCCCGGCCCCGGCGGGGATGCGGGTGCCGCCGACGCCGGAGGCGATCATGTCCATTCCGGACTGGACCTGGCACCGCGCGGGCGTGGACCACAGCAGGCGGAAGGCGTTGATCTTCGCGGCGCAGGTCGCGCATCGGCTGGAGAAGGCGGTGGAGCTGCGCGGTGCGGAGGGGCGCGCGTGGCTGCGCAAGGTGCCGGGCATCGGGGTGTGGACCGCGTCGGAGGTCGCGCAGCGCGCCTGGGGCGATCCGGACGCAGTCAGCTTCGGCGACTTCCACATCCCGGCGGTGGTCGGGTACGCCCTGCTCGGCGAGCCCCTGGACGACGAGGGCCTGGCGGAGGTGCTGGCGCCCTACGCGCCACACCGGCAGCGCGCGGTGCGGTACCTGGAGGCGGCCGGGTTCTCGCGCCCACGCTTCGGCCCCAGGTTCTCGCCACGCGACTACCGCGCGATGTGACACACGCCCCCGAGCGTGGGACTCGCGCGCTCGAACGCAGAACTCGCGCCCCCGAGCGTGGGACTCGCGTGCGTGAGCGTGGGACTCGCGCGTGGTGCGAGTCCCACGTTCCTGCTTGCGAGTTCTGCGTTCCGGGGCGTGAGTTCTGCGTTACCGCGTGATGTGCAGCGCGGCGCGGGCGATCTTCAGCGCCTCCTCGCCGGACAAGCCCAAAGCTCGCGTCACCGCGGCGTACGTCTCGGCCGCCTCGCGCGCCCGCGCCAGCGACTCGTCCCCCGCGGCGGCCACGAACGAACCCGCCCGGCCGCGCGTTTCGATGAGTCCCGCCTCCTCCAGCTCCCGGTAGGCGCGGGCGATCGTGTTCGGCGCGATGCCCAGCTCCTCCGCCAGCCCGCGCACCGTCGGCAGCTTCGTGCCCACGGCGAGCGCGCCGGAGTTGATCTGCCGCGCCAGCCCGGACCGCACCTGCTCGTACGGCGGCACCGCCGAGGACGGGTCGACCGACACGATCATTCGCACGCCGCCGCGATCAGCTCGGTCAGGTCCTCCGAACCGGGCGGCAGCGCGGTCAGCGGCCACCACCGCAGGTCGTCCGACTCGTCGCTGCGCACCGGCTCCGAACCGGCCGGCGCGGTCACCACGAACCGCACGTCGAAGTGCCGCGTCGGCACCCCCAGCGAACACGTGATCGGGTGCACGTCCAGGTGCACCGGCTCCGCCGAGATCGTCAGCCCGCTCATCCCGGACTCCTCCGACGCCTCCCGCAACGCGGCGGCCGCCAGCGACGCGTCCGAATCCTCGCAGTGCCCGCCCAGCTGCAACCACCGCCCGACGCGCGGGTGCAGCGTCAGCAGCACGTGCGACCGCGAGGCGTCCAGCACCACGGCCGACGCGGTGATGTGCCCGGCCGCGCACGACCGGCGGCACGCGTCCTCCCGCGCGGCGAGGAACCCCAGGAACGCGTGCTGCAGCGCCTCCTGCCCGGCCGTGCCCGGCTGCCACTTCTCCAGCGTCTCCACCACGTCGGTGTGCAGGCTCACAGCTCGACCAGCCCGTCGGTCACCGGCTCGCGCGGCTGGGCAGCCGTGGCCGGGTGCCCGATCGCCACCGCGCCCAGCGGCTGCCACGACGGCTCCAGCCCCAGCACCTCACGCACCACGTCGGCGGCGAAGATCGTCGACCCGATCCAGCACGATCCGAGGTCCTCCGCCGCCAGCGCCACCAGCAGCCCCTGCACGGCGGCGCCCCCGGCGACGGTGAACATCGTCCGTTCGCACGCGTTGCGCCGCTCGTCCGGATAGGTGTGCGCGCCGTCGGGCACCAGGAACGGGATCACCACCTCGGGCGCCTCGAACAGGATGTCCCCGCGCGCCACGCGCCGGGCGATCTGCTCCTCGGTGAACGCGTCGCCGGCCAGGTCGGCCCGCCACGCCTCGCGCATCGCCTCCAGCAGCTTCGTCCGCAGCCCGCGGTCGCGCAGCCACACGAACCGCACCGGCCGCGTGTGGTGCGGCGCGGGCGCGGTCAACCCGGCGCCGATCGCGCGGCGCAGCGCGTCCGGATCGACCGGCTCGTCGGTGAACGAGCGCACCGACCGGCGTACCAGCACCGCCTCGCGACGGCCCTGCGCGATCGCCTCGCGCGTGCCGAGGGAGAACATGTCCTCCTCCGACGGCCGCACCAGCTTCCGCGCGTCCGAGCCGTCGTCGGTGATCTCCAGCCCGCGCACCACCGCGACCGGCGTCGCGGTCAGCTTGCCCTTCACCAGGTCCGCGGCCGCCGCGATCTCGTCGGCCACCGCGATCTCGGTGACCTGCAGCTCGTTGCCCTGCGCGTCGACCTCGCCCTCGTAGGAGTGCAGCACGCGCAGCCCGCTGGCCCCGATGGCGTTGTCGGTCTGCCCGACCCGCCAGGCCCGGCCCATCGTGTCGGTGATGACCACCGCGATCTCGACGCCCAGCCGCTCGCGCAACCCGTTGCGCAGCGCCAGCGCCGAGGCGTCCGGATCGGCGGGCAGCAGCGCGATCTCGTCACCGGCCACATTGGACGCGTCCACACCGGACGCCGCCTGCACGACGCCGATCCGGTTCTGCGTGATCAGGGTCCGGTTGAAGCGGGCCAGCACCCGCACCGACTCCTGCTCGACCAGCTCGCGCCGCGCCGCGTCGCGGGCTTCCGGGTCGCTGGGCACGCGCACCAGCCGGCCCTCGATCTTCGACACGACCTTGCTGGTGACCACCAGGACGTCACCGGAGCGCAGCCAGGGCGCGGCGGTCGCGATCGCGCCGGTCAGGTCGTCGCCCGGCCGGAACTCGGGCAGGCCCTCGACCGGCAGGATGTCCAGCCGCGCGGCGGAATGGTCACTCAACTTCGGCTCCCGCGAGTTCGAGCGCGGCACGCGCCATCGCCGCGGTGGCGTCCACATCGGACATCAGCAGCGGCACCGCCCGCACCGCGACGCCCGGCACGTGCACGGTCTCGCCCTCGGCGACCAGCCAGCCGTCGAGCAGGCCGTCCTCCGAGGTCTGCCGCGACCCGTAGTGGATGCCGACGGCCTCGGCCGACGTCTCCACCCCGATCGCGCTCAGGCACGCGTCGGCCATGCCGCGCACCGGCTTGCCGCTGATGATCGGCGACACCCCGACCACCCCGGCCTCGGTCTTGCGCAGCGCCTCCGTCACGCCCGGCACGGCCAGCACGGTGCCGACCGAGACGACCGGATTGGACGGTGCCAACAGGACCGCGTCGGCCTCGGCGATGGCGTCCAGCACACCCGGCCCCGGCTTGGCCTCCTCGACCCCGACCGGCACGATCGAATGCGCCTGCGGCTCGGCGCGGTAGCGCACCCACCACTCCTGGAAGTGGATCGCCTTGCGGTTGCCCGGGTCCTCCGGGTCGTCGATGACGACGTGGGTTTCGACCCGGTCGTCGGTCATCGGCAGCAGCCGCACACCGGGTTGCCACCGGTCGCACAGCGCCTCGGTGACCGCGGACAGCGGGTAGCCCGCGCGCAGCATCCGCGTGCGGATCAGGTGGGTGGCGATGTCCTTGTCGCCGAGCCCGAACCACGTCGGCTCGGCGCCGTAGGCCGCCAGCTCCTCCTTGACCACCCAGGTCTCGCCCTGGTGCCCCCAGCCGCGCTCGGTGTCGATGCCACCGCCGAGCGTGTACATGCAGGTGTCCAGGTCCGGGCTGATCCGCAGACCGTGCATCCACACGTCGTCACCGGTGTTGACCACCGCCGTGATCTCGTGCGTCGAGTCCCCAGGGCCGATCGGGGGCAGACCCAGCGCGGCTTTCACTCCGAGCAGGAAGCGGGCGCCGCCCACCCCGCCGACAACTACGACAACCTTCACAGCGAGCGATCCTCGCACGCCCGGGGGCCCGGAACCCAGTACCGGTACCTGTGGTGCTCGGTGAACCCGAGCCGCTCGTAGAACGCGAGCGCTCCCGCGTTGTCCACGGCGACCTGGAGCACGGTCCGCGTCGCGCCGCGCTCGGCCGCCCACGGACCGCACGCGGCCATCAACGCCGAGGCCAGGCCGCGGCGACGGTAGTCCGGCCGGACCGCCAGCCGGGCGATGTGCAGGACGTCGTCGGCCACCGCCGCGCGCACCGCGCCGGCTGTGACTCCCATCACTTCGGCGACCGCGTAGCCGATCTCGCCGGTGGTGAGCACGTGCCGCTCGGCGTCGGTCGGATCGGGCCGTCCGACGGTCAGCTCCCACCAGCCGTCGGTCGGCTCGGGGAGGACGGGCACCTCTTCGGCGCCTTCGCCGAGCGGGCCGGTGAGCACGGACACCAGGTGCCCGGCGGCGTGACCGGTGTTCGGCACCCAGCCCGCGGCCTCGATCGCGCGCTCGTTCGCGCTGCCGGCGACCACGTGCACGACCGGCGGGATCGCGTGGGCGTGGGCGAAGTCACAAACAGCCGCCAGTGCGCTGCCGATCGGCATCCCCGGGTCACCGACGGCCAATGCGCTGTTGGCGCGCCCGGTGAAGCCGCCGGCGGCGCGAAGCCGCCAGTCACCGATCTTGTCCACGGTTACCGCCGGCCACGCGTCGGCGCAGCGCAGTTCGAGCGTCTCGGAGGAGTCCACGCCCCCATTGTGCTCGCCGATCGGCGGATTAAGGGTGGCCTTACTTTGGAAGGTCCGCGCATCGGCGCGTAATGTCCAGGATTGGTAGTGGATCCTTGGACCTAGCTGGAGATCGCAGTGACGTACGTGATTGCCGAGCCCTGCGTCGACGTGCTCGACAAGGCGTGCATCGACGAGTGCCCCGTCGACTGCATTTACGAAGGCGACCGCATGCTCTACATCCACCCGGACGAGTGCGTGGACTGCGGTGCCTGCGAGCCGGTGTGCCCGGTCGAGGCGATCTACTACGAGGACGACGTGCCGGACGAGTGGGCCGAGTACACCAAGGCCAACGTCGACTTCTTCGACAGCCTCGGCTCGCCGGGCGGCGCCTCCAAGGTCGGCAAGACCAGCAACGATCCGCAGTGGATCAAGGACCTGCCCCCGCAGGGCGAATGAACCGCGGCGGTACCGGTCTGCCCGACTTTCCGTGGGACTCGCTCGCCGAGCCCACGGCACGGGCGAAGTCCCACCCGGGCGGCCTCGTCGACCTGTCGGTCGGCACGCCGGTCGACCCGGTGCCCGAGTCGATCCGGGCCGCCCTCGCGTCGGTCTCGGAGATCCCCGGGTACCCGGCCACCCACGGCACGCCGCAGCTGCGTGCGGCGGCGGTCGAGGCGCTGAACCGACGGCACGGCGTCACCGGCGTCGAGCCGGCGGCGGTGTTGCCCACGATCGGGTCCAAGGAGCTGGTCGCCTGGCTGCCGCGGCTGCTCGGCGCCGAGCCCGGCGACACCGTGGTGATCCCCGAGCTGGCCTACCCGACCTACGAGGTCGGCGCGCTGCTCGCGGGCGCCGGGATCCTGCGCGCCGACGACCCGCGCGGTCTCGCCGAGACGCCCGCGATCGTGTGGCTGAACTCGCCGTCCAACCCGACCGGACGCGTGCTGGGCGCCGACGCGCTGCGCGGGATCGTCGAGTGGGCCCGCGAGCGGGACGTGATCGTGGTCTCCGACGAGTGCTACCTCGCGCTGGGCTGGGACGCCGATCCGGTGTCGATCCTGCACCCGTCGGTGTGCGGCGGGCGCCACGACAACCTGCTGGCCGTGCACTCGCTGTCCAAGTCCGCGAACCTCGCCAGCTACCGCGCCGGGTTCGTCACCGGTGACCCGGAGCTGGTCGCCGGGCTGCTGGCGGTGCGCAAGCACGCCGGCATGATCGTGCCGCGCCCGGTCCAGGAGGCGATGACCGCCGCGCTGGCCGACGACAGCGCGCTGACGCTGCAGCGCGAACGCTACGCCCGCCGTCGCCTGGTGCTGCAGAAGGCGTTGCAGGACAACGGTTTCCGCATCGACCACTCCGAGGCCGGGCTCTACCTGTGGGCCACCCGCGGTGAGGACGCCTGGCAGACCGTGCGGTGGCTGTCCGAGCGCGGGATCCTGGTCGCGCCGGGCACGTTCTACGGCCCCGCGGGCGGCGAGCACGTGCGGGTGGCGCTCACTGCGACCGACGAGCGCGTCGAAGCCGCCGCCGAGCGCCTCGGTCAGTAGTCGCGGCCGCTGATCCCCCGGTAGACGAACCGGGTGAGCGCCTCGATCGCCTCGTCTTCGGTGAGGTCGGTCACCCCGTCGTGCCACAGCTGGGCGAAGCTGTCGACGACCGCGGTCATCAACGTGACGCTCGCCAGCGGTGAGCCGGGCAGGCGGTGGCCCGCCTCGGTCACGTAGTCCACGTGATCGGTGATCTCCTCGTTCTGCACCCGCGTGAACTCGTTGAGCTTGCGCGCGAAGTCCTCGTTGACCTGGGCCGCCTGCCGCAGGGCGCGCAGGGTCGCCGCGTGCTCGGCGTAGAAGTGCCAGTACCCCGCGACGTGGAACCGGACCGCCGCGGGATCGGTGAAGTCCGGGCTGTGCTCGGGGTGGTCCACGGTCTCGTCGCCGGCCGCCTCCAGGTCGGCCAGCAGTGACTCGAGCAGTTCTTCCTTGCTGGCGAAGTGGTTGTAGAACGACCCGGCCGCCCGGCCCGCCTCGGCCGTGATGTCGGTGATCTTCGTGTTCAGGTAGCCCCGCGTGGCGAACAGGCGCTGCGCGGCGGCCTTCAGCGCGGCCTCGGTCTCCGCGGCCTTCTCCTTGCGCTTCACCGCACCTCCTTGACGGGAGCACGCTAGCAAGTCCATTATGAATCTAAATTCAGTGAATGGAGATTCAGTCATGGATGTTTTGATCGCGGGCGCCGGCCCGGCCGGGCTCGCCCTGGGCATCGACCTCGCCCGGCGCGGGGTGGGCGTGCGAATCGTCGACAAAGCGACCGAGTTCTTCCGGGGGTCCCGGGGCGACGGGCTGCAGCCGCGCACGCTGGAGGTGTTCGACGACCTCGGGGTGATCGACGCGGTGCTGGCCGCGGGCCGGGACACACCGGCCTTCCGGGTGCACCTGGACGGCGAGTTCGTGGAGGAGCGCCGGATGGCCGAGCGGCGCGAGCCGACGCCGGACGTGCCCTACCCCAACGGGTGGACGCTGGGGCAGGCGCAGATCGAGGGCATCCTGCGCGACCGGCTGGCGGAGTTCGGGGTGCGCGTAGAGCTGGGCGCGGCGCTGACCGGCTTCACGCAGGACGCCTCCGGTGTCACCGCGGAGCTGGCCACCGGGGAGACCGTGCGGGCGGACTACCTGGTCGGCGCGGACGGCGGGCGCAGTTTCGTGCGGAAGGCGCTGGGGATCGAGTTCGAGGGCGTCACGGACGAGTCGGCGCGGATGCTGCTGGGCGACGTCGAGGCCGATCTCGACCCGGAGTTCGGTTACTGGTTCGCGCGGGCGGCGGATCCGGGGCGCGGGGTCGTGATGAGCCCGCTGCCGGGGATCGGGCTGTTCCAGTTCGGTGCGCCGCTGGGGGAGGAGGACGTCGAGCCGAGCGTGGTGACTTTGCAGTCCATTCTGGACGGAGTCGGCGCCGGCGTGCGGCTGGGGGAGCTGACGTGGTCGACGGTGTGGCGGCCGAACGTGCGGCTGGCGAAGCGGTTCCGGGTGGGCCGGGTGTTCCTGGTCGGCGATGCGGCGCACGTCCACCCGCCGACCGGTGGGCAGGGGCTGAACACGAGCGTGCAGGACGCGTACAACCTGGGCTGGAAGCTCGCGGACGGGTCGCCGGAGCTGCTGGACAGCTACGAATCCGAGCGGCGGGGGGTGGCCGAGCGGGTGCTGGGCGTCTCGTCGGAGCTGCTGCGCAAGTACCTGGAGGGCGACGAACGGGCGCACGAGCGCGGTGAGGAGACCCAGCAGCTGGACATCAGCTACCGGACTTCGGACGAGCCCGGGCTCGCGGTGGGGGACCGGGCGCCGGACGCGCCGCTGGTGGATGAGAGCGGCAAGGCGATCCGGCTGTTCGACCTGTTCCGCGGCCCACACGCCACCCGGCTGATCTTCGGCGGCCCGGCAACGGACGAGCCGCACACCTACGCGGTGCTGCGCCCGGGGGAGTCCGCCAGGGGCCGGCACGTGGTCGACGCCGAGGGGCACGCTTTCGCCGCGTACGCCGCGAAGGAGGTGGTCGTGCGGCCGGACGGGTACGTGGGCACGCTGGTGCGCTAGTGACGCGCCGACGTGGGCGGCTGGTGATGGTGTGGTCGTTCTGGTTGTGACTGCGGTCGGCGGGCCGCCGGTCAGGCGGCCCGCCGGTGCAGCTGCCGTCTGGCGGAGGGGGCCGGGCGGTGGGGGTTGGCCGCAGCCTTTGGCTGCGGTCGTGGGTGCCGTCGGCGCGCGGGCGCGTGGGGGTCTGGTCGGTGTGGCTGCTGCCTGGTGCAGGGGGCCAGGCAGTGGGGGCCGCTGGCCGCAGCCTGGCTGCGGCCGTGAAGTGCCGTCAGTGCGCGGCGCCCCGGCGGCCGGCCTGGCCGCGCTAGCCGCGCGGTGGCCTGGCCGGTGCAGCTGCCGCTCAGTGCAGGGGGCCGGGCGGTGGGGGCGCTAGCCGCACACCTTGGCCGCCGCCGCGTTCACCTTCGCCAGTGCTGCCGGCCAGGCGGCCCGGGCGGTGGCGCGGCGCCTCAGTTCCCGCTCCGCGATGCGGCCCGCGACGAAACCCACGGCGGGCTCGTCGGCCACCGCGAGCAGGTCCCGCATCCGCGCGGCGGCCACCACCGCGTCCTGGTGGTCCCCGAGCACGTCCTGCAGCCGCTTGGTCGCCTTGATCAGCTCCCGCACCCGCGTGACCTGCTTCTTCCGCGCCGCCGCCTGCGCCGTCTCCGCCGCGTACCGCAGCCGCTTGCCGTGGATCCGCAGCTCGTGCAGCTCGTCGTCCGGCGGGTCGGCCGGCAGGGCGGCCACCGCCTTCGCCAGCTTCCGGTACGGCTTGCGCACCACGGCACCGACGTCCACCGGGCCCGGCGCCGGATCAGCGGTCAGCTGCAGCTCCGTCAGCACCAGCCGCGCCGTCGACCGCAACAACGCCGCGTACCGGGCGCTGCCCAGGCACCGGTTGAGCCGCCGCTTCGCCTTCGCCCGCTCGGCCACGAAGATCCGCACCAGCCGCGCCCCGGCCGCCTGGTCGGGCTCGCCGAGCGACGCGACCGTCGCGCGCAGGTGACCGATCAGCACGTCGTGGTCGCGCACGTCACCGAGCCCGGCGGCGAGCCACTTCAGCTCGGCCCGCACGTCGTCGCCCGCCGGCCCCAGCAGCTTCAACGCGCTGCGGAGCCGGCGGACGGCCACGCGCATCTGGTGCAGGTCCTCGGGATCGGACCCGGACCGCGTGCCCGGCTCGTACCTGAGCATCGCGCGCAGCTGCCCGTCGATCCGGGCCCGGAGCAGCGTCTCCGGGGTGTCCCGCGGACCCGCGACCAGCGGTTGCCCGGGCAGGCCGAGGTCACCGACGGTCACGACCCGGGAGGGCAACGTAGCGGTGCTCACCAGATGAATGATAGGTGAACGAAACCCGCGTTCAGTTCGCGTGCAGCATCTCGTTCAGCTCGATGCCGGCCCCGGTGCGCGGCACGGCCTCGACCGCGCCGGTCTCCGAGTTGCGCCGGAACAGCGCGCCGGAGATGCCGGACAGCTCGCGGGCCTTGACGGTCTTGCCCTCGACCACGACCTTCGTGCCGGCCGTGACGTACAGCCCGGCCTCCACCACCGAGTCGTCGCCGAGGGAGATGCCGACCCCGCCGTTGGCGCCGATCAGGCAGCGCTCGCCCAGCGAGATGACCTCCTTGCCGCCACCGGACAGCGTGCCCATGATCGACGCGCCGCCGCCGACGTCGGTGCCGTCGCCGACCACCACACCGGCCGAGATGCGGCCCTCGACCATCGACGCGCCGAGCGTGCCGGCGTTGAAGTTCACGAAACCCTCGTGCATCACCGTGGTGCCGTTGGCCAGGTGCGCGCCCAGGCGCACGCGGTCCGCGTCGCCGATCCGCACCCCGGCGGGCACCACGTAGTCGACCATGCGCGGGAACTTGTCCACGCTGTAGACGGTGACCGGGCCACGCGCCCGCAGCCGCAGCCGGGTCTGCTCGAAGCCCTCGACCGGGCACGGGCCGTGGTTGGTCCACACGACGTTGGCCAGCAGGCCGAAGATCCCGTCCAGGTTCTGCCCGTGCGGCTGCACCAGGCGGTGCGACAGCAGGTGCAGGCGCAGGTAGATGTCGTGCGCGTCGGCCGGAGCCTTCGCGAGCGTGCCGATCGTGGTGCGCACCGCGACCACCTCGACGCCGCGGGCCTCGTCCGGGCCGAGCAGCGCGGCGGCGGCCTCGCCGAGGATCTCGGCGGCCTGCTCGCGGGTCAGCCGCTCGGTCCCGCTGGTGCCGGGCTCGCCCAGCTTGGGCTGCGGGAACCAGGTGTCCAGCACGGTCCCGTCGGTGGTGACGGTGGCCAGGCCGACGCCGTGCGCACCGGTGGTCTCGGGATTGGGGCTCTGCTCGCTCACGGCCCTAACCGTAACTCAGCCGGTCACGAGCTGGGTGTCCACCAGTTGCTTGACCGACCGGAGGCTGTCGGCGATCGAGGTGAGCGCCGTGGTGCACGCCCCGCCCGGCTCGGCGACGGCGTCGCAGTGGCTGCCGCGGTAGGCGCCGATGCCCTTCTCCAGGTCGTTCGCCGCCGCGACCAGGTCCGGGTGCTTGGTGCCGGCCTGCTCGCGCACCAGGCCCGGGGTGCTGCCCAGCTCGGTCACGTACTTGCCGCAGCCGCGCGGGGTCTGCCCGGCCGGGTCGCGGAAGCAGGTGTCCGCGGTCAGGGCGTTGAGCTTGATCGACAGCGCGTAGGGGGTTTCCGCCGGCCCGGCGCCGCCCTTCGGGGTCGGGCCCGCCTCGTTCGAACAGCCGGCCAGCACGAGTGCCAGCGCACCGAGCGTGATCAGGGGCTTCCATGTGCGCATCAGCCCACGGTACGACACCCCCTAGAGTCGGGACATGACGACTCTCGACCTGCACGCCGACCCCGTCGACCTGACCGCCGCGCTGGTGGACGTCCCGAGCGTGTCCGGGCAGGAGACGGCGCTGGCCGACGCGGTGCAGGCCGCGTTGCTCGCGCAGGCCGGGCACCTCGAGGTGGTGCGCAACGGTGACGCCGTGCTGGCCAGGACGAACCTCGGCCGGCCCGCCCGCGTGGTGCTGGCCGGGCACCTGGACACGGTGCCGGTCAACGAGAACCTGCCGGTGCGCCGCGAGGGCTCCGGCGACGACGAGGTGCTGCACGGGCTCGGCACGGTCGACATGAAGGGCGGCGACGCGGTGTTCCTGCACCTGGCCGCCACCGTCACCGAGCCGCGCCACGACGTCACGTTCGTCTTCTACGACAACGAGGAGGTCGAGGCCGTGCGCAACGGTCTCGGCCGGATCGAGCGGGAGATGCCGGAGTGGCTGGCCGGCGACCTGGCGATCGTGGGGGAGCCGTCGAACGCGGTCATCGAGGCCGGCTGCCAGGGCACCATGCGGGTCGAGCTGCGGCAGACCGGCAAGCGCGCCCACACCGCGCGCGCCTGGATGGGCGTCAACGCGATCCACGCCCTGGGCGAGCCGCTGCGGCGGCTGGAGACCTACCAGGCGCGGGTGGTGGACATCGACGGTCTCACCTACCGCGAGGGCCTGCAGGCCGTGCGGATCTCCGGCGGGGTGGCCGGCAACGTCGTGCCGGACGAGGCGGTGCTCGCGGTGAACTTCCGCTTCGCCCCGGACCGCAGCCCGGAGCAGGCCGAAAAGCACCTGCGTGAGGTGTTCGACGGCTACGAACTGTCCGTTGTGGACCTTTCGCCGGGCGCGCTGCCCGGCCTGACCGCCCCGGCGACGGCCGAGCTGGTGCGGGCCGCGGGCGGCGAGGTGGCGGCGAAGCTGGGGTGGACGGACGTCGCCCGGTTCGCCGCGCTGGGCATGGCGGCGGTGAACTTCGGCCCCGGGAACCCCACCCTCGCGCACACCCGTGAGGAGCACGTCGCGGCCCGGGAGATCCGGCAGGTCACGCGCGTGTTGCGGGACTTCCTGGGCCAGTAAGCTCGGCGGGGTGACAGGGCCAGAAGTGGACGAAGCGTCCGAGTATCCCGAGCACCCGCGGGAGAAGCAGCGGGGTCCGGTCGTGCTGCGCCGCGAGCGCCGCATCGAGCAGACCACCACCGACCAGCGCCTGCTCGACTCGCGCGGGCCCAGCGACTGGGTGCACACCGACCCGTGGCGGGTCATGCGCATCCAGGCCGAGTTCGTCGAGGGCTTCGGCGCGCTGGCCGAGGTGCCGCGCGCGGTCACCGTGTTCGGCTCGGCCCGCACGCCCCGCGACCACCCCGAGTACGAGCTGGGCCGCAAGATCGGCGCCGGGCTGGCGAACGCCGGGTTCGCGGTGATCACCGGGGGCGGGCCGGGCGCGATGGAGGCGGTCAACCGGGGCGCGTCCGAGGCCGGCGGGCTGTCCATCGGGCTCGGCATCGAGCTGCCGTTCGAGCAGGGCCTGAACCCGTGGGTCGATCTCGGGGTGAACTTCCGGTATTTCTTCACCCGCAAGACGATGTTCATCAAGTACGCGCAGGCGTTCATCTGCCTGCCCGGTGGTTTCGGCACACTGGACGAGTTGTTCGAGGCGCTCACCCTGGTCCAGACCAAGAAGGTGACGAAGTTCCCGGTGGTCCTGTTCGGACGGTCCTACTGGGGCGGGCTCTACGACTGGGTCCGGGACGCGGTGTACGCCCAGGGCAAGATCAGTGACAAGGACCTGGCGCTGCTGCACCTCACCGACGACGTCGACGAGGCGGTGGCGATGGTCGAGGAGGCCTACAAGGCCTGGGAGGACACCCACTAAGTGAAGCGGATCTGTGTGTTCTGCGGTTCTTCCGGCGGCGGCGACCCGGTGTACGTGGACGCCGCCACGGCGCTCGGCAAGCTGCTCGCCGAGCGGGGCATCGGCCTGGTCTACGGCGGCGCGAGCGTCGGCCTGATGGGCGCGGTCGCCGACGGCGCGCTGGCGGCGGGCGGTGAGGTGATCGGGGTGATCCCGGAGCACCTCAAGCGGGTCGAGATCGCGCATGCGGGCTTGTCGGAGCTGGTGGTGACCGCCGACATGCACGAACGCAAGGCGAAGATGGCCGAGTACGCCGACGCGTTCCTGGCCCTGCCCGGCGGCGCCGGGACGCTGGAGGAGCTGGCCGAGGTCTGGACGTGGGCCCAGCTCGGCTTGCACGGCAAGCCCATCGGCCTGGTCGACGTGCGCGGGTACTACCGCCCGTTCCGCGACTTCATCGACCACATGGTCACGGAGAAGTTCCTGCGCGCCGAGCACCGGGACCTGGTCTTCGTGGACGAGGACCCAGCAGCACTACTGGACGCCTTCGCGAGGTACGAGGCCCCCGACATCGCCAAGTGGCAATAACAGCACCACCACCACGACCCAAACCGCCACCCGGCAACGAAACCGGCCCCACCGCCCGAGCCACCCCTCTCCCGCAACCCGATCCCCAGCCAAATCGGTTGCCGAGCAGTCGGGTCAAGGCACGCTTTCCCGCCTTGACGCGACTTCTCGGCAACCGAACAATTGAAGATCGGGTTCGGGAGGGCACTTCTCATCCGGGCGTAGCGAAGCGAAGCCGGCGCTTGAGATACGCGCGTAGCGCCTACGCAGCTTCACCCGGACGCTTGTGGTACTTGTCCACGTACTCCTGCCCCGAAAGCTCCGCGATCGCGTACATCACCTCGTCGGTAACAGCGCGCCGAATCGCCGGCGACGCGTCCAGGCCGTCGTAGCGGGAGAAGTCCAGCGGCTCCCCGAACTCGACGGTCACCTTCGCGAACCGCGGGAACAGCTTGCCGTTCGGCACCAGCTTCTCCGTGCCGGTCAGCGCCACCGGCACCACCTTCGCGCCGGTCGCCAGCGCCAGCGAGCCCACCCCGGTGTGCCCGCGGTGCAGGCGGCCGTCGAGCGAGCGGGTGCCCTCCGGGTAGATGCCGAACACCCCGCCCTGGTCGAGCACCCGGCGGCCGGACTCCAGCGCCGCCAGCCCGGCCTTCGCGTTGCCGCGCTCCACCGGCACGAACCCCACCGCGTCCAGGAACGCGGCCATCAGACGGCCGCGCAGGCCCTTGCCGGTGAAGTACTCCGCCTTGCCGAGGAACCGCACCCGCCGCGGGCTGACCAGCGCCAACAGCGTCGTGTCCACGGCCGCCCGGTGGTTGGGCGCGAGGATCACCGGGCCGTACGCCGGAACCCTCTCCGCGCCACGCACCTCCGGCCGGTAGATCAGCTTGACCACCGGTACGGCCAGGAGACGGATCAGCTGGTAAAGCACGGTTCCTCCAGTTCGTCGTCGATTCCAGCATGGCACGATCGGCGGTCATGGACACCGGCTGGTTCGCCCTGCGCACGTGGCAGGAGCCCGATTTCGACCCCGCTGACCTGGTACGGGCGAAAGCGGGCCGCACCGTGTCGGTGGTGCTGCCCGCACTCGACGAGGAGAAGACCGTGGGCCGGGTGGTCGCCTCGGTGCGGCCGCTGGTCGGCACGCTCGTCGACGAGCTGGTGGTCGTCGACTCCGGCTCCACCGACGCGACGGTCGCGGTCGCCGCGGCGGCCGGGGCCCGTGTGGTGCGCCGCGAGGACGTGCTGCCGGACCTCGAACCGCTGCCCGGCAAGGGCGAGGTGCTGTGGCGGTCACTGGCCGCGACCAGCGGTGACCTCGTCGTGTTCCTCGACTCCGACCTCGTCGACCCCGACCCCGGGTTCGTGCCCGCGCTGCTCGGCCCGCTGCTGCTGACCGAGGGCGTGCACCTGGTCAAGGGCTTCTACCGGCGGCCGCTGCGGGTCGAGTCGGCCGAGGCCGGCCACGGCGGCGGCCGGGTGACCGAGCTGCTCGCCCGCCCGGTGCTGTCCGCGCTGCGGCCCGCGCTGTCGGCGGTCGTCCAGCCCCTGGGCGGCGAGTACGCGGCCACCCGCGAGTTCCTCGAATCGGTGCCGTTCGCCGCGGGGTACGGCGTGGAGATCGGGCTGCTGCTCGACGCCGAGGCCCGCTACGGCATGGCCGGGCTGGCCCAGGTCAACCTGGGTGTCCGCAAGCACCGGAACCGGTCGCTGCTGCAGCTGGGCGTCATGGCCCGGCAGATCCTCGGCACCGCGCTGGCCCGGTGCGGCATCGACGCGGGCGGCTCCGGGACGCTGACCCAGTTCGTGGCCGACGCCGGGACGTGGGTGCCGCGGGAGTCCGAGGTCCTGGTCGCCGACCGGCCGCCGATGCGGCAGGTGCGCTCGGGGGACGAACCGCGCCCGGGTGTGTCACGATTCTGACGTGACGACCGCCCTGATCTACCTCCTGATCATGCTGCTCGTGGCGGCGGTGGTGTTCCTGCTGGCCGCCGTCGTGTTCGGCCGCGGCGAGGAGCTCGCGCCGTTGCCGCCGGGCAGCTCGCCGACCCGCCTGCCGGTCCGCGACATCACCGGCGAGGACGTGCAGAAGGTGCGCTTCCAGCTGGTCCTGCGCGGGTACAAGATGTCCGAAGTGGACTGGGTGATGCGGCGGCTGGGCACCGAGATCGACGAGCTGCGCGCCCGGGTGGCCGTGCTCGAGGCGGAACGGCAGACATCGGGATGATCGACCTGGTCCTGTCCGTGGACGTGCACGCGGGCGCGGGCACGACGTGGCTCGCGCTGACCGACTGGGAGCGGCAGCACGAGTGGATGCTCGGCACGCACGTCGAGGTCGTCGAGGGTGACGGGCGCAGCGTCGGGTCGAAGCTGAGCGCGTTCACCGGGGTGCGCGGGGTGGGCGTCACCGATCCGATGGAGATCACCAGCTGGGAGCCGCCGGTGCGGTGCACGGTCCGGCACCTGGGCAGCGTCGTCAAGGGCACCGGTGCCTTCCACGTGCACGCCAAGGGCGCGCACCGGTCCACGTTCGTCTGGTCGGAGAGCCTGGTGCCGCCGTTCGGGCCGGCGGGGCAGCTGGGCTGGCCGGTCGTGAAGCCCGCGTTCGTGCTCGGGCTGCGGTATTCGCTGAAACGGTTCGCGAAGTTCGCGGAGAGCTACTCGGTGGGGCAGGTGTGATGGAGTCGATCGGCGCCGACGGCGTGTCGCGGTGCCCGTGGGCGAACTCGGCGCCGGACTACGCCGAGTACCACGACACGGAGTGGGGCGTGCCGCTGCGCGGGCAGGACGCGCTGTACGAGCGGTTGTGCCTGGAGGCGTTCCAGTCCGGGCTGTCGTGGATCACGATCCTGCGCAAGCGGGAGGGCTTCCGGAACGCCTTCGCCGGGTTCGTGCCGGAGAAGGTGGCCGAGTTCGGCGACGACGACGTGGAGCGGCTGATGGCCGACGGGTCCATCGTGCGCAACCGGGCGAAGATCCTGGCCGCGATCACGAACGCCCGCGCGATCGCGGAGCTGGATCAGCCGCTGGACGAGCTGCTGTGGTCGTTCGCGCCGACCGGGAAGCGCCCGCGCCCCCGCACGATGGCCGACGTCCCGGCCATCACCCCGGAGTCGACGGCGATGGCGAAGGCGCTGAAGAAGCGCGGGTTCGCCTTCGTCGGCCCGACGACGTGCTACGCGCTGATGCAGGCCACCGGCATGGTCGACGACCACCTGGTGACCTGCTTCCGCGCGTCCTGACCTACTTGCCCTGGAAGTCGGGCTTGCGCTTGGCGACGAAGGCCTCCACCGCCTCGCGGTGGTCGGCCGTCGAGCCGAGCACCGTCTGCGCGGCGTCCTCCGCGGCCAGCGCGTCCTCCAGCGAGCCCTCCGCGGCCACGGTCAGCACGTGCTTGATCTTGGCGTAGCTGACCGTCGGCCCGGCGGCGAGCTTCGCGGCGAGCGCCTGCGCCCGGCCGGCCAGCTCCTCGTCCGGCACGACCTCCGTGACCAGGCCCAGCGACAGCGCCTCCTCAGCGCCGACCGTGCGCGCCAGCAGCATCAGCTCGGCCGCCCGCCCGTAGCCGACCAGCCGCTGCAGCGTCCACGACGCGCCCGAGTCCGGACCGAGCCCGACGTTGGCGAAGGCCATCAGGAAGTTCGCCGACGACGCGGCCACCCGCAGGTCCGCGGCGTAGGCGAAAGCCGCCCCCGCGCCCGCGGCCGGGCCGTTCACCGCGGCGATCACCGGCTTCGGCATCTCGACGATGGCCCGGACGATCGGGTTGTAGTGGTCCTGCACGGTCCGCAGCGGGGCCGGGTCGCCGGCCTGCAGCAGCCCGACGTGCTCCTTGAGGTCCTGGCCCGCGCAGAACGCCTTGCCCGCGCCGGTCAGCACCACCGCGCGCACCGCCGGGTCCGCCGAAGCCTCGCGCAACGCGGCGAGCAGGCGCTCCTTCAGCTCCACGGTGAGCGAGTTGTAAGCCTTGGGGCGGTTCAACGTCACGGTGCGCACGCCGTCGGCGTCGGCGGTGAGCAGCACGTCCTCGGTGGTCACCGGAGGTCCTCCTGAAAACTCGGGTGCGGGGCGATACCAGCACCTAAGCAAACACGAAAAGATCGGTCCGCGTTCGCGCGCCCATCCTGATGAGGGAGAATGGGGCCTGACCCGGTTGGCTTGAGGAGCGCGACCCGGGCGCGCCGGTTGATACGGAGGGAGCACGCTATGGCGGCCATGAAGCCCCGGACCGGAGATGGTCCCCTCGAGGTGACTAAGGAGGGGCGGGGCCTCGTGATGCGCGTTCCGCTCGAGGGCGGTGGGCGACTTGTCGTCGAGCTGTCGGCCGAAGAGGCCAAGGATCTGGGGGTTGCCCTGCAGGAGGCCACCAGCTGAGCACGTCCCGTCCCGTCGTCACCGGCTGACGTCACGCGCGGCCGCAGTCCCTTGAGTTCCAGGAGGTCGCCAGATGGCGCGGTTCCCCCTGCCGTCCGTTCCCAGCCGCCTGATCGACGTCGAGGTCGCCGACGCGCGCCGTCGTGGCGCCGACCTGGCCGTCCTGGTTCCCGCGGGTGCGGCCGCGCCGGTCGCCGGGGTCGAGCACTCCGGCAAGGCCGGTGAGGTCCGCCGGGTCCCCGCCGGGGACGTGCGCTGGCTGGTCGGGATCGGCGAGGGCGAGCCCGCGCAGTGGCGCACCGCGGGCGCGGCGCTGGCCCGGGAGGCCGCCGACGTCAAGGCCGTGCAAGTCGAGCTGGGTGGCGACGTCACCGGCGAGCAGGTCGCGGAGCTGACCCTGGGCGCGCTGCTCGGCGGGTACCGGTTCAAGGTCACCGCGGAGGTGGACGAGCCCGCGTTGCGCACCCTGCGCCTGATCACGCCGGAGGCCGGTCACCAGCGGATCGTCGAGCGCGTGCGGGTGCTGGCCGGGGCGTCGGCGCTGGCCAGGGACCTGGCGAACACGCCGTCCAACGTCAAGAACCCGGAGTGGCTGGCGGACACCGCCGCGCGCCTGGCCGGCGAGGTGCCCGGCCTGAGCGCCACGATCCGGGACGAGCAGTGGCTGGCCGCGCAGGGCTTCGGCGGGGTGCTCGCGGTCGGCGGCGGTTCGGCGAGCCCGCCGCGGCTGATCGAGCTGACCTACCGGCCGCGCGGCGCGGTGCGGCACCTGCTGCTGGTCGGCAAGGGCATCACGT
The DNA here is from genome assembly GCF_023376025.1 of Amycolatopsis thermalba. NCBI lineage: Bacteria > Bacillati > Actinomycetota > Actinomycetes > Pseudonocardiales > Pseudonocardiaceae > Amycolatopsis > Amycolatopsis thermalba. The sequence continues at coordinate 1,493,020 of NZ_CP091196.1, forward strand.
TCGACACCGGCGGTCTGTCGATCAAGCCGGCCGACGGGATGCACCTGATGCGCACCGACATGGCCGGTGGTGGCGCGGTGATCGCCGCGGCGCTGGCGATCGCGTCGCTGCGGCTGCCGGTGCGGGTCACGGCGCTGGTGCCGGCGGCGGAGAACCACGTGTCCGGGTCGTCGTACCGGCCGGGCGACGTGGTGCGGCACTACGGCGGGCGGACCACCGAGGTGTCCAACACCGACGCCGAGGGCCGCATGGTGATGGCCGACGCGCTCGCCTACGGGATCCGGCGGTTCAGCCCGGACGCCGTGGTCGACGTGGCCACCCTGACCGGCGCGATGAAGGTCGCGCTGGGCCTGCGGACCGGCGGGCTGTTCGCGACGGACGACAAGCTGGCCGACGAGATCCGCGAGGCCGGCGCGAGCGTGGGGGAGGCCTGGTGGCGGATGCCGCTGCTGGACGCCCACGCCGACGCGGTGCGCGGTGAGCTGGCCGACGTGAAGCAGGCGCCGGGCGGGCCGGGCGGCATCACGGCGGCGCTGTTCCTGCGCGAGTTCACCGAGGGCCTGCCGTGGGCGCACCTGGACATCGCGGGCCCCGCCCGAGCCGAAAAGCCCTACGCGGAGGTCGTCCCCGGCGCGACGGGCTTCGCGGCGCGGACGCTGGTCGCGTTCGCGGAGTCGTGGGGCTCGGACCAGGGGTAGCTCCGGGGCGCCGTCGCGGCGATGGGCCTGCTCACGTGGCGCGGACGCTGGTGGCGTTCGCGCCAGTCGTGGGGCTCGGATCAGGCGTAGCTCCCGGGCGCCGTCGTGGCGGTGGCAGTGCCGGTGGCCGGTAGCCGGGTGAGTCCGCGCGGGTCTCGTCAGGCGTAACGTGCGCCGTTCGTGCGGACGTGGTCGCGGAAGGCGGCGACCGCTGGGGTCGGCTCCTCGCCCGCCCGCCAGGTCAAGCCGATCGTCCGGCTGACCCGCGGTGACAGCGGCACCTCCACCACCCCGGCCGGCGGTACCGGCCCGAACCGCGGCAGCAGCGCCACCCCCAGCCCCGCCGCGACCAGGCCCCGCGCGGTGTCCGACTCCTGGCTCTCGAACGCGATCCGCGGCTCGAAACCGGCCGCCGCGCAGAGGTCGTCGATGATCTGCCGCAGCCCGTAGCCGTGCTCCAGCGTCACGAACGGCTCGCCGGCCAGCTCCGCCACCCGGATGCGGCGCCGCCGGGCCAGCGGGTGCGCCTCTGGCACCGACAGCAGCAGCTCCTGCTCCGACAAGGCGAAGCTGTCCAGCGTCGCGGTCTCCGGCAGCGGAGCCACCAGCGCCAGGTCCAGCTCACCGTCGGCGAGGCGGTCCAGCACGTGTTGCCGCGAGCCCTGGACCAGCGAAAACCGCACCCCGGGGTGGTCGGCGCGGAAGTCGCGCAGCAGCGACGGGACCAGCCACCGGCCCAGCAGGTGCAGGAATCCGAGCACCACGTGCCCGCGATCCGGCGAGATCTCCTCCCGCGTCTGCCGCACGCCCGTCTCGACCGCGGCGAGTGCCCGCGCGGCCGTCGCCGCGAGGATCTCGCCCGCCCTCGTCAGGCGGACGCCGCGCCCGTCCGGCCGGGTCAGCGGCGCGCCGACGATCTCGGCCAACGCGGCCAGCCGCCGGCTCACCGTCGGCTGCGGGACGCCCAGCCGTTCCGCCGCACGGGTGATGTTGCGCGTCTCACGCAGGGCGGACAGCAGGGCCAGGCTGGGGGCCAGCTCCGCCGCCAGCTGCTGGTCAGACGCTTCAGCCGGATTTTCATACGCCACGGTATGAATAGTGCCAGTTCTACGCATTGGAAGTATCTGTTAGCGCGGCTTACGTTCGAGGGCGTGTCAGTCGATGTGCTCGTCTCCGTCCGTCCGGAGACGCGGCGGGTGAAGCTCGCGGTCGCCGCCGCGGGGATCTCGTCGTTCGCCCTGCTCTACGCGCCGCAACCGGTCCTGCCGCAGCTCGCCGCGCAGTACCACCTCGACCCCGGCTCGGCGTCGCTCGCGGTGTCGGTGGCGACCGCGGCGCTCGCGATCGCGGTGCTGCCGATCGCGGCGCTGTCGGAGATCGTGGGGCGGCGGCCGATCATCATCGCGTCGGTGACGCTGTCGGTCGTGCTGGGCCTGCTGATGCCGTTCGCGCCCTCGTACCCGGTGCTGTTGGTGCTGCGGGCGCTGCAGGGGATCGCGATCGCCGGGTTCCCGGGCGTGGCCTCCGCGTACCTGGTGGAGCAGCTCGGCAGGACCGGGGTGGCCGCGGCGGTGGGGGCGATGATCGCGGGCAACACGGTCGGCGGGATGCTCGGCCGGTTGTCCGCCGGGTTCAGCGCGGAGGCGCTGGGCTGGCACGGCGCGCTGGCCGTGGTCGCGGGCGTGGCGCTGGTGTGCAGCGCGATCACCGTCCTGTCGCTGCCCGCCGGTGCGCGGGCGCCGGGGGAGCGGTCGCGGGGCGTGCTGAGCGGGATGGGTCTGGCGTTGCGGCGGCCGGTGCTGCTGGCGCAGTACGGCGTGGCGCTGCTCGCGATGGGCGCGTTCGTGGCGATGTACAACGCGGCCGGGTTCCGGCTGACCGGGGACCTCGGCCTGTCCCCGGCGGTCGCGTCACTGGTGTTCCTCGCCTACGCGGTGGGCTCGGTGTCGTCGTCGAACGCGGGCCGGCTGGTCGCCCGGTTCGGACGGCCGCGCGCGGTGCTCGGCGGGCTGGCCGTGATGGCGAGCGGGATCCTGCTGACCCTGCCCGATTCGCTGCCGCTGGTGGTGCTCGGGTTCGTGGTGCTCACCGGCGGTTTCTTCGCCGCGCACGCGGTGGCCAACGGCTGGGCCGCGGCCGAGGCGCCGGAGGGCGCGCGCGGCCAGGCGTCCGGGATGTACACCCTGGCCTACTACCTGGGCAGCAGCGTCGGCGGCACGCTCGGCAGTGTGGTTTTCGGGCACTTCGGCTGGCGCTGGCTGGTCGGGGCTGCGGTGGTGTGGCTGGTGCTGGCTGGTGGGGCGGTGGTCGGCCTGCGCGGGCGCGGTGTTCGGCGAGTGGTCGTTTCGGTCTGAACGGTGGGCTGGGCGTGTGGCGGGGCTCGGTGTGCTGGACGGTCGGGCTGTCGCGCGTTCGTGGAGCGGATGGTTGCCGGGTGTGGGTCGGCGGTTGATGGGGTTTCTGCTGGAGCCGGGCGGGACGTTCGGCAGTGTGGTTTTCGGGCACTTCGGCTGGCGCTGGCTGGTCGGCGCCGCGCCCTGGCCGGTGGGGCGGTGGTCAGCTTGCGGGCGGCCGCCACCCGGCGAGCGGTGGTCAGCCCTCCAGCAGGAAGTACTCGTTCCCGAACGGGTCGGCGAACCACGTCGCCATCACGCCCCACGGCATGACCTGCGGTTCCCCCACGAACCGCACGCCGCGGGCGGTCATCTCGGCGTAGGCGGCGGCGACGTCCGGCGTGATCACCGTGATGCCGGTGCCGCCCGGGGCCACCGCGCGCTCGTAGACCTCCGGCTGCCCGAGCACGATCGACGTCCGCGCGCCCGGCGGCGCCACGGTCAGGAACCGGTGGACCGGCCCCAACCGCACGTCCTCCCGCTTCTCCCAGCCCAGCGTGCCGACGTAGAAGCGCAGAGCCTCCTCCTGGTCGCCGACCAGGATGGTGGCCGAGTGCAGGTGGGTGATCACCCTCCGGACGCTACGGCGGCGCTCTCACCGGTGTCTTCTCCGTTCTTGCGCATCGGCCGAGGCCAGCGCGGGCAGGGCGATCAGGACCGGCGGCGACCAGTCCTGACCCAGCTCCAGGTGCACGTCGCGCTGGTGCACCGGCGCCTCCGCGGACACCCGGACCGCGCGCGGGCAGGCGCCGAGCACGGTGCGGCCCGGGATGAGCTGGGCCGCCGGGCCGGTGCCGGTGGGCAGTGCCGAGGACATCACCCAGTACGTGCCCGGTGGGACGCCGGTGAGCAGGAAATCGCCCGGTTCGGCCAGCAGCGTGCCGCTGACCGGGAACCCGCGCGCGGCGCGCTTGGAGAACAGCCCGACGTAGACCGCCGGGTTCGGGCCCAGCGCCATCAAGGCGGCCGGGCTCAGCCGGACCGTGCCCATGACCGTGCCGCCGCCCGCGCCCGGCACCGACACCGGGTGCGGCGGTGAGCCGGTGAGCACGTCCGGCAGCCGCCGGAACTCGACGGGCGTGGTGCCGACCGCGGCGGTGAAGCGGGTGGTGAACGTGCCGACCGCGGAGAACCCCACCGCGTTGCAGATGTCGATGATCCGCTCGTCGGTCCGCAGGAGCAGTTGTTTGGCCTTCTCGAACCGGCGGGCCGTCAGGTATTGGCACGGCGGCATGCCCAGCTCCCGCGTGAACGTGCGGGCCAGGTGGAACGGGCTGTAGCCGACGTGGTCGGCGACGTCCCCCAGCCCCAGCGGTTCCGCCGCGTGCGTGGTGATGAACCGCGCGGCGCTGACGACTGCCTCGCGCATGACGACCCCCTCGTCGATCCGGACATTTCGCGTGAGGTGATCCTGCACCAGGGGTACGACAATTTCGAGGGGCGTCACCGGCTGCCAGCGCCGGGCGACGCAGCGCAGACCAGCGCTGACCAGCGGCGATCACTGCACCGCGGCGACCAGCAGCCCTCCGCCGACCGGCAGCAGCGCCGGCACCAGTCGTTCGTCCTCGCGGATGGCCCGCGCCAGTTCGCGCGCCGCGAGGGAGCCCGGCTCCCGCCGCTCGCCGCGGGCCGCGTCCGTCACGCCGTGGAACGCGATCACCCCGCCCGGCCGCAGCAGCTGCACGCCGTGCTCGTAGTAGCGCGGGTACTCGGCCCGCGCCGCGTCCACGAACACCAGGTCGTACCCGCCGCTGGTCAGCCGCGGCAGCACGTCCAGCGCCCGGCCCATGATCAGCCGCGTCCGCCCGGGCGGGTACCCGGCCTCGCGGAACGTCCGCCGCGCCGCCTGGTGGTGCTCCGGCTCGATGTCGATCGAGGTCAGGACCCCGTCCGGCGCCATGCCGCGCAGCAGGTAGAGCCCGCTGACCCCGATGCCGGTGCCGATCTCGACCACCGCGCGGGCCCGCAGGCTCGTCGCCAGGAAGCACAGCGCCGCCCCGGTCGCGGGTCCGAGCGCCGCGCAGCCCAGCTCCGCCGAGCGCGCCCGTGCGGCGAGCAGCGCGGCGTCGGCCGGGTGGTCGGGCAGGTAGCCCTCGGCGTGGTCGCCGCCACTCGCCGCGAGCGTCTCGGAGGTCACGCGCGCAAGGTTAGCGCTGGTCGTCACCAAACCCGCGGAAGACGTGCACACTTCTCTCAGGCGGCTCTCAGTCTCGTCTCACTACCCACATAAGGAGAGAGGCCAAGCTGGGTCTCAACGGGCACCAGGGGTACCCGGGAACACAGTGCGGATGGCCCGCGTTGGACAGATCAGTTGGGAGAACAGCCTGATGGAGGTGCCGTCCCCCACGATGCAGAACAGCCTGAAGAACGAGCAGGTCGAGGGCCACCCGGTCACGGTCGACGAGTCCGCGTGGACCCCGCCGTCGTGGGACGAGGTCGTCCGCGAGCACGGCGACCGCGTCTACCGCCTGGCGTACCGCCTGACCGGCAACAGCCACGACGCCGAGGACCTCACCCAGGAGACGTTCATCCGGGTGTTCCGCTCGCTGGCGTCCTACAAGCCGGGCACCTTCGAGGGCTGGCTGCACCGCATCACCACGAACCTGTTCCTGGACATGGCGCGCCGCCGCTCGCGGGTGCGCATGGAGGGGCTGCCCGAGGACACCGACCGCATCGTCGGTGACGACCCGAGCCCCGAGCAGGTGTACAGCGACACCCACCTGGACCCGGACCTGCAGGCCGCGCTCGACGAGCTGCCGCCGGAGTTCCGCGCCGCCGTGGTGCTGTGCGACGTCGAAGGGCTTTCCTACGAGGAGATCGGTGCGACGCTCGGCGTGAAGCTGGGCACCGTGCGCAGCCGGATCCACCGCGGCCGGCAGGCGCTGCGTGCCTCGCTCGAACGGCGCCGGGCGGCCAAGGAGGAATCCGTGGGGGTTTCCGCATGAGCGAACTGCGAGGCTGGGGCCTGCCCGAGTCTCACCTGCTTCCCGACGCCGTCGTCGCCTTCGTGGACGGCGAGATGAGCCTGGGCGCCCGCGAGCGTGCCGCGTCGCACGTCGCGCGCTGCCCGATCTGCGCGGCCGAGGTGACGTCGCAGCGCCAGGTGCGCGCGGCCGTCCGGCACGCGGGAGCACCGTCGATGCCGGCCAGCCTGCTGGCGAGCCTGCGCAACATCCCGCAGGACACCGACCTGCCCACCAGTCCCGACAACCTCGCGGTGACCGAGGACGGCCAGCTGGTCGCGATCCAGCGGCCGGACCGCGTCGCCGGCCTCAAATCGTCCCCTTTTGGGTCGTCGGCGCCGCTCGGGTCGAGCGCGCCTTTCGGTAGCGGTTCCGCCGTGCTGGGCGGGCAGCGTCAACCGTCGGTGCGGCGCCGGGTCGCGCAGGGTGCCGGGGTGGCCGTGTCCGGCCTGGTGCTGAGCGCGCTCGCGCTCGTGGTGACCTCGTCGACCGGCGGCGATCCGACCCAGGCCAACCCGGAGCCGGGGCAGGCCCCCGCGCCCGGCGTGCTGCGTGCCCAGCTCGGCGGCGAGCCGAGCGCACCGGCCACCACCACGACCACCACCACCCCTGCCCCAGTGGCCGGTCGCTGACGCGCCCTTCACCGCCCGCGCGGGACAATCGGTGGCGTAGGGTCGCGCCGACAGCACGACGAGCCAGCCACCCGGGGAACGATGAGTCAGCCGAATCCACCACAGGACAGCGCCGGCGCGGAACCGCGGCTGGCGCCGCGCCCGCTGGACCGGCCGCCGGTGGATCCCGCGGAGGCCGGTGTGTTCGGCCGCCCGCACGGCGTGGACGGCGCCTTCGACAAGCTCTACACCCCCGGCACGCGCAACGGCGACAAGATCGCGTCCACGCCGCCGGCGCCGGAGTCGCTGGCCGAGGCCTTCGGCCGCCCGCCCGGCGCGGAGGACGTGCGGCTCCAGCGGCCCGCCGGGGACAACGGCAGGCACCCGGGCGGTGAGCCGGAGCCGCCGCTGTGGTCCCGGATGACCGACCCGTGGCGCGATCCGGGTTCGGCCGCGGTGCTGTCCCGCCCGGCGCTCGATCCCGACGACTCCGACGACTCCGACGCCGACCGTCCGCGCAGCGCCCAGCTGTCGCTGCCGGAGCTGCTGTTCGGCCGCCGGGTCAAGCCGGTCGCGCTGGGCCTGCTCGGGGTGATCTGCCTGCTCATCGGCGCGGTCGGCGGCCTGATCGGCTGGTGGCTCGGCGGCGCGGGTGACTCGCTGACCGGCTCGGCGACGATTTCCGAGGCCGAGGCTGGCAAGGAACGCGCGCCCGGCTCGATCGCCGACATCGCGCAGCGCGTCGCGCCCGCGGTCATCTCGATCGAGGTCAAGTCCGGCCAGTCCGGCAGCGTCGGCTCGGGCGTGATGATCGACCCGCAGGGCTACGCGATCACCAACAACCACGTCATTTCGCTGGCCACGAGCGATCCGCAGGCCAAGATCACCGCGGTGTTCACCGACGGCACCCGCACCGAGGCGCGGGTCGTCGGGACGGACCCGAAGACGGACCTGGCCGTGATCAAGGTGGCCGTGTCCAATCCGACGGTGCTGCAGATCGGCGACCCGGCCAGCCTCGAACCGGGCGATTCGGTGATCGCCGTCGGCTCGCCGCTGGGGCTGGAGAACACCGTGACCTCGGGCATCGTGAGCGCGCTGCACCGGCCGGTCACCGCGGCGGGGGAGAACGGCGAGCCGCCGGTCACCTACGACGCCATCCAGACCGACGCGCCCATCAACCGCGGCAACTCGGGCGGGGCGCTGGTCGACTCCACGGGCGCGCTGGTCGGCATCAACTCGTCGATCCGCACCGATGGTGGTCAGGACGGTTCGGGCGGCAGCATCGGCATCGGGTTCGCGATCCCGGCCGACGACGCCATCAAGATCGCGCGGACGCTCATCAGCAGTGGTCAGGTCAAGCACGCCGACATCGGGGTGAACGCGGCGTCGGTGGCGGCGGAGACGTCGGAGGGCGCGCAGGTGCTCAACGTCGCCGACGGTGGTCCGGCCGCGCGGGCCGGCATCGCGGAGGGCGACGTCATCACCAAGCTCGGTGACCGGCTGGTGCGCAACGCCGCGGAGCTGACGGTGGCGGTGCGGCAGCACGAGATCGGCGAAACGGTGCCGGTGCAGCTGGTGCGGCAGGGGCGGACGCTGATGGTCGACGTGACGCTGGGCTCGGACTGACGGCGCGGTGGCCGAGACGTGAACTCCTCGATCAGCGGTGGACCGGGGCTGTCGCCGAGGTAACCTGGGAGAGCTACGGCCGTGTGAGGCGGAGGTTCGCGAATGTTCGAAAGCGTTGGCTGGGGCGAGATCCTCGTCCTGATCGTCGCGGGCCTGTTCATCCTCGGCCCGGAGCGACTGCCCGAGGCGGCCGCGTGGCTGGGCCGCAGCGTGCGGAAGGTGCGCGACTTCGCGAACGGCGCGCGGCAGCAGCTGAAGGACGAGATGGGCTCGGACTTCGAGCAGTTCCAGAAGCCGCTGGAGGACCTGCGGCAGCTGCGCAACTTCGACCCGCGCCGGGCGGTGACGCAGCACCTCTTCGACGGTGACCCGGACCCGCTCGGGATCAACGGCCTGTCGGGCGGAAGCGTGAAGCCGAACGGCTACCCCGCGGCGGCCAGCCCGGCCACCAAGGCGGAGCCGGAGCCACTCAAGCCAGGCGAGAAGCCACCGGTGGACCCCGACGCCACCTGAGCAAAGAAGGCGCCCCTGACGGGGCGCTCTTTTTTTGGGAGCGTGCCCGAAAACCGCCGGCCGGCAACGCAACAGCACCGACTACCCCAAGGGCCGCGCGGCAGCCCTGCACAACCCCCGCCCGGCAACGCAACAGCACCGACTACCCCAAGGGCCGCGCGGCAGCCCTGCACAACCCCGCCCGGCAACGCAACAGCACCGACTACCCCAAGGGCCGCGCGGCAGCCCTGCACAACCCCCGCCCGGCAACGCAACAGCACCGACTACCCCAAGGGCCGCGCGGCAGCCCTGCACAACCCCCGCCCGGCAACGCAACAGCACCGACTACCCCAAGGGCCGCGCGGCAGCCCTGCACAACCCCCGCCTGGCAACGCAGCAGGACCGACTACCCCAACCAGACCTCCCCCGCCCCCGATCCACAGCCGGTCTTTGGTCGCCGACCAGGCGTGTCAAGGTACTCTTTCCCGCCTTGACACGCCTGCTCGGCGACTGAAACACAATCAGGCATCGGGGGCGGGGGTGGTCGTAAGGTGACCGTTCGGCGCCGTGAGGCGCTCCCGCCCGCAGGGCGTTGCCCGCCCGCAGGGCGGACTCCCCGCCTGCCCAACGTCACCTCTAAAGATCAAAAGATGTCCTCGCCGGACGGGCAGGCTCCGGGATGACGGGGGACCGTTGTTGTCTCACCTCGGGTGGGTGGTCGCTGGGTGGTCATCCCGTCGCCTTCCGGTTTGTGCGTATCACCTTGAGCCAGGGCCGCAAGGTTGGCACCGTCGGCCGCCGGAGAGAGCCCGGGTTGCGGCCCTGGCTCAAGGTGATCGTCCAGTGTCAGGCGACGGGATGACCACCCAGCTACCTTGGGTTCTCAAGCGCCCTAGCGGCCGCTGGGGCTGAGGTTCAGCATCTTGCCCGCCAGCCCGCGCGCCCGCACCGAGAGCTTCTTCGCCACGTCCTGGAGGACCTGCGACGCCTGGGCCTCCGGCTCCGCCAGCACCAGCGGCGTCCCCGCGTCGCCCTGCTCACGCAGGCGCGGGTCGAGCGGGACCTGGCCCAGCAGCGGCACCTCCGTGCCCACCGACTTCGACAGCGAATCCGCCACCGTCCGGCCGCCGCCGGAGCCGAAGATCTCCATCCGCTCCCCGGACGGCGTCTCCAGCCACGACATGTTCTCGATGACCCCGGCGATCCGCTGCCGCGTCTGCATCGCGATCGCGCCGGCCCGCTCGGCGACCTCGGCCGCCGCCTGCTGCGGCGTGGTCACCACCAGGATCTCCGCGTTCGGGATCAGCTGCGCGACCGAGATCGCGATGTCCCCGGTGCCCGGCGGCAGGTCCAGCAGCAGGATGTCCAGATCGCCCCAGAACACGTCGGCCAGGAACTGCTGCAGCGCGCGGTGCAGCATCGGCCCGCGCCACACCACCGGCGTGTTGCCCGAGGTGAACATGCCGATCGAGATGACCTTCACGCCGTGCGCCTGCGGCGGCATGATCATCTGCTCGACCTTCGTCGGCTTCTCGCGCGCGCCCAGCATGCGCGGCACCGAGTGACCGTAGATGTCCGCGTCGACCACGCCGACCGACAGCCCGCGCTGGGCCATCGCCACCGCCAGGTTGACCGTCACGCTCGACTTGCCGACCCCGCCCTTGCCGGACGCGACGCAGTACACCCGCGTCATCGAGCCCGGCTGGGCGAACGGGATGACCGGTTCCGCCGAATCCCCGCGCAGCTGTTTCCGCAGCTCGGTGCGTTGCTCGTCGCTCATCACGTCGAGCTCCACCCGGACCTCGCGCACACCGGGGAGCTTGCCGACCGCGGCCTGGGTGTCCTTGGTGATGGTGTCCTTGAGCGGGCAGCCGGCGACCGTCAGATACACCGCGACCGTGACGACGCCGTCCTCGCTGACCGCGACGTCCTTGACCATTCCGAGGTCCGTGATGGGCTTGCGGATCTCGGGGTCGTGAACGTCCTTCAGCGCCGCGCGGACGTCCTCGGCGCTGGGGATCTGCTGCGTACTGGTCACCCCACCATGCTACGGACCGGTAATGGCCTCTGCCTGGGCCCTATTGCTTTTGCCACGTCGCGGCTTCGTGTTGAGGTCCTCACGCAGCTTGTCCAGCTCCCCGCGCAGGTAGTCGCGGGTGGCGACCTCGCCGACGGCCAGGCGCAGCGCGGCCAGCTCACGCGCCAGGTACTCGGTGTCGGCCTTGGTCTGCGCCGCCCGGTGCCGGTCCTCCTCCAGCGACACCCGGTCGCGGTCGTCCTGGCGGTTCTGCGCCAGCAGGATCAACGGCGCCGCATACGCCGCCTGGGTGGAGAAGGCCAGGTTGAGCAGGATGAACGGGTACGGGTCCCAGCGCAGGGCGGCCGCGCTCAGGTTGATGATGATCCACACGATCACGATGAGCGTCTGCCAGAACAGGTACTTCCCGGTGCCGAGGAACCGGGCCAGCCGCTCGGACAGCCGTCCGAAGCTGTCCGGGTCGATGCTGACCCGGGGCCCGCGGCCGGAGCGGGGCTGGTCGAGGCGGCGCCGCGCGGTCAACTCAGGCACTGTCAATCTCCTGTCCCTCGGTGATGTCGGCCAGCCCGGTCTCGCGCCAGCGGTCGGGCAGCAGGTGGTCGAGCAGGTCGTCGACGGTGACGGCGCCCAGCAGGTGGTCCTGGTCGTCCACGACCGGACCGCAGGCGAGGTTGTAGGCCGCGAAGTAGCGGGTGATCTCCGGCAGCTCGGCGTCCGGGCCCAGGGCGGGCAGGTCGGTGTCCACGGCGCTGGCGACCAGCTCGGCAGGCGGCTCGCGCAGCAGGCGCTGGAAGTGCACGCAGCCGACGTACCGGCCGGTCGGGGTCTCGGTCGGCGGGCGGCACACGAACACCAGGCTCGCCAGCGCGGCGGGCAGGTCGGGGTTGCGGATGTGAGCCAGCGCCTCGGCGATCGTGGCGTCCGGGGTGAGGATGACCGGCTCCGGCGTCATCAGGCCGCCCGCGGTGTCCGACGAGTAGGTGAGCAGGCGCTTCAGCGGCTCGGACTCGTCCGGGTGCATCAGCTCGAGCAGGCGGCTCTGGTCGGCCGGGGCCAGCTCGGCGAGCAGGTCGGCCGCGTCGTCCGGGTTCATCGCCTCCAGGATGTCGGCGGCGCGCTCCTCGGCCAGGTGCGCGAGCAGCTCCTTCTGGTCCTCCTCGGGCAGCTCCTCCAGCACGTCGGCGAGCCGCTCGTCGTCCATCGAGTCGACCACCTCGTGCCGCCGCTTGGTCGGCAGGTCGCGCATGGTCGCGGCGATGTCGACCGCGCGCATGGTGTCGAACAGCATGAGCAGCTGCCCGGCGCCCTGCGGCTGGCCGGTGAGGTCGGTCAGGCTCAGCCCGCGCACCTCCGACCAGGGCAGCACCCGCAGCGACGACCGCCGCCTGCTCAGGCCGAGCCGCCCGGTGCGCTCGCGGACGGCGAGCTTGGCCAGCACCCAGTCACGCGTGCGGACCGGTTCCATCGCCGCGTCGGCGACCGTGACCCGCGCGTCGGTGGCGGCCAGCCGGGCCTGCGCGTCGATCAGCTGCCCGAGCACCAGCACCTCGTTGGGGCGGCGGTGGAAGCGGCGCATGTTGACCGAGCCGGTCGCGAGCGTGACGGCGGTCGGTTCGATCGCGGTGACCCGCAGCATGGGCACGAACACGCGGCGCCGGGTGGCCAGCTCGACGACGAGACCGAGCACCCGCGGCGGCTGCTGATCCAGCCGCAGGCCGGCGACCAGGTCGCGGACCTTGCCGATCGACTCGCCGTCCGGCCCGAACACCGGCAGGCCGGCCAGCTGGGCGGCGAAGACTCTGTTCACTCCGGCCATGCTGGAAGATTAGGCGAGCCGCGCGTAGCGCGTCGGTTGAGGGCGGTGGCGGGCTGGCGGGTGGGGACTAGGCGAGCGCCGCCCACTCGGCGATCGCACTGAGGATCGGCACGCTGGGAAAACCCCCGTGCTCGGCGGCCCACAGCCAGTCGTCCACGGCCCGCACCAGCGTCCAGGCGCGGGCGCGGTCCGCGTCCAGCCCGGCGGTCAGCACCCGGGCCCGCTCTTCCACTGTGGACTCGTCGAACCGGTTCCACAGCAACGGGATCAGGCCGAACTCCGGATCCCCGGCGATCGGCTGCGGATCGATCACGAGCCACGGTTCGCGCGACCCGGCGAGGACGTTTTCGTAGTGCAGGTCCTGATTGACCAGTGACGTCCCGGCCTCCGGGCCGAGGTCCCGGCACACCGCGACCGCGGCGTCCAGCAACCGCTTCGGCACCGGCCCGCCCAGCCGCGCCCATTCCACGGGCATCTCCTCGGCGAGCCGGACGGCCTCGTCGCGCAGGGTGCGGCCGAGCGGGGGAGCGGGGACGGTCAGCCGGTGCAGCAGGCCGCACGCGATCTCCAGCGCCTTGTCCAGCGGCTCGGTCAGCAGCGTCCGGGACGCGTCGAGCCGTTCCAGCAGCAGCGCGCCGCGAGCGCTTTCCAGCAGCCGCACCGCGCCGCGACCATCCCAGGTGGACAGTGCCACCGGCTCGTCCCGGGTCCAGTCGTCCTGCCAGGCGAGCTTCAGCACGAGCGGTTCGCCGTCGCGGCGCACCGGGAACACCAGCGCCGTGTAGCCGTGCCAGGGCGGCCCCTCGATCGCCAGCCCCCACTGCCGGCAGCACCAGTCCGCCAGGTCCGGCAGCGCGGCCAGCCACGGCCGCACCACGTCCCCCTCGTTGTCGATCAGCCGCTCCGCGAACTCCTCAGGTACCCGCACGTCACCCAGAGTGCCAGCGATCGGGCACTTCCCAATGACTGTGACGGGGGTAACATCGCGTCAAGGGACACGCACCCCTGGGAGCCGCCATGCTGGCCGAAATCATCACCGTCGTCGCGGCCGTGGGAGTCACCGGGCTCGCCACCAGCCTCCGCGTGGTCCGGCAGTACGAACGCGGGCTGGTGTACCGGTTCGGCCGGGTCCGCCCGAACGTCCGCGAGCCGGGCCTGACCATGCTGCTGCCGGGCGCCGACCGGCTGCAGAAGGTGAACATGCAGATCGTCACCCTCCCGGTGCCCGCGCAGGAGGGCATCACGCGGGACAACGTGACGGTCCGTGTCGACGCCGTCGTGTACTTCAAGGTCATCGACCCCGTGGTCGCCGCCGTCAACGTGCAGGACTACCGGTTCGCCGTCGGGCAGGTGGCGCAGACCTCGCTGCGCTCGATCATCGGCAAGAGCGACCTGGACGACCTGCTCTCCAACCGGGAGCGGCTCAACCAGGGGCTCGAGCTGATGATCGACAGCCCGGCCCTGGACTGGGGCGTGCACATCGACCGGGTGGAGATCAAGGACGTCGCGCTGCCCGAGTCGATGAAGCGGTCGATGTCGCGCCAGGCGGAAGCCGAGCGGGAACGCCGGGCGCGGGTGATCTCGGCCGACGGCGAGCTGCAGGCGTCGCACAAGCTGTCCGAGGCCGCGGGCATCATGGCCGACGCCCCGGCGGCGTTGCAGCTGCGGCTGCTGGAGACGGTGGTGCAGGTGGCGGCGGAGAAGAACTCCACGCTCGTACTGCCGTTCCCGGTCGAGCTGCTCCGCTTTCTCGAACGGCACACCGCCCACCCGGAGAAGTCCGCCGAGCGGCAGGTGAACGGGCAGGCGCCGGCGCCGCGGCAGCCGGAGGAGTCCGCCCCCGGGTGAGGCGCGCCATATGCGGGATCGCACGGCGGGCGCGATACTCGCCGGTAATAACGCCCGCAGACACAGGAGTCGCCCCATGGCCCGTCTGGCCCGGACCGCCGGTCTCACCGACGTGCAGCACGAGATCCTGTCCACCGTCCGCTCGTTCGTGGACAAGGAGATCATCCCGCACGCCCAGGAGCTGGAGCACGCGGACGCCTACCCGGCGGACATCGTCGAGGGCATGAAGGAGATGGGGCTGTTCGGGATCACCATTCCCGAGGAGTTCGGCGGGCTGGGCGAGTCGTTGCTGACCTACGCGCTGGTGGTCGAGGAGATCGCGCGCGGGTGGATGAGCGTGTCGGGTGTGATCAACACGCACTTCATCGTGGCGCACATGATCTCCCGGCACGGCACGCCGGAGCAGAAGCAGAAGTACTTGCCGAAGATGGCACAAGGACTCGTTCGCGGTGCTTTTTCCATGTCCGAGCCGGATCTGGGCTCGGACGTGGCGGCGATCAAGACGCGCGCGCGGCGGGACGGGGACGACTACGTCATCGACGGGTCGAAGATGTGGCTGACCAACGGCGGCTCGTCGAACCTGATCGCGCTGCTGGTGCGTACCGACGAAGGCGCGGAGAAAGCGCACCAGAACCTCACGACCTTCCTGGTGGAGAAGCCGGAGGGCTTCGGTGAGGTGGCGCCGGGGCTGACGATTCCGGGCAAGATCGACAAGATGGGCTACAAGGGCGTCGACACCACCGAGGCGGTGTTCGACGGCTTCCGGATCCCGGCGTCGCAGGTCCTCGGCGAGGCCCCGGGCCGGGGGTTCGCGTTCATGATGGACGGCATCGAGGTGGGCCGGGTGAACGTGGCGGCGCGGGCGTGCGGGATCGCGATCCGGGCGTTCGAGCTGGCGGTGGAGTACGCGCAGCAGCGCCGGACGTTCGGCAAGCCGATCGCCCAGCACCAGGCGATCGCGTTCAAGCTGGCCGAGATGGCGACCAAGGTCGAGGCCGCGCACCTGATGATGGTCAACGCGGCCCGGCTGAAGGACACCGGCGAGCGCAACGACGTGGCGGCGGGCATGGCGAAGCTGATCGCGAGCGAGTACTGCGCCGAGGTGACGCAGGAGGCGTTCCGCATCCACGGCGGCTACGGGTACAGCAAGGAGTACGAGATCGAGCGCCTGATGCGCGAGGCGCCGTTCCTGCTCATCGGCGAGGGCACCAGCGAGATCCAGAAGACGATCATCAGCCGCGGCTTGCTGCGCGAGTACCAGGTCAAGAGCTGATCAACCCCTGGTGTGTCGGGTTCGCGTGGTTTCATGGGGGTTGGCAGGATGAAGTCACTCGATCACTACGACAGCACAGGTGATGACCGTGACCAGCCCGTTCTCCTCCGGCGGCCGTCAAGTACAGGGCCTGCCGCGCTTGCCGACGCCGCCCACGGGGTGGCCGATCGGCTCCTACGCCACCTACCAGGAGGCGCAGCGGGCGGTCGACTACCTCGCCGACAACCAGTTCGCGGTCGAGGACGTGACCATCGTCGGCGTCGACCTGATGCTCGTCGAGCGGGTGCTGGGCCGGCTGTCGTGGGGTCGCGTCCTCATGACCGGCGCGATCTCCGGCGCCTGGTTCGGCCTGTTCGTGGGTTTCCTGCTGGCGATGTTCGCCTCCGGCGCGACGGTCACCTACCAGCCGATCCTGGTCGGCCTGGTCTCCGGTGTGCTGTTCGGCCTGGTGTTCGCCGCCATCAGCTACGCCTCCTCGCGCGGCCGCCGCGACTTCGCCTCGGCCAGCCAGCTGGTCGCGGGCCGCTACGACGTCCTGTGCCAGCCCCGCAACGCTGAGCAGGGCCGTGACCTGCTGGCGAAGCTCGCGATGCGGCCATCCGGGGCAACGGACTGAATCGTGACCTCCACCGCTTGCGGACGGTGATCGCCGGGCATAGTTTCAGTTCCCACCGATCGTGCGACCCGGGTTGACACCCTCGGGTTGCTTGATTGCATGCACGACGGCGTGCGGGGTGGGTCTCCCGCCGGCCGCGTGCCGAGGAGGAGGCCTGATGGGGAACGGTAAGAGCCGGGGCAGGCCGCCCGGCCGGATCGCAGCGGTGGTCGGCGCGGGCATGCTGACCGCCGGGCTGGTGACCGCCTGTGGATCCGAACAGGGGATCACGCTCAACCTGTACTACGCGCCGGAGGACACGTTCCAGTCGGTCGTGGACAACTGCAACGCCAAGGCCGAGGGGCGCTACCGGATCGTCTACAACAAGCTCCAGCGCGGCGCCGACGACCAGCGGCTGCAGATGGCGAGACGGCTCGCCGCCGGTGACGACGGCCTGGACATCCTGGGCCTGGACGTCACCTGGGTGCCGGAGTTCGCCGAGGCCGGCTGGGCCGAGGAGTGGACGGGGCCGAACAAGGCGCAGGCGGAGGCGGGCGTGCTGCCCGGCCCGCTGGCCACCGCCACCTGGAACGGCAAGCTGTACGCGGCCACGAAGAACACCAACGTCCAGCTGCTCTGGTACGACGACCGGATCACACCGCGGCCGCCCGCGACCTGGGACGAGATGATCAACCAGGCCGAGCAGCTCAAGGCGGCCGGCAAACCGCACAACATCCTGTTCACCGGCGCCCAGTACGAGGGCCTGGTGGTCATCTACAACACGCTGGTCGCCTCCGCGGGCGGGCGCATCCTCTCCGACGACGGCAAGTCCGTGGTCATGGACGAGGGCGCGGTGCAGGCGCTGGAGCTCCTCAAGCGGGTCACCTCCAGCGGCATAACCGACCCGTCGCTGACGAACCAGAAGGAGGACGACGTCCGGCAGGCGTTCCAGCGCGGCAACGGCGCGTTCGAGCTGAACTGGCCGTTCGTCTACGCCTCCTACGCCGACGAGCAGCCGCAGGACCTGCAGCACTTCAAGTGGTCCACCTACCCGGCCGTCGACCCGGGGATCCCGGCGAAGACCACGATCGGTGGCTACGACCTCGCGGTCAGCACCACCTCCAAGCACAAGCCGGAGGCGTTCGAGGCGGCGCTGTGCCTGCGCAGCCCGGAGAGCCAGAAGTTCTCCGCGCTCAACGACGGTGTCCCGCCGAGCATCGAGGCGCTCTACACCGACGACACCCCGCTCGACCCGACCAAGCCGGTCGACGCGGACAACAACCCGAGCATGGCCACCGCGTACCCGATGCGGGACGCGATCCTCGCCGCGCTCAAGGATCCGGCGGTGCGCCCGCTGACCCCGGCGTACCAGAGCCTGTCCACGGTGATCTCCAAGGTGCTGTCGCCGCCGTCGGAGATCGATCCGCAGCGGACGGCCGAAGAGCTGCGCAGCAAGCTGACCGACGCGCTGAACTCGAAAGGGGTGATCCCGTGAGCACGGTCGAGGACGTTTCCACGACGCCACAGACCACGGCGAGAACGGGGAAAGCGGCCCTGAGCGAAGGGAAGAGGGCGGAGCGGCGGCTGGGCTGGCTGCTGTGCGCGCCCGCGGCGCTCGTGATGGTCGCGGTCACCGGGTACCCGATCGTCTACTCGATCTGGCTGTCGCTGCAGCGGTACGACCTGCGGTTCCCGCAGAACACCGAGTTCGTCGGGCTCGCCAACTACGCGGCGGTGCTGTCGGACTCCTACTGGTGGACGGCGTTCGGCACCACGATGGCCCTCACGATCATCTCGGTGGCCATCGAGCTGGTGCTGGGCATGGTGCTCGCGCTGATCATGCACCGCACGCTCGTCGGGCGCGGCCTGGTGCGCACGGTGTCGCTGATCCCGTACGGCATCGTGACCGTGGTCGCCGCGTTCTCCTGGTACTACGCGTGGACCCCGGACACCGGCTACCTGGCCAACACCCTGGCCGGGGACTCGGCGCCGCTGACGCAGTACCTGCCGTCGATGGCGATCATCATCCTCGCCGAGGTGTGGAAGACGACGCCGTTCATGGCGCTGCTGCTGATGGCCGGGCTCGCGCTGGTGCCGGACGACCTGCTCAAGGCCGCGGCGATGGACGGCGCGAGCGCTTGGCAGCGGTTCATCAAGGTCATCGTGCCGGTGATGAAGCCGGCGATCCTGGTGGCGCTGCTGTTCCGCACCCTGGACGCGTTCCGCATCTTCGACAACATCTACGTGCTCACCGGCGGCCAGAACGACACGTCGTCGGTGTCCATGCAGACCTACAACAACCTGATCAAGGGCCTGAACCTGGGCATCGGGTCGACGATGTCGGTGCTCATCTTCATCACGGTCGCGATCATCGCGTTCATCTTCATCAAGCTGTTCGGCACCGCGGCGCCGGGCAGCGACAAGGGAGGGAAGCGCTGATGGTGATGGGCGGAGCGGTCACCACCGGCCGCAAGACGAAGTGGACGCTGATCGACATCGTGGTGGTGGTCTACGCGCTGGTGCCGGTGCTGTGGATCCTGTCGCTGTCGCTGAAGACGAAGGACACCATCGACGACGGGAAGTTCATCCCGCGTTCGTGGACGCTGGAGAACTACGCGGACATCTTCCAGACCCTGGACTTCGTGCGGGCGCTGATCAACTCGATCGGCATCTCGATCATCGCGACGCTGATCGCGGTGATCCTGGGGACGATGGCGGCGTACGCGATCGCGCGGCTGGATTTCCCCGGCAAGCAGCTGCTGGTCGGGGTCTCGCTGCTGATCGCGATGTTCCCGCAGGTGTCGCTGGTGAGCCCGCTGTTCAACATCGAGCGCACGCTCGGGCTGTTCGACACCTGGCCGGGGCTGATCCTGCCGTACATCACGTTCGCGCTGCCGCTGGCGATCTACACGTTGTCGGCGTTCTTCCGGGAAATCCCGTGGGAACTGGAGAAGGCGGCCAAGATGGACGGCGCCACGCCCGGCCAGGCGTTCCGGCGGGTCATCGCGCCGCTGGCGGCCCCGGGCGTGTTCACCACCGCGATCCTGGTGTTCATCTTCTGCTGGAACGACTTCCTGTTCGCCATCTCACTGACCTCGACCAACGCGTCGCGGACGGTGCCGGCGGCGTTGTCGTTCTTCACCGGGGCCTCGCAGTTCGAGGACCCGACCGGGACGATCTGCGCCGCCGCGGTCGTGATCACCGTCCCGATCATCCTGTTCGTGTTGTTCTTCCAGCGCCGCATCGTCGCGGGGCTGACCTCCGGTGCGGTGAAGGGGTAGCGCCATGGCTGAGATCGTGCTGGACAAGGTGAGCAAGCGCTATCCGGACGGTGCGCTCGCCGTGTCCGAAGTGGACTTGCAGGTCGCCGACGGTGAGTTCATCATCCTGGTCGGCCCGTCCGGGTGCGGGAAGTCGACCACGCTGAACATGGTGGCCGGGCTGGAGGACATCTCCTCCGGCGAGCTGCGCATCGACGGCGAGCGGATGAACGAGAAGGCGCCGAAGGACCGGGACATCGCGATGGTGTTCCAGTCCTACGCGCTGTACCCGCACATGAGCGTGCGGGAGAACATGGCCTTCCCGCTGCGGCTGGCGAAGATCGACGACGCCACGGTGAAGGCGAAGGTCGAGGAGGCCGCCGAGATCCTGGACCTGACCCCGCACCTGGACCGCAAACCGTCCAACCTGTCCGGCGGGCAGCGGCAGCGGGTGGCGATGGGCCGGGCGATCGTGCGCAGCCCCAAGGCGTTCCTGATGGACGAGCCGCTGTCCAACCTGGACGCCAAGCTGCGCGGGCAGATGCGGACGTCGGTGTCGAAGCTGCAGCGCCAGCTCGGCACGACCACGCTGTACGTCACGCACGACCAGACCGAAGCCATGACGCTGGGCGACCGGGTCGTGGTGCTGCGGGCCGGGTACGTGCAGCAGATCGGGTCGCCGCAGTTCCTCTACGACCACCCGGCCAACCTGTTCGTGGCCGGATTCATCGGGTCGCCGTCGATGAACTTCGTGCCCGCGACGCTGGAGGACGGGAGCCTGAAGAGCCCGCTGGGCACCGTCGAGCTGCCGGACCGGCTGCGCCGCCTGGCGGAGGCGGCCGGTGCGCCGCGGGAGGTGATCGCCGGCATCCGGCCGGAGCACTTCGAGGACGCCGGGCTGCTCGACGACACCGCCACGCGCGGCGGGTGCGTGTTCAGCGCCCATGTGGACGTGCTGGAGTCGATGGGCTCGGAGAAGTACGCGTACTTCACGGTGGAAGGCGCGACGGCGACGTCGTCCGAGCTGGCGGAGCTGGCGGCGGACGCCGGAGCGGACGACGTGCCGGGCGGCGGAGCGTCCATCACGGCCCGGCTGTCCCCGTCGTCGGGCGCCCGGGAGGGCGGCACGCTCGACGTGTGGTTCGACGTGCAGAAGGTGCAGCTGTTCGATCCGTCGTCGGGGAAGAACCTGACCTACGAAGAGTGACCGCGCTCCGGCGCGACGAGGGCCACTTCTCCTGGCGGAGGGGTGGCCCTCTTTCGTGCCCGGAGAACGCTGTGATTTAACCCACAAGAGTGATGGATTATTCGGTAATGTCGAATCACCGTTGGTATCGCGGAAGGGGATTCCGATGACGTTGCCGATCGACGAGGTGCTGACCACCACCCGCGCGGTTCGGAGGCGGTTGCGGTTCGACCGGCCCGTCGCGCCGGAGGTGATCCGGGAGTGCCTGGAGGTCGCCGTGCAGGCGCCCAGCGGCGGGAACCGGCAGCCGTGGCGGTGGATCGTGGTGCGGGACGCGGAGCAGCGCGCGCGCATCGCCGAGGTCTACCGGCGGTGCTTCGCCGAATACGTCGCCGAGCTGGGCGACCCCGGGCCGTCCCGGGACCTGGACAGCGCCCGGTTCCTCGCCGACAACCTGCACCGGGTGCCGGTGCTGGTGCTGCCGTGCCTCGTCGCGTCGCGGCTGCCCGAGGGCAGCCAGGCCGGCCTGTGGGGCTCGCTGCTCCCGGCCGCGTGGAGTTACCTGCTCGCCGCGCGGGCCCGCGGTCTCGGCACCGTGTGGACCACCTGTCACCTGCGGCGGGAGGCCGAGGTCGCGGAGATCCTCGGTCTCCCGCCGGGGATCCGCCAGGGTGCCCTGATCCCGACCGCCTACCACGACGGCGGCCCGTTCCGGCCGGCCCGGCGGGCGCCGCTGGCGGACGTGCTCGTGGTCGACCGGTGGCGGCGAACCCGGGAACTCGTGGCCGACCTCGACGACCCGTTCTTCTTCGACCACGAACTCGACCACCTGCCCGGGATGCTGCTCCTGAGCGCCGCGCTGGACCTCGTGCGCCCGGCCGGGGCGGAGCCCGCTGTAGTCCTGACGCTCGACTTCCGGGGCATGGGGGAACTGGACGCGCCGGTCCAGCTGACCGCCGAGCCGAGCGAGTCGAGCACCGGGCGGTGGCGGGTGGAGGCCGGTCAGGAGGGGCGGACGATCATGACCGGCACGATCGAGGTGGGCGCCACTGCTGAGTGGCCCCTGGGTTCGCTGGGGGATCCGGCGTGGCCTGCCGATTCCGGCGCGGTCGAGGTGGGCGCTGCCGTCGAGTGGCCCGTGGATTCGGTGGAGGATCCGGTGCGGTCTGCCGGTTCCGGCGCGGTCGAGGTGGGCGCTGCCGTCGAGTGGCCCGTGGGTTCGGTGGAGGATCCGCGCCGGGTGGTGCGGCCCGTCGATCGGCGACTGGTGCACCGCCGCCGGGCGGAGAACGTGGTCGTCGGCGACCTCGCCGAGAGCGAGCAGGACTGGCGCGTCACCGTGCTGCCGCCGCCGGCCGGGCACCACCTCGACGGCGGGCGGACCGCGGAACGGCTGATCGAGGCGGCGCGGCAGTTCGTGACGCTCCTGGAGTACGCGGACAACCAGCGGCAGGAGGGCACCCGCTTCGTACTGACGCGGCTGGCCGCCACGGTGCCCGCCGGCCCGTCCACCGGAGCGGTCCTGAGCTGGGCGAAGACCGGCACCCGAGGCAACCGGCCACGCTACGACGTACGGATCCTGGACGCGGACGGCCAGTGCGTGGGCTCGGTGACCGTGTGCGGCCGCGCCCTCAGCGATGCGGCGTTCCGCAGGCTGCGGGGCCGGACAGCGCCGCAGCCTGCCGCGTTGTGAGGTGGGCTTCGGTGATGGTGTGCGGCGCGCCGTCGGCGGTGCGGTGTTCGGCAGGCTGCGGGGTCGGGCGGTGCCGCAGCCTGCCGCGTTGTGAGGTGGGCTTCGGTGATGGTGTGCGGCGCGCCGTCGGCGGTGCGGTGTTCGGCAGGCTACAGGGCCGGGCGGTGCCGCAGCCTGCCGCGTTGTGAGGTGGGCTTCGGTGATGGTGTGCGGCGCGCCCTCAGCGATGCGGCGTTCCGCAGGCTGCGGGGCCGGACAGCGCCGCAGCCTGCCGCGTTGTGAGGTGGGCTTCGGTGATGGTGTGCGGCGCGCCCTCGGCGGTGCCGCATTCCGCAGGCCGCGGTGACCGGGGGTCTCACCGTCGGCGGGCTCGCTGGGCTTCGGGCCGGTGTTCGGTCGCGCTCTCAGTGATGCGGCGTTCCGCAGGCTGCGGGGCCGCCCGGCGCCGCTGGCCGGCGTGACCGGGGGTCTCGGCGTGCGGCGCGCGCTGCGGGGCCGGGCAGCGGCGCCGGCCTTCAGCGCCGGCGGGCCCGCAGCGCTTCGATGACCTCGTCGTCCCAGCGGTGTTGCCGGATCAGCCGGTAACGCTCGCCCGCGACCCACATGTACGCCTCGGCCTCGGTGCGGTCCCCGATCAGCTCCGCCTGCCGCATCATCTCCACCACCGGCAGGTACTCCTCGTCGTACCAGCGCCGGGCGATCGTGGCGCGGTCGAGGAATTTGCCCTCCGCCTGCATGAGCCGGAACCCCCACGCCTCGACGTGCTCACCGAGGTGCGCGTAGTCCCACGGGTCGCTCACCACGATCGCCGCGCGCGCCTCGCCGGTCAGCGGCACCCGCGACAGGAACAGCCGCCGGTAGTCCTTGACGATCAGGTCGCCCCGGTAGCGGATGCCCTTCGGGTCGAGCTTGGTGTGCACCTCGGTCACCGACGCCTCGATGGTCTCCAGCCCGAGCGCGTAGGCGACCGAAACGCGGTGGTGCCCGTCGATCACGAAGTGCAGGTCACCGACCCGGTACACCTCGATCGGCGGGATGTGCTCGCCGCGGCGCGCGGCCAGCGCGAGCCGTTCCCAGCGCTCCCGCACCCGGCCGGACGTGGGCCGGAACCGGCGGTCGAAGTCGCGGCCCCGGTCCACGCTGCCGACGATCGAGTTCAGCGGGATCACCCGCCGCCCGATCCGCCGCTCGCCCGCGTACCCCAGCGCGTCCACGACCTCGTCGAACGGCAGCATGATGTTGACGTCGTCGGGTTCCCGGCGCAGCCAGTTCGCCAGCCGGGACAGCACCTGCCGCCGCCGGGCGCGCAGGAAGTCGTGTTCGGCGTCGGCGCGGGGGAAGCCGGTGTCGCGCGCGGGGGTCACGTCCGCACCTCGTGCGGGGTGAACTCGATGAGGTGCTTGCCGACGACGTTGCGGACTCGGGTCTCGCCCATCCGGTGCTCCCGGGGGTGTTCGCCGTAGGGGTGGATGTGGCCGTGCAGCAACCAGTCCGGCCGCATCCGCTCGACCACCGGGTGCAGGCAGTCGAAGCCGCGGTGCGGCGGGTCTTCGCGGTCGCCGACGCCGCGCGGCGGGGCGTGCGTCAGCAGGACGTCGACGCCGCGGCCGTCGCGGCGCCGCCGGCGCGCCGCCTGCCGGACCAGGCCCCGGGCGCGGCGGGCCTGCTGCGCCTGGGTCCACTGGTTCGGCCCGTCGTTGTAGCGGACCGAGCCGCCCAGCCCCGCGATCCGCAGACCGCACACGTCGACCACGCGGCCGTCGGCGTTGATGCCACCGGCCGGACCGGGCCACGCCTGCGGGAACCCGGCCCGCAGGAACAGGCCGCCGTGGCGGGTGAACCCGGACAGGTCCGGGTCGTGGTTGCCGGGCACGAACACGCACGGCACACCGCCCAGCGCGTCGGTCAGGAACTCCAGGTAGTCGAACGGCAGGTCACCGGCGGCCAGGACGAGGCCGACGTCGCAGCCGGGGCCGATACCGGCCCACAGCCGCTCGTCGACCTCGTCGGCGACCACCAGTGCGCGCATGGGTCCACGATAAGGACTCCTCAGCGGGCCTGCGCGAGTTCCGGGTGGTCCGCGATCAGGACCGCCACCACCGCGATCCACGTCAGGGTCAACGCGAGCGCCCAGAACTTCACGCTCGTGAGCAGTCTGGTCATGAGTCGACTCCTTTCATCGAACACTTCAGGAATGGGCTACAGCCAGTTGTTCTTCCTGAATATTCGGTAAAGAAGCAGGCAGATCCCGAGAATCAGCACGAGAACCGCCGGATAGCCGAACTGCCAGCGCAGTTCCGGCATGTAATCGAAATTCATGCCGTAGATACCCGCGATCATCGTGGGCACCGTGATCATCGCCGCCCACGAGGTGATCTTGCGCATGTCGCTGTTCTGCTGGAGCGTGATCTTGGCGACCGTCGCGTTCACCAGCGTCGTCAGCAGCTCGTCGAAGTTGCCCACCCGCTCCGACACGGTGGTCAGGTGGTCGTCGACGTCGCGGAAGTACGACCGGACCTCGTCGGGCACCAGCCGGGTGAACCCCTCGGCCAGCCGGCGCACCGGCGTGACCAGCGGCAACACCGCCCGGCGCAGCTCCAGCACCTCGCGTTTCATGAGGTAGATCTGCTCCGCGCTGACCGTCGACCGCGGCGCGAACACGCGCGCCTCCATCTCGTCGATGTCCTCCTCGATCGACGAGGTGACCTCCAGGTACTGGTCGACGATGAGGTCGGTGATGGCGTGCAGCACCGCGGCCGGGCCGTTCACCAGCCGCTCCGGGTCCTCGTCGAGCTCACGGCGCAGCCGCGCCAGCCCGGAGTGCGCCCCGTGCCGGACGGTGATGATGAAGTCCAGCCCGAGGAACGCCATCAGCTCGCCGCTCTCCACGATCTCGTTGGCCGTGGTGGGCGACTCGTGCTCGACGTAGCGGACCGTCTTGAGCACCATGAACAACGTGTCGTCGTAGCGCTCCAGCTTCGGCCGCTGGTGCGCCTGCACGGCGTCCTCGACGGCCAGCTCGTGCAGGCCGTAGACCTCCGCGATGCCCTGGATCTGCTGCTGGTCGGGCTCGTGCAGGCCGATCCAGACGAACCCGTCACGCCGGCGCCGGACCTCCTTGATGGCCTCGGCGTGCGTCCAGCGCCCGGGCAGCCGTTCGCCGTCGACGTACACGGCGCAGTCGACGATGTAGGCCGACACCGGGACCGGCACGGGCGGCTCGACCCGGGTCGACCGGCCGTTGCCCCGGCCGCGCAGGCCACCGAGGGAGGGAATCGCAGGCATGGGATCTCCTGGCTTTCGCAGTGCGTACCACGACCGCCGGGCGGGCAGGAATGCGTCCGCTCGGCACTGACCAGCGTTTTCCCGGGCGAAAAGAGACCTAACGGCCGGAGAGGATTCCGGCCATGCGGAGGGAAACGCTGGGTTTACTAGGGAGCGGACTATCGCCACTACTCATCGTGCGTTCCTCACCTCCTCCAGCCGGACCGGCAACGTGGCGGCTGTCGCGTTGACGCACCGCCTCCATTGGCCGAGGGTACTCCTCAACATCAGTTGACGTCGCTCCAGGTCGGTGTGGCGTTACCCGCAGGGAGGTCGAGCGGTGCAGTTCGGGCGGTATTTCGAGGAGTTCGAGGTGGGCGCGGTGTACAAGCACTGGCCCGGCAAGACGGTGACCGAGTACGACGACCACCTGTTCTGCCTGCTCACCATGAACCACCACCCGCTGCACATGGACGCCCACTACGCGGCCGAGACCACCGACTTCGGCAAGAACGTCGTGGTGGGCAACTACGTCTACTCGCTGCTGCTGGGCATGTCGGTGCCGGACGTGTCGGGCAAGGCGATCGCGAACCTGGAGATCGAATCGCTCCGGCACGTCAAGCCGACCTTCCACGGTGACACCATCTACGGTGAGACCGAGGTGCTGGACAAGACCCCGTCGAAGTCGAAGGACGACCGGGGCGTGGTGTACGTGGAGACCCGGGGCTACAAGCAGGACGGCACGATCGTGTGCATCTTCCGCCGCAAGGTCCTGGTGCCGAAGCAGAACTACGGTGAGGCGCGTGGGGGCGAGCAACCGGGCCGTCCCGTTCCGCACGAGTGAGGGAGAGCGCGTGACGATCGGGTTGGCCGAAGCCAAGCGGCAGCTGAGCGAGTTCGCCGGGAGCGCGGCGGGCGAGTCGCCGCTCTACGAGCACCTCGCGTCGAAGGCCGCCAAGGACGACGAGGTGGCCGGCCTGCTGGCCGCCGCGCCCGGCGGGGCGAGCCCGGCGCTGCTGTTCGCGGTCGCGCACCGGCTCATCCAGGCCGACCCGATCCACCCGCTCTCGCGCTACTACCCGTCGCTGGGCGGGTTCGACGGCGTCGACGGCCAGACCTGGCCGGTGTTCCGCGAGTTCCTGCTCGCGCACGCGGACGACGCGGCCGGGATGCTCGCGTCGAAGTCGCTGGCGAACAACGAGGTGCGCCGGGCCGCGTCGGCCTTCCCCGGGGTCGCGATGGCCGCCAAGCAGGCCGGCGGCAAGATCGCGTTGATCGAGGTCGGCACCGCGGGCGGGTTGCTGCTGGGGATGGACAGGTTCGCCTACCGGTACCAGTGCGACGGTGGCGAGCAGCTGGTCGCCGGGCCGGCCAAGGCTGCCGTCGGGCTGCACTGCGCGCTCGACCTGGCGCCCGGCGCGGTGCTGCCGAAGCTGCCGAAGAAGCTGACCGTCGCCGCGCGGGTCGGGCTCGACCCGGCGCCGCTGGATCTGTCCGATGAGGACGAGCTGGCGTGGCTGGAGGCGTGCGTGTGGGCCGACCAGCCGGACCGGGTGCGGCTGCTGCGGGCGGCGGCGCTGGCGCAGCGCAAGTCGCCGCCGGAGATCATCGCCGCGGGCGCGGTCGGCGGGTTCGACGAGGCGGTGTCCCGGGTGCCCGCGGACCTGCCGCTGGTGGTGCTCACCAGCCGGACCATGGGCCACATCCCGGACGCCGACCGCGCCGAGTTCCTGTCCCGCATGGCCGCGCTGGGCCAGACGCGTCCACTGTGGTGGGTCATGGACGAGACGTACGAGCACGGGCTGTCCGCGGTGCTGCCGGGCCGGGACGAGCTGGCCTTCGCCCGGGACGGCCTGACGACGCTCGGGCTGGCGCGGCGCACCGCGGACGGCTGGGACGCCGTCGCCCTGGCCCGCACCACGCGCTACGGCGCCCGGATGACCTGGCTGGCCGCCTAGCTGTTGTGTGGCCGGGCCCACTGCGGTGAGGATGTGGTCATGGCTGAGGACACGTGGTTCACCCCGCTCACCCCGCTGGCGTTCCTGGAGCGCTCCGCCGAGGTCTTCGCCGACAAGGAGGCCATCGTCTACGGCGAGCGCCGCGTGACCTACCGCGAGTTCGCCGCCGAGGCGACGCGCGTGGCGCGGGCGCTGCGGGCGAGCGGTATCGAGCCCGGGGACCGCGTGGCGTACCTGCTGCCGAACATCCCGGAGATGCTGGTCGCGCACTTCGCGGTGCCGCTCGCCGGCGCGGTGCTGGTCGCGATCAACACCCGGCTCGCGCCGGCCGAGATCCGCTACATCCTCCAGCACTCCGGGGCGAAGGTGCTGGTCGTGGACGCCGCGTTGCACGCCTCGGTGCCGCCGGACGCCGGCGTGGACATCGTGACGGTGGTCGACGGCGCCGCGCCGGATCCGGCCGTCGGCGGCATCACCTACGACGAGCTGCTGGCGCGCGGCAGCGACGAGCCGCTGCCGTGGCGCGTCGCGGACGAGCGGTCGACGATCTCGATCAACTACACCTCCGGGACGACGGGACGGCCCAAGGGCGTCCAGTGCCACCACCGGGGCGCGTACCTGAACTCGCTCGCCGAGATCATCCATTCGGGTCATTCGCCGGAGTCGAAGTACCTGTGGACGCTGCCGATGTTCCACTGCAACGGCTGGTGCACGACGTGGGCGGTCACCGCGATCGGCGGCACGCACGTGTGCCTGCGGGCGGTCGACGCGGCGGAGATCTGGCGGCTGCTGGACGGCGAGGGCATCACGCACCTCAACGGCGCGCCGACGGTGCTGAACACGATCGCGGGCTACTCCGGGGCGCATCCGCTGTCGCGCGAGGTCGTGGTGACCACGGCCGGGGCGCCGCCGTCGCCGACCGTGATCCGGCGGATGACGGACCTGGGCGCGCGGCTGGTGCACGTGTACGGGCTGACCGAGACGTACGGCCCGTACACGGTGTGCGAGGCGCAGGAGGGGTGGATCAAGCTCGACATCGCCGAGCGGAGCAGGCTGATGGCGCGGCAGGGCGTCGGGATGCTGGTGACCGACGGGATCCGCGTGGTGGACGAGCAGATGCGCGACGTGCCCCGCGACGGCGTCACGATGGGCGAGGTCGTGATGCGCGGGAACAACGTGATGTCCGGCTACTTCGCCGACCCCGAGGCGACGGAGAAAGCGTTTCGCGGCGGCTGGTTCCACTCCGGCGACCTGGGCGTGTGGCACCCGGACGGCTACATCCAGCTGCGTGACCGGGCGAAGGACATCATCGTCTCGGGCGGCGAGAACATCTCGACGATCGAGGTGGAGGCGGCGCTGGACTCGCACGAGGCCGTCGCGGAGGTCGCGGTGGTCGGCGTCCCGGACGAGAAGTGGGGCGAGCGGCCCAAGGCGTACGTCGTGCTGCGCCCCGGGGCCGCGGTGACGGCCGAGGAGCTGCGGTCGCACGTGCGGGAGCAGATCGCGCGCTTCAAGGTGCCGGACCGGGTGGAGTTCGTGGCGGCGCTGCCGAAGACCTCGACGGGGAAGATCCAGAAGTTCCAGCTGCGCGAACGGGACTGGAGTGGCGCGGAGAGCCGCATCCAGGGCTGAAAGCGCCCTCAGCAGCGCGGAGGCGGCTCGCTCCGCGGGAACAACGCGCCCCTGCGGGGCGGCTCGGCACGAAGGCAGCGCGTTTCCGTCGGCTCGCCACAGCCGACAGGCCGCCGCGAGCAGCGATTTTCGCCGCAGCCGAGGCGTCGCCTCGGCAGCCGAGTTGCTGCTGCGGGGGAGGTTGGGGTGTCGCTGGTGGCGGTGTGCTGGCCGGGTCGCCGCGTATTGGCCCGGTGAGGTGGCGGTTTCGCCGCAGCCGAGGTGTCGCCTCGGCTGCCGAGTCGCTGCTGCGAAGAAAGGTGGGCGTCGCCGCGAGTGGGGTGCCGCCCGGGCCGCTCCTCGCCCGGCGAAGTGGCCCTGGGTTCCGCTGCCGGAAAGCGCCCTCAGCAGCGCGGCAGCATCTCCCAGCCACGCAGTGTGTCCGCCAGCCCATCGGTCAGCG
This sequence comes from Amycolatopsis thermalba, assembly GCF_023376025.1. Taxonomy (NCBI): domain Bacteria; kingdom Bacillati; phylum Actinomycetota; class Actinomycetes; order Pseudonocardiales; family Pseudonocardiaceae; genus Amycolatopsis; species Amycolatopsis thermalba. The sequence continues at coordinate 1,522,808 of NZ_CP091196.1, forward strand.
CGAGCGCCGTGAAGGTCGCTTCGTCGACCCAGCGCACGTCGGCCGCGTCGTCGCCCGCCTGCAGGAAACCGCTCTCCACCTGGCAGACGTAGTCGTAGATCTCGTAGCGGCCGCGGACCACGTGCCCCGCCAGCGCGCCCGGCCGGACCACGAGACCGGTCTCCTCGCGCATCTCCCGGACCAGGGCCTCACTGTCCGTTTCGCCCGGTTCGACGCGTCCGCCGGGGATCGACCACAGTCCGCGTCCGGGCTCGTTCGCGCGCTGGACGAGCAGCAACCGGCCCTCGTGATCGTGCAAGATCCCGCCTACGCACCGCACGGACACCGGGCGAATCCCGCTCATGAGGGCAGCCTAACCCGGTCCCGCCGGACGCGGAGAGTAACCAACCGATTAGATCACAGCCGGACACTGACCCAAGCGCGGGACTTACCTCCCGTAACCCTGCGGAGTGCGGTACAACGTTACTGGTGAGCTTGCCAGTCCGATGCCGGAGTAAGAGACGGGATTGATCGTTGTGAACGCGAAGAAGATTGCCGGGCTCGTGGGTATCGCGTTGGTGCTGTTCTTCGTGATCGCCCAGCCGGGCAACGCGGCCAACCTGGTCAGCAACATCGTCGACTTCCTGCGTGAATCGGCCGAGGCCGTCATCACCTTCGTCAGCAACGTGTTCACTTCGTAGGCGGCCGGATAGGCTGGCTTGATGTTCGCCCCCCGGGATCCCGACGAGTACCTGCTCGACACCGAGCGGCGCGTGGTTCGGGTCCGCAGGCACTGGGCCTTCCTGGCCTGGGACACCTTCGAGACGATCGCCCTGCTCGCGATCTGCGTGATGGTGTCCTACCTGCTGCCACCGTCCCTGTGGGTGGTCCAGAACATCCTCTGGTACGCGGCGCTGCTCGTGGTCGTCGTGTACGCGTTCAAGGTCATCGAGTGGTGGGTCGAACGCCTGGTGGTGACCGACAAGCGGTTCGTGCTCACCAGCGGCGTCATCACCACCAAGGTCGCGATGATGCCGATCTCGAAGGTCACCGACCTGACCTACGAACGCTCGGCGTGGGGCCGGATGTTCGGCTACGGCACGGTCGTCGTCGAGTCGGCCGGTCAGATCCAGGCGCTGAACCGGATCGAGTTCCTGCCGAGCCCGGAGGAGTTCTACGACACCATCTCCGAACTCGTCTTCGGCGACAAGCACAAGCAGAGCGAGCGCTTCTCCATGATCAAGGCCCAGCGCCTGGCGCGCGGCAAGAAGATCGTCGGTTGAGGTGTCGTCGTGCCTGGTCGGCCGTGTGCCGGCCGGGTAGGCGACAATGATTCCGATGCGCATCGATCTGCACACCCACTCCACCGTGTCGGACGGCACGGACACGCCGGCCGAACTGGTGGCCACGGCCGCCGCCGCGGGGCTCGACGTGGTCGCGCTGACCGACCACGACACCACGGCCGGCTGGGCCGCGGCGGCCGCGGCGCTGCCGCCGGGTCTCACGCTCGTGCCCGGCGCCGAGCTGTCGTGCGTGAGCAGTTTCGGCGTCAGCATCCACCTGCTGGCCTACCTGTTCGACCCGGCGTCCCCGGCGATCGTGGCCGAGCAGACCCGGCTGCGGCAGGAGCGCCGCACCCGGCTGCGGGCGATGGCGGTGCGGATGCAGGCCGACGGCCTGCCGATCGACGCCGACGAGCTGCTCGAATCGCTCGGTCCGGACTCCCCGGCCGGCCGTCCGCACCTCGCGCAGGCCCTGGTGCGGGCCGGGCTGGTGACGAGCGTGGACCAGGCGTTCGCCGAGTACCTGGGCGCCGGCCGCGGCTACTACCTGCCGCGGCAGGACACGCCGGTGGAGCGGGCGATCGAGATGATCGCCGAGGCCGGTGGCGTGACCGTGTTCGCGCACCCGTTCGCGCGCAGCCGCGGGCGGATCGTGTCGGCGGAGTACATCGTCGGGCTGGCGGAGCTCGGGCTGACCGGGCTCGAGGTCGACCACCCCAACCACGACGAGGCCACGCGCGCCGAGCTGCGCGGGCTGGCCGATGAGCTGGGGCTGGTGCAGACCGGGTCCAGCGACTACCACGGCACGAACAAGACGATCCCGATCGGTGCGGAGAACACCGATCCCGAGCAGTTCGAGGCGCTCATCGACAAGGCGTCCGGCGCGCGGATCGTGGTGGGCTGACCTTGGCGGTCGCCGACTTCTTCGACGCGAAGCTGTTCCTGGAGGCGTCGATCACGCTGGTCGTGATCATGGACCCGCCGGGGACCGTGCCGGTGTTCCTCAGTCTGGTCGGCCGCAAGCCGCCCGCCGTGCGGGCGCGGGCGGCGCGGCAGGCGGTGCTGGTGTCGCTGCTGGTGATCTCGCTGTTCGCGATCGCGGGGCAGGCGATCCTGGCCTACCTGGGGATCGGGGTGCCCGCGCTGCAGGGGGCGGGCGGGCTGCTCCTGCTGCTCATCGCGCTGGACCTGCTGACCGGCCGCGGCGCGACGAGCGAGCCGAACGTGGTGGAGGACGTGAACGTCGCCCTGGTGCCGCTGGGCACGCCGCTGCTGGCGGGCCCGGGAGCGATCGCCGCGACGATCGTCTTCGTGCGGCAGGCGGCCGGGCACGTGGGCGCGTACGTGGCGCTGGCCTGCGCGATCGTCGCGGTGCACATCGTGATCTACGCGTGCATGCGGTTCTCCGGCGTGGTGATCCGGCTCATCAAGGAAAGCGGTATCACGCTGCTGGCGAAGATCGCGGGTCTGCTGCTGGCCGCGATCGCCGTGGAACTGGTCGCGAACTCGGTGCGCGGCTTCATCGAGGGCGGCTGACGCTCCACCGGCGACGCGCAGGTGTCAGCCGCCGATCACCGGCGGGCTGATGCGGTTGCCGTTCTCGTCGGTGCCGCCCTCGTGGCCGAAGATGCTGTCCGGATCGTCTTCGAGCAGGTACGCGGGCCGCTCGTGGTCCTTGTCCTCCTCCTTCTTCGAGTTGCCTGCCGGACCGGCCAGGCCCGTCCCGGACGCGCCGGCCTTGCCCGCCGCTCCGGCGCGGCCGCTGTTCGCGCTTTCCGCGGCGGCCCGCGCGCCCGGCTCACCGACCCCGGCCTTGCGGCCCGCCGCCGGTTCCTGGCCCGCGGCGCCGCCGAGACGGCCCGCCGCGCCACCGGCGGCCCGGCCACCCACGCCCGCCCGCGGCGGGACACCGGCCCGGCCCGCACCCGCACCCGGGCGCGGTGACGTGCGGGTCTGGTCGGCCTGGCCCGGCGCGATCGGCATCATGCCCGCCCCGGCCGAGGTCCCCGAGCTGCCGGGAACCGTCGTGCCGGGGGAGCGGCCCCAGCCACCGGCGTGGTCGGCGAAACCGGCGGCCGGTGACGCACCGGTGGTCGGTCCGGCGCCCGGCAGCGGCACCGTGGGCGGCGCGATGCTCCCGACGGTCCGCACCCCGCCCGGGGAACCACCCATCGGGCCGACCCCGCCCGAACTCGACGCGATGGTGCTGTCGTTGGCGGCGAACTGCGGGGTCGTCGTCCCGCCGGTGTCGGGTTGCGCGGTCGGCGTCGCGTACACGGGCTGGGTCGAGCCGCCGGAGTGCAGCATCAGATCCCGCTGCGCCAGGACCGCCGCGGCCTCCTGCTGGGCCTGGTGCTGGAGCGCGGCCTGGTTCTGCATGTCGTTCATGGTGGCGGTGGCGGCCTGCCAGTCCCCGCCCGCGAGCTGCTGCCGGGCGGCGGCGACCGATTCCTCGACCGACCGGCCCGCCGGTTCCGGCATGCTGTTGCGCGCCTGAGAGAGGGCCGCGGAGGTCTGCGAATAGCGGTTGGCCGACAGGAAGGCCGCGTCCTTCGAGCTGTCCGCCCAGGTCGCGAGCGTGTTGAAGTAGCCGAAGGCGGAGTTCGCGCCGTCGCCCTGCCAGCCGGCCTGCTCCTTGGCGACACCCTGCCGGAGCGCGGAGGCCATCTCGCCGAAGGCGTTGCCGAGGTCGTTGACGATGGTGCCCTGCTCGTCGACCTCCTCCGGGGAGACACCGTCGGTGACCATCGTCTTCAGCTGCTCGTGCGGCACCCCGTCGTAGAGCTGGTCCGAGGGCGGCAGGCCGTCGCGGTAGGCGCCGCCCTCGGCCTGCAGCTTCCGCGTGTAGATCTGGCCGGACTTGATCGAGTAGCCGCCCGCGACCGCCTCGGCGTCCGGCCCGAAGAACTTGCCGGCGGACTTCCCCGCGGTCTCGGCGTAGACCTCCGACTCGTACCGGCGACGCGAGTAACCGTTGTCAGGCTGCGTCATGGCTCCCCATCCTCCCCTGGACTCAGCGATGCACCGCGGTCAGGTGCTGGTTGACCCGGTCCCGCACCCACTGGCCGATGCGCGCCCGGTCGGCCGGGGTGAACGTGTGCCGCTGCGCGCCGTCGGGCAGGTGCTCCACCGTGGTGAAGAACCGGCCGTCCGGGGTGTCGAACCAGGTCAGGCGGCCCGCGTCCACCCCGCGGACCGAGCACGAAACCACCCCGGCCCGCAGCGGCGGCGCCGCGAAGTACCGGTCCGCGACGCGCTTCTCCCGCGGCGGCTCCCCGCCGCCGAACAGATCGCCGCCGCGGGGCTGCGACACGTAGTTGACGGGCGCGATGCGCACCGGCGGCACCTCCGGCAGCGGGTCGAGCAGTTGCGGGAGCACCTGGCCCGCACGCAGCTCGTGGAACGTGACGTCGTCGCCGGTCTGGCGGCTCAGCACGCCGTGTTGGCCGGCCCAGCCGCCGCGCGCCAGGATCTGCGCGTCGGTGGTCAGCTCGGCCACGACCTGGGTGACGAGCACCTCGGGCCGCGCCCACAGCCGCAGCAGGTCCTCGAACTCGGGTTGCAGCCGGTCCCGCGACATGCGTCCGAGCCGGTGCCAGTGCTCGAACACGCGCCGCCGCTGCTCGGCCCGCTCGGTCCGGGTCCCGCTCACGAACGGGACCTTGTGCGGGTAGACGAACCTCCCGAGGCCCAGTTCCTCGTCGAGGATGTCCAGTTCGGCCGGCGCCGCTTCGAACGTCAACACGCACTGCCCCCTGATCCGAATGCCAACCGCCCAGATCATATGCGCAGCGGGGCGCGGGCGGAGCCGAAAGTGTCGGAGGTGGTGCGTACCGTAGTGAGCGTGGAGCAACTGGGGTTCGAGTTCGCGGTCCAGCCGCGGCGGTTGACGAAGGTGAGCCCGGCGCGGCTGGCCACCTTCGCGGACTGCCCGCGCCGGTATCGCCTGGCCTACCTCGACCGGCCGACCCCGCAGCGCACGGGGCCGTGGGCGCACAGCACGCTCGGCGCGGTCGTGCACAACGCGTTGCGTGCGCTGTTCGACCTGCCGCCCGCGCGCCGCACGCCGGAGCGCGCCGCGGCGCTGTTGTCGGAGCACTGGCAGGACGCCGGTTTCGCCGACGCCGAGCAAGCCGCGACGTACCGCGCGCGTGCCAAGCAGTGGGTGGCCGAGTACGTCGAGCAGCACGACGTGACCAGCGATCCGGTGGGCATCGAGCGCTGGGTGTCGGCGCCGGTGAACCCGGAGCCGGGGCAGCCGGCGTCGATGATCATCGAGGGCCGCGCGGACCGGATCGACCAGCGCGGCGGCGAGCTGGTGATCGTGGACTACAAGACGGGCCGCCGCGCGCCGGACGAGTACGAGGCCCGCAGCTCGCAGGCGCTGGCGATGTACGCGGTGGCGGCCGAGCGGACGTTGCGGCGGCCGTGCACGAAGGTCGAGCTGCACCACCTGCCCAGCGGCACGGTCGCGGAGGCGACGCACACGCCGGACAGCCTGCGGCGGCACCTGCGGCGCGCGGAGGAGACCGCGGAGGACGTCCGGCTGGCCACGGACACCCTGGAAGCCGGCGGCGACGGCGACGTGCTGTTCCCCGCCCGCCCCGACCGCCGCTGCGGCTGGTGCGACTTCCGCCCCAGCTGCGAGGCCGGACAGGCGGCCGCCGCGGCGGCGAAGCCGTGGGAGCTGCTGGCGCCGTAGGGGCGAGGCCGGGCTCAGGAGCCCCGCTCGGCAGCGGGCGGTGGCGGTTGCTGGCGCCGTAGGTGTGGGGCTGACCGCGTGGCTGGTGTGTGCGGCCGGACCGTGGGGGTCGTTGGCGCCGTAGGTGTGGCCGGGCGGTCGGCTGGTGTGGGTCGAGGTCGTGGGGGTTGCGGTGCCGGGTGGTTCTCGCCCAGCCGCCGATGGGGTGACCGGCCGGCCGCGGCACGAATTCCCTCGGAAACTCCAGAGTCAGGTCGCGCCGCCCTCCGCGGCGTCACCGAAGGCGGCGGCTTGTGCTTGCGCGATGAGGGCCGGTAGCGAGGTCTTCCCGTCCTCCTCGGCCCAGCGCACCAGCGCCGTGTGCATCGCGGCCAGACAGGCTCCGGCCGCTGCTCGGGCTTGGAACGTCCCCTCGGGGTCGGTCACGCCGAGGGCGTCCACGATCGCCTCCTGCAGGGCGTAGTGGTTGTCCAGGTGCCTGGCCCGCAGTGCCGGTGCCGAGATCATCAGCCGGAGACGCGCGAGCAGGTGCCGCCTCGTCGCGGGGTCACCCTCGGTCAGCGTCGCCGTCGCGTCGACGAGTGCCCTGCCGATCCGGCGGACCAGCGGCTGCGCCGGCGAAGTCGCGGCGAGCCGCTCGGCGACGAGCCCGCCGTGCTGGTCGGCGAGCACGAGGTCTTCCTTCGTGGGGAAGTGCCGGTACACGGTCATCGCCGAAACACCCGCGGCCTCGGCGACCTCGTTCACGGTCGTCGCGTCGTAGCCGCGTTCGGTGAACAACCGCACCGCGTGCGCCTGGATCACGCGCTGCGTTTCGGCTCGTTGTCGCGCCCGCAACGTTGATTGCCGCTCAGCCACCTGGTAGACAGTACCGCAATGGTAGTCACTAACAATTCGGTGGCAGCTAACAGACTGGGGTGATCGGTGTGCGAACGGCTTTGGTGACCGGGGCATCGCGTGGCATCGGACGGGCGATCGCGGCTCGCCTCGCCGCGCAGGGGGCGGTGGTGGTCGTGCACTTCGGCACGGACGCCGAGGGCGCGGCGGCGACGGTCGCCGAGATCGAACGCGACGGTGGGCGCGCGTTCGCCGTCGGGGCGCGGCTGGGTGTGGACGACGACGTCGAAACGCTCTTCGCGGGCGTCGAGTCCGCCTTGGCGGGGCGGCCGCTGGACATCCTCGTCAACAACGCCGCGGCCGCACCCGCCGGACCGCTCGGAGCCACGACGCGGACCGAGTTCGACCACCTCTTCGCCGTCAACGTGCGTGCGCCGTACTTCATCATCCAGCGCGCGTTGCCGCTGTTCCGCGACGGCGGCCGCATCATCACGATCTCGTCGGTCGCGACCCGGATGGCCAACCCGGCCCAGACCTCGTTCGCCATGACGAAGGGGGCCGTGGAAACGATGAGCATGACGTTGGCCAACGAACTCGGTGCCCGGGGCATCACGGTGAACGCGGTCGCTCCCGGCGCCACGCGGACGGCGACCAACGGTTCCGCGTTCGAGGCCCCGGGCCTGGCCGAGTTCATCGCCGGCTCGACGGCGCTGAACCGCCTCGGCGAATCCGGCGACATCGCCGACGTGGTCGCGTTCCTCGCCTCCGACGCGGCGCGCTGGATCACCGGTCAGGTCATCGACGCCAGTGGCGGCCTGTTCCTCGGGCCGCGCGCCTGACCGGGATCCCCGGTGCGGGTGGTCCCGATTCGGCCCGTCGCGGGCGTGGTGGAATCCTCGGGGGTCCCGGTCGAGGAGTGGAACAGGGTGAGCGAGGACATGACGGACACCGAAGAGCTGGCGCTGGCCCCGGCGCGTGGCCGGAGCCGGACGGCCCGGCGGTGGCGCGGGCTCACCGGCTCGCTGGCGGCCGGGCTCGTCGCGCTGGCTGTGCTCGTGCTTGGTGCCGGGCTGCTGTGCGCCTTCCTCGACGTCCCCGGGCCGGGTGCCGCGCCGATGATCGCCCACCCGGCGGCCGCCGTGCTGGCCCTTCTCGCGCAGCGCGTCGCCGATCGGAAGGACGGGGTTCTCGCCGGCGCCGCCGGGCTCGCGGTGCTGATGATCCTCGCCGGCGCGTTGTGGACCTTCTGGTGGGCCTAACCCAGCCACTCCCGCCACGCGCGTAGCAGCACCCGCAGCAACGCGGCCGGGTTTTCGGTGTTCGGGGAGTGCGCGGCGCCGCGGATGAGTTCGAACGGCGCGCCCAGCCGCGCGGCCATCTCGCGCTGCGCCGCCACGCTCCACGCGTCGTCCCACTCGCCCGCGACCACCAGCGTCGGGACGCCCGTCGCGGCGAGGGCGTCCACCAGGTCCGGCTCGGTCCGCAGGCCGTCGGCCATGCCCAGCAACCCCACCGGGCTCGACGCCAGGAACCGCAACCGCAGGAACTCCTTCAGGTCCGCCGGCATCGCCGCCCACATCGGTGACCGCGCGCTCACCTGCTCCCGCACCCGGTACACCTCGTCCAGCCCGGACGTCCGCAACACCGGCTCACCCGCCCCCAGCGCCCGCCGCCGGGCGCCGTCGGGCAACTCGCCGGGGCCGCTGTCCAGCAACGTCAACCCCACGACCGGCGCGCCCGCCAGCACCGCCGCCCGCGCGACCAGCCCGCCGTAGGAGTGGCCGAGCAACACCACCGGCCCCTCGACATCGGCGACCAGCTCGGCCACCACCGAACCCAGCGCGGACGGCAGATAAGCCTTCTCGTCCGGCGGGCCGGGCGACTCGAACTGGCCCGGCAGATCGATCGCGACCGCGCGGAAACCACCGTCCGCCAAGCCGTCCAGCAGCGGGGCGAAGTCCTCTTTGGACCCCGTGTACCCGGGCACCAGGACGGCCGTCGCCGTCGCGGGAGCCGGTGTGCGCAGCGCCGCCAGGCCCCGCAGCCGCACCTTCTCGGCCCCGTGCGGCGTGAGCTGACCGGTCACGACAACGCGACCAGCGTGTTCCCGCGCTGCTCGAACAGCACCGGTCCGAGCGCGGCCAGGCGCACCGGTCCGGTGTAGCCGTGCCGGTCCACCGCGATGGTGCGGATCGTCGACCCGTCCGACTCGTTGAGCACCGCCAGCCCGCCCTGGATCGGCACGACCAGCTGGTGCGCGAACGTGATGCCCGGCCCCAGCGCGCTGTTCAACGTCCACAGTGGAGTGAGATCGTCCCGGGACAGCGCCATCGTCTTCGAGCCGGTGAACCAGTACACGTTCGCCGACGTGGTCGACGTGACCGGCGCCAGGCCCACCGGGTCCTGCGCCAGGTCCGACGCCGGCACGTCCAGCGGGTACGCCGCCGTCTGCTCGCCGTCGGCGTCGTACCGCACCAGCAGCCGCTGGTCCGGCAGCGCGACCGCCGTGTAGTCACCGGACATCGCGACCAGCTTCGCGTTGTGCCCGGCCACGATCGCGCTGAACGACACCTGCGGCTCGTCCGACTCCTTCGGCACGGCCTTCATCACCGTCAGCCGGTCTCCCGGATCGCCGGGGCAGCGCTCGATCACGCCGATCCGCCCGGACGCCATCGCGACCGACCCGTACGTGCACCCGGTGCGCGGCTGCTTGCCGGGGTTCACCAGGGCGGGGACCTTGCCGTACTCGTTGGTCTCCACGAGGTCGTCCCGCCAGGTCACGAGCAGCTCGGACCCGGTCGCGGTGACCTGGCTGCCGTCGGTCACCAGCCGCGTGCCCAGCGGCGCGCTGCCGGTGCGCTGCGCCTTGCGCAGCCCGGTGTCGATGCCGAGCCCGACCACCTCGGAGCAGCCGGACTCGCCGTTCACCCCGTCCTTGCGGTACACCGCCAGCACCCGGCCCCAGGCCTCGGCAGCGGTGCACAACGTCAGGTCGCGGGCGTAGCGCCAGCGCACCGCGCCGGTGAGCGGGTCGCGACCGGCGATCTCACCGCCGTTCGCGGTCGCCACCGCCGTGCCCTCGGCGATCGGGACCGGGGCCGCGTCGCTGGGCGCCTGCCACAGCTCACGCAGCGTCGCCGGCACCGTCGCGGGCGAGGGCGGCAGGGGAGTGCCCGGCGCGGACGTCTCCTGGGTCGTCGCGCGGTTCGCGCTACCGGCCCAGATGACGACGCCGGTGACGACCACGACGACGGTGATCGCGACCGCGATCACCCGGTCGCGTGGCCGGTTCCACGGCGACGGCCGCTCGCGTCGCGGCCGCTGGGGAGCCGGCGCCGGGGCGGGAGCACCGGCCAGCACGTCCTCCGCGCCGATCGGCCCGGCGGCCGCATCGCCCTCGGGACGGCGGTGCCGTCCTCCCGCCTCGGGCTCGCTCACGTTCCTGCTCCCGGTGTTCGCCGGCGCCCCCGCGGCGCCGGTCGGCCTCAGTCTGCCGAACCCGGTGTATCAGACGTGTTCGCCGACGCGCTGGCCGAGCCCGAACGGCGACGGCGGCGACGACGGGCGGGTCGCTCCGCGGACTCGCCGGCCTCTCGCTCGGCCGGGCCCTTCTCGGACGGGCCGGAGGCCTCGCCGACCGCCTTGCCACCGCGCGTGCGGCGGCGCGGACGGCGCTCCTCACCCGACGACTCGCCGGTGGCCTCGGCCGCCTCGCCCTCGGCGGGCTTCGCCGCGCCACGCGTGCGGCGGCGGCTGCGGGTGGTCGCACCGCCGCTGCCCCGGCGGCCGCCCATCTGCTCCTCCGGCTCGGCGGCCAGCCCGGCGCGGGTGCGCTTGGACAGCGGCAGCCGCCCGGTGGCGTCCTCCGGGATGTCCAGGTTGCTGAACAGGTGCTTCGACGTCGAGTACGTCTCGACCGGCTCGGCCATGTCGAGCTTGAGCGCGTCGTTGATGGCCTGCCAGCGGTGCATGTCGTCCCAGTCGACCAGCGTGATCGCGACACCGGTCTTGCCCGCGCGGCCGGTGCGGCCGATGCGGTGCACGTAGGTGCTCTCGTCCTCGGGCGTCTGGTAGTTGATCACGTGCGTCACGTCGGTGACGTCGATGCCGCGGGCCGCGACGTCGGTGGCGACCAGCACGTCGACCTTGCCCGAGCGGAACGCGCGCAGCGCCTGCTCGCGGGCGCCCTGGCCCAGGTCACCGTGCACCGCGGCGGCGGCGAACCCGCGCTCGGCGAGGTCGTCGGCCACCTTCTGGGCGGTGCGCTTGGTGCGGGTGAAGATCATCGTCAGGCCGCGGTCCTTGGCCTGGAGCACGCGGGCGATCAGCTCCGGCTTGTCCAGCGAGTGCGCGCGGTAGGCGAACTGGGTGGTGCGCTCGTGCACCGCGCTGGAGTCGTTCTCCTCGGCCCGCACGTGCGTCGGGCGGTTGAGGAAGGTGCGGGCCAGCTTGATGATCGGGTCCGGCATCGTGGCCGAGAACAGCATGGTCTGCCGCTCGTCGGGCACCATGGTCAGGATGCGCTCGATGTCCGGGAGGAAGCCCAGGTCGAGCATCTCGTCGGCCTCGTCCAGCACCAGCGCGCGGACCTTGCCCAGGACCAGCGCCTTCTGCTCGGCGAGGTCGAGCAGGCGGCCCGGGGTGCCGACGACCACGTCGACGCCCTTGCGCAGCGCGCTGATCTGCTGCTCGTAGGGGCGGCCGCCGTAGATGGCGAGCGTGCGCACGTCCAGGTGCTTGGCGGCGTCGGTGATGTCGCGGGTGACCTGCAGGCACAGCTCACGCGTCGGGACGACCACGAGCGCCTGCGGGGTGCCGTCGCCGGGGGAGACCACGCGCTGCAGCAGCGGGACGCCGAAGCCCAGCGTCTTGCCCATGCCGGTGCGGGCCTGGCCGATCAGGTCGTCGCCGGCCAGCGCGAGCGGCAGCGTCAGGGCCTGGATGGCGAAGGTGTGCTCGATGCCGGCCTCGGCGAGCGCGCGCACGATCTCGGGGCGGACGCCCAGCTCGGCGAAGGTGGGCGTGGCGGGCTCGACGTGGTCGGCCTGCAGCGGGTGGGAGGTGTCGGTGTCGGGAACCCCGGTCTCGCTGTGCTCGAGGGCCACCGGGTCGGTCGTGTTTTCCGGATTCGTCGCGGTCAGTGTGATCGCCTCTCTCTACCAGCGCGCACGGCCTGGTCGAGATTGGGCACTCAACCGGCGGGAAGGTCCACCGGGAATGCCTGGACGGCGTGCACGCGCATTACCTGCCGCTCGCCCTGCGCCCGGGTGTGCTCGTCCTCCGGCGAGTCGAGGCGGGTGTGCCTCGGGTGGGGCGCATCTGAGCTGATGCGGTAGCTTTCCCGTCCAATTGTAACGGGTGCGGCCCCGGCCTCGGCATTTCGGCCCGGTGTGTCCACGTTAGATTCGTCTCTCCGGCGCGGCGGTACGCTCACGGCCGTGACACGAGAGATCAGCGAAGGCGTCGTCGACCTGCTCGGGGTCATCGCGTACGGCGAGTTGTCCGCGTTCGACCGGATGGCGGAGGACGCGCGGAAGGCGCCCACCCTGTCCGGGCGCGCCGCGCTGTCGGCGATGGCGGCCGCCGAGATCGGGCACTACGAGATGCTGGCGAAGTTCCTCGCCGACCACGGCAGGCGCGTCGAGGACGCGATGGCGCCGTTCGTGGCCCGCTTCGACGCCTGGCACGCGTCCACCGCGCCCCGGTCGTGGCTGGAATCGCTGGTCAAGGCCTATGTGGGGGACGGGCTGGCGGCGGACCTCTACCGCGAGGTCGGCAGCTGGCTGGACCCGGAGACCAAGGACCTGGTGGTCACCGTGCTCGCCGACACCGGGCACTCGGCCTTCGCCGAGCGGGAGGTCGCGGCCGGGATCGAGGCCGACCCGAAGACGCGGGACAAGCTGGCGCTGTGGGGGCGGCGGCTGCTCGGCGAGGCGCTCACCCAGGCGCAGTACGTGGTGGCCGAGCGGGACCCGCTGGCGGAGCTGATCGTGTCCGGGTCGGGCGACCTGTCGGGAATCGCCGGGCTGTTCCGGCGGTTGCAGCAGGGGCACACCAAACGGATGCAGGTGCTCGGGCTGGGCTAGCCTGGGCAGTGGAGTACGTGGCAGAACCCAGTCGGAGGTAGCAGGTGGAGGTCAAGATCGGCATCAAGGACACCCCGCGTGAGCTGGTGGTGTCCAGTGGCCAGTCCGCCGAGGAGGTCGAGAAGCTGGTCGCCGACGCGCTGAAGACCGCGGACGGCCTGTTCAGCCTCACCGACGACAAGGGGCGCAAGTTCCTGGTCCCGTCGGACCGGATCGCCTACGTGGAGATCGCGCCCACGGACGTGCGCCGGGTCGGGTTCGCGGTCGGTTCCTGACAAGCAGACGCGAAGAAGGGGCGCCCACCGGCTGGTGGGCGCCCCTTTCTGCGTTTCACGGGTGACGCGGTTATTCGGCCAGTTCGGCCAGTGTCCTGGGCACCGTGAACGGCGGGGTGCTCGTCCCGAGGATGCGGTAGCGGCCCCACGGGTCCGGGTCCGACAACTCGCCCGCCGCGGAGCCGTCCGGGGTGCGGATCTCGCCCTTCTTCTTGCGGCCACCGCACAGCTCGTCCAGCCGGGCGTTCGGCGCGATGCGGCCGTACCAGCGGTAGTAGCCGTCGATCGGCTGGAAGTGGCCCCTCAGCGCCACCTCGACGGGCACCTCGGTGCCGTCCACCACCACCGTCGCGGGACCGGTGTAGCCGTCTTCGTCGTCAGCCGACATCCGTTTCCTCCTTCGGGCGCACCCGTCCGAGCTGGACGATCTTGTTCTCCTCCAGCGGCTTGTTCGGGTCGATCGTGACCCCGTGCTGGCGGGCCAGCCCGTCGATGGCGGCCCAGATGATCTGCGTCAGGTACTCCACGACGCTGTCCCGGCTCATCGACCGGCGCTCCAGCCACCACTCACCCGTGTTCTGGACCATTCCGACGATCCCGTAGGCCCACGGCTCGGCGGCGCCGGAGTCCATGTTGAACATCCGCATGTAGTCGCCGAGCAGGGCGGTCAGCGCGGTGGCGATCAGTTCCTTGTCCTCGGCCACCACGTCGGCGTCGGCCTGCTTGCCCGCGAACGAGCCACGCGCCAGCAGCCGGTACAGGTTCGGGTGCTCCTCGATGACGGTGAAGAACGCGTCCAGCGCCATGCGGATCCGCGGCACCGGCGCCAGCTCGGCGTTGATCGCCGGCACCAGGCGCGAGAACAGCAGCTCGGTGCCCCGCTGGCCGAGCGCGTCGTACAGGTCGGCCTTGTCCGCGAAGTGCCGGTACAGCACCGGCTTGGTGACCCCGGCCGCGACGGCGACGTCGTCCATCGCCAGGTCCGGCCCGCGCTCGTCCAGCGCCTTCAGGGCCGCCTCGACGAACTCGGCCCGCCGCTCCACCCGGTGCTTGCGCCAGCGGTCGCGGCGCGCGTCGCCGGTCGCCGGCTCGCCGGCCGAGGGGTGCTTGCCGCTGCGCTTGACACGATCCGTCACGCGCCCCATGCTACCAGAGGTAACTGTTACCACGGGTTACACAATCAGTGGGGAGCACGCGATGACGCGAACGCTGGATGACCACGGCCGGGAGAAGACCGCGGAGCGGTTGCTGAAGTCCTCGGCGAACAAGTTCTACGACCCCGAGGTCGACATCGACTGGGACGCCCCACTGGACGAGGGCAAACCGTTCCAGCTGGAGCACCGCAGCTCGCTCTACGGCACGCACCTGTGGGACCGGCTCAGCGAGGAGCAGCGGCTCGAGCTGGGCAGGCACGAGCTGGCCAGCGTCGCCAGCAACGGCATCTTCTTCGAGGTGCTGCTGATGCAGCTGCTGCTCAAGGAGGTCTACAACTCCGACCCCACCACGCGTCACGTGCAGTACGCGCTCGCCGAGATCGCCGACGAGTGCCGCCACTCGACGATGTTCGCGCGCTCGGTCGAGCGGGTCGGCGCACCGGCCTACGGGCCGGTCAAGATCGTGCACCGGCTGGGCAAGCTGCTGCAGTTTATCGGCTACGGGCCCGCGCTCTACGGCTCGATCCTGGTCGCCGAGGAGATCCTCGACCGCATCCAGCGGGAGAGCATGGCCGACGAGAACATCCAGCCGCTGGTGCGCATGGTCAACCGCATCCACGTGCTCGAAGAGGCGCGGCACGTGACCTTCGCCCGTGAGGAGGTCACCCGCGGCATGGCGAAGCTGTCCAAGGCCGAGCTGCTCTACCAGCGCTGGCTGATCGCCGTCGTCAGCTTCGCGATCACCCGCAGCCTGATCAACCCGCGCGTCTACAAGGCGGTCGGCCTCAACCCGCGCGAGGCGTGGGAGACCGCGATGAGCAACCCGAACTGGCACGAGACGCTGCGCTGGTCCGGCGAACGCATCATGGCGTTCCTGGACGAGGCCGGGCTGGTCGGCCAGCCGGGCACGTACTGGTGGCGCAAGTCCTTCCTGCTGGGGGCCCGATGACGGCGACGGTCCGTCGAAGGGGGACGGACCGTCGCTTCACCACCAGCGACGGCACCGTCCTCCACGTCGACGCGTCCGGCCCGCGTGACGCCACCGTCACCCTGGTCCTGGTGCACGCGTGGACGCAGGACCACCTGGAGTGGGACCCGGTCCTGCCGCTGCTGCCGACGGGGGTGCGGGTGCTGCGCTACGACCACCGCGGCCACGGCTGGTCCGAGCCGGCCAAGCCCGGCACGGCGACCGTCGCGCAGCTGGCCGACGACCTCGCGGAGCTGATCGCCGAGCTGGCGCCGGCGGGCAGGCTGGTGCTGGCCGGGCACTCGATGGGCGGGATGACCGTGATGGCGCTGGCCGAGCGGCACCCGGAGCTGGTGGAGTCGCGGGTCGACGGGGTCGCGTTGATCGCCACGTCGTGCTGCGACATGGACCGGCTCACGCTCGGGCTGAACGGGCGGGCCGGACGGGTGGCGGCGCGCGTGGACAAGACGTTCGGGCGGCTGCTGAACCGGTGGGGCGCCGAGCACGTGCCGATCCCGGCGCCGCTGGCGCGGCCGTCGGTGAAGTGGCTGGCGTTCGGGAAGAAGGTCCGCCGCGCGGACGTGCGCGCGATGACGGAGCAGTTCCTGCGGGCGCACCCGCGCAGCGTGGGCGGGTTCCGGGACTCGATGTCCGACCACGACCGGCGCAAGGCGCTGGCGACCCTGCGCGGCACGCCGACGGTGGTGATGGTCGGGGACCGGGACCGGATCACGCCGGTGCACCACGCGCGGGTGATCGCCGAGGAGCTGCCGGACGCGGAGTTCGTGCTGTTCCCCGGCGCGGGCCACGAGCTGACCTACGAGCGAACCCGCGAGGTCGCGAAGCGGCTGAGCCGCCTGCTGCGGAACTAGCCGGACTCGCCTGGCGCGTGCTGGAGCGGGAAGCCGCCGCCGATGCCGCGCCAGGCGAGCGTCGCGGTCAGCGACACCGCCTCCTCGCGGCTCATCGTGCTGTGGTGGGCCAGCCAGAAGCGGGCGCTGACCTGGCTCAGCCCGACCAGGCCGACCGCCAGCAGGCGTGCCCGGCCCTCGTCCAGGCCGGCGTCGGCCGTGATGGTGTCCGTGATCGCGTTCACGCACTCGGTGGTGGCGCGGTCCACGGCCTCCTGCACGACGGGCTCGCCCCGCAGGTCGGATTCGAAGATCATCCGGAAGGCGCCGGTCTCGCTGGCGACGAAGTCGAAGAACGCGCCGACCGCGGCCCGCACGCGGAGCTTGTTGTCGGTGGTCGAGGCCAGCGCCTCGTTCACGCGCGCGACCAGCTCGTCGACGTGGTTCTCCAGCAGCGCGGTGTAGAGGTCGAGCTTGCCGGGGAAGTGCTGGTACAGCACGGGCTTGCTGACACCGGCCTGTTCGGCGATCTCGTCCATGGCCGCCGCGTGGTACCCGTTGGCCGAGAAGACCCGCTGCGCCGCGGCCAGAAGCTGAGCGCGCCGCTCGGTCCGGGGTAGCCGGACTCCCCGCTGTTGCGCCGCCGCAGTCTCCGTCATGCTTTCCTCCCAAAGAACCCGTTCGAGATTACTCGCCGGTATCGCCGAGTCGCCAAGGGACGGGTCGGTAGGCATCCTGGATTGATGACCGACACCGTCCCGAGTTCCCGGCCGACCCCGGATTCCGGGGCGCCCCGGGTGCCCGTCACGCACGTTCCGCTGTCCACTCGTGAGTTACCCGAACTGGACCCGAAACTCCCGCCGTGGCCCGGCGAAACCGAGCAGGTCGGCGGCGTCTCCCTGCACGTCCGCCGCACGCCCGGCGCCCAGGACGAGACCGTCCTCTACGTGCACGGGCTCGGCGGGTCGTCGACGAACTGGACGGATCTGGCCGCGCTGCTCGCGCCGACGGCCGGGGGTGTCGCGATCGACCTGCCCGGCTTCGGGTTCTCCGAGCCGGAACGCGCGTTCGACTTCAGCCTCGACGCGCACGCCGAGGTGGTCGCCAAGTTCATCACGGGCCTCGGCGTCGGCCCCGTGCACCTGGTCGGCAACTCGATGGGCGGGGCGGTGTCCCTGCTCGTCGCGGCGCGCCACCCGGACCTGGTCAAGACGCTGACGCTGATCTCGCCCGCGATGCCGGACCGGCGGCCCGACCCGCGGCGGCTGTCCGATCCGCTGATGGCGCTGGC
Source organism: Amycolatopsis thermalba (assembly GCF_023376025.1). Lineage (NCBI taxonomy): Bacteria > Bacillati > Actinomycetota > Actinomycetes > Pseudonocardiales > Pseudonocardiaceae > Amycolatopsis > Amycolatopsis thermalba. The sequence continues at coordinate 1,540,233 of NZ_CP091196.1, forward strand.
CTACCTGCCGTTCATCGGCCGCCGCGCCCGGCGCAGGCTCGCCGCCTACACCGCGCAGGAACGCGCCAAGATGGTGATCAAGCTGTGCTTCGCCGATCCGGACTCCTTCCCCGAGCACCGCATGGCCGAGCTGGTCGAGGAGCACAGCGCCCGCGCCGAGCTGGCCTGGGCGAACCTCGCGATGTCCCGGAGCACGTTCGGGATCTTCCGGACCTGGTTCGCGCGGGGCGCGGCGTCGCTGTGGCGGGTGGTGCCGAACGTGACGGTTCCCACGCTCGTGGTGTGGGGCACCGAGGACAAGGTGATCTCCGTCCGCCGGGCGGCGCGGACCGCGAAGCTGCTCCCGCGCGGGCGCCTGCTCGTGCTGCCGAGGACCGGTCACGTGGCGCAGATGGAACGCCCGATCGTCGTAGCGAAGGCTGTTCTGGGTATGTGGGAGGAAGTCGCCGCCGGTTCGTGGTAGCCCATTCGAGCTAATTCGAGTTCGCAGCGTGACGGCTTGGTCGCGCGTTGCGTAACTCTGCGCATGTGGCAATCTGGGACCCGTGAATCGGGCGAGTAACGGCGAGCGTGGCGAAGGACGGCGAGCGCAGTACGCGCCACCGTCGGGCCGGTCGTCGGTCCGCCTGAGTGAGGACCGCTACCGCCCGCGTGCGCGCCGCGTGCAGGCCGAGCCGCTGACCGCGTCGTGGAAGCCGCCGCAGGCGCAGCTCGAGCAGGACCCGGAGGAAGCCCGCGAGGCGCGCCGCCGCAAGGGCCGGATGCGGCGTCTCGTCGGCGCCTACGGCTGGCGCGCGTACGCACTGCCGGTCCTCGTGGTGATCACCGTCCTGGTGGTGTTCAACACCGCCACCGAGCCGGCCCCGCCGCAGACGAACTCCGCGTCGCAGGCCGTGGACGGAGGTGCCGGGCAGGGCGGGGACAGCGTGCTGTCCGAACAACCGGCCGCGCCACGCGACCTCAACATCCCCACCGCCGAGCTGCCGACCGGCGGTGATTTCACGCCGGGCGGCTCGATGGCCTACCACGTCGTGCCGGTGCCCAACGACGGTGTGAGCGGCAAGGAGGCCGGCAGCGGCGGGAAGCTGTACCACTACACGATCGAGGTCGAAAACGGCATCGACCCGGCCAGCTACGCCGGGGACGACGCCTTCGCCAGCGCCGTCGAGCGGACGCTGTCGGACGTGCGCAGCTGGATCGGCACCGGCAAGGTCAAGCTGCAGCGGGTCGGCGCGGACTACCCGGACATCGACTTCCGCGTGAGCCTCACCACTCCGGACACCGCCAAGCGGCCGGACGTGTGCGGGTTCAGCATCCCGTTCCCGACCTCCTGCTACTCGCGGGCGTTCGACCACCGCGTGGTGATCAACCTCGCCCGCTGGGTGCGCGGGGCGATGGCGTTCACCGACCTCGGGCTGTACCGCCAGTACGCGATCAACCACGAGGTCGGGCACGCGCTGGGCAAATCGCACGTGGGCTGCCAGGAGAACGGCGCGCTGGCGCCCGTGATGATGCAGCAGACCTTCGGGGTGTCCAACAACTACGTGGCCCAGCTGAACGCGGTCGACCAGTACAACTCGAAGGCCGTGCCGGCCGACGGCAAGACGTGCGTGCCCAACGCCTGGCCGGTGCTCCAGTTCGGCGACAGCGCTCCCGCCGGCTGACCCGGTCCCACATCCTGGGACGGCGGGAAGAGTCCGGTCGCGCTCCGTGTTGTGGATACTTGGGGAGCGACAACGACAGCCGCGCGAACTTGGAGGACCGATGGCAGGCACGCTGCCGCCGCTCGTGGAGCCGGCGGCCGAACTCACCAAAGAAGAGGTGGCCCGCTACAGTCGGCACCTGATCATCCCGGATGTCGGGATGGACGGGCAGAAGCGGCTGAAGAACGCGAAGGTCCTGGTCATCGGTGCGGGCGGCCTCGGCAGCCCGGCGCTGCTGTACCTGGCCGCCGCGGGTGTCGGCACCCTCGGCGTGATCGACTTCGACGTGGTCGACGAGTCGAACCTGCAGCGCCAGGTCATCCACGGCCAGTCCGACATCGGCAAGCCCAAGGCCGTGTCGGCCAAGGAGTCGATCGCCGAGATCAACCCGTTCGTCGACGTCATCCTGCACACCGAGCAGCTGACCACGGCGAACGCGCTGGACGTCTTCCGCGGGTACGACCTGATCCTGGACGGCACGGACAACTTCGCCACCCGCTACCTGGTCAACGACGCCGCCGTGCTGCTGGGCAAGCCGTACGTGTGGGGCTCGATCTTCCGGTTCGAGGGCCAGGTCAGCGTGTTCTGGGAGGACGCGCCGAACGGGCAGGGCCTGAACTACCGCGACCTCTACCCCGAGCCGCCGCCGCCGGGCATGGTCCCCTCGTGCGCCGAGGGTGGCGTGCTGGGCGTGCTGTGCGCCTCGATCGGCTCGATCATGGTGACCGAGGCGATCAAGCTGATCACCGGCATCGGTGAGCCGCTGCTCGGCCGCCTGATCAGCTACGACGCGCTGGAGATGAAGTACCGCGAGGTCAAGATCCGCAAGGACCCGGAGACGCCGAAGATCACCGAGCTGATCGACTACGAGGCGTTCTGCGGTGTCGTGTCGGACGAGGCGCAGCAGGCGGCGTCGGGCAGCACCATCACCCCGGCGGAGCTGAAGGCCAAGTTCGACGCGGGCGAGGACTTCGAGCTGATCGACGTCCGCGAGCCGCACGAGTACGAGATCGTGAACATCAAGGGCGCCAAGCTGATCCCGAAGGACCGCATCCTGTCCGGTGAGGCGCTGGCCGAGCTGCCGCAGGACAAGCCGATCGTGCTGCACTGCAAGTCGGGTGCCCGCTCGGCCGAGGCGCTGGCCGCGCTGCACCGGGCCGGGTTCAAGGACGCCACCCACCTCGGTGGCGGCGTGCTGGCCTGGGCGCGGCAGATCGACCAGAGCCTGCCGACCTACTGACGCGTGCCGGAAGGGCCCGCCGCGGTGTCGCCGCGGCGGGCCTTTTTTTCGTCAGCGCCGCCCATTCGGCGACCCTTTTCTGCGACGATGCGAGTGCGAAGCGTGTCAGTCCGAGCAGGGCGAGGGGGATCATGCGCGGGAAGAACGCGTCCTGCAGCGTCGACGTGGTGGTGTCCGACCCGGCCGAGCTGCGGTCGCTGCGCGAGCACCTGGGCCGGATCCCCGGTGTGGAGGTCACGCAGGTCCCGGGCCGGCCCGGTGCCGGCGAACAGGGGGCCTGGGACCTGCTGCAGGTCCTGGCCGCCGGTGGCGGGGTGCTCGCGGTGACGATCAAGACGCTGCCCGAGTTCATCCGGTCGCGGCGCTCGAACGTGACCGTCACGCTGGAGTCCGGCGATCGCCGCGTGACGGTGACCGCCGAGAACGTCGAAGACGCGGAAGCCGTGGTCGACAAGCTGCTTGGCGATGCCTGACGCGCTGGATGGGGAGTTTTCCCGGTCGCGGGCGGTGCTGATCGGTACCTGGAAGTACCGTCACCTGCCGCCCGTACCGGCCGCCGAGTACAGCCTGAACCGGATGACGGCCCTGTTGACGAGTCCGTTGTGCGGACCGTGGCCCCAGGACCGGATTTCGGTGGTCGGCAATCGGGCGAGGCTCGGCGACCTACCGCACGAACTGGTGGTCGGGTTGCGCGACGCGGTGGACGTCGCGTTGTTCTACTACGTCGGCCACGGCCAGTACGACAACGAGGACCGGCTCTGCCTCGCGCTGGGCGACTCCAGCCCGGACCCGGTCCTGCGCACCACCACCAGCCTCACCTTCGACGCCGTCCGTCAGGCTTTCCGGGCCAGCAAGGCGACCACGAAGATCGCGATCCTGGACTGCTGCTTCGCCGGCCTCGCCGCGGGCCGGGACGGCCACCTCGCCGGAACTCCGGACCTGCCGCGTTCGCCGGGCTTCTACCTGATGATGGCCAGCGGCGAATTCAACACCGCCTGGTTCGAGACCGCGGCCGGCAACCCACGACCGCAGACCTACTTCACCAAGTACCTGGTCGACGTGGTCGAGGCCGGGATTCCCGGCCAGCCACCCGGGCTCACGCTCGGCCCGATCTTCGACCGGGTTGCGGAAGCCCTGGTGCGGGACGGCAAACCCGAGCCCGGCAGCCGGGTGAGCGACCGTGCCGCCGACTTCGTCTTCGCCCGCAACCGCGAAGCCTCGGCAACGGGTGCTGACCAGCCTGCCGGACACCCGGGGAAACCGCAGATCAGTCCGGGGCCGGCGCGAGGCTGGCGGCCGAGTCGCCGTGCCGTCCTCACCGCCGGGGCAAGCGCACTGGCCGCCACCCTGGCGGTCCCGGTGGCGGCCAAACTGATTTCCTCCCCGTCGGCGAACCAGGGCGGCCAAGGCACGGCCGCCGCGACCACGCACAGCGGTGCCCCTCCGGTGGATCTCGCTGCCGACGACATCGTGCGCGGGCTGGCGTTCAGCCCGGACGGCACGCTGCTCGCCGCCGGGGTCTCCTACTCCATCAAGCTCTGGGATCCGGTCACACACCGGTTGCTCGCCCCGCTCAGCGGTCACATCACCGTTGCCCGGTCCGTTTCGTTCAGCCCGGACGGCAAAACCCTGGTCTGCGTCGACAGCGGCGGCGAGGTCACCCTGTGGGACCCGATCGCCCGCACCTACACGACCAAGCTGACCGGCACCGGGCACGTGACGGCGACGACGTTCCACCCGGATGGCACCGGTATCGCCTGCGGCAACGAGGACGGAACGATCAGCCTGTGGAGCACCGTCACCCACCAGCACGCCCGCGACCTGCCGCCCGAGGAGCAGCCGGCGGCGGTCAGCGCGGTGGACTACAACGGCAGCGGTGCGCTCCTGGCCGCCGGCTGCGCCGACAACGCCGTGCGCGTGTGGCCGCTGCGTCAGCCCGGCACCGTCGTCACCCACGTCGGTCACACCGATCGGGTCACCTGCCTCGCCTTCGGCCCGGTCGACCCGGTCGGTGTGGTCAGTGGCAGCGCCGATCACACGATCAAGCGGTGGTTCGCCGGCAGGGAGGAGGATGATCTCCTGGGCACGTTCGTCGGCCACACCGGCGCGGTGAACGCCGTCGCGTACAGTCCCGACGGCAAGACCCTGGCCAGCGCGAGCGACGACGGCACCGTCTGCCTGTGGGATCCGTGGTCCGTCGACGACGCCGGCGAACGGACCGCACCCGTCGCGGTCCTCACCGGCCACACCGGCCCGGTGAACGCCGTCGCGTTCAGTCCCGACGGCAACACACTCGCCAGCGGCGGCGATGACGGAACGATCAAACTCTGGGCCGTCCGATGAGGCCGGTCGTGCTCGAACGGCCGAAAAACGTCGTCCCCACGCGGTAATCTCGGGCGGTGCCCGACGGTCCGAGAGCAGGTCAGCCACCGGCGGCTGTGCTCATGGCCTTCGGCCTCCAGCACACCACCCCCGAGCCGCTGCCCGGTGGGCGGGCGCACCGCTGCGGTGACATCGTCCTGACCCCGGTGCGGGACCGGCCGCGCACGCTGTGGCTCGCCGGCACGCTGCCCACCCTCGACGTCCCCGACCTGCGCCTCGCCAAGCCGCAACGCGCGCGGGACGGGCGGTGGATCGTCGCGGGGTGGGCGGCGCGCCGCTACCTCGACGGCAGTCCCGAGCACCGGCACGACGAGATCATGCTCGCCGCCCTCAAACTGGCCCACGCGCTCGACGGCCTGCCGCGCCCGCGGCACCTGGCCGCCCGGACCGATCCGGACGCGGTGGCCGACCGGGTGGCCTGGGGCGAGGCCGACGTGCCGGTCGACGAGGCCAAGGGCGGCCGCTGGTTCGAGGTCCTCGCGGTGGCGCGAAGACCCGTGCGGCTGCCGGACCAGGTCGTGCCGGGCGACCTCTTCGGCACCGTCCTCTTCGACGACGACGCCCCGCCCGGCATCGTCGACTTCGACCCGTTCTACCGGCCCGCCGAATGGGGCGCCGCGGTGGCCGCCGTCGACGCCGTCGCCTGGGGTGACGCCGCGCCCGGCTTCCTGCGGCGCTGGTCCCACCTGCCGGAATGGCCGCAGCTCCTGCTGCGGGCCGTGCTGTTCCGGTTGGCGGGCAACGCGCTCAGCCCGCGCGCCACGGCCGCTTCGCTCGACGGTTTGCGTGCCGCCGCGGCCGCGGTGAGTGAGATCCTGTAGCCCGCGTCACTTCTCACCGGGCATCCCTCGAAATGCCGTAGCAATGTCAAACGCCTGAAACATTCGAGAGTTTCCAGGTAACACGCCGTTCCTACCGTCTCTGGGCAGAGGCGGAAGGAGGTGCGCGTGACGCTCACCGCGGAACCCCAGGTCAAGGTGGCCACCCACTGTCCCTACTGCGCCCTGCAGTGCGGGATGAGCCTGTCCGGCACCGCCGTCGCACCCCGCGAGTTCCCCACCAACGGCGGCGGCCTGTGCCAGAAGGGCTGGACCGCCGGCAGCCTGCTCACCAGCCCGGCGCGGCTGACCACGCCGCTGGTCCGGGTCGACGGCGAGCTGGTGCCGGCGACCTGGGACGACGCGCTCGACCTGGTCGCGCGCCGGATCGCCGAGGTCCAGGCCGAGCACGGCCGGGACGGGGTCGCCGTGTTCGGCGGCGGCGGTCTGACCAACGAGAAGAGCTACCTGCTGGGCAAGTTCGCCCGGGTCGCACTGGGCACCTCGCAGGTCGACTACAACGGCCGGTTCTGCATGTCGTCCGCGGCGGCGGCCGGAAACAAGGCGTTCGGCCTGGACCGCGGGCTGCCGTTCCCGCTGACCGACGTCGGCGAGGCGGACGCGGTCCTGCTGATCGGGTCGAACCCGGCGGAGACCATGCCGCCGTTCATGCAGCACCTGCGCAAGGCCATCGACCTCGGCGGGCTGGTGGTGGTCGATCCGCGCCGCACGCCGACCGCGGACCAGGCGAGCCTGCACCTGGCGCCCGCCCCGGGCACCGATCTCGCGCTGGCGCTGGGCATCCTGCACGCGCTGGTCGCCGAGGGCCTGCTCGACCGGTCCTACGTGGAGCAGCGCACCCGCGGTTTCGACGCGGTGTGGCAGATCGTCGCGCGCTGGTGGCCCGAGCGCGTCGAGCGGGTCACCGGTGTCGCCGCCGCCGACCAGCGCCGCGTCGCCACCCTGCTGGCGAACGCCCGCGACGCCTACATCCTCACCGCGCGCGGCACCGAGCAGCACGCGAGCGGTTCGGACACCGTGAGCGCCTGGATCAACCTGGCGCTGGCGCTCGGCCTGCCCGGCCGCGCGGGCTCGGGTTACGGCTGCCTCACCGGTCAGGGCAACGGCCAGGGTGGTCGCGAGCACGGCCAGAAGGCCGACCAGCTGCCCGGCTACCGCAAGATCGACGACCCGGCCGCCCGCGAGCACGTCGCGCGCGTGTGGGGTGTCGACCCCGCCGATCTGCCCGGCCCCGGCCGCTCGGCCTACGAGCTGCTCGACGCGCTGGGCACCGAGACCGGCCCGAAGGCGATGCTCGTGTTCGGCAGCAACGTCGTGGTGTCCGCGCCGCGGTCGGCGCACGTCGCGGATCGCCTGCGCGGCCTGGACTTCCTCGTCGTCGCGGACTTCGTGTTGTCCGACACCGCCGCGATGGCCGACGTCGTCCTCCCGGTCACGCAGTGGGCCGAGGAGAGCGGCACGATGACCAACCTGGAGGGCCGTGTCCTGTTGCGGCAGAAGGCGATCGACCCGCCCGCCGGGGTGCGCAGCGACCTGGAGGTCCTCAGTGGACTCGCGCGGCGCCTGGGACAGCCGGCCGCGCGCTTCCCGGTCGAGGCGGAGACGGTGTTCGCCGAGCTCCGCGAGGCCTCGCGGGGTGGGCTCGCCGACTACTCCGGCGTCACCTACGAACGCCTGCGCGACGGTGAGGCCCTGTACTGGCCGGTGACCGGCACCGAGCACGCCGGGACGCCGCGGATGTTCCTGGACTCCTTCGCCCACCCGGACGGCCGCGCCCGGTTCGTGCCGGTCGAGCACCGCGGCCCGGCCGAGCCGACCGACGGCGAGTTCCCGCTGATCGCGACCACCGGCCGGGTGCTGCAGCACTACCAGTCCGGCGCCCAGACCCGGCTGATCGGCGAGCTGAACGACGTCGTGCCGGAGGCCTACGTCGAGGTGCACCCGGACACCGCCGCCCGCGCCGGTCTGGCCGACGGCGACTGGGCGGCGGTGGTCTCCCGGCGCGGGGAGACCACCGCGCGTGTGCGGTGCGTCGCCTCGATGCGGCCGGACACGGTGTTCCTGCCGTTCCACTTCCCCGGCGCGCAGCGGGCGAACCTGCTGACCAACCCCGCCCTGGACCCGACGAGCCGCATGCCCGAGTTCAAGGTGTGCGCGGTTCGCCTGACCACGAAGGACGGTGCGGAATGACCCGCAAGGTGGTGGTGCTGGGCTACGGCATGGCCGGGGCCCGGCTCGCCGACGAGATCCGGGCCCGCGACTCGGAAGGCGCTCGCGTCACGCTGACCGTCATCGGCGAGGAGCCGCACGCCGCGTACAACCGCGTGCTGCTCTCCGCCGTCGTCGCCGGGACGATGCGCCCCGAGATGGTCCGCCTGCACGATCCGGACTGGGCGGCCCGGCACGCGATCGACCTGCGCACGGACGTCAGGGCCGAGCACATCGACCGCTCCGCCCGCCGGATCCGGCTCAGCGACTCCTCCACTGTGGACTACGACGCGCTGGTGCTGGCGACCGGCAGCCGCCCGTGGCTGCCGCCCGTCGAAGGCCTGACCCTGGACGACGGCACCCCCGCGCCGGGCGTGGTCACCTTCCGCACGCTGGACGACTGCGACCGCATCCTGGACGCCGCCCAGGCCGGGGCGCCGGTCGCGGTGCTCGGCGGCGGCCTGCTCGGCCTGGAAGCCGCCCGCGGCCTGGCCGGGCGCGGCAACCTCGTCACCGTCGTGCACCCGGTCGGCCACGTGATGGAACGCCAGCTCGACGCCGGGGCCGGTGGCGTGCTGGCCAGGGCGCTGGGCGAGCTGGGCATCGACTTCCGGCTCGGCGCGGGCGCGGCCCGGTACGTTCCCGGCGACGGGCTCAAGCTCGACGACGGCAGCAAGGTCCACGCCGACCTGGTCGTCGTCAGCACCGGCGTGCGGGCCGAGACCACGCTCGCCGCCGAGGCCGGTCTGGCGGTCGACCGCGGCATCGTGGTCGACGACGCGCTGCGCACCAGCGACGGCCGCATCCACGCGATCGGCGACTGCGCGCAGCACCCGGGCACGGTGTCCGGCCTGGTCGAGCCGGCCTGGCAGCAGGCGAAGGTGCTGGCCGACCTGCTGACCGGCGCCGACGTGTCCGCCCGCTACCGCGGCACGCAGGTGATCACCAAGCTGAAGGCACGCGGCATCGACCTCACCGCGCTCGGCGACGTGCACACCGACGCGAGCGACCCGGACGCCGAGGTGGTGTGCTTGACCGACCCGGCGCGCGGCCGCTACGCGAAGCTCGTGGTGCGCGGCGAACGGGTGGCCGGGGCGATCCTGCTGGGTGCGCCGGACGCCGCCGCGAACATCACGCACCTGTTCGACCGGGGTGTCCCGGTCCCCGAAGACCGGCTCGCCGTCCTGCTCGGGCGCGCGCTGCCGGGCGGGGCGACCGTCGCGTCGAGCCCCGCCGACATCCCGGCGGCCGCCCTCGTCTGCCGGTGCAACTCGGTGACGAAGGGCCGGCTGGTCGAGGCGTTCCGCGCCGGTGCCACCGACGTCACCGAGCTCGCTTCCGTGACCCGAGCGACAACCGGATGTGGCAGCTGTCGCGACGCCGTCTGCGGCATCGCCGACTGGCTCGCCACCACCGCCTAGGGAGGCCACATGACGACAACGATGACCGCGCCGGCGGCGCGCAAGCACTGGATCGAGCACTGGGAGCCCGAGAACGAGTCGTTCTGGGAGTCCACCGGCAAGAAGATCGCCCGCCGCAACCTGTGGTTCTCCATCTTCTCCGAGCACATCGGGTTCTCCATCTGGACACTGTGGTCGGTGATGGTCCTGTTCATGGGGCCGCAGTACGGGTTCTCGGCCGCCGACAAGTTCCTGCTGACCTCGACGCCGACCCTGGTCGGCGCGATCGCCCGGCTGCCCTACAGCTGGGCGGTGGCGCGCTTCGGCGGTCGCAACTGGACGATCGTCAGCGCAACCCTGCTGCTGATCCCGAGCATCGGCGCGGCGATCGTGATGGAGCCGGGCACCCCGCTGTGGGGCTTCCTGATCGTCGCGGCGCTGGGTGGTGTCGGCGGCGGCAACTTCGCGTCCTCGATGACCAACATCAACGCGTTCTTCCCGGAGAAGGCCAAGGGCATGGCGCTGGGCCTGAACGCGGGCGGCGGCAACCTCGGCGTCGCCGTGATCCAGCTGCTCGGTCTGCTGATCATCGCCACCGTCGGCACCGGCGCGCCGCGGATCATCCTGTTCATCTACATCCCGCTGATCGTCGTCGCGGCGCTGTGCTCGGCGTTGTTCATGGACAACATCGCGTCCGTCCGCAACGACAAGAAGGCGATGCGGGAGATCATCGGCGACGCCCACACGTGGGTGATGTCGTTCCTCTACATCGGCACGTTCGGCTCGTTCATCGGCTACAGCTTCGCCTTCGGCCTGGTGCTGCAGAACCAGTTCGGCCGCACCCCGCTGCAGGCCGCGGCGGTCACGTTCCTCGGCCCGCTGCTCGGCTCGTTCTCCCGCCCGGCCGGGGGCTGGCTGGCGGACAAGCTGGGCGGCTCGCGGGTCACCTTCACCACGTTCGTCGGCATGGCGGTGATGACCGTCATCCTGATCATCGCGTCCAACACCCAGTCGCTGGCGTTGTTCACCACGGCCTTCATCGTGTTGTTCGTGCTGACCGGGGTCGGCAACGGCTCCACCTACAAGAGCATCCCGGCCATCTTCCGCACCAAGGCGAGGGCCGCGATCGCGGCCGGCGCCGACGAGGCGACCGAGATGCTCAAGGCCCGCAAGCGGTCCGGCGCCCTGATCGGCCTGGCCGGTGCGGTCGGCGCGCTCGGCGGCCTGTTCATCAACCTGGCGTTCCGGCAGTCCTTCCTGGACACCGGCAGCGGCGTGCCGGCGTTCGTCGGGTTCCTCGTCTTCTACGGGATCTGCTTCGTCCTCACCTGGGCCGTGTACCTCCGCAAGTCGGACGCGCCGGTGAGCGAGCGCGGGCTGGCTCTCGCCGGTGCCCGGGTCTGAAGCAAGAGCAAGCGAGCAGGAGGTTTCGGTAATGCGCACACTCGTCGTCGTCGGGAACGGCATGGTGAGCCACCGGCTGGTGGAGGCACTGCGGGCCGAGGACACCGAGGGCGCCTGGCGGGTCGTCGTGCTCGCCGAGGAGCCGCGCCCGGCCTACGACCGGGTTGCCCTGACCTCCTACGTGGATGGCTGGGACGTCCAGGCGCTCACCCTGTCCGGTTCGGATTACGAAGGTGACGACCTGGTCGAGCTGCGGCTGGGCGACCCGGTCACCGCGATCGACCGGGCGACCAGGACGGTCACCACCGCGTCCGGGCACGTGCAGCCCTACGACGCGCTCGTGCTCGCCACCGGCTCGCGCCCGTTCGTGCCGCCGGTGCCGGGACACGACCTGCCCGGCTGTTTCGTCTACCGCACGATCGAGGACCTGGACGCGATCCGGGCCGCGGTCGAGCACGCGAAGGCGACCAAGCGCGGCCGCGCGGCGGCGATGGTCGTCGGCGGTGGCCTGCTCGGCCTGGAGGCGGCGAAGGCCCTGCGCGACATGGGCCTGTCCCCGCACGTGGTGGAGATGGCGCCGCGGCTGATGCCGCTCCAGGTCGACGACGGCGGTGGCCGGCTGCTGCGCAAGCTGGTCACCGACCTGGACCTGACCGTCCACACCGGAACTTCGGCCGAGAAGATCGAGCAGGACGGCGACCGCCTGTTCACCAGGCTCACCAACGGCACCGAGCTGGACCTGGACCTGGTGGTGTTCTCCGCCGGTGTCCGCCCGCGCGACGACCTGGCCCGCTCGTCCGGGCTGGCGGTCGGCGAGCGCGGCGGGATCATCACCGACCTGGCCTGCCGCACCAGCGATCCGGACATCTGGGCGGTCGGCGAGTGCGCCGCGGTCGAGGGCCGCTGCTACGGCCTGGTCGCCCCGGGCTACACGATGGCCGAGATCGTCGCCGCGCAGCTGCTCGGCAAGACTGGCGAGTTCCCGGGCGCGGACCTGTCCACCAAGCTGAAGCTGATGGGCGTGGACGTGGCCAGCTTCGGCGACGCGCACGCCACCACGGAGAACGCGGTCGAGGTCGTGCTCTCCGACGCGGTCGGCGGGTACTACAAGAAGCTCGTCGTGTCCGAACCTGATGAGCACGGGCGCCGACTCCTGTTGGGCGGTGTGCTGGTCGGTGACGCGAGCGCGTACAACCTGCTCCGCCCGCTGGTCGGCAGCCCGCTGCCGGCCGATCCGGCCGCGATGCTCGCGCCGGAAGGCGGCTCCAGTGCGGTGGGTGTGGACGCGCTGCCGGACGAGGCGCAGATCTGCTCGTGCAACGCGGTCAGCAAGGGCGCCATCACCAGCGCGATCCACGACGAGGGCTGCGACAGCGTCGCGAAGATCAAGGGCTGCACCAAGGCGGGCACGACGTGCGGGTCGTGCGTGCCGATGCTGGCGAAGCTGCTCGACGCCTGCGGGGTCGAGCAGTCCAAGGCGCTGTGCGAGCACTTCGCCTACTCGCGCCAGGAGCTGTTCCAGATCCTCAGCGCTACCCGCATCACCACGTTCGGCGAACTGATCGCCAAGCACGGCACCGGCTCGGGCTGTGAGATCTGCAAGCCGGCCGTCGCCTCGATCCTCGCCACGCTCGACACGACCCACCGCGACGGCGGTCACGTCCTGGCCGGCGAGCAGGCCGCGCTGCAGGACACCAACGACCACTTCCTGGCGAACATGCAGCGCAACGGCACCTACTCGGTCGTGCCGCGGATCCCCGGCGGCGAGATCACCCCGGCGAAGCTGAAGGTGATCGCCGAGGTCGCCGAGGAGTTCGGGCTCTACACCAAGATCACCGGCGGGCAGCGGATCGACCTGTTCGGCGCGACCGTGGACCAGCTGCCGCACATCTGGAAACGGCTGGTGGACGCCGGGATGGAGTCCGGGCACGCCTACGGCAAGTCGCTGCGCACGGTGAAGTCGTGCGTCGGCTCCACCTGGTGCCGCTACGGCGTGCAGGACAGCGTCGGCCTGGCCGTCGAGCTGGAGCTGCGCTACCGCGGCCTGCGCTCGCCGCACAAGCTCAAGGCCGGGGTGTCCGGTTGCGCCCGCGAGTGCGCCGAGGCCCGCGGCAAGGACTTCGGCGTGATCGCGACCGAGAAGGGCTGGAACCTCTACGTCGGCGGCAACGGCGGCGCCCTGCCCCGGCACGCCGAGCTGCTGGCGTCCGACCTGGACAAGGACACGCTGATCACCTACATCGACCGGTTCCTGATGTTCTACGTGCGCACCGCCGACCGGCTGCAGCGCACCGCGCCGTGGATCGAGGAGATGGACGGCGGCCTGGACCACCTGCGGGCGGTGATCGTCGACGACAAGCTCGGCATCTGCGAGGAGCTGGACGCCGCGATGGCCAAGCACGTGCAGAACTACGCCGACGAGTGGCGCGGCGTGCTGGAGGACCCGGCGAAGCTGGCCCGGTTCACCTCGTTCGTCAACGCGCCGGGCACGCCCGACCCGACCATCTCGTTCCGCGCCGAACGTGACCAGAAAGTCCCCGTCCTGCTGGGTGTTCCGGAGGTGGTTTCGCGATGACCGCGGTGGAGGAGAAGCGCGCCACGGAGGCGGTCGAGATCTGCCCGGTCGACCGGCTGATCCCCGGTCGCGGGGTGGCCGCCCTGCTGCCCGACGGGCGGCAGGTGGCGATCTTCCGCACGGTGACCGGCGACGTCTACGCCGTGTCCAATGTGGACCCGTTCACCAAGGCGGCGGTGCTCTCGCGGGGGATCATCGGTGACGTGAAGGGCGTGCCGCACGTCGCTTCGCCCATGCTGAAGCACCGGTTCGAGCTGGCCACCGGCAACTCGCTGGACGACGAGACGGTGGCTGTGCGCACGTATCCGGTGCGGGTGATCGAGGGTGTGGTGTACCTCCAGCCATGATCGATTCCCCCGGTGTCCTCCCGCTCGCCGGGTTCGCGGTGGGCATCACGGCCGCGCGCCGCGCGGACGAGCTCGGCGCGCTGCTGGTGCGCCAGGGCGCGACCGTGCGGTACGGGCCGGCGATCCGGATCGTGCCGCTCGCCGACGACACCGAGCTGCACGCCGCGACCGTGCGGATGCTGGCGGAGCCGGTCGACGTGGTCGTGGCGACCACCGGCATCGGGTTCCGCGGGTGGGTCGAGGCGGCCGAGGGCTGGGGTCTCGGCGAGGCGCTGGTCGGCCGCCTCGGCGAGGCGTCGCTGCTGGCCCGTGGGCCGAAGGCGCGTGGCGCGATCCGCGCGGCCGGGTTGTCGGAGAGCTACTCGCCGGCCTCGGAGAGCAGCGCGGAGCTGCTCCAGCACCTGCTGGCGTCCGGTGTGGACGGTCAGCGGGTCGCGGTGCAGCTGCACGGCGAGCCCCTGCCGTACTTCGTGGAATCGTTGCGGGAGGCCGGGGCCGAGGTCATCGAGGTGCCGGTGTACCGCTGGGTCGGGCCGTCCGATCCGGGGCCGCTGGACCGGCTGATCGACGCGGTGCTGGACGGCTCGGTGGACGCGATGCCGTTCACCAGCGCGCCGGCCGCGGCGAGCACGCTGGCGATGGCCAAGCGCACCGGGCGGCTCGCGGCGCTGGTGGAGGCGCTGACGCACCGGGTGCTGGTCGCGTGCGTCGGGCCGATCACGGCGGCCCCGCTGGCGGCGGTCGGGATCCCCACCGTGCAGCCGGAGCGGGCGCGCATCGGCGCGCTGGCGCGGACGGTGTCGCAGGCGCTGGTCGAGCGGTCGCCGAAGCTGCGGGCGGCCGGGAGGCTCATCGAGCTGCGCGGCCAGGCGGCCATTGTGGACGGTCAGCTGTGCGACGTGGCGCCCGCGCCGATGGCGGTGCTGCGAGCGCTGGCCCGCGAGCCCGGCCGGGTCGTCTCGCGCCGGGAACTGACGTCGGCACTGCCCGGCGGCGGTGAGGAACACGCGGTGGAGACCGCGATCGGGCGGCTGCGCACGTCGCTCGGCGAAGGGAAGCTCGTGCAGACCGTGGTGAAGCGCGGATACCGGTTGGCGGTGGAACGATGATCGTGCTGGCAGCGCATGGGACGCGGGACCCGCGGGGCGCGCGGGTGATCGAGGAGCTGGCGGACCGCGTGCGGGCCGGGACGCCGGTGCCGGTGCGGGTGGCCTACGCCGACGTGCGGCAGCCCGACGTGACGACGGTCCTCGATGCGGTGCGCGGCTACCAGGCGATCGTCGTGCCCGCGTTCCTGGCCGCCGGGTACCACGTGCGAACCGACATCCCGGCGCAGATCGCCGCGAGCGGGCACCGGAACGTGCTGCTGGCCGACCCGTTCGGCCCGGCGCCCGAGCTGGTCGGCGTGATGCGGGACCGGCTGGAGTGGGCTGGCTACCGCGCGGGTGACGCGGTCGTGCTGGCCGCGGCGGGCTCCAGCGATCCACGCGCGCTCGCCGAGGTGCGGGTTGCCGCGGATGCCCTGGGTGCGGTGCTGGGCACGTCCGTGCGGGTGGGTTACGTCGCGACGGCGCAGCCCTCGATCGCCGACGCGGTGGCCCGGGCGCGGGGGCGGGGCCGCCGGGTGGCGGTGGCGTCGTGGCTGCTGGCGCCGGGGTTGTTCCAGCGGAAGGTGCTGGACGCGGGCGCGGACGTGGTGGCCGATCCGCTGGGCGTGCACCCGGACGTGGTGGACCTGGTGCTGGCCCGGTATCAGCAGGCGCAGCGGCGGCTCGCGGTCGCCGCCTGAGACTTGTGGTTCGCTGGATGAAACAGTAGTTTCTGTTTTCGTGAAGCGCTACGTGGGTCGCGTCGTCCTGATCACCGGTGCCGGGCAGGGGCTCGGCCGTGCCATGGCGCGCCGGTTCGCCGACGAGGGGGCGTCGCTGGCGTTGTGCGACGTCAACGAGGCCGCGGTGAAGGAGACCGCGGCCGACTGCATCGACGTGCGGGCGTCCGTGGTGGACGTGGCCGATCCGGCGCAGGTCGGTTCGTGGGTGGCGGGGACGCTGGCAGCGTTCGGGCGGGTGGACGTGCTGGTCAACAACGCCGGGGTGATCCGCGACAACCGGCTGGAGCGGATGACCGACGACGAGTGGGACGCGGTGATCGACGTCAGCCTGCGCGGCATGTTCAACTGCAGCCGGGCGGTGTTCGGTGCGATGAAGCGGCAGGGGTACGGGCGGCTGCTGTCGTTGTCGTCGATGTGCTGGCGCGGAAACTTCGGCCAGGTGAACTACTCCGCGGCGAAGGCCGGGGTGGTCGGGATGGCACGCACGATCGCGCTGGAAGGCGCGCGGCACGGCGTGACCTCGAACGCGATCGCACCGGGGCTGATCGCGACGCCGATGCTGGCGTCGATGGACGACAAGGCACGGGCGAAGCTGGCCGCGCGGGTGCCGGTGGGGCACATCGGCGACCCGGCGGACATCGCGGAGGCGGCGGCGTTCCTGTGCTCGGAGGCGGCCGGCTACGTGACCGGGGTGGTGCTGGATGTGGATGGCGGCATCAGCATCGGCAGTGCGTTGCGCTGACGAGACCGCGGTGCGCCCGCGACGGCTTCGGCGACTGGTGCTAGTTCCAGCTCACCTTCAGGTCCGCGAACCCCCGCGTGCGCGCCACCCGTTCGGCCTCCTCCTCGGCGGCTGTCCGCGCCGCGGGCGGGAGCGGGTCGAACGCGGTGATCGTGAAGTCCAGCCGCTTGCGGCCGCTGCCCTTCGCGCGCCACACGCCGGCCACCTCGCCGCCCGCGAGCAGCGCTCCGGGGTTGCCGAGGATCCTCCAGACCTCCTTCTGCCGCGCCCGGTCCGGCACCAGCACCGCCCGGTCCCGCGACTGCAGGAACGGGTCCCACGGCGGCAGCAACCGCACGACGTCGGGCTCCGGCGGGTTCTCCAGCGCCGCCACGTCACCGGCCGGCAGGAACACCGTCCGCCCGGCGAACCGCACCTCGGCGAGCTCCTCCGGCCACATCCGCTTCACCACGGCGACCTTCGTCCCCACGAAATCCGCCGCCTCCTTCGGCGCCGCCGGGCCGTGCAGGTGCAGGTAATCCCGGACGACGGCCGTCGCGGCCCCGGCATCGGGCGTCGTCCGCATCCGCGGCCGGCCGTCCAGCGGCGCCAGCGTCGCGGGCTGGGCCCCGGCTTCCAGCCGCACCCCGCCGTGGATCGCCGCCAGCCGCATGACGTGATCCAGGATGTGGGTGGCCTGGCAGACGCGGCACTGGTACGACAAGCCGTCCGGGATGATCTTCGTGACGGCCTCGCTCACCGCGCCCTTCGACATCACCCGGGTGACGACCTTCCGCATCGCCCGCGCCGCGGTGAACAACCCGTCCAGCGCGCCCATCCCGGCCGCCTCGATCTGCTTGCGCTGCCAGCCCATCCGCGCCATCGCATCGTCCTCGTCGAGCGGGACCAGCGCGGCGGTGACCCGGCCGATCTCGTCCGTGCGATGGAAGTGCGGCGCCCCGCGGTGCGTCCACGCCAGCACGAACCGCGGATCCTCCACGAAGGACTCCTCGGTGACCGGGCCGGGCAGCCGCGCCGCGAGGGAGATCGCCGCCGTGTCGCGCTGGGTGCTCTGCAGGCCGAGGTCGAACACGGTCAGCCCGGCCGGGTCGGCGACGTCGCGGTGCAGGCCCTGCGCCGCGATCCGGTGGGCGAGCACCTGCTCGCGCTCGACCTCGATCATCACAGCCGGTAGTCGAAGGTGTAGTTCACGGTCTCGCTCGCTCCTCCGATCGTGCCGGTCCCGGCCAGTCCGGCCAGCTCACCCGTGCCCGAGCCCTCGACGACCGTGAACGTGCCCTGGATGCCGTCGGCGCCGTAGGCCACGTCGTGCCGGATCACGAAGCTGCCCTTCCGTCCGTCCACGCTGCCCTCGATCCGCTCGAACCCCGGCGCGGTCTGCCCGCTGCCGCTGTAGCCCTCGCCCGGGTAGTACAGCAGGAAGTCGCACGCCGACTCGCCCTCGATCATGCCGGAGTAGGCGAACGTGGCGTGCGCGTGGGCGTACCGGGGGCCGTTCTCCGGGCCGCTGACGACCTTCTCGTCCCAGGTCCGCGTGGTGAAAGTGTTGGTCATGGCCCCAGTGTGCGACCCATGCCTGACACCTTCTGTCAGGTTTCCGGGGAATACTGGGTCCATGCGCGCGAGCAGGTTGCTGTCGGTGCTGCTGCTCCTGCAGAACCGCGGCCGGATGACCGCCGAGGAGCTGGCGGAGGAGCTCGAAGTGTCGGTGCGGACCGTGTACCGGGACATCGAGTCGCTGTCCGCCGCCGGGGTGCCGGTCTACGCCGAACGCGGCCGGGCCGGCGGCTACCGGCTGCTCGACGGCTACCGCACCCGCCTCACCGGCCTGACCGGCGAGGAAGCCCAGTCGCTCCCGCTGGCCGGGCTGCCCGACGCGGCCGCCGAGCTGGGCCTGGGCACCGTGCTGACCGCCGCCCAGCTCAAGCTCTACGCCGCGCTGCCGGACGAGCTGCGCAGCCGCGCGGGCAAGGTCGCCGAGCGGTTCGTGCTCGACGTGCCCGGCTGGTTCCGCGGCATCGAAAGCCTGCCGCACCTGGCCGAGGTCGCCCAGGCGGTGTGGGATTCGCGGCGGGTTTCGGTGAAGTACCGGCGGTGGGACAACAGCGAGACGAACCGGCTGCTGGAGCCGCTGGGGCTGATCCTCAAGGCCGGGAACTGGTACCTTGCCGCACAGTGTGAGGGTGCGATCCGGACCTATCGAATGTCCCGGATCCGCTCGCTCGAACCCGGCGCCGCGTTCGAGCGCCCGGCCGGGTTCGACCTGGCCGCCTATTGGCGGGAGTGGTCGGAGCAGTTCGAGCGGCGGATGTACCCGCGGGTCGCCGTGGTGCGGCTGTCTCCGCTGGGCCGGGACCTCGTACCGTTCTACCTGGGCGCGGTGGGTGCCCGCGCTCTGCGCGAGTGCCGCGAGGTGCCGGACGAAGACGGGTGGTTGCGCGTGGAGTTACCGGTGGAACCCGGCGCCCCGGCACTTGGGGAGCTGCTGCGGTTCGGGCCCGAGCTGCGGGTGCTGGAGCCCGCGGACCTGCGTGACCAGGTGGCGGCCGCGGTGGACCGGATGGGTGCGTTCTATGGGTGATCTGAGCGGAGTCACGATCGGGGTGACCGCGGAACGGCGGGCCGAGGAGTTCATCGGCGCGCTGGAACGCCACGGCGCCACCGTGCGGCACGCGCCGCTGATCCACATCGTCCCGCTGCCCGACGACGCCCGGCTGCGCGCGGCCACCGAGGAGGTCCTCGCCGAACCGCTGGACATCCTCGCGGTCACCACCGGCGCCGGGTTCCGCGGCTGGGTGGACGCCGCCGAGGGGTGGGGGCTGCGGGAGGACCTGCTGGCGTCGCTGACCCGGGCGCGGGTGTTCGTCCGCGGCCCGAAGGGCAAGGGCGCGGTGCGGGGCGTCGGGCTCACCGAGGAGTGGGCCGCGCCCGAGGAGAGCAACCGGCAGCTGTTCGGTCACCTGCTGGACGCCGGGGTCGCGGGCGCGCGGCTGGCGGTCCAGCTGCACGGCTCGCCGCTGCCCGAGCACACCGCGCCGCTGCGGGAGGCCGGCGCGCGGGTGATCGAGGTGCAGCCGTACCGGTGGGAGTGGCCCGCGGACCTGCACCCGGCGCACGAGCTGCTGGACGGCGTGCTGGCCGGCACGGTGCGGGCGCTGGCCTTCACGAGCGCCCCGGCCAGCGCGAACATGCTGGAGCTGGCCCGCGAGCGCGGCAGGTACGACGAGCTGGTGCGGGCCCTGCGGGGTGACGTGGTGTGCGCGTGCGTGGGCCCGGTGACGGCCGCACCGTTCACCGAGGCCGGAGTGCCGACCCTGCAACCGGACCGCCAGCGGCTGGGCGCGCTGGTCAAGCTGCTGGTCGCGGAGCTGGGCACCTAGGGGGAGATCTCCGGGCCGCTCCCGGTGATCAACCCGATGTGCCCGGTCCGGCCGCTTCCTAGGTTCGGTGCATGGTCAAACCAAGATCGACGATCCGCCGCCTCGCACTGCTCACCGCCGCCGCCTTCGCGCTCACCGTGGTCCCGGCGTCGGCCGGGACGGCACTCGCCCTGCCGGAACCGTCCGGCCCGTTCGCCGTCGGAGTCACCGAGCTGCACCTGGTCGACCAGGCCCGCGACCGCGAGCTGATGGCGACGGTGCGTTACCCCGCGATCCACGACCGCGGCCCGCGGGCGCCGTTCCTGACACCCGGCGCCGCCGCCGTGATCGCCGAAGCCGACGCCGCCCGGCTCGGCATGGACCCCGCCCGGCTGGACTACGGCTTCGCCACCAACGCACGCTCCGGCGCGCCCGTCGCCGCCGGACATCTGCCCGTCGTGCTCTACACACCGGGCGCCGAGCAGCCCCGCGCGCTGGCGACCACCCAGCTGGAGGAGCTCGCGAGCCGGGGGTACGTCACCGTCGCGTTCGACCACCCCGGCGAGACGTCCGTGGTGGAGTTCCCGGACGGCCGCCTGGTGCGCGGCGCCCTGCCACCGCAGAGCGTCGAGGTCGGCCGCCGGATGATCGCCACCCGCGTCGCGGACGCCCGGTTCGTCCTCGACCAGCTCGAAGTCCTCGCGCGGGGCGGCAACCCGGACGCGGAAGGGCGTGCGCTGCCCGCCCGGCTGGGCCGCTCGCTCGACCTGACCCGGATCGGCATGTTCGGGCATTCGGCCGGCGGGTTCACCACGGCCGAGACGATGCTGGCCGACCCGCGGATCGACGCGGGCGCCGACCTGGACGGCAGCATGGCCTACTCGCAGCGGGACCGGATCTTCGGGCAGGCCGTCGAGCAGGGCCTGGACCAGCCGTTCCTGCTGATGAGCGCCGGTGACCACAGCGCCGCCACGGACGGGTCCTGGCAGGAGTTCCTGAGCAACCAGCGCGGCCAGGCGAGCAGCGGCACCTGGCCGGCGGCGAGCACTTCAGCTACACCGACTACCAGTTCCTGCTGCCCCGGCTCGGCGTCGATCCGGCGATCACCGCGCCCTGGATCGGCGACGTCGACGCCGCCCACAGCCTGGACTTCCAGCGCACCGGCCTCGTCGAGTTCTTCGACCAGCGGCTCTACGGCCGCCAGCGGTAGGTCTTCAGGTTGACTTTCTGACCGTCCGCCAGCACGCCCTCCGCCCGGAGGAGTTCCAGCTGCCGGTGCACGAGGTGCGGCGCGGGCGTGCCGTTGGCGCGCAGGATCCGGTGCCACGGCAGGTCCGCGCCGTCCTCGGACAGGATCCGGCCGATCATCCGGGGTGACGGGGCGCCGGCGATCGCCGCGATGTCACCGTACGTGGCGACCTTCCCCGGCGGCACGGTCGCGACCACCTCGCGCACCCGCTCGTGCAGCTCCTCGTTCACGTGACCAAACTACCGCCAGGGTGTGCCGGTCCCCGGTTCTGTCGGGCGGTCGTGATTCCATGCCAGACGTGAGCGCAGAGGGCACCCGGTCCCGGGCGGGCGCGCGGCTGGTCCGGCCGCCCGCCCCCGAGCAGCGCCCGGAACGCTGGGACGACGACGCGCGGGCGGTGCTGGCGGCGCCCCGCGGGTTCGTCCGCGTCCTCGGTGGACCGGGCACCGGCAAGACCACCCTGATCACGAGCGCGGCGGCGGCCCGCATCGCCGGTGGCGCCGATCCGGAGAGCCTGCTGGTGCTCACCGCGTCCCGCCGCGCGGCGAACGCCCTGCGTGCCGAGATCACCCGCCGCGTCACCGCCGGTGACGGCGTGCCCCGCACGATCCGCGAGCCGATCGTGCGCACCGTCCACTCCTACGCGTTCTCCTTGCTGCGCCTGCAGGCCGGGTTGCAGGACGTGCCGGCGCCGCGGCTGCTGTCCAGCCCGGAGCAGGACGTCGTGGTCCGCGAGCTGCTCGCCGGCGACCTCGCCGAGGGCGCGCCGGACTGGCCCGAGCAGCTGCGGCCCGCGCTGGCTGTGCCCGGCTTCGCCGAGGAGCTGCGCGACCTGCTGCTGCGTGCCGCCGAACGCGGTCTGGGCCCGGAGGACCTGGTCAAACTCGGCAGGCGCAAGGACCGCCCGGAGTGGGTCGCGGCCGGGGTGTTCTGGCGGCAGTACGAGGAGGTCACGGTCCTGCAGGGCGCGGGAGGCAACGCGCTCGGCGCGCCCGGTTCGCCCGCGCTGGACGCCGCCGAGCTGGTCGCGAGCGCGCTCGTCGAGCTGGAGGGCGACCCGGACCTGCTGGCGCGCGAGCAGGCGCGGATCCGGCACGTGTTCGTCGACGATGCCCAGCACCTGGACCACCTGCAGTTCCGCCTGCTGCGGCTGCTCGGCACCGCGGCCGAGGACTTCGTCGTGACCGGCGACCCGGACCAGGCGATCTTCTCCTTCCGCGGCGCCGACCCGAACCTGCTCACGCGCGCCGACGCCGACGGCGGCCGCACGGTGACGCTGACCCGGACCCACCGGTTGAGCCTGGCCGTGCACGAGGCGGTGACGAAGCTCGGCGCGACCCTGCCGGGCGCGAACCGGCACCGCGCGATCAGCGTCGACCCGAAGGCCGACGAAGGCGAGGTGAAGGTCCGGCTGCTGCCGACCCCGTCCGCCGAGGCGAGCTGGGTCGCCGACCAGCTGCGCCGCGCGCACCTCATCGACGGCGTGCCGTGGTCGGAGATGGCCGTGCTGGTGCGCTCGCCGGGGCGGTCGTTCCCGGTGCTGCAGCGGGCGTTGCGGGCCGCGGGGGTGCCCATCGCGTCGGCGGTGGAGGAGCTGCCGCTGGCCCGCCAGCCGGCGGTGCGGCCGCTGCTCGCGGTGCTGCGCGTCGCCGGTGATCCCGCGCTGCTCGACGTCGACACCGCCGAGATGCTGCTGGCGTCCCCGCTCGGTGGCGCCGATCCGCTGGCGCTGCGCCGGATGCGGCGTGGTCTGCGGCGGCTGGAGCTGGCCGGTGGCGGTGAGCGGTCCAGTGACGAGCTGCTCGTGGAAGTGTTGCGGGACAACGACAAGCTCGGCGGTCTCGCGGAGGCCGAGGCGGCGCCGATCCGGCGGGTCGGTGGTCTGATCGCGGTCGCGCGCGCGGCGATCGGCCGGGGCGCGGGGGTCGAGCAGGTCCTGTGGGACGTGTGGCAGGAGAGCGGCCTGCAGAAGCGGTGGGTGCGGCTGTCCGCGCGCGGCGGGACGCTGGGCGCGCAGGCCGACCGCGACCTGGACGCGGTGGTGGCGCTGTTCCACGCCGCGGGCAACTACGTCGACCGGCTGCCGAAGGCGAGCGTGGCGGCGTTCGCGGACTACCTGTCGTCGCAGAACATCGCGGGCGACAGCCTGGCGCCGGTGGCGATGCGCGGCGAGGGCGTGTCCCTGCTGACCGCGCACGGGGCGGCCGGTCGCGAGTGGACGGTCGTGGCCGTGGCGAACGTGCAGGAGGGCAGCTGGCCGGACCTGCGGCTGCGTGGCTCGCTGCTCGGGGTCGAGCGGCTGGTGGACCTGCTGTCCGGGCTGGAGGAGGAGACGGTGTCGGCGACGGCGCCCATCCTGGCCGAGGAGCGGCGGCTGTTCTACCTGGCGCTCGGCCGCGCGAAGCGGACGCTGCTGGTGAGCGCCGTGATCGGGGAGGACGAGCAGCCGTCGCGGTTCGTCGACGACCTGGAGGCCAACAGCGCGGACGAGTCCGGGCTGGACTCGCGGGTCAAGCCGCCGGGGCGGTCGCTGGTGCTGGCCGAGCTGGTCGGCGACCTGCGGCGCGCGGTGTGCGACCCGGACGTGCCGCCGGACCGGCGGGCGCGGGCGGCGCGGCAGCTGGCGCGGCTGGCGCGGGCCGGGGTGCCGGGCGCGCACCCGGATTCCTGGTACGGGCTGGTGGAGACGTCGACGGACACGCCACTGTACGGCGAGGGTGACGTGGTGCGCATTTCGCCGTCCACTGTGGACACTCTGAAGAAGTGCCCGTTGCGGTGGCTGATCGAACGGCACGGCGGGTCTGACCCGGCCCAGCTGGCGGCGATCACCGGGACGCTGGTGCACGAGCTGGCGCAGGCCGCGGCGGACGGCGTGGACGACGAGGGCCTGCGGCGCGCGCTGGACGAGGCGTGGGCGAAGGTCGACGCGGGCGCGCCGTGGTTCTCGCGGCGCGAGCGGAACCGGGTCGAGCAGATGGTGCGCAACTTCCTGGCGTGGCTGGCGAGTTCGCGGCACGAGCTGCAGCAGATGGGCATCGAGCAGGACATCGAGGTCGAGCTGCCGGTCGGTGGCGACGGTCTGCTGGTCAAGCTGCGCGGCCGGGTGGACCGCCTGGAGCACGACGCCGAGGGGCGGCCCGTGATCGTCGACCTGAAGACGGGGAAGACCGCGGTGAGCGCCGCGGATGCCGAGCTGAACCCGCAGCTGGCGGCGTACCAGTTGTCGGTGCTGCTGGGCGCGTTCGGCGGCGGGAAGCGTCCCGGCGGGGCGAAGCTGGTGTACCTGGCGAAGTCGCACAACAAGACGGGCGCGACGGTGCGGGAGCAGCCCCCGCTCGACGACGAGAGCGGCCGGGAGTGGCTGGAGCTGGTGCGGAAGGTGGCGGCGTCGGCGACGGGCCCGGCGTACGAGGCCACGGAGAACCCGGACTGCGACCGCTGCCCCGCGAAGGGTTCCTGCCCGCTGCGACCGGAGGGCAGGCAGGTGACGGGGCCGTGACCGGTTCCGCGAAACCCGCCGGCACGGCTGCTACTGCGCACCGGCCACGCGCGATCACACTTGTGATCCGGCGCTGGGCGCCTTGGGCGGGGGCAGTGCCGAGCGCCGCGATGCCTGCCACGGCGCCCGGGCGGCGGGCGGTGGTGCGGATGGCGGTGCCGAATACCTCGGCGACCGCCGAAGCCGCGCTACGCGCGGCGGCTCCTGCGGGGGCGGCGGTCCGCGTGGCGGTGCCGAACGGCTCGACGACCGCCGAGGCCGCGTTGCGCGTGGCGGTTCCTGCTGAGGCCGCGCTGCGCGTGCCAACCCCCACTGCCTCCGCGCTGTGCGTGGCCGCGCCTGCGCCGGGGCTCGCGCCGCGGGCGGCGTCGCAAGCCGCTCCCGTGTCCAGCACGGGAGCCAAGCCATGACCGAGATCGCCTCCCCGGCCGAGATCGCGCACGCGCTCGGCCTGCACCCGCCCACCCCGGAGCAAGCGGCGGTCATCGCGGCGCCCATCGAGCCCGCGCTCGTCGTCGCGGGGGCTGGGGCCGGGAAGACCGAGACCATGGCCGCCCGGGTGGTCTGGCTCGTCGCCAACGGGTTCGTCACCCCGGAGCGCGTCCTGGGCCTCACGTTCACCCGCAAGGCCGCCCGCCAGCTCGCCGACCGCGTCCGCGCCCGCCTGCGCCGTCTCGCCGGCTCCGGCCTCCTCGACCGGCTCGACCCGGGCGGCGCGCGCCGGGCCGCGGTGCTCGCCGGGGAACCCACCGTCCTCACCTACCACGCCTACGCCGGCCGCCTCCTCGCCGAGCACGGCCTGCGCCTGCCCGTGCAACCCGGCGTCCGCCTGCTCTCCGAAACCAGCTCCTGGCAGCTCGCCCACCGCGTGGTGTCGACCTGGGACGAAGACCTGGACACCGACCGCGTCCCCGCCTCGGTCACCGCGCAACTCCTCGCCCTCACCGGCGAACTCGGCGAACACCTGGTCACCGAAGAGAAACTCGCCGAGTACACCCGCTGGCTGTGTGACCTCATCGAACGCGCCCCGCGCGCCAAGGGCCAGCGCGCCGCGATGCCCAAGTCGCTGACCGACATCATCGCCGCGCAGAAGTTCCGCCTCTCGCTCATCCCGCTCATCGAGGAGTACCAGCGCCGCAAACGAGCCGAGGGCGCACTCGACTTCGCCGACCAGATGTCCCTCGCCGCGACCCTCGCCGACCAGCACCCGGCCGTCGCCGAGGGCGAACGCGCCCGCTACGGCGCCGTCCTCCTCGACGAGTACCAGGACACCGGCCACGCCCAGCGCATCCTGCTGCGCGCGCTCTTCGGCGGCGTCGAGAACGAGCCGCTGCCGGTCACCGCGGTCGGCGACCCCGCACAGGCCATCTACGGCTGGCGCGGCGCCAGCGCGGCCAACCTGCCCCGCTTCACCACCGACTTCCCGCGCCCGGGCCTCGAACCCGCCCACGAGTACGGCCTGCTCACCAGCTTCCGCAACCCCGCCGAGGTCCTCGTCCTCGCCAACGGCATCGCCGAACCGCTGCGCCGGCGCGGCCTCGGCGTCGAACGGCTCCGCGCCCGCGACAACGCCGACCCCGCCGACATCGAGGTCGCCCTGCTGCCGGACATCCGCACCGAACGCGAATGGGTCGCCGACGCCGTGGCGCGCAGGTGGTTCGCCCACCAGGACGAGCACGGCGCCCCGCCCACCGCCGCCGTCCTCGTCCGCCGCCGCGCCGACATGGCCCCGATCGCCGCCGAGCTGCGGGCCCGCGGCCTGCCGGTCGAGGTCGTCGGCCTCGGCGGGCTCCTCGACGAACCCGAGGTGGCCGACCTCGTCGCCACCCTGCGCGTCCTCGCCGACCCGCTCGCCGGCACCGCCGCCGCCCGCCTGCTCACCGGTGCCCGCTGGCGCCTCGCGGCCGCCGACCTCGCCGCGTTGTGGCGGCGCGCCAACGAGATCTCCGCGCCCCCGCCCACCGAAGAGTCCAAGGTGGACGAGCTGTTCGCCGAACGCGCCGAGCAGACCGGCCTCATCGACGCGCTCGACGACCCGGGCGACCCCAAGCGCTACTCCCCGGAGGGCTACCGCCGCATCCGGCAACTCGGCCAGGAACTCGCCGCGCTGCGCCGCCGCCTCGACCAGTCGCTGCCCGAGCTGGTCGCCGACGTCGAACGGACCATGCTGCTCGACGTGGAAGCGCAGGCCCGCCCCGGCAGCGCCCGCCGCGCCCACCTGGACGCCTTCGCCGACGTGGTCACCGACTTCGCGGAGACCTCGCCCACCGCCACCCTGATGTCCTTCGTGGACTACCTGGCGACCGCCGCGCACGCCGAGGACGGCCTCACCCCGGGCGAGGTCGAGGTGGTGCCGGACCGCGTGCAGGTGCTGACCGTCCACTCCGCGAAGGGCCTGGAGTGGGAGGTCGTCGCCGTGCCGCACCTGGCGCGCGAGGTCTTCCCCAACAAGCGCCGGTCCTCGTCCTGGCTGCGCACCGTCACGTCGCTGCCCGCCGCGCTGCGCGGTGACTCCGCGGACCTGCCGAAGCTGCGCGTGTCCGACGGCATGGACCGCAAGGAGGTCATCGAGGCGTTCGAGATCCACGAGCAGGACTTCGCCGAGCGCGAGGCCGACGAGGAACGCCGCCTCTGCTACGTCGCGCTGACCCGCTCCGAGCGCGCGCTCGTCGTGTCCGGGCACTGGTGGAACGAGACGAGCACCCGTCCCAAGGGCCCCTCGGACTTCCTGCTGGAGGTCGGCGAACTGGCCGCCGACGGCGTCGGCAAGGTCGCCGCGTGGGCCGAGGAACCACCGGCCGACGAGGAGAACCCACTGGTCAGCCAGGCCCGGACGGCGCACTGGCCGTCCGACCCGCTGACCGGCCGCCGCGACGCCGTGCACGAGGGCGCCGACCTGGTCCGCACCGCGCTGGCCGACGGCGAGGTCGAGGAGGACGAGGACGAGGACGATCCGGACGGCTGGATCGCCGACACCGACGTGCTGCTCGCCGAGTACGCCAAGCGCGCCGGCACCGCCGACCAGGTCGCGCTGCCCGACCACCTGTCGGTGAGCCAGCTCGTCGAGCTCGCCGCGGACCCGGCCGGACTCGCGCGCCGCCTGCGCCGCCCGCTGCCGGTGCCGCCCAACACCTTCGCCCGCCGCGGCACCGCCTTCCACGGCTGGCTGGAGCGCCGCTTCGCCGGTGACCGGCTGTTCGACCTCGACGAGCTGCCCGGCGCCGCCGACCCGGACGAGGCCGGCGACGACGCGCTCGAAGCGCTGCAGGAGGCCTTCGACCGCAGCGCCTGGGCGTCGCGCACGCCGCACGAGGTGGAGGTGCCGTTCTCCACCGAGGTGGACGGCGTGACCGTGCGCGGGCGGATGGACGCCGTGTTCGCCGATCCGGACGGCGGCTGGACCGTCGTGGACTGGAAGACCGGCGCCGTGCCCGAGGAGGGCCGGATGGCCTCGCTCGCCGTGCAGCTGGCGGCGTACCGTCTGGCTTGGGCGTCGCTGTCCGGAACGCCGTTGGAGAAGGTGCGCGCCGCCTTCCACTACGTGCGCGAGGACCACACGGTGCGCCCGGTGGACCTGCTCGACGCGGACGGTCTGCGCGATCTGCTCCGCAGCGTGCCACAGCCCTAGCGAGGCCTGACATGATCCCTTACGATCCGCGGGTGCGTGTCGCGGACGAACCGGACCACTCGCTCGTCGGCGTCGTCCGGATGCCGGAGCCGGCGGTCAGCCCGATCCGGTCCATCGGCAGACGGGTCCTGTGGGCGCTGGTCGCGCTGGTGGCGGCCGTGTTCATCGTCTACCTGGGGCGGGACGGCTACCGGGACGTCAACGAGGACGGGCTCTCGCTGCTCGACGCGTTCTACTACGCCACGGTGTCGCTCTCGACCACCGGTTACGGTGACATCACCCCGGTCACGAGCACGGCCCGGCTGATCAACGTGCTGGTGATCACGCCGTTGCGGGTGCTGTTCCTGATCGTCCTGGTCGGCACCACGCTCGAGGTGCTGACCGAGCGGTCGCGGCAGGCGCTCCGGATCCAGAAGTGGAGGACCAAGGTGCGGGACCACGTGGTGGTCGTCGGGTTCGGGACCAAGGGCCGGGCCGCGGTCAAGACCCTGCTCGGTGACGAGGCGATCGAGCCGAACAAGATCGTCGTGGTGGACACCGACCAGCAGGCGCTCGACGCGGCCGCCGCGCTGGGCCTGGTCACCGTGCACGGCTCGGCCACCCGGTCGGACGTGCTGCGGGTGGCGGCGGTGCAGCGGGCGCGGGCGGTCGTGGTGGCCGCGGATCGCGACGACTCGGCGGTGCTGGCCACGCTCACCGCGCGGGAACTGGCGCCCAAGGCGCACATCGTGGTGTCGGTGCGCGAGGCGGAGAACGTGCACCTGCTCAAGCAGTCCGGCGCGAACCAGGTGGTGGTGTCGAGCGAGACCGCGGGACGGCTGCTCGGCATGGCGACGTCCACGCCGGTCGTGGTCGACATGTTCGAGGACCTGCTGACCCCGGAGTCCGGGCTGGCGATCGCCGAGCGCCCGGCGGAGAAGTCCGAGGAGGGCGGCTCGCCGCGGCACCTGCCGGACATCGTGCTCGGCGTGGTGCGCGACGGGCAGCTGTACCGGGTGGACTCGCCCGCCGTGGACGCCATCGAACCCGGCGACCGGTTGCTCTACGTGAGGAAAGTGACCCCGGCCGACCGGGTTGAGTGATAGATCTCGGCAGCCCGTCGGCGGCTGTGCTTCACCCGGCGCTTCTGGAAGCATGGTGATCGTGCTGCGCTGGAACACCCTCGCCGTCGCCGTGCTGGTCGGCATCGCCATCGTGACCGCCGTGTGGTGGGCGGGGCCGGGCGTGCTGGGCACCGCGGCCGCGGCGCAGGGCACGGTCGCGCAGGCCACGGTCACCAAGGGTGCCGAGTGCACGGCGCCGAACCCGCAGGAGACGGTGGAGATCACGGTCGACGGCCGGACCCGCACGGGGATCCTGGACGCGTGCGGGCACGACCAGAACGACCGGGTCGACGTCACGGTGCCGGCCTCCGCGGGCGACGGGGAGATCCAGGTGCACCTGGCGGACGTGGTCACCGGCCACGACGACCTGCGCCGCCCGATCGGGCTGGCGCTGCTGGCGCTGAGCTGCCTCGGCGGAGGCACCTACGCATTCCTGATCCACCGCGGCCCGCGCCGCGCGGAGATCCCTGCCGCGAGCTGACCCGGCGCGCCGACGCTGCTGGCCCCACCGGAGGAGGTGAGGCCACATCACCCGCGACACGCGGAGGGCAGCCTTCCCGATGCCACCTGCACCGCGTGGGCGTGACCCGTCGGGCACATCCGGGAAGTGCGCGTCGGCTGGCCCCGGCCGCGGCGCCCGCCCGGAACCGCCCTCAGCGGACCTCCGCCGCCGGGGCCGCGAACGTGTTGCACTTCGCGATCCGGTTGAACTGCGCGCCCGTCCGCCACCACTGCGCGTAGTGCGCGTTGGTGCCGTGGTCGGAGCTGCCGGAGGTGTTGTCGCCGCGGGTGTCCTGGTCTCGCCAGGCCTTGGCGTACATGTCGCGCGTCACGGAGCCGCCCCGGTCGACCACCGCGCCCAGGAACATCCCCGAAAAGCACTGCGCCTGCAGCTCCTTGCGCCGCGACAGCTCCAGCCCGGCCGGGCTGTTCTGCCCGACGGCGTAGATCTGCTGCCACACCGCGTCCATGATCCCGGCGACCTCCTGCACGTGGTGGCCGTACTCGTGCGCGAACAGCGCCAGGTAGACACCCGGGTTGTCGCCGTACTGGTCGGTCTGCAGGCCGCGGAAGGGCACGTACAGGTTGTCGTCGCAGTAGTAGGCCGCCGTCGCCACGCTCACCGCGATCGTGCCGCACGCGGTGGTGAAGTGGGTGCCGGTCGGGAAGTGCAGGGTCGGCGGGGTGAACGGCAGGTGGTAGCGCTCCAGGAACTCGCCCCAGGCCTGGTTGAGGCACTGGTCGGCGGCGGTGAAGAACGCCTCGGCCGACGCCTGGTCGCTGCGCCACTCCGGCAGCTCGCACGCGAAGTTCTGCAGCCCGTCGTCCGGGTTCTGCAGGATCGGGTGGCTCGCCAGCGCAAGGATCTTCTCGCCGTCCACCGAGCTGGTCGCCGCGCCCGCCGCGTTGCCGCCGCTGGCCGCGGTGCTCGTCGGGGCGGCCACGGTCGGCGACGGCGAGTCCGGCCTGTTGCCGACCGCGATGAACACCACCAGCCCCGCGAGCAGCACCACCACGGCGCTCAGCGCGAACGCGGTCACCGGCCGCGAGGAACGACGCTCCGCCCGGTGCCGCGGCGCGGACGAGGGCGGCGGCAACGGTTCCCGGGGCGGCGGAGACGTCATCGGCCGCCAGCATAGTCAGCGCGCGTCCCGCGAGGGAGAGATCACGACTCGGCGGCGGCCGCGTGCCACCCGTGGCCGGTGCCGGACCGCTCTGCGAGAGTGGGCGGCGAAGCGACCCGCAGGAAGTTGGAGAAGACCCGATGAGCGACACCGGAGGCTGGACCGGCCCCGATCCGAAGGACCGGCCGGACGACAAGACGCCTCCCGCCGGGAACCCGATCCCGCCCGCCCCACCGCCGCCCGGCGCGCCCTACCAGCAGCAGGGCTGGGGGCCGCGGCCCGGCTACGGCAAGCCCGGCGTGATCCCGCTGCGCCCGCTGTCGGTCGGCGAGATCCTCGACGGCGCCATCACGACCATGCGCCGCCACCCGGCGCTCGTGTTCGGCTCGTCGGCCGTGGTCGCGGTGATCGGCGCGGTGCTGCAGCTGCTCGCCAGCCGCTACCTGCTGCCGGACTTCCAGACGCTGCAGAACCTCGGCCCCGCGGCCACCGACCAGCAGATCCAGGACGCCGCACTGGAGGCGCTGGGGGACACCGCCGCGGTCCTCGGCGTCTCGGTGATCATCACCGTGCTGACGCAGACCTTCCTGTCCGGCTTCCTGACCGTGGTCATCGGCAAGGCCGTGCTGGGCAGGCCGGTCACGTTCGCCGAGGCCATGGCCGAGGCCCGGCCGCGGTTCCTGCCGCTGCTCGGGGCCACGATCATCTACGTCATCGCGGTCGGCGTCGGCTCGCTGCTGTGCCTGGTCCCGGGCATCTGGCTCTACACCTTGCTCGGCCTCACCACGCCCGCGCTGGTGCTGGAGCGCGCGGGCGTGGGGCAGTCGCTGAAGCGCTCCGCGAGCCTCGTGTCCGGCTCGTGGTGGCGCTGCTTCGGCGTCCTGGTGCTGGCCGGGCTGATCGCCTCCGTGCTGGCGTACCTGATCGACATCCCGTTCAGCCTCGCCGCGGGCGGCACCGACGCGCTGACCGGTGAGGCCGTGCCGTCCGGCTGGGGCGCGCTGCTGATCATCGCCGTGGGACAGGTCATCTCGCAGACCATCGTCGCGCCGTTCGCCGCGAACGCCACCGCCCTGCTCTACATCGACCAGCGCATGCGCAAGGAGGGCATGGACCTCCAGCTGGCGCGGGCGGCGGGCACGGCTTGATCCGGCTCGCCGACGTCCCGGTCGTCGTCGACGCCGACGACGCGCGCCGCGCGGCCGAGGCCGAGCTGTCCGACCCCGCCTACGCGCTGGCGCAGCCGAGCTGGTTCGACCGTGCCATCGGCTGGCTCGCCGAACGCCTCGCCGACCTGTTCACCAGTGCGGCGAACGTGGTGCCGGGCGGCGGGTTCGGGGTGCTCGTGCTGATCGCGGTGCTGGTGCTGGTGATCGTGGTGGTGCGGCTGCGGGTCGGGCCGCTCGCCCGGTCCGCGCGCCGCCCGGGCGTGGTCTTCGCGGACCGCACGCGCACCGCCCAGGACTACCGGGACGCGGCCGAGCAGGCGTTCGCGGCCGGCGACCCCGGTGCCGCGGTGCGCGACCGTTTCCGCGCCGTGGTCCGGGCCCTGGAGGAACGCGGTGTGCTCGACGAACGCGCCGGGCGCACGGCGGACGAGGCCGCGCGCGAAGCCGGCGCACGCCTGCCCGCGGCCCGGGACGCCCTGCGGCAGGGCGCCGAGCTGTTCGACGCCGTGCACTACGGCGGCCGCCCGGCCACCGCCGACGACTACCACCGCCTGGCCGGCCTCGACGAGCTGGTCCGCCGCAGCCGTCCCGAGGTGCCGGCGTGACCAGTGTCGCTCCCGACGCCCGCCGGATCTGGCGGGCGGCCCGCGCTCCAGTGGTGATCGCGGTGATCGTGCTCGTGGGCGCGGTGGTCGTGCTGCTCGGCTCGGCCGGGCAGCAACGCGGGTCGCTCGACCCCGAGTCCGTCCAGCCCGGCGGATCCCGTGCGCTGGCGCGGCTGCTCGACCAGCAGGGCGTGCGGATCGTTCCCGCGCGGACCTACGCCGAGGCCGAAGCCGCGCTGCGAGGCGAAACGACGCTCCTCGTGACCGGTCCGGACCTGGTCGAACCGGGCCGCCTCGCGGCGCTGCGGTCCCGGGCGACGGACGCGGTGCTGGTCGGCCCCGGCGATCCGGTCCTGGACATCCTGGTGCCCGGGGTGGTCGTCAGCGGCGAGGTCGAGCCGTCGGCGCGCGAACCCGGGTGCACGGTCGCCGGCGCGGTCGCCGCGGGCAACGCCGTGCTGGGCGGCTTCACCTACGAGGCGCACGGCCGGGCCCGCGGCTGCTACGACGGCACGCTGCTGCAACTGCCCGGCGACCGCGGCACCACCACGATCCTGGGCGACGGCTCGCCGCTGACCAACGACCGCCTCGACGAGGCGGGCGACGCGGCGCTGACCATGCGCCTGCTCGGCCGCCACGCCACGCTGGTCTGGTACGTGCCCACGCCGGGCGACACCGGCGCCGGGCTCGGGGCGCGGTCGTTCACCGATCTGATCCCGCGCCCGTGGCTGTTCGGCGCGATCCAGCTCGGTGTCGCCGCGGTGTTGTTCGCGCTGTGGCGGGCGCGGCGGCTCGGGCCGGTCGTGACCGAACGGCTGCCGGTCGTCGTGCGCGCCGCCGAAACGACCGAGGGCCGCGCCCGGCTCTACCGCCGCGCGGGCGCGGCCGATCACGCCGCGGCTACGCTGCGGCAGGCGGCGATCGACCGGATGCGGCCGCTGCTCGGCCTCGGCGCGGGGGCGGAACCGGCGGCCGTGGTCGCCGCGGCCGCGGCCCGCACCGGACGGCCCGCCGCGGCCGTCGGGGAGCTTCTGTACGGTCCCGCGCCGGGGGACGACGCCGGTCTGGTCCGCCTCGCCGACGAGCTGGACCGCATCGAGAGGGAGATCAGTTGACCAGCACGGACACCACTTCGGACGCCCGGAACGCGTTGGTCGCGTTGCGCGCCGAGGTCGGGAAGGCGGTGGTCGGCAACGACGCCGCGGTCACCGGGCTCATCATCGCGCTGCTGTGCCGCGGCCACGTGCTCGTCGAGGGCGTGCCGGGGGTGGCGAAGACGCTGCTCGTGCGGGCACTGGCGACGGCGCTGGACCTGGGCACCACGCGCATCCAGTTCACGCCCGACCTGATGCCCGGCGACGTCACCGGCTCGATCGTCTACGACTCGCGCTCGGCCGAGTTCTCCTTCCGCGAGGGCCCGGTGTTCACGAACCTGCTGCTCGCCGACGAGATCAACCGCACCCCGCCGAAGACGCAGTCCGCGCTGCTGGAGGCGATGGAGGAGCGGCAGGTGTCGGTGGACGGGCGGCCGCGGCCGCTGCCGGACCCGTTCATCGTCATCGCCACCCAGAACCCGGTCGAGTACGAGGGCACCTACCCGCTGCCGGAGGCGCAGCTGGACCGGTTCCTGCTCAAGCTCACCGTGCCGCTGCCCGCGCGCGAGGACGAGATCGGCGTGCTGGCCCGGCACGCGCAGGGGTTCGACCCGCGTGACCTGTCCGCGGCCGGGGTGCGTCCCGTCGCGGGCGCGGACCAGCTCGCGGTGGCGCGGGCCGCGGTCGCCGGGGTGACGGTCGGACCGGAGGTGCTCGGCTACATCGTCGACCTGTGCCGCGCCACGCGGGCGATGCCGTCGGTGCGGCTCGGGGTGTCCCCGCGCGGCGCCACCGCGTTGCTCGCCGCGACGCGGGCGTGGGCCTGGCTGTCCGGGCGGGCGTTCGCGACCCCGGACGACGTGAAAGCGCTTGCGCGGCCCGCGCTGCGGCACCGGCTGAACCTGCGGCCGGAGGCCGAGCTGGAGGGCGCGACCGCGGACGGCGTGATCGAACGCGTGCTGGCCACCGTTCCCGTCCCGCGCTGACATGGCGATCACCGGCCGGGCCGGCCTGCTGGCGCTCGTGGGCATCGTCGTGGTGGCGCTCGGGGTGCCGTCGTGGACGGGTGTGCTCGCGGTGCTCGGCGTGATCGCGCTCGGTGTCGTCGTGGATCTGCTGCTCGCGGCTTCGGTGCGGGGGCTGGGGTTCGCGCGGTCCGGGGCGGGCGCGGTGCGGCTCGGCGAGACGGTCGAGGTGACGCTGTCGGTGACCAACCCGGGATCCCGTCCGCTGCGGGGGATGCTGCGGGACGCGTGGCCGCCGAGCGCCGGTGTCGAGCAGGACCGGTTCCGGATCGCGGTGCCGGCGGGGGAGCGGCGGTCGGTCGTGGTGCGGCTGACGCCCGTGCGGCGGGGCGACCGGTCGTCGGCGCGGGTGACCGTGCGCGCGCTGGGACCGCTCGGGCTGGCCGGGCGGCAGGGGTCGCACCGGGTGCCGGGCGGTGTCCGGGTGCTGCCGCCGTTCACCAGCCGCAAGCACCTGCCGTCGCGGCTGGCGCGGCTGCAGCAGCTCGACGGCAGGCAGGCGGCGCTGGTCCGGGGCGAGGGCACGGAGTTCGACTCGCTGCGGGAGTACGTCATCGGCGACGACGTGCGGTCGATCGACTGGCGGGCGTCGGCGCGGGCGGCGGACGTGATGGTGCGCACGTGGCGGCCGGAGCGGGACCGGCGGGTGCTGCTGGTGCTGGACACCGGGCGGACGTCGGCGGGCCGGGTCGGCGACGCGCCGCGCCTGGACGCGGCGATGGACGCGGCGTTGTTGCTGGCGGTGCTGGCGTCGCGGGCGGGGGACCGGGTCGACTTCCTGGCCTACGACCGGCAGGTGCGGGCGGACGTGCGCGGGCTCGCGGCCGCGGAGTTGTTGCCGGGACTGGTGAACGCGATGGCGCCGCTGGAGGCGAGCCTCGTGGAGACCGACGCGCGCGGCATGGTGGCGCAGGTGCTGCGCCGCGCCCGGCGGCGGTCGCTGGTGGTGCTGCTGACCGGGCTGGACGCGGCGCCGCTGGAGGAGGGTTTGCTGCCGGTGCTGCCGTCCGTGGTGGGGCGGCACCAGCTGCTGGTGGCCGGCGTGACGGACCCGGGGGTGGCCGCGATGGCCCGTGCCCGCGGCGACGCGGAGGCGGTCTACGAGGCGGCGGCGGCCGAGCGGACCCTGGCGGAGCGGCGGCACGTGACTGGTCTGCTGGCGCAGCGCGGGGTCGAGGTGGTGGACGCGGTGCCGGACGAGCTGGCACCCGCGCTGGCCGACCGGTACCTGGCGCTGAAGGCCGCCGGCCGGTTGTGACGGCGGTTCGCGCGGAGACACCCGCACAACCGCAGAACTCACCGCCCGGAGCGCAGAACTCACCGCCCGGAGCGCAGAACTCGCCCGCGCGAACGTGGGACTCGCGCCCACCGCGAGTCCCACGTTCCGGCGCGTGAGTTCCACGTTCCGGCGCGTGAGTCCCACGTTCCGGCGCGCGAGTTCCACGTTCCGGCGCGTGAGTTCCGCGCTCAGTCGGTGGCGATCACCATGAACAGGCGGGTGCTGAGGCGCTGCATCAGCTCCTCCGGCACCTCGCCGACCTGGCGCGTCAGCGACTCCTTCGGCACATGGTCCAGCCACGTGTACCGCACCCAGCCGCCCGCGCCGGTGGCCACGCTCAGCGGCACGGCGTGCTCGATGACCTCCATCGTCACCACGTGCTCGTCGTCGATGTCGTTCAGCATGTTGCCCGAGAAGACCAGCACCCGCCGCGAGCCGCCGGACACCGTCCAGATCTGGCCCCTACGCGGCCGAAGAGCCACGGGCACGCCATTCGTCCGCGGCGGCGCGCACCTGCTCGGGGTGCTCGGCGTTCCACCGCGCCTGCTGCTCGCACAGCTGCCGGTACGCCTCGCGCTCGACGGCAGCCCGGACCCACTCGCCCACGGACTGCCCCGCCGCCTCGGCGAGGGCCGTCACCTGCGCGTACGTGTCATCGGAAAGCTCCAGCCGCATGCCTGCCACCATAAGACCCGGTACCGACGATCCCGGGCAGCGGCGTGTCACCCGGCCTCGGGCAACAGGTCGCCGCGCTCCCGCACGCCGGTGTCCCCGGTGACCCCGGCCCGCACGGCCCGCCGCCCGAGGACGAACACGTACACCAGGAACAGGACCTCGGCGGCCACCCCGATCGCGATCCGCCCCCACGTCGGCAGCCCGGAGGGCGTCACGAACGCCTCGATCACGCCCGACACGAACAACACGCACGCCAGCCCGAGCGCCATCCCCGCGGCCGCCCGGCCCTCCTGCGCGAGCGCCGCCGCGCGGGACCGCCGTCCCGGGTTGACGACCGTCCACCCCAGACGGAGGCCGGTGCCCGCGGCGACGAACACCGCGGTCAGCTCCAGCAGCCCGTGCGGGGTGATCAGGCCGAAGAAGACGTCCAGCCGCCCGGCCGCGGCCATGAACCCGGCCGACAGCCCGACGTTGAGCACGTTCTGCCACAGCGCGACCAGCACCGGGATCCCCAGCAGCACCCCGAAGAACAGGCACACCGCCGCGACCCAGGCGTTGTTCGTCCACACCTGCGCGGCGAACGAGGCGGCCGGGTTGCTGGAGTAGTACGTCTCGAACTGGCCGCCCGGCTCGGTGAGCGCGCGGATCTCCTCCGGCGCGGCGATGCTCGCCTGCACCTGCGGGTCGGACGCGATCCACGCGCCGATCAGCCCGCCCACCAGGATCGACACCAGCGCGGTCGGCAGCCACCAGCGGACCGTCGTGTAGACGGCGGCGGGGAAGCGCTGCGCGAAGAACAGCCCGACCTCGCGCCAGGCCGGCGTGTGCGAGCCGGTGACGGCCGAGCGGGCGCGCGTGACCAGCGACGACAGCCAGGACAGCAGGGCCGGGTCCGGCGCCGAGGACCGCACCACGGACAGGTGCGTCGCGGCACGCTGGTACAGGGTGACCAGTTCGTCGGCCTCCGGGCCGGTCAGCCTGCGGGCGGCCAGCAGCTGGTCCAGCCGGGCCCATTCGGCGCGGTGGGCCGCGACGAACAGGTCCACGTCCATGGGGGCAGATTACAGTGAGCGCGTGACAGGCGAACCCGATCTGGTGACCGGCGAGGCCGTGGTGCTGGAGCTGCCGATCGCGCAGCTCGCCAGCCGGGCCGCGGCGTTCGCGATCGACGTGGCGGTCCAGGCCGCCGCGCTCGTGCTCTTCATGCTGGCCCTGTCCGTGTCCGGCGTGACCGACGAGGCGCTGTTCGCCGCGCTGGCGCTGAGTTTCTTCGTGCTCGTGCGGGTCGGGTACTCGGTGCTGTTCGAGACGCTCAGCCGCGGCCGCACGCTCGGCAAGATGGCGCTGGGACTGCGCGTGGTGCGCGACGACGGTGGCCCGATCCGCTTCCGGCAGGCCCTGACGCGGGCACTGGCCGGCGCGATCGTCGACTTCGGACCGGTGCTGGCGTGGAGCGCGGTGGCGTTGTTCGTGTCGCTGTTCTCGCCGCGGTCCAAGCGGGTCGGCGACTACCTGGCGGGCACGGTGGTGATCCGGGAACGCGCGGCGCGGACGGTGGCGCCGAACATCGCGATGCCGCCCGCGCTGGCCGGCTGGGCGGCGCAGCTCGACCTGACGGGGCTGAGCGACGAGCTGGCGCTGATGGCGCGGCAGTACCTGGCGAGGTACGCCGAGCTGAGCGACCGGGCGCGGGAGCCGTTGGGCCACCAGCTGGCCCAGGACGTCGCGGTGCGCATCGGGACGCCGCCGCCGTGGGGCGTGCCGCCGTGGGCGTACCTGCAGGCGGTACTCGCGGAGCGGCGGCGCCGGGCCGGTGGGTACGCCGGAACGCCCGGCTGGACGCCGGTGACGCAGCAGCCGTTGGCGCCGCCTGCCACGCCGTCGGCGGCGGCGCCGGGCGAGCTGCCCGCCGCCACGCCGTCGGCCGCGCCGTTGCCGGCGGCGCCGGGCGAGCCGACGCCGCCGCGCGGGTTCGCGCCGCCGAGTTGAACTTCCGGCGGGGCTGGGCGTGGTGGGGGCCGCGCGTTGGTGGTGGGGCCGGGGAGTCGATGCCGCCGCGCGGGTTTGCGCCGCTGAGTTGATCTTTCGGCGGGGGGCTGGATCCCGGTGACGCAGCAGCCATTGGCGCTGCCTGCCACGCCGGCGGCCGCCGGGCCGGGGGAGCCGACGAGTTGATCTTCCGGCCGGACCCGCCCCCGCCGTCTGGATCAGGCCGCCGAGGCCAGTCGTCCGCCGCCGTCGACTCGGAGGACCACTCCGGTCGTGTAGGTGTTCTCCGTCAGGAACGCAATTGCCGAGGCGATGTCGTCCGGCGTGCCCACCCGGCGGGCCGGCAGCCCGGCCGCGATGGCCTCGAACGTCGCCGCCTTGGTACCGGCGTCCAGAAAGTCCCACCACGCCGTGTCGACCACCCCGGGCGACACCGCGTTGACCCGCACCGGCGCCAGCTCCACCGCCAGCACCGGCACCATCGCCTCGATCCCGGCGTTCACCGCCGCCAGCGCGGCCGTCCCCGGCATCGCCGCCCCGGCCGACGCCGCCGTCACGAACGTCAGCGAACCCCGCAGCACCGGCAGCGCCGCGCGCGCCGCGGCGGTGTGCGGCACCAGCTTCCCGTCCACGCCCTCGCGCAGGCCGTCCATCGTCAGCTCGGCGAACGCCGTCGTCCCGGGCGCCCCGGTGACGGTGACGACCAGGTGGTCCACCGGCCCGGTCGACCCGAAGAACGCCTGCAGCGCCGCGTGATCCCGCGCGTCCACGACCTCGCCCCGCGCGTCGCCCAGCTTCGCCAGCGCGGCGTCGAGCTTCCCGGCGTCGCGCCCGGTCACGATCACCTCCCGGCCGCTGTCGAGCATCCGGTGCGCGGTCGCCAGCCCGATGCCGGAGGTGCCACCCAGGATCACGACTCGTTCGGTCACGATCTCTCTCCTCAATTTCGAGACACTATGCGCCGAAAACATATCCGAGGCAAGGTGTCTTGTAAAGTGCCGCGCATGAGAGGACGCCCCCGCAGCGAAGAGGCCCGGCGCGCGATCCTGGACACCGCCCTGCGCATCTGCCACCGGGACGGCTACCAGCAGGTCACGATCAAGGCGATCGCCGACGAGGCAGGCGTCGGACGGCAGACCGTCTACCGCTGGTGGCCCGACCGCGCCCAGGTCCTCCTCGACGCCCTCATCGACCTGCGCACCCGCGAGCCCGGCCTCGACCGGAACACCGGCGACACGCTGCGCGACGTCGAGCGGGTGCTGGTGCGCACCTTCGAACTCACCCACGAGATCACCGGCCCGGCCCTGATCGGCCTGATGGCCGACGCCCAGACCGACGACGACCTGTCCGCCCGCCTGCAGGGCACCGTCATCGGCCCCCGGCGCGACGCCCTGCGCGAGATCCTCCGGCGCGGCGTGGAGTCGGGCGAACTCGCCGAGAACGTCCCGCTCCCGCTCGTCGTCGACTTCGCGTTCGGCACGATGTGGTACCGCCTGCTCAGCCGCCACGCCCCGGTGGACGACCGGCTCGCCGCCGACATCACCGCCGCGATCGCGCGCCTGCTCGCCCGCTAACCTGCGCGGGTGCGATGGCTGTGCGCCGCCCTCCTGCTGATGACACCGCCGCTGCCGGCCCTGCCGAACAGCGCCGAGGTCGAGATGCGGCTCCAGCCCGACGGCTCGCTGTCGGTCGTCGAGGCGATCGACACCGGCGCCCGCACCACCCGCACCATCCCGCTGCGCACGCCGGCCGGAGGCGACCGCGACCGGGTCTACACGCTGCGTGACCTGAGCATCGAGGGCTCCGGCTCGGCCGAGCGGCGCGACGAGGCCGTCACCCTCCGCCTGAACCCCGGCACCTCGATCATCCGGTACACAGTGGACGGTGCCGTCCGGGACGCGGGTGACCGGCTCGAGGTGACCTGGACCCTGGACGGCTGGGACACCGCCCGCACCCTCGTCCGCGCGAGCTTCGCCGCGCCGCGCATCGCGATCGGCGTCCGCTGCACCGGGTGCGCCGCCGCCCAGAACGACCAGACCGGCCTGACCCGCTTCTCCGGTCAGCGCCTGGAGCCGGGCCAGACGCTGGACATCGCGGTCGATCTCCCGCCGGGCACGGTCCCGGCCAACGCCCGCCTGCTGCCCGCGAAGACCCTGGCCGGCGCGTTCGTCCTCACCGCACCCGTCGCCTGGGCGTGGGTCGCCTTCGGGCTCCTGCTCCTCGCCGGGGCGGTGTCGCTCGCGCTCGCCCGCCGTGCCCGCGCGCCGCTGCCCGCCGGGTTCACCGCCGAGCCGTTCGCGACCCCGGACGGCGTCCTGCCCGGGCACATCGCCTTGCTCCGCAACGAGAACCCGGCGGACGTCACCGCCGTCGACCTCGCGGTCCGCGGCTACCTCGGGCCGGACGCCGCACCGGTCCACCCGCCCGACGACCGGCTCACCGCGTTCGAGCGCCGCGTCCTGGCCGGCGAGGATCCCGGGCCAGCCCTGACCGCCGACGCGATCCGCCGCGGCTGGCTCCGCCCGCCCGGCCGCGCACGCCGCGCCGGCATCCGGATCGCCTGCTACGGGCTGTTCCTGACGATCGTGCTCGCGCTGACCACCGGGTACGCGCAACTCGGCGTGATCCTCACCCTCGCCGGGCTCGCCCTGGCGCTCGGCGCGCGGTTCCTCCCCGCGCTCACCCGGCGCGGCCGCACGCTGGACCGCCGCCTGCGCGACCCGGCCGAACTGCCCGCCGGTGAGCGGTTCGTCCCCTACGCGCTCGCCCTCGGACGGCCGGTGCCGGACACCGCGTTCGCTCTCGGTGAATTCCTCGCCGCCCTGCAGGACCGTCGGCGGACCCCGGCCCCGTGATGGCCGTATGGTGGGGCCCATGGCCGAGACCTCCCGCTTCACCCTGCACAACGGCCTGCGCGTAGTGCTCGCGCCGGACCCGACCGCCCCGGTGGTCGGCGTCGCCGTGCACTACGACGTGGGCTTCCGCTCCGAGCCGGAAGGGCGCACCGGGTTCGCCCACCTGTTCGAGCACCTGATGTTCCAGGGCAGCGAAAGCCTGGAGAAGCTCGCGCACTTCAAGCTCGTGCAGTCCAGCGGCGGCACCTTCAACGGGTCGACCCACCCGGACTACACCGACTACTACGAGGTCCTGCCCTCGGCGGCGCTGGAGCGCGCGCTGTTCCTCGAGGCCGACCGCATGCGCGCGCCGAAGCTGACGCGGGAGAACCTCGCCAACCAGATCGACGTGGTCAAGGAGGAGATCCGCCTCAACGTGCTGAACCGGCCCTACGGCGGGTTCCCGTGGATCCTCCTGCCGCCGGTGCTGTACTCGACGTTCCCCAACGCGCACAACGGCTACGGCGACTTCACCGACCTGGAGCAGGCCAGCCTGGACGACTGCGCGGCTTTCTTCGACACCTACTACTCGCCGGCCAACGCGGTGCTCACCGTCGCCGGTGACGTCGAGCCGGACCGGGCCCGCGAGCTGATCGAGAAGCACTTCGGCGACGTGCCGCACCGCCCGGCGCCGCCGAAGCGCTCGTTCGCCGAGCCGCCGCCGTCCGGTGAGGTCCGCGGCCACCACACCGACCCGCACGCGCCGCTGCCCGCGCTCGCCGTCGGGTACCGGTTGCCGGACCCGGTCGGCGAGCTGGACGCCTACCTCGCCAACCTGGTGCTGGCCGGGGTGCTGACCGACGGCGACGGCTCCCGGCTGCAGCAGCGGCTGGTGCACCGCGAACCGCTGGTCACCGACATCGGCGCGGGCGCCGGCCTGTTCGGCCCGTTCGAGGCGCGCGACCCGGACACCTTCTCGATCACCGCCATCCACTCGCCGGACGTCTCCGCGGAGCGGGTGCTGACCGCGATCGACGAGGAGCTGGAGAAGCTGGCGGCCACGCCGCCGGACGCCCAGGAACTGGCCAAGGTGACCGCGCGCTGGAGCGCGAGCCTGCACGCCGAGCACGACCGGCTGATGTCCCGGACGCTGTCGCTCGGCGCGTTCGAACTGCTCTACGGGGACCCGACGCTGGTGTCCCGGCTGCCGGACCGCATGGCGGCCGTCACCAGCGAGGACGTGGCCGCTGCCGC
Organism: Amycolatopsis thermalba; assembly: GCF_023376025.1. NCBI lineage: Bacteria > Bacillati > Actinomycetota > Actinomycetes > Pseudonocardiales > Pseudonocardiaceae > Amycolatopsis > Amycolatopsis thermalba. The sequence continues at coordinate 1,583,291 of NZ_CP091196.1, forward strand.
CAAGGCGCTGCGGCCCGACTCGCGCGCGGTCCTGCTCGTCGAGCCCGAAGGGGGAGCGAAGTGACAACCGCCGGACACCGCAGCGCCGAGGAGATCGGCCGCACCGCCACCGGGCCGCGCCCGGTCCCGGAGCTGGGTGCGCAGAAGGCCGCCGCGGACCTGTCCCATGTGGACACCGTGCTGCCCAGCGGCCTGCGCCTGCTCGCGGTCCGCAAGCCGACCGTGCCGCTGGTGGAGCTGCGCCTGCGGATCCCGTTCGGCGGCACCGCGCCGCTGCACGCGGCCACCGCGGAGGTGCTCGCCGAGACGATGCTCACCGGCACCGCCCGGCGCGACCGCATCGAGATCGACACCGAGCTGGCGCTGATCGGCGGCGAGCTGGACACCGTGGTCGACCCGGAGCGGCTGACCATCTCCGGCAACGGCCTGGCCGCCGGCCTGCCGACGCTGCTGGACGTGCTCGCCGACGCGCTCACCGCGGCGTCCTATGTGGACGACGAGGTGGCGCGCGAGTCGGCGCGGCTGGTCGAGCGGCTGGCCGTGTCCCGCACGCAGCCGCGGGTGATCGCCCGCGAGGCGCTGCTCAGGCACGTCTACGGCGACCACCCGGCGACCCGGGAGGTCCCGCAGGCCGCCGATGTCGAGCAGGTCACGCCCGAGGCCGTCCGCGCGCTGCACACCGCCGCGGTGCTGCCGCGTGGTTCGGTGCTGGTGATCGTCGGCGACATCGACCCGGAGAAGATCGCCGGGGACGTCGAGCGCGTGCTGGGCGGCTGGTCGTCGGAGGCGTCCGCGGTGGCGATGCCCGGCCTGCCCGAGGTGACCGGCGGTGACCTGCTGCTGGTGCCGCGGGCCGGGGCGGTGCAGTCGCAGATCCGGCTCATCGCGGAGTCCCTGCCGCGCACCGACCCGCGCTACGCCGCGCTGCAGCTGGCGAACCTGACCTACGGTGGCTACTTCTCCTCGCGGCTGGTGGAGAACATCCGCGAGGACAAGGGTTACACCTACAGCGCGCACTCCGGGTTCGAGTTCACCGGCGCCACCGCGACGGTCGGGGTCGACGCGGACACCGCGAACGAGGTCACCGCGGCCGCGCTGCTGGAGACCCGCTACGAGCTGGGCAGGCTGACGGTCGTGCCGCCGACGGCCGAGGAGGTCGAGTCGGTGCGCCAGTACGCCGTCGGCTCGCTGCTCACCGCGACGTCCTCGCAGGCCGGGCTGGCCAGCCAGCTCGCCGCGCTGACCGCGGCCGGCCTGGGCACGGAGTGGCTGGCCGAGCACCCCGAGCGGGTCGCCGCGGTCACCGTCGACGAGGTCGCGCAGGCCGCGCTGGACTTCTTCGCCCCGACCCGGTTCACCGGCGTCGTGGTGGGTGACGCCGAGACGCTCGCGCCGCAGCTGACCGCGCTCGGCGGCGTCGTCGTGGGGGAGCCCGGGAAGTGACCGTCGCACCGTTCACCCTGGGCCGCCTGCCGACCCTGTCCCGGTCCACTGTGGACCGTCAGGAGATGTTGCGGACCAACCCCGAGCGCCTGCGCACCCGCTGGCCGGACGCGCAGGTGATGCTGCTGGACCAGCAGTTGCGGACGCCGGTGCGCGAGGGGGAGGCGGTGCTGGCGACTCGCAAGGCCCTGGCCTTCGGCGAGGAGCCGCCCGCCGACGCGGTGTTCCTGGGCGAGTGGCAGGGCGTCGACTACTGGGCGCTGCCGGGTGAGCCGGAGGGCGAACCGGAGATCGTCGGGATGCCGGGCAGCTGGGGCGTGCCCGAAGAGGTGCCGCGGGCCGGCGGCGAGCTGTGGGTGACGCTGCGGGCGTACGGCGACCAGCTGGACGACACGGCGGCGGGGCTGTTCACCACGGCGCAGGCGCTGCGGGTGTGGCACCGGCAGGCGCGGTTCTGCGTGCGCGACGGCAGCCCGACGCGGCTGGTGCAGTTCGGGTGGGCGTCGCAGTGCGAGGCGTGCGGCCGCGAGGAGTACCCGCGCACCGACCCGGCGGTGATCTGCCTGGTGCACGACGAGGAGGGCGTCAACGGCGAGCACGTGCTGCTGGCGCGGCAGCCGGTGTGGCCGCCCGGGCGGTACTCGGTGCTGGCCGGGTTCGTCGAGGCCGGTGAGTCGCTCGAAGGCTGTTGCGTGCGGGAGATCCGCGAGGAGGTCGGCGCCGAGGTCCACGACGTGCGCTACCTGGGCAGCCAGCCGTGGCCGTTCCCGCGCTCGATCATGCTCGGCTTCACCGCGAAGGCCGACCCGTCCCGCCCGCTGGTTCCCGCCGACGGCGAGATCGAGGCCGCGCTGTGGGTGCCGCGCGCCGAGGTGCGCGCGGCGTTCGAGGCGAAGGGCGAGCCGGTCCCGATCCTGGACGGGGCGAGCGAGCTGATCCTGCCGGGGAACTCGTCGATCGCGCGCGTGATGCTGGAGGCCTGGGCGTACGCGGACCGCGGCTGAGCCTCAGCCGCGCACCAGGCGTTCGGCGTGGCCGGCCTCGGCCGGTGACACGTCGCTCGCCCGGCTCGCGCGGACCTGCCACCGCTCGGACAGGGCCCGGTCGATCCGGTGCCGGACCTCGCGTTCGGCACCGGGCTCGGCGGCGAACAGCACCCGGACGTGCAGCTCGTCGCCGCGCCGGTCGGCCCGCACGTGGTGCGGGGCCAGCGGACAGGGCGGCTCGTGCTCCCAGTGGCCGCACAACGCCACGGTCACTGCTGCGCCGGGAGCCCGCTCGTCGGCCCCGGGGGCCATCCCGAGCACCGCGTCGTGCGCGAAGACCTGCCGCATGAGACCAGTATGGCCCGGCATCCCGGTCGCGGCTCCGGTTGCCATCTCAGGCGAGCAGCGCCCCCAGCGGCAGGATGATCACGATCGCCACCACGGAGATCACCGTCTCCATGATCGACCAGCTCCGGATCGTCTGGCCGACCGACAGCCCGAAGTACTCCTTGACCAGCCAGAACCCGGCGTCGTTGACGTGCGAGAAGAACAGCGAACCCGCGCCGATCGCGAGCACCAGCAGCGCGGCCTCGGTGGGCGACATGGTGGCCGCCAGCCCGGACACCAGCCCGGCCGCGGACACCGTCGCCACCGTCGCCGAGCCCGTCGCGAGCCGGATCAGCACCGCGACCAGCCAGCCGAGCAGCAGTGCCGGGATGTTGGCCCCCTCGGCGATCTGCGTGACGACGTTGCCCACGCCCGCGTCGACCAGGATCTGCTTGAACCCGCCGCCCGCGGCGACGATCAGGATGATCCCGGCGATCGGGCCGAGCGAGTCGCCGACCGTCGACGCCAGCCGGTCGCGCGTGAACCCGGCGGCGCGGCCCAGCGTGACCATGCCCAGCAGCACGGCGGCGAGCAGCGCGATCAGCGGGTCGCCGACGAAGTCCAGCACGCGGCGCACCGGGTTGCCGCTGCCGACGAGGATGTCCGCGATCGCCTTGCCCAGCATCAGGACCACCGGCAGCAGGACCGTCACCAGCGTCGCCCCGAAGCTCGGCCGCAGGCGCACGTCCTCGCTGCCGCCGCTGGCCGGGATCAGGTGCTCCGGCGCCTTCGCCTCGGGCACCCACCGCGCGGCGAGCTTGCCGAACACCGGACCCGCGATGATCACGGTCGGGATGGCGACCAGCAGGCCGAGACCGAGCACGATGCCGACGCTCGCGTTCAGCGCACCGGCCGCGGCCAGCGGACCGGGGTGCGGCGGCACCAGGCCGTGCAGCACGGACAGCCCGGCGAGCGCGGGGATGCCGACCAGCATCAGCGGTTTGCCGCTGCGCTTGGCGACCAGCAGCACGACCGGGATCAGCATGACCAGGCCGATCTCGAAGAACATCGGCAGCCCGATCAGGGCGGCGACCAGGGCCATCGCCCACGGCAGCGCCTTCGACGAGGTGCGGGACAGGATCGTGTCGACGATCTGCTCCGCCCCGCCGGAGTCGGCCAGCAGCTTGCCGAGCATCGCGCCCAGCGCGATCAGCAGGCCGACCGACGCGACGGTCGAGCCGACCCCGCTGGAAAAGCTCTTGATCACTTTGTCGACCGGCAGCCCGCCCAGCAGGCCGACCACCAGCGATCCGAAGATCAGGGACAGGAAGGCGTGCATGCGGGCCTTGCTGATCAGCACCACGATCAGGGCGATGCCGACCAGCGTCGCGACGACCAGCCGGGTGTCGGTCCCGGTCCAGGCGGCGGCGAGAGTACTCACGGCTGCTCCTTCGCCAGCTCGGTGAGCGCGCGGTCCACGATCGCCGCGGGGGATTCGAGGATGTCGGCGACCATGCCGCGCTCATCGGTTTCGAGGGGTTCGAGGTCGGCGAGCTGGGAGTCCAGCAGCGACACCGGCATGAAGTGCCCGGTCCGCCCGCGCATCCGCTCCGCCAGGACGTCCCGCGGGCCGTCGAGGTGCAGGAACCACACGTTCCCGCCGGTCCGCAGCACGTCGCGGTAGCGCCGCTTGAGCGCGGACGACGACACCACGCCGCCGGTGCGCTGGTGCTCGGCGATCCACGCCGCGATGGCGTGCAACCAGGGCCACCGGTCGTCGTCGTTCAGGGGATGGCCGGACGACATCTTCTCGATGTTGGCCGGCGGGTGGAAGGCGTCGGCCTCGGCGTATTCGACGCTCAGTCGCTCGGCCAACGCCGAACCCACCGTCGTCTTGCCCGACCCGGCGACACCCATCACGACGATGACCGTCATTGGCTTCGCTCCTCCGACCTCGCTGTCACTCGATCAGTGCAACGCAAAAGTACTACTTATTCAACCCACAAGTACTACTTAATCGAATCAGTGGTCTAGCGTCACCGGCGTGGCCGAGGGAATGCACGAGCGCATGCTCGACGCGGTGGGGACCGCGATCGCCTGTGGGGAACTGCCGCCGGGATCGGTGCTGCGGCTGGAGGAGCTGCAGCAGAGCTACGGCGCCTCGCGGACGGTGGCGCGCGAGGTGGTGCGCGCGCTCGAAGCGATGCGGCTGACCACGAGCAAGCGCCGCGTCGGCGTCACCGTGCGGGACTGCGCCGACTGGAACCACTACGACCCCCGGTTGATCCGCTGGCAGCTGGACAGCGAGCAGCGGCCCATCGCCCTGCGCAACCTGATGGAGCTGCGGTGGGCGGTCGAACCGAGCGCCGCGCGCTTCGCCGCGATCCGCGCGACCCCCGAGGAGCGCGGACGGCTGCGTGCACTGGGTGCCCGGCTGGAGGTCACCGCACACGCCCGGGACCTGCACACGTTCCTCGGGCACGACATCGACTTCCACCACCTGGTGCTCGCGGCGTCGGGTAATCCGATGTTCACGCAGCTGTCCGAGGTGGTGGCGGAGGTGCTGACCGGCCGCACCGAGCACGGCCTGATGCCGCCGGAACCACAGCCCGAGGCCGTCGCGCTGCACCTGGAGGTCGCCCACGCGATCGATTCCGCCGACGCCGACCGGGCCGAACGCGCGATGCGGGACATCATGGTCCAGGCACGCGACGAGGTGGCTTCCCAGTTCCAGTAGTCTCACGCCGGGATTCGACTTCGGGGGGCCACGAGTGAGTGCCGCACGGGCGATCGGACTGCTGCTGGGGGCGGCGGCGGACGGGGTGATCGGCGAGCCGAAGCGCGGCCGGCCGGTCACCGTGTTCACCCGCGCCGTCCGGACCGCCGACGCGAACCTGCCCCAGCACCGCCTCGCCGGCGTCGCCTTCGCCGGTGGCCTGGCCGGTTCGGCCGTGGTGGCCGGGCTGCTGGCCGAGCGGTCGGTGCGGCGCAGCCCGGTCCTGCAGGCCCTCGGCACGGCCGTCGCGACCTGGGCGGTCCTCGGCGGCGCCGGTCTCGCCGCCGACGGCACCGAGCTGGCCCGCGACCTCGAAGAGGGCGAGCTGGACGCGGCCCGCGCGACGCTGTCCGAACTGGACAACCGGCAGACCGGCGGGCTGAACGTGGTGGGTCTGTCCCGGGCGTCGGTGGAGTCGGTCGCCCAGCACACCGCCGATGCCGTCGTCGGGCCGCTGTTCTGGGGCGCGGTCGCCGGGATGCCCGGCCTGCTCGCCGCGCGGACGGTGTCGGTGCTGCGGACCCTGGGTGATCCGACGCGGCCGGCCGGCTGGTTCGCGCGGCGCCTGGACGACCTGGTCAACCTGCTGCCGACGCGGTTCGCGGCCGCGTTGACGGTGTCGAGCGCGCCGGTGGTCGGCGGTTCGGCGGCCGGGGCGTGGCGTGCGTGGCGGCGGGACACCGCGGCCCACCCGAGCCCCAACGCGGGCCGCATGGAGGCGGCGTTCGCGGGCGCGTTGGAGATCCGCCTCGGCGGCCGCACGGTCTACCCGCACGGCGTCGAGGAGCTGCCGGTGCTGGGCGACGGGCGGAACCCGGACGCCGGGCACGTGACCCGTGCGGTCGAGTTGTCCCGGGTGGTGGGGTGGCTGGCCGGGGTCAGTTCCGCCGTGCTGGCTGCTCTGTTCGGTCTGCGTCGCCGGAGTCGTCAGCCCCAGCCCTAGCCCTAGCCTCGTCTTCGGCGAGGATTTCCGCGACCGACTTCCGCTTGCGCTTGTTCTTCTCGGCCATCTCGTTGAGCACGCCGCCGGGTTTCATCTCGCGGACGGTGAAGTACACCAGGCCGGCGATGGCCATGATCCCGAACGCGATCCACTGCAGGGCGTAGGAGAAGAAGGGGCCGGCGTCGGTCTGCGGCAGGGGGAGCGCGTTGAGCACGCCCGGCTGGTCGGAGTCGAGCTGGAAGTAGCCGCCGCGGATGTCCAGGCCGCTCGACCGCGCCACGACGCGCGAGTCGACGCTGTAGCTCTGGAGCTTGCCGTGGGTGGAGGCGTCGGCGAAGGCGTCGCGGGTCTTCGGGTCGTTCTCGTCCGCCCGGATCCGCGCGACGATCGTCACGGTGCCCGCCGGCGGGGCGGCGTAGGGCGGGACCTCGGTGCGGGAGTCCGGCTGGAGGTACCCGCGGTCGACGAGGACGACCTGGCCGTCGGTGGTGCGGAACGGGGTGAGCACCTCGAAGGCGGGCTGCCCCTGAACGGTCCGCAACCGGGCGACGACCTCGTGCTCGGGGAGGTAGGCGCCGGTGATCTCGACGCGGGTCCACTCGGTGTTCGCGTCCGGCGCGGTGCCGGGCGGGAGAACGTCGTTCAACGGGCGCGGGTCGGCGGTGAGAGAGGCCTCGATGGCCCGGTTCTGGGCTTCGCGCTCGTCGTTGCGGGAGAACTGCCACGGAGACAGCAGCGTGAAGCAGGCGAACGCGAACGCGAGCACACCCACCACGAGGGCGAGCCAGCTCGGCCGGAGGAGGAACTTCAGCCGCACAGGTACACGGTAGGCCGTGCCCGGTGGGGGTGGTGTGGGGAGGTCAGCGCAGGGTGTGGCAGGTGACACCGGCTCCGGCCGGTGGGGGCTTCGGGCTCTGCCCCGCATGGGGCGTGCTCCCGCCTGGCGACCCCGGCGAGCCCAGGCGCCCTGCGGGCGCTTCGCGCCGCGCGCCCTGCGGGCGCTTCGCGCCGCGCGCCCTGCGGGCGCTTCGCGCCGCGCGCCCTGCGGGCGCTTCGCGCCGCGCGCCCTGCGGGCGCTTCGCGCCGCGCGCCCTGCGGGCGCTTCGCGCCGCGCGCCCTGCGGGCGCTTCGCGCCGCGCGCCCTGCGGGCGCTTCGCGCCGCGCGCCCTGCGGGCGCTTCGCGCCGCGCGCCCTGCGGGCGCTTCGCGCCGCGCGCCCTGCGGGCGCTTCGCGCCGCTCAGCCCGCCAGCGTCTCCGCCACCCGGAGCGCCTGCCGCGCGTACCCGGCCCCGAACACAGCGGCGTGCATGAGCAGCGGGAACAGCTGGTGCAGCTCCACGCGCTCCCGCCAGCCGTCGGCCAGCGGGGCGTCCAGATCCTTCGCCTCCTCCTCGTACGCGCCGAGGATGTGCTCCAGCAGCGGCGTCCCGAACAGGCGCAGCATCGCCAGGTCCGTTTCGCGGTGGCCGCCGTGCGCGGCGGGGTCGATCAGCCACACCGCGCCCCGCGCCCAGTGCACGTTGCCGCTCCACGCGTCGCCGTGGAGGCGGGCCGGGGGTTCGGCCGGGCCGCCCAGCTCGGGCAGCCGCGCGCACACCCGCTCGAACACCGCCGCCTGCCCGGCGTCGTACAGGCCCTGGTCCACGCACATCCGCACGTACGGCAGCACGCGGTACGAACCGTAGAACGTCGCCCAGTCGGCGCACGGCTCGTTGCGCATCGGCGCCAGGCCCATCCACGCGTCGGCCGGTCCGCCGGGCGGTGGCGATCCGTACGCGGGCGCGCCCCGCAGGTGCAGGCGCGCCAGGCCGCGTCCGAACGCCTCCGCCGCGGCGGTCTCGGGATACGTCGGCGGGACGTACTCCATGACGATCCACTCGTCGTCGTGCGCGTGGACCTGCGGGACCGGCACGTCGCCGTGCTCCCCGAGCCAGCGCAGCCCGGCGGCCTCGGCGTCGGTCGCGCCCGGGCCGCTGCCCTGCTTGGCGACCAGCACGCCGCGCCCCTCGGTCGTCACCAGGCACACCGCGCCGCCGCTGCGGCGCACCCCGGTGACCGGGACTCCCAGCAGCCGTTCGACGGCTTCGCGAACGCTCATGTCCAGCACCTTTTCGTCTGCCCGCCGCCACGGTATCCGCGCGCGGCGGCAACCGCATGGCCGCAGCTCAGAGCCGCGCCTTCGCCCAGTCCAGCAGCGCGGGGACGGTCCGTTCGACCATCGCGAGGACCTCGGGGAAGCCGTCGTCGCCGCCGTAGTACGGGTCGGGGACCTCGGCACCGTCGGGCGCCTCGGGGTCGAAGGACCGCAGCAGCCGCACCCGTGCGGGGTCGTCCACCATGCGCCGCAGCTCCCGCAGGTGGCCCCGGTCGGCGGCGAGGAGCAGGTCGGCGGCCAGGTGATCGCTGTCGACCTGCGCGGCCACGTGCTTGCCGCGGTAGCCGGCCTCGCGCAGCGTGTCGCGGGCGCGCGGGTCGGCCGGTTCGCCGACGTGCCAGGGTCCGGTGCCGGCGCTGGTGACGCGGACCCGGTCGGCGAGCCCGGCTCGCTCCAGGTGCGCGCGGAAGACGATGGCCGCCATCGGGGAGCGGCAGATGTTGCCGGAACAGACGAAGCAGATGTGCAGGCTCGGCTCGGTCACACCCCGCAGTCTGCCCCACGGCACGTGCGAAGATCGCCCCATGCCCGCGCTCGCCGAAGTGATCGCCGCCCTGGAGGACGCCTATCCGCCCGCGCTGGCGGAGAGCTGGGACGCGGTCGGCCTGGTCTGCGGCGACCCCGCTGAGCCGGTCACCGACGTCCTGATCTGCGTCGACCCGGTCGCCGCGACCATCGACGAGGCGATCGAGACCGGTGTGCAGCTGGTCGTCGCGCACCACCCGCTGCTGCTGCGCGGCGTGCACGGCGTGCCGGCCGACACCCCGAAGGGCGCGCTGGTGCACCGGCTCATCCGCGCCGGCGTCGCCCTGTACTGCGCGCACACGAACGCCGACTCGGCGAATCCGGGCGTGTCCGACGCGCTCGCCGAAGCGATCGGCCTGCGCGTGCTCCGCCCGCTCGACCCGCACCCGGACGGCGGCACCGGCCTGGGCCGCATCGGCGAGCTGCCCGAGCCCGAACCGTTCGCCGCGTTCGTGCGCCGGGTCGCCGACGCCCTGCCGCGCACCGAGCCGGGCGTGCTCGGGGCAGGCGACCCGGATCGTCTGATTAGGACGGTCGCGGTGTCCGGCGGGGCCGGCGACGGCTTCCTGGGCGCCGCGACCGCGGCCGGGGTGGACGCCTACGTCACCGCCGACCTGCGCCACCACCCCGCCGGCGAGCACCTGGAGACCGGCGCGGACGCGCCCGCCCTGGTCGGCCTGACCCACTGGGCCAGCGAGTGGCCGTGGTGCGGGCAAGCCTCGGCGGTCCTGCGTGCCGCCTTTGCGGGTAACGTCAACGTGCACGTGTCCGCGCGCCGGACCGATCCGTGGACCATCCGCGCGTAATCCGAGGGAGTACCAGTGAAGGCAGAGCCAGCCGTCCAGCGTCAGCTGCTCGAGCTCGCGAAAGTGGATGCCGAGCTGTCCCGGGTCGAGCACCGCCGCCGCACCATGCCCGAGCTCGCCGAGATCGAGGGCATCCAGAAGACCCTGCGCGAGCTGCGCGACACCGCGATCCGGCACGAGACCGCGGCCTCCGACCTGGACCGCGAGATCGCCCGCCAGGAGAAGGAGATCGAGTCCGTCCGCGCCCGCGAGGACCGCGACCGCAAGCTGATCGACGGCGGCACGCTGCCGTCCAAGCAGGTCGCGGACCTGCAGCACGAGCTGGAGACCCTGGCCCGGCGGCAGAGCGCGCTGGAGGACGACCTGCTGGAGCTGATGGAGCGCCGCGAGGCGCTGGGCCTGGACGTGCAGCGCACCGGCGCCGAGGTGGACAAGACCGAGCAGGCGCTGGCCGACGTGGAGAGCCGCCGCGACGAGACGCTCAAGGACCTGGACACCACGAAGACGCGCCGCGAGGAGGACCGCGCCAAGCTGGTGCCGCGGTTCCCGGAGGGCCTGCTCAAGCTGTACGAGCGGGTCCGCGCGCACAAGGGCATCGGCGCCGCGCTGGTGCGGGCGCGCAAGTGCCTGGCCTGCAACATGGAGTTCGACCGCAACACGGTGTCCGAGCTCAAGGCGGCCGCGGAGGACGAGGTCGTGCAGTGCGAGAACTGCGGCGCGATCCTGGTGCGCACCGTGGAGTCGGGCCTGTGAGAGCGGTCGTCGAGGCCGACGGTGGCTCGCGGGGCAACCCCGGGCCGGCCGGCTACGGCGCCGTCGTCCGCGATGCCGCGACCGGTGAGATCCTGGCCGAGCGCCAGGAGGGGCTGGGCGTGGCGACGAACAACGTCGCCGAGTACTCGGGCCTGATCGCCGGGCTGCGCGCGGCCGCCGAGGCGGGGGCCACCGAGGTCGACGTGCGGATGGACTCCAAGCTGGTGGTCGAGCAGATGTCCGGCCGCTGGAAGATCAAGCACGAGGCCCTGAAGCCGCTCGCCGAGCGGGCGCGCGAGCTGGCCGCCGGGTTCGCGCGGGTGAGCTACCAGTGGATCCCGCGCGCGGAGAACGCGCACGCCGACCGGCTCGCCAACGAGGCGATGGACACCCAGGCCGGCAAGGACCCGGCGCCGGAGCGCACGACGCCGCAGAAGTGGACCGGCGCGCAGGGCACGCCGGTCCGGATGATGCTGCTGCGGCACGGTCAGACCGCGATGTCGGTGGACCGCCGGTATTCCGGCCGCGGTGACGTGCCGCTGACCGAGCACGGCGGGCAGCAGGCCGCGGCGGCCGCGAAGCGCCTGGCCGCGGTGTCCGAGCTGGGCACGGACACCGCGATCGTGGCCTCCCCGCTGACCCGGACGAAGCAGACCGCGCAGGCGGTGGCGGACGCGCTCGGCGCCCGCGTGGAGACCCACCCCGGCCTGCTGGAGACCGATTTCGGCGAGTGGGAGGGGCTCACGTTCGCCGAGGCCGCCCAGCGCGATCCGGAGCTGCACGGCCGCTGGCTGCGCGACCCGTTGGTGCCCGCGCCGGGCGGGGAGAGCTTCGACGCGGTGCACCAGCGGGTCCGCCGGACCCGCGACGAGCTGGTCGAGACCCACGCCGGGAAGACGATCGTCGTGGTCAGCCACGTCACCCCGATCAAGTCCCTGCTGCGGCTGGGTCTGGACGCGGGCCCGTCGCTGCTGTTCCGGCTGCACCTGGACCTGGCGTCGCTGTCGATCGTCGAGTTCTACCCGGACGGCAACGCCTCGGTGCGGCTGGTGAACGACATCTCGCACCTGGCCTGAGCACGCGTCACGGGAGCACCAGCCACAGCGCGACGGTCGCCGCGGCGAGGCTCGCCGGGACCGTCGCCAGGCCGAGCCGGGTGAACTCGCCCAGGCCGGGCGCGTCCCGGCCGAGCACGCGCCGCCACAGCAGCGTCGCCAGCGAGCCGACGTAGGTGGCGTTCGGGCCGATGTTCACGCCCAGCAGCACGGCGAGCAGCACTCCGGGAGCCGGGTGCGGGCCGAGCGCCGCCAGCAGGATCAGCGTCGCCGGGAGGTTGTTCACCAGGTTGGCCAGCGCGGCCGCCACGAACGCCGTGAGCAGCAGCGCGGGCAGGCCGGTCGTCGCCGGCAGCACCGCCCGCAGCGGGCCGCCGAGCAGGTGGTCCGACACCGCCTGGACGACGATCGCGAGACCCAGCACGAACAGGCTGAGCAGCGGGTTCGCCGCGACGACCAGCCGCACCGGGCTCGTCGTCCGCAGCGTCAGCGCCCGGACGGCGAGGACGGCGGCGGCGATCGCGGCCACCCACCCCGGCGCGAGCCCGATCAGCGGACCGGCCCCGAACCCGGCGAGCGTCAGCCCGAGGACGACCAGCGCGAAGACCGGCGCCTCCCGGCCGGCGTCCGCGGGCGGCGCGAACCCGGTCAGGTCGCGCCGGAAGAACCACCGGAAGACCGCCAGCTCGACCGCGATGGTGACCAGCCACGGCACCGCCATCAGCGCGGCGAACCCGGTGAAGGTCAGCCCGGACGCGGCGAAGGCCAGCAGGTTCGTCAGGTTCGAGACGGGCAGCAGCGTCGACGCCGAGTTGGCCAGGTGGGCACACGCGTACACGTGCGGCTTCGGCGGCAGGCCGAGGGTTCTCGTGGTGGCCAGGACGACTGGTGTCAGCAGGACGACCGTCGCGTCGAGGCTCAGCACCGCGGTCGTGCCCGCGGCGGCCGCGAAGGTCAGCGCGAGCAGCCACCGCGTCCTGCCGCGGCAGGCGGTGGCCAGCCGCGCGCCGAGCCACCGGAAGACGCCCTCGCGGTCGGCCAGGTCGGCGAGGACGAGGATCGCCGCGAGGAATCCGAGCGTCGGGGCCATCGCGGTGACCTGTTCCCACGCCTCGCCCGGCGGCACCAGCCCGGCGGCGAGCACGACGAGCGCCGCGGGCACCGCGACCAGCGCCTCCGGCAGACCCCGCGGACGCGCCATGGCGAACCCGAGAACGGCGGCGAGCGCCCCGAGGCTCCCGACCGCCGCGACCATGCCCGCACGCTAGCCCGCCGGCCGATGTTCTCCGGCGGGAGGGCAACCGCCGTCCGCGGCGCGGGAACGGTTACCCTGAGTGGGCGGACGAGTTGGCCGGGCGGTCGCGAGGGGTCACTCCCTCGAGGAAAGTCCGGACTCCGCAGGGCAGGGTGGTTGCTAACCGCAACCCGGGGCGACCCGCGGGACAGTGCCACAGAAAACAGACCGCTCCGGCCGTCACCGGCCGGGGCAAGGGTGAAACGGTGGTGTAAGAGACCACCAGCACCCCGGGTGACCGGGGTGGCTCGGTAAACCCCACCCGGAGCAAGGCCAAGAGGGCGCCGCGAGGCGCCTGCGCAGGCGATCGAGGGCGGCCCGTCCGATGCCTGCGGGTAGGCCGCTCGAGCCTGCCGGCGACGGCAGGCCTAGATGGATGGCCGCCACCGCGGCTTCGCGCCGCGGGACAGGATCCGGCTTACAGGCCAACTCGTCCGCCCCTTTCCCGCCGGCCCGCCGGTGGCCTAGGGTCGGGCGGTGGATCACGCAGAAGCCCGCGGCGTCGCGTTCCGGTGTCACCGGGTGCTCGAACCGCTGCACTCGTTCGTCTACTTCGCGCCCGAGGCGGAGCAAGCGCTCACCGAGGCCGGGTTGCGGCCGGGCCGGATGGGCTACTTCGCCAGCCGCGCCGCGCCGATGGGCACGGTGAGCGCGGGTGTGGTCGCGGCCACCTTCTACAACTTCAACCCGGAGCTGGTCGCCCGGCACATCCCGCGGGCGTGGACGCTGGCCACGCCGGAGCGGATCCTGCCGGCCCGGATGGCGGCGGCGGACGCCGGGCTGTGCCGCGTGCTGGGGGAGGAGCTGATCACCTCGCCGCGGCTGGCCGAGGCGGCGGAGCTGGCCCGCTCGGCGGCGTCGGCCTGCACGGCGGAGGGGCGCCCGTTGTACGCGGGGCACGCGGAGCTGGAGTGGCCGTCCGAGCCGCACCTGGTCCTCTGGCACGCGGCGACGCTGTTGCGTGAGTACCGGGGCGACGGGCACATCGCGGCGCTGGTCGGTCACGGGCTGGGCGGGCTGGCCGCGCTGATCACCTACACGGCGACGGGGAAGGGCTTCCTGGAGCCGGTCGCCAAGACGAGCCGCGGCTGGTCGGACGAGCAGTGGGACGCCGGCGTCGAGGACCTGCGCGCCCAGGGCCTGCTCGACGAGGACGGCCGGCTCACCCCGGAGGGCACTGCGCTGCGCGAGAGCCTCGAGGAGCAGACGAACGCCTCCGCGGTGGCCCCGTGGCGCCACCTGGGCGCCGAGAAGGCCGCGCGACTGCACGAGCTGGGCCGGGAACTGGCCCGCCACGCGGTCGCACACGGCGCCTTCCCGGACGGCATCTTCGCGGCGACGCGGGCCTGAGCTTCGCGCCTGTGGGCACGGAGGTCGCGCCAGCGATGGCACGTGCGACGCCCCGCGGTCGCGCGGAAGCGCGCGCCGCCCGGCTATCGAACGCCCGGCCCCTACCGTGCGGAGCCCGAGTTCTCACGGCGCCGGGCCCGCCGAACGCCCTCAGCCCCAGCCGCGCGGAGCCGGACTTCTCACGTTCGGTGAGGAGGAAAGCGTTCGCCCTTGCCCTGTGTCACCGCCGCTCGCCGCGGAAAGCGCTCGCCGCCTCCGCGCGACCCGGTGGGCCCGCACTGTTCACCTCGCCGCGGTACACCGCGGCACTCCGCACAGCGAGCGCTTACACTCGAGTCCACCCGAAAGTGCGTATCGATCACACATCGTGAGGACGAAACGGCTCCACTTGGGCGCTGGGTGACGGTGTTCGCTGGATCGGATGATCGACTCGCCCGGAGAAGTCGTCACGCCCGGGTACATGGCATGCGGCCGATCGGGTCATGCCACACTGTTGTCCGCGCCATCGAGGAGCGATACCGCGCACCCAGAGTGAAACGGGAATGCGCCTGTGGGTGAGTCCCTACCCACACTAGGAAATCCGGGTGCAGGGGGTTAACCCTGAGCGGTCTTGCCACGATGATGGAGGGCGACGAGTTCAGGAGAAGTGGCCGTACTGTGCCTGGTGTGGATGGACTGCCGTTCGACAGAGAGCGCTTTGACCGTCACAGCTTGTGACGCCATGATGGGCTAGACAGACCGGACGAACTTTCCGACCTCGTGGGCCCGCCCCGCGCTGACCCACCCGACACCCACACTCCTCGCACCTGGGAGTACGCGATGACCATGATGACACTTGTGCAGCACCTGGCGCAGGGCGAGATCAGGACCCGTGGAGTCCAGCAGTGGCTCCTCGACAACATCATTCCCCTGGTCCTGCTCGCCGTCGCGCTGCTGCTGCTCTGGCTCGGTGGCGGCAAGGGCGACAACGCCGGCGTCATGCGCCGCCTGGCCGGTGTGGTGATCGCGCTCGCGATCGTCGGCCTCGCCGTGAGCGGGCTCGGCGTCAACGTCGGCGAATGGATCGCCGGCTTGTTCACCAGCTGACGGCGCGGGGTAGCGCGCGTGCGGATTCGAACCGATGACGAGGTCTACCGGGTCGACGCGGTCTGGCTCGGCCCGCCGAAGGCGACGTTCCCGTGGCGGGCGCGGTACGTGGCCTGGGGTGTCGGCATCCCGGTGTTCCTCGTCGTCCTGGCCGTGGAGCGGCAGCTCGGCTTCGGGTTCGGCTTCTTCTCCACCGCGTGGGCGTTCGTCATCACGATCTTGATCACCCGGATGATCACGGCCAAGATCAGTCACGAGCGTCCGCTCGGTGCGGTCATGACGATGTGGCTGCGCGAGCTGCAGACGCCCCGCGAGAAGACCTCCGGAGAGGGCGGTGCGGTCACGGCCACGAAGATCCGCGTGCGGAACGAGCGGCCGCTGCCCAAGCACAAACGGCACCTCGCCGCGGCGGGGTCGCATCCTCACCACCAGCCAGCACGACCGCGTGGCGCGCGCACTTCGGCGCCACGGTAGGAGGTAGAGGTTGTTCGGAAGCGGCGGACGCCGGAAGGCCGGGAAGTCCGACCCCAGCGGGGCTGCGCAGTGGCCGCCGCAGCCGGGTCGCGCCCCCGGCAAGCAGGGCCGCCGGCTCCCCGGTGAGCAGGCGATACCCAGCTACACCCCGTCGATCTCCCTGCGCACCATCGACGGGCACCTGGTGCGCACCGAGAACGAGGTCTACGCCTGGTACCGGCTGGCGCCGCAGCGGTGGTCGTTCCGGTCGGACTCCCAGCGTCGCGACCTGATCGCCGCGATCGCCGGCCAGTACGCCGAGCTGCAGGGCCGCTGGCTGCACCTGCGCGTCACCACCCGGCCGTACCCGATCCGCATGTGGGCCGAGGCCCACGTGCACAACGCCATCCGCCGCCCGCCGGACGTGCCCGGCGCGCTGTCGTTCGACGACTACCTGATCGGTGAGCAGCAGCAGCTGCTCGGCCGGTCGATGGCGGAGAAAGAGGTCTACATCGGCGTCCAGGTGCAGACCCGGCGCGTCGTCGACCGCGCGGTGGAGCGCGCCGCCCCGCTGCTGCGCCGCATCCTGCCCGAGGCGGTCGACGCCGAGCTGGCCGCGCTGGACTCCGAGGTCGAGCACCTGGACCAGGTGATCGGCTCGTCCGGGCTGGAGGGCCGCCCGGTGCACGCCGAGGAGATGTCCTGGCTGATGCACCGCTCGTGCTCGCTCGGCCTGCCCGCGCCCCGGAATCTGCCCGCCGTGCCCGGCGCGGTGTGGGAGCCGGAGGACCTGGCCAGCTTCACCGACGCGGCGGACTTCCACGCCGAGCCGTACGCGCCGACGCTGACCGTGCGCGGCCGCACCGGGTCCAACGCCGGGGTGCAGCGGCACCTCGCGGTGCTGACCGTGGGCCAGATGCACGGCCTGCAGATCCCCGAGGTCGACGACCCGTGGGTGCAGCACGCGGACCGGCTGCCGGCTTCGGTGGAGTGGTCGGCCCGCATCTACGTGCGCCGCCCCGAGGAGGTGGCCGGCGAGCTGCAGCGCCAGATGAACAAGGTGCGCTCGCAGGTCAAGCACTACACCGACGAGCACGAGCTGGAGCCGCCGCAGTCGCTGGCGCGGCAGGCGACGCGCGTGCTCGAGATCGACGACGAGATGACCTCCGGCTTCACCGCGCTGGCGACCCGCGTGCGGTCGTGGTGGCGGCTGGCGGTGTCCGGCGACACCGAGCGCGAGGCGCTGCGGCTGGCGCAGCAGCTGCTCGACCTGTACAAGCCGAAGATCGCGATCGAGCACCCGGAGGCGCAGTACGCGCTGGCGCGGGAGTTCATCCCGGGTGAGCCGCTGTCGTCCTCGGCGTACATGCGCCGGGGTTCGGTGGTCTGGGCCGCGGCGGCGGTGCCGACGGCGACGGCCGAGGTCGGTGACCGGCGCGGCATCCTGCTCGGCGAGACGGTCACCGCGACCCGGCGCCCGGTCGCCTGGGACCCGTGGATGGCGCAGGAGATCCGCGACGGGTCCGGCCTGACCGCGATGGTCGCCGGTCTCGGTGGCGGCAAGTCGTTCCTCGGCGGCGGCATCGTCTACAAGACCCTGCGCGCCGGGGCGCACTGGACGCTGCTGGACCCGTCCGGCCCGCTGTCCCGGTTGTGCGATCTGCCGGAGATCCGGCCGTACGCGCGGCCCATCAACTTGCTGAATGCACAACCCGGCATCCTCAACCCCTACCGCGTGGTGGCCGAGCCGCTGCTCGAGCACTTCATGGACGAGGAGGACCCGGAGCGGGCGTGGCGGCGCGAGCGGGCGCTGGCCGGCGCGACCCGGCGGCGGCTCGTGCTGGACGTGCTCACCGGGGTGCTGCCGTACGAGGTCGCGCGGATGCCGCAGAGCCGGATCGTGCTGCTGCGGGCGGTGCGCGCGGTCGGCGGCCGGTACGACGCGGACCCGGGCCAGGTGATCGACGCGCTGCGCCGGGACTCCAGCGAGCACCACGAGCACGCGGTGGTGGTGGCGGACTTCCTGGACGAGATGCGTGAGCGCATGTCGCTGCTGATCCCGGAGAACGACGCCGACCCGTACTCGGAGACGCGCGACGACCGGCTGACGGTGCTGACGATGGCCGGGCTGACGCTGCCCAAGGACGGCGTGGGCCGCGAGCACTGGACCGACGCCGAGGCGCTCGGTGTCGAGATGCTGAACCTGGCCGCGTGGCTGACGCAGCGGTCGGTCTACGAAAAGCCCAAGGACCTGCGCAAGGGCGTGTGGATCGACGAGGCGTTCTTCCTGTCCGAGGTGCCGACCGGGCGGGTGCTGATGAACCGGTTCGCGCGTGACTCGCGGAAGTGGAACGTCCGGGTGCTGCTGTCCTCGCAGATCCCGGCGGACTTCCTGAAGATCCAGGGTTTCGTCGCGCTGCTGGACTCGGTGTTCGTCGGGCGCCTCGACGACGACGAGGCGCAGGCCGACGCGCTGCGGCTGCTGAAGGTGCCGGTGGGCGTCGGGTACGAGCAGGTGGTCGCGTCGCTGGGCCGGCGGCCCGGTGCGCAGCGCGGCCTGGAGCGCGACCGCGAGCCGAGGCAGTTCATCTTCGGCGACGGTGCCGGTGGCGTGGAGCGGATCCGGGTGGACTTCTCCGGGCCGCACCTGGCCCACCTGCGCGCGTCCCTGGACACGACGCCGGGTTCGAAGGACGCGCTGCCGGCGGACACGCACGCCCGGGACACCGAACCCCCGCGCGAGGAGCAGCACGTGGCGTCCCCGCCACCGGACGACGAGCTGGAGCCGGACCTGGAGCTGGCCGCGGAACGCGACCTGGGGCTGACGGAGGAGCAAATCCTCGCCGAGGACGTCCCGGGTTCCGGCGACGGCGAGCGGGCGGGCGCGGGCAAGCGCGGCGGCTGGGACGCGGCATGACGCTCGTGACGGTCTTGAGCGTGCTGGCCGTGGCCGGGAGCTGGCACGCCCTGCGAAGGGGCCTGAAGAACCGCGGGAGCCGCCGGAAGAGACCACCCCGCTGGGCGGCCGTGGTGGCGGTCGCCCTGCTGATGGGTTTCCAGACCACGGTCATGGCCCCATCAGCCTCCGCGGCGTCCTGTGGTGAGGCGCCGAACCCCGAGCGGCCTGGTGCCGGTTTGGTGGGCGCTCTCGACCCACCTGCCCGGCACGGCGAGAACGGCAGCGCCTATCTGGACTACAGCTACGCCGGGACGGTCTGGTACGTGTACCAGACCGACTGCGGTCCGCTGTCCGGGATCACCAGCCCGAACACGACCATCGACACCTGGGCCGGCAACCAGCTCTTCAACATCGGCAAGAACATCGTGGGAGCCACCAACTCACTGCACTACACGGTGATGGAGGGCGGGCTCCTCAACCCGATCTACAACGCCGTGAAATCGGGCGCGGAGAAGGTCTACAACAACGTCTACGCGCAGCTCTTCGGTCTGTTCGCGCTGGTGCTCGCCATCATGATGTTCCGCAACATCTGGCGCGGGGACCTGTCCGCGGTGAGCAAACGCGGGCTCTACGCCCTCGGCGCCGTGTGGCTGGCGGCGTCGTCGATGGCGATGTTGCAGTACTTCGATCCCATCGACCGGGCGATCGTACAGACCAGCACCAACATCCAGGCCGGGTTCGTCGACAACTCGGGCGACCGGATCGTGCGCGAAGTCCTGCCCACGGACCTCTACAACCAGGTGATCTACAACAACTGGCTGCGCGGGGAGTTCGGCGCGCCGGACGCGCCGCAGGCGCAGCAGTTCGGGCGTCCGCTGCTCGACGCGCAGGCGTTCACGTGGACCCAGATCCGCAACGGCGACGACGCGAACCAGGGTGTGGTGGACGCGAAGAAGGCCGCGTACAAGAACATCTCCACCCAGCTCGGTCCGGCGACCCAGTACTTCACCGGAGAGGGTGGCAGCCGGACGGGATCCGGGTTCCTCGCACTCGGCCAGAGCCTGGTCTACGCCTTGTTCCAGTTGCTGGCCAAGGCTTCCGTGCTGCTGGCCCAGGTGCTGATCCGGTTGTTCGTCCTGACGGCACCGTTGATCGGCCTGGTGGCCCTGGTCCACCACGACATCCTGCGCCGCGTGGCGCGGTTGCTCGGGGCGGTCGGCTTCAACCTGCTCGTCCTCTCGGTGCTCGCCGGTGTGCACGCCCTGCTGCTGCAGGCCATCTTCGCCGCGGGGAACTCGCTCTCGATCCTCACCCAGATGGTCATGGCGGGGCTGGTGACCGTTCTGCTGTTCCTCGTCGGGCGGCCGGTGCGTCGGCTCTGGCAGATGGTCGAGATGTCCGTCGGCGTGGTCGGGTCCTCCATTCCGGCCCCGAGCGGCGGCCTGTTCAGCCGCTTCCGCAGGAAGCAGGGGCCCACGCCGCAGGACGAGTTCTGGGAGAGCGTCCGCGAGAGCGAGGAGAGCGAGGTCGCCAGCCCGACCGGGTCCGCCGGCCGCGGGCGTCCCGAGGCGACCGTCTTCGCCACCGCCCAGCGTCTCGACGGCGCCGGGGCCATGGCCGCCCGCCCGGCGGCCGCCTGGTCCGGTGCGCCCTGGCCCGGCGGTGGACCGGCGCTGCCCGGACACGCCAGGCCCGGCCTGCCCGCCGGCGGCGGCAACCAGCCCGCCTTCGCCGGTTACGCACCCGACGGCGCGGACCCGGACGCGTTCGTCTACTCCGCCCCGCCGGGCACCACGCGCCGCGCGGACGGCTGGATGCCGCCGGTCGCGCAACGGCCCAGCCGCCGCGTGGACACCTCGCCCGTCTACGACCGCGGCTGGGACGAACCCGACCCCGTCGTCGTCCCGTCGCGCATCTCGCGGCCCGGCATGAGCGCCACCCCCGCCCAGCGGCCGGAACCCCGCCGCGCCGGGCAGGAGCTCGTCGGCGGCAAGCCGGTCCACGTGCTGTACCGCCCCTCCCGCGGGCTCGAGGTGCGCGACGACTCCCGTGACACCGACCGGATCGTGCGGTGATGTAGATGCCGATCCGGACCAACCGCGGCCGCGCCGCCGTCTACCGCCGCATCTGGGGTTTCCCGCTGCGCTCGCCGGCCCACCTCGTCGGCACCGCCGTCGCGGTGATCGTGCTGATCGTCGCCATCGGCATCGTCGTGCCGCAGTTGCTGGGCAACCCCAACCGTTCCGGGCCGACGCCGGTGCGCATCCAGGACCCCGGCGCCGGCAGCAGCCCGACCAGCGCGGGCTCCTCGCCGGCCCCGATGTCCACCCGCCTCACCGCGCCGCTGCTCCAGCCGACCTCCGCCGCGCCGGACCCGGCGGCCCTGCGGATCGCCAAGCAGTGGGCCACCGCGTGGGCCACCCACCCGGACGGCATCACCAACGCCCAGTGGCTGGACGGCCTGCGTCCACTCACGACGGAGGAGTACCTGCCGGAGATGTCCACTGTGGACCCGGCGAACATCCCGGCGACCAGGGTGACCGGCGAACCCACCGTCACCAAGTCCTACACCAGTTCCGTGGAGGTGCTCGTCCCGACCGACGGCCCGAAACTGTCGATCACCGTGGCGAAGACGCCGTCCGGCTGGCTCGTCACCGGCTACGACCAGGCGAGCTGACCCATGCGGATCGGTGTCCTCGTCGGCGTTCTCGTCGCCGTGCTCTTCGCGGGGGTCGCGACCGTCGGGGTCGTCACCAAGGTCGTGACCGACCAGCAGCAGGCCCAGATGCAGGCCGCGTACACCAACGTCAGCTGCGACGCGGCGATCGGCCCGAGCGTGCCCGGCACCGACCAGGGCGCCGCCCAGGCCGCGAAGCTCAACGACGAGCAGCGGTACATCATCAGCCAGATCATCGAAATCGGCAAACAACGCGGGTTGTCGCCGCGTGCGTGGCAGATCGCGATCCAGGCCGGCATGACCGAGTCCGGCATGCGCAACCTGAACTACGGCGACCGGGACTCGCTGGGCATCTTCCAGATGCGGCCGTCGATGGGCTGGGGCACGCCCGCCCAGCTGCAGGACATCCCGTACCAGATCAACAAGTTCTACAACGTCCTGCTCACCGTGCCGGACTGGGACAAGCAGCGCCCCGGTGCGTCGGCGCAGGACGTCGAGCGGTCGGCGTTCCCCGAGCGCTACCACAAGTGGGAGCAGATGGCAGCCCACCTGGTGGAGAACCTGGGCCAGGTCGCGGACATGGTCGGCTGCGGGCAGAGCGCGGGGCTCGTGCTGCCGCCCAACAACGCCGCGGCCGCCGCGATCCAGTTCGCGCTGGGGGAGCAGGGCAAGCCGTACGTGTGGGGCGCGACCGGGCCGAACTCCTACGACTGCTCCGGCCTGATGCTGCGGGCGTACGAGGCGGCGGGCATCACACTCAGCCGGGTGTCGCGCGACCAGTACAAGAACGGCGCGATGCTTCCGGTGCGTGACGCCCAGCCCGGTGACCTGCTCTTCTGGGCGTATGACCCGTCGAACCCGGCGACCATCCACCACGTCGCGATGTACCTTGGCGACGGGAAGATCGTGGAGGCCCAGCAGACCGGCGTGCCGGTGCACACCCGGAAGGTCTCCTGGAACGAAGACGAGCTTGTGCCGCAGGCAGTCCGGCCCGGCGTGTAGAAGGTGATGCCCCGTGGCGAAGAAGTTCGGTAAGCGCAACAAGAAGCCGGCGCAGCTGGGCGACCTGTTCGGCGCCCCGCCGCCCCCGCCGCGGTCGGGGCCGCCCGCGTCGAGCACGCCCCTGTCCGATTACCTGTCGCAGGGACTGCCGGGTGTGGACGACGGTTACGTCGTGCTGCCGCGTTCGCTGGCGGAGGGGATGTCGCTGCCGTGGCAGCAGCAGATGGCCGCGTTGCTGTCGCAGTTCCACCAGACGCACCGGTCGCTGTCGTGGCCGATCTACCGCACGGTGCCCTCGCGCTACGAGAAGCTCGTCGACCTGGACGAGGAGCAGCTCGCCGAGGTCGGCTACCTGGTCGAGATCGACGCCGACGGGGACATGGTCTACCGGGAGCGCAGCGGGCGGAAGGTCGAGGAGCCGGAGAACACGACCGTCCTGGTGCCCTGCCTGGACCCGATCCCGCCGCGCGGACGGACCAGCCGCGAGGCCGAGGCGCCCGCCCCGGCCGCGGACGCCCCCCGCGCCGCGCCGATGATCATCCCGCCCGCACCGGTGTGGCGGACCACGCCGACGACGCCGTCGCCGGAGGTGCCGCCGCTGCCGGAGCCGCCGAAGAAGCTCGCCGCCCCGCGCACACCCCCCGAGAGCGGCCCAGCGCTGCCCAGCGCACCCGAGGCGGGTGCCGTGGCCGGTCCGGCCGCGGTGCCCGGTGCTGCCGAGAGTGGCTCAGGAAGGGCCAGGGTGCCCGGTGCGCCCGAGGTGGGTTCGGTGGCCGGTGCGCCTGGGGCCGGTCCGGCCACGGTGCCCTGTGCTGCTCCCGCCGGTCCGGTGGCGCCGGGCCCCTCTGGGAGTGGTTCGTCCGCGGCGCCCGGCGCCTCTCCGGCCGGCCCGGTGGCGCCCGGCGCGCCCCAGGCCGGCCCGGCAACCGGGGCTTCTCAGGCAGGGCCGGGAATGCCCGCAACTGGCTCGGGGCCGGCCGTGGCGCCGGCCGGCCCCGCCGCGCCCGGTCCGTCCGGGGCAGCCCCCAACGCGCCGTCGCCCGAGGGTGCCCAGCGGGTCACCAACCCGCAGGCCTGGCGCACGATGGAGCCGCCGGAGGAGCCCCCGCGCTTCACCGAACCGCTGCCCCCGCAACCGCAGCCCACCCCGGCGGCCGGTATTCCGCTGGGCGGCCTCACCAAGCACGATCCGGAGCCGACGCCGCCGCAAGGCACGCCAAGGGTGAACCGCGACTGGTTCGAGCCGGACCAGCCGGAGCACGAGTTCGGCCCGACCGGCCAGCCGACGGAGCTGCCCTACCGCTACCGCCCCTGACCGGGACGTCCCGGCCACAGCCGACCTTCTGGGGGCCGCCGTATCTCCGTCGGCGGTGCGCTGCCCGTTCACGGCACCGGGGCCCGCCCCCGTCCGGAGGGATCGTCGTATCTCCGTCGTCGGTGCGCTGGCCGCTCACAGCACCCCTACTCCGCCCGGAGTAGCCGCCGTACGCCACCAGCCGTGGCTTCGGCGTTCACCGCACCGCCCCAGGGAGCAAACCACCGCACCCCGGCCACCCTTTCCTCCACCCCCCGTTGCACGCCGTACTACTTTGGAGTGAGTAGGCGAGCGTGACTGGGGGTTGACGGTGAGTGAGCACGCCAACTCGGTTTCGGGCGGGGTCGAGGGTGCCGTCGTCCAGGCGGGCTCCGTGCACGGCAACGTGTACATCTCGCAACCGGCGCCGATTCCGGTCGTGCCCCGCCAGCTTTCGCCGCCGCCGGCCGGGTTCGTCGGCCGCGACGCCGAAGTGGCGCGGCTCGACGAACTCCTGGCCGACGGCGGCGTCGTCGTGCTCAAGGGACCCGGCGGCGTCGGCAAGACCGCCCTCGCGTTGTCCTGGCTCGCCCGCGCCTGCAAGCGCTTTCCCGACGGTCAGCTCCACGCCGAACTCGCCCTCCCGACCGGCGAACCGGTGGCGCCGGAGGACGTGCTCGGCCAGTTCCTCCGCGCGCTCGGCGTGCCGGCTCCGCAGGTGCCGGCCGGGCTGGCCGAGCGAACCGCCCTCTACCGGTCGGTGACCACCGGCAAGTCGCTGGCCGTCCTGCTCGACGACGCGGTCTCGGCCGCACAGGTCCGCGTGCTGCTCCCGGTTTCGGGCGTCACGGTGGTGACCACGCGCCGGGCACTGCTCGGTCTCCTCGCCACCGGGGCGCACGTCGTTCCGGTCGGCCCGCTGCCCGCGGAGCCCGCGCTGACACTGCTGGAAGCGCGGATCGGCACCGAGCGGCTGGCGGCCGAGGAAGAGGCCGCGCGCGATCTGGTCGGCTTCTGCGGAGGACTGCCCATCGCGCTGTGCGTCGTGGCCGCCCGGGCCGCCACCAGGCCACGGCGTCCGTTGATCCGGTTGGTGGCCGAACTGGCGGACGAGCGCGCCCGGCTCGACCGACTGTCGGCGGAGGGAGACCTTTCGGTGCGTTCTACTTTGGACGGTGCGTACGACGACCTTCCCGCTGACCTCAGGCGCCTCTACCGCGCCCTGAGCCTGCACCCCGGCGACGGGTTCGGCCCCGAGGTGGTCGCCGCGATGCTCGCCGTCGGCGTGGACACCGCCCAGGACGGGCTGGACGCCCTGGTGGACGCCAGCCTGGCCGAGGAACTGGAGGAGGGCTCCTACCGGCTGCACGATCTCGTCCGGGTGCACGCGCACGGCCTGGCGCTGGCCGAGGACAGTGAGGACGAGCGTGCCGGCCTGGTGCACCGGATCGCCCGCTGGTACGTGTACGCGACCCACCGCGCGAACCGCATGGTGATGCCCGCGCGAGCGATCATCAGTTCCGAACCCGAGCCGGCCGAGTTCGCCTGGCCACGGTGCCTCACCCAACACAGCTCGGCACTGGACTGGCTGGAAGCGCACCGCACCACGCTGCTCGCACTGGCCAAGGAAGCCCTGGGACGTTCGTGGCCGCGGCTGGCCCTCGAACTGGCCGACGCGTTGCAGCCGCTGCTCAAACTGCACAAGCACCGCGCGGACGCCTTCGCCAGCAACGAAATCGCCCTGCGCGCCGCCGAAACCGCGGGAGACCCAGCACTGCGCGACCGCATGCGCAAGCGGTTGGCCCGGGCGCACCTCGCGCGCGGCGAATGGCAGATCGCGCAGGAGCACGCGGCGGATCTCCTGCAAGCCAGCCGAGCCCGTGGCGACCGGCGTGGTGAAGCCGGCGCGCTCAAGACCCTCGGCCTGGTCGCGGTCGAACGCGGTGATCTGGACGACGCGGCCACCTCGTTCCGCGCGACCGCCGAGATCCTGCGTTCACTCGGCCGGAGCCGGGGCGAGGCTCTCGCCTTGATCAACCTGAGCGAGGCGCTCGTGGGGCTCGGCCGGCACGAGGCCGCGATCGAAGAGGCGGGCCGGGCGCGCCGCTTGCTGTCGACGCTCGGCCGGGCGGACCCGTACAACGTCGCGAGAGCTGTCGCCGTCCTCGGGCACGCGCACCTCGCGGCCGGTGACCTCACGCAGGCGCGCCCGCTCCTCGAACACGCCCTGACCGCATTCGCCGAGCTGGGTTCCGATCACGAGCGCGCCCGTGCCCACCAGTTGCTCGCCCAGCTGGCCCGCCGCGTCGGTGACGACGACCAGGCCCGGCGGCACGAAGACCTGGCCCGAACGCTGCTGGCTACGCGAGCGTGGTGATCGGCGGCAGACCCGGCGACCGGCACAGTCCGGCCAGGGCGTCCGCGTCGATCCCCGGCTCCTCGTCCGGCCCGCCGCCGACTTTCCAGCCCGCCGCCAGCACGGCCCGCCGCAGCGCCCGGCCCGGGTCGCCCGAAGCGAAGTACCCGTGCGTGAAGGTGCCCAGCAAGGTGTCGCCGGCTCCGGCCATGAAACGGACACCACGCGGGCTCACGGATTCCACCCGCCAGATGCGCCGGTTCGTTCTGACGCCGAGCACAGCGCCTTCGGAACCGCAACCGACCAGAACCACTTCCGTGCCGTAGCGGTCCCAGATGGCGCGGATCCAGTTCTCCGGGAGCATCGGCAGCTTCTCGTGCGAACAGGCCAGTACGTGCGCGCTGTGCATCCAGTCGCGGTTGTGCCGGGAACCGATGTCGTCCACCAGGTGCAGATCGGTGACGATCGGGATACCCCGGTCGACGGCGGCGGGGATCAGCGGACGCGTGAACCCGATGTTCGTCAGCACCGCCGCCGTGCAGCCGTCCGCGACAGCCTGCGCGAAGCGCGCCGCGGGATAGGCGAGCCGGGGCGTGCCGCGCAGGTCGGAGGCGCCGCACCGGGTGCCGTTCCGGTCGTAGAGCACCATCGACCGGGGCTGGCTCTCGCAGGGGAGTGTCGTCGTCCCGGCCAGCCCGTGCCGGCGCAGTCCCAGCTCGACCATCCGGCCCAGCAGATCGGTGCCGACGAAGGTGGCCAGGGTGACCCGCTCACCGAGCCGCTGGAGCGTGCGTGCGACGGTCCAGCCGACCCCGGCCAGGCGGAGGCTGATGTCACCGGGATGAGTCGTGCTGGACACCAGCGGGATGGGGAAGGACTCGAACTGGCGCGCCATCCGCACGGTCACCGCGCCCGCGACGAACATCATGACGTCACCGCCCTGGTGTGCGCTTCCCGAGCGTGCTCGCCCAGCGCCTGCCAACTGATGCGCCCACTGAAGCCGGGCCGGACGATCCGCGGATCGTGCCCGCGCGCGGCGAGCAACGCCCACTGCCCGCACTCGTGCCGGACCGCGACGACCAGGCAGCCGGGATAGCCGGCGAACGCGCTGACCAGCTGCCACGAAGCCCGTGCCAGCGTGGCCGCCTCCAGGAGGATGATGTCCGCGCACTGCAGGACACACCGGCTCGCGGAACCAGCGCGGACGAGCAGCTCGTCAGGCATCGAGGTCTCCTTCCGTGCGCAGGGACGCCGGCGGGACGGCCCGGTGCTTCCCGGGCATCGGGAGCCGCAGCAGGCGGTACATCTCCGCGCGGAGCAACCGGTGCGCCTGCCCAGGCCGGGAGGTCAACCGCCGCGTGACCTGGACGCCCCAGTCCGCCGGGGGTGTCTGGTGCAGTTGCGGCTCGATCGGCTGAAAGCGCCGCAGCCGCGGTGCGTGCCTGCCGACGTACGCCTGCGCTGAGTCGTCGTCCAGCTCGCCGAGCGGGATGTCGGTGTGCAGCACCGGTTTGCCCACCGCGGCGGCGTAGACCGTCGTCGAACCGTGATCGCCGATGACGCGGTCGGCAGCCACCACGACTGCCTTCCAGTCGGCTTCGGGCTCGACGAGCACCAGGCCGGCCGCACGCTCCTCCGCCAGCCAGGCCTTCACCTGGCGTCGCCCGTGCCCGGCCCACGCCGCCGGGTGGAGCATCGCCGCCACCCGGTACCGGTCGGGATCGAGCTGACGCAGCAGGTCACCGAGCAGTCCGGGATGCCGCCCGAACAAGGAATGCGGTCCCCAGGTCGAGGTGACCAGCACCAGTTCCCGGTCGCCGATGCCGAGTTCGCGCCGGTAGCCGTCGCGGTGAGCGACGCTCGCGGCGAGCTGGTCGACACACGGATCACCGGCCACCAGCGCGACTCCGGCCGCTTCGGGGCACTGCTCGGCGAGCACGGCCAGCTGGGCCTCGTGTGACAGCACGATCGACGCCGGCACGACTCGCCCGGCCTTCACCAGGTGCTCGGAGCCGAGACCGTAGACGCTCCGGCGGGCGGCGACACCCGCGGCGGCGAGCGGGGTCTTCTTCGCATACCCGGCGCCGTGCGGCAGGACGAGCACCGGCGCGTGCACGTCGGCGATCCCGCCGTAGGCGGCCGCGAGACCGAGGTCGAACCGTTCCCGGACCGCCTGCTCCCACGGAATCTCCAGCGCGCCGGCGCTGCGCAGCAGGTCACTGACGCCCTCGGTGAAGACGTCCGGCGCCTGCGTGAAGACGGCCTGGACCGCCTGGTCCTCTTCGATCAGGCCGAGCACGTCGAGCAGCCGCTGCCCGGTGACGATCGTGTGCACGACGACGAGGACCGTCCGGCAGCCGCGCCTGGTCACCCAGCGGTCGGCATCCGGCCCCACCGGGACGGCCGACCATTTTCGCTCCACCATGTTCCGCTCCCCTCACGAGACGGTGTGGTCCAGCATCGGGAGGGGCACGACCAAAACAGTTGCAACGCCGGGCAACGCATTGCCGGGCAATGTGCCGCATAACGATGGAGTATCGGAAAGAGGCAGGCTCGCCCGAGCGTTGCCGGTGCGGTGACACTTCTTGAGGAGTGGGCCGCATCCGATGGGTGTGCGGGGGCGAATACCAATGGAATTTCGAATTCTGGGGCCGGTGCGCGTCGCCGCACCGGAGGCGCTCGACGAGCTTCGTTCCGTCAAGCGCCGTGGGCTGCTTTCGATCGTGCTGCTGCAGGCGAATCAGCGCGTGCACGAGGAAAAGCTGTTGAACTGGTTGTGGCGGGACGAGGACGGTAGCGAGAACCTCGCGGAGTTGCGCCGGACCGTCACGAAGGTCCGGCGTGTTCTGAAGCGCACGCCCAGCCGTCCGGAACTGCGGCGGGAAGGCGAATATTACCGACTCGACGTGAACCCCGATCTGGTCGATTTCCACGTCTTCCGGCGGCTCGCGAAAGAGGGGGCCGGCGCCCGGGAAAGACGGGAGCACCGGAAGGCGTTGTCCCTGCTGGAAAGCGCGCTGGAGCTCTGGCCGGAACCCGTGGCGTTCGAGAACGTTCCGCTGTCGTGGGCGCGGCAGGCCAGTGACCGGCTGGTCGAACACGAGCTGGTGCCCGCGTGCCGCGATTACTACGAAACCCACCTCGCGCTCGAACACTACGACGTCGTCGTCTCGCACCTGCGGCAGCGACCCGCGTTGTTGGAGCGCAACGAAACCATCGCGGCCGTCTACGTCCGGGCGCTGGCCGTCGTCGAGGACGCGGACGCCGTGGCGGACTTCCGCGAGCGGTTCGCCGACGGGTTCCGCGAACACTTCGGAGAAGACCCGAGCGAACGCTTCTTCGCGCTCTGCCGTCGGCTGATCGACGAGCAACCGCCGGCTTCGGCGTACGGCCTTCCCGAGCCGCCCTGTCTGCTGCCCCGCGACGTGCCCGACTTCGTCGGGCGGGAGGACCTGCTCACCACTCTCGACGACTGGCTGGTCGCCGACGACGTGCCGGGTGTCGCGGCACTGGACGGCCTGCCCGGATCCGGCAAGACCGCGATCGCGAAGCACTGGGCGCGGACGCGGGCCGAACACTTCGTGCACGGCCAGCTCTACGCCGATCTCGAGGGCTTCGGCCCGGCGCGCCCCCTGGCTCCCTCAGCGGTCCTGGCGCGGTTCCTCGCGGTGCTGGGCGTCCACCAAGCGGATCTGCCGCACGGCGTCGAGGAGCGGGTGATGCTGTTGCGGCACAAGCTGCGTGGCCGCCGGGTGCTCGTCGTCCTCGACAACGTCCGCGACGCGGCGCATGTACGGCCGTTGCTCGACGCCACCGCGCCGTGCTCGGTGCTGGTGACGAGCCGGAACCGCCTGGGGCTCGCCGACTGCCGTCACCTGACGGTCCCCAGCATGGCCCCGCACGAAGCGGTCGCGCTGCTGCACCGCCGGATCCGTGACGGGCGCGCGCGGCACGAAGCCGGTGCGCTGCGAAACCTCGCGCGCCTGTGCGACGGGCTTCCGCTGGGACTGCGGATCGCCGCCGAGTACGTGGCGGCCCGGTCCGACGTCGCGATCGGGGATCTGGTCGGTCAGCTCGGTTCCCGGCAACGACTCCTGGACCTGAGCAGTCCGGGGGACAGCGAGTACCGGACGTTGCGCGCGGTCTTCACGTCGTCGTTCGCGCTCCTGCGGCCGGAGGCGCAGAGGTTGCTGCGTCTGCTCGGGCTGCACCCCAGCGCGTCGATCACCAGCCCGGTGGCGGCGGCGATGGCCGGAACGCCGGTGCCGGACGTCGAGGACGTCTTCGCGGTCCTGCTCGGTGCGCGGCTGGTCGATCAGAAGACCGTGACCGGTTACCGCGTGCACGACCTCGTCCACGCCTACGCGGGCGACAGCGCGCGCCGCTACCTCGGGGAGGCGGAGCGACGCGAGGCACTCGTGCGGATGGTGGAGTTCTACCGGACCACGGTGGACAACGCGGTGCGCACCATCGAGCCGTCGCTGACCGAGGTGCCGGCGATGGCGGTGCCCTCCGGCGTGACGCCGCTCGAGTTCGCCGACCCGGAGGAGGCCCTGGCGTGGTGCACCGAGCAGCGCGCGCAGGTGCTGGCCGTCAGCCGGGTCGCCGCCGACGAAGGTCTGCACGAGCAGGTGTGGCGCATCGTCGGGCGGTTCGCGGAGGTTCTCAAGCGCCACGGTGATCCGCGGGAGGTCGTCGAGGTGCACGAGATGGCTCTGCGGTCGGCCCAGATCGCGGCGTCGCGGCTGGGGGAGGCGATGCTCACGAACAACCTGGGGTCGGCGCTCCTCGGGGTCGACGAGTTCGAGCAGGCGGAGACCGCTTTCCGGCGTGCGCTCCAGCTGAGCCGGGAGCTGGGGGACGATCTCGGGCAGGCCGTCGCGTTGCACAACGCCGGTCACGCGGCGTTCCTGCGTGGGTACCTCGCGCGCGCCGGGCGGCTGTTCACCGAGGGCCTCGAACTCTTCACCCGGCTCGAGCACCGCCTGGGCCGGTGCAAGGCGTACCTGCACCTCGGTGACATCGAGTGGCGGCAAGGCCGTGCCCGCGCGGCTTCGCTCTGCTACCGGCACGCCCTGGCCATCGAGCGCCACCCGGACGTCCTGGCCAAACTGGCCGCGTTCCACCACGAGACCGGGGAGCCGGACGTGGCCGTCGAGTACGGCCGCGAGGCCCTCCGGCTGCACCGGGAGGCGCGGCACGAGCGGGCGGCGTGCGGTGATCTGCTCGTCCTGGCCGAGGCGCTGCACGACCTGGCCGAGCACGAAGAGGCGATGAGTTGCGCGCGGGAGGCGACGAGTCTCGCCGAGAGCTGCGGCGACCTGCGGACGAAAGCCGCGGCGCTGGAGTTGACGGGCGTGTGCGCGGAGGCGCTGGAGGCCCGGGGACGCGCGGCCGAGTTCTGGACGGCCGCGGCGGACCTGTTCGAGGAACTCGGGGACAGCCGGGCCGCGCGGGTCCGTGCCCGGCTGGCGGAGGCGGGCGCTGCCCGGGTGATGCCCGAACAGCGCCGCGCCGGGAATGGGTCAGTTGAGGATCTGCGTGATCTGCCAGCAGGCCAGGACCGCGAGGCCCGCCATTGCGACGGGCTTCGACCGGCCGAGCCTGCTCAGGCTGCGGCCGAGCGCCGCAACAGCGTTCTTGATCATGGCGGTCAGTAGACCACCGAGGCGCGGTATGGAGCGGAGGCGGGCACCGATCCGCGGTAGCTCGATCGTGGATAGGATGGCAGGTTCTTCTACTTGGAATAGCCCTCGGGGCGGAGCGCGTCGCTCGGCGGTGAAGACCGGGTGACAGCGGGGCCGCCGGGTGCGAAGCTCGGAGCATGGCGAAGAGCAAGGATCCCAACCCTGACCAGGGGTGGTATTATAATACCAGGACCGGCGAGGTCGAGCACCTCGAGCGGTCGCGGTCCATCGATCTCCTCGGGCCGTACCCGGACGAGGCCACCGCCCGCCGGGCGCTCGAGATCGCCCGGGAGCGCACCAAGAAGGCCGACGAGGAAGACGCCAAGTGGCGCTGACCGACGAGCAGGAGCCCCGGACCGCGGGGGTCCGGGGCTCCTAGAACACACCGTCAGCAGTCGCGCAGCGCGGGGCTCTGGTTGCGCAGCTGGCCGGCCGCCGAGATGAACTCCCGGTACGCGTCACTGTCCACGGCGGCCGGGCGGAAGGCCGCGACCCGGTGGCAGTTCTGGAACGCCAGCTTCATGCCGAAGTGCCGCTCCAGCCCGCCGCGGATGGCGTCCGAAGCCAGCGCCCGCAGCAGCTGGCCCCGCTCCTTCTCGCTCGGCGGCGGGGTCGCGTGGTCGGCGAAGTCGGCGGCGCCGCCCTCGAGGTCCGCGGCCACTTCGCTGATCACCTGCCACGCGTAGGGCAGCGAGTCGCGCACGCAGGCGACGAACTCGGCGTCGCTCACCTCACCGGATTCGGCGCGGGCGAGCAGGTCGGCGGGTACATCGAGGGACATCGTGCTCCTTTCGATTTCTTCCTACGCCCCGGCCAGCGCGGGCGGGCCGGGCACGAACTCGGGGTCCACCTGCGCGGCCAGGTCCAGCCCGGTGCGCTCGGTGCCCCACGACCGGGCGTTGCGCAGGTGGAACTCGACCGCCTGGCGGTGGAACTTCGCCCAATCCCGCGGTGTGGCATCCACAGTGGACTGGATGGTGGCCAGCGCGTCCAGGTTGTGCGGCTCCAGCGCGGTGATCGGCCGGGTCCGGCCGCGCTCGGCGGCCCGCACGTGCGACGACCCGGTCAGCCAGCACAGCAGGTCCGGGCCCAGCTGGTCGCGCAGGAACTCGACGTCCTCGTCGTCGGTGACCTTGTTCCCGACCACCGCGAGCCGCACGCCGAAGTCGCGCGCGTACTCGGCGTACTGCCGGTACACGCCGACGCTGCGCAGCGTCGGCTCGCACACCAGGAACGTCACGTCGAACCGCGTGAACAGGCCGGAGGCGAACGCGTCGGCGCCCGCGGTCATGTCCATCACCACGTACTCGCCTGCGTCGTCGACCAGGTGGTTGAGCAGCAGCTCCGCCGCGCCGACCTTCGAGTGGTAGCAGGCCACGCCGAGGTCGTCCTCGGTGAACTGCCCGGTCACGCCCAGCCGGACCCCGGCGACCTCGCGGAAGCACGCCGCGAAGACCGGGTTGTCCTCGAACGGCCGCACCAGTCGCGATCCGCGCCCGGGCGGGGTCGTCTTGATCATCGCGTCGGCGCCGGCGATCCGCGGGTTGTCGCCACGCAGCCAGTCCTTGATCAGCGGGAGGTGCTCGCCGAGCGTCGGCAGCGCCGCCGCCTCCTCGGCGGACGCGCCCAGCGCGACGGCCAGGTGCTGGTTGATGTCGGCGTCGATGGCCAGGACGGGGTGGCCGGAACCGGTGAGATAAGCGGCGAACAGCGAGGTCAGCGTCGTCTTCCCGCTTCCGCCCTTGCCGACAAAGGCGACTTTCACAGTGGGGGCACCCTTCATCCAGTTGAAAACGATATCGCTTTTCGGTGGTGTGCGGGCAAGATACACCCGTCCGGCTCAACCCCGAACGGGCGACCGAACCGGCGATACCGGGTTAGGGTCTAGGTGTGCACCACGTCGTGACCAGCACGAACTCGGCGGACGGCGGGTTCGCCCGGCTGCGCGCCGAGTTCGAGCTGCCGGAGGACTTCGACCCGGCTGTCCTGGCCGAGGCCGAGAGCGTCGTGATGGACCCGTCCGAGTTCGCCGCCGACCGCGCCGACGCGACCGACCTGCCCCTGGTCACGCTCGATCCGCCGGGCGCGAAGGACCTCGACCAGGCCATCCTGATCGAACGGCGCGCACGCGGCTTCCGGGTGCACTACGCGATCGCCGACCTCGCCGCGTTCGTCACGCCGGACGGCCCGATCGACCGCGAGGCGCGCCGCCGCGGCCAGACCCTCTACCTGCCCGACGGCACCGTGCCGCTGCACCCGCCGGTGCTGTCCGAGGGCGCCGCGAGCCTGTTGCCCCGCGAGGTCCGGCCCGCCGTGCTGTGGACCCTGGACCTCGGCCGCGGCGGTGAACTCACGCACGCCACCGTGCGCCGCGCGCTCGTCCGCTCCACCGAGCAACTCGACTACGCGACCGAGGACCCGGCCGCGCCGCACCCGTCGATCGCCGCCCTGCCCGAGCTGGGCACGCTCCGCCGCGAACTGGCCGTCCGCCGCGGCGCGGTCGAACCGCAGCTGCCGGACCGGATCATCGGCGCGAACGGCGGCGACTGGGTGCTCGGCATGCGGCCGCGCACCAGACTGGAGGCCTGGAACGCCGAGATCTCCCTGCTCACCGGCATGGCCGCGGCGGAGATGATGATCGGCGCGAAGATCGGCCTGCTGCGCACCCTGCCCGAGCCGGACGCCGAAACGCTCGACTGGCTGCGTGGCGCGGCCGGCGCGCTGGGCATCGACTGGCCGGCGGGGACCAGCGTCGCCGAGCTGCTCGCCGGGCTCGACCCGGCGCAACCGGAGTCGATGGCCTTCTACACCGACACCACCCGCCTGCTGCGCGGCGCCGGCTACACCACCTTCGACGGCGAGCTGCCCGAGGTCGTCACCCACGCCGGCATCGGCGCCCCGTACGCGCACGTCACCGCGCCCATCCGGCGGCTGGCGGACCGGTTCGCCGCCGAGGTCTGCCTCGCCGTCAGCGCGGGCGAGCCGGTCCCGGCGTGGGCCCGCGCGGCGCTGACCGAGCTGCCCGGCCTGATGAACGCCTCCGACCTGCTCGCCGCGCGGGTCGAGAAGGCGTGCCTGGACCAGGTCGAGGCGTGGATGCTGGCCGACCGCGTCGGCGACACGTTCGAGGCGGTCGTGCTGCGGGCGGAGGAGAACCGCGCGGAGATCCTGCTGGCCGACCCGCCGGTGATGGCGCGGTGCGCGGGGGAGAACCTGCCGGAAGGCCGCCGCATCACGGTCCGGCTCACCGCGGTGGACGTCGACAAGCGGAAGGTGTCGTTCGAGCGGGCATGAGCGACTGGACCGACGAGGAGCGCGACCTGGCGCGGCGCGTGCGGGACGGCCACGCGGTGGTCGTCAACGTGCGGAAGTCCGGACCGCACGAGCACCTCGTGCCGTGGCTCGTGGCGCACGACCTGATCACCTACATCGGCCACCGGGGCAACCGGCACGCTTGGCCCGAGTCCCCGTTCGCGAACCCGTTCGTCAAGGAGGCCAAGCAGGACCGCGCCGCCATGGTGCGGCACTACCGCGAGTACCTGAACGGGCGGCCGGACCTGCTGGCCCGGCTGGACGAACTGGCGGGGCGGGCGCTGGGATGCTGGTGCGCGCCGGAACCCTGCCACGGCGACGTCCTGCTGGAACACCTCGAAGGAGACCGATGACGCTGTTCGACGACCTCGGCGCGGACGTGCCGCTGCGTGGTGTGCCCCAGCGCGTGGTCTCGCTGGTCCCGGCTCTGACGGAAGCGGTCGAGGAGAGCGCGCCCGGCCGCATCGTCGGCGCCACCGACTACTGCACGCACCCGGACCGCCTGGAGGTGTCGCGGGTGGGCGGGTCGAAGTACCCGAAGGTCGACGACGTCCTGGCGCTGCGCCCGGACCTCGTGCTGGCCAACTCCGAGGAGAACCGGCCGGAGGACGTGGAACGCCTGCGCGCCAACGGGGTTCCGGTGTGGGTGATGGAGGCGCCGGCGACCGTCCCGCACGCGCTGGCGTCGTTGCGCCGCCTGCTGGCCCAGGCGCTGGAAGTGTCCGAACCGGACTGGCTGGTCACCGCCGAGGAGCTGTGGCGGGAGGCGAAACCCGAGCGCGCCCGGGCGGTCGTCCCGGTCTGGCGCAAGCCGTGGATCGTGCTCGGCCGGGACACCTTCGGCGGCGACGTGCTGCACCGGCTGGGCATCGTGAACGTCTACGCCGACCACGAAGATCGTTATCCCCGGCCGAAGATCGACGAGCTGCGGGCGCGGTTCACCGAGGGCGGGGCCGATCTGCTGGTGCTGCCCGACGAGCCGTACCTGTTCACCGACACCGACGGCCCGGAGGCGTTCCCGGACGTGCCGTTCGTGCTGATCTCCGGCCGTTACCTCACCTGGTACGGACCGTCCCTGGTGGACGCCCACCGCGAGCTGTCCGCGGCGTTCAGCGCTTGGTGACCAGCAGGGCGATCGGCGCGTCACCGCAGCGGAGCAGCACCGTGTCCGCGTCGTGCACCGGCGGCGCGCCGGAGTTCCACCAGGACGCGATGTCCGGATCCCGCACCAGCGAACCGGTCGCCTGGCGGGCGGTGTTCGCGGCGATCACCCGGCCCTGCGCGTTGATCACGGCGGCCCGGCCGTCGACGCGGCGCAGCTTGGGCAGCAGCAGCCGCTCGAACTGGTGCACGAACACGTCCGCCCCGACGACCCCGGCGAACGCGCCGTCCCGCAGCACCGGGACGGTGAAGGTCAGCGTGTACTCGTCGGTGCACAGGTAGTCGACGTAGGGGCCGGTGATGTGGCGGCGGCCGGAGTCGCGCGGCACGGTGAACCACGACTGCCGCGTGTAGTCCAGGAAGTGGTCGCTGGCCGGGTCGAGGCTGATGAACAGCTGCGCGGGCGGCCCGCCGGGCGTGCACGTCCACCATTCGAAGCCGAAGCGCTGGTCGGCCAGTGCGTCCGGGGCGGCGATGAACCCGGCCCCCACGATCCGCTCGCCCAGCGCCGCGATCACGTCCGGGCGCAGCGCGTCCAGGTCGGCGGCGCGGACCGGGCCGGGTCTGCCGAGGATCGCGGTGGCCGCGGCGACGGCGGGCGCCAGCCGCTCGAAGACGCCCTCGACGATGCCGGACACCTCTTCGGCGATGTCCTCGCCGGCCAGCGTGTCGTTCACGATGCCGCCCCTGGTGTAGTCGAGGTGTCGAAGCTTAGGACCCGAGTAGGTCAAGATGCACCTCACCCAATCGGTCGATGGTGTCCAGGATGTGCTGCTCGGTCAGCTTGCGGGCCAATTCGCCGTCGGCCTGGGCGATCGCCGCGGCGATCGCCCGGTGCTCGGTGCACGCCGTCACCGGATCGTGGTGCCCGAGCGGCAGCCACAGCAACGCGCCCTGTTCGCTCTGCAACCGGATCTCCTGGTGGGTGAGCCGCGGGGACTGGGACGCGGCGGCGACCTCCAGGTGGAACTGCCGCTCGGCGCGGGCGGCCGCGGTGCCGACCGCACCGTCCAGGTCCTCGGCGGCGAGCTGGACGCGGGCGATGTCCTCGGTGGAACTGCGTTCGGCGGCCAGCCGGGCGGCGGCGCCCGCGATCGCGACGTAGTCGTCGCCGATGTCCCGCAGTTCGCTCAGCGAGACCTCGCGCAGCCGCGCCCGCCAGGTCTCGTCGTTCTCCTCCGGCGGCGCGCAGACGAAGCTGCCGCCGCCGCGACCCCGCTTCGTCTGCACCAGACCCTGCTGCCGCAGGGCCACCAGCGCCTCCCGCACGGTCACGGTGGACACCCCGAACTGCTCGGCGAGCTCGGCCTCGCTCGGCAGTTGCTCCTGGTCGGCGAGGACACCCAGCGTGATCGCGTCCACCAGCCGCCGGGCGACGAGCTCGGCCCGCCCGGTCTGGTCCAGGGGCGCGAACAGTACTGATCGCGCGCTGGGGGACGTCAACGGCCTTCGCATCGGGCTCCTTCTTTCGGGTACCGCCGCGAACAATCCTGCCTCAAAGCCTTGTCCTATGAAATATGGTCTTATATGTTTTCCGGCCATCGGGGTACCGACCCGCACCGTCCCCGCCGAGCCAGGAGCCTGCCCGTGCACCAGCTGAAGCACTTCATCGACGGCGAACTCGCGGATTCCGCTGACGGAGCCGTCGCCGAGATCATCGATCCGGTCACCGGCCGGCCGTACTGCACCGCGCCCGTCGGCGGCCCGCAGGACGTGGACCGTGCCCTGCGCGCCGCGGCCCGGGCCTTCGAGCAGTGGCGCGAAACCACGCCCGGCGACCGCCAGGTCGCGCTGCTGAAGATCGCCGACGCCGTCGAGCGGCGGGCCGAGGAGATCGTCCGCGCCGAGTCGGCCGACACCGGCAAACCGCTGGCCGTCACCACGGCCGAGGAGATCCCGGTGATCATCGACCAGTTGCGGTTCTTCGCCGGGGTCGCCCGCGCCCTGGAGGGCCGCGCCGCGGGCGAGTACCTCACCGGGCACACGTCCTACGTCAGGCGTGAGCCGATCGGGGTGTGCGCCCAGGTGACGCCGTGGAACTACCCGCTGATGATGGCGATCTGGAAGATCGCGCCCGCGCTGGCGGCTGGGAACACCGTCGTGCTCAAACCCGCCGACACCACCCCGGCGTCCACCGTGCTCCTCGCCGAGATCGCCGCCGAGTTCCTGCCGCCGGGCGTGCTCAACGTCGTCTGCGGCGACCGGGCCACCGGCCGGACGCTGGTCGAGCACGACATCCCGGCGATGGTGTCGATCACCGGCTCGGTCCGCGCCGGCATCGAGGTCGCCGGCTCCGCGGCCGCCGACCTCAAGCGCGTCCACCTGGAACTCGGTGGCAAGGCGCCGGTGATCGTCTTCCCCGACGCCGACCTGGAGAACGCGGCCGAGACCATCGCGGGCGCCGGGTTCTTCAACGCCGGCCAGGACTGCACCGCCGCCACCCGGGTCCTGGTCCACGAGGACGTGCACGACGAGTTCGTGGCCGCGCTGACCCGGCACGCGGAGGCGACCAAGACCGGGCTGCCCGACGACCCGGACGTGCTCTACGGGCCGCTGAACAGCGCCGGTCACCTCGCGAAGGTCACCGGGTTCATCGAGCGGCTGCCCGCGCACGCGACCGTCCACACCGGAGGCAAGCGCGCCCGCGACGAGGGCTACTTCTTCGAGCCGACCGTGGTTTCCGGCGTCCGGCAGGACGACGAGATCTCGCAGAACGAGGTGTTCGGCCCGGTCATCACCGTGCAGCGGTTCGCCGGCGACGACGAGGCGCTGGCCGCGGCCAACGGCGTCGAGTACGGGCTCGCGTCGTCGATCTGGACCGCCGACCACAGCCGCGCGATGCGCCTGTCCGCCAAGCTCGACTTCGGCTGCGTGTGGATCAACACGCACATCCCGCTGGTGGCCGAGATGCCGCACGGCGGGTTCAAGAAGTCCGGCTACGGCAAGGACCTCTCGCTGTACGGCCTGGAGGACTACACCCGCGTGAAGCACGTCATGACGGCCTGGGGAGCGCAGTGATCGACATGTCGCCCAACCAAGCACCCGCACTGGCCGAGAAGACCGCCCCGGCCGGGACCACGAGCGCGATCCGCCTGCGCGGCCTGCGCAAGGAGTTCGGGTCCGTCGTCGCCGTCGAGGGCGTCGACCTGGACATCGCGCAGGGCGAGTTCTTCTCGATGCTCGGACCGTCCGGCTCGGGCAAGACCACCGTGCTGCGCATGATCGCCGGGTTCGAGCTGCCCACGTCCGGGACGGTCGAACTGGCCGGCCGCGACGTCACCCGGCTGGCGCCGTTCGAACGGGACGTCAACACGGTGTTCCAGGACTACGCGCTGTTCCCGCACATGACCGTGCAGCAGAACGTCGAGTACGGGCTGCGGGTCAAGAAGGTGCCCCGCGCGCAGCGCCGCGAACGCGCCCGCGAGGCGCTGCGGACCGTCCACTTGGAAGGGTTCGAGGGCCGCAAACCCACGCAGCTGTCCGGCGGGCAGCGGCAACGCGTCGCGCTCGCCCGCGCGCTGGTCAACCGCCCCAAGGTGCTGCTGCTCGACGAACCGCTGGGCGCGCTGGACCTGAAACTGCGGCACGCCATGCAGACCGAGCTGAAGCAGATCCAGCGCGACGTCGGCATCACATTCATCTTCGTCACGCACGACCAGGACGAGGCGCTGACGATGAGCGACCGGATCGCCGTGTTCAACACCGGCGGGATCGAGCAGGTCGGCACGCCGAGCGAGGTGTACGAGAAGCCGGCCACGGCGTTCGTCGCCGGGTTCGTCGGCACGTCGAACCTGCTGTCCGGCGACAGCGCCGAAGCCGTGCTCGGCACGCGCGGCGTGTTCAGCATCCGGCCGGAGAAGATCCGCATCGACCCCGACCTGTCGCAACCGGCCGCCGCGGGCGAGGTCTCCGCGACCGGCACCGTCACCAGCACGTCCTACGCCGGCGCCACGGTTCGCTACGTGGTGGCGCTCGACGTCGGCGGGCAGCTCTCGGTGGTCCGGCAGAACGCCGGCGCACCCCTCGAACTTGCCGACAACCGCGTCCGTCTCGCCTGGCGGCAAGAGCACAACTTCCGCATCACCGAGTAAGGAGCCAACCAGATGCGCAACAGCCGGACCCTGCGCTTGATCGCGGGGCTGATGTGTGCGGGGACCGCCGTGGCGGCCTGCGGCACGTCGAGCACTTCGTCCAGCCCGTCCAGCACGGGCGGGCAGGGGTTCACGCCGCCCAAGCTCGAAGCCCTCTCCCAGCTCGGTCAGCCCG
This sequence comes from Amycolatopsis thermalba, assembly GCF_023376025.1. NCBI lineage: Bacteria > Bacillati > Actinomycetota > Actinomycetes > Pseudonocardiales > Pseudonocardiaceae > Amycolatopsis > Amycolatopsis thermalba. The sequence goes on from NZ_CP091196.1 coordinate 1,623,897, forward strand.
AGGGCGCGCTGAACATCCTGGCCTGGCCCGGTTACGCGGAGAACGGGTCCAACGACCCGAACGTCGACTGGGTCACCCCGTTCGAGCAGGCCACCGGGTGCAAGGTCAACGTCAAGACCTTCGGCACCTCCGACGAGGCCGTCAGCCTCATGAAGACCGGCCAGTACGACGTCATTTCCGCCTCCGGTGACGCCTCGCTGCGGCTCATCGCCGCCGGCGACACCGAACCGGTCAACACCAGCCTCATCCCGAACTACGCCGACGTCTACGACTTCCTCAAGAACAAGCCGTGGAACAGCGTGAACAACGTGTCCTACGGCGTGCCGCACGGCTGGGGCGCCAACGTCCTGACCTACCGCACCGACCACGTCAACCCGGCACCGACGTCGTGGTCGGTGGTGTTCGACGCGAACTCGCCCTACAAGGGCAAGGTCACCGCGTACGACTCGCCGATCTACATCGCCGACGCCGCGCTCTACCTGATGAAGACCAAGCCGGAACTGGGCATCAAGAACCCCTACGCCCTGGACGACAAGCAGTTCCAGGCCGCGGTCGACCTGCTCAAGCAGCAGCGCCCGCTGGTGTCGGAGTACTGGTCGGACTACCTCAAGGAAAGCCAGGCGCTGAAGAACGGCGACGCCGTCATCGGCACCGCGTGGCAGGTGACGGTCAACCTGACCAAGTCCGAGGGCGCGCCGGTGGAGTCCACGCTGCCGGTCGAGGGTGCCACCGGCTGGTCGGACACCTGGATGGTCTCCACGAAGTCGCCGCACAAGACCTGCGCCTACAAGTGGCTCGACCACATCGTTTCCCCGCAGGCCAACGCGAAGGTCGCCGAGTACTTCGGCGAGGCCCCGGCCAACCCGAAGGCGTGCGCGCTGACCGCGGACGCGAAGCACTGCGAGACCTACCACGCCGGTGACGCCGCCTACGCCAGCCAGATCTGGTACTGGACCACGCCGATCGCGCAGTGCGTCGACGGCCGCACCGACGTCAAGTGCAAGGACTACGGCGAGTGGACTCGCGCGTGGACGGAGATCAAGGGCTGACATGAGCATCGCCGCCAGTGTGTCGGGATTCCTCTACCGCAAACCCAGGCTGCGGCTGGGCATGCTGCTCAGCGCGCCGCTGCTCTGGCTCGGCCTGGCCTACCTCGGCGCACTGGCGGCGTTGTTCGTCACCGCCTTCTGGCACACCGACACGTTCACCGGCCAGGTCGTCACCGAGTGGTCGCTGGACAACTTCGCGACCCTGTTCACCGACGAGGTCTACCGCACGATCACCTTCCGCACGCTCGGGATCGCGGTGGCGGTGACGGTGATCGACGCCGTCATCGCCTTCCCGATGGCCTTCTACATGGCCAAGTTCGCCTCGCCGCGGGCGCAGCGGATCCTGGTGATCGCGGTGATGACGCCGCTGTGGGCCAGCTACCTGGTCAAGGCGTACTCGTGGCGGGTCATGCTGTCGGGCAACGGGCTGGCCGGGTGGCTCTTCGGCACCACCCCCGGCTACGGCCTGACCGCCACCATCCTCACGCTGTCCTACCTGTGGCTGCCGTACATGATCCTGCCGATCTACGCGGGACTGGACCGGTTGCCGAACTCGCTGGTGGAGGCGTCGAGCGACCTGGGTGGACGGTCGTGGCGGACGTTCCGCACGGTGGTGCTGCCGCTGACCTTCCCCGCGATCGTGGCCGGGTCGATCTTCACCTTCTCGCTGACGCTCGGCGACTACATCACGGTCAAGATCGTCGGCGGCGCCAACCAGATGCTCGGCAACGTCGTCTACGACAACATCGGCGCGGCGAACAACCTCCCGTTCGCGGCGACGGTCGCGACGGTGCCGGTCGTGATCATGCTCGTCTACCTCGCCGCGGTGCGCCGGACCGGCGCGCTGGACAACCTCTAGGCGGTTCCCGATGATGCTGTCCAAGAAGACCAAGTACGTCCTGCTCGCCGCGCTGGTGCTCGGGCTCGCCGTGATCTACGTGCCGCTGCTGGTGGTGCTGCTGAACTCGGTCAACAGCGACACCACGTTCGGCTGGCCGCCATCCGGGTTCACGCTGGAGTGGTGGGGCCGCGCGGCGCAGAACGAGGGCGTGTTGCGGGCGCTGCTGACCAGCCTGCAGGCGGGACTGGCGGCCACCGCGATCGCGCTGGTGCTCGGCATGATGGCGGCGTTCGCGCTCCAGCGGTACCGGTTCTTCGGCAAGGACACGGTGTCGCTGCTGATCATCCTGCCGATCGCGCTGCCCGGCATCGTCACCGGCATCGCGCTGAACAACGCGTTCCGCACGATCCTGGGCATCGACCTCGGCCTGTTCACCGCGATCGTCGCGCACGCCACGTTCTGCATCGTGGTGGTGTTCAACAACGTCGTCGCCCGGCTGCGGCGGATGGGCGGCAACCTCGAAGAGGCGTCGATGGACCTCGGCGCCGACGGCGTCACCACGTTCCGGCTGGTCACGTTCCCGATGCTGCGGTCGGCGCTGCTGGCAGGCGGGCTGCTGGCGTTCGCGTTGTCGTTCGACGAGATCATCGTGACCACGTTCACCCTCGGTGCCGGGCTGCAGACGCTGCCGATCTGGATCCTGGACAACCTGTTCCGGCCCAACCAGGCGCCGGTGGTCAACGTGGTCGCCGCGGTGCTGATCGTCGTGTCGACCGTGCCGGTGTACCTCGCGCAGCGGCTGTCCGGAGACACGGCCAGCGGCGGGCGGCTCTAGCGCCTCGGGTATTTTCAGCGGACGGTTTCCGGCGGTCGGAAAAGAGGTCCGCGATGTCCGCTGTCACGTATTTCGAGGCGATTGTCGTCGGCGCTGTGCAGGGTGTGTCGGAATTGTTTCCGGTGTCCAGCCTCGGGCACAGCATCCTGATTCCGGCCTGGCTGGGCGGTTCGTGGGCGCGCGACCTGAGCATGGGCGGGGAGTCGCCGTACCTGGCCGTGCTGGTCGCGATGCACGTCGCGACCGCTCTCGCGCTGGTGGTCTTCTACCGGCGGGACTGGGCGCGCATCGTGCGCGGGCTGTGGACGTCGGTGCGCGACCGGCGGGTGTCCGATCCGGATCAGCGGCTGGCGTGGCTGCTGGTGCTGGCGACGATCCCGGTCGGCGTGGCCGGGTTGCTACTGGAGCGTGCGCTGCGTGACGTGCTGGGCAAACCGGTGCCGACCGCGGTGTTCCTGGCGCTCAACGGGATCGTGCTGCTGGCGGTGGAGCGGTCGGCGCGTGCCGCGCGGCGGCCGGTCCCGGTCGCGCCGGTGCCCGAGCCGACTGAGGTGACGCGGGACTTTTCGGCGGAGATCACGATGCCGATCCGGATCGTCCGCGCCGAGGAAGCGGCCGACCGCCGCCTGGCCCGGCTCGGAGTGGGTGAGGCGGTGCTGATCGGGGCGGCGCAGATCCTGGCGCTGTTCCCGGGCATCAGCCGGTCGGGCATCACGATGGTGGCGGGCCTCCGGCGGGGCCTGTCCCACGAGGACGCCGCGCGGTTCGCGTTCCTGCTGGCCACGCCGGTGATCCTGGCCGCTGGCGTGCTGAAGCTGCCGTCCCTGTTCACCCCGGCGAACTCCGCGTCACTGGGACCCGCGCTGGTGGGCAGTCTGGTGGCGGGCGTGGCGGCGTATCTGGCGCTGCGATTCCTGACCCGTTATTTCGAAACCCGGACATTGACCCCGTTCGCGATTTATTGCGTGGTCGCCGGATTGGGCAGTCTGGCGTATTTCCTGGCGTGAATGCGGCCCGGTCTGCCGCCCTTCGCGGGAGGACGGCAGACCGGGCCAGGGTTGCGCCGCGCCGCGGCCGCGCGTTGCTGCTGCCCGCCGCGCGTTGCCGTCACCCGCGCACGTTGCCGTCACCCGCGCACGTTGCTGCTTCCCGCCTCGGGTTGTCGTCACCCGCGCACGTTGCTGCTTCCCGCCTCGGGTTGTCGTCACCCGCGCGCGTTGCTGCTTCCCGCCGCGCGTTGCTGCTTCCCGCCGCACGTTGCCGTCACCCGCGCGCGTTGCTGCCACCCGCGCATGTTGCCGCCACCCCGCATTGCCGCCACCCGCGCAGGGTCGCTCTGCCGCCACCCGGCGTGCCCGCGCTGCGCCGAGCCCGTCTTGCCGCGCCGTCTGGGCCTGCCGCGCCCGCCCGCGCCTGCGGCCCTCGCGCTCCGGGCCGTCAGTGATCAGTGGAAGGCGTGCTCGGCAGCCGGGAACTCGCCGCGGCGGACCTCGTCCGCGAAGGCGGTCGCCGCGCCGGACAGGGCGCCCGCGAGGTCGGCGTACCGCTTGACGAAGCGCGGCGCCTTGCCGCGGCGCAGACCGGCCATGTCCTGCCACACCAGCACCTGCGCGTCGCAGTCCGGGCCGGCGCCGATGCCGACCGTCGGGATCTTCAGCTCGTGCGTGACCTGCTTCGCGACCTCGGCCGGCACCATCTCCATGACCACGGCGAACGCCCCGGCCTCCTGGAGCGCGAGGGCGTCGGCGATCAGTTCCGCGCCCGCCTCGCCGCGGCCCTGGACCCGGTAGCCGCCGAGGTTGTGCTCGCTCTGCGGCGTGAAACCGATGTGGCCCATGACGGGTACGCCGGCGCCGGTGAGGGCCTCGACGTGCGGTGCGAAGCGGCGGCCGCCTTCGAGCTTGACGGCGTGGGCGCGCCCTTCCTTCATGAACCGGACGGCGGTGGCCAGCGCCTGCTCGGGCGAGAGCTGGTAGGAGCCGAACGGCAGGTCCGCGACGACGAGCGCACGTTTCGTGGCGCGCGTGACGGCGCGGACGAGCGGCAGCAGCTCGTCGACGGTCACCGGGAGTGAGGTCTCGTAGCCGAAGACGTTGTTGGCGGCCGAGTCGCCGACGAGGAGCACCGGGATGCCCGCCTCGTCGAACAGTTCGGCCGTGTACATGTCGTAGGTGGTGAGCATGGGCCACGGCTCGCCGCGGCGCTTGAGTTCCTGCAGGTGGGGGATGCGGACCTTCTTCACGGGGCCGCCGGAAGCCGGGCCGGAGCCGTACGGGGCCGCGGTCTCGCCGCTGTTGGTGGACATCTTCGTCGACCGTCCTTCCCTCGAGGCCCTCGTCGGGTCCCCGGGTCGTGGATCTGGGAAACCCAGCGTGACACCGGGGAACAACGGAGCCCAAGCCCCTGCGATGAGCTTCACACGACGGTGATCCAGGCCCCGGCAGGCGACGCGGAGCCGCGGACGCGTGGCCGAAGGGACACACCCGAACTCGCGGGTGACGGCCAGACCGGCCCGAAACGGCGAGACACCGAGCGTTTCGGCGAGGGAGAGGAGGGCGCCAGCGGCCGCTTCCCGCGCAAGGATGGCCCTCCGCACCCAGGCAACGATGGCCCGGTCTGCGTGCCCTCTGGGGGCGCCTCGGGTGCCGCGCGAGGGCGTCCCGGTCTGCGTGCCCGCTGCGGGGGTGGTGGGTTGGTGCGGTGGCGCCTCGGGTGCTGGGCGAAGGCGTCGCGGCCTGTGTCCCCCCGCGGGGCGGTAGGGCTTTCGTTCGGTGGTGGCCTGGCTGCTGGTGATGGCGTCCCGTTCGGCGTGCCCGATGCGGGACCGGCTGGGGCTGGCGAGCTCGGCTCGAGCGTTGCCTCTGGCTGGCGAGCCGGCTCCCGCGCGGAACCCATCAGCTCGTCAGCAGGTGCTGTCCCGGGCCGAGGGCGTTTGCGCCCACCGCGCGGAGCAGGGCCCACATCGTCGCCTGGTTGGCGGTCACCACGGGCTTGCCCAGCTCCTTCTCGAGCGGAGCGATGACCTCGTAGGTGGGCAGCCCGGTGCAGCTCACGAACACCGCGTCGGCCGCGGGGGTGTCGCCCTCGCGGATCAGGTCGGTCACCTCGTCGGGCTGGACGTCGGGGACCTCGTCGGCCGTCAGGGCGAAACCGGTGATCCTGGTGATCTCGAAGCCGTGCGCCGTCAGATACGCGTGCAGGCGCCTGCCGACCGCGGGCGCGTACGGGTGCACGACCGCCAGACGTCGGGCGCCGATGCTCCGCAGGGCATCGACGACCGCGCTGGACGTGGTCATCGCCCGGGGCGCGCCGAACGCCTCCATGGCCTCGCGCAGGGCGCGTTCGCCCGCGTCGCCGCCCACGAAGCTGCACGCCGTGCAGGCGTAGGCGATCGCCGCCACGCCGGTGCCGCACAGGGCCCGGACCGGGGCGGTGAGGTACGCGGGGTCGGCCAGCGCGGACACCATCGTCAGGTTGTCGTCGGCCGGGGCCTCGGCGGTCCGGCGCACCTCCAGCCCGACCCCTTCGGGCAGCCAGCGGCGGATCTCGTCGTCCCGGGTGAAGTCGAACGACGCGACCACACCGACGCGCAAGGTGTCCATGACGCCGGATACCCGCGCGGCAACGCAAGAACCGTCAAGACCCTGGCTTCAACACATACGGAAACCCTGATCCACACTCCTCTCGACACGGCCTGGGCTGCCCTACGGGACCGGGGTGCGCTCCACGAACGCCTCGCCCCCCGGCTTCGTCATCGGCACACGCCTCGACGGCACCGCTCGGATCGTCACCTCCTCCCCGGCACGCCGGCCGAGCTCACCGGTGCTTTGATGGAGCAAGGCACCGCCGTCATCAAGAACACGTTGGCGGCACCGGTCGGCCTGAGGGGACACCATGACAGCACTCGGTTACGCGCTCTTCGACACCGCGATCGGCCACTGCGGCATCGCCTGGGGCGAGCACGGTGTGACCGGCGTCCGCCTGCCCGACGGCGCCCCCGCGACCACGCGCGCCCACCTGCAGGCAGCCTTCCCCGAAGCCACCGAATCGACGCCCCCGGCGGAGATCCAGGCCGCGATCGACGAGATCACCGCCCTCCTGCGCGGCGAGCGCCGGGACCTCCTCGGGATCGTCCTCGACTACGAGGGCGTGCCGGAGTTCAACCGCCGCGTGTACGAGATCGCGCGGACCATCCTGCCCGGACGGACCCTCACCTACGGCGACATCGCCCACCGGCTCGGCATGCCGGGGTCGGCGCAGGCCGTCGGCCAGGCCCTGGGACACAACCCGTTCCCGATCGTCGTGCCGTGTCACCGGGTGCTGGCGGCCGGGCGCCGGATGGGTGGCTTCTCCGCACGCGGTGGCGTGGAGACCAAGCGGCAGATGCTCATCATCGAAGGCGCCGACGTCCAGCCGACTCTGTTCTGACGCGAGAGGGGGATCGCGCCCGACCGGGAGCCGGCGGCCGGCGTGGCGGCTGTTGTTCAGGAGGGCCTCCTCTGGGCAGGGTGCGGACGGACACGGGCTCTTCGCGTCGGAGGGAACAGGACGGGGCGACCCGAGCGGCGGCGCCCTCAACCGCTCGGTTGCCACGGGGCCAGCCACGGCCTGACCGGCCACCCCTCCACCGCGGCCATGAGTGGCACGGCTGTCGCGCCGTCGATGTGCTCCCGGAGGATGTCCGCGTGCCCGGCGTGCCGCGCGGTCTCCTGGATCAGGTGCAGCAGCACCCATCGCACCGGCCACGCGTCGGCGTCGTCCGGGAACCACGGCACGCCCCGCGGCGCCGGCACCGGTTGCCCGAGATCCTCGATCCCGCCGACGATCTCCTCGGTCTCCCTGGCCACCGAGTCGTAGGCGGCCAGCACGCCGGACAGGCTCTCCCGCTCACCGAGCCGGAAGCCCGCCAAGGCATCCCGGCCCGCGGACGCCGGAATTTCCCGTCGTGGCAACGGTTTCTCCCGGTGCAGCACCGCGGCCATCCATCTCCGCTCGGTGCTCGTCACGTGCTTGATCAACCCGCCGACGCTCAACGCGCTCCGCGTGGGCGTCAGCCGCGCCTGCTCGTCGCTCAGACCGTGCGCTGCCAGCCGCAGGACATGGCGCTGCTGCGCGAGAAAGGTGAGCAGGCCGTCGCGCTCGTCGGCCACCGGACGGACATTCCCAGCCATGACAACAGTTCCTTCCAGGAGGGTCATGGGGGAATGATGGCATCCGGGTCCGACAGTTTCCGGCCTCAGAACTCCCCTTCACGCCAGCAGTTCGTGATGGGCAGCCGTCGATCTCGCCCGAAAGCCTTGAAAGTTGTCTTCGTACCGATCGGGTACTGGCGGCGTTTGTACTCCGCACGGTCGACCATCCGGATCACCCGATCGATCGTTTCCGGCGAAAACCCGGCCTCCACCAACGAACCGTAACCCCGATCGCCTTCGACGTAGTCGTCGAGGATGGCGTCCAGCAACCCGTAGTCCGGCAGGGAATCCGTGTCCAGCTGACCCGGTCGCAGCTCGGCCGACGGCGGCTTCGCGATCGAGTTCTCCGGGATCGGCGGCACCTCACCCCGCTTCTCGGCCGAGGCGTTGCGCCACCGCGCCAGCGCCCACACGTGTGTCTTGAACACGTCCTTGAGCGGCGCAAAACCGCCCACCGCGTCCCCGTACATCGTCGAGTACCCGACCGCCAGCTCGGTCTTGTTCCCGGTCGCCAGCACCAGATGACCCTCCTGATTGGACAGTGACATCAGGAGCATGCCGCGCACCCGCGCCTGGATGTTCTCCTCCGCCAGGCCGGACAACCCCAGCCGGTCCACGTAGATCCGCACCATGTCCTCGACCGGTTCCACCCGGAAGTGGCACCCCAGCCGCCGTGCCAGCTCCGCCGCGTCGTCCCGCGAATGCCCCGACGAGTACCGCGACGGCATCGACACCCCGTGCACCGAATCCGCCCCCAGCGCATCCACCGCCAGCGCCGCCGTCGCCGCCGAGTCGATCCCGCCGGAGAGCCCCAGCACCACCGAGCGGAACCCGTTCTTGTGCACGTAGTCCCGCAGCCCGACGACCAGCGCCGACCACACCTCCGCCTCGTCGGACAACGGCTTGCTCACCGCCGCGGCCAAGGGTTCGTACGCCGGCACCGGATCCGCGGACAGCACCCGCCGCCGCACCTCGAGCCCCTCGTACGTCCCCGGCGCACACCCCACCGCGTCCACGAAGAGATCCACCACCAGCAGGTGCTCCACGAACTGCGGCGCCCGCGCGAGCACCGACCCGTCCGCGCCGACCACGAACGAGTCGCCGTCGAACACCAGGTCGTCCTGCCCGCCGACCTGGTTCGAGTAGACCAGGGGCGCACCGGCCTCCGTGGCCCGCCGCGCGACCAGCGGCAGCCGGATGTCGTCCTTCGATCGCTCGTACGGCGACGCGTTCGGCGACACCACCACGCCGACCCCGGCCGCTCCGAGCGCGGACACCGGCCCGCCCTCCTGCCAGAGGTCCTCGCAGATCACCATGCCGATGTCGACGCCGTGGAACCGCAGCACGTCCAGCGTCCGCCCCGCCTCGAACCACCGCTGCTCGTCGAACACGCCGTAGTTGGGCAGGTGGTGCTTGAACTGCCGCGCGACGACCTCGCCCCGCCACAGGGCCGCCGCCGCGTTGCGCGGGCCGACGGCGTCCACGTCGAGGTAGCCCACGTACACGAGCAGCTCGCCACAACCCGCGTCAGCCAGCGAAGCAGCCAACGCCCGCAACGCAGCGCGCGACGCCTCCGCGAACGTCCCCCGCAACGCGAGATCCTCGACCGGGTACCCGGTCAGCGACATCTCGGGGAACACCACGACGTGCGCCCCCGCCTCGGCGGCCTTGCGGGTCCACGTCACGGTCTGCGCCGCGTTGCCCGTGAGGTCGCCGACGGTCGGGTTCACTTGGGCCAGCGCGATCCGGAGCATGACCCCATTGTCGGTCACACCCCGGCGGACGGCTCAGTTCTTCTTGCGCCGCAACAGGCTGCGCACCTGCCGCAGCGTCTCCTCGAACCCCGCGTCGAACGGCGCGTCGTGCACCAGGTACGTCCACGTCGAGCTGGCCCGCCGCACGCCCGAGGCCGCCAGGTCGATGCCGTCCGCGCTGATCTCCGCCTCCGCGAGCGTCTCGGCGGACCGCTCCTGGATCCTCGGCACGATCTTGCGGAACTCCGGGATCGCGATGCGGTGGAACTCGTCCAGCGGCGTCTCCCGCGCCAGCGCGCGCAGGTGGATGCTCTCCCGCACGTCGGTCAGGAACGCGAGGTGGTCCGACCACAGCTGGTCCAGGTGGTACAGCATGATCTCGCGGCACACCTGCTTCGCCGTCTCCTCGCCGGCCTTCTCGACCAGCTCGTCGTACCGCTTCTCGCCCTCCAGCGCCTCCGCGGCCGCGTCGGTGCGCAGCAGCTTGTCGCGGTACTCCAGCAGTTCGCGCCGCTGGTGCTCGATCAGCCGCGTGTAGCGCCAGGTGTTGCGGTGGATCTCCAGGTCGACGCCCTCGGCGACGCGCTGCGCGTGGTCGATGTGGCGCTTGGCCGCCGGATCGGTGATCTCGCCCGAGTCGTCCGCGTCGATGCCATCGGGCACGTCCGGCGCGTTCGAGGTGACCAGCTCGTCGTTCAGGCTCGCGAAGAACACCGCGCTGCCCGGGTCGCCCTGACGGCCCGACCGGCCACGCAGCTGACCGTCGAGGCGGCTCGACGGGTACCGCGCGGTGCCGATGACGTGCAGACCGCCCAGCTCGGCGACGCGTTCGCGGTCCTTGCCGTCCGCGCCGCCCAGCCGGATGTCGGTGCCGCGGCCGGCCATCTGGGTGGACACGGTGATCGCGCCGTACTTGCCGGCTTCGGCGATGATCGCGGCTTCCTCGGCGTCGTTGCGCGCGTTGAGCACCACGCACGGCAGGTCGGCCTTCGCCAGTTTCTCGGCCAGCTCCTCCGATTCGGCGACGTCCTGGGTGCCGACCAGGATCGGCCGCCCGGTCTCGTGCACCTCGCGGATCTCCGTCACGATCGCCCGCAGCTTGTGCGACGGCGAGGCGAAGATCCGGTCGTCGAGGTCCTCGCGGATGTTCGGCTTGTTCGGCGGGATGACCGCCACCTCGAGCCGGTAGAACTCACGCAGCTGCTCGGCGACCGCGACCGCGGTGCCGGTCATGCCGGCGACCTGCGGATACCGGGCGATGAGGGCCTGCACGGTGATCGAGTCCAGGATCTCGCCGCGGTCGGTGGGCGCGACCTGCTCCTTCGCCTCGACCGCGGCCTGCAGGCCGTCCGGCCAGCGCTGCAGCTCGGCGACCCGGCCGCGGGAGGCGTTGATCAGCTCGACCTTGCCGTCGCGCACCAGGTAGTCGACGTCGCGGGTGAGCAGCGCGTGCGCGTGCAGGGCGACGTTGACCGCCGCGAGCCGCTCGGAGCCGGACTCGCTGTAGAGGTCGACGCCGCCGAGGGCCTTCTCCACGACCGACGCGCCGGCCGTGGTCAGCCACGCGTTGCGGCCGTCGGTGTCGGTCTCGTAGTGCAGGCCCAGCCGCAGCCGCCGGACCACGTTGGCGACTTCGGTGTCGGCGATCGCCTGGTCGACCGAACCGGCCATCACCAGCGGGACCCGCGCCTCGTCGACGAGCACCGAGTCGGCCTCGTCGACGATCGCGACCTCCGGGTCGGGCTGGACGACGTCCTCGGCGCGCGTGACGAGCCGGTCGCGCAGCATGTCGAACCCGATCTCGCTGACCGCGCCGTAGGTGACCTCGGCGTCGTACGCCGTGCGCCGCTCCTCGCGGGTGAGGCTGCCGTCGACCCAGCCGACGGTGACGCCGAGCAGGTCGTACACCGGTTTCATCCACTCGCCGTCGCGGCGCGCCAGGTAGTCGTTGACGGAGATGACGTGCACGCGCTTGCCCTGCAGCGCGTACCCCGCCGCGGCCAGCGCGCCGGCCAGCGTCTTGCCCTCACCGGTCTGCATCTGCACCACGTGCCCGGACAGCAGGCCCATCGTGCCGAGCAGCTGCACGTCGAACGCGCGCTCGTCCAGCGCCCGCCGCGCGGCTTCCCGGCCGAGGGCGCACAGCTCCACCAGCTGCGGGTCGCCGAGCTCGGCCTCCAGGCGGAGCTTGCCCGCGCGCTCGGTCAGCTCGGTGTCGCTCAACGCCTCCAGCTCGGGTTCGAGCGCCTCGATGTCCGGCAGCAGTGCCTCGTACTTGGTCAGCTCGACGCTGCCCGGCCGCTCGATGAGCTTGCGAAGCCGCTTGCCCATTCGGCTGATCAGTGCTGGCACCCGTGGTCTCCTGTCCTTCTCGCGCGCAACCCACCAGCCAACGAGGTGGCGGTGCACCTGTGTTCCCACTCAGGATGGCACGATCACGACGTGCGCCTCCTTCAGCGAGCCAGGTTGTCCTCCGTACGCGCCGCCGTCCTCGGCGCCTGCCTGCTGGTGCCGGTCGCGGCCTGCACCTCGCCGGAGCCGTCGCCTGCTCCGGCGCCGACGGTGACCACCGAGTCGGCGGGGCCGGCCGGCGTGGTGCCCGCGGGGCTGGACAGGTTCTACGCACAGCCGTTGACCTGGGGCGACTGCGAACCTTACGCGACTTCCGACGACATCCGATCCGCTTTCGGCAGGACTGGCCTCCAGTGCGCCCGGCTGACGGTGCCGCTGGACTACGGCAAACCGGACGGCGACACGATCACGATCGGCGTGCTCCGGCACAAGGCGACCGGAAACCGCATCGGCTCGCTCGTGATCAACCCGGGCGGCCCGGGCGCGTCCGGCATGTACGCGGCCGCGGGGCTCTCGTCCCAGGTCGCGAACACCGACATCGGCAAGCGCTTCGACCTCGTCGGCTTCGACCCGCGCGGGATCGGCGCCAGCGAGCCCGACGTCACCTGCCTGACCGACGCCGAGCGCGACGAGCAGCGCGCCGAGGACCTGGAGGCCGACGGCTCGCCGGCCGGCGTGGCCCGCCAGGACGCCGAGTCGAAGGAGTTCGCCGACAAGTGCGCCGAGCGCACCCAGTTCGGCACCGCGATGCTGGCGAACCTGGGCACCCGCGACGTCGTCAAGGACATGGACGTCCTGCGGTCCGCGCTCGGCGAGGAGAAGCTGACCTACCTCGGCTACTCCTACGGCACCCGGATCGGCTACACCTACGCCGAGGCGTTCCCGCGGAACGTGCGGGCGATGGTGCTCGACGGCGCGCTGGACCCGAGCCAGGACGAGGTCGAGTCGCTGGTCGCGCAGGGCCAGGGCTTCGGCGTGGCGTTCAACGACTTCGCCAGGTGGTGCGCCGCCCGCCGCGACTGCGCGCTCGGGACGAACCCGGCGGCCGCCACGCAGGCGTTCCAGAACCTGGTGCGGCCGTTGATCGACAACCCGGTGCGCCTGCGCGACGGCCGGGTCCTCAGCTACGACGACGCCACCCTGGGCGCGATCCAGGCGCTGTACTCGCAGCAGCTGTGGACGGTGCTGAACGCCGGGCTCAACGAGCTGAAGAGCGGCCAGGGCACCACGCTGATGGCACTGGCCGACCAGTACAACGAGCGCGACAGCAGCGGCCGCTACGCCAACACGCAGGACGCCTTCACCGCGATCCGCTGCGTCGACGACCCGCCGGTGACCGATCGCCGCGAGATCCTCGAGGCGGAGAACCGCTACGACCAGGTGGCGCCCTTCCTCGACGACGGCAGGCCGAACGGCGCGGCGCTGGACCCGTGCGCGTACTGGCCGGTGCCCAACACCTCGCAGCCGCACGAGCCGAACGTCGCCGGCGTGCCGCCGGTCCTGGTGATCTCGACCACCAACGATCCGGCCACTCCCTACCAGGCGGGGGTGAACCTCGCGAAGGCGATGAAGGGCGCGCTGCTGACGTTCGAGGGCACCCAGCACACCGTCTTCCTGCAGGGAATCTCGTGCGTGGACGACATCGGCAGCGACTACCTGATCAACGGGACGCTCCCGGCGGACGGCACGCGCTGTACCTCTCAGTGACCGGACTGGCACGATGTGGGAGATGCGTTTCTCCCGCTGCCGGACGCTGATCACCGCGGGCCTGCTGGCCGGCGCGCTGACCGCGTGCACCCCGCAGGCCACCGCACCGCCGCCGTCACCCTCCCCGGTGGCGGACACCCACGCGCTGGACCGCTTCTACGACCAGAAGCTCGCGTGGGGCGACTGTGCCGCGTATGCGACGGGGCAGCCGAGCCAGGACGCGTTCCGCACGCCGGGCGTCGAGTGCGCCCGGCTGACCGTGCCGCTGGACTACGCCAACCCGCGCGGCGAGACGATCACCATCGGCGTGCTGCGGCACGAGGCGCTCGACCCGGCCAACCGGATCGGCTCGCTCGTGATGAACCCGGGCGGGCCGGGCGGGTCCGGCATGGAGGCGGCCGCGCGGCTGGTGCCGACGGTGTCCAACAACGCCATCGGCCTGCGGTTCGACTTCGTCGGCTTCGACCCGCGCGGCGTGGGCGCCAGCCGTCCGCGCGTGCAATGCCTGACCGACGCCGAACGCGACGCCGAGCGGGCGAGCAACCCGGGCACGTCGGAGGCCGCGTGGAGCGGACAGGCACGCGACTTCGCGGCGAAGTGCGCCCAGCGCACCGAGCACGGCACCGCGATGCTGGCCAACATGGGCACCCGGGACGTGGTCAAGGACCTCGACGTCCTGCGCGCCGCGCTGGGTGACGCGAAGCTGAGCTACCTCGGCTACTCCTACGGCACCCAGATCGGCTACAGCTACGCCGAGGCTTTCCCGGAGCGGGTCCGCGCGCTGCTGCTGGACGGCGCGATCGACCCGGCCGAGAACGACCCGGATTCGCTGGTCGCGCAGGGCGCCGGGTTCGCCCGCGCGTTCGGGCAGTTCGCGGTCGAGTGCGCCCGGCACGACGGCTGCGCGCTGGGCCGCGACCCGGCGAAGGCGGCGGCGGAGTTCCAGAACCTGGTGCAGCCGCTGGTCGCCGCCCCGGCGAAGGCCGGCGACGGCAGGCTGCTGTCGTACCGGGACGCGATCACCGGCGTGGTCGAGGCGATGTACTCGAGCCACTCGTGGCCGTTCCTCGACACCGGCCTCGGGCTGCTGCGGCGCGGTGACGGCTCGGTCCTGCTCCGGCTCGCCGACGGCTACTACGAGCGCGCCGCGGACGGGAAGTACTCGTCGCTGCAGGACGCCTACTACGCGGTGCGCTGCGGGGACAACCCGCGCGCGAGCGACCCCGCGGTGTCCCGGCAGCGGATGACCGACGCCGCGCCGTTCCTCGGCTGGGGCCGTCCCGACCAGGGCGAACTCGACGTGTGCGCGTCCTGGCCGGTGCCGAGCACGTCCCAGCCGCACCGGCCGACGGTCACCTCCGCCGCGCCACCACTGGTCATCTCGACGACCAACGACCCGGTCACCCCGTACCAGGCGGGCGTCAACCTCGCGAACGTCTTCCACGGCGGCCTGCTCACCGTCGACGGCACCCAGCACACCGCGTTCCTGCACGGCAACATGTGCGTGGACGTGGCCGGCCTGGACTACCTCGTCGACAACAGCCAGCCGGCCCCGGGCACCCGCTGCCAGGCCTAACCGCCGGTCGTGGTCCCCACCGGGACGTTCTGGTCGGACAGCGCCAGCTCCAGCTGGATCGCGCCCTCGTTCGGCTGCCGCGGCGGCACCTGGATCCACACGCGCACCAGGTTGCGCGGCTCGGCCTTGGTGACCCAGAACTTGATGTCCACGTCCGCCTGGATGCCGGGGATGACGCCGGAGATGACGTCCCGTGCCAGCTCACCGGTGACCCGGTAGGCCTCCACGCCGAGGACGTCCTCCTTGGTCTCCGTCTTCAGCGCCGTCGCGTCGGACATCAGCCTGGGCAGCCCGCGCTCGGGATCCAGCAGCGTCATCGGGTTGTAGTCGGCCGGCACCGGGACCTGCCGCTGCTGCCCCTTGGTGTCGGTGAGGAACAGCGTCTCGCCGACGAGCACGTAGTCCAGCTCGAACCGGTCGGCCGAGGCCTGCACGTCCGCCTGCCCGATCGCGGTGCCGTGCGGCCCGCCGTCCTTGCTGGCCTGCCCCTTGACCTCGCGGATGTCCAGGCCGGGGATGGTCGAGCTGACGCTGAAGTCGAAGCGCACGCTGCGGATCCCGTTCAGGCTCGTCTCCGCGGCGTCCACGAGCGCGCGCCCGTCGGGGAGCGGTTCCTCGGGAGCGGCCGAGCAGGCGCTGGACAGTGCCAGGACCAGGGCCAGGGTGACACCGGCGGTGCGTCGGCGGAGCATGCGTCCAACGGTAGCGATCAGCGGCGGGCGAAGGTGCGGCGGTATGCCAGCGGTGCGACGCCGATCGCCGCGTTGAGGTGCTGCCGCAGCGAAGCCGCGGTGCCCAGCCCGGACTCGGCCGCGACCCGCTCGACGGGCAGGTCGGTGGTCTCGAGCAGGTGACGGGCGTGCAGCACGCGCTGCTGGTTCAGCCAGACCCGCGGCGACTGCCCGGTCTCGGCGCGGAAGCGGCGGCTGAAGGTGCGCACGCTCATGCCCGCGTGCTTCGCGAGCGCAGCCAGGTCGAGCGGTTCGCTGAGCCGTTCCAGTGCCCACGCGCGCGTCGCGGCGGTGCTGCCGTCGCCGCCGGGCAGCGGTTGCTCGATGAACTGCGACTGCCCGCCGTCCCGCCAGGGCGCCACCACGCAGTACCGGGCGACGTGGTTGGCGACCGCGCTGCCGTGGTCGGACCGCACGAGGTGCAGGCACAGGTCCAGCCCGGCGGCGAGCCCGGCCGAGGTCAGGATGTCGCCGTCGTCCACGAACAACACGTTCTCGTCCAGGTCGACCCGCGGGTAGAGGTGCCGGAAGCGGGCCGCGTGCGCCCAGTGCGTGGTCGCGCGGCGCCCGTCGAGCAGGCCGGCGGCGCCCAGCACGAACGCGCCGGTGCAGATCGAGACCAGCCGCGCCGACGACGGGATCCGGGCCAGCGCCGCGGCCAGTTCGGGCGGCAGGACGCCCTCCTGACGCGGCCCGTGCACGCGGGTGCCGGGGATGATGACGGTGTCGGCGTCGTCGAGGGCCTCCGGACCGTGGCCGAGGTGCGCGTCGTAGCCGTGGCTGACCCGCACCGGCCGGTCGTCGACCCCGCAAACCCGCACGTCGTAGAGCTGTTCGCCGTCCTGGCGCGCGGTGCCGAAGACGAGCGGCGCGATGTTCAGGTCGTACCCGACCACCTCGGATACCGCGAGGACCACCACCCGGTGCATGGCCGGATTCTTGCACATATTGGCGCTCCGGCCACTCGACCGAGTGATCCAGATCGGCGAGGCTGTGCCGGTGACAAGAACGAAGTCGCGCATCCACCCGGCCTGGTTCGTCGCCTTCGCGGCCTTCGTCGCGCTGGTCGGCGCGGCCGGCTTCCGCGCCACCCCCGGTGTGCTGATCGACCCGCTGCACGAGGAGTTCGGCTGGTCGACGGCCACCATCTCGGCCGCCGTGTCGATCAACCTGATGCTCTACGGCCTGACCGCGCCGTTCGCCGCGGCGCTGATGGAGCGGCTCGGCATGCGCAAGGTGGTGACCGGCGCGCTGGTCCTGGTCGCCGCGGGCAGCGGGCTGACGGTGTTCATGACCGCGAGCTGGCAGCTGCTCCTGTGCTGGGGCGTGCTGGTCGGGCTGGGCACCGGGTCGATGGCGCTGGCGTTCGTCGCGACCGTGACCTCGCGCTGGTTCGTCCGCCACCGCGGGCTGGTCAGCGGCATCCTGACCGCGGCTGGCGCGGCCGGGCAGCTGGTGTTCCTGCCCCTGCTCGCCGCGATCGCCACGAACGACGGCTGGCGCACCGCGTCCCTGGTGGTCTCCTTCGCCGCGCTGGCGGTCGTCCCGATCATCCTGATCTTCCTGCGCGACCACCCGAGCGAGATCGGCCTGACCGCGTACGGCGCGACCGAGGCCGAGGAGCTGCCGCCGTCGACGGGAGCGGCCCGGCGCGCGCTGCAGGTGCTGGGACAGGCCGCGAAGACGCGCACCTTCTGGCTGCTCGCCGGCGGGTTCGCGATCTGCGGGGCGTCCACCAACGGCCTGATCCAGACCCACTTCGTGCCCGCGGCGCACGAGCACGGGATGCCGCCGACCACCGCGGCCTCGCTGCTCGCGCTGGTCGGCGTCTTCGACGTGGTCGGCACGATCGCCTCCGGCTGGCTCACCGACCGCGTCAACCCGCGGATCCTGCTCGGCGTGTACTACTTCCTGCGCGGCGCGTCGCTCATCGTGCTGCCGCACCTGTTCGCCCCCACCACCGAACCGCCGATGTGGGCGTTCATCATCTTCTACGGCCTGGACTGGGTGGCCACGGTGCCGCCGACGGTGGCGCTGGCGCGCGAGCAGTTCGGCCTGAGCGGTCCGATCGTGTTCGGCTGGGTGTTCGCCTCCCACCAGGTCGGCGCCGCGATCGCCGCGACGGGCGCCGGGCTCATCCACGACCACGCCGGAAGCTACGACCTCGCGTGGTACATCTCGGGCGGGCTGTGCGCACTGGCCACGGTGATGTCGCTGCTCATTCCCTCCGTCAGGGCAACACGGGAACCACGAAACACGCCGTTAACACACCATGCGTAGGGTGCGGCCATGGATCGCCAGCAGGAGTTCGTGCTGCGCACGCTGGAAGAACGTGACATCCGATTCGTTCGTCTGTGGTTCACCGACGTCCTCGGTTTCCTGAAGTCGGTGGCGGTCGCCCCGGCCGAGCTCGAGGGCGCCTTCAGCGACGGGATCGGGTTCGACGGGTCGGCCATCGAAGGCTTCGCGCGCGTCTACGAATCGGACATGGTCGCGAAGCCCGACCCGTCGACGTTCCAGGTGCTGCCCTGGGAGACCCCGGAGGGCGGGCACTACTCGGCGCGGATGTTCTGCGACATCGCGATGCCCGACGGGTCGCCGTCCTGGGCCGACCCGCGGCACGTGCTGCGGCGTCAGCTGTCCAAGGCCGGCGAGGCCGGGTTCACCTGCTACGTGCACCCGGAGATCGAGTTCTTCCTGCTCTCGTCGCTGCCCTCGGACGGCAGCGAGCCCGAGCCGGCGGACAACGGCGGGTACTTCGACCAGGCCAGCCACGCCACCGCGACGCACTTCCGCCGCCACGCCATCGAGGCGCTGGAGGCGATGGGTATCTCGGTCGAGTTCAGCCACCACGAGGGCGCGCCCGGGCAGCAGGAGATCGACCTGCGCTACGCGGACGCGCTGACCATGGCCGACAACGTCATGACGTTCCGGTACGTGGTGAAGGAGGTCGCGCTGACCCAGGGGGTGCGCGCGACGTTCATGCCCAAGCCGTTCACCGAGCAGCCCGGTTCGGGCATGCACACGCACGTGTCGTTGTTCGAGGGTGACCGCAACGCGTTCCACAACCCCGAAGACCCGTACGAGTTGTCCGAGACGGGCAAGGCGTTCGTGGCCGGCCTGTTGCACCACGCGCGGGAGATCTCCGCGGTGACCAACCAGTGGGTGAACTCGTACAAGCGGCTGATCAGCGGGGGAGAGGCGCCGACCACGGTGTCGTGGGGCCGGGCGAACCGGTCCGCGCTGGTGCGGGTGCCGAACTACTCGCCGGGCAAGGCGTCGTCGCGGCGGGTCGAGATCCGCACGATCGACTCGGCCTGCAACCCCTACCTGGCGTACTCGGTCGTGATCGCCGCCGGGCTGAAGGGGATCGAGAAGGGGTACGAGCTGCCGCCGGCGGCCGAGGACAACATCTGGTCGATGAGCGACGCCGAGCGCCGCGCGGCCGGGTACGACCAGCTGCCGCAGAACCTCGGCGAGGCGCTGGCCGAGATGGAGAAGTCCGAGCTGCTCCCCGACGCGCTCGGCGAGCACGTCTACGACTTCTTCCTCCGGAACAAGCGCGCGGAGTGGGACGCCTACCGCCGGTCGGTGACCCCGTACGAGCTCAAGACCCTGCTACCTGTGCTCTGACCAGGGGAAATCGCCTTAAGGGACCCCCCTGTTTCAGGGGGGTTCCGGGGCATGTAATCTTCTCTTCGTCGCCAGGGAGACCGGGACGACGGGGCCGGAAAGCCCCGGCGGACGGGCCAGGGTCGGGCGGTGTTGACACCGCGAACCGAACCGGGTAAAGTTCTTGGTCGGCCCGCGGGTGGGTCGCCAACCACTACTACTAAACCAGTAGGGTTGCTGACGCCCTCCGCGACAACCAGAAAAGCTTTGCAGAAGCAGCAGCTTCGTGTTGTTTGAGAACTCAACAGTGTATTGATGAGCTAAAGCCAGTTGATTAGCTAGAACCCTTTGTGGGTTCCTTTGAGGCTATGAATCATAGCCGGATCGATTTTCTAGCATTGTTGGAGAGTTTGATCCTGGCTCAGGACGAACGCTGGCGGCGTGCTTAACACATGCAAGTCGAACGCTGAAGCATCTTCGGGTGTGGATGAGTGGCGAACGGGTGAGTAACACGTGGGTAACCTGCCCTGTACTTTGGGATAAGCCCTGGAAACGGGGTCTAATACCGAATATGACTCCACACCGCATGGTGTGGGGTGGAAAGTTTCGGCGGTACGGGATGGGCCCGCGGCCTATCAGCTTGTTGGTGGGGTGATGGCCTACCAAGGCGACGACGGGTAGCCGGCCTGAGAGGGTGACCGGCCACACTGGGACTGAGACACGGCCCAGACTCCTACGGGAGGCAGCAGTGGGGAATATTGCACAATGGGCGGAAGCCTGATGCAGCGACGCCGCGTGAGGGATGACGGCCTTCGGGTTGTAAACCTCTTTCGCCAGGGACGAAGCGTAAGTGACGGTACCTGGAGAAGAAGCACCGGCTAACTACGTGCCAGCAGCCGCGGTAATACGTAGGGTGCAAGCGTTGTCCGGAATTATTGGGCGTAAAGAGCTCGTAGGCGGCTTGTCGCGTCTGCTGTGAAAATCCGGGGCTTAACTCCGGACCTGCAGTGGATACGGGCAGGCTTGAGTTCGGTAGGGGAGACTGGAATTCCTGGTGTAGCGGTGAAATGCGCAGATATCAGGAGGAACACCGGTGGCGAAGGCGGGTCTCTGGGCCGATACTGACGCTGAGGAGCGAAAGCGTGGGGAGCGAACAGGATTAGATACCCTGGTAGTCCACGCTGTAAACGTTGGGCGCTAGGTGTGGGTGACTTCCACGTTGTCCGTGCCGTAGCTAACGCATTAAGCGCCCCGCCTGGGGAGTACGGCCGCAAGGCTAAAACTCAAAGGAATTGACGGGGGCCCGCACAAGCGGCGGAGCATGTGGATTAATTCGATGCAACGCGAAGAACCTTACCTGGGCTTGACATGCACTGGAAACCGGCAGAGATGTCGGCCCCCTTGTGGCCGGTGTGCAGGTGGTGCATGGCTGTCGTCAGCTCGTGTCGTGAGATGTTGGGTTAAGTCCCGCAACGAGCGCAACCCTTGTCCTGTGTTGCCAGCGCGTAATGGCGGGGACTCGCGGGAGACTGCCGGGGTCAACTCGGAGGAAGGTGGGGATGACGTCAAGTCATCATGCCCCTTATGTCCAGGGCTTCACACATGCTACAATGGCTGGTACAGAGGGCTGCGATACCGTGAGGTGGAGCGAATCCCTTAAAGCCGGTCTCAGTTCGGATCGCAGTCTGCAACTCGACTGCGTGAAGTCGGAGTCGCTAGTAATCGCAGATCAGCAACGCTGCGGTGAATACGTTCCCGGGCCTTGTACACACCGCCCGTCACGTCATGAAAGTCGGTAACACCCGAAGCCCATGGCCCAACCCGTAAGGGAGGGAGTGGTCGAAGGTGGGACTGGCGATTGGGACGAAGTCGTAACAAGGTAGCCGTACCGGAAGGTGCGGCTGGATCACCTCCTTTCTAAGGAGCACAACACATCCACTCGCCGATGGTGAGTGGAGTGGCCAGGCTCAGTGTCCGACTGTGGCACTGTCTGGTTGCTCAAGGAATTGTGGACGACTGGCTGATGCTCATCACCTGCTTCGAGGATGTGTCTAGTACTGCCGGCTTCGGTTGGTGTGGAACGGGCATCGGAGGGGCCGGGTGGTGGGTGTTCATCTTTACGCTGTTGGGTCCTGAGGCAACACGGTGTGTTGTTTCTGGGTGTGGTGTTTGAGAATTGCAGAGTGGATGCGAGCATCTTTGTGGTCAAGTTGTTAAGGGCACATGGTGGATGTCTTGGCATCAGGAGCCGATGAAGGACGTGGGAGGCTGCGATAAGCCTCGGGGAGCTGTCAACCGAGCTGTGATCCGAGGGTGTCCGAATGGGGAAACCCAGCACCTGTTATGAGGTGTTACCCGTACCTGAATATATAGGGTGCGTGGAGGGAACGCGGGGAAGTGAAACATCTCAGTACCCGTAGGAAGAGAAAACACTAGTGATTCCGTGAGTAGTGGCGAGCGAAAGCGGAGGAGGCTAAACCGTGCGCATGTGATACCTGTCAGGGGTTGTGTGTGCGGGGTTGTGGGACCTGCCTTCCAGGAGCTGACACTCCTGGCACGATGCCGCGCAGTTAGTGGAACCGCCTGGGATGGTGGACCGGAGTGGGTGAGAGTCCCGTACGCGAAAGCTGTGTTGGTGTGGTGTGGTGGTGTTCCCGAGTAGCAGCGAGCTCGTGGAATTTGCTGTGAATCTGCCGGGACCACTCGGTAAGCCTAAATACTTCCTGGTGACCGATAGCGGACGAGTACCGTGAGGGAAAGATGAAAAGTACCCCGGGAGGGGAGTGAAAGAGTACCTGAAACCGTGTGCCTACAAGCCGTCAGAGCGATCGTTTGATTGTGATGGCGTGCCTTTTGAAGAATGAGCCTGCGAGTTAGTGCTGCGTGGCGAGGTTAACCCGTGTGGGGTAGCCGTAGCGAAAGCGAGTCTGAAGAGGGCGTGTGAGTCGCGTGGTCTAGACCCGAAGCGGAGTGATCTACCCATGGCCAGGCTGAAGCGAGGGTAAGACCTCGTGGAGGGCCGAACCCACCAGGGTTGAAAACCTGGGGGATGAGTTGTGGGTAGGGGTGAAAGGCCAATCAAACTCCGTGATAGCTGGTTCTCCCCGAAATGCATTTAGGTGCAGCGTCGCATGTTTCGTGGTGGGGGTAGAGCTACTGGATGGCCTAGGGGCCTTACCGGGTTACCGAAGTCAACCAAACTCCGAATACCATCACGTGAGAGTGCGGCAGTGAGACGGCGGGGGATAAGCTTCGTCGTCGAGAGGGAAACAGCCCAGAACACCGGCTAAGGCCCCTAAGTGTGTGCTTAGTGGGAAAGGATGTGGGGTCGCCGAGACAACCAGGAGGTTGGCTTAGAAGCAGCCATCCTTGAAAGAGTGCGTAATAGCTCACTGGTCAAGTGGTCCTGCGCCGATAATGTAGCGGGGCTGAAGTACACCGCCGAAGCCGTGTCAATGACACATATACATCCGCAATGCTCTTTGGGAGTGTTGTGCAGTGGTGTTGTTGGGTAGGGGAGCGTCCTGCATCCAGGGAAGCGGCGAGGGAACTCAGTCGTGGAGGGTGTGGGAGTGAGAATGCAGGCATGAGTAGCGAATGCAGAGTGAGAAACTCTGCCGCCGGATGACCAAGGGTTCCTGGGTCAAGTTAATCTGCCCAGGGTAAGTCGGGACCTAAGGCGAGGCCGACAGGCGTAGTCGATGGACAACGGGTTGATATTCCCGTACCCGCGTATGTTCGCCCATGATGAGGCGCATGATACTAACCACCCGAGCCGGTGGAGACCTTCGGGTTGAGATCGGTGAGCGTGGGGCCTGAGTGTGTAGTAGTCAAGCGATGGGGTGACGCAGGAAGGTAGCTCCGCCAGTGAGTGGTTGTACTGGTGTAAGCGTGTAGCCTGGGACATAGGTAAATCCGTGTCCCGTTGAGGGTGAGACGTGATGCGTAGCCGTTGAGGCGAAGTAGGGTGATCCTCTGCTGCCGAGAAAAGCCTCTAGCGAGAACATGTGCGGCCCGTACCCCAAACCGACACAGGTGGTCAGGTAGAGAATACTAAGGCGGTCGGGTGAACTGTGGTTAAGGAACTCGGCAAAATGCCCCCGTAACTTCGGGAGAAGGGGGGCCAAAGCACTTGAAGCCCCGTGCGGGCTAGGGTGAGTTGGCCGCAGAGACCAGCGGAAAGCGACTGTTTACTAAAAACACAGGTCCATGCGAAGTCGTAAGACGAGGTATATGGACTGACGCCTGCCCGGTGCTGGAACGTTAAGAGGACCGGTTAGCTCTCTTCGGGGGGCGAAGCTGAGAATTTAAGCGCCAGTAAACGGCGGTGGTAACTATAACCATCCTAAGGTAGCGAAATTCCTTGTCGGGTAAGTTCCGACCTGCACGAATGGCGTAACGACTTTCCGGCTGTCTCAACCACAGGCCCGGTGAAATTGCACTACGAGTAAAGATGCTCGTTACGCGCGGCAGGACGGAAAGACCCCGGGACCTTTACTATAGCTTGGTATTGGTTTTCGGTTCGGCTTGTGTAGGATAGGTGGGAGACTGTGAAGCTGTCACGCTAGTGGTGGTGGAGTCGTTGTTGAAATACCACTCTGGTCGGATTGGGAATCTAACCTAGGGCCCTGATCGGGTTCAGGGACAGTGCCTGGTGGGTAGTTTAACTGGGGCGGTTGCCTCCTAAAAGGTAACGGAGGCGCCCAAAGGTTCCCTCAGCCTGGTTGGCAATCAGGTGTTGAGTGTAAGTGCACAAGGGAGCTTGACTGTGAGACTGACGGGTCGAGCAGGTGCGAAAGCAGGGACTAGTGATCCGGCATCTCCTGGTGGAAGGGATGTCGCTCAACGGATAAAAGGTACCCCGGGGATAACAGGCTGATCTTGCCCAAGAGTCCATATCGACGGCATGGTTTGGCACCTCGATGTCGGCTCGTCGCATCCTGGGGCCGGAGTAGGTCCCAAGGGTTGGGCTGTTCGCCCATTAAAGCGGCACGCGAGCTGGGTTTAGAACGTCGTGAGACAGTTCGGTCCCTATCCGCCGCGCGCGTAGGAGACTTGAGGA
Source organism: Amycolatopsis thermalba (assembly GCF_023376025.1). Taxonomy (NCBI): domain Bacteria; kingdom Bacillati; phylum Actinomycetota; class Actinomycetes; order Pseudonocardiales; family Pseudonocardiaceae; genus Amycolatopsis; species Amycolatopsis thermalba. Next base: position 1,648,608 of record NZ_CP091196.1, read on the forward strand.
AGGCTGTCCCTAGTACGAGAGGACCGGGACGGACGAACCTCTGGTATGCCAGTTGTCACGCCAGTGGCATGGCTGGTTAGCTACGTTCGGAAGGGATAACCGCTGAAGGCATCTAAGCGGGAAGCCTGTTCCTAGATGAGGTCTCCCACCCCTTTGTGGGTTAAGGCCCCCAAGAGACGATTGGGTTGATAGGCCAGACATGGACGCACAGTAATGTGTTTTTGAGTGGACTGGTACTAATAGGCCGAGGACTTGCCCACGAAGCTGCTACGCATCCGCTCTGCAACTCTGAGACACCACACCACACCTGTGGTTGTTTCACAGAGTTTCGGTGGTCATGGCGGCGGGGAAACGCCCGGTCCCATTCCGAACCCGGAAGCTAAGCCTGCCAGCGCCGATGGTACTGCACCCCCGCGGGTGTGGGAGAGTAGGACACCGCCGAACACAACTTCACACAAAAAGCCCAGGGGCTCGGTCGAGAACTTCACGTTCTCCCGAGCCCCTGGGCCTTTTTGTGCCCTTATCCTGAAGAACATGACGCGTCTTCTGGTCCTGCAGCCCGATCCGTCCGACCCGGTCGGGCCCCTCGGAGACTGGCTCGCCGCCGGCGCGGAACTCGACGTCCGCCGGCTGCCGGACGACCCGGTGCCCGGCTCCCTGGACGGGTACCAGGGCCTCGTCTGCCTGGGTGGTGGCATGAACGCCGAAGACGACGCCAAGCACCCGTGGCTCGCCGACGTCCGGGCGCTCCTGGCGACCGCGGCCCGCACCAACGTCCCCACCCTCGCGATCTGTCTCGGCGCGCAACTCCTCGCCGTCGCCACCGGCGGACGCGTCCAGCCCGGCGAGTCCGGTCCGGAGGTCGGCGCGGCCCTCGTCGCGAAGAAGGACGCCGCCTGGACCGACCCGCTCTTCGCCGACCTCCCGCTCATGCAGGACGTCATGCACTTCCACGAGGACGTCATCACCCAACTGCCCCGTGGCGCCGTCCTGCTCGCATCCGCTCCCAAATACCCCAACCAGGCGTTCCGGCTGCACCGCAGCGCCTACGGCATCCAGTTCCACATCGAGACCACCACCCAGGTCGTCCAGGCCTGGGCCGACGAGGCGCCCCAGCTGGCGGCGACCAGGCCGCCGAGCGCATTCGACACCGAGACTCTCGACCGCAACCACGCCGACATCGCCGAGACCTGGCAGCCGTTCGCGACCAGGTTCGTCCGGCTGGCTGAAGGTGCGCTCGAGGGCGCGCCACCGGCGTCCCTTCCGCTCACTTGATCAGCAACGACCCGCCTGGCACGGCTACGGTGGACCCTGATGGCTGAGCAGTCACGAGGGGCCGGCTCCCCTGCGCGCTACGGCTTCACCGACGACCGGGCTGAGGAGAACCTCCGCGCGGCCGGGTGGTGGACCGACACCGGGCCTGCCCCGGAAGCCCTCGACGTCCTCGTCGCGCTTTCCCGCAGCGCCGACCCAGACCTGGCGCTGCGCAGCCTCGACCGCATCCGGGAGACCGACGAACAGGGCTGGCGGGAACTCGACGCCGCCCTGCGCGACAACCGTACCCTCCGCGGCCGGCTCGTCGCCGTCCTCGGCACCTCCAGCGCGCTCGGCGACTTCCTCGTCGGCCACCCCGGCGAGTGGCAGCGCCTCGCCGGCGACAAGTGCACCGAACCCGACTGCTACGCCGACACCATGCTGGACGCCGTCCGCGAGAACGGCACGATCCGTACGGGCTCGGCGGCCGAGAACGCCCTGCGCGCCGCCTACCGCGGCCTGCTCCTCGAGATCGCCGGCACCGACCTGGGGCACCTCGTCGAAGGCAGCCTCGACCGGCCCCGCTACGCCGAAGTCGCCCAGCAGCTCACGCTCCTCGCCGAAGCCGCGCTCGTCACCGGACTGGAGATCGCGCAAGCCGAGCACGCTCCCGGCGGACTCGGCGACACCCGCCTGGCGGTCATCGCGATGGGCAAGTGCGGCGGCCGCGAACTCAACTACGTCAGCGACGTCGACGTCATCTTCGTCGGCGAAGGTGACCTGCAGCTCGCCACCCGGCTGGCGAGCACGATGATGCGGATCGTCGGCAAGGCGTGCTTCGAGGTCGACGCGGCCCTCCGCCCGGAAGGCAAGCAGGGCGCCCTCGTCCGCACCCTCGACGGCCACACCGCCTACTACGCCAAGTGGGCACGCACCTGGGAGTTCCAGGCCCTCCTCAAGGCCCGCCCGGTCGCCGGCGACGCCGACCTCGGCAACCAGTACGCCGAGATGGTCACCTCGATGGTGTGGTCCGCCGCCGAGCGGGAGAACTTCGTCGCCGACGTCCAGCAGATGCGCCGCCGCGTCGAGGGCCACGTGCCCTCCGAACTGGCCGAGCGTGAGCTGAAACTCGGCCGCGGCGGCCTGCGGGACGTCGAGTTCGCGGTGCAGCTGCTCCAGCTCGTCCACGGCCGCGCCGATCCGAGCCTGCGCTCACCGTCCACCGTCGAGGCGCTCGCGGCGCTCGGCTCGGGCGGGTATGTCGGCCGCAGCGACGCCGCCGAGCTGGAGATGTCGTACGAGTTCCTGCGGACGGTCGAGCACCGGCTGCAGCTGCGCCGCCTGCGCCGCACCCACCTGTTCCCGGACTTCAACGACTCGGGCGAGCTGCGCGTGCTCGGCCGGGCGATCGGCATCCGCCCCGAAATGGGCCGGGGCGAGGGTGAGATCCTCCTCGTCGAGTTCCGCCGCCACAACCAGCGCATCCGCCGGCTGCACGAGAAGCTGTTCTACCGGCCGCTGCTGCAGTCCGTCGCCAGCGTGTCCACAGAGGACCTGCGTCTCACCACGAAGCAGGCCGCGCAACGGCTGGCGGCTCTGGGCTATGCGGCACCCGACGGCGCGCTGCAGCACATCCGAGCCCTGACTTCCGGCGTCTCGCGCCGGGCCTCGATCCAGAAGGCGTTGCTCCCCGTCCTGCTCGACCTGCTCGCCGACACCCCGGACCCGGACGGCGGCCTGCTGGCGTACCGGAAGGTGTCCGAGGCCCTCGAGGAAACCCCGTGGTACCTGCGGGTGCTGCGCGACGAGGGCGCGGTCGTCGAACGGCTCGCGTCGCTGCTGGGCACGTCGAAGCTGGTGCCGGACCTGCTCGTGCGCGCCCCCGAGGTGTTGCAGCTGCTCGGCGACCCCGCGCGGTTGACCGGCCGCACGCCGGCCGAGGTCGCCAAGTCGTTGCGCGCCACCGTGCGGCGCCAGCCCGGGCTGAACGCGGCGGTGGCGGCGGCCCGGTCGTTGCGGCGCCACGAGATCCTGCGGGTGGCCGCGGCCGATCTGCTGGGCCTGCTGGACGTGCGCGAGGTGTGCGAGGCCCTGTCCTCGGTCTGGGTCGCCGTGCTGCAGAGCGCCCTGTCCGCCGCGATCCGCAAGCGCTGCGCCGAACTGGGCGGCGAGGCGGCGAAGATCGCCGTCATCGGCATGGGCCGCCTGGGCGGTGCCGAACTGGGCTACGGCTCGGACGCCGACGTCCTCTTCGTGTGCGAGCCGGCCGAAGGTGTGTCCGACGGCGACGCCGTCCGGTACGCGTCCTCGGTCGCCGAGACCGTGCGCAAGATGCTCGGCGCCCCGAGCGCCGATCCGCCCCTGCAGGTGGACGCCGATCTGCGGCCGGAGGGGCGCGGCGGTCCGCTGGTGCGCACGCTCGACTCCTACCGGGCGTACTACGCGCGCTGGGGCGAGGTCTGGGAGACGCAGGCCCTGCTGCGCGCCCGGTTCGTCGCCGGCGACGCGCCGCTGGGGGAGCGGTTCATCGAGATGATCGACCCGATCCGCTACCCCGACGGCGGGCTCGACGCGGCCCGCGCCCGCGAGGTGCGGCGCATGAAGGCGCGCGTGGACACCGAGCGGATGCCGCGCGGAGCCGACCCGACGCTGCACACCAAGCTGGGCCGCGGTGGTCTGGCCGACGTCGAGTGGACGGTGCAGCTGTTCCAGCTGCGGCACGCGTTCGAGGTCCCGGACCTGCGGACCACCTCGACGCCGCGGGCGCTGGCCGCGCTGGCCGAAGCGGGCCTGGCCGAACCCGAGGACACCGCGTCGCTCACCGAGGCGTGGCTGCTCGCGACCCGCGTGCGCAACGCGGCGATGCTGGTCCGCGGCAAGGCCGTCGACCAGGTGCCGAGCTCGGGCCGGGACCTGGCCGCGGTCGCCCGCGTCCTGGGCCAGAGCGCCGACGACGACCCGGGCGAGTTCCTCGACTCCTACCGCCGCACCACCCGGCGGGCCCACGCGGTCGTCGAGCGGCTGTTCTACGAAGCCTGACGTGGTGAAGGTCCCACCCCGCCGCGGCACGTCACCGCCTTACAGTGGAGCCGTGACTGCGCGCGAACCGTTCCGGGTGGAGATCAAGGTCCGGCACTACGAGCTGGACACGCTCGGCCACCTCAACCACGCGGTCTACCACTCCTACGGCGAGGTCGCCCGCACCGAGGCGTTCGAGCAGGCCGGGGGCGCGGCGCTGCGCGAGCAGAACCTGGCGCCGGTGCTGCTGGAGTCGCACATCGTCTTCCGCAGGGAGATCCGCGCGGGCGAGACCGTGCTCGTGGGCTGCGAGGCCAAGTTCGGCACCGGCAAGACGTTCCAGATGATCAACAACATCCACAAGGCCGACGGCACCCTGTCCGCCGAGATCACCTGCACGCTCGGGCTGATGGACCTGGAGCGCCGCAAGCTGGTCGAGGACCCGCGCGGCCACTGCGAACGCGCCGGCCTGGACATGTCGGTCCTCACCGCCGAATAACGCCGGCCCGATAAAGAACGCCGACGGCGAGGGCGTTTTCCGCTCCTCGCCGCCGGCGCGCTCGGGGTGTTCTACCCGGTCGAGATCACACGTCGTAGTACAGCGCGAACTCGTACGGGTGCGGACGCAGCCGCAGCGGGTCGATCTCGGTCTCGCGCTTGAGCGAGATCCACGTCTCGATGACGTCGGAGGTGAACACGCCACCCTCGGTCAGGAAGTCGTGGTCGGCCTCGAGGTTGTTCAGCACCTCGTCGAGCGTGGCCGGGACCTGCTTGACGTCCTTGGCCTCCTCCGGCGGCAGCTCGTAGAGGTCCTTGTCGATCGGCTCCGGCGGCTCGATCTTGTTCTTGATGCCGTCCAGACCGGCCATCATCATCGCGGCGAACGCCAGGTACGGGTTGCCGGACGAGTCCGGGCAGCGGAACTCGATGCGCTTGGCCTTGGCGTTGGAACCGGTGATCGGGATCCGGACGCAGGCCGAGCGGTTGCGCTGCGAGTACACCAGGCTGACCGGCGCCTCGAAGCCCGGCACCAGACGGTGGTAGGAGTTCACCGTCGGGTTGGTGAACGCCAGCAGCGACGGGGCGTGGGCCAGGATGCCGCCGATGTAGTGGCGCGCCATGTCCGACAAGCCGGCGTAACCGGACTCGTCGTAGAACAGCGGCTGGCCGTCCTTCCACAGCGACTGGTGGCAGTGCATGCCCGAACCGTTGTCACCGAACAGCGGCTTCGGCATGAAGGTCGCGGTCTTGCCGGCGTTCCACGCGGTGTTCTTGACGATGTACTTGAACAGCTGCAGGTCGTCCGCGGCGTGCAGCAGCGTGTTGAACTTGTAGTTGATCTCGGCCTGGCCGGCGGTGCCCACCTCGTGGTGCGCGCGCTCGAGCGTGAAGCCGGAGTTGATCAGCTTCTGGCTGATCTCGTCACGCAGGTCGGCGAAGTGGTCGACCGGCGGGACGGGGAAGTAGCCGCCCTTGAAGCGGGTCTTGTAACCGCGGTTGCCGCCCTCTTCCTCGCGACCGGTGTTCCACCAGCCCTCGACCGAGTCGATCTCGTGGAAGGAGCCGTTCTCGCGCGAGTCGAAGCGCACCGAGTCGAACACGTAGAACTCGGCCTCGGGGCCGAAGAACACGGTGTCGGCGACGCCGGACTCGGCGATGTACTGCTCGGCCTTGCGCGCGATGTTGCGCGGGTCGCGGCTGTACGCCTCGCGGGTGAACGGGTCGTGCACGAAGAAGTTGATGGAGAGGGTCTTCTCCTTGCGGAACGGGTCGATCCGCGCCGTCTCCGGGTCGGGCAGCAGCAGCATGTCGGACTCGTGGATCGACTGGAAGCCGCGCACCGAGGAACCGTCGAAGGCCAGGCCCTCTTCGAACGCGTCCGCGTCGAACGCCTTCGCGGGGACGGTGAAGTGCTGCATCACACCCGGCAGATCACAGAACCTGACGTCAACGAACTGCACGTCCTCATCTGCGATGAGACGCTGGATATCGTCTGGAGTAGTGGACACCCTCTGTAACTCCTTCATACGCATTGCCGGGGGCAGTACTCTCTTCGGCTCACGCTAAGAGCGCGGTGTTGCCCGACCGTCACCCGTATGTTTCGCGGAGGTTAACGGGCTGGGCGATATCCCCCAGCAGACCAGGGCGGACGTGGTGCACGCCACCGGCATACCCTGGTCGGGTGGCGAGATGGACCGGTGAGTGGTTGTCCGCACCTCGGCCCGGCGCAGAGGAGCCTCCGCGCTGGCGAGGGGAACGGCTCGGGCTTCCCGAGCAGGGGGTCGGTGCGGTCGCCAGGGGCGGTGCGCGCCTGCTCGGGCTCGTCGTCGACCTGGTCGCCGCGTCCCTGCTGACCTCCCTGTTCCTGCGCCCCGACCTGCAGGACACCGCCGCGATGCAGTCCTACAACCTGTGGGCGATCGCGGTGTGGGCGGTCATCACGATCATCCCGGTCTCGTTCTTCGGGTTCACCCCGGGGATGTTCGTGACCGGCATCCGCGTCGCGCGCCTGGACGGCGCCCAGATGGTCGGCGTGCCGCGGGCGATCGTCCGCGCGGCGCTCACCTTCCTGATCATCCCGGCGGCGATCCGCAACGCCGACGGCCGCAGCTGGCTCGACCGGCTCACCGGGACCGTGGTCATCCGGATGCGCTGACAACGACAAAAGGCCCCGACCGGACTGGTCGGGGCCTTTTGTCGTTCCGGGTCAGCGGCGCTTGATGACGCGCTGCACGCTGCGCATCTTCGCGCCCTGCGGCATCGGGCCCTTCGGCATGGCCGCGCCACCGCGGTTGCCGAGCGCGGCGAGCTTGGCCTCCAGCGCGTCGACCTGCGCCGGGCGGAGGTTGCGGGGCAGCTTCATCATGTGGCTCGACAGGCGGCGCAGCGGGACCTGGCCCTCCTCGTTGCCGACGACGACCTCGTAGATCGGGGTGTCACCGACCAGGCGGGCCACGCGCTTCTTCTCCTGTGTGATCAGGTTGCGCACGCGGTGCGGCGCGCCCTCACCGACCAGCACGACGCCCGGGCCGCCGAGCACGCGGTGCACGGCGTCGAGCTGCGTGGTCGCGGCCACCGTCTGGGTCACCTTCCAGCGTCCGCGCAGGTTGTCCAGCGCCCAGCCCGCCGCTCCGGGCTGGCCCTCGGCCTTGGCGAACACCGTGCGCTGCACCCGACGGCCGAAGATGATCACCGCGGCGAGCACGCCGAGGACGATGCCCAGCGGCAACAGGACCCACAGCATGTCGAGCAGCAGCCCGACCACGACGAAGACGCCGGCCACGACCAGGAACGCGCCGAGCATCCACGGGATGAGCGCCTTGTCCTCCCGGCGCTGCATCTTGAACGCTTCCCAGATCTGACCGCGCCGGGCCTTGCTCGCGGCGCGCCGTTCCCGCTTGGCCTGCTTGGCAGCCTCTTTGTCCTGCTTTCCCGCCATATGAACCAGGATACGGCCGGGCAGGGCGGCGCGATCCCGTCGGTCCCCTCTGCGAGGATGCCGGGGTGGCTAGCGCACCTGTGACCAAGTCCCCGACGGGCCTGTTGGACGGGCTGGACCCCGAGCAGCGTGCCGCCGCCGCAGCCCCGCGCGGGCCGGTCTGCGTCCTGGCCGGCGCCGGCACCGGCAAGACCCGCACCATCACCCACCGCATCGCGCACCTGATCGCGTCCGGGCACGTCGCCGCAGGTCAGGTGCTCGCGGTCACGTTCACCGCGCGCGCGGCGGGGGAGATGCGGACGCGGCTGCGCGCGCTGGGGGTCGACGGCGCCCAGGCCCTGACGTTCCACGCGGCCGCGCGGCGGCAGCTGCGGTACTTCTGGCCGCGCGTGGTGGGCGACCGGATGTGGGACCTGCTCGACGGCAAGCTGCGGCTGGTCGCCCAGGCGGCGCAGCGTTCGCGGGTCAGCAGCGACGCGGAGATCCTGCGGGACATCGCGAGCGAGATCGAGTGGGCGAAGGCGTCGCTGATCAGCCCGGAGGACTACCCGGCGCAGGCCGCGCGGCTGCAGCGGGACACGCCGATGCAGGCCGCGCAGGTGGCCGAGGTCTACCGCAAGTACGAGGAGGTCAAGAACGCGGCGCGGATGCTCGACTTCGACGACCTCCTGCTGCACACGACGGCGGCGCTGGAGGACAACGCGGACGTCGCCCGGGAGTTCCGCGACCGGTACCGGTGTTTCGTCGTCGACGAGTACCAGGACGTCACCCCGCTGCAGCAGCGACTGCTCGACGCGTGGCTCGGCGGGCGCGACGACATCACGGTGGTCGGCGACGCGAACCAGACCATCTACTCCTTCGGCGGGGCCTCGCCGCGGCCGCTGCTGGACTTCACGCGGCGCTTCCCGGAGGCGACGGTGGTGCGGCTGGAGCGGGACTACCGGTCCACGCCCCAGGTGGTCGAGCTGGCGAACAAGGTGATCGGCGCCGCTCGGGGCCGGCCGGCGGGGTCGCGGCTCAAGCTGGTCGGGCAGCGTCCGGACGGTCCCGAGCCGCGGTTCGCGGAGTTCGACGACGAGCCGACGGAGGCCGGCGCGGTCGCCGGGCGGGTGCGGCAGCTGCTCGACGCGGGCGTGCCGGCGAGCGAGATCGCGATCCTGTACCGGGTCAACGCGCAGTCGGAGGTCTACGAGCAGGCGTTGACCGACCTGGAGATCCCGTACCTGGTGCGCGGGGGTGAGCGGTTCTTCGAGCGGCGCGAGATCCGGCAGGCGATGGTCGCGCTGCGGACGGCGGCGGGGGATCCGCCGTCCGCGGAGCTGGTTCCCGCGGTGCGCGCGGTGCTGGCTCGCATCGGGCTGACGGAGCAGCCGCCGTCGGGCGGGGCGGCGAAGGAGCGGTGGGACGCGCTGCTGGCGCTGGTGGAGCTGGCCGAGGAGCTGGCGGCGTCGGTCGAGGGCGCGTCGTTCGGCCGGTACGTGGCGGAGCTGGAGCAGCGCGCGGCGGCGCAGCACCCGCCGACGGTCGAGGGGGTGACGCTGGCGTCGCTGCACGCGGCGAAGGGCCTGGAGTGGGACGCGGTGTTCCTGGTCGGGCTGGCCGAGGGCACGATGCCGATCCAGCGAGCCGACGGCGACGAGGCGGCGATCGAGGAGGAGCGGCGGCTCTTTTATGTGGGGGTCACGCGGGCGCGGGAGCACCTGTGGTTGTCGTGGTCGCTGTCCCGGCACCCGGGCGGACGCCGGCACCGCCGCCGGAGCCGGTTCCTGTACGGCTTGATCCCGGAGGAACACCCCGCGGCGCGCGTGCCCCGCCGGCAGCCGACCACGCGCACGAAGCCGAGCTGCCGCATGTGTGGTGAGCAGCTGGCCAACACGCTGGAAGTCAAGCTCGGCCGATGTGCCCGATGCCCGAGCGACCTGGACGAGGCGTTGCTGACGCGGTTGAAGGACTGGCGCGCCGAGCGCGCGCGGGAGCTGAAGGTCCCCCCGTTCGTCGTCTTCACGGACGCCACGCTGGTCGCGATAGCCGAACAACGCCCCGAGGACCAACGCGGCCTGGTCTCGATCTCCGGCATAGGCCCGACAAAGGCCCACCGCTTCGGCGACGAGGTACTATCCCTGCTCCGGAAGGAACATCGCTGAACTGCGGTGCCGCCGGTGCAGCGGAGCCACGTGACCGGACTACAGCGACTTTCTGCGCGGAAGGTGCTCCCGATTTGGTGGCTGTCCGTCCTGCGTAGGAGGTGCTTCCGCTTTAGTGGCTGTCCCTCCTGCGCGGGACGGGCTCCTAACTTGGCGGCTGTTCCTTCTGCGTGGGAGGTGCTGCCGATTTGGCGGCTGTTCCTTCTGCGTGGGAGGTGCTGCCGATTTGGCGGCTGTTCCTTCTGCGTGGGAGGTGCTGCCGATTTGGCGGCTGTTCCTTCTGCGTGGGAGGTGCTGCCGATTTGGCGGCTGTTCCTTCTGCGTGGGAGGTGCTGCCGATTTGGCGGCTGTTCCTTCTGCGTGGGAGGTGCTGCCGATTTGGCGGCTGTTCCTTCTGCGTGGGAGGTGCTGCCGACTTGGCAGCCGTCCCTTCTCCGCGGGAGACCCGCCTGCCCGACTGCTGTGTCTTCGCCGGGACACCGACGCCTGACGGAACTGCCATCCCCTCCTCTGCGGAAGGACACCCCCGATGGGACTGCTGTCCGCCGGCGAGCGCTCTGGGCGGTCCGCTGTCCGTTCTCCGCGACAGACACTCCTGACAGCCGTTAACTCCGGCCGCCTGAACCAAGGCCGGCGGGCCGGACGCGGCGCGCCTACCGAACACGTCCACCCGTGAGGCGCCCCCCTCTTGAAAGGTCCGGGCCGAGCGCGGCCGTGCTCGCTCTGCGCCGCCGTGTGCCGTGTGCACCACTGCCTGCGTCGTCCTCAGCCGAGCGACCTCGGTCGTGCGACCGTTACGCCCGGAACGACACTTTGCCACGACCGGATGAATCTGGCGCCGAGGTGACCAGCCGCGACCGCCGTGGCGAGTCCCGCTCCGAGCGTGGCTGGTCGGGCTGGGGCGATGTGCGCCACACTGAGAGGCGCTTCGTCGCATCCGGGCACCGGGGCGGGCCGTGCAGGGCAGGCACGCTTGACCGCGCCGAAGGGCTCCTTCGCGCGGCGGAACCGCTGCTCGGGGACGATCTTCGCCGTTGGGAAAAGTTCTCCGAAAAATCAGTTGCCCCGCGTCGGGCAGGGGCAATAGCCTGCATGGGCGGGTGAAGAGCGCCCGCGAAGCGATTGCCCGTCGCCCGCCGGCGATGAGCGAAGGACGAGAGGAGGTGCTGGGACGTGAAGACTTCGATCACGGTCACGAACCCTGGCATCGCTCTGCCCTTCGCCCGCTCGGCGATGGCTTGCGCGAACGGCTGGGGCGTCGGCAAGGCCGGCGTCGAACTGCCGATCCTCGCCCGGCTGCGTGACCGCTTCGACGGGACCCGTGTGTCCGCCGTCAAGCCGGCGTACGTCCCGACCAACAAGCAGACCCGACTCCACGTTCCGCTGGCTCCGCCGGAGCTCAGACTCTGACCCCCCGTCAGGGAGACAGGCTCACGAGGGCCGCGGAACCGAGATTCGGATCCGCGGCCCTCGTGTTTTTGTACCACCTCCACAACGAAAAACCGTTACTACACAAAGGAGAACGGGAATGTCATCGGCAATCGCCTTCGCGTCAGAGAAGGCGTTATCCGACGAACTCGCCCTTCCGGGATCCGGGATCGGTGAGCTTTTCGATGCCGTGGCCTCGCCGGACGCCGACCTGCCCTGCAGGTCCGGCGACGCCGACCTGTGGTTCGCGGAGTCACCGGCGGATCTCGAGCTGGCCAAGAGCCGGTGCGCCGACTGCCCGATCCGGAGTGCGTGCCTGTCCGGCGCGCTCGCCCGGCGGGAGCCCTGGGGGGTCTGGGGAGGCGAGATCTTCGAGCGCGGTGTCGTGGTCGCTCGGAAGCGGCCGCGGGGACGCCCTCGCAAGAACCCGGTGGAAACGCCCGTCGCGGAGAAGCGCATCGAGCGCCGCAACCGCACTGACCAGCAGAGTGCAGCCGCATGAGTACTGACACCTCATTCGTCCCAGTGAGCTGGACGAAGCACCCGATCACGCCGCGCCCCCGCGCCGGGGTCGCACCCATGACCAAGGAGATCACCCGAATGTTGCTCAACGAAGAACTGGCGAGAGCACGAATACAGGACCTGCACGACGACGTCCGCTGGCAGCCCGTACGCAATGCGCGCGCGGCCCGCCGGTGGGACCGCGTGGCCCGATGGGCTTCCCGCCGCGCAGGTCGGTACCGCGGTTAGTCGCCCGACGATCCCGCTACCAGCGGCTCGTCATCGCGTTTCGCGGATTGCTGGCCCGGCGGTGTTCGAGGCGAACGGCCTTGACCACCGCCGGGCTTGGCGCTGTCTAAGGTGCCGCTCGTTCCAACCGCTACATGCCGCTCGTTCCAACTCCCCAACCCGCGGCGGCCACAGCCCCGGCGCGTTCGGTTGCCAGCGGCCCAGGGGCCGCCGGCATTTGCCTGTCAGCGCCGAGGCCCGGACGCGTTCGGCTGCATTGCCGAGGCTCGGGTGCTCGCGCCCCGCCAGCGCTGAGCGCCTGGTGCGTCCGGCCGCCAGCGCTGAGCGTCTGGTGCGTCCGGCCGCCAGCGGCCAAGGCTCTGTCCGTTCCCTTTCCAGCGCCGAGGCCCGGGCGCGTTCGCCGGCCAGGGCCGGTACTCGACGCGTCGGTTGTCAGCGCCCGATGCTCGGCGTGTTCGGCTGTCAACGCCCGGATGCTCGGCGTGTCGGCTGTCAGCGGCCAACGGCTTGGCACGCTCGGCCGCCACCTGCTCGGCTGCCTCCCGCCTCGGTCCCGACCCCTGTGGCGTTCGTTCGCGCAGGAGGGGCAGTGACTGCGGCTGGCCCCATCCGGCCGATGAGCACCACCACACCGCCGGACTGGTGCCGCACCCAAGGCGCCGAGGCGGCCCCGAATCACGGCGACGGTTTCTCCAGCGGTGTTGAATGACCGGTATGGCCGTACACACCCATGACGACATCGACTGGGCCGAGCGAATTCCGACGTTGCGCAGCGCGGACCAACTCCACGCGAAGACCCACGCGGAGATCGCCGCCCGGCTGGTCAGCCGGCTCGCCGACCATCCTGTAGTCGTCGACGTGGGCAGTGGCGCCGGAGGGATGAGCGCCGCGTTCGCCGCCGAGCTGGCTTGTCGAGGCGGCGGGACGCTCGTGCTCGTCGACGCCGTTCCGGAGCTGCTCGACGTTGCCGAGACCGTTGCGAAGGCTGCCGTCGAGCAGACGCACACGGACGCCGCTGGCCGAACAGATCCGGACGACCCGGCGGCCGTGCCGCGGGACACGAGTTCGACCGGCCAGCAACAGATCGCACTCGAGCAGGCGCGGGCTGAGCTCGCAGGAGCCGCCGCGGCGGCGACTGTCGGGCGCGCCCATCCGGGGATCGAGGCCGTCGCCGGCGCCGCGCTCGCCGGCCAGGTTTCGATCGAACGCGTTCGAGCTGACGTCGCATCGGCGGAACTCGCTCACCTCGTCGAGCCGGCGGATCTCGTCTGGGCCGCTTCGATGGTGCATCACCTCCCTGATCAACAAGCTGGAATCGCCGGTCTTGTCACAGCTCTCAAGCCACGCGGCATGCTCGCCCTGGTCGAGGGGAGCCCGCCCACTCACTGCCTGCCCTGGGATCTGGGGATCGGTGAGCCCGGGCTTGAACGCCGGCTGCTGGAGGTGCGGGATCGTTGGTTCAAGCGCATGCGCACCGACATGCCGAACTCAGTCCGGATGCCCTACGGCTGGAACATCGCCCTCGTCAAGGCAGGGTTGGAGCGAGTCGGTTCCTTCAGTCGTCTTGTCGATTTGCCTGCGCCGCCGGACGAGGTGGTACGCAACTACGTGATCGAGCACATCGCCTGGCTGGCGTCGGCCGGCGATGAGTTCGTGACGCAGGAAGACCGGGACGTCCTGCGTCGTCTCCTCGATCCGGAGGATCCCGAGTACTTGGGCAACCGAGAGGACATCTACGTGCTCGGAACGCAGACGGTCCACTTCGGATGGCGCAGATGAACGAGCCGATCGTCTGCTCCCGTTGCGGCGTTCAACGCAAGCCGGACGAGGACCCGCTCGAGACCCTGGCGTGGGCCAGTGATCGTGAGGGCGGCGCTCTGCGCTGGCTGTGCCCTCGATGCGCTCGTGAGCACGTCCGCGACATCGAGGGGAAACTCCCGCCCGAATACTGGTGAGCGCTAGTCAAGCCGCCACCTCCTTCAGCGCCTGAACCTTCGGCCGCCGACGGCGAGCTGCCGACGCGAACGCGCTCGTGAGTTCCCGCGCGACTGCCATCGCGTCACCGCGCAGGCGGCTGGGAGTGGTGTGGACCAGCACGACTCCGGCCCCGGTGAGCGGCAGGTGGCTCGCGGCCGGACGGTCGGAACGGGTGGCGGCGGGGTCGAGGAGCCATCCCATCGCGACTTCGTCCCACCAGGCGTCGACGACACCGAGGCGGCGTCCCACCGAGTCGCAAATGGTCACGTTCCAGATCGGCGGGGGCACCGGGACTCCTCCGAGCAGCTCCCTCGCCACACCTTGCTGGTAGGTGTCGCGAAGCGAGCCCAGGGTGCGTAGCGTCTGCCGGACAGCCGCGGTTCCGCGCTGGTTGCCGGCGTCGACCTCGTTGCGCAACTGCTCGGCCGTGCAGAGGCCGTAGTAGACGGGCAGGGTGAGCAGTCGCCGCAACCTGTCCGGATCGGTTTCACAGCGGGCGAGGTCGATGGTGGCGCGAGCTGGCGGCGCGAACGGCAATCCGTCCACGACGACCGGCTCGGGAACGCGAGACGTCCGGTCCAGCCAGGTGAACTCGTGCGACGCGATCCGGCGCCCCACTGGGATCAACACGTGGACGCGCCGGGACGGTGACAGCGGAATGCCCTGTGCCTGCAAGGCATCCGTACCGCTGATCACCGCGTCCGGGCCGGCGTGGTAGATCGCGGCGCGGAGCTGCTGATCCCGGCTGGGCTCTCGGTTGCTCAGCAGGATCACGCCCGGTAGAAGCCGGCGCCACGGGCCTCCTGGGCGGCAACGGGACGAGATGACGTGCTGGCTCAGGCCCGCTCGGCGCAGCCGCGTGCTGGTGGTGACGTCCTCGCTCGGGGCCGAGCCTCGCTCTGCCGGAGCGGTGATGGTTTCGGTCATGCCTTCAGAGTCGGGCCGGAGACGGGGCAGCGGAAGACGTGACACGAAACTGTGGACAACTTGGTGGTGCGAGTGGACATCTCGTGCGTTTTTGACCGTGATTGTGGATAACTCGCGCCTCTGGCAAGCCTTGTCGGCCGCGGGGGCCGCGGTTTACGGCATGCTGGGCATTGCGGCGAAGACATCCGGACCGGGGATGGATGGCAGCTGGTTGGCAACCAGGGCTGGGGCGCTTGTTCACAACAGAGGCTGGGATTGGGAAAGACGATGAGGTGATGCCGCAGTTGCAAAGGACTGCGATCGCGCTGGATAGAAGCTTCCGAGGTTGCGTCTCGGCTAGCTGATCAGTTTGGGTGCATCCGCCGTGGCGTGGTGGGTGATCCCGCCTTGCGTGCGGAAACCGGGAATTCGCCGTCGGCCGGGGGCGGCCGTCGACTGAGCCGGAATCCGGAGCGGTCAGGGGCACGCGCAAGTGCGGGTGACCCTGACACGCCCGATGAGAAAGGGAGGGAGGTATCGGATCAATCGGCGAAGCCGGGCTGCCAACGTTCCACGATCGCGCGGGCGGGGATCTCGGCCTCGAGCTGGCACAGGATTCCCGTCGAGCCTGCGGTCACGCGATGGATCAGCAGGTACTCCGGTGGAAGGTTCAGCGATCGCCCGGTCCGGAAGTCGCGGCCACGCGTGTCGCCGACCCGCATCGCTTGGCGTTGCATCCAGCGGCGCGTGAAGTGGAAGCGCTCGGTGGCGAGGGGCTCGGTGAACGGGGCCAGGTATGCGAGCACGTCGTCGGCGCTGAGTTCGGTGCCGGGGCGGATGAAACCGGAGGAGCGCAGCAACTTCATGAGTTCGGTCGAGCGCTGATCGAGCGCGAGACGGGTCATCTCGCCGAGCTGGCGGGGGATGCCGTGTGGGAGGCGAGCCACCGCGCCGAAGTCGATCACGGCGAGACGGCCGTCGTCGAGCAGCATGAAGTTGCCCGGGTGCGGGTCGGAGTGCAGGAGCTTCGCCCTCGCCGGTGAGGAGAAGTGGAACTCGGCCAGGAGCGCGCCGACGTGGTTGCGGGTTTCGGCGTCCGCGCCGGCGATGATCTTGGCCAGGGGAGTGCCGGTGACCCACTCGGTCACGAGCACCTTCGGGGCGCTGGCTACCACCTTCGGCACCAGGACCTTGTCGTCGCCGTCGAAGGCCTTCGCGAACTCGCGCTGGCTGTCGGCCTCGCCGCGGTAGTCCAGTTCCTCGTCCATCCGCGCGGACAGCTCGGCGAGCAGCGGTTTGACCTCCGTGCCCGGCAGGAGTGCCTGGAAGAGCCGGCTGAACCGCTGCAGCTGACGCAGGTCGCTGCGGAGCGCCTCGTCGGCGCCGGGGTACTGGACCTTGACCGCCACGTCGCGCCCGTCGTGCCACACGGCGCGGTGCACCTGGCCGATACTGGCCGCGGCGGTGGGAGCGTCGTCGAACTCGCGGAACCGTGTCTCCCACGACCGGCCCAGCTGCTCGGCGAGCACGCGACGCGTTTGGCGGGCCGGCATCGGCGGCGCGGCGGCCTGGAGGCGGGTCAGCGCGTCCCGGTACGGGGCGGCCAGCTCGTCCGGCACCGCCGCTTCGAACACGCTCAAGGTCTGCCCGAACTTCATCGCGCCGCCCTTGAGCGTGCCCAGCACCTCGAACAGCTGCTCGGCGGCTTTCGCCGACAGGTTCGCGTTGACTTCTTCAGCGCTCTGACCGGTCAGCCGCCGCCCCCAGCCGCCGACCGCCCGTCCCGCGATTCCGAGCGGCAGGCTCGCGAGCTTCGCGGCGCGCGCGGCTGTGCGGCGGGGAATCCCGGGATCGGCACGGTCGTCGGTCTCTTCGGGGAAGTCGGTCACTCCTGCGATTGTGCCTTGTCGACCATGTTCTCCGCAGCCATCGGCGCAGGGACGCTGCTGACCAGCGGCTCCGGGCGTGCCCCGCAGGTGCAGGCCGGGTGGGGCGACCACGGGCGGTGGTAGATCGTGTTCTCGTACGGGTCGATCTCCATCGTCATGTTCCAGCCCGGCGGCACCCCGTCGACCGGCCCGAGAGCGCGGAGCACCTGACCGGTCGCCAGGGCAGCGGTGGCTTGCACGGTCACCAGGTCGGCCTGCTGGGTGCGCCCGGCAAGCTGACCCGCGATCTTGGGCCAGCGGTCGTCCATCGACTGGCGGATCAGGTCCGCGCACCCCAGGCAGCTGCTCCGGCCGGGTTCGACGAGCGGCCCGACGATCCCGATGCCTTCCCGGACGCGAACCGCCAGGTGCGGAACCCGCTCGTGCATGAGCTGCTGGACCAGCTCGGGCGCCGGGACGATGGCGTCGGCGAGCACGGCGAGTTCGGGCAGCCGCCCGTCTCGGAGGCGTCGCGTCACGGTCGCCGGGTTCACCCGCCGGATCGCATCGGCCGCCGCGGCTGATCGGGAACGGCCGATGTCGGCGTCGGTGTAGCCGCTGCCGGTGTCGTGCTCGGTGACCTTGCCCTCGGCCTCGACGCGGACCTGCCCCACTCCCGCGGCCGCGAGCTGCACCGCCATCGCGACCGTCAGCCGTCCCGAACCGAACAGCACGATGGCGCTGTGACGACGCCGGGCGACGGTCTCGCCGTGGCTCCGCCGTGCCGACAGGGACCACAGACCAGCCTCGTGGACGGGCCGGTTGTAGGCGGAGGGCGGCCACGCCTCCTCCACCAGCCCGAGCCGGGTCAGCTTCGTGAGGAGATCGCGGAGGCTCTCGACGTGTTCGCTCTTGGCGAGCGCGAGCAGACTTTCCAAACGGAGACTGCCGTCGAGGCGGTGCATCACGTCCACCAGGTCGGGCGGCAGCTCCGTGGCCACCATGGCGTGCCGGGGGTCGAGACCGATCTGCACCTCGCCCGGGCCTCGGTCGAAAACCTCGATGCCCGGCCGCAGCCAGGGGCGTTCGGGCAGGAAGAGCGGTCGCTGACTTGTCGTTGTATCCGTCATGGAGCACAGAGTGACGGAAGGTCGCTAAGTATTCGCTAACCAAGATCGCGAGTTATCCACAGGCGAGCCGAAATGTGGATAACTCGGGCCTTCTCGAAGTCGGCTCTCCCGAGTTGTCGGTCCCTGCCTTTACCGTGGACGGGTGGCGAACGCACGGGTGCCCTCTTTGAGGAACCGGGACAACACCGGGCAGTCATCGAACCCGCAGCTCAAGGTCGAAGTACGGCGTAGTGCACGACGAAGGCGGACGGTCAGCGCGTACCGGGACGGCGACACCCTCGTGGTGCTCATCCCGGCCAGCATGAGCCGAGCCGAGGAAAAACACTGGGTGGCCGAGATGGAGCGCAAGCTCCAGCGCACGGAGACGAAACGGGCGTCTCCGGCGCGCGAGTCGGATGCCGCGCTGCTCGCGCGGTGTGCGCAGCTGTCAGCGCGGTACCTCGACCGGCAGGCGCTGCCCGCGAGCGTCCGCTGGGTCCCGCCGATGCGGACCAGGTGGGCGTCGTGCACGCCGGCCGACCGGACCATCCGAGTGAGTGACCGGCTGCAGAACGTGCCGGCGTGGGTGCTGGATTACGTGCTGGTGCACGAACTGGCACACCTGCGCGTGGCGGCGCACACCGCCGAGTTCTGGGAGCTGGTCCGGCGCTACCCGAAGACCGAGCGGGCCATCGGCTACCTGGAGGGCCTGTCCGCGGCGGCGGGTTGGGGAATCAGCGAGCTGGACGAGGACTGAGCAGTCGGAACGCGCCGGGGGCCTGCCGTCCGGCGGGCCCCCGGCACCGGAACAGGCAGGTGGAGGGGCGGCCGAAACTGGCGAGTGCCGGTGCGCGATGAGTAGCGGCCGGAGCGAGTGAGTGCTGGGGCGGGTTAGCGAACGGAGCAGGGGGCGCGCTGGGCCGGATGGGTAGCGGGCGGAGCAGAGGCGCGCTGGGCCGGATGGATAACGGGCGGAGCAGGAGGCGTGCCGGGGCCGGATGTCCCGCGAGCGGGCCCCGAGAGGGGCAGCTGAGGTGGCGGACTGCCAAGGCAGTGGCAGCTCGACGGACAACGGCCGGGCAGCGTGCCGCCCGTTGGCGGGCTCGATTGCGGGCTTCAGGGCTGCTGTCGGTTCGCCATGGGGCGCCGGGGCGCTGCCAGTCGCGGGCTTAGCGGTGAGTTCTGGGGGCTGCTGCCGGTTCGCGATGGCGGGGCCGGGGTGCTGCTGTCGGCGGGCTTAGCGGTGGGTTCAGGGGGCTGCTGCCGGTTCGCGATGGCGGGGCCGGGGTGCTGCTGTCGGCGGGCTTAGCGGTGGGTTCAGGGGGCTGCTGCCGGTTCGCGATGGCGGGATCGGAGGCCGTTGTCGGAGGGCGAGCAGCAGGTTCAACAGATTGCTGTCGCTGCGCGACGGCGGGCCAAGGTGCCGCTGTCGGCGGGCGGGACGGTGAGGGCAGGGTGCCGGCTTCGCGTGGGAGGGTTCCGCCGTGAGTCCGGGAGGGGGCAGCCTGTCCGAGCAGTCGCCGAGGGCGGGGCGGCTTGCCGCTGGTGGTTGAGGCGGCTTTGCCGCGATCGGACGTGGTCAGCTTGCCGGCTTCGGTTGGGTGGGCGTGCCGGTGTCGGCTGGGGCACCCGCCGGTGGCCGGGGTGGCCCGCCGTGTTGGTCGGGTGGGCGTGCCCCGTGGGGCTGAGGTGGCTCGCGGCCGGTGGCTGGGCTTGTCGGTGTCGGCTGGGGCCGGCCCGCCGGTGTTGGTGCCCGTGGGGCTTAGGTGGCTCGCGGCGGTTGGATGGGCATGCCGGTCACAGCTGGGGCGCCCGCCGCTGTTGGTTGGCCGGGCTGCCCGGGGAGTCGGCGGGGGTAGCTCGCCGCCGTGGGTGGCGTGGGCGTAGCGCGCCCACCTCGGCTGTTGCTCAGGCGAGGTGGGCTCGCTGACACTCCTGCGTCAGTTGCCGGGCTCGTCGCCCTCGTTGGGCTTTGCCGGCTTCTCCTCGGGCTTCGTGCGCTCCAGCTCGGCCATCGGGTCGTCCAGGTCGCCGGGCTTGCCCAGGCGCTCGGCGAACTCCAGCGGGTCGTCCAAGTCCTCGGCCGACGGCATCAGGTCCGGGTGCGACCACAGGCCGTCCCGCTTGTCGACGCCGTGCCGGTCGCCCACGAGCTTCCACAGCGCGGACGCCGAGCGCATCCGGCGGGGCCGCAACTCGAGCCCCACGAGCGTTGCGAACGTCTGCTCGGCCGGGCCGCCCGTCGCGCGACGGCGGCGGAGGGTTTCGCGCAAGGCGTCGGCTCCCGGCAGCCGGTCGCCGACCGCGTCCGCGACCACCACGTCCACCCAGCCCTCCACCAGGGCGAGCAGCGTCTCCAGCCGGTTCAGCGCCGCCTGCTGCTCGGGCGTCGTCTGGGGCTCCAGCAGCCCCGAGGACAACGCCTCCTCGATGCTCGCCGGGTTGGACGGGTCGACCTGGCCCGCCAGCTGCTCCAGCGCGGACGTGTCGACCTTGATGCCGTGCGCGAACTCCTCGACCGTCGCCAGCAGACGCTGCCGCAGCCACGGCACGTGCGAGAACAGGCGCTGGTGCGCGGCCTCCCGCGCGGCCAGGAACACCAGGACCTCGCTGCTCGGCAGCTCCAGACCCTCGGTGAACTTCTCGATGTTGCCGGGCAGCAGCGCCGACGTCCCCTCCGGACCCAGCGGCAGACCCACCTCGGTCGAGGTCAGCACCTCCGACGCGAGCTGCGCCAGCGCGTTGCCCAGCTGCGAACCGAACGCCATGCCACCCATCTGGCCGACCATCGACAGCAGCGGGCCGGCGGCCTGCTTCGCCTCGGCGGGGAGCGCCTCCACCCACGCGCCGGACACCTGCTGGGCCACCGGGTCGCACAGGCGTTGCCAGGTCGGGAGCGTCTTCTGCACCCAGTCCCGCGGCGACCACGCCGCGGTCACGTTCGCCCCCGCAGGCAGGATCGTCGCCGCGTCCAGCCACAGCTCCGCGAGGTGGCCGGCGTCGCGCACGGCGCTGTCGGCGTCACCGCTCGAGGCGAAACCGATCGTCCCGCCGCCGCTGCCACTGAGCTTCTGCAGCGCGATCTGCTTCGCGAGGTCGTAGTTCACCGGGCCCGACGAAGTGCCGGCCTGGCTCAGCATCTGCCCGAGCTGGCTCAGCATCTGGCCGAGCTGGTTGAAGGCGTCGGCGCCGGACTGCTGGCCCTCCGGCCCGTTGTCACCGGGCTTGTCGGGATCCGGGGGCCCGAAGCCGAACGGGAGATTGCTCATACCACCACCGTACGCGGCCGGAGCAGCCGCGACCGCGCCAGAGGTGTCCGATTTCGCTCGCCGCGATCAAGGCCTGGTGATCGAGCGTGCGGGCCGGTCACCGTACGCTGTGGGCCGTGAGCGAGTCCCGCGACGAAACCACTGCTCCCGGCGCCGCGACGGGCACCAAACCCGCGGACGGCGACCAGGCCCGCAACGGGCACCGCGCGACACGGGCCCCCGAGCGGGCCCATATGACCAGGCGCGGCTGGACCGTGGTGACCAGCGGCGTCCTCATCGTCGTGTTCGGGCTCATCGGCGCGTTCGTCCAGGTGCCCTACGTCGCGATCGGCCCCGGTCCCACCTACGACACGCTCGGCCAGGTCAACGGCGTTCAGGTGGTCGAGGTCGACGGGCAGCAGACCTACCCCACCGCGGGTGAGCTGCGCATGACCACCGTCTCGCTCAACGACGAGATCAGCCTGTTCGGCGCGCTCGGGCTGTGGGTGAGCGGCCGCTACGCGCTGGCGCCCCGCGAGGAGTACTTCCGCCCCGGCGAGAGCGACGAGCAGGTCCAGCAGCAGAACGTCCAGCAGTTCCAGGACTCGCAGAGCAACGCCGAGGTCGCCGCGCTGCGCCACCTCGGCTTCCCGGTCAAGGTGCTCGCCCAGACGATCGTCGAGAACACCCCGGTCAGCCGGGTCCTCGCCGCGGGCGACCGGCTGCTGTCGGTCAACGGCCGCACCATCACCAACGAGGACGACGTCACCGCCGCGCTCGCCGACACCGCCCCGGGCCAGACCGTGCCGATCACGTTCCAGCACGGCACCGAGCCGCCCCGCACCGAGCAGATCACGCTGGCCGCCAACCCCGACCCGAACAAGAAGCAGGGCTTCATGGGCCTGCAGCCGATCGACCGGGCGGACGTGCCCTTCGACGTGAAGATCTCGCTGCAGGACGTCGGCGGCCCCTCGGCGGGCCTGATGTTCGCGCTGGCGATCGTCGACCGGCTCACCCCCGGTGAGATGGTCGCCGGCGAGCACGTGGCCGGCACCGGCGAGATCACCGAGAAGGGCGTGGTCAACCCGATCGGCGGGATCTCGTTCAAGGTCGTCGCCGCACGGGAGGCCGGGGCCACGGTGTTCCTCACGCCCCAGGACAACTGCGTGGAAGCCGCCGCCGCGGCGCCGGACGGGCTGAAGCTGATCAAGGTGACCGACTTGAACAGCGCTCTCTCGGCGCTGGAAGCGCTCAAGGCCGGGCAGCCGACGCCGTCCTGCTGACCCGGGCCGCCGGCTCGGCGGGGCGGGGCTCGCGCGGGAGCTGGGTCTCGCGTGGTTGAGTGTGGGGCTCGCGTGCGGGAGCATAGGGCCCGCGGACGGCAGGGTGGGACTCACGCACGGGAGCGTGGAGCTCGCGGACGGGAGCGTGGGACTCGCGCGGCTGAGCGTGGGACTCGCGCGGCTGAGCGTGGGACTCGCGCGGCTGAGCGTGGGACTCGCGGACGGGAGCGTGGGACTCGCGGGTCGTTAGGGGGCCAGCGTCGCCCGGAGGGCGTCCAGCAGGTTCGGCGCCAGGTCCGGGTGCTCGACGATCTCGTCGGCCGGCTCGGCGTCCTCCGCCTTCGTGTACCCCCGCAGCCGCACCACGCAGGCGCCCGGGCCGTCCCGCAGCACAGCCGCCACCAGACGCGCCTCCGTCCGCTCCGGGTGGTCCGCCGCGGCCCGCCGCAGCCGCTCCGCGTCGGCGGACTCGTCCAGCTCCGACTCGGCGCTCGGCGGCAGCACGATGATCTCCTGGGCCAGCGCGCAGCCGGTCACGACCTCCGGCCACGCGATCCGCCCCAGCGCCTCCGCCAGGTCACCCTCCGGCAGCGGCTCCTGCGCCACCGGCGTCAGCGCGCTCGACGGGTCGAGCTGCCCGGCCAGTTCCGGCTGCTCACGCAGCAGCGACGCGGTCGGGACCAGCGCGAACAGCTGCGGCGCCTGGTCCCACCCGGCGGCGGCCACGAACTCCTCGACCTCCCTGGCGAGCGCGGCGATGGCCGGACCAGCGGCGGGGTTGACTTCGGATGCCATCTCCTCATCGTCTCAGGTGCGTGCCGGACGTGTCCGATTCGGGCCGGTCGGGGAACCCTGAGCGGCCCTCCTAGAGTTAGGGGTTCAGGGGTGTCCTGCGTTACGGGCTCCCCGCCAGCGGACCACGACAACAGGAGCGTGCGCAGTGGCCAGTCGGCCCCCAGTGAGCCTGCCGAAGCTGTCCCGTCGCAGCCGGGTACTGCTGATCATCGCCGCGGTGATCATCCTGGCGCTGCTACTCGGCGCGCGCCTGTTGGACACCTACGTCGACTGGCTGTGGTTCGGCGAGGTGGACGCCCGCCAGGTCTTCAACACCATGGTCGTCACCCGCATCGTGTTGTTCTTCGCGATCGGGCTGCTCGTCGGCGGCTCGCTCGCGCTCAGCCTGTGGATCGCCTACCGCACGCGACCGGTGTTCGTCCCGGTCTCCGGCGCCGACGACCCGCTGGCGCGCTACCGCTCGGCCGTGGTCGGCCGCATCCGGCTGTTCGGCATCGGCATCCCGCTGGTCACCGGGCTCATCGCGGGCGCGACCGGCGAAGGCGAGTGGCAGCGCATCCAGCTGTTCCTGAACGGCACGAGCTTCGGCCAGACCGACCCCGAGTTCGGCAACGACATCGGCTTCTACGCCTTCACGCTGCCCTTCTACCAGTGGCTGCTCGGCTGGCTGTTCGTCGCGGTGACGATCTCGTTCATCGGCGCGCTGATCGCGCACTACCTCTTCGGCGGCATCCGGCTCGCCGGCCGCGGCGGTCAGCTCGCCGGATCGGCCCGCGTCCAGCTCGCCGTCACCGCTGGCCTGTTCGTCCTGCTCAAGGCGGTCGAGTACTACTTCGACCGGTACAACCTGCTCTTCTCCGACCGCAACCCGCTGTTCAACGGCGCGACCTACACCGACCTGAACGCGGTGCTGCCGGCGAAGCTGATCCTGCTGTGCATCTCCGCGATCTGCGCGGTCGCGTTCTTCGCCGGCGCCTTCCTGCGCAACATCCAGCTGCCCGCGATCGCGCTGGTGCTGCTGATCCTGTCCGGCGTCCTGGTCGGCGTCGCGTGGCCAGCGATCCTGGAGCAGTTCTCGGTCAAGCCGAACGCCAACCAGAAGGAAGCGCTTTCCATCAGCCGCAACATGGAGGCGACCAAGTCCGCGTTCGGGCTCGACAACGTCCAGTACGAGGACTACACCGGCACCGGGCAGGCGACCGCCGCCGAGATCAGCGCGGACACCACGACCGTGCCCAACATCCGCCTGCTCGACCCGAACGTGCTCGCGCCGACCTTCACCCAGCGGGTCGGCCGGGAGAACTTTTACGGCTTTCCGCAGAAGCTCGACATCGACCGCTACGAGATCGACGGCCGGATCCAGGACTACGTCGTCGCCGCCCGTGAGATCAACACCGCCAACCTCACCGGCAACCAGACCAACTGGATCAACAAGCACCTGGTCTACACGCACGGCAACGGGTTCGTCGCGGCCCCGGCCAACACGATCGACCGCGCGGTGAGCAGCGCCAACAGCGACGGCGGGTACCCGATCGCGGTCACCAGCGACACCCAGAACCCGACCGGCGCCGGCATCAACCCGACCAACCCGACCGCACCCGGCATCGCGGTCACCGAGCCGCGCATCTACTACGGCGAGCTCACCAACGACTACGCCATCGTCGGCGGCCAGGAAGGCCGCGCGCCGGGCGAGTACGACAGCGCCAGCAGCAGCAACTACCGCTACGAGGGCACCGGCGGCGTCAACCTCGGCAACTGGTTCAACCGCCTCGCCTTCGCCGCGAAGTACGGCGAGCGCAACATCCTCTTCTCCGACGCCATCAGCGACGGCTCGAAGATCATGTACAACCGCGACCCGCGGCAGCGCGTCAGCAAGGTCGCCCCGTGGCTCACCGTCGACGGCGACCCGTACCCGGCGGTGGTCGACGGCAAGATCGTCTGGATCGTCGACGGCTACACCACGCTGAACAACTACCCGTACTCGCAGCAGACCCAGCTCGGCGCCGCCACCGAGGACACCCTCGCCGGCGTCGCCCGCCAGGCCAACAACAACATCAACTACATCCGCAACTCGGTGAAGGCGACCGTCGACGCGTTCAACGGCACCGTCACCCTCTACTCGGTCGACGACAAGGACCCGGTCCTCAAGGCGTGGGAGCAGGTCTTCCCCGGCCTGGTCAAGCCCGGCACCGAGGTCACGCCCGAGCTGCGGTCGCACTTCCGGTACCCGGAGGACCTGTTCAAGGTCCAGCGCGAACTCCTGACGAAGTACCACGTCACCGACCCGCAGGAGTTCTACACGACCAACACCTTCTGGAACGTGCCCCAGGACCCGACCCAGGAGGGCGGCACCAACCTCGACGCCGCCGGCCTGGCCAACCAGCCCGGCTACTACGTCCTGGCCCAGGCACCCGGCCAGACCGGGACCACGTTCCAGCTGACCAGCCCGCTCACCGCCCTGCAACGGCAGTACCTGGCGGCCTGGATGACGGTGTCCTCCGACCCGAAGGACTACGGCGCCATCAAGGTGCTCCGGCTACCCACCACGGCCGCGGGCAACAGCCAGGTCGACGGCCCCGTCCAGGTCCAGAACAGGTTCCAGAGCGACTCGCGGTTCGCTTCCGAACGGACCCTGTTCAGCAACCAGAGCGTCACGGTGATCTTCGGCAACCTGATCACCCTGCCGCTGGGCGGCGGGTTCCTCTACGTCGAACCCGTCTACATCCAGCAACGCAACCAGAACAGCTACCCGCAGCTCGCCCGCGTGCTGGTGTCCTACGGGTCCAAGGTCGGATTCGCCTCCACCCTCGGCGACGCCCTCAAACAGGTCTTCGGCGACCAGGCGGCCCAGGCGGCGACCTCGCCCACCCAGCAACAGCCCACCACCACGCCGACGACACCGCCCGCCACACCGACCACCCCGCCGGCCGGTGGCACGGGCAGCACCCCGGCCCTCGACCAGGCCGTCGCCGACATCCAGTCGGCGCTCGAACGGCTCCGGCAGGCCCAGCAGAGCGGCAACTTCGCCGCCCAGGGCGAGGCGCTCGCCGCGCTCGACGCCGCCGCCCGCGCCTACGAAAACGCCAAGGCCGCCCAGACGACCTCGGCGCCGCCCCAACCAGGCGGCTGACCAGCCACGCAGGGTGCCGGAGCCCCTTCCGGCACCCTGCGTGCACGCCCCCGCAACCAAGGCGTAAACTGGTCCTCACAACGCGGGGTGGAGCAGCTCGGTAGCTCGCTGGGCTCATAACCCAGAGGTCGCAGGTTCAAATCCTGTCCCCGCTACAGAGGCAGGGGCCCTCATGTCCGCGGAAAGCGCGGACGTGAGGGCCTCTTTCGCGTTGTTCTGGGGGTCGAACCCCCAGACCCCCGGCAGGGGGCGAGCCCCCTGCACCCCCGCTCGGTGCCGGTTGCGTTGTGGCCTTGCGTTGCGTGGGCCCTTCGCGCCCTGTGGGCGCTGGTGAGCTTGCCCCCGTTCGCCGGACACTTCGGGTGTGGGGTCAGTGATCTTGGTCTGACTCCGTGTGCAGGGCTTCAAACGTGACGGGGCTGTGCATTCCGATTTTGGAATGTCTCCGTTTCGGATTATACCAGCATTCTATCCATTCGAAGATGGCATTGGCAAGTTCCTCGCTGGTTTTCCACTGTTTGGAGTCGAGGAGTTCGAGTTGCAGGGTGCCCCAGAAGGATTCCATCATGGAATTGTCGTAGCAGTCGCCGACGGTGCCCATCGAGGCGAGCAGGCCAGCTGATCGGAGTCGCTGACCAAACGCCCAGGATGTGTATTGCGCGCCGTGGTCGGAATGTAGGATTGTGGTTCCGGTTTCGGGGTTTCGGCGGAGAATGGCCATGCCGAGTGCGTCGGTGACCAGTTCGGAGCGCATGTGGTCGGCGATCGACCAGCCGATGATGAGCCGGGAATAGGCGTCCATCACTGCCGCGCAGTACACCTTTCCGTCCTCGGTGGGGTGCTCGGTGATGTCGGTGATCCACAGGCGGTTTGGCTGGTCCACCGTGAAGTTGCGGTTGACCAGGTCAGAGGCCGGTTCTGCGGCGGGGTCGCGCACGGTGCAGCCTCGTCGGCGGCGCCGGTAGAGGCCCTGGATGCCGGCCTGTCGCATGAGTCGTGCGACCCGTTTGTGGTTGACCGGCAGGCCCAGCCCGAGCGTGAGCTCGGCGTGCACCCGCGGCCAACCATAGGTGCCGCGCGACTCGGCGTGAATGGACCGGATGTGCTTGAGTAACAATTCGTTCTCCTCGTCACGAGCGGCGGGCGGCCGCGTGTGCCACTCGTAATAGCCGGAACGGGAAACCTTCAACACCCGGCAGGCCACCGCGACATCAATACCGTCGTCGGCTAACTCGCGGACCAGCGGGTAGATTACTTTGGGAGGATGTTTTCCCGGGCGAAATAGGCCGCTGCCCGTTTAAGGATCTCGTTCTCCAACTCGAGCTGCCGGTTCTTCTTCCGCAGCTCGGCCAGTTCCTTCTTCTCCGCACTGGTCAGCCGCGCCGAACTACCGTTCTCATCGGCGTCCGCCTGGGCCATCCAGTTCCGCAGACACGACTCGCTGATGCCCAGGTCCTTCGCCAGCGCAGCGACCGGTTTGTCGCCCAGACGGGCCAACTCGACGGCGCGCTGACGGAACTCAGGCGGGTGTGGTGCAGGCACCGCAACATCCTCCCCGGTAACCGACGGTCACCTCAGGTTAGGTGTCCGGGCCACAGGGCCAAGCTCACTGGGGCCGGTGGGGGCGGGTTTGGTGCGTCGGTCACCTGGATCTGTGGAAATGTGCGGGTCCAGGGGCTTCGTCGCGTTTCTTGTGGGCGAATCGCCAGACTCCCCGGCAGGGGGTGAACCCTGGATCCCCGCTCGGTGCCGGTTGCGTGGGGATCTTGCGTTGGGTCGGCCCTTCGCGCCCTGTGGGCGCTGGGGCCGGTGGGGTGGGCTTGGTGTCTCGGTCACCTGGATCTGTGGAATGTGCGGGTCCGGGGGGGGGTGTCCCTATGTGATTGTCAAGCCGCGGCGGGGGCGGGGTCGGGGTGGCGGTAGTGGGTGCCGTTGCGGAGCATGGCGTAGAGGACGTCGCAGCGGCGTCGGGCGAGGCAGATGAGGGCGGCGTTGTGTTTCTTGCCTTCGTCGCGTTTGCGCTGGTAGTAGGCCCTGCTGGTGGGGTCGTGCAGGGCGGCGAAGGCGGCGAGGAGAAGGCGCGTTTGAGTTTGCGGTTGCCGTTGCGGGTGGGGTGTTCGCCTTTGATGCTGGTGCCGGAGCTGCGGGTGACGGGGGCGATGCCGGCGTAGGCGGCCAGATGCGCCGAGGACTTGAAGGCGGAGGCGTCGCCGACCTCGAGCAGGATGCGGGCGGCGGTCCTGACCCCGATGCCGGGCATCGAGGTCAGGACCCCGGCAAGAGGGTGAGCATCAAGTATGTCCTCCACCTCGGTGGCGACCTGGTTGCGTTGCTGAAGCACGGTTTTCAGGCTGTCGGCGAGTCGGGGCAGGACGGTGTCGGCTGCGGCCGTTCCCGGGACGGTGACGGTCTGCTCGCCCAACGCGGTCCAGATGTCGGCGACGAGTTTCTCGCCCAGGCGGGGCGCGTGAGTCGCTGCGATGGCGGTGACCTTGCGGCGTCCGGCTTTGCGGATGCCTGTCGGGCCGCCGCAGCGGGACAGGATCTCCAGCACCGCTGGGTGCGTGATGCGGGGACCCAGGACACGTTCCAGCGTGGGATGGATGCCGGTGAGCAGGCCGCGGATCCGGTTGCCCAGCCGGGTGGCCTCACCGGCCAGATCGTCGTCGAACCCGACCAGGACCTCCAGCTCGGCCAGGGCCTCGTCACCGGTGTCGACCGGGCGCAGCGTGTGGGGCAGGCTGCGGGCGGCGTCGGCGATGATGAACGCGTCCCGGGCGTCGGTCTTGGCATTGCCCGGGTAGAGATCGGCAATACGCCGCATCGCCAGACCGGGCAGGTAGGCCACCTGATGCCCGCAGGCGCGGGCGACCGCGACCGGCAGTGCCCCGATCGTGGCTGGTTGATCGACGACGACCAGCAGCGGCCCGTGAACGGCGAGCTTGTCGAACAACGCCCGCAGCTTGGGTTCGGTGTTGGGCAGCGGCCCATCGTGCAGCCGTTTCCCGGTGGGGTCCAGAGCGACGGCGTGATGGTCGCCCTTGCCGACATCCAGGCCGAGGAACACGCCATAACTGCTGGTCATGCACAGTGTCTTTCATCCGTCGCGGGTGGTCGCCGGTCAGGGCATCGATGGCCGGCACCCACGCCTGCGACGAGACCTACCCCAAGGGTGGCCGTGTCCCTATTCAGCGGTCCCCCGATGCCACCAGGCCCGGCGACACCACCCCCCGGATCATGACCTCGACTGGGGGCATCAGTCATACCGAACCTGGCGACCACAGCTCCTTGATCAGGAACCACGAAAAAGGTAACGGGGGGCTTCGTCGCGTTGTCTTGGAGGGCGAATCCCGAGGTCCCGGCAGGGGGTGGGCGGCCTGCTTGTGCTCGGTGGCCCGGGTGGCCCGGGTGGCCTGGGTGGCCTGTCGCGTGTGGACTGGGGGGCCGGGGTTGGCGGGGGTGTGGGGTGTGTATAGTGGGTCTTACAGCGCGGGGTGGAGCAGCTCGGTAGCTCGCTGGGCTCATAACCCAGAGGTCGCAGGTTCAAATCCTGTCCCCGCTACCAGCAGGAAGAGGCCCGGTTCATCTGAACCGGGCCTCTTTCGTGCGCTTGGGGCACCCCCGATTGGGCCGGACGGGGGAAGGTAATGACCTTTGTGGACATTGACGGTGACCACTGTGGACAGATCGGCGGAAAAGTGGCACCTTGTAGGGGTGTCTGAACTCAATGCAACAGCAGCGGCATTGCTCGGCCTGCTCCAGGACGGCCCGGCCACCGGGGGGCAGCTGGTTGCGGCGGCGGAGGAGCGGTTCGGGACGTTCTTCAGCGTCACCCGCAGCCAGGTCTACCGCGAGCTGCCCGCCCTCGCCAAGGAGGGGCTCGTCCGGCTCGGCAAGCAAGGACCGCGCTCCAGCCAGCAGTACGTGATCACCGCCGCCGGCAAGAAGGCCTTCAAGGCCTGGCTGACCTCCGACGCCGGCCCCGACCACCTCCGCAGCCCCCTGATCCTGCGCCTCGTGCACGCCGGGCTGCTCACGCCCAAGCAGCGTGCCGCCCTCATCGAGACGGCGCGGGCCACCTACCAGGAGGAACTCGACGAGGCCAAGGCCGCGGTCAAGGCCGCCGCCGACCCCCTCACCAAGGCGACCGCCGAATACCACCAGACGTGCGTCCGCGGCGCGCTGAAGCTGGTCGACGTGGTCAACGGGCTCTGACCGGCCACGAGGGACGAAGCGGCCGGTTCCCGTAACCGGCCGCGCCCCGTGCCGTAACCTTGAAGGTTGTGAGTGGTGACTTCGCAGCCGACCTGAAGGACCTCGCCGGCAAACTGGCGCAGGTCGAGTCCGTCATGGACCTCGACGCCCTGCGCGCCCAGGTGGCTGACCTGGAAGAGCAGGCGTCCAACCCCAACCTGTGGGACGACCCGGAGGCCGCGCAGAAGGTCACCAGCCAGCTGTCCCACCGGCAGGCCGAGCTGCGCCGGGTCACCGAACTGCGCCAGCGGCTCGACGACCTCGAGGTGCTCCACGAACTCGCCGAAGCCGAGGGCGACAACGCCAGCAAGGCCGAGGCCGAAGGCGACCTGACCCGCCTCGCCAAGGAAGTGGACGCCCTCGAGGTCCGCACCCTGCTCTCCGGCGAGTACGACGACCGCAACGCGGTGGTCACCATCCGCGCGGAAGCCGGCGGCGTCGACGCGGCCGACTGGGCCGAGATGCTCCTGCGCATGTACCTGCGCTGGGCCGAGCGCCACGGCTACCCGACCGACGTCTACGACATCTCCTACGCCGAAGAGGCCGGCATCAAGTCGGCCACCTTCAAGGTCGCGGCCCCCTACATCTACGGCACCCTCTCCGTCGAGCAGGGCACCCACCGGCTCGTCCGGATCTCGCCGTTCGACAACCAGGGCCGCCGCCAGACGTCGTTCGCCCACGTCGAGGTGCTGCCCGAGGTCGAGGAGGTCGACCACGTCGAGA
Source organism: Amycolatopsis thermalba (assembly GCF_023376025.1). Classification (NCBI taxonomy): domain Bacteria; kingdom Bacillati; phylum Actinomycetota; class Actinomycetes; order Pseudonocardiales; family Pseudonocardiaceae; genus Amycolatopsis; species Amycolatopsis thermalba. Next base: position 1,679,934 of record NZ_CP091196.1, read on the forward strand.
TCCCGGAGAAGGACATCCGGGTCGACGTGTTCCGCTCCTCCGGCCCCGGCGGGCAGAGCGTCAACACCACCGACTCCGCGGTGCGTATCACCCACCTGCCCACCGGCATCGTCGTCTCGTGCCAGAACGAGAAGTCGCAGCTGCAGAACAAGGCCGCCGCGCTCAAGGTCCTCCAGGCCAAACTCCTCCTCAAGAAGAAGGAGGAGGAGCGCGCCGAGCTCGACGCCCTCAAGGACTCCGGCAGCAGCTGGGGCAACCAGATGCGCAACTACGTTCTGCACCCGTACCAGATGGTCAAGGACCTGCGCACCGAACACGAGGTGGGTAACCCCAGCTCCGTGCTCGACGGGGAGATCGACGACTTCCTCGAGGCCGGTATCCGCTGGCGCAAGCAAGGCACTTCTGCCTGATCAGCGGCGCGGAGCGCCTCCTTGTGCGGGTGGGGCGGGCGACGGGTGGGAGTAACCGCTGAGACCTACGCAATAGGCCAACCCGGGCTTGACGACGCGCGTGGGTAGTATGGCCCACCGTGATTCGGCTCGACAGTGTCTCCAAGGTCTACAAGACGTCGACGCGTCCCGCACTCGAGAACGTGTCGGTCGACGTGGACAAGGGCGAGTTCGTCTTCCTGATCGGGCCCTCCGGGTCCGGCAAGTCGACGTTCCTGCGCCTGCTGCTGCGCGAGGAGGTCCCCACCAAGGGCCGGGTCTTCGTGTCCAACTTCGACGTCGCCAAGATGGCCCGCCGCCGGATCCCCCGCCTGCGGCAGACCATCGGCTGCGTCTTCCAGGACTTCCGGCTGCTCGGCAACAAGACCGTCGCGGAGAACGTCGCGTTCGCGCTCGAGGTCATCGGCAAGCCGAAGCACACCATCAAGAAGGTGGTGCCGGAGGTCCTCGAGCTGGTCGGGCTGGAAGGGAAGGCCGACCGGATGCCGCACGAACTGTCCGGTGGTGAGCAGCAGCGGGTGGCGATCGCCCGCGCGTTCGTCAACCGGCCGCTCGTGCTGCTGGCCGACGAGCCCACCGGGAACCTCGACCCCGACACCAGCCAGGACATCATGCTGCTGCTGGAGCGGATCAACCGCACCGGCACCACCGTCCTGATGGCCACCCACGACCACTCCATCGTGGACTCCATGCGGCGCCGGGTCGTCGAGCTGCAGCTCGGCAAGGTGATCCGCGACGACGCCCGGGGCGTGTACGGCGTCGGCCGATAGTCACCCCGAACCCCGCCAGCCCCCGACCTGAGGAACCAGCTCCCCGATGCGTGCCAGTTTCGTGTTCAGCGAGGTCTTCACCGGCCTGCGCCGCAACATCACGATGACCATCGCGATGATCATCACCACGGCCATCTCGCTCGGCATGCTCGGCGGCGGGTTGCTGATCGTGCGGACCATCGACAAGATGCAGGTCAACTACATGGCCGACGTCGAGGTCTCGCTGTATCTCACGCAGGACGTCAGCGCCAACGACAAGACCTGCGCCCAGGACCCGTGCCGCGGACTGCTGGCCGACCTGAACAGCAACCCGGCCGTCGAGTCCGTCGTGTTCGAAAACCGCGACGAGGCCTACGAGCGGTTCAAGAAGCTCTTCCAGGACAACCCCATCCTGGTCCAGTCGGCCCGCCCCGAGGCGCTGCCGGCGTCGCTGCAGGTCAAGCTGAAGGACCCGAGCCGCAGCGACGTCATCACCCAGGAGTACGGCACCCGCCCGGGCGTGTCCCGAGTCGACGACCAGAAGCAGTTCCTCGACCGCTTCTTCGGCGTCCTCGGCGGCGTCCGCGACGGCACGTTCGTCATCGCCCTCATCCAGGCGCTCGCCGCGCTGCTGCTGATCTCCAACACCGTGCAGATCTCGGCGTTCACCCGGCGCACCGAGGTCGGCATCATGCGGCTCGTCGGCGCCACCCGCTGGTACACGCAGCTGCCGTTCCTCCTGGAAGCGGTGGTCACCGGCGTCATCGGCTGGGCGATCGCGGTGGGCGGCCTGATCGCGGCGAAGTTCGCGTTCATCGACCGCATCCTGTCCGTCACCGGCGGGATCATCCCGAACATCCAGGTGCTGGACGTGATCGTGGTGGCGCCGTGGCTGCTGCTGGCGTCGATCATCATCTCGGCCACCACCGGGTACCTGACGCTGCGGCTCTACGTGCGGCATTAACGCCGTGCTCCAGCCGGGACGTGTGGGATAACCTGGACCTATGCCCAAGGAACGAGGCTCCAAGGTGATCGCGTCGAACCGCCGCGCGCGGCACGACTACGCGGTGCTGGACACCTATGAGGCCGGAATCGCGCTGGTGGGCACCGAGGTGAAGAGCCTGCGCGCGGGCCGCGCCTCGCTGGTCGACGCGTTCGCCACCGTCGACGACGGTGAGGTGTGGCTGCGCAACGTCCACATCCCCGAGTACGAGCACGGCACGTGGACCAACCACGAGTCGCGGCGCAAGCGGAAGCTGCTGCTGCACAAGGGCGAGATCGAGAAGCTGATCGGCAAGACCAAGGAGGGCGGGCTCTCGCTCGTCCCGCTGTCGATGTACTTCAAGGACGGCAAGGTCAAGGTCGAGCTGGCGCTGGCCAAGGGCAAGAAGGCCTACGACAAGCGCCAGGACCTGGCCAAGCGGGACGCCCAGCGCGAGATGACCCGCGCCATGGGGCGGGCGCTGAAGGGCCGCCGCTAGGTGGGGCCGGAGCGCGACGAGGACATCCGCGACTGGGTGCGCGGCCTGGGCTTGGACGGCCTCGTCGACCTGCACCTGCACTTCCTGCCCGAGCGGATGCTGGTCAAGGTCTGGGCCTACTTCGACCGCATCGGTGAGCGCACCGGCTACGACTGGCCCATCCAGTACCGGGTGACCGAGGACGAGCGGGTCGCGCTGCTCGAGTCGTTCGGGGTGCTGCGGTACGCGCCGCTGGCCTACCCGCACAAGCCCGGCATGGCCGAGTGGCTCAACGGCTGGCTGCGTGAGTTCGCCGAGCGCGTCCCGGCCGCGGTGCCCACCGCGACGCTCTACCCGGAACCGTCGGCCGCCACCTACGTCGCCGAGGCGCTGCAGGCCGGCGCCCGCTGCTTCAAGGCGCACGTCCAGGTCGGCGCCTACGACCCGCGGGACGAGCTGCTCGACCCGGCGTGGGGAGCGCTCGCCGACGCCGGCGTGCCGGTCGTCGTCCACGCCGGACACGGGCCCGAACCCGGCCCGCACACCGGGCTCGACGTGTTCGGCGAGGTGCTGGCCCGGCATCCGCGGCTGACCGCGGTGCTCGCGCACGCCGGGATGCCCGAGTACGACGAGGCGCTCGCGCTCGTCGAGCGGTACCCGCGCGTCCACCTGGACACCACGATGGTCGGCGTCCCGTTCACCGAGAAGCTGATGCCGCTGCCGCCGGACTGGACCAGCCGGCTGGCGGACATCGCCGACCGGATCGTGCTCGGCACCGACTTCCCGAACATCCCCTACTCCTACGCCACGCAACTGCGGGCGGTCGCCGGCTGGGCTGCCGACGACCGCCTCGGGGACGACTTCCTGCGGGCCGTCCTGCACGACACCCCGGCGAAGCTGCTCAACGTCTGACCGCGACCCGCACCGGTTTCGACGCCAGCACCAAGGCGGCCAGCACCAGCGCGACCCAGGGCATCGGACCGGAGAGCGTCCCGCTGCCCAGCGGGGTGGTGAACCCCTTCGCGGCCAGGCCGAGCAGTCCGGCCGAGCCGAGCACGGCGGCCGCGGCGAGCTGTCCGGCCGGGACGGCACCGGCCGGGCTGGGCCGGGTTTCGAAGCGGCCGAACGCCTTCAGCAGGCCGGCCAGCACGACGGCGGCGGCGCCGACCCACAGCGGGGCGACGGCGAACCAGTCCGCGCTGCCGGGTTCCGGTGTCGCGTAACCGAACCCGAGCACCGCGATGCCCGCGACGACGACCAGCGCCGGCATGTGCCACAGGTACAGGCTCATGAACCGCGGCCCGCTCCAGCGCAGCACGGCGGCGACGGCGGGGCGCTGCGCCAGGGTGGCCAGCGTCGGCTTGAGCGCGAGCCAGAACCCGACCTGCCCCACGGCGAGGCTCATCAGCACCGCGGTGGGCGGGCTCATGTTGGACACCGGCGCGCCCGGCATGCCGATCATGCTCGCCGGGTACGGGCCGAACGCGACGGCCAGCGCGGTCACCCCGAACCCGGCCACGGCCAGCCCGGCCGCCCCGCGACGGCTCACCGTGCCCAGACGCCCCTCGGCGTAGGAGAAACCGAGCTGGTGCACCGCGAGCCAGACGAACACCGCGTTGGCGTAGCCGAGCGGGCCGAACACCTCGAACCGTCCGAAGTCGACGATCAGCGCGAGCCCGGTCAGCACCAGCGGCACGCCCAGGCCCCAGCGCCGGTGCGCGGCCAGCATGAGCGGCGTCGCGGCGACGGTGATCAGGTAGACGGCGAGGAACCACAGCAACTGCCCGGCGATCGCGCCCGCGATCTGCACCGGTTGCTCCGGCGCGCCCAGGTCGCGCAGCAGGTCCGGGGCGAGCAGCCACACCGCGAACAGCGGCAGCACCGGGATCAGCAGGCGCTTGAGGCGCGTGGACAGCCAATCGCGGGTCGACGCGGCGCGGCGCATCGACATCAGGTTGGCCGCGCCACCGGCGAAGAACACCATCGGCATGACCTGGGACAGCCAGGTCAGGGCCCACCAGCCGGGGGTGGCCAGCGCGTTGCCGGTCGCGAGGTGGCCGTCGTCGTAGCTGAGCACGGGCATCAGCCAGTGCTGCCCGATGACGGCGAGGATCGCGGTCGCGCGGACCACGTCGAGGAAGGTGTCGCGGGCTCCCGCCGGGGCCGGCCGCATGCTTGTTCGCATGCGTTCAGCCTGGTCGGAACGGGTGTCCGGCACAGCGGGGCAGACCGCCGTCTTGGGGCGGGGGACAGGTGCAGGACCGTGGTGGGGTGTGCCCTACCTACAGCTCGCGAGCCTCGTCGACCTCGGAGGCGGGCAGGCCGCAGAGCCGGTACTCCCAGCCGGCCTCCGGCGTGAAACCGAGCTGGTAGAAGGTCTCGATCTTGGGGCCCTCGTGCAGGTGGACGTGCCGCATGACCGTGCCGCTCACCGGGTCGTCGAGCGTCTGGACCCGGCCGTCGAGGGGGCCGCCGAAGAACCGGACGTTCTCTTCGGTCATGGCGCCCTCCTCGTGCGGGAAAATGTCGACGTCCGCCCATGGTAGGTGAGCGGCGGACCGGGCGCCGCCGTCAGAACGGGTGAGGAGCGATTCACCACACCGGGCGCACGGTGACCCTCCGATGTCGGGCCGCCTCGGCGGCGAACGCCGACAAGCCTTGGTGCACCCGGGCGAAATCCCCGTCGCCGATCAGGTTCGCCCACCGCGCCTCGGCCTCCTTGGACAGCGCCACCACCCGGTCGACGCACTGCCAGCCGCGCGGCGTGAGGACGACCAGCCTGCTGCGGCGATCGGTGGGGTGCGGACGGCGTTCCACGTAGCCGCGGGTGGCCAGCTCGTCGACGAGCTGCACGGCGGCCTGTTTGGTGATGCCGAGGTGCTCGCCGAGCTCGACGGCCGTGGCGGCGCGGTGGGACAGGAAGTGGAACGCGAAGCCGTGCGCGGGACGGATGTCGCCGAATCCCTCCTCGGCGAGGCGTTCGTGGATCTCGTCCATCAGCGCGCGGAAGGTCAGCGCGAGCAGGCCCGGCATGTCGCCAGCGGTCATGGTCAAGCTCCTTGACTAGATGGTCAAGCTCCTTTACCTTATTACTGGTAAAGCTGCTTGACTACTTGGAGGTAGACATGCCCGTCGCGACATTGGCGGAAGCACCGCGGTTCGAACGTGGCGGCGCGGTGTTCCGGCCGCTCGCCGTGCCCAGTCGCGGATCCGCCGAGCTCGCCGTGTGGCTGCTGGAACTCGCGCCGGGGACGACCGGCGAGGAGCACTCGGTGAGCCGTGAGGAGGTGTTCGTGCTCCAGTCGGGCGTGCTCGAACTCTCCCTCGGCGGTGAGGTGCACCCGCTCGCCCCAGGAGACGCCATGATCGTCCCGCCGGACACCCTGTTCCGGCTGGACAACCCGGGCACGGAACCGGCGCAGGCGACGGTGTGCACGTCGATCGGGATGGTCGGCGCCGTGGGCGGCACCACGATCGTGCCGCCCTGGACCCGCTAGGGGCGGCCGAGGTAGGTGAGGACCGCGCGGACCCGGCGGTGCTCCTCGGCGCTGGCCTCCAGCCCGAGCTTGGCGAAGATGTTGCCGATGTGCTTCTCGACCGCGCCGTGCGAGACGACCAGCGTCGCGGCGATCGCCGAGTTGGACAGGCCCTGCGCCATCAGCCCGAGCACCTCGGACTCCCGCGCGGTCAGCGCGTCCAGCGGGTTCTTCCGTCCCCGGGCCATGACCTGCGCGATCACCTCCGGATCGATGGCCGTGCCGCCCCGGGCGACCCGGCGGACCGCGTCGAGGAAGTCGGCCACGTCGGCCACGCGTTCCTTCAGCAGGTAGCCGACGCCGCCGGCCCCGCCGGACAGCAGTTCGACCGCGTAGCTCTCCTCGACGTACTGCGACAGCACCAGGACCGGCAGGCCCGGCACCGCCTCGCGGGCGGCCAGCGCGGCCCGCAGGCCCTCGTCGGTGAACGTCGGCGGCATCCGGACGTCCACGATCGCCAGGTCCGGCTTGTGTTCGGTGACGGCCCCGACGAGCGCGTCGCCGGTGTCCACCGCGGCGACCGTGTCGATGCCCTCGTCGGCGAGCAACCGCTCGACCCCGGCCCGCAGCAGGACCGCGTCCTCGGCGATCACCACACGCATTCCGCCAACCCCCAGTTCGTGAGCGAATTCGCCCTATTCACTCACGAACCGGGTCACCAGGTACACGGCAGGTCGGCACGGACCACCGTCGGCCCGCCCTGGGGACTCACCACCGTCATCACACCGTCGATCGTCGCGGCCCGGTCGGCCAGCCCGGCCAGCCCGCCGCCGGGCCGAACCTCGGCCCCGCCGTGCCCGTTGTCGGTGATCTCGATGATCACCTTGTCGTCCGTGCGCCAGGCCTTGACCTGCGCTTCCGTCGCGCCGGAGTGCTTGGCGACGTTCGTCAGGGTTTCGCCGACGATGAAGTACGCGGTGGTCTCCACGGCGGCCGGCGGGCGCGGTTCGATGTCGACCGTCACCTCCACCGGGATCGGCGTCTTCGCGGCCAGCGCGGACAGCGCCGCGTCCAGGCCGCGGTCGCCGAGCACCGCCGGGTAGATGCCGCGCGCCAGGTCCCGCAGCTCCGACACCGCGAGCTTGGCGTCGGTGTGCGCCTCCTCGATCAGCGCGCGGACGGCCTCCGGTTCCCGGTCCAGCTTGTTCTTGGCGCGGCCCAGGTTCATGGCCACCGCCACCAGCCGCTGCTGGGCGCCGTCGTGCAGGTCCCGCTCGATGCGGCGGCGCTCGGCCTCGGCGGCGTCCACCCCGCGCGCCCGCGACGCCTGCAACTGCTGTGCCTTGACGCGCAGCCGTTCGGCGCGGTTCGGGCCGAGCAGGGCGACCGCCAGCGAACCGTGCACCCAGCCGATCCACGGCGCGACCCAGATCGCCATCGGCACCAGCACGATCGACGCGAGGCCGATAACGAACTCCACGACGCTCAGCGGGAACGCGACCAGCAGGTAGGCGAGGTCCCGCCACGTCGTGCCGTCGACCAGGCGCATCCGCCACCGCCGCAGCACCCCGCCCTCGACCGGCGCGCGGTCGGCGGGCGGCAGGGGAGTGCCGAGCATCTTGCGCACCCAGCGGCGCTCCAGGTTGCCGAACCCGCGCACCATGCTCGTGGTCAGCAGCAGGATGGGGATGCCGACCCAGATCACCGTCGTCGCGATCCCGACCAGACCGAGCACCACGACCAGCACGAACTGGACCAGGCGCAGCGCGAAGGAAGAGATCATGTAGACGATCGACTTCGCGGCCCCCGGGCGCGGCTGCTCGATCGGCCCGTGTTCACCGGCCACGGGGCTCATCATGCCACCGTGTTCGGCTGGTCGGTGGCGGATTCGGCGAGCCGGCGGGCGCGCGGGCCGGGGCCGAGCATGGCGCGGGCGAACAACGCGTGGGCGGTGCCCAGCGCCCGGGTCACGCTGATCGCGACGGCAACCACTCCCAGCCCGAGAGCGGCCCACGGCAGCGCGTCGACCGGCGAGTCGACCACGATCCACCGCGCGTCACCCGAGGGGAAGAAGTACGCGCCCCCGGGCAGGTACTGGCAGTAGAACGGCAGCGCCGTCGCGGCCAGCCCGACCGACCAGAAGACGACCATGATCGTGAACTCGGCGATCCCGAGCGGCAGCAGCAGGACCAGGTAGAGGGCGTCCCGCCAGGTCGCGCCGTCGGTCAGCCGCGCACGCCAGCGGGCCCGGAGGCCGAACTCCGGCAGCAGCTTGTACGGGGTCACGACGTAGGTGCCGAGCATCCGGTGCACCCGGGCGCGCTCGAACCGCCCGGCCGCGCGGGCGATCAGCACCGCGAGGCCGAGGACGGGCAGGCCCACCCACACGATCGCGGTGCCCAGGCCCGCGGTGAACAGCGTCACCATCAGGGCGAACCCGGCGACGCCCAGCGGCAGGTTGCTCAGCAGGTACCCGAGCGCGCCGAGCACCGGCGGGCGCGGGCGAGTGCCGTCCAGCGCGGAATACGTCGGCCCCATGATCCGTTCCTCTCTCAGCAGCACGGAACCAGCATCGCGAGATTTCCGCTGGTGGACCATGGGGCGCGCGGGCGTCGCCGGGGTAGGGACAACCCCACCCGGTGCGGAACAAACCCGGTTGCCGCGGGCGTTATGCTGGTAACGGAACACCATCAAGGGGGTGAACGGTTTCGACTCTGGACGTTGAGTCAAGGGAAGCGTGCCGGTGCAGGCGAGAGACCACCGTTAAGCGTCGTCGTAACCAAATAAGCGCCAAGACTAATAGTCAGCGCGACTTCGCCCTCGCTGCCTGAGCGAGTGCGAGTCTGTCGGCCCGGGAGCGCCTCCGTCCCGGTAGCCGGCATCAGCTAGGAGGCTCACCTTCCGGACCTGGCCGCGGGGACCGGAAGGGAAACCCACAGCGGCTGGGCCCGTCACACCGGCTTGTTCGCGTGACCGGTGGGGCCGAGTAGAGGCAGAGCGAACTGCGCACGGAGAAGCCTAGGCAAGGCGCCAGAGGACCCGGGTTCAATTCCCGGCACCTCCACTCGACCGAAGGCCGGGACCTGCACGCGAAGAGCGTTCGCGGGTCCCGGCCTTCGTCGTTTTTTGGGGTGGCCCCTCTTCACGGGGGGGTGTCCCTATGTGATTGTCAAGCCGCGGCGGGGGCGGGGTCGGGGTGGCGGTAGTGGGTGCCGTTGCGGAGCATGGCGTAGAGGACGTCGCAGCGGCGTCGGGCGAGGCAGATGAGGGCGGCGTTGTGTTTCTTGCCTTCGTCGCGTTTGCGCTGGTAGTAGGCCCTGCTGGTGGGGTCGTGCAGGGCGGCGAAGGCGGCGAGGAAGAAGGCGCGTTTGAGTTTGCGGTTGCCGTTGCGGGTGGGGTGTTCGCCTTTGATGCTGGTGCCGGAGCTGCGGGTGACGGGGGCGATGCCGGCGTAGGCGGCCAGATGCGCCGAGGACTTGAAGGCGGAGGCGTCGCCGACCTCGAGCAGGATGCGGGCGGCGGTCCTGACCCCGATGCCGGGCATCGAGGTCAGGACCCCGGCAAGAGGGTGAGCATCAAGTATGTCCTCCACCTCGGTGGCGACCTGGTTGCGTTGCTGAAGCACGGTTTTCAGGCTGTCGGCGAGTCGGGGCAGGACGGTGTCGGCTGCGGCCGTTCCCGGGACGGTGACGGTCTGCTCGCCCAACGCGGTCCAGATGTCGGCGACGAGTTTCTCGCCCAGGCGGGGCGCGTGAGTCGCTGCGATGGCGGTGACCTTGCGGCGTCCGGCTTTGCGGATGCCTGTCGGGCCGCCGCAGCGGGACAGGATCTCCAGCACCGCTGGGTGCGTGATGCGGGGACCCAGGACACGTTCCAGCGTGGGATGGATGCCGGTGAGCAGGCCGCGGATCCGGTTGCCCAGCCGGGTGGCCTCACCGGCCAGATCGTCGTCGAACCCGACCAGGACCTCCAGCTCGGCCAGGGCCTCGTCACCGGTGTCGACCGGGCGCAGCGTGTGGGGCAGGCTGCGGGCGGCGTCGGCGATGATGAACGCGTCCCGGGCGTCGGTCTTGGCATTGCCCGGGTAGAGATCGGCAATACGCCGCATCGCCAGACCGGGCAGGTAGGCCACCTGATGCCCGCAGGCGCGGGCGACCGCGACCGGCAGTGCCCCGATCGTGGCTGGTTGATCGACGACGACCAGCAGCGGCCCGTGAACGGCGAGCTTGTCGAACAACGCCCGCAGCTTGGGTTCGGTGTTGGGCAGCGGCCCATCGTGCAGCCGTTTCCCGGTGGGGTCCAGAGCGACGGCGTGATGGTCGCCCTTGCCGACATCCAGGCCGAGGAACACGCCATAACTGCTGGTCATGCACAGTGTCTTTCATCCGTCGCGGGTGGTCGCCGGTCAGGGCATCGATGGCCGGCACCCACGCCTGCGACGAGACCTACCCCAAGGGTGGCCGTGTCCCTATTCAGCGGTCCCCCGATGCCACCAGGCCCGGCGACACCACCCCCCGGATCATGACCTCGACTGGGGGCATCAGTCATACCGAACCTGGCGACCACAGCTCCTTGATCAGGAACCACGAAAAAGGTAACGGGGCGGGCCTTTCTCGTGGGCGGCCTCCGGGTCCGCCACGGGGGCTTCGCCTCCTCACCCCCATCCTCTGGTTGTCCGGTCCCACGCTTCACGCCCCTGGCGACGTGGGGGTTCTGCCGCCGACCTGCCTGGTCAGCGCCGCCGCAGTCGCGCCGACGTCGCGGGCCAACGTTGGCCAGGTCTCCGTGCAGCCGGACGCGCACACGTGCCGGAATGTCACCGCCACTGACGCCAGCGGGCGGCCGTTGTGGTCGAAAACCGCGTGGGCCACCGAGGCGAAATCGCGCGTCACCTGGCCGTCCTCGACCGCCCAGCCGCGCGCTCGGACCTCGGCCAGGGCGCGGCGTAGCTCGGGCAGTGTCGAGGGGCCCCGGCCCGTTCGGGTGACGAACGCCGCCGCCTGCGGGTAGAGCGCCCGGACATGGGCGTGCGGCAGGTGAGCCAGCAACGCCTGCCCGCTCGCCGGCAGGTGCGCGGGCAGACGCACCCCCACCTCGGTCACCAGCGTTTCCGGCGCCGACGGACGCTCCTTCACCAGGTACAGCAACTCGTTCCCGTGCAGCACCCCCAGCTGGGCGGTGTGCCCCACCCGGTCCGCCAGCTTCCGCAACAACGGCGCCGCCAGCCGCTCCAGCGGGTCGTGCCGCAGGTACGCCGAACCCAGCTCGAACGCCGCGATCCCCAGCCCGTACCGGCGCTCGGCCGCCAGGTGCACCACGAAACCCGCCGCCTCCAGCTCCGCCAGCAGGTGGTACGTCGTCGAGCGCGGCAGGTCGAGCTCGCGCGCGATCGCCGCCGCCGAGATCGGCCCCGGCCGCGTCGCCAGGACCCGCAGCACCGCCAGACCGCGGCGCAGAGCGGGCACATCCGTCATGTGTCTGGGATACCAGACACAACCACTCCTCGGGGACCTCCGGCCGGCCCCGCGGCGGAGTGCAATGAGCCCATGAGCACAGTGCGGTTGGACTCGGGGCCACTTGCCCGGCAGCAGGTCGTCGCGGTCGCGCGGCACAACGCGTCGGTCGAGCTGAGCGACGAGGTCCGCAAGACCCTCGGCGAGACCCGCCGCCACATCGACGCGCTCGCCGACGCCGACCAGCCGACCTACGGCATCTCCACCGGCTTCGGCGCCCTCGCCATCCGGCACATCCCCGCCGACCGCCGCACCGCCCTGCAACGCTCGCTCATCCGCTCCCACGCCGCAGGCACCGGCCCCGCCGTCGAGCCGGAGGTCGTGCGCGCCCTGATGCTGCTGCGGCTGCGCACCCTCGCCTCCGGGCACACCGGTATCCGCCCGGCGACCGCCGAAGCGCTGGCGGCGATGCTCAACGCCGGCATTGTCCCGGTCGTCCACGAGTACGGCTCGCTCGGCTGCTCGGGTGACCTCGCGCCGCTCGCGGCCGTCGCGCTCGCGCTGATGGGGGAGGGCGAAGTGCTCGACGGCCGGTCCGCCGCGCAGGCCCTCGCCGAGGCCGGCATCGAACCCGTGACCCTCGCGGAGAAGGAGGGCCTGGCTCTCACCAACGGCACCGACGGGATGCTCGGCATGCTCGTCCTCGCCCTGGACGACCTGAACCGGCTGCTCGACACCGCCGACCTCACGGCCGCGATGAGCGTCGAAGCCCTGCTCGGCACCGACCGGGCCTTCGCCGCCGACCTCCAGGCGCTGCGCCCGCACCCCGGGCAGGCGGTCTCCGCGCGCCGGATGTTCGCCGCGCTCGCCGACTCGGAGATCGTCGCCAGCCATCGCGGGCCCGAGTGCACGCGCGTGCAGGACGCGTACTCGCTGCGGTGCGCACCGCAGGTGCACGGCGCCGCCCGGGACACCGTCGCCCACGCCGAACTGGTCGCCGACCGCGAACTCGCCGCGGCCATCGACAACCCGGTCGTGCTCGCCGACGGCCGCGTCGAGTCGAACGGCAACTTCCACGGCGCGCCGCTGGCCTACGTGCTGGACTTCCTGGCCATCCCGCTCGCCGACGTCGCGAGCATCGCCGAACGCCGCACCGACCGGATGCTCGACGTGTCCCGTTCGCACGGGCTGCCTGCCTTCCTCGCCGACGACCCCGGCGTCGACTCCGGGCACATGATCGCCCAGTACACGCAGGCCGCGATCGTCAGCGAGCTGAAGCGGCTGGCGGTGCCGGCCTCGGTCGACTCGATCCCCAGCAGCGCCATGCAGGAGGACCACGTCTCGATGGGCTGGTCCGCGGCGCGGAAGCTCCGCCGCGCGGTCGACGGGCTGACCTCGGTGCTGGCGATCGAGCTGCTGACCGCCGCCCGCGCGCTGGACTTCCGCGCGCCACTGCGACCCGCGCCGGTCACGGCCGCGGTCCGCGACCTGGTCCGGGAACACGTCGCCGCGCCGGGACCGGACCGCCACCTCGCGCCGGAGATCGCGGCCGCCGAGGAACTCGTCCGTTCGGGAGCCGTCCTGACCGCACTGGAGGAAGCATGAGCCGCACCGTCCGGGCCGCCCGCGGAACCACGCTGACGGCGAAGAACTGGCAGACCGAAGCCGCGTTGCGGATGCTGCACAACAACCTCGATCCCGACGTCGCCGAGCGCCCGCAGGACCTCGTCGTCTACGGCGGCACCGGCAAGGCCGCCCGCGACTGGGCGAGCTTCGACGCGATCACCCGCTGCCTCACCGGGCTGGAGCAGGACGAGACCCTGCTGGTGCAGTCCGGCAAGCCGGTGGGCGTGTTCCGCACGCACGAGTGGGCGCCCCGGGTGCTGATCGCGAACTCCAACCTCGTGGGGGACTGGGCGACCTGGCCCGAGTTCCGGCGGCTGGAGAAGCTCGGCCTGACGATGTACGGGCAGATGACCGCCGGCTCCTGGATCTACATCGGCACGCAGGGCATCCTGCAGGGCACCTACGAGACGTTCGCCGCCGTGGCGGAGAAACGGTTCCGCGGCACGCTGCGCGGGACGCTCACGGTGACCGCCGGGCTGGGCGGCATGGGTGGCGCCCAACCGCTGGCGATCACCATGAACGGTGGTACCGCACTCGTCGTCGAATGCGACGCCGCACGCGCCCGCCGCCGCCTGGAGACCCGCTACCTCGACGAGCTCGCGTCCGATGTGGACTCCGCGATCCGCCGGGTCACCGAGGCGAAGAAGGCCGGCGAGGCCGTGTCGGTCGGCGTGATCGGCAACGCCGCCGAGGTGCTGCCGGAGCTGCTGCGCCGCGGGCTCGAGGCGGACATCGTCACCGACCAGACCTCCGCGCACGACCCGCTCGCGTACCTGCCGATCGGCGTCGGTGTCGACGACTGGCACGACTACGCCGCCGCGAAGCCGGACGAGTTCACCGACCGCTCGCGCGAGTCGATGGCCGAGCACGTGGGCGCGATGCTCGGTTACCTGGACGCCGGTGCGGAAGTGTTCGACTATGGCAACTCCTTACGTGGTGAGGCGAAGCTCGGCGGCTGCGAGCGGGCGTTCGACTACCCGGGTTTCGTGCCCGCCTACATCCGCCCGCTGTTCTGCGAGGGCAAGGGCCCGTTCCGCTGGGCCGCGCTCTCCGGCGACCCGGCCGACATCGCCGCGACCGACCGTGCCGTCCTCGACCTGTTCGGGGACAACGAAACCCTCACCCGGTGGATCCGGATGGCCGGTGATCGCGTGGCGTACCAGGGACTTCCGGCACGCATCTGCTGGCTCGGCTACGGCGAGCGGCACCTCGCCGGGCTGCGGTTCAACGAGATGGTCGCCAGCGGCGAGCTGAGCGCCCCCGTGGTGATCGGCCGCGACCACCTGGACGCGGGCAGCGTCGCCTCCCCGTACCGCGAGACCGAGGCGATGGCCGACGGTTCGGACGCCATCGCCGACTGGCCACTGCTCAACGCGCTGGTCAACACGGCCTCCGGCGCGAGCTGGGTGTCGCTGCACCACGGCGGAGGCGTGGGCATGGGCCGGTCGATCCACGCGGGACAGGTGTGCGTCGCGGACGGCACACCGCTGGCCGCGCAGAAGATCGAGCGGGTGCTGACCAACGACCCGGGCATGGGTGTGATCCGGCACGTGGACGCCGGGTACGAGCGCGCCGCCGAGGTGGCGCGGGACCGTAGCGTGCGGGTGCCCATGCAGGAGGAGGCGTGAGCCTGCTCGACGATCTCGCCGACGTCGGCCGCGCGCCCGGCGGCGGATATGCCCGCCACGGGTTCGACCACGCCGAGGCCGAGATGCGCGACTGGTTCCGGGAGCAGGCCGGGCGGCGCGGGCTGGACGTGGAGACCGACCGCAACGGGAACCTGTGTGCGTGGTGGGGCGCGCCGGGCCCGGACGCGCTGGTGACCGGCAGCCACCTCGACTCGGTGCCCGGTGGCGGGGCGTTCGACGGTCCGCTCGGCGTGGCCAGCGCACTGGAAGCGGTGTCCCGGTTGCAGGACCGGAAATTCCGCCCGGCGCGGCCGTTCGCGGTGGTCGTCTTCGCCGAGGAGGAGGGCGGCCGGTTCGGCGTGCCGTGCCTGGGTTCGCGGCTGCTGACCGGGGCGCTCGACCCCGACCGGGCGCGGGCCCTGCGGGACCCGGACGGGATGACGCTCGCCGAAGCCGCCGGCCGTGCCGGGGTGGATCCCCGGCACTTCGGCCGTGACGACGCCGGACTGGAGCGCATCGGGACGTTCGTCGAGCTGCACGTCGAGCAGGGGCGGGCGCTGGACGTGCCGGTGGGCGTCGGCAGCACGGTGCTGGAGCACGGGCGGTGGCGGTTCTCGTTCACCGGACAAGGGAACCACGCGGGTACGACAGTTTTGCGCGATCGCCGCGACCCGATGTTGCCCGCCGCGGAGGTCGTGCTCGCCGCCCGGCGGATCGCATCCACAATGGACGCTCATGCCACCGTCGGCAGACTCGTACCGCGACCAGGGGGAACCAACGTCATCCCGTCCACAGTGGATCTCTGGCTGGACGCGCGGGGAAACAGCCGCGACGTGGTCGCCGAGCTGGCCGAGGCGGCCGAGCGGGCCGCGGCGGCGGAGGGCTGCACGGTCACCGTCACCGAGGAGTCCTACGGCGACACCGTGACGTTCGATCCCGCGCTGCGCGACCGGCTGACCGGTCTGCTGAACGCGCCCGAGCTGCCCACCGGCGCTGGACACGACGCCGCGATCCTCGCCGCCCACGTGCCCACCGCGATGCTCTACGTGCGCAACCCGACCGGGATCAGCCACGCGCCGGACGAGTTCGCCGAGGACGCCGACGTCGAGGAGGGCGTGGTCGCGCTCGCCCGGGTCCTGGAGACATTGTCGACATGACGATCTTGTGGGCTGAGCACGCGTGGTTGCCGGACGGAGTCGTGTCCGGGGTGCGGATCGCGGTGTCCGACGGCGTGTTCACCGAGGTCAGCACCGGCGCACCACGCGAGGGAACCGTGCTGCCCGGGCTCGTGCTGCCGGGCTTCGCCAACGGGCACTCGCACGCCTTCCACCGGGCGCTCCGCGGCCGCACGCACCACGACCGCGGCACGTTCTGGACCTGGCGCGAGCGGATGTACACGCTGGCCGAGCGGCTCGACCCGGACTCCTACTACCGGCTCGCGCGGGGCGTCTACGCCGAAATGGTGCTCGCCGGGTACACGGCCGTCGGCGAGTTCCACTACCTCCACCACGCGCCGGGCGGGCGGCCCTACACCGACCCGAACGCGATGGGTCACGCCCTGATCCAGGCCGCCGAAGACGCGGGCATCCGGCTCACCCTGCTCGACACCTGCTACCTGGCCGGCGGTTTCGGCCGCGACCTGGCCGGCGTGCAGCTGCGGTTCGGTGACGGCGACGTGGACCGCTGGGCCGAGCGGGTGGACGCGCTGAAACCGGGATCGGCGCTGGTCGGCGCGGCCGTGCACTCCGTGCGTGCCGTGCCCGCCGACCAGCTGCCGTTCTTCGCGGACTGGGACGGCCCCCTGCACGTGCACCTGTCGGAACAGCGGGCGGAGAACGACGACTGCCTGGCGCACCACGGATGCACCCCGGCCGAACTGCTGGACCGAGCCGGCGTCCTCGGCCCGCGCACCGTCGCCGTGCACGGCACGCACCTCACGGACACCGACCTCGGCCTGTTGTCCCAGGTCTGCTTCTGCCCCACCACCGAACGCGACCTCGGCGACGGCATCGGCGAGGCACGACGGCTGGCGGACGCGGGCGTGGACCTGTCCCTGGGCAGCGACAGCCAGGCCGTGGTCGACCCGTTCGAGGAACTGCGGGCGCTCGAACTGCACGAACGGCTCGCGGCGGAGGAGCGGGGATGCTTCGGCGTCGCCGAGCTGGTGGCCGCGGCCACGCGCCACTCGGCACTCGGACGCGACGGGGGCCGGCTGGCGGTGGGCGGGCCCGCCGACCTGGTCGCGGTCGCGCTGGACTCCGTGCGCACGGCCGGAACCGAGCCGTCGGGCGCGGTGTTCGCCGCCTCGGCCGCCGACGTGACCGACGTCCTGATCGGCGGCCGGTGGATCGTGCGCGACCGCACGCACCAGCTGATCGACCGCCCGGCGGCGGTGCTGGCGGAGGAGGTGGAGGCGCTGTGGCGGTCCTGATCACCGGCATCGGCGAGCTGACCACGAACGACGAGGAACTGGGCACGCTCACCGACGCCGCGATCGTGTTCGACGGTCCCACGATCGCCTGGGCCGGTCCCGCCGCGGCCGCGCCCGACGCGGACGAGCGGGTGGACGTCGAGGGCCGCGCCGCGCTGCCGGGCTGGGTCGACAGCCACACGCACCTGGTGTTCGCCGGCGACCGCACCGCCGAGTTCGAGGCCCGGATGGCTGGTCAGGCGTACTCCGCGGGCGGTATCGCGGTCACGGTGGAGGCGACCCGCGCGGCCACCGACGCCGAGCTGACCGCCAACCTGCGCCGGCACGTGACCGAAGCCGCACGCCAGGGCACGACCTGCCTGGAGACCAAGACCGGCTACGGGCTGACCGTGGCCGACGAGGCCCGCTCCGCCCGCATCGCCGCCGCGGTTGCCGACGAGGTCACCTTCCTCGGCGCCCACCTGGTGCCGCCCGGCGCCGACCCGGAGTCCTATGTGGATCTCGTCTGCGGTGCGATGCTCGACACGGTGGCTGACTCGGTGCGCTGGGCCGACGTGTTCTGCGAGACCGGCGCGTTCGACGAGGCCCAGTCGGAGCGGGTCCTGCGCGCCGCGGCGCAGCGGGGCCTCGGCCTGCGGGTGCACGGCAACCAGCTCGGGCCCGGCCCCGGGGTGCGGCTCGCGGTGCGGCTGGGTGCCGCCAGCGTCGACCACTGCTCCCACTTGACCGAACCGGACATCGAGGCGCTCGCTTCGTCGAACACCGTGGCGACCCTGCTGCCGGCCTGCGACCTGTCGACCCGTCAGCCGCTCGCGCCCGCCCGGCGGCTGCTCGACGCGGGGGCGACGGTGGCGTTGGCCACCAACGCCAACCCGGGCAGCTCGTACACGACGTCGATGAGTTTCTGCGTGGCGACGGCGGTGCTGCAGATGGGCATGTCGGTCGAGGAGGCGGTGCGCGCGGCGACCCTCGGTGGCGCGCGGGCCCTGCGCCGGACCGATGTCGGCGTGCTCCGGCCGGGCGCGCGAGCCGATCTGCACGTACTGAACGCCCCATCCCGGACACACCTCGCATATCGCCCGGGAGTGCCGCTGACGTGGCGGGTGTGGCGCCGTGGAACGCTTGTGGGGTAAGGCAAATCACGTTCACCAGGAGTTCATCGGCCGAGCGGAGTACCCCATCACCCGAAAGGTAACGTTGATGGTGTGGACCTCTCGCTGATCGTCCTCGTGGTCATCGTCGCCGCACTGGCGTTCGACTTCACCAACGGTTTCCACGACACCGCCAACGCCATGGCGACCTCCATCGCGACCGGCGCCTTGAGACCCAAGGTCGCGGTCACCATCTCCGCCGTGCTCAACCTGGTCGGCGCGTTCCTGTCGGTCGAGGTGGCCAAGACCATCTCCGGCGGGATCGTCGACGACACCAAGGTCACCCCCGTGGTCGTCTTCGCCGGGCTGGTCGGCGCGATCCTGTGGAACCTGCTGACCTGGCTGTTCGGGTTGCCGTCGAGTTCCTCGCACGCCCTGTTCGGCGGCCTGATCGGCGCCACCTGGGTCGCCTCCGGCGCCGACGCGGTGCACTTCGCGCAGGTCGTGCAGAAGGTCCTGATCCCCGCCGTGGCCTCGCCGCTGGTGGCCGGGCTGGTCGCGGTCGTCGGCACCTACCTCGTCTACCGGATCACCGCGAAGGTGCGGCAGGACGTGGTGGGCAAGTCGTTCAAGCGCGCCCAGGTGCTGTCGGCCTCGCTGGTCTCGCTCGCGCACGGCACGAACGACGCGCAGAAGACGATGGGTGTCATCACGCTCACGCTGATCTCGTCCGGAGCGCTGGCCGCCGGGTCCGGTCCGCCGCTGTGGGTCGTGCTGAGCGCCGGGCTGGTGATCGCGCTGGGCACCTACATGGGCGGCTGGCGGATCATCCACACCATGGGCCGCAAGATCACCGACGTGCAGACGCCGCAGGGCTTCGCCGCCGAGACCAGCGCGGCCGCCACGATCCTGGCGTCCTCGCACCTCGGGTTCGCGCTGTCCACCACCCACGTCTGCTCCGGCGGCATCATCGGCTCCGGGGTCGGGCGGCGGCTGGCCGAGGTGCGCTGGAGCGTCGCCGGCCGGATGGCGCTGGCCTGGCTGCTGACCCTGCCTGCCGCGGCCGTGGTCGGCGCGGTGGCGGCGAAGGTCGCGACCCTGGGCACCCTCGGCACGCTGGTGGTCGGCCTGGTGCTGATCGCCGCGGCCCTGGGCATCTGGCTGTGGTCGCGTCGCAACCCGGTGACCCCGCAGACCGTGGCCGACCCCGAGCAAGCCGTTCCGGTGGCGGTCTGAGGAGGGCATTGGTGCACATCGACTGGGCTGCCCTGGGCAGCGTGTTCGTGACCGCCCTGGCCGCGGTGGCCGTGGTGACCGGGCTGTTCGCGGTCGGCGTCCGCGGCGTCGCCGCCCGCGCCGACGCCCGGGAGAGCGGCGCGAGCGGCACGGCGGGCGCGGTGACGGCGGGCGTGTGCTTCGCCGCGTGCGCGGCCGTCGTGCTCTACGGCATCTACCTCATCGTGTCGGCGTGAGCGAGCACGTTGACCACTGAGCCGCTCGGATCCGTCACGAAGAAGCGCCGCACGCCCCACGCTTCGTCGGTGAGCGGGTAGACGACCCGCAGGCCGCGGCGGACGACCTCGGCGTGGGCCGCGTCGACGGCCTCCGGTGTCCCGACATCGACCCCCAAGCGCGGTTGTGGTGACCCGGGCCGTTGAACGATGATCTGCGCGGCCGGGTTGGCGGGGGAGCGCAGGTTGAGCACGGGATCCGTCATGGCCACCTCGAGCCCGAGGACCTGGACGTAGAAGTCGCGCACCGGGGCGACGTCGGCGGTGGTGAGGTAGGGCACGATTCGCTGGACCATGCCGTCCATGGTGACGCCTCGCCGAGCGGCCGTCTTGGACGAACGGGAACCGTCAGCGGAGGTGTTCGGGCAGCGCGGCCAGCCGCTCCGGCGGCAGCAGGTCCCGCACCTTGCCGATCTTCGAGGGATCGTCGAGCATCGCGGCGACCTCGGGCAGCGCGGCGTCCGGGATGAACTCCAGGCTGGCCACGATCGTCGCGTCCGGCAGGTGGTCGACGAACCGGGCGATGGTGATCCAGTCCTGCCGCCCGCTCAGCTCGCGCGCGACCGCGACGACCACCGGCGCCGGCAGCTTCCCGATGATCCCGCGTGCCCGCCTCGGGTCCAGTTCGGCGGCCACGTCGGCGAGGAACGCCGGTGACAGGCGTCCGGCGATCTCCGCCCCGCGAGAGGCCTCGACCAGCCCCGCGATGCGCGCGGCGAGCAGCGGCCCGAACACCCGCTCGGCCATCTTCGCCAGTACGGGGACCGGCAGCAGCTTGCTCGCGCCCGCCATCCGCTCCAGCACGCCCAGGTGCGCGTCGAACAGCACGGTCGTGGCGCGTTCCCGCAGCTCACGCAGGTCCTCGACGGGCACGTCGGCGAGGTAGGCGAGCCGTTCCACGCCGACCCCGAGCACCCGCGCCAGCTTGCGGATCTCCGCTTCCTGGGGCGTCACAGGCCGACGGCCTTCCGGACGGCCGGCCGCAGCAGGGCGGGCACGAACTTGAGCGCGTCGTTGCCCGCCTTGGCCAGCGCGGCCGCCTGACGACGCCGGGCGGCGCGCACCGCGTCGGCCAGGTCCTGCTGGTGCGCCGGATCCAGCGCGGCGACGCCCGCGGGCGGTTCGGCGCCGAGCTGCTCGGTCAGGGTGCGTTCGGCCATGCCGATCATCATGCCTAATGTCGCGGCATGACACAGGACATCGAAACATCACGGCTCACCGTCAACGGCCTGAACGCCTACCTCGCGCGGCCCGCGGGCGGCAGCGAGTCCGGGATGCTGCTGCTGCCGATGGTCACCGGCATCGGCGAGCAGGTGCGCGAGTGGGCCGAGGCGATCGCCGCGACCGGTGTCACCGCGCTGGTGTGGGACCCGTTCCACGGCCCGAGCAGCGACGACACCTCGATCGCCGACCTGCTGGCGAAGATGCCCGGGCTGGACGACGCGGTCGCCCTCGACGAGCAGACGCAGCTGCTGGACCACCTCCTCGGCGAGCTGGGCTGCGCGAAAGCGGGCGTGATCGGGTGGTGCCTCGGCGGGCGGTTCGCGCTGATCCTGGGTGGCCGGGATCACCGTGTCGCCAACGTGGTGGCCTACCACCCGACGGTGCCGGGGGAGACCCCGCCGAACCACACCATGGACGCCATCGCGCACACCGGCCTGATCAAGGCGCCGGTGATGATGATGTACCCGGCGGCGGACGAACTGGTCCCGCGGTCGCGCTTCGACGAGCTGCAGTCGGCGCTGCAGGGACGGGTCACCGGCCCGAGCCTGATCCACGTGTACCCGGACGCCGAGCACGGCTTCGCCAACAAGACGCGGCACGGCACGCCGGTCAACGCCGAGGCCTTCGCGCTGTCCTGGCCGCAGGTGCTGGATTTCATCGGGTGACCACGAAAATCTGACTTTCGACAGATACCGCCCGTCCACGTTGGTCAGTACCGTCCGATCACGTGGGGAGATTCCTGGCAAGAGCAGCGGAAGTGCTGATCGGCGCGCTGGTCGCCGCCCTGGTGGTGTACGAGAGCCGGCGCAACGCCCAGCCGTGGGAGCTGATCGGCGGGCTGGCGGCGACCGTCGTCGTGGTCGCCGCCGCCCGGCGCGGCCCGTGGCTGTCGCTGACCGTCGCGGTGGGGTCCAGTCTCACCATGATGTTCAGCTTCGGCGGGCGGGTTCCGGTGTGGCCGGTGCTGCTCATGGTGCCGTTCGCGTACCTGGCCGGGCGGCGGATGGAGTCGGCGCGGCCCGCGTTGGTGACGTTCCTGGGCGTCGGGTGTGTCGGCGTGCCGCTGTCGCTGGCGATCGGCCGGTACGGGATGGCCGACTGGGGCGCGGCGATCGGGGTGATGCTGTTCGCCGCTGTGCTGCCGTGGCAGCTCGGGCGGTACATGCGCACGCGGGACGACCTGGTCCGGTCGGGGTGGCAGCGCGCGGAGGAGCTGGAGCTGCGGCAACGGATCGTCGCGGAGGAGGCCAGACTGCGGGAGAGGGCCCGCATCGCCAGCGACATGCACGACTCGCTGGGCCACGAGCTGAGCCTGATCGCCCTGCGAGCCGCCGCCCTGGAGATGTCGGGCAACGCCGAAGCCAAAGCCCTGCGCGAAAACGCCGCCGCGGCAACCGAACGCCTGCGCGAGATCATCGGCCTCCTGCGCGAAGACGCCCCACCGGTCGACCCCCTGCACGGAGGCATCACAGCCCTGGTCGACCGCGCGAGAGCATCCGGACTGAACATCAGTTTCGACGACCACCCAGCCGACGCCGGAGTCCCCGCGGCCCAGCGCCAGCCCACTGATCCCCCTCCGCCGACCGCGGATTCCGCTCCGCCGGCCGCGGGTCCCGTTCCGCCGGGCGTCGGCCCCGTTCCGCTGGCCGCGGGTCCCGTTCCGGGTGTCGTAGGTTCCGTTCCGCCGGGCGCGGATTCCGCTCCGGAGGCCGTGGGTTCCGCTCCGTTGGCTGCGGGTTCCGTTCCGCTGGCTGCCGGCCTCCCTCCACAGGCCGCAGGTTCCGCCCCGCAGGCCGTGGGTTCGGCTCCGCTGGGCGCGGGTCCCGCTCCGCTGGCCGCAGGTCCCGTTCCGGGCGTCGTGGGTTCCGCTTCGGAGGCCGCGGGTCCCGTTCCGCTGCCTGCTGGCCCCGCTCCGCAGGCCGTGGGTTCCGTCCCGCAGGGTGCCGGGCCCACTCCGCTGGCTGCGGGTTCCATCCCGCAGGGCGTCAGCCCCACTCCGCTGGCCGCAGGTTCCGCTCCGCAGGGCACCGGCCTCCCGCCACACGTCGCGGGTTCCGCTCCGCACGGCGTCGGCCCGGCTCCGCTGGCGCGGGGGTCCGCCCCGCAAGGCGCCCGCCTCCCTTCACAGGTTGCAGGTTCCGCTCCGCACGGCGTCAGCCCCACTCCGCTGGCGGGGGATTCCGCCCCGCAGAGCGCCCGCCTCACTCCACAAACCGCATTGGCCGCGGGTCCGGCTCCGCCGACCGCCGGTGCCGCTCCGGAGGCCGTAGGTTCCGTTCCGCAGGGCGTCGGCCCCACTCCGCTGGTTGCGGGTTCCGCTCCACGGGGCGCCAGCCTCCCTCCGCTGGCCGCAGATCCCGATCCGGTGGCTGCCGGCCCCACTCGGCTGGCCGCCGGTTCCCCTCCGCAGGCCGCGAGCTCCGCTTCGTTGGCTGCGGGCTCGGCTCCGTTGGCTGCAGGTTCCGCTCCAGAAGGCACCGGTTCCGCTCCGCAGGCGGTTGGTCCCCCTCCGCAGACCGCGGATTCCACTCCAGTGGTCGTCCACCACGGTGGCGTTCCCGCGCTCATCGACGGCACCCGTGCGTCCGAACTGAGCTCCACCTTCGATGCCTACTCAATGACCGCTGAAGAACCAGGCTCCGCACCTCCGTCCGCGCTTGTCGACCGGGCCCGAGCGTCCGGGCTGAATTTCAGCCTTCAGAACGACGCGACGCCTGCCGGAGAAACCGAGTCCGCACTTCGATCCGCTGGTTCCACTCCATCGACTGCTCCAAGCCCAGCACAAGCACCAGTTTCTGGCCCTGTCAGCGCATCCGGCCTGACGCCCACCTTCGAAGACCAGCCGACGACCGCCGGAGAAGCCACCGCCGCATCTCGGGCCGCCGCCGGTTCCACCCCAAACCCAGCACCGGCTGCCAACCCGCCGCCCCGCTTTCCGGCCACCCCGGCACAAAACCCGAATCCGCCTGCCGCACCGAAGCCGGAACACAGTCCTGCCTCACACACTGTCGAGAACCGAGCGTCCAGCACCGCCCACCACCCCGAAACCCCGTTGTCCAAGCCCCAGCCGAGGCGCCAACGGCAGAGCCAGCGGAGGAAACCGCACGGGAAACCACGCAGAGCCAAGGGATACCCCCAACCCGAGCGCACGCGCTACCTCCCGCGCAACTCCCCCCTTCGGACACCCACCCCGGCGCCGGAGAAAACGCACAGCCGCCGATGGTCGAACGCGCCGCCTACCGTGTGGTCCAGGAGGCGCTCACCAACGTGACCAAGCACGCCCCCGGCGCTCGCGTCACGGTCACGATTCACCGCGCGGCCCAGGAGACAGTCGTCCGGGTGTGCAACGGGCCGCCGCCCGCCGGGCCGCTACCGGGCATCGTTTCCGGGCGCCGTGGCTTGGAGGGGCTGCGCGAGCGCGTCCGGCTGCTCGGCGGCACCCTCCGCGCCGGGCCGAAGGACGGCGGCTTCGAGGTGGTGGCACGGCTACCGCATGCCTCCGCGCCGGCGCCCGTCCAACCCGTGCAGTCCGAGTCCGCGCGGCAGCACGTCCAGGCGCGGCGCGAGGTGCGCCGGACGTTGCTGGCCGCGCTGATCGTGCCGCCGTCGATCATGGCGGGGCTCCTCGGCGTGGTGGGGATCGTCTACCAGTACCAGTGGCAGACCTCCGTGCTCGACCCCGCCGACTACGCGCAGCTGCGACCCGGCCAGACCCGCGCCGAGATCGCCCCCGTCCTGCCACAACGGCAACGCGACCAGCACGTCACCGCGCCCGAGCCGCCCGGGCTGGCGTGCGAGTACTACGGCACCGGCCGCAGCATCGTCCAGCTCCGCCTGGACGCCTACCGGCTCTGCTTCGCGGGCGACCGGCTCGTGAGCAAAGAACTCCTGACCGACGAGCGAGAAGAGAGACCGACGTGATCCGTGTGCTGCTGGCCGACGACGAGGCCATGATCCGGGCCGGCGTTGCGGCGATCCTGTCCGCGGACGGCGACATCGAGGTCGTCGCCGAGGCGGGGGACGGTCGCGAGGCCGTCGAGCAGGCCCGGCGCACCCGTCCGGACGTCGCGCTCGTCGACATCCGCATGCCCCGCCTCGACGGGCTCGCCGCGGCCGAGGAGATCCGCGGCCTGCTGCCCGGCACCGGCGTCATCATGCTGACCACCTTCGGCGAGGACGCCTACATCGAGCGCGCCCTCGCCGGAGGTGCCAGCGGCTTCCTGCTGAAGTCCGGTGACCCCCGCGAACTGCTCGCCGGGGTGCACGCGGTCGCCGACGGGGCGGCCTTCCTGTCGCCCAAGGTGGCGCAGCGGGTGATCGCCCAGATGTCCGGCGACCGCGTGTCCCGGGCCGCGGTGGCCCGGGACCGCATCGCCGTCCTGACCGCCCGCGAGCGCGAGGTGCTCGCGCTCGTCGGCGCCGGGCTGTCCAATGCGGACATCGCCGAGCGGCTGTTCGTGGTCGAGGGCACCGTGAAGGCCTACGTCAGCACGATCCTCAGCCGTCTCGACGTCCGCAACCGCGTCCAGGCGGCGATCATCGCCTACGAAGCGGGGTTGGTGACATGACGTCACGCATCACGTCGCCGCAGCACCTCGTGCCCCACCGCGAGCGCGGCGGCCGCCCATGCGGCGAGGATCAGCATGCCTGCCCAGGACGGGTACGGCGGGACGAGACCGGACACCGGGTTCGGCTGCCCGGACGGCACGAGCGCCGCGGCTCCCGCGACGCCCGGCATGAAGTTCACGACCCCGAGCCCGAGCGAACCGGCCACCATCGCGGACATCAGCATCACCAGGAACGCCACCGTGATGCCGCCCGCGACGCTGCGCAACGCCGTCCCGATCCCGAGGCTCAGCAGCCCGATGAGCGCGAAGTAGGCCCCGTTCGCGGCACACGCCTGGATGATCTCTCCGGTCGACGCGGCGCGGCCGAAGCCGTCCATCAACGGGGTCGCCCCCGCGATCGCCACCGCCGCCGACACCACGCCCAGCACGAACAACACCGGCGCCAGCACCGCGGCCTTCGCGGCCAGGAAGCGGCTCCGGACGGGCACCCACTGCAACGACGCGCGGATGCTGCCCGTCGCGTACTCGCCGGCGACGAACAGACTCGCCAGCGCGATCACCGCGAACTCGGCGAGGTAGAAGCTGCCGCCAGCCACCAGCTCGGGCGCCGAACCGCCGGTGCTGCGGCTGTAGGCCAAGGAAGTCGCGGACGGCAGCACGAACACCAGCATCAGCACCACCGCCCCGGCCAGGCCCCAGAACGTCGAGCGCACGGACCAGAACTTCGTCCACTCGGAGCGGATCGCCGCGGTCGTCGTCATCACACACCAGCCTTCCGCGCGGAGTCCACGCCGTACTCGACCGCGTCCGCGGTCAGTTCCATGTACGCCTGCTCCAGCGACGCCCGTTCCTCGCTCAACCCGTGCAGCCGGACGCCCCGCTCGAAGGCCAGGTCGCCGATCGACTCGACCGGCACCCCGGTGACCAGCACGGAGTCGCCTTCGATACGGGCGCCGGGCAGCCCCGCGGCCAGCCGCGCGCCATCCGACGGAGTCGCGCACCGGGCGCGCACCACCGATCCGTCGGCGAGCAGCTCACCCAGCGGGGCGTCCGCCAGCAGGCGTCCCTTCCCGATGACGAGGAGGTGGTCCGCGGTCAGCTGCATTTCGCTCATCAGGTGGCTGGAGACCAGGATTGTCCGGCCCTCCGCGGCCAGCGAGCGCATCAGCTGGCGGACCCACCGCACGCCGTCCGGATCGAGCCCGTTCACCGGTTCGTCGAACAACAACACCCCCGGATCGCCGAGCAGTGCCCCGGCGATCCCGAGCCGCTGCCCCATCCCGAGCGAGAACTGGCCGGCACGCTTGCTCGCCACGTCCGTCAGCCCGACCGTGGCCAGCACCTCCTCGACACGGCGATCCGGGATGTCGTTGCTGCGGGCCATCGCCAGCAGGTGTTTGACCGCCGAGCGGCCCGGGTGCAGCGCCTTGGCGTCCAGGAGGGCGCCCACGGTGCGCAGGGGCCACCGCAGCTCGCTGTACCGCTTGCCGTCCACGAGCGCTTCACCGGAGGTGGGGCGGTCCAGCCCCAGCATCATCCGCATGGTGGTCGACTTGCCGGCGCCGTTCGGGCCGAGGAAGCCGGTCACCTTGCCCGGCGGCACCGTGAAGGTGAGCTGGTCCACGGCGGTTTTCTCGCCGAAGCGCTTCGTCAGCGCGTGTACCGTGATCATGGGTTCGACCGTAGGAACCGGACACGCCGGGACGCATCGGCCGAAGGGCGTCCGCCCGACTGCACTTTCGGCAGGGCAGAATGCGGCCCATGATTTCTCGGCGCAGGGTGAGCCCGCTCGACGTGGCCATGCTGGCGCTGGCCGTCGTCTCGGTCGGCCTGGTCGTCTACGTGACGTTCTTCCCGCACTCACCCGAGACCGCGCACCGCATCTTCGTCATCGACACCTCGATCTGCGGGGTGTTCCTGATCGAGTTCCTGTGGCGGTGGTCGCGCACCGGGTGGGACAAGCGCTTTCCGCTGCGCAACTGGTACGAGATCCTCGGCATGATCCCGATCGCGCACCCCGCGCTGCGCAGTTTCCGCCTGCTGAGGATCGTCATCGTGATCGTGCGGCTGGCCCGCACCGCCGATCGCGCGTTCGGCGAGCTGTTCACCCAGCGGCTGGTCGAGCGCATGTCCCGGCCGATCGTGCTGGCCATCAAGAAACCGATCACGATCGCGGTGCTCGACGAGGTGGTCAAGGTCATCGAGACCGGCAACTACCCGGAGAACCTGGCCCGCTCACTCGGCGAGAACCGGGAGACGCTGCGCGCCATCATCACCGAGAAGATCAAGGACGACCCGCAGGCCGGCCGGCTGTCCCGGCTCCCGTTCCACGACGAGATCCTGAGGTCCCTTGTGGACACGACGATGCGCGTCATGCTCGAGGTGCTGATCGACCCGCGGACGGAGGCGTTCTTCGCCCACGTCGTGCGGGAGAACCGGGAGCAGATCCGCCAGGCGGTCGTGCTCGGCCTGCACGAGGACGAGAACGACGAGCTGGAACGCGACCTGCCGGCCCGGCCGGAGCGGTCTTACGGCGCCTGAGGCACCGCGAGCCGGGCGGGCTGGGATTCACGCCCGGCTCCCGCTGCCGGCCCCGCGTCGGCTTGGCGGGGTTCTGTCGCCTTGGACGGAGGCTTGGCGCGGTCCTGCGGCGTGCCGGGCCAGGGGTCGTGCTTGCCTTCCGCTGCTGGACCTGCTTCGGCGTGGCGGGGTTTGCGCGCCTCGGGCGGAGGCTTGGCGCGGTTCTGCGGCGTGCCGGGCTGGGATTCACGCCTGCCTCCCGCTGCCGGCCCCGCCTCGGCGTGGCGGGGTTTGCCCGCCTCGGGCGGGGGCTTGGCGCGGTTCTGCGGCGCGCCGGGCCGCGGATCGTGCCTGCCTTCCGCTGCTTGGCTTGCCTCGAATCGGTGAGGCGTCCGTGCCGACGGTGGGGTCGTCCCGCGGTTCCGCGGCGCCCGAGGGGCGGGCGGTGCCGTGCCACCCTACGGTTCTCGAGGATCCGCGGGCCAGGCGTGCTTGGGATAGCGCCCTCGCAGCTCGGCCCGGACGGCCGGGTATCCGTTCTCCCAGAACGACTCCAGGTCGCTGGTGATCGCGGCCGGGCGGCCGGCGGGGGAGAGCAGGTGCAGCACGACCGGCACTCGTCCGTCGGCGACCGTCGGCGTTTCCCGCCACCCGAACGCGAGCTGCAGCTTCACCGCGAGCACCGGCCGGCCGGTCGAGTAGTCGACCCGGAACCGGGACCCGGAGGGCACCTCGATCCGATCCGGCGCGAGCTCATCCAGACGGCCGGCCTCGGGCCAGGGCAGCAGACGGCGCAGGGCGGACGCGGTGTCGATCCGGGCGAGATCTGCCCGGCGGCGGGCCCGGGACAGCTCGGGCTCCAGCCACTCGTCCACTCTGGACAACAGAGCGGCGTCGTCCACGGCGGGCCACGGGGCGCCGAGGGCGTCGTGCAGGAAGGAGATCCGCGCCCGCAAGCGCTCGGCCTCCGGAGGCCAGGTCAGGACGTCCCCGCCCCGGAGCCCGGTGAGCAGGGCCGCACGCACGAGCGCGGGGTCCGGGTCGCGCAGTGGCCGGTCGCGCAGGACGATCGCCCCCAGCCGTCGCACCCGCCGTGCCACCACGTCGCCGTTCCAGGACACGTCGTCCTGTTCGGTCACCAGGTTCGGCGCGGCCCGGACGGCCAGCTCCTCGTCCGCGCGCGCGGCGAGCCGGATGACCCCGTGGGCGCGGCCGGGGTCGCGCGTCGCCTCAGCGACCGCGAGCCACTCGGCGTCACCGAGGCCACTACCGGCGGGCAGCTCGGCGGCGGTGCCACCGGCCATCAGATAGACCGGCGAATCCGCCCCCCGCCGCCGGGCCAGTCGTTCCGGGTGGGCGAGCGCGACCACCAGCGCCGGATCGGGTGCGTCCGGGCCGCCGGGCACCAGCCGCTCCAAGCGGCGCACCTCGGCGTGCCAGCGGGACCCGCGGTCGTCGCGGAGACGGCGCAGCTCAGCCTCGACATCGGTCAGCGTGCCGCCGGCGTCCATCAGCGCCACCACCTCGGCGGCGGCACGGGCGCCGACCTCGGCGGCCCCGTCGAGCAGCGCACGGGCGAGACGCGGGTGCAGGCCGAGCTCGGCCATGCGACGGCCGCGTTCGGTGACCGTGTTCCCGTCCAGAGCGCCGAGCGTGCGGAGCAGGTCCTGGCCGGCGGCGAGCGGACCGTCCGGTGGCGGATCCCACCAGGACAGGCCCGCGCCGTCCGGTGTCGACCAGCAGGCCAGCTCCAGCGCGAGCCGGGCCAGCTCGGCGGTGCGGATCTCCGGCTCGGGGTAGGCCGGCAGAGCCGCCTGCTCGTGCTGCGGCCAGCAGCGGTACGCGCGGCCGGGCGCCTCGCGCCCGGCCCGGCCGGCCCGCTGCTCAGCGACCGCGGCCGACACCCGGACGGTCGCCAGGCCGGGCAACCCACGGCGGTGGTCCACCCGCGGCACCCGCGCCTGCCCGGAGTCGACGACCGCCCGCACCCCCGGCACGGTCAGGCTCGACTCGGCCACCGCGGTCGCCAGCACTACACGACGACGGTCACCGGGGCGCAGCGCCGCGTCCTGCTTGCCGGGTGCGAGCCGGCCGTGCAGCGGCAGGACCTCCACGCCCGGCAGGTCGAGCATGCCGGCCACCCGGGCGATCTCGCCCGCGCCGGGCAGGAACGCCAGGACGTCACCGTCGCCGTCGGCGACCGCCCTGCGCACCGCCCGGGCCACGCACGCCTCGATCCGTTCGCCGCGGGCGGGCGGGAAGTAGGTCGTCTCGACCGGGTACGTGCGGGCCCGCGCGGTGACCACCGGCGCCCCGCCGAGCAGCTCCGCCAGCCGCCCGGAGGCGACGGTGGCCGACGTCGCGAGCAGCCGCAGGTCCTCGCGCAGCCCGCCGCGCACGTCCAGCAGGAGGGCGAGCAGCAGGTCGGCGTCGAGGTGCCGCTCGTGGCACTCGTCGAGCAGCACGGTGGCGACACCGGGCAGTTCGGGGTCGTTCTGGACGCGCCGGACCAGCAGGCCCGAGGTGACCACCTCGACGCGCGTGCGCTTGGACACCTTCCGGTCGCCGCGTACCGAGTAGCCGACCGTCTCGCCCACCGGTTCGCCCAGCAACGCGGCCATGCGGGCGGCCGCGGCCCGCGCGGCGAGACGGCGCGGCTCGGCCACCACGACACGGCCGTCCGAGCGGGCCATCAGGTCCAGCGGGACGAGCGTCGTCTTGCCGGTTCCGGGCGGTGCGACGAGCACCGCGGTGCCGTGGTCGTCCAGGGCGGCGGCGAGCTCGCCGAGGACCGCGCGGACGGGGAGATCGGGCAGGTTCATGGCGACCGCAACCGTAGACGGTGGGTGATGGCTGAGTCCCTGGTCACCCGGACGTATGGCATTCGCGCGCGGGCCCCGGAACTCACAGGTTTCTCAGGGCGGGCCGATAGCCTGGGGCCGTGTTCCGCCCGTCCCCCTCCGTGCTCGACGCCGTCGGCACCCTCGTGCGGCTCGGCCTGGCCGCGGTGTGGCTGGTCTCCGGGATCGTCAAGATCAGCGACTCCGGGCAGACGTACCTGGCCGTCAAGGCCTACGACGTCCTGCCGGACGCGCTGCTGCACCCGGTCGCGACCGCGTTGCCGCTGCTGGAGCTGGTCCTGGGCGCGTTCCTGCTGCTCGGGCTCGCGACGCGCTGGGTGGCCATCGTCTCGGCCGTGCTGCTGGTGGTGTTCATCGCCGGGGTGGCCCAGTCCTGGGCGCGGGGGCTGACCATCGACTGCGGCTGCTTCGGCGGCGGTGGCGAGGTGGCGGCGGGACAGACCCGGTACCCCCAGGAAATCGCCCGCGACGTGGGTTTCCTGGTCCTGGCCTGCTGGCTGATCGTGCGCCCGGCGACCCGCGTCGCGCTGGACGGCTGGCTCCGCGGCGGGGCGCCGCAGGTCGAGATGGAAAAAGAGAGGATCTGAAGAACGTGGGTGGAGCGGAACGGTCCGCGCGCAAGCGCCGCCAGCAGCAGAGCGCTGGGGCCCGGGCGGTGACCCAGGCCCGCGGCGGTGGCGGCCCCAGCCGGAAGACGATCGTGTCGGTGGTCGCCGTGGTGGTGCTCGCCGCCGTGGTCATCGGCGGTGTGATCTGGACCAACGCGTCGAAGAACGAGACCGAGGGCACGACCATCACGCCCCAGACCGCGTCGGCCGCGCTGGACACCGCGGACGAGCGGCGGGGCGTCACGGTGGTCTCGGGCAACGCCGACGCCAAGGTGAAGCTCGACATCTGGGCCGACTTCCTGTGCCCATACTGCGCGCAGCTCCAGCAGCGGTACGGCAAGCAGATCGAGGAGCAGATCCAGGCCGGGAACGTGCAGGTCACCTACCACATGATCCCGCTGCTGACCAAGCAGTCCGACCCGCCGGGCTACTCACTGGACTCGGCGAACGCCTCCCTGTGCGCGGCGGACCAGGGCAAGTTCACCCCGTACCACGACAGCCTGTTCGCCTCGCAGCCCGAGGAGGGCAAGCGCGGCTACGACAAGGCCCAGCTGATCAAACTGGGCCAGGACCTGGGCATCACCGCGCCCGAGTTCGCGACGTGCGTGAACGCCGGCACGTACAACCAGCAGCTCGACGACGCCCTGACCCAGGTCTCGAACGACCCGAACTTCCAGGGCACGCCCACGGTCGTGCACAACGGCCAGGTGATCAACTGGACGCAGGACGGCTGGCTGACGAACCTGGTCAACCAGGCCGGATGACCCCTGGCGGGGGGTCGGTCCCGCAGGACCGACCCCCCGCGCAACGGCCATACCGGTGTCATGTAAAGTAGTCGCAGACGAGATGCGGAGTTCAACTTCGCTCCGGGGCTATGGCGCAGCTGGTAGCGCACCACACTGGCAGTGTGGGGGTCAGGGGTTCGAGTCCCCTTAGCTCCACAGTCGTCAAGATCGCCCGACCTGAACATTAGTGCAGGTCGGGCGATTTTTTTCGCTTCGCCGAACATTCGTCCATCGTGGATCCAGCTTCAGTTACCGTTCAGTAACTGGGGCAAATCTGGGGCAGCGGCTGGCTCGGCGGCAAATGGGGTCACGTGAACTGGTCTCAGACCGTCAGCCATACGGGTGGTCTTCCCGAGTTTTCCAGCTGGCGGTGATCCGGCTACACATGGTTCGCTGCGCGAGCCGTGCCAAGCACAGCGCTCATCGAGCCACATGTGTGGCCCAACCGGTGACCCAGCGAATGACGCGGGAGAGTCGGGCTGCGCCGCCCCGGCTCCCAGAAGCGGTCTCGAGAGTAGAGGTGGCCGCGAGCCCATGGTGTGCCGCGCTTCTCCTAGCCGGCGACAGCCGGGACGGGCTGGCCGGTGAACCACGAAATTCTGGGCCTCACGCCTGGTGCTCGCGTCGTCGATCCCGGGTGAGGGCGGGGAAGCAACGCTGCTGCCCTCGTCAGCGCGGGGCCGCGGGTGACCGAAGTTGACCACGGTGGCGAATGCGTCACTCCCGTTGAAGCCGTCAAACCTGCTAGTGATCTTTCAACGCTTGACGCGCTCCCATTCCCGATCTGGTGCAACGACAGCGGGAATAACATCCCGGTCTCCGCATCGCGGACGGAAGCGTGCAACCTCTACGGACTGCGACTGACCACCACGCGCACGGTCAACGGTGTCACGACCAAGACCGGCGAGCTCATGATGAACGTCTACGACTACGAGTTCTCGTCACCTGACTTGCCGTCGTGGCAGCACCAGATCGGCGTGGCCCCAATGTCAGGATGGGGTGACGCGGCTACCGCCAGCGTGTCAGGCTCGATGACCGCCACCAATCAATGCACGACGCAGGGGCCGAACACCTTTCCGATCCAGTCGCTGTCACCGACCAACGGCGTTCTGCGAGAGGGCTACGCCGGCGCGACAACCACTGCGACTGCTGTTGGCGCGATCGGCAACTGCACCACCACGTGGAACCTCGTATTCACCACACCCGGCTACAACCCTGTAACGACGACTTCCTCGCTGGAGGAGGTACGTTGCGACAACGCCACCGGCGCGAACGGTGCCCGACCGGCTCGCGTCGGCTGCGTCGTCTGGTGGTTCCCGGCGCAGGTGCTCTACAGCCAGAGCAGCTACCCGAGCCTCGCATCGCACGTATCGAGGGCACAGGCATCGGGACTGCCCGGGGCAAGCTTCGCTGCACCGCTCCACCGCACGTCGGACCCAACCCGGACCAGCACGAACCGGAACCTGGCGTGCGGCGACGCCCCGAGCATCGCAGGTCTCAGCTGCGATGAGTACCCGCTCGCCAGCACGTACGAGGGGCTAGCCTCGGGCGGCACCCGGCGCACTTTTGACAATTGCAACATCAACGCTCCCACGGGTGTGACCGGGCCGACCGGGGCGAGCGCCTGCATGATCACCGCGACTGAGAACAATGCCCAGGGCGGCATCATGGTCGGCTTCTATTACGACAACCGGGTCCTTGAAGCAGACCCCTACCGCGTTGGTGTCGGAACCTAGCCTGCCAGAACCATCAAGCTGAGTACCATGTCGCCGCGGGAGCCGCGCGCTCCCGCGGCGACATCTGAAACCACGGCGACGGGACACTGGGGAGCTGCCGCATGAGCGACACCGCGAGCGTGTACGTCCAAGATCACTCCTTCGTGCTCGGCGACGCCGACGCTGAAACGCCCTTTGAGGCGATGGACTACTCGACTGGCGTGGCTGGGGTCATGCAGTCAGCTGCCCTGCTCTATGCCGGAGTCGACCGCGGCTACGTCACGGTCAGCGTGGACGCCGCCGAAGCCCGCCCGGCCCTTGAAACGCCTCAGCAGTGGACCGCCCTCGCGGAGTGGGACGATGTCGCGGAAATCAGCCTGGAAATCCCGAACGGGGAGCTGCGGGTCGATCAGCTGGAGTACCGCCCGGGCGAAACCCGGATAGAGCTGCCCGTCCTCAGCGCGGCCGGACCGGGCTCCTACCGGGTGCGCATCCACGCCAGCGGCCGAGACCGCCATTTCGACCAGGCAGTCGACGACTCGGGGGAGAGCTTCCACCTCGTGGTCTGGCCGCAGCCGCCAGCTCCGCCACTGATCATCAAGGCGACGTCAGCATGTGGTTACGGGCTCCGCCTGAACCAGAATGCTCGGTCGGCCGCCCCAAGCGCCGAAACTGCAGCTGGCGATCAGCGCAACCAGGACGAGCGCTAGGAGATGCTCAACCGGGCCCTTCGACAACTTGGCCCATGATGCTGATTGAGTGAGCTCAACGAGGCGCCGGTCAGAACGAGTTGCAGGCTGGAGTGCGAGTCCGTCGTTGCGCGCAGGGTGCAGATCGAACCGAGACACAGCGGTACTTTCCAAGAGATCCGAAAACTCGTCGATGGCCGCGTCCACGCGGCGTTCCAACTGGACCAGCGACACGTTCACAGTGGGTGAGCCTGTGCGCTGGTGAAGCAGCAGCGTCGTGGCGGGTCCGCATGGGTGCCGACGGTATGTTGAACCCGTACATGATTCGGGAGCTCGCGGAGAGCTCGAAGTGCATCCCGCGGTGGTCTACCGCCACGTGGCTGATCGGGACGCGGTCGACATCGGGAAGTACGAATCTGCGCGCGGTGTTCGTTCAGTACGCCGGGGTGGCGAGGCGAGTCGCACTCAACGGACCCGGAGCCGAGGCGTGTGGGCCCACCGTAGACCGTGCAATGAGGACGCTCCTTAGCGCCGGGCTGGGACAGGACGAGGTAGCGCTGGTGTGCCGTCTGCTTGTTTGCCAGGCGTACCTACTCATCTCGTTCCAGGATGACCAGCGCAAGGCGAGTGCGGTGAAGGCGCGGATCTCCGACAGCTTGGGGGCACCGCCGGACCCGAACGTGCTGGCTTGGCGACGCTGCAAGAGGAAGTACAGGCCCGGCGCAAGGACTCAGAAGAACCCGGTACAACTTCGACGAGTTCTTCGACCATGCTGTCGGCGGGCTGCTCGACGGCGTGAAGAAACGGCTCGACGAGGTAGAGGGCCACGGACCAACGTCGCTGCCGCCAACGTGGCGCCCGAATGGATCTTCTCCGTCCCCGACTGCGATCTTGGTGCACCCACGCACGTGTCACTCACCAACCGGTGTGCTCGTGGCCGTCCTGCTCGACCAGGCGCAAAGCGTGAGGTTGCCGAGCCGGTCGTAGGACAGGCGCGGCGGCGCCTACCTCACCGGCTACCGCTACTACAACCCCACCTGGGCTCGCTTCACCCAACCCGACCCCACCAACCAGGAACCCAACCGATACGCCTACGCGGCGGGCAATCCAGTTCGAAACGTCGACCCGACCGGTGCGAGCTGGTGGACGACGGTTCTGTGTGTTTCGCAGCAGTTTCGCCAAGGGCGTTGTCGGAGGCACGATCGCGACTGCTATCGCTGGCGGAGCTGTGGGACTTGGTGCCACAGGTGGAGGTCTCGCCGGAATCGTGATCGGCGCGACCGACGCCGTGAACAAATGCTGATTCTGATGACCGAATGAGGTGACTAGCAGAATGAACGATGGGAAGGCTGGCCAGTCTCGGCGGACGGGGGTGGCCAGCCTCCTCCTCGTCGAGGCGGCCTTCCTGGCGCTTTTGGCGATCTTGGCAACAGTAGCTGATGGGGGTGTGGCACTGATTGTCTCAGCCCTCGTCCTTGCGCTGTCTTTGCTAATCATTGGTATTGCTAATCTGAGCGAAAGGCGCAAACTTGCACGAGGCAAATCAGTTTTGGTGGGGGCAATCGCTGCGTTGGCGGCATGGTGCGGCTGGAGCGCTGGTGATTGGGTCACCACTGCCGCCGAATTGAGTAGTTCGACCGCGACTATTGTGCACGTTCTACTGCTGCTGGCCGCAGTAGTGGTCATAGGTCTGTCGTTACGGCCTTTGACGCGCGACGCCCGGTGACGCAAAGGGCTCAACCTGCCTCTTGGCATTCGTCAATAATTCGTCAGGAGGGAGGAAGTTGACCCGAACTGATGGCGGTCGTCAGCAAGCAACGATCAGTCGACAATCTGTAGAAAGGCGTATCAAGTGCAGCATTGAACGCTCTGTGACTTGCGGAAAACCCACTCATTTATTATCATAAATACCTCGAAAGAGGGAGCCGTTGGCAAGTCTCTTTGTCAAGGAATCTGCCCTCACCATATGTGTCTATGAGCGTAGGTGCCGAGGGTAAAGCTGGCGCGACGTCTCCGCCGAGTCCATGCGGGACGCGCTGGAGAGCAGCCCGTACCGCTCGACGCTCTCCACGATCAGGCTCTCCGTCGAGGCGAGGCCGCGGGGGATACAACGACCTCGTGGGGACCCATCCCGGCCACAATCGAACTGCTCGCCGCGACGTCACTGCGCGTCGGACAACACGCCGCCGACGCGACACCCAAAGCCTTCGCCGTCGAGCGGACACCGCCGACGAAGCCGGCGGCCTCGTCGGTCGCGGCCGTCGGCACGCTCGCCGCGATCCCCACGGTCGTGCCGACGGCACTGTCCGCCGACCCCGCACAGCGCGCGGCGCACTGGCACGTACGCAACGGCCTCTACGCGATGGTGGCCGAAGCGTGGCCGCCGGGACGACCGCTCTGCTCAAGGACATCGTCGTGCCGGTCCCCGAAATCCTGCCGACCTGTGAGGCACTGAATATCCTGTTCGATCGGCACGACTACCGCGACAGCGTCATCTTCGGCCACGTGAAAGACGGAAACATCCACTTCATGCTCACTGAGCGCCTCGGCGACGCCGCGCCGCTCGACCGCTTCCCGCGGTTCGCCGACGACATGGTCGGCCTCGTCCTCGGACGAGGCGGCTCACTCAAAGCCGGGCATGGAACGGGGCGCATGATGGGCTGGTCGAGCCGCGCAATGTCGTCCTCGACGATGACCGCGCGTTGGGCGAGTTCCGTGCTTTGACCGACACCGTGCATGCTGGTGACGCGCGGATCTGGATGCAGATCAATCACCTCGGGCGGGTCAGCACAGTGCCGTTCAGCGGACGGCCGGTGGCGCCCTCGGCGCGGCCCGTGAACCGGTTCCCCGGGTTCAACCTGCGCAGGCGCGTGAGTTGTCCGGGCACCGATATCGGGCGAGACCTCCAGCAGGTCGACTCCGGCGCCGCAACCAGCACAAGACCTTCTCGGCGCCCTCAGACGCGCCGTGAACGGACAGCGAGACGGGTCTCAAGCCGAGACGCTCGGCCGCGCAGGGGCTTGAGTCAGGTCGACCCCGAGCTGACGCAGGAAGCCGAGGTTGTCGTACTGCACCCACTCCTCGGCCAGCTTGCCGTCCTCGTGGTAGCGGAAGATGTTGATGAGTTCGAGTCGCATCGGCTGCCCGTTCGGCGGAATCGTGCCGATCGGGGACGCCGTGAAAGGCGCGGTGAAACGGCCCGACATCGAGGTGTGACAACCGATGTACTGACCCTGGCTGACGATGGTGCGCCGCTCGCACGCGAATCCTTCGAACGCGGCACGCATGGCCTCGAAGAAGGAACGGAGCTCCGGGTACGTCAGATCGCCATCAGGCCCGTGAAAAACGAAGTCGTCGGCGAAGTACGCGTCCAGCTTTTCATCGTCGGCCACGGCGATCGCTTCGCGGCCGATCCGCACCAGGGCACGCGCCCGCTCGTCGTAACGCGTGTCGTCAGGAGAAATGAATTCGTTCATCGGGATTTCCTTTCACGAGCAGCGGCGTTGTCGCTGAATCCGACGCTACACCGTGAACGCGCCGTTCGTGGGTATCCAGGGCATGCAATGATCGGTCTGCTCCCATAACAGCCGCGCATGGCTGGGCGGCTAAAGTGGTGCTGTGCCCGAACTCAGTCTCAGCGCTCTCAATGTCGTTCGCGCGGTGGCCGCTCACGGTTCTCTCAGCGGTGCGGCGCGCGCCCTCGGTTATTCTCAGCCCGCCATTTCCCGGCAGGTGGCGGCTGCCGAGAAGGCCGCGGGTCAGCCGCTTTTCGTGCGCGGTGCGCGGGGCGTCCGGACGACGGCGGCGGGAGAGCTGGTCGCCCGGTTCGCCGCTGAGACTCTTGCCGGCCTTGACCGGCTGAGTGAACGGCTCGACGAACTGACTCACGGCCCTGAGGTGCGGGTCCGCGTGGGGGCCTTCCCAGCCGCGAACGCCGCCCTGCTCCCCTTCGCACTGGCCAGAGCACTGAAGCAGCAGCCTCGGCTGTCGTTCACGCTTACGGAGGCCTCCTCCCCGCAGCTGGTGCTCCAGGTCATCAGCAAGCGGCTGGACGTCGCGGTGGTGGCCTCCGGGCCCGGCCTGCCCCAGCCGGCCCTGGAGGGATTGCACATCGCCCCGTTGCCGGGTGGCGAACTGATGGTGGCCGTGCCGTCCGGGCACACCCTCGCCGCGGTCGAAGGCGCCGTGCCAGTGCGTGAACTGGCCCATCTGCCCTGGATCGTGGGCAAGGGCGCACGTGACGAGCCCCAGTTCGGAGCCTGGCCCACCCTCACGGATCCGCACATCGCCTTCCGTGCGAAGACGTGGCACAGCCGCTTCGGACTCGTCGCCGCCGATCTCGGGATCTGCGTCGTTCCGGACATCCTCGCCCCGGTCGTCCCGGAGAACATCACCCTGGTACGCGTGGACGATCCGAACTGGCTCGGACGGGGCATCATGGCGGTCACCCGAAATGACGCGACAGAAGCCCATGAAGCCGTCGTACGGGCCCTGAAGGAACCACCTCACTGAGCCGTTGTCAACCTGTCCCGGGAAGGGAGTGGCGCACCTCAGCGGTGATGTGCTCCGAGGTCTCCGGACACGTCTTCCAAGTAGACTGGCGGAGGAGCCCGGAGGAGTGTTTCATGGCAAGGAGACCGAGAAAGTACTCGCCGGAATTGAAGGCTGAGGTCGTCAACGCG
This sequence comes from Amycolatopsis thermalba, assembly GCF_023376025.1. Lineage (NCBI taxonomy): Bacteria > Bacillati > Actinomycetota > Actinomycetes > Pseudonocardiales > Pseudonocardiaceae > Amycolatopsis > Amycolatopsis thermalba. The sequence continues at coordinate 1,719,460 of NZ_CP091196.1, forward strand.
GTACTCGAGGGCGGGCTGAGCTATACCGAAGCGGCGCGCGATTTTGATTTGGTCGCGCAGACGGTGCATAACTGGGTGACGGCCGAGAAAAAGAAGAGAGCTGAAGAGTCGCCGACCGCGACGCGGGGTCAGGTGGGCGAGCTGGAGCGGCGTATCCGCGAACTGGAGCAGGAGAACGCGTTCCTGAAAAAAGCGGCAGCCTTCTTCGCGAAAGAACAACGGTAGCCCAGCGCTACGCGTGTATTGCAGCGGAGAAGGCGCATTTCGATGTGGCCCTGATGTGTCGGCTGATGGGTGTGTCACGCTCGGGCTTCTACGACTGGGAGCGTCGCGCGGTCTCGGCGCAGGAACAGCGCCGGGGATTGTTGATCGAGCAGATTCGCGTGGTGTTCGCCGCCTCGAAGCGCACCTACGGCTATCGGCGCGTGCATGCCGAGCTGGTGCGCGGCGGCGTGCAGGTCGACGACGAGCTGGTGCGGCGGCTCATGCGCCAGGCGCGACTGTTTCCCGTGCAGGTCAAGCCCCGGCGCGGGCTGACCGTCGCCGACCGGGTTGCCGGCCCGATCCCTGACCTGGTCAGACGGAACTTCACCGCGTCGGCACCTGGGGAGAAACTGGTCGGCGATATCACGCAGCTCAACACCGGTGAAGGCGCACTCTTCCTGGCAACAGTGATCGACTGCTACTCGAAAAGCATCCTCGGATGGTCTGTGGATGAGCATTACGATGCAGAACTGGTGTGCACGGCGATGACGATGGCAGCGCACCGTATCCGACTGCCCGCTGGATCGATCTTCCACTCCGACCGCGGTAGCCAATATACCTCCTACAGTTTTGGGCGACTACTACGAGAAGAGAATGTTCGGCAATCAATGGGCCGCACCGGGATCTGTTTTGATAACGCTATGGCCGAGTCGTTCTTCGGGAAGTTGAAGACGGAGTGGATGCACCACCGGCATTTCGCGACCAAGAAGGAGGCTCGCCGCGAGATCATCCGCTTCATCGAAGGCTTCTACAACACACGCCGACTACATTCAGCGCTGGGATATCGACCACCGATCGAAGTGCTCGACGAATGGTTCACCAATCAGCAGGTTGCGTGATACGCTCCGCTTGAGCCGCGTCCGAGATTCTCGGAGCACATCAGCGGAGAGGTGTGACGAGGGAGGTTCCTGGTCGAGACAAACCCGAGATGCGTTCCCCAAGCGTGGTTGCTCCGCAGCTGGGCACCGACGGTTCGCCAACCGAACGAGGGGGATGGCCGTGCCCGGTCGGTTCGTATCGAGCAACTGGTCGCTGCGTGCCAGGCGCGCGGCGGACGGCGGCAGCGGAAGACGACCCCTTGCTCGCCCACCTCGTCGTGCCCTCCGACCTCGTCCTCCAGCGTTGTGAGCTGGGCGGGTGGGAGCGCGCTCATGATGCTGCAGTCCTCCGGCTCACCCAGGGCCAGGTGCAGAACGCCCGGATCTCATCCGTAGTCAGGCCCACTTCCTCAGCACGTTTTACAACCGCACCGTCTTCACCGTCGCCGCCAGGTAGATCCCGGTAGCCCGAGGCAGCCCGTGGCGGCTCGGCATCCCCATGGCAACCGGGTGGCCGCCCCGTTTTCACGCGGCTTGCGCCTGGGGCAAAACTGGGGCACGGACACGCCCAGAGCGGCATTCAACGGAGTTGAACGGAACCGAACTGCCCCAAAGTGCCCCAGCCGACCAGGGAATTCTCCAAAAGTCGCAGGTCAAAGCTAGAAGAGCACCACACTGGCAGTGTGGGGGTCAGGGGTTCGAGTCCCCTTAGCTCCACCCTAGGGGTCTTACTAGAACACGGGGCCAAGTCAATGCCCGCTAGTAGGACCTCGACACCGTCCAACGAAACAGGGCCGTCTCCCTTAGTGGAGACGGCCCTGTTGGCGTCCTTGGGCGGCGTGGTGCCGGGGTCGGGCTTGTCAGCCTGGGCGAGTTGTCGGGCGCGCTGAAGGGCGTGGAGGCGAGCGAAGGGCTCGCTGAGTTCGTGGTCGGTGATCCGCTCATCGTCGATGTAGATGCCGTGGAAGATTGCCTGGTTGAGCAGGCGACGCTGCTCCTCGTCGCAGCGTCGGTACAGCTCACGGGGGTTCTCCAGGAGCTTCAGGCACGCTTCGATCAGGCGGGCACTGTCGGAGAGGTCGTCATTCGAGGCGTTGAGGCGCTCGGTGAGCCGGTGCCGCTGGCGTTCGATCTCACGTAGCTTCGCCTTGATCTTGGCCTGTGGGATGGTGCCGTCTGCTGCGAGGTCGATCAGGTTGTCCTCGCGAGCGTCGAGCGCGCGGAGCTCGTTCGTGAGCTGTTGATGCAGGAGCCGGGCGGCGGCCTCCTCCTCGCCAATCACCTCGCCGATGTGAGCACGGACGTCCGCGACGAAGGTCCGGCTGAAGCGGATGGTGGCGTAGTGCGCTTCGACGGCATCCTCGACCAGGAGGACGTTGATGTGCGGTGCGTCGCAGGCACCGCTCTGCTTGTTGCGGCAGAAGAAGTAGGTGTAGGTGGTGCCCTTGGAGTTCACGACGTTCTGGAGGATCATGCGTCCGGTTCGGCCGGCGCGCTTGCAGCGTCCGCAGAACAGTGAGCCTTTGAGGTAGTGGTGATGCACGCGGCGGCGCTCCTTCGCGATGGATCGAGATTCGATGATGTCCTGGACGCGCTCAAAGAGGTCTTCGTCGATCAAGGGCTCGTGGCGGCCTTTGATCTCTTCGTCCTGGTACGTCACGTAGCCGAGGTAGTAGCGATCCCGCAGCATCTGCGAGAGCTTGTTGATCGACACCTGCTTGGCAGGGTGCAGCCTGGTGGGGCGCGTGCGCAGTCCGCGGTCGTACAGCTCGTCTGAGAGGTCAGCCAACGTGTACTCGCCCGTGGCATACAGCTCGAAGGCGAGGCGCACGAGTGGCGCACGCTCGGGGTCAAGGTCGATCGTGCGGATCTCCTTGCCGTCGATCTCACGCCGGACATTGAGGTAGCCCAGCGGTGCCCGGCCGAGCGTGCCGCCGTTCCGGGCTTTGTTGCCCATCTTGTTCTTGATGTCGAGCCCGTTGAGCCTGACCTGGACTTCGTTGAAGATGTCGGTGATGGCCTCCATCGCGTCGGCCATGATGCCTTCGCCGAAGTCCTCTTGGGCGGAGACGAGCCTGACCCCGAGCTTGAGGAGCTGCTGCTTGGTGACGGCTGCGTCTATGTGGTTTCGGAAGGCGCGAGAACGCATGTCGACCACGACGTAGTCGACGTCGCGCTGTTTAATGATTCGGCTGAGTAGCTGTTGGAAGAACGGCCGCTCGGCGATGGTTTGCCCCGAGTTTCCTGGCTCGATGTACTCGCCCACGTTCGTTAGTCCGAGCGCCCGCTCTTTGGCTGTGGTGGCCTTGCGTTGCGAGTCGATGGAGTTGCCGTCAGCGACGAAATGGGAGTCTGTGTCCATCTGACCTCGCGATGAGACCCGCAGGTAACGGACGGAGCGCATACCCGGCTCCGCTGATGATGAGCTGGCCAGCGTGGAGTAGGACGTGGACTCCTCTTCGTAGGATTCGAAATCATCTAGATCGAGGTAGGCGCTGGTCATGTCATCGCCTCCTTCCTTGTCTCGCTTTCCTTCATTTCGTTATGGGTGTGGACAGAGCTGGGCGGCAGCAGATTAAAGGGGAAGCTCTTCATTGTCATCAGCCGCACTTCAACCGTTCTTAGAAGGCGCAGAAGATATATCCACTCGGCAACGAGTGAAGTGCCCAGGCGAGGGCCTGCGGGGACGGTTTTGCAGCAGTTTTTGACTGCAACCGACGCTAAAATGTGCGCGTACGCCAGCGTCCGTACGTGGCCAAGATTAGGGGTAGAAGTCAGGACCACCTCTGTAAAGACGTGGCTCTTAAGCAGGGTGTCGAGGGTTCGAGCCCCTCCTGGCCCTCCAGGGGTGAGCGCACGAAGAATCGTGCTTTCACCTGTGGAAAACTCGGGATTTGCAGCACTTTTTGCAGCAACGCCCTCTGTTATTATCTGGCCCACACGTTCAAGCGCCTTGGCCTGCCCTTCGATATCGCCATGCTGGTAAATCTGCTGGGTGGTGGTGATGTGTGAGTGGCCGAGAATCAGCTGCGCGTCTCGTGCTGGTACGCCGAGCTTCTTAAGGAGCGTGGCTGCGGTATGACGAGTGTGGTGAACGGTAATACGTGGCAGCCCGGCCTGCTCGCGGATCTCGTGGAAGGTTCGAACAAAATTCTTTGGATCGATCGGCGTGCCCATACTCGACAGGAAGATGAGGTCATTAGTGCCGTCGTCATTCGGGTCGTAGGGACGGCTCAGTTCGCTGGCGTACCGTTGAACGGCAAGATCTAGCAGAATGTCGCGAACCGGCGCGATTATGGGGAGGATCCGGCGTCCGGCCTCAGTCTTGACGTCGCCGACCATGAGCTTGGAACCAATACGCTGGAGCTGTTGCTGCACATGGATGATGCCCTGATCCAGGTCTACATCGCGCCAGCGCAACCCGAGAACCTCGCCTCGGCGCATCCCATAGGCGAGCAGCATGAGGTAGGCGCCGTACCACCGGTGGTCGCGTGCAGCGTCCAGGAAGGCGAGGGTCTGCTCGGCCGTCCACGGTGTGATTGGCTTGCGCCGGTAGGCCGGTATGTCGACCAGCTTGGCGACGTTGCGGACGACCAGCTCTTCTCGTTCGGCCCGTGAAAGTGCGGCGCGTAGCGTGCTCCGCATCTGGTGAATGGACCGCGTTGAGCTGCCAGCAGCCAGCTGTTCGTTGAGAAAGGTCTGGACGTATTGAACGGTGAGCTTGGTTAGTCGGATCGATCCCAGCGCCGGCTTGAGGTGACGGCGGATGCACGCCTCGTAGAGCTCGACGGTTCGAGGGCGGTTCTTCGAAGTGACGACGTTGGTCAGCCAGTAATCCAGGTACGCCCCGACGGTCCACTCCTTGTCGGGCGTCCGAATTCCCTTGCGGGCTTGGGCAAGCTTCTCGGTAAGGCGGTCGTGGACTTCCTGTCTCGTCTTGCCGTAGACGTGGATACGCTTACGTTTGCCGCTTGTCGTTTCGACGAACGCCGAAGCTCCCCATCTACCGTCTGCGCGACGGTAGATGGAGCCTTCACCATTAGCTCGCTTGCCGGACATTACCACCCCCTTCCCGCAACTCGTCGATCAATCCGGTGAGGTCGGCCGGGACGATGAAACGTCTGCGGCCAATGCGAACGGTCTTTAAGCGCCCAGCATTGATGAACTCGTAGATTTGCCAGCGGCTGACGCGCAGCGCTTCACACGCCTCCTGAATGGTGAGAAGAAGCTTGTTGTTGCCTTCCCGTGAAGATGGGTTTGCTATAAGTGGTTCGGTCATAGGCATACCTCCTTTCTTTGTTGACTCGTCATGGACAACGCCTCTCCCGCTAGTGCTTGCTCGGCGAAATGATGCGCGAGTCTCTCCCAACCGGCCTTACTTAGACCATTGATCCTCCGGCGAAGCGGGTGATCAATGATGTGTTTAAGCTGATGAAGTAGCGCGTACACCCGCACTGCGACTGGATCGGACTCACGAATATGAACGTGCCAGCGCTTGTCTTTCCCCCAGAAGGAGACGGCTGGTATAGGGAGATCAGCCGCGTAGTGGATAACAAGGCTGGGAAATAGCTGCGCGAGCCGAATAGGGATCTGCGCGGTCGGTACGTCGAGGCAGGAGAGCAAGAGCTGTGCCTGCTCCCCTGCGACTTGAAGCATTTGAGTCATGGACACTTGTTCCTTCGTCGCGAACGACCGAAGGATCGTGAGAAGTTCAGACGGGCGGGCGGAGATATTTTTGTGAATGGTCATGTGTTCCTCCTTTCCCCACCCAATTGTCAAGTTAGTTGTGCTTTGGTGGTCTCATCTTCAGCATCCCGTGGGCCATTGAGGTCAGCCCCGTACTCGTCGAGAATTCGGCCAAGATATTCGCCGATCTCGTCGATCTTGTTTTCCGGGAGACATGACCCGTACATGGTGCGAAGATATGTCGGCAGGTCTGGTAGGTCGTACGGGACCGTGTAGCCTGCCATCGCGAAAAGATCCATAGGGGATACTTTGAGAACAGGAGCGAGCGCTACGAGCGTCTTTGGCGTCGGCCGATTTTCGCCCTTTTCAAGTCTGGTAATACCACCAGAGTCGATGCCGCTTAGGCGGGCGAGTTCCCGATTGCTGAGTCCTTGCTTCAGGCGCAAGTGTCGGAGGTAGTTGCCGAATTGTTGTGCTGTCTGATCGCTCATTGCGCTTTTTCTCCCTTTGTGTGTCCATTTTACCTCGGCTGCTGTTAATTTTCAGCGCTTTGTGGACAATTCCACAACGTTATACCCGATTACCCTCAGCGATTTCTTGGGATTCTCGCTAAAGCGCCGATGTTCTATTTCGAGAAGACGTATAGCTTTCCGTGGTGTTCGACGATGTCGAAGACTTCACGAACCACGGCCTCTGCGGATACACCGTCGCGCGCCCACCGGTCGCGTTCTTCCTGGCTGATTACACCCTCGGTGAGGTCGCGGACAAGCGCTGCCCAGGTGTCAAACGTACCGACGTAGGTGTCGCGAAATGAGGAGGCGAGGTCTTCGCGGTTAGGGTCGACGTCCGGCAAGCTCAGGTAGGCGCGGAACGCGTCGCCGTGCACGCGGGTTCCTTCTGCGACCTGCGCGTTGTCCTCACGTTCGGTTGCGCTGGCTCGTCTGCCCAAGTCGGTTTGCGCGGCCAGGTATTGCTCGAAGCGGGTCAGCCACGTCCCGATATCCGGTGTCTGCCATCTGTGCGCCTTGAGGCGGTGGCATTCCTCATGGAGCAGCGCTGGGTGAGCGTCGCCGATATCCGCGAAGCGATGCATCTCGGAGTCTTGCGGGAGCAGCGATGCGAGCAAGGTGGCGATGGCTTGGGCAGCATCGCGGGAGATCACTTCGCCGCGGGCGTCGGCTTCAGCGAAGGCGATGCGAAGATACGCGCTGACTTTCTCAAGCGGTGTGCCGTTGATGGGTACTTCGAGGGTGGAGGGCTGTTGCTCCTGGTTCCCGGCAGCCGATGAAGTGGTGTCTTCGTCCGGCAGGTTGACGACGTACGTGCCGAGCCAGTTCACCCAGTCCTTGATCTCATCGTCCGCGCTTCCCTCATAGATCGCGGCGAGCTCCACGCCGATCGATTCCTTGTCGGCGCGGCCTGTGACAGCGAAGTGGTGCAGCGCGCCGCTCTGCGGATCGTCGAGTTGGTTGGCGAGCGCGCGAGCAAGCGTCCGTGCACCCCAGTCTGGGACTTCGCTGCCTGACTCCTCGGCCTCGCCGATAGCATCCCCGATGACGTCGCGGAGCGACTCCTCCTGCTCAACAACGCCAGTCAGGTCGATCTCGCCAGGCCAGAGGCGCTCGTCTTCGGGGATGCTGCGGTCGCGGTCCTCGGGGTGATGTGGTTGATGTTCCATAGGCATTCCTCCTTCCGTGATCATTAGTTGGTTTCCTGTGTCGGTCCGCCCGCCGGCGGGTCCGGCTGGTCACCCGAGATGAGCTGGCGGAAGGCGTCGACTGTGACTACCCGGAACAACTCCGGCTGGATCGCTGTGTCGCCAGCCAGGGCAGCCTCAAGCGCCTTCTGGCGGCCGATGTCCGGCACAACCCAGGGAACAGCCGGGAACAGGCCGTGGCGGGCCTGATGGGCACCTGTGGCCGCGTACCGCTGGTAGACCTTCGCTTTGCTGACAACGTCGGGTGGATGCTCGGTGGCGCGGTCGGCTTCGAAGAACCAGTGGTCCTCGTAATCGCCGCTGGCCGTGACCGCGTAGAGGTCCGGTTTGAGCCACTCGATGGTGCCCTGTGGGCTAACGAACGATCGCCAGCACGTCGGCTCGGTTTCCAAGCTGACCAGCTCGATAACCCCGGTGCCCGCCAGCTCGTGGAGCTGGATGGCGAGTTCCGCCTTGAGCAGGGTGTGCTGGACGAACGCCCCGGACGGCTCGACGTAACGGCGGCGCTTGGATTCGCCGTGCAAGCGGCGCAGCAGCCGCTCGCCGGTTGACGCGAGCTGCCAGGTGATTCCGGACGAGCCCGCCCTGACGCCACCGATCCGCCGACCGAGACGAGCGATCAGGCCGTGGCCTTCGAGGCGAGTGAGCACACGCATGGTGGCCCCGGACGCCGCGCCGAGCGTGGCGTGACCGTGAGTGAAGTGCAGCCGCCGGATGTGCGCGGTCGTGAGCAGCCGATGTGTCCGCAGCGACTCCAGCACCGACAGGTCGCGTTCCGACAGCCGTTCCAGCAAGGCCGCGAGGTTCTTCGGGCTCATCGGCCGCCTCCTGCCCGGAGCCGCTGCACGACCTGGCGGACGCCGTGACGGCCCCTGAGACCCCCGGAACGGGGGTCAGTCCCATCCCAGACGGACCGGGGCAGCGCCGGTGAGCTGGGGAAATGAGGAGAAGCGAAGGTCGCGAAGAGGTGGGCGAAGCGACGGGCGAACTGATGGGTTCGCTGCATTCTCAACATCGTCATCGCTGCCTCCGTTTCCGGCCGATCTGCGCCGGATCGATGAGCCCCGCCGGGGCGGTGGAGGCCGCAGGCGGTGGTGGAGTGGCCGCCTCGCCTGAGTCGTCCGCCGCGTCGATGAGCTCAGCGGCGTAGGTCTCGCGGCTGGCAGCGCGGACGCGTTCGGGATCGGTGGTGGCGGGCCTCGGCGGCAGGGTCTTCACCAGCGCCCAGGCGGAGGGGATGCCGTCGGCCACGAGGTTGGCGTAGGCGTGGAAGCGCGGCAAGGCCATGAAGTCCTCGGGCGTGAGGTCGCGCGAGAGCTTCGCGATGTCGCGGGCGTCCTCATACTCGGTGGCGAACACGATTTTGCTTCGGGCGTTCATGTCCACCGCGGAGCGCAGGTCCTTCGGGAACTGGCCACGAAACTGCGCGGCGAGGAACCAGCCCACCGACAGCGAGCGGGACACGGCGAGCGCGTCGGCCAAGGAGACCGGCAGGTTCAGGAAGCGTGGTGCCTCGTCGACATAGACCACGCCCTGCCGCTTGTCGGCGTCGGGTTCGTCGGCGCGTTCCTGGGCGGCCTGCCAGAGATCCGCGATGATCAGGCTGCCAAGCAGGCTCGCGGTACCTGGGCCGATCAGCCCCTCATTCAGCGGCACCAGCACGATCTTGTTCTCGCGGAAGATGTCGCGGAGCCGGAACCGCCCAGAACGTTGGTCGAGCAGGCGGATCAGGGCGGGGCGGAGCAGGAACTGGCGCAGCTTGTTCAGCGGCGGCGCGATGGCAGCGGCTTGTGCCTGTGGCGACTGTGCCTCGTACCACGACCAGAATCCAGCGAGCGCCATGTCGCTCTGGACTCGGCCGACCTGCTGGCGGCGGAAGCGGGGGTCGGTGAGCAGGCGCGGCAGATCAACGAGGGTGGCGGGACGCTTCGGTGTACTGGCCCGAGCTAGCGTGCGCAGTGCGGCCGAGAAGATGTCCGCCGAGCGCGGTCCCCAGCCGTCCGCGAAGACCGCTTCGAAGACCGCCAGGATGCCATCGACCACCACGTCCGGGTCGCGGCCGGCCACGTCGAGCGGGTTGAAGCCTACGGGACGGGTGTCGCTGGCATTGAGTTCGACGACGTCGGGAATGCGTTCCTCCGGGATGCGCGCCAAGATGTCGTCGATGAGCTGGCGCTTGGGATCGAGCACCGCGACCGGACGCCCCTCCTCGATGTCGGCAAGGATCAGGTGGAGCAGCGCGTTGGTCTTGCCCGAGCCGCTCGGCCCGTAGGCCACGGCGTGGAAGGTCTGGTCTTTCGGGGAAATACCGACCAGGCGCTCGTCGCCAGGGACGGCGCTCTGGGCAAACACGCGAGGGCCGGTGTGGACGTTCGTGGCCGGACGAAGCGGCTTGGGGTGTGCTGGTGGCAGTCCGGGCAGGTCGTCCTCGCCGATCGGCCAGCCGAGCAGGCCCACCAGCTCCGCGACACTGAGGTGTAGCGGCCAGCGCCACGGCATCCGTACGTCGTTGAGGTGCTTCGCTGGTTGGCGTGCGAGGTCGAGCTGCACCCCTGGGCTTTGGGCTGTGGAGAGCGCGCCGAGCAGGTTCATGACGAACCGACGACGCCGGCCGCGGTCGGGGCTGGCCGCACCGATGCGGATGGTCGCGGCGAACCCTGCCTGCGAGAAGCGTTCGCGTAGCCGTGCCCGCGTTTCGCTGCCCGCTGGACGGTCGCCTCGGGTGAGAGCGTCGACCAGGGTGGTGCCGGGGTCCGGCGTGTTCGCCGGGACGACGCGAGGTGACCTGCGCGGGCCAAGCACCACTTGGAGCACGGCCACTTCACCCACCTTGAGGGGGACGGCCATTGCCGAGAGCAGCGCTCTGGTCGTGGCCTCCGGTGCGTCGCTGCGAAGCGGCAGGCTCCTCGGTTGCATGCGCAGGCGTCCCGTAACGTCAACGTCGGGCCGAGCAGGAGCTTCGCCGTGTGCGGATTTGGTGAGCAGGCTGCCGGGAATCAGGTCACGCAGCAGGCGACGGAGCGCCTGGACGTCGGTGGCCGGACACCCGAGGAGGTGCCGTACGCCTCCGTCCTGGTCCGCGCGCAGTTCCAGCGCTACGCGCGGCGCGTCCTTGTCAGATGCGAGGCGAGTGAGGAATGCGGCGACCGCTGATGTATCGAGCGGACGCGGCAAGTAGAGCCGGGAAAACACCAGGGAACTGGTGCTAGGCATTCGGTGCACCTCCTTTCGCTGGTTTGTTAGATGGGTTGTTTGCCGATCCTGCCTCGCGACTTTCCTGGTCGGCCTGTGCTTCGCGTTCGGCTTCGGCCTGCGCAAGGGCAATCAGCGCTTTGGAGAGCTTGCGAATATCTGGTGGATCACGACGGACACCACGCACCGTGATCCGGCGTTCCTCGCGTCCTGCGCGCCTGTATTTCTTTGATCGCTTTGATGTCATGAATCACCTCCTTCCTTTTTCGTGTGCGGGGAGTGCTGAATGAAATCAGCAAAATCAGCACTTCGGAAACCACTTATTGCTGATTTCAAGCAGCACGTCAACCCCCGTTGTGAATTCCACTACGCCCTACCTCTAAATACGCATAACAGGGGTAGGCGCTAGAACTTCGACCGCCGCCACTTGATAATGGCGACCGCAATCCAGATCGTTGAGGCGATGGCGATGCCGCCCATGAGCCAGGGCAGGAGGGGACGTAGCCATGCGACGGCGAGGTTGAGTGCGACCACCGCGCCCAGCAGCAACACGCTGGCGCGGAAGACCCAAGCGATGGGGTTGCTCATAGGAGAGTCGGATTTCTTGTCGTCGCCCATGACCGCTTCACCCCACCTGCGGATCCCGTGCAACATCGCTTGGAACCGGATAGCCCGCCAGGCTGATGTCGGAGTCGATCTGGTTGCCCCCTACGAACCACGGTTTATTGCTCGGCGGTCGCCGCCGGGCGAACAGCTCCAGGTATGGACCGTCTGAGATCCGTTCGATGATGGCGAACTGCTCTTCGGGCTTGTGGCTGTGATCCTGGACTGGCGCGTTGATCCACGTAGGCTGGGAGCGAAAGTTCACCGGTGCCTTGCCGCGCGTGGCGAAGAGTAGATGCTCGGTGGCGTTACGCAGGTACGCGCCGAGGCCGAGCTTGAACATGATCCAGGTGAGCGGTGAGCGAACGGTGAAGCCCCAGGCTTCGGCGACGTCGTAGCCGTGGCGCAGCGTCGCATTGGTGACCCACAGCCAGAGGTGGGCGTTGTCCTCGGCCAAGTCTCGGACCGGCATGGCCTTGATGCGCTCCAGGCTCATGAGGGAATAGTGCCGCTGCGCGCCTCGGCCGCCTTTTTGCTGGATGTCCCAGGGCGGGTCGGCCAGGATGGTGCGGAACTTCGACGGCACGGTAGTCCGCGGGGATGTGTTGGTGTTGGTCTCCATGCAATAGTGCCTCCTTTCCGTCCCGGCGTTCCCGGGATCTGTGCCTAGTTATGAAGTGAAGGGTGTGGTTTGAAAATCGTCGGCTCGGTCGAACTGTCGGGCGATCATTTGACCGAGCCGACGATTTTCTTATCTGGATGCGGTATCGCTGCGCCATGAAAGCGGACAGCGGATTATCCGTTGTGGAATGCGCTACGGGTCGTCGGCCACCTGGCTGCCGGGTCGGTGCGCGACCAAGCTGGAGAACAGCGCCCGCGCCACCGAGCCGGGGTAGGCGTTCTGCTTGATCGTCGTGACGGTGATGCGCTCGTCTAGCACGCCTGCGGGAAGGTACGCGCCAAGGACCACGGCGTGGACCTGCCCAGGGAACGCCGCCAAGTCCGAGAGCACCTGCGCGGGATTGGCGTCGAGCAACTGGAAGTCGGAGAACACCACCAGCGTGACCTCGTGACCCGGATGCAACTCGGCCAGCTCGATCGCCCGGTTCAAACTTGGTCCGAGTTCGCTCGTTCCGGCCCCGTCCAGCGGTGGTCGCAGACCGCGACGCAGCCGAACGAGTCCGCTTCGGGTGATCGGTGTGGGTGGGATCTCGCCGCTCGACGGGGTGTCGAAGTGGATGACCGCGCCCAGCTCACGGGACGAACCCTTGCGAGCGACCACGGAGAACGCCCGTTCGACTTCGGCAAATCGGTTCGACAGCGGGTCGGTGCCGCCGGGGCTGGTGACCGAGCCGGAGTTGTCGAAGCTGGTAATGAGGAGCGTCGGCACCTCGGCCGGCCTTCCCGGTTTGCCGAGTGCGTACTCCACGTTCCCCGGTCGAGGTTGCTTACTCGGCGTCGGCGTGCCGAGTACACGGCTGGACAGGAGCGCGCTGGCATGCAGCGTCGTGTACCGGCTCATGCCGCACCGTTTCGACGCGAGCGTCGCCCGATCACCCCGCTCTGCTCACTGGCCGGGAAGCCGTGCCCGAATACTTGCGGGTTGCGCCGCTGCACCCGCCAGGCCAGCGACTCCATCACCTTGGCTGCCGCTTGGCCACGCAGCTTGTGTTCGGCCTGGATGGATCGTGCGGTTTCCTCGGCCTGGGCACGACGACGCGGCGGTGCGGAACCGGCCAGCTTGAGGTACTGCTTCTCTGCACGGGCGACCCGCGTCTTGAGCGTGCTGAGCAGGTCTGCCACCTCGTCAGCAGCTGCGTACCCCAGTAGTCCCGAGGCAATGGCAGTGGCGGCGGCCAGGAGCCCGAAGGTGAGGCCCGCGGCGCTGCCCTCGATGCTGCTCCGCAGGGCGAAGACGCCTACCGCGACCAGCGCCGTGACGACCAGCGACAGCAAGCCGATCAGCTTGGTGATGCCGAACCCGCCACCGCTCGGCACGAAGAACCGCCGGTAGCGCTGCTCCTCCTTGGTGAGGCTGTCCGGATCGCGCTGCCGGGCTTTCGCCATGCGCAAGTCCTTGAGCTCCGAGCCGACCAGGCCCGCGCAGGCTGCCGCCAGTCCAGCCGACAGGGCTTGCCCGAAGGCGACATACGGCACGTCGCCGTTGACGATGGCAGCCGACCAGACGCCGGCGGTGTCTCCGAACCAGAGCACTGGCCAGCAGATCCAGTACCGCAGCTTCCCGGCTGATTCACGCCGCATGTGCGGCCCAAGCACCTGGCTTGCGCGCTGATACTCGGCATGCGCTTCGCGGACCTCGGTCTCAGCTTGGGTCAGCAGAAACTCGGTCGCCGCGGCCGTCCGCTCAAGCCCTCGAGCCTCGACATGGAACGGCCGTGCGGCCACCTCGCCTTGGGCGGGCCAGCTCAGCTCCTGCTCGTCGGCGCGGGCGTGGAACTCCTGCTCGGCATAGCTGGTGCCGACGCTGGACGGACGAGCGTGCCCACCCACCTCGTCGAGCCTGGGCAGGGAGATCGCATCTGCCTCCCGCGTCCAAGCGTCAGTGGCGTTGCCTGCCGAGGTTGCACCGTGTCCTCGAAGGTGATTCACGATGCTCACTGGCCAGCCGCCGTGTAGTCGGTGACGGAGAGGCACTTGGCGGCACCGCTCTCACGACACAGAGCGTCGTAGTACGCGACCAGCCCTTCCACGACATCGGAGCGGGGTGCTACACCAGCCACTCGGCCCAGGCCGGCGATCACCACGGTGGCCCCGGTCAGCTTCGGCACGTTCACCTGGTTGGCGAGCGCCTCGGCTTCCTGCTTGCTCAGTGCCCGCGCACCGAGGTTTACCCCGACGTTCTGGAAGCCATCCGTGAACACGTACAGGTGGAGACGGAGCTTGCCGCCGAGCTGCGTGATCCACTCGTTCGCCAGCCGGTACTGCGCGGTGATGTCACTGCCGTTTTGGTCGAGGCGAGTCACCGCCGGGGTGTACGCCGCGCGGATCTTCGCCATGACGTCGCTGACCACCTCCGGCACCCGCTTGAGTCGGGCGTTGTCGGTGGCACCTTCCAGCTGCAGCGGTTCGTCAAACAGCATGGTCGTTGCCGCGCTGGAGCTGGAGAACACAAGGACGCCGAGCTGCCCCGAGCAGATCGCGGTCCGCCGCACGACCGACTCGATCGCCTCCATGCGCTCGGCGGTGATCTGGTCCGAAGCACTCGACCCGGTCCCGTCGATCTCCACCAGGGAAGCGGGCGGCGCGGACGGGTCGCACGAGGCGAGAATCCGCTGGTCGTCGGCCAGCTCGCCGTGTTGCGGAGCGGCCGAGCTGCAAGCCGTCACGATGACCAAGACGGCCAGCAAGACGACGGCACCGGCGAGGCGGTGACGGATGCGCGGGAACAGGGACATGAAGCACCTCCAATCTGTGGATGGGGACGAGGGTGAGGAGAGGTGGGGCGGCCACCCCTCCGTCCGATTACGAGGGGGCAACGTCGTCACCGGCTACAGCTCCAGGTCGGACGCCGCGCTCCTTGTGTGTGGCCTCCCAGGCGGCACGCGTGCACATCTGGTCGAGGTTGTTCGTCAGGGCGAAGTACCGCCTGGCCCCGACCAGCTCGCGCAGCATCGCGCGGTACTCATGCGGCGTGTTGGTCGAGTTCAGCAGCTCCGCGAGTGGCTCCACCTCGATGAGCAGGTCAGCGAGCTGGTCGACGGCACGGGCGAGCCGACGCTTCTTGCTGTCGCTGGCGGAGCGGGTACGTGCTCGGTGGCTAGTGGTGTCCATCTCGATCTCCCTTCGGTGTGGCGTGGTCAGGCGCTGGTAGCAACCACGACGGGGGCGGGCTTGTGGTGGCGCTTCTGTTCGAGGCGAGCGCGGCGGCGGCGCTTCAGGTCGATCAGGACCGGCAGCTCGATGACCTCCGTGGGCTGGTGCCGAAGCTCGTGAGCGAGCTGGCGGAGCGCGCGGATCTGCAAGGACAGGCGGGCCTCGTCGCGGTCGTGAACGAGGCGGGTGTAACGGGTGCGGGGCATGACGGCTCCTCCTTCTACTTCACGGGGGTGCGCGGACAACTGGCTGGTCGCGCACGCCAACCGTGCGGGGAGGGCATGGGGGCAGAACATGTCGCTGAGCTGCAACTTTGAACTTGCAGCCCGGTTGCAGGTCCTTACAGGCCCGTGGCACCAACAACCCGCCTGGAATACTGGCTGCTAAGTGGCCATTGGGCAGGGAGAACAAGTGGAGGATCCGCGCGTCGACTGGCTGGTCGAGGTCTTCAAAGGCATGCGAAGCGACGACGGGTTGACCACCGACAAGCTGCGCAAGCAGCTAGACTTGATCAAGCTGCTCGTGGACGATGGCACGGTTGAGGAGGCCAAGGCCGAGCTCGAACGGATCGTCCTAGCCATGGGCGACGGCAAGGTCGCCCGCGCCATACGCAACAGCTTGGCTATCAGCAACGGTTGCGACGGCATCGAAGCTCGGAGCCGCCCCGAGGAGCGGCGACGGTGGGCGACTGGAGCGGACGACCTCACGAGGCCACGCAACGAGCTGCTGATCCCTAAGTCAGTCAGTTCGCACGTCAACTACGAGAAGGACGGCTTCAAGGAGTTGGCACGGCTCATCCTCGACCGTGCGGCAGTACGGGCAGAGACGAAGGCGGATGGTGATGCCTTTCAGGAAGCGGTCAACCAGCCACTCGAAACTGGCAGCGACCGGTCAAAGCCAGCCTCCATCACCCTGACAGCCCGCGACGACCTTGAACTGCTTGACCATCTGAGTGCGCCGGCCGTCCGAGATACCCCGCCCAAGGAGCATGAGGGCACCGGGCCTGACGAGCAGGTCACCTTTCCGCAGGCGTTCAATGTCTTCCGTCGCGCGCTCAGCCGTAAGCCCCTCTTCCCACGGTTTGCGCACACCATCGACTCGCCGAAGGAAGAATGGTGGACCGGAATTGTCGTCGGCGTGCTAATTGCCTTCTTGATTGGCGCACTCATCTTGGGCCTGACCGGCGTACTCTGAGTCAAATATTGACGATTTAACTATTTCATGTTTAAATAGAGGCAATTACCCTTGCGGTAATGTACCTCTGTGCCCGTGGTCTTCGGGTACGGCACCCTGCCTACTCCTTGGAGCTGGCGGTGTGCCCTACCCGAATTGACCAAGGAGTACACCACATGTCGGAACTCAGCCCTGCTGACGCCGAGGAACTGCACCGGAACAACGATCTACGGAAACTGGGCTTTGAGCCCGAAACCCTCGTCGCGAATCAGACGCCTCACTTCACCATCGAGGACATCAAGGCCGCTCTGTTCAGCTCGACATTCAGCAACCCCAAGACGCTCACGGTCAAGCTGCACAAAGGCCGCACGGTGCAGGTCGCCATCACGAAGGTGGAGCCGCGTTACGCCGTCAACAGCCTCAAGCTGGAGGCTGACGAGAACAGCCCGGCCACGTGCTACGAGCACCCGGACTGGTACATGGAAGGCTGGGTCGTGGATGGCATCGCCACTGCCACCGCCCAGGGCCTGCGCGTCCGCATGTTCGTCTATGCCGGTGGCGATGACTCGCCGGAACCGGACGACATGTACGCGCAGGTCATTCCCACGTACTCGTACTCGGAAGGCGAGGTCTTCTACGTAAGCATCCCGGACGACTGAGCATCCCGATAATTCCACCCCGCACCACAGCGAAGAACACCCCCGTGTCCGCTGTCGGTCGCGGGTGTTCTTCATTATGAGGACCTATCGACTTGCCTCGATTGCTTCCCCGGCTTCCTTTACGGTGTTGGCCGTCTGTTGATGCATGAACATGAACCATGCGCCAAACGCGACTCCGAGGATGATGAGTCCCGCAATCACCAAGGTGAGTTTGTCGCGCGGAATCTCCTTGTTCAATTTGTCCGTTACCTTGTTTGGCTTCATGAGTCTAACTTGCCTTTTAGTGTCTTGCTGGACATTATGAATTTTCAACACGGATATGTCAATTGAAATAGGCGGGAGCCGCGCCCGAACTGCAACGAGATGTCGCGTCCGGGCGTGCTCCCGCCTTTGCCGTACCCCGAGCTTGTGCTCGAAGACGCGGCGCTTACTCGCCAGCAGGCTTGCTGCGGCGAGTCGAGGATCGAGACGAGCTGGGCTCAGCTTCGTCCTTCGCCCCCTCGCCGCCGAAGATGGCAGCGATGGCGTTACGCCGGGTCTGAGCTTCACGCTCGATCTCGGCACGGATCTGCTCAGCCTTCTGGAGCGTCGTCGGGTCGGATTTGGTTTTCTCGATCCAGTGCTCCAGGGCCAGGCGGATCTCCTCGGTGGTGCTGCGGCCCGTGATCTGGGCGACGACGTCCAGTTGGGCTCGCAGATCCTCCGTGATTCGGACAGCCAGCGTGCGGAGCTGGCCGGCACCCGTAGGCTCGCTCATAGCGAGACACCTCCTCGATGAATTGCGGCCGACGAACTCTCGGTAAGTTCATCGCGGGTCCAGGTGGCGGAAAGACTTGGTGTGCCGCAGTCGTTCGTGAGCAAGTACGAGTCGGGCGAGCGTCGGCTCGACGTGGTCGAGCTCCGGCATGTGGGCGAAGCGATGGGTGTCACGCTGAGTGACATCCTGGCGCGGCTCGGGCCAGAGTGGTGAGTTCTGTGAGTTAGCGGCCGGGCCGCTTCGGGCCGGGACTGCGTCATCCTCTGCGTTTCGGAATTCGTGCCGGATCAGTGCTCGAAGTGCATCGGTGAGCAGAAGCACTGGTCAGCGGGCGCGATGCCTCAAGGATGCATCACTTACGCCCCGTCGCCGCTGTGGTTCTGATCAGTCACCCACGGTTCCCTGGAGAGGTCGATTCGACCAGCTGCGAGCCAGGGGGTGCCAAGGTGTTGATCACCTTCGAGGGTCAGGACGGCGCGGGGAAGAGCGCGCTGCTGGCTGCGGTCCATGAGGGTCTCCGTTGCATGGGCGTCGACGCGCTGGTCGTGAAGGAATTCTCGGAGAGTCCGTACGGGCAGCGCCTGGTCGAAGCGGTGGCACGGGACAAGTTCCTGCGGCCGGCGGAAGGCGAGCCAGCCACGCTGCTCACACGCGCTCTCGACGAAGTGGCGGACCTCTACTACCAGGACGAGCGTGTGATCGGTCCGGCCCTTGCCCGCGGCCAGGTGGTGCTGAAGGACCGGCACCAGGACACGATCTTCTACACCCTCGTTCCGACCCTGGTCGACGGCGGCGCAGTCCTGAGCGACGAGCATGCGATGACCTGGCTGCGCGGCCTGCTGAGTCAGCTCCGGTACCCGCCGGATCTGACCGTCTATGTCGAGGCACCGCTCCCGGTCCGGCTGGAGCGGATTGCGCGCCGGAACCGACATCTCCGCGAACACCGCGCCAACGAGGTGAGCGACGACGACCTGGCGATCTTTGCCGCGCGGGATCGAGTGATCCGGCAGCTCCTTACCAAGCCAGACGGTCAGCGTGTGGTGGTGGACAACGGCGATCGGGTGATTGAGGAAGGAGCGGAAGACGTCCTTGACCTGGTTCGGGAGCGGCTCACCTGATGCGGGGGCGAGTCACGAGATCAGACCGTTACGGCACAACGTCACTACTCGACAGGAGCATCCGATGAAGCTTCGAGCGGGCGTCGTGGGCTTGGGCAAGCAGGCATTGGAGGACCACATCCCCGGGCTGCACGCCTCCGACAGCGCCGAGCTGGTCGCCGTGTGCGATGAGGACCGCGAGATCGTCCGCGAGCAGCAGTACCAGCACCGCGTGCAGGGCTACACCGACTTTCGCGAGATGTTCAAGACCGAAGCGCTAGACCTCGTCGTGGTCTGCGTGCCGCACCACGTCGGCCGCGAGGTGATCGAGACGGCTGCCGAGCACAAGGTGCACGTCCTCAAGGAGAAGCCGTTCGCCACCACCATGCAGGAGGCGCGCGATTTGGCAGAGATCTGCGAGCGCGCCGACGTGCAGCTCATGGTGACGTTGCAGCGTCGGTTCAACCCCATCTATACCAGCTTTACCCAGCTCGCCGACCAGATCGGCACGCCGTTTGTGGTGGACGCGCAGTACACGCTGCACATCTCGGACCCGTCCGACGGCTGGCGCGGCCGGAACGCCGAGGCCGGAGGCGGCTGCATCATCGACATGGGCTACCACCTCATCGACATGGTCCTGTGGTACTTCGGCTTGCCAGACCGGGTGCTCGCAGACGTCTCGGCCAGCGCACGGCCGGACCGGGAGTACGACGCCGAAGACACCGCGCTCGTTCACTTCGCCTACGACAGTGGCCTCTACGGCTCGCTGTTGCTGTCCCGCTTCATCGGGCCGAAGACCGAGCAGATCCGGCTGGTCGGCTCCAAGGGCATGGTGCACCTGGAACGCGGCCGAATTCGGCGGCTCGGTAACGACGGGGAGGTTATCGAGTCGCTCTCGCGGGAGCAGGCGTGGCCCTCGGCCGCGGCCTGCCAGATCGACTACTTCCGCCGGGTCATCGATGGCCAGCGCCCCAACGTCAGCGGTCCCAGGGAAAACCTGGCGCACATGAGCTTCATCGCGGCCTGCTACGAGTCCGCGCGTTCGCACGCCCACATCAACCCGAAGGAGCTGCTGTGAGTTCGCCCCTGGCGTTGCTCGGTGGCACACCGAGCGTCACGACACCTGGTCCGCACTTCGCCTGGCCTCCGATCAGCGAGCAGACCGCCAAGGTCGTAACCGACCAGCTCGCCGCGGGCATCTCCGTCTACGACCGCTCGGGGGTGATCGAGGAACTCGAGGACGCCCTCGCCGACTACCACGGCGTGCGCTACGCACTGCTCACCAGCTCCGGCACCGCCGCGCTCTACTCGATGTATGCCGGTTGCGAACTCGGGCCGGGCATGGAGGCCATCGTCCCCGCGTACACCTTCTTCGCCACGGTCACGCCGCTCCTGCACCTGGGCGTGGTCCCGGTGCTGGCTGACTGCGACGAGAACGGCAACCTCGACCCTCGGGACGTGGTCCGGCGGATCACCGCACGGACGTCCGCCATCGTGGTAACCCACATGTGGGGCACGCCGGCCGACGTGGCGACGCTGCGGGCCATTGCCGACGAGCATGGGCTGATGCTGCTCGAAGACGGGTCGCACGCCCACGGCGCGAGCGTGGGCGGCAGGAAGGTAGGCACTTTCGGCAGGGCGTCGGCCTTCAGTATGAACGGCCCGAAGCCGCTGTCCGCAGGCGAGGGCGGCTTCCTGCTCACCGATGACGAGGAGGTGTACTACCGCGCGCTGCTGCACGGCCAGTACAACAAGCGCTGCCGGAACGAGATCCCGTCTGAGTACCCGCTCTACCGCTACGCCGTGACCGGCATGGGGCTCAAACACCGCATCCACCCGCTTGCAGCCCGGATCGGTCTCGATCAGCTTGCGCACCTGGACGAGTATCTCGATGGGCGAGCGCGGGTCGCGGCCATGATGAACGAGCAGCTCGCGGAGCTGCCGGGTATCGTCACACCGAAGTTGGAGCCGGGAGACCGCTCGTCTTGGTACGGCCTGATGCTGCAGTACCGGGGTGAGGAGTTGGGCGGCCTGCCTGTCGAGCGGCTCTATGAGGCGCTCCAGGCTGAGGGCTGCTGGGAGCTGGACCGGCCTGGTTCGACGTGTCCCCTGAACTTGCTGCCGCTCTTCCAGGAGCCGGGTCCGCTGTTTCCGGAGCTGGCGGGGTCATTCGCGTATGGTCCTGACGACTTTCCGCAGGCCGAGGCGTTCCATCGGAGTGTCCTCAAGCTCCCGGTCTGGCACCGGGAGGAGGACATGCCGCTGGTGAATGGCTACATCGAGGCATTCCGTAAGGTGATCAACAACTACGAAGGGTTGCTAGGGTAAAGCAATGGTCGACGTCTCTTTGATCGAACGGCTCACCGCTGAGGCCGAGGCTGACGGCGTGCAGCAGCTCGTCGTCGGAGCAGTGGTTCAGCACGACGAGAAGGTCCTACTGCTCCAGCGTCCCGAGGACGATTTCATGGGCGGCATCTTCGAGCTGCCCAGCGGCAAGGTCGAGGCTGGTGAGCAGCTCGATGCCGCGCTCATCCGCGAGGTCAAGGAAGAGACGGGCCTCGACGTCTCCCGCATCGCCGACTACCTCGGCTCCTTCGATTACACGAGCGGTAGTGGCAAGAAGAGTCGCCAGTTCAACTTCGCGGTCGACGTGACCGCGCCGGAACCTATCTTGCTCCAGGAGCACGACGCCTACCAATGGACGTCGCTGGCCGAGGAGCCACCGGTGACCGATGCCGTGAAGGAAGTGCTCGCGAAGTACCGCGAGGGTACGCGTCTGTAGTGCTTGATGGGCAGCGGTCGGAAGTAAAGAGCGTTGCCTTGCTATCTGTTTGGGGGGTGCGGCGGTAAGATGCATGCGCCTATGCCCCAGATATCTATGCCTCCGCTAGAGCAGTAAAAGTATCCCTCTTGAGCAATTACGCCTACCACCGCTGTTGGTTTATCGGGATTTGAAATCCAGTGAGATGAAAGCCCTCGCGATATAACCGCCGAAGCGGGGCCATTCACTCCTGCTGGTAGTGTTGACCAGCCTAGCTGAACGGAGGTGCGGTCTCGTATGTAGCTCACCTCATTTTCTCTAACGCCATCAAGCGCGTCGTTGACGTAGACATTATTGTCCTGCTGTTTCTTAAAGCCGAGGGACTTTAGCTTTGCGTCGATCTCTCGCAGCACCGTTTTCTTGTCTGCTGTAAGCTCAAAATAGCGATACCCTGCCAGCGAGCAGGAGATACGTGTTTGCAGACCAACCGACGATCTGCTGTCGCATCCCTGATCTACGATATTCGATGCAAGTGGCTTATCTGGGCTGGTGACATCAAGAGCCGATTGGATACGCTGCTTCACCTCGTTGGTATTAGCGCTATACCTCGAAGCCCCATTCCATAGTAGTAACCACGCCAAAAGAAGAATCACTATCACAACGACAGCGAGCCGCCCGTAGAACAGGCCGCGAGAAGTGGATTTGGCTGTGGTCTTGTTGGTGGTTGGTTGTGTGTTTCTTGGCATATATTTATAGTCTAACAGCTCATTGCGTGGAAACAATCCACAAATTGAAGAACCCCCAGCCTCACGCGCGCCTTTTGAGCAGCGTGAAACTAGGGGCGTGGCTCTTCAATTCACATCAATCTCGGCGTGTTACTCGCCGATTGCTTGGCGGACCAGTTGCGCGTAGGCTGCCTGGCCCTGCTCGTTCGGGTGGAACACGTAGGCCGAATTGTTCCCGGCCTGATCCAGATTCTGGAAATACGAGTCACCCGACGCACAGACCTCGTGTCCGATGAACGGTGAGCCGGACGCCGTGGCCGATACGAAGGTCAGCCGCTGGTTGTCCGTGTTGAGTGCCCTGACCTTGGTGACCGTGTTGCTGATCGTGGTGTTCAGCTTGGTCACGATGTCCCGCGCGGCCCATGCATCTGCCCATGGGTATCCCTGAGCGCCGACTTCACTCGCATCGTTGTTGTACATGTAGCCACACCGTGGATCACTGAGTGCGCTTCCCGACTTATCGGCAATGACCTGTGGGTAGCCCAAAACGTAGATCTTTGTCCCTGAAGTCTTGGTGACCTCCAGGAGCTTCTTATACGTCGCTTCCAGGTTCCCTGGAGCACGTTCCTGATCTTGCCGTCCGCCTCGGTGTATGCGGCGCTGCTGGAGTTGCAGTTGCCGAGGACGCACGCTTTCGCGAAGTTCGCGAATCCGATGTCGTTCCCACCGATGGTGATGGTCACGACCTTCGGGCTGCCCGAAGACAGAACGCTGGCCTGTGATGGTTCACTATGGTCAGCGTCGTTCCACCCGTTGAGGACGTGTGTCGTCTGCGCGCCGGAGCATGCTACGAACTTGTCCAGTTGTAGTGTGAGCGATGGATTCAACGCGTTTACACGCGAGTAGGCCAGCGCACTGCGGTGGCAGGCGGTGTCGTCCACGAAGGGCGGTACCCCTTCGCCGGAGGAGAAGGAATCACCGAGCGCCATGTAGCTCCGCGGAGCAGGCTGTGCCGATACCGTGGCACTCAGGATGGCACCTCGGGGGTAATCCATCCCGATCCCGGTCATCTTGACGGCATACAGCTTCGGGTTGTAGTCGCTGCAATTGCCGTCGCACTGGGCAACGAACGCCAAGATGTTGTTGGTGAGTACAGGAGGGGGGCCACTCAGGTAGTACCCGTTCGGCCCCCCAGCCTTGCTCATGTCACCGCTCATGATCTTCTGGTAGAACCAGGTGCCACTCACGGCGTCGTACACGCCCACGAAAATGCCGGAAGCAGTCGGGTTCGCGCTGTCGCCGGTAGAAAGGTTCATGTTGCGCAGAAAGGCAACCTTGCCACTCGCGTCGGCAACGCTCGCCAGGCTTGCTGCCTGGTATGTACCCTGTGCGTCCTGGTTGGGGAGTGTGACGCGCCGGACCTCGTGACCGTTGTTGTCCAACGTCACTACGGTGAAGACCCACTCCGTAGGTGTCACTGGTATGTAGTCAGAGACCATCTTCCATTCGTAGATGATGGCCACAACACCGTTGTTGATGGTGTGGAGCTGGAGACTCCCCTGGACATTCGCTCCTGGCGTCGATACTGGAGTAGTCCACGTCGTTGTCCCCTTGCGGGGGTCGTACATGGACACCGCCGCACTCTTCACGTTGCTTCCCGACCAGGTGTAAGCCGGGCTGAAGAAGCGTCCCTCGGCACCGAAAGCGTCCGAGCCCCAGTCGCCTATGGAT
This sequence comes from Amycolatopsis thermalba, assembly GCF_023376025.1. Lineage (NCBI taxonomy): Bacteria > Bacillati > Actinomycetota > Actinomycetes > Pseudonocardiales > Pseudonocardiaceae > Amycolatopsis > Amycolatopsis thermalba. The sequence goes on from NZ_CP091196.1 coordinate 1,743,477, forward strand.
GCCTGTCCCAGGTACTTACCGCTGTAGCTGTAGTACTTGGGTCGGTCATCCACATGGGGGTAGCTCAGTGCGATGCCATCCTTGTAAGGACGCAGCACATAGTCACAGTCGGCTGAGACTTTGAAGTCTCGAACCTTCGTGGGTTGCGTCTGACCAGAGGCCAAGTTGGGCGCAAGACCGATGAGGTGGGTACCGTCGGCAGCCTGCGTAAGGGCGTAGATGTTGCCATCAGCGCCCACGGCCGGCTCCAGGTTACATATCGGATACTTCCACTTCAGGGTGTTGCCGTTGTAGGCCAGCAGGTTGGGGCCGTACGCTTAGGCCCCGCTGCTGTTCCTGCCGATCGGACGCCCGTAGACCGCCCCCGTCTTGTCGACAACGGGATTCGTGATGCAGTTTCGCACACCGTCGATGGTCTGGGTGCGCGAAATACTCTGCACGAGTTGCCCGGTCGAGCTGTACGTGCGCAGGTCGCTGTCACTGCTCGTATCCCCTGTGCACGGCAGTGTGATATTGCCGTTGGGTGCAGTGATGGGGGCAATGGCTGCGCCCGCAGTACTTACATTTGCCGGAGGGGACCACTGAAGGGTCGGAATGGACTCAGCGGCGTACGCCGTCCCCGGGGTTACCACCCCGAGCAGTGACGCCACCATGGCCAGTAGTACGAGTACGACTGGCCTGCGCATTGGTTTGCGCATAGTGATTACACCTCTTCCTTTAGATGAGTTGCTTGTTAATGAACCGAGACACACAAAGAGGGCGATTCCAGCCATGTTTCGGCGAACCACCCTCAGAGCCTCTATTAGCTTGAAGAGCCAAACTATTTATGACATCATTTTGCAATTTTGACTAGACGTAGAAAATACAACAGAGTTCAATGTGGAAAGTGCGAGTCATCGGTTACTTCTCGGCATTGTCATCGAGGTTCTGAAGACCTTCAAGCACACGTCGCAGAATTTCCGGATCTTGCTGGCGAGCGATCGGTGGATGAGCGTCGGGCGTGAAGCGTCGTTGCCGCCGCGGCAAGGGAGGCGGTGGGGGTGTCTGCGTCGCGCGTGCAGTGACAATCAGCTCGGCCCACACCACCTTGCCGGTGCCCTTCGGGTATGAGCCGTACCTATGGGCGACCTGCGGGATTAGGTGGAGCCCGTAGCTGGACTCGGCGTCAACGTCCTCACTCTTCATGGCGGGTGGGTAGGGGTCCGAATCCCACACCTCAATGACTACCGAGTTCTCGAGACCGACCAGCTGGACGCTGATGAGATTCAGCTTGTCAAGCTCGCTCCAGCGGGGATGCGCATCCGTGATGCCAGTGGTCGCCACGGCGCTTGTCACGAGCTCAGACGCGACGACGAGCGCGTCGTCGATGATGGTCGACACGCCCCATCTGGCGAGGGTGAGGTGAATGAACGTCTGCGCGCAGCTCACTGCGGTGGGCACGGCCGCCAGGTTCAGACGATCCGTGAAGCGCGGCTGAGGCATCGGCTCAACCCTCGCCTGTAGGCTGTTCTCGATGAGCGTCGTTGTCATCGACGACAACCCCTTCCACTACGATGGGTGGGGCAGCGGTGCGCCGGCGGATCAGCTCGGCCGAATCCGCGAGCCGTTGGGCGAATGCGATTTGCTCGTCGTGACTCAGGTCGTCCGACAGAAGGCCAGCGATGAATCCACCTGTGCAGTCGTTGAGCTCCTTTAGTTGGGTAAGAATCGCCATCGTGAGGTCGTGGGAGTCCACTACTCATCACTCAGCTCATGAACTTCGACCTTGGCGTCTTGCTGAGCTCGTTCAAGCAGGCCGAGTCTGAGGATCGGGTGGGTGGTGAGGTGATCGAGCGACGGCACGATGACGTGATGGGCGTCTGCCCGCTGGACTTCGGTCAGTAGTTCATTCCAGGCGCTGAAGCGTCCAGATCCGTCCTCGTAGAAGTAGGTCGCAAACTCGCAGCCCAGCGCTTCGGCGTGCTCTTTGAGCTTCAGCTCGACCAGGCGGACCGTCTCATCGTCGATGTCCGGCGAGAGGCGCAGATAGCCGTACGCCAGCGGCTTCAGGGTGTTCATCGGCGCTGTCCCTGAACGACCCAGATGCGAGCACCGGTCTCGTGTTCGATGTGCTGTCGCATGGCGTCTTGCAGCCCCGGCAGGCGCGCGAAGTGCCAAAGGGAAGGGACGATGATGTCCTTCACCTCGTGGCGTTTGAGAGCTTCGAGCATGGCATAAAACGCGGGCTCCGCACACCTGGCGCTCTCGGTGAATACCTGGTCGAGGGTGAAGCCCTCGCGTTCGGCGTATTCGGCAAGTTCCCGCTTGATGCGTTGAACGTCGTCCTCGTGTTCGTCGCTGATCACGACTCGCATATAGCCGTAAATCGCAGGCCGCATTAGATTCCTTCCCAGCTTGTGGCGGCCGGTCTGACGGCGGGTGTCGGGGACCAGCACCGCCAGACCGGCATACGGCCAGAAAAGCCGGTTGACCTGCGGAAACCCAGAGCAAGGTAGGGGCGGGAACGACGCAAAATAGAGGCGACGGAGGCCCTGACCTGGGCAAATATGGCCTGGGTGGCTATGGTGAGTACGCCCCTGAGAGGCCCTGGGAGGAAGAGCGGATGGCGGCCAAGCGCGTACGTCTCGCTCAGCGTCGCAAATCGGCGGGCTACAGCCAAGAGAAGCTTGCCGAACGTCTGGGCGTCGAGCGGTCAACCATCGTGCGGTGGGAGACAGCCGAGAGCGAACCACAGCCCTGGGTCCGGCCAAAGCTTGCTGCGGCGCTCAGCGTGACGCTCGACGAACTGCAGAGCCTGCTTGATGACGTGACGATCATTCAGACGAAGCCGAGCGACCGCATGAGCTACGTGCTCGAACACCCGTCGTCGGTCGACTTGGTGGCGGTCGCCTACCTACACGAGCGCATCCGGCAGCTCGATGAGCAGTACGACCGGGCACCCTCGACGGCGCTGCTCGGACCCGCCGGCCAGGCCCACGGCCAGGTGAAGTTCCTTCGCGAGAACGCTGCCAACCCGCGCGTGCGCAAGGCGTTGTTCGAGGTCGAAGCCGAGTCGGCCACCTTCATGGGGCAGCTCGTGTGGGACGTGAGCCAACGGCGTGACCACGACGCGCCGATCACCTACCTGGACGAGGCGGTCGCCGCGGCCCGCCAGGTACACGATCCCTGTACCGAGGCGTACGCCACGTTGCGCAAGGGCTTCGTGGCCCTCTACGGCGAGAAGAACCCCTTGAAGGGCCTGACGCTCGCTCAGGAGGCGGCCGAGGTGGCAAAGCTCGCTAGCCCCTCGCTGACCGGCCTGAGCCTGCTTCACGTGGCCGAGGGGTACGCCATGACCGGCGACCTTAAGGCGTGCGAGGAGGCGCTGAAGCTCGCCGAGGTGCAGTTCGACCGCGTGGACGGTGACGACGTCGCTGCGCAGTACTACACGATCAACGAGTTCAACCGCTTGGCTGGCTCGTGCTACCTGTTCCTCGACTTGCCCGACCGCGCCGAGCCCATCCTGCGCACGACGGTGCGTGCGCTTGCAGCGAAGAAGAAGAGCCAGGCCATCGCCCTCGGCAACCTGACCCTGTCGCTGATCCGCCAGCGCAAGCTCGACGAGGCGGCGGCCACCATGCATCGGACGATCGACGCCGTAGAGCTGACGCGCGGCGGCGGCGGTCTTAACCTGGCGTTCGCCGCTGGTCGGGAGCTTCGGCGGTGGCGGCAGGAGCCGTGGGTGCAGGACATCAACGACCGTCTGCTTGCCCTCATGGCTGCCATTTAGGTACAGGTAGGGCGTGACGAGTATCGACCAGGCGAAGCAAGCCGTCCGCGATCAGGTATGGCGTCTGCTGGAGCGCGAGGGCGCTGTGCCGAGAGGTTCGTACGGCAAGATCCCCGGCTTCGATGGCGCGGAAGCGACGGCCGAGCGCCTGGCCGGGCTCGACCTGTGGAAGCGGGCTGGCACGGTCAAGGCGAACCCGGACTGGGCGCAGCTCCCGGTGCGTATCCAGGCGCTGAAGGACGGCAAGCTGCTGTACATGGCGGTCCCCAAGATGGCCACTCTCCAGCCGTTCTTCCTACTCGACCCCGCCTCCCTCGATGTCCCGCCCGAGCAGGCTGCCGAGAAGAAGGGGGCCGCTCAGGTCGCCCGCCGTGTCGGTGTCGAGGACATGCGTCCCATCGACCTGGTGATCTGCGGCAGCGTGGCCGTGAACCGCTCTGGCGCTCGCATCGGCAAGGGCGCGGGGTACTCCGACCTGGAGGTGGCACTGCTCATCGAGGCGGGCCTGGTAACCGACCAGACCGCGATCGTCGCACCGGTCCACCAGCTCCAGGTAGTCGACGAGAACATCCCCGAGACCGAGCACGACTTCAGCGTGGATCTCATCGTCACACCGGACGAGGTGATTGAGTGCCCCAACCGGCGTCGACCACAGGGGCTCGTGTGGGAGGACCTCAGTCCAGAGAAGATAGGGGCGATTCCGGTGCTGGCCGCGTTGGCAGATGCGGGTAAGGATGCCCAAGAATGACGGCTGGGTGAAGCTATGAGTGCCCACGCCTCAAATATTCTCACTTGGTCGCAGTTTGTTTATAATGATAACCAGGCAATGAGAATTACTGTTGTGAATCGTGGACTCGTCGGATCACTGCCCGCAGGCCCCTACTTGCGAAACAGGGATTGCGAGTAGTCCATGCGTCCAGACGATCTTCTAATCGCTGATACTTCTGGCGACCCCTGGAGTGCTACAAGCACCGAGCTTCGCCGGGATCTGCTGGAATCGGCCATCAAGGGCGAGGCGGCGGATGAGGACGATCTTGAGTTGGCGGATGCCCTGGTGCGACTTGCTCATCGTGAATTGGAAGGATTCGCGACACAGGGTAATGTAATCACGGAAGATGCGGACAGCGAACTTTTGCTGCGCGCATGCAGTGTGGCGTGTAAGCGAGTGGGTGTCGACTTCCCGGATCTTCCGTTTCGGGATTTCAGTGGCTTCTATAAGTACTGGCGCCGGGAAGGGATGGCTGGGAGCGGGTCTTGGGCAGCAAGGCGTGAGTATCTTGACGGTGTCTTTGAGCCGGTGGAAGATGCGCTGCTCAACCTGTCGGTGCGGTCATTCGATGATGGTATAGCAGTACCGATCTCCCCACGTACCGCTACGGGGTGGGCGGTAGTTGACCGCGAGATCAGGGAGTTGCGTCGCCGGTTCGAGGTCGCGCGGAGCGAACAAGACCACAGCGCGGTCGGTACGGCTTGTGTGCGTATCCTCGAGCACCTGGGTGACGTGTGCTTTGATTCAGCGCGACACCTGCCCGCAGGGGTCGAGGCGCCACCGCGTGATAAGACCAAGGCTCGCTTTGACATGGTAATTTCGGCGGAGCTGACAGGCACAGACAACGAGACATTGCGACGCCTTGCGCGGACTACGGTTGAGCTCGCCCATCAGGTTAAGCATCGAACTACGCCATCAAGACGCGATGCTGGCATAGCTGCGGACAGCGTCGTTTTGCTGGCGAATATGATGCGTCGCATCGTTCCGCTGTCGAATTGACTCGACTTCCGCGTGGAAAATTATCGCTCCCGGCCGTGTGTGTCTCGCATCCGCACACCTCGTTCCCGGAGGCGGTTAAGTACGGTGGTGGGGTCCACGTCCATCCGTTCTGCGATTCGAGCCAGCGGCCACCCAACCTCATACAGCTGCACCGCCTCGTCGACCTGTTCCGATGACAGCCCCCGACGGCGCATCGTCACACCGTGCCGCTTCAGAACCACGCTGACCGTCCGCCGGTTGATGCCGAAGCGTTCGCCCAGCTCGTAGACCGTCGCTCCTGCCAGGTAGCCTTCGATGAGCAGCTTCGTCTGCTCGTCGTCGAGCTGCCGCGCCCGGCCGGGCTTCGGCCGTTCGGGTGACGGCTTGACGGGCGCATCCAGCCTGGGAAGCTTTCGCAGAAGAGATTCTAGGGTTGTGACCTGGGCCTTTGTGTTGTAGTAGCCTCCCCCAAGGTCCACCGAGAATTCGATTTTCGCGCCCTGACCTGCAGTTTTATACACAGAGTAACCCTCTCGCTTGCAACACGAGCGAGAGGGTTTTCGCTGTTCAGGGCCTGTTTTCGTGTTTTAGTTCCGCACGGTATGAGCCTGTTGGGTTGGTGTTGTTTAGGTCAGTGCGTCGGCGGCCACAGTTCATGGTTGGTGATGCGGTCGTCGGCGAGGTAGAGCCTGCGGAAGAGCGCGTGGTTGAGTAGTCGGCGCTGGTCGTCGGTGCAGCTTTGGTAGATCTGGACGGGGTCACAGGTTCGACCAGGGACGTGGTCGGCGGCGTCTGCGGTCAGTGTTGCCAGCGCGTCGGTGATCCGCCGTTGGCTGACGGTGGCGTAGTAGCGCTCGACGGCGTGTTCGGCGACGGAGACGTTCACGTACGGGGCCGTGCAGTTGCCCTGCTGGCGGTTGCGGCAGAAGAAGTAGGTGTATTCGTCGCGGCGGCGGGTTACGGTGTGCTGGATGATCATCCGTCCGGTGTTGCCTGATTGGTGGCAGTGCCCGCAGTACAGGGCGCCCTTGAGGTAGTGGTGGTGTACCCGTCGTCGTTCTCCGGAGGTGGTGCGGGCGTCGAGGACGGCTTGGACACGATCGAACAGAATCGGGTTGACGAGAGGTCGTGTCGGCCAGGAAGTTTTTCGCCGCGGTAGGTGATGTAGCCGAGGTAGTAACGGTCGCGCAGCATCCGGGCCAGCTTGCTGATCGACACCCGCTGTGCTGGGTACCGGGCTGTAGGACGGGTGCGCAGACCTCGTTGGTAGAGCCGCTCGGACAGCTGGTCGATGGTGAGATTGCCGGCGACGAACAGTTCGAAACCGAGCTGAACTAGAGGCGCGCGTTCCGGATCGACGATGATGGTGCGGATGTCACGGCCATCGGTGCGGTCGATGTGGTTGAGGTAGCCGAGCCGAGCGCGGCCGATCGTGCCGCCATTACGGGCCTTCTGCCCCATCTTGTAAGCAATGTCGGCGCCGGACTCGCGGGATTGGTACTCGTTAAAAGTGGCGAGGATGCCGTGCATCAGCTGTCCGACCGGGGTCTCGTCGACGGACTCGGTGGCAGAGATCAGGGTGACGCCCCGCTGACGCAGATCCGCCATGACGAGCGCGTCATCGACCCGGTTGCGGGCCATCCGGGACAGTTTGTACACGATCACGTGATCGATGTCGTCGGTGTCGCGGATGCGAGCCAGCATCCGCTTGAACGCGGCGCGCCTGGCGATCTCCACGGCTGACCGGCCCGGTTCGACGTACTCCTCCACGATCGTCAAGCCGAGCTGTTCGGCTCTGCGGCAGCACGCCTCGCGCTGGGCCGGGATCGAGATCCCCTCCGGGGCATAGTCCCGCCTGACCTGACTTGCCGAGGACGCCCGCAAGTAGATCACCGCCCGACTGGACGGCGGTGTGGTCGCAAGGTTGCTGACTTGGCGTCCGTGATGTCCTGGCTGCGTATCCGACTCGAGCATGACACGAGTAGAGAGCCACGTCGCGGAACCCGCGACCGCGCCGACAGCGGACGGTTCGCAAAACCGACTTGGCGGTGGCGGTGCCAGGTCAGATGGCCGAACAGGTGGGTGCTTGCAGCCGGGCGTCCACGAGACGGAGCCGCCTGAGACAGGGCTGTTGCCTGTTACACCGGGCTAGACCGGGTCAAGCTGGGCCTTCTCCGGTAAGGTGAGATCCTTCGCGTGCTCGTGACTGCTGGATGGCTGGAGGTTGCCTCGTGTCTGACCCCTGGCTCTCTGCTGACAACATCGCGACTCACCTTGGTGTTACGAAGGACACGGTCTACGCCTGGATCGCAGAGAAGGGCATGCCGGCCCACAAGGTGGGTCGGCTGTGGAAGTTCCAGGCGAGCGAGGTCGATGAGTGGGTTCGAAGCGGCAATGCGGCCTCGTCGGGTGAGGGGGATCTTGGCGATGAGTGAGCAGACAGGAGAGGCGGTCAGTGGAGCTGGCCTGTTCGGCTTGCCCTGTACCGGGAGGACGGATCGATGAACGGCCCGCTGGCGGCAGAGCGGCGGTACGCGCTCTCGTTCACCACGGGCGCCCTCTTGGCGCGAGAGGGCGCGCTGCTAGCGCCCGCCTACATCGAGCGGCGCGACTGGGAGCAGGTCCGCGACCAGGCAGTGGAGAGCAACCTGCTTCAGGCGCGGACCCATCGCACGGGAGTCCGTCTGGTCCGCGAGACCGTGAAGCGGCTCTCGGCGCTCGCCGACGACGAGGTCGAGCTCCTGACCGAGGCGACAGCCTCCGAGCGTGGATACCTCATGTGGGCCGCTGCTTGCCGCCGCTACGAGCTCGTCGGTGAGTTTGCCGAGGAGGTCTTGCGGGAGCGCTTTCTGCTCCTGGCCTCCTCGCTGGAATACCAGGACTTCGACAGCTTTTTCCGGACCAAGGCGGTGTGGCATGACGAGCTGGCCGAGATCAAGGACTCGACGCTGCAGAAGCTGAGGTCGAACGTGTTCAAGATGCTCCATGAAGCCGAGCTGTTGTCGGAGGCAGGGTTGATCAGGCCGGCCGTGCTGTCCGAGCGAGTTGTTGCCACCCTCAGCGCCCACACGCCGAGTGACCTGCGATTCTTCCCGACTCGGCAAACTGCAGCGCAGGGGGCTGCGCTGTGATCCCCAAGACTCTGCCTCAGCAGGAAGACCACCTGTTCGCGGTCCTCAGCGGCAAGCGGTTCCTTCAGATGGAGGGCCTGAGCAACGAAGTCCCGTTCTTTATTTATCCGTACCCTCCGGAGGAGGCGCTTGCTGTCGCGGCGGCCAAGAAGCGCATCAAGAACCGGCTGTCCAGTGCCGGAATCACCGTGTTGGAGATCAACCTCTACGACCTGTCTGTCGAACTCCTGAGGGAGCGAGGTGTCTGGGACCGGGTACTTGCCATCGAGCCGGACCAGGACAAGGCCGACTTCCGCGAGATGCTCCAGGGGATGCTCGACCCGCAGCTGCACATCGCCCCTGCGATCCGGGACCGGCTCGCACAGGAAGACTTCGACATCTTCTTTCTCACCGGGATCGGCGAGGTCTTCCCGCATATCCGCTCGCACAACGTGCTCAACAACCTACAGTCTGTAGTCAAGGGCAAGTCGATGCTCATGTTCTTCCCAGGCCGCTACGAGCAGTCCGACACGTTGGGCTCCTCGCTCGTGCTGTTCGGTCGGCTCAAGGACGACCAGTATTACCGAGCCAAGAACATCCTGGAACAGGAGGCGTGAGCTCGATGCAGCTCAGCGAGATCTTCGCCAAGGACATCCAGCGCCCGATCGAAGGCGTCATCAAGGCCGACGACGTCGCACACCTGGGCACTGAGGTCGAGGAGTACGTCCTGACCAACGAGGCCGCGAAGGGCCTGGAGATCCTGCTCGAGGAGTACACGGACTACACCAACGCCAACGGTGTGTGGATCTCCGGCTTCTTCGGTTCCGGTAAGTCACACATGCTCAAAATGCTCGCCCACCTCCTCGGCGACGTCGACGGTCAGGACTACCCGCGCCAGAACGTTTCCGACAGCTTCCGGGCGAAGAGCCCTGATGCCTTCCTCCCAGGTCTGCTCAACAAGGCCGACCGTATCCCCGCCAAGAGCCTGCTGTTCAACATCGACCAGAAGGCCACCCTGATCAGCAAGGACCAAACCGACGCTTTGCTCAAGGTGTTCGTCAAGGTGTTCGACGAGAGCCGCGGCTACTACGGCAACCAGGGCCACGTGGCGCGGTTCGAGCGCGATCTGGACAACCGCGGCCAGTACGCGGCCTTCCAAGCAGCGTTCGAACGCATCGCGGGCATCCCCTGGTCGCAGGGACGCGAGCAGAGCGCACTGGAAGGCCCGAGCATCGACCGGGCCTTCGCCGAGGTCAACGGCGGCACTGCAGACGGCATCATCCGGCAGTACAGCGCCTCCTATTCCGTCTCGATCGAGGACTTCGCGGACGAGGTCAAGGCGTGGCTGGACAAGCAGGGCGACCCGGCCTTCCGGCTGAACTTCTTCGTCGACGAGGTCGGTCAGTTCATCGGCTCGGACACCAAACTGATGCTCAACCTGCAGACCATCGCCGAGTCGCTCAACACCAAGTGCTCTGGCCTGGCGTGGGTGTTCGTGACCTCGCAGGAGGACATGGAAAAGGTCATCGGCGACCGCACCCGCCAGCAGGGCAACGACTTCTCCAAGATCCAGGCCCGCTTCAAGACCCGCCTCAAGCTCACCAGCGCCGATGTCGAGGAGGTCATCCGCAAGCGTCTGCTCCAGAAGAACGACGCCGGCGTGGCCGCGCTGAGTACGATCCACGCCGAGCAGCACGCCAACTTCAAGACGCTGTTCGACTTCGTCGACGGGGCCAAGACCTACCGCAACTACGCTGACGAGGCCCACTTCGTCGGGACCTACCCGTTCGTCAGCTACCAGTTCCCGCTGTTCCAGGCCGCGATCGAGGGCATCTCCGACCACAACGTCTTCGAGGGGCGCAACAGTTCGGTGGGCGAGCGCTCGATGCTCGGCGTCGTCCAGCAGGTCGCCAAGGACATCGGTAACGTCGAGGTCGGCCAGCTCGCCACGTTCGACAGCATGTTCGCCGGTATCCGCGCCTCCCTGAAGTCTGCCGCCCAGCGTTCGATCGACGTCGCCGAGCGCAACCTCGACAACGCGCTGGCCATCCGCCTGCTCAAGGCACTGTTCCTGGTCAAGTACGTCGAGAGCTTCCAAGCGACCCCGCGCAACCTCACAGTGCTGGTCTACGACCGTTTCGGCCTCGACCTTCCCGCGCTCTCGGAGCAGGTCAAGGAAGCGCTGACCATGCTGGAGACGCAGACCTACATCCAACGCAACGGCAACACCTACGAGTACCTGACCAACGAAGAACAGGTCATCGAGGAAGAGATCAAGAACGTCGACATCGACGCCTCCGAGATCAGCGGGAGACTGTTCAAGATCCTCTCGGGCGACGTCATCAAGACGAACAAGATCCGCTACGCCAAGAACGGCCAGGACTTCCCGTTCGGCTTCAAGCTCGACGACCAGGCCCACGGCCAGCAGCGCGAACTGGCGGTCCACTTCATCTCGCCGGAGTACCCGTACTCGCCCGACGAAATCCGCATGCACAGCGCGGGCAAGGACGAGCTGCGCGTCATCCTCGAACCGGACGCCCGGCTGCTGGCGGATCTGCGGCTGTTGATCAGAACCGAGAAGTACATCAAGCGCAAGCAGAGCACCTCGATCTCGGCCATCGAGGGCCAGATCCTGCAGACCAAGGGTGCGCAGAACACCGACCGCGAGAAGGAACTCATCGAGCGGGCGAAGGTCTCGGTGGGCAAGTCCACGCTGGTCATCAACGCCGCCGACATCACCTCAAACTCTCAAGACGCGCTCGTGCGGGTGACCGATGGCTTCCAAGACCTCATCAGCCGCACCTACACCCAGCTCAAGCTGCTTGGCGGTACGACCTACAGCGAGCAGCAGGTCGCCTCGGCTGTCAAGCCCGACAGCGGGCTATTCGATGCCGAAACCGCCAGCAAGCTCTACGCGCCGGCGGAGGAGGTGCTGTCGTTCGTTCTCCGCAAGGAGACACTCGGCGAGCAGGTCACGATGAAGACAATTGTCGACAGCTTTACGACCAAGCCCTACGGCTGGGACCTGGCCTCGATCGAGGTCCTGGTCGCCTACCTGATCGGCACATCCAAGGTCACGCTCACGGTCGACGGCAACGTCCTCAAGCGTTCCGAGGTCGCTACGGTACTGCGCAACACCCAGAAGCACGCCCACGCCGTGGTGTCTCCCCAAAAGACTTTCGACGAGCGCAAGGTCGCCGCTTTCCGCAAGTTCTGCACCGACTTCTTTGACGAGGGCAACACTCCCAAGGACCCGCTGGAACTCGCCCGCCACGGGGCCGACAAGCTGCAGGCCAAGCGCGACGAGCTCAACGCGACCATCACAGGTTCGAAATACCCGTTCGTGGCTCAGCTCTCGACTCCAATCGCGCTGCTTGACGAGGTGGTCGGCAAACCCGACGACTGGTACTTGACCGAATTCAACCTTGGCGACGACTTGCTCGACGCCAAGGAAAGCACGATCGACCCGATCCAGGCATTCCTCAGCGGTGGCCAGAAGGCCATCTATGACCAGGCGGCCGACCTGCTGGCAACCCACAGCAGCAACCTCGGTTATCTGCCTTCTGGGAGTGACGCGACGGTGCGCGCCGCCCTGGACGACCCGAACGCCTTCCGCGGCAACAAGATGGCCCAGCTCAAGCAGGCCACCGACCAGTTGCGTGCTCAGATCGACGGAGTCGTCACCAGCAACCGCGCGGATGTCGTCGAGGCGATCGAGGGGCGCAAGGCCGAGATCGAAGGCAGCTCCTCCTACGCCAAAGCGACCCCGGACGCCCAGGAGAGCGTGCTGCGTCGAGTCGACCAGACGCTCTCCCGCATCCGTACTCAGAACCAGGTCGCCCTTATCCGCGAGACTGGCTCGAGTTTCGAGGAGACGGTCTACCCGAGTCTGCTCGACCAGCTGGCCGCCGCTCAGCAGGGAGACGGCGACGGTGATGGTGGTACGCCACCGTCGCCAAAGCAGACCGTGTCGGTCAAGACCATCGCGGCCACCGGCGTCTCGGGTGTGCTGGAAACAGAAGAGGACGTCGACCGCTACCTCGACGCCCTGCGCGCGGCACTCGTCCAGACCCTGAACGACGGAAAGCGAATCTCTCTCTGATGGAAACCGCGCCGCTGAAGTCATTCGCCACCTGGGCACGTACGACGCTCATCCGAGAGGTGACCGCCCGGATTGCCGTTGTGCTGGCCCCAGCCTCACCCGATCGGGTCGAACGGCCCAAGGCCGTCGAAGCCCTGGAGAAGGCCGTCACGGCGGCTGGCGGCGGCGACAAGGGCAAGGCAGCAATCGCCGACCGGGTCGCCTACACGTGGTTCAACCGGATCATCGCCCTGCGGTTCATGGACGCCAACGGTTACACCGGCATCGGCGTTGTCTCACCACAGCCCGGCGTTGAGACCGGTCAACCCGAGATCCTGGCCGAAGCCAAGCGCGGCAACATCGACGCTGCGGTGGTCGGCACCAAGACCCGCGACACGGTCACGGCTCTGCTCAACGGCACCCGCCGAAGCGACGACGCCCAGGGCGAGGCCTACGCCATGCTGCTCGCGGACTACTGCCGCTACTGGAACCGCGCCATGCCGTTCATGTTCGAGCGCGAGGGCGACTTCACCGAGTTGCTCATCCCGGCCAACCTGCTGGCCGACGACTCAGTGTCGAGCCGTGCGGTCAAGGTGCTCACAAAGGACGTGTGCCAGGACGTCGAGGTGATCGGCTGGCTGTACCAGTTCTACATTTCGGAGCGTAAGGACGAGGTCTTCGCTGGCTTCAAGAAGAACAAGAAGGCCGGCGCCGACGAGATCCCCGCAGCCACCCAGCTCTTCACACCGCACTGGATCGTCCGCTACTTGGTCGAGAATTCGCTCGGCCGGCTCTGGATGCTCAACCGACCGTCCTCGCACCTGGTCCGCCAGATGCAGTACTACATCGCCCCGGTCGACGAGGAGACCGACTTCCTCAAGATCGGCAACCCCGAGGAGCTCAAGGTCATCGACCCGGCCTGCGGCTCCGGGCACATGCTGACTTACGCCTTCGACCTGCTGTACGCAATCTATGAGGAAGAGGGCTACGCCCCGGCCGAGATCCCCGGCCTGATCCTGACCAACAACCTCTACGGCGTGGAGATCGATCCGCGAGCTGGGGCGTTGGCAGCCTTCGCCCTGACCATGAAGGCACGAGCTAAGCAGCGCACGTTCTTCAGCAAGAAGATCGAACCGAACGTGTGCGTACTTGAGCCAATCTCCTTTACTGCTCAGGAACTTGACTTCCTGGTGACGAAGTCGGGTGACCGACACAAAGAGCAGGAGTTCTGGAAAAAATTCGAGCACGCCGACATACTTGGATCCCTAATTCGCCCAGGGCTATTGTCCGTAGAGCAGGCCAGATTGTATCTAACTGCGCACACCTCTGGCGTCGAAGATGACCTGGTCGGAAACGAACTCGGCAATCGTATTGGGCGATTCATTGAGCAGAGTCGTTACCTTGCTGACAAATATCATGTTGTAATCGCAAATCCGCCGTATATGGGCTCGAGGAACATGGCGCCCATGCTTGCCGACTATGCGAAGCGTGAGTTTGCTGATTCCAGGTCGGACCTCTTCGCAATGTTTATCGAGCGTTGTATAGATCTCTCCATCGATTCTGGAATCATTGCCATGATTACCATGCAGTCATGGATGTTCCTGTCTTCTTATGAGGATCTTAGGCTGAGGATTCTCAACACGTCACCTCCTGTTGCGATGGCACATCTCGGCGATCGAGCATTCGATTCCATCGGGGGTTCGGTCGTGGCAACCACCGCCTTTGTATTGATGCGCCAGATTGGTAGGTCGACGCCCGCTGCATATTTCCGTCTCGTTGACGGCGACTCGGAGGCAGAAAAGGAGCGCATTGCGAATACATGCGTTTCGAGTTCAAATAGTGATAACGTTTTCCATGTTACAGCTGGAGCATTTGCCGCACTTCCCGGCTCTCCGATAGCCTATTGGGTGCCAATCAGAGTTCTCGATATAATCGGACGATCTCAGTCAATATCTGAGGTCTTGCAGCCTCGGCGAGGGCTTTTTACTACAGACAATAATCTTTATTTGCGTTACTTCTGGGAAGTTTCCTGGAGCCGCGCGTGCGTGGACGCGATGTCCGATGAAGAGGCGCTGGCGAGTGGCGCACGATGGTTTGCGCACAACAAGGGTGGAGCTAACCGGAAGTGGTTCGGCAACTACGAATACGTTGTCGATTGGGAGGACCTCGGCTATCGTATAAAGGCATCTGCTGCTGAGAAGTACCCCTATCTAAACGGCAATATCAATTATGTAGTTCACGATGAAGGCTTTTATTTTAGGTCCTCCATCTCCTGGTCGGAGATCAGCGATGCTGCACCTGCATTTCGAGCCTACGATCACGGCTTTACTTTCAATGTAAAAGGAATGAGCGCGTTTCCGATCAGTGAAACGGGCGGTCTCCCTCTTTATGTACTCGGCTTCTTGAATAGCCCATTCGTTCGTGAACTAACTTTCGCGATAAACCCGACAATGAGTTTTGGGACAAAGAATTTCCGCTCGCTTCCCCTTCCTCAATTTGCCAATCCCACAATTGATTCGCAGGTTGCAGAGCTCATTGGCATATCGAGAGCTGACTGGGACTCTTTTGAGACATCCTGGAACTTCACCGCTAATCCGCTGGTACTAAGCGAAGCCAGCTCATTGGAGCTCGCGAGCAAGTCCGTCATCGACGCCTGGAATGATTGCACCGCCAGGGCCAGAGATCTTGAAGAGCAAGTAAATACGAGCATACTTGAAGAACTCGGGATCAACGGCGAACTGGATCCGATGGTTTCGCCTGAGAATGTCACACTCCTTCGTAATCCACATTACCGTTATAGTAGAGATTTGAGCACAGAAGACGCGTCCGCTGAACTGAACAAAGAAGCTATCAAAGAATTGCTGTCTTATGCAGTTGGTTGCATGTTTGGCCGATATAGCCTCGATCACCCGGGGCTGATCTTGGCTAGTCAAGGTGATACCCTTCAGGATTATTTTACAAGAATCCCAGCGCCGAAGTTCCGACCTGATAGGGACAATGTAATTCCGATCGTGGATGGCGATTGGTTCGAAGATGACATTGTCGTGCGGCTCAAAGAATTCCTCCGAGTCGCATTTGGCGAGGAATACCTTCAAGAGAACCTGCGGTTTGCCGCCGAGGCTGTCGGTGTGAAGGATCTACGGGAATACTTCGTGAAGTCGTTCTACAAGGATCACGTACAGCGGTACAAGAAGCGTCCGATCTACTGGCTGTTCTCCAGCCCTAAGGGCTCGTTCAACGCGCTGATCTACATGCACCGCTACACGCCGTCCACGGTGTCGACGGTGCTCAACGAGTACCTACGCGAGTTCCGTGCCAAGCTCACCGCCAGCCTGCAGCAACAGGAGCTCTTGGCTGCAGGTGGCGGTACACCACATCAGCAGGCGGCCGCCCAGAAGGAGGCTGACCGGCTGCGCAAGGTGCTGCTGGAGCTTGCGGAGTACGAGCACGACGTGCTGTACCCACTGGCGTCCCGCCAGCTGGCAATCGATCTGGACGATGGTGTGAAGGCCAACTACCCGAAGTTCGGCGCCGCCCTGAAGAAGATCCCCGGCCTTGAGGCCAGCGATGAGTGACGCCGCCACGGTCCGACCGCACCTGCTGCGCCGGTTCGATCGCCACCGGGTCGTCTTCTGGCACGACGCAGAGGGCCAGTACGCGGCGGAGATCGACAGCCTCGACCTGCCTGGCATCCAGACCATCCGCGTCGTCAACAACGAGTTCGCCATCAAGAACCGGTTGCTGCGCGGCGAGCCGGAGGGCAGGTTCCTGGTCTACCGCTCGGGTCGAGTACCTGATGGCATCGGGAACTGGCTGCTCGATCTGGAGCTGGCATACGGGGTCTTCACGGCCGACCGCACCGCGCTGGTCGCCCACGATCTCGGCCTCACGGGCAAGGGCATAGTAGAAGTCGTCCAGGCGTATGAGAAGTTCTTCAACGCCACGAAGCGCGTACACAGCCTCAAGGCACTCCTCAACCCCGAGGACGACGCGACCGATCTGCGCGCCAAGATGACCGCCGTAGTGCTGGGCCTTAAGGACTCGCACAGCCTGCTGGAGATCACGCGCACCCTCCTGACCGAGAACGCGAAGGGCCAGCACGCCAAGTACGACGCTCTCGTCGACTTCGGCCTGGATGATTTCTACTGGCAGGGCGTGGCCCGGATCTACGGCTACCAGTCGGCGTCGCCGAGCATCGATGACCTGGTGCTGTGGATCTTCGGCAGAGCCATTGAGGGTTTTAAGTCGGAGCGCCCAAGCGGTCTGCAGAACATCCAGCTCGACTTCGCCAGCCTGCGCAACGACCGACGCAGTCAGGCCGCCATGACCACGCTCGCCAAGCGGGCGGCCGGAGACCTGGACTACAAGTCGAAGATCGAGGACACCAGCTTCCGCGACCTGGTCGGCGTCGACCTGTTTGAGGAGACCGATCAGAAGATCATTAGCGACCTGGCGCGGGCGGTAGCCGAGCAGACCGTCACTCCGCGCGAGGTGGCCGAGGTTGTGCGCCAGCGGCAGAGCAGCGTCTGGGCCGACGGTTACAAGCAGCTCTACACGGCCGTCGCCAGTGCGTCGGAGCTGCTGGGCGAGCTGGCGTCGCTGAATCTCGGGATGCAGTCGTTCGACGACGGGCTGGAGCGATACCGGGACGGGTGGTTCCGTATTGATCAGCTGTATCGCCAGTTCGTCTACGCTGCGCGCACGGCGGAGTACCCGAAGCCGCTGGAGGCGCTTCGCGGGCTGGTCGAGAAGCGTTACACCAACAAGTACGTCTATGAGCTGGGCAACGCCTGGCAGCAGCAGGTGGACCACGTTGAGAAGTGGCGTTCGATTGCCCTGTATTCGCAGACGGCCTTCTACGCCCGCTATGTCGAGCCGCTCGTGCGCGACGGCGACAAGAAGGCCGTAGTTATCATCTCCGACGCGCTGCGCTACGAGGTGGCCGACGAGCTTGGCTCGCTCATCCGGCGGGAGGACCGCTTCGAGGCCAACTTGGAGGCCGTGCTCGGAGTGCTGCCCAGCTACACTCAGCTCGGCATGGCGGCGCTGCTGCCGCATGCGACGCTCAAGCATTCGGCGGACGCCAAGACGGTGCTTGTGGACGACCAACCGACAAACAACACCGCCTTCCGCAGCAAGATCCTCGAGGGCGTTGGCGGATCGGCGATCCAGGCCGAGGACTTCAAGGCCCTGAACGCTGAGGAGCGGCGCGAGCTGTATAAGTCCAACCGGGTCTTGTACGTCTACCACAACCGAATCGACGCCACGGGGGATAAGCCAGGTACCGAACGGCAGGTCTTCGAGGCAGTCGATGACACCCTGCGTGACATTGTTGACCTGGTGAAAAAGCTAGCGAGCGCCAACGCCACCAACATCTTCATCACCGCCGACCATGGCTTCCTGTTCCAGGACGAGGCACTACCCGACACGTTCTTCCTGTCGACCCAGCCGCAGGGCGATGGCATCAAGGTCGTCAACCGGCGCTTCGTGCTGGGCAACGGGCTCAAGCTCGATAACGCCTTTGCTACCTTCGAGGCCACCCAGCTGGGGCTCGAGAGCGACCTGGAAATCCAGATCCCCAAGTCGCTCCACCGTCTGCGGCTGCCCGGCGGCGGTTCACGATTCGTGCACGGCGGGGCGACGCTGCAGGAGATCGTCGTGCCAGTGCTGGCGGTCAACAAGAAGCGCAAGAGCGACACCAGGCTGGTCAACGTCGAGGTCTGGCCCGAGTCAGACAAGATCACCACCGGACAGGTCGTCGTCCGGCTCTTCCAGACCGAGCCGGTCAGCGACAAGGTCCAAGCCCGCACGCTCCGTGCTGGGCTCTATGTCGGCGAGACCCTCATCTCGAACCTTGTCGACCTGACCTTCGACCAGACCTCCGCCGATAAGCGTAACCGCTACCAGAGCGCACGGATGCTGCTCAGCCAAGACGCCAACGATTACAACAACCGGGCCGTCGAGTTCCGGCTGGAGGAGCGCATCCCCAACACCAACCAGTGGCGAGTCTTCGCCAAGGCGGTTTATACGTTGAAGCGTTCGTTCGCGTCGGACTTCGACTTCTAGGAGCGAGCTGAGATGAGCGAGACGGAGAACGAGACGCCCGAGCCGACTGTGCCACAGCAGAGTGATCTCGACTTCAAGATCAACCTGCTGTTCCCCGGGGTGGTCGTCCGCAAGGACCTGGTCAAGGCTGTCAAGGGCAATGCCATCGTGCCGTCGTACGTCTTGGAGTACCTGCTCGGGCAGTACGCCGCCTCAGACGACGAAGCCACCATCCAGGCCGGTATCGACACCGTCCGCAAGATCCTGGCCGAGCACTACGTGCACCGCAGCGAGTCCGAGTTGGTCAAGTCGACGATCAAGGAGCGTGGCCGGCACCGGATCATCGATAAGGTCACCGTCACCCTCAACGACAAGGCCGACGTCTACGAGGCCGAGTTCGCCAACCTCGGCATCAAAGGCGTGATCGTCGACTCGCCGGTCGTCAAAGCCCACCCCAAGCTGCTGGTCGGCGGCGTGTGGTGCATCTGCGACATCGAGTACTTCCATAGCGATGAGCACTGGGACGTTCCCTGGAACCTTGGCTCGATCAAGCCCATCCAGCTGTCCAAGTTCGACGTCGACCAGTACCTCGAAGCCCGCCGCGGATTCAACACCGAAGAGTGGATCGACTTGCTGATGCAGTCCATCGGCTTCAACCCTGAGGTCTTCAGCAGACGAGGGAAGTTCTTCCAGCTCGTGCGCCTCATCCCGTTCGTCGAGCGCAACTACAACCTCGTCGAGTTAGGCCCCAAGGGCACCGGAAAGTCCCACATCTTCTCGGAGTTCTCACCCCACGGGATGCTGATCTCCGGTGGCGAGGTTACCGTTCCCAAGCTCTTCGTCAACAACTCTAACGGGCGCATCGGCCTGGTCGGCTACTGGGACGTCGTCGCCTTCGACGAGTTCGCCGGCAAGAAGAAGCGCACCGACAAGTCGCTCGTCGACATCATGAAGAACTACATGGCTAACAAGTCATTCTCTCGCGGCGTCGAGACCCTGGGCGCTGAGGCCTCGATGGTCTTCGTCGGGAACACTTCGCACACCGTGCCGTACATGCTCAAGAACTCCGACCTGTTCGACGAGCTCCCTGACGCCTACCACGACCCGGCCTACCTTGACCGCTTGCACCACTACATTCCCGGTTGGGAAGTGGACATCATCCGTGGCGAGATGTTCTCTGACGGCTACGGGTTCGTCGTCGACTACATCGCCGAAGTCCTCAAGTCGATGCGCTCGCAAGACTACTCCGACCGCTACCAGCAGCACTACACGCTGTCGCCCGACATCTCGACGCGCGATCGCGACGGCATCCACAAGACTTTCTCCGGCTTGATGAAGATCCTCTATCCGGGCGGCGAGGCCACCCGCAAGGAAATCGAGGAGATCCTTCGGTTCGCCATAGAGGGACGTAAGCGCGTCAAGGACCAGATCCTGCGCATCGACTCGACCATGGCCGAGGTGAAGTTCGGTTACTTCGACAAGGAAGGCACCTGGTACGCCGTCGGCACGCTCGAGGAGGACCAGTACCCCACGTACTACCGCCGGGTCCGCACGGGCACTGAGCCAGATGAGGCACCGGCAAACGCAGATCCGCTGGGAGCCGGTGCGGCGTCCGCTGAACTGTTCCAGGGACATCGGGAGTACCAAGAAGGTCAGCGTGGCGTCTCGTATGACGAGCTGCTCGTCCCGTACTTGCAGGGCGCCTCGCAGATCACGATCGTCGACCCCTACGTGCGCATGTTCCACCAGGCCAGGAACCTGATGGAGCTCACCGAGGCGATCGCTCGCGGCAAGGATCCTGCGGACGAGGTTGCGCTCAAGCTCATCACGGTCGAGAACCAGGACGGTTCGGAGAAGCTGCAAAAGCAGTACGAGTACCTCGTGCAGATCAAGCAGAGCGCGGCCGTGCTCGGCATCGTCTTCGACGTCGAGTTCGCTGAGCCCCAGTCGATCCACGACCGCTCGATCAGCACCGACACCGGCTGGAGGATCCTGCTCGGACGCGGCCTCGACATCTTCCAGCGCATGAGTGACAGCCCGTTCGACCTCGCCACGAGGTACCAGAAGTACCGCGGGCTCAAGGCCTTCGGCATCACGTATCTTCGAGAACCTTGCGGAACGGAACAGGGCAACGGCAGCTGATCAGTGTCTGCGGCGAGACGATGTAGGGCCCCAGTCAGCGACCAGTCAGACGCCGAAGGAGGCGATCCCACCAAGGGCTCTGGGATGCAGGGACGGCTTCGAGGATGCGGTGGTCTGACTCGCGGTTGAGCTGGATCTCATCATGTGTGAAGTTGCGTGCCCACTTGATCGTGCCGTGATCGATGACGTAGTGAGACTGGCACGGCAACGCCCAGTTCCCGATCGATGGCCATATCGTGACCGTGCCGTCGAACGTGAGCACCCACTGACCGGGTGAGAGGGGTGTGATGACCTCGCGACCACAACCGCAGGCACACAGGTGCGCGGTGGTGGAGAACCGGGCTGACACGTAGAGGTGGCCTGGCTCCAGTTCTGTGGGAAACGACGTCACGAACTCGGGAACGATCCGCGTCTCCCTCACGCTGCATCCTCCCCTGCATCCCCATTTCCGTTGCGGATGGTTCCCGTGAAGATCCGGTAGACGGTCTCATCGACCGGCTTGAGCTCGGCGTAATACGTGAGGTACTTCTTCCAGTTGATGACCGCGAGCATTGCGTTGAGGCAGTTGAGGTCGGCGGTCTGGATGTTGCGGTCGTACTCGTCGGGCCTGCCGGTCGCGGTGGAAATCGCGCCGTGTGACATGCCGGGGAAGTGGTTCACGACGGCCAAGAGTCCGGAGAGGCGCCCGCCTTCGTCTCGGATGCCCATGCCGACTTCGATCGTGGGGATGCCTCGTTCGTGGAGCCAAGCGAGGATCGCGGTTTTGTCGTTCGCATCGGCGGCGGCCATGAAGACGAAGGTGCAGTTGCCGAGGAGTTCAAGGTTGTCGGCGGTGATGAAGTCCGGGTGCGCGGTGATACCAGTGTGCATGTGGGAGTAGACGCGGGCGAAGTGCTCGGCCTTGTTCGGACGCAACTTGAGGTCCTCGATGTCGGCAGCGCCTGGAGCGCGGTAGGCGTTATGGTTGTCGAACACATCACCGTCGAACAACTCGATGGTGTCGACCCAGGTCTTGGACACCTGGTCGAGGATGAAACTGCCGGTGCCGCCCAGGCCGATGATACCGATGCGGTGGCCTCGGAACTTCGCGTTCATCTCAGCGAGACCCGCGCGAGCGGTGCCGGTGTCGGGGTACACGAACGGCAGGTCGTCTGGAACCTCAGTCCAGCCAGCACCCGGCGTCGCCGTCACAGTCGGGTCGAGTGCCTTCGCGGGATGGCTCAGGATCCGCACGTACGAGGTGATCTTGTCGTAGGTGTTGGCGTAGGCGCCGGCGTTCTTCGGCTTGCTGGAGATCATGAAGTTCGCGCTGAGTTCCGGGGTTATGGCGTGACCGTCGGGTGACGGACCTGGGATCGGCTGCCCGTGCTGATCGCAGGGCTGCTCGCCGATGAACCAGATCCTGTGGTCGCCGGAGCCGTCCTGGACGATGTCGCCGCTGAACACGACCGGCAATGCGAGCCGCCCGTACGTCACCGCCTTGGCGGCGGTGACGTACGGGACACGCTCGACGATCAGGTGGTTGGCCTCGAACGAGAGGCAGTAGTCCTCGTCGAGCAGTCGACGAGTCGACGGATCACGATCGAACGGTGACGTAGACATCGAAGACCATGTTTTCCTTGACCTTGACGGTGCCGCCGGGCTGGAGCGAGCCAGCCCCACCGCCGTTGTGCCCGCGCGAGTACTCGATACGCGCGACGTCTCCGTCGTTGAGCGGCTCGTTCGGGAACGCCAGGTTGTAGACCTCCTCGTAGGAGATCTCCTTCTTGTCCCACTGGAACTCGCGGGTGTTGACGAAGATCGTCACGGCGTGCTCGCCGTGACCAGGATTGTTGCCGGGACTCATAGCCCCTCCCTGTGTCAGAGCCCTTGCTGGAGCTTTGCTCTGACTGTATCAGCAAAGCGTCATCACGCTTGTCAAGACACGCTATGTCGTGTCATCAGGACGGCAGTTCCGCGCTAAGCTCACCTTCATGGAGCGGAACTGCGCAGCGTCGGCGTACCCGGCATGGACAACGTGACAGGCGCCTCCGACACTTCCGCGAGCGTGGAGGGGCTCGATCTCGCCCGGCTGGGCGAGATGCTCCGCGAGCGCCGCGGGAAGTTGTCCCTGCGCCAAGCCGCAGCCGAGGCGGGTGTCAGCTTCAGTACGTTCACCCGCGTCGAAGCTGGCGCTCAGCCCGACCTCACCTCGTTCACCCTCCTGTGCGCATGGCTCGGCGTCTCCCCGGGGCAGTTCTTTGCGCCCGTTACCGAACGCCAGATCGCCCCGATCGACGAGGCGATCGCGCATCTCGCCGCCGACCCGCGGTTGGCGCCGGACGCCGCCTCGAAGATCGCGGATGTCCTCCGCAACATGTACGACGTACTTGCCAAGGCGCCGGCGCAGCGGCAGGTAGTGGCGTGCCACCTCCGCGCCGCATCTGTGCTTCGTCCCGGCGTTCCCCATCGCCTCAACTCGCTCCTCGGTGAGATGCACGACAAGTTGGCAGCTCGCGTGGCCGGCGGGGAGCTGTGACGCTACGCCGCGGGTTCAAGGCTGAAGCCGAACGAGAGGCGGCAAGGGTCCGGAAGGAGCTGGGTCTCGCCTCGCACGATCGCCTTGACCCGCGAGACCTCGCTAAGCACCTAGGTGTCTCGATCGTTGACGCGGGTGAGCTTGTAGACGTTGCAGAGCTTGAAGACCTGGAGCGCCTCCAGGCGTTTGCCTTTTCCGCAGCCACCTTCGAGATCGAGCAGCGCAAGATCATCGTGGTCAGCCCGTTGCGCAACACTGGCCGCCAGAACAGCGACATCGCGCACGAACTCGCGCACGTCATGCTCAAGCACGATCTGTCTGAGATCCGCGAAGTCGACGGGATGCCGTTCCGGACCTGCAAGCCGGACGAAGAGGAAGAGGCCACCGCCTTCGGAGGAACACTCCTGCTGCCTCGACCTCTACTTCTGAGTGCTGCGCGGCGCCAAGCCTCGATCGAGCAGATCGCCAATCAGTACGACGTGACCGTCGAGATGGCGCGCTTCCGGTACAACACCACTGGCGTCGCCAAGCAAGCCATGTCCCGCAACAGCTAGTCGCTGGCCGCCGCATTGGGAGCATCCGAAATATGAACTGATCGGTTCACGATCGTGGTCGTCCGTGGGTGTCGCGGGTGGGGATGCCGCGTTCGCGGAGTTTGGTCAGCACGGTGGTGTGGTCGACGCCCAGGTGTTCGCCGACTCGCGCTAGTGACCAGCCGAGGTTGTAGAGGTGGATCGCGTCGTCGACCTGCTCGGGGGAGAGTCCACGGCGGCGCATCGGCACGTCGTGTCGTTTGAGGATGTTGCTGACCGTGCGCCGTTCGATGCCGAACCGGGTACCCAGCTCGTACACGGTTGCTCCGGCTTGGTACCCAGAGATGAGGTCCTTGACTTGGACAGCGTCGAGTTGCCGGGCACGACCTGGTTTCGGCCGGTCAGCGGGCGGCGGAGTGGGCTTGGACGGGTCGGGGAGCTTCCGGAGCAGCGCCTCCAGGGCTTCTACCTGGGGTTTTGTGTTGTAGTAAGTTCCCCCAAGGTCCACAGTCGTCAAGATCGTCCGGCCTGCACGTTAGCGCAGGTCGGGCGATCGGTTCGCCGCGCGAGCCGGGCCAGGCACTGCGCCCCTTGAGCCCACGTGTCGTCCAACCGGTGAGCCAGCGGATGGCGCCGGAGTCGGGCTGCGCGCCTCGGCTTCCGGAGGCTGACCAGCTACGCCCGGCCGATGCCACGTGGCCACGTCTCCGCGCCGCCGCCGCGATCGCGATTCGACGGAGACCTCCCACCTGCACGCCGTGCGGATGCTCCGAACCCGCGGCGGGGGGTGTCGAGCGGCGCCGTCGTGCGAGGCGCGACCAAAGCCGGGAAATCGCTGAAATACGGACGGGCCGCAGGGGCGGCCCTCTCCGCCGGGGGCCGCGCCGGATCCGCCGCTGCGGCCGCAGCAGCGCGCGCTGCGGCCGAGGCCGCCCGCCAAGCCGCCCGCCGGGCGATGGTGCGAGCCCGAGCACTGACTCCCGCGGCGCGGCCACCTCTCTCGCCGTCCCTCTCACCCAGCATGAGAAGCCAGCCTCGAGGCCGCCAACAACCAACCCGTCATCAACCTCAAGGTCCTCGACCCCGCCAACGGCGCACAAGGCCGAGCGGCAGCCGACGCCGGCCCATTCACCCCTGCCACCGACCCGACAACCGCCACCACAGCAAACCTGTCAACGGGCGGCGCAGTCCCGGGGACTGTTTCAAGATCGGTGTTTCTGGCCCGACACGCCGGGCTGAGGTCCGGCGGGATGGGCACTGTGAGTGATGACATCTGGGGCTGTGACTCCACGTAAGAGTGAGAAGCGGTTGTCGCCGGAGCAGGCCGCTGCGGTGGCGATGGTGGCCGAGGCCCGGCAGCGGGGGCTGGAGCTGACCGGCCCGAACGGGCTGTTGAAGCTGTTCACCAAGAACGTGTTGGAAACCGCGCTGAATGAGGAGATGACCGAGCACCTCGGACATGAGAAGCATCGTGCCGAGCCGGGGCGTGATTCGGCGAATGTGCGTAACGGGACCCGGAAGAAGACGGTGCTCTCGGACGCGGCCGGCGAGGTGGAGATCGAGGTTCCGCGGGATCGGGAATCCACGTTCGAGCCGCAGATTGTGAAGAAGCGGCAACGTCGGCTCACCGATGTGGACGAGATCGTGCTGTCCCTGTATGCGAAGGGGATGACCACCGGTGAAATCTCGGCGCATTTCGCCGAGATCTACGGCGCGTCGGTGAGCAAGGAAACGATCTCCCGCATCACCGACAAGGTCGTGGCGGAGATGCAGGACTGGGCCAGCCGTCCGCTCGACGTCGTCTACGCCGCGGTGTTCATCGACGCGATCGTGGTCAAGGTCCGCGACAGCCAGGTGGCCAACCGGCCTTTCTACGCCGCCATCGGTGTCACCGTGGACGGCCGTAAGGACGTGCTCGGCCTGTGGGCGGGCAGCGGCGGCGAGGGCGCCAAGTTCTGGATGAGCGTCCTGGTCGATCTGAAAAACCGCGGCGTGAAGGACGTGTTCTTCCTCGTCTGCGACGGTTTGAAAGGCTTGCCCGAGGTGGTGGAACAAGTCTGGCCGGCCGCGATCGTGCAAACCTGCATCATCCACCTCATCCGCAATTCGTTCCGGCTCACCTCCCGGAAATACACCGACGCGCTCAAACGGGACCTCAAAGCCATGTACGAGGCCCCCAACGCGACAGCGGCGGAAGTGGCGTTGCAGGAACTGGACGACAAATGGTCTGCGCAGTATCCGGCGCTGGTCCGACTGTGGCGCAACGCCTGGACCGAGTTCGTGCCGTTCCTCGATTACGACGTCGAGATCCGAAAAATGATCTGCTCGACCAACGCGATCGAATCGCTCAATGCCCGCTACCGGCGGGCGGTGCGAGCCCGCGGCCACTTCCCAACCGAGCAGGCCGCCCTGAAGTGCCTGTACCTTGTGACCCGCAGCCTGGACCCCACCGGCACAGGCCGCGCCCGATGGACGATGCGCTGGAAACCCGTACTCAACGCCTTCGCCATCACCTTCGGTGACCGCTGGCCGGCCGCCGAAACCTACTAACCGAACCGCCAGAAACACCGATCACGGGATAGACCCCAGTCCCGGACAACTTCGTCGATTTACCATGGGACGAACGATCGTTGTGCTCGGAGTTCCGATCCGACGGCATTGATCTCGGCAGGGGGATCGCCAACCCAGACTTCGGCCGCCGCTTCTACACGACACGTGATCCGGAGCAAGCAGCGGCACGAGCTAAGAGGGTCGTGAGAAAAAGAGGTGGAGTTCCCGAGGTTGTGCGTTTCAGGGTCCCTGTATCAGAATTGGAATCTTTGAGTACGCGAACTTTCGTGGAGGCGGACGATGCCTGGCGGAGCTTTACGCTGCATCATCGTTCGAGTAAGGATCTTCATGAATACGATGTTGTCGAGGGGCCCATGGTGGGTAACGTGGAGAATTTGAGACGCGGGGGTATAAGGCGGCCGTGGAGGAGTCAGGTGTCCTTCCATGCGTCGTTTGCCGCATCGGTATTGAACAGGTTCATCCAATGATGCAAAAATGTCCTTGGCGTAGCGAGCGCGGTCGTGAATACTATCCTTTGATAGTAAGTGTCATGGTCTCAGAATTCGGCATAACCGAAGAAGAGGCTACTGGTCGAATCAATGACCTCCTGGGTGATTGGGAAATGGATGATCCAGACTTCGAAAATGCATTGGGTCATCAAGATCCCGAATACTGGGCTTACGAGGTTTACTATGGGCACATCGATTTTTGGTGGAACCAGCCGGCAGAAAAATTAACGCCACGTCCTTGGAGTCCAACTTAGTGTTCGTTGGAACTATGATTGATGTGCGCCTTCCGGACGTGAGATAAGCAAACGGCAGAGCTGCGCGCCGATCGGACCGGGTCGCACCTCAACGAAACCCTGAAGGACTCAACCTGCCCCGCGGACGTTTCGTTCTCGCACGACCTCCACATGTGGGTCTGGCTGGCTGGATCGGGCTGGCCGCGTTGGCGGTGTTGCTGGCGGGGAGGTGCGCTAGATGGTCGACCCCGTATGGCCGGCGCGGCTGGCGACGTCGGCTTGCTCGGCCGGTACGGTCCGGGTACCAGCGTGGCCTGGTGCGTCGTCTCGGCCGTCTCTCCCGGATCACCGTGGAGCCAGTCGACACGGGCCTGACGCTGTCCGGACTCGCCCAGAATTTCGTCGCACAGATCGAGTACGGATCTTTACCCGGCGTCCACGAGGGGAGTCAGGTGCGCGGCGAAGGCCGCGTCGTCGGGGGTGGTGTAGGACGTGTGCTTGACACCCCGGTTGCCGGAGGGCACCACGATGGTGAGCTGGCAGTCGTCCACGGTGGGGGCGCCGTCGACGGTGAACTCCGCGACCGGGCGGCCGGTGCGTGCTTCGACGACGGTCACCGCGTAGCGGCCCTGGTAGGTGACGCGCGTGGAGCCGTCCTCGTACTCGCACGACCGGATCGCGGCGGGGGCGGCCTGGCCGATCAGGCGGCTGCACCCGACGAGCTGCACCTCGTCCGCAGGCGGCGGCCAGGCCTCCGCCGAGGTAAAGCCCTGCAGGTAGTCGGGGAAGCCGGACCCCTCGTACACGGCCACGGCGTGCGGCCCCGGGCCGGAGTAGGCGGGCGCTTGGCCGAACGCTTCGCCGCCCGTGCACAGCCGGGCCAGATCGGTGATCTCGCGCGGCCGCTCACCGAAGGCGAGTTCCAGCGCGAGCGGCACCGCGGTGAACCACACGACCAGACCCGACAGGGCCACCGCCAGCGCCCCGGCGGCCAGGCGTGGCGTTCGCCGCGGCGGGTACGGACGCCCCGAGCGGACGGTGCGCACCAGCTCGTCGCGGGCCCACACCCTCCCGATCGGCCGCGAGCCGGTGTTCCAGACGAGCCGCAGCCCCTCGGCGACCTCGACCTGCTCCCACCGCAACGCCTCGGGCTCCGCGCCGGGCACCCACACCACCAACCCGCGCTCGGCGGCGCCGAACCAGCACCGGCCGCCGGGCACCGGACCCCACCAGGTCCAGGCCGCCGTCGCCCACAGCAGCGCCGCGTAGCCGAGCACGATCCACCGCCAGGCCGTCGAGTCGTTGAGGACGAGGTAGAACGCCGCGATCCCGGCCGGGACGAGGCCGAGCACGCCCAGCATCGCGCCGGCGACCGGTTCCCGGAAGGTCCGGTGCACTCGAACAAGCCGTCCGAAGCCGGCGGCCTCGGCGTGCTCGGCCAGTACGCGGTTCGTCACCATGTGCCCCTCATCCGGTTGTCCGGTTCATACCGGACGGCGAGGGCCGGGTGTACCGCCTGTCAGGTTGCGGTCAGTTCAGGCCGGATTCCGGTGCCAATCAGTCGGTGGCGGTGATCCACAGTTGGATCGCCAAAGCGAGGCCGATCACCGCGACCGTCAGGCGCAGCCCAGCAGCCGGCAGACGGCGGGCGATCCGTGGTCCCAGCGTCGAGCCGACGAACATGCCCAGGCCCAGGGCCGCCGCGGCCATCCCGGTATCGCTGGTGCAAAGCGGTAAGCCGGGGCTGCGCAAGTAACGTCAGCGAGCCGATGAGCACCAGGAACGGCACGACGTGAGCGAACACCCCGGTCGGTGCGGAGAGCAACAGCACCGCGCCCGCCGCGCCGCCGAGAGCGGACAGCGGGACCCAGCGACGCAGCCATGGTCCGTGGCCCGCCAGTTCGGGTTGAGAGACAAGAGCCGCGCCAGGCCAGCATGCCGCCCCGGCAACGAGGTTGGTGACGTTCGCCGACAGGGCGGGAAGCCCCGCCACGAGCAGAGCAGGGTAGGAGATCAACGAGGTGATGCCGCCTGCGCTGCCGACCAGTCCGGCGAGTACGCCGGAAGCGGTCAGAAACGCGCCGTCACCGAACCCGATCACGACGCTGGCCGCGCAGCCGAGCAGGTGTCCTGCAGCACGGTCCCCCTAACTTCGTGCCGGTTGCCCGAACGACATCTTCGGCTCTGCCCCAGGGGTGAGGTCAACGTAGGAGTACGGCGAAAACCCTGCGGCAGGAGGATTGAGCATCGCGCCGGTAGATGCCAGCTTCGACGTCGTGACTGCCGGGTCTGCCCTGCGCCGCGCACAGACAGGACCCCCGGCCGCGCCGTGATCGCCCGGCGGACCCGCGGCCCGCCACCTCCCGCGCCTTCCTTTCCTGGGACGACGACGCGAAAGGAGGTGATCACATGTCTAGTACCAGGTTTCGCCGGCCGCGTGGCGGGAGTTCCTCGCCCAGCACGGTGACGGCGGAGTCATCACGGCAACCGTGACGCGGGTGGTTCCGTTCGGCGCCATCGTCGAACTGCCGTCCGGCGTGCCAGGGCTGCTGCCCGGGCCCGTCCGGACCACGGAAGCCGAGCCCGGCGCACGGGTCAGCCGAGCACACCCTGCACCGCCACGGTTTCGGTGTACTCGCGCAGGCCCTCTTCGCCCAGTTCCCGGCCGATTCCGGACTGTCCGAAGCCTCCGAAGGGGGCGTCGAGGCTGAAGGACGGTCCGTTGACGTCCACCTGGCCCGTGCGCATCCGCGCGGCGAACGCCAGTGCCCGCTCGGGCTCACCCCACACCGCGCCGTGCAAGCCGTAGCGGGTGCCGTTCGCGATCCGCAGCGCCTCGTCCTCGTCCCGGTACGGCAGCACCACCAGCACCGGGCCGAACACCTCCTCCTGCGCGATCTCCCAGTCCTCCCCGGCACCCGCCACGACGACCGGCGACGTGAAATGCCCGCGCGGAGGCAGAACGCGCCCGTGCCCGATCACGCGCGCGCCGCGGGCCCGGGCACGTGCCACGAAGGACTCCACTCGATCCCGCTGCGCCGCGGACACCAGCGGGCCGTTCTCGGTGGCCGGGTCGTGGGGATCGCCGACGACCACCGCCGCCATCGCCTCGGCCGCGCACTCGACCGCGGCGTCGTGCTGCGCGGCCGGGACGAGCAGCCGCGTCCACGCGCTGCACGTCTGACCGGAGTTCAGCGTCGCCGAAGCGACGGTGGCCCGCACCGCCGTCACGAGATCCGCGCCGGGCAGCACGACGCTCGCCGACTTCCCGCCCAGCTCGAGGCACACCCGTTTCACCGACTCCGCCGCCCGCGCCATGACGGCCCGCCCGACCGTGGTCGACCCGGTGAACGACACGACGTCGACGCCGGGATGGGACGCCAGCGCCGCGCCGACGACCTGGCCGCGACCCAGCACGACGTTGACCACCCCGGGCGGCAGACCGGCTTCGGCGACGGCCTCGGCGAACAGGCACGTGCTCAGCGGTGTCAGCTCGGCCGGCTTCGCGACCACGGTGCAGCCCGCGGCCAGTGCCGGCGCGACCTTCGCGGCCAGCTGGTACAGCGGGTAGTTCCACGGCGTGATCGCGGCGACCACC
Organism: Amycolatopsis thermalba; assembly: GCF_023376025.1. Taxonomy (NCBI): domain Bacteria; kingdom Bacillati; phylum Actinomycetota; class Actinomycetes; order Pseudonocardiales; family Pseudonocardiaceae; genus Amycolatopsis; species Amycolatopsis thermalba. The sequence goes on from NZ_CP091196.1 coordinate 1,774,312, forward strand.
CCGGCAGGCACCTCGTGCACGAGCGAAGCGCCCACCTCGCGGACCGGTGACCGGTGCGCGGCGAGATCCGCGTAGTACCGCACCACGTCGATCGCCACGTCCACCTGGGACTCCCGCGTCACCGTGACCGGGCAGCCGACCTCGGCGACCACCGTGGCGACCAGCTCGTCCCGCCGGTCCCGCAACCGGTCGGCGAGCGCGCCGAGCAGAGCCGCACGCTCGGCGTACCCGCGTGCGGCCCAGTCCGGGAACGCGCGCGCTGCCGCTGCCACCGCCCGCGCCACGTCCTGTTCGGTGCCGTCGGCGGCGTGCCCGACGACCTCCCCGGTCGCCGGGTCGGTCACCGGGATGGTGGCCGCCGGCCGGTGCCATTCGCCGTCGATGAACAAGTCAGCGCGCATCAGCGGCCTCCCCGGCACCGAGCTCGGGTCCGTAGACCTGCTTGCCGAGCCACTGTCCACCGTCGACGGTCAGGACCTCGCCGGTGATGTAGGCGGAGCCGTCACCGAGCAGGAACGCGGCCGTCCCGGCGATTTCGTCCGTCCCGGCCATGCGGCGCTGGGGCACGCTGGCCAGGACGCGGTCGCGGCTGGCCTGGTCGCCCCACAGCGCCGCTCCCGCGCCCGCGGTTTCCGTGGGGCCGGGCGCGAGGCAGTTCAACCGCACGCCGCGGCCGGCCCATTCGACGGCCAGGGTGCGGGTCATCGCGAGGACCCCGGCCTTGGCCGCGGCGCTGTGCACCGTGCCGGGGTGGCCGTGCCACGCGTAGCTGGCGATCACCGACAGCACGCTGCCGGACCGTTGTTCGAGCATGACGTCGGCGGCCGCCCGCGTGCAGTGGAACGTGCCGTTCAGCACGATGTCGATCACCGCTCGCCAGCCCCCTGCGCTGAGCCGCTCCCCGGGGCACACGAAGTTGCCCGCCGCGTTGTTGACGAGCGCGTCGATGCGGCCGAACCGGTCGCGCACCGCGGTCATCGCGGCGCTGACCTGGTCGAAGTCGCGCACGTCCACGGTCAGCGCGGTGGCGGTGCCGCCCGCGGCGCCGATGAGGTCCACCGTCTCGGCCAGCGGCTCGGCCCGCCTGCCGAGCACCGCGACGCTGCCACCGCCCGCGGCGTACCGGCGGGCGATGGCGCGGCCGATGCCGGATCCGCCACCGGTGACCACCGCGACGCGTCCCGCGAACTCGCTCATGCCGGTTCCTCCTCGCTGTGCCCGCGGAACACGAGCGCGTCGACGGCGAGCACACCGTCGGCGCTGGCCCGCAGGGGGTTGATCTCGCAGGTCGCGACCGGCATCCGGGACACGGCGGCGATCGCTCGCGCCAGCGCCGGGATGTCCACGCCGGGCGCGCCGCGCCAGCCGAGCAGCCGCGGATGACCGCGCAACCGGGCGAGCATGGCCGTGGCTTCGGCCTCGTCGACCGGGGCCAGTTCCAGCACCGTGTCGCGCCACAACTCGGCCTCGACGCCACCGGAGGAGACGACGACGACCCGCCCGAACACGGGGTCGTGACGCAGGCCCACGAGCACCTCGACCACCCCGGCCCGCTCGTCCATCCGCTCGACCACCACCGAGTCCAGGCCGAGCCGGGCGGTCAGGTCCCGGTGCGCGGCGGCCACCTCCCCGGCGGTGCGCAGCCCGAGCACGACGCCGCCCGCCTCGGTCTTGTGGTCGAGGTCCGCCTTGAGCACCGTGGCACCGGGCCAGCTCGCGGCCAGTGCCACGGCCTCGTCCGCCGACCGCGCGGTGCCGGCCTCCGGCACCGGTATCCCCGCCTCGCGCAGCATGTCGCGGGCCGCGAGGTAGGAACAACGCTCGCCTTCCCCGACCGGGTCCGGGGTGGGCACGTCCCGCGCTACCGCGCGCTCCCACCGCACGCACCCGGCGACCGCACGCAGGGTCGTCTCCACGTCGGCGAACACCGGGATCCCGCCGCGGACCAGCACGTCGACGGCCGGGCCGTCCTCGGCCATGCTGTGCACGACCACCGGAACCGTCCTCGCGAGCCGGGTCAGCCGGTGCGCGACCGCGCACTCGGCCTCCCGCAACCCCGGACTGTCCACTCCGAACCGTCCGAAGTAGCCGGTGAGCACGACCGCGCCCGCCTCGGGAGCGACCGCCTCCGCGACTGCCGCGTAGGACGACAGGTCCTGTTCCCCCGCACCGGCGAGGTCGACCGGGTTGCCGGGCACGGCCGGCAGGGTCTCGGCCAGCCGCGCTCGCGCACCGGACCCGAGCGGGGTGACCCGCAGGCCCGCCGCGGTGGCGACGTCCGCGGCGAGCGCTCCCTGCCCGCCCGAGTCGGAGACGATGACGATCCGGTCGCCGCGCGGGCGCACACCCGCGGCGAGGGTGTGCGCGAGCGCCGCCGCCTCCGCCGGGGTCCGCGCCCGCACCGCGCCGGCGGCGCGACAGGCCGCGTCGAGCACGTCCATGCTGCCGGTGAGCGCCCCGGTGTGGGAACGAGCCGCGGCGCTGCCTGCCGCGCTGTCACCGGCGGCCAGGACCACGAGCGGTTTGCCCGCCTCGCGCAACGCCCTGGCTGCGGACAGGAACCCGGCGGCATCCCGGACCCCTTCGAGGTAGCAGATCACCGCCGTGGTGCCCGGGTGCGCGGCGAGCCCGGCGAGCAGTTCCTCGGACGTGACGTCGGCCTGCACTCCGACCGAGGCGAACCGGGACACGCCCGACCCGTGCCGGTGCAACAGGTGCGCCAGCTCGGAGCCGACCTGGCCGCTCTGCGTGATGATCGCGACGGGCCCCGGCGCGAAGTGGCCCCACGCCAGTCGCAGCTCCTGCGCACTGTCCACAATGCCCAGTGAGCTGGGACCGAGCAGCCTGGCCCCCGCCGCGCGGGCGCGCCGCGCGAGGTCGCGGAGCAGCGCGGGCCCACCGGGCAGGCGCTGCACGCCGTCGGTGATGACGAGCACCGCGCGCGACCCGAGGTCGAGCGCGCCGGTCACGGTTTCCCCGACGGCGGTGGCCGGCACCACCACCGCCGTCAGGTCGACCGGCTCGCCCACCTCACGCAGGCTCCGGGCGGCGGGCACCCCGCACACGCGGCCACCGCGGTGGTTGACCAGGTGCACCGCGCGGCGGTCCCGCCCGCTCAACGCGCCGGAGGCGAGCCAGTAACCCCATTTCGCCGGGTTGTCGCTCGCCCCGACGACCGCGACCGAACGGGGCTGCCACAGGGCCGAGAGGTCGTCCGCCCCCGTGGCCGCCTGGCCGGCGACGGTGTCAGCGGCGGTCATCGAGGCTCCGGGAGATGATGAGCCGCTGGATGTCGGAGGTCCCTTCCTCGATCTCCTCGAGCTTGGCGTCGCGCATCCACTTCTCCACCAGGAACTCCCGCGAGTAGCCCCACCCGCCGAGCGTCTGCACCGCGGCCCAGGTGGCGAACATGGCGGTCTCGGAGGCGACGAGCTTGGCCATGGCCGACTCCCGGCCGGCGGGCAGCCCGGCGTCGATGCGCTTGGCCGCGCGCCACGTCATGAGCCGCGCGGACTCGACCCGGGTCGCCATGTCCGCGAGCCGGAAGGCGACCGCCTGGTGTTCGATGATCGGCTTGCCGAACTGGCGGCGCTGGCGCGCGTACTCGGTGGCGTACTCGGTGGCGGCGCGCGCGACACCGGTCGCCGCCGCGGCGAGGATCGTGCGCGACCGGTCGAAGGTGTGCATCAGGCCGCGGAACCCGTCACCCTCGGCGCCGAGCCGGTCCCGTTCGGGCACCTCCACCTCGTCCAGCACGAGCTCGGCGTTGATCAGCGCCCGCTGGCCCATCTTCTTCCACGGCTCGGACACGGTGAACCCGGGAGTGTCGCGGTGCAGGACGAACGCCGTCACCCCACGGGACCGCAGCGCCGGGTCGACGGTGGCGAACACGATGTAGTACTCGGAGGCACCGGCGTTGGAGATCCACGCCTTCCGTCCGGAAAGGACGTACCGGTCGCCCTTGCGGACGGCGCGGGTGGTCAGGCTGGCCGCGTCCGAGCCGGTGTCGGGCTCGGTCACCGCGAGGGAGGTCATCGGCGGGCGCGGCGCCCCCAGCGGGGTGAGGTAGCGCTCCCGCTGCTCGCCGGTGCCCAGCTCCAGGATCGGGTGGGCGAAGAACCCGTTGGCGGTCAACAGGTTCCCGATGGCGAGGTCACCCGTGCACAGCTCCTCCTGAACGAGGCACTGCGTGAACACGTCGGTGAAACCGCCGCCCCCGTAGGCCTCCGGGAGCATGAACGAGGTGAGGCCGACCTTCGCGGCCGAATACCAGATGTCCCACGGGACTTCGGTGTCGGCCTCGTCGACCTCGCGCGCGATGGGCCGGATCTCCTGTTCGGCGAAGCGGCGGCACAGGTCGAGGATGTGGTTCTGCTCGTCGGTCAGGGCGACGAGTTCGGTGGGTAGGCGCAAGGGGAGCTCCTCGGAAACGGGGAGGGAATGGGCGAGCACGTGGCCCGGCCCTCAGGCTAATAAATAACTGGCTCGTCAGTCAATAATGCGGACGGGTCGATGCCCGGCCCGGATCGTGCGGGCTTGGGTTACCGGGGCAGGATGACGCGGTCGATGAACGACTGGCAGGTCGTGCGCATCCGCGCCAGGGTCATGTTCCGCGACCCGGCCAGCACCTGGAGCGCCAGCCCGTCCAGCACCGCGACCAGCAGGTTCGCGAGCTCGACCGCGTCGGCGTCACCGATCTGGCCTGCCGCCTGCCCGTCCCGGACGATGCCGGCGATGAGCCGCCGCCACTCGCCGTAGGCACGCTCGTTGAGGTCCTGCAGGTCCGGGTCGTGGATGGCCTCGACCCACAGTTCGGCCCAGACGTGCCAGGACTCGACGGTCTCGTCGTCGGCGGGCAGGTAGGCGTCGACCAGGGCCCGCAGCTTGCTGACGGCGTCGGTGTCGGACTCCAGGATGGCGGTGCGGCGGGCGAACGAACGGGCCACGTTCTGCTCGAACGCGGCGCGCACCAGGTCGCGCTTGTTGGTGAAGTAGTAGTGCAGGATGCCCGAGGACAACCCCGCGACCTTCGCCACGTCGGCGAGCCGCAGCGCGCGGAACCCCTGCTCGGCGATGACGTGGCACGCCGCCTGCAGGATCTGCTCACGCCGTTCCGCTTCGACGTTGGGCCGCGGCATGCGTACTCCTTCTTCGCCCGGTGGCAGCGCGACCCAGTGTAGTGGAATTGATTCACGCATCAGTCAGTTGATCCGCCGGCGCGTACCCGCCCCTGGCCCGGCGCCGCACGATCAGCACGGTCAGGACGTAGTGCAGGACCCCGGAGACGACGACCGCGGGCAGCGACGCGGTCAGGTACCGGAACGGCCCGGCCGGCTCGTAGGTCACCGGGTTGAGCAGCAGCGCGTAGGTGACCGCACCCGCCGCGACCGCGACGAAGGCGGCGGGGTTGAACCCGCGCCAGAAGCCGTAGCAGGACTCCCGGTTGGGCAGGTACAGGTCCCGCACGCGCAACCGCGCGTGCCGCAGCACGAAGTAGTCGACGACCTGGACCGAACACAGTGGAGCGACCAGGATCGCTCCCCAGGAGACGAACCGCGAGTAGTTGTCGTAGACCGCGGCGGGGAAGAACACGAGAACCGCGGCCGGCGCGAGGATCCCGGCGGCCATCAGCGCCCACGGCACGCGGCGCAGCAGCCGCCCGCCGCCGCCCTTGAGCGCGACCAGCGACGAGTAGCCCTGCGCCACGACGCTGGTGATGTTGGCGAAACCGACGAACGCGAGGGCGAGCACGCCGAGCGCGGCACCACCGAGCGGCACCATCCACATGGTCGGGTCCTCGGAGGCGAGCGCCAGCGCGGCGAAGGCGCCGACGACCGCGGCCAGCACCGAGGTGAAGAACAACCCCACCATGTTGGGCCAGAACGCCGCGCGGGAGGTGCGCGTCAGGCGCGCGAGGTTGCCGACGTTGGGCCACCACGCGAACCCGCCCGCGATGTTGAGTTCGACGGCGAGCACGAAGTCCAGGTGCGCGTCGCCCGAGGACGCCAGCGGCGGGATCGCGGCCAGTTCCGACCACGAGGTCTGCGTGAAGATCAGCACGAGCATGCCGGTCGTGACGATCACCAGCCCGGGCGCGACGATCCGGTTCACCCACTCCACCGACACCGGGCCGCGGGCGAGCACGAGCCAGGACACCAGCACCGCCACGAGCGCGATCAGGCTGACCACGATGCCCGAGCTGTCGATGTCGGCCGAGAACACCTGCTCGGCGACGTTGCCCAGCGCGTGCCCGCACATGATCGCGAGCACCGCCGCCCACGCCGCCGCGAGCAGCGTCGACATGGTGATCATCAGCAGCCGGGCGCCACCGGAGCCGAACACGCTGCGCAGCGCCGTGAACTGCTCGATACCGTACTTCGCGCAGGGCAGGCACGGCGCGAGCGCGACCAGCAGCACGCTGATCCCGTAGCCGACGACGATACTGGCGATCCCGGCCTCGGCGCCCACGTAGAGGGCGACCGCGCCGCCCTGCAGGAACGCCCACGTGGCGATCGACAGGCCCACGTTCACCGAGGAATAGCCCCAGAAACCCCACAGCCGTTCGCGCCGCAGCAGGGGCAGTTCGTTGAGGGTGGCGTCGGTGCCGGCGGACTCCGTGCCGCCGGTCCTGGCGGGTGCGCTCATGCCGGGTACCCCCACCAGATCAGCAGCACGCTCACCACGGCGAGCACGACGGCGGCCAGCACGACGTCGCGCCACGGCAGGTCGGGCAGGTAGGTCTCGTCGCTGTCGGGACTTTCGAGCAGGGCGAGCCGGTGTTCCAGCTCGGCTTCGAAGGAGGACTCGGGCACGGCGGGGACTCCTCATAGTTGATTGGCGGATTAGTTATGGGAGTGTGTGATCTGGTCCACATGCCTGTCAAGAGCCAATGAGCGGCAAGGTCGAGGCCGTGCCGGGCCAGGAGGGGCGGGAAGATAGTTGACTGGCGAATCAGGAAACTTCACGATGGGGGCATGACCGTCGCCGCTCTGCCCTCCCGGGTCCCCGTCGTCGTCGTGGGTGCCGGGTACGCGGGCCTGTCCGCCGCGCTGACCCTGCACGACGCCGGGGTGCCCGCCCTGGTCCTGGAAGCCGCCGACCGCGTCGGCGGCCGGATCCTCTCGCAGCCCACGTCGTCCGGCGTGGTCGTGGACCACGGCGGCCAGTGGGTCGGGCCGACCCAGCGGCACCTGCTCGGCTGGGCGGAACGGTTCGGCTGCGCCACCTTCCCGACGTGGGAGACCGGCGCCCACCTGGAGCTGTGGCACGACGGTGCGCTGCACCGCTACACCGGGGACGGACCGGACGGCGCGCCCGGCCTCGCCGAGTACGCGGCCGCGACGGCGAGGCTGGACGAACTGGCCAGCCGGGTGGACACCGGCGATCCCGGCGCCGGTCCCGACGCCGCGGCGTGGGACGCCGAGACCGTGGAGACGTACCTGTCGCGGGAGGTCGCGTGCCCGGACGCGCGGCGCAGGCTGGCGCTGGCGGTGCAGGGCGTGTGGGCCGTGGAGCCGCGCGAGATCTCCCTGCTGCACCTGCTGTTCTACATCGCCAGCGCGGGTGGGTTCGACCAGCTGATGCAGACCCGGGACGCCGCGCAGGACGCGCGGTTCGTGGCGGGGGCGCAGGCACCGGCGCTGGCCGCGGCCCGGCGGCTGGGGGACGCCGTCGTCCTGGGGACACCGGTCGAGTCGGTCGACCAGGACGGTGACCGGGTGCTGGTGCACACCGCGCGCGGAACCGTCCACACCGGACGGGTGGTGGTGGCGACACCGCCACCGGCGACCGCCGCGATCCGGTTCCGGCCGGGGCTGCCGACGGCCAGGGCGCGCTGGGTGCAGCGCAGCGTGATGGGCGATGTGGCGAAGGTGCACGCCGTGTACGCGGAGCCGTTCTGGCGGGACGAGGGCCTGTCCGGCATCGCGTCGCTGTACGGGGAGGACGCGGTGGGGGTGGTGTTCGACAACTCGCCACCGGACGCCGGGCCCGGGGTGCTGGTGGGCTTCGTCTACGGCGACCGCCTGCGCGCCTGGTCCACACTGGACGGAGCGGCCAGGCGGGCGGCGGTGCTGGCCACGCTGACGCGGTTGTTCGGGCCACGCGCCGGGGAACCGGTGGAGTACGTGGAGAAGATCTGGCCGGAGGATCCGTGGGCCCAGGGCGGGTACGCGGCCAACCCCACGCCCGGCGCGTGGATCGCCCACGGCAGCTCCGGCTGGCGGCGCCCGTGCGGCCGGATCCACTGGGCCGGGACCGAAACCGCCGACCGCTGGAACGGCTACATCGACGGCGCGATCTCCTCGGGCGTGCGGGCAGCCGGAGAAATCCTCGCGGCGGAGCGCACTGCCGCCGCCGAGGTCGGCTGCCTCGGGTCCTGAACCGGTTCGACCAGCAGCACTCCCAGCGCCTGCTGCGCTGCATTACGTCAAGGTTCCGCGACAGTCGCGCAGGGACGTCACGGTGCGGCGGCTGACAACAGCCGCAGCGCGGCCTCCGTCGTGCTGTCCTTGGCCGGGGTGAGGGTGACCAGCCGCTGCCGGGTGTCCCCGGGCAGCTCGAAGTTCTCGTAGTGGAAGGTCAGCACCCCGGCGCCGGGATGCCGGAAGCTCTTCGTCCCGAACGCCCGCAGTTCCACGTCCCCCGTGTGCCACCACCGCCGGAACTCCTCGCTCCGTGCGGACAATTCGGCCACCAGCGCGGCGAGATCCTCGTCATGGGGATGCCGGCCGACCGCCAATCGCAGCTGTGCGGCCGTCGCCGCGGCCACTTCTTCCCACTCCACGTAGCGGTCCCGGGCCGCCGGGTCCAGGAACAGTGTGCGCGCGAGGTTCCGCGCCTCGCCGAACAGCCGGTGCGCGAGCGCGTTGGCGGCCAGCACGTCGAACCGGTCGTTGATCACCAGCGCGGGCACCAGATCGATCAGGTCGAGCATGCGCCGCAGCTGGGGCCGCACCGATTCGGCCGCGCGGGTGCCGTGCCGGGGTGGGCGGGCCAGGGCGCGCAGGTGATCGCGCTCCACGGCGTCCAGGCGGAGCGTGTCGGCGATGGCGTTCAGCACCTCGTCGGATGGATGGCTGGCCCGCCCCTGCTCCAGCCGCTGGTAGTACTCCACGCTGATCCCGGCCAGCTGCGCGAGCTCCTCCCTGCGCAGGCCAGGCACACGCCGCCGGCTGCCGGGGCGCAGCCCCACGCTCTCCGGAGTGACCCGCGCGCGCCGCGACTGGAGGAACTCACCCAACCGGACCTCTGCCATGCCGCCAGTATGCCTTCGCAGCCTGGCCCTGCCAGTACCCGTACAACCAGGGGTCTGGGTCGTGCCGGCCCCGCCCGGCACGCTCCGAACATGACCGAGCGCTTCCAGCGCGGGCTGGCCCGCCAGCAGGAGATCGGCGGAGCCGGTCCGCGGCGACGGGCCTACGACGCGCTCGCCGACGTCGCCCCGGACCTCAGCCGGCTCGCCGTCGAATTCGCCTACGGGGACATCCACTCCCGCCCCGGCCTCGACGCCGGGCAACGGGAGCTGGTCATCCTGGGCGCGCTGATCGCGACCGGGGGTGTCGAGCCCCAGCTGGAGGCGCACATCGGCTCCGCGCTCGGCGCCGGCCTCACGCCGCGCGCCGTGGTGGAAGCGGTCATGCAGGCGATCCCGTACGCCGGGTTCCCCCGTGTGTTCGCGGCCATGGCGATCGTCCGTCGCGTCTTCGCCGAGCGCAATCTGTTGCCCCTGCAATGATCATTGGAGAAGAGACCGTGAGCACCGCCCAGGACCGCGCCGACGTCATCGACACCTGCACCCGGATGATGTGGCTGGTCGACATCCGCGATTGGGACAGCTTCACCGAGGTCTTCGCCGACCGGGTGACCCTCGACTACACCAGCATCTACGGCGGCGAGCCCTGGACGCAGACCCCGGACGAGGTCAAGGCCCAGTGGTCGGCCCTGCTCGGCGCCTTCGACGCCACGCAACACCTGCTCGGCAACCACCTCGTGACCGTGGACGGGGACAGCGCGGTGCTCACCGCCGTGTTCCAGGCCACCCACCTGCTGGCCACCACGTTCGGCTCACCGCGCTGGACCCTCGGCGGCACCTACCGCTTCGGGCTGGTCCGGGTGAACGGCCGGTGGCTGATCAACGAGGTCGTGATGACGGCGACCTGGGCCGACGGGAACAAGGACATCCTCACCATCACCGCCGGCCGCCAGTGACTCCAGCTTGACACCTGTCAGATTAAGCCTAATCTGACAGGTGTCAGCCCGGAGAGGAGCGACCATGGCCAGGTCCACATCGGACATCCAGATTCCCGGGCTCGCCGGCAAGCTCGCGGTGGTCACCGGAGCCAGTGACGGCGTCGGCCTGGGGCTGGCGGCCCGGCTCGCCGCCGCGGGCGCTGAAGTGGTCATGCCCGTCCGCAACCGGCGCAAGGGCGAGGCCGCGATCGCGAAGATCCGCCGCCGGTACCCGGACGCCGAACTCTCGCTGCGGGACCTGGACCTGTCCTCGCTGGCTTCCGTCGCCGCGCTGGCCGGCCGGCTCACCGAGGAGGGGCGGCCGATCCACCTCCTGGTCAACAACGCCGGCGTGATGACCCCGCCCGACCGGCAGACCACCGCGGACGGGTTCGAGCTGCAGTTCGGCACCAACCACCTCGGGCATTTCGCCCTGGTGGCCCGGCTGCTGCCGCTCCTGCGCGCGGGGAACGCCCGGGTCACTTCGCAGATCAGCATCGCCGCCGGCCGGCATTCCATCAACTGGGAAGACCTCCACTGGGAGCGCAAGTACCACGGCAACCGGGCCTACAGCCAGTCGAAGATCGCGTTCGGGCTGTTCGGCCTCGAGCTGGAGCGGCGCAGCCGGGACAGCGGCTGGGGCATCACGAGCAACCTGTCCCACCCCGGCGTGACACCCACGAACCTGCTCGCCGCGCGCCCGGAGGTCGGCCGTGACCGCGACACCGCGCTGGTGCGGGTGATCCGTGCGCTGTCCGCGCGCGGCATCCTGTTCGGCACGGTCGAGACCGCGCTGCTGCCCGCCCTCCACGCCGCGACGTCACCCGCTGCCGAAGGCGGCCGCCTCTACGGGCCCAGCGGTTTCCGCCACCTCTCCGGCCCGCCGGCCGAACAGGAGCTGTACTCGCGCCTGCGCAGCGCCGATGACGCTCGCCGCATCTGGGCGATTTCCGAAGAACTGACCGGCCTGCGGTTCCCGGCCGCGCGGACCCTCGCCTGACAGTTCAGCGCGGGGGACGGCCGAGCAAGCCGTCCGCGATCAGGTCCGCGAGCTCGCGCGCGGTGCGGGTCTGGCTTTCCCGCGTGACCCGCTGGGGGCGGCCGAGCCGGTGGGCGAGCGGGAGCTGCACCAGGGCGGCGACCGGGCTGATCACGGCGAAGAAGAGCACGTCCATGGGCACGGTGGGCATCCGGCCGGCCGCCATCAGCCGGTCGACGGCCGGAACCAGCGGCTCCAGCGTCGGCGCCAGGTACTTCTCGTAGAGGTAGTCCAGGCGTTCGGACTCGCGGCTGAACTCGTCCGCCAGCAGCCGGCCGAGCAGCGGCGCCTCGACCGCGGACTGGTAGAAGTGCCTGATCACGGCGCGAACCCGCTCGGCGTCGTCGACGTCGGCTTCGACGAGCCGCCGGCGTTCCCGCTGGTCGCGTTCGAGCAGCGAATCCACCACGGCCCGCCAGAAGCCGGCCTTGGATCCGTAGCGGTCGTTGATGAAGTTGTGGCTGACGCCGAGGCGCCTCGCCAGCTCCCTGGCCGAGGCCCGGTCGTAGCCGAGCTCGGCGAAGGCTTCCATCCCCCGCCGGAGGATTTCGGCCTCGGTGGGGACCGGGGGTGTGCCCGCCCCGGGACGGCCTCGTCCACGCACCGCGCCGGTCACCGGCTCGTCCCCCGTTCTCTCCGGCCACCCTGACGACTGTCAGAATACGCCCGTCAGGCGGCGCAGCGGTTCCGCGGCCGCGATTCCCCAACTCACACTCGAAAGTGGTCCTCCCACCCGCGACATACCGGCTGGGCAGTGCCGTCTCCCCTCCAGACGATCCCGGGCAGGAGGAGCAGGGGGCAGCATGAACTGGCGCAGCCGGATACGCGTGGCGAACGGCCTTGCCGTGGCCCGGTGCTACCGCCGCACGGTGTGCGACTGCGGGCGCCGGCAGCGCAGGCTGTGGGTGTTCGGCACGCCGCTCCACGACGAAACCGGCGCCACCCGGCCGCGGCGTGACATCCGGCGCGCGCTGCGGGCGGAAATGCGGGCGTGGCAGCCGGACCGGACGTGTGATCGGTGCGCCCGCCGTGATCCTCCACAATGGATCGGCTGCGGGGGAACCGGACGGGCCCGCGGCGCGTCCACGGGGTGACCCGCCCACACCGGAAAGGACCTCCGATGGCCCAGCCGTATCCCGCGCCCGCTCCGCGTCGCCGATGGCCGCTCGTGATGGTCGCGCTGGTCGTGGGACTGGTGGTCGGCGCGGGAGCCGTGGGGCTCGTCTGGATCGGGTCCGGCCCGGATGCCGCCGGATCCGACGCCGAGGCCGCTTGTGCCGCCGTGGCACGCACCACGGCGCTCGATCCGCAGACGCAGTACGCCGGGTTCCAGCGCTGGGGTGCGGCGGCGCAGCTCGCGGCCGCGGCGGCCGAGCAGGAACCGCGCTACCGGACGCTCGCCGACGCGTTGCAGGCCCCGGTCGACATCGTGATGCGGTCGTTCGCCGCGGCGGGGCCGGAGTTCGACGCGGCGGTGGCCCGGGCCAGGTCCGCCTGCGCGGATCTCCAGGGGTAGCTCGATGCGGTGATGAGCGCGTCGTTCCGCGGCGGGCGGGTATCGGGATGCCATGCGTGCCTCGGTGTTCCTCGCCGTTCTGGCGATCGCCCTCGTGCCGGCCACCGCTGCCGCGCAAGGGGTTTCCCCGTTCGACGGCCGGGACTGCCCGCGGGGCAGCCTGTGCCTGTACCGCGACCACGGCTTCACCGGCGGCGGCCTGGCCCTGCAGCCGGGGGACCGGGTCGGCGACCTCGGCACCCACGACCTCGCCGACGTGGTCTCGTCGTGGACCAACGACAGCGGCGTCACCTGCACCTGGTACGAGAGCCCGGATTTCTACGGCAGGGCGCACGAGATGCTCGACGGCTTCCGCGTCGAGCTGCCCGCGCCGGAGGACGACACGCCCTCGTCGGTCGCCTGCGCCTGACGCCCGGGTGAACAACTGCCGAACAGCTCGGACGACCCTGATCTTCCGGGCCGCGCTCGCACAAGATGGATGTCTCGTCCTGTGTCCCCAGCGCGGAGGCCCGGTTGTCCAACTTTCCCTGGGAGATCGTCCTCGCGGTGCTGGCGCTCGTGGTGCCGGTGTTCGCGTTTCTGTGGGAGTTCGTGTTCGTCGGGCGCAAACGGCTCGGCTACCGCGTGCAGGTGGACACGACCGCGCGGCAGGAGGTCGCCGCGGAGAACGCGGGCGCGCTGCAACGCCTGGACGACAAGGACGGCAAGGCGCTGACCGACCCGTCGTTCGTGCTGGTGCGCATCGAGAACACGGGCACCACGAACATCGACAGCCACGACTACGCCGTCCTGGGCAACGTCCAGGCCGGCGTGAAGATCAACTTCCCGGACCGCCGCGTCGCCGGGATGGTGGTGACCGAGCTGAGCGACGAGTTCCTGCGGGAGAACTTCGGCGAGAACTCCGGTCTGGGCGTGGACAACATCGTCGACGGTGACGGGCGCCACGTCGGGGTCATCCAGCTGCCCAAGGTGCCGCTGAACCAGGGGCAGCACTACAAGGTCCTCGCGGTGCTCGACCGGGCCGGGCCGAAGGTGAAGAAGTGCCCGGACCCCGAGGTGATCGCCGGAATCAAAGGCGGCGTGCGCAACGGCGCGATCCGGGAGACCAAGAGCCGCACCGGAATTCCGCGCTGGCTGACCGTGCTGGTGTACCTGCTGGTCTCGATCGCGCTGGCCGAGCCGTTCGTCATCAGGCTGGCGACCGCGGATCCGCCGCCGCTGGACTGCGCCAGGGGCACCCTGACCATCACCGGTTCCACCGCGTTCGCGCCGGTCGTGCAGGAGGCGGCCGCGGCGTACGCGAACACCTGCCGCGAGGCGAGGTTCGCCATCGAGATGGCGGGCAGCTCGGCCGGTCTGGACCGGCTCAACCAGCAGCGCGGCGCGGACATGCTCGCGTTCTCCGACGGCGTGAAGGGCAACCGGTCGCCGCAGTTGCTGCCGCGGCCGATCGCGTTTCTGTTGTTCACCGTCGTCGTCCACCCGGACGCCGGGGTGCGGGACCTGACCCTGGCGCAGCTGCGCGACGTCTTCGCCGGGCGGGTCCGCAACTGGCGGGAGCTGGGCGGCGCGGACCAGGAGGTGCGGATCGTCGACCGGGAAGCGCTTTCCGGCACGCGGACGACGTTCGAGCAGCAGGTGCTCGGCGCGATCGAGCCGGGGGAGAACTCCAACGACTGCGTCGAACCGAAGGCGCCGGCCCCGGCGACCGACGTGGTCCGCTGCCGCCGCAACGACACCCGCTCGCTGCTCGACGCGGTGGCCGGTACTCCCGGCGCGATCGGTTACAGCGAACTGGGCGCCGCGGCGAGCCGCCCGGATGTGGCAACGGTCTGGATCGACGGCCAGAGCGCGACGCTGGAGGCCGCCGACCACGGCGCCTACCCGTTCTGGCAGACCGAGTACGCCTACACCTACGGCGAGCCGAAGGCCGACTCGCTCGCGGCGAGCTTCCTGCGCTACCTGACGAACCAGGTGGGGGCCGACATCGTCCGCTCCCACGGCGACCGGCCGTGCGCCGAGCTGGCGAACCCGGTGCTGTGCCGACCGCAGAGGTGATGGGGTGGCAGCGCGGCCCGGCGGGAGGTGGGCCGTGGTGGCGGTTTCCGCCACGACCCGTGTTGCGCGGGCCGGCGGGCGGTGGGCCGTGGCGTTGGTTTTGTCCGGGCGGCGTGGTGGGTTGTGCCGCCCGGAAGGGGCGGACTCGGGTGAGTGGGTGCCGCTGCGCGTGTCACCTGACCTGCCGGCCGCGGCGCGGGCTCCCGGGCCGAGGCTCCACACCGGGTGCCCGTGCCACACGGCACCGGCGCCGGGCAGGGCGGCCTCGATCAGGCCGATCAGCCGTTCGGCGATCTCGCGCTGGACGGTCCAGCCAGGCCAACTTCGGCATTCGGCAACGCGTCAGGATGCGGCCTTCCTCTACCGTCAACAACCCAATGCTCCCTACAGCTCGCTGTCCGGATCACCCACCGACCGTGGTGGTCTCGCGCCGGGTGCGTCGCGTGGTGATTCGCTGCCAGGCCGTGGTGACCTCCTCGGCCAGGCGGCACGGTGAGGTGTCCATCGGCAGCCGCACCAGGGCCTGCGCCGCGTAGCATTGTCCGTCCACATCGGACACCGTCAGGTCCTCGGGCGCGGGCAGCATCTCCTCCAGCACCAGGCCGTCGACGGCCGGATCCGCCAGCAGGCGGTCGAACACCCGCAGCGTGGCGACGCTGTCCAGGTCGACCGGCCGGGACCGGTGCCCGTGCCGGGCGAACACCCACCGCGGCGCGCCGGTCGCCAGCCGCAGGTTCGCCAGCGCCCGGAGCTGTGCGAACCGGTCCCCGCCCGGCTCCGGCAGCAGGTCGCGGCCGGCGAACACGGTCGCCGGCGCGATCACCAGGTCCGGGTCCAGCAGCAGGCGCGGGGTGCGGGCGCGGCCGGGGAAGGCCGCGCGCGGATCGCCGAACGCGCGCGGCACCGTGAGCCGCCGGACCGGGGAGGCGGCGGTGAGCAGCGAGACCACCACGTCCCACGGCGGCGGTGGCCGTCGCGTCGCGTGGTGGACCGGCCACAGCACCCGGCCCGCGCGGTCCTCGGCGATCACCCCGCGCGCGTCGCGGCGCAGCGTGATCTCGCCCAGCGGCAGGTAGCGGCGCATCCCGGCGGGATCGTCCACATAGGTCGCCGGATCGGCGTCTCCGGTCCAGCTCCGCGTGTAGCGCGGGCGGCGCACCGCGTTGGCGTCCCGGCTCCCCTGCGGCGGCACGAGGATCTCGACGGGCTCGGCGCCGCACCGGGCCGCTGTCTCGGTCAGGAACGCGCGGTAGGCGCTCACCTGGGGCACCTCGCCGTGCAGGCCCTGCAACGCGGCGGCGAACCGCGCGTCCACCACGCCCGCCGGGGTGACGCCCTCCAGTACGGCCCGGCCCGCCGCCAGCGGGCGGAGCAGGCAGTCCACCGGCCACGGCGCGGGCCGCGCCGGTGGTGCGCCCAGGTAGTCCAGCACGGCGGGGCCGAGTTCGATCTCGCTTTCGTCGGCGTGCCGGGCCATCCACTCGCACAGCCGCTGGTAGATCGTGCGCGGCCGCGGTTCCGGCCACGCCGAGCCGGGCCGGAACGGCTCGGCGGAGTCCAGCGCCCGCGCGACGATCTCGGACACCGGCCGCGGCTCGGGCCCGACGAGTTCGAGCGCGGGGTGCGACCGTCGGTCGCCGAGCACCGCGGCGAGGCGTCCCGCGTGCGCGATCAGCTCGGGCAGCCGCGACGGCACCGGGACGCCGCCGTGCGCGCGGCGGTAGACGTCGGTGGCCCCGGGCCCGGGCTCGGCCGTGACCCGCCAGCGGTGCAGCTGTCCGGTGGGCGCGGACGACACCTGTACGAGCCCCAGCTGCGCCAGGTGCCGCAAGAACTCGCGCAGCACCGGCTTGCGCCGCGCGTCCGGGGAGAGCAGCGTGACCACCTCCCGGGTGCGCATCGCCCGCGAGCCCAGCACCCGGCACAACGCGTCCACCACCGGGGTCCGCCGGACCTCGCCCGGCCCGTCGCGGCCGGCGACGTGCCAGCACAGCCGGTCGCCTTCGGTCCACCGCAGCGGGGTCAGGCTCAGCCACGCCTCCGGCAGCACCGGGGCGGCGGTCAGCCTGCGGCGGTCCTGGTGGATGTTGGTGAGCCGGTGCACCGCGTGGTCGCCGACGGTCAGCGGTCCGGGGCCGGTCCCGGCGAGCGCGACGTGCGCCAGCCAGCCGCGCGAGGTGGTCTCGAACGCGGCCCGGAACAGCAGCCGCAGCAGGTGGTCGGCGCGTTTGCGCAGGGGTTTGCTCGTCCACGGCTCGCCCGCGGCGAGCCGGGCGCGGATGTCCTCGACGACGCCGGGGGCGGTGGCGGTGATCACCCGGGCCGCCGCGGGATCACCGGCGATGAGGTCCCACACCAGGCCGTGGTGCATCCGTTCGGTCTGCTCGACGGCGTCGCGCAGCGCGGCGGTTTCGGCGGCCAGCGCGGCGCCCCATTCGGCGATCCGGGCCAGCGGCCGGAAATCCAGGTCCCCGGGCCGGACGAACTCGCCGCGGTGCAGCCGCCGCCGGACGTCGAGCGCCTGCCGCCGCAGATCCCGCGGCAGGGCCGGGACCAGCTCCTCGCCGATGCGTCCGGCGACCTCCGCGGCGCACACGCGGTAGGCGGTCTCGGCGCGGATCAGGTGACGCATCCGTTCGGTCAGATCGGGCGTGCCGAGCGCGGCGGGCAGCGCCGCGGGCAGGCCCGCGATCCGGACCAGGGCGGGATCAGCCGGCACCGCCACCTCGCCTCCCGAAAGCAATTCCCGAAACGGTTTCCGGAATGCGGAAATCCGTATTCAGTCTGTGCCGGGAGGCGGGTGGCGGAAAGTGCGGGACCGGCTTTTCCCCGGGTCGAACGACCCCTGAACGTGGTGGTACGCCGGGAATCAGCGATTCCGCCAGACCGGCTTCCGTTTCTGCGCGAAGGCCGCCGGTCCCTCGAACGCGTCCTGGCTGACGAGGAGTTCGTCGAGCGCGGGTGAGGGATACCGGACGGCTTCGACGGTGTCCGCGATCGCGTCCGCCTCCGCCATGATCCGCAGCGAAGTCCGCACCGCGGTCGGCGAACCCTCGAGGATCGCGGCGGCCAGCTCCCGCGCGACCGTCAGCGCCTGCCCGGCCGGGGCGACCCGGCTGACCAGGCCGTAGGACTCGGCCTCCGCGGCGGACAGGCGCCGTCCGGTGAGGATCACGTCGTTGGCGACCTTCGGCGGCACCGCGCGCGGCAGCCGCACCAGGCCACCCGCGGCGGCGACCAGGCCGACCCGGACCTCGGGCAGGCCGAACTGCGCGCTCTCGTCGGCGACCACGAGGTGGCAGGCGAGGGCGATCTCGCAGCCGCCGCCGAGCGCGAACCCGTTGACCGCCGCGATCACCGGCTTGGGCAGGGACTCGCGGCTGGTCAGCCCGCCGAACCCGGTCTTGGGCACCCACATCGGCTTGCCGCTGGCCGAGTACACCAGGTCGTTGCCCGCGGAGAACGCCTTGTCACCGGCGCCGGTGATGATCGCGACCCACAGGTCCGGGTCGGCGAAGTAGGCGTCGAACACCTCCGCCAGCTCGGCGTTGGCCGGCGGGTGCAGGCTGTTGCGCGAGTCCGGGCGGTTGATGGTGACCTCCAGCAGGTGCCCGTCGCGGCGGACCAGCACGTGCTCGTAGTCGTCGCGGAAACCGGGTGCGCGCGGCGGGAACAGCTCGTCCATCCGCTCGGCCGTCAGCGTCACGCGGTTGCCGAACCCGAACGAGCGCACGTGGATCTTGCCGCCGATCGGTTCGCCCTCCAGCAGGCGGCCGATCGTCTCCTCGTCCTTGGTGGAGGCGAGGAAGCGTCGGCCGTCGTCGAGCCGCCCGACCACCACGGCGGTGCCCGTGGCGTGCTGGACGGTGTAGGTCTC
This sequence comes from Amycolatopsis thermalba, assembly GCF_023376025.1. Lineage (NCBI taxonomy): Bacteria > Bacillati > Actinomycetota > Actinomycetes > Pseudonocardiales > Pseudonocardiaceae > Amycolatopsis > Amycolatopsis thermalba. The sequence goes on from NZ_CP091196.1 coordinate 1,793,032, forward strand.
CAGCGTCGCCCAGCCGTCCGGGTGCACCGTGGTCGGCACGGCCGGGCGGGCGTCCAGCTCGGCCTGCGGTTCCGCGCTGCGGCTCGGTCGCCACGGCGCGGGCGTGGTCGAGTAGACCCCGGCGGAGTACTTGGACAGCATGCCGCCGTTGGCGCCGACCAGGCCGAACGCGCCCGGCCGCGCGCGCAGGCGCACGACGGTCTCGGCGATCGCGTGGGTCGAGTAGTTGTTGCCCGGGCCGCCGAAGAACGGCAGGCCGCCGGTGACGGTGAGGCCGCGCGGGTCGTCCGGGGCGAGGCCGAGCCCGTCGCACACGGCGAACACGGCGATCGGGAAGCAGCTGTAGAGGTCGAGCGTGGCCAGGTCACCGACGCCGATGCCGGCGACCTCCAGCGCGTGCCGCACCGCCAGCACCGCGGCGGGGGAGCCGCTGAGGTCCTCGCGCTCCAGCAGCGGCTGTTCCTCCAGATCGGCGTGGCCGTGCAGGAAGACCCACTTCTCCTCGGGCACCCCGAGCCGGCGCGCGGCGCCCACGGACATCATCAGCACCGCGGCGCCCTGGTTGACCTGCTCGCGGGCGACCAGGAAGCGGGTGTAGGGGTCGGCGATCGGGCGGTTGCGTTCGGACGGCGTCGCCAGCTCGCGCGCGTCGCGCTCGACCGGCGCGGCGGCGTGCGGGTTCGCGGCGGCGACCTTGGTGAACGGCGCGAACAGCTCGCCCATCGCCAGCGCGTACGCCTCGCGGGACAGGCCGAGCCGCGCGCGGCGGGCGTTGTCGAACAGCGCGTACTGGCTGGTCGGCTCGATCAGGCCGTGCGCCAGCATCTGCCGGTTGGCCAGGCCCTTCAGCCCGAACCCGCGGTCCTCCAGGTCGCCGTCGACGTGCTCGGTGAAGTCCGGCCTGTCGTCGGCCTGCTGGAGGTGCCGGACCGTGGAGATGGCCTCCGCGCCCGTGATGAGCGCGACCTCGGCCCCGCCCGCGGCGATCGTCCCGGCCAGCTCGGTGACCAGGTGCTGGGGCGACTGGCCGCCGGTGACCTCCAGGACGGCGCGGGCGGGCGCGGCGCCGATCCGGTTCGCGACCGAGCGCGGGAAGTTGTCCGACCGGCCCAGCGGGGAGTGGGAGATCGGCGTGGAGATCTCGAACTGCCGGATGCCGGCGACGGTGTCGACGGCCTTCGCGACCGCACCCGGGTCGGCGCCGGTGTCGGCGAGGGCGTCCCGGGCCGCCGCGGCCGCGAGTTCGACCGCGGACAGCCCGCGGTAGCCGGGATCGTCGATGCGCTCGGACGCCTGGCCGACGCCGACGAGGACCGGCGTCCGGTGATCGAGAGAGGTCATACCGCACGGTAACCCGGCGGTGGCCTCCCGATCATCAAGTTCCGGCGATGTTGACCATCCACGAGATGCCGAACCGGTCCACGCAGGCGCCGAACTCGTCGCCCCACATCTGCTTCTCCAGCGGGACGGTGACGGTGCCGCCGTCGGAGAGTTTGTCCCAGTAGCCGCGCAGCTCGGCGGCGTCGTCACCGCTGAGGCTGATCGCCACGTTGGTGCCGGGCTGGTGCTCCGTGCCGGGTGGGGTGTCGGAGGCCATCAGCGTGAAGCCGCGCTCGGTCTCGAGGTGGGCGTGCATGACCTTGTCCGCGTCGGCGCCCTCCATGCCGCCCAGCTCGCCGAAGGTGCTCAGGTTCAGCTCGCCGCCGAAGACCTGCCGGTAGAACTCCATCGCCTCCCGGGCGTCGCCGGCGAAACTGATGTACGGATTGAGCAGCGAAGCCATGTCCGGGTCTCCCTCCATCGCGAGGCGGACCATCCTCGCAGACCTGCGCTGCCTGCGACAACACCCTGCGGGGTAGGAAGAATTTCGCCAGAATCGGGCTGTGGCCGGGTCGGTGTGGTACGTGGGTTACGGGTCGAACCTGCACGCCGGGCGGTTGCGGTACTACCTGGAGGGCGGCACCCCGCCCGGCGGGCGGCGGTCGTGTCCCGGGTGCCGCGACCCGCGTCCGCCGGAACGGGTGGTGGCGCATTCGATGCCCGGCGGGGTGTACTTCGCGACGGAATCCGCGACCTGGGGCGGCGGGCGCGCGTTCTACGACCCGGCGCTGCCGGGGATGGCGGCCGGGCGGGCGTATCTGCTGACGCTGGGGCAGTTTTCCGACCTGGCGGCGCAGGAGATGTACCGGGCGCCCGAGGGTGACCTGGACCTGTCGACGGTGCTGTCCACCGGGCGCGACGTGCTGGGGCCGGGACGGTACGAGACGTTGCTGTACGTGGGCGATCTGGAGGGGTTCCCGGCGCTGACGTTCACGGCCCCGTGGGCGGCCGGCGAGGTGCCGTGGAACCCGCCGTCCGCGGTGTACCTGCGGATGCTGGGGGAGGGGTTGCGGGAGGCGCACGGCTGGCCGGTGCCCCGCGTGGCCGAGTACCTGTGCGGCCTGCGCGGGGCAGCGGGCCATTGGCCGGTGGACGAGGTGGTGGAGTTGCTGAGTGAGCCGGAGCCGGCCACGGGACAACCGCGACATCATGAAAGCGGCTGGCTGCGCGCCTGAGTTTCAGCGCTACGTCCGGTGCTGCGAGCGGTTTCAGTCGCTCTCGCTGAAGCGGAGCGGAACAACAGATGGCTCAGTAGCTCAGCTCCGCCAGGCGCTCGGGGTCACTGATGATGTCGATCGCCGCGATGAGGTTGTTCACCACCGTGAACGCGAAGAGCGTCCAGGGCCGGCCGTCGCGCAGGATGAGGCGGCCCGCGACGCCGTTGACCAGCACCGGGATCGCCTGCCCGCCCTCGCCGGACTGCCGGAAGGTGAGCGCCTGACCGGCCACCGCCTCGGCGCCGTGCACCAGGCGGGACGCCCCGGCCGGCAGCGAGGCCGCCTCGGCCCGCAGTACCACGTCCGGGTCCAGCACGCTGACCAGCGCGGCGAAGTTCCCGTCCCGCGCCGCGGCGAAGAACGCGTCCACCACCTCGCGCTGCCGGGTCACGTCCCCGTCCGGCACGGTCGGGCTGCCCTGGATCCGCCGCCGGGCGCGGCTGGCCAGCTGACGGGCCGCCGCGGGCGTCCGGTCCACGATCGGGGCGATCTCGTCGAACGGCAGCGCGAACATGTCGTGCAGCACGAACGCCAGCCGCTCCGCCGGGTCGAGCGTGTCCAGCACGACGAGCAGCGCCAGCCCGACCGAATCGGCGATCAGCGCCTGGTGCTCGGGGTGCGCGCCGTCCTCCGGGGCGATGATCGGGTCCGGCAGGCGCTCCGGGTACTCCTCGCGGCGCGAATTCCGCGAGCGCAGCATGTCCAGGCACACCCGGCCCACCACGGTCGTCAGCCAGCCGCCCAGGTTGCGCACCTCACCGGCGTCGCTGCGGCTCAGCTTCAGCCACGCTTCCTGCACCGCGTCCTCGGCCTCGGTCAGCGAGCCCAGCATCCGGTACGCCACCGCCCGCAGGTGCGCCCGGTGCGCCTCGAACCGTTCGGCCAGCCACTCGTTCTCGGTCATACTCCCCTGACGGATCCTGTCACGCCGATGTGACCGGCTCGGACACCCGGATCACGATCAGGCACGAATCGTCCTCGGTGTCGGAGGACGCCTCGGCCAGGAGCTGGTCGCTGATCCGCTCCACGTCCGTCCCGGCGTGGCACGCGGCGGCGGCCAGCCGGTCCAGGCTGTCGTCCAGCAGCACCCCGCGCCGCTCGATCAGCCCGTCGGTGAACAGGACCAGCGTGTCCGCGGGCTGCAACCGCAGCACGCGCTCCTCGAACCGGGCCCCCGGCCGCGCGCCCAGCAGGATCCCGCGCGGCAGCGGCAGCTGCTCGGCCACCCCGTCGCGCACCAGCATCGGCGGCAGGTGCCCGGCGCGCGCCCACGTCAGCGTCCGGCTTTCCGGGTCGTACAGCCCGCACAACGCGGTCCCGGTGACGCCGCGGTTCACCGTGAACGTCGTCGTGTTCAGCCAGCCCAGCAGCTGCCCCGGGCCGGCCCCGGTCACGGCCAGCCCGCGCAGCGCGTTGCGCAACGCGATCATCCCGGTCGCCGCGCCGATCCCGTGCCCGGCCACGTCGCCGATGACGAGCAGGATCCGCCCGTCCGGCAGCACCGTCGCGTCGTACCAGTCGCCGCCGACCTTGTGCTCCTGCGCCGCCGGCCGGTACCGGACCGCGACCTCGAGGCCGTCCATCTCCACCGGCCGCGCCGCCGACGGCAGGATCACCTGCTGCAGCTCCCGCGCGATCCGGTTCTGCTGCTGGGCCTCGTGCTCGGTGTCGGCCAGCCGGTCCCGCGTCGCGCTCAGCGCCACCTGGCTCTGGTACTGCGCCGACAGGTCCTGGTAGATCCCGCGCACCGCGACCAGCTCACCGCCCTCCGACAGCACCGGCTCGCCGTGCGCGCGGATCTGCCGGTGTGTGCCGTCCGGCCGGATCAGCCGGAACACGGTCGCGGCCTCCTGCCGCGCCAGCAGCGTGGTCTGGAACGCCTCCAGGATCGGCAGGTCCTCGGGGTGGACGTAGGTGCACAGCCCGTCCCACGTGACCGGCCCCGCCGACGCGGGCAGCCCGAACAGCTCGAAGGTCTGCTCGGTCCACGTCATCTCGCCGGTGAGCACGCTGTGCTCCCAGCTGCCCAGCCGCGCGATGTGCTGCAGGTTGTGCAGCAGCTGCGCCAGCCGGTGGTCGTCGTGCCCGAGGGTCAGCGCGATCCGCACCCCGTCCAGGAAGCGGGTGATCCGCACGTCCACCATCGCCGGGGTGGCCGCGCCGCCGGTGCGCGCGACCAGCGGGACCGGCCCGAGCTGCGCGGACGCCCCGGTGGTCAGCACCTCCACCGCGCGGTCGGCCAGCCCGTAGGCGCACAGCAGCGGGTACGTCCGGGTGAGCCCGCGCCCGACCAGGTCCGCCGGCCGCCGCCCGTGCGGGTCCGCGAAGTCCTCGCCCACCTGGGCGATCTCGAAGTCGGTCACCTGGCCGGACTCGTCCGTCCGCGGCCGGGCGAACAGGCCGGAGTCCAGCAGGCCCACCGTCGACGGCAGCGCCCCGGCCGGCTGCGTGCTGAGCATGATTTCCCGCCCGCACAACGCGGCCAGCGCGGCCAGGCGCCGTTTCTGCTCCGGCGGGAACTCCCGCAGCGGCGCGGTCCAGACGAACTCCACGACACCGGCGATGCTGCGCGAGGTGGTCACCGGGACCACCGCCCGCGCCCCGCGATGACCGTCCGCCAGCAGCGGCACCGCGGGAGCGAGTTCCACTTCCGGGATCCAGTGCGGCCGCCGTTCCCGCGCCGCCCGTTGCGGCAGGCAGTCCATCAGCACCGGGAGGTGCCGCCAGCGGCTGGCCTCCAGCAGGTTCAGCCCGGTGTGCGCGACGAGCCCCAGCGCGCCGTCCGGCTGCACCTGCCACAACGCGACGGCGACGGCGCCGGCGGTGCGCCGGACCTCCTCCAGCAGGGCGGAACTCTCCGCCTCCCCGCCGGGCAGCCGCGCGAAGTCGGGCGCGGCGCCGGCCACGGCGACCGGGGACCGCGGCGGCCGCACCGCGCCCGCGACCAGGTCCGCGGCCAGCTCCGCCACGGAAGTCCCGGTCCGCGCGGCGAGGTCGGCGAGGTGCGTGGCGGCCTCACCGGGGGAGTAGCCGAGCCGTTCGACGAGGATGCCTTCGGCGAGCGGGACGAGCAGCCCGCCGTCCCGTTCCGCCCGCAGCCGCTCGATCTCCTGCTGCTGGCAGTCCACGACGGCGGCCAGCCTCGCGACCCGCGGGTCGAGGCCGGCGGTCTGCGGCGGGTACTGGGCCGTCACCTCGAGCCCCTCGGTCGGTGGGCGGACGGAACGAGTCTAGAGAAGTGGCGCTGGGATACGACCCGCGCTACCAGTAGATTCCTCTTCTGCAGCGATTGTTCGCAAGGGCGATCGGTAAGGCCTCACGAAATCGGAGTGCGCTGATGGCGGAGAGCCGGGCTGCCCAGGCCAAGCGGGACGCGGGCCGAAGCAGCGAGCGTGAGCTGGCCGATCCCCGGTTGCAGCAACTGCTGGCGGGGCTCACCGCGGTGCGGGACGGGGATTTCGGCACCCGGCTGCCGCAGGTCGGCGACGAGCTGATGGACGAGATCGCCGCGGTCTTCAACGGCATGGTCGACCAGTTGTCCGTGTTCACCTCGGAGGTGACCCGGGTGGCGACCGAGGTGGGCACCGAGGGCAAGCTCGGGGGCCAGGCGCGGGTTCCGGGGGTGTCCGGGACCTGGGCGGATCTCACCGATTCGGTGAACGCGATGGCGGGCAACCTGACCGCTCAGGTGCGGGACATCGCGCAGGTGGCGACCGCGGTCGCGAAGGGCGACCTGTCGCAGAAGATCACGGTGGACGTCAAGGGCGAGATCCTGGAGCTGAAGGAAACCATCAACACGATGGTGGACCAGCTGTCCTCGTTCGCCGACGAGGTGACGCGCGTGGCGCGCGAGGTGGGCACCGAAGGGATCCTCGGCGGTCAGGCGGAGGTGCCCGGGGTGTCCGGCACCTGGAAGAACCTCACCACTTCGGTGAACTTCATGGCCGGGAACCTCACCGATCAGGTGCGCAACATCGCTCAGGTGACCACGGCCGTGGCTCGCGGTGACCTGTCGCAGAAGATCATGGTCGACGCGCGTGGCGAGATCCTGGAGCTGAAGAACACCATCAACACGATGGTGGATCAGCTCTCGTCGTTCGCCGACGAGGTGACGCGCGTGGCGCGCGAGGTGGGCACCGACGGCCGGCTTGGCGGTCAGGCGCAGGTGCCCGGTGTCGGCGGAACGTGGCGGGCGCTCACCGATTCGGTGAACTTCATGGCGGGCAACCTCACCGATCAGGTGCGCTCGATCGCGTCCGTGGCCACCGCGGTCGCCGACGGTGACCTGTCGCAGAAGATCACCGTCGACGCGCGTGGCGAGATCCTGGAACTGAAGAACACCATCAACACGATGGTCGACCAGCTGTCCGCGTTCGCCGACGAGGTCACCCGCGTGGCGCGCGAGGTCGGCACCGAGGGCCGTCTCGGCGGTCAGGCGGACGTCAAGGGCGTGTCCGGGACCTGGAAGGCGCTCACCGAATCGGTGAACGTCATGGCCGCCAACCTGACCGACCAGGTGCGCTCGATCGCCGACGTCACCACGTCGGTCGCGAAGGGCGACCTGACGCAGAAGATCCGCGTCGACGCGCGCGGCGAGATCCTGGAGCTGAAGGAGACCATCAACACGATGGTCGACCAGCTGTCGGCGTTCGCGGACGAGGTCACGCGCGTGGCCCGCGAGGTGGGCACGCACGGCAACCTGGGCGGCCAGGCCAACGTCCGCGGCGTGTCCGGCACCTGGAAGGACCTGACCGACAACGTCAACGGCATGGCGTCGAACCTGACCAGCCAGGTGCGCTCGATCGCGCAGGTGGCCAGCTCGGTGGCGCAGGGCGACCTGTCGAAGAAGATCACCGTGGAGGCCAAGGGCGAGGTCGCCGCGCTGGCCGACACGATCAACACGATGGTCGACACGCTGGGCGCGTTCGCCGACGAGGTCACGCGCGTGGCCCGCGAGGTGGGCACGGAGGGCATCCTCGGCGGCCAGGCCCGCGTGCCCAACGTCGCCGGCACGTGGAAGGACCTCACCGACAACGTCAACTCGATGGCGAACAACCTGACCAACCAGGTGCGCAACATCGCCCAGGTGACCACGGCCGTCGCGGACGGCGACCTGACCAAGAAGATCGACGTGGACGCGCGCGGCGAGATCCTGGAGCTGAAGACGACGATCAACACGATGGTCGACACCCTCGGCTCGTTCGCCGCGGAAGTCACCCGTGTGGCCCGTGAGGTGGGCAGCGAGGGACGGCTGGGCGGCCAGGCCGAGGTCGAGGGCGTGTCCGGCACCTGGAAGCGGCTCACCGAGAACGTCAACGAGCTGGCCGGGAACCTCACCCGGCAGGTGCGCGCGATCGCCGAGGTGGCCAGCGCCGTCGCCACCGGCGACCTGACCCGGTCGATCTCGGTCGAGGCGCAGGGCGAGGTCGCCGAGCTCAAGGACAACATCAACTCGATGGTGCGGTCGCTGCGCGAGACCACGCACGCCAACCAGGAACAGGACTGGCTCAAGACCAACCTGGCCCGCATCGCCGGCCTGATGCAGGGCCACCGCGACCTGGCCACGGTCGCCGAGCTGGTGCTGGACGAGCTGGTGCCGCTGGTCGGCGCGCAGCAGGGCACGTTCTTCCTGGCCAGCGGGCAGAACGGCAGCACCAGGCTGCGGCTGATCGCCAGCTACGGCGCGCACTCCACCGAGGAGCTGCGGCACGAGGTCGAGCTGGGGCAGACGCTGATCGGGCAGGCGGCGCGCACCCGGCGGCCGATCGTCGTCGACCAGACCCCGCCGGGGTACGTGCGGATCTCCTCCAGCCTGGGCGAGGCGCCGCCGGTCAACCTGGTCGTGCTGCCGATCCTGTTCGAGGACCGCACCCTCGGGGTGATCGAGCTGGCCTCGTTCGAGCGATTCACGCAGGCGCAGCGTGACCTGCTGGACCAGCTGGGTGAGACGATCGGTGTCAACGTCAACACGATCGTGGCGAGTTCGCGCACCGACTCGCTGCTGGAGGAATCCCAGCGGCTGGCTGCCGAACTGCGGGTGCAGCAGGAGGAACTGCAGCGCTCGAACGCCGAGCTGGCCGAGAAGGCGGCGCTGCTGGCCCGCCAGAACCGCGACATCGAGGTGAAGAACACCGAGATCGAGCAGGCCCGGCGGGAGATCGAGGAGCGCGCCGAACAGCTCGCGCTCGCCTCGAAGTACAAGTCCGAGTTCCTCGCCAACATGTCCCACGAGCTGCGCACGCCGCTGAACAGCCTGCTGATCCTGGCGAAGCTGCTCGCGCAGAACCCCAGCCGCAACCTCACCGCGAAGCAGGTGGAGTACGCCGAGGTGATCCACTCGGCCGGGTCCGACCTGCTGCAGATGATCAACGACATCCTCGACCTGTCCAAAGTGGAGGCCGGGCGGATGGACATCCACCCGGAGCCGTTCGCGCTGAACCAGCTGCTGGACTACGTCGAGGCGACCTTCCAGCCGCTGACCGCGGAGAAGGGGCTGACGTTCGCCGTCACCGCCGATCCGGACGTGCCGCGCGAGCTGGTGACCGACCAGCAGCGGCTGCGGCAGGTGCTGCGGAACCTGCTGTCCAACGCGGTCAAGTTCACCGACCACGGGCGGGTCGAGCTGCGGGTGCGGATGGCCCGCGAGGAGGAGCTGCCGCCCGGTAGGAGGGGCCCGGTGGTCGCGTTCGCGGTCACCGACACCGGGATCGGCATCGCGAAGGAGAACCTGAGCGCGATCTTCGCCGCGTTCCAGCAGGCCGACGGCACCACCAGCCGCCGCTACGGCGGCACCGGGCTCGGGCTGTCGATCAGCAACGAGGTCGTCTACCGGCTCGGCGGCGAGATCCGCGCGGAGAGCGAACTCGGCGAGGGCAGCACGTTCACGCTGTTCCTGCCGCTGGGCAGGCTCCCGGCCGACCGCGTGCCCCCGGCCGCGGCGACCGAGACCGTGCTGGCCGAGCCGGAGCCCGAGACCTCCCGCGAGACGCACGGCAAGCGGCAGGTGCTGGTCGTCGAGTCGGCGGGCACCGGTCTGCTGTCGCTGCTGGCGAGCAGCGCCGCCGCCGACCTCGCCGACACCCACGGCACGGTCACGGTCGCCACCGTGAGCACGGCCGAGCAGGCGACGAACGTGCTGCTCAGCCGCCCGCACCACTGCGTCGTGCTGGACATCAGCCTGCCCGAGGGCGGGGCGTTCGCCGTGCTGGACGCGCTGGCCGACCACCCGGACCTGCGTTCGGTGCCGGTGCTCGCGCACCCGTCCCGCAAGCTGACCCCGGACCAGGAGGCCCTGGTGCAGACCCGCGCGGCGATGCAGCCGCTGGAGCTGCTGCCCTCGCTCGACGAGCTGCGGGAACGGATCGCGCTGCACCTGTCCGCCGACGGGCCCGACGACGTCATCCCGCTGACCCAGCCGCGCTCGCCGTTGCCGTCGCTGTCCCGGTCCGGGAGCGACCGGTCCGTGCACGAGCCGTTGCGCGGGCACAAGGTGCTGATCGTGGAGGACGACCCGCGCAACGTGTTCGCGCTGCGGGGTGCGCTGGAGAGCTACGGGCTGGACGTGCGGCACGCGGTGAACGGGCGCAAGGGCATCGACGCGCTGCTCGCCGAGGACGACATCGAGCTGGTCCTGATGGACGTGATGATGCCGGAGATGGACGGGTACGCGGCCACCGCGGCGATCCGGGAGATCCCGCGGTTCGCCGACATGCCGATCATCGCCGTCACCGCGAAGGCCATGCAGGGCGACCGGGAGAAGGCGCTCGCGTCCGGGGCCAGCGACTACCTGACGAAACCGGTCGACGCGCACGAACTGCTCGAATGCCTGCAGCGGTGGCTGCCGGAGGTGCGTGCCTGACCCGCGGCGGCGTGTCCGGCGAAGGAGGAGTTTCGCCCCGGCGCGCGGCAGTGGAGGATGGGTGCGTGCAGGCACCCGATCCACTGAACCCGGGCGACCCGGCCGGCCACCCCGTCGACGGGGTGGCGGTGGCCGTCGAACGCCGTGGCGAGGCCGTCGTGGTCCAGGTCAGCGGCGAACTCGACCTCCTGACCACACCCCGGCTGGACGACGCGGCGAGCCGGGCCCTGCGTGAGCACCCGGCGCTGCTGGTGCTCGACCTGACCGGCGTGACGTTCCTGGGTTCGGCGGGCATGGCCTCGCTGGTCGCCGTGCGGCAGGCCGCGGGGGACGACCTGCCGATCCGGCTCGCGGCCGCGGACCCGGTGGTGGTGCGCGCGATGGAGGTCGTGGGCCTGGTCGAGGAGTTCCCGCTCTACCCGACGTGCGACGAGGCGCTGGCCGGCTGACGGGCGGGGCAGGCGGGAAAGCCCTTTCACGGTAGCGGCGCGGCCGCCCCCAGCCCCTGCTCGGCGGCCGCCGCGCGGACCGCGTCGATCACCAGCTGCAGCGAGGGCCGCGCGGAAGCCGTGCGGTGCGCGATGGACACCGTGCGCATCGGTGGCTCCGTCAGCGCCACGATGTCCAGCCCGGGCGGCCGCAGCGACAGGCCCAGGTCCGACACCAGCGTCACCCCCAGCCCGGCCGCCACCATCGCCAGCGCGGTCGCCTGCTCGCCGACCTCGTGGTTGATCTTCGGCTCGAACCCGTACCGCTGGCACGCCAGCCGCACCGCGCGGCCGAAGTGCGAGCGCGGCCCGGCCAGGATCCACGGGTGCTCGGCCAGCTCCGTCAGGCTCACCGTGTTCGCCGGCACCGCTCCGCGCGGGACCGCCGCGTGCAGCCGCTCCACCGCGATCACCACCCGCGTCAGCGCCGGGTCCCAGGGCATCGGGTAGTCGGAGTAGTCGATGACGAACGAGAAGTCCAGCGCGCCGTCCCGCACCGCCCCCGCCGTCTCCTCCGGCGCCAGCTCCTTGGTGCGCACCTCGATCCCCGGGTGCTCCTTCGCCAGTGCGGACAACGCGAACGGCAGCAACCCGGACGCCACCGACGCCCACACCCCCGCCGTCAACCGCGCGGTGACGCCCTCCTGGGCCTCCTCCAGCGCCATCGTCGCCCGTTCGACGGACTTGAGGATCTCCTCGGCGTGCTCGGCCAGCACCACGCCCAGCTCGGTCAGCTGGACGCGCCTGCCGAGCCGCTCGAACAGCTTGGCCCCGACGTCCCGTTCCAGCTGCGCGAGCTGCTGCGAGACGGCCGAAGCCGTGTAGTGCAGGGCCGCCGCGGCCGCCGTGACGGTGCCGCGGCGGTGCAGCTCCCGAAGCATCCGCAACCGGTGCAGCGAAAGCTCCATGGGCTCAGGGTAGGTAAGGATCACCTGCTGTGCAGGGAACGTGAACGGAACCGTGCATGATCCCTAACTGGACGTGTGCGGGACCACTGCCGCACCCTGGTGTCAGCGGGAATGGATCTCCCGATTCCACTCGGACCGGCGACCGAAGCCACCACGCGGTGGCGGAGGTGCGCTGTGCTGCGCCCGGAATCGGCGACAGGCTTGGAGGGGACAGTTGACCACGATGCAGGACCCGCGGGGGCTCGCCGGTGAGCGGACCCTCCCGCGCACGCAGGAGCCGATGCTGCGGCTGACCTGGACCGACCCGGTCACCGGCACCCACGGCTACCTCGTGGTGCACACGCTGGTCTCCGGCCTGGCCACGGGCGGCACCCGGATGCGCGCCGGCTGCACGCTGTCCGAGGTCGAGGACCTGGCCCGCGGCATGGCCGCCAAGACCGCGACCTTCGACCTGCCGGTGGGCGGGGCGAAGGGCGGGATCGACTTCGACCCGAAGGACCCGGGGGCCGTCGGGGTGCTGGAGCGGTTCTGCCAGGCGATGCGCCCGTGGCTGGACGCGCACTGGGTGACCGCCGAGGACCTCGGGGTGCCGCAGCACCTCATCGACGAGGTCTTCGAGCGGCTCGGCCTGGAGCAGTCCTACCACGCGGCCATCCGCCGCTCACTCGATCCGGCGCGCACCCTGCGCCGCGTGCACGCCGGGCTGAACGCCCCGGTGCCGGGAGGTTTGCTGCTCGGTGACGTGGTCGGCGGTTACGGCGTCGCGCAGGCGTGCCTGGGCGCGGCGAGCGCGTGGGGCTGGGAGCCGGCCGCGACCACCGTGGCGATCCAGGGCATCGGCACCATGGGCGGCGGCGCGGCCTGGTACCTGCACGAGGCGGGCATGCGGGTGGTCGCGGTCGCCGACGCGGCCGGGACGCTGTACGACCCGGCCGGGCTGGACGTCCCGGCGCTGCTGGAGCTGCGGGACGGGTTCGGCGAGGTGGACCGGTCGCGGCTGCCCGCGCGGATCCGGCAGTTGCCGCGGGACGCGGTGGTCGGGGTCGAGGCGGACATCTTCGTCCCGGCGGCGATCTCCTACGCGCTGACGCCGGACAACGTTCCGGACGTCGCGGCGAAGGTCGTGGTGGAGGCGGCCAACGCGGCGACCACCGCCGAGGCCGAGGCCATGCTCGCCGCACGCGGGATCCCGGTGATCCCGGACTTCGTGGCGAACGCGGGTGCCGCCGCGTGGGCGTGGTGGCTGCTGCTGGGCCAGGTGGGCGCCGACCCGGTCGACTCGTTCCACCGGCTGCGGACCGAGATGCGCTCCAAGGTGGCGCTGCTGCTGGCCGCCTGGCTGGCCGACGGTGTCCCGCCGCGGACGACGGCGGAGGAGCTGGCCGCGGCGAACCGCGCGGCACGCCTGGCTGCCGGGGACGCCGGGGTGGTCATTCCCTGACGTGCCAACGCTGAAGGGCCCTTCGCTGCTTCGCGAAGGGCCCTTCACGCGTGTGCACACAGTTCCGGCCTGGTTCGCCGACGGGGAGGTGAACCAGGACCGGTTTCCACTCGGCGGTTGCGGCCTTCGGAGCCGCCGTCGCGGGACCGTAGGGCCTCGACCTCGTAGTGCCCGGGCACCTCGGGGTCTGTCCCCACAGTGCCCGATTCGCCCGCCCCGGATCCAGGGCCGAAGGTCCCTTTCGCCGGACGCGTGGGACGCTCCCGGCATGGACGATCCGCTCCGCACGCTCGTCGCCATCCGCGCCACCCGCGTGTTCGCCGAGCGTCCCGTGCCGCGGCGCCTCGTGGCGGACCTGGTCGACGCCGCGCGCTGGACCGGATCCGCCCGCAACCGCCAGCCCTGGCGGTTCGTCTCGGTCACCGACCCGGACCTGCGCCGCGCGCTGGCCCGACTCGGGCAGTACGCGCTGCCGCTGGCGACCGCCCCGGTCGCGCTGGTCCTGCTGTCCGACTCCGAAGCCGGCCACGACACCGAGTTCGACCTCGGCCGGGTGTGCCAGACGCTCGTCGTCGCGGCGCACTTCGCCGGTCTCGGCAGTTGCCCGGTCTCGCTGTACCCCGAGATCAACGCCGTCGAAGCCGCCGCGCTCACCGGGCACGGGCACCCGTGGCGCGCGCACCACGCGCTCGCCCTGGGCTGGCCGGGTCAGCGCCCGCGTGGCCGCTCCGCCATCCCGACCGGCCGCAAGGACCTGTCCGACCTGTTCACCGAGCGGTAGTCCGCGGCCACCTCCCGCGCCGCCCGCGCCAGCGCCGCGACCGCGGGGGAGCTGGTGCCCTGCGGCCAGGCGAGGAGCAACCGCGCGGGGGCGGCGTCCACGACCGGGACGGTGACCAGGTTGTGGTCCAGCGTGTCCAGCACCGACCGCGGCAGCAGCGCGATGGCCCGGCCGCGGGAGGTCACGCGCAGCAGCTTCGCCAGATCCGTGACCTCGACGCCACCGAAGTCCGGGTAGCCGGCCCAGCGTCCGACGGGCTCCCCGCGCAGGTCGGACAGCTGCAGGATCGCCCGCTGCGCCAGGCGGTGGTCCGGCGGCAGCAGGGCCGCCCGCGGCTCGGCGCGCAGTTCCGCCGTCTCCAGGCCGGCCGCGTCGTCGAAGGGCGTGTGCAGCAGCGCGAGGTCGGCGCGGCCGTCGCGCAGCAGCGACACGCGGTCCTCGTGCGCGGTGACGAGTTCGACCGGCACCGCGGCCGGATCGCTCTCGTAGCGGCGCAGGATCCGGGGCAGCAGGCCGGCGTCACCATCGGGTTTGGCGGCCAGGGCGAGGTAGGGCACGCCGCGGCCGGCGCGCTGGGTGCGCCGGGCCGCCGCGGCGACCGCGGCAAGCGCTTTCCGGGCCTCGTCGAGCAGCACCTCGCCGGCCGGGGTGAGTTCCACGCGCCTGCTCGTGCGCTCGAACAGGGTCACCTCCAGCCGCCGTTCCAGCGACCGCACGGCTTTCGACAGAGCCGGCTGGGCCAGTCCCAGCCCTTCCGCCGCGCGGCCGAAGTGCAGCGCCTCCGCGACGGCGACGAAGTAGGCGAGTTCTCGCGTCTCGACCCGATCCATTCCGGGAGGTTATCGGATGTCCGTTTTCCTCAGACGTCTGAGGAGTTGGTAGCGTGCGGGCCATGACGCCCGTGTTGCAGGTGAGCGATGTCGATCTCGTCCGCGACGGCCGGTACCTGCTCCGGTCGATCTCGCTGACGGTCCGCGAGGGCGAGCACTGGGCGCTGCTCGGCGCGAACGGGGCAGGCAAGAGCACGCTGCTCGGGCTGCTCGGGGCGGTCACGCACCCGACGCGCGGAACGGTCGACGTGCTCGGGCACCGGCTGGGGCGGGTGGACATGCGCAGGCTGCGGTCGTTCCTCGGGCACATCAACCCGCGGCACCCGCTGACCTCGCCGTTGACGGTGTTCGAGGTGGTGCTGACCGGGCTGACGAACACGACCGAGCTGGTGCCGCGCTGGCAGCCGACGGGGGTGGAGCGGGAGCGCGCCGAGCGCCTGATCCGGATGCTCGGGCTGAGCGGTCAGCGCGACGCCCGCTGGCCGACGCTGTCCCAGGGCGAGCGCGGCCGGGCGCTGATCGCCCGCGCGCTGATGCCCGCACCGCGGCTGCTGCTGCTCGACGAGCCGGCGACGGGCCTGGACGTGGCGGCGCGCGAGCAGCTGCTGTCCAGTGTGGACGCGCTGCGGCGGGAGCACCCCGCGCTGGCGACCGTGCTGGTCACCCACCACCTGGAGGAGCTGCCCGTGAGCACCACGCACGCGCTCCTGCTGCGGGAGGGCCAGTGCCTGGCGTCCGGCCCGGCGGACGAGGTGGTGACCACGGACCACATCAGCAAGTGCTTCGACCACCCGGTGCGCATCACCCGGACCGAGGGAAGGTGGACCGCCCGCGCCGAGCCGCTGGCGTAGCGGCGCGGGCGACGGGAGCGTGGGACTCGCGGGCAGGAGTGCGGAACTCGCCGACGGGAGTGTGGGACTCGCTGACGCCAGTGTGGGACTCGCCGACGGGAGTGTGGGACTCGCCGACAGGAGCGTGGGACTCGCGGGGCTGAGCGATCCGGTTTCCTAGAGAACCCGGCCCACGCCGCCGAGCAGGACGGCGCTCGCCTGGTCGTCCGGGGCCGGGCGGTAGCCGCGTGGTGCGTTCCAGTGCGTGGCGAGCACCAGGCCCGGCGGCACCAGCTCGGTCCCGTCGAACAGCGCCAGCACCTCGTCGGGCGAGCGCGTCGTCACGTTCTGCTGCACGTTCGCGTTGTAGGTCTGCGTCACCTCGGACTGGCGCCGGCGGGCCTGCTCGTCCTCGGTGAACGTGATGTGCGTGAGGCCGAGGTAGCTGCCCGGCGCGAGCCGCTCGACGTAGCGCCGCACCAGCGGGGCCACGTCGTCCGGGACGAAGGGCAGCACGGACACCAGCAGCAGCCCCACCGGCTCGGCGAAGTCCAGCGGCGTCGCACGCGCGAAGATGTCCTCCGGCTCCCGCGCGTCGCCGTGCAGGCAGATCGCGTCCGGGGCGTCGGCGAGCAGCTCGTTGCTGACCCGGACGGTGTCCGGGTCCAGGTCGACGTAGACCACGCGGGTGCCGGACGCGTACCCCTGCGCGATCTCGTGCACGTTCCCGGCGGTGGGGTAGCCCGACCCGATGTCCAGGAACTGGCGGATCCCCTGCTGGATCATCCACCGCACGGCCCGCCGCAGGAACTCGCGGTTGTACCGGGCGACCTGCCCGGCCAGTGGGAACACCTTCTGCGCGGCGATCGCCACCTCGGCGTCGCACGGCAGGTGGTGGTGCCCGTTGAGGTACCAGTCGTAGACGCCCGCGGCCGTGGCCTTGGTGCGCTGCTGCGATGTCATCGGCGTTCACCACCCGTCCGGTCGCGGCCAGTCTGGCACGCGGGTCAACGGCCCGGCTAGCGTCGACGTTTGCCGAACGACTCCATCTCGGCGACCTGCCGCCGCGCGTCGTCGGCGGCCTTGTCCGCGGCGGTCGCGGCCTTGCGGGCGGCGGTGAGTTCCTTGCGCACCGCGCGCTCTTCACGGGTGGCGTCGTCCAGCTGCGCGCGCAGTTCGGCGACCCGCGCCGCCGCCTTCTCCGCCCGGGCGCTCACCTCGTCCAGCGCCTGCTGCGCCTCGTCGCGGGCGGCCTCCGCCTCCGCGGCCTTCACGCGGGCTTCCTCGAGCGCGGCTTGGCGGCGTTCGGCCTCCGGGTCCCGCTTCGACGGCTTCTTCTTCACCGGCGGCGGTGGCGCCGCCTTGCGCTTCGGCGACGCGGCCAGCGCGGCGGCGAGCCAATCCTCCGAAGAGGACGGTGACAACGCCGCGGAAAGCCGCCCCGCCGCCACTTCCGCGGCCGCGTCCGGATCGGACACCGCGGCCTCGAACGTGTCCTCGACCTGACGCATCGCCACGTCGCTGTAGGGCACCCCGGCCTCACCGGCGACGCCGCCCGCGCGTCCGCTCAACCGGCGGATCAGCTCGTTGCGCTGCCGGGACAACGTGCGCAACTCGTCGCCCGCCAGCTTCTGGTGGGCGGTCCGCAGCCGCGCGCCGAGGTCGGCGAGCTGCCCGATCTCGTCCGGGTGCCGGCGGCTGACCTGGTTGACCAGCCACGCGGCGACGGTCGGCTTGCGCAGCTGGTTGATGCGCTTCGCGAGGTCCGGCTGGCGGGCCTTCGCCTCCTTGGCCCGCTCGGTGCGGATCGAGGTGAACTCGTCCCGGGGCAGCGCGTACAGCTCGTCGGCGACCGCGTCGAACCCCCGGGGCGTCATGCCTCCATCATCGGCTCGCCGGTGACCACCGGCAAACCGTCATTCGGCCTGCTGCTGCTTCGCGATCTCCGCGCGCACCTGGTCCATGTCGACCTCGCGCAGCTTGCCGATCAGCTCCTCCAGGCTCTGTTCGGGCAGCGCGCCCGGCTCGGCGTAGAGCACCACACCGTCGCGCACCGCCATCAGCGTCGGGATCGACCGGATGCCGAACGCCTGCGCCAGCTCGGTCTGGTCCTCGGTGTCGACCTTGCCGAACACGATGTCGTCGTGCCGGTCGGCCGCACCCTCGAACACGGGCGCGAACATCCGGCACGGCCCGCACCAGGCCGCCCAGAAGTCGACGAGCACCATGCCGTCGGAGTTGACGACCTCTTCGAAGTTGTCCTTGGTCAGCGTTACCGTCGCCATGCGGGGTGCAACACGCACCCGAGGTCACCTATTCCGGGTGGCGCCGCCCACCACAGGCTGCCGGGAACTTGTGGCGATCACGCACATAGGCTTCGCGCTCCCGGCCGCTTACCGTCTGTCGCCATGAGTGGCTACTGGGATGGCCGGGTCGCGCTGGTGACCGGCGCCGGCAGCGGGATCGGACGCGCCTGCGCGCACGCCCTGGCCGAGGCCGGGGCGAAGGTGCACGTGGTGGACATCGACTCCGCGGCGGCGGCGCGCGTCGCCGACGAGACCGGCGGCTGGGCGCACACCGCGGACCTCGCCGACCCCGCCGGCATCGGCACCCTGCCCGCCGACGTCGACATCCTCGTCAACAACGCCGGCTTCCAGCACGTCGCGCCGCTGACCGAGTTCCCGCCCGAGGTGTTCACCCGGATGCACGCGGTCATGGTCACCGCGCCGTTCCTGCTGATCCGCCGGGTGCTGCCGCACATGTACGCGCAGCACTGGGGCCGGATCGTCAACCTTTCCAGCGTGCACGGCCTGCGTGCGAGCGCGTTCAAGTCCGCCTACGTGTCGGCCAAGCACGCGCTCGAAGGACTGTCCAAAGTGGTCGCCCTGGAGGGTGCGCCGCACGGGGTGACCAGCAACTGCGTCAGCCCGGGTTACGTCGACACGCAGCTGGTGCGCGACCAGATCGCCGACCAGGCCGCCGCGCACGGACGCCCGGAGGACGAGGTCCTGGGCGAGGTCCTGCTGCGGCGCGCCGCGATCAAACGGCTCATCGACCCGGCCGAGGTCGCCGACGCCGTGCGCTGGCTGTGCGGCCCCTCGTCCGGGCACATCACCGGGATTTCCCTGCCCCTCGACGGCGGCTGGACCGCCGCCTGACGTTTCCGCCACGGCACAAAGGAGTGTTGCCCATGCCCCGCAGCGAGAACCGCTCGATCGCGAAAGTCGTCGGCGCGAGCCTCATCGGCACGACGATCGAGTGGTACGACTTCTTCCTCTACGGATCGGCCGCGGCACTGGTCTTCAACAAGCTGTTCTTCCCCGGCAGCGATCCGCTGACCGGCACGCTGCTGTCGTTCGCCACCTACGCGATCGGCTTCCTCGCCCGGCCGCTCGGCGGTCTGGTGTTCGGCCACTTCGGCGACCGCGTCGGCCGGAAGAAGCTGCTGGTGTTCAGCCTGCTGCTGATGGGCGGCTCGACGTGCGCGATGGGCCTGCTGCCGACCTACGCGGCGGTCGGCGTGGCCGCGCCGCTGCTGCTCACGGCGTTGCGGCTGGTCCAGGGCTTCGCGCTGGGCGGCGAGTGGGGCGGCGCGGTGCTCATCGTGTCCGAGCACGGCGACGACCGCCGCCGCGGGTTCTGGGCGTCCTGGCCGCAGTGCGGCGCGCCCGGCGGGAACCTGCTGGCCACCGCGGTGCTCGCGATCCTCGCCGCGGTGCAGTCCGACGCCGCGTTCACCTCGTGGGGCTGGCGCATCCCGTTCCTGCTCTCCGGTGTGCTGGTGATCATCGGCCTGTGGATCCGGCTCACCGTCACCGAGTCGCCGGTGTTCCTGGCCGCGCAGGAAAAGGCCCGTCAGCGCGGCGAGCAGCACCGCGCCCCCGCGGTCGAGGTCTTCCGCGGCGCGTGGCGGCGGGTGCTCATCACCATCGGCGCGCGCATGGCCGAGAACGTGTCCTACTACGTGCTGACCGCGTTCATCCTGGTCTACGTCACCGGCCCGCTCGGGCTGAGCAAGTCCACCGGTCTCAACGCGGTGCTCATCGGATCGGCGATCCACTTCCTGACGATCCCGTTGTGGGGCGCGCTGTCGGACCGGATCGGCCGCCGCCCGGTGTACCTGTTCGGCGCGGTCGCGATGGCCGGCTGGGCGTTCGCGTTCTTCGCGCTGATGGACACCCGCTCGGCCGGGATGATCGTGCTCGCCGCGACGGTCGGCCTGGTGCTGCACGGCGCGATGTACGGCCCGCAGGCGGCGTTCTTCGCCGAGCAGTTCCCGACCCGCGTCCGCTACACCGGCCTGTCCATCGGCGGCCAGCTGTCCTCGATCGCCGCCGGTGCGCTGGCGCCGATCGTCGCGGTCGCGCTGTTCAGGGAGTTCGGCGGCACGCTGGCGGTCTCGCTGTACGTGGTCGCGATGTGCGTGATCACCGTGATCGCGGTGACCAGCGCGAAGGAGACCGCGGGCACGTCCCTGCACGACGAGGAGCCCGCGGCTGCCGCGGAACCGGTCGCGCGATGAGACCATGACGGTCGTGGACGACGACGTGCTCCGGCTGCTCGACCTGCTCGCCGGCGGGGCGAGCAGCGAGCAGCTGGCGCACGCCGGCGCCGCGCACCCCAAGGCCACCGAGCTGGCGCTGCGCATCCACGCCACCCTCACCGCGCACCGCCGCCGCGAGGCCGAGCTGACCGCGTTGTTCGACACGGCCAGCGACCTGGCCCGCCTGCGCGATCCGGACGCCGTGCTGCGGTCGATCGTGCGGCGGGCTCGCACGCTGCTCGGCGCGGACGTCTCCTACTTGAGCCTCAACGACGA
Source organism: Amycolatopsis thermalba (assembly GCF_023376025.1). Classification (NCBI taxonomy): domain Bacteria; kingdom Bacillati; phylum Actinomycetota; class Actinomycetes; order Pseudonocardiales; family Pseudonocardiaceae; genus Amycolatopsis; species Amycolatopsis thermalba. The sequence goes on from NZ_CP091196.1 coordinate 1,813,584, forward strand.
AACCGCCGGGCGCACCTACATGCGTGTCACCGACGGATGCGTGTCGCCCCTGTTCAAGGAGGTCATCCTGGGCATGGGCGAAGGGCTCGGCGGACTGGTGGCGCAGAGCGCGCGTCCGTACGCGACGCCGGACTACTTCCGCGACGAGCGGTTCCTGCACACCACGCCGATCGACGACGCGGTCCGGGACGAGGGCCTGGCCGCGATCCTCGGCGTCCCGCTGTCGCTGGGCGGCACGGTGATCGGGGTGCTCTACGCCTCCGACCGCACGCCGCGCGACTTCACCCCGGACGAGGTCGCGTTGCTGTCCTCGCTGGCCGACCACGCGGTGATCGCGCTGGACAACGCCCGGCTGCTGGACGAGATCAGCTCGCACTCCGCGGCGATGCACCGCGCCGAGGAGGCGCACGACCGGCTGATGGACCTGGTCCTGCGCGGCGGCGACGTGCCGGAGGTGGCCGCCGCGGTGGCCGACGTCCTGCACGGCTCGATCGGGCTGTTCGACGCGGCGGGCGAGGAGCTGGCGCACGCCGGAACCGCCCCGCCCGCACCGGATCCGGACGTGGTCGCGGTGTCGCGGAGCACCGGGAGGTCGGTGGCCAGCGCCGGGTCGCTGGTGTGCGCGGTGCAGGCCGGGCCGGAGCTGCTCGGCAGCATCGTCCTGGCCGGGCGGGAGGCGTTGCTCGACGCGGACCGGCGGCTGTTCGAGCGGGCGGCCGTGGTGACCGCGCTGTTGCTGCTGCTGCGCCGGTCGGTCGCCAAGGCCGAGGAGGAGGTGCGCGGTGAGCTGCTGACCGACCTGCTCACCGCGCCGGACCGCAACCCGGGTGCGTTGCTCGCGCGGGCCGAACGGCTGGGCGTGGACCTCACCGAACCGCACGCGGTCCTGGTCGCGCACGCCGAATCGGTGTCGCGCGCCCGGCTGGCGGTGGCCGCGGCCCGGCACGCGACGCTGGCGGGCATCCACGCGGAGGAGGTCGTGCTGCTGGTCCGTGGCGAGCCGGACGCGGTGGCCTCCCGGATCGCGGCGGCGTTGACCGCCACGACGGACACGCCGGTGACGATCGGCGCGGCCGGCCCGGCCCGTGGACCGGCGGCGATCGCGGCGGCGCACGCGGAGGCGATCCGGTGCCTGCGGGCGTTGCTGGCGCTGGGCCGCTCCGGCGAGGGCGCCTCGGCCGCCGGGCTCGGGTTCCTCGGCGTGCTGCTCGGCGACCGCGGCGACCTCACCGGGTTCGTGCGGCGCACGATCGGCCCGGTGCTCGACTACGACGAGCGGCGCGGCACGGACCTGACCGGGACGCTGCGGGCGTACTTCGCCGCCGGTGGCAACCTGACCCGGGCGAAGGAGACGCTGCACGTGCACGTCAACACGGTGGTGCAGCGCCTGGACCGGGTGGCCACCCTGCTCGGCGGCGACTGGCACGAGCCGGGGCGGGCGCTGGAGATCCAGCTGGCGCTGCGGGTGCACACGCTTGACGGGGCGCCGGAGCGGGTAGCCGGGGGCCGACGAAGGGAGGCCCGATGAAGGTGACCGCGGGCGATCTGAAGGCGCTGCTGCGGGCCGGGAACGGCGCGCGGCTGGTCATGCAGGAAGGCAGCCTCGCGGTGCTGCCGGCCGAAGAGCTGCCCCGCCACGAGGGCGCGCTGACCGTCATCGAGCGCGAGGCGCTGCGGCAGCGGGTGGGCGAGGAGCCCGACGACCGCTCGCTCGACGAGCAGGCCGCGATCCTGTCCACCGAGATCGACACCCTTGGTGCTTGACGGCCCGTCACCGCGATCCGGCGGCCACCAGCCTCGCGGTGATCGGTTCGAGTTCGGCGATCAGCTCGTCGAGGTCGGCGGGGGACAGGGCGTCGTACGGCGGGGCGGCGAGTTCGTCGGTGAGGGCCTCGATGCGTTCCTTGGTCTCGCGGCCGGCGTCGGTGAACCGGCCGTCGGCGTCGAGGAGCCCGCGCTCGCGCAAGCCGGCCATGACCGCGGCCAGCCGCGCCTTCGGCAGGTGGTGGATGCGCCCGAACGACTCCGGCGGGTGAATGCCCATGTCCACCGCGCGAAGCACGTGGGCCTCCGTGCCACCGATGCCCGCGCCGAGGAGCGCGGCGATGTGCCCGTCCCCGCGGTGCTCGCGCAGCATGGTCGCGGAATGCCACAGCCGGGCGACCGGATCGCCCGGCACCGGGAGGGTGCGCATCCCGGCGTACATCACCCGGCCCGCGGTCGGCGCGCTCGTCGCGGCCTTGGTGGTCAGGTCGGCGGCGCGCACCAGGCCCGGGGAGCCGGCCGGCTCGTCACCGAGGATCCGCCGCAGGGAGGCCGCGCTGCCCCGCTCCCGCGCAGCGAGAGACGCCTCGGGCGAGGCCGTCTCCCACACGCCCGGGATGTGCCGCGCGGCTTCCCCCTCGGCGAAGCTGTAGAAGGCCGCGTGCACGACCTCCGCCGGCACCCGCCCCAGCGGCGCGGCGCGGCCGGCGAAGTAGCCGTCCCAGTAGGTGCGGTGGCCGAGCGTGGCCATCTCCTGGCGGCACTCCTCGGCGAAGTGGGTGACCAGGCAGATCGGCTCCAGGAGCTCGAACGAGCGACGGGCAATGAGCCGGGTGTCAGCGGGCGTAGCTGGCCAGCTCGGGTTCCGCCGGAACGTGCGGGTACAGCGCGACCTGCGTCGCCACCACCGTCGCCATGCGGGCTTCGTGCACGGCGAGGAACACCGGGTCCACGCCGGGCATCAGCAGGCGCGTGCAGACGTCCGCGGGCAGGCGCGCCGGGTCGGCCGGGCCGTCGTGCGTGAGCGCGTCCACCACCAGCGCGAACGCCACCCCGTCGGTGGTGCCGGTCGTGAGGTGGTCGGCCACGTGCGCGGGGCACACCTCCTGCAGGCCGACGTTGCTGATCCGGCCCCGCCCGGTGTGCAGCGACGAGCTGCCGTAGTCGTCGAGGTTCGGCGCGACCACCTCGTCCAGGATCGTGTAGACGTTCGTGTAGTCGATCCCGGCCCAGGTCTCCGCGCCGCTGTTCAGCGCGGTCAGGAACGCCGAACCCGACCGCTGCTGCCAGAACGCGGGCGCGCACCCCGGCAGGCACACCGCGTGCGCCACCACGGTCCCGTGGTTGGACGGCGCCAGCCCGATCACGTCGCCCACCCGCGAGCGCGTGTCCGGCCAGTACTTCAGCGCCCAGCGCGGGATCATGCCGCCCTGGCTGTGCCCCACGATGTCCACGTCCCGCCCGGCGGCGGCGCTGACCGTGCGGATCGCGTGCACCACGTACTCGGCGGCGACCTGGATGTCGGCCATCCCGTTGTCCGGCAAGGCGACCGTGCAGAACGGCCGGCCCAAGGCGGTCAGCGCCGGGGCGTAGTTCCAGGCGAAGACCTCCGGCGTCAGCGTCGTCCCGGCCACCAGCAGGATCGGGTTGTGGCCGGACCCGGCGACATCACCGGTACACCCGACCGCCGCGTCCAGCGTGGCCTCGGGCACCCGCAGCGGCGGGCCGTCCGCGGCGGCGGCGGACGCGGGCGCCAGGACCGAGCCCACGAGGACCAGCAGGGCGAGCAGCGAGCGCTTCATGACTGTCCTTCCGGCACACTCCGTCGTGTGGACCGAGGCGATCTTGTCACGACCCGGCCGCGGGAGGCGATTCCCCGGTGGTGAACGCCTTCGTGATCCGCGCGGCCCAGGTCTTCGACGGCGAACGCGCGCACCACGACCTGCCGGTGCTCGTCCGCGACGGGATGATCGAACGGGTCGGCGGGCCGGTGCCGGACCTGCCGGTCGTCGGCTCGCCCGGCACGCTGCTGCCCGGGCTGATCGACATGCACACCCACCTCTGCGGCGACGGCGGTTCCGGCGCGCTCGACCGGCTCGCGGGCTACACCGAGGACGAGCTGGACGACGTGATCGAGCGTGCGCTGCGGGTCCAGCTGGCCGCCGGGGTGACCAGCGTGCGGGATCTGGGCGATCGCCGGTACGCGACGCTGCGCTGGCGCGGCCGCCGAGCCCTGCCGACGATCGTCGCGGCGGGGCCGCCGATCACCAGCCGCGGCGGGCACTGCTGGAACATGGGCGGTGAGGCGAGCGGCGCCGACGAACTGCGTGCGGCCGTGGCGGAGCGGGCCGAGCGCGGGGTGGACGTCGTGAAGGTCATGGCCAGCGGCGGCGGCATGACGCCGGGTACCGACATCCTGGCCTGCCAGTTCACGCTCGCCGAGCTGCGGCTGGTCGTCGAGGAGGCCCACGCGGCCGGGCTGCCGGTGACCGCGCACGCGCACGGCACGCCGTCGGTGGAGCAGGCGGTGGCCGTGGGCGTGGACGGGATCGAGCACTGCAGCTGCCTGACACCCGAGGGTATCCGGATGAGCGACGAGCTGGCCGCCGCGATCGCCGCGCGCGGGATCACGGTGTGCCCGACGCTCGGCGCGATCGGCGAGATGACCCCGCCGCCCGCGCTGAAGGAGTTCCTGGAGCGGACGGGCTCGACGATCCGCGACCGGATCGGCCAGGTGGTGCGGATGGCCGAGGCCGGGGTGCGAATCGTGTCCGGCGGCGACTCGGGTATCTCGCCGGGCAAGCCGCACGGCATGCTCGCGACGTCCGTGGAGTGGCTGGTGGACGGCGGAATCCCGGCGGAGGCAGCGCTGGCGTCGGCGACGTCGCTGGCGGCGGAGGTGGCGGGTTTGGCACGTAAGGGCCGCATCCGGCCGGGTTTCGACGCGGATCTGCTGTTGGTGGACGGCGACCCGTTGAGGGACATCACGACGTTGGCGCGCCCGGCGGGGGTGTGGCTGGCGGGCGCGCGGGTGCGGTGACCGGCGCGTCAAGTCGACCCGTGGTCAACTCCACGCGCGGAGCTTCTCCGGGTTGAGCACCGCCCAGATGCGCCGGATCTTCTCGTCCGCGATCTCGAACGCGTACACCGACACGGTGACGCCGTCCTGCTGGGCGACCAGGCCGGGCCGGCCGTTGACCGTGCGCTCCAGGAGCGTGTGCGCGCGGAACCGCTGCTCCAGGCGGATCAGCGAGCGCAGGATCCGCTCGGCGCCTTCGACCGGGCGCAGGACCGTGCTGACCAGACCGCCGCCGTCGCTGATCGCCGTCACGTCGGGGGCCAGCAGGCCGAGGAGGCCAGCTGGCGGCACGCGGCCGGGGTGCGGCCGACGATCTCGGCGATTTCGGCGAAGGAGTAGCGGAAGACGTCGTGCAGGATGAACGCCACGCGCTCGGCCGGGGTCATCGCATCGAGCACGACGAGGAAGGCCATGCTGACCGACTCGTCGAGCGTGACCCGGTCGGCGGGATCGGCGGGCCGCCACTCGGAACTGTCCGGCACCGGTTCGGGAACCCACTCGCCCACGTAGGTCTCGCGCCGGGCGCGGGCCGAGGACAGCACGTTGAGGCAGAGGCGGCCGGCGACCTTGGTCAGCCACGCGCCGGGGGAGACGATGGCCTCCTGATCCTCGCGGGACATCGCGTACCAGCGCGCGCAGGTCTCCTGGACCACGTCCTCGGCCTCCGCCAGGGACCCCAGGAGCCGGTACGCCAGGTTGATCAGCTGACGCCGCTCGCTCATGATCGCGGTCAGGCCGTCGTCCGGTTCGGTCATGTGTGCTCGGCTCCTCGGTCGCGTCCGTCTCCACCGGTCCGACCGGACAGCGGGGCGGAACGTCAGGCCTGACGTTTCGCGGCGGTGGGTGGTCGGTTCCCGCCTGCGGATGCGCGACGACGTCGACGTGACGCTGGTCAACCCCCGTCCGGCGTTCGTCGACCGCATCCGGCTGCACCAGTTCGTCGCCGGCACCGGCGAGGCCGCGGTGGACTACGACTCGATGCTGGACGACGGCGTCCACCTCGTGGTCGACACCGCCACCCGCATCGACACCGGCGCCCGCACGGTGGAGCTGGCCTCGGGCCGCGAGCTGGACTACGACTACGTGATCTACGCGGTCGGCAGCACCGCGGCGGTGCCGTCGGTGCCGGGCGCGGCCGAGTTCGCCGTCCCGCTCGCCGAACTCGAATCGGCACAGCGGGTGCGCGGCGAGCTGGACCAGCTGCGTGCCGATGCGCCGATCACGGTGGTCGGCGGCGGGCTGACCGGTATCGAGACGGCCGCCGAACTGGCCGAGCGGGGACGCCGGGTCACCCTGGTGTGCGGCGGCACCCTCGCGCCGTCGCTGGGCGCCGGGAGCCGCCGGTACATCGCCAAGTGGCTCGCCCGGCACGGGGTCACCGTGCTGGAGACCGTCGAGGTCGCCGAGGTCCGGCCGGACGCGGTCGTCTACACCGACGGCACGGTGCGTGCGAGCGCGCTGACCGTCTGGACCGCGGGTTTCGCCGTGCCGGAGCTGGCGGCCGCGAGCGGGCTGCGCACCGACGACCTCGGCCGTCTGCTCACCGACGAGACGCTGACCAGCCTCGACGACGACCGGATCGTCGCGGCCGGCGACGCCGCCGCGCCGTCGGGCCTGCCGTTGCGGATGAGCTGCCAGGCCGCCGCGCCGCTCGGGGCGCAGGCCGCCGACACCGTGCTGAGCCGCATCGCCGGGACCGAACCGCCGGTGCTGGACGTCGCGCTGGTGGGGTCGTGCGTCAGCCTCGGTCGGCACGCGGCCGTGCGGCAGTTCGCGCGCAAGGACGACACCGCGCTGAACTTCCAGGTCGGCGGCCGCCTCGGCGCGGCCTACAAGGAGCTGGCCTGCAAGCTCGGGGTGCTGAAGATCCGCCGCGAGGCGCGCAAGCCCGGATCCCTGCGGTGGGTCAAGGGCGGCCGTCGGGTCGCAGGCCCAGCGAGCGCAGCAGCGCCCGCAACTCCGACTCGTACAGCTTCGCCGGGTCGGTGACCTGCGGCCCGAGGTGGCCGTAGACCTCAAGGGAGATGAGGCCGTGCATCCGCCCCCAGGTCCGCAGGGACAGCGCGAGCACGCCGGGCGGCAGGCCGGGGAACTCCTCGCGCATGTGCTGGACCAGGGCGGGGCCGAAGTCCTCCCAGGTGAAGTCGTCGTCCGGGGCCTGGACCGTCGGCCAGGCCCCGGCGACCAGCTCGGTCAGCAGCGCGCACGCCCGGCGTTCCGCGTCCGCCGCGGCGCCGCCTTCCGGGGCGCGGTAGCCGGGCACCGGGTCGCCGTAGATGAGCCGGAAGCCCTCGGGGTTGGCCAGGGCCCACTCGCGCAGGGCGCGGCCCCACGCCAGGATCCGCCCGGCCGGGTCGTCCGCGGGCACGGCGTCGCGCGCGGCCTCGGCGGTGTCGACGAACGAGGTGTAGACGTCGGAGATCAGCGTGGTGATCAGGTCGTCGCGGGTGGGGTAGTAGCCGTAGATCGCGCCGGCCGTCATGCCCATTTCGCGGGCGATCGCGCGCAGTGAGATCGCGTCGGGGCCGCCCTTGGCCATCAGCTCCAGCGCGATCGTCTTGATCTCGCGTGCCGTCTCCGCCCGCAGCCGTTCCCGGCGGCTCGTCGTCGCTTCGCCCACCTTGACACTGTACGGCGTCGGCCTACTATTCGCCGTAGTGTTACTACACAGCGTGTAGTTAAGAAACGGTGTTCAGTATGGCAAGAGCAGTTCTGTTCGACCGGATCGGGGGTCCCGAGGTGCTGCGGATCGAGGACCGGCCGGTGCCCGAGCCCGGCCCGGGCGAGGTGCGCATCCGGGTGGACGCGATCGGACTCAACCGGGCCGAGGCGCTGTTCCGCGCGGGCACCTACTACGAGCAGCCGATCCTGCCCGGCTCGCCGATCGGCTACGAGGCGGCCGGTGTGGTCGAAACGGGGGTCGAGGGCTTCCCCGAGGGCACCGAGATCAGCACCATCGCGTCGTTCTCGATGCGGCAGTACGGCGTGTACGGCGACCGGGTCGTGGTGCCCGTGTCGAGCCTGGTCCGCCGCGACGAGGTCACCGGCGCGTCGGTCTGGCTGACCCACCAGACCGCCTACGGCGCGCTGGTCGAGCGCGGCGGCCTGCGGCCCGGGGACACCGTGCTGATCACCGCCGCCTCCAGCGGCGTCGGCATCGCCGCGATCCAGATCGCCAACCACCTCGGCGCGGTGCCGATCGCCGTCACCCGCACCGGCGCCAAGCGTGACCAGCTGCTCGCGGCCGGCGCCGCGCACGTCGTCACGCTCGACTCGACGGACCTGGTCAAGGAGGTGCGGGAGCTGACCGGCGGCGCGGGCGCGACCCTGACCATCGACCCGGTCGGTGGCCCCGGCGTGGTGGACCTGGTCGAGGCCACCGCGGTGGGCGGGCTGCTGGTCGTCTACGGCTGGATGGGCGGTGCACCCACGCCGCTGCCGATGAACTGGGACCGGCAGGTCACCGTGTTCGGCTACGGCAACGGCAGCTACGTCACCCGCAACCCCGAACGGCGGCGCCGGTCGGAGCACTTCATCAACGCCGGCCTGCGCATCGGCACCCTGCGCCCGGCCGTGGACCGCGTGTTCGACGACCTGGCCGACATCGTCGAGGCCCACGCGCACCTCGAATCGAACGCGCAGGTGGGCAAGGTGGTGGTCCGCGTTCGTCACTGAGCGAGTGAACTCCGGCCCCCGCGGGTAGCCCTCCCGGCGAAGCGAAGGAGGTCACCGTGTCGACGGACAAGAAGGACGTCATCGCGTTGCTGGAGGACCAGCACCAGGAGATCCGCCGGTTGTTCGGCGTGGTCGAACGAGCCAAGGGGGACGAACGCAGGGACGCGTTCCGCGAGCTCGTGCGGCTGCTGTCGGTGCACGAGACCGCGGAGGAGGAACTGGTCCACCCCGAGGTGCGGCGCCAGGAGGGCGGCGAACCGATCGTCGAGGCCCGCGTGGGCGAGGAGCACCGCGCCAAGGAACTGCTGTCCACGTTGGACGACATGGGTCCGGACGCGGAGGGCTTCGACACCCTGCTGATCCAGCTCCGGGACGACGTGCTGGCCCACGCCGAGCACGAGGAGCGGCTGGAGTTCCCGCTGCTGCGCCAGGCCTACGACGCCAAGCGGCTGGAAGCGATGGCCGACACGGTGCGGGCGGCCGAGGCGGTGGCCCCGACCCGCCCGCACCCGGGAACGGAAAGCGCCGCGAAGAACATGCTGCTCGGCCCGCCGGCCGCCCTCATGGACCGAGCCCGCGACGCCATCCGCAGCGTGTTGAAGCGGTGAGTCCGGGGGCCGGCCGCCCGTCGCGGGCGGCCGGCCTGCCGGGGTCACAAACCGACCCGCACCACGCTGCCGCTGCCGGGCCCGCTCGGCGGGTTCGGGCACGCGGCGCAGTTCGACACGTACGCCTTGCCGTCGCGCAGCGCCAGGCCACCGGGCATCGTCAGCTCCTGCGTCACGATGTGCTGCGCGCCGTTGCGGCCGACCTGGATCAACGCGCCCGCCGGGTCGCCGCTGAGCAGGCCGTTGTGCGCGATCTCCAGCACGTACAGCTTCCCGTGCGAGAAACCGATGTCGATGATGTTGGTAAAGCCCTCCGCGTACACCTGCGGCGCCTTGCCCGGCGCCACCCGGTACACCCGCGCCGCGCCCTTCGGGAACGGGAAGCCGGTCAGTTCACCGACGTAGAGCGCACCGTCCGGCCCTAGCGCGACCGAGGTCGGCACGGACTGCATCGGGATCTTCGTGCCGGGTGGCAGGCCGAGGAACGGTGGCGCGTCGACCATCCGTTCGGGGAACGTCGCGATGGTCAGGATCCGGCCCTTCTCCGGGACCCAGAGCAGGGAGTTGCCGCCGGCGTCGACCACCACGCGACCGCCGGGCAGGGCGAGGACCGAGTTCGGGTTGCTGTCCGGCTCGCCGCCGTCGGGGTTGGCGGTCGCCTCGTAACCGGCGATGTCGGCGACCGGTTTGCCGTTGCGCAGCAACCACCCCAGGTACTGCTGCCCCTTCGGCGGCAGGTTCGTGCGCACCGCGGGGTCGGCCCCCAGGCCCACGGTGACGTACATGTTGCCCTTGCCCAGGAACGAGACGTCCGACGGGCCGATCGCGCCGGAACCGTCGCGTGCGGCGATCGACGGCAGCCCGGTCAGGACGCGGTTCTGCTGCCCGCGGTGGATCCGGGTCACCGCACCCGACTCGCCGTAGCAGACCTCGTCACCCTCCGGACCCGCCATGCACGGACCGGCGCCCCCGCGGCCGGCTTCCGCGACGTACAGGGCCCCGTCCGGGGAGAACGCGAGCCCGCGCGGGCTGTTCAGGCCTTCGGCCACTGTGGACACCGTGCCGCCGGCCTGCGCGTTCAGCGGTACCAGTGTCACCGCCATCGCGGTGGCGGCCGTCAGCAGGATTCGGGATGTCTTCATACGCCCGTCCTTTCACGACGATGGGCCCCCCTTCCGGAGACGGAATCGCGCGAACGAACGTTACGACGAGATTTCGGTTGAGGGCGCAAGTAAACGCGCAGCCGTTGCGTCGGGATTTCCACGAACAGCCAGGACAACAGCCCGCACGCGTACGCCAGCGGCAGCGCCAGCGCCATCAGCAGGTAGGAGTTGCGCACCCCGGCGAACACGATGAGTTGCTGCACCGGCATCGCCCAGATGTACATACCGTAGCTGCCGTACACCCACTTGTCGTACCGGGCCAGGCGGCGCGGCCAGTGGTGCGCCCACACGATGGCGCCGTACCCGGCGGCGAACGGCAACACGAACCGCGCGGCCGGCTGCAGGACGGGCACGAAGTTGACCACCAGGTACACGGCCACGCCCGCGTACGCGGCGGCCCGCGACAGCGGGATCGTGCCGTGGTAACGGTGCATCACCATGCCGATGACGAACGCGACCCCGAACGCGACCATCGCGCCCACCGGCACCGACAGCAGTGACCCGCCGCGACCCTGGAACGTGTGGGTGGCGCCGAGGAAGGCGTCCAGCACGATGATCCCGGCCAGCAGCGCGAACAGGCCGACGCGGGCACGGCTGAGCAGACCGGTCAGTCCCGCGACGAGGACCAGCGCGTAGCCGGTGGTCTCCATCGGCAGCGTCCACAGTGACCCATTGGCCGACCACGGGTACGGGTTTTCCGCGAACACGCCGGGAAGCAGGTGCTGCAACGGGTACAGCGCCGCGTTGTGCACCACGTAACCCCAGGTCGCCGTGTCCGTCCAGTACTCGGCGGCGTCGAGCACGGTGACCAGTGGGCCGATCACGAACGCGGTGACCATGACGACGACGAGCAGCGGCGGCCAGATCCGCAGCACCCGCTTGGCGACGTAGCGCCACCACGACGCGTCGCGCGTCCAGCTGTCGGTGATCTGGAACCCGCTCATCGCGAAGAAACCCATGAGCGCGAAGTAGCCGGGGGACAGGTCCCAGCTCGCCGGCAGGATCGTCAGCCGCTGCGGGTCGACGAGCGGGAACGAGTGCTCGACGACGACCATGCTCGCGCCGATGAGCCGCAGCCACGCGAACCCGGTCTCGGCCTTGGCGTACTTCGCGGGGCGGATCTCCTGCGTGCGCTCCGCGGCGTTGTCGGCCGGCACCACGTCAGCCCAGCAACTCGGTCAGCGCGGCGCGCGCGACGTCCGGCCCGAACTGCGCGGCCACCGCGGCCTGCCCGGCCCGGGACAGCCGGAGCCAGAGCGCGTCATCGGTCAGCAGCGACACGATTCCGGCGGCGATCTCCTCGGCCTTGTCACCGACGAGGACCTCCGCGCCGTCGCGCAACCGCATGCCCTCGAACGCCAGCGTCGTGCCGACCACCGGGACGCCCGCGGCCAGGCTCTCGCCGACCTTGCCCTTGACCCCGGCGCCGAACCGCAGCGGCGCGACCGACAGCCGGGCGGTGTCGTAGAGCGCGGCGAGGCCGGGGACCCAGCCGCGGAACTTCACGCCGTGGCCGTCCAGCACGCGCAGCTCGTTCGTCGGGTCGTGCCCGACGACGTCCAGCACGGCGTCCGGCACCTGGCGGCGCACCAGCGGCCAGATCTCCCCGGCCAGCCAGTAGGCCGCGTCGCGGTTGGGCGGGTGCTCGAAGCTGCCGACGAACAGCACGCCGGGCCGCCCGTCCGGGCTCGCCTCCGGCCCCGGACTGTGCACATTGGACAGCACGCTGACCGGCGCGCCCGGCGCGAGGCCGGCCAGCAGGTCCCGTTCGGCCTCGGACACCACGAGCGTGCGGTCGCAGGCCCGCACCAGCGCCAGTTCCAGCTCGCGGTAGAGCTTCGCGCGCTGGTGCAGCATCGCCGAGGTCTCCGGCGCGCCGCCCAGCCGCTCGACCAGCTCGGCCTCCCGGGACAGGCGCACGAAGTGCAGGTCGACGGTGTCGAACACGATCCGCGCCTGGGGCGCGCAGATCCGCAGCCGGTCGGCCAGGTGCCAGGCCACGGTCGGCCGGGACAGCAGCGCCAGCCGGATGTGCTTGCCCGCCTCGTGCAGGAACTGCTCCCGCAGGCCGTCGTCGGCGAGCACGGTGATCCCGGCGCGGTGCAGCTGGTCCAGGTAGGCGGGGTCGGACGGCGGGCCCATCGGGCAGAACACCACGCGGTGGCCGAGCGCGACCAGCTCGTCCAGCAGGCACCGCAGCCGCACCGAGCCGGAGTCGCGGTCCGGCGTGGGCACGGTGACGTCGGCGACCAGCACCAGATCGCCGTCGCGCTGGGTCCGTCCCGGCACGCGCTGGCGGGCGATCCACAGCGGGGTGCCCGGATCGGCCTGCCCGCTGAGCGCGTCCACCCACTTCTCCGCGAAGACCCGGTGGTTGATCTCCTGGAACCGCTTGACCCCCTGCGTCACGTCGGTGCCGTGCGAGACGCCCTCGTGGTGGACGACGACCGCGTCCGGCACCACCACGGTGCGGTATCCCGCGGCGCGGACGGCGAAGGCCAGGTCGGTGTCCTCGTAGTAGGCGGGGGAGTAGCGCTCGTCGAACCCGCCGAGGCGTTCCCACAGGTCCCGGCGCACCAGGATCGCCGCGCCGGAGCAGTAGTCGACGTCGCGAACGGCCTGGTAGCGCGGGTCGTCGGGGTTGTCGCCGTGGCCGTAGTTGGCGGCGCTGCCGTCGGCGAACACGATGCCGCCGCACTCCTGCAGCCTGCCGTCCGGGTAGACCAGTTTCGCCCCGGCCAGGCCGATCCGCTCGTCGCCGCGGACGACCTCGGTGAGCGCGTCCAGCCAGCCGGGCCGGACCTCGGTGTCGTTGTTGAGCAGCACCAGCAGCTCACCGCGGGCCTGCGCGGCGCCGAGGTTCACCGCGCGCAGGAACCCCAGGTTCTCCGGGGTGCGCACGAGCCGGACGCCGGGGCACGCGGCGAGCTGCTCGGCCGAATCGTCGGGCGAGGCGTCGTCGACCACCACGACCTCGAACGGGACGCGCGTGCCGCTGTCCTCGATCGCCTGCAGGCAGCGGCGGGTGTAGCTCCACTGGCCGTGCACCGGGACGACGATGCTGACCAGCGGGTCGTCGCTGGCCGACACCGTGACCGGGCCTTCGGTGGCGCGCCGCCGCGGCCGGTACCGCTCGATGACCTTGCGGTACTTGGGGCCGCCGTCGTCGCTGGTGAGCCGCTCGATCTCGGCGCGCAGCGGTGCGGCGGCACGCTCGGCGGCGGCGCCGAGCAACGTGAGCTGCGGGTCGAGCATCGTCGCGGCGGCCGGCACCTCCACCGGGTTGTCGGAGGCGATGCCGACGAGGTAGGTGTGGGGCGCGCCGGTGCCGACCGACCAGCTGTCCTCGCCCGTGCGGCGTAGCTGCTGGGACAGCACCGGGCCGTGCTCGCGGTCGCCGGTCAGCACCGAGCCGATCGCCACGTTCTGCCGCAGCACCGTCACGTGCCGGAACGACGCGCCGAGCAGCGCGCGGAACTGCGGTTCGGTCAACTCCTTGATGTGGAAGGGGTTCTCGTTGCCGTGCTCGTGCGTGTAGACCAGCACGTCCGGGGTGCTGGTGAAGAAGACGCCGCCGGGGGCGAGCCGGGCGCGCACCAGTGCCATCAGCTCGTCCTGCTCCGCGACGTGTTCGAGCGCCTCGAAACAGGTGATGACGTCGAACCGCCCGGCGTCGGCGAGCAGGTTTGGGTCGGTCATCGAACCGGTGGTGAACCGCAGGCTGGGCCGGCCGCCGTAGCGCGCGCGGGCGTGTTCCACGGTGGCTTCGTCGATGTCGACGCCCACCACCTCGGCGGCGTGGGTGGCCAGGAGCGCGCTGCCGTACCCCTCGCCGCTGGCGAGGTCGAGCACGCGGCGGCCGAAGGCGTAGCGGGCGGCGAGGGCGTAGCGGTGGTAGTGCTCGTAGATCACCTGGATGTCGTCGGTCCAGGGCACGCAGCGCTCACCGGTCCAGTCGATCCCCCGAGGTCCCGCCATGAGCCGGAAGGCTACCGGTACTGCGGCCGTGGGTGATACTGATGCCCGGTAACCTGCGGCGGGGAGGGAATTACTGACGGTGTCCAGTGACGTCCGCCGGCAGCGCCGGGAGCTGACGCTCGGGATCGCGATCATCGTGGTGCTGATGCTCGGTCTCGCCGTGTCCGCCACTGGTTACCTCCTCACCCGCAACGCCGGCCCCGCCGACGCGCCGGACGCGAAACCGGCGCCCGCGCACAGCGCGCTGGCCCTCGTCGAACCGCCCGGCACGCCCGGGCCGAGCGGGCCGTTCGCGCTCGCCGCGCTGCGCAGCACGGTGTCGCTGCCGCAGCCGATGGTCGACGTGCTGACCACGGCCGGGATGCGTGACGGGGTGCGCAAGACGGCCGTGCGGGCCGAGGTGACGATGGGGTTGTACGCGCTGGTGACCGGCGACCCGCGGGCCGCGGTGCGGGCCTACGGCGCGGGGGTGGAGCTGCAGGGGCTGGTCGCGGACCGCGATCTGTCGCTGGAGGGCGTCACGGTGTACGGGACGCCGGTCGGCGCGCCGCTGGCCCGCTTCGGCGCGGCGTACGTGCTCTACGACCGCGTGGTGGTCGTCGAAACGGCCGGCCCCGGCGACGCGGCGCACGACGTGTTCCGCGCGACGCTGGACCGGCAGATCGAGCTGGCCCCGCCGAGCGAGCGGTGAGAACGGCCCGCACGACGCGGGGCTCGCCCTGCTCCGTTGTCATCGCGCCGACCGCGTCGACGTAGGCGTTGCCCGCGTCGTCCCGCAGGTGGGCGGGAAGCAGGTAGCCGGCGACGAGCTCGCTGCCCGGCGCGAGCCGTCCGAGGGCGGTCAGGGTGGCGTCGAGCCGGTCTCGGGCGAGATCGACCGGGAGGTACGTCGCGGCCGCGGCGGTGCGCGGAACAGTCAGTTCCGGAAGGCCCGTGCGATCACGATCCGGTGTGGACGGTCAATCCCAGGCGCTCAACCGGAGTGAGCTTTCGAAGCGGTGCTTGGCGCCGGTCAGCGGATCGGTGAACGCGAGCACCTTCGCCAGCAGCTGCAGCGGGCGGCGGAAGTCGCCGGGCGGCACCTCCCGCACCTCCGGGTAGAGCGGATCGCCCAGGATCGGGATGCCCAGGGAGTTCAGGTGCACCCGCAGCTGGTGCGTGCGGCCGGTCTCCGGCACCAGCCGGTAGCGGCCCAGCCCGTCGCGGTGTCCGAGCAGCTCCACGTGCGTCCGCGCGTTCACCGGGCCGGGCAGCTCCCGCGCGGTCAGCACGCCGCGCTTCTTCACGATCCGGCTCTCCACCGTGCGTGGCAGCACCAGGTCCGGGTCGTACCGCGCGATGGCCTCGTATTCCTTGTGCACCAGGCGATCCCGGAACAGGTTCTGGTACGCGCTGCGGTGCGCCGCGGTCTTGACGAACATCAGCACGCCCGCCGTCAGCCGGTCCAGCCGGTGCGCGGGGGAGAGGTCCGGCAGGTCCCGGGTGTGCCGCAGGCGCACCAGCGCGGTCTCCCGCACGTGCCCGCCACGCGGGGTGGTCGCCAGGAAGTGCGGCTTGTCGACCACCAGCAGCGCGTCGTCCTCGTGCAGCACGGTCAGCTCGAACGGCACCGGCACCTCGTCGCCGCGGTCGCGGTGGAACCACAGGAACGTGCTGGGGGTGAACGGTGTCCGGGCGTCGATCGGCCCGTCGACGCCGACGATCGCGCCCTCGGTGAGCATCGCGTCGATCACCGCCGGGTCCAGCTTGGTCAGCTTCCGCACCAGGTAGTCGCGGATGGTGTCCCACGGGCCGTCCGGCGGGGTCCGGATGCGTGCCGCGTTCACCCCGTCACGCGGCGGCAACGGGGACGGGGGCGGCTTGCGTCTCATCGGTCAGCACTGTAGCGAGGGGCGACCGCGCCGGCCGCCACCACCGCCAGTGCGGCGACCAGCGCGAACAGCACGAAGCCGGTCGGATAGGCCAGCGCCGCGGCCAGTTGCGCCCCGACCGCGCCCCCGGCCGTCCGCGCGATCGTGTTCACCCCGGTCGCCATGCCGGTGTGCCGCGGCTCGACGGCGTCCACCACGAGGTTCCCCAGCGCCGCGAAACACAGCCCGTATCCCGCGCCCACCAGCACGTTCGCCACGTACACCGACCACAGCGCGTCGTGCACGCAGGCCAGCAGCGCGAACGCCGCCACCGCCAGCCCGGCGCCGAGCCGCACGGCCGTCCGCCCGCTGAGCCGCGGCGCGAGCGGGGTCGCGACCAGCATCACGACCGCCATCGGCACCAGGACCAGGCCGGCCGCGGTCGCCGACTTCCCGAACACCGCCGGGTCCTGCACGAGCCGGGGCAGCATCGTGACCGCGCCGAACATGGCCGCCGCGATGACCGCCGTGACGCCGTTCACCGTCGCCACCGTGCGACGGCGCAGCAGCCGCACCGCCACCAGCGGCTGGGCGATCCGCAGTTCCGCCACGGTGAACACGGCGAACAACGCGAGCGCCGCGGCGGCCAGCGGCACCACGACGGCCAGCGGCCACACGCGGGACTCGCTGATCGCCAGCAGCAGGCACGCCAGCGCGCCGGCCAGCAGGACCGCGCCGGTGACGTCCACGCGCCCGCCGCCCGTCGCGGCGTCCCGCGGCGCCAGCGCGCCCAGCACTATCGCGACCAGGGCGAGCGCGAGCAGCGGCCAGAACAGCCACGCCGTGCCCCACGCGTCCCGCACCGGGCCGGCGACCACCATCCCGGCCGAGCCGCCGAGGCCGAACATCGCCGACAGCGCCGCGATGGTCTGCGGCCGCCGCGGCTGCTCGACGGTCTGCCGGACCAGGCCGAACGCGACCGGGAACACCCCGGCCGACACCCCCGACACCGCGCGCCCGGCGAGCAGCAGCGGGAACGAGCGGCTCACCGCGCAGACGACGGTCCCGGCGGCGAAGACACCGAGGCAGGTCAGCAGCACCCGCCGGTACCCGAACAGGTCGCCGAGCCTGCCCGCGACCGGATTGGCCACCGCGGCCGCGAGCATGAACGCGGTGAGCGCCCAGGTGACGGCGCTCGCCGGGACGTGGTTCTCCCGGGCGATCGCGGGCAACACCGCGATGACGATGGTCTGGGCCGTGCTCGCCACGAAGGCGGCCAGCAGCACGGCGGGCAGCACGAAACGCCGCATGTGACAGGTCCTCCCCAGTGTCCACAATGGTCTTGAGTGGACGAGTTGGGGCACTCGTGTGGCACAGCTACCGCTGGCCCACTCACGCCGCCACCACTGGTCCACTCATGCACCGATGACTGGCCCACTCGTCCGCTCACGAGAGGCCCTTTCGGGCTGCCATGAGATGCCCGCTCGCATGGCCACGGCAGGCCCACTCGCGCGGCCACGAGCGGTCCACTCGTGCGGCACCGCTACCACTGGCCCACTCACGCCGCCACCACTGGCCCACTCGTGCACCCACGAACCGCCCACTCGTCCGCGCACGACAGGACCTCTCGGGCCGCCATGACATGCTCTCTCGCACGGCCACCACTGGCCCTCTCGCACGGCCATGACCGGTCCACTCGCGCGGCACGGCCACCACTGGCCCTCTCGCGCGGCCATGACCGGTCCACTCGCGCGGCACGGCCACCACTGGCCCTCTCGCGCGGCCATGACTGGTCCACTCGCGCGGCACGGCCACCACTGGCCCTCGCGCGCGGCCATGACTGGTCCACTCGCGCGGCACGGCCACCACTGGCCCTCGCGCACGGCCATGACCGATCCACTCGCACGGCCACCACTGGCCCACTCACGCGACCACCACTGGCCCACTCACGCGACCACCACTGGTCCACTCATGCACCGATGACTGGCCCACTCGTCTGCCCACGACAGCCTCTCTCGGGCCGCGTTGAGATGCCCGCCCGCGCGGCCATGGCAGGCCCTTTCGGGCTGCCATGAGATGCCCGCTCGCATGGCCACCACTGGCCCTCTCGCACGGCCATGACCGGTCCACTCGCGCGGCACACGCACCACTGGCCCACTCGCGCCGCCACCACTGGCCCACTCACGCGACCACCACCGGTCCACTCATGCCCCCACGAACCGGCCCGCTCGTCCGCTCACGACAGGCCCTTTCGGGCTGCCATGAGATGCCCACTCACACGGCCACCACTGGCCCTCTCGCGCGGCCATGACTGGTCCACTCGCGCGGCACACCCACCACTGGCCCACTCACGCCGCCACCACTGGCCCTCTCGCGCGGCCATGACTGGTCCACTCGCGCGGCGCACCCACCACTGGCCCACTCGCGCCGCCACCACTGGCCCTCTCGCACGCCCACGAGCGGCCCACACGCACCGCCACCACACGTCCACTCGCTCGGCCACCAACCGTACCCACTTGCGGACACTGTCCGCAAGCACGTTCCGCGCGCCGCGCAGTACGGTGCGGGCGTGTCCAGCGAACGTCGAGCGTGGGGAAGCCTGGAGCGGGAGCAGATCGTCGCGGCGGCGGTCGCCCTCGCCCGCCGCGAGGGGCTCGACGCGCTGACCATCCGGCGCCTCGCCGCCGAGGTGGGCGCGTCCCGCATGGCGCTCTACCGCCACGTGCCCGACAAGGAGGCGCTGCTCGGCCTGGTCGCCGACGCCATCGCCGCCGACCACGTCCGTCCCGCGGAAGCCGGCGACGGCCCGTGGCCGGACCGGCTGCGTGCGCTCGCTCACGGCATGCGCCGCGAACTGCGCGCCTACCCCGGCTTCGCCGAACTGATCATGACCCGCAGCAACCACGGCCCCGGCGGGCTGCGGCTGGCCGAGACCATCGCGGAGATCCTCGCCGCCGCCGGCCTCGACGAACCCGCCCAGGCGCGCTTCTACCTGGTCTTCCTGGACGTCGTGCTGGGCCGCGCGCACCGCGAGGTGCACGGCGACCCCACGACGCCGGAACGCAACGCCCGCATCTTCGAAGCAGCACAGGCCGGCTCGGCAGCGCCTACACTGAAAGCACTGGTACCGCACCTGCGCGCCGCCACCGCCGACGAGGTCTTCGACACCGAGCTCGACATGCTCGTCGGCGCGATCCACGCCGCACGGCGGCAGTAGGCCACAATCCCCGGGATTGTCGGCGCCCTCCGTTACCCTGCACAAGCGCGGCGCCGAGGTGCCGCCCCACCCCAATCGCTACTGGGAGAGAAGAACCTGTGACTGCTTCTGCTGAGCCTCTCTACGGGGCCGACGACCTTACCCACCTGGAAGGCCTGGAAGCGGTCCGGAAGCGCCCCGGCATGTACATCGGGTCGACCGACAGCCGCGGCATCAACCACCTGTTCAGCGAGATCGTCGACAACTCGACCGACGAGGGTGTCGCAGGTCACGCCACGAAGGTCGTCGTCACGCTGCACGCCGACGGCAGCGTCCAGGTCGACGACGACGGCCGCGGCATCCCGACCGGTGTGCACGCCAAGTCCGGTCTGTCCGGCGTCGAGCTGGTGCTCACCCGGCTGCACGCGGGCGGCAAGTTCGGCGGTTCCGGCTACAAGACCTCGGGTGGCCTGCACGGTGTCGGCGCCTCGGCGGTCAACGCGCTGTCGCACCGCTTCGACGTGACGGTCCGCAACGGCGGCAAGGTGCACGAGATGTCGTTCGCGCACGGCACGCCGGGCGTGTTCGACGGGCCGGGCCCGAAGGCGAAGTTCACGCCGCAGCCCGGGTTGCGCATCACGGGCAAGATGAAGCGCGGCGAGCGCACCGGCACGTCGATCCGCTACTGGCACGACGCGCGGTACTTCGAAAAGGGCGCGGAGCTCGACGTCGAGCAGGTGCGCACGAAGCTGCGCAACACGGCGTTCCTCGTGCCGGGCGTGACGTACGTGCTGCGCACCGCCACTGAGGGGTCGATCAGCGAGGAGACCTTCCACTTCCCCCACGGCCTGGCCGACATGGTGGAGTTCCTCGCGCCGTCGGACGAGAAACCGGTGTCCGGCACGCTGATCATCCGGGGCGAGGGCGCGTACAAGGAGAACGCGGCCGATGCCAACGGCGTCATGCGGTCCAATGTGGAGCGTCACGCCGAGGTCGAGATCGCGCTGCGGTGGGGCACCGGGTACGAGCGCACGGTCGAGTGCTTCACCAACACGATCCGCAACGTGCACGGCGGCACGCACCGCCGCGGCTTCGACCGCGGCGCCACGAAGTCGTTGCAGGAAGCCATTTCCCGCACCCGCGGCCTGCTCAAGGCCAAGGAGGACCTGCCCACGCTCGACGACGTGCTCGAGGGCATGACGGCGGTCATCCACGTGCGCATCCCGGAGCCGCAGTTCACCTCGCAGACCAAGGACGAGCTGTCCACGTCCGGCATCACGCGCGTGGTGCAGGGTGTCGTCGAGCGGCACCTCAAGGAGTGGACCGAGAACCGCAAGACCAAGGCCGAGGCCAAGGTCGTGCTGCAGAAGATCGTCGACGCCGCGCGCGTGCGGCTGACGCAGAAGCAGCAGAAGGACGCGGCGCGCCGCAAGACCGCGCTGGAGGGCGCGGCGATGCCGCCGAAGCTCGTCGACTGCCGCACCACCGGCATCTCGCGCAGCGAGCTGTTCCTCGTCGAGGGTGACAGCGCGCTCGGATCGGCCCGCATGGCGCGGGTGTCGGAGTACCAGGCGCTGCTGCCGTTGCGCGGCAAGATCCTCAACGTGCAGAAGGCCTCGCTCGGCGACACGCTGAAGAACGCCGAGATCGCCTCGATCGTGCAGGTGCTCGGCGCCGGCACCGGGCGCACCTTCGACCTGTCCGCGATGCGCTACGGCCGGGTCATCCTGATGGCCGACGCCGACGTCGACGGCTCGCACATCCGCACGCTGCTGATCACGTTGTTCGCCAAGTACATGCGCCCGGTGATCGAGGACGGCAGGTTGTTCGCCGCGATGCCGCCGCTGCACAAGATCGTCACGAAGGGCCGCAACCCGGAGACCATCTTCACCTTCACCCAGCGCGAGATGGAGCAGAAGGTCGCCGAGCTGGAGGCCGCCGGCAAGCAGATCGTCAAGCCGGTCCCGCGGTTCAAGGGCCTGGGCGAGATGGACGCCGACGAGCTGTGGGAGACCACGATGAACCCGGCGACCCGCTCGGTGCGGCGCATCACCCTGGACGACGCCGAGGCCGCGGAGGCCGCGCTCGAACTGCTGATGGGGGAGAAGGTCGAACCCCGCCGCAACTGGCTCGTCGAATCCGCCGCCCGCGTGGACCGCGAAGCGATCGACGTCTGAGTTTTCCCGAGGAGACAACAGCAATGGCACGCCGATCCAAAACCGCCGTGACCCGGGTCGATCCGGCCGCGTTCGACCAGGCGGGCGCGCAGGTCTTCGAGAACCCGGTCAAGACCGAGATCGAGGACTCCTACCTGGAGTACGCCTACTCGGTCATCCACTCCCGGGCGCTGCCCGACGCGCGGGACGGCCTGAAGCCGGTGCACCGCCGGATCCTGTTCGCCATGAACGAGGCCGGCTACCGGCCCAGCCACGCGTACGTGAAGTCCTCGCGCGTGGTCGGCGACGTGATGGGCCGCTACCACCCGCACGGCGACACGGCGATCTACGACGCGATGGTCCGCCTGGCGCAGGACTTCTCGATGAACGCGCCGCTCATCGACGGGCACGGCAACTTCGGTTCGCCGGACGACGGCCCGGCCGCGTCCCGGTACACCGAGGCCCGCATGTCGCCCGAGGCGATGCTGCTCGTCGGTGAGCTGGGTGAGGAGACGGTCGACTTCCGGCCGAACTACGACGGTTCGCTGATGGAGCCGTCGGTGCTGCCCGCCGCGTACCCGAACCTGCTGGTCAACGGCACGTCGGGCATCGCGGTCGGGATGGCGACCAACATGATCCCGCACAACATGGGCGAGGTCATCGCGGCCGCGCGGTGGCTGATCAACCACCCGGCCGCGACGCTGGACAAGCTGATGGAGTTCGTGCCGGGCCCCGACCTGCCGACCGGCGGGATGCTGCTGGGCCTGGACGAGGTGCGCAAGGCGTACGAGACCGGCCGCGGCGTGGTCCGCATGCGCGCCAAGGTCGAGATCGGCCCGCTGCCCGGCAGCCGCGGCCGCCAGGCGATCACGGTCACCGAGCTGCCCTACGGCGTCGGGCCGGAGAAGGTGATCGAGAAGATCACCGAGGAGGTCAACAAGTCCAAGCGGCTCACCGGGATCGCCGACGTCAAGGACCTCACCGACCGCGAGAACGGCACGCGGCTGGTCATCGAGTGCAAGGTGGGCGTCAACCCGCAGCCGCTGCTGGCCGACCTGTACCGGCTCACGCCGCTGGAGCAGTCGTTCGGCATCAACAACCTCGTGCTCGTCGACGGCCAGCCGCAGACGCTGGGGCTCAAGCAGCTGCTCGAGGTGTTCCTGGACCACCGCTACGAGGTGGTCACGCGGCGCACGAAGTACCGCCGCCGCAAGCGCGAGGAACGGCTGCACCTGGTCGAGGGTCTGCTGATCGCGTTGCTGGACATCGACAAGGTGATCCGGCTGATCCGCAACAGCGACGACGCCGCGCAGGCCAAGGACGGCCTGATGAAGCGGTTCAAGCTGTCCGAGATCCAGGCCACCTACATCCTGGACACGCCGCTGCGCCGGCTCACCAAGTACGACAAGCTCGAACTCGAGGACGAGCAGGAGAAGCTACGCGCCGAGATCGCCGAGCTGACCAGGATCCTCGAGGACGACAAGGAACTGAAGAAGGTCGTCTCGGCCGAGCTGGCCAAGATCGCCAGGGACTTCAAGACCGAGCGGCGCACCGCGCTGATCGACGGTGACCTCAAGGAGGTGCTGGCCGCGTCGAAGCCGGCCGGTCCGCTGGAGGTCGCCGACGACCCGTGCCAGGTGATCCTGTCCGCCACCGGGCTGGTGGCGCGCACGGCGGCGGAGTCGGAGGAGGCGCCGGAGGGCCGCCGCCGCAACGGCCGGGTGAAGCACGACGCGGTCGCGGCGATGGTGCACTCGACGGCGCGCGGCCAGGTCCTGCTGGTCACCAGCCGGGGCCGCGCCTTCAAGACGGACGTGCTGCCGTTGCCGGTGCTGCCGGAGCAGAGCGGCACGGTGTCGCTGCGCGGTGGGATGGCCGCGCGCGAGCTGGTGCCGCTGGACAAGGGCGAGAAGGTCATCGGGATCGCGCCGCTGGGTGAGCAGGCCGCCGGGTCGCCGGGGCTCGCGCTCGGCACGCGGCAGGGCGTGGTGAAGGTGGTGGCGCCGGACTGGCCGGTGCGCTCGGACGAGTTCGAGATCATCGGGTTGAAGGACGGCGACGAGGTGGTCGGCGCGGTGTGGCTGGCCGACGGCGAGGAGACGTTCGCGTTCCTGTCCTCGGACGCGTCGCTGCTGCGGTTCCCGGCTTCGCTGGTGCGGCCGCAGGGGTTGAAGGGCGGCGGCATGGCGGGCATCAAGCTCGCCGGTGACGCCGAGGTGGTGTTCTTCGGGGCGATCCGGACGGACGACGCGGAGCACGGCGACCCGATGGTGGTGACGGCCACGGGGGCGAGCGTGAAGATGACGCCGTTCGCCGAGTACCCGGCGAAGGGCCGCGCGACCGGCGGTGTGCGGGCGCACCGCTTCCTGAAGGGGGAGACGCGGCTGACGGTCGGCTGGGTCGGCCCACGCCCAGCCGCGGCGTCGAAGACCGGCGACCCGGTGGAACTCCCGGAGCCCACCCCCCGCCGCGACGCCTCGGGCGCCCCCCACCCCGGCCCGGACGTGGTAGGCCACCTGATCGAACGCAGCTGACAACGCCCGGGGGGCGGGATTCCGCCCGGACTCCCGCCTACGAGCGGGATTCGCGGGCGCCCCCGCCCGGTGGCGGGATTCAGGGCGGGCGCCCCCCGCCCGCTGGCGGAAGCCCAGCGCGAGAACGCCTCGCGCGGGAGCGCCCCGCCAGGGCACGAGCCGCGCGTGCGCGCGCCTTCGCGCCGGGGCGCGATTCCTGAGCTGGGGGTGAGCCCGCGCTGGGCGCGAGCGCTTGGCGTCGCCATCTTCGGGCGCCTGCGGCACCCGCGTCGGCGGGCGACCCCGCCGCGGCGGGCGCCTGCGGTGCCTGCGGCGCCCGCATCGGCGCACGGCCCCGCCGCGGCGCGCGATCCCCCACGGCGGCCGACTCCGCACGGCGCGCGATCCCGCACGGCGGCCGATCCCGCACCGCGGGCGACCCCGTGCGGCGGCCGATCCCGCACCGCGGGCGACCCCGTGCGGCGGCCGATCCCGCACCGCGGGCGACCCCGTGCGGCGGCCGATCCCGCACCGCGGGCGACCCCGTGCGGCGGCCGATCCCGCACCGCGGGCGACCCCGTGCGGCGGCCGATCCCGCACCGCGGGCGACCCCGCACGGCGGCCGATCCCGCACCGCGGGCGACCCCGTGCGGCGGCCGATCCCGCACCGCGGGCGACCCCGCCACTGCGCCCCGTTACCTTTTTCGTGGTTCCTGATCAAGGAGCTGTGGTCGCCAGGTTCGGTATGACTGATGCCCCCAGTCGAGGTCATGATCCGGGGGGTGGTGTCGCCGGGCCTGGTGGCATCGGGGGACCGCTGAATAGGGACACGGCCACCCTTGGGGTAGGTCTCGTCGCAGGCGTGGGTGCCGGCCATCGATGCCCTGACCGGCGACCACCCGCGACGGATGAAAGACACTGTGCATGACCAGCAGTTATGGCGTGTTCCTCGGCCTGGATGTCGGCAAGGGCGACCATCACGCCGTCGCTCTGGACGCGACCGGGAAACGGCTGCACGATGGGCCGCTGCCCAACACCGAACCCAAGCTGCGGGCGTTGTTCGACAAGCTCGCCGTTCACGGGCCGCTGCTGGTCGTCGTCGATCAACCAGCCACGATCGGGGCACTGCCGGTCGCGGTCGCCCGCGCCTGCGGGCATCAGGTGGCCTACCTGCCCGGTCTGGCGATGCGGCGTATTGCCGATCTCTACCCGGGCAATGCCAAGACCGACGCCCGGGACGCGTTCATCATCGCCGACGCCGCCCGCAGCCTGCCCCACACGCTGCGCCCGGTCGACACCGGTGACGAGGCCCTGGCCGAGCTGGAGGTCCTGGTCGGGTTCGACGACGATCTGGCCGGTGAGGCCACCCGGCTGGGCAACCGGATCCGCGGCCTGCTCACCGGCATCCATCCCACGCTGGAACGTGTCCTGGGTCCCCGCATCACGCACCCAGCGGTGCTGGAGATCCTGTCCCGCTGCGGCGGCCCGACAGGCATCCGCAAAGCCGGACGCCGCAAGGTCACCGCCATCGCAGCGACTCACGCGCCCCGCCTGGGCGAGAAACTCGTCGCCGACATCTGGACCGCGTTGGGCGAGCAGACCGTCACCGTCCCGGGAACGGCCGCAGCCGACACCGTCCTGCCCCGACTCGCCGACAGCCTGAAAACCGTGCTTCAGCAACGCAACCAGGTCGCCACCGAGGTGGAGGACATACTTGATGCTCACCCTCTTGCCGGGGTCCTGACCTCGATGCCCGGCATCGGGGTCAGGACCGCCGCCCGCATCCTGCTCGAGGTCGGCGACGCCTCCGCCTTCAAGTCCTCGGCGCATCTGGCCGCCTACGCCGGCATCGCCCCCGTCACCCGCAGCTCCGGCACCAGCATCAAAGGCGAACACCCCACCCGCAACGGCAACCGCAAACTCAAACGCGCCTTCTTCCTCGCCGCCTTCGCCGCCCTGCACGACCCCACCAGCAGGGCCTACTACCAGCGCAAACGCGACGAAGGCAAGAAACACAACGCCGCCCTCATCTGCCTCGCCCGACGCCGCTGCGACGTCCTCTACGCCATGCTCCGCAACGGCACCCACTACCGCCACCCCGACCCCGCCCCCGCCGCGGCTTGACAATCACATAGGGACACCCCCCCGCGGTTTTTGGGGTCCCTCCGGCTCGCGTTCTACGCTCCCGGAAAGCGTGCGTCACGCCAGCGCCCGCCACTCGAACGAGTGATCCTGCGGAGGGAGCCCGGCCATGGTGGAAGATCGGTCGGTCCTCACGCGTCCCGCGCCCGCGCCGGACGGCGAGCTTCGCTACGGGCCCGGCCCGGACCACGTCGCCGATCACTGGCGTGGCCGCCCGGACGCGCCACTGATCGTCGTCATCCACGGGGGCTTCTGGCGGCCCGACTACGACCGCCGGCACATCCGGCCCCTCGCGCACGCCCTGGCGCGGACCGGTCTGAACGTCCTCTCCATCGAGTACCGCCGCGTCCCCGGCGCGCCCCGGCTCACCACCGCCGACGTCGCCGCCGCGCTCGATGTCCTGCCGGTGGAACTCGCCGGGCAGTACGACGGCCGCGTGGTCGTGACCGGGCATTCCGCGGGCGGTCACCTCGCCCTGTGGGCCGCCGCCAGCGCGCCCGCGCCCGGACTCGCCGCCACCGTCACCCTGGCCGCCGTCGCCGATCTGGCCCTCGCCGACCGGCTCGGTCTCGACGACGGCGCCGTCCGAGCCTTCCTCGGCGACACCCCGCCGGACGGCCTCGACCCCGCCCGGCTGCCCTCGCCGGCCCGGCCCGTCGTCCTGATCCACGGCACCGCGGACGAAATCGTGCCCGCCGCCCTGTCCCGCGCCTACCGCGAAGCCCACCCGGACACGCGCCTCATCGACGTCCACGACGCGGGCCACTACGCGTTGATCGATCCGGACAACACGGCCTGGCCTGCGGTATCGTCGAACCTGCTCGCCCCGGCAACCGATGCGGAACCGTGGCAGTGACAACCTGATTCCGCGGAAACCACGGGTTTCTCCGACCTGAGCAGGGGCTAGTCTCGCATCATGTCGACTTCGGCCAGCGCGCGACTGGAAGCCGAGCACAAGCTCCAGCGCATCGGTCTCGTCAGCGACAGCGCGCTCGCCCACCTGGCCACCGAGGACCTCCTGCCCGAACTCCTGGACCGCGTGCGCCAGGTCCTCAACTCCGACACCGTCGCCGTGCTGCTGCTCGAACCGGGCGGCCGGGAACTGGTCGCGGTCGCGGCGCGCGGCATCGAGACCGAGGTGTCCCAGGGCGTCCGGGTCCCGGTCGGCAAGGGCTTCGCCGGGCAGGTCGTCGCGCGCCGGGAGCCGGTGCAGCTGCAGCGGGTCGACTCGACGACGGTCGTCAACCGGCTGCTCTGGGAGAAGGGCATCCAGACCCTGCTCGGCGTCCCGCTGCTGGTCGGCGGCGACGCGCTGGGGGTGCTGCACGTCGGCTCGCTGTCGCCGCGCGAGTTCACCCCGGAGGACGTCGAGCTGCTCCAGCTGGCCGCCGACCGGATCGCGCTCGCCGCCCACGCCCAGCGCGCCAAGGCCGAGCGCGCCGCCGCGGCGGAGCTGCAGCGCAGCCTCCTGCCGACCCAGCTGCCGATCGTCCCGGGCCTCGAACTCGCCGCGCGCTACGTGCCCGGCGACGAGGGTGCCATCGCGGGCGACTGGTACGACGTCTTCCTGCTGCCCAACGGCTGGCTCGGCGTGGTGATCGGCGACGTCGTCGGGCACGGCCTGCCTGCGGCGATCGTGATGGGCCGGATGCGCAGCGCCCTGCGGGCCTTCGCGCTGGAGGGCGGCGACCCGGCCGAGGTGCTGTCCAACCTCGACCGCAAGATGCAGCACTTCGAGCCGGGCATGATGGCCACGGTGCTCTACGCGCTGGTGGAGCCGAACTTCGAGCGGCTGCACGTGTCCTCGGCCGGCCACCTGGTGCCCGTCCAGGGGCGCGTCGGCGAACGGGGCAGGCTGCTCGACGTCGCCGTCGACCCGCCGATCGGCGCCCTGCGGGACGTGCGGCGCCGGGTGACCGTGTCGGAGATGCCGCCCGGATCGGTGGTCTGCTTCTACACCGACGGACTGGTCGAGCGGCGCGGCATCGCCCTCGACGACGGGCTGGAGCGTCTCTGCGACGCCGTGCACCCGGCCCAGGCCCACACCGTCTGCGCCGACGTGATGGCCGAGCTGATCGGCGAGGACACCCCCGACGACGACGTGGCGCTGCTGGCCGTGCGCCGCCAGAACCGCGCGGACCTCGGCCCGCTGGAGCTGACCGTGCCCGCCGTACCCGAGTCGCTGAAGGAGGTCCGGTCCGCGATGCGCCGGTGGCTGACCATCGTCGGCGCGAGCCAGGACGCGACGTCCGACCTGCTGGTCGCGGTCGGCGAGGCCACGTCCAACGCCGTCGAGCACGCCTACGGCCCGGCGGGCGGGGTGATCAAGGTGCGGATGGAGCTGCGCGGACGGGACGCGATCGCCACCGTGTGCGACGAAGGCCGCTGGCGCCCGCCGCGCGGCGAGAACCGCGGCCGGGGCACGCTGTTGATGCACCGCTGCGGGGACGAGGTCCGCATCGACCACCACGCGCACGGCACCGAGGTCATGATCCGCCGGGCGATCGGGCACGCGGAATGACCGCGGCGACGATCGATGCCGTCAACGACGGCGGTCACGTCCTGCTGCGGGTCAGCGGGGAGATCGACCTCGCGAACGCGAACGCCGTGCAGGACCAGATCTTCTCCGCGATCGGCAACGACGTCATGCGCGTCTCGATCGACCTCACCGAGGTGACCTATTTGGACAGTTCCGGGCTGCGGGTGCTGTTCACGCTCACCGGGCGGCTCAAGGTGCTGCAGATGGGGCTGGACCTGGTCGTCGCGCCCGCCTCGCCGGTGCGCCGGGTCCTGGAGATGTCCGGCTTCGAACCGCTGGCGAAGGTGCGTGAGGGGTGACCGGCGCGGGTAGTCCCGGCGCATGGTGAGTGTCGGTTACTTCCTGTCCAGCGAGGAGCACGGGCCCCGCGAGCTGGTGGAACAGGCGAAGAAGGCAGAGCAGGCCGGGTTCGAGCGGTTGTGGATCTCCGACCATTTCCACCCGTGGACGGGCGAGCAGGGCAACAGCCCGTTCGTGTGGTCGGTGATCGGGGCGCTGTCCCAGGCGGTCTCGCTGCCCATCACGACCGCGGTGACCTGCCCGACCGTGCGCATCCACCCGGCGATCATCGCGCAGGCCGCGGCCACGGCGGCGGTGCAGTGCGAGGGCCGGTTCGTGCTCGGGGTCGGCTCCGGTGAGGCGCTCAACGAGCACATCCTCGGCGACCCGTGGCCGCCCGGCTCGCGGCGGCTGGAGATGCTGGAGGAGGCCGTCGAGGTGATCCGCAAGCTGCACACCGGCGAGCAGGTCACGCACTACGGCAAGCACTACACGGTGGAGCAGGCGCGCATCTACACGCTGCCGGAGCAGCCGGTGCCGATCTACGTGTCGGCGTTCGGGCCGAAGACGGCGCGCCGGATCGCGAAGATCGCGGACGGTTTCGCCACGGTGATGCCCGACGGCGAACTGGTCCACTCCTACCGCGAGGCCGGCGGGCGCGGGCCGATCCAGGGCGGGTTCAAGGTGTGCTGGGCCGATTCGGCGGAGCAGGCACGGGAAACGGCGCACCGGCTGTGGGCGAGCGACCTGCTGCCCGGCAGCCTCGGGCGCATCCTGCCGACGCCGCGCGACTTCGAACAGGCCGTGCCGGTGGTCACCGAGGAGCAGGTCGCGGGCCAGATCCCGTGCGGCCCGGACGCCGACGCGCACGCGCAGGCCGTGCGCCAGTTCGCCGACGCCGGGTTCGACGAGGTGTACGTGTCGCAGATCGGCCCGGAGCAGGACAAGTTCTTCGACGCCTGGTCGTCGAAGGTGCTGCCTCAGCTCACCGGCTGAGGCGCGGGCGGACCGACGTAGCGGGCCGCCGGGCGGATGATCTTCGACCCGGCGGCCTGCTCCAGCACGTTGGCGCACCAGCCGACGACCCGGCTCACCGCGAACGTCGGGGTGAACAGGGCGCGCGGCAGGCCGCACAGTTCCATCACGACCCCGGCGTAGAACTCGACGTTGGCGTACAGCTCGCGTCCCGGTTTCAGCTCGGCCAGGATCTCGACCACCCGCCGCTCGACCGTCGTCGCGAAGTCGGCCAGGTCGCCGCCGAGCCCGGTCGCGATCTCGCGCAGCAGGACCGACCGCGGGTCCTGCGTCCGGTAGACGGCGTGGCCGAAGCCCATGATCCGGTCGCCCGCGGAGATCCGGGCGCGCACCCACGCGTCGATGCGGTCCGGGGTGCCGATCGCGTCGAGGCTCGCCAGCGCGCGGTCGGGCGCGCCGCCGTGCAGCGGCCCGCTGAACGCGCCGAGCGCGGCGGCAACCGCGGACACCACGTCGGCGCCGCACGAGGCGACGACGCGCGCGGTGAACGTCGAGGCGTTGAACCCGTGGTCGACGGTGGCGATCAGGTACTGCTCGATGGCCCGCGCGTGCTCGGCCGCCGGTTCCGCGCCGCTGACGAGGTACAGCCAGTTGGCGGCGGCACCGAGGTCGGCGCGGGGTTCCAGGGGCTCCAGGCCGGCGCGGAGGCGGTGCAGCGCGGCCAGGATCGTCGGCGTCACCGCGCAGACCAGCATGGCGTCGGCCTTGCGCCGGTCGGGGCCGGCGTCCCACAGCGGCGGCAGGTCACGTGCCGCGGCGAGGACGGACAGGGCGGTGCGCAGGCCGGCGATCGGATGGCCGCCGGCGCGCGCGACCAGCGGCAGGATCTCGCGCAGCTCGCCGGGCAGCACCCGCAGCGGCGCCAGTTCCTTGGCGAAGCGGACCCGTTCCTCGGGTTCGGGGAGGCGGCCCTCCAGGAACAGGAACCAGACGTCCTCGAACGTCTTGTGGCGCGCCAGGTCGATCGCGTCGTACTGGCGGTAGTGGTAGAAGCCCTCGCGCCCGCGGACGTCGCCCAGCTCGGTGGTGGTGACGACGACGTTGCGCAGTCCTGCGGGCACGTCGATGAGTTCGGTCATGCCTTCACTGTCGGTACATTGATTGAGTATTGTCAATATTGATCAAGTCAATGTGAATCGGGAAAGCGCAGGTCGATGGGCGACGAGGGATTCCTCACGACGGCCGAGGTGGCGCGGCGGCTGGGCGTGAAGGCCGAGACTGTGTACGCGTACGCGAGTCGCGGGCTGCTGACGAGCGTCAAGCGGCCGGGGCGGCGGGGGAGTCTGTTCGCGGCCGAGGAGGTCGACCGGCTGGCCGGGCGGGGGCGCGAGCCGGGCGTGGTGGAGGGGATCCGGACGCGGCTGACGCGCTTCGACGGCGACGAGGTCTCCTTCCGCGGCGAGCGGGTGACCGATCTGGCGGGGGAGTGGTCGTACGAGTCGGTCGCGCACTTCCTGTGGACCGGGGAGCTGGCCGAGCGACCGGCGTTCCCGGAGTCGGCGGAGCTGGCCGGGCTGGTGCGGTCGGCCACCGGGGCGCTGCCCGCGACGGCGCGCCTGACGGATCACCTGCGGGTGGCCGTCGCCGTGCTGGGGGCGGCCGATCCGCTGCGGTTCGACCTCGCGCCCGAGGCGGTGCGCCCGGCGGCGGAGCGGCTGATCGGGGTGCTGGCGGACGCGCTGCCCGGCGGGTCGGCGCGGGGCACCCTGGGGGCGCGGTTGTGGCCGAAGCTGACGTCGCGACCGCCGGAGCCGGAAATCCTCGACGCCGCACTGGTCCTGCTCGCCGACCACGGGCTGGCGGTGTCCACAGTGGCCGCCCGGGTGGCGGCGAGCGCGCGGGCGAACGTGTACGCGGTGGTGTCGGCCGGGCTGGGCGCGATGGACGGGCACTACCACGGCGGGGCGAGCACGCTGGCGTACCGGTTCCTGGCCGAGGCGCGGGAGAACCCGGTGGACGCCCTGTCCGAGCGGTTGCGGTCCGCCGGCTCGATCCCCGGGTTCGGGCACCGGATCTACCAGCGGCGCGACCCGCGGGCGGACGCGCTGCTGGCGCTGCTGCCGGAGAACCCGGTGGTGGACCTGCTGCTCGACCAGCTCGCCGGCCGCACCGACCTGTTCCCGAACACCGATCTGGCGCTGGCCGCGATGATGCACGCCTTCGACATGCGCCCGGACGCCGGGGAAGCGATCTTCGCGGTGGCCCGGATCGCCGGCTGGGTGGCCCACGCGCTGGAGGAGTACGGCGAGCCGGGGCTGCGGTTCCGGGTCCTCAACTGAGCGCGAGGCTCGCCACCGCCAGCGCGAAGAACAGCCCCGGCACGGCGATGTTGCCGAACACGCGGGCCCGCACGTGCGCGATCAGCGCCCCGAGGAAGAACAGCACCAGGCCGGCCGCCGCGGCGATCCCGATCCAGCGCACCCCCAGCAGACCGAGGAGCAGCCCCGCGGCACCGGCCGCCTTCAGCGTCCCCAGCACCGGCAACCACGATGCCGGCACCCCCACCGCCGCCGAGTTCGCCAGCACGAATCGCGCCCGGGCGAAGTCCGCGACGGCGATCGCCGCGTTGAGGAGGATCGTCAGCACAGTCACTGTCACGTACACCCCACCAGCGTCGGGGCGGCGGCGGGAGCGCGTCCAATACCCGCTTCCATAACCTGGTGGCATGGACGTGGACACGCGCCTGCTCCGCTACTTCGCCGCCGTCGCCGAGGAGGGCAACCTCACGCGCGCGGCGGGGCGCCTCTTCGTGTCCCAGCCCGCGCTCACCAAGCAGATCAGGCAGCTCGAAGCGCAGCTCGGCACCACGCTGTTCACGCGCTCCCGCCGCGGCATGGCACTCACGGACGCCGGGCGGGTGCTCGCGGACCGCGTGCCCGCCCTGCTCGACGGCTGGGACCGCACGTGCCGCGAAACCCGCGCCGCCGGCAGCCGGGTGCTGCGGGTCGGTTTCCTGGCCAGCGCGGCGAACGAGGCGACACCGGCCATCATCTCCGCGTTCGGCCGCCGCCGGCCGGGCTGGCGGGTCGACATGCGCCAGGCCGCCTGGTCGAACCCGACCGCGGGGCTGGCCGGCGCCGAGGTCGACGCCGCCCTGGTCCGGCTCCCGTTCCCGGGCCAGGACGAACTCCGGGTGCGGGAACTGTTCAGCGAACCCCGCTGGGTCGCGCTACCCGCGTCGCACCCGCTCGCCGGCCGGGACGAGATCGCCTTCCGCGAGCTGTGGGACGAGCCGTTCGTCGCCGCCCCGGCCGAGACCGGCTGGTGGCGCGACCACTGGCTGGGCGCCGACGAACGCGACGGCGAGCCGCGCATCGGAGCCGTCACCGACCAGCCGGACGAGTGGCTGAGCGCGATCGCCAACGGCTACGGCATCGCGCTCGCCCCCGAATCGGCCGCCCGCTTCTACGCCCGCCCCGGCATCGTCTACCGCCCGGTGCGCGACGTCGGCCCCACCCGGGTCGGCATCGCCTGGCACCCGGCCGACGACGACAACCCGGTCATCGCCGACTTCGTGACCTGCTGTGTGGAAGCGACCCGGTCCGAGCCGGCCTAGTTTGTGCTCGGCCGTCAGGTTGGTGGCAGTCGGCTGGTGCGTGGCCGCCGAGTGCGTTGTGGCGGCGTTGGGTGTTGTAGTGCTCGAGCCAGGGTGCAAGTGCGGTTGCTCGTTCGGTGTTGCTGGTGAAGACCTGTCGGTCTGCAGGGTGCGGTGGTAGCGCTCGACCTGCCGGGCGAGTGGGTCCAGCGCCGACAGCCGAGGCACGTCGTGGCGGGCCAGCACGCGCGACACCGTGTCTTCACGCACTTGCGTGAAATGCCATGGCCTTCGCGATATGTGCCTGCGGCCGCCCCTGTCGTGCGGGCATCACGGTGTGGCACGAGAGCCTCCGGCTGGCGTGGGCCCTGGACAAGCCACACCCCAACCGGAGCCTCCCCCATGTCAACACCAGCCAGCCGCTACCAACGTCCTGGCCAAGGACACTAGTGCGAGTCGCGGGGTACCTGGTGGCCCCGGGAGCCGCGCAGGAAGTCGAAGTCCGCGCCCTGGTCGGCCTGCAGCACGTGCTGCGTGTAGAGCCAGGTGTACCCGCTCCGGTACGGTGACTCCGGCGCCTGCCAGGACGCCCGCCGCGCGGCCAGTTCCTCGTCGGACACCTCGACGTTCAGCGTCCGCGCCGCCACGTCCAGGGTGATCAGGTCGCCGGTCCGCACCAGCGCCAGCGGGCCGCCCACCGCGGACTCCGGTGTCACGTGCAGGACCACCGTGCCGTAGCTGGTGCCGCTCATCCGCCCGTCGCAGATGCGCACCATGTCCGTCACCCCGGCCTTGAGCAGCTTCGCCGGCAACGCCACGTTCGAGACCTCCGGCATGCCCGGGTAGCCCCTCGGCCCGGCGCCGCGGATCACCAGGATGCTCGTCTCGTCCACGTCGAGGTCCGGGTCGTCGGCCACGGCGTGGTAGTCCTCGACCGTGTCGAACACCAGCGCCCGCCCCTGGTGCTTGAGCAGGTGCGGCGACGCGGCCGACTGCTTGATCACCGCACCACCCGGGCACAGGTTGCCGCGCAGCACCGCGGTGCCGCTGCCGACCGGCTGGAACGGCTCCTCGACCGTCGTGATCACGTCGGTGTTGAAGTTCTCCGCCCCGGCCACGTTCTCGCCGACCGCGTTGCCGGTGACGGTCACGCTGCCGGAGTGCAGCAGCCCGGCCTCGGCGAGCTGGCGCATCACCACCGGCAGGCCGCCGGCGTAGCAGAAGTCCTCCATCAGGTACTTGCCCGACGGCATCAGGTTCACCAGGGTCGGGACCTCGCGGATGAGCGTGTCGAAGTCGTCCAGCGACAGGTCGATCTCGGCCCGCCCGGCGATCGCGAGCAGGTGGATGATCGCGTTCGTCGACCCGCCGATCGCGGCGTTGACGCGGATCGCGTTCTCGAACGCCTCACGCGTGAGGATCCGCGACGGCCGCAGGTCCTCCTCGACCATCTCGACGATCCGCTGCCCCGCGGACTGCGCGATCTCGAAGCGGTGCGCGTCCACCGCCGGCCAGGTCGCCGAGCCGGGCAGCTGCATGCCCAGCGCCTCGGCCATGCACGCCATCGTCGACGCGGTGCCCATCGTCATGCAGTGCCCGTTCGAGCGCGCCATGCAGCCCTCGGCGAAGAAGCACTCCTCCTGGGTCATGCGCCCGGCCTTGAGCTCCTCCTCGAACTTCCACACGTGCGTGCCCGACCCGACGTCGGCGCCGCGGTACTTGCCGTTGAGCATCGGCCCGCCGGTGACCATCACCGCGGGCAGGTCGACGCTCGCCGCGGCCATCAGCATCGCCGGGGTCGTCTTGTCGCAGCCGGACAGCAGCACCACCCCGTCCAGCGGGTTGGCGCGGATGAGCTCCTCGACCTCCATCGCCATCAGGTTGCGGTAGAGCATCGCGGTCGGGCGCATCAGCGTCTCGCCGGTGGCCATGGTCGGGAACTCCAGCGGGAACCCGCCCGCCTGCCACACCCCGCGCTTGACCGCCTCCGCGACCCGGGTCAGGTGCGCGTTGCACGGCGCCAGCTCCGACGCGCTGGTCGCGATGCCGATCACCGGCCTGCCGTCGAACACCTCGGCCCCGAAGCCCTGGTTGCGCATCCAGGAGCGATAGATCATCCCCGCGCGGCCGGTCGCCCCGAACCACGCCGTGCTGCGCCTCTGCCCCGTCACGAAACTGTTCCTCTCCGTCGAGTGCGTGCGCTCCGCACGTTAAATCATTGGATGATTGAAGTCCAGAGGCGTCGGAGATCACAGTGGCTGCGCAGGCCAGAGGGTTGTACATTTATAACTGTTATAGGACTGCAACGTTTGGGGTGCGTGTGCCGGAGCTGTCCCACCGCCGTCGTCTCCTCGTGCTGGCGATCTGCTGCCTGAGCCTCTTCGTCGTCGCGATGGACACGACCATCGTCAACCTCGCGCTCCCGTCGATCGAGCGCGAGTTCTCCGCGAGCGTGTCGAGTCTGCAGTGGACGATCGACGCCTACACGCTCGTGCTGGCCAGCCTGCTGATGCTGTCCGGGTCGACCGCCGACCGGATCGGGCGGCGGCGCACGTTCCAGGCCGGGCTGGTGCTGTTCACGCTGGGGTCCCTGCTGTGCAGCGTGGCGCCGGGCATCGGGCTGCTGATCGTGTTCCGCATGCTGCAGGCGGTCGGCGGGAGCATGTTGAACCCGGTCGCCATGTCGATCATCACGAACACCTTCACCGACGCGCGCGAACGGGCGCGGGCGATCGGGATCTGGGGCGCGGTCGTCGGGCTGAGCATGGCGCTGGGCCCGGTGGTCGGCGGGGTGCTGGTGGACGCCGTCGGGTGGCGGTCGATCTTCTGGATCAACATCCCGGTCGGGATCGCCGCGCTGGTGCTGACCGCGTTGTTCGTGCCGGAGTCCAAGGCGCCGCGGGCCCGGCGGCTCGACCCGGTGGGGCAGCTGCTGGCCGTGGTGGCGCTGGCGAGCCTGACCTACGGGATCATCGAGGGGCCGCACCACGGCTGGGCGTCCGGGCTGACGCTCGGGTGCTTCGCGGTGGCGGTCGCGGCCGGAACCGGGCTCGTCGCCTACGAGCGGCGGCGGGCGGAACCGTTGCTGGACCCCAGGTTCTTCGCGAGCGTGCCGTTCTCCGGGGCGACGGTGATCGCGGTGTGCGGGTTCGCCGGGTTGAGCGGG
Organism: Amycolatopsis thermalba; assembly: GCF_023376025.1. Taxonomy (NCBI): domain Bacteria; kingdom Bacillati; phylum Actinomycetota; class Actinomycetes; order Pseudonocardiales; family Pseudonocardiaceae; genus Amycolatopsis; species Amycolatopsis thermalba. The sequence continues at coordinate 1,850,262 of NZ_CP091196.1, forward strand.
TTCCTGTTCCTGAACGCGTTGTACCTGCAGAACGTGCGGGGCTTCACGCCGCTGCACGCGGGGCTGCTGACGCTGCCCAGCGCGCTGGCGATCTTCGCGCTCGCGCCGCTGTCCGGACGGCTGGTCGCCGCGCGCGGCGCGCGGATCCCGCTGGTGGCCGGGGGACTGGGCCTGGCGGTGAGCGGGGTGCTGCTGACCAGGCTGGGCGCGGAGACCGGGATCGGGTGGCTGGTGGTGGCCTACGTGGTGTTCGGCGCCGGGTTCGGGATGCTCAACCCGCCGATCACGAACACCGCGGTGTCCGGGATGCCGCGCGCGCAGGCCGGGGTGGCCGCGGCGGTGGCGTCGACGAGCCGGCAGGTGGGGGCTTCGCTCGGGGTCGCCGTGCTGGGCGCGGTGGTCACGTCGCACGTCTCCGGCGGGTTCACGACCGGCTTCCCGGCGGCGAGCCACCTCGCGTGGTGGATCATGGCCGGATGCGGCGTGGTGGTGATGGTGCTGGGCGTGCTGACGACGGGCGGTTGGGCGAAGGCGACGGCCCGGCGGGCGACGGCGCTGTTCGACGAGCAGGTGGGAGCGCGGACGTGAGCGCGGCGGAGCGCGTGTGGGAGCGGATGCAGGACGTGCTGGGCCGGCACGACCGGCGTAAGGCGGTCACCGAGGCGCTCGGGCTGAGCTTCATCAAGATCAAGGCCCTGCGGCGGCTGGCGTCCGGGCCGCTGACGCTGGCGGACCTGGCGGAGCGGCTGAACACCGACCGCCCGTACGTGACGCTGGTGGTGGACGACCTGGAACAGCGCGGGCTGGTGTCGCGGACGGTGCACCCGCAGGACCGGCGACGCAAGCTGGTGGCGGTGACACCCGCGGGCGCGGAGGCGGCGGCCACGGCGGAGCGGATCCTGGCGGAGCCGCCCGCGTCGCTGGCCGCCCTGGACGCCGACGAGCTCGCGCAGCTGGACCGCCTACTGGCGAAGCTCACCACCGCCGGCTGACACACCGCCAGCGCAGACCTCACGCCCCCCCGGCCGCGGACCTCACGCGCGCGAGCGCAGAACTCGCGTGCCTGAGCGCAGAACTCGCGCCCCCGAGCGTGGGACTCGCGTGCCTGAGCGTGGAACTCGCGTGCCTGAGCGTGGGACTCGCGTGCCTGAGCGTGGGACTCGCGCGGCGCGCGAGTCCTGCGTATCGGCGCGCGAGTCCTGCGTTCCTGCGCGCGAGTTCTGCGTTCCTGCATGCGAGTTCTGCGGTCCGGCGCGTGAGTTCTGCGTTCCTGCGCCCGAGTTCTGCGGTCAGGTGCCGAGCGTGATGGCTCTCGACGCCAGGTGGAGGGCCAGGCGGTCGTCCGGGCGGGAGAGGTCCACCCCCAGCAGCTGCTCGATCCGGGCGATCCGCGCGGCGACCGTGTTGCGGTGCACCCCCAGCACCGCGGCGGTCTCGGCGATCGAGGACTCCGCGTCCAGGTACACCGCGAGCGTCCGCACCAGGTCGCCGGGCGCGTTGCGCAGCGGGGCGACCAGCGCGCGGGCCGCGGGCTCGAACGTGTCCGTCCGCGTCCACTCCAGCAGCAGCTGCGCCATGCCCAGCTGGTCGACGTGCAGGAAGTGCCCCGACTCGGGCCGGGTCGCGGCCAGCCGGGCGGCGTCCGTCGCCTCGGCGATCGTCGCGGCCAGGCCGTCCGGGCGCGGGTGCGGGCGGCCGACCCCGAGGTGCGAACCGAGCGTGCGCCGCAGCGTCTTGTGCGCCGCCCGCAGCCGCGCCGCCAGCGTGCGCACCCGCTCGGCCGTCGGCTCCTGGTCGAACGTCACCCACCCGGTCCAGCCGTCGCCGTGCTCGACGACCACCGCGGTGATCTGCTCCGCCCGCAACGCCCGCACCACCTCGGTCGTCCGCGCCACCGTGTCCACACTGGACGCCACGCCGATGCGCAGCCCGACGTGCCAGCCGCCCAGCCGCCACCCGGCGTCCGCGGCCCGGCGGCGCATGTCGGCGCCCGGCTCCGCGTCCAGCCGCAGCAGGTCGCCGAGCAGCGCGGTGCGCGAGCGCGCGTCCCGTTCCAGCTCCAGCCGGTTCGCCAGCAGCCACCGCTGCACCGCGCCCGCCGCGACCGCCAGCGCCGGCGGCACCACGTCCGCCCGCGCCGCCTCGGCCCCGGTCAGCTCGGCCGCCACCCACAGCACCGGGCCGGCCAGCAGCGCGGGATGCGCCAGCAGCACGCGGTCGTCGAGGTCCACCCGCTGCGGCACCGGCTCGCCCACCCGGATCCGCCCGGCCGACGCCAGCTCACCCGCCACCGGCTCGCCCCGGTCGTCCAGCAACGCCACCGGCGATCGCAGCAACCCGCGCAGCGCGGACACCACCTCCTCCGGCGAGCGCAGCCGTTCGCCGAGCGCGCGGTGCGTGGCCAGCACGAGGTTCGCGCGGTCCAGCTCGGGCGCGGCGAGCATCAGCCGGGCCTCGACGAGCAGGTCCAGCGGGCGGGCCGCCGTCACCAGCAGCGGCATCGCGAGCCGGTCGGCCAGCAGCCGGGTCGCGGTCAGCGGTTCGACCTCCGGCAGGAGCAGGCCCGCCGCGCCGCGGTCCGCCCCGCGCCGCAGGAGCGCGTCGATCTGCCAGTCCGTGCCGCGCAGCTCCCGCGCCAGCACCAGCAGCTCGCCGGGCCCCGGGCTGTCCCCGGCGTCCAGCGTCGCCCGGACCGTCTCCAGTGGACGGTCCAGTCCGGACCCGCCCGCCGCCACCCGGACCTCGGTCCACGACGGCAGGGCCAGCAGACGACGCAGGATCATGCCAGCACCGGATCGGAGTCGATGCCGTACGCCCGCGGCCGCAGCACCGGCAGCCGCCGCGGATCGGTCCAGAACGGCGCCGCGGCCAGCCGCAGCACGTCGACCTCGATCCCGGCGCGGATTCCGTCGCACGGCACCGGCACGCCGGTGCGGTGGTCCACCACGGCCAGCACGTCCGGGGTGGACGCCACCGGCTGCCCGTCACGCAGGGCCAGCAGGTACTCGTTTTCCATCTCCAGCCGCAGCAGCGCGCCGGTGCGGTGGTCGGTGAGGGTGGCGCTGCCGCGGCCGAACCCGGCGCGGCCGTGCCGCCCGGGCCCGAGGCGCCGGGACACCTCCAGCACCCGCCCCATCGCGAGCACCTGCCCGCCGGAGGCTTCCGCGAGCCGGTCCGGCTCCGGGCTCTCCCCGGCCGCGAGCACCCGCCGCCCCAGTTCGAGCGCGCCGGTGACGCTGCCCATCACCGCGCACCCCGGCAGTTCCCCCGCCGGCAGCGGGGCGAACGCCATCGCCGCCCAGCCACCGGAACTGGCCAGGAACGCGCGAGCGCCCCGCTCGACCGACTCGTCCGAACCGGCTGCCAGCACGAGCACCTGACCACCCGGCTCGGCGAGCGCGGCCGGTGCCAGGCCGCGGCCGGTCGCGGCGATGGAGAGCTGGTCCAGCCGCGGCAGCCCGCGCCCGGACAGGTCCGCGTCAGCGCACGGCAGGCCCAGCTCGACCGCGGCCACCAGCGGCATCAACCCGTTGAGCCCGCCGATCTCGATCGACATCAGAGCGCCCGCGGGCGTGCCGGTCCAGCGTTCGATCGCGGCCACCGCCGTCGCGAACTCCGAGCCGCTGGGCAGCTTCTCGGCGAAGGCGGCGGTCGCGCCGACGATCCCCACCGGCATCACCAGGGTCGCCGGATCCAGCGCGCCGGGCACGTCGGGTTCGCGGCCCCGGCCGACGAGCTGGCGCAGCAGCGCCGCCGCCGTCATCGTGTCGCCCCCACCGCCCGACCCGAGCAGCGCGACGCCCCGTTCGAGTGCGGGCACGTCCGCCGCGGTGATGCGCATGCTTGCCTTCATGTGCTGAGCTGGAGGTATGACCAGGGTAGACGATCCAGCGACCATGACCCCGGACCAGGCGCGGGCGGCGTTCCGCGCCGGAACCGTGGCGCCGACGTCGGGGTGGGCGACCGGGTTCACCCAGACCAACCTGATCGCCGTGCCGTGCGACTGGGCCTACGACGTGCTGCTGTTCTGCCAGCGCAACCCGCAGCCGTGCCCGGTCCTCGACGTCACCGATCCGGGCAGCACCTCGACCGTCCTCGCCCCCGGCGCCGATCTGAGCCGCGACCTGCCCAGCTACCGGGTGTGGCGCGACGGCGAGCTGGCCGAGGAGGTCGACGACGTGAGCGGGCTGTGGCAGGAGAACCTGGTCGCGTTCTCGATCGGGTGCAGCTTCACCTTCGAGACCGGGCTGCTCGCGGCCGGCGTCCCGCTGCGGCACCTGGAGCAGGGCCGCAACGTGTCGATGTACGTGACGAACCGCCAGTGCCGGCCGGCCGGGCGGCTGCACGGCCCGCTGGTCGTGTCGATGCGCCCGATCCCGGCCGGCCAGGTCGACGAGGCGATCGCGATCAGCGGCGCGATGCCGGCGGTCCACGGCGCGCCGGTGCACGTCGGCGACCCCGCCGGACTCGGGATCGCCGACCTGGCCCGCCCCGACTTCGGCGACCCGGTCGAGGCGGAGCCCGGTGACGTGCCGGTGTTCTGGGCGTGCGGGGTCACCCCGCAGGCGGCCCTGATGGCGTCGAAGCCGCCGTTCGCCATCACCCACTCGCCCGGCCACATGTTCATCACCGACCGGCGGGACAGCGAGTACCGGGTGCCTACGGCAGCGCGGTGAACGGCGCCAGGAACGTGCGCGCCGAGGGGGTGTCCAGGCGGTAGGTCACGTTGGTGGCGTAGCAGGGCGCGTCGCCGGTGATGGTGGTGGACACCAGCACGCGTTGTCCGCCGATCGTGGCGAAGTTCGGCCCGCCGGAGTCGCCGTAGCAGGCGCCGCCGTTGCCCTGCGGCGCGGTCATCGCCAGGCGCACCCAGGTGTTGTTGAGCGCGTTGAAGCTGACCGGCGCCTTCATCCGCACGCCGCCGCCTGGGTGGGTGTGGCCGCCGGGACCGTTGACGGCCTCCTGCGTCCCGTAGCCCACGACGACGAACGGCGTGCTGTTCAGGCCGCGGGGCCCGAGCTGGTCCAGCTGTCCCGCGGTGGGCAGTTGCGCCGGGGTGAACGACCACCGCGCGGCGACCTGCTGCGCGGGCAGCTGGACGACCGCGATGTCGTGGGAGTCGGCGGAGTTGCCCGGGTAGGCCGGGTCGGTGTGCGCGACGCCTGCCACGCCGACCGCACGCGCCACCGCGGCCGGGTCGCCCGGATACCGCTGCGCGGCGGCGTCGAGGCCGGACTGCACGTCCTGGTCGAGCGAGACGTAGAACCGCACGTTCGCGGGCCAGTCGCTGGTGCAGTGCGCGGCGGTGAGGAAGGTGTCGGCGTCGACCATGGTGCCCGAGCAGACCCAGTCCACGCGGTCCGGCGTGGCCGGGTTCGCGTCGTTGTCCCAGGTCGCGACGAGCGCGCCGACCTCGGTGCGCTCGGGCGCCGGGGTCGCGTGGTAGGAGTTGATGGCGGCGGCCGGGGCCGCCGTCGCCAGGATCGCGGCGACGGCGGCGGCCGAGGCGAGTGCTGCTTTCATCCGGAAGAGTCAACCCCACCGGCGGCCGGAAATCACCCGACCAATGGCCCTACCGGAACGAGTAGCCGCCGTCCGGGTAGAGCGTGGAGCCCGTCGTGAAGGTGGCGCCGAACAGGTAGAGCACCGCCTCGGCCACTTCGGGCTCGTTGCCGACCCGGTGCAGCACCGTGTCCGCGCGGTACTGCGCGAAGCTCGCCTCGCGGACGTCGGCGGGGCGCTGCGACCACAGGTTCCCGTCGATCGTGCCCGGCGCGACCACGTTGACCCGCACCGGCGCCAGCTCCACCGCGAGCCCGCGGCCGAGCCCCTCGATCGCGGCGTTGCACGCCACGTACGCGGGCGCGGGGCCCGGCGGGCGCACGCTCGCCGCGCCGGACATCAGCACCACCGAGCCGTCCCGGGACAGCTTCGGCGCCGCGTGCTTGACCGCGTGGTACTGGCCCCAGAACTTCGTCACGAACGGGCTCGCCGCGTCTTCGTCGCTCAGCTCCCGCATCGGCCCGGTCGTGTAGGAGGCGCCGGGGGTGAACAGGTGATCCACCCGCGGCACCGCGCCGAAGAACTCGGCCAGCGAGTCCTGGTCCGTGTTGTCCACGACGTGCCACTGCGCGCCGATCTTCTCCGCCGCGGCTTCCAGCGTCGCCGCGGTGCGGCCGCCGAGGAACACCTGCGCCCCGGCGTCCGCGGCCCGCCGCGCCACCTCGAACCCGATACCGGAACCGCCGCCGATGATCACCACGACCCGATCCGCCAGACTCACAGCAGCTCCTCCACCGGTGTGAACTCGTGGGACAACCCGAACGCGGCCGGGCCGAAGGTGGCCAGCGCCTCCGGCGTGCGCATCAGGTCCGGGGTCGAGATGCCGACCACCACGACCCGCTGGCCGTAGCGCAGCGTCTCGGTCGTGATCGGCTCGGCCGACTCGGACTCCAGCACGCAGACCAGGTCCGGCACCAGGCACCGCACCTCGCCGTCGACCAGGGCCAGCAGGTTCTCGTTCTGGAACAGCAGCTCCAGCTTGTGCGCGCCGTCGAACGACACCGCCTGCGCCCGCCCGCGCGCGAAACCGGCTTCGGTCCGGCGTTCCACATCGGACACCTTGCCGCGGAAGATCACCCGCAGGTTCCGGTACAGCGTCTCGCGCAGGGCCTCGGACAGCTCAGCGACCGGGTCGAGGTTGCGTTCCCGCGCCTCGCGGATCGTGCGGCCCACCGTCAACGCGAGCGACAGCGTGCGCGGCACCGCGGTGCGCTTGACCTCCGCGCCGCTCATCGCGTACTCGGCGATGTGCGCGACCCCGCCCAGCCGGATCGTGACGCCGCGCGCGAGCCACTCCATCCGCTTGTTGTCGGCCCCGGTGTCGATGACCGTGGTCTCGCCCCGCTCCCCGCCGATCGCCATCGGCGAGCCGGGCACGCCGTAGACGCCGAAGGTCTCCATCTGCAGCTCGGGGAACGCGCGGCCCATCCCGTCCGCGTCGACCACCGGCAGCCCCAGCCGCGCGCCGACCACCAGCGGGATCATCGAGTTGATCCCGCCGCACTCGATCGGCATCGTGGCGCTCGCCCGCTTGCCCAGGTGCTTCTCCAGCGTGCGCAGCGCGAGCACCGGCTCCGCACCGTTGGGCAGCTTTTCGTGCAGCACGGTCGGGGCGCCCATCTGCGCGGTCGGCACCACCAGCTCGTGGTCGCCGACCTCGGACGGGTCGAGGATCGTGATCGGCCCGTGCTCGCGGATCGCCTGCCGCACCAGCAGCCGTCCCACGTACGGGTCACCGCCGCCGCCGGTGCCGAGCACGGCCGCGCCGCGGGCGAGGTCTTCCAGGTGCTCCTCGGTCAGTGTCCAGCTCACGCGGGCACCCCGACCGGGTCGATGTCGTAGCCGAAGTACCGCGGCCCGGCCAGCTCGATGCCGCCCGGCGTGTGCCAGCGCGGGTCGGCAGGCGCGGCGATCACGGTGACCCGCTGGCCGTACCGCAGGCCCTCGGTGGTCACCGCCTCGCCGGACTCGGAGCCCAGGCAGCAGATCAGGTCCGGCACCGACGCCTGCGCGACCCCGTCCCGCTCGGCGACCAGGTGCTCGTTCTGGAACTTCAGCACCATCTCGCTGCCCGCGTCACCGTCCATTCCGGACAGTCGCGCCTCGCCGCGGGCGAACCCGGTGACGGTGCGCCGGGCGACGTCGACGACCTTGCCGCTGAACAGCTTCCGGCCGCCCAGCCGCTCGACCACGCGGGCGACGGGATCGGCGTGCTCGGCTCGCGCCTGCCGCACCGCGGCACCCAGCTCGGCGCACAGGCTGAGCGTGCCGGGCACCAGCGATTCGCGGGCCTGCGCGCCGGACATCGCGTAGTTGCTGATCATCGCCGAGCAGCCCATGTCGATCGTCGCCGACCGCGCCAGCCGCTCCGCCCAGTGGTTGTCCACCGTGTCCAGCACGCCGCGGTTGCCCTTCTCGTCGGCGATCGACATCGGGGTCGCGCGGATGCCGTACAGCGTGGGCAGCACCATCTGCAGCTCGGGGAACGCGCGGCCCATGCCGTCCGCGTCCACCAGCGGCAGGCCCAGCTGCGCCGCCGCGACCACCGGGATCAGCGAGTTGACCCCGCCGGCCTCGGCGCACGCGATGTGCGTCAGCTCCTTGCCCAGGTAGGTCGCCAGGGTGCGGGCGGCCACCCCGACCTGCTCGGCGGAGGGCAGCTTCTCGACCATCACCGTCGGCGCGCCCATCATCGCGACCGGCAGGACCACCGCGTCGTCGCCGACCTCGTCCAGCGGCACCAGCTCGACCGGTCCGTGGTCGCGCACCGCCGAGGACGCGAGCAGCCGTCCGATGTAGGGGTCGCCACCGCCGCCGGTGCCGAGGATCGCGGCGCCGCGGGCGATGTCGTCGAGGTGGTCGATCGTGATCTCGCGCATCGTCACGCTCCCAGCTGCAGGTCGCCGACCGCCTTGACCCGGATGCGGGTGGCGTTGCCGGGCAGGTAGGGGATGGGCACCTCGTCGAAGTCCACGATGCCGACCGACGCGGGGCTGGCACCGGCGGCGATCGCGCGGTCCACGGCCTCCTGCTTGGCTTCCTCGACCACGGCTTCGCGGCGGCCCGGCTCGATCGCGTACACCCGGTCCACCTCGCCGCCGATCTGCGCGATGGCCGCGCCGATCGCGTTGGCGACCGCGTAGTTCTCCGGCCGGTGCACCCTGCCGGCGTCGGACAGCTCGTCCGGCAGCAGCACCGAACCACCGCCGACAGCGACCACCGGCAGCGGCTCGGCCGAGGTGCGCATCCGCTCGACGACGTCGGACACGTCGGCGGCGATGCGGTCCAGCGCGGCCCGCACCACGTCGCGGTCCAGGTGCGCGACCAGGCTCGGGTCGCCGATCTCGGCGCGGCCCGCGGCCACCGCGAGGTCGGTCGCGGTCAGCGTGTCGCCGCCGAAGACCAGGGCCTTCGAGGTCAGCTCGTAGCCCACCGAGTCCGGGCCCACGGCCGTGCCGCGGACCCGGCTGCCGCCGCCGATGCCGATGGACAGCACGTCCGGCATGCGGAAGTTGGTGCGGATCCCGGCGACGCTGACGTCGGTGGTCGCCTCGCGCGGGAAGCCCTGCCGCAGCACGCCGACATCGCTGGTGGTGCCGCCGACGTCCACCACCGCGCAGGTGTCCAAACCGGACAGCACGGCCGCGCCGCGCATCGAGTTGGTCGGGCCGGAGGCGAACGTGGCGACCGGGTAGCGGCGGGCGAAGTCGACGTCCATCAGCGTGCCGTCGTTCTGGCTCAGGTACAGCGGCGCGGTGATGCCCGCGCCGGACACCGACGCGGCGAGCCCGTCCACGATGTGCGCGGCGAGTTCCCGCAGCGCGGCGTTGATGACGGTCGCGTTCTCCCGCTCCAGCAGCCCGATCCGGCCGATCTCGTGGGACAGCGAGATCGCCACGTCCGGCAGCTGCGCGGCGATGATCTCCGCCGCGCGGGCCTCGAACTCGGCGTTGACCGGGGAGAACACCGAGGTGATCGCGACGCTGCGCACCCCGGCCTGCCCCATGTCCTCGGCCGCCTTGCGCAGCTCGGACTCGTCGAGCTCGGCGATGTGGCGGCCGTCGAACTCGTGCCCGCCGTGCACCAGGTAGCTGCGCCCGGACACCGCGTCGACCAGCCGCTGCGGCCAGTCCACCATCGGCGGCAGCGACGCCCCGGCGGGCAGGCTCAGCCGCACCGCGGCGGTGGGGGCCAGCCGGTGCGCCTCCACCAGGGCGTTGATGAAGTGCGTGGTGCCGATCATCACGGCCTGCACCGCCGCCGGGTCGAACGCGCGCTGCTGCTGCAGGCCGTTGATCGCGGCGACGATGCCGGAGGTGACGTCCTCGGTGGTGCTGGTCTTGATCGAGGCGAGCACCTGCCGCCCGTCCAGCAGGACCGCGTCGGTGTTGGTGCCGCCGACGTCGATGCCGATGCGCACTGGGATTTTCCTTTCTACAGAGCGGGGACGGGGTCGGCGTCGGCGGTGCGGCTGCGGCCGATACCGCGGACCAGGCCGAGCTTCCCGGCGATCACGTACAGCACGAACGCCACGACCAGCGAGTTGATGCTGGGCAGGCCCCAGTCGACGAACTTGCCGATCAGCGCCGAGGCGATCCAGACGACGATGGTGGCCGGCACCCACACGGGCGCGTCCTCGGGCACGGTGCCCTTGGCGCGCGCGGCTTCCAGCTCGCCGCGCCACTTCTTCACCACGAAGTACTCGGCCACCATGATCCCGGCGATCGGCGGGAACGCGACGCCGAGCAGCGTGAGGAAGTCGGAGAACGCGCCGAGGATCCCGGCCGCCGCGAGCACGCTGCCGACCACGCCGAGCACGGCGGTGATCAAGCCGCGGTGGGCCTTGCGGCCGGACACCGTGCCGATGAAGTTCACCACGCCCAGGCCGGACGAGTACAGGTTCCAGTCGTTGATCTTGATGGTTCCGGCGATCACGATCAGCAGCCCGACCCAGCCGACCGACGACGTCACGATCGTGGTGATCTCGGCCGTCTTCACCGCGTGCGCCAGCAGCACACCGGCCATGCCGATGACGTACTCGCCGAGCGTGATGCCGACCAGCGTCTGCTTGACCACGTCGCCGGTGCTGCGGTTGAACCGCGTCATGTCCGGCGTGATCACCGCGCCGACGATGAACCCGCCCGCGACGAGCGTGGTGCCCTCCAGCAGGCTCAGCCCCGGGCCGGGCGGCGCCGACGACACCAGCGCGCCGACGTCGTGGCTGGACAGCTCCGAGATGATCGACCAGCCGACCAGGATCAGGAACGCCGGCACGGTCAGGTAGGCCGTCCACGCCATCGAGTGGAAACCGCGCACCACGATCGCGGTCACGACCAGGCCGAACACCAGCGCCCACGCCCACTCCGGCAGGCCGCCGATGAGCGAGACGAGACCCTGCGCCGACACCGCGGACTGGATGCCGAACCAGCCGATGAGGCTGATCCCGATCGCGAGCCCGATCAGCGCCGACCCGCCGCGGCCGAAGCCGGTCCAGCGGGCGATCATCGACGTCGACAGCCCTTCGCGCATGCCGATCACGCCGACGAGGATCGTGATGAGTTCGAGGATCACCGAGCCCAGGGTGAACGCGAGGAACGCCTGCCAGAAGCTCATCCCGAAGCCGACGGTCGCGCCGAGCAGGAACTGCGACAGCGCGGACACCTGGCCGAACCGTTGGATCGCGACCGACCACCACGAGTAGCGGGCGCTGTCCGGGACTCTGGTGAGGGCGTAGTCGTCGACACCGACTGACGAGGCCATGCCGACCTCCTTATCCGGAGAAGAAGCGGTTCCCAGCACCGTAAACAGCGCGAACGTCCCGGTCACTGTGCGAGGTGCACAGGCTCGCCGTCACGCCTGTGCACCTCGCCCGGTCAGAGGCTCCGGACACCGTCCAAGAGCCGGTCGACCTCGGCGGCCGTGGTGTAGGGCGCGATGCCGGCCCGGACCGCGCCGGTGTCACCCAGCCCCAGGTGACGGGAGCATTCCAGCGCGTAGAAGCTGCCCGCGGGCGCGTTCACGCCCCGCGCGCCGAGGCGCTCGTAGACCACCTGCGACGGCACGCCCGCGACGGAGAACAGCACCGTCGGGGTGCGGCGCCGGGTGGGGGAGCCGTACCGGGTGACGCCGGGGATCTCCGCCAGGCCCGCGTCCAGCCGGTCGAGCAGGGCCCGCTCGTGCTCCTCCAGCTCGGTCAGCGACCGCAGCAGGCGCTGCCGCCGGGAGCCGTCGCCGGGCACGAGGCCGGCCAGGAAGTCGATCGCCGCCGTGGTTCCGGCCAGCAGCTCGTACGGCAGCGTGCCCAGCTCGAACCGCTCCGGCACGGCGTCGGTCGAGGGCGCGAGCTTGTCCGGGTGCAGGGTCTCCAGCAGCTCGGGCGCGGCCGCGACCACCCCGAGGTGCGGGCCGAGGAACTTGTACGGCGAGCAGCCGAAGAAGTCCGCGCCCAGCGCCGTGATGTCGACGGGCGCGTGCGGCGTGAGGTGCACGCCGTCGACGTAGAGCAACGCTGGGGTTTCGTGCACCGCGACGGCGATCGCCGGGATGTCCGGGCGCGTGCCGAGCAGGTTGGACGCCGCGGTCACCGCGACCAGGCGGGTGCGGTCGGAGAGCAGGTTCGTGACGGCGTCGACCGGCAGCTCACCGGAGGCCGGGTCGAAGTCCGCCCACCGCACGGTGACCCCGTGCGCCTCCGCCGCCTGCACCCACGGCCGGATGTTCGCGTCGTGATCCAGCCGGGTCACCACGACCTCGTCGCCGGGTTGCCAGGTCTTGGCCAGCGCGCGGGAGAAGTCGTAGGTCAGCTGGGTCGTGTGCTGCGCCCGAACACGATGCCGCCGGGCTGGGCGCCGAGCAGGTCGGCGGCGGCCTGGCGCGCCTGCGCGACGATGCCGTCGGCGCGGCGTTCGGCGGCGGTGATCGAGCCGCGGTTGGCGATCGCGGCGCACAGGGTCGCGGCGACGGCCTCGCCGACGACGTCCGGCACCTGCGAGCCGCCGGGGCCGTCGAAGTGCGCGGCGCCCTCGTCGAGCGCGGGGAAGTGCTTGCGTACTGCGGTTACGTCATAGGCCACGAGGCCAGCATGCCTCAGGAAGCGGCGAACGTGCGGCGGTAGTCGTGCGGGGACACCCCGACCACGCGGTGGAAGTGGTGCCGGAGCAGGGCGCCCGTGCTGAACCCGCACTCGCGCGCGATCTCCTCGATGCTCAGCCGGGTGGTCTCCAGCAGGGTGCGGGCGTGCAGGACGCGTTGCGTGGTGAGCCACTTGACCGGCGTGGTGCCGGTTTCGGCGGCGAACCGGCGGGCGAAGGTGCGCTCCGACATCTGCGCGCGCCGGGCCAGCGCCGGAACCGTGTGCTCCTCGGCGAGGTTTTCGACCATCCACGCCAGCACCGGTTCCAGACTGTCCGCTGTGGACTCCGGCATCGGCAGCTCGACGAACTGGCGCTGGCCGCCGTCGCGCTGCGGCGGGACCACCATGCGGCGCGCGATCGCGGTGGCCGCCGCGGAGCCGAGTTCGCGGCGGACGAGGTGCAGGCACGCGTCGATGCCGGCGGCCGTGCCCGCGCTGGTGATGATGTCGCCGTCGTCGACGAACAGGACGTCCGGGTCGAGGATCGGCTCGGGGAAGCGCTGCTTGAACTCCTCGATGTGCTTCCAGTGGGTGGTGCACGGCCTGCCGTCGAGCAGCCCGGTGGCGGCGAGCAGGAACGCGCCGCTGCACACGGTCAGGAGGGTGGCGCCGTTCGCGTGGGCCTTCCGGATGGCGTCCAGGACGGCGGGCGGGTATTCGTCGCGGATGCGCATCGCGGGGATGGCCACGAGGTCGGCGCCGTCGAGCCCGTCCAGGCCGTACTCGGGCGTCAGCTTGACGCCGATCCCGGCCTGGATCGGTTCGCCGGCGCGTTCGCCGCAGACGCGGAACTCGATGGAAGGCACGCCTTCCTCGGTCCGGTCGATGCCGAACACCTCGCAGACGACGCCGAACTCGAAGACGGCGGCGCTGTCGACCAGCACGGAAGCGACGGTGCGAAGCATGCCTCCCAGAGTAGCTGGCAGGATTTTGCCGAACAAGGTCTGTTCTGCCACTTATGGCAGGTTCTCGTGCGGCGAATAATTTCTGCCATGACCGGATTGCTGATGTTCCTGCTGCTCATCGCCCTGATCGTGTGGGGCCTCAACCGCAACCACCGCCGCCAGGCGCCGCCGCGGATGTCCGGCAGTTTCGACGTCGAAGACCGCGACGCGTCGCGGATCCGAGCCGAGGCGGCCGCGCACCGCGACGAGGTCGACCGCCTCGAGTTCCAGATCGCGGCGGCTCCGCGCACGCGTCACCACGTGTTGCGCGCCTGACGACGACCTGGACTGGCGAGCTGAGCCCGGCCGACACGACCGGCATCCTGCGCCGCACGTGGATCCACCCGGCCCGCTGTGGGCTGGGACCGGCTCTCCGGCTGGGCCCAGGCCGAAACGCCGGGTTTCGACGCGGCAGGCACCCACCGGGTGATCCGGCACCTCGGTGGTGCGGTGACCGTCCGCCGCGGGCGGCACCCGGTGGCCCGCGGCCCCGCTACCTGATGCGCACGCGGGTCGAGCACGCATGCCGGTTGTTGTACGGCAGCATGTTGCCGATCCCGGAGGTCGCCGTGCGGTGCGGATTCTCGCGGTCCCCACGCTTCGGCGAGGAGACGGCCCTGTCGGCCGACCCCGAACATCAAACTCTTCGCGATGACGACCGTCTGACCCCAGGCAGCACGAGACAGTCGCGGAAAATATCCGCGAGCCGGCACCCGAGGTGACCGTTCGGCGCCGTAAGGCGCCCCTCTGCGCGAAGCGCAGGGAAAAGATCAAGAGATGTCCTCGCCGGACGGGCAGGCTCCGGGATGACGGGGAATGCAGTTCCGTCACCTTGGCGAGGTGGTCGCTGGGTGGTCAAAGCCCCGGCGCGCCGCGCGCCTGGGAGAGCCCGTGGTGACCGGTCTCGCCGGTGGTGGCTGGGTTTTGCGCCGCCCGGAAAGCCTATGGCGAGTGGCGCCGGGGTGTCGGGGTTTCCCCGATTAGCCACGATCGAGTGAACGTGCCGGTGCCTGGACTGTCTTTTTGTCGGTGCCGCCCTGCATAGTCGATCGCACGACGACGCGAACTCCGAGGGGGAGACGATGTGCGGGAAGTGCGACCGGCCGGGCGGGCACCTGCGCCACCTGTGCGAAATAGTAGGTGAGCACGGGTGGGCGGTGATTTCGTTCGAGGGCAACGGTTCGCGCCCGCCGTGGGCGTACACGGTGGGGTTGACCGGCCGGGGCATACCGGAGTTGGTGGTGACAGCGATGGAGCCCCACCAGGCGCGCGACGTGTTGAACGACGTGGCCGCGCACCTGCTCCACACGGGGGAGCCGGACCTGGAGCCGGGGGAGCGGTTGCCGGGCCCGGGGAACCTGCTGCTGGAGGCCGTGGCGGTGGAGGTGCCGTGGGTGCACTTGACCGTCGCGGTGGACCTGTACGGCCCCGAGATCCGCGCGACGCAACTGGTCCACGCGGACGCACGGGGCCGCTGGCCGTGGCACCGAGGATGGCTAGGCCCCGGCGGACGCCAGCCAGTGCTGGGTCGCCGCGCGGGCGCGGCGCTAGCCCAGCTGGCCAACCCACCCTGGCCCTAGCTGCGCGGTGCGGCGACGTCGGTGACGGGCTGACGCGAACAGGATGAGCTTCGTCGCGGGTCGCGGAGTGCTCGAAAGCCGACCGAGCCCACCGATGGCACCGCCCGGTCCACATTCACACAGAGAGGAGAGACGCCACACGCAGGTCCGTCGCCCAACGCCGTCGGACAACGACCCGACAGGCAGGGCGCGCCTCCGGGCTGCCCACCCAGCGGGCCCCTCGCAGGGCTGTCCACCGGGCGGGAACCCCCGCAGGGCTGCCCATCCGACGGGACCCCCGCAGGGCTGCCCACCCGACGGGAGCCTCGGAGGGCTGCCCACCCGGCGGAAACCCCGCAAGGCTGCCACCCAGTGGGCCCCTCACATGGGCTATCCACCGGGAAGGAACCTCGCCGGGCTGCCCACCCAGGGGGAACCTCACCGTGGCTTGCGGCGCCGCACCGCCATCCACTCGAAGTCGCGCACCCGGAAGTTCACGCCCTGCGCCGCGCGCACGTCGCGGTGGTGCTCGACGAGCTCGTCCGTCGTCCAGGGGCGTACCGGCCGCTTGCGGCGCGTGCGCAGGTCGTGCACTCCCGCGACGACCAGCAACAGGCCGATGAGGCTGACGATGACCACCAGAATCACCATGGGCGACCTCCCCAGACGGGTCACCCCCGATTCTGCCACCGATCGCGCCACGAAAGGGGAACGACCGTGTGCGACCCGCGCCGCTGGGCCACCATGTGGGGGACCGCCACCGCCAAAACGGGAGGACACCCATGGCCACGATGCTGGCCGGCCGGCTCGAGATCAGCTCGCGCAAGTTCGGCGTCCGGGAGGTGCCGGTCCCCGACCCCGGGCCCGGCCAGGTTCGGATCAAGGTGCGCGCGGCCGGGGTGTGCCTGTCCGACGTCCACCTGATCGATGGCACCCTCACGCCGCTCTTCCTCGAAACCCCGGAGGTCACGCTGGGGCACGAGGTGGCGGGCGAGATCGACGCGATCGGGCCCGACGTGCCGGACCGCTGGCACGAGGGCCAGCGCGTCGCGCTCGAGGCGGGGGAGCGCTGCGGCCAGTGCCCGAACTGCGTCCGCTTCCGCGACCCCTGTCTGCAGGTCCGCACGCGCGGCGTCGACTACGACGGTGGCTGGGCCGAGTACGCCCTCGCCGGCCAGCACACCCTCATCCCGATCCCCGACGACCTGCCGTTCGTGCAGGCGGCGATCGTCCCGGATGCCGTGTCCACGCCCTGGGGCGCGGTCACCGGCACCGGCCAGGCCCAGCCGGCTCGCCCGGCCGGGGTGTGGGGCGCGGGCGGGCTCGGCGTGCACGCGGTGCAGCTGCTCCGGCTGATCGGCGCCGCCCCGATCGTCGCGGTCGATCCGTTGGCAGCGGCGCGGGAACGGGCGCTGGAGTTCGGCGCCGACCTGGCGCTGGACCCGGGCGACCCCACCCTGCGCGAGCAGATCCTCGCCCTCACCGGCGGCGCCGGGCTGGACGTCGCGTTCGACATGGCCGGAGTCCCGCCGGTGCGCGAGCAGGCGGTCAGCTGCCTGGGCCTCGGCGGACGCCTCGTGCTCGTCGGCCTCACCCCGAAACCGCTCACCGTGACCGACGGCATCGGCTTCAGCTACCGCGGCCAGCACCTGCTCGGCCACTACGGCTCCCAGCCCGGCGCCGTCGAGCAGCTCATCGAACTGGCGCGCTACCACCGCGTGGAGTGGAGCCGCTCCATCAGCGGCACCTTCCCGCTCGCCGAGGCCGCGACCGCCGTCGAGCACCTGGAACGGAAGGAGGGCAACCCGGTCCGCCTCGTCCTGGTCCCCTGAGCCCGGCGCCGGAATCGGCCGCATCGGGATGCACGGCGCCCCGGGCTGAGGCAGGCTGGAGAGCATGGCCGAGGACAGGGTGACGGTGCAGGTCGACGGGCGCCGGCTGTCGTTGTCCAATCTGGACAAGGTCCTCTACCCGGAGGCGGGTTTCACCAAGGGACAGGTGATCGACTACTACGCGCGCATCGCCCCGGTGATCCTGCCCCACCTGCGCAACCGGGCGCTGACCTTCCGCCGCTGGCCGGGCGGCGTGCAGTCGAACCCGTTCTACGAAAAGGACGCCGGGCGGCACGCCCCCGACTGGGTGAAGACCGCGAGGATCGCCGGCGGCGGGCGCGGGCAGAGTTCGGACGTCAACGCGTATCCGCTGGTCAACGACGTCCCGACGCTGATATGGGCGGCCAACCTCGCCGCGCTGGAACTGCACGTGCCGCAGTGGACCGTCGGCCCGCGCGGGGCCCGCCGCAATCCCGACCTGCTGGTGTTCGACCTCGACCCGGGCGAGCCGGCGACGATCGTCGAGTGCTGCCGGGTCGCGGAGCGGCTGCGGGACCTCCTGGCGGCGGACGGGCTGCGGCTCTACCCGAAGACCAGCGGCTCCAAGGGCCTGCAGCTGTACGCGCCGGTGAAGACCGCGACACCGGAGGACACCTCGGCCTACGCGAAGGCCGCCGCGAAGAAGCTCGCCGCCGAGACCCCGGACGAGGTCACCGCGGCGATGACGAAGAGCCTGCGGCCGGGCAAGGTGTTCATCGACTGGAGCCAGAACAACCCGCACAAGACGACGGTCGCGCCGTACTCGCTGCGTGGCCGCGCGGAGCCGACCGTGTCCACCCCGGTCACCTGGGACGAGGTCGCGGCCTGCCGTCGCCCGGTCCAGCTGAAGTTCCTCAGCGACGACGTCCTCGACCGGGTCGAGGAGATGGGCGACCTGCTCGAAGACCTCCACGAGAACCCGGTGAAGCTGCCCCGCGCGCGTTGACCGCGACGAGCCGAGGGCTTCGCCGTGAACGGCGAACCGATCGTGCCGGACGAACAAGTAACGTGAACCGCATGAGCCCACGCTGGTACGAAGAAGGTGAGGAGCCCGACTACCGGTTCACCCTGGCCAACGAGCGCACCTTCCTGGCGTGGCTGCGGACCGCGCTGGCGCTCATCGCCGGTGCGGTGGCGCTCATGCAGTTCGTCCCCCAGTTCTCGGTCGCCGGGATGCGTGCCGGCCTGGCCGCGCTGCTCGCCGTCACCGGCACGCTGCTCGCGGCGTTCGCCTACCGCCGTTGGGCCCACGTCCAGCGCGCGATGCGCAACAAGCGTCCGCTGCCGATGACGTGGTTGCCGTTCGTCGCCGGCTGGGCCGCCGCACTCGCCGGGGCTGTCGTGCTTGTCGTGGCGTTGGTGACGGTCCGATGAGGGACGTGGGATTTCGGTGCGGGCGGACCGCTCCGGCCGCGGCTGTCGTGCTCGTTGTCGTCCTGGTCGTGGTCCGATGAGGGAGCCGGGGTTCCTGCCCGAACGGACCGCCTTGGCCGTGGCTGTCGGTCTCGTCGTCGTCCTGGTCGCCGTCCGATGAGGGACCCGGGGCTCCAGCCCGAGCGCACCGCACTGGCCTGGCAGCGCACCGCGCTCGCCGCCGCCGTCGCGGCCGTTCTGCTGCTGCGCAGCGGGCTGGTCCGCGACGCCCCGCTGGAGATCGCCGCCGCGGGGTGCGCCGCCGCGGTCGTGGTGCTGTGGTTCGTCGCCGTGCGGCGCCCGCCGACCACCGGCAGCACCCGCCGCGTCCTGGGCGCGGCGGCCATCGCCGTCGCCGCGGCCGGTGTCCTCACCGCGGTGCAGGTCGTCCTGCTGCCCTGATCGTTCCACTGTGGACGGTTCAGCGCCCGGCCGGTCGGCGCGCACCGGAATGGTCTTCCGGCCCTAGGCCGGGCACCGCGGGTGTTCCTAGCATCGAGCCTGGACGTTCAACGGCGAACGAGGAGGCGTCATGGCGGGCAACAAGGCAGTCACCTATCTGGGACCTGGCAAGGTCGAAGTCGCCACCATCGACTACCCGACCTTCTCGATGAAGGACGGTCCCGGGGTGCACCAGGCCAACGTGGGTCGCGAAACTCACCACGGTGTCATTCTCAAGAACGTGGCGACCAACATTTGCGGCAGCGACCAGCACATGGTGCGCGGCCGCACGACCGCGCCGGAAGGCCTGGTGCTGGGCCACGAGATCACCGGCGAGGTGGTCGAGGTCGGCCGGGACGTGGAGTTCATCAAGGAGGGTGACCTGGTCTCGGTGCCGTTCAACATCGCCTGCGGGCGGTGCCGCAACTGCAAGGAGGGCAAGACCGGGATCTGCCTGAACGTGAACCCGGACCGGCCCGGATCGGCTTACGGCTACGTCGACATGGGCGGCTGGGTCGGCGGGCAGGCCGAGTACGTGATGGTGCCGTACGCGGACTGGAACCTGCTGAAGTTCCCGGATCGCGACCAGGCGATGGAGAAGATCCTCGACCTGGCGATGTTGTCCGACATCTTCCCAACCGGCTTCCACGGCTGCGTCACCGCGGGCGTGGGTGTCGGGTCGACGGTGTACATCGCGGGCGCCGGACCGGTCGGGCTCGCCGCGGCGGCGTCGGCGCGGCTGCTCGGGGCGGCGGTGGTGATCGTCGGTGACCTGAACGCGGACCGGCTGGAGCAGGCGCGCAGTTTCGGCTGCGAGACGGTGGACGTGTCGAAGGGCGATCCGAAGGAGCAGATCGCGGAGATCCTCGGTGTGCCCGAGGTGGACTGCGGTGTCGATGCCGTCGGGTTCGAGGCGCGCGGGCACGGCAGGGAGGCGGCGGACGAGCACCCGGCGACGGTGCTGAACTCGCTGATGGACATCACGGCGGCCGGCGGCGCGCTGGGCATCCCGGGGCTGTACGTGACGGGCGACCCGGGCGCGGCCGACGAAGCCGCGCGGCACGGTTCGCTGTCCATCCGGATCGGCCTGGGCTGGGCCAAGTCGCACGCGTTCACCACCGGGCAGTGCCCCGTGATGCGCTACCACCGGCGCCTGATGATGGCGATCCTGCACGACCGGGTCCACATTGCGAAGGCGGTCAACGCAACACCGATCCCACTGGCCGAAGCCCCGAGGGGCTACCAGGAATTCGACCGCGGCGCGGCACGCAAGTACGTGCTCGACCCGCACGGCCTGCTGACCACGGCGTGAGGGCCGGCCGTGCCGGAGGCAGAAGGCGGCCTCCGGCACGGCCTGGTCGGGGGCCACTCGGAACAGCCACAGGCCGGGCAGCGCTGGACGCGGCCCGTTGACCGGGGCCGCTCGGAGTGCACCCGGGCGGCTGCGCAACTTCGGCGCGCCTGCCGGGAAAGCCGCCCCAGCGGGTGCGGCAACTTTCGGCGCGGCCTGGTTGTCGGGTTGACGGGAACTGCTCGCGGCTGGGCGGCTCCGGCCGCGGCCGGAGTGCTCGATTCGCCGCCGGCCGAGCCGCTGAGCGCGTTCGCCGAGGGCAGGCGGATCGCGGTGCACGGCCCGGAGTTCGACGCCCGGGCGGCCAGCCGGTTGCGTGCCGAAACCCTGCGGCTGACGGGAGTTGCGGCCGGGAAGGTGGTCGCGAAGGGCCTGGAGCCCTGATCCGGCCGGGGCATCACTCCGCGGCCAGCCGTGCAGCGAGGGCGACGAACGCGCCCGCGAAGATCCGCCGCATCCAGGCCTGCACCCGCGGCCGGGACAGCACGCGGTCGCGCATCGCGGCGGCGCCCGCGCCGTAGGCGAGGAACACGACCAGCGTCAGCGCCATGAACACCGCGCTCAGCTCGACCATCGTGAGCAGCGAGTTCGGGTCCCCGGCGTGCACGAACTGCGGCAGGAACGCGAAGAAGAAGATCGTCAGCTTCGGGTTCAGCACGTTCACCAGCACCGCGGACACGATCACCCGCGGGGCCGACCGCGGGGCCGGCGCGCCGGGCGTCTGGTCCTTCTCGCGCAACGCCGACCACGCCAGGTAGAGCAGGTAGGCCACCCCGGCGTACTTGATCACCTGGAACGCGACCGCGCTGGCGTGCAGCAACGCGGCGAGACCGGTGATCGCGGCGACCGCGTGCGGGACGATCCCCAGCGTGCAGCCCACCGCGGCGACGGCGCTCGCCCGCGTGCCGTGGGCCAGGCCCGCGCTCATGGTCAGGAGCGCGCCGGTGCCCGGCGTGGCCACGACGACCAGGGCGGTGAGCAGGAACTCGACGGACATGTCCCCACCCTGGCGCGATACTGGTCCGGTGAACAGGTCCAAAGCCGAGCCGGTCGAGAGGTCCACAACCGGATCGGACTTCCTCCAGCTCGACATCGGGGACGCGCCCCCGGGCGGCCGGTCGGCGTGGCTGTCGGCGCGCCTACGGGACGCGATCGCCGACGGCCGCCTGCCGGTCGGCAGCCGGCTGCCCGCGACGCGGACGCTGGCCGCCGAACTGGGCGTGTCGCGCGGTGTGGTCACCGAGGCGTACCAGCGGCTCGTGGAGGACGGGCACGTCGCCGGGCGCGGCCGGGGCGGAACTGTCGTGGTGGCGGTGCCCGTCACCGCGTCGCCCGCACCGCCGCCCGCGCCGAGTGCGGACGTCGTGTTCGAGCCGCGGCCGGACGTCTTCGACCGGTTGCGTGCCGCCCCGGCCCGCATCGACCTCACCCCCGGCGTGCCGGACCTGGCCGCGTTCCCGCGGGTGGCGTGGCTGCGTGCGGAACGGGTGGTGCTCGGCGACCTGCCGCCGGCCGATTTCGGGTACGGCGATCCGCGGGGCGCCCCGGTGTTCCGGCTGGCCGTGGCGAACTGGCTCGCCCGCAACCGCGGCATCCGGGTCGATGCGGCCGATGTGGTCGTGGTGGCCGGGGTCGCGCAGGCGCTCGGCCTGCTCGCGACGGTGTTCCACGCGCACGGCATCGACGAGGTCGCGGTGGAGGACCCCGGATCGCTGGGCGCGCGGCAGCACCTGCGCAACGCCGGCCTGGCGACCCCGCCGGTGCCAGTGGACGACGACGGCATCCGGGTGGCGGACCTGCGCTCGCCCGCGGTGCTGCTGACGCCCGCGCACCAGTTCCCGACGGGCGTGGTGCTCGGCGGCGAGCGGCGGCGCGAGCTCATGCGCTGGGGTGGCCTGATCGTCGAGGACGACTACGACGCCGAGCACCGCTACGACCGCCCGCCGGTGCCCGCGCTGCGCTCGATGCTGCCGGAGCGGGTCTGCTACGCCGGCAGCATCTCGAAGCTGCTCGCCCCGGCGCTGCGGATCGGGTGGATGCTGGTGCCCGCCCGGTACCAGCGGGATCTGGTGGACGCGAAGCGGTACGCCGACCTGGGCAACGCCGTCCTGCCGCAGCTGGTGCTGGCGCACCTGATGACGTCGGGCGAGCTGGAGCGGCACCTGCGTGTCGTGCGCCGGCGCCACCGGCACCGCCGTGACGCGATGATCGCCGCGGTGCGCCGCCACCTCCCCGGCGCCCGGGTGCACGGCGCCGCGGCGGGCCTGCACCTGATGATCACCTTCGCGGCGCGTGTGTCCGATGTGGACCTGGCGGCGGCGGCGCTGGCCCGCGGGGTGAAGGTGCAGCCGTTGTCGTGGCACCGCCAGCTCCCGGGAGAGCCGGGCCTGGTGCTGGGCTACGCCGCCAGATCAGCGAGCGAGATCGAAGAGGGGGTGCGGATCATCGCGGAGCTGGCGACCCGTCGTGGTTGACGGTGGTCATCACCAGCGTCAAGCTGAACGACGTGGCCCTCGAACAGTTCGCGACGCACCGGGCGATCCACACCGTGCCGGCCGAGGACCCGCGTGCGCTGGGCGCCGCCTGCGCCGGCGACATCCGGGCGGCGTTCGACGCCTACGCGCGGCTGTTCGCCGCGCACGGCATCGGGGCCGAGCAGGTGCGCGCCTGGGGCGCGGCGGCACTCGCGGCGACGCACGAGTGGGCGCCGTCGCTGGCCGCGGAGATCCGCGGCGTGGCCGAGGGCAGCGGCTTGGCGGAGTGGCAGCTGGGCGCGCTGAACGGGCGCACGGAAATCCTCGCCGCGGGCGCGGTGACCGGCGAGGGCGAGTGCTCCACGTCGGTGGTGCTCGCGGACGGATCGCCGCGGACCGTGCAGACGTGGGACTGGCACGACACCCTGCGCGCCGCCATGACCGTCGTGTCGTGGCCGGGCGTGTGCACGTTCACCGAGGCCGGGGTGGTCGGCAAGATCGGCGTGAACTCCGCCGGGCTCGGCGTGCACTTCAACGTGCTGCGGCACGCCTCGGACCACGCGGACATCGGGGTGCCCGTGCACGTGGTGGCCCGGCGGATCCTGGACGAGGCGTCGACCGTCGAGGAAGCCACCGACCTGGCCCGCTCGGCGCGGTTGTCCGTGTCGTCGGTGATCACGGTGGTGACGGCGGACCGGGCGCGGTGCCTGGAGCTGAGCCCGGCCGGGGTCGGGGTGATCGACCCGGCGGACGGGGTTCTGTGGCACGCCAACCACTTCCTCGACGCCGCGCTCGCCCCCGGGGAACGGACGACCGAGGACGTGTCGACGACCTTCGCCCGCGGCTCGTGGCTGCGCGCGCACACCGCGGAACTCGGGGCCGCGGATCTGTCGGCGCGGGCGCGGGCGTTGTGCGCGCACACCGAGGACGGTGCGGCGGTGTGCGCGCATCCCGACATGTCGTTGCCGCCGCACGAGCGGTGGGAGAGCCTGGCGACGATCTCGCTCGACGTCGTGGCGGGACGGCTGCACGTGCACCCCGGCGGCCCGTGCTCGGTGACGCCGGAGAGCTGGCAGACGTTCACGGTCCGGCCCGCCGCGCCCGCCCGATGACCGGGTGCGCCCGCCCACGAAACGGCGAAACCCGGCGCCGGGCGGAATATCTCGTCGCGTGTGGACCGTTGCCGCGAACATGAAGGCAATCGCACTGCAGGAGTACGGCTCGGCGGACGACCTCCGGCTGGTCGACCTCCCGGACCCCAAGGTCGGCCCGGCGGAAGTGCTGGTCAGGGTCAAGGCGGCCGGCGTCAACCCGGTCGACTGGAAGCTCGCGGGCGGCGGGCTGGACGCCCTGATGGAGGTCCGGTTCCCGCTCGTGCCCGGGTGGGACGTGGCGGGTGTGGTCGAGAAGGTCGGGCTGGACGCGGGGGAGTTCGCCGTCGGCGACGAGGTCTTCGGCTACATCCGCAAGGACTGGGTGCAGCAGGGCGCGTACGCGGAACTGGTGACGGCGCACGTCCGCATGCTCGCGAAGAAGCCCCGGTCGCTGGACTGGGCGCAGGCCGCGGGCGTGCCGCTGGCCGGCCAGACCGCGTACCGGTCGCTCAAGCGCGTTGGGCTCCAGGCCGGTGAGACGGTGCTGATCCACGCGGCCGCGGGCGGCGTCGGCTCGTTCGGCACGCAGATCGCGGTCGCCCTGGGCGCGCGGGTGATCGGCACGGCGAGCGAGCGCAACCACGACTACCTGCGCGCGCTGGGTGCCGAGCCGGTCACCTACGGCGAGGGCCTGGCCGAGCGGCTGCGCGAGCTCGGCCCGATCGACGCCGCGGTGGACTTCGTCGGCGGCGACGCGGTGGTGATCTCCCGCGAGTTCGTGAGCGCCGACCGGATCGCCTCGATCGCCGACCCGGAGGTCGGCCCCCACGGCTACGTGTGGGTCCGCCCGGACGGCGCGGAGCTGGCCGAGCTGGCCCGCCTGGCCGACGACGGCAAGCTCACGGTGCACGTCGATCAGGCCCTGCCACTCGCCGAGGCCGCCGAAGCGTGGCGGCTGAGCCAGTCCGGACGCACGCGCGGGAAGATCGTTCTGACCGTCTAGGCGACGAAGACGCAGAACGGGTGCCCGGCCGGATCGGCGTAGACGTAGAGCGGTTCGTCGGGATCGTCGCTGCGGTCGCGCAGCAGCCGGGCGCCCAGCCGCAGCACCCGCTCGTGCTGGGCCGCCAGGTCCGACTTCGTCGGCACCGTCAGGTCGAGGTGCAGCTGCTGCGGCACCGGGCCGTCCGGCCACGTCGCCTCCGGCAGGGCGTCGACCTGCTGGAAGGCCAGCTGCGGGATCCCGTCCGGGGTGCGCAGCACGAGCCAGTCGGCCGGGCCGTCCTCGTCGCCCGGCCGGTACACCAGCCCGAGCAGCTCGCGGTAGAACTCCGCGAGCCGCCGGGCGTCGGTGCAGTCGAGGACGACCTGGCGGAACATCGGCAGGGTCATGCCGATCATCCTGCCGCAGCCCGTCCCCGTCGGCTGGGCGACGCCGGACTACCCTGGTGTGGTGGCCGAACCCGCCCCGCTCCCGCAGCGCCACGGGCTCGACCCGGCCCGGCTGAAGCTGCCCGCCGAGGGGCCGTGGGCCACGATCCGCGACCACCTCGCCGAGCGCCTCACGCGCCTGCCCGAGGGGCGGCTCGACGAGATGCTCGCCGAAGGCCGGATCGTCGGCGCGGACGGGCCGGTCACCGCGGACACGCCGTTCCGGCCGGGCGCGTCCGTGTGGTTCCACCGCGACCTGCCCGACGAGGTGCCCGTGCCGTTCCCGATCGGCGTCGTGCACCGCGACGAGCACCTCGTCGTGGTCGACAAACCGCACTTCCTGGCCACCATCCCGCGCGGGCGGCACGTGCTGGAGACGGCGCTCGTCCGGCTGCGGCGCGACCTCGGACTGCCCGAGCTCAGCCCCGCGCACCGGCTGGACCGCGTCACCGCCGGGCTGCTGATGTTCGTCACGCGGCGCGAACACCGCGGCCGCTACCAGACGCTGTTCCGCGATCGCCGCGTCGCCAAGGAGTACGAGGCGATCGCCCGGCACGATCCCGCCCTCGACCTGCCCGTGGTCGTGCGCAGCCGGATCGTCAAGGACCGCGGGAGCATCACGGCCCGCGAAGAACCCGGCCCGGTCAACGCGGAAACCCGGATCGAACTGCTCGAGCACGCCCGCGGCCTCGGCCGCTACCGGCTGGTCCCGGCGACCGGCCGCACGCACCAGCTGCGGGTGCACATGGCCGGCCTGGGCATCCCGATCCTCGGCGACCGCTTCTACCCCACACTGACCGAAACCGGCCTCGACGACTTCACCCGCCCACTGCAACTGCTGGCGAAGACGCTGGCGTTCCGCGACCCCGTGACGGGGGAAGAACGCCACTTCACCAGCAGGCTCGCGCTGGGCGCCTGGATGTCCTATCCGGACTGGGCGGTCAGGGCGGAGCCGGCCGGCCACATCGGACCGTCGTCGAGCGACGCCTAGTCACTGAACCCGAGGGTGGCGTAGCTGGCCTTGAACTTCTCCGCGCTCTGGAAGAAGCACACGACCTTGCCGTCCAGCGCGTAGGCGGACATCCCGTACCACAGCTTCGGTTCCAGGACCGGCGCGGCGGCCCTGACCACGGGGTGGACGCCCTCGGCATCGTTCTGTCCGACGGCGCCATGTCCGCGATCTTCGCGAGCACGTCCTGCTCGGCCTGCGCCGCCTTGTCCGCCCGGGAGCCGCGACGGGCCGCGGCCTTCAGCTCCTTCGAGTGGTCCTGCATCGCGGTTCGTTCCTCCGCCGTGAAGCCCTCGTGCTTCACGCTCGCACTGCTGCCCATGATGATCTCCTCCGGAATTACCGGCACGCACGTGCAGGACCGACCAGCCTCGGCGCCCAGGGCGCCGCACGGACGGACGAGCTGCTGCAGGCGACGCTCGACCTGGCCACCGAGGCCGGGTACGCGGGCCTGAACATCGAGGCGGTCGCGCTCCGCGCCGGCGTCGGGAAGCACACGATCTACCGGCGCTGGCTGTCGATGGCCGCGATCCTGCTGGACGCGCTCAGCCGGGTGTGGACGACCGACCTGGACTACCACGACGCCGGCGACGTCCGGGCCGACCTGCGCGAGCGGGTCCTGCGGTCGGCGCCCGCGCTCTCCCAGCCGCCGATCGGCCGGTGTACCGCGCGGTGATCGCCGGGGCCCAGTCCGACGCCGAGTTGCGGGCGACCCTGCACGAGCGGTTCCTGGCGACCGTCGAACAGAGCACCTTCGATCGGATCGTCCGGGCCCAGCCTTCCGGGGAACTGGTCGCCGACGCTGATCTGCGCTTCCCGGCCGAGGTTCTCTGCGGCACCCTGTACTACCGCTAGTTGCTGTCCACCAAGCCGATCGACGAGGAGGCCGCGACCAACCTGGTGGACATGTCATGGCCGCCTGCGGAACCGGCTCGCGGTCCTGACGCGGGATCGCCGGCCGAGCAACAGGAACATCGCGCCGGTCAGCAGCAGAAACCCGGGCACCAGCAGCAGGGCGTCGGGGGTGGTGGGGGTAGCGGACCAGCCGGCGGACCGCGCCGCGCCGTCCAGCGTGGTACGCACGACCGTCAGGTAGGTCAGGTGCAGGGCGATGGACGTCCACAACGAACCGGTGGTGATCCGGGCGATCAGCAGCACCGCGCCGAAGATCGGATAGAGGACCGCGTACGAGACCGGATCCGAACCCACCGGGGCGAACGCGGGCGCCGGCACCTCGATGCCCAGCAGCGCACCCACCCACGCGTGAACCACCGATGACCCCGCGCCGGTGAACGTGAACAACACCACCGTGACGAGGAAAGCCACCCACCGGCGCAACGCCTGATCGAGCGTGTCGTAGACGTAGCCGCGGAAGACCAGCTCCTCCGGGAACGCCTCGAGCGCGACGGCGATCAGCGCGTTGACGACGACGAACTCGACGAGTCTCGCCGCGTCGAGCGGTCCCCACGCCAGCCACCCCGCCCACGTGCCGGCACCGAGCAGCGCGGCCGCCGAACCGCCCGTGACCAGCACCCCGAGCCCGAACGACCGCAGGCCCGCCGCGGGGCCGGTGAGGCCGAGCCCGGACATCGGCCGGTGGTCCACCCCGCGGCGGAGTAGCACGATCAGCGACACGGCGAGCACGAGGCAGATCACCGCGGCCAGTGCCTGCCGCGGGACGCCGTCCAGGCCGGTGCGGCTGTGCACCGCTTGCGCGATCGCGCCCGCGGTGCCGAGCGCCACGGCCATCACGCACGTTCCCGCCAGCGCCATCACCAACGCTCGTGCCACGACCCGGGCCCGAGTCGCTCGCTCTGGTGCCCCGTTCGCCCCCGTCCGCGTGCCCACCGTGTCCCCCTCCGCCATCGGTTTTATTTCGGTCGACTGTACAGAAACAAGCCTTCGGGTAGAAATGTCGGATGAGGAGGAGTCGTGCCGAAGATCGTTGACCACGAGCAGCGCCGCTGGGAGCTGGTGCGAGCGGTGTGGCGGGTCATCCGCGAGCGAGGCGTGCAGGGCGCGTCGATCCGCTCGATCGCCCGTGCGGCCGGGTGGTCCCCGAGCTCGGTCCAGTACTACTTCTCCACCCAGGCCGAGCTGTTGCTGTTCGCCCTGCGTGCGATCTCCGAGGAGACCGAACGCCGCCTGACCGAGCTGGAGTCGCCCCCCGACCCCCGCGACCGGGCGCTGACCCAGCTCGAACGACTGCTCCCGATGGACCCGGACTCCTACGTGGCGACCGAGATCTGGGTGGCGTTCCTGTCCCTGGTGCTGGTCGACACCGAAGCCAGAGCCTTGCACGAGGAAGCCCACCACCGGTTGGCCTGCCTGTGCCGCGAACTGCTCGACGGGATGTCCGCGACCGGGCAGCTCGCCCCGGACGTCGATCTCGACCTCGAAGCCGGCCTGCTCCACGCGCTGTTCGACGGCCTCGCCGTGCACGCGGTCACCGTTCCGGACCAGATGCCCGCCACCCGAATCCGGCACCTGCTCGAACGCCACCTCGACCGACTCCGCGGATAAGCACGCGGACGGCGGCAACGGGGTGATGGTTGATCGGAGCAGGCAATCGGCACGAGGTGACGGCTGTGCGCACATGAATCAGCCCCTACCGCGTTCCCGCTGGTAGGGGCTGGCTTCGAGGGGGTGCCCTCGGCAGGATTCGAACCTGCGACACCTGCCTCCGGAGGGCGGTGACCTCCTGGTTATACGGGGTCTACCTGCGGCTTTGTTGTCTCAACTGTCGCACCACGGGCCGTTAGTGCCGCTCGCGTCCTGGTTTCGCACCACGAGCTGCACCACGTGATCCGCTATGCGTCCGGTCGGTCTCAACGAAGGTGAAACCACGCCCCCTGTCTTCGCATCTGAGAGGGATGTGTAACGTCGTTCATCTCTGTCACGAGTAGGCACCCCCGAGGAGTGCGGTGGAGAGGGTTGTCCTGTGGGCCGCGGCACCGGTCGGCGCACATACCGTCGCTGTCGAGGGTGCCGCTCGGATCGCGAATAGAGCCCTCTTCTCCGTCCATGTTCGTACGCAGATCGAACTTGCATCCGTGCCTGATGAAGATCCGCCCGAGCCACCGCTCATACGTGGCGTGACGACGTCAACACACTACGTGGGCATCGTCGTCATGAATGCTCCGGTGGACCGGGCTGAGCCAGCATGTCAGGACCTGATGATGAGAATCCGAAGCATGCAGTGTAAGGGGCGCAACGCAAGCATTGCGATCTATGTGGACGCGAGCATAGCGTCCACGCGGCACCGCGAATTGGGAGTTGAGGTCCCGAAGGAAATGGGCTTGCTTCCGTGGGAGGTCGTCGAGTTCGAACATCCCCTCCATCTACAACAACTCGTCAGCACGGACCTGATCGTGCAATGTGCCGAACGATGGCGGGACAATGATGCGGAGCTTAGCTGATGAATGATTGGGTTCGTGCCCTTGTCGACCCGCAGACGATGGCTCGTCGCGTCCACGTCTCGGCAAACGAGGTCGCCCCGCCTCACCTGTTCGCTGTTCTGGTGATGGGCGACTTCGATGACTTCGTCAGAGTGGCGCCACGGTACGGCTTGCAACTTCCTGACTGGAGTCCCAATTTCCCATTCACTGAAAAGGTAGAGCGAACTCCATTACAAGTCAGCGCCGTCGAAAAAGACGTCTTGTTTGGAATGCTCGGGGTTCTTGTGGGTAGACCGCAGGTTCCTCAGGAGTTAGAAGAGTATGCCCCCTTGGAACCTGGGCTTCAGAACGGCGGAAGGCTTAGGGCGGTGGCGGCTATCGTCCGCGCGCTAAGCCTCGTCGATAACGGCCTCATCGATTCTGCTATTCAAGTGCTGGAATCCGCGGAGGCGGACGTTGATGAACCATATGAATTAGCACTGTTGCGTCTGCATCTGGCGGCAACGATCGAACTTTATTGTCCTGCTGGTGATGTTCGATTCGACCGCGCTGCGGAATTGTGGCCTCTAGTCTCCGGGCAAACCTTGGAAGACGACTCGCCCCCGGTGGGTGGAGTGCCGCTTCACCTAGTTATTCGAGCTCTAGCGCAGCAAGGCGAGCTGACTGCGCAGAGTAGGCAGGGTCGGTGGTTCCTCAGGACCGATGACGAAGACTACCTGTTCCGACGCCTACTGTCGAACTTCGGCAACTTACCCTACGCGGAACTTGGCGATGCGCTACTCAAAGACCAATTCGAAAATGCAACACGTAGATCGCGCAACACGATCACGATTTTTTCCAGCGGATCAGATAAGGCTGCCGATATATTAGGTAGAGGCCTTCTGCGTGCGCGTTGTTCCGCAAATGTTCGTGAAAGCTCCAGCTTAAGGCGCGCCATCGCGCGAAGTCAGATAGTCGATGTTTTTGGCACGAATGACACCGACTCCGCGTCCGCTGCACTCCAGGAGCTTTTTGATACGAGAGATTCTAAAGGGGTCAAACGTGCTGCATCGCTTCTTTGGGTCGATGGGCCTTATCTTGCACTTCAGCGAGTTACCGAGCGAGCGATTTCCCACATGTCCTCGCCTTCGCCTGCAGATAGCCCGGTTCTATCTCCAGTCCTGCTTGAACTCTTGCGATCAGGCCTAGATGTAGTCGACAGCGAATCGCTGCGACATGCTGCGAGATTTGTGGTTGATGCGCTGAGTCGTAGCGACGTTCGCGCAGTGGACCAGATTGAGATGACTGCGCTGGCGGGCATCATAGCCGAGTGTCAGGTTCGCGAAGTTCACGAACTTCTAAGTCGGGCTATTGGAGAAATAACCCGTTCGGCGACAGATGAAGAATCCCATGAAGATCACTATATAGCCGGCTTGATCTCGAAGATAAATTGGAAATGGGTGCCTGAGGAGCAGCGAGGTGAAGTGCTCGCATGGGCGCTCGGGAGCGATTCGTCCGGACGCATGCGAGCGACACGTATCGCTGTGTTGCAGGAACTCGCGGAGGTTGACCTCTCGCGGGTCATCGATCAATTGCGCGCCGATACACGCGATTCGCGCTCGCTTGATGTGGCTGCGGCGCTATGGAATGCTGGCTTTCGTCGTGGTCAGTTGACTTCCGAAGATCTCGAAATAATAGAAGATGTTGCACTTAGGGAACTTCGCGCAATCCAGTCATCGGCCCATCGTGGGTCGTACTCCCTTGGATTTGGTGCTGAACCGGCGGGGATTCTGGTTAGGCTGGCTACATACGGCAAAAGGGAATCAGCTTGGGACGCCTTGGTTGAGTTCTTGACTGATCCTGCTGTATCTCTCAGGGATAAGTCGACGTGCGTGAGCTATATTGCGGGTTCCGATGGAAATTTGCCAGATCATGTGTGTAGGCGTTTGCGTGAGCGCTTGAAGTATATTTCTTCGACGAACCCCTTTGAACAGGAGACTTCGTCTAAGCTTCGCAAAGGTTACCGCGTTGCAGGGGTTGAGGTATCTAGCCGTGAAGAGTTGTTTCTTGCCATCAGCTTGAATGCTCTAAGTGTAAGACAAGTGCTCGCTGTGACCACTGATTTAGCGGCTAGTCACTATAGTCAAGACCGTTTGACAGCTTCCCGGGCAATTCGCTTCAGTCGTTCAAAGTCTTCACGGCAAAGTCTCTTGCCTTTGGCGCTAACGTTGAGTCGTGATGCTGATGTAGATGTCCGAGGCTCGGCGCTCAGGACCCTGACCGTCCTTCGAAGTTCGACAGGATGGCGCGCCGCTGTTATCGATCAAGCGCTGTTCGACGCAACTGAAGAACCCGGTGTGTTGCTCCCACTTCACGCCGCTTATGCGATCCGGGATATCCCAGTGTCAGCACGATCGCCCCTGCTGGAGGAGGCTGTAGCTAAACTAAGGCGTCACTCGAGCTGTAGGATACAAGCGGTCGTCTCATCGCTGGTGGAAAGCGAAGAATCGACGGTTCACGAGTAATCGCTAAACCGAGATTGGAGATAGATGGGGGAAGGGCAGAGAGGCCCAGAGGCGGATGTCGTTGGCGCTGCCCAGGGGCTTGGGGATCGGGCTGCGGTTGATGCTCCCGGGAA
Organism: Amycolatopsis thermalba; assembly: GCF_023376025.1. Classification (NCBI taxonomy): domain Bacteria; kingdom Bacillati; phylum Actinomycetota; class Actinomycetes; order Pseudonocardiales; family Pseudonocardiaceae; genus Amycolatopsis; species Amycolatopsis thermalba. The sequence continues at coordinate 1,882,558 of NZ_CP091196.1, forward strand.
GACTGATAGAACTCCCGGATGGCTGTCTTCGTTATTCAATTCGGTGCGGCGAATTGGTGCCGGAGGCGTGCTTCTTTGGGGCGTTCTTACTGTTGTTCCGAACCCCTGGCTCTCACCTCCGCAGTACTGCTCGACCGTCAAGCACGTGGGTGCTGGTGGAAGCTTTCCAAGTCCTATCGACGAGGTTACGACGAGCTGTACGCCCCCCGGAGTTGAGCGGATTACTCCCTTTGTTCTGGGCGCAGTATTATTGTTGCTTCCTGATGCTGCCGAGATTGCGGTGCCTGGCCTGATCAGCTTAAAGCGAAAAGTGCAGGAGCAGGACCAAAGACTTGAGCGGGCCGAGTATCAGCAAGCGCAGTTGCTGCACAGTGTGTCTATGATGGCTGCTCAGGTGAATACAAGTGTCAACGTGGGCGTTGTTCCTGAGGTTCTCTATGGTTTGGCTGCAAAGGCGGGCTCTACGGCTTTAGACGGTAGCGTCGATTCGGCATCAAAGGGTGAGCTCGACGACCGAGAGCCGCTAATTGATGAGCTTCGCGCTAGGGCACAGGAGCTGAGCGATGCCAAGCATCGAGCTAATCGAGTCGCAGTTTCGGCCGAAGCTGATTCTGATGCGGATAAAAAGTTGGTTTTGTGGGCAAAACAGTACCGACGCGAGATTGATGGCCTGACGCAGGAGTTGAACCGCATAACTTCCGCTCCTGATGTCTATGACTCCGAATATCTACGTGCTGTACTTGTTGCGGCTAGGCAAATATTATCTTTGGTGTCCACTGATGATTGAGCCGCCGCTGCTTCTTGACTGGAGAGGCCACATCATTTGCTGTCGTCGGCAGTGGGACTAAAATCGCTCAAGCCCAACGAAAACGCGAACAGTCCTTCATTGTTCCAAGTGTGAAGGAGGTCCGGCTGCGTCATGTACTTGACCTGCTGGCTTGAAAAGCTCCGTAAGCCGCGAACTTCCCAGTTCGCTTCGATGTCGCCGGCGGTGTGTGACCAGAAGTCATGGTGGTTGATCGTCAGCAGACAGGCGAACTCGTAGTTGCCGCTCACGAGATTGAAGCCGAAGCCTCTGCACTCCAGCCATAGACCGCCGTTCGTCAGGAGTGACCGCAAGGGTTTTGAGAGTCGCTCGGGGTGCATGGGGAGGGCGGCACGCTGGGCGCTCACGGTGTTGTCAAGGTCCGCGCGACCGAATAGCTCCTCTTCGAGTTCGCGGATCAGCGTGCTGCGGAGCGACGTGTCACCGTAGACGTCCGTCAGGGGCTGGTGGAAGCCCTTCGGGATCACGGCCAGCTGTCGGGCGGCGTTGACGACGAGCTGTGAACGCTCCTGGACCAGCAAGAGGTGATCAGCGTTACCGTGCGGGACTGCTGGTCGGGCGATTGCACACAGCGCGAGCACGCCGCCGGCGCAGAGCCGTGACGCAGGGTTGACCATCGACGCGAGCGACGGGAGGTACCTGTCTCGGAGGGGCAGTGATCCTGGCTCAATCGGCTTGCCAGCCGCGAGTGCGTCGAGGAGTTCGGTTTCGAGCAGGTCCAGTGTCAGGGCGTACTCAAGGAAGGGAGTCACGTCGACAGCGCCGCGGATCACCCCGTCGCGGATGTCCACGTCGAGCAACCGGTAGGTCTGCTCGTTGGTAAGGCGGATACCCGCGGCTTCTACCTCGGCGAGCCGATCGATGGCGGCTTCGGGGACGGGATCGGCGGTCGGCTTTGCAGCGGTCGGAGCGAGGGCAAGTCCGTCGGTGGTCTCGTTGAGTGGGATGTTGAGGTCGAGCCAGTCCGGTCGCGTGAGGATGCTGGTTTCGCGAGCCTGGCCGCCGAACTGGGCTGTGTAGAGGCTGTAGTCCGGATCGGTGCCGTAGTAGGCGCGGAGCGCGGCAACGACATCGGTCCGGCTCACGCGGGCGCGTCGAGCCTGGCGGATGGGTAGCTCACGGCGTGTCTTGGGCAGGCGGGCCGTCACGCGCCGGGCGCTCGTTCCTGGCTTCCAGTTGAGTCGTTCGTCGAGCCAGGTGCAGGCTGCCTCTACGTCTGGGCTGAGTGTGCCGGGAGTCGAACCGGGGTCGCCGTCTATCAGTGCGCGAAGTTGCTCTGGTGTCTGCCGGAGGAGTCGCGCTAGCTTCGGTCGCAGGTACGGGAGTGGGGCGTAGTCGCCGGCCTCCCAGCGGATGACCGTCGAGCGGTCGACGTTGAGAGCGGAAGCCAGGCTTTCCTGCGTGTACCCGGCTGCCTTGCGCGCCGTTGCCAGCTCCGCCCGTCTCATCACGACCCCTCCCCATGCCAGTCCGGCCACGATAGCAACGATCGGGCGTTTCCGCAGGTAAAGCGCAGGAGTGCAACATTCGTGCACCGAGACTCCGACGTTTCTGCTCTGTCCCGTGCCTTCTTCTCCGGCTTGAGTCGGACGTGTGATGACGCGGTGGGAATCGGCGGGACGAGGTGATGAGCAGGTGGCAGATCCGATTCTGCTCGTGCGGCCGGTCGCGGGTTCGGTTGGTGAGCGCAAGCGCCTGGTGCACGTGGTGGGGCGCTCCGGGAAAAGCGACCGGCCGGGGGTGCTGAGAGCTTTGTGCGGCGCAGAGTTCCACGCGGATGAGCTGGACTTGCTTGACCGCGTGACCGGGATGCCCTGCGAGGACTGCTTGCGACTCGTCCCGTTGCCCCAGCCTCTTGAGCGCAACAAGGTCGCCGGTGAGCCGGCCTTTCGGCCCGAGCCAACGGGCTACGTCTACGAGCAGTTGGCCGACCACCTCGCTCAGCTCATCGAGACCGGCAGGCTCAGGCCGGGTACGCCACTACCCGCAGAACGCAGGCTTGCACAGCAGTACGACGTGTCGCTCGGCACTGCCCGGCACGCTACCCAGCTTCTCCGAGCCAGGGGACTCGTCGTGACAGTGCCCGCGAAGGGCACGTTCGTCGCCGACGCCGTGCCTGAGGGAGGGCATCGGCGAGACCTCGGCGATCAGCCCGAAACGCCGTGATCGCGCAGGCCACGAGCGACCGCCGATCAGCTTCCCTGTAGGGCATCCGCCCTGGTCAGGCCGGGGAAGAGCGCAAGGGAGCGGGGTGGGGAGAACTCCCCACCCCGCTCTCATGTCCCCGCGCCTACCCGGAACCGCCCCGGCGGCTTAGCGCCTCCCCAACGTCTTCCGCACGAACCACCTGCACCCCGCTCGACTTGCGCGGCCCGAAGCCGTACTGGGCGAGCGTCGCCTTGAGGTCCGAGAACGTCCAGCCTTCGTACTCGCGCCGGTTGTGCTCGGCGAGGCGGGCGAGCACAACCCTCGTCGGCACCCGTCGCTCACCACGCATTACCGTCGCCACATCCGCCAGGTGATCGACTGGCACGGCCTCGATCACTGGACGAGCCGTGATCTCGCGGCCGTGCTCGCGCACGATCGCCAAGGCACGCTGAATCACCGGTGTCACCATGTCGACCTCGTCCTCCAAGGGCACGTAGAACGTGCGGATCAGCTCGAAGGCCGCATCGGTCACCCCAACAGCGACGCAGGTTCCGCGGTCGGTCTTCATCCGGAGATCGGTCGCGCGAATGCCCGATCGGTACTTGCCCGCGCCGAGCAGGCCGTCATTGGCGATTTGGTCGGCTACCGAGAACGCCACGCCACAGGAGACGTTCCGGGTGACCTCCCTGGGAATTGAGTCCTTTGTTGGCGATTGCGTCGCCAACAGAAGCACGATCCCGTACTTGCGGCCGCGCTTGATCACCCTGACCGCCAGCTCGGCCGCGCGCTTGCCGAACTTGGGGTGCTGGAACAGTTCGTGGCACTCGTCGATCGCGCACACCAGCGGGTGCAAGCCCAAGCCGGCCTTGTCTGCGAGCTTCCGTGACACCTTGGGCGGTCGACCGGGTTGCTCGCCGAGCACCTTGCCGCGCCGCTCCATCTCCGTCGACAGATCTTCGAGCGAGGCCACAGCGGCTTCGGCCACTGCGTCGTCTATCCCCATGCGGTAGCGGGTTGCTCGCGGCTCAAAGGGGTCGAAGTCCGGCGACTCGCCCATGACGAAGATCCACAGCTCGGCTGTCGGATCGAGCGCCGCACCCAGTAGCAGCGTGCGGAGCGCCGCGGACTTGCCCTGTCCCGGCCGTCCGCCGATCAGCCAGTTCGCCTCGATCAGCGGGGCGTTGACGACCACGCCGCGTTGGGTGAGGCCGAACGGTACGCCGTCGAACACGTCGAGCTGCCCGTCATGTTGGAGCGGCCATTCCCCGGCTCCGCCAGCGAGTGCACCCTTGTCGGCCACCCACAGGTCGAGCACGCCGGCCTCGTCCCCTTCGGTCGGCCAGGTCTCCAGCTTCGCCCGTCCGAGGTTAGCGGCGAGCTTGTCGCGCCGGTCGGCCACCATGTCGGCCGTCGTCCCCAGCGGTAGCCGAACCTGCACGAACGTGCCGTTGCCGTCCCGCCGGGCAGGGATGCTGTAGAGCAGTTCGCCTCCGTTCTTGAGGAAGGCGTTCAGCGGTGCGATGCCCAGGTGCCCGAGTGCCTTCGACACCATGCGTTCGTCGATCCACGAATCCGCGTCGTCGCGGTCGGGCCTGGTGAGCCAGCTCGCGCCCGGCTCCTTGTCGCGGCCTTCCCAAGCCGCCGCGACGATCCAGCCAACCGGACCAACGAGGAGCAGTGCTGAGGCGACGGTCTTCACCACCTTCCAGCTAGTACCTATCAGGTTCAGCAGTTGCGCTAGCCAGGGCCACATGTCCTCGCGCGCCATCCACGAGTCGACGCACCACAACACGAGGCCAACCGGCGCGACGATGGTTGCCAACACGGCGCAGCGGTGCAGGACGATCGCGAGGCGGCCCCAACGTGCCTTCGAGTCCGCGCGGATCAGTTCCTGAGCTTGCCGCCGTGCTTCCGAGTCGCTGGCAACCCTTGCTGCGCGGGCGTCGGCTCGCAGGTCGCCGTACGTCGCCCACGTCCACGCCTTCGCCATCCACCGTCCATGACCGCGCAGGACGAACCAGGCCAGACGCAAGAAGTCCCGAGGCAGCTTCCGGAACCGGTAGGCGGCTACCGCTCGCAGGTGGGCAGTCCCCGGCGCGCCCCACCACTTGGTGAGCGCCGATCGTGGCCCAGAGCCGGGCACTCCGTCGGTGACGATCTCCGCCTCGAACACCTTCGGTTCGAGCGCGCCCCGTTCATGGCGATCGTTCATGACAGGGCCGCCTGTCCTTGAACCTCGGCCCTGAGCGCGGCAGCCACACGAGGCGACAACCCGCGCGAACACCCCGTGGCTTGCCGCACCCACGCGGGCGTCACCTCGACCCCGGGCGACCACGCCTCGCGTGCATCGGACAGGTAATCCGCGAACAGCTTCCGACCCGCGCGCCGCTGAGGCGGGCGACTCTCGCCAACAGTGCGAGGCTTGTACTCGGCAGACACCGTGGCGGCTTCGATCAGCTTCTCGCGCAGGTCGGTCACGGCCTCGGCCGCCGTGAACACCAGCAGCGGCGGCACGGAGTGCAGCACGATCCCCGACCACGAACCTGCCGCGAACGACGACCAGGTGTTCATGACATACGTGGCAGCGAGCGTGAACCACTTCGCACGCCGCACCCACGAGCCCATACGGACCCCATGCTGGGCCGTGACCTGCTCGGCACGCAGGATCGCGATCAGCACGAGGGAGACCGTGGGATCGAGCAGCCAGGCGGCCAGCCACGTCAGTGACCACGCAGGCGCGCCCGCGGCGGCGAAGTGCTGGACGTTGGTCATCGTGAACGCCAACCCGAGGGTGATCCCGGTCCAGCACAACCGGTCCACCTGGACACGGACGCGCTCGATGTCGTGGCCGGCGGGTGGCCGCCCGGAGGCGGCCACCCTGTTCAGCTCGCGATTCATCGACGACCACCCCGAACGTCCACGGTGACGACGGTCAACGCTTTCGTCAGCCCGTGGGCCGCGAACAGCGCCGGGACTCCGAGCACGGCCAACAAGAGCCCGTGGTTGCCCGGTGCGGCAACGATGACGACCCACTGCACGCCCACGATCAGCGCGGCCGTGCACACCACCCTTCCCAAGAGCGACAGCAAGCGGCTTCTCGTTCGCGACGCTTCGAGCGTGCGCCGCCTCTTCCATGAACGGATGCGCCACAGGAGGAACCAGGAAGCCAGAATGCCCAAGGCCACGAGGACTTGCGTTGGCGTGAGGTTCATCGCTGCTCACCTCCGTTCGTCCTAGTGCGACGAGCGCGCCAGATCGGGTACAGGGCCCGGCGGTCGTCTTCGGACAGCGCTCCCCAGACCCCGAGCGTGCACGGGCCGGCGGTGCGCAACTCCAGTTCCAGGCAGGCCAACTGCGCCGTGCATCCGGCGCAGATCACCGCGGCCAGTTCGCGATCGGTCAGGTTGTCGCCCGTCCACGCCGGCGCGTCGCCGGTCGAGTAGAGCCACATGCACGAGCCGTCGCGGCGCACGATGCCCTCGAGCACGTCGTCCGGGACGTTGGCGTAGCGGTCAAGCTCGACTGCGAGAGCCGTGAGGTAGTCCGCGAAATCCTCGAAGTCGTCCGGGTTCACCACGACTCACCTCCGGTGAGCCGGGCAACCTCGCGGGCAGTCCGGCGCTCAGCGGCGATGCGGCTGGGATCGACGACGCCGCCCGTCGCGTCCACCTCCGCGATCAGTCGATCCAGCGCGACTGCCGGGATGACGTACCGAGAGCGAAGCCGGACCGCGGGGAAATCGCCGTCCCGGATGATCCGGTAGAGCGTCGACGGGCCGACGCGGAGAAGCCTGGCTGCCTCCCGGACCGTGTAGAAGGCCGGTCGCGAATCGCGGTTATAAGTGGTTTCTGGAACTGCATTCTGAGGGCGTTCCGTGTCGGTGTTTTCCATGACTTCGATTCAAGGAAAAATCACGGTCGCCAACCATGCACGACCAGTGCAATACAAATGCAGAACCAATGCAGGAGTGATGCAGGTTCCTGTTTTCCGTCGGGTTTGAGGCGGCTTGGAGCTCGTTCGACGACTCGGTCGGAATGAACTACCCAACGCTGACGGCGATGATTTCATCGAAATATCGATGAGGTCAGCGATGGCGCGAGCGTGGCTTGCCTGGCTGGTGCGATGTACCGCTGAAACCCTTGGAGATCCGCTAACGTCGGCGCTGCAGCAGGAGCGCGGAGGAGCACGTGTCGGAGGATTGGGCCGCAGTAGCGAAGGCCATCAACGAGCGGATGAAAGAACTCGGGTGGCAACAGCAGGAATTGGCGGCTCGGTCACACGTATCTTCGGCCATCGTCCGCGAGATCCAGCGGAACACCGTGAACCGGAAGCGGAGTCCGCGCACACTGGAATCCCTTTCGGTGGCCCTCGGCTGGCATCCGCGGCATTTGGAAGCTGTATTGCACGGCGAGCGTCCACCGGCGCGCAAAGAATTGACGGAGCAAGATCTCTCCGGCCGGCTCGATGCCTTGGAACACCGGCTGGACGGCATCACCGAGCAGCTAGCCACGGTCATCCGGCTTCTGAAGACATCGCGACCGTCGGAGGACCGGTAAGGCATGCGGACGGACCCGTGGACCGGCCGGACGGCGTGCGCGCTTCAGAAGGCGTTGCGGCTCAGCAATGAGCTGTTCGCCGAACATCTCGGGATCGGGGTCCGCACTGTCGCGTCATGGCACCAAAAGCCTGACCTGACACCGAAGTCGGAGATGCAACAACTCCTCGACACGGCGTACGAACGAGCATCGGCAACCGTCCGCGCGCGCTTCGCAGAACTTCTCGGTCAGAGCCCGGACGTGCCGGCGGCAGATGCGGAAACGGATGACGGCGCCAGGGAAGCTGCCGAGCTGCGGCTTGCTGGCGATCCATACATTGCACTGGCGCTGGAGTGGCTGGACGGTCACGCAGGCTGGGAGGCGGGCACCAGTCGCCGCAAGGTCGCTGCCGCGCTTGCCAACGTCGACGTGCGGGGTCTGCGCGATCGGGGCGCGCGCCGCGGAGGCGTGAGCCAGGTTGATGTCACGCGCGCGCTGCGCGACTACTACGGGGCCGCCAAGAACGGGTACGGCAGGTACAGCGCGAAGTTCGGGAACGACCAGACCGCCGCGACAACAATCCTGACCCGCGAAGGTTGGCTTGACCTCGGCGCTCCTCTGCTGACCCGTGGCGACGGCCTGAAGCTCGATCAAGCGCCGTCCGGAGCGACCGCGAGCCTGAACGAACAGGCACTCAACGCCGCCATCCAGAGGCTTGCCGAGACCCTGGAACTCGGGACCAAGCTCGTGAACATGCCGCTCTACCGGCTGAGGACTGCGAGTGCCGGGGAGGGTGGTATCGCCGGGACAGTCGGGGTCGCGCCGTTCGTGCACTACGCGCTGACGATGGACCTACTCGAAGGCGAGTTGCTGGATGCGCTCGCGACCGGTGCTGGTCCTGGCCGTCTCCCGCTGCGGGAGCACTACCTACCCGACCTGGACGCGGTAACCCGGCTTGAGGGCCGGCTATGTGCGGGCGGCGTGCTGGCCTTATGCGCCATCGCCCGCCCGGCCGGCCTGCACGGCGACGCGGACTTCCTGATCCTGATCCAGCAGCGATCCGGCAACGTGGTCAACGCGAACCGTCAGCTCGCCGTGATCCCCAAGGGTTTCCATCAGCCGGCCGCTGACCTCAGCGCAGACACGCGGCTCGGCGGGACTCTGCTCCGCGAAATGGAAGAGGAGCTGTTCGGCCGGAACGACGTCGACAACACGCTCGGAGACCAGCGCGTGGCCGACCCCATGCACCCCAGCCGCCAGTCCGAGCCGATGCAGTGGCTACTGGAACGCCCGCTCGGCGAGCGCCTGCGCATGGAGTGCACCGGCTTCGGCCTGAACCTGGTGAGTGGCAACTACGAGTTCCCCAGCCTGATCGTCATCGAGGACGAGGAGTTCTGGCTCCGCTTCGGCGGCCAGATCGAGGCCAACTGGGAAACGTCGAACCTTCGCCGCTACTCGACGCTCGACACCGATCTCCTGGCCGAGTTGCTGGCCGATGTAGCTTGGAGCAACGAAGGACTGTTCGCCGTGCTGCAAGGCTTCCGACGCCTCGCCGAGCTCGGCGGACACCGCGTGAAGCTACCGCCCGTGGAATGGGAGTTGACGTGACCGAACGCTGGCACACCGGCAACGCCGTCGAAGACGGAGCGGACACGCGGGGCTGGATCGTCGGTCACTTCATCGACCCGTCGAAGGGCGTGCGATCGACCAAGGACGTCGAGGTCAAGTGGGCGACGCATCCGAAGGGTGACAAACGGCCGGAGTGGACTGCTGATGACCAGCGCACCACTCTGGTGATGCTGATCAGCGGCCGCTTTCGGGTCGAGTCGACGGAAGGTTCGGTGACTTTTTCACGTCAAGGAGACTACGCGATGTGGGGGCCAGGTGTTGATCACTCGTGGGAGGCGGTCGAAGAGTCGATCGTGCTCACCGTGCGCTGGCCTTCGGCTTAGTATTCTGCCCCGTTTTCGACCGTGGTCGCTTCGTGCTATGCGCCATGTTGACTCGCATGATGTTTCGTTTCATGGCAATTCTTGCTCGATGTTTGCTGTAAGTTTCGACGGCGATGTGGTGAGCCTCTACCGAATGAGGAATTGTAACAATTCCGGCTAGGTTGAGTAGATACAGAAGTACAGTGTCGGCTGTCCTGAAAGCTGCGGGATCGTAGGCGGTCTGCAGCAGGATGTACAAGACATTCAGGGCTGCGATCCCGGAGACTTTCTTCATGAGAAGCGCGATCTGCGTCCGCTCGGCCAAGTGGCGTCTTGTCGATGCTGCGACAAGCCAGGCGCAGGCCGCCGTCCCGAGTGAAAGGGCCGGCACGGCGAGGCTTGTGCCGAAGAGCAGACTGGATTCGGTCCATCCGGCAATGAACGAGAGGGTCAACGTTGCGAGCCACATGAGCGTAAGTGTGGCTTTATGTATCGTGCTCACTTTGAACCGCATTAGGGGATGCGGTTTTCGTAGGCCGACCGACTTTGTCCGCCGCTTCTTGGCCGACGCGTTCACAAGAGATTCCCCCAGATCTTGTACTCTAATGCTTTGGCTTGTCAGCCTGATCTCTTGCTTCCGATATCGACGACGTTGTGAGTCTCCGATGAATCTGACGTCAGATGAACAACCGTGACTCGCCGTCCTCGGCTTGCTGTCACGAGGCCGGCCGTCTTCAGTTCGGCTATAGCGCGGTGTGCTGTCCCGACGCTGACATGATATCGACTTGCCAGATCAGCCACAGGAGGTAATTCCTCTCCCTCCCGGAGAATCCCCGCAGTGATCGCGCCGCGTAGATCTGCGGCAATCTTCTGGTAAGGGTTCGCGGCTTCCGGCTCCAGTGTTGAACGAGCGTTGCCCTGGACGTCGATAGTGATTGGTGCCTGCGGCATTCGCCCGGTCAGCTTTCCGGCTGCCTTCTGGTCCGCCTCGGCGACCCACGCCGAGTAGACCTTGAGCGTGGTCGTGCCGCCTCCGGAGTGGCCGAGGCGGCCGGCGACCGTGCGCACGTCGACGCCGGCCGCGATCAGTTCCGTTGCCGAGTAGTGGCGTAGCTGGTGCAGGTGGGTTTCCAAGCCCAGCGAGCGGGACATGCGGCGATACCGCTGTGTCACCGTACTGGGCTTGAGCCAGGTGGAGTGATCAACCTCGGGAGAGAACAGGCGGCCGTTCTTTGGCAGCGTGACACCCACTGATCGGGCTCCGGACTCGCAGTGCTGGCGGTACGCGCGCAGCAACCCCACAGTCTCGGGGTCGAGCGTGATGCGTCGTTGCTGATGCGTCTTGGTGTCCTTCTCCCATGTCTTGCCGCCGTCCTGGGCGATGCTGGTGTGAATCCGCAGCGTTGCGTTGTCCAGGTCCAGCCAGTCCCAGCGCAGCGCGCACAGCTCGCCCCGCCGAGCGCCGGTGGTCATGGCGAGCCAGACGAGCATTCCCCACGGCAGATCCTTGAACGCTTCGTTGACGATCGCGGTCGCCTCCTCTGGTGAGGGCGGCCGCGGATCAGGAGTTGGACGCTTCGGTGGGTGGGCCTGGTCAAGTGGGTTGACCGTGATCCACTGCCAGCGGATGGCCGTCTTGAGCGCTCCGCTCAGGCACGTGTGAATCTTCCGGATGGAGGCGGGGGAGAGCGGGTCGCACTTGTGGACCCGGCACTTGTCCGTGCACTCATGCTCGCCCTTGACGCGATGGTCGATGGATGGGCGGCCGCCGCAGTGATCCCGGCACGTGCGGAGCGTCTTGTAGAACGAGTCGAACGTCTCGCCGTTCAGCTTGGCGATCGGCAGGTTCCCGAGTAGCGGCTTGATGTGCTTCCGGATCGCGATCTCGTAGCGAGTGCGCGTCGTCACATCTATGTCGATGAACTCCATGTACCGGTCGAGGAGCTGGCTGACCGTCGCGCGCGTCCTGGGGTTGCGGCTCTCGTTGACCTGGTTCACGAACCTGACCAGGACCTTCTCGGCCTCCGCCTCGGCCTTCGGGCCAGCGGGGATCGTCTCGCGGAGGTAGTGCCGCTTGCCGCTGAGGGGGTCGACGCCTGCATAGACCTTGACCCGGAGTGCTCCGCTCGGCAGGGTCTCGATCTCGCCCCGCTGGCGGCGCTGAGTCCGCTTCTTGGCGTCGGTCATGGTGCGAGAGTAGCGGGGTCGCACCACGTACGGCACCACGCAAAGCATGGTCAGAGCGTCTAATAACGCTCTGACCTGGGTGCCCTCGGCAGGATTCGAACCTGCGACACCTGCCTCCGGAGGGCAGTGCTCTATCCCCTGAGCTACGAGGGCCCATCGCTGGGCGACGTGACACAGCCTAGCGCACCGGTGTTTTCGCCCCGTGAGTGGCTACCCCTTTGTGGGGAGCGGCAGGGGTGCCGCTCGGTTAGGCTGCTCGAAGAAGGGTAGCCTTACCTGCTATTGCACACATGCGCATATCACTATATATTCCGGCTGCGGGACAGAGGAGGACACCAGCGCATGGGACACGGCCACGGACACGGGCACCAACCGCCCGGTAGCGCGTCCGCTCGCTATCTGCCCCGGCTCGCCGCGGCGCTCGGGATCGGCATCGCCTTCCTGGTGCTCGAGGCGGTCGTCGGGGTGGTCACCGGGTCGCTGGCGTTGATCTCCGACGCCGGGCACATGCTCACCGACGTCCTCGGGCTCGCGATGGCCCTCACGGCGATCGTCCTGGCGCGGCGGTCCGGGCCGACCTACCGGCGGACCTTCGGGCTCTACCGGGCCGAGGTGCTCGCCGCGCTGGCCAACGCCGTCCTGCTCTTCGGGGTGGCCGGTTACGTGATCTACGAGGCGGTCGAGCGGCTCGCGAACCCGCCCGAGGTGCCCGGCCTGCCCGTGCTGCTCGTGGCGGTCGGTGGTCTCGCCGCGAACGTCGTGGCCTTCGCGCTGCTCCGCGACGGCTCCAAGGAGAGCCTCAACCTGCGTGGCGCGTACCTGGAAGTCCTCGCGGACATGATCGGCTCGATCGGCGTCCTCGTCAGCGGCGTGATCACCCTGACGACCGGCTGGCGCTACGCGGACGCCCTCATCGGTGTCGCGATCGGACTGTTCGTGCTGCCGCGCACGTTCACCCTCGCCCGGCGCGCGCTGCGCATCCTGTTCCAGCACGCCCCTGCCGACGTGGACGTCGAACGGATCTCCGCGGATCTGACGGCGCTGGCCGGCGTGTGCGACGTGCACGACCTGCACGTGTGGACGCTCACCTCGGGCATGGAGGTCGCCTCGGCGCACCTCACGCTGGAGCACGAAGCCGAACCGGCCGAGGTGCTCGCCGCCGCGCAGACGCTCCTCAAGGACGACTACTCGATCGAGCACGCCACCCTGCAGTGCGAACCGCGCGAGTCGGCGGCCCGCTGCCAGGAACTCAGCTGGTGATCACGCGAACGCGGAACTCGCGCACCTGACCGTGGGACTCGCGAACCCGAGCGTGGGACTCGCGAACCCGAGCGTGGGACTCGGTGCGCGGCAACGGCCTGGTGATCGTCGACGCGCTCAGCGAGTCCTGGGGCTACGAGACCGGCGCGGAGGGCAAGTGGGTGTGGGCCGAGTTCGCCCTCCCGCGGTGACCGCTCAGCGGTGCGCGGGCAGGTGCCGCGCGCCGCGCGGGGACCGCCCCTCCGGCCGCGCCGACCAGCGGCACAGCAGCAGGCACACGTCGTCGTCGTGCTCGTCCTCGCCCAGCATCTCGGACAGGATCCGGTCGCCCGCCTCGTCCGTGGGCAGCGCGGCGACGCCGGCGAACGCGCCGGTCAGCCGGTCCAGTCCGTCGTCGAGGACCTCGGCCCGCCGCTCCACCAGACCGTCGGTGTAGAGCAGCAGATCACCGCCCGAGCGTGGGGCTCGCGAACCTGAACGTGGAACTCGCGTACCCGAGCGTGGGACTCGCCCGCTGGAACGTGGGACTCGCGAACCTGAGCGGGGGACTCGCGGCTGGTTACGGGAACGGCAGCGGCTGCGCGCCCCGCGCGGTGAGCATGTCCCGCATCACCGTCATCTCCGCGCCCTGCGACGTCAGGATGCTCTGCGTCAGCGCCTTCACCGCCGGCACGGTCGTGTGATCGTGCGCGTACTGCGCCATCTCCGTACCACCCTGGTGGTGCCGCAGCATCAACTGCAGGAAATAGACGTCCAGCTCGGTCCCGGACCGCGACCGCAGCTTCGCCAGCTCGTCGTTGGTCGCCATGCCGGGCATCGGCGCCCCGGCCGCCGCGGCTGACGACGGCGGCGCCATCGCCATGTGGCCGTGCCCCGCGTCGGAGGTCATCCACGTCATGTACTCGCCGGTGGCCTGCTCCGGCTGACCCCACAGCATCAGCCAGCCCTTCATCCGGCCGACCTGCTCCCGCTGCGTGGACTCGATGTCGAAAGCCAGCTGCTCCAGCTGCGGATCGCTGGTGTGGCCCCGCTCCCAGCTCGCCATCGTCACGGCCTGCAGGTGGTGCACCGACATGTCCTGCGCGAACCCGACCTCGACCGAGCCCGCGCCGGGCGTGGCGGCGGACTCCGGCCGCAGCGCGGTCTGCGTCAGGAACATCCCGAGCACCACGCCGACCAGCAGCACCACGATCACCGACGCGCCGATGACGACCGGCCGGGATCCCGGCCGGTCCGCCACCGGAGCTTCGTCGTCCGCCATCAGGATCAGGACGTCGGGGCGGAGCTGGGCATCCCGGTGTCCTGCTGCGTGCCGGCCGAGCCCTGGTAGTCCATCGGCTTCGCGTCCGGGCCGGGCGGCGTCGGGTCGAACGGCGGCGGGTTGTCCGGGTCGAAGGCGCCCGCGCCCAGCGCGTCGCACGAGGCGCCGACCTCCGGGTAGGTGTTCTGGTTGGTCCGCAGCGCGGTGATGAACTGGTCGATCCGCTCGTCGGTGGCCGAGTCGAGCTTCAGCTGGTGACCCCACGACTGCAGCGAGATCGGCTTGTCCAGCCCGGGGTAGGGCGACATCATCGTGTACGGCTTGCCCTCGACCTTGGACTTGAGCGTGTTCAGCGCGTCACCGGTCACCTGGTCGGGGTTGTAGGCGATCCACACCGCACCGTGCTCGAGCGAGTGCACCATGTTCTCGGTGCGCACCGCGACCGGGTACACCACGCCGTTGCACGCCGCCCAGTAGCCGTCGTGCGGACCGCCGTAGGGCGGTGAGTGGTCGTAGGCCACCCGTTCGGTCGGCAGGACGTGCACGCTGGCCTGGTACTGGCCGGTGACGATGCCCGGGATGCTCAGCGACGGGTCCGGCTTGTCCGCCGTGGGCGCCCAGCTGGCCAGCGCGCGCTTGGGCGCCGACTGGACCAGGTAGTACCCGACCACCACGGCGGCGAGCGCGACCACCGCGACCACCGAGATGATCGTGCCCCAGGGCACACCCTTCTTGGACACCACCGAGCCGCGGGCCGCCTTCACGCTGCCCTTCTTCGGTGCGCCCTTCTTCTTCGTGCCGCTGGCCATGGCTCCCGCGTCTCCCGTCAAGTGGATATACCCGGGTAGAGTTTAGGGACCCCGTGTTCGGTCCCTGTCAACGGCCGAGGTCGTGGCCCTTACACTCGGCTGGTGACTCCCGAGGCCCTAGCTGACCTGGTCCGTACGTCCGCCGCGCAGGTGCTCACCGCCCGTGGCGCCGACCCCGCCGTGCTGCCCGCCACGGTGACCGTCGAGCGCCCGCGCAACCCGGAACACGGAGACTACGCCACCAACCTCGCGCTGCAGGTGGCGAAGAAGGCCGGCCTGGCCCCGCGCGACTTCGCCCAGGAGCTGGCCGACGCGCTCGCCGCCACCGACGGCATCGACTCCGCCGAGATCGCCGGCCCCGGGTTCGTGAACCTCCGGCTGGCCGCCGACGCCCAGGGCGAGCAGATCCGCCAGGTCCTCACCCTCGGCGACGCCTACGGCCGCGGCACCGCCCTGGCCGGCCGCAAGATCAACCTGGAGTTCGTCTCGGCCAACCCGACCGGCCCGGTCCACCTGGGCGGCACGCGCTGGGCCGCGGTGGGCGACGCGCTCGGCCGCGTCCTGCAGGCGCAGGGCGCCGAGGTCACGCGCGAGTACTACTTCAACGACGCCGGCGCGCAGATCGACCGGTTCGTCCGGTCGCTGATCGCCGCCGCGAAGGGCGAGCCCGCGCCGGAGGACGGCTACGCGGGCGCCTACATCAGCGACATCGCCGCCGAGGTGCTGCGCCAGGAGCCCAGCGCGCTGTCGCTGCCCGAGACCGAGCGCCACGAGACCTTCCGCCGCGTGGGCGTCGAGCTGATGTTCGGCGAGATCAAGAAGAGCCTGCACGAGTTCGGCACGGACTTCGACGTCTACTTCCACGAGGACTCGCTCCACCAGTCCGGCGCGGTGGAGAAGGCGGTCGAGGGCCTGAAGGAGAACGGCCGCCTCTACCACGCCGACGGCGCCTGGTGGCTGCGCTCCACCGAGTTCGGCGACGACAAGGACCGCGTGGTCATCAAGAGCGACGGCGCGCCCGCCTACATCGCCGGTGACATCGCCTACCTGCAGGACAAGATCGGCCGCGGCTTCGACCTGTGCATCTACATGCTCGGCGCGGACCACCACGGCTACATAGCCCGGCTCAAGGCCGCCGCGTCCGCGATGGGCCACGACCCGGCCGTCGTCGAGGTGCTGATCGGCCAGCTGGTGAACCTGGTCAGCGAGGGCAAGCCGGTCCGGATGAGCAAGCGCGCCGGCACGGTGATCACCATGGAGGACCTGGTCGAGGCCGTGGGCGTGGACGCCGCCCGCTACGAGCTGACCCGCTACTCGGTCGACTCCAGCATCGACGTCGACCTCGACCTGCTGCGCAAGAGCAGCGACGAGAACCCGGTGTACTACGTGCAGTACGCGCACGCCCGGCTCGCCTCGCTCCAGCGCCACGCCGCCGACCTCGGACTGAAGTTCGACAACGACGCAGACTTCGGGCTGCTCACCCTCGACCGCGAGGGTGACCTCATCCGCACGATCGGGGAGTTCCCGACGGTCGTGCAGCGCGCCGCCGAGCTGCGTGAACCGCACCGCGTGGCGCGCTACCTGGAAAGCCTCGCCGGCGCGTTCCACAAGTTCTACGCCGTCGCGCAGGTCCTGCCCAAGGGCGACGAGGAGGCCACCCCGCTCACCTACGCCCGGCTCGCTCTGTGCGAGGCGGCGCGCCAGGTGTTCGCCAACGGCCTCGCCCTGCTCGGTGTCTCAGCTCCGGAACGGATGTAACCCCTCATGGCTCACCCCGCCGGCCCGCGGCACGCGGAGGTCTACCCGCACGCCGACAACTCCGGTTTCCCCCCGTCCAGTTCCGCCGAGCTCGACCGGCTCTACCCGAAGGTCTGGCCGCGCAACGCCTACCGCGCCCCGGACGGCGTCGTGCGCATCGCCGGCGTCGACGTGCGCGAGCTGGCCGAGACCTACGGCACGCCGCTGTTCGTCGTCGACGAGGCCGATTTCAAGTCGCGCTGCGCCGAGTACGCCGAGGCGTTCGACGACCCGTCGCTGGTGCACTACGCGGCCAAGGCGTTCCTGTGCACCGAGGTGGCCCGCTGGGTCGCCGCGCAGGGCCTGAGCCTGGACGTGGCCAGCGGCGGCGAGCTGGCCGTCGCGCTGCGCGCCGGGTTCCCGGCCGAGCGGATCACCTTCCACGGCAACAACAAGTCGGTCGCCGAGCTGGAGACCGCGGTCGGCGCGGGCGTCGGCACGGTCGTGCTGGATTCCTACTACGAGATCGCGCGGCTGGCCGACGTCGCCGCGCGGCTCGACGTCGAGCAGAAGGTGCTGATCCGCGTCACGGTCGGTGTCGAGGCGCACACGCACGAGTTCATCGCGACCGCCCACGAGGACCAGAAGTTCGGCTTCTCGCTGGCCGCGGGCGACGCCGCGGAGGCGGTGCGCCGGGTGCTCAACGCGCCGTCGCTGCGCCTGGTCGGGCTGCACAGCCACATCGGGTCGCAGATCTTCGACGCGGACGGCTTCGAGGTCGCCGCGCGCCGCGTCATCGGGCTGATGGCCGAGCTGGTCAAGGAGCACGGCGAGCAGCTGCTGGAGCAGCTGTCGCTGGTGGACCTCGGCGGCGGTTTCGGCATCGCCTACACCGACAAGGACAACCCGCCGCCGCCGGCGCAGATGATCACGCAGATCCGCGAGATCGTCCGCAAGGAGTGCGAGTTCGCCGGGCTGCCGGTGCCGCGCATCGCGGGCGAGCCGGGCCGCGCCATCGCCGGTCCGGGCACCGTCACGCTGTACGAGGTGGGCACCATCAAGGACGTGTCGCTGGGGGACAACGAGTCCCGGCGCTACGTCAGCGTGGACGGCGGCATGAGCGACAACATCCGCACGCCGCTCTACGACGCGGTGTACGACGTCCGGCTGGTGTCGCGCGCGAGCGACGACGGGGCCACCGACCAGGTCGGCGCGGCGCTGAGCCGCGTCGTGGGCAAGCACTGCGAGTCCGGCGACATCGTCGTGCGGGACTGCTGGCTGCCCGACACCCTCGCCCCGGGCGACCTGCTCGCCGTCGCCGCGACGGGCGCCTACTGCTACTCCATGGCCAGCAACTACAACCGGCAGCCGCGCCCGGCGGTCGTCGCGGTCCGCAACGGCAGCGCGCGGCTGCTGCTGCGCCGCGAGACGATCGACGACATGCTGCAGCTGGAGGTGTCGTGACTGAAATGTCCACTGTAGACGGCAAGACGGTGCGCGTGGCGCTGCTCGGCTGCGGCACGGTCGGCACCGAGGTCGCGCGCCTGCTCACCGAGCACGCCGACGAGCTGGCCGCCCGCGCCGGGGCTCCGGTCGAGCTGGCCGGCATCGCGGTGCGCCGCCCGGACAAGCACCCCGAGCTGCCGCAGCACCTGCTGACCAACGACGCCGCCGCGCTGGTGGAGTCCGATGTGGACGTCGTGGTCGAGCTGATCGGCGGCATCGACCCGGTGCGCGAATGGCTGCTCACCGCGCTGCGCAAGGGGAAGTCGGTCGTCACCGCGAACAAGGCGCTGCTGGCCGAGTACTCCGCGGAGCTGTTCGAGGCGGCCGACGCCAGCGGCGCCGACCTCTACTTCGAGGCCGCGGTGGCCGGGGCGATCCCGCTGCTGCGCCCGCTGCGCGAGTCGCTGGCCGGTGACCGCATCACCAAGGTGATGGGCATCGTCAACGGCACCACCAACTTCATCCTGTCCGCGATGGACTCCACGGGCGCCGGTTACGCCGAGACCCTGGACGAGGCCAGCCGCCTCGGCTACGCGGAGGCGGACCCGACCGCGGACGTGGACGGCTACGACGCCGCGTCCAAGGCGGCCATCCTCGCCTCGCTGGCCTTCCACACCCGCGTCACCGCGTCCGACGTGCACCGCGAGGGCATCTCGAACGTGTCGGCCTCCGACATCGCGGCGGCGAAGGCACTGGGCCGCACGGTGAAGCTGCTCTCGATCTGCGAACGCGTCGAGGGCGAGGACGGCACCGAGTCGGTGTCGGCGCGCGTGCACCCGGTGATGATCCCGCGCACCCACCCGCTGGCGAACGTGGGCGGCGCGTTCAACGCGGTGTTCGTCGAGGCCGACGCGGCGGGCAGCCTGATGTTCTACGGCCAGGGTGCCGGTGGCGCGCCGACGGCCAGCGCGGTGCTCGGCGACCTGGTCGCGGTGGCCCGCAACCGGGTGGTCGGCGGCCGCGGCCCGCGCGAGTCGGCGCACGCCCAGCTGCCGGTGCGGCCGATGGGCCAGACCCCGACGCGCTACCACGTCAGCCTCGACGTCGCCGACAAGCCGGGTGTCCTCGCCCAGGTCGCGCAGGTGTTCGCGGCGCACGAGGTGAGCATCGCCGCGGTCCGGCAGCGTGACCGGCACGACACGGCCAGCCTGGTCATCGTGACGCACCTCGCACCGGACGCGGCGCTGGAGGCGACCGTCGAGGCCATCGGGAAAATGGACGTCGTCAACGAGGTCGTGAGCGTGATGCGGGTGGAAGGCGAGGATTCATGACTGCGAAGGCCGGCTGGCCCGGGATCATCGAGGCGTACGCCGACCGGGTACCGGTGCCGGCCGGGGCGGAGGTCATCACCCTCGGCGAGGGCAACACGCCGCTGATGCCCGCCCCGCACCTGTCCGAGCTGACCGGCTCGACGGTCTACCTCAAGGTCGAGGGCGCCAACCCCACCGGGTCGTTCAAGGACCGCGGCATGACGGTGGCGATCACCCACGCCAAGGCCAGCGGCCTGCAGGCGGTCATCTGCGCCTCCACCGGCAACACCTCGGCCTCGGCCGCGGCCTACGCCGCGCGCGCCGGCCTGACCTGCGCGGTCCTCATCCCGCAGGGCAAGATCGCGATGGGCAAGCTCGCGCAGGCCATCCTGCACGGCGCCCGCATCCTGCAGATCGACGGCAACTTCGACGACTGCCTGGAGCTGGCCCGCAAGACCGCGATCGACCACCCGGTCACGCTGGTCAACTCGGTCAACCCGGTGCGGCTGATCGGTCAGAAGACCGCCGCCTGGGAGATCTGCGACGTGCTCGGCGAGGCGCCGGACATCCACTGCCTGCCGGTGGGCAACGCGGGCAACATCACCGCCTACTGGGCCGGGTACTCCGAGTACGCCGCCGACGGTGTGGTGAAGAACACCCCGCGCATGTTCGGGTTCCAGGCGGCCGGCGCCGCGCCGCTGGTCAAGGGTGAGCCGGTGCCCGAGCCGGAGACCATCGCGACCGCGATCCGCGTCGGCAGCCCGGCCTCGTGGGAGGGCGCGGTCAAGGCGAAGAACGCCTCCGGCGGCCTGTTCGAGGCGGTGACCGACGAGCAGATCCTCGCCGCGTACCGGCTGCTGGCCAGCAAGGAGGGCGTGTTCGTCGAGCCGGCGTCGGCGACCAGCGTCGCGGGCCTGCTCGCCACCGCCGCCGACGGCCGTCTGCCGAAGGGGTCGACCGTGGTGTGCACCGTCACCGGCCACGGCCTCAAGGACCCGGGCACCGCGCTGGAGGGCAACGTCGAGGTCGAGCCGCTGGCGGTGGACCCGCGGGCGGTGGCCGCCGCGCTGGAGCTGACGTGACCGCGTTGAAGGTGACCGTCCCGGCGTCGAGCGCGAACCTCGGCCCGGGCTTCGACGCGCTCGGGCTGGCGCTCGCGCTGCACGACGTCGTCGAGGTGCAGGTCACCGACGCCGGTCTCAAGGTCGAGGTGTTCGACGCCGGGGCCGGGGGGGTCGAGGACGTGCCGACCGACGAGACGCACCTGGTGGTGCGGGCGCTGCGGCGCGCGTGCGAGCACCTCGGCGTCACGCCGCCGGGGCTGCATCTGCGGTGCTTCAACAAGATTCCGCACGCGCGCGGGCTCGGGTCGTCGGCCGCGGCGGTGGTCTCCGGGATCGCCGCCGGGTACGCCCTGGCGGGCCGGTCCCTGGACGGCGACGCGGTCCAGCTGGCCGCCGAGTTCGAGGGGCACGCGGACAACGCCGCCGCCAGCCTGCTGGGTGGTTTCGTCCTGGCGTGGTGTGAGAAGGGCCGCTTCCACGCCGAACGGCTGACGCCGCACCCGTCGATCCGTCCGGTCGTGGCCGTGCCGTCGGTGAAGTCGTCGACCGAGGCGACGCGCGGGCTGCTGCCGGCGCAGGTGCCGCACCCCGACGCCGCGTTCTCCGCCGGCCGCGCGGCGCTGGCGGTGCACGCCCTGACCAGCGACCCGTCGCTGCTGCTGCCGGCCACCGAGGACCGCCTGCACCAGGACTACCGCGCCCCCGCCTACCCGGCGACCGGGCGCCTGGTGCGCGAGCTGCGGGCCGCCGGGGTCGCGGCGACGGTGTCCGGCGCCGGCCCGACCGTGCTGGCGCTCACGGTCGACGGAATAATTCCGGCCGCCGTGGACGTTGCAGGGTTCGAAGTCATCGAGCTGCCGGTCGACCAGACCGGGGTTCAGGTCACGGGCCGGTAGATTCCGTGCGGAGATTCGCGGCACGCCGGGGGGTGGTTGTTGCACCTCGTGCCCGGTCGGTCTACCCTCGGGGGCGTTCGATCACCGCGCGCAATCCGCACCCGGTGTCGGTCCCGGGGGTTCCATCCCGGATCGTATTCTCTCGTTGAGTCGATAATTCCGCATAGCTGGTGCAGGGATTGACCTAGGCGGGTTTCCGGTAGCTACGGTGACACGAATTCGGCGCGTTCCACCAGGAACACGCGAGAACCCCGTGTGGCGGCCCGGCCGCTGTGACCCGCGTGTCCCGGCCGGGGAAGCCACACCGGGCAGGAGCAGACCGTTCCGCGATCGGACGCGGGCGGTAGTCCGCTGATCCACCTGGAGGCGTGGATCGGTCAGGAAGGACATGTGTGAGCAACACCGATCTTTTGAGCGGCGACGTGGCGGCCGCCGCGACGAACGCTGAGCCAGGGGAGAGCAACGGCACCGCCGCGCCGAAGCGCCGCAGTGGCGGCCTGTCCGGCATGGTGATCGCCGACCTGCGGGAACTCGCCACCCAGCTGGGCATCGGCGACACCAAGGGGATGCGCAAGGGCGACCTGATCGCCGCGATCCGCGAGCGCCAGGGCAAGGCCCCGCGCAAGCGCGCCGCCGACGAGACCCTGCCCCTTGACGGCATCGCCGCGAAGGTGGAGGCTCCTGCCCAGGCCGAGTCTGCCCAGACCGAGTCTGCGCAGACCAAGCCCGCCGAGAAGGCGCCCCGGCAGGCCGAGGCGCCGGCCGAGAAGCCCGCTCCGGTGGTGGAGAAGGCCGACAAGCCCGCTCCGGCCGACAAGCCCGGGAACGGCGCCGAGGCGCCCCAGCAGGCCGAGGACGGCCCGCGGCGCGAGGGCGGCGCCCGCCGTCGCCGTGGCGCGAACCGCGCCGCAGGCAGCCCGGACAACCGCGGCGGCAACGACAACCGCGGCGGCAACGACCAGCGCGAGCAGCGCGGCGGCAACGACCAGCAGCGCGGTGGCGACCAGTCCCAGCAGGGCGGTGGCGACCAGCGCAGGCAGAACAACCGGGACTCCGGCTCCGGTGGCGGCCAGTCCAAGCAGAACGCGGGCGGCGGCCAGAACTCCGGTGGCGGCCAGAACAACGCGGACGACGACGAGGGCGGCCGTCGCGGCCGCCGGTTCCGGGACCGCCGCCGCCGCGGTGGCAACCGGGGTGAGGGCGGCGCGGACACCGAGATCCGCGAGGACGACGTGCTGCTGCCGGTCGCCGGCATCCTCGACGTCCTGGACAACTACGCGTTCGTGCGCACCTCGGGCTACCTGCCCGGGCCGAACGACGTGTACGTGTCGCTGTCGCTGGTCCGCAAGCACGGCCTGCGCCGCGGTGACGCCATCACCGGTGTGGTCAAGCAGCCGCGCGAGGGCGAGCAGCAGCGCCAGAAGTTCAACCCGCTGGTGCGCGTCGACAGCGTCAACGGCCTGGACCCGGAGGAGGCCAAGCGCCGCCCCGAGTTCACCAAGCTGACCCCGCTCTACCCCAACGAGCGGCTGCGCCTGGAGACCGAACCGCACAAGCTGACCACCCGCGTGATCGACCTGGTCATGCCGGTCGGCAAGGGGCAGCGCGCCCTGATCGTGTCGCCGCCGAAGGCGGGCAAGACCACGATCATGCAGGACATCGCGAACGCGATCACCACGAACAACCCCGAGTGCCACCTGATGGTCGTCCTCGTCGACGAGCGTCCGGAAGAGGTCACCGACATGCAGCGGTCGGTGAAGGGCGAGGTCATCGCCTCGACCTTCGACCGCCCGCCGTCGGACCACACCTCGGTGGCCGAGCTGTCCATCGAGCGCGCCAAGCGCCTGGTGGAGATGGGCATGGACGTGGTGGTCCTGCTCGACTCGATCACCCGTCTGGGCCGCGCCTACAACCTGGCGGCCCCGGCGTCCGGCCGGATCCTCTCCGGTGGTGTCGACTCGACCGCGTTGTTCCCGCCGAAGCGCTTCCTCGGCGCGGCGCGCAACATCGAGAACGGCGGCTCGCTGACGATCTTCGCCACGGCGATGGTCGAGACCGGGTCCACCGGTGACACGGTGATCTTCGAGGAATTCAAGGGCACCGGCAACGCCGAGCTCAAGCTCGACCGCAAGATCGCCGAGCGGCGCGTCTTCCCGGCGGTGGACGTCAACCCGTCCGGCACCCGCAAGGAGGAGCTGCTGCTCTCGCCGGACGAGCTGGCGGTCACGCACAAGCTGCACCGGGTCCTGCACGCGCTGGACTCGCAGCAGGCCATCGACCTGCTGCTGTCCCGCCTGCGCAAGACCAAGACCAACATCGAGTTCCTGATGCAGGTCAGCAAGACGGCTCTGGCGTCCGACGACGACTAGTCGTTCGTAGCCGGCGAAACGGCCACCCTCCCCGCCGGGAAGGGTGGCCGTTTTCGCGTCGTCCTAGCGGTGCGGGACCGCCGCCGGGGTCCAGCCGCGGTAGTTGCTGTAGTAGCTGTAGCCGCCTTGGGCCTTGGTGACGTGCCCGATCTTGCCGCCGACGCTGGTCGCGTAGAAGCCGCCGGCGCCGTCGGAGATGCCGACGTGGCCGTAGGGCGAGGCGATGTTCCAGTAGACGAACGCGCCCAGCGGCGGGTTGCGGTCACCGGCGTGCTTGGGGCTGGCGCCGTTCCAGTGCGCGTTGGCCGAGGCCCACACCCCGGTGGTGCCGTAGGCGTTCTCCACGGCCTTCTCGCAGTAGCCCTGGTAGGCGGTGCTGCCGATGCGGGCCTTGAACCAGGCGACCGCGCCGGACGGGGTGCCGTCACCGGCGGCGAGGATCGAAACGTCGCTGCTGGGGGCTTCGGCGAGGGTGGCGGCCTGGCTCGTGAGCGGGACCACCGTGAGCGCGGCGGCCGCGAGGGCGGCGACGGCGACGGATTTGATGCTGCGGGACATCGGCTCCTCCTCACCCGGCGGGTCCGGGTCTCGGGCGAGAGCCTCCCGCGCGCCCGTACAAAACCCGTACACGTCCCGTACCCGGAATATGCGCCGCCCGGGGGCGTTGACCTGCATGTCAGCGCGTCTGGCAGAATCAATCCGCTAACGTCCGGCTCCGGTTCACCCCACGTGTCGAAGAACGCCGCGGGGACCCGGCGGCCACCGAGAGAGGACTCCATGAAGAGCGGTATCCACCCCGAGTACGTGCCCACCACGGTCACCTGTGGTTGCGGCAACACCTTCACCACCCGCAGCACCAAGACCTCCGGTGCCATCACGGTCGAAATCTGCTCGAACTGCCACCCCTTCTACACCGGCAAGCAGAAGATCATGGACACCGGCGGCCGGGTGGCGCGCTTCGAGGCGCGCTACGGCAAGCGGGCCGGCAAGAAGGCCGACGCCAAGTAGCTTCACCACCGGCGCCCACTCCCGACCACCGGGGGTGGGCGCCGCTTTTGTGTCACCGGAACGAGAGGAAGGTGCGGTCGTGGATTCGTCCTCCCTGCACGGGCTGCTCGACGAGTACGCCGAGCTGGAGAAGCAGCTGGCGGATCCGGCCGTGCACGCCGACCAGGGCCGGGCGCGCAAACTCGGCCGCCGCTACGCCGAGCTGAGCCCGATCGTCAAGGTCATCAACGAGCTGGACCAGGCCCGGGACGACCTCGGCACGGCGCGCGAGCTGGCCGACGAGGACTCCACGTTCGCCGCCGAGGCCGAGGAGATCGCCGCGCGCATCCCGCAGCTGGAGTCCCGGCTGACGGAGCTGCTGCTGCCGCGCGACCCGTACGACGGCTCGGACGTGCTGATGGAGATCAAGTCCGGTGAGGGCGGCGAGGAGTCCGCCCTGTTCGCCGGCGACCTGCTGCGCATGTACCTGCGCTACGCGGAGCGGCACGGCTGGAAGGCCGAGGTGCTCGACGCGGTGCACTCCGACCTGGGCGGCTACAAGGACGTCACAGTCGCGGTGAAGAGCAAGGGAACGGATGCCGACGGGGTCTGGGCGCGGCTGAAGTTCGAGGGTGGCGTGCACCGCGTGCAGCGCGTCCCGGCGACCGAGTCACAGGGCCGGATCCACACCTCCGCCGCGGGCGTCCTGATCTACCCGGAGCCGGAGGAGGTCGAGGTCGAGATCGACCCGAACGACCTGCGCATCGACGTGTTCCGGTCGTCCGGCCCCGGCGGGCAGAGCGTCAACACCACCGACTCGGCCGTGCGGGTGACCCACCTGCCCACCGGGATCGTCGTGTCCTGCCAGAACGAGAAGTCGCAGATCCAGAACCGCGCCCGCGCCATCCAGGTGCTGCAGGCGCGGCTGCAGGCCATGGCGGAGGAAGAGGCCGCCGCCAAGGCCGCCGACGCCCGCAAGTCGCAGGTCCGCACGGTCGACCGCTCCGAGCGGGTGCGCACCTACAACTTCCCGGAGAACCGGATCTCCGACCACCGGGTGAACTACAAGGCGTACAACCTGGACCAGGTCCTCGACGGCGACCTCGACGCCGTGCTGGACGCGCTGGCCGCCGCCGACCGCGAGGAGCGGCTGGCCTCGGCCGGTCAGTGACGGAACTCCCGGATCCGGGCGAGCCACTCGTCGCGGGCCTCGGCCTGCATCGAGTGGCCGCTCGCGATCTCCACGTACTCGGCCCCGGGGATTCCCTCGGCGAGGTCGCGCTGCACGTCGATCGGCACCAGGACGTCCTGGCGGGTGCCGATGACGCGTGTCGGCACGGTGACGCGGCCCAGCTCGGCGGTGGTGTCCACCGAGGCCACGAGGTCGACCAGCTCCGCCGTGCCATCCGGCACGACCACGCCGGCCACCGCTTCCTCGAGTTCGCGCGGCGTCAGGGCGTTCAGGAACTGCCCGCCGACCCCGGCGAAGGTCACGTACTTCGCCAGCAGCTCCTCGTTCCCGAGGTCGAGCAGCTCGCGCCACACCGCGAGGGCGAGCCGCATCTGGTTGGACGGCCGGGCGAACCCGGCGGTCAGCACCAGCCCGGTCACCCGCTCCGGGTGACGCGTGACGGCGCGCACCGCGACGGCCGTGCCCAGCGAGTAGCCGAGGATCGTGAAGCGCTCCACGCCGGCGTCCACCGCCGTCTGCACCAGGGCATCGGCCAGTCCGTCCAGCGACGGCCGGTCCGCCACCGGGTAGTCCCGGCCGACCACGGTGTGCGTCTGGGCGAGGTCGTCCAGGATGGGCCCGAAGTTCGCGTGGACGCTGCCGCCGGCGCCGTGGGCGAGCAGCAGGCCGGGACCGGATCCGCGGACGACGGGTGCGAAATGTTCGGTCATGCCGCGACGTTAGGTTTTGACATCGGTGTGAAGGTCAACGTCGAGTGAGCGAGGTCGCATGCGGATCGGGGAGCTGGCCGCCCGGACCGGCGTGAGCCAGCGGTTGCTGCGGTACTACGAGGAGCAGGAGCTGCTCTCCACGAAGCGGGACACCAACGGCTACCGGGTCTACGACGACGACGCGGTGATCACGGTGCGGCAGATCCGCGCCCTGCTGGCCGCGGGGTTGTCGACGTGCGTGATCCGGAAGCTGTTGCCGTGCGCGCGGGGGGAGAAGCCGGAGCTGGAGATGTGCCCCGAAGTGGTGAGCACGCTCCGTGAGCAGCTGGACGCCCTGGACGAGCGCATCGACGATCTGCGGCAGACGCGCGGTGCGCTCGCGGCATACGTCCCCACCGCCGGCTGACGGCTGTGGAAAAGTTGGGAGCGTGAAGCGGCAACCGTTGCGACTGGCGATCCTCGAGGCGATGCGCATCCTGGAGGAGGCGGGCGTGGCGTCTCCGCGCGCCGACGCCGAGCTGATCGCCGCCCACGTGCTGGGTGTCGAGCGCGGTCGCCTGCCGCTGGTGCCGCTCGTCGACCCGCCGGTGGTGGAGGCGATCGGCAAGCTGGTCGCCCAGCGCGCGAAGCGGGTGCCGCTGCAGCACCTCACCGGGTGGGCCGGGTTCGCCGGGATCACGCTGGACGTCGGCCCCGGGGTGTTCATCCCGCGGCCGGAGACGGAGCTGCTGGTCGAGTGGGGGTTGCGGCACATCCACGGGCGCGAGTACCCGGTGGTGGTGGACCTGTGCACCGGGTCGGGGGCGCTGGCGCTGGCGATCGCGCACGAGCGGCCGGACGCGGTGGTGTACGCCGTGGACATCGACCCGAACGCGCTGGCGTGGGCGCGGCACAACGCGGACAAGCAGGCGGCGGCGGGGGACACCCCGATCCGCCTGTACTCCGGGGACGTCGGCGACAACACCATCTTCGCGGAGCTGGACGGCCTGGTGGACCTGGTGGTGTGCAACCCGCCGTACGTCCCCCCGGGCGGCGACCTGCCGCCCGAGGTGGTCGACTTCGACCCGCCGCAAGCGGTCTTCGCCCCCGACGGCGGCCTGGCGGTGGTCCGGCAAGCCGTGGCGACCGCCTGCAGGCTCCTCAAGCCCGGCGGCGGACTGGCCATCGAACACGACGACACACACGGCTCGGCCGCCCCGGCGCTGGTGGCGTCGCGGAAGGTGCTGACGGAGGTCCAGGACCACCGCGACCTCGCCGGACGCCCCCGTTTCGTGACAGCACTACGCGGCTGAACCCCAGCGCGGCCCCCTCCTGACTCGGGTCGTCCTCACTGCGCCACGACGGCCGGAGCGTGACCGCCACCCGCAACCGAGCCGTTACACGCTTCGGAATAGTCTTCACCCCATGAGCGCGGTGTACGACTGCAGCCGTCCGGAGACGCGGGCCGAGGGGCTGGCCGCGGCGGCGAGCGCGGTCCGTTCGGGGCGGCTGGTCGTGCTGCCCACGGACACGGTGTACGGCATCGGGGCGGACGCGTTCGACTCGGCCGCCGTGCGCGCGCTGCTGCGGGCGAAGAACCGCGGTCCCGACCTGCCCGTCGGCGTCCTGGTCGGTTCCTGGTCCACAATAGACGGTCTGGTCCTCGGGGTGCCGCCGCAGGCACGCGCCCTCATCGAGGCATTCTGGCCCGGTGATCTGTCCATTGTGCTCTCGCACGCGCCGAGCCTGCGCTGGGACCTGGGCACCACCCGCGGCACCGTCATGCTGCGGATGCCGCTGCACCCGGTCGCGCTGGAGCTGCTGCGAGAGGTCGGCCCGATGGCCGTCTCCAGCGCCAACGTCGCCGGACGGCCCCCGGCCGCCGACGCGGACGAGGCGCGGGACCAGCTCGGCGAGTCCGTCTCGGTCTACCTCGACGCCGGGCCCAGCCGGGAGGCGCTGCCCTCGTCCGTCGTCGACCTGACCGGGGACGAGCCCGTCCTGCTGCGGGCCGGCGCAGTGAGCGCCGAAGCGGTGAGCGAGGTGCTCGGCGCACCGGTGAAGACCGCGGCCTGATGACCCCCGTAACCACCGCCGGCCTCCCGATCCGGGAGTACATCCTCGTCGGCCTGATCGCCGCGACCCTGACGTTCCTGCTCACCGGCGTCATCCGGCGCCTGGCGATCCGCCTCGGCGCGATCGCCAACCCGCGCGCCCGCGACGTGCACGTCATCCCGATCCCGCGGATGGGTGGCGTCGGCATGTACCTGGGCGTCGTCGGCGGCATGGCGATGGCCCACCAGCTGCCGGTGCTGCGCCGCGCGTTCGACTTCTCCCTCGACCCGGTCGGCGTTCTGATCGGCGGCGGCGTCATCGTGCTCATCGGCGCGCTGGACGACCGCTTCGAGATCGACGCCTGGACCAAGCTCGCCGGCCAGGTCATGTGCGCCGGCATCCTGGTCATCTTCGGCGTGCAGTGGAACGTCTTCTGGGTGCCCTGGGGCGGCAACGGCGACGCGCTCGGCTCGGTCGTCACCCTGGACAACAACCAGGGCGGGCTGCTGATGGTGCTGCTCGTGGTGGTGCTGGTCAACGCGCTGAACTTCGTCGACGGGCTGGACGGCCTGGCCGCCGGGCTGGGCTTCATCGCCGCGGCCGCGACCTGCGCGTTCTCGCTCGGCCTGCTCAACTCGCAGGGCGGCGACGTCGGCGTCTACCCGCCCGCGCTGATCGCCGCCACGCTGGCCGGCGCGTGCCTGGGCTTCCTGCCGCACAACTTCCAGCCCGCGAAGATCTTCATGGGCGACTCCGGCTCGATGATGATCGGCCTGATGCTGGCCGGCGCCACCACCTCGGCCTCCGGGAAGATCAACTACACCCGGTTCGGCGGCTCCGACGCGCTGGCGCTGCTGTCGCCGCTGCTGGTCGTCGTCGCGGTGCTGTTCCTGCCGGTCCTCGACCTGCTGATGGCCGTCATCCGGCGCACCCGGCGCGGCGAGAGCCCGTTCGCGGCGGACAAGATGCACCTGCACCACCGCCTGCTGGAGATCGGCCACTCGCAGCGCCGCGCGGTGCTGCTGATCTACCTGTGGGCGGGCCTGCTCGGCTTCGGCGCGGTCTCGGTGACGCTGTTCGACACGACGGCGGTACTCTGGATTGTCGGCGCGGGCCTCGTCCTCGCCGCGATCGTGTCCGTCATTCCGCGCCTGAGGTCGCGGAACCAGGGAGTGTCATGACCGACAAGACCGAGAACCCGCACGCGCAGTCGGTGCTCAAGCTGGCCGACGCGATGCTGCGCTTCGCGCTGTGGCCGGGGCTGGCCACGGTGGTGATCGGCGTGGTCGTCTCGACGATCCTGTCCGGGGTCCCCGGACTGCTCGGGTCGCTGGTCGGCGGCGCCATCGCGTTCGCGTCGTCCCTGGTCACGCTGTTCATGATGCGCAAGTCGGCCGCGCTGGACCCGTTCATGGTGATGGCGGTGGCGATCGGCGGCTACATCCTCAAGGTGCTGGTCCTGTTCGGCGTCATGACCGCCCTCAAGGGCGTGGACTCCTTCAACCGGTACGCGCTCGCGTTCACCACGCTCGCGGTGATCCTGGTGTGGGCGGCGGCGGAGTTCCTGGCCTTCCGCAAGACCAAGATCCCGACGATCATCCCGGGCTGACCTCCCGCAGGTCAGCGCCGGATTCCGGCGATCACGCGGCGGGTGGGGACTCAATTAGGAGTACGCCCGTACGGTGTCGATTTACCGGCTGGTATCGTCCGGATCGTGGAGGTGGGCTCCGGGCCGCGCTCCCGATGTGGAACCCCGACCGGCAACGTGGCGATCGAGACGGATGGCCCCTGAGCCGGGTGGGCCGATTCTGCCGTCGGAGATCGTAGTACCGAAACCCCCAAGTGGCTGAAAGTACACGCGGTGTTCACTCAGGGGATCCGCCTCCAACCACCCGAAACGTATCGGGTACGTTAAGTCCAGATCGTGACGATTCCCCCGGCGGAGTGAACGCCGGCCGGGAGAACCGGAAGGAGCCCAGTTGGGCGCGCTGGTATTGGCCGAGGGCGACACGTTCGCGCCCCCGGGTGCCGGAGACTTCGACCTGCCGCCGATCTTCCTCGGCGTCACCAAGCCGATGATCCTCGTCGTGCTGTCGGTGATCATCATCGCGGCCTTCTTCCTGCTGACCTCGCGCAAGCTGAAGGTCGTGCCGGGCAAGGCGCAGTTCGCCGCGGAGTACGTCTACGACTTCGCGCGCAACGGGATCGCGCGTGAGCAGATCGGGTCGAAGGACTTCAAGCCGTTCATCCCGCTGGTGCTGACGCTGTTCAGCTTCGTGCTGATCAACAACCTGTTCGGGATCATCCCGATCGTCCAGTTCCCGACGTTCTCGCACATCGGTTTCCCGATCGCGCTGTCGCTGCTGGTGGTCTACCCGGTGTACCACTACGTCGGGTTCAAGCGGCACGGCTTCGTGGGCTACCTCAAGCACGCGACCGTCCCGCCGGGTGCGCCCGGCCCGATCTACATCCTGCTGACGCCGATCGAGTTCCTGCAGAAGTTCGTCCTCAACCCGCTCACGCTGGCGGTCCGGGTGTTCGCCGCGATGTTCGCCGGCCACCTGATCCTGCTGGTGTTCACGCTCGCGGGTGAGTTCCTGCTGCTCCACGCGGGCGGGGTCTTCAAGCCCATCTCGCTGGTCTCGTGGGCGTTCGCCATCCTGATGACCTTCGTGGAAGCGCTGATCCAGGTGATCCAGGCGTATGTGTTCGCCGTTCTCTCGGCGAACTACATCGGCGCCGCGCTCGCCGAAGACCACTAGAAGAAAACGAACCGAAAAGCCCCCGATCCGCGTGGTAGCGGACCGAGTGAAAGGGAAACGCAAGTGAGCAACATCGTTCTTGCCCAGGCCGCCGAGACCGCTGTCAACCTCAACCCGGGTCTCGCCGCCATCGGCTACGGTCTGGGCGCGATCGGCCCGGGCATCGGTGTGGGTCTGATCTGGGCCGCCGTCATCAACGGCACCGCCCGTCAGCCGGAGGCCCAGGGCAAGCTCATGGGTATCGCCTGGACCACCTTCGTGCTTACCGAGGTGCTCGCCCTGATCGGTCTGGTCGTCTACTTCATCGCCTCCGCCGCCTGAGTTAACCGCTCACCGCTGAAGGAGTCGTTGTGGTGAAGACCCAGATCGTGCTGGCTGCGGAAGCGCCGAACCCGGTGCTGCCGCACCTCAGCGAGATCATCCTCGGCCTGGTGGCCTTCCTGATCCTGCTGTGGCTGCTCAAGAAGTTCGCCGTGCCCCGCTTCGAGAAGATGTACGAGGAGCGCACGGCGGCCATCGAGGGTGGCATCGCCAAGGCGGAGAAGGCGCAGGCCGAAGCCGAAGAGGCGCTCGCGAAGTACCAGGCACAGCTCAAGGACGCCTACTCCGAGGCCGCCAAGATCCGCGACGACGCTCGCCTCGAGGCGGAGCGGATCAAGGAGGAGCTGCGGGCCGAGGCCCAGGACGAGGCCGCCCGGATCATCGCCCAGGGCCACGCCGCGCTGCAGGCCCAGAAGGCACAGATCGTCACGGAGCTGCGCAACGAGCTGGGCCGCAACTCGATCGAGCTGGCGAGCCGGATCGTCGGGGAGCACCTCGAGGACGAGGTCCGTCGCCGTGGCACGGTCGACCGGTTCCTCGCCGAGCTCGGCAGCAGCGCCGGTAACGGAGCAGGAAAGTAGCCCAGATGACGCTGACGCTGCACGCCGCGAGCCGCGAAGCGCTCGCCTCCGCCGAGACCCGGCTCGCCGAGGTCACCGGCGAGGCCGGCGCCGACCCGGCCGCTCTCGGCAACGAACTGCTGGCCGTGGTCGACCTGCTCGGCAGGGAGATCGGCCTGCGCCGTGCGGTCGCCGACGCCTCGTCCGACCCGGGCGCCCGCACCCGGCTGGTCCGCTCGGTGCTGGCCGGCAAGGTGTCCGAGCAGACCCTGCGCGTGCTCGACGCCGTGGTCGCGGCACGCTGGTCCAGCCCGCGGGAACTGCTCGACGGGACGGAGTCGCTCGGCCGGCACGCGCTGCTGACCAGTGCGGAAAAGGCCGGGAAGCTGGACGCCGTCGAGGACCAGTTGTTCCGGATCGCCCGTATCGTGGGAAGCAACCCGGAGCTGGAGCAGACGCTGTCCGACCAGACGGCACCCGGTGACGCGAAGCGCAGGCTGCTGCGCGACCTGCTGCAGGGC
Source organism: Amycolatopsis thermalba (assembly GCF_023376025.1). Lineage (NCBI taxonomy): Bacteria > Bacillati > Actinomycetota > Actinomycetes > Pseudonocardiales > Pseudonocardiaceae > Amycolatopsis > Amycolatopsis thermalba. The sequence continues at coordinate 1,915,424 of NZ_CP091196.1, forward strand.
AAGGTGGACGACATCACCCTGGCCCTGGCCGAGCAGGTCGTCGGCCGGTCGGCGGGTCGCAGCGTCGGGATCAAGCTGGACGAGCTGGTCCAGCTGGCCGCGGAGCGCCGCGAGCGCTCGGTCGCGTACGTCACGAGCGCGAGCGAGCTGTCCGCGGAGCAGCGGGAGCGGCTGGCCGAGCAGCTGCGCCGGATCTACGGGCGGCCGATCGGGCTGCACGTCGAGATCGACGCCCGCCTCGGTGGCGGGCTCGTCGTCCGGGTGGGCGACGAGGTCATCGACGGCAGCACCGCCGGCCGGATCGCCGAGCTGCGCAGGCAGCTGGCCTGACACCACACAAGACTTTGCACACCTGCAGGAACGAGAGAGCGGGAACGACATGGCGGAGCTGACGATCTCCTCGGACGAGATCCGTAGCGCGATCGAGAACTACGTCTCGAGTTACTCACCCGAAGTCAACCGGGAAGAGGTCGGCGTCGTCGTGGACACCGGCGACGGCGTTGCCCACGTCGAGGGTCTGCCCTCGACCATGGCCAACGAGCTGCTGGAGTTCCCCGGCGGCATCCTCGGTGTGGCGCAGAACCTGGAGCCGCGCCGGATCGGTGTCGTCATCCTCGGTAACTACGAGAAGATCGAAGAGGGTCAGGAGGTCAAGCGCACCGGCCAGATCCTCTCGATCCCGGTCGGCGAGGCCTTCCTGGGCCGCGTCATCGACCCGCTCGGCAAGCCGATCGACGGCCTCGGCGACATCGTGGCCGAGGACCGGCGCGCGCTGGAGCTGCAGGCCGCCTCGGTCGTGCAGCGCCAGCCGGTGTCCGAGCCGCTGCAGACCGGCATCACCGCGATCGACGCGATGACCCCGATCGGCCGCGGCCAGCGCCAGCTGATCATCGGTGACCGCAAGACCGGCAAGACCGCGGTCTGCGTCGACACGATCATCAACCAGAAGGCCAACTGGGCGACCGGCGACCCGAACAAGCAGGTCCGCTGCATCTACGTCGCGATCGGCCAGAAGGGCTCCACCATCGCCGGTGTCCGCAAGTCCCTGGAGGACGCGGGCGCGCTGGAGTACACCACCATCGTCGCGGCCCCCGCGTCGGACTCCGCCGGCTTCAAGTGGCTGGCCCCCTACACCGGTTCGGCGCTCGGCCAGCACTGGATGTACCAGGGCAAGCACGTCCTGATCGTGTTCGACGACCTGTCCAAGCAGGCCGACGCCTACCGCGCGCTGTCGCTGCTGCTGCGCCGCCCGCCGGGCCGCGAGGCGTTCCCCGGCGACGTCTTCTACTTGCACTCCCGGCTGCTCGAGCGCTGCGCGAAGCTGTCGGACGAGCTGGGTGGTGGCTCGCTGACCGGTCTGCCGGTCATCGAGACCAAGGCCAACGACATCTCGGCCTACATCCCCACCAACGTCATCTCGATCACCGACGGGCAGTGCTTCTTCCAGTCCGACCTGTTCAACTCGGGTCAGCGCCCCGCGGTCGACGTGACCACCTCGGTTTCCCGGGTCGGTGGTGACGCGCAGATCAAGGCGATGAAGACGGTGTCCGGTTCGCTGCGGATCGACCTGTCCCAGTACCAGGAGCTGCAGGCGTTCGCCGCCTTCGCTTCCGACCTGGACCCGACCTCGCGTGCCCAGCTGGACCGCGGTGCCCGCCTGTACGAGGTGCTCAAGCAGCCCCAGTACTCGCCGATCCCGGTCGAGCAGCAGGTCATCACCGTGTACCTGGGCACCAAGGGTCACTTCGACGACGTGCCGGTGGAGGACGTGGCGCGGTTCAACTCCGAGCTGCTGGAGAACATCCGCCACAAGCACGACGACATCCTCGCCGAGATCCGCGACAAGGGTAAGTGGACCGACGAGCTCGCCGAGCGCGTCGCCGCCGCCACCGCCGAGTTCAAGAAGGGCTTCACCACCTCTTCGGGTGAGCAGCTCGTGAACGAGGCCGAGGCCGAGGCGATGGACGCCGACAAGGTCGGGCAGGAGACCGTCAAGGTCAACAAGCCCGCCCCGACGAAGTGACCGGATAGCTCATGGCGCAACTTCGCGAGCTCCGGGCAAAGATCCGGGCGACGAAATCGATCGGCAAGATCACCAAGGCGATGGAACTGATCGCCACCTCGCGGATCGGCCGTGCCCAGGCACGGGTCGAGGCTTCGCGCCCGTACGCCGAGGAGATCACCAAGGTGCTCTCCGCCCTGGCGAGCGGGGCCGCGAGCCTCGACGACCCGTTCCTCGTCGAGCGGCCCAACCCGAAGCGGGCGGCCGTGCTGGTGGTGACCAGTGACAAGGGCCTGTGCGGTGGTTACAACACCAACGTGCTGCGGGCCACCGAGGAGCTGCTCTCGCTGCTGCGCTCGGAGGGCAAGGAGCCCCAGGTCTACGTCATCGGCGGCAAGGGCCTGAACTACTACCGGTTCCGCAACCGCGAGGTCGTCGACAGCTGGACCGGGTTCTCCGACCAGCCGCACTACGAGAACGCCGCCGCCGCGGGCGAGACGCTGACCAAGGCGTTCCTCGCCGGTGCGGACGACGACGCGAACGGCCCGGGCGAGGACGGCATCCTGGGCGTGGACGAGGTGCACATCGTGTACACCGAGTTCAAGTCGATGCTGACCCAGACCCCGGTCGCCAGGCGGATGGCGCCGCTCGAGGTCGAGTACGTGGAAGACGGCGCGGAGGGCACCGCTCAGTCCGGCGAGATCCTCCCGGCGTACGAGTTCGAGCCCAGCGCGGACCGGCTGCTGTCGGCCCTGCTGCCGAAGTACATCAACACGCGGATCTTTTCGGCTCTGCTCGAGTCGGCCGCTTCCGAGCTGGCCGCCCGGCGCACCGCCATGAAGTCGGCGTCGGACAACGCCAGCGAGCTGGTGGAGACCTACACCCGGCTGGCCAACCAGGCGCGACAGGCCCAGATCACGCAGGAGATCAGCGAAATCGTCGGTGGGGCCGATGCGCTCGCCGCTGTAGGAAGTGATGAGTAGATGACCACCACTGAAACCCGGACCAAGGGCCGGATCGTCTCGGTGACCGGCCCGGTCGTCGACGTGGAGTTCCCGCGCGGCGCCGTGCCCGAGCTGTTCAACGCGCTGAAGGTCGAGGTCGAGTTCGAGCAGCTGCGCAAGACGGTCACCCTCGAGGTCGCGCAGCACCTCGGCGACAACCTCGTTCGCACGATCTCGCTCGCCCCTCAGGACGGTCTCGTCCGCGGCGCCGAGGTGATCAACACCGGCGCGCCGATCTCGGTGCCGGTCGGCGACGAGGTCAAGGGCCACGTCTACAACGCGCTGGGCGACTGCCTCGACCAGCCGGGCTACGGCGCGGACCTGGAGCGCTGGAGCATCCACCGCAAGCCGCCGGCCTTCGACCAGCTCGAGGGCAAGACCCAGATGCTGGAGACCGGCCTCAAGGTCATCGACCTGCTCACCCCGTACGTGCAGGGTGGCAAGATCGGCCTGTTCGGCGGTGCCGGCGTGGGCAAGACGGTGCTGATCAAGGAGATGATCACCCGCGTCGCCAAGAACTTCGGTGGCACCTCGGTGTTCGCCGGCGTCGGCGAGCGCACCCGTGAGGGCACCGACCTGTTCCTGGAGATGAGCGAGGACGGCGTCATCAACGACACCGCGCTCGTCTTCGGCCAGATGGACGAGCCGCCGGGCACCCGTATGCGGGTCGCGCTGTCCGCGCTGACGATGGCGGAGTACTTCCGCGACGTCAAGAACCAGGACGTGCTGCTGTTCATCGACAACATCTTCCGGTTCACCCAGGCCGGTTCCGAGGTCTCGACCCTGCTGGGCCGCATGCCCTCGGCCGTGGGTTACCAGCCGACGCTGGCCGACGAGATGGGTGAGCTGCAGGAGCGGATCACCTCGACCAAGGGCCGTTCGATCACCTCGATGCAGGCGATCTACGTGCCGGCGGACGACTACACCGACCCGGCCCCGGCCACCACGTTCGCCCACCTGGACGCCACCACCGAGCTGTCGCGGTCGGTGTTCCAGAAGGGCATCTTCCCGGCCGTGGACCCGCTGGCCTCCACCTCGACGATCCTCGACCCGGCCATCGTCGGCGAGGACCACTACCGGGTGGCGTCCGAGGTCATCCGGATCCTGCAGAAGTACAAGGAGCTGCAGGACATCATCGCCATCCTCGGTATGGACGAGCTGTCCGAAGAGGACAAGCTGACCGTGCAGCGGGCCCGCCGCATCGAGCGGTTCCTGTCGCAGAACATGCTGGTCGCCGAGACCTTCACCGGCCAGCCGGGCTCGACCGTGCCGCGCGCGGAGACCGTCGAGGCGTTCGACAAGATCACCAAGGGTGAGTTCGACCACTACCCGGAGCAGGCGTTCCTGGGCATCGGTGGCCTCGAGGACCTCGAGAAGAAGTACAAGGAACTCACCGGCAAGTGATGTCGGGACGACGGCGGGGCGGGTGTCCTTTAAGGACTCTCACCCCGCCGTTGTCGTAACCGGTCGCGAACCTATTAGACTGCGCTCATCGGCGCGGGAACGAAGGAGAACCACGTGGCTGAGATGACCGTCGAGCTTGTCGCCGTCGAGCGCCGTCTCTGGTCCGGCCAGGCGACGTTCGTGGTCGCGCAGACCACTGAGGGTGAGATCGGCCTGATGCCGGGTCACGAACCGGTACTCGGTCAGCTCGTCGAGGGTGGGGTCGTCAAGGTGACGACCACGGACGGTGAGACCGTCCGCGCCGCGGTCCACGGTGGCTTCCTGTCCGTGACCGCCGAGCGGGTGAGCGTGCTCGCCGAGACCGCGGAGCTGGCCGACGAGATCGACGTCGAGGCCGCCCGGTCCGCGCTGAGCGCCGAGGACGAGGCGGAGCGCGCCAGAGCGACCGCCCGGCTCCGCGCGGCCGGTCAGTCGGTCTGATCCGGCGACGAGCAGGAGCCGGCCGTGGAAATCACCCTCGTTGTCCTGGTCGTCCTGCTCGGTCTTGCCGTCGTCGCGTTCTGGTACAGCTTCCGCTGGGGGCGGATGCGTCGCCAGGGCGGGGTGAGCGTCGCGTTGCGGTGGGATCCGGACAACGCGCGCGCCGGCTGGCACCTGGGCCTGGGGCGTTACGAGGGTGAGGTGTTCGCCTGGTACCGGGTGTGGAGCCTGCGCACCGGCCCGGACCGGGTGTTCGAACGCGAGACGTTGATGATCGCCGACCGCCGCGATCCGATCGGCACCGAGGCCTACGCGGTGCCCTCGGACGCGACGGTCCTGCGCTGCGAGTCAGCGGTCCAGGAGCCCATCGAGATCGCGATGGGGCCGGACGCGCTGACCGGTTTCCTGTCCTGGCTGGAGTCCGCTCCGCCGGGACGCCAGGTGCCGAGAGCTTCCTGATTCAGCCTGGGGTGAACCGGCGCACCCAGCGGCGTTGCCCCGGCGTTTCGACCGCCCGGGGGTGGTGGTGCTGCCGTGTCCAGGCGACGGCCTCGGCGGGGTCGACGCCGCTCAGAACGGCGAGGCAGGCGATGACCGTGCCGGTCCGCCCGACCCCGCCGGCACAGGCGACCTCGACCGCTTCCCCGGCGCGCGCCCGCTCGTGCAGGGCGCGGATCTCCCGGACGGCGGCGTCCTCGTCGCGGGGCAGCCGGAAGTCCGGCCAGTCCAGCCAGGTGTGCGGCCACCCGAGGCCGGCGTCGTGCTCGCGACGCAGCCGCGCGGAGCCCAGGTAGAGGCCGAATCGGGGCGCGGGGCCGGTGGGCTGGGGGCGGCGCAGGCCGCGCCCGCGGACCCAGGACCCGTCCGGCAGCCGGATGCTTCCCGGCAGCGGTGTGTTGTCGCTCATGGCACGAACCTAGATCGCCGCGCGGGTGGCGGGTATGAGGATGTCCGCATGCTGGCCCGGGGTGAACCGATCAGGCCTCGCCGCCGGGTTTCCACAGCACGTCGCCCTCGGGGTTGGCCAGCCGGGCCAGGATGAAGAGCAGGTCGGACAGCCGGTTGAGGTACTTGACCGCCAGCGTGTTCGTCCGGTCCGGGTCGGCCTCCACCAGCGCCCACCCCGCCCGCTCGGCCCGGCGGCTCACCGTGCGCGCCTGGTGCAGGAACGCCGCGCCCGGGGTGCCGCCCGGCAGGATGAACGACGTCAGCTTCGGCAGGCGCTCGTTGAACGCGTCGCACCAGCCCTCCAGCCGTTCGATGTAGGCCTCGGTGATGCGCAGCGGGGGGAACTCCGGATCGGGCACCACCGGCGAGCACAGGTCCGCCCCGACGTCGAACAGGTCGTTCTGCACGCGGCGCAGCACCACCGCGATCTCCTCGTCGAGACCGCCCATCGCGAGCGCCAGCCCGACCACCGAGTTCGTCTCGTCGACGTCGGCGTAGGCGGCCAGCCGCGGGTCGGTCTTCGGCACGCGCGAGCCGTCCCCGAGCGCGGTCGTGCCGTTGTCGCCGACCCTGGTGTACACGCGGTTGATCCGTACCGGCATACCGAGCACCTTACGACTGCTCGAACAGCCGCATGGCCTCCGGAGCCTCGAAACACACCGCGGAATCGATTCGCGCCCGCAGGTCCCGCACCAGCGCCCGGCCGCCGCGCCAGTCGCCGGGGCGCACGGTGATCGCCCCGCCGTGCGTGCCGAACAGGTGCAGGATCGGCAGCTGCCCGTCGGTGTGCTCGATGCCGACCCCGGCGAGGTCGTCGAAGCGCACGACGGCCGCGGGCGACGGGTTCTGCCCGAAGTACGTGGACAGACCCTCCTCGCCCACCACGAGCCGGTAGCCGCGCGGCGCGGTCGACCCGACCAGCGCCCGCTTCATCTCCCGCCCCGGCGGCGCGGGCAGCGGGCTGCCGGGCAGTTCCGGCAGGTCCCGCGGCACGTGCTGCTCCGGCGCGCACAGCACCAGCCGCCCGGCCAGGTCCCGCGCGGCCGCCGCGACCGCCGCCGGATCGAGCCCGGCCAGCACCCGCTGCTGGTGCTCGGCCGCCGACGGCCACCCGGTCAGCTCGCTCATCGCCGCGTCGAACGCCCGGTAGACGGCGAAGTCCCGCTCGGCGACCTCCTCGGCGAGCCCGGCCCGGTCGACCGCCAGCTCCTCCTCGGTCGGTCCGCCGCGGCCCAGCTCGGCCAGCTCGGTGCGGATCGCGTCGACGACCCGGGCGGCCTGCTTGTCCGGCACGTCGGTGCCGAACCCCAGGACGGCGTGTCGGGCGTCCACCATCTGGTGGTCGAAGGCGATGTCGTAGACCAGGCCCTCGAGGTGCCGCAACCGGTCGGTGAGCCGGTGGATGAGGACCCCGGCCGCGCACGCGGTCTCCGCGGTCCAGTCGACCAGCGCGCAGCCCACCACGCCGTTGGGGATGCTCGTCTGCGCGGGGGTGGGCAGGTCGAACGGCTCGGCGGTCACCGGCTGCCGCGGCGGGCCGTCGGGCAGGGGGAGCGTCAGACCGGCCGGGGGAGGGCCGGACAGCACGAGCGCGGCGTTGCCGCGGTGGAACCAGCGCGCACACCACTCACGCGCCTGCTGCGGACCGGCGTGGACGGCGGCGAGCTGGACGTTGCCGGCCAGGCCGAACGCGCGGTTGCCGAACCACAGCGCGGACGGCAGCCACGCGGTCACGCCGGGACCCTCGTTGCCGCGCTCCTCGGCCAGCAGCACGCCCCGCTCCAGCCGCAGCGGCCCGGTGTCCAGGTCCGCCAGGGACTCGCACACGCGCCGCAGGTGCTCCGCGACGGTCTCCGGGGTGCTGGTGACGTCGAAACTGGTGTGCAGGACCTCGGTCGAGGCGTTGTTCTCGTAGCGGCTCGTGCGCACCCGCCGCATGGCCAGGTGCTCGACGAGGTGCGTGATCCCCGTCTCCAGGAACGACTCGTGGGCGAGGCCGACCCCGAACAGCAGGCTCGCGCTGAGCCGGCCGGGCTGGTCGGTCCAGAAGACCGGCACGCCGTCGATCTCCGCCCGGTGCACCTCGGGCAGGGACGGCGGCGCCGGTGGGGTCAACATTTCGCTCAAGGTTCCCCCAGTCAGTGGGCCATCCGGGCGCCTAATCGCCGTGAGAGGCCACAGTGTTTCACACGATAGTGCGAACTCGGTCGCCCTCTGTTATGTCCCGCCCCTCCGTTCGGGTGCCCGAACCGGAAGGCATGATGACGGCCATGAGCGAGCACTTCGACGTGCACGGTGGTGCGCGGCTGGTGGGCGAGGTCGAGGTCGTCGGAGCCAAGAACAGCGTTCTGAAGCTGATGGCGGCCGCGCTCCTCGCCGAGGGCACCACCACGATCACCAACTGCCCGCAGATCCTGGACGTCCCGCTGATGGCGGACGTGCTGCGCAGCGTCGGGTGCGAGGTGGTCCTGGACGGCGACACCGCGAAGATCACGACCCCGTCCGAGCTGTCCCACCGGGCCGACTCGCCCGCGATGGGCAAGCTGCGCGCGTCCGTGTGCGTGCTCGGGCCGCTGGTCGGGCGGCTCAAGCGGGCCGTCGTCGCGCTGCCGGGCGGGGACGCGATCGGTTCCCGGCCGCTGGACATGCACCAGAACGGGCTGCGCGCGCTCGGCGCGACGAGCACCATCGAGCACGGCTGCGTCGTCGCCAAGGCCGATCACCTCAAGGGCGCGCAGATCTGGCTGGACTTCCCGAGCGTCGGCGCGACCGAGAACATCCTGATGGCCGCGGTCCTGGCCGAGGGCACGACCGTGATCGACAACGCCGCGCGCGAGCCGGAGATCGTCGACATCTGCGTGATGCTGAACCAGATGGGCGCGCAGATCGAGGGCGCCGGCACGTCGACGCTGACCGTGCAGGGCGTGACCGAGCTCCACCCGACCGAGCACCGCGTGATCGGCGACCGGATCGTGGGGGCGACGTGGGCGTTCGCGGCGGCGATGACCCGCGGTGACCTGACGGTCAAGGGCGTCAACCCGCACCACCTGGACCTGGTGCTGGAGAAGCTGCGGATGGCCGGAGCCGAGATCACGACGTTCGACGAGAGCGGTTTCCGGGTGGTGCAGAACGACCGGCCCAAGGCGGTCGACTTCGTGACGCTGCCCTACCCGGGGTTCGCCACGGACCTGCAGCCGTTCGCCGTTGCGCTGTCCGCGGTGTCCGAGGGCACGTCGATGATCACGGAGAACGTGTACGAGGCGCGGTTCCGGTTCATCGAGGAGATGGTCCGCCTGGGCGCCGACGCCCGCACCGACGGCCACCACGCGGTGGTCCGCGGGGTCGAGAAGCTGTCCTCCGCGCCGGTCTGGGCATCCGACATCCGCGCCGGCGCGGGCCTGGTGCTGGCCGGCCTGTGCGCCGACGGGGTCACCGAGATCTGGGACGTGTTCCACATCGACCGCGGATACCCGTACTTCGTGGAGAATCTGAACCGGCTGGGCGCGCGCGTGGAGCGGGTCATCGGCGCGGCGGAGCGCGCCTGACCGCGCCTTTACTTCCAACGGTGTTGGAAGTCAAGTAGCCTCGAACTCAGGAACTCACAGAGGTTGGGGGTCGGATGACGGCGCTGCCCGAGTGGATGGTGCTCCCGCCCGACGGGTTGACGGCGGCAGACTACGAAGCCCTTCCGGAGGAAGTGTGCCGCAGTCTGGAAATCGTCGATGGAGCCATTGTCGTGAATCCGGCCCCCCGCAGGGTGCATCAGCGAATCATCCGCAACCTGTCCTACCTCCTCGCCGAGGCGAGCGGCCCGGGCTATGAGGCCGATTTCGATGTCGATCTGCGGCTCCGCGACGTGCCGCTGCTCAACCGCAGACCGGATCTCGTGGTGTACGACTCGTCGCTGGACGAGGACGCGGTGCTCCGTCCGGAACACTGCCTTCTCGTGGTCGAAGTCATGTCGCCCGGGTCGATGACGGCGGACCGGATCGACAAGCCGGGTGAGTACGCCGACGCGCGAATCCCGCACTTCTGGCGGGTTGAGAACCCGAACGACGACCCGCGGCTGATCCAGCTCTTCCGCTACCGGCTCGACCCCACCACTCGCGTCTACGCCTCCGCGGGTGTGGACACCGGCAAGGTCAGCCTGCACGACCCGTTCCCCGTCACGCTGGACCTCGCCGCGCTGCTCTGACTCACTCCACCGCCAGCCCGACGCCGAAGCCGATCAGCGCGGTGCCGGTGACCGCGTCCATCGTGCGGCGGACGCGGCGCCGGTTCAGCCAGGTCTTCGCCCAGCGCACCAGGAACAACAGCGTCAGCTGCCACACCGTGCCCACCACCAGCACCGTGTAGGCCAGCAGCAGCGCCTCGGCCGCCCCGGTCGTCGCCGGGTCGAGGAACTGCGGCAGCACCGACAGGTAGAAGGCCATCACCTTCGGGTTGGTGATGTTGGACAGGAACCCCTCGCGGAACCGCCGCAGCCCGTTGCCGCGCCGCCGGTCCAGCCCGGCGAGCGCCTCGTAGTTCCCGCGCCACGCGCCGCGCAGCGCCTGGAACCCCAGCCAGCACAGGTAGGCCACGCCGGCCCAGCGCACGGTCTCGAACAGCGGCCGCACCTGCACGATCAGCGTGCCCAGCCCGAGCCCGACCGCCGTCGCCTGCACGAAGTTGCCCAGCGCGATGCCCGAACACGTGAACAACCCGCCGCGTGCGCCGCCGGCCAGGGCGTTCTTCAGCACCACCATCGTGTCCGGCCCCGGCACCACGGCGATCAGCAGGGCGAACACCAGGTAACTCGCGTACAGGCTCCACGTCACACCCGACAGGCTAACCCGGGCGTCATCATGGGGTCAGGCCGATTTCGCACCCAGTGACGTGCGTCCTTGCGGGGCTGCGCGCGAAGTTACCGGCGAGTACGCTCTGTGTGTCGTTCATCTGGAGGTGCACCGATGCCCTACCCCACGGATCGCGAGCGGGACCGCCCCTGGGTCATGCGCACCTACGCGGGGCATTCGTCGGCGGCGGCCTCCAACGAGCTGTACCGCCGCAACCTCGCCAAGGGCCAGACCGGCCTCTCGGTGGCCTTCGACCTGCCCACCCAGACCGGCTACGACCCCGACCACCCGCTGGCCAAGGGCGAGGTCGGCAAGGTCGGCGTGCCCGTCTCCCACATCGGTGACATGCGCCGCCTGTTCACCGGCATCCCGCTGGCCGAGGCCAACACCTCGATGACGATCAACGCGCCGGCCATGTGGCTGCTCGCGCTCTACGTGACCGTCGCCCGGGAACAGGCCGACGCCGAGGGCCGCGACCGCGACGAGGTGCTCGCCAAGCTCACCGGCACCACCCAGAACGACATCATCAAGGAGTACCTCTCCCGCGGGACCTACATCTTCCCGCCCGCGCCGAGCCTGCGCCTGATCACCGACGTGATCGCCTGGACGGTGCACCACATCCCGAAGTGGAACCCGATCAACATCTGCAGCTACCACCTGCAGGAGGCCGGCGCGACGCCGACGCAGGAGGTCGCCTACGCGTTGTCCACCGCGATCGCCGTGCTGGACGCCGTCCGCGACTCCGGCCAGGTCGAGCAGGCCGACATGGCCAAGGTCGTCGGCCGGATCTCGTTCTTCGTCAACGCCGGCGTGCGGTTCGTCGAAGAGATGTGCAAGATGCGCGCGTTCGCCCGGCTCTGGGACGAGATCACGCGCGAGCGCTACGGCGTCGAGGACCCGAAGGCGCGCCGCCTGCGCTACGGCGTCCAGGTCAACTCGCTCGGCCTGACCGAGGCCCAGCCGGAGAACAACGTCCAGCGGATCGTGCTGGAGATGCTCGGCGTCGCGCTGTCGCGGGACGCCCGGGCCCGCGCGATCCAGCTGCCGGCCTGGAACGAGGCGCTCGGTCTGCCGCGGCCGTGGGACCAGCAGTGGGCGCTGCGCATGCAGCAGGTGCTGGCCTACGAGACCGATCTGCTGGAGTACGAGGACATCTTCGCCGGGTCGCACGTGATCGAGTCCAAAGTGGAGGAGATCGTGTCCGGCGCCCGCGCGGAGATCGAGCAGGTGGCCGATCTCGGCGGTGCGGTGGCCGCGGTGGAAAGCGGGTACATGAAGTCGCAGCTGGTCGCCTCGCTCGCCGAATACCGGCGCGAGGTCGAGGCCGGCGAGCGGATCATCGTCGGCGTCAACAGGTTCGAGACCACCGAGCCGAGCCCGCTGCAGGCCGAGGGCGCCAAGGCGATCGAGACCGTCGACCCGGCGGTGGAGAAGCAGGCAGTCACCGCGCTGGCGGAGTGGCGCCGGCAGCGCGACCAGACGGCGGTCGACGAGGCGCTGGCACGGCTGCGCGAGGTCGCGAAGACCTCGGAGAACCTGTTCGACGCCACGCTGGCGTGCGCGGCGGCCGGGGTGACCACCGGGGAGTGGGCCGGCGCGCTGCGCGAGGTGTTCGGCGAGTACCGGGCGCCGACCGGGGTGTCCGCGGCGGCCATGTCGGGGGACGCGGCCGAGCTGTCCCGCGTGCGCGACCGGGTGCGCTCGACCGGCGAGGAACTGGGCGAGAAGCTGCGGATCCTGGTCGGCAAGCCGGGCCTGGACGGGCACTCCAACGGCGCCGAGCAGGTCGCCGTGCGGGCTCGCGACGTCGGGTTCGAGGTCATTTACCAGGGCATCCGCCTCACGCCCGAGCAGATCGTGGCGGCCGCGGTGCAGGAGGGCGTGCACGTCGTCGGCCTGTCGGTGCTCTCCGGCTCGCACCTCGAGGTCGTGCCGCAGGTGGTCGACGGGCTCCGTGCGGCCGGTGCCGGGGACATCCCGGTGATCGTCGGCGGCATCATCCCGCCCGAGGACGCGCGGCTGCTCGTCGAGCGCGGCATCGCGCGCGTCTTCACGCCGAAGGACTACGAGCTGACCGGGATCATGGACGAGATCGTTTCGGTGGTGCGGGAACGTCACGGATTGCCCCAGGGCTGAGCCAGTTCTGTCACGTTCCGTGCGCATTGTCCACACGCAACGTTGATCTCTTTCCGATAACAGCGAGTGGCGATCTCGTTGCATCTTTTGACCCCATCGGACGCACCGCCTACGTTCGGTGAACCGGCTGAACCGAATAAGGGGTGCGACGAAGATGACGCACGGTCAGTGGACGCGACGGGACTTCTTCCGGCGATCGGCGGTCGTGGGCGCCGCGGCGGTGGCGGGGCCGACCCTGTTGGCGGCCTGCCAGAGCACCGAGAGCGGGAACACCCTCGACGCGGCGAGAAGTTCCAAGACGATCCGGATCGGCATCGCCAACGAGGCGCCCTACGGATTCGCCGACGCCTCGGGCAACACGACCGGTGAAGCGCCGGAGGTGGCGCGCGCGGTGTGCAAGGGGCTCGGGATCGACACCGTGCAGGCCAGCGTGGTGCCGTTCGACCAGTTGATTCCCGCGCTGAACGCGAAGCAGTTCGACATCGTCGCCGCGGGCATGAACATCACGCCGGTGCGCTGCAACGCGGCGCTGTTCTCCGATCCGGACTACTCGGCGCTGACCGCGTTGCTGGTCCCCAGCGGGAACCCGCAGGGCATCAACACCCTCGCCGACGTCGCCGCCAAGAAGGTCAAGGTCGCGGTGCTCTCCGCCGCGGTGGAGAAGGGTTTCGCCACCGCCGCCGGGGTGGCCGAGGACCAGATCGAAACCCTGGACACGCAGGACAACATGCTGCGCGCGGTGACCGCCGGGCGCGTGTACTGCGCCGCGCTCACCGACATCTCGCTGAAGTGGCTGGTGAAGCAGAACCCGAACTCCGGGGTCGAGGTCACGTCCGGCTTCCAGCCGACGGAGAACGGCCAGCCGGTGCAGACCGCGGGCGGTTTCGTGTTCCGCAAGGAGGACACGTCCCTGCGCGACGCCTTCAACCAGCAGCTGAAGACGTTGCACGACAACGGGGAATGGCTGCGGATCGCGTCGCCGTTCGGGTTCGACCAGAGCAACCTGCCCACAGCCGACCTGACCACCGACAAACTCTGCGCGGCCTGACGCTCGAGCCCGGGGACGCGTCGTGTCCGACTCGACATCCAACATCATCTCGACCATCCTCAGTGGACTCGGCGCGACGGTGGCCGCGGCCGCCGGCGGCATCGCGCTGACGATCGTGCTGGCGTTCGTCGCCGGGCTCGCGATGCTGTCGCGCTCCCGTGCGGTGCGGTTCGTCAGCCGGGTCTACGTCGAGGGCTTCCGCGGCACGTCGGAGGTCGTGCAGCTGTTCTGGCTGTACTTCGTGCTCCCGGCGATGGTCGGGTTCAAACTGGTCCCGTTGTTCGCCGGCATCATCGTGCTCGGGCTCAACCACGGCGCCTACGGTGCCGAAATCGTGCGCGGCGCGGTGCAGTCGGTGCCGCGGGCGCAGCGCGAGGGCGCGGTGGCGTTGTCGTTCAGCCCGGCGCAGCGGATGTTCCGGGTGATCCTGCCGCAGGCGGTGGTGGAGATGCTGCCACCGTTCAACAACCTCTTCATCCAGCTGATGAAGAGCACGGCGCTGCTGTACTTCATCTCGGCCGGCGAGATCACCGAAAAGGGCGAGCTGCTGCGGCCGCTCTACGGCAGCCAGCTGGTGCTGATCTACGGCGTCGAGCTGTTGTGCTACCTGGCGATCGCGGTGGTCATCACCACGGTCATGCGCCTGCTGGAACGGGTGCTCGCCAAGCGGCTCGGGCGTGAGCCACCGTCCCGGGAGAAGGCGTTCGCCAAGGCGGGGGTGATCACCTGATGGACTGGGACTGGGACTACTTCTGGGACTCCGTTCCGGTACTGCTGGAGGGGTTGCTGGTCACCGTCGAGCTGACGGTGCTCGGCTCGCTCGTCGCCTACCTGCTGGGTCTGGTGTTCGCCCTGGTGCGGCGGGCGCGGATCCCGGTGCTGAGCCAGGCGATGTACCTGTTCATCGAGCTGGTGCGCAGCACGCCGCTGCTGATCCAGGTGTTCATCGTCTTCTACCTGCTGTGGCCGGCACTGGACATCCGGCCGTCGGCGTTCCTCACCGGCGTGATCGCGCTGGGCATCCACTACGCGACCTACACCTCCGAGGTGTACCGCGCGGGCATCGACGCCGTCCCGAAAGGACAGTGGGAGGCCGCGACGGCGCTGAGCATCCCCCGTACGCGCGTGTGGACCGGGATCGTCCTGCCGCAGGCGGTGCCGCGGGTGCTGCCCGCGCTCGGCAACTACATGATCTCGATGTTCAAGGAAACACCGCTGCTGATCAGCATAGGTATTTTCGAGGTGCTGAACCAGGCGAAGGAGCAGGGCGCGGAGACCTTCCGGGTGATCGAGCCCTACACCCTGGCCGGCATCCTTTTCCTGCTGGTCAGTTACCCGTCGTCGATCCTGGTGCGAAGGTTGGAACGCCGTGTCGGACAGCTCTGAGATGATCCGGTTCGAGGGGGTCGTGAAGAAGTTCGGCGACCACGTGGTGTTGCGGGAGCTGGACTTCTCGGTCCGGCCGGGCGAGTTCGTGACCCTGATCGGGCCCAGCGGTTCGGGCAAGACCACGATCCTGCGGTTGCTGATGACGCTGGAGCAGGTGAACGAGGGACGGATCTTCGTCGGCGGCGAGTGCCTCTCGCACGTGGAGAAGAACGGGAAGTTCGTGCCGGCGGGCGAGAAGCACCAGCGGCGCATGCGCAGGCGGATCGGGATGGTGTTCCAGCAGTTCAACCTGTTCCCGAACATGAAGGTGCTGCAGAACGTCACCGAGGCGCCGATCCGGGCGCTGGGGCTGTCCCGCCAGGAGGCCGAGCAGCGCGGCCGGGAGCTGCTGGAGATGGTCGGGCTGAGCGAGAAGGCCGACGCCCACCCGTCCCAGCTGTCCGGCGGGCAGCAGCAGCGCGTGGCGATCGCGCGGGCGCTCGCGATGCGGCCGGAGGTGCTGCTGCTGGACGAGGTCACCTCCGCGCTGGACCCGGAACTGGTGGCCGGTGTGCTGAAGGTGCTCAAGGACATCGCGTCGACCACGGACATCACGTTCCTCTGCGTGACGCACGAGATGCAGTTC
This sequence comes from Amycolatopsis thermalba, assembly GCF_023376025.1. Classification (NCBI taxonomy): domain Bacteria; kingdom Bacillati; phylum Actinomycetota; class Actinomycetes; order Pseudonocardiales; family Pseudonocardiaceae; genus Amycolatopsis; species Amycolatopsis thermalba. The sequence goes on from NZ_CP091196.1 coordinate 1,931,298, forward strand.
GCGCGGGACGTCTCGGACCGGGTCCTGATGTTCGACCACGGGCAGATCATCGAGGACGCGCCGCCGGAGAAGCTGTTCACGAACCCGGACCACGAACGAACGCGGGAGTTCCTGCAGGCCGTGCTCGACCGGGGCTGACCCCGCGGAACGCCGTCGAGCGCGCGACGAGCGCGGCCGCCTGGACCAGCGTCGCGGACGCGATCCAGTCGACGAGCGCCGGCGAGTAGTACGCGACCTGTTCGAACGTCAGGTCCCGCCCGCCGCCGACGACCGCACCCAGCAGGCCCGGCAGAGTCACGAGCACCACGACCGTCACCAGTCCCGGCGCCAGCTGGAGAACCACGCGCCACCACGGCCGCCCCGCCATCCGCGTCGCCCAGTGGCGAGCGCGTGCCACACCCCGGATTCCGAGCGCCAGAACGGCGAGTGTCAGCACACCCAGCACCAGGTCGATGACCAGCCGCAGGGTGGTCGTGGTCGTGGCGCGCATCCCGGCAGGCCCGAACACGTGCCGTCGCGGGTGTTCGTCGAACGGCTTCCCGGAGGCCGGCGTGCCCTGCCGTGCCCGCCTCCACCTGCTGCATCACCGCCAGCGCGAGGTGGACGATCCGGTGGATGTCCCGGCGAGCAGGACCCGAACGGCAGCGCACCACCCCGACCCTCGTCAGGGGGAGCACAACACGGCCGCCAAGAGGTAGCGTCGGAGTATGGCCGAGTACGAGCACATCCTGGTCAAGCGCGACGACGAGACGGTGACGATCACGATGAACCGCGCCGCGCGCCGCAACTCACTCTCCGAAGCCCACCTGGCCGAGCTGCTGGCGGCGTTCGAGGAGGCGGCGGCGACCGACGCGACGGGCATCGTGCTGGCGGGGGCTGGCCCGGTGTTCTCGGCGGGCCACGACTTCGGCGACGTGGCCGCGCGGGACCTGGACGGGGTGCGGCGCCTGCTCACCCTGTGCACGCGGCTGATGCGGACGATGGAGTCGGTGCCGCAGGTGGTGATCGCGCGGGTGCAGGGGCTGGCCACGGCGGCGGGGTGCCAGCTGGTGGCGTCGTGTGACCTGGCGGTCGCGGCCGAGTCGGCGGGCTTCGCGCTGCCCGGCGGCAAGGGCGGCTGGTTCTGCCACACGCCGGCGGTGCCGGTCGCGCGGTCGATCGGGCGCAAGCGGCTGATGGAGCTGGCGCTGACCGGAGACGTCATCGACGCGGCGACGGCGCTGGAGTGGGGCCTGGTGAACCGGGTGGTGCCGGACGCGGACCTGGACACCGCGGTGGCCGAGCTGCTGGGCCGGGCCACGCGCGGCAGCCGGGCCAGCAAGGCGCTCGGGAAGCAGACCCTGTACACCCAGCTGGACCGCCCGGAGGCCGACGCGTACGCGATCGCGGTCGAGGTGATGGCGGCGGCGTCGCAGACGCCCGCGGCGCGGGAGGGGATGGCGTCGTTCCTGGAGAAGCGGAAGCCGGAGTGGCCCGCCTGAGCCGTGGTTTTCGCTGCGCCGTTCGGGTGAACTGAAAGTTCAGTCACTGAGTTCCGTCGTGGCCGGAACGGTGATCATCCGTGCAGCTCAGTGCCACTGTGGACGGTCCCGGTCAAGATCCACTTCTGCCGGCTGGTCCGCTTGAACGCTGTTACAAGCGCGAGCGCGCGGCGATTGACGGTGTGACGCAGCGGGACGGCCCGCTGCGCGTGCCCGTCAAGGAACACTCGTGACTCATCCGCCCTACGCCTCGCCCGCGCCCACTCCCGCGCCGCCGAAGAACGGCCTCGGAACCGCGGGTTTCGTCCTCGGCCTCGTCGGCCTCGTGTTCGCCTTCATCCCGCTCGTCGGCGTCGTGGCGTGGCCGCTGGTCATCATCGGCCTGATCCTGTCGCTGGTCGGCCTGTCCCGCGCCACCAAGGGCGCCGCGACGAACAAGGGGCTCGCCATCGCCGGTGTCGTGTGCTCCGCGGTCGGCCTGGTGGTCTGCATCCTGTGGGCCGCCGTCTTCGGCGCCGCGGTCGACGAGGTCAACGACTCGACCCCGACCAGTGGCGACCCGGCCGCCGCAGCGCACCAGATCCTGCTCGAGGTGACCACTGGCCAGCGGAGCAACCTCAACTGGACCAGCGGGCTCAGCGTGAACAACCAGGAGATCGTCGAGGCCGGGCAGACCTGGTCCAGGACCCTGGGCGTCGAGGACCTCGGCTTCACGTCGATCACGGTCACCCCGGTGACCACCGACATCGACGCCCAGCCGAACAGCTGCAAGATCACCGTGGACGGCAAGCCGGTCGCCGAGAACTCGAACATCGTCGCCGCGATCTGCTCCTACCCGGGCGGCTGACCTGACGGGCGCGGCGGCGCGGGAAACGCCCTCGCCGCCGGCCCCGCTGCCGCGCGCGGCGCAGCTAGCGTTCGTGCAGCAGCAGGAGTCCGTACGCGGCGATCGACTGGGCGTCCGTGATCTCCCCGCGCGTGATCATCTTCTCGAACTCGTCCCGGCCGAACCACGCCGTGCGCATGTCCTGTTCTTCGTGCTCGCGCTCGTGCGGCCCCTCGGCCAGCTCCGTCGCCAGGTAGACCCGGCCGCGCTGGCTCGACATGCCCGGCGCGACGTCGAGCAGCCCGAGGTCGGTCAGCGAACCGGCCACCAGCCCGGTCTCCTCCCGCAGCTCCCGCGCCGCCAGCTCGAGCGGGTCCAGCTCGGCCAGCCCGGGCGCGGTGCCCTGCGGGAACTCCCACCGCCGCAGGCCCAGCGGGTACCGGTACTGCTCGACCAGGTGCAGCCGGTCGCCGTCGAGCGGGATCACCAGCGCGTAGGCGGGCTTGTCGACCACGCCGTAGATGCCGGGCGAGCCGTCCGGGCGGCGGATGGCGTCCTCGCGCACCGTCATCCAGTCGTTCCGGTACACCTCGCGCGAGCCGAGCCGTTCGATGGGATCCACGCGACCAGTCTGCCGAAGCATCTTCTACCCTCGCCGGGTGCGTCTCGTGATCGCTCGTTGCCAAGTGGACTACGCCGGCCGCCTGACGGCCCACCTCCCGATGGCCACCCGGTTGCTGCTCATCAAGGCCGACGGCTCGGTGTCGGTGCACTCCGACGACCGCGCCTACAAGCCGCTGAACTGGATGAGCCCACCGTGCTGGCTGATCGAGGACGATGACATCTGGACGGTGCAGAACAAGGCAGGCGAGAAGCTCGTCATCACGATCGAGGAGCGGATCGACGAGATCAGCCACGACCTCGGCGCCGAGCCGGGCCTGCAGAAGGACGGCGTCGAGGCGCACCTGCAGGAGCTGCTGGCCGAGCACATCACCACGCTCGGCGAGGGGTACACGCTGGTCCGCCGCGAGTACCCGACGGCGATCGGGCCGGTCGACATCCTCGCCCGCGACGCCGACGGCGGTTCGGTGGCGGTCGAGATCAAGCGCCGCGGCGAGATCGACGGCGTCGAGCAGCTGACCCGCTACCTGGAGCTGCTCAACCGCGACCCGCTGCTGGCGCCGGTGCAGGGCGTGTTCGCCGCGCAGCTGATCAAGCCGCAGGCCCGCACGCTCGCCGAGGACCGCGGCATCCGCTGCCTCACGCTGGACTACGACGCCCTGCGCGGCACCGAATCGGACGACCTCCGCCTGTTCTGACCTGCGACCGACGGCCCCCGCGCGGCGACCACGAGCCGCGCGGGGGCCGTCGTGCGTCCGGGGTCCGAGTTGCGCCGTGTGACGCTGCGCTGTTGGGTTGTCACCGGTTTGATCTCGACACGGTCAAGGCGTGCCTGCTGGCGTGCACAGCCGGGATACCGCGTAGTAATGTGCGCTCGTCACTCGATCGTGGTGATTTTTGTTCGGAGATGTTGGACTCCCGGAGGTGCATCGGTGCATGTCCTAGCCGCAGCGAACCTGCGACTTGATGCGCACGCGATCGACTACGTGTTGCTCGCGTTCTACTTCGTGCTGGTGCTCGGCATCGGCTACCTGGCCCGGAAACAGGTGTCGAGCAGCATCGACTTCTTCCTGTCCGGCCGTTCCCTGCCGGCCTGGGTCACCGGGCTCGCCTTCATCTCCGCCAACCTCGGCGCCATCGAAGTGATGGGGATGTCGGCCAACGGCGCGCAGTACGGCCTGCCGACCGCCCACTACTTCTGGATCGGCGCGATCCCCGCGATGCTGTTCCTCGGCATCGTGATGATGCCGTTCTACTACGGGTCGAAGGTCCGCAGCGTGCCGGAGTTCATGCGGCGCCGCTTCGGCACCGGCGCCCACCTGACCAACGGCATCAGCTTCGCCCTGGCGCAGATCCTCATCGCCGGGGCGAACCTGTACCTGCTGGCCAGCGTGGTGAACCTGCTGCTGGGCTGGCCGATCTGGTTCTCGATCGTCATCGCCGCGGTCATCGTGCTCGCCTACACCGCGCTCGGCGGCCTGTCCGCCGCCATCTACAACGAGGTGCTGCAGTTCTTCGTCATCGTCGCCGCGCTGGTGCCGCTGACGATCGTCGGCCTCTACAAGGTCGGCGGCTGGAACGGCCTGGTCGACAAGGTCACGAACAGCCCCGGCGGCGCGGAGCAGCTGAGCTCCTGGCCGGGCAACCAGCTGACCGGGTTCGGCAGCAACTTCCTGTCGGTGCTGGGCCTGGTGTTCGGTCTCGGCTTCGTGCTGTCCTTCGGCTACTGGACCACGAACTTCGTCGAGGTCCAGCGCGCTATGGCGTCGAAGAGCATGTCCGCGGCCCGCCGCACGCCGATCATCGGCGCGTTCCCGAAGATGCTGGTCCCGTTCATCGTGATCATCCCCGGCATGATCGCCGCGGTCACGGTCACCGAGCTGCAGGGCCAGAACAAGCAGGCCCTGCTCGACGGCGGGTCCGCCCCCAGCGGCGCGACCTTCAACGACGCGCTGCTGCTGCTCATGCGCGACCTGCTGCCCAACGGTGTGCTGGGTGTCGCGATCGCCGGTCTGCTGGCCTCGTTCATGGCCGGTATGGCGGCGAACCTGAGCTCGTTCAACACCGTGTTCACGTACGACATCTGGCAGGCCTACATCAAGAAGGACAAGCCGGACTCGTACTACCTGAACATGGGCCGCTGGGTCACCGCGGGCGCCACGATCCTCGCCATCGGCACGGCCGGGATCGCCTCGCAGTACTCGAACCTGATGGACTACCTGCAGCAGCTGTTCTCGTTCTTCAACGCGCCGCTGTTCGCCACGTTCATCCTGGGCATGTTCTGGAAGCGGATGACGCCCGCGGCGGCCTGGATCGGCCTGCTGTCCGGTACCGCGTCGGCGATCGTGGTGTTCCTGCTCGCCGAGACCGGGGTGTGGGACCTGCCCGGCCAGGGCGCCAGCTTCATCGGCGCCGGTGCGGCGTTCGTGGTCGACATCGTGGTCAGCGTCGCCGTGTCCTCGGTGACGCGGCCGCGCGAGGCTTCGGAGCTGACCGGGCTGGTCTACTCGCTGACCCCCAAGGAGTCGCGCCAGCACTCCACGACCGGCGAGGACGCGGGCTGGTACCGCAACCCGGGCCTGCTCGCGGGCATCGTCCTGGTCATCACGATCGCGCTGAACATCGCCTTCTAGGAGGTTGGCAGACATGGCTAGCGAAACCCCCGCCGGCACGCGCCGGGCAGGCGCGTTCGACATCCGGCTGATCATCGCGCTGCTGACCGGTGTCTACGGCGTGGTCCTGACGATCATGGGAATCGCGTTCACCGACGAGGCCGAGCTGCAGAAGGCGGCGGGGGTGAACATCAACCTGTGGGCCGGCATCGGCCTGCTGGTGTTCACCGCGCTGTTCGTGCTGTGGGCGCTCGTGCGGCCGATCCGGGTCCCGGTGTCGGAGGACGGCGAGACCCCGGCCGAATAGGAAGGTTCGGAACATCCCGGCGAGGCCGGGCGGCTACGGTGCTCTGCGTGCTCCGTGTCGCCCGGCCTCGCCGTTTCGTCCCCGTGGTCCTGCTCGCCCTGGCCGTTTCCGCGTGCGGCGGGCCCGATCTGGGCAAGCAGAACTTCCCGCGCACCACCGTCACGCAGACCAGCGCGGCGGCGGTCCCGGTCGACGACCCGGAGGTCGCGCTGGACGTGCAGCGCACCGTCGACCCGTGCGGCCTGCTGCGGGGTGACACCGTCAGCGGCGTCGGCACGCCGGTCGAGGACAGCCTCTACGACGACGAGCTGGACAGCTGCAGCGTCGGGGTCACCGACGCCGGCGGCAAGCAGGCCCGGCTGAGCCTCACGTTGGGCGACAACCTTGCCCTCTCCATGGCGCGCGAGGCCGGCGTCGTGGAAGGCCTGCCGGTCGTCGAGAACGACCTGGACAACCCGGACACCGCCGAGAACGAGGGCTGCGTCGTCTCGGCGGTCACCCACCGGACGTCCTCGCTGGGCATCTCCGTCCAGGTCACCTACGAGGGTGGGGACGCCTGCGGCGCCGGGATGACGGTGATCCGCGAGGTCGTGGCCAAGATGCACGCCGGGCCGCCCCGGCTCAGCCGTCCGGCGAACTCGGCGGTGCCGCTGGACCCGTGCGCGCTCGCCGACGACGCCGTGGTGGCCGAGGTCCTCGGCCGGGGCACCGAGAAGGGTGCCAGCGGTCTGCACGACTGCCACTGGTCCGGCGGCAACGCCGACGGGTACCTGCGGATCTCCGAGACCGTCGAGCCGTCCGAGGGCGACAACGGCACCCGCGTCGACCTCGGCGGCGGCGTCACCGGCTACCAGGAGAAACGGACCAACGCGGGCAACAGCTGCGTCATCGCCTGGACCCACCTGAAGACCGGCGACGGCGAGGGCGAGATCGTCAAGTTCACCTACGACAACTTCCACGACGACGCCGCCGGGGACGACTCGTGCGGAAAGGCCCGGCGCATCGTCGGCACGATCCTGCCGAAGCTGCCCAAGTCCTGATAGGAAGGGGCGACGACGGAGTCAGGAGGCGGGCATGAAGAAGATCATCAACGACCCGGCGGACGTGGTCACCGAATCGCTGCGCGGGCTGGCCGCCGCGCACGCGGACATCCTGCGTGTCCAGGAGGACCCGAACGTGGTGGTGCGCGCCGACGCGCCGGTGGCCGGCAAGGTCGCGGTGATCTCCGGCGGCGGGTCCGGGCACGAGCCGCTGCACGGCGGGTTCGTCGGCCTCGGCATGCTCGACGCGGCGGTGCCCGGCGCGGTGTTCACCTCGCCGACGCCGGACGCCGTGCAGGCCGCGATCAGCGCGACCACCGGCGAGGCCGGGGCGCTGCTGATCGTCAAGAACTACACCGGTGACGTGCTGAACTTCGAGACCGCGGGCGAGCTGGCCGCGGCCGAGGACCTGGACGTGCGCAGCGTGGTGATCGACGACGACGTCGCGGTCGCCGATTCGACCTACACGGCCGGGCGCCGGGGCGTCGGCGGCACGGTGCTGCTGGAGAAGATCGCCGGTGCCGCCGCCGAGCGGGGCGACTCGCTGGACGCGGTGGAGGCGCTGGCGCGCAAGGTCATCGGCCAGGTCCGCTCGATCGGGGTCGCGCTCACCGCACCGACCGTGCCGCACGTCGGCGAGCCCAGCTTCGACCTGGGCGCCGACGAGATCGAGTTCGGCATCGGCATCCACGGCGAGCCGGGCCGGGAGCGGATCCCGGCCGAGCCGGCCGGCGCGCTGGTGGCGCGCATGGTCGGGGCGATCGTGGAGGACCTGCCGTTCGGCGAGGGTGACCGGGTGCTGCTGTTCACCAACTCGATGGGCGCCACCCCGCTGGTCGAGCTGTACCTCGCGCACGGCATCGCCGAGCGGCTGCTGGCCGATCGCGGCATCATGGTCGAACGCCGGCTGGTGGGTCCCTACATCACCAGCCTGGAGATGCAGGGCATCAGCCTGACCCTGCTCAAGCTCGACGACGAGCTGACGGAACTGTGGGACGCGCCGGTGAACACCGCCGCACTGCGCTGGAAGGCCTGAGGACATGGGATGCACGCCGGAGGGCGTCGCGAACGCGTTGCGGGGTGCCGCGGCCGTGATCGCCGAGCACCGCGCCGAGCTGATCGAACTCGACCGGGCGATCGGGGACGGGGACCACGGGGAGAACATGAACCGCGGTTTCCAGGCCGTCGTGGCCGCGCTGGACGGCGCCGTGCCGGACACGCCGGGCGCGGTGCTCAAGCTCGCGGCGACGACGCTCATTTCGAAGGTCGGCGGCGCGGCGGGGCCGTTGTACGGCACGGCTTTCCTGCGGGCGTCGACGGTGGTGTCGAACCAGCCGGAGCTGGGCGCGGCGGAGGTCGTGGCCGCGCTGCGGGCGGGGCTGGAGGGCGTGCAGGCCCGCGGCAAGGCGGTGGAGGGCGACAAGACGATGGTCGACGCCCTGCTGCCCGCGGTCGCGGCGGCGGAGAAGGCGGGCGGCGCGGACGTCGCGGCGGTCCTGGCCGCGGCCGCGGAGGGCGCGGCGAGCGGTGCGCAGTCCACTGTGGACCTGGTCGCGCGGAAGGGCCGGGCGTCCTACCTGGGGGAGCGCAGCGCGGGACACCTCGACCCGGGTGCGCGATCGACGGCGCTGCTGCTCGAGGCGTTCGCGAAGGCGGCGCGATGAGCGTCGGACTGGTGCTGGTGTCGCACAGCGCGAAGCTCGCCGAAGGGGTCGCCGAGGTCGCCGCGCAGATGGCGCCCGACGTGACGATCGTGCCCGCGGGCGGGCTGCCCGACGGTGGAATCGGGACGGACTACGACTCGGTGGTCGCGGCCGTCCAGCGCGCCGATTCCGGGTCCGGCGTCGTGCTGCTCTACGACCTGGGCAGCGCGCAGATGACGGCGGAGCTGGCGGTCGAGTCGCTGGCCGACCCGGAGGCGGTCGTCGTCGCGGACGCGCCGCTGGTGGAGGGCACGATCGCGGCGGCGGTCGCGGCGCAGAACGGGGCGGACCGGGCGGGGGTCCTGGAGGCGGCGGCCGCGGCGGGCGCACCCCCGGAACTGGGCGCGGCGACCGAGCCGGCGGGGGACTCGGTGGAGCTGACGCTGACCAACGAGGTCGGCCTGCACGCCCGCCCCGCGGCGGTGCTGGCGCGCAGCCTGGCCGCGATCGAGGCCGAGGTGAGTGTGCGGTTGGGCGACCAGGAGGCGGACGCGCACAGCGTGCTGGCGCTGATGGCGCTGGGCGCGCGCAAGGGCGACCGGATCCAGGTGCGCGCGGGAGGCCCCCAGGCGGCCGAGGCGCTGCGCGTGGTGCAGGAGCTGGTGGAAGACAACTTCGGCGAACCCGCCTGAGCCCCACACCCCGGTACCCGCGAGCCCACTCGGCGCTGCGAGTCCCACGTTGCGATGCCGCGAGTCCCACGTTCGGGCGGGCGAGTCCCACCTCCCGACGCGCGAGTTCCACGTTCGCCCGTGCGAGTTCCACGTTCCGGCGCGCGAGTTCCACGTTCGCCCGTGCGAGTTCCACGTTCCGGCGCGCGAGTTCCACGCTCCAGCCCGCGAGTCCCACGTTTCGGCCCGCGAGTCTCACGTTCGGGCGGGCGAGTTCCACGTTGCGTTGCCGCGAGTCCCACACTCGGTGCCGCGAGTTCCGCGCTCCTGCCGCTACTCCCACATTCGCGCGCGAGTTCCGCGCTCCCGCGCCGTGAATCCGCGCGCTAGCCCGCGAGTTCCACACCGCGCGAGCCCGTCGCGCGCCGAACGGCTGACGGGGCAGGGCTTCGCGGACTACACCACTCAGTGACCGCAGCCGCAGGCGCCGCCGCAGCAGCCGCCGCCCGCGGGCGCGCCGGCGGCCGACCCGGTGAGCGCGACGGTCGTGAGCAGCTTGACCGTGTCCGTGTGTCCCTCGGGGCAGGTCGCGGGCGCGCTCGACTCGCTCATCGGCCGGTTCACCTCGAAGGTGCCGGTGCATTCGCGACAGCGGTAGGCGTAGGTCGGCATGTCGTCATTATCCGGCACGGCGTGCGTCCGGAGCCACCTTCCTGCCAAGCTGGTGCCGTGGAGCTGCCGACGCTGTCCGGCCAGGGGCATCTTGCCGACGTGGTGCCTTCCGTCCTCGCGACCTTGGGTGTGCGCGGGTGTGTCAACACGCTCGACCTGCCCGAGTCCGCGGGCGCCTGCGTCCTGCTGATCGACGGTCTGGGCGCCGAGCTGTTGCGTGACCACGCCGCCGACGCGCCGGTGCTGGCCGAGCTCGCGCGGGCGACGCTGACCGTGGGCTGCCCGTCGACGACGGTCGCCGGGCTGGCCGCGATCGGGACCGGGCTGGCGTCCGGTGAGCACGGCATGGCGGGGTACACGTTCGAGGTGCCGGGCTGCGGGGTGCTCAACGCCTTGCGGTGGCGCGAGCATCCGGGCGGTGGCGAGCTGGACCTGCGGCCGGAGGACGTGCAGCCGCTGCCCACGACCTTCGAGCGCGCGGCCGCGGCGGGCGTCGAGGCGGTGGTGGTGTCCGACGCCAAGTTCGCGAAGTCGCCACTGACCAGGGCGGTGCAGCGGGGCGGGACCTACCGCGGCGTGTACGCGATGGGCGACCTGGCCGCGGAGACGCTGCGGACCCTGCGCGAGTCGCCTGGTTTCTGCTACGCCTACCACAGCCAGCTCGACGAGCTCGGTCACCGCTACGGGCCGGGCTCGCCGGCGTGGGTGATGCAGCTGCGGCAGGTCGACCGGCTCGTCGAGTCGCTTGTGGACGGTCTGCCGCCCGGACGGCTGCTGGCGGTGGTGGCCGACCACGGGATGGTCGCGCTGGACGAGAACGTGATCGACTTCGACGCGACGCCCGAGTTGCAGGCGGGGGTGCGTGCGCTGGGCGGGGACCCGCGGGTGCGGAACGTGTACACCGAGCCCGGCGCGACGGAGGACGTGCTGGCTGCCTGGTGCGCGGTGCTGGGGGAGCGGGCCTGGGTGGCCCGCCGCGACGAGGCGATTGCCGCGGGCTGGCTGGGCCCACGCGTGAGCGGCCGGGTGCGCCCCCGTTTCGGCGACGTGATCGCCGCCGCCCGGGACGACTTCGGGATGCTGCGCCGGACCGCCGAGCCGCTGGAGTCCGCGCTGATCGGCCAGCACGGCTCCCTGACACCGGCCGAGCAGCTGGTCCCACTCGCGATCGCGCACCGCTGAGGTGCGTTGTGCTCGTCGTGGTGCGGTGGTGAGGCTGGGCCTGCTCGCGGTGGTGGGGTTTGGGCCCGGTGGCGATCGCGCATTGCTGAGGTGGTCGGGCTCGTGGTGGCGCAGTGGTGAGGTCGGGCTTGGCCGCGATCGTGCAGCGGAGGGGTTCGGGCCTGGTCGCGGTCCTGCGTGTGGGCTGGCCCGATCGCGGTGATGTGGTGGTGAAGTTGGTGCGGTCGCGGAGCGGTGGGGTTGGCCGTGCTCGCGGCCGCACAGTGGCGCGGTTCGGCCCGGTCGCGATCGTGCGCCGCCGGCTCAGGTTTTCGGCTGCCGGAGGCCGTCCAGCATCACCGTGAGCAGGCGCTCCGCCGTTTCGTCGTTGCCCTCCGCCGCTATGGACACCCCGTGGCCGAGCAGCAGCAGGTCTCGCGGCCGCACGTCCGCGCGCACGGCGCCCGTCTCCTGCGCCGGCTTGAGCACTGCCGCCGCGGCCTCGTTCATCATCGCCTTGCACAGGGCGAACGTGTCCGAATCCCGGTCCATCGCGGCCTTCAGCGTGGCCGCCAGCCCGCGCTTGTGCAGCACGAAGGCGACCTGCTCGCGCATCCACCGGTTCAGCGCTTCCGACGGCTCGTACTCCGCCAGCAACCGGTGCGCGGCCGCGCTGAGCCGCTCGATGTCGTCGCGGTAGACGGCCTCGACCAGTGTCTCCCGAGTCGGGAAGTGCCGGTAGAGGGTGCCCGCCCCGACGCCCGCCCGCCGCGCGATGTCGTCCAGCGGGGCGTCCGGCCCGTGCTCCAGGAACGCCTCGCGTGCGGTGTTCAGGATCCGCTCGTAGTTGCGCCGTGCGTCAGCCCGCATCGGCCGCGGTGCTGTCATGCGCCTCACCTCAAAACCGGACACATTCTCCGGATACTCTTGCGCAACCGGAGACCTTCTCCATATGCTAGCTCCATCGAAGCGGAGAGCTTGTCCGTTTCCTTCGCCCTCTTCCGATGGAGTCTTCTTGCCTGAGACAACGCTGCCCGCGTCCGGCACGGCTGTCGCCGCGACCGCGGCGCGGCCACGCCCCGGCGTGGTGCTGGCAACCCTGCTCACCTGCCAGCTGATGATCGTCCTCGACATCACCGTCATGAACGTCGCGCTGCCCCGCATCCAGGCGGACCTCGGGTTCACCGCGGCCTCGCTGAGCTGGGTGATGTCGAGCTACACCCTCGTCTTCGGTGGTCTGCTGCTGCTCGGCGGACGCGCCGGCGACCTGTTCGGCCGCAAACGGATGTTCATCGGCGGTGTGCTGCTGTTCACCGCCGCCTCGCTCGCCGGCGGTCTGGCCGGTTCGGCCGAATGGCTGATCGTCGCCCGGGTCGCGCAGGGCCTCGGCGCCGCCGCCGCGGGGCCGAGCACGCTGGCCCTGCTCACCACGACCATCACCGAACCCCGGGCCCGGGTGCGGGCGCTGGCCCTGTTCTCCGGCATGTCCAGCGCCGGGTTCGCGGTCGGTCTCATCCTCGGCGGGCTGCTCACCGAGTGGCTGTCGTGGCGGGCCGTGCTGTTCATCAACGTGCCGTTCGGGCTGGTCGTGGCCGCTCTGGCCGCCCGGTTCGTGGTGGAACCACCCCGGCAGCGACCACGGCTCGACCTGCCCGGCGCGGTGACCGGGACGGCCGGGGTCGCGGCACTGGTCTACGGATTCATCCGCGCCGCCGAATCGGGCTGGACGGGCACGCTGACGATGGTCTCGCTGATCACCGGTGTGGTCCTGATCGGCGTGTTCCTCGCCGTCGAGGCCCGCACCGCCGAGCCGTTGCTGCCGCTGCGGCTGTTCGCCGACCGCAACCGCGCCGCCGCCTACGCCAACTTCTTCCTCGGGCCGATGGCCGGCATGTCGATGTTCTTCTTCATGACCCAGTACCTGCAGGACGTGCGGGGGATGAACGCGCTCGGCACGGGCTTTGCGTTCCTGCCGATGGCGGTGCTGGTGTTCGCGCTGAGCCGGGCCATCCCGCGGCTGCTGCCCCGGTTCGGGCCCAAGCCCGTCGCGATCGCCGGGACCCTGTCGATGATCGCCGGGATGGCGTGGCTGACGCAGCTCGCCACCGGCACCACGTACCTGCCCGGCCTGCTCGGCCCCACGATCCTGATGGGACTGGGCATGGGGCTGGCGTTCTCACCGCTCAACGTGATCATCATGAGCAGCGTCCCGGCGCGGGACGCCGGTGCGGCGGGCGGTGTGCTGCAGACGATGCAGCAGACCGGCTCGACGCTCGGCCTGGCCATCGTGGTCACCATCTTCGGCACCGCGACGCGCACCGCGACCGGCTCGCCGCACGAGGTGCTCGTCACCGGGATGACCGCCGCCTTCACCGGCTCGATGGTGATCGCGTGCCTGGCCTTCGTGGTGGCACTCACCTTCCGCCGCAAGGCCGACGGCACCGCGTAGGCGATACCGTGGCCGGGTGCCGCGCCGCAACCGACAACACCGTGGCCGCCCCGACGCCGACCGCGCCGGGGCGGCTTCCGGTTGGGCGCGCGCCGAGTCCGGTCCGGACGGTGACTGGCTCGTGCGCAGCGTGCCGGGCAGCCACGCGACCAAGGTGTACCGCTGCCCGGGCTGCGACCACGAGATCCAGCCCGGCGTCCCGCACGTGGTGGCCTGGCCCGCCGGCGAACTGGGATCGATCACCGACCGCAGGCACTGGCACCGTGCCTGCTGGCAGGCCCGCGACCGCCGCGGCCCGACGCGGAAGCGGTTCTAGGTGTATCCGGCCGTTAGGTTGGTAGCCGGCTGATGGGCGGTCGTCCTCCGAGTGCGCTGTGGCGGCGTTCAGTGTTGTAGTGCTCGATCCAGGCTGCAAGTGCTGCTGCTCGTGCCTCGTTGCTGGTGAAGGCGTGCCGGTAGGCCCACTCGGCCTGGAGGGTGCGGTTGAGGCGCTCGACTTTCCCGTTCTGCCAGGGGCAGTGGGGCCGGATGAACTTGTGTGTTGCGCCGAGTGCTGCGACCGCGGCGGCCATGTCGCGTGATCGTCGGTAGCTGAGGTGGTTGTCGGTGATCACGCGCTCGATACGGGAGATCCCGTGATCGGCGAAGTAGGCGGCGGCACGCAGTAGGAACGCCGCGCAGGTCGAGCCCTTCTCGTCGGGCAGGATCTCGGAGTAGGCCAGGCGGGAGTGGTCGTCGACGAGTGAGTGGACGTAGTCGTAGCCGATGCCGCGAGCACGGACCTGTTCACTGCGGCCGTGGACACGCCAGCCACCGCCGTCGGGGATCTTGCCGAGCTTCTTGACGTCCATGTGGACCAGCTCGCCCGGTCGTTCGCGTTCGTAACGGACGCCGGTTGCGCGGGAGGCGCGAATGACGTCGCCGGTGATCGGGTCGCACTCGGCCAGGTAGGGCACCTCGTGGCGGCGCAGGATCCGCGACACGGTGCGGGGCGGGAGTCCGAGCTCGAGGCCGATCCAGTCCTGTCCGCGGCGTTCGCGGTGACGTAGGTCTAACACCCGCTGCTCGACCTCGTCGGGCGTGCGGTTGGGGCTCGTGTGTGGGCGTGAGGAGCGGGTGACCAGGCCAGACTCGCCTTCGGCGGCGTAGCGGTCGATCCAGGTCTTCACACACTTGCGGGACACGCCCATCGCTTCGGCGATGTGGGCCTGTTTCCAGCCGGCCTGGTGGCGTTGAACGATCAGTCGCCGACCGTGAACCGTCAGCCGGGCACTACCGTGGAACACGAGAACCTCCGGATCGGAGTGGGCCTTAGACAAGCCACATCCCAACCGGAGGTTCTCCTTTACTCAGCCAGACACGCCGCTACCAACGTCCTGACCGGATACATCTAGAGCTTCCGGAAGTGGCGGGACACCGCGCCGTCGTAGAACGTCTCGGTGTAGGCGGTGAACCCGAGCCGCTCGGCGACCCGCAGCGACGGCTCGTTCGCGATGTTCACGCTGATCTGCACCGGGAGTTCGGGCAGCTCCCGCTCGGCCCAGTCGATCACCGCCCGGGCCATCTCCGTCGCGTACCCGCGGCCCCACGCCTCGGGCCGGAACCGGTAGTAGAGGTTCAGCAGCCGGGCGCCGCCGAACTCCAGGTGCTGCAGCCCGCCGATGCCCGCCACTTCACCGGTGTCGAGCGGCACCACCGCCAGGTAGCCGAACCCGTGAGCCTTCCAGTGCTCGAGCCAGGCCGTGAGCTTGACCTCGGTCTCCTCCGGGCCGGGCGGCGCGGGGTGGTAGCGGTTGGTCCGCGGATCGGTCTGGATCTCGACGACGTCGTCCCGGTCCTGCGGGCCCAACGGCCGCAGCAAGAGGCGGTCCGTGCGGATCTCCCGCCACTCGACGCTCACCTGGCGACGGTATCGCGCTGGTCCAGCACAATCTCGGGTATGGCTGATCTTCCCCTGGTTCTCCTCCACGCCTTCCCGGTGGACGCGCGCATGTGGAACCCCATGCGTGACGGACTCACCACGCGGCACCGCCTGATCACGCCCGACCAGCGGGGCCTCGGACGGACGCCGCTGCCCGGCACCGACCGCGAACCCGGTCTGGAGGACGCGGCCCGGGACGTGATCGCCCTGCTGGACAAGCTCGACCTGGAGCAGGTCGTGCTCGGCGGCTGCTCCATGGGCGGCTACGTGACCATGGCCGTGCTGCGCGCCGCGCCCGAGCGCGTCGCCGGCCTGGTCCTCATCGACACGAAGGCGACCGCGGACTCGCCCGAGGCGGCCCAGGCCCGGCGGGACCTGGCGAAGCGCGCGGAGTCCGAGGGCGTCACCGGCTGGCTCGCCGAGTCGATGCTGCCGAACCTGCTCAGCGCCGAGACCCGGGAGACGCGCCCCGACGTGGTGGAGACGGTGCGCGACCTCGTCGACAGCCAGCAGGGGGTGGGCGTGGCGTGGGCCGCCCGCGCGATGGCCAACCGCCCGGATGCCACCGAGCTGCTGGCCGCCGCCGACGTGCCCGCGCTGGTCGTGGTGGGCGAGCAGGACGGCCTCACCCCACCGGATGCCGCCCAGGCCATGGCCGAGTCCCTGCCCAAGGGCGAGCTGGTGGTCGTGCCCCAGTCCGGGCACCTGACGCCGTTGGAGGCGCCGGCGATGGTGACCGAGGCGATCCTGGGGTGGTGGCCGTTCGCGTAGGCGCCGCTCGGCCCGGCGGGGTTGCTTCCGCCCCGGCTGGGGCGGGCCGCCGGCCTCACCGGTATCCGGACGCGCTGAGAAGCACACGGCACCGATGGGTGCCGCGCCGGCAGGGGAGCCGAGCTTCCCGGGGCGGCCCGGCGGAGGTCCCGGCTGGGCCGGGTCTGCTGTGGCGGGCAGCGCAGCGGCCATCGCCGGGCGGTGCTGGCTGACCAGGGGCGCCGGGTGGCCAGCGGTGCCAGCCCGGGCAGCCGTGCCGACCGGCCGCCCATGCCGGCCGACCGCGTGCGGTCGCGCAGTTGTACCCAGCGGGCTGGCCCCGGCTGAGCCGAGCCCGCTGTGGCGGGCAGCGCAGCCCCGGCCATCGCGGAACGGTGCCGGCCGGCCACCCGTGCCAGCCAGCCACTGGTGCCAGCCGGCCACCCGTACCGGCCGCCCTCCCGGGTCAGCCAACCACCCGGGCCGGCCGACGCGTGCAGCCGCAGCCGCAGTCGCCGGGGCGCCCGGCGACGTGCGCGCCAGGCCGAGCGAAGCCCGGCGCGCCCCCTTGCGCACGCCGGCTCGTCGCGGCAGCTTCGCTAATTCAGTTGAGAAACATCGACGAACTCCTCCAGCGCCCTGGCGTCGCCGAGTACCTCGACGTCTTCAGGGCCCTTCCGGCGCCACAGCAGGAGCAGCAGGTCCGACGCCGTGCCGCGCACCGCCGTCGTGGCCTTCGTGTGCTCGCTCGTCACCGACCAGCCCGCGCCGGACGGCCGGACCAGCCACTCGCCCGGACCGTCCGTCGCGTGCAGGTGCACGTCGGTCCGGAAGCCGGCCGGCGGGGCGTCTGGGAGGAAGAACCGGAGGAACTCGTCGATCCCGTCCACCGCGAGCTCCCGCTCGACCGGTTCGTCCCGCCCCGCCGCCGACAGCGCGTCCCAGCAGTGCACCGCCGTCTCCAGGGCCATCCGCCGCTGGATGAACCCGGCGTCCGGCCGGCCCCACGTCCACCTGGGCTCGGCCGGATCGAGCGCCGACAGGGTGCCCGCCAGCACCTCGACGCCCTCGGCGAACCAGGCCACCAGCTCGCCCTCCGCCGGCCGCGACGGCTCCCGGTAGTCGTCCGGACCGGAAACCGCCCCGGACGCGATCCGCTGCCAGAACCAGTGGACCTCGCCGGTGTGCCAGACCAGCTCGGCCACGTCCCAGCCCGGGCACGCCGGCACCGGCGCACGCAGGTCTCGCACCGCTTCCGCCAAGCGGCCGCCGTCCCTGCGCAACGCGGTCAGGTACCCGAGCTCTGCCATGCCCGAAAAGCTAGCGGGACCCACCGACAGTTTTGAATCGCCGCAGGTCAGCCTGCGCTTCCGGGAGCCGGTCGGGGAACCGGTGCGCGATCACGAACCGCCAGCACACCCCGAACAGATCACGCAGCCGCACCCACGGCGCCAGCTCGTCCGGATCGGGGCCGTCCGGGTACGCGGCGACCGCGGCGCGGCCGTTCATCCGGGAGGTCAGCGCCAGGCACGCCAGGTCCCAGAGGACCGGCCCGGCCCACGTGTCCTCGAAGTCGAGCCAGCGCGGCCCGCTCGCCGTGGCCAGCAGGTTGCCCGGATGCGCGTCGCCGTGCAGAGCCTGCGCCGGGCCGTCGGGCAGGACCGCCGCGAGCGCCTCGACCTCGTCCGCCAGTTCCGCGGGCAGGTCGAACCGCGCGATCCAGGACCGGGCCTCGGCCAGCGGGCCCGGCGCGTCCAGTTCGTCCGGGAAGCCGCGCAGGGCGGCGTGCAGCTCGGCCAGCGACCAGGCCACCTCGGCGGCGGAGAAGACGTGATCGGGGTCGTGACGTGTGAAACGCCACAGTGTCACCGGAAGGCCGTTCGCGAGGTGCGGACCGGGGCTTTCGAACGGCGGTATGACCGGAGAATCCCGCATCTCGAGGAACGACGAAAGTGCCACTTCGCGCGCCAGCGACTGGAGCACCCCGGGCCGCGCGACCAGCGTCGTTCCGGGCACCCTGGCCACGATCGCACCCAGTCTCACCAGCACGTTCGACCGCGTGGCCAGCACTTCCGGGTACTCGGCGGGCAGCTGGAACCTCTTGCCGACCTCGACCGCGGCCGCCACGGCGGCGGTCGTGTACCGGTCTCCCATGGCGTGATCTTCCCAGCCGGTGCGCACCGGTGTCGGGGGCGAGGGATACGATCCGGACTGGTCGCGTCGCCGCGGCCGCTGACACACCGAAGAGGACCTTGGAGGCAGGAGTGACAGCCGTAGCCCCGCAGCCGATTGTCACGCGTCCGTACCCGGCGCGACAGGAGGCCAAGGGTTCGTTGCTGCTGCGGTTGTTCCGCACGACGGACCACAAGCAGATCGGCATCATGTACCTGGTCACGTCGTTCGCCTTCTTCATGGTGGGCGGCGCGATGGCGATGCTGATCCGCACCGAGCTGGCGCGCCCGGGACAGCAGTTCCTGTCGCAGGAGCAGTACAACCAGCTGTTCACCATGCACGGCACGATCATGCTGCTGCTGTACGCGACGCCGATCCTGTTCGGGTTCGCGAACTTCGTCATGCCGCTGCAGATCGGCTCGCCGGACGTGGCGTTCCCGCGGCTGAACGCCTTCTCCTACTGGCTGTACCTCTTCGGCGGCATCATCACCGTCTCCGGCTTCCTGACCCCGGGTGGCGCCGCCGACTTCGGCTGGTTCGCCTACACCCCGCTGTCGGACGCCATCCACTCGCCGGGCATCGGCGCGGACATGTGGATCGCCGGCCTCGCGGTCTCCGGTCTGGGCACCATCCTCGGTGCGGTCAACATGGTCACCACGATCGTGTGCCTCCGCGCGCCCGGCATGACCATGTTCCGGATGCCGATCTTCACCTGGAACATCCTGGTCACCAGCATCCTGGTGCTGCTCGCCTTCCCGATCCTGACCGCGGCGCTGATGGGCCTGATGGCCGACCGGCACATCGGGGCGCACGTGTTCGACCCGGCCAACGGCGGGGTGATCCTCTGGCAGCACCTGTTCTGGTTCTTCGGGCACCCCGAGGTGTACATCGTCGCGCTGCCGTTCTTCGGCATCGTCTCCGAGATCATCCCGGTGTTCTCGCGCAAGCCGATCTTCGGCTACAAGGGCCTGGTCTTCGCGACGCTGGGCATCGCGGCGCTGTCGGTCGCGGTGTGGGCGCACCACATGTACGCCACGGGTGCCGTGCTGCTGCCGTTCTTCTCCTTCATGACCTTCCTGATCGCGGTCCCGACCGGTGTCAAGTTCTTCAACTGGATCGGCACCATGTGGAAGGGCCAGCTGAGCTTCGAGACGCCGATGATCTTCTCGGTCGGCTTCCTCGTCACCTTCCTCTTCGGTGGTCTGACCGGCATCCTGCTGGCCGCCCCGGCCATCGACTTCCACGTGTCGGACAGCTACTTCGTGGTGGCGCACTTCCACTACGTGCTCTACGGCACGATCGTGTTCGCGACCTTCGCCGGCATCTACTTCTGGTTCCCGAAGATCACCGGGCGGATGCTCGACGAGAAGCTGGGCAAGCTGCACTTCTGGACCACGTTCCTCGGCTTCCACGCCACGTTCCTGGTCCAGCACTGGCTGGGTGCGGAGGGCATGCCGCGCCGGTACGCCGACTACCTGGCCAGCGACGGCTTCACCACGCTGAACACGATCTCGACGATCGGCGCCTACATCCTGGGCGCGTCGACCCTGCCGTTCATCTACAACGTGTTCAAGTGCTACCGCTACGGCGAGCTCGTCACGGTGGACGACCCGTGGGGCTACGGCAACTCGCTGGAGTGGGCCACCTCGTGCCCGCCGCCGCGGCACAACTTCACCGAGCTGCCCCGGATCCGTTCCGAGCGGCCGGCGTTCGAGCTGCACTACCCGCACATGGTCGAGCGGATGCACCACGAGGGTGAGATCGGCTTTTTCGGCAAGCCGAAGGTCCACGCCGGGGTCAAGGCCCCGTCGCAGGCCCTCACCGACGCGGTCATCCCGGGCGACCACGACAAGGACAACGCGAGCGAGCAGTGATCCGCGGCGTCCGGGTAGGAACGAGACCATGACCCCGGTGCTGATCACGACGACCGGGCCGGACAAGCCGGGTGTCACCTCGGTCCTCTTCGCCGCCCTCACGCGGCACGGGGTCGAGATGCTCGACGTCGAACAGGTCGTCATCCGCGGCCGGCTCACCCTCGGTGTGCTGGTCGCGGTGGCTGACGACCCGGAGGGCCTGCAGGAGTCCGTCGAGCAGGCGATGGCCACCGTCGCCATGCACGTCGACGTCCGGGTCGGGGACGAGATCGGGGAGGACCCGTTCGCCCCCGCCCGGCAGGGCTCGACACACGTCGCCGTGATCCTCGGGCGGCCGCTGACCGCCCGCGCGTTCACCGACTTCGCCGGACGGCTGGCCGCGCTCGGCGCCAACATCGACGCGATCCGCCGCATCGCCGACTACCCGGTCACCGGGCTCGAGGTGCACCTGTCGGTCGCGGAGGACACCGAGCAGGCCGACACCGAGCTGCGTGCCGCGGTCGCGGACGTCGCGTCCGCCGGTGGCGTGGACATCGCCATCGAGCGCGGCGGGCTCGCGCGGCGGGCCAAGCGGCTGATCGTGTTCGACGTGGACTCGACCCTCATCCAGGGCGAGGTCATCGAGATGCTGGCCGCGCACGCGGGGGTCGAGCCGAAGGTCCGCGAGATCACCGAGGCCGCCATGCGTGGCGAGCTGAACTTCACCGAATCACTCGAACGGCGCGTCGGGCTGCTGGCGGGGCTCCCCGAATCGGTGCTCGACGAGGTGGGCGAGCAGATCCAGCTGACCCCGGGCGCGCGCACCACGGTCCGCACGCTCAAGCGGCTCGGGTTCCGCTGCGGTGTCGTGTCCGGTGGGTTCACGCGGATCATCCAGCCGATCGCCGACCAGCTCGGGCTCGACTTCGTCGCGGCCAACGAGCTGGAGGTCGTGGGCGGCAAGCTGACCGGGCGGGTCGTCGGCGAGATCATCGACCGCGCCGGGAAGGCGACCGCGCTTCGCCGGTTCGCCGACCACTACGGCATCCCGCTGGCCCAGTGCGTCGCGGTCGGCGACGGCGCCAACGACATCGACATGCTCAAGGCGGCCGGAATGGGCGTCGCGTTCAACGCGAAGCCCGCGCTGCGCGAGGTCGCGGACACCGCGCTGTCCCACCCGTACCTCGACGCCGTGCTGTTCGTCCTCGGAGTCAGCCGGGCGGAGGTCGAGGCCGCGGACGCGGCCGACGGCCTCTCGCTCGCCCGGCCATGAGCGTGCTCGGCCCGCTGGCCGCCCGGTACGCCACCTGGCTCGGGCTGCCGGCGGAGGAGACCGCGCTGCCGGAGGCCGCGCCCGAAGAGGTCCGGGCGATGCCGGTCATCCTGCGGCTGGAGAAGGCTGAACCGCCGTCGCGCACTCCGTTGCTCGAAGCCGCCGCCACCGCGGCGCTCGCGGTCTGCCTGGACGAGCGCGCGCGGCCGGGCGGGGAGTGGCACGAGCCGGTGCACGACTGGGTGTCCGGGCACATCCGCAAGGTCGCCCGGCGGGCTCGCGGTGCGCACTGGGTCGCGGCGCAGGACTTCCCCGGGGTGACCGTGTCGGTCGGCGGGGCCGAGGTGCGGGCGCTGGTGCCGGGCCGGGTCGTCGACGTGCCGAAGGAGATCAGCCGCCTGCAGATCTCGGGCAGCGACCTGCCCGCCGACGAGCCTGGTCCCGCGCCGGACGACCTGCCGTTGATGCTGCTCAACCCCGAGGTGTCGATGACCGTCGGCAAGGCGGCCGCGCAGGTCGGGCACGGCACGATGATCCTCGCGTCGATGCTCCGCGACGACGAGCTGGCCGCGTGGGCCGAGCGGGGCTACGCGTGCGCGGTGCGGACCGCGACGGTGGCCCAGTGGAAGCAACTGCACCCGGGCGACGATCCCGCGGGCGCCTGGCGTGAGCGGCGCGTCGTCGCCGTGCGGGACGCCGGGTTCACCGAGGTCGACCCCGGAACCGTCACGGTCCTCGCCCAGTGGCGCTGACCCCGACCGAGGAGAGCGTGTGAGCCTGGACGTCCGCCGCGAAGGCGAGCACGAGTTCGTCGGGCGCAACGAGCGTGGTGCGTCGGTGCGGATCGGCCGGAAGGGGGCGCCCGGGGCGTTCTCGCCGGCGGAGCTGCTGCAGATCGCGGCGGCCGGATGCGCGGCGGTGACGGCCGAGGAGCTGATCACGCGCCGGACGGACGCGCCGCTGCGCGTGGCGGTGAGCGCTGATCGGCGGGAGGGCGCGTCCGAACTGGACGCGGTGCACGTGCTCTTCGACGTCGACCTGTCGACCCTGCCGGCCGACGAGCGCGACAAGCTGGTGGCGGCGGTGGACCGGGCGATCGAGCGGTTGTGCACGGTGTCGCGGACGCTGAAGAAGGGGATCCCGGTGACGGAGGAGTTCGCCGGGTAGGAGCGCCTCGTGGCCGGCGCGTTCAGGGTGGGGAAGCGTGACCGCCGGAGGCGGAGCCCCTGGGGGTGAGCTCGGAACCCGCGGGGCGCGCGCATGGGCGCGGTTCGCAGCCAGGGAAGTGGCTCGCTGCGCGAGCGTGGGACTCGCGGGCGTGAGTGTGGGACTCGCGGCCGCGAATGTGGGACTCGCGGGCGTGAGTGTGGGACTCGCGGGCGTGAGTGTGGGACTCGCGGGTGTGGGTCGGAGCTTGTGAGTTGTCCGCGGTGGTCTCTCGTCAGCTGGCGGCGGCGTCCAGGCGTTTGAGCGCCGCTTTGGCTACCTCTGGGTCGTAGGTCGGCCAGAACGGGGGGAGCGAGGAGCGCAGGAAGCCGCCGTAGCGGGCCGTTGCCAGGCGTGAGTCCAGCACCGCCACCACGCCCCTGTCGCCGACCGAGCGGTGCAGCCGGCCCGTGCCCTGCGCCAGCAGCAGCGCCGCGTGGGTGGCCGCCACCGTCAGGAAACCGTTGCCGCCGCGGGCTTCCACCGCCCGCTGGCGCGCGGACGACACCGGGTCGTCCGGGCGCGGGAACGGGATCCGGTCGACGATCACCAGTTGCAGCGACGGCCCGGGCACGTCCACGCCCTGCCACAGCGACAATGTCCCGAACAGGCACGTCCGCGCATCCTCCGCGAACTTCGTCACCAGCAACGACGTCGCGTCCTCGCCCTGGCACAGGATCGGGAACTCGATCCGGTCCCGCAGCGCCTCGGTCGCCTGCTTCGCCGCGCGCATCGACGAGAACAGGCCCAGCGTCCGCCCACCGGCGGCCTCGATCAGCGACGCGATCTCGTCCAGCGTCCGCTCACCGAGACCGTCGCGGCCCGGCGGCGGCAGGTGCTTCGCCACGTACAGGATTCCGTTGCGCCGGTGGTCGAACGGCGAACCGACGTCCAAACCGGACCACTTCAGCTCCTCGTCGTCCGCCGGGGCGGCCTTGTCCGTCGCCGCGCCCTCGGCCTTCACCACCCGAGCCTGCGACGGCGGCAGCCCCCACTGCCGCGCCAGCGTGTCGAACGCGCCGCCCAGCGCCAGCGTCGCCGACGTCAGCACCGTCGTCTTCTGCGCGAACACCCGCTCCCGCAGCAGACCGGCCACCGACAGCGGAGCCACGTGCAGCATCGGCGGGCGGTTGGCGAACGAGAACTTGTCGTTGGACAGCCACACCACGTCCCGCTGGTGCGCGGTGTCCTCGGCGAACGCCTCCAGCAGCCGCACCGCGGTGTCGTGCACCTCCTCCAGCTGCGAGCGCGCAAGCTTGCGGGCCGTGGCCTCCTCGACGTCCTCCTTGCGGTCCGAACCCAGCGCGGTCAGGCACGCGTGCGCCCCGTCCCGCACCGCGGCGACCGCACCGCCCAGCGCCTTCGGCAGCGTGTCCATCCGCCCGGCCGGCAGGTCCTCCAGGATCATCGCCAGACCTTCGGAAGCCTCCTGCAGCCGGTCGGCCGTGTCGGCGTCGATCAGCTTCCCGCAGCGCCGCACCGCCACCGCGACCGCCGACGAGGTCAGCTCGCCGGTCGCGACCGACGTGACCCGGTCGACCAGCTCGTGCGCCTCGTCGATGATCACCAGGTCGTGCTCCGGCAGCACCTGGTAGCCCTGCAGCGCGTCGATCGCCAGCAGCGCGTGGTTGGTGACCACCACGTCCGCCTTGCCCGCCTCGCCGCGCGCCCGCTCCGCGAAGCAGTCCTGGCCGATCGGGCACCGCGCCACGCCCAGGCACTCCTTGGCGGTGACCGACACCTGCCGCCACGCCTGCTCGGACACGCCCGGCACCAGCTCGTCGCGGTCACCGGTCTCGGTGTCGGAGGCCCACTCGCGCAGCCGCGTGACCTCCTTGCCCAGCCGCGACACCGCGAACGGGTCGAACAGCGCCGGGTCCTCCGGCTCCTCCGGCGCGCCCGAGTCGAGCCGGTGCAGGCACAGGTAGTTGCGGCGGCCCTTGAGGATCGCGAACGTGGGCAGGCGGCCCAGCGGCTTCTTCAACGCCTTCGCCAGGCGGGGCAGGTCGCGGTCGACGAGCTGGCGCTGCAGCGCGATCGTCGCCGTCGACACGACCACCGTGGTGTCCTTCTCGACCGCGTGCCGGATGGCCGGGACCAGGTACGCCAGCGACTTCCCGGTGCCGGTGCCCGCCTGCACGGCCAGGTGCTCGCCGGTGCGGATCGCGCGGCCGACCGCCTCGGCCATCTTGACCTGCCCCGGGCGCTCCGCACCGCCGAGCGCCTCGACAGCGGTCGTGAGGAGCTCGTTGACACCGGGGAACGCAGTACGGACGGCCACCAGGACACGGTACCGGGGGCCACCGTCAGGAACGGGCCACCGCCCCGCTCCCGGAAAGATCGAGATCCACTCGTCCGGGTGGCATCCGGCCGGGTGGGTCACGCCGGCCGGGTGTCCTGCCGATTGTCGAGGAGGGATTTCCTCAGGCGAAAGGAGCGGCTCATGCAGCGGGCCAGGCGAATCGTGGTGGTGGCGGCCCTCCTCGGGGCGGCGGTGGCCGTGCCGGCGAGCGCGCAGGCGCAGCCGGAGGCGACCGGCGCCGGTTCGGTGGGGGCGGTCGACATCACGGTCGACGGCGTGTCGGCGCACTCGGACCCGATCGCGCCGTGCGTCGTGGACGCCACCGCGGAGGGCCGCACCGACCCGATCACCGTCGGCACGCGCACGAAGTACGGCCTGAGCAGCACCACGTGCACCCGCAACCCGGACGGCACCGCGAGTGTGAAGGTGACCGGCCAGCGGTTCGAGACGAGCGTGCTGCAGCAGTTCGGCGGCCCGGTGATCAAGGCCAGGACGTTCGGCGCGGGGTGCAACACCACGGCCAACGGCAGCAACGGCTACATGCAGCTGGGCACCGTCACCGGCATCACGGTGCCGCAGAACATCCCGACGAACCACGTGATCACCATCCCGGGCACGACGCCGGGCGCGCCGCCGATGGCGGAGGTCGTGCTGAACGAGCTGATCGTGCCGGTGCCGGCGGACGGCAGCCTGACCACGAACGCGATGCACATCAAGCTGTTCCCGCAGGGCGGCCCGGCTTCCGGGGACATCCTGGTCGGATCGGCGAGCTGCGCGCCGTTCGGGCTCTGACGCGCGCGCCGGGGGGACGGCGGTAGTCGGCGCGGCGGGCCGCAGCGTTGTGGGTTGGTGGCCGGCCGGGCTGCGATGGTGGGGACCGGTGGCGTGGGGCCCGCGCCTGCCGGTCGCGATGCGGCGGGGATGGGGGACCGTTGGCGCTGAGCGCACCCGTGTGGGGTGGAGGCGCCGGGCGCGCCGGAGGCCGCCGGCGCGATGGGGCGCTGGGCCTGCGGCCGGCCGCGTTGCGGCGGTGCCGGAAACCTGCGGCGCCGCCTGCCGGTGCTCGCTAGGCGTAGCGGTCAGCGGTGGTCGCCACCTGTGATGCCCGCTTGGCCAGCTCGTCCAGCCTGCCGCCGTCGAGGGCGTCGCCGAGGAGGGCCGAGCCGACGCCGACCGCGAGGGCGCCCGCGGCCAGGTAGCCGTCTACATCGGACAGCGACACGCCGCCCGCGGGCACCAGCGGCACCTCCGGCAGCGTGGACTGGACCTCCTCCAGGTACCGCACCCCGCCGGAGGTGGCCGCCGGGTACAGCTTCACCGCGGCCGGCCCGTACCGCCAGGCCGCGTCGACCTCCGTGGGCGTCAGCGCGCCGCACACGATCGGCAGCGCGTACTCCTGCGCGCGCCACAGCACGTCGGGCGAGAACGTCGCGCTCGCGATGAAGTCCACGCCCGCCGCGGCGCACCGGTCCACCGCGGACACCGTGCGCACCCCGCCCGCGCCGATCAACGCGTCCTGCCCCAGTTCGACCTGCAGCACCCCGATCGCATCCAGCGCGCCCGGCGTCGCCAGATCGACCTCCAGCACACCGAGACCCGCCTCGTAGAGGACCTGGCCCGCGTCGGCGAACCAGGCCGACGAGTCCGCCCGCAGGATCCCCATGACGCGGCTGGTCGCCAGCCGCTCCCGGAAGCGGTTGTTGTGCTTCCGCAGCACGGTGCGCATCAGCCGACCCGCGGGGTGCCGACGAGGTCCACACCCACCGCGCGCAGTTGCTCCAGCGCCGCGTCCACGGTCTCCCGCGCGACACCCGCGGTGAGGTCCAGCAGGACCCGCACCGAGAACCCGGCCGCCGCCGCGTCCAGCGCGCTCGCCCGCACGCAGTGGTCGGTCGCGATGCCGGCCACCTCGACCTCGGTGATCCGCCGCTCGCGCAACCAGTCGGCCAGCTTCTCGCCGGCGTCGGTGTGGCCCTCGAACCCGGAGTAGCCGTCGCTGTACTGGCCCTTGGAGAACACCGCCGTGATCGGGCCGACGTCGAGCGCGGGGTGGAACGACGCGCCCGGCGTCCCGGCCTCGCAGTGGCGCGGCCAGGACCGCACGTAGTCCGGGTTGTCGCTGAAGTGCGCGCCCGGGTCGATGTGGTAGTCGCGGGTCGCGGCCACCGCCGAGTAGCCGCCGCGCGCGAGGTGCTCGCTGATCTTCGCGGCCACCTCGGCCCCGCCGGCCACGGCGAGCGAACCGCCCTCGCAGAAGTCGTTCTGCACGTCGACGACGATCAGTGCCTTGCTCATCACGCCTCCTGGGGGAAGACGGTGGGGATCGCGGGTTCGCCGCTGGAGAGCTTGAGCCCCTCCCACGGCAGGCTGACCAGCCCCTCGCGCAGCCGCTGCCTGCTGTCCTCCAGCGTGGGCAGGTCGTCCACCGGCTTGCCACCGCGCACCAGCGGGATCGGCAGCTCGCGGTCGTACTCCCCGGCCTCGGGCCGCTGGCCGGCCGCGTAGACGACCTCCTCCAGCGCCGTCCCGGTCGGCTTGTGCCGGCGCAGCGCGGACTTCTCGCCACCGCGCGAGGCCTTGTTCTCGCTGCGCTTGGCGACCGGGCGGCCGTCGACCTCGACCAGCTTGTAGACCATCCCCGCGGTCGGCGCGCCGGACCCGGTGACCACCGAGGTGCCCACCCCGTAGGCGTCGACCGGCTCCGCGCGCAGGGCCGCGATCGCGTGCTCGTCGAGGTCGCCGGACACCACGATCCGGGTGTCCTTCGCGCCCAGCGAGTCCAGCTGCTCGCGCGCCTTGCGGGCCAGCACGCCCACGTCGCCGGAGTCGATGCGGATCGCGCCCAGCTCGGTGCCGGCCACGCGCACCGCGGTCTCGATGCCGCGGGTGATGTCGTAGGTGTCGACCAGAAGGGTGGTGTCGGTGCCCATCTTCTCGACCTGGGCGCGGAAGGCGTCCTCTTCGCTGTCGTGCAGCAGCATGAACGCGTGCGCCACGGTGCCGCGGGTCGGGATGCCGTAGCGGCGCCCGGCCTCCAGGTTCGAGGTGGTCGCGAACCCGCCGATGTAGGCGGCGCGCGCGGCGGCGACCGCGGCCATCTCGTGGGTGCGCCGGCCGCCCATCTCGATGATCGGCCTGCCGTGCGCGGCCGAGGACATGCGCGCCGCGGCGGAGGCGATGGCGCTGTCGTGGTTGAGGATGGACAACGCGACGGTCTCCAGCAGGACCGCCTCGGCGAAGGTCCCCCGTACGGTGAGGATCGGCGAGCCGGGGAAGTACAGCTCGCCCTCGGGGTATCCGTCGATGTCACCGCCGAACCGGTAGTCCGCCAGCCAGGACAGCGTGTCGTCGTCCACCACGGCGGTGGCCGCGAGCTGGTCGATCTCGGCGTCGGTGAACCGGAAGTCGGCGATCGCCTCCAGCACCCGGCCGGTGCCGGCGACCACGCCGTAGCGCCGTCCGGCCGGCAGCCGCCGGGCGAACACCTCGAACACGCACTGGCGGTCGCCGGTGCCGTCGGCGAGGGCGCTGCCCAGCATCGTGAGCTCGTAGTGGTCGGTCAGCAGGGCGGTGCTGCCGTGCGTCTCGGGGAAACCCATGGGATCAGACTATGAGGTACTTGCGCGTTCGGCCGAATCACCCGAACAGACCCACCACCGGTCCACGTCATGCCGGTTCCGTGACACCATGGGTCGCATGACCACGCCTGTCGCATCCGAACAGACGCAGGTTGAACCACTCGGCACCGAGGCGGGCGCCGAAGACCAGCCGTGGCAGACGATCGTCTGGAACGACCCGGTGAACCTGATGTCGTACGTGACGTACGTCTTCCAGAAGCTGTTCGGCTACAGCCGCGACCACGCGACCAAGCTGATGCTGGACGTGCACCACAAGGGGCGCGCGGTGGTGTCCTCGGGTACCAAGGAGAAGGTCGAGGCGGACGTGACGAAACTGCACGCCGCGGGGTTGTGGGCGACGATGGAGCACGCTTCGTGAGGGGCTGGCAGCGCAAGGGCGGCCGCGTGCACGCCGGGTTCGAGCAGCAGGAGGCCGCGGTGCTGCGCGGCCTGGTGAGCCAGCTCGAGGACATGCTGCGGGCGCGCGCCGAGGAGGCTCCGCAGGACCCGCTGGCCGAGCTGACCGGCATCCGCACCGGCCCGTCGCAGTCGCCGGACGACCCGGTGCTGTCCCGCCTGCTGCCGGACTACCACAAGATCGACCCGGACACGCCCAGCCAGGAGGTCCTGGACTCGGCGAGCGCGCTGCGGTCGCTGCACGAGCCCGAGCTGGTCGACGCGAAGGTCGGCGTCGCCACGGTGGTCCTGGAGACCCTGCCGCGCGACGGCGGTGACGTGAAGCTGACCTACGAGCAGGCCGACGCGTGGCTGTCCGCGCTCAACGACGTCCGCCTGGCGCTGGGCACCGCGCTCGACGTCACCGAGGACATGCCCGACGAGCTGCCCGAGGACGATCCGCGGGCGCCGCACCTCGGGGTCTACCACTGGCTGACCTGGGTGCAGGAGAGCCTCGTCCAGGCGCTGACCGCGTGATCACGGACGTGCCCGGGGTGCTCGTGGGGCACCACCACCGGATCGGGGACGGCTGGGCGACCGGGACCACCGTCGTCCTCACGCCGCCGGGCACGACCGGCGCGGTCGACCAGCGCGGCGGCGCGCCCGGCACCCGCGAGACCAACCTGCTGGAGCCGGAGAACCTGGTCCGCCACGTCGACGCGATCTGCCTGTCCGGCGGCAGCGCCTACGGGCTCGCGGCCGCCGACGGGGTGATGCGGTGGCTCGGGGAGCAGGACCGCGGGTTTCCGGTCGGCACCGAACCGCACGAGGTGGTGCCGATCGTGCCCGGCGCGGTGATCTTCGACCTGCCGCGCGGCGAGTGGGGCAACCGGCCGGACGCCTCCTTCGGCTACGCCGCGTGCGAGGCGGCGGGTGTCGCGGTCGAGCAGGGCAGTGTCGGCGCGGGCGCCGGGGCGGTGGTCGGGTCGCTCAAGGGCGGGGTCGGCACGGCGAGCGAGCGCGTGGGCGGCTTCGTGGTCGGCGCGCTGGCGGTGGTCAACGCGCGCGGCGAGGCGGTGTCGTTCGAGACCGGGCGCCCCTTCGCGGCCGACCACGAGGTGGCGGGCGAGTTCGGGGCGCGCTGGCCGGACCGGGCGGCCTCGGTGCCCGGGCGGGAGACGGACCTGAACACCACGATCGGCGTGGTGGCGGTCGACGCGGACCTGTCGAAGGCCGAGTGCCGTCGCCTCGCGGTGGCGGCGCAGGACGGCCTGGCGCGCGCGGTGCGCCCGGCGCACTCGATGTTCGACGGCGACACCGTGTTCGCCCTGGCCACGGGCGCGCGGGACCTGCCGGCGGCCGAAGGGCCCTTCGGGGTGACGACACGCGCGGCCGGGCTGGACGAGCTGTGCGCCGCCGCGGCGCGGGTGTTCGCGCGGGCCTGCGTGCACGGGCTGGTGAGCGCCCGCGGCGTGGCCGGGGTGCCCGCCTACCGGGACGTGTGGCCGGAGGCGTTCGAGTAACGCGGCTGCCGTGGGGGCGATCTGATGGCCGTGAAGCGGGAACGGGAGTGGGCGGTCGTGGTGCACAACGACCACGTGAACTCCTACCAGTCGGTGGTCTACGCACTGCACGGCACGCTCGGGATGCCGGTCGAGCGGGGCATGGAGTTCGCCGGCGTCGTGCACCACCAGGGGATCGCCGAACTGACCCGGTTCGCCTCCCGCGACCAGGCCGAGGCGCTGGTCGCCGAACTGCAGGTGCTCGGTCTGCACGCGACGTTGCAGGGTGTCTGACGTGGACTTCCTGAACGCGCACGCGCTGCCGGACGGCCAGGTCCTGGTCGAGATGTCCCCGAACGTTGCCCAGTGCCTCTACGCGATCGCCGGGGAGCTGCTGACGGCGCTGGAAACCGGCCACCGCGGCCGGCGTCCGCTGCGCGACGAGGACCTCTTCCCCGACGCCTACCTGCTCATCCGCGAGGCCAGGGGGTTCCGCGAGCGGCACGGCGCGGCGATGCGCGAGCGCGTGACCACCGCCGTGCGGGCGATCGTGCGTGGCTGGCCGGGCACCCCGGCGTTCACGCTCGACCCGGCCTCGCTGCGGGCCTGGATGATCACCTTCGGCCACGCCCAGGTGCTCTACCTGCGGAAACCCCGGTGGCGGGACGGCCGTGCCTGGGACCGCTTCCCGGTCAGCGAGCGGGACGTCACCCTCGGGTGGCTCGCGCACGCCCAGGACGCCGTGGCGCTGGCGTGCGCAGTCTCACTCTGTGAACCCCCGGTGTCCGGCACGTAAGATGTCCGTCGTGCTTCGGATCCGCCGTGAACTCGTCGACGAGATCGTCGCCCACGCCCGCCGGGACCACCCGGACGAGGCGTGCGGGGTGATCGCCGGTCCCGAGGGCTCCGACCGCCCCGAGCGGTTCATCCCGATGCTGAACGCGGCGCGCTCGCCGACGTTCTACGAGTTCGACTCCGGTGACCTGCTCAAGCTCTACCGCGAGATGGACGCGAACGACGAGGTCCCGGTCGTGATCTACCACTCGCACACCGCGACCGAGGCCTACCCGTCACGCACCGACGTGTCCTACGCCTCCGAGCCCGACGCGCACTACGTGCTGGTCTCCACCCGCGACCCGGAAACCCACGAGTTCCGGTCGTACCGGATCGTGGACGGGGTCGTCACCGAGGAGCCCGTGGAGATCACGGAATAACGCCGGGCAGCCCGACGTCTGTCCTGGAAGAAACCCAAGCGGAGGTAGTTACCCATGGCCGTGACCGTGTCCATCCCCACCATCCTGCGTACGCACACGGGTGGTCAGAAGTCGGTCGAGGCGTCCGGCAAGACCGTGGCCGAGGTGATCGACGACATCGAGTCCCGGCACGGCGGCCTCAAGGCCCGCCTGGTCAAGGAGGACAAGCTCCACCGCTTCGTGAACGTCTACGTCAACGACGAGGACGTGCGCTTCGCCGGCGGCTTGGACGCCGAGGTCAAGGACGGCGACACGGTCACCATCCTGCCCGCGGTGGCCGGCGGCGCCAGCTAGGTCATGGCCCGGTACGAATCGCTGCTCGAAGCCCTCGGCGGCACGCCGCTGGTGGGGTTGCCCCGGCTGTCCCCGACGCACGACGTGCGCCTGTGGGCCAAGCTCGAGGACCGCAACCCGACCGGCTCGATCAAGGACCGGCCCGCGCTGGCCATGATCGAGGCCGCCGAGCGCGACGGCAGGCTGCGCCGTGGGTCCACGATCCTCGAGCCGACCTCGGGCAACACCGGCATCTCGCTCGCGATGGCCGCCAAGCTCAAGGGCTACGGCCTGGTGTGCGTGATGCCGGAGAACACCTCGGCCGAGCGCAAGCAGCTGCTCCAGGCCTACGGCGCGCGGATCGTGTTCTCGCCGGCGGCGGGCGGCTCGAACGAGGCCGTGCGGCGCGCCAAGGAGCTGGCCGAGAAGAACCCGGACTGGGTGATGCTCTACCAGTACGGCAACCCGGCCAACCCGGACGCGCACTACCGCGGCACCGGTCCCGAGCTGCTCAAGGACCTGCCGACGATCACCCACTTCGTCGGTGGCCTGGGCACCACGGGCACGCTGGTCGGCGTCGGCCGGTACCTGCACGAGCAGAAGCCGGACGTGCAGATCATCGCTGCCGAGCCGCGCTACGGCGAGCTGGTGTACGGGCTGCGCAACCTCGACGAGGGGTTCGTGCCGGAGCTGTACGACCCGGACGTGCTCAACGGCCGCTACTCGGTGGGCGCCTACGACGCGCTGCGCCGCACGCGTGAGCTGCTGGAGCACGAGGGCATCTTCGCCGGCATCTCGACCGGCGCGGTGCTGCACGCCGCGCTCGGGGTGGCCGAGAAGGCCGCCGCGAAGGGCGAGAAGGCCGACATCGCGTTCATCGTCGCCGACGCCGGCTGGAAGTACCTGTCCACCGGCGCCTACAGCGGCACGCTGGACGAGGCCGCCGAGCGCCTCGACGGGCAGCTCTGGGCCTGAGCGAGACCGGGGAACGCCCCTCTTCCGCCTCGGGAGAGGGGCGTTTCGCTGCTCGGCCAATTCAGGGTTTTCACCCGATTCCGCGGGTCCGCGCCGCTTGTACCGTGGAGTCATGAGCACGTTGCCCGCACCTCAGGCCGACCAGGCGAAGCGCGTCCTGCCGGCGAAGCCGAAGACCGCCGCGCTGGTGGTGCTGGCGTTCACCGCGCTGCTGTACCTCGTCGAGGGTCTCGACGTCGTGCTGAACAACCGGCTCGACGCCGAGGGCATCGCGCCGCGCTCGCTCGGCGGGCTGGACGGCGTGGTGTGGGCGCCGCTGCTGCACGGCAGCTGGGCGCACCTGCTGGCCAACACGCTGCCGGTCGTGGTGTTCGCCTTCCTCGCGATGGCGAGCGGAATCGCCCGCTGGGCGCTGGTGACCGCGACGATCTGGCTGGTCAGCGGGCTGGCCGTGTGGCTGACCGCGGAGCCGGGCACGATCACCATCGGCGCGTCCGGCCTCGCCTTCGGGTGGCTGGCGTACCTGCTGGTCCGCGGCCTGTTCAACCGCGCGTTCTGGCAGATCGTGCTCGCCGCGGTGCTGATCATCGGCTGGGGCGGGATGCTGTGGGGCGTGCTGCCCGGCCAGCCCGGCATCTCGTGGCAGGCGCACCTGTTCGGTGCGCTCGGCGGGGTACTGGCCGCCTGGTTCGCCGCGCGATCCGGGCGGAAGCGGGCGGTACCCTCGACTCCGTGAGCAGTCGTGAGGCCCCGATCGGTGTGTTCGATTCCGGCGTCGGGGGCCTGACGGTCGCCCGCGCGATCCTCGGCCAGCTGCCGCCCGAGCAGCTGCGGTACGTCGGGGACACCGCGCACAACCCGTACGGTCCGCTGCCGATCGCGCGGGCGCGGGAACTCGCACTCCAAGCGCTGGACAAGCTCGTCCAGGACGGGGTGAAGGCCCTGGTCATCGCGTGCAACACGGCGTCGGCGGCGTGCCTGCGGGACGCGCGGGAGCGCTACGACGTGCCGGTGATCGAGGTCGTGCTGCCCGCGGTGCGGCGGGCCGTCGCCGCCACCCACACCGGCCGGGTCGGCGTGATCGGCACCGAGGGCACCATCCGGTCCCGCGCCTACGAGGACGCCTTCGCCGCCGCGCGGGACGTGTCGGTCACCAGCGTCGCGTGTCCCCGGTTCGTGGACTTCGTCGAGCGCGGGGTCACGTCCGGGCGCCAGGTGCTCGGCCTCGCCCAGGGGTACCTCGAACCGCTGCTGCGCGCTGAGGTCGACACGCTCGTGCTGGGCTGCACGCACTACCCGTTGCTGACCGGGGTCCTGCAGATCGTCATGGGCCCGGACGTCACGCTCGTGTCCAGTGCCGAGGAGACCGCCAAGGACGTCGTCCGCGTGCTCACCGAACGGGACATGCTGGCCGAACGGGACACCCCGCCCCGGCACGAGTTCATCGCCACCGGCTCGCCGGAGCCGTTCGTCCGGCTCGCGCAGCGTTTCATGGGATTCGCGCCCGGCGTGCTCTCGCCCCTCAGCGCCTGAGCTGGCAGGGTGTTCTTCCGTGCGACTGACGATCCTCGGTTGCTCGGGCAGCGTTCCCGGCCCGGGCCAGCCCGCGTCCGGGTACCTGCTCGAAGCGGACGGCTTCCTGCTCGGCCTCGAGTTCGGCAACGGCGTGTTCGCCGAGCTGCAGAAGTGGTGTGACCCGTTCGACCTGGACGCGCTCGTGCTGTCGCACCTGCACCCGGATCACTGCGCGGATTTCAGCGCGCTCACCGTGCTGCGCCGCTACCACCCGGCCCCGCCCCACGACACCACCGCGCGCCGGCTGCCGGTGCACGGCCCGGCGAACGCGCCGGTGCGGCTGGCGATGGCGTACGCGCCGAACGAGGCGGAACTGGCCGAGACCGACCTGTCCGACGTCTACGAGTTCCACGCGCTGTCCGCCGAGCCGGTGAAGATCGGACCGTTCGAGGTGACCGCGGTCCCGGTCGACCACCCGACCGAGGCGTTCGGGCTACGGGTGCGCCACGCCGGCCGGACGCTGGCCTACACCGGCGACACCGGGCCCTGCGACACCCTCGCCGACCTGGTCCGCGACGTCGACGTGCTGCTCGCCGAGGCGTCCTGGACCGACGCCGCGGACCGGCCGCCGGGCGTGCACCTGTCCGGCAAGCAGGCGGGCGAGCTGGCGCGGGACGCGGGGGTGGCGCGGCTGCTCATCACGCACGTCGCGCCGTGGAGCGACTCCGACGCCATCCTCGCCGAGGCGCGGGCGGTGTTCCCGGGCGCGACGCTCGTCGAGCGGGGCGCGGTCTACGACATCTGAGGCCCGCCGCAGCGCCGCCCAGCAGGCCAGGCCGATCGGGATGATCAGCCAGCAGGACAGCAGCCGGTAGATCAGCGCGGCCGCGGCGGCGGCCGGTTCCGTGGCACCCGCCGCGACCAGGCCGGTGAGCAGGCTGACCTCGATGACGCCGATGCCGCCCGGCGTGAGCGGGATCTGCCGCACGAGCTGCACCGCGAGGTAGAGCGTCGCCAGTTCGAGCGGGCCGAGGCCGATGCCGGCGGCGCGGGCAGGCCGCGATCAGGCAGACCAGGTCGCCGAGCCAGTTCGCGGTCGCCGCGGCCAGCGCGAGCGCCGACAGGACGCCGGAGAGGACCATCACCGCGGCCGCCGCCTTCCGGTCCGCGCCACCGGCCCGGAACTGCTGGAAGGCGTACGCGGCGGACACGGCCGACCCGGCGGGGAGGCTGATCGAGATGGCGGAGCGGCTGTAGGTCAGGGCCAGCACGCGCCGGCGTCGCAGGGTCACGCCGAACGCGGTGAGCAGCCGTCGCTGCTGGCGGGCGAACATGCCCATCGACACGAACTCGGCGGCCGCCGCGACGGCCAGCCAGCGGGGGTCCGCCTCGCGCAGCGCGGCGCCGACCGCCGACGGCGAGGGAAGGCGGTCGCGCAGGGGCAGGACCACGATCGCCAGGACGGCCACCAGCCCGAGGCCGGTCCAGAGTCCGCGCCGCATCACGCACCCCCCTAATTCACTATACGATGAATTCTCCTCTCGTGCGCGAGTTTGTCAACGGGCGATGAATTACGCCGGGAGGTAGTCCTCGGCCAGGGCATCCGCGTAGGCGGCGAACAGCGCCAGGAAGTTCAGCGTCCCGCCGGGCACGTCGAACTCGGCGAGGTCGTAGGCCAGGTGCGAGCCGCGGTGGGCGGGGACGTCGTTGGTGACGTCGGTGAACCAGTCGAGGAAGGTCAGCTGCCGCTGGTCGCCGGGGCCGACCGGCGGGGTCAGCAGGTCGAGCAGCATCGGGCGGTTGCGCAGCGTCCAGCGGTAGAACTCGGAGAACTGGTAGAAGCGCTCCTCGACCGGCGTCGCCGCGACGCCGTGCACCCGTTCGGCCAGCGCCACGCCGTACTCGGTGGAAGCCTGCTCGGCCTCGCTCCACGCGCGGTCGTGCACCGACCGCAGGGACAGGCGTCCGTCACGCAGGCGGGTGAGATAGCTCGCCCACAAGGACGCACCGGGGTTGCCGAAGGTGTCCGTGCTGTCCCCGCGGGCCAGCGCGATGCCCCGTTCGATGCCCTCCAGGATCCCGGCATCCACATAGGACACCCAGGTGCCCGGTTCGCCCAGCTCGCGGTCGGCGAAGAACCGCAGCACGCCCTCGATGTTGCGCCAGCGCGGCGCGTAGCCCGGCACGATGTCGGCCGCCGGGCCGGCCGAGAGCGCGCGCACGAACGCCAGCCGCTGCGCGATCGTCATGCCGTTGATGTCCTCGGCGGTGCAGGTCAGCGTGTTCGCGCAGGTGGTCGTGGCCGCGGTGGCCGGCGCGGCGGTCAGGCACAGCAGGCAGGCGAGCAGGGTCGCGAAGGCGGCGCGCATGAACAGGCACAGTAGCGGGGTTCTACGCTGCACGCGTGGTGCGAAAAGACGGCAGGAACGACGACCAGCTCCGCGACGTGAAGATCACGCGGGGATTCCAGCAGTGGCCGGCCGGCTCGGTGCTCATCGAGTTCGGCAACACGAAGGTGCTCTGCGCGGCGAGCGTCAGCGAGGGTGTGCCGCGGTGGCGGACCGGATCAGGCCTGGGCTGGGTCACGGCCGAGTACGCCATGCTGCCCTCGGCCACGCACGACCGCAGCGACCGCGAGTCGGTCAAGGGGCGCATCGGCGGGCGGACCCACGAGATCAGCAGGCTCATCGGCCGCTCCCTGCGGGCCTGCATCGACCTGGCCGCGCTCGGCGAGAACACGATCCAGCTCGACTGCGACGTGATCCAGGCCGACGGCGGCACCCGCACGGCCGCGATCACCGGCGCCTACGTGGCGCTGGCCGACGCCGTCACCTGGCTCGCGGCGGCCGGGCGGCTGGCCGACCCGCAACCGCTTTCGGCGATGGTGTCCGCGGTCAGCGTCGGCGTGGTGGACGGGCGCGTGCGCCTGGACCTGCCCTACGAGGAGGACTCGCGGGCCGAGGTGGACATGAACGTCGTGGCCACCGACGCCGGGACGCTGATCGAGGTGCAGGGCACCGGCGAGGGCGCCACCTTCACCCGTTCCACTTTGGACAAGATGCTGGACCTGGCGCAGACCGGGTGCGCGGAGCTGACCCGGTTGCAGTCGGCGGCGCTGGCCGAGCCGTACCCGTACGAGCTGCCGGAGCCGGTGGCGGGCAAGAAGAAGGGCTCGAAGTGACCCGGGTCCTGCTCGCCACGCGCAACGCCAAGAAGCTCGGCGAGCTGCGGCGCATCCTCGCCGCGGAGGGCCTTGACGGTGCTGCGGGGCTCGAAGTGGTCGGCCTGTCCGACGTGCCGGAGTTCCCCGAGGCGCCGGAAACCGGCGCGACGTTCGAGGAGAACGCGGTCGCCAAGGCCAGGGACGCCGTCGCGGCCACCGGGCTGCCCGCGATCGCGGACGACTCCGGCCTGGCGGTCGACGCGCTGAACGGGATGCCCGGTGTGCTGTCCGCCCGCTGGGCCGGCCGGCACGGCGACGACCAGGCGAACCTGGACCTGGTGCTCGCGCAGCTCATCGACACGCCGGACGAGCGCCGGGGCGCGGGCTTCGTGTGCGCGGCCGCGCTGGTGCTGCCGGGCGGGGAGGAGACGGTCGTCCGCGGCGAGTGGCGCGGGCGGCTGGTGCGGAAGCCGCGCGGTAGCAACGGCTTCGGGTACGACCCGGTCTTCGTGCCGGAGGGGGAGACCCGCACGTCGGCGGAGATGGCACCGGCGGAGAAGGACGCGGCCTCCCACCGCGGCCGCGCGCTGCGAGCGCTGCTGCCCGCGTTGCGCGAGCTGGCCGGAAGCTGAGGTTGGAGCCCGGGAGCTACGTGGCTCGGGTGGCTCCCGGGGAGTTCGCGGGTTGCGCGCGGTGCTGCCCGCGGTGCGAAGTCGCTGGACGCTGAAGTTCGAGCCTGGCAGCCACCTGGCCCGGGTGCTCGGGGGAGTTTGCGGGTTGCGCGTGTTGGCGGCGCCGTGCGGGCCGCGCCCGCTATAGCGCCTGCGAGCCGGCCGGACGCTGAGCAGTGGAGCCCCGGAGGCCACCCAGCGCAGGTGGCCTCCGGGAGTTCAGGCGGCCGCCGGGAGATCGGCGGGCACGAGGCGGAACGAGACGGTCTGCCCCGGCCGCGCCTGGGCCATCACCGGCAGGTCGTCGGTCAGCACGACGCCGATCACCGGGTACCCACCGGTCACCGGGTGGTCGGCGAGGAACACCAGCGGCAGCCCCGAGGGCGGCACCTGGATCGCGCCCGGCACCATGCCCTCGCTGAGCAGCTCGCCCTCCCGGGACCGTTCCAGCGCCGGACCGGTGAGCCGGACGCCGACGCGGTTGCTCTCCGACGTCACCTCGTAGGTCGCCGTCGAAAAGGTCTTCAGCGCCTCCGGGGTGAACCAGTCGTCCCGCGGGCCGGGCATCACCCGCACCGTCAGCGCGAACCCGGCCGGATCGGGCACCGGCGCGACCTCGACCGACGGCAGCGGGCCGCACTCGTCGGTGCCGATGGGCAGCACGTCGCCCTCGCTCAGCGCCGCCGGGCCGAGCCCGGCCAGCAGATCCGTCGAGCGGGACTCCAGCACCTTGTCCACCCCGATCCCGCCGCGCACCGCGAGGTAGGTGCGCAGCCCGGAGGTCGGCGCACCCAGCGTCAGCTCCTCGCCCGGCCACACGGTGAACGGCGCGTTCATCGCCTCTCCGCGGCTGCCGCGCCGGATCGGGCACGGCGCGCCGGTCACCACGACCCGCGCGACCTGCCGGAACCGCAGCACCAGACCGCCGAAGGTGGTCTCCAGCACCGCGGCGCCGTCCAGGTTGCCGACGAGCCGGTTGGCCAGCGCGGCCGACCGCCGGTCGGCCGCCCCGGACCGGCCGACCCCCAAGGCGGCCAGTCCGGGACGTCCCAGGTCCTGCACCGTGGTCAGCGGACCCGGCCGCACCACCTCGATCATCGAACCTCCCGGAAGCGGATGCGGGTGCCCGGCCGCAGCAGGGCGGGCGGCCTGCGGGCCGGGTCCCACAGCGGGACCTCGGTCCGGCCGACCAGCTGCCAGCCACCGGGCGACGACCGCGGGTAGATGCCGGTGAACTCACCGGCGATGGCGACCGCCCCGGCCGGCACGTGCGTCCGCGGCGTGGCCCGCCGCGGCAGGTGCAGCTTCGGGTGCAGCCCGGTCAGGTAACCGAAACCGGGCGCGAACCCGCCGAACGCCACCGTGTACTCGGCGGCGGTGTGCATCTCGACGACACCGTCCGCGCCGAGGCCGGTGTGCTTGCCGACCTCGGCCAGGTCGGCGCCGTCGTAGTACACGGGGATCTCCACCAGCTCGCCGCGCATCGCCTGGGCGGGCACCGGTTCGGTGCCCGCCAGCAGCTCCGCCAGCTCGCCGGCGCCGATCACGGCCGGGTCGAAGCGCACCAGGAGGGTGCGCGCCGCCGGCACCAGTTCCGTCACGCCGTCGGGACGAGGGTCGGACAGCGCGGAGTACAGGCCGAGCACCGCGTCGATCCCGCCGGTGTCCCCGACGTCCACCAGCAGCGCCTGGTCCCCGCATCGCCGGATGTTCATGCGAAGCTCCGCACCTCGACCCCGGCCGACACCAGCGCGGTCCGGGCCGCGGTGGCCAGTTCCACCGCGCCCGGGGTGTCGCTGTGCACGCACAGCGAGCCCGCCTGGAGGGGGATGACCGTGCCGTCCACGGCCACCACCTCGCCGTCCCGCACCAGCCGCACGCACCGCCGCGCCACCTCGTCCGCGTCGGTCAGCACCGCCCCCGGCTCGCGCCGGGGGAGGAGCCGCCCGTCGGGCGAGTAACCGCGGTCGGCGAACGCCTCGGCGATGGTGGTCAGCCCGGCCTCGGCGGCCCGCGCCAGCCACCGGGACCCCGGCTGCCCGAGCACGGGCAGCGTCGGGTCGTACTGCCACACCGCCTCGGCCACCGCGCCCGCCTGCTTCTCGTGCGTGGCGATGGCGTTGTACAGCGCGCCGTGCGGCTTGACGTAGGCGATCTCGCCGCCCGACGCGCCGGCCAGCGCGTCGAGCGCGCCCAGCTGGTAGAGGATCTCGTCGATCAGTTCGACGGGGTCCACGTCGAGGAACCGGCGGCCGAAGCCGGCCAGGTCCCGGTACCCGACGTGGGCTCCGATGGTGACCCCGCGCTTCACCGCCGCCTCGCACACGTGCCGCATGGTCGAGGGGTCACCGGCGTGGAAGCCGCAGGCCACGTTGGCGCCGGTCACGACGTCCAGCAGGGCTTCGTCATCGGCGATCCGCCAGGCGCCGAACCCTTCGCCCACGTCGCAGTTCAAATCGATGGTGGCGGTGGTCGCGGGGGCGCTCATCGTGCGACTTCCACCGTCTCGGCCGTGGTCACGACCGGCTCCTCCTCGGGCGCCTGGCGGGACAGCGCGATGCCGATCCCGGTCAGGACCGCGGTCGCCACCAGGTACAGCGCCACCGCGAACCACGAGTCGTAGGCGGCCAGCAGGGCGGTGAAGATCAGCGGGGCCACGGCGCCACCGATCGGGCCGGCCAGCGTGTAGGCCAGCGAGCTGCCGGTGTAGCGCAGCCGGGCGGTGAACTGCTCGGTGATGAGCGCGGCCTGCGGGCCGTACAGCAGGGCGTGGATGGCCAGCGCGATCACCATGCCGACCGCGACGGCGAGGAACGACCCGGTGCTCGCCATCGGGAAGAAGATGAACGGCCACACGGCCGCGGCGATCGTGCCCACCGTGTAGAGCGTGCGCCGGTTGATGCGGTCGGACAGCGCGCCCGCGGCCGGCATCAGGAACAGCTGGAAGGCCGAACCGATCATCACCGCGGTGAGGCCCTCGCTGCGGCTCATGCCGAGCTCGGTGGTCATGTAGGTGAGGACGAAGACGGTGAACAGGGAGTAGAGGACGTCCGGGCAGACGCGGACCAGGATGCCGGCGATCAGGGCCCGCGGCTCCTTGGTGAAGACCTCCTTCAGCGGGGCCGTCGGCGCCTCGCCCTTCTCGGCGATCTTCTTGAAGACCGGGGTCTCCTCGAGCTTCATCCGCAGCCACAGGCCGAAGATGACCAGAACACCGGACAGCAGGAACGCGATGCGCCAGCCCCAGGACTCGAACGCCGCCTTCGACATCACCGCAGCCAGCAGCGCGATCACACCGTTGGCCAGCAGGTTGCCCGCCGGCGGGCCGATCTGGGCGGCGGAGGCCCAGAAGCCGCGCTTCTTCGGATCGCCGAACTCACTGGACAGCAGCACCGCGCCGCCCCACTCGCCACCGACACCGACACCCTGCGCGAACCGCAGCAGCACCAGGATCACGGCGGCCCAGCCGCCGATGGAGGCGTGGGTCGGCAGGATGCCGATCAGGAAGGTGGCGATACCGGTCAGCAGCAGGGTGAACACCAGGACCTGCTTGCGGCCCAGCTTGTCGCCGAGGCGGCCGAAGATGAACCCACCGAGCGGCCGGGCCAGGTAACCGACGGCGTAGGTCGAGAACGCGGCCATCGTGCCGACGAGGGCGTCGCCCGACGGGAAAAACAGCGTGCCGAACAACGTCGCGGCCGCCACCGAGTAGGCCGCGAAGTCGTAGTACTCGAGAGTGGTGCCGGACAGGCTAGCCACGAACGCGCGGCGCAGTGAGCGCTTGTCCGTGGGCTCAGTCGAAGCGGTCATCACGATGTCCATCCATCGAAGGGGAGTGAGGTAGGTCATGAAGTTAGGGATTGTTGAACGATCCGTCAATACTTTCGAGGAACATCGATCTGGCTTCGAAGCGTCTGGATAGACTTTTCGTAGAACAAGTCGCAGGTTGGACCGTCCTTCGATGGACTGGTTAAGTTTCCGTTACACGGTCCGACCCCTGAAAACACGGAGGCCCCGCGTGACCACCGACGCCGAGTCCACGGGCTCGATCCCCAGCACCGGGCTCGAGGCCGATCGCCTGCTGCTGGGGCGCACCAGCACGGCCGAACGGCTGGCGGACATCCTGCGGGGGCGCATCACCGAGGGCTTCTTCGAGCCCGGCAGCCGCCTGTCCGAGGAGGCGATCGGCGGGGCGCTGGGCGTCTCGCGGAACACGCTGCGTGAGGCGTTCCGGCTGCTCACGCACGAGAAGCTGCTGGTGCACGAGCTGAACCGGGGCGTCTTCGTGCGGCGGCTGTCGGTCGAGGACGTGATCGACCTGTACAAGGTGCGCAAGCTCGTGCAGTGCGCCGTGCTGCGGGAGATCACCAGCCCGCCGGGGGACAAGCTGCAGGCGGTGGAGGCCGCGGTGGCCGACGGCGAGGACGCCAAGAAGCGTCAGGCCTGGCGCGAGCTCGGCACCGCCAACATCCACTTCCACCAGGCGCTGATCACGCTCGCCGGCAGCCCCCGGGTGGACGAGCTGGTCCGCGGGCTGCTCGCCGAGCTGCGGCTGGTGTTCCACGTGATGGCCGACCCGCAGCCCTTCCACGAGCCTTACCTGGAGCGGAACCGGGAGATCCTGGAGACGCTGCGCACCGGCGACGGCGCCACGGCGGAGCGCCAGCTGGCCGCTTACCTGGACGACGCGGAGAAGCAGCTGGTGGAGGCCTACCGCCGGGTGATGTGAGCGCAGAACTCGCACTCCCGAGTGCAGAACTCACGCTCCCGAGCGTGGGACTCGCGTGCGGGAGCGTGGGACTCGCGGCCGCCGCGAGTCCCACGTTCGGGGCGGTGAGTCCCACGCTCCGAGTGGCGAGTTCTGCGTTCGGGGTGGCGAGTTCCGCGGTCAGGCGGAGATCTTCAGGTCCTTCAGCAGCTTGGCGACGTGGCCG
Source organism: Amycolatopsis thermalba (assembly GCF_023376025.1). Taxonomy (NCBI): domain Bacteria; kingdom Bacillati; phylum Actinomycetota; class Actinomycetes; order Pseudonocardiales; family Pseudonocardiaceae; genus Amycolatopsis; species Amycolatopsis thermalba. The sequence continues at coordinate 1,974,557 of NZ_CP091196.1, forward strand.
GTCGCCCGGACGTTGTACATCGCCTTGACGATCGTGCCCTCGGGGTCGATCACGAACGTCGAGCGGATCACGCCCTGCACGATCCGGCCGTAGTTCTTCTTCTCGCCGAACGCGCCCCACTCCGTGAGCACCGTCTTGTCCGGATCGGACAGCAGCGGGAACGTCAGCCGCTCCGCCTCGGCGAACTTCGCCAGCTTCTCCGGCTTGTCCGGCGACACGCCGAGCACCTGGTAGCCGGCGCCGTCGAGCTCGCCGAGGTTGTCCCGGAAGTCGCAGGCCTGCTTGGTGCACCCGGGCGTGCCCGCCGCGGGGTAGAAGTACACGACGACGTGCCTGCCCCGGAAGTCCGACAGCGAGACCTGCGTGCCCGTGCTGTCGGGAAGGGTGAAGTCGGGGGCCTTGTCGCCGGCGGTGAGACGCTGCGGGTCAGTCATGCCCCGAGCGTATCCGGGCGCCGGTCAGGCGGGCCCGCAGTACACGGCGATCACCGGGCTGGTCGCGGTCGGCCGCAGGGTCAGCCGCATCTCGGCGGGCTCGGGCGGCGCGGCGAAGGCCAGGTTCACCCGCACGTCGCGCCCGGGTTGCACGTCCTTGCCCGCGTCGACGATTCCGCTGTACCCCTGCGTCGAGTCCACCACCTGCTTCGACGGCACGTCCCCGACGGTCGCCGTCACGCTCAGCCCGGACAGCCGGTACGGCTGGTCGCCGTCGTTGCGGATGATGATCTCGAACGCCACCGCCCGGTCGCTGCGTGGATACGCGCTCTCGCTGGGCTTGAACGGCTTCGGCGCGGACACCGACACCGCGACCCCGTCGCCGAACCGGAACTGGCCGCCGAAGTCCAGGGTGTGCAGCGCGGGAACCGCCTGCGGGATGGCCACGTCACCACCGGTGCTCGTCGACCCGCCCTCGACCTGCGCCGGCGCACCGCAAGCGGTCACCGCCACCAGGACGAGCGCGGCCATCGCGTGCCTCGGGGTGCGCACAGGGGCCACTTCCTCACTTCTTCAGCCGCCCGGCTGGTCCGTTCGGGGTAGGTATTTCCGCCGGGCGCGCTCCACTCTGTCCCTACTCGCGAGTGCGTGCGAGTCACCGCGCGGGGTTGACGCGGACCTGGTGTCGGGATGTGGCCGATCCGTGACCGGAGCGGCACCAGCCGTGATCGCGCTCACCCCGGCGGGTTCAGACCGCCATCGCGAGGAAGAGGATGAAGGTGCCGCAGCCGACCAGCCACGCCACGATCAGCCAGCCGAAATCGCGCCACGGGTCGACCGTGTGGTTGTCCTCGCCGGGCACGTAGACGCCGCGTTGCTCGAACCAGTCCGCCACGCTGCTCACCCACTTCAAGGGGTTGCGGCCCGCCACGTTCACCTCCGCCTGCTGCGCGATCACGGTCACAGTAACGGGCCGTCTGAGCTATCGGTTTGTCACCGTGCGTACGACATTTGGCCTATCGGATGTGAGCTCGATCACGACCTGAGGCAACGAACTGATAACAACAGTAATCATGTCGCGGGCAGTAAGCGGCTTCGGAGAGGTTCAGCGTGACGAGCGACGACAAAGACACTCGGGCGAGTGCCACGACGCGGCAGATCAGTGTCGCGGAGTTGCTGCGCCGGGAAGGCGTCACGCAGGAGTTCACCGCGATCAAGCTGCCGAAGGAGCCCGTGGACGACTCCGGCATCACGCCCGAGATGGCCGAGGCGCCCACCGTGCGCATCCCGGCGGCCAGCATCCTGCGCCGGGAGAGCGAGCCGGGCAGCCGGTGGGACAAGCGCAAGGCCGGCCGCATCGGCGCGCTCGCCGCGGGCGTGGCGGCCCTGGCCGGTGTTGCGGTCAGCACCCTGACCACCGGCCAGCTGCACGACGCGGCCGCGCCGGGCGGAGCGGGCGGCGGCCCGGACACCAGGACCGGCCACACCCCGACGAGCACGATCGCCGCTCCCCAGCAGCAGTTGCTGGCCAGCAGCACGCCGACCTCGACCAGCAGCGCCGAGCTGCCGCCGTCGGGCAGCGCGTCCTCGCAGGCCCAGCCGCAGGCGGCCCAGCAGGGCGGCGCCGCCGGCGCGAGCGGCCAGGCGCGCACCGGCCAGTCGACGAGCAGCCGTGGCACGACGGCCGCGCCGACGACCACCTCGGCCGCCCCGGCGCCCGCCGCGGGCACGAGCCGGACCCAGCCCCAGACCACCACTCCGCGGACGACCACGACGACGCCGACCACGACCGAGCCGACCTCGGAGCAGCCGAGCAGCTCGCCGGGAACGACGACCCAGCCGACCAGCAAGAGGAACGGCGGCCTGCTGGGCACCGTGGGCGGCCTGGTCGGCGGTCTGCTCGGCGGCTGACCCCTCGACGCGAACCGAAGGCCACTCCCGCGGGAGTGGCCTTCGGCGTGTTCAGCGGGGCATGCGCCGCCAGATCGCGCGCGGCAGCAGGCGCATCAGGAAGAACACCGGGCGCAGCACGGGCGGCACCCAGACCTCCCCGCGTCCCCGCCGCAGCGCGCGCACGGTCGCCGTCGCGACCTGTTCGGGCGTGCTGGAGAACGGGGCGGGCGACATGCCCTCGGTCATCCGCCCGATCACGAACCCCGGGCGCACCAGCAGCAGCCGCACGCCGCTGCCGTGCAACGCGTCGGCCAGGCCGCCGGCGAACCCGTCCAGCCCGGCCTTCGCCGAGCCGTACACGTAGTTGGCCCGCCGCACCCGCACCCCGGCGACCGAGGAGAACACCACGAGCTGCCCGCTGCCCTGCGCGCGCAACAGGTTCGCCAGCTCGGTCAGGACGCTCACGTGGGCGACGTAGTCCGTGTGGATCACGGCCATCGCGTGCGCCGCGTCGCGCTCGGCCCGCTCCTGGTCGCCCAGGATCCCGAACGCGACCACGACCGTCTCCAGTGGACCGTGCTCGGCGACCACCGCGTCCAGCACCTCGCGGTGCCGCGCCACGTCGTCGGCGTCGAACTCGACCCGCGCCACCTCGGACGCGCCGGCCCGGCGCAGCGACGCCTCTTCGTCATCGAGGTCGCCGCTGCGCCGGGCCGCCAGTACGAACTTCCGCTCGCCGTCCACGAGTTTCCGTGCCACGGCGAGGCCGATCTCACTGCGCCCGCCGAGCACCAGCACCGTTCCGCTCACGCGGGGCAGTCTGCCCGACGATCAGTGGGTGGTGTGGCCCGGCCGGTGCATGCGCCACCGCGACGGGCGGTGCCGTCCGGTCTGCTGCTGGGCGGCGGCCTCCGGCGACCCGGTCTGCTGCGGCACCGGACGCGTCGGGACGTCCGCGTTGCCGGGCACGTCGCCGGTGGCCATCGGCTGCTGCATCGTCGCGGCACCGCTGTCGGTGCTCTCGACGTGCACCTTCTTGCGCGCGGGCATGACTGCCATGATCAGGCCCAGCACCGCGCTCGCCCCGTGCAGCCAGTTGTCGGCCGCGTTGAGGTTGAGCGGGTTGCCCAGCCCGGATACCGGGTTGGACGCGATCACCCCGGTGATCATCAGGCCCCAGATGGTCACCAGGCCGAAGCCGATGAACAGGATCCAGCCGAAGGTGCGGGCCGACGCCGACGACGCGGCGAACAGCAGGCCCAGCACGCCGACCACCACGTGCACCAGGTTGTGCAGCGGGTTGATCATGAAGCCCATCAGCATGTGGTCCGGGTTGCCGGTGAAGTCACCGAAGCCGGTGCGCACGAACCCGATGATGCCGATCACGAGGTAGACCAGACCGACGAGCGCGGCGAGCACCTGGACCGGCTGGAAGCCGGCCGCCCGGACGCGGGCTTGTTCCGAACGAGACATGTCGCCTGTCCCCTTTGTCCGACGGACACCACGGTTGCGTGATGTGCCCGACGGGTTACCCGGTGGTGGAATCGGGCAAACTCACCGGACCAGCCGCCCGAGCAGGGCGGACGCGACCCCGATGGCGATCGCGGCGGAAGCGGCGAGCACCCCGGAGTCCACCCAGACGTGGGAGGGGGTGCCGATCAGCAGCCCGCGCAGCGCGTCCACCTCGTAACTGAGCGGGTTGACGTGGCTGAGCACGCGCAGCCAATCGGGCATCAGATCCACCGGGTAGAGCGCGTTGGACCCGAAGAACAACGGCATCGTGATCGCCTGCCCGATGCCCATCAGCCGTTCGCGGGACAGCACGAGCCCGGCGATCACGATCGACAGGCAGCAGAAGAACGCCGAGCCGAGCACCACGGTGAGCGCGGCGCCGAGCAGCTTCAGCGGGTTCGCGGTGAGGCCGACGCCGAGGACCGCCGCGAGGATCAGCACGATCACCGCCTGCGCGAACGCCCGCACCCCGGCCGCGAACGCCTTGCCGGTGACCAGCGCGGCGCGCGGGGTCGGCGTGACGAGCAGCTTGCCGAGCACACCGGCGTCGCGTTCCCAGATGATCTGGATGCCGTAGAAGATCGCGATGAACAACGCGGACTGCGCGAGGATGCCGGGGGCGAGGAAGTCCAGGTAAGGCGTGTCCCCGGTGGGGATCGCGCGCAGCCGGGTGAAGGTCTCGCCGAAGATCAGCAGCCACAGCGCGGGCTGGATCGCGCGGGTGATGAGTTCGGAGCGGTCGCGGCGCAGCTTCTGCAGCTCCACCAGGCACATCGTGCCCACCCTGGACAGCAGGCGGCGGACCGGCCGCGGGTCAGCCCAGGCGGCGTGCGGTGCGGCGAGCGGCGCGGACATCGCGCATCCCTCCCTTGTCGGCGTCGTCGAACGCGTCACCGGTGACCGCCCGGAAGACATCGTCCAGAGTGGACTCCGGCCCCAGCCGGGCCCGGAGCTCCGCCGGGCTGCCCTGCGCGCGGATCCGGCCGCGGTGCATGAGCGCGACCTGGTCGCAGTGCTGCTCGGCCTCGTCCATGTAGTGCGTGGTCACCAGCACGGTCATGCCGGTCTCGGCGCGGACCTGTTCGATGCGCTCCCACACGCCGGTGCGGGCGACCGGGTCGAGCCCGATGGTCGGCTCGTCGAGTATCAGCAGCCGGGGCGCGCTGACCAGCGCCTGCGCCAGTTCGAGGCGGCGGATCATGCCGCCGGAGTAGGTCGCGGCCGTGCGGTCGGCGTCGTCCAGCAGGCCCACGGCGCCGAGTGCGGTCTCGACCTGCTCGGCGCGCTCGCGTCGCGGGACGTCGAAGAGGCGGGCGAACAGCGCCACGTTCTCCCGCCCGCTGAGCGAGCCGTCGGCGGAAAGTTGTTGCGGCACATAGCCGATCAGCCGCCGCACGCGCATCTTCCGGTGCGTGGCGTCGAGGCCGAACACCTCGATCGCGCCGGCCTTGACCGGCAGCAGCGTGGTGATCATGCGGATGGCGGTGGTCTTGCCCGCGCCGTTGGGGCCGAGCAGCCCGAAGACCTGGCCCGCCGGGATCTCCAGGTCGACGCCGTCGACGGCGACCGCGTCACCGAAGGCGTGCCGGAGCCCGGTGCAGCGCACCGCGGGTGTGGTCATTTCCCCTCCTGGATCGCGGCGATCAGCCGGTCGAGCGCGGGCAGCGCGGCTTCGAGCGCGTCGCGGTCCCCGGCCGGCAGGCACGCGATCGCCGAGGTCACGAACTCGGTGCGGGTGCGCCGCCAGTTCGCCAGCCGGTCCCGCGCCGGGCCGGTCAGCTCCAGCCGCGCGGCCCGGCGGTCGCCGGGATCGATCCGCCGGTCCAGCAGTCCGGCGTCGACGAGCTGGTTGACCAGCGAGCTGACCGAATTGCCGGCCAGGTGCAGGGCACGCGCGGCGGCGGCGACGCCGATGCCGGGGTGTTTCTCGACCACGCGGAGCAGTTCGATCTGCGCCGGACGCAGGGGCGCGTGCGGCAGCGTGTCCCGCACGCGCCGCCGGACGACCCGCCGCAGCGCGGCCGTGGTCGTCATCAGGTTCTCGGCCAGTTCTCGCACGTCCGCCAAGGTAGCTCTGACTCGGAGCTATTAGCAACGCTCACTAATTTCGCTTTCCGGAGGAAGCGGAGTATTCGTGAAGGGTGAATCCTGATCGCAAGAAGCGCGCGGCCGACGCGTTCCACCGGCTGGTCAACCCGCTGGCGAAGCGCCTGCCCGGCCAGGTGGTCCTCGAAACGATCGGCAGGCGCACCGGTCAGCCCCGGCACACTCCGGTCGGCGGGAAGGTCGTCGACGGCGCCTTCTGGTTCGTCTCCGGCGACGGGCGGCGGGCGTCCTACATCCGCAACATCGAGGCCAACCCGAAGGTGCGCGTGCGGCTGGGCCGCGTCTGGCGCACCGGCACCGCCCACCTCCTGCCCGGCGACGACCCGCACGAGCGGCTGAAGAAACTGCCGGCGGGCAACAGCATGATCGTGCGCCGCCTGGGGATCGCGCTGCTGACGGTGCGCGTCGACCTCGATTAGGGCAGGTGGAAGACCGCGCCGGGAGCGGCGTAGGCGACCGGGCCGTCCACCTCGCACAGCAGCGCGTCGCAGTTCTTGGCCGGCGCCGCCACCGCGGGGCAGGGCGCGGTGTCCCCGGAGTAGGCCAGCGACGCCGCGCCCGCCTCGATCCGCACGCCGAACGCCGGCATGCCGTGCTCGACGGCCGTGGCGGTGAACGTATCGGCCCGATCTCGGTTGGTCGGGAAGTCCGCCAGCCTGCCGGTGATCCCGGGTGGGCCGAACAGCGGGATCGGCGCGACCAGTTCGAGGTCGGCGAACAGGGCGCCGTAGTACGCGGTGAGCAGGTGCGAGATCCAGATGGCGGCGAGCCGGTCCAGGCCGGTGTGGCGGCGCAGCTCGGCGAGGGTGCCCGGCCGGCGTCGAGCCACACGTGCGTCCCGCCGCTGGTGACCAGAGCTCAGCCCATCGCGCATGATCGACTTGTCGACATCTCTACTGTGGACGGAAACACCCGTCCGGGTGGCGGGGCCTGCTCGCTAAAGTCCTGCGGGTGAGTACCGGAATCTCCACATTGGCGAGTCAGTGCCCCGCGCTGTCCCGGACGAGGGCCCTGGCGAGCTGGGTCGGCGACGGGAGACCCGTTACCCCCAAAGGAGTTCTGCGGCCCGCCGACGTTCCCTCGGTCGCCGGGGCGCTGGGCGTCGAGGTGGGGGAGAAGGTCCGCTCGGCCGCGGACGTCGTCACGATCCACCGGCCGTGGGTGGCCGCGGAAGGCGCGGGGCTGATCGAGGTCGGTGTCGCGGAGGCGGTCGCGCGCCCGCCGCACGACGATCCGGCGCAGCTGTGGCTCAAGGGCCTCGACGCGGTCCTGCGGGCCGAGTCGGCCGATCCACGCCGTCGTGGCGCGTTCGCGTTGTGCCGGGCGGTGCTGACCGCGCTGGCCAACGGCCCGCTGCTGGACGACCTGGTGTTCTCGGTGCACCGGCTGCTCAAGGGCAGCGAGGACGGCGACGCGGTCGCTTCGAGTTTCGGTGGCGCGGAACTGTTCCCGCTCGACGCCGCACTGGACGTGCTCACCGAGTTCGGCGCGCTGGACGGCGACCGGAAGGTCACGCCGCTGGGCCAGTGGGCGCTAGACGAGTGGGCCGCTCGTGAACCGCGGCCGGTCACGCCCGAGCTGCGCGCCGCGCAGCTGCTGGGCCGTCTCGCGCCGCTGCCCGCCGACGAGGCGTGGCACCAGGCACTGCGCTGGTTCGAGGGCAGGCGCCCGGTGGACGGCGCCGCGCAACTGCTGCACGCCGCGGAGTTCGCGTCACCGGTCGAGCGCGTGGCGGCCATCGAGGTGGTCGCCGGTTTCGGCGACGAGGTGCTGCCGGCCTGGCACGTCGCGCTGAGTTACCGCAACGTGCGCCCGCACGCCGCGGCGATGCTGGAGATGTGGGACGAGGGCCCGGGGTTGTCCGGAGCGGAGCGGCGGCGGCTGGTCACCGAGTACGCGTTGTCCGCGCGGGAGCGCAGCGGGGTCGAGGAGGCGTACCACTACGTACGCGACCGCGGCGGGCTCGACGCGCTGGAGCCCGAGGCGACGGCGTTGCGCCGTGAGCTGCGGGCGTTCGCCGAGTCGGTGCGGCTGACCGTGTACCAGCTGAAGATCACCGTGACCGGCCGGAAGCCGCCGCAGTGGTGGCGATTGGTGATCCCGGCGAGCGTGACGCTCGGCGTGCTCGCCGAGGCGCTCGACGCGGACGGCGAGGAGCACCACTTCGAGGCCGACGGTGTGCGGTACGCCGACCCGTTCTTCGGCCTGGGCGAGGACCGCGACGAGCACGACGTGCGGTTGTCGCACGTGCTGGTGCGGCCGGGGACGAGCCTGCGGTTCTTCGTGGGCGCGGTCGAGCACTCCGTCACGTGCGAGAAGATCCTCGACCCCGACCCGCAGCTGAGCTATCCGCGCTGCACGAGCGTGTCCAAGGCCGGGGAAAGCGTTTCCGCCCGGAACAAGCGCCTGGCCGCCGTGCGCATCCCGCACCCCGCGCACCCCTGGTGATCAGCCGTCCGCGGCATGGCGGGCCAGCCTTTCTGCCAGTGCCCGGACCAGGTCGCGGAGCGCGCCGGGCTGCTCGACGACGAACGGCTGGTCGAGCGCCGCGAGCAGGGGCGGTATCCAGTCGAGCCGCTGCGCCCGGATCCGGGCCCGCACCCAGGGCTCGCCGCCGGTGATCGTCTCCAGCGACGCGACGGACGGCGGGAAGACGGAGCGGATCCGTTCGGGCGCCGAGCGGATCCGCACGGACACCTCGTGCTCGTACGGCGTCTCGGCGAGGGCGCTGAGCACCCGCTCGGCAGGGTCGAATCCCGCCGGCACGTCGAATGTTCCGGCGCCGATTTCGACGGTCCTGATCCGGTCGATCCGGAACGTGCGCACCTGCCCGCCGGCGGAGTCGAAGCCGCTCAGGTACCACCGCCCGGAGTGCGCCACCACCCCGTACGGGTGGACGACGCGTTCGCTGGCGCCGCCATGGCCCGCGGTGTAAGCGATTTCGAGCGGCCGGCGATCCCGCGCCGCCTCCGCCACGGTGAGCAGCACCCCGGCCTCCGCCGTGAGCGCCGGTCGTGGGGGCGCGGTGAAGCCGGCGATCTCCAGCAGCGCGTCGAGCCGCTGCCCGACGGCGTCGGGCAGCACCCGCCGGATCTTCGCGACCGCGCTCTCGGCGGCCGCGACCGACGTGGTGATCAGGCCGGCTCGCCGCCCCGCGACCAGACCGAGCAGGACGGCGAGCGCCTCCTCGTCGGTGAGCATCAGCGGGGGCATCCGGTAGCCGGGCGACAGCCGGTATCCGCCGTGCCGTCCGCGCACCGCGCGGACCGGGACGTCGAGGTCGCGGAGGTGATCGACGTAGCGGCGGACGGTGCGCTCGTCGACGTCGAGCCGCCCGGCGAGCTCGGCGACGGTCCGGGTCCCACCGCTCTGGAGGATCTCCAGCAGGGCCAGCACTCGGGCGATCGGCCGGGTCACCCGAAGATCCTCGCAATACCGGGCGGATCCTGTCCACTATCGCCTCTAGCGTGGCCGGTGTCCCTCCGCAGAAAGGAACCCGCCGTGCAGCTTCTCTCCGTCCGCGTCATCACCGACGACGTCGCCCGCCTCGCCGAGTTCTACGAGCAGGTGACCGGCCTCCGGGCGCGGTGGCTCGCCGAGCAGTTCGCCGAGTTCGCCGGATCTTCGTGCACGCTGGCGATCGGCGGCGCCGAGACGATGGCGCTGTTCAGCCCCGGGGCGGCCGTGCCCGAGTCGAACCGGAGCGCGATCCTGGAGTTCCTCGTCGAGGACGTGGACCGGGCGTACGAACGGCTGACGGCGCTGGCGGTCGTCCCCGAGATCGTGCAGAAGCCGACGACGATGCCGTGGGGCAACCGGTCGCTGCTGTTCCGCGACCCCGACGGCAACCTGGTCAACTTCTTCGCGCCGCTCACCGAAGAGGCCAGGGCGAGGCTCGCGCACTGACCGGCTTCAGCCGCGCGCCAGCCGCTCCAGGATGAAGGCCCGCAGCCCCTCCAGCTCGGTGTCCACCGCGACCTCGATCCGGCCGGGCGCCACATCGCCTTCCGCGTCCTCGCGCAGGGCCTGCCGGCGCCGGTCGACCAGCGTGGCGCCGCGGGCCGGGCCCAGCGAGCACTCCACCTCGACCGGGTAGGTCTCGGTCCGCAGGATGCCCGGCCGGATCGCCTCCGCGACGGCGACCGCGTCGTGCAGCACCACGCCGTCCCACCCGAGGGCCTTGCGGTAGTGCGCGACGTAGTCCGGTGTCAGCGCCTCCAGTGCGGCGCCGATCGGCCCGGACGCGGCCAGCTTGCCCAGCCACGTGCGGTCCACCGCGCACCGGTAGGTCAGGTCCATCGGCACCAGCACGCACGGCACGGTCTCCTCGACCAGCACCCGCCGCGCCGCCTCCGGGTCGCTCCAGATGTTGAACTCCGCCGCACCCGTCGTGTTGCCGCCGGCCAGCCCGCCGCCCATGACGACGATGCGGCCGATCTTCTCCCGCACCTCGGGGTGCGCGGCGAGCAGCAGCGCGATGTTCGTCAGCGGCCCGATCGGCGCGATCGTCACCGGCTCGTCGGCGGCCTCCAGCAACGACACCAGCAGGCTCATCGCACCGCCCGGCTCCAGCGCCCGGCCCGGCTCGGGCAGCGCGGCCGAGCGTCCGGACAACCCGTCCGACCCGTGCACGTGGCTGGCGCGGTGCAGCTGGGCGTGCACCAGCGGCCGCGCGGCCCCGGCCGCCACCGGCACGTCCGCGCGCCCGCACAGCGCCAGCACGCGGCGCGCGTTGCGGGTGGTCGCTTCGAGCGGGACGTTGCCGAAGACCGTCGTGACCCCCAGCAGGTCGACGTCCTCGCTCAGCGCCGCCAGCGCGATCGCGAAGGCGTCGTCCACGCCCGGGTCGGTATCGATGATCAACGGTGTCGGCATACTGTCAACCTATGACATCGATGTGGGGATCGCCGGTGCTGTCCCGGGTGCAGGCGTGGCGCCGCGCCCGGCGCGACCCTCGTCAGGCGAAGTTCCTGACCGCCGATTCGCTGCGCTGGGTCCTGCGCAACCGCGCCTACACCCCCTGGTACCTGGTGCGGTACTGGCGGCTGCTGAAGTTCCGGCTGGCGAACCCGCACGTCATCCTGCGCGGCATGGTGTTCCTCGGCAAGGACGTGGAGATCCACTGCCGCCCCGGTTACGGCCGCCTGGAGATCGGGCGCTGGGTGCACATCGGCGACGGCAACGCGATCCGCTGCCACGAGGGCTCGCTGCGCATCGGGAACAAGGCCGTCTTCGGGCGCCAGAACGTCATCAACTGCTACCTCGACATCGAGCTCGGCGCGGCGACCCTGGTGGCCGACTGGGTCTACATCTGTGACTTCGACCACATCACGGCGGACATCAACCTGCCGATCAAGGACCAGGGGATCGTGAAGACCCCGGTCCGCATCGGGCCGGACACCTGGATCGGCACGAAGGTTTCGGTGCTGCGCGGCACCCGCGTCGGCCGCGGTTGCGTCCTCGGCGCACACGCCGTGGTGCGCGGCGACATCCCCGACTACGCCATCGCGGTCGGCTCCCCGGCGCGCGTGGTGCGCGACCGCCGCGCCGACTACGAAGCCGACGCCGAACGCCGCGAGGCCATCGCCGACATGGCCCGCAAGGCGAACAAGGCGCTGCAGAAGACCCTCGAGCAAAGCTAGCGCCGCGTAGCGGCTCCGTTGAGGGTGGCGGTGGGCGAGGGGCTGGCCACAAGGGTCTAGCACGGGTTGGTCCCCTGGTCGTCGACCTAGGTCGCGAGCACAAGATCGGCCCGGTCCGGCTAAGTCCTGGCCGCAGGCTACCGCGCCACCGCGACGGCGGCGGCTACACCTTCCTGCACACCCGCGCTGGCCGATCACTCCCGCCCTCTAGTGTCCTGAGTCGTTAATTCGAGTTCAGCTGTAGGGTGCGGCATGCCGAATCCGAAGCTGCCTGAGTTGGCCTTGTCCGTTGATGAGGCACAGACGTTGCGGAACTGGGTGCAGCGGCGGAAGACGGCTCAGGCGTTGGCGTTGCGGTCGCGGATCGTGCTGCGGTGCGCCGAGGGCGGCTCGAACAGCGAGATCGCCGCGGAGTTGGGCGTCGGGCGCGCGATGGTCGCGAAATGGCGTTCCCGGTTCGTGGCCCAACGACTGGACGGCCTGGTCGACGAGCCACGTCCGGGGCGCCCGCGCACGATCACCGACGAGCAGGTCGAGGCGGTGATCACCAAGACGCTGGAGTCCACGCCGGCGAATGCGACGCACTGGTCGACCCGGTCGATGGCTGCGGAGTCCGGGTTGACCCAGACCGCGGTGACCCGGATCTGGAATGCGTTCGGTCTGCAGCCGCATCGCCGTGAGGCGTGGAAGTTGTCCAAGGATCCGTTGTTCGTGGACAAGGTCAAGGACGTGGTCGGGCTTTACCTCGCGCCGCCGGAGCGGGCGGTGGTGCTGTGCGTGGACGAGAAGTCCCAGATCCAGGCGCTCAACCGCACCGCCCCGATCCTGCCGATGATGCCGGGAACGCCGCAGCGTGCCACGCACGACTACACCCGCCACGGCACCTCCAGTCTGTATGCCGCACTGGACATCGCCACCGGCAAGGTCATCGGCCGGCTGCACGCGCGGCATCGTGCGATCGAGTTCAAGAAGTTCTTGATCGCCATCGACAACGAAGTACCCGCGGACCTGGCAGTGCATCTGGTTATGGACAACGTCTCGACCCACAAGACCCCGGTGATCAAACGCTGGCTGGCAGCTCACCCGCGGTTCACCGTGCACTTCACTCCGACCTCGAGTTCCTGGCTCAACCTCGTCGAACGCTGGTTTTCCGAGCTGACGACCAAAAAACTCCAACACGGCAGCCACACCAGCGTCCACGCGCTCAATCGCGACATCCGCGCATGGATCGAGACCTGGAACAACGAACCACGGCCCTACGTCTGGACCAAGACCGCCGACCAGATCCTTGACTCCATCGCACGCTACTGCACGCGAATTAATAACTCAGGACACTAGCGGGTCGCCAGCGCGGTCAGCGCCTCCCGCACCCGCTGCCGGATGGTCTCGTCCCCGATGAGGCCGTCCGCGCCGATCGCCTCCCGCGGCACGGGAATGTGCACGCAGGCGTCCTCGACGATCCGCGTCCCCAGATACCCCAGGACGGTCCGCAGCGACTCGTGCGCCCCGGCCGCGCCGGTGACCGAGGACGACACGTTGATCCACGCCACCGGTTTGCCGCTCATCGCGTCCGAGCCCACCGCCCAGTCGAGCAGGTTCTTGAACGACCCGGGCAGCGCGCCCGCGTACTCCGGCGTGCAGAACAGCACCGAGTCCGCTTCCTTCAGCTGCCCGCGCAGGCCGGCGACGGCGTTCGGCAGCGGGTCCCGGTCGTCGTCCGGATCGAAGTGCGGCAACGACCGCAGCCCGTCGTAGATCTCCACGACCGCGCCCTCCGGCGCGACCGCCCGCGCGGTGGCGAGCATCGCGGAGTTGGTCGAGCCCGCTCGCGTGCTCCCGCTGACGGCCAGGATCCGGAAGAGCGTCGTCATGCGCCCACGCTATCCCTTGGGCACCGCCGGGTACGGGACGAAGGTGCTGGTGTTCTCGTCGACCGTGAGCTGCTTGCCGATCGTCGGGAACGCGCGCTGCGGGCAGGCCGGCCGTTCGCACACCTTGCAGCCCATGCCGATCGGCGTGGCGGCCGCCTTCGCGTCCAGGTCCAGGCCGGTGGAGTAGATGAGCCGCCCGGCGTGCCGGAGTTCGCAACCGAGACCGACGCTGAACATCTTGCCCGGGCTGCCGTAGCCGCCGATGTTGCGCGAGACCGTCCGCGCGATCCAGAAGTAGCTCTTGCCGTCCGGCAGGGTCGCGATCTGGGTGAGGATCTTGCCCGGTGAGCTGAACGCCTCGTAGACGTTCCACAGCGGGCACGACCCGCCGACGCGGGAGAAGTGGAAGCCGGCCGCCGACTGCCGCTTCGACATGTTGCCCGCGCGGTCCACCCGCACGAACGAGAACGGCACCCCGCGCCGCTTGGGCCGCTGCAGGGTCGACAGCCGGTGGCACACCGTCTCGAACCCGACGCCGAAGTGGTCGCACAGCCGCTCGATGTCGTAGCGGAAGTTCTCCGCGGCGGACAGGAACGGGCCGTAGGGCAGGATCAGCGCCCCGGCGAAGTAGTTGGCGAGGCCGACGCGGGCCAGCGACCGCGCCGCCGGGCCGGAGAACGCCCACGAGTCGGCCAGCTCGGTGATCAGGTCGTCGTACTCCAGCAGGGCGATCTGCGAAGCCATCCGGAACGCCCGCTGGCCCACGCGCAGGCTCGGCGCGAGCCGCAGGATCTTCGCATCGGGGGAGTAGCGGTGCTGCTGGCCGGCGGCCTCGTCGATGCCCTCGCTGGTCACCTGCACGCCGTAGTGGCTCGCCAGCCTCTCCAGCAAAGTGTTGTGAACGCCGCCGCGCCGCAGCCCGATGTCCTCGGCCATCCGCTCGGCGCGTTCGTCCAGCTCGGCGACGTAGTTCTCGCGCTCGTAGAAGAAGTCGCGGACCTCCTCGTGGGGCAGGGGCGCGGCGGCGCTGCCGTGCGGGCCCATGCCGTTCTCGGTGACCAGCGCGGCCGTGCTCTCCACCGCCGCCCGGTAGCTGCGGTGCAGCCGGACCAGGGCCTGCGCGATGGTCGGCAGGTTGGTGGCCAGCTCGTTGAGTTCGCTGGTCGTCGCCTCAACGCCGAGCGACTCGTCGAGCAGTGCTTCGCGCACGTCGGCGACCAGTCGGCTGGTGTCGTTGTTGGCGAAGAACTCGGTGTCGACCCCGAACGCCTCGGTGATGCGCAGCAGCACTGGAACGGTCAAGGGACGCGAGTTGTGCTCGATCTGGTTGAGGTAGCTGGGGCTGATTTCCAGCAACCTGGCCAGGTCAGCCTGGCTCATCGACCGGCTCTCGCGCAGGTGGCGCAGCTTCGCGCCGGCGAAAGTCTTCTCCACGACAGGCCCTTTCCGAAGAGCTTTTCCCGACCGCACCGATCACGTGACCGATTCAGTCCCCGGACTTTGCGGCGGCTGCGAAACCTGGTTTCACAACCTTCACAACATGCTACGCCAAAATTTGCAGAAATTGGCAAATTGGAGCGCTGGCGGTGTTTGCGCAGCACATGTCATGGTCGTTGCAAGCAAGCGAGTCATCGCAAAGTTCGCAAAGGTGGAGAACTCCCATGGCAGAGCAGCCCAACGAGTTGCAGCAGGAAGCCGCGAAGCTCGAGCAGCAGTGGGCGTCGGACCCCCGGTGGAAGGGTGTCAAGCGCTCCTACAGCGCGGCCGACGTGGTGAAGCTGCGGGGCAGCGTCGTCGAGGAGCACACGCTGGCCCGCCGCGGCGCCGAGAAGCTCTGGAACCTGCTGCACACCGAGGACTACGTCCACGCCCTCGGCGCGCTGACCGGCAACCAGGCCGTCCAGCAGGTGCGCGCCGGCCTCAAGGCCATCTACCTGTCCGGCTGGCAGGTCGCGGCCGACGCGAACCTCGCGGGCCAGACCTACCCGGACCAGAGCCTGTACCCGGCCAACTCGGTGCCGGCCGTCGTCCGCCGCATCAACAACGCGCTGGGCCGCGCCGACCAGATCAACTGGGCCGAGGGCAACACCGACATCGACTGGTTCGCGCCGATCGTCGCCGACGCCGAGGCCGGCTTCGGCGGCCCGCTGAACGCGTTCGAGCTGATGAAGGGCATGATCGCGGCCGGCGCCGCCGGTGTGCACTGGGAGGACCAGCTCGCGTCCGAGAAGAAGTGCGGCCACCTCGGCGGCAAGGTGCTGATCCCGACCAAGCAGCACGAGCGCACCCTGAACGCGGCCCGCCTGGCCGCCGACGTGCTCAACGTGCCGACGCTGGTCGTCGCCCGCACCGACGCGCAGGCCGCCACGCTGATCACCAGCGACGTCGACGAGCGCGACCAGAAGTACATCACCGGCGAGCGCACCTCCGAGGGCTTCTACAAGGTCCGCAACGGCATCGAGCCGTGCATCGACCGCGGCCTGGCCTACGCCGAGTACGCCGACCTGCTGTGGATGGAGACCTCCACGCCGGACCTCGAGGTCGCCCGCCAGTACGCCGAGGCGATCAAGGCGAAGTACCCGGACCAGATGCTGGCCTACAACTGCTCGCCGTCGTTCAACTGGCGCAAGCACCTGGACGACGCGACCATCGCGAAGTTCCAGCGCGAGCTGGGCCACATGGGCTACAAGTTCCAGTTCATCACGCTGGCCGGCTTCCACGCCCTGAACTACTCGATGTTCGACCTTGCGCACGGCTACGCCCGCGAAGGCATGACCGCCTACGTCGACCTGCAGGAGCGCGAGTTCGCTTCGGAGGAGCGGGGCTACACCGCCACCAAGCACCAGCGCGAGGTGGGCACCGGCTGGTTCGACCTGGTCAGCACCGCGCTGAACCCGGAGAGCTCGACCACCGCGCTCACCGGTTCCACCGAAGAAGCCCAGTTCTAGAAGAAGTCGCGAGCGGCCAGGGCGCGCTCGCCCTGGCCGCCTCGCGGCCCCTCCAGGAAGGCTTGCCATGTCTCACAGGTTCACCTCGCAGATCGAGGTCGCCGGCCCGGCCGGCGAGCGGTACGACGAGATCCTCACCCCGGCGGCGCTGGCCTTCATCGCGCGGCTGGACAACGAGTTCGCCGGACGGCGGCGCGAGCTGCTGGACGAGCGGCGGCTGCGGCGGGAGAAGCTCGCCAGCGGCGAGGACGTGCTCGACTTCCGCCCGGAGACCCGCTGGATCCGCAACGACGACTCGTGGCAGGTGGCGCCCGCGGCGCCCGGCCTCGAGGACCGGCGCGTGGAGATCACCGGCCCGACCGACCGCAAGATGACCGTGAACGCGCTGAACTCCGGCGCGAAGGTGTGGCTGGCCGACTTCGAGGACGCGACCTCGCCGACCTGGTCGAACATCGTCGGCGGGCAGCTGAACCTGTTCGACGCCATCCGGCGCGACATCGACTTCACCACCGGGTCGGGCAAGCGGTACGCGATCTGCGACAACCCGGCGACGATCGTCGTCCGGCCGCGCGGCTGGCACCTGGTCGAGAAGCACCTGCGCATCGACGGGCGCCCGGTCTCGGCGAGCCTGGTGGACTTCGGGCTGTACCTGTTCCACAACGCGCGCCAGCTGCTGGCGAGGGGCAGCGGGCCGTACTTCTACCTGCCCAAGCTGGAGAACCACCACGAGGCGCGGCTGTGGAACGACGTGTTCCGCCTCGCGCAGCAGGAGCTGGGCATCCCGCAGGGCACCATCCGGGCGACGGTGCTGATCGAGACGATCACCGCGGCGTTCGAGATGGACGAGATCCTGTACGAGCTGCGTGAGCACGCGGCCGGGCTGAACGCCGGGCGGTGGGACTACATCTTCTCGATCATCAAGAACTTCGGCGACGCCGGTGCGGACTTCGTCCTGCCCGACCGCGCCGAGGTGACGATGACCGCGCCGTTCATGCGGGCCTACACCGAGCTGCTGGTCCAGACCTGCCACAAGCGCGGCGCGCACGCGATCGGCGGGATGGCGGCGTTCATCCCGAGCAAGGACCCGTCGGCGAACGCGCTGGCCTTCGAGAAGGTCCGGCAGGACAAGGAGCGCGAGGCGCGCGACGGCTTCGACGGTTCGTGGGTCGCGCACCCCGGCCTGGTCCCGGTCTGCCGCGAGGTGTTCGACGAGGTGCTCGGCGGGTGGCCGAACCAGCTCGGCCGGACGCGCGACGACGTCTCGGTGACCGCCGAGGATCTGCTGAACGTGGCCAGCGCCGGCGGTGAAGTCACCGAAAAGGGTTTGCGGGCCAACATCAACGTCACTCTGCGCTATGTGGACTCGTGGTTGCGGGGCACCGGCGCCGCGGCGATCTTCGGCCTGATGGAGGACGCGGCGACCGCGGAGATCGCGCGGGCGCAGGTGTGGCAGTGGATCCGCAACGGCACGAAGCTCGACGACGGCACGGCGGTGACCGACTCGCTGGTCCGGTCCATGCTGGACGAGGAGCTCGCCGCGGTCCGGGCGGATCTGGGTCCGGAGGCCAAACTGGACGATGCGCGGGAGATCTTCGTCGAGACCGCGCTGGGTGAGAAGCTGCCGAGCTTCCTGACCACGGGCGCGTACGCGCGCTACCTGACGGATCTGGCCTGAATCTCCTGAAAAGACCCCGGTTTTCCCTCTCCTGACGGGGAGAACCGGCTCGCGCTGGCTGTGGCCGGACAGCGCGGACACTCGGGCCCGGTAGGTATGCTCCACCTACCGGGCCCGACCCGTCCCCGAAAATTTCTGCCTTTAGGTAGATGTGTAGAACCCTCCGAAAGCGCAATCCTGAACTGCGACACCGTTCACCAGGGCGCCGAAGGAGCTGGTAATGATCCCTGTAGTCCGCCGCTTCACCCGTTCGATCGTGGTTTTCGTGAGTGTGGTCGCCGCGTGTGTCTGCGTGCCGGCCGCGCAGGCGGAGCCGGGGATCGTCGGGGGCACGCCCGCGAACATCGCGGAGTACCCCTTCACCGTGGCGCTGACCGATGCCACCGGCCTCCAGTTCTGCGGTGGCACGCTGGTCGCGGCGGCCAAGGTGCTGACAGCGGCGCACTGCGCGCAGGGGGAGAGCCCGACGGCGCTCCGGGTCGTGAGTGGACGGACGCAGCTGAGCGGCCGTGACGGGACGGTGTCCACTGTGTCCCACGTGTGGGTGCATCCGCAGTTCCGGGACGCCACGCAGGGCTACGACGTCGCGGTGCTGACCCTGACGCAGCCGTTGTCCGCGCAGCCGCTGCCCCTGGCGAGGAAGGACGACCCCGGCTACCAGGCCGGCACCGAGGCGACGATCCTGGGCTGGGGCAACACGAAGCCGATGGGCGATTCGTCGGACGTCCTGCTGAAGGCGACGGTCCCCATCACGAGCGACGACTACTGTGCGAAGGCGTACCCCCAGCAGTACACCCCCGAGGCGATGATCTGCGCCGGCTACCCGCAGGGCGGAGTGGACACCTGCCAGGGCGACTCCGGAGGCCCGCTGGTAGCCGCCGGACGAGTCGTAGGAGTGGTCTCCTGGGGCGAAGGCTGTGCCGAACCAGGAAAGCCCGGAGTCTACGCCCGAGTCGGCTCCTACCACGACGAGCTGCAAGCTCAGCTGACACCCCCGCCACCGGCGGTGCTCCCGTAACGCCCCCACGGCAACCCCCGGCGCACGCCCACCCCACCCCGGCGCACGCCCAATCCCGCTCTGGCGCGCGCCCACTCCGCCCTGGCGCATGCCCAGCCCGCCCTGGCGCGCGCACCCCGCCCTGGCGCACGCCCAGCCCGCCCTGGCGCACGCCCACCCCGCCCCGGCGCACGCCCACCCCGCCCCGGCGCACGCCCAATCCGCCCCGGCGCACGCCCAATCCACCCTGGGGCGCGCCCACTCCGCCCTGGGGCGCGCCCACTCCGCCCTGGCGCGCGCCCAATCCACCCTGGGGCGCGCCCACTCCGCCTTGGCGCGCGCACCCCGCCCCGGCGCACGCCCACCCCGCCCTGGCGCGCGCACCCCGCCCCGGCGCACGCCCAATCCACCCTGGGGCGCGCCCACTCCGCCCCGGCGCACGCCCACTCCGCCCTGGCGCACGCCCAATCCACCCTGGGGCGCGCCGACCCCGCCCAGGCGCGCGCCCGCCCCAGCACAACTCACCCCAGCACACTCACCTCCGCACGGCTCGCCCTTGCACAACTCACCCCCCGCACGGCTCGCCTTCGCACGGCTCGCCTTCCACGGTTCCGTTTCGCACGGCTCGGCTTCGCGCGGCGGGCTCGGCCTCGCGCGGCTCGGCCTCGCACGGCTCGCCTTCGCACAGGTCGCCTTCCACGGTTCCGCTTCGCATGGCTCGGCTTCGCATGGCTCGGCTTCGCATGGCTCGGCTTCGCATGGCTCGGCTTCGCACGGCTCGCCTCCGCGCGGCTTGCCTTTGCGCCGCTCACCTCGCACAACTCACCTCCGGACGGCTCGGCCCGCGCGGGCTCGTACAGCTCGGCCCGCGCCGGCTCGCCCTCGCACGGCTCGCCCTCGCACGGCTCGGCTTCGCATGGCTCGGCCTCGCGCGGCTCGCCCTCGCACGCCTCGCCTGCGCACGGCTCGGCCTGCGCGGCTCGCCCTAGCACGGCTCAGCCTGCTCGGCTCCCTCCGCACAACTCGCCTCCGTACGCCTCGCCTTCACACGGCTCGGCCTGCGCGGCTCGCCCTAGCACGGCTCGGCTTCATACGGCTGGCCTTCGGACGGCTCGCCCTCGTACGGCTGGCCTTCCGATGGCTCACCTTCGTGCGGCTCGCCTTCGCATGGCTCAACTTCGCGCGGCTCGGCGTCGCGCGGCTGGTCTTCGCACAGCTCGGCCTTGCGCCGCTCTCCCCGCAGGGCTCAGCTGGCCTTCGCACGGTTGGCCTTCGCGCTGCTCGCCCTCACACCGCTCGCCTTCGGATGCCTCGCATTCGGACGGCTCGTCCTCGTACGGCTCGGCCCGCACGCGGCCTTGCACGGCGCGGCCTCGTACGGCCGGCCTTCGCGCGGCTCGGGCTTCGGCGACTGACCTTCGCGAGGCTTGGCCTGTAGAGCTTGGCCTGTACGGCTCGGACGGCACCACGCACCCTGTACGGATCGCCCTCGCCCCGCACAGCCTGCACGGCTGGCTTTCGTACGGCTCGGCTAAGCATGGCTTGCCCTTGCACGCCTCGGCCTGCGTGGGCTCGGGCAGCACGGTTCAGCCTGCATCGCTTGGCGTGCACGGGTTCGGCCGGGACCTCTCCTAGGCACGGTTCGGCCGACGCCGCGGGGCTTGGACCGCTCAGCATGCATGACTCGGGTGGTTCCTCATGAGGCCGCGCAGGCGGCGCCCCGGAGGCAGCACTCGGGCGGACTCGTCGCCCTGCACGGCTCTGCCTGTACCTCTCGGGGTGGGCCTTCACCGGCCCCGCTTAGGTGGCACCCCTCGGAGGCGCCCGTGCGGCCGACGCCCCTCGGCCGGTTCCACTCTGGCCGCACTGGCACCGCTCAGGCAGTGCCGTTGCGGCAGCGCCCTTCGGGCGGTGCCGGTCGGGCGGCACGGGTGCGGCCGGTGCCCCCGGCAGTGCCGGTGCGGCCAGCGCACTTCGGGCAGGACCCCACGGGCGGTGCCGGTACGGCCGGTGCCACTCGGGCGGCGCCACTCGGGCGGCGCCGATACGGTCGGCACCCCTCCGGTAGTGCAGGTGTGGTCGGCGCCCTTCGGGCGGCCCCTTCGCCCGGCCCGGTCGGCCGGTACCACTCGGCCGGTGCAGCTTGGGGCACCGCGCGGGGCGTATCGAGGCGTAGCCCCTCAGGCGTAGCCTCCTGAGTGGTGCTTGTCGTGGTCGCTCCCGAAGTGTCCCTCCGATGATGTCCGCCGAGTTGCCCCACGGCGCGACGCAACTGGTAGTCCCCGCGCGGTGTCTTCGGGCAGTGTCCACCGAAGATGCTCCCGGTGGCGCCCCGGGAAAGAACGCCCACGTGAACCCCCAGGCCCCTCGCCAGGTGGCCATCGGCGCTTGTCGTCAGTGCTGCTCGTCTAGGCAGGTTGCCGTCACCTCTGCCTCGGGCTGCCCCGAGACGCCTTCTCACCTCGTGGAAGCGGCTCGCACCAAGGTCTCCGCCGCGGCCTTCGCTCTGTCGGCCGCACCGGGGTCGCCGGTGATGCCCGCGATCACCGTCGCGCCTTCGAGTAGCGCGAAGATCTGGTCGCCGAGCTCGTCGGAACCGGCCACGGTCCGCAGGTAATCCCGCACCAGGTCCTTGTGCTCCCGCACCACCCGCGCGACCCCCGGCGCCCCCTCCCCGAGCTCGCCGAAGGAGTTGATGAACGCACACCCCCGGAAATCGTCCTCGCTGAACCACTGCCGCAGCCAGTCGAACACCGCCGGCACCGCCTCGGCCGGTGGCTGGGCCCCGACGTACTCCGCGAGCGACCTGCGCCACCGCTCATCCCGGCGGCGCAGGTAGGCCTCGACGAGGTCGCTCTTCGCCGGGAAGCACTGGTACAACCGCTTCAGCGACACGCCCGACCCCGACCGGATCGCGTCCATGCCCACCGCCTGGATACCCCGCGCGTAGAACAGCTCCTCAGCCGTGTCGAGCAGCTTCGCCCGTGCTTCGTCGTGGTCCATCACACCCGGTCCTTGCGTGGAGAACGTTCGTTCTCTAGGGTAGCGCACCAGTGGAGAACGCTCGTTCTCCGAACGTGGAGGAGCCCCCGTGTCCGACCGCCCGCCGTTCCCGCCCTTCGACGAGACCACTGCCGCCCAGAAGGTCCAGGCCGCCGAGGACGCCTGGAACACCAGGGACCCGGAAAAGGTCGCGCCGGCCTACACCCCGGACTCGGTCTGGCGAAACCGCGACCAGCACGTCATCGGCCGCGACGCGATCGTCGAGTTCCTGCGCCGGAAGTGGGATCGCGAACTGGACTACGCGCTGCGCAAGGAACTGTGGGGCTTTCGCGGCAACCGGATCGCCGTGCGCTTCCAGTACGAATGCCGCGACGCCGGTGGCCAGTGGTGGCGCAGCTACGGCAACGAACTCTGGGAATTCACGGAGAACGGCCTGATGCGCCGCCGCGAGGCGAGCATCAACGACACCCCGATCACCGAATCCGAGCGCCGCAACTTCGGCCCCCGCTCAGAAGCCGAGCGCGGCCAGCCGCTCCCGGTGTTCTGACCGCCCGGACTCGATCGGCGCGGCCGTGTGCGAACCGGCCGTCCACTTCGTACGTGCGGTGGCCTGCCCGCGCAACGCCGCCTCTCGGCGAGTGGTTCACCGACCCAGTTGCCGAACGGCCGCGGGCGGCCTTGCGCCCACGAACCGCTCAGCGGGCGGACTTCCTTGTGCCGGCGGCAGTTCCGCGTGCGGCGCGCTGGCGAGTGGCGGGCTTCGCGGCCACGGTCGGCGGCTCGGGGTTCAGCACGTTACCCGTCGGGATCTTCGGGCGTCCCAGCTCGCCGTGGTCGCGGATGCGCGCCTTGCGGTAGACCTCCGCGGTCGTCGCCGCGATGCGGGCCCAGTCGAAGTCGTCGGCGAGGCGGGCCTGCGCCGTCCGCGCGCGGCTCTCCGCGGCCTCGCGGTCCCGCAGCACCGAGTTCACCGCCGCCGTCAGTGCGGCCACGTCCCCGGGCGCGAACGACAGTCCGGTGACCCCGTCGACGACGACCTCGCCCAGCCCACCGGCCGTCGAAGCCACCAGTGGCGCGCGCGCGGCCGCCGCTTCCAGGGCGACGATCCCGAACGGCTCGTACCGGCTCGGCAGCACGACCGCGTCCGCCGCCGCCAGCACCGCCCGCAACTCGCGGTCCCGCAGGTGCCCGGCGAACTCGACCGCGTGCTGCATCCGCATCCGCCGCACCTGCTTGACCAGCTCGTCCAGGTGCCGCCCCCGCCCGGCGACCACCAGCCGCGTCCCGCGATGCGCGCGCCGGATCTTCGGCAGCGCCGACACCAGGTCCTGGACGCCCTTCTCCCACTCCAGACGCCCGAAGAACAACAGCAGCGGCTCACCACCCGGCGCGTACTTCTCCCGCGCCCGTGCGACCTCGTCCGCCGCGACCTGCCAGCCGCGTTCCTCGATGCCGTTGTGGATGACCGTGATGTCCTCCGCCGACACCTCGAACAGCTTCGCGACCTCGGCGCGCATCGCCTGCGAGCACGTGATCAGCGCGTCCGACCGGTTCGCCAGCCACCACTCCACGGAGTGCACCTGCTGGTTCAACGGCTGCGACAGCCACCCCGAGTGCCGGCCGGCCTCGGTCGCGTGGATCGTCCCGACCAGGGGCCGCCGGAGCGCGCCCGCCAGGCTGATCGCCGGGTGCGCCACGAGCCAGTCGTGGGCGTGCACGACGTCCGGCTGCCACGACCGCGCCAGCTCGAGCCCCGCGCGCACCATGCCGTGGCCCATCGCCAGGGTCCACGCCACGAGGTCCCGCTCGAACGTCACGTGCATCGGATCCTCGGCGACGCGGATGATGCGCACGCCTTCGACCACCAGATCCGTCGTGGGGTGCGTGTGCGCGTCGGTGCCGGCCGGATGCCGCGAGAGGACCACGACCTCGTGCCCGTCCCGGACGAGATGCCGGGCCAGCGCGTGCACGTGACGGGCCAGCCCGCCGACCACGACGGGCGGGTACTCCCAGGACAGCATCAGCACGCGCATGACAGGAGGTTACTCACTGGTCAACTAAGAACTGAACCGCCCGAAGACCCCGTATGTTCGGGAGTGATCTCGATCACAAGGTGCGGGGCTGGGGGGATGGGGTGAGGTGGGCGCGCACTGCGCCGGCTTGGAGCACGGGGGGCCGAAGGTGGGTTGGTCGGGGGTAACGCCGCTGGTGACCTGCGGTGCCCGTGGTGCGCGAGCGCCCGGACGGGCGGCGGAGCTGGGTGGTGGGAATGGGCGCGGGGTGCTGGGTGCGGCTGCGGGGAGTGCCGCCCGGGCGGAGTTGCCGTGGGGCCGGCTGGTGTTCGGAGTGTGCGGCCGAGTCGGGTCGGTGGGGGGCTGACCGCGGGGCGTCAGCGCGAGCTGCTGCCCCGCGTCAGAGCTGCCGCGCGTCCAGCTGGCCGAATGGGTTGTCCTGGCGGGCTCGGCGCTCCAGGTCCGCCGGGAGGGGGCCCCGGCCGATCCAGCTCGCCAGCTCGTCGAAGCGCGCGGTGTGCACGGCGGCCCGCCGGCGGGCGTAGTCCGCCGCCGAATCCTTCGTCACCATGAACGCCCAGTCGCTCGACAGGGCCATCATCGCCTCGCCGACCGCCCAGTCCGCCACTCGGTCGCGAGCGCCGGAACGCGGCACGGCCAGCAGCCGCTCCTGCAACGCCGCGTTGTCCGCCACCATGTCCGCCACCTGCTCGCCGTCCCAGACGCGCCAGTCCTTGCCCGAACCCCACGACGACGCGGGCAACTCCACCGGCGAACCGACCAGGCCGGCCGAAACCGCGCCCCGCAGCGTCGTCACCCGCACGCCCGCCTCCGGCAGCGCCCGCAACACGCCTTCCAGCCACGCCGGGCCCTCGTGCCACCAGTGGCCGAACAACTCCGTGTCGTAAGCCGCCACCACCAGCGCCTCGCGGCCGTGCTGCGCCCGCAACGCACGCAGCCGCGAGACCACCGTCTCCACGAAATCCTTCACGTGCGTCCGCAGCGTGTCCGCCGCCAGCGCCGGGTCGTACGGCGCCTTGTCCGCCGGCTCCACCTGCTTGCCCGTCACCCGCGACGGCTTCAGCCCCACCTCGTGCGCCCACGTGTGGAAATCCCGGTAGTTCGCGTGACCCGGATAGCCCGCCCGCGGCGACCACACCCGGTAGGTGACCTCCAGATCCCGCCCGAAGCACAGCACGTCCGACGAACCCACCGGCCGCGCGAACGCCGTGTCCCCGTGCAGCGACGGACCGTCGACCAGGAACCGCCGCACGCCGGCCGCCGCGTAATCCTCCTCCATGCCCGGCGCGTAACCGCACTCCGGCGCCCAGATCCCCGCCGGACGGTGCCCGATCCGCACCGCCGTGTCCGCCAGGCCACCGCGCAACATGAACGACCGCACCCGCGGCTGGAGCAACGGCTGGAAGGGATGCGCGTACGGGCCACCGAGCAGCTCGATCACCTCGGAGTCCACAAGGGACCGCAGCACCGGGGAAAACCCGTGCCGCCACCGGGTTTCGAAGTCCTCCAGCGACCGCGTCGCCGTGCGGTACTCCACCGCGGCCAGCTCCCGCAGCAACGGGTCGTCCCGCCACAGCGTCCCGGCCTGCACGGTCCGCAACTGCCAGTGCCCGAGCCACTCGTGGAACGCCCGCAGCGCGTACGGATCGTCCAGCTGGGCCGCGAGCACCGGCGTCACGCCGAGCGTCAGCACGTCCCGCCTGCCCTCGGCCGCGAACCGCCGCAGCAGGTCCACCACCGGCAGGTACGAGTGCGCCCACGCCTGGTACAGCCACTCCTCGCCGACCGGCCACGACCCGTGGTGCGGCAGCCACGGCAGATGGCTGTGCAGCACCAGGCAGAACGTCCCCTCGCCGGTCACGGCCGCACCGCCACCGCGACCAGGTCCAGGCTCGCGTCCACCCGTTCGCCGTGGATCTCGAAGTCCGCGGCGCGGATCGCCGCGATGTCGGCCAGCAGCTCCGGCGGCCACGGCGCCTGCCCGGGCAGGTGTCCCATCACGACCTCCAGCTGCGCGTCGATGATCGACCCGCCGTAGCGGGCGTCCAGCGCGCGCACCCCCGGCCCGTGGTGCAGGCCGTGCAGCAGCTCCACGTGGAAACCCGCCTCCCGCAACAGCGAATCCAGCTCGTCCGCCGCGAGTTCCCTGGTGTGGAACGGGTTCAGCGGCGTGTCGCTGTCCGGGGTGAACGTGAGCCGGTTCGGCGTGGTCACCAGCAGCCGCCCGCCCGGCCGCAGCACGCGACGGCATTCCGCCAGGAACGCGTCCTGGTCCCACAGGTGCTCGATGACCTGGAAGTTCGCGACCACGTCGATCGCGCCGTCCCGCAGCGGCAGGTGGACCAGGTTTCCCCGGGCCGTCCACACCTGGGGATAACTCCGCGCGACGTGCTCGGTCGTCGGCTGGTCGTAGTCGAGCGCGAGCACCGACTTCGCAGCCGAGGCGATCAGCCCGGCGCCGTAACCCTCACCGCAGCCGGCCTCCAGCACCACGGCGTCCGCGCACCACGGCAGCAGCGCGTGATAAGCCGCTTCGTGCCGCCGGAACCAGTAGTTCTCCTCGGCGATGCCCGGGACCGTGCGTTCCCCGGTCAGGTGCAGTGCTTCGGCGCGCGACGTACTCACCCCGGCGACACTACTGGGTGGTTCAGGGCCACTTCCGCAGCACGACCGACCACGACGAGGAGTCGACGCGGAACTCGGGCACCGGATTGCCCGCCTTCGCCATGGCCGAGCGGATCCGGAAGATCCCGCGGCCGAACCGGTTGACGTAGCCCAGCGCCTTCATCGCGCGGGCCAGGTTCGGGTTGCGGTAGTCGTGCACGCGGTCGAAGTTGTCCGGCCGGACCTGGCCGTACGGGCCGCCCGGGTTGGTCACCTCGATGCGGTCGTCGAACCAGGTGATCCGCACCGGCGCGTGGGAGGTCTCGTAGTCGCGGTGCATGACCGCGTTCATGCACGTCTCCCGCAGCGCCTCCAGCGGGTAGTCGGGCAGCTGCTCCTCGCGGAAGCCGTCGCCGTCGGTGAGCCGCGTCCGCAGGTGGCCGCTGAGCAGCGCGCTCAGCCGCACCGCCGTCTCCACCAGGTTGCCGCGCAGTTCCTGCTGGTCCGCGACCGGAGCGTCGGGGTCGAGGCCCTGGTAGCGGACGAACTGGACGTAGGCGCCGGGCACGTGCGCGCTCGGGTCGCGCCCGATCGTCAGCACGCCGAGCGCGGTCGGGACGCCGCCGGGCGTGGTCAGCCGCAGCCAGGCGAGGTCCTTGGCGACCGGTCGGGAATTTTCCTCCAGGGCCTCGCTCGCCACGAACGACGGGAGGTACGTGGTGCGGAACAGGCGCACGTCGAGGTCGCCCTCGGCGGCGGTGGCCAGGGGTCTGCTGTCGAAGGGGCCCGAGGCGAAGCGGCGGAGGTCCGGCTGGACGTGCTGGTCATCCCGGATGCTCGTAGCCGTGTGCACGGTGACGGCTCCCCTCAGTAGCAACAGTGCGAGCTGAGGCGTAACCCTATCGGGTGAGTGAAGTACTCCGTTGCGGTTCCGGGGGAAACGATCCAACAACTCGGGGGCTGTCACGTTCCGGTCGGCCGTGTAGTCCGCATGGCATGCGACTCGCGATACTGACGCTGCTCGCCCTCACCGGCCTCGTGGTGGGCTTCTGGGCGGCGGTCCTGCCGGAGAGCTTCTACGGCGACTTCCCGGGAATCCGGCCCAGCTGGGTCTCGCTGGACGGCCCCTACAACGAGCACCTGGTCCGCGACGTGGGCTCGATGTTCCTGGCGCTGGGCGCGCTCGCCGTCGGGGCGATCGTCGTCCGGACCACGACCGCCGCGCGCCTGGCCGGCGTCGCGTGGCTGGTGTTCTCGGTGCCGCACGCGATCTACCACCTGATGCACCTGCACGTGTTCCCGCCGCTGGACCAGGTGCTCAACGCGGTCTCGTTGCCCGGCCTGGCCCTGCTGGCGCTGGCGGTCGTGCTGCTGCCGGAACGGGTCAGTACGGACGGCGACCGTGCCCGCTCACGCGTGCCTTGAGCCGGGCGATGGCCGACCTGGCCTGAGCGCGGCGGCGGGGGTCGTTGGCGAACTGCTGGGCCTGCCGGATGGCGCGCTTGCCCTGCGGGGATTTCGCGAATCGGGCGATCTTGTTGAACAGCGAAGCCATTCCGTCCTCCAGGGCGGTATGCCGGTTTCGTCACCCGGTCAACGGACGGAGTACCCCGGTGGTTCCTGCGCTAAGCCGGGGAGACCGTGATGCTCAGCGCACCCGGCCCGACGTGTGCGCCGATCACCGTGCTGGCCTCGACGATGCTCAGCTCCGTGACGTGGGGGATCCGGTCGCGCAGCTGCTGCACCAGCATCAGCTCGCGTTCGGTGGGGCGGAAGCAGGAGATCGCCAGGTCGGTGGGCAGGCTGCCGGCCCGCTCGGCAGCCAGGTCGACGAGCTTGGCCAGCGCGCGCCTGCTGCCGGCGGCTCGCGCGAGCGGGGCCACTTCGCCGTCACGGACCGTGAGCAACGGCTTGATCGACAGCGCGGTGCCCAGCAGCGCGGCCGCGCCGCCGATCCGCCCGCCCCGGCGCAGGTACTCCAGCGTGTCCACGTAGAGCAGTTCGCTGCTGGTGGAGAACCTGCGCTGCGCCGCCTCGATCACCCGCTCGACCCGTCCGCCCGCCGCGGCCGCCCGTGCCGCGGACAGCACCGCGAAGCCGAGGCTCATGCCGGTCGTGCCGCTGTCCACCGGGTACACCGGGATCTGGACCTGCTGCGCGGCCTCGCGCGCGGCCAGCAGCGTGGCCGACATGCGCTGGGAGATGTGCAGGCTGACGATCGCGCTCGCGCCGGAGGCGGCGGCGTCCTGGTAGGCCCAGAAGAAGGCGCCCGGATCGGGCGGGTTGGTGCTGACCCGCTGCCCGGACCTCAGCGCCTGGGTCAGCTCGCCCCGGTCGAACCGGTTCTCCTCGTCGACCTGGTCCCCGACCCGCAGCTGGAGCTGGATGACGGTGATGTCCCACTGTTTCCGGAGCTGCTCGGGCAACGAAGCGGTCGAGTCGGTGACTACGGCGACGTGGTTGGGCACGGGAAGTGAGGTTAGACCGAAAGCTCGATCGGGGTAACCCGTCCGCGCAAGCCGCCACTTGGAGTAGCCTGGGCGTATCGGAGATAAAGCTGAACGATCGTCCCGATAAATCGGGATTCCGGGTGAATGCCGTCACCTCGGGGCGCGTCGGCGGCCGAATCTCCCTACGCTACCGACCAGTAAAGGCTGGTTCAGGGAGGTCGAAGGGGACCAATGACGAACATTGTTGTCCTGGTCAAGCAGGTGCCGGACACCTACTCGGAGCGCAAGCTCTCCGACGGTGACCACACGCTCGACCGCGAGTCCGCCGACGCCGTTCTCGACGAGATCAACGAGAAGGCGGTCGAAGAAGCGCTGAAGATCAAGGAAGCCGGCGAGGGCGAGGTCACCGTGATCTCGGTGGGCCCGGACCGCGCGACCGACGCCATCCGCAAGGCCCTGTCGATGGGCGCGGACAAGGCCATCCACGTCTCGGACGAGGCCCTGCACGGCTCCGACGCCGTGGCCACCGCCAAGGTGCTCGCCGCCGCCGTCGGCAAGGTCGAGGGCTACGACCTGGTCATCGCCGGCAACGAGGCCTCCGACGGCCGCGCCGGCGCCGTGCCCGCGATGCTCGCCGAGCTGCTCGGCCTGCCGCAGCTGACCCAGGTGCGGTCGCTGACCGTCGAGGGCGGCACCGTCAAGGCCGACCGGGAGACCGACGACGGCCTGACCCACCTCGAGGCGAACCTGCCCGCGCTGGTGAGCGTCACCGAGAAGATCAACGAGCCGCGGTACCCGTCCTTCAAGGGCATCATGGCCGCGAAGAAGAAGCCGGTGGAGACCCTGACGATCGCCGACCTCGGCGTCGACGCGGGTGCGGTCGGCCTCGGCAGCGCGCTGTCCACTGTGGTCGAAGCGGCCCCGAAGCCCCCGCGCACCGCGGGTGAGCGCGTC
Source organism: Amycolatopsis thermalba (assembly GCF_023376025.1). Classification (NCBI taxonomy): domain Bacteria; kingdom Bacillati; phylum Actinomycetota; class Actinomycetes; order Pseudonocardiales; family Pseudonocardiaceae; genus Amycolatopsis; species Amycolatopsis thermalba. Next base: position 2,004,679 of record NZ_CP091196.1, read on the forward strand.
GAGGACGAGGGTGACGGCGGCAGCAAGATCGCCGAGTACCTGGTCGGCCAGAAGATCATCTGAGGCAGGAGCAACGGAGCAATGGCTGAAGTTCTGGTTCTCGTCGACCACCTGAACGGCGAGCTCAAGAAGACCACGTTCGAAGCGCTGACCGCCGCCCGCGAGCTGGGCGAGCCGTCGGCCGTCGTCGTCGGTGCCCCGGGCACCGCCGGCAAGTTCAAGGAGCAGCTGGGCGCCTACGGTGCCCAGAAGGTGTACGTGGCCGAGTCCGAGGACGCCGCGAACTACCTGGTGACCCCGAAGGTCGACGCGCTGGCCAAGCTGGTCGAGCAGACCTCCCCGGCGGCGGTGATCGTCACCGCGTCCGCCGAGGGCAAGGAGGTCTCCGGCCGCCTGGCGATCCGCGTCGGCGGCGGCCTGATCTACGACGCCGTGGGCGTGAACTCCGACGGCACCGTGGAGCAGTCCATCTTCGGTGGCGCGTACTCGGTGAAGTCCAAGGCGCAGGGCCTGCCGATCATCTCGGTGCGCCCGGGTGCGGTCGAGGCGTCGCAGGCCGAGGGCGCGGCGGCCGAGGAGGCCGTCGAGCTGCCCGCGGTGGACGCCGCCAAGTCCGCGAAGATCACCGGCGTGGAGCCGGTCGTCGGTGGTGACCGCCCCGAGCTGACCGAGGCCACGATCGTGGTGTCCGGTGGGCGCGGTGTCGGGTCGGCCGAGAAGTTCGAGGTCGTGGAGAAGCTGGCCGACTCGCTCGGCGCGGCTGTCGGCGCTTCGCGTGCCGCGGTCGACTCCGGCTACTACCCGGCGCAGTTCCAGGTGGGGCAGACCGGTAAGACGGTCTCGCCGCAGCTGTACGTCGCGCTGGGCATCTCCGGGGCCATCCAGCACCGGGCCGGCATGCAGACCTCGAAGACGATCGTCGCGGTCAACAAGGACCCCGAGGCGCCGATCTTCGAGATCGCGGACTTCGGTGTGGTGGGCGACCTGTTCAACGTCGCGCCGCAGCTGACCGAAGAGGTCACCAAGCGCAAGAGCTGACGCTCGCCCGAGGCAGGGGCCACCGCCGGGTTTCCGGCGGTGGCCCTTCGTCGTGTCAGGTCTTTCGCGGGCCGTTGAACGCGTGCTCGCGCACCAGGCCGTCCACGCTGTCGCCGAAGACGCGGGCGTCGTGGTCCGGCGTGGGTTCCTCGACGGGGCGCGCGGGCGTGCTCGGCACCTGCTCGGCGCGCAGCCGCGGCACCGCGTAGGGGTGCTTGCCGCGCACCCAGTGCACCAGCCGTTCCCGCACCAGGCAGCGCAGGTCCCACAGCGTCGGCGCGTCCACCGCGCTCACCAGTGCCCGCACCCGCACCAGGGTGTGCGTCGCGTCGGTCACCTGCAGCACGCTCACCCGGCCGTCCCACAGGTCGGTCGACTCCAGGATCCGCCGCAGCTCGTCACGCATCTCGTCGACCGGCATCGTCCAGTCCACGTCCAGCTCGACCGTCCCGAGCAGCGCGGCGTCGCGGCGGGTCCAGTTCTCGAACGGCTGCGACATGAACTGCGCGGTCGGGATGACCAGCCGCCGGTCGTCCCACAGGTGCACCACCAGGTAGGTCAGCGTGATGTCCTCCACCCGGCCCCACTCGTTCTCCACGATCACCACGTCGTCCAGCCGGATGGCGTCGCTGAACGCGATCTGCAGGCCGGCGAACACGTTGCCCAGCAACGACTGCGCGGCCAGAGCGGCGATCGCGCCGATGACCCCGGCCGAGGCGAGCAGGCTGGTGCCCGCCGTGCGCAGCCCGGGGAACGTCATCAGCATCGCGCCCAGCGCGAGCACCGCGACCGCCGCCACGATCACCCGCCGCACCAGCCGGATCTGCGTCTGCATGCGCCGCGCGTGCCGGTTGTCGGCCACGTCGACGCGCCAGCGGGTGAGCATCGTCTGCTCGATCGCGGTCAGCACGCCCGCGAGCAGCCACGCCCCGGTCCCGATCAGCGCCAGCGTCAGCAGGTGCGACGTGACGGCGCGCCACGATCCGGTGGGCAACGCGACGAGCACGGTGATGCGCAGGACGACCATCGCGCCGAACCAGCGCAGCGGCCGGTGGATGTACTCGGCCAGCTCACCCAGCAGGGTCGCGCGCTGCCCGAGCCGTCGCAGAACCCGCCGCAGCACGTACTCGACCGCCAGGAACAGGCCGAACACCAACGCCGCCACACCGAGCGCCACCACGATCCGCATCCAGCTGCCGGACATCCCTCTCACTTCCGTTCGGCACCACGTTCCGTGGGGCCATACCCCGATCGAGTGGATCTCAAGACTTGAGCCTCGTCACGCCCGGCTTCCTGAGAGAACCCTGAGAACCCGTGGTTCATCCAACGTGCACGAGGTGGTCACGCGATGAACCTCCTGGCGGTTTCCTTCCCGCCGGTACACCTACACACATGACGCGGTCCCAGTTGCTCGTCAGCACCGACAGCCAGGACGGCCAGCTGCCCGAGGGCGCTGCCCGGTACTCCCTCCTCGTCGCCTACGACAACGAGGAAGTCGTTGCCGCCCAACGACTCCGCTACCAGGTCTTCGCCGAGGAGATGGGTGCCCGGCTGCACTCCGCGCCCGGCCTGGACGCCGACGAGTTCGACGAGTTCTGCGACCACCTCGTGGTGCGCGACGACAACACCGGCGAGATCGTCGGCACCTACCGGATGCTCCCGCCGGGACGCGCCGAACGGGCCGGCGGCCTGTACGCCGAGACCGAGTTCGACCTGTCCAACCTCGCCGGGCTGCGGGGTTCGCTGGTCGAGACCGGCCGCTCGTGCGTGCACCCCGACCACCGCTCCGGCGCCGTGGTGAGCCTGGTGTGGGCCGGCATCGGGCGGTACATGCTGCTGTCCGGCCACCGCTACCTCGGCGGCTGCGCCTCGGTGCCGCTCACCGACGGCGGTTCCTACGCCGCGGGCGTGTGGGACGTGCTGCGCGCCAAGCACTACGCGCCCGAGTCGCAGCGCGTCTGGCCGCTCAACCCCTGGCCGGACGCCGGTATCGCGCGGCCGACGCGGTCGGTGCTGCCGCCGCTGATCAAGGGCTACACGCGGCTCGGCGCCAAGGTCTGCGGCCCGCCTGCGCACGACCCGGACTTCGGCGTCGCCGACTTCTTCACCCTGCTCGACCTGCAGCGGATGGACGAGCGCTACCTGAAGTTCTTCCTCGGGCACCAGGCATGAGCCACCCCTGGATGCCGGCTTCGCCGTGCGGGAACGGGTGCCTGACGCCGGGCGCCCCGACGGTCGGCGCAGCGCGGCGCGCGCTGCGGTTCACCGCTGCTGCCGCCGTGGTGCTGCTGGCCTTCGCCGCCCTGCCGGCGCTGTTCGTGCCGCGGTTGCGGGAACCGTTGGCGCGCCGGGTGTTCCGCGGTGTGCTGCGGGCGTTCGGGGTGCGGCTGGTGGTCCGGGGTGAGCCGCTGGACGGCGGTGGCCGCGGTGCGCTGGTGGTGAACAACCACATCTCGTGGCTGGACATCGTGGCGGTCAACGCGGTCCGGCCGATGCGCGCGCTGGCGAAGAAGGAGATCGCGGGCTGGCCGGTGCTGGGCACGCTCGTCGCGCGTGGCGGCAGCATCTTCCTGGACCGGGAACGGCTGTCCACCCTGCCGGGCACGATCGACGGCCTGGCCGCGGCGCTGCGCGGGGGTTCGCTGGTCAACGTCACACCCGAGGGCACCACGTGGTGCGGGCTGGCGTCCGGCCGGTTCCGACCGGCGACCTTCCAGGCCGCGATCGACGCCGGGGTCCCGGTGCGGCCGCTCGCGCTGCGCTACCGGATGGCCGACGGCCGCGAGACGACCCAGCCGGCGTTCATCGGACCGGAATCGCTGATCGACTCGCTGAAGCGGGTCGCGGCGCTGCGCGGCCTGGTGCTGGAAGTGACGGTGTGCGGGGAGATCGCGCCCGGGCGGGCCGCGGATCGGCGGGAGCTGGCCGGGCTGGCGGAGGCTTCGGTGCAGGCGGCTCTGGGGAATGTTGTGCAGCGGCGGGTTGTGGTCGCGAGGCGCTACGCGCGTATCTGAACTGCGCCGGCTTCGCTTCGCTACGCCCGGATTGGTGCCCTCCCGAACCCGATCTTTCAGTGTTCGGTTGCCGAGAAGTCGCGTCAAGGCGGGAAAGCGTGCCTTGACCCGACTGCTCGGCAACCGATGTGGGCTGGGGATCGGGTGCGGGAAGGGGAGTGGTTCGGGGGGTAGGGGCTTGCGTTGCCGGGTGGCGGTTTTGTGGCTTGTCTTGACCTCCACCGTGCTGGGCTTGTCTTGACCTCCACCGTGCTGGAGGTGTCAGGCTGGCGCCATGATCGTCGAAGCCCGGTCGCGTGGTGTGTTGTGGACGGCCGAGCACCGGACGACCACCGTGGCCAGCCTGCTGGTCGTCACCCTGATCGCGTTCGAGAACATGGGTGTCGCCACCGCGATGCCCACCATGGTCGGCGACCTGGACGGGCAGCGGCTCTACTCGTGGCCGTTCACCGCATTCCTGATCGCCAGCGTCGTCGCGACCGTGCTGTCCGGGCGGTTCTGCGACCGCCGCGGCCCGGCGCTGCCGATGCTCGCCGGGCCCGCCCTCTTCCTCGCCGGCCTGATCGTCGCCGGGACCGCCACCGACATGGCGCTCCTGCTCGCCGGCCGGGTCCTCCAGGGGCTGGGCTCGGGCACCGTCCTGGTCGCCGTCTCACTGCTGATCGCGCTCGTCTACACCGACCGCGAACGGCCGATGATGTACGCGGCCAACGCCGCCGCCTGGGTGCTGCCCGCCGTGATCGGGCCGACCGTCGCCGGCCTGGTCACCGAGCACCTCGGCTGGCGCTGGGTGTTCCTCGGCCTCGCGCCGCTGGCCGTGGTCGGTCTCCTCATGCTGATCCCGGTCGCCCGCCGGCTCACCCACGTCGCCGGCGAACGGCAGCGCCGGGCCGGGATCGTCGTCGCCCTCGCCGCCGCCGTCGGGGTCGCCGCGCTGACCTGGGCCGCCCAGCATCCCAGCCCGGCCGCGCTCGGCTACGGCGCCGCCGGGCTCCTCGCGCTCGCCCTGGCGGTCCGCCGCCTCGTCCCGCCCGGCACGGTCACCGCGCGGCCCGGCCTGCCCACCGTGGTCGCCTCCCGCGCCCTGCTCGGCGGCGCCTTCGCCGGGATGGAGGCCTACCTGCCGCTGGCCATGGCCACCGTCCACGGCTACAGCCCGGCGCTGGCCGGGCTCCCGCTGACCGCCACCGCGCTCACCTGGTCGGCCGCCTCGGCCGTGCAGGGCCGCCACCCGGACTGGTCCCGCGAGAAGCTGCTGCGCGCCGGGTTCGCCATGGTCGCCGTCAGCGTGCTGCTGTTCGGGTTCGTCGCGCAGCCGTGGTTCCCCGGCTGGCTCGCGTTCGTCGCGTGCCTGATCGGCGGGGCCGGCATGGGCGTCGCCTACCCGTCGATCTCGCTGCTGTTGCTGCGCTTCTCGCCCGAGCACGAGCGCGGGTTCAACACCTCCGCGATGCAGCTCGGCGACTGGGTCACCTCGGCGCTGACCGTCGGCTTCGGCGGGGTCCTGCTCGGCCTGCTCGCCTCGGCCCACGAGCCCGCTCCGGCCCTGGGTGTGCTCGCGCTCACCCTCGCCGCGCTCGCCGTGGTGGGCGTCGTCATCACCCGCCGGTGGCCCACGCGCGGGTGATACCGCACGGTCTACCCTGGTAGTGCGATGACCTATCTCGACCACGCGGCGACCACCCCGATGTCGCCGTCCGCCATTGCGGCGATGAGCGAGGCGCTGTCCACGGTGGGCAACGCCAGCTCGCTGCATTCCTCCGGCCGCCGCGCGCGGCGGGCCGTCGAGGAGGCGCGGGAGGTCATCGGCGAGGCGCTGGGCGCTCGTCCGTCCGAGGTCATCTTCACCGCGGGCGGCACGGAGAGTGACAACCTCGCGGTGAAGGGCATCTTCTGGGCCCGCCACGGCGCCGACCCGGCCCGCCGCCGCGTCCTGGCGAGCGCGGTCGAGCACCACGCCGTGCTCGACGCGGTGCAGTGGCTGGCCGACCACGCGCAGGCCGAGGTGACCTGGCTGGACGTGGACGAGCACGGCCGCGTGCTGCCGGAGACGCTGCGCAAGGCCATCGAGGCCGACCCGGACGACGTGGCGCTGGTCACCGTCATGTGGGCGAACAACGAGGTCGGCACGGTCAACCCGATGCCGGAGCTGGCCGAGATCTGCGCCGAGCACGACATCCCGCTGCACACCGACGCCGTGCAGGCCGTCGGCGCGGTCCCGGTCCACTTCGCCGACAGCGGCGTGGCCGCGCTGACCCTCACCGGGCACAAGCTCGGCGGCCCGTACGGCGTCGGCGCGCTCCTGCTCTCGCGCGACACCGAATGCGTGCCGCTGCTGCACGGCGGTGGCCAGGAACGCGACGTCCGCTCCGGCACGCTCGACGTGCCGGCCATCCGCGCGTTCGCCACGGCCGTCGAGGAGGCGGTGCGCGAGCAGCCGCGCTACGCCGAGCGGGTCGGCGGCCTGCGGGACGCGCTGATCGAGGCGGTCCGGCGCGAGGTGCCCGACGTGATCCTCAACGGCATGCCCGGCGGCGAGGGCAGGCTGCCGGGCATCGCGCACTTCACGTTCCCCGGCTGCGCGGGCGACAGCCTGCTGATGCTGCTGGACGCCAAGGGCATCGAGTGCTCGACCGGCTCGGCGTGCACCGCGGGTGTCGCGCAGCCCAGCCACGTGCTGCTGGCGATGGGCGCCGACGCCGCGTCGGCCCGCGGTTCGCTGCGGTTCTCGCTCGGGCACACGTCCACACCGGACGATGTCGAGGCGGTGGCGCGGGAGATCGGCGCCGTGGTCGCGCGGGCGCGGCAGGCCGGGCTGTCCGGGCTGCGCAAGAACAAGCAGGAGGTGTGATGCGGGTACTGGCCGCGATGAGCGGGGGAGTGGACTCGGCCGTGGCGGCGGCCCGCGCGGTGGAGGCCGGGCACGACGTGGTCGGCGTGCACCTGGCGCTGTCGGCCAAGCCCGGCACGCTGCGCACCGGGTCGCGCGGGTGCTGCACGATCGAGGACTCGCACGACGCGCGCCGCGCCGCGGACATCCTCGGCATCCCGTTCTACGTCTGGGACTTCGCCGAGCGGTTCACCGAGGAGGTCATCGAGACCTTCGTCGGCGAGTACGCCGCCGGCCGCACGCCCAACCCGTGCGTCACGTGCAACGAGAAGATCAAGTTCGAGGCCCTGCTGGAGAAGGCGATCGCGCTCGGGTTCGACGCCGTCGCCACCGGCCACTACGCCCGGCTGTCCGTTGTGGACGGTGTGCCGGAGCTGCGCCGCGCGGTGGACCCGGACAAGGACCAGTCCTACGTGCTGGCCTCGCTGACGCCCGAGCAGCTGCGCCACTCGATGTTCCCGGTCGGCGACACCCGCAAGCCGGACATCCGCGCGGAGGCCGAACGGCGCGGGCTCGCCGTGGCGCGCAAGCCGGACAGCCACGACATCTGCTTCATCCCCGACGGCGACACCAAGAAGTTCCTGGAGAAGCGCCTCGGCCAGCGGCCGGGTGACCTGGTGGACGCCGAGACCGGGGCGGTCCTCGGCCGCCACACCGGCGTGCACGGCTTCACCATCGGCCAGCGCAAGGGCCTGGGCATCGACCGCTCGGTGCTGGACGGCAAGCCGCGCTACGTGCTGGCGCTGGAGCCGGTGTCCGGCACGGTCAAGGTCGGCTCGGCGGACGCGCTGACCGTCCGCGAGATCCGCGCCGACCGCCCGGTCTGGCCGGGGCGGCCGCTGGACGGCCCGACGGAGTGCGTGGTCCAGGTCCGCGCGCACGGCGGTCTCGGCGAGGCCGTCGCCGAGGTCGACGGCGACCAGGTGCGGATCCAGCTGCGCGAACCTCTCACCGGCGTCGCCCCCGGGCAGGTCGTCGTGCTCTACCGGCCGGACGCCGCGGGCGACGTCGTGCTGGGCAGCGCGAAGATCGCGGCAACCGACGGGTAACGCCCGATCCGGTGAACTCGGTGGCTGTGCGGTTTAGCCGCGCGGCGCTAGCATCGTGGTCCGGTTCCGGCCGGAGACACGACCACGTTGCCGAGGGGGCGAACCTGGTGTCCGACGTGCCGCGCACCCCGCTCACCGAGCGGCTGCTGGACCTCGCCGTCGAGTACCGCTCCGGGGCGTGCGTGGTGCGTGCGAGCGGCGAGATCGACCTCTGCACCGCGCCCCGGCTCGCCGAGGCGCTCGCCGGGCGACCCGGCCCGGTCGTGCTCGACCTGACCCGGGTCGCGTTCCTCAGCGCCGCCGGGGTGCAGGCGATGCTCGACGTGCGGGACCGGGAGCTGCGGGTGGTCGCTCCGCGGAGCAGTCAGCCCGCCCGCGTCCTCGGCCTCACCGGCGTGACCGCGGTCCTGCCCCGCTACGAAACGGTGTGCGAGGCGCTGGGTTCGTGATCCGCTGACCGGCCGGAACAGGGCGTGGCCGCCTGCTCACTCCCCGCGTCGGTTGCGTGCTGCCGGAAGTCAGGTCGGGAACGGGGCGAGGCGCCGGGGGCCGACACTGAGCACCGCCCAGACGATCTTGCCGCCGTCCCGCGCCGGGGAGCAGCCCCAGGTCCGGGACAGCGCCGAGATGACCTGCAGGCCGTAGCCCTGGAGCCGGCCGCTGGGCCGCTGCCGCAGGACGGCCGGGCGCGGGTCCTCGTCGCGGACGGCGATGGTCAGGTAGCCGCTGCGCAGCTCCAGCCGCACCTCCAGCGCGGTGCCCGCGTGCGTGATCGCGTTCTCGACCAGTTCGGTGGCCACCCCGAGCGCGTCCTCCAGCCGGTGCCGGACGTTCCACTTGCGACAGGTCTCCTGGACGAACAGCCGGGCGCCGTGCGAACTGCTCGGGAGCGGGAGGAACACGGCCGCCCGCCGTCGCCGCAGCGGCGGTTCGGCCACCGCCTCGATCGCCGCCTCGAGGCGTGGGTAGACGGGGACGAAGCGGCGGATGGCGCTGCCGGAGAGCAACCGGTGCCGGTGCGGATCGTTCGCGACGAGCAGCACCGGCACGGCGGGCCACTGGTCGGTGCGCATCCGGACCGCCGAAAACACGGTCAGCGCGGGCTCGGTGGTCACGTCCAGGTCGTCGACCTGCGCGATCAGCGCCCGCGGCTGGTCCAGCGTCAGCTTGATCAGGCTGTCCCGGAGTTCCCCGTAGCTGTGGGTGTTCAGCCGCCCGGTGAGGTCGACGACCGTGCACCCGGCGACGTCCCGTTGCCGGATGAGGACCCGTCCAGCGGTGCTCATACTTCCGACACCGCCTCCACACTTCTCGTCGATCGTGTCAGCGGATTGATACCCCGCCGGAGGGCCGGTCATTCCTCCCCGGGCGATTCCGTGTGCGCCAATCCCCGCAACAGGGGCAGAAGAACGTCGTCGACGATCTCGGTAATCGTTTTCTCGTCGATTTCCCGGTGGTGGAAGATGGCCTCGGCGCGGATGAGGTCGAGGGGGACGCGCGCGACGCGCGGCGTGATCTGCACGGGCGGGATCTCCCCGCGCTCCACGGCTTTCCGCACGACGGTCTCGACGGCGGGCCACTGCCTGGTGGCGGCGATCTGCTTGAGCAGCAAGGCGAACACTTCGGGGTCGCGGAACGTTTCGCTCATCAGTCCGGCGAGAACGTCGCGCGGGGTGTCCTGGAATCGATGCACGAACCGATGCAACAGTGCCAGCAGGTCCGACCGGAGCGCGCCGGTGTCGGGCAGGTCGCCGCCGTCCGGCACGCGACGGCGCCAGGCCGCGAGGACCAGCTCGGGACGCCCGGGCCAGCGCCGGTAGACGACCGGCTTGCTGGTGCCCGCGCGGGCCGCGACGCCCTCCATGGTGAGTTTGGCGTAGCCGACCTCGACGAGTTCGGCCCAGGCCGCGTCCAGGATCGCGGACTCCAGTTCCGCGCCGTGACGCCTCGACTTCGGCTCCGGCACCCGGCTCTCCAAAATACGTTGCGTTTCTTACGGCGGTAGCCTACTCAGTGGTTATCGACCGTTCCTAGGGGGAATCGTGCTTAACCGGATATTGCGGACATTCCTGCGTCCGTACTGGCGAGCGCTCGCCGCGGTGGTGGTGCTGCAGCTCGTGGGCACCATCGCTTCGCTCTACCTGCCGAGCCTCAACGCCGACATCATCGATCGCGGCGTGGCCACGGGGGACACCGGCTACATCTTCTCCACCGGCGGCTGGATGCTGGCCGTGACGCTGCTGCAGATCGCCTGCGCCATCGGCGCGGTGTACTTCGGGGCGCGCAGCGCGGCCGGGTTCGGGCGCGACGTGCGGGCCGCCGTCTTCCACCGCGTGGGCGGCTTCTCCGCGCGCGAAGTGGCGCAGTTCGGGGCACCCTCGCTGATCACCCGCACCACCAACGACGTGCAGCAGGTGCAGATGATCGTGGTGATGGGCTGCACGATCCTGATCATGGCGCCGATCATGTGCGTCGGCGGCATCGTGCTCGCGCTCGAACAGGACGTGGGGTTGTCCTGGCTGCTGCTGGTCGCGATCCCGGTGCTGCTCGCCGCGATCGGGCTCATCGTGTCGCGCATGGTGCCGCAGTTCCGGCTCATGCAGACCCGCATCGACCAGGTCAACCGCGTGCTGCGGGAACAGCTGTCCGGCATCCGCGTGGTGCGGGCGTTCGTCCGCGAGCGCGACGAGGTGCGGCGCTTCGCCGTCGCCAACGACGAGCTGACCGTCACCGCGCTGCGCGTCGGCCGCCTGCAGGCGCTGATCTTCCCCACGGTCATGCTGGTGATGAACGCCTCCAGCGTCGCCGTGCTGTGGTTCGGCGCGCACCGCGTGGCGAGCGGCGAGATGCAGATCGGTGCCCTGACGGCGTTCCTGAACTACCTGATCCAGATCCTGATGTCGGTCACCATGGCGACCTTCATCGCGACGATGATCCCGCGCGCGTCCGTGTGCGCCGAGCGCATCGCGGAGGTGCTGGACACCGACTCGTCGGTGCGGCCGCCGCTGCGGCCGGTGCGGGAGGTGACCGAGCACGGCGCCGTCGAGTTCCAGGGGGTGGAGTTCCGGTACCCGGGCGCGGACGCCCCGGTGCTGCGGAACATCGCGTTCCGCGCGGAGGCCGGGAAGACCACCGCGATCATCGGCAGCACCGGCGCCGGCAAGACCACGCTGCTGTCGCTGGTGCCGCGGCTCTTCGACGCCACGGCGGGGCGGGTGCTGGTCGACGGCGTCGACGTCCGGGAACTCGACCCGGACGTGCTGTGGGGCCGCATCGGGCTGGTGCCGCAGCGGCCGTACCTGTTCACCGGCACCGTGGCGAGCAACCTGCGCTACGGCAAACCGGACGCCACCGACGAAGAACTGTGGCAGGCGCTGGAGATCGCGCAGGCGCGGGAGTTCGTGTCGGAGATGCCCGGCGGCCTGGACGCGCCGATCGCGCAGGGCGGCACGAACGTCTCCGGCGGCCAGCGGCAGCGGCTCGCGATCGCGCGGGCACTGGTGCGCAAGCCGGAGGTCTACCTGTTCGACGACTCGTTCTCGGCGCTGGACCTGGCGACCGACGCCCGGCTGCGCGCGGCGCTGGCCCCGCACACCGCCGACGCCGCGGTTCTCGTGGTGGCGCAACGGGTTTCCACGATCGCCGACGCCGACCAGATCGTCGTGCTGGAGAACGGGGAGATCGCCGGTCTCGGCACGCACGCCGAGCTGGTGCGCGACTGCCCCACCTACCTCGAAATCGTGCAGTCCCAGCTCACCGCGGAGGAAGCGGCGTGACCAGACCAGGTTTCCCCGGCGCGCCAGCCGGGCCCGTGCAGAAGCCGAAGAGCTTCGGCGACGCCGCCCGGCGGCTGATGGGCCGGTTGCGCCCGGAACGGCTCACGCTCGCGTTCGTGGTCGTCCTCGGGGTCGCGAGCGTCGCGTTCACCGTGGTGGGGCCGAAGATCCTGGGCCACGCCACGGACATCATCTTCGGCGGGTTCATCTCCAGCCGCCTGCCCGAGGGCACCACCACCGAGCAGGCCGTCGCGGCGGCGCGGGCGGAGGGCAACACCAACCTCGCCGACATGCTCGCCCGGATGGACGTGGTGCCGGGCGCCGGCATCGACTTCATCGCGCTCGGCCGGGTGCTGGCGTGGGTGCTGGTGCTGTATGTGGCCGCGTCGGTCTTCGGGTGGCTGCAGGGGTACCTGCTCAACGGGGCCGTGCAGCGCGTGGTGTACCGGCTGCGTGAGGACGTCGAGGCGAAGCTGCACCGGCTGCCGTTGCGGTACTTCGACGGGCAGCCGCGCGGTGAGCTGCTGTCCCGCGTCACCAACGACATCGACAACATCGCCCTGACGCTGCAACAGACCCTGAGCCAGCTGCTCACGTCGCTGCTGTCGCTGATCGGCGTGCTGGTGATGATGTTCGTGGTGTCGCCGCTGCTGGCGGTGATCGCGTTGCTGGTGGTCCCGGCCTCGATCGTGCTGACCAGGGCGATCGGGAAGCGCTCGCAGAAGCTGTTCGTGGCGCAGTGGAAGCACACCGGCGCGCTCAACGCGCACATCGAGGAGGCGTTCAGCGGGCACGAGCTGGTGACGGTGTTCGGCCGCCGCCGCGAGGTCGAGCGGGAGTTCGGGCGCCGCAACGACGACCTCTACCGCGCCGGGATGGGCGCGCAGTTCATCTCCGGGATCATCATGCCGGCGATGATGTTCCTGTCGAACCTCAGCTACGTGGTGCTGGCCGTCGTCGGTGGTCTGCGCGTCGCGACGGGCACGATGACGCTCGGCGACGTGCAGGCGTTCCTGCAGTACTCGCGCCAGTTCACGCAGCCGTTGACGCAGGCCGCGTCGATGGCGAACCTGCTGCAGTCCGGGGTCGCCTCGGCCGAGCGGGTCTTCGAGCTGCTGGACGCGGCGGAGCAGGAGCCGGACACCGCGTCGCCGAAGCTGCCGGAGCAGCGCCGGGGCCGGGTGGAGTTCGAGCACGTCGGCTTCTCCTACGACCCGGAGCGGCGGCTGATCGAGGACCTGTCGCTGGTGGCCGAGCCGGGGCAGACGGTGGCGATCGTCGGGCCGACCGGGGCGGGCAAGACCACGCTGGTGAACCTGATCATGCGGTTCTACGAGCTGGACGCCGGGCGGATCACCCTCGACGGCGTGGACATCACCGAGATGACCCGCGACGAGCTGCGCGGCCAGACCGGGATGGTGCTGCAGGACACCTGGCTGTTCAACGGCACCATCCGGGACAACATCGCCTACGGCAGGCCGTCGGCGACCGCCGAGGAGGTCGAGGCCGCCGCGCGGGCCACGTTCGTCGACCGGTTCGTGCGCAGCCTGCCCGACGGCTACGACACGGTGATCGACGACGAGGGCACCAACCTCAGCGCGGGGGAGAAGCAGCTGGTGACGATCGCGCGGGCGTTCCTCGCCGATCCGTCGCTGCTGATCCTCGACGAGGCCACCAGCTCGGTCGACACCCGCACCGAGGCGTTGCTGCAGCAGGCGATGGCGGCGCTGCGGACCGACCGCACCTCGTTCGTGATCGCGCACCGCCTGTCCACGATCCGCGACGCCGACCTCATCCTGGTGATGGAGTCGGGGCGGATCGTGGAGCAGGGCACGCACGAGGCGCTGCTCGCCGCGGGCGGGGCCTACTACCGGCTGTACTCGGCGCAGTTCCGCAGCCCGGTGGAAGCCGCTTCCTGACGGGTGGGGCGGCCTCGCCCGGCGACGAGGCCGCCCGCCACCGCGGCGGCGATCACGACGGCACCGAACGCGGTGGCGCCGGTGGCCAGGCCGGTGGCGTCGCTGAGGAACCCCGCGGCGAGCGGGAGGACCGCGGCGGGCACGTAGCCGCCGACGTTCTGCGCGGCGGTGGCCTCGGCGAGCCGGTTGGCCGGGACGCTGGCGTTGACCAGCGTGAGGCCGCCGAACTGGCCCATGCCCTGACCGGTTCCGGCGAGCACCGCGGCGGCCGCCAGCAGCGCGAGCGACGAGGTCGGCAGCGCGGCGATCAGGGCGGCCATGCTCGCCGTGGTCGAGGCGGCGCCGGCGATCAGGATGGTCCGGGCGGGCAGCCCGCGCACGGCGAACTGGATGCCCGTCGCGCCGAGGAACATGACGAACGCGAGCGCTCCGGCGACGATCCGGTCGGTGCTGCCCAGCAGTTCGCTCAGCACGGACGGGCCGAGGGACAGCACGAACGAGGTCGCCGTGATGCCGGGTGCGAACACGGCGATGCCGCGCAGGACGGCGCCGCGGCCGTCCGGGTGGACGTCCGGGATCCGGATCCAGGCGCGGGTGGCGCTGCGCGGGCGGGGCAGCGGCAGCCGCGCGACGACGACCGCGGCCGAGGCGAGCAGGACGATCTCGGCGAGGAAGATCGTGACCGTCGGCCCGGGCAGGGTTTCCGACGCGACGCCGGCCAGCAGCGGCCCGAGGCCCGCGCCGAGGACCATCGCGGTCGAGGACGCCAGCGCCGCGGTCTTGCCGCGGCCCGGGGCGACGTCGTTGACCGCGGCCATGCCGGCGGAGACCGCGGCGCCGACGGCGAGCCCGGCGAGGAACCGCGCGATCGCCAGGGCGAGCACCGAGGTGGCGGTGGCGAAGAGGACGCAGGCGACGATGCCCAGCGCGAGCGCCGGGAGGAGAACGGGTTTGCGCCCGATCCGGTCCGAGACCACGCCCGCGACCAGGAGCGCGCCGAGCAGGCCCGCGATGTAGCAGGCGAAGACGACGGTCAGGACGCCGGCGGAGAAGCCGAGTTCGCGTTGCCAGAGCACGTAGAGCGGGGTCGGGGCGTTGGACAGGACGAACACGGCGAGGACCGGCCAGGCGGCGAGCCAGACGGCGCGTTGCGGGATCACGTGCTGCTCCTAGTTCGACTTTTCTCGTACTTGTTCGAAGATAGCCGAACTAAGAGCTATGATCGGGATTGTGACCGAGGAGACGCTGCCGCAGCCGGCCCGCGAGGAGATCCGCCTGGAAACGGTGCTCTCCGCGCTGAGCGACCCGCTGCGGCTGGGGATGGTGCGGAAGCTGTTGCTGGAGTCCCCGGGCGTGCCGCGTTCCTGCGGGTGGTTCGGGATCGACCGCCCGAAGTCGACGCTGAGCCACCACTTCAAGCTGCTGCGCGAGGCCGGCGTGACGACGCAGCGGCAGTTCGGACTGGAGCGGCGCAGCGAGGTGCGGGTGACCGACCTGGAGGCGCGGTTCCCGGGACTGCTGGACCTGGTGCGGAACTGGGAGCCACCGGCCGCCGCGTGACTGCGCCCGGCTGGAGGGCTGTGGCGGAGGTGGCCGACGAGCGCGCGCCGTTCTGGTGCTGGAGGTGGGAGCCACCGGCCGCCGTGTGACCCCGCCCGGCTGGAGAGCTGTGGAGGCGGTCGGTGGCGTGTGCCGAAGCGGCTGGAGCCGCCCGGCCGCCGCGTGACCACGCACGGTGGACTGCCGCGACGGAGGCGATTGGTAGGCGCGCCCGCGTTGTTGCCGCGGTCGTGGGCAACCGCGCCTGGCTAAACCACCGGGGCGAGGGCGGCCGGTGAGGCGCGTGCCGCAGCGCTGGAGCCACCCGGGCCCGCGTGACCTCGCCTGGTGGGCTGCCGCCGCGGAGGCAGCCGGTGTGTGCGCCACTCTGCCGCGCGGGGCGACCGTGCCCGGTTGGGCTGCCGCGGCGGAAGCCGCCAGTGGGCGCGTGCCGCAATGACTGGAGCCACCTGCCGCCGCGTGACGCCGCCTGGCGGAGCCCGCCGGTGGGCGCGCGCTCCGCTGCCGCGGCCGGGGGCAACCGCGCCTGGCTAAACCACCGCCGCGAAGGCGGCCGGGGGCATGCGGCAGCGGCTGGAACCACCGGCCGCCGCGTGACCCACCGGGCCCCGTGTCAGAGCATCAGCTTGAACCCCACGTGGCTGGCCTCGAACCCGAGCCGCTCGTAGAAGCGGTGCGCGTTCACCCGCGAGGCGTCCGAGGTGAGCTGCACCATCGCGCACCCGCGCCGCCGGGCCTCCTCGACCGCGAACTCCATCAGCGTCGCCCCGAGACCGTTGCCCCGCTGGTCGCCCCGCACCCGCACCGCCTCCACCAGCGCCCGCGTCGCGCCGCGGCGGGACAGGCCCGGGATGAACGTGAGCTGCAAGGTCCCGACCAGGGCGCCGTCCCGCTCCGCCACCGCCAGCAGCTGGTTCGGGTCCGCCGCGATGGCCTCGAACGCCCGCAGGTACCCCGGATCGCCGGGCTGCTCGCGCCGCGCGCCGAGGTGGTCGTCGGCCAGCATCGCCACGATCTCCTCGACATCCGCGCGCCGAGCACGTCTAATGTGGATCTCACTCACGACCGTCGAGTATGGCACCGGCGCCGAAGGAGGAGTCCCCTTGACCACGCTCCGCTCCAGCACCGTCGCGGACATCCTCCGCCGCAGCGCGGCCCGCTGGCCAGCCCGCGTCGCGCTGAAGTTCGCCGGCAGGCAGTGGACCTACGCCGACCTGGACGCCGCCGTCACCCGCGCCGCCGCGCACCTGCTCGGCCTCGGGCTCGTCAAGGGCGACCGGGTCGCCGCCTACGGCAAGAACTCCGACGCCTACCTCATCGGCTTCCTCGCGTGCGCCCGCGCCGGGCTCGTGCACGTGCCGATCAACTACAACCTCACCGGCGACGAGCTGGCCTACCTGGTCGAACAGTCCGGCAGCCGGGTCGCGCTCGCCGACCCCGCCCTCGCCGGCAACCTGCCCGCGCTCGACCGGGTCGTGCCCCTGCGCGACGCGGACGGCTCGCTCGTCGCGCTCTCCGGCGAGGTGCCCGAGCTGGACGCCGAGGTCGGCGACGGCGACCTCGCCCAGCTGCTCTACACCTCCGGCACGACCTCCCGCCCCAAGGGCGCGATGATGACCCACCGCGCGCTGGTCCACGAGTACCTGTCGTGCATCACCGGCCTCGACCTCACCGCGGACGACGACCCGCTGCACGTCATGCCGCTCTACCACTCCGCGCAGATGCACGTGTTCCTCGTGCCGTGGCTGGCCGTCGGCGCGACGAACACGCTGCTGGAGACCCCGGACCCGACCGACATCCTGCGCCGCCTGGCCGAGGACCGGCACGGCGCGTTCTTCGCCGCGCCCACGCTGTGGGTCGCGCTGGCCAACCACCCGGACTTCGGTTCGCGGGACCTCAGCGCGCTGCGCAAGGCGTACTACGGCGCGTCAATCATGCCCGGCCCGGTGCTCGACCGGCTCCGCCAGGCCATGCCGGAACTGGGTTTCTACAACTGCTTCGGGCAGTCGGAGATCGGCCCGCTGGCGACCATCCTGCGCCCCGAGGACCACGCCGGGCGCCCCGATTCGGCCGGGCGCCCGGTGCTGTTCGTCGAGCTGCGCGTGGTCGACGCCGAGGGCAACGACGTGGCACCCGGCGAGTCCGGCGAATGCGTCTACCGCAGCCCCCAGCTGTGCGAGGGGTACTGGGACAAGCCCGAGGAAACGGAGGACGCCTTCCGGGACGGCTGGTTCCACTCCGGTGATCTGGTGCGGATCGACGAACAGGGCTACATCTACGTCGTCGACCGCATCAAGGACGTCATCAACACCGGTGGCGTGCTGGTGGCCTCCCGCGAGGTGGAGGACGCGCTCTACACCCACCCCGCGGTCGCCGAAGCCGCGGTGATCGGCGTCCCGGACGAGAAGTGGATCGAGGCGATCACCGCCGTGGTGGTGTCCAAGGAGGACGTCTCACCGGAGGCGCTGATCGCCCACGTCCGCGAGCGGTTGTCCGCGTTCAAGGTCCCGAAGGCGGTCCGCTTCGTGCCGGACCTGCCGCGCAACGCCTCGGGCAAGATCCTCAAGCGCGAGCTGCGGGACCGCTTCTCCTGACCGTCACGCCGTGCGGGCCCGCAGCGGTGCGCCCATTTCGTGCAGGTGCCGCAGCACCTCGCGGTAGGACTGCACCAGGCCGGTCTGGCTGTAGGAGATCCCGTGCGCGGCGCAGAACCGCTGCACGATGGGCTGTGCGTGGCGCAGGTGCGGACGCGGCATGCTGGGGAACAGGTGGTGCTCGATCTGGTAGTTCAGCCCGCCGAGGAGGAAGTCGGTGAACCAGCCGCCGCGGACGTTGCGCGAGGTCAGCACCTGCTTGCGGAGGAAGTCGGCCGACTCGCCGGTCATCGTCGGCATCCCCTTGTGGTTGGGGGCGAACGAGCATCCCATGTAGACACCCCAGAGCGCCTGGTGCACCACGACGAACAGCACGGCGAGGCCGGGTGACAGGACGAGGAACACGGCGGCGAGGTAGCCCACGGTGTGGGCCACCAGCAGCGCGCCTTCGAGGCGCCGGGCCTTGGTCTCGCCCCGCCAGACCGCGCGGATGCCGGAGGCGTGCAGGTTCAGCCCCTCCAGCATGAGCAGCGGGAAGAACAGCACCGCCTGGTGCTTGGCCATCCAGCGGAGGAAGCCGGTCTTCAGGCTCGCCTGGCCGCGGGTGAACGCCAGCGCCGGGATGTCCAGGTCCGGGTCGTGGTCCTCGTGGTTGGGGTTGGCGTGGTGCCGGTTGTGCCCGGAGATCCACGACTGGTAGCTCATGCCGATCAGGCCGCCGTGCAGGGTTCCGAGCGTGTCGTTGGGACGGCGCGTCCGGAAGATCTGCTTGTGCCCGGCGTCGTGCCCGAGGAACGCCAGCTGCGCCGACACCACGGCGAGCAGCGCGGCGATCAGCAACTGCCACCAGCTGTCGCCGAGGAAGGCGAACGCCGTCCAGGCACCGGCGAAGACGACGAGCGTGGCCGTGATCCGGCGGGCGTAGTAGGCGTAGCGGCGCCGCAGCAGGCCGGCGGCACGGATCTCCCGCGACAGGGCGGCGTAGTCGCTGCCGGTCGTGGGAGCTGTGGCCGCGGTCACCGGCGCCTGGCCGGCGTCGACGACGGCGCGGTGAACCGGACCTGCCGCGCGGCTGCCGCGTCCAGTTCGCCCGCCACGTGGCTGGTCTCCTCGACCAGGGGGTGGCTGAACAGGACGGGCTCGACCGTGACGGAGGTACGGGTGTGACGAGAGGTGTGGATCATGGAAGCTCCTTGGCGGGTGGCCGGCGCCGTTCGGCGCGGCAGCCACGGGTGGAAGAACGACCGGCCGGCGGTTCGTCGGAACGGCGCGGCTGGTGGGGTAGGTCTCAGCGGGGGGCGAGCATGAGCATCGCATCAGGTTCGCCGTTCCGGTGCTCCTCCGCACCCGGTGTCGACGGCGACCGAACCCGCCCGCTGTCACCCAGCCTACGCGAAGTCGCGCTCCAGCGCCGCGCCACCCGGCCGGGACCCGCTCGCAGGATGTGTCTGATCGGGAGGAGTGCACCACATCCCTGCTCGACGAATGGGCCTACGCCCGGCCCAGGACCGACAATGGCCAACGACGACCACCGCGATCCGGCACAACCTCGGCACCGGCCAATCCGCCACCTTTGGTCCAGGTGATGAGGGTGTGGAGGACGACCGCGCTGCGAGAGACGATGGCGAGCTCGTCGTAGCGAGTGGCCAGGCCGCGCCATTGTTTGAGCAGGTTGAAGCGGCGTTCGACGACGTTGCGCCCGCGGTAGGCCGTCGAGTCGAAAGCCGGTGGGCGGCCGCCGCGGGATCCGCGGCGTGTGCGGTGCCCGACCTGATCGGCAGGTCCGGGGATCACCGCGACGATGCCGCGGGCACGCAGATGTCCGCGGACCGCCCTGGAGGAGGAGGCCTGATCGCCGCGACCGGGCCGAGCGACCCGCAAGTGCCGCATCAGGTGTGGAAACAGGCGGCTCGGTCGGCAAATCCGTGTAATTCGACCCAGCTCCCTGCGAAGCGGGTGATGGCACCTGGGACGCTGTGGTGCGGCGCCTGCTCGCCGCTGCCGATGCCGCGGGGCAGATCGACTGGGCGGTCTCGGTGGATTCCACGATCACCCGGGCACATCAGCACGCCACCACCATCATGAGGATCCGAGAGCAACTGAAACCGCGAAACGCCCAGCAGCATCCCAGCCACCAGCCCCAACTTTTCTCAGACACGCCCTAGGTGTACTTGGCCGTTAGGTTGGTGGCAGTCGGCTGGTGGGTGGGTGGCCGCCGAGTGCGTTGTGGCGGCGTTGAGTGTTGTAGTGCTCGAGCCAGGGCGCAAGCGCGGCGGCTCGTTCGGTGTTGCTGGTGAACACCTGCCGGTAGGCCCACTCGGTTTGCAGGGTGCGGTTGTAGCGCTCGACCTTGCCGTTTTGCCAGGGGCAGTGGGGCTTGATGAACTTCTGCCGGATGCTGTGCTCGGCACAGACGTGCCGGAGTGACCAGCGATAGGCCCAGGCGTTGTCGGTCATCAACCGCTCGATTCTGGTGATGCCATGCTTGGCGAAGTAGGCGATGGCCCGGGCGAGGAAAGCGGCGCAGGTGCCGCCCTTCTCGTCGGGCAGGATCTCGGAGTAGGCCAGCCGGGAGTGATCGTCGACCAACGAGTGGACGAAGTCGAAACCGATTCTGGCGTTGCGGTCGCGCGTGGCGTCCCGGTGAGCGCGGCCATGCGCTCGCCAGCCGCCGCCCTCGGGGATCCGACCGATTTTCTTCACGTCCATGTGCACTAGCTCGCCCGGGGTATTGCGCTCATACCGCACCGCGGTGGTCTTGCTGGCCCGGATGACCTGCCCGGTGAGTGGGTCCAGCGCCGACAGCCGAGGCGCGTTGTGGCGGGCCAGCACGCGCGACACCGTCCGCGCCGGCACTCCCAGCTGCGCCCCCAGCCAGTCCGGACCGCGACGCTCCCGCTGCCGCAGCTCGAGGATCTGCCGCTCGGTCTCGGCACTGGTCCGCCGCGGTGAGGAATGGGGACGTGAGGACCGGTCGTGCAGGCCGGCTTCGCCCTCGGCGGCGTGCCGGTCCAACCAGGTCTTCACGCACTTGCGTGACATGCCCATTGCCTTCGCGATATGTGCCTGTGGCCACCCCTGACGATGCCGCTGGACGATCAGCAACCTGCCCAAGAACGTCGTACGGGCATTACGGTGTGACACGAGAGCCTCCGGCCTGGCGTGGGTCCTAGACAAGCCACACCCCAACCGGAGGCTCTCCCCATGTCAACACCAGCCAGCCGCTACCAACGTCCTGGCCAAGTACACCTAGGTCCTGTCCTGTAATTGATCTAGCTGCGGTTCTGGTTTGATCTTGGGTTGTGGTGGGTCGGGGTGAGGTGACGGATCGGGCGTGGGCGTGGATCGAGCCGCTGCTGCCGCCGGTGTCGGGTCGGGGTCGGCGGTGGCGGGATCACCGTCAGGTGCTCAACGCGATTCTGTGGAAGCTACGCACCGGCGCTCCGTGGCGTGACCTGCCCGAACGGTATGGGCCGTGGAAGACCGCGCACGAGCGGTTGCGGTTGTGGACCGCGGATGGCACCTGGCAGAAGATTCTGGACGAGGTGATCGTCAAAGACGACTCGGTCGGCGAGGTCGAGTGGGTCATTTCGGTTGATTCGAGCGTGGTCCGGGCGCACCAGCACGCTGCTGGCGCCCGGAAAAAGGGGGCTGCGCACCCGGCGTCGAGGCGCTCGCGGTCGACGGGGAAGGACTCGGACGCTCCCGCGGAGGACTGAGCACCAAAATCCACCTCGCCGTCGATGGCCGCGGGCTGCCGATGCGGGTGCTGCTCACCGGCGGCCACGCCGGCGACAACCCACAACTGCTGCCGCTGCTCGACGGCATCGCGGTCGCCCGGATCGGGCCAGGCAGGCCGCGATGCCGACCCGATCGTGTGGTCGCGGATAAGGCCTACTCGCACCCCTCAACTCGGCAAGCGATGCGGGATCGGCGGATCCGGTTCGTCAGTCCCGAGCGGGAGGATCAGATCGCCCGCCGCGTCGCCAGAGGTTCACGCGGCGGACGACCACCCGCCTTCGATGCCGAGACCTACAAGCGGCGCAACATGGTCGAACGCTGCTTCAACCGGCTCAAACAGTTTCGCGACCTAGCCACCCGCTACGCCAAACGCGCCGCCTACTACCAAGCCGAACTCACCATCGCCGCCATCATCCTCTGGCTCCGATGACTTACAGGACACTTCCTAGGCCACCGAGTAGCGGCGCACCCCGTCCTCGACCAGGAGCATCAGCTTGCCCTGGTGCACGAGCAGGTCGAGGTGCGCGGCGGTCTCCAGGACGGCGAGCATCTGGTTGAACACGTCCAGCTCGCCGAGCTTGCGCTGCCGCCGCGTCCAGCCCAGCCGCAGCGCCGACTCGTACGCCGTCCGCGCACCGTCCACAATGGTCGTCGCGATGACGTCCAGCCGCTGGGCGTGGTGGTCCAGCAGCTCGTCGACGCGGGCGTGCACGCTGTCGGTCACCGGGCCGTGTGCCGGCAGCATCCGCCGGTCCGGCATGCCGCGCACCAGGCGCAGCGAGTCCAGGAAGTCGCGCAGCGGCATCTCCGCCACCGCGGGCTGGAACCCGATCGACGGCGTGATGTGCGGCAGCACGTGGTCGCCGGTGAACATCAGCCCGGCCGCGCCGTCGTCGAACACCACGTGCCCGGCGGTGTGCCCCGGCGTGTGCACGACGTCCAGCGAGCGGCTCGGCAGCACGGTCCGCCGGCCCGGCGTCAGCCACTCGTCGGGCAGCTCCCAGATCGAGGCCTCCGTGTTGCGGCCGTGGATTTCGAAAACCCGCACCAGCTCGTCGGCCACCGCGTCGGCGCCGCACGCCCGCAGCGCGGAGATCTGGCCGATGAGCGGCACCACGTCCGGATCGGCCGTCATGCGCAACGACGACTCCTCCAGTGAGCCCAGCGCGATCCGCCCGCCGAACTCGCGCCGCAGCGCGACCGCCTGCGTGTAGTGGTCCCGGTGCACGTGGGTGACCAGGAACTGGCTCACGTCACCGAGTTCGGCGCCCAGCCCCTTGAGCGCCGCGGCCAGCTGCTCGCGCGCCTCCGCCAGCGCCCAGCCGGAGTCGATGAGCACCAGGTCGTCGGCCTCGGTGAGGGCGTAGACGTTGACGGCCCGCAGCCCGTCGTTCGGCAGCGGCAACGGGATCCGGTGCACGCCCGGCGCCACGGTGTACAGGCCGGGCTCGCTCCACTCGGCGCTGCCTTCGGGAATTGGTTCCACGAGACCTCATCGTCCTTTCCGACCCGGGATATTTCACTTTGGAACTTCCCGGGTGGAATGTCCACCTGCCGCGGTTGAGACCCACGTCACCTTGGCCGCAGCGCGGTCTCCACGGTCAGCGCGGCGGCGATCACCAGGCTCGCCAGCGGGTCCGTGAGCTGCGCGAACACCTCGACGACGTAGCCGCGGCCGGGCTCCTCGGCCGCCCGCGCCACCTCGCTGCCCGCGGAGCCGGTGATGCGGAAGTCGCGCGGGGGCCGGTTCTCCAGCGCGCCGACCGGCCGTCCGTGGGCCGACAGGGCGAACCGGTGCGGCCCGTCGGGGGCGATCTCGCCGATCGGCGTCCCGTCGGCGCGGGTCACCAGAAAGCGTGAGTCGTGCACCCGCACTTTCAGCACGACACTTCCGCCGGAGTCGCGCACCGCGAAACAGTTCGGGCGGAACCGGGCCGATCCGGTGATCATCCGCAGCGCTTTCCGGAACGTGCCGTTCTCGGCTTCCGCGACGGTTCCCAGCGGCTGTCCGTACTGGTCCCGCACGCCGGATTCGGCCGCGCCGGCACGGTGGCTGACCACCAGGAAGGGCTCGGTGAACAGGGTGCCGCCGCCCACCTGCCGCGAACCGCTCGTCATGCCGGTCAAGGTTAGCCAGCGAAAATCAAGAACGGGAGACGACCGGTGAATTACGCGGATATGTCCGGTTGACCGGATTTCCGATTGCGGCCCCTTTTCGCCAATCGCCGCCGGTGCCATTTCCCGGCCGTCGGGGCCGGGGCGCGGGTGGCCGGGCGGCCGTGGAGGAGAATCGGGGTGTGAGCGAACACGTCTGGCCACCCGGTGCGGCCACCGCGGTGGGATCGATGCCCGGTACCGACCCGGCGGAGGC
The DNA here is from genome assembly GCF_023376025.1 of Amycolatopsis thermalba. Taxonomy (NCBI): domain Bacteria; kingdom Bacillati; phylum Actinomycetota; class Actinomycetes; order Pseudonocardiales; family Pseudonocardiaceae; genus Amycolatopsis; species Amycolatopsis thermalba. The sequence continues at coordinate 2,028,631 of NZ_CP091196.1, forward strand.
GGCCTCGGTCGTCTTCGGCGAGCTGCCCGACTTCCCGCATCTGCCGGAGCTGCCGGCCCGCGGCGTCGGCGCGGACCTGATCGGGCGGACCGCCGCGATGCTGGTCGACCTCGCGATCGAGGTCGTGCCCAGCGGCTACCGGGTCGCCGCCCGGCCGGGGCGCGACCACCGGCGGGCGGTCGACCTGCTGCGCTGGGACCTCGACGCGGTCACCGAAACGGGTGGCGCCCCGCTCATCAAGACGCAGCTGGCCGGGCCGTGGACGCTGGCCGCCGGGATCGAGCTGCCGCGCGGCCACCGCGTGCTCACCGACCGGGGCGCGGTGCGGGAGTTCACCGAATCGGTGCTGGAGGGGCTGGCCGCGCACGTCGGGGAACTGAAGGCTCGCACCGGCGCCGAGGTCGTGGTCCAGTTCGACGAGCCGACGCTGCCGGACGTGCTGGCGGGCGCCCTGCCCACGCCGTCGGGCTACGGCAACGTCCCGGCCGTGCCCGAGCCGGAGGCGCGGGACTTGCTCGGCCGCGTGATCGAACGGGCCGGTGAGCTGACCGGGCAGCCGGTCGTCGTGCACTGCTGCGCCGCGCGGCCGCCGGTCGGCCTGCTGCACGCGGCCGGTGCGGGCGCGCTGGCGATCGACGCGACGTTGCTGGCCGGGGCGCCCGCGACCCTGCTCGACGAACTCGGCGAGGCCTGGGACAGCGGGACCGTGTTGTTCCTGGGCCTGGTGCCCGCGCTGGAGCCCGCGCGGCGGCCGTCGCTGCGGGAGCTGGCGCAGCCCGCGCTGGCGCTGGCCGACCGGCTCGGGTTCGCCCGCTCGACCCTGGCCGACCGCGCGGTCCCGACGCCGACCTGCGGCTTCGCCGGGGCGAGCGCCGACTGGACGCGCCGCGCGCTGAAGCTGACCACGGATCTGGGCAAAGCGTTCGTGGAGCCACCGGAGGGCTGGTAGGACTTCGGCGATGCGATGGTTTCGACGACGCCGCGAGGACGACCTGCCCGACCCGCGCACGGCGTGGCCCGAGCAGGCGGTGCCGGACGACCCGGTGGCGGCCGCGGAGCGGTTCTGGCGCCGCTGGGCGGAGATGCTGCCGGAGATCAGCGCGGCGCTGGGCGACCGCCAGCCGCAGCGCGTCGAGGGCGAGCTGGCCGCCGCCGTCGCCGAGCTGCACCCGAACCTGCACGTGTCACTCGAACGAGGCCAGCGGGCCATCTACGCCCTCGTGGTGAGCGGCCAGGAGGACCCCGCGCTGCGGCCGTTCACCGACGCGTGGAAGGCCGCGGCGCCGCCCGAGGACGCCATCTGGGAGTACCACGACTCGGTGCCGCCGGTGCCCGATCCGACCGGCGTGACGGTGAACCTCGGGACGCGGTCGGTCGCGCTGGCCGACGTCCGGGTCGCCGCGCAGGTCGACGAGGCCGACGGGGTCGTCGACGTCGCGGTCCACCACCCGCTGCTGGGTGAACTCGACGCGGCCACCCGGGCGGCGATGACCTTCCTGCCGCTGGACGCGACGCTCGGGGAACGCCTCGCGGCGAAACGGTTACGCAGGGTGGAGGCGGCCGAGACCGAGCCCGCCGGCGCCATCACGCTCCTGGAACTGCGTGACCTGGTCCGCGGTCTGGACGAGGAACGCCCGGAAACTGTCGGGGGTGCTGACTAAGCTGACCGACTGTGAGTGAGACTCCCGCCGCACAGGACGTCACCGAGGTTCCCGCCGAGGTCCGCGAGCGCCACGGCGCGCTCGCGGAAGAGGTGCGCGGGCACCAGTTCCGGTACTACGTGCTGGACTCGCCGGTCATCACCGACGGCGAGTTCGACGAGCTGCTCAAGGAACTGGAGCGGCTGGAGTCGGAGTACCCGGGCCTGGCCACGCCCGACTCGCCGACCCAGAACGTGGGCGGCACGTTCTCCACCGACTTCGTCGCGGTCGACCACCTCGAACGCATGATGAGCCTGGACAACGTCTTCGACGAGGAGGAGTTGCAGGCGTGGGTGGACCGGGTGGAACGCGAGGTCGGCGGGGCCACGCAGTACCTGTGCGAGCTGAAGATCGACGGGCTGGCCATCAACCTGCTGTACGAGAAGGGGCGGCTGGTCCGGGGGCTCACCCGCGGCGACGGCCGCACGGGTGAGGACGTCACGCTCAACGTCCGCACGCTGGAGCAGGTGCCGGAGACGCTGACCGGCACCGACGAGTACCCGGTGCCCGACCTCGTCGAGGTGCGCGGCGAGGTGTTCTTCCGCGTCGAGGACTTCGCCGAGCTGAACGCCCGGCTGGTCGAGGCGGGCAAGCCGCCGTTCGCGAACCCGCGCAACACCGCGGCCGGGTCGTTGCGGCAGAAGGACCCGAAGGTCACGCGCAGCCGCAAGCTGCGGCTGATCTGCCACGGGCTGGGCAAGCGCGAGGGTTTCGAGCCGGCGCGGCAGTCGGAGGCCTACGAGGCGCTGGCGGCGTGGGGGCTGCCGGTGTCCGGCCACACCAAGGTGGTCGACAAGGCGTCCGAGCTGCTGGACCACATCCGGTACTGGGGCGAGCACCGGCACGACGCCGAGCACGAGATCGACGGCATCGTGGTGAAGGTCGACCAGGTGTCGCTGCAGCGGCGGCTGGGCAGCACCTCCCGCGCGCCGCGGTGGGCCATCGCCTACAAGTACCCGCCGGAGGAGGCCACCACCCGGCTGCTCGACATCCAGGTCAACGTCGGCCGCACCGGCCGGGTCACGCCGTTCGCGGTGATGGAGCCGGTGAAGGTGGCCGGGTCGACGGTGGCGATGGCGACGCTGCACAACGCGCAGGAGGTCAAGCGCAAGGGCGTGCTGATCGGCGACCGCGTGGTGATCCGCAAGGCGGGCGACGTGATCCCCGAGGTGCTCGGTCCCGTGGTCGACGTGCGCACCGGGGACGAGCGCGAGTTCGTCATGCCCACGTTCTGCCCGGAGTGCGGCACGAAGCTGGCGCACCAGAAGGAGGGCGACGTCGACATCCGCTGCCCGAACGCGCGGTCGTGTCCCGCGCAGTTGCGGGAGCGGCTGTTCCACCTGGCCGGGCGGGGCGCGTTCGACATCGAGGTGCTCGGTTACGAGGCGGCGACGGCGCTGCTGGAGTCCGGTGTGGTCGTCGACGAGGGCGACATCTTCGATCTGGACGAGGAGAAGCTGGGGCGGGTCGAGCTGTTCCGCACGAAGGCGGGGGAGCTGTCGGCCAACGGGCGCAAGCTGCTGGCCAACCTGGACAGCGCGAAGGACCGTCCACTGTGGCGGGTGCTGGTGGCGTTGTCGATCCGGCACGTCGGCCCGACGGCGGCGCAGGCGCTGGCGCGCGAGTTCGGCTCGCTGGAGGCGATCGAGAACGCCGACGAGGCCGCGATGGCCGATGTGGACGGTGTGGGCCCGACGATCGCGAACGCGCTGCGCGAGTGGTTCGCCGTCGACTGGCACCGCGAGGTGGTGGAGAAGTGGCGCCGCGCCGGGGTCCGGATGGTGGAGGAGCGCGACGAGTCGGTGCCGCGCACGCTGGAGGGCCTGTCGATCGTGGTGACCGGTTCGCTGAACACGTTCTCCCGCGACGAGGCCAAGGAGGCGATCATGTCGCGCGGCGGCAAGGCCGCGGGATCGGTGTCGAAGAAGACGGCGTTCGTCGTGGTCGGCGACGCGCCGGGCTCCAAGTACGACAAGGCGGTCCAGCTGAAGGTCCCCATCCTCGACGAGGCCGGTTTCCAGGTGCTGCTGGACCGGGGCCCGGAAGCCGCCGCCGAGGTGGCGCTACCGACGGAGGAGCCGGGCGGTGAGTGAGGTGTCGGTGCGGCCGGCGCGGCCTGAGGAGTTCGCGGCGGTGGGGGCGCTGACCGTGTCCGCCTACGTGGCCGACGGCCTGATCGCCGCGGACGACGACTACGTGCGCGAACTGAGCGACGCCGCTCACCGCGCCGCGCACGCCGAACTGCTGGTCGCCACGGACGACGATGGCCTGCTCGGCTCGGTGACGATCGTCCGCCCGGGCACGCACTACTCGGAAATCGCCCGCGACGGCGAGCTGGAGTTCCGCATGCTGGCCACCGCACCGGCCGCCCGGGGCCGCGGCGTCGGCGAACTCCTGACCCGCACGGTCGTCGAGAAGGCCCGCGAGATCGGCGCATCGGCGGTGGTGATGTCCAGCCTGGACGCCATGAAGACGGCCCACCGGCTGTACGAACGCCTGGGTTTCAGCCGCCTCCCCGAGCGGGATTGGGAGCCGCTGCCGGGCCGGTGGCTGCGTGCTTTCCGGCTGGCCCTGTGAGGAAACCCGCAGGAGTGTGCGCCCGTCAGATCGCAGTTGGACGACGCGCCAGGGTGGATCACGGTCTCATGTACGGCGGCGCATCACAATCACGCCGATGCCGAGGGTGAGGAAAGCTCCTGCGAAGCAGAAGTACATGCCGATTCCGTTTTGTCGTTCGTTGGGTACAGCGCACGCGAGGGGCAAGCTGATCAGGCCGATGCTGACGAAGATCACAGTCCTGTGCCGTAGCTGAGGCAGCAGTCGTCGTCTTGTTGCGAACGTGACGGTCAAAGCGCCGGCGGCGCCCATCAACGCCAGTCCCGGAACGGCGCCTGGCCAGTTGCTGCCCTGTGCCCAGGCTTCGCCTGTCAGGACACAGACGAGTCCGGCGACAGTCATCCCCCATATCCGCCGGCCGCCATGACCAGGAGGCCAAGAAGGGAGAAACGCCTCCGGATTGTGTGCGGGTGATCGACATACACGATGTGCTGGACGGTGTGGGATTGATCGAATCGCACGTCGCCATTGATCGTGTGAGCCTGGACGACCGATCCTCGAACCGTTCCTTCGACCAGGTTCCGGCATTCTGGGCGCGGTCCCTCGTCCGGCGCAAAAAACCCGCGTAGCGACTACAAACCCGAACCCCGCGCCTGAATAGCGCGGACCACCGCGGCCATGTCTTCCCTGCCGTACCCCAGCGCCACAGCCTCGCCGTAGAGGGCGTGGCACACGTCCAGCAGCGGTGACGCCAGCCCCGCCGCGCGGGCGGCCTCCGCGACCAGCCGGTTGTTCTTCAGCACGTCCGCGATGGCCGCCTGCACCTCGAAGTCCCGCGCCACCAGCTTCGCCACCTTCACCCGGGACACGTCGCTCGCCATCGGGCCCGCGTTCAGCACCTCCACGAACCGCCCCAGGTCCAGGCCCTGCCGCTCGGCGAAGTGCGTCGCCTCGGCCAGGCCCGTCACCATCGTGATCAGGTACAGGTTCACCGCGAGCTTCATCAGCAACCCGCCCGGCACCGGCCCGCACTCGACCACCTGACGGCACATCGGCGCCAGCAACGGCCCCACCTCGGCCACCGCGCCCGGCTCGCCCGCCAGCATCGCCACCAGCTGACCCGCCTCGGCCGGCTTGCGCGACCCCGACACCGGCGCCTCGACGTACCGGCCACCCGCCGCCGCGACCTCGGTCGCCAGCCCGCGTGAATACTCCGGCGACGTCGTCCCCATGTGCACGACGATCCGCCCGCCGACGTTCGCCGCGAACTCGCTCCCGCCACGGCCCAGCGCGGCATCCACCGCGGCGCCGTCGGCCAGCATCAGGAACACGACGTCCACCCGGCGGCACACCTCGGCCGCGCTCCCGGCCACCTCCGCGCCCGCCGCCCGCAGCACCTCGGCCTTCGCCGCGGTCCGGTTCCACACGACGAGCGGCGTCCCCGCGCGGACGAGGTTGAGCGCCATCGGCGTGCCCATCACGCCCAGCCCCAGGAAACCCAGCTTCATGCGAGCACCCTAGCGCGCGATTATGACACTTGTCATGACCCGCTGAGGTGGGCGATCAGCTCGATCAGCTGCCGCCGGAAGGCCGCGTCGCCGCCGAGCGCGCCGATGACGGACGAGTCGTCCCGTGCGATCTGCTCCGAGGTCGCCAGGACGTCCTCGCCCGCCGGGGTGAGCCGCGCCAGGGAGCGGCGGCCGTCCAGCGGATCGGGCACGCGAGTGACGTACCCCGACCTGGACAGCCGGTCGAGCGTGCGGCTCATCGTCTGGTCGGTCACCTGGCACCGGCGGGCCAGCGCCCGCTGCGACAGCGGCCCACCGCGCAACGTGTGCAGGGCGATCAGCCCGGCGTGCGACAGCCCGAGCGTCTCGAGCCGCGCCGTCCACCGCTGCTCGACAAGCCTCGCCGCGGCCGACAGCAAGCGCCCGGTGGGCCAGGACGCCATCCCTTCCTCACCCGGCGCCGGCGCTCCGCCGCCCGGAGGCTGCCCCGGAATCGGGGATCCCGCTGGGGATCCCGCTGGGGATCGCGGTGCCGCGCCCTGTCCCATGCGGCCCGCCACCGCGTCGCCGCGCCGTGCCCGTTTTGCCCGGCCTTCCTCTGCGGCCAACCGCACCTCCCGGTAATGTTCAGCCTGCTGAACAATTCTCCGATCCCTAGGACTGTATTAGCCCATGAGGACCGCACGCTGGCTCGTCCCCGCCCTGCTCGTCGTCGCCTGGCTGGTGCTCGGGGGACTCGGCGGCCCCTACGCCGGCAAGCTCAGCGACGTCTCCACCAACGACAACTCGGCCTTCCTCCCGGCCTCCGCCGAATCCACCCGCGCCCTTGCCGAACAGCGCACCTTCTCCACCGACGAGACCCTGCCGGCGATCGTCGTCGCCGAGCGGGCCACCGGCGTCACGCCCCAGGACAGCGCCTTCCTCACCGAGGCCGCGGGCCGCATCCAAGCCATCCCCGGCGTCACGAACGCCGCGAGCCCGCAACCCTCCCGGGACGGCCAGGCCCTCGAACTCACCGTCTCCGTCCGGGTCGGCGGCGAACCCGGCGAGGTCGTCGAGCAGATCCGCGCCCAGCTCGAAGCCGCACCCGAGGGGCTCACCGTCCTCGTCACCGGTCCGGCTGCCCAGATCGCCGACCTGGTCACCGCGTTCGGCGGCATCGACGGCCTCCTCCTGCTGGTCGCCGGCATCGTCGTGGCGTTGATCCTCGTCGTGGTCTACCGCAGCCCGCTGCTACCGCTCGTCGTCCTGCTCTCCGCCGTCTTCGCGCTCGGCCTGGCCAGCCTGGTCGTCTACGTCCTCGCCGACCACGGCGTGCTCACCCTCAACGGCCAGAGCCAGGGCATCCTGTTCATCCTCGTCTTCGGCGCGGCCACCGACTACGCGCTGCTGCTGGTCTCCCGGTTCCGCGAGCAACTCCGCGACACGGAGAACCGCTACGAAGCCGTCAAACTGGCCTGGCGCGCCACGCTCCCGCCGATCGCCGCCTCCGCCGGGACCGTCGTGCTCGGTGTGCTCTGCCTGCTGTTCTCCGACCTGCAGTCCAACCGCGGCCTCGGCCCGGTCGCCGCGATCGGCATCGCCGCCGCGTTCGGAGCCTCGGTCACCTTCCTGCCCGCCGCGCTCGCCCTGCTCGGCCGCGCCGCCTTCTGGCCGATCCGGCCCGAGCTCGGCTCACCGCACCCGGAGTCGAGCGGCATCTGGGGCCGCATCGCCGAGGCTGTCGCGCGCAAGCCCCGCGCGGTCTGGATCGGCACCACCGTCCTGCTGCTGGCCGGTGCGGCGTTCGTGCCACAGCTCAAGGCCGGCGGGGTCGCCCAGTCCGACCTCTTCCTCACCCCGGTCGACTCGGTCGCCGGTCAGGAGGTCCTGGTCGAGCACTTCCCGGGCGGCTCCGGCTCACCGACCACCATCATCACCAACGCCGGCCAGGCCGAGGCGGTCGCGCGGGCCGCGCGGGTGGACGGCGTCGCCCAGGTCGCCGCGGCGCCCAACGTGGTCAACGGCCGCGTTCAGGTCGTCGCGATCCTCACCGACGCCGCCGACTCCGAGGCCGCGCTCGGCACGGTCGGCCGCATCCGCCAGGCCGTGCACGCCGTGCCCGGCGCGGATGCGCTGGTCGGCGGCACCACCGCGACCCAGCTGGACACGCAGGAGACCTCCGAACGGGACCGCGCGGTGATCATCCCGATCGTCCTCGTGGTGATCTTCGGGGTGCTCGCGCTCCTGCTGCGGGCCCTGCTCGCGCCGTTGCTGCTGATCGCGACCGTCGTGCTGTCCTTCGCCGCCACCATGGGCGTGTCCGCGCTGGTGTTCAACCACCTGCTGGGCTTCCCGGGCGCGGACCCGGCGGTGCCGCTGTTCGGGTTCGTCTTCCTGGTGGCGCTCGGGATCGACTACAACATCTTCCTGATGACCCGGGTCCGCGAAGAAGCACTCCACACGAACACCCACGACGGCACGCTGCGCGGGCTCACGCTCACCGGCGGCGTGATCACCTCGGCGGGGGTCGTGCTCGCGGCGACGTTCGCGGCGCTGGCGGTGATCCCGATCCTGTTCCTGGCCCAGATCGCGTTCATCGTCGCGTTCGGCGTGCTGCTCGACACCCTGATCGTGCGGTCGCTGCTGGTGCCGGCCCTGACGCTGGACGTCGGGCGGCGGATCTGGTGGCCCTCGACGGTGCCGTGATCAGCCGTCGAGCACGACGGCGACGATCCCGGCCAGGTGGGCCAGGCGCGCGACCTCGGCCGCCCGGAACATCGGCCCGCCGGGGCGGCCGACGAGCAGCGCCTTGTCCGGCTTCCCGAGCGGCGTCGCGGCCAGCTCGGTGCCCAGCTCCTGCCAGGTCTCCGGCACCCACGAGTCCTCGGAGTCCAGGATCGTGGCGCGCTCCAGCGGCAGCCACGGCAGGTCGGTGATCGGCGCCTCGGGCGACGCGCTCGAGGACGCCAGCCGGTCCACACCCGCGTCGCTGACCGACACCACGATCGCCCAGCCCGCGCGGATGATCCGCGGCACGCCCTCGACCAGCACCGACAGCCCGGAGGCCGGCTGCGCGGCGATCTCCTCGACCAGTTCCAGCTCGCGGTGGGTGTCCAGCACACCGGCGTACGGCCGCACCGCGTCGACCTCGACGCCCTCCACGCTCTCCGCCGCGGTGATCACCGCGTCCGGCAGCCGCCCGGAGGGGAGTTCGACGACCATGTCGTCGATCGCGACGCCGCCGCCGCGCTCGACCACGTCCACCGAGAGGATGTCCGCCCCGATCATGCCGAGAGCCGTCGCGACCGCTCCGAGGGTTCCTGGCGTGTCCGGGAGCTGCACCCGGATCAGGAAGGACAACGTGAACCCCTCTCGGGTCCGGCGCTCCCGCCTCGCCGGGGAGCGCAACCGGCCGCTGATTGTGACAGACGAAAGCCGTCACGGGGAGCCATCGTCTGCCTACCGAGACCGGATCGCGCGCCCGCCGTGAACAACCCGGTCGAGGTCGCAAGGCCCGCCGCCATAGACTTGGAACTCACCGAAACACCGATCCGCACACCCCGGGAGTCACCCGCGTGCCCAACATTTCCCGCGACGAGGTCGCGCACCTGGCCAAGCTCGCCAGGCTCGCGGTCACCGACGACGAGCTGAACGTTTTCGCAGGTCAGCTCGACCAGATCCTGGACGCGGTGGCCAAGGTCAGCGAGGTCGCCGCCGACGACGTGCCGCCGACCTCGCACGCCGTGCCGCTCACGAACGTCTTCCGCGAGGACGTGGTCCGGCCCGGGCTCACCCAGCAGCAGGCCCTGGCCGGTGCGCCGGCCGCCGAGGAGGGCCGCTTCCGGGTGCCGCGGATCCTGGGGGAGGAACAGTGACCGACCTAACACGTCTGCCGGCCGCCGAGCTGGCCGAGAAGATCCACGCGCGCGAGGTGTCCTCGGCGGAGGTCACGCAGGCGCACCTGGACCGCATCGGCGAGGTCGACGACCACGTCCACGCGTTCCTCACGGTCGACGCCGAGGGCGCCCTCGCGGCCGCCCGCGCGGTCGACTCCGCCCTGGCCGGCGGCCAGGCCCCGGCCTCGCCGATCGCCGGTGTCCCGCTCGCCCTCAAGGACGTGCTGACCACCCGGGGCCTGCCCACGACCTGCGGGTCGAAGACCCTGGAGAACTGGATCCCGCCGTACGACGCGACGGTCACGCGCAAGCTGCGCGAAGCCGGCGTGCCGATCCTGGGCAAGACCAACATGGACGAGTTCGCGATGGGCTCCTCCACCGAGAACTCGGCGTTCGGTCCCACGCACAACCCGTGGGACCACGCCCGCATCCCGGGCGGCTCCGGCGGTGGCTCGGCCGCGTCGCTGGCCGCGTTCGAGGCGCCGCTGGCGATCGGCACCGACACCGGCGGCTCGATCCGCCAGCCGGGCGCGGTCACCGGCACGGTCGGCGTGAAGCCGACCTACGGCGGCGTGTCCCGGTACGGGCTGGTGGCGTTCTCGTCCTCGCTCGACCAGGCCGGGCCGTGCGCCCGCACCGTGCTGGACGCGGCGCTGCTGCACGAGGTCATCGCCGGGCACGACCCGCTCGACTCGACCTCGATCGACGCGCCGGTGCCGCCGGTCGTCGCCGCCGCGCGCGAGGGCATGCGCGGCGACCTCAAGGGCGTCAAGGTCGGTGTGGTCAAGGAGTTCAGCGGCGAGGGCTACCAGGCCGGGGTGCAGCGTTCGTTCGAGAACGCCGTGGACCAGCTGCGCGCGCTGGGCGCCGAGGTCGTCGAGGTGTCCTGCCCGAACTTCGTCTACGCGCTGCCGGCGTACTACCTGATCGCGCCGAGCGAGGCCTCGTCCAACCTGGCCCGCTTCGACGCGATGCGCTACGGCCTCCGCGTCGCCGACGACGGTTCGCACAGCGCCGAAGAGGTCATGTCGCTCACCCGCGAGGCCGGTTTCGGCCCCGAGGTCAAGCGCCGCATCATGCTCGGCACGTACGCGCTGTCCTCCGGCTACTACGACGCCTACTACGGCTCGGCGCAGAAGGTGCGCACGCTCGTCAAGCGCGACTTCGACGCGGCCTTCGAGAAGGTGGACGTGCTGGTCTCGCCGACCACCCCGACCACCGCGTTCAAGATCGGCGAGCGCGTCGACGACCCGATGGCCATGTACCTCGCCGACCTGTGCACCATCCCGGCGAACCTGGCCGGCAACGCCGCCATGAGCGTGCCCAGTGGACTGTCCGATGAGGACGGTCTGCCGGTCGGCCTGCAGATCATGGCCCCGGCGCTGGCCGACGACCGGCTCTACCGGGTCGGCGCCGCCTACGAGGTCGCGCGCGGCTCGATCATCGACCGGGTTCCGGAGCTGAAGGGAGTCTCGGCGTGACCGCCGTTGCCGAAGTGATGGACTACGCCGAGGTCGTCGAGCGGTTCGACCCGGTGCTCGGGCTCGAGGTCCACGTCGAGCTGAACACCAAGACGAAGATGTTCTGCGGCTGCGCCAACGAGTTCGGCGGCGAGCCCAACACCCACGTGTGCCCGACCTGCCTCGGCCTGCCCGGTGCGCTGCCGGTGCTCAACGGCAAGGGCGTCGAGGGCGCGATCCGCATCGGGCTGGCGCTCAACTGCGAGATCGCCGAGTGGTGCCGGTTCGCCCGGAAGAACTACTTCTACCCGGACATGCCGAAGAACTTCCAGACCTCGCAGTACGACGAGCCGATCGCGGTCAACGGCTACCTGGACGTGACGCTGGACGACGGCGAGGTCGTGCGCGTGGAGATCGAGCGCGCGCACATGGAGGAGGACACCGGCAAGTCGCTGCACGTCGGTGGCGCCACCGGGCGCATTCACGGCGCGGAGCACTCGCTGCTCGACTACAACCGCGCCGGCGTGCCGCTGATCGAGATCGTCACCAAGCCGATCGTCGGCATGGGTTCGCGGGCGCCCGAGGTGGCGCGCGCGTACGTGACCGCGCTGCGCGACCTGCTGCGTGCGCTGGACGTGTCCGACGTGCGGATGGACCAGGGCTCGCTGCGCTGCGACGCCAACGTGTCGCTGATGCCCAAGGGCACGACCGAGTTCGGCACCCGCACCGAGACCAAGAACGTCAACTCCTTCCGCAGCGTCGAGCGCGCCGTGCGGTACGAGATGACGCGGCAGGCCGCGGTGCTGGTCGCCGGTGGCAAGGTCACCCAGGAGACCCGGCACTTCCAGGAGTCCGACGGCACGACCTCGCCGGGCCGCACCAAGGAGACCGCCGAGGACTACCGGTACTTCCCGGAGCCCGACCTGGTCCCGATCGCGCCGTCGCGCGAGTGGGTGGAAGAGCTGCGTGGGACGCTGCCGGAGATGCCGGCCGCGCGCCGCAAGCGCATCCAGACCGAGTGGAACCTGTCCGCCGAGGAGCTGCGCGACCTGTTCAACTCGGGCGCGGTCGAGCTGGTCGAGGCGACGGTGGCCGAGGGCGCGAAACCGAACGAGGCCCGCAGCTGGTGGGTCAACTTCCTGGCGCAGGAGGCCAACGCCCGCGAGACCGAGATCACCGCGCTGCCGATCACCCCGGCGCAGGTCGCCCGGGTGGCCGCGCTGGTCGACTCCGGCGAGCTGACCAACAAACTCGCGCGCGAGGTCGTCAAGGGCGTGCTGGCCGGTGAGGGCGAGCCGGACGAGGTCGTGGAGAAGCGGGGCCTGAAGGTCGTGTCCGACGACTCGGCGCTGCTCGCCGCGGTCGACGAGGCGCTGGCCGCGCAGCCGGACATCGCGGACAAGATCCGCGGCGGCAAGGTGCAGGCCGCGGGCGCGATCGTCGGCGCGGTCATGAAGGCGACCAAGGGCCAGGCCGACGCCAAGCGCGTGCGGGAACTCATCATCGAGCGGGTGGGCGCCTGAGGATGCCGTCGAAGGTGTCCGCGGAGCCCGAGCGGTTCTCGCTCGCGCGCGTCAGCTGGCGCGAGTGGACGGGGCTGGGGGCGGGCGTGGTGGCCACGCTCGCCCTGTTCCTGCCCTGGACGAACCTGGCGGCGACGAACCAGGTCGTCGACGAAGCCCTGCGTGAGCTGCCGTCGTCGGACGTCGCGCGGGACGCCTGGACCACCGGTTTCCTGGCGTGGTGCGGGCCGTTGCTGCTGCTGGCGGCCGGGCTGGCCGTGGCGGCGTTCGGCCAGTTCCGGAAGGTGCGGGTCGCCGGGCTGCCGCACCTGTGGCTGATCTTCGCCGTGGTGGCGCTGCTGCTGATGGTCCTCGGCTGGTTCGCGATGGGCTGGCAGTTCGACGAGGACACCCGCGGCCTGCTCGACGAAGGTGGGATCGGGCTGTACGCCGGCATCGGCCGGTACCTGGGGATGCTCGGCGCGCTGGCCTCCGTGGTGGCGGCCGTGCTGGACGTGCGCGCGTTGCGGCGCCGCTGAATCGGAGACGGTCACGGCGTTCGACGCCGACGTGGCGGTGGCCGGGCTCGGCACGATGGGCGCGATGGGCGCGTGGCAGCTCGCCCGCGCCGGGGGACGTCCTCGGTTCTCGCAGTTCGGCATCGGGCACGACCGGTCGGCCGCCGGTGGCGAGTCGCGGGGCTTCCGCACCGCCTACCTGGAGGGCCCCGAGTGTGCGTCCGCGAGTCCCACGTTCCTGCGCGCGAGTTCTGCGTTCCCGTGCGCGAGTTCTGCGTTCCTAGTCCTTGCCGCTGCCGCCGCTCGGGCTGGCTTGCAGTGAGATCAGCACGACCCGGTCGTCGCTGGAGATGGGGTTTCCGCCGTCCTTGTTGACGGTTCCCACGAGTGCGAACTGGCTGTCGATCTGGTCCAGGCCGCCGTACCGGCCGTAGGCCGTGCCGTTCTTGCCGTCCATCAGCGCCTTCGGCTTGCCGCCCACCGAGCCGTCCAGCGTGATGGGCAGTTCCTGCAGGTTGGCGCCCACCGAGGTGGCGACGACGACCGCCGTGCCGCTGTCCGCGCAGCCCGCCAGCGCCGGCTTCTCCGGCCACGTCCACGTCGGCACCGCGAGGGACGCGCCCGGCACGATCGGGTACAGCGCGTCCACGGAGGTGCCCCGATCGGTGATCCACATCCGGGAACCGTCCGTCGCCTTGCACAGGCCGCCGGGGGAGTGCACGCCGCTCGCGTACACCCGTGAACCCGGCGTCGGGTTGCCCTGGGCCGCATTGCCCGCCGTGTCGATGCGCAGCACCTTGCCGGCCAGCGAGTTCGGGTCGGCCGCCGCCGACGGGTTGCCCGCGTCGCCCGTCGCGACCAGCAGGGCGCCCTTGCCGTCGGTCATGATCGCGCCCCGGTTGCCGGTCGCGCCCTTCGGGATGCCCGTCAGCACCGCCTTCGGCTGCTGGCCGCGCGTGAAGCGGACGACGCGGTTGTCGGTGGCGGTGGTGAGGTAGGCGAACACCAGCTGGTCCTCGGCGAACGTCGGGGACAGCGCGAGCCCGGTCAGGCCGCCGTCGCCGGTCGCCTGCACGTCCAGCCGGATGACCTCGGCCGGTGCGTTGCCGCTGGAAACCTGCAGCACGCGGCCCGTCCGGCGCTCGGCGGCCAGCGCGCCCGGCGCGGCGCCGGTGTTCGGCAGCGCCGCGAGCGCGGACACCGTGTCCAGGCAGGTCGCGATCACCGACTGGTCGTAGTCCGTGCAGCCCTGCGGTGGCGGGATCGATGTCTGCGGCGAGCTGGGCCGCGCCTCGTCGTCACCGCCGTCGGCCTCGGGCAGCTCGGGCTGCGGACCGGCCGGGGCGGTCAGCTCCGGGGCCGGTTCGAACGTCTGGTTCGCGGCCCGGTCGTCGAACTGGGCGCAGCCGCTCAGCAGCAGCCCGCAGGCCGCCACCAGCCACCACCGCGCCTTCCCGGTCCCGACACGCACGCCTGCCAGCCTAGGTGCCGGTGGGTGAACGACGGGTAAGTACCGTGGTGATCATGCCCGTCACCGTTCTGGTCCCCGACGAAGACGGCCTGCGTGCGCTGGGTGAGGTGGCCGGGGTGCGGCCCGTCCGCTACAGCTGGCGCGAGCCGCTGCCGCCCGAGGCCGCTGACGCGGAGGTCCTCGTCCCCGGCGCCCACCGGCCCGAGGAACGCGACGCCGTGCTCGGCGCGCTGCCGAACCTGAGGCTGATCCAGCTGCTGTCGGCGGGCGCGGAGAACTGGATCGGCACCGTGCCGGACGGGGTGCTGCTGTCCACATGCCGCGGCGCGCACGGCGGCAGCACGGCCGAATGGGTGGTCGCGGTGCTGCTGTCGATCTACCGCGAGCTGCCCGGGTTCGCCGCCGACCAGGCCGCGCACCGCTGGAACCTGCACGCCACCGACACCCTGCAGGACAAGCGGGTGCTCGTCGTCGGCGCCGGTGACCTGGGGAAACAACTCCAGCGCCGCCTCACGGCGTTCGACGCGCGGGTCACCCTGGTCGGCGTGAGCGGGCGGGCGGGCGTGCACCCGGTGGACGAGCTGCCCGGGCTGCTGGGCGGGCACGACGTCGTCGCGCTGATGGTGCCGCTCACCTCGCGCACCCGCGGGATGGTGGACGCGAAGTTCCTCGCCGCGATGCCCGACGGCGCGATCCTCGTCAACGCCGCCCGCGGCCCGGTGGTCGACACGGACGCGCTGCTCGCCGAGCTCACCGCGGGACGGCTGCGCGCCGCACTGGACGTCACCGATCCCGAGCCGCTGCCCCCGGACCATCCACTGTGGACGGCGCCGAACGTGGTGCTGACCCCGCACGTCGCGGGCTCGGTGAGGGGCAGCAAGCGGCGCTCGTACGCGGTGGTCGCCGCGGAGATAGCCCGCTATGCCGGCGGGGAGCTGCCGCAGAACCTCGTGCACGGGGAGTACTAGACGATGATCCTCCGCCACGTGACGATCGACTGCGCCGAGCCGTACGGGCTGGCCCGGAAGAACCGCGTCCACTTCGACTGGATGCCGGACGAACGGTCCCGTGACGCGGAGGTCGCGCGCCTCCTCGGGCTCGGCGCGCGCGTGCACGAGGACCACCGGACACCCGACGGGCTCGGCTGGGTCACGCTGCTCGATCCCGAAGGAAACGAGTTCTGCATCGAGCGCAGCGCGGGCGAGCGCCAACCCGCCTGACAAACCCCGGGGCGTGTCAGCGCGGAGGCGGTCCGGTGTCAGGCCGGCGGGCGAACGTAGTCGCATCAAGCCGGACCGAACACAGGAGCGCACGATGCAGCACACCGCCACCACCACCCACCGCCCCGAGTTGCAGCAGGCCGTCCAGGCCCTCGTCGACGCCGGGTTCACCGCCGCCGAGCTGTGCGTGCACGACGAGCAGGGCGACTGGACGGGCCGCGCCGGGGTGCGCGAGCTGGGCTCGGCCGACGAGGCGCCGGTCAACGGGAGGGCCTGGGCGGGCAGCGTCATGAAGACCTTCACCGCGACCTTGGTGCTCCAGCTGGTCGCCGAGGGCCGGATCGAGCTGGACGGCCCGGTGGCCGGTCACCTGCCCGGGTTCGGGCTCGACGAGCGGATCACCGTGCGGATGCTGTTGCGGCACACCAGCGGCCTCTACAACTACACCGGTGAGCTCGACGCCGACGGCACGTTCGTGATGGGGCTCCCGTCGCAGGGCAAGGCGTGGGTGGACAACCGCTTCCACGCCTACCAGCCCGAGGAGCTGGTGCGGTTCGCGCTGTCGCGGCCGCCGCGGTTCGAGCCGGGCGAGGGCCAGAGCTACTCCAACACCAACTACACCGTCGCCCTGCTGCTGATCGAGGCGGTCACCGGCAACACCTACGCCGAGGAGGCCCAGCGGCGCATCCTCGGGCCGCTCGGGCTGGCGGACACCGTGGTGTCCGCGACCTCCCCGGACCTCCCCGGCCCGCACGCCCACGGCTACTACCGCTACGAGGACGGCGGCGAGTGGCACCTCGTCGACGTCAGCCGCCAGAACCCCACCATGCTGGCCGGCGCCGGTGACCTGATCTCGACCGCCGAGGACCTGAACACCTTCATCTCCGCGTTGCTCGGCGGCCGGCTCCTGCCCACCCCGCTGCTGACCGAGATGATCACGCCGCACGGCGAGCTCAACCTCGGCCTCGGCCTGTGGGTGCAGGACCTCGGCCCGGCGGGCACGATCGTGCACCACAACGGCGGCGCCCCGGGCGGCTACGGCGCCCTGATGATCAGCACGCCGGACGGCAGCCGGACCCTGACGGCGACGCTGACCACCGGCGAGGCCGACCCGGCAGAGGTGTTCCCCGCGGCGCTGGGCGCGCTCATCATGTCGGTGTTCGGCAGCTGAACACCGGAACCTGTCGCGCTTCCGACACGGATGGCCTACCCTGCGCGGGTGACCAGCCCTCAGGACGAGCCGAAGACCCAGAACCTGTTCACGGAGTCCGGGTACTACGAGGCCACGGACACCGGCGCCACCAGCTTGCTCTCCGACGTCGAGGACCGGCCGTCGCCGCCGGTCAACCGGTACCACGGCGGGATCGACTTCGGCCTGCTCGTGCTGCGGCTCGTGCTCGGGGCGATCGTGGGCGCGCACGGGCTGCAGAAGGTGTTCGGGCTGTTCAACGGCCCCGGCATCGACGGCACGGCGCGGATGCTGGAGTCGATGGGTTACACGGCCCAGCCGACGCTGCTCGCGTGGGTCACCGGGCTGAGCGAGCTGATCGGCGCCGTGCTGATCGTGCTGGGCCTGTTCACGCAGATCGGGGCGGCCGCGCTGCTCGGCGTCACCGCGAACATCGTGTACGTCCAGTGGAGCGGCGGGTTCTTCGAGCCGCGTGGCTTCGAGTTCGAGCTGCTGCTGGCGGCCGTGGCGTTCACCCTGCTGTTCACCGGATCCGGCCGGATCGCCCTGGACGTCAACACCCCGTGGCGCCGCCGCCCGGCGCCGTTCGGGGTGTTCTTCTTCCTGATCGCCGCGGCGGCGACGGTGGTGGTGATCGCGCTGGCCCGCTAGGAAGTGGGCGCTTCGCCGTGTCGGGCGCCGGTTCAAAGATCAAGAGATGTCCTCGCCGGACGGGCAGGCTCCGGGATGACCAAGGGGTGCCTCGTCTCGCCTTGGCGAGGTGGTCGCTGGGTGGTCATCCCGTCGCCTTCCGGTTTGGGTGTATCACCTTGAGCCAGGGCCGCAAGGTGGCGTAGCTCGGCCGCCGGCGGGCGGCCTGGGTTGCGGCCCTGGCTCAAGGTGATCGTTCCGGTGTCAGGCGACGGGATGACCACCCAGCTTCCTGGGTTCAACGAGGAAGGGCCCCGGCCTGGCGGCCGGGGCCCTTCCTCTGTCGGGCTTACTTGTCCGGGTTGCGGACCGCGCCCGTGTCGGCCGAGGTGGCCATCCGGGCGTAGGCGCGCAGTGCCGCGGTCACCGGGCGCTGGCGTTCCACCGGCTGCCACGGGCGCTCCGACGCCTCCATCTTCGCGCGGCGTTCGGCCAGCACCTCGGCGTCCACCAGCAGCTCCAGCTTGCGCTCGTGCACGTCGATCAGGATCTGGTCGCCGTTTTCCACCAGGCCGATCGTCCCGCCGGACGCGGCCTCCGGCGAGATGTGCCCCACCGAGATGCCCGACGAGCCACCGGAGAACCGGCCGTCGGTGATCAGGGCGCACTTCTTGCCCAGCCCGGCGCCCTTCAGGAACGCCGTCGGGTGCAGCATCTCCTGCATGCCCGGCCCGCCGGCCGGGCCCTCGTAGCGCACCACCAGCACCTCACCCGGCTGGATCTGCTTGCCCAGGATGACCGAAACGGCCTCCTCCTGGCTCTCGACCACCCGCGCCGGGCCCTGGAACCGCCACAGCTCCTCGTCGATACCGGCGGACTTGATCACCGCGCCGTTCTCGGCCAGGTTGCCGCGCAGCACCGCGAGCCCGCCGTCCTTGGTGTAGGCGTGCTCGATGTCGCGGATGCAGCCGTTCGCCGCGTCCGTGTCCAGCTCGGTCCACCGGTTGGACGTGGAGAACGCCTCCGTGGTGCGGACCCCGCCGGGCGCGGCGTGGAACAGCTCGATCGCTTCCTCCGACGGCGACCCGCCGCGGATGTCCCACGTGGACAGCCACTGCTCCAGGGAAGGGGAGTGCACAGCAGTGACATCCCGGTTGAGCAGCCCGGCCCGGTTCAGCTCGCCCAGGATCGCCGGGATGCCACCGGCCCGGTGCACGTCCTCCATGTGGTAGTCGGAGTTCGGCGCGACCTTCGACAGGCACGGCACGCGGCGGCCGATCTCGTCGATGTCGGAGATCGTGAAGTCGACCTCGCCCTCCTGCGCCGCGGCCAGGATGTGCAGCACCGTGTTGGTCGAGCCGCCCATCGCCATGTCCAGCGCCATCGCGTTCTCGAACGCCTTGCGGTTGGCGATCGAGCGCGGCAGCACGCTGTCGTCGTCCTCGCCGTACCAGCGCTTGCACAGCTCCATCACGGTGCGGCCGGCGTCCTCGAACAGCTTGCGGCGCGCGGCGTGCGTGGCCAGCGTCGAGCCGTTGCCCGGCAGCGACAGGCCCAGCGCCTCGGTCAGGCAGTTCATCGAGTTCGCGGTGAACATGCCCGAGCACGACCCGCACGTCGGGCACGCGGACCGCTCCACAATGGACAGGCCCTCCTCGTCGACAGCGGGGTTGGCCGAGGCGGAGATGCTGGTGATCAGGTCGGTCGGCGCGTGCGCGACACCGTCGACCACGACCGCCTTGCCGGCCTCCATCGGCCCGCCGGAGACGAACACCACCGGGATGTTCAGCCGCATCGCGGCGTTGAGCATGCCCGGCGTGATCTTGTCGCAGTTGGAGATGCAGACCAGCGCGTCGGCCTGGTGCGCGTTGACCATGTACTCGACGGAGTCGGCGATGATCTCGCGCGAGGGCAGCGAGTAGAGCATGCCGCTGTGCCCCATCGCGATGCCGTCGTCCACCGCGATCGTGTGGAACTCGCGCGCCACGCCACCGGCCTCGCGGATCGCCCCGGCCACGATGTCACCGAGGTCCTTGAGGTGTACGTGCCCGGGCACGAACTGGGTGTAGGAGTTGGCGATCGCGACGATCGGCTTGCCGAAGTCGCCGTCGGTCAGCCCGGTGGCCCGCCAGAGGGACCGGGCGCCCGCGGCGTTGCGGCCATGGGTGGTTGTTCGGGAACGCAGAGCAGGCATGTCCGCCAGATTACGCCCGGCCGCGCAGGTTTCGATCAACCGGCGGCGCATCCCACACCGAATTCGGCGCATCCCGCACCGGCCGGGGTGAAACCGCAGTTCAGCGCGGGTGTCCACGGAGTGAGAAGCGGCGTAACCGGGCGCAACGGCATCGGATACCCGGCCGAAATACGCGATTCCTAGCTTTCCGGCACCCGAGCGAAAGGATCGGATATGGGCCTCGCCGAAGTTCGCCCCCGCCACGGAACCGGCGGTAACACGCCGGTGATGCCGTGGAGACCGCCCGGCAAAGCGCGCTGCCTAGCGTCGCCGGGAATGAGCACCCAGTACCGGCGCGGCGAAGCGCGGGCCCACGACGTGCGCCGCCTGCGGGACATGATCCGCGCGGCCGTCCAGGGCGGCCGCTACCCCGGCGGGCAGCTGCCCGCCGAGGCCGCGCTGATGGCCGCCCACGGCGCCTCCCGCGCCACCGTCCGCGAGGCGCTGTCCCTGCTTCGCGCCGAGGGGCTCATCGAACGCACCCAGGGCATCGGCACGCACGCGGTCGTCCGGCCGGCCGACGAGAAGCTGGTCGAGGTCCACGGCGTCATCCGGCCGGACCAGCACAGCCTGCTCAACCGCCGGACCCGGCCCCGGCTGCTCGACCGCTCCGAGATCGCCGCGCCCGCGCTGGTCGCCGACCGGCTCGGCGTGCCGGCCGGAACCCCGTGCCTGCGCCTGGAGTACGTCGCGCTGCACCAGGAGGAGCCGATCTGGCTCGCCACCAACTACGCGCTCTTCCCCGAGGCCGCGCGGCTGCGGGACACCCCGTTCGTCACCGACTGGTACGCCCTCCTGGCCGACGCCGGAGTCGAGTTCGGACAGTCGGAGTTCACAATCGGCGCCGAGCCCGCCGACCCGTTCGTCGCCGCGGCGCTGGGCATCGCGCCCGGCGCGCCCGTCCTGGTCACCGAGCAGACCATCGCCGACCCCGCCGGGCGCCCGTTCGACCTGGCCTTCATCCACATCCGCGCCGACCGGTTCCGGTTCGTCTCGCGCGGCACCCGGCTCCACGGGAGGGAAGCATGATCCAGACCGTCACCGACGCGGCCGCCGCGCTGCGCGCGGGCACCACCACCTCCGTCGCGCTCACCGAAGCCGCGATCGCCGCCGCCGACCGGCACGACGCCGAGATCGGCACCTACCTGCACCGCCTCGACGACTACGCGCTGGAGCGGGCCGCGGCGGCCGACGCCGAGCTGGCGCGCGGCGTGGACCGCGGCCCGCTGCACGGGATCCCGTTCGGCGTCAAGGACATCATCGCGATGGCCGAGGGCCCGACCACCGCGCAGAGCCTGGTCCTCGACCCGGCGTGGGGCGCGGGCCGGGACGCGCCCGTCGTCGCGCGCCTCAAGGCCGCCGGCGCGGTGATCACGGGCAAGACCTCGACGATGGAGTTCGCCTGCGGCATGCCGGACGACACCAAGCCGTTCCCGGTGCCGCGCAACCCGTGGAACCCGGACACCTGGCCGGGCGGGTCCAGCTCCGGCACCGGCAGCGGGATCGCGGCCGGGATGTTCCTGGCCGGGCTGGGCACCGACACCGCGGGCAGCATCCGCATCCCGGCGGCCTTCTGCGGGGTCACCGGCCTGATGCCGACGTTCGGCCGGGTGCCCAAGTCCGGGTGCGTGCCGCTGGGCTACAGCCTCGACCACATCGGACCGCTCGCCCGCTCGGCCCGGGACTGCGCGGCCGTGCTGGAGGTGCTCGCCGGGCTCGACACCAGCGACCCGGACTGCGTCGACGCGCCGTTCACCGCGCCCGACTTCGACGGCGACCTGACCGGGCTGCGGATCGGCGTGGTGCGCGAAGGGCATTTCCCGGACCACGCCGACCCGGCGCTGGCGCCGGCGTTCGACGCGGCGGTCGCGGTGCTCGCCGAGCAGGGCGCGACGGTCGTCGAGGTCACGCTGCCGTACTGGAGCGAGATGATCACCGCCGACCTGGTGACGATGGGCTGCGAAGCACTGGCCTACCACCGCAACGACCTGGGCGGCCGCTGGGACGACTACTACCCGGCCACCCGCGCGATGCTGGTGACCGGCGCGATGGCCTCCGGCGCGGACTACGTGCAGGCCCAGCGGGTGCGCCGGGTCGCGCAGGACGCACTGGCCCGGCTGTTCGAGACGGTCGACGTGATCGCCGCACCCACCGCCGCGGTCGGCGCGCCGGCCTTCGCGAGCCTCACCACGCCGGGCGGGGGAGTGGACGTCGGCGAGCTGTTCTCGCTGATCTTCACGCCCTACTGGGACAGCGTCGGCAACCCGGCGCTGGCCGTGCCGATGGGGTTCACCGCCGACGGGATGCCGTTGTCGCTGCAACTGGCCGGCCCCGCGTTCGGCGAGGCGGCGATCCTGCGTGCCGGCGACGCGTTCCAGCAGAGCACCGACTGGCACCTGCGCGTGCCGCGGCCGGCCGGCGTGGCCGCGGCCTGAGAGGGGAGACCATGGACGACCTGACGATGGTGCGCGGCCTGCTCGCCGCCGCCGGCCTCACCGCGACCGAGGCGGAACTCGCCGCCTACGTCCCGGCCTACACCGGGCAGCGCGCGTCGCTCGACGCCCTCTACGACGTGCCCGAAGCCCGCTACGCCGATCCCGCGTTGCGCTTCCGCGCCGGCGCCCGGACCGAGGACTGGGCCCGCTAGTCCGCCGCCTCGTCCGGAGTTTCCTCGCGGTCGTCGGTCAGGCCGCTCGGGTCCTTCATGCGGCCCTCGCTGACCAGGGAGATCACCGGCAGGTGCCGGGTGCGCACCGACGGCAGCGCGACCTCGCTGCCGTCGGTCAGCACGGCCCGCACCTTCGCCTTGTCATTGATCGCCAGGCCCTTGAGCGCCGACCACGGCATCTCTCGGTGGCCGAACACCGTCCGCACGCTCAGGCCGCGGGCCGAGGCGACGGTGCGGGTGCGCAGCACGTACACGAACAACGCGATCGGGATGACGTACATCAGCCACAGCCCCGGCACGTCGGCGAAGGCGGCGGGGATCATGCAGACCGCCAGGAACACGACGGCGAGCAGGGTGATCAGCGGGACCCGGAAGATCGCCTTCCGGCCCTCGTGCTCGGTTTCGGCCACGACACCATGGTGCCTTCCGCGGACTGGGACGCCTCCGCCGGGTGTTGCCCAGTATCCGGGATCACGATCCCGCAGAGTTGACACCATCTGTAGCGAACCGTTAACGTCAGCGCCGTGACACCGCAGATTGGCCTCGTACTTTTCCCGCGCGTCGACGCGTAGGGACCGATCGAGCCCGCCTGCGTCGACGCGCGACCCTCGTGCGACCTACCAAGGTCGGCGGGGGTTTTTTGTTGCCCACGCCGTGCCAGATTGCCAAACCCGACCACCTGACGAGAAGCCCGACGAGACCCACGAGGCAGAACTGATGACAAGCGCCACGTCGCGATCGGAAACGAAACCCGGAGCAACTCCGGCCGCCGCGTCGCCCGCCCAGCTCGGCAACCGCCCCAAGCCAGCCCCGCCCGCCGGCACGCCGGTCCGGGTGACCGGCGCGCAGTCGCTGGTGCGGTCGCTCGAGGCGATGGGCGTGGAGGTGGTCTTCGGCATTCCGGGTGGCACGATCCTGCCGGCGTACGACCCGCTTCTGGACTCGACGAAGGTGCGGCACGTCCTCGTCCGCCACGAGCAGGGCGCGGGGCACGCGGCCACCGGGTACGCGCAGGCGACCGGCAAGGTCGGGGTCTGCATGGCGACCTCCGGCCCCGGCGCCACCAACCTGGTCACCCCGCTGGCCGACGCGAACATGGACTCCGTCCCGGTCGTCGCGATCACCGGCCAGCAGACCCGGGCGCTGATCGGCACCGACGCCTTCCAGGAAGCCGACATCTGCGGCATCACGATGCCGGTCACCAAGCACAACTTCCTGGTCACCGACCCGATCGACATCCCGAGGGTGATCGCGGAGGCGTTCCACCTGGCCTCCACCGGCCGTCCCGGCCCGGTCCTGGTCGACATCCCCAAGGACGTCCTGCAGGAGACCACATCGTTCTCCTGGCCGCCGGAGATGCACCTGCCCGGCTACCGGCCGACGCTGCGCCCGCACGGCAAGCAGGTCCGCGAGGCCGCGCGGCTCATCGCGCAGGCCCGCCGCCCGGTCCTCTACGTCGGCGGTGGCGTGATCAAGGCGCAGGCCCACGAGCAGCTCAGGCAGCTGGCCGAGCTGACCGGCATCCCCGTGGTGACCACGCTGATGGCGCGCGGCGCGTTCCCCGACTCGCACCAGCAGCACCTGGGCATGCCCGGCATGCACGGCTCGGTCGCCGCGGTCGCCGCGATGCAGCGCGCCGACCTGCTGGTGGCGCTGGGCGCCCGCTTCGACGACCGGGTGACCGGTCAGCTGTCGTCGTTTGCGCCGGAGGCCAAGGTCGTCCACGCCGACATCGACCCGGCCGAGATCTCCAAGAACCGCAAGGCCGACGTGCCGATCGTGGGGGACTGCGCGGAGATCATCACCGAGCTGATCGAGGCGGTGAAGGCCGAGACCGACCGCATCGGCGAGCCGGACCTGGCCCCGTGGTGGACCCAGATCGACGCGTGGCGCCAGACCTTCCCGGCCGGTTACGAGTGGCCCTCCGACGGCACCCTGTCGCCGCAGTACGTCATCGAGCGCATCGGTCAGATCGTCGGCCCGGACGCCGTCTACGCCGCGGGCGTGGGCCAGCACCAGATGTGGGCCGCGCAGTTCATCAAGTACGAGCACCCGCGCACCTGGCTCAACTCCGGCGGCCTCGGCACCATGGGCTACGCGGTGCCCGCCGCGATGGGCGCCAAGTTCGGGGTGCCGGACAAGCAGGTGTGGGCCATCGACGGCGACGGCTGCTTCCAGATGACCAACCAGGAGCTGGCCACCTGCGCCATCGAGGGCGCGCCGATCAAGGTCGCCGTCATCAACAACGGCAACCTGGGCATGGTCCGCCAGTGGCAGAACCTCTTCTACGCCGAGCGGTACTCCAACACCGACCTCGGCACGCACAAGCACCGCATCCCGGACTTCACGCTGCTGGCCGAGGCGCTGGGCTGCGCCGGCCTGCGGTGCGAGACCAAGGACGAGGTCGACGACGTCATCCGCCGCGCGATGGAGATCAACGACCGGCCCGTGGTGATCGACTTCGTGGTCGGCAAGGACGCCCAGGTGTGGCCCATGGTGGCGGCTGGCACCGGCAACGACGAGATCATGGCCGCGCGCGGCATCCGCCCGCTGTTCGAAGACGACGAGGTTTCGCAGTGACCACGCATACGCTGTCCGTGTTGGTGGAGAATGTCCCCGGGGTGCTCGCCAGAGTCGCCGGGTTGTTCTCCCGCCGCGGTTTCAACATCGAGTCCCTCGCCGTCGGGCCCACGGAAAACCCCGAGGTGTCCCGGATGACGATCGTGGTCGCCGTTGAGGAGCTACCGCTCGAACAGGTGACCAAGCAGCTCAACAAGCTGGTCAACGTCATCAAGATCGTGGAGCTCGAGCCCGCCGTCTCCGTGCAGCGTGAACTGCTGCTCGTCAAGGTGCGGGCCGACGCCACCGTGCGCAGCCAGGTCCTCGAGACCGTCCAGCTGTTCCGTGCGAAGGTGGTCGACGTGTCGCCCGAGGCGCTCACCATCGAGGCCACCGGCACCGGTGACAAGCTCAGTGCCCTCCTGCGCATGCTGGAGCCGTATGGCGTGCGTGAGATCGTGCAGTCCGGCATGGTCGCGGTCGGCCGGGGTCCCCGGTCGATCACCGCCTCCGCGCCTCGCTAAATTTTAGAACCGAAAGGAATTCATCCCCCTCATGTCTGTCGAAATCTTCTACGACGACGACGCCGATCTCAGCATCATCCAGGGTCGCAAGGTCGCGGTGATCGGCTACGGCAGCCAGGGCCACGCGCACGCGCTGAGCCTGCGCGACTCCGGGGTCGATGTGCGCATCGGTCTTCCGGAGGGGTCGAAGTCGCGCGCGAAGGCCGAGGAGGAGGGCCTGCGGGTGCTCACCCCGGCGGAGGCGTCCGCCGAGGCCGACCTGATCATGATCCTCGCGCCGGACACCAAGCAGCGCTTCATCTACAGCGAGGACATCGAGCCGAACCTCAAGGACGGCGACGCCCTCTTCTTCGGCCACGGCTTCAACATCCGCTACGAGCTGATCAAGCCGCCGGCCAATGTGGACGTGGCGATGGTCGCGCCGAAGGGCCCGGGCCACCTGGTCCGCCGCCAGTTCGTCGACGGCAAGGGCGTGCCCGCCCTGATCGCGGTCGAGCAGGACGCCTCCGGCAACGCGCAGGCGCTGGCGCTGTCCTACGCCGCCGCCATCGGTGGCGCCCGCGCCGGCGTCATCAAGACCACCTTCAAGGAGGAGACCGAGACCGACCTGTTCGGTGAGCAGGCCGTCCTCTGCGGTGGTGCCTCCGCGCTGGTGCAGACCGGGTTCGAGGTGCTGACCGAGGCCGGTTACGCGCCCGAGATCGCCTACTTCGAGGTGCTGCACGAGCTCAAGCTCATCGTCGACCTCATGTACGAGGGTGGCATCGCCCGGATGCGTTACTCGATCTCCGACACCGCCGAGTACGGCGACCTCACCCGCGGCCCGCGTGTCATCACGCCCGCGGTGAAGGAGGAGATGAAGAAGATCCTGGGCGAGATCCAGGACGGCACCTTCGCCCGCGAGTGGGTCGGCGAGGACGAGACCGGCCGCGCCACCTTCCGCAAGCTGCAGGAGGCCGGCGAGCAGCACCCGATCGAGGAGACCGGGAAGAAGCTGCGCGGCCTCATGTCGTGGGTGGACCGGCCGATCACCGAGACCGCCTGAGTTCTCCGCGGGAGGGACCGCTCCGGGGTGCGCCCCCGGAGCGGTCCCTTTTTCCATCCGGAGTTACCGTGATCGCGTGGACGACAAGGTGCGGGTTCGCGAGGAACTGGATCTCACCGGCGCCCGGTGGCAGGCGACCGGCGGTGAGCTGGAGTTCGCGCACGTCGAGCACACCGACGGCCTCGTCTACACGGCGCTGCGCAAGGCGACGGACCCGGACGGCACGGTGCTGGTCTTCACACCGTCCGAATGGGACGCTTTCGTGGCCGGCGCCCGCGACGGCGAGTTCCACGACCTGGCGGGCCTGACCGCCGACTGACCGGCCGCCGTCAGAGCACGAGTTCGGCCAGTCGCCGCCAGCCGTCCAGGGGCAGGCCGGGTTCGCCGGTGATCACCTGCACGCACACGTGGTCCGCGCCCGCGTCGAGATGGGCCTTGACCCGGCCGGCGATCGCCTCCTCGCCGACGGCGATGACCGACTCGACCAGCCGGTCGCTGCCCGCGAGGTCGTCGTCGGTGAAGCCGAGGCGCTTGAGGTTGACCCGGTGGTGCTCGGTCCGTTCGAGGTAAAAGCCCACTTCCGCGCGGGCGATGTCCAGGCCGCGCGCCCGGTCCAGCACCACGCCCTGCTCCACCGCGAGGTAGGCGTCCGGCCCCATGATCTCCCGTGCCAGCGCGGTGTGCTCGGGTGGCACGAAGTACGGGTGGGCGCCGTCGGTGCGTTCGGCGGCCAGCCGTAGCATGCGCGGTCCCAGGGCGGCGAGCAGCTTGCGCGGCGGTGGCACGGGCTCGGGGCTGGTGAACTCCGCGGCGTCCATTTCGTCCAGGTACGCCCGGATGCTCTCGACGGGACGCGCGCCGCGCGCGTGCCCGCCCAGGCCCAGGGTGAACCGGCCGGGATGGGCCTCGGCCAGGGTGCGCGCCCCGCCCGCGACACCGGCCGGGCTGCGCCGGTCGAAGCGGGCGACGCCGGTGGCGACCGTGATGCGGGACGTCGCACCCAGCAGCAGTGCCGCCTGGGTGAGCGCCTCGCGGCCCGGGTACTCGCCGAACCACAGGCTGTCGAACCCGAGTTCCTCGATCTCGGCGGCGGCCTCGCGCACCTGGCCGATCGGCGCGGCGTCGAAGGAGAAGGTCCAGATGCCGACGCTCACGCGGCCACCCCCAGCAGCGCCGGCGCGAGCCGCCTCAGCTGGTCCACCTCGCCGGGCAGGTCCGTCCCGGTGGGGCGATCAGCACCTGATCGGCGCCCGCGTCCAGCTGTTCCCGCACCCGCCGCGCGATCGCCTCCTCGTCGCCCCAGGCGACGGCCGCGTCCAGCAGCCGGTCGGACACCTCGTCGTAGCCGGAGTCCCGCCACCCACGGGCATAGGCCTCGACCTGCAGGATCTGGCTCACCGTCGCCCGCGCCTTCGCGCGCGCCACCGCGGGATCGGTCTCCAGCAGCACCGACTGGTGCGGGATCAGCAGCTTGCCCGGCCCGAGGATCTCCCGCGCGAACGCCGTGTGCTGGACGGGCATCGCGAACGGGTGCGCGCCGTCGGCGGCGTCCCGGGCCAGCTCCAGCATCCGCGGCCCGATCGCCGCCAGTACCCGGGGGAACGGTTCGGCCGGCGGGTTCGCCGCCGCCTCTTCGTCCATCCGCGACAGGTAGTCCCGCATCCCGCGCAGCGGTTTCGCGAACGACTGCCCGAGGTTCGCGGCCTGGAAGGGGTGCCCGATCCCCAGGCCGAGCACGAACCGCCCGGGATGGGCCTCGGCCACGGTGCGCGCCGCGGCCTGCGCGGTCACCGCGGGCCGCGACCACACGTTCGCGATCCCCGTACCCACGGTGATCCGCCCGGTCGCGCCGAGGAAGACCGCGGACCGCGCGAACGCGTCCCGCCCGCCGACGGTCTCGCCCATCCACACCGAGGCGTAGCCGAGCGCGTCGAGCCGCGCCAGCTGCTCCCGTTCCACCTCGGCGGTCGCCGGGCGACCGCCGTAGAGCCAAACACCGACTGAAGTCATCGGAATTCTTTCGGAGGGGCCCTCCGGTTCACTCTACGGAGGCAGCCGCCGGTTTGTCACGCCTAAAGTGGATCGTGATGAACAGCACCCGTCCCCTCCGCGCCGACGCCCGCCGCAACTACGAGCGGCTGCTGGCGGAGGCGCACACGGCGTTCGCCGAGTCCGGCGTGGACGCCTCGCTGGAGGAGATCGCGCGCCGGGCCGGGGTCGGGATCGGCACGCTCTACCGGCACTTCCCGACCCGGGAGGCGCTGCTGGTCGCCCTGCTCGGCGAGCGGTTCGACGCGCAGGCCCGCACCGCCGAAGAACTCCTCGAAGACCGGGACCCGCTCGCCGCCCTGCGCACCTTCGCGCGGAGCCTGCTCGACGCCGCCACCACGTTCCGCGGCCTCGCCGACGCGACCGCCGACGCGCTCGACGACGAGACCTCCGACCTGCACGCCGCCTGTGCCGGGATGCGCGCGGCCGTCGCCCGGCTGGTCGCCCGCGCGCAGGAATCCGGTCAGCTGCGCGCGGACCTGAAGCCCGACGAGGTGTTGCTGATGGTGCACGCGGCGGGCTGGGCCGGTGAGCACGCCGGTGACCCGGACCGGCTTCTCGATCTCGTCTTCACCGGCTTGCGCTCCCGTTGAGAACCCCGGTGAGCAGCGCGACTAGACTCGCGGGCGTCGTTTGAGCCCAGCCGCGTCCACGGGAGCCCCATCGTGACCAACCCCAGCAAGCCGGTCGTCCTCATCGCCGAAAAGCTCGCTCCGTCCACGCTGGCCGTGTTCGGCGACGAGGTGGAGGTCCGGCACGTGGACGGCACCGACCGCCCCGCGCTGCTGGAGGCCGTGAAGGCCGCCGACGCGCTGCTGGTCCGCTCCGCGACCAAGGTGGACGCCGAGGTGCTGGCCGCGAGCACGCGCCTGAAGGCCGTCGCCCGGGCCGGGGTCGGCCTGGACAACGTCGAGGTCCCGGCCGCCACCGAGCGCGGTGTGCTCGTGGTCAACGCGCCGACCTCGAACATCGTCTCGGCCGCCGAGCACGCCGTGGCGCTGCTGCTCGCCGTGGCCCGCCGCATCCCGGCCGCCGACCAGAGCCTGCAGGGCGGCGCGTGGAAGCGCAGCTCGTTCAGCGGGGTCGAGCTGAACGGCAAGACCGTCGGCGTGGTCGGCTTCGGCAAGATCGGCCAGCTGTTCGCCGCGCGCCTGGCCGCGTTCGACACCAAGATCGTCGCCTACGACCCCTACGTCTCGGCCGCCCGCGCCGCCCAGCTCGGCGTCGAGCTGGTGAGCCTGGACGAGCTGCTCCAGCGCGCCGACGCGATCTCGATCCACCTCCCCAAGACCCCGGAGACCAAGGGCCTCATCGACGCCGAGGCGCTGAAGAAGACCAAGCCCGGCGTGATCATCGTCAACGCCGCGCGCGGTGGCCTGGTCGACGAGGAGGCGCTGGCCGAGGCCATCCGCAACGGCCACGTGGGCGGCGCCGGCATCGACGTGTTCGTCACCGAGCCGACCACCGAGAGCCCGCTGTTCGGCCTGCCCAACGTCGTGGTCACCCCGCACCTGGGCGCCTCGACCGCCGAGGCGCAGGACCGCGCGGGCACCGACGTCGCCCGGTCGGTGCTGCTCGCGCTGCGTGGCGACTTCGTGCCGGACGCGGTCAACGTCGCCAGCGGCGGTGTGGTGGGCGAGGAGGTCCGCCCGTACCTGCCGCTGACCCAGAAGCTGGGCACCGTGCTGGCCGCGCTGAGCCAGAAGGCGCCGTCGGCGGTGACCGTCGAGGTGCGCGGCGAGCTGTCGTCGGAGGACGTCAGCGTGCTGTCGCTGGCCGCGCTGCGGGGCGTGTTCTCCGGCGTGGTCGAGGACCAGGTCACGTTCGTCAACGCGCCGCGCCTGGCCGAGGAGTTCGGCGTGCGCACCGAGATCGTCACCGAGCCGGAGAGCCCGAACTGGCGCAGCCTGGTCACCGTGCGCGCGGTGCACGACGACGGCAGCGTGCTGTCGGTGTCGGGTTCGGTCACCGGCAACAACCAGGTGGAGAAGCTGGTCGAGGTCAACGGCCGCCACTTCGACCTGCGCGCCGAGGGCCACATGCTGCTCCTGGAGTACCCGGACCGCCCGGGCATCATGGGCCGCGTCGGCACCCTGCTGGGTGAGGCTTCGGTCAACATCGAGGCGGCGCAGATCAGCCAGACCACCGACGGGTCGGACGCGGTGATGATCCTGCGCGTCGACCGCGAGGTCGACTCCCACCTGTTGGAGCCGATCGCGGCGACCGTCGGCGCCCGCACGATCCGCGCCATCACGTTCGCGTAACGCGGAGTACCTCCCAAAGTCGGATTACTCCGATCCGCTCTAGGCGTTCCGCCGGGGCACGGGCTAAGTTCGCACCCTCGCCTTGATCCGGAGTGAGGGTGCGAACAAGCATGAGAAACAGGACCCGGCGGTCGCTCGCCGCCGTCTTCGCCGCCGCGCTCGCCGCGACCGGTTTCGCGTCGGGCAGCGCGGCGGCCCAGGACGAACCGCTCGCCGCGGGCAAGCCCGCGGCCAAGGTCGCCGACGACGGCCTGCGCGGCAAGCTGTCCCCGCGCCTGGCGTCGGCCTCGGGCCGGACGACCGCGTTCATCGAGCTGACCCACCAGCCCGCGGTGGACGCCTTCAACGCCGAGCTCGGCGCCGGCAAGGACCGCGCCAAGCAGGCGGCGAACAACGCCAAGGCCGGGGTCGCCGGGGTGGTGAACTCCGTGCTCGGCCAGCTGCGTTCGCTGGACGCCGGCACCGAGGTCCTGTACTCGACCGCGAACGCGGTGCCCGGTGTGGTGGTGACCGCCGACGCCGCGAAGATCCGCGAACTGGCCGCCCGGCCCGACGTCGCGTCGATCCGCACGGTCGTGCCGAAGACGCGCAGCAACAACAGCGCCGCCCAGCTGACCAACACGCTCACCGCGTGGCAGCAGACCGGCCGCCTCGGCGACGGCATCAAGGTCGGTGTCATCGACGACGGCATCGACTACACCCACGCCGACTTCGGCGGCCCCGGCACGAAGGCGGCCTACGACTCGGTCGACCGGGCCGCGCCGACGCCGCTGTTCCCCAACGCCAAGGTGGTCGGCGGCACCGACCTCGTCGGCGACGACTACGACGCCGGCACCGAGGGCGCGGACACCCCCAAGCCGGACCCGAACCCGATCGCGTGCGGTGAGCACGGCACGCACGTCGCCGGCACCGTCGCCGGGTACGGCGTCAACGCCGACGGCAGCACCTTCACCGGCGACTACTCGAAGCTGACCGCCGACTCGCTGAACGCGATGAAGATCGGCCCGGGCATGGCGCCCAAGGCCTCGCTGTACGCGATCAAGGTGTTCGGCTGCGAAGGCTCCACCGACGTCACTTCGCAGGCTCTGGACTGGGCGCTGGACCCGAACGGCGACGGTGACTTCGACGACCGCCTCGACATCGTCAACCTGTCGCTGGGCAGCGACTTCGGCGCGCCGGACGACCCGGACTCGCTGTTCGTGCGCAAGCTCGCCGCGAACGACGTCCTGTCGGTCATCGCCCAGGGCAACGGCGGTGACCTCTACGACGTCGGCGGTTCGCCGGGCAACACGCCGGAGGCGCTGACCGTGGCGTCCAGCCGGGACGTCTCGGTCCTGCGGGACGCGGCGGACGTGACCGCCCCGGCCGGGATCGCCGGCCCGAAGGGCGGCCAGTACAGCCAGAACTACACCGGCTACGACACCCTCGACCGGACCGCCGCGGTGGCGAAGCTGTCGTCGGCCAACGCCGACGGCTGCGCGCCCTACTCCGACGCCGACAAGGCCGCCGTCGCGGGCAGGTTCGCGTGGCTGGAGTGGGACGACAACGACGCCACCCGCGCCTGCGGTTCGGCCGTGCGCGCCAACAACGCGCAGGCCGCCGGCGCCGCCGGGGTCCTGCTGTCCTCGGGCCTGGAGCACTTCGCCGCCGGCATCGCGGGCAACTCGGCCATCCCGATGTTCCAGTTCACCGCCTCGGCGACCAGCCAGATCCGCCCGGCGCTGGACGCGGGCACGCTGACCGTCCGCCTCTACGGCGCCGGCCGCGCGAGCCTGCAGACCTACGACCCGGCGATCGTGGACACCCCGAGCTCGTTCACCTCGCGCGGCGTGCGCGGCCCGGCCGTCAAGCCGGACGTGTCCGCGCCCGGTGACACGATCTCGTCGGCCCTGCGCGGCAGCGGCAACAACCGCACGGTCCTGTCCGGCACGTCGATGGCCACGCCGCTGACCGCGGGCGTCACCGCGCTGCTGCGGCAGGCGCACCCCGACTGGTCCGTCGAGGAGATCAAGGCCCTGGTGATGAACACCGCCGGGCACGACATCGTCGCCGACGGCAAGACCTACGCGCCGCAGCGCGTCGGCGCCGGCCGGGTGGACACCCAGGCCGCGCTGAACGACCAGGTGCTGGCCTACTCGCGGGACGACCGGGGCGCGGTCAGCGTCACCTTCGGCACCGTCGAGGTGGACCGGCCGACCACGCTCACCAAGACCATCCAGGTGGTCAACAAGGGCACCAGCTGGGCCCGCTACAACGTGGCCTACGAGGGCATCACCAACCTGCCCGGCGTGCAGTACCAGCTGTCGGACCGCTCGGTGACGGTGCCGCCGCGGGGCACCGCCTCGGTGCGCGTCACCCTGCGGATCACCGATCCCACGGCGCTGCGCAAGGTCATCGACCCGACGGTCGCGACCGAGCAGGCCGGGATGGCCCGTCAGTTCGTCGCCGACGCCTCCGGCCGGGTCGTGCTCAGCCCGCCGCCCGGCGGCAACACCCCGTCGCTGCGCGTGCCGGTCTACGCGGCGCCGAAGCCGGTGTCGTCGATCGACACCCCGCGGTCGCTGAACTTCACCGGCGACACCGCGCGGTTCACGCTCACCGGCCGCGGCGTCGACCAGGGCACCGGCAGCCAGCGCTACGAGTCGCTGATCAGCGTCCTGGAGCTGCAGGGTTCCTCGCCGCGGCTGCCCGAATGCCGGGGCAGGCTGACCGACGGCTGCACCATCAACGAGACCGCCAAGGGCGGTGACCTGCAGTACGTCGGCGCCGCGTCGACCATCGCCCAGTCGCGGCGGGAGGGCCACGCCGACCAGGCGCTGCTCGCCTTCGGGATCTCGACCTGGGGCAACTGGGCGAACCTGGGCAGCAACACGATCCCGTTCGTCGACATCGACACCACCGGCGACGGGGTGCCGGACTTCGAGTCCTACGTCACCAAGGCGAGCGGCACCGACGTCTGGCTGGTCAACACCGTCGACCTGAACGCCGCGGGCTTCCCGAGCGTGGACATCCAGGCGGTCAACGGACAGCTCGGGGACGTGGACACCAACGTGTTCGACACCAACGTCGTGCTGCTGCCGGTCAGCATCGCGGCGCTGGGCATCGATCCGGACGCGGCCTCGCACAAGATCAGCTACACCGTCGGCACCACCGGGTACTACGTGGCGCCCAGCAGTGCGAACGGGCTCATCGACGCCATCAGCACGCCGATGACGTTCGACGCGCTCGCGCCGGGCTACTCGGTCTCCGGCGCCGTCGGCGCCGCGCTGAGCTACTCGGCGAAGCCGGGCACCGTGCTGGAGGTCACCCGCAACCCGGCGTCGACCGACACGGTGCTCGGGCTGCTCGCGCTCAAGCACCACAACGGCAACGGCAACCGGGTGAGCGTGATCCGGGTGAACGGGGGGTCGTTGGGCTGACGACCGGGGCGAATCCACCGTCCGGGTGTCTCACTTGTCGGGAGATTCCGTCATAAGGGTGGTGCCGCTTCGGCTCGTTGGCGACAGCCGGTAACCTGCCGTCGCTGGAGTATGTGGGCAAACGGGTGCGAACGAGCCCCGTGGCCCTGATCGACGGAGGTGTCTGATGCGGCTGGCGGTGATCCCAGGTGATGGGATCGGACCCGAAGTGATCACCGAGGCCCTGAAGGTACTCGGCGAGGTCGCTCCGACAGTGGAGTACACGAACTACGACCTCGGCGCGGCCCGCTGGCACGCCACCGGCGAACTGCTCCCCGAGTCGGTTCTGGGCGAGCTCCGGCAGCACGACGCGATCCTGCTGGGCGCGGTCGGCGACCCGACCGTGCCCAGCGGGATCCTGGAGCGCGGCCTGCTGCTGCGCCTGCGGTTCGAGCTGGACCACCACGTGAACCTGCGCCCGGCCAAGCTGTACCCGGGTGTGCGCGGCCCGCTGGGCGACCCGAACGCCGAGATCGACATGGTGGTCGTGCGGGAGGGCACCGAGGGCCCGTACGCGGGCAACGGCGGCCTGCTGCGCAAGGACACCGAGCACGAGATCGCCACCGAGGTGAGCGTCAACACCGCGTTCGGCATCCGCCGCGTGGTGGCCGACGCGTTCAAGCGGGCCGAGGAGCGGCCGCGCAAGCACCTCACGCTGGTGCACAAGACCAACGTGCTGCTGCACGCCGGGTCGTTGTGGTCGCGGATCGTCGAGGAGGTGTCGCTGGAGCACCCGGAGGTCACGGTCTCCTACTCGCACGTCGACGCCGCCACGATCCACATGGTCACCGACCCGGGCCGCTTCGACGTGATCGTCACCGACAACCTGTTCGGCGACATCATCACCGACCTGGCGGCCGCGGTCACCGGCGGCATCGGCCTCGCGGCCAGCGGCAACCTCGACATCACGCGCCGGAACCCGAGCATGTTCGAGCCGGTGCACGGCAGCGCGCCGGACATCGCCGGGCAGGGCATCGCCGACCCGACCGCCGCCGTGCTGTCGGTGTCGCTGCTGCTGGACCACCTGGGGCAGCGCGAGGCGGCCCGCCGCATCGAGGCGTCCGTCGCCTTCGACCTGGCCACGCGCGACCAGGCCAACCCGGGCACCACACAGGCGATCGGCGACCGCCTGGCCGCCCTGGTCTCGTCGAACGCGCGACCGGTCGCCTGACCGGTTTTTCCGCCGTGGCGGCCATTCCCGATCCGGGGGTGGCCGCCACGGCGTTTTTTGCCCTTTCGCGCGCCGGTGTGGCATGATGCGGGTATGGCTTCATCTTTCGCCGTGATCATTATCGGCAGGCGCGCCGGGTAGTGTCCGCATCGGACACCTGGCGCGCAGACCTCTCGCATCCGCGGGAGGTTTTTTTGTTGCCCGTGAAGCCTCCCACCACGCATAGGAGATGACCGTGACCCGCACGGAGCCAGCCGGACTGCCGCTCGGTGACGACTTCCACCTGTACGACACGACGTTGCGGGACGGTGCCCAGCGTGAAGGCATCTCCTACTCGGTGGCGGACAAGCTCGCGGTCGCGCGTCTGCTGGACGAGCTGGGTGTGGGCTTCATCGAGGGCGGCTGGCCGGGCGCGCTGCCGAAGGACACCGAGTTCTTCGCCCGCGCCGCCGAGGGCGAGCTGATCCTCAAGCACGCCGCGCTCGTCGCGTTCGGATCGACCCGCAAGGCCGGCGCGAAGGCGTCCGAGGACGCCCAGGTGCGCGCGCTGCTCGACTCGCGGGCGCCGGTGGTGACGCTGGTCGCGAAGTCCGACCGGCGGCACATCGAGCGCGCGCTGCGCGTCGACGTCGACGAGGCGTGCGCGATGGTGGCCGACACGGTGTCGTTCCTGGTCGGCGAAGGCCGTCGCGTCTTCCTCGACGCCGAGCACTTCTTCGACGGTTACGCGTTCGACCCGGACACCTCCCTGCGGGTGCTGGAGGCCGGGTACACCGCGGGCGCGGACGTCGTCGTGCTGTGCGACACCAACGGCGGTCAGCTGCCGCTCGGGATCGCCGACACCGTGCGGGAAGTCGCCGCGCGCACCGGCTTCCGGCTCGGCATCCACTGCCAGGACGACACGTCCTGCGCCGTGGCCAACAGCATCGCGGCGGTCCAGGCCGGCGCGACGCACGTGCAGTGCACCGCGAACGGGTACGGGGAGCGGGCCGGCAACGCCGACCTGTTCGCCGTGACGGGGAACCTCGTGACCAAGCTCGGCATGGACGTGCTCCCGACCGGGGCCGAGGCCGAGCTGACCCGCGTCTCCCATGCCCTTGCCGAAATCGCGAACATCGCCCCCGACACCCACCAGGCCTACGTCGGGTCGTCGGCCTTCGCCCACAAGGCGGGGCTGCACGCGAGCGCGATCAAGGTGGATCCGTTGTTGTACAACCACATCGATCCGTCTTCCGTCGGCAACGACATGCGGGTCCTGGTCACCGAGATGGCCGGCAGGGCCAGCCTCGAGCTCAAGGGACGTGAGCTCGGGGTGGACCTTGCCGGCCGGCCGGACGCGGTCACGAGCGTGGTGGCGAAGGTGAAGGAGCTGGAGGCCGAGGGCTGGTCGTTCGAGGCCGCCGACGCCTCGCTGGAACTGCTGCTGCGCAAGGAGGTCGACGGCCCGGCCGAGCCGCCGTTCACGCTGGAGTCGTACCGGGTCGTGCTGGACCACCGCGGTGACGGCGAAGTGATCTCCGAGGCGACGGTGAAGGTGCACGTGGCGGGGGAGCGGGTGATCGCCACCGCCGAGGGCAACGGCCCGGTGCACGCGCTGGACGCGGCGCTGCGGAAAGCGCTGTCCCCGTCGCTGTCCTGGTTGGACAGCGTCGAGCTGGCCGATTACAAGGTCCGGATCCTGCCCAGCCACCCGGGCTCCGACGCGGTCACCCGGGTGCTGCTGAAGTCCAGCGACGGCGACCAGGAGTGGACGACGGTCGGCGTGCACGGCAGCATCGTGGAAGCCAGCTGGCTCGCGTTGTGCGACGCGCTGGCGCACAAGAGCTCCCGCTGCTGAGGCGGGACTCGCCTCCCTGCGCTCGTCGTGCGTGAGCCGCCAGGGTGGTGCCGCGGAGCCGTGGCGGGCAATCCTCGACGACCTCCCGCGCGCCGGATGCGCGGCTACCGGGGTGGTCCAGCGAGTTCGCCGCGCGCTGGCGCTGACCGCGGCGCGTTCCCCGTCATGGCAAGCGGTTCCCGGCACGCGCACCGCCGCGCTCGACACCCTCGTGGGGCCTGGCCGGCGGTCGCCGAGGGCACGAGCCCGACGACGTCCGAGGGCATCCCGTGGGCGCTCGACGTGCTCTTCGCCGCCGCCGACGGCTGGTGGGACCGCGGCGGCTTGCGCAGCCGGTGGGAGTGGCTGGACCTGTTGCGCGCTGCCGGCTTCCGCGAGCCGGGTTTCGCCGCCCTGCACGCGGGCCACCACGACCCGGGTGGCGTGGTGTGGGCGTCCAAGTGAGGTGTCAGTCGAACCGGACGAACGAGCGGAGGGTGCCCGGGCCGTAGTCGCGGATCTCGGTGTAGCCGAGGGCTTTGTAGAACGCGCGCTGGGCCGGTTCGTCGTCGGTGAGCAGCACCTTCTGCCGGACCGCCGCGTAACGGTCGAGCACGGCCCGCACCAGGAGCCGTCCGATGCCGCGGCGGTGTTCTCCCGGGTGCACCAGCACGTCCTGCAGGTAGCAGATCGTCGCGTCGTCGGACAGGGCGCGGGCCAGGCCGACCAGGCGCCCGGCGCGGCGCGCGGTGACCACATAGGACGAGCCGGCGATCGCGGCGCGCAGCAGCTCGGGATCCCGGGTGTAGGCCGACCAGCCCACGGAGTCGTACAACGCGAGCAGTTCGGCGGCGGCCGGGCCCGGTTCTTCCGCGACGAGGAGGTCTGCCACACCTCGATCATGGCGGTTCCCAGGCCGCCGTGCCCGGGTGGGGGCGGCTGACTAGGCTGGGTGCGTGCGTCTAGCTCGAGTTGCTCATGCCGGTGGGGTCGCCTTCGCTTCCGTCGACGGCGACGAGCTCCTGGAAATCGCCGACCACCCCTTCGGACAGCCGAACTACACGGGCAAGCGGTTCTCGCTCGCCGACGTGCGGCTGCTCGCGCCGATCCTCCCGTCGAAGGTGATCGCGATCGGCCGGAACTACGCCGAGCACGCGGCCGAGTTCGGCAACGAGGTGCCGGAGTCGCCGATGATGTTCCTCAAGCCGTCGACCAGCGTCATCGGGCCGAACGCCGCCATCAAGCTGCCCGCCGCGTCGCAGCGGGTGGACTTCGAGGGCGAGCTCGCCGTGGTCATCGGACAGCCGATCCGCAACGTGAAGGCCGCCCAGGCCCCGGCGGCGATCCTCGGCTACACGATCGCCGACGACGTCAGCGCGAGGGACCTGCAGAAGTCGGACGGCCAGTGGGGCCGTGCCAAGGGCTTCGACACGTTCTGCCCGCTCGGCCCGTGGATCGAGACCGCCGTGGACGCGTCCGACCTGGCCATCCGCACCGAGGTCGACGGTGAGCTCAAGCAGGACTCGCGGACTTCGCTGCTGATCCACAAGATCCCGGAGCTGGTGGAGTTCGTGTCGGGCGTGATGACCCTCCTGCCCGGGGACGTCATCCTCACCGGCACGCCGGCCGGGGTCGGGCAGATCACGGACGGACAGACGGTGTCGATCACGATCGAGGGCATCGGAACGCTGACCAACCCGGTGCAGAACGCCTGAGCAAGGCCCAAAAGTGGAGCCGGGTGGTCGTCCCAGAGATCTTTTCCCTGCGCTTCGCGCGGGGGCGCCTACGGCGCCGGAAGGTCACCTTGGGTGGACCTCCCCCGCCCCCGATGCCTGATTGTGTTTCGGTCGCCGAGCAGGCGTGTCAAGGCGGGAAAGAGTACCTTGACACGCCTGGTCGGCGACCAAAGATCGGCTGTGGATCGGGGGCGGGGGAGGTCTGGGGCGTGGTCGGTCTTCTTGCGTTGCCGGCCGGCGGTTTGTTGGGCTGCCGCGCGGTCAGCCGGGTGCCGGGCCGCTTGCGTTGCCGGCTTGAGGTTCGCAGGGCTGCCGCGCGGTCAGCCGGGTGCCGGGCCGCTTGCGTTGCCGGCTTGAGGTTCGCAGGGCTGCCGCGCGGTCAGCCGGGTGCCGGGCCGCTTGCGTCGCCGGCCGCCGGGTTCGCGCTCCTGCCTCAATCCCGCCGGGCCCACTTCGGTGCGTGTTCCGGCAGCAAGCCCACCCCGATGACGTAAGCGGGAATCCGCCGCGCGACCGGGATCGCGTTCATCACCGCCACCAGGGCGCGCGGCGGCCCGTTTCGCCGTCCCTCGATCACCGGGCGGATCACCATCCGGTGCATCGTCCGCTGGATCGCCTGCACCACCAGCGTCGGCAGCAGGCGGCGTCGCCGGATGCGTTCCAAGTCACCTCCGCTGACCCGGCCCCGCCGCAACGGTCCCGCCAGCAACCGGGCCGTCGCGACCGCGTCCTGCACCGCCAGGTTGATCCCCACGCCCCCGATCGGCGACATCGCGTGCGCCGCGTCCCCGATGCACAGCACCCCCTCGCGGTGCCAGCGCGGTAGCAGGTTGAGCCGCACGTCCAAGTGCTTCACGTCGTCCATCGACGTGATCGCGTCCACCCGGTCCGCCTGCTGCGGCAGCACCTTGCGGATCCGGTCGCGGAACGCCTCCACCCCCTCCGCGCGCAACCGGCCGTCGAGGCCCTTCGCCGCGAGGTACGCGATCTGGAAGTAGCCCTCCCGCGGGATGACCACCGCGAAGTGCCCGTCACGCATCCCGGGCGTCAGCTCCGCCTTCTCGTCCCCGTCCCGCGGCAGCCGGAACCACCACGTGTCGATCGGCACCGGGAACTCCCGCGGCCGCAGCCCCGCCTCCCGCCGCACCACCGACCAGCGCCCGTCGCACCCCACCGTCAGGTCCGCCCGGATCTCACCCGTCGTCCCCTCCGCCGTCCGGTACCGCACCCCGGCGACCCGGCCCGCCTCCGAGATCAGCGACGTCACCTCGGTGTTCATCCGCAGGTGGAACGTGGGCTCGGCCCGGCCCGCCTCGGCCAGGAGGTCCAGCAGGTCCCACTGCGGAACCATCGCGACATACGGGTGCGCGACCTTCAGCTTGCGGAAATCCGCGATCGTCAGCGCGGGCGGCCCCGGCACCGACACCGTGTCCAGCCTGCTCTGCGGCAGCTTGCCGAACCGCTCGCCGAGCCCCAGCTCGTCCAGCAGCGTCAGCGTCGACGGGTGCACCGTGTCGCCCCGGAAGTCCCGCAGGAAGTCGGCGTGCTTCTCCAGCACCGTCACCTCGACCCCGGCCCGCGCGAGCAGC
Source organism: Amycolatopsis thermalba (assembly GCF_023376025.1). Lineage (NCBI taxonomy): Bacteria > Bacillati > Actinomycetota > Actinomycetes > Pseudonocardiales > Pseudonocardiaceae > Amycolatopsis > Amycolatopsis thermalba. Next base: position 2,069,375 of record NZ_CP091196.1, read on the forward strand.
AGCCCGAGCACCATTCCAGCCGGTCCGCCCCCGGCGACGAGGCAGGTCGTGCGCTCGCTCATGGCCACCATCCCCTTAATTCATCTCCTGTTGAATAAGACCAGCATGGCGCTCTCCGAACGCCTGGTCAAGCGGGATAGGCTGAACGGGTTATGACTGAGACAGTCCGCGCCCGCTTCTGCCCGTCGCCCACCGGAACCCCGCACGTGGGGCTCATCCGCACGGCGCTGTTCAACTGGGCCTTCGCCCGGCACCACGGTGGCAGCCTGGTGTTCCGCATCGAGGACACCGACGCCGCCCGGGACAGCGAGGAGTCCTACCAGCAACTGCTGGAGGCGCTGCGCTGGCTCGGTCTGGACTGGGACGAGGGTCCCGACGCCGGTGGCGAGTACGGCCCGTACCGGCAGAGTGAGCGCCGCGACATCTACGCCGACATCGCGCGCCGCCTGCTCGAAGCCGGCGAGCTGTACGAGGCGTTCTCCACCAACGAGGAGGTCGCCGAGCGCCGCCGGGCCAAGGGGCAGGACCCGCAGCTCGGCTACGACAACTTCGACCGCGACCTCACCCCGGAGCAGCGCGCGGCCTACCGCGCCGAGGGCCGGGTCCCGGTGCTGCGCCTGCGCATGCCGGACGAGGACCTGGCCTGGGGCGACCTGGTGCGCGGCGAGATCAGCTTCCCGGCCGGCTCCATCCCGGACCCGGTCCTGGTGCGCGCCAACGGCGACCCGCTCTACACGCTGACCAACCCGGTCGACGACGCGCTGATGCGGATCACGCACGTCCTGCGCGGCGAGGACCTGCTCCCGTCCACGCCTCGCCAGATCGCGCTGTACCGCGCGCTGGAGCGGATCGGCGTGGCGGAGTTCACGCCCGAGTTCGGCCACCTGCCGTACGTGATGGGCGAGGGCAACCGCAAACTGTCCAAACGCGACCCGCAGTCCAACCTGTTCAACTACCGCGACCGCGGCTTCATCCGCGAGGGCCTGCTGAACTACCTGGCCCTGCTCGGCTGGTCGATCGCCGACGACCGGGACACCTTCACCGTCGACGAGCTGGTGCGGGCGTTCGAGATCTCCAAGGTGAGCGCCAACCCGGCCCGCTTCGACGTCAAGAAGGCCGAGGCGATCAACGGCGTGCACGTCCGCGCGCTGGACGCCGAGGACTTCGCGCAGCGCGTGGTGCCCTACCTCCAGGCGGCCGGGGTCCTGCCCGCCGAACCGTCCGAAGAGCAGCTCACCACGTGGCGCACCATCGCGCCGCTGGTGCAGGAGCGGGTGACCGTCCTGGGCGACGCGGCGCCGCTGGTGCGGTTCCTGTTCGTGCCGGAGGCGGAGTTCGCGCCCGAGGAGGACGCGGCCGCCAAGAACCTCAAGCCGGACGCCGAACCCGTGCTGCGCGCGTCGATCGAGGCGCTGGAGGCGCTGCCGTCGTGGGAGACCGCGGCCATCGAGCAGGCGCTCAAGGACGCCTTGGTCGAGGGCCTGGGCCTCAAGCCGCGCAAGGCTTTCGCCCCGGTTCGCGTCGCCATCACCGGTCGCACCGTGTCGCCGCCGCTGTACGAGTCGATGGAGCTGCTCGGGCGGGAAGTTTCACTCGGACGTCTGCGTAACGCTCTGCCCGGCAACGCAGAGTAGAACCGATCGCGGTCGAATCGACGCGTTGAATCACCTTGTCGGCCGAACCGCTCAGCGTAGTTCTCGCCTAGCCTCGCTGGGTGGATTTTGCGCGTCCCGGCACACCTACCCGCGTCCGTGTCCCCGAGCCCGGTCTGGGGGATCCGGCGGATCCGTGGAGACCGTCCAGCCTGCGGCTGGTGTGCCTGGACATCGACGACACGTTGATCGACTTCACCTCCGCGGGCAAGCGCGCGCTGTCGCTGCTCATCGGCCGCGGCGACCTGTGGCCGCTGTGGGAGCGCATCACCGACTGGCACGTCGCCCGCGTGGTCGCGGGTGAGATCGACTACGCGTCCATGCACCAACGGCGCACCCAGTGCTTCCTCGCCGAGATCGGCATCGTGCTGGAAGCGGAGGACGTGGCCCGGTTCGAGTGCCGCCGCAAGGAGGTGCTGCGCACCTCGTGGCGCCTGTTCGACGACGTCCTGCCGTGCCTGGAGTGGCTGCGCGCGGCGGACGTCCTCATCGCCGCTGTGACCAACGCCTCCGGCGCCCACCAGCGGGCCAAGCTCGCCGACCTGGGGCTCACCCGCTTCTTCGACCACGTCGCCATCGCCGGGGAGGTCGGCGCCGCCAAGCCCGATCCGGTGATGTTCCACTCCGTGTGCGCGGTGCTCGACTGCGACCCGAGTGAGGCCGCCCACGTGGGGGACAAGCTGCACACCGACGCCGTGGGCGCCCGCGACGCCGGCCTGGAGGGCGTCTGGCTCGATCGCACCGGGGGTGACACGGCGGTGCCGGAGGGTGTGCACGTCATCGGCGGCCTGGACGAGCTCCCGCAGCTGCTGGTCAGCGAGTTCGCGCGGATCGGCGTGCCGGCCCAGCGCTGAACCCCACCCCCCGGTTACGCACCGCTGACGGGGCTAGGCTATATTTCTTCCCAGCGGAGCTGCTCCGAGTCGCGAATCGGAGTGGCAAACCGTTGGGGTATGGTGTAATTGGCAGCACGACAGATTCTGGCTCTGTTAGTCTAGGTTCGAGTCCTGGTACCCCAGCTGCAAGAGGAAAAACCCGCTCTGGTAAGGTTCCTCTCGCAACACGGAAGACCAACTTCCTAGCCCCCGTCGTCTAGCGGCCTAGGACGCCGGCCTCTCACGCCGGTAGCGTGGGTTCGAATCCCATCGGGGGTACACCGAAGGACCGCCAGCCACCAGGCTGGCGGTTTTTTCTTGTCCTGGCACGAAAAGCGCTCGTCCACCTTGGACAACTCACGTGACAGGCCGCCGGGGCGGCGCTTAACCTCCGGGCATGGCCGAGATCACGAACCTCCGGATCGCCCACACCGCCGATCTCGGCGCACCGGTCCTCCGCGCGGCCCACGACCTCTTGTCCGAGGTGTTCGACGGCGACCTGACCGAACACGACTGGGAGCACGCCCTGGGCGGCGTGCACGCGCTGCTGTGGGAGGGGCCGGAACTGGTCGCCCACGCGTCCGTGGTGCAGCGCCGGATGATCCACCAGGGGCGTGCCTGGCGCACCGGCTACGTGGAGGCCGTCGGAGTGCGTGCCGACCGCCGCAGGCGCGGCTACGGCGGCCTGGTGATGGCGCCACTGGAGCGTGTGATTCGCGAGGCGTACGAGGTGGGTGTGCTCAGCGCGTCGGATGAGGCGATCCCGTTCTACCGCGCACGCGGCTGGATGTGCTGGCGCGGGCCGCTGTCGGCGCTGACGCCGTCCGGGATCACGCCCACGCCCGAAGAAGCGGGCGGGGTCTTCGTGTTCGGGGGGTCGCTCGACCTCGACGGGGAGCTGACCTGCGACTGGCGCGACGGGGACGTCTGGTGAGCCGGTGGCACCGCGGCGGGCCGCGGTGCCACCGGAGTCACGCCAGGTTCGCGTAGACGACGATGTTGTCGGTGTAGCTGTGCTCGGCGTGGTCGAACACGCCACCGCACGTGATGAGCCGCAGCTGCGGCTTGTCGGTGTTGCCGTAGACCGCGTCCTGCGGGAACTGGTCCTTGGGCACCTGCGTGGTGTGGTCGACCACGAACCTCAGCTGCTGGCCGTCGCTGCGGTCGACGAAGATCTCGTCACCCGGCCGGACGTCCTTGAGCTTGTAGAAGATGCCCGGCTGGCGGTTGCCGTCGACGTGACCCAGGATGATCGCCGGGCCGACGTCGCCGGGCACGGGGGACAGGCGGTACCAGGCGGCCTGCATCGGCTTGTCGACCGAGGGCACCGCGATCTCGCCGTCCTTGTTCACCGCGACCGAGATGAGCGAGGACTCGGCGCCGATCTTCGGGATCCGCACCTGGGTCGGCCGCAGCTTGTCGTACGGCTTGGTCACCGGGACCGACGTGGTGGGCGCCGCCGTCTGCGTGGGCTGGGGATCGGAGCCGCAGCCGGTCAGGACGAGGGCGAGCAGAACCGCCGGGGCGGCCGCGAGAACGCGACCGCCCCGGCCGGCGAACGGGTTGCGCATGGCGTCAGAACCGGGCGGTGCCGCCGGCGCCGGTCTCCACGCCCTGCTTGGGCGCGAACGAGACCTGGGCGTCGCCACCGTTGCTCTGCTGCCACTCGTCGGCCTCGCCCGAGCCGGGGACCGGAGCCACGCCGCCACCGGAGGACCCGCCGCCCTGCGGGGCGCCCGCGCAGGTCCAGTCGGCGGTGACGTTGCCGGCGTCGAAGGACTTGCCCTCGTGCAGCTGCACCAGGTAGTCCCAGTACCGGCCGTCCTGCTCCTCCTGGTACGGGCCGTCGAGGATGTCGAAGTCCGGCGACCACACGTCGGTCGGCTGGCCGGCGGCGCACGCGATGATCAGCACGCCGGTGCCGTCGCCGAGGTCGATGCCGTAGGCGACGTCGTCCTGGTACGGCGGCTCCTCCGGGGTGCTGCTCTCGGAGGTCGACGTCGGCTGGCTCGACTCCGTCGTGCCGGGCGATGTCGTGGTGGACGTCGTGGCCGGGCTGCTGGTGAGGCTCGGCTGGCTGGTCGCCGTGGCGGCCGAGGACGTCTCGCTCGTCGTCTCGGCGGCCGAGCTGGGCGCGGAGGTTTCGGTGCTCTCCGGCGCCGCGGAGGTCGTGGTGGTGACCTCCGGGGTCGTGCTCTCCTCGGCGAGCGCGGCCGGAGCCATGGTGAGGCTGATCAGCGCACCGCTGATCACGGCCGCCGCGAGGCGGCCCAAGGGCTTACGCAAAGTGACTCCACTGGTGTTTTCGAGACGCGCGGTGACCCCGACCGCCCCCGGCGCGCGCGTCATCACTCTTCTGGCTGAGGCGCACGCGTGATCCTGCCCGATTTCGATCACGGGGAGAAACGAAAACGGGTGTGATGAAAATTGTCGCGGAAATGTGTAACGCGAACGCCCTAATCGACGATCGCGAATCAGCGCGTTACATCAACGGACGATAACAGTCCGTCGCCGCCGCGACCAGGCTCGCTCCGCTGGAAAATATCCCACGAGATCGGCCGGGATCGTGGATCGCCAGGTCCAGGCGATCACTGAGCGTGTCCTCCCGTGCTGGGGGAAAGCCCTTTCGGTCGATGTCGTGAACCGTTCACCGGTGCCAGCATGGAGACATCCCGATCTTGTTCCGCTGTGAGGGGTGGCTCACAGCGGTCTTGGTCTCGTTTCAGTGCCAATTCGGGTACGGGCGCGGCACAGTGGGTATCGCGATTGTGCCTGCCGAGGTAGCAGAGGAAGGGGGATTCGACCGTGACCGGACCAATCGGGCGTTTCTGGCGGCGCCTGCACATCGGTCGCAACCCGTTGGCCAGAACGTCCGACCGGGTCGAGGCTGCGCTGCTGTTCGTGGTGATGCTGGGGCTGCTGGTCGCGATTCCGCTGGCGTTGTTCGCCGGGTCCCAGACGTACGGGGGTCAGCTGGCGGTGTCCGAGGAGCAGCGCGCGTCGCGCCACCTCGTGACCGCGACGCTGATCGAGGACGCGCCGACGCCGGTGCCGGCGACGGAGGGCGCGTTCTCGACGAGCGGCTCGGCCGGGGTCCACGCGACGTGGACGTACAACGGCGGGGAGCCGAAGACGGGCATCGTGGCGGCCGACCCGGGCGCGACCGCCGGGACGACGGTCCCGGTGTGGATCAACGAGGCCGGGGACCCGGTGCCCGCGCCGATCAGCTCCACGGACGCGGCCACGACCGGCGCGCTGGCGGGAATCTTCGCCTGGCTCGTGGCGGCTCTCGTGCTGACCGCGACGTACTGGATCACGCGCTTCGTGCTGGACCGCAGGCGTGCCGCGAGGTGGGAAGCCGAATGGGCCGCGCTCGGCGACCGCTGGGCGCGTTCCTGACTGTTCACTGGGGTTTCCTGAGGTGGCGTGTGTTCTCCGTCTCGCCCCGTTGATCTCCAGCGCGGTCGAGGTTCCAGAATTCAATCATGGTTGAAAACGGGGTCACGTTCATCAACGTCATCGAACTGCCCGCCGGCGAGGTGGACGCGTTCGTCGAGCAGTGGCGGGAACGCGCGAAGCTGATGCGGGACGCGCCGGGGTTCCGGGACTCCCGGTTGCACCGGGCCAAGCTGCCGGACGCGCGCTTCCAACTGGTCAACGTGGCGCACTGGGACAGCGCCGAGGCGTGGCGAGCGGCGACTACGAACCCAGCCTTCCAGGCGGCGATGGGGGACGTGCCGGGAAGCGTTGCGCCGAACCCGGCCCTCTACGACGTGGTAGTGGAGTACGGACAACCCTGACCGCGCAGACGGAATCCTTCGTGGCGGAGGGCGCGGGCGGCATGATTTCTGGCGGGCCTGTGCGGTCCCTCCGCGGCGTGGTGGGTGGTGTTCGCCGCTGTCTGTTGCCGAGTGGTGAGCGCACACCGTGCGGTCGGTGTCGTCCTCGTGGGGTGGGTCGCGGTGTCTGCCGCTGCGCCTGGGAGTTCAGCGCACCCTGCGCGGTCGGCGTGATTGCCTGGCGAGTCCGCGCCGTCCCTCCGCGGCGTGGGGCGCGGTGTCCGCTGCTGGTCGTTGCCGAGCGGTGAGCGTTCCGCCGTGGCGGGCGGCCTTCGCCGCTGCCCGCCGCCGGTCTCGAAGAGTTCAGCGCACCCCGCGCGGCCGGAACTGGATGCTGATCCTCGGCCCGGCCGGGCGGCTCGTCTTCGGGATCGCGTGCTCCCACGTCCGCTGGCACGAACCGCCCATCACGATGAGGTCGCCGGGGCCCAGCAGCTGCCGCACGGTCGCTCCGCCGCCGCGGGGGCGCAGCAGCATGCTTCGCTGCGCGCCGACCGACACGATGGCCACCATGGTGTCCTCGCTCGAACCCCGGCCGATCGTGTCCCCGTGCCACGCCACGCTGTCCCGGCCGTCGCGGTAGAAACACAGCCCCGCCGTGCGGAACGGCTCACCCAGCTCGTCGCCGTAGTGCCGGCTCAGCGCCTCCCGCGCCTCCTCCAGCACCGGGTCCGGCAGGCGCTCGCCCTCGCCGTAGAAGCACAACAGCCGCGGCACGTCGACCACCCGGTCGTACATCCGGCGCCGCTCCGCGTGCCACGGCACGTCCGCCGCCAAGCGCTCGAACAACAGGTCCGCGCCCGTCAGCCAGCCCGGCCGCAGATCGATCCACGCGCCGTCGCCCAGTTCCGTCCGCCGCGTCGCGGTCAGGGACCCGAGCGAGCATTCCTCGGCCTGACCGAACAGCGACCCCTGCAGCCCTGCGGTCATCCCGCAAGGCTACCCCAAATCGAACGTCTGTTCTAGTCGCTACAGCCGTTCCTGCAACGCCTCCGCCGCCGCCAGCAGATCCGCCGCCCACCGCGCGCCCGGCTTGCGCCCGATCCGTTCCACCGGACCGGAAACCGACACCGCCGCGATCACGTTGCCCGCGGAATCCCGCACCGGCGCGGAAACGCTCGCCACGCCCGGCTCGCGCTCGGCCACGCTCTGCGCCCACCCGCGGCGCCGCACCTCGAGCAGGGTCCGTTCCCCGAACACCGCGTCCGCCAGGATCGTGCGCTGCGTGTGCGGATCCGACCACGCCGCGAGAACCTTCGCGCCCGAGCCGGCCGTCATGGACAGTCGTGTGCCGATCGGCACGGTGTCGCGCAGGCCACTCATCGGCTCGGCGGTCGCCACGCACACGCGCTGGACCCCGTCGCGCCGGTACAACTGCACGCTCTCCCCGGTGATGTCGCGCAGCTTCGGCAGCACCGAACTGGCCGCGTCCAGCAACGGATCCGCTGTCCCGCCCGCGAGTTCGGCGAGCGCGGAACCCGGGCGCCAGCGGCCGTCCGGCCCGCGCCGGAGGAGGCGGTGCACCTCGAGCCCGACGGCGAGGCGGTGCGCGGTCGCGCGCGGCAGCCCGGTCCGGGTGCACAGTTCCGCGAGCCCGCACGGATCCTCGGCCACGGCCTGCAGCACGGCCACGGCCTTGTCCAGAACGCCGATACCGCTCTGCTGGTCAGAAGAGCTATGCTGTCCCACGACGCGATACTAGCTTCCCGGGATTTGGGAAGTCCAGAATCTGGGAAAATCGAACCCGAGGTCGCTGACGTTCCCGCGACGGTCCCCGGGTTCCTTTGCTCCCAATCAACCTCGTGGGAGGAGCACACATGACCACCACGCGGCCGCGGACACTGGCCGAGAAGGTGTGGGAGGCGCACACGGTGCGCCGCGGTGAAGGAGCGGAACCCGACCTGCTCTACATCGACCTGCACCTGGTGCACGAAGTCACCAGCCCGCAGGCGTTCGACGGTCTCCGCCTGGCGGGGCGCAAGGTGCGCCGCCCGGATCTGACCATCGCGACCGAGGACCACAACGTCCCGACCGTCGACATCGAACTCCCGATCGCCGACCCGGTGTCCCGCACCCAGGTCGAGACGCTTCGGAAGAACTGCGCGGAGTTCGGCGTCCGGCTGCACCCGATGGGCGACGCCGAGCAGGGCATCGTGCACGTCATCGGCCCGCAGCTGGGCCTGACCCAGCCCGGTATGACGGTCGTGTGCGGTGACAGCCACACCTCCACCCACGGCGCCTTCGGCGCGATGGCGTTCGGCATCGGCACCTCCGAGGTCGAGCACGTGCTGGCCACCCAGACCCTGCCGCTGCGGCCGTTCAAGACGATGGCGATCAACGTGGACGGACAGCTCCGCCCGGGCGTCACCGCGAAGGACGTCATCCTCGCTGTCATCGCCAAGATCGGCACCGGCGGCGGCCAGGGCTACGTCCTGGAGTACCGGGGCAGCGCGATCGAGGCGCTGTCGATGGAAGCCCGGATGACCATCTGCAACATGTCGATCGAGGCGGGCGCCCGCGCCGGCATGATCGCCCCGGACGAGACCACCTTCGCCTACCTGAAGGGCCGCCCGCACGCCCCGAAGGGCGCCGACTGGGACGCCGCGGTCGAGAACTGGAAGTCGCTGCGCACCGACGAGGGCGCCGAGTTCGACGCCGAGGTCCACCTCGACGCCGACACCCTGACCCCGTTCGTGACCTGGGGCACCAACCCCGGCCAGGGCCTGCCGCTGAGCGAGTCGGTGCCGGACCCGGAGCAGATCGCCGACGAGAACGAGCGGTACGCCGCCGAGAAGGCCCTGTCCTATATGGACCTGAAGCCGGGCACGCCGCTGCGGGAGATCAAGGTCGACACCGTCTTCCTCGGCTCGTGCACCAACGGCCGGATCGAGGACCTGCGGGCCGCCGCGGACGTGCTCCAGGGCCGCAAGGTGGCGCAGGGCGTCCGGATGCTCGTCGTGCCCGGCTCGATGCGGGTGCGCCAGGCCGCCGAGGCCGAGGGGCTGGACAAGGTCTTCCTCGACGCCGGCGCCGAGTGGCGGCAGGCGGGCTGCTCGATGTGCCTGGGCATGAACCCGGACCAGCTGGCCCCCGGCGAGCGCAGCGCCTCCACCTCCAACCGCAACTTCGAGGGCAGGCAGGGCAAGGGTGGCCGCACCCACCTCGTCTCGCCGCTCGTCGCGGCCGCCACGGCCGTCCGCGGCACGCTGTCCAGCCCCGAAGACCTGAACTGAAGGAGCCCACACCACCATGGAGCCGTTCCAGAAGCACACCGGCATCGGAGTGCCCCTGCGCAGGTCCAACGTGGACACTGACCAGATCATCCCGGCCGTCTACCTGAAGCGGGTCAGCCGCACCGGTTTCGAGGACGGCCTGTTCGCCGCCTGGCGGAGCGACGAGTCGTTCATCCTGAACCAGGAGCCGTTCAAGGCCGGCAGCGTGCTGGTCGCCGGTCCTGACTTCGGCACCGGGTCCTCGCGCGAACACGCTGTCTGGGCATTGATGAACTACGGCTTCCGCGTCGTCATCTCCTCCCGCTTCGCCGACATCTTCCGCGGCAACTCCGGCAAGCAGGGTCTGGTGGCCGCCCAGTGCGAGCAGTCGGACGTCGAGCAGCTGTGGAAGATCCTCGAGAACGACCCCGGCACGGAGGTCACGGTCGACCTGGAGGCGAAGACCGTGCGGGCCAAGGACTTCCAGACGACCTTCTCGATCGACGACTACACCCGCTGGCGGCTGCTGGAGGGGCTCGATGACATCGCTCTCACCCTGCGACACGCCGAGGACATCGACCGGTTCGAGGCCGGCCGTCCCAGCTGGAAGCCGGTGACCACCCCGGTGGCCGCCGGCTAGCACGAATTCCCTGCTCAGCAAGGGATTCGCACCCGGCCATCGGCCGGGCACACCACGCCGAACGGCGCGCGGAAGGGCCCGCGAGGGTCGCTCAGGAGGCGGAAACCACGCCCCGCCTGCAGAAAAATTCCGCGCGCCGTTTGGAATTTTGGGCGAGTTGGTAATACCGTGTGCGTGAAGTCGGCCGATGTGGCCGTGTGACACGTAGTTCTTCATGGAGGACTGGAATGGCCAACAAGGCCCAGCTGATCGAGGCGCTCTCCGAGCGTCTGGGCGACAAGAAGGTTGCTTCCCAGGCGGTCGACAACCTGGTGGACATCATCATTCGCACCGTGCAGAAGGGCGAGAAGGTCAACATCACCGGTTTCGGGGTGTTCGAGAAGCGCGCCCGCGCGGCCCGCACCGCTCGCAACCCGCGCACCGGTGAGACGGTCAAGGTGAAGAAGACCAACGTCCCGGCCTTCCGCGCCGGTACGACCTTCAAGGACGTCATCAGCGGTGCCAAGAAGCTGCCGAAGGCCACGGCGGCGAAGCGCACGACGACGACTTCGACCCGCAGCGCTGCCGCTTCGACCCGCAGCACCGGCACCACGACCCGTGCCGCGTCGTCGCGGTCCACCACCGCGAAGGCGACGACCACGCGTCCCACCGCGACCCGCAGCACCAGCACGCGCACCCGCGCCGCGGCCGCCACCAAGACCGCCGCGCCGAAGGCCACGGCTTCGAAGACCACGGCGGCGAAGTCCACCGCGGCGAAGAAGACGACCGCCACGAAGGCGGCCCCGAAGGCCACCGCCGCGAAGACCACCGCGGCGAAGAAGAGCACCACGACCCGGAAGAAGAAGTAAGAGCTATCGCGATTGCTTCTCGGCAGGGCCCCCGCGGATCCGCGGGGGCCCTGCCGCGTTCCGGGAGCGGCGCGCCAGCGCCGTGCAGTGAACCCAAGGTAGCTGGGTGGTCATCCCGTCGTCTGACACTGGACGATCACCTTGAGCCAGGGCCGCAACCCGGGCCGCCAACCGGCGGCCGACCATGCCAACCTTGCGGCCCTGGCTCAAGGTGATATGCACAAACCGGAAGGCGACGGGATGACCACCCAGCGACCACCTGCATGAGGTGAGAGAACCGCATTCCCCGTCATCCCGGAGCCTGCCCGTCCGGCGAGGACATCTCTTGATCTTTAGTCTTGCGCCTTGGGCAGACGAAGAGTCCGCCCTGCGGGCGGACACGCCCTTCGGGCGGAAGCGCCTCACGGCGCCGAACGGTCACCTCGGGTGCCACCTCCCCCGCCCCCTCTCCTTGAGTGTGTATTGGTCGCCGAGCAGGCGTGTCAAGGCGGGAAAGAGTACCTTGACACGCCTGATCGGCGACCAAAAGCGGGCTGGGGATCGGGGGCGGGGGAGGTGTGCGGCGTGGTCGGTCCGCTTGCCTTGCCGGCCGCCGGTTCGTTGGTTGGAGCGGGCTGGCTTGCGTTGCCGGCCGACGGTTGCTGACCGGAGAAAGGAGCACCACCGTCGCGGCCGGACGGGACTACACCCGGCTCGTCACCGGCTTCGGGAGTGCGGTCGGCAGGTAGTCAGCCGCCACCAGCTGGGGGCCTCCGTTGCCGGGCGGCGCCCGGAACGACAGCACCCACACCGAGCCCTTCTTGCTCGGCACCTTCTCGCCCCCGTCGACCGGCAGGCGCACGCCGTCCCGGACAGCCAGCCGCTCCACGAGGTCCGGGATCACCCCGCCCTGGCTGCACACCACGGGCGACCCACCCGCCGACACCAGCGCCAGCAGCCGGGCCAGTCCCGCCGCCCGGTCGTTCCAGTAGTGCTCCTCGGCCATCAGGTCCTCGTGCTCCACCGGGACCCCGAGGTCGTCCGCCAGGCCGCGCACCGTCTGCTCGCACCGCAACCGCGGCGCGGCCACCACCCGGTCCGGTCCGAACAGTGGCAGCAGCACCCGCAGCGCCGCCGCCTGGCGAAGGCCGCTCGGGGACAGCGGGCGCAGGTCGTCGTCGCCGCGCCACTCGTCCCGTTTCCCGGCCTTCGCGTGCCGCACGAGCAGCAGTGTCGTCAACCCCGCGGGCAGCGCCTCGAATTCGTCCAGCACCGACCGGTCGCCGTCGTACGTCAGCAGCCCCGCCGCCTCCGCGGGCGGGAGCCACCGCAGCTCGTCGACCTCCTCGTTGGGCTCGAAGGCGCCCGAGACGACCGCCGCGCTGTAGTAGTCGACGGTCTTCGGCCCGGCCTCCACCGTGTACCGCACCGTCTTCAGGTGCCGCCCCAGACGCGCCCGGAACCCGGTCTCCTCCGCGATCTCCCGCACCGCCGCGGCCGGGAGGGTCTCCCCGTCGTCGAGCTTCCCCTTCGGCAGCGACCAGTCGTCGTACCGCGGCCGGTGGGCCACCGCCACCTCGACCCCGCCCGGACCGGTCCGCCACAGCACCGCACCCGCGGCGCGGACACGAACAGAACTCACCCGTTGGCCCCGTGCTTCTTCAACAACTCGTTCTGGTGGTCGCGGACCTGCGAGGTGTCCGCGGGCGAGGGCTGCCACTCGCCGTTGTCGGTCAGCACCCAGCAGCGCGTCGCCGGGTCCAGCGCCGAATCCAGGATGTCGTCCAGTTGCCTGGTCAGTCGCACGTCCTTGACCTGCACCATCGCCTCGATCCGGCGGTCGAGGTTGCGGTGCATCATGTCCGCGCTGCCGATCCAGTAGGTGCGCCCGCCGAGGAAATGGAAGATGCGGGAATGCTCCAGGAACCGCCCGAGAATGGACCGGACGGAAATGTTCTCGGACAGTCCGGGCACGCCGGGTTTCAGGGCGCAAATACCCCGCACCACGATCTCCACCGGAACCCCTTCGGCGGAGGCCCGGTAGAGCGCGTCGATGATTTGCTCGTCGACCAGCGAGTTGCACTTGATGCGGATACCGGCTTCCGCGCCGGCGTGCTTGTGCTCGATCTCCTCGTCGACGAGCCGCAGGATGCCGCGCCGGATCCCGGCCGGCGAGGTGAGGATGTTGCGGTAGGTGTCCTGCCGCGAATACCCGGTCAGCACGTTGAACAGGTCGGTGATGTCCGCGCCGATGTCCGGGTCCGCGGTCAGCAGGCCGACGTCCTCGTACAACCGCGCCGTCTTCGGGTTGTAGTTGCCGGTGCCGATGTGGCAGTAGCGGCGGATGGTCGAGCCCTCCTGGCGCACCACCATCGCGACCTTGCAGTGCGTCTTGAGCCCGACGAGCCCGTAGACCACGTGCACCCCGGCCCGCTCCAGCGCGCGGGCCCAGGTGATGTTGGCCTCCTCGTCGAAGCGGGCCTTGATCTCCACCAGCGCCACGACCTGCTTGCCCGCCTCGGCGGCGTCGATCAGCGCGTTCACGACGGGGGAGTCACCGGAGGTGCGGTACAGCGTCTGCTTGATGGCCAGCACCTTGTCGTCCCTGGCGGCCTGCTCGATGAACCGCTGCACGCTCGTGGAGAACGAGTCGTAGGGGTGGTGCACGAGCACGTCGCCCTCGCGCAGGGTGGCGAAGACGCTCTTGGGCGTCTCGTGCTCACCGAACGCCGGGTGCGTGGCCGGGACGAAAGGGCGGTCCTTCAGTTCCTTGCGGTCCAAACTGGAAAGCTGCATCAGGCACGTCAGGTCCAGCAGGCCCGGCACCTCGACCACGTCGTGCGGGTCGACCTCCAGCTCCCGCAGCAGCAGGTCGAGCACGTGCTCGCTCATGTCGTTGGCGACCTCGAGCCGCACCGGCGGGCCGAACCGGCGCTGCGCCAGCTCCCGCTCCAGCGCCTGCAGCAGGTCCTCGTCGCGGTCCTCGTCCACGTCCACGTCGGCGTTGCGGGTCACCCGGAAAACGTGGTGCTCGGTGACCTCCATGCCGGTGAACAGCTCACCGAGGTGCGCGGCGATCAGTTCCTCCAGCGGCAGGAACGTCGCGACGCGGCTCTCCCGCTGCTGCTCGACGCGGATCAGGCGCGGCACGTTGTTCGGCACCTTGACCCGGGCGAACCGCTCGGTGCCCAGGTCCGGGTCCCGCACGGTGACGGCCAGGTTCAGCGACAGCCCGGAGATGTAGGGGAACGGGTGCGCCGGGTCGACCGCCAGCGGCGTGAGCACCGGGAAGATCTGCTCGGAGAAGTAGTCCGACAGGCGTGCCTGGTCGTCCGGCTCCAGATCGGCCCAGCACACGATCTGGATGTCGTGCTTGGCCAGCTCCGGGCGGACGTGCTCCTCGAACGCGGCGGTGTGCCGCTCGACCAGGTCCTGGTTGCGCTTGGCGATGTAGGCCAGCTGCTCGCGCGGGGTGAGCCCGTCGGCGCTGCGCACCGGCAGCCCGGTCTCGTCGCGGCGCTTCAGCCCGGCCACCCGGACCATGTAGAACTCGTCCAGATTGGACGCGAAGATGGCGAGGAACTTGGCCCGCTCCAGCAGCGGCTGGGAGGCGTCCTCGGCCAGCGCCAGCACCCGGGCGTTGAAGTCCTGCCACGACAGCTCGCGGTTGAAGTACCGGTCGTCGGGCAGGGACGCCGGCGGCAGGTCCGACGACGGGGTCACCGCCGGGGGCGCGGACGGGATGGCGCGGAATCTCGTGGGCGCGGCGGTCTCGCCGGACGCCGGTGGGGTCGTTGCCGGGGGAAGGGTCTCGTCGCTGCTCACACTGGCATTGTTCCTTACTTCGGGCCTGCCTGCCGATACGCCGAGTGAGAGATTGAGCAGTTCACCTGTGCTCTTGAGGACCACCCGGAGCAGTTCGCCCAGCGGCCGGGTGATGTTCACGCCACCTCCTGTGCGCAGAGCAACGCCCGGGTGCGGGCGCCCACGCCCAGCTCGCACGCCTCGTCCAGATCCGCCGGGGTGTCCACGTCCCGGCGCAGCGACGGCACGTCCAGCTCCAGCGGCACCGCGCCGGACCCGGCGTGCGCCGCGGCCGAACCCGGGCCGAACCGCGGATCCAGCGGCGCGCCGGGTGCCGACAGCAGCAGTGTCGTGCCGGTGCCCTCGGCGTCCGCGGTGAACGCCCGCCGCCCGCCCGCCGCGTCGAGCGCGGCGGCCAGGTCCGCGGGACGCAAAGCGGGCAGATCGGCTTGAATCGCTCCGACGACGCCGTCCGGGTCCCGCTCGCGCAGCAGCGCCTCGCCCTGCCGCAGCGCCGCGTTGAGGTCGGCCGGACCGTGCTCGCGGACGATCTCCACACCGGGGCGGCGCAGGCCGGACACCGCGGCCGGATCGGCGGCGACCACCAGCACGCGGCGCACCCCCGCCGCGGTGGCCGCGGCCAGGGTGTCCCAGGCCAGGGCCAGCACGAGCGCCGGGTGGTCGCGCTCGCCGACGGCTCCGCGCAGGCGGGACTTGCCCGCGCGGGGCGGCTTCAGCGGGACGATCAGGCCGGAGATTTCGGCGGGTACGGGCACGCCCCCATCTTTCCGCAATCGTGCACCTAGGATCAGCTACCGGCAGCACACACCACAGCAGGAGGAGTCTTGGCCGGTCGTGAGAAGGGCGGGTTCTGGGTCGGAGCCGCCGCGGTGCTGTTCTACCCGGTGAGCTGGATCGGCAGGCGGGTCTACACCGGCGCCGAGCGCATCCCGCGGGAGGGCCCGGCGCTGGTGGTCATGAACCACGTCTCGCACATGGACCCCGCCGTCGACGCGGTGTTCATCCACCGCCAGAAGCGCGTCCCGCGGTTCCTGGCCAAGGACAGCCTCGCCCGGACGCCGATCTTCGGCAAGATCCTGGTGGGCGCGGGCAGCATCCCGGTCTACCGCGGATCGGCGCAGGCCGGGGACAGCCTCCGCGCCGCGCACCAGGCGCTGCGGGAGGGCAAGGTCGTCGTCATCTACCCCGAGGGCACCATCACCAAGGACCCGAACGGCTGGCCGAAGCGGTCCCACACCGGGGTCGCGCGGCTGGCGCTGGACAACGACGTCCCGGTGATCCCGGTCGCGCGCTGGGGCACCCAGCAGATCCTGGACTTCTACCACAAGAAGGTGCGGCTCATCCCGCGCACGACCGTGACGCACAAGGTCGGCGACCCGGTCGACCTGTCCGCCTACCGCGGCAAGCCGCAGACCGGGCCGCTGCTGCGGGAGGTGACGGAACTGCTCATGGAGCGGGTCACCGAGCTGCTGGCCGAGGTCCGCGGCGAACAGCCGCCGGCGCGCAAGCCCGAGGTGGCGGACTGACGATGGTGCAGCGCATCACCGTGCTCGGCGCGGGTTCGTGGGGCACCGCGTTCGCCAAGGTGCTCGCCGACGCGGGCCGGGACGTGACGATGTGGGCCCGGCGAGCCGAGATGGCCGGGGAGATCCGCGACAAGCACAGCAACAGCGGATACCTCCCGGACATCGAGCTGCCCGCGAACCTGACGGCCACGCACGATCCGGCCGAGGCGCTGGCCGGTGCGGAGGCGGTCGTGCTGGCCGTGCCGAGCCAGAGCCTGCGCGCGAACCTCACCGGCTGGCGGGAGCTCCTGCCCTCCGGCGCGATCCTGGTCAGCCTCGCCAAGGGTGTCGAACTCGGCACGCTCAAGAGGATGAGCGAGGTGATCGCCGAGATCAGCGGGGTGTCCGGGAACGAGATCGTGGTGGTGTCCGGCCCGAACCTGGCGCGCGAGATCGCGCAGGGGCAGCCGGCCGCCGCGGTGCTCGCGTGCACCGACCACGACCGGGCGGTCGCGATCCAGCAGGCCAGCTTCAACTCCTACTTCCGGCCCTACACCAACACCGACGTGGTGGGCTGCGAGGTCGGTGGCGCGGCGAAGAACGTCATCGCGCTGAGCTGCGGCATGGCGGTCGGCATGGGCCTGGGCGCCAACACCACGGCCACGCTCATCACGCGCGGGCTGGCGGAGATGGCGCGGCTGGGCACGAAGCTGGGCGCCGACCCGCTGACCTTCGCCGGGCTCGCCGGGGTCGGCGACCTCGTGGCGACGTGTTCGTCCCCGCTGTCGCGCAACCGCACGTTCGGCGAGCGGCTGGGGCGGGGCGAGACGCTGGAGCAGGCGCAGGCCGCGGCCGGCGGCCAGGTCGCCGAGGGTGTGATGTCGTGCACGTCCATCCGGGAGCTGGCGCGCAAACACGGCGTCGACATGCCGATCACGGACGCGATGCACCGCGTGTGCCACGAGGGCGCCGACCCGCGGCAGGTGGGCGCCGAGCTGCTCGGGCGCAGGCAGAAACACGAGTGGTCCTAGTAGGTGGAACGGAGTTGACGCCCGCCCGGCCCGCTGGTTGGGTGGGCGCCATGACGACGCGTGGCCAGATGACCCGGCGGGATCTCCGCCGTGCGGCCGCGCTGTGTCCTTGTTGTTGTCGCTGACCCAGCCCAGCCTGCCGACAACCCCTTTTACTTCCGAGGACACCTGTTTTCATGTTCGCCGTTCCGGA
Organism: Amycolatopsis thermalba; assembly: GCF_023376025.1. Classification (NCBI taxonomy): domain Bacteria; kingdom Bacillati; phylum Actinomycetota; class Actinomycetes; order Pseudonocardiales; family Pseudonocardiaceae; genus Amycolatopsis; species Amycolatopsis thermalba. The sequence continues at coordinate 2,086,974 of NZ_CP091196.1, forward strand.
CAACACCATTGCCCTGACCGAAAAGCCCGTCCTGCGCCACCCGGTGCGCGTCGCGCTCGAGTTCGCCGCCGACCGCGACCGCTGGCGGCACCTGCTGCGCTACGACCCGGACACGCGGTTCTCCGCGCTCGTCGAAGCGCGTGCGGACGAGGAGATCTGGCTGATGGGCTGGCTGCCCGGCCAGCACACCGACCTGCACGACCACGGGCATTCGACGGGCGCGTTCACCGTCGTCAGCGGTCGGCTCACCGAAACCGTCGCGCGGCGCGGCGTGACCGAGGTGCACCCGTTGTCGGCGGGGCAGTCGCGGGTCTTCGGGCCCGGGTACGTGCACCAGGTGCGCAACGACGGCCCCGACCCGGCGATCAGCGTGCACGTCTACCGCAGCGGCGGCCGGGTCATGCGGCCGTACCACCTGGATCCGGTCGCCGGACCGGTGCGCGACTGACGTTTCGCCCCTTCGGGAAAGCTCGGCGAAGTGTCGCCGACGGTGCGGTCCCCGGACGGGTCGGTGACCGTCACGATCGCGCCGAACGGTGCGCTGCAACGCCTCGAACCCGGGCACCGCGCGTGCGACCTCGGCCCGGCTCACCGCGGCGATCATGCAGGCCGTGCGGGAGGGGCAGCGGCGGGCCGCGCGGACGGTCGCCGATTCGTTCGTGGTGATCGCCGGTGAGGGCGAATCCGCCGACGTGATCCGGAGTTTCCTGCCGCCGGTCGAGGACGAGCCGGAGGACTTCGCCCAGCCCGAGGCGGAAGCGACACCGCCGGTTCCGCGACGGCCGCGCCCGGGGACGGCCGGGGACGGCCGGGGTGGTCGGCGGGTGCGTCGGCGACATCGGCATCTTCGGGATGGCGGGGCAGATCTTCGGCGCCGGTGTGACGTTGTGGTGCGGCAAGGCCGAGGATCAGCTGAACACGTACTCGGGCACGATCACCGAGTTCGCGGACAACGTGCGCGAAGCCGCGAAGGCCCACGACGCGCACGACTCCGGGACCGCCGCCGGGTTGCTGGGATTCACGGCGTGAGCGAGTACCAGCCCGGGGACGTCGGCCTGCACACGGCCGGGATGGCGCTGGAGACGCTGGGGCTCGTGCTCGACCCGATCGGCGGTTACCTGGAGAACGCCGGGAAGTCGATGAAGGTCGCCGGTGGCCTGGTGGGCGCCTTCCGCGGCATCGTGCGCGACCTGATCGCCATGCTGCTGGCGACGATCATCAAGGGCGCGCTGATCGCGGCGGCGCTGGCGCCGGTGTCGTTCGGGGCGTCGATCGTGGTCTTCATCGGCACCACGATCGGCATGGTGGCGACCGCGCTGGGCAAGATCGGCGCGAAGATCGCCGAGCTGACCCGGAAGCTGGTGGACCTCGCCGGAGCCAAGCCCCCGTCGGCGAAGCCCGGTTCGAACGGCCCGGCGCCGGACCCCAAGACGCACCACTGCTTGTCCGAGCAGATGTCCCAGACGATCAAGGACGAGCTGTCCGAAATCGAGGGTGTCACGCCCGCGATGCTGGAGAGGTTCGACAAGATCAGCAACTTCTCGGTGGCGCAGCTGGGCACGCTGTTCGGCCCGGCGGGCGCCGAGAAGTTCGAGCAGGCGATCAAGTACCTGACGGACCCGTGGTTCGGCTACCGGGGCCTCGCCGGCAAGACGATCATCGACATGATCAAGGGCATCCCGACGAGCGTAGGCGACATCACCGGCGGCGACGAGTGATCCGCGCTCCCCCGCGGAGCACGGCGTCGGCGAGCCCCCGCGCTACCGGCCACGAGCACGCACGTGCGGCGGAATCGGCGCGCCCTCGGGCGTGTACGCGGCCGGCACCGGCTCGCCGAAGGTGGTCTGGACCGGCACCACCCCGGCCCAGATCTCGTGGCTGTCCATGTCCTCCGGATCGTCGATCGGCTCGCCCGCGCGGATCTTCACCGACGCCTCCGCCAGGTCCAGCGCCAGCACCGAAACCGACGCCAGCTCCTTCGCGTTCACCGCCCGCGCGTGGTCCCACGAGCCCGGCGTCAGGTGCTCGGTCACCACGTGCAGCCCGTGCATCTTCTCCTCGCCCGTCACCAGCCGCGCGGTTCCGTGCACCACCGCGCTGCGGTAGTTCATCGAGTGGTTGTTGAGCGAGCGCGCGTACACCAGACCGTCGACCAGCGTGACCGTCACACACACGTCGATGCCCCGCGCCGCCGCGCGCAGGTTCCCCGAACCGGTCGAGCCGTGGAAGTACAGCGTGTCGCCGTCGCGGCCGTACCCGGTGGGCACCACGACGGGCGAGCCGTTCAGCACCAGCCCGAGGTGGCAGATCAGGCCCTCGTCGAGCACCTCGTACAGGCGCTCGCGATCGGTGGCCGCGCGGTCCTTCTTGCGGGTCAGGGTACTGCGCGGGGTCGGCGAGAGTGTGGTCATGCCGTCAGCATGCGGCGTATAGTGGACTTCCAGTAGATCCACTTTCGGAGCAAAACGAAAGGCCACTTCGCGTGTCCCAGCCCGCCACCGCGCTGCCCGTCGCCCTCGACCGCGAGTCCGGGACCCCGCTGGCCGTGCAGCTCGCCGACGCCCTGCGCGACGCGGCCGCGACCGGGCACCTGCGCGGCGGCGACCGGCTGCCGTCCACCCGCGCCCTGGCCGCGCGGCTGGGCGTGAGCCGCACGGTCACCTCGGCCGCCTACGACCAGCTGCACGCCGAAGGCTGGATCACCGGGCGGCACGGCTCGGGCACCTACGTCACCACTTCACCACCGAGCGACCGGCCGGTCCACCGGGCGGTCCCGGGCGAGGTCGCCGAACCGGACGAGCTGCTCGACCTCACCCCGGGCACGCCGTGGGCGGCGGGCATCGACCGTGCCGCCTGGCGCCGGGCCTGGCGCGCCGCCGCCGACACCCCGCCGCTGACCCGCGCGCACCGCGCCGGCCTGCCGGAGTACCGGGCGGCGATCGCCGAGCACCTGCTGCGCCACCGCGGGCTGGCGGTCGGCACCGACTCCGTGCTGGCCACCGGCGGCACCACCGCCGCGGTGTTCGAGCTGGCCGGGGCCGTGTTCCGGGCCGGGGACACGGTCGCCGTCGAGGAGCCCGGCTACCAGCGCGCGGTGGAGGCGTTCCTGAGCGCCGGGCTGAAGGTCGTCGGGGTGCCGGTGGACGGCGAGGGCCTGCGCACCGACGCGATCCCGCCCGGCGTGCGCGGCGTCTACTGCTCGCCGGCGCACCAGTACCCGATGGGGTCGCGGCTCAACGCGGCCCGCCGGGTGGAGCTCGTCGAGCGGGCCCGCGCCGAGAACATGCTCGTCATCGAGGACGACTACGACGGTGAGCTGCGGTTCGACGTCGCCCCGCTGCCGCTGCTGGCCGCGCTCGCGCCGGACGTCGTGGTGCACCTGGGCACGACCAGCAAGATCCTCACGCCCACCCTCGGCGCCGGCTGGATGGTCGCGCCGGGCGCGGTGACGTCGTCGGTGCTGGGGCACCGCGACCGCACCGGAACCCGTCCGTCGCCGGCCGGGCAGCGCGTGCTGATCGAGCTCGCGCGGCACGGTGACCTGGGCCGTCACCTGCGGAAACTGCGCCGTGAGTTGTCCGAGCGGCGGGTGGTGCTGGTGTCGGCCTTGCGGGCGGCCGGGATTCCGGTGCTGGGCGACGACGCGGGCGCGCACCTGGTGGTGCCGTTCACGTCCGCCGAGGCCGAACGGGAGTGCCTCGCGGCGGGACGGATGCGCGGGATCCGTCTCGATGGTTTGGCCCGCCACTTCGCGGGAACGCCCACGGCGTATGGCGTGGCGATCGGTTACGCGGGCTGTTCGCGCGAGGCGCTGGGCGGCGCGCTGGACGAGCTGGTGGGCTTACTGCGCTGATCGGATCAGGGCAAGAGCCCGGTAGGGTGACGGCCCATGAGGAAGACGCGGGTGGCCGTGGTGTTCGGCGGCCGGAGCACCGAGCACACGATCTCGTGCCTGTCGGCGGGCAGCGTGCTGGCTCATCTGGACCGCGACCGCTTCGAGGTCGTGCCCATCGGGATCACCCGCGAGGGCGGCTGGGTGCTGGGCACCGCCGACCCGAAGACCCTCACGATCTCCGACCGGCGGCTGCCCTCCGTCGACGGCGGCCAGTCGCTGGTCCTCGCCGGGGACCCGACGCGGCGCGAGCTGGTCGTGACCGAGCCCGGCGCCGAGGCGCTCGGTGGTGTCGACGTCGTCTTCCCCGTGCTGCACGGCGCCTTCGGTGAGGACGGCACGCTGCAGGGGCTGCTGGAGCTGGCCGGGATCCCGTACGTGGGGCCGGGCGTGCTGGCCAGCGCGGTGGCGATGGACAAGGGCTACGCGAAGAAGCTCCTCGCCGCGGAGGGCCTGCCGGTCGGGCGTTACGTCGAGCTGCGCCGCGGACAGTCCACTCTGGACGAGGCGGACCGGGAACGGCTGGGGCTGCCGGTGTTCGTCAAGCCGTCGCGGGCGGGGTCGTCGATCGGGATCAGCAAGGTGACCGACTGGGCCGACCTGGACGCGGCGATCGCCCTGGCGCGCGAGACCGACCCGAAGGTGCTGGTCGAGGCGGCGGTGCCGGGGCGCGAGGTCGAGTGCGGCGTGCTGGAGTTCCCGGACGGCCGGGTGGAGGCGTCGCTGCCGGCCGAGGTGCGCGTGCTCTCCGACGACGAGTCCGCCTGGTACGACTTCGAGACGAAGTACATCGGCGAGGACGCGGAGCTGGACATCCCCGCCAAGTTGGACGATTCGGTCACCGAGAAGCTGCGCGCGCAGGCGGTGAAGGCGTTCCAGGCGCTCGACTGCCAGGGCCTGGCGCGGGTGGACTTCTTCGTGGGCCCGAACGGCGAACTGACGGTCAACGAGGTCAACACGATGCCCGGCTTCACGGCGACGTCGGCGTACCCGAAGATGTGGCAGGTCACCGGCGTGGATTACCGCACCCTGCTGACGACGCTGATCGACACCGCGCTGGCACGGGGCACCGGGCTGCGCTGAGGCCGCCGGCCGCTGCGCTCAGAAGCGCAGCGGCACAGTGCGCCGGTCGCGCACGGCCCGGACCGGGCTGCATCGGGGCGCGGCCGCTGGTCCTGGCGGAGCCGGGGACCGCGCCGCCACTTCCCGGCCGAGCCAGGGGCCCTGCGCTCAGAAGCGCAGCGGCACAGTGCGCCGGTCGCGCACGGCCCGGACCGGGCTGCATCGGGGCGCGGCCGCTGGTCCTGGCGGAGCCGGGGACCGCGCCGCCACTTCCCGGCCGAGCCAGGGGCCCTGCGCTCAGAAGCGCAGCGGCACCGCGGGCAGCGTGGCCGCCACCGTGTCCGAGATCTGCTGCAGCGGCCCGGTCCCCGCGGAGTCGGGCACCGTCAGCGCCACGTACACCGCCCGGTCGACCACGTACCACGTCGACGAGCCCGGGCCCTCCACCGGCAGCCACTGCACTCCGCTGACCACCCGCAACTGGCTCGTCGGCGTCAGCTCCGGTGGCTTGCCCAACCCGCAGCGCAGCACGATCGACTCCGGGGAGCCCCACGCGATCGTCGCCTCCGGGGCGGGTTCGGCGATCGTCCGGCGGGGTAGCGCGGTGCCCTTCGAGTCCAGCTGCGCCGGCATCGCCGGGATCAGCTGCGCGCACCCGGCCGAACCGGCCTGCGGGGCGTCCACCGGCACCAGCGCCAGCGGGCCCGCCTCGTCACCGGAGCCGCGCACCACCAGCCCGATGACCGCGACCCCGGCCGCCAGCACGACCACCAGCACGGCCGCGACCACCAGCAGTGCCCGCGGCGGTGCCCCGGTCTCGGTGTCCGGCATCGCTTACAGGTGCACCACGGGGCAGGTCAGCGTGCGCGTGATGCCCTCGACACCCTGCACCTTCGCGACCACGAGCTGCCCGAGCTGGTCGACGTTGTCGGCTTCGGCGCGCACGATCACGTCGTAGGGGCCGGTCACATCCTCGGAACTGGTGACGCCGGGGATCCCGGCGATCTCCGCCGCGACCGCGGCGGCCTTGCCGACTTCGGTCTGGATGAGGATGTATGCGTGGACCACGGCGCGCCCCTTCGTCTCCGGCGTCGAACTCAAGGTAGGAACGTGGTGAGAACCTACCGCACGAACCACGAATTTAGGTCATCCGACTATCGAGCGACCGAGGTGACGCATGTCAACCCACCAGGCATCCGACTCCGGCACGGTCGCCGGAATGGGTGAGTTCGGCCTCATCCGCGCCGTGACCGAGAACCGAAGACAACCCGCGCCGACCCTCCTCGGACCCGGCGACGACGCCGCGGTCGTGGCCGCGCCCGACGGGCGGGTGGTCGCCACGACCGACGTCCTCGTCCAGGGCGTGCACTTCCGGCTGGACTGGTCCACTCCGGACCAGGTCGGGCGCAAGGCGGTGGCGGAGAACTTCGCCGACGTCGCCGCGATGGGCGCGGTGCCCACGGCCGTCCTCGTCGGGCTCGCCTGCCCGCCGGACACGCCCGCGAAGGTCGTCCGGGAACTCAGCGACGGCCTGTGGGCGGAAGCGCAGCGCGCCGGCGCCGGGGTCGTCGGCGGCGACATGGTGCGCGCCGACCAGCTCGTGGTGAGCATCACCGCGCTCGGTGACCTGCAGGGCCGCGCGCCGGTGACGCGTTCGGGCGCGCGGCCGGGGGACATCGTCGCGGTGTCCGGGCGGCTGGGCTGGGCCGCGGCCGGTCTGGCCACGCTCGGCCGCGGTTTCCGCTCGCCGGTCGCGGTCGTCAACGCCCAGCGCGCGCCCGAACCGGACTACGCCGCCGGCCCCGCGGCCGCGATCGCCGGGGCGACGGCGATGATCGACGTCTCGGACGGCCTGCTCGCCGACCTCGGCCACATCGCGGAGGCGTCCGGCGTGGGCATCGACGTGCTGACCGAGCACCTGGAGGTCGACCAGAAGCTGGTCGACGTGGGCACCGCGCTGGGCGCGGACCCGCTGACCTGGGTGCTGACCGGCGGCGAGGACCACGCGCTGGTCGCCACGTTCCCGTCGTTCGCCGACCTGCCCGAGGGCTGGCGGCGGATCGGCTCGGTCACGCTGGCCGATTCGGGCGTGACGGTCGACGGTGAGCAGTACCACGGCGAAAGTGGCTGGGAGCACTGGCGCTGACCCCGTTACGGTGACCCGTTATGGACCTTCGCGTGGTCGCCTACGACGATCCGGACGCGGTCGAGCTGATCGACGCCGTGCAGCAGGAGTACGTCGTGCGGTACGGCGAAACGGACGCCACCCCGGTCGATCCGGCCGAGTTCGCGCCGCCGCTGGGGTTGTTCGTCGTCGGCTACCTGGACGGGGAGCCGGTCGCCTGCGGTGGCTGGCGTGCCCGCGGTGACGACGAGGTCGAGCTGAAGCGCATGTACGTCGCCGATGCCGCTCGGGGCAAGGGTTTCGCCCGCGCGGTGCTGGCGGAGCTGGAGCGGACGGCGCTCGCGGCCGGGCGACGGCGGCTCGTGCTGGAGACCGGGCTGAAGCAGCCGGAGGCGATCGCGCTGTACCGGTCGGCCGGCTACACCGACGTTCCGGCGTTCGGCCACTACCGGGACGATCCGCTGTCGGTGTACCTGGGCAAGGACTTGGAGGATTCGAGTGGCGATCTACGCGCTGGGTGAGCTGACCCCGTCGATCCACCCGACGGCGTTCGTGCACCCGGACGCCACGGTGATCGGCGACGTGCGGATCGGGCCGGACGCGTCGGTGTGGCCGCAGGCCGTGCTGCGCGGGGACCACGGCTACATCGAGATCGGCGAGCGGTCCAACGTGCAGGACGGGTGCGTGCTGCACTGCACCGCCCAGGACCCGACGATCCTGGGCCCGTCGTCGGCGATCGGGCACGCGGTGCACGTGGAGGGCGCGCGGATCGGCACCGGTTGCCTCATCGCCTCGGGTTCGGTGGTGCTGAACGGCAGCGTGATCGAAGACGGCGCGATGGTCGGCGCCGGGGCGGTGCTGTCGTATTCGGCGCACGTGCCGTCCGGGCACATCGCGCTCGGGGTGCCGGCCAAGGTGCGGGAGAACACGTCGTTCGGGCCGGACAAGATCCAGCGCGTGGTGGACGGCTACGTCGAGCGGGCGCAATGGTTCCGCACCGCCCTGCGACGGCTGGATTAGGGACGGCCGATCAGGAGAGTTGCCGTGCGCGGGCCGGGGCGCCCGGGCCGGCCGCCTGAGCGGCGGCAGCGATTCGGCGCGGCGCCGCTCGGTGCCGGGCCCGGCCGCTTCGGGCGATGGTGCGGCCCGCCGGAACGGGAGCCGTGGCGGCGAGCGGGGCAGCGGCACGCCGCCCCTCGCCTGGGCTAGGGCGGTGTTTCCTGAACGAGGAAGCCACTCGTGATTGCCATGAGGTGGACGGTTGCCTCGTAGCGGCCGGCGAGCTTGTCGTACCGGGTGGCGTGACAGCGGCTTTTGGCCCTGTTCGATGGCCAGATGCAGCTTGGCGGTCCATCCACACCGCGAGCACCAGGCCGTGATCAGCCGGCTCGCGCTGCCCGACTCCGCTGGTGATCAGGCCGCCGCGTCCGCACGCGCTTGCAACGCCGCCAGGATCAGCCTCCACACTCCGGCGCGCTGCCAGCGCCGGAACAGGCCGTTCACGGCCAGGTCGGCTCGCCCCGTGGCCGCTCGACCTAGGGCAGCTTCCAGTCCACCGGCTCGGCGCCCTGCCGCTGCAGCAGCTCGTTCGCGCGGCTGAAGGGCTTCGACCCGAAGAAGCCGTTGCGGGCGGACAGCGGGCTCGGGTGCACCGACTCGATGCACGGCACCCCGCCGAGCAGCGGCTTCAGGCTGCGCGCGTTGCTGCCCCACAGGATCGCCACCATCGGCTTGCCGCGGGCGGCCAGCGCGCGGATCGCCTGCTCGGTGACCTCTTCCCAGCCCTTGCCCTTGTGCGAATTGGGCGAACCGGGGCGCACGGTCAGCGACCTGTTGAGCAGCAGCACGCCCTGTTCGGTCCACGGCGTGAGGTCACCGTTGGACGGCGCCGGGTAGCCGAGGTCGTCGCAGTACTCCTGGTAGATGTTGATCAGGCTCTTCGGCAGCGGCCGCACCTCCGGCGCCACCGCGAAGCTCAGCCCGATCGGGTGGCCCGGCGTCGGGTACGGGTCCTGGCCGACGATCAGCACCTTGACGTCGTCGAAGGGCTGCTGGAACGCCCGCAGCACGTGCTCGCCCGCCGGGAGATACTTGCGACCCGCGGCGATCTCCGCGCGCAGGAACTCACCCATCGCGGCGATCCGGTCGGCGACCGGGTCCAGCGCCTTCGCCCAGCCGGCCTCAACGACTTCGTGCAACGGTTTCGCAGCCACGGCGGCGTACTCTAGCGCCACCCCGGGCACGCGAAAACGGCGGATGCCGCAGGGCACCCGCCGTTTCCGATGAAGTCTGCAGCGATCAGCCGCGAACGACCTTGCCGGCCTTCAGGCACGAGGTGCAGACGTTCAGCCGCTTGCGCTGGGACACGCCGATCTTGGCGTGCACGGTCTGGATGTTCGGGTTCCAGCGGCGGTTGGTACGCCGGTGGGAGTGCGAGACGGACTTGCCGAAGCCCGGTCCCTTGCCACAGACGTCGCACACGGCAGCCACGTCGAACTCCTTTGACGATCAGGGAAGACAAAACACGCCCGGCGCGGGCCGGACACTCGGACCATAGTAAACGACGGTCCTTCGCCCTCCGGCGACCGGGTCGCTACCCTGGCCTGACCAGGGAGGAGGTCGGCGGTGCGGGCTCTGGACGAGCATGCCATCACAGCGTGGGCGGCGGCCTGCGTGCACAGCCTGGAGGTGCTGTGCCCGGCCATCAACGGCATCAACGTCTACCCGGTCGCCGACTCCGACACCGGCTCCAACCTGCTGCACACCATGTCCGGCGCGCACGCCCGCCTGATCGCCGAACCCGCCACGGACAGCGCGGCGACGGCACTGTCCGTGCTCGCCCGGGGCGCCGTCCTCGCCGCGCGCGGCAACTCCGGCGTGATCCTCTCGCAGGTCCTGCGCGGTCTCGCCGAAACCGCCGCCGCCGCGAGCGAGCTGGACGGGCCCACCCTGGCCAAGGCCCTGGCGAACGCGCACCGCACCGCCACCGACGCGGTCGCCCGCCCGGTCCAGGGCACGATGCTCAGCGTCCTGCAGGCCGTGGCCCAGGCGGTCACGCAGCCCGGTGACCTCGCCGACGTCGTCGCGATCGCCGCCAAGGCCGCTTCGGAAGCCCTCGAGCAGACCCCGCACCAGCTGCCGGTCCTCGCCGCGGCCGGGGTCGTGGACGCGGGCGCGCGCGGGCTCGTCGCGGTCTTCGACGCCCTGGCCGGCGTGGTCACCGGCACCGAGACCCAGATCGCGCACTCCTGCGAGGCGCACACCCGCGGCGAACCGGACGCCGAGCCGGCCCCCTACGCGTGGGAGGTCATGTACCTGCTGGACGGCGTCGCCGACGCGGACGTCCCGGTCCTGCGCCGGGCGCTGTCCGAACTGGGGGACAGCGTCACCGTGGCCGGGGACGGCAGCGGGGGACACGCCGTCCACGTGCACTGCGCGGACATCGGTGCCGCGATCGAGGCCGGTCTGCGGGCGGGCACGCCGAGCAACATCCGCGTCGAACCGCTGATCACACCGACCCCGATCGAACCGCCGTCCGGCCCGGACCGCGCGGTGGTCGCCGTCGTGCACGGCGAGGAGCTGGCCGCGCTGCTGCGGGAGGAGGGCGTCGCGGTGCTCGCGGTGCCCGACCACGCCACGCCGAGCGTCGAGGAGATGCTCGGCCTGATCACCGAGCGGGCGGCCGGTCACATCACCGTCCTCGCCGGCGGCGCGAGCCTGACCAGGGCCGCCGACGACGCCGCCGGCCACCCGATGATCGGCGACCGGGACGTGGTGGTCATCCCGTGCGCGTCGCCGGTCCAGGTGCTGTCCGCGCTGGCCGTGCACGACGTGCAGCGCCGCGCGAACGACGACGTCGTGGCCATGGCCGAGGCGGCCGCGGCAACGCGGCGTGGCGAGCTCGTGGTCGCCGCCGAGGAGTCGATAACCTGGGTGGGACGGGCCCACGCCGGTGACCTGATCGGTTTCGTCGACGGCGAGGTCGTGCTCGTCGAACCGGCCGGCGCCGAGCCCGCCGAGGCGGCGCTGGGTGTGCTGAACCGGATGCTGGCCGTCGGCGGCGAGCTGGTCACCGTGCTGACCGGGACCGAGGCGCCGCCGGGCCTGACCGACGAGCTGCGGGAGCGGTTGCGGGCGCAGCGACCGGAGGTGGAGTTCGTGGATTACCCCGGCGGCCAGGCCGACGCCGTGCTGCTGATCGGTGTGGAGTGAACGCGTGACCGGACTGCGTGACAAGCTGCCCCCGCTGCTGGGCGCCAGGACCGCGAAGGCGCTCGCCGAGTCGCTGGACATCCACACCGTCGCGGACCTGCTGCGGCACTACCCGCGCCGCTACGCCGAGCGCGGTGAGCTGACCGACATCGCCGGGCTGGAGATCGGCGAGCACGCGACCGTCATGGCGCGCGTGGAGAAGGTCAACATGCGCCGCATGCGCAACAAGCCGGGGCACATCCTGGAACTGGTCATCACCGACGGCCACCGCAGGCTGTCGTGCGCGTTCTTCGGCCGCCCGCACCAGCACGAGCGGCAGCTGCGGCTGGGTCGCACCGGGTTGTTCGCCGGCAAGGTCACCGCGTTCCGCAACACGCTCCAGCTCGCCAACCCCGAGTACCAGATGCTCGACGGCGACGACGACAGCGCGATGGACGACTTCGTGGGCGCGATCATCCCGGTCTACCCGGCCGCGGCCGGGATGCCGTCGTGGTCCATCGCGCGGTGCGTGCGCCAGGTGCTGGACACCCTGGAGCGCGAAGAGGACCCGATGCCGCGCGAGTTGCTCGACAGCCGCCAGCTCATGGACCTGTTCGACGCGCTGCACAACATCCACCGCCCCAAGGACCGCGACGCGCTGGAGGCCGCGCGGGACCGGCTGAAGTGGGACGAGGCCATGGCGGTGCAGCTGATCTTCGCGCAACGCCGGTACTCCGCGGTGTCCCGGCCGGCGCCCGCGTGCGCGCGCACGACGGACGGCCTGCTGGACGCCTTCGACCAGCGGCTGCCGTTCGAGCTGACCGAGGGCCAGCGCGCGGTGGGCGAGGACATCGCCGCCGACCTCGCCAGCGAGCACCCGATGAACCGGCTGCTGCAGGGCGAGGTCGGCAGCGGCAAGACGGTCGTCGCGCTGCGGGCGATGCTCCAGGTGGTCGACTCCGGCCGCCAGGCCGCGATGCTCGCGCCCACCGAGGTGCTCGCCGCGCAGCACGCCCGGTCGCTGCGCGAGATGCTCGGCGACCTGGGGCAGGCCGGTGAGCTGGGCGCCGCGGAGAACGCGACGAAGGTGACGCTGCTGACCGGGTCGATGTCGACGAAGGAACGCAAGCAGGCGCTGCTGGACACCGCCAGCGGCGCGGCCGGGATCGTCGTCGGCACGCACGCGCTGATCCAGGACACGGTGTCCTTCGCCGATCTGGGCCTGGTGGTGGTGGACGAGCAGCACCGGTTCGGCGTCGAGCAGCGGGACGCGCTGCGTTCCCGCGCGGCGAACGGCGGCAGCCCGCACGTGCTGGTCATGACCGCGACGCCGATCCCGCGCACGGTCGCGATGACGGTCTACGGCGACCTGGAAACCTCGGCGCTGCGGCACATGCCGGTCGGGCGGTCGCCGATCAAGACGAGCGTGGTGCCGGTCGCGGAGAAGCCGGCGTGGCTGGACCGGGCGTGGCAGCGGCTGGTCGAGGAGGTCCGCAAGGGCCACCAGGCGTACGTGGTGTGCCCGCGGATCGGGGACGAGCCGGCGTCGAACAACAGCGACCGCCGTCCGCCGCTGGCGGTGCTCGACGTCGCCGCCGAGCTGGAGAACGGGCCGCTGTCGGAGCTGCGCCTGGGGATTCTGCACGGCCGGATGCCGCCCGACGACAAGGACGCCGTGATGCGCGCGTTCGCGGCGGGCAAGCTGGACGTGCTGGTCGCGACCACGGTGATCGAGGTCGGCGTGAACGTGCCGAACGCGACGATGATGGTGATCATGGACGCCGACCGGTTCGGGGTCAGCCAGCTGCACCAGCTGCGTGGCCGGGTGGGCCGGGGCAGCGTGCCCGGGCTGTGCCTGCTGGTCACCGAGACGCTGGACGGCACCGCGACGCGCGAGCGACTGGCGGCGGTGGAGTCCACAACGGACGGGTTCGAACTGTCCCGGTTGGACCTGGAGCTGCGGCGCGAGGGCGACATCCTGGGCGCGACCCAGTCCGGCAAGCGCTCCAGCCTCAAGCTGCTTTCGCTGCTGCGCGACGAAGACGTCATCGCGGCCGCGCGGGAGCGGGCGCAGGAGATCGTCAGCGGCGACCCGGCGCTGGACCGGCATCCGGGCCTGGCGCACATGGTGTCCGACCTGGTCGATTCCGAGCGCGCCGAGTACCTCGAGAAGTCCTGACGCACGATCGGGCGACGGCCCGAGTTGTGCGTGATCTCCGGCGGCGCAACGCTGAGGCGTGCTCAAGACTGGATTACGCGCGGTCATCGGTTCGGCACTGCTCGTCCTCGCCGCCGTGGCGCCGGCTTCGGCCGCGCCCGGTGCGCAGCAGAACCCGCCGAGCTGGGCCCTGGACCGGATCGACCAGCGCGGCAAGGCCGGCGACCAGACCTACCACTACGACAGCACCGGCGAGGGCGTCACGGTGTACGTGATCGACACCGGGGTCGACGCGGCGCTGCCGGACCTGGCCGGGCGGGTGGACCCGGGCAAGGACTTCGTCGGCGGCACCGACAACCCGGCCGACGGCAACGGCGACGGCACGCGGATGGCCGGGATCGTGGCCGGCACGGAGTTCGGCGTCGCGAAGGCCGCGCGGATCGTGCCGGTCAAGGTGCTCGACGACAAGGGCAACGGGCGGCTCAACAACATCATCTCGGGCATCGACTGGGTCACCCAGAACGCGAAGCAGCCCGCCGTCGCGGTGATCGGTTTCGGCGGGCCCGCGTCCGACGGCCTGGACAACGCGGTGCGGCGGCTGATCGGCGTGATGCCGGTGGTCGCGGCGGCCGGGTGGTCGGGGGTGGACTCGTCGTTCTCCTCGCCCGCGCGGATCCCGGAGCTGCTGACCGTGGGAGCGGTGGACAAGGCGGACGCCTTCGCGCCGAAGTCGAACTTCGGGCTGGGGGTGGACCTGCTGGCGCCGGGGGTGGACGTGCCGTCGACCGCGCCGGGGGCGACCGCCGCGACGCCGTTCTCGGGCACCTCGATGGCGGCGGCGTTCGTCGCGGGCGCCGCGGCGCTCTACCGGGCCCAGTACCCCGACAAGACGCCCCAGCAGGTGATGGACGCCCTGATCAACAACTCGACGCCGGACGTGCTGACCGGCCTGCCGCAGGGCACACCGAACCGGCTGCTGTACACGCGGTTCGAGAAGGAGAACGCGGCGAGCTGAATTGCAGAAGCCCGTGACGGCGGCTGAAGGCGCCGAAGTCGCGCCCGGTGCAGGGCAACCTCATTCCGGTGTCGCGGAGGCACTCGGTGAGGTTGCCCGCACTGACCTCGGTGACCTTCCCGTTGCCGCAAGCACGGGCGAGGAGCCACACCGTTTCCGTGCACAGGCAGACCGTAGGCGCGCCCGACCCTTACCGCGTCGCGATCGTCGGTGACAGCGATGCCGCCTTGTCGCTCCACGACGGCAAAGACGCTGGGCTCCCCGAGGTTGCGAGGTTCTTCGCGAAACAGGACGTCGAGGCGTTCTGCAAGTGCGAAGTGACTCGGACAGGTCGTGTCGAAGGCGAGCATCGATCAGGGCGCCGACTCGGCTTCGTTGCGCAGAGGCAGATCCTCGATCGTGATCTGACCGTGCAGCAGTTCGACGGCTCGGTTCGAGGTGATCTTGTCGAACCTCCAGGCTTGGATCACCGCGTGTGCGAAGGTGGGCGGAACCGTCACCGAGGTCAGACCGGGCTGCGGAGCCCATCCGAGGGCTTCGAGTATCTCGGCGCGTGTCGGTGTGCGCCATCGACGGGCCGTGCTCCCGTCGATGACCTTTGCGTGTTGCGCTTGTCTGAGCGCTGTCGACCAGGACGTCCGATAGCGTGCGGCGAGTTCGATCAGATATTCGCGGGCCACGCTCTCGTCTCGCGGCCAGCCGTCGGTGATCACCGCGACCGGCAACAGCAGTTCGGCGGCGAACGCGCCGATGGCTCGCTCTCTTTCCTCGCGCGAAGCCGCGACACCGAGATCCGTCGAATACTCATCGCCCAGAACGAGGTGGCCCAGCTCGTGAGCGGCAGTGGCACGGCGACGACCGGGGTCGGCCGCACTGTTCACGACCGCCACTGCCAGCCCGTCGTCCGTCAGCGAAGCACCGTCCCCAGTCAGCTCAGTGACGAGCAGGAACTGTCCGGCGCGCTCGCATACCGACATCATCGTGTCAATGGGCCTGGTGCCAAGGTCCAGGTGCTCACGTAGCCAGGATGCAGCTTCCCGCGCCGCTGGTAGCCCGTCGACCTTGCCCGGAAAAATCACCACATCCAGGGGCGGTAGCTGTCCGAGGTCCACCAGTTGGCGGACGTCCCGTAGCCACTCGAACAAGGCGGCTTCCAGGCGTGACTCAGCGCGCCCGGAGTTCGTTCCGGTGTCGTCCAAGGGAAGGCTGCTGCGCCGGGAGACCACCGCCGGGCGCGCGTCCAGGAAGTACCCGATCGACACTGAGAGTGCCTCGGCGAGACGCGCCAGCTCAAGGGCGTCCAGACGTCGCGCTCCACGCTCGATTTTCACGACCATCGTGCGGTCCAGACCGATCTCGGCGGCCAGCTCGGCCTGGGACAGCCCAGCGCCCAAGCGCGCCTCACGCACGCGCTCGCCGATCTCGGTCCATTCCACACAGCCACGGTTAGTGCGATTTTCGCACATGTCAAGCGTGGTTGGTTCTATCGACGCAATCGAGGAAGCTGCATTACCCCGCACCACTGTGCGGCATGCGCACGTTCCGGATGATGTCCATCACCCGGGACTGAACTCCCGATGAGCGGGATCGGCAAGGTAACGTCACAGCACTACCGATCCGTGAACAGGGAAGGACCGGGCATGTTTCGCAAGGTGCTGGTCGCCAACCGCGGGGAAATCGCCATCCGGGCGTTCCGCGCGGGCTACGAGCTGGGCGCGGGCACAGTGGCGGTGTTCCCCCACGAGGACCGCAACTCGCTGCACCGTCTGAAGGCCGACGAGGCCTACGAGATCGGCGAACCGGGACACCCGGTCCGCGCCTACCTCGACGTGGAAGAGATCGTCGGCGCCGCGCGGAAAGCCGGTGCGGACGCGGTGTACCCCGGCTACGGATTCCTGTCCGAGAACCCCGATCTCGCGCGCGCGTGCGAGGAAGCCGGCATCACCTTCGTCGGCCCGAGCGCGGAAATCCTGGAACTGACCGGTAACAAGGCGCGCGCCGTCGCGGCCGCCCGTGAGGCCGGGGTGCCGGTGCTCGGCTCGTCGCAGCCGTCCACGAACGTCGACGAGCTGACCGCCGCGGCCGAGGAGATCGGGTTCCCCGTCTTCGTCAAGGCCGTCGCCGGTGGTGGCGGCCGCGGCATGCGCCGCGTCAACGATCCCGCGCACCTGCGCGAGTCGATCGAGGCCGCGATGCGCGAGGCCGAGTCGGCCTTCGGCGACCCCACCGTGTTCCTGGAAAAGGCCGTCGTCGACCCGCGGCACATCGAGGTCCAGATCCTCGCCGACGGCGCCGGCAACGTCATCCACCTCTTCGAGCGCGACTGCTCCGTCCAGCGGCGGCACCAGAAGGTCATCGAGCTGGCGCCCGCCCCCAACCTCGACCCCGAGCTGCGCGACCGCATCTGCAACGACGCCGTCGCGTTCGCCCGCAAGATCGGCTACCGCAACGCGGGCACCGTCGAGTTCCTGCTCGACCGGGACGGCAACCACGTCTTCATCGAGATGAACCCGCGCATCCAGGTCGAGCACACGGTGACCGAGGAGGTCACCGACGTCGACCTGGTGCAGTCGCAGCTGCGCATCGCCTCCGGCGAGACGCTCGCCGACCTCGGCCTGTCGCAGGAGAAGGTCTACCTGCGCGGCGCCGCGATGCAGTGCCGCATCACCACCGAGGACCCGGCCAACGGGTTCCGCCCGGACACGGGCATGATCAGCGCCTACCGCTCGCCCGGCGGTTCGGGCATCCGCCTCGACGGCGGCACCGCGTTCGCCGGCACCGAGATCAGCGCGCACTTCGACTCGATGCTGGTGAAGCTCACCTGCCGCGGCCGGGACTTCAAGACCGCGGTGGGCCGCGCCCGCCGCGCGCTCGCCGAGTTCCGCATCCGCGGCGTGTCCACGAACATCCCGTTCCTGCAGGCCGTGCTCGACGACCCGGACTTCGCCGCCGGGCGCGTCACCACCTCGTTCATCGAGGAGCGGCCGCACCTGCTGACCGCGCGGCACTCCGCCGACCGCGGCACCCGGCTGCTGACCTACCTCGCCGACGTCACGGTCAACAAGCCGCACGGCGAGCGGCCGCGCCTGATCGACCCGGCCACGAAGCTGCCGTCGCTGCCCTCGGCCGAGCCGCAGGCGGGGTCGAAGCAGAAGCTGGCCGAGCTGGGCCCGGAGGGATTCGCGCGGTGGCTGCGCGAGTCGCCGACGCTGGGTGTCACGGACACGACCTTCCGCGACGCGCACCAGTCGCTGCTGGCGACCCGCGTGCGCACCAAGGACCTGCTGGCCGTCGCGCCGGTCGTGGCGCACACGCTGCCGCAGCTGCTGTCCCTGGAGTGCTGGGGCGGCGCGACCTACGACGTCGCGCTGCGGTTCCTCGCCGAGGACCCGTGGGAGCGGCTGGCGAAGCTGCGCGAGGCCGTGCCGAACATCTGCCTGCAGATGCTGCTGCGCGGCCGGAACACGGTCGGCTACACGCCGTACCCGACCGAGGTGACCAACGCCTTCGTCGAGGAGGCCACCAACACCGGCATCGACATCTTCCGCATCTTCGACGCCCTCAACGACGTCGAGCAGATGCGCCCGGCCATCGAGGCCGTGCGGGAGACCGGGAAGGCCGTCGCCGAGGTCGCGCTCTGCTACACCTCGGACCTGTCCGACCCCGGCGAGAAGCTCTACACGCTGGACTACTACCTCAAGCTGGCCGAGCAGATCGTCGGCGCCGGGGCGCACGTCCTGGCGATCAAGGACATGGCCGGCCTGCTGCGCGCGCCGGCCGCGGAGAAGCTGGTCTCCGCGCTGCGCAAGGAGTTCGACCTCCCGGTGCACATCCACACCCACGACACCGCGGGTGGTCAGCTGGGCACCTACCTGGCGGCGATCGGCGCCGGGGCGGACGCGGTGGACGGCGCCGTCGCGTCGATGGCGGGCACCACCTCGCAGCCGTCGCTGTCGGCGATCGTCGCGGCCACCGACCACTCGCCGCGGCCGTCCGGGCTGAGCCTGCGGGCGGTCGGCGACCTGGAGCCGTACTGGGAGATCGTGCGCAAGATCTACGCGCCGTTCGAGGCGGGCCTGGCCTCGCCGACCGGCCGCGTGTACGACCACGAGATCCCCGGCGGTCAGCTGTCCAACCTGCGCACGCAGGCCAAGGCGCTCGGGCTGGGCGACCGCTTCGAGGAGATCGAGGCGATGTACGCGGCGGCCGACCGCATCCTGGGCCACCTGGTCAAGGTCACGCCGTCGTCCAAGGTGGTCGGCGACCTGGCGCTGCACCTGGTGGGCGCGGGGGTCGAGCCGGAGAAGTTCGAGGCCGAGCCGAACCGCTACGACATCCCGGACTCGGTGATCGGCTTCCTGCGCGGCGAGCTGGGCGACCCGCCCGGCGGCTGGCCGGAGCCGTTCCGCACCAAGGCGCTCGAGGGCCGCGCCGAACCGAAGCCGGAGACCGAGCTGTCCGCCGAGGACCGCGAGGGCCTGGCGAAGGACCGCCGCGCGACGCTCAACCGGCTGCTGTTCCCCGGGCCGACCAAGGAGTTCGAGGAGCACCGCCGCGCCTACGGCGACACCAGCGTGCTGTCCAGCAAGGACTTCTTCTACGGTCTGCGCCCGGGCGAGGAGTACGCGGTCGACCTGGAGCCGGGCGTGCGGCTGCTGTTCGAGCTGGAGGCCGTCGGTGAGGCCGACGAGCGCGGCATGCGGACGGTGATGGCGACGCTGAACGGGCAGCTGCGGCCGATCCAGGTGCGCGACCGGTCGGTGGCCTCGGACCTGCCGGCGGCGGAGAAGGCCGACAAGTCCAACCCGAAGCACGTCGCCGCGCCGTTCGCCGGTGTGGTCACGCTGTCGGTGGCCGAGGGCGACGAGGTCGCCGCGGGCGCCACGGTCGCGACCATCGAGGCGATGAAGATGGAGGCGGCGATCACCGCGTCCGAATCGGGCAAGGTGGTGCGCCTGGCGATCAACTCGGTGCAGCAGGTCGAGGGCGGTGACCTGCTGATCGTGCTGGAGTAACACCCGAACGCAGAACTCGCGCACGGGAACGCAGGACTCGCGCACCGGCACGCAGAACTCGCGCACCGGAACGCAGAACTCGCGCACCGGGACGTGGGACTCGCGCGGAAGCCGACAGCCCGCGAGTCCCACGCTCACGCTCGCGAGTCCCACGCTCACGCTCGCGAGTCCCACGCTCACGCCCGCGAGTCCCACACTCGTGCTCGCGAGTCCCACACTCGTGCTCGCGAGTTCTGCGCTCGTGAGCGCGAGTTCGGCGGGCGGGGAAATCCGCGTGCGGCGGCCCCCGTGCCGTCGTTAGGGTCGGTGCGTGCTGATCCAAGCGGTACCGCAGTGGCAAGGGGCCCGGACACCCCGGGCGGGCGATCTGCCCGCGGGGTGCCGGGCCCTTTCCGCGTTGGCGGCGGAGGTTCTCGGGGCGCCGGTGCGCGAGGTGCGTCTGGAGGCGGGCGAAACGCCGGTCGTGGACGGGATCGCGAACCGGGAAGCGTTGCTGGACAACCGGAAGCGGCACGCCGAGGCCCTCGCCGACGGACCGGTGCTCACCATCGGCGGTGACTGCGCCGCCGACCTGGTGCCCGTCGCCGCCGCCCGGGCCCGGCACGGCGAACGCTTCGGCGTGGCGTGGTTCGACGCGCACGGCGACCTCAACACCCCGGCCGGCTCGCCGTCCGGCGCCTTCCACGGGATGGTGCTGCGGTCGCTGCTCGGCGACGGCGATCCGGCGTTCGCGGCCGTGCCCGCGGTCGAGCCGGGCCGTGCGGTGCTCGTCGGGGCGCGGGCGCTGGATCCGGCGGAACGGGACGAAATCGAGGCGGGCCGGGTCCGGCTGGTTTCGGGGGAACCGTCGCGGATTGTCGCCGAAGTCCGGGATGCCGGTATCGAACGGCTGTACGTGCACGTCGATCTCGATGTCCTGGACCCGTCCGCGTTCGCCGGAATGGACTACCCGGAACCCGATGGGATGACCGTGTCGAAGCTCGTCGACGGGCTGCGTGCGCTCGCGGAGTTCGAGGTCGTGGGCGCGGGCATCACCGAATGCGTTTCCGGCAAACGGGATGATCTGGTGATTCTGGCACCTGTGCTGCACACCATTGGTGAATTACTTCGCTGATACAAGCGATTTCGCCGCGCGCGTGCTTGAATGAAGTTCGTGGGTAGCGCAGGTGGAGTCGCCGGCGCCGTAGGGGAACTCCTGCACACGGCGCTCGGTCAGAACGTCCCGATCCGGATTCGTTGCTGGGACGGCAGTGAAACCGGGCCGCCGGACGCGCCGGTGCTGCACCTCAAACACCGCCGCGCGTTGCGGCGCCTGCTGTGGGCGCCGAACGAGCTGGGCGTGACGCGGGCGCACGTCGCCGGCGAGCTCGACGTCGAGGGGCCGTTCGTGGAAGCCCTGGAGCGGCTGCACGATCTGGTCTACGACGTCGACTTCGACGTGGACCTCACCTGGGCGGTGCGGCGCGACCTGGCCAAGGCGGCGCTGAAGCTGGGCATCGTGGGGTTCCCGCCGAAACCGCCGCCGGAGGAGATCAAGCTCGCCGGGCGCATGCACTCCCGGCGCCGTGACGCGGCCGCCATCTCGCACCACTACGACGTGGGCAACGACTTCTACGCGCTCGTGCTCGGGCCGTCGATGACGTACTCGTGCGCGGTGTGGCCGAAGCCGGAGACCACGCTGGAGGAGGCGCAGACCGCGAAGGTCGACCTGGTGGCGCGCAAGCTCGGGTTGCGCGAGGGGATGCGGGTGCTCGACGTCGGCTGCGGCTGGGGCACCTTCGTCATCCACGCCGCCAAGGAGTACGGCGCGCACGCGGTCGGCGTCACGCTGTCGCAGGCGCAGGCGGACTTCGCGCGCAAGCGGGTCGCCGAGGAGGGGCTGTCGGACCTGGTGGAGATCCGGGTGCAGGACTACCGCGAGGTGTCCGACGGGCCGTTCGACGCGATCTCCAGCATCGGGATGGCCGAGCACGTGGGCGCGTCGATGCTGCCGGTGTACGCGAAGTCGCTGTTCGACCTGCTGCGGCCGGAGGGGCGGTTGCTCAACCACGCCATCTCGCGGCACCCGTCGGTGCCGCCGCGGAACCAGAAGACGTCGTTCATCGACCGGTACGTCTTCCCGGACGGCGAGCTGGAGCCGGTGAGCGTGATGGCCGCGGCGATCGAGGAGGCCGGCTTCGAGGTGCGGGACGTGGAGGCGCTGCGCGAGCACTACGGGCGCACGCTGCGCGCGTGGGTGGCGAACCTGGAGGCGAACTGGGCCGAGGCGGTCCGCCTGGGCGGCGCGGGACGGGCGCGGGTGTGGCGGCTGTACATGGCCGCGTGCGCGCTGAGCTTCGAAAGCGGGGCCATCGGGGTGAACCAGATCCTGGCGGTGAAGCCGACGGCCCGCGGCGGCAGCGGGATGCCGCCGGTGCGGAGCGCCTGGCTGTCCTGAACCGAGCGGCGAGGCCGGGCGGGCGGTTGCGGCCTGCCCGGCGCAGCGCGGGTGGCTTGGGAATTCAGGGTCGCTGCGGAGCTGCGCCTGGAGCCGAAGGCTGCGGCGCGCGCGGGTTCTGCGCGTGCGCCCGGCCGGTTCTCGCGTGGGCCGGCAGCAGGATGCCGCCGGTGCGGTCGGCGGGCTCAGTGTGGGGTGGCGCGGGCTGGTTCTCGTGTGGCCGGCGGCGGGATGCCGCCGGTGCGGAGCGCTTGGCGGTCCTAGCCGCGGGCGCGGCCGGAGGCTGCGGTGCGGCGGGCGGGTTAACGGAGGCCGCCCGGCCCGCCGCGCGGGTCCGGGCTCAACGCGGCGGGCCGTTGGCCATCACGGGCGAGGCCGGACGCTAGCGGGTTGGCGGAGGCCGCCCGACCTGCCGCGCCGGGCTTGGGCTCAGGCGTGGGTGAGGTCGGCCACCAGCTCGTAGGAGCGCAGCCGGTCGGCCTCGCCGTGGACCATCGTCGTGATCATGATCTCATCGGCGCCGGTGTCGCTGACCAGCGTCTCCAGGCCCTTGCGGACCGTCGACGGTGAGCCGTGGATCGTCGTGCCCAGGCGTTCGTCCACGAAGTGCCGGTCGATCTCCGAGTACGGGTACCCGGCGGCCTCCTCGGGCGTCGGCAGCGGGATCGGGTTGCCGCGCCGCAGCTGGAGGAACTGCAGGCCGCTCGGCCCGGCCAGCCACCGCGCCCGGTCGTCGGTCTCCGCGCAGATCACCGCCGCGCCGAGCATCACGTAGGGCTCGGGCAGCGCCTCCGACGGCTGGAACGACTCGCGGTACAGCTCCACCGCCGGGATCGTGTTGCGGGCGCTGAAGTGGTGCGCGAACGCGAACGGCAGCCCGAGCGACCCGGCCAGCCGCGCGCTGAACCCGCTCGACCCGAGCAGCCACACCGGCGGCTTGTACCTCGGCACCGCCCGCACCGCGCCCTCGCCGTCGAAGTAGCCCATCAGCTCGGACAGCTGCTGAAGGAAGTCGTCCGCGCCCAGCGCCTGCGCCGAACCACGCAACGCGATCGCCGTGCGCTGGTCGGTGCCCGGTGCCCGGCCGATGCCGAGGTCGATGCGGCCGGGGTGGAACGCCTCCAGCATCCCGAACTGCTCGGCCACCACCAGCGGCGCGTGGTTGGGCAGCATGATGCCGCCGGAGCCGACGCGGATGCTTTCGGTCGCCGCCGCGACGTGGCTCATCAGGACCGTCGTGGCCGAACTCGCGATGCCCGGCATGTTGTGGTGCTCGGCGACCCAGAACCGCCGGTAGCCGAGCCGCTCGGTCTGCCGGGCCAGCTCGACGGTGTTGCGGAGCGCGGTGCGCGCGTCCGCGCCGCTCGGAATGGGGGACAGGTCCAGCACGGACAGCGCGACGTCGGATAGCGGCTTCACGGCAACGTCCAACGCGCACCCGGCCGCACGTCTTCCCGCGCGAACGCAGAACTCGCCTGCGGGAGCGTGGGACTCGCGGCTCCGAATGTGGAACTCCCGCGCCGGAACACAGGACGCGCGGGCCGAGCGCGGGACGCGCGGCTCCGAGCGCAGGACTCGCGCGCCGGAGCGTGGGACTCGCGCGCCGGAGCGTGGGACTCGCGCGGGCGAGAGGTCAGTGCGGCAGGTTCAGGGCGGGGCAGGAGCCGTCCACGGCCGCCCGGCGGAGTTCGTCCCCGGGCACGCCGGGGAACTGGACCTGGGGGCAGTCGTGGGCCGGCGGTAGCACGAGTGCGCCTTCCGCGCCTACGAGCCCCGCCCTGCTTCGCCTCACCGCCAAGACCGCGCCCGTCCACAACTCCATGACGGTGGGCGACTACTAGGAGCCGCACGGCACCCGGCCACCCGAGTGCGGAACTCGCGCGCCGGAGCGCAGAACTCTTGCGCCGGAACGCGGAACTCGCGCGCCGGAGCGTGGGACTCGCGGGGCGGAGCGTGGGACTCGCGGGGCGGAGCGTGGGACTCGCGTGGCTATGAGCCGGGGACTGAGCCGATCGCTGGTGGGGACGGGGGTGCGCCGGTCACCACCGTGCCCAGCGTCTCCTGCCAGGCGCGCTGCCACAGCCCGGCGGCCTCGATCTTGCGCAGCCAGTCGTTGACGAACCGCTTGAACGTGTCGTCGTCGAGCTTGAGGCCGATGCCGTACGGCTCGCTGGTGAACGGCTGCCCGCTGATCTGCAGCTTCGAGTCCAGTTGCGCCTCGCCCGCCAGCACGGTCAGATCGTGCACGTACGCGTCGCCCTTGCCCTGCTCCAGCGCCTGCACGCACTCCTCGGCCGTGCCGAACGTGGTGATCTTCGCGCCGGGCGCGCGCTGCTGGATCGCCGCCACGCTGGTCGTCCCGGCCACCGCCAGGACGGTCTTGCCGTTGAGGTCGGCGGGGTCGTCGATGCCGGTGGTGCCCTTGAGCGTGGCGATCGCCTGCCCGGACAGCAGGTACGGCCCGGCGAACGCGACCCGCTGCGCCCGTTCCGCCGTGATCGTGTAGATCCGGATCACCGCGTCCACGGTGCCCGTTTTCAACATCGCTTCGCGCGTTTCCGGTGTGGTCGTCACGATGTTGACGTTCGGCCGGCCGATGATGTATTTCGCCAGCATTTTTCCGAGTGTCGCGTCGAATCCGTCGGTGCTCCCGGTGATCGGATTCCGCTGCGACAGCAGGGGCAGGTTCTCGTCGCCGCCGACGATCAGCGTGCCGCGGGCCCGGATCGCCTGGGCGGTCGGGCTGGCCGCCAGCTCCGCCTCACTGGCCACCGGAGCCTCACCGATAACTCCCTGACCAGTGGAAACTTCACCACCAGTGCTCGCGGTCTCGTCGCCGGTACAGGCGACGCCCGTCGTGAGCAGCGCCGCGCCGAGGCCGATCGAGGCCGCCGTACGGCGCGCAGCACGCACCCAACCTGCCATGAGGTGCTCCATCCACAGTCCCGGACATCACGAAGAGACGATCGGTCTCGCCGTGCATGGTAATTGCCCGGGAAATGATGGAGGCTGACGAAGACGTCGCTTTTTTCGTGATTTATTCCGCAGGCAGCCACTCGTCGTCGGAGGCCACGACGGTCAGTTGCTGGGTCGCGCGGGTCAGTGCGACGTAGAGCACGCGGCGCCCGGTGAGCGACTCGGTGATCAGCTCGGTCGGCTCGACCAGCACGACGGCGTCGTACTCCAGGCCCTTGGCGTCCAGGCTGCCGACGACCTTGAGCCGCTCGTCCGCCTGGCCCCGCACCCACGTGCCGACCTCGGCGACCCGGTCCATGGCGCACACCACACCGACCGTGCCCTCGACCGCGTCCAGCAGCTCCTTCGCCGCGGCCTGCACCGCGCTCTCCACGCTGCCGGGCTCGACCAGCCGCACGTCCGGCTCGATCCCGGTGGTCCGCACCGCGTGCGGCAGCTCACCCTCGGCGGCGTGCCCGGCGACCACCCGCGCGGCCAGGTCGAAGATCTCCGCCGAGTTCCGGTAGTTGGTGCGCAGCGTGTACCGGCGGATCGGGGTGCGCGCGCCGAACACCTGCGTCCGGGCCTGCGCCGCCTCCGCCGGATCCGGCCACGAGCTCTGCACCGGGTCGCCGACCACCGTCCAGCTGGCGTACTTGCCCCGCCGCCCGACCATCCGCCACTGCATCGGCGAGAGGTCCTGCGACTCGTCGACCACGATGTGCGAGTACTCGTCGTAGTGCTCCGGCCGGTGCGGTTTGCCGACCGACCCGCGCTCCGGCGGCGCCGCGTCCAGCTCGACCTGCTGCGCGCGGCGGCGGCGCTTGGGCGGCGGCCCGACCAGCACGCGCAGCTCGTCCAGCAGCGCCACGTCGGCGACCGTCCATTCGCGCTCCCGGTCGGCGAACGACGCGGCCAGCAGGTCGACCTCGTCCGGGGTCAGCACACCCCGCGCGGCCTTGGTCAGCCGCTTCGGATCACCCAGCCAGCGCAGGATCTCGCCGGGGTACAGCACCGGCCACCACACCACCAGGAAGCGGTGGAAGTCGATCCGCTCGCCCAGGTCGTGGATCAGCTCGGCGCGCTCGATCGTCCGGCCGTCGGCGCGGGCGTTCTCCTCGGCGCGGTCGGCCAGCGCCTCCAGCAGCGCCTCGGCCGCGCGCACCCGCGAGCGGTTCGGCGGCCCGCCGTGGCCGTGCACCTTGCGGCGGACCTTCTCCAGTTCCTTGCGGGTGAGCTTGAGGACCTCGCCCTTGTAGACGATCCGCATCTCGCCGGGCACGTCCGGCGGGGTGTCGCGCAACGCCTTGAGCAGCACCTTGCGCATCCGCAGCGACCCCTTGATCGCGGCCAGCGGCGCCGGGTCCTGCCGGTCGGTCTCGATGCCGTCGAGCACCGCGCCCAGCGCCCGCAGCTCGACGTTCGTCTCACCCATCGACGGCAGCACGCGGGAGATGTAGTTGGTGAACACCCCGGACGGGCCGACCACCAGCACGCCGGCCCCGCCGAGCTGGCGGCGGTAGCGGTAGAGCAGGTAGGCCGCGCGGTGCAGCGCCACGGCGGTCTTGCCGGTGCCCGGGCCGCCGGTGATTTCGGTGACACCGCGCCACGGCGCCCGGATGACCTCGTCCTGTTCCTTCTGGATGGTGGCGACGATGTCGCGCATCTTGTCGCCACGCGACCGGCCCAGCGCGGCCATCAGCGCGCCCTCGCCGACCACCTGCATGTCGTCGCCGACCGCGTCCGGGATCAGCACGTCGTCATCCACGTCGAGCACGGTCTGGCCGGAGCAGCGGATGACGCGGCGGCGCACCACGTCCATCGGTTCCTCGGCGGTGGCCTGGTAGAACGCGGCGGCCGCGGGGGCGCGCCAGTCGGTGACCAGGTTGTCGAACTCGGCGTCGCGGATGCCGAGGCGCCCGACGTAGATCGTCTCCCGGCTGGTGTGGTCGAGGCGGCCGAAGACCAGGCCCTCGTACTCGGCGTCCAGGGTCTGCAGCGTCTGGGTCGCGTGGTGGACCATCATGTCGCGCTCGAACAGCATCGAGGCCTGCTCGAAAACGGCTTCGCGCTGGGCGCCGTGGCCGATCTCGTAGCCCTTGGCACGCATCGCCTCCGCCTGCGCCCGGAGTTCGGCGAGCCGGGTGTAGACGCGGTCCACGTGGTGTTGTTCGATGGCGATCTCGGCCCGTCTGACCCGAGGTTCCGACACGCAGCGCTCCTACAGCTCACTCGCCGGCAACAGGAAGATTGACTCTACGCGTGCCCCGCGCGCTGTTCACCGGGTCCTGGGCAAAACACCGCGTAGAACACAGCGCGATGATGGGGGTGTGACGACGAGGATCGTGGCCGGGGCGGCGAGCGGGCGGCGGCTCAAGGTGCCCGCGCAGGGCACCCGGCCGACCTCCGAGCGCGTGCGGGAGGCGTTGTTCAACGCGCTGGAGGCGGCGGGCGAGCTGACCGACGCGCGGGTCCTGGACCTCTACGCCGGTTCCGGCGCCCTGGGCCTGGAGGCGCTCTCGCGTGGCGCGGCGGACGCGGTGTTCGTCGAGTCCGACCGGCGGGCCGTGCAGGTGCTCAAGGCCAACGTGAGCGCGCTCGGGCTGGGCGGATCGGTGCGCTCCGGCCCGGTGGAGACGGTGCTGGCGCAGCCCGCCGACGAGCCGTTCGACCTCGTGCTGGCCGATCCGCCGTACTCGCTGGGGGCGGACCGGATCGGCGCGGTGCTGACCGTCCTGGCCGCCGGCGGCTGGATCGCCGGGCACGGGCTGGTGATCGTGGAACGCGCGCTGCGCGACGGCGAACCCGCCTGGCCGGCCGGGTTCGAACCGGTGCGCACGTCGCGGTACGGCGACACGGCGTTGTACTGGGCGGAGTACGTCACTTCACCGCGCCACGACGGGTAGAGCTTGATAGCGTCCGCGGCATGCGGCGTGCGGTGTGTCCTGGCTCCTACGACCCGGTGACCAACGGCCACCTCGACATCAT
This sequence comes from Amycolatopsis thermalba, assembly GCF_023376025.1. NCBI lineage: Bacteria > Bacillati > Actinomycetota > Actinomycetes > Pseudonocardiales > Pseudonocardiaceae > Amycolatopsis > Amycolatopsis thermalba. The sequence goes on from NZ_CP091196.1 coordinate 2,114,812, forward strand.
CGAGCGGGCGGCGAAGCTGTTCGACGAGGTCGTGGTCGCGGTCATGATCAACAAGTCCAAGAAGGGCATGTTCTCCATCGAGGAGCGCCTGGAGATGCTGCGGGAGATCACCGCGCACCTGCCCAACGTGCGGGTGGACTCCTGGCACGGGCTGCTCGTGGAGTACTGCAAGCAGAACGGCATCGCGGCGATCGCCAAGGGCCTGCGCTCGGTCAGCGACTTCGACTACGAGCTGCAGATGGCGCAGATGAACCGCGAGCTCTCCGGGGTGGAGACGCTGCTGATGTCCAACAACCCCGCCTACGGCTTCGTGTCCAGCTCGCTGGTCAAGGAGGTCGCCACCTACGGCGGCGACGTGAAGAACCTGGTGCCGGGCGTGGTTTTCGAGCGGCTGACCGCGAAGCTCGCCGAACGCGCCTGATCGGGCGACGACTTTCGTCGGGACTTCGGGCGCGTTCACCTGACGGCCTCCTGCGGGTAACGCGATCGGGCTACGGTCCGAAAATGACCAACACCATGATATCCCGGGTGGCCGGGGTGCTGCTCGCGTTCGTCCTCACGTTGTTCACGGGCCTCGGCCTGGTCGCGCCCGCCTCGGCCGCGCCGGCGTCCCTCGCCCAGGCCGAGTGCGGCGACACCTCCGGCTTCACGGAGGTCGCGCTGAGCGACCTGCCCGCGGAGGCCACCGACACCTACGAGCTGATCCAGCAGGGCGGCCCGTACCCGTACGAGCAGGACGGGACGGTTTTCCAGAACCGCGAAGGGCTGCTGCCCGCCTGCGCGAGCGGCTACTACCACGAGTACACCGTGGAGACCCCCGGCAGCGACGACCGCGGCGCGCGGCGGATCGTCACCGGCTCGGCGGGGGAGTACTTCTACACCGGCGACCACTACGCGAGCTTCGACCTGGTGGACGTGAATTCCTGACGGAACTCCTTGACACGCCCGCCCGTCGCCCACCACCACCCTCAACGGAAACGCTTCGCGTTGCTGACACGCCCGCCCGTCGCCCACCACCACCCTCAACGGAAACGCTTCGCGTTGCTGACACGCCCGCCCGTCGCCCACCACCACCCTCAACGGAAACGCTTCGCGTCACTGACACGCCCGCCCGTCGCCCACCACCACCCTCAACGGAAACGCTTCGCGTTGCTGACACGCCCGGTAACGCAGCGCTCCCGCCGTTTCACGCGAGAAGCGGGCAGACTGGTGGTCAAGCCGGATGGGGAAAGGCCACCTAGGGAGTCGCTGTGTACCGGGTGTTCGAGGCGCTGGACGAACTCGTCACGATCGTGGAAGAGGCACGCGGGGTGCCGATGACATCCAGCTGCGTGGTTCCCCGCGGGGACGTCCTCGAACTGCTCGACGACGTGCGTGACGCGCTGCCCCGCGAGGTCGATGACGCGCAGGACGTGCTCGACCAGCGCGACGAGCTGATCACCAAGGCGCGCGACCAGGCCGAGACCACGGTCAACGACGCCAACGCCGAGGCCGAGCGGGTCACCTCCGAGGCCGCCGCGGAGGCGGAGCGCATGATCGCCGACGCGCAGGCGCGCGCCGAGCAGGTCATGGCCGACGCCCGGGCCGAGGCGGAGCGGATGATCGCCGCGGGCCAGGCCGAGTACCACAACCTGACCGAGCGGGCCCGCGCCGAGGCCGAGCGCATGATGCAGGCCGGCCGCGACGCCTACGAGCGGGCCGTCGAGGACGGCCGCCACGAGCAGTCCCGGCTGGTGTCCCAGACCGAGGTCGTGCAGGCCGCGCACGCCGAATCCGCGCGGATCGTGGACGAGGCCCACGCCGAGGCCGACCGCCAGCGCGCCGACTGCGACGCCTACGTCGACGGCAAGCTCGCCGAGTTCTCCGAGCTGCTGTCCACCACGCTGCGCACGGTCGACTCCGGCCGCAACCACCTGCGCGCGCCGTCGACCCTCGGCCAGCGGCCCACGCCCCTGTACGACTTCCAGCCCTGAACGGGTGAGGGCGTAGAGTGGTGAGGTTGCCTTCCGCCCTCTACTCAACGGACCGATGTCTCAGCACAATGACTCTTCCGACGCCCGCAACCCGTGGGTCGTCGACACGCGCGAGCTCGGCCGCCGCGCCGGCCTGAGCCGCACCGTCCAGCGCACGGCGCCCACCGGCGTCGAGTGGGGCGTGCCCGACGTGATCGTGGTGCCCAAGGGCACCGAGGTCGAGCTCGACCTGCTGCTCGAGTCGGTGGTCGAGGGCGTGCTGGTCAGCGGTTCCGCCGTCGCGCCGACGACGGGCGCCTGCTCGCGCTGCCTCGACCCGATCTCCGACGAGGTCGAGGTCGACCTGACCGAGCTGTTCGCCTACCCGGACTCGACCACGGACGAGACGACCGACGAGGACGAGGTCATGCGCCTGGTCGACGACCGGATCGACCTCGAACCGCTGGTCCGCGACGCCGTCGTGCTGGCCCTGCCGCAGGTCCCGCTGTGCCGCGAGGACTGCCCCGGGCTGTGCCCCGAATGCGGCGGGAAGTGGGCCGATCTCGAGCCCGGACACGGGCATGAGACGATAGACCCTCGGTGGGCCGCGCTGGTCGAGCGTTTCGACGACTCGTCCCCGGGCGGGCCCGGCCGGCAAGCCTGACGGGCATCAGCTCGTAAGCATTGAGTAAGCACGCTCGCGCCCGCGTGAGCGAACCGTGGATGAGGAGATTCAGTCGTGGCCGTCCCGAAGCGGAAGATGTCGCGCTCCAACACGCGCCACCGTCGTGCGCAGTGGAAGGCGACGCCCGTGCAGCTGGTGCCCTGCCAGAACCGGGCCTGCCGGCAGCCGAAGCCGCAGCACGTGGCCTGCCCGACCTGCGGCCAGTACGACGGTCGTCAGGTCGTCGAGCCCGCCTGAGGTCGCTGACCAGGATGGGGGGCAGGTCGAGATCGGGAGGGCCGGCCGCCGACCCGAAACCGTTGCTCGAAGCGCTCGGCGTCGAACTCGACGCCGAGCTGCTCACGTTGGCGCTCACCCACCGCTCGTACGCGTACGAGAACGGTGGGCTGCCGCCCAACGAGCGGCTCGAGTTCCTCGGTGACGCCGTGCTCGGTCTGGTCGTCACCGACCACCTGTACCGCACGCACCCCGAGCTTCCGGAGGGACAGCTCGCGAAGCTGCGGGCCAGCGTGGTCAACATGCACGCCCTGGCCGGGGTGGCGCGCGGGCTGGGCCCCGGCGGCCTCGGCGCGCACCTGCTGCTGGGCAAGGGCGAGGAGCTGACCGGGGGCCGTGACAAGGCGAGCATCCTCGCCGACGGGCTCGAAGCCGTGATCGGTGCGGCGTACCTGGCGCACGGCATCGACGCGGCGCGCGATCTGGTGCACCGGCTGTTCGACGCGCTGCTGGCGGAGGCGCCGCTGCGCGGGGCCGGGCTGGACTGGAAGACGAGCCTGCAGGAGCTGACCGCCTCGGCCGGGCTGGGTGTGCCCGAGTACAAGGTGGAGGACACCGGTCCGGACCACCGCAAGGAGTTCAGTGCGACGGTGCTGGTCGCCGGTCGCGATCTGGGCAACGGCTCGGGCACCACGAAGAAGGAAGCCGAGCAGAAGGCCGCCGAGACCGCCTGGCGGGCTCTTTCCGAGGAGCTGAAGCCGGAGGGCTCGGAGTAGTTCCGCTGTCCCGGAAGCCGGGTCGCTGCCTCGCCGCGGCGGCCCGGTTTTCGTCGTTCCGGTGGATCCGGGCGTCACTGTCGGTCGTCGTGATGTGACCCGGTCGGACGCCGGGAATTGTCGGTGGTCGTGGTTAGGGTGGTGGAGTGCCGGAGCTTCCCGAAGTAGAAGTGGTGCGCCGCGGGCTGCAGGCCCACGTGGCGGGCCGCGCGATCGCGCGCGTCGAAGTGCTGCACCCGCGGGCGATCCGCCGTCACGAGCTGGGCCCGGACGACTTCACCGGCCGCCTGGCGGGGGCGCGCGTCGAGGCGGCGCGGCGCCGCGGCAAGTACCTGTGGCTGGAGCTGTCCGACAAGGAGGCGATCCTCGCGCACCTGGGCATGAGCGGCCAGATGCTCGTCCAGCCCGAGGGCGCCCCCGACGAGAAGCACCTGCGCGTCCGCATCCGCTTCGACGACGGCGGGCCCGAGTTGCGGTTCGTCGACCAGCGCACGTTCGGCGGACTCGCGCTCGCCGACCTGGTCACCTCCGACGGCACGCTGCTGCCCGCCCCGATCGCGCACATCGCCCGCGATCCGATGGACCCGGCGTTCGACCCGGCCCAGGCGGTCAAGGCGCTGCGCTCGCGCCGCACCGAGATCAAACGCGCCCTGCTCGACCAGACCCTGGTGTCCGGCGTCGGCAACATCTACGCCGACGAGTCGCTCTGGCGCGCCCGCCTGCACTGGGCCCGCCCCACCGAGAAGCTCACCCGCGCCCAGGGCGCGGCCGTGCTCGAAGCGGCCACCGAGGTGATGAACGAGGCCCTCCAGGCCGGGGGCACGTCCTTCGACGCCTTGTACGTCAACGTCAACGGCCAGTCCGGCTACTTCGACCGCTCGCTGAACGTCTACGGCCAGGGTGACCGCCCCTGCCGCCGCTGCGGCACGGCCATCCGCCGCGAGCCGTTCATGAACCGGTCGTCCTACTTCTGCCCGCGCTGCCAGCCCCGGCCGCGCCGCTCCCACTGACACGGAAGGCAGGGCACGTGGCCCAGGAAGAACTCGTGGTGCTGCTCGACGAGCGCTTCGACCCCATCGGCACCGCGCCCAAGCGCACGGTGCACGACGCGCACACCCCGCTGCACCTGGCGTTCTCGTGCTACGTCTTCGACCGCGCCGGTCGCGTGCTGCTGACCCGGCGGGCGATCGGCAAGAAGACGTGGCCGGGCGTGTGGACCAACTCGTTCTGCGGCCACCCCGGCCCGGGCGAGGACATGGCGGAGGCCATCGGACGGCGCGCGAAGCAGGAGCTGGGCCTGGAGGTCACCGGCCTGCGGAAGGTGCTGCCGGACTTCCGCTACACCGCGACCGACGCCGGTGGCGTGGTGGAGAACGAGTTCTGCCCGGTGTGGGTCGCCGAGGCCGCGGCCGACCCGCTGCCCGAGCCGGACGAGGTGTGCGAGTGGCGGTGGTCGGCGTGGACCGACCTCGTGGAGAGCATGAGCCGCACGCCGTTCGTGTTCAGCCCGTGGTCGCAGCTGCAGGTTCCGCGCCTGGCGGAAGCCCTTTCCGCGGGGGCGCGGCGGTAGCCGTGTGACCGCATCAGGACATCGCCTTTGACGGTCACCGCCCGTCCGCGGTTACCTCGGGAGGTGCGGATGGGACGGGCGCGGTGGTGGACGCTGGGCGGCGCGGCGGTCGCGTCGATCGCGGTGGTCGTGCTGCTCCTGGTGTACGTGTTCGACGACGATCCCGGGGACGCCGCGGACGACATCGCCACGGCGCTCACCGGCGAGGACCGCGCCGCCTACCGGGACCTGACCTGCGCCGGCCTGCCGCCCGTCGACGAGGTCGACCTGCCCGGCCAGGGACGGGTTTCGGCGTTCACCATCGGCGACATCTCCGTCTACGAGGTGCGCCAGAACGCCGAAGACTTCGCCGTCGCCGTGTTCGTGGCCGACGGGACGTCCAGCTTCGTCGTCGGCCAGCTCACCGAGGACGACGGCTGGTGCCTGCTCGACCTGTTCGCCTGTCCCGCCGCGGCGCAGCCGGCCACGAGCGGCTTCCGGACCGACTGGGCGCAGCTGAGGAGGGAAACCGTGTGCGGGTACGTCCTGTCGGACTCCCGCAACTGAGAAAGCCCCGAGCCGGACCGGCTCGGGGCTCTTCCTCAGGTGACTCAGTTGAACACGTGCGCCCGCGCGGCGAGGTTCGCCAGCAGCTCGCGGCCCTTCTCGGCGTTGCGGGGCTGGCTCAGCACGTCGTAGCGGCGCGCGACCAGCTGCGTCTGCGACACGAAGTCCCGGCGGCCGCGGGTGGCGCCGTAGCTGATGGCCGCGAACACCATGCTGAACGCGACACCGGCGACGAGACCGAACAGGATCGGCAGCAACCCGGCGCCCGGCGTGAACATCGTCAGCAACAGGCCGACGAAGACACCGAACCAGGCACCCGACATGGCCGCGCCACCGAGTACCCGCCCCCAGCTGAGCTTGCCGGCGACGCGCTCGACCAGCATCGGCTCGACTCCGACGATCGTGACGTCCGCCACGGGGAAGTCGTTGTCGGCGAGGTGGTCGACCGCCCGCTGGGCCTCTTCGTAGGACTCGTAGGACCCGATCGGCCAGCCGGTGGGCAGGGTCGGGAGCTGCGGGTTCGTCCGGGCGTTGGTGAACGCGGTCTGCGTGAATGCTTGGGTCATCTTTCCTCACCTCTCCTGACCAGTCCAACGCTCACGCATACCCACTTGTGCCCGATGTCCGAACCTCACAGGCATTTTTCAGGTGGCGGCCTGCGGGGCGGTGCGGGTAGCGGCCCCTCCCGCCAGCCCGCCACCGCCCCTGGTGGACGCGCTTCGCGCGACAGTGCCATCAACCACGTCGGCGCTGTCCTCGCGAGAGGCCGCCCGCCCGTCGCCCGCCACCGCCCTCAACGGACGCGCTCCGCGCGGCAGATCCGACTCGAAACCCGCGGCGGTGCAAGCTGCTCATGCGGTGCTTCGAAGCACCGATCAGACTCGCAGCTCCGGCCGGTAGATGTCGAACCAGTGGTGCAGGTCCAGCAGCCGGTCCAGACCGTGGCGCGTCAGCGAGTCCATCGCGGCCGGGTCCTGGCCCACCGCGTCCGTTGCCCACTCGCGGGAGGCCAGCTCGAACACCGGGTCGCCGGGTGAGGCGAGCACCTCCTTCGCCTGCTGCTGCAACGCCGCGGCGTACCCGGGGTCCTGCGTGGACGGGTACGGGCTCTTCACCCGGTCCACAACGGACCGCGGCAGCACGTGCTTGGTCGCGTGCCGCAGCAGGCTCTTCTCCCGGCCGTCGAACGTCTTCAGCGACCACGGCGTGTTGTAGACGTACTCGACGAGCCGGTGGTCGCAGAACGGCACCCGCACCTCCAACCCGACCGCCATCGACGCGCGGTCCTTGCGGTCCAGCAGCGCCCGCACCATCCGGGTCAGGTGCAGGTGGCACACCTCGCGCATCCGGCGCTCCTCCGCGGACACCCCGTCCAGGTGCTCGACCCGCGCCAGCGCGGTGCGGTACTGGTCCGCGATGTAGCCGTCCAGGTCCAGCGTCCGGGACACGTCGCCGCGCAGCAGGTTGCCGCCGTCCTGGACGCCGGTGCGGAACGCCAGCCACGGGAAGGTGTCGGCGTTGCGGGCGGTCTCGTCGTGGAACCACCGGTACCCCCCGAACACCTCGTCGGCCGACTCGCCGGACAGCGCCACCGTCGACTCCGCGCGGATCGCCTTGAACAGCAGGTACAGCGAGGTGTCCATGTCGCCCATGCCGGCCGGGATGTCCCGCGCGGTCAGCACCGCCCGCCGCACCGCCGGGTCGGTCAGCGCGGCCGGGTCGAGCACGACGTCCTGGTGCGCCGACCCGACCAGCTTCGCCACGTCCCGGATGAACGGCGAGTCCGGGGTGTCGCGCATCTCGTCGGGCTTGAAGTTCTCCTCCTGGCCCACGAAGTCCACCGAGAACGTGCGCAGCTGCTCGCCCTCTTCCCGCAGCCGCGCGGCCGCCAGACCGGTGATCGCGCTGGAGTCCAGGCCGCCCGACAGCAGCACGCAGCGCGGCACGTCGGCGACCAGCTGCCGGTGCACGATGTCGGTCATCAGCTCGCGCACCCGCGCGACGGTCGTCTCCTGGTCGTCGGTGTGCTCGCGCGCCTCCAGCTTCCAGTAGGTGCGGGTGTGCACGCCGTCCCGGTCCACCCGGACGATCGTGCCCGGCTCCACTTCGGACATGCCGTGCCACAGCGACCAGCCCGGCTGCTTGGTGAAGGAGAACAGCTCCCGCAGCCCGTCCGCGTCCACGATCCGCTCGGCCGCGGGGTTGGCCAGGATCGCCTTCGGCTCGGAGCCGAACAGCACGCCGTCCCGCGTCGGGTAGTAGTAGAACGGCTTGATGCCCATCCGGTCGCGGATCATGACGAGCTTCTCGTCACGCGCGTCCCAGATCGCGAAGGCGTACATGCCGTTGAGGTGGTCGGCGACGGACTCGCCCCACTCCAGGTAGCCGCGCAGCACGACCTCGGTGTCGCTGTCGGTGCGGAAGGCGTGGCCCTTGCCCGCCAGTTCGCGGCGCAGCTCGGTGAAGTTGTAGGCCTCACCGCTGTAGACCATGGCGACCTCGCCGGACGGCGTGGTCACCGACATCGGCTGCCGCCCGCCGGGCAGGTCGATGATCGCCAGCCGCCGGTGGCCGAGGGCGGCGTGCCGGGCGATCCAGGTCCCGGAGTCGTCGGGGCCACGGCAGGCCATGGTCCCGGTCATGGCGTCGAGCACTTCGCGCCGCTGGGTGAGGTCGGTCTCGAAGGAGACCCAGCCGGTGATGCCGCACATGCGTACTACCCTCCCGATGCTTAGCAAGTACAACTATGCGTAACACCGTGGTAACACAACTCACCGGTAACTGTCTGCCCGATCTGACCGCTGTGACCGGATGGATTTCACGGAGTGTGGCCGGTCGCACACGCACCTCAAGAACACGTAAACGCCGTCCGATGCCGCGTCAAGGCGCCGTCAGACCGCGCGGGGAACGGGACATCCCGAGCGCAGGCTGTCACCGGAGCGGTCACCGATCGGGTGACCCGTGCTGGAAGGTGTGAAGTGGCGGATCTGCTGTACGCCGTGCTGCTGATCGCGGTGTTCGCGGTGCTGGCGCTGACGTTGCGCGGACTGGAGAAGCTGTGAGCGGCGCCGGGGTGGTCGCCAACGTCGCCGGTGGGGTGCTGGCGCTGGGCCTGATCGTCTACCTGTTCATCGCACTCATCAAGCCGGAGAGGTTCTGATGTCGGACCTCGCCTCCGGTCTGGTCACGGCCGGCATCCTCGTCGCCGCGCTGGCCCTGGTGCACAAGCCGCTGGGCGACTACATGGCGCGCGTGTTCACCAGCGAGCGGCACCTGAAGCTGGAGCGCGGCCTGTACCGCGCGTTCCGGGTGGACCCGTCCTCCGAGCAGCGCTGGCCCACCTACGCGCTGGGCGTGCTCGGCTTCTCGCTGGTGTCCATCGTCTTCCTGTACCTGCTGCAGCGCCTGCAGTCGCTGCTGCCGCTGAGCCTCGGCCGCGGCCCGGTCGACCCGGGCGTCGCGTTCAACACCGCGGTCAGCTTCGTGACCAACACGAACTGGCAGTCCTACGTCCCCGAGACGACCATGGGCCACCTCGTCCAGATGGCCGGGCTGACGGTGCAGAACTTCCTGTCCGCGGCCGTGGGCCTGTCCGTCGCGATGGCGCTGGTCCGCGGGTTCACGCGGTCGAGGACCGACCGGCTCGGCAACTTCTGGGTCGACCTGACCCGCGGCACCGTGCGGATCCTGCTGCCGATGGCGGTGCTGTTCGCGATCGTGCTCGTCGCGCTCGGCGTCACGCAGAGCCTGCGGGCGGGGGTCACGGCCACCGGACTGGACGGCACGCGGAGCACGATCTCCCTGGCCCCCACGGCGAGCCAGGAGGTCGTCAAGGAACTGGGCACCAACGGCGGCGGCATCTTCAACGCCAACTCCGCGCACCCGTTCGAGAACCCGAACGCCTGGACCAACCTGATCGAGATCTTCCTGATCCTGGTGATCCCGGTGTCGCTGACCCGGACGTTCGGCAGGCTCGCCGGCAACCCGAAGCAGGGGTACGTCCTGCTGTCGGTGATGGGTCTGCTGTGGACGTTCGTGCTCGCCGTGACCTGGTGGGCCGAGACGCACCCGAACGGGCCCGCCGCGCTGCTGGCCGGGGCGAACCTGGAGGGCAAGGAGCAGCGGTTCGGCATCGGCGCGTCGTCGCTGTTCGCCACCAGCACCACCGGCACCTCGACCGGCGCGGTGAACTCGATGCACGACAGCTACAGCGGTCTCGGCGGCGGGATGACGTTGCTGCACATGCTGTTCAGCGAGGTCTCGCCCGGCGGGGTCGGCACCGGTCTGTACGGCATCCTGGTGATGGCGATCATCGCGATGTTCCTGGCCGGCCTGATGGTCGGGCGCACGCCGGAGTACCTGGGCAAGAAGCTCGGCAGGCGCGAGGTCACCGCGTCCGCGATCGCGATGCTGGCGATGCCCACGGTCGTGCTGCTCGGCGCCGGTGCGGCCCTGCTCATGCCGGGCACCGCGGGCGCGCTGGGCAACAGCGGCGCGCACGGGCTGTCCGAGGTGCTCTACGCCTACACCTCGACCGGCAACAACAACGGCAGCGCCTTCGGCGGCATCACCGTGACGAACGACTGGTTCCAGTCGTCGCTGTCGGTGGCGATGCTCATCGGGCGGTTCGTGCCGATCATCGCGGTCCTGTGCCTGGCCGGTTCGCTGGCCGCGCAGAAGAAGGTGCCGGAGACCGCGGGCACCTTGCCGACGACCGGGCCGCTGTTCGGCTCCGTGCTCGCCGGAACCATCCTTCTCGTCGCGGCGCTGACCTTCGTCCCCGCGCTCGCGCTCGGTCCCATCGCGGAGGCCATGGCATGACTGTCACGCAGGACAAACCCGTCGAAACCCAGGCGGCGCACCCGAACCGCGTCGGCGCGGGGGTGTTCGACGCCCGCCAGCTGCTGACCTCGCTGCCGGACGCGCTGCGCAAGCTCGACCCGCGCCACCAGGTCCGCAACCCGGTCATGTTCGTGGTGTGGGTGGGTTCGGTCCTCACCACGGTCTTCGCGATCACCGGCCCGAGCGTGTTCACGATCCTGATCGCGGTGTGGCTGTGGTTCACGGTCGTGTTCGCGAACCTGGCCGAGGCCGTCGCCGAGGGCCGGGGCAAGGCGCAGGCGGAGTCGTTGCGCCGCACCAAGAAGGAGACCGTCGCCCGGCGGATCACCCCGGACGGCGAGGTGCGCGTGCCGGGTGCCGAGCTGCGGGTGGGTGACCTGGTGGTCGTCGAGGCCGGGGAGACCATCCCGGGCGACGGCGACGTGGTCGAGGGCATCGCGACGGTCGACGAGTCGGCCATCACCGGCGAGTCCGCGCCGGTGATCCGCGAGTCCGGCGGCGACCGCTCGGCCGTCACCGGCGGCACGACCGTGCTCAGCGACCGGATCGTCGTGCGCATCACCACCAAGCCCGGCGAGTCCTTCGTGGACCGCATGATCGCGCTGGTCGAAGGCGCCTCGCGGCAGAAGACGCCGAACGAGGTCGCCCTGACGATCCTGCTGTCCACGCTGACGATCATCTTCCTGCTCGCCGTCGTCGCGCTGCAGCCGATGGCCGCCTACTCCGGCAGCGAGCAGTCGGTGATCGTGCTGACCGCGCTGCTGGTGTGCCTGATCCCGACGACGATCGGGGCGCTGCTGTCGGCGATCGGCATCGCCGGGATGGACCGGCTGGTGCAGCGCAACGTGCTCGCCACGTCCGGCCGCGCGGTCGAGGCCGCCGGGGACGTGTCGACGCTGCTGCTGGACAAGACCGGCACCATCACCTTCGGCAACCGGCGCGCGACCGAGCTGATCCCGGTCGGCGGGACGACCCCGGAGCGGCTGGCCGAGGCCGCGCGGCTGTCCAGCCTGGCCGACGGCACGCCGGAGGGCCGCAGCGTCGTCGAGCTGACCGAGGGCACGACGGTTCCCGAGGGCGGTGAGTTCGTCCCGTTCACCGCGCAGACCCGGATGAGCGGCGTCGACCTGCCCGGCCGCCAGGTCCGCAAGGGCGCGGCCGGCGCGGTCCGCGAGTGGGTGCGCGAGCACGGCGGGACCTTCCCGGACGAGACCGAGCGGATCGTGGACGAGATCAGCGAGCAGGGCGGCACCCCGCTGGTGGTCGCCGAGCTGACCGGGGGCAACGCGGTCGTGCGCGGCGTGATCCGGCTGTCCGACGTGGTCAAGCCGGGCATGCGGGAGCGCTTCGCCGAGCTGCGCCGGATGGGCATCAAGACGGTGATGATCACCGGGGACAACCCGCGCACCGCACGGGCCATCGCCGAGGACGCCGGGGTCGACGACTACCTCGCCGAGGCCAAGCCCGAGGACAAGATGGCCCTGATCCACAAGGAGCAGGAGGGTGGCCGGCTGGTCGCGATGACCGGCGACGGCACGAACGACGCCCCGGCGCTGGCCGCCTCGGACGTCGGGGTCGCGATGAACACCGGCACGTCGGCCGCGAAGGAGGCCGGCAACATGGTCGACCTCGACTCCGACCCGACGAAGCTGATCGAGATCGTGGAGATCGGCAAGCAGCTGCTGATCACCCGCGGCGCCCTGACCACGTTCAGCATCGCCAACGACCTCGCGAAGTACTTCGCGATCCTGCCCGCCATGTTCGTGGCGATCTTCCCGCAGCTGGCCGCGCTGAACATCCTGCACCTGGCGACCCCGCGGTCGGCGATCCTGTCCGCGGTGATCTTCAACGCGCTGGTCATCGTGGCGCTGATCCCGCTCGCGCTGCGGGGTGTGCGGTACCAGCCGTCGAGCGCGTCGGCGCTGCTGCGGCGCAACCTGTTGATCTACGGGGTCGGCGGCATCGTGACGCCGTTCCTCGGCATCTGGCTCGTGGACCTGGTGGTCCGCGTCATCCCTGGAATCGGGTAGTGATGATCAGAACTCTGGTGAAGCAGACCGGCGCCGGCCTGCGGGTGCTGCTGGTGTTCACGGTGCTGCTGGGGGTGGTCTACCCGCTCGGCGTGTGGGCGGTGTCCCGGATCCCGGGGCTGCACGACCACGCCGAGGGGTCGCTGGTGACGGTGAACGGGCAGGTCGTGGGCTCGTCGCTGATCGGGATCGACCCGGTCCCCGCCGACCCGGCGCGCGACCCGTACTTCCACACCCGGCCCTCGGCGACCGGCGACCCGTCGGTGTCCGGCGGTTCGAACAAGGGCGGGTTCAACCCCGACCTGGTCGCCGCCGTCGAGGAGCGCAAGGCGGCGGTCGCGCAACGCGAGGGCGTGTCGCCGGACGCGGTGCCGGCCGACGCGGTGACGGCCTCGGCGTCCGGCCTGGACCCGACGATCAGCGTCGCCTACGCCGAGCTGCAGGTGCCGCGGGTGGCGCGCAACACCGGGCTCACCGAGGAGCGCGTGCGGCAGCTGGTGGAGGCGAACACGACCGGTCACGGCATCGGCGTCCCGGGGGTGAACGTGTTGCGGCTCAACCTCGCGATCGGCCGGGCAGGAGCACACTGAACAGGTGGAACCGGAGAAGGAGCCGCCGCGCCGGGGAGAGCTGCGCATCTACCTCGGCGCGGCGCCCGGCGTGGGCAAGACCTACGCGATGCTCGGCGAGGCGCGGCGCCGCCTCGACCGCGGCACCGACGTGGTCGCCGGCCTGGTCGAGACCCACGGCCGGGCCAAGACCGCGGCCCTGCTGGAGGGCATCGAAACCGTGCCGCGGCGGCGGATGACCTACCGCGGGCGCGATTTCGACGAGCTGGACGTGGACGCGGTGCTCGCCCGCGCTCCCGAGGTGGCCATTGTGGACGAGCTGGCGCACACCAACGTGCCCGGCTCGCGCAACGAGAAGCGCTGGCAGGACATCGAGGAGCTGCTCGACGCCGGGATCGACGTGCTGTCCACGGTCAACGTGCAGCACCTGGAGAGCCTGAGCGACGTCGTCGAGCGCATCACCGGCGTCGCGCAGCAGGAGACCGTGCCCGACGACGTGGTGCGCCGGGCCGAGCAGGTGGAGCTGGTCGACATCACGCCCCAGGCGCTGCGGCGGCGGCTCGCGCACGGCAACGTCTACCCGGCCGAGCGGATCGACGCGGCGCTGGGCAACTACTTCCGCACCGGCAACCTCACCGCCCTGCGCGAGCTGGCGCTGCTGTGGGTGGCCGACCAGGTGGACGTGGCGTTGCAGCGCTACCGCGCCGAGCAGCGGATCACCGACACGTGGGAGACGCGGGAGCGGGTGGTCGTCGCGATCACCGGCGGCCCGGAGAGCGAGACGCTGATCCGGCGAGGCAGCCGCATCGCCACCCGGGCCGGGGCTGAGCTGCTGGTGCTGCACGTCCTGCGCGGCGACGGGCTGTCCCCGCTCGGGCACGTCGAAACCGGCCGGTACCGCAAGCTCACCGATCAGCTCGGCGGCACGTTCCACACGGTCGTCGGCGACGACGTGCCGACCGCGCTGCTGGACTTCGCCCGCGGCGTCAACGCGACCCAGCTCGTGCTCGGCACCTCGCGCCGGTCGCGGATCGCGCGGCTGTTCGACGAGGGCATCGGCGCGACGGTGGTGCAGCGGTCCGGGCAGATCGACGTGCACATGGTGACCCACGACGAGGCGGGCGGGCGGCTGCGGTCGTGGCTGGGCCGGCGCAGCCCGCTCGCGCCGTCGCGGCTGCTGATCGGCTGGGTGCTGGCGTTCCTCGCGCCCGCACTGGCCACGCTGACCGGGGTGCTGCTGCGGCACGAGCTGGACTTCTCCACCGACGTGGTGGACTACTTCCTCGCCACGGTGGTGGTCGCGCTGGTCGGCGGGCTCGGTCCGGCGCTGGTGGCGGCGTTGCTGTCGGCCGGGCTGCTGAACTTCTTCTTCACCGAACCGCTCTACACGCTGACCGTGCACGCGCAGAGCAACGTGATCACGCTGATCGCGATGGTCCTGGTCGGGGTGCTGGTCGCGCTGGTCGTGGACCGGGCGGCGCGGCGGGCGACTCAGGCGGCGCAGGCGCGCACGGAGGCGGCGTTGCTGGCTTCCTACGCACGGACGGTCCTGACGAGCGCCGAGCCGTTGCCGCGGTTGCTGGAGAAGGTGCGCGAGAACTTCGGCATGGAATGCGTGGTGCTGCTGGAGAAGCGCGGCGGCAAGTGGCAGGCGGTCGAGCACGCCGGGGTCAACCCGTGCGGCAAGCCGGACGAGGCCGATGTGGACATCCCGGTCACCGCCGACGTGCACCTGACCCTGCGGGGCAGGGCGTTGCCCGCGGCGGACCGGCGGGCGCTGGAGGCGGCGGCCGGGCAGGCGCTGCTGGCGTTGCGGCAGCAGCGGCTGGCGGCGGCGCAGGCCGAAGCCGAGCGCCAGGCCGAGGCGACGCAGCTGCGCACGGCGCTGCTGTCCGCGCTGGGGCACGACCTGCGCACGCCGCTGACCTCGATCAAGGCCGCGATCGGCAGCCTGCGGGCGCAGGACATCGACCTCTCGCCGGAGGACACCGAGGAGCTGCTGGAGGCGGCGGAGGAATCCACCGACCGGCTCGCGCGCCTGGTGAACAACCTGCTCGACTCGTCGCGGCTGGCGGCCGGGGCCGTGCGCACGCACCTGCGGCCGGTCGGCTACGACGAGGTGGTGGCGCACGCGCTGTCGAATGTGGACGGTTCGGAGTCGGTGGCGGTCGAGGTGGACGAGCGGCTGCCCGCGGTGATGGCCGACCCCGGGCTGCTGGAGCGGGTGATCGCGAACGTGCTGGACAACGCGTTGCGGCACGGCGGGGCGCCGGTGGCGGTGCGGGGGTCGGCGTACGCGGAGTGGGTGGAGCTGCGGATCGTGGACCACGGGCGCGGGTTGAAGAAGGGTGCGGCGGAGGCGGCGTTCGCGCCGTTCCAAAGGCTGGGGGACCGGGACGCGACGCCCGGGGTCGGGCTCGGGTTGTCCGTCGCGAAAGGATTCACCGAGGCCATGGGCGGCACGATCCGGGCGGAGGACACGCCCGGTGGCGGGCTCACGGTGGTGGTGGCGCTCAAGGCGTGCCAGGCTCCGGACGTGGTGCCGGTGGTGCTGAAGGAGGTGGCTTCGTGACCGAGCAGACCGGCACGGTCCTGGTGGTCGACGACGAGCCGCAGATCGTGCGCGCCCTGCGGATCAACCTGGCCGCGCGCGGGTACAAGGTGGTGACCGCGCACGACGGGGCGGCGGCGTTGCGGGCGGTGGCCGAGACGAAACCCGACGTCGTGGTGCTGGACCTGGGGTTGCCGGACATCGACGGCACCGACGTGATCACCGGGCTGCGCGGGTGGACCACGGTGCCGATCATCGTGCTGTCCGCCCGCGGTGAGTCGCCCGACAAGGTCAAGGCGCTCGACCTCGGCGCGGACGACTACGTGACGAAGCCGTTCGGGATGGACGAGCTGCTGGCCAGGCTGCGCGCGGCCCTGCGGCGCTCGGCGGTGCCGTCGGCCGAGGGCGATGCGGTGATCGAGACGGAGTCGTTCACGCTGGACCTGCTGGCGAAGAAGGTGCACCGGGACGGGGCCGAGGTGCACCTGACGAAGACCGAGTGGGGGGTGCTGGAGCTGCTGGTGCGCAACCGGGGCCGGCTGGTGGCGCAGAAACAGCTGCTGCGCGAGGTGTGGGGCCCCGGCTACGAGAACGAGTCGCACTACCTGCGGGTGTACCTGGCGCAGCTGCGCCGGAAACTGGAGAAGGAGCCGTCCCGGCCGCGGCACCTGATCACCGAGCCGGGAATGGGCTACCGCTTCGAAGCCTGATCGTTCTGCGGCGACGCCGGGTGTCAACATCGGGCGACTCGCGGCCAGGGACGAAATCCGGGCGGCACCCGATGTCCGGGGCGGCCGGGAGCGGCAGCCTCGGGAGCATGCTCAAGGGATGGCGGCACGCGGCCGTCTGGCTGCACATCATCACGTCCGTCGGCTGGATGGCCGAGGCGCTCACGTTGTTCGCGCTCATGCTGATCGGCTCGGGCGGCGACCCCGGCCGCCGGGCGAGCGCGATGTCCATGGCCCACGCGATCGACCTGCACCTGCTCGCGCCGCTGGCGAACGCGTCGGCGTTCACCGGGTTCCTGCTCGCGGCGGCCACGCCGTGGGGGTTCTTCCGGCACTGGTGGGTGTTCGGCAAGTTCACCATCACCGTGGTGCAGTTCCACGTCGCGATCCTCGTGCTGTCCCCGGCGCTGGCCGACGCGGAACGGGCCGCGCTGGCGGGGGAGCCTCCACCCGGGGCACTCGTCGCGGGCACGGTGCTCATGGCGAGCGCGATCGCGTTCCAGGCCTGGCTTTCCGTGGCGAAACCGTGGAAGCGCACGCCGTGGGCCGGCGCCGCGAAGCCACCGACCGGGCCGCTGTGGGTGTTCGTGGCCGCGGTGTGCGCGCCGGTCGCCGACGCCGGGATCGGCCTGGTGCTGGGCTTTCCGTTGCCGCTGCTGTCGCTGGTCGCGCTGGTGACGCGACTGCTCACCCGGCGGCGGTCAGGTGGTCGGGTTCGAGCTGTCGCTGCCGCTTGACGTCGAGCTGTCGTCGGGGGAGCTGCTCGTCGGCGCGGTGCTGCTGGTCGGCGTGGTCGGATCCGTGGTCGGCGAAGTCGTGTCGGGCGTGCTGGTCGGCGTGCTGCTCGACGACGGTTTCGGCGTCCGCGTCGCGGGGGTGTCGTTGCGCGGGGGAGTGGTCGTGGTGCCCGGGGGCAGCGTGGTGCCGGGCGGGATGACCGTGCCGGGTGGCAGCGGGGTGCCCGGCGGCAGCACGATCGGCGCCTCGTCCGAGCCCTCGGCCGGAAGCAGCGTCACGACCTGCGTCCCGTCCGGGTTGGTCGTCACCACGGCCGTGCGGGTGCCCGCGGGGATCGCCACGCCGTCGACGGTCACCGGTGTCTGGCCGGGAGCCGGGTAGCCGGGGACGAGCTGCGCTCCCGGGGTCGAGTTGGTGCCGCCCGGCACCGCGACCTTCGGTGAGTCGCCCGGCGCGATGATCGAGGCGAGCCCCCGAACGCGGTGGCGAGCACGACACCGCTGACCGCGAGCAGTACGTAGCCGCTGCGCTGGCTGCGGGTGGCGGAGTCGCGCGGCGGGGACACCTCGGTCCGACGACCCATGTGGGCCATTTGTCGCTCCTTGACTGGCGGGGAAACCGGCTTGAGCACACCCGGGCGAGTGAGCCCGAATGGTGGCGCCTGCCGGGGAGATTAGCACTAAGAGTGAATGTCGATCTGGCCAGGAGCACCGGCGTGATCACCCTCCGCAGTCGGAAAGGTTCCGGCAGGATGGGGGACGTGACGGGTGAAAAGGACGCCGTCCGGCTCACGGCGTGGGTCAGCGGACGGGTGCAGGGAGTGGGTTTCCGCTGGTGGACCCGGTGCCGGGCGCTGGAACTCGGCCTGGTGGGCAGCGCGCGCAACCTCGACGACGGCCGTGTTCGGGTGTTGGCGGAGGGTAGTGAGGGCCACTGTCAGCAGCTACTGGACCTGCTTCGCTCACCATCGTCACCCGGTCGTGTGGATCAAGTGGTCGAGCACTGGTCCCCGGCGCAGGGCGGGCTTACGGGCTTCGTCGAGGAGTGACACCTGGGACGATCGAGACGCCTGAGGCTCGCGGGGACAACACGCCCACGGTCATGACCGGGACGTTCACCCGCCCCGGATAGACTTCCCGGATCACTCAGGCGTTGAAGGGTCCCGCCACGTGCATCTCAAGAGCTTGACGCTGAAGGGCTTCAAGTCCTTCGCCTCGGCTACCACCCTGCGGTTCGAACCGGGCATCACCTGCGTCGTCGGCCCCAACGGGTCGGGGAAGTCGAACGTGCTCGACGCGCTGCGCTGGGTGATGGGCACGCAGGGCGCGAAGGACCTGCGCGGCGGCAAGATGGAGGACGTCATCTTCGCCGGCACCTCCGGCCGCGCGCCGCTGGGCCGCGCCGAGGTCACGCTGACCATCGACAACGCCGACGGCGCCTTGCCGATCGAGTACAGCGAGGTCTCGATCACGCGCCGGATGTTCCGCGACGGCGCCAGCGAGTACGAGATCAACGGCAGCTCGTGCCGCCTGCTGGACATCCAGGAGCTGCTGTCGGACTCCGGCATCGGCCGCGAGATGCACGTCATCGTCGGCCAGGGCCAGCTGGCGCAGATCCTGGAGTCGAAGCCGGAGGAGCGCCGCGCCTTCATCGAGGAGGCCGCGGGTGTGCTCAAGCACCGCAAGCGCAAGGAAAAGGCGCTGCGCAAGCTCACCGCGATGCAGGCGAACCTGGACCGCCTCAACGACCTCACCGCGGAGCTGCGCCGCCAGCTCAAGCCGCTGGGCAAGCAGGCCGAGATCGCCCGCAAGGCGCAGTCCGTGCAGGCCGAGCTGCGGGACGCGCGCCTGCGCCTGCTGGCCGACGACCTGGTCACGCAGCGCGCCGCGATCGCGCGTGAGGAGGCGGACGAGAACGCCGCCCGTGCCCGCCGCGCCGAGGTGGAGCAGGCTCTCGAACTCGCCGGCGCCGAGGAGGCCCAGCTGGAGGCGATGGTCGCGGAGGACGCGCCGCGCCTCAACGCCGCGCAGGACACCTGGTTCAAGCTGTCCGCGCTGGGCGAGCGGCTGCGCGGCACCGTGCGGCTGGCCGTGGAGCGGCAGCGGCACCTGTCCGCCGACGTCGACACCGCGACCGGCGGCCGGGATCCGGAGGAGCTGCTGGCCGAGGCCGAGCAGGTCGCCGAGCGCGAGGCCGAGCTGAACGAGGCGGTCATGGTCGCCCGCGAGACGCTCGCCGAGGCCGTGCTGCGCCGCGAGGAGCTGGAGCACGAGGTCCAGGCCGCGGAGAAGGCGCACATGGCCGCGGTGCGGGCGATCGCCGACCGGCGCGAGGGCCTGGCGAAGCTCACCGGCCAGGTCGAGGCGCTGCGCAGCAAGAACAGCGCGACCTCCGACGAGATCGACCGCCTCACCGCCGCCATCGACGAGGCCGCCGCGCGTGCCGAGCTGGCCGTCGAGGAGCTGGAGGAGGCCAGGGCCGAGGGCGGGGTCGAGGAGTCCGACGACGCCGGCCTGCAGGACCGGCACGACCGCGCGGTCCAGGCCAACCAGGCCGCGAAGGCGCGCGTCGAGGAGCTGGTCAAGGCCGAGCGGCAGGCCGAGCGCGAGATCGCGTCGGAGAAGGCGCGGGTGGACGCGCTGTCGATGGGCCTGCGGCGCAAGGACGGCGCCGGTGAGCTGCTCGGCGCGGGAGACCGGCTGCCCGGGCTGCTCGGGTCGGTCGCCGCGCTGCTGTCGGTCGAGGCCGGCTACGAGGTCGCGCTCGCCGCGGCGCTCGGCCCGGTCGCCGACGCGGTCGCGGTGCAGGGCGGCGACGAGGCCATCGCCGCGCTGAAGTTCCTGAAGGACAACGACTCCGGCCGCGCCGGGGTGCTGCTCGGCGGCGCTCCGTACACAGTGGACACTTCGGCCTGGCCGTCGCTGCCGGACGGCGCGCGCTGGGCCAGGGACGTGGTCACCGCGCCGGAGCCGCTGCGGCCCGCGGTGGAGCGCGCGCTCGACCGGATCGCGGTGGTGGACACGCTGGAGGCGGCGCGGCAGCTGGTCGCGGCGCACCCCGAGGTCAGCGCGGTGACGGCCGAGGGTGACGTGTTCGGCTCGCACTGGGCCGTCGGTGGCTCGGGCCGCAGCGAGAGCGTCATCGAGGTGCAGGCCGCGGTCGACGAGGCGCGGGACCGGCTGATGGCCGCGGAGCGCCGGCTGGAGCAGACGGCCGCCGAGCTGGAGGGCGCCCGCGCCGAGCAGCAGGCCCGGCGCGAGGAAGTGGCCCAGGCCAAGGAAGCGCTGTCCGAGGCGAAGGTCCGCAAGGCCCGGTCGTCGGAGCGGCTGAACCGGATGCAGCAGGCCGCGCGGTCGGCCGAGGCCGAGGTGACGCGGTTGCGGGACCAGCGCGCGAAGGTCGAGGCCAGCCGCGAGCAGGCGCTGGCCAGCCTGGCGGAGCTGGAGGAGCGGCTGGCGGCGGTGGCCGAGCAGCCGGTGGACGAGGACCCGGACACCAGCGCCCGCGACGAGGCCGCGGAACGGCTGGCGGCGGTGCGTCAGGAGGAGGTCGAGTCGCGGCTGGCGCTGCGGACCTCCGAGGAGCGGGCACGCAGCATCGCGGGCCGGGCCGATTCGCTGCGGCGTGCCGCCCACGCGGAGCGCGCGGCGCGGGAGCGGGCGGAGAAGGCGCGGGCGGCGCGTGCCCGTGGCGCGGCGATCGCGGCGGCCGTGGTCGACGCGGGTGAGGTGGCGCTGGAGCGGATCGAGCTGTCGGTGCAGCGGGCCGCCGCCGAGCGCGACGAGGCACAGGCGGTGCGCCAGCAGCGTGAGGCGGCGCTGGCGCAGGTGCGCAACCGGGTGCGCGAGCTGACCCACGAGCTGGAGAAGCTGACCGACGCGGTGCACCGGGACGAGGTGTTGCGCGCCGAGCAGCGGCTGCGGCTGGAGCAGCTGGAGACGAAGATCGCCGAGGATTTCGGGATCGGCCTGGAGGACCTGGTCGCCGAGTACGGCCCGGACGTGCCGGTGCCGCCGAGCGCGCAGGAGATGGCCGAGTACGAGGAGGCCAAGGCGAACGGCGAGCAGGTCAGCGCCCCGCCGGCCATCCCGTACGACCGGAGCACGCAGGAGCGGCGGGCCAAGCGCGCCGAGCGGGACCTCGCGACGCTGGGCAAGGTCAACCCGCTGGCGCTGGAGGAGTTCGCCGCGCTGGAGGAGCGGTACAAGTTCCTGTCCACCCAGCTGGAGGACCTGAAGGCGACGCGCAAGGACCTGCTGACGGTCATCAAGGAGGTGGACGACAAGATCCTCGAGGTCTTCACGTCCGCCTACTACGACGTCGCCCGCGAGTTCGAGACGGTGTTCTCGGTGCTCTTCCCCGGCGGCGAGGGCCGGATGGTGCTGACCGAGCCGGACGACATGCTCGCGACCGGGGTGGACGTGGAGGCGCGCCCGCCGGGCAAGAAGGTGAAGCGCCTGTCGCTGCTGTCCGGTGGGGAGAAGTCGCTGGTCGCGGTGGCGATGCTGGTCGCGATCTTCCGCGCGCGCCCGTCGCCGTTCTACGTGATGGACGAGGTCGAGGCCGCGCTGGACGACACCAACATGCGAAGGCTCATCGGCCTGCTGGAGCAGCTGCGGGAGTCCAGCCAGCTGATCATCATCACGCACCAGAAGCCGACGATGGAGATCGCGGACGCACTCTACGGAGTAAGCATGCAGGGCGACGGCATCACGAAGGTGATCAGCCAACGCCTACGCCAGGAGGCGTAGAAGCGGCAGCCCTGCGAACCGCCGCCCGGCAACGCAAGCAGATCGGCACTCGGCTGACCGCGCGGCAGCCCTGCGAACCGCAAGCCGGCAACGCAAGCCGACCGACCACGCCCCAGACCTCCCCCGCCCCCGATCCACAGCCGATCTTTGGTCGCCGACCAGGCGTGTCAAGGTACTCTTTCCCGCCTTGACACGCCTGCTCGGCGACCGAAACACAATTCAGGAGCGGGGGCGGGGGAGGTCCACCCAAGGTGACCGTTCGGCGCCGTAGGCGCCTTTGACCCTGCGCGAAGCGCAGGAAAAGATCAAAAGATGTCCTCGCCGGACGGGCAGGCGACGGGATGGCCACCCAGCTCCGGTGGTCTGGTCCCGCTTCCCTCGAAAGTGTCCGTTTCAGACACTCCTGCCCGGTAATAACCCTCAGTGTTCGATCAGTAACCACCCATGTGGCGCTAGACACACCGGCGCCACCACCCGCTAAGTTCAGAAATCGATTACTCGCGCGCCAGCGCGGGGCGGTCCGTCCAGGCTGGGGGTCCTCACTGTGCCCAAAAGTTCCTTTGTCGCGCCCAAAAACCGCTCCGTGCTCGTCGTGCTCGGGATGGTTCTCGCGCTCGTCGTGGGTGTGCCTGCCGGTGCCGCGCCGGCTCCCGGCGCGAGCGACAAGGGACCCGTGGGCTGGGACGTCTACCGATCGATCGACGGCCTCGCCCGCATGCGGCCCGGTGAGCAGGTCAAACAGTTCTCCAGCTTCGACCGCACCGGCAACAACGACGACGGCTTCGTCGGCACCTACTCGTGCCTGCGCCAGGAACCGAACGGCGACTGCCTGCTCGCCGACGCGCGCGGGGCGGGTGAGATCTCCTCGATCTGGTTCACCTACCAGTCGACCTCCGTCGCCGCGATCGGGCGGATCACGATCGAGCTGGACGGGCGGGTCGTGCTGCAGGGGTCGTTGCAGGACATCGTCAACGGCTCGAAGGGCGCGCCGTTCGTGTGGCCGCTGGTGGGCAACTCGGCCGACACCATGGGCGGCGCGGTGATCAAGGTGCCCATGCCGTACACGACCTCGATGCGGATCACCACCGAGAACAACCCGCACTTCTACCACGTCACCTACCGCCAGTTCGCCGACGCGGCGGGCGTGCGCACCTTCAACCCGGGCGACCGGGCCACCGACGTGATCCAGCGCCTGCGCGGCTTCGGCGTGCGCGACCCGAAACCGGCCGCGCCCGGGGCGCGTGCCCAGGCGGCCGCGGTCGACGTCCCGGCCGGATCGGCCGTCGCGATCCCGCTCCAGTCCGGCACGCGGCGGATCACGCAGCTCAACCTCCGGTTGCCGCAGGTCATCGCGGCCCCGGGACTGGCCGACGACGGTCGCGCCTACGGTGCCGGAGGCAGCTCGTTCACCGCGGCCGTCGCGCCGGACAACGACGGTGTGCGGATCACCCGCCGCATCGACGCGGGCATCGGCGAGCAACGCGCGGACCTGCTGGTCGGCGGCCGTTCCGTCGGTCAGCTCTACAGCGGCCCGGCCCGCGCCGGCGGCGGCTGGATGGACCAGGTCGTCGACGTGCCGGCCGACCTGACCCGCAACCGCTCCCAGCTGCAGGTCGCGACCAGGTTCGTCTCCTCCAGCGAGGACGTCAACGAGTTCCGCTACGAGGTGCACAGCTTGGTCGGCGGCCGGTGGGTGCGCACCGACGTGCTCGACCTCGGCCACAACCACCCCAACGAGGAAGCGGTGCACGGGTACCGGGTGGACGGTCAGCGGTGGTCCGGCCTGCGGCGTTTCCGCTACCCGGCGGACCCCGGGCAGGCCATGGCCTCCGAGGCCGTGCTGGAGGGCCTGCGGCTGCGGCTGACCTTCGACGGCCAGACCACGGTCGACGCCCCGGTCGGCGAGTTCTTCGGTTCCGGCCTCGGCAAGTACGCGTCGCGGACGCTGCTGCACTCCATCGACACCACGGACAACGGCGCGTTCACCGCGTGGTGGCCGATGCCGTACGCCCGCAGCGCGGTGGCCGAACTGGTCAACACCTCGGGTGTGCCGGTCACCGGGGGCAGCCTGGAGGTGGTCTCCGCGCCGGATCCGGGCGTGGCGGCCGGGTTGCGGGACGGCACGATCGGCTACTTCCACGCCACCCAGCACCGCGGCGAGACGGTGTCCGGTCAGGACTGGAACTTCCTGACCGCGCGCGGACGCGGCGTGTTCTACGGGGTCACGTCCACCATGCGCGGCGGCATCCCGCCGGGGCAGAACCAGCTGAACTACCTCGAGGGTGACGAGCGGATGTACCCGAACGGCTCGGCCAGCCCGGCGATCCACGGCACCGGGTCCGAGGACTTCTACGAGTCCGGCTGGTACTTCCAGGACGGCCGCGACGGCTACGTCGAGGGCGTGCCGTACGCGATGCCGCAGGCCGGTTTGGTGAGCCGCGAGGACGCGGGCGACGGCTGCCGGTACGTGTGCCTCAACGCCTACCGGCTGATGATCGGCGACGGCGTCCCGTTCGGCAACGGCATCGAGTTCGACATCGAGCACGGCGACCGGTCGTCGATGCCGGCCGACTACAGCTCGACCGCCTACTGGTACGGGCTGGCCACGCCGTCGATGAGCCAGAGCGACGTGGTGGAGGTCGGCGACGACGCGAGCCGGTCCCAGCACGGGTATTCGGCGCCCGGCGAGACGCGCGAGTCGCTGACGTCGACGTTCGAGGGCAAGCGGGACCGCACCCCGGTCACCGGGACCACGACGTCGACCACCCAGCCGGTGACGTTCACGGCGCGGGTGGACCAGTCGAACGGCGGATTGCGGTTGCACCGCGTGTCCGACCAGGCGCAGGCGTTCCAGCACGCGCGGGTGTTCGTGAACGACCGGCTGGTCGGCGAGTGGTACCAGCCGCTGGGCAACACGCATTCGCGGTGGCTGGAGGACAGCTTCGACATCCCGGCGTCGGCGACGGCGGGCCAGAGCGCGGTGCGGGTGCGGCTGGAGCCGGTCGCGGGCGCCCCGGCCTGGTCGGCGTCGCGCTACACGGTCTTCTCGCAGGGCGCGCCACCCCAGCCGGCGCAGGACTAGCGCGGGTCCGGCGGGCGCGGCGCAGGGTTTCGTCGAACCAGGCGAATCCGCGCAGCGAGCAGCGTGGGGACAGGCCGCACGCCGCTAGGCGATCGGTGCGCTGCCGTCCCATTCGGACAGTGGTGCGCAGTGCCACCGCCACTTCGACAGCCTCGGGTGGCCCGGCAACGACGTCCGCCCGTTGGCCCACAGCAACGTGGGCCACGGGTCGGTGTCCATCGGCGTCCACGGGAACAGCCGGTACAGCGCGGCGGCCGCCAGGCGGGCCGGCGCCTCGAACTCCACGCCCAGCCCGCGCGCCGCGTCGTGGGTGTGCACCAGCAGCTCGTCGCAGGCCATCGCGGCGAACCCGGCCGGGTCGGCGATGCCCCACGGGTGGAAACCGCGCGCTTCCGGGCCGCTCGTCGCCACCACCGCGGCCAGCACCTTCGCCGTCGTGCCGAGCGTGACCAGCAGCTCGGCCGGCGGCGATCCGGCCCGCACGTGGGACTCCATCGTCGACAGCTCGACCGGCCCGGCGGTCAGGTCGTAGGCGTACCAGTGCAGGCAGTCGCTGATGTGCGCGACCACCCCGGCGACCGTCAGGTCCATCTCCGGCACCGGGACGGACCAGTCGCGTTCCAGCTGCCCGGACAGGAATTCCGTGCAGGTCTCCGCGGTGGTCAGCAGGACGTTGGCGTCCATCTAAACCGGCTCCGGTTCCTTCGGGGCCGTGGTGTCCGCAGTGCGGTGCCGCAGGGACAGCGCGCCGCCCACGACGAGCGTGATCAGTACGCCGAGCAGCGTATACCACGGGAACGCCAGCACGACCGGCTTCGCGCCGGGCGCGGGCGGGATCTTCACCGCGAGCACCACGACCGCCATCACCGCGACGGTCACGACGAACGCGATGATCGCGTCCAGCTGCCGCGCCCGCTTGACCCACATGCCGAGGAAGAACGCGCCCAGCATCGCGCCGTAGGTGTATCCCGTGATGGACAGGCCCTGCTCGATCACCGGGTTGTTGCGGTTGCTGAACAGCGAACCGAACACCGCGAACACCACCGCCCACACCAGCGTCCAGATCCGGCCGTGCCGCAGCAGCTTGGAATCCTCCGGCGCGCGCTTGGTGAACCGCTGGTAGAGGTCGGCGACCGTGGAGTTGGACAACGCGTTCAGCGCCGAGGCCAGCGCGCCCATCGTGGAGGCCAGGATCGCGGCGATCAGCAGCCCGGCCACGCCCACCGGCAGCTCGCTGGTGATGAAGTTCGTGAACACGTCGTCACCCTTCACCCCCAGCTCGGGCAGCGTGCGGAACCCGTTGTGCGCCCACAGCATCGCGCCGACGAACAGGAACAACGCGAACTGGATGGTCACCGCGACGCCGCTGCCGATCAGCGCCTTCCGCCCGTCGGTGACGCTGCGGCAGGCCAGGAACCGCTGCACGATGAGCTGGTCACTGCCGTGCGAGGCCATCGTGAAGATCGCGCCGCCGACCACGGCCGTGACGAACGCGTACTGGCTGGTCAGCAGGTGCAGGACGTCGAAGTTGAAGTCGAACAGCCGGAAGATCCCGGCGTCCGCGGCGCGCGAGGTCCACCCGTCCGGCAGCTTCCCGGCCAGCACGATCATCGCGATGATCGCGCCGCCGATGTAGACCGACAGCTGGATCACGTCCACCCACACGACCGCCTTGATGCCGCCGACCAGCGCGTAGATGACGGTCAGCGCGGTCAGCACCACGACGATCTGCCAGTACGAGGTGTGCAGCCCGAAGTGCTTGAGGATCACCTGGATCGGGATCGCGCCGGCGAACAGCCGCACGCCCTCGGCCAGCAGCCGCGTCACGATGAACGCCACCGACGACACGCCCTGCATGGCCGAGCCGAACCGCTGCCCGAGGAAGGCGTACGCGGTGGTCTGCTGGCCCTTGAAGTAGCGCGGCAGCAGCACGAACGACACCAGCGTGCGGCCGATGATGTAGCCGAACGGCAGCTGCAGGTAGGTCAGCCCGTTGTAATTGCCCGACGCCGCCCAGATCAGGCCCGGCGTGCTGATCACGGTGAGCGTCGAGGTCTCGGTGGCGACGATCGAGAAGCACACCGCCCACCACGGCAGGCTGCGTTCGCCGATGAAGTAGTCCGCCGCCGAGCGCTGGCGCCGCCCCACGAGCACGCCGATCGCGGGCATCGCGGCCAGGTAGACCACGATGATCGCCAGGTCAACTGGGTGCATCAGGCACTCCTATCGGTTGGTCCGGGGCGGCCGCTACCCGCAGACGGGTGACGGTCACCGGATGTGGAGCGGGCATCGACAGCGGGTGCGCGCCCGGGGTGATGCTGCCGAGCAGCCGTGGTCCGCGCGCGCCGGTCGCGTCCGGCAGGTTCGCCGGGACGCCGTGCCAGGTGAGCCAGCCGAGCAGCGCGGTCAGGTACGCCTCCTTGGCCTCGCGCGGCAAGCCGAACTCGTCGCTCGTCGCCAGCCGGGTCCCGGGCAGGTTCCGGGCGAGCGCGCGCATCAGCGACGGGTTGTCGGCGCCGCCGCCGGAGACGATCACGGTGGTCGCGCCGGCGCAGGCGCGGGCGATCGTGACCGCGGTCAGCTCGGTGAGGGTGGCGAGCAGGTCCTCGTCCCGGACGTCGAGGCCGTCGGTCGCCGCACGCAGGTAGCCGGCGTGGAACAGTTCCTTGCCGGTCGACTTCGGCGGCGGGGCGGCGTAGTAGGGCTCGGCGAGCAGGCGGTCGAGCAGTTCCTGGTGGATGCGGCCGCGGGCGGCGATGGCGCCGTCGAGGTCGCTGTTCTGGGCACCGCGGGTGACCTGGTGCGCCGCGAGGTCGAGCAGGGCGTTGCCCGGGCCGGTGTCGAAGGCCGCCACGCCATCCGGCCGGACGACGGTGACGTTGGCGATGCCGCCGATGTTCAGCGCGACGGCCGGGGCCAGGTCCCGCAGCCACAGCGCGTCCAGGGTGCTGGCCAGGGGAGCGCCGTGCCCGCCCGCGGCGATGTCGCGGACCCGCAGATCGGCGACCACCGGCAACCCGGTCCGCTCGGCGATCCAGGCCGGCTGGCCCAGCTGCAGGGTGCCGCGGGCGCGGCCGTTCTCGACCCAGTGGAAGACGGTCTGGCCGAGGGAGGCGACCAGGTCCGCGGTGCCGGCCAGGGTGCTCGCGGCTTCGGCGAACGCCTGGCCGACCCGGGTGTCCAGGCGCGTGACCTGGTCGACGGTGGTCGCCGACGGCGGCAGCGCGGCGAGCAGCTCCCGCCGCAGGTCATCGGGGTAGGGGAGCGAGGAGTGCCCGAGCGGGACGAGCACGACCTCGTCGCCGGACGCGGCCAACTCGGCCAGTGCCACGTCGATCCCGTCGACCGACGTGCCGGAGATGAGCCCGACGACGCGCATGACCGAGTGGTCTAGTCCTTTTCTGACCGGAGCGCAAGGCATCCGGTGAGTTTTTGTCCGCGAGGGGTGTCCTGCCCGGTCAACCGGCAGATGCGAGGATGGCTCCGTGGCGGAAAACCTCTGGTTCTGGATCATCCTGGTGGTCGTCGTCCTACTGGCGATCCTCCTCATCACCGGCCTGGTCTTCGCCCGTCGCCGGCGGATCAGCCTGACCGAGGCGGAGCCGGAGCGGGAGACCAAGCCCCCGAGAGGCGGGAACTACCAGGCGGGTGGCGGCATCGCCCTGGCGCCTGGTGGGCAGAAGACGGAGACGGTCGAACCGCCTGAGCACCCGGCGGGCGAGCGCACCGAGGTGGACGGCCAGCCCGGCGTCGGCGACGACGCCTCCGTGCCCCGCGACTCGCCGCGGCGCGGCATCGTCGACGTGGGCCTGCCGGAGGCCGAGGCGCCCGCGCCGGAGACCGAGGTCCCGGCGGCGCCCGCTCCCGCTCCGGAGGTGCCTGCCGCGCGGGAGCCGGAGAAGGCGGCGGTCGCGGTCGAGGAGCCGGAGCCGGTCTCCGGGCGGATCGAGCGGCTGCGCGGGCGGCTGTCGAAGTCCCGGTCGATGTTCGGGCAGAGCCTGCTCGGCCTGCTCGGCGCCGGTGACCTGGACGAGGACTCGTGGCAGGACGTCGAGGACACGCTGCTGATGGCGGACCTGGGCGCGGCCACGACGACGGAGATCGTGGAGGCCCTGCGCACCGAGCTGACCGCGCGGGCGGTGCGGACGTCGGCGGAGGCGCGCACGGTGCTCAAGACCGTGCTGACCGACGCGCTGCACCCGGACTGGGATCGCTCGGTGCGGGCGCTCGCGCACACCGTGGACGGGGCCAAGCAGCCGGCGGTCGTGCTGGTCGCGGGCGTGAACGGCACCGGGAAGACCACGACGACCGGCAAGCTCGCGCGGGTGCTGGTGGCGCAGGGCAGCGAGGTCCTGCTGGGCGCCGCGGACACCTTCCGCGCCGCGGCGGCCGACCAGTTGCAGACGTGGTCGGAGCGCGTGGGAGCCGAGGTCGTGCGCGGCAAGGAGGGCGCCGACCCGGCGTCCGTGGCGTTCGACGCGGTCAAGCGGGGCGTGGACGCCGGAGTCGACGCGGTGCTCATCGACACGGCGGGCCGGCTGCACACCAAGACCGGCCTGATGGACGAGCTCGGCAAGGTCAAGCGGGTGGTGGAAAAGCAGGCCAAGGTGGACGAGGTGCTGCTGGTCCTGGACGCCACGACCGGCCAGAACGGGCTCATGCAGGCCCGGGTGTTCCGCGAGGTCGTGAACGTCACCGGGATCGTGCTGACCAAGCTCGACGGCACCGCCAAGGGTGGCATCGTGTTCCAGGTCCAGCGGGAGCTCGGGGTGCCCGTGAAGCTCGTCGGACTGGGCGAAGGCCCGGACGACCTGGCGCCCTTCGAGCCGGCCGCCTTCGTGGACGCCCTGCTCGGATGACCTTGCTCCCCCAGGCGGGGGAGAAGGTCGAAAACACTGTACAAGCCCGGTCGAACTTCGCCAGTCTGTGAGGGCGCGCCGCAGGGGAGGCGGCGCGCCTTTTCCTGGACTGGGGGTGGGTGATGACGGGCTTCGGCGCCGCGCCGGACGAGCTGCGGCAGACCGCGGGCACCATCGGTGACGTCGTCTCGGGTGTGGCGGGGGTGGCCTTCCGCGCGCCGGCCGGTGACTACGGGCACGCCGGGGTGCAAGCGGGCTGGACCGAGTTCCTCCGCGAGATGGAAGCTCAGGTCGAGAAGCTGCGCGCCAAGGCGGAGGAGCACGGGGAGAGCCTGCGTGTCGCGGCCGGTGTGTACCGGGAGTCCGATGGTGATGCCGGCCGGTCGCTGACCGGCATCGGCGAACTGATCGGCGAGACCGGTGATCCGCTCGGCGGCGTGGTCGGTGGCGGCTTCGCCGGTGCTCGCGGGACGGGCAGCATCTCGAGCCGGCTCGACCCTGATGAGCGGACCTCCTGATGGCTGCCGAACTCGGGCAGACGACCAACCCCAGGGAACTCGTCCCGGGCGAACCGGAGCTGATCGCCAACGACCTCCGTGACCTGGTCGCCGGCATCGAGCAGATCGCCACCACCGGTGAGGGGCTCAACGGGATCGCCCCCGCGCAGTGGACCGGCGCGGCGGCCGACGCCTTCCGTGAGGCGTTCGGTGCCGAGCCGCCCAAGTGGATCGAGACCGCCGCTCTCCTCGGTCGGGGCGGGCAGTCGCTCGCGGACTTCGGCGATGCACTGACCTGGGCGCAGGCCGAGGCGCAGCGCGCCATCGAGATGTACACCCAGGCGCAGGCGGCCTCCCGCGCGGCGGCGGCGCAGTACCACGCCCAGGCCGTGCAGGCCCAGGCCGTCGGTCAGATCCTCGCCCCGTTCCAGGACCCGGGGGAAGCGCTGGCCCGGGAAGCCCAGTCGGTGCTCGACCAGGCGCGCGCCCATGTCGCGGAGATCGGTGATTCCGTCGCGGAGGCCTTCGGGTTCGAGCCTGACGGCGAAGGTGGTTACCGCAAGGAGTTCGGCGACAGGGAGCGTGACCCCGGACGGCGGAAGGGGTTCGAGTGGGGCTCCCAGTCCGAGGGGATGCTCGGCGACCGCATCGACGACACCCTCGAAGCCCTCGGATTCGACCTCTCGGACGAGACGTTCAGCGCGGCCGCCAGCGCCGACCTGCTGGGCGGCAGCCTGGACGGTTCGTTCGGTAGCGGTGCGTTGTCGGGGGCGGGGAAGCTCGACGGCTCGCTCCTCGGAGCCAGTGCCGGTGTCTCCGGAAGCGTCAACGCGCTCGGCCTGACGGCCGCGGCGAACGCCGAGGCGTGGCTGGCCAAGGGGTCGGCCGAGGGGCAGGTCAAGCTTGGCGAGCACGCCGGTGCGACGGGACATGCGGAAGGCTCCGTGGGCGTGCGGGCGGAGGCCGAGGGAAGCGCCGGGGTGACCGGTGTCCGGGGCAGCATCGGCGGTTTCGCCGGTGCGCGGGTCGATGCGGCGGCGAGTGCGGAGGTCGCGGGTCTCAGCGCGGGCGTCCACGGCGGGCTCTCGGCCGGGTTCGGAGCGCACGCGAGTGGTCAGTTCGGGATGGGCGACGACGGCAAGTTCCACCTCGGTGCCTCGCTCGGCCTGACCGTCGGCGTCGGCGGGGACGTGGGCTTCGACATCGCGATCGATCCGCAGGAGGTCGTGGACACTGTGACGGACGTGGCGGACGACGTCGCCGACATCGCGACCGACGTCGGGCACGGGTTGGCGAACGCCGCGGACGCGGTCGCGGACTTCCTGTTCTAGGACGGAGACGGAGACATCGTGGCAACCACCATTCCGGTGCCGATCCAGTTCTCGCTGCCCGAGGGCTGGCAGTCGGTGCCGCCGGGCGAGGTCAAGGCCGACGAGGCCGGGTTCGTGGCTCTGCGGCCGCCCGCGCTCAAGGGTTTCACGCCGAACATCACGATGAGCGGCGAGCTGCACCCGCGCGACGTGTCGCTGACCGAGCTCGCCGACGCGGCGCTCGACCGTCTGCGACGCGGAGCGCCCGACGCCCAGCTCGGCCGGCGCAAGGAGGCGGGATCGGCCGGTGGCCCCGGCCTGACCCAGGCCGTCCGCCTGTCCCTGTTGCTGAACGGCAAGCCCGAGCAGGTGGTGCAGTTGCAGGTGTTCCTCGGGATCCGCGACACCAGCGATCCGAGCCGGTACGCCGTCCTGCAGATCGTGCTCAGCTCGCTCGCCGAGCAGTTCGACCAGGTCGTCGGCGACTTCCAGAAGTTCCTGTCGACGATCCGTCCGGAGGGGACGCGATGAGCGAATTCGCCCGGCAGCTGTTGCGCCGCATCGAAGCGATCGACACCGCGGCGGCCGGCAACCGCCGCCGCGCGGAGGCTTACGAGCAGATGGCCGCGGAGTTGACGGACGTCACGGCGGAGGTCGTCTCGCCTGACGGTGCCGTCCGCGTCGTCGCGGGTGCGGGTGGCGAGGTCAAGGCGGTCACGTTCGGCGAACGCGTCCGTGACCTGCCACCCGCCGCGCTGTCCGCGGCCGTGATGCACACCCTCGCGGCGGCGAGGGCGGCCGCGGCGAGGCGGCAGGCCGAAGTCGTCCACCGGGGACTCGGTGACACCGAACTCCTGGACAAGGTGCTCGACGCGGACGAGAAGACGTTCGGCGACCAGCGGCCGCTGCACCCCGGGCCGCCTCCCGTGTTCGTCCCGCCGCCCGAGGAGGAACCGTTCGAGAGCGCCGCCGCGCTGTTCGACGAGCGCCCGGCTCCGGCTGTTCCGCCGCCGCCTCCTGCGCCCGCGCCACCACGTCCGCCCGCCGCACACCGGCGCCCGCCCGCGCCGGACGACGAGCCGTTCGAGGAGACCGACCTGTTCGCGGATGGTTCCGGCCGGTGAGCGCGGGAGTGGTCGTCGCGATCGCGGTCGGCGGATCGGTGCTGTTCATGGCTGCGTTCGGGTGGCTGATGATGCGGTTGCGCCGCAGGGAAGCCGGTGCCGCGGCGGTCGCCATCGGGAAGCTGCGGGCGGAGTTGCCACGGCGGGGGTGGACGTACGTCGAGCGCGACGATTCGCTGGCCGAGGCGTACAACCGGCAGGTCGAGCAGTTCTGGAGCCCGGAGCAGAGCCAGTTCTGGCGACCGAACCAGCCCGAATCGCGGTCCGGTTTCCAGCCCACCGCGCCGGACCCGCTGGAGCAGCACTTCATCCGGCCGCCGCGGGCGAGGAGCGCTCACGACGTCATCACCGGTACCCACCGCGGCCGACCGTTCGTCGCGGCGACGCTCGAGGTCTTCTACCGGCATCACGTCCTCACGGAACTCTGCATCTGGGTGCGGACACCCGCGCCGCGTCCGCCGGTGTACGTGCGGCAGACCGTGGGAGTCGTCAGCAGGATCAACGCGGCCGTGGGGCAGGGCGACTTCCGCACCGGCAACCCGGCTTTCGACGACCGGTTCGATGCCAACGGCCCGGACGAGCGGTTCCTCGCCTACGCGATCACCCCGGCGCTGGCCGAGTTCCTGCTCACCGACCAGCGCAAGTTCCGCGGCTTCACGCTGTTCGCCGACCGCCTCGACGCCTTCGACCGGATTCGCGACCACCGGGACCCGGCTGAGCTGGTCCCCGCGCTCGACCTCCGCTGCGACATCCTCGACCGCATCCCCGCCGCTGCCTGGGCCTAGGAGTTCCGATGCCCGGCCTCGTGGCCGTCTAAGCCCGGCGCGAGCGCCCGCTGCGTGCTCACCGACAAGGGCAAGCGCTACGGCGTCACTGCCACGGCCACCGGTGTCGCGAACGGTGGTGCCGATCACCACATCCAGATGGACGACCGGCCCCTCGCAAGCGGCTGGTTCAGCTGATCAGGCGCTTTCCGCCAGATGGGTCGACAGCGTGGCCGCCGTCGCCTGGACCAGGGGGGCTATTCGCGCCACCGCCTCCCTCGTCAGCCGTCCCGAGGGGCCGGACACCGAGACCGCCGCGGGGGCCGGTGTGCCGGTCAGCGGGACCGCCACGCAGCGCACCCCCAGCTCCTGCTCGCTCTCGTCCACCGCGTAGCCCTGCGCCGCCACCTGGGTCAGGTGCGCCAGCAGCTCGTCCGGGTCGGTGAACGTGTGCTCGGTGTACGCGGGCATCCCCGTGCGGTCCAGCAGCGCCCGCACGTCCTCCGGCGGCAGCTGCGACAGGATCGCCTTCCCGACGCCCGTCCCGTGCGGCAGGACCCGGCGGCCGACCTCGGTGAACATCCGCATCGAGTGCTTCGACGGCACCTGCGACACGTACACCACCTCGTCGCGCTCCAGGACCGCCAGGTTCGCCGTCTCGCCGGTCGCCTCGACCAGCTCCGCCAGCAGGGGGCGCGCCCACGTGCCGAACTGCATGCTCGCGTGCTCGCCCAGGCGGATCAACCGCGCCCCCAGCGCGTACTTCCGGTTCGTGTTCTGCCGCACGTAACCGAGCTGCACCAGCGTGCGGATCAGGCGGTGGATCGTCGGCATCGGCAGGCCCGACGTGGCCGCCAGCTCGGACAGGCTGGCCTCGCCACCGGTGTCGGCCAGCCGCTCGAGCAGCTCGAACGCGCGGCGCAGCGACTGGACCCCGCCGTCTCGTCCCGCCTTCTCCTCGGCCACCGCGACTCCCTCACATTGAGCTTCCGCTATGTAGAAACTATAGTCCGGGATGTAAAAACCGAACCGCAAGTCTTCTTGGGAGTGTTCCGCATGGCTGACGTCGAGGTGCTCGGTGGCTCCGTCGAGCGAGGCGACGAGATCCTGACCCGGGAAGCGCTGGACTTCCTGGCCGGGCTGCACGAGAACTTCGCGGCTCGCCGTGACGAGCTGCTCGCCGCCCGTGCCAAGCGGCGCGAGGAGGCCAAGCGCACCGGGCGCCTGGACTTCCTCCCCGAGACCAAGGAGATCCGCGAGGGCGACTGGCGCGTCGCCGAGGCGCCGCCGGCCCTGCGCGACCGCCGCGTGGAGATCACCGGCCCGACCGACCGCAAGATGACGATCAACGCCCTCAACTCGGGCGCCAAGGTGTGGCTGGCCGACTTCGAGGACGCCAACACCCCGCACTGGCACAACGTCGTCGGCGGCCAGGTCAACCTGTACGACGCGATCCGCGGCACCATCGAGCTGGACTCGAACGGCAAGCACTACGAGCTGCGCAAGGACATCGACCTGGCGACGATCGTGGTGCGCCCCCGCGGCTGGCACCTCGACGAGCACAACCTGACCTTCGGCGGCCGCAAGGGCGTCGGCGCGCTGGTCGACTTCGGCCTGTACTTCTTCCACAACGCGAAGGAGCTGCTGGAGCGCGGCAAGGGCCCGTACTTCTACCTGCCGAAAATGGAGAGCCACCTCGAGGCCCGCCTGTGGAACGACGTGTTCACCCACGCCGAGAAGACGCTGGGCATCGAGCACGGCACCGTCCGCGCGACCGTCCTGATCGAGACCATCCCGGCCGCGTTCGAGATGGAGGAGATCCTCTACGAGCTGCGCGAGCACGCCTCCGGCCTCAACGCCGGCCGCTGGGACTACCTGTTCAGCGTCATCAAGTACTTCCGCGACGCGGGCGAGAAGTTCGTGCTGCCGGACCGCAACAGCGTCACCATGACCGCGCCGTTCATGCGTGCCTACACCGAGCTGCTGGTCCGCACCTGCCACAAGCGCGGCGCGTTCGCGATCGGCGGCATGGCCGCGTTCATCCCGAGCAAGGACCCCGAGGTCAACGAGAACGCCTCGAAGAAGGTCCACGCCGACAAGGCGCGCGAGGCCAACGACGGCTTCGACGGCTCCTGGGTCGCGCACCCGGGCATGGTCGAGCTGTGCAAGGAGGAGTTCGACAAGGTCCTCGGCGACAAGCCGAACCAGCTCGACCGGCTGCGTGAGGACGTGTCGGTGACCGCCGACCAGCTGCTCGACGTGGCCAGCACCGAGGGCGGCGCCACCGAGGCCGGCCTGCGTGGCGCGGTCGACGTCGGTGTCCGCTACATCGCTTCCTGGCTGGGCGGCAACGGCGCGGCCGGCATCCACAACCTGATGGAGGACGCCGCGACCGCGGAGATCTCGCGGTCGCAGATCTGGCAGTGGGTGCAGAACGGCACCCAGCTCGACAACGGCCAGAAGGTCACCCGCGAGCTGGTGAAGTCGGTGCTCGACGACGTGCGCAAGGAGCTCGACGGCCAGATCGCCGCCGACCTGCTCACCCCGGCGGTCGAGATCTTCGAGGAGGTCGCGCTCGCCGACGAGTTCGTCGACTTCCTGACCCTGCCCGCCTACGAGCGGATCAAGTAACCGTGGCCGGACGGCTCACCGGGGACGTGTACGCGGGCATCGACGCGCGCTTGTCCGAAGTGGACGCGCGGGTCGTGGCGCGGTACCCCGGTGAGCCGTCCGGGCGTCAGCCGGTGCACACGGTCTACGTGCCGGCGCACCGGTACACCGCCGACCTGGCCGCCCGCTGGGGCGAGCAGGCGCGGGCGGTGTTCGACTCCGACGGCGGCGCGCTCGGCCTGGACCCGGCCGTGGCCGAGCGGGTGCGGCGCAAGCTGGTCACCGAGCCGATCGAAGACCTGCGGATCGACTTCGAGGACGGCTACGGCCGCCCCGGCGACGACACCGAGGACGAAGCGGCTCTCACGGCCGGCCGCGTGCTCGCGGAGAACCCGGCGACGCCGTTCTGCGGCATCCGGTTCAAGAGCTTCGAGCGCGCGACCCGTCGTCGCGGCATCCGGACGCTGGACGTGTTCCTGTCCGGGCTGCTGGAGCACGGCAAGCTGCCGGCCGGGTTCGTGGTGACGCTGCCGAAGGTGACGGCGGTCGAGCAGGTCGGGGCCGCCGCCGAGGTGCTCGGTCACCTGGAGACGGCCTACGGGCTCCCGGACGGCGCGCTGCGGTTCGAAGTGCAGATCGAGACCGCGCAGTCCATCGTGGACAGTGAGGGGCGGGTCGCGGTGGCCCGGATCGTGCAGGCCGCCGAGGGCCGGTGCAGCGGGCTGCACTACGGCACCTACGACTACAGCGCCGGGCTGGGCATCGCCGCGGAGCACCAGAGCATGGATCACCCCGTGGCCGACTTCGCGAAGGCGTTCATGCAGGTCAGCGCCGCGGGGACCGGGGTTCGGCTCTCCGACGGATCCACGAACAGGCTCCCGGTGGGGGAGGCGTTGCTGCCCGCGTGGCGCGAGCACCTGCGCCTCGTGCGGCGGTCTCTGGAGCGCGGCTTCTACCAAGGCTGGGACCTGCACCCGCACCAGCTGCCGACCCGCTTCGCCGCGACGTACGCCTTCTTCCGCGAGGGCCTGCCCGCGGCGGCGGCCCGGCTGCGGGACTACGCGTCGCAGGTGGACAGCGGCGTCCTCGACGAGCCGGCCACCGCCCGGGCGCTGGCTGGTTTCCTGTTGCGCGGCCTGGATTGCGGCGCCACCGACACCGCCGAAGTCGAAAACCTGACCGGCCTGACCCGCGACCACCTGGAGAGCTACGCGACCCCCCGCGGCTGACCGCAGAACTCGCGCGCCGGAGCGTGGGACTCGCGCGCCGGAACGTGGAACTCGCGCGCCGGAACGTGGGACTCGCGCGCCGGAACGTGGAACTCGCGCGCCGGAACGTGGGACTCGCGCGGCGGAGCGTGGGACTCGCGCGGTGGGTGCGAGTCCCACGCTCCTGGCGGTGAGTTCTGCGTTCGTGCGGGTGAGTTCTGCGTTCAGGTCAGGAAGTCCAGCAGGGTCGCGGTCAGTGCGGCCGGTGCGTCCTCCTGCACCAGGTGTCCGGCGCCGGGGAACAGCTTCAGCCGCGCGCCGGGGATCCGGGATGCCAGGTCCTTGCCCTGCTCGGCGGGGATCCACTCGTCCGCCTCGCCCCAGCCGACCAGCACCGGCAGGTCCAGGGAGCCCAGCAGCGGCTCGATCTCGTCGGTGAACCGCTGGTCCGCCTGCGCGATCTGGCGGTAGTACGCGGCCTGCCCCTCCGCGCCGAGCCACGGCGCGACCAGGTCGTCCAGCACCCCGCCGCGCAGGCCCGGGGCGGAAGCGGTCGCCGTCTGGGTGCGCACGATCGCCTCGTGCAGGTGCGACGGCAGCCGCTCGAACACCGCCGGGTTGTCGCGCACCAGGCGGAAGAACGACGTCCCCCACGGCGCGATCGCCACGGCGTCCACCAGCGCCAGCCGCTGGTACCGCGCGCCGTGCAGCAGGTGCGCCCGCAGCGCGACCACCCCGCCGAAGTCGTGCGCCACCACCGACGGCGACTCCAGCCCCCAGTGCTCCAGCAACGCCGCGAACACCGAAGCCTGCGTCCCCAGCGACACGTCCTGACCGGCCCGTTTCTCGGACTGCCCGTACCCCAGCATGTCCCACACGAACACCTCGTGCCGCTCGCTCAGCGCGGCCGCGATGTCCCGCCACACGTACGACGAAAACGGCGTCCCGTGCAGCAACACGACCGGCGGGCCCGAACCCGAGGAAGCCCAGCGCACGGTCCCGCCCGATGTCTCGAATCGCTCCATGCCCGGGACGTTACCATCTAGCCGGACTAGACGGTAACCAGAAGCGCGAGGTACACGTCCACCTGGGCGACGAAGTCGTTGAGGTCCACGCCGAGCAGCTCCGAGGCCCGCGCGATCCGGTACCGCAGCGTGTTGACGTGGACGTGCAGCGCCCGCGCCGCCGCTGTCGGCGAGCTGGAGCACTCCAGGTAGACCAGCACGGTGTGCACGAGGTCCGTGCCCTGTGCCGCGTCGTAGGCGAGCAGCGGCCCGAGCACCCGCGCCCGCACCGAGCGGCGCAGCTCGTCCGGCGCGCCGGCGGCCAGCAGCTGGTGCACCGCGATGTCCTCGCCCGCGACCAGCTCGATCCGCCCGCCGCGCCGGGCCGCCAGCTCGACCGCGTGGCGGGCCTCCTGCGTCGCGCCGTGCAGGCCCTCGACCGACGCCGGCCCGCCGGACCCCAGGCGGAACCGCGACAACGACATCAGCCGGTCCAGCCGCGCCAGCGCCTCACCGGCCGCGCGCATCCAGTTCCCCGGCCCGGCCACCAGCGCGTAGGCGTCCTCGCCGACGACGCCGACCACCGGTCGCGCGCCGGCGAGGAGTTCGGCCAGCACCTCCGCCGCCAGGTCCGGGTCGTCGTCCGGCGCCCGCGCGAGCAGCACCCGGATCTCGGCGTCCGAGGGCAGGCCGGACGCGGCGAAGGCGCCCGTGACCGGGCTCCCGTCGGCGAGCGCCTGGAGCAGCGGTTCGGCGGCGCGGCCCGCCATGCGCCGCACCTGGTCCGCCCGTGCCCGCGCCAGCCGCACCAGCTCGGCCAGCTCTCCGGCCAGCTCACCCGGCTCGGGGTGCCCGACCGCCAGCAGCCACGGCACCGCGAAGCTCCCGCCGACCGGGAGCAGCGCGTACCCGTCGTGGACCGTCACGTCCCGGCCGGGCACGACGTGCGCGACCAGGTCCGCCGGTGGCGGTTCGGCCGTGCCCGCGACCACCCGGCCCGTCCCGGACAGCACCCAGCACGGCGCGCCCAGTTCGACCGCGCCCTGCCGCAGCAGCGCGGGCAGCGAGATGTCCTCGGTCGCCGCGGCCAGCAAGCGTTTGCGGGCACCGCCCGGCTCCCGGCCCCGCGCCGCGGCCAGCTCCAGCACCACGCGCTCGGTGATCACCGCGAACGACAGGTCGGCGGGCACCTCCAGCAGCGGGATCCGGTGCTGCGCGCACGCCTGCACCACGTCCGGCGGAATCCCGCCGGTGTCCGCGCCGGACGCGGCGAGCGCGGCGACCCCGGCCCGGGCGAGCGCGGCGACGAACGGCCGTGCGTCCCCCGGCTGCCGCCACCACAGCAGCCCGCTCAGGACGACCTCGCCCGCCGAGACGTACCGGCTCGGATCG
Source organism: Amycolatopsis thermalba (assembly GCF_023376025.1). Classification (NCBI taxonomy): domain Bacteria; kingdom Bacillati; phylum Actinomycetota; class Actinomycetes; order Pseudonocardiales; family Pseudonocardiaceae; genus Amycolatopsis; species Amycolatopsis thermalba. Next base: position 2,154,616 of record NZ_CP091196.1, read on the forward strand.
GGCAGCTCGGTCACGTAGATCCGGCTGACTTCGCGCCCGAGCAGCCCGGCGCCGGTGCGCAGCCGCAGCCGCAGTTCCGGGATCTCCAGCAGTGTTTTCACCGTCGTCATCAGGGTTGTAGGAAAGCACAAACGCGGGCCCGCACGCTGCTGTCGGTTCGTACTGCGCTGCCGTTGCCGGTGCCCCGTCACAGGCGTCTACTGCTATCCATGGACTTCCTGCGACCGGCGAACCTGGCCGAGGCGCTCGCCGCGAAGGCGGAGCGCCCGGACGCCGTGCCACTGGCGGGCGGCACGGACGTCATGGTCGAGCTGAACTTCGACCACCGCCGTCCGGACGCGCTGCTCGACCTGACCCGGGTCGCGGAACTCGCCGAGTGGACCGTCGAGGACGGCGTGGTCCGGCTGGGCGCGGGTGTGTCCTACACGCGCCTGATCGCTGAGCTGGGTGAAAAACTGCCCGCGCTGGCGATGGCGTCCCGCACGGTCGGCTCACCGCAGATCCGCAACCGCGGCACGGTCGGCGGCAACCTCGGCGCCGCCTCACCCGCCGGGGACACGCACCCGGTGCTGCTGGCGACGGGCGCGCGGGTCGAGGTCGCCTCCACCCGCGGCACCCGGTTCATCGAGGCCGACGACTTCTACGTCGGCGTGAAGAAGCACAGCCTGGCGGCCGATGAGCTGATCGTGGCGGTGCACCTGCCGGTCGCGACCGCGCCGCAGCAGTTCTCGAAGGTCGGCACCCGCAACGCGATGGTCATCGCGGTGTGCTCGTTCGCCGTCGCGCTCGATCCGGAGCACCGGCGCGCGGGCGCGGCGATCGGCTCCGCGGCGCCCACCCCGCGCCGCGCCACCGAGGCTGAGGAGTTCCTGGCCGGCGAACTGCCGTGGGACTCGCCCGCGCCGCTGCGCGACTCGGCCAAGCGGCGCTTCGGCGAGCTGGTCGCTTCGGCCGCCGCGCCGATCGACGACGTGCGTGGCACCGCGGAGTACCGCAGGCACGCGCTGGCGGTGCTGGCCCGCCGCACCCTCGGCTGGGCCTGGCAGGACTACGTGGGAAGTGAGCGGACATGCGCGTGAACGTGACGGTCAACGGCGAGGCCCGGCAGGCCGACGACGTGTGGGAGGGCGAGAGCCTGCTCTACCTGCTGCGCGAACGGCTCGGCCTGCCCGGTTCGAAGAACGCGTGTGAGCAGGGCGAATGCGGGTCCTGCACGGTCTACCTGGACGGCACCCCGGTGTGCGCGTGCCTGGTCGCCGCCGGTCAGGCCGAGGGCCGCGAGGTGCGCACGGTCGAGGGGCTGGCCGAGGGCGACCGGCTCGACCCGGTCCAGCAGTCCTTTGTGGACGCGGGTGCGGTGCAGTGCGGGTTCTGCACGCCCGGTCTGGTGGTCGCCGCGCACGATCTGCTCAACCGGGTGCCGAACCCGAGCGACGAGGAGATCCGCGAGGCGCTGGCCGGCAACCTGTGCCGCTGCACGGGTTACGAGAAGATCCTCGATGCGGTGCGGGCGGCGGCGAAATGACCCTGATCCTGGAGAACGCGGCCATCGCGACGGTCGATGCGGACGGCACCGAGCACCGCAGCGGGCACGTCGTGATCGACGGCGACACCATCACCGCCGTCGGCGCAGGGCGCGCCGGGGTCGCGGGGGATCGGGTCGATCTGACCGGCTGCCTGATCACGCCCGGCCTGGTCAACACCCACCACCACCTGTACCAGTGGGCCACCCGCGGGCTCGCGGCCGACGCCACGCTGTTCGAGTGGCTGGTCCACCTGTACCCGATCTGGAAGCGGCTGGATGCCGGCATCACCCACGCCGCCGCGACCGCCGGCATGGCGCGCCTCGCGCTGACCGGGTGCACCACGGTCGCCGACCACCACTACGTCTTCCCGCACGACAGCGGCGACCAGATCGAGGCACTCGTCGCCGCGACGAACCGGATCGGCGTGCGCGCGCACCTCGTGCGCGGGTCGATGGACCGCGGCGAGTCCGACGGCGGCCTGCCCCCGGACAACCTGGTGGAGACCACCGAAGCCGCGCTCATCGGCACCGAGGCGGCCATCCACGCCCACCACGACCCGGCACCCGGCGCGCGCATCCGGATCGCGGCCGGGCCGTGCTCGCCGTTCACCGTGAGCGAGCAGCTGATGCGTCAGGCCGCGGATCTCGCCCGCCGCACGGGAGTCCGGCTGCACACCCACCTCGCCGAGACGCTGGACGAGGAAGAGCAGTGCGTGGCCGAGAACGGCTGCACCCCCGCCGAGTACGCCGACAAGCTGGGCTGGCTCGGCGACGACGTGTGGCTCGCCCACACCGTCCACCTGGAGGACGCCGCGATCCGCCGCCTCGGCGCGACCCGCACCGGCTCGGCGCACTGCCCCACCTCCAACGGCCGCCTGGGCACCGGGATCGCCCCGGTGCGCGGTCTGCTGGACGCGGGCGCGCCGGTCGGTCTCGGAGTCGACGGTGCGGCGTCGAACGAGTCCGGCGGGCTCGGCGAGGAACTGCACCAGGCATTGCTGCAGGCACGGCAACGCGGCGGCCCCACCGCGCTGACCGTCCGCGAGGCGCTGTGGATGGGCACGATGGGCGGCGCGCGCTGCCTCGGGCGGGACGGCGAGCTGGGCTCGATCGAACCCGGCAAGCTCGCCGACCTGGCCGTGTGGGACCTGACCGGCCTGCGCTACGCCGGCATCGAGGACCCGGTGGCCGCCCTCGTCCTCGGCACGACCCCACCGGTGAAGCGGCTGCTCGTCGGCGGCCGGACGGTGGTCGAAGACGGCGAGCTGCGCACGGACGACGAAACCGCGATCGCGGGCGAGCTGGCCGCCGCGAGCAGGAGGTTGCGATGACCACGTCGGTCGAGCGGGCCACCACGACGGACGGTATCGGCAGCAGCCCGCGCCGCCCGGACGGGATCGTGAAGGTGCGCGGCGAGTTCGCCTACTCGTCGGACCTGTGGCACGAGGACATGGTGTGGGGCGTGACCCTGCGCAGCCCGCACCCGTCCGCGCGCATCACCGGCATCGACATCACCGAGGCGCTCAAGGTGCCCGGCGTCGAGGCGGTGCTGACGCACGAGGACGTGCCGGGCGTGAACCGGTACGGCCTGGAGCACCCGGACCAGCCGGTGCTGGCCGTCGACGTGGTGCGTTATGAGGGCGAACCGGTCGCGCTCGTGGCGGCCGACCACCCGGAGACCGCGCGCCGCGCGATGAAGCGCATTCGCGTGGACTACGAGGTGCTGGACCCGGTCACCGACGCCGAGCGGGCCGTGCGCGGCGACGGGCCGAAGGTGCACCCGAACGGCAACGTCGTCCGGCACGTCCCGATCCGGCGCGGCGAGAAGTCCCCGACCGCCGACGTGGTGGTGTCGGGTGTCTACGAGGTGGGCATGCAGGACCAGGCGTTCCTGGGGCCGGAGTCCGGCCTCGCGGTCCCGGCCGAGGACGGCGGCGTCGACCTGTACGTCGCGACGCAGTGGCTGCACGTCGACCAGCGGCAGATCGTCGCCGCGCTCGGGCTGCCCGAGGACAAGGTGCGGCTCACGCTCGGCGGGGTCGGCGGCGCGTTCGGCGGGCGCGAGGACCTGTCCATCCAGATCCACGCGTGCCTGCTCGCGCTGCACACCGGCAAGCCGGTGAAGATGGTCTACAACCGCGAGGAATCGTTCTACGGCCACGTGCACCGGCATCCGGCGAAGATGTACTACGAGCACGGCGCCGACCGGGACGGGAAGCTGGTCTACGTCAAGGCGAAGCTCTTCCTCGACGGCGGCGCGTACGCCTCGTCCACCAGCGCGGTGGTCGCCAACGCCGCGACCCTCGGTGTGGGGCCGTACAACGTGGACAACGTCGAGGTCGACTGCTGGGGCGCGTACACCAACAACCCGCCGTGCGGCGCGATGCGCGGCTTCGGCGCGGTGCAGGCCGCGTTCGCCTACGAGTCGCAAATGGACAAACTGGCCCGGGCGTGTGGGCTGGACCCGGTCGAGGTGCGGGTCCGCAACGCGATGAGCGAGGGGTCGCGCATGCCGACCGGGCAGATCGTGGACTCCGCCGCCCCGGTTGCGGAGCTGGTGCGGCGGGTGGCCGCCAAACCACTGCCGCCCGAACCGTCCGGTGAGCGGGACCTGCGGACGCTGCCCGGCGGGGTCTCGAACACCACCCACGGGGAGGGCGTGGTCCGTGGAGTCGGGTACGCCGTCGGGATCAAGAACATCTGCTTCTCCGAGGGCTTCGACGACTACTCGACCGCGCGCGTGCAGCTGCGGGTCGTCGGTGGCGAAGCGGCCGCGACCGTGCAGACCGCGGCGTGCGAAGTCGGGCAGGGCCTGGTGACGGTGCTGCAGCAGATCGTGCGGACCGAGCTGGGCGTGGAGCAGGTGACGATCCTGCCGATGGACACCTCGATCGGCAACGCGGGATCGACCTCGGCGTCGCGCCAGACGTACATGACCGGGGGAGCGGTGCGGGCCGCGTGCCTGGCGGTGCGCACGGCGCTGACCAAGCGGATCGGCGCGCCGGACGCGGAGCTGGTGGGCGGCAAGGTGGTGTCCACCCGGGACGGTGTGGTCGCGGACCTGGCCGACGTGCTCGGCGACGACGTCTACGACGAGACCGTGGAGTGGCGGCACCGGCCGACCGACGTCCTCGATCCGGAGACCGGCGCCGGCAACGCGCACGTGCAGTACGGGTTCGCCGCGCACCGGGCGGTGGTGGACGTGGACACCGAACTGGGCCTGGTCAAGGTGGTCGCGCTGGACTGCGCCCAGGACGTCGGGCGGGCGCTCAACCCGCAGGCCGTGCTGGGCCAGATCCAGGGCGGCTCGGCGCAGGGCCTCGGGCTGGCGGTGATGGAGGAGATCCAGACGCACGAGGGGAAGATCCGCAACCCGTCGTTCACCGACTACCTGATTCCGACGGTGCTCGACATGCCGCCGATGGACATCGACGTGCTGGAACTGGCCGACCCGAACGCGCCCTACGGCCTGCGCGGCGTCGGCGAGCCGCCCACGATCTCCTCCACTCCGGCGATCGTGGCGGCCATCCGCGCCGCGACGGGCAAGGACCTGCCGCGGATCCCGGTGCGGCCGGAGCACATCGCCGGCTGACCGGGACCCGCGGCCGGGATCAGGCGCGTTCCAGCACGACCACGGGGATCTCCCGCGTGGTCTTCTTCTGGTACTCGTCGTAGTCCGGCCAGGCCTCGGTCATCTTCGCCCACATCGCGGGCTTCTCCTCGGGGGTGGCGACCCGGGCGACGGCCCGGAAGCGCTCGCCCTTGACCTGGACCTCGACGTTCGGGTCGGCCTGGAGGTTGACGAACCAGGCGGGCGGCGTGTCGGTGCCGCCATTGGACGCCACCAGCAGGTAGGCGCCCTCGTGCTCGCGGAAGATCAGGGCGTGCTTGCGCTCCTGACCGGACTTGCGGCCCTTGGTGAACAGGATCAGGATCGTCGTCCCGTTGCGCCAGTAGTAGCCGTCCTCGCCGTCGGTCTCGAGGTAGCGGTCGACGTGCGGTTGCCCGTGCAGATCGATGGAAGTGCTCATGAACCCGACACTACCCACGGCCGGGACGGGTGAGCATTTCCCGGGCCATCGCCACCGCGGCCTCACCGGCGATCGCCAGTGGTTCGACGTTCCGCAGCGAACGGCTGAGCACGAACGCGCCTTCCAGGCCGGTGATCACCGCGACGGTCAGCCGGCGGGCGTCGTCCGCGGACAGGCCGAACCGGGTGAACACCCCCGTTCCGGTGTCGATCCACGCGGTGAACACGTCCGCCGTCGCGCGGCGCAGGGTCTCGTTAGTGCTGGCGACCTCCAGCGCCACGGTGGCGATCGGGCACGCGTCGGCGTAGCCGGTCTCCCGCAGGGTCACCGCCGCGGCGGCGAAGGCTTGCTCCAGCCCGGTGATCAGGTCCGGCGCCGGGGCGATCAGCAGGTCGAACAGCTTCGCGTACTCCATCCCCGACGTCCGGATGACCTCTTCGGCCAGCTGTTCCTTGCCGCCCGGGAAGAAGTGGTAGATCGAGCCGAACGGCGCGCTCGCCTCGCCGACGATCTGCTTCAGGCCGGTCCCGGTGTAGCCGTTGCGCCGGAACAGCTCGGCGCTCGCGGCCAGGATCCGTTCTCTGGTGTTGCCCACGTCACTGATCCTAGCTACTCTCCCGCTAGAGCGATCTATCAAATCCGAGGGGGCGATGATGCCCGAGGTGGAGCTGTCCGCGGGGACGATCGAGTACGACGACACCGGCGGTGGGGGGCCGGTGATCGTCTTCCTGCACGGCCTGACCATCGACAACACCGTGTGGCGCAAGGTCGTGCCGGGCCTGGGGGAGTACCGGTGCGTGCTGCCGAACTGGCCGCTGGGCGCGCACAAGAAACCGATGAAACCGGACGCCGACCTGTCGCTGCGTGGTCACGTGCGGCTGCTGGCCGAGTTCCTGGAGAAGCTCGACCTGCGGGACGTGACCCTGGTCCTCAACGACTGGGGCGGCGCGCAGTTCCTGATCTCCGAGGGGCTCGCCGACCGCCTCGCCCGCCTGGTCCTGGTGGCGTGTGAGGCGTTCGACAACTACCCGCCCGGCTTTTCCGGGCGCATGCTCGTCCGCGTCGCGCGGATCCCCGGCGGTCTCAAGGCGATGCTGCACCTGCTGAAGTTCCGGTTCGTCCAGCGCGCGCCGGGCTCGTGGGGGTGGATGAGCAAGACACCGGTGCCACCCGAGGTCGTGGACGGCTGGTTCCGCCCGGCTCGCGAGAACCCGGCGATCATGCGGGACATGCTGAAGTACGGCCTGCACACGCCGCCGAAGGAGACGCTGCTGGCGTGGTCGGACCGGCTGGGGGAGTTCACCGGGCCCGTGCTCGTGGTGTGGGCGGCGGAGGACAAGCTCATGCCCCGCGAGCACGGGCCGCGGCTGGCGCGGCTGTTCCCGGACGCGCGGCTGGTCGAGGTGCCCGGCAGCTACACGCTCGTGCCGGAGGACCAGCCGGAACTGCTCACGAACCTGCTGCGGGAGTTCGTTCCCGTCGCGTCCCGAAGATCAGGTTGAGCACCACGGCCACCACGCAGCCCGCGCTGATGCCGGAGTCGAGCACGGTCTGCACGGCCGACGGGAAGTGCGCGTAGAACTCCGGCGCGGCGATCGGGATGATCCCGATGCCCAGCGCGGCCGCCACGATCGTCACGTTCGCCGGGCGGTCGAACGCGGCCGTGGCCAGGGTCCGGACGCCGCTGACCGCGACGCTGCCGAACAGCACCAGCCCGGCGCCGCCGAGCACCGGCTGCGGCACCAGCGCGACCACTCCGCCCGCGACCGGGAACAGGCCCAGCAGCACCAGGATCGCGCCGCACGCGGCCACGACGAACCGGCTGAACATCCGGGTCAGCGCGACCAGCCCGACGTTCTGCGCGAACGCCGTGCACGCGAACCCGCCGAACACGGTGGACACCGCGGTCGCGACCCCGTCCGCGCGCAGGCCGTCGGCGAGCGTGCGCTGCCCGGTCGGGCGGCCGACCACCTCGCCCAGCGCGAGCATGTCCGCGGTGCTCTCGGCCATGATCACGATCATCACGATCGCCATCGAGACGATCGCCGCGATGTCGAACGCCGGGGTGCCGAAGTGGAACGGGCTCGCCACGCCGAAGGCCGGCGCCTCGCGGAAGGTCGACGTGTCGACCTCGCCCAGCGGCCACGCGATCAGCGTGCCGACGACCAGGCCGAGCAGCAGCGCGATCCGGCTCCAGAACCCGGGCAGGAACCGGTTGAACGCCAGCACCGCCAGCAGCGTGATCGCGGCGAGCAGGATGCCGTGCGGTTCGGCGGAATCCTGCTGGCTGGAGATCCAGTCGACCGCCACCGGCAGCAGCGACACCCCGATGAGCGTGATGACCGTGCCGGTCACCAGCGGCGGGAAGAACCGCGTCAGCCGCGAGAAGAACGGCGCGGCGAGCACCATCAGCGCGGCGCCGACCAGCGTGGCGCCGTAGACGATGCCCAGTGCGTTCTGCGGCCCGTGCTGCTGCACGATCGCCAGCACCGGGGCCACGTTGGCGAACGTGACGCCGTTGACCAGCGGCAACCGGGCGCCGAACCGCCACACGCCGAGGGTCTGCAGCAGGGTCGCCAGACCCGCGGTGAACAGGCTCGCGCTGATCAGCAGGCTCAGCTGACCGCCGGACAGGCCGACGGCGCTGCCGATGATCAGCGGCGGGGCGACGACGCCGGCGTACATCGCGGCGACGTGCTGCACGCCGCCGACGACCAGTTGCAGAGCCGGGGGTTTGCGGTCGACCGGGTGGATCTCCGTTGCCGGTGCGGCGGTCGTGGTCACGCGGGTTCTCCCAACTCGCCCGGCGCTACCGCCAGGCGGGGCCCGGGTCCTCCGCGTCGTCGCGCAGGACGGTTCCTTCGATCAGACCGTACGGACGGTCCGCGGCGTGGAAGACCTCGTTGTCGTTGGTGAGCCCGAACGGGCTGAGGTCCACCACGAAGTGGTGCTTGTTCGGCATCGACAGCCGGATCTCGGCCACCTCACCGCGTTCTTCCAGAACCGCTTCGCCCATCGCGTACAGGGTCTGCTGCAGCGAGAGGCTGTGTTTCGTGGCAAAGGTCTCCAGCAGGATCCGCCGGATCTCGGCGAAGCTCGTGCGCCAGTCGAGGTCGCTGCCCTGGTAGCGCCACTGGGCGGTGACGGCGGTGGCCAGGATGCGATCGTCGGTCTCGGCCAGCGTCGTGTACCTGTCGCGCGGGAAGCCGTGGAACTCCGAGCCGGTCGACTTGAGCACGACCAGGTCGCGCAGGCCGGACACGACCCACGCGCGGTCGTTCTCGATCGTCACCACGGTGGTGCGTTTTTCCTCGCCCGAGCGGGAGAAGGCGTGGTCGTGCGGGCGGCCACCGACCGGGATGCGGTCCCAGCCGTGCTCGTCGATCGTGATGCGCGCGCCGGTGATCTGGCCGAACTCGCCGACGAAGTGCCGTCCCAGCCGCAGCCCGAAGTCCTCGATCTCGCCGACCCGGCTCTCCTTGGCGAAGGCGTAGATCGTGTTCTTCTGCGTGTCGGTGGCGACCACGTCGGAGTTGTCGCCGGTCAGGTGGGTTTTCGCGAGGTCACCGCGCAGCGCGGTGGACACGGTGAGGTCCTTGAGGTGGTGCACGTCCCCGGCGCGGGTCACCGTGACCAGGCGGACCTCGGCCTTGCCGTACTGGTTCGGGCCCAGCGTGATCCCCATGGTCAGCTCCCGCGGTAGGTGGAGTAGGAGAACGGGCTCAGCAGCACCGGCACGTGGTGGTGCTGCGTGCCGTCGGAGATCCGGAAGGACACCGTGACCTCGGGGAAGAACGCGTCCGGGCCGAGGTGGGCGCCGGTGTCGAAGACCAGCCGGTAGACGCCGGGGTCCAGTTCGTCCGGGCCGAGGTCGCGGATGCGGCCGTCGTCGTCGGTGCGGCCCCGGGCGATGGGGGTGCCGTCGCCCGTTTCCAGCCGGACCGGGACGCCCGCGGCCGGGCGGCCGGCGGCGGTGTCGAGGACGTGGGTGGTCACCAGGCTCATGCGGTCACCGCCTTGTCCAGCCGCAGCACGGCGATCTCGACCAGCTCCCGCCCGGCGACCGCCAGTTCGGTGTCCGGGTCGTGGTGCATCCGCTCCCGCAGGTTCGCCAGCAGTTCCTCGCCGCTGCGCCCGCTCGCGCGGACCAGGAACACGTGCCCGAACCGCTCCTCGTACTCGGCGTTGGCGGCGCGGAACTGCGCGGCCGCGTCATCGTCCACACCGGACTGTTCGGCGCGCGACCAGCCGCCCGCGGATCGGTCGCCGATCCGCGGATGCGCCGCGATGGCCCGCCTGGTCTCGTCCGCGGTCAGGGTGCGGCGGGCCGCGGCGGTCAGCGCGGCGAGATCGGGGTAGGGCCGTCCGGCCAGCACCGCGTCGACCCAGCGCGGGACGTCCAGGCACGCGGTGAGCAGGTCCCTGGCTTCGTCGGCGGGTGCGGTGTTGAACTCGGCGAGCGTGACAGTCAAGTGTTCCTCCGGATCACGGTGCTGCCGATTCTGGGAAAAAGACGTTACGGTCGTGTTCGACGAGCGTCAACAATTTGTTGAAGTCAGGGCTGGCGATTGAGATAGTTGTAGACCGTGAACCGGGTGACGCCGAGTGCTTCGGCGACGGTGGGCGCGGCCTTGCGCAGGGCGAACGCGCCGCGTTCCTCCAGCAGGCGCACGGCACGCTGCTTGCCGGGCCGGTCCAGGTCGGCCAGCCGGGTGCCGAGCTCCCGCTCGACCTCGGTGATCAGCCGCTCCAGCGTGGTGGGCGGGGCGCCGGCCGGTTCCCGGGCGGCGGCCGGCGTGGACAGCTGCAGGGTCAGGCGGGTCGCGCCGCCGGCCAGCGCGGCCCTGGCGATGGCCGGGAGCGCGTCGAGCAGGGCGTCCGCGTCGCCGCGGGCGGTGGTGCCGAGCGGGCCGAAGTCCACGGACAGCCCGGCCCGCTCGGCGGCGGTCCGGGCCCGGACGGCGTGCTCGGGCGGCTCGCCTTCGCCGCGGAACGGTTCGGTGGTGAACTCGGCTTCCAGTTCCACGTCGGCACGGTAACGGCCCGGGCGGGGAAACTGGAAGCGGACGAAAGGAGTGCGGGTGGAACTGGTCTTCCGGGCGCGGCGCGCGATCACGGCCGCGGGTACCGGGCCGTGCTCGGTGGGTGTCTCGGGTGGGCGGATCGTGGCCGTCGAACCGGGTGCGGCGTTGTCCGGCGACCGGGTGGTCGAGCTGGGCGACGACGTCGTCCTGATGCCGGGGCTCGTCGACACGCACGTGCACGTCAACGACCCCGGCCGCAGCGAGTGGGAGGGCTTCGAGACGGCCACCCGGGCGGCCGCGGCGGGCGGGGTGACCACGATCGTGGACATGCCGCTGAACAGCCTGCCGCCGACGGTCGACCCGGACGCGCTGGAGGTGAAGCGGAAGGCCGCGGCCGGACGCGTGCACGTGGACGTCGGCTTCTGGGGCGGCGCGATCCCCGGCAACGGCGGTCACCTGGCGGCGCTGCACGAGGCCGGGGTGTTCGGGTTCAAGTGCTTCCTGCTGCACTCCGGCGTCGACGAGTTCCCGCCGCTGGACGACGCCGAACTGGAGGCGGACCTGCGGATCCTCGCCGGACTGGGCGCGTTGATGATCGTGCACGCCGAGGACGCCCCGACGATCGACGCCGCACCCCGGCCGCACGGCCCGCGGTACTCGGGATTTCTCGCGTCGCGGCCGCGGGAGGCGGAGAACCGGGCGATCGCGCGGGTCATCGAGCTGGCGCGGCGCACGGGGGCGCGGGCGCACATCCTGCACCTGTCCTCGTCGGACGCGCTGCCGATGATCTCGGCGGCCCGGGCCGAGGGGGTCGCGCTGACGGTCGAGACGTGCCCGCACTACCTGAGTTTCGCGGCGGAGGAGATCCGCGACGGCGCGACGCAGTTCAAGTGCTGCCCGCCGATCCGCGAGGCGGGCAACCGCGAGCTGCTGTGGCAGGGGCTGGCCGACGGTGTGATCGACTGCGTGGTGAGCGACCATTCGCCGTGCACGCCGGAGCTGAAGCGGTTCGACAGCGGCGACTTCGGTGCGGCGTGGGGCGGGATTTCCGGGTTGCAGGTCGGGCTGCCCGCGGTGTGGAGCGGCGCCGCGCAGCGTGGGCATGGGCTGGCGGACGTGGTGCGCTGGATGGCGACGCGTCCGGCCGAGCTGGCCGGGATGACGCGCAAGGGCTGGATCGCGGCCGGGTACGACGCCGACTTCTGCGTGTTCGCGCCGGACGAGGAGTTCGTGGTGGACGTCGCGAAGCTGCGTCACCGGAACCCGGTGAGCGCCTACGACGGCAGCCCGTTGCGGGGTGTGGTGCGGCAGACGTGGTTGCGGGGCCAGGAAGTCACCGGGGACGATCCCCGGGGCGAGTTGCTGAATCGAGGGCAGTGTTGACCGAGCGTCCGGAGTGGACTCATGAGCCGGATCTGGCGTCGCGCCGGGCCGGTGGCAGCGTGGTGTGGGCCAACGACGAGGCCTTCGCCGAGCGGGAGAACCTGATCAAGCCGGGGCCCGCGGAGTTCCGGCCGTGGAACTTCGGGCACAAGGGGCAGATCTACGACGGGTGGGAGACGCGGCGGCGCCGGGAGCCGGGCGTCGACCAGGCGATCGTGCGTCTCGGGTTGCCGGGTGTGGTGGCCGGGGTGGTGGTCGACACGGCGTTCTTCACCGGGAACTACCCGCCGTTCGCGTCGGTGGAGGCGGTGGCGGTCGACGGGTATCCGAGCCCGGCCGAGTTGCTGGAGCTGGAGTGGACGCCGCTGGTGCCGAAATCGGAGGTGCGGGGTGACTCGGAGAACTTCTTCGCCGTGTCCTCGGGGCGGCGCTGGACGCACGTGCGGCTGACGATCCACCCGGACGGGGGAGTCGCGCGGTTCCGGGTGCACGGCGCGCCGGTGGCCGACCCGCGGCTGGTCGACCCGGCGGCGCTGGACCTGGCCGCGCTGGAGAACGGCGCGCGGGTGACGGGGTGCTCGAACATGTTCTACTCGTCGCCGTCGAACCTGATCTCGCCCGGTTTCGCCGCGGTGATGGGGGAGGGCTGGGAAACGGCCCGCCGCCGCGACGACGGCAACGACTGGGTGTCGGTGGCGCTGGCGGGCGCGGGCGTGCCGCGGCTGGCTGAGCTGGACACCACGCACTTCAAGGGCAACGCGCCCGGGTGGGCGTCGCTGAGCGGCCGCCTGGACGGCCCGTGGTTCGAGGTGTTGCCGCGCACGCGCCTCCAACCGGACACGAGGCACCGTTTCCTGGTGCCGGAGCCGCGCGAACTGAGCGAGGTGCGCCTGGACATCCACCCGGACGGCGGCATGGCCCGGCTGCGCCTGTGGGGCGCACTGACGGAGCGGGGACGCGAGACGTTCGAGCGACGGTTCCGGGATACGGCGGGCTGAGGATCGCCGGTCGGTTGTCCGGGTGCCCCGCCCACGGCCGGCGCGGCGCCGCGGGCTGGGTTGCCGGCTACCAGCCCGCGTGGGCAAGCCTCAAAGCGCGTGCCCGCCCGCCACCTGGAGCACCTGACCCGTGATCCAGCGCGCCTGCCGCGACGCCAGGAAAACCACCGCGTCGGCGATGTCCTCCGGCTCACCCACCCGGCCGAGCGGCACCAGGCCGCGCACCTCCTCCTCGAGCGCGGCGCTCATCCAGCCCGTCTGCACCGGCCCCGGCGCGACCGCGTTCACCCGGATCCCCTGCGCGCCCAGGTCCAGCGCGCTCGCCCGCGTCAGGGCCTCCAGCGCCGCCTTCGACGTGCCGTATCCGATCTGCCCCGGGAAGGCCCGGGCGCTGTCCGTCGAGATGTTCACCACGCACGGCGGTTCCGCGCCCCGCAGGCGGGCCACCTCCGCGATCAGCAGCGCGGGCGCCACCGCGTTGACCCGGTAGTGCCGCTCCAGCGACGACGCCGACAACGCGTCGATCGTGTCCGGCGTCTCGCAGTGCGCCGCGTTGTTGACCAGCACCTGCACCGGACCGAGCCGCTCCGCCACCTCGGCCACCAGGCGCCGTGGACCGTCCGGGTCGGCCAAGTCCGCCGCGACCGCGATCCCGCCCAGCTCCCGGGCCAGCGAAACCGCCACCTCGGCCGCGGGCGTCACGTGCGCCCACTCGCCACCCTCCGGCGGCGGCGCGTCCTCCGCCAGGTGGTGCACCGCGACGCGCGCCCCCTCGGCGGCGAACGCCCGGCTGATCGCCGCGCCGATGCCACCCGCGCCACCGGTCACCAGCACCGTCCGGCCACGCAATCCGGTTTCGATCACGCCCCCGACGTTAGCGGATCACGGTGCTTTCACCCGGTTCCAGGACGTGCAGCCGGTCGCTCAGGCCCGCCCCGGCGAACGCCTTCCGCACCTCGTCGGGGCCCTCGCTGAAGTGGGCCCACCCGCGGGTGTGCACGGGCACGATGTTGCGCGCCCGCAGCGCGTGGGCGGCCTCGGCGGCGTCCTCGCTGGTCAGGGTCAGCGGAGCGCCCTCGAACAGCGACGTGCGTGCCGCGCCGGCGAAGAGCACCGCCAGGTCCAGCCGCCGCAGCCGGCGGGAGATGTCGCGCACCACGTCGAGCGAGGCGTTGTCCCCGCTCACGTACACCGTCGGCAGGTCCTTCCCGGTCAGCACGAACCCGATGACCTCCCCGGTCAGCTCCTCACTGCCCGCCGGCCCGTGCTGGGCCGGCACGGCGGTCACCGCGACCGGCCCGATGTGCAGCTGGTGCCACGGCGCCAGCCCCTGCGCCGTGCCGCCCAGCCGCCGCGCGCCGCTGGGCGTGGTCAGCGTGAGCAGGGCCTCCCCGACGTACCGCCGGCCGTCCGGGTCCAGGTTGTCGGCGTGCTGGTCGTGCGACAGCAGCACCGCGTCGACCGGCCCGACCTCCGCCGCGGACAGGCCGGGGTCCTCGGTCTTGGTCAGCGGCCGCCCCGGCGTCGTCTCGTGCACGCCGGCCGGGCTGAACGTCGGGTCGGTCAGGAACCGTTTGCCACCCAGCTCCAGCAGCACCGTCGGACCGCCGACGTAGGTCACCTTCACACCGTCTGCCATGACCAGCACAACCCACCTCCACCCGGGGAACTTCCCGCCACGCCACCGAGTCTGACACGATCGGCCAGCCTCAGTGGAGGGTGAGCCGCGGCGAATCGCTTTTCCCGCCGCGGGATCAGGGCTTCAGGCGCCGCCGCGACGAGATCACCCCGGTGTTGAAACCGGCCAGGTGCAAGCCGCCCGCGAACCGCGCGTGCTCGATCTTCACGCACCGGTTCATCACCACTTCGAGGCCCGCTTCGCTCGCCCGCTGCGCCACCGGCTCGTGCCACAGGCCCAGCTGCAGCCACAGCGTCCGCGCACCCGCCTCGATCACTTCTTCCGCCACTTCCGGCAGGTCGGAGTGCTTGCGGAACACGCTGACCAGGTCCAGCTCACCCGGCACGTCGGCCAGCGACGGGTACACCGGCCGCCCCAGCAGCGACGACAGCCGCGGGTTGACGAAGTTCACCTCGTAGGGGCTGGCGGACAGCAGGTAGGTCGCGACGAAGTAGCTCGGCCGCGCCGGGTTGTCCGACGCGCCGACGATCGTCACCGACTTCGTCCGCGACAGCAGCGCGAGCCGTTCCCGCGCGGTCGGCGGGGTCCAGGACAGCGGCGACTCCGACCGGACGGCCCCGGACGGCACGGTCGTCTCCAGGCTCATGCGGCCTTCACCGCCGCGGTCAGCGCCTGGTCGATGTCCCACAGGATGTCCTCGGCGTCCTCCAGCCCGACCGACAGCCGGATCAGGTCCGGGCCCACGCCGCCGGCCTTCAGCTGCTCGTCGGAGAGCTGCTGGTGGGTCGTGGAGGCGGGGTGGATGACCAGCGTGCGGGCGTCGCCGACGTTGGCCAGGTGCGACAGCAGCTCGACCGACTCGACGAACTTCTCCCCCGCCGCGCGCCCGCCCTTGATCCCGAACGAGAACACCGCGCCGGGCCCGAGCGGCAGGTACTTCCGCGCCAGCTCGTGGTGCCGGTGCCCGGGCAGGCCGGCGTAGCTGACCCACGCCACCCGGTCGTCGGCGTCCAGGAACTCCGCGACGGCGCGGGCGTTCGCCAGGTGCGCGTCCATCCGCTGCGGCAGCGTCTCCACGCCCTGGAGCAGCAGGAACGCCGAGTGCGGCGACAGCACCGCGCCGATGTCGCGCAGCTGCTCGGCGCGCAGCCGCGTGCAGAACGCGTACTCGCCGAAGTTCTCCCAGTACTTGAGACCGCCGTAGCTGGGCACGACCTCGGTCATCCGCGGGAACTTCCCGTTGCCCCAGTCGAACCGGCCCGATTCGACGACGATCCCGCCGAGCGTGGTGCCGTGCCCGCCGAGGAACTTCGTCGCCGAGTGCAGCACGATGTCCGCGCCGTGCTCGATCGGGCGGCACAGGTACGGCGTCGCCAGCGTCGCGTCGACCACGAGCGGGATGTCGTGACTGTGCGCGAGGCCGGCGAGCGCGGCGAGGTCCGCGATACCGCCACTCGGGTTGCCGATGACCTCGGTGAAGATCAGCCGGGTGCGGTCGGTGATCGCGGCCGCGTAGTCGTCCAGGTCGTCCCCGGCCACGAAGCTGGTCTCCACGCCGAACCGGGCCAGCGTCCCGGACAGCTGCGTGACCGTGCCGCCGTAGAGCCCGCTCGCCGAGACGATGTGGTCGCCCGCCTCGGCCAGCGCGGAGAACGTGAGGAACTCCGCCGCCTGCCCGCTGCTGGTCGCGACGCCGCCGATGCCGCCTTCGAGGCTCGCGAGGCGCTCCTCGAACGCCGCGACGGTCGGGTTGCCGATCCGGCTGTAGATGTTGCCGTACTTCTGCAACGCGAACAGGTTGGCCGCGTCGGCCGCGTCCTCGAAGACGAAACTCGTGGTCTGGTAGATCGGCACCGCCCGCGCCCCGGTCACCGGATCGGGAGTCCCGCCGGCGTGCAGGGCGCGGGTGCGGAAGCCCCAGCTGCGCTCACTCACCCGGCCGACGCTACCTCCCCGTCCGCGGGTGGGGCGAGCGTTCCCGCGCGGCGGACGGCCGGTGATCTCAGTCCGCCTTGCCGAACAGTCGCGCGAGTTGTTCCCAGCTGCGGGTCCAGGCTGGTCGCACGTAGCTCTTGATCAGCTCGCCGAACTCCTCGTCCGGGGGAAACCGCGCGGTCTCGAGCGCCGCTACCGGCGCCCGCTGGGCGGCACTCGCCCTGCTGCCGGCAGCCGTCTTCATGGACATGGTCGACAACCAGATCGTCGTGATCGCGCTGCCGGCCATCCAGCGCGACCGCCTACACGCTGGCCTTCGCGGTCACCCTGATCACCGGCGGCAGGCTGGGCGACCGGTTCGGGCACCGGCCGGTCTTCGTCGCCGGCGCCGCGTCGCTGCTCGCCGGGTGCGCACCCGGAACCGGGGTGCTGCTGGCTCCCGCGTCGCGCAGGGTGTGTTCGCCGGGCTGATGGTGCCGCAGGTGCTGTCGTTCATCCGGGTCGGGTTCCCCGCGGACGAGCAGGGCCGGGCGAGGGGGTTCTACGGCATGACGTTCCCGATCGGCGGCCTGGCCGGACCGCTCCTCGGCGGTCTCCTCACCCAGGCCGGCCTCTTCGGCTGGGGCTGGCGGACGGTGTTCCTCGTCAACGTCCCGATCGCAGTGGTGGTGCCCCTGGCCGCCGCGCTGTACCCGCTGGTGCAGGGCCGCGAGCTGGGCTGGCCACTGTGGACAGCCGGGGCGATGGTGGCGGGAATCGCCCTGCTCGGGGTCTTCGCCCTCCAGCCGCTGCCGGTGTGCCTGCTGCTCCCGGCCGGCACCCGCCTCAGCCGAACGTCATCCGCAACCGCTGGGCCCGCTCGGCCGGGGTCTGGCGCGGGCAGCTGACGCACTTGGGCGCCCCGCCGGTCCGGTAGATCAGGCAGCACGACGCCCGCCGGACCACCGGGGTGCCGCCGACCTCCACGAACCGCGGCCGGGGCAGGTGGTCGCCCACCGCCGCGACCACCGCACCCGCCAGCGACACCCCTCGCGCCACGTCTCCGGCCGCCTTCCCGGCCCACAGCAGGACGTTCGCGATCGAGTCCGTCGCGATCGCGCACAACGCGCGGGTTCCGGCGCCGCTCACCTCGGCCACGGCGGCGATCCCCGCGTCCAGCGAACCGGCCAGCGCCTTGCCGATCTCGTCCACATCGGAGCCCAGCGGCCGGGACGAGCGGGCGTCCAGCACCCGGCCGTCGGGCACCACGTCCAGCGTCACCGCCTCCAGCGCGGGGTCCATCGCGCGCCCGGTCGCGACCAGCGGGTCCAGCGCGGGGGTCACCAGCACCGCCGACACCGAGTACCACCAGATCGTGCCCAGCACGACCGGTCCCGCGTCGCCGTACAGCCCGGCGGCCAGGTGCAGCTGCCCGGACAGCCAGTCCCGGTCGGTGATCGCGGTCGCGGGCACGGCCGTCATGGGGTCCTCCGGTACTCCGACAGCGAGAACGCGAGCGTCACCTCGGCCGGTTCGGTCACGTCATCGAGCGCGGCCAGGCGGTCCGGGTGGTGCCCGGTCGGCCCCATCCGCACGGCGTCGCGGACGTCGTCCGGTTTCAGCGTCACCCGGTCCCGCAGCGCCCGCCGGGAAACCAGGTCGAATTGCTCCGACAACGCCGCGTCGAGACGCTCTTCCTTCCGCGCGTCGACCTCCAGGACCGGCGCCACCGCCGCCAGTTCGCCGAGGTGCCCCCGTTCGGGCGACACGACGAGCAGCGTGCCACCCGGACGCAGCACCCGCCGGAACTCCGCGGCGTTGCGTGGCGCGAACACGTTCAGCACCACCGCGGCCGCCTCCGCCGCGACCGGCCACGGCTCCCACAGGTTCCACACCGCCGCCCCCAGCCGGTCGTGCGCCTTCGCGGCCCGGCGCAGCGCCACCGCGGAAACGTCGAGCGCGAGCCCCGCCGCCTCCGGCAGCCGGTCGAGCACCCCGGCGAGGTAGTAGCCCGTCCCGGCCCCGGCGTCCACGACCAGCCCGTCCCCGCCGGTGCCCGCCGCGACCTCGGCCACCAGGTCCCGGAGCCCGCCGTAGTGCCCGGCCCCCAGGAACGCCACCCGCGCCGCGACCATCTCCGCGGTGTCCGCCGTGCCCGCCGGGATACCGGCGTGCAGGAGGTTCACGTACCCCTGCTTCGCCAGGTCGAACGAGTGCCGCGCCGGGCAGCGCAGCGATCGCCCGTCGAGGGTGAACGGGGACGCGCACAGCGGGCACCGCAACGCCGCGACGACGGCGCTGGGCAGCGTGCCGGGCCTGGTCATGCCCTCATCTCACCACACCGCCGGGCTCACCCACGGTCACCGGTGACGGCCGGTATTCGACGCCGACGTTTCGTGACCGGACATATCCGCCCTGGTCGCGCGAAACGTGCTCGTAACAAGAGCGGCGCCACAGTTCACCCGGGGGAAACGCGCGAAGTGCCGTCGTGAAACACGGGAATCGAAAACTGCCCGTCAATATCTCGGGTACGGGAGGACGATGTGCTGAACGCAGGAGACACCGCGTGGGTGTTGGCCAGCGCCGCGCTGGTCATGCTCATGACACCAGGGTTGGCGTTCTTCTACGGCGGCATGGTCCGCGTGAAGAGCGTCCTGAACATGCTCATGATGAACTTCATCTGCCTGGCGATCGTCGCCGTGCTGTGGACCCTCTACGGGTTCACCATGGCCTTCGGTGACGACGCGTTCGGCGGTCTGCTGGGCGGCTTCGACTTCGCGGGTATGTCGGACACCTGGGGGCAGCTGGTGGGGTACGCCACCGCCGCCACCGACACCGCGCCGGAGATCCCGTGGCCGGGCGGCAACGCGATCCCGATGCTCGTGTTCGCCATGTTCCAGCTGATGTTCGCGATCATCACGCCCGCGCTGATCTCCGGTGCGATCGCCGACCGTGCGAAGTTCTGGGGCTGGGCCCTGTTCGTCGTCCTGTGGTCGACGATCGTCTACTTCCCGGTGGCGCACTGGGTGTTCGCCTTCGACGGCTTCATGGGCGCCGACGCGACCGGCGGCTGGATCGCCAACCAGCTCAAGGCGCTCGACTTCGCCGGTGGCACCGCGGTCCACATCAACGCCGGTGCGGCGGGCCTGGCCCTGGCGCTGGTCCTGGGCAAGCGCCGCGGCTGGCCGCGGGACACCGGCCGCCCGCACAACGTGCCGTTCGTCCTGCTCGGCGCCGGCCTGCTGTGGTTCGGCTGGTACGGCTTCAACGCCGGGTCCGCGCTGAGCGCCGGTGACCTCGCCGGTGTCGCCTTCACCAACACCACCGTCGCCACCGGCGCCGCCGTGCTCGGCTGGCTGATCGTGGAGCAGCTGCGCTTCGGCAAGCCGACCACGCTGGGCGCGGCCTCCGGCGCGATCGCCGGTCTGGTCGCCATCACCCCGGCCGCGGGCTTCGTGTCACCGCTCGGCTCGATCGCGATCGGTGTCATCGCCGGCGCCGTGTGCGCGCTGGCGGTGAGCCTGAAGTACAAGCTCGGCTTCGACGACTCGCTCGACGTGGTCGGCGTCCACCTGGTCGGTGGCCTGGTCGGCACGCTGCTGATCGGCTTCTTCGGCACCACCAGCGTCAACTCCCTCGGCGTGGACGGCATCTTCTACGGCGGTGACTGGAGCCAGCTCGGCAAGCAGGCCGCGGCGGCCTTCGTGGTCCTGGGCTACTCGTTCGTCGTCACCCTCATCCTCGGCGGGATCATCAAGGTCGCCGGCGGTTTCCGGGTCAGCAAGGAGGACGAGGTCGGCGGCATCGACGAGGCGCAGCACGCGGAGAGCGCGTACGACTTCGTGGGTGGCAGCATCGGCGGCCACAGTGGATCGACCCCCGCTTCGCTGCCGTCGAAGGACGGGGCGGCCCTGGAAGGAAGCAAGGCATGAAGCTGATCACCGCGATCGTCAAGCCGTTCACGCTGGACGACATCCGCGCCGCGCTGGAGCAGCTGGGCACGCTCGGCATGACCGTCAGCGAGGTGCAGGGCTACGGCCGCCAGAAGGGCCACACCGAGGTCTACCGCGGCGCCGAGTACGCCGTGGACTTCGTGGCCAAGCTGCGGGTCGAGGTCCTCACCGACGACGCGAACGTCGAGAAGGTCATCGAAGCCATCGTGAACGCCGCGCACACCGGCAAGATCGGTGACGGCAAGGTCTGGGTGACCCCGGTGGAGACCGTGGTCCGCGTCCGTACCGGCGAGCGCGGTACGGACGCGCTCTAGGGAAGCACCGGATGGTCGTCGGGGGGGAACTCGCCAAGGCGGCGAACCGGTTGCTGGAGGGCCGGCACGGCAGGCTCGGTGCCTCGGCACTGCGCGCCGCGCTGGTGGACCTGTACGAGTTCTGGCTCAGCAAGGCCGCCGCGGCGGCCGGCGTGGACACCGCCGAACCCGGTGTCGCGCTGGTCGCCGTCGGCGGCCTCGGCCGCCGTGAGCTCGTGCCGTTCTCGGACCTGGACCTGGTCCTGGTCCACAACCAGCACCCGGGGATCGCCGAAATCGCCGATGCGCTGTGGTACCCGCTGTGGGACGCGCGCATCGGCCTCGACCACTCGGTCCGCACCCCCGGGGAGGCCCTCCAGGTCGCCTCGGAGGACCTGCGGACCGCGATGGGACTGCTCGACGCCCGGCACATCGCCGGGGACGCCGAGCTGACCGGCAGGCTCGCCACGGCGGCGCGCGACCAGTGGCGCCGCACCGCGCGAAAGCGCTTGCCGGAACTCGCCGAATCGACCCGCAAGCGCTGGCAGCGCAGCGGGGAGATCGCCCAGTCGGCCGAGCCCGACCTGAAGTACGGCCGCGGCGGGCTGCGGGACCTCGGGGTGCTGGAGGCCCTGGCCGCCGCCCAGCTCACCGGCCGGCCCGGCGAGGAACTGCGCCAGGCCCGGGAACTGCTGCTGGACGTGCGCACCGAGATGCGCCGCGAACTGCGCCGCGACCGGGACGTGCTGTCCGGTGTGGACGCCGAGCTGGTGGCAGCCGAACTCGGGTTCGGCGACCGGTTCACGTTGGCGCGCAAGCTGTCCGGCGCCGGGCGCGCGGTCGGCTACGCGGTCGACGTCGCGTTGCGCGCCACCGCCGAGGTGCCGCGCGGGCGGTTTTCCCGGCGGCCCAGCCGGACCCCGCTGGACGACGGCGTGGTGTTGCACGGCAACGAGGTCGCGCTGGCGCGGGACGCCGTCCCGGCCAAGGATCCGGCGCTGCTGCTGCGGGTCGCGGCCGCGTCTGCCCGCACGCGCACCCCCATCTCGCACGGCACCCTGCGCACGCTCGCCGATTCGGCGCCGGAACTGCGCACGCCGTGGCCGGCCGACGCGCGGGACTCGCTCACCGAACTCCTCGGCGCGGGCGAGGGCCTGATCGACGCGGTCGAAGCCCTGGACCGGACCGGGCTGTGGGCGCGGCTGTTCCCGGAGTGGGGCGCGGTGCGGGATCTGCCGCCACGCGAACCGGTGCACTCGTGGACCGTCGACCGGCACCTCGTGCACACCGCGGTCGAGGCCGCCAAGCTCACCACCACGGTGTCCCGGCCGGACCTGCTGCTGCTGGCCGCGCTGCTGCACGACATCGGCAAGGGCCGCGAGGCCGACCACTCCGAGCTGGGCGCCGCGATCTCGCTGCAGGTCGCTCAGCGCATCGGGCTGCCCGCCGCCGACGCCGCGCTCGTCTCGGCCGCGGTGCGGCACCACCTGCTGCTGGCGCACACCGCGACCCGCCGCGACATCGAGGAACCGGCCACGATCGCGCGGGTCGCCAAGACCGTCGGCAACGACGTGGTCCTGCTGGAGCTGCTGCACGCGCTGACCCAGGCCGATTCGCTGGCCACCGGGCCCGGCATGTGGACCGACTGGAAGGCCGGGCTGGTCGCCGGCCTGGTCAACCGGTGCCGCCAGGCCGTGCAGGGCAACGGGTTCAGCCCGCCGGAGCCGCTCGACGCGCGCCGCCGCGAGCTGGTCTCGGCGGCGGTGGCGTCCGGCCGCAGCGAGGTGCTGATCACGCACGACGGCAGGATGGCGACCGTCGTGGTCGCCGCGCCCGCGCACACGGACCTGCTGGCCCCGGCGGCCGGGGTGCTCGCGCTGCACTCGCTGGAGGTGCACACCGCGGTCCTGCGCGGCCACGACGGCGGGCGCGCCGGCATCTTCACCGCGTCCCCGAAGTTCGGGTCGCTGCCGGACCCGTCGCTGCTGCGCGAGCAGTTCGCGCGAGCCGTCGCGGGCGGGCTCGCGCTGGAGGCGAAGATCGCGGCGAAGGAACGCGACTACCAGCCGACCCGGGTGGCCGCCAAGCCCAAGGTGCTGTGGTTCGACGACGAGACCAGCGGCTCGAACACGGTCGTGCTGGAGCTGCGGGCCACCGACCGGATCGGCCTGCTGTACCGGGTCGCCGGGGCGCTGCGGTCGTGCGGCGCGGAGGTGAAGTGGGCCAAGGTCGCCACGCTCGGCGCCGCGGCCGTGGACTCCTTCGCCGTCTCCCCGCGCGGCGGGAAGCTGGACCCGGCGTGGCGGCAGCGGGTCGAGCAGGCGGTGCTCACCGCGGCGAGCTGATCCGCTCCGGGGTGTCGCCACGGTTTCCTTGATCGGGGGTGGCAGGATGTCGCTCGTGCCAGAGTCGACGATCCTGCCGCTCACGGTCGCCGCCGCGCACCTGGAGGCCTGCGCCGCGGAGCTGGACCGGGCCCCGGAAACCGATCTCGGGGAGATCGTCGCCGTCCTCAAGCACCTCGTCGCCGGGCAGCGCCACCTGTCCGGCGCGCTCACCGGGCTCGCCGAGCGGCTCGGCGAAGCGCGGTTCGGTGCGCTGGCCGCGATGCCGTCGGCGGAAATGGCCGCCCTCGTGGAGATCCTCCAAGCGGCGGGCGCCGCGTTCGGCTATTCGGCCGACGCGCTCGGCGAAAGCGCGCCGCTGGCCGCGTTCATCGCCGCGAACGCCGGTGAGAACACCCGTTTGTAGCTGTTGAACGTCGTTTCCGCGTCACTAACGTCGGTGGGATGCGGACAGTCTGGAAGGGCACGATCGGGGTCGGCAGCTTCGCCATCCCGGTGAAGGCGTACAGCGCCACCGAGGAGCCCGGCAGTGGCCTGCACCAGCTCCACCTGACCGACGGCGGGCGGCTGCGGTTCAAGCGGGTCTGCGAGGTCGACGGCGCGGAGATCCCGGCGGAGGAGGTCGGCCGCGGCTACGCGCTGCCGGGCGGGGACGTGGTGGTCCTGTCCGAGGCGGAGCTGGCGTCGCTCGCGCCGGAAAGCGCTCACTCGATCCAGGTGTGCGGGTTCGTCCCGCCGTCGCAGATCGACCCGGTGTACTTCATGAAGAGCTACTACCTGGAGCCCGAGGTGCCCGCCACCAAGCCGTACGTGCTGCTGGCCGAGGCACTGCTCACCGCGGGCCGCGTCGCGCTGGTGAAGGTGGCGATCCGGCAGCGGGAGACCCTGGGCGCGCTGCGGGTGCGCGACCAGCTGATCGTGCTCGACACCATGCACTGGCCGAGCGAGGTCCGCCGCCCCGACTTCCCCTTCCTGCACGAGGACATCGACCTGCGCATGCCCGAGCTGCGGGCCGCGGCGAACCTGATCGAGAACCTCTCCGGCGACTTCGAACCGTCCGCCTACACCGACGGCTACGCGGCCGCGCTGCAGGACCTGGTCGACGCGAAGGTCGAGGGCCGCCAGGTGGTCCGCCCGACGGCCGCGATCCAGGACGAGGGCGTCACCGAGCTGCTGCAGGCCCTGCAGAGCAGCGCGCAGGACCGCGCCGACGCCGACCAGGGCGTGGCGAAGGCCAAGGCCGCCGCGAAGAAGGCCGCCGACGCGAAGACCCGCGCGCGCAAGGCCACGTCGAAGGCGAAGTCCGCGCCCAAATCACCGCGCTGAACAATTCGTCGAAACCCGCGTCACGCCCCCGGGCGAAGCGGGTCACACCCCTGCGCGCACCCGCATCCTGAGTAGATCTACCTAGGGCTACTTGGGGGTCTTCACGCTGCCCCGGCCCGCGCGGAACCGGCAGTCTTACCGACATCACGCCACGGATGTCCGGAGGAACTCGCTGGTACTGGGGGTACGGCGAGCACCGGGGGACCGGCGCCCGCGGCGTGCGTGTGCGGGTGGCCCGGCGAGGGGGCGGGCCACCCGCACTTTCCCTTGCGCGGTTGGATGTCGCCCATGCTGCATCTGCTGATCCTGCGCTACCTGAGGGGCGAGGCGGACGTGGCGCCGCACATCGCCGGCCACGTCGAGTACCTCGAGCGGCACCACGCCGCCGGCACGTTCATCGCCTCCGGCCAGACGGTGCCGGCCGGCGAGGGCGGCGCGATCCTCGCCCGCGGCGTCGACCGGGCCGCGGCACTGGCCATCACCGCCGAGGACCCGTTCGTGCGGGCCGGGGTCGCCGAGTACTCCATCACCACGATCGACGTCGGCCGCGCCCACCCGGCGCTGGCGGGACTGGTGAGCGCGGCGTGAACACCGACGTGACGCAGAACCTCGTCGCCTTCCGGGTGCACGGCCTGGACGAACCGGTCGTCGCGAGCGCCCCCACCGTGGCCGACGACGCGCTGCGGCAGGCGTGGGCGCAGGTGCGCGCCGAACGGCAGGTCCAGCCCGCGGACGTCACCGCCGTCTACAGCGAGTGGGAGCTCGACGCCGAAGACCTCGGGTTCGTCGCCCTGATGTTCCCCGGCGCCCAGCACACCTACAGCTTCGACCGGCCCGGCCCGGACGGCTGGGCCGCCGCGTTCGCCGAGGCCGAGCGCGTGCTGGCGGAGCAGGCCGCGCCCGCGCCGGAGCTGCTGCCGGTGCTGTGGAGCGCGTCGTCGCCGCGCGCCGAGGTGCTCGGCTCGATCCCGCACCACCCGCTGGTGCCCGGCCGCCTGTCGGTTGCGCTGGCCCACGTCGGCCCCACCCCGCGCGGCACGCTCGGCATGCACCACGTCACCACGCACGGCTACCAGGAGCTGGGCTCACCGCCGTTCGCGGAGCTGCTGGCCGAGGCGGGCGCGAACCTCAAGCGCGGCCTGCGTGTCACCGGTCACCGCGGCGAGCGCGGCGACCTGCTGCACCTGACCCGGGAGGACTGGCTCGCCGGATCGGCGCTGGCGCTGGACGACTTCGGCGCGCAGATGGCCCGCAACCTGGGCGAGGAGCGGCTGGTGGTCGGCCTGCCCTGCCCCGACGAGCTGTTCGTGGCCGGTGCGGATTCGGGCTGGGCCGAGGCGATCCACGAGCAGGTGCTGGGCTCGGAGTACGACACGACCGAGCTGGTGCCGTGCGTGGTGCTGCTGGAGCCCGGCGGGATGCGGCTGCTGGCCGAACGACAGGCCTGACAGGCCACCCGTCCGCAGCGGCTACCCTGGTGGGACGCCGCAGGCGGCACAACCACGACCAGCTGGAGCGTGCACACCCGTGTTCGACACCCTCTCCGACCGGCTCACTTCGGTCCTGCAGAACCTGCGGGGCAAGGGGAAGCTGACCGACGCCGACATCGACGCCACCGCGCGCGAGATCCGCATCGCGCTGCTGGAGGCCGACGTCGCGCTGCCCGTCGTCCGGGAGTTCATCGCGCACGTCAAGGAACGCGCGAAGGGCGCCGAGGTCTCCGAGGCCCTCAACCCGGCGCAGCAGGTCATCAAGATCGTCAACGAGGAGCTCATCGGCATCCTCGGTGGCGAGACCCGCCGTCTGAGCCTGGCCAAGAACCCGCCGACCGTGATCATGCTCGCCGGTCTCCAGGGTTCCGGTAAGACGACGCTGGCCGGCAAGCTCGCGCTGTTCCTCAAGAAGCAGGGGCACGCGCCGCTGCTGGTCGCGTGTGACCTGCAGCGCCCCAACGCGGTCACGCAGCTGCAGGTCGTCGGTGAGCGCGCCGGGGTCCAGACCTTCGCGCCGGAGCCGGGCAACGGCGTCGGCGACCCGGTCGACGTGGCCCGCCGCGGTATCGACGAGGCCAAGCACGCGCAGCACGACATCGTGATCGTCGACACCGCCGGGCGGCTGGGTGTCGACGAGGAGCTGATGAAGCAGGCCGCGGACATCCGCGACGCGGTCCAGCCCGACGAGATCCTGTTCGTCGTCGACGCGATGATCGGTCAGGACGCGGTCACCACGGCCGAGGCGTTCCGCGACGGCGTCGGCTTCACCGGTGTGGTGCTGACCAAGCTCGACGGTGACGCCCGCGGTGGTGCGGCGCTGTCCGTCCGGCAGGTCACCGGCCAGCCGATCCTGTTCGCCTCCAACGGTGAGAAGCTCGAGGACTTCGACACCTTCCACCCGGACCGGATGGCCAGCCGGATCCTCGGCATGGGCGACCTGCTCACCCTGATCGAGCAGGCCGAGCAGGCCTTCGACCAGGAGCAGGCCGAGAAGGCCGCGGCGAAGCTGGGCACCGGCCAGCTCACGCTGGAGGACTTCCTGGAGCAAATGCTCGCGGTCCGCAAGATGGGCCCGATCGGCAACCTGCTCGGCATGCTGCCCGGCGCCGGGCAGATGAAGGACCAGCTCGCGCAGGTCGACGACAAGCACCTGGACCGCCTGCAGGCGATCATCCGCGGCATGACCCCGGCCGAGCGGGCCGACCCGAAGATGATCAACGGGTCGCGCCGCCAGCGCATCGCGCAGGGGTCGGGCGTGACCGTGCGCGAGGTCAACGACCTGGTCAACCGGTTCTTCGAAGCCCGCAAGATGATGCAGCAGATGGCCGGCCGCTTCGGGTTCGGCGGCGGCAGCGCGACCAAGCGCAAGAAGGGCAAGAAGGGGAAGAAGGGCAAGGGCCCGACGCAGCCCAAGGTGCGCGGCGGGTTCCCCGGCGGCATGCCGATGCTCCCGCCCGGCGGCGCCGGCGGCGGGATGCCCGACCTGTCCCAGCTGGGCGGCGGCCTGAACGACGTGCCCGGTTTCGACCCGTCCAAGTTCAAGCTGCCGAAGAACAAGTAGATGCACCTGCGCGCAGTGGTGCTGCCCGACGGTGAGCAGCGCGACGTCTGGATCAGCGACGGCAAGGTCACGTACACGCCCGTCGAGGGCGCGCGGACCCTGGTGACGGACGGTTTCCTGGTGCCCGGGCTGGTCGACGCCCACTGCCACCCGGCGATCGGGCCGGACGGGCCGACCGACCTCGACGGCGCGGTGGTCAACGCGCTGGCCGACCGGGACGCGGGCACGCTGCTGATCCGCGACTGCGGCCAGCCGATCGACACCCGGCCGCTGCAGGAGCGCGCCGACCTGCCGCGGATCATCCGGTCCGGACGGCACCTCGCGCTGCCCAAGCGGTACATCCCGGGCCTGGGCATCGACCTGTCGCACCCCGACGAGCTGCCCGCCGCGGTCGCCGAGCAGGCGGCCGACGGCGACGGCTGGGTCAAGCTGGTCGGCGACTGGATCGACCGTTCGGTGGGCGATCTCGCGCCGCTGTGGCCGGACCACGTGCTGGCGGAGGCGATCAAGGTCGCCCACGAGGCCGGGGCCAGGGTGACCGCGCACGTCTTCGGCGAGGCCGCCCTGCCCGGGTTGATCAACGCCGGCATCGACTGCCTGGAGCACGGCACGGGTTTGGACCCGTCGCTGCTGGCCGAGATGGCCCGCCGCGGCACGGCCCTGGTGCCGACGCTGATCAACATCGAGAACTTCCCGGGCATCGCCGATTCGGCGGGCAAGTACCCGGTGTACGCCGACCACATGCGGGCCCTGTACGCGCGGGTCGGCGAGCTGGTCGGCAACGCGCTGGACGCCGGCGTGGCGGTCTACGCCGGCAGCGACGCGGGCGGCATGATCGCGCACGGCCGGCTGGTGGACGAGCTGGAGGCGCTGCACCGCGCCGGGATGACGGCGGAGCAGGCGCTGGCCGCGGGTTCGTGGGCCGCGCGGGAGTGGCTCGGCCACCCGGCCTTGAGCGAGGGCGCACCCGCCGACTTCCTGGTCCTGGACACCGACCCGCGCGAGAACCTGTCGGCCCTACGCAACCCACGCCACATAATCCTCCGCGGCGCGATCATCCACTGACGCCCAACCGCCACGGGTAGCGGCCGCGCAGCGCCGCCGAAACCGCCCCCCGCAGCGACTCGCTGGCGGCCCCGCTGGAGCCGCGCACCCAGCCCACCCCCACCCGACGCAGCCTTCTCCAGCCCCGGTGCCGCACCGCGCTGTGGCAACCAGCTCTGCGCCGCCCAGCACGGCGATACCCGGCGTCGCACCGCGCCGCGGCACCCAGCCCACCGCCGCCCGGCACGGCGATCTCCGGCCCGGCGCCGCACCCCGCCGTGGCCCCAGCTCTGCGCCGCCCGGCACGGCGATACCCGGCGTCGCACCGCGCCGCGGCACCCAGCCCACCGCCGCCCGGCACGGCGATCTCCGGCCCGGCGCCGCACCCCGCCGTGGCCCCAGCTCTGCGCCGCCCGGCACGGCGATACCCGGCGTCGCACCGCGCCGCGGCACCCAGCCCACCGCCGCCCGGCACGGCGATCTCCGGCCCGGCGCCGCACCCCGCCGTGGCCCCAGCTCTGCGCCGCCCGGCGCGATCATTTCCGCCCCGTGGCCCCGCTGTCTCCTGGGGCCCAGCCTGCGCCGCCCGGCGCAGCGATCCCTGACCCCCCACCCGCCACCCCCGCCCACTGTCGGCCGAAATGCCGCTACCGTCCCGCCCGCAAACTGATCAAGATGGCACGGGTGAAGATCATCAAGGCGCTGGGCCTGCTCTACGCGGTCCCGCTGGCCCTGCTCGTCGTCGGCGTCGTCGGCGGGCTCGTCCTGGGGGAGGGCCTCTACCTCGCGGCCTTCGCGGTCGGCGCCGCGGCCACGCTCGCCGTCGTCGTCGCCCGGGCGAACGGGCGTGCGCTCGGCGGGTGGAAGCAGGCCGCGGTCGCGACGGTCGTGCTGGTCGCCGCCGGCCTGCTCCCGCTCCGGGCGGACAACCAGGACCTCCTCACGGCCGAGGGCCTGGAAGCCGGCCTGGACGAGCTCCGCGGCGTCGCGACGACCTACGACCTGATCGCGATCGGCGACGACTACCTCCGCGGCCAGCGCGGCGACCGCGCGCTGATCTACCGCGACGGCGACCTCCAGCCGGTGCCGCGGGACATGACCGGACCGGATCCGGAGTACGCGTTCGACCTGCGCGAGGTCGACTTCGGCGCGATCCCCGGCCTGGTCGGCCTCGCCCGCCAGCGGTTCCCCGACGCCACCGGCGAGGCGGAGGTGCGGATCACCCGGCCCCCGGGCGGCGGCCCGGTCGAGATCACGGTCCTCGTCGAACGCTCCGGGCCCGAACGCAGGGGCGAACTGGTCGCCGACGCCGCCGGGAACCCCCGCTAGTGCCCCACTTCGTCCCCGGCATCGGCCACTGCGCGGCGATGCAGATCATCCGCGGCCTGGGGCTCGTGTTCGCCGTGCCGATCGCGCTCGTCGTCGCGGGCGCGGTCGGCTGGCTGGCCCGGCGCGAGGGCATCTACCTCGCCGCACTCCTCACCGGCGCCGTCCTCACCCCGGTCCGCGTGCTGCCGGCCGCGCTCGCCACGGCCGTGCTGGTCGTCGTCGGCCTGCTGCCGCTGTGGATCCGGTGACACCGCTCACGCCCCGGGGTCGATCGATCGCGCGCAGCCACATAGCCTGAAACCCATGAGGCTGAGCCAGGGAGAGGACGTGCGCACCCGGCTGGTCTTCGGCGCCCACTGGGGTTTCCTCGCGTTTTTCGCCGGCCTCGGCGTGTACCACCTGGTGACCGTCGTGATGACCGCCCTGCGGTCCGGGCACGCCAGCGTCGACCCGCTGGAACTGCTCGACGTCGGCCCGGTGCTGCTGCTCGCGTTCGTGCCCAGCCTCTTGCTCGGCCTCGCCCCGCTGGTCGCGTCGCGGCGCTGGGGGAGCGGGCCGCGGCGCGACTTCGGCTGGCTCCCGACCCTGCGCGACGTCAAGGTGGGCCTGGCCTGCGGTGCGCTCGCCCTGCTCGCCGGGTACCTGGTGAACCTGGTGCTGCTGGGCATCTACGGCACCGACCGGATCTCCGACAGCCCGCTCACCGACCTCGCCGAGGACGGCGGCCGGGACGAGTTCGTGTGGCTCGCGCTCGCCGCGCTCGTCGTCGTGGTCGCCACGCCGATGGCCGAGGAGCTGCTGATGCGCGGCTCGCTGTGGGGAGCGCTCGAACACCACCGCGTCCCGCAGTGGGTGATCCTGGTGCTCACCGCGGTCGTCTTCGCCTACCTGCACGGCGAACCGACCCGCACGCTCGCGCTGCTGACGCAGGGGCTGCTGATCGGCGCGGCGCGGTGGCGGACCGGCCGCGTGGGGGCGAGTTTCGTCGCGCACGCGGCGAACAACCTGGTCCCGGCGTTGCTGCTGTTCACCGGGTCCTGAGCGGAACGACCATGGCGACTAGGCTCGGTAGGTGCTGGGCGAGGATCAGAGGGAGGCACGCCGTGACGGCACATCCGGGCGAGCTCGACCCGCCTGATCTGCCCGCCACCGCGGAGGCCGCGCCCGCGCACCGCTGGGGGTTCGGCGCCTTCCTGGTGGTCGAGGCCGTCCTGCTGGCCTCCGCCGCGTTCGTCAGCGTCCTGCTCGGCCCGGCACCACCCGGTCAGCCGCTGCCCGCGCGGGACGTGCTGATCGGCACGATGGCCCCGACCGTCCTCGCCGCGCTGGTCGCGATCCTGATCACCAAGGTGCGGGGCAACGGCCCGTTCACCGACCTGCGGCTGTCCTGGCGCTGGGAGGACGTCAAGCTCGGGCTGAAACTCGGCAGCTTCGGGCTGGTGCTGACCACGGTCAGCGCGTTCATCTGGACCCAGGCGGTCGGCGAGGCCAACGCCGGATCGGCGATCAGCGCCCTGGTCGAGGAGCAGCCGATGTCGGTGAGCGCCGCCATCGTGATGTTCGCCTACCTGTGGCTGCTCGGGCCGATCTGCGAGGAGATCATCTACCGCGGCCTGCTGTGGAGCGCCGTCGAACGGCTGCACTGGGGTCAGGAGAAGTGGGCCCGGCTGGCGGCGTTCCTGCTGTCCACGGCGGTGTTCGCGGCCAGCCACCTGGAACCGCTGCGCACCACGCTGCTGCTGGTGATCGCCATCCCGATCGGCCTGGCCCGCCTGCTCACCGGCCGCCTGCTCGG
Organism: Amycolatopsis thermalba; assembly: GCF_023376025.1. Lineage (NCBI taxonomy): Bacteria > Bacillati > Actinomycetota > Actinomycetes > Pseudonocardiales > Pseudonocardiaceae > Amycolatopsis > Amycolatopsis thermalba. The sequence continues at coordinate 2,186,269 of NZ_CP091196.1, forward strand.
CAGCATCGTGGCCCACCAGATGAACAACTTCCTGCCCGCGGTGGCGATGCTGCTCACGGCGCTGGGAGTGATGGCGATCTAGACGCCCGGTGCGGGCCGCGCGACCGGGTCTGGCAGAATAGTCGCTTGCCTGCTGCGGCCGGGCCCTCTCACCGTGCCGTGGCGACCGAAAGCTTCGGGTACTCGTCCGGTGTCCCCACACGGATCGTGACCCGACACCCGCGAGCACGCAGAGAACCAAGGAGTACCCACACACCGTGGCCGTCAAGATCAAGCTCCAGCGCCTCGGCAAGATCCGTGCGCCGTACTACCGCATCATCGTCGCCGACGCCCGCACCCGCCGGGACGGCAAGGCGATCGAGTCGATCGGCAAGTACCACCCGAAGTCCGAGCCGAGCTTCATCGAGGTCGACTCCGAGCGGGCCCAGTACTGGCTGGGTGTCGGCGCGCAGCCGACCGAGCCGGTGCAGCGCATCCTGGAGATCACCGGTGACTGGCAGAAGTTCAAGGGCCTGCCGGGCGCCGAGGGCACGCTGAAGACCGCCGAGCCGAAGCCGTCCAAGGAGGAGCTGTTCAACGCGGCCCTCGCGGCGGCCGGTGACGAGCCCGCCAACGAGGCCACCACGCCGAAGAAGAAGTCGGCCAAGAAGGCCGACGACGAGGCGGCGAAGGACGAGGCGTGAGCTTCCTCGCCGACTCCCTCGAACACCTGGTGCGCGGGATCGTGGACAACCCGGACGACGTCCGGGTCGACCTGATCACCACCCGCCGCGGCCGCACGCTCGAGGTCCACGTCCACCCGGACGACCTCGGCAAGGTCATCGGCCGCGGCGGCCGGACCGCGACCGCGCTGCGCACCGTCATGGGCGGCATCGGTGGCCGCGGCGTCCGCGTGGACGTCGTCGACACCGACCGCTGACCCATCCGTGGACGTCGTCGTCGGGCGGGTCGCCAAGGCCCACGGTGTGCGCGGTGAACTCGCCGTGGACATCCGGACCGACTCGCCCGAGGAACGCTTCCGCGACGGCGCGACGGTGACCGCGCGGTTCCGCGACGGCACCACGCGCCCGCTGACCATCGCAGCCGCCCGCCCACACAGCGGGCGGCTGCTGGTCACGTTCGAGCAGGTGGTGACGCGCGAGGCCGCCGAGGCCCTGCGCGGCGCCCTGCTGCTCGCCGACACCGCCGATCTGCCGCCCACGGACGACCCGGACGAGTTCTACGACCACGAACTCGAGGGTCTGCGTGCCGAGCTGAGCGACGGCGAGGTGATCGGCACCGTCACCGAGGTGGTGCACGCCCCGCACGGCGAGCTGCTCGCGCTCGACCGCGACGGGCGCACCGTTCTCGTCCCGTTCGTGCAGGCCATCGTGCCCGTGGTGGACGTCAAGGGCGGCCGGGTCGTCATCGATCCCCCGAGGGCCTGCTCGACGACGCCGGCTGACGGGCTGGTTACGCTCGCGCCGTGCGGATCGACGTCGTCACCATCTTCCCCGAGTACCTGGACCCGCTGCGGGCCGCGCTGCTGGGCCGCGCCATCGAGCGCGGGCTGATCGAGGTCGGGGTGCACGATCTGCGGGACTGGACCCACGACGTGCACCGCGCCGTCGACGACGCGCCCTACGGCGGCGGTCCCGGCATGGTCATGAAGCCCCAGGTCTGGGGCGACGCGCTGGACGCCGTCTGCGGTCCGGACACCCGGCTGGTCGTCCCGACGCCGGCGGGCCGCCCGTTCACCCAGGAGATGGCGCGCTCCTACGCCCGCGAGAAGCACCTGGTGTTCGCCTGCGGCCGCTACGAGGGCATCGACCAGCGCGTGATCGACGACGCCGCGCGCCGGATGCCGGTCGACGAGGTGTCCATCGGCGACTACGTGCTGGTCGGCGGCGAAGCCGCGGTGCTCGTGATGGTCGAGGCCACGGTGCGGCTGCTGCCTGGCGTCCTGGGCAACCCGGTGTCGGCCGAGCAGGACTCCTTCTCCGACGGCCTGCTCGAAGGCCCCAGCTACACGCGCCCCGAGGTGTGGCGCGACCTGTCCGTGCCCGAGGTGCTGCGGTCGGGCAACCACGCGCTCATCGACCGCTGGCGGCGCGACCAGGCCCTGGAGCGAACGCTGCTGCGCCGCCCCGATCTCCTCGACCGGCTGCCGGACGGTACCCTGGACGAGCGCGATCTCGCCGTGCTCGACCGTGTCCGGTCGGGGCAGCGGCAGGCCGGGTGATCCGGCCGGGGACGCGTCTGCAATACTTGACAGGTTGGCCGTGCCAGTGGTGCGCGCCTGCCACAAGCCCCCGGGTCGCCTGCCCCAGTGAGAGCGTGCGCGTGCTCGGATGACTGCCAGACAGACGAAGGACGAGGACGGACTCCCGATGAACACCCTGGACGCCCTGGACGCTCAGTCGCTGCGTTCCGACATTCCGCACTTCCGCCCGGGTGACACGCTGAAGGTGCACGTTCGCGTCATCGAGGGAAACCGTGAGCGTGTTCAGGTTTTCCAGGGCGTCGTGATCCGCCGCCAGGGTGGCGGTATTCGCGAGACCTTCACCGTGCGCAAGGTTTCGTTCGGTGTCGGCGTCGAGCGCACTTTCCCGGTGCACAGCCCGAACATCGCGAAGATCGAGGTGCACAAGCGCGGTGACGTGCGTCGCGCCAAGCTGTACTACCTGCGCGAGCTGCGCGGCAAGGCCGCCAAGATCAAGGAGCGCCGCGAGGCCCCGACCGCGTCCTGAGCGATCGGACTTTCTCCGATAGCCTGGCGAAGTGGTCGAACCTGTGCCCTCCAGCGCCGCTGAGGACGAGCCCGAACGCCCGAACCCGGACGAGAATGCCGATTCCGGCGCAAATGGGAAACGGCGCCGCCGCAAGCCCAAGAAACAGCGCTCGTTCTGGGTCGAACTGCCGATTCTGATCGTCGTCGCGCTGGCGCTGGCATTCGTGTTCCAGCAATTCCTGGCGCGGGTCTACACGATTCCTTCAGGGTCGATGGAGACCACGTTGCACGGCTGCCCCGGGTGCTACGGCGACAAGGTCCTGGTCGACAAGATCACCTACGACTTCACCGACCCCGAACCGGGTGATGTCGTGGTGTTCAAGGGCCCGGAGCCGTGGGTGGAGAACGAGGCGGCGACCGAGCGGTCGAGCAACGCGGTGGTGCGCTTCTTCCAGAACATCGGTTCGGTGTTCGGGCTGGCGCCGCCGGACGAGCGCGACTTCGTCAAGCGGATCATCGCGACCGGCGGCCAGACCGTCGAGTGCTGTGACGCCCAGAACCGGGTCGTCGTCGACGGCAAGGCCCTGGACGAGCCCTACATCCACTGGAAGAATCCGGACGACCAGCGGCAGGAGCCGTTCGACCCGGTGACGGTGCCGGACGGCTACGTCTGGGTGATGGGCGACAACCGCAACGACTCGTGCGACTCGCGTTGCCAGGGTGGCGGCGGGGTCCGCGGTGCCGTCCCGGTGGACAACATCATCGGCAAGGCACGCATCATCGTGCTGCCACCCGGCCGGTGGGGCGGGGTCAGCGACCACAACCCGCAGGCCGCCGCCCAGCCGGCCGCGCTCGGGATGAGCGCTCCGGCGTGGCAGGAAGGCGTTCCGCTCGGGTTCGGGGTCGTCGCCGCGTGGCCCGTGGTGTGGGGCGGGCGGCGACTGGGCTCGAAGGTGCGCGAGGCGGTCGAGCGAAAGCGGTAACCAGGTTGGGTAGGTCTTCGGCGGTTCTGGCCTCCTTCCGCCCGCCCAGGGCGATCGTCCGGGGCGAGACGGCGTGGGGTCTGCAGTCCGCGCTGGACCGGCGGGGCCTCGGTCCGGTGGCCGGGGTCGACGAGGCGGGCCGCGGGGCCTGCGCCGGTCCGCTGGTGGTGGCGTCGTGCGTGCTCCGCCCCGGTGACGCCGCGCGGCTGGCCGAGCTGAACGACTCGAAGCTGCTCACGGCGCTGGCCAGGGAGCGGGTCTACGAGCGGCTCCTGGTGCGCGCCCTGGACTATTCGATCGTCGTCATCTCACCCGAAGAGGTGGATCAGCTCGGTATTCACGTCACCAACATCGAGGGCATGCGCCGGGCGGTGGCGGGGTTGCGGGAGTGCCCCGGGTACGTGCTGACGGACGGTTTCAAGGTGCCCGGCCTGCCGGCGCCGAGCGTGCCGGTGATCAAGGGGGACCGGGCGGTGGCGTGCGTGGCGGCCGCGTCGGTGCTGGCGAAGGTGACGCGGGACCGGATCATGGCCGAGACGCACCTGAAGTACCCGATGTACGGATTCGACGTGCACAAGGGGTACACGACCGTGGACCACGGCGCGGCGCTCGTCGAACACGGGCCGTGTGAGGTACACCGGTGGTCGTACACCAATGTGGCAGCGGCGGCCGCCGCCCACGGTATGCGACCACCGCGGAAGGTCATGCTCACCGCTGCTGCATTGGGGCAGTCCGATGCTCCGGTACGTGCTCTGGAGGGCAGCGTGGTTCAGAATGGGAGTTCCGCCGCCGGAGACCGGTCGAACTCGCGAGGAGGGGCGCGGATTTCATGAGCGCAGAGGATCTCGAGAAGTACGAGACCGAGATGGAGCTGTCGCTGTACCGTGAGTACCGCGACATCGTCAGCCAGTTCTCGTACGTGGTGGAGACCGAGCGGCGGTTCTACCTGGCCAACGCGGTGGACTTGCAGGTCAGGGACAGCGGGGGAGACGTGTACTTCGAGGTCCGCATGTCCGACGCGTGGGTGTGGGACATGTACCGGCCGGCTCGTTTCGTGAAGAACGTTCGTGTGATCACGTTCAAGGACGTGAACGTGGAGGAGCTGGAGAAGCCCGAGCTGAGGCTCCCGGAAGAGGGCCCCTTCTCCGGCTGAGAGCAGCTTCACCACCCGAGGGACGTCCTCCACACGGGGGACGTCCCTCGCTCTTTTCTGTTTGCTGCTGCCCGGCCGCCGGGGTTGGCGCAGCCCACTGCATCGACCCCGAACCTCGCTTATTCGCGACCCACCCATCAACCTCAGCCCGCCCTCACGTCTCCCGCTTCTTCACAGGGGCCGCCCTCGCCTCTCCCGCTTCTTCATCGGAAGCCCCTTGCTTCTCCCGGTTCCTCCCAGGAAGCCCCCTGAGCACCTGAGCCGTCTGCCCCAGCCCGGGCAGCCGCAGCGCCCCGCCACCCTCTGAGCCCCCGCCCTGCTTCTCGGCCGCCGCCCCTCCCGACCACGGCACTCGACTCCCGCTCCTCCCGGCCCCGGCTTGTCGGCTCCTGCTCCTCCCGGCCCCGGCTTGTCGGCTCCTGCTCCTCCCGGCCCCGGCTTGTCGGCTCCTGCTCCTCCCGGCCCCGGCTTGTCGGCTCCTGCTCCTCCCGGCCCCGGCTTGTCGGCTCCTGCTCCTCCCGGCCCCGGCTTCTCGGCTCCCGCTCCTCGGGCCCGCGCTCCTCGGCTCCGTTCCTTGGCACCTCGCTCCTCGCGTTCGCTCCTTGGGGCGCTCGGCCGCTGGCCTTCTGGGTCCCGCCGTCCCGTGGCCCTCCACCCCTGAGCCCCATCTGTCCCTCTACTTCTCGGGCCGGGGCCCTCGGGGCCCCGGCCTCTGGCCCCCCGGCGCCTCGGTGCGCCCGCCCTCCGGCCCCCCGGCTCGTCGGGGCCCCGCGCCCGGCCTTCGTTCCTTGGGGCTCCCGTCCCTCGGCCCCCGCTCATGGGCGCTCGGCTGCTGGCCTTCTGGTCCGCCGCCCCCTGGCCCCGCCACCCCTGGACCCATCGGTCCCTCTGCCTCTCGACCCCCGGGCCCCTTCCGTCCTGGGCCCACGACGGGCCGGCCCCCTCCCCGCCAGCCCGCGCCCCTCCGCCCCTGAGCGCTCAGCCCGGCGCCCCACCCGCCACCTCGCCCCCAATCGCCCCGGCCTCTACCACCCGGGTCCGACATTTCCGCCGCTCCCCACCGCAATTCCCCGCGGTTGTCCACAACACCCCACTTGTCCACAGGTCCGGCAACTCGGTCTGTCGGCGAAACCCCAGGTCCTGGCACCGTCGAAGGCAGTGAACGACCACCGACCTTGGGGACCAGCCATGACCACCGCGGCCAGACCCGCCCGCCACCTCACCCTCGGCCGCAGGGGCGAGGACATCGCCGCCCGCCACCTGCAGAAGCTCGGCTTCGTCGTGCTGTCCAGGAACTGGCGCTGCCGCCAGGGCGAGCTCGACCTCATCGCCACCGACGGCCGCACCCTGGTCATCTGCGAGGTCAAGACCCGCACCAGGGAGAGTTTCGGCGATCCCGCCGAGGCCGTCACCGAGGACAAGATCGCCCGCATCCGGCGCCTGGCCGGGCAGTGGCTCAGCGTCCACCGCGTCGGCTGGTGCCGGGTCCGTTTCGACGTCATCGCGGTCTACGCCGACGGCGACGGTGAGCCCCGCGTCCGGCACATCCCGGGAGCGTTCTGATGCCGCTCGGACGCGCCTGGTCGGTGGCCCTCGTGGGCCTCGACGGCCGCCTGGTCGAGGTCGAGGCCGATCTGGGCGGCGGCCTGCCGGGCGTCAAGATGGTCGGCCTGCCCGACGCGGGTCTGCGCGAAGCCAAGGACAGGGTTCGCTCGGCCATCCGCAACTCCGGGCAGCACTGGCCCGAGGACAAGGTCACCCTCGGCCTGTTCCCGGCGAACCTGCCCAAACTCGGCTCGGGCTACGACCTCGCGATCGCGGTGGCCGTGCTCGCCTCGGCGGGCAAGGTCCCAGCAACCCGCCTGCTCGGCACGGTCCTGCTGGGGGAGCTGGCGCTCGACGGCCGGGTGCGGGAAATCCGCGGCGTCCTGCCCGGCCTGCTCGCGGCGCGCAAGGCCGGGATCAAGCGCGCGATCGTCCCGTCACACATGTTGTTCGAGGCGGCCCTGGTCGACGGCCTGGAGGTCTACGGCGCGGCCAGGCTGCGCGACGTGGTGTCCTGGCTGGAGGGCGAGAACGCACTGGCCCGGCCGGAGCCGCCCGTCGAGAGCCCACCGCCCGAGGTGCCGGATCTGGCTGACGTCCTCGGCCAACCCGAGGCCCGCTGGGCACTCGAAGTGGCGGCCGCGGGCGGGCACCACCTCCTCCTCACCGGGCCGCCCGGCGTCGGGAAGACCATGCTGGCCAAACGTCTGCCCGGGCTCCTGCCGATGCTCTCCCCGGAGGAGTCGCTCGAGGTCACTGCCGTGCATTCGATCCACGGCAAGTTGTCCGCGGAGGCCCCGTTGATCAGGGTCCCGCCGTTCGTCGCGCCGCACTATTCGGTGTCCGAAGCCGCTCTGATCGGTGGTGGTACCGGCATCGCCAAACCCGGCCTGATCAGCCGCGCCCACCGCGGGGTTTTGTTCTTGGACGAAGCCGCGGAGTTCGGGTCGCAACGGCTGGACTCCCTGCGCACGATCCTGGAGGAAGGCGAGGTTCGCATTGCCCGTGCCCGCGGTTCGGTTTGCTACCCGGCCCGCTTCCAGCTCGTCATGGCCACCAACCCGTGCCCGTGCGCACCACCCCGCGAGACCGACTGCTCGTGCTCCCCGACCGAGCGCCGCCGGTACCACAGCAGGTTGTCCGGCCCGTTGCTCGACCGCGTCGACCTGCGGGTCCGGTTGCGTCCGATGACCGCCATGGGCCGCCACGAGAGCGGTGAACCCGAGCCGACGGAGGTGGTCCGCAAACGCGTCCTCGCCGCCCGCGACCGTGCCGCCGCGCGCTGGAGCCCGCACGGCTGGAAGACCAACGCGGAAGTCCCAGGCCCCGCCCTCCACCGCGAGTTCGCCCTCCCACCCCCGACGACAGCCCTGCTGGAGCGAAGCCTCGAACGCGGCACGATCACCGCCCGCGGCGCCGACCGATGCCTCCGCATCGCGTGGACGCTGGCCGACCTCGCCAAGGTCGAGGAACCGACCTCCGATCACGTGGCCGCCGCGCTGGAGTTCCGCGATCGGAGAGCCGCATGAGCCCCGCGACCGACTTGCGCGAACCGCTCGCCACGAACCTGCCCGCCCACATCCCGAGGCTGGGAATGACCACGCCCCGAATCGGCACCGAACCCACCCCAGTCCACCTGGTCGCCGCGCTGGAACCCCGCATCCGGAGGCCGGCGTGACCAGCTCACACACCGCCCCCGAGCCCTCCACCGACAACCTCGCCGCCGAGCGCCTGGCCCGTTCCTACCTGGTCCGCGTCGCCGAGCCGCCGGCCCCGGCCGTGGTCGACTTCGTCGCCCAGCTCGGGCCCGTCGCCGCCGCCGAAGCGATCCGCGCCGGCGACTGTCCCAGCCGTGTGCGCGACGAGACCGAGGCCCGCCGCACGCACGACCACGCCCAGCGCGACCTCGACGAAGGCGCTCGCCTCGGCATGCGGCTGCTGATTCCGGAGGACGACGAGTGGCCGGCCTGGCCGCTCCTGTCCCTCCAGCTGGCGGCCAGCCGCGGCGTGCCGGGTGCCGCCCCGCCACTCGCGTTGTGGGTGCGCGGCCACACCCGCTTCGATGAGGCCACCGAACAGGCCGTGGCGATCGTCGGCGCCAGGTCGGCCACCGGGTACGGCGAGCACGTGGCCGGCGACTTCGCTTCTGCCCTGGCCCGCCAGGGAGTGCCGATCTTCTCCGGTGCGGCCTACGGCGTCGACGGCGCCGCCCACCGCGGAGCCCTGGCCGCGGGCGGCACCACCGTCGCGCTGCTCGGCTGCGCCCTCGACGCCGGATACCCCGCCGGGCACGTCGTCCTCCTCGACAAGATCGCCGAACTCGGCGGGCTCGTCGCCAGCGAGTACCCGCCGGGCACACCGCCCGCCCGCCACCGCTTCCTGGTCCGCAACCGCCTCATCGCGGCGCTCAGCGAAGGCACCATCGTCGTCGAGGCCGGCCGGCGTAGCGGCGCGCGCAACACCGCGACGACAGCCGGCGCGCTCGGCAAGGTCGTGATGGCCGTCCCCGGGCCGATCACCTCCGCGATGTCGATCGGCTGCCACGAGCTGATCCGCGAATCCGGCGCGACCCTCGTGGCCTCGATCGACGACGTGATCGAAACCGTCGGCCGGCTCGGCACGCCCCGGCCCGAGAAGGTCCGCTCGAAACGGCCGACGGACGGCCTCGGCCCGGACGCCCTGCGCGTCCACGAAGCGCTCCACAAACGCGAGGGCAAGTCCGCCGAGCAGATCGCCGCCGAATCCGGGGTTCCGGTCGCCCGGGTCCGGGCGGTACTGCCCGCCCTCGAACTCGACGACCTCGCCGAGCGCTGCGAAAGCGGCTGGCGCGGCAGGGCGAGGAGGTGATGCGATCGTCATCTGCTCCCGGTGTGGCGATGCTTGACCACGCGCGCCCCTTCGCGCAGCGTGAACAACCATGTCCGCACGGGAATCTCGGGGCCGCAAAACGGACCTGCACGCCCTCCGGGACGCCCTGCCGCGCGCCGCCGCGGGCCTGGTCGACGACTACGAACGGCACCTCGGGCTGGAGCGAGGGCTGTCCCCGCACACGGTGCGCGCGTATGTCGGGGACGTGGTGTCCCTGCTGGGGTTCCTGCACGGTGAGGAGCCGCAGCCGGACGCCGCCGCGCTCGCGGGCCTGGACATCGGGGTGCTCCGGTCGTGGTTGGCCGACCAGCGGAACGGGGGAGCGGGACGGACCACTCTCGCACGGCGAGCGGCTTCGGCCCGGACCTTCACCGCCTGGGCTCGCCGCCAAGGCGCGCTGGACCACGACCCGGGGGCGAAGCTGGTGGCGCCTCGCGTGCACCGGACCCTCCCGCCGGTGCTCCGGCCGGACGAGGCGGAGGACGTCCTCACCGCGGCGGGCAGCGGCGCAGCGCAACAGGAGCCGGTCGCCCTGCGTGATCACGCGGTCCTCGAGCTGCTCTACGCGACCGGGGTGCGGGTGTCCGAGCTGTGCGGGCTCGACGTCGACGATGTGGACTTCGGCCGCAGGCTCGTCCGGGTGCTCGGCAAGGGCGGCAAGGAGCGCATGGTCCCGTTCGGCGCGCCGGCCGATCGGGCTCTGCGCAGCTGGCTCGACCACGGCCGGCCGGCGGTGGCCGGTGCGGTGGCGAAGCCGCACGCGTCCGCGCTGTTCCTCGGTGTGCGGGGTGGGCGGCTGGACCCGCGGACGGTCCGGCGAGTGGTGCACGAAGCGCTCGACACGGTGCCCTCGGCGGCCGACATGGGCCCGCACGGACTGCGGCACACCGCGGCAACGCACCTGCTGGAGGGCGGTGCCGACCTTCGCAGCGTTCAGGAGCTACTCGGTCACGCTACGCTTGCCACGACACAGCTTTACACTCACGTGACCGTCGAGCGGTTGAAGGCGATCCATGACCAAGCCCACCCCCGATCCCGATGACCTCGGAGGACGGCAGGCAGGATCGTTGACACCGCCCACCCCGTACGAGCCCGGAGAACGACCTGAGCCCGCTGCCGAGAACGGTTCCCGTGTGAAGGCCGATTTGCGAGCGACACCTGCCCGCCCCGCCCCCGACCAGGCCGGGCGACCGATGCTGCCCACGTCCGAACAGGACGGCGAGCCCGGGAGCGAGCGCACCGGGGAACCGACGGCCACTGGTACCCCCAGCGCGCCCACACGGGAGAGTGCCCCCGAAGCCACAGCGGCGGCGGCCTCCGGCACGCTCGCGGAGGCACCTCGCAGCGGCGAGCCGGTGGCAGGTGCCGGTGCGCAGGCCGCGACCGAGGAGATCGGGGGTAGCGAGTCGGGGGTCGAGGGACCGCGGGTCACTGGTGGTGGGCCGGTGGCGGACGCTGGTGCGCAGGCCGCGACCGAGCCGAACGCGGGCACCGGTTCGCGGGGCAGCGGCGCGTCGGTCACCGACGGTGCCACCCAACCCGGTGCTGCCCAACCCGGTGCTGCCCAACCCGGTGCTGCCCAACCCGGTGGCAGCCCCACCCGCGCGGGTGACGGCGACTCCGCGATCCAAGCCGTCTGGCGCAAGTTCCGGACCTGCCCGGAGCAGCGGCTGCGGGAGCGCCTGGTCCTGCACTACGCGCCGCTGGTCAAGTACGTCGCCGGGCGGGTGGGGACCGGGTTGCCCACGCATGTCGACGTCAGCGACCTCATCCAGTCCGGCATCTTCGGCCTGATCGACGCCATCGAGAAGTTCGAGCCCGAGCGCGGCCTGCGGTTCGAGACCTACGCGATGCAGCGGATCCGCGGCGCGATCCTCGACGACCTGCGCTCCCAGGACTGGGTGCCCCGCGTCGTGCGCAGCCGTGCCCGTGAGGTGGAGCGCGCGCTCGAGCGCCTCGGCGGCCGCCTGCGCCGCACCCCGACCGACACCGAGGTCGCCGCCGAGCTGGGCATCACCCTCGAAGAGCTGCGCGACCTCTACAGTCAGCTCCAGCTGACCAGCGTCGTCGCGCTCGAGGACCTCATGGCGGCCGGCCGGGAGAGCGGCTCGCTGGTCGACACGCTCCCCGACGACGACGCCATCGACCCCGTCGCCGTCCTCGTCGACCGGGACAACCGGCGCCAGCTCGCCGAGGCCATCGCCCAGCTGACCGAGCGTGACCGGATCGTGGTCAGCCTCTACTACTTCGAACGGCTGACGCTCGCCGAGATCGGCCGGGTCCTGGGCGTCACCGAGTCGCGGGTCAGCCAGCTGCACACCCGCGCGGTCCTCCGGCTGCGCGCCCGGCTCACGGAGCAGGCCGGGGTCTAACCTGCCCAGGGTTTCAGCCGGATCGCTGTGCCGGTCTGGACCAGGGGAAGCGGGCTCAGGTACTCCTCGCCCCGGCGGACACCCCAGTGCAGGCAGGCCTCGACCGGACACCCCGGATGCCCGGCCTCGACGACGCCGATCGGCTGTCCCCGCCACACCTGCGTCCCGGCCGGAACCGTCGGCGTGACCGGCTCGTAGGTCGTGCGCAACCCGCCGTCGTGGTCGATCGAGACCACCGGACGCCCCGCGACGAGCCCCGCGAACACCACGACGCCCGGCCCCGCGGCCAGAACCTGCTGACCGGGCGTCGCAGCCAGGTCCACCCCGCGATGACCCGGCCCGTACGGCCCTGACGGCGCCTGGAACGGCCGGACCACCACCGGCTTGGGCGACAACGGCCACCCGAACCGCGGATCCAGGTCGTCGCGCACCGCAGCCGGCGGGGCGGTCGTCACGGGTCCCTGAGGTGCCGCCCTGACCCCTCCAACGTCCGGCGAGCCGGCCAGCAAACCGGCGCTGACCAGCACGATCCCGAGCAATCGGCGAACTACCACGATCATCAACCCAGGGTGGCGCACTTCCGGCCTCGGGAACGGCCGCTGACCAAATCTGTGGATAACTCGGCCGCTTGTGGACAACTCGAACCTGCGAACACACTCGCACCACGCGCGAGCGGGCCGCAGGGGGCCGAGCACGGTTCGCGTGGGGTACGGGCCACCAGAACGAGCCGGAAGTGCGAACCCCGAAGGGGAACAGGGCCAGCGCCCGAGATGCCGCAGAACTCGGGCTCACCCCCAGACGCCCGGGCGGGCGATGGCGCACGCCGGCCGGCGGTGACGCACTCGGGGCCGGCACGGCGCACCCGAGGCCGGCCCCGCGCATCCGGGGCCCGCGTCGCGCATCCAGGAGCAGCACCGCGGGCTCGGGGCCCGTACTGCGCGCCCTGGCTCACCCGCAGCACCCCGGGCTCACCCGCAGCACCCCGGGCTCACCCGTGTCGCACCTAGGCTCGCCCCCAGTGCGCCCGGGTCGGCGGTGGTGCATCCGGCTCACCACTGGCGCCCCCGGGCTCCCGCGGCGCCTGCCGCGATCACGAGGCCGCCCGTGGTGAACCCCGCGTCGCCAGGGCGTACACTGTTCGCGCGGCCTGTCACGACAGGTCGACTTCGCGTGTACGTGCAGGTTCCCCGCTCAGAGGAACCCACGGCGCCCGGCGGTCCCCGAGGAACAACCCCCGGGGTCCGGGCACCGGCACTGCACCAGGGTCGCCGGCCACCCGGCCGACGGCGACAAAACCGGCCAGCGCGTCCCGCGGGGCGCGCGCTACACAGAAGAGGTGCGGATCCGGCCATGGCCGTCGTCACCATGAAGCAGCTGCTCGATTCCGGCGTGCACTTCGGGCACCAGACCCGCCGCTGGAACCCGAAGATGAAGCGCTACATCCTCACCGAGCGCAACGGCATCTACATCATCGACCTGCAGCAGACGCTGAGCTACATCGACCGTGCGTACGAGTTCATCAAGGAGACCGTCGCGCACGGCGGCACCATCATGTTCGTCGGCACGAAGAAGCAGGCCCAGGAGGCGATCGCCCGCGAGGCGCAGCGCGTGGGCATGCCCTTCGTCAACCAGCGCTGGCTCGGCGGCATGCTGACCAACTTCCAGACGGTCCACAAGCGGCTGCTGCGCCTCAAGGAGCTGGAGTCGCAGGAGCAGACCGGCGGTTTCCAGGGGCTCACCAAGCGCGAGATCCTGACGCTGACCCGCGAGAAGGAGAAGCTGGAGCGCACCCTCGGCGGTATCCGCGACATGCAGAAGGTGCCCAGCGCCGTCTGGATCGTGGACACCAAGAAGGAGCACATCGCCGTCGGCGAGGCGCGCAAGCTGAACATCCCGGTCGTCGCGGTCCTGGACACCAACTGCGACCCGGACGAGGTCGACTACCCGATCCCGGGCAACGACGACGCGATCCGCTCGGCCGCGCTGCTCACCAAGGTGGTCGCCGAGGCCGCCGCCGCCGGCCTGATGGCCCGCTCCAGCCGCAACGGCTCCGCGCCGGCCGCCGAGGGCCAGGACAAGCCCGAGCCGGGCGTGTCCGACGAGCCGCTGGCCGAGTGGGAGCAGGACCTGCTCAAGGGCAACGAGGCCCCGGCCGAGCAGACCACCGCCTCCTGAATCTTTCCGGCAGGCCACGCCGCGCAGGCGCGGCCCCCACAACTTTCCGAGAGGAACGGACACCGCACGATGGCGAACTACACCGCGGCGGACGTCAAGCGTCTCCGCGAGCTCACCGGCTCCGGCATGATGGACTGCAAGAAGGCGCTCGAGGAGAGCGGCGGCGACTTCGACAAGGCCGTTGAGTTCCTGCGCATCAAGGGCGCCAAGGACGTCGGCAAGCGCGCCGAGCGCGCCACCGCCGAGGGCCTCGTCGCCGGGGACGGCGGCGTGCTGGTCGAGATCAACTCCGAGACCGACTTCGTCGCCAAGAACGAGCAGTTCCAGGAGCTCGCCAACAAGATCGTCAAGGTCGCCCAGACCCTGCAGACCGACGACGTCGAGAAGCTGGCCGCGGCCGAGCTCGAGGGCGGCAAGTCCGTCGGCGACGCCGTCCAGGAGCTGGCCGCCAAGATCGGCGAGAAGCTGGTCCTGCGCCGCGTCGTGGCCTTCGACGGCCAGGTCGCGACGTACCTGCACCGCCGCGGCACCGACCTGCCCCCGGCGGTCGGCGTGCTGGTCGAGTACAGCGGCGAGGGCGACGGCGCCGCCGAGGCGGCCCGCAACGCGGCGCTGCAGATCGCGGCCCTCAAGCCGAAGTACCTGACCCGCGAAGAGGTGCCCGCCGACCTGGTCGACAACGAGCGCCGCATCGCCGAGGAGACCGCCCGGGCCGAAGGCAAGCCCGAGCAGGCCCTGCCCAAGATCATCGAGGGCAAGGTCAACGCGTTCTACAAGGACACCGTGCTGCTGGAGCAGCCGTCGGTGCTCGACAACAAGAAGACCGTCAAGGCGCTGCTCGACGCGGCCGGCGTGACCGTCACCCGGTTCGCCCGGTTCGAGGTCGGCCAGCCGTAACACGACGGCAGTGACGTGAGGGTGCCCCGTCTCCGTGATCACGGGGACGGGGCACACTCGCGAAGGCAGGCTCCACGAGAGCACCCGAGCGGGCGGAGGCGGACATGGGCGAGGCGAAACGAGCCGACGGCGGTTACCGGCGGGTGCTGCTGAAACTGGGTGGCGAGATGTTCGGCGGGGGAGCGCTCGGTCTCGACCCCGACGTCGTCCACTCCGTGGCCGCGCAGATCGCGGACGTCGTTCGCACCGGCGTCCAGATGGCCGTCGTGATCGGCGGCGGCAACTACTTCCGCGGCGCCGAGCTGTCCCAGCGCGGCATGGACCGCGACCGGGCCGACTACATGGCCATGCTCGGCACCGTCATGAACTCCCTGGCGCTGCAGGACTTCCTGGAGAAGGAAGGCGTCCCCACGCGCGTGCAGACCGCCATCACCATGGGGCAGGTCGCCGAGCCCTACATCCCGCGGCGCGCCGAGCGGCACCTCGAGAAGGGCCGCGTGGTGATCTTCGGCGCCGGCACCGGGATGCCCTACTTCTCCACCGACACCGCCGCCGCCCAGCGCTCGCTGGAGATCGGCTGCGAGGCGGTGCTCATGGCCAAGGCCGTGGACGGGGTCTTCACCGCGGACCCGAAGAGCGACCCGAGCGCCAAGATGTTCGACGAGATCAGCCACCGCGAGGTGCTCGAACGCGGGCTCAAGGTCGCCGACGCCACCGCCTTCAGCCTCTGCATGGACAACAACATGCCCATCATCGTGTTCAACCTTCTCACCGAGGGGAACATCGCCAGGGCGGTGCGTGGTGAGAGGATCGGCACGTTGGTGAGCACCCCCGTCGCCGGGCCGAGCGCCTGACCGCCGGGGACCGGGAACAACAGCACAGACAACGGGAGTAGCCGTGATCGACGAGACCCTCCTCGACGCCGAGGAGAAGATGGAAAAAGCGGTGTCCTTCGCCAAGGAGGATCTGTCGTCGGTGCGGACCGGCCGGGCCAACCCGGGCATGTTCGCCCGGATCATGGTCGAGGCGTACGGGTCGACGATGCCGCTGAACCAGGTGGCCGGCGTCAACATCCCCGAGGCCCGCATGGTGATCGTCAAGCCCTACGACCAGGGGCAGCTCGGTGCGATCGAGAAGGCCATCCGCGAGTCCGACCTGGGCGTGAACCCGTCCAACGACGGGCAGATCATCCGCATCACCATCCCGCAGCTCACCGAGGAGCGGCGCAAGGAGATGGTGAAGATGGTCAAGTCCAAGGGCGAGGACGCCAAGGTCCACATCCGCGGGGTGCGCCGCAAGGCCAAGGAGGAGCTCGACCGCATCGCCAAGGACGGCGAAGCCGGTGAGGACGAGGTCGCGCGCGCGGAGAAGGAACTGCAGCACCTGACCGACAACTACGTGGCGAAGGTCGACGAGCTCGTCAAACACAAGGAAACCGAGCTGCTCGAGGTCTGATGCCCCCGGTGAGCGAAGAACGCGAGAAGGCCCCCGTGGCTTCTGCGGAGCCGGCCGAACCGGCCAAGAAAGCGTCGCGGGCGGGACGCAACCTTCCCGCGGCGATCGGTGTCGGGCTGCTGCTGGGCGCGGCGATCCTCGTGTCGCTGCTCACCGTGCGGTACCTGTTCATCGGGATCATCGCGGCGGCGATCGCCGTCGGCACGTACGAGTTCGCGCAGGCGCTCCGCCGTGCCGCGGGGATCCGGCTCGCACTGGTCCCGCTGCTGGCCGGCGGTCAGGCGATGATCTGGCTGGCCTGGCCGTTCGGTTACGAGGGCGCGCTGATCGCGTTCGCGGTCACCGTCCTGGCCTGCCTGCTGTGGCGCCTGCCCGGCGGGGCCGAGGGCTATCTGCGGGACATCAGCGCGTCCGTGTTCACCGCCGCGTACCTGCCGCTGTTCGGCGCGTTCGCGGCGATGCTGGTCCCGCCCGCCGACGGGGTGGGCCGGGTGCTGGCGTTCCTGATCGGCGTCGTCGCGTCGGACACCGGCGGTTACATCGCCGGTGTCCTCAAGGGCAAGCACCCGATGGCGCCGTCGATCAGCCCGAAGAAGACGTGGGAAGGCTTCAGCGGCTCGCTGGTCGCGGGCGTCGTGGCGGGCGCGCTGACGCTGACGCTGCTGCTCGACGGGCAGATCTGGCAGGGTGTGGTGTTCGGGGTCGCGATCGTGCTGACCGCGACGCTGGGCGACCTGGTCGAGTCGCTGATGAAGCGGGACCTCGGCATCAAGGACATGGGAACGCTGCTGCCCGGGCACGGCGGCCTGATGGACCGGCTCGACTCGCTGCTGCCGTCGGCCGTGGTGTCGTTCCTGCTGCTGTCGGCGTTCCTGAACTGACCGCAAGCGCCTCGGCTGCGCGACCGCATCGCCGAGGCTTCGGCAGGAACAGGTAGACGCGTTCGGCCCAGCCGGCATCCGGACGCAGACACCCCGGACGCTCCGCGCCGCCAGGATCGAGCGCGGTCCCGCGACGGACTCGCGGAGCACCCGTCGTTCGGTCCTGGTCGGTGTGGGTGGCCCGAGGCGGGCCGGGTGCAGACGTGACGGGCAAGCTGTCGCACGCCCGGGAGAGCGCGACGGTAAGAACCGGCTCAGTCGTCGTAGGGGTCGTCCACCTCGGCGCGGCCCCAGCCCTCGCTCACGCGCGAGTGGTCGATGATCGAGAACACCGCCCCGGCCGGATCGGCGAGGATCGCGATCCGGCCCCACGGCGTGTCGTAGGGCTCCACCAGCACGGTGCCGCCGAGCATGAGCGCGTGGCCTGCCGTCGCGTCCGCGCCGCGGGCCGGGTCGACGCCGAAGTACACCATCCAGTGCGGCGGCGCCTGCGGCGGGTACTCGGGCCCCATCACGTACCGGTACAGCACCGGTTGCTGGTCCAGCCGCCATTCCACGTAGTCGATGCCGCGGTTGTCGCCCACCTGCAGGCTCGTGTACGAGAACAGCCTGGTGAAGAAGCCGTCCGCGGCCGCGCCGTCGCGGGTGTTGAGATCCGCCCCGGAGAAGGTGTTCGGATAGCCGGTCGCGAACGCCCAGTCCGGCGGCGGCTGCCACAGCACGAACGGCGCGCCGGAGGGCTCGACACCGTGCATGATGCAGCCGCGGTGGGGCAGCACGGTCGGTTCGAGCGTGACCGCACCGCCGAGCCGCTGCACCCAGTTCGCCGCCGCCTGCGCGTTCTGCACCGAGATGTTGATCATCCACGCGCTCGCCTGCCCGGGCGCCGCCTGGTAGAGACCACCGACGGGCACGCCCTCCAGCGTGCCGATCAGGTACCGGCCGGTGCGCGTGGCGGGATCGCGGCTGAGCACGTAGGTCCAGCCGAAGAGGCCCTCGTAGAACCGGTGGGACGCCGCCTCGTCGACGGTGGCGAGCTCGACCCAGCACGGAACCCCGGACGGCAGAACGGACGGGGCCGAAGATCCGACGGACATACCGCCTCCGATCGGTGGGGAGGGCAGCAAGTCTAGGCCGAACGTGAAGCGCTTTCCGGGCAACCTTTCATTTATCCTTGCGGTGTGTGGAAGATCGCCCGGCGTGGGCAGCGGACCACGTCCCGGGCGGACGTCCTGCCCAGCCCCAACATCTGGTACTACCCGGACACCTACGAGCTGGAGAACCGCGCGCAGGACGTCGACGGCGACATCTGGCGGGTCCTCGCCGAGGAATGTTCCTGGCAGGGCAAGGACGTCCTGGACGTGGGCTGCGGGGACGGTTTTCACCTGCCCCGCTTCGCCGGGACAGCGCGGTCGGTGATCGGCGTCGAGCCGCACGAACCGCTGGTGCGCCGGGCGGAACGCCGGGTCGCCGGACTGTCTTCGGTGCGGGTGCTGCGTGGTTCCGCGCAGCTGATCCCGGTACCGGACGCGAGTGCCGACGTCGTGCACGCGCGCACCGCGTACTTCTTCGGCCCGGGCTGCGAACCCGGTCTGCGCGAGGCGGACCGCGTGCTGCGGCCGGGGGGAGCGCTGGTGATCGTCGATCTGGACGTGTCCAGTGAGCCGTATGGCCGGTGGATGCGGGCCGATCTGCCCGACTACGACCCGGCCGCGGTCGACGCGTTCTTCGCCGGCCAGGGTTTTCGCTGCCGTCGACTGACGGCGCAGTGGCGGTTCGCCGACTCCGAGAGCCTCGCGGCAGTACTGCGCATCGAGTTCAGCCCGGAGGTGGCCGACCGCGCGATCGAAGAGGTCCTACGGGACAACGGATCGCGCGGCCGGCACGGCGCGGGCTTCACGGTGCCGGTGGGCTATCGCGTTCTCGTCCGCGACAAGCCCGCCGGCCTCGTGCTGCCTGGTCACTCCTCGTCGTCCTCGTCGTCGGTGTCGATCTCGCCGAGCACGGCGTAGATCGACCGACGGGCTTCGTTGAGGATCTCCGCGGCGCGCCGCTTCTGACCCGGCGTCCCGGCCTGGGACACCTGGACCGCGGCGGCGGCCAGCATGGCGCCCGCCTTGCGCAGGTCGACCTCGTTCGGGTCGACGTCGGAGGCGATCTGCTCCCACGGCGGCTTCCCGTCCTGGTTCGCGGCCGCCTCACGGCCGGCGTCGGTCAGCTCGAACAGGCGCTTGCCGCCGTCCTCGCGCGCCACGACCAGGCCTTCGTCGGCCATCAGCTGCAGGGTCGGGTAGACCGAGCCGGGGCTCGGCCGCCAGAAGCCGCCGCTGCGCTCGGCGATCTCGCTGATGATCTCGTAACCGTGCCGGGGCTGTTCGGCCAGCAGGGCGAGGATGGCGGCGCGCACGTCGCCTCGTCGTCCCCGCCGCCCGCCGTGCGGGCCGCGGGGACCGCGTCCCCGGAACTCGCCGCGCGGACCGCCCGGGCCCCAGCCCGGGGGGAACTCTCCGAAACCACCGCGGGCGAACGGGCCGAAAGCGGGCCGCCCGTGCGGCGGGGGGAAATGTCCGTGTCTCATGTCGGTTCTCCTTCCGTACTGTTCCGACATTCTCACGATATATCGGAAACAGTCGTAAGGCAACCCGGCTGTCGGTCCGCCGGGTCGTCGACCTGGATGACCTGTGGAGACGGTGTGGCGCCAGTGGCCAGTGCGGCACCCCGGCGCGGGTTCCCCGGGCGGTGGCGTGGGACAATGTGTGGTTGTGTCGACATTGCCGCTGCTCTTCGAGGCTCCCCGGCGTGGGATGCCGCCTCGCCACCTCGCCGATCTGACCGCCGCCGAACGCGCGGCGGCCGTCAGCGACCTCGGCGAGAAGCCCTTCCGCGCCAAGCAGCTGTCGAACCACTACTTCGCCCGCCTGACCGCCGACCCGGAGGCGATGACCGACATCCCGGCCGCGTCCCGGGAGCGGCTGGTGTCCGAGCTGATGCCGCCGCTGCTGACCGAGGTGCGGGCGCTGGCCTGCGACGACGGCACGACGCGCAAGACGCTGTGGCGGGCGCACGACGGCACGCTGCTGGAGAGCGTCCTGATGCGCTACCCGGACCGGGCGACGCTGTGCATCTCCAGCCAGGCCGGCTGCGGCATGGCGTGCCCGTTCTGCGCCACCGGCCAGGCCGGGCTGACCCGGAACCTGTCGACCGCGGAGATCGTCGACCAGGTGCGGTCGGCTGCCGCGGTCATGCGGGACGGGTTGATGCCCGGCGGCCCGGGGCGGCTGTCGAACATCGTGTTCATGGGCATGGGCGAGCCGCTGGCGAACTACAAGCGGGTGGTGGCCGCGGTGCGCCGCATCACCGACCCGGCGCCGAACGGGCTGGGCATCTCGCAGCGGTCGGTAACGGTGTCCACGGTCGGGCTGGCCCCGGCGATCCGGCGACTGGCGGACGAGAAGATGCAGGTCCGGCTGGCGGTGTCGCTGCACACCCCGGACGACGAGCTGCGCGACACGCTCGTGCCGGTCAACAACCGCTGGTCGGTGGACGAGGTGCTGGAGGCGGCGCGGTACTACGCCGACTCGACGGGCCGCCGCGTGTCGATCGAGTACGCGCTGATCCGGGACGTGAACGACCAGCCGTGGCGGGCGGACCTGCTGGCGAAGCGGCTGCGCAAGCACCTGGGCCAGCTGGTGCACGTGAACGTGATCCCGCTGAACCCGACGCCCGGTTCGAAGTGGGACGCCTCCCCGAAACCGGTCGAGAGGGAGTTCGTGCGGCGCGTCAACGAGGGCGGCGTGGCGTGCACCGTGCGGGACACGCGGGGCCAGGAGATCGCCGCCGCGTGCGGGCAGCTGGCGGCCGAAGGCTGATCGAAGGCGCGGCGAGACGGGGGGATTTCGCTGGTGCGGACTCGTCCACCGGACTTCTCGGTTCCCTTCCGGGCGGCCGGTTTTCCCACCGTAACGTTCCGGGCGAGCGCGTCGGCCTTCCGGGGCGCATCGCCGAGCGGCTTCGCCGGGCCGAGTCCGGTCGTGTGGACGGGTTGTTCGAGGGCTGAGCAGCAAAGAAGGGGCCCCTCGCCGAGGGGCCCCTCCTCACGTCGCCTGCGTCAGCGGCGCCAGGCCGTGCGCTTCTTCCGCATCTCCCAGAGCAGCCCGAACGCGATGCCGGCCGCGATGCCGACCAGCCACACGTTCTCGGTGTTGTTCTCGTGGTTGTTGTAGATCATCGCCAGCAGCACGACGACCGTGACCCAGCCCGCGATGCGCCCGCCCTTCGGGAACCCGCCGTGCCAGCCCCACTCGGCCGACGGCTCGTCCCGCGGGTCCACCTTCGCCGGAGCGGCCTGCCGCCGCTTCTCGACCGCCTTGCTCGCCACGATCACTCCTCCAGGCCCTGCTGAACGTCCAACCGGATGATTCCACACCGCGACCGGCCCCGCGCCGATGACCCGCTCGGACGGGTTCGCGACAATGACCCCGATGAACGCACCCCGCACCGTCCTCGTGCTCGGCTCGACCGGCTCGATCGGCACGCAGGCCCTCGACGTCGCCGCCCGCAACCAGCACCTCTTCCGCATCGCGGGCCTCGCCGCGGGCGGGTCCGATCCGGCGCTGCTGGCCGCGCAGGCGCTGGCCCACCAGGTCGACGCGGTGGCCGTGACGAAACCCACGGTCGTCGAGGACCTGCAGCTCGCGCTGTACGCCGAGGCCCAGAAGCGCGGCTACTCGCGGGGCGAGTTCAAACTGCCGCGCATCTTCGCCGGCCGGGACGCCGTCGTCGAGCTGATCAACACGGTCCGGGTCGACGTCGTCCTCAACGGCCTGCCCGGGTCCCAGGGCCTCGAACCGACGCTCAAGGCCCTGGACACCGGCGCGACGCTGGCCCTGGCGAACAAGGAGTCGCTCATCGCCGGCGGGCCGCTCGTGCTCAAGCAGGCCAAGCCCGGCCAGCTCGTCCCGGTCGACTCCGAGCACTCGGCGATGGCCCAGGCACTGCGCGGCGGCCGCGCCGAGGAGGTCGACCGCTTCGTGCTGACCGCCTCCGGTGGGCCGTTCCGCGGCCGCAAGCGCGCCGATCTGGCGAACGTCACAGTCGAAGACGCGCTGGCCCACCCCACCTGGGCGATGGGCCGGCTCATCACCATCAACTCGGCCACCCTGGTCAACAAGGGCCTGGAGCTGATCGAGGCGAGCCTGCTGTTCGGCGTCGCGTGTGACCGGATCGACGTGGTCGTCCACCCGCAGTCGATCGTGCACTCGATGATCACCTTCACCGACGGCTCCACCCTGGCCCAGGCCAGCCCGCCGGACATGCGCCTGCCGATCGCGCTCGCCCTGAACTGGCCGGACCGGGTGCCCGGCGCGGCCCCGGCCTGCCGCTGGGACCAGGCCGCCCAGTGGACGTTCGAACCCCTGGACAACGAGGCCTTCCCGGCGGTCGAGCTGGCCCGGCACGCCGGTACCGTGGGCGGCTGCCTGCCCGCGGTCTACAACGCGGCCAACGAGGTGTGCGTCGAGGCGTTCCTGACGCAGAACGCCGGCTTTACGGCGATTGTGGACACTGTTACCCAGGTGGTGGAGGCCGCCGACGAGTGGCGTCGCGAGCCTGGCGACGTCGCGGAGGTACTGGCGGCCGAGCAGTGGGCACGAGCCCGGGCCGCGGAGATCTTGACCGGAGGGAAGTAGCGGGTGGCCTACGTTTTCGGAGTCGTGCTGTTCGCGCTGGGCATCTGCGTGTCCGTCGCGCTGCACGAGGCGGGGCACATGCTGACCGCCAAGGCGTTCGGCATGAAGGTCCGCCGCTACTTCGTCGGGTTCGGCCCGACGGTGTTCTCCTTCCGCCGCGGCGAGACGGAGTACGGCCTGAAGTGGATCCCGCTGGGCGGGTTCTGCGACATCGCGGGCATGACCGCGCTGGACGAGGTGAAGCCGGACGAGGCGCCGCGCGCGATGTGGCGCTTCAAGACCTGGAAGCGCACCGTCGTGATGGCCGCCGGCTCGGTCACGCACTTCATCCTCGGTTTCGTGGTGCTCTACCTGATGGCCGCCACGATGGGCCTGCCCAACGCGGTCGGCAAGCCGCAGATCTCCACGGTGTCGGAGTGCGTGCGCAGCGCGACCACCGACGAGGAGTTCGCCAACCCGGTGTGCCGGCCGGGCGACGCGGCCCCGGCGAAGAGCGGCGGCATCCAGCCGGGCGACGAGATCGTGTCGGTCAACGGCACCCGCACCCCGACCTACTCCGACGTCACGGCGGCGATCCAGCAGCTGTCCGGCCCGACCCGGTTCGAGGTCGAGCGCGACGGCCGGATCGTGCCGCTGACCGTGGACGTGGTGCGGGTCGACCGCCCGGTCACCGACCCGGCCAACCCCAACGGGCCGGAGAAGGTCGTCTCCGTCGGTTCGATCGGCGTCACCTTCCAGCGCATGTTCGAGTACAACGCGATCACCGCGATCGCCGGCGCGGCCGGCTTCACCGGCGACATGTTCGTCCAGACCTGGCAGCGCCTGCTGGAGTTCCCGGAGCGCATCCCGGCCGTGGTGTCGTCGATCTTCGGCGGCGAGCGCGACCCCAACACGCCGGTCAGCGTGGTCGGCGCGAGCCGCATCGGCGGCGAGGCCGTCGAAGCCGGGCTGTGGTCGCTGTTCCTGCTCCTGCTGGCGAGCCTGAACTTCTTCGTCGGCGTGTTCAACCTGCTGCCGCTGCTGCCGCTGGACGGCGGGCACATCGCGGTCATCTGGTACGAACGGGTCCGCGACTGGATCCGCAAGCTGCGCGGCAAGGCCGCGGGCGGCCCGGTCGACTACTCGAAGCTGTCCGCGGTCACCGTCGTGCTGGTGCTGATCGGCGGGGCCGTAACCCTGCTCACCGTCACCGCCGACATCGTCAACCCGATCAGGCTGCAGTAGCAGTACGTTTCACCAGGTCAGGGCCTTGTGCGGGGGAACTCGCTCCGGCCGGTCGCCACCGTGCCGGGCCCGGCCTGTGAGTAAGCTGGACAACGTCAGCAGCCCGTCTCACGCCGTAGAGGATTCGATGAGCGTCGAGCTTGGTATGCCCGCCCTCCCCGCCCCCGTGCTGTCCGAGCGCCGCAAGACGCGCCAGCTCATGGTGGGCAACGTCGGTGTCGGCAGTGAACACCCGATCTCGGTGCAGTCCATGACGACCACCCTGACCGCGGACGTGAACGCGACGCTGCAGCAGATCGCGCAGCTCACCGCGGCCGGCTGCGACATCGTGCGCGTGGCCTGCCCGTCCGCGGACGACGCCGAGGCGTTGCCGGCGATCGCGAAGAAGTCGCAGATCCCGGTCATCGCGGACATCCACTTCCAGCCCAAGTACGTGTTCGCCGCGATCGAGGCCGGCTGCGCCGCGGTGCGGGTGAACCCGGGCAACATCAAGAAGTTCGACGACAAGGTCGCCGAGATCGCCCAGGCGGCGAAGGACCACGGCACGCCCATCCGGATCGGCGTCAACGCCGGTTCGCTGGACCCGCGGCTGCTGAAGAAGTACGGCAAGGCCACCCCGGAGGCGCTGGCCGAGTCGGCGCTGTGGGAGGCGTCGCTGTTCGCCGAGCACGACTTCCACGACATCAAGATCTCGGTCAAGCACAACGACCCGGTGGTCATGATCCGGGCGTACGAGATCCTGGCCGAGCAGTGCGACTACCCGCTCCACCTGGGCGTCACCGAGGCGGGCCCGGCGTTCCAGGGCACGATCAAGTCGGCCGTGGCGTTCGGCGCGCTGCTGCGGCAGGGCATCGGCGACACCATCCGCGTGTCGCTGTCCGCGCCGCCGGTCGAGGAGGTCAAGGTCGGCATCCAGATCCTGCAGTCGCTGAACCTGCGGCCGCGGAAGCTGGAGATCGTGTCGTGCCCGTCGTGCGGCCGGGCGCAGGTGGACGTCTACAAGCTGGCCGACGAGGTCACCGCGGGCCTGGAGGGCATGGAGATCCCGCTGCGCGTCGCGGTGATGGGCTGCGTGGTGAACGGCCCCGGTGAGGCGCGCGAGGCCGACCTCGGCGTGGCGAGCGGCAACGGCAAGGGCCAGATCTTCGTCAAGGGCGAGGTCATCAAGACCGTGCCGGAGCACCAGATCGTCGAAACGCTGATCGAAGAGGCGATGCGCATCGCCGAGGAGGCGGGGGACGCGGAAGGAAGCGGTTCTCCCGTCGTCACGGTGAGTTAGGCTCCCTCACCGAGGGCACATCCGGGCCCTCCGGCCGCTATCCTTCGGGACGGCGCGTGGACGGCAGGAACGGGGTGGGTCGATGAGCACCGCATTCGCGGGTTCGGCGATGACCTGGGAACGGCTGCTGGACACCTGGCGCGAACTCCAGGTGCCGGAGGGCTGGCGCCCGGAGCTCACCGCCGAGGGGATTCAGATCACGCCGCCGCCTGGGGGAAAGCACAACCTGATCGCAGATCTGGTGGACGATGCACTGCGCCGGGCACGCCCTGCGGGGTGCGGCATCGTCCAGACGCTGGGTGTCGGTATTCGCGCGATCGGGAGCATCTACGTGCCGGATCTCTGCGTGGTGCCGCGCGACGTTGTGCCGGAGAACTCCGATCCGGTCCCGGCCGAGCACGTGCTCCTGGCCGTGGAGATCACCTCGCCGAGCAACGGTGAGCACGACCGGAAGAAGAAGTGGGCGTACGCCCACGGCGGCATTCCGCAGTACCTGCTGATCGACGCCTACGACGAGGACGGCCCCGCGGTCTCGCTGTTCACCGAGCCGGTTCAGGGCGTCTACAGCCGGACCGTCCGGGTCCCGTTCGGGCAACCCGTCGAGATCGGCGAGCCGTTCGGGATCCGGTTGGAGACCACCGGGTTCTGAGCCCGTGACGGCCGAGTGGGTTGTTCGTGCGCCGCACCCGCAGTTGCGGCCCGCGATCACGCGGTACATCGGCTACACGCAGCACGGCGTGACCCTCGAAACCCACCGCGGGCTGCCCTCGCGGCACGTCACGCTCGTCATCAGCCTCGCCGAGCCGATCCGCTTCACCGGCCTGCCCCGCCCCGGCCAGTCGCCGGGCCGCTACACCGCCGCGCTCGGCGGGATGCACACCGCGCCCGCCCTGATCGCCCAGGACGCCTTCCAATCGGGCGTCCACGTCGAGATCGACCCGCTCGCCACGCCCGCCCTGTTCGGCGTCCCGGCCACCGAGCTGAGCAACCTCGTCGTCGACCTCGCCGAGCTGGGGCCGAAACACCTCGCCGAACGCCTCGCCGACGCCCCCACCTGGGCCCACCGCTTCGCCATCCTCGACGACGTCTTCCGCCGCGCCCGCGCCGACCGCGAACCGGCCCGGGAGGTCGCCTGGGCGTGGCGCCGCCTCACCGCGGCCGGTGGGCTGATCCGCGTCGAGGACCTCGCCGCCGAGGTCGGCTGGAGCCGCCGCCACTTCGCCGAACGCTTCCGCCGCGAGCTGGGCCTGCCGCCCAAGCAGGCCGCCCGCGTCCTCCGCTTCGAGCGCGCCATCGCCAGGCTCCGCCAGGCCCCCACCGACCTGGCCACGCTCGCCGCCGACTGCGGCTTCTACGACCAGGCCCACCTGTCCAACGAGTGGCGCGCCCTGGCCGGGTGCTCGCCGCGCACCTGGATCGCCGAGGAACTCCCATTCCTCCAAGACCAGGACGCCTCGGCGGGCCCAGACTCGGGGACATGACCGAGAACCCACCCACCGTCTGGCCCGCCTTCCGCTACGACGACGCGCACGCCGCGCGGAAGTTCCTCACCGAGGTGTTCGGCTTCCGCGAGACGCTCGTCGTGCCGGGCGAGGACGGGCAGATCGCCCACGCCGAGCTGCGCTGGCCCGAAGGCGGCGGCTTCATGTTCGGCAGCACCGGCCACACCACAGGCGTCCACGGCGAGACGAAGAACGCCGGCTCCGCGTACGTGGTCACCGACCACGTCGACGAGATCCACGAGCGGGTGCGCCAGGCCGGTGCGGAGATCGTCGAGCCCCTCCACGACACCGACTACGGCTCGCACACCTTCACCGCCCGCGATCCGGAGGGCAACCTGTGGACCTTCGGCACCTACCGCGGCGCCGCCTGATCCCCCACGATTTCCCGATCCACCACTCCATCTGGCAATCTGGTGGACGTGTTGCGGCTTGCCGGTGCACGGCTGCTCAGTGATCGGGACGATGCCGTGGTCCGTGCCGTGCTCGCGGCGGACCCGGTGGCCAGTTGCATGGTCAGCGCGCGCGTCGAGGTGGCCGGTCTGGACCCCTGGCGCCTCGGCGGGGAGCTGTGGGCCGCCGACTACCGGGGCGCCCGCGGCGGCCGCCTGCCCGGCCTGTGCTTCTCCGGCCCGAACCTGATCCCGTTGCGCGGCAACGCGGCGGCCCTGCGGTCGTTCGCGGACCGGGCCCTGCGCAAGCAACGCGTGTGCTCGTCGCTGGTCGGCCCGGCCGAGCAGGTCCTGGGGCTGTGGGACGAGCTGGCGGGGGAGTGGGGCCCGGCGCGCGAGGTGCGCGACGACCAGCCGCTGATGGCGATGGACGCCCAGCCCGCGGTGAAGCCGGACCCGCTGGTGCGCCCGGTGCGTCCGGACGAGCTGGAGCGGTACCTGCCGGCGGCGATCGCGATGTTCATCGAGGAGGTCGGCGTCGACCCGCGCGCCGGTGACGGTGGCGCGAGCTACCGCGCCCGCGTCGCGGAGCTGATCTCCAGCGGGCGCGCGTTCGCCCGGTTCGAGAACGGCGAGGTCGTGTTCAAGGCCGAGATCGGGGCGATGTCCCGCAGCGTGGGCCAGATCCAGGGCGTCTGGGTGCGGCCGGACCGGCGCGGGCACGGTCTGGGCGCCTCCGGCACGGCGGCGGTGGTGAGCCGGCTCGTCAACGGGCTCGGCCGCACGGCCAGCCTGTACGTGAACAGCTTCAACAGCCCCGCGCTGGCCGCCTACCGCCGCATCGGGTTCAGCCAGGTGGGCCGGTACGCGACCGTGCTGTTCTGACCGGGCTCACAGCCGCCGCGCCCGTCGGGGGTCGTAGGGTGGAGTCATGTCCCAGCGTGCTCCGTTGACCCCTGGCGTCCAGACGCCGCGCCGCCCCGTGCCCGCCAGCATTCCGCGCCCCGAATACGTGGACAGGCCGGCGCCGAAGCGGGACACCGGCAACGGCGTGCGCACGCCCGAGGTCATCGAGGCCATGCGCGTGGCGAGCAAGATCGCCGCGCAGGCGCTGGAGGAGGGCGGCAAGGCCGTCAAGCCGGGCAACACCACCGACGACGTCGACAAGGTGGTGCACGAGTTCCTGCTCGACCACAACGCCTACCCGTCGACGCTCGGTTACCGCGGCTTCCCGAAGTCCTGCTGCACCTCGCTGAACGAGGTCATCTGCCACGGCATCCCGGACTCGACGGTGATCCAGGACGGCGACATCTGCAACATCGACGTCACCGCCTACATCGGCGGCGTGCACGGCGACACGAACGCGACGTTCTGCGCCGGTGACGTGTCGGAGGAGGTGCGGCTGCTGGTCGAGCGCACCCACGAGGCGACGATGCGCGCGATCAAGGCCGTGCGGCCCGGCCGCCAGCTGAACGTGATCGGCCGCGTGATCGAGTCCTACGCGAAGCGGTTCGGCTACGGCGTGGTGCGGGACTTCACCGGCCACGGCGTCGGCCCGGCCTTCCACACCGCGCCGACCGTGCTGCACTACGAGGACCCGTCGGTGACCACGGTCATCGAGGAGGGCATGACGTTCACGATCGAGCCGATGATCACGCTCGGCTCGATCGACTACGACATCTGGGACGACGACTGGACGGTCACCACGAAGGACAAGAGCTGGACGGCCCAGTTCGAGCACACCCTGGTGGTGACCGCGGACGGCGCGGAGATCCTGACGCTGCCCTGACCACGGTCGGCCCGCGGAGCCGCGCGCCGGGGCGGGCCGCGCACCACGGTGGGTTCGTGCGGGGCTGTCGCGCAGCCCCTGGCGATCGCACCGTGACTACGCTCGCCCCGCCGCCGGTCAGGCGTCGGCGATCAGGTTGTCCAGGAAGCCGGCCGCCTCGGTCATCGCGCGCTCGGTGTCCCGCGCCGCGATGGCCTCCAGCAGGCCGCGGTGGCCGATCGCCTCGGTCTCGGGCAGGCGGGTGTCCGTCGTGGCCGCGACACTGGCCGTCACGGCCTCGAGAATCCCGCGGTACAGCTCGGTGAGCAGCGCGTTGTGGCTGGCCCGCACGACCGCGAGGTGGAACTCGGTGTCCGCCCGCACGTACGTTTCGATGTCCTCGCCCCGGTAGGCCTCGTCGCGCTGGTCGAGCAGCTCGGTGATCGTCGCCAGCTCCTCCTCGGTGCGGACGGTCGCGGCCAGCCGCGCGGCCTCCACCTCCAGCGCCCGCCGCACCCCCAGCACCTCGCGCAGCTCGGAGCCGCACAGCCGGCGGATCGCGCCGGAGACCTCACTCGTGGCGCGGACGTACGTGCCGTCGCCCTGCCGCACCTCCAGCAGCCCGCTGTGCGCGAGCGCGCGTACGGCCTCCCGGACCGTGTTGCGTCCCACCCCGAGGCTCTCGGCGAGTGCCGCCTCGGTGGGTATCCGCTGGCCGATGGCCCATTCGCCCTCCGCGATGGCGTCCCTGAGCTGCCCGATCACCTGGTCGACGAGACCGGTCCGGCGAGTAGTGGCGAGTGGCACGGGGATATCCCTTCACCCGATCATCCTATGTTTGTCATACTAGCCGCTGTGACCGTCAATGATGAAGCATCGGTGGAGGAGAAGACGCGCGTCCCCGCGCCTCGCGTGCTCATCGGCAGCGGGCTGCTCGCGGTGGCGGTCCTGCTGGCGGCGATGAACCTGCGCCCCGCGGTGACCAGCGTCGGCGCGGTGCTCGACGAGATGCAGGACACGCTGGGCGCGTCCGCCACCTGGGCGGGGGCGCTGACGACCATGCCCGGCCTGTGCTTCGCGCTCGCCGGCCTGACCGCGCCGGTGGTCGCCCGGCGCCTGGGCATCGCCACGGCCGTGTCGCTCGCGCTCGTGCTGCTGGCCGGTGGCCTGGTGCTGCGGGTGCTGGACGGGCCGCTGGTCGTGCTGGGCGGGACGTTGATCGGGACCGCGGGGATCGCGCTGGCGAACGTGCTGATCCCGGTCGTGGTCAAGGAGTCCTTCGCGACGCGGATCGGCCTGATGACCGGGCTCTACACCGGCGCGCTGCAGGCCGGTGGCGCCCTCGGCTCGGCGCTGACCCCGCCGCTGGACAGCGCGTTCGGCGGCTGGCGTCCCGGGCTCGCCAGCTGGGCGGCCCTGGCCGTCGCGGCGCTCGTGCTGTGGCTGGCGTCCGCGCGGACCCGTCCCGGCGGGGCCGCCTCGGGCGAGAACGCGACCGCCGCGCGGTCGCTGTTCCGCAGCCCGCTGGCCTGGATCGTGACGGTCTTCTTCGGGATGCAGGCCTGCCTGGCCTACATCGTGATGGGCTGGCTGCCGCAGGTGCTGATGGACGCGGGCGTGACCCGCGCCGACGCCGGCCTGATGATGGGCCTGGTGTCGCTCCTCGGCCTGCCGGTGAGCCTGATCGTGCCGCCGCTCGCCGCGAAGCAGGGCAGCCAGAGCGGGTGGATCCTGCTGCTGGGTGTGTTCGGCATCGCCGGCGTGACCGGCCTGATGGTCGCGCCGAGTGCGGCGCCGCTGCTGTGGTCGATCTTCATCGGCATCGGGATGGCGGTGTTCTCGCTGGCGCTGACGACGATCGCGCTGCGGGCGCGCACGGGCGCCGAAACGGCGAAGCTGTCGGCGATGGCGCAGGGGATCGGCTACCTGCTGGCCGCGGTGGGCCCGTTCCTGTTCGGCCTGCTGCACGACGTGACGCACGGGTGGACCGTGCCGTTCGCGATGCTGCTGGCCGTGGTGGCGGGGCAGATGGTGTTCGGCTTCTTCGCCGGCCGGCCACGCTACGTCTGATTCCCGCCAGCGCTCAGCCGCGCCGTGATCCACAGTAGCGATCATGGAAACCAGTGATCTGTCGGTGCTGCGCGGTATGTACGCGGCCGAGGCCGCGTACCTGGCCGCCGGTGGTCCCGGCCGCGCCTCGTTCGAACCGCTTGCCCCGTTCTTCGCCCCGGACGTGGTCCTCCACCAGGCGGAGGCGCTGCCCTATGGCGGGGTTTGGCGCGGGCACGAGGGACTGGAGCGGTTTTTCGCCGCGATGAGCGGTGCGTGGGAGACCTTCGAAATGGTGGCCCAGGAGTTCCTCCGCACCAGCAGTCCGCTCGTCGTGCTCACCCACGTCCACGCCCGGGCCCGGGCAACCGGGCGCGAGCTGCGGTTCCCGATCCTGCAGACCGTCGCGATCGTGGACCGGCGGATCGCCGAGGTGCACCCGTTCTACTGGGACACCTCGGCGATCGCCGGCGCCTGCTCGCCCCGCTGACCGGTCCCGCTACGGCTGACCGCTCACAGCGGCAGGTTCAGCAGCGCGTTCTCGATCAGCTCGGGCATCGCCGGGTGGATCCAGTACTGGCCGCGGGCCATGGACTTCGCGTCGAGGCCGAAGCTCATCGCCTGGATCAGCGGCTGGATCACCGTCGACGCCTGCGGGCCGATGATGTGCGCGCCGATCAGCTGCCCGGTCGACGGGTCGGCCAGCAGCTTCGCGAACCCGCTGGTGTCCTCCATCGCCCAGCCGTAGGCGATGCCGGCGTAGTCCTGTGTGGACGTCACGTACTCCACGCCCCGCGCCCGTGCCTCCTGCTCGGTCAGGCCGACCGAGGCGATCTGCGGCGAGGTGAACACCGCGTGCGGCACGAACCGGTGGTCGGCCGTCATCGGCGAGTCCGGGTTCAGCAGGTTGTGCTGCACGACCCGCGCCTCGTGGTTGGCGACGTGCTTCAGCTCGTACGGCGACGAGATGTCGCCCAGCGCGTAGATCCCCTCGACCACCGTTTCCTGGTGGTCGTCGACCACCACGTGCCCGCTCTCGGTCGTGGTCACGCCCGTCGCGGCCACGTCCAGCAGGTCGGTGTTCGGCCGGCGCCCGACCGCGATCAGCAGCTCGTCCGCCTCGACGGTCTCCGCGCCGCCGGGGCCCTCCAGCTCCAGCGCGACCCCCGTCCCGGACGGGCGCACCCGCACGGTCTTGCGGTTGAGCCGCACGTCGAACCGGCGCTCGGCCAGCTCCGTGAACCGCTTGCTGAGGTCGAAGTCCTCGCTGCGCAACAACGCGCCGGACCGGGCCACCATCGTGACCTCCACCCCGAACGAGCGGAACACGTGCGCGAACTCCGCCGCGATGAACCCGCTGCCGACGATGACCATCCGCGCGGGCAGCACGTCGAGCCGCATCACGGTGTCCGAGGTGTGGTAGCGCACGTCCTCCAGGCCCGGCAGGTCCGGCACCACCGGACGCCCGCCCGCGGCGAGCACGAACCGGTCCGCGGTGACGACCTCGTCCGGCCGCCCGTCCGCGAACGACACCGTCAGCTCCTTGTGCCCGGTGAACCGCCCCTGGCCCTCGTACACGGTGACGCCGGCGTTGTCCTCGTGGTTCTTCCGGTACTCGCGCCCGCCCTCGGCGATCGGGTCGATGCGGCCGAAGATCCGGTCGCGCACGTCGGTCCAGCGCACCTTGTCCAGCGTCTCGTCCACGCCGAACCGGCTGGACACCGACGGGGTCGCGGCCACGTCCGCGGCGTGCACGAACATCTTGGTCGGGATGCACCCGACGTTCAGGCACGTGCCGCCGAACACACCCTTCTCCACGATCGCCGTCTTCCAGCCCGCGAACCGGGGGTCGAGGATCGAGTTCCCCGAGCCGGTTCCGACGATCACCAGGTCGTAGTGGGGCACGTGCGGTTACCTCCCAAGTAGTCCGATCCGGTACAACCGGTCCGGACCCGAAATCTGTTCCCGTTACTACCCGCCGGTCGCGGTGAAATGCATCCGGTCCTTCGGCTCCCGCCAGGCCCCGCCCCAGCTCCAGCCGGCCGCGGCGAACGCCCGCACCGTCGCGTCACCGGCCTCCACCATGCCCGGCCGCACCCACGAGCGGTCCAGGTACGCCGAGGAGAGTTCCGGCAGCACCAGATCGTCCTTGGTGTAGGGGTTGCAGAACGGGTTCAGGTCGATCGCCAGGCCGTACGCGTGCGCCGACCAGTTCGTCTGGCCGCGCACCGGGCGGCAGACGAACGCGCTGGTGTTGTTGCCGTCCCCGGTCGGCGGAGCGTCGAGTTCGGCGGGCGAGGTGACCCGCATCTCCTCGATCGGGAACCGCGCGGCGAACAGCTGCCCGAACACGCGCGTGACCTCCCGCGCGACCGAGGCGCCGACGAGCATCTCACCGGTGTGCGGCTTCCCGTCGAAGCCCCAGAACGACATCGTCAGGTAGCGCAGCTCGGACGCGGCCACCGGACACGCGGGCCGCCAGGTGCTGCGCGTCAGCACGTCCGCCGGGACCGCGCTCACCGTCGAGGCGTAGCGGCCGTCCGCGGGCGGCGGCAGCAGGTCCGTCGTCGGGAGGCGGCGGTCGCGCAGCACGGCCGGGGTCGGCCGGATCTCGCCGAAGCCGTCCGGGCGGCGGGGCAGCGGGGTGGCGCCGACGGTCCAGGCCGGTGCCGTGGACGTGGTGGGCGGCGGTGCAGGGGGCGTGGTGGTTGTCGTGGTCGCCGGGACCGTGGGCGAGGGCACGGGTGCGGGTGGCGGCTCGGGTGGGGCGCCGCACGCCACGAGCCCGAGCGCCAGCAGGAGCGCCACGATTCCTCGCACGTCTCCAGCTTCGCAGAACCGGATACCACCCGATTCAGTGACACCGGTTCCGGGTCCTTGTCGATTACTGTATGTGCGGCAATCTCACGCCCCGAAGCCGGTTTTTCGACCATCGGGTGTGACACCGGGGGATTCATCGAGCTCTTCCGAAAGGAGCGCGCGCATGGCGAAGCACCGTCGACGCGACCGCAAGTTCCGCCTGGCGCTGACGGCGGTCATCGCCGCCGCCGCGTTCCTGCCGGTGGTGGCCGCGGCCGTGCCGAGCACCGGCGCCCGTCCGAACATCGTCGGCGGTACGGAGGCGTCCACCAGCAGCTACCCGTACGCGGTGTACCTGACCGACAAGAGCGGCAACCAGTTCTGCGGCGGGGTCATCGTCAGCTCGACCGCCGTGGCCACCGCGGCGCACTGCGCCGGCGCCGTGAAGCGGGCGGACCTGCGGGTCGTGGCGGGCCGCACGGACAAGCGCACCAACGAGGGCAAGACCGTGTCCGTGCGCGAGGTGTGGATGCCGGACTCGTTCTCCGACCCGGGCAAGGGGGACGACGTCGCGGTGCTCAAGTTGTCGCAGAGCCTGCCGTACCAGCCGGTGAACCTGCCCGGCGACGACTCGCTCTACGCCGAGGGCACCCGCGCGACGGTGCTGGGCTGGGGCCGCACCTCCGACGGCGGGGCGCGCTCGGACGTCCTGCGCAAGGCCGAGGTGCCGGTCATCAGCGACTCCGGCTGCCGGGCCAGCTACTCGAACTACGACTCCCGGTCGATGGTCTGCGCCGGTTACCCCGAGGGCAAGGTGGACGCCTGCCAGGGCGACTCGGGCGGGCCGCTGGTCGTGGGCAACACGCTCATCGGGCTGGTGTCGTGGGGCGACGGCTGCGCGCAACCGGGCAAACCGGGCGTCTACACCCGCGTGATCACCTACGTGAACGAGATTCGCAGCGAAGCCGAGTCGTCGCGGGTCGTGTTCTGGTAGTCAGGAGTCCGTGAACCCCGACAGAGGCGTCCGCGGACCGGACCTGACCACGCAGCAGCTGTACGACATCCTCCGGCTCCGGGTGGAGGTGTTCGTCGTGGAGCAGAACTGCCCGTACCCCGAGCTGGACGGGCGTGACCTGCACCCGACGACCCGCCACTTCTGGATCGACGGCCCCGATGGCATCGAGTCCTACCTCCGGGTCCTCGACGACGGGGACGGCGTCCAGCGCATCGGCCGCGTGGTCACCGCGAAGCACGCCCGCGGCAAGGGGCTCGCCGCCCGCCTGATGACCGCGGCGCTGATCTCGGTCGGCGACGCGGACAGCGTGCTCGACGCGCAGACCTACGCGCGCGGCTTCTACGAGAAGTTCGGCTACGTCGCCGAGGGCGACGAGTTCGACGAGGACGGCATCCCGCACATCACGATGCGACGCCGGCTGGCGCCGACTCGCTGATCACCTTCACCGCGGTGTCCACATCGGACTCCGTGAGGTCGGCCCTGGCGGTCAGGCGCAGCCGCGAGACGCCGTCCGGGACCGACGGCGGGCGGAAGCAGCCGACCCGCACCCCCTGCTCGGCGCAGCGGCCGGCCCATTCGGCGGCCGACTCGGGGGAGGGCGCCTGAACCGAGATCACGGCCGCCTCCGGGTTGCTCACCCGGAACCCGGCCGCGCGCAGTCGGCTCGACAGCGTCACCGCGTTGGTGAGGACCTTCTCCGGCAGGCCAGGCTCGGACTTGAGCACCCCGAGCGCGGCCAGTGCCGCGGCCGCGCTGGCCGGGGCGAGGCCGGTGTCGAAGATGAAGCTGCGCGCGGTCTCCACGAGGTGCCGGATCACCCGGCGCGGCCCGAGAACGGCGCCGCCCTGCGCGCCGAGCGCCGTGGACAGGGTGATCGTGGTGACCACGTCCGGCTCGCCCGCCAGCCCGGCCGCGTGCACCGCGCCGCGGCCGCCCTCGCCGAGCACGCCGAACCCATGCGCGTCGTCGACCAGCAGCGCCGCGCCGTGCTCGCGGCAGACCTGGGACAGCTCACGTAGCGGGGCGAGATCGCCGTCGACGGAGAACACCGAATCGGTGACTACCAGCGCCCGCGGTTTGCGGCGGGTCGCGAGCGCGTGCTTGATCGCCGCCGGATCGCAGTGGTTGATCGCCGCGACGTCGGTGCGGGACAGGCGGCAGCCCTCGATCAGCGACGTGTGCACGTACTTGTCGGTGACGATCGCGGATTCGGCCCCGGACAGGGCGGTGACGGCGCCGAGGTTGGCGGTGAAACCCGAGGAGAACACCAGCGCGGCCTGCGCGCCGCAGAAGCGGGCCAGCTCGTATTCGAGTTCGGTGTGCAGCTCGGTGGAGCCGGTGCCCAGGCGCGACCCGGTCGCGCCGGCGCCCCAGCGGAGCGCGGCCGCCGCGGCGGCCCCGGCGACGCGCTTGTCGCGGGCCAGGCCGAGGTAGTCGTTGCCGGCGAGGTCCAGCTCGGTCGAGGAGGCTCCCCGCGGCCGCAGCCGGCGGGTCAGCCCGGCCGCCGCGCGCTTCTCGGCCGCGGTGTCGAGCCAGTCGAAAACCTGCTCTGGAGAGGAGGAAGCCGGTAGGTTCACGTCACGCAGTGTCGCACCGAGCCCGCGCTGGGCAGTGGAGGGGCCATGACCGACCCGAGACCGGCCGCGATGCCGGAGGACTGGAACCGGGCGCTCGCGGTGGTCGCGCACCCGGACGACCTGGAGTACGGCGCGGCCGGGGCGATCGCCCGGTGGACGGGCCAGGGGAAGTCGGTGGTGTACGTGCTCGCCTCGCGGGGCGAGGCCGGGATCGACAGCCTGCCGCCCGAGGAGGCCGGGCCACTGCGGACGCAGGAGCAGCTGGCCGCGGCCCGGGTCGTCGGGGTCGAGGAGGTCGAGTTCCTGGACCACCCGGACGGCCTGATCGAGAACGGGATCCCGTTGCGGCGGGACATCGCGGCGGCGATCCGGCGGCACCGCCCGGAGCTGGTGGTGACGCTCAACCACCGCGAGTCGTTCCCCGGCGGCGGGTACAACATGGCCGACCACCGCAACGTCGGCGTGGCGACGCTGGACGCGGTCCGGGACGCGGCCAACCGCTGGCTGTTCCGCGACCTCGGGCTGGAGCCGTGGAGCGGCGTGCGGTGGGTGGCCGTGTGCGGCTCGCCGGTGCAGACCCACGCGGTGGACATCACGGACACCTTCGACGCGGCGGTCGCTTCGCTGCGGGAGCACAAGGCGTACCTGGCCGCGCTGGGCGGTGACATGGCCGAACCGGAGCCGTTCCTGCGCCAGTTCGCCGCCCAGGCCGGCGAGTCGTTCGGGGTGCCGCTGGCCTGCACGTTCGAGCTGTTCCCGATCTAGCGCCGGACGCGGTAGGTCACGTGGGTGGCCAGCGTGGTGGTGCGTGACGACACGGGTTCGAGGTCCAGGCTGGTCACACCGGCGAAGAGCCGGGCGCCGTCGCCGAGCACCGTCGGCGCGATGGTCAGCCGCAGCTCGTCGATCAGCCCGGCGTCCAGGTACTGGTCGATCGTCGCCGCACCGCCCATGATCGCCACGGACCGCTCACCCGCGGCGGCACGCGCCTGGTCGAGCGCCGGCTCGATGCCGTCGGTGACGAAGTGGAAGGTCGTGCCGCCCGCCATCTCGATCGGCTCCCGCGGGTAGTGGGTCAGCACGAAGACCGGCGCGTGGTACGGCGGCTCGTCACCCCACCAGCCGTGCCACCCGGGGTCGTCCCACTCGCCGCGGATCGGGCCCAACATGTTGCGTCCCATGATGTAGGCGCCGTGGCCGAGGATCGCGTCGCGCTCGGCCCGGTTCTCCTCCGCGGCTTCGAACATCCACCGGTGCAGCCGCTCACCGCCTTCGCCGAGCCCGAGCTCGCGGCTC
Organism: Amycolatopsis thermalba; assembly: GCF_023376025.1. Classification (NCBI taxonomy): domain Bacteria; kingdom Bacillati; phylum Actinomycetota; class Actinomycetes; order Pseudonocardiales; family Pseudonocardiaceae; genus Amycolatopsis; species Amycolatopsis thermalba. The sequence continues at coordinate 2,223,893 of NZ_CP091196.1, forward strand.
TGGCGGGGACCGGCCAGGTAGCCGTCGACCGAGATGGTGGGGCTGCTGATCACCGTGCTCATCGCGGCTCTCCTGACTGAGTCGGTTCTGGGAATGCCGACCAACCTGTCAGTCGAGGTCCCGGGTGACAAGTGGTCATGGGGGAGCCGGCCGCCCCAAGCCGAGCGGAGCGCAGGAAAAAAACCGCCGCGACCCCGGGCTGGGATCGCGGCGGTTCTCGGTTTCAGCGCGTCAGCTGGCGGACGGCGTGCTGCGGCGCGGGCCGCGGCCCGGACGCCCCTGCCGGTAGCCGGCACCGTGCCCGCGGTCGCGGTCACCGTAGCCGTAACCGCCGCCCCGGCGCGGCCGCGGCGGCCCGCCGAAGCCACGCGAGCCGCCACCCCGGCGCGGGGCGGTGTCACGCGGCCGCTCCACGAACGGCACCCCGCTCGGCTCGCGAGCACCGGTGATGTCGGACAGCTTCGCGTCACCGGGCCGCACGACCAGCTGGTCGGCGCGCACGCCGGCCTTGTCGGTCATCCGGCGCACGGTGCGCCGCTGGTCCGGCGTGATCAGCGTGACCACGACACCCGACGCCCCGGCGCGCGCGGTGCGGCCGGCGCGGTGCAGGTAGTCCTTGTGGTCGGCCGCCGGGTCGACGTGCAGCACCAGGCTGACGTCGTCGACGTGGATGCCGCGCGCGGCGACGTCCGTGGCGACCAGCACCGTGGTGTGGCCCTCGCGGAAGTCCTGCAGGACCCGGTTGCGCTGGCCCTGCGACTTGCCGCCGTGCAGCGCACCGGCCCGCACACCGCGCTCACGCAGCCGGTCGGTCAACCGGTCCACGTGGTGCTTGGTGCGCACGAACATGATCGTGCGGCCCTCGCGGGCGCCGATCTCGGTGATCACCGTCTGCTTCTCCTGGCGCGAGACCTGGAACACGTAGTGGTCCATGGTGTCGACGCTGGCGGTGGCCGGCGCGACCGAGTGCTCGACCGGGTCGTGCATGTACCGGTTGACCAGCTGCCCGACGTCGCCGTCGAGCGTCGCGGAGAACAGCAGCCGCTGCCCGTCGCGCGGGGTCAGGTCCAGGATCTCCCGGACCTGGGGCAGGAAGCCCATGTCCGCCATCTGGTCGGCCTCGTCGATGGCGATGAACTGGACCTCGCTGAGGTCCGCGGTGCCCTGCCGGACGTGGTCGGACAGACGGCCCGGCGTGGCGATCAGCAGGTCGACGCCGCGGTGCAGCGCCTCGGCCTGCCGGGGGAAGGCCATCCCGCCGACGGCGGTCCGGCACCACAGGCCCAGCGCGCGGGCCAGCGGGGTGAGCGCGTCGCTGACCTGGAGGGCCAGCTCACGGGTGGGAACGAGGACCAGGCCGCGGGGCTTCCGCGACCGGGCCCTGCCGCCCTCGAGGCGGGCCAGCAGGGCCAGCCCGAAGGCGAGGGTCTTCCCGGACCCGGTCTGCGCCCGGCCGAGCACGTCGCGCCCGGCGAGCGCGTCCGGCAGGGTCGCCGACTGGATCGGGAAGGGTGCGTCGATGCCGGCCTTGCGCAGAGCCCCGAGCAGGGGCTCCGGCAGGTTCAGGTCGGCGAACGACTGCACGGTGGAAGTGGACTCAAGGGTGATGCTCACGCATTGCCTCTCGGACGTGGTGGTACGTCGCAAGGGAGGCCCGGTGTGCCTGCGCGCAGGCAGGCGAAAGACATGTTCGGCGGGCTTTCACAAGGACGAACCCGGCGCGGCTGCGCCATCGGTGGTTAGTGCCGCGTTCCAGGAAGGGGGCGACCCGAATTCACGTCGCCGGTCGCGGACTGTGATCAGACTACCTGAAGACCGTCCGGTACTTCACGCCAGCCCCGCCCGCTCCAGCAGGTCCCGAGCCAGGTCATCGGCTCCGACCTGCAATCCCCGCGCGGCAAACCACGCGGAGATGTTGTGGACGTCACGGGTGAGGTACTCCGCTCCTCTCGGATTGGCCACCACATCCACGACCTGTGGCAGATCGATGAGCACGATCCGGCCGTCGTGGACGAGGATGTTGTAGGCGGACAGGTCTCCGTGCGCGAGCCCCTCCGACGCCAGGACGTCGAGCGCCCCGACCGTCTGGAACCACAGTTCGCGTAGTTCCTCCGGTTCGGGCCGCAGCTGTGCCAGGCGTGGCGCCGCCGTGCCGTCGGGCTCTCCGATGAACTCCAGCAGGAGTTCCGTGCCGTCCCGCTGCACCGGGTACGGCACCGGCACGCCGATGGTCCACAAGCGACTGAGCGCGGCGAACTCGGCGACCGCCCACTGCTCGGCGATGAGATTGCGGCCGAACGAGGTCCGTTGTGCCATGGCCCGGTTCTCCCGGGACCGGCGCATGCGCCTGCCCTCGAGGTAACCGGAGTCGCGGTGGAACTGGCGGTGCTCGCTCAACCGGTAACGCTTCGCGGCGAGCAGGCATTCCCGGCTGCCGTCCGGCAGGCCGCGGCGCAGCAGGTGCACCTCGGCCTCCTTGCCGGTCTTGAGGACACCCAGCTCGGTGTCCACGGCGGCCAGTTCGGTGATCACCCAGGCCGGGTGCGGGCGTGGGCCGTGCTCGGCGCTGTCCCAGGTCGAGTAGCGGTCGGCGCCACCCGGGATCTCGGGTTCGGCGTAGCTGTCCTCGCGCAGGCGGGCCAGCCGCTCACGTTCGTCCTGCGTGAGGCGGCCGCTGCGGATCGGATTGAACTCGTCGTCGGACCGCGGGCGGCGACGACGGGAGCGCGGGGTGGGGTCTTCGGCGAAATCGTGCTGGCGCACTGGTGGGTCTCCATGGCTGAGGTGCCCCACCGGCGCCGTGATGATCAGGCGGGCGGGGCGGGTGGATGGGCGAGGAAGGCACGGCCCAGGACAACGACGGACACGACGCACCTCCCTTCTCCACCACCGGGCCCAGCGCACCGGCGTACGGGTGATCATGCCCGCGGCGGCGCTGCGGCCGCAACCGAATTACCGGCAGACTGGCGGCATGCGCGTGATCGTGATCGGCTCCGGCATCACCGGGGCGAGTACCGCCCACCAGCTCGCCCGCCGTGGCGCCGAGGTCGTCGTGGCCGACGCGGGCCGTCCGGGAGTGGCGACGGCCGCGGGCGCCGGGATCGTGTGCCCGTGGACCAGCCGCCGCGGCGACGACGAGTACCGCTTCGCCGCCGCGGCCGCGGCGTACTACCCGGAGCTGGTCGCGCAGCTGGCCGAGGACGGCGCGGGGGACACGTCGTTCGAGGTGGTCGGCGGGATGGTGGTGTCGGCGGACCCGGCCGAACTCGACGAGGCGTTCGCCCGGGTGAGTGAACGCGTGGCCGGGGAACCGGTGGCCGGCGAGGTGTCCCGGCTCGATCCGGCGCAGGCCCGCGAGCTGTTCCCCGCGCTCGCCCCCGGCCTGGCCGCGGTGCACGTCAGCGGCGGCGGCCGGGTGGACGGGCGGCGCATGCGGCAGGCGCTGCTGGACGCGGCAGTGACGCGGGGCGCCCGGATCGTCGAGGGCGCGGCGGAGCTGACCCGGCGCGGGGTGCGCGTCGCGGGGGAGGAGCTGGCGGCGGACAAGGTCGTCGTCGCGGCCGGGGCGTGGAGCGGTGAGCTGGTGCCGTCGGTGTCCGTGGCGCCGCAACGCGGACAGATCAGTCATTTCGAACTGCCCGGGGTGGACACCGCACGCTGGCCGGTCGTGCTGCCGGTGTCCAGCCACTACCTGCTGGCCTTCCCCGGCTCGCGGGTCGTCGCGGGCGCCACGCGCGAGACCGGTTCCGGGTTCGACCACCGGATCACCGCGGCCGGGCAGCGCGAGGTCCTGGACCACGCCCTGACGGTCGCACCGGGCCTGGCCGACGCGACGCTGCTGGAGACGAGGATCGGTTTCCGCCCCGCCTCGCCCGATGGCCTGCCGCTGCTCGGCGCGCTGGCGGAGCGTCCGGACGTGCTGGTCGCCACCGGGTTCGGTCCCGGCGGGCTCACCGTCGCGCCGTTCGCCGGGCGGCTCGTCGCGGGTCTCGCGCTCGGTGAGGAGGCGCCGGTCGACCTGACGCCCTACCGGCCGGAGCGGTTCACCGGTCGGTGATCAGCTCCAGTTCCTGCTCGCCCACCCGGTCGAGCGTGATGCCCGCGCGCTCGGCGGCGCCGATCAGGCCTTCCACTGTGGAGGGTTCGCGCGAGGCGGTCGCCAGCGCGGCGGCGAGCTTTCCCTTGTACGCCTTGTTGAAGTGGCTCACCGTCCGCCCGCTCGCGGTGACCACGCGCACCGTGATCGCGCGCGGGATGCGGGCCAGCGCGGCGTAGGCGCCCGAGCGCAGGTCGACGATCAGACCGTCCACTTCGGCCAGCGCGGGTTCCAGGACCGGGCGCCACAGCGAGCGCAGCGTGCCGAGGGCGGGCAGGGTCGTGCCGCCGGAGAGGCGATAGGCCGGGATGCGGTCGTCGCCGCGGGCGATGCCGAACAGGGCGGACGCGACGGCCAGCCTGCGGTCGGCCTTGGCCCGCGCGGCCGGGCGCAGGCCGCCGTAGTCGAGGGCGTCGTAGAGCACGCCGGTGTAGCGCTCCAGCGCGGGCAGGGTGGGTGCGCTCCAGAGCGCGGCGTTGCGGGCGACCTCTTCCTCCTGCCGCCCCGACAGCCCCAGCACGTTCAGGCTCTCCGGCACGTCTCCGGCCAGCTCGGCCAGTGCGTCGGCGAGCTTGCGCCGCAGCGGGTTCAGCTCGGGGAACGACAGCGCGTCCAGATCCAGCGGAGGGCCGTCCCCACCGGCGGCTTTGGTTTCCGAAGGAGGCAGCAGCACCAGCACGGCCAGCAGGGTAACCCGCGCCCGGGAAATCATTGGGGACGGGCCAGCGGCAGTGCCTACGCTGCGTGGATGACTGTGACTTGGCGCGCACTGCGACGCGACGATGCCGAAGCGGTGGCGGAGTTGTTCGCCGCGGGGGAGACGGTGGAGCCCACGGGGGAGGAGCACAGCGTCGCCGACATCGGGGAGAGCCTGGAGTCGCCGAATTCGCCCCTGCCCGACGCGGGCGTGGCCGTGGTGGAGGGCGACCGGCTGATCGCGTACGCGATGACGGCCCGGCGCACGGAAGCGGACCCGGTGCACCGCATGCGGGTGGAGTCGATGGTGCACCCGGACCACCGGAGCGACGCCCTCGGTGCGGAGTTGCTCCGGTGGTACGAGGAGGCGAGCGCGAAACTGCACGCGAAGGTGTTCCCGGGCGCGCCGCTGGAACTGCACGCCGCGGCGCACGAGAACCAGCGGTGGTACGCGTCGGTGCTGTGCCGGGGCGGGTACGAGGTGGTGCGCACCATCGCCGACATGGCCGCGGACCTGTCCGCGTTGCCGCCGATCGAGTCCACGGTCGAGCCGGTGCCGTACGAGGCGCGGTACGAGGAGGCGACCCGGCTCGCGCTCAACGAGGCGTTCCGGGAGCACTTCGCCAGCACGGCCTTGACGCCCGAGCTGTTCCGCCACTGGGTGACCGGCAGCGCGGGTTTCCAGCCGGACCTGTCGTTCCTGCTGCTCGACAGCGATCGGGTGATCGCGTTGGTGCTGTGCCTCGAGCGCGGTGCCGCCGACGGGGAGGTGGTGGTCGAGTACGTCGGCACGCTTCCGGAAGCGCGTGGCCGCGGTGCCGCCAGGAGCCTGGTCGCCGCCGCGTTGCGGGCGGCGCGCGCCCGCGGATACCGGCGTGCCGTGCTCGGCGTGGACAGCGAGAACCCCACCGGCGCGCAGCGCGTGTACGAGCGGTGCGGGTTCGTGGTGACCGGTCACTGGCACGTGCACGCGCGGCCGGTCAGCGGACGGTAAGCCGGCGGTCAGCGCTCCTCGCGAAGCTCGGGGCAACCGAGTGGAGGAGTCCCGATGAGCAAGACAGTGCTGATTTCCGGTGCGAGCATCGCCGGCCCGTCCGTGGCGTTCTGGCTGAACCGCCTGGGGTACTCGACGACCGTGGTCGAGCGGGCGCCCGCGCTGCGTGCGGGCGGGCAGGCGGTCGACTTCCGCGGCGAGCAGATGAAGGTGCTGCGGCGGATGGGGTTGCTGGAGGAGATCCGCGCGCACCAGACGGCGATGGGGGAGCAGCACATCCTGGACGCCTCCGGCCGGCGCGTGGCGAGCCTGCCGGCGTCGATGATCAGCGGTGAGGTGGAGATCCAGCGCGGCGACCTGAGCCGCGTGTTGTACGAAGCGACGAAGGACCGGACGGAGTACGTGTTCGGCGACTGGATCACGTCCCTGACCGAGACCGGTTCGGGTGTCGAGGTGACGTTCGCCCACGGCGCCCCGCGGACCGTGGACCTGGTGATCGGCGCGGACGGGCTGCATTCGGGTGTGCGGGCGCTGGCGTTCGGCCCGGAGTCGCGGTTCCGGACCGAGATGGGGTACGCGTGCGCGGGTTTCAGCGCGCCGAACCACCTGCGGCTGGACCACACCGGGTTGATCTACAACGTGCTCGGCCGGGGCGTGACGTACGCCGCGCAGGACCCGGACGGCCCGGCGAGCGTCGGTTTCGTCTTCGCGGCGGACGGCCTGAGCTACGACCGCAAGGACGAGGCCCAGGTGAAGAAGGTGATCGCGGAGGTCTACGCCGGGGTCGGCTGGGAGGTGCCGCGCCTGCTGGAGGGATTGCACGCCGCCACTGACCTGTACTTCGACGAGCTGGCGCACGTGTACCTGCCGCGCTACACGAGCGGCCGGGTGGCGTTGGTCGGCGACGCGGGATGGGGCGTGGGCCCGGGCGGCAGCGGAACGGGCCTGGCGATGATGGCGGCGTACGTACTGGCGGGCGAACTGTTCGCGGCGGCGGGCGACCACCGGCTGGCGTTCTCGCGGTACGAGGCGGCGGTACGCCCGGCCGCCGAGGCGGGTGCCAAGCAGGCCAAGGGAACCGGCCCGTTCCTGGCCCCGCGCACGGCGCGTGGGCTGTGGCTGCGGAACCAGTCGCACCGCATGCTGACGACCCGGATGTTCTCGGGAGTCTTCGACAGGATGACCCTGAAGGCGGCGAACACGCTGAAACTGAAGGACTACGGGATGTGAGGGTTGCCCGACGCGGCCGCCGGGCCCCAGCCGCGACGTACCCGGTTCAGGACGAGGCGACGGCCACGGTGGCAAGCATCGGCGCCGAGGTTCTTCCGAGCACCCCATGTCTGCCGCAGCGGGCATCCCTCGGCCGGGCGATCCCCGCCGCGCCGCCCGTCCACGGTTGCGTGGCCGGGCGGCGCCCGTCGTGTCCAGGTGTCCGGCCGGTCACCCCACCCGGTGGTCGTGTCCGTGGTCGGTCGGGCGAGCCTGGTGATCTCCTTGTAGGGCCGTGCCGTGCCGTGTTCGTAGGCGGTGGCGCAGGTGCCGGCGCCAGGAGCTTTTTCACCCGCTGCCCGCCCGGGGTCACCCCACCTGGCTCTCGTGTCCGTGGTCGGTCCGGGCGAGCCGGGTGATCTCCTTGTAGGGCCGTGCCGTGTTCGTAGGCGGTGGCGTAGGTGCCCCCGCCGCAGGAGGTTCTGCACCCCGCCGCCCGCCCGGGGTCACCCCACCGGGCTCTCGTGTCCGTGGTCGGTCCGGGCGAGCCTGGTGATGATCTCCTCGTAGCGCAGTGCCGCGCCGCGGTCGTAGGCCGTGGCGAAGGCGTCGGGGCCCAGCAGCTTCTGGCACCCCGCCGCCACGCCCGCCACGTCCTGGTCGCCCGGTCGCGCTGCGCCCCGCAGCGCTACCGCCATCCCCAGCTGCTCGGCCGCCCCCTCGGCGTCGCCGTCGAGCAGGGTCATCCCCGCCTGCCCCTCCAGCGCGTCCGCGATGCTGGAGCGGAAGTGCTGCGTCAGCGTGATGTCCAGCGCCTGCCGGTGCCGCGCCCGCGCCTCGGCCAGGTCGCCCGTCGCCTCGGCGAGCCGGCCCAGCGCGGTCAGGGTCTGCGCGCTCGCCGCGTCGCTCTGCCAATCCGCGCCCAGCGTGGCCAGCGCCCGCTCGTAGTGCTCCCGCGCACGCGCGAAGTCCCCGCGGTGCCGGGCCAGTTCGCCGAACCCGCGCTCGGTGAGGGCGAGCACGGTGGACGCCCCCGCGCGCCGTGCCAGGTCGGCCGCGCGGTGGTAGCCGGCTTCGGCGTCGGTCAGGTCACCGTCGCGCAGCAGCCGGTCCGACCGCCGCGCCCCCAGCTCGGCCAGCTCCTCCGTCGCGTTGAGCTGCCCGAGCAGGGCCATCGCCTCGTCGGTCAGCGCCAGCGACCGCTCCCGGTCACCGCGCAGGTCCGCGAGCTCGGCCAGCCCGTCGAGCACCTGCGCGGTACCCCAGCGGTCGCCGATTTCGCGGAACAGCTCGAGCGACTTGCCGAACGTCTCCTCCGCGCCCGGGGTGTCGCCGTTCAACAGCCGGATGTAGCTCGCCGAGAAGTGGTGCAGCGCCTGGAACCACGGATCCTCGTCGTCGAACATGGCCTGTTCCAGCTCGTTCGGCCGGCTCGCCGGATCCGGCGGCCCGGCGAACAGCGCCCAGTAGACGAGCAGGTACGGCTGACGCAGCGGCCACGCCAGCGACCGCATGATCGATTCGACGCGCCGCAGGTGCTCGTCCAGCCCCGGCGGTTCCGCGGGTGCGGCGTTGAGCACGCACAGTGCGTACTCCTCCGCCAGGCCGTCCGGCGGTTCCGCGCCGAGGTTGTCCAGCAGCCGCGCGGCCAGCGGCGCGATCTCCGTGCGCACGCCCAGCAGCCGCCAGTACGACGACAACGCGCCGACGAGCCGCAGCGCCAACCCGGTGTCCTCCTCGACCGCCCAGCGCAGCGCGCCGTGCAGGTTCGCTCGCTCGGCCGTCAGACGGGCGAGCCACTCGACCTGCTCGGTGCGGCGCAGGTGCGGGTCGGCGGTCTGGGCGAGAGCGAGGAAGTGCTCGGCGTGCGCGCGTGCCACCGCATCCCGTTCGCCCGATTCATCCAGCCTTTCACCGCTGAACGCCCGGATCGTCTCCAGCATCCGGTACCGGTCGCCGGACATCTCGAGGAGCGATTTGTCGACGAGGCTTTCCAGGAGGTCCTCGGTGTCCGGTTCGTACAGTCCACAGACGCCCGCGACCGCCTCCGCCGTGGCGCCGCCGGCGAAGATCGCGAAGCGCCGCACCAGGTCCTGCTCCTCCGGTTCGAGGAGGTCCCAGCTCCAGCCCACGACCGCGCGCAACGTCTGGTGCCGCGGCGCGGCGGTGCGGCTGCCCCTGGACAGCAGGCGGAACCTGTCGCCGAGACGGGCCTCGAGCTGATCCAGGGGCAGGGTCCGCAGGCGCGCCGCGGCCAGTTCGATGGCCAGGGGCAATCCGTCGAGCGCGGCGCAGATCCGCAGCACCCGCGCGGCCGAGTCGTCGTCGAGCCGGAAACCGGGGCGCACCGCGGCGGCCCGTTCGGTGAACAGCCGCACCGACTCGTAGCCGGTCGCCTCGGCCGCGCTGGTCGCCGGCGGAGGCGAAGCGAGCGGCGGCACGGCGCACAGGGCCTCGCCGGTGATTCCCAGGGGTTCGCGGCTGGTGGCGAGCACGCGCAGTCCGGGAGCCGACGAGAGGAGCCGGTGGACGAGCTTCGCGGCGTCGGTGATGACGTGCTCGCAGTTGTCGAGGATCAGCAGCATGCGGCGGTCGGTCAGCGCCACCTCGATGCGCGCGACCGGGTCCGGCGCGGCCCCGGCGGCGGGGAACAGACCGGTCTCCCGCAGGCCGAGCGCGGTGAGGACGGCTTGGGCGACGCTGGTGCCGCTGGTCACGGGTGACAGGTCCACGAAGCACACTTCGCCGTCGGCCCGGCCACCGGCCTCGATGGACAGACGGGTCTTCCCCGCGCCGCCGGGGCCGGTCAGGGTGACCAGGCGTCCGGTCGCGAGCAGGCCGGCGATGCGGGCCAGTTCCGGTTCGCGGCCGATGAAGCTGGTGAGCTGGGCGGGGAGCTTCGGCGGTTCGGGCACCGGTTCGGCGCGCAGCACGGCGAGGTGAGCGGCGGCGAGTTCCGGGGACGGGTCCGCCCCCAGTTCGTCGGCGAGCGTGCGGCGGGCGTCCTCGAAGACGGTGAGCGCCTCGGCGTGACGGCCGTTGGCGGCGAGCGCGCGCATGAGCAGGACGCGGGGCCGTTCGCGGAGGGGGTGGGCGGCGCACAGCTCGGTGAGTTCGTCGATCACCGCGCGGGATTCGCCGAGCGCGAGGTCGGCTTCCGCGCGGTCCTCGAGCGCGGTGGTGCGCAGCTCGTCGAGGCGTGCGGCCTGCGCTTCGGCGAAGGGGGCGTCGCGGATGTCGGCCAGCGCCGGGCCGCGCCAGAGGTCCAGCGCTTCGCGGAGCAGCTTCGCCGCGCGGGCGGGTTCGCCGCCGGTCAGGGCTTGACGGCCGTCGCGGGCGAGCCGGGTGAAGCGGTGCAGGTCGACGCGATCGGGTTCGACCGTGAGCCGGTAGCCGGCGGACTGGGACTCGATGCGTGCCCCGGCACCGAGCTTGCGGCGCAGGCGGGACACCTGGGCCTGCAGTGCGTTGGCCGCGTCGCCGGGTGGGGCGTCGCCGTAGAGGCCGTCGATGAGCCGGTCGGTGCCGACGACGCGACCGGCGTCGAGCAGCAGGAGGGCGAGGAGGGATCGCGGTCGTGGCCCGCCGACGGGCACGGGGTCGCCGGCCGCGGAGCGCGCCTCGACCGGACCCAGGACGGCGAACCACACCCGGTGATTGTGGCGCATGGCGCCTTGGACGGGGTGAGGCTGTGCCGTGGTTCGCGGCCCGCTGCTTTACTTCACGTATGGAACCTGGGCCGCTGACGATTTCCTACGCCGTGGCTTCCGACGTCGGACAGCGACGCGAAGCGAACGAGGACTCGGTCTACACGAGTCCGCGTCTGCTCGCCGTCGCCGACGGGATGGGTGGGCACGTCGCCGGTGAGGTCGCCAGTTCGGGCGCGGTCGCCGCGATCGCCGCCCTGGACGAGCGCCTCGAGGCCGAGTCCGCGAAGGCCGGCGTGGAGGCGCTGGCGGAAGCCGTTTCCGACGCGGGGCGCCGTCTGCGGGCGCTGGTCGAGGAGGACAGCCGGCTGCAGGGCATGGGGACCACGCTGACGGTCCTGGCGTGGGACGGGGCGTCGTTCGCGGTGGCTCACGTGGGCGACTCGCGGGCGTACCGGCTGCGCGAGGGTGAGCTGGTGCAGGTGACGCGGGACCACACGGTGGTGCAGGAGCTGGTGGACCAGGGGCGGATCTCGCCGGAGCTGGCGGTGAGCCACCCGCAGCGTTCGGTGCTCACCAGGGCGCTGCAGGGCGCCGGCGAGCCCGAGCCGGACCTCTTCGTCCTCGACACCCGAGCCGGCGACCGATACCTCATTTGTTCCGACGGCCTCTCGGACGTCGCGACGCCGGAGCAGCTGACGGAGGTGCTGACGACGGTGCCGGACCCGGAGGAGGCCGTGCAGAAGCTGGTCGAGCTGGCCAACGCCGGAGGCGGACCGGACAACATCAGCTGCATCGTGGCGGACGTCGCCGCCTGACGGCGGTTGCCCGGCGTCACTGTTCGCGGGCACTGGTTTGACACGCGGGGGTCGCTCGGCCGCTTTGCACTCTGGACGCTGATCGACCGCACTGAGCCCGGGACGCCGCTCGACCTGGAGATGCGGAACCCCGGCGAGGGGCCGCCATGGCCACAGTCGCTCTGTCGTGCCGCTGCCGGATGGCGATGAGCCGCGGGAGGTGCGCGAGCACGTGGCCGTGCCAGCCCCGCGCTCTTCCGAGGCCGGTGGGGCGTTCGCTGCCTGCGGGGACTGCGGCGGGCGCCCTCGCTGCCTGCGGAGACGGTGGCGGGCGCCCTCGCTGCCTGCGGAGACGGTGGCGGGCGCCCTCGCTGCCTGCTGCGACCGGCAGCCGGCGGTGTGTCTTCGCCGCCCGGCGGCGCGGGCAGGACCGGCCCCCGGTCCGTCGGCGGATCACGCACTCCCCCCAACCGGATCCGGATCTTGAAAACCGGTTCGCCGGTCGCTTGGCCGCAGGTACGGTCGAGGCCATGGCCTCACCGGAAGCGCTGGTCTCCGCGCTGGCGGACCCCGAACGTCTGATGCTCTTCGCCCGGATCTGCACCGCACCTGACGGGCTCCCGGTCGCCGACGACCGGCACACCGGCAAGCTCGCGAAGCGCCTCATCTCGGCCGGGATCGTCACGGTCAGCGAGAACCGCTACCGAGCCGTACCGGAAGCCTTCCGCGACTCGCTCGCCCGACCCCCGTCCGATCCGCTCGAAGCACTGTTCAACCACGGCCGGCTCACCGCGATCCCTCGTCCGGGCAAGCTTCGCCAGGCTCTGCTCTCGAAACTCGCCGAGCGGTTCGAGCCCGGACGTGTCTACACGGAGCCGGAGGTGCGCGAAAAGCTCGCCGCGATCCACGACGACCACGCCGCGCTTCGCCGTTACCTCGTTGACGAAGGCCTCCTCCAGCGCAGCAACGACGGCCGCGCATACGGCCGTCCAGCCGAAGCCCGCCCAGACGCGGAGACCGACGGAGAGCGTGCCCCTGCCTGAGAGCCCCGCGTCGTCCCTGGGAAGGGATGGCACGGGAGGTGGCGGCCACAGGCCTACCGGGGGATCACGGCGCGGCCGGGCGTCCTTTCTGCGCGGCGAACGGCCAACGCGGTTGTCACGGCGTCGAAGCGGGCAGTTCGTGGTGCGATGCTCAATCCTCCTTCCTGTCGTAGGGTTTTCGTCATGATCGCCGCCGACCCGGACCGTCTGTGCCCACGACCGCAACTCGTCCGGCCCGAGTGGTTCGACCTGAACGGCTCCTGGGGCTTCGCCTTCGACGACGACGATCGCGGCCTCGCCGGCCGATGGTTCGCCTCGGCCGATCCCTTCGACCGGACGATCACCGTTCCGTACCCGCCGGAGTCGGAACTCTCCGGCCTGCACGCGACCGAACCGCACACCGTCGTCTGGTACCGGCGCGAGTTCGACGCCCCGGCGATCCCCGACGGCCACCGGCTGATCCTGCACTTCGCCGCCGTGGACTACGCGGCTTCGGTGTGGGTCAACGGAATCCACCTGGGCAGCCACGAAGGCGGACAGACACCGTTCTCCTTCGACATCACCTCCGCTCTGCGGGCCACTGGTCCGCAAGTCGTCGTTCTCCGGGCCGAAGACCGGCCGGACGAAGGCACTCAGCCCCGGGGCAAGCAGGACTGGCACCCCGAGCCGCACGACATCTGGTACCACCGCACCACGGGGATCTGGCAGCCGGTGTGGGCGGAGGTCGTGCCGGCCCTGCACCTCCGCGAACTGCACTGGACGCCGGATCTCACCCGTGCGTCGGTCTCCTGCGAGGGCGAGCTGTCCGCGGCGCCGGGCGAGGCCGTCACGGTCCGCGTGGTGCTGCGGCACGGGGACGAGATCCTGGCCGAGCAGTCCGTGCGCGTCGACCGGCGGCGGTTCCGGTTCGACGTCGCCGTGCCCGCGCTGCGGCACGGTCAGGACCGGTCCCGCCTGCTGTGGTCTCCGGAGAACCCGGTACTGGTCGACGCCGCGGTGGAGCTGCACGCCGCCGAAGCGCCGTCCGACGCCGCATCGAGCTACCTGGGTCTGCGTGAGGTCGGGGTGACCGACGGTCGCTTCCTCCTCAATCACCTCCCGTACTACCCGCGAATGGTTCTGGAACAGGGCTACTGGCCGCAGTCACACCTCGCCGCGCCGGACGCGGTCGCGCTGCGCCGGGAAGTCGAGCTCATCAAGGAACTCGGGTTCACCGGTGTCCGGGTGCACCAGAAGGCCGAGGATCCGCGGTTCCTCTTCTGGTGCGACCGGCTCGGCCTGCTCGTCTGGGGCGAGACCGCGAACGCCTACGAGTTCGCGCCCGAAGCCGTCGAACGGCTGACCCGGGAGTGGCTGGAGATCCTGCGCCGGGACCGCAGCCACCCGTGCATCGTGACCTGGGTGCCGGTCAACGAGAGCTGGGGCGTTCCCGACATCGCCTCGGCACCCGCTCAAGCCCACTTCGTGCGATCTCTCTACCACCTCACCAAGAGTGTCGATCCCAGCCGTCCCGTCATCGGCAACGACGGCTGGGAGATCCCGGAAGCCGACATCGTCGGCGTGCACGACTACGCCCCGATGGGCGAGGCATTGTCCACTCGCTACGGCGACACCGACACGTTGCGCCGCACCCTGGCCGACGGACGGCCCGGCGGTCGCCGCCTCCTGCTCGACGACCTTGCCGAGGCCCGCGCCGTCATGCTCACCGAGTTCGGCGGCCTCTCCTACGTTCCCGCCGAGGACGAGAAGTGGTTCGGCTACTCGACCGTGGCCGACGAGGAGGAGCTGGTCGCCCGGCTGGACCAGCTCGTCACCGCCGTCCTGTCGTCCCCGGCACTCGCCGGCTTCTGCTACACCCAGCTGACCGACACCGAGCAGGAACGCAACGGACTGCTCACCGCCGACCGCACACCGAAGGTCGACCCGGCGCGGATCCAGGCCATCCTCACCCGCCCAGCGGCGGCCGTGCCTCCGGAGGAGCTGAACCCCTACCGGGAGCGCAGCTGACCGCGACTACATTGCCTGAACCAGACCGGAATCTCACCTCCACGGCACGGCAGTGGTCCCCAGTGTGCGGGGCCTGTGGCGAGCGGTAGGTCTTTCCCACCCCTGGCGGTTCCGGGAGGAGCTGAACCTCTACCGGGCCACAGCTGACCGTCGAGTTCCCACTGTGATCAGGACAGGGCCGACTACATTGCCTGAACCAGACGGAATCACCTCCACGGCAAGGCAGTGGACCCAGCGCGCGGGGTCCGCGGTGAACGGTAGGTCTTTCCCACCCTGGCGGCTCCGGAAGAGCGGAATCCCTACCGGGACCACAGTCGACCGTCGAGTTCCCACTGCGATCAGGCCAGGAGAGACCACGACCCGATCACGCCTGAACCGGACGGGAACTAGCCTCCGCTCCCAGGCAGCGGGCCACAGCGGGGTCCGTCAAACCTGACGACAGCGGCTCCGACATCTCAGCTGTGACCTGGGTGACCCGCGGGCGCGCCGTGTGCCTGCGCCGCGCCCGCGGGTGGGAACCGCGCGGTGCGGGTCCCGGACCGGCGTCCGCTCGGACTCACGTCCCCAGGAGCGAGCGGGCGCCGGCCCCGTCCGTGGGGATGCGGCCTAGTAATCCCAGATCTGGATGGCCCGCACGACGAACGGTGCGTGCGGTACGAACGTTCCGCCGCCCGGGTACGTGGTGAAGTCACCTTCGGTGGAGCAGTCCTCGCCCTGGTACACCGTCACTTCGCGCTCCAGCCGGTTCACGAAGGAACGTGCGTCACCGCTGAGCGGGATGCATTCACCCGGGTTGGCGGTGCGCAGGTCGAGGAACTGCACCGCCCCGCCGTAGAACTCCTCCGACCACGCGCAGAACTCGCCCTGCTCGCAGCCGTACCCCACGGGCGGCGCGGTTTCCGCCTCGGCGATGCCTCCCGCGGTCAGCAGTCCCAGCGCGGCCAGGACGAGCACTCTCGGCAGGTACGCGCGAACTTTCCCGAACATTTCTCATCTCCCCTGTGAGTGGGTTTTCCGCACTGCGCGGTTCCGGGATCCACAATGGCCGGTGCGGGAAAGCTTGTCAGCAGGGATTTCTACTCGTGTGGATAAGTAGGTTCCGTTAACTCGATCGAGACCGCCGAACCGCAGTTGTCCACAGGATCGCGAACTCGCTCTTGCCGAGCGGGCGAATCTTCTGCTATTCGGCGGGACCCGTGGAACCGCGCACCACGAGTTCGACGTCCAATGTGGTCGGCTTCGGTGCGCGGTGCCCGGCGAGCAGGTGCAACGCGAGCTCCCCGGCGAGCTGTCCCTTGCGCACGAGGTCCTGCCGCACCGTCGTCAACGGCGGATCCGACCACGCCGCCGGCGGGGTGTCGTCGAACCCGACGATCGACAGATCCCGCGGCACGCGCAGACCGCGTTGCCGCGCCACCGCCAGCGCCGCCAGTGCCAGTTCGTCCGACATGCACAACAGCGCGGTCGGTTCGCGGTCGAGCAGGCGCGCCGCGCCGGGCATCGCCGCCTCCCGCGACAGCCCCGACACCTCCCAGATGGGCACCGCGTCCGGGGCGATCCCCGCCGCCGCCAACGTTTCCAGATATCCCGCGAGCCGCTCCCGGTTGTCCAGGAACCGGCTCTGCGCCGCCTCGGCCGCGCTCAGCGGACCCCCGCGCGGCTCGGACAGGCACTGGGCGGACAGGATCGCGAACCGCCGGTGTCCCAGTTCCAGCAGGTGCCGGGCCGCGGCCGTCGCGCCACCCCGGTCGTCCGTCGACACCCGCGCCGATCCGGGAACGATCGGCTGGTCGATCACCACCAGCGGCAACCCGCGCTGCTTGACCGCCCGCAGCGCCGGCGCGTTGTCCGCCAGCGAGTACGCCACCGCGAGGTCCGCCTGCGCCGCGAGCACCCGGTCCGCCCGCGGCCCGCCGTCGTGCCCGCCCGGCAGGAGCAGCAGCGCGTGCCCCTCCGGATCCACCCGGCTCGCGAGCGCGTCGAGCGTGATCGACAACGCCGGATCGGAGAACGCCGCCGACAACCCGGTGTCGAGCATGAAGGCGATCGCGCCCGACCGCTGGGTGGCGAGGCTGCGCGCGGTCGGGTTGGGACCCGCGTACCCGAGCCGCTTCGCCACGCGCAGCACTTCGTCGCGGAGGCCGGCCGAGAGCTGGTCGGGGCGGTTGTACGCGTTGGACACCGTCGCCCGAGACACGCCCACCGCGCTGGCGACGTCGTCGAGCGTCGGGCGGCGCCGACGGGTACCGGTCATCGCCGCAGTCTAGACCGAACCAGAACCCGGTTGACGTTCTGAAGCGCTTAAGTCATTGTGGGACGGGTGATTGTGGTCAGCGACCGGGCAGCGGTCTTCGTGGTCTTCGCGCTCAACGGCGCGGTGTACGGGTCGTGGGCGCCGCGTGTGCCCGCCCTCGCCGAGCAGGTGGGCGCCAGTCCGGGCGAGCTGGGTCTGGCGTTGCTCGGGGGCACCGCGGGGCTCCTCCTCGCGGCTCCGCTGTCCGGCCGGCTGTCGGAGCGGTTCGGCGCGCGTGCCGTCATGCTCGCCGCGACGCTGCTGTCCTGCGTCGTGCTGCCCCTGACCGGGCTCGTAGGTTCGGTGGCGTGGCTCGCGGTCGCCCTGTTCGGCCTCGGTTTCGCCAACGGCGGGCTCGACGTGGCGATGAACATCGGCGGCGTCAGCGTCGAACGGCGCACCGGCAAGGCGATCATGCCGGTCTTCCACGCCGGGTTCAGCTTCGGCGGCCTGGTCGCGTCGGCCGCGGCCGGGCTCGCCGCGGCGCTGCGCTGGTCGCCCGAGCGGCACTTCCTGGTCGCCGCCGTCGTGACGGCGCTCGTGATGCTGGCCGTCCACCACGGCCTGCCACGGGCGGTGCCCCGATCCGAGCGGCCCGCCCGCGCGGCGACCACGGCACCCACCCGCCGGCCGGTGCTGTGGCTGCTGGCCGTGGTCCCGCTGTGTTCCGCGATGGCCGAAGGCGCCAGCTCGGACTGGTCCGCGCTGCTGCTGGTCACCGAGCACGGCGCCGGTCAGGGCGCGGCCGCGCTGGCCTTCACCGCGTTCTCGCTGGCCATGGCCGTGACGCGGCTGGGCAGCGCGTGGGTGCAGCGCCGCCTCGGGGCCACCCGCACCCTCGCGATCGGTGCGGTCGTGGCCGCCGCCGGCCTGCTGATGTCCGCGCTGGTCCCGATCGCCGCGCTGGCCTTTGCCGGGTTCGTCCTGGCTGGGATGGGTCTGGCCGCCGCGTTCCCGGTCGCGCTCAGCCTCGCCGGCGAGGCGGGCAAGCGTGCGGACGGCAGCGGCGGGGAGCGGGAGATCGCGTTCGTCACCACCGTCGCCTACACCGGGTTCCTGGCCGGTCCGCCGCTGATCGGCGGTATCGCCCAGCTGACCTCCCTGTCCGCTTCGTTCGTGCTGGTAGCGGTCCTCGCGGCGCTCATCGCCCCGGCCGCCGCCGGCGCGAGTCGCGCAGGTCACCGTGAACGGACCGCTGCCGAACTCCGCGTTTGACGCGGGCCTACCCTCGACGTGTGCCCTCCGAAGTTTCCGAGACCGCGACCCGGCGCCGGGTGAGCGTCCTCCCGCTGCTCCTGGTGTGCGGGTTGCTGGCGGCGGTGGTGGCCGTCGCGCTGCTCGCGCTGTCGGGCGGGGCCACCTACCAGATCGCCGGCCTCCCCGAGCCCGGGCTCGTCACCCAGTACGGCGTCGGCGTGGTCCGGGTGCTCGCCGACGCGGCGTCGGTCGTGTGCGTGGGATCCCTGCTGCTCGCGACGTTCCTGGTGCCGCCGCAGAAGTCCGGCGTCCTGGCGCGTGACGGGTACGCGGCCCTGCGCGCCGCCGGGATCGCCGCGTGGGTGTGGTTCTTCGCCGCACTCGCCTCGGTCCTGTTCACCGCGGCGGACGCGGCGGGCAAGCCGGTCACCGAGCTGTTCTCGCCGCAGGTCCTGCTGGACCTGGTGGACGCGATCGAGCAGCCCAAGGCCTGGCTGTGGACGGCGGCCATCGCGCTCGTGCTGGTGCTCGGCTGCCGCCTCGCGCTGTCCTGGGGCTGGACCGCGGTGCTGTTCGGGCTGTCCGTCGCCGGGCTCGTCCCGGTCGCCGTGACCGGCCACTCGGCCAGCGGCGGCTCGCACGACCTCGCCACGAACAGCCTGCTCTACCACCTGATCGCCGCCTCGCTGTGGGTCGGTGGCCTGGTCGCGCTGCTCGCGCTCGGCTGGCGGCGCGGGGAGCACCTGTCGCTCGCGGCGCGCCGCTTCTCCCGGCTCGCGCTGGTCTGCTGGATCGTGATGGCCCTGTCCGGCGTGATCAACGCGCTGGTCCGGCTGCCCCTGTCCGACCTGCTCACCACCGAGTACGGCCTGCTCGTCCTGGCGAAGATCGTCGCGTTGCTGGTGCTCGGCGTGTTCGGCCAGCAGCAGCGCAGCCGCGGCGTGCGGGCGGTGGTCGACGGCCAGGGCGGCGGGCAGTTGCTGCGGCTGGCCGCGGTCGAGGTGCTGATCATGTTCGTCACGATCGGCATCGCCACCGCGCTGGGCCGCACCCCGCCGCCGCAGGAAGCCGTGCAGCCGTCGACGACGGAACTGCTCATCGGCTACGACCTGCCCGGCGCGCCGACCCTGCTGAGGCTGCTGTTCGACTGGCGCTTCGACCTGATCTACGGCACGGCGGCGATCGTGCTGGCCGCGCTCTACCTGGCGGGCCTGCGGCGGCTGCGGCGCAACGGGGTCGAGTGGCCGGTGGGGCGGACGGTGGCGTGGCTGGCGGGGTGCTTCGTGCTGCTGATCGCCACGTCCTCGGGCATCGGGCGCTACTCGCCGGCGATGTTCAGCGTGCACATGGGCAGCCACATGCTCCTGTCGATGATCGCTCCGGTGCTGTTCGTCCTGGGCGGGCCGGTGACGCTCGCGCTGCGGGCGTTGCCGGTGGCGGGCCGGGACGCCCCGCCGGGGCCGCGCGAGTGGCTCCTGGCGGCAGTGCACTCACCGGTGTCCCGGGTGCTCACCCATCCGATCGTCGCGCTGGCCTTGTTCGTCGGTTCGTTCTACGCGCTGTACTTCTCCGGCCTGTTCGACGCGGCGCTGAACTACCACTGGGCACACCTTCTGATGAACGCCCACTTCCTCCTCGCCGGTTACGTCTTCTACTGGCCGGTGATCGGCGTCGACCAGGCTCCGCGGCGGCTGCCGCACCTCGGCCGGCTCGGGATGATGTTCGCCGCCATGCCCTTCCACGCCTTCTTCGGCGTGATCCTGATGTCGAAGCAGACGATCATCGGCGACAACTTCTACCACGCGCTGCACCTGCCGTGGGTGTCCGACCTGCTGGCGGACCAGCGGCTGGGCGGCGGGATCGCGTGGGCGTCCGGTGAGGTGCCGGTGCTGCTGGTGCTGATCGCGTTGCTCGTGCAGTGGTCGCGGGCGGACGCGCGGGAGGCGAAGCGGAAGGACCGCCGGGAGGAGGCCAGCGGCGACCAGGAGCTGGCGGCCTACAACGCGATGCTCAAGCAGATGGCGGACCAGGGCAAGCCCCGCCCCTAGCACACGCCACCGACATTTTCGGTGCCACGAACGGTTTTCCCCGCGAGTTGTCCACACGGCGCGAAACCATCCACAGATTTCGGCCGATTTCGCTTTCGCTCTCCCCATCGCTCGTTCCCGGGGCACTCTGGTGTCAGGCCGGTGACGACGAGTGAGAAGGAGAACGGCGATGGCGATCGGGGAGACGATGGTGACCCTGGTGGGCACGATGACCAGCGACATCACGGTCAAGCGGGTCGGGCAGGACCGGCGTGAGCTGGCGATCTTCTGGGCACGCAGTGACGAGCGCCGGTTCGACAGGCGCAGACAGGAGTGGGTGCCGGGCAGGCGGTTCTCGGTGCGGGTGGTGTGCCATCGCGCACTGGCGGCCTCGGCGGCGCAGGCGTTGCGCCGGGGCGATCCCGTGGTGGTCAACGGGCGGCTGCACACCGGCGATCCGGACGTCGACGGGTCTCGTGCTCAACTTGAACTCGAGGCTTTCGCGCTCGGGCCCAACCTCGCCCAGTGCGGCGTCTCGCTGAGGCGGGGTCCCGGGGCCGAACCCGATGTGCCGTCCCAGATCCCGTTGTGGGACCCTGCCTGCCTCACCGACGAAGCCCTGGAGAACCGGCCCGTCGGGGCCCGCGCGCCGGTGCTGGCCGGGCCGCGGGGAGGGCAGGGCCCGTGACGCGCCGGAGGTTCTCCACGGTGACGGGGGGTTGACTGTCCGTCGCGGGATGGTGACCGGCGTTCGGTCGCGCGTGACACGGCTCTACGATCGTGGGCATGGCCGAGTTCATCTACACCATGAAAAAGGTGCGCAAGACCGTCGGGGACAAGGTCATCCTCGACGATGTCAGCACCGCGTTCTACCCGGGCGCCAAGATCGGTGTCGTGGGTCCGAACGGTGCCGGCAAGTCCACCGTGCTGAAGATCATGGCGGGACTCGATCAGCCGAGCAACGGCGAGGCCTTCCTCCAGCCGGGCGCGAGCGTCGGAATCCTGCAGCAGGAGCCGCCGCTCAACGAGGACAAGACCGTGCGCGGCAACGTCGAGGAGGGCCTCGGCGAGATCAAGGTGAAGCTCGACCGCTTCAACGAGATCGCCGAGCTGCTGGCCACCGACTACAGCGACGAGCTGATGGAGGAGATGGGCCGGCTGCAGGAGGAGCTCGACCACGCCGACGCCTGGGAGCTGGACTCCCAGCTCGAGCAGGCGATGGACGCGCTGCGCTGCCCGCCGCCGGACGAGCCGGTCACCCACCTCTCCGGTGGTGAGCGCCGCCGGGTGGCGCTGTGCAAGCTGCTGCTGTCGAAGCCCGACCTGCTGCTGCTCGACGAGCCCACCAACCACCTGGACGCGGAGAGCGTGCTGTGGCTGGAGCAGTTCCTGGCCGGCTACCCGGGCGCCGTCCTCGCCGTCACCCACGACCGGTACTTCCTGGACAACGTCGCCCAGTGGATCATGGAGCTCGACCGCGGCCGCGTCGTCGGCTACGAGGGCAACTACTCCACGTACCTGGAGAAGAAGCGCGAACGCCTCGAGGTCCAGGGCAAGAAGGACGCCAAGCTCGCGAAGCGCCTGAAGAACGAGCTGGACTGGGTGCGGTCCAACGCCAAGGCGCGCCAGACCAAGTCGCGGGCCCGGCTCGACCGCTACGAGGAGATGGCCGCGGAGGCCGAGCGCACCCGCAAGCTGGACTTCGAGGAGATCCAGATCCCGCCGGGGCCGCGGCTGGGCAGCGTGGTCGTCGAGGTCTCGCACCTGAAGAAGGGCTTCGAGGACCGCGTCCTGATCGACGACCTGTCGTTCACGCTGCCGCGCAACGGCATCGTCGGCGTGATCGGGCCGAACGGTGTCGGTAAGACGACCCTGTTCAAGACCATCGTCGGGCTGGAGAAGCCGGACGACGGCGAGGTCAAGATCGGCGAGACGGTCAAGCTGTCCTATGTGGACCAGAATCGGGCCGGGATCGACCCGAAGAAGACGGTGTGGGAGGTGGTGTCCGACGGGCTCGACTACATCAACGTCGGGCAGACCGAGATGCCGTCGCGCGCCTACGTCAGCGCGTTCGGGTTCAAGGGGCCGGACCAGCAGAAGCCGTCGGGTGTGCTCTCCGGTGGTGAGCGCAACCGGCTGAACCTGGCCCTGACCCTCAAGCAGGGCGGGAACCTGATCCTGCTGGACGAGCCGACCAACGACCTGGACGTCGAGACGCTGGGCTCGCTGGAGAACGCGCTGGAGCAGTTCCCCGGCTGTGCCGTGGTCATCTCGCACGACCGGTGGTTCCTGGACCGCGTGGCGACGCACATCCTCGCGTGGGAGGGCACGGACGAGAACCCGGCCAAGTGGTTCTGGTTCGAGGGCAACTTCGAGGGCTACGAGAAGAACAAGGTGGAGCGGCTCGGACCGGACGCGGCCCGGCCGCACCGGGTGACACACCGCAAGCTGACGCGCGACTGAGCGGGGAAGCCCCGTGCTAGCACGCTCGAGCCGACACGGAAGCGGAGTCCCCTTGGTAGCCACCCAGCACAGCCGAACCGGTTCGCGTCCGCAGGACGGCGGCCGGAGCGCCGAGATCGCGGCGGTCGAGCGGTTGCTCGGCCAGGCGGCCGACTTCGAGCTGCGCGCGCCCGAGCTGGCGCTCGTGCTCGGTGAGCGGGCCGCTGCCCTGGCCGAGGCGGCCGGAGCGGAGGAGCTGTGGGTCCGTGGCGAGGGGCTCGCGGTGTCGGCGCGGGTTCGTCTCGGTCTGCGGGCGCCGACGGTGGGCCGTGCCGTGGCTGCCCTGCGTGCCGCGGAGGACACGGGGCAGACGACGCTCGCGGCCCAGTTGCGCACCGACCTCGCCGTGTGTGCGCGCAGTGTCGGCGCGCCCTTGACCGGGCTCGCCGCGCTGCGGCCGGTGCTGGACGCGTCCGGCTTCGGTGGCGCGCGCAAGGCGGCGGCGCTGAGCCAGCTGGTCGGGTGCCTGTCGCAGTTCGGGCGCAAGCTGGAACTCGACCGGACCCTCGCCGAGGCCGACCGGCTGTGCGGGGCGGACGACGACCTCGACGGTGACGGGCGGCTGCTGGCGCGGTCGCTGCTGCGGGTCGCGGTGTCGGCGCACCGGCGGCGTCACGGGGACGTCATCGGCGCGGCCGACGCGGCGCGGACGGGGCTCGGTTTCCTCGAACAGCTGGAGGACGCGCAGCACGACGGTGGTGTGGTGCGGATCCGGCTGGTGCTCCAGCTCGTCTGCTCGCTGCTCGACCGCGGGGACGGCACCAACGCGCTGGACCTCGCGCGACCGGTACTGGACGAGCCGGCCCGTGCGGCGTCCGTCGCGCCGGCCGGGTGGCTCCGGATGGCGATCGCCACCCGGGTCCTGCTGCCCTCTGGCAGCGTGGAGGCGGCCGCGCGGATGCTGCGTGACGCCGTGCACGCCACCGAGCGGCACGAGCTGCACGCGCTGACCGCGCGCCTGTGGACTGAGCTGGCGCACGTGGAGGAGCGCCTCGGCCGGTACGCCGAGGCGATCGAGTGCCTGCAGCTGGCCCGGGCCGCCGAGCACATCCACGCGCGTGCCCGGCGTCAGGCGGTGGGCCTGCTGGCCGGTGAGTTCGGTGGCGGCGGGCACGCCGATGTCGATCTCGACCACGTCCTGGGGTCGGTGCCGGCGAGCGAGGTTGCGACCGCTTCGGTTGCGGTCGCGCCGTTGTCGGTTCCCGAGCCGGCGAGCATCGAGGCGACGAGCCAGGAGACGCCGCGACCGCGTGAGGCGGCGGAACAGGCTCGGCCGCAGAGCGCCCGGCCGAGCTGGTCGCTGGCGCCCGAACCCGCCGACGAGCGGCCGGCGGAGGTCGCGAAGACCGAGCGCTTCGAAGACGTGGTGCGGGCTTCGCGATCGGACGACACCATTCCAGGCTCGCGGTCCGAGGAGCGCGGCCGGACATCGCGCTCGGACGAGGTCGTGACGGCGTCGCGGTCCGAGCAGCGTGAGTCCGAGAAGCCGCGGGAGGATGCTGCGGCGGCATCGCGGTCCGAGGCTTCGGACGTGGTGCGGTACCGGCGGTCCGAACCGGTCGTGGATGTGTCCCGGCTGGGGGACGCGGTTGTGAAGGCGCTGCCGGATCGATCGCGTGAGGGATCGGCGGGGCGTCGGCGGGCCGAGGACAAGCCGGACGGGCGGTCCGAAGAGGTTGCGTCGCGGGACGACGTGACGTCGGAGGACGTGGCGGTTTCGCGCTCCGAGCGCGCCGAGACGCGGGCGGCCCGGAAGACGCGGCACGACTCGGAGCACGGGTCGGTCGCGGCGCGGAGCGTGCTGGACAGGCTGGGCGTCAGCACCGGGGCGGGTGGCGGTCGCCGCCGCGCAGCCGGAACGGGTGAGCCGGGACGCCCCGAGACCGCCGGACGCCGCCGCGCCGGGGACGACACGCTCGGCGACTCCATGGCGCCCGCGGAGGCCGGCCGCGATGGACGCGGGGACAACGGCCGTGAGTTCGGTGAGCGCGCGGATGTCGGCCGGGACTTTGCTGGCCTCGGCGACGCCGGCCGGGAGTCCGGTGGGCGTGCTGGCCTGGACGATGCCGGCCGGGAATCCGGTGGGCGTGCCGGCCTCGGCGACGCGGGCCGGGAGTCCGGTGGGCGTGCTGGCCTCGGCGACGCGGGCCGTGAGTTCGGCGGGCGTGCGGAGACTGGCCGCGATTCTGCTGGACGCGGCGGCGTGAGCCGTGAGCCCGACGGGCGTGAGGAGTTCGCCGCGCGGGACGACGGTGACGCCTCCAGCGAGTCGTGGTTGAGTGCGGAGGCGGAGCCGGTCAGCCGCGCCGAGGTCGCTCCGGCTGCGCGTTCGGACAGCGCTTCCGAGCCCGAGGTTCGCGGCGAGAACGAGCCGGCGCCGAGCGTGCCGGTCATCGACAACTGGTTGCCTCGCCTGCGGCTGCCACCGTCGCTGGCGCCGTGGGACGACTTCTCCGGCACGGACAGCGAACCGGCCACCAGCAGCAGCACGTCGGAGACCCCGTTCACGAACGCGCCCGTGCTGCGGGACGACGATCTCGGCGAGCCGTTCCGCACCGAGCTGACCGGCGTGCCGGACGACGATCTGCCCGAGGACGCCGGCCTAGCCGACCTGCTCGCCCGCGCGCTCGCCGAGCACCAGGCGGGCACCGCGAGCGCGGCGGCCCTCGTGAAGCGACTCGGCAACCAATCATCGTCCGAGCCGCGACCGGTCAACGGCCACGGACGCAACGGCAGCGAGCCCGGAAACGGCCGCCACCGCGGCGACGGCTGACCTTTCACCGGCGGCTGCGCGGCTGTGGGCGCGACGGCTGCGAGTCGGGCAACGGCCGCGACCGCGGCGACGGCTGACCTTTCACCGGCGGCTGCGGCTGTGAACGCAACGGCTGACCTTCACCGCGGTTGCGCGGCCGTGGCCGCAACGGCTGTGAGCCGGACGCTGGTTTCCGCGGTGTCGAGGGTTGAGGGTGCACTGTGGCGTGGCTGGGGTGCGGCCGTGCGTAGCGGTAGTGCGCCGGGTGCCGGTTGGCATCGCGGGGGAGCCGGGTGCCGCCGCTGGGGTGGCTTGGCTTCAGTCGACGGGTGGTCCAGGGCGTAGCGACGGAAGTGCTCGGTGACGAGAACGGCCGCCACGGTGGTATGGGCCGTGTGAGGCCGCTGACGGGGTGAAGTTGCGGCTTGACTGCCGCCGTTGGTGGGCCGAGGTTGTGGCGGGGCGTGGCTGCCGCCGTTGGCGGGGCGAGCTCGTGGGGTGGCGTCGCTGCCGTCGGGCTGGGGCGAGCCGGGGTGGAAGGGCGTCGCGAAACCTGGCCGCCGTAGCCGGGGGAACGTGCCGTAGCGGCTGGCGCACCGTGCGCCGAGGGGTCGCCATCGTGTTTCGGGGGGCCTGCCCTCGGCCATCCCTCCAACGTGAAAACCCGCTTCCATCCCTGTGCCAATCCGCCTCGATTGTGCATCGATTCTACGATCCGGCGGTCGGGCGTCAGTGGGTTTTTCGGGCTGGTTATGGTGGTGTTCGTTCAGCGTCATGCGCGCGATCAGACTCGGTGGAGAGTTGCCTGAGATGAGCTCGTCAAGAGTGTCCGTCCGCCCCGGGACCACGTCCGGAACCGACCGTCTACGCCCTGCCAGCCCGGAGCAGATCCGCGACGAGCTGATCGAAGCCGCGGCCCGGCACGCGCCGGACATCGCCGACCTCATCCGCCTCTACTACCGCCACATCCCCGCCGACGAGATCCTCGGCGACGACCCCGTCGACCTCGTCGGCGCCGTCCGGTCCCACCAGGAGTTCGCGCGCAACCGCGTGCCGGGGGGCCCCGCGGTCCGCCTCCTCAACCCGACCACCGCCGAGGACGGGTGGACCCGCGACGCCACCGTGGTCCAGATCGTCACCGACGACATGCCCTACCTGGTCGACTCGGTCACCGCCAAGCTCGCCCGCGACGGCGTCCAGGTCCAGCGCCTCGTGCACCCCATCGTCGCCGTCACGCGGGACATCACCGGCGAACTCGTCAAGGTCCACCCGGCCGCCGACGTCGCCAACCCGCCCGAGGGCGCGATGGTCGAATCGTGGATGTACGTCGAGATCGACCTGATCACCGACCCCAACCGCGGCCGCGAGCTGAGCACCCACCTCGCCTCCGTCCTCGGCGACGTCCGTGAGGTCGTCGAGGACACCGACAAGATGATCCAGGCCGCGGAAAGCCTCGCCGCCGAACTCGACGCCACCCCGCCGCCGCTGCCCGACGACGAGGTCACCGAGGGCGCGAACCTCCTCCGCTGGCTCGCCGACGGCCACTTCATGTTCCTCGGCTACCGCCGCTACGAACTGGTCGAGGACCCCGACCCGGGCACCGACGGACCCGCCCTGCGCGCCGCCCTCGCGTCCGGGCTCGGCGTGCTGCGCCAGGACAGCCTCGCCGCCCGCAGCCTCACCGCCGGCCCCGACATGGCCGCCACCGCGCTCGCCCCGCACCTGCTCGTCCTCACCCAGGCCAGCGCACCGTCCACAGTGAACCGTCCGGTCTACCCGTACTACGTGGGCGTCAAGACGTTCGACGAGCGCGGCAACGTCACCGGCGAGCACCGGTTCCTCGGCATGTTCACCACCTCCGCGCTGCACGAGGACGTCCTCGACGTGCCGGTCATCTCCCGCAAGGTGTGCGAGGTCATCCACCGCGCCGGCTTCCCGATGGAGTCCTACTCCGGCCAGCGCATGCTGGAGGTCCTGCAGAACTGGCCGCGCGCCGACCTGTTCTCCGCCGACCTCGACTCGCTCTACTCGACCGCCATCGGCGCCATCACCCTGTCCGACCGGCGCCGCCTGCGGCTGTTCCTGCGCCGCGACACCTTCGGCCGCTTCTACTCGTGCCTGGTGTTCCTGCCGCGCGACCGCTACACCACCCGCTCGCGCCTGGCGATGCAGGAAGTCTTGCTCGCCGAACTCGAAGGCACCCACCTCGAGTACGGCACGCGCGTCGGCGAGACCGCGCTCGCCCAGGTGCACTTCACCGTCCACACCGACCCGGCCACGCGCGTCGAGCCGGACGTGCTGCGCATCCAGGAACGCCTCAACGCCGCGGTGCGCAACTGGGACGATCTGATGGTCGAGGCGATCCTGGCGGAACGGCGCGAGCGCGCCGGCGAGGCCGCCCGCACCACGGCCACCCTCGGCGAGGAGTCGGCCGGTGAGCTCGGCCAGCGCTACTCGGGCATCTTCCCCGAGGCGTACAAGGAGGACTTCACCGCCACCGAGGCGCTCGCCGACCTGCGCAAGCTGGAGAGCCTGACCGGCCCGGACGACCTGGCCATGTCGTTCTACACGCCGGACGGCGCCGAGCCGGGGGAGCGGCGGTTCAAGCTCTACCTGCTCGGCGAGGGCGTCACGCTGTCGGCCGTGCTGCCCGTCCTGCAGCGGATGGGCCTGGAGGTCGTCGACGAGCGGCCCTACGAGCTGCGCCGCTGGGACGGCACCCGGTCCTGGGTCTACGACTTCGGGCTGCGCATCGGCCTGACCGACCTCGGCGAGGCCGAGCGCGACCTGCGCGAGCGCTTCCAGGACGCCTTCGCCGCCGCGTGGCGGGGCGACTGCGAGGTCGACGACTTCAACGCCCTCGTGCTGCGCGCCGGGCTGTCCTGGCGCCAGGCCGCGGTGCTGCGCGCCTACTCGCGCTACCTGCGCCAGGCCGGCACGCCGTACT
The DNA here is from genome assembly GCF_023376025.1 of Amycolatopsis thermalba. NCBI lineage: Bacteria > Bacillati > Actinomycetota > Actinomycetes > Pseudonocardiales > Pseudonocardiaceae > Amycolatopsis > Amycolatopsis thermalba. The sequence continues at coordinate 2,252,100 of NZ_CP091196.1, forward strand.
CGCAGGAGTACATCCAGCGCGCCGTCCTCGCGCACACCGACATCGCCAAGATGCTGGTGAAGCTGTTCGAGCACCGCTTCGACCTGACCACGGACCCGGACGCGGACGAGCAGACCGAGGCGCTGGTCGGTGAGATCTCCGCGATGATCGACGCGGTCACCAGCCTGGACGAGGACCGCATCCTCCGCCGCCTGCTGTCGGTCATCTGCGCCACGCTGCGCACCAACTACCGGGTCACCGACGCCGACGGCCGCCCGCGCCCGTACCTGGCGCTCAAGCTGGACCCGAAGAGCGTGCCGGACCTGCCGGAGCCGCGGCCGCGGTTCGAGATCTTCGTGTACTCGCCGCGCGTCGAGGGTGTGCACCTGCGCTTCGGCTCGGTCGCCCGCGGTGGCCTGCGCTGGTCGGACCGCCGGGAGGACTTCCGCACCGAGATCCTGGGCCTGGTCAAGGCGCAGGCGGTGAAGAACGCCGTGATCGTGCCCGTGGGCGCGAAGGGCGGGTTCGTCGTCAAGCGCCCGCCGGTCCCGACCGGCGACCCGGGCGTGGACCGCGACGCGCACCTGGCCGAGGGCATCGCCTGCTACCGCATGTTCATCTCCGGCCTGCTCGACCTCACCGACAACCTCGTCGAGGGCCGCACGATCCCGGCCAGGGACGTCGTGCGCTACGACGGCGACGACAACTACCTCGTGGTGGCGGCCGACAAGGGCACCGCGACCTTCTCCGACATCGCCAACGAGGTGTCCGCGGCCTACGGCTTCTGGCTGGGCGACGCGTTCGCCTCCGGCGGGTCGGTCGGCTACGACCACAAGGCCATGGGCATCACCGCCCGCGGCGCGTGGGAGAGCGTCAAGCGGCACTTCCGCGAGCTGGGCGTGGACACCCAGACCCAGGACTTCACGGTCGTCGGCATCGGGGACATGGCCGGTGACGTGTTCGGCAACGGCATGCTGCTGTCCGAGCACATCCGGCTGGTGGCCGCGTTCAACCACCTGCACGTCTTCCTCGACCCGAACCCGGACGCGGCGGCGTCGTTCCGCGAGCGCAAGCGCCTGTTCGAGCTGCCGCGCTCGTCGTGGGAGGACTACGACCGCTCGCTGATCAGCGAGGGCGGCGGCGTGTTCTCCCGCAGCGCCAAGACGATCCCGGTGTCGCCGCAGGTGCGTCAGGCGCTCGGCCTGGCCGACGACGTCACCCAGCTCGCCCCCGCCGACCTGATCCGCGCGATCCTGCTGGCGCCCGTGGACCTGCTGTGGAACGGCGGCATCGGCACCTACGTCAAGGCCGAGACCGAGACCCACGCCGACGCCGGGGACAAGGCCAACGACGCGGTGCGCGTCGACGGCAACCAGCTGCGGGTGAAGGTGGTCGGCGAGGGCGGCAACCTGGGCCTGACCCAGCGCGGCCGCATCGAGTTCGCCCGCGCCGGTGGCAAGATCAACACCGACGCGCTGGACAACTCCGCCGGGGTGGACTGCTCCGACCACGAGGTCAACATCAAGATCCTGCTCGACCACCTGGTCGGCAGCGGCGCACTGGACCGCGAGCAGCGCAACGAGCTGCTGCACGAGATGACCGACGAGGTCGGCCGCCTGGTGCTCGCGGACAACTACCACCAGAACGCGGTGCTCGGCGTGAGCCGGGCGCACGCGCCGCAGATGCTGCCCGTGCACGCGCGGCTGGTCGCGAGCCTGGAGAAGGCCGGGGCGCTGGACCGCAAGCTGGAGGCGCTGCCGAGCAAGCAGCAGTTCCAGGCGCTGGAGAAGGCCAGTGAGGGCCTCACCTCGCCGGAGCTGGCGACCCTGCTCGCGCACGTGAAGCTGGAGCTGAAGGACGAGCTGCTGGCCAGCGACCTGCCGGACGCGGAGGTGTTCGCCCGGCGGCTGCCCGAGTACTTCCCGAAGCCGCTGCGCGAGCGGTTCGCCGACCGCATCGGCGAGCACCCGCTGCGCCGCCAAATCATCACGACGCTGCTGGTGAACGAGGTCGTCGACGGGGCGGGCGTGTCCTACGCCTACCGCCTGGCCGAGGAGATGAACGCGACCGCCACCGACGCGGTGCGCGCGTACACGATCGTCACGCGCGTGTTCAACCTCAACGCCCTGTGGAACGACATCCACGCGCTCGACAACTCGGCGCCCACCGAGGTGCAGGACGCGATGATGCTGGAGTCGCGGCGGCTGCTGGACCGGGCCGCGCGCTGGTTCCTCGCCAACCGGCCGCAGCCGCTGGCCGTCGGCGCGGAGATCTCGCGCTTCGGTCCGGTCGTCGCCGAGCTGGCGCCGAAGGTCGACACGCTCCTGCGCGGCCGGGAAGCCGAGGCCGTGCGCGAGCAGGCCGACCGCTACGCCGAGGCCGGGGTGCCGCGTGAGCTGGCGCTGCGGGTCGCGGTCCTGCTGGACGCCTACGGGCTGCTCGACGTCGTCGAGGTGGCCGAGCTGGCGGTGCGCGAGGCCGGGGTGGACGCGGAGAGCAGCCCGGAGGAGGCGTCGCAGCTGTACTACGCGCTGTCCGCCCACCTCGACGTCGACCGGCTGCTCACCTCGATCAGCGCGCTGGAGCGCGGGAACCGGTGGCACGCGCTGGCCCGGCTGGCCCTGCGCGACGACGTGTACTCGTCGCTGCGGGCGATCACGCTGGACGCGCTGCGGCACAGCGATCCCGAGGACGACACGGACGCCAAGATCGCGCAGTGGGAGAAGGCGAACGCCTCCCGGCTGGCCCGGGCCAGGGTGTCGCTCGACGAGATCAACCAGTCCGGCCGCCTCGACCTCGCGACGCTGTCGGTCGCCGCGCGCCAGCTGCGGAGCACGGTGAGGTAGGAATATCGGGGTGTACGTAGCGAAGGTGCGGCCCCGCTGGTCGGACATGGACGTGTTCGGGCACGTCAACCACGCCAACATGGTGACGTTGCTCGAAGAGGCACGCGTGCCGTTGTTGTTCGACGAAGCGGGCCGCGCCGGGCTCGCGGAGTTCGCGAAGGGCATGGTCGTGGTCAAGCTGGCCGTGCACTACCGCGCCCCGATCGTGGTGGACGGGCAGGAGATCCGGGTGGAGATCTCGCTGAAGGACCTCAAGTTCGCGTCGCTGACCCTGGACTACCGGGTGCACGACGGCCCGGACGCCGGATCGCCGGTCGCGGTCACCGCCGAGACCGTCCTCGCGCCCTACGACGTCACCACCAGCCGTCCGCGCCGCCTGACCGCGGAGGAGCGGGCGTTCCTGCAGACCCGGCTGACGGAGGCGGGCGCGTGACCGAGCTGCGCGTCCCCGACCGGGGCGACCGGGAGACGCTCGGGGCCTTCGTGGCCCGGGCGGTGCGGCTGGACGGCCAGGCCGCCGTGCGGCTGCGCAACCGCGGTGGCGGCATCGTCGAGGCGTGGGTGTCCACGCCGTTCGACTGCCTGGCGACCCGCGCGGTCCACGGCGAGGTCGAGCCTGGTGACGTGACGGTGTCCGGCAACGAGCTGCTGGCCGCCCTCACGGTCGCCGGCGGCGAGCGGATGGATCCCGGCCCGCCGCGGGACCTGCTGTGGCACAGCGAACTGCCGGCCACCGGTCCGTGGCAGCTGGTCGACGAGCTGCCGACGAAGGTGATCAGCGAGCTCACCGACCGCGGTGTCGCGCTGGCCCGGGAGAACGCCGGCCCGCACGGCACCCCGCCGGCGTCGCTGATGGACCAGGCGGTCCTGACGGTCAGCGAGGGCGACGTCGAGGTCAAGGTCCAGATGCGGTGCCTGTTCGCCCTGTCCGGAATGGGGTTCTTCGATTCGTCCATTCCGGATGACGTCATCCGGGTGACGGCGACGAACTCGTGGATGCGCCTGGACGCCCGCTACGGTGCCGTGGTCCGGCGGCGGCACGCGTTGCTTCCGCTGCTGTTCTGACTTGCGCTGGAGCTGCTCCAGGTCGCTAGGGTCGCGACCATGCGCTTCGCGTTCAAGACCTCACCCCAGAACACCGAGTGGTCCGACATGCTCGCCGTGTGGCAGGCGGCCGACGACATCGAGATCTTCGAGTCCGGCTGGACCTTCGACCACTTCTACCCGATCTTCTCCGACCCGACCGGCCCGTGCCTGGAGGGCTGGGTCACGCTGACCGCGCTGGCGCAGGCGACCAAGCGGCTGCGCCTGGGCACGCTCGTCAGCGGCATCCACTACCGGCACCCGGCGCTGCTGGCGAACATGGCCGCGACGCTCGACATCGTGTCGAACGGGCGGCTGGAGATCGGCGTCGGCGCCGGCTGGAACGAGGAGGAGTCCGGCGCCTACGGCATGGAACTCGGCACGGTCAAGCAGCGCAGCGACCGGTTCGAGGAGGCCTGCGAGGTGCTGGTCGGCCTGCTCACGCAGGAGACGACCACCTTCCAGGGCGAGTACTACCAGCTCACCGACGCCCGCAACGAGCCGAAGCCGATCCAGCGCCCGCACCCGCCGATCGTGATCGGCGGCAGCGGAGAGAAGCGCACCCTGCGCACCGCGGCGCGCTTCGCCCAGCACTGGAACTTCGTCGGCGGCACGCCGGAGGAGTTCGCCCGCAAGCGGGACGTGCTGCACCAGCACTGCGCCGACATCGGCCGCGACCCGAAGGAGATCATGTTGTCCAGCCACGTGCGGCTGGACACGGACCTCGACTACGCGAAGGTCGCCGACGAGGCGGCCGCGCTCGGCGAGCAGGGCCTGGACCTGGCGATCGTCTACCTGCCGCCGCCGCACACGCCGGACGTGCTGGAGCCGCTCGCCAACGAGCTGGCCAAGCTCTGACGCCGGGAGCCCCGTGCCCGCTCAGGCGGGCGCGGGGCTCAGACCCAGCTGTTCATCATGCTGTGGGCGGCCATCTCGAGGTAGTTCCACAGCTGGGTCTCCAGCGGCTCCGGCAGCCCGGCCTCGTCGACCGCGACGCGCATCGCGCGCAGCCACGCGTCGCGCTCGATGGGGCCGATCTTGAACGGCGCGTGCCGCATCCGCAGGCGCGGGTGGCCGCGCTGGTCGGAGTAGGTGTGCGGGCCACCCCAGTACTGCATCAGGAACAGGCGCAGCCGGTCCTCGGCCGGCCCGAGGTCCTCCTCGGGGTACATCGGCCGCAGCACCTCGTCCTTCGCCACCTCGGCGTAGAACCGCGCGACGATCTTGCGGAACGTCGGTTCCCCGCCGACGGCCTCGAAGAAGGACTGGGGGTCGCTCATACCGGTCACCCTCTCATTGTGCCGTGGTCGCGGCGGACAGGAAGCCGGCTTCCTCCAGCGCCGTGAGGCACGCCGCACGCAGCTGCCGCTGCACGGCCCACTGCCGGCCCGGCCGCACCTTGACCGTCAGCCGCAGCTCGATGCTCTCCGGCGTGACCTTCTCCACGCCGAGCACCTCGGGCTCCTCCAGCAGGTCGACCGACAGCGGCTCGGTGGTCGCGGCGCTGTGGGCGGCCTCGGTGAGGACGGCGGTGGCGCGCTCGACGTCGGCGTTGTAGCTCAGCGGCACGTCGACCAGGGCGATCGCGTAGCCCTGGCTGGAGTTGCCGACGCGGGTCACCTCGCCGTTGCGGACGTACCAGACGGTGCCCTTGACGTCGCGGATCGTGGTGATGCGCAGGCCGACCGACTCGACCGTGCCGGTGGCCGGCCCGATGTCGACGACGTCACCGACGCCGTACTGGTCCTCCAGCATCATGAACATCCCGGACAGGAAGTCCTTGACCAGGTTCTGGGCGCCGAACGCGAGCGCGATGCCGACCACACCGGCCGAGGCGAGCAGCGGCCCGAGGTTGATGCCCAGCTCGCCCAGGATGTAGATGGCGGCGAGCCCGAGCACGACGAACGAGGTCAGCGACTTGAGCACCGAGCCGATCGTCTTGGCCCGCTGGCGGCGCCGCTCGGCCACGACCGGGCCGAGGATGTCGGGGGCGCGCTCGCGCAGGGGACGCAGGATCGTGGGCAGCTTCCCGCCGTTGCCACGCGGCATGGTGGTGACCCGGTCGATCAGCTTGTGCAGCAGGAACCGGATGATCATCGCGACGAGCAGGATCAGGATGATCCGCAGCGGCTTGGCGATCAGCCAGTTGGCGGAGGCCGCCAGCCACTCGTTGTGCGTGATCTGGAACACTTGATAGCACCAGGTGCCGGGTTCGTTGATGCACTCGGGTGCTTCGTTGAGCAGCGGCGTCACGGGGCTCGGGGATCCCTTTCTGGCCGTTTCCGCCCGTCGTCACGCAGACGTCGAACGAATTTCACAGGACACGTCTTCTAACACAGGTGCGCATCGGGTGTGATCTGTGGTCGACTATGGCTGCACCGGTGGAGGTGGTCGAGTGCCAGACCGACAACCGATCCCCCTCGGCGCCCCCGACCAAGCGGTGGGCGGGCAGGCGCCGGAGGTAGCCCTGTGTTCTACGCATGATCAGGGCGCTCACCAGGGTCAGGGGCCGCCCGGAGGCGGACCTCAGCCCAGTGGGCCACCCCCGCGAGGCGGCCGCGTGAGCCGACCCTCGGGTCAGCGTAGAGGGCGGGATCCGGCCGGTTCCGGCGGCCCCGGCACGTTCTCCATGGGCAGGCGGCGGGTGCTGCTGCTCAACGCCACGTTCGAACCGCTGACCGCGCTCCCGCTGCGGCGGGCCGTGGTGCTGGTCATGTGCGGGAAGGCGGAGGTCGTGCACGGCGACCCGGCCGGTCTGACGTTGCACGCGGCGACGCTGTCGCTGCCGGTGCCGTCGGTGATCCGGTTGTCGACGTACGTGCGGGTGCCCTACCGGGCGCAGGTGCCGCTGACGCGGGCCGGGCTGATGCACCGGGACCGCTACAAGTGCGCGTACTGCGGCGGACGGGCCGAGACGATCGACCACGTGCTGCCGCGCAGCAAGGGTGGTCCGCACAGCTGGCAGAACTGCGTGGCGTGTTGTGCGAAGTGCAACCACCGCAAGGCCGACCGGCTCCTGGAGGAGCTGGGCTGGCAGCTGCGGGTGGTGCCGACGGCGCCGCGGGGCCCGCACTGGCGGTTGCTGGTGCACTCCGGGGACGCGGACCCGCTGTGGAAGCCCTACCTCGGCGTGGCGGCCTGATCGGACGCACACCGGCGCCCCGGCTGTGGTGGTGAGCCGGGGCGTTCCGACGTCTTCGACTTGGTGGTGGTTCGGGTCAGTTTCCGGGACGGGACGGGTCTCAGGCGGCGGTGACGCGCGTGCCGCGGGTGACTCGGGTGCCACGCGTGACGCGGGTGCCCATCGTGACGCGGGTGCCACGGGTGACTCGCGTGCCACGGGTCACGCGGGTACCGGCGGTGACCCGGGTCCCCCTGGTGACGCGGGTGCCGCGGGTGACTCGAGTACCGGCGGTAACCCTTGTGCCGCGCGTCACACGCGTGCCCCGCGTGGAGCAGCCGTCCGCTGTGTCGATCAGTGACGGAGCGTGGTCGTCGTTGCTCTGGGCGAGGGTACGGAGCAGGTACATGATCTGTCCTCCAGGGACCTGTGCGTTACTCATTGGGAAGGGGAGCGGGGCGCAAGGCCCGTACAGGTGAAAAAGCTACGAGGAACTGGGCCACCGGACAAGGCAATCGCGCCGGGTGCGGCCGGCTGTACGTTGAGTTGCAACCTTTCGTCCGACCGCTCTTCAGCCCATCGCCCCAATGACGTCGCGACGCTCGGCGGACGGTGGCCCGGATGCGACGAGCGGTCGTGACCGGCTTCGGCGGGCCGGGGCTGCTCGGGCTACTCTTCACGCGTGAACATCGGAGAGACGATCCTGATCTTCGCGCTGATCCCGGCCGCGATCTACGGGGTGATCAGCGTGCTCACCCTGCGGTCGAAGCTGACCGGCACGCCGCGCTACCGGCCCGGCCAGGCCTGGGAGTACCCGCCGATGTGGTGGAGCGGCAACCCGGAAGGTATCGGGACCGTGCACGACACGCACTCCGGCGAACCGGTGGAGAACAGGGACGCGAGCGGGAACGCGCGCGTGACGGCGGCAGGAGGAGCCCGTGGCAGCTGGTGAGCTGACCCGACAGCCAGGATCGGACGAGGAGCTGGAGATCGGGGTCGCGATTACCGCGACCGGTCGCCGCTCGGTGGCCCGGATGTACGAGCCCGCTGCTCCATCCAGCCCATTCAGCACCGTCCAATTGGCCCGTCTGGACGAAGCGCTGACCCTCGCGAGCCGGGAGACCGGGCTCGACTTCAGCGTGTACCTGGGCGAGCTGGGTTCCGAGAGCCGCGCCCGGGCGGAGGAGCTGCACGCGCGGATCGAGCCGGACTCGGCGAACGCCGTGCTGATCGCCGTCTCCCCGGGCGAGCGGGTCGTGGAGATCGTGACGGGCTCCGACGCGATCCGCCGTCTCCCCGACCGCGGCGCGAAGCTGGCCGTGATGAGCATGGTGGCGTCCTTCAAGGAGGGCGACCTCATCGGCGGCTTGGTCTCGGGCCTGCGCATGCTGGCCGACCAGGCCGGCTCCGCACCCAAGCACTAGGCAGAAAAGAGGGGCGGTCGCGCAGCGGCCGCCCCTCTTTTTGCACCCAAGGTAGCTGGGTGGTCATCCCGTCGCCTGACACGCAACGATCACCTTGAGCCAGGGCCGCAACCCAGGCCGCCAACCGGCGGCCGACCATGCCAACCTTGCGGCCCTGGCTCAAGGTGATATGCACAAACCGGAAGGCGACGGGATGACCACACAGCGACCACCTCGCCAAGGCGAGGTTCCTGCATTCCCCGTCATCCCGGAGCCTGCCCGTCCGGCGAGGACATCTTTTGATCTTTAGAGGTGACGTTGGGCAGGCGACGAGCCCGCTCCGCGGGCGGGAGCGCCTCACGGCGCCAAAAGGTCACCTTACGACCACCCCCGCCCCCGATGCCTGATTGTGTTTCAGTCGCCGACCAGGCGTGTCAAGGCGGGAAAGAGTACCTTGACACGCCTGGTCGGCGACCAAAGACCGGCTGTGGATCGGGGGCGGGGGAGGTCTGGTTGGGGTAGTCGGTGCTGTTGCGTTGCCGGCTTGCGGTTTGTCGCAAAGAAAGAAAGGGCGCCGGCTTGTGCCGGCGCCCCTCTCCTTTTGTGTCCTTAGGCCTCGTCGAATTCCCGTGCCGCCAGGGCCCGCACGATGCCGGCCCGGCCCTCCGAGACCAGCCGCCGCAGTGCGGCCGGGTGCTCGCCCGCCAGCCACTCGTCCGCGGCCTGCACCGTGGCGTGCTCGACCGCCCATGCCGGGAACAGTCCGACGACCGTCGGCTGGGCGCGTTCGCTCGAGCGGCGTGACCAGACCTCGTCGATGGCGGCGAAGTACGTGCTCACGTAGCCCGTCAGCAGGTCCTTCTGCCCGGGGTGGGAGAAGCCGCCGATGATGGCGTTGCTCGTCGCGTTCGGGAGGTCGTCGTCGTAGACCGCGCGCTGCCACGCCTCCGCCTTGGCCTCCGGGGTGGGGCGCAGGGCTCGGGCGTGCTCGGCGTGGCGGCGGCCCGTCGCGGTGTCGTCGCGGGCCAGTTCGGCGTCGATCTCCTCGTCCGCCGCCCGGCCGTGCGCCACCAGCGCGTTCAGCAGGCGCCAGCGCAGGTCCGCGTCGACGACCAGACCCTCCAGCGGCTCCGAACCGTCGAGCCAGCCGGCCAGCACGTCGAGCGTCGCGTCGTCGAGGACCGAACCGGTCAGCGAGTTGACGAACGCGAGCTGGTGGTCCGAGCCCGGCTCGGCGGCGCGGGCCAGCTCCAGCAGCTTCCGGGTGAACTGCGGCCACCCCTCGGCCGCCGCCCAGGACGGCTGCGCGTACGAGTTCAGCGCGGTCTGCGCCTGCAGCAGCAGCCGCTGCACGACACCGACCTCGGTCTCCGCGTGGATGCCGTGCAGCACGATCTGCAGGAAGTCCCGCGCCTTCAGCTCGGCCTCGCGGGTCATCTCCCACGCCGCCGACCAGCACAGCGTCCGCGGCAGCGGCTCGGTGATGTCGGCGATCCGGTCGACCAGCGTGGTCAGCGAACCGGCGTCCAGGCGCATCGTGCAGTAGGTCAGGTCGTCGTCGTTGACCAGCACCAGCTTGCCCGCCGGCTGCCCGGCCAGGTCCGGCACCTCGGTGCGCTCGCCCTCGACGTCCAGCTCCACCCGCTGCTTGCGGACCAGCTTGCCGTTCTCGTCGTCGTAGATGCCCACCGCGATGCGGTGCGTGCGCAGCTCACCGGCGCCCGGCTTCGCGCCCGTCTGCAGCACCGCGAACGAGGTGAACCGGCCTTCGGCGTCGACCTCGAACTTCGGCCGCAGCGAGTTCAGGCCGGTCGTCTCCAGCCACTGCGCGCTCCAGCCGGACAGGTCGCGGCCGGAGGCCTCCTCCAGCGCGCTCAGCAGGTCGGCCAGCGTCGCGTTGCCCCACGCGTGCTTGCCGAAGTACACCCGCAGCCCGGCGAGGAAGTGGTCCAGCCCGACGTAGGCGACCAGCTGCTTGAGCACGCTGGCGCCCTTGGCGTAGGTGATGCCGTCGAAGTTCACCTCGACGGCCTGCAGGTCCACGATGTCGGCCGCGATCGGGTGCGTCGAGGGCAGCTGGTCCTGCCGGTAGGCCCACGACTTCTCGATGTTCGCGAAGCTGGTCCAGGCGTGCACGTACTCGGTCGCCTCGGCCTGGGCCAGGACACTCGCGAACGTGGCGAACGACTCGTTCAGCCACAGGTCGTCCCACCAGCGCATGGTGACCAGGTCGCCGAACCACATGTGCGCCATCTCGTGCAGCAGCGTCTCGGCGCGCCGCTCGTAGGCGTAGCGGGTGACCCGGCTGCGGAAGACGTAGTCCTCCAGGAACGTGACCGCGCCCGCGTTCTCCATCGCGCCCGCGTTGAACTCCGGCACGAACAGCTGGTCGTACTTGCGGAACGGGTACGGCGTGCCGAACGCCTTGTGGTAGAAGCCGAAACCCTGCTTGGTCTCGGTGAACAGCCGCTCGGCGTCCATGTGCTCGGCCAGCGACGCGCGGCAGTAGATGCCCAGCGGGATCGTGCCGTGCTCGTCGGTGTACTGGTCGTGCCATTCCGCGTACGGGCCGGCGATCAACGCGACGAGGTAGGTGGAGATGCGCTCCGAGGTGGCGAAGACCGTGCGCGTGGCGCCCTCGGCGGTCTTCTCGGTGCTCTCGACCGGCGCGTTGGACACGATCTTCCAGTCGCTCGGCGCCGTGACCGTCAGCCGGTAGGTGGCCTTGAGGTCGGGCTGGTCGAAGCAGGCGAACATGCGCTTGGCGTCGGCTGTCTCGAACTGCGTGTACAGGTACACGGCGTCGTCGACCGGGTCGACGAACCGGTGCAGGCCCTCGCCGGTGTTCATGTAGCGGCAGTCGGCCTTGACGACCAGCTCGTTGGTCGCGGCCAGGTCCGGCAGCGCGACGCCGTTCTCCTCGGTGTAGCCGGAGACGTCCAGCGCCCGGCCGTTCAGCGTCGCGGAGCGGACGGAGCCGGCGACGATGTCGACGAACGTGCTCGCGCCGGGCTTGGTGGCGGCGAACCGGATCGTGGTCTTCGAGTCGAAGCTTCTCTCGCCCGGGCCGCCGTTACCGTCCGTGAGGTCGAGGGCGATGTCGTAGGACTCGACCTCGAGCAGCTCGGCACGCTGTTTGGCTTGGTCACGGGTCAGGTTAGGGGCGGGCACAGGCACCTCGGAAACGCTCGCGGTTGTCATTCTCGGTGATCCCGCTATCCAATCATGTCTCGGCGGGGAACAAGTGCACTCCGCGCGCTGTTGGCCGGATTGACCCCCCCCACCACCCACAGGGAGAACACTGATGACCGCAGCGCGCACACGCGTGGACTTCTACTTCGACCCCGTCTGCCCGTTCGCCTGGATCAGCTCACGCTGGATCCTCGAGGTGGAGAAGCAGCGCGACCTCGACCTGAACTTCCGCGTCATGAGCCTCGCGGTCCTCAACAGCGGGCGCGACCTCCCGGCGGAGTACCAGGAGCTGCTCGACAAGGCGTGGGGCCCGGTGCGCGTGGCCACGGCGCTCGCGCAGGAGAAGGGCGAGGCGATCCTGCGGGACTTCTACACCGAGTTCGGCATCCGCTACCACAACCAGGGCAACAAGGACATCCCCGAGGTCATCCGCCAGGCGCTGGAAGCCGTGGGCGCGCCCGCCGACCTCGCCTCCGCGGCCGACTCCGCCGAGTACGACGACGCGCTGAAGAAGAGCCACCACGAGGGCATGAACCCGGTCGGCATGGACGTCGGCACCCCGACCATCCACATCGACGGCGTCGCGTTCTTCGGCCCGGTGCTCAGCTCGATCCCGCGTGGCGAGGACGCGCTCAAGGTGTTCGACGGCGCCCGGCTGCTGGCGAGCTACCCCGACTTCTACGAGCTGAAGCGCACCCGCACCGGCGAGCTCAACTTCGACTGAGCTCGTCCCGCTGGGCGGCCACGAAATCCGGGTCGACCGGGTCGCCGTGCCCCGGGACGATCGTGCCGGGCCGCAGGGCGAGCAGCCGGTCCAGCGCGGACGGCCAGTCCGCGGGGTGCGCGTCCGGCCCGATCGACGGCGGTGCGCCCTGCTCGACCAGGTCACCGGCGAACACCACACCGGCGTCCGGCACGTGCACGGCCACGTCGTGGTCGGTGTGCGCCACGCCGGGGTGGACCAGCTCGACGGTCCGCCCGCCGAGGTCGAGCTGGACGCGGTCGGTGAGCAGGTGGTCCGGCAGCACCAGGCGGGCGGCCGCGAGCCGGTCGGCTTCCGGCTTGCCCGCCAGGCGGCGCACCCACTCGGCCCGGTCGGACTCGCCTTCGCTGACGAGCGCGTCGCGGCAGCGTTCGTGCGCCCACACCGGGCACGGCAGGAACGCCGCGGTGCCGAAGTGGTGGTCGAAGTGGGCGTGGGTGATCACCACCGTCCACGGCAGGTCGGTGATCTCGCGGATCTCGGCCGCGAAGGCCGCGCCCTGCACCTCGTCCCCGCCGGTGTCGATCACCAGGCACCGCTCGGTTCCGACGACCAGCCCGAGCGTCTGGTCCAGGTGCGCGTAGCGCCGGGCGAGGACGCCGTCGGCGAGTTCGAGCCAGGTCACGCGGCCTCCAGCAGGTCGTCGACGAGAACGGGGGCCGCGGTGTGTGCCGCTTCACCGCCGCTGGTGCCAGTCCGCTGAGTACCGGGTGCGGCGGAGTGGCGGTCCGGGCAATGGCGAATTCGCCGGCCCCGACCGGCACCTCCGCAGCCGGGCTGCGTCTCGCAGGCGGCAGCGGTGGCGTTGCGCAGGCAGCCGACGAGCACGGTCGCGCCGGTGCCGGCGGCCGCGGCGCACCCCGGATCCGGCCCGACCGCGGCCGGCCGCGGCACCCGGCCGCCGCGCCACCGCACCGGGCGCACCCGGCCACCCCGGCCCGTCACCAGGTCCACCGTCGTGCTGAACGACAGGACGTCCACGATGACCAGCACCGCGCACTCCCGCCCCAGCCCGGCGACCCCTTCCGCGCCCCACTCCACCCGCAGGTCATGCCCGTCCTGGGCGAACACGTCCACACCCCCAGCATGCCCGGCTCGGGTCCGGATGCGAGACTCCAACCCGTGCGCGTCTACTTGGGATCAGACCACGCCGGCTTCGAGCTGAAGAACCACCTGGTCGAGTACTTGAAGGGCCAGGGCCACGAGGTCACCGACATCGGCCCGGCCGTCTACGACGCCGCCGACGACTACCCGGCCTTCTGCATCGAGACCGCCCGCCGAGTGGTGGCGGACGAGGGCAGCCTGGGCATCGTCATCGGCGGTTCGGGCAACGGTGAGCAGATCGCCGCGAACAAGGTGAAGGGCGCCCGGGCCGCGCTGGCCTGGAAGCCGGAGATCGCCGCGCTCGCCCGCGAGCACAACCACGCGCAGCTGATCGGCATCGGCGCCCGCATGCACACGGTCGACGAGGCCACCGCGATCGTCGACACGTTCCTGTCCACCCCGCCGTCGGAGGACGCGCGGCACGGCCGTCGCGTGCAGCAGATGCTCGACTACGAGCGCACCGGCACGCCGCCGCCGCTGCCTGCCTGATGCCCGAAGGGCACACCCTCCACCGGCTCGCCCGCCTGCACCAGCGGCGCTACGCGGGCGCGCCGGTGGGCGTCTCCAGTCCGCAGGGCCGCTTCGCGAGCGAGGCGGCCCTTTTGGACGGCCGGGTCATGCTCGGGGCCGAGGCCTACGGCAAGCACCTGTTCCACGACTTCGGACCGCTCGGGTCCGTGCACGTCCACTTGGGACTCTACGGCACGTTCACCGAGGCGAAACTGCCGGAAACCACGCCGGTGGGCCAGGTCCGGCTGCGGCTGACCGGCCGGACACATTGGACGGACCTGCGCGGCCCGACCCGCTGCGAGCTGCTGACCCCGGACGAGGTCGACGCGATCAAGGCGCGCCTCGGCCCGGACCCGCTGCGCCGCGACGCCCGCCCGGATGAGGCGTGGCAGCGGATCTCGGCCTCCCGGACCTCGATCGCCGCGCTGCTGATGGACCAGTCGGTGATCTCCGGTGTCGGCAACGTGTACCGGGCCGAGGTCCTGTTCCGGCACCGGATCAACCCGATGGTGCCCGGCCGGGCGCTGGACCACGTGCAGTGGAAGGAGATGTGGACCGACCTCGTGGCGCTCATGCGCAAGGGCGTCCGGATCGGCCGCATCGACACCGTGGACGACGAGCACCTGCCCGAGGTCACCGGCCGCGCGCCGCGGCAGGACCGGCACGGCGGCGAGGTCTACGTCTACCGGCGCACCGGGCAGCCGTGCCTGGTGTGCGGCACGCCGGTCGCGCACACCGAGCTGGCCGGGCGGAACCTCTACTGGTGCCCGGTCTGCCAGACGGCATGACCGAGCGGGCCGGACTGCGCGTCCGGCCCGCCGTCGGGTGAATCAGAAGTCGCCGAAGCCGCCGAAGTCCCCGCCGCCGAAGTCGCCGCCCATGTCGCCGCCCGCGTCGCCACCGGCGTCACCCATGTCGCCGCCGTCGGCTCCCGCGTCGGCCATGGCGTCCTCCTGGCCCGCGTCGTAGCCGGACTCCCACGCCGAGGCGCTCGCGATGCCGGCCATGCCGCTGAACATCGCGCTGAACAGGAACATCGAGCCCAGGCCCCACGCGCCGGCCACGAGCGCCGGCTTCCACCACGGCTCGCTGTACCAGCCCTGCGGCACCGGGCGGCCGGCCACGCGGCCGCCGGGGTAGTAGTACGGCGTGTTGTCGCCCGGCTTCGGCGAGGCCTCGTAGTGCCTGCCCTCGACGTCGACGCTGCGGTGCTCGGTGACCTTGCCGGCGCGCTCGCGCTCGGTCTCCTCGGGCAGCTTCGGGCCCGGGTCCATGCCCATCGCCTCGCGGGCCGCGCGCACGTAGTAGAGGCCCTCCAGGGCGGTCTCCTTGACGAGCTTGGCCTGCTCGGCCGTCTGCGCCTGCTCCAGCTGCGAGCCCGCCGCGTTGTAGCGCTCGGACGCGTCGGCCAGCGCCTGCTTCGCCGGCTCGTTCGAACCCACGAGGTTCAGCACCTGCCCGCCGAGGCGCTCGACCAGGCGCCGGGCGTCGGCCTTGGCGTCGTCGAGCTGGCGCCGCCGGGTGGCGGCCTGAGCCTTCGCGAAGTAGGCGATGCCGCCCACGATGAGGACGAGGAGCACGATCACGGTGATCGTGGTGCCCATGGCTTACTCCCGGAAGTTCGGTGTCTTGAACCGGACAACGCGGGCGCTACGCCGATGGTTCCCAGGTTCCGCACAGCACCCGCACCGGCACTTCCTCGGTGAACACGCCCTCGGGTTCGGCCGCCAGGAGCGCGGCCCGCAGGTCGGTGTCGAAAGCGCGCCGACCTGCGGCGTCGAGCTTCTCCAGGGCGCCGGCGGAGTAGAAGGCGCCGACCACCTCGTCGAGGCCGAGCCGTTCGGTGTGATCAAGACGATGTTCCCGCACCCGGGTGAACCCGGCCCGTTCGAGCAGGTCGCGGTAGCGCGCGCGCTCGTCCTCGCTGCTGCCGCACGCGGGGAACTCCAGCGCGCCCAGCCAGCGGGTGGACACCTGCCGGATCGCCGCCGCCCACGGGCTGCGCTGCGTCCACACCGGCGTGCCGTTGGCGATCACCGCGACCCCGCCGCCGGACCGCAGCAGGCGGGTCAGCGCGGCGAACAGCGGACCCGGATCCATCCAGTGCAGTGCCTGGCCGATGGTGACCAGATCGAGGCTGCCGCCGCCGAGCAGCGGCTCCAGGGCCGGCACGTCGCTGTCCGCGCCTACGACCCACACGATGTTCGGGACCTCCGCGGCGCGGGCGTGCGCGAGCATGTCGGGTGAGGGGTCCATGCCGATCACCGCGCCGGCCCTGGCGGCCATCGGCACCGTCAGCTGCCCGGTGCCGCAACCCAGGTCGAGCACCCGGCCGAGCGGGAACTCCGCCGCGAGCAGGTCGAGGACCTCCGGCCGGTACCCGCGGCGGAACTTCGCGTAGTTCGACGCCACCTCGCCGGCGAATTCCTGGATCATCCGCCCAGTCTGTGACCTGCGGGAATCGCGGCGCAAGCGGTTCCGCTCTCGACGAAAACTAGAACAGGTTATAGTCTCGGGCGCATGAAGTTCACCCTCTCGGTCGCGATGAACCCCCTGGACCAGTTCACCGAGTTGGCGCGCACCGCCGAGGAGTGCGGCTTCTCCTCGATCGCGCTGCCGGACTCGCTGTTCTACTCCGAGCACGTGTCCGCCGAGTACCCGTACACGCCCGACGGCAGCCGGTTCTGGACCGCGGACACGCCGTGGGCGGACCCGCTGGTGGCGGTCGCGACGATGGCCGCGGTGACGGAGCGGATCGAGTTCTACACGTCGGTGCTCAAGCTCGGCTCGCGCAACCCGGTGCTGCTCGCGCGTCAGGTCGGGTCGGTCGCGGTGCTGTCCGGCAACCGGTTCGGGCTCGGGCTCGGGGTGGGCTGGTCGCCGGAGGAGTTCGAGTGGTGCGGCGCGCCGTACGCCAACCGCGGCAAACGCGTGGACGAGGCGATCGAGGTGCTGCGGCTGATCCTGGACGGCGGGATGGTCGAGTACCACGGCAGGTTCTTCGACTTCGACAAGCTGCAGATGAGCCCGGCGCCGTCGGAGCACGTGCCGTTCTACATCGGCGGGCACACCGAAGTGGCGTTGAAGCGGGCCGCGCGGGTGGGCGACGGCTGGTCCTCGGCGATGATGAAGTTCGACGACCTGCGCTCGACGATCGCGCGGCTGGCCGAGTTGCGCGCCGAGTACGGGCGGGCCGACGTGCCGTTCGAGGTCCAGGCGGTGTGCATCGACCGGTTCGGGCTGGACGGCTACCGCGAGCAGGCCGAGATCGGCGTGACGGACATCGTGACGCAGCCTTGGGTGTTCGAGGGCATCGGGTTCGGCGACCCGATCGGCCCGAAGAAGGACGCGATCCGCAAGTTCGCCGACGAGATCATTTCCCGGTTCTGAAGGGGTGTGCCATGGGTGTTCAGGTGTGCTGGGACGTCGATGCCGAGCAGCCGCCGGCGCGGGTCGCTTCGTGGAAGTCGATGAACGCGACCTGCCGCGGCGCCAAGGACGAGTGGCTGGCGCTGTTCGCTGACGACGCGGTGGTCGAGGACCCGGTCGGCAAGTCGATGTTCGACGAGGAGGGTCGCGGGCACCACGGGCACCAGGGGATCGCGGCGTTCTGGGACCTGACGATCGCGAAGGTGGAGCGGTTCGAGTTCGTGATCAAGGATTCCTTCGCGGCGGGGGACGAGGTGGCCAACGTCGGCACGATCACGACGTACCTGCCCGGCGGGTACCGGGTGGATACGGACGGCGTGTTCGTGTACCGCGTGGGAGCGGACGGGCTGGTCCGATCGATGCGGGCGTTCTGGGAGACGGAACGCGCCATGGCGACGGCGCGGCAGGTGAGCGGGTAGGCGGGGCGCGCGATGCCGGGGAGGGCGTGTCGTCGCTGGCTGCCTCAGGCTGATCGGTGAGCGGCAGGGTGCGCCCCGTGGGAACCACTAGACGAGGCGCTTGGTGAAGCCGGCGTCGATGAGGCGTTGCAGGGCGGCCCGGACGGTCGCCGGGAGCGGTTGCGGGATGGCGAACCCGCGCTCGGCGTAGGCGGTGATGCGTTGGGTGTCGCCGACGAGCATGTTGATCACCCGGTCGTCGTCGGCGATGGTGTGCAGGTATTCGTCGAGGGTTTGTGGCTTGGCGGCGCAGACGACGTCGACCTCGGGCCAGAGCTTGCGGCAGGTCGCGTAGGCGCGGCGCTGCTGGTAGGGGCGCGAGACAAGGGTGACCTCGCGGATGTCGTGGTCGCGGAGCAGGTCGCGGGTGAAGGTGATGTTCTCGCCGGTGTTGGTGGCGCGGGTCTCGAGCCGGATGGCCGTCGCCGGCACCCCCAGGGCGCGCGCGTGCTCGCCGAAGTGGACGGCTTCCCCACGCGGGAACATCCCGACGGTGGTGGGCGCGTTGGCCCCGGTGAAAACGACCAGCGGGAACCGGCCCGCGTGGTACAGCTCAGCGACGTACCCGGCGACGCCGAGATCATGACTCCCGAGCCCGATGCCGACATCCGTCCGCCGGGGCTCGTGGCGCAGGTGGTGGTAGTGCCAGAGAACCTCGGCGTCGGCGCGCAGCTGTTCGTCCACGTCGCTTGTCTGCCTCACGCGAGGTTGCGCAGCAGTGCTTGGTACGTCAGGTCCACCTGACCTTCCTCGACGTGGACGATCCGCGCCCCCGGCCGTGCGGCGATCACCGCTCGATCATCTCCTGGGCCTCGACGTGCAGCGGATCCGCCGCCGCGCGCGTGCGCTCAACGAAGCGCCTCACCGTGTTCTCCTTGCTGCCGAGCAGCACGATCTCGTGGCACGTGGCGTCCACCTCGGGCGAGGCCCTCGAGTTGTTCGATGAACGGCGTCCGGCCCAGGAACTGCGGAATCACCACGTCGTGGCCGGATGCCAGGTGGGTGCGTGCGGCAGCGAGCGCGACACCGCGAGCAAGCCGGCCGGCGGCGCGCGGGTCGTCGCGCCGGCGGCCGATCAGGTTTCGTAGACGGTCGACGTCCAGGTTCAGCGCCAGCAGATGCTCGTCCACATACCGCCCAGCGAGCGTCGACTTACCACACGCGGGCGGCCCGTTGAGCAAGATCAGCCGCGGCACCGGGCGACGGTACCAACGACCCGCGAACAACGAGAGCGGGCGACGGGAATCGAACCCGCACCACCAGTTTGGAAGACTGGGGCTCTACCATTGAGCTACGCCCGCATGCACCCGCATCGCACGGGCGCGTCTGCGAGTCTAGCGGGCCACGCTAGAGTGATCGCACCGCCCCGGGCTCTGGGGCGACCGGGATGTGGCGCAGCTTGGTAGCGCATCCGCTTTGGGAGCGGAGGGTCGCAGGTTCAAATCCTGTCATCCCGACCACGCCGGCCGGCTCGTGGTCCTTGGGGCTGTTCGGCCGGGGCCGACCTGATCCGTTTCTAGCGTGAGCGGCATGAACGTCACGGACGAGCACGTCGTGATCAGCCCGAGCATCCTCTGCTTCGGCACCCCGGTCGTGCTGCTGTCGACCGGGAACGCCGACGGCAGCGCCAACCTCGCGCCCATGTCCTCGGCCTGGGCGCTCGGCCAGGTGGTCGTGCTCGGGCTGGCCGCGGCGTCGCACACGGTGGCCAACTTTCGCGTCCGTCCGGACCTCGTGATCAACCTGCCGGGGCCGGACCAGTGGCGGGCGGTGGAGCGGCTGACCCCGCTCACCGGGGCGGACCCGGTGCCGGAGCACGAGCGCGGCGCCTTCCGCCACGAACCGGACAAGTTCGGGGCGGCTGGGCTGCAGCCGGTGGACTCCGACCTGGTCCGGCCGCCGCGGGTGGCGGACTGCCCGATCGCGATGGAAGCGCGTGCGGCCGAGGTGCGGGAGGGCTGCACGGGCGGCTTCGTCGTGGTGCAGGCGGAGGTGCTGCGCGTGCACTGCGAGTCACGGCTCGTGGTGCCGGGGACGCAGCACGTCGATCCAGGGGAGTGGAGCCCGCTGATCTACAACTTCCGGCACTACTTCGGCCTCGGGCCGGAGCTGGGGCACAGCTTCCGCTCGGAGACGCCGCGGAGTTAGCGATGTGGTCCCGCTGGGGTGGTGGCGACGGGCCGGGTGGTGGGGCGGCGGGCAGTGCTGCTGGTGGCTGGCCGGACGACCGTGGGCTGCTGCGGGGTGCACTGGTGGCGTGGCGGGCGGCCCGGGGCGCTTTGCTGCGGCGGGGGGCGGCGCGGCGGTTGGTGGGGCTGGTGCCGCGAGTGCTGCTGGTCGCGTGGTGGCCCGCTTCGCTGGGGTGGGTGGTGGCCGGCCCGGCGGCGCGGGCCGGTGCGGCGAGTGCTGCCCATGGCTGCCTTCCGCGGCGGAGGGCGGCGGCGCTGACCCCGCGAACCACCAGCCGTCAGGAGTCCTGCTCCCGGCGGGCTCGGGCTCGGCGTTTGCCCTCGTGCATTGCCTGGACCCGGGCGATCGGGATGGTGCGGCCGTGCTCGATCAATTCCTCCGGCAGGCTCTGCGGCTCCGGCAGCGAGTCGGCCCACGGATCCCCGGAACCCAGCAGCCGGACGGCCTCGCGCAGGGTGAACGTCGCCGGGTGCACGTTGTCGAGCTCCTCCCATGGCACGGGGAACGACACCGGCAGCCCGGGGCGCACCCGCGGGCTGTACACCGCCACGACCGTCGCGCCGCCGGCGCGTGTCGAATCCAGGAACACCTTGCCGCCGCGGTCCTCGCGGATGAACGCCGTCGTCGCCAGGTCCGGGTCGAGCTTCTCGGCGCGGGCGGCCAGCGCCCGGGTCGCCGCGGCGGCCTGCTCAGCGTCGGCGCCGCGCACCGGCACGAAGATGTGCACGCCCTTGGACCCGCTCGTCTTCACCGCGCCCGCCAGCCCGCAGTCGGCCAGGGCCTGGCGCACCAGGTGGGCCGCGCGCACCGCCAGCCCGAACGCCGCCGACCCCTCCGGCGGGTCCAGGTCCAGCACCAGATGCGTGGGCGTCTCCAGGTGCCCCGCGAGGCCCAGCGTCGGGTGGTACTCGATCGCCCGCTGGTTGCCGAACCACAGCAGCGTGCGGCGGTCGTTGCACAACGCGTACGACACCTGCCGGTGCGAACTCTCCGCCCACATGCTCACCCGCGGCACCCACTCCGGCGTGTACTTCGGCAGGTTCTTCTGCATGAACGGGTCCTGGCCGCGCAGCAGCCGCACGACCGACAGCGGCCGGTCCCGCAACGCCGCGACCATCCGGTCGGCGACCGCGTCCAGGTAGTCGACCAGATCGCGCTTCGTGGCGCCGGCATCGGCGAACAGTGACTGGTCGAGGTTCGTCAACGACACGCCGTCCCGCACCTCTGCGCTGCTCATGGCCCCACTCTTGCCGATCCGGGTCGCCGCGGCCACCCCTGGCGGGGTTTGCCCGCACCCGCGCAGGGGTAGCGATTCCTCGTGGACATGGGTGAGCGGTACCGGCTCGGGGAGCGGATCGGCGGCGGTGGCAGTGCCGACGTGCACCGCGCGTGGGACCGCGTCGCCGAACGCGAGGTCGCGGTCAAGCTCTTCCACGCGCGCCCGACGCCCGCCCAGCAGCGGCGGCAGGCGCGGGAGTTCCGCATCCTGGACCGGCTGCGGCACCCGGCCCTGGTGCCGCTGTACGACTCCGGCGTCCGCGACGGCCGCGTCTTCTTCGTGATGCGCCTGGTCGACGGCCCCACCCTGGCGGACCGCATCGCCGAGGGACCGCTCTCCGTGGACGAGACCATCGAGCTGGGCGCCCGGCTGGCGGACGCGCTGGCCTACGTCCACCGCGCCGGCATCACGCACCGGGACGTCAAGCCCGCGAACATCCTGCTCGCCCCGGACGGGGCCGTGCTCGGCGACTTCGGCATCGCGCAGGGCCACGACACCACCCGGTTCACCACCACCGGCACCGTCGTGGGCACCGCCGCGTACATGGCGCCCGAGCAGGTCCGCGGGGAACCGGTCGGGCCGTCCGCGGACGTCTACTCGCTGGCGCTGGTGCTGCTGGAATGCCTGTCCGGGCGGCGCGAGTACCCGGGATCGCTCACCGAGTCGGCGGTGGCGCGGTTGCTCCGCCCGCCCGCGGTGCCGGACGGCCTCCCACCGCACCTCGCGGACTTGTTGCGGCGCATGGGAGATCGCGACCCGGACGCGCGGCCGTCGGCGCGGGAAGTGTCGGCCGTGCTCGGCGGGGTGACGCGGCCGCTGGCCGTGGTGAAGCCGCGTCGCCGGCTGGCGGTGGCCGCGGGCTCCGCGGTGACGGCCGCCGCGGCCGCTCTCGCCTTCGCACTCCTCAACGGGTCCACCGCGGAGGTCCCCGCCTCGTCCGTTCCGGCGCCCGCCCCGGTTTCGGCCGCCCCGCCGCCGGTGACGAGCGACGCGCCGGCACCGGTGGCGAAGACGGCCCCGGTCACCCAGGCCGAGGAGACCACGGCCGCCCCGGACAACC
Source organism: Amycolatopsis thermalba (assembly GCF_023376025.1). Classification (NCBI taxonomy): domain Bacteria; kingdom Bacillati; phylum Actinomycetota; class Actinomycetes; order Pseudonocardiales; family Pseudonocardiaceae; genus Amycolatopsis; species Amycolatopsis thermalba. The sequence continues at coordinate 2,274,517 of NZ_CP091196.1, forward strand.
GGGGCAACGGCGAGGACAAGGGCAAGGACAAGGACAAGGGGCAGCAGAAGAAGCCGCACAAGGACAAGTGATCAGACCGCCTTACTCATGTGCACCAGCGCCCCGTCGAGGAACGGCTCCTCGCGGTCGACCCGGTAGCCCAGCCGCCGGTAGAAGCGGATGTTCTCGGTGAACAGCGCGTTGGTGTAGAGCCGCACGCCGTGCAGGCCCATCGACTGGGCCAGGAGGTCCGCGTGCCGCATCAGCAGCCGCCCGTATCCGGTGCCCTGCGCCGACGGCCGCACGGCGACGTTCTCGATCAGCAGGTGGTCCACCGCCGGGATCATCTCGATCAACGCGACCAGCTGGTCGTCGTCGTAGAGCAGGTCGATCCGGTGGGCGGTCACGGCCTGCCGGTAGTCGGTCTGCATCGGCAGGGGTTCGCGCCGGATCAGATCCGCCCACTTCGCGTACGCGGCGTGGACCAGGTCCCGGATCGCGTCGGCGTCCTCGGGCGTCGCGCGCCGGAAGAGGTATTTGTGTTGCGGCATTTCTCCTCCTTCGCGGCGGTGTGGTTGCCCGCGGACCTCGGGGGTACCCGGTGGCCGCACGAACAGCCGAGCAACAGGAGAACGAATGGCGCAGCACGCCGGACTCCGGGACCTCGCCGCCGCGGGTCGCGCCGAGGCCGACGCCTACCGGGGCGACCACGACCGTCCGCTGGGCGGCTATCTCGTCGTCATGATCGTCTACACCTCGCTCGTGGTGGCGGCGGCACTCGCGGCCGTGCTCACCGGCCGTAAGCTGCCCCGTGACCTGCGGGTTTCCGATATCGCCCTGATGGCGATGGGTACCCACAAGCTGGCCCGGACCATCAGCAAGGACGCCGTCACCAGCCCCCTGCGCGCCCCGTTCACCCGATACGCTGACACCGGCGGCCCCGCCGAGGTCATGGAGGAGGTGCGCAAGCCCTCCGGGCTCCGGCACAGCGTCGGCGAACTGCTCAGCTGCCCGTTCTGCCTCGACATGTGGGTGGTGACCGGGTTCACCATCGGCCACGTCTTCGCCCCCCGCCTCACGCGCCTGGTCGCGTCGGCGCTGGCCGCGCTGACCGGCGCCGACTTCCTGCAGCTGGCCTACGCGAAGGCGCAGCAGATCGCCGAGGACTGACCCGCCCGGGTGTCGCGGAGGAGAAGCAGGGGTACTCGCACCGCGGACAGGAGGTGCGATGACTGAGCTGATGACCCGGGAAGACGCGGCCATCGAGGTCCACGACCCCGCGAGCGGTGAGCTGGTGGGACGCGTGCCGAGCGCGACCGAGCAGCAGGCCGCCGCGGCGGTGCGCGCGGCGCGGGCGGCGTTCGCGGACTGGGCGCGGACCGCGGCGGGGGAGCGGGCCACCGCGTTGAAGGCCGCGGCGGCCGAGCTGCGCGAGCGGGCGGACGAGCTGGCCGCGATGAACCACCGCGAAACCGGCAAGCTGCTCGACGAAGCGCGCGAGGGCGTGCTCGCCGGAGCGGGAACCCTGGAGCAGTACGCCGAGCTGGGCCCGGCCCACCGCGGGCGGAGCCTGCAGGGCGGCTGGGACGCGACGGACCTGATGGTGCCCGAGCCGCGCGGGGTCGTGGTGGCGCTGACGCCGTGGAACGATCCGGTCGCGGTCGCGTGCGGGCTGCTCGGCGCGGCGCTGGCGACCGGCAACGTCGTGGTGCACAAGCCGAGCGAGCGGTGCCCGCACGTGGGACGGATGCTGACCGAGCTGCTGGCGCGGCACCTGCCGGCGGACGTGCTGTCCTGCGTGGACGGTGACGGCCGGGTCGGGGCGTGGCTCGCGGAGTCGGCGGACGTGGACGTGATCGCGCACGTCGGCAGCACCGCGACCGGCCGGTCGGTGGCGGTGGCCGCGGCGCGGACCGGGGCGAAGGTGCTGCTGGAGAACGGCGGCAACGACGCGCTGATCGTCGACGCCGGGGTCGATCCGCGGTGGGCGGCCGCGCAGGCCGCGCTGGGGGCGTTCGCGAACGCCGGGCAGATCTGCGTGTCGGTGGAACGGATCTACGTGCACCGCGCGGTGGCCGGCGAGTTCCTGGACGCGCTCGTGGCGGAGGCGCGCAAGCGCCCGTCGGAGGTGCCGATGGCGCCGCTGGTGGACGAGCGTCAGCGCGAGCACGTGCACTCGCACGTCGAGGACGCGGTGTCGCAGGGTGCTTCGCTGCTGGCCGGCGGGACGTTGCCGGACGGGCCGGGCGCGCACTACCCGGCGACCGTGCTGAGTGGATGCACGCCGTCGATGCGGGTCCTGACGGAGGAGACGTTCGGGCCGGTCGCGCCGGTGCGCGTGGTGGACAGCTTCGACCAGGCGCTCGAGGAGGCGGCCGACGACCGGTACGGCCTGACGGCGACGGTGCTGACGGAGTCGATGGCGCACGCCCAGCGCGCGTGGCGGGAGCTGCCGGTGGGGACGGTGAAGGTGAACAACGTCTTCGGCGGCGCGCCCGCCGGGGCGGCCCACCCGCGGAAGGCCAGCGGCGAGGGGTTCGGCTACGGACCCGAGCTGCTGGACGAGATGACCGTCACGAAGGTCGTCCACATCGGACCCGCAGGCGGCTGACCGGCGGACGTCCGGTGGCGCCCCGCTGCCGGACGTCCCTAGGCCGATTCCCGCAGGGTGAGCGACACCGGCAGCACCTGCCGCCGCGGGGGCAGCGTTTCGCCGGCCAGCAGGGTAGTCAGGGTGGCCACCATCTGGCGCACCTGGGCGGCCGGGTCCTGGTGCACCGTCGTCAGCGGGGGGTTCATCGCGGCGGCCAGTGCCGGGTGGTCGTCGAAGCCGACGACCGCCACGTCGGCCGGGACTCGGCGGCCCGCGGCGCCCAGTGACTGCAGCACCCCGGCGGCCATCACGTCGCTGGCGACGAACACCGCGTCCAGCGTAGGCTCCCGGGCCAGCAGGCGGTCCATCGCGATCCGGCCGCCGTCCAGGGTGAAATCCGCCTCCTCCGCCAGGCCCGCCGAGTCCAGTCCCGCGTCGGCCAGGGTCTTGCGCCACCCGGACAGCCGGTGGACCGCCGCGGTCTGGTCCTGCGGGCCGGCGACCGTCGCGATGCGACGGCGGCCCCGGGAAACCAGGTGCTCCACCGCGAGCCGCGCGCCGGACTCGTTGTCGAAGTCGATCACGTGCACCCCGCGCGCCACCCCGCCCGCCGGACCGCCGAACACCACCGGCAACCGCAGCAGCCGCAGCGCCCGCGGCAACGGGTCCGCCTGGTGCGGCGCGAACACCAGCGCGCCGTCGACGTGCCCGCCCTCCAGGAACCGCAGCGTCCGCGTCAGGTCGGCGCGCCCGTCGCAGAACATCAACACCATCTGGATCCCGGTCGCGGCCAGCTCCCGGTACCCGGCGCGCATGACCGCCGTCCGGTACGGGTCCCCGAGCAGGACCTCCTCCGGCTCGGACAGCACCACCGCCACCGCGCCCGTCCGCCGCGTCACCAGCGACCGCGCCGCCTGGTTCGGCGAATAGCCCAGATCGGCGGCCGCCGCGCGCACCGCCTCCCGGGCACGCGCGCTGACGTTCGGGTCGTCGTTCAGCGCCCGGGACGCCGTCGAGCGGGAGACCCCGGCGAACGCGGCGACGTCCTCCAGCGTCGGCCGGCCCTCGTGGTTGCCGTGTGCGGTCACCGGGTCACCTTCCGCCATTGATGGGAGCGCTTCCAACAATAGCGCATCTTGACAAGGCTGGTGACTAGCGACACACTCAACCCCGTTCTGGGAGCGCTCCCAAAATCTCTCTCCCCGGAACCCCACGAGTTAGGGAAACGACGTGCGACATCTTCACAAGGGCGTGAGCTTCGCGATCGGCCTGGCTGTGCTCGGCGCGAGCCTGGCCGCCTGTGGTGGCGGCGGCTCGTCCGGAACCTCCGGCGACGGACGGATCGAGCTGTCCATCGGCACCTTCACCGAGTTCGGGTACGAGGAACTGATCCCCGAGTACGAACGCCTGCACCCCAACATCAAGATCACCCACCACAAGACGGGCGAGGGCGGCCCCTACCACCAGAACCTGATCACCAAGCTGGCCGCGGGCAACGGCCTGGAGGACGTGGTCGCGGTCGAGGAGGGCCACTTCTCCGACATCATCGACAAGTCGTCCAAGTTCAACGACCTCACCGAGATCGGTCCCAAGGACGTGACCGCCGACCGGTGGCTGAACTGGAAGTACGAGGCCGGCAAGGACTCCGACGGCAGGCTGATCGGCTACGGCACCGACATCGGCCCGCTGGCCCTGTGCTACCGCAAGGACCTGCTGCAGGCCGCCGGGCTGCCGTCCGACCCCGAGGGCGTCAAGTCGCTGTTCGCGACCTGGGAGTCCTACTTCGCGGCCGGTGACCAGTACGTGCAGCGCACCGGCGGCAAGGCGTGGTTCGACGCGTCCTCGCAGCTGTACAACTCGATGGTCAACCAGCTCGAGACCGGCTACCTGGACCGCAACGACGACCTCACCATCGAGTCCAACCCGGGCATCAAGGCGGCCTGGGACCGCATCACCGGCGCGATCCAGCGCGGCCAGTCCGCCAAGCTCATCGCGTTCGGCAACGAGTGGAAGACCGGTTTCCAGCAGGGATCCTTCGCCACCACCGTGTGCCCGTCGTGGATGCTCGGCGTGGTCGAGGAGAACGCCGGGCCGGGCAACGCGGGCAAGTGGGCGGTCACCGACGCGTTCCCCAACGGCGGCGGCAACTGGGGCGGCTCCTACCTGACCGTGCCCAAGCAGAGCCAGCACCCGAAGGAGGCCGCGGAGTTCGCGGCGTGGCTGACCGCGCCGGAGCAGCAGCTCAAGGCGTTCCAGGCACGCGGCAACTTCCCCAGCCAGACGCAGGCGCTGTCCTCGCCGCAGCTGCTGCAGCAGACCGAGCCGTACTTCGGCGACACCCTGGTCGGCCGGCTCTACTCCGAGCAGGCCAGGAAGGTGACCCGCGCGCAGTACAAGGGCCCGGGTGACGGCCAGATCCAGGAGAACGTCACCAGCCCGGCGCTGCAGGCGGTCGAGCAGGGGACACCGCCCGACCAGGCCTGGCAGCAGGTGGTCGACGAAGCCAAGAAGATCGTGAAGTGAGCCGAGGGGGAACAGGCCGATGACCACCGTGGCGGAGAAACCGCCGAGGCAGGACGTGCCGCCGGAACCGGCGAGACCGACGCTGCGGCAACGCCTCTCGCGCTGGGACGTCAAGTTCTCGCCGTACCTCTACATCGCGCCGTTCTTCGTGGTGTTCGGCCTGACCGGCCTGTTCCCCCTGCTCTACACGGGCTACGTGTCGCTGTTCGACTGGGAGATCGGCGACGACGACCCGAAGTTCATCGGGCTGCAGAACTTCGTGACGCTGCTCGGTGACCCGCAGTTCTGGAACGCGGTCGTCAACACGATCTCGATCTTCGTGCTGTCCAGCGGGCCGCAGCTGGTGATCGCGGTGCTGCTCGCGGCGCTGCTGTCGCTGCGGCTGCGCTTCCCGGCGAGCTGGCGGGTCGGGATCCTGCTGCCGTACTCGGCCAGCCTGGTCGCGCTCGGCATCATCTTCGCGAACCTGTTCGGCCCGCGCTACGGGCTGGTCAACGCGATGCTGGAGACGTTCGGGCTGGACCGGGTCGAGTGGCAGGCCAACCGGTTCGCCAGCCACCTGGCGATCGCCACGATGGTCAACTGGCGCTGGACCGGCTACAACGCGCTGATCGTGCTGGCGGCGATGCAGGCGCTGCCGCGGGACGTCTACGAGGCGGCGGTGGTCGACGGTGCCGGCGCGGTCCGCCGGTTCTTCTCGATCACGCTGCCGATGCTGCGGCCGACGCTGATCTTCGTGGTGATCACCTCGACGATCGGCGGGCTGCAGATCTTCACCGAGCCCAAGCTGTTCGACGCGATGCCCGGGTCGAACAACGGTGGTTCGCAGCACCAGTTCCAGACGCTGACGCTGTACCTGTACCAGTCCGCGTTCGAGAGCTTCGACCTCGGCTACGCGTCGGCGATCGCGTGGCTGCTGTTCCTGCTGATCGTCCTCATCGCGCTGGTCAACTTCCTGATCACCCGGCGGCTCGCCGCGACGACGGGACTGAAACGATGACCGTACGGATACTTCCCCGGCGGCGGGGCGGGTCGCGCTTCTTCGTCTACGCCACGCTGATCGCGTTCGTCGCCGGTTCGCTGTTCCCGTTCTACTGGTCGTTCCTGGTGGCCAGCCGCGACACCGGCATGCTGTCGGACCACCTGCCGCCGCTGCTGCCGGGCGGCAACTTCTGGGCCAACGCCAGCCGCGTGTTCGACGCGGTGCCGTTCTGGAAGGCGCTGGGCAACAGCCTCATCGTGGCGGGCACGGTGACACTCACGACGGTGCTGTTCTCCGCGCTGGCCGGGTTCGCCTTCGCCAAGATGCGCTTCCGCGGCTCCAACGGCCTGTTCGTGTTCATCGTGGTGACGCTCGCGGTGCCCACGCAGCTGGGCGTGATCCCGCTGTTCATCATGATGTCCGAACTCGGCTGGGCCGGGCACCTGCAGGCGGTGATCGTGCCGAACCTGGTCACCGCGTTCGGGGTGTTCTGGATGCGCCAGTACATCGTGGACGCCGTACCGTACGAGCTGATCGAGGCGGCGCGGGTGGACGGGTGCAGCGTGTTCGGCACGTTCGTGCACGTCTGCCTGCCCGCGATCCGCCCGGCGGCCGCGGTGCTCGCGATGTTCACGTTCATGATGTCGTGGAACGACTTCCTGTGGCCGCTGATCGTGCTCGACGCGGGCAACCCCACCGTGCAGGTCGCGCTGGAGAAGCTGCAGAGCGGTCACTACGTCGACTATTCGCTGGTGCTGGCCGGGACCACGCTGGCGACCATTCCGGTTCTGATCGTCTTCCTGCTGCTCGGGCGCCAGATCGTGTCCGGGATCATGCAGGGCGCGGTGAAAGGGTGAGCATGTCGGTTCTGGGTGAAGAGGTCACCGCCGGGCTGGAGTTCCCGCCCGGGTTCGCGTGGGGGGCCAGCACGGCGGCCTTCCAGATCGAGGGGGCGACCACTGTGGACGGTCGCACCGACTCGATCTGGGACGCGTTCTGCCGCCGTCCGGGCGCGGTCGCGGGCGGTGACACCGGGGAACCGGCGGCCGACCACTACCACCGGTTCCGCGACGACGTCGCGTTGATGGCCGAACTCGGGCTCGGGGTGTACCGGTTCTCGCTGGCCTGGTCGCGGGTGCGGCCCGACGGCGGCGAAGTCAACCCGAAGGGGCTGGACTTCTACGAGCGGCTGGTGGACGCGTTGCTGGACCGGGGCATCACGCCCTGGGCCACGCTGTACCACTTCGACCTGCCGCAGGCGCTGGAGGAGCGTGGCGGCTGGGCCGTCCGCGACACCGCCTACCGCTTCGCCGAGTTCGCGGCGTCGGCGGCGGACCGGCTGGGGGACCGCATTCCCTTCTGGTCCACGTTGAACGAGCCGTGGTGCTCGGCGTTCCTGGGCTACGCCAAGGGGATCCACGCGCCGGGGCGGCAGGAGCCGCGGGCGGCGGTCGCGGCCGCGCACCACCTGCTGCTCGCGCACGGGCTCGGGCTCGCCGAGATCCGGCGCGCGGCGGACGTCCAGGCCGGGATCACGGTGAACCTGTACCCGGTGCGGGCGGCTTCGGATTCGGCGGCGGACGCCGACGCGGCGCGGCGGGTGGACGGGTTGCAGAACCGGCTGTTCCTCGACCCGGTGCTGCGTGGCCGGTACCCGGCGGACCTGCTGGCGGACCTGGAGCCGTTCGGTCTGGGCGAGTGCGTCCGCGACGGGGACCTGGCGCTGATCGGGGCGCCGATCGACCAGATGGGGATCAACTACTACCGCGGCTACGAGGTCACCGGCACGCTGCGGCCGGGCGTCGAGCCGGGCGGGCTGGAGTGGGTGGGCGCGGACGGGATCGGGTTCGTGCCCGACGCCGCGGCCTCGGTGACGCACTCGGGCTGGTCCGTGCAGCCGGAGGGGCTGACCGAAACGCTGGTGCGGGTGCACCGCGAGTACCCGGCGGTGCCGTTGTACGTCACGGAGAACGGCGCGGCCTACGACGACTCGGTGCGGCCGGACGGCTGGATCGACGACGTCGAGCGGGTCGAGTTCCTGGCCGCGCACCTGCGGGCGGCGCACGCGGCGCTCGCGCAGGGGGTCGACCTGCGGGGGTTCTCGTACTGGTCGCTGCTGGACAACTTCGAGTGGGCGGAGGGTTATTCGAAGCGGTTCGGCCTGGTGCACGTCGATTACCGGACGCAGGTCCGCACGATGAAGCGCAGCGCCCACTTCTACGCGCAGGTGATCCGCGCCAACGCCGTGCCGGTCACGTCGTGACGGCGCCTCGTCACTCGTCGTCGGGTTTCGAATCGCCGTCGAGGTCGGCCGCCAGACCCAGGTGTTCGACGAGCCACTTGTCGAACTCCATCGACGCGCGGATCCAGCTGACCGTGCTGTTGACGAAGTGTTCCAGCGCGACACCGGTGCCGATCAGCATCGACTCCTCGCCGATCAGGCGGACCGTCCCGTCGTCGTCGGTGTGGGTGTAGACCTTGGGGAACAGCGTGCGGCGGTTCCAGTCGTCGATCGCCTCCAGCAGCATCGGCTTGTGCTCGATGGCGTGCGGGCGGTCGTAGAAGGCGCGCACGGCGTAGGTCTGGTTCTCCTGCTCGCCCCGGAAGAGGAAGTAGATGCGGTAGTGCTCCCACGCGGCGCCGAGGTCGCCGTCCTCGTCGAGGGCGTGCTTCAGGTCGATCTGGTCCAGGAGCTGTTCGACCAGGCCCTGGTCGGGCACGACGAGGTCCGGCACGGGGGAGGGATCGGTGGTCATCGTGGAGATCCTTCCGCATGCCGCCGGCTCACGCCGGGGTGGCCGTCGGCAGTGGGGTGGTCGTCAGGTCGGGCAGGGCGGGCGCCAGGTCGGCCATCAGGGCGGTCGCGTTGTCCCGGCCGCCCGCGGCCAGTGCGGCGTCCACCAGGGCCTGCGCGCTGTTCGCCGGCACCCGCAGCAGCTCGGCCATCGCGGCACGCGCCAGCGGCTTGTGGACGCCGTCGCTGGTCAGGAGGAGCCCCGCCGGGCCCACCGCCTCCGCGCGGCCGAACTCCTCCGGCCGCGCCGTCCGCACGCTGGTCGTGACCAGGTGCTCCATCCCGGGGGTGGGCACCTGGCCACGATCGCGGAAGTACTGGGCCACCGTGTGGTCCCTGGTCAGCTGCCGCAGCGAGCCGCCGTTCCAGGCGTAGGCCCGCACGTCCCCGACCCACGCCACCCGGTAACCACCGTCGAACGGGGTCGCGACCACCAGCACGCAGTCGCCGGCCGCCTCCGCCCGCACGGCCCGCTGGGCGGCGGCCAGCGCGGCCGCGGGGCCCTGCGACGCGGGCACCTGGACGGCGGTGGACACCGCGACCTGGGCGGCCCGCGCGGCGGACCGCTCGTCCCCGACGCCGTCGGCCAGGGCGAACACGACCTCCCCGGTGCTCGGGTCGGTGTAGGCCGCAGTGGCGTCGGCGTTCACCGAACGCGGGCCGCGGGCGGTCGCGGTGGCCCACACGGGGCTGGAGGTGAGGCGGTACATGGTGACCTCCTTCGTGCTGTTATACCTCCACTTTCCGCGTCGCGCCTGAGGTCAGCCTGTGACCGGCGTGAACCCGGGCTGTGAGCCAGCTCAACTCACCGGCGCCCCGCATGCCCTGCCCGTCGGCGGGGTAGTACTTGATCTCGCCGGCCGCGACGGAGGCCCGGAACTGCTCCAGCGTCGGTGAGTCGTCGCCGCCGTCCCAGCCGCCGATGGCGATGACCGCCTTGCCGCCGACTGCGACCCGCCGCCGCCCGCTTGGTCGTGGTCTGGGACAGCGCCGTGGTGAGCTCCGCCGAGGAAAGCTCCCGGCCCAGGCCGCTCATCGTGCTGCTGACCGGGCCGGACGCCGGGGTGGAGCCGGTGTGCGCGACGCTCGCGGTGGTCACCGCATACGCCGCGCCGCCCAGGCCGAAAACCAGCACCGCCGCCGTGACGAGCACGGTCCCGATCCGCTTGAACTGCGTTACGCCGACCAGCAACCCGGTCGACACCAGCAGCCCGAGCGCGACGACCGCGAACTTCAGCCACGGCAGGTAGTCCGGCGTGCGGGCCAGCAGGATCTAGTCCCACACCGCGGCGACCGCGACCATCCCGGCCAGCACCGCGCGGGCGGAGGAGTTCGCCCGCGCCCGCCACAGCGCCCGGCCCGCGATCGCGATCAGCGCGGCGATCGCCGGGGCCAGCGCGACCGAGTAGTACGGGTGGACCGTGCCGCTCATGAAGCTGAACACGCCCGCCGTCACCACGAGCCAGCCGCCCCACCGCAGCAGCGACAGCCGGGTGCGGTCGGTGCGCGGCGCGCGCCGGGTGAACCACAGCCCGGCGACCAGGCCGAGCACCGCGGCGGGCAGCAGCCAGGAGATCTCGGTGCCGAAGGCGGAGCCGAACATCCGGAAGACGCGGGTGCGGCCGCCGAAGCCGGTGCCGCCGCCGCCCATGTTGCCGTCACCGCCGAAGATGCGGCCCAGGCCGTTGTAGCCCAGCGCCAGCTCCAGCAGGCTGTTCGTGGTCGAGCCGCCGATGTAGGGCCGGGCCGACGCGGGCCAGAGCTCCACCAGCGCGACGTACCAGCCGGCCGAGACGACCACGGCGACCAGGGCGCCGAGCAGGTGCAGCACCCGGCGGCGCACCGAAGCCGGGGCGGCCACCAGGTACACCAGCGCGAACGCCGGGAGCACCAGGAACGCCTGCATCATCTTGGTCAGGAACGCGAAGCCGATCGCGACATCCGCCAGCGCGAGCCACTTCCCGCTGGCCTTCTCGGTGGCCCGCACGGTGCAGTAGGCGCCCGCGAGGAGCAGCAGCACCAGCAGCGCGTCCGGGTTGTTGAACCGGAACATCAGCACGGCCACCGGTGTCAGCGCGAACGCGGCCCCGGCGAACAACCCTGCCACGGGACCGGAGGTGCGCTTCACGGTCGCGTACAGCAACCCGACCGAGGCGACGCCCATCAGCGCCTGCGGCGCCAGCACGGTGAAGCTGGGGTCATGGGGTGAACTCCCGCTCGTTGGTGGACCGGGTCAGTGCTGCCGGCGCGGGTGGAACACCCAGCCGCGCAGCAGGACGAATCGCAGGACGGCGGCGAGGTTCGCCGGCACCAGGACGGCCAGCTCGAGCACGAGTCCGGGCGCGGTGAGGCCGTGCAGCAGCGCGAGCGATCCGCTGGTGAGGACGAGCCCGAGCCCGAACACGATCAGGCCCTCGAACTGGTGCCGTCCCGCGCCCTTCGCGCCGCGCACGCCGAAGGTGAACCGGCGGTTGGCGGCCGTGTTGGCGATCGCGGTGACGCCCAGGGCCAGGAAGTTGGCGAGCTGCGCACCCGTGCCCAGGCGCAGCACGAGGAACAGCACGAGGTAGGCCAGGGTGCTGCCGACGCCGATCGCCGCGAAGCGGACCAGTTGCGTGGCGAGCCGTGGTGGCACCCCGGGCGCCGCGACACCGATCGGCAGCGTGCCCTTGGGAACGCGCGCAGCAGGCGGGCCACGCCCTTGAGGTCGGCGGTGGCGGTCGCGACGATGTCCACCGACGAGTCCGGGTCGTCGACCCAGTCCACCGGGACCTCGTGGATGCGCAGGCCGGCGCGCTGCGCGAGGACGAGCAGTTCGGTCTCGAAGAACCAGCCGGTGTCCTCGACCAGCGGCAGCACTCCGCGCACCACACGCGCGCCGCGGGCGAGCCGCGAGCCGATCGCGACGTCCGAGTGCCCGGAGATCAGCGGGGCGACGAGCGGCGCCAGCGCGGCGAGATCGGTCGACAGGTCGACATCCAGGTAGGCCGGCACCTGGGCGTCGGAGGCGGACCAGACGGCGTTGAGCGCGCGCCCGTGGCCCTTGAGGTCCAGGTGGTGCACCTCGACCTCGGCGAACTCGCGCGCGAGCCGTTCGGCCACCAGCAGGGTGGTGTCGGTGCTCGCGTTGTCGGCGATGGTGATGCGGAAGCGGTAGGGCAGGGTGGCGACCAGGTGCGCGTGCAGCCGGCGGACACTCGGTTCGAGGTCGGTTTCCTCGTTGTGGACCGGGATGACGACGTCGAGAACCGGGTTGGCGGTCCGGGTGTCGATGCTGGTGGTGCCGGGGCTGTGCGCTGACTTTGCAGAAGTCTTGTGCTGCCTAGGAAGTCAGGTCGTACACCGTGACACCGTCCACAGTGGTCGCCGTGAACGTGGCCGCCACCCATGCGGCGATCTCCTCCGCCGCGTCGCTGCCGCCGGTGCTGTTGATCTCCGTGGGTTCGCCGATGAAGTAGTGGATCCGCCCGTCGGCGACGTAGGCCTGGAACTGCTCCAGCGTCGGGGACGGGTCGGTGCCGTTGAACCCGCCCAGCGCCATCACCGGGAAGCCGGACGCCAGCTGGTAACTCGCCGCGGGGTTGGAGCCGACCGTGGCCGCCACCCACGTGTAGTTCTCCGCGTCGGCCTGCAGCAGTGCGGTCATCTCCGCGCTCGGTGTCGTCGTGATGAGCAGGCTGCCGACACCGCCGCCGCGAGGACCGCCTCGTCCGCCGAACCCACCGAACCCGCCGCTGTCCGGCCCGGCCGAGGGGATCGCCCCGGAGTGCGGCGTGGCCGCGGTCGCGACGGTGTACGCGCCGGACCCGAGCAGCGAACCGACCAGCGCCACCACCGCGACCACGCGGGCACCGGCGCGCGGCAGCCGGTCGGACACCAGGATCAGCACCGCGGCGGCCAGCCCGGACAGCAGCACCACGTACTTCAGCCACGGCAGCCACGTGGATTCCCGCGTCAGCAACAAGTACGCGGTCAGCGCGGTGAGCCCGACACCGCTGGACAGCAACCCGGACGCGATCGGGTGCGCCCGCGCCCGCCACAGCCGCACGGCCCCGGTCCCGGCGAGCGCGGCGACCGCCGGGGCCAGCGCGACCGTGTAGTACGGGTGGATGATCCCGCTCATGAAGCTGAACACGCCACCGGTCACGACCAGCCAGCCGCCCCACAGCACCGCCGCGGCACGCGTGCGGTCGGTGCGCGGCGCGCGCCAGGTCAGCCAGACGAGCGCGCCGAGCGCGATCGCCGCCGCCGGCAGCAGCCAGGCGATCCCGCCGGCCATCTCGCTGCCGAACAGCCGCGCCCAGCTGCCGTCGCTCTGCGCGCCGCCCAGGCTGCCGACCTCGTCGCCGGTGATCCGGCCGACGCCGTTGTAGCCCAGGGTCAGCTCGAGGATGCTGTTGGTCTGCGAACCGCCGATGTAGGGCCGCGCGGACGCCGGCCACAGCTCGGCGACCGCGAGGTACCAGCCGGCCGAGACGACCACCGCGCCCAGCGCACCGAGCAGGTGCAGCAGCCGCTTGCCCAGCGACGTGGGCGCCGCGAGCAGGTAAGCGATCCCGAACGCGGGCAGCACCAGGAACGCCTGCAGCATCTTCGCCAGGAAGCCGAACCCGGCCGCGACCCCGGCCAGCGCCAGCCACTTCGGGCTCGCCTTCTCCAGCGCCCGCACCACGCAGTACGCGCCGAGCACGAGCAGCAGCACCAGCAGCGCGTCCGGGTTGTCGAACCGGAACATCAGCGCGGCCACCGGGGTCAGCGCGAGCACCGCGCCGCCCAGCAGGCCCGCGGCCGGTCCGGACACCCGGCGCACGGCCGCGAACAGCGCCCACACCGAGCCGACGCCCATCAGCGCCTGCGGCACGAGGACGCTCCACGAGCTCAGCCCGAACAGCCGCACCGACAGGCCCATCACCCACAACGCGGCGGGCGTCTTGTCGACGGTGATCGCGTTGGCCGCGTCGCTGGAGCCGAAGAACCACGCCTGCCAGCTCTCGCCGCCGGCCTGCGCGGCGGCCGAGTAGAACGCGTTGGCCCAGCCGGACGCGCTCAGTCCCCACAGGTAGAGCACGGCGGTGACCAGCAGCAGCCCGGCCAGCGCCGGGCGCACCCAGACCGGCCGGGGGCGCGGACTGGCGGGTTCGGGGGTCGGGGGTGCGGAGTCACGCTCGGCGAGGGCCGTCATGACGTCACTGTCACCGGCCGAGCTTGGTCGTCGTTGTGGCGTTCCTGTGCGAAACCTGTGCGTGGCAGCCGCACCTCGAACTCGGTGCGGCCGGGTCTGCTGTGGACACCGACCGTGCCGTGGTGCGCGTGCACCACCGCGGCGACGATCGCCATGCCGAGACCGGTGCTGCCGGCCGCGCGGGAGCGCGAGGAGTCGCCGCGCGCGAAGCGTTCGAAGACGTGCGGCAGCAGGCCGGGGGCGATCCCGGGGCCGTCGTCGGTGACGGTCAGGACCGCGGTGCCGTCCGCGGACACCGCGAGCCGCGTGGTCACGGTCGTGCCGGGCGGGGTGTGGGTGCGGCCGTTGGTGAGCAGGTTGCCGAGCACCTGGTGCAGGCGCTGGGCGTCGCCGGTCACCACGACCGGGTCCGGCGGCAGTTCGAGCCGCCACCGGTGCTCGGGCCCGGTGATGTGCGCGTCGCCGACCGCGTCGGCGACCAGGCGGGTGAGGTCGACATCCCCGGCGTCGAGCGGGCGGCCCGCGTCCAGGCGGGCGAGCAGCAGCAGGTCGTCGACCAGCGTCGTCATGCGGTCGGCCTCGGACTCGACCCGGCTCATCGCGTGCGCGATCTCCGGCGGCACGCGCCCGCCGCCGCGCCGGGTCAGCTCGGCGTACCCGCGGATCGCGGCGAGCGGGGTGCGCAGCTCGTGGCCGGCGTCCGCGACGAACTGGCGCACCCGCATCTCGCTGTTCGCACGGGCGTCGAGCGCGTTGTCGATGTGCACGAGCATCCGGTTCAGTGCGTGGCCGACCTGCCCGACCTCGGTCGAGGGATCGGTGTCGGTCACCGGGACGCGCACCGACAACGCGACGTCGCGGCGGTCCAGCGGCAGCTCGGTGACCTGCGCCGCGGCCGCGGCCACGCGGTCCAGCGGGCGCAGGGTCCGGCGCACGACGAACGCGCCCACGAACCCCGCGCCCAGCACGGCGATCGCGGCGACCGCGGCCAGGATGATCCCGACGGTGACCAGCGTGTCCTCGGCCTGGTCCAAGGGCAGGCCGAGGATCAGCACGGCGCCGTCGTCGATCGTCGCGATCACCCGGTAGTCGCCGCCGGACAGCGAAATCGTGTGTGCGTGACCGTCGACCGGCACCTCCAGCAGGGCCACGGCGTCGGTGGCGGGCAGCGCTTGGGCCTCGTTCTCCGGCGAACCCGGGATCTGGGCGAGGGTCGCCGCCGCGCGGACCTGGCCGCCGGAGAGCTGCGCGTACAGCGTGCCCTCCGCGGTGCCCGGGATGTGCAGCGGATCGTCGCCGGCCGGCCCGTCGAAGTGCCGGGTCCGCTCGACCGCGTCGCGCACCTGCGCGTCGACCTGCTGGGTGAGGAACCTGCTCAGCGCGAACTCGCTGATCACGCCGACCACCAGGCACACCACGGTGAGCAGCGCGACGAGTGCCGCGATCAGCTTGGTCCGCAGCGGCCGGACGCGCCGCGGTCGCGTCCCGGCCCGCGGATGCGGGGTCATGCCACGACGATCCGCCTGGATCGTGTGGAGTCCTTGTGGAGTTCCTGTGCGGCGGCTGTGTCCGGCCGGGCACAGAAATCCTTTGGCCCTGCCACAGTCCGCGCACAGCGGAGCCGCTGAAGTGGTCGACGCGCAAGACCGTCGCTGCGATCGCCGTCGCGATCTACGCGGCCGGCGGGTCGGCCGACGCCTCGGCGACGGAACGCGCT
Source organism: Amycolatopsis thermalba (assembly GCF_023376025.1). Lineage (NCBI taxonomy): Bacteria > Bacillati > Actinomycetota > Actinomycetes > Pseudonocardiales > Pseudonocardiaceae > Amycolatopsis > Amycolatopsis thermalba. The sequence continues at coordinate 2,290,287 of NZ_CP091196.1, forward strand.
GCACGGCGAGTACGTCGTCTCCGACGGCAACGGCGGCTACACCGCCCACACGCTGACCGAGGGCGACCAGGCCGGCACCGGCACCCCCGGCGGCAGCCAGCAGGGCGTCCTCCCACGCCGCGACGACGGCACCGCGGACTCGGGTTCGAGCTGACCTCGGTCCACGGCGCGACGGTGGCCGGTGTGGAGCACGACTTCCGTGGTTGCGCCGCTAGCGGGCCCGCGCGCGGAGGTGGATGCGTTCGCCCTGCCGGCCGAACAGGCTGAGCACCTCGACGCCGCCCCGGCCGGCCGCGCCGAACCAGTGCGGGATCTGGCAGTCGAACTCGGCCGCTTCGCCTGCGGCCATCACGAAGTCGTGGTCGCCCAGCCGGACCCGCAGCCGCCCGCGCAGCACGTAGAGCCATTCGTAGCCGGCGTGGGTGCGCAGGTGCGGTTCCTCGTCGTGCGCGGGGATGATCATCTTGTACGCCCGCGGCTCGCCCTGGTGCCGCGACAACGGGATCAGCACCCGGCCGTCCTTGCGCGTCGGCTCCTGCGGCACGCGTGGATCGACGATCCGGGGCGCGGCGACGATCTCGTCGAGCGGGATGCCCAGCGCCGTGGTGACCGGCAGCAGCAGTTCCAGGCTCGGCTTGCGCTGCCCCGATTCCAGCCGGGACAAGGTGCTCGTCGAGATCCCCGTGGTCCGCGCGAGATCGGTCAGGCTGACGCCCTTCCGTTCCCGGGCGCGCCGCAGCCGGGGTGCGATCTGCTCGATGACGGCGCCGACGGCCGGTTGTGAGTCCACGGCACGCAGTGAACCAAGGCGTCCCGGTTTTGGCAACGTTCGTTGTCGGGACCGGCCGGATCTCCGGATGCTCGTGGCGGAGGTGATCCGACATGGAGAACACACTGTGGGACGCGGTGATCATCGGCGGCGGGGCGGCCGGTCTGTCGGCGGGGGTGGTGCTGGCGCGGGCGCGGTTCGCGACCCTGGTCGTCGACGCCGGCGAGCCGCGGAACGGGCCCGCCGGCCACATGCACGGCTACCTGACCCGGGACGGCATGGCGCCCAAGGAGTTCCTCGCCACCGGGCGCGACGAGTTCACCCGCTACGGCGGCACCGTCGAGCGGGCCACGGTGGCCGCCGCCCGGCGCGACCCGGACGGCACGTTCGAGATCCGGCTCGGCGACGACCGCGTCCTGCGGGCGCGCTCGGTGCTCGTCGCCACCGGGCTGACCGACGAGCTGCCGGACATCCCGGGGCTGGCCGAGCGGTGGGCGTCCGAGGTGCACCACTGCCCGCACTGCCACGGCTACGAGGTGCGGGGGCGGGCGGTGGTGGTCATCGGCAGCGCCCATCTGGCGGCGCTGATGCGCCGGCACAGCCCCTCGGTCACGTTCTGCCCCAACGGCACCGAAGTCGGCCCCACCGAGCGGCACCGCCTCACCGCGTACGGCGTGCGCGTGGTCGACGCGCGCGTCACGCGGGTTAGCGACGGGCTCACCCTTGAGCTCGACGACGGCGGGACGCTCACCTGCGACGCGATCTTCGTCCAGTCCCGGCCGGTGCCGCACGACGCCGTGCTCAACGCGCTCGGGGCGCGCCGCGACCCCGGGAGCGGGCTCGTCGACGTCGACCGCCAGGGTGCCACGGACGTGCCCGGCCTGTGGGCCGCCGGCAACGTGGTCAACCCGAGGGCGCAGGTCGTCGCGGCCGCGGGGCGGGTGGCACCGCGGCCATCGCCATGTCCTCCTGGCTGCTGGAGCGGGAGCTCGCCGGGGGCGCGGCCCGATGATCGCCACGCAGACCCGCAACCGGCTGCTCGCCGGGGTCTACCTGCTCGGGTTCAGCCTCTTCGCGATGGGCACCGCGGAGTTCCTGCTGGCCGGGGTGCTGCCCGCGGTGGCCACCGACCTGGACGTCCCGCTGTCGTCCGCCGGGTTCCTGATCACCGCGTTCGCGCTCGGGGTGGTGCTCGGCGGGCCGCCGTTCGCCGTGCTCAGCCTGCGCTGGCCCCGCCGAGCCACGCTGGTCGTGACCCAGGCCGTCTTCGCCGCGAGCGTGGTCGCCGGGCTGCTCGGCGACTACCCCGTGCTGCTGGTCAGCCGGGCGGTCTCCGGCATCGCCTACGCCGGATTCTTCGCGGTGGCGTCGGTGACCGCGATCAGCCTGGTGACACCCGACCGGACCGCCCGCGCCTCCGGGGTCGTGGTGAGCGGGCTCAGCGTGGCGATGGTCGCCGGCGGGCCCGCGGGCACGCTGCTGAGCCACTTCACCGACTGGCGCGGCGGCTTCTGGGCGGTGGCGGCGCTCACGGTCGCCGGGATCGGCGGGTGCCTGCTCGGCATCCCGGCGGCGCCGAACCACGCGGCCCGGCCCAGCGTGGCGCGCGAACTGGCGACCATGCGGAAACCGGCGTTGTGGCGCCTGTTCGCGATCACGATCCTGACCACGGCCGCCTACATGATCACGTTCAACTACCTCGCGGCCATGCTCACCGTGCCCGGGGTGTGGATCCCGGCGATCCTCGCGCTCTTCGGGGCCGGCGCGTTCGCCGGGCTGTCGATCGGCGGCCGCGTGTCCGATCGGCGTCCGCACCTCGCGCTGGTCACGGGTGCCGCCGCGATCGTGGTCCTGTCGGTGGTGATGGCTGTCGCGGTCCGGCACGGATGGGTGGTGGTGCCGGTGGTCTTCCTGCTCGGCGTGGCGGCGTTCGTGCTGAACCCGGCGATCTACGGGCGCGTCTTCACCGTGGCGGCGGACGCGCCGACGCTGGCCGGCGCCACCACCGTGTCGGCGTTCCAGCTGGGCATCAGCATCACCCCGGTCCTGGCGGCCGCCGCGCTGAGCCGGGGCGCGCCGCTCACCTCGGTCTGCCTGATCGGGGCCGCGCTCGCCGCCACCGCGATGCCGCTGATCCGGCTCGACCGGCGCTAGGCCTCGTCCGCGATCCGGGCCAGCATCGCGCGGAACGCACGCTGCTCGGCCGCGCTCAGCGCGCCGAGCAGTTCGTCCTCCAGCGCGCGGATGCCGGCCCGGGCCGCGGCGTGGCGGGCTTCGCCGTCCGGGGTCAGCCGCACGATGTGGGAGCGCCGGTCGGCCGGGTCCCGCTCGCGCACGACCAGACCGGCCTCGGCGAGTTCGTCCAGCAGGCCGATCAGGCGGGTCTTGTCGTAGCCGATGGCCTTCGCCAGCGCGAGCTGCGACGTCGCCGGGCGCTCGGCGAGGCTCGACAACGCCGCGTACGCCCACATCGAGAGCCCGTGTTCACGCAGCACGGGCTCTTCCGCCTTCATCAACCGCCGCACGATGCGCGCCAGCGAAGCGCCGAGATCCGTCACGCCCCGAATCGTAGAGTGACAAAACGATACGCAAGCGCGTACGATCAGCGCATGCAGACAATCACCGAGTCCATCTCGATCGCCGCCGCGCCCCAGACCGTCTTCGACCTCGTGTCCGACCCCGGGCAGCTGCCCAAGTGGGCTCCCGGCGTGGACGCCACGCGGGTGAACGTCCGCGCCTCCCGCGAGCACGGCACCGTCGACTTCTTCGCCGCCGACAACCCGGACGCCGGCGTCTACACCCGCGTGCTGCCCAACGGCCCGGGCGCGGAGTACCAGTTCACGATGTTCTTCCCGGACGGCACGCCGGAGACCGCGGTCGCGGAGCAGGCGTCGGTCGTGCGGGGCGAACTGGAGACCGTGCGCGCGCTCTGCGAGTGAGCGCTCAGGGCCGGTGGAAGTGCTCCACGTGCACGACGTCGTCCGGCACCCCGTGCTCGGCCAGCGCGGCCCGCACCGGCCCGGCGACCTCGGACGGCGCGCACACCAGCCACTCGTCCACCTTCGCCGGGTGCAGGCGCACCTCCAGCAGCGCCCGGATACGCCCCGGGTCCAGCCCGCCCGGCACGTACCGCTCGTACGAGATCGCCAGCGCCTGCCCGATGCTGTCGAACGGCCGCGACCCCCGCGAGTAGCGCAGCGACGGGTCGCGCTCGTCGGTCCGGTAGTGGGTCACCCGCAGCCGCCCCTCGAAGCGGCGCGTGTATTCCGACAGCTCGTCGGCGAACAGCGCGTCGTCCCCCGACCGGTTCACGTACAGCAGCGTCACCCGGCTGCGGGGCGAGGTCTCCAGCAGGTGCACCACGACCGGCAGCACCGGGGCGATCCCCGAACCCGCCGCCACGGCCACCACGTGCCGCGGCCGCGAGCGCAGGGTGAACGTCCCGGACGGCGGCCGGGCCAGGACCCGGTCGCCGAGCCGCAACCCCGTCGCGTATTCCGAGAACCGCCCGCCGGGCACCCGCTTGATCGCCACCCGCAGCTCCGGCTCGTCCGGGCACGCGCAGATCGCGTAGCTGCGCTCCACCGGCTCGCCGCCGATCTCGGCCCGCAGCACCAGGTGCTGCCCCGGCGCGAACCGGAACACCTCGCGCAGCCCGTCCGGCACGGCGAGGGTGACCGCGACGGCCTCCCCGGTCAGCCACCGCACGCCGGTGACGGTCAGCGGGTGGAACTCCGCGGGCGGCGCCTCGGCGACCGACGCCGGCGGCTCCGGCGCACGCGGCGCGGGGATCGCGGCGTAGCGGTAGAACGGCTGGCTGGGCCGCTCGGCGTGCATCCGGTGGTAGCCGGTCGGCCGCCGCCGGGGATGCCAGTCGTGGCACCACGACACGAGCGTGAGCGCGAGCCGCTGCGGCAGCAGGTAGACCACCGCCAGCTCCCACCCGTGCCCGGTGCCGACCACGGCGGCCAGCACGCACGGCAGGAACACGAGCATCGCGAGCATCTCGGCGCTCTCCGCGGTCGGCCGCCCGGGTGTGGACAGGTAGCGCCACGCGTACCAGAGGTCGACGGTCGCCCAGCGCGCCGGGAGCGTCCACGCCGGGCCGCGCGTGTTCCACGGCGTGAGGTGCTCCGGCGAGCCGGACCGGTGCTGGGTCAGGTGCACGTACCGGGCCGCGGGGAAGCCGCCGAACGGCGACACGAACGGCACCGTCAGCCGGCCGAGCACCTCGTTCACCCACGTGAGGCTGCCCGCCGCGTGGTGCGCGGCCTCGTGCAGCACGGTGAAGAGGGCGACCACGGCGAGGGTGTGCAGCGGGACGGTCACCCACGCCGGTGAGTGCCAGACGAGCGCGAGCAGGGTCGCCCAGCCCCACAGCGCGAGCCCGGCGACCAGCAGCCCGGCGGTCGGCACGACCACCACCGGCAGGCGCGTCCGGGGTTCCGCCAGAGCCTGCGGAACGCCCTGGACCTGGGCATCGGCTATCACGAACCGGGCTCCTGGGGACGGCGGGACGGCTGGACCAAGACCGTAGACAAAGGGTGTGGAAATGTAAACGGAGAGTCCGCGCCCGGACCCGGCGGCCGGGGAAGCAGGGTCCGGCCGGTGCTGTCAAGTCGCTGGCCTAGACTCGGCCTTTGGGCACCGCCGTGCCCGCTTGTCGGCTACCACCCGAAAACCAGGTTTTCACGGCTCGAGGAGAACACGTTGAAGAGCACCGTCGAGCAGCTCAGCCCGACGCGAGTCAAGATCAATGTCGAGGTGCCGTTCGACGAACTCAAACCGAACTTCGACCGCGCCTACTCCAAGATCGCCTCGCAGGTCCGCATCCCGGGCTTCCGGCCCGGCAAGGTGCCCGCCCGCGTCCTGGAGAGCCGGATCGGCCGCGCGCCGGTGCTCGATGAGGTCGTCAACGAGGCCATCCCGGCGAAGTACCTGGAGGCGGTCCGGGCCGGCGAGGTGCGCACCCTCGGCCAGCCCGACTTCGAGGTGACCAAGCTCGAGGACCGTGAGGTGCTGGAGTTCACCGCCGAGGTGGACATCCGCCCGGAGATCACCCTCCCCGACTTCAGCGGCCTGTCGGTCAGCGTCGACGACGTCGAGGTGACCGACGAGGAGGTCGAGGCCGAGCTGGACAACCTCCGCGCCCGCTTCGGCACCCTCAAGGGCGCCGAGCGCCCCGCCCAGGACGGCGACTTCGTGTCGATCGACCTGTCGGCCACCGTCGACGGCCAGGAGGTCGAGGAGGCCGCCACCACCGGCCTGTCCTACGAGATCGGTTCGGGCCAGCTGGTCGAGGGCATCGACGAGGCCATCATCGGCGCGAACGAGGGCGAGACCAAGACCTTCACCACCAAGCTGGTGGCGGGTGAGTACGCCGGCCGCGACGCCGAGGTGTCGGTGACCGTGCAGAGCGTCAAGGAGCGCGAGCTCCCCGAGGCCGACGACGAGTTCGCCCAGCTGGCGAGCGAGTTCGACACCATCGACGAGCTCAAGTCCGACCTGCGCGAGCGCCTCGGCAAGATGAAGAAGGTCCAGCAGGGCGTGCAGGCCCGCGACAAGATCCTGGACGAGCTGCTGGAGACCGTCGACGTCCCGCTGCCGGAGAAGGTCGTCGAGGCCGAGGTCGAGAACCGCAAGCACGACGCGATCCACGACCTGGACCACAGCGAGGAGAACCTCGCCAAGGTGCTGGAGACCCAGGGCAAGACCCTCGAGGAGTTCCACGCCGAGCTGCAGACCGAGGCGGAGAAGGCGGTGCGCACCCAGCTGCTGCTGGACACCGTCGCCGACGCCGAGCAGGTCCAGGTGGGCGACGCCGAGCTGACCGAGCGGATCATCTACCAGGCCCAGCGCTTCGGCATCAGCCCGGACGAGTACGTGCAGCGGGCCCAGCAGTCCGGCCAGCTGTCCGCGATCTTCGCCGACGTGCGCCGCGGCAAGGCGCTGGCCTCGATCGTGCGCAAGGCGACGGTCACCGACGCCTCCGGCGCCGAGATCGACCTGAGCGACCTCTTCGGGGACGAGGAGGAGGCCCCCGCGGCCACCACTGAGACCGAGGTCACCGAGGAACCCGCGGCTGCTTCCGAGAAATAAAGCTGTCAGCGAACTTGGGCGGTACCGGGCATGCCGGGCCGCCCGAGTTCGTTAGGGTCGGTTACAAGATCTCAGCATCTTCGACAGTGCACAGTGGATCTCCCTCCCCGGGAGAGCCACAGCGGTGAAAAGGCAGGCAGACGTGACGCAGCACAAGGCAGAGGCACGCAGCTCGACCGCGGGCCTCAATCTGACCGACTCGGTGTACGAGCGGCTGCTCCAGGAGCGCATCGTCGTCCTCGGCTCCGAGGTCAACGACGAGGTGGCGAACCGGATCACCGCGCAGCTCCTGCTGCTGTCCGCGGAGGACTCCGAGTCGGACATCCGCTTCTACATCAACTCGCCGGGCGGCTCGGTGACCGCCGGGTTCGCCATCTACGACACGATGCAGCTCATCGAGCCGGACGTGGCGACCTACGCGATGGGCCTGGCCGCCTCGATGGGGCAGTTCCTGCTGTCCTCGGGCGCCCCCGGGAAGCGCTACTCGCTCCCGCACGCGCGCATCCTGATGCACCAGCCGTCGGCCGGTGTCGGCGGCACCGCATCCGACATCGCGATCCAGGCCGAGGTCTTCGGCAAGTGGAAGCAGGAGCTGGCCCGGATCACCGCCGATCAGACCGGTCAGACGGTCGAGCAGATCATCGCCGACGGCGACCGGGACCGCTGGTTCACCGCCGAGGAGGCGCGGGAGTACGGCTTCGTCGACCACGTCCTCACCCGGGAGAACCAGCTCCCGTCCAGCAACGGCAGCCGCTGACCGGGCCTGACGAGGAGAAAGCTCTCATGAACAACTTCCAGCTTCCGCAGTCCCGGTACATCCTGCCGTCGTACGTGGAGCGCACCAGCTACGGCGTCAAGGAATCGAACCCGTACAACAAGCTGTACGAGGAGCGGGTCATCTTCCTCGGCGTGCAGGTGGACGACGCGTCGGCCAACGACGTGATGGCCCAGCTGCTGCACCTCGAGCACGAGGACCCGGACCGCGACATCACGATCTACATCAACTCGCCGGGTGGCTCGTTCACCTCGCTGATGGCGATCTACGACACCATGCAGTTCGTGCGCCCGGACATCCAGACCGTCGCGCTGGGCCAGGCCGCCTCCGCGGCCGCGGTCCTGCTGGCGGCCGGTACCAAGGGCAAGCGGCTCGCGCTGCCCAACGCCCGCGTGCTGATCCACCAGCCGGCCACCGAGGGCACCTACGGGCAGGTCTCGGACCTGGAGATCCAGGCCAACGAGATCCAGCGGGTGCGCCGCCTGATGGAGACCACGCTGTCCAAGCACACGAACAAGACCGCCGACGAGGTCCGCGCGGACATCGAGCGGGACAAGATCCTGACGGCCGAGCAGGCCAAGGAGTACGGCATTATCGACGAGGTGCTGCCGTACCGCAAGGCGTCGCAGATCGGCTGAGTCCTGGCCCCGGGACTCTGGCCCGGGCCGGTGCGTGTCCTACCCGGCACGCCCCGTCCCCCGGTTTAGGGTCTCGGGGCGCCCGGCGCCCGCTGGTCCTCCCGCGCGGCGCTCCGGGCGGGTACCGTCTAGGGGCAGCGGCCATTTTTCCCGCTGGCTCGGCGGTGAGGGCAGGAACACGATCAGGTGTGCCGGCAGGTGCACCGGAGGGGAACAGGTCAACGGTCATGGCACGGATCGGCGACGGCGGGGACCTGCTGAAGTGTTCTTTCTGCGGGAAGAGCCAGAAACAGGTGAAGAAGCTCATCGCCGGACCTGGCGTCTACATCTGCGATGAGTGCATCGACCTGTGCAACGAGATCATCGAGGAGGAGCTGGCCGAGGCCGGCGAGGTCAAGCTCGACGAGCTGCCCAAGCCGCTCGACATCCACGAGTTCCTCGACCAGTACATCATCGGCCAGAGCGACGCCAAGCGGACGCTCGCCGTGGCGGTGTACAACCACTACAAGCGCATCCAGTCCGAGGACAAGACCGGTCCGAAGGACGCCAAGGACGAGCCGGTCGAGCTGGCGAAGTCGAACATCCTGCTGCTCGGGCCCACCGGCTGCGGCAAGACCTACCTCGCGCAGACCCTGGCCAAGATGCTGAACGTGCCGTTCGCCATCGCGGACGCCACGGCGCTGACCGAGGCCGGGTACGTCGGCGAGGACGTCGAGAACATCCTGCTGAAGCTGATCCAGGCGGCGGATTACGACGTCAAGCGCGCCGAGACGGGCATCATCTACATCGACGAGGTCGACAAGATCGCCCGCAAGTCGGAGAACCCGTCGATCACCCGGGACGTGTCGGGTGAGGGTGTGCAGCAGGCGCTGCTGAAGATCCTGGAGGGCACGACGGCGTCGGTGCCGCCGCAGGGCGGACGCAAGCACCCGCACCAGGAGTTCATCCAGATCGACACCACGAACGTGTTGTTCATCGTGGCGGGCGCGTTCGCGGGCCTGGAGAAGATCATCAACGAGCGGGTCGGCAAGCGCGGCCTGGGCTTCGGCGCCGAGATCCGCACGAAGGCCGAGATCGACGAGAGCGACGTCTTCTCCGACACGATGCCCGAGGATCTGATCAAGTTCGGGCTGATCCCGGAGTTCATCGGCCGTCTCCCGGTCGTGGCGAACGTGACGCACCTGGACAAGCATTCGCTGGTCCGGATCCTCACCGAGCCGCGCAACGCCCTGGTGAAGCAGTACAAGAAGTTGTTCGAGATGGACAACGTCGAGCTGGAGTTCACCAAGACGGCGCTGGAGGCCATCGCCGACCAGGCGGTGCTGCGTGGCACGGGCGCCCGCGGCCTGCGCGCGATCATGGAGGAGGTGCTGCAGCCGGTGATGTACGACATCCCGAGCCGCACCGACGTCGCCAAGGTCGTCATCACCGAGCAGACGGTCCGCGAGAACGTCAATCCCACGATCGTGTCGCGCCAGCCCTCGCGGCGCCGCAGCAGCGAACGTGGCGAGAAAACGGCCTGATCTGCGTGAAGGCGGTTCCGCCGCGCTCGCTAAGCTAGTCCGATGAGCGTGGAGGGGGCTGGTCCCCGTTCGGGTGCCGGCGAGGGCACCGCTCCGGCCGAGGCCGGGGACACCGTCGTTCCGGAGGGGCGGGACGACGTGCGCGGCATCAGCGATCTGACGTTCCGGATCGTCGCGCCGTACCTGAGCAGCGCGGCGCTGTACAAGGTCACGCTGGTGCTGTTGGGGCTGATGACGGCGGCCTGCGTGATCGCCGCCCCCGTGCGGCTCTCGGCGCTGCCCCTGATCCCGCTCCCCGTGCTCGGCCTGGGCTTCTACGCGCTCCGCCGGGTACGCGCAGCAGGCACCGAGTACCGCCCCTTGCTGCGCTGGTCATGCGTACTCTTCGCGGCGACGCTGTTCGGGTTGTGGCTGCTGTCGGTGGTGGGCCGCTGGGTCAGCTGACCTGGCACTGCCGGCGGCCGGCAACGCAAGGGAACCGGCACTCGGCTGTCCGCGCGGCAGCCCAGCAAACCGCCGGCCGGCAACGCGAGCCGACCAATACACACTCAAAGAGAGGGGGCGGGGGAGGTGGCACCCAAGGTGACCGTCCGGCGCCGTAGGCGCCTCCGCCCGTAGGGCGGGCTCTTCGCCTGCCTAACGTCACCTCTAAAGATCAAAAGATGTCCTCGCCGGACGGGCAGGCTCCGGGATGACGGGGGACCGTTGTTGTCTCGCCTCGGGCAGGTGGTCGCTGGGTGGTCATCCCGTCGCCTTCCGGTTTGTGTGTATCACTTTGAGCCAGGCCCGCAAGGTTGGCATGTCATCTCGCGTTGGCAGCGGATGTTGCGGGCCTGGCTCAAAGTGATCGTTGCGGTGTCAGGCGACGGGATGACCACCCAGCTTCGTTGGGGTCAAAGATCAAAAGCGGGCGCTACGCGCCGGGGTGGTGCCTGCCGAGGAAGCTCACCATGCTTGGCACCACCGTGCGGTTGAACGAGTCGCCGTGTTTGCCCTTCGCCGTGTAGCCGATTTCCGGTCTCGTCTCGGCGATGAAACGTCGGGCGCCGCTGATGAACGCGTCTTCCGTGCCGCACCACACGGCCGTGGGGATGCCGGCCGTCGCGCCCAGGTTCCTCAGCGGGTCCATCGATGCCCAGTCGGCCTCGTCGCGGAAGGCGTTGCGCTTCGCCATCTCCGTCCAGGACAGGATCAGCGCCGGCGCCAGCAGGGCCAGCGCCCCCACCGGCTGACGCCGCTCCACCCGGCGGCGGGCGTACAGCAGCGAACCGAAACCGCCCATCGACATCCCGGTGCAGGCGAACGGCAGTCCGTCGACGCCGCCGAGGCCGCGTTCCCGCAGCCACTGCGGAACCTCCTCCAGCAGCATCCCCATCGGATCGTCACCGGGGATGTTCTCGTGCCAGTAGTTGTCCCCACCGTCCACCGCGACGAACCCGAACGGCTGAACCCGCTTCCGGGCGACCTGGCTGGCCAGCTCGGCGAGCGTCCCCGTCGGCGCCGCCGTCCTGGCCCGTCCGCGCAGGCCGTGCAGCAGCAGCGACACCGGCAGGTTCCGCGGCGGCGACTTCGACGGCAGCAGGGTCACCAGGTCGACCATCCGGTTCCGGTACCGCGACCACACCCGCTCGACCTTCGCGACCCCGATCTGCGTCGCCGGGGAGGACGACGTCACACCGAGCGCCCGCTGCAGCGCCTCGCTCACCGGCAGCACCCCGGTGGCGGTCCCGGCGGCGAACGCGGCGATCCCCAGGCCCGAAGCGCCCGCGATCAGCACCGAACGGCGGCTCGGCCGCCTGCGCGGTTCGGTCGCTTCGTCCTCGTTCACCTGGCCTCCCGGCGCCATTGAACATCAATCCCGCTACCCATGTCGTGGGAAGGGCCGGAAGCGATACACCGGACGGGACTAGTCTCGTGATCGTGCGGTTCGCGATCTCGATTCCCCAGTTCGTGGCGGACGGAGCCTTCGACCCCGGCGCCTTCCGCGCCTACCTGCGGCGGGCCGAGGACCTCGGTTTCGAGAGCGGCTGGACCCAGGAACAGGTCCTCGGCGCCTTCCCGCACCTCTCGGCGAACGAAACCATGGCCTACGCGTTCGCGTGCACCGAGCGCCTGCGCCTGGGCTGCGCCGTCCACGTCACCCCGCTGCACATCCCCGCGCACCTGGCGAAGAGCCTCGCCACACTCGACCAGCTCAGCCGCGGCCGCTTGGACGTCGGCGTCGGCAGCGGCGGGCGCAACCGCCCGTTCGGCGCGTTCGGCCTCGACGGCGAGGCGCACGTCGCCCGGTTCACCGAAGGCATCCGCCTGCTCAAGGCCCTGTGGACCGAAGAGGAGGTCGACTTCGACGGCCGCTTCTGGCAGCTCGAGGGCGCCACGATGGAGCCCAAGCCGTTCCAGAAGCCCGGCCCGCCGCTGTGGTTCGGCGGCAGCCACCCGAACGCCCTCGCCCGCGCCGTGAAGCACGGCGACGGGTTCTTCGGCGCCGGCTCCTCGACCACCGCGGCCTTCGCCGAGCAGGTCAAAACGCTGCGCGAGCTGCTGGGCGGGCGCGAGGACTTCCAGATCGCCAAGCGCGTGTACATCTCGATCGACGACGACGGGAACGCCGCCCGGCGCCGCGCCGCCGACGGTCTCGCCGGCATCTACGGCAAGCGCGGCCTGGAGGCCGTCGCCGTGGCCGGCACCCCCGAGGAGTGCGTGGCCGGGGTCCAGGAGGTCGCCGACGCGGGTGCGGAGCTGATCCTGTTCACCCCGTTCGCCGACCAGGCCGAGCAGATGGAACGCGTGGCCGCCGAGGTCATGCCGCGGATCTGACGCTCACACCCCGGCCGGCTCCAGCACGCGCTGGTCGCCGGTGTAGAGGTTCATGCTGGTGCCGCGCAGGAACCCGACGAGGGTCATCCCGTTCTCCTCGGCCAGCTCCACCGCCAGGGACGACGGAGCGGACACGGCCGCGAGGAACGGGATGCCCGCCATCGCGGCCTTCTGCACCAGCTCGAACGACGCCCGCCCGGAGACGAGCAGCCCGCAGTCCGACAGCGGCACCCGGCCCTCCAGCAGCGCCCAGCCCAGCACCTTGTCGACCGCGTTGTGCCTGCCCACGTCCTCCCGCACGGCCAGCAGCGACCCGTCCGCGCGGAACAACCCGGCCGCGTGCAGGCCGCCGGTGCTGGCGAACACGCGCTGCTGCGCGCGCAACGCCTCCGGGAGCCCCGCGAGCACGTCGGTGGTCACGGCGAACGCCGACTCCCCGGGCGCGAAGCGGGTCTTGAGCTTCACCGCGTCCAGCGCCGCCTTGCCGCACACCCCGCACGAGGACGTCGTGTAGAAGTTGCGCTCCACGCCCGTCTCCGGCGGCGCCACGCCCTCGGCCAGGGTGAGGTCGAGGACGTTGTAGGTGTTGCGGCCCTGGTCGTCGACGCCGTCGCAGTACCGGGCCGTGAACACGTCGTCCCGCGACGCGATCACGCCTTCGGACAGCAGGAACCCGTGCGCCAGCTCGACGTCGTGGCCGGGCGTGCGCATGGTGACGGCCAGGGCCTTGCCGCCGACCCGCAGCTCCAGCGGCTCCTCGGCCGCCAGCAGGTCGGCGCGCCGCGTCCGCCCGCCGTCGGTCAGCTTCCGCACCGGTCGTCGCACCGTCACGCGCCCCATCGGGCACTCCATTCCACTCATCGACGACAGGAGCTTGCCGTGCCGTCGCGCATCTAGTAAGAAATTGCAGGCTCAATCACCAGCGTAGGGGAGCCCGCCGTGGCCGTCACATTCCTCGACCGTTCGCACAGCATCGCGCCTCCGGACTGGAGCCGGTGGCTGATCCCGCCGGCGGCCCTGTCGGTGCACCTCGCGATCGGCCAGGCCTACGCGTGGAGCGTGTTCAAACCGCCGCTGGAGAAGGCCCTGGGCCTGTCCGGCACGCTCAGCGCGCTGCCGTTCCAGCTCGGCATCGTCATGCTCGGCCTGTCCGCGGCCTTCGGCGGCACGCTGGTCGAGCGCAACGGGCCGCGCTGGGCGATGTTCGTGTCGATGACCTGCTTCTCGACCGGCTTCCTGGTGTCCGCGCTGGGCGCGTTCACCTCCCAGTACTGGCTGGTGGTGCTCGGCTACGGCCTGATCGGCGGCGTCGGACTCGGCATCGGTTACATCTCGCCGGTGTCGACGCTGATCAAGTGGTTCCCGGACCGGCCGGGGATGGCGACCGGGATCGCGATCATGGGTTTCGGCGGGGGAGCGCTCATCGCCTCGCCGTGGTCGAGCCAGATGCTGGAGTCGTTCGGGTCCACGCCGAGCGGTATCGGCACGTCGTTCCTGATCCACGGTGTGGTGTACGCGTTGTTCATGTCGCTCGGGGTGTTCCTGGTGCGCGTGCCTGCCGAGGGCTGGAAGCCGAAGGGCTGGGAGCCGGCGGCGGTGAAGGCCCGGTCGATGATCACCACGGCGAACGTGTCGGCGGCCAACGCCATCAAGACGCCCCAGTTCTGGTGCCTGTGGGTCGTGCTGTGCTTCAACGTGACCGCGGGCATCGGCATCCTGGAGAAGGCGTCGCCGATGATCACCGACTTCTTCCGGGGCACGCCGGTGCCGGTCGGCGCGACCGCGGCCGCCGGTTTCGTCGCGTTGCTGTCGCTGACCAACATGCTCGGCCGGTTCGTGTGGTCGTCCACTTCGGACATCGTGGGGCGGAAGAACATCTACCGGATGTACCTCGGTGTGGGCGCGCTGCTGTACCTGGTGATCGCCCTCGCCGGCAATTCGTCCAAAGTGGTCTTCATCCTCGCGGCCATGGTGATCCTGTCCTTCTACGGGGCGGGTTTCGCCACGATCCCGGCGTACCTGAAGGACATGTTCGGCACCTACCAGGTGGGCGCCATCCACGGCCGCTTGCTCACCGCGTGGTCGGCGGCCGGCGTGCTCGGGCCGCTGATCGTCAACGCGATCGCCGACAGCCAGAAGCACGCCGGCAAGCAGGGACCCGACCTCTACACCACGTCGTTCTACATCATGATCGCGCTGCTGGTGGTCGGCTTCATCGCCAACGAGCTGGTGCGCCCGGTGAACGCGAAGTACCACGAGCCGGAGAGCGCGGACGCCGCGCGCGAGGAGGCGAAATGAGCACGACGGAGCAGAGCCCCGCGCGCCGCCGGGTGTGGCTGATGACCCTGGCCTGGTTGTGGGTGGGCGTGCCGTTCCTCTACGGGCTCTACGAGCTGATCCTCAAGGTGATCAAGCTGTTCGGCGGCTAGAACAGCCCGCCCCCGGCGTGGATGGTCTTGCCGGTGATCCAGCCGCCGTCCGCCCAGGCGAGGAACGCCACGACCGAGGCGATGTCCGGCGGCTCGCCCAGCCGCCCCAGCGGGGTCTGGGCGACCGTCGCGGCGAGGCGGTCCGCGCTCATGCCCGCGTCCAGCGCGTCGCTGCGGGTGGCGCCGGGCAGGACGCTGTTCGCGGTGATCCCCCGCGGGCCGAGTTCCTTGGCGGCCGCGCGCACCAGCTGGTCGCCGGCGGCCTTGCTGGCCGCGTAGACGCCCGTGTGCGGCCGGGTCGTCGCGACGGTCCCGCTGGAGATCAGGATGGTCCGCCCGCCGTCCCGGAGCCGGCCGGCGGCTTCGCGCAGGGCGGTGAAGGTCGCGCGGGTGTTGGTGGCGAAGACCAGCTCGAAGTCCTCGTCGGTGGCCTCGGCGAGCGGCGCGAACCGCGCGATGCCGGCGTTGGCGCGAGCCGCCCGGTCTGGCCAGGGCGGTCGCCGCGCTGCACCGCGAGGCGGCGGTGCTGTACGCGGGCATCGCGCGGGAGTTCGACCTGACGAGCCAGCAGACGCAGGTGCTGTGCGCGCTGTCGCGGCGCCCGTCGTTCGGCGAGCTGGCGGCGCTGCTGGGCTGCGACAAGACGAACGTGACCGGGATGGTCGACCGACTCGGCAAGCGCGGCCTGCTGGCGCGCGAGCCGGACGAGAAGGACCGGCGCATCAGCCGCATCGTGCTGACCGCCGCGGGGGAGGAACTGCGGGAGCGAATCCGGCGGCGGTTCGCCGAGCTGGTGGCGGAGCGCTTCGCCGCGTTGAGCGACGAGGAACGCGCCGGCTACGCGAGCCTGGTCGAGGCGCTCGGCGGCTCAGGCGCGCAGGCTCTCGATCAGCCCCCGGCACGCTGACTGCACGTGCTCCTCCGCCAGGTCGCCCAGCCCCTCGGTCCGTCCGGCACGCAGCAGCGTCGCCAGTTCGCGGTGTTCGTCCACCACGCGGGTCCGGTAGTGCTCGTGTGACAGCCGCACCCGGTGGGCCTGGAACAGGTGCACCTGCGACCGCACGGCCTCCCACGCGCTGGTCAGCCTTCCGTTGCCCGCCATCGCGTACACGCAGTCGTGGAACTCGATGTCCAGCGCCACCAGCCGGCCGCCGTCCGCCGCGCCGTCCACCTCCCGTTCCATCGCCGCGACCAGGCGGTCCAGCTCGTCGAACTGCTCCGGCCGTCCCCGCGCCGCCGCGGTCAGCGTCGCCAGCCGGTCCAGGGCCGCGCGCACCGCGTAGACCTCGGTGATGTCGGTCTCGCTCAGCTCGATGATCCGCGTGCCCCGGTGCCACTCGCTGCGCACCAGCCCCTCGCGCTCCAGGATCGCCAGCCCCTCGCGCACCGACCCGCGGCTGACCTGCAGCGACGCGGCCAGCTCGACCTCCCGCAGCGCGCTTCCGGGCGCGAAGCGGCCGGACAGGATCTCGTCGCGGATGCGGTCGGCGGCCTCCTCGGCCAGACCGCGCCGCCGGGCGGGTTGCATGTACTAATGTTGACATTACGACATACCTCGGGTCAAGCTGGAGCCACCGACTGAGAAGGAGGCACTATGACCCGCCCCGCGTTCCACCTCGCGATCCCGGTCGACGACCTCGGCCGCGCCCGGGAGTTCTACGGCGGGGTGCTCGGCCTGCCCGAGGGCCGCTCCGACACCAAGTGGGTGGACTGGAACTTCCACGGCCACCAGGTCGTCACCCACGTGGTCGAGGGCGCGCGCAACGAGGCCGGCCGCAACCCGGTCGACGGCCACGACGTCCCGGTGCCGCACTTCGGCCTGGTCCTGACGGTCGAGGCCTTCCACGAGCTGGCCGGCCGCCTCAAGGACGCCGGCACCCAGTTCGTCATCGAGCCCTACCAGCGCTTCGCGGGCGAGCCGGGGGAGCAGTGGACCATGTTCCTGCACGACCCGGCCGGCAACGCGCTGGAGTTCAAGGCCTTCCGCGACGAGTCCCAGCTGTTCGCCAAGTGAGCCGCGGCGTTCTCGTCACCGGCGCGTCGGCGGGCCTGGGCCGCGCGATCGCCACGGCCTTCGCCGAGCGCGGAGACCGTGTCGCGGTGCACTACAACTCCAACCAGGCCGCCGCGGAAGCCACCTTGACCGCCCTGCCCGGCGACGGGCACGCGCTGGTCCAGGGCGACATCCGCGAGGCGCGGCACCTCGCCGACACCGCCGAAGACGCGCTCGGCGGGGTCGACGTCCTGGTCAACAACGCCGCCGTGGTGACCACCACCGAGACCGCGCACCCGCTCGCGGACACCACCTTCGAGCACTGGCGCGAGGTCTGGCGCCAGTCGGTGGAGGTGAACCTGCTCGGGGCGGCGGACATCACGTTCTGCGTCGCCCGGCACATGATCGCCCGCGGCGCGGCCGGACGGGTGGTCAACGTCGGCTCGCGCGGCGCCTTCCGCGGT
Organism: Amycolatopsis thermalba; assembly: GCF_023376025.1. NCBI lineage: Bacteria > Bacillati > Actinomycetota > Actinomycetes > Pseudonocardiales > Pseudonocardiaceae > Amycolatopsis > Amycolatopsis thermalba. The sequence continues at coordinate 2,307,794 of NZ_CP091196.1, forward strand.
GAGCCGGACCACCCCGCCTACGGCGCGACCAAGGCCGCGCTGCACTCGCTCGGGCAGTCGCTGGCGGTGCACCTCGCGCCGCACGGCATCGCGGTCGCCACGGTCGCGCCCGGGTTCATCGCGACCGAGCGCGTCGCGGGCTGGCTGACCGGCGAGCGCGGCGACGCGCTGCGGGCCCAGTCGCCGTTCGGCCGCGTCGCCCAGCCGCAGGAGATCGCCGCGGCCGTGGTCTACCTGGCCTCGGCGGAGGCCGAGTGGGCCTCCGGCGCCATCCTCGACCTCAACGGCGCCTCCTACCTGCGGTCCTAGGGACAGTCCTCCGGGCGAACCACCTTCAGGATCCGTTCCGAGATCGCCCGGAGGGCTTCCACCTGGTCCCGGGTGAGCACGTCGAACACCAGCTCCCGCACGCTGTCCACGTGGTGCGGCGCGGCCTGCTCGATCGCCTCCCGGCCCTCCCGCGTCAGCACGATGAACGCGCCGCGCGCGTCGTCCGCGCACTCCTCGCGCGCCACCAGCCCGCGCTTCTGCATGCGCCGCAGGTGGTGCGACAGCCTGCTCTTCTCCCAGTCCAGCGCCCTGGCCAGCTCGAACACCCGCACCCGGCCCTCGGGTGTGTCCGTGAGCTGCACCAGCACCTCGAAGTCGGGCAGCGACAGCCGGGAGTCCGCCTGCATCCGGCGGCCCAGCGCGGCGTTGAGGTGACTCTGCATCTTCACGTACGCGCGCCACGCCTGCTGTTCACCGTCGTCGAGCCATCGGGTCATGCCACCGAGTATAGCGGGAATAGTTGACGCGTCATCTAAGTTGTGTCACTGTGTCGATGACACATCAACCGGACCTTCACGGGAGGAACCCACAATGACCACCCAGACCAGCTACGCGAACCTGACCGGCGAGTACACCCTGGACCCGACCCACACGCGGATCGGCTTCGTCGCCCGCCACGCGATGGTCACCAAGGTGCGCGGCGCGTTCAACGAGTTCACCGGCACCGCCCACATCGACGGTGACGACCCGGCCAAGTCGTCGGTGACGATCGCCATCAAGGCGAACAGCATCGACACCCGCAACGCCGACCGCGACGCCCACCTGCGCAGCAACGACTTCCTGTCGATGGATGAGTACCCGGAGATCACCTTCGCGTCCACCGCGATCCGGCAGACCGGCGACGCGAGCTTCGACGTGACCGGTGACCTGACGATCAAGGGCATCACCAAGTCCGTCACGGTCCCGTTCGAGTTCGAGGGCACCGCCCAGGACCCGTTCGGCAACACCCGGATCGGCTTCGAGGGCTCGACCACCATCAACCGCAAGGACTTCGGCGTCACCTGGAACGCCGCGCTGGAGACCGGCGGCGTCCTGGTGAGCGACAAGGTCACCCTCGAGTTCGAGGTCTCCGCGATCAAGGCCGCCTGACGCGGATGGCGGTGGTGCCCGGCGGGTACGCCGGGCACACCACCTCCGCCCCCAGAAAGGAACGCAGGCCATGACCTCCGTCGACCTCGACGCGGTCCGCCGGGAGCGCGACCGCATCCGCGACACCCACCTCAAGCCGGCCGGGCAGCGCCCGCCCTCGTCCGCCCGCGGGCTGCACCACACGGCGCTGATCAGCAGCGACGTCGAGCGGACCGTCCGCTTCTACCAGGACCTGCTGGAGTTCCCGCTCACCGAGCTGATCGAGAACCGCGACTACCCCGGGTCGTCGCACTTCTTCTTCGACATCGGCAACGGCAACCTGCTGGCGTTCTTCGACTTCCCGGGCCTGGACGTCGGGCCCTGCGCCGAGGTGCTCGGCGGGCTGCACCACATCGCCATCTCGGTCGACCCGCAGCGGTGGCAGCGGCTGGTCGCCAAGCTCGACGAGGCCGACGTGGAGCACGCGGTGCACAGCGACGTGTCGGTCTACTTCCGCGACCCGGACGGCGCCCGCATCGAGCTGATCGCCGACCCGCTCGGCGAGATGTACGGCAGCCAGGTGCTCTAGGACGCCGCCGGCACGGCCGCGCCGAAGACGGCGCGGTGCCCGCGGGCGGTGTCCAGGTACTCGCGGACCCGGTGGATCAGCCCGTCCCGCAACTCGAAGACGAAGCAGTAGTCGTTGCGGTAGGCGTTGCCGTTCGCCAGCGTGGCGCTCATCGTCTCTTCCACGACCACCCGGTCGCCATCTGCGTAGAAGCCGTGGAACTCCACCGAGACGTCGCTGACGAACAGCCGCGAAAAGTCGTGCGCCAGGAAACGCGTGATCGCCTCCCGGCCCACCATGTGGCTGGGCGCGTCGAGCGCGACGGCCGTGGCGTTGCCCGCCGGTGCCAGCCACTCGGCGTCCTCGGTGAAGAACGCCGCGATCTGCTTCGCGTCATGTGTGGCGAACGCGCGCCACGCGGCCTGTACCACGGCTCTGTTGTCCATCCGGGGGACGTCACTGGTCGGCGCCCCGGCCACGCTGGCGGAAATCGGACAAGATCGTCGCGTCAGGACGCGGGCTCCAGGCGGAGCACGATCGCCTTCGAGACCGGCGTGTTGGACTTCTTCGCCACCGAGTCCAGCGGCACCAGCGCGTTCGCCTCCGGGAAGTAGGCCGCCGCGCAGCCGCGGGCCGTGGGGTAGGCCACGGTCCGGAAGTGCTCCGCCCGCCGCTCGCTGCCGTCCTCCCACTCCGACACCAGGTCGACCAGCTGCCCGTCGGCGAAGCCCAGTTCGGCCAGGTCGTCGGCGTGCACCAGCACCACCCGGCGCGCGTCCTCGATGCCGCGGTAGCGGTCGGACAGGCCGTAGATCGTGGTGTTGTACTGGTCGTGGCTGCGCAGCGTCTGCAGCAGCAGCCGGCCCGCCGGCACCCGCGGGAACTCCAGTTCGCTCGTCGTGAAGTTCGCCTTGCCGGTGCTCGTCTGGAACGACCGCGAGTCGCGCGGCGGGTGCGGCAGGACGAACCCGTCCGGCTGCCGCACCTTCGCGTTGTAGTCCTCGCACCCGGGCACGACGGCCGCGATCCGGTCGCGGATCAGGTCGTAGTCGCCCTCGAAGTCCCGCCACGGCACGGCGTGGTCGTCGCCGAACAGCTCGCGCGCCAGCCGGCAGACGATCGCCACCTCCGACAGCAGGTGCTCGCTCGCCGGCTTCAGCCGCCCGCGCGAGACGTGCACGCACGACATCGAGTCCTCGACCGTGACGAACTGCTCGCCCGTGGCCTGCGTGTCCCGCTCGGTGCGGCCCAGCGTCGGCAGGATCAGCGCGGTCCGGCCCGGCACCACGTGCGACCGGTTGAGCTTGGTCGACACGTGCACCGTCAGCTCGCACGAGCGCAGCGCCCGCTCGGTCAGCTCCGAATCCGGCGTGGCGGCGGCGAAGTTGCCGCCCATGCCGAGGAAGACCTTGCCCCGGCCGTCACGCATGGCGCGGATCGCGTCCACCGTGTCGAACCCGTGCTTGCGCGGCACCGGGATGCCGAACTCGTCCTCCAGCTTGCTCAGGAACGCCTCGGGCATCTTCTCCCAGACACCCATCGTGCGGTCGCCCTGCACGTTGGAGTGCCCGCGCACCGGGCACAGGCCCGCGCCCGGCTTGCCGATCATGCCGCGCGCGAACGCGAGGTTGCTGATCTCCTGGATCGTCGCGACCGCGTGCCGGTGCTGCGTGACACCCATCGCCCAGCAGTAGACGGTGCGCTCGGACGCGGCGATCATCCGCGCGATCCGCTCGATCTGGCCGCGGTCCAGGCCGGTGGCCTCGTCGATCGCCGCCCAGTCGATCTCCCGCAGGTTCTTGGCCCAGTCGTCGAAGCCGTGCGTCGAGGAGTCGACGAACGCGCGGTCGACGATCGTGCCCGGCGCCTCCTCCTCCCACGACAGCAGCAGGTGCCCGATCGCCTGGAACAGCGCCAGGTCGCCGCCGAGCCGGATCTGGGCGAACTCGTCGGACAGCGGCGTGCCCTTGCCGACCACCCCGCGCGGGTTCTGCGGGTTCTTGAACCGCATCAGCCCGGCCTCGGGCAGCGGGTTCACCGCGATCACCTTCGCGCCGCGGCCCTTCGCCTCCTCCAGCGCGGACAGCATGCGCGGGTGGTTGGTGCCCGGGTTCTGGCCGACGACGACGATCAGGTCGGCGTGGTGGATGTCGGCCAGGCTGACCGACCCCTTGCCGATGCCGTAGGCCTCCGACAGCGCCGCGCCGGAGGACTCGTGGCACATGTTGCTGCAGTCCGGCAGGTTGTTCGTGCCGAACGAGCGCACCAGCAGCTGGTACAGGAACGCGGCCTCGTTGCTGGTGCGGCCCGAGGTGTAGAAGATCGCCTCGTCCGGGTTGTCCAGTTCCCTGAGCCGGCCGGCGATCAGGCGGAAGGCGTCGTCCCAGCTGATCGGCTCGTAGTGCGTGCCGCCCTCGCGCAGCACCATCGGCTCGGTGAGCCTGCCCTGCTGGCCGAGCCAGTAGTCGGTGCGGCCGTGCAGCTCCTCGACGGAGTGCTGGGCGAAGAACTCCCGGCCGACGCGCCGTTTCGTGGCCTCCTCGGCGACCGCCTTCGCGCCGTTCTCGCAGAACTCGGCGAACTTGCGGTGCTCACCGTCCTCGGCGCGGGGCTCCGGCCAGGCGCAGCCGGGGCAGTCGAAGCCGTCGCGCTGGTTGAGCAGGCGCAGGGTCTTCACCGTGCGGCCGGTGCCCATCTGCTCGACACCGCGCAGGAGTGACACCGCCACTCCCGGGATGCCGGCCGCCCATTCCTTGGGTTTGTGCACTTCGAGGGCGGCTTCGTCGATGTCGGCGCGAGGAGCGTTGCGTGTCACGTCCCCTATCTTGCGTTAGCGGCCGCCCCGGGTCGAGTACCGGATTTCGGGAGTTTCCGGTCGGCCAGCGTCACGGCGAACAGCACGACGCCGATCACGATGAGCGCCGTCGCCAGTTCGTGCAGGCCACGCGAGGTGGCCTCGTCGCCGAAGCACAGGGCGATCAACGTGGACGCCGCGATCGCGCCCAGGTACTGCGCGGTGCGGAACAGCCCGCTCGCGGTGCCGATCACCTCGGGCGGGGCCTGGCCGTAGAGGACGGTCTGGTTGGTCACGCTCGTCAGGCCCTGGCCGAGCCCGAACACCGCGGCGAGCACGACCAGCGCGCCGATCCAGGTCCCGTCGCCGACGAACAGCAGCAGCACCGACCCGGCGAGCAGGGCCAGCGAGTTGACGATCAGGCGGCCCTTGAGTCGCGTCGGCTTGCCCGCGAAGGCGGCCGCCAGCACGGCGGCGACCGACATCGGGGTCAGCAGCGCGCCCGCGGCCGACTCGGTGAGCCCGCGCGCCGACTCCAGCCACTGCACGTAGCCGAACATGATCGAGTAGACGATGAGGAACGCCAGCGACTGCCGCAGGTAGGTGCGCAGCAGCGGGCCGTTCCCGGCGAGCATCCGCAGGTCGACGAACGGGCGGCGGGCGCGCAGCTCGACCCGGACGAACAGGGCGCCCAGCACCAGCGCGACACCGATCAGGTACAGGTCGGACACCGCGGGCGCCATCACGTAGAGGAGCACCGCGAGCAGGGTCGCGGAGAACAGGGCGATACCCGCGGCGTCGATCGGCTCCCGCGGGCCGGTGCGCGGCGGGTCCCTGGGCACCCAGACGAGCGCGAGCACGAACGCGACCGCGGCGAGCGGGATGTTGACCGCGAAGATCGCCGGCCAGCCGGCCAGGCCGATCAACGCGCCGCCCAGCGTCGGGCCGATGACCATGACGGTCTGCGCGGACATCGCGAGGATCGACAGGATGCGGCTCGGCACGCCGCCGCCGGTGGCGTCCGCGCGTTTGCGCAGCACCGCCATCGCGGCCGGGAAGCCGGCGCAGGTGCCGATCCCGAGCACCACCCGGACCGCGACCAGCCAGCCCAGCGAGAACGCGAGCAGCCCGCCGACACCGGCGAGCAGCACGGTGACCGCGCCGGCCAGCAACACGCGCCGCGCGCCGAACCGGTCGACGAACAGCCCCACCACCGGCTGCCCGACGGCGGTGGCCAGGTAGAGCGAGGTGATCAGCCACGCGGTCTGCCCCGGCCCGGCGCCGAACGCCTGGCCGATGGGCACCAGCGCCACGGCGATCAGGGTGGAGTTGATCGGGTTGAGCACCGCGCTGGCCACCAGGGGCAGGACCAGGCGCGGCGGGTAGGCGGTTCGCGTGGGCTGGGTCGTCCGCTGAGGCGTCGTCACCACTTCCTCATCGCTGCGCCAGCTTCGCGAGCAGGGGCAGCGCTTCGTCGAGCTTGCGGCGTTCCTCGGCGGTGAGGTCGTCGGTCAGGGCGCGGGCCAGCCACTCCTCGCGGTGCTGGTGCACGCCCCGCACGGTCTTCTCGCCCAGGTCCGACAGGGCGACCAGCACGCGGCGCCCGTCGTGCGGGTCGCGGGTGCGGCTGAGGTAGCCCAGCTCGTCCAGGGCGCCCAGCGTGGCCGCCATGGACTGCTGCCGGACGTGCTCGGCCGCCGCGAGCTGCGCCTGGGTGGCCGGCCCGTCCCGGTGCAGGCGCGCGAGCACCGCCGACTGGGAGGGCGTCAGGACACCCGCGTTGTCCACCTGCCGGAGGCGGCGGTGCAACTGCCCGACCACGGCGCGCACGGCTCCCGCGAGGCGCGCCGCGTCGTTCGGTACCCGCGTCATATAGACAGGCTAGGCTGTTGAGCCTGGACTGTCGAACTGACTACTCGCAACCCCCGGTGAACTCGGGCATCGGCTTGGTCACGTCGTACATCGCGGCCTCGTCGAAGCCGACGGCCTCCGGGTCGTCCGGATACGGCTCGCTGTACGCCGGTGCCAGGTAACCGCGCTTCGACGGCTCGCAGGCCATCGAGTAGACGACTCCCTGCGTGCTCGTCACCCACAAACCGCGGTCGTTCTTCTGGTAGGTGGTGCCCCGGACCAGTTCGAAATCCACCTCGTAGCGGAGGAACACGTCGATGTCACCGGGGCCCAGGATCGGTGCGTGGCTGCCGGGGTCGAACGCGTAGGCCACCGAATAGTCGGCGTGCAGGGCCAGGGTGTTCGGCTCGCGTCCGGGGGCCGCGGTGATGGTGCCCGTGATCCGCGGGCCGGCCGGGAGCAGCCGGTAGCCGTCCTCGGCGAAGCTGACCACCTCGCGAAGGCCCTCGGTGCGGTCGGTGATCGCCTTGGCGAACTCCGGCCGGGCGTTCGGGGCCAGCAGGTTCAGCAGCAGCGATCCGTCGTGGCCTTCGATGGTGCGGCGGTCGAGCCTGCCCGCCCGGATGACCTCCTTCACCTGGGCGACAGCGTTCTGCACCTCGCCGGCGGAGAACTTGCCGACCGGGCCGGGCGGCGGGGTCAGCAGGCTGTCGACCGACTCGCCCCAGGTCTCGGCGGGCGTGCCGTCGAAGGGACGCTCCAGGTTCACCCGGGCGAGGTCCGGCAGCACGCTGGGCGCGGTCGGGCGCATCTCGGCCGCTGGGGGAGCGCTGCCGTCGTAGTGGGCGGACGTCGAGCGGCCCCACTGGACGAACCCGAACACGGCCCCGGCCACGACGACGAGCGACACGCCGGTCCACGCGAGCCGCTTGCCCATCCGCGCCCGGCGGCGCTGCCTGCGCAGGTCGACCCACGCCTCCTTGACCGCGTGCCGCTGCCAGTCCGGATCCCGCAGATCCGGGTGCTGCCCGATGTCGTAGTCGTCCACTTCGGACCCGCCCTTCCGGTTCGATCTCGACTGGTGATCGACGGGCGGCGAAGATCGTTACGTGGTGCAAGCATCCTGAGACCGATCCGCAAACAACGGTGCGATCAGGTTCACGCGGGCGTACCGGCAGGCGGCGCCCTCCAGGAAGGCCTGGCCGCCGACGACGTGGATCCCGGCGGTGGTGGCCTTGAACGGCGGCGACCTGCGCACCACGAAGTCGAGCTGGAAGGTGCGGAGCACGACCAGTTCGGCCGGGTCGAACACCTTCGCGCCCGCCGGGTCGAACGCGTACGCGACGCGCAGGTCCACCCGCACGGACAGCTCGGCCCGGCTCGTGCCCGGGCCCACCGACATGGTCCCGTCCGTCTTGGGGCCCGCCGGCAGCAGCCGGTAACCGTCGGCGACCACCGCGAGGTAGGGCGGAAAGTTCTCCGTGCGCGCGAGCACGGACGGCTCGGCGATCTCGCGCGCGCTGGGGGACAGCAGGCCCAGGAAGCGGTCGAAGCGGCGCTGCTCGATCACCTCGCGGTCCACGTTGAGCGCCGCCGTCAGCTGCCGGACCTGCTCCGCCGCCGCGGCGACCTCGGCGGCGGAGAAGTCGCCGACCGGGGTCGCCGCGGGCAGGCGCAGCCCGTCGATGCCATCCGGCCAGGCGGCCGCGGGAGTGGCGGCGAACGGTGCGGCGAGGTCGACCGGCACGGCGACCGGCAGCGCGACCGGCAGGCCCGCCGCCCGCACCGCCGACAGGACGGCCGCGGGTCTGCTCGCGGGCACCACCAGCAGCGCCGCCACGCCGGCGAGGGCCAGTGTGGCCGCCGTCACCAGGGCCGCCGTCATTCGCCACGGCACCGGCCGCGCGTTGTCCAGGGTGTGCTCGTAGCCGTCCACTTCGGACCCATCGCTGGTGCCCGGAGATCGTTACCGGCCCCGGGAGGCAATGCGGATGCGGCGCTGATTACCAGGTTCGTACACTTACCGGTTGTGACGGAGAACGCCCCTGACCAGCAGCCCGCCCTCCCGGCCGCGTGGAACCCGGCCGACGAAGAAGCCGCCCTCTACCAGCGGTGGGTAGACGCGGGCTACTTCACGGCCGACGCCGGGTCGGACAAGCCTCCGTTCACCATCGTGCTGCCGCCGCCGAACGTCAACGGCAGCCTGCACATGGGGCACGCGCTCAACCACACCCTGATGGACGTGATGACGCGCCGCCGCCGCATGCAGGGCTACGAGGTCCTCTGGCTGCCGGGCACGGACCACGCCGGTATCGCCACCCAGAACGCGGTGGAGCGCGAGCTGGCCAAGCAGGGCAAGTCGCGCCACGACCTGGGCCGCGTGAAGTTCGTCGAGCGCGTCTGGGAGTGGAAGGCCGAGTACGGCGGCAAGATCCTCGGCCAGATGCGCCGCCTCGGCGACGGCGTCGACTGGTCCCGCGAGCGCTTCACCATGGACGAGGGCCTGTCCCGCGCCGTCCAGACCGTGTTCAAGCGCCTCTACGACGACGGCCTGATCTACCGCGCCGAGCGCATCATCAACTGGTGCCCGCGCTGCATGACGGCGCTGTCGGACATCGAGGTCGACCACTCCGAGGACGAGGGCGAGCTCGTCTCCATCCGCTACGGCGACGGCGAGAACTCGATCGTCGTGGCCACCACGCGCGCCGAGACGATGCTGGGCGACACCGCGGTCGCCGTCCACCCCGACGACGAGCGGTACCGGCACCTGGTCGGCACCGAGGTGGAGCTGCCGCTGACCGGCCGCCGCATCCCGGTCATCGCCGACGAGCACGTCGACCCCGAGTTCGGCACCGGCGCCGTCAAGGTCACCCCGGCGCACGACCCGAACGACTTCGAGATCGGCCGCCGCCACGACCTGCCGATGCCGACGATCATGGACGAGCGCGCCACGATCACCGTGCCGGGCCCGTTCCAGGGCCTCGACCGGTTCGAGGCGCGCCCGGCGGTCGTCGCGGCGCTGCGCGAGCAGGGCCGGATCGTCGCGGAGAAGCGGCCGTACGTGCACGCCGTCGGGCACTGCTCGCGGTGCGACACGGTCGTCGAGCCGCGGCTGTCGCTGCAGTGGTGGGTCAAGGTCGAGCCGCTGGCCCGCGCGGCCGGTGACGCGGTCCGCGACGGGCGCACCAAGATCCACCCGCCGGAGCTGGCGAAGCGCTACTTCGACTGGGTCGACAACATGCACGACTGGACGATCTCGCGCCAGTTGTGGTGGGGCCACCGCATCCCGGTCTGGTACGGCCCGAACGGCGAGACCGTGTGTGTCGGCCCGGACGAGCAGCCGCCCACGGGCGAGGGCTGGAAGCAGGACCCGGACGTCCTGGACACCTGGTTCTCCTCGGGCCTGTGGCCGCTGTCCACGCTCGGCTGGCCGGAGAAGACGCCGGACCTGGCGAAGTTCTACCCGACCAGCGTCCTGTCCACCGGCTACGACATCCTCTTCTTCTGGGTCGCCCGGATGATGATGTTCGGCCTCTACGCCGGCGACGACGTCCAGCCGTTCGACCACGTCTACCTGCACGGGCTGATCCGGGACCAGTTCGGCAAGAAGATGTCCAAGTCCCGCGGCAACGGCATCGACCCGCTCGACTGGATGGACAGCTACGGTGCCGACGCCACGCGCTTCACCCTCGCCCGCGGCGCGAACCCGGGCGCGGACATGGCGGTCGCCGAGGAGTGGGCCGCCGGCTCGCGCAACTTCTGCACGAAGCTGTGGAACGCCACCAAGTTCGCGCTGATGAACGGCGCGACGGTGGCGACGCCGCTGCCGCCGGCCGCCGAGCTGACCGAGGCCGACCGCTGGATCCTCGGCCGCCTCGCCACCACGGTGTCCGAAGTGGACGACCTGCTGGAGGACTTCCAGTTCGCCAAGGCCATCGACCGGCTCTACCACTTCACCTGGGACGAGCTGTGCGACTGGTACCTGGAGCTGGCGAAGGTCCAGATCGCGGGTGACCGGGCGGAGGGCACCCGCGCGGTGCTGGGGCACGTGTTCGACACGGTGCTGCGGTTGCTGCACCCGGTGATCCCGTTCATCACCGAGAAGCTGTGGCAGGCGCTGACCGGCGGCGAGTCCATCGTGATCGCGCCCTGGCCGAAGCCGGACACCTCCTACGCCGACGCGGCGGCCGACGCCCGGATCGCCGACGTGCAGAAGCTGATCACCGAGATCCGCCGGTTCCGCTCCGACCAGGGCCTCAAGCCCGGTCAGCGCGTCGCGGCGCGGGTCGACGGCGAGGGCTTCGGCGACGTGTCCGGGCACGAGGAGGCGGTGCGGGCGCTGGCGCGGCTGACCGCCCCGGAGGACGGGTTCACGGCGTCGGCGTCGGTCGAGGTGAGCCTGTCCGGCGGGAACGTGCACGTCGAGCTGGACCTGAGCGGCGCGGTCGACGTGGCGGCCGAGCGCAAGCGGCTGGAGAAGGACCTGGCCGCGGCGCAGAAGGAGCTGAAGCAGACCGAGGGCAAGCTCGGCAACCAGGCGTTCCTAGACAAGGCGCCGGCCGAGGTGGTCGAGAAGATCAAGGTGCGCCGGGACGCCGCGGCCGCCGACATCGAGCGCCTGACCGCGCGGCTGGCTTCGCTGCCCACCGCGTGAGTCGTGCGGTGCCGTCCGCGGGGACCCCCGCGGGCGGCACTCGCGGGATCAGGCGATGGCGCCGAGGATGCCGGCGACGAGCCGCGGTCGCGAGACGTGCGGGCAGTGTCCGGCCTCGATTTCGACCGGCTCGGTGCCGAGGCGTTTGTGCGGGTACCACAGGCGCAGGGTGGAAGTAGGCCGCTTCGGCCGGGTCCGGCGCGGGCGCCGTCGCCAGCCGCCATTCGTTGCCGGGCACGTCCGGCGTACGGGACGGAGCCGCCGCCCCGCGCGGTCAGCGGCCGGTGGAGCCGTCGATCTGTTCGCGCAGGATGTCGGCGTGGCCGGCGTGCCGGGCGGTCTCCTCGATCATGTGCACGAGCAGCCAGCGCATCGACGGCGGCTCGGTCTCTCGCAGCGAACGCGCGCCCGGCCGGTCCAGGTCCGCGCACCCGGCGACGATCGCGTTGCCGCGTTCCACCATCGCGCGGTACTCGGCGACCAGCGAATCCGTCGTGTCGGCCGCCGTGGGGACGGCGTCGTCGTCCCACAGCTCGACCTCTTCGCCCGCGTAGGCCCACACGAACCAGTTGTGCTCGACCGCGGTCAGGTGCTTCACCAGCCGCAGCAGGCTCGTGCCGGACGGGACGCCCGCGGCGCGCGCGGCCTCGTCCGGCACCCCGGTGGCCTTCGCGATGATCGATTCCCGCAGGTAATCGAGGAAGGCCACCAGTGTCGTCCGCTCGTCGGAGTTCAGGCTGGGGGGACGCAGGTCGCCGCGTGTCATGGTGCTCACCCTAAGCGGGCGGGTAGACGAGGATGCTCTCGCCACCGTTGGTGGCGGTGCCCAGGTACGCCGCTCCGGCCGCGATGCCGTCGGGGATCTCGGTGCCGCCGGGCAGCGGCGTCGCCTGGCCGGTCAGCAGTGAGACGCTCACCGGCGTGTCGTCGCTGCCCGCCGTGCCGTAGGCGGTGCCATCCTCGCCGACCGCGGTCAGCTCGATCGCCCGCCGGCCGGCGGTTTCGGCGAAGCACTGGCCCTGCCCGGTCCGCAGGTCGAACGCCGCGAACCCGGCGAGCACGAACCGGTCCGACACCAGCGGGGTGAGACCGGACGGGCCGTGCGCGCCGCGGAGGTCACACCGCACCGAGCCGCGGACGTGCCCGGTGGCGGCGTCGTGCAGCGCCCACAGCCACTCGGTGGGATCCTCGGTCGGCCAGCCGGCGAGGATCGCCTCGCCGTCCGGGGACGCGACGATCTCGACGTTGCGGAAGCCCTCGTTCGGACTCGCACCGGAGGGCACCACGTCGTCGCTGATCCACCCGCCCGGAACCCAGAACGCCTGGAAGCCCTGCACCAGCGGGCCGTTCGCGGTCATGCCGACGACGGTCATCCCGTCCGCGCACGAGCCGATGGCGTGCGGGCAGTCCTTCGGCGGCCGCAGCTCGGCGCCGTCCGCCGGGTAGCTCGTCATGCTGCCGTCCGCGACGCGCACCACCGTGACGCCGTCGCCGTTCTCCAGGAAGACCCGGCCATCGGCCTGGGCCCAGTAGTCGCCGACCGCGACGGGCAGGCTGATCTCCCGTTCGGGCGTGACCGAACCGGACGAGTCGGTGCCGTACACGTAGAGGCGCGTGCTCCGCGCGGGTTTGTCCACGCCGTTGTCCTCGCCCGCGCCGGTGGTGGCCAGTACCGCGTACTCCCGGTCGCCGTCGGTGGTCACGAACACCGTCGAGCCGAGACGGCCGCTGTCGAGTTCCGGCACTGGCGCGCTCCTCCACCGGATCGCCCCGGTGACGGCGTCGTGCGCGACCACGTGCACCCCGTCCGGGCCGCTCGCGAGCACGAGCAGCAGCCCGGCCCGCGGCGCACCCGTGGGGCGGGCGAGCTCGACGTCCTGGTCCTCGCTGATCGACCAGCCCCGGGCGCTGTCGAACGCCGCGGGAACCGGTTCCCGCGGCGCGGCCGGCGCGGCGCTGGTCGACGGTGGCGGCGCGGCCGGGTGCCCGCCATCGGAACCACATCCGGCGAGCACCACGACCGCGCAGGCCGCCGCCAGAACCCCCGTCACCTTGTGCACCACGTCGTCACTCCCAGTCGATCATCGAAACCGGGGCTGAGACGCGGGTGCGGCGGAACCGGTTCCTCAGGCGGCCGGCCGGAGCCGGGCCTCCAGCGCGTCCAGGTCCGGCGCGAACCACACCTGCCGGCCCCGGTTCGACTCCCGCACGTAGGCAGCCAGCGCCTCGCTCGCCGCGGTGAACCGCTCGATGTCGCCGACGATCGCCAGCCGGAACCCGTAGTTCAGGAACTTCTGGGTGACCGCGCCCGCGATGCCCGTGCTCAGGTCGAAGAACCCCGGGTCCAGCCGCTCCACCGGCAGGACGAGCCACTCGACGTCCTGCCCGTAGAGCTGCCCCATCACGTCGATCGCGTCAGCCTCGGACGCGATCGGGCTCTCAATCACCTTGTACATACCTTCAATGTACCAGATAGGGAAGTTTAGGGAAGCATGCGTAAGGCTTGGAGGGCTGCGGACAGCTCCGCGACCGCCGCCGGGTCCGCCAGCTTCCGCCCGGTCAGCTCCTCGATCCGCCGCAGCCGGTACCGCACGGTGTTGGGGTGGCAGAACAGCCGCCGCGCCGCCTCGCCCGCCGATCCGCCCGCGCCGAACCAGCACTCCAGCGTGTCCACCAGCGTCGCGCCGTCGCCGAGCGCCAGCACCGGGCCGAGCACCCGGGCGGCGACCTGCCCGGCCTCGGCGGGCGCCGCCGCCATCAGCACCGCGAGCGGGGTGTCGGCGAACTGCGCGACCTCACCTTCACCGAGCCCGCGCAGCGCCAGCCGCGCGAACTGCAGCGCCTGCGGTGTCTCCCGCAGCGCGGAGTACAGCGGGCTGACGCCCGCGCGCGCGTTCGTCCGCCGCAGCACCGCGAGCACACCGTCCACAGTGGCCGATGGCGGCAGCGACAGCACCCCGATCTGCTGATTCGGCTGCAGCCGCCAGGCCGACCGGATGTCGGAGGCGTCCAGCCGGGAGGCGATCTCCGGCAACGCTTCCCGGCCCGGCTCGGGCGTCGCCGCCGCCACGACCAGGAACCGCCCCTCGACCGGCAGCCGCAGCGCGTGCGCGGTCTCCCACAGCGACCGCTGGTCGGCGATCTCCCCGGACAGCAGCGCCTCGACCAGCACCGACCGGCGGTGCTCGTCGCGCAGCATCATCTCGGCGACGGCGTCCCGGTAGGCCGCGGTCATCGCGTCGGCGACGTCCCCGGCCAGCTGCCACACCTCGGCGACCATGTCCACCAGGGCGGCGTCGTCGATGGCCCGGGACGCGCGGGCCTCGGCGGCGATCGCGGCCCACAGCGCGCCGAACCCGACCCGGAAGGCGGCCAGCACCTCGGGCAGCGGCGCGGCCTGCCGGGCCCGCTCCCGTCCGGTGGCGTGCGCGGCGGCCAGGTCCGGCGGCTCGCCCGCGATCAGGGCGCGCAGGATCAGCCGCAGGTTGTCCTGCACGGACGCGGCCAGCGAGCTGTCCGGCACGTCGTCGCTGACCACGTAGAAGTCGATCTCGTCCCGGATCCGGGCGGTCATCTGGGCGGCGAGGGAGTCCAGCCGGGCCAGCAGGGTCGCCGCCACGGCCGGCAGCCCGGGGGCGGTGCGCGACACGTCCGCCATTGTTCCCCACGACAACGAGCACCGGGCATCGGTTGTCCGCGCGGACATGGGCCGGGCGGGTGGCGGCACGCACGATGGTCGGAACGAGCTAGCGGAGGACATTCGATGACGAATCTCGCGCACATCCTGGCCAACACCGCGCGGCGGCAGCCCGACGCGCCCGCCCAGCGTCTCGGCGACGCGGTGCTCACCTACGCCGGTCTCGACGAGGCCGCCGCCAAGGTCGCCGCCCAGCTGCGGGCCGAGGGACTCCAGTCCGGTGAGCGCGTGTGCGTGATGCTGCCGAACATCCTGCCCTTCGCCCCGCTCTACTACGGCATCCTGCGGGCCGGCGGGGTGGTTGTGCCGATGAACCCGCTGCTCAAGGTCCGCGAGGTGGAGCACTACCTCACCGACTCGGGCGCCGTGCGGCTGTTCGTGTTCGCCGGGGTCGCCGAGGAGGCCGGCAAGGCCGCGGCCGCGGCCGGGGTGCCCTGCACGGTCGTCGACCCGGCGGCGTTCCTGACCGGGCTGACCGCGCAGCCGCAGCCGGAGATCGCGCCGCGCGAGGACAACGACCCGGCGGTCATCCTCTACACCTCGGGCACCACCGGCCGGCCCAAGGGCGCCGTGCTCACGCACGCCAACCTGCGCAGCAACATCACGACCGTGGCGGGCAGCCTGTTCGACCTGCGGCCGTCCGACGTCGTCATGGGCTGCCTGCCGCTGTTCCACACGTTCGGCCAGGCCTGCGCGCTCAACGCGGCGGTCTACCGCGGCTCGTGCCTGGTCCTGGTGCCGCGGTTCGAGCCGGCCGCCGTGCTCGACGCGATCGAGCGGTTCGGCGTCACCGTCTTCGAAGGCGTGCCGACCATGTACGGCGCGCTGCTGCAGCATCCCCGCGCCGCCGAGATCGACGCGAGCGCGTTGCGGGTGTGCGTGTCCGGCGGCGCCGCGCTGCCGGTCGAGGTCCTGCACGGGTTCGAGAAGGCCTTCGGGTGCGCGATCCTGGAGGGCTACGGGCTGTCCGAGACCTCGCCGGTGGTCACCTTCAACCACCCGGACCGGCCGCGCAAGGCCGGGTCGATCGGCACGCCCATCGACGGCGTGCGGGTGCGGCTGCTCGACGCCGACGGGGCGGAGGTCGCGCCCGGCGAGATCGGGGAGATCGCGGTGCAGGGCCCGAACGTGATGCGGGGCTACTGGAACCTGCCGGAGGCGACGGCCGAGGCGATCCCGGACGGCTGGCTGCGCACCGGCGACCTGGCCCGGCAGGACGAGGACGGCTACTACTTCATCGTCGACCGGAAGAAGGACCTCATCATCCGCGGGGGCTACAACGTGTATCCGCGGGAACTCGAAGAGGTCCTCTACGAACACCCGGCCGTGGCGGAGGCCGCCGTGATCGGCGTGCCGCATCCCACCCACGGTGAGGAGGTCGCGGCGGCCGTCGCGCTCAAGGCCGGGGCCACCGCGACGGCCGACGAGCTGCGTGACTACGTCAAGGAACGGGTCGCCGCCTACAAGTACCCGCGGCAGGTGTGGCTGGTGCCGGAACTGCCCAAGGGGCCGACCGGGAAGATCCTGAAACGGCAGATCGGGGCGATCCTCCCGGAAAGGCCCAAGGACCCTTCAGCGGTTCCCACGGAAGTGTGACGATGGGGAAACCTGAAGGTGCTCGGAGTGGGGAAGCCGATGGACACGACGCCCAGGCCGTCGGGGTGCACCGAGACCAGCCTGCACTGCCGCTGGCCCGCCTCACCGCGTGACATCACGGCGCTGCGCTGCGAGCTCGTGCGGTGGGCCCAGGACCTCGACCTCCCCGGCCACCTCGCGCACGCGATCGGTCTCGCCGGCTACGAGGCGCTGACGAACTCGGTGACCCACGCCTACCCGGAGGGCACGGACGGGCCGGTCGAGCTGCACGCGAGCCGGGACCACGACCTGATCGCGGTCACCGTCATCGACCGCGGCCGCTGGAAGATGCCGCCGCCGGGGCGCTCGATGTCCGACGGCCGCGGCCTGCGGCTGATCCGCGGGCTGGCCGGGCACGTCGAGGTCACGGCGACCGGCGAGGGCACCACGGTGTCGATGACGTGGCAGCTTCCGCCCGCCGCGCGCTCAATCGCGTAGGTGCGCGTACGTCACCGCGGCGACGCCCTGCATCCCGACGAAGAACGGGTGGTAGTTCGCGGCCCACGGCTTGAGATCCTTGCCGTTGATCCACGCCTGCCCGGGCGGGGCGCACGCGTCGTGGCCCAGCGACGGGGTGAAGGTGTCCACATAGGACGCGTCACCGTCGTCGGCGACCGCCTTCGCCAGCGCCGCGTTGAGTTCCTCCTCCACGCTGTTGAGCCACGGGTAGTCGCCGTCGGCGAAGGGCAGGACGTCCGGGCAGGTGCCGGTCGGCGGCGCGATGCGCGGGTAGCCGATCACCAGCACCTCCGCGTTCGGGGCGCGGTCGTGGATCTCGCCGAGCACCGCGGTCACGTTGGCCTGCGTCTGCGGCAGCCGGGCCTTGATCGTGTCGACGCCGTTGACGGTGAAGTGACGCTCGCACGGGTTGCCGGTGGGATCCGAAGCCCGCAGGCCCGGGCAGGTGCCGATGATCGTGCCGAACACGCTGTAGTCGTTGCCCCCGATGCCGAGCGTGACCAGGTCGGTGTCTGGGCGGAGGGCGTCCAGCTGCGGCGGGTTCGGGCCGAGCAGCACGTCCTGCGGGGCGGCCATGTCGCGGGTGTCCGCGCCGCTGCAGGAGACGTCGGTGAACGAGCCGACCCGCAGCGCGATCGCCAGCAGCGACGGGTAGTTGCCGGTGGAGCGGAAGCAGCCGACCGGGTCGAGGCGCTGCAGCGGGATCAGCGGGCCGGCCGTGTAGGAGTCGCCGAGGGCGACGTAGTGCCGGTACCGGGGCGCGGCGGAGGCCGTGAGCGTCGAGGCGAGCAACGTGCAGGCGGCGACCAGGAGGACGAGCATGCTGCGGCGCATGACTTCTTTCTTAACCCCTGCCGGAGCGTGCTACCGCCGCCATTCGGGTGGGGCAGGCCGTTTGTCACCCGCGCGGGTGGCCGCCGAACTGCCCGCCGCCCGTCCGTGCGGGTGGTGAGCGGTCTCCGCTCACCACCCGGCCGCTCAGCGGTAGGCGCTCTGCCCGGTCAGCAGCTGCCCCAGCACCAGCGTGTGGATCTCCTCGGTGCCCTCGTAGGTCAGCACGCTCTCCAGGTTGTTGGCGTGCCGCAGCACCGGGTACTCCAGGCTGATCCCGTTCGCCGCCAGGATCGTGCGCGCCGTGCGGGCGATGTCGATCGCGGTGCGCACGTTGTTCAGCTTGCCGAAGCTGACCAGCTCGGGCGGCAGCTCACCGGCGTCCTTGCGGCGGCCCAGGTGCACCGCGAGCAGCATGGCCTTGTT
This sequence comes from Amycolatopsis thermalba, assembly GCF_023376025.1. NCBI lineage: Bacteria > Bacillati > Actinomycetota > Actinomycetes > Pseudonocardiales > Pseudonocardiaceae > Amycolatopsis > Amycolatopsis thermalba. Next base: position 2,326,107 of record NZ_CP091196.1, read on the forward strand.
CAGCTCCAGCGCCATCCCGACGAGCTTCTGCTGCGTCAGCTGGAAACCACCGATCGGGCGGCCGAACTGCTCCCGCGTCGCCGCGTAGTCGAGCGCGCTCTCGTAGCAGGTCCGGGCCGCGCCGAGGGCGCCGAACAGGATGCCGAACCGCGCCTCGGACAGGCACGACAGCGGGCCCTTCAGCCCGGTCACGCCGGGCAGGACCGCGTCGCCGGGCAGGCGCAGGTCGTCGAACGACAGCTCCGCCGTCGCCGACATCCGCAGCGACAGCTTGTGCTTGATCTCCCGCGCGGTGAACCCCGGCGTGTCCGTCGGCACGACGAATCCACGCACACCCTCGTCCGTGCGCGCCCACACCACCGCGACGTCGGCGAGGGTGCCGTTGGTGATCCACATCTTGGAGCCGTTGAGGATCCAGTCCCCGCCGTCGCGCTTGGCGAACGTGCGCATGTCGCCCGGATCGGACCCGCGGTCGGGCTCGGTCAGGCCGAAGCAGCCGATCGCCTCGCCGCGCGCCATCGACGGCAGCCAGCGGTCCTTCTGCTCGTCCGAGCCGTACTTCCAGATCGGGAACATCGCCAGCGAACCCTGCACGGACACGAAACTGCGCAGCCCGCTGTCACCGGCCTCCAGCTCCAGGCACGCCAGGCCGTAGGCGGTGGCGCTGGTGCCCGCGCAGCCGTAGCCGGTCAGGTGCATGCCGAGCAGGCCCATCTCGCCGAGCTGCCCCACCAGGTGCTTCGGGAACGTCGCGTCCTCGAACCACTGGCCGGCGTGGTCGGCGACCTCCTTGCGGACGAAGGTCCGCACCGTGTCCGCGATCTCGCGCTCCTCCTCGTTCAGCAGATCGCGGATGCCGAGCAGGTCACGGGGGTCGGGCTTCGTCATGAGCACGTTCTTCCTGTGCGGGCCCGGGCCAGGGCACGGGCGGGTGGACCGGCTTCGATCGCTCCGCCGAGCAGGCAGAGCAGGGCCTCCTGCCGCCGCGGTCCGACGAGCTGGGCGCCGACCGGGAGACCGGCAGCGGTCAGCCCCGCGGGGACCGTCAGCGCGGGATGCCCGCTCACGGAGGCTAGTGCGGTCAGCCGGTAGTAGGCGTTCTCGAGTGACTCTCCTCGCCCGCCGAGTTCGACCACGTCGGTGTCGGCCGGGGCGGCGGTGACCGGCAGGGTCGGCATCAGCAGGGCGTCCACCTCGGTGAACGCGGCATCCACCTCGGCGGCGATCTCGGCGGCGCGGGCGCGGGCGGCGTCGTAGTCGTCCCGGCTCACCTCGGTGCCCGCCTTGAGCTGCCCGATCGCGCGCCCGCGCAGCCCGGACGGGTCGTCCTGGTACGCCCGCCACCACAGCTGGGCGGACTCGTAGAGCATCGTGGTGAACCCGGCCGTGCGCGCGTGCCGGTGGCCCAGCGGCAGCTCGACCGGCACGAGCACCGCGCCCGCCGCACGCAGCGTGTCCGCGGCCGACTCGACGACCCGCAGCACCTCGGGGTCGATCTTGGTGCCCCACAGGTGCTCCGGCCACCCCAGGCGCAGCCCCTCGACGGTGTCCGGCGCGGGCTCGGCGGTACCGGCCAGGATCCGGTGGACCCGCAGGCAGTCCGCCGCGGTGCACGCGATCGGGCCGACGGTGTCCATGGACGGCACCAGTGCGGTGACTCCGCGCATGGGTACGGTGCCGTGCGTCGGCCGCAGCCCGGCGACCCCGCAGAGCGCGGCCGGGATGCGGATCGAGCCGCCGGTGTCGGTGCCCAGCGCGGCGGGCACGTCCCCGGCGGCGACCGCGACCGCCGAGCCGCCGCTGGACCCGCCCGCGTCCCGGTCCGGGGCCCACGGGTTGCGGCAGCCGGGCGTGCGGACCGACCACGCGAGTTCCGGCACCGTGGTCCGGGCGACCGGGACGTATCCGGCGGCGCGCAGCCGGGCGACCGGCTCGGCGTCCTCGGTCGCGGCGTGGTGCCCCAGACCGGGGGTGCCGTTGCGCGTCGTCTGGCCGGCCACGTCCAGGAAGTCCTTGACGGCGAAGGGGATTCCGGTCTCCGGAAGGGGAAAGCGCTCGACGTAGGCGCCGAAGTCGGTCGACAGCGCGTACACCTCCTCGTGCACGGGGAACTTTCCCGAGAGCTTGCCCGATCAGTGTGACCCCGTCGAGGGCGCGGCGCGCGTAGTCTCGGCCACATGTGCCGAAACATCACCGTGCTCCGCGGGCTGGAGCCGTCGGCGACGGCGGAGGAGATCGAGGCCGCCGCGCGCCAGTACGTGCGCAAGGTGAGCGGGGTGCAGACCCTGTCCGACGCCACGCGCGAACCGTTCGAACGGGCCGTCGCGGAGATCGCCGAGATCACCACGCGGCTGCTCGGCGAGCTGCCCGCGCGCCGCCAGCCCCCGGCGACGGTGCCCCCGCTGCGGCGGCCCGAGGTGCGCGCCCGGATCGCCGCGCGTCAGGCGCGGTAGACCAGCAGGTAGCGGAAGAACAGCAGCGGCCGCACGCTCGATCCGGGCAGCAGCCGCGCCGAGTCGTGCCGCACCTGCGTCATCGTCGTGTCCCAGGCGCGCACCGGCGCCGTCGCGACTGGGTCCGGGCCGCCGTTGAGCCGGTCGCCGGCCGCGACGACCAGCCGGGCCGCCAGGTTGACCGGCGGCGCGAGCAGGCCCCACTTCACCCAGTCGGCGACCGAACGCGGCTTGGCCAGGCCGAGCACCGCCAGCACCCCGCCCGGGTTCAGCGCCGCGCGCAGCTTCGTCACGGTCTCGAACGGCACGTGGTGCAGCGACGCCAGGCACGAGACGAAGTCGTAGCGCCCCAGCTCCGCCGTCGTGACGTCCGCGTGCCGGTAGGTGATCGTCTCCGGTCCCAGCGCCCGCGCCACCGCGATCATCTCGCCGGACGGGTCGATGCCCTCCACCGACAGACCAGCCGCGGCGAGCCTGCGGGCGAAGCGCCCGGCGCCGCAGCCCACGTCGAGCGCCGTGCGCGCCCCGGCGGGGACGTGCCGCAGCAGCAACCGGTGGTAGGCGTGGTTGTGGTCGAACGGCATGCAGCCCAACCTGCCAGGACCCGCGAAAGTAGACTCGGCGGGGTAGTCAACCCCCCGGCCGGAGTAGGGAGAACGCGTGACATCGGGCGAGGACGAGGAGTACCCGGTGGAGCTGTCCAGCGGGGGCAACTTCGTGGCCGGGCCCCTGCCCGACGACCCGGCCGAGATCGACCCGGTCGACCTCGAGGAGATCGAGCGCCAGGCCCGCCGCGAGCTGCTTCGGGTCGAGGCCGAGCTGAACCAGCGCTGGCCGGAGACGAAGATCGAGCCGTCGCTCGACCGCATCGCCGCGCTGATGACCGTGCTGGGCGACCCGCAGAAGACCTACCCCGTCATCCACGTCGCCGGCACCAACGGCAAGGGCTCGGTCACCCGCATGATCGACGCGCTGCTGTCCCGCCTCGGGCTGCGCGTCGGCCGCTACACCAGCCCGCACCTGCAGCTGGTCACCGAGCGCATCGCGGTCGACGGCGCCCCGATCGCCGCGTCCAAGTACGTCGACATCTACCGCGACATCCAGCCCTACATCGGCATGGTGGACAGCGCGGGCGGCCCGAAGATGAGCAAGTTCGAGGTGCTCACCGGCATGGCGTTCGCCGCGTTCGCCGACGCCCCGGTCGAGGTCGCGGTCATCGAGACCGGTATGGGCGGCACCTGGGACGCCACCAACGTCGCCGACGGCCAGGTCGCCGTCATCACCCCGATCGGTCTCGACCACACCGACTACCTCGGCGACAGCCTCGGCGAGATCGCGGGGGAGAAGGCCGGGATCATCAAGCCGGGCAGCGTCGCGATCCTCGCCGAGCAGGACCCCGAGGCGCAGCGCGTGCTGCTGGAGCGCACCGTCGAGGTGGACGCCACCGTCGCCCGCGCGGGCAGCGAGTTCGGCGTGCTGCGGCGTGAGATCGGGGTCGGCGGGCAGATGCTGAGCCTGCAGGGCCTCGGCGGGGTCTACGACGAGATCTTCCTGCCCCTGCACGGCGCCCACCAGGCGAACAACGCGCTGCTGGCGCTGGCCGCGGTCGAGGCGTTCTTCGGCGCGGGCAAGGACCGCCGGCTCGACCTCGACGCCGTGCGCGAGGGGTTCGCGGCGGTGCAGAACCCGGGTCGGCTGGAGCCCGTCCGCGCCGCGCCGACGGTGCTGCTCGACGCGGCCCACAACCCGCACGGCGCGCGGGCGCTGGCCGCCGCCATCGAGGAGGAGTTCGCGTTCCGCAAGCTCACCGCGGTGATCGGCGTGCTCGAGGACAAGGACGTGCGCGGGGTGCTGGAGGCGCTCGAACCGGTGGTCTCCGACGTGGTGATCACCAAGAACAGCTCGCCGCGCGCGATGCCGCTGGACGAGCTGAACGAGCTGGCCCTGGCGGTGTTCGGGGACGACCGGGTGGTCGCCGAGCCCAGCCTGGACGCGGCGGTGGAGACCGCGGTGGCGCTGGTCGAGGAGAGCGACGGCGGCGAACCGCTGGCCGGCGGCGGGGTGCTGATCACGGGTTCCGTCGTCACCGTCGGGGACGCGCGGACGTTGTTCGGGAAGGAGCCCGCGTGAGCGAGGAGAACACGGTCCGGCCCCCGGCGAAGGACCCGATGAAGTCGTTCCGCGGCGTGATGGCGGGGACCCTGATCTGCGAGGCCATCACGGTCGGTCTCGCGGTTCCGGTGATCGCCAACCTGGGCGGCGGCGTGGGCACCCTGGCCGGCTGGGGCGTCATCGTGATCGCCGTGCTGCACGTGCTGCTGTGCGGCGTGCTCAAGCGACGCTGGGCGGTGCCGGCCATCCTGGTCCTGCAGGTCGCGCTGGTGGCGTACTTCGTGGACACGGTGGCGATCGGCATCATCGGCCTGCTGTTCCTGGCGTTCTGGCTGTGGGCGCTGTGGCTGCGCAACGACGTGGCGCGCCGCATGGCCGAAGGCCGTCTGCCCAGCCAGCAGCAGTAGCGGCGATCCGAACCGAGAGCACCGCTCTTGACAAGAGTGCTCAGCGGGACCATGCTATGTCTTCATGAGAGCACTGCTCTCGAAATAGACAACTGATCTCGGAGGAGTGTTCTCATGAAGCGCATCGCCTGGGCCGTCGCCGGTGTCTTCCTGCTCGGGTTCGCCGTGTTCGAGGCCGTCCAGCACGGGGGCTGGACGGTCGGCGCCCTGCTGCTCGGGCTGATCGGGCCGGACCTGACGTTCCTGGTCGGCATCGGCGCCGAACCGGTCGAGCGCGGTGTGCTGCCGCGACGGGTCGTGCCGTTCTACAACGCGGCGCACTACTGGGCGGGGCCCGCCGTCCTGCTCGTGGTCTTCAGCTTCGTCACGAACCCCGCCGCCTGCACGCTCGGACTGGCCTGGCTGGCGCACATCGCCGTGGACCGCGTGTTCGGCTACGGTCTGCGCACGGCCGATGGCCGTCAGCGCGCCACCGCGTGAGTTCACCGTGCGGACAGCCGGAGTTGGTTCGTCGGCCCCCGAGCCCGCATAGAACTCCGGCATGACCGAACAGACTCGCCGCTCCGCCCTCAGAACCGGACTCGTCGGCGCCGGTGTCCTCGCCGCCGGGGTCCTGGGCAGCCCCTTCGCCAGCGCCGCCCTCGTCCGCAGGGACCGCCCGGTGCTGACCCACGGCATCCAGTCCGGCGACGTGACCCCGCACTCGGCACTGGTCTGGACCCGCGCCGACCGGCCGTCCCGCATGATCGTCGAGGTCTCACGCGACCCGTCCTTCCGGCACGCCCGGACCCTCCGCGGCCCGCTGCTGACCCCGGACACCGGCGGCACCGGCAAGCTGCGGATCTCCTCGCTCCCGCCAGGCACCGAGCTGCACTACCGGGTCACCGCCGAATCGCTCGACGGCCGCGTGAGCAGTGAGCCGTTGACCGGCACCGTCAAGACCGCGCCCGTGGGCCGCAACGACGTGCGGCTGACGTGGTCGGGCGACGTGGCCGGCCAGGGCTGGGGCATCAACCCCGACATCGGCGGCATGACCGCCTACTCCGCGATGCTCGCCCGCAGGCCGGACCTGTTCCTGCACAGCGGCGACACGGTCTACGCCGACGGCCCGCTCACCGAGACGGTGACGCTCCCCGACGGCCGGGTGTGGCGCAACCTCGTCACCCCGGAGAAGACGAAGGTCGCCGAGACGCTCGACGAGTACCGCGGGCAGTTCGCCTACAACATGCTCGACGAGAACGTGCGCGCGTTCACCGCCGCCGTCCCCAGCTACGTCCAGTGGGACGACCACGAGGTGACCAACAACTGGTACCCGGGCGAGATCCTGGACTCCCCGCAGTACACCGAAAAGCGCGTCGACGTGCTGGCCGCGCGGGCGTTCCAGGCCTTCCACGAGTGGCAACCGATCGACCCGAAGCGCGCCGTGGACGGCCGCGTGTACCGCAGCTTCACCTACGGTTCTCGCCTCGAGGTGTTCGTGCTGGACATGCGGACCTACAAGGACGCCAACACGTCGGATCCGCGCCGGCCCGGGCAGGTCCTCGGCGAGAAGCAGGCGAAGTGGCTCGTCGACGGCCTGTCCCGCAGCCGCGCGACCTGGAAGATCGTGCAGGCCGACCTGCCGATCGGGCTCGCCGTGCCGGACGGATCCACCGGCATCGAGGGCGTGGCGAACAACCTGCCCGGCGCGCCCGCCGGCCGCGAGAGCGAGATCGCGTGGGTGCTGCGCGAGCTGGCGAGGCGGAAGGTGCGCAACACCGTGTGGCTCACCGCGGACGTGCACTACACGGCGGCGCACCACTATTCGCCGGACCGGGCCGCGGTGCAGGATTTCGACCCGTTCTGGGAATTCGTTTCCGGCCCGCTGCACGCCGGCGCGTTCGGCCCGAACAGCCTCGACCCGACGTTCGGCCCGCAGGCCGTTTTCGTGCACGCCCCGCCGGCCGCGAACACCTCGCCGATGGCCGGTTTCCAGCATTTCGGCGAAATCAACATCGACGGCGGCTCCGGCGAACTGCGAGTCGATCTCCGCGACGGCACGGGCGCCTCGCTGTGGTCGACCACCCTGGAACCGCGGCGCTGACCAGGCCAGTAGGCTTCGGGCAATCCGTGCACGCAATAAAGGAGAAACACAGTCGTGAGTGAACGCACGCTGGTTCTGGTCAAGCCCGACGGCGTACAGCGCGGCCTCGTCGGCGAGGTCATCTCGCGCATCGAGCGCAAGGGGCTGAAGCTGGCCGCGCTGGAACTGCGCACCGTCGAGCGTTCGGTCGCCGAGGAGCACTACGCCGAGCACAAGGACAAGCCGTTCTTCGGTGAGCTGCTGGAGTTCATCACCTCCGGCCCGGTCGTGGCCATCGCCGTCGAGGGCGTGCGCGCCATCGCGGCCTTCCGCCAGCTGGCCGGCGGCACCGACCCGGTCGAGAAGGCCACCCCCGGCACCCTGCGCGGGGACTACGGCCTGGAGACCCAGTTCAACCTGGTGCACGGCTCGGACTCGCCCGAGTCGGCCGAGCGCGAGCTGAAGCTCTGGTTCCCCGACCTGTGAGTGACGGCGGGGGCTTCCGGTGGGGTTGATCCTTACCGGAAGCCCCTCCCGGGAATTACCATCCAGGGATGTCCGCCACTGAAGGCGATGTCCCGAAGTCGGTGCTGGCGCGCGGCCTGATGCTGCTGGACGCGTTCGAATCCGCCGACGCCGAGCTCTCCCTGGCCGAGCTGTCCGCCCGCACGGGCCTGCCGAAGGCCACCGCGCACCGGCTGGTCGCCGAGCTCGTCCGCTGGGGCGGGCTGGAACGCGGCGGCGCCGGCTACCGGCTGAGCTTGAAGCTGTTCGAACTCGGCCAGCGCGTGCCGCGGCGCCGTGAACTGCGCGAAGCGGCCTTGCCGTACCTGCAGGACCTGTACGAGGCCACGCACGAGAACATCCACCTCGCGGTGCCGGACGGCGGGCACACGCTGTTCCTGGAGAAGGTCACCGGCCACCGCTCGACGCCCATCGGATCGCGCGTCGGCAGCCGGATGCCGGTGCACTGCACCGCGACCGGCAAGGTGTTCCTCGCCCTCGGACCGCCGGAGTACTTCCGGCGCGTGACCGCGGCCGGACTGGCGCGCAAGACCCCGCGCACGATCGTCGCCCCGGGACTGCTGCGCCGCGACCTGGACCGCGCCGTGGCGCGCGGGTACGGGGTCAACCACGAGGAAGCCGAGGTCGGGGTCGCCGCGGTGGCCGCCCCGGTGTACGACCGGCGGCGACGGCTGATCGCCGCCGTGTCGATCACCGGCAGCGCCGAGCGCCTCGACGTGGAGCGGCTGGCGCCCGCGGTGCGCACCGCCGCGTCCGCGCTCACGCGGGAGCTGGCCGGAGCGTAAAGCGATCGAAAACTGTCGGTGGTCGGCTCTAGTCTGCGTGGTGTGGACGAACCGAGCATGGTGCAGGCCAAGGCGCTGGTGAAGCGCTTCGGCGACTTCGAGGCGGTGCGGGGGATCGACGTCGAGGTCCGGCGCGGGGAGGCGTTCGGCTTCCTCGGGCCCAACGGTGCCGGCAAGTCCTCGACGATGCGGATGATCGCGTCGGTGTCGCCGCGGTCCGACGGGGATCTGACGGTCCTCGGTATGGACCCGAACGTCGAGGGTCCGCGCATCCGCGCCCGGCTCGGGGTGGTGCCGCAGCAGGACAACCTCGACAACGAGCTGACCGTGCGGCAGAACCTGCAGGTGTACGGCCGCTACTTCGGGTTGTCCCGGGCGCAGGTGCGGCGCAAGGCGGTCGAGCTGATGGACTTCGCGCAGCTGTCCGACCGGGCCGAGGACGAGGTGGAGCCGCTGTCCGGCGGCATGAAGCGGCGGCTGACCATCGCCCGCGCGCTGGTCAACGACCCGGAGCTGCTGCTGCTCGACGAGCCGACCACCGGCCTCGACCCGCAGGCGCGGCACCTGTTGTGGGACAGGCTGTTCCGGCTCAAGGCGCAGGGCGTCACGCTCATCATCACCACGCACTACATGGACGAGGCCGAGCAGCTGTGCGACCGGCTCGTGGTCATGGACGGCGGGCGGATCGTCGCCGAGGGGTCGCCGGCCGAGTTGATCCTGCGCTACTCCACGCGGGAGGTGGTGGAGCTGCGGTTCGCGCCGGGGGAGGAGGTGCCCGCGGATCGGGTGGCGGACCTGGCCGACCGGGTCGAGGTGCTGCCCGATCGGCTGCTGCTCTACACCGCGGCCGGGGAGTCCGCGCTGGAGCAGGTGCACCAGCGGGGCGTGCGGCCGCTGTCGTCGCTGGTGCGGCGGAGCTCGCTGGAGGACGTGTTCCTGCGCCTGACCGGACGGACGCTGGTGGACTGATGAGCGTTGCGTCGACGGGCCGGGTGGTGCCGGCGTGGCAGGGCGCGTGGTTGCGCGTCGAGGGGTACTGGGCGTGGTACCGCCGGTACTGGAAGTCCAATGTGTACTCGACCGGCCTGCAGCCGCTGCTGTTCCTGCTCGCGATGGGTCTCGGCTTCGGATCGCAGGTGCAGGCGGGCCCGGCCACCGGTGGACTGTCCTATGTGCACTACATCGCGCCCGCTCTGCTGGTGTCGGCGGCGTTGCAGAACGCGGTGGGGGAGTCGACGTACCCGGTGCTGTCGGGGTTCAAGTGGCAGAAGGACTACCTGGCCGTCACGGCGACGCCGGTCACGCCGGGGCAGGTGCTGGGCGGGCACCTGATCTGGGTGACGCTGCGGCTGCTGCTGGCCAGCGCGGTGTACGCGGTGATCGCGGTGCCGTTCGGGGCGTGGCTGAACGCTGGAGCGGTGCTGGTGGTGCTGGTCGGCGCGGTCACCGGGCTGGCGTGCGCCGCCCCGGTGACGGCCCTGGCGGCGACGACCTACGACGAGGGCGTCCGGTTCAACGCCGTGTTCCGGTTCGTGGTGATGCCGATGACGCTGTTCGCGGGCACGTTCTTCCCGATCGAGCAGATCCCGGTGGCGCTGCGCTGGCTGGCGTGGATCTCCCCGCTGTGGCACGGAAACGAACTGGCCCGCGGCGCGACACTGGGCGGCCTGGAGTGGCTGCCCGCGCTCGGGCACCTGGCGTTCCTGGCGGCACTGTTCACCACCGGAGCCCTCCTGGCCCGCCACTACTTCTACCGGCGCCTGGTGGTCTGACCATGCCCCACGACGCGCACCACACCCCGCCGACCCACGACCGGCCGCCGATGGCGACCCACCGCTGCCCGCCGATGGCGGCCCGCTGTTTCTCGCGCGCCAGCGCGCCAGCGCCCCGTTCGCCGGTGGTGCCGATGGCAGCCCGCCGCTCCTCGCGGCCGAGGCTGCCGGCCCACGACCGGCCGCCGATGGTGGCCCGCCGCTGCCCGCCGATGGCGGTCCGCTGTTTCTCGGGCGCCAGCGCGCCAGCGCCCGGTTCGCCGGTGGTGCCGATGGCGGCCTGCCGCTCCTCGCGGCCGAGGCTGCCGGCCCACGACCGGCCGCCGATGGTGGCCCGCTGTTTCTGGTGCGCCAGGCCGCTGGCTCACCACGGGCCGCCGCTGGTGGCGCACTGTTTGTCGCGCGCGAGCGCGACAGCATGCCGCCTGCCGTTGGTGCCGGTGGCGGTCCGGTGTTTTTCGCGCGCCGCCGAGTCGGGCAACCGCCGCCCGCCGCTGGCGGCCCGCTACTTCTCACGCCCCACCCGCGACCGCCCGCCGGTCCTGCCGCCGCGCGGCAGCGCCCTACCGTCGTCCGGCTCTCGTGGGTGCGATCCCGCCCGGACGGTGCCGTCCCGCTTGCGGCCGGGAGCCACATCCGGCCCCCATCCCCGGAAGCCCGTGCTCCCGATGGCCACCTCGCTCACGGCCCCTCCCGGACCCCCAGCCACCCCGCCACAACCCCGCGAGAGCCCCGATGACCACCCTGCCCCGAACCGACCGCCGCGGGCTCCTGCTCCGCGTCCTGCCTCCCGGCCTCTACGCCGGCCGCGCCAGCAAGCTCGTCGAGCGCTCGGTCCTCGCCTACTCGCGCATGTGGCTGGTCTTCGCCTCCGGCGTGCTCGAGCCGCTGCTCTACCTCGTCGCCTTCCAGATCGGCTTCGGCAGGCTCGTCGGCGACGCCATCGGCCCGGACGGGCAGCCGATGAGCTACGTCGCGTTCGTCGCGCCCGCCCTGCTGGCCTCGTCCGCCATGAACGGCGCCATCTTCGACAGCACGTTCAACGTGTTCTTCAAGTTCCGCTACGCCAAGACCTACGACGCGATGCTGGCCACCCCGATCGGCCCGCTGGACATCGCGATCGGCGAGATCTCCTGGGCCGTCCTGCGCGGCGGCCTCTACTCGGTCGCGTTCTTCGCCGTGATGGCCGCGATGGGCCTGGTCACCTCACCGTGGGCGCTGCTGCTGATCCCGGTCGCCCTGCTGATCGCGTTCGCCTTCGCCGCGATCGGCATGGCCTGCGCGACCTTCCTCCGCTCGACGTCCCAGTTCGACTACATCCAGCTGGCCGTCGTCCCGATGTTCCTGTTCTCCACCACGTTCTACCCGCTGTCGGTCTACCCCGGCGCGCTGCAGGTCCTCGTCCAGTGCTCGCCGCTCTACCACGGCATCCAGCTGATGCGTGAACTCGCCGTCGGCGCCCTGCACCCGGGCATGATCGGCCACATCGCCTACCTGGTGGCGCTGGCGGTCCTCGGCGTCTGGGGCGCGGCCCGCCGCCTCAGCGGGCTGCTCCTGCGCTGACCCGCACCAGCCCGTGCCCGTAGAACCCGTTGTAGCCGGTGTACCCGGCGCAGAACGCGTCCTGCCGTCCGTCCCCGGTGAGGTCGTAGTCCGCGGGGCACGGCACCGGTCGCGCGCGTTCCTCCAGCGCCCGCCGCAGCTGCCGGGCCGTCGCCCCGGGCCGCTCGGCCGCGAGCACCGCCGCCGCACCGGCCACGTGCGGGGCCGCCATCGACGTGCCGCACAGTTCGCCGTACCCGCCGGGCGTCGTGGACAGCACGCACGAGCCGCCGTCGCCGCCCGGCGCGGTCAGGTCGACCACCCCGAGCCCGTACGAGCTGTACCGGGCCTTCACCTCGTCCCGCCCCACCGCGGACACGGTCACCACGTCCCGCACCGCCGCCGGGAGCGCGTCACATCCGCCCGCCCGGGACGCCGGCGTCAATTCCACCGCGTCGTTGGTCGCGGCGGCCACGTTCAGCGTGCCCCGCGAGGCCGAGTACACCACCGCCCGGCCGATCGCCTCGCGCACCACCTCGCGCGCCGGCGACCAGCTGCACGACGGCCCCCACGTGTTGATCGCGAAGCTGCTGTTGGTGACCGCCATCCGGTGCTCGGCCGCCCACATCAGCCCGCACACGACGGCCTCCGGCGTCACCAGCCCGCGGTCGTCGATCACCTTCACCGACGCCACCCGCGTCCCGGGCGCGACCCCGGTGGTGCCCCGGCCGTCGTCGGCCGCGGCGATGATCCCGGCGACGTGCGTGCCGTGCCCCGACGTCGTGGCCCGCCACGCCCGCTCGGCCGGGTCGGCGACACCGCCCACGCAGCCCGCCGACTCGTCCCGGTCCACCGCGGCCGCGAGATCGGGGTGGTCCGGGTCGATCCCCGAGTCCAGCACACCGACCACGACGTCCGGGCTGCCGGCGCCGGGACCGCCCACCGCGGCCAAGTTCCACTGCTCACCGGAGCGGTCGGCGGCAGGCACGTCCGACGGCGCGGTCGCCCGCAGCCCGGGCCGCGGAGACCGCTGCCCGGTCCGCCGCTCGTCCCGCGCGCTGTAGACCCGGCCCGGCCCCATCCGCTGCGCGAAGCCCGGGTCGCCGGAGGTGGCGACGCCCACACCGATCTGCGGGTAGTAGCCGGTCAGCTCCCCGCACGCGGCGCCCACCTGGTCCCGGGCCGCAGCCGACGGCGTGTCCCGGTCGAAGACGACCAGGTAGCGCTCGTCCCGCCCGCTGTCCGCGCACGCCTGCTCCGGCTCCGCCGCCGCGATCCGGACCGGCGTCAGCGCCAGGACGGCGCACGCGGCCGCCACCAGTGATCGTCCGAAGCCGGGCAACGGGGACCTCCAACAGGGCGAACAGCGGCCGGAAGCCGTCGGCGTCCAGCCGCACGCTAAGCCACCCCGCGCGGCGCCGACAAGCGCGACGCGCAAGTTCGCCCGGCCGTGGTCACGCGCCTGTTGGCACCGAGTACGCCGCACCGGACGCACCGTGTGGGATACTCGGCTTGGCTGCTTCCGCCGACACGCCCGCGACCTGCGGTCCGTTCCGGGGGTTGCGGTCCGGAGACAGGCTGGAAGAGCGCCAGGTCGTCGCCGCCAGGAACCACCTGGGTGGCTCGACGAGCGGCAGGGCGGGCGGGAACCGCCGGCTCGGACGGCCCGTCACCGAGCGGACCTGCCATCGGCGGGTGCCGGACCCCGGCACCGTCGGGGCGAGACGAGGCACAGGATTCCCGCCGGCGGTGACCACCCCGGCGGACCAGACAGGAAGGGCCCCTGTGCGGCCGCGTCCGCCAGCCCAAGCGGCTGGGACGCGCCCGGGGGCGGAGGAGATGTATGTCGAACGCGGACACACCCGCCGAGAACACCGGCGGGAACACCGCCCTACCCGCAACCGGCCCGCTGGGCGAGTTGCCGCCCCGCGTCCGGGTGCACGCCCTGGCGAAGCTGCTCGGCTCCAACAGCCGGGTCGTGCTGGCGAAGCTCTCCGAGCTGGGTGAGACGGCGCGCAGCGCCCAGTCGAGCGTGCCGCGGGAGGTCGCGGTGAAGGTCGCCGAGGCGCTCGCCCCGGCCGACGAGCAGGCCGTCGAGGAGGCGGCTGCCCCCGAGGCGGTCGCTCCCGCCGAGGATGCCGCGCCCGCGCCGGACGCCGTCCCGGAGAGCACGCCCGAGCCGGTCGTCCAGACGCCGGCCACCCCCGAGCCCGCCACCCAGGCGACGCCGGAACCCGAGCCGGAGACCGCACCGGCCGCCGCCGCGCCCGAGCCCGTCGCCGAGCCCGCGCGGCAGCCGAAGCGCCCGCCGCACATGCCGGTCTTCGCGGCCCCGTCACCGGTGTTCCTGCCGCCGGAGGCCGGTGCCGTCGAGGAGCTCGCGCCCAAGGCCGAGCCGGTCGCCGAGGACAAGCCGGACGAGGACGCCGACGAGGGCGAGGACGGCGCGGGCCGCCGTCGCCGCCGCCGGGGCCGCCGCGGCCGCGGCCGGGGCAAGGGCGGCGACGAGAACGCCACCGAGACCACCGAGGCCGACGAGACCGACGATTCCAGGCCGGCCGAGGAGGCCGCCAAGGCCGAGGACGAGGACACCGCCGACGAAGCCGAGCCGTCCGAGGACACCGACGAGACCGAGGGCTCGAGCCGTCGCCGCCGTCGCCGTCGCCGCCGGAAGGGCTCGGACGGCGACGCCGAGGCCACCACCGACGACCCGCCGAACACCGTCGTCCACGTCCGCGAGACCAAGGCCGAGGACAAGGACCGCAACGGCAGCAGCTCCGACGGCGTGCGCAGCGTCCGCGGCTCGACCCGCCTGGAGGCCAAGCGCCAGCGCCGCCGGGACGGCCGCGAGGCGGGCCGCCGCCGCGCGCCGATCCTGTCCGAGGCCGAGTTCCTGGCCCGCCGTGAGTCGGTCGAGCGGACGATGGTCGTCGCCGAGCGCGGCGAGCACACCCAGATCGGCGTGCTCGAGGACAGTGTCCTGGTCGAGCACTTCGTGACCTCGCAGGGCAGCGGATCGATCGTCGGCAACGTCTACCTGGGCCGCGTGCAGAACGTGCTGCCGTCGATGGAGGCCGCGTTCGTCGACATCGGCCGCGGCCGCAACGCCGTGCTCTACGCCGGCGAGGTCGACTGGGACGCCGCCGGCCTGGAGGGCAAGTCCCGCAAGATCGAGCAGGCCCTGTCCACCGGCGACAACGTGCTGGTGCAGGTCACCAAGGACCCGGTCGGGCACAAGGGCGCCCGGCTGACCACGCAGATCTCGCTGCCCGGCCGCTTCCTGGTCTACATGCCCTCGGGCGGCGCCACGGGCATCTCGCGCAAGCTGCCGGAGAACGAGCGGCGGCGGCTCAAGGACATCCTCAAGCGGATCGTCCCCGAGGACGCCGGTGTGATCATCCGCACCGCGTCGGAGGGCATCAGCGAGGAGGAGCTGGAGCGCGACGTCCGGCGGCTGAAGGCGCAGTGGGAGGTCGTCAAGGAGAAGGCCGACGCGGCGTCCTCCGGCAAGAAGTCGGCTGCTCCGGTGATGCTGTACGAGGAGCCGGACCTGCTGGTCAAGGTGGTCCGCGACCTGTTCACCGAGGACTTCGTCTCGCTCGAGGTCCAGGGCGACACGGCGTGGGAGACCATCCGCGCCTACGTCGAGCACGTCGCGCCGGACCTCACCCCGCGGCTCAAGCGCTACGTCGGCACCGGTGACGTGCTGGCCGAGCACCGCATCGACGAGCAGCTCACCAAGGCGCTGGACCGCAAGGTGTGGCTGCCCTCGGGTGGTTACCTGGTCATCGACCGCACCGAGGCGATGACGGTGATCGACGTCAACACCGGCAAGTTCACCGGTTCGGGTGGCAACCTGGAGGAGACGGTCACCCGCAACAACCTGGAGTCGGCCGAGGAGATCGTGCGCCAGCTGCGGCTGCGCGACATCGGCGGCATCATCGTGATCGACTTCATCGACATGGTGCTGGAGTCCAACCGCGAGCTGGTGCTCAAGCGGCTGACCGAGTGCCTCGGCCGGGACCGCACCCGTCACCAGGTCGCCGAGGTCACCTCGCTGGGCCTGGTGCAGATGACCCGGAAGAAGATCGGCACCGGCCTGCTCGAGGCGTTCTCCACGACGTGTGAGCACTGCAAGGGCCGCGGGGTCATCGTCTCGACCGAGCCGGTCAAGTCGGGCAACGGCGGCAACGGCGGCGGTCACCAGCACGGTGGCGGCGGTGGTGGTTCGCGCCGGTCGCGCGGCCGGGCCAAGACCGAGGAGCCGCAGGCGGAGAAGACCCCCGAGCCGTCGCCGGTGCAGCGGGAGAGCACGATCTCGGCCGTCGAGGCGATGGCCAAGGCCGCGAAGATCGCCTCCACGAAGACCGAGGGCGGCGAGAAGGCGGACACCGCCGAGCAGAACGGCGCGGCTCCGGCCACCGAGGAGACCGCCGTCCCGGAGAAGGCCGCCGGCGGCCGTTCCGGGCGCAGGTCCGGAGCGAGGGCCCGCCGCGAAGCCGAACCGGCCCAGCCCGAGGAAGCATCCGAGGCCGGGTCGCAGGCGCAGCCTGCGGCGGGCGAGCCCGCCGGGCAGGCACAGGCGGCGGGCCAGACCGAGCAGTCGGCCGCGGCTCAAGCCCGGCACGAGGGGGCGGGGCAGGCCCGCTCCGAGGCACGGCCTGAGCCGGACGCGGTGACCGAGCCGCAGGCTCGGCCCGAGACCGCACGTCAGGCCGAGCCACAGGCACAGCCCGCGGCAGCGGGCGAACCGGCTGGGCAGGCACAGTCCGCGGCGGGACAGCCCGCCGCTGAGGCCCGGCCCGAGGCCGCACCGCAGGCGCAGCCCAGGGCGGAGGGCCAGTCCGAGCGGCTGGCCCCGGCTCAGGCCGGGACCCAGCCGCAGCCCGCGGCGGGTCAGCCCGCCGCGGAGGCCGGTTCCGAGGGCGCGCCGCAGGCGCAGGCCGGGGCGGGCACCCAGCAGCCCGAGGAGTCGCAGCCCGGTCAGCCGCCCGCCGCGGAGCAGGCGAAGCCCGCCCGCACCTCCCGGACCCGCCGCGTCGCCCGCAGGCCCGCGGCGCCCCCGGAGCCCGTCCAGGCCGCCACCGAGCCGTCGCAGCCCGTCACGGTCCCGGCCGGCCCCGTGGAGACCCCCGCGGCCACCACCGGTCAGGATGACGCCACCGATGCGTCTCCGGAGGTCAGCGTGCCCACGCCGGCCACCCGGACCGCGAGCCGGCGCCCGCGCCGTGCGGCGTCCCGCCCGGCCGGCCCGCCGGTGCACGCGTCGGACCAGAGCTGATCCACCTTCGTGAGCCCCGGTGTCAACCGGCACCGGGGCGTCACGTAACCTGTAAGACGGCCCGTCCCCGGACGGGCTATGGCGCGATCACCGGACCGCACACAGCGGGACGTGGCGCAAGCCCTCACCCATTGTCGAGTTAGCAGGAGACTTCCGTGTCGGCGTACGCGATCGTCAAGACCGGCGGCAAGCAGTACAAGGTGGCCGTCGGCGACGTCGTCGAGGTCGAGAAGCTCGAGGGCAAGCCGGGCACCGAGCACTCTTTCCCCGCCGTGCTGTACGTCGACGGCAGCGATGTCACGGCGGATGCCGAAGCACTCGCGAAGATCTCGGTCACCGGCAAGGTCGTCGAGCAGACCAAGGGTCCCAAGATCCGCATCCACAAGTTCAAGAACAAGACCGGGTACCACAAGCGGCAGGGTCACCGTCAGCAGCTGACCCGCGTCGAGGTCACCGGAATCACGAAGTAAGGAGCTGCAGGAGCCATGGCACACAAGAAGGGTGCGTCCAGCTCCCGCAACGGGCGCGACTCCAACCCCCAGTACCTCGGCGTCAAGCGCTACGGTGGTCAGCTCGTGAACGCCGGTGAGATCCTGGTCCGCCAGCGCGGCACCAAGTTCCACCCCGGCCTGAACGTGGGCCGTGGCGGCGACGACACGCTGTTCGCCCTCTCGGCGGGCACCGTGGAGTTCGGCTCGAAGCGTGGCCGCAAGACGGTCAACATCGTCCCGGCCGAGGCCTGAGGGTCCGGCTAGACAACCCAGCACCTTCAGCGAGGGGCGGGCCCGGAACAGATCCGGTCCCGCCCCTTGTTGCTGAAGATGGCTGATATCCCTCCGAAGAAACGAGAAGAGGCTTCACGATGGCGTCCCGGTTCGTTGACCGCGCGGTGATCCACGTCGCCGCGGGCGACGGCGGGCACGGCTGTGCCTCGATCCACCGCGAGAAGTTCAAGCCGCTCGGCGGCCCCGACGGGGGCAACGGCGGCAACGGCGGCGACGTCCGGCTCGTCGTCGACCCGAACGTGCACACGCTGCTCGACTTCCACTTCCACCCGCACGCGAAGGCCACCAACGGCCGCCAGGGGCAGGGCAGCCACCGCGCCGGCGCGGCCGGCGAGACCCTGGAACTCAAGGTGCCCGACGGCACGGTCGTGATGTCCGAGGACGGCGAGGTCCTGGCGGACCTGGTCGGCCCGGGCACCACGTTCGTCGCCGCCCAGGGCGGGCGCGGCGGCCTCGGCAACGCGGCGCTGGCGTCCAAGGCCCGCAAGGCGCCCGGCTTCGCCCTCCTCGGCGAGCCCGGTGAGCAGCGCAGCCTCGTGCTGGAGCTGCGCTCGGTCGCCGACGCGGGCCTGCTCGGCTTCCCGTCCGCGGGCAAGTCGTCGCTGATCTCGGTGTTGTCCGCGGCCAAGCCGAAGATCGCCGACTACCCGTTCACCACGCTGGTGCCGAACCTCGGCGTGGTCAACGCGGGCGACACCGTGT
This sequence comes from Amycolatopsis thermalba, assembly GCF_023376025.1. Classification (NCBI taxonomy): domain Bacteria; kingdom Bacillati; phylum Actinomycetota; class Actinomycetes; order Pseudonocardiales; family Pseudonocardiaceae; genus Amycolatopsis; species Amycolatopsis thermalba. Next base: position 2,344,533 of record NZ_CP091196.1, read on the forward strand.
TCACGATGGCCGACGTGCCGGGCCTGATCCCGGGTGCCAGCGAGGGCAAGGGCCTCGGCCTGGACTTCCTCCGCCACATCGAGCGCTGCGCCGTGCTGGTGCACGTCGTCGACTGCGCAACCTACGACCCGGGCCGCGATCCGGTGTCCGACGTGGACGCCCTCGAGGCCGAGCTGGCGCGCTACACCCCGGCGCTGGGCGGCGACCTGGACTCCCGCCCGCGGGTCGTGGTGCTGAACAAGATCGACGTGCCCGACGCCGCCGAGCTGGCCGAGATGGTGCGCCCCGAGTTCGAGGCGCGCGGCCTGCCGGTGTTCGAGGTCTCCACGGTGACCCGCCAGGGTCTGCGCGAGCTGACCTTCGCGCTGGCCAGGGAGGTCGAGAAGTACCGGGCCGCGCAGCCGGCGGCGGAGCCGACGCGGATCGTGCTGCGGCCGGTGGCGGTCGACGACTCCGGCTTCAGCATCGAGGAGGACCCCGAGGAGGCGGGCGGCTTCATCGTGCGGGGCGCGCGTCCCGAGCGGTGGATCCGGCAGACCGACTTCGGCAACGACGAGGCCGTGGGCTACCTCGCCGACCGGCTCAACCGGCTGGGCGTCGAGGACGCGCTGGCCAAGCGCGGCGCCGAGCCGGGCTGCCCGGTGACGATCGGCGACATCACCTTCGAGTGGGAGCCGTCCACGCCGGGCGTGGCGGCGCACATGACCGGTCGGGGCACCGACGTGCGGCTGGAGCAGAACAACCGCGTGTCGGCGGCCGAGCGCAAGGAAGCCCGGCGCATCCGGCGCGACGGGCCGGACCAGCCCGAGGACGAGGACGCGACAGCACGATGAGCGTGGCCCGCAAAGCCGTCGCGGCGGCGGAACGGCTGGTCGTCAAGGTCGGTTCGTCGGCGCTGACCACCGCAGGCGACGGGCTCGACGTGACGCGGCTGAACGCGCTGGTCGACGCCATCGCGGCGCGGATCGCGCAGGGCAGCCAGATCGTGCTGGTGTCCTCCGGCGCGATCGGGGCCGGGCTGGCGCCGCTCGCGCTCGGCAACCGGCCGCGGGACCTCGCCACCCAGCAGGCCGCAGCGAGCGTCGGCCAGCTGCAGCTCGCGCACGCCTACGCCGAATCGTTCGGCCGGTACGCGCTGACCGTGGGCCAGGTGCTGCTCACCTCCGACGACGTGGTGCGGCGCGCGCACTACCGCAACGCTCAGCGGACGTTTTCCCGCCTGCTGGCGCTGGGTGCGGTGCCGGTGGTCAACGAGAACGACACGGTGGCCACCGAGGAGATCAAGTTCGGCGACAACGACCGGCTGGCCGCGCTGGTGGCGCACCTGATCGGCGCCGACGCGCTGGTCCTGTTGTCCGATGTGGACGGTCTGTACGACGGGGACCCGCGGTCCGGCTCGACGCGGCGCATCGCCGAGGTCGCCGGGCCCGCGGATCTGGAGGGCATCGCGGTCGGCATGTCCAGCTCGGGCCTGGGCACCGGCGGGATGGTGTCCAAGCTGGCGGCGGCGCGCACGGCCGCGTCGGCGGGTATTCCGGTGCTGCTGGCCGCGGCGTCCGACGCAGCCCTGGCGCTGTCCACGGCCGAGGTCGGCACCGCGTTCCGGGCCGCTGACAGCCGGTTGTCCGCGCGCCGGTTCTGGCTCGGTTACGCGGCCGGGACCCGCGGGCGCCTGCACCTCGACGACGGCGCGGTGGCCGCGGTCGTGCGGCGCCGCCGGTCACTGCTGGCCGCGGGGATCACCGGGGTGGACGGTGACTTCGAGGCGGGCGACGTGGTGGAGCTGGTCGACCCGGCGCAGCGCGTGGTGGCCCGTGGCGTGGTGGCGTTCGACGCGGGGGAGCTGCCCGAGCTGATCGGCCGGTCCAGCCACGAGCTGCCGGAGGAGCAGCGCCGCGAGGTCGTGCACGCCGACGATCTGGTGCCGTTCCGCCGTTAGCGCAGTTCCGAGCCCTTCGTTTCGGGCAGGGTGAGCAGCACCAGGAACGCGATCACCGCGCCGGCCGCGACGTACCAGAAGAACACGATCGGTGCGCCGGCGGCGGAGAGCGCGCTGATGACCAGGGGAGCGGTGCCGCCGAACACGGCGACCGTGAGGTTGTACCAGGCGCCGATGCCCAGGCCGCGCAGCTCGGTGGGGAACAGCTCGCTCATGATCGCCGGCGCGACGCTGGACAGGGCCGCGTAGAGCCCGAGGCCGACGCAGAAGACGATGAGCAGGTTGGCCAGGCCGGGTTTGACCAGTGTGGACAGCGGCACGATGAGGATCGCGGTGGCGGCGGACCAGACGAACAGCTGGGGTTTGCGCCCGATGCGGTCGGAGAGCGCGCCGAAGGGGTACTGGAGCGCGACGAACAGCGCGGTGGCGATGGACAGGGCGAGGAAGACGTCGACGTCGTTGACGTGGCGGGTCTTGACCGCGAACGGCGTGAGGGCGCTGAAGAACGTGTAGTAGCACAGCGTCGAGAGCATGCTGATGCCGACGAGCTGGCCGACGGCCTTCGGGTGTTCGCGCAGGGTGGTGAGCAGGGGGCGGCGGACGCGCTGGGCGCGGCCCTTGTTCTGCTCGAACTGTTCGGTCTCGGACAGGCTGCGGCGCAGCCAGAGGCCGACGATGCCGAGGACGCCGCCGAGCAGGAACGGGATGCGCCAGCCCCAGGAGCTCATGTCGGCCTTGTCCATGGTGCGGGCGAGGACGAACCCGAGCACCGAGGCGAGCAGCACCGCGGAGCCGGTGGAGATGTAGAAGAAGGACGAGTAGCGGCCGCGCCACTTCGGCGGCGCGATCTCGCCGAGGTAGGCGGAGGCGTTGGAGACTTCGCCGCCGAGGGAGAGCCCCTGCGCGATGCGGGCGAGGAGCAGCAGGATCGGGGCCAGCCAGCCGACCTGCTGGAACGTCGGCAGGATCGCGATGACGATGGAGCCGCCCGCCATGAGCGTGATGGTGAGGATCATGGCCGGCTTACGGCCGCGGACGTCGGCGAACCGGCCGAGCAGCAGCCCGCCGAGGGGCCGGAAGAAGAAGGCGAGCGCGTAGGTGGCGAAGGTGTTGATCTGGGCGAGCAGGTCGTTGCCGGCCGGGAAGAACGCGGTGGCGAAGTAGATGCTGAACGTCGCGTAGATCGTCCAGTCGAACCACTCCAGCGCGTTGCCGACGCTGGCCGCGAACAACTTCCGGACGGGCAGCCGGTGCCGGACTTGCGTGCCCACCTTCGACTCAACCACCGCATACCTCCACATTCACCCGATGGGGTGGGACAATGCCACACCTCGGCCCAGACCGAAAGATTCCTTTCCGCCCGGAAGGGGCTGAGCTGCACTTTCCTGTGGGGACGCCCGGAAGTGACACCCACGCGGCGGACGCACCACACCCTGGCGGCGACGCCCACCCCCCACCGCCCGGTGTCCGGTCATCACAGGCGCCCGGATGACTGCGCCGACCCGGCGGGGCGCGGGAGACGCCGATATGGCGGGGGCGCCGGCAGCCTGACGCAGATGGCCTCAACCGCTCCCCACCTGGCGCGACTGGCGTCCACACGGTGCCCGCCGGGGGCTGGCCTTCACACGGTGGCCGACTGGCACCGGTGGCGTTGGCACGGTGGCCGGCTGGCGTTCGCACGGTGCCCCGCTGACGCCGCTGGCCTTCACGCGGTGGCTGGCTGGCACCGGTGGCGTTCGCACGGTGTCCGGCTGAAGCGTCTGGCGTTCGCATGGCGCCTGGCTGACGCCGGTGGCGTGCGCACGGTACCTAGCTGGTGCGCGTGGCCCTGACACGGTGCCCGGCTGGCGTGGCTGGGCGCCGCGCGGTCCGGCGGGTGCCCATGGCCTTTATGCGGTGCCCGGCTGGCGCGGGTGGCTTCACGCGGTGTCCGGCCGGTGCGGGTAGCCATCACAGGCTGCCCGACTGGCGCGGGTGACCACGACACAGTGCCTGGCTGGCGCGGGTGGCGTTCGCGCGGTGCCTGGCTGGCGCGGGTGGCGTTCGCGCGGTGTCCGGCTGGCGCGGGTGGCGTTCGCGCGGTGCCTGGCTGGCGCGGGTGGCGTTCGCGCGGTGCCTGGCTGGCGCGGGTGGCGTTCGCGCGGTGTCCGGCTGGCGCGGGTGACCACGACACAGTGCCTGGCTGGCGCGGGTGGCTTCACGCGGTGTCCGGCTGGCGCGGCTGGCCTTCGCGCAGTGGCCGGCTGGGCGCAGGCCGCCGTCGCACCGGGCCTCACCGGAGTCCGGCTCCATCCCGGCAGGTTCGCCCTCCGAACGTCCTCCGGTCGCCTGCCTACGTCATGGCTGGAGGCCACCACGGCTCGCCCCGCCGCGGGAGCCGTGCCGTGCCTGCGTAAACCGCCGATTACCGGTCTGCTTTCAAACCAATTCCTCCCCTCAGTTCGTGCTCGCCAGTGCGAACGGCAGCACGGCCGGCGCCCCGCCCTGGCGCAGGAGCCGTGCGGCCAGCGTCATCGTCCAGCCGGTGTCCACGAGATCGTCCACAAGCAACACCGGTCCATCCACACCGGACAACTCCGCGGCCACATCGCCCGGCACCGCAAGCGATTGCCACAGATCCGCCACCCGCTGCGCGCTGTTCGCCCGGCGAGGGCGGCCGCCGCGGCTTTCCAGCGTGCCGAGAAAGCGCAACCGTCCGATGTGCGCCAGCCGGGTCGCGAGGTCGTGCACCAGTCGCGGCCGGGTCGCGGACGGCAGCGCCACCACGGCCACCGGCCGCTGCTCCCACCGCCAGACCGCCAGAACCTGAACGCACGCCTGGAAAACCGCCTCCGGCACCTCACCATCCGTTGCCCGCTCGCCGACCAGCTCCCGCAACGGCCCGCCCCACCCGACGTCCGTCAGCCGCCCGAGCGTCCGTCCCGGCTCGGCCAGCTCGCCCTTCCCGATCCGCCCGGACAGCGGCACGTCGAGCGACCCCATACCGGTCGGCCACTGGCGGCGCGGGCCCACCTCGACCCCCGGCCGCCGGAGCCGCTCGTCGGTCTTCTCGACCGCCTCCGCCGACACCGTCACGTCCCGGTGCTCGCCGGTGCAGTTGTCGCACCGCCCGCACGGCTCGGCGAACGGGTCGTCCAGCTGGCGGCGCAGGAACTCCATCCGGCACGAGGTGGTGGCCTGGTACTCCAGCATCGCCTGTTGCTCCGCCCGCCGCGCCTGGGCGACGCGCTCGTACCGTTCGCGCTCGTAGTGCCAGTCCTGCCCGGTCGCCTCCCAGCCGCCCTTCACCCGCCGCACCGCGCCGTCCACGTCGAGCACCTTCAGCACCATCTCCAGCCGTGACCGGGACAGTTCGACCATCGGCTCGAGCGCTGCCGTCGACAATGGCCGGTCGGCGTAGGCGAGCGCGTTGAGCACCTGGTTGACGCGCTGCTCGTCCGGGAAGGCGAGGGACGAGAAGTACCGCCAGATCTCGGCGTCCTCCTGACCCGGCAGCAGGATCACCTCGGCCCGGCGCACGCCACGACCGGCGCGCCCGACCTGCTGGTAGTAGGCGATCGGCGAGGACGGCGCCCCGACGTGAACGACGAACCCGAGGTCGGGCTTGTCGAACCCCATGCCCAGCGCCGAAGTCGCCACCAGCGCCTTCACCCGGTTGGCGAGCAGATCGTCCTCCGCCGCTTCCCGCTCGGCCGGCTCGGTCTTGCCCGTGTACGCGGCGACCGGGAACCCGCGCTCGCGCAGCATCTCCGCGATGTCGTGCGCCGCCGCGACGGTGAGCGTGTAGATGATGCCGGACCCCGGCAGCTCGCCGAGCCGGTCCGCGAGCCAGGCGAGCCTCGCCTGCGGGGTGGGCAGCTTCGCGACCGACAGGTGCAGGCTCTCCCGGTCGAGCGGGCCACGCAGCACCAGCGCGTCGCCGCCCTGGCCGAGCCCGAGCTGTTCGGCGACGTCGGTGACCACCCGGTCGTTGGCGGTCGCGGTGGTCGCCAGCACGGGCACCCCCTCGGGCAGTCCCGCCAGCAGGGTGCGCAGGCGCCGGTAGTCGGGCCGGAAGTCGTGGCCCCAGTCGGAGATGCAGTGCGCCTCGTCGACGACCAGCAGCCCCGCTGTGGTGGTCAGCTTGGGCAGCACCGTGTCGCGGAAGTCCGGGTTGTTCAGCCGCTCCGGGCTCACCAGCAGCACGTCGATCTCGCCGGCCGCGATGCGCGCCTGCACGTCGTCCCACTCCTGCTGGTTGGCCGAGTTCATCGTCGCCGCGTGGATGCCGGCCCGCCCGGCCGCGGTGATCTGGTTGCGCATCAACGCCAGCAGCGGGGAGATGATCACCGTCGGACCCGCCCCGCGCTCGCGCAGTAGGGCGGTGGCCAGGAAGTACACGGCCGACTTGCCCCAGCCGGTGCGCTGCACGACGAGAGCGCGTCTGCGGTGGGCGACCAGCGCTTCGATGGCTGTCCACTGGTCGTCGCGCAGGGTCGCGCCGTCCCCGGCCAATGCCCGGAGCAGCGTTTCGGCTCGTTCGCGCAGGAGGTGAAGGTCCACGGGTCAACGTCTACCTCAACACTCCGACGAAACCGAGCCGAGTACCGCACGAGTGGACCAGTCGTCGAGTAATGTGACGTAAGACACACCAAATGGCCGCATCAGGACACCCGAACAGCGGAGTCTCCTCGCTGTCGGGGCCTCCGGTGGTTCCCCTCGAACCCCCGGCGGAGCGAAGTGCGCGGGTGCTGTTACCGGGGAGCGGGGCAGTACCCGCGCACTCGCGCTTCTACGATCCGTTCATGTCACCACGCCGAATCGGGGTCATGGGCGGCACGTTCGACCCCGTCCACCACGGCCACCTCGTCGCGGCCAGTGAGGTGCAGTCCCGGTTCGACCTCGACGAAGTGATCTTCGTGCCGACCGGCCAGCCGTGGCAGAAGTCCGGCAGGCGGGTCACCCGGGCCGAGGACCGCTATCTCATGACGGTCATCGCCACCGCCTCCAACCCGGTCTTCTCGGTGAGCCGGGTGGACATCGACCGGGGCGGCGAGACCTACACCGTCGACACCCTGCGCGACCTGAAGAGCGAGTACCCCGAGGACGAGCTCTTCTTCATCACCGGCGCCGACGCGCTCGAACAGATCCTGACCTGGCACAACGCCGACGAGCTGTTCACCCTCGCGCACTTCATCGGCGTCACCAGGCCCGGGTACAAGCTCAACGACCACCACCTGCCCAGCGGCAAGGTGAGCCTGGTCGAGGTGACCGCGATGGCGATCTCGTCGACCGGCTGCCGCGACCGCGTCGAGCACGGCGAGCCGATCTGGTACCTGGTGCCCGACGGTGTCGTCCGGTACATCGACAAGCGGGGGCTGTACCGCAAGCCCGCCTGACACGCCGCCGGGGCCGCCGACGACGGCAGGTACCCTCGGTGGACCGACGGTCTCAGGATGAGGGAGCACAGGAGTGGCAGCGACGTCCCAGGCACGAGACATCGCGACCGTGGCGGCACACGCCGCCGCGGACAAGAAGGCCACCGACGTGGTGGTGCTGGACGTCTCCGAGCAGCTCGTCATCACCGACGTGTTCGTCATCGCCTCGGCGCCCAACGAGCGCCAGGTGGGGGCCATCGTGGACAACGTCGAGGAGAAGCTGCGGGCGGCCGGGCACAAGCCGGTCCGCCGCGAGGGCGCGCGCGAGGGCCGCTGGGTCCTGCTCGACTTCGTCGACGTCGTGGTCCACGTGCAGCACGACGAGGAGCGCTCGTTCTACGGCATCGAGCGGCTCTGGAAGGACTGCCCGCGCATCGAGGTCGCCGGGCTCGCCGAGGCCGTCGACGCCGGGGACGCCTCGTGAGCTTCCGCCGCCTCGTGCTGTGGCGGCACGGGGAGACCGACTACAACGCCGCCGGGCGCATGCAGGGCCACCTGGACTCGGCGCTGACCGAGGTGGGCTGGAACCAGGCCCGCTTCGCCGCGCCCGCGCTCGCCCGGTTCGAGCCCGACCTGGTCATCTCCTCGGACCTGCACCGGGCCATGGACACCGCGACCGTGCTCACCGAGGCGATCGGGGTGCCGCTGCGCATCGACAAGCGCCTGCGGGAGACCCACCTGGGTGACTGGCAGGGCCTGACCGGCGCCGAGGTCGACGCGGGCTGGCCCGGCGACCGCGCCATCTGGCGCGTGGACGCGACCTGGGCGCCGCCGGGCGGGGAATCCCGCGTCGAGGTCGCCGAGCGCGCCTCCGAGGTCGTCAGCGACCTGCTGGCCGGTGACGACCCGGGTGAGACCGTGCTGCTGGCCGCGCACGGCGGGCTGATCACCGCCCTGACCGGCAAGCTGCTGAACCTGCCGGTGGAGGCGTGGCCGCAGCTCGGCGGGATCGGCAACTGCCACTGGGTCGAGCTGGGCCTGCGCGACGACCGCTGGCGCCTGCACGCCTACAACGCCGGAATGCTCGGCTGAGATGCCGAGGCTGCTGGTCTTCGGCGACTCGCTGAGTTTCCAGGGCCCGGAGAGCCCGTGCGCGGCCGACGAGCCCCGGCTGTGGCCGAACATCGCCGCCGCGGCGCTGGGCGGCAGTGTGGACCTGGTGGCCTCCGCGGGCTGGACCGCGCGCGACGCGTGGTGGGCGATGATCGGCGACCCCCGCGTGTGGGCCGATCTGAAGCACGCCGACGCCGTGGTGCTGGCCGTCGGGAGCATGGACACGCTGCCCTCGCCGCTGCCGACCTACCTGCGCGGCGGCCTGCGGTACCTGCGGCCGGCCGGTTTCCGCCGCACCGTCCGGAAGGCGTACCTGGCGGCTCAGCCTCGGCTGGCGGTCGCGCTGCGCGGCCGCCCGCGGGTCCTGCCGGCGAAGCTCACCGTGCACTACCTCGACCGCGCTGTCTACGCGCTGCGCATCCTGCGGCCGGAGATGCCGATCGTGGCCGTCCTGCCCAGCGTCCACCGGGCCTCGTCCTACGGCAACGTGCACACCGGGCGGGAAGAGACGGCCGCCGCCATCGCCGCCTGGTCGCGGCGGGCGGGCGTGCCGCTGCTGAACCTGGCCGAGGTGGTGGGGGAGCACGTCCTGAGCGGCCGCGGCAACCCGGACGGCATGCACTGGGGCTGGGAGGGGCACGCGCTCGTGGGCAAGGCGATGGCCGCGTTGATCGGTCCGCTCCTGGACCCCGGCGAACCGCCGGCCGGCACGTAGGCTGGCGTCGTGCCGGTCGCCGTCATCACGGATTCCACCGCCCATCTGCCCGAGGGCTTCGCCGAGCGGTATGCCCTGCGCGTCGTCCCGCTGCACGTTCTCATCGACGGGGTCGCCGCACTGGACGGAGTCGAGGTGGGGGCGGCGGCGCTCGCCGAGGCGCTGGGTCAGCGCCGGATCGTGACGACGTCCCGGCCGACGCCCGGCGAGTTCGCGACGGCCTTCCAGGAGGCGCTGGAGGCGGGCGCGGACTCGGTCGTGTCGATCCACCTGTCCAGCGAGATCTCCGGGACCTGGGAGTCCGCGGTGCTGGCGGCGCAGGAGGTGGGACCGGATCGCGTGCGAGTCGTCGATTCGCGCGGGACGGCCATGGGGCTCGGGTTCGCGGCGTTGCACGCGGCGCGCGCGGCGTCGGCCGGCGCTGCGGCGGAGGAGGTCGAAGCGGCCGCGACGGCGGCGGTGCGCTGCTCTGCGACGCTGTTCGTGGTCGAGACGCTGGAGTACCTGCGGCGGGGCGGGCGGATCGGCGCGGCGGCGGCGCTGCTGGGCACCGCGCTGGCCATGAAACCGGTGCTGCACCTGGACGACGGCCGGATCAAACCGCTGGAGAAGGTGCGCACGATGAACCGCGCCATCGCGCGCCTGGTCGAACTCGCCGAGGAGGCCGCCCGCGGGGAACCGGTGGAGGTCGCCGTGCACCACCTCGCGTCCCCGGAGCGGGCGGTGGAACTGGCGAACCGCATCGAGGAGCGGGTGAGCGTCACCGACGGCTGCGTGGTGTCGGAACTGGGCGCGGTGATCGGCGCGCACACCGGGCCCGGTGTGGTCGGCGTTGTGGTGCAACGGAATCCGGGCGGGTCCGGCAGCCGCTGAATCTTCCCGGACTCGCCGAAACCTTGTCGCGCAAGCACTTGAGTGACGCACGCCCAAAAAGCTCCACCATGCCACACGTCACCGACAGAAAGCCGTACCGCCGCGGCGGAACGCGCCACTTGTCCACAGACCCCCACTTGTCCACAGCCTCCCCAATTCCCGCTTCTCCCTCCTCCCCGCGCCCCCTAGCGTCGAATGCGTGTTCGAACGATCAGCCCCGGAATCGCCGGGCATCCCCGTCAACCGCAGGCTCGAGCAGCTCGCCGGTCAGGCCCTCGCCGCCGACCAGGACATCGGGCCACCGGGCGCCGTCGGACGGCTGGTCGAGCGCTGGGTGCCGGCCGCGCTCACCGGCAGTCCGCAGCGGCGGCGCCTGACCACGGTCCTCCTGTCCCTGGTCGCGGTCCTGGTGCTCGTCGGCACCTCGATCGCGCTCCTCGGCGGCAGTCCGCCCGTCGAACACGCGCCGGTTCTGCCCGCGGCCCCGGACCGGCCCGCGCCGGTCTCCGCGTCCGCCAGCCGGGTCGCCGACAGCTCCCTGGTGATCAGCGTCGTCGGCAAGGTCCGCAACCCGGGGCTCGTCACCGTTCCCGGCGGTGCGCGCGTGGCGGACGCCCTGCGCGCGGCCGGCGGCGCGATCGAGGGCACCGACGTCACGGCGCTGAACCTCGCGCGGAAGCTGAGCGACGGTGAGCAGATCTACGTCGGCGTCCCGCCACCGCCCGGCGCGTCGCCACCGGCCGCGGCCGGCAGCGCCCCGGCGCTCGTCGACCTGAACACGGCCACGGCGGAACAACTCGACGCGCTCCCGGGGATCGGCGAGGTGACCGCCCAGCGCATCATCGACTGGCGCACCCAGCACGGCACGTTCCGATCCGTCGACGAGCTGCGCGAGGTCGAGGGCATCGGCGAGGCGCGGCTGTCCCGGCTGCGGGACCAGGTGACGGTGTCGTGATCACGGAACCCGTTGTCCGGCACGACTTCCGTCTGGTGCCGGCCGCGCTGACGCTGTGGCTCGGGGCGCTGCTCGGAATGCTGGGGGCGTGGTGGCTGGCCCTGGCGTGCGGCGTCGCGGCAGTGCTGGTGTCCGTGGTGCTGCTGATCAGGCTGCGTCCGGGCCGGTCACGCTGGTGGACGGGCGCGGCTGCGCTGCTCGTGGCCGGTCTCCTGCTGGCCGGGCCGCTCGGGCTCCGCCTGAGCCGGGCGGAGCACGATCCGCTCCGCGGCCTCGCGCAGCGCGGAACCGAGGTGACCCTGCACGTGCTGGTGACGGAACGCCCGAAACCGGTGCGTTCGGCCGGGTACGCCGATCAGCAGGCTGGGCCGAGGTCGGTGGTGATCGCGGCTGAGGTCCTGCACGCGGAACACGGCGCGCAGCCGGTGGTCTCGTCCGGGCGGGTCGCGCTCCTCGCGCCGTTCGCGCCGTGGAGCGAGGTCATCCCGGGTCAGGAGATCACCGCGAGCGGTGAGCTGGCCCCGCCCCGGGACGCCGACCTGACCGTCGCCGCGATCTACGTGCGCGGTCCGCCCGCGGCGGCCACGGAGGCTCCGTGGTGGCAGCGCGCCGCCGAGTCGCTGCGCGAGGCGCTCCGGCAAGCGTGTGCGGTCCTGCCCGAGGAGCAGGCCGGTCTGGTGCCGGGCCTCGTGGTGGGCGACACGAGCGGGCTGTCCGAACGGCTCGACCGCGAGTTCACCGACGCCGGGCTGACGCACCTCATGGCCGTCAGCGGGTCCAACGTCGCGATCGTGTGCGGTGCCGTCCTCCTGCTGTTGCGGCTGCTGCGGGCGGGGCCACGGCTGTCGGCGGCACTGTCCGGGCTGGCGCTGGCCGGGTTCGTGGTCCTGGCGGGCGCGGAGCCGAGCGTTCTGCGGGCCGGGGTCATGGGCGGGATCGCCCTCCTGGCGCTGGCGTTGGGGCGGGAGCGATCGGTCGTGCCCGCGCTGGCCGCGGCGACGTGCGTCCTCGTGGCGTGGGATCCCGCGATGGCCGTGAGCTTCGGCTTCGCGCTCTCGGTGATCGCGACGGCCGGGCTGGTGCTCCTGGCGCCGCGGTGGGCGGAAGCCCTCCAGCGTCGCCGGGTGCCGCCGGGTTTCGCGGAGGGGCTGGCGGTGCCGGCGGCGGCGTTCGTGGTGACCGCGCCCGTCGTGGCCGGGATGGCCGGGCAGCTGAGCCTGGTCAGCGTGGCGGCGAACGTGCTGGCCGCGCCGGTGGTCGCTCCGGCGACGGTGTTCGGGGTGCTCGCGACGGTCGTCGCCACCGCGTGGCCCGCCGGTGGCGAGATGGTCGTCCGGCTGGCCGGGCCGGAGGCGGGCTGGCTGATCGTCGTCGCGCGGCGGGCGTCGGAAGTGCCCGGGGCGGTGCTGGCGTGGCCCAGCGGCTGGTGGGGCGGGTTCCTCGCGCTGGTGGTCGCCGTCGCCGTGGTGCTGGCGCTGCGCCGGCGGCGGCTGCGGGTGTTGCTGGCGCTGGTGCTGGCCGGGGTGCTGCTGGTCGTCCTGCCGGGCAGGGTGATCGCGCCCGGCTGGCCGCCGCCGGGCTGGGCGGTCGTCGCCTGCGATGTCGGTCAGGGCGACAGCCTCGTGCTGGCCACCGGTGAGCCCGGTCGGGCGGTCGTGGTGGACGCCGGGCCAGAGCCGGGGCCGGCCGACCGGTGCCTGGACCGGCTGGGCGTCGAGCGGGTGCCCTTGGTGGTGCTGAGCCACCTGCACGCCGACCACATCGGCGGGCTCGACTCGGTGTTCGAGGGGCGGTCGGTGGGGGCCATCGCGGTGGGACCGGGGCGGCAGCCGGACTGGGCGTGGCGTCAGGCCGGCCGGATCGCCGCCAGGCACGGGGTTCCGCTGCTCGAACTGGACCTCGGTCGACGGCTCGAGTGGCCTGCGCTGGACCTGGAGGTGCTCGGTCCCCGGTACGTGCCGGAAGGAGAGGACGACGACGGAACACAGATCAACAACGGCTCGGTCGTGCTACGGGCTCACACGGCGGCGGGCGGCGTGCTGCTGACCGGTGATGTGGAACTGGCCGCGCAGGCCGACCTGGTGGCTGCCGGAACGGATCTGCACGCGGAGATCCTGAAGGTGCCCCACCACGGCAGCAGGTTCTCGCTGCCCCAGTTCCTGGCCGCGGTGTCCGCGCGGCTGGCGCTGGTGAGCGTCGGTTTGGGCAACCGCTACGGCCACCCGAACCGCACGACACTCGACACCCTGACCGCGGACGGCGCGCTCGTCGCCCGCACGGACACCGACGGCGACACCGCGGTGATCCCCGATCAGACCGGTCCGGCGCTGGTGCGCCGGGGGAAGTGAGGTGGAACCTTGATTACAGACCCAGCGCCTCGTGCACGGCCGCCGCCGACGGCGGCACGGTCGCCTTGGGGCCGACCTCGTTCTCGATCGCGTCCAGGGTCTTCAGGCCGTCACCGGTGATGAGAAGGACGGTCTCGGCGTCCGGGTCGATCTTGCCGGCCTCGATGAGCTTCTTCGCCGTCGCGACGGTGACACCACCGGCGGTCTCGGTGAAGATGCCCTCGGTGCGGGCCAGCAGGCGGATGCCCTCGACGACCTCTGCGTCGGTCACGTCCTCGATCGCGCCGCCGGTGCGGCGGACCGTGTCGAGCACGTAGGGGCCGTCGGCCGGGTTGCCGATCGCCAGCGAGCGGGCGATCGTGTCCGGCTTGACCGGCTGGACGACGTCGTGGCCGTTGCGGAAGGCCGCGGAGACCGGCGAGCAGCCGGCCGCCTGGGCACCGAAGACCTTGTACGGGGTGTCGTCGACCAGGCCGAGCTTGGCGAACTCGCGGAAGCCCTTGTCCACCTTGGTCAGCTGCGAGCCCGAGGCGATCGGCACGACGATCTGCTCGGGGATCCGCCAGCCGAGCTGCTCGGCGACCTCGTAGGCGAGCGTCTTCGAGCCCTCCGAGTAGTAGGGGCGCACGTTGACGTTCACGAACGCCCAGTTCTCGTGCTCGGCGGCCAGCTCGGTGGCCAGGCGGTTGACGTCGTCGTAGTTGCCGTCGACGGCGATGAGGTTGCCGTCGTAGACCGCGGTGGTCAGCACCTTGGCGCGCTCGAGCGAGGACGGGATCAGCACCACGGACTGCCAGCCGGCGCGGGCGGCTGCCGCGGCGACGGCGTTGGCCAGGTTGCCGGTGGACGGGCAGGCCAGGGTGTCGAATCCGAACTCGCGAGCCGCGGCCAGGGCGACGGCGACGACGCGGTCCTTGAACGAGTGGGTGGGGTTGCCGGTGTCGTCCTTGACCCACAGGCTCTTCACGCCGAGAGCCTTGGCGAGCCGGTCGGCCTTCACCAGCCTGGTACACCCGGGCTCGGTGTTCGGGATCTCCTCGACGTTCGAGGGCACCGGGAGGAGCTTCTTGTAGCGCCAGATGTTGCGCGGGCCGGCCTGGATGTCCTCGCGGCGCACACGGCCGAAGTCGTAGGCGACCTCGAGCGGGGAGAAGTCCTCGGCGGAGACGAACTCCGGGGCGAGCGGCTGGCGGTGACCCTCTTCCTTGGAGACCAGTTCCACGGCCGGACCGAGGTCGACGGTGCCGCGGGTGGTGGTCGAATCGAGGGCTGCAGTCATCGCGAGGTTCCTTTCCTCATCTGTCCCGCTGACGCGGGCCGGAATTGGCACCGTGATCGTCAGCTACCTCGCGGAATCGAGATGACAGGCTGACGCCGGTTGCCGGGGCTTCGTCGGGCCGTTCCCTCTGCCCCTCTGGATGAGCGGTATTCGATTGTGGTGGCTCACGCGCTCGCGCGATGCCTGGTTGACAACATACGGCACATCGCTCGGACCACGCCATGCCCCTGCGGGTTTCATCACGCTCGGGAGCTGTCGGTGGTCCGTGGGAGGATCTGAACCGTGACCGCGCCGGCAACCACCTCCGCCCCCCTGCAGCTCGTGCTCGGCGAAGAGGAGCTGCTCGTCGAGCGCGCCGTCCGGGGCGCTCTCGGTCAGGCCCGCCGGGAGGACCCAACGGCCGAGATGACCAAGGTCCGCGTGCCCGATCTCACACCGCCCGCCCTCGCCGAGCTGGTCAGCCCGTCGCTGTTCAGCGAGGGGCGGGTCATCGTGCTGGAGGGCGCGCAGGACATCGGCCAGGAGCTGGCCGATGCGGTGCTGGCCTACGCGAAGATGCCGGCCGACGGGGTCGTCCTCGTCGTCGTGCACACCGGGGGCGGACGCAGCAAGGCGGCCAAGTCCCTGCCCGCGGCGCTGCGCAAGGCCGGTGCGCAGGTCACCGAGTGCCCGAAGATCACCCGGCCGGCGGATCGCGAGTCGTTCGTCCGCAACGAGGTCCGGCAGGCCGGTGGGAAGATCGACCCGGCGGGTGTCGCGGCGCTGATCGACGCCGTCGGATCCGACCTGCGGGAGCTGGCCGCGGCCGCGTCGCAGCTGGTGGCGGACTCCGGCGGGCGGGTCGACGAGGAGGCCGTGCGCCGCTACCACCGCGGCCGAGCGGACGTAACCGGCTTCGCCGTGGCGGAGAAGGCCGTCGCGGGGGAGCGCGGCGCGGCGCTGGAGGCGATGCGGTGGGCGCTGCAGATCGGCGTGGCGCACGTCCTGATCGCCGACGCCCTCGCCGACGCGGTGCGCACCATCGCGCGGGTGTCGGCGGCGGGGCGCGGCAACCCGAACCAGATGGCCGGTGAGCTGGGCATGCCGCCGTGGAAGATCCGCAAGGCGCAGGGACAGTCCCGCGGGTGGACACAGGCCGGCCTCGCCGAGGCGATGGCGGTGGTGGCGAGGGTGAACGCCGAGGTCAAGGGCCAGGCCGCGGACCCGGCCTACGCGCTGGAGCGGGCAGTCCTGGAACTCGCCGCCGCCCGCGACAAGCGCTGAGCCCGGCTGGCGGACCCGGAACAGCGCCGGGGCGGGCGCTGTGGGGTTGGGGGTTGCTGGTGAGCGCCTGGGCCGGGAGTCACCGCTGCTGGTGCAGTCATGAACCGACGCCGGCTGCGCAGCCGGAGGGCGGCTGCCGTGACCGGGGTGCCGTGGGCGGTCCCGCGTCGATCGCATCGGGGGAAGTGGCAGCCTTGTCAGCCCGCGGGAACGGCGAAGGGGCGGGCACCCTGCCGGATGCCCGCCCCTTCGCTGGAGATCAAGCTCCGAGCTGGTTGACGCGCTTGGCCATCGCCGACTTCTTGTTGGCGGCCTGGTTCGCGTGGATGACGCCCTTGCTGGCGGCCTTGTCCAGGGCGCGAGCGGCAACCTGCTGCAGCTCGACGGCCTTGGCCTTGTCGCCCGACTCGGCGGCCTCGCGGAACTTGCGGATCGCGGTCTTCACCGAGGACTTGACCGACTGGTTGCGCTGGCGCGCCTTCTCGTTGGTCTTGATGCGCTTGATCTGGGACTTGATGTTGGCCATGAAGGCGCTCCTTCGATCTGTCGGTGGGTTCGCTGCCGCGCTGTACCGGCCCCGGCGTGCGGGTTTCCTCCCTGGCGGAATGCCACACGGCAACGACCGTCAAGGTTAGCAGGGCGCTACGGTGTCACTCGCACTGGCTGGGAGGGGCAGGTGAACGGCACGGCGCTCGGGCTCGTACTCCTGGCTGCCGTCGTGCACGCCGGGTGGAACCTCGCGGCCAAACGGGTCGCCGCCGGGGCCCGGTTCGTCTTCCTCTACTACACCGTCTCGGCGGTGGTCTGCGCCCCGGTCGCGGTCGTCGCACTCGTGGCCGAGGGGCAGCATCCACAGTGGACCTGGCTGGTGGCGGCGCTGCTCACCGCGGTCTTCCACATCGCCTACAGCATCGTGCTGCAGCGGGGGTACCGCGTCGGCGACCTGTCCGTCGTCTACCCGCTGGCGCGGGGGAGCGGACCGCTGCTGTCGGTGCTCGCGGCCGTCGTCCTGCTCGGCGAGCGGCCGGGGTGGCTCGGGCTCGCCGGGGCGTTCCTCGTCGTCGCCGGGGTGCTGGTGATCGGGCTCGGCTCGCGCTCGGCCGCGGACGCCCGCGCCCGCCGGGCCGGGGTCTGGTACGGGCTGCTCACCGGCGTCGCCATCGCCGCCTACACGCTCTGGGACGACCACGCCGTCAACGCCCTCGCCGTCCCGCCCCTGACCTACTTCGCCGCCGGCTCGGTGCTGCAGAGCCTGCTGCTCGCGCCCGCGGCCATGCGGGCAGGCGGCCGGATCGGCGCGCTGTGGCGGTCGCACTGGCGGGAGGCGGTGATCGTCGGGGTGCTGTCGCCCGTCGCGTACCTGCTCGTGCTCTACGCGATGCGCATGGCGCCGATCAGCCTGGTCGCGCCCGCTCGGGAGGTGAGCATCGTGCTGGGCGGGCTCGCCGCCTGGCTCGTGCTGGACGAGCCGCACCCGGTCCGCCGCCTGGCCGGCTCGGTCGTGGTCCTGGCCGGGATCGCCGCGATTGCGGCCTCCTGACCGGGTGGGGTAGGGAAGAGGTATGGACGTGCTGAGCAGCCGGGTGCTGATCCACCCCCGCGACCCCGAGAAGACCACGGCGTTCTACCGGGACGTGCTCGGCCTGGCGATCTACCGCACGTTCCCCGGCGGCACCGTGTTCTTCACCGGCCAGGGCTACCTGGAGGTCGTCGGCCGCGGCGAGAAGGGCACCAGCCCGGACGTCGAGCTGTGGTTCCAGGTCCGCGACCTCGAGGCCACGCTCGACGAGCTGGCCCAGCGCGGGGTTCAGCCGGACCGCGAGGCGCGCCGGGAGCCGTGGGGCCTGGACGAGGCGCGCATCTCCGACCCGGACGGCACGTCGATCGTGCTGGTGGAGATCCCGCCGGACCATCCACTGCGGACGGACGTCAGGCCGCAGTGACACCCGCGCAGGGGGCGGACGGCGGTTTGATCGGCCGGGTTCGCGTCGCCGCCGATCCGGGGCGAGCGGCCGTGCGGGGCTGAATCCGCCGCGGTGCGGGGGCGTGTGGCTGGGTGGTGCTGTGGGGGTTCGTGCTGCCGCGGGTTGGAGGGCGGTAGCGGCCGTGCGGGGCTGAATCCGCTGCGGTGCGGGTGGGCGGGTGGCGCTGTGGGGGCTCGTGCTGCTGCCGGTCCGGGGCGGGGGTGGCTGCGCGCGAGGCGCGAATCCGTCGCGGCCCGGGGCGGGAGCGGCGGCGCCGTGTACCCGCGAAGCCGGTCAGTCCGGGCGCCGGGCGCGGAACTGGGCCGCCAGCGGGGCCGTGACGCCCGGGGGTTGCCACACCCACGTCTGCAGGTCGGTGAACCCCGCGTCCACCAGTTCCGCCGCCAGCGCGTGCCGCGGCACCGTCAGCGACTTCTCGTGCGCGGACAGGATCAGCCGGCCGCCCGGGCGCAACACCCGCAGCAACTCCCGCAACCCCGCGCGCCGGTCGTCCCACAGGTCGACGTTGTTGACGCTCATCGCGACGTCCACGGAGGCCGCGGCCAGGCCCGTCCGCTCCGCCGAACCACGTGTCAACCGGACGCGGCCGGCCGCGATCTCCGCCGCGCAGCGGGCCTGGGCCAGCGCCAGCATCTCCGGCGACGGATCGACCCCGTGCGCGACGGCGGCGATCCGGCCGGCCAGCCGCAGCCCGACGCCGGGACCGGGCCCGACCACCAGCACCGTCTCGTCCGGGGTGAGCCTCGCCACGTCGACCACGTGCGATTCCGTCGCGCCGTTGGCGTGGGCCATCACCGTTCCGCCGATGCGGCCCAGCACGCCACGGGGGTGACCGAAGGCCCGGTCGAGGATCTGCTCGAAGGTTGTGCTCATACCTCCAGGTCAGCACTCGCCACCGCTCACCGGCATCGGGGATGACCCGGAAATCGGGCATGGGAACATGGAGTCGTACCCCACGACGAGCCGAGGACCCGAGTGAGCACGTTCGCCGACCAGACCTTCACGCCGCCGGAGCAGATCCGGAACTTCTGCATCATCGCGCACATCGACCACGGCAAGTCCACCCTGGCCGACCGGATGCTGCAGCTCACCGGCGTGGTCGAGGAGCGGGCCATGCGCGCGCAGTACCTCGACCGGATGGACATC
This sequence comes from Amycolatopsis thermalba, assembly GCF_023376025.1. Lineage (NCBI taxonomy): Bacteria > Bacillati > Actinomycetota > Actinomycetes > Pseudonocardiales > Pseudonocardiaceae > Amycolatopsis > Amycolatopsis thermalba. The sequence goes on from NZ_CP091196.1 coordinate 2,363,506, forward strand.
GAACGCGAGCGCGGCATCACGATCAAGGCCCAGAACGTCCGCCTGCCCTGGCAGGTCGAGGGCCGCGACCACGTCCTGCACCTCATCGACACCCCCGGCCACGTGGACTTCACCTACGAGGTCTCCCGGGCACTGGAGGCGTGCGAGGGCGCGATCCTGCTGGTCGACGCGGCCCAGGGCATCGAGGCCCAGACCCTGGCCAACCTGTACCTGGCGCTGGAGAAGGACCTGCACATCATCCCGGTCCTGAACAAGATCGACCTCCCCGCGGCCGACCCCGACAAGTACGCCGCCGAGCTGGCGCACATCATCGGCTGCGACCCGTCCGAGGTGCTGCGCGTCTCGGCGAAGACCGGCATGGGCGTGTCCGACCTGCTGGACGAGGTCGTCCGCCAGGTGCCGCCGCCGGTGGGACAGGCGGACGCCCCCGCCCGCGCGATGATCTTCGACTCGGTCTACGACACCTACCGCGGCGTCGTCACCTACATCCGCGTCGTGGACGGCAAGATCACCCCGCGCGAGCGGATCCGGATGATGTCCACCGGCGCCACCCACGAGCTGCTCGAGGTCGGCATCATCTCGCCCGAGCCGAAGCCGAGCGCGGGCCTCGGCGTCGGCGAGGTGGGCTACCTGATCACCGGCGTGAAGGACGTCCGCCAGTCCCGGGTCGGGGACACCGTCACCTCGGAGCGCAAGGGCGCCACCGAGCCGCTGGCCGGCTACCGCGACCCCAAGCCGATGGTGTTCTCCGGCCTCTACCCGGTCGACGGCTCGGACTACCCGGAGCTGCGCGAGGCACTGGAGAAGCTGCAGCTCAACGACGCGGCCCTGACGTATGAGCCGGAGACCTCGGTCGCGCTCGGCTTCGGGTTCCGGTGCGGCTTCCTCGGCCTGCTGCACCTGGAGATCACCCGCGACCGCCTGGAGCGCGAGTTCGGCCTGGACCTGATCGCCACCGCGCCCAACGTGGAGTACCGCGTGGTGCAGGACGACGGCACCGAGGTGATGGTGACCAACCCGTCCGACTGGCCCACCGGCGTGAAGATCGCCGAGGTGCACGAGCCGCTGTCGAAGGTCACCGTGATCGCCCCGTCGGAGTTCATCGGCGCGATCATGGAGCTGTGCCAGAGCAAGCGCGGCAACCTGCTCGGCATGGACTACCTGTCGGAGGACCGCGTCGAGCTGCGCTACAACCTGCCGCTCGCCGAGATCATCTTCGACTTCTTCGACTCGCTGAAGTCCCGCACCCGCGGGTACGCGTCGCTGGACTACGAGGAGGCCGGCACGCAGGTCGCCGACCTGGTGAAGGTCGACATCCTGCTGCAGGGCGAGCCGGTCGACGCGTTCTCCGCGATCGTGCACAAGGACGCCGCCTACGGCTACGGCAACAAGATGGCGGGCCGGCTGCGCGAGCTGATCCCGCGGCAGCAGTTCGAGGTGCCGATCCAGGCCGCGGTGGGGTCGCGGATCATCGCGCGCGAGACGATCCGCGCGATCCGCAAGGACGTGCTGTCCAAGTGCTACGGCGGTGACATCTCGCGGAAGCGCAAGCTGCTGGAGAAGCAGAAGGAAGGCAAGAAGCGGATGAAGAACATCGGCCGGGTCGAGGTTCCGCAGGAGGCCTTCGTCGCCGCGCTGTCCACCGACGAGCCTTCCGGCGACAAGGGCAAGAAGAAGTAGCGCCGGACGACGCCGACGGCCCGCGATCCCGTTCCCGGGAGCGCGGGCCGTCGTGGTTCTCGCGTCAGGACACGCCCAGCAGCACCGCCAGCGCCTCGACGAGCGACGCCGAGGTGCTCGCGATCGTCGCGTCCAGGTACTCGGCGACCGGGGTCAGCTCGGCGGCCGAAGCCTGCCCGCCCAGCAGGGCCAGCGTCGGCGCGGTGAGCAGGCCGAGCGCGACACCGCGCTTGGTCCAGCGGCGGGCCTTGCTCTCGAAACCGGATGTCGCGCCGGTGAGTGAATGCCGTTAACGCACGTGTCACGTGGACGAGAAATCACGCGGTGCCGGTGATCCGGGCCGCCTCGACGAAGACCGCGCACCGGCGCTCCTGCGCCATCACGCGGTCGTAGGTGTCCCAGTCGTCGTGGGTGCCGCCGGCCGCGGTGAAGATGTCGCGCAGCAGCCGGGGCAGGCCCGCCGGGTCGAAGCCGGGGTCCGGGTGGTCCGGGCCGATCAGCCGGACCGGGCCCTGCACCGCCGCCCACGTCCAGCCGCGCCGGAACACGATGGTCGCGTTGCCGCGGGCGCGCAGCAGCTCCAGCTTCTTCGCCCCGCCCTGCGCCACGAACGCGACCGCCGGGCGGCCGGACACCGGATCGTCGAGGACGCCGGCGTTGACCACCGAAGCGTGCACCGTGCCGTCCGCCCGCGCGACCGCGACGGTGGCCAGGCCGGTTTCCTGGGCGGCGAGCGAGCGGACGGCGTCGAAGTTCGTCATGGGAGCAAGCTAGCGCCGGGCGCGCCGCCGGAACAGCGCACCGGCGACCGGCACCGCGACCAGCGTGATCCCGCCCCACCACACCAGTGCCAGCCACGCCGAGTCGCCGACCGGGGCGCCCAGCAGCAGGTTCCGGACGCTGTCCACCACCGGCGTGACCGGCTGGTTCTCCACGAACGCGCGCAGCCCGCCCGGCATCGTGCTCGGCGGCACGAACGCGCTGCTCAGGTACGGCACGAACACCAAGACCATGCCGAGCCCGGCGGCGCTTTCCACGCTGCCCGCGAGCAGGCCGAGGATCGCCGCGACCCACGAGACCGCCAGCGTGAACACCAGCAGGATGCCCAGCGCGGCCAGCCAGCCACCGACGCCGGCCGCCGGGGAGAACCCGATCAGCAGGCCGACGCCGATCATGATCGCGAGCGAGACCACGTTCCGCGCGAGCGCCCCCACGACGTGCCCGGTCAGCACGGCCGTGCTGGACATCGGCATCGTGCGGAACCGCTCCACCACGCCGCGTTCCAGGTCGTCGGCCACACCGACGGTCGTGGAGGTGGAGTTGAAGGTGACGCTGATGGCGATGATCCCGGCGAGCACGTAGTCGATGTAGGCGGTGCCGCCGACGTCGATCGCGCCGCCGAACACGTACCGGAACATCAGCATGATCGCGACCGGCAGGAAGATCGCCGTCATCGCCTGGTCGGGGTTGCGGAAGATGTGCCGGATGGACCGTCCGATGAGGACGGAAGAGTTGTTCGCGGTCCAGTACAGGGCGGTCATCGCAGGGCTCCGATCGCGGGCTCGCCGGTGAGGGACAGGAAGACGTCGTCGAGGGTCGGGCGGGTCAGGGCGAGGTCGGCGATCTCCGCCTCCGCCTGGTGCAGGCGGTCCAGGACCTCGCGCACGTCCCGGGCGCCGTCGACCGGCACGCTGAGCGCGAGGCCCTCCCCGGCGGGCGTGCCGCCGAGCGCGAGCCGGGCGACCTCGAGGGCCTCCCGGGTGGCGAACGTGAGGTCCAGCCGCTCGCTGCCGATGCGCTGCTTGAGCGAGGCCGGCGTGCCCTCGGCGACGACGCGGCCGCCGTCGATCACCGCGACGCGCCCGGCCAGCTCGTCGGCCTCCTCCAGGTACTGCGTGGTGAGCAGGACCGTCACCCCGCCGGCCAGCAGGTCCCGCACGGTGTCCCACACGCCGGCCCGGCTGCGCGGGTCGAGACCGGTGGTGGGTTCGTCGAGGAAGAGCACTGGCGGTGCGGTGATCATGCTGATCGCCAGGTCCAGCCGCCGTTCCATACCGCCGGAGTAGGTCTTGACCGGCCGTCCCGCGGCGCCGGTCAGGTCGAACCGGGCCAGCAGCTCGTCGGCGCGGCGGCGGGCGGCCGCGGTGCCGAGCCGGAACAGGCGGCCCATCATGACCAGGTTCTCGTAGCCGGTCAGCATGCGGTCCACCGCGGTCTGCTGCCCGGTCACGCCGATCAGCCGTCGCACCTCGCGCGCCTGCCGCACGACGTCGAACCCGCCGACGCGGACCGTCCCGGCGTCCGGGGCGAGCAGCGTGGTCAGGATCCGCACCGTGGTGCTCTTGCCCGCGCCGTTGGGTCCCAGCAGGGCGACCACGCTGCCCCGCTCGACGGCGAGGTCGACACCGCCGAGCACCTCTCTTCCCCCGAAGGCCTTCCGCAGGCCGCTGACCTCGATCACGACACCCTCCCAGTAATTGTGTATCTCGCACACTTATTGGTGTAAGTGATACACAGTTCTAGGATGGTCGTCAAGGACGAGAGGACGGCGATGACGTCAGACCACGGGCGGACGCTCGAACTGCTGTGGGGCGGCGGCGAACGGCCCGCGCGGGGCCCCAAGCCCGCGCTGAGCGTGGACAAGATCGTGCGTGCGGCGATCGACCTCGCCGACAAGGAGGGCATCGACGCCGTGTCGATGCAGCGCGTCGCCGCGGCCGTGGGCAAGACGACGATGTCGCTGTACCGGTACGTGTCCGGCAAGGACCAGCTGGTCGAGCTGATGATGGACTACGCCGCCGAGGACGCACCGCCGGTGCCCGCGGGCCAGGACTGGCGCGCCGACGTCGTGGCGTGGGTCCGCGCGGTGTGGGCGTTGCTGGAGCGGCACCCGTGGATACTGCGGATCCCGTTGCACGGGCCGCCTTCCGGGCCACGGCAGCTCGCCTGGCTGGAGGCCGGACTGCGGGCGATGTCGGGACTCGGGCTCACCGGGGGCGAGATGATCGCCGCGATGACCTTCCTGGACGGCGCCGTGCGCGAGCTGGCGCGCCTCGGGCTCGACATGAGCGAGGCGCAGCGGGAGGCGGGCGTAACGACGCAGGAGGCCGACGCCGACTTCGCGGCGGCGCTGCGGAGGTTCGTGGACCCGGTCCGGTTCCCCACGCTGGCGTCCACCGTCGCGGACGGCACGTTCGACCCGGAGCCGGGTGCGGACACCAGCGTGCTGCCCGATCTCGAGTTCGGGGTGCAGCGCCTGCTGGACGGTCTCGAGGCGTACGCGCGCCGCCGGGAAACCTAGAGTGGGGGCATGTTCGAAGAGCTGCGTGTCCCCGTCCTCGTGGCGCCGATGGCCGGCGGCCCCACCACACCCGAACTCGTCGCCGCGGTCGCCGAGGCGGGCGGTTCGGGCTTCCTCGCCGCCGGATACCTGACCGCGGACGCGCTCGGCGAGCGGATCACCAAGACGCGGGAGCTGACGGACCGGCCGTTCGGGGTCAACCTGTTCGTGCCGGGGCGGGAGTCCGATGTGGAGTTGTCGCCCTACGTCCGGCGGATCGCGGAGGAGGCGCGGCACTACGAGGTCGAGCCCGGCGACCCGCGCTGGGAGGACGACGACTACCCGGCGAAGGTCGATCTCGTGGTGGCGCGGGGAATCCCGTTCGTGTCGTTCACGTTCGGGCTGCCGTCCACTGAGGACGTGGCACGGCTGCACGAGGCCGGCTCGCGGGTGATCGTGACGGTCACCACCCCCGAGGAGGCCGTGCGGGCGGCCGAGATCGGCGCGGACGCGCTGTGCGTGCAGGGGTTCGAGGCGGGCGCGCACCGCGGCTTGTTCGTCGACGCCCCGGAGCACCCGGCCGGGGGAGAGGTCTACGGGCTGCTCGCGCTGCTGCGGCTGGTCGGGACCGCGGTGGACCTGCCGCTGATCGCGGCTGGCGGGATCGTGCACGGTGCGGACGTGGCCGCCGTGCTGGCCGCCGGGGCCGACGCGGCGCAGCTGGGCACCGCCTTCCTGCGCGCCGACGAGGCCGGGACGCAGCTCGCGCACCGCAAGGCGCTGGCCGAGGGCGGACGGGTCACGGCGATCACGCGGGCCTTCAGCGGCCGTCCGGCGCGGGGCCTGGTGAACCGGTTCCTGACCGAGCACTCGCCGTACGCGCCGTCGGCGTACCCGCAGGTGCACCACCTGACCAAGCCGGTGCGGGCGGCCGCGCACGCCGCTGGCGACCCGGAGGGCGTGAGCCTGTGGGGCGGGCAGACGTACTCGGTCGCGCCGGAGGGCCCGGCGGCGGAGATCGTGGCCCGCCTGCTGGCCGAGGCGACGGCGGCGCGGGACCGCGTGACACGACGGCTGGGGTAGGTGCACGCGGGCCGGCCGGGATCCGCTAGGATTTCGGCACACCGGGCGATTAGCTCAGGGGGAGAGCGCTTCGTTCACACCGAAGAGGTCACTGGTTCGATCCCAGTATCGCCCACTGGTTATTTTAGCTGTTCAGACGGCCTGTCGACGACCATCGTCGGCAGGCTGTCGGCGTTTGCGGGGAGCAGATGGGGAGCAGGGCGTCCTGACCACTTCCGCGAATCCGAAGAGGTCACGCCGCATCCGCCTCCTGACCTGCGTGTTCGTCCCAGGTCCATCCGCCGTCCAGCTCCCAGCGTCGCTGCAGAGCGGCCAGCATCGACTCGACCATGACGTCAGTCACGTGGGAGTAGAGGTCGTCGGTGTCCTTGCGCTTGTGTCCCAGGCGTACCAGCCGGAGGATGCGCGGGACCCCGTCTTCGATCAACCACGTCTCGTATGTGTGACGTAGGTCATGGAAGTGCATCCCCTGATTGAGTGGCGCCCAGCCGCGGTCCTTGTCGCCGGCCAAGGCGGGTAGCCAGATGCGGCGGCGGAAGTTGGACCGGCGGTGGAGGCCGCCGTTGGCGCCGGTGAAGACGAACCGCGTGTCGGGGTTGCGCTCCCGGTGGTCCCGCAGCAGGCCGGCCAGGAAGGGCGGCAGGTGGATGGTGCGGACGCTGGCGGGGGTCTTCGGTGGTCCGAGTTCGAGCCGTCCCCGGACCTCGTGCAGGGCGCCGAAGTTGGGGTCGATCTCGATGCGTGGGTCTTCGTCGAGGTAGGTGCGGATCCACTGCAGCCCGGCCAGCTCGCCCCAGCGCATGCCGGTGTAGGCGTCGGTGATGGTCATGAGCCCGGCATCGGGCGTCATCCTTCCCGCGAGTGCGTCGACTTCGTCGCTGCTGGCGTGGGGCCGTTCGGGACGGTCCTCGAAGCTGATGCGCAGTTTCCGGCACGGGTTCGCGCCAATCAGACCCTCGTCCACGGCTTCGCCCAGGATCATGGAGAACAACACGAGAATGTCCTGGACGGTTTTGTCGGCCAGGTTCGGGCGGAGTTTCTTGTTCACCCACCCCTTCACCTCGATCCGTGCGATATCGCCGAGAGCCGTCCCAGACCATCGTGGCAAGATGTGGTTACGGATGTGCGAGTCGTAGGTAGCCAATGTAACTTCCGCGGCGTGGTGGGCATCGCACCACGCGCGGATCCACTCGTCGATCGTGGTTTGCGCCAGGCGGGGGTCGGTGAACCGGCGCCGCCGCTGGTCGGACTCCACATCGTTCGCGCGGTTGTCCGCTTACTCCTGGGTGGCGAACCCAGTCTCCGTGAAGATGGTTCCGTCATTGAGCCGGTAGCGGACACGGAACCCGCCTTGGCGTTTTTCTAACCATGCCATTGTTGTTCTCTTCCTGAAGGACTGGATATGACCGCGCCGGAAATTCGGCACTGCCATATCCACGCTCCATTGACGGAGAAAATCAACCCAAATGTGTTCAGGGGTCAAAAGAATGTGTGCACGTCAATTGGTCCGGCGGCGGGACTGTTCCAAGATCGGTGTTTCTGGCCCGACACGCCGGGCTGAGATCCGGCGGGATGGGCACTGTGAGTGATGACATCGGACCTTGTGAGTCCACGCAAGCGTGACCAGAAGGCGGCGCAGCTGTCGCCGGAGCAGGCTGCCGCGGCGGCGATGGTGGCCGAGGCCAAGGCGCGAGGGTTGGCGTTGACCGGCCCGGACGGCCTGCTCAAGCTGTTCACCAAGAACGTGCTGGAAACGGCACTGAACGAGGAAATGACCGAGCACCTCGGCCATGAGAAGAATCAGGCGGAGGCGGACCGGGAATCGACCAATGTGCGGAACGGGACTCGGTCGAAGACCGTGATTTCGGACGCTGCCGGCGAGATACGGGTCGAGGTTCCGCAGGATCGGGAAAGCACGTTCGAGCCCCAGATCGTAAAGAAGCGGCAGCGTCGGCTCGCCGACGTGGACGAGATCGTGTTGTCGTTATATGCGAAAGGAATGACCACCGGCGAGATCTCCGCGCATTTCGGTGAGATCTATGGGGCGTCGGTGAGTAAGGAGACGATCTCGCGGATCACCGATAAGGTTGTCGCCGAGATGCAGGAATGGGCCAGCCGCCCACTCGACGCGATCTACGCGGCGGTGTTCATCGACGCTATCCACATCAAGGTTCGGGACGGGCAGGTCGCCAACCGGCCGGTCTACGCGGCCATCGGCGTGACCGTGGACGGACATAAGGACGTCCTGGGCCTGTGGATGGGCGTCGGTGGCGAGGGCGCGAAATTCTGGATGAGCGTCCTGGTCGATCTGAAGAACCGCGGGATCCGCGACGTGTTCTTCCTCGTCTGCGACGGCCTCAAAGGTCTCCCGGAGACCGTCACGAACGTGTGGCCGCAGACCATTGTTCAGACGTGCATCGTTCATTTGATCCGCAATACGTTCCGGTTGGCAGCGCGGCAGCACTGGGACGAGATCAAGCGGGATATCAAACCTATCTACACGGCTCCGAATCCTGGCGCCGCACTCTCCGCGCTGGACGAACTCGAGGAGAAATGGGGCAAGAAATATGGTGCGATGGTTCGACTCTGGCGCAACGCGTGGGAAGAATTCGTGCCGTTCCTGGACTACGATGTTGAAATTCGGCGCATGATCTGCTCGACGAACGCAATCGAATCACTGAACGCCCGCTACCGGCGGGCGATCCGCGCGCGTGGACATTTCCCCACCGAGCAAGCCGCGATGAAGTGTCTGTATCTTGTGACTCGCAGCCTGGACCCGACCGGGACCGGCCGCGCCCGATGGACAATGCGCTGGAAGCCAGTCATCAACGCGTTCGCCATCACGTTCGGTGACCGCTGGCCGGGAGCCGAAACCTACTAACCGAACCGCCGGAAACACCGATCACGGGATAGACCCTCTTCTGATGACTGGTGAAGTAGCAGTATCCGAACTCTGCGCTATTCGCCAGCTCGCTACAGCGTTTGCGGTTGTGAACAGGGCCAGCGGTACACCCTAGAGCCTCCTACTTGACCGGTTGTCGGCGGAACAATGACGGGAGTGAAGCCTGTTGTGGTATTAGTTGCTGCCATGAAACCTCAGCATGACCTGTTCGACCTTATGCAGCAAATGAGCAATCATATGGCCGCAGAGTATGCCCGAATCCGGTTGAGGGCGCGCGAAGACCCTGGTACGGCTGGCGATCAGGGTGAGGAAAACTGGGCTGAACTGCTGCGGCGATGGCTGCCTGCTGGCTGTCATGTAGTCACAAAAGGGAGAGTAATCTCGTCTACAGGCCAGGTAAGTGGACAACTGGATGTGTTCGTCTTGAGCCCCCAGTATCCACGTGGCCTTTTGGGTAACAAACTGCGCCTTGCCGCAGGCGTACTGGCCGCGTTTGAATGCAAAAACACCCTTCCACCCAGGGATGTTCGGAGCACTCTACAAAAGGCAGCCGCACTCAACGCACTGTCGCGTTCGGACCCTTCAGTCAAGCATCGAATAACTTCCGGACTTCTAGCTCATTCGTCAGAATTTCCAGCTGGCAAAGTCGATGGAAATCAACACCCAATCGGCTTGTCGCTGCATCAGATAGGTATGGATGTTGTCCAGAATCCATTCGACTACTTGGACCTTGTATGCGTAGCTGACGTTGGCACATGGGAACTAACACTGGCAAGCATGGAAATCCCTGAAGTAATGCCAGAAAGCTTGATAAGTAGCTACAACGGCCCAATGCGCATACCTGGCGAAGGGCCACTGTTTAGAAACACGCCTCCCGACCCAGTTAAACATGATATCCAACCAAACGCAATTGGACGATTCTTGGCGATTCTACTGAGGGAGTTGGGTAAGGATGACAACACCCTAATGCCAATGGCTCGATATTTTCACAACGTCGGCCTCACGGGTATCGGTGGCGGTATCGTTCGAGATTGGCCACTGAATAGAGAGCGACCTGACGATGAAAGCTAAACGCGGACCACGCCAAACAGATAATCATCGTTCAGGCTCTCTCAACATCCGTTACTCCCACCAGTCAGGGCAGCCATCATCTGGGTTATGATTTGAACACGACAACCCGTGGAGCATTTCGATCGCAAGCACCGTGGATGACTGCTGAAGCGCCAGATCGTGACTCAATTCCCGCCGTCACACGATTCGTTGCCCATTGTGGTGATGACCGGCACCCATTCGCCACCGCCGGTGGCGTAGTCAGCCCAGGTGTAGCCAGTGTCCACACTGTTGTGGACAGCATGGTTCCGCCTCTTCTGCGCTTTACGTATCTGACGCACATGTGACTGCCAAGTGACTTTGTCAGTGTTCGAAAGCTTTTCCCAGACTTTTTTCAGCAACGCGCCTGCCGTCAGTGCCCCAGGACTTGTTTGTGGATCCAACTTGCGCAGAATACGGCCGAGCACGGCTTCGGTTTCAGCCGCTTGGACCATGATGAGACCGCGAAGCCGTTGCATACCGGACGTGTCATAGCCGCTGGGCTCGCCACGACCGTCCTCGCTAGGCCGCCAGTAGACGTCGTTGAGGATGTCCGACCACTCACGTACCTGCTCACCGAACTGAGGCTCCTGAAGGTCCCACCAGTCGACAGGTGGCGAGTCATCACGTAGATCGTTCCAGGTTGGCAGCGCCGGCTGCTGTTCTCCCACGCAGAACAGTATGGCCTGATCTTCATCTCAACACCACTGAAATGACGACGAAGGGTCGACATGCGACGTTGTACCAATATTCTGACATCCGACAAAGGTGTCCATTTTCCGATGCTTTCGAGATCATCTAACTGTCGGTTGGTTGGTTCGGGCGGTGGCGGTCAGGTCGGCAGCGAGGTAGTCGGTCCAGCTGGCTTGGGCGAACTTGGCCCAGGCGTGGGCTGTTCCGGGGTGGATGCCGAACAGGTCGGCGATCACGATCGGCGGCAACTCGCCGACGGCCTCGATCATGGCGGTGTTGCGGGCAGCGAGCGTAGGCAATCCGTGCTGCCGCAGGAGTTTCTGCGTTGTCCGAGCGCTTCGTGGCTTGCCGGGCTGGCTGGCGGGCAACAGGTATCGGGGTGGCTCACCGTCTGGTGGACGCACCATGGACCGGTAGTGCGGGTGGGCGAGGTGCTCGTCGATCAGCGCCGCCAGTTTGGGTGGCAGCAAGACCGGATGGTTGCCGATGGTGAGGTAGGCGTCGCCGTTGGCGCGGTGGAACCGGTCGGCGGTGAGCTCGACGATGCGGCTGATCGGCAGGCCGAAGAGTCTGACCAAGCTTCCGATGATTCACACCTCGCGCGGGAGGCTGTCGTCGTTGAGGCAGCGGCGCAGTTGTCGACGGTACTGCTCTTCGGTCTGAAAGTGGATCGGCAAGCTGTTCTTACTGGCTGGGAACTCCAACCCGGTGGTGAGTCGGCGCTGGCTGGCCCAGCGCAGAAAGGAGGCGAGTTCCCTGCGTTGGGTCGGGTTGGTGTCCAACCAGTGGTCGAGCTGCTCTTGGGCCAGCGTGTCGAGCGTGGTTGCGGTGGCGTCGAGCCAGTCCAGGAACCTGATGGCGGCGCGGATGTCGGTGCGGTCGTGGGCTGCGGCGGCCTCGGTGTATCGGTTGCAGGCGTCGCGTCGGCGGGCGTCGCGAATCACGTGCCATTCGGCGAAGGGGCGGATGATCCGCTGCTGAGGTTTGGGCAGCCGGTCGATCGTGCGGTCGGCCCAGGCTTCCAACCGGTTGAGGTGTTCGGCCCGTGGGGGCAGGGCGCCAGTGGCGATGAGCGCGTCGCGGACGTAGCGGGTGCTGCGGGTGGGCGGCAAGCCGTCCAGCAGGGCGTGGGTGATCTCGACGGGCGCGGCGGCCAGATCAGCCAGCAAGGTTGCCGCTGGGTGGTAGTAGAGCCAGTTCAAGACCGAGTACTCATTCGAGGCGGCAGTCAGTGCCTGCGCCAGCGGCTGAAGTTGTTGTGCAACAACGTCATCGTGGTCGCTGAGCAGGTCGTGGACGCGGTGGGCGACGACGCAGCGGGCGCAGCAGCCGTCGGCGTGCAGCCTGCCGGGCCGGCCGCACTCGCGGCAGGTGAAGTCCACTGTGGATCCTGCGCATGGTCCGCAGATGTCCTCGTTGTTGTCGCTGCGGCCGACCAAGACTCGCACGAGGGCGCATCGCGGGCACCGGGCGGGGTTGCGCAGGTGGTGGAAGGCGCAGCGGAAGCAGACCGAGCCGCGGGGCCAGTCTCCATACAACTGGGCGGTCTGACCGCAGTCATGGCACTGGCCAGATCGGCGAGGGCGGCAGGCAGTGCAATGGAAAGCCCCGCCACGGCCACCGAAGCCACTGCCCGGCCGGACCCGACCGCAGACCACACACCGGCCGGTCTGCCGGTAGCACTGAGCGCACCGGTCTGGCAGGTCGCCGACCGCTCGGATGCGGATCGGGCGGATTTGTCCGCAGATCCCGCAACGTCGTGGCGGACGCTGGTAACAGCTATGGCAGACCGGGCCGTCTTCCGTGACGGCCGCCGTTCGGCGGTGATTACCGCATCGGCTGCATTGGCGGGTGAGTTTGGGAGCGCACGACTCGCACTAGGCGCCGCCGTCGGCTCGTCGCTTGGTCGGTCGGCGGCGACGCCCGCACTCGACGCACTCTTCGAACAGGTCCTCGTCGGTGGCGTAGCAGCGTCGGCAGATCGGTCCTTCCGGGCGGCGGGTGACGACGTGGGCCTCCTGCCTGCACCGAGCGCAGGTGTGCACTTTTGTCTTGTGCTTGCACCAGTTGCAGCATCGACCGTCCGGGCTGCGGCATTCCAGCAGTCGATCGGAACGGCCACAGATCGAGCACGCTGGTGCGTTGACCGGGTGGCCTGCGGCGGCCAGCAGGTCCAAAAGCCGGGCCAGCGCCAGCGGACAGTCCGACGGCGGGACATGCAGCGCGTCGGGATGCTGGTCGAGGTAACGGTGCAGCGCCAGCGCACCCCATGCCGTCCACGCCTGTGCCTGTTCCAAGATTTCCTGGGCCTCTGGCGGGGTCACGGCGGGCTCGGTGATGTTCTGCACGTCCGTGATCAGCCTGGCTCGGGCGCCCTCTCGGGCGGCGATGCGATCCAGACGCTGCTTCTCACCGTCACGGTTGCGCACTCGACGCCGCGCCGTCGTCCGGGTCAACGGCGCGTCCGATGTGGTCACCGCTGGCCGGGGCGGCAGCCGGCATCCCCGTTGATCACAACTCGCTGCGCGCCACCGGAGACATCCTGTTCCCCCAGGCAGGCAACTACACCCTCCGCGTCCTGGCCAACGACGGTGTGCGTGTCTGGATCGACGAGCAGCTGATCATCGACGACTGGCGCAACACCGCCGCAGTCTGGAGGCAGGCCACCGTCAACAGTCCTGCGGCTGGTGCTGCCAAGCGCATCCGGATCGACTACTACGAGTTCGACAACAACGCCCAACTCGAGCTGCACTGGACGACTCCCTCCGGAGTCCAGCAGGCAGTGCCCGGCAGCCAACTCAAACCTCGCTACGGCCTGACCACTTCGACAGTCACAGACGAGTCCGATGGTGTGCCGAACAAGACCGAAAGCACGCAGTACGCGGCTACCGGACTTGACCCCGTCTACTCAGCACCAGCGGGGACCACAACCGACCCCTCGGGGCTGGCCTTGACCAGCCGCAGCGGGTACGAAGCGGTCGGGACGGGCTACCTGCGCACCACGTCGAAGAGCATGCCCAGCGGCGCAACCACGACCTACGCCTTCTACGGCGACACCGAAACCAGGGCCAACCCCTGCGTTCCGGGAAGCCCGGCGATCAATCAGGGAGGCATGGCGAAGCTGACCACCGGCCCAGCGCCCCTGTCCGGCAACCCGCGGGTGGACGAACAGGTCTACGACGCGTCCGGACGCACCATCGCCAAGGCAACGGGCGGCGAATGGTCGTGCACCACTTACGACGCCCGTGACCGGGTGGTGCAGCAGACCCACCCGGCCAACGCCACCGCAGGCGCTCGCACGGTGACAACGAACTACGCCGTCGGCGGGGACCCGCTGACTACGTCGATCACGGACGAGTTCGGCGTCGTTACCACCACGGTGGACCTCCTCGGGCGGGTCGTGGCCTACACCGACGTCCACGGCACACGCACCGAGACCACCTATGACCAGGCAGGTCGTTCCGTTCAGGTGAAGGTGGTCCCGCCGGCTGACCCGGCGCAGATCTCGGTGATGACCTATGACGATGCGAACCGTCTGCTCACACTCACATTGGCAGGGACGACTCTGGCCACCGCGTCGTATGACGCGGCTGGTGAGCTCAAATCCGTCGCCTACAGCAATGGCAGTGCCCTCACGGCCATCGGTAAAGACCCGGCCGGGCGAGCCACATCCCTGACCTGGGCGACCAGTGACGGCGCCCAGATCGTGTCGCAGGTCGGCCGGACAAGATCAGGAACGATCATCGACGAAGCACTCGGCGGTGTCGACCCACGACCCAACGCCCCCAACTATCTCTACGACGCCGCAGGACGGCTGACCCAAGCCTGGGTCGCCGGACACCACTACACCTACGATTTCACCTCACCGGCCCCGGCTGCTTGCCCGACCGGGACACAGGCGAACGCCGGCCTGAACACCAACCGCGTCCGATTGCTCGACGAAACATCGAGCGGAACAGTCGAGACCGGCTACTGCTACGACGCCGCGGACCGCATCCTGGCCACCACCGGAGCGAACCCGATCACCAGCATCACCTACGACAACCGTGGCAACACGACCGCATTCACCAACGGAGGCTCGACAACCTACCTCGGCTGGGACACCGCGGACCGACACCTCACGGCTCGCACCACCGGCGCCGACCCCGCCGACGTCGCCTACGTCCGGGACGCCACCGATCGCATCACCCGCCGCGGCGCCACCCAGGGCGACGACGTTACCGATGTCCTCTACTCCTACACCGGAGACGGTGACTCGGCGGACCTTGCACTCGACGCCGCCAAGAAGCTGCTCACCCGATCGATCAGCCTTCCCGGCGGCGTCCTGTACACCCTGCGTAACGACACAACGCCGACGACTACTACGTGGGGGCACCCCACCATCCGTGGGGACCTCAGCCTCACCACAAACGCCACCGGCGCCAAGGTCGGCGATCTGCGCACGTACACGCCGTTCGGCGAGCCGCTGACCGCTGTCGGGGCCGTCGATAACGACAACGTGCCAGACAACCAGGCTGGGCAGCTTGACTACGGATGGCTTGGGCAGCACCAACGGCCCTATGAGCATGCCGGTGCGCTAGCGATCGTGCAGATGGGATCGCGCCCCTACCTGCCGGCATTGGGTCGTTTTCTGTCCGTAGACCCGGTCGAAGACGGATCCGCCAACGACTACGACTACGTCGCCGGTGACCCCGTGAACGCCACCGATCTCGACGGGCATGCCCGTTACCGAGCCAAGAGCCGCTGGTATCGCTACAAGTACTCGTGGCGCTACAGCTACAAGAAGTCTTGGCGCTGGGCCAAGCCGAGATACAGTCGCAAGTACGTCGTGACCCGCGCATCGTACAAGGCCTCCTACAAGTACTGCTCACGTGTAGGACGGCCCGGTCGAACGAAGTACAACTGCGGCCACCACCTCAGTTGCCCTTACGGCCCTGGCTCAGGCTCGACCAGGAAATACAACCCCATCCCGATGTCAGTGGTTAAGAAGGTTGTGAGCGGCTGCCTGTTCGGTGGCGGGCCAGGCGGATACACATCGGCGAAATGGCTGCTCCGAAACGCGGCCCGAGCAGCCAAGGCCGGAGGGCCGATTGGGTTCATCGTAGGATGCGGCATCGGGATTTGGGCGTCGTATTGACAGGCGAGAGGCAGGAGACAGTGCACGGTGTCCGGATTGCGGCGAAGGTGGCCCTGGTCATCGCGGTCGTAGTCGGCAACGCTCTCGTCCTCAGGTACCTCGGCCTGGTATCAGCCGTGGTGTACACGGTCGTCGCGGTGGCGGTCTTCAGCCTCGCCGCCCGGCGGCCCTCAAACCGAAAGTAACGATGTCGTGAGCGCGGGCGCCGTCGCCATCCGGTGACGGCGCCCGCAGCCGTCTGCTCGACAGGTCCCGCCAGGCCCCACGTGTGCGGCAGATAGGGTTCGTCGCGACCATTCTCCGGAAGTCGGGAGCAAACCGTGAGGTTGGATGCCGCCGTTGTCGGCAAGAGCGCCGGACCACAGGCCAAGTTGACGAAGCGCGTCCCCGTCGTTGTCTTGACGGTGCTCGCGGTGGTGCCGGTCGGCTTGGCGTTGTGGACTGCGGCGCGTACCTCGCGGCTGCACGTGTTGCTCGACTACTGGCACGTGCTCGCGAAGATCACCTCGGATGACGGCTCGCTGGTGCCGGGGCAGGTGCTGACCTACCACCTGGACCAGCCCTTCGCGGTCCCGTCATTGCTGTTCTGGGCCGATGCGGGGTGGTTCGGCGGCGACAACAGGGTTTTGACTGTCCTGACGGTGCTGCTGCTGGCCTGCGCGGTGCTTCTGCTCCGGGGGATGGTGCCGTCCACAGTGCCGCCTGTGATCAAGGCCGCCCTGACGGCCGGATTCGCGTGGCTGCTGTTGTCCTCGCACCTGGCGGAGCTGTGGTTGCAGGGCACGAACGGCATCAGCTGGGTGCCGGCGGTCGTTTGCGGGGTCGTGGCGGTGGCGGCCGCGCACCGTGGGCAGGTGTGGTGGGCCTGGGGTGCGGCGTTGGTGGCCTGCCTGTGCTTCGGCGCGGGGCTGCCGGTGTGGTTCGCGGTCGCGGTGGCCACCTGGTTGCGGGGCGAGCGGATTGGGCGGGTGGTCACCCCGTTGCTGGCCGGGCTGCTGGTGGTGGCGGCGTGGTTCCTGACGAAGCCGGCGGGGCCGCAGTCGCTGGCGACGACGGCGATCGATCCGGACCGACGGTTGTCGGTTTTCGGTGCGGCGCTGGGCGGGTTGTGGGCGGTGGACACGCCGGTGGTGGCGGTGATCGCCGGTGGCGCCACCGTTGCGGCGCTGGTGTTGCTCACTCTGCCCGCGTTCCGCAGGACCCGGGAGGCCGCGCCGGTGGCGGGTTGGATCGCCCTGGCGGTGTATGCACTGCTGCTGGCCGGATTGGTGGCGCTGGGCCGCTCGACGACGGTAGCGGTCGCGGGTGGCAACGTGGGGCTGTTGGGCCGGTACGGTCTGGCTGGCGCGCTGGCGACGTGCGCGTTGTTGGTGCTGGTGGTCGTGGCACGGCCGGCGCTCCCGCAGCGGTATGTCGTCACCGCGGTGGTCACGCTTGGGCTGGTCACGCATGCGATCGGCGGCGGGACTCAGGACCAGGCGCGGGCGAATTATGCGTCGCTGGGTCTGGCGGCGGTGGCGTTGCGGGTCGAGGCTCGGGAGACGCTCACCGCGATGCAGATCGAGCCGTCGGCGATACCGGCCGCGCGGGCGTTGGGCGCGTATCCGTTCACGGATGATTTCAGCCTCGGTTGTGCTCATCAGCTCGGCCAGTCCCTGGACCTCACCGCCGTGCCGGTGCTGCCCGGTCCGGCGGATGCGGGAACCACCAAGGGGGTCGTCGACACCTCGGTGTTGGCGGGTGACACCGTGATCTCGGGTTGGGCGCTGGTCCAGGGGCAGGTTCCGGATTGCGTGCTCGTGACCGATGCGGCCGGGACGATCGTCGGTGGTGGTGTCACGAACGTCGCCCGGCCGGATCTGGCGTGGCCCGGCTGGCGGGCCGTGGCCGCTCCAGGTGCGACGGGACTGAGCGTGGTCGTGGCCAGTGGTGATGCGCTCTACCGCGTCGAACCCAGCGGCTCCTGAGACGTTTGGGGGCAGAACGCCTTCATCGAACGGGACGCGATCCGCACGGCCTGCACCGGCGAGTACCCGCGGTCCTGTAGCTCGCTGACGATGGTGCGTGGGGTGATGCCGCCGGCTATGGCCGCGCAGATCGAGTGTGCGAACTGCGTAACCTCGGCGTCTGTTCCGCGGACCGAGTCGGTGCGCAGGTCCTGGACGAGCCCAGCGTCATGCGCGGCCGGTTCCGCGTCGCCGGGGGCCGCGACGATGAAGATGATGGCGCCGAGGAGCAGAGCTGGGAGCCACGCGTGCCGGCGTCTGATCACGAATACGCCACCTGCGTGCGGCCGGTCGCGCTGTCCCAGGCGATGGTGCCGTGCTGGAAGTTCGTGCGCCGCCCGCCGGTCACGGCGTACTCGTCGCTGGTCGGGTAGCCGAGCGCGCTGCGTTCCCAGCCCAGTGAGGCCCAGGTGTCGCGGATGGCGCCGTAGACGGACCAGGCGCCGGTGGTGGGGGACCAGTAGATGGACGCGGCTTTGGAGAAGTGGTTGTAGCGGCCGACACCGTCCGGTGCCGCCGTCTCGTCGGTGGCCGGGTAGCCCATGGCTCCGGTTTCCCAGCCGAGTGCGGCCCAGCGGGACCGGATCTGTCCTTGCACGGAATGGGCGCCGGTGCTGGGTGTCCAGTAGACGGATGCGCCGCCGGCGCCGTTGAAGTGGTTGTACCGGCCCACTCCGTCGGGCGTGGTCGACTCGTCGGTGGTGGGAAAGCCGAGGACCTGGGTTCCGCCGCGGGCCAGCCAGGTGCTGCGGATCTGGCCGTGAACCGACCGCGCTCCGGTGGCGGTGCTCCAGTAGATGGAGGCGCTATCGGCACCGGCGAAATCGTTGTAGCTGCCGCCGTCGACCGGGGTTTCGTCCGTGAGCGGGAAGCCCAGCAGGCCACCGGGGCCGCCGAGGTTCTGGTAGTGGCCGAGAATGGCGCCGCGCACGGACCAGGCGCCGGTGCTGGGCCGGAAGTACATGGTGCCGTGGTCGTAGTTCTGCGCCCATCCGCCGGCGACCGTGTACTCGCCGCCGGACACGTTTCCGAGTGGGGAGGCGGCGCCGCCGAGCGCGCTGTAGTGGGCTTGGAGCTTGTCGGGCTCGTCACCGGTCGCGAACGCGGCGAGTTGTTCCGGTGTGCCGTTGAACCAGTCCTGGTCGCCGGGAAAGGTGCCGGAGGTGGCGTACTGGAAGAAGGTGTACTCGCTCCAGCTCGCCGGGATGGTGGGCGCGCCTCCGGCGTCGGAGTTGCTCGGCGCGATCCAGAGGGGGTCGTTGCCGAAGCCGCTGTCGTTGCCGGTGCAGTGGCTCCACCAGCCGGTGGTCGTGTAGATGATGGGCCAGCGGTTCGTGCGGTCGTGCACCGTCGTGGCGAAGTCGGCGATCCACGCGGACATCTGGGTGGTGGTGAGGCCGTAGCACCAGCCTGCCCAGTCGGCGGTGCCGTAAGGGTTGTATTCGATGTCGAGCACCGGCGGAAGCGTGTGCCCGTCGGCGACCCAGCCACCTCCGTGATCGAGGAAGAACAGCGCCTGCGCCACGCCGCCGGAGCGGTCGGGCAGCGCGAAGTGGTAGGCGCCGCGGCGGAGTCCGGCGTTGGCCGAGCCGGAGTAGTTGGCCGTGAACTGGGGGTCGGTGTAGGTGGTTCCTTCGGTGGCCTTCATGAACGCGAACTTCGCTCCAGCCCCGGCGACCGCGGACCAGTCGACCGCGCCCTGGTGGTGGCTCACGTCCAAGCCCGGCGTCGTCGCGGACACCTGAGCACTTGTCGCTGCCATCGACACGAGCACAGACACCGCGATGACGCACGCCTGTCGCAACCGTGACACCTGTTCCTCCCCGTGCTTGCTCGGGCCCGCACTCGTATCGACAGTTCTCCGATTCCGTTACCGCCCGGGATGGAAAGCGCTATTTCGTCCCTTTTGTCATCGCCCTGATGGCCTATTGCGGTCTGTGCTCATAGCTCCACCTGCTCTTCTTGGCAATGGTGATCCATGCCTCAATTCGTCCTGTAACGAGAACGCCTTCCTTAAGCGATGCTGAGAACTGGACGGCGGGTCTGAACCTTCCGTCCGGCGCGGAGCTGCTGCGAGGCAACGGATCTGCGTGTCGCCGTGGTGTCGTGGGCGCCGCGGTCCGGTCGGCGCGTCGAGGGGTCGTCGTGCCGCTTAGGGGAGGTACTGGCTTTGTTCTCGCTGTCCCGAAATGTCAGCAAGAATCGCTGGGTAAGATTTGTCCAGTTCATCTTGATCTGCACCCTGGTTGTGTGGGGTGTCGAAATCTCGCCGACGCCGGCGAGTGCGGCGGCGCCGACGCCGGTCGATCCGCGTGAGGTTCCGCTGGTGGCGTCGGCGCCGGCGGCTCCCGACGCCCCGGATGCTCCCTCCACGGCGAACTTCGCCGCCCAGTCACGTCACGACGGGGGAGCGGGAAGCCATTTCGACCCGCAGCGGTCCACACCGATCTCGCGGTCGATGTTCGTCACTGAGTACCTCAACCCGGACGGCACCCACTCCATCCAGCAGTCCAACCAGCCGCTGAACGTGCAGGACGAGACCGGTGCCTGGCAGCCGGTCGACACCGCGCTCTCGCGCGACGCCGCGACCCACCGTGCGGACGCGGACGACCATCCGCTGAGCCCGTCGCTGGCGACCACCGCCAGCGACCCGGCCGTGCTGCAGGTCGAGTCCGGTGGCAAGACCGCCAGCCTGGCTCTGGACCAGGCTGCGCCCGCGCAGGCGCAGGTGCAGGGCGACTCGGTCACCTATCCCGAGGTCGCGCCCGGCACGGACCTCGACTACGAGGTCACGCCCGGCGCGGTGAAGGAGACCATCAAGCTCAAGCGCCCGCCGGCCGATGGCCGCTCGTCGTGGCGGTTCAAGCTGAACACCGGCGGACTGACCCCGCGCCTGGAGCGCAACGGCGCCATCACCCTCGCCGACGAGAGCGGCACCGCGAAGATCGTGCTGCCGCCGATCGAGACCTGGGACTCGGCCGGCAACGGCGAGACCGCCCCGGCCATGACCGGCGGCACCTATCACCTCGAGCGCGCGGGCGCCGACTGGTGGCTCACCGTCGCCGTCGATCCCGCCTGGCTCAACGACCCCAAGCGCGTCTACCCGGTCTCCATCGACCCGACCTTCACCTACGGCGTCACCGAAAGCCACGCCTACCGCTCCGACGGCTACAACTGTGACGCCTGCGGTCTGCGCATCGGCAACAGCCAGGCCAACGGCGACACCTACAACCGCAGCGTCTTCCACGTCGACTACACACCGCTGTTCGGCAAGACCGTGGTCGGCGCGCGCATGGACCTCTCCCGCAACACGAGCGTCGTCGGCTCGGTGAAGACCTGGAACGCGAACCTCTACCACGCCTCCGGCTTCAACTTCAACGGCGTCGGCGGCTACATGGCCAGTGCGCTGGTGGGCGACGTCGGCAGCTTCTCCGGCGAGGGCCTGACCGGCTTCATCCGCGACCGGGTCAACGCCCGCGACGGCTCGGTGTTCTTCATGATGATCGGCGCCGAGAACGCCGGCATCTGGACCTACAAGAACCTCAACGCCACCCTCATCGTCGACACCGGAACCCCCGCCCCGGCGGCGACTCTGGTGAGCCCGGCCGACGGCACGGTCTCGACCTCGCTCACCCCCACTCTTGCGGTCAAACCGGTGACCGATCCCGACGGTGACCCGGTCACCTACTGCTTCCGCGTGGCCACCGGCGCCGACGCCAAGTCGGGCGTGGTCGTGGACTCCGGTTGCCTGTCCACCCCGACCTGGACGGTCCCGGCCGGGGTGTTGCAGGACGGCGTCGCCTACACCTGGCAGGCGATGACCTACAGCGGCAGCACCACGATCACGCCGACCTGGGTCGGCCACTTCAAGATCGACCAGCGCATCGGCGACCATGGCCCTTCGCCGACGGACGAGGCCGGGCCGGTCACCGTCAATCTTGCCAACGGCAACGTCTCCACCGCCGAGCAGACCCCGACCTTCAACACCGTCGGCGGTAATGCCGGCATCAGCTTCACCTACAACTCGCAGCAGACCGAGTCCAAAGGCCTGCGCGCCTCGTACTACGCCGACCTGTCCCACAACGGGCTGATCAACGACGCCCAGCAGCCGGTGCTGGTGCGCACCGAACCGCAGGTCAACGTCGACTGGGGCGACGCGTCGCCGTTCGCCCCGGCGCTGGCGCCGGACTGGTTCGTCGTGCGGTGGGAGGGCTACTTCCAGGCCCCGGCGAATGGGACCTACCAGTTCGCCGCCGTGCACGACGACGGCGCCGTGATCTGGCTCAACGGCAGCAAGGTCTACGACGTCACCGGCGTCAGCGACGTCAACTGGACCCAGTCCACCGGCGTGGCGATGACCGCCGGACAGCGCCTGCCGCTCAAGATCGAGCTCGCCGAGGGCGTCGGTCTCGCGAGGATGCGGCTGTTCACGCGCACCGATGACAACACCACGGTGCCGCCGCAGATCGTGCCGGCCGACTGGCTGTCCACCTCCGACCTGCCGGCTCTGCCCAAGGGCTGGACGATGTCGGCCGACCTCGACGGTGACGGCTCGAGCTACACCGAGGCCAAGGTCACCGACCAGAACATCGTGCTCACCGACGCCACCGGCGCCAAGCACACCTGGACCAAGAAGTCCACCGGCGGCTACACCCCGCCCACTGGCGAGGACGGCGTGCTGGCGCTGGACAACGCCGGCCGGGTCACCTTGAGCGACGGCGGTGACGTGTTCACCTTCCGTTCCGACGGCAAACTCGACACCCAAGCCTCCTCAATCGATTCACGCAAACCCGCTGCCCTGCAGAACATCTACGACGGCACGCCGTCCCGCCTGGTGCAGATCAAGGACCCGGTCTCCGGACGGGCGCACGTGCTGCACTACAACCGCAGCGGTGACGACTGCTACCACGGCCTCACCCCGCCGGTCGGGGCCGACGCGGTCGCGCCCTCGCAGATGCTGTGCCGGATCTCGTACTGGGACGGCACCGAAACCCTGATCTGGTACTCCAACGGCCGGCTCGCCCGGATCGAGGACCCGGGCTCGGCGGACACCGACTTCGGCTACGACGCCGACGGCCTGCTGACCTACCAGCGCTCGCCGCTGGTCAACGACTGGGTGGCCGTCGACCCGGCCACCCGGTACACCAACTTCGACGTCATGACCAAGATCGACTACGACAAGACCTCGGGCAAGCCGAAGGCGGTCAAGGTCACCGAACCGCAGCCCGCACCGGGGCAGCCGCGGCCGGAGACGTCCTACCGGTACGACCCCGCCAACCGCCAGACCTTCACCGACACCGCGGGGCTGAATCCGGCGATCGGCTTCGCCAGCAAGGTCACCTACGACGAGGCCGACCGCACCCTGTCCACCACCGACGCCGCGGGCAAGACCTCGACCCAGGAGTGGAGCGTCAAGGACCTGCCGCTGTCCACCACCGACCCGGCGGGCCGGAAGTCGACCACGGTCTACGACTACGCCGACCGGGCCACCGACTCCTACGGCCCGGCGCCCGCGTCGTGCTTCACCGGACAGCTGCCCAACGGCACCTGCGCCGGTATGTCCCACGGCCACACCGGCTACGACGAGGGCATCAACGGCCTGTCGGTGGCCTACTACGACAACGACAGCCTCTCCGCCGCGCCCAAGGTCTACACCACGGGTATTGGCAGCCCCGGCGGGCAGCTGGTGAAGAACTGGAACAACGACGCCCCGACCACGGGCATCCCCGCGGACCACTTCTCCTTGCGCGCCACCGGCGACATCGTGTTCCCCGCCGCCGGTGACTACACGCTCCGCGTGCTCGCCGACGACGGCGTGCGGGTGTGGATCGACGACCAGATCGTCATCGACGACTGGCGCAACACCACCCCCGCATGGCGCACCGGCGTCGTCCACAACGACGTCCCTGGCGCAGCCAAGCGGATCCGGGTCGACTACTACGAGTACGACCTGACCGCGCAACTCGAGCTGCACTGGACCACCCCGTCCGGCGTGCAGGAGGCCGTGCCGGGCACCCAGCTCAAGCCGCGCTACGGCCTGACCACCTCCACCACCGCCAGCGAGTCCGACGGCGTCCAGGACAAGGTCGGCACCACCCGCTTCGACGAAAACGGTCTCGACCCGGTCTACGGGCTGGCGTCGTCCGGCCAGGGCAACCCGGGCGGCCTCAAGATCGCCGGGTCGGTCAGCTACGAGGCACCGGGCACTGGCTATCTGCGCAAGACCAGCAAGACGATGGCCACCGGCGCCAAGACCGCCTACACCTACTACGGCGACACCGAGACCCGGGCCAACCCCTGCGTCGCGGGCAGCCCCGCGGTCAACCAGGGCGGCATGCCCAAGCTGACCACCTCCACCACCCCGGCATCCGGTCCCGCCCGGGTCGACGAGCAGGTCTACGACGCCTCCGGGCGGGTGATCGCCGAAGCCACCGGCGGCGCCTGGACCTGCACCACCTACGACGTCCGCGACCGGCCGCTGGAAGAGCGCGTCCCCGCCTCGGCCGACGCCCCCGCACGCACGGTGACGCACAACTACGCCGTCGGCGGCGACCCGCTCACCACGTCGGTGTCGGACGACAAGGGCACCATCACCACGACCGTGGACCTGCTCGGCCGCGATGTCGCCTACACCGACGCCAACGGCGTGCGCACCACGACCACCTACGACCAGGTCGGGCGCGCCACCTCGAGCACCATCACACCGCCGAACGCGGCCGACGCGCCCAGGACGTTGTCGTTCACCTACGACGACGCCGGACGGGTGCTCACCCAGAAGCTGGACAGCGCCACCGTAGCCACGGTCACCTACGACAACGCTGGCGAACTGGCCACCGTCGCCTATGGCAACGGCACCTCACTCGCCACGGTGACGAAGGACTACGCCGCCCGGCTCACCAGCCTGGGCTGGAAGACCAGCGACGGAAAGGACATCGTCAGCCAGGTCGGCCGCACCTCAGCCGGCACGATCATCGACGAATCCCTCGTCGGCGTGGATGCCAGACCGAATGCACCCAACTACATCTACGACGGCGTCGGACGCCTGACTGAGGCCTACGTCGCCGGGCACCACTACACCTACGACTACACCTCGACCGCCTCGGCGACCTGCCCGACGGGCACCCAGGCCAACGCCGGCCTCAACACCAACCGCATGCGGCTGCTCGACCAAACCGCATCCGGCACCGCCGAGACCCGCTACTGCTACGACGCCGCCGACCGGCTCCTGGCCACCGAAGGCGCCACCGCGCTGACCAAGGTCGCCTACGACGCCGACGGCAACACCACCAGCTGGACCGCCGCGGACGGCACCGTCACCACGCTGAAGTGGGACGGCTCCGACCGCAACATCAGCGCCCGAATGGTGAGCCCTAACCTCGCACTGAACGCTGACGTCGTCTACACCCGTGACGCGGCCAACCGAATCATCCGCCGCGACCCGCTCAACTGTGACAACAACACCGTCACGCGCTACGGCTACACGGGTGACAGCGATACTGCCGACCTCACCCTGGACGGCGACAACCGGCTGACCTCGCTCACTCTCACTCTGCCGGGCGGCGTGCTGTTCACCAGCAAGGTCAGCAATGGTGGGGCCTTCACGCCGACGTACGACCACCCGACCATCCGTGGCGACCTGGTCCTGACCACCGACGCGGCCGGTCACCAGGTCGGCGACTTGCGTACCTACGACCCCTACGGCCAGCCGTTGACGGCTGCCGGGGCCGTCGACCCGCAGAACGTGCCGGACAACTCACCCGGCTCGATGGACTACGGCTGGCTCGGCGAGCACGAACGCCCGTACGAGCACGCTCAGGGGCTTGCCATTGTCCAGATGGGTGCTCGCCCGTACAGCCCGCAGCTCGGCCGATTCCTGTCCATCGATCCGCAGGAAGGTGGTTCGGCTAACGATTACGACTACGTCACTGGCGACCCCATCAACAAGACGGACCTCGACGGCTTGTGGTGGTCCTGGCTCAGCTCCGCCGCGAAGGCGGTAGGAAACTTCGCTCGCGCTCACGCTCACCAAATCGTGTCGTTCGCCGTTCCAATCGTGGCGACCGTCGGAGCGGCGGCCGTCTGTGCTGGCACCGCAGGTTTTGGTTGTGTCGCCATCGCGGGAGCAGTCATCGGTGCTGCCGCCAGCGGCGCAGGCCACGCCGCAGTCGCGCAACTACGACACGAACCCATCACGCGCCGCCGGGTGATTGGCTGGATGGCCAAGGGCGCTCTCTCCGGATTCCGGGGCGCTGTGGGGGCGCGGGCTGGTCTATCATTCGGGGCACTAGGGAAGCGGTTCGTGCGCTCCAGAGGGAACATGCGAGCAGTCGCACGCCATATTCGCGTTTCCCGAGCCCTACTGCGCACGCGACACAATTGGAGGATCCGCTGAAACGGATCAGCCGCGAACACCTTCGCGACATCGTCCTCGTCGTCGCGACCTGCTGGCTCGTGCCCTTCGGAGTAGCCCTTCCCTTCGTGTTGCACAATCCGATCTTCGCTGTGATCTTCGCGACCATCGGGTGCGCAGTTCTGCTTGGCCTCGGGCTGGTGGTCAAGATGTGGGACCGGATACGCGGTAGGAAATAGGCAACGTGGTTGTAGTGGCGGCCGTTGTCTGGCTCAGGTGCAGACGACGGCCGCCACGCGTGTCGATCGGGAACCTTTCTCCACGCTGGACAGCCTCGTGTGCAGCAACGTGCTAGTAGGAGCTTAAGTCCCGTCCAACTGCGCACCGCAGATTGAGATGCCCGAGCTGCTGTCGCGCTGGTTGTCGGCTGATACGTGTCAGGGCCCGCTAGCCACCAAGCGGAGATGTTCTCGGCGCGGTCGACTTGCCTTCGCTGATCCTTCGCCGCCTCCCCGACTGACCGTCTTTGCAAGCCCGAAGACGTGCCGGTTGAACTCGTCGTACCGTTGCGGCCCCGTTCGGGGCTAGTACAGCCTCTCGATGGGGAGCAGTTCAACCAGTCACCTCGGGGTGTAGCTGGACCCAATCGTCAGCTGCGTCCCGGTTCATGCTGCCTGCCCCTGGGGCAAAGCTGGGGCATGGCCCCGCTTACAGCCGCGTTCATCGGTATCGAACGTCACTGAACTGCCCCAGACTGCCCCAGTTGACCTGCGGTTTCTCCAAAGTCGCAGGTCAGGCGGGTTAGTGCACCACACTGGCAGTGTGGGGGTCGTGTGAGTGTGTATGACCTCAACTGGCGGCCGACGAGGAGTGAACCTTGGAGCGCCGTGCCTACTCGCGTTGTCGTGGCGGCGGGTTGGGCTGGGACCGTTGCGGCTGTCCCATGTGGGCAATTGGTGGGGTGCCGAGGCTTGCTGAGTAGCTCCGCGGTCCTGGTTCTGCCCCCTGATCACCGAGGGTCACGTTGCCGGCGAGGCCTATCGAGCATCTTCTTCGGTTAATTGGGTGAGGTGGTTGTGGTGTTCGATGCCCAGACGGGGAGCACCGTGGGGAGCAAGATGGGAGCAGGACCGCGCGCTGAACCGTCCGGAACGAGGCCCAACAGCCCTGAACGCTCCGCGCTGACCTGCAGGAGTCGTGTTTTTGCAGGTCAGCGCGGTATCGCGGACATAGTTCACACCGAAGAGGTCACTGGTTCGATCCCAGTATCGCCCACTCACACGGCCTGCCGGCGGAGTCGCCGGCAGGCCGTTGGTTTCGGGGGAGATGCTGCGGAGTGAGCGAACAGATCTCGTGCGTCTGGCGGGACACCATCACCGACGACGAGATGGTCGACCTCGTCCGGTCGCACGGCGGCAACTCCGTTCCCGGCTGGTGGAGCCAGGTCCGGCAGCACAGCCTCGGCTGGGTGGGTGCCCGTGACGCTGACGGGGTCCTGGTCGGCTTCGTGAACGTGGCGTGGGACGGTGGCGACCACGCCTTCCTGATCGACACGAAGACTCGCGGCTCGCACCAGCACCGCGGGATCGGCACCGCGGTCGTCCGCCTGGCGGCGGAGCAGGCACGGGCGGCGGGCTGCGAGTGGCTGCACGTCGACTTCCGGCCGGAGCTGCGCCGCTTCTACTTCGACGCCTGCGGCTTCCGCCCCACCGACGCCGGGCTGATCCACCTGGCCGCGGAAGGCTGACCCGGGCGGGACGGGGTCACCGCGCGGTGAAGAACGCGATCATCTCCTCCAGTCCGCGCCCGCCGAACAGGGTTTCCAGGCTGGCGGCCGATTCGGCGGCGATGGCCGCGCTGCGCGGGAACAGCGCCTCCTCGTAGGCGGTCAGCGCCTTCTCGGCGTCACCGCGGTCGGCGGCGATCGCCAGCGCCAGTTCGGCGCCGTCCAGCATGGCTTGGTTCGCGCCCTCCCCGGCGAACGGCGACATCAGGTGGGCGGCGTCGCCGAGCAGGGTCACGCCCGGGACGCGGTCCCAGCGGTGCCCGACCGGCAGCGCGTGGATGCGGCGCGGCGCGATGGTGTCCGCGTCGGCGATCAGGCCGCGCAGGCCCTCGTCCCAGCCGTCGAACCGGGACAGCACCGCGGCCTTGGCCGCCGCGGGATCGGTGAAGTCGATGGTGTCCAGCCAGTCCTCGCCGGCCTTGACCGCGGCGTAGACGTGCAGGCTGCCGTCGGTCTCGCGGTGGGCGAGGAAACCCCGCTCGTCGCCGAGCCCGAGGAACAGCCCGCCGCCGACGACGGCGGCGCTGCGCGGGTGACGGCTGTCGGCGTCCAGCAGGTCGGTCTCCACGAACGAGATGCCGGTGTAGGCGGGCTCGGCGGCCGAGACCAGGGGCCGGATCCGCGACCAGGCCCCGTCGGCGCCGATGAGGAGATCGGTGGTGGTGGCGGAGCCGTCGGCGAAGGTCACTTCATGGCGTCCGCCGTCCAGCGCGCGGGCCGCGGTGACCTTGCGGCCCCAGTGGACCGTGCCGTCCGGCAGTGAGCCGAGGAGCAGGTCACGCAGGTCGCCGCGGTCCACCTCGGGCCGCGCGCCGGTGCCGTCGTCCGGGTGGGACACGTGGACGGTGCCGTCCGGGCCGGCCAGGCGCAGGGCCTGGCCACCCTCGTGGATGATCTTGCGGAACTCGTCGTGGAGGCCCGCCGCCCGCAGCGCGTCCTGCCCGCTCTCCTCGTGGATGTCGAGCATTCCGCCCTGGGTGCGTGCCCTCGCTGACGTCTCCAGTTCGAACACGGCTGCCTCGATGCCGTGGACGTGCAGGACCCTGGCGGCGGTGAGACCGCCCAGACCTGCACCGATGATCGCGATGGGGTGGTGGCTGCTCACGGCCTTCTCCAATGCCTCGGGTGCGGCGACACGTCCAGCGTAGCGAACATGTTCGTCACGAACGAGTTCG
Source organism: Amycolatopsis thermalba (assembly GCF_023376025.1). Classification (NCBI taxonomy): domain Bacteria; kingdom Bacillati; phylum Actinomycetota; class Actinomycetes; order Pseudonocardiales; family Pseudonocardiaceae; genus Amycolatopsis; species Amycolatopsis thermalba. The sequence goes on from NZ_CP091196.1 coordinate 2,392,687, forward strand.
GCAAAGGTGAAGCGTGGCGAGGGAGGCGGCGGCGCGAGGCCGCTACGGGAGCGGGGTGTGCGTGATCCCGTTGATCAGCACGTGGAAACCCCAGGTCAGACGGTCTTCCGCACCGGTGAGCAGCTCGGGCAGGTGCGCCTTGATCGCCGGGTGGGTGCTCTCGTCCACTTCGTGCACGGCCCGGCTGAGCGCATGCCAGTCGCGCTCGGCGTTCGGGTCCTGCTCCTGCGTCGCGTGCTCCGCGGCGGTGGCTGTGGCGTACTGGAGCAGGTTGTCGACTCCCCAGGCGACCTGCTGCCGGGGCGCGCCGCTGCGGGCGAGGAGTTGCAGGACGCGCTCGAGGAGGGCGAGGTAGTTCGGGCCGTTCGGGCGGGCCACGAGAGCCGAGCGGGCGAGCTGCGGGTGCTCGAACAGGACGAGGGTGTAGGAGGTGAGCACGGCGACGAGCTGGTCCCGCCAGCCGGGCCCGGCGGTCTCGGCGGCCAGGTCGACCTGGCCGAGCTGCGCGTCGAGCACGGCCGCGTGCAGTTCGGCGGTGTTGGCGACGTAGACGTACAGCGAGGCCGGGCCGGTGTCCAGCTCCTTCGCCAGGCGGCGCATGGTCACCTTCTCCAGCCCCTCGGAGCGCATGATCCGCACCGCGGTGTCGATGATCCAGCGCCGGCTGAGCGCGGGTTTGGCGGGACGATCACGACGGCTGACCGGTTCCGGGCTGGTGGACATCCGGCGATGGTAACGAACGTGTTCGTGCCCGACTGGGGATGACAGGACCAGGCACGGTCCCCGCCCGGCGGCTTACCGTGGGAACGTGGCCGACGATCGGAACCTGCTGGGCGACTACCTCCGCGCCCGCCGCGAACTCGTCACCCCCGAACAGGCCGGGCTCCCCGTCCACGGCGTGCGCCGGGTGCCCGGCCTGCGCCGCGAGGAGGTCGCGATGCTGGCCGGCATCAGCGCCGACTACTACCTGCGCCTCGAACAGGGCCGCGACCGCAAACCGTCGGTGCAGGTCCTCGAATCGATCGCCCGGGCGCTCCAGCTCGACGACGAGATGACCGCCTACCTGGTCGGGCTCGCCGCCGACCGGCCCCGGCGCAAGCGGCGGCCGCGGCAGGAGGTCGTGCCGCCCAGCATCGTCCAGCTCCTCGGGACGCTCCCGCTGCCGGCGTTCGTGGAGGGGCGCTACCTGGACGTCCTCGCCGCCAACGCCCTGGCCACGGCGCTCTCGCCGCGCCTCACCCCGGGCGCCAACCGGCTGCGTGACGTGTTCCTCGACCCGGGCGAGCGCGACCTCTTCCCCGACTGGGAGGCCGCCACCGAAGCGCTGATCGCGGGCTTCCGCCAGTCGGTCGGCACCGACATCGACGACCCCCGCTTCGTCGAGCTGGTCGGTGAGCTGTCCCTCGCCAGCCCCCGCTTCCGGCAGCTCTGGGCGCGGCACGACGTGCAGCCGCGGCAGGGCGCGATGATGCGCTTCGACCACCCGCAGGTCGGCCGTCTTGTGCTGTACCGGGAAAAGCTCGAGGTCACCACCGGCACCGAGGGGATGATGCTCGTGGTGTACCACGCCGACGCCGGGAGCAGCGACGCCGAGAAGCTCGCGTTGCTCGCCTCCGCCGCCCTGCCCGCCCGGTCGGCTTCCTGATCGATACGAAGACTCGCGGCTCGCGCCCTCCCGGCCCGGGCCCCGGCGTTACCCGGCGGCCTTCTTCAGCAGGGTTTCGGTCCAGTCGGGGTCGTGCTCGTCCACGACCGGGAAGCCGGACGCCCACGGGCCTTCCCAGTGCACGGTGATGCCCGGGTTGTGCACACCGGTACCGTCCGGCGTGAACAGGTGCGGACTGCCGGTCACCTCGTCGGTGCACGCGATGGCGTAGTCGGTCATCACGTCCGCGCGGTGCCGGCCGGAGTCGAGCGCCTCGGTCAGCGCGTCGACGTCGACCGTGCCGGTCTCGGCGGCGACCTCCAGGATGACGGTGCGATGGCCGATGGTGCGGTTGTCCACCCAGAACGCCCGTCGCAGCGCGCGGTCCAGGTCCTCGGCCGGCCCCAGCCCCTGCGCCTTGGCCGCGGCCACCGCCTCGTTGGCGAGCAGCACGGTGTTCGGGTACAGCCAGTCCGCCGCGGTCCACAGGCGGAACCCGGCCGCCGGCTCGATCGTGCCGAGACCCACGGCCTCGCTGTCGGTACCCGGCCTCGGGTGCGGACCGTTGAACAGTTCCAGTGGGAACGCGTGGTGGTCGATCCGGACCTGGTCCTGCAGCCCCAGCCGCTCGCGGGCCACCCGGAGGCGGTGCAGGGCCACGTGCGCGAACGGGCAGAGCAGGTCCGACCAGACCTGGATGGTGCCCGCGGCGGCCGCGGGACGGTGGACGGTGGACGGTGCGTTGGTCATTCCGGTTCCTCGTGCTCGGTTCCAGGTGGGTTGGTGGTGAAGCGTTCCGGCCGCAGGAGCACCGCGGTGCGGCGGTCCTCGGCCATCGCGCGGTCGTATTCGTCCAGGTCCGGGTGCACCCCGCCGGCGGCGATGTAGATGTCGCGGAGCAGCAGGCGCGGGTCCGGCAGGCCGGGCAGATCGTCGTCGGGGCCGGCCAGTTCCACCGGGCCGGACACCGACACCCACTCCCAGCCGGACCGGAACACCAGCGTCGCGTGTGGACGCTCGCGCAGGTTGGCGAGCTTCGCGGTGCGGCCGCGGGACACGAACGCGACCACGGTCTCGCCGGTCACCGGGTGCGGCAGGATTCCCGCGTTCACCACGGAGACGCCGGGCCGCCCGTCGGCCCGGGCGGTCACGAGCACGGCGAGCCAGCGCTCCGGCCGGGCGAGTTCGGCCACCATCCGGAGGCCGTCGGCGGTGGTGATCACGCCAGGCTCGCCGCCTTCTCCAGCAGCGTCCGGTAGATGTCCGGCTCGTCGGAGTCGATCACCGGGAAGCCGACGCCGAAGTCACCGTTCACCCAGCGCGCCGAGACACCGGGATTGGCCGCGTTGGTGCCGTCGGCCAGGAACAGGTGGGGGCTGCACACGACCCGGTCGTCGCGCGCCGACTCGAACTGCTCGATGACCGCCGCGCGCGCCTCGCCCCGGTCGAGCCGTCCGGCCAGGTCCGGCACGTCGACCACACCGGTCTCGGCCGCCACGTCCAGGATCACGTTGCGCAGAGAGATGCACCGGCTCTGCGCCCAGAACGCCTTCCGCAGCGCGCGGTCGAGCTGCTCCGAAACGTGCAGGCCCTGGTGCTTCGCGGCCTGCACGGCCTCCAGCGCCGGAAGCATGGTCACCGGGTACCGCCAGTCCTTCTCCTGCCACAGCTGCCACCCGGCGTCCGGCTCCAGCGCACCGAGCACGGCGACCTCCGAGTCGACCCCGGGCCGCTCGTTGACCCCGAGGTTGAACAGTTCGAGCGGGAAGGCCCGGTGGTCGAAGCGCACCCGGCCGGTCAGACCGAGCCGGTCCCGCGTCTCGTGCAGCCGGTGCACGGCGACGTGGGCGAACGAGCAGTTCAGGTCCGAATAGACCACGATCACGTCCGGTGAGGTGGGCAATCGCGGATCGCCGGGCGGGACGTCGACCGAGGGGATCATCGTGTGCTCCTTCCGTTCTGCCGCAGCGTACCTCAAATACGTGCGTGCGCACACATGTATTTTACCGACAGACGAGCTCACCCCATCGGCTGAAAGAAGTGCGCGACCGCGCTGGAGAGCGCACCCTTTCGGGCATGGCGTTCGGAAAAGCCGTTGCCGTGGCGGCTGTCCTGATCACGGCTGCCGCGCCGGTGGCCGGGGCCGAACCCCTGCACGGGGAGCAGGCCTTTACCGTGAGCGGCACGTTCACCGCGCCCGCGGGAGTCACCTCGGTGTTCGTCGCCCTGTGGGGCGCGGGCGGTGGGGGCGCGAAACCGCCCGTGGGCACCCCCGAAGCGCCGGACGCGCCGCCGTCACCGGAAGCGCCACCGCCGGGTACCGCGGGTGGTGGCGGGGGAGCGGCGTGGTGCTCCGTCGCGGTCACCCCCGCCACCGAGTACACCGTGACCGTCGGCGTGGGCGGGCTTCCCGGGGCGCCGGGCAGCGACTCCAGCCTGGGCGTCGCCGGCAGCCCCGCGCTCGTCGTGGCCCGTGGTGGCGCGCCCGGGACCGCCGAGGCGCCCGGCCGGGGAGGCACCGCCGACTGCGGCACCTCGCCCGGCCTCGCCGCGCCCGGCAGCGACGCCACCGCGGAGCGGCCCGGCGCGGCGGGGGTGATCCCGAGCGCGCCGCCGGGCGGGATCGGCGCCGGTGGCGCCGCCGGCATGCCCGGGGCGCCCGGGTACGTCTACCTCTGGTGGTGATCCGCCAGCTTCGAATGCCGCCGGCTGTAGGCGAAGTACACCACCAGCCCGATGGCGAACCAGATCGCGAACCGCAGCCACGTCTCCGGGTGCAGGAACGTGATCAGCCAGATCGAGAACGCCACCCCGATCGCCGGCACCACCGGCACCCATGGGCAGCGGAACGTGCGCGGCAGGTCCGGACGGCGGTACCGCAGCACCACGACCGCCACGCACACCACCACGAACGCCAGCAGGATCCCGATGTTGGTCAGCTCCGCGGCTTCCCCGATCGGCAGCAGCCCGGCGATCACCGCCGCCGCCACGCCGAGGACCCACGTCATCCGGCTCGGCACCTTCTTCACCGGGTGCGTGCCGGAGAACCACTTCGGCAGCAGCCCGTCGCGGCTCATCGCGAACCCGACGCGCGTCGCGCCCAGCAGGAACGTGAACAACACGGTCAGGATGCCGAGGATCGCGCCGACCGCGATCACCCCGCCGAGCCAGCGCAGCCCCACCGACTCGAACGCGCTGGAGAACGCGGCTTCCGAGTCGATGTCGGTGTAGGGCACCATCCCGGTCAGCACCAGGCACGCCAGCACGTACAGCACCATCGAGATCCCGAGCGAGTACAGGATCGCCTTCGGCATGTGCTTCTGGGAGTCGCGCGACTCCTCGGCCGCGGTGGACATGGCGTCGTAGCCGAACACCGCGAAGAACACCGTCGCCGCGCCGGTGAACGCGCCGCCGACGCCGAACGGGAAGAAGTCCGACCAGTTGCCGGTGTTGATGTGGAACGCGCCGACCACGACCACCAGCACCACGAGCGCGACCTTGAGGTACACCAGCAGGGTTTCGAACCGCGCGGCCGAGCGCATGCCCTGGTTCAGCACGAACGCGATCAGCAGGCACAGCAGCACCGCGAACAGGTTCACCTTGTACGAACCGGCGGCCACGCCCTCCGGCTCGGTGCCCGGCGCGCCGGACATCCACAGTGGCAGGTGGATGTCCAGGAAACCCAGCAGGTCGTTGAAGTAGCCGGAGATACCGATCGCGACCACGGCGACGATCGCGGTGTACTCCAGCAGCAGGTCCCATCCGATGAGCCAGCCGACCAGCTCACCGAGCACCGCGTAACCGTAGGTGTAGGCCGATCCGGCGCGCGGGATCAGCCCGGCGAACTCGGCGTAGGAGAACGCCGCCGCCGCGCTGGCGATCCCGGCCACCAGGAACGAAATCAGCACGGCCGGTCCGGCCGTCTGGTTCGCCACCGCGCCCGCGAGCGAAAAGATGCCCGCGCCGATGATCCCGCCCACGCCGATCGCGGTCAGCTGCCACAGGCCCAGGGTCTTCTGGAGCCCGCCGCCCTCCACGGCCTCGATCTGTTCCACGGGTTTGCGCCGGAACAGCTCGTGTACGGCCACCGCACTCCCCAATCACTCGTCCGGGTAATGACCGGATCACGGTACTAGGGAGGAGCCCGCCCCGGGACCCTGCGAAAGGTCCCGGGGCTGTTCGCCGGGTCAGGCGAACTGGCCGGGCCGGTAGTCGCCGGCCGGGTTGCGGATGATGACGTTGATGCGGTTCCACGTGTTGATGAGCGCGATGGCGGCGACCAGCGCGGCGAGCTGCTCCTCGTCGTAGTGCTTGGCCACGTTGGCCCACACCTCGTCGCTGACCCCACCGGCCGTGTCGGCGATGCGGGTGCCCTCTTCGGTCAGCTCCAGGGCGGCGCGCTCGGCCTCGGTGAACACGGTGGCTTCGCGCCAGGCCGCCACCAGGTTGAGTCGCGTCGGCTCCTCGCCGGCCGCCACCGCGTCCTTGAAGTGCATGTCGGTGCAGTAGCCGCACCCGTTGATCTGGCTGGCGCGCAGTGTGAGCAGTGCCTGCGTGGTCGCGGGCAGTGTGGACTCGGCGAGCACCTTGCCCGCCCCGAAGAGGTGCTTGACGAACTTGCCGGCGGTCGGGTTGGTGAAGAGGTTGATCCGAGCGTCCACGATGAACTCCTGTTCCGGTTGGGGTTTCTACTTCCCTGACGGAACAGCCCGACGAGATGTGACAGCCGGCCGGCGGCTCTGACGAAGATTGCGATGGTTGGTTGGGATGCTGCTGGTCGTGCCGCGGTGTCGGTGGTTTCCACCATCGCCCGCGCCTATCAGCACGCCACGAACATCGGCCGCTCCCGTGGCGACTGGACCACACCGGGCCAGGCCGGGGATTCACCGATGTCCCAACCCATCACTTGGACCAACGCATTGTCAGACACGCCCTAGCCCGCGGCGGCTTTCTGCGTGAGCGCGGCCGCGCGGCGGCGCGACTTCTTGTGCACCGCGCCGGCCCGGAAGTAGCTCAGCAGCTCGGCGATCGCGACCGGGTCGTCCAGCTGCGGGCAGTGCCCCCACTCCTCGCGCAGCATCAGCCGGCTGTGCGGCACCAGTGCGTGCAGCCGGCGGCCCGCGGCGGCGCTCACCAGCCGGTCCTTGCCGCACGCGACCACCAGCAGCGGGACCTTGATCGACTCCAGTCCGTCGTAGGCCTCGGCCAGCTCGGCGACCAGCTGGCGGGCCTGGTCCAGACGAGTGGTCGTCGAGCGGAAGTCCGGGAACAGCCCGGTGAACCGCGAGACGTGGGCGATGTCGGCGGCCGCGCGGTCGGCGTAGAGCAGCCGCGGCACCACGAACCCGGCGATGGTCCGCACCACGAACCCGGGCACCGGCAACGGCAGCGACGCCGCCAGCCGCAACGGCAGCGGGTACTTCCCGACGGTCCGGACCAGCCAGGAGTCGACGAACCCGGGCGCGGCGATGGACACCACCCCGGCGATCGGCAGCTCGTCGCGGCAGGCCGCGCGCAGGCTCATCGTCCCGCCGAGCGAGTTGCCGCCCAGCACGACCTTGCCGCGGTCGGAGTAGAACCGCACGACCTCGGCGACGAACGCGTCCAGCTGGGCGAGCATCGCGCCGGAGCGCAGGGGATCGGCTTCACCGAAGCCGGGCAGATCGACCGCGACCGCGGGGACGCCGGCGGCGGCCAGCTCGGTCAGCGCCGGGCGCCAGGTGTCGGCACTGTCGCAGTAGCCGTGCAGCAGGACGAGTCTTCCGGTGCCCCGCTTGGGTTTGGGACCCACTTCCAGCACCCTGGTGCGCACGCCGGCGAAACTCCGGTGGCCGGCCCGGATGTCCTCCGGGCCGGCGAGCCGTGAGCCCGGCGCCGCCTCGATTTCCCGCTGCACTGCGGTCATGTACCCAGATTAGCGAGGAAATCTCGGGTTCCGCTCAGTAGACGTGGGTCACAAACCGGTATCGGCAGCGTGTCAACAAGGCGTCTGCGCAGGTCGGAGCGATTCAGCGGGTGAAAACGATCTTCCCCCCGGTCGCACCCTCCTGCATCAGCCGGAAGCCCTCGGCGGCCTCCGACATCGGCAGCTCCTTCCCGATCTGCGGCCTGATGCCGGTCAGGTCGAGGTAGCGGAGCATGTCCTCCAGCTCGTCGCGGGTGCCCATGGTGGACCCGACGACCCGCAGCTGCAGGAAGAACACCCGCTGCAGGTCCGCGCTCGGGTCCGGCCCGCTGGTCGAGCCGGACACCACGACGATCCCGCCCGGCTTCAGGGACTTCAGCGAGTGGCCCCAGGTCGCCTTGCCGACGGTCTCGAACACGCCGTCCACCCGCTCGGGCAGCCGCGCGCCGGTCTCGAACGTCTGGTGCGCCCCGAGCTGCTCGGCCAGCGCCCGCTTCTCCTCGGACCGGCCGGTCACCCACACCCGCAGACCCGCGGCCCGGCCGAGCTGGATCAGCGCGGTCGACACGCCACCGGAGGCGCCCTGCACGAGCATCGTCTGCCCGGGACGCAGGCCCGACTTCACGAACAGCATCCGGTACGCGGTCAGCCACGCGGTGCCCATCGTGGCGGCCTCGGCGAACGACAACCCGGCCGGCTTCGGCACCGCGTTGCGGGCCGGGACGATCACGTAGTCGGCGAAGGTGCCCTGGTGCTTCTCGGTGAGCAGCGTGCGCTTCGGGTCGAGGGTGTCGTCACCCTGCCAGCCCGGCGCGTTGACCACGGAGTGCAGGACGACCTCGGTGCCGTCCTCCAGCACGCCGGCCCCGTCGCAGCCGAGGATCATCGGGAACTGGTCCGGCTTGATCCCGACCCCGCGCAGGGTCCAGATGTCGTGCATGTTGAGGCTGGCGGCCTTGACGGCGACCTTCACCCAGCCGGATGGCACCTCGGGGTCCGGCCGCTCGCCGACGGTCAGCGCGTCGAGCGGGTTTTCCGGGTTCGGTTCACGAGCGTAGACGGCGAACATGCCTGCAACGTACCTCGCCGGGGGCGCTGGCGTACCCTGGTCAGGTGTTCGACGGCCTGGCCACCTGGTGGGACAACGTGGAGCTGTGGCTCGCGCAGCTGTGGTTCCCGTTGCAGTTCCTGCTGGTCATCGCGGTGCTGGCGCCGCTGTGCGTCGGGGTGGCGTGGCTGATCGACCGGATCGTCGACCGGGTGGCCGCGTGGTTGCGGCCGGGCCGCGACGAGGACGTTTCGAGCCGGTCCTAAGGTGTCGCTGGTGTCAAGCAGGAGGCGGATCACCGTCGCGCTCGTCGGGCTCATCGTGCTCGTGTTCGGTGGGTGGATCGTGCGCGAAACCACCACGTCGACCGAGCCCGTGGCCGGGCTGACCGCGTTGTCCAGCCTGCCCCCGGAAGCCGGCCAGACGTGGCGCCTCATCCAGGCGGGCGGGCCGTTCCCGTACCGCAGTGACGGGACCGTGTTCGAGAACCGGGAAAAGCGGCTCCCCGCCAGGGAGAGCGGTTACTACCACGAATACACGGTGCCCACGCCCGGGAGCCCCGACCGCGGGGCCCGGCGGCTGATCACCGGGGCGCAGACCGAGCTGTACTACACCGGTGATCACTACGCTTCCTTCGTCCAGGTCGACCCGTCGAAGTAGCGAGAACCCCATGTCCTCTTCCCAGACGATCGTCGAGCAGGCCCGTGCCCGCGGCGCCTACTCGCACCTCATCGGCAGCCGGCCGGCGGACAAGATGTCCGCCCTCGACGCCATCGCGTCCGCGTTGTCCTTTCCGGACTGGTTCGGCCGCAACCTGGACGCGCTGTACGACTGCCTGACCGATTTGTCCTGGTTGCCCTACGGTGAGCACGTCCTGGTGTGGGCGGGGTCGGACCTGCTCAAGCAGGCCGATCCCAAGGCGTACCTGGCGATCCGCAGCGTGCTGTCGGACGCCGAGCGCGCGCTGGCGCCGGGCGGCGACCGCGCCGACAGCCGCCGGCTGACGGTCGCCCTCACCGACGACTAGTCCTGCGGGACCCAGTTCGGCTTGCGCTTCTCGGCGAAGGCGCGGATGCCTTCCTGGCCCTCCTCGCTCGCGAAGAACCGGGCGGAGAGCCCGAGCATGTCCGGGAAGCCGTCGGCCGGGGTGGCCGGGCGCGGGCTCGCGAGGAGTTCCTTGGTGGCGGCGAGCGCGGCCGGTCCGCCGAGGGTGAGGGAACGGACGTAGCGGTCGGTCGCCTCGTCGAGGTCGGCTGGGTCGACGGCCTTGTTGATCAGGCCGATCTCGGCGGCGCGCGCGGCGTCGAACACGTCACCGGTGAGGAAGAGTTCCTGCGCGGCGCGCGGGTTGACGCGGGGCAGCACGGTGAGCGAGATGACGGCCGGCACGACGCCGATGCGGACCTCGGAGAACGCGAAGGTGACGTCGGTGGTGGCGACGACGATGTCCGCGGCGGCGACCACGCCGACCCCACCGGCGCGGGCGACCCCAGCCAGCTTGGCGACGACCGGCTTCGGGCTGGTCCAGATCTGCTCGAGGATCCGCGGGAACTCGTTGACGCCCTGATCGCCGGCCCCGGCGCCGCGCGCCTCCTTGAGGTCCATGCCGGCGCAGAACACCTTGCCCGTGTGGGTGAGAACGATCACGCGGACGGCGTCGTCGTCGTTGGCCTCGGCCAGCGAGCCGGACAGCTCGCGGCGCAGCTGGGCGGACAGGGCGTTCCGGTTGTGCGGCGAGTCGAGGGTGATGGTCGCGACACCACTCCGCACTGAGTAATGCACCAGTTCATCAGTCACGGGGGTCACCATAGTTGGGGTGGTGCTGCCGAGGCGCCTGGTTGTGAGCGGCTGCGCATCGGGGCGAAGCTGTGACAGCGCGTGAGACCGCACGCTACGGTGCTACCGATCGGGAAGGGGTGGCCGTGGCCGAGGGTGGTGCGACGTCGGGTGCCGCGCAGATCGCCGGTGTGTTCGGCGGCGAGGACAACCTGAACAAGATGCACGCGGACGCAAAGCGCATGCTGGCCGACGCGAAGGCCGGCCGCTGGGCGGTGGACGAGGAGACAGGCACCCACCTCCGGCGAGCGGTGACGCAGATGCAGGAGGAGATGAGCAGGATCGCTCAGCGCATCGACCGGCTGCAACGCGCGCCCAAATTCGGCAATGACGAGTACGCCCAACGAGCAGCGGCGCATTTTCTCGCCGCGATGGATTCGGACGACCAGTCGCTCGTCCGGGTGTTCCTCGCAGCTCAGGAGATGCTGGATAACCTTCGAGTGGCTATCGAGATCGCGATCAGCAAGTATGACGCCTCGGACGAGGCGGCGACCCAGGCTCTCCAGACCTTCAAGGACCAGGACCGGTGACCGTCAACGTTCGAATCGTCCAAGCCGCCGCGGCGATGGTGTGTCTGGCTGCAGCTACGACTGGGTGCACCACCACGGTGGCGGGCACAGCATCACCCGCGCCGAGTTCAAGCACTGCGAACTCCGACGTCTTCGCCGGTCTCAACGCTTGTCGGGTCCTTGAGCAACTGACCGCCGGTCAGGGGTTCGGTCCTGGCGAAAACATCAGTCGACGCAACGAGTGCGACGTGCTGAAGCACGAGTTCGGCACATACGGGCTTGCGCTGGACCCTGTTCAGGGTCTGCGTGAGTTCGCCGAGACCAGCGACGGCGTGGTGGAGACCTCGGTCAACGGGCGCAAAGCGCTGCAGGCGCCGATTCCCTTGGGTGGTTGTGCGATCGTGATCGAAGTCGGCGAACACGCCCGCGCCATGGTGCAGGTATCGCTGATTTCTGGACCCCGCGATCCGCAGGCTTGCGTGGACGCTCAAGCCCTCGCCGAGAAGCTGGAACCCCTGTTGCCCAAGGTGCGGTGAGCGTCAGTTCTGCCGCGGCAGCAGCTCTTCCGTGAAACGGTCCAGGAAAGCCTCGAACGACGAACCGCCCTGGTGGTAGATCACGAACTTCGTCAGGCCGGCCTCCAGGTGGGCGTCCAGCAGGCGGTGCAGCGCTGGCCAGTCCGAAGCGATCACCTCCGCCGGGTCGGTCTCCGGGCGGCGTTGGCGCACCGCGGCGGTCAGTTCGGGCGTCGGGCCGTTTTCGGCGAGCAGCAGGCTCATTCCGTAGTGGTCCGGCTCGATCGAGCGGCCCGCCGCGGCGGCCGCTGACTCGATCGCCTCGCGGGCGTGGCGCGCCTCGGCCGGGGACAGGAAACTTCCCAGCCAGCCGTCGGCGTACTGGCCGATCCGGCGGTACGCCGCGGGAGCACTACCGCCCAGCCAGATGTCCACCGGGCGCTCCAGCCGCGGCCCCAGCGACACGTCCGCCAGCTTCCAGAACTCGCCCGCGAACTCGCCCTCACCGGACAACGCCGCGCGCAGCAGCCGCAGCGACTCGTCGAACACCCCGGCCCGCGCGCCGGCCGGGACTTCGAACAGGTCCCACTCGCTGCGGCGCGCCGGGCGCAGGCCGAACACCGGCAGCACCCGCTTCGGCGCCAGCGCCGCCAGCGACGCGATCTGCTTCGCCACCAGCACCGGGTGCCGGCCGGGCAGCACGGCCACCGACGTGCCCGCCTTGAGCCGCGACGTGCGGGCCAGCGCGTGCGCCATCCCGACGAACGGGTCCACCGCGTCCGAGTACACCTGCTCGGAGAACCACACCGAGTCCACCCCGGCGGCCTCCAGACGGTCCACCACTGCCGGGAGCCGCGCGGGCGGCATGTCCGCCCCGAGCCCCACCCCGATCCGGATCTTCACCCCACCCACGTTACGGGTCCGGGCGGCCGGATGGCACTGCCGGGCGAGCGCCGGAGCCGCGAGTCAGGCGGTGCGGACTGCTCCGGACAGGGCGGCGGCGTACCGCTGCAGCACCAGCTCCGCCACCCGCGGGTCGTCAGCCAGCGGAGCGGCCACCGCCGCCGAAGGGGCGGCCTCCAGCGCCAGCCGCGAGATGCGGTCGGGCAACAGGCCCGGCGCGAGGAACCACGACGCCACCGCGATCCGCGACGCGCCCCGGGCCCGCAGCTTCGCCACCGCGGCCGGCACGTCCGGCTTCGCGGCGCTCGCGAACGCCGCCACGGCGCGGAAACCGTGCCGGGACTGCCATCGGCGGGCCAGCGCCGACACCGCCTCGTTCGCCGCGGGGCGCGATGAACCGACCGCCGCCAGCACCACGCCCAGACCGGGATCCGCGACATCCGCCACCGAAGCCAGCCGGTCGAACGCCACCGCCTCCAGGTCCGCCCCCAGCACGTCCGCGATCGTCACCCGCAGCCCCGGCACCTCCGCCACCAGCGCCGGCAGGTCGACCCGCGCGTGAAAGGCACTGCCCAGCAGCAACGGCACCACGACCGCCGACCGGTGGCCGGACCGCACCAGGTCCCGCAGCACGTCCGTCACCAGCGGCGCCGACAGGTCCAGGAACGACACCCGCACGTCCACCTCGGGCGCCGCGGCGGCGACGCGGTCCACCAGCGCCCGCACGGTCGCCGCGGACCGCGGGTCCCGGCTCCCGTGCGCGACGGCGACCAGCGGGATCACAGCGACCCCAGCCCGCGCGCCCGCAGCACGGCCCGCTCCAGCGGCCGGAACACCAGCAGCTCGATCCCGACGCCGACCAGCAGGATCAGGAAGATCGCCGCGATCACGGTCGACATGTCGTTGAGGAACCGGCCGTCGTCGAGGTAGGCGCCGAGGCCCTTGCCCAGCAACGGCGACGTCGCGATGATCTCCGCCGCCATCAGCGACCGCCACGAGAACGCCCAGCCCTGCTTCAACCCGGCCAGATAGCCCGGCAGCGCCGCGGGCAGCAGGATGTGCCGAGCCGTCGCCAGCCGTCCCGCGCCGAGCACCTTGCCCACGCGCGGCAGGATCGGCGGGATCTGGTCGATGCCGGCCACCAGGCCGTTCGCGATCGACGGCACGCTGCCCAGCAGCAGCACCACGTACATCGCGGCCGGCTCGACACCGAACCACAGCACCGCCGCCGGCACCCAGGCCACCGACGGCAGGCTCTGCAGGCCGGACAGGAACGGCCCGATCCCGGCCCGCACCAGCTTGACCTTCGCGACCAGCAGCCCGAGCGGCGTGGCGATCACGATGGCGACCAGGAACCCGAGCACCGCGCGGTGCACCGACGTCCACACGAACCCGAACGCGTCCCCGCTGGTGAACCGGCCCCACAGCTCGCTCCACACCGCAAGCGGCGCGGGCAGCTGGTACTCCGGCCAGAACGCGGCCGCCCACAGCGCCTGCCAGATCGCGATCACCAGGACCAGGAACGCGACCGGCGGCAGCACCGAGCGCACGAACCGGCCCCAGCCGCCCTTCTTCGCGGGCGGCTGGACGGGCGTGTCGAGGGCGTCCAGACCCGCTTCGACCGCCGCGGCGTCCGGTTCGGCGGTCGAGCCCTCAAGCGGCGGCATGGCTGCTGATCACCTCGCGCAGGCGGCGGTTGATGACGTCCACCGCGTTGACCTCGTCTTGCCCGGCCAGCCCGTCGACGCGCCACTGCTGCACGACCTTGCCCGGCCGCGACGACAGCAGCACCACCCGCTGCCCCAGCCGCACCGCCTCGCGCACGTCGTGGGTCACGAACACCACCGCGCTGCCGGTCGCCTCCCAGATGCGCAGCAGTTCGGCCTGCAGCACGTCGCGGGTGATGGCGTCCAGCGCGGAGAACGGCTCGTCCATCAGCAGCAGCGACGGCCGTTCCTCGCCGTCCTCGGTGTAGGTGGCCGAGGCCAGCGCGCGGGCCAGTGCCACGCGCTGGCGCATGCCACCGGACAGCTCGTGCGGCCGCTTGGCGCCGGCCCCGGACAGCCGCACCAGCTCCAGCAGCTCGCCGGTGCGGGTCCGGCGCTCGGCACGGCCCATGCCGGCCAGCTTCAGCGGCAGCTCGACGTTCGCCGCGGCGGTCAGCCACGGCATGAGCGCCGCCTCCTGGAACATCACCGCCGGCCGGGACGTCGTCAGCTCGATCTCGCCCGCGGTCGGCCGGTCCAGGTTCGCGATCAGGTTCAGCAGGGTGGTCTTGCCGCAGCCCGAGGCGCCGAGCAGGCAGACGAACTCCCCCGGCGCGACATCGAGGTCGACCCCGGCGAGCGCGGTCACGGCGTCGCGGCCCTGCCCGAAGCTCTTGTGCACCCCGGACAGCCGCACGGCGTGCCCGGTCGCGGGCTCCACCGGCGGACGTCCCAGCGTGGCGGTCATGACCAACCTCCTACTTCTTGTCCAGGCCGGACGCGCTGACGGCCGGCTTCCCGGCCTGGGCGAGCACGGTGTTGAGCAGGGTCAGATCGGCGAACCCGGCGACGTCCGGGGCCTTGTTCTTGACGCCGGCGGTCACCTGGTCCTGGGCCAGCTGCGGGAACTGCCCGGCCAGCGGGTCGGTGGTGAGCTGGATGCCCTGCCACGCGCGGTCGAGCGTGCCGGGCGCCAGCGCCTTGCCGGTGAGCTGCTGCAGCTGGTTGTTCACCGCGGTCTTCGCCTTGGCCGGATCGGCCGCGGCGAGTTCGTTCGCGTCGAGCAGGCCCTGCAGGATCGCGGTGACGGTCGCCGGGTGCTCCTTGAGGAACTGGGTGCGCACGATCAGCACGGTGGCCGGGAACTGCCCGCCCGGCCACAGGTCCTTCTCGTCGACCAGGACCTTCGCGCCGGCCTCCAGCACCAGGCGGGACGCCCACGGCTCGGGCAGCCACGCGCCCTGGATCGCGCCGGACTTGAACTGGTCGAGCGTCAGGGCGTTGTCGATGTTCTGCACCTTGACGTCGGTCAGCTTCTGGTCGGAGATCCACTTCTTCAGCGAGACGTCCTGCGTGTTGCCCAGCTGCGGCGAGGCCACGGTCTTGCCCCGCAGGTCCTGCGGTGTGTTGATCTCCGGCTTGACGACCAGCTGCGCGCCGCCCGAGGTGGCGCCCGCGATCAGCCGCACGGCCTCGCCCGCGGACTGGGCGTAGGCGTTGATCGCCGGGCCGGAGCCGATGAACCCGATGTCCAGCGACCCGCCCAGCAGCGCGTTGACCTCTTCGGGGCCGGCGTTGAACTTCGTCGGGACCAGCTTGGTGCCGCCGAGTCGCTGGGCGAACAGGTTCTGGTCCAGCCCGATCAGCGCCGAGGCGTGCGTGACGTTCGGGAAGTACCCCAGGCGCACCTCGGCGGCCGGACCCTGGTCCGTCGCGTTCGCGGACTCGTCCGAACGGTCCGCCCGCGTACACCCGCTCACCACGGCCAATACCGACAACGCTGCTGCTGCCAGAGCCAGAACGCGAGTTTTCACGGGCGGACCTTTCGGTTGGGGGATGGGGAGTTACGGGCCGGGGGAGACCACGTCCCGGTCGCTGCGCAGCACGGGAAGCGGCGCACCGACCATCCCGGCCGCCAGCGTGGTGCCGTCGGCCGGGTCGATCACCAGGAAGGCGCCGGTACGCCGGCTCACCTCGTACTCGTCGACCGGCAGCGGTTCCGCGACGCGGACCTTCGCGCGGCCGATCTCGTTGAGCTGCAGCGTCTCCGGGTAGTCCACGGTGGACAGCTTCTGCTCGTCGAAGCGGGAGACCAGCTCGTCCACGAACGCCTGCACCGTGCGCGCGCCGTGCTTGACCAGCACGCGGGCGCCCGGGCGCAGCGGCTTCTCCGACAGCCAGGCCAGCGTCGCGTCCAGCTCGTCGGTGGGCACCGGGGCGGTCGCGGCGGCCGCGATCACGTCGCCGCGCGCGATGTCCAGGTCGTCGGCCAGCACCAGCGTCACCGAGCGGCCGGCGGCGGCCTCGGTCAGCGCACCGTCCGGCGTGTCGATCCGCTCGACCGTCGTGCGCAGGCCGGCGGGCAGGACCACGACCTCGTCGCCCGGCCGCACCGTGCCCGCCGCGACCTGGCCCGCGTAGCCGCGGTAGTCCGGGTACTCGGGCGTGCGCGGCCGGATCACGTACTGCACCGGGAAGCGGAACGGGGCGTCGTGCGGGTCCGGCGCGACCGGCACGGTCTCCAGGTGCTCCAGCAGCGTCGGGCCGGAGTACCACGGGGTGTGCGCCGAGCGCTCCACCACGTTGTCGCCCACCAGGGCGGACACCGGGATCGCCAGCACCGATCCCTCGGCGTAGCCCAGCGACGTGGCGTGGTCGGTGAACTCCTTCGCGATGACCCGGAAGGTCTCCTCGTCGTAGTCCACCAGGTCGATCTTGTTCACCGCGAGCACCAGGCGCGGCACGCCGAGCAGCGCGAGCACCGCGGCGTGGCGGCGGGTCTGCTCGATCACGCCCTTGCGCGCGTCGACCAGCAGCACGGCCAGCTGCGCCGTGGAGGCGCCGGTGACGGTGTTGCGGGTGTACTGCACGTGGCCCGGGGTGTCGGCGAGCACGAACGACCGCTTCGGCGTGGCGAAGTAGCGGTAGGCGACGTCGATCGTGATGCCCTGCTCACGCTCCGAGCGCAGGCCGTCGACCAGCAGCGACAGGTCCGGAGTGGACAGACCGCGGTCGACGCTGGCGCGGGTGACCGCGTCCAGCTGGTCGGCCAGGACCGACTTGGTGTCGTAGAGCAGACGGCCGACGAGCGTCGACTTGCCGTCGTCGACGCTCCCGGCGGTGGCGAGCCGCAGCAACGAGCTCATCAGAAGTACCCCTCCCGCTTGCGGTCCTCCATGGCGGCCTCCGACAGGCGGTCGTCGGCCCGGGTGGCGCCGCGCTCGGTGAGCCGGCTCGCCATCACCTCGGCGATCACTTCTTCGACGGTCGACGCCGTCGACTCCACGGCGCCGGTGCAGGAGCCGTCACCGACCGTGCGGTAGCGCACCGTCAGCTCCTTGACCTCTTCGCCGTCACGCGGACCGCCCCACGGTCCCTCGGTCAGCCACATGCCGTCGCGCTGGTAGACCTTGCGCTGGTGGGCGTAGTAGATCGAGGGCAGCTCCACCTTCTCGCGCGCGATGTAGTTCCACACATCGGCTTCGGTCCAGTTGGAGAGCGGGAACACCCGCACATGTTCCCCCGGACGGTGCCGTCCGTTGTAGAGGTTCCACAATTCGGGACGCTGACGGCGCGGGTCCCACTGCCCGAACGCGTTGCGCAGGCTGAAGATGCGCTCCTTGGCCCGCGCGCGCTCCTCGTCGCGGCGCCCGCCGCCGAACACCGCGTCGAACTTGTGCTCGGCGATGGTGTCCAGCAGCGGTTGCGTCTGCAGCGGGTTGCGGGTGCCGTCGGGACGTTCGGTCAGGCGGCCGTCGTCGATCCAGTCCTGCACGTTCGCGACGATCAGCCGCAGGCCGTACTTCTCCACGACGGCGTCGCGGAACGCGATGACCTCGTCGAAGTTGTGCCCGGTGTCCACGTGCAGCAGCGGGAACGGCACCGGCGCCGGCCAGAACGCCTTGATCGCCAGGTGCAGCAGCAGGGTCGAGTCCTTGCCGCCGGAGAACAGGATCACCGGTCGGTCGAACTCGCCGGCCACCTCCCGGAAGATGTGGATGGCCTCGGATTCCAGAGCAGCGAGGTTGTCGGTCGCTGCGTCGGTCGCGGCTGTGGTCACTTCCCTCTCCCTACGCGTGCAGGCCGCACTCGGTCTTGGACTTGCCGGCCCAGCGGCCGCTGCGCGGATCGGCGCCCGGCGCCACCTTCGCGGTGCACGGGGCGCAGCCGATCGACAGGTACCCCTCGCCCACCAGCGGGTTCTGCAGGATGCCGTGCTCGTCGATGTAGGCGTTGAACTCCTCGTCGGTCCACGGCGCGATCGGGTTGACCTTGACCAGGCCGTTGCGGTCGTCCCAGGTGACGATCGGGGTGTTCGCCCGGGTCGGGGCGTCCACCCGGCGCACGCCGGTGACCCACGCGGAGTAGTTCGACAGCGTCTTGCGCAGCGGCACCACCTTGCGCAGGTGGCAGCACAGGTTCGGATCCCGCTCGTGCAGCTTCGGCCCGTACTCGGCGTCCTGCTGCGCCACGGTCTGCTCGGCGGCCGCGTTGACGATCGTCACGTCCGGGTACACGGTCGCGACCGCGTCCCGGGTGCCGATCGTCTCGGCGAAGTGGTAGCCGGTCTCCAGGAACAGGACGTCCACATCGGACTTCACCTTGGTGGCGAGGTCGATGAGCACCGCGTCCTGCATGTTGGAGGCGACGATGAAGTCGTCGCCGAAGGTCTCCGCGGTCCAGCGCAGGGCCTCCAGCGCGGTCGCGTCGGCCAGCTCGGCGGACGCCTTCTCCGCCAGTGCCTTCAGTTCTTCGGTCCTCGTCGCGGTGGTCACTTGCTCGCTCCTTCCGGAAAGCGCAGCCCGATGAACTTGACGGTGAAAACGCGGCGGCAGGCGCCGCAGAGCCAAGCCCCCTCTTCCTCGGGACGCAGGTCCTCGTCCCCGCAGTACGGGCAGTGGAACGGGGTCGCCCGCTCACTCATCGGAGATCGGCCTCGTCGGCGCGGGCCACCCACTGCGGGAAGCGCTCGCCCTCTTCCCGCTGACCCAGGTAGTTGCGCACGACCCGCTCGACGTAGCCGATCAGCTCGTCGCCGGTCACCTTGTGGCCGCGCAGCTTCCGGCCGAACCCGGCGTCCAGGCCCAGCCCGCCGCCCAGGTGCACCTGGAAGCCCTCGACCTGGTTGCCGTCGTCGTCGGTCACGATCTGGCCCTTGAGGCCGATGTCCGCGGTCTGGATGCGCGCACACGAGTTCGGGCAGCCGTTGATGTGCACCGTGACCGGGTTCTCCACCTGGTCCTGGATGTCGGCCAGCCGCTCCTCCAGCGCGGTCACCAGCTCCTTGGCGCGCTGCTTGGTCTCCACGATCGCGAGCTTGCAGAACTCGATGCCGGTACAGGCCATCACGCCGCGGCGCCACGGGCTCGGCTGCGTGGGCAGGCCGAGCTCGGCCAGCTCCGCCTGCAGGCCCGGCACGTCCTCCTCGGCGACGTCGAGCACCAGCAGCTTCTGCAGCGGGGTGAGCCGCACCCGGTTCGACCCGGCGCGCTCGGCGGCCTTCGCCACCTTGATCAGGGTCGAGCCGGACACGCGGCCGCCGATCGGCGCGGCGCCGACGTAGAACTTGCCGTCCTTCTGCCTGTGCACGCCGACGTGGTCGTGCTGCACCGCGGGCACCTCGGGCGCGGGGCCGTCGATCAGCTTCCGCTTCAGGTACTCGTCCTCCAGCACCTGGCGGAACTTCTCGGCGCCCCAGTCCTTGACCAGGAACTTGATCCGGGCGCGCGAGCGCAGGCGCCGGTAGCCGTAGTCGCGGAAGACGCTGATCACGCCCTCCCAGACCTCGGGGACCTCGTCGCGCGGCACCCACGCACCCAGCCGCTGGCCGATCATCGGGTTGGTCGACAGGCCGCCGCCGACCCACACGTCGAACCCGGGACCGTGCTCGGGGTGCACGACGCCGACGAACGCGACGTCGTGGATCTCGTGGGCCACGTCCGGCAGCCCGGACACCGCGGTCTTGAACTTGCGCGGCAGGTTCGCGTACTCCGGCTTGCCCAGGTAGCGGCGCTTGATCTCGTCCACGGCCGGGGTGCCGTCGATGACCTCGTCCGCGGCGATCCCGGCGACGGGGGAGTTGAGGATGACCCGCGGGCTGTCGCCACACGCGGTCATGGTGGTGAGGCCGGCGCCTTCGAGCTTCTCCCAGATCGTGGGCATGTCCTCGATCCGGATCCAGTGGTACTGGATGTTCTGCCGGTCGGTGATGTCGGCGGTGTCGCGGGCGTAGGTCTGCGAGATCTCCCCGATCAGCGCGAGCTGCTCGGTGGTCAGGTCGCCGCCGTCGATGCGGACGCGGAGCATGAAGTACTCGTCGTCCAGCTCCTCCGGCTCCAGCGTCGCGGTGCGGCCGCCGTCGATCCCGGGCTTGCGCTGCGTGTAGAGGCCGTACCAGCGGAACCGGCCACGCAGGTCGCCCGGATCGATCGAGTCGAAGCCGCCCCGCGCGTAGATGTTTTCGATCCGCGATCGAACGTTGAGCGGGTGGTCGTCCTTCTTCGAGCGCTCGTTCGGGTTCAGCGGCTCGCGGTAGCCGAGGGCCCACTGGCCCTCACCACGACGCTGCCGGGCGCGCGGGGTTCGGGCGGCGGCAGGGTTGTCGCGCGTCGGCGAAGCCATGTTCGAGTCCTTCCGGGGCTTTCGCGAAGGCGCCGCGCGCACGGATATGCCCTGGTCGAACCCGTGGTGAGGGGGTAGGCAGTCCGCGGCGTGACGGCGCCCGCTGGTCCTAGCTGGGTGGCGGTGGCGGCGTCAGTTCGTCTCGCGGCACAGGGCGCTGGCGACACGCCGGAAGTCGACGTGGCGACGCACCACGAGGAGCACTCCGGCATAAGTCACCACGACAGCGTGCCACGCTGCTCACGATGTGGTCCAGCCCGCACCGCATGCTGGGATACGCATCACGCTGAAAAAATCTCCGGCACACTGGCGCGCGGAGTGGATCAGGGACACTGGACTCGTGAGTGAGACTTCCGCCCCGGCGGCCTTCGCGCTGCCGGAGCACGCGCTGGCCGGGCTGGGGACGCGGCCCTTCGGCGTCTACGTGCACGTGCCGTTCTGCGCGACCCGCTGCGGGTACTGCGACTTCAACACCTACACCGCCGGTGAGCTGGGCACGAGCGCCTCGCCCGAGTCGTGGCTGGAGGGCCTGCGGCGCGAGCTGGACCTGGGCGCGCGGGCGCTGGGGAACGCGCCGGCGGCCGAGACGGTGTTCGTCGGCGGCGGCACCCCGTCGCTGCTGGGCGCGTCCGGGCTGGCCGACGTGCTGGACGCGGTGCGGAACGCGTTCGGCCTGGCGCCCGATGCCGAGGTCACGACGGAGTCGAACCCGGAGTCGACCTCGCCGGAGTTCTTTTCCGGGCTTCGCGCGGCCGGGTACACGCGCATCTCGCTGGGGATGCAGTCGGCGGCCCCGCACGTGCTGCGGATCCTGGACCGCACCCACACGCCGGGCCGCCCGGTGGCCGCCGCGCAGGAGGCCAGGGCCGCGGGGTTCGAGCACGTGAACCTCGACGTCATCTACGGCACGCCGGGGGAGCGGACCGCCGACCTGCGCGCCTCGCTCGACGCGGTGCTGGCGGCCGGGGTGGACCACGTGTCGGCGTACTCGCTGATCGTCGAGGACGGCACCGCGCTGGCCCGGCGCGTGCGGAAGGGCGAGCTGCCCGCGCCGGACGAGGACGTGCTGGCGGCGGACTACGAGCTGATCGATTCGGTCCTGTCGGCGGCGGGGCTGACCTGGTACGAGGTGTCGAACTGGGCGGCGTCGGAAGCCGCCGCGTGCCGGCACAACCTGGGCTACTGGCGCGGCGGCGACTGGTGGGGCGCCGGGCCGGGCGCGCACAGCCACGTCGGCGGCGTGCGGTGGTGGAACGTGAAGCACCCGGCGCGCTACGCCGCGGCGCTGGCTTCCGGCGGGTCGGCGGAGGCCGATCGCGAGGTGCTCACGCCCGAGGAACAGGCGTTCGAGCGGATCATGCTGGAGCTGCGGCTGGCCGAGGGGCTGCCGCTGTCCGCGCTGGACGCCGCCGGCGTGCGCGAGGCCGAGACGGCGGTGGCGGAGGGGCTGCTGGACGCCGTCGCCTTCGCGGACAAGGGGCGCTGCGTGCTGACCTTCCGCGGCCGCCTGCTGGCCGACGGGCTGGTGCGGCGCCTGGCGGCCTGAAGTATCCGCTCGCGGCGATCGTCGCGGCGCTGCTAGCTTTTCGCGGTACCTGGTGACTTCGGGAGGTCGAGGAATATGGCTGTCAGCGGCCGTCCTTCGCCTGCCCGTTTTCTCTCACCAGGAGTTTTCCTTGTCCTTGAGCACTGGTCGTCTGCTGCTGCGCCCGTGGACTTCGGCGGAGGCCGCCGCCGTCCGCGCGGGTGACCGCCTGCCGGACTGGGCCGCCGACTTCCCCGCGGAGGGTGACGTCGTGATCGCCGGGCTGCTCGCCGAGCGCCCGGACTGGCTCGCCGAGTTCGGGCACCACCTGATCGTCGAGCGGGCCAGTGGGCTCGTCGTGGGGTCGATCGGCCTGTTCTGGCCGCCCGAGGACGGCGTCGTGGAGATCGGCTACGGCATCGTGCCCAGCCGCCGCGGACGCCGCTACGCCGTGGAGGCCACGGCGGCGCTGACCCGGTTCGCCCTCACCTCGCCGGTGGTGCGCAGCGTGTCGGCCCGGGTCGAGCGCGCCAACCCGGCGTCGGTGGGGGTGCTGGAAGCGGCCGGGTTCACGTGCGTCTCCGACGACGGGGACGTGCTCCGCTACAGCAGTCGCGCGTGACCTCGGCGCATTGACCGGTCTCCAACCGTCGCGGTGTGACCCGGATCGCATTCCGGAAAAAGTGCGATCCGGGTGCAACCGGCACGCGCGGTGCGCGCATCTGCTGTTCGTGCACTTCGACGACTTCGCCCGCGAGCAGCTGCCGGGGCTGGTGCGGTTCGCGGCGGTCCTGACCGGGGACGCGGACCTGGCGCAGGACCTCGTGCAGGAGGCGCTGGTGCGGGCCCACGAGAAGTGGGCCCGGGTCGCCGAGACCGACCGGCCGGACCTCTACCTGCGGAAGATGGTCGTCAACGGGCACCTGTCGTGGCGGCGCCGCTGGTACCAGCGGGCGGTGCGGCCGGTGGCGGACCCCACGTGGTTCCGCGAACCGCACGCCGCCGATCCGGCCGGCCGGATCGCCGACGGTGCGCAGCTGAAGGAGCTGCTGTCGGGGCTGAGCCGGTCGCAGCAGGCCGCCATCGTGCTCCGCTTCTACGAAGACCGGGACGACGACGAGATCGCCTCGGTCCTGGGCTGCGCCGTGGGAACCGTGCGCAGCCACATCTCCCGCGGCCTGTCCGTGCTGCGGGTCCGCCTGGGCGCCGAGATGGAGGTGGCCTGACCATGTCCGACATGCGGAAACTGAGGGAAGCGCTGAAGACGCGGGAAGCGCTCGCCCCCGATCCCGACGCGGTGCTCGCCGGGGCGCACGGCCGGATCCGGCGCCGGCGCACCCAGCGGCGCGTGGCCGGCGCGGCGGCCGCGGTGGCGGTGGTGATCGCCGGGGCCGGCGCCGGGATGAGCCTGTTGCGCCCCTCCGGCGAGCCGGAGTCGATCGAGGCCGCCGCCGGGGCGGCCGACCTTCCGGTGCCGGCGCCGGCGTTGCCCTTCACGGTGGACAACCTGCCGCCCAGCCTCGAACTGAGCAGCTGGACCGTCGCCGGCGGCTCGGCGAGCGGTCGCTACGAGGGGTACTACGGCACGACCATGGAGATCAGCGTCTCCGAGGCCGGACCGGACGTCGCCGGGACGGGCACCGTGACGTACCTGAGCGGTGGGGCGGCGCGGGCGCAGCTCCGGATCGAGCCCGGCAAGGTGGTCACGGTCGTGACGGGGAGCAGGCAGTTTCCGGAAGCGGGACTGCTGGAGATCGTGAAGTCGGTCCGGCTCGTGCCGACGCCGGTGCATTCGATGCTGCGCACGCTGCGAGCGCCGGCGGGGCTGACGGTGCGGCAGTGGAGCGGCGGCGCGGAGGCCGAGTACCTGACGCTGTGCCCGGCCGAGGTGCCGCTGAAGACGCCGGCGCGCACGGACGGGCGGTGCTACGAGATCACAGTGACCAGTGCCGGGGCGCCCGTGCCCATCACGACCAAGGCGTTGACGCCGCTGCCGCCGGGCAAGACGGTGCGGCGGCTCCTCAACGGCGGCACGGTGCTCACGGTGAGCACGGAGCTGGGCGCGGAGGCGG
The DNA here is from genome assembly GCF_023376025.1 of Amycolatopsis thermalba. Lineage (NCBI taxonomy): Bacteria > Bacillati > Actinomycetota > Actinomycetes > Pseudonocardiales > Pseudonocardiaceae > Amycolatopsis > Amycolatopsis thermalba. The sequence continues at coordinate 2,416,972 of NZ_CP091196.1, forward strand.
TGATGGAGGCGATCTCCACGTCCGCGGTGGGCAGCTGAACCGGATCCCGCAGGACCGTCCACTCCGGACACGGGGCCGGTGCGCGCGAGGATGCGGTGATTACCGGAGCGAGTTCCTGGATACCCGGCGCGCGGAGCAGGGTGTCGGCCCACCGAGCGGCTGCGCCGCGAGATCGCCGGTTACTCCCGCCGGATTAGGGTAGCCTAACCGCACACGTGGTGGACGGAGTGAGGAGCGGCGTATGGCAGGCAAGTCCCGGCCGGCGGTCCGGTTGCGGGTGCTGCGCACCCAGCGGCTGACACCGCACATGATCCGCATCGTCGCCGGTGGGCCCGGGTTGGCCGGTTTTCAGCCGAACGAGTTCGCCGACGCGTATGTGAAGATGCTGTTCCTGCAGGAGGGTGTGGAGTACCCGGAGCCGTTCGACATGGGTGTCATCCGCGCCGAGATGCCGCGTGAGCAGTGGCCGGTGATGCGGACCTACACCGTGCGCTACTACGACCCGCGCGCTGGGGAGCTGGCGCTGGACTTCGTGCACCACGGCGACCAGGGGCTCGGCGGCCCGTGGGCGGCGGCCGCGCGGCCGGGGGACGAGCTGCTGCTGCTCGGTCCGGGCGGGGCCTACGCGCCCGGCGAGGAGGCGGACTGGCACCTGCTGGCCGGCGACGAGAGCGCCCTGCCGGCGATCGCGGTGGCGCTGGAGATGATGCCGGCGGGCGTGCCGGTGAAGGTGTTCATCGAGGTGGCGGACCCCTCGGAGGAACAGCCGCTCGCCACCAAGGGCGACGCGCAGATCCGGTGGCTGCACCGCTCCGCGGGCGACGACCTGGTGGCCGCGGTGCGTGCCCTGGAGTTCCTCCCGGGCACGGTGCAGGCCTTCGTCCACGGCGAGGCCGGTTTCGTGAAGGAGCTGCGCCGGTACCTGCTCGGCGAGCGTGGTGTGCGCAAGGACCTGCTGTCCATCTCGGGCTACTGGCGCCGCGGCAAGACGGACGAGGAGTGGCGAGCGGAAAAGGCGGCGGAGCGCGCCGCCGAGGAGGCCACCGCCCGCTGACGGCCGGGGTGACTGGCCGTGCCGGCCGGTCACCCCGGGTGCTTGCGAGCGCGTTTTCGCGATCCGTTATTGTCTTCTCCAGCGCGCCGGATCCCCGGCGCAGGCGGACGTAGCGCAGCTGGTAGCGCATCACCTTGCCAAGGTGAGGGTCGCGGGTTCGAATCCCGTCGTCCGCTCTCGAGACCCACCCGGGTCCATTCCGCGCGATTAGCTCAGCGGGAGAGCACTACCTTGACACGGTAGGGGTCACTGGTTCGATCCCAGTATCGCGCACCCCCTTCTTCCACGCCGGCCCGTCGGCAGCGCCCCCTGGTTCGTGCACGTCGCGGTTCTTCCTGCCCGGGACGCCAGGGAACTTCGAGTGGCGCGCACTACTCAGTTGAGGTCGTCTCTTGGCCGAAACTGAGGAAGACCTACATGAACCACGTGAGAGTTCCCGTGCTGATCGTCGGCGGCGGGCCGGTGGGGTTGTCCAGCGCGCTGTTCCTCGGCCGTCACGGTGTGCCGACGATGCTGGTCGAGAAACGGGAAGCGACCTCCCAGCTGCCGCGGGCGCCCGGACTTCAGGCCCGCACCATGGAGTTCTTCCGCGCCGCCGGGGTGAGCGACGCGATCAGGTCGCTCGAGGTGGGCGACTCGCACGCCTACTTCGAGGGCGGCATCCTGCAGGTGCGGACCTTCGCCGAGATCGACGACGCCGTGGTTCTCGAAAAGCCTTCGCTGGACGGGCCGGACATCAGCCCGGAGCGGGTGATGGGCTGCGGCCAGGACCGGTACGAGCGGGTGCTCGTCGAACTGGCCCGGGACGCGGGCGCCGACGTCCGGTTCCGCACGCGCCTGCTGTCGTTCGGCCAGGACGACGACGGTGTGACCGCGGTGGTGCAGGACACGCGGACCGGTGAGCAGACCACCGTGCTCGCCGACTACCTGATCGGTGCCGACGGGGCGAGCAGCCGGACCCGCGAAGTGCTCGGGTTGCGCCGTTCCGGCCGGGGAACCGTCTTCAACGCGCTCAGCATCTACTTCCGCGCCCCTGAACTGGAGGAGCTGCTCAAGGGGCGCAAGTTCATCCTGTGCTACGCCACCGCCGCGCCCGGGACGCTGATGGGTCTGTCCCGCCTGCACGGCGTCGACCCCTGGCTGGCCGCGCCGCTGTACTACCCGGAGCGTGGGGAGACGCCGGAGGACTACACCGACGAGCGGTGTGCCGGCATCGTCCGGACGGCCGCGGGCAAGGCCGACATGAAGGTCGAGATCGTGGCCAAGGTGCCGTGGCACGGCGCGCAACTGGTCGCCGAGACCTTCCGGCGCGGCCGGGTGTTCCTCGCCGGGGACGCCGCCCACCTGCACCCGCCCGCCGGCGGATTCGGGGCCAACACGGGGATCCACGACTCGCACAACCTCGCGTGGAAGCTCGCCGCGGTGCTGCGCGGCTGGGCTGGCGAGGCCCTGCTGGACAGCTACGACGCCGAGCGGCGCCTGGTCGGCGAGGCGATGGCGGAGCAGGCGATGGTGCGCAACCGGATCCGGCACGGCCACGCCGACGAGAAGACGCGGGCGGCGATGGTGGACGACATCATCATCACCCTCGGGTACCGGTACAAGTCCGGCGTCATCACCGGCGGCGACGCTGCCGCGCCCGTGCTCACCCCGAAACTCGAGCTGACCGGGCAACCCGGCACGCGCGCTCCGCACGTCTGGTTCCACCGGGACGACGAGCGCGTCGCGGCCGCGGACCTGTTCTGGGACGACTTCGTCCTCCTGACGGGCACCGGCGGTGCGGAGTGGGCGCGGGCCGCACGGGACGCGGCCACGGCCCTGTCCGTTCCACTTCGGACCTACCTGATCGGCGACGGCGGTGACCTCACCGGCGCCGGACGGGACTGGGCGCACGCCTACGGCGTCACCGACCGGGGTGCCGTGCTGGTGCGTCCGGACGCGTTCGTGGCCTGGCGTGCGCCGGGACCGGTGCCGGACCGGCGCGGCGTGCTCACCGGCGTGCTCGCGCGCGCCTGCGGGCTTTCGTCGCCGGGTGCGCCGCGATGAGCGCGGCGGGCACCGTCTCGCTGCACCGGATGCCCCGCTGGTACCGGACGCTGTTCACCAGTGATGCGTTGGAGCGCTTCGGGTTCTACGGGTTGCAGGCCACGCTCGTGCTGTACGCCTCCGCGCCGGAGGCCGAGGGCGGTCTCGGTCTGGGTACCGCCGACGCCGCATCGCTGTTCGGCGCCTGGATCGGTTTCATGTTCATGCTCTCCCTCGCGGGAGGCTGGCTCGGCGACCGGGTTCTGGGCAACCGGCGAGCGCTCATCGCCGGTTGCGTGGTCAACGTGGTGGGCTACCTGTGCCTGGCCGTGCCCGCGGGGTGGGGTGCCGTGATCGGCCTGCCGCTGGTCGGACTCGGCGGGGCGGTGTACAAGCCGAACCACCAGGCGATGATCAACCTGATGTTCGGCGGCAGCGCGGGCCGCGAACGGGGCATCTCCCTGATGTACCTGGCGACTCAGGTCTCCGCGCTGCTGGCCCCCGTCGTGGTCGGGTACCTGGGCGAGCGGGTCAGCTGGAGCCTCGGGTTCGCGGTCGCGGCGTTCGTCCTGCTGGTCACCGCGGTCCAGCTCACCGCGAGTGCCGGGTCCTTCGGCGACGTCGGGCGGCGCCCCGGACGCCCGCTGACACCGGACGAGCGCCGGCACGTCGTTCGGCGGTACGGCATCGCGGGTGTCGTGCTCGTGGTGGCGCTGATCGTGCTGGGGCTGGCCGGCCTGCTCGGCGCCGGGCAGGCCATCGCGCTGGTCGGTGTGCTCAGCGTGATCGTGCCGATCGTCGGCTACGTGCTGCTGTACCGGAACCGGGCGCTCGACGGCGACGACCGGCGCAGGCTGCGGGCGTTCCTCGCCGTGTACCTCGGCGCCACGCTGTTCTGGATGATCGTCGCGCACGCCGCGTCCCTGCTGAACCTGTTCGCGCGGGACCACGTGGACCGGAACGTGCTCGGGGTGGAGATCCCGGCGAGCTGGATGCAGGCCGCCACACCGTTGCTGATGCTGCTGCTGGCGCCGGTGCTCGCCGTCGCGTTGCCCGCGCTCGGTGGCCGTCACCACGTCGCGGTCAAGCTCGCCACCGGGCTCCTGCTGGTGGGAGCCGGGTTCCTGGTGATGGCGGTCGCGATGGCACTCACCGAACCGGGCACCCGGGTGTCACCGCTGTGGCTGGTCGTCGTCTACTTCACCCACGCGTGCGGCGAGATCATCATCGCCGCGGTGACCATCTCGGCCGCCGCCGATGTGCTCCCGCCCGGCTTCCTCGGGCGCACGCTCGGCATGTTGTGGTTGTTCGCCGGGCTCGGCGGGGGCCTGGGCAGTGCCCTGGTGCGGCTCGCCGCGGTGATCCCGGAATGGCTCTACTTCCTCGGACTCGGTGTCGTGGCGATCGCGTGCGGGCTCGCCTTCGTCGCGGGTCGCCGCGCGTTGGTCGCCGGGCTGACCGCGGGCCGCGGCGAGATCGCGTCCACTTCGGACAGACAAGGGCAGGAAGGGCCGGCATGAACGGAACAACCGCCACCGCCACCCCGGTGGTGACCGGCATCGGCGTCGTGGCGCCGACCGGGATCGGCGTCGAACCGCACTGGCAGGCGGTGCTCGCAGGCAAGTCGGGCATCAGCCGCATCAGCCGGTTCGACGCGTCCGGGTACCCGGTCCGGGTGGCCGGTCAGGTGCCCGGCTTCGTCGCCGCGGAGCGGTTGCCCGGCAGGCTGATCCCGCAGACCGACCACTGGACCCATCTGGGACTGGCGGCGGTGGAGGCGGCGCTGGCCGACGCCGCGGTGAACCCGGCCGATCTGCCGGAGTACGAGATGGCGGTGGTCACCGCGAGTTCGTCCGGCGGCACCGAGTTCGGTCAGCACGAGATGGAGCGGCTGTACCAGAAGGGTCCCTCGTGGGTCGGCGCGTACCAGTCGATCGCGTGGTTCTACGCGGCCACCACCGGTCAGGTGTCGATCCGCCACGGGATGCGCGGACCGTGCGGTGTGTTCTGCGGTGAGCAGGCGGGCGGCCTGGACGCGCTCGGGCAGGCCCGGCGGCTGGTGCGGCGTGGCTCCCGCCTGGTGGTCACCGGCGGCACCGACGCCTCGCTGTGCCCGTACGGCCTGGTCGCGCAGCTCGCCGGCGGACGATTGTCCACTGTGGATGATGTTGCGCGGGCGTACCTGCCGTTCGACGTCGACGCATCCGGCTACCTTCCGGGGGAGGGGGGAGCGATGCTCATCGTCGAGAGCGCTGCCGCCGCCGAGGAACGCGGCGCGGACGGTTACGCGACCCTCGCGGGGTATGCCGCCGGCTTCGATCCGCCGCCGGGCTCGTCCCGCCCGCCGGCCCTGCGCCGGATCATCGAGCGCGCCCTGGTAGAGCGGGTGGCTGCGGGCCCGGTACAGGTTCGGCGAGATGTCCTGCCCGGCCTCGACCAGGTGGAAGTAGAGGTCGTGGAAGCTGAACAGGGTCCGCCGGGTCACGCCGACCAGGTGCGGCAGCTCGGTCGCGTCGGACTCGGCGAAGGTCTCCGCGATGGGGCGCGTGTCGGGATTCCTCAGTTTGGCGACGATCAGTGTCCGGTGCACGGTCGGGCCTCCTACGGCCGGGACGAAGGACGGCGACCATGCTCGCCGCGCGCGGTGGAGCGCGGCTCGAAACGGGCTCCACGCCGGGGACGCGGCAGGGCGGCGGTCAGCAGCAGCGCGAGCACCAGCACGCCGATCGCGACGGCCATGGCGGTCACGGCGGCCGCGGCGAACCCGGCGCCCGTCCGGATCCCGGCACCGGGGGCGAGGCCGGCGCCGGTCGAGGCGAGGATGAACACGGTCATCCCCACCAGGAACAGGCGCTTGCGGCCGTACCGGTCACCCAGCCGGCCGCCGGTGATCAGCGTGAGCGCGAATCCCAGCGCGTAGCCGGCGGAGATCCACTGCAGCGCGCCCGCGCCCAGCCGCCGCTGGATGGCCGGCAGCGCGACCGTGACGATCTGGTTGTCCACCATGTCCACGAGCACGGCCAGCACCGTGACGGCCAGTCCCCACCACCTGAGCGGATGTCTCTCCACGAGACTCATCGTCAGCGCGGCCGCCGCGCGGTGTCAACCAGTTGCTTGATTCACTTAGACGTCCGGTTGAATGTGCTGCCGGGAGGTATGATCGCGGGCGTGTCTGCGCCGAAGCCGAAGCCCCGCCGATCACCGAGCCCCCAGGAGCGGCAGCGCGATCCGGCACGCACCCGCAAGCTGATCCTGGACGCGGCGGCGGCCGAGTTCGCCGCGAACGGGTACGCCGGCGCCCGGATCGGCGCGATCGCGGCCCGGGCCGGGGTGAACCAGCAGCTGATCTCGTACTACTTCGACGGCAAGGAAGGGCTCTACCGGGCCATGTCGGAGCGGTGGCAGCAGCGGGAGGCCGAGCTGGTGCCGTCCGGCACCCCGCTGCCCGAGCAGCTGCGCCGGTACGTGCTGGAGGCGCTGAGCAACCCGGACGAGGTGCGGTTGCTGGCGTGGAGCGGCCTGGAGTACGACGGCCCCGACAGCGACCCCGACCACGCCCCGCGCTCGGCCAGGATGCAGCACAGCGTCGACGAGATCGCCGCGTTGCAGGAGAACGGCGCCTTGCCCGCCGAGGTCGACCCGGCCTGCCTCACGATCATGCTGATGGCCGCGGCGATGGCGACCACGACGCTGCCGCACGTCGTCGAGGGGCTGTGCGGGGTCGACCCCCGGTCACCGGAGTTCGTCCACCACTACGCCGACCAGCTCGCACTGGTGTCCCGGCTGATCGGGCTGGACCCGGCGTAGGCGCACCCCGCTCCCGCGCGTCGAGGAGCTGTCGAGTCCCCGTCGAGGCCCGCTGCCGACGATGCGGTGGACCGACTTTCCGCGACACGCTGGAGGCCGTATGTGCGGCATCACCGGTTGGGTGGACTTCGCCCGGGACCTGACCAGCGCACGCCCCACGGTCGAGTCGATGACGCGGGCGTTGCGCAACCGGGGCCCGGACGCCGAGGGGTTCTGGCTCGACCGCCACGTCGCACTCGGCCACACCCGGCTCGCCGTGATCGACCTCGCCGGCGGCGCGCAGCCGATGGTGGCGGAGGAGGGCGGCCGCACCTCCGCGGTGCTCACCTACGGCGGCGAGGTCTACAACTTCAGGGCACTGCGCGACGAACTGCGCCGCGCCGGGCACGAGTTCCGCACCGACAGCGACACCGAGGTCGTGTTGCGCGCGTACCGGGAATGGGGCGCGGACTGCGTGCGGCGCCTGGAGGGCATGTTCGCCATCGCCGTCTGGGATCCGCGGCGCGAGGAGCTGTTCCTGGCCCGCGACCGCCTCGGGATCAAGCCGTTGTTCTACGCGCCCCTGCCCTCGGGCGTGCTGTTCGGATCCGAACCCAAGGCGCTGCTGGCCAACCCGCTGATCCGGCCGGTGGTCGATCGCGAGGGGCTGCGTGAGCTGCTGTCCACCGCCAAGACCCCGGGCCGGTCGGTCTTCCGCGACCTGCGCGAGCTGAAACCGGGCCACAGCCTGGTCGTGAGCCGTCGCGGTCTTCGCGAGCAGCGGTACTGGGAGCTGCGGGCCGAGCCGCACACCGACGACCTGGGGACCACGATCGACACGGTGCGGACGCTGCTCGACGACATCGTCCTCCGCGAACTGGTGTCCGATGTGCCCCTGTGCACCGCCCTGTCCGGCGGGCTCGATTCCAGCGCGCTCACCGCGGTCGCCGCCGCCATCCTGGACGAGCAGGGCGGCCGCCGGGTGCGCACGGTCACCACGGGTTTCGAGGGCTACCACGACAACTTCCGCGCGGACGACACCCGCAGCGCACCGGACGCACCGTACGCGGCCGAGGTCGTGCGGCGCGTCGGATCCGACCACGTGGACATCCTCCTGAACACCGCCGACCTCACCGACCCGGCGACCCGGCTGGCCGCCGTGCGCGCGCAGGACATGGCCACCAGCTACGGGGACATGGACGTGTCCTTGCACCGCACCTTCCGGCGCATCCGGCAGCACAACACGGTGGCGCTCATCGGTGAGGGCGCGGACGAGACGTTCGGTGGCTACATCTGGCTGCACCTGGACGAGTACGCGCAGGCGCCGACGTTCCCGTGGGTGGCGATGGAGCAGCTGCACGAGGCGTGCCGTCCCGCCGGGATGGGACGCGGCCTGCTGGACGCCGGCCTGCTCGACAAGGTCGACATGGCCGGCCACTACGCCGACAGCTACCGGCAGGCCTGCGCGGAGGCGCCGCACCCGGACGGGGAGAGCGCGCTCGACCACCGGATGCGCGAGCTGTGCTACCTGCAGGTGACGCGGTGGCTGCCGATGCTGCTCGACCGGGACGACCGGCTCAGCATGGACTCGGGGCTCGAGGTGCGGGTGCCGTTCTGCGACCACCGCCTGGTCCAGTACCTCTACAACGTCCCGTGGGCGATGAAGACCTTCGACGGCCGCGAGAAGAGCCTGCTGCGGGCCGCGCTGGCCGGGCGTCTGCCCGAGCGGGTCCTGCAGCGGGCGAAGAGCCCGTGGCCGGTCACCCAGGACCCCGCCTACACCCGGGCCCTGCAACGCGAGCTGTCCGGGCTGCTCGCCGCCGACTCGCCCGTGCTGTCCCTGGTCGACGCCGGCGCTGCCCGGCGCGCGATCACCGACACCTCCGAGATCGCCTTCGGCTGGCACAGCCGGATGAACATCGAGCTCGTGCTCCAGCTCGACCTCTGGCTCCGCGACTACGACGTCGATCTGGCGCTCTAGGCCGTTTCGAGCCCACCCAGCCAACCTGGCACACACCAGGAGCACCGGCGAGAGCGAGGGGACTGTGTTGCCGACGCACGAGGCACTGCCGAGATTCCCGTTCCCCGGCGAGCACCCGCTACGGCCGCCGGAGGAGTACGCCGCCCTGCGAGCCGAGCGCCGGTCGCCAGGGTCGGGCTCGCCAACGGGCACGCGGTCTGGCTGGTGACCACCCACGCCGAGGTCCGGCAGGTGCTCGCCGACCCGAGGTTCAGCCGCGAGGCCGGTGAGCAGGCGGCGGTAGCGGGTGTGCTCGGGCGGGTCCATGCCGATGAACGACGTGCCGAACCCGGATGCCTCCCACTCCCCGGCGGTCAGCGTCACCGCGGACACGTTGGTCTGGAACTTGCGCTGAGCGCTCACCGCGGGGTGCACGAGCGCGGCGGTCACCTCGTCGAAACCGCTGATCAGCCACCCCGTGTTGCCGTCGGGCAGCGCCAGCGGGCAGACCGGGGACTCCGCGCGGAGACGGGTGTACTCCGGCGGCGGGTCCAGCGGGGTCTTCCGGCCCAGCGGCATCGGGCACGGGGTGGACTCGGTCATCACAACCACTTCCTCGAAGCGCGGTGCGCGGTCCCGGGCATCGTCGCGACCGCGGCTCGACGCCTGCTCGACGACCTCTCGACTAGTCATCAGGTGGACTCAATCATTCAAATGGTTGACACAGTGATGCGATCGTTTGATTATGGGGTGGAACACTGGACAACGAACAGGAGCGGCACCTCGATGACTGGACCGACGGAGTACGAGACCCCCGTGCTGATCGTGGGAGGCGGTATCACCGGCCTCTCCGCGGCGGTCTTCCTCGCGCGGGCGGGTGTCCGCCCGATCCTCGTCGAACGGCATCCGTCGACGGCGATCCTGCCCCAGGCCCGGGCCTTCAGCCCGCGATCGATGGAGATCTACCGGTCGCTCGGTCTGGAGGGCACCATCCGCGAGCACCTCTCGTTCCTGGTCGACTACCCGGAGATGATCGGCGCGGAGACGCTGACCGGCCCGGAGCGCTTCCGCGCCGACCTGCTCGCCCAGGTCCGGCCGCCGGAGGGGCTGAGCCCGACCGACTGGGCGATGATCGACCAGGACGAGCTGGAGCGCGTCATCCGCGTGGCCGCCGACAGCAGCGGGGCCGACGTGCGCTTCGGCACCGAGCTGGTGTCGTTCACCGAAGAGGGCGACGGTGTCACCGCGGTGGTCCGGGACGTGGCCGGCGGGGACGAGCAGCGGATCCGGGCCCGCTACCTGATCGCGGCGGACGGCAACCGTGCGCACATCCGGAACCGGCTCGGCGTCGGTGCGGACGGCCCCGGTGTCTTCATCAACGTCGTCAACTTCATCTTCGACGCCGATCTCAGCGCCGCGAGCCGCGAGCGCCGGTTCCTGCTCGCCTATCTGGACCAGCCTCGGCCGGGGGCGACGTTGAGCCCGCTGAACGAGGACGGCAGGTGGGCGCTGGCGATCCCGTACCAGCCCGAGCAGGGCGAGACGCCGGAGGACTTCACCGAGGAGAGGTGCGCCGAGTACGCGCGGCTCGCCGTCGGCCTCCCCGACCTGGAGGTCGAGCTGGTCTCCCCGGTTCCCGAGTGGACCCAGAAGGTGACGACGACGCGGATCGGTGCCTGGGTGGCCCAGCGGTACCGGTCCGGGCGGGTGTTCTTCGCGGGCGACGCGGCCCACGTCGTGCCGCCGTCCGGGTCCTACGGCGCGAACACCGGGATCGCGGACGCGCACAACCTGGCGTGGAAGCTCGCCGCAGTGGTGCGCGGTCAGGCGGGCGCCGGGTTGCTGGACACCTACGAGGCCGAGCGGCGCCCGGTCGCCCAGGTCACGATGGAAACCGCGATGCAGTTGCTGCAGGACCGCCGGGAAGGCTCCGGGGAGGAGGCGACGCGGGTCGACGACATGGCCATGATCTTCGGCTACCGGTACGACTCGCCGGCCGTGCTGGCCGACACCCCCTCGCCGGCGGACCGGGTCGAGGACCCGCGCACGGCCGGTGGGCGTCCGGGGCTGCGCGCGCCGCACCTGTGGCTGACCAGGGCCGGCCGGCGCGTGTCCACTGTGGATCTGTGCGCGGGCGGCTTCACCCTGCTGGCCGGTGCCGACGGTGCGGCGTGGACCGATGCTGCCAAGGCAGTCGCCGCCGCGCTCGACGTCGATCTCGCCGCCCACCGGATCGGCGCCGAGTACACCGATGCCGAGAACCGCTTTCCCGGTGCGTACGGCGTCACGGCGACGGGAGCGTCGCTCGTCCGGCCGGACGGTTTCGTGGCCTGGCGCGCGCGGGAGCTGCCGCGACAGCCCGAGGACGAGCTGCGCCAGGCGATGACCCGGATCCTCGCGCGGCAGCCCTGACAGCGGAGACGCGCCGACCAGCGGCGGCCGGTCCTGATCGAGGGGGCCGGTCCTGCCGGCGGGGGAGTGTCCCTATGGAGGTGTCGAGCCGGGGTGGGGTGGGGTGGCTGGTTCTGCGCGGGGTGGCTGGTTCTGCTCGGGGGGTGCCGGTTCTGCCCAGGGTGGCTGGCTCTGCCCAGGGTGGCTGGCTCTGCCCAGGGTGGCTGGCTCTGCTCGGGGGTGCCGGTCCTGCCCGGGGGTGGCCGGTCGCCGCTGGTTCACAGGCGGCCGGCCCGGGCGGCGGCGCGGGGGTCATCTGGGGCGCGCACCCGCTACTGCGGCGGCCATCGCGGGAGGGCGGAGGCGGTCGGCGACTGGCGTGCGGGTTCAGGGTCGCCTGGCTGATCCGTCTCGGGCGTGCACTTCCTACTGCGACGGCCATCGCGCGAGAGGAGCGGCGAGTGAAGCGCGGGTTGACGGCTGCCTTGGTTCATCTGGGGCGTGCAGCCGCTACCGCGGCGACCACCACGCGGGACGGCCGGCGAGTGGCCTGCGGGTTTGGGGTCATCTGGCTGGTTGCCTCGGGCGTGCAGCCGCTACTGCGGCGGCCCCGCGAGGGTTGGCGAGTGGCGTGTCGGTTTCGGGCTGCCCGACTGGTTCATCTGGGGCGTGCACCCGTTACTCCGGCGCCGACCGCGCGAGGCGGGCGGCGGGCGGTTCGACGGGTCATCTGGCTGGTTGCCCCGGGCGTGCACCCGCTACTGCGGCGGCCACCGCGCGAGACGGCCGGCGAGCAGCCCTGGTTGCGGCGCCGGAGGCCGCCCGGCCTCGCCTCGTCCGTGGCGTGGGGGCGCCCGTCTGACGGGATGTGAGCGGCGTCGCCGAAACCGTTTTGAAGTCGTGGTGAAACCGCTCGCCCGCAGGCTCTGGTCATGCGACAGGACGAACTCACCTCGATGCCCACCGCACGCCCGGCGGGCTGCCCCTTCGATCCGCCGGCGGAACTGGGCGAAATCCGGGCACGGCAACCACTCGTGCGCATGGAGTACCCGGACGGGCACCGCGGCTGGCTGGTCACCGGGCACGCCCAGGCCCGCACCGTACTGGGCGACTCCCGGTTCACCTCCCGCTACGAGCTCATGCACTTCCCGCTCCCGGGCATACCCGCCGACGTGCCGCCGGCCCCCGTCGGCGACCTCACCGGCATCGACGCGCCCGAACACACCCGCTACCGCAAACTGCTCGCCGGGAAGTTCACCGTCCGCCGGATGCGCCAGCTCACCGAGCGGGTCGAAGAAGTCGCCGCGGAGCACCTCGACGCCATGGCCCAGCACGGGCCGTCGGTGGACCTGGTCCAGGCGTACGCGCATCCCGTGCCGGCCGTGATGATCTGCGAGCTGCTCGGCGTGCCCTACGCCGACCGCGAGTTCTTCCAGCGTCAGGTCGCCGGGCAGATGGACCCGAAAACCACGCCCGAGGAGCAGTACGCCGCCCACGCGGCACTCCAGGACTACCTGCGCGAACTGGTGCGGGCCAAACGCGCCGAGTCCACCGACGACGTGCTCGGCGACCTGACCACGAGCGATCTCACCGACGAGGAGCTGTCCGGCATCGGCGCGTTCCTGCTGGGCGCCGGTCTGGACACCACCGCCAACATGATCGCGCTGGGCACCTTCGCCCTGCTGAGCCACCCCGCCCAGCTCGCCGCGCTCCGAGACGATCCGGGCCTCGTGGACAGCGCGGTCGAAGAGCTGCTGCGCTACCTGACCATCGCCCACACGGGAGTGCGAGCGGCCCTGGAGGACGTCGAACTGGACGGTCAGGTGATCAAGGCGGGCGAGTCCGTGACCATCGCCGCGCACGCCGCCAACCGCGACCCGGAGCGGTTCCCCGATCCCGACACCCTCGACCTGCGCCGCCACGCCGCCGGGCACCTCGCGTTCGGCCACGGCATCCACCAGTGCCTGGGACAGCAGCTCGCGCGTGTCGAGATGCGGGTCGCGATCCCGGCGCTGGTCACCCGCTTCCCGACGCTGCGCCTGGCCGTCCCGCCGGAGGAGGTGCCGTTGCGGCACGACGAGACCATCTACGGCGTGCGCCGGCTCCCGGTGACCTGGGACTGAGCAGCGGCACCGTGATCGTTCGCCGCACTCGGTGGACACCTGTCCGTGGGCGGGGGAAGTCGTCGGTGCAGGCGGTGGCCGGGGGCGATTGTCGCGTGCGAATGCGCCCTGCGTCAGGGGTTTCTGCATGCCGTCGGTCGCGACGTCGGCGGTGCCCCGCTGGAGGAGATCGCCCGCCGGGTTCCCTGGCCGGCGGGCGCTCGCCCTGGCGGGTGGTCGGTGCGGTGTCGGGCGGGTTTTCGTGGTGTCGCCGGTCCACTGAGTGGGCGGTTGGAGCCAACGGAGGTTCCCCATGGTGTGCCTTCTGTCCATTGTGGTTGCGGTCTGCTGATCAGTCTAGGAGCGCGAAAACCCGCCGCACATCTACCGAAAGACAGATTTTCCGGACCCCTACCGCACGACGCCGCGCACCGCTTCCGGCCACTCCAGGGGCACGCCGAGCTTCCCCAGCCGCGCCTGGAAATCCGCCAGCAGACCGGGCTTCGCACGCACCGCCCGCGCGGGGACGCCTCGCTCCAGCGCGAACGCCGCCAGTGCTCCCGCCGCCTCGCCGGTGTTCCACTCCACCGGGTGTAGCCGGTAGCAGCCGTTGGTCACGTGGGTCACCCCGAGACACTTGCCACCGGCCAGCAGGTTCTCCAGCCGCACCGGCAACAGCGCGCCGAGCGGGATCTGGAACGGGTGGCAGGCGATGTCCAGGTACCCCCGGCCGCCGGTGCTCGGGTGCAGGTCGATCCGGTAGCAGCCCACCCCGACGCTGTCGGCGAACTGCTCGGCCTGCCCGATCCCCACGCGCGCCGCCACCCCGACGTGCTGCTCCAGCACCGTGAACTCGGCCCGGATCCGGCGGCTCTCCCGCACGTACGGCGCCAGCGCCAGCCCATCCGGCGTGCCCAGCGGCTCACCGGCCAGCCGCAGGCCCGGATACCCCGCCTCGGTCTGCAACCAGTGCACGAAGGACAACGTCAGCGACCGCGCCTGCGCCAGCCGCGTGGCACGCTCCTCCGGCGCCACCCCGGTCACCGGCGCCAGCCAGTAATCGATCTGCGGCCAGTTCACCAGCGTCACATCGGGCCGCGGCGGATCCCACAACCGTCCACTCCGGATCCGCCGGAACCGCCACAGGTCCTGCCCCTCGCCGAACAACGGCCGGCTCAGCGGCTCGCCCGTCTCCGGTTCCTGCGTCGTCCAGCCCAGCTGCGGTCCCGGCCAGAACGGCGCCCGGTAACTCCGCCAGAAGTCGTAGTCGGCGGGCCGCGGCACGACGTGCGAGCCGTCCGGGTCCCACTCCAGCGCCGCGCACCACGTCAGCGCCTGCTGGTCCAACGGATCGGCAGGCCCGTCCAGCGCGTGCGGCTCACCCGTCTCGTCCGCGCTCTCCGAGCCGAGCACGTGCTCGCACCCCGCCAGCGGCAGCACGTCACCCTCTTCGGTCGCGTCGATCACGTACGACGCGCTCACCGACGCCGCACCCTCCGGCGACGCGAACTCCACCGCGTCCACCCGGTCGCCCGTCGTCGCCGCGCCGACCGGCGTGTGGTGGTACCGGATCTCCAGGTTGCCCGCCCGCACCAGCGGTGCCAGCAGCTCGTCGAGCACCTCGCCGACGACCACCGGCTCGGCGCACAACGCGCTCACCCAGCCCTCGCCCGGGTTCAGCTCGCGCACCGCCCGCGCCTCCGCGCTCAGCCGGGGGTCCGCGCGGTACCGGTCACGCACCCGGGACCGCATCAGCCGGTACGACTGGGTGCTGCCGAACGTCTCGACCCACGCGTTCTCGTCCGGCGGCACGGCCTGCGCGGTCAGCTGACCGCCGAGCCGCCCGGTCGTCTCGGTCAGCACCACCCGGCGGCCGAGCATCGCCGCGGACAGCGCCGCGGCCACCCCGCCGCAACCGCCACCGACCACCAGCACCTCGCAGTCGGAACCCATCGCCCTCCCTCTCACTTCACGCCCGTCTGGGCGAGGCTCTCGGTGATCTGCCGCCGCGCCACCAGGTAGGCGATCACCAGCGGCACGGTCGAAATCGCCGTGGCCGCCATCTGCGGACCCCACAACGGGTTGCCGCTGGTGTCGGTGAGCGCGGTCAGCGCGAGCGGCACCGTGTACAGCTCGCTGCGGTTGACGAACACCAGCGGCTCCAGGAATGAGTTCCAGCTGTACAGGAACGCGATGATGCCGATCGTGCCGAGCATCGGGCGGGTCAGCGGCAGGATCAGGCTCAGGAGGATCCGCGCCCGGCCCATGCCGTCGATCATCGCCGCCTCCTCCAGCTCGACCGGGATCGACTGGATGAACTGGCGCATCAGGAAGATCCCGGTGACCCCGGTCGCGCCGAACACCGGCAGCGCCAGCAGCGGCACGTGCGTGTCGGCCAGCCCGAGGTCCTTCATCAGCGTGAAGTTCGGGATCAGCGTGACCTCGACCGGCAGCATCAGCGCGCTCAGGAACAGGAAGAAGATCACGTTGCGCCCGGGGAAGCGCAGCCGCGCGAACGCGTAGCCGGACAGCAGCGACAGGGCGCACGTGAACAGCGCGACCAGCACCGCGATGTAGAGGCTGTTGTAGATCTGCCGCGCGAACGGCTGGAACGCGAAGACGTCCCGGATGTTGTCCAGCGTGACGTCGCGGGGGATGAGCTGCGGCGGGGACGCGAGCACGTCGCCGGGCAGCTTCAGCGCGCTGGCGATCATCCACAGGAACGGGAACACCAGCGGCACCGACAACACCACGAGGAACGCGTACCGGAGCACGCGGCTGACGGTCCTACTCACTGTGCACCCACTTCCTCCGCGCCCACCACTGCGCCGCCACCAGGAGCAGCGTCAGTCCGAAGAGCACGACGGCGATCGCGCTCGCGTACCCGGTCCGGAACAGCTGGAACGCCTGCTCGTACAGGTAGTAGGCGAGCACCGACGTCGCGTGCGCCGGCCCGCCGTGCGTCATCAGCTGGATGTAGTCGAACACCTGGAACGACCCGATGAACGTGATCAGCACGACCACCAGCGTCGTCGGCGCGATCAGCGGCAGCACGATGTGCCGGGTCACCCGCCACTCGCTGGCGCCGTCCAGCCGCGCGGCCTCCAGGGTCTCCGACGGCATGTTGCGCAGCGCGGCGAGGAAGATCACCGCCTTGAGCCCGACCGTCTTCAACGCCGCCACCACGGTCACCGCCGCCAGCGACGGCTGGGCCTCGAACAGCCAGTTGGGCCCGGTGATCCCGAACACCGACAGGAACTCGTTGACCCCGCCGCCCTTGCCCTGCAACAGGAACCGCCACACCAGCGCCCACGCCGCCTGCGAGGTGATCACGGACAGGAAGGCGAGCGTGAGGAACACCTCGGCCCCCGGCGGGCGCCGGTAGAGCACGAGCGCGAGCCCGAGCGACAACCCGACGTTGATCACCACGAGCCCGAGCGCGAACACCCCGGTGACCGCCAGCGAATGCCAGAACGTGGCGTCCTCGGTGAACAGCTCGCGGTAGTTCGCCCACCCCGCGGGCTTCGACACGCCGGCACGCAGGTCCGTGTGGCTGAACGACAGGACCACGATGGACACCAGCGGAACCAGCACGAACAGGATGAACCCGATCATCTGCGGGGTGATGAGCAGGTAACCGGTCAGCGTCTCGCGGACGCGGCGCCGTGCGACCACGACGTCCCCCTAACTCTTCTCGCGCAGCAACGGGCCGACTTCGCCGCACAGTTCGGACAGTGCCTCCGGCACGTTCGCGCCGGGCGACCACAGCTCGTCGAACACCGGCTGCGCCGCGGTCTTGATCTCCGGCCAGGTGCGCGGGTACTGGAACGCCTGCCCCTCGGTGATGCCCGGCACCAGGATGTTCGTGACCGCGTCCGGCGGCAGCGCGGTCCCGGCGTACACCTGCGTGGCGTCGGCGAGCACGGACTGGCGCGGGGGCGGGAAGAACCGGGCCAGCTCGCGCATCGAGCGTTCGCTGGTGAGGAACTTCAGGAACTCGATCGCCAGGTCGCGGTGCGGCGCCTGCTGGAACACCACGAGCCCGGCCTGCCCGGTCACCTGCGGCTGCCCGCCGGGGCCGGCGGGCAGCGGCGCGAAACCGTACTGGAACTTCGCGCCCTTCAGCTGCGACAACCGGGAGAGCTGGGTGATCGTCAGCGCCGCGTTGCCGGCGTAGAAGTCCGCCTGCGCGCCGGGCGGCACCGCGGTGCCGTCGGCGAACGCCATGCGGTGCAAAGTTCCGATTGCCCGCGCGGCTTCCGATGAGTCCATTGTGCACTCATCCCCGGAAGCGAAGCGCGCGCCGTAGGCCCGCAGCAGCGGGTCCAGCGTCGGCCACGACACCGGCAGCGGCCCGTACAGGCTGCCTTCGTTGCTCTGGAACACATAGCTCCCGCTCGGCAACGTCGACTGCAACTCGCGCGCGAGACCGGCCAGCCGGTCCCACGTCCACTCGCCGCGCGCGGCCAGCTCCGCGGGATCCGGCAGACCGGCCCGGGCGAAGAAGTCCCGGTTGTAGACGACGAAGAACGGACTGGTCGAGAACGGCACCCCGTACACGGCGTCCCCGTCCTGCCAGTTCGTGAAGGCGCTCGGCACGAAGTCGCCCAGCCGGTACGCGGGGTCCGCGCGCAGGGCGGGCCCGACGTCGGCGAGCACCTCGGTGGCGGCCATGCCGACCGCGTCCGGCGCGCCGAGCCAGCCGAGGTCCGGTGGGTCACCACCGGCGAGCCGGACGGACACCTTCGTCGTGTAATCGGCCTGCGGCACGGTCTGGATCCGCACCGGCGTGCCGCCGTGCTGGGCCGAGAATTCCCCGGCGAGCCGGTTGAGCAGGCCCAGCTGTTCCTGGTTGGACGTCCAGACGGTCATGGTGACCGTGTCGGCGCCGGCGCGGTCGCCGATCCCGCAGGCCGCGGTCAGCGCGACCGCGGAGACGGCGAACAGGCGCCCCCATCGCTTTCTCATGCAACCTCTCCGTTGGGGTCGTCAGTCTCAGGCGCGGGTGAGCGTGGTCCCCTCGTGCTGGGGGCACTCGACGGTGCTGATCGCGTCGCCGCCGCCCTCCACCGCGGCCAGCAGCTGCTCCAGCGCGCGGCGGCCGACCAGGCGGCCGGGAATGCCGTAGCCGGACCAGTGCTCGTCCGCGCTCTCCTCGGAGATCCCGGCCACGGCGATCGGCAGGCCGGGGGCCACTGTCCGCACCGCCTCGGCGTAGCCGGTGTTCTCGGCGACGACGGCGGTGACCCCGCTCTCGCGCAGTTCCCGCACGAACGCGGGGGAGATCTCGTCGAGCTTGGGGAAGGACGACGACACCACGAGATCGCCGTCGCGCAGCCCGGCGAGCCGGTCGGCGGTGGCGGGCAGACCGGAATTGGCGCCCACGTACCGGACCTCGCGGTGGCCGAGCGCGGCGATCCGGCCGGCCAGCACGCGCCCCGCGCCCCGGTAGTCCGGCGACACGTTGGGCACCTCGCGCCCGTCGTCGAGGAACCGCCGCCCGATGAAGACGAACGGGTACTGCTCGGCGACCAGCTGCTCCAGGTCGGCGGGGATCTCGTCCCGCCCGAGCAGCACGGCGCCGTCCACCAGGCGCAGCTTGTTCTCACCGCCGGCGTAGATGCTGCGCACCGGCCCGGACATCGCGGCGCTGGTGAACAGCAGCAGGTCGTTCCCGGACTCCTCGGCGGCTTCCTCGATGCCCAGCAGGAACGGGTGGTAGAGGCTGCGTTGCGCGGTGCCGAACACGCGCTCGTAGGTGAAGATCCCGAGCAGCTGGCTGCGCCCCTTCGCCAGGCGACGCGCGAGCGGATCGGCGCGGTAGCCCATCTCCCGGGCGATGTCGAGCACCCGCCGCCGGGTCTCCTCCGGGATCGTCGTCGCCTTGTCGCGCAGGATCAGCGATACCGCCGCCTGGGTGACCCCGGCGCGGCGCGCGATGTCCGCCTGCGAGACCCGGCGTGGCCGGCCCTGGCCAGTTATGCGCATAACTAAACGATGTCAGCCGTGGATCTGGTCTGTCAAGCCCGGCTGGAGTAGAACGAGATCATGGCGATGGAGCTGAAGGTGGACACCGACCCCGCCGAGGTGGGGTTCGACCCGCGGCGGCTGGACCGGATCGAGGCGCACTTCGCCCGGTACGTCGACGACGGGCTGCTGCCCGGATGGCTCGCCGTGGTCAGCAGGCGCGGCAAGATCGCCTACGTCGCGCGGCGCGGGCACCGGGACGTCGAAGCGGGCCTTCCGGTGGAGGTGGACACGCGCTGGCGCATCTTCTCGATGACCAAGCCGGTCACCTCCGTCGCCGCGATGATCCTGTACGAGGAGGGCGCCTTCGAGCTCACCGACCCGATCGCGCGGTGGCTGCCCGAGTTCGCCGCGCCGCGCGTGTACGTCAAGGGCTCGGCGCTCAAACCGGTCACCGAACCGGCCACCGAGCCGATCCGCGTGTGGCACCTGCTCACCCACACCGCCGGGCTCACCTACGGCTTCCACCACGCGCATCCGGTCGACGCGATCTACCGCGCGCACGGCTTCGAGTGGGGCACCCCGCCCGGCGCCGACCTCGCCGAGTGCACGCGGCGGTGGGCCGAGCTGCCGCTGGCCTTCCAGCCGGGCGCGGAGTGGAACTACTCCGTGGCCACCGACGTTCTCGGCCGGTTGATCGAAGTGGTGTCCGGGCAGCCGCTCGACGAGTTCTTCGCGCGGCGGGTGTTCGAGCCGCTGGGCATGGGCAGCACCGGCTTCGCCACCGACTCCACCGAGAAGTTCGCCGCGCTGTACGTGCCGGATCCCAGCACGCGCAAGGCGGTCCGCAACGACGCCTTCGGCCGGAGCGGCCTGGCGAAACCCGCCTGCCTGTCCGGCGGTGGCGGGCTGGTGTCCACCGCGGCCGACTACCACCGGTTCACCCAGTTCCTGCTGGGCCGCGGCGAACTCGACGGCGTCCGGCTGCTCGGCCCGCGCACGGTCGGCCTCATGGCGAGCAACCACCTGCCCGGTGGCGTGGACCTGGAGGCCTACGGCCGGCCGCTGTTCGCCGAAATGCCCTTCGACGGGTTCGGGTTCGGGCTCGGGTTCTCCGTGCTGGAGGACCCGGTGAAGGCGAAAACCTTGTCCAGCAAGGGCGAATACGCGTGGGGCGGCGCGGCGAACACGGCGTTCTGGGTCGATCCGGCCGAGGAGATCACGGCGCTGTTCTTCACGCAGCTGCTGCCGTCGAACACCCACCCGATCCGGCAGTACCTGCGGCAGCTGGTGTATCAGGCGGTCGTCTGACGGTGCAGCCGCCGCAGCGCCAGCGCGAGCTGCAACCGCAGGCGCCCGCACGGCTCGTGCACTGACCAGCCCAGCACGGTCTTCGCGTGAGCCAACCGGTCCTGCAGCGTCGAGTGGTGCACGGTGAGCGCGGCAGCGGCCGCGCGCAGGCTCGCGCTGGTGGCGACGGCGTCGAGCGTGGCGAGCATCCACGGCGCGCACGCGGCCGCGCGTTCCAGCGCGCGCACGTCCGGCACCGGTTCGCTGCCCGGTCCGACGGCCTCGGCGAGCACCGCCAGCCCGCCCAGTTCGTCGAACCGGACCACGCGCGGGCCGGGGTCCTCCGGCGTGCCCTCGGCGGTGAACCGCAACGCCGTCCGGGCCGCGGCCAGCGACGCGGGCAGGTCCAGCACCGGCACCAGGGGACCGATGCCCGCGCGGGCACCGGCGGGCGCGGTGATCACCACGCCCGTGGTCCCGTCGGCGTAGGCGACGGCGCGCGCGGTCGACGACAGGCCCAGCCGCCGCGCCGCCTTCCGCCGCGCCTCCGGCGAGGCCGTCTCGTCCAGCACGATCTCGACCGGCTCGGGCACGCGGTTCCGGTCCAGCACGAGGCGGACCGCGGCGGCGGCGCGTTCCAGGATCATCGCGTCCACCGCGGAGGCCGGGCCCGGTCGTTCCAGCCACACCCCGCCCACGCCGGGCCACTCCGGGTCGATCTCACCGCCGGGGGCCGACCGCCGTCCGTCCGCGGTCACCCGCACGCGGTGCCCCGGCACGTCCAGGCGGGCGGGGCAGGACGCGAGCGTTGCCGCCCCGCGGACCAGCGCCTCCAGCCCGGCGTGCCCGTCGACGAGGCGGTCGAAGTAGGCGATCACCTTGACCGCGGCGCCCGCCTCCGGGTCGAGTGCGGCCAGCCGCCCTGCCAGCTCTCTCACGCGACCATGGTGTCACTCCGCGAGCATGCGGCGCAGCCACCGGAGCCGGGTGGCCCGGGCCTCCTGGGAGAGCGCGGCCCGCGGCGCGAACGCGTCGAACCCGTGGTAGCCGCCCGGCCACACGTGCAGCTCCGCCGAGCCGCCGGCGAGCCAGATGCGCCGGGCGTAGTCGACGTCCTCGTCGCGGAACGACTCGGCCGAGCCGACGTCGATGAACGCCGGCGGCAGCCCGGACAGGTCCGTCGCCCGCGCGGGGGCGGCGTAGGGGGAGACGTCCGGGCCGCCCCGCGCCTCACCCAGCAGGGCCGTCCAGCCGGTCTCGTTCGACGTGCGGTCCCACACGCCGAGCCCCTTCATCTGGTGGGTGGACGGGGTCTCGTTGCGGTCGTCGAGCATGGGCGCGATCAGCAGCTGACCCGCCAGCCGCGGTCCGCCGCGGTCCCGGGCCATCAAGGCGACCGCGGCGCCCAGGCCACCGCCCGCGCTGCCGCCGGCCACGATCAGCCGCGCCGGGTCGATGCCCAGTTCCCCGGCGTGCTCTGAGGTCCACCGCAGCCCGGCGTAGCAGTCCTCGACCGGCACCGGGTGCGGGTGCTCGGGCGCGAGCCGGTACTCCACCGACACCACGACGAGCCCCAGTTCGAGGGCCCAGTCCAGCGGCTCCTCGATCCCGACCCGGTTGGTGCCCACGACCATGCCGCCGCCGTGGATCCAGAAGATCCCCGGGGCCGTCGTTCCCAGGTCCGCCGGCCGGGCGACCAGCACGGACACCTCGTCCGACACCCGCCGGTCCACCAGTTCCAGCCGCCCGTCCCGGCTCAGCTCCGCGTCGGACGGCAGGCGCGCGCTCCTGGCCGCGCGCAGCGCGGGGATCATGTCCGCCGTGACCGTGGGCGGGACCTCCTCGGCGATGACGGCGAGCATGGCGGCGGCTTCGGGGTCGAACGCGGGCGGCGGGCCGTACGGGGTGCTGGTGGTCATCGGGCCTCCTGGAGTCACGACGGTGTGACCACCATCGTCACCCGGGCGGGACGCGCCGGGTGGCGGGTGTTGCCCGCCACCCGGCGGGTGGTCATCCCAGCTTGCCGATGATCTCCTCGCCGTAGGCGTGCAGCGTCTGTTCGCGCTGGTCGTGCATCAGGTACACGGCGAACTGGTCGACTCCCAGCGCGGCCAGTTCCTGCAACCGCGCCACGTGCGCCCCCGCGGGGCCGGTCAGGCAGAACCGGTCGACGATCTCGTCCGGGACGAAGTCGGTCGACGGGTTGCCCGCCTTGCCGTGATGGGCGTAGTCGTAGCCCTGCCGCTCGCGGATGTAGTCGGTCAGCTCGTGCGGCACCGGCCCGGATTCGCCGTAGCGGGCGACCAGGTCGGCGACGTGGTTGCCGACCATCCCGCCGAACCACCGCAGCTGGTCCCGCTGATGCGGCAGGTCGTCCCCGACGTAGGCGGGCGCCGCGACGCAGATCGTGATGCCGGCCGGGTCCCGTCCCGCCGCCCGCGCCGCTTCCCGGACCGAGCCGATGGTCCACTCCGCGATCGCCGGGTCGGCGCACTGCAGGATGAACCCGTCGGCCTGTTCACCGGCCAGCCGCAGCGCCTTCGGCCCGTAGCCGGCCATCCACATCTCCAGCCGCCCGCCGCGCACCCACGGGATGCGCACCGGGGTGTCGCCGAGCACGACCTCCCGGCCCTCGGCCAGCTCCTTGACCGCGTGCATCGCGTCCCGGACCGTGGCCAATGTGGACGGACGCTTGCCGATCACCCGGTGCGCCGAGTCGCCGCGCCCGATCCCGCACACCGTGCGGTTGCCGAACATGTCGTTGAGCGTGGCGAACAACGACGCGAGCACCGACCAGTCCCGGGTGCCCGGGCTGGTCACCATCGGGCCGACCGTCATCGCCGAGGTGGCGGCCAGGATCTGCGAGTAGATGACGAACGGCTCCTGCCACAGCACCACGGAGTCGAACGTCCAGCCGTAGCCGAACCCGCAGTCCTCCGCGGCCTTCATCAGCCGGATCACCTCGCGCGCGGGCGGATCCGTCTGCAGCACCACACCGAAGTCCATGACGGCTCCCTAGTTCAGGTACTGGCACAGGTCCCGGGACAGGAACTTCCCGTGCCCGGCGCTGCCGGAGAACCCGGACGGCGACACGATCACCCTGCCGCGGGAGAGCACCGTCTCGACCTTGCCGGTGATCTCGAAGCCTTCGTACGCCGAGTAGTCCACGTTCATGTGGTGGGTCTCGGCGGACAGCGTCTGCTTCGCCGCCGGGTCGTAGACCACGATGTCGGCGTCCGAGCCGGGCGCGATCACGCCCTTGCGCGGGTACAGGCCGAACATGCGCGCCGGGGTGGTCGAGCACGCCTCGACCCACCGGCCCAGCGAAATCTCGCCGGCCACCACACCCTGGTGCAACAGGTCCATCCGGTGCTCGACCCCCGGCATCCCGTTGGGGATCTTCGAGAAGTCCCCCCGGCCGAGCTCCTTCTGGTCCTTGAAGCAGAACGGGCAGTGGTCGGTCGACACCACGCTCAGGTCGTTCGTGCGCAGCCCGCGCCACAGGTCGCCCTGGTGCCACTTCTCCCGCAGTGGCGGGGATGCCACGTACTTCGCGCCCTCGAAGCCCGGCTTGGCGAGGTCCTCGATGGACAGGTAGAGGTACTGGGGGCAGGTCTCGGCGAACACGTTCTGCCCGGTGTTGCGGGCTTCCGCGACGGCCGCAAGCGCTTGCGACGCCGACAGGTGCACGATGTAGAGCGGCGCACCGGTCACCTGTGCGAGCCGGATCGCCCGCGAGGTCGCCTCGCCCTCCAGCTCCGGCGGCCGGGTCAGCCCGTGCTGCACCGGATCGCCCTTGCCCTCGGCCAGCGCCTGCGCGACCAGCTGGTCGATCGCGATGCCGTTCTCCGCGTGCATCATGATCGTGGCGCCGGTCTCGGTCGCCTGCTGCATCGCGCGCAGGATCTCGCCGTCGGTGGAGTAGAACACGCCCGGGTAGGCCATGAACATCTTGAAGCTGGACACCCCGGCGTCGATGCAGGTCTGCATCTCCTTCAGCGTCGTGTCGTTGACGTCGGACAGGATCATGTGGAAGCCGTAGTCGACGGCGCAGTTGCCGCCGGCCTTCTCGTGCCACTTGTCCAGCGTCGGCTGGAGCGTCGATCCCTTGGGCTGCACCGCGAAATCGATGATCGTGGTGGTGCCGCCCCAGGCGGCCGCGATCGTCCCGGTTTCGAAGGTGTCGTGCGAGAACGTGCCGCCGAACGGCATCTCCATGTGCGTGTGGGCGTCGATCCCGCCGGGCATCACGTACTTCCCGGTCGCGTCGATCACCTCGTCGGCCGTGCCGAACAGCCCGGGCGCGGCGACCGCGGCGATCGTCTCGCCCTCGACGAGCACGTCCGCGCGGCTCGCCCCGGTGGTGGACAGCACCGTGCCGCCCTTGATCAGCGTGCGCATGCGTTCTCCCTCAGGGCGCCACGAGCGGGTCGTAGGAGTCCGGGCGGCGGTCGCGGTAGAACTGCCACAGGTTGCGCACCTCGGACAGCTTGTCCATGTCCAGGTCCCGCACCACGACCTCGTCCTCGGTGTCGGAGGCGGCGTCGCCGACCAGCTCGCCGCGCGGGTCGACGAAGTAGGTCTGACCGTAGAAGTCGTTGTCGCCCAGCGGTTCCACGCCGACCCGGTTGATCGCGCCGACGTAGTACTCGTTCGCCACGGCCGCCGCGGGCTGCTCCAGGCGCCACAGGTACTGCGACAGGCCGCGGCTGGTCGCCGACGGGTTGAACACGATCTTCGCCCCCGCCAGGCCGAGCGCGCGCCAGCCCTCCGGGAAGTGCCGGTCGTAGCAGATGTAGACGCCGATCCGGCCGACCGCGGTGTCGAACACCGGGTAGCCGGTGTTGCCGGGCCGGAAGTAGAACTTCTCCCAGAAGCCCTTGACCTGCGGGATGTGGTTCTTCCGGTACTTACCCAGGTACCTGCCGTCGGCGTCGATCACCGCGGCGGTGTTGTAGTAGACGCCGGCCTGCTCCTCCTCGTACATCGGCGCGACGATGACGATGCCGTGCCGCTCGGCGACCTCCTGCAGCAGCTTGGTCGTCGGGCCGTCCGGGATGCCCTCGGTGTAGGAGTAGTAGTCGGCGTCCTGCACCTGGCAGAAGTACGGGCCGTAGAACAGCTCCTGCAGGCACACCACCTGCGCGCCCTGCGAGGCGGCCGTGCCGATCGCCTCGACGGCGCCGGCGATCATCGAGTCCTTGTCACCCGTCCACCGCTGCTGTACCAACGCGGCTCGGACCAGACTGCTCACGGGTTTCCTCCTTCGGTTGACGGTGCGCCCACGACAGCGCGAGGTAGACGACGAAGGCGCCGACGAGACCGGCGACCCAGCTGTAGTCGTAGAGGGGTTTGAGGAACGGGATCAGCCCGTCGGCGGGGAACGGGCCCTGCGAACCGGGCGCGGTGTAGGCGCCGCCGACCGCGAGCAGCCCGCCCACGGCGGTGGCGACCAGCGCGCGCCAGTTCCAGCCGGCGCGGAACCAGTACCGGCCGCCCTCGGCGTAGAGCCCGGCCAGGTCCAGGTTGGTGCGCTTGACCACCCAGTAGCCGGCCACCAGCACCCCGGCGACCGCGCCGAGCACACCGCCGTAGAAGCCCAGCCAGGCGAAGATGTAGATGTCGGGGTCGGAGTAGAGCTTCCACGGCATGATCACCACGCCGATCACGCCGGTGATCAGCCCGCCGACGGCGAAGGTGATCCGCTTGGGGAAGGCGTTGGAGAAGTCGTAGGACGGGCTGACCACGTTCGCCGCGAGGTTGGCCGAGATCGTGGCGAGCACCAGCGCGATCAGCGCGACCACCACCAGCGCCGGGCTGGAGAACCGGTCGGCCAGCTGCGCCGGGTCCCAGATCGCCTCACCGTAGAGCACCTGGCCGCCCGAGGTGGTCAGGATCGCCACGATCGCGATGAACGTCATCGTGGTCGGCAGGCCGAGCACCTGGCCGCGGGCCTGCGTGCGCTGGCTGCCGCCGAAGCGGGTGAAGTCCGGCATGTTCAGCGACAGCGTCGACCAGAACGCGATCATCGCCATCAGCGACGGCGCGAAGATCGTCCAGAATTCGGTGCCCCAGCCCAGCTTCGCCGGCTCGGACAGGATCGGGCCCAGGCCACCGGCCTTGATGAGGACGTACGCGAGCAGGATCAGGAACCCGACCGACACCAGCGGCGCGGTCCAGTTCTCGAACCGCCGCACCGCCTCCATCCCGCGCCAGATGATCAGCATCTGGACCACCCAGAAGACGCCGAACGACAGCCACAGCGTCCACGGCTGGCCGCCCACCTCGGCCGCGTTGCGCCACCCGGACCCGGTCAGCTTGCCGACCAGGATGTAGATCGCCTCGCCGCCGACCCAGGTCTGGATGCCGAACCAGCCGCACGCGATGAACGCCCGCAGCAGCGCCGCCAGGTTCGCGCCCCGGATCCCGTAGAAGGCGCGGGCGAACACCGGGAACGGGATGCCGTACTTGGTGCCGGCGTGGCTGTTGAGCAGCATCGGGATCAGCACGATCAGGTTGCCCAGGGTGATCGTGATCAGTGCCTGGAGCCAGTTCATCCCCAGCGCGATCAACGAGGCGGCGAGCGCGTAGCTGGGAATGTTGTGCGCCATTCCCATCCACAGGGCGAAATAGTTGTAGGTGCTCCAGGTGCGCTTTTCCACCGGAACCGGAGCGAGCTCGTCGTTGTAGAACCGGCTACCACGGATCGGCGCGGTGTCGCTGAGATCCACCCGGCCGTCGGGTCGCGTGATCTGCGAGGTGGGTTCCATTGCGGAATCGTGCTCGTCCCCGGCGCGGGGGAGGCACTGTCAGAGTGTTCACCGTTGCCCGCGTCGGAACGCATAGTGTCGATTGCGCCCGGCGCGGGCCGGTGCATCACCCGGACGTGCAAGCCGCTCGTGACAGCCGGTCAATCTGAGCGAAACACGGATTCAGAATTCGAAGACCCCGGCGGACTCCGCGGCCGCGGCGCACTTGTTGCCGTAGGTGTGGGTGTAGACCACCGGCTTGCCGCGCCAGTGGCCCTTGGCGGTGGCGGCGACCGGGCTGTAGATCATCGGGCACACCGTCGCCTCACCGGGGATGCGGTCGATGTCACCGTCCACAGTGGTCAGCGTCGTGCAGGCCTTGGCCTTGCGGGGGTGGCTGCCGCCGGGCGGGTGGCAGTCCAGGCTCACGGTGACGACCCGGCCGGCGCCGTCCTGCAGGGAGAGCATGAGGCTGGCCGCGGGCGTCTGGGCCGGCGGCGCGGCCAGGGCCAGGACCGACGCCGCGGCGGGGAGTAGGGCGGAAAGAGGCATATCGGGGCTATCGGCTGGACCGCGGGGAAACTGTGTTACCGGTTCGGGTGATCGTCGGACAGATCATGGGCCAGCAGCGCGAGGTAGAGCGACAGCATCGATTCAGGGTCCTCCAACGGCACGCCCAGGACCTGCTCGATGCGCGCGAGCTGCTGGTAGTAGGCGGTGCGGGAGGTGTGCGCCGCCGCGGCCGCCGCCGACTTGTTTCCGCCGTGCTCGCAGTAGTGCCGCAGGGCCTGGACCAGCCGGGTGCCCGACGCCGCGTCCCGGGACAGCAGCGGGCCCAGCTCGCGCTCGGCGAACGCGCGGACCCGCTCGTCGTCGGCGAGCAGGTGCAGCAGCCCGCGCAACCGGACGTCCCGCAGGCAGTGCACCTCGCGGTCGGTGTCCGAGCGCAGCGCCGCCGCGGCGACGTGCGCGGCCTCGACCAGGCTGCGGCGGGCGTGGGCGGCGGTCTCGACCACGGTGCCGACGGCGAGCACAACCGGCACCGAGGTGGGCCGCGCCCGCAGCTCCGCGGACAGCCGGCTCAGCACCGCGTCGATTTTGGCCTGCGGCGACAGCGACAGCAGCGCGCGCACGCTGACGTCGTCGACGACCGCGACGAGCGCGGACACCTTCGCCCGGCGCGTGGCCAGCGAGACCGTCTCGGCGAGGTCCCGCAGCACGGTCGGCGCGGACGCCGCCTGGCGCTGCGACGCGGTCATCCGCGGCCGGACCGCGACGCCCACCAGCCGCCCGGACAACGGCGAGCCCAGCGCGGCCGCGCGGGCCAGCAGTTCGGTGGACGGGGCGGGCGAGGTCATCAGCTCGGCGAGCACCGCCCGGTGCGCCTGCCGCTCCAGGCTGTCCGCCTCGCGGGCGACCAGCCGGTGCACCGCGAGCGCCGATGCCGCCCGCTCGGCGACCACGACGTGCCGGTCCGGCGGCGGGTCGTCGCACACGATCACCAGCCGTCCCCAGTCGTGCCCGCGCGCGCCGACGACGGTGACCAGCCAGCCCGCGTCGGCGTGGTAGCCGGTGCGCTCGCCCAGGTGCACGGTGCGGGAGCGGGCCGGCCAGCCGGTCAGCAGCTCGGCCGGATCACTGCCCGCGGAGTCGTAGGCGAGCACCTCGTGCGCCAGGGTTTCCAGCACGACCGGCGACTCGGTCATGCGCGCGACCTCGCGCAGCACCTCGGCCGGTTCCGCGCCGGCGACGGTGAGCTGCGTGAACACCTGGTGCACGTGCTCGGCGGCACGCAGCTCGGCGACCTGGGCGTCCACGATCAGCCCGTTCACCGCCTCGGTGACCGCGACGTAGCGCGTCTCGCGGGACAGGGTGATCAGCGGCAGCTCGTGCCGCGCGGCGGCGTCGACCAGGGCGCGGGGCAGCGCGTCGCTCCAGTGCCGGACCAGCTCGACCACCAGTCCCGCGGCCCCGGCCTCGGCGAGCCCGTCCACGTACTTCGCCAGCTGCGTGGCGTCGTCCGGCAGCGCGATCCCGGTCGTCAGGACCAGTTCCCCGCCCTTGAGCAGGTGCCCGATGTCGGCGACCTCGGCGACGTGCACCCACCGCACCCGGGTGTCCAGCCGCTGCCCGCCCGCGACCACCTTCGGGCGGCCGTGCCGCAGCACCGGCAGGGCCAGGACGTCCGCGACCGTCGGGTACAAGCGCCACCTCCTCGCCAGAAAGCAGACTGTACGGCCGATCCGGCCATTGGGTACATGTTGTGTGTGGTGGCCGGGCGCGACGGCCACCGAGACTGGCGGGCATGAGCGAATCGGAGCTGCTGGCCCGGCACCGGGCGGTCCTGCCGAACTGGCTGGCCCTGTACTACGACGAGCCCCTGGAGATCGTGCGAGCGCAGGGGAGGCGGGTCACCGATTCCTCCGGAACCACCTATCTGGACTTCTTCGCCGGCATCCTCACCAACGCCATCGGCTACGACATCGCCGAGATCTCCGACGCCATCCGCGCCCAGGTCGACTCCGGCGTCCTGCACACCTCGACGCTGTACCTGATCCGCAAGCAGGTCGAGCTGGCCGAGCAGATCGCTCAGCTGAGCGGCATCCCGGACGCCAAGGTGTTCTTCACCAGCTCCGGCACCGAGGCCAACGAGACCGCGCTGATGCTCGCGACGCAGTACCGCCGCTCCAACCAGGTGCTCGCGATGCGCAACAGCTACCACGGCCGGGCGTTCGCCACGGTCGGCATCACCGGCAACCGCGGCTGGTCGGCCAGCTCGCTGTCCCCGGTCAAGGTCTCCTACGTGCACGGCGGCTACCGCTACCGGGACGCGTTCCGGAACCTTTCCGACGCCGGCTACGTGCGTGCCTGCACCGACGACCTCCGCGACGTCCTGGAGACCACCACCTCGGGGGACGTGGCCGCGTTGATCGCCGAGCCGATCCAGGGCGTCGGCGGGTTCAACGTGCCGCCGGACGGGTTGTTCGCGGCCTTCAAGGAGGTCCTCGACGAATACGGGATCCTGCTGATCTCCGACGAGGTCCAGACCGGCTGGGGCCGCACCGGCGAGCACTTCTGGGGCATCCAGGCGCACGGCGTGACCCCGGACGCGATGACGTTCGCCAAGGGCCTGGGCAACGGGCTGGCGATCGGCGGCGTGGTGGCCCGCGGTGAGGTGATGGACTCGATCACCGCCAACTCGATCTCGACCTTCGGCGGCAACCCGGTGTCCACCGCGGGCGCGAAGGCGACCCTGGACTACCTGCTCAGCCACGACCTGCAGGGCAACGCCGCGAAGCAGGGCGCGCGCCTGATGACCGGGCTGCGCGACCTCGCCGAGCGCTACGACGTCGTCGGCGACGTGCGCGGCAAGGGCCTGATGATCGGCGTCGAGCTGGTCGAGCCGGACGGGTCGCCGAGCCCGGAGTCCGCGCGCCTGGTGCTGGAGGAGACCCGCGCCCGCGGTCTGCTGGCCGGCAAGGGCGGGCTGCACGGCAACGTGATCCGGCTGGCTCCCCCGATGACGTTGACCGACGAGGAAACCGGTGAGGCGCTCGAAATCCTCCGGGAATCGATCGCCGCCGTGCAGGAGGCGCGGAAGTGACGCAGCGGATCAGCCACTGGATCGACGGCAAGACCTGGGCTGGGGTAGCGGACCGGACCGGGGAGGTGTTCGACCCCGCCACCGGTGAAGTACGCGCTCGCGTGGACTTCGCCGGTGGCGGGCAGGTGGACGAGGCCGTCGCGGCGGCCGCGCGTGCCTTCCCCGGCTGGCGGGACACCTCGCTCGCGGCCCGGTCGCGGGTGCTGTTCCGGTTCCGCGAGCTGCTCACCGCCCGCAAGGACGAGCTGGCCGCGATCATCACCGCCGAGCACGGCAAGGTGCTCTCCGACGCGGCGGGGGAGATCGCCCGCGCCATCGAGAACGTCGAGTACGCCTGCGGCGCGCCGCAGATGCTCAAGGGCGGGTTCAGCGAGAACGCCTCCACCGGCGTCGACGTGTACTCGATCGCCCAGCCGCTCGGCGTGGTCGGGGTGATCTCGCCGTTCAACTTCCCGGCGATGGTGCCGCTGTGGTTCGTGCCCAACGCGCTGGCCTGCGGAAACACGGTCGTGCTCAAGCCGAGCGAGAAGGACCCGTCGGCGTCGCTGTTCATCGCCGAGCTGTTCGCCGAGGCCGGGCTGCCCGACGGCGCGCTCAACGTGCTGCACGGCGACAAGGTCGCGGTCGACGGGCTGCTGGAGCACCCGGTGGTGAAGGCGATCTCGTTCGTCGGCTCGACGCCGATCGCGCGGTACGTCTACGAGACCGGCACCCGCCACGGCAAGCGGGTGCAGGCGCTGGGCGGGGCGAAGAACCACATGGTCGTGCTGCCCGACGCCGACCTCGACCTGGCCGCCGACGCCGCGGTGTCGGCCGGGTTCGGGTCGGCGGGGGAGCGGTGCATGGCGGTGTCGGTGGTCGTCGCCGTGGACCCGATCGCGGACGAGCTGGTCGCCAAGATCGCCTCCCGGATGGCCGGCCTGACGGTCGGTGACGGGCGTGAGGCGGAGTCGGAGATGGGCCCGCTGGTCACCGCGGCGCACCGGGACCGGGTGCGGTCCTATGTGGAGGCCGGGGTCTCGGCGGGGGCGTCGCTGGTCGTGGACGGCCGGTCGGTTTCCGTGTCCGGCGGCGGGTTCTGGCTCGGCCCGACCCTGTTCGACCACGTGCGCACCGACATGCCGATCTACACCGACGAGATCTTCGGCCCGGTGCTGTCGGTCGTCCGGACGGGCAGCTACGACGACGCGCTCGCGCTGGTGAACGCCAACGCCTACGGCAACGGGACGGCGATCTTCACCAACGACGGCCGGGCGGCGCGGCGGTTCCAGAACGAGGTCGAAGTCGGGATGGTCGGGCTCAACGTGCCCATCCCGGTGCCCGTCGGGTACTACTCCTTCGGCGGCTGGAAGGACTCCCTCTTCGGCGACAGCCACGCCTACGGGCCGGAGGGCTTCCACTTCTTCACCCGCACGAAGGTCGTCACGTCCCGCTGGCCGGACCCGTCCCAGGGCGGGGTGAACCTGGGCTTCCCGCGCAACTCCTGAGCGCCCGCTCACCGAGCTGGGACACGCCGCCCGCCACTTCCGTAAACTCGTGGTGAGATACCGCCCGTACGGTTCGGAGGTGAGGCGTGCCCAGCTCGGAGGAGCGTCGCTTCGAGGTCCTGCGCGCCATCGTCGCGGACTACGTGTCGACCCAGGAACCGGTCGGCTCCAAGGCTCTCGTGGACCGGCACAGCCTCGGCGTGTCCAGCGCGACGGTGCGCAACGACATGGCGGTCCTGGAGGAGGAGGGGTACATCACCCAGCCCCACACCAGCGCCGGCCGCATTCCCACGGACAAGGGGTACCGGCTCTTCGTCGACCGGTTGTCCGAGGTCAAGCCGCTCAGCTCGGCCGAACGGCGGGCCATCATCAGCTTCCTCGACGGGGCGCTCGACCTGGACGACGTGCTGCGCCGCTCGGTGCGGCTGCTCGCCCAGCTGACCCGGCAGGTCGCGGTCATCCAGTACCCGACGATGTCCAACTCGTCCCTGCGCCACCTCGAAGTGGTGCCGCTCACACCGGCCCGCCTGATGCTGGTGATCATCACCGACGCCGGACGGGTGGACCAGCGCACGGTGGACCTCGGCGACGTGATGAC
Source organism: Amycolatopsis thermalba (assembly GCF_023376025.1). NCBI lineage: Bacteria > Bacillati > Actinomycetota > Actinomycetes > Pseudonocardiales > Pseudonocardiaceae > Amycolatopsis > Amycolatopsis thermalba. Next base: position 2,449,985 of record NZ_CP091196.1, read on the forward strand.
CGAGGAGAACGTCGCCCGCATCCGCGAGATGCTCAACGCCGCGCTGGCCGGCCGTCGCCTCACCGACGCGGCCTCGCGGGTCACCGAGCTGCCCGACCAGGCGCCCGGCGAACTGCGCGACGCGCTGGTGCGGATCTGCACGCTGCTGGTCGAGCACCTGGTCGAGCACCCCGAGGAACGCCTGGTCCTGGGCGGTACGGCCAACCTCACCCGCAGCGTCGCCGACTTCCCCGGATCGCTGCGCCAGGTGCTGGAGGCGCTCGAGGAACAGGTCGTGGTGCTCAAGCTGCTCGCCGCGGCGCGCAACCCCGGTGCGGTGACCGTGCGCATCGGTGAAGAGAATGAGGACGAGCAGATGCGCAGCACCTCGGTCGTGTCGATCGGCTACGGCAAGAACGACATGCTGCTCGGTGGCATGGGTGTGGTCGGTCCGACCCGGATGGACTACCCCGGCACGATCGCCGCGGTGCGCGCGGTGGCCAACTACGTGGGGCAGATCCTGGCCGGCGGCTAGCCAGGGTGATGCTCGTCTAGGAGGACGGTTCAGAAGGTGGCCAGGGACTACTACGGCATCCTCGGGGTGCCCAAGAACGCGAGTGATCAGGAGATCAAGCGCGCCTACCGCAAGCTCGCCCGCGAGCTGCATCCCGACGTCAACCCGTCCGAGGACGCCCAGCACAGGTTCAGCGAGGTCACCACGGCCTACGAGGTCCTGTCGGACCCGCAGAAGCGCAAGATCGTGGACCTCGGCGGCGACCCGCTGGACAACGGCGCCCGCGCCGGTGGCGGCGGTGACCCGTTCGGCGGGTTCGGTGGTCTCGGCGACATCATGGACGCCTTCTTCGGCGCGGCCACCGGTGGTGGTGGTCGCGGGCGCGGCCCGCGCAGCCGGGTCCAGCCGGGCTCGGACGCGCTGATCCGGATCAGCCTGAGCCTCGAGGAGTGCGCGACCGGGGTCGACAAGGAGATCACGGTCGACACGGCGGTGCTGTGCGACCAGTGCCACGGCAACGGCACGGCCCCCGGCGGCACGGTCAAGACCTGCGACACGTGTGGCGGGCAGGGCGAGATCCAGTCGGTGCAGCGGTCGTTCCTCGGGCAGGTCGTCACGTCGCGGCCGTGCCCGGTGTGCCGCGGCTTCGGCGAGGTCATCACCGACCCGTGCCGCCAGTGTGGTGGCGACGGCCGGGTGCGCGCGCGCCGCTCGGTGACGGCGAAGATCCCGGCCGGGGTCGGCGACGGGATGCGGATCCGGTTGTCGGCGCAGGGCGAGGTGGGTCCCGGTGGCGGCCCGGCGGGCGACCTCTACATCGAGGTCGACGAGGAGCCGCACGAGGTGTTCGTGCGCGAGGGCCACGACCTGCACTGCAACCTGCGGATCCCGATGACGGCGGCGGCGCTGGGCGCCACGGTGCCGCTGGAGACCCTGATCGACGGCGAGTACGAGCTGTCGGTCGACCCGGGCACCCAGTCGGGCACCGAGCTGGTGCTGGCGGGCATGGGCATGCCGCGGCTGCGGTCGTCCGGGCGGGTCGACGGGCGTGGCGACCTGCACGTCCACGTGGACGTCACGGTGCCGACCAAGCTCGACGACGCCCAGCGGGAGCTGCTGCAGCAGCTGGCCCAGCTGCGCGGCGAGGAGTCCGGGATGTCCAACGGGCGGCACCAGGGCGGGCTGTTCTCGAAGCTGCGCGCCAAGAGCCACAAGTAATGCCGTCCACCACGCCGCCGGTGTTCCTCGTCGAGGAGGTGCCTGCTTCGGGTGACCTGGTGCTCGACGGCGAGGAGGCCCGGCACGCGGCGACCGTGCGGCGCATGCGGGCGGGGGAGCGGCTGGTCGTGTCGGACGGCCGGGGCTCGGCCGCGGAGTGCGTGATCGCCGGGGTCCGGCCCGGCCGCGAGCCGGTGCTGGACCTGTCGGTGTCCCGGCGGTGGACCGAGCCCGGGCCCGCGGTGCGGGTCGTCGTGGCGCAGGCGCTGGCCAAGGGCGACCGCGGTGAGCTGGCGGTGGAGCTGACGACGGAGGCCGGGGCGGACGAGATCCTGCCGTGGCGCGCCGAGCGCAGTGTGGTGCGCTGGGAGGAGGGCCCGCGCGGGGCGAAGGCGCTGGCCCGCTGGCAGAACACGGCGCGCGCGGCGGCGAAGCAGGCCCGGCGGGCGTGGGTGCCGCCGGTTCGCGAGCCGGTGACCACGGCGCAGCTGGCCGAGGTGGTGGCGCGGGCGGCCTGCGCGGTGGTGCTCGAAGGCAGCGCTTCGCGGCGGCTGACTTCGTTGTCGCTGCCCGAGGCCGGTGACGTGGTGCTGGTGGTGGGCCCGGAGGGCGGCATCACGGACGGCGAGCTGGAGACCCTGACCGCGGCGGGCGCCGTCGGGGTCCGCCTGGGCCCGACGGTGCTGCGAACCTCAACCGCGGCGGCGGTGGCGCTGGGCGCCCTGGGCGCGATGACGTCCCGCTGGGCTTGATTCCGGCTGGGCCGGTGGCGGCTGGGCCGCCCTGGGCCCAATGCCCCCCCCGCTGCGGTGCCGACCTCCCCAAGTCCGCCACGGCGTGGCGCATTCCACGCCCAGCCCAACCTCCGCGCTCGAACCCCTCACCGGCCGCGCCGGGCCACCCCCGATCGTCACGCAGCGTGGTCGCCGTTCCGGGCGAATCAGCCCGGTGGCGGCGCCCGCGAACCCGCGCCCCACCGGCGCGGACGCCCATTCGCGTACCGGCCGTCTTCGGAACCTGGAAAAAAAATGGGTGTCGACTGTGGCGCACGAGCCGTCGCACCCATTACCCTGGCCCACACGACACCTGGGGTGGCCCCCGGGTGCCCAAAGCCCCGCCGGACACCTCCCCCCTCGGTCCGGCGGAGCCGCGGAGGCGGTGGAGCGACCCCCAGGCTCCACCGCCCCGCGGCGTCTCCCGCGATCCGCGACTTCCCTTGTGCCACCGGGCATCCCGGCACGCGATAGGGTTCGCCGCATGAGTGATGCCGAGACGTTGTTCGAGCGGATCATCGCGGGCGAGATTCCGAGCGACAAGGTGTACGAAACCGAAACAACTTTCGCGTTTCGTGATATCCAGCCGCAGGCCCGCGTGCACGTGCTCGTGGTGCCGAAGAAGCGTTACCGGAATGTCGCCGAGCTGGCCGCGGCCGATCCGCAACTGCTGTCCGACGTGCTGACCACCGCCGCGAAGGTCGCCGAGCTGGAGGGCATCGCCGAGTCGGGCTACCGCGTGGTCTTCAACACGGAGGGTGACGCCGGCCAGACCGTCTTCCACGTGCACGCGCACGTCCTGGGCGGGGAGCAGCTCGGGTTCTTCGGGCGACTCGCGAAGTAACCGACTGCGCGCGACCCGCCCGGCCCGCTAGCATCGATGGGGTAAGCAGGAAGCGAGCAGCGGAAACGCAGAAGGCAGGCCCGAGGAAACTTGGCCGGAACCGCACAGGGTGGAGCCGCCCGATCGGACGTTCCCGACAGCGCCGGGGACGTCACTGAGACCACCGGAACCGCACGGAGCACGCGCAGCGCCCAGTCCCGGTTCCCCATCCCGGACGGCGCCGTGCTGACGCTGCTCGGATCCCGCGACGAGAACCTGCGGGTCGCCGAGGAACTGCTGGCCGCCGACGTGCACGTCCGGGGCAACGAGGTCACCCTCACCGGGGAGCCCGCGGACGTCGCGTTCGGCGAGCGCGTCTTCGCCGAGCTGGTCGCCCTGGCCGGGCGCGGCCAGCAGGTCGGCCCGGACACCGTCCGCCGCACCGTCGGCATGCTCTCGGCGGGCGGCACGGAGTCGCCCGCCGAAGTGCTCAGCATGGACATCCTGTCCCGGCGTGGCCGCACCATCCGCCCCAAGACGCTGAACCAGAAGCGCTACGTCGACGCCATCGACAAGCACACGATCGTGTTCGGGGTCGGCCCAGCCGGCACCGGCAAGACGTACCTGGCGATGGCGAAGGCCGTGCAGGCACTGCAGGCCAAGCAGATCACCCGGATCATCCTCACCCGCCCCGCGGTCGAGGCCGGGGAGCGGCTCGGCTTCCTGCCGGGCACGCTGTCCGAGAAGATCGACCCGTACCTGCGGCCGCTCTACGACGCGCTGCACGACATGGTCGACCCGGACTCGATCCCGCGCCTGATCCAGGCCGGCACGATCGAGATCGCGCCGCTGGCCTACATGCGCGGCCGCACCCTCAACGACGCGTTCATCATCCTCGACGAGGCGCAGAACACCACGCCCGAGCAGATGAAGATGTTCCTCACCCGGCTCGGCTTCGGCTCGAAGATCGTGGTGACCGGCGACATCACGCAGGTCGACCTGCCGACCGGGCAGAAGTCGGGCCTGCGGGTGGTGCGTGACATCCTGGAAGGCGTGGAAGACTTGCATTTCGCCACGCTGACCAGCTCCGACGTGGTGCGCCACCGGCTGGTCGGGGACATCGTGGACGCCTACGAGAAGTGGCAGGCCGAGCAGGACACGGGTCGAGGCCCCGGCAGTGTCAGTTCGGGCTGGCGGGGCCGGCACTGAGCATGACCATCGAGATCGCGAACGAGTCCGGTGTCGCGGTGGACGAGACCTCGATCGTCGCCGCCGCGCGCTTCGCGCTGGACCGCATGGAGGTCAGCCCGCTCGCCGAGCTGTCGGTGGTGCTGGTGACCCTGGACGTCATGTCCGACCTGCACGAACGCTGGATGGACCTGCCCGGTCCCACCGACGTCATGGCCTTCCCGATGGACGAGCTGGACGCCGCCCGCCGCCCGGACGCCGGTGACCCGTCACCGGCGTTGCTCGGCGACATCGTGCTGTGCCCGGCCTTCGCCAGGGACCAGGCCCGCACGGCCGGTCACTCCCTGCTCGACGAGCTGCACCTGCTCACCGTGCACGGCGTGCTGCACCTGCTCGGCTACGACCACGCCGAACCGGCCGAGGAACGCGAGATGTTCGGGCTGCAGAAGCGGATCCTCGCCGACTTCCAGGCCGCGGTCGCCGAGGCCAAGCGGCGCGACGCGCAGCGCACGGCCGACGACCGGCTGCTGGGAGCCGCGGGCCTGGACGGCCCGGCCGACGCCGAGAGCTGAGGCCACCGGAGATGGCGAGTTCAGCCGCTCTGCTGGTGATCGCCGTGGCGCTGGTGCTGCTCGGCGGCCTGCTCGCGGCCGCCGACGCGGCGGTCAGCAGCGTGTCGAAGGCCCGCGCCGAGGGGCTGATCCGGATGGGCCGCCCCGGCGCCCGCCAGCTGGCCATGGTGATCGACGAGCGGCGACGGCACATCAACCTGCTCGTGCTGCTGCGGCTGGGTTGTGAGCTCACCGCGACGGTCCTGGTCACCGTGGTGTTCCTGCGGTGGATCGAGCCCGAGGCGCTGGCGGTGGTGGTGGCCGCGCTGGTGATGCTGCTGGTCAGCTACGTCCTCATCGGCGTCGGTCCGCGCACGATCGGCCGCCAGCACCCCTACCGCGTCGGCACGCTGGTGGCCTGGCCGGTGCGGGTGCTCGGCTCCGTCCTCGGACCGCTGTCCCGGCTGCTGATCATCATCGGCAACGCGATCACCCCCGGGCAGGGCTTCCGCGAAGGCCCGTTCACCACGGAAATCGAGCTGCGTGAGCTGGTCGACCTGGCCGAGGAGCGCGGGGTGGTGGAGCCGGGCGAGCGGCAGATGATCCACTCGGTGTTCGAGCTGGGCGACACGGTCGCGCGCGAGGTGATGGTGCCGCGCACCGAGATCATCTGGATCGAGCAGACCAAGAGCGTCCGGCAGGCGCTGGCCCTGTCGCTGCGCACCGGCTTCACGCGGCTGCCGGTGATCGACGAGTCGGTGGACGACATCGTCGGCGTGGTCAACATCAAGGACCTGGTGCGCGCGCAGCTCGAGGGCGGCGAGGCCAGACCGGTGGCGGACCTGATGTACCCGGCGAGCTTCGTGCCGGACTCCAAGCGCCTGGACGACCTGCTGCGGGAGATGCAGGTGTCGCACAACCACCTGGCGATCGCGGTCGACGAGTACGGCGGCACCGCGGGCCTGCTGACCATCGAGGACATCCTGGAGGAGATCGTCGGCGAGATCACCGACGAGTCCGACCAGGAGGAGCGGCCGCCGGTCGAGCACCTCGACGACCGCACGGTGCGGGTGTCGGCGCGGCTGGGCGTCGGCGACCTGGGCGAGCTGTTCGGACTGGACCTGGAGGACCACGACGTGGAGACCGTCGGCGGCCTGCTCGCGCAGCGGCTCGGCCGGGTGCCGCTGCCCGGCGCCGAGGCCGAGGTGGACGGGCTGCGGCTGCACGCCGAGGGCGGCAAGGACCGCCGCGGACGGATGCGGATCACGACCGTGGTGGTGCAGGCGGAGAGCGACGAGCTGGCCGGACGTAGGGTGCGTACCGGAAACGGTGACCACGACGAGGCCGACAGGAGTGTGGACCATGCCTGAGCTGGACCCGGAGGACGAGAAGATCGTCATCCTCGCCCGATCCGCGCGGGCGCGGAACTCCGCCGCCGAGGGCGCCGCGGTGCGCGACACCGACGGCCGCACCTACGCGGCCACCACGGTCGACCTGCCGTCGTTCAAGATCACCGCGCTGCAGGCCGCGGTCGCGGCGGCGGTGTCCAGCGGGGCGGAGGGCCTGGAGGCGGCCGCGGTCGTCACGGCCGAGCCGTTCGTGGCCGAGGCGTCCGTGCAGGCCGTGCGCGACCTGGCGAAGACGGCGGCGATCCTGCGGGCCGACCCGTCCGGAACCGTGCGGGAAATCCTGTGACCCACCGCTCCGGTTTCGCCTGCTTCGTCGGCCGCCCCAACGCCGGCAAGTCCACCCTGACCAACTCACTGGTCGGCACCAAGGTCGCGATCACCTCGAGCAAGCCGCAGACCACCCGGCACGCCATCCGCGGCATCGTCCACCGCGACGACGCCCAGCTGGTCATCGTGGACACGCCGGGCGTGCACAAGCCGCGGACCCTGCTCGGGCAGCGGCTCAACGACGTCGTGCGCGAGACGTGGTCCGAAGTGGACGTCGTCGGGTTCTGCGTGCCCGCCGACGAGAAGGTCGGCCCCGGTGACCGCTACATCGCGAGCGAGCTGCGCAAGGTCGCCCAGCGCACGCCGGTGATCGGGATCGTCACCAAGACCGACCTGGCCAAGCCGGAGCAGATCGCCGAGCAGCTGCTGGCGCTGCAGGACGTGCTGGACTTCGAGGAGCTGATCCCGGTGTCCGCCGTGGACGGTTTCCAGGTCCAGCAGCTGGAGGACCTGCTCGTCGCGCGGCTGCCGGAGGGCCCGCAGCTCTACCCGGACGGCGACCTGACCGACGAGCCCGAGCAGACGCTCGTGGCGGAGCTGATCCGCGAGGCGGCGCTGGAGGGCGTGCGCGACGAGCTGCCGCACTCCATCGCGGTGACCGTGGAGGAGATGCTGCCGCGCGAGGACAAGCGCGACCTGCTCGACATCTACGCGACGGTGTACGTCGAGCGGCCCAGCCAGAAGGGGATCATCCTGGGCCACCAGGGCGAACGCATGAAGGCGGTGGGCGCGCAGGCGCGGCAGCAGATCCAGAAGCTGCTGGGCACCAAGGTCTACCTCAACCTGCACGTGAAGGTCGCGAAGGACTGGCAGCGCGACCCGAAGCAGTTGCGCCGCCTGGGTTTCTAGCCGGTTCCTGGTCCGCTGCGGATCACCGGGTACGCTGCCGCCCGACGTGATCCACTTCGAGGGGGAATCCAGTGACCAATCCCTACGGCCAGCCGGGCCAGCCACCTTACGGGCAGTACCCGCAGACCGGCCAGCAGCCCTACGGCCAGCCCTCGGGCGGGTTCCAGCAGCCGTACGGCCAGCCCGGCTATCCCCAGCCCGGTTACCCGCAGAGCCCGGCGTACGGGATGCCGCAGGGGCATCCGGGGCAGCCGCCGTACGGCCGCATCCCGCCGATGCCGGGACAGGCGCACATCGTCGTGCCGGGCTCGCAGATCCAGTTCCCGCACACGCCGCCGCTCGTGCTCGCCACGATGGGCAGCCGGTTCCTCGCCCGGATCGTGGACGGCCTGATCATCGCGGTGCCGCTGATGATCCTGGTGCTGGTCCTGCAGCTCGCGGTGCTCGCCGGTGACCCGGGCACGTGGTGGATCTTCCTGCTGTTCCTGCCGCTGACGTCGCTGTCCGTCCTGGTCTACGAGGGCACGATGCTCGCCACGCGCGGTGCGACGGTGGGCAAGAACGTGGCCGGCATCCGGATCGTCACCGAGCAGTCGGCGGGGCAGCCGGGCGCCGGGATCGGTGGCGGGCCCGCCTTCACCCGGTTGGCCACGATGGTGCTGCCGGGTCTCATCCCGTGCATCGGTGGCCTGGTCGAGCTGCTGGTGGTCCTCTCGCCGTTCTTCGACGAGCAGGCGCGGCAGGGCTGGCACGACAAAGCCGCGAAGACTTACGCCATTTCGACGAAGGCGCTGTACTGAAGTCATGACGGTGCGGCGGTCGTGGCGGAGCGTGCGGGTGACCCCCGCCGTGGCCGCGGCCGGTCTCGCGGCCGGCGCGGCGCTCGGCACGGGGGTGCTCCGGATCCCGTGCTGGTTCCACGCCCTGACCGGCCTGGACTGCCCGTTCTGCGGCGGGAGCCGGGCGCTGGGCGCGTTGTTGCACGGGGACGTCCTCGCGGCTCTGTCGTACAACGCGTTCGCGCTGGTGGTGCTTCTGCCGCTGGCGGTGGTCACGCTGGTCGACGCGGCGCGATGGGAGGCGGGGCGGGCCCGGCGGTGGTGGCCGGCCGGTGCCCGGGGGCGGTGGGTCACGCTGGTGGTCGTGGGCCTCGCGCTCGTGTGGTGGGTGGGGCGGAACCTGCCGTTCGCGCCGTTCACCGGGTTGTCCGCGTACGCGTGAGACCATGGGGACGTGAGTCTTTATCGCGACACCGGTGTGGTGCTGCGGGTCCACAAGCTGGGTGAGGCGGACCGCATCATCACCTTCCTCACGCGGCGCTACGGCAAGGTCCGGGCCGTCGCGAAGGGGGTGCGCCGCACGACGTCGCGGTTCGGGGCGCGGCTGGAGCCGTTCGGGCACGTCGACGTGCAGTTCTACACCGGCCGCACCCTGGACGTGATCACGCAGGTCCAGACGGTCGACGCGTTCGCGCTGCCGCTCGTGGGCGACTACCAGCGCTACACGGCGGCCAGCGCGATCGCCGAGACCGCCGACCGGCTCACCGTCGAGGAGGGTGAGCCGGCGATGCGGCTGTACCTGCTGGTCGTCGGGGCGCTGCGGGCGCTGGCCGACGGTCAGCGGGACGCCTCGCTGGTCCTGGACGCGTTCCTGCTGCGCGCGATGTCGTTCGCCGGGTGGGCGCCCGCCATCACCGAGTGCGCCCGCTGCGGCCTGCCCGGCCCGCACGCCGCGTTCAACGTGCAGGCCGGCGGCTCGCTGTGCGGCGACTGCCGGGTCGCGGGCTCGGTGCACCCGGCGCCGGAGGTGCTGGTCCTGCTGGAGTCGCTGCTGCACGGCGACTGGGACGTCGCGGAGGCGTCGGTCCCCGCGGCCCGCCGGGACGCCAGCGGCATCGTCGCCGCTCACCTGCAGTGGCACCTGGAGCGGCAGCTGAAGTCGTTGCCGCTCGTCGAGAGGCGTGCCAGGGAGCTCCAGCCGGGCAAGTAGGGTCGGAAGCCGCAACCCGAGGCAGTGGGAGGATCAGGTGCGGCTCAAGGCACGTGCGGTGAGTTCGGCTGCGGTGGAACTGCGGGCCCCGGACCCGCACCCGTCCGGCGCGAAGCCGCCGGCGATCCCCGCCGAGCTGGTGCCCAACCACGTCGCCCTCGTGATGGACGGCAACGGCCGCTGGGCCAACCAGCGCGGCCTGCCGCGGATCGAGGGGCACAAGCGCGGTGAGGCCGTGATGATCGACGTCGCCAGCGGCGCGGTCGAGCTGGGCGTCAAGTGGCTCTCGGTGTACGCGTTCTCGACGGAGAACTGGAAGCGCAGCCCCGACGAGGTGCGGTTCCTGATGGGCTTCAACCGCGACACGATCCGCCGTCAGGTCGACTACCTGGGCTCGATCGGCGTGCGGATCCGGTGGGCCGGGCGCGCGCCGCGGCTGTGGCGCAGCGTCATCAAGGAGCTGCAGGCCGCCGAGGAGAAGACCAGGCACAACACGCTCATGAACATGACGATGTGCGTGAACTACGGGGGACGCGCGGAGATCGTGGACGCGGCCCGTCAGGTGGCGCGGCTGGCCGCCGAGGGCAAGATCAACCCGGACAAGGTGGACGAGCGGATGCTCGCCAAGTACCTGTACCAGCCGGACATGCCCGACGTGGACCTGTTCCTGCGGCCCTCCGGTGAGCTGCGGACGTCGAACTTCATGCTCTGGCAGTCGGCCTACGCGGAGTTCGTGTTCCAGGACACGCTCTTCCCGGACTTCGACCGCCGCCAGCTGTGGGCGGCGTGCGAGGAGTACGCGCGCCGGGACCGCCGGTTCGGGGCCGCGGTGGACGCGGCGAAGGGGGCGTCGTGAACACGGAGGCGGCCGACACGGCGGAGCTGCTGAGCCGGGCCCGGGAAGCGCTCGAAACGTACCTGGAGGTCCACGTCGATGATGACGGTGCGCTGACGTTCTCCCACAACGGCGTGCCGTGCGTGGTGCAGTCGACGCAGCTCGCGGAGGGCCTGACGGTGCTCAGCCTGACCTGCGTGGTCGGCTGGGACCTGCCCGACGACCCGGCCTTCGCGGCGAAGGCGGCCGAGCGGGCGGGCCAGGGCCTGTTCGGAACGCTGGGGGTGCAGCACGCGGAGCGCGGGCTGGACCTGACGCTGCGGTACGCGTTCCCCGCGCAGGGGCTGGAGATCTCCGCGCTGGGGACCCTGCTGATGCTGGTGGTCTCGACGGCGTCCCAGCTGCGCTCCGAGCTGACCTGACCCCGGCCGGGGTGGTGTGAGCGGCAGCCGCTCTCGCTCGGCGGCCCCGCGCACCCGCTGCACGCTGAGACAGCGCGAAAGGACCGCCTCACCGAACGGCCCACCACGAACCGGCCCCTCACTCACGCGACCTCGCCGAGCTGGAGTGGCTGCGGGCTGCCTGTGCCGGTCACGCGACCGCGCCGGGCCGGAGCTGCCTGTGCCGGTCACACGGTCGCGCCGGGCCGGAGCTGCCTGTGCTGGTTACGCGACCGCGCCGGGCCGGAGCTGCCTGTGCCGGTCACACGGTCCCACGGAGCCGGAGCTGCCTCTGCCAGTCACACGGTCCCACGGAGCCGGAGCTACCTCTGCCACTCACGCGACCGCGCCGGGCCGCACCTGCCACCCACGCGACCTCGCCCAGCCAAGCGGCTACCCGCCGCGCGCCGGTCAGCATCAACCGCCTCTCGTCCCGGCCTGCCGCGGGTCCAGTGGCCACCCTCCCGCCCCAGCACGAACGGTCCACTCGCGCACCAAACTTCTCCACGAAATGGTCATCTCGTGCGCCTCACTACACGAGATGGTCCACTCGTCGACCCGGCCCGCCGTTCCTGTCGCCCGTCCCTGGCAGTATCGGCCCCGTGAGCGAAGTACTGGACCGAACCGAGCCCGAGGGCAAGCGGCGCCGGGGGCGGGTCACCTCCATCGAGGTGCTCTGCGCCCTCCTGATCGTCGCCGTCCTCGGGCAGGGCTGGCTGCGCGACGTGCTCGACGTGCCCGCCCTGCGGACCGGGTCCACGGTGTTCGTCGCGGTGTGCGTCCAGGCCCTGCCCTTCCTCGTGCTCGGCGTCCTGATCAGCGGGGCGATCGCGGCGTTCGTCCCGGCACGTGTCCTGCGCCGGGTCATCCCGCGGAACCAGGCGGGCGCGGTGGGCGTCGCGGGCCTGGCCGGCGTCGCCCTGCCCGGTTGCGAGTGCGCGTCGGTGCCGGTGGCGCGCCGCCTCATCGGCCAGGGGGTCGCCCCGGCCGCCGCGCTCACCTTCCTGCTCGCCGCCCCGGCGGTGAACCCGGTGGTGCTCGTCGCCACCGCGGTCGCCTTCCCCGGCGAGCCGGCGATGGTGCTCGCCCGGTTCCTCGGCTCCTTCGCGACCGCCGTCGTCATGGGCCTGCTCTGGGCGCGGTGGGGCAAGCTCGACTGGATCGTCCAGCGCGCCCTGGAACGGCTGCCCGAGGGCGGCGGGAAGTGGCGCACCTTCGCCGAAACCGCGCGCGCCGACCTGGTCGAGTCGGCCGGGTTCCTGGTGCTCGGCGCGCTCATCGCCGCCGCCATGAACGTCCTCGTGCCCGCCGCCTGGTTCGAGGTCCTGAGCAACCAGATCGTGCTGGGCGTGCTGGTGATGGCCGTCCTCGCGGTCGTGCTCGCCCTGTGCAGCGAGGCCGACGCGTTCGTGGCCGCCTCCCTCACCGCGCTCCCGCTGCTGCCGCGGCTGGTGTTCCTGGTGGTCGGCCCGGCGATCGACGTGAAGCTGTTCGCGCTGCAGGCGGGCACCTTCGGGCGCTCGTTCGCGGTACGGTTCGCCCCGGTGACGTTCGTCGTGGCGACCGCTTGCGCGGTGATCGTCGGGGTCCTCGTCCTGGGAGGTGCGAGATGATCCAGCAACAGCCACGGGCCGGGCTCGCGGTGGCATCGGCCGCGCTCGGCGCCGTCGGGGTCGTGATGGCCATGTCGGTGTGGGTGACCTGGGCGTTCGTCCGGCCGCGCGCCGGGGACGCGCTGCCGTCACCGCTGGCCGTCGTGCTCACGCTGGTGCTCGGCGCGCTGTGGGTCCTGATCCTGGTGATGGCGGTGCTGGCCGTCCTGTTCGGCGTCCTCAGCCGCGACGCCGCGGGTGGGCTGGCCCGGGCCGGGATCGCGTTCGGGGCGGTCGCTGCGCTGCTCGCGATGGCCGGTGCCGTCGCGTTCGTGGTCTCCGCGGCCGACTGGCTGACGATCGTGCCGGCACGGTAGGGGAGGGACCTGGTGCGTCGCGAAACGCAGAACATCCTGCTGGTGCTGCTCGGCGGGGCGCTGCTCAAGATCGGCATCAACGGCGACTACCTGCGCTACGTCAAACCCGCGCAGCAGCCGTGGGTGGTCGCCGGGGGCGCGGTGATCCTGCTGCTCGGCGCGGTCGCGATCGTCCGGGACGTGCTGACCGCCCGCCAGACCAGGACGGTCACCGGGGGACAGGACCACGACGACCCGGCGCGGTCGGCCACCCATCAGGCCGGGACGGACACCGCCGGGCACGACCACCACCACCCGGCGCGGTCGGCGTGGCTGCTGGTCGTCCCGGTGCTGGCGGTGTTCCTCGTCGCCCCGCCCGCGCTCGGCTCCGACTCGGTCATCCGCACCTCGGCGGGCGCGCCCCGCTCAGCGGTCGCCCAGGACGCCGCCGCCTTCCCACCGCTGCCGGCCGGGGACGTGGTGCCCCTGACCCTCACCGAGTTCGTCACCCGCGCCGGCTGGGACTCCCGCGGCTCGCTCAACGGCCGCACGGTCCGGCTGAGTGGTTTCGTCGTGCACGCGAAGGAGGGCGTCCTGCTGGCCCGGATGGTGATCCGGTGCTGCGCGGCCGACGCCTCCCCGATGACGGTCCGCCTGACCGGCCCACAAGCGGCCCGCTTCCCCGACGACAGCTGGCTGGAGGTGACAGGCCAACTCGTCCCCGGCACGGCAACCGCCGCGAACGGCTACACCCCGGACGTCACGGTCACCGCACTCCAGCCGATCCCCGCACCCCAGGACGCCTATGAGTACTAGCTCCCGCTGAGGGATGCCCGCGCCCCGCGCGGGGAGTGGTTCCGGCCCCGCCGCGGCTGACGAGGAACCGCGCCCAGCCACGGTTCCAGCCCCCGCGCGCCCCTGGGGCTGCGCCCGCGAACCCGGACAGCGTCGCCCGGCCACCACCCAGGCATCCGGCTACCCGGGCCGGCGACCGAACCTAGCTCCCCAACCGCTTCGTGCACTCCGCGCACGTGCCGACGATCTCCACCGTGTGCCGGATGTCCGAGAAGCCGTTGCCGGACGCGACCTTCTCCGCCCAGCGCTCCACCGCCGGACCCTCCACCTCCACCGTGAAACCGCAGTGCCGGCAGACCAGGTGATGATGGTGGTGCGTCGAGCAGCGGCGGTAGATCGCCTCGCCGGACTCGGTTCGCAGCACGTCCACCTCGCCGGCCTCGGACAGGGACTGCAGCGTCCGGTACACCGTGGTCAGGCCGATGCCGTCGCCACGTTTGCGCAGCTCGTCGTGCAGTTCCTGCGCCGACCGGAAGTCGTCGACCTCCGACAGCAGGTCGACCACGGCCGCGCGCTGCTTCGTCGACCGGCGGCCGGGCACCGGCGCCCGGCGAACCTCGCTACTCGTCATGAACCCTCCTGGACGTGGGCCACCGCGTCCATCACGATGTGCGCCAGATGATCGTCCACGAGCCGGTAGACCACCTCACGGCCCCGGCGCTCACCTCGCACCACACCGGCCGCCTTGAGCACGCGCAGATGCTGGCTGATCAACGGCTGCGCCACGTCGAGCGCGTCGACCAGCTCGTGCACGCACCGGTCGGCGTCCCGCAGCTGGAGCACGATCGCGATGCGCACCGGCGCCGACAGGGCCCGCAGCAGCTCACCGGCCTCGGACAGCGTCGCGGCGGGCTGGGGCGGCGTGCGTGGCTTCAGCTCGTCGGCGGCGTGGACCTGGTCGGCGTCGTCGGGCAATCCGGGCAACGCGGCGTCCGGACGAGCCATCGGCATAGCCATCTCCAGCCTCGTGTCAGTCGGTATCACCCCATCCTAGTGTTCTCCCGGTAGTGGTTGCCGTTATCGCCTCCCCCTCGCCATGTCAAGCCCCGCGCCGGGCCGCGACGAGGGCCGGATACGCTGAACGGAACCGATAACCGTCCCCGCATCTGATGGAGAGCGTGGAGTGCCCGCCAACATTGAGACCGTCGTCAGCCTGTGCAAGCGTCGTGGCTTCGTCTTCCCGAGCGGGGAGATCTACGGCGGAACCCGGTCGGCGTGGGACTACGGACCGCTCGGCGTCGAGCTCAAGGAGAACATCAAGCGCCAGTGGTGGCGCACGATGGTCCAGAGCCGCGACGACGTCGTCGGCCTCGACTCCTCCGTGATCCTGCCCCGCCAGGTGTGGGTGGCCTCCGGTCACGTCAACGCCTTCCACGACCCGCTCGTCGAGTGCACCGCGTGCCACCGCCGCTTCCGCTCCGACCAGCTGGCCGAGGACTACAGCGCCCGCACCGGCAAGGAGACCTCCGAGGACGACCTGTCCGACGTCCCCTGCCCGAACTGCGGCACCCGCGGCCAGTACACGCCGCCGCGCGAGTTCAACATGATGCTCAAGACGCACCTGGGCCCGGTCGAGTCCGAGGAGGGCCTGCACTACCTCCGCCCGGAGACCGCGCAGGGCATCTTCGTGAACTTCCTCAACGTGCTGACCACGTCGCGGAAGAAGCCGCCGTTCGGCATCGGCCAGATCGGCAAGTCGTTCCGCAACGAGATCACGCCCGGCAACTTCATCTTCCGCACCCGCGAGTTCGAGCAGATGGAGATGGAGTTCTTCGTCGAGCCGGGCGAGGACGAGCGCTGGCACCAGTACTGGATCGACCTGCGCACCGAGTGGTACACCGACCTCGGCATCAACCGCGGCAACCTGCGGCACTACGAGCACCCGAAGGAGAAGCTGTCGCACTACTCGAAGCGCACCGTCGACATCGAGTACCGCTTCGGTTTCTCCGCCGGCCAGGAGTGGGGTGAGCTCGAGGGCATCGCGAACCGCACCGACTTCGACCTCACCACGCACTCCAACCACTCCGGCGTCGACCTGGCCTACTTCGACCAGGCCACCAAGGAGCGCTACCGGCCGTTCGTCATCGAGCCGGCCGCCGGTGTGGGCCGCCCGATGATGGCGTTCCTGCTGGACGCCTACCACGAGGACGAGGTGCCCAACGCCAAGGGCGGCGTCGACAAGCGCGTCGTGCTCAAGCTCGACCCGCGCCTGGCGCCGTTCAAGGTCGCGGTGCTGCCCCTGTCCCGCAACGCCGACCTGACGCCGAAGGCGAAGGACCTGGCCGCCCAGCTGCGCCGCAACTGGAACGTCGACTTCGACGACGCCGGCTCGATCGGCAAGCGCTACCGCCGCCAGGAGGAGGTCGGCACCCCGTTCTGCGTCACCGTGGACTTCGACACGCTCGAGGACCAGGCCGTGACGGTGCGGGAGCGCGACAGCATGCAGCAGGAGCGCGTGGCGATCGACAAGGTGGAGGCCTACCTCGCCGCCCGGCTCCCCGGCTGCTGACGAAGACCGTTCGAAAGCCCTGGTCACGCACTGTGTGACCAGGGCTTTTCGGTATGCGGGTGGAATCGGCGCCGGCGCGCCGTCGCGCGCATCCGCCGGCGCCCTGGTCACGACCGCACCCGGGCCGCGCGAGCCGCGACCGCCCCGGGAGTGCGCGAGCCGCTACCGCGGCGGGCCGGGCGAGCCACCACCCGTGGCCGCGATGCGCGCGGGCCGCGGCGGGCGAGCCGCCCACTGCGGCGCGGGGTGCGCGAGCCGCCCACCGTGGCCGGGCGGGCGAGGCCGCGACGCGGCCGGGGTGCGCGAGCCGCTACCGCGGCCGGGGTGCGCGAGCCGCCCACTGCGGCGCGGGGTGCGCGAGTCGCCCACCGTGGCCGGGCGGGCGAGGCCGCTACCGCGGCCGCGACGCGCGAGCCGCTACCGCGGCCGCGACGCGCGAGCCGCTACCGCGGCCGCGACGCGCGAGCCGCTACCGCGGCCGCGACGCGCGAGCCGCTACCGCGGCCAGGGCCCGTCAGCCGCCACTGCGGCCGGTCACCACACCGCCCGGCCCGCCACCGTGCTCACCCGGCGGCGTCGCCGGCCGCACCCGAGGGCTCCCCAGGTGCGGTCGCTGGGCTCAGAGCCTCCTGAAGTAGAACGTCGTCGGCTTCAGCGTCCCTGCCGGGTCGGCGGCGTAGTCCGGCACCGTGCCGGCCTCCGTCCAGCCCGCCGACTCATACAGCCGCGACGCGGGGCTGCCGGTCTCCGTGTCCAGCACCAGCAGCGTGATCCCGGCCCCACGAGCGCCGCGTTCGGCCTCCGTCAGCAGTGCCCGGCCCAGCCCGCGGCCCCGTGCGTCGCGGTGGACCAGCAGTTTCGCCAGCTCCGCGCGGTGCGGCGCGTTCGGCAACCGGGCCGGCCGGACCTGCACCGTGCCCACCAGGCGGGAGCCGTCCCACGCCGCCCAGACCAGGACGCGCCCCTCGGCCACCTCACCGGCCAGCTCCTTCCACCACGCCTCGGCCGCCGACGCCTCGAGCGGTGCCAGGAACCCGACGGACGCGCCGCCGTTGGTGCAGTCGGCGAGCACCTCCGCCAGCGCGGGCACCGCGTCGGCGAACTCCGCCGCGGACAGTCGCGTGATCACGGCATCACCAGGACCAGCAGGTAACGGGCCGCCTCGGGACCTGAACACCGGAACCGCGTCGGCCCCCACAGCCGGAACCGCAGGCAGTCACCGGGGCCCAGCGCGTGCGTCTCGCCCTCGACGGTCAGCTCCAGGGTCCCCTCGAGCACCCACACGTGCTGCTCCAGCCCGGGCACGGACGGCGCGTCGTACCGGATGTCCGCCCCCGGTCGCAGCGTGCCCTCGACGACCTCGGCCCGCAGCGCCGGGTGCGGCGGCGACACCGAACGGCGCACGAACCCGCTGTCCTCGTCGGTCCACACGCTCTGCGCCGAAGCCCGCACGACCTGCGCGCCCTCGGCCTCCACCTCGGTCAGCAGGCGCGACATCGGCCGCTCGTACACGGTGCACAGCTTGCCCAGCAGGGACGCGGTCGGGCTGATCTCGCCGCGTTCCACCCGGGACAGCGTCGACCGGCTGATTCCCGAGCGGTCCGCGAGGTCGTCGAGCGACCAGCCCCGTTGCGCCCGCAGCTCCGCCAGGCGCGCGGCCAGGCGATCCTCCATCGTTCTCACATCGGGGAGCATATCCCATATCTGGGAAACGAGCCCTGACACTTGTCACGGTCAGGTCGTGACGCTCGGCCTGCGAACCGCGGCCGTCGCGGCGGCACGCTGAGCACATGGACGGAACACAGACCCTGACCCGGGCCGCGGTGCGGCTGTCGGGCCTGCGCAAACACTACGGCGAGGTGCGTGCCGTGGACGGTGTCGACCTCACCATCGCACCGGGCGAGGTGGTCGCGCTGCTCGGCCCGAACGGCGCCGGGAAGTCGACGACCGTCGACATGCTGCTCGGCCTGACCACCCCCGATTCCGGTGAGGTGTCGATCTTCGGCGCGACCCCGGCCGAGGCCGTGTCCCGCGGCGCGATCGGCGCCATGCTCCAGGGCGCCGCGCTGCTGGACGACGCGACCGTCGGCGAAATGGTCGGCATGATCGCTTCGCTGCACCGCAAGCCGATGCCCGTTGCCGAGGCCCTGCGCCGTGCGGGCATCGAGGACCTGGCGAACCGGCGCGGCACCAAGCTCTCCGGCGGCCAGAAGCAGCGCGTGCGGTTCGCCGTGGCCCTCGTCAGCGACCCGGACCTGCTCGTCCTCGACGAGCCGACCGCCGCGATGGACGTCCCGAGCCGGCGCGAGTTCTGGAAGTCCATGCACGCCTACACCAACACCGGCCGCACCGTGCTGTTCGCGACGCACTACCTGGAGGAGGCCGAGGAGTACGCCGACCGCGTGGTGCTGATGCGCGCCGGGCGGATCGTCGCGGACGGCTCCGTCGCGGAGGTGCGCGCCCTGGCCAGCGGCCGCACCCTGCGCGCCGCCGTACCGGGCGCCACCGCGGCGGCGGTCGCGGACCTGCCCGGCGTCACCGAACACGAGGTGCGCGGCGGCCGGATCGCGGTGTCCACATCGGACTCGGATGCCACCCTGCGGGCCCTGCTGGCCCGCTTCCCGGACGCGCACGACATCGAGATCACCGCGATCGGGCTGGAAGGCGCCTTCCTCACCCTGACCGCCGACGACGAGGAGGACCAGCGATGAGCCTGAAGTTCCTGACCCTGGAGATCCGCCGCGTGCTGCGCTCGACGCGGTTCCTGGTCTTCACGGTGGCGTTCCCGGCGCTGATGTTCCTGCTCTACGTCGGCATCTTCGCCCACGGCGACCAGGACGCCGTCGCGCCGCTGATGGTCGGCATGACATCGTTCGGCGCCATGTCGGCGGCGCTGTTCATCGGCACCCGGGTGGCCGTCGAGCGCAAGGCCGGCTGGCAGCGGCAGCTGCGGCTGACCCCGCTCACCGGCGCCGGCTACCTCACCGCGAAGGCCGCGACGGGCCTGACGCTCGCGCTCGCGCCGGTGGTCCTCGTGCCGCTGGTCGGGGCGCTCACGCAGGGCGTGTCCCTGGACGTGGGCAGCTGGCTGCGGGTCACCCTGGGGGTGTGGCTCGCCGCGATCCCGTTCGCGCTGATCGGGCTGCTCATCGGGCAGGTCGGCACGGCCGACTCGGTCCAGCCGATCACGCAGCTGGTCATGCTGCCGATGGCCCTGCTGGGCGGCATCTTCATCCCGATCGAGGCGATGCCGCACTGGCTGCTGCAGATCTCGCACGCGCTGCCCAGCTACTGGATGGCGCAGGTCGGCCGCGGCACGGTGACCACCGACCTGACCACCAGCCTCGGCCAGGACGTGCTGTGGCTGGCGGCGTGGACCGTGGCCGTCGGGATCGCCGTGGTCCGGCGCTACCGTAAGGACTCCGCGCGGGTGTGATGGGGAGAAGCACGGTGGCCGACGACAGGGCGCAGTGGTGGAACGAGCACGCCGCCGGACGGCCCAGCCCGAAGTTCGTGCGCCGCTGGCCGCTGGCCGGGACGATCTTCTACCTGGCCAGCGCCGTGCCGGTCGGCCAGCGCCTGGACCCGCTGCTCATCGTGCTGCTGGTGGCCTACGGCGCCACCTACGTGAGCTTCCCGTACTTCCTGCTGTCGAACCGCCGGTTGCGGGTCCGGTTGCCGTTCGCGGTGCTGATGCTCGCGCTCGGGTGGGCGGTGCTGCTCCAGGGCACCAGCATCTACATGCTCCTCTACGCCACGCTCGCGATCGCGATGAGCATGCCGCCCGGATGGGTGCTGGTGTTCGACGGCGCGGCGCTCGCCGGGTGCGGGGTGCTGCTGCTCGTCCACGACAACGTGCCGGGCACGCCGTCGGACATCGGCGCCGTCGTGGGCCTCACCACGACGGCGTTCTTCATGGGCCGGCTGTCCCAGACCGTGCGGCGGCTCCGGCGGGCCAACGAGGAGATCGCCGTGCTGGCCGTGAGCGCGGAACGGGAACGGCTGGCGCGGGACCTGCACGACATCCTCGGCCACAGCCTCACCACCATCGCGGTCAAGGCCGGCCTGGCGCGGCGGCTGATCGAGACCGCGGCCGACCCGGGCCGGGCGGTCAGCGAGATCCGCGAGGTCGAGGGGCTGGCGCGCAGCGCGTTGTCGGACGTCCGCGCGACGGTGTCGGAGTACCGCGAGGTGTCGCTGTCGGCCGAGCTGGTGGGGGCGCGCGCGGCGCTGCGGGCCGCGGAGATCGAGGCGGAGCTGCCGAGCGCGGTGGACAACGTGCGGCCGGAGCTGCAGAGCGTCTTCGGGTACGTGCTGCGGGAGGCGGTGACCAACGTGCTGCGGCATTCCGCCGCGACCCGGGTCAAGGTACGGCTGGGGCGGAACTGGATGGAGATCTCCGACAACGGCCGCGGCGGCGAGCCGGACAGGGCGGGCAACGGGTTGCGCGGGCTGGCGGAGCGCCTGGCCGAGCTGGGTGGCACGCTGCAGGTCCGGGCGCGGCCCGGGGAGGGGTTCCAGTTGCGGGCCGAGGTGCCCGTGGCGACGCCGGTGGAGGTTGCGTGATCCGGGTGCTGCTGGCCGACGACCAGGCGATGGTGCGGGGCGCGCTGGCGACCGTGCTCGGCCTGGAGCCGGACATCGAGGTGGTCGGCCAGGTCGGGTCGGGCGACGAGGTGCTGGCCGCGGCGACGGAGACCGCGCCGGACGTGGCGCTGCTCGACGTCCAGATGCCGGGCAAGGACGGCCTGACCGCGGCTGCCGAGCTGCACGCGGCGCTGCCGTCGTGCGGGATCATCGTGTGCACGACGTTCGGCAGGCCCGGGTACCTCGCGCGGGCGATGGCCGCGGGGGCGGCCGGGTTCGTGGTGAAGGACTCGCCGCCGGAACAGCTCGTCGACGCGGTCCGCCGGGTCCACACCGGACTGCGCGTGGTCGACCCGGCGCTGGCCGCCGAGTCGCTGGCGACCGGGGCGAGCCCGCTGACGCCACGGGAGCACGAGGTGCTGCGGGCGGCCGGCGACGGCGGCACGGTGTCCGATGTGGCCCGGCGCCTGCACCTGTCCGAGGGGACCGTGCGCAACCACCTGTCCGCCGCGATCGGCAAGACCGGCGCCCGCACGCGGGCCGAGGCGGTCCGGTTGGCGGAGGAGCGCGGCTGGCTGTGAGGGCCCGTCTGGGAGGATGGCCGGGATGGGTGATCGGGTGAGCTGGGTGCGCCGGGCCGTGCTGGGCACGGTGCTGGTGCTGGTGATGGTGGTCGGCGGGACGGCGTTCCGGGTGTGGCAGGTCGCGCGCGAGGACGACCGCACGCACGCCGACGCGATCGTGGTGCTCGGCGCGGCGCAGTACAACGGGAAGCCGTCGCCGATCTTCCAGGCGCGGCTGAAGCACGCGATGCAGCTGTACGAGGACGGGGTGGCCGAGAAGATCGTCACCGCGGGCGGCAACAAGGCCGGCGACGCCTACACCGAGGCGACGGCCGGGGCGAACTGGCTGATCGAGCAGGGCGTGCCACGCTCGGCGACGCTGGCGGTCGGCGAGGGCAGCGACACGCTCGGCAGCCTGCGCGCGGTGGCCGGCGTGTTCGGCGAGCGGGGCTGGCGGACCGCGGTGCTCGTCAGCGACCCGTGGCACTCCCTGCGGGCCCGCACGATGGCCAACGACGCGGGCCTGCAGACGTGGACCTCGCCGACGCACAGCGGGCCCATCGTGCAGACCCGGGAGACGCAGTTCGCCTACATCTACCGGGAGACCGGGGCGCTGCTGTTCTACCGGCTGACCAAGACCCCGGCGGACAACATCGGCGGGACGGGGTTGGGCTGAGGTTCGGGGAGGTAACCCCGGCGGGCTCGGTCTTCGGGGCCGGCTCCCGCTGGACTCCGCCGGCACCGGCTGTGTCTTCGGCGCTGGGCCGCGGGACTGTTCGGTGCTGGTCCGCGGGACTGGCCGCCCCCGGTTCGTCCCACCGCACCCAGCCCTCACTGGCTGCGGTTTCGGCGCCGGTCGGGGCCGCGGGACTGGTCGCCCTGTTCTTTCGACCTCGGCTGCGCTCGTGGGTGGGGTGCGGCGGCTGGAACGGCCGTCCCCGGTTCACCGCCGCAGCCTGCCCTCACGGGCTGTGTCTTCGGCGCTGGTCCGGCCGCGAGGCCGGTCACCCTCTACCCAGGGCTGCGCTCGTGGGTGGGGTGCGGCGGCTGGAACGGCCGTCCCCGGTTCACCGCCGCAGCCTGCCCTCACGGGCTGTGTCTTCGGCGCTGGTCCGGCCGCGAGGCCGGTCACCCTCTACCCAGGGCTGCGCTCGTGCGTGCGGCGCGGCGGCTGGAAGGGCCGTCCCCCGGTTCACCCGGCCGCAGGCTGCCCTCGCTGGCTGTGTCTTCGGGGCCGCGAGGCGGGTCCCCTTTACCCCCGGCTGTGCTCGTGGGTGCGGTGCGGCGGTTGAAAGGCCGTCCCCGGTTCACCGCGCCGCAGCCCGCCCTCACCGGCTGTGTCTTCGGCGCCGGTCCGGGCCGCGAGGCCGGTCACCCTCTACCCCCCGCCGCGCACGTGGGTGCGGCGCGCCCGCCGGACCCACCGTCCCCGGCTTCCAGTCGCGCCCGCACGAGTGCGCATCTCGTGTGTCCTGGTCAGAACCCTGCCCACGAGCCCCGGAATTGTCGGTGGGTGCCCGTAGAGTTGCGGGGTGTACAGCGAGCACGATCGACAGCGGTGGCTCGGCGAAGCGCCGAAGCGGGCGGCGCTCACCGGGTCGCGGCCGGACGGCCGGAGTGCGTTCGCGCGGGACCGGGCGCGCGTCCTGCACTCCGCGGCGCTGCGCCGGCTGGCGGGCAAGACCCAGGTGGTGGGGCCTGGGGAGGGCGCCGAGGTCAGCGGGGTGCCGCGCACGCGGTTGACGCACTCGCTGGAGGTCGCGCAGATCGGGCGCGGCATCGCCGAGGAGCTGGGGGCCGATCCGGACCTGGTGGACACGGCGGGGCTGGCGCACGACATCGGGCACCCGCCGTTCGGGCACAACGGCGAGCGGGCGCTCGACGAGGTGGCGCAGGTGTGCGGCGGGTTCGAGGCGAACGCGCAGACGCTGCGCATCCTCACCCGGCTGGAGCCGAAGGTCGGCTCGGCCGGGCTGAACCTGACGCGCGCGTGCCTCGACGCGGCGACGAAGTACCCGTGGCCGCGGCGGCCGGGCACGGCGAAGTTCGGGGTGTACGACGACGACCGGGAGGTGTTCGACTGGATGCGGGAGGGTGCGCCGGAGGGCCGCACCTGCCTGGAGGCGCAGATCATGGACTGGGCCGACGACGTGGCGTACTCGGTGCACGACGTCGAGGACGGCGTGCTGGCGGGCCGGTTGTCGTTGTCGGTGCTGGCCGACCCGGGGGAGCGGGCGGCGGTGGCCGAGCTGGCGGCCAAGCACTTCTCACGGCTGTCGGTGTCAGCGCTGGAGGGTGCCGCGCGTGACCTGCTCGATTTGCCCGTCGTGGCCGAGCTGGCGCGGCCCGGTTTCGACTCGACGCCGCAGGGGCAGATCGCGCTGAAGCGGATGACGAGCGAGCTGGTCGGCCGGTTCGCGTCCGCCGCGGTCACCGGAACGCGCGCGGAGCACGGCGACGGCCCTCTCACCCGCTACGACGCGTGCCTGGTGATGCCCGAACGCGTGGCGGCGGAGGTCGCGCTGTTGAAGGCGCTGGCGCTGCGGTACGTCATGAGCGACCCGCGCAGGCTGGCCATGCAGGCCGGCCAGCGCGAAATGCTGGCCGAACTGGTGACGATCCTGGCCGAGCGCGCGCCGGACCCGCTGGAAGCCGCGTTCCACCCCGCCTGGCACGCCGCCCCGGACGACCCCGCGCGGCTCCGCGTGGTGATCGACCAGGTCGCCTCCCTGACGGACGCCCAGGCGCACGCCTGGCACCGCTGGCACACCGGGCGCCACTGAGGCCCCGGCCGTGACGTGCCGGCCGTTCCCGGCCGGGCGTGAGACGCTGTCGGCGGCCGTTGGGTTGTCCACAGGGAACGCTGCGACGGCCAGGCGCACGCCTGGCACCGCTGGCACACCGGGCGCCACTGAGGCCCCGGCCGTGACGTGCCGGCTGCTCCCAGCCGGGCGTGAGACGCTGTCGGCGGCCGTTGGGTTGTCCGCACGGAATGTGCGACGGCCAGGCGCACGCCTGGCACCGCTGGCACACCGGACGCCACTGAGCCCCCGCCGTGACGTGCCGGCCGCTCCCAGCCGGGCGCGAGACGCTGCTGGCGGCGGTTGGGTTCTCCGCATGGAATGCTTGCGGCGAGAAGGCGCGTCGACCGATTCCCGGTGGCTGGCCGGGCGCCGGTGGGATTGCCCGCCACCGGCGGTCGCCGGTCGCCGTCGTGCGCTGGCGATACCCAGCTCCGCTCATCGCCACTGGCCGTGGCCGACGCCGCGCCGGCTCGCCCGGTCCCGGCCTCCCGCCGGAAGCGAAGCGGTGTCACCCACGTGCGCCCCATGCCCGCGCCCCACCGAACCTCGGCCTCCCGTCCGGTAGCGTCGGGGGCGTGACCACGCCGGAACGTGAGCATCTGCGCTTCAGCCTCGCGGTGCACCGGGTCGTCGGTGGCGACGGGGGCGACTCGGTGGTCTCGCCGTACTCGATCGCCAGCGCACTGGGCCTCGCGAGCCAGGCCGCGGACGGCCCGGCCGCCGAGGAGCTGCTCCGGCTCCTCACCGGCGGCGACCCGGACATCGCCAAGCAGGCCGACCTCCTCCGCGCCGCCGCGACGCTCGACAACACCACCCGGCAGGAGGACCCGGTCCTCGCCGTCGCCAACACGCTCTGGGCCTGGGACCAGCTGCCCGTCCGCGACACCTTCCTCGCCGACCTCGCGGGCTGGCCGGGCGCGAGCACCAAGACCGCCCCGTTCGTCGCCGACCCGGACCGCGCCCGCCGCGCCATCAACGCCGACGTCGCCGAAACCACCCGCGACCTCATCCCGGAACTGCTGCCCCCGGACTCGGTCGGCCCGGACACCGTCGCCAGCCTGGTCAACGCCCTCTACCTCAAGGCCGCCTGGCAGCACCCGTTCCGCGACGCCAACACCCGCGACGAGCAGTTCCACAGCCCGGCCGGCCCGCGCCGCGTCAAGATGATGCGCCAGTCCGAACACCTCGGCTACGCGCACCAGGACGGCTGGCAGGTCGTCGAGCTGCCGGCCGCCGGCGTCACCGCCACGGTCCTGCTGCCCGACGGCGACCTCGCCGACCAGGAACCGCACCTCGACGACGCGAAACTGGCCACCCTGCTCGCCGCGCCCCGGCGCGTCCAGCTCGACCTGCGCCTGCCGAAGATCGACCTCGACCGCCCCGCCGACCTCACCGGCGCCCTCAAACAGCTGGGCGTGCGCACCCTGTTCGAGCCCGGCGCGTCCCCGCTCGGCCGCCTCACCCCGGACCCGCGCGCGTTCGTCTCGGCCGTCCAGCACCAGTCCGTCCTCGAGCTCGACGAGCAGGGCCTGGAGGGCGCCGCCGCCACCGCGGTCATGATCCGCACCCTGTCCATGGTCACCCCGGCCGACCCGGTCGAGGTGCGCGTCGACCGGCCTTTCCTGCTCCTCGTGCGGCACGCCCGGACCGGTGTGGTCTACTTTTTCGCCCGCGTAGTCGAGCCCTGAGGGTGAAAGAGTGACCGCTTTGCTGCAGGCGCCCGAGACCGTGCCCGAGGTCGGAGAGGAACGGCGCCGGTTCGGCCGCGCCGACGCACTGGTCATCGCCATCTACATCGTGGCCGCGTTCATCCTCTACGCCGGGCTGTGGGTGAACCTGGGCAGCGGCGGCTACATGTACAACAGCGGCCAGGACCAGAACATGTGGGAGTGGTTCTTCGCCGTCGCCGCCCACTCGGTCTTCCACTGGGAGAACCCGCTCGGCACCACCCTGCAGAACTACCCGGTCGGCGTGAACCTGATGGCCAACACGGCCATGTTCGGCCTGAGCATCCCGCTGTCGCCGATCACCGAGCTGTTCGGTCCCACCGTGACCTGGGCGATCGCGCTCACCGGCGGTCTGGCCGGCACGTCGATCGCCTGGTACTGGGTGTTCTCCCGCCACCTGGTCACCTCACGCACGGCCGCGGCGATCGGCGGCGCGTTCTGCGGCTTCGCGCCGGCGATGATCTCGCACGGCAACGCGCACCCCAACTTCGTGGTGCTGTTCCTGATCCCGTTCATCGTGATGCGGCTGATCCGGCTCGCGCAGGGGCACCGCCCGGTGCGCGACGGCATCATCCTCGGCCTGATGCTCGCCTACCAGGTGTTCCTGGGCGAGGAACCACTGCTGATCATGATGATGGCGTTCGTGCTGTTCGCCGCCGGCTACGCGGTGTCGCGGCCGCGCCAGGCGCTGCGGATGGTCAAACCGATGGCCGGAGGCCTGACGGTAGCGGCGGTCGTCGCCATCGCCATCGCGATCTACCCGCTGTGGTGGCAGTTCTTCGGCCCGCAGAGCTACCTCACCCTGGAGCACGGCCCGGTCGGCAACGACACCGCGGCGTTCACCCGGTTCGCGACCGAGTCGATCGCCGGCCAGCCCGAGGCGGCCGCGGACGTGTCGATGAACCGCACCGAGGAGAACGCGTTCTTCGGCTGGCCGCTCATCATCCTGGTGGTGGTGCTGACCGTCTGGCTGTGGCGCAACGTCGTGGCCCGCGCCATCGCGATCTCGATGTTCCTGATGGCGTGGCTGTCGCTGGGCGTCGAGATGGTCGTGAACCACGAGGAAACCGGGATCCCCGGCCCGTGGAAGCTGCTGTACGAGCTGCCGCTGTTCGACTCGCTGCTGGAGTCGCGGCTGGCGATCGGGTGCATCCCGGCGGTCGCGGCACTGCTCGCGATCGCGACCGACCGGGTCTTCGAGGCCGCGCCGGCCTTCCGGGACCGGAACCTGCCCGTCCGGTTCCTGTGGCTGGGAGCGCTGGCCGCGGTGCTGCTGCCGATCGCGCCGACGCCCTACAAGACCTACGTTCGCCCCGAGGCGCCGGCCTTCTTCGCCGACGGCGCGTGGCGGCAGTACGTCGGGTCCGGTTCGGTGGTCGTCGTGCCGCTGCCCAACGGCGGCGACGCGCGAGCCCTGCACTGGCAGGTGGAGGCCGACCTGGGCTTCCCGCTCGCCGACGGGTACTTCGTCGGGCCGAGCGGACCGGACGACAAGCGCGGCCGCTACGGCGCGGTGAACCGCCCGACGGCCGACCTGCTGGCCGACGTGCGCGACAGCGGCGAGGTGCCGACCGTGACGCCAGCGCAGCGCGCCCAGGCGGTCGAGGACCTGAAGTACTGGAAGGCCGACGCCGTCGTGCTCGCCCCGGTGACCAACGGCAACGCCCTGCACGAGACGGTGGACCAGCTGCTCGGCGGGCAGGCCGTCTACGTGGACGGCGTGTGGGTGTGGGACGTCCGCGCCCTGCGCGGCTAGCGTGCCTGGTGCTTGAAGACCTCGAACACCGCCAGGTAGTTCTTGCCGCCGTGGCCGTCAGCGATCGCTCGTGCCGCGATTTCCCTCATCAGGCGCGGCTGGTCGGTCTGCACGCCCTGCTCCTGGGCGGTGCGCGCGATGTGGTCCAGCGCGTTGAGGTTCATCTCCAAGGTGCCGAGATCACCCGGGTACTCGCCCTTGTCCAGGACCGGTGCCTCCTCGGCGAGCATCGGGCCCAGCACCGCGGGCAGGAACCAGCCGATGGCCAGTTCGGCGAACTCCACCGCCGGCACCCCGGCCGAGCCGGCCATCGCGGTGGCGTGCAGGTATCCGTTGATGGTGGCGTACATCATCTCCAGCAGCGCGGTGTTGTACAGCACCGCCAGGCCGGGATCGGAGCCGAGGTACCGGGGGTCGCCCATGCTCGCCAGCGTCGGCCGGTGCTCGTCGAACACCTCCCGCGAACCGCTGTAGAGGAAGACGGATCCGGGGTGCCCGACCATCGGCGGCGGCACCATGATCGCGCCGTCCAGGTACGACACGCCGCGCTCGGCCGCCCACCCGGCCGCCGCGTGCGCCTCCTTCGGAGTACCGGAGTTGAGGTTCACCAGCACCCGCCCCCGCAGGGCGTCGCCGGCGGAGCCGAAGACCTCGTACATGGTCTCGTAGTCCTTGAGGCACATGATCGTGACCGGGCTCGCGGACACCGCCTCGGCGACGGTCGCCGCGCGGCGGACGCCCGTGGCGACCAGGCGATCGGCCTTTCCCGGGGTGCGGTTCCAGACGGTCGTGCGGTGGCCGCGGCCCCGGAGCGCCCCGGCGAGGGCGAGGCCCATGGGCCCGAGGCCGACGACGGTGACGGGCGCCTGCCGCGCGCTTGCTGATTGTTCGTTCGTCATGCGAATAGACTGCGATCTCACACCGATGAGAGAGTCAACTGAACGTGGTGGTCGTCATATGCGCATGGGCGAGTTTTCGCGACGGACCGGGGTCAGCCAGCGGCTGCTGCGGTATTACGAGGAGCAGGGCTTGCTCACGCCGTCGCGGCGGCCGAGTGGCTACCGCGAGTTCACCGAGGAGGACATCGCCACGGTCCGGGGCATCCGGATACTGCTCGGCGCCGGCCTCAACACCGCCACCATCGCCGAACTGCTGCCCTGCATGATCGACGACGGCCGGATCCTGGCTGCGGCGTGTTCCGGCACGCTGGCCGGCCTGGACCGGGAGCGCGAACGCATCGACCAGGCCGTGGCCGGTCTGCTGGCCGCCCGCCGCACCCTGGACGCCATCATCGCCGCCACGGACCCGGCCGTGACCGGCGATCCGGAAGCCTGCGTGGCGGCCGGTTCCGGGATCCGGCCCGACGACACCGGTTCGCTGGCTGGCGCCACCACGTGATGCGGCGCCGGTCTGTCACATCTCGCGAAGCCGTCTCGTCCCCTTCGTAGGACCACGAAGGAGGACCCCATGCCACGCATCCCCGCGGTGACCGAACAGGACGCCGGACTGCTCACCAAGCTCGTCTACCGCTACGCGCGCAAGCGGTTCGGCGCCGTGCCCGAGCCGTTCGCCGTCGTCGCACACCGGCCTGCCCTGATGCGCGCCAGCGGGATCCACGAGATGCTCGTCGAGAAGGCGGTCAAGCACCTGCCGGTGAACGTCGCCGAGCTGGCCCAGTACCGGACGGCCGTGCGGCTGGGCTGCTCGTGGTGCGTCGACTTCGGCACGATGCTGCAGAAGCACGCCGGGCTGGACATCGACCGCCTGAAGAACATCGACGCCTACGCCACCTCGGAGCTGTTCACCCGCCAGGAACGCCTCGCCCTGGCCTACGCCGACGCGATGTCCGAAACGCCGGTCGCGGTCACCGACGAGCAGGTCGCCGAGCTGGAGCGGGAGTTCGGCCGCGCCGGGCTGGTGGAGCTGACCTACCTCGTCAGCCTGGAGAACCAGCGCGCCCGCGTCAACAGCGCCCTCGGCATCACCGACCAGGGCTTCACGTCCGGGGACGCGTGCCGGGTGCCGCAAGCCGGGTGAGCTTGTCCGGGTTGGCCTGGTCGTAGATCGCGGTGATCCGCCCCTCCCGGACGGTGAACATCTCCAGGTGCGCGTCCAGCGGCCGGTAGCCGTCGCCGCCCGGGGCGGGCGGCAGGTAGAACCCGAGATCGCCGTTGACCAGCAGCGGACGCCCGTCGGTCAGCGCTTCCGGCCGGTAGAACCGCCGCAGGCCGAGGAAGAAGCGGATGACCTTGTCCGCGCCCACCATGACCTGCACCGAGGTCTTGGCCTTGCCGTTGCTGTCACCGATGAGCACGACGTCGGGGTGCAGCACCTCGGCCACCGCCCGGACGTCGCCGTTCGCCAGCGCCCGCATGAACCGGTCGAGCACCTCCTGCTGCTCGGCCAGGTCCGCGCGCGGCGGCGGCTGGGCGTCGTCCAGCGCACGGCGTCCGCGCGAGGCGTGCTGACGGGCCGTCGCGGTGGTCACCCCGAGGATCTCCGCGATCTCGTCGAACGGCACGGCGAACGCGTCGTGCAGCACGAACGCCACCCGCTGCTCGGGCGTGAGGCGGTCGAGCACGACCATCGCCGCCATGCGGACACCCTCGTCGCGGACCGCGGCCTCCAGCGGATCGTCCCCGGCCGGCGCGCCCAGCGGCGTGATGATCGGCTCCGGCAGCCACTGGCCGACGTACCTCTCCCGCCGCGCCGTCGCCGACCGCAGCCGGTCCAGGCAGATCCGCCCGACCACCGTGGTCAGCCACGCTCGCGGCTCCTGGATCTGCGTGCGCTTGCCCTCGCTCAGCGCGGCCAGCCGCAGCCACGACTCCTGCACCGCGTCCTCGGCGTCGCTCACCGAACCGGTCAGCCGGTAGGCGACGGCCGTCAGGTGCGCGCGCAGCCCGGCGAACTCCGCGGCGAGGGCATCCAGCGTGGTCACGCACCGAGTGTGCCGTACGGCCCGGCCCCGCCGGTCACTAGACTGGTCGTCGTGGCAGGCCGGATCCGGGAAAGTGACATCGCGGAGGTTCGCCAGCGCAACCGGATCGACGAGGTCGTGGGCGACTACGTGGCGCTGCGCAACGCCGGCGGGGGAGCGCTGAAGGGGCTGTGCCCGTTCCACGACGAGAAGACCCCGTCGTTCAACGTCCGCCCCACGCACGGCACCTTCCACTGCTTCGGCTGCGGCGAGGGTGGCGACGTCATCAAGTTCCTGATGAAGATCGACCACCTCCCGTTCGTCGAGGCGGTCGAGCGGCTGGCCGACCGCGTCGGGTTCCGGCTCACCTACGAGGGTGGCGGCGGCAGCGTCCAGCGCGACCGCGGCACGCGCTCCCGCATGGTCGAGGCGCACAAGGTGGCCGCCGAGTTCTACGCCGAGCAGCTGCGCACGCCCGAGGCCCGGATCGCCCGCGACTTCCTCGCCGAGCGCGGCTTCGACGAGACCGCGGCCCGCACGTTCACCTGCGGCTACGCCCCGGCCGGCTGGGACAAGGTGACGAAGTACCTGCTCAACCGCGGGTTCGAGTTCAGCGAGCTGCTCAAGGCCCAGCTGGTCAAGGAGGGCCGCCAGGGGCCGATCGACCGGTTCCACCGGCGGCTGGTGTGGCCGATCCGGGACCTGTCCGGCGACGTCGTCGGGTTCGGCGCGCGGCGGCTGCACGACGACGACCCGATCCAGGCCAAGTACCTCAACACCAGCGAGAGCCCGGTCTACAAGAAGTCGCAGGTGCTGTTCGGGCTCGACCTCGCCAAGCGCGAGATCGCCAAGCGGCACCAGGTGGTCGTGGTCGAGGGCTACACCGACGTGATGGCGATGCACGCGTCCGGCGTGCCCACCGCGGTCGCCTCCTGCGGCACCGCGTTCGGCGAGGACCACATGAAGGTGCTGCGCCGGCTGCTGATGGACGACGACGCGTTCCGCGGCGAGATCATCTTCACCTTCGACGGCGACGAGGCGGGCCAGAAGGCGGCGCTGAAGGCGTTCGAGGGCGAGCAGACCTTCGCCGGCCAGACCTACATCGCGGTCGCGCCGGACGGCATGGACCCGTGCGACCTGCGGCTCGCCAAGGGGGAGTCCGCGGTGCGCGACCTGGTGGCCCGGCGCACGCCGCTGTTCGAGTTCGCGATCCGCAGCATCCTCAAGGAGTACGACCTCGACTCGGTCGACGGCCAGGTCGCCGCGCTGCAGCGCACCGTGCCGCTGGTCGCGCAGATCAGGGACCGCGCGAAGCGGGACGGCTACGCCACCAAGCTGTCGTGGTGGGTCGGCTGGCAGGACGAAGCCATGGTCGTGCGGCGGGTGCGGGAGAGCGCGGGCGGCGCGGTCCGGGGCAACGGCCGCCGTCCGGCGCAGCGCGTCAACGGCACCGCGGTGGCGGACGTGCCGCGGCCGGACCCGAACGACCCGCGGCTGATGGCGCAGCGCGAGGTGCTCAAGGCGGCGCTGCAGGAACCGGCGTACGCGGGCCCGGAGTACGACGCCCTGCCCGAGGAGGCCTTCACGCACCCGGCGTACGTGGCGGTGCACCGGGCGGTGCTGAAGGCCGGTGGTGCCAGCAGCGGGTTGTCCGGGCCGGCGCTGATCGACGCGGCGAGCCCGTACACGCCGGAGGGGCCGGTGCGGTCGCTGCTGTCGGAGCTGGCCGTGGAACCGTTGCGCGCCAAGGGCGAGGCCGACGGCCGCTACATCGGCAGCATGATCGCCGCGGTGCAGGAGAACCTGGTGGGGCGGCAGATCGCGGAGATCAAGTCGCGCCTGCAGCGGCTGTCGCCGATCGAGGCGGCCGACGACTACCGGGCCCTGTTCGGCGACCTCGTCGCGCTGGAGGAGTACCGCAAGGCGCTCAAGGTCCAGGCCATCGGCGGGATGGACTAGCGCGTGCGGTGGCTGCGACGGCTGATCGGCGACCCCCTGCCGGAGGACTTCCCCGGGCGGCTGGTGGAGTCGGAGAACGCGATCGGGTCGGCGCCCGTGCGCGGCGGGCACCTCGTGGTGACCGAGCTCGGGTTGTGGATCCCCGTGCCCGAGGGCGCCCGGCGCATCGGGTGGCACCTGATCAGCAAGGCGACCTGGGGTGACGGGACGCTGACGGTCACCGAGGCCGAGGAGACCGGCACGGCGGGGGCGGCGGTCGTGCTGCGTGATCGGGAGCCGGTGCGGTTCGAGCTGCCGCGGCCGGGCAAGGTGCCGTGGCTGGTCCGCCAGCGGGTGGACGGCTCGATCCGGGGCCGGCACCGCGCCGAGCTGACCAGCGGCGGGGTGTGGTTCGTGCAGCGGAAGCTGCCCGGGCGGGACGGGGTCGTGCTGCAGGCGCGGCCGGATGCCGGGGTGGACCTCGAGGTCGTCGCCGCGATCGCGCGCGAGGCCGCGGAGAAGCTGGCGCCGCCCCAAGCCTAGCAGTACGCTCGTACTGTGTGGGATCCGGTGAAGTACCTCGACTACGCGGACCTGCGGGGACGCCCGTTCTACGACCTGATCGCCCGGATCGGCGCGACTGACCCGCGGCGGGTCGTCGACCTGGGCTGCGGCCCCGGCAACCTCACGGTGTCGCTGGCTTCGCGCTGGCCGGGGGCGAAGCTGGAGGCGCTGGACAGCTCGCCGGAGATGGTCGAGGCGGCGCGGGCCGCGGGGGTCGACGCGCAGGTGGGCGACGTGCGGGAGTGGTCGCCGTCGCCGGACACGGACGTGGTGGTCACCAACGCGGTGCTGCAGTGGGTGCCGGAGCACCGTTCGTTGTTGCGGCGCTGGGTGGAGGAGTTGCCCGCGGGCGCCTGGTTCGCGATGCAGGTGCCGGGCAACATGGATTCGCCGTCGCACTCGCTGGTTCGTGAGGTGGCTGGTCGTGCGGAGTGGGCTTCTCGCGTGGGCGGGCTGCGTGGCGTCGAGGCGGTCGACTCACCCCTGGAGTACGCGGAGTTGTTCGCCGACGCGGGTTGCTTCGTCGACGCCTGGGAGACGACGTACGTCCAGCGGCTGAGCGGGCCGGACGCGGTGCTGGAGTGGATCACCGGGACGGCGTTGCGGCCGGTGCGGGCGGCGCTGGACGACGGTGAGTGGGCGCGGTTCCGGGCGGAGCTGGCGCCGCTGCTGAACGAGGCGTATCCGCCGCGGCCGGACGGGACGACGTGGTTCCCGTTCCGGCGGGTGTTCGCGGTGGCGCGGGTGTGAACGTCTAACATCCGCGGGTGGCCTCCTACGACGATCTTTTCGAGCACCTGGACGTGGCGTCACTGCCCGAGCGGCAGCAGCGGATCCTGGTCGCGATCCGCGATTGGGTGAACCGGTACGGGTACGCGCCGAACACGCGGGAGATCGGGGAGGCGGTCGGGCTGCGGTCCTCGTCGTCGGTGTCGAAGCACCTGGCGGCGTTGGAGGAGAAGGGTTTCCTGCGCCGCAGCGCGACGATGTCCCGGCCGATCGACGTGCGGGCGTTCCTTTCCGGTTCTTCGTCGCGGGCGGATTCCGGTGACTCGGTGCCGGTGCCCGTGGTGGGCGACATCGCGGCCGGCACGCCCATCTCGGCGATCGAGCAGCTGGACGACACGCTGACCCTGCCGCGCGAGCTGACCGGCCGGGGCACGGTGTTCGGCCTACGGGTACGCGGCGATTCAATGATCGACGCAGCGATCTGCGACGGCGACATCGTGGTGGTGCGCCAGCAGTCGGAGGCGCACTCGGGCCAGATCGTCGCGGCAATGATCGACGAGGAGGCGACGGTGAAGGTCTACCGGCGCCGCAACGGGCACGTGTACCTGGAACCGAGAAACCCAGCGTACGAGGTGATAGACGGCGACCGGGCGGTGATCCTGGGGGCCGTGGTGTCGGTGCTGCGCAGCGTCTGATCTTGGGGCCGGGGAGGTGGAGACCTGGGCTTCTGCTGTGGTGACTCGCCCTGCCTCTTCGGCATTTGCCACGTCTGTTCGCGCTAGTTTCGCCCCTGTTGATGTCACGATTTGATGTCAGCGGTGGGTCGCCGGGCGGACGCAAAAACGCTGTTCAAAGCGTTGCGCCTGGACCGTGCTCCACCTTTCCGCGA
Organism: Amycolatopsis thermalba; assembly: GCF_023376025.1. Taxonomy (NCBI): domain Bacteria; kingdom Bacillati; phylum Actinomycetota; class Actinomycetes; order Pseudonocardiales; family Pseudonocardiaceae; genus Amycolatopsis; species Amycolatopsis thermalba. Next base: position 2,484,669 of record NZ_CP091196.1, read on the forward strand.
TCCAGAGCCGCCCGTAACCGGGTGGAGCGCTGTCAACCCCTTGTAACTGATCACGCCGCACAGCCGAACTACGAGATGTGACTGTGCGTGCACGAGCCGACCACCAGAGGCACGATCGGTGCGAAGCGGGGTTGACGACATCCGGCCCGGATTTGTTTGTCCGGCGATCGCACAAAGGTGCTGCCTCCCGTCGGCCGCCTGCCTCTGCTGGCCGCGCGGCAGGCAGGGTGCCGTGATGCACAATGATGCTCTTGTGACGCACCGGCTGCCGCAGACTGTGGGCTGTCTGTTCGGACGGCTCGCACGGGCTCGCGCTGAGCGTCCAACATTCATCGTCGAGTGAGCCTCGTAAGGAGCTTTGTGAGCACACTGGGTAGTTTCATCTGGTCGATCGCCGACCAGCTTCGGGGTCCCTACCGCCCTAACCAGTACGGCAACGTGATTCTGCCGCTCACGATCCTGCGCCGCCTCGACTGCATCCTCGAGCCCGACCGCGAGACGGTGCGTGAGCTGGCGGCGAAGTACGACAATCCGAACCGGCTCAGGATCGAGGTCAAGAAGGCGACCGGCCGGCCGTTCTACAACACGTCGAATTACTCCTTCGCCAACCTGCTGGCCGACGCCGACGGGCTGGCGGACAACTTGGCCGACTACATCGACCGGTTCTCGCCCGATGTCGACGTCTTCGAGTACTTCGACTTCAAGAAGGAAATCCTCGCCTTGGAGAAGGCGGGGCTCCTGCGCGAGGTCATCACGTCCTTCAAGGCCGTCGATCTGCATCCGGACGTCGTGTCCAACGCCGACATGGGCGATGCGTTCGAGTACATCATCCGCAAGTTCAACGAGGCCGCGAACGAGACCTCCGGCGATCACTACACCCCGCGGGACGCGATCCGGCTGCTGGTCGACTTGCTCTTCGCCGAGAGGGACGTCGACTTGGCCGAGGCCGGCATCGTCCGCACGCTGTACGACCCCACCGCAGGCACCGGCGGCATGCTCGCCCTGGCCGAGGAGCACCTGCTCGCACAGAACCGCGGCGCGAAGCTGAGCCTGTATGGCCAGGAGTACAACCCTCAGTCGTACGCGATCTGCAAGTCCGACCTGCTGGCCAAGGGGCATGACGCGACCAACATCGCCTTCGGCAACACGCTGACCGATGACGCGTTCAAGGGCCGCCAGTTCGACTTCTGCATGTCCAATCCGCCGTACGGCGTCGACTGGAAGCAGTACGCCAAGGCAGTCACGAGGGAGCGCAACGAAGCCGGCCCCTATGGCCGGTTCGCCCCTGGTCTCCCGGCGACGTCGGATGGCCAGATGCTCTTCCTGCTCCACCTGGCTCACAAGATGCGGGCGCCGGAGGATGGCGGCGGCCGGGCCGGGATCGTGATGAACGGCTCACCGCTCTTCAACGGTGGCGCCGAGTCCGGCCCCTCCAACATCCGTAGGTGGCTGCTGGAGAACGACCTGGTCGATGCCATCGTCGCGCTGCCGACGAACATGTTCTTCAACACCGGTATCGCCACCTACATCTGGATTCTTGACAACGCGAAGCATCCCGACCGCAAGGGCAAAGTCCAGCTCATCGACGGAACGTCGTTCTGGACCAAGATGCGCAAGAATCTCGGCGCCAAGAACCGTGAGCTCAGCGACGCGGACCGCGCCAAGATCGTCCGGCTGTACGCCGACTTCGAAGACGCAGACCCCGACTTCTCCAAGGTGCTGCGCAACGACGAGTTCGGCTACTGGACCATCACCGTGGAGCGCCCCCTCCATGACGAGAATGGCAAGCTGGCGGTGGACCGTAAGGGCAAGCCCAAGCCGGACACCAAGAAGCGCGACACCGAAAATGTCCCGTTCACCTACGGCGGCTCGACCGCCGGTGCGGCCGGCAAGTTCGAGGTCATCCAGGCGTACTTCGACGCCGAGGTAAAGCCGCACGTCCCCGACGCCTGGATCGATTGGGCCAAGGTCAAGACCGGCTACGAGATTCCCTTTACCCGGCATTTCTACAAGTACGTCCCGCCGCGTCCCCTCGCTGAGATCGATGCCGATCTGGAGAAGCAGGTCGCCAAGATCCTTGACTTGCTGCGGGAGGTGGAACAGTGACGGGGCCGCTGTGGGAGACGTTGCCTGAGGGCTGGCAGGCAGGACAGGTCAAGCACGCTGCGACGGTCACACTCGGCAAGATGTTGCAGAGCAATGATTCGGGCGGTGACGTTCGTGCACCCTACATGCGTGCCGCAAATGTGCAGCCCGACGGAGCGTTGTCCCTCAATGACGTGAACGAGATGTGGTTTAGCGAGGCGGAACTGGAGCAGTTGAGCATCCGAGCGGGGGACGTGGTTGTTGTCGAGGGCGGCCAAGGCGGGTTCGGCCGTGCTGCGTATGTCGACGAGGAGCTATCTGGCTGGGGATTCCAGAACTCGATCAACCGGCTCCGACCGATTGGCGGCTTCGATGGCCGCTTCATCGCGTTCTACCTGATCGCGCTGCGGGCTAGCGGTTTTGTTCATGCCTATTCCAACGTTGTCTCGATGCCGCACCTCACGGCGGAGAAGCTCGCCAGGATTCCGATTCCACTGCCCCCGCCAGAGGAACAGCGCACCATCGCCAACTACCTCGCCCGCGAGACCGCCCGCATCGACACGCTGATCGAGGAGCAGCAGCGCCTGATCGAGATGCTCCGCGAGCGGCGCCGGGCAGTGCCTATGCATGCCATTCTCCAGCCGACAGGTTCGGCGACAGACAAGCTTGGACGTACGGCTCGTATCGGCAATGGGTCGACTCCAAGACGGGATAGCGCTATCTATTGGCGCGGCGGGCACGTCCCTTGGCTGAACAGCTCCGTCGTCAACAAGTCTCGGGTCAGCGGAGCCGAGCAGTTTGTGACTGCCGTGGCGCTCCGCGAATGCCACCTGCCGGTTGTTGCTCCTGGCTCTGTCCTGGTTGGCCTGACCGGCCAGGGAAAGACACGCGGGATGGCAACGATTCTCGACATCGAGGCCACGGTGAACCAGCACGTTGCGTACGTAACTCCTGATCGGAGCCGGTGGTTGCCGGAGTACCTTTTGTGGTCGCTCAGAGCGGCTTATGACGAGCTTCGACGGCTTAGCGAGGAAAATGGAAGCACGAAGGGCGGCCTCACGTGCGAGGCGCTGAAGCAGTTTCGGCTCGCCGTACCTCCACTCGACGAGCAGCGCCGCATTGCAGCGTATCTCGACGAGCAGACCGCCAAGATCGACACTCTCATCGCCGAGACCGAGCGGTTCATCGAACTCGCTCGCGAGCGTCGTGCGGCGTTGATCACGGCGGCGGTGACGGGACAGATCGACGTGCGAGAGGCGGCGTGATGGCCGGTCACAACGAGGTTGTCTTCGAAACCGAGATCTGCGAGTACCTGGCCGAACATGGGTGGCTGTACTCGGAGAACGACAACGGCTACGACCGCGAACGCGCCCTGTTTCCCGAGGACCTCTTCGCGTGGCTGAAGGAGACCCAGCCGGCGGCGTACGGGAAAGCCTTGAAAGCCGCGGGGTCGGAGGCGAAGTTCCTCGACGTGCTGACCACGGCGCTCGACAAGCCCCTGGAACACGGTGGCGGGACGCTGAACATCCTGCGCAACGGGGTGCAGTACATCGGCGGTGGCCGGTTGAAGATGGCGCAGTTCCGCCCCGAGACCAGCCTGAACGCAACCACCAACGAGCGGTACGCGGCGATGCGTGTGCGGGTGATGCGGCAGGTGCATTTCTCCACCGCCGACCAGCGCAGCATCGACCTGGTGTTCTTCATCAACGGGCTCCCGGTCGCCACCGTCGAGCTGAAGACCGACTTCACCCAGTCGCTGGATGAGGCGATCAACCAGTACCGCAAGAACCGGCACCCGCTGACCAACGGCCGTCCGGAGCCGCTGTTGTCGTTCGGACACCGGGCGCTCGTGCACTTTGCCGTCTCCAACGACCTGGCCGCGATGACCACCCGGCTCGAGGGCGAGAAGACCCACTTCCTGCCATTCAATACGGGCCACAACGGGGGCGCGGGGAACCCGCCGGCTGAGGACGGCCGGTCGGCGACGGCATACCTGTGGGAGCGGGTCTGGGAGAAGCACGCCTGGCTCAACATCGTCGGCCGGCTGATGATCGTGGAAACCAAGGAGGAGTGGGATGTCACCACTGGCACCTCGGTGCGGCGTACGACCATGCTTTTCCCGCGGTTTCACCAATGGGAGGCCGTGACGAACATCGTGGACGCGGTGCGCGAGGAGGGCGTGGGGCAGCGCTACCTGATCGAGCACTCGGCAGGGTCCGGGAAGACGAACACCATCGCCTGGACTGCGCACCGGCTGGCGCGGCTGCACGTGAACGACGAGAAGGTCTTCGACTCGGTGATCGTGGTCGTGGACCGTACCGTCCTCGACGGGCAGCTCCAGGAGGCGATCCGGCAGATCGACGGGTCGGGGAAGATCGTGGCCACGATCAGCCCGGAGGACGTCCGCAAGGCGGGGGCGAAGTCGAAGTCCGGGCTGCTGGCGACCGCGCTGAAGAACGGTGAGCTGATCATCGCGGTGACGGTGCAGACCTTTCCGTTCGCGCTCGACGAGATCCGGGCCGACCAGGGGCTGAAGGGGAAGCGGTTCGCGGTGATCGCGGACGAGGCACACTCCTCGCAGTCCGGGCAGATCTCCTCCAAGCTCAAGGCCGTGCTGACCGCGGAGGAGGTCAAGGAGATCGAAGAGGGCGGCTCCGTCGACGTCGAGTCGATCCTGGCCGCGGAGATGACCGAGCGGGCCGAGTCGGAGAACATCTCCTACTTTGCGTTCACCGCGACGCCGAAGAACAAGACCTTGGAACTCTTCGGCCGCAAGGGTCCTGACGGCAAGCCGGTCGAGTTCCACCTCTACTCGATGCGGCAGGCAATCGAGGAGGGCTACATCCTCGACGTACTCAAGGGCTACCAGTCCTACGACACCGCACTGAAGATCGCTGGTCAGGCTGAGAGCGGTGACGGCGATGTGGTGGTGGAGGAGGCCGCAGCGCGGAAAGGGCTGATGCGGTGGGTGAAGCTGCACCCGACCAACATCAGTCAGAAGGTGCAGATCATCGTCGAGCACTTTCACGTCAACGTCGCCCACCTGCTGGAGGGCAAGGCGAAGGCGATGGTCGTGACCGACTCGCGCAAGGCCGCAGTGAAGTACAAGAAGGCGATCGACGCCTACATCGCCAAGCGAGCCGCCGTGGATTCCTCGTACAACTATCGCACTCTGGTCGCCTTCTCCGGCTCGGTGACCATGGCTGAGGACGAGGAGTGGGTCTCGGACTGGGGGCCACAGCCGAGCAAGGACGACGAGTTCACCGAGACCAACCTGAACCCGGGCGCCGGCTCTGATCTGGCCGCAGCCTTCAAGGGCACGACGTACAAGATTATGCTGGTCGCCAACAAATACCAGACGGGGTTCGATCAGCCGCTCCTCTTGGCAATGTACGTGGACAAGAAACTCTCCGGGGTCACGGCCGTGCAGACCCTCTCCCGGCTCAACCGGACCCACCGCACCGCGGGCGGGGAGCAGAAGCGCAAGACGTTCGTCATCGACTTCGTGAACAAGCCCGAGGACATCCGGGCTGCATTCGAGCCCTACTTCACCAATGCCACCCTGGAGACCGAGACCGACCCATACGTCGTTGTCCACCTAGCCATGAAGCTCGCCCAGGCTGGGATTTACACGCCGGAGCAGGTGCGACAGGTGGCCGAACTATGGGTCACCCGCAAGGGCAACAACGCGCTCTCGGCAGCGATCAGTCCCGCCAAGGACGAGTTCGCCCGCCGCTATGCGAAGGCGATCGAGGCCGACGACAAGGTCACTCTCAACACCCTCGATCTGTTCCGCAAGGACGTCTCCACTTACGTCCGGCTTTACGACTTCATGAGTCAGATCGTCGACTACGGCGACCCGTACATGGAGATGCTGTCGATCTTCTTGCGGCTTCTCGAGAAGGTCATCGCAGATTCATCGTGGGCAGCCGAGGTCGACCTCTTCGACGTGGTCCTGGTCGGCGTCAAGCACACCAAGGGGACACCGGTCGACATTTCGCTGACCGGCGACGGGGAGCTCAAGGGCATCAGCGCCGCAGGCACTGGGGAGCGGAAGGAGCCGAAGTACGTCGCCCTCCAGGTCGTCATCGACAAGATGAACGATCTCTTCGGCGCCGAGTCGTTCACCGAGTCGCAGGTCCGGGAGTTCGTGCAGGGCCTGGTGCGGCGGCTGCTCGCCTATCCGGACCTGGTCAACCAGACCAAGGTGAACTCGAAAAAGCAGTTCATGGAGTCGCAGGATTTCCAAGCCGCGGTCACCGAGGCGGTCGTCGAGAACCAGTCGGCCCACAACACCATGGCCGACTACTTCTTCAGCGACGGTCCGGGTATCAGCGCCGTCATCATGGCGCTCGCGGACGCCTTCTACGAGGCCGCGATCGATCAGCGCACGGACGTGTGAGCAGCCCGGCCCGTAAGGAGGTCGTCCGGCCCGGTTGACCAGCGTTATGATTCCAACACCACCGCCACTCTGAGGCGGGTTCGGGTGAGCTGATGTTCGGGGAGTTTAGGCGCGTCGATCTGCATCGCGGCGTCAAGGAGCACCCTCGGCACCGGGGCAGCCGGACGACCTCGTGTTCATCACCCGATCGGGGAGGGGCGAGCCGTGGGACGTGAACACCATGCTCGACCGGGTGCTACGGAGAGCGAGCATCGACCGCAGCCGCGTGCATGACTTGCGCCACACCTGCGCGACGCTGCTCCTGGAGGACGGGGCGACCATCCGCGAGGTGATGGAGCAGCTCGGCCACGCCTCGATCACGACCACGGCCAACATCTACGGTCACGTGCTGGACCAGGCGAAGCGCCAGATGGCCGAGCGGATGAACCAGCTGGCCGCGGGGAACTGATGTCACCCCTGGATGTCAACAGGGCCCCGGATGATCTCCGGGGCCCTGTTTGCGCTGCTCCCCCGGCTGGACTCGAACCAGCAACCCTTCGGTTAACAGCCGAATGCTCTGCCAATTGAGCTACAGGGGAACGCTCTGCCTGCCCGGATCGCTCCGGGCTGACGGGAGAGAACTTTAGCTCATGGGCGATCGCGCTCTGCACGCACCCCCCGGCACTTTCGCGGGGGTTGGGGGACAATGAGTGATCGAGCCGGAGACACCAGGAGGCGGGCATGAAGACTTTCCTGCTCGGCGCGGCCGTCGGGTACGTGCTCGGGGCGCGGGCGGGCCGTGCGCGGTACGAGCAGATCGTGCGGACCTACCGGGCGGTCGCCGACCACCCGGCGGTCCAGGGCGCGGCCGGGGTCGTGCGGGCCAAGGTCGGCGAGAAGGTGGGGGAGCGGCTGCCGTTCGCGCGCTCCCACGGTGGGCCGAACGGTCACCGGGCCCGGGAGCCGAAGGCCACGCAGGCCTGAGGCGCCTCGGGGTGGTGATGCTCACTCCGGGCTCCGGGCTCCGGTTCCGGGAATTCCCCGGAGGCGGGCACGCGGTGATCGCGGCTAGCGTCACTGCTCGTGCTCTTGCGTACCTTTCAGCCGCTGTCCCGCGTGACCGGCGACCTCTTCGGTGACTGGGACCGCGTGCCGCCGGCCCTGGTGGCGCCCTACCGGGCGATGGTCGACGCCATGGAACGCGCCGGGGTCGCCACCGGCGGGCGGCCGCCGGTGTGGGCGTGGCGCGGTGAGCTGCGGCTGATCGACGCGGTGTCGCTGTTCGACACCGAGCACGAGCTGAGCCGCGGCTTCGCGACGGTCGAGTTCGACGCGCCCGAGCGGCTGGTGGTGGCCTCGGACTACGGGCGGTGGAACGACTTCCTCGCCGCGTCGCTGGAAGGCCGGGAGTGCGCGTGGGAGCTGGGGCCGGCCGAGCGCGAGCCGGTGCAGGTGTGCCTGCCGTACCTGCGGGCGGAGTGGGTGCGCGACGTCCGGCCGCTGCCGACCGGCGGGTGGGACCGGCTCGACCTCGTGGCCGCGGTGTGAGTCACCTTGTCCTGTTGTGTCATTGACCGGCCGTGGCCGGGCGATGACGATCGCGGAGTGGGAGAGGTGACCGACCTGCCCCGCGGCGACCTGGTGCTGCTGGGGCTGCTCGCGGAGGGGCTGTCGCCGGAGGAGGTGGCCGAGCGGGTGGGCCTGTCCGGGCGAACCGTGCGACGCCGCATCAGGGCCGTCTGCGACCGCCTCGGCGTGGCGACGCCCATCCAGGCGGTGGTGTGGGCCGTGCGGCGCGGGGTGATCTGACTTCGTGCCCGGCGGAGGCCGGGTCGGCGGTGGCACGGGGGCGCGCGTGCCCGCGGCCGTGTGGTGGCGGGGGCACGGGCGTGGGCGGTGGCTCCGGCGGGCCTGCCAATCCCCGCCGGAGCCGGACCCCGCCCGCCTAGCGCAGCCGCAGGGCGGCCAGGTAGTCGTGCATGCGGTCGGCCCGTGAATCGGTCAGCGGGTTGCTCTGGTCGTCGTTCTCGATGATGAACTCGCGCATGCCCAGGCGGGTCGCGCCGCTGAGGATGGTGCGGTAGTCGATCACCCCGGTGCCCAGGTCCGCCAGGTTGCCGGAAGCGTCCAGGTCCTTCACGTGCGCCAGCAGCATCCGCCCCCGGTTCGCCCGGATCAGCTCGACGTTGTCCTGCGCGCTCAACCCCGCCGCCGACGACCACGCCATGTCCAGCTCCAGGTACAGCAACTCCGGATCCGAACCGTCCAGCAGGATCTGGTAGAAGCTCCGCCCGTCCGGCCCGTGCCCGGTGAACTCGCTGGTGTGGTTGTGGTACCCGAGCTTCATCCCCGCCCGCCGGATCCGCTCGCCGGCCCGGTCGAACACGGTAGCGGCCTCGGCGAAACCCTCCGCCGTGTCCGGCACCCCGCCGGGGCACACGATGTACCGCTGCCCCAGGATCCGGGCCATCTCGATCAGCTCACCCACCCGCGCGTCGTCGAGGAACTCCGCGTACCCGTGGTGACTGGACACCGCCCGCAGCCCGTACTTCTCCAGCAGCGGCCGGACCTCCCGCGCGTGCGCCGGATCCGTCCCGCCCGGGAACCCGGCGAACTCCAGGTTCCGGTACCCGGCCCGGGCCAGCGCCCGCAGCACCGCCTCCGGCTGGGACATGAACGCGTCCCGCACCGAGTACATCTGCAACCCGATCCGGCTGTTCGGGATGCGCCGCCCCGGCGAGGCGGCCGCCGTCGCGGGGACCCCCAGCGCCGCCACCCCGGCCGCCGTCGCCGCCACACCCTTCAGGAACCGCCGCCGGTCGACGACGACGGGCACACCACCACACATGCCGCTCTCCTTCGCGAATCTCAGTGTTCGTGGACACCGGGCGGCATGGTGCCGTCGGCGTTGCGCACCAGGAACATCCCGGCCATCCCCATGTCCGAGTGGTTCTGGACGTGGCAGTGGTACATCCACATCCCCGGCCCGACCCCCTCGCCGGCGATCACCTGGAACCCGAACGACACCCCGGGGTTGAGGTCCTTGATGTCGATCAGCGGGCTGGGGTCGTACTCGCTGGTCCGCATCCCGGTGCGGTTGTCCAGCCAGCGGTGCCCGTGCAGGTGGAAGGTGTGGAAGTTGCTGCCGTGCCCGATCGCGATCCACTCCACCCGCTCGCCGAGGTTCGCCTCGAACGTCGGCGCGTCGTGGTGCGACCGGTTGTTGATCATCATGTCGTTGAACACCACGGTGAACTGCCGCTTCGGCAGCAGATCGCCCTGCCGCCGCACCACCAGCGCCCCGTACAGGCCCTTGAGCACACCCTCGGTGCCGTGCTCGGTGCCCATCGCGTGGTCGTGGTAGTGCCAGTAACCCGCCGTGCCCTCGGCCCACGACCCGTCCGCCCGCCGGTAGCCGACGTGGCTCTTCCACACGTACCGCCGGGTCTGGCCGGGCATCACCGCGGAGCCGTTCATCAGCGTGCCGTCGGAGTTGATGTCGTAGTCGACGCCGTGCGGGTGCAGCGACAGCACCCGGTCGGTCGTGTTGACCAGGTCGATCTCGAGGGTGTCGCCCTCCCACATCTCCAGCACCGGCCCGGGCACCGTCGCCCCGCCGGGCGCGAGGCCGTAGCCGTACAGCTCGTCGGAGATCTTCTCGGCGTACATCGTGATCCGCCGGGTCGTGCCCTGCGCCCGCACCGGTGCCGCTGCCGCGACACCGGGCACCGACGCGGCCAGCCCGGCCGCCGCGGTGCCGAGCACGGCGCGCCGCGTCAACTTGGCCATGAATGGTCCTTTCGTGAAAGGGAGGAGTCACACCATGCGTTCGAACGCCGGGTTCGGCTGCCGCTCCTGCTTCGAGGGGCCGCTCGACGACACGATGGTGAACGTGACGCTGCCGATCTCGCTGGTGTTGCCTGCCTCGTCGGTGGCGCGGTAGCGGATCGTGTGGGTGCCGACGCGGTCGACGACGAACGGCTTGCGGTAGCGGGTGAACACGTTGCCGTCCAGCGAGTACTGGATGCGCGCGACACCCGAGGCCTCGTCCGTCGCGGACAGCGTGACCGTCACCGGGCCCACGTAGTCCCACGACCAGTTCTGCGCCCCGGACAGCTGCACGGACACGACGGGCGCGGTCAGGTCGCCGGCTTCGGCGATGGTGAACGACAGCATCCGCACCGCGCTGGTGTTGCCTGCCCGGTCGGTCGCCCGGTAGTGCAGCATGTGCGTGCCGACCGCGGTGATGGTCACCGGCTGGCCGTAGCGGACGAAACCGGCGCCGTCCAGGTCGTACTCGATGGAGGCGATCCCGGATTCGGTGTCGGTGGCGGCCAGGACGAGCGTGGCCTTGCCGACGTAGGAGCCCTCGGTGTTCAGCTCGCCGTCCAGGTCGGCCGTCACGTAGGGCGCGACGACGTCGCCGAGCGGATCCACCTGCACCGTCAGGGTTTTCGGCTCGCTGGTGTTGCCGGCCTTGTCGGTGGCGCGGTAGGTCAGCGTGTGGGTGCCGGTGCCGAGCACGACCGGCTGGGTGTAGGTCACGTACCCGCCGCCGTCCATCGTGTACTCGACCTTCGCCACGCCAGACTCGGCGTCGGTCGCGCTGAGCGTCACGGTGGCGCTGCCCGCGTAGTTCCCGGCGTCGTTGCGCTCACCGGCGACGCTCGCGGTCACCTGCGGCGCGGTGGTGTCGTCGTTGGGCTGCACGACGTTGATCACCAGGGTCTTCGGGTCGCTCGCGTTGCCCGCCTTGTCGGTGGCGCGGTAGTGCACGGTGTGCGCGCCGGGCGCGGTGATCGTGACCGGCCCGCTGTACGGGCGGTAGGTGTCGTCGTCGAGGGTGTATTCGACGGTCCCGACCCCGGAGCTGTCGTCGGTCGCGGTCAGCGTGAGCGTGGCCGTGCCGACGTAGTTGCCGTCGGCGTCGGTGGTGCCGTCGACGGACGCGGTCACCTCGGGCGGCGTCGTGTCCTGCTCGCCGCTCTCGGTGACGATCAGCTCGCCGCTCATCGTGTGCCCGGGCATCGCGCAGTAGTAGCGGTACTTGCCCGGGGTGAGGGTCACCTGCGCCTGGTGCAGCCCGTGCTGGGCGTCCAGCGGGCTCGCGGTGATGTTGAGGTCGACGTCGTGGTTGTAGCCCGGCGTCGACGTGTCGAAGGTCAGGGTGTGCGTCATGCCGGTGGTGTTGCCGGTGTCCGTGCTGTTCTCGAACACGATGGTCGCCGGGCCCGCCACCGCCGTCGCCGGCGCCGAGGCGTACTCGGTCAGGCTGTCGTCGGCGGTCCAGGTCAGCACCTGCTCGGCCGCCGCGGTGATCGGCACCGGCTCGGCGACCGCGGCGGTGGTCGTGCCGGTGAGCAGGCACAGTCCCGCCGTCGCGGCCACGAGCGCGCCACGCAGAATTCTCATGGGTTTCCTCGCAGGGGGGAGCCCGGTGGCGCCGCGCGCGGCGGCGCCACCGGGGAAACGGGAGTTGCTTACAGCTGCCGCACCCGGATGTTGCGGAACTCGATCACGTCGCGGTCGCTGTGGTTCTGCAGCCCGATGAACCCGCTGAAGAACTGCCGCAGATCGGTCGGCGGGTCACCGGCACGCGACGACTGCTTGCCGGGCGTGTTGTCGAACTCGTTGATCACCACGCCGTTGCGGATGACCGTGTAGTGCTGGCCGGTCACCCGCACCTCGTAGTCGTTCCACACGCCCTTCGGCGTCGGCATCGCCCGGTCCAGGCCCACCTGCGAGAAGTTGTAGACCGAACCGGTCTTCTGCGCGTCACCCGCGGTGTTGTCGTTGATCTGGATCTCCTGTCCACAGTAGATCGCGACCCACGCCTGCGAGGTCCGCGCCGAGCCGACCGTGCCGCAGCTGCCCGGCGGGCGTTGCTCCAGCGGGATGCGCGGATCGGGGAACCGCGTGAACACCCCGCTGTTGGCCCGGTCACCGGCCGGTGCCACGTCCCGGAACTGCAGCCGCACCGAGAAGTCGCCGAACGCCTTGCCGGAGTACCACAGCATGCCCATGCCGCCCGCGCTGTGCAGCGTGCCGTCCGGTTGCAGGTCGAACCGGCCGTCCGGCGCCTGGCTCCAGCCGGCCGTCGAGGTGCCGTCGAAGAGCCATTCGTAGGCGGTGGACCGGCCGACCTGGGACGCCGAGGCCGCCCGGGTCAGCTGGTTGGCCTCCTTGTCGGACAGCAGCCCGAAGCCACGCAGCTTCGCCGCCACGTCGGTCACGTACGCGGTGAACGCGTCGTGGCTCGCCCACGGCCGCTCGTCGTCGACCAGGTCGTTGATCGTGCAGGCGAGTCCGATGTTGCGGTTGGGCACCGCGGTTTCGCTGTCCAGCAGCCACACCTTCTGCCGGGCGTCGGGCGCCGGGCAGCTGACGGTCACCGGCAGGTTCGCGGTGGCCTTCTCCCCGTCGGCGTAGGTGACCTCCAGCGTCGCGTAGTACGTGCCGCCGCGCAGGTAGGTGTGCTTCGGGTTGGCCTCGGTGGAGGTGGTGCCGTCACCGAAGTCCCAGCGCCACGCGACGCCACCGGCCTTGGCGCCGGTGAACGCCATGGTCATCGGGCCGGCCTGCGTGGTGGTCCCGACCGTGGCGGCCGCGGGAGCCGGGGTGGCCGCCCCGCCGTGGTAGGTGATGCGCAGCAGCTTCTGGTTGGGGTCGAGGCTGAAGAAGCCGCCCGCGTAGTCCAGCAGGTACAGCGCGCCGTCCGGGCCGAACTTGGCGTCCATCCAGCTCTGCAGGCCGGTGTCGCCACCGCCGCCCTTGATGATCTGCCGCAGGTCCTCGGCGAACGCGGGCGCGCCCTGGGCAGGCACGCGCGCCGGGTCCAGCGTCACCGCGATCCGGTTGTTGCCGTTGGACTCGTCACCGATGAACCACTTGTCCTCCCAGTACGCCGGCCACGCGACACCGCTGGCGGTGTTCACCTCGGCGCGGTGGTAGGTCGGACCGGACATCACGGCCTGCCCGCCGCCCTTGAGGTAGGGCTCGGTGTAGGTCGCCTCGGACTGCACGTAGGACGGGACGCCGCTGCCGTCCGCGCGCGCCGGGTAGACCGGGCCGCCGCCCTGCGGCGAGTACCAGATCGCGTTGTCCCGGGCGGGCGGGATGTCCACCAGGCCGGTGTTGCGCGGCGAGGTGTTCTTCAGGTTGTCGCAGTCGTACCAGCCGGTGAGCACGCTGGCGTCGGTGTTGCTGCGGTCGCGGTAGGGCTGCCGGTTGCCCATGCAGTACGGCCAGCCCTGGTTGCCCGCCGAGGTGATGACGGTGGCCGTCTCGTACTTGGCCGGCCCCAGTTCCGGGTTCGGCGCGCCGGCGTCCGGGCCGACCCAGCCCGCGGTGAGCCAGTCGTGCTGCTTGTCGACGGCCAGCCGGGCGATGTTGCGCACGCCCATCACGTAGATCTCCGGGCGGGTCTTGCCGCCGCCCTCCTCGGTGCCGGTGAACAGGTTGCCCGGCGGGATCGTGTAGGTGCCGTCCGGCTCCGGGTGGATGCGCAGGATCTTGCCGTTGAGGTCGTTGGTGTTGCCCGACGTGCGGCGCGCGTCCTGGAACGAGACGCCCTGGTACTCGGCCGTCCAGTTGTTGCCGGAGTAGCCGTCGGAGCCGCCGGAGGAGTTGTTGTCCCCGACGCCGATGTAGAGGTTGCCGGCGTCGTCGAACGCCATGCCGCCACCGGCGTGGCAGCAGCTGTGGATCTGCGCCGGCCAGTGCAGCAGGTCCTTGCGGGTGGCCTGGTCGATGGTCTGGCGCGCGGCGTCGTAGGTGAAGCGGGACACCGTGCGCTGGCCGATCCGCTTCTCCCGGTCGATGGAGGAGTGCGGCATCCAGTAGACGTAGAACCAGCCGTTGCGCGCGAAGTCCGGGTCGAGCGTCATGCCCACCAGGCCCTCTTCGTTCTTGACCAGTTCGTCACCGCTGCCGCGGTTGCCCATCACGGGCAGCGTGGTGAGCAGCTTGACCTGCTTGGTCTTCGGGTCCCACTGGTGGATGGTGCCGCAGCCCAGGCCCACGTTGGGGTCGTTCCAGTCCACGATCGGGCCGGACGGGCAGGCGGCCTTGCCGATGTAGAACACCTTGCCGTCGGGGGCGATGGTCAGGCCGTGGGGTTCGCCGATCTGGTCGAGCTGGCCGGGCGCGTTCTGCTTGGTGAGCCGCTCGACGGTGTAGTTCGAGGCGATCGTGGCCTTGCAGTCGCCGCGCACCATGCCGGTGGTCCAGCGGATCGCGCCGAGCAGGTGGCCGCGGAAGAGCTGGTCGGTGGTGTAGCTCTCGACGGTGCGGCCCATGCCGGTGTAGAAGGAGCGGCCGCCGGAGTAGTCGCGGCACCAGGACACCGGGTGGAACGCGCCGTTGGCGCCCTGCCCCGGCTGGTACTTCCACTCCTCGACCTGCGCGATCGTGTGCACCTGGCCGACCGGGTTCGGGCTCCAGTTCAGCCACTGGTCGGAGCGGGTCCAGTTCAGCGGCAGGCCGGCGTTGGCCGGGTGCTGGCGGTCGGTCACGTCGACGACGGCCTGCTGCACGGTGTCCGGGCTGGTGGTGGGCCGGGTGCCGATCAGGCCGGTGAACCAGTCCGATGTGGACTGCGCGCGAGCGGCGTCGTGGACGCCGACGAACCCGTTGCCCGCGGCGACGAACGCCTTGAGCGCGTCCTCCTGCGCGGCGCTGAGCGTGACCGAGTTCGCGGAGAGGAACACGACGCCGCGGTAGCGGGCGAGGTTGGCCGGGGTGAAGGCGGCCGGGTCGGCGGCGACGTCGGCCTGGAATCCGCCGGTGCGGCCGAGTTCCTGGATGGCCGCGGCGGCCGTGTTGACGGGGTCGGCCTGGCGGTCGGAGGGGCCGTGGAAGACCAGGACCCGGACGGGTTCGGGCGCGGCGGCTGGTGGTTGCTGTGGTGGGGGTGCCGGTGCCGCGAGTGCGGGCAGCACGGGCACGGCGGTGAGCAGGACCAGCCCGCACAACTGGGCCAGTACCCGGCGGAACCGGCGTCTTGATCGGTTCGGTTCGAGGACACGTCGGTGGCGCATACCATCCCTCGCTCGGATTTCCTGGGCTGCGCGGGGTTCTCCCGCTCGGGTTCAGATGAGCTTGCGCCGCGCGGCCCAGACCACGGCCTGGATCGGGGCGTGCACGTCCAGCCGGTCGCAGATGCGCCGGATCCGGCGCTGCACCGTGCGTTTGGACAGGTTGAGCCGCCGCGCGACCGCGTCGACGGGCAGGCCGTCGGCGAGCAGCGCGAGGACCGCCAGCTCTTCGGCGGTGAGCAGGGCGGCTCTGAGGGGTTGGTCGAGCGTGGCGGTCACTTCACGCCCGCCCGGAGACCGGCCGGCAGCGTGAAACGGGATCGGATCGACATTGATCTCTGCCCTCCCAGCAGCGGGCTACTGATGCTCTGGGAAACTAACCACTTCTGCGCACGGTAGGAAGATGTCTGTCGCGAACTGGCCACTGGAAGGTCGCAAACAGGAAGAAGTGACTCCGTTCGGACCACAACTTTCGAAGGGAGTTCCGGTGGGGTGACCTGGCGTCAGCGGGGCGCGGCGACCTGGCGGTGCGTCCGTTGCCACGGCGGGGATGTTGCCGTGCCGGGCATCGCGGTGGACGCCCGCGGCAACTCCGCGTCAGGGGGCCGAGGAACTTCAGGTGCGGCCGCTGTCGCCCCCGCAGCGTCGAGGCCGCGGCGATTGCGGCCAGGAGCACCGCCGCGCGCCACGCGGCGCCCTCACCTCAGTGAGACGACGACCTGGCGGTGCGTCCGTCGCCACGGCGGGGATGCTGCCGTGCCGGCGGCACCGCGGCGCCCCCGCGTCAGCGAGGCCCGAGGAACTTCAGGTGCGTCCGCTGCCGCAGGCGCACCGACGACGCCACCGCTACCGCGGCCAGCAGCACCGCCGTGCATGCCACCCCGTGCAGCACTCCGCGCACCAGGCAGCCGCTGTCCACGCCCTCGATCGCGTACGTGCCGATCTCCCGGCTGAACCAGAACGGCAGGGCCCGCGCCACCGCGCTGCCGGGGGGGGGGGTCGGTCAATCATCCGCAGCCCGACCGCTCAGGGCCAGCCCGAACGGCACGAGACGCCACCATGATCACCATCGTCAGCGCCACCGGCCCGTGCCGCACGCCGTCCTGGTCCGGGGTCTTCGCACACGTCACCGCGGAGGCGCCGCAGGGTGCGTCCGCAGTGGACCGCGACGTGCCAGGCCGAGGCAGCCCACGGGGAGCAGGGCGGCGCTGATCGTGCTGGCCCTGTCACGGTGCGCGGTACCCGGTCGCCGCACTTGCTCAACCGGCGCCGGTGGCGGCTGAACCGTCGATCACCGCCCACACCGCCTTTCCGCCGTCCGCCCTCAGCCGGTGTCCCCACGCGGCCGACAGCCTGTCTGCCAGCACCAGGCCCCGTCCGCGTGGCGACTTCGGGTTCCCGTCGCCCAGCAGCGGGGGGTCCGGGGACCCGTCGTCGACCTCCACCAGGATTCGGTTGCCGCTGCGGGACAGGCGGATCCGGCCGTGCCCGCCGCCGTGGTCGTAGGCGTTCGTGAGCAGCTCGGTCGCCACCAGCTGCACCGCGGCCACCCGGGCGTCCCCCAGGTCGGCCAGCTCGGCCGCGATCCACCGGCGCACCCGCACCAGCGGCGGCACCGGGTCCGGCAGGTCGAGCACGAACTCGCCCCTCGCCGGTGCGTCGTCCATCCCGCTCACCTACGCCCTGTCTGCTCAAAGCGCTGCGAGCGGCCGTCCCGCTCGCCGAAACCACGGCCAGTCCATGGCACACCCTGCGAGCCGGAAGCGCCACCCCCGCCTGTGATCACGGCCATCTGGACCGCGCACCCCGGCGTTGATTTAGGATCGGCTTGCCTAATCCCGAGAGGTTTCCCATGCGTTTCCCACGGCCGCGTGCGCGCGGTTCCCTCCTGGCTCTCCTCCTGGGCGCGGTCCTCGTGCTCGCGGGTTGCGGCTCGCCCGCGGAGCAGGGCCCGGCCGAGCCGGCGACCCCGGCCACCGGCCAGTTCCCGGTCACCATCCCGACCGCGTTCGGTGACGTCACGATCGACCGGCAGCCGCAGCGGGTCGTCGCGCTCGGATGGGGTGATGCGGAGGTCGCGCTGACCCTCGGGGTGCAGCCGGTGGGCGCCGCGGACTGGCTGCCGATCGGCGGCGACGGCGTCGCGCCGTGGATGCCGCAGGACAAGCGCTACACGACCGCGCCCACGATGCTCGGCACGATGGAGGTCAGCGCCGAGCAGGTCGCCGCGCTGAACCCGGACCTGATCCTGGACACCCGCGCCAGCGGCGACCGGGCCCGCTACGACCAGCTGGCCGCCCTCGGCGTCCCCGTCCTGGGCATCCCGGCCGGCGGCGAGGCCTACGCGACCACCTGGCAACAGCAGCTCGACATGATCGGCAAGGCGCTCGGCCGGACCGCCCAGGCCGAGCAGGTGAAGGGCGACCTGGACGCCAAGTTCGCCCAAGCGGCCGACGCGCACCCCGAGTTCAAGGGCAAGACCGTCGCGGTCGGCGCGAAGATGGCCACCTCCTACGGCGCCTACGTCAACGGCGGCGCCCGCGTCGAGTTCCTGGAGCGCCTCGGCTTCACGCAGTCCCCGCGGGTGCAGGCGCTGGCCGGGAAGGACTTCTACATCACCGTCTCCCCGGAGCGGATGGACCTGTTCGACGCTGACCTCACCGTCATGTCGCCGATCGGCATCGACGCGAGCCAGATCGGCAGCGACCCGCTGTTCCAGGCGGTGCCGTCGGTCAAGGCCGGGCACGTGGTCGTGCTGTCCGACCAGACGATCTCGCAGGCCTTCGCCAGCGCCACCCCGCTGGGCCTGAGCTACGCGATCGACAAGGTGGTGCCGATGATCACCGAGGCGATGGCACGCTGAGCGAGGTGCTCCGCGAACCCACGACCGGACTCCCCCAGCGCCGCCGGGCCCCGCTCGGCCTGGGCCTGATCCTGGGCCTGGTGGCGCTGGGGCTGGCCGTGGTGGCCAGCGTCGCGGTGGGGCCAAGGGGCTCCCGCCGTCGGTCGTCGCCGACGCCCTGCTGCACCACGATCCGGCGAACCCGGACCACCTGATCGTGTGGCAGATCCGGATCCCGCGGACCCTGATCGGGGTGCTGGCCGGCGCCGCGCTCGGCCTGGCCGGGGCGATCATCCAGGGCGTCACCCGCAACCCGCTCGCCGATCCCGGCATCCTCGGCGTCAACGCGGGGGCGTCGCTGTGCGTGGTCGCCGCGATCAGCCTCGCCGGGATCCAGTCGATGACCGGGTACGTCTGGTTCGCGTTCCTCGGCGCGGCGCTCGCGGCGGTCCTCGTCTACGGCATCGGCTCGCTCGGCCGCGACCGCGTCACCCCGCTGAAGATCGCGCTCACCGGCGCCGCGTGCGAGGCCGCGTTCCGGTCGCTGACCACCGGCATCCTGGTCACCGACAACGCCACCTACGAGCAGTTCCGGTTCTGGCAGGTCGGCTCGCTGGCCGGCCGCGACTCCGCGGTGGTCACGCAGGCGCTGCCGTTCCTGGTCGTGGGCTTCGTGCTGGCCCTGGCCGCCGCGCGCGCCCTCAACGGCCTGGCGATGGGCGACGACGTGGCCCGCGGGCTCGGGGTGAACGTCAACGCCGGCCGGGCGCTGTGTGCGCTGGCCGTGGTGATCCTGTGCGGCACGGCGACCGCGATGGCCGGCCCGATCGCCTTCGTCGGCCTGATGGTGCCGCACGCCGCGCGGCTGATCACCGGTCCGGACCACCGGTGGCTGCTGCCGTACTCGATGGTGCTGGCGCCGCTGGTGCTGCTGGCCGCCGACATCCTCGGGCGGGTGCTCGCGCAGCCCGGCGAGCTCCAGGTCGGCATCGTGACGGCCGCGATCGGCGCGCCCGTGTTCATCGCGCTGGTGCGCCGGAAGCGGGTGCGCGGATGAGCACGGTCCTGGCGGTCCACCGCCGCACGGCGCGCCGGACCGCGATCGTCACCGCCGCGCTGGCCGTGGCGGTGCTCGCGGTCTTCCTGCTCGCACTGTCCATCGGGGACTTCCCGATCGCGCTGCCCGACGTGGTGCGCACGCTGTTCGGCGGCGGCACGGTCCGGGACGACTACATCGTGCTGCGGCTGCGGCTGCCCCGCGCGCTCGCCGGGCTGCTGGCCGGGTTCGCGTTCGGCCTGTCCGGCGCCCTGTTCCAGCGGCTCCTGCGCAATCCGCTCGCCAGCCCGGACGTCATCGGCGTGACCGCGGGCTCGTCGCTGGCCGCGGTGCTGTGCCTGATCACCTTCGGCGTGTCCGGGCTGGTCGTGCCCGCCGCCGCGCTCACCGGCGGTCTCCTCACGTCGGTGCTGATCTACGTGCTGGCCTGGCGGCGCGGCGTCACCGGGCACCGGCTCGTGCTGGTCGGCATCGGGGTCGCCGCGCTGGCCGCGAGCGCCATGTCCTACTTCCTGACCCGCGCGGACGTGCGGATCGCCGCGCAGGCGCTGGTGTGGATCACCGGCAGCTTCGGCCGCGTCGGCTGGGGCGAGGTCCGGATGGCGGCGGTGTTCCTGGTCGTGCTCGTGCCGGCCGCGTTGCTGCTCGGGCGCGCGCTGGCGGTGCTGCAGCTCGGCGACGACGCCGCCAAGGGACTGGGCGTGCGCGTGGACCGGGTGCGGCTCGGGTTGCTGGCGCTGGCCGCCGCGCTGTGCGGGGTGGCGACGTCGGTCGGCGGGCCGATCGCGTTCGTGGCGTTCCTGTCCGGGCCGATCGCGACGCGCGTCCTGCGCACCGGGCGACCGGGGCTGGTCCCGTCCGCGCTGGTCGGTGCGCTGGTCACGCTCGTCGCGGACTTCGCCGCGCAGCACCTGCTCAGCGGCGCGCACCAGCTGCCGGTGGGGGTCGTCACCGGGGCGGTCGGGGCGCCGTACCTGCTGTGGCTGCTGGCCACCGGGAACCGCGGAGCGCGCTCGTGACCCGCCGTCAACCGCGGCGCGGGCGGTCCGCCAGCGCGGTGGTGATCGCGCGGACCGCGGCGTCCGGGTCGTCGGCGTAGAACCGGATCGTGCGCGCCTCACCGGTCCGGCCGAGGGGACGCGTGACGGTCACCGGGTGGTGGAGTTCGAGCACCACGTTCGTCTGCCAGGACAGCGCGAGGGTGAAGATGTCGCCGGCGAGGTGGATCATCGGCTTGCCGGAGTGGTCTTCGCGCCGGATACGCGCCGCGGCGATGGCGTCCGCGGGGATCGGGACGTCCACGTAGGCGCCGTACCGGACCCGGACTTCCTCGGGTGAGGCGCTGTGCGGGTAGCAGGTCATCGAGCACAGCAGACCCAGCAGGAGGAGCAACGAGTACACCTCGACGACGGCGAGGACGAGGTGCACCGCGACCCCGAAGCCGACGAGCACGAACAGCAGGCCCTCGGCCACGGTCAGGACGGCGAACACGATCAGCAGCGGGCGCTGTGCCCGCGAATAGGGCATCGCGTCGGCGTCGGCCGCAAGCGCTTTCCTGCCGCGCAGCGCGAGCCCGATGGCTGCGAACGTGCGGCGCTCGTTCCGCAGGTAGTGACGTACCCCCATGGCGCCCCCAGCGTCGTTCGTGTGCTCCAGGGTAGCGACGGCTTGACCTTCGAGCCGGTCGAAGGGGCAACGTGGGCGTATGTCGAGAGAAGAGCTGGCCCGGGCGATGACGGCGGAACCGGCCGAGGCGCGGCGGATCCTGTTGCGGTTGTGGGAGGAGGGGCCGGCGGTCGACCGCTGCGCGGCGGCGCACTTCCTGGCCGACCGGCAGGAGTCGCCGGAGGAGGAGTTGCGGTGGGACCTCCGCGCGCTGGAGGTGGCGCGGGCCGCCGATCCCGCGGAGGTGCGGGGGTTCTTCCCGTCGCTGCACCTGAACCTGGGCGACGTGTATCGCCGGCTGGGTGATGTGCGGCGGGCGCGCGAGCACCTGGCCGAGGCGCAGGCGGAGATCGGCACGCTGGCGGACGACGGTTACGGCCGCATGATCCGGGACGGGATCGCGCGCCTGGCGCAGCGGCTGGCGGTGACGGACACGAGCGGCTGAGGTGGTGGGGGTGGCGTTCGGCGGAGGGGATTGGGGCCTGGGGCGGGGCGCGGGCGCGAGTGGGGGAGTGGCTGGGAGCGCCCGGTGCGGGTGGTTGAGTTGGGGTGGCTGGCGCCGGTGGTGGGGGTGCTGCGCGTGGTGGGGCAGCGGGGAGTGCCTGGCGTGGGTGGCTGAGCTGCCGTGTCTGGTGGAGGGGCTTGGGCCGGGTTCACCGCCGCGAGTGGGGGAGTGGCTGGGGAGCGCCCGGCGCGGGTGGCGCGGTTGGCTGACTGGCGCCGGTGGGGGTGTTGCGCGTGGTGGGGCAGCGGGGAGTGCCTGGAGCGGCTGGGGCTTCCTGGTCCGGGTAACTGAGGCCCCTCAGAAGATCCCCGGTCCCGGGGTCAGCACGCCCGCCGGGTCGTAGCGGGACTTCCATGCTCGCAGGGACGGCCACTGGTCGCCGAAGTGGTGGTGCCAGTCCGGGGGCGTGAAGGGGATCGCGCCGATCGGGTACGTCACTCCACCCAGCTCGCGGGCCTCCTCGTAGAAGCGGCGGTTCTCCGTGACCTGCCGGGCCGCCAGCGCGGCGTCGTCCGGGGGAAGCGCAGGAGCGCGACCAGGAAGGCGATCCGCTCGGCCGGCAGACGCACCAGCGGAGCCCGCACCCGGCCGGTGAAGACGGGGTAGAACAGCACACACCCGGCCTCGCCGAGATCCTCCGGCCTCAGCCGCTCCACCAGCGTGCTCAGGAAGTCCACCGCGGCCGGCTCGGGCAGGAAGCAGTTCCACCACGGGTGCGGGTGGAACCACGCGCCGGTCCCGGTCAGCAGCGCCTCCGCGGCGTCCAGCCGGTGCTGGAACTCCAGGAACGGCAGGTCCCCGCCCCCTTCGGAGTACGTCTCCAGGAACACCCGCCGCCCGGAGCCGCCAAAACGAACCTGCCCCTGCACGAAGTCGAACCGGTCCTCGGAGATGAACCGGACCTGATCGAGCGCCGCCGCCGCCACCGTGTCGTAGTCCAGCTCCTGACGGCGCACGTGCGCCGGTGCGGGGACCAGCCGCAGCGTGGCACGCGTGATGATCCCGCACTGGCCCAGCCCGCCCAGCACCGCCGCGAACAGCTCGTCCCCCGGCCCGCACGTCCGCACCACACCATCACCCGTGACGACCTCCAGCGAAAGCACCGTGTCGGTCTGCAACCCGTGCCGGAAGCTGGTCCCGCCGATCCCGCCGGCCGACAACGTGCCGCCCACCGACAACCCCAGGTAGTCGGTCAGCACCGGCGGCGTGCGCCCGCGCTCCCACGCCGCCGCGAGCACCGCGTCCCACCCCGCGCCCGCGTCCACCACGATCCGGTCGTCACCTGCTTCGTGCACCGCCGCCAGCGTGGACATGTCGGCCACGACACCGTCCGTCAACGCTTGCCCGTACCCGGAGTGACCGCGTCCCCGCGCCGCGACCGGCACACCGTCCGCCGCCGCGCTCCGGACGACACCGGCGATCTCCGCGGCCGAGCGCGGGCGCACCACGGCGGACGGCCGCCGCCGCACCAGGTGTCCGAAGTCGACGGACGCGTCGGAGACGTTCACCCGGCTAGTACCTCTGCCAGACCCCGGCCGGTTTCCGCGCGCCCACGCCCGGCTTGCCCCAGTCGCACACCCCGTCGGGGAACGCGGCACGCAACCGCCGCTGCTCCTCACGGGTGAAACCCACCGGGTAGTCGCGGAAGTCGATCGGCTTCAGGCGGCACTTCAGCGCCTCCATCGCCAGCCCCGAACCAGCCACCAGACGCGGGTTCGCGGCCACCGGGAACAACTCCCCGCACCGCCCGCTGGACGGGTAGGTCAACGGCTCCCGCAACCGCTCGGTCGCCGACACGTAACACCCGTCACCCAGGTCCGCGGGCCGGTTCGCCACCACCTTCTGCTGCGCGCCGCGCGGCGACCGGTCGTTGCCGATCGCCGTCAGCCAGCGGTCCATCGCGTCCAGCTCGTAGCGAGCCGCCACCGCCGCGTCGGCCGGACGGCTCGCGATGATGACCTGGTTCTCCGCCGTCCCGCTGCGCCGCAGCCGCTCCCGCATCACGAACGACCACTCGGTCGTGTGGATGTCGGCCCCGAACCCGGCCAGGTCCAGATCCGTGCGCTGGTCGATGATCGGCGTCGTGCGCAACCCCAGCGACGCCGAGTTGAACAGCCCCGACCGGTAGGCCGCCGACAGCGCCTTCGGATCGGCCGCGCTGCGCTGCGGAACCGGGGCGCCCGTGTAGTCCAGCCCGCCGATCGAGGCGTTCAGGTCCACGAACTGCGCCGCGGAGATCCGCCCCGATCGCAACGCCGCGAGCCCGTACTGCACCCCGGTGTTGTCCAGCGTGCTCCGCGCGAACCCGGTCCGCGGATCGCGCCCGAGCTGGTTCACCAGCTGCTCGTTGGAGTTGCAGATGACACCGTCCGGATTGGACACCGGATCCCACCGCTCCGGCACCGGGATCAGCGGGCTGCAGCTGCCGGTCGCCGTCGCGCGGTTGGCGAACGTCTGCTCCCACGACACGCACGTGCTGTAGGTGTGGAACCCGGCCACCGCCACCCGCTGCTCGGGAGTGAACGAGCTGCCCGGCCCGGCGAAGTACCGGTTGAGCAGGCGGCAGTCGGTGACCGGCCCGCCGGTGCTGAGCGGGTCGGGGTAGGAGATGCCGGGGATGATGCCGTCCAGGATGCCCGGGTAGTTCTCGGCGATGTCGTACTGCTGGATCGCGCCGCCGGACCCGCCCCAGCCGATCGTGTGCCGCACCGGCCCGTACGTCTCGGTGAAGTGCTCCTTGACCATCATCGCCGCCTCCGCGGAGATGATCGGGCTGCAGTTGTTGTCCAGCACGTTCAGGCTCGACGAGGCCACCGCGTAACCCTGCGACAGGAACAGGTCGTTGAGCACCCCGCCGGTCGAGGCGCCCTGGTGGAACCCGGAATTGCAGCCGCCGCCGAAGGTGTAGACGAGCCGTTCGTTCCAGCCGCGCTCCACGGTGAACGGGGACGGCGCGGTGCCGTCCGTCAGCGCGGCGATCTCGTAGACCGCGCGATCGATCGTGCCGCGTTCCACCCGCACGATGTAGGGCATCCCGTTGACCGAGGCGAGATCCGCCGGCCGGGACGCGGGATCGGCCAGCGGCCGGAACTGCCCGCCGGTCGTCCGGTACTGGTAGCTGACCCGGGTCGGCGCGGTGCACAGCGGCGGGGTTGCGGCCGGCAGCCCGTACGCCTGCGTCTCGCAGTAGAACGGCTCTTGCTGCCGCCCGGAGAACACCGGTCCGGTGATCGGGTGGTTGGTGACCCGCAGGCTCGCGCGGCCCCGCCCCGGCGCGCTCGCGACGATCTCGGTGGCGCCGTCCGGCAGGCCGTCGACCAGGCCCAGCAGTGTGTCGCCGGTCTGCTTGAACGCGCCGGTGACGTCGCGCCCGTTGGCCGTCACCCGCACGTCCCGTGCCGCCGGCACCCGGACCAGCACCTGCCCGCCGCTGACCAGGTCGGGGTGCGGGTTGGACACGGATTCCACGGTCAGCCGGGGCGGGGCCGCGACCGCCGCCGGGACGGTGAGCAGCGGCGCCGTCAGCGCGGCGGCCAGCACCAGTGCACGCAACACGGGAGAACCCCCAGGCTCGTGCGCCACCTCCTCGTGGCGCTCAGGCCGGTATAGCACGGTGCCCGGTCAAGGCAAAAGTGTGGAACTGGGTTCTGTTCGATCACGCTCGAGCGGATTGTCCGAAGGGGCTGTGCAAGACAGCCCGATGTGTGTACGGTCCCTCCAAACCGAACCTGATTCTGTTTTACGCACCTGCGAAGAGGCGGTGGTCGCGAGAAATGGCGCAGCACGCTCCGTTGCTACGAGTGGACGAGCTGAACGTGTCCTTCGGCGGGTTGAAGGTCCTCCAGGCGGTCTCGCTCGAGGTGACCGAAGGGGAGGTGCTCGGCGTCATCGGTCCCAACGGCGCCGGCAAGACGACCCTGTTCAACACGATCTGCGGGTTCGTCCGCCCGGACTCCGGCACCCTGTCCTTCGACGGGCACCGGCTCGTGCCCCGGCCACACCGGCTCACCCGGCTCGGCATCGCCCGCACCCTGCAGGGGCTCGGGTTGTTCCCCAACCTCAGCGCGCTGGACAACGTCGCCGCCGGTGCCACGCACCGCTCGCGCACCGGCCCGGTCGGCGCGCTGCTCGCCTCGCCGTGGGCCGAGCGGCACGAGCTGCGGCTGCGGGACCAGGCGATGGGGATGCTGGAGCAGTTCGGCATCGCCGACGCCGCGCACCGCCCGTGCGCGAGCCTGCCCTACGGCATCCGCAAGCGCGTCGCGCTGGCCCGCGCGCTGATCAGCGAACCGCGCCTGCTGCTCCTCGACGAACCCGCGGCCGGGCTGTCCGCCGCCGAGACCGGCGAGCTGGCCGAGATCGTGCGCGGGTTGCGGCAGCGCACCACGGTCATGCTCGTGGAGCACCACATGGAGTTCGTGATGAACCTCTGCGACCGGCTCGTCGTGCTCGACTTCGGCGAGGTGATCGCCACCGGGACGCCCGCGCGGGTGCGGGAGGACCCGGCCGTGCAGCGCGCCTACCTCGGCGAGGCGGTGGCGGCCGATGCTTGAGGTCAGCGGCCTGGTCGCCGAGTACGGACCGGTGCGCGCGCTGCACGACATCGACATGACGGTGGAACGCGGCTCGATCACCGCGGTGCTCGGCGCGAACGGCGCCGGCAAGACGACGCTGCTGCGCTCGCTGTCCGGGCTGCTGCGGCCCAAGTCCGGGTCGGTGCGCCTGAACGACCGGGACATCACGCGTCACGGCCCGGAGGACCTGGTCCGGCTGGGCGTTGCGCACGTGCCCGAGGGCCGCGGCGTGATCGTCGAGCTGACCGTCGAGGAGAACCTGCGGCTGGGCGGGCTGTGGCGGCGGGACCGGGCGTGGCTGCGCACCGGCGTGGCGCGGATGTTCGAGCTGTTCCCGCCGCTCGAGCAGCGGCGGCACCAGCGCGCGGAGACGCTGTCCGGCGGCGAGCGGCAGATGCTCGCGATCGGCCGCGCCCTGATGAGCCGTCCCGACCTGCTGCTGCTCGACGAGCCGTCGCTCGGGCTCGCGCCGCGCACCGCCGCGCAGATCGTCGCCACGCTGCGCCGCCTGCGTGCCGAAACCGGTCTGACCCTGCTGCTGGTCGAGCAGAACGCGGGCACGGCGCTGTCGGTGGCCGACCGCGCCGTCGTGCTCAACGTCGGCCGCAAGGTCGCCGACGACGAAGCCGCCCGGCTGGCCGCCGACGACCGGGTCCGCCGGGCCTACCTGGAGATGTGATGGGACGGTTCCTCGACTTGACGCTCGCCGGGCTGACCAGCGGCGCGGTGTACGCCGCGGTCGCGCTGGCCCTGGTGCTGATCTGGCGCTCCACCCGCATCGTCAACTTCGCGCAGGGCGGGATGTTGATGATCACGACGTTCCTGGGCTACACCGTGGTCAGCAACGGCGGGTCCTACTGGCTGGCGCTGGCCGTCGCGATCGCCGCCGGGCTCGTGCTCGGCGCGGTCGTGGAGCGGGTGCTGATCCGGCCGGTCGCCAAGCGGCCGCCGCTGGACGCCGTGGTGGTCACGTTCGGCCTGCTGGTCGGGCTGCAGGGCATCGCCGGGATGGTGTTCGGCGGCACCCCGCAGTCCTACCCGCCCGCGTTCTCGATCGCCGGGTTCCAGGCCGGCGGGCGCCAGATCCTGTTCTCGCCCAACGACCTGTGGATCGTGCTCGTGGTGCTCGCCGTGATGGTGGTGCTGGCGGTGGTGTTCCGCCGGACCTCGGCCGGGCTGCGGATGCGGGCGACGGCGTTCGCGCCGGAGGTGGCCCGGCTGCTGGGGGTGCGGGTCGGCCGGATGCTGACCGTCGGCTGGGCGCTGGCCGCGGTGGTCGGCGCGATCGCCGGGGTCCTGATCGCGCCGAGCACCTTCGTCAGTCCGACGGCGTTCGACGCGGTGCTGGTGTTCGGGTTCACCGCCGCCGTGATCGGCGGGCTGGACAGCCCGCCGGGCGCGGTCGTCGGCGGGCTCGCGCTGGGCCTGGTGCTCAGTTTCGTCTCGGGCTACCTGGGCCCGGACATCGTGACGCTGGGCGCGCTGGTCGTGCTCATCGTGGTGCTGATGGTGCGGCCGCACGGGTTGTTCGGCGCGGGAGCGAGGCGGCGGGTATGACGATGACGGAAACGCAGGCACCCCGGCGGGAGACGCCCCGGGTGCCGGTGTGGCGGCGCTCGACGTTGCTGCGCCACGGGTGCTGGGCGGTGCTCGGGCTGGCCGGGTTCTGGCTGGTGTCGATCGCGCTGGACCCGTTCGCGAACCTGCAGCTGGCCCAGATCGCCTACATGGCCATCGCCGTCGCCGGCCTGACGGTGCTGTCCGGCCTCAGTGGACAGATCTCGCTCGGGCACGGCGCGTTCGTCGCCGTCGGCGCCTACACCTCCGCGCTGCTGCTGGAGAACGCGGAGTGGAGCCTGGTGCCGGTGCTGATCGTGGCGACCGCCGGCACCGCGCTGGTCGGCGCGCTGGTCGGGGTGGCCGCGGCGCGGCTGCGCGGGCCGTACCTGGCCGGCGCGACGCTCGCCCTCGCGGTGGGGCTGCCGTCGCTGGCCGACTACCACGGCCTGCGCGACGTCCTCGGCGGCGCGAACGGGCTGATCGTCAGCCCGCCGGTGCCGCCGCTGTCGCTCGGCGAGACGTTCCCGCTGGAGCGGTGGCAGGCCTGGATCTGCGGCATCTGCCTGGTGATCGTGTTGTTCCTGCTCGCCAACCTCAGCCGCAGCCGGCTGGGCCGGGACATGCGGCTGGTCCGCGAGGACGAGGACGCCGCCGCCCTGTCCGGCGTGCACGTCGCCCGCACCCAGATCCTCGCGTTCTGCGTCAGCGCCGGTTGTGCCGGGCTGGCCGGTGGCCTGTTCGCGATCGTCAACAACCTCGCCGCGCCCGGGGCGTTCACGCTGGCCCTGTCGCTGTCGCTGCTCACCGCAGCGGTGCTCGGCGGGCTGGGCAGCCTCGCCGGCGCGGTGTACGGCGCGGTGATCGTGACGCTGCTGCCGAACTGGTCCACCGATCTCGCGCAGCAGGCCGACCTGCCGCGCGCGGTCTACGCCAACATCCCGCTGGTCCTTTATGGACTGGTCCTGATCCTGGTCATCCTGGCCTTCCCCGGCGGCATCCAGTCCGGGGTGCGCCGGATCGGCCGCCTGCTCCGCCGTAACCGCACGAACTGAAGGAGACGAGATGGTCCTGTCCAGACGCCCGCGCGCGGCGGTCGCGCTCACCGCGGCGCTCGCCCTCACGTTGACGGCGTGCGGCGGTGGTGGTGGCGGTGGCGGCAGCACGCCCGGCGTGACCGACACCGAGGTGCTGATCGGCAGCACCCTGCCGCTGACCGGCAACGCGGCGCCCGGCTACAGCGAGCAGGGGCCGGCCGCGAAGGCGATGTTCGACTACATCAACGCCAACGGCGGCATCCACGGGCGCAAGATCAACCTGAAGTACGTCGACGACGCCTACAACCCGGCGAACACGGTGACGCTGACCAAGCAGCTGGTGCTGGAGGACAAGGTGTTCGCGATGGTCGGCGCGCTCGGCACGCCGACCCACACCAAGGTCGTGGACTTCCTCAACAGCTCACGCGTGCCGGACCTGTTCGTCGCGTCCGGCTGCACCTGCTGGGACCAGCCGGACCGCAACCCCTACACCTACGGCTGGCAGCCCGACTACACGGTCGAGGGCAAGATCCTCGGCGACTACGTGGCGAAGAACTTCGCCGGCAAGAAGGTCGCCTACTTCTACCAGGACGACGACTTCGGCGCCGACGGCATGAAGGGGCTGGACAAGTTCATCGACCAGAGCCTGGTCGTGGCGCGGCAGCCGTACCAGCCGGGCAACACCGACGTCGCCGCCCAGGTGTCGGCGATCGCGCGCAGCGGCGCGGAGGTCGTGGTGCTGGAGACGATCCCGGCCTACACCGCGTTGTTCAAGCTGACCGCGCTGAAGCTGGGCTACAACCCGCAGCTGATCGCGTCCAGCGTCGGCGCGGACCCGGTGACGGTGTCCGGGCTGCTGGAGAACTTCGCCAAGCAGAGCGGCGCCTCGGTCAAGGGCAGCGACCTGGTCGAAGGGCTGGTCAGCAGCGCCTACCTGCCGGCCAGCAGCAGCGCGGACAACTCGTGGATCCAGCTGTTCAAGAAGGTGCACGACACCTACATCCCGAACCTGCCGTTCGACGGCAACGTCATCTACGCGATGTCCTACGCCTACACGTTCGCGCAGGTGCTGCAGGCCGCGGGCAAGGACCTGACGCGGCAGGGGCTGATCGACGCGCTGAACAAGGGCGGGTTCACCGGGCCGGGCCTGGTGCCGTTCCGGTACGGGCCGGACTCGCACGCCGGCTACACCGGCGGGCAGATCTCGACCATCCGCGGCGGGCAGCAGGTGCTGTCCGGCACGCCGCTGACCACCGACGGCGGCGACGGCCCGGTGGTGCCGTACACGACGCCGCAACCGGCGGCGCCGGCCAACGGCGTGCCGGCGGCGTGAGGTGGGCGCCGCGTCCCGGCGGGGCTCACGTCACGCCGGGACCGGCGCGAGCCGTGCGGTCCGGCACAATCGGGGTATGACCGAGGCCACCACCGGGAGCACGCGGGCGCAGATCACGCGCGCCGCCCTGCTCGACGCTGCCCGCGAGGTGTTCGTCGCCTCCGGTTACGAGGACGCCAAGCTGGTCGACATCGCCGACCGGGCGGGTGCCAGCATCGGCAGCCTCTACCACCACTTCACCGCCAAGTCGGACCTGTGGATCACGCTGTACGACGAGTACACGCGGCGGCAGCAGCACCGGTCGGCGCGCGCGTTCCGGAGCGCGCTGGCGGCGGGGGAGGAGGACGCGCTGCGGCTGTTCATCGCCGGTACCCGGGCGTACCTGGAGGGGTGCTGGGAGGAGCGGCAGCTGGCGCGGATCTTCCTGTCCGGCAGCGGGCCGGCCGGGTTCGGGCTGCTGACGCGGCAGCGGTTCCGCGAGTGGCTGCACGCGAACTCGACGCTGGTCAACGGCCACGAGCGGCCGCTGTCGGACATGCTGGTGCTGTGCCTGACGGCGATGGCGACGGAGGCGGGCCGCGAGGTCGCGGCGGCCCCGTCGAAGGCGAAGGCCCGCAAGATGATCGACGAGGTGCTGGAGCTGATGGGGCACCTGTACCCGGGCTCGGAGTGATCCCCCTGGACAGCCCTTGTCCCGGTCAGACCGGTGCGGTCTCGCCGGCTCGCCGGTGTTCCGCGGCTTCGAGGTAGCCGTGCAGGGTCTGGCGCGCCCGGAGGAGCGTGCCGATGTGGTCGTCCAGCCCGTGCAGCCTGCCGCGCAGGACTGCCAGCAGCTCGTCGCACGGCTCCAGGTCCGGCGCGGCCCCGCTGGCGCAGGGCAGCAGCACCCCGATCTCCTCCGTGGACAACCCGGCGTCCAGCAGGTTCCGGATCTGTGTGACGGTCACCACGGCGTCCTCGCCGTACTCGCGGTAGCCGTTGGTGCCCCGGTCCGGTTTCAGCAGGCCCTGGGCCTCGTAGTAGCGCAGCTGGTGGGTGTTGACCCCGGTCCGCCTGCCGAGCTCGCCGATCAGCACGCCGGTTCCTCCTTGACCTTCATACCGGTGTGAACCCCGACCATCGTGCCATGACGAAGAACTCCGTGACCGTGCTCGGCCTGGGGCTGATGGGCCAGGCGCTCGCCGGTGCGCTGGTGCGCGCCGGTCACGCCACGACGGTGTGGAACCGCTCGCCGGCCAAGGCGGACGCCCTGGTCGCGCAGGGGGCGACCCGCGCCGGATCCGTTCGTGACGCCGTGACGGCGAGCCCGCTGGTGATCGTGTGCGTCACCGGCGCCGATGCCGTGCGGGAAATCCTCGACCCGGTGGCCGGCGAGCTCGGCGACCGCGTCCTGGTGAACCTGAGCTCAGGCACCTCCCGGGAGGCGCGGGAGACGGCGGCGCGCCACCCGGGCCGGTACCTGGACGGCGCGATCATGGCCGCCCCGCCCGCCATCGGCACGCCGGAGGCGGCCATCGTCTACAGCGGAGCGCGGGCGGCCTTCGACGAGCACGAGCAGATCCTGCGCGACCTCGGCACGGCGACCTTCCTCGGCGACGACCCCGCCCTGTCGGCGCTGCACGAGACGGCCGTGCTGGGCCTGATGTACGGCATCCTGAACGGCTTCCTGCACAGCGCCGCCCTGCTCGGCGCCGCGGGGGTGCCGGCGGACTCGTTCCTCCCGTTCGCCCGCGCGGGAATCGACACGGTCGCCGGGTGGTTGCCCGGGTATGCGCGCCAGATCGACGAGGGCACCTACCCGGCACTCGACGCCACCCTCGGCACCCACCTGGCCGCCATCGAGCACGTCGTCCACGAGAGCGAGGACGCCGGGGTCGACCCCGCGCTGCCGGCGCTCGTCCGCGCGGCCGCGCGGCGCGCGGTGTCCGCGGGGCACGGCGGCGACAGCTACGCCTCGGTGATCGAACAGTTCCGCGACAAGGAGTCCGCATGACCACGTCCTTCGACCCGCACCAGTTGCTCGCCGAGAGCCGGATCGCCGTCCTGGCGACCATCAAGGCCAACGGCCTGCCGCAGCTGTCGCCCGTCACGCCGTACTACGACCGCGACGCCGGCCTGATCTACGTGTCCATGACGGAGGGCCGGGCCAAGACCCGCAACCTCCGCCGCGATCCGCGCGCGGCGCTCGAGGTCACCAGCGCCGACGGCTGGGCGTGGGCGACCGCCGAGGGCAGCGTCACCCTCACCGGCCCGGGCACCGACCCGCACGGCCCCGAGGTCGCAGCGCTGGTCGACTACTACCGCGCGGCCGCGGGCGAGCACCCGGACTGGAACGAGTATCGCGAGGTCATGGTGTCCGACCGCCGGGTGCTGATGACGCTGAAGGTCGAGCGCGTCTACGGCGAGAAGATCCGCTGACGCCTCAGAGGTCGAGGCGGATCAGGCCGGTCTCGGTCATCGGCTCGCCGTGCGCGGCGGCGCTGCTCAGCAGGTCCCGGACCCCGGCGGGGAAGTCCAGTTCCACGCCGTGGGCCTGCGCGTACGCGATCCGCGCGTTGACCCCGTGCCGCTCGCCGGCGCCCCACGCCGGCCAGCGCGCCCGGGCGGCCGCCTCGATCGCGGCGAAGTCCGCGGACCCGGCGACCGCCTCGCGCAGCCACTCGAAGTACTCCCGCACGTCCGCGACCGGGTCGTCCGCCGCCGCGGTCACCGGGCCGTGGCCGGGCACGTACGTCGTGGCGCCGAAGGTTTCCAGCCAGGTCAGCGCCTCCAGCCACCCGGCGATCGACCCGGCGAGCGCGAGCGGCGTGACCCCCAGGAACAGCAGGTCGCCGGTGAACAGCGTGCCCGACTCCGCGTGCCAGACCACCAGGTCGCCGTGCGTGTGGGCGGGCCCGGGCACCGGCACGACCGTCACCGACGTGCCGCCGAGGTCGAGGTCCCGCGGCTCGGTGACCGGGGAGATGCCGGACGGCGGGTCGATCGCGCCCCAGTCGCAGCTGAACAGGAAGTCGTACGTGTGCGGCCCGGACAGCACCTCGCCCGCGGCCGGCGGGGTGGCCAGGATCGTCGTGCCCGCGGCGGCCAGCCGTCCGGCTCCGTGGGCGTGGTCGCCGTGGGCGTGGGTCAGCGCGACGGTGCGGCGCGTGCCCGGTTCGAGGTAGGCGTCGATCGCGGTCTCCAGCCGCCGGTTCAGCGGCTCGGTCGCGAACGTGTCGATCTGCAGGGCGGCGTCCCGGCCGGCGACGAGTCCGGCGTTGCTGACGAACCAGCCGCCGGGCGGCTGGTGGAAGGCGATGACGCCGGGGTGCAGCGCCACCGGGTTCAGGTCTGGTCTGGACACGCGGCCCAGCATCCTCCCTCGGCGCGCGTGCGGGGAAGAGCCCTCCGGGACGAACACCTCGCCCCGAAGGGCTCATTCCATTGTGGACTTCCTCACTGCGGTGGCGGCTGTTCCTGCTGCCCGCGCGCGAAGTCCTTGGCCTTCTGCGACGCCTGGTCGATCTTGTCGGCGTGCTGACCGAAGCGGTCCTTGGCGGCCTCGGCCACCTTGTCGATGCCCTGGTCCGCCTTGTCCGGGTTCTTGCCCAGGGCGTCCTTGGCCTTGTCGAACATGTTCATGGCTACCTCCTCGGCGCCCCGGCTACCCGGACCGGATCGGCGAAAACGCCACGTCCCCCGCTCGCGGGTCACTCACGTGAGCGGAGGTTTCGGCCCGGCCCGGTGTTGGATCGGTGTGGTCCACGGTGCTCGAACTGATTGGCCCGTTGCGGTCCCGGCACGATGAACGGCGCCGTGGGGCGCGTCGCCGCCGCGGTGGACGTGCCGGTCAGCGCCGACATCGAGAACGGTTACGGGGAACGGCCCGGGACGTGGCCGCGACGGGCACCGCCGTCCTCGACGCGGGTGCCGCCGGGATCAACCTGGAGGGCTCGCGGGCACCGTCGCGATCGTGCGGCGTTGACCTTGTCACTGTGTCAGCCTTTTACCGTCGCCGCATGAGTGGAGTGGTTGTCATCGGCGCGGGGCCGGGTATCGGGCAGGCTGTGGCGAGGCGGTTCGCGCGCGAGGGGTTGCCCGTCGCGCTCGTGGCGCGGACCGAACGGACCCTGCCGGGGGCGCGCAGTTTCGTCGCCGACAGCACCGACGAGCACGCCCTGCGGGAAGCCCTGGACGCGGCGGCCGCGGAGTTCGGCACGCCGGACGTGCTGGTCTACAACGCGGCGATCATCCAGCCGGACGCGCCGGGGGAGCTGCCCGCGCGGGCGCAGCTGGACGCGTGGGCGGTGAACGTCGTCGGCGCGCTGACCGCCGCGGCGCACGTCGCGCCCGCGATGGCCGCCCGGGGCAGCGGCACGATCCTCGTCACCGGCGGGATGCCGGAGCCCGACCCGCGGTACGTGAGCCTGTCGCTGGGCAAGGCCGGGGTCCGCACGCTCGTCGCCCTGCTCGACGCCCAGTACGGGGCCGCCGGGGTGCACGTGGCGTCGGTGACGGTCGCCGGGCCGGTCGCCCCGGGCACGGCCTTCGACCCGGACGACATCGCCGAGCACTACTGGGCCCTGCACACGCAGGACCGGCCCTGGTCGCTCGAGGTGGTCCACGACGGGCGGGCCAACCAATGGAACGCGGGCTGATCGGGGTGCGCGGGTCATCCGATACTGCAGCTCCCTCGGATCGAAGGAGCCCCGATGTGCGACCGCCCGGCCTCGCGCCGTTCCGCCCTGAAGATGAGCCTCGCCGCAGGCGGGGCGCTGCTGGCGGGGAGCACGCTCACCGCCGCACCCGCCCAGGCCGCGACCGGCGACCGGCTCGTCATGCTGGGCGTGGACGGCGGGCCGAAGGTCAACGCCGGCCGCGCCAAGCCCGCCCTCGCGCTGGTCACCGGCGGCCGCACCTACCTCGTCGACTGCGGTCTGGACACCACCCGGCAGCTCGTGGCCGCGGGGCTGACCTTCGCGTCGGTGCGCAACCTGTTCGTCACGCACCACCACCTCGACCACACCTCCGGGCTGCCGGACCTGGTCCTGCACGGCTGGACCAACGCCCCCACCGCCCTGAGCGACCTCGGGCTGTGGGGGCCGCCCGGGATGAGCCGCAAGGTCGCCGGCCTGAAGACCTTGTTCGGCCAGGACGTGGAGCTGTTCGAGACCGGTGGCGGGTTCCCGGAGTTCCCGCGGCTGCGGGCGCGGGACGTGTCGGTGGGCGCCCGGATCACCCACGTGATGGAGGACGAGCACGTCGTGGTCGACGCGACGCGCGTGTTCCACGGCCCCGAGGTGAAGAACGCCTACGCCTACCGGTTCACGCTCAAGCGCAGCGGCAAACGGGTGGTCTTCTCCGGCGACACCGCCGCTCCCGACCCGAACCTCATCGAGCTGGCGCGGGGCTGTGACGTGCTGGTGCACGAGGTCCAGGACAACGACCAGGTCGACGCGATCGCGAACACGCTGCCCCCGGACCAGGGCGAGGCGCTGCGCCGGCACCTGCTGGAGGCGCACTCGAACGTGACGGACGTGCCCGCGGTGGCGAAGGCGGCCGGCGTGCGGACGCTCGTGTTCTGCCACTACACGCCGGTGCCGCAGCCCGCCTCCGTCTACCTCGGGAAGGCGAAGGCGGCGGCGGACGCGATCGGTTACCGGGGCACCATCATCGCGCCCGGCGATCTCGACGTGATTCCACTGTAGACCGGACGCCGATTCCGGGGCCGGTTTCAGGGTGTTCCCGGATGCCCGGGCCGCCGGGACCGAGCACCATCACCGGCATGATCCGGAGATCTCTCGTGCTCGCCGTGACGGTGCTGCTCGCGTCGGCGGTGCCGGTGTCCGCGGCGCCGAAGCTCGCGTTGCCCCAGCCCACCGGTCCGTACCGGGTGGGGGAGACCGCCCTGCACCTGGTCGACCCGGCGCGCACCGACCCGTGGCGCGGCGGCCCGCGCGAGCTGATGGTGACGCTGCACTACCCCGCGTTGCCCGGCCCGGGGCGCCCGGCGCCCTACATGCTGCCCGGCGCCGCGGCGCACTTCGACGCGGTCACCGCCAACGGTTTGCTGGGTCTCGGCGTGCCCGCCACGGACTGGGCGTCGGTGCGGACCAACGCGCGCCGCGACGCCGTGCCGGTGCCCGGGCGGCACCCGGTGATCGTCTACTCGCCCGGGCTGGGCGAGCCGCGCACCTGGGGCACCGCGACGGCCGAAGACCTGGCCGGCCGCGGGTACGTCGTGGTGAGCATCGACCACACGTGGGAGTCGCCGGAGGTGGAGTTCCCGGACGGCTCGGTGCGGACCATGGTCGACCCCGGCGAGCCTGACGCGTTCCTGCGCAAGGCGCTCGGCGTGCGGGTCGCGGACACGCGGTTCGTGCTGGACGCGCTGTCGAGCCGCCTGGACGTGAGCCGGGTCGGCATGATCGGCCACTCGATGGGCGGGGCGGCCGCGGCGCTGACGATGGCGGCCGACCCGCGCGTGGTGGCCGGGGTGAACCTGGACGGGAACCTGACGTGGTTCGACGGCAGCCTCATGCCCCCGGCGGCGGACGGCCTGCACGGGCCGTTCCTGCTGGTCGGCAAGGACGGCGAGACCGACACCGGCCCCGGCTGGACGGCCTTCCTCGCCGCGACGCACGGCTGGGCGCGGCAGCTGAAGCTGCTCGGCTCGGAGCACGCGTCCTTCACCGACGCCGCGGCCCTGCTGCCGCAGCTGGGCGTGCCGCTGGGCACCCTCCACCCGGCGACGGCCGTGCGCACCCAGCGCGCGTACGTGGCGTCGTTCTTCGACCGGTGGCTGCGCGGCCGCGACGACCACCTGCTGGACGGCCCGTCGCCGCGTTACCCGGAAATGGTGTTCCCGCGCGGCAGCTCCTGAGCCAGGATGAGCCGATGCTGGCCGATCACTTCCCGCTGCTCGCGCTCCGCGTGCGGACCCCACGGCTCGAACTGCGGCTGCCCGCGCCCGACGAGCTCGCCGAGCTGGCCGAACTCGCCGCCGAGGGGATCCACGATCCGGGCGCGATGCCGTTCCTCGTCCCGTGGACCGACCAGGAACCGGGGCTCGTGGCGCGGTCGCTCGTGCAGTTCCACTGGCTCCGGCTGGGCAGCTGGAGCCCGGACGACTGGGGCCTGGACCTCGTCGTCTTCCGCGACGGCCAGGTGGTCGGCCAGCAGAGCGTGAGCGCGAAGCGGTTCGCCATCACCCGCGAGGTGCACACCGGCTCGTGGGTCGGCCGGCGGCACCAGGGCCAGGGCATCGGCACCGAGATGCGCCGCGCGGTGCTGCACCTGGCCTTCGCCGGGCTCGGCGCGGAGGAGGCGGCGTCCGGCGCGTTCGAGGACAACGCCGCTTCGCTCGCCGTGTCGCGCAAGCTCGGCTACCGGCCGGACGGCGTCGCGCGGCACGTGGTCCAGGACAAGCTGGCGGTGGAGCACAGGCTGCGCCTCAGCCGCGACGCGTGGCGCGACGAGATCCCGGTGACGATCGAGAGTTTGCCGCCCTGCCTGCCGCTGTTCGGGATCTAGAGTCGGCGGGTGCGTGTGGCGGAGTGGGCGGCCCGCTGGGTGCCGCCGGGGGCGGTGGCCGCGACGACCGCGCACGCGCCCAGCAGGGGAAGCAGCCGGTCCCGCCCTCGCGCGACGACGTGGAGCACCAGCGCGGTGGCGGCGAAGGGATCCCAGAGCACCCCGAGGAACGCGGCCGCCGACGACACCACCAGCACCGGGACCGGCCACCGCCGCTGGAGCAGCACGGCGAGCCCGAGCACGATCGCGACCGCCACCGGCCCGCCCAGCCGCCAGCCGGTGTCGTCGCGCAGCAGGTTGCCCCGACGGCGACGTCCACGGCGACCAGGAGCGCGGCCGGGAGAGCGGCGGTGGCTCGTGTCCGCCACGGGGAAGGGCGCATTTCCGTGAGGCAGGCACGTCCGCCCAGGGCGGTCATCCCTCGGTCCAATGGCGCCCGAGCGATATCGGGATGGCGGTCACGCCCTGGGCGCGGTGATGGTCGGAAGCGCGGTGCCCGTGGCGGTCCGGGCTGCGGCCCGCGATATCCGGCCGGTGCGGTCCCGCGGCGGTCATACCCAGGTCCGACCCCGCCGCCGGAACTGTCCGCCCTGGCCCGATTCGCCGCGGACGGGCGCTGGCAGGTTCGCCCCATGACTCGTGAACTGCGCTGGATCGGTGGTCCGGCGATGATCGCCGCGCCGTTGTCGTTGCTCGCCGGGATGCTGCTGCTGTGCCCGGCGGTGCTCGCGTTCGCCGCGCGGGCCGGGACCGGCTGGGGTGCCTGCGGCGCGGTTCTCGTCGTGACCAGGCTCTTCGGGCGGGTCTGCCACGCCGGGTTCGACCAGGCCGCCCTCGCCCGCCATCGCGGCGCCGGGTTCGTCGGCGACGCCTACGGGGACCCGCACCTGTTCAGCTACCTGACGTTCACGATCCTGCTCGGCTGGCCGGTGCTCGCGTTCGCCGCCTGGCGGGCGCGCGTGCTGCACCCGGTCCAGGCCCTCGGGCTGGCGGCGACGGCGGCCCTGCCGCTCGGCGTGCTGAAGGGGACCACCGCGCTGTCCCTCGTCGCGGTGGCGGGCCTGGGCGTGGCGCTCGTGCCGGAGGGGTCCGCCTGCTCCGCTCCGCGCCGCGGCCGGACCTCCGGCTGGTGGCCGCCGCGGTGCCGGTCGTGGGGCTGCTCGCGTACGTGAGCACACTGGGGTGAGCGTTTCCCGGCCCGGCGCCCTGGGCAATCCGCCCGGTATGGCCAAGGTTCTCGTGCTCGATGTGGACGGCACGCTGGTGGACACGAACTACCACCACGCGCTCGCGTGGTTCCGCGCCTTCCGCGGCCACGGCGTGACCGTGCCGGTGTGGCGCCTGCACCGCGCCATCGGCATGGGCGGTGACCAGCTGGTGCCCGAGGTCGCCGGGCCGGAGGTCGAGGACTCCTGCGGCGACGACGTCCGCGCCAAGTGGAAGGAGCTGGTCGACGGGATGCTGCCCGAGGTGTGCGCGCTCGACGGCGCCCACGAGCTGCTCCAGGCCGCCCACGACGCCGGCTACCGGGTGGTGCTGGCCAGCTCGGGCAAACCGGACCACGTCGACCACTACCTCGACCTGATCGACGGCCGCGAGCTGGCCGGGGACTGGACCAGCTCCCAGGACGTCGAGGCCACCAAACCGGAACCGGACCTGCTGGAGGTCGCGCTGGAGAAGGTGCGGGGCGAGCAGGCCGTGGTGATCGGCGACTCGGTCTGGGACTGCGTCGCCGCCGGGCGCATCGGCCTGCCGTGCGTCGGCCTGCTCACCGGCGGGTTCTCCGCCGCCGAGCTGACCGAGCACGGGGCCGCGCGCACCTTCGCCGACCTGCACGAACTCCGCGCGAGCCTGGACGACCTGCCGTTCGGATCGACCCCGCGCTGAGGTTACGGCCGCAGGTGGGCGGGCACGCCGTCGAGCGCGACGCGGGTCTGATCGCCGGACGCCATGTCCCGCACGGTGACCTCGCCCGCCTCCTGCTCGGCCGGGCCGTAGATCAGGACCGTGCGCGCGCGCTGGTCGTTGGCCCACTTCAGCTGGCGCGCGAGCTTGCCGGAGGTGCCCAGGTAGACGCCGGTGCGCAGGCCGCGCGCACGCAGCCGGTTCGCCAGCCGCAGCACCTCGTCCTCGGCGCCGAGGACGGTGAGCGCGACGTCCAGGCCACCGGTTTCGGCGTCGGCCGCGGCCTGTCCGGCGAGGATCCGCTCCAGGCCGATCGACCCGCCGCAGGCCGGCATGTCCGGGCCGCCGAGCTTGGCGACGAGCCCGTCGTAGCGGCCGCCGGAGGAGATCGAACCCGGGTAGCCGGCGGTGCTGACCTCGAAGATCGGGCCGGTGTAGTAGTCCAGGCCGCGCACCATCCGCGGGGTGAACACGACCCGGCCGGACGGCAGCCCGGCGGTGAGCTCCAGCAGCTTGTCGACCTCGGCGAGGCCGGCGCGGCCGCGTTCGGTGGTGTCGAGCTGCTTGCGGACCCGGTCGGTGTCGGCGGACACCACGTCGCCGACCAGGCTTTCCGCGGTGCCGGTCGCCAGGCCGCGGTCGGCCAGCTCGGCGATCACGGCGTCCGGCGTGGCCTTGTCCAGCTTGTCCAGGCTGCCGAGCACCTTGGCGCCGGCCTCCTCGGGGATGCCGTAGGCCTCCAGCAGGCCGTGCAGCGCCTGGCGGCTGTTGACCAGGAAGCGGAAGTCCTCGACGCCCAGCGCGATCAGGGCGTCGTTGATCGCCCACAGCGTCTCCGCGTCGGCCAGCGGGGACGACGAGCCGACGGTGTCCAGGTCGCACTGGACGAACTCGCGGAAGCGGCCCTGCGCGGGGCGGTCGGCGCGCCACACCGGGCCGATCACGTAGCGCTTGTAGGGCGCGGGCAGCTTGCTGCCGTAGGTGCCGATGACCCGGGCGAGCGGCACGGTGTGGTCGTAGCGCAGCGCCAGGTCGGCCTCGCCGGAGGCTTCGTGCACGCCGCGTTTGAGGATCTTGAAGATCAGGGCCGATGCGTCGTCGCCGAGCTTGCCCGCGAAGACCTCGAGGCGTTCGAAGGCCGGGGTCTCCAGGGGGTCGAAGCCGTAGCGCTCGAAGACGGCGCTGACGGTGTCGAACGCGGCCTTCCGGCGACGCACGTCGTCGGCCAGGAAGTCGCGGGTACCTGAAGGTGGCTCGGCGGCCTTCGCCATGAATCGGTCCTTTGCTGGTCGGGTGCGCCTGCCATTGTCCCGCGCCGGTGCGGGCGGCCGCGCACGACCCCTGGGCAGACGGAAGCCCCGGCCCGCCGAGGGGGAGGTGGGCCGGGGCTTCCTGCTCCATCCGACGGCACCCCTGCGTCCACCGGATTGCGACTCCGGCGCCTGGTTACCCCGGCCGCCGAGCGGGTAAACCGCCGATGCGGGAAAAAATCACCGGCGGCCGGATTCTGGGATGATCGGGTTCCATGACGACGCCGACGACCCCGTCCGCCCTGATCATCGAGCCGGCGCGGGTGGTGCTGCGCGAGGACGTCGAGCGGTTCCTGGGCCAGGCCGGCGAGCCCCACGATGCCGACGAGCCGGTCCGTCGCCTCGTCCGCGATGACGTAGCTGTCCGGACGCGCGAGGAGCACGGCGCGCACCAGACGCTCGCCGTCGCCGCGTGGCGGGAGTTCCGGGCCTCGTGACCGGACGCGACGCACGGCGGATCGACGTGTCACGCCTGCCGGCGGATGTCGTGGCACTCATCGACGCCCTGGAGCCGGGCGAGGACCTCGTGATCACGCGGAACGGTGAGGCGGTCGCGACGATCTCCAGCACGCTCGGCGCGCCCGGTTCCCGGGGCTCCGCCGGCCCGGCGGCCGAGGGTGAGGTGATGGTGGTCGCCACGGCGATGCGGCTGTCGGAGTCGGCGCGGGCGTCGCTGTCGGCCGAGCTCGGCACGGACTACATCGTGATCGACATGCACGCGGCACCACCGACGGCCGACGTGCTGCTGGTGCCGCCGGTGAGCCCGCAGCTGATCGGCAACCTCCGGAGGTCGTTCCCGCGGGCGCGCGTGGTGGTGGCCGAGATCGAGGACGCCGAGCTGGGCGTCAGCTACGAGGGCCCGGTCCGGCGAATGCTCAACGCCGGCGCGACGACGTACCTCCCGTCGACGACGATCCCCCGCCTGGCACACCAACTCGACCGGACGATCACCGAGGAACGCCAGCTCACGGGCGGGACCCGGCCCCGGCGGGAGATCGATGCGCCGCCGGGGCCGCCGCCTTCGCCGGCCTGATCCCGCTGCCCGGGGTGGCGGAGGATCACGGGCGTGGCGGCGTGGTGGCCGTGCCGGGGTGAGCCTGGTGGGGTGGTGGTGCCGGGGCCGGTTGGTGGGGTGGCGGTCATGCCGGGGTGGGCGTGACTGGATGGCGGCGAGGTGGCCGAGCGCGCGCCTCCCGCGGAGAGGGTGGCTCGCCGCCCCGTCATCGCACTAGGCGGAAGAAGTTCTGGAGTTCCGTTACCCATACCTGCGGTTCCTCCAGCGCCGCGAAGTGGCCGCCGCGGGTGGGTTCGTTCCAGTAGCGGATGTCGGTGTAGCGGCGGGCCGCCCAGCGGCGGGACGGGCGGGGTACCTCGCGCGGGAAGACCGAGCATCCGGTGGGCACCGCGACCGTGTCCGAAGTGGACTTGCTGAACCACTCGGACACCTGCGCGAAGCTCTCCCAGTACAACCGCGCCGACGACGCGCCGCTGCGGGTGAACCAGTACAGGCTCACGTTGTCGAGCAGCTGATCCCGCGTCAGTGCACTTCCGGTGTCCACCCACGAGTGGTACTTCTCCACGATCCACGCGCACAACGCCACCGGCGAGTCCACCAGGCCGTACCCCACGGTCTGCGGCTTCGTCGACTGCTCGGCCGAGTAGCCCGACTCCCGCGACTCCGCCACGGCGAGCGCGTCCAGCGCCTCCCGTTCCCGGGGCGACAGGTCGTCGAACGTCGCCGGGTCGGGGGCGGCGATCGGGGGCTGCACGTGGATCCCCGCCAGCACCTCCGGGTGCTGCTGCCCCAGCGCCGTGGTGACGCTGTTGCCCCAGTCGCTGCCGTGCGCCCCGTAGCGCGTGTACCCGAGCGAAGCCATCAGCGAGGCCCACGCGTCCGCGATCCGCTGCACACCCCAGCCCGGCGACGTGGGCTTGTCGCTGAAGCCGTAGCCGGGCAGCGTGGGCAGCACGAGGTGGAACGCGTCCGAAGCCGACCCGCCGTACGCCACCGGATCGGTCAGCGGCCCGATCACGTCCAGGTACTCCACGATCGACCCCGGCCAGCCGTTCGTCAGCACCAGCGGCAACGCGCCGGGGTGCGGCGAACGCACGTGCGCGAAGTGGATGCCCACCCCGTCCACCGTCGTCCGGTACTGCGGCAGCTCGTTCACCCGCTTCTCGAACGCCCGCCAGTCGTACCCGTCCGCCCAGTACGCGCACAACGACCGCAGGTACGCCAGCGGCACCCCCTGCGACCAGTCGTCCACCGTCTCGGCGTCCGGCCAGCGCGTGCGCTCCAGCCGGTCCCTCAGGTCCGCCAGTTCACCCTCGTCGATCGCGATCCGGAATTCCTCCACGGGCCGACCATAACGGCACCCACCGACAATTCACGGCAACGCGGGCAGCACCTTGTCCAGCGTGATCGGCAGGTCCCGGATCCGCGCCCCGGTCGCGTGGAACACCGCGTTCGCCACCGCCGCCGCCGTGCCCACGATCCCGATCTCGCCGATCCCCTTGACCCCCAGCGCGTTCACGTGCGGGTCGTGCTCGTCGAGCCAGTGCGCCTGGATGTCGCCGGCGTCGGCGTTCACCGAAATGTGGTACTCGGCCAGGTCGTGGTTCACCACCTGCCCGAACCGCGGGTCCCACACGCTCTCCTCGTGCAGCGCCATGGACAGCCCCATCGTCATGCCGCCGAGGAACTGCGACCGCGCGGTCCGCGGGTTGACGATCCGCCCGGCGGCGAACAC
Organism: Amycolatopsis thermalba; assembly: GCF_023376025.1. Classification (NCBI taxonomy): domain Bacteria; kingdom Bacillati; phylum Actinomycetota; class Actinomycetes; order Pseudonocardiales; family Pseudonocardiaceae; genus Amycolatopsis; species Amycolatopsis thermalba. Next base: position 2,528,217 of record NZ_CP091196.1, read on the forward strand.
CCCGAGCAGCCGCGGCACCCGGATCTCGCCGGTGTCCGCGTGCACCCGCGCCTCGGCGAACTGCGCGCCGAACGCGTACATCGCGTACTCCTTGCGCGCCGGGTTGTCCCCGGTCGTCGCGTCGGCCTCGTCGCCGTCGGCGGGGTCGCGGCCGAACTTGTCGCGGAACGTGCGTGCCGCCTCGAACACCGCCGAACCCCACGTCGCGGTGCCCGTCGACCCGCCAGCCACCGCCGCCTTCGGGTACGCCGTGTCGCCGAGGCGCATGTCGATCTCCTCGACCGGCACCTCCAGGGCCTCCGCGGCGATCTGCGGCAGCACCGTCCACGCGCCGGTCCCCAGGTCCGCCGCGCCGATCTCCACCGCGTACCGGCCGCCCTCGAACCGCACCACCGCGGTCGACCCGGGCCGCGTCGACGACGGGTACACCGACGACGCGACCCCGGTGCCGACCAGCCAGCCGTCCGCCATCCGCACGCCCGGCCGCGGGTCCCGCGAGTCCCAGCCGAACCGCCGGGCGCCCTCGCGCAGGCAGTCCACCAGGTGCCGGCTGGAGAACGGGCGGCCCGAATCGGGGTCCACCTCGGGCTCGTTGCGCACCCGCAACTCGACCGGGTCGATGCCCAGCTGGTGGGCCAGTTCGTCCATCGCCACCTCGGGCCCGAACATGCCGGGGCACTCGCCGGGCGCCCGCATCCACGACGGCACCGGCACGTCCAGCGCGGCCAGCCGGTGCGTGGTGCGGCGGTTCGGGGCGGCGTACATCATGCGCGCCGGCAACGCGGTCTGCTCCGCGAACTCCTTGATCCGCGAGGTCTGCTCGACCACGTCGAACCCGATCGCGGTCAGCCTGCCGTCACGCGTCGCGCCGAGCCGCATCTTCTGGATCGTCGGCGTCCGGTACCCGGCCAGCGAGAACATCTGCTGCCGCGTCAGCGCGAGCTTCACCGGCCGTCCCGGGTACGCCCGCGCGGCCATCGCGGCCAGCACCACGTTCGCGTGCGGCAGGCCCTTCGAACCGAACCCGCCGCCGACGTACGGGCACACCACCCGCACCCGCTCCTCGGGCAGCCCGAACACCTTCGCGATCGCCTTGCGCGACGGGTGCACGCCCTGCGTCGAGTCCCACAGGGTCAGGAAGTCGTTGTCCCACAACGCCGTCGTCGCGTGCGGCTCCAGCGGGTTGTTGTGGTACATCGCCGTGCGGTAGGTCTGCTCGACCGTCACGTCGGCGGAGGCCATCGCCGCGTCGACGTCGCCGGTGGCGGTGTCGGTGGGGAACGCGGGGTTGACCTTCTCCGGTTTGTACAGGTCGTCGCGGTCCGCGGACAGCTCGGTGTCGTGCTCGCGCTCGTCGTAGGTGGCGAACACCAGCTCCGCGCCGTGCCGCGCGATCTCCGAGGTCCGCGCGACCACCAGGCCGATCACCTGGCCGCGGAAGGCGACCTCGCGGTCCTGCAGCACGGCCAGCTCGGCGTCCTCTCTGGACGCCAGCCGTTCGGCGGTGCGGTAGGTGATGACGTCCAGCACGCCGTCGAGCATCTCCGCCTCGGCGGTGTGGATCGCGGCGATCCGGCCGCGCGCCACGGTGGCCTGGACGGGGTGGCAGAACACCGGCGCGTCGACGGGGGTCTCGTAGGCGTAGGTGGCGGTGCCGGTGACCTTGCGCGCACCGTCCCGCCGCACCAGCGGTTCACCGATCATGACAGCTCCCGGAGCACGGCGACGAGGGTGCGGGTCAGCAGCGGGACCTTGAACTCGTTGCCGGGCAACGGCCGCGCCTGCGCCAGCTCCGCCGCGGCGGCCGCGCGGAACGTGTCGTCGGTGGCGGGCGCGCCGCGCAGCACGTCCTCGGCCTGCCAGGCGCGCCACGGTTTGTGCGCGACACCGCCGAACGCGATCCGCGCGTCCGCGACCACGCCGTCCTCGACGCGCAGCAACGCGGCCACCGACACCAGCGCGAACGCGTAGGACGCGCGGTCGCGGACCTTGCGGTAGCGCTGCCGGGACGCGGCCGGGGCAGGCAGGTCGATCGAGGTGATCAGGTCGCCGTGCGCCAGCACGGTGTCCCGCTCCGGCGAGTCGCCGGGCAGGCGGTGCAGTTCGGTGAACGGGATCGTGCGCTCGCCGTCCGGGCCGAGCACGCGCACCTCGGCGTCGAGCGCGGCCAGCGCGACCGCCAGGTCGGAGGGGTGCGTGGCGACGCAGTGCTCGGAGGCGCCGAGGATCGCGTGGTAGCGGGTGTAGCCGCCGATCGCGGAGCACCCGGAGCCGGGCTCGCGCTTGTTGCACGGCGTCGTGACGTCCTGGAAGTACACGCACCGCGTGCGCTGCAACGGGTTCCCGCCGGTGGTGGCCATGTTGCGCAGCTGCCCGGACGCCCCGGCGAGCAGCGACTCGGCCAGCACCGGGTAGCGCGACCGGATGCGCGGGTCGGCGGCCAGGTCGCTGTTGCGCACGCCGGCGCCGATCGAGAGCACGCCGTCGCGTTCGGTGATCTCGGCCGAGGTCAGGTGGGTGACGTCGACGAGCCGTCCCGGGCGCGCGATGCCGAGCTTGAGGTGGTCGACCAGGTTCGTGCCGCCGGCCAGGAACACGGCCGACGGGTCGGCGGCGACGGCGCGGACGGCGGTGGCGGCGTCGGCGGGGGAGTCGTAGGTGAACGGCTTCACTCGGCCGCCTCCTCGATCGCGCCGACGATGCCCGCGTAGGCGGCGCACCGGCACAGGTTGCCGCTCATCCGCTCGGCGATCTCGGCGCGCGTCAGGGCGGGGCGGGCGCTCACGTCCGGGCTCGCGTGGCTCGGCCAGCCCTGCTTGACCTCGTCCAGCACGCCCACCGCGGAACAGATCTGGCCCGGCGTGCAGTAGCCGCACTGGAACCCGTCGTGCTCCAGGAACGCGCGCTGCACCGGGTGCAGCTCACCGTCCGGCGCGAGTCCCGCGGCGGTGGTGACCTCGGCCCCGTTCTGCGCGACGGCCAGCGACAGGCACGACAGGATCCGGCGGCCGCCGACCAGGACCGTGCAGGCGCCGCACTGGCCGTGGTCGCAGCCCTTCTTCGGGCTGGTGATGCCGAGCCGGTCACGCAGGGCGTCCAGGAGGGTGGTGCGGCTGTCGAGCGTCAGCCGGTGGGTGGCGCCGTCGACACGCAAGGTGATCTCCGCGTCCATGACGTGGGGCGTACCCGGCGGGGCAGCCGCGAAACGGGCGATCAGACCGGAAGGGCAACCGCGCCGCTCTCGACGCGCCGTGTCCGGACGATCCGCGCGCCGACGGTGATGACCAGTACGAACGCGATGAGCGCGGTCAGCGAGCGCGCGACGTTGAACGCCTCCCACCGATGCAGGATCGACGCGTGGTCGGCCGGTGCCCCGGTGACCGCCCACACCTTGATCCGTCCGTTGATCGGGACGTTGCCGAACCGGGTGATCAGCAACGATGCCAGCGCCAGCGCACCAGCCGCGCCCGCCAGATACCGCGACGCGCCACGGCTGAGCACGGCCAGCGCGAGCGAACTCAGGATCGCCAGCGCCATCGTCGTCTGCATGACCACGCCGTTGAGGTGCATGAGGGCCGTGTGGAAGGTCAGGCGCACGTCGAGCGGCACCGCGTTGAACGCGGACACCAGGTTGACGGCGCCATAGCCGAAGGCTCCCGCCAGCAGGCCGGTGGCCAGCAACGCGAAGGCGGTGACGTACCGGACCATGGGAGCCTCCTATTGCTGAGTTTCTACTCAGAAAATATAGCGTGCTCGGACGCGGGTGGTCCAGCGGAATGTGCGGGGTCAGCCCGGGAGCAGGCCCGGCAGGAGGGTCTCCACCACCTGTGCCGTGCCCGCGACCCCGGGAGTGCCGCCCAGCACGCGGTACACGGCGCGCTGGTGGGCCGTGCCGAGGATGATCAGGGCGACGGCGTCCAGGTCGGCATCGGCGCGCACCCGGCCGAGATCCCGTTCCCTGGCGAGGTAGTCCACGACGGGTGCGAGGCCGCGGCGCGGACCGATGTCGGCCTCGGCGCTGCGCTTCGTGAAGAGATCACGCAGCTCGTGGTCGGCCTGCACCACGGCCAGGACCGGCGTGATGCGCGTGTAGAACGCCTCCAGGCTGTCGAGCAGTTCGACGAGGTTGTCCCGCACGCTGCCGTGCCCGGCCCGCCGGCCGACCTCCGCCGCCACCTCCTTGTACCGCGGCAGATGCAGGTGGACCACGGCGCGCAGCAGCCCGAGCCGGTCCCCGAAGTGGTAGAAGATGCTCGACTCGGCCACCCCGGCCCGCCGGGCGATCTCCTTCGTCGACAGGCGGGCGACGCCGGCTTCGGCGAGGATTTCCTCGGCCGCGGCCAGCACCGCCTCCCGCACCCCTGTCCTGGGCCGCCCCGGTCGCCGCGCGTCTGTCGCCACGCGGTCATCCTGCCAGCGGGGCCGTCCGCGGCCCGCCTTCGTGGGAAAATGCCCGGATGCGGCAGATCGGGAACGACGCCAACCTCGCCGGGAAGATCCTCGACGAGCTCAAGACCGCCATCGTCAACGGTGAACTCGTCGCGGGCAGCCTGTACTCGGTGCACGACCTCGCCGAGCGGCTCGGCGTGTCCCGGACGCCGGTGCGCGAGGCGCTGATCCAGCTGGCCGAGCGCGGCATGGTGCGGTTCGAACGCAACCGGGGCGTGCGGATCCTCCAGACCTCCCTGCACGACCTGGAGGAGGTCTTCGCCATCCGGCTGCTGCTCGAGGTCCCGGCGACCTACCGCGCCGTCACCCAGCGCACCACGGCCTGGGTCAAGGAGCTGGGCGCCCAGCTCAAGGCGATGCGCGCCGCCGCGGACAAGCACGACGAAGCCACCTTCATGGCCGCCGACCGGCGCTTCCACCTGATCATCAACGAGGCGTCCGGCAACCTGCGCCTCGCCCGCTACATCGACTCGCTGCGCGACATGGTCCTGCTGCGCGGCACTTCCACCGTCGACACCTCGCGCAGCCTGCACGACATCCTCGCCGAGCACGAGGAGATCTTCACGCTCATCGGGGCGGGCAAGGCCGACGAGGCGGCCGAGTCCATGCGCGCCCACCTGCTGCACACCGGCCGTCTGCTGATCGGCCAGGAGGCGGCAGCGAGCGGGGACGCGGTGCCGCCGGTCTCGTTGGAGTGGACCGGCTACCCACGTCGTTGACGAGTAGCATGCTACATGCCACTCTGTGCTCGGCCCTGCCCTGACGCGCAAGGAGGCGCAGATGTCGGCACCGAGCAAGGTCCACCTGCTCAAGACCGGAACCATGGAGTGCGACCAGACCTGGCTGCTGCTCAAGCCGGGCGCGACCATCACCGACCGCTCGAACACCCGCAAGGAAGCGGTGTGGACGACCTGCCCGACCCACGCGGTGCTCATCGAGCACCCGGACGGTCGCATCCTCTGGGACACCGGCGTCCCGCAGGACTGGGAGACCCGCTGGGCGCCGACCGGGCTGCAGGAGTTCTTCCCGGTCCAGGAGGGCACCACCTACCTGCAGGACTCGCTGGCCGCTCTGGAGCTGACGCCGGACGACATCGACGTGGTCGTGCTGTCCCACCTGCACTTCGACCACTCGGCGAACGTGAAGCTGTTCGCAGGCGGCAAGACCCGGTTCATCGTCAACCGCGACGAGCACGAGGGCGCGTTCGGTTTCGACGGGCCGTTCCAGGGCGCCCACGTCAAGGTCGACTACGAGGGCATCGACTACGAACTGGTCTCCGGGGACGCCGAAATCGCGCCGGGGGTCAGCGTCATCGCGACACCGGGCCACACCTGGGGGACGATGTCCCTGCGGGTGGACCTGCCGGAGGCGGGCACCAAGATCTTCACCTCCGACGCCGTCTACCTCAGCGAGAGCTGGGGCCCGCCGGCCATCGGCGCCGCGATCGTCTGGGACAGCGTGCGCTGGCTGGAGTCGGTGGAGAAGCTGCGCCGCATCGCCGAGGAGACGAACGCCGAGGTGATCTTCGGGCACGACCCGGAGCAGGCCACCAAGCTTCCGTTCGCCCCCGACGGGTACTTCGGCTGAAAGGCACGGGGATGACCGAATACCTCAACGAGACCGTCTTCACCTGGGGCGCCACGCCGCTGAAGTTCGGCGCCGGTGCCGTCGACGAGATCGGCTGGGACCTCGCGCAGATGGGCGCGGAGCGGGTCCTCATCGTCACCGACCCGGGGGTCGCCGCGACCGGCGTGCCGCAGCGGGTCGCCGACGCCGCCAAGGCCGGCGGGCTGACCGTCGAGGTCTACGACCAGGTGCACGTCGAGCCGACCGACGCCAGCATCCAGGCCGCGGTGGACTTCGCCAAGCAGTCGGAGTGGGACGGGTTCATCGCCGTCGGCGGCGGCTCGTCGATCGACACCGCCAAGGCCATCAACCTGATGACCACCTACCCGGCCGACCTCTACGACTACGTCAACAAACCGATCGGGCAGGGCAAGGCGCCGGCCGGGCCGCTCAAGCCGCTGGTCGCGGTGCCGACCACGGCCGGCACCGGCTCGGAGACGACGCCGGTGTGCATCATGGACTTCCTCGACCTGAAGGTGAAGTCCGGCATCAGCCACCCGCGGCTGCGGCCGTCGATGGCGGTCGTCGACCCGCTGCTCACGCTGAGCATGCCGCCCGAGGTGACCGCGGCCAGCGGCATGGACGTGCTGTGCCACGCGCTGGAGTCCTACACGGCCAAGCCGTTCGACTCCTTCGCCCGGCACCGCCCGGAGACCCGGGTCGCCTACTGCGGGTCCAACCCGATCTCCGACGCCTGGACCGAGCAGGCGCTGACCCTGCTGGCCCGCTCGTTCCGCAAGGCCGTGCTCAACGGCGGCGACCTGGCCGCGCGCACGGACATGATGCTGGCCGCGACCTTCGCCGGCATGGGCTTCGGCAACGCGGGCGTGCACATCCCGCACGCCTGCGCCTACCCGATCGCCGGGCGGGTGAAGGAGTACCGGCCGAAGAACTACCCGCAGGACGAGGCGATGGTCCCGCACGGCGAGTCGGTGTCGCTGACCGCGCCGGCCGCGTTCCGGTTCACCTTCCCGACCAGCCCGGACAAGCACCTGCGGGCCGCGCGGATCCTCGACCCGCACGCGCCCCAGCAGCGTGACCCGGTGGACCAGCTGCCGTTCGTCCTGTCGTCGCTGATGCGGGACATCGGCACCCCGAACGGGATAGGTGGCGTCGGCTACGACGAGAGCGACATCCCGGACCTGGTCGACGGCACGCTCAAGCAGGAGCGGCTGCTGGCCACGGCCCCGCGGCCGGTGCGCGGCGAGGACCTCGAAGCGATCTTCGCCCAGTCGATCGAGAACTGGTGATCCGATGCCGATCTACGACTACTCCTGTGAGTGCGGGAACCGGTTCGAGGCGCTCGTGCCGTCGTTCTCCTCGCCCGCGCCGGCCTGCGGATGCGGGTCGGTGCCGCACCGGCTGCCGCCCGCGGTGCGGCTCGGCGGGGTCGCCTCGGCCGGGCCCAGCCGGGACGACGCGCCGAAGAGCTGGCGCGGGACCGGCAACGGCGACCGGGAGACGGTGCGGCACTGGCACCGGCAGATGACCCGGCGGGAGAAGCTGGAGCAGAAGTACCCGGAGCTGGCCGGTGACCGCCGTCCGGTGCTCGCCCACGAGGGCCGGTTCGCCGCCGCGCCGCTGCGCGCCGGTGATCCGCTGCCGGGGGATCCGGCTTCATGACGGTGGTCGCGGACGAGCGGGTGGCCCGGTTCCTGGCGGAGCTGGGCCGCGCGCTCACCGGTGAGGTGGAGTCCGGCACGACGGCACGCGCGACCTACAGCATGGACGCGTCGAACTACCGGCACGTGCCGCTGGCCGTCGTGTTCCCGTCCACTGTGGAGGATCTGGCGACGACCGTCCGGCTGTGCCGGGAGTTCCGGATCCCCATCACCGCGCGCGGTGCCGGCACCAGCATCGGCGGTCAGGCGCTCGGCGAGGGCGTGGTCATCGACTACAGCCGGCACCTGAACCGGGTGCTGGAGATCGACCCGGAGGCGCGGACCGCGCGCGTGCAACCCGGGGTGGTGCTGGACGCCCTGCGGGCGGCGGCCGCGCCACACGGGCTGACGTTCGGGCCGGATCCGTCGACCCACAGCCGGTGCACGATCGGCGGGATGGTCGGCAACGACGCGTGCGGGTCGCACTCGGTGGCGTGGGGGCGGACCGCGGACAACGTGGTCGCGCTGGACGTGCTGACCGCGGACGGGACGCGGCTGACCATCGGCCCGTCGCTGCCGGACGATCCGCGGGTGGCCGCGTCGAAGCAGCTCGCGCTGGACAACCTGGCCCTGCTGCGCACGTCGTTCCCGTCGATCCCGCGGCGAGTGTCGGGGTACGCGCTGGACCAGCTGCTGCCGGAGAACGGCACGAACCTGGTCCGCGCGCTGGTCGGCACCGAGGGCACGTGCGTGCTGCTGACCGAGATCACCGTGCGGCTGGTGCCCGCGCCCGCGGCTCGCGCGCTGGTCGTCGCGGGGTACGCCGACGACGTCGCGGCCGCCGACGCCGTGCCGTCGGTGCTGCCGCTGAAGCCGTTGACCGTCGAGGGCATGGGCCGCGACCTCATCGACTCACTGCTGATGCGCCGGTCCCACCCGGCGGTCGACCTGCTGCCCGCGGGGCGCGGGTGGCTGTTCGTCGAGGTCGGGGGAGCGGATCCGGCGGAGGCGGCGGCGCGGGCCGCCGAGGTCGCGGCGGTGCTGGAGCGGGAGACCGGGGCGGCGACGGTCGTGGAGACGCGGCCGGCCGACCAGCGGGTGCTGTGGTCGGTGCGCGAGGCCGCGGCCGGGATCGTGACCCGGATGCCGGACGGGTCGGAGGCGTGGCCGGGATGGGAGGACTCCGCGGTCCCGCCCGCCAACCTCGGCGGGTACCTGCGGGATTTCCGGGCGCTGCTGGGGAAGTACGGGTTGCGCGGTGTCCCGTATGGACACTTCGGCGAGGGCTGCGTGCACGTGCGCATCAACTTCGGCCTGATCACCGAGGAGGGGCGCCGGCAGTTCCGCGGGTTCCTGGAGGACGCGGCCGATCTCGTGGTGCGGCACGGCGGGTCGCTGTCCGGCGAGCACGGCGACGGGCAGGCGCGCGCGGAGCTGCTGTCGCGGATGTACCCGCCGGAGATCCTGGCGCTGTTCGAGCGGTTCAAGGCGATCTGGGACCCCGGCGACCTGTTCAACCCCGGCAACCTGGTGCGGCCCCGGAAACTGGACGCGGACCTGCGGTTCGACGGGCCGGTGCGCTCGCTGCCGGTCACGCTGAAGTACCCGCACGACGGCGGCAGCGTCGCGACCGCGACCCGGCGGTGCGTCGGAGTCGGGGCCTGTGTCGACAAGTCGTCCGGCGTGATGTGCCCGAGCTACATGGTCACCGGGCGCGAGGAGCATTCCACGCGCGGACGATCGCGGTTGTTGTTCGAGATGATGCGCGGGGAGACGGTCACCGACGGGTGGCGGTCGTCCGAGGTGCTCGAAGCGCTCGACTTGTGCCTGGCGTGCAAGGGATGCCTGTCCGACTGTCCGGTCAACGTGGACATGGCTTCGTACAAGGCGGAGTTCCTGCACCAGCACTACGCGGGGCGGCTGCGCCCGGCGAGCCACTACACGCTCGGGTTCCTGCCGGTGCTGGCGCGGCTGGCGTCGGGCGCGCCGCGGCTGGCGAACCGCGTGCTGGGCGGGCGGTTGTCCGGGCTGGTGAAGAAGGCAGGCGGGATCACGCCGGAGCGGTCGCTGCCCCGGTTCGCGCCGCGCACGTTCCGGCGCGGGTTCCGCGCGCAGGAGCGGGGGCGCCCGCGGGTGGTGCTGTGGCCGGACACGTTCACGAACTTCCTGTCGCCCGAGGTCGGGCACGACGCGGTGCGGGTGCTGGAGCACGCCGGATTCGACGTGGTGCTGCCGTCGTCGTCGGTGTGCTGCGGGCTGACCTGGATCTCGACCGGGCAGCTCGGGGTGGCGCGCCGGGTGCTGCGGCGGACGGTGCGGGTGCTGCGGCCGGAGCTGGAGGCGGGCACGCCCATCGTGGGGCTGGAGCCGAGCTGCCTGGCGGTGTTCCGGCACGACTCGCGCGAGCTGCTGGACGACGGCGAGCTGCACGGGCTGCCGTCGCGGGCGTTCACGCTGGCGGAGTTCCTGGAGAAGTACGCGCCGGACGTGGAGTTCCCGCAGGTGGAGGCGTCGGCGATCACGCAGCAGCACTGCCACCAGCACGCGGTGATGGGTAACGCGGCGGACGAGCGGTTGTTGCGCCGGGTGGGGGTGGCGAACCGGACGCTGGACTCCGGGTGCTGCGGGCTGGCCGGGAACTTCGGGGTGGAGAAGGGGCACTACGAGGTGTCGGTCGCCGCGGCGCGGCGGGTGCTGGTGCCGGAGGTGGAGGCCGCCCCGGAGGACACGATGGTCCTCGCGGACGGCTTCAGCTGCCGCACCCAGATCGACGACCTCACCGGGCGGCGGGCGCTGCACCTGGCGCAGGTGCTGGCCCGCGCCCTGGACCGCGGTGGGGCCTAGAACCGCGTTGACCCCGCTGTCCAGGACGCCCTAGGATCATTCCGTCGCGCCTCTCCGGGCTCTGCCCCGCGACTCGTCTCGACTGCGGTGTTCCGGTTCTGCCCGCATCGACACCCTCCCCGCACGCCGGTTCTTCAGCCCTGCCCGAGAACGGAGTGAAACCCATGCCCAGCAACAGAATCACCGATGGCGCGGAACGCGCGATCATCGAAAACATGCTCGATCGCAACCGCGCGGCGCTGATCGCGTCCGTGCGCGGCCTCTCCGAAGCCGACGCCCGCCGCCGGCTCGTCGCGTCCCTCACCACACCCGTTTCCTTGATCAAGCACGCCGCGGCCGCCGAACGGATCTGGTTCCAGCGGTTCTGGGCGGGGCTCGACGAGTCCGAATGCGACGGGTACTCGAACCGGGACGAGGGCACCTTCGCCGTCGCCGCCGACGAGTCCGTGGCTGACGTGATCGCCGAGTTCGAACGCGCCAGCGAACGATCACGCGAGATCGCCGCCCGCTTCGACCTCGACGACACCAAGCACAATTCCCGTGAGGGAACGGTCAGCATGCGGTGGACGCTGCTCTCGATGATCGAGGAGTTCGCGCGGCACGCGGGGCACGGCGACATCCTCCGCGAACAGATCGAGCACGCTCCGCCCGTGGCGTAGGCGAGGACCACGCCGCCCAGGCATCGCCCACGGCGTCCTGGGGACCCCCGGACGGGGGCAACTTCTCGACCCGTCCCGTTAACCGCTGCTAACGTGGCTCGGTCATCGGCGCCAAAGGAGGCGAGGATGGAGGACGCCGCGCTGCGGCCCGAGATCGCGTCGTCGTGGCGGCGGGCCGAGCTGTCCGGGCTCCGGCCGGACGCCGCGGTCGACCGGCTGACCGTCGAGGACATCGACCGGCGCAGCAGGCTCGTCCTCGCCGCCGAACCGGTCCTCGACCAGGCCAGCCGCGAGCTCGCCGGCACCGCGTTCGGCCTCGTCCTGGCCGACCGCGACGCCTGGATCGTCGACCGCCGCTTCGGTGAGCGCCACCTGGAGGCGACCTTCGACCGCATCGGCGTCGTGCCCGGCACCCGCTTCACCGAGGAGAACACCGGCACCAACTCGATCGCCACCGTCTTCGAGCTGCGCCAGGGCCTCGCCGTGCACGGGCACGAGCACTTCATCGACAGCTTCAAGCCCTTCGCCTGCTACGGCCACCCGATCACGCACCCGGTGACCCGCCGGCTGGAGGGCGTCCTCGACATCACCTGCCTCGCCGGCCACGCGAATCCGCTGCTCGGCCCGTTCCTGCGCCGCGCGGTCGCCGACATCGAACAGCGCCTGCTGGCCGGCTCGCGCGCCGCCGAGCAGCGCATGCTCGCCGCCTACCAGGCCGCCGCCCTCAACCGCCTGCGCCCGGTCCTGGTCCTGGGCGACGACGTGGTGCTCGCCAACGCCGCCGCCACCGACCTGCTCGACGCCGCCGACCACGCCGTCCTGCGTGGGCTCGCGATGGACGCCCCGTTCGGTGTCCGGCAGGCGCGCAGCGTCCGGCTGTCCTCGGGCCGGGTCGCGGACGTGTCGTTCGAGCGCATCAGCGGCGCGTCCGGTGTGCTGTTCGAGCTGGAACCGCCCGCCGTGCAGGCGATCCCGCGCCGCGTCACCCCGCGGCCGGTGCAGCGCGACTTCGCGGCCTACCGCGAGCAGCGCACGCACGTGCTCATCAGCGGCGAGCCCGGCACCGGCCGCTCGACCGTGGCCCGCGAGCTGGCGGGCGATTCGGCGCCGGCCGTGCTCGACGCCGTCGACGCCCAGCACTGGGCGCCCACCCTCGACCAGCTCGCCGCGTCGCACACCGGGCTGCTGGTGGTCGAGAACATCGCGCTGCTGCCGTCCGAGGCCGCCGCCCGGCTCGCCGCGATCATGGACCGTGGCGCGTGCTGGGTCGCGCTCACCGGCCCGCCGCCGTCCGAGCTGACCGGACCCGCCGCCGACCTCGCCAGCCGCTGCATCGCCCGCCGCGAGCTGGCCCCGCTGCGCTCCCGGCGGGACGAGTTGCCTGCCCTGGTCGCGGCGATGCTGGCCGATCTCGGGTCCACGCTCCGGTTCGTCCCGCGCACGCTGGAGGTGCTGGCCGCGCAGCCGTGGCCGGGGAACCTGCGTGAGCTGAAGGCGCTGCTGCGGCACATCGCGGCTAGCCGGGCGTGTGGGGACGTGCTGCCGCGCGACCTGCCCGAGGCCTACCAGGGCAGCCCGGAAGCACGCCGGCTGACGCCGATCGAGCAACTCGAACACGACGCGATCGCCGCGGCGCTGCGGGACTGCGGCGGGAACAAGGCCCAGGCCGCCAAGCTGCTCGGCATCAGCCGCTCGACGCTGCACCGCCGGGTCCGGAGCCTGCGGCTGAGCTGACCCGTAGCCGGGAACCAGCCCGCCGCGGCGGGCGTCACTGTGTCAACTTGACACGGTTAGCTCGTTGTTGCGCAGGTCACCATTACCGCCACGTCCACGACGAGGAGGTTGGTGTGACTGCGGTAGCGGAGCAGGCCGTGCGGCCGGCGGTGCGGGAGTTCGTGTCCGGAACCAAGCAGCTGCTGATCGGCGGGCAGTGGGTGAACGCGGCGTCGGGCCGGACGTTCCCCACCTTCGACCCCGCCACGGGGGAGAAGATCACCGAGGTGGCGCACGGCGCCGCCGAGGACGTCGACCGCGCGGTGGCCGCGGCGCGGCGCGCGTTCGACGACGGGCCGTGGTCCCGCACCACCCCGTCGGAGCGGCAGCGCCTGATCTGGCGCATGGGCGACCTGCTGCTGGACCGCGCCGAGCAGTTCGCGCAGCTGGAGGCGCTCGACAACGGCAAGTCGGTGGCCGTCGCGCAGGGGGTCGACGTCGCCTGGTCGGCCGACATCTTCCACTACTACGCGGGATGGGCGACCAAGATCGAGGGCCGCACGATCACCCCTTCGGTGCCGTGGATCCCGGGCAGCCAGTGGCACGCCTACACGCTGCGTGAACCGGTCGGGGTGTGCGCGCAGATCATCCCGTGGAACTTCCCGCTGGTGATGGCCGCGTTCAAGCTGGCCCCCGCGCTCGCGGCGGGCAACACGGTCATCCTCAAGCCGGCCGAACAGACCCCGCTCACCGCGCTGCTGCTGGGCGAGCTGTTCTGCGAAGCCGGGTTCCCGGACGGCGTGGTCAACATCGTCACCGGGTTCGGCGACGCGGGCGCGGCGCTGGCCGCGCACGACGACGTCGACAAGGTCGCCTTCACCGGCTCCACCGAGGTGGGCAAGAAGATCGTCGACGCGGCCAAGGGCAACCTGAAGAAGGTGTCGCTGGAGCTGGGCGGCAAGAGCCCCAACATCGTGTTCGCCGACGCCGACCTCGAAGCCGCGATCCCCGGTTCGGCCAACGCCTGGCTGTTCAACCACGGCCAGTGCTGCGTGGCCGGCACGCGGTTGTTCGTCGAGGAGTCCATCTTCGACGAGTTCACCCAGGGCGTCGCCGAGTTCGCCGGCCAGGTCAAGATCGGCCCCGGCCTGGACCCGGCCACACAGCTCGGCCCGCTCGTGTCGCAGGAGCAGCTCGACCGGGTCACCAGCTACCTGCGGCAGGGCCTCGCCGACGGCGCCCGCGCCCTCACCGGCGGCGGCCGTCACGGCGATTCCGGCTACTACGTCGAGCCGACGGTGCTGGTGGACGTGCGCGAGGACATGAGCGTGGTGCGCGAGGAGATCTTCGGGCCGGTGGTGGCCGCGATCCCGTTCTCGGCCGAGGACGGTCTCGCCGCGGCCGCGAACAACACCGAGTACGGCCTCGCCGCCGGCATCTGGACGCGGGACATCTCCAAGGCGCACCGGGTGGCCAAGCAGATCAAGGCCGGTTCGGTGTGGGTCAACTGCTACAACGGCTTCGACACCGCGATCCCGTTCGGCGGGTACAAGCAGTCCGGCTGGGGCCGCGAGCTCGGCGCCGAGGCCATCGACCTCTACACCCAGACCAAAGCCGTCAACGTCGCGCTCTGAGGAGAATTCCCATGAAGGTCAAGGCAGCTGTTCTGACGGACTTCAAGACCCCGTTCGAGATCACCGAGCTGGACCTGGACGGCCCGCGGGAGGGTGAGGTCCTCATCCGGTACGTCGCGGCCGGGTTGTGCCACTCGGACCTGCACCTGTCCGACGGCGACCTGCCGCCGCGGTTCCCGATCGTCGGCGGGCACGAGGGCGCCGGGATCATCGAAGAGGTCGGGCCGGGGGTGACGAAGGTCAAGCCCGGCGATCATGTCGTGTGCTCGTTCATCCCGAACTGCGGCACGTGCCGCTACTGCGCCACCGGGCACCAGAGCCTGTGCGACATGGGCGCGACGATCCTGGAGGGCAGCTTCCCGGACGGCAGTTTCCGGTTCCACTCCGGCGGGGTGGACTACGGCCAGATGTGCATGCTGGGCACGTTCGCCGAGTACTCCACGATTTCGCAGCACTCGGTGGTCAAAGTGGACGAAAGCGTGCCGCTGGAGACCGCGGTGCTCGTCGGCTGCGGGGTGCCGACCGGGTGGGGCACGGCGGTGTACGCGGGTGACGTGCGCCCGGGCGAAACCGTGGTGGTGTACGGGATCGGCGGAATCGGCATCAACTCGGTGCAGGGCGCGGCACACGCCGGGGCGAAGCACGTCGTGGTGGTCGATCCGTTGGCGTTCAAGCGGGACACCGCGTTGAAGCTGGGCGCCACGCACGCGTTCGCCACCGCCGCGGAGGCGCACGAAGTGGTGGCGGAGCTGACCCGGGGCCAGGGCGCGGACAAGGCGCTGGTCACGGTCGGGGTGGTGGACGAGGAGGTCATGTCGGCGGCGTTCGACGTCGTCGGCAAGGGCGGGGTGGTCGTGGTGACGGGCCTGGCCGACCCCGCGAAGGCGACGATCCACGTCTCCGGCGCGGTGCTGACCCTGTGGGAGAAGACGATCAAGGGCAGCCTGTTCGGCAGTGGGAATCCGCAGCGGGACATCCTGAAGATGCTGGACCTGTACCAGGCCGGGACGTTGAAGCTGGACGAGCTGGTGACCAGTCGCTACCGGCTGGAGGACGTGAACCAGGGGTACGAGGACCTGGTGGCGGGGAAGAACATCCGGGGCGTGGTGGTGCACGGCCAGTAGGAAGGGAGGCGGGGGAGGAGGAACGGGCGGCCGGCGAGGCAAGGGTCTCGGGTGCGGGGCGGTCCGGGCCAGCGGACACGACCGTCGGTCGGCGAGGCAAGGGTCTCGGGTGCGGGGCGGTCCGGGCCAGCGGCGCGACCGGCGGTCGGCAACGCAACTATCCGGCTGCAGGGCGGGCCGGGCCAACGCCCGTGACGGGCAGACGGCAACGCAACTGCGCTGGTAGGCGGCTGCCCGCGCGGCAGCCCTGCAAACCGCAAGCCGGCAACGGAAGCCGATCGACCAAGCCCCACACCTCCCCCGCCCCCGATCCCCAGCCCGCTTTTGGTCGCCGAGCAGCGGGGTCAAGGTACTCTTTCCCGCCTTGACGCCGCTGCTCGGCGACCAATACACACTCAACGAGAGGGGGCGGGGGAGGTGGCACCCAAGGTGACCGTCAGGCGCCGTAGGCGCCCTGGTTTTCCCGCCCGCAGGGCGGGCTCTTCGTCTGCCCCCAGCCACCTCTAAAGATCAAAAGATGTCCTCGCCGGACGGGCAGGCTCCGGGATGACGGGGAATGCAGGCACGTCACCTTGACGGGGTGGTCGCTGGGTGGTCATCCCGTCGCCTTCCGGTTTGTGCATATCACCTTGAGCCAGGGCCGCAAGGTTGGCATGCCAACTCACGACCCAGCCCGGGTTGCGGCCCTGGCTCAAGGTGATCGTCCGGTGTCAGGCTCCGGGATGACCACCCAGCTTCGCTGTGTGCGCTGCGCGGCTGGACGTCTGCGTTAGTCAGCGTTAACCTGTTCCTGTGGCGAGTGTGCGTGAGCTGGGGCTGCCCCAGCGGGAGGCGTCCCGGGGCGAGTTGCCCGCTCGGGTTGCGATCTGGGAGGTCGGGCCGCGGGACGGGCTGCAGAACGAGCAGACCGTGATCGGCCTGGACACCAAGCTCGAGTTCCTCGACCGGCTCGCCGCGGCGGGGCTGACGACCCTCGAGGCGACCAGTTTCGTCCACCCGAAGTGGGTCCCGCAGCTCGCCGACGCCGATGACCTGCTCGCGAAGCTCGACCGGCGCCCGGGCGTGAAGTACCCCGTCCTCGTCCCCAACGAGCGCGGCCTCGACCGGGCCCTGGCGCTGGGCGTGGAAGCGATCGCCATCTTCGGCAGCGCCACCGAGACCTTCGCGCGCAAGAACCTCAACCGCTCGTTCGACGAGCAGTTCGCCATGTTCGAGCCGGTCGTGCGGCGGGCCCGCCACGAAGGGCTCGAGGTGCGCGCCTACCTCTCCATGTGCTTCGGCGACCCGTGGGAGGGCGCCGTGCCCGTCGAGCAGGTCGCGGCCGCCGGGCGGCGGCTGCTCGACATGGGCTGCTTCCAGCTCTCCCTCGGGGACACGATCGGCGTCGCCACGCCGGGGCACGTCGAGGCGGTCCTCGGCGCGTTCGGCGACGTCTCCCAGCTCGCCGTGCACTTCCACGACACCTACGGCCAGGCGCTGTCCAACACGCTCGCCGCCCTGAGGGCCGGAGTGACCACAGTGGACTCCTCCGCGGGCGGCCTCGGCGGCTGCCCCTACGCGAAGGCCGCCACCGGCAACCTGGCCACCGAGGACCTGGTCTGGATGCTCGACGGCCTGGGCATCGAGCACGGCGTGGACCTGGACGCGCTCGTGCGGACGAGCGCCTGGATGGCACAGCGGCTCGGCCGCCCCAGCCCGTCCCGCGTCGTCAAGGCCCTGACCGGCGGCTAGGCCGATTCGATCGGCAGCTTGCCCGCCTCCCGGTCGGCCCGCAGCTGCGTCTTCAGCACCTTCCCGCTCGGGTTCCGCGGCAGGGCGGGCACCACCGCGATCCGGCGCGGCCGCTTGTACCGCGCCAACCGGTCGAGGCACCACTCCTCCAGCTCCGCGGCCGTGGGCGCGTCGCCAGGGGTGCGTGGCGCGATCACCGCCAGCGGCGTCTCGCCCCACCTGTCGTCCGGCACGCCGATCAACGCCACCTCGCCGATCTTCGGGTGCGCCGCCAGGACGTTCTCCACCTCGGCGCAGTAGATGTTCTCCCCACCGGAGATGATCATGTCCTTCTTGCGGTCCACCACGAAGTAGTAGCCGTCCTCGTCCTGCCGCACCAGGTCACCGGAGTGGAACCAGCCGCCGCGGAACGCCTCCGCCGTCTCGGCCGGCTTGTTCCAGTACTCCTTCATCACCATCGGGCTGCGGTAGACGATCTCCCCGACCTCGCCCCGCGGCACGTCGTTCATGTCGTCGTCGACCACGCGCACCTCGACGTTGAGCATCGGCTTGCCGACCGACCCGATCTTGCGGATCGAGTCCTCGCCGCGCAGCAGTGTGGTCACCGGGCTGCACTCGGTCTGCCCGAACGCCGTCGTCACCTCGGCCTGGGGGAACGTGTCGATCATCGTGCGCAGCAGGGTCGTCGACGCCGGCGCCGCGCCCCACGAGATCTTCGACAGCGCAGACAGATCGCGCTCGCGGATCCCGGACACGTTCACGATCGCCTGCCACTGCGCCGGCACCAGGAACACCGACGACACCCGCTCGCGCTCCATCAGGTCCACCACCGCGACCGGGTCGAACCGGCCGCTCGGCAGCAGCACCGTCCGGCCGCCGAGCAGCAGGTTCGGCAGCATCCCGGACAGCCCGGCGATGTGGAACAGCGGCGCGGCGGCCAGCCACACCTTGTCCTCCGGCCCGGTGCCCAGCGTCGCCATGTTGCTGAACGCGTGCATCAGCAGGTTGTAATGGGTGAGCACGGCGCCCTTCGGCCGTCCCGTGGTGCCCGAGGTGTACATGATGAACGCCGGGTCCTGCTCGTCCACCGTGATCTCGTCGAACTCCGGCGACGCCGCGGCCAGCGCCTCCGCGTAGTCCGCCATGCCCTCGAACGCGCCGCCGAACACCAGGCACGGGCCCCGGTCGCCGACCTGCTCGCGCGCCTTCGCCAGCGCCGGGGCGAGCGGAGCGTGCACCACGCTGGCCCGGGCCCCGCTGTCGGCGAGCACGTAGGCGATCTCGTCGGCCACGAGCCGGAAGTTCACCGGCACGCAGATCGCGCCCAGGCGCGTCGACGCGAAGTAGGTCTCCAGCACCTCCAGCGTGTTCAGGCCGAGCACGACCACCCGGTCGCCGTAGCCGACGCCCCGGTCGCGCAACGCGTTCGCCAGCCGGCTCACGCGCGTGTCGAACTGGCCGTAGGTGAGGGTGGTGCCCTCGAACGAGAAGGCGGGCTGGCCGCCCTGGGTGCGGGCGTGGCGGGCGAGCTGGTCGCCCATGGTCATCCCGCGCCCGAGCAGGCGGGGTACTTCGACAACTCCGGGCATCGGCAACCTCGGCGATCCGGCGGGTCAGGTACCGCGTTTCTACCGTGCCCGCGGCGAAACAGTCAACACTGACCGTCAGTGAAGAGCAGGCGGTGCGCCAGCGACTTCCACAGCGGGACGTGCGGATCGTTCGCCGGGTCCCGGTGGCGTTCGAAGGTGTAGGGCAGCGCCGCGCCCCGCATGCTCGTGAACAGCAGTTCGCGCAGCTCGGGGTAGTTCGGGTGGGCGCACACCGCCGGTCCCCAGATCCGGTCGCCGACCTCGCGGATCGCCTCCCGCAGCGCCCGCTCCTCCGGCCGCAGCGCCGCCGCGAGCGCCGGGTTGGTCCGCGCCGCCGTCCACAGCTCGACCGCGGCCCAGAACGGCGGCTCGTGGAAGGTCGTCCACAGCAGCTCGATGCACCGCTCGACCCGCCGCGGGCCCTCCGGCTCGTCGGCGAGCTGCTCGGCGACCCGCACCTCGGTCTGGGCGAGCCGGGTCGCCGTCAGGTGCTGGGAGGCCGCGACCAGCAGCTCGTCCCGGGACGGGAAGTGGTGCAGCAGGCGGCCACGGGACACGCCGGCCTTGGCCTGGATGGCCAATGTGGACGCGCCCGCGTAGCCCAGCTCGACCAGGCACGCCACGGCCGCGTCCAGGATCAACGTGCGCGTGCTCGTCGCGCGGTCCTGCCGGTTCCGGGTTTCGGTCACCACGCCGATCACCATAGCCGTTAACAGTCGGTGTTGACTGTTACGCCGGAACCTTGCACTCTCGCAGGGGAGTCCCACGGTTCGAGGAGGAGCCGCATGTACCCGGGTACCCACGCCGACGCCGATCCCGGCAAGCCCGCCGTGATCATGGCGGGTTCAGGCGAGCGGCTGACCTACGGCGAGCTCGACGAGCGGTCCACCCGCCTCGCCGACGCCCTGACCCGCGCCGGCCTCGGCCGTGGCGACACCGTCGCCCTGCTCAGCGACAACTCGGTGCGCGCCTACGAGGTCTACTGGGCCGCCCTGCGCTCCGGCCGCTACCTCGCCGCGGTGAACAGCCACCTGTCCCCGGGCGAGGTCGCCTACATCGTCACCGACTCCGGCGCGCGGGCCCTGGTCGTCTCCGCCGCACTGGGCCCGCTGGCCGCCGCGGTCGCCGAGCTGCTCCCGGACGTGCCGGTCAAGCTCGTCTACGGCGGCGCGGCCGACGGGTACGCGGACTTCGACGACTTCCTCGCCACCGGCTCGCCCGAGCGCCCGGCGGACCAGCCGGCCGGGGCGGACATGCTCTACTCGTCCGGCACCACGGGCCGCCCGAAGGGCATCAAGGTCGACCTGCCGGACCGCCAGGTGGACGAGCCGGGCGACGTGCTGACCCCGGTCCTGCAGCACATGTACGGCTTCGGCCCGGACACGGTCTACCTGTCCCCGGCGCCGGTCTACCACGCCGCGCCGCTGCGGTTCGGCGCGACCGCACAGCGCCTCGGCGGCACGGTGGTGATGATGGAACGCTTCGACGCCGAAGCCGCGCTGCGCGCCATCGAGACCCACCGCGTCACGCACAGCCAGTGGGTGCCGACGATGTTCGTCCGGATGCTCAAGCTGCCCGGCGAGGTGCGCGGCCGCTACGACCTGTCCAGCCACCGCGTCGCGGTGCACGCCGCCGCGCCGTGCCCGGTCGAGGTCAAGCGCGCGATGATCGACTGGTGGGGGCCGGTCCTCTACGAGTACTACGCCTCCACCGAGGGCGCCGGGATGACGTTCATCGACAGCGAGCAGTGGCTCGCCAAGCCCGGCTCGGTGGGCCGCGCGGTGGTCGGCGTCGCCCACATCTGCGACGACGCGGGCGAGCTGCTGCCGCCCGGGGAGATCGGCACCGTCTACTTCGAACGCGACGAGGTCCCGTTCACCTACCACGGTGACCCGGACAAGACCCGCGAGGCGCAGCACCCCGAGCACGAAACCTGGACGACCACCGGCGACGTCGGCTACCTCGACGAGGACGGCTTCCTCCACCTGACCGACCGCAAGGCGTTCATGATCATCTCCGGCGGGGTGAACATCTACCCGCAGGAGGTCGAGGACGCGCTCGCGCTGCACCCCGCGGTGTTCGACGTCGGGGTGATCGGCGTGCCGGACGAGGAGATGGGCGAGGCGGTCAAGGCGTTCGTCCAGCCCGCGCCCGGCGCCACGCCCGGTCCGGAGCTGGCGGCCGAGCTGCTGGCCTACGTCCGCGAGCGGATCGCCCACTACAAGGCGCCGCGCAGCGTGGACTTCGTGGACGAACTGCCCCGCACGCCGACGGGCAAGTTGGTGAAGCGGCGGCTCAAGGAGAAGTACGTGGCTCCGGCCGCGGCCGAGTGAAGGAGGAGCCGTGCGAGACGCGGTGATCGTGGAAGCGGTGCGCACCCCCGTGGGCAAGCGCGAGGGCGGCCTGTCCGGCGTGCACCCGGTGGACCTGTCGGCACACGTGCTGCGTGGTCTGGCGGAGCGGTCCGGGCTCGATCCGGCCGAGATCGACGACGTGGTGTGGGGGTGCGTGAGCCAGGCCGGTGAGCAGACCGGCGACATCGGCCGCAACGCCGTGCTCGCCGCGGGCTGGCCGGAGAGCGTGACCGGCGTGACCGTGGACCGGCAGTGCGGGTCGTCCCAGCAGAGCGTGCACTTCGCCGCCGCCGGGCTGATCGCCGGGCACTACGACGTGGTGGTGGCAGGCGGTGTCGAATCGATGAGCCGGGTGCCGATGGGCTTCTCCGCGCAGGGCAGGAACCCGCTGGGCGAGCAGGTCCTCGCCCGGTACGGCGGGGTGCGGCCCAACCAGGGCATCGGCGCGGAGATGATCGTCGAGCGGTGGGGGTTCAGCCGCACCCAGGTCGACGAGTTCTCCCTCGCCTCGCACGAGAAGGCCGCCGCCGCGCAGGACGCGGGCGCCTTCGACGACCAGCTGCTGCCGATCGCGGACGTCACCGCCGACGAGGGCGTGCGCCGCGGCGGTTCGCTGGAGAAGCTGGCCGGGCTCAAGCCCGCGTTCCGCGAGGACGGCGTCATCACGGCGGGCAACAGCTCGCAGATCAGCGACGGCGCCGCCGCCCTGCTGATGACGACCAGTGAGAAGGCGGCCCAGCTCGGCCTGCGGCCGATCGCACGCGTGCACACCGCGGTGCTCGCGGGCGACGATCCGGTGATCATGCTGACCGCGCCCATCCCGGCGACGAAGAAGGCCTTGCAGCGCAGTGGCTTGTCGATTTCCGACATCGGCGTGTTCGAGGTCAACGAGGCGTTCGCGCCGGTGCCGATGGCGTGGCTGGCCGAGACCGGCGCCGATGCCAAGTCCCTCAACCCGCACGGCGGCGCGATCGCCCTCGGCCACCCGCTCGGCGCGAGCGGCGCGCGCATCATGACCACGCTCGTGCACCACATGCGTGCCGCCGGCATCCGCTACGGCCTGCAGACCATGTGCGAGGGCGGCGGCCAGGCCAACGCCACCATCCTGGAGCTGGTCGCATGAGCGAGTTCCGCGAGAAGGTCCGGGCGTGGCTCGCCGAGAACGTCCCCGGCGACGAGGAACTGGCGACCGCCAAGCGGTTCCAGGCCGCGCTCTACGACGCGGGGCTGGCCGGGATCACCTGGCCGGCGGAGTTCGGCGGTCAGGGCCTCACCGCGGCCGAACAGCAGGTCTTCGACCAGGAGTCGGCCCGCTACGACCTGCCCAACTCGGTGTTCCGGATCGGCATGGGCATGTGCGGGCCGACGATCCTCGACCTGGGCACACCCGAGCAGAAGGCGCGCTACATCCCGCCGCTGCTGCGTGGTGACGAGATCTGGTGCCAGCTGTTCTCCGAGCCGGGCGCCGGGTCCGACGTCGCGAGCCTGCAGACCCGTGCGGTCCGCGACGGGGACGAGTGGGTGATCAACGGGCAGAAGGTGTGGACGACGGTCGCGCACCTGGCCGACTTCGGTGCGTTGCTCGCCCGCACCGACCCGGACGTGCCCAAGCACCAGGGCCTGACGATGTTCCTCATCGACATGCACGACCCGGCCGTGACGGTGCGGCCGCTCAAGGACATGACCGGGCGCGCGCCGTTCAACGAGGTGTACTTCGAGAACCTGCGTCTGCCCGCGGACGCGGTGCTCGGCCAGGTCGGGCAGGGCTGGCTCGCCGCGGTGACCATGCTCGGTCACGAGCGCGTGTCGATCGGCGGGTTCGTCCGCAAGCGGCACGACCCGCTGGCCCACGCGAACCTCGCCGAGACCGCGCGCCGGTACGGGCGCGACGCCGATCCCGTGGTGCGAGCCGAACTCGCGAAGCTGTACGCGGCGGAGCGGGCGCTGGCGCTGTTCAACACGCGGCTGCGGCAGGAGGCCGAGGCCGGGTCCCCGCCGGGCGCGCGCGGGTCGGTGGCCAAGCTCGCCGGTGCACAGCTGCAACAGCAGGCCGTCGCGGTCGCCGGGCTGATCGCCGGGCCGCGGGCCACGGCGTGGGAGCCGGGCGACGCGGCCGGGGACGAACTGGCGCTGGCGATCAACCAGACGCCGTCGTCGAGCATCGCCGGTGGCACCGACCAGATCCAGCGCACCATCATCGGGGACCGCATCCTCGGCCTGCCCCGCGAACCCGTCGTCGACCGCGACGTGCCCTTCCGCGAGCTGCGGGTGGGCACGCAGCGACCCGCCTGAAAGGAGAGGGATCGTGCAGCTGGTGCTCGACACCGAACAACAGCAACTGCGGTCGACGGTGCGCAAACTGCTCGCCGACCACAGCGACGTCCGGTCCGTGGTGGACGGTGACGAGACCTACGACGCCGTGTTGTGGCGGCACCTGGCCGAGCTGGGCCTGACCGGGCTGGTCGTGCCCGAGGACCAGGGCGGCGCGGGCGCCGGGCACGTCGAACGGTGCGTGGTGCTGGAGGAACTGGGCCGCGCGCTCGCGCCGGTGCCGTTCTTCGCCTCCGCGGTGCTCGCGGCCGACGCGCTGGTGGCGCTGGGGGACACCGAGGTCCTGCCCGCGCTGGCGGTCGGGGAGAAGATCGGCGCGCTGGCCGTGTCCGAGTCCTGGGGCCCGGCGCCGGTGACCGCGACCGAGCGGGACGGCGGCTGGGTGCTCGACGGGCACGCGCCGTTCGTGATCTCCGGTGACGTGGCCGACGTCTTCGTGGTGTACTCGGCCGACGGCTGGTTCGTCGCTGAGGACGCGCGGCGCACGCCATTGACCACTTTGGACCCCACGCGCGGGCAGGCGAAACTGGACTTCGCGGGCACCCCGGCGCGGAGAGTCGACACCGCGGATCCGGCCGCGGTGCTGGAGAAGGTGCGTGACCTCGCGTCCGTGGCGCTGGCCGCGGAGCAGGTCGGCGGCATCGCGAAGGTGCTGGAGACCACCGTGGAGTACGCCAAGGTGCGGGTGCAGTTCGGCCGCGCCATCGGCTCCTACCAGGCGGTCAAGCACGCCTGCGCGGACCTCTACAGCACGAGTGAACGCGCGGAATCCCTGCTGCGGCACGCCGCGTGGACCGCCGACCACGACCCGGACGCGCTGCCGCTGGCCGCGGCCACCACGCAGGTGTTCACCGGGCCCGCCTACTTCGCGGCGGCGGCGTCCGGGCTCCAGCTGCACGGCGGCATCGGCTACACCTGGGAGCACGACGCGCACCTCTGCTACAAGCGGGCCAAGAGCAGCGAGCTGTTGTTCGGCGGCCACGACGAGCAGCTGGCCCGGCTCGCGCGGCGGCTGGACGGTGTTTCGTGACGGACCAGCCGGTGCTGCTCGACCGGGCGGGCGCGGTGCTGACCGTGACCCTGAACCGGCCGCACCGCAAGAACGCGATCGACCAGGCGATGTGGGACGGGCTGTACGACGCGTTCCACCGGGCCGAGCGGGACGACGACGTGCGGGTAGTCGTGGTCACCGGCGCGGGTGGTGACTTCTGCGCGGGCGCCGACCTGTCCGCGGACCGCAAGGACCACCCGTTGACCCGGATGCACCGGGTCAACGACGTCGCGCTGGCGCTGAACGAGATCTCGAAGCCGACGATCGCGAAGGTAGACGGCGTCGCGGTCGGGGCGGGCTGGAACCTCGCGCTGGGGTGTGATCTGGTGGTGGCCACCGAGCGGGCGCGGTTCAGCCAGATCTTCGCCCGCCGCGGGCTGTCGCTCGACTTCGGTGGCTCGTGGCTGCTGCCCCGGCTCGTCGGGTTGCAGCAGGCGAAACGGCTCGCGTTGCGGGCCGAGATGATCGGCGCGGCCGAGGCGCACGACCTCGGCCTGGTCACCTGGATCCAGCCGGACGGCGAGCTCGATTCCTTTGTGGACGGCCTGGCGGCGGAGCTGGCCGAGGCGCCGCCGATCGCGCTGGCGCTGAGCAAACGGCTGCTCGAAGAGGGCGCGAGCCGGACGCTGCGCGAAGCCCTGGAGGGCGAGGCACGAGCGCAGACGGTGAACTTCGCGACCGAGGACGCGCCGGCCGCGTTCGAGGCGTTCCTCAGCAAGACCGAAGCGGTGTACACGGGACGATGGGCGGTGCGGTGAGTTACGACGAGATCATCTACGAGGTCTCCGACGGGATCGCCACGATCACGTTGAACCGGCCGGTGCGGCTCAACGCGTTCACGCTGGAGATGGCACACGAGCTGGTCGCGGCGTTCGACGAGGCCGACGCGGACGACTCGGTGCGCGTGGTGGTGGTCACCGGCGCCGGGCGCGGGTTCTGCGCGGGCGCGGACCTGGAGCGGGGCGCGGGCACGTTCAACAAGGACGCGATCGGCGACGTCGAGGGGTTCGGCGAGATCGACGGTGTGCCGCGGGACGCCGGTGGCGCGGTGGCGCTGCGGATCGCGGCGTGCAAGAAGGTCGTCATCGGTGCGTTCAACGGGCCCGCGGTGGGTGTCGGCGTGACGATGTCGCTGTCGATGGACATCCGGATCGCCAGCGAGAACGCCAGGTTCGGGTTCGTGTTCGCGCGACGCGGGATCCTGCTGGAGGCCGCGTCGTCGTGGTTCCTGCCGCGGGTCGTCGGCATCTCGCAGGCGATGGAGTGGGTGGCGACCGGGCGGGTGTTCGACGCGGCCGAGGCGCGCGCCGGCGGGCTGGTCTCGCGGGTCGTGCCGCCGGACGAGCTGATCCCGGCGGCGATGTCGATCGCCCGGGAGGTCGCGGACAACACGTCGGCGGTGTCGGTCGCGGTGTCGCGGCAGCTGCTGTGGGGCATGCTCGGCTCACCCACGCCGTGGGACGCCCACCGCGCG
The DNA here is from genome assembly GCF_023376025.1 of Amycolatopsis thermalba. Taxonomy (NCBI): domain Bacteria; kingdom Bacillati; phylum Actinomycetota; class Actinomycetes; order Pseudonocardiales; family Pseudonocardiaceae; genus Amycolatopsis; species Amycolatopsis thermalba. The sequence goes on from NZ_CP091196.1 coordinate 2,554,397, forward strand.
GACTCCCGCGCGCTGCTGCAGCTCGGCGCCGGCAAGGACGCGATGGAAGGCGTGATGGCGTTCCTGGAAAAACGCGCGCCGACCTTCCCGGGCCGCGTGTCCACGGACTACCCCTCCGGTGTGCCACCCTTCCCCGGGACCCCGTGAGCCCGCCCCGCGAGTCCCACGTTCCCGCGCGCGAGTTCCACGTTCCCGCGCGCGAGTTCCACGTTCCCGCGCGTGAGTTCCACGTTCGCGGCGGTGTCGTGCTGCGGCCGAATGTGGAACTCGCGGCCCTGAATGTGGGACTCGCGGTCCTGAGTGTGGGACTCGCGGGGTCAGAAGCTGAGGTAGCCGCCGTCGACGGTGATCGTGTCGGCGGTGTGGAAGGCGCTGGCCGGGCTGGCCAGGTACACGGCGAGCGCGCCGAAGTCGTCCGGCCTGCCCCAGCGCCCGACCGGCATCCGCGGCAGCACCCGGCGCTGGAACCCTTCCGAGTCCAGCGCCGGGGCCGCCAGCGGCGTGTGCACCCAGCCGGGCAGGATCGCGTTGGCGCGGATGCCGTGCCGGGCCAGCTCGACCGCGATCGACTTGATCATCGCGGTCAGCCCGGCCTTGCTCGCCGCGTACGCCTGCCCGCGCGGCTGGCCCTGCACCGCCGCCACGCTGGAGGTGCCGACCAGGCTGCCGCCGGTGCCCTGCGCCAGCATCACCCGCGCCGCCGCCCGCAGGGTCAGGAACGCGCCGTCCAGGTCCACCCGGGTGACGCGGCGGAACTCCGCCAGCGACGTCTCGGTGAACCGGCTGCCCGCGCCGCCCACCCCGGCGTTGACGAAGCAGGAATCCAGGCGCCCCAGCGCTTCCACGCTGCGCGCCATCGCGGACTCGACTTCGTCCTCGTCGCCCACGTCGCAGCGAACGGCGAGCACCGTCGTGCCGTGCCGGGACAGCTGGGCGACGGCCGTGTCGTTGCGTTCGGGGTTGGTGCCCCAGATGGCGACGTCGGCGCCGGCGGCGGCGAGCGCGCCGGCCATCGCGAGGCCGATCCCGGAATTGCCGCCGGTGACGACGGACGCGTGCCGGTGAGGTCGAACGGGTTGGTCATCCGCGGATAGTGCCCCACGTTTCTCCCGCCACGCAAGGAGTTGCCTGATGGACTTCGAGTTGCCCGGGGCGCTGCGGCAGCTGCTCACCGACCTCGACCGGTTCCTCGCGGACGAGATCTGGCCCCTGCAACGCCAGGACGACAACGAACGCTTCTTCGACCACCGCCGCGAGTACGCCCGCACCGATTTCGAAGCCGGCGGCACGCCCCGCCCGGAGTGGGAGGAGCTGCTGCGGGAGATGTTCCGGCGCGCCGACCGGGCGGGCTGGCTGCGGTACGGGCTGCCGAAGTCGGTCGGCGGCGGCGACGGCAGCAACCTCGACATGGCGGTGATCCGCGAGCACCTCGCGGCGAAGGGGCTCGGTCTGCACAACGACCTGCAGAACGAATCCTCGGTGGTGGGCAACTTCCCGTTCGTGCACATGTTCCTCGCCGCCGGCACGCCGGAGCAGCAGAGCGAGTTCGTCGAGGACATGATCACCGGCCGCAAACGGGTCGCGTTCGGACTGACCGAACCGGACCACGGCAGCGACGCGACCTGGCTGGAGACCACCGCGGTGTGCGACGGCGACGACTGGATCCTCAACGGCGCCAAGCGGTTCAACTCCGGCCTGCACTCCGCCACCCACGACGTCATCTTCGCCCGCACCTCCGGCGCGGGCGGCGATCCACGCGGCATCACCGCGTTCATCGTGCCCACCGGCACGCCCGGGTTCTCCGTGGACTTCCACTGGTGGACGTTCAACATGCCGACCGACCACGCCGAGGTGACGCTGACCGACGTCCGGGTGCCGTCGACGGCGGTGTTCGGCGAGGTCGGCGGCGGGCTGGCGCTGGCGCAGCACTTCGTGCACGAGAACCGCATCCGGCAGGCCGCCTCCGGGGTCGGGGCCGCGCAGTACTGCATCGACCGCAGCGTGGACTACGCGCGGGAACGCCGCACGTTCGGCCGCCCGCTGGCCGAGCGGCAGGCGATCCAGTGGCCGCTGGTCGAGCTGCAGACCGAGGCCGAGCTGGTGCGCACGCTCGTGCGCAAGACCGCGTGGGAACTCGACCGCACCGACCACCTGCTGATCAGCGACAAGGTGTCGATGTGCAACTACCGCGCCAACCGGCTGGTGTGCGAAGCCGCCGACCGCGCCATGCAGGTGCACGGCGGGCTCGGCTACACCCGGCACACCCCGTTCGAGCACATCTACCGGCACCACCGCCGCTACCGGATCACCGAGGGCGCCGAGGAGATCCAGATGCGCAAGATCGCCGGGTACCTGTTCGGGTTCGCGGGGCCGGGCAGGCGATGACCGGGCTGGCGGAGGCGCTGGGGCGGCGGCTGGGCGCGAAGATCACCGGGCTGCGGCGGCTCAGCGGTGGCGCGAGCCGGGAGACCTGGGCGTTCACGGCCGAGCCCGGCGGGCGGCTGGTGCTGCGGCGAGACCCGCCGGGGGAGTGCCGTCCGGAGGAGATGGCGCAGGAGGCCGCGTTGTTCCGGGCCGCGCGCGAGGCCGGTGTCCCGGTGCCGCGGCTGGTGGACCACGGCGCGGACGTGCTGGGCTCGCCGTACCTGATCACCGAGCACGTCGACGGCGAGACGATTCCCCGGCGGCTGCTGCGGGAACCGGAGCTCGCGGACGTGCGGCCGAAGCTCGCCGCCGAGCTGGGCCGGGTGGCGGCGCGGATCCACGCGATGCCCGCCGTGCCCGGACTGTCCGAGGTGGATCCGCTGAACTCGCTGGTGGAGCTGTACGACTCGCTCGGCCAGCCGTTGCCGTCGCTGGAAATCGGGCTGCGGTGGCTGCGAGAACATCGGCCGGAACCGGCGGGGGACACCGTCGTGCACGGCGACTTCCGCAACGGCAACCTGATCGTGGGCCCGGACGGGCTCGCCGCCGTGCTGGACTGGGAGCTGGCGCACCGCGGCGACCCGCTGGAGGACCTGGGCTGGTTGTGCGTCAAGGCGTGGCGGTTCGGCTCGCCGCTGCCCGTGGGCGGGTTCGGCAGCCGGGAGGAGCTGCTGGACGGCTACGCCGAGGTGGCCGGGTTCCGGCCCGATCCGGCGGCGGTGCGCTGGTGGGAGGTGTTCGGGACGGTCCGGTGGGCGGTGTTGTGCCTGCGGCAGGCCGACCGGCACCTGAGCGGGCGCATCCGGTCGGTCGAGCTGGCGGCGGTCGGGCGGCGGGTGTGCGAGCAGGAGCACGACCTGCTGACCGCGCTCGGGGTGCCCGCCGTTCCGGTCGACGCGGTGCCGGATCCGGTGCCCGATCTGCACGGCCGGCCGAGCGCGGCCGAGCTGGTCGAAGCGGTGGGGGAGTTCCTGCGCGCCGAGGTCATGCCGGGCACCGAGGGGCGGTTGTCGTTCCAGGCCCGGGTGGCGGCGAACGTGCTGGGCATCGTCTCGCGGGAGTTGCGTTGCGGTGCCGGGCAGGAGCGGCGGCACGGGGAACGGCTGGCGGCGCTGGGGTTCTCGTCGCGCGCGGAGCTGGCGCGGGCGTTGCGGTCGGGTGCCGTGGCGGTGGCGGAGGTCGTCGCGGCGGTGCGGGCCGACGTGACCGACCGGGTGCTGGTGGCGAATCCGAAGTACCTGGAGCAGGAGTGAGGGAGATCGCGAGCGGGCTGCGGTTCCCGGAGGGGCCGGTCGCGCTGGACGACGGTTCGGTGCTGGTGGTGGAGATCGAGCGCGGCACGGTGTCGCGGGTGTGGCCGGACGGGTCGGTGACCGTGGTGGCGGACTGCGGCGGCGGGCCGAACGGCGCGGCGATCGGCCCGGACGGGGCGGTCTACGTCTGCAACAACGGCGGGTTCGCCTGGCACCACCGCGGCGGGGTGACGCTGCCCGGGGACCAGCCGCCGGACTACCGGGGCGGGTGCGTCCAGCGGGTGTCGTGGGACGGCGCGGTGACGGAGCTGTACACGTCGGTGGACGGGCGGTCGTTGCGCGGGCCCAACGACCTGGTGTTCGACGCGCACGGCGGGTTCTACTTCACCGACCTGGGCAAACACCGGCCGCGGGAGAGCGATCGCGGTGGGTTGTACTACGCGCGGGCGGACGGTTCGCGGGTCGCGGAGATCGCCTACGGGTTCACCGGGCTGAACGGGGTGGGCCTGTCCCCGGACGGTTCGCGGGTGTACGCGGCGGAGACGGTGACCGGGCGGGTGTGGTTCTGGAACGTGGACGGGCCGGGCCGGATTTCGCGCCCGCCGGGTGGGGTGCACGGCCCCGCGGGGGCGGCGTTGCTGCACGGTTTCGGCGGCTACCAGATGCTCGACTCGCTCGCGGTGGATTCGGCGGGCAACGTCTGCGTGGCGACGCTCATGACGGGCGGGATCAGCGTGCTCAGCCCGGCGGGGGAGCTACTGGAGGTGGTGCGGCCGCCGGAGCCGGACCGGTTCGTGACGAACATCTGCTTCGGCGGCCCCGGCCTGCGGACGGCGTACATCACGTCGTCGGGTGCCGGCAAGCTCTACGCGACGGAGTGGCCGCGCCCCGGCCTGCGGCTGAACTACGCGGATGCCGCGCCGACAGGCAGCTGACGGGCGGAAATTCACCCGGACGGGGCTCCGCGGGCTCAGGTGCCCTTCGTCAGCTTGTCCAGCTGCGTTTGCAGCAGCGCCACCTCCGCGAGGGTGCGTGAGCCACTCGCCCGGTCGTGCCGGGCCACCCGCTCGGGTTGCGGCTCAACTATGCGGGGGCACGGGCCGCGGTGACGGCCCGGGACGGTGCGCAAGTCACCTTCCGGGGTGGTCGTTTCCGGGCACCGGCGCGAGGCGGCCGTTCCGGAGCCAACCGCCCGGCCCGCGGGCTCAGCTGCCCTTCGTCAGCTTGTCCAGCTGCGTTTGCAGCTCGTCCAGCCGCGCGTGCAGCAGCGCCACCTCCGCCGACAGCAGCGGCACCAGCTCCGGCCCGCCGGTCGTGGCGCCCGTGGTGAACGCCACCGCCCGGTCGTCCCGGTGCACGGGCACCCCGGCCAGGCGGCTGAAGTGCTCCAGCGTCAGCGGTGGCCGGTTGCCCGCGCACGTCGAGCACACCGGCAGCAGCTTGCGCCACCCCACGACCCCGGTGCCGGTCGCCACGAACACCTGCGCCGGCCACCCGCACGCGCACAACCCGGCGTGCACGGCCGTCACCGTCTGCTTCGAGTACCGCACGCCCCGCTCGTACAGGAAGTACCGCCCCGCGGCGTCCACCTCCAGCAGCACGCTCTGCTGGTACTGCGGATCGCACGCCAGGGCGCGGGCGTCGGCGAGTTCGTGGAAGCAGTAGAACCCGCAGTCGCACAGGCGGGACGGGCTCTGGTGGCGGCTGCTCTGCGCGCACTTCGCCTCGGCGGTCACGCGGTAGGCGTGCGTGCGGCCGAGCGACACCCCGGTGAACCCGGCTTCGGTGCCGTCGGCGGAGAGCATCGGGTACGCGAGCTTGTAACCGCGCAGCGGGACGTCGCGCCGTTCCTGGGGCGTGCGGCGCAACGACAGCCAGCCCGCCATGGCTCAGCGGTCGGCGGTGACGGGGGCGGGGCGCTCCGGTTGGGGGGTTTCGGCGGTCTCGCGTGGTTCCTCGACCGGGGTGACCTCTTCGGCCGTGGATTCCTCGACGACGCCGACGGCAAGTTTCCGGCCCAGTCTCATCGCAGCCTCCTCGCGGATCACGGATGCGTTTTTCCAGCGTGACCCGTCGGCGCGGCGATGTCCAGAGCTATTCGAAACGCGCGGTGTCCCCGGCACCCGTTCGGACGATCTCCGGCTCCCCGCCGGAGAAGTCGATCACCGTCGTGGGCTCGGTGCCGCAGTCGCCGGAGTCGACCACCGCGTCGACCACGTGGTCCAGCTCGTCCTTGATCTCCCAGCCCTGGGTGAGCGGCTCCTCGTGGCTGGGCAGCAGCAGCGTGCTCGACACCAGCGGCTCGCCCAGCTCGGCGAGCAGCGCCTGCGCGACGACGTGGTCCGGGATCCGCACGCCGACCGTCTTCTTCTTCGGGTGCAGCAGCCGCCGCGGCACCTCCTTGGTGGCCGGCAGGATGAACGTGTAGCTGCCCGGGGTGGCGGCCTTGATCGCGCGGAAGATGGTGTTGTCGACGTGCACGAACTGGCCGAGCTGGGCGAAGTCGCGGCAGACCAGGGTGAAGTGGTGCCGGTCGTCGAGGTGCCGGATGGCGCGGATGCGGTCCAGGCCGTCCCGGTTGCCGAGCTGGCAGCCCAGGGCGTAGGCGGAGTCGGTCGGGTAGACGATCAGGCCGTCGCGCCGCAGCAGGTCGACGATCTGACCGATCGACCGGCGCTGGGGGTTGTCCGGGTGCACGTCGAAGTACTTCGCCATTCCCCGAGCTTAGGGTCCGGCCGGCCGGCCCCGCCCACGGCCCGTCAGTTGCCGGTGAACGACCAGAGGGTGTCGTACGACTCGAGGCCCGGGTCCCGTTGACCGCTGCGGCACAGCGTACGGATCAGCCGACGGACGCTCGGCACTCGGGACCGTCGAGGAGATCCGCCGCAATCCGCACGGCAGCGGAACCTGGGCCAAGTGCACGCGGAACTGGGCTTGCGCAGCCAGGACCCCGCGCTGTGCGGAACGGTGGGTGCACCACACCCTGGTTGCGGCGCGCGGTTCCGCGGAGAGTGGCCGGTGAGGAAAGGAGAACCCATGTCGGGCAAGATCGTTGTCATCACCGGCGCGAGCAGCGGGATCGGCCGGGCGACCGCGGAAGTGCTGGCCGAGGCCGGTCACCGGGTCGTGCTGGGCGCGCGCCGGGTCGAGCGGCTGGCGGAGCTGTCGGCGAAGATCGGTGATGCGTCGTACCGCCGGCTGGACGTCACGGACTCCGCGGACGTGCAGTCCTTTGTGGACTGGGTGGTGGCCGGGCACGGCCGCGTCGACGTGATCGTGAACAACGCCGGCGTCATGCCGTTGTCCGCGCTGGAGCGGCTGAAGCTCGGCGAGTGGAACCGGATGATCGACGTGAACCTCCGCGGCGTGCTGCACGGGATCGCGGCGGGCCTGCCGGTGATGCAGCGCCAGGGTGGCGGGCACTTCGTGAACGTGGCGTCGATCGGGGCGCACGAGGTGGTCCCGACGGCCGCGGTCTACTGCGCGACGAAGTACGCGGTGTGGGCGCTGTCGGAGGGGTTGCGCCAGGAGACCGGCCCGGACATCCGGGTCACCACCATTTCGCCGGGCGTGACGGAATCGGAGCTGGCGGACACCATCACCGACGCGGACGCGGCGGAAGGCATGCGCACCTACCGCGCGAACACGATCCCGGCCACGGCGATCGCCCGCGCCATCGCGTACGCGATCGAGCAGCCGGCGCAGGTGGACGTGAACGAGATCATCGTCCGGCCCGCCGCGTAGTTCACCGCAGCAGGGAACCGAGTCGCTGGGCCGCCTCCACCACCGTGCGGCCCAGCGATTCCTCGTCGGGGGCCGAAAAGAGCGACAGGCCGATGCTGACCTCCCGCCCGGGCACCATCGCCGAAATCCCGATCACCGACGGCGCGATTTCCCCGTAGGACACCGCGAAACCCCGCTCGCGGGCCAGCGACACCTCCTCCCGCTCGCCCGGCACCGGCGGCGCCGCGGCCAGCAGCGCCAGGCCCGCCGAGCCGCGGTCGATCGGGTCCACCTGGCCGGGCCGGAAGCTCACGTGCATCCGCGCCTGCCGCGGCTCCACGATCATCAGCATCCGCACCTCGTCGGCGTTCTCGCGCACCACCAGGTGCGCCGTGGCCTGCGTGAGGTCGGTCAGCTCCTCCAGCACGGGCCGCGCGAGCGTGCGCAGGTCCTGTTCCACCGGCTCGGCCAGCCGCACCAGGCCCGCGCCGAGCGAGATCCGCTTGAACCGGTCCCGCCGGCACAACCGGTGCGCCTCCAGCGTCCGCACGAGACGGTGCGCCACCGTCCGGTGCACGCCGACCCCCTCCGCGATCTCCGTCAGCGTCATCCCCTGCGGGTGCGCGACGAGCAGTTCCAGGATCTGCAGCCCGTTGTGCAGCGTTTTCGACATCCCCGAGTCGACTTCGGACACGCGGGCACCCCCTTGACGACGAACCGGACCGCGACCTACTGTTTCCGTAGTCGCACGCTGCGTGCGATAATAGCACGCAGATCGCAGCGTGCAAGCCCCGGAGGAGGTCAACGTGGACGCGGACACGCTCGCGCTCGTGCACCAGCTGTACGGCGCGCAGAGCCACCACATCGACGAGGGCCGTGCCCACGAGTGGGCGGAGACCTTCACCCCGGACGGCGAGTTCTGCTCACCGAGCTACCCGGCGCCCGTCACCGGGACGGCGGCGCTGACGAAGTTCGCCGAGGACTTCGCCGGGCAGGACGGCGTCACGCGGCACGTCCTCACCAACCTGCACGTCACGCCCGCGGACGACGGCCTTGTCGTGCGCGCCTACCTGCAGATCGTGCGCACCCTGCCGGACAGCCCGCCCGAACTCCTGCGCCAGACCACGATCACCGACCACCTGGTCCGCCACGCGGGCACCTGGCGCATCCGCCACCGCACGGTGCGCCGCGACGACCTGAAGGAGAACCGATGAGCGACACACGCGCCCAGCACGAGCCGATGACGGCCGTCTACCCGGAATTCGCGGGCAAGGTCGCGGTCGTCACCGGCGCCGCCCGCGGCATGGGCGCGCGCTTCACCGCCGCACTCGCCGCGCGCGGGGTGCACGTCGTCGCCGCCGACATCAACGAAGAGCAGATGCTGGCGACCGCGAAGGAACTCACCGCGGAACTCGCGAACAGCGACAAGCCGGGCCAGATCGTCGGCGCCCGCCTCGACGTGACCAAGCCCGCGGACCACGAAACCGTGGCACAGCTGGCGCTGGAGCGGTTCGGGCGCCTCGACTTCTGGGTCAACAACGCCGGCATCTTCCCGTTCGCGCCGGCCGAAGACATCACGCCGGAACAGATCACCGCGACCCTGTCGGTCAACGTCGAAGGCGTCCTCTACGGCGCGCAGACCGCCGCGCGGCACCTGGAACCGGGCGGCGCGATCGTGAACATGTCGTCGGTGTCGGCCGTCCGCGTCCGCCGTGGCCGCGCCGCCTACTGCACCTCGAAGGCCGCCGTCGCGCACCTCACGGAGTCGCTCGCCGTCGAGTTCGGCGACCGCGGCATCCGGGTCAACGCGATCGCCCCCGGCTACATCGACACCGAGATGACCCGCTGGGTCAAGGAGGACCCGGAGGCGCTGCGGCACGCGCTGGACGTCGTGCCGCTGCACCGGCTCGGCTCGCCGGAGGAGGTGGTCGGCCCGCTGCTGTTCCTGCTCTCCGACAGCGCCCGGTACGTCACCGGGCACAGCATCGCCGTCGACGGCGGGTCGCGGCATGTCTGAATACCCGGACACGGTGCTGATCACCGGCGCCGCCGCCGGTATGGGCGCCGGCCACGCCCGCGCGCTCGCCGAACACGGCACGCACGTCTGCCTCGCCGACATCGCCGACGCGACCCCGGTGGCCGAGGAGATCGCCGAGGACGGCGGCTCGGTCTCGGTGCACGAACTGGACGTCACCGACCCCGCCGCGTGGGCGCGCGTGGTCGAGGAGATCAAAGCGGCCCGCGGCCGCCTCACCGGCCTGGTCAACAACGCCGGCATCTCGCGTCGCCTGGAGTTCCTCGACACCACCGACGAGATCTGGGACCGGGTGCTGCGCGTCAACCTGTCCGGCCCGTTCTACGGCATGAAGGCCGTCGCCGGGCTGATGCGTGACTCCGGCGGCGGGTCGATCGTCAACATCTCCTCGATCTCCGGCCAGATCGGCTACTTCTCGCCCGCGTACAGCTCCAGCAAGTGGGGGCTGACCGGACTGTCCAAATCGGCCGCCGGAAACTTCGCCAAGTGGGGGATCCGGGTCAACTCCGTCCACCCCGGACTCGTCGAGACCGCGCTGCTGGCCGGGTCCGGCAGCTTCGTCACCTCGGCCGTGGCGAGCATCCCGGCCGGGCGCATGGCGACACCCGCGGAGATCACCGAGGCGGTGCTGTTCCTGCTGTCGAGCAGGTCCAGCTACATGACCGGCAGCGAGGTCACCGTGGACGGCGGTCTGGTGTCCAACGGCCTCTACCACCGCATCATCGCCGAGACCGGAGGGGATTTCGCGTGACCGACGAATGGGACGTCGTGGTCGTCGGCGGTGGCGGCGCCGGGCTCGCCGCGGCCGTCTCCGCCGCCGAGCGGGGCGCTTCGGTGCTGCTGTTCGAATCCGAAACCGACCTCGGCGGCTCGACCCAGCTCTCCGCCGGCATGTTCACCGCCGCCGGCACGAGCGTGCAGGCCGCGCTGGGCGTCGAGGACTCCGCCGAGCGGTTCTTCCAGCACTACATGGACCTCAACGCCTGGCAGCTCAACCCCGGGCTGATCGAGGCCTTCTGCCGCCACTCGGGCCCGACGCTGGAGTGGCTGATCGGCCTGGGCGTGGAGATCCCGGCGAAGGTGTCCGGCGACGCGCACACCCCGGGCCTGTGCCGGGCCGGGGTCGAGGACGTGTGGCGCGGGCATGTGCCCAAGGACCAGGGCTACGGCGTGGTGCAGGTGCTCGCCAAGGCCGCGCGCGCCCGGGGCGTCGAGGTCGTCCTCAACACCCGCGTCGAGCGGCTGATCGAGACCGGCGGCCGGGTCCGCGGCGTCGTCGCCGACGGCATCGAGGTGCGGGCGACCGCCGTGGTGGTCGCCAGCGGCGGGTTCGCCCGGGACCCCGGCCTGCTGGCCCGTTACTACCCGGCGGCGCTGCGGGCGGGCGAGGACCTGTTCGTCGTCGCCGCCGACGGCAGCCGTGGCGACCACCTGCGCTTCGGCGAGCAGGTCGGTGCCGGGGTCACCGGCGCGGGCTGGGGCCTGATGCTGCCCACCGCGTACTTCCAGCGGCTGCACCACTGGCAGTCCGGGTTCCCGCCCAAGTCGCGGATCCACGTCGACGCGGCCGGCCGCCGGTTCATGGACGAGGACGCCTCCTACGCGGTGTCCGGCGGCATCCTCGATGCCCACGGCGGCACCGCGTGGGTGATCTTCGACGAACGCGCCCGCCGCGGCCTGCCGCCCGGGTACGCGCACTGGGACGCCGGCCACGTGCTGGCCGAGGCCGAGGCCGGGCGCACGCTGCGTGCGGGCAGCCTCGAGGAGCTGGCCGGCAAGGCCGGGATCCCCGCGGACGCCCTGGTCGCCACCGTGCGCCGGTGGAACGAGCAGCTGCCGTCCGGTCACGACCCGGAGTTCCTGCGGCACCGCACGCTCGCCGCCAAGGGCGCGACCGGCCACCCGGACCCCATCGGCGAACCCCCGTTCTACGCGGCGCGCCTGCTGCCCGCGGAGCTGGTGTGCACGCACGCCGGGCTGGAGATCGACGCCCGCGCGGCGGTGCGCGACGAACGCGGCGAGGTCATCGCGGGCCTGTTCGCCGCGGGCGAGGCCGGGGCCGGCGTGCTCGGGCCGCGCTACGTCGGTGGCGGCAACGCGGTCGCCAACGCCCTGACCATGGGCCGCCTGGCCGGCGTCAACGCCGCGGCCTGACTTCGCGCGACACTCAACGAGGAGAGACATGAGCGAAACCACCGCCGCCGGGGATCCCGGCAGCCGCACGATCCGCAAGGTGAGCAAGAGAGTGCTGCCGCTGGTCGCGCTGCTCTACGTGTTCAACTACATGGACCGGTCCAACATCAGCTACGCCCAGCTGGGCATGCAGCACGAGCTGCTGATCACCACGGCCGTGTTCGGCACCGCGTCGGCGATCTTCTTCCTCGCCTACGTCGTGTTCGAGATCCCCAGCAACATGATCATGAAGAAGATCGGCGCGCGGATCTGGCTCGCCCGCATCGCGATCAGCTGGGGCATCGTCACCGCCGTCACCGGGTTCGTGCAGAACATCCCGCAGCTCTACCTCGCGCGGATCGTCCTCGGCATCGCCGAGGCCGGCCTCTACCCGGGCCTGCTGCTCTACCTGACGCTGTGGTTCCGGCCGAAGGAACGCGGCCGCGCCATCGCGACCCTGGCGATCGCGCAGCCGATCGCGATGATCCTCGGCAGCCTCACCGGCGGCCTGATCCTCGACCACGTCCACTGGTTCGGCATGTCCGGCTGGCGCTGGGTGTTCATCCTGCAGGGCCTGCCCGCGGTGCTGGTCGGCCTGATCGTGCTCGCGTACCTGCCGAACAAGCCCAGCCAGGCGCGGTTCCTCTCCCGCGCGGAGAGCGAATGGCTGGAAGCCGAGATCAACAAGGACTACGCGCCGGAACAGCAGGAGACCTTCCTCGGCCAGCTGCGGGTGATGAAGGACCGCAAGGTGCTGTACCTGGCGTTCGCGAACCTGTTCGCCGCGTGCGGCCTGTACGGGTTCACCTTCTTCCTGCCGCAGATCGTCAAGCAGATGGACCCGTCGTACTCGGCGACCAACATCGGGTTCCTCGGCGTGATCCCGTGGATCGTCGGCGCCATCGGGATGCTGCTGGTGGCGCGCAACTCCGACCGCACCGGCGAACGGCGCGGGCACGTGGTGGCGATGATGCTGCTGGCCGCGATCGGCCTGTTCGGCACGATCCAGTTCCGGCACACCCCGGTGGCGGCGCTGATCTGCCTGTCGCTGGTCGCGATCGGCGTGCTCGGCTACCTCGCGCCGTACTGGGCGCTGGCCTCGCGCGTGCTGTCGAAGGAGCACACCGCGGTCGGGCTGGCCGCGATCAACTCGATCGCCGCGCTGGGCGGGTTCTTCGGGCCGTACGTGATCGGCAAGAACGCCACGGCCGACGACGTGTCGGTGGGCCTGTACTTCCCGATCGGCTGCCTGGTCCTCTGCGCGGTGATGCTGTCCTTCCTCAAGGTGACCAGGGAACGACGTGTCGCAGCTGCCGCCCATGAGGTAGTTTAGATATTAACTACTTCTTCCGGCGATAGGGTTGCGGTCATGGCTGAGGGCGAGCTCGACTTCTGGTCCTTCGTCGAGCTCGCCAACCGCCGGCTCGCCGGGGAGTTCGGCTTCCGGCACCAGCTCGCCACCGAGGTGCTGCTGACCCTGAACCGGGCCTCCAACATCGTCACCTACGACCTGGAGGCCAGCGTCCACCGGCCGCGCGGCCATTCCTGGTCGGCGTTCCGGCTGCTGTTCGTCACCTGGCTGGCCGGCCCCTTGGAGGCCAAGAAGGCCGCCGAGCTGACCGGCATGAGCCGCGCGGCGGTGTCCAACCTGGCGAAGACCCTGGTCGCGGACGGGCTGCTGGAGCGCGCGCCCGGCGAGCACGACGGCCGCTCGGTGCTGCTGTCGCTGTCCGAGCGCGGCCGGGCCGAGATGGTCGAGGTGTTCCGCGAGCACAACGAGCGCGAGCACGAGTGGACCAGCGTGCTCACCGAGGCCGAGCAGCGCATTCTCGTGATGCTGCTGGACAAGCTGATCACCAACCGCGACCAGTTCGACGTGCGCGGCCGCAACTGACCCTTGCGCGCCGGAGAAGTAGTACATACATTTACTACATCGGACCGGCAAGGAGGCGAGGTCATGGCGTACTACCGGCAGGTCGGTGCGGTTCCCCCCAAGCGGCACACGCAGCACCGCACGCCCGAGGGCGGCCTGTACTACGAGGAGCTGATGGGGGAGGAGGGCTTCTCCAGCGACTCCTCGCTGCTCTACCACCGCAACATCCCGTCGGCGATCGTCGATTCGACCGTCTGGGAGCTCCCGGACCTGACCACCGAGGCCAACCACCCGCTCCGGCCGCGGCACCTCAAGCTGCACGAGCTGTTCCCGGGCGAGGAGTGGAAGTCGCACGACGTCGTGACCGGGCGGCGGCTCGTGCTCGGCAACGGCGACGTGCGGATCTCCTACGTCGTCGCCGGGGAGGCGTCGCCGCTGTACCGCAACTCGATCGGCGACGAGTGTGTCTACATCGAGTCCGGTGAGGGTGTCGTCGAGACGGTGTTCGGCGTGCTGCCGTTCCGCCAGGGCGACTACGTGATCCTGCCACGCGCCACGACGCACCGCTGGGTGCCGGACGGCCCAGTGCGCGCGTACGCGATCGAGGCGAACTCGCACATCACGCCGCCGAAGCGGTACCTGTCGAAGTACGGCCAGCTGCTGGAGCACTCGCCGTACTGCGAGCGCGACCTGCACGGGCCCACCGAGCCGCTGCTGGTCGAGGGCACCGACGTCGAGGTGCTGATCAAGCACCGCGGCAGCACCGGGATTGTCGGCACCCGGTTCGTCTACCCGCAGCACCCGTTCGACGTCGTCGGCTGGGACGGCTGCCTGTACCCGTACACCTTCAACGTCAGCGACTTCGAGCCGATCACCGGCCGCGTGCACCAGCCGCCGCCGGTGCACCAGGTGTTCGAGGGCCACAACTTCGTCGTCTGCAACTTCGTGCCGCGCAAGGTGGACTACCACCCGCTGTCCATCCCGGTGCCGTACTACCACTCCAATGTGGACTCCGACGAGGTCATGTTCTACTGCGGCGGCGACTACGAAGCGCGCAAGGGTTCGGGCATCGGGCAGGGCTCGATCTCGCTGCACCCGGGCGGCCACTCGCACGGCCCGCAGCCGGGCGCCTACGAGCGCAGCATCGGCGTCGAGTACTTCGACGAGCTGGCGGTCATGGTCGACACGTTCCGGCCGCTGGAGCTGGGCGAGGGCGGCCGCGCGGCCGAAGACCCGGCGTACGCGTGGACCTGGGCCGGGCGGGGGCCCCGGTGAACACCGTGAACCTGTTCCGCGGATTCCTCGACGACGCGGCGGTGTTCCCGCCCGGGCTGAAACCCCTGGCGCGGGCGGTGCCGGACCACGCCACGCACCTGCGTGCGGGCTACGGCGAGCTGGTCGGCCCGCTGGTCCTGGCGGCGCCCGCGCTCGCCGAGCTGGACGCGGTCGTCTCCGAGCCGCTGGACCTGGCGGTGACCGCGCCGGGTGGCCCGGCCCAGCTGCCGGACGCTCTGGGCCGGGCCGCCGACCTGCCGGTGCGGCTGGCCGGGTTCGAGGTCGCGATGCCCGCCGAGTCGTCGGTGCCGGAGTTCTTCCGCGCGCTGGAGGTCGCCGGTGACGTGCCGGTGTTCGTCGAGGTGCCGCGGGACTCCCGCCGCGCCGAGGTGATCGCGACCTGCGCGAAGACCGGGCATTCGGCGAAGTTCCGCACCGGCGGGGTGCAGGCTTCGCTGTATCCGGGCGAGGCGGAGCTGGCCGCGGCGGTGCTCGCCGTGGTCCGCGCGGGCGTGCCGTTCAAGGCGACGGCCGGGTTGCACCACGCGCTGCGCAACACCGACCCGTCGACCGGGTTCGAGCAGCACGGTTTCCTGAACCTGCTGCTGGCGACGGCGGCAGCCCGGTCCGGCTCGTCCGAGGACGAGCTGGTCGCGTTGCTGGCGGAGCGGGACGGATCCCGGGTGGCCGAGCTGGTGTCCGAAGTGGACCCGGGTGCGCGCGAGTCGTTCCGCTCGTTCGGGACCTGCAGCATCGACGAACCGGTGGCCGAGCTGGTGGACCTCGGACTGGTCCCGGCTTCGGCGCTGGATGGAGGAGTGACGGCGTGACCACGATCGACATCCCCGAGGGGTCGCTGTTCGGGCTGGACAACCTGCCCTACGGCGTGTTCTCCACGCGCGGGAGTGCACCGCGGGTCGGCGTGCGGGTCGGCGATTCGGTGGTCGACCTGGCGGTGGCCCTGGGCGAGGAGGTGTTCGCGCGGCCGTCGCTGAACGCGTTCATGGCGCAGGGGTACGACCGGTGGGTCGAGGTGCGGTCGCGGATTTCTGCGCTGGTCGCCGGGGACGTGCCCGCGGAGGCGGTGTTCGGAGTGTCCGAAGTGGAGCTGCACCTGCCCGTCGAGGTCGCGGACTACGTGGACTTCTACGCGTCCGAGCACCACGCGTCCAACCTGGGGCGGCTGTTCCGGCCGGACGCCGAGCCGCTGATGCCGAACTGGAAGCACCTGCCGGTGGGCTACCACGGGCGGGCCGGGACGGTCGTGGTGTCGGGGACGGACATCGTGCGGCCGTGCGGGCAGCGGAAGGCGCCGGACGAGCCGTCGCCGACGTTCGGGGAGTGCCGCCGGCTGGACATCGAGGCCGAGCTGGGGTTCATCGTCGGCGTGCCGTCCGGGCTGGGGACCGCGGTGCCGACGGAGGACTTCGCGAAGCACGTGTTCGGCGCGGTGCTGGTGAACGACTGGTCGGCGCGGGACATCCAGGCCTGGGAGTACGTCCCGCTGGGCCCGTTCCTGGGCAAGAGCTTCGCCACGTCGATCTCGCCGTGGGTGGTGCCGCTGCTGGCGCTGGAGGCCGCGCGCGTGCCGACGCCGGAGCAGTCGCCGGTGCCGTTGCCGTACCTGCGGGAAAGCGAGCCGTGGGGGCTGGACGTCGCGTTGTCGGTGTCATGGAACGGGCAGGAGGTCAGCCGCCCGCCGTACCGGGAGATGTACTGGTCACCGGCGCAGATGCTGGCGCACATGACGGTCAACGGCGCGTCGTCGCGCACGGGCGACCTGTACGCCTCGGGCACGATCTCCGGCCCGGCGAAGGACCAGCGGGGCGCGTTCATCGAGCTGACCTGGGGCGGCAAGGAGCCGGTCACGGTCAACGGCGAGGAGCGGACGTTCCTCCTGGACGGCGACGAGGTGGTCATCTCGGCCACCGCCCCGGGCCAGGCGGGCCGCATCGGCTTCGGCGAGGTGCGGGGCCGGATCCGGCCGGCCACGGAGGCCAAGCGCTGAGGCGAGGGCACCCCGGCTCGCGCTGGGGTGCCTCCCGGCGGTGACCGCTCGATTCACCCGGATCAACGAAAACGGTTGAGCTCCCAGGCGTCCGGCAGCGGCCGGCCGGTGCTCGTGACGGCGGTCACAGTCACCACCATTCCGGGCGAATTCGGCGCGGCACCAATACTCGCGGGCCTCCGTGGCGAATGCCGAGTATGGCTGAGACCGGAACACCGCCGCAGGCACCGTCCGCTCCACCCGAACGGGTGCGGCTGAGAGCGTGGGTGGCCGCGCTGTGCGGCGTGCTGGCGCTGGTCGCGGCGCTGGCGGCCGGGCACCTCGTCGCCGGGTTGATCGCGGTGAACGCCTCGCCGTACCTGGCGGTGGGCAACGGCGCGATCGATCTGACGCCGGTGGAGCTGAAGGACTTCGCCGTGCGCACCTTCGGCACCTACGACAAGCTGGTGCTCCTGGCCGGCATGGCGCTGGTGCTGGTCGTGGTGTCCGCGCTGGCGGGGCTGGCCTCGCGCCGTTCGGTGTGGCCGGGCGCGGTGGTGATCACCTTGTTCGGTGTCGTCGGCATCGTCGCGGTCGCCGCCCGGCCCGACCTCGGCGCGGCGGCTCTGCTGGCACCGCTGGTGAGCCTGATAGCCGGCGCCGCGGTGTTCGTGGCGCTGCACCGCGCCGCCCGTCCCCGGGCGGTTTCCGCCGCTACGGGCACGTCGCGGCGGGCGTTCCTGACCACCGGGGCCGGCGTGGTGGTGGGCTCGGCTCTGGCCGGGGTGGGCGGTCAGGCACTGGCCGGCTCGAAGAACGCGGCGGCGTCGCGGGCGGCGGTCGGCCCGCTCGTCCCCGCGCGGACGGCACCGGCCATCCCGGCCGGCACCGATTTCGCCGGGCTCGGCACCCCGTCGTTCCTGACGCCCAACCCCGAGTTCTACCGGGTGGACACGGCGCTGACCGTGCCGCAGGTGCGCGCCGAGGACTGGTCGTTGCGGGTGCACGGCATGGTCGGCCGGGAGAAGCGGTACAGCTACCAGGACATCCGCGACCGCCCCCTGGTCGAACGCACGATCACGATGACGTGCGTGTCCAATGAGGTCGGTGGTGCCTACGTGTCGACCGCGAACTTCATCGGCATCGACTTGGCCGATCTGCTCGAGGAGGCCGGTGTCCAGCCGGGCGCGGAGCAGTTGTTCGCCACCAGTGTGGACGGCTGGACCTCCGGCACACCCGTGCCGGCGGCCCTGGACCGCGAGCGTGGCGGAATGCTGGCGCTGGGGATGAACGGTGAACCGCTGCCCCTGGAGCACGGGTTTCCCGCGCGCCTGGTCATTCCCGGCTTGTACGGGTACGTGTCGGCCACCAAGTGGGTCACCGATCTGGAGGTCACCACCTGGCGGGCGCGGCGGGCGTACTGGCTCAACCGCGGCTGGGGCGAGCAGGCTCCGATCAAGACCCAGTCGCGCATCGACTTCCCCAAGGGTTTCGCCACCCTTCCGGCCGGAACGGTGCGCATCTCCGGGGTGGCGTGGGCGCAGCACACCGGCGTCGCCCGCGTCGAGGTGCGCGTGAACAACGGACCCTGGCAGGACGCGACGCTGTCCCGTGAGGTCAATGTGGACACCTGGCGGATGTGGTACGCCGAGATCACGGTTCCCGCGGGCACCCATCAGGTGAGCTGCCGGGCAACCGACCGATCGGGCTACACGCAGACGCAGGAGCGCGTCGGCACCGTTCCCGACGGCGCGACCGGCTGGCACACGATCTCCTTCACCGCCAAATAAAAAAAATCGAGCCCGGTCCAATCCGGAACCCGGGCACCGCCGAATACCCGATGACAGCAGGGCGCGCATCCACTCGCGTGGCCCCGCCAATCCCGAAATGGAGTGATTCCTCGTGAAGACTGCCCGCTACGCCGGAGCCGGCCTCGCCGCCGCCGCGATGTTCTCCCTCGCCGCCTGCGGCAGCAGCGGTGACGACTCCGCCTCCAGCCCGAGCAGCCCCACCACGGCGCCCTCGGGCTCGATGTCCGCGCCGATGACCAGCGGCGCGGCCACCGGTGTGACCACCAACGCCGACGTGTTCGGTCCGGCCTGTGGCCAGCTGCCGCAGGGCAACGCGCCGGGCTCGCTGGACTCGATGGGCCCGCAGCCGGTGGCCAGCGCGGCCTCCACCAACCCGCTGCTGACCAAACTGGTCGCCGCGGTCAAGGCGACCAACCTGGTCGACACCCTCAACAGCCAGGAAGCCATCACGGTGTTCGCCCCGGCGGACAGCGCCTTCCAGGCCCTGGGTGACGCGAAGTTCAACGAGCTGGCCCAGAACCCGTCCCAGCTCGCCCCGATCCTGCAGTACCACGTGCTGCCGCAGCGCTACGACGCCAAGGGCCTGCAGGACGCCGCCACGGCCCAGACGCTCAACACCGACGGCGGCTCGGTCAAGATCGCCGGCAGCGGCGAGAACATGACCGTCAACGGCGCCAAGGTGCTGTGCGGCAACATCCCCACCAAGAACGCGACGGTCTTCGTCATCGACACCGTCCTCACCCCCGGCACGAACAAGTAAGAACCCGGCAGTACCACTCCGAGCCCGGACCGCCCTCACGGCGGTCCGGGCTTCGGTCATGTCCGGGACCAGCGTCTGGCACCGCCTCCCGGCGAACCGCCGATGCCCCTCCGAGCACGGCCGTTGCTGATCAGTTCTGGCGGTCCTGCCGAACTGCGGTGATGAACGCGTCCACCAGTTGCTGTTGCTGCGCGGGTTCGGCGTCGGACAGTTCCAGGACGTGGTCATCGATGGTGATGCTCACCCGGCGGCCCCGCCCCCGAGTGATCCACCCTCTCACGATCTGGGTGAGCCCCGTCAGCGCGGCGCTCAGCACCGCCGAGTCGGCGAGGGCGACCACCAGGCCGCCGACGCTGTCCACGCTTCCTTTGGCGCCATCGGGGGCATGTCCGTCGCGCGCATATTCGACGTCGTCGACGTCGGCAGCCAGGAGTTCGTTGCGGAGCAATCGGGTCAAACGTTCTCGTTCTTCGAGATCGCCGTCCTCGGCCTCGACCTGCACCACCGCACGCACCAGCACGTCCTTTCATCCGGAACGACCCCAGGATGCCACAACCGGCAACGAGCTGATCACGGAACTTGTACGATCGTCGGCGTTGACTGCTCGGAAGCGGAGGTTCGGCGCGGTGGGGGAGCGGAGGATCGGGCTGGTCATCACGACCGACACCTACGCCGACGAAACGTTCCGCCAGCTCGACGCGCCGAAGGCAGACGCTGAAGCGCTCCAGGCCGTCCTGGCGGACCCGCGCATCGGGAGGTACGACGTCACTCTGCTGCACAACGCAGCCGAGCATGAGGTCCGTATCGCGATCGACGACCTGTTCTCCGAAGCCCGGCCCGACGATCTGGTGCTGCTCTACGTCTCGGGGCACGGCGTGAAGGGCGATGACGGCCGGCTGTATTTCGTCATGCGGAACTCGAACTCGCGGCGGCTTCAGTCTACCGCCATCGACGGGGACTGGGTGCGCGAGCAGATGGAGCGCAGCCGTTCCCGCCGCATCGTGGTGCTGCTGGACTGCTGCTACGCGGGTGCGTTCCTCGTGAATTCACGGCACAGGACGGGCGAGCGTGTCGACGTGGTGCCCCAGTTGCGCGGACGGGGCCGGGCGGTGATCACCTCGTCGTCCGCAGTGCAGTATTCGTACGAGGTCACCGCCGGTGCGACCCCGACCGTGACCGGGTCCGCGACACCGTCGATCTTCACCGGGGTGTTGGTCGAGGGCCTGCGCACCGGTGATGCCGACAAGGACAACGACGGCCTCGTTGATGTTGAGGAGTTGTACGACTACGTCTACGACCACGTTCGACAGTCCGGTTCCCCCCAGCGACCGCAGGCCGAGTTCGGCATCGAGGGCACCCTGTACATCGCAGCTTCCCCGGTGCCGGGGACCAGCGGTTCTCATCCGGCCGACGTCGTCGACCTGGTCGCCGGCAATTCGAACCTGAAGCTGGCGCTGCTGGAGGGAATCGAGCTGCGTGGAGGGGCGGGCGAAGGTGACGAGGAGGTGCTCGCGCGCCTGGCCGGTGACCCCGAGCCGGCAGTGGCCGCGCGTGCTCGAGCATTGCTGACCGGGCCCTTGTGGGCGGGTGCCGATCCGCTGCCGGGAACCGAGGGCCACCCGATGCCGGGGCAATCAGGGCTGGTCGAGTGGGCGAGGACGACGGCTACGTCCTTGACGACGGGCGGTGCATCCGCGACGGCCGGCAGTAGAACGGCGGGAGATGAACTGGGTGCTGCGGCGGCATGCGCTGTCTTCGCCATCGGTGTGGTGGTCTGGTTCTTCAGCGTGCTCGCCCCGTTCGTGCTGGGAAGCGCGTTCGGTCGGATAACCGACCTCACGGGGCTCGGAATCGGCAACATCGCCGCGCTGGTCGTGAGCGTGTTCGTGGTCGGCCTTTCCTTGTCCGGTGTCGCGTCGTTCTGGTGGACCCAGGGGGACTTGGACATCTACCCCTCGCAACGACTACTTCCCGGCCTCCTCGTCGCTGGTTCCGCCTCGGCGGGTGTGATGGGCACCGGTTGGCTCGGCGCCGGTACAGTCACTCTGCTCGGGCTCGCGCTGGCGGGAGCGGTGTTCGCCGATTCCGAGGACGTCTTGGCGCCGGTTCCCGCGATTGCCCTGGCGCTCTTCACCGGGGTGTGTCTCGCCGTGTTCCCGTTGCCGGTTCCCCTGTGGGCGATTGTGCTGGGCATCGCGGCTGTCGCGGGCACCACCGCTGCCATGGTCGAGTTCGCTAAAATGTACTGGACGCTCTGCTTCATCATCTGCGGACTGATGGCGTACCTGCATGTGCAGCAACCGCACTGGCGGTGGCTGGATGAGCTGGGCCGAACCGTGATGAACTGGTTGGTCTGGCGATTCTGATGTCGTGCACCTTGGTGTTGGTCCACTGTCTCATCTCCGGACCTCGCTACGGAGGCGACGCTGGCCCTGATGCCGGATCTGCATTCGACAGCGCCGCGCAGAGCATGCTCGCCGCCGCATCCCGTCTCGAACGCGCCCGGGATCTGCTGCTGGGACAGGAGCCACCGGTCGACGGCGAGGACGAGCAGACCGAGCCAGTGGACTCGCTCGGTGCCGGCAACGAGGAGTCGGCCGCAACCAAGCGGACCTGGCGGTGACCGACGCTTCCGCTGCGTTCACCACCCTCGGCGTGGCGCTGATGCCCAGTGGTGCCCTCGTGCAGGTGATGAAGGCGATGCAGCCGCAATCCGACCATCGCCGAGGTGTTCGACGGCCGAGCGGAGGAGGCGATCCCCTTGGCCTGGGTGCACGAGCACAGGGCGAAGACCTGCCCCATGGCTGCCCGCCTGCCGACGACCGAATTCGCCGAGCTGTTGAGGCTGCACGGCGTACTTCCCGAATGGACAAGGAGCGGTCGGAACATGTCCGCGGCTGCCTCAGCCCCGGACACCGCCCCGCTCTACCTGGGTTACGGCAACGCCTGCCTGTGATTACGCCCGGAATAGGGGCTTCTACGGCTGGTACGCACGTGGGCGCTCAGGTGGCTTGTGAAGCAGCGCGAAGCGGCGGAACATGACCGGAGGTCGCGGATCCAGGCAGCAGTGCTCCGGAAACGGCGTGCGTACGAAGAGCTGAGGCATGCTGCAGCAGGAGTCCGGTCGCACGTCCCCGTCGATTTGCCCAGAAGCGCTTGGGCCGCCGGGCATTTTGGCAGGCGCGGGGACCTCGGCGGCGGTTCTGACCATGGCAACTACGTGCAGCGACGTGACCAACTCATCGAGGCGCATCGGCAGCGGGTGCTCGAGCTGTCGGTGCCGTTACTCGCCGCCGTGGACCGCATACGTTGGTCATCGACGCGATCGGTGCCGGCGAAGTCGACGCTGAGGTCTCGCGGCATTGGGCGTCCGGCGGGGCTCATGGCGTCGTCAGCTACGCCACCGTGGCGACCGAGCTCGGCGCCGTTCTGGGCATGGCGTTCTGAAGAACTGCAGTTGCCCAGGACGTGGCGTCTCGACCAGCTGGCGAGGTCCCGTCGGGCCTGCTGTCGCTGGCGTCGGCAGGCGTGGCCGTCAAGAGTTGATCGCACGCGGTTCCGATCGGCCTGTCGACACCGGCGGCTGGCCGCTTTGGCTTCCCGGACGTACTAGGGATCGACCCTGTTGTGCGTCGTCGCATGCGGTCACGCCGACCAGCCGTCCCCGAGTTGTTCCGGGCCACTCACCGGACCAGCCCGGGGCAAGCCGGCGGGGGGTGGGTGGCGAATCACCTGTAGGCCGCTACGAACCGGGTGTCCACCGTTCGGCACCGCGGTAGCGACTCCAGCCCCTCAGCGGAACCGCCATGTCCATCGTCATCCAGCCGTGTCCCCCGTCCGCTCGGTACTACTCCGAGGTACTGGCCTGCCGGTCCTCGCCGATCCCCTGACCGGCGAGGTCAACCACCAGCTCGTCCGCTCGATGCTCGTCGCGCCCATCGTCGCCCTGCCCGGGCAGTGGCTGGTCCCGCCGCCGGCCGGGCGGTGCCTGCCGCCGTGGGCCGCCGTCGTCGGGGCCGTGCGCCGGACCGGGTCCTGGTGACACACCGGACGATCGCCGGCCAACCGCTCAGCCGAGGAACACCATCGCGGCCGCGGGATTGGTGGGCTGCACGGAGCCCGGCGCGGGTTCGGCGGTGATGGCGACGCGGTTGGTGTCCGGGGGCAGCGCGACGAGCAGCGGCTGCCACTGGTGGGGGGTCTCGGCGGTGAGCACACCGGCCGACCGCGCGCCGGACGGCCCCAGGAGCCAGACCTGGTAGGTGCGAGCCGGATCGAGGGGCGGCAAGCCCGCCAGCACCACAGCCTTGCCGTGGAGGCGGGACGCCACGACCCGGGCCCGGTCCGTGTGGCCGGCGTCGTAGCGCGTGGCCGCGTCCGGGGCGCCGAGCACCGTGTTGACCTCGCTCAGGTGCTGCTGCGCGGCGGCGAACTCGTCGCGTTGCTGGCCGGCCGTCTGGATGCCGAGCCCCGCGGCCACCATCGCCGCCGCGGCGGTGGCCAGGACCGCGGCGCGGGCCATCCGGCGAGCCGTGCGCCGGGACGGCCACGACCGCGGCGCGGACTGGCGCACCCGGGCGACGCTGCGGAGAACCAGCCCCTTCATGCCAGGGGGTGGGGTTCGGGCGGCCGCGGCGGCCAGCCGGGCGGCGGTCGTGCGGAACCCGGCGACCTCGGCCTGGCACGCGGGGCAGCCGACGAGGTGTTCCTCGAAGCGCGCGAGCTCTTCGGGAGGGAGCGCATCCAGGGCGTAGGCGCCGGAAAGCGCGTGCAGGTGGCCGGTCACGTCGGTCCTTTCGCGTCGGTCTGCCACGGCAGCAGGGAGACCACCACCGGTTTTCGCGATTCGGTGCCGCGGCCGCCCCGGATTGCCGGTGTTCCCCGCTCGCCCTCCCCGGTGTCGCGCGCGGTTCAGGGCTTGCCGAGGCCGAACTGGACGACGTCGAGGTACCGGCCGCGGAACCCGGCTTCGGAGTAGGCGAGGTAGAACTCCCACATCCGGCGGAAGGTGTCGAAGCCGAGTTCGGTGATGCGGGGCCAGGCGTCGAGGAACCGCTGCCGCCACAGGCGGAGCGTGCGTGCGTAGGAATCGCCGAGGCTGCGCCGGGTGCCGATGCGCAGCCCGGTGTGGCGGCCGACGGCGTCGGTGATCGCTTCCCGGGACAGCAGCTGCCCGCCGGGGAAGATGTACTTGTGGATCCACGTGTAGGAGTGGCGGGTGGCGAGCATGCGGTCGTGCGGCATGGTGATGGCCTGCAGCCCGATCCGGCCACCGGGAGCCAGGAGCCGGTCGAGCGTGGCGAAGTAGGCGGGCCAGTACTCTTCGCCGACCGCTTCGATCATCTCGACGCTGGCGATGGCGTCGTAGCTGCCGTGGGCCTCGCGGTAGTCGGACAGGACGACCTCCACCCGGTCCGCGACGCGGCCTCGGCGAGACGCTTGCGCGCCAGCGTCTGCTGCTCGGCCGAGATGGTGAGGGTGGTGACCTGCGCGCCGCGCTGCGCGGCGCGCAGGGCCAGTTCGCCCCAGCCGGTGCCGATCTCCCGCAGCCGGGTGCCGTCGCGGACTCCGGCCAGGTCCGGAATGCCGTCGATCTTGCGCCGCTGCGCGGTCGCGAGGTCGTCGGTGTCGCCGGCGAACCAGGCTGAGGAATAGGTCATGGTCTCGTCGAGGAACTCGGCGAACAGCTCGTTGGACAGGTCGTAGTGCCGCGAGATGTTGGCCTGCGCCCCCGAGATGGTGTCGCGTTCGCCGGCCGGTTTGCGGGCGTCGGCGAACCGGCGCAGCGCCTGGAGGGGTTCGGGCACCAGGGTCGCCATGCGCGCGGCGAACGGGGTGCGGACGTCGGCCAGGTCGTCGCCGGGCAGCGGCAGGCGCATCCGGTACCGGCCGTGCACGGGCAGGAACGGCGAGACGGAGAACTTCTTGTCGATTTTTGTATGATAATCGGACCTTAGGGTGGGAGTCGCGTGTCGCGCAAGAGGGCGGGGGTCAGGTGCGGGCCGGGACCGCCTGGTTCTCCGCCAGCAGGCGGTCCCGGTGCCGCATGACGCGGCGCAGGTGGTTCTCGGTGGCGAAGCGGGCGCGTGACGGGTCGCCGGCGGCGATCGCCTCGGCGATCTGGACGTGCTCTTCCAGGGTGTTGGCCGCTTCGGACGGGTATCCGGGCCCGGTGCGGTAGGTGTCGCGCAGGAACCCGTTGAGCGGGCGGATCACCAGGGAGAAGAACGGGTTGCCGCTCGCCTGCGCCACGATTTCGTGGAACCGCAGGTCGGCGTCCAGGAATTCGTCGCGGGCCTCGGGCCGGCCGAGCGCGTCGGCCAGCCGGCGGTTGGCGTCTTCGAGGTCGGCGAGGTGCTGCTCGGTCCGCCGCGCCGCGGCCAGTTGCGCCATCTCGACCTCGAGCACCAGGCGCAGTTCGAGGAGCTGGGCGAACGAGCCCTCGCTGCGGCGCATCAGCAGGCCGTACTGCTCGGCGATGAGCCGTCCGTCCAGCTCCGCGACGGCCATGCCGCGACCGGGCTTCACGGTGACCAGCCCGCGCTGGATCAGCAGCCGGGCCGTTTCCCGCACCACGGTGCGCGACACGTCGAAGCGGCGGGCGAGTTCGGCTTCCGTCGGGAGCCGCTCGCCGGGTGCCAGCCGCACGATCTCGTCCTGCAGCTTGTCCGCGAGGGTTTCCGACAGGCGCTTGTGGAGTGCTTCGGCCATTCGGCGATCGTACGATAAACCGCGCTGCGCGGTTCCTCCTGTGCGCCTCCGTGGCGGAGAATCGGCCCGATTGACGGCATCTTTGTACGATGATAGGACGTTAACGGCGCCCGGATGTGGCGCGCGACGAGGAGGGCTGCCGATCCATGAACCTGCACGCCTACTCCGGGGCCGTGCTCCCCGCCGACGCCGCGCGGGCCACCCTGGTGGCCCGCGTGTTCGATCCCGCGGTCGGCGGGCCGTGCGTGGCGGCGGTCCGGGGCGACCGCGCCGTCGACCTGACCCACGTCGCCCCGACGGTCTCCGAACTGCTGGACCGGCACGACGCGGTCTCGCTCGTCCGCGGGCACCAGGGCGGCGGGCACTGGGAGCTGTCCGCGCTGATCGAGGCCACGCTGCGGCGCGACCGGAGCGTTCCCCACCTGCTCGCCCCGGTCGA
This sequence comes from Amycolatopsis thermalba, assembly GCF_023376025.1. Lineage (NCBI taxonomy): Bacteria > Bacillati > Actinomycetota > Actinomycetes > Pseudonocardiales > Pseudonocardiaceae > Amycolatopsis > Amycolatopsis thermalba. The sequence goes on from NZ_CP091196.1 coordinate 2,580,860, forward strand.
CCTGCAGGTCCTCAAGGCGGCGGGGGTGACGTTCGTCCGCAGCATGCTCGAGCGCGTGATCGAAGAGCGCGCGAAGGGGGATCCGGGCCGGGCCGAGGAGATCAGGTCCCGGATCGCCGAGGTCGTCCGCGGCCGGATCGCCCAGCTGCGCCCGGGGTCGCCGGAGGCGGCCCGCGTCAAGGACGTGCTGGTCGAGGAGGGCTTGTGGTCCCAGTACCTCGAGGCCGGCATCGGGCCCGATCCGGAGATCTTCACCAAGGCGCCCGTCCTGTCCGCCGTGGGCACCGGTGCCGAGATCGGCGTGCTGGCCCGCTCGACCTGGAACAACCCGGAGCCCGAGCTGGTGCTCGCGGTCAGTTCGTCCGGCACGCCGGTCGCCGCCACCCTGGGCAACGACGTGAACCTCCGCGACTTCGAGGGACGCAGCGCGCTCCTGCTCACCGAGGCGAAGGACAACAACGCCTCCTGCGCGATCGGCCCGTTCCTGCGGCTGTTCGACGACGGCTTCACGCTGGACGACGCGCGAGCCACCGAGGTCGCGCTGGACATCACCGGCAGCGACGGGTTCACGCTGCACGGCGTCAACCCGGTGAGCGAGATCAGCCGGGACCTCACCGACCTGATCCGGCACGCGCACGGAGCCCACCACAGCTACCCCGACGGGTTCGTCCTGTTCACCGGCACGATGTTCGCGCCGATCGAGGACCGCGGCGAACCGGGGCAGGGCTTCACCCACCGGCGGGGCGATGTCGTCGCGATCAGCTCGCCCGCCCTCGGCACCCTGGTCAACGTCGTCACCACCGCGGAAGCGGCCGCGGACTGGACCTTCGGCATCCGGGCGCTGATGGCGAACCTCGCCGGGCGCGGCCTGTTGCGCGGCGCGGTGGAGGTGGGCTCGTGACCCGGGTGGTCGTCACCGATCACGCCTTCGGCGGGGTGGCGGACGAGGCCGCCGTCGCCGAGCGCTTCGGCGCGGAGTTCTCGGTGCACGCCTGCCGCAGCGAGGACGAGACGATCCGGGCCGTGGACGGCGCCGACGTGGCGTTCGTGAACTTCGCCCCGGTGACGGACGCGGTGCTCGCGGCGATGGCGCCCGGCGCGACGGTGATCCGCTACGGCATCGGCTACGACAACGTGGACGTCGCCGCGGCACGGGCGCGCGGGATCTCGGTGGCCACGGTGCCGGACTACGGCAGCGACACCGTCGCCGACCACACCGTCGCCCTGCTGCTGACGCTGCTGCGCAGGATCCCCGCATACGACCGCCGCATCCGCGAGACCGGCTGGTGCGCCCCGCGCGATCTCGGCTCGATCCCCGGCTTCGCCGACACCACGGTCGGACTGGTCGGCCTGGGCCGGATCGGGCTCGCGGTGCACCGCAGGCTCGCCGCGTTCGGTTTCCGCGTGATCGCGCACGATCCCTACGCCGAGCCCGCCGACGGGATCACCCTCACACCGACTTGGACACGCTGCTGCGCGAGTCGCACGCGGTCTCGCTGCACGCACCGCTGACCCCGCGGACGCGGCACCTGCTCGGCGCCGCGGCGTTCTCCCGGATACGCGAAGGGGCGGTCCTGGTCAACACCTCGCGTGGCGGGCTGGTCGACCACGACGCGCTCGCCGGGGCGGTGCGGACGGGCCGGGTGGCCGCGGCCGCGCCGCGGACTCGCCGCTGCGCGATTTGCCGCAGATCCTGTTCACCCCGCACGCGACGTGCTATTCGGACAGTTCGCCGGCCGCGCTGCAACGGCTGGCCGCCGAAGAGGCCGAACGCGCGCTGGCCGGGAAACCGTTGCGCTGCCCCGTGACCGGAGGAGGTGGCCGATGAGCCGCGCGATCGATCCCCGCACCGGAGCCGCGATCGGCCCGGAGATCGCCGACACCACACCGGATCGGATCCGCGACGTGTGTTCGCGCGCGGCGCGGGCCGCGCCGTGGCTGGGCGGGCTCGCCTTCCCGGAGCGCGCCGCGCTGCTCGCGGCTCTCGGCCAGGCGCTGCGCGACCACTCCGACGAGCTCGTGGCACTGGCCGATGCCGAGACCGCGCTCGGCCGGCCGCGCCTCACCGGCGAGCTCGCCCGCACCGCCGCGCAGTTCGACCTGTTCGCGGAGGTCCTCCGGGACGGCGCGTTCTGCGAGGCCACGCTGGACGGTCCCGACCCGCAGGCGGTGCCCCCGCACACCGATCTGCGCCGCATGCTCGTCCCGCTGGGCCCGGTGGCGGTCTTCGCCGCGTCCAACTTCCCGTTCGCCTTCTCGGTGGCCGGTGGCGACACCGCGAGCGCCCTCGCCGCCGGCTGCCCGGTCGTCGTCAAGGCGCACCCCGGGCATCCGGGGTTTTCGGTGCGCACCGCGGAGATCCTGACCGCCGCCCTGACCGACGCCGGTGCCGCCGACGGTGTGCTGACCCTGGTGCACGGCGAGGCGGCGGGCCGGGCCCTGGTGGCGGATCCGGCGGTCACCGCCGTCGCGTTCACCGGCTTGCCCGGCGGTGGCCGCGCCCTGTTCGACATCGCCGTGGCGCGGCCCGATCCGATCCCGTTCTACGGCGAGCTGGGCAGCATCAACCCGGTCGTGGTGACGGCCGCCGCGGGAGCGGCCCGGCCGGACGAGATCGCGGACGGCCTGGCGGGCAGCGCGATGCTCGGCAGCGGGCAGTTCTGCACCAAACCCGGGCTGGTGTTCGTGCCCGAGGCGGCCGGCCTGTCCGGCCGGGTCGCGGAGCGGGTCGCCGCGGCGGAGGTCGCCCCGCTGCTCACCGCGCGGATCGAAGCCGGATTCCGCGAGGGCCTGCGACGACTGCTGAACGTCCCGGGAGTGCGCGCCCTGCTGGACGGGGCGGGAGCCGGCCGGCGGCGGGCACCGGGTGGCCCCGCAGGTGGTGACCGCCGATGCCCGGACGTTCCTGGCCAACGCCGCCGTCCTGACGGAGGAGTGCTTCGGCCCGGTGACGGTTCTCGTCACCTACTCCACCGAGGAGGAACTCGCGGCCGCGCTCGCCCGCGTCCCGGGGTCGCTGACGGGCACGGTGCACGCCGAGCCGGACGACCCCGGCGCCGCCTCCGCCGTGGCGGCGCTCGGCGCCAGGGTCGGGCGTCTCGTCCACAACGGCTGGCCCACGGGCGTGGCGGTGACCTGGTCGCAACACCACGGCGGCCCGTGGCCCGCGACGACGGCCGTCCTGCACACGTCGGTGGGCGCCACGGCGATCCGGCGGTTCCTGCGTCCCATCACCTACCAGGACATGCCCCAGCCGCTGCTGCCCGCCGCGCTCCGCGACGGCAACCCGCTCGGCATCCCGCGCCGGGTCGACGGCGTGCTGACCACGGGCGGGAATGCCGGGCGGACAGGCTGATCCGGCCGCGAACCGCTGCTGCCCGTCCGGTCAGGCGCACGGCTGCATGGCCGGCGCGGGTGCCGGGCGGCGCAGCAGTTCGGGCAGCACGGTCAGCAGGCCGAGGGCCGCGAGCCCGGCGCCCAGCCACAGCGGCGCACGCAACCCGGAGGTCTCGATCACCAGCCCGCCGAGCGAGGACCCGAGGATGACGCCGAGCGTGATGAACGACGAGTGCACCGTGTTGACCAGCGGGCGGGCGTTGCCGGCGCGCTGCACGCGGGTCACCATCGCCGGGTTCATCGTGACGCCGACCAGCCCGATGCCGAGCATCGCCACCACCGCCGGCGCGGGCAGGTCCGCGAGCAGGGCGAACGCGGCGAGGAAGACGAGGTTCAGCGCGAGACCGGTCACCAGGACGGGCACCGTGTGCCGGTCGGCGAGCCGCCCGACGACCAGGTTGCCGACCACGGTGGCCGCGCCGTAGGCGACCAGCAGCAGCGGCACGGTGCTGCCGGCGAACCCGGTGACCTCGGTGAGGATCGGCGTGAAGTAGCTGAACGCGGAGAACGTGGCGCCGATGACGAGCGTGCTGGTGGACAGCGCCAGCCACAGCCGCGGGGTGCGGAACACGCCCAGCTCCTCGCGGAAGGTGCCACCGTCGGCGGACGGCGCGAGCGCGGGCACCCCGGCGAGCGTGGCCAGCGCGGCGGCCGCGGCGAGTGCGCCGATCGCCCAGAACGCGGCGCGCCAGCCGAAGTGCTCGCCGACGACGGTCGCCAGCGGCAGGCCGAGCAGGGTACCGAGCATCAGGCCGTTCATCACCACGGCGATCGCGCGGCCGCGCACCTCGGGGCGGGTGAGCTGCGCGGTCAACGAGACGGCGATGCCGAAGAACGCCTGCGCGGCGACGCCGGTGACGATGCGGGCGGCCAGCATCGTGCCGTAGTCGCTCGCGGTGGCGGCCAGGACGTTGCCGGCCAGGAAGATCGCGAACAACACCATCAGCGCGGTCTTCGGGTTCTGCCGCATCAGGGCGACGGTGAGGACCGGGCCGCCCGCGGCCATCGCGACCGCGAAGGCGGTGATGAGGTAGCCGATCTGCGGAACCGTGACGCCCAGCCCGCCGGCGAGCTGGGGCATCAGGCCGGCCACGACGAATTCGCTGGTGACCATCGCGAACACGCCGAGGCTCAGCAGGTAGATCGCGCGCGGCATGCGCACTCCTTCCATAGACAACTGTTCGTTCCAAAAAGCGGCCCAGCCACGAGGGCTGTCAGGAGAGCAGGGACAACGCCTGGTCCACGGCTTCGTCGAGGCGGCGGGCGTCGTCGGTCTTGCCCACGACGCGGATGCCCTGGACGAACGTGACCAGGAAGCGGGCCAGCGCGCGCGGATCCTTGTCCGCGGCGAGGCCGCCCTCGTGCTGGGCGCGGGTGAGGGTGCCGGCCAGCGCCGCCTCCAGTTCCCCGAAGGCGATGTCCACGCGGCGCGCCGCCTTCGCGTCGCGGGGCAGCAGTTCGGTCGCGGTGTTGGTGACCAGGCAGCCCTTGCGGTCGGTGTCTTCGTGGCACTCGGCGGCGTAGCCGCGGACGAAGTCGCGGACCGCGTCCAGCGCCGGGCCGGGCCGGTTGAGCGCGGTCATCGTCTGGACGCCGCGCATCTCGCAGTACCGGTCCAGGGCGCGCAGGTAGAGGTCGTGCTTGCTGTCGTAGGTGGCGTACAGGCTGGCGCGGTTGACGCCCAGGTGGCCGACCAGGTCCTGCATCGAGGTGGCCTCGTAGCCCTGGCGCCAGAACAGCTCCAGCGCGGCGTGCAACGCGGCGTCGGGGTCGAACTCCTTGGTCCTCGCCATGACCGGGAGCCTAGCGTATTGCCAACCGATCGTTCCAGTAACCCTCGTCCGGACGAGTCACGCCGGCCGGTGATCGAGTTGATCGGCAACCGCGCGCGGCCGTGATGTTGCACAATCGAATGATGGATCCGCCGGTGCGGCGGTGACCGGAAGTCATCGGGAGGCGTGAACTGATGAGCCGCACGGGGCAGGCCGCGCGCGAAGCGGTACCGCCCGAAGCGGTGCTGACCCCCGCCGCGGTGGCGAGCCGGCTCGGTGTCGCGGTGGCGACCCTGCGGAGCTGGGACCGCAGGCACGGGCTGGGGCCGAGCTCCCGCGAACCGGGTCGGCACCGCCGGTACACGGTCGGCGACCTGCGGCGCCTGGAGCGCGTGGTGCACCTGGTGCGTCAGGGCGTGCCGGTGGCGAGCGCGGCCGCGACGGTGAGCGCGGGCGCCACCCTGCCGATCGCCTCGCCCGCCCAGGTCCCCGATCGGGTGGCGAGCCGGCGGCGGCGGTCACTGCGCGGAGCCGCCGAGAAGCTCGACCCGGACGCGTTCCGCCGCATCGTGGTCGGCTTCCTCGACCGGCACGGCACCGTGGACACGTGGCAGAAGCTGCTCGTGCCGTTCCTGCAGGAGCTGGGTGAGCGGTGCGCGGAGCCCGGGGGACCGGTCGAGGTCGAGCACCTCGCGACCGACGGGATCATCGCCGCACTGCACGCCGTCCCGCCGGGACAGACCGGATCGGCGTCGGTGCTGCTCGCGTGCGCGCCCGACGAGCAGCACTCGCTGCCGCTGGAGGTGCTGCGGCACGCCCTCGCCGAACGCGGCCGCGGCACGATCTCACTGGGCGCGCGGGTGCCGCCCCGGTCGCTGCTGACGACGGTCACGATCCGCAAACCCCCGGCGACGGTGGTGTGGGCGCACTCGGCGGAGCTGGCGCGCCAGGTACCCACCGGAGAGCTGACCGGCACGCGCCTGTTCGTGGCGGGCCCCGGCTGGGACGCGGTGCCGCTACCGGACGGGACGCGGCAGTTGCGCACCCTGGCCGAAGCGGTGGAGGCGCTGGCCTGACCGGTGCCCGGCGACGCCGGGCTGAGTGACAAGGCGGCGACCGTGTGACAGCGTGACCGCATGATCGAACCTGCCGTCCGGGTCGAGCGCGCCGGCCCGGTGCACACCGTGATCCTGTCGCGTCCGCACGCGCGCAACGCCGTCGACGGGCCGACCGCCCAGGCCCTGCTGGAGGCGTTCGAGGCGATCGACGCCGACCCGTCCGCCGCGGTCGCCGTGCTGTGGGGCGAAGGGGGCACGTTCTGCGCCGGCGCCGACCTCAAGGCGGTGGGCACCGAGCGCGGCAACCGCCTGGGCGAGGACGGTCCCGGGCCGATGGGGCCGACGCGGCTGCGGATGGGCAAACCGGTGATCGCCGCGGTCGCCGGGCACGCCGTGGCCGGCGGGCTGGAGCTGGCGCTGTGGTGCGACCTGCGGGTGGCCGCCGAGGACGCGGTGTTCGGGGTGTTCTGCCGCCGCTGGGGCGTGCCGCTGATCGACGGCGGCACGGTGCGCCTGCCCCGGCTGATCGGCGCGAGCCAGGCGATGGACCTGGTGCTGACCGGCCGCCCGGTGCCCGCGGACGAGGCGCTGCGGATGGGGCTGGCGAACCGGGTCGTGCCCGCGGGCACCGAGCGGGCCGCGGCGGAGGAACTGGCGGCGGCGATCGCGAAGTTCCCGCAGACGTGCCTGCGCGAGGACCGGTTGTCGCTGCTGGAGCAGGACGGGCTGGACGAACGGGCCGCGATGGCGAACGAATGGCGGCACGGCATGGTCTCCCTGGCCGCCGACGCGACGAGCGGAGCGCAACGCTTCGCGGCGGGCGAGGGCCGGGGCGGATCGTTCGGCTAGTTGCCGTCGTTGATCGCGTTGTTGGTGCCGGTCACCAGCCAGCGGGCGACCTCGTGCAGTTTGCGGTTGGTGTTCTGCGAGGCGCGGACCAGCAGGTCGAAGGCCTGGTCGTCGGTCACCCGGTGGCGTTCCATCAGGATGCCCTTGGCCATCGAGATGACGTCGCGGGATTCCAGGGCGTTGCGCAGCTGCGCCTGGGCACGCGACCCGGCCAGCGCGACGGCGGCGTGCGCGGCGAACAGGCCGCAGACGTGCTCGGCGGACTCGTCGAACGCCTCCCGCGCCGAGGAGAACAGGTTGAGCGCGCCGAGCAGGGTCTTCCCGGTGAACAGGCGGACGGCGAGCATCGAGTTGACGCCCAGCGCGGCGGCGGCGTCGCCGAACTTCGGCCAGCGCACGTCCGCCGCGATGTCGCCGGTGCGGTAGGTGATGTCGGCGAACACCGCGTCCACGCACGGCCCCTCGCCGAGCTCGTGCTGAAGCTCGTCGAGGCGGGCCACCCGGTCACTCGACGGGGCGACGGTCGTCAGGTTCCCCGCTTCGAGCAGGGAGATGCCCGCGTCCTCGGTGCCCGGCACGGTCGTCGCCACCGCGTTGACGATGGTCGCGACCGTCCGCTCGACGTCCGGCTCCGGTTCGAGCGTGCGCACGACGGCGCTGAGCGCGTCCGCGAGCTCGAGGTCGGCGGGCTTGATGAGTTCGTCGGTCACCTGGACAGTCTTATGCATGCGCGCGGGCGGCGACAGAGGCTGCCCCGTCTTTCATCCCAGGGCCCCGCCACGACCCCGGCGAAGGTGGTGAGCCGCCTTGATCCACGCCGCCTCGCGACCGCGTCCTCGTCGTACGCTGACGCCCGTCCGCCGGGCCAGCTCGCCGATCCTCATTCCACCTACGACGAACCGGACAGCCCGGGCATTCCTACTCGCAGTACTTCAGCAGCGGCAGGATCGCCCGCTCGGTCAGCGCCGCGGGGTCCGGCTCCGCGCACGCCGCCAGCCGCGCCAGCAGGTCGTCCTCGTCGAGGCCGGTCCCGATCAGCACCAGCCGCGTCGCCGGCGCCTCCGCACCCCACGGCGACCGGTGGAACCGCAGGTACGGGCCGACGGTCTGGAGCAGGAACCGGTCCTGGTGACCGGGCACGCCGAAGTGCACCGGCCCCTTCATGCGGTACAGCCCGGCCGGCCGCTCGGTCAGAAAAGCCAGCAGCCGCCGCGGGTGGATCGGCGTGTCACTCGAAAACTCCACACTGCGGTAGGCGTCGTGCAGGTGCACGTGATCGTCGCCGTCGGAGTGCCGCAGGTCGTCGAACGACAACTGCCGCGCCACCGGCTCCCGCACCCGCGCGTCGAACAACAGGCCCGGGTCGATCGCGCCGAAGGAGGCACGCACCACCGGCCGCCCGTCGCTGACCTTGCGGACCAGCTCCAGGACCCCGGGATCGTCGCACCGGTCGATCTTGTTCAGCACCACCAGATCGGCGAACCGCAGGTGCTCGTCCAGCTCGGGGTGGCGCACCCGGTTGGCCGCGAACTCGGCCGCGTCCACGACCTCGACCAGTCCGCCGTAGGCGATCCGCGGGTTCTCGCTGGCCAGCAGCATCCGGACCAGGTCGCGCGGCTCGGCGAGACCGCTGGCCTCGATGACGATCGCGTCGATGCCCAGCTCCGGCTCGGCCAGCCGCGCCAGCATCCGGTCCAGGCCCGCGGTGTCGACCGCGCAGCACAGGCAGCCGTTGCCCATCGGCAGCATCGCGTCGACCTGCCCGGCCACCGCCAGCGCGTCCACGTTGATGCGGCCGAAGTCGTTGACGATCACGCCGATGCGGTGGTCGCGGGCGTGCGTCAGCAGGTGGTTGACCAGTGTCGTCTTGCCCGAGCCCAGGTAACCGGCGACCAGGACCACGGGAATCGCCTCGGAAGTGCTCACCGCGCAACACCCTAGGGCACCACGACGAGCTTCCCGGTGGCCCGGTCGTCCTCCATGCAGCGGTGCGCGGCGACGACGTCGTCCAGCCCGAACACGCGATGCAGGTTCGGCCGGCAGCGGCCCGCCTCGACCTCGTCCACGATCCGCTGCAACACCGCCGCGCTGCCCTGCACGGTGCGGCTGTGGAAGGCCGTGAGCCGGGTTCCGGTCGGGATCATCGCGATCGGTTCCAGCTCCGGGATCACCCGCCCGCTGAGCGAGCCCGCCACGCACACCGTCCCGCCGCGTCGCGCCACCTGCAGCGAATCCACCGCCGTGCCCGCCCCGACCAGGTCCAGCACGTGGTCCGGGCCGCAGGGCCAGATCGCGTGCACGGCCTCGGCCGGCGACCCACCGGAGTCGAAGTGCAACCGCTCGCCTGGCACCACCCCACGCGCGCCCCGCGCGGTCAGGTACGTCCCGGGCAGCGCGGCCAGGACGTCCCAGGCAGCGTCGTCCTGATCGGCGGCCAGCACCCGCGGGAACACCACGCCCGGGGAATGCCCCTGCCGGGTCCGCAGCTCCGACCGGTGCAGCCCCGCACCCGCACCCGCACCCGCACCCGCACCCGCGCCCGCACCCGCACCAGGCTCCAGCCCTCCCGCACCGCGGGCACCGGCAGTTCCCGGATCTCCAGCACCTCCGGGCCACCCGTCCGGCAACAGACCCCCGCACGCATCGTCCTCCTCACCGACGAGCACGACACGCTCTCCGACGCTCAGCCGCGCCAGTGGTACTGCCGCTCCGGGCGGCCCGTCCCGCCGTAGCGCAGCCGCACCTCGGCCCGTCCGGCGGCGACGAAGTGCTCCAGGTACCGCCGGGCGCTGGGCCGCGACAGGTCCGTCACGCCCGCGCACTCGCTGGCCGACAGCCCGTCCGGGTGCGCCTGCAACGCCTGCCGCACCAGCTCGGCCGTCTGCTCGGTCAGCCCCTTCGGCAGCGCTTTCGGCGTGCGGGCGCCGAAGACGGCGTCCACGTCCTCCTGCCCGGCGGTGCTGCGCTGCGCCAGCCGGTGCAGTTTCCGCCGCAGCGTGGCGAACTCCGCCAGCTGCGCCTGCAACGCCGACGACGAGAACGGCTTGATCAGGTAGTGCAGCGCGCCGCCGCGCAGCGCGCCCCGCACGGTCTCCACGTCCCGCGCGGCCGTGATGATCAGGACGTCGATGTCCTGCGTCGCCGGGTCGGCCCGCAGCTGCCGCAGCACCGACAGCCCGTCCACATCGGGCAGGTAGATGTCCAGCAGCACCAGGTCCGGGTGCAGCTCGCGCGCCGCGCGCAACGCCTCGGCGCCGGTGTGCGCGACCCCGGCCACGGTGAACCCGGGCGTGCGCGCCACGTATCCACTGTGGACCTTCGCGACCATGAAGTCGTCGTCCACCACCAGGACCCGCATCACCGCGGCACCTCCGCCCGCGTCGGCAGGACCGCGGTGAACACCGCGCCGTCGGCGTTGTGCACCGCCACCGAACCGCCGCGCCGCAGGCAGGTCTGCCGGGTCAGCGCCAGCCCGAGCCCGCGCTGGCCGCCGTGCTCGGCGGCCTTCGTGGTGAACCCGTGCGTGAACACCTCGGTCGCGATCTCCGGCGCCACCCCGGGCCCGGAGTCCCGCACCACCACCGACACCGCCCCGGCGTCCTGCCGGATCTCCACCTCGATCCAGTCGCCGTCCCGCCCGGCCAGCGCGTCCAGCGCGTTGTCGACGAGGTTGCCGACCACCGTCACCAGGTCCGCCGACAGCTGGCCGTCCACATCGTCCAGCCGCGTGCCCGGCGCCAGCCGCAGGCCCACGCCCCGCTCGGCGGCCAGGCTGGCCTTCGCGATGAGCAGCGCCGCGACCGCCGAGTCGGCGATGTGCGCGGTGACCTCCTCGTGCCACTTCGTCTGGGCCTCGCTGACCAGGTCGACGTAGTGCCGCACCTCGTCGTACTCGCCCAGCTCGATGAGCCCGGCGATGGTGTGCAGGCGGTTGCTGAACTCGTGCGCCTGGGCGCGCAGCGTGTCCGTGGCCCGCGAGGTCGCCTCCAGCTCCTCGCGCAGCGCGGCCAGCTCGGTGCGGTCCCGCAGCGTCACCACGGCGCCGCGCGCGATCGGCATCCGGTTGAGCGCCAGCACCCGCCCCGCCCGCAGCCCGATCTGGTCGACGCCGTGCGCCCGGCCGGTGAGCACGTCGGTGAGCCGCTCGTTGAGCCCCAGCTCCTCGACCGGCCGTCCCACGCAGTCCGCGGGCAGCGCCAGCAGGTCGCGGGCCTGGTCGTTGACGAGCGTGACGCGGTGCTGGTCGTCCAGGCCGAGCACGCCCTCCTTGATGCCGTGCAGCAGCGCTTCCCGGTGCTCGGCCAGCGCGGTGATCTCCCGCGGCTCCATGCCCAGCGTCTGCCGTTTCACCCGCCAGGTGAGCAGCAGCGACCCGGCGACCCCGACGACCGTGGCGATGCCCAGCATCGTCAGCGCGGCGCTGGGCGAGTTCGCCACACCCTCGAAGAAGCCGGGCGTCTCGGTGCCGGCCGCGACGATCCCGACGATCTGCCCGGCGTCCCCGATCACCGGCACGTGCGCCACGAGCTGCCCGGAGATCTCGCCGACCCACGCGCGGCCCTGCAGCACCGTGCTCGCGCCCAGCGGCAGCCGGGTGCGCAGCTGGTTCGGGTCGGGGGAGGTGAGGACGATCCGGTCGGGCGCGGCGATGATCACCGAATCCGCGCCGGACAGCGTGCGTGCGCTCTCGGCGAAGGCCGGCAGCGCGTCCCGCCGGATCGGATCGGCCAGGCTGGCCCGCACCCCGGCGGTCGCGGCGACCTGTTCGGCGACCGCGAGCAGCTTGCGGCCCTGCGTGTCGGTGAACGTGCGGTCGGACTGCACGGCCGAGTAGCCGAACACGCACGCGAGCAGGGCGAACACGATGATCAGCTGCCAGCCCAGCAGCTGGCGGGCCAGCGATCCTTGCGCACCCACGCCCCTCACTATCGCATCCGCGCCGCCCGATCGTGCCGTGACCACAATGACCACAACGATCGATAGGTGCCTAACGGGTGACAGCGGCCCGGCCCCGGTGCACGATGCCGGGCAACCAAGCTCCACAACGAGGTGCGCTGATGAAGAATCGCAAGGCCCGGCTCGCCGTTCTCGGCGCGGCCGTGGCGCTCCTCCTCGTCCCCCCGCTGGTGTCGGCGGGCGGCGAGGAGACCGGGCCCCAGATCCGGGGCCTGCGGATGATGGTCCCCAACTCACCCGGCGGCGGCTACGACATCACGGCCCGCACGGCCGTGAAGGCGATCGAGGACGCCGGCCTCAACGGCAACGTCGAGGTGTTCAACCTGCCCGGCGCGGGCGGCACGGTCGGCCTCGGCCGCCTGGTGAACGAGCGCGGCAACGGCAAGCTCGCCATGTCCATGGGGCTCGGCGTGGTCGGCTCGGTCTACACGAACAAGTCGCCGTCGTCGCTGCAGGACACCACCGCGATCGCGAAGCTGACCGAAGAGGCCGACATCGTCGTGGTGAGCAAGGACTCGCCGTACCAGACGATCCAGCAGCTGGTCGAGGCGTGGCGGGCCGATCCGGGCAGCGTGCCGGTCGGCGGCGGCTCGGCCCCCGGCGGGCCGGATCACCTGGCGCCGATGCTGATGGCGCAGGCCGCCGGGATCCCGCCGTCGCGGGTCAACTACATCCCGTTCGACGGCGGCGGCGAGCTGATGGCGTCCGTGCTCGGCGGCAAGGTCGGCTTCGGTGTTTCCGGCATCGGCGAGACCCGCGACCAGATCGCCTCCGGTGCGCTGCGGGCGCTCGCGGTGACCAGCCCGCAACGGGTGCCGGGCATCGACGCGCCCACGCTGAAGGAGTCCGGTGTGGACGTCTCGTTCACCAACTGGCGCGGCATCGTCGCACCGCCGGGACTGTCCGACAGCGACAAGGATCGTCTCATCGGGTTGTTCACGCGCCTGCAGGACACCCCGCAGTGGCGGGACGCCTTGCAGCGCAACGGGTGGACGCCCGCGTTCCAGCCCGGTGACGACTTCGCCGCGTTCCTGAAGGCCGAGAACGACCGGGTGGCCGCGGTGCTGAAGGAGCTGGGGCTGGCATGAGCGTGATCGAGAAGGAGACGCCCGCCACGCCGAAGTCCTGGTGGCGCGCGCACTCCGAGCTGGGTGTCTGCGTGTTCCTGTTCGCCGTCGGGGTGCTGGTGCTCGTCGACGCGCTCAGCATCCCGACCGATTTCACGCAGCGCGGGCCGGTCGGCCCGAAGGCGGTGCCGATCCTCGTCGGCTCGCTGCTGCTGCTCGTGTCGCTGCTGCTGGCGCGGGACGTGCTGCGCGGCGGCCGCGGCGAGGCCGAGGCGGGGGAGGACGTCGACCTCGACGCCCCCGCCGACTGGCGCACGGTGCTGCTGCTGTCGGGAGCGTTCCTGGCCAACGCGGCGCTGATCGACACGCTCGGGTTCCCGCTGTCGTCGGCGATCATGTTCTGGGGCGCGGCCTACGCCCTGGGCAGCCGCCACCTGGTGCGGGATCCGCTGATCGCGGCCGGCGTCTCGCTGGTCACCTGGTTCGTGTTCACGGTGCTGCTGGGCGTTCCGCTGCCCGGCGGCCCGCTGATGGGGGTGCTGTAGCTGATGGACCTGTCCAACCTGTGGGCGGGCTTCGGCACCGCGCTGACCCCGTCACACCTGATGTTCGCCGCGATCGGTGTCCTGCTGGGCACCGCGATCGGCGTGCTGCCGGGCATCGGACCGGCGATGGCGGTGGCCCTGCTGCTGCCGGTGACCTACGGCCTCGACCCGACCGCGGCGTTCATCATGTTCGCCGGCATCTACTACGGCGGCATGTTCGGCGGCTCGACCACGTCGATCCTGCTGAACACGCCGGGGGAGAGCGCGGCGGTGGTCACCGCGATCGAGGGCAATCCCATGGCGCGCAAGGGCCGCGGCCCGCAGGCGCTGGCCGCGGCGGCGATCGGGCACTTCACCGGCGGCATCCTCGGCACGATCGCGCTGGTGCTGCTCGCACCGCTGATCGCCGGCCTGGCCGTGGACATCGGCGCGCCGGACTACTTCGCGATCATGGTGTTGTCGTTCGTCGCGGTCACCTCGGTGCTGGGCAAGTCCCGGGTCCGCGGGTACGCGTCGCTGCTCATCGGGTTGACGATCGGCCTGGTCGGGCTCGACGAGATGACCGGGCAGTCGCGGCTGACGTTCGGTGCGCTGCACCTGGCGGACGGCATCGACGTGGTGATCGTCGCGGTCGGACTGTTCGCCGTCGGCGAGTCGCTGTGGGTCGCGGCGCACCTGCGCCACAACCAGTCCGAGGCGATCCCGGTCGGGCGGCCCTGGCTGTCCCGGTCGGACCTGCGGCGGACGTGGAAGCCGTGGCTGCGCGGGCCGGTGATCGGGTTCCCGTTCGGCGCGATCCCGGCCGGTGGCGCGGAAATCCCGACGTTCCTGTCGTACGTGACCGAGAAGCGCCTGTCGCGCCGGCCGGAGGAGTTCGGCAAGGGTGCGATCGAGGGCGTCGCCGGCCCGGAGTCGACGGCGAGCGCGTCGGCGGCGGGCACGCTGGTGTCGATGCTGACGCTGGGCCTGCCGACCACGGCGGTCGCCGCGGTGATGCTGGCGGCGTTCCAGCAGTACGGCATCCAGCCCGGGCCGCTGCTGTTCCAGCGCGAGTCCGCGCTGGTGTGGGCGCTGATCGCGAGCCTGTTCATCGGGCTGGTGCTGTTGCTGCTGATCAACCTGCCGATGGCGCCGGTGTGGGCGAAGCTGCTGCGGATCCCGCGGCCGTACCTGTACGCCGGGATCCTGTTCTTCGCCAGCGTCGGGGCCTACGCGGTCAGCGGGTCGGTGATCGACCTGATCCTGCTCTACGTGATCGGTGTGATCGGGTTCGCCATGCGGCGCTTCGGGTTGCCGGTGCTGCCCGCGATCATCGGGGTGATCCTCGGCCCGGCGGCGGAGCAGCAGATGCGGCGGGCGCTGCAGATCAGCGACGGCGACCTGACCGGGCTGGTGAACTCGCCGCTGGCGATCGCGGTGTACGTGCTGGTGGCGGCGCTGCTGGCGTGGCCACTGGCGCGCAAGCTGGTGCGGCGCAAGGAACCGGCGAAGGTGTGAGTGCGAAGAGGGCGGCCGCGGGTGGATGCGGCCGCCCTCTTCCTTTGTCAGCTGTGGTTGTGCCCCGGCGGTGCACCGGGGAGCGGCTTGACGATGAGCGCGTCGTCGGGGACGCGCTCGCCGGACGGGTTCGGCGTGAAGACGGCTTCGGCCACTTCCGCGCGACCCGCTCGGCGGCGGTGAAGCAGGGTGCGTCCCGCCACGACGCCACGGCGGTGATGGTGGTGTCCGGGAGTGCCCCGGTGCGGATGGCTGCTGCACGTGGCGCCGATCGCACCCACCTCGGGGACGAAGCGGGCGGGCCGGGCAGGAGCGAGCGGAGTGCGGTCGTGGTCATCGGTTCCCTTCCCGAGGGTTGTGAAAAGTCAGACGACGTGGCGGGCCGAAATGTGAGGTGCCAGATCTTGTGGTCACCGCCAGGTCATTCTGGGGCACTCATGACCCATAATGACAAACACGTTACCTGTTTTGGTGCGTCAGACTGCTATACTGAGTCGGTGACGAGCGCAACTGGAGTCCGTGGCCGTACGCGGCGTGCGATCCTCGCCGCCGCCGCGTCCGTGCTGTCGCGTCGGCGTGATGCCTCCCTCGCGGACATCGCAGCGGCGGCGGACGTCGGTCGCAGTACCGTTCAGCGGTACTTCCCGGACCGCGACACGCTGGTGTCCGAGGTCATCGCGGACTGCCTGCGGCTGCTCGATGAAGCGCTGAAGGACGCGCGGATCGAGCAAGGGCCGGCTCGGGATGCGTTGCGCCGGCTGGTGACCGCCATGCTCGACGTCGGGGATCAGGTGTTGTTCCTGTACGGCGACGCGCGGATCCGCGAGGTGATCGCGGTCCAGGACGAACCGGATCCGGCGGCCGAGGAAGTCGATCGCCTGATCAGGCGTGGCCAGGCCGAGGGCATTTTGGACGCCGAGGTGAGCTGTGACTGGATCGAACACGTGCTGTGGGCTCATGTGGCTGCGGGGTGCACGGCGATCAGCGAGGGGAAGCTGCCGCGCCACGGCGCTTCCGAGTGGGTTATCCGCACGCTGGAGAACGGCATCGGGGCTCGACACGCGGCCCCGGCCGATGTTTCGAAGGGTGATGATTCATGACCATTCTGGTGACCGGAGCGACCGGCAACGTCGGGCGGAACGTCGTCCGGCAGCTCGCCGACCGGGGGCACGATGTGCGAGCCCTGACCCGCAGCCCGCGGCCGGGGATGTTCCCCGCGGGGATCCAGGTCTGCGAAGGCGATCTCACCCGCCCGGAGACCATGCGGGAGGCGCTGACGGACGTCACGGCGCTCTTTCTCTTTCCCGTGGCGGCGACCGCCGAGGAGGTGGTCGGCATGGCGAGAACGGCGGGAGTGCAGCGCATCGTGGTGCTGTCGTCGGGTGCGGTCACGACGGGCTTCGACACCGACTTCCACCTGCCGGTGGAGCGGGCTGCCGAAGCCTCCGGGCTGGAGTGGACGCATGTGCGGCCAGGTGAGTTCGCGATGAACAAGCTGGCTCTGTGGGGCCCGTCCATCCGCGCGGAGCGGGTGGTGCGCGACCCGCTCCCGGACGCCGCGTGGTTCCCGGTACATGAGCAGGACATCGCGGACGTGGCTGTCCTCGCGCTGACCGAGGACGGCCATGCCGGCCAGGCGTACACGCTCAACGGCCCCGAGCTGCTCACCCGCCGGCGCCAGGTGGAACTCATCGCCCAGGCGTTGGGGGAGGAGATCCGCTTCGAAGTGGTGACTCCACAGCAGGCCCGCGAGATCTACCTCGCGCAAGGCGGTTTCGCGGCGGAGAACGCCGACTTCCTGCTCGGTTTCGAGGACTACGGAGGCGACGAGTCGGACCCCGCGGAGATCGAGGCGTTCGATCCCTCGTCCCTCGGCCCCATGCCCACGGCCGAGGCCGTCACGGGAAGACCTGCCCGCACGTTCGCGCAGTGGGCCGGCGACCACGCCGCCGATTTCCGCTGACGTTGCCAACGGCAAGGTCGAACGTTTCCCCCTGCTCGACCGGGCGTGCACCTCGGAAAGCAACGACCCCAGCAGTTCCGTGCGATACCGCGTACCGCGGCCTCGTCGACCCGGCCACCCAGCCCATCTGGCTTTGAGCGCGCTAGGGCGTAGCCGGGCGACCTTGCCGATTTCGAGCGCGACGTGCACCTCGCCGTCGGGTGTGCGGGTCAGGCCGTGGGGTTCGGAGCCCCGCGGTGGGCAGCGGGTGGTGCTCGAACTCGCCGTCGGCGGTCACGTGACCGATCCGGCCCGCGCCCCATTCGGTGAACCAGCAACCGCTTTCCCCGTCCGGGACGATCGCGTGCGGGCGGGCTTCGCGATCCGGCAGCGGGAATTCGGTGATCTCGCCGTCCGGGGTGAGGCGGCCGATCTGGCCGGCGCCGATCTCGACGAACCACACCGCGTGATCGTCGGCGGTGATGCCGACCGGCGCGGCCTTCTCGGTGGGCAGGGCGAAGTGGGTGACCCCGCCGTCGGTGGTGAGACGCGTGATGGTGTCGGCCTGGTTGAGGGTCACCCACAGGGCGCCGTCGGGGCCGGTGACGATCGTGGACGGGTAGGAACCGCTCGTGCCCAGGGGGAATTCGGTGAGTTCGCCGTCGTCGAGGCGGCCGATGCGGTCGGTGTTCATCTCGGTGAACCACAGCGCGCCGTCCGGGCCGGCGGTGATCCCGTACGGCCCGCAGTCCGCGGGGAGCTCGACGGAGGTCGCGGTGCCGTCGGTGGTGATCCGGCCGATGCGGTGGTCGCGCAAGCGGCTGAACCACAGCGCGCCGTCCGGGCCGGGGGTGATGACGGCCGGGCCGCATCCGGGGTCGAGGTCGAAAAGCGTGGTGTCGTCGGCGATCCGCGCGATGTGACCACTGTGGACCAGCGTGACCCACAGGGCGCCGTCCGGGCCGGCGGTGATCCCGTAGGGGCCCTTGCCCGGGGCGGGGTGTTCCTCGATCTGCACGCGTTGCCTCCTTAACGCGACGGTTGTCGCGCTAAGATGCTGGCATGACCGACTCGGCATCCGCAAGTGGTTTGCGCCGGCCCGGTGGCCGCACCGCCCGCACTCGTGCGCGGGTGCTCGACGCCGTGACGTCCCTGCTGGTCGAGGCGGGGTTCGACGGGCTGAGCATCGACGCGGTCGCGGAGCGGTCGGGGGTGCACCGGGCCACGGTGTACCGGCGGTGGCGGGACGTGGGCGGGCTGCTGGCGGACGTGTTCGACGCGGCCGCGGGGGACGACTGGGCGCCGGCGGACACGGGTTCGCTGGTCGGTGACCTGGTGGCGCTGAACCGGGAGGTCTTCGCGTCGTTGCGGGAGTGGTCGTCGGTTACGCGGGCGTTGATCGCGGCGTCGTTCCGGTCCGCGCCGGCCGCGGCGGCGTTGCAGGCGTTCTGGCGGGACCGGTACCGGCGGTGCGAAGTGGTGGTCTCGCGCGCGCGGGCGCGTGGCGAGATCGCGGGCCCGGTGGACGCCCAGCGGCTGCTGGTGGCCGCGACGGCGCCGCTTTACCACCGGCTCGTCCTGATGGGTGAATCGCCGCGGGAGGAATTGGCCGAACAGGCCGCGCGGGACGCGGCCTGCTCGGTCTCACCGTTTTTGACGGCCTCCGGTCACCAGGCTCGTCCGACGGTGTAGGAGCTGGTCCAGATGTTCTGCAGGCGGACCACGTCGCCGGATTCGGGGGCGGCCCAGATCTTGTTGTTCCCGGCGTAGATCCCCACGTGGTAGACCTTGCCGCGGCTGGCGAAGAACACCAGGTCACCGGGTCGCATGTCCGATTTGGACACGCTGCGCACGGCGGCCCGCTGGGCGCGGGAGGTGCGGGGCAGATCGATTCCGACCTGCTTGTGGGCGTACTGCGTCAGTCCCGAGCAGTCGAACCCGCCCGGAGCCTCGCCGCCCGTCCGATAAGGACTCCCGGCCTGCCGCGCGGCAGCCTGCACGATGCGATCACCGGTGGAGAGCTGGGCCGCGCCGGCGGGCGCGGTGAGCCCCAGCAGGGCCGCGGTCGCGACGGCGCAGGTGATCGGGAACGTGATCATCCTGCGTATTCGAGTGGGCACGGTATGAACCCCTCCTTCAGTCCTTGAAGGCATTTCGGTTCTTCTCTGGAACTGACTCACCGGCCGGAGCCAGAACCAGCAGCCGATTTCCCAGGGGCCCGATCACGAAACGATATACGCCCGAAGTGGTGAATTAAAACACCATCCACTTGCGGGGTGGCTTGGTTCTGTTTCTCGGGGTTGCTTTCCGTGGCGGGCTTGTCACGGTCAGCTTGGGGTGGGCGGCTGATGGAGCACTCACAGCCGCGCGAGTGGACAGTTGGTGGCCGCGTGAGTGGCCCGGTGGTGGCTGTGCGAGCGGCCTGTTGGTGCTCCGCGCGAGTGGTCCGCTGGCGGCTGTGCGAGTGGACCGGTGGTGGCCGCGCGAGTGGGCCGGTGGTGGCCGTGTGGATGGGCGGGTCGTGATCGTGTGAGTGGGCCGGTCGTGGCCATGTGAAACGGCCACCCGTGGCCCCCACGAGCGGACCGTTCGTGCCGAAACGTGAAGGCGAGTGCGCACCTCGTGGCCCCCGAGGGGATCGTTCGTCCCCCACGAGTGGACGCCTCGTGAGGTGATCAGTGGCCCTCTCGTCGGCAAAACGCGACGACTGGACCAGTGGTGACAGCACGACTGGACCATCCATGCACCGATCGCCAGGCGGTCACCACCAGGCGCAGGCCCATCGCCACGAACAGCCCGCCTCCCCGGACAGCAACCAAACCCCTCAAACCCGCGCCGGTTCGAAGCGCACCAGTAGTCCGGGTCGTGCCTGGGCCGCTTTGTCGACATCCTCCGTCACCACCACCGCGATCACCGGGTAGCCGCCCGTCACCGGGTGGTCGGCGAGGAACAGCGTCGGCTTGCCGGACGGCGGTACCTGCACCGCCCCGGTGACCATCCCCTCGCTCACCAGCTCGCCGTGTCGCGCGCGCGGCAGCACCGGGCCCTCCAACCGAATGCCGATCCGGTTGCTCTCCGACGTCACCGCGTACGGCTGTGCCAGCAGCGTCCGCAACGCCGACTCCGTGAACCAATCGTCCCGCGGGCCGGGCAGGATTCGCAGCGCCAGTTCGTCCGACGGGGGCGCCGCCACGGGCGTGAAGCGCGGCGGCGCCGGCGACGCGACAGCCGCACCCAGTGGCAGCACCATCCCCCGCCGCAAGGGATCCGGGCCCAGGCCGGACAACAGATCAGTCGCCCGGGAGCCGAGTACCGGCTCCACCGCGATGCCGCCCCGCACCGCCACATAGCTGCGCATCCCGGTCGCCGGCCAGCCCAGCCGGAACTCGGCCCCGGCGGGCACCCGCAGCGCCGCGTTCATCGGCGCGCCCATCCGGTCGATCGTGATCGGGCACGGCGCGCCGGTCACCGCGATCGTCACCTCGGCGGTGGCCCGCGCCGCGAACCCGCCGAAGGTCACCTCGATCGCGGCCGCACCCTCACCGTTGCCCGCCAAGCGGTTCGCCAACCGCAGCGAGGCCCGGTCGGCGGCGCCGGACTCCGTCACGCCGATGTCGGCGTACCCGGGCCGGCCCAGGTCCTGCACGGTCGACAACGGACCGCTGTCGACGACCTCGAGCACGGCGGCCATGACAACTCCGATTCGTTTCGGGTGCCGTGACCGTACTGATTGTTGAACGATCCTGCAAGAGGAATCTGTGACTGAACAGCCCGAAATGTCAAAAACCGAACGGGTCGTCCTGTCTCCGCGAAGCCGGACGGCACCGCGGGCACGGCGCCTCCCGCGAGGTGATCAGCCCGGTCGCCGGATCGACGTCGGTCTCCAGGATCCAGCCGCCCGAGTCCCCGCACGTCCGGCAGAGGGTGCTCGTCTCAGCCATGTCAGCCTGCCCGTCTTCCCCCTCGATGGTCGTTGCCCCACCGAGTGTGCGCCGTCGCACTGGCGGATCGGCGGCACCAGCCTGACCGTCCCGCGAGATCGAATCCGCAGGTCAGCGGGCCCGGTACGGCGGCACCACTGCGGTGCTGCGGAAGTCCACAACGGACTCAGGAGACGTAGGCCTGCAGCCGCGCGGTGCGGGATTCCTCGCGCAGTTTGCCCAGCGTGCGCCGCTCGATCTGGCGGATCCGCTCCCGCGTGACGCCCAGCTCGCGGCCGACCTCCTCGAGCGTGCGCTGGCGGCCGTCGTCCAGACCGCAGCGCAGCCGGATCACCTGCTGCTCCCGCGGTTTCAGCGTGGACAGCAGCTCGTCGATCTCCCGCCGCAACACGTGGTACGACGCGGGCACCCCGGGCCGCCCCGGGTGGCACAGCAGATCCGCGAGCACGCTGCTGCCGTCCGTGCCGACGGTCTGGTCCAGGCTGATCGGCTCCTCGTTGTAGGAGAGCAGCTCGATCACCTGGAACGGCGTCAGGCTCAGCTCCGCGGCGATGTCCGCGTGCCCCGGCTCCCGGCCCAGCCGCGTGGCCAGCTCACGCCGCGCGGCCAGGACCCGGTTGACCTGCTCGGCCAGGTGCACCGGGATGCGGATGGTGCGGGACTGGTCGGCCAGCGCGCGGCTGATCGCCTGCCGGATCCACCACGTGGCGTAGGTGGAGAACTTGAACCCGGGCGTGTAGTCGTACTTCTCCACGGCCCGGATCAGCCCGAGGTTGCCCTCCTGGATCAGGTCCAGCAGCGACATGCCGCGGCCGGTGTAGCGCTTGGCGATGCTCACCACCAGCCGCAGGTTCGCCTCCAGCAGGCGGTTCTTGGCCTCCCGGCCCTCCTCGGCGATCGTGCGCAGGTCGGCGTGCCGTTGCGGGTCGAGCACCCGCGTGGTCGCGAGCACGTGCTGGGCGTAGAGCCCGGCCTCGATCCGCTTGGCGAGCGTGACCTCCTCCTCGAGGGTCAGGAGGTCGGTCCGGCTGATGCCGTTGAGGTACGCCCGGACCGGATCGGCCGGCTCGAAGAGCGGTGGGGTCACCTGCCGTTGCCTCCGACGAGCCAGGGGAGTCTGGTACGCCTAACAGAGTGGCCGACCGCCCTGGCACGGAACCGACAGCCCGGCGAGGTGCGTCGAAGGGAAAAAGGCCAGGTCATGGGAAACCCGGCCGCGCGCGAGTGCGGTACGGTGCGGGTCGGCTACGGGTCCGCCGTGAGCGCCGCGGATTTTCGTGCGGTGATCATGGCCGGGTCCGGCGATATCGTTGGCTGGTGGAAGGGGCTCCGCAGGTGATCACGACTGGCCAGCAGCCGCAGGCCGCCGCGCAGTTCGACGCGCGCGGCGGCGGCTCCGCCGAGCTGCGCGCCCAGGCCAGGGGCCAGGCGTGGTTCCGGCCCGTGCGTGGCCGCGGGCGGCTCGGCGTGGTGAGCCTGGCCCGGCTGCTGGCGTTCGAGATCGTGCTCGTGGTCGTCGCCGCGGTCGGCGTGCAGGAACTGTGGGCGCTGATCGCCGCGGGCGTCATCGGGCTCGCGGTGATCGTCGGCATGTTCGGCCGCTCGAAGGGCCGCTGGTGGACCGAGAGCCTGATGCTGTGGATGGGTTTCCGGTCGCGCCGCGGCACCTCGGGCGAGAAGCGGGACGACCCGCGGCTGACCGCGCTGTGCGAGCTGGCGCCGGACCTGGTCGTCGAGGACATCGACGGGCCGGGCGAGGGCAAGCTGGGCATGGGCAGCGACGAGGCGGGCTGGTTCGCCGTGCTGGAGGTGACCGGGGGCGCGGACGTGGCGACCCCGCCGGTGCCGCTGGCCGCGCTGGCCCGCACCGCCGCCGAGGCCGAGCAGGCCGGCGTGGTGATGCAGGTCGTGACGCACTCGGTGCCCGGACGCGAGCCGGGCACCCGGGACCGCGCCCTGTGGGTCGCGGTGCGGCTGGACGCCCGGGCCGTGGCCGAGTCGATGATCGACTCGCCGGGCGGGCGCCTGGACGTGCCCGCCGTGCTGGCCGAGATCACCCGCCGCGCCGAGCGGGTGCTGCGGCGGCGCGGGCTGCGGGCGCGGATGCTGACCGCGGACGAGGTCGTCGACGCGCTCGCCCGCTCCTGCGACCTGCTCCCCGGCGGCGGTCCGGCGCGCGTGCACGAGGCCTGGGAGTCGTGGCACTCCGCGCGCCTGACGCACGGGTGCTTCTGGATCCAGTCGTGGCCCGAGCCCGACCGCGGCACCAACCTGCTCGCCGCGCTGGCCGAGCTGCCCGCGGACCTGGTCAGCATCGCGCTGCTGCTGGAGCCCTCCTTCGACGGGACCACCCTGCGCTGCCTGGTCCGGGTGGCGGCCACGGCGCAGCGGTATCCGCAGGTGTGCGACCTGGTGCAGACGCTGGCCGGGCGCAACGGCGCCCGGGTGTCCCGTTTGGACGGTCAGCACGGCCCGGCCGTGTATGCTTCGGCACCGAGCGGGGGAGGTGCACGATGAACGCCGGACAGTACCCGCCGTCGCGGCCTCAGCCGCCCGCGCAGGCGATGCCGCGGCCCATGATGCCGCCGGCGCAGGCCCAGCCCGGACCGCCGCCGGTGCAGCAGCAGCACGCGCCGATGCCGCCCGGACAGGCCGTGCTCGGCGCGCCGGCCGTGCCGCAGGCGCCCGCCGTGGTCAACGTGCCCGCCCCGGCGCAGACGCAGCAGCAGGGTTCCGCCGAAGCCGCGGCCGCCGCGACGACGGTCGAGGTCGCGCGGCCCGCGCTGGCGGTCGGCGTGCCCACGCCGATGCCGCCCCAGCCGCCCGGCCCCGGCCCCGCCGGTCCCGCGGCCGGCGCCGCGCGCGAGCACCGCGACTGGCGCACGCGACGGCACCGCTCGATCCCGCGGCTGCGGATCGGCGCGCACCACGCCTCCGACGCGGCGCTGGAGTTGCTGCAGGTGTCCGCGTCGTCGGTCGGGCTGCCGCTGGGGCGGGACCAGAACGGGTTCCCGGTGGCGCTGACGTTGTTCCGGCCGGAGCCGGTGTCGGTGAGCCTGATCGGCGGCGCCTGGGCGGCGCGGCTGATGGCGTTCCGCGCGCTGCGGGCCGGGGCGCGGCTGCTGGTGTTCTCGCAGCACCCGGCGGACTGGGTCCAGCTGGGACAGTCGGCGACCGGGCGGACCGACCGGGTCGCGGTGCTGGCGCCGGGTTCGCCGCCCGCGGTCACCGCCAGTGCCGACGCGCCGGTGCTGTGCCTGCACGACGCGCCCCAGTCGCAGAGCGAGCCGGAGGCGTGGCAGACGAGGGTGCTGCTGCACCGGCGGCTCACGCCCGAGCGGGTGGGCGCCGTGCCGGGCTCGGACCTGGTGCTGATGCAGCGGCTCACGCCCAACGAGGCCTCACTGCTCGCCCCGGCGCTCCGGCTGACCCAGCGGACGTCGCAGCAGTTGCAGATGCTGCGGGACGACATGCTGGCCGTGCTCGCGGGGGAGACCAACCACTACGTGTGGGTGGACCCGGCGCCGGCCGAGCGGGCACGCCTGGGACGGCCCGGGCGGTTCTGACTCCGGGCGCGGGAAGGCCGAACCGCCTGCCGGTCTTCCCGCGCCCGGTCCGTCCGCCGCGTGCGTTCGCGGCCGGATGTTCCGGTTCTCGGGCAGTGCAGTGCGGCCGCACTCCACCCCCAGGAGAGTGCGACCGCGCTGCTCCCCGGAAGGGTGATCGCCGCCTGAAGGGGCGCAACTCGTCGTCCGGTGCGCCGGTCCGCAATGGATCCGGCGCACCGGACAGCGGTTCAGTTCCGTCCGTCCAGAGCGGACGGTTCCGCGGGCCGGTACCGCCTCTCCCGCTCCCCGGTCGCGACGACGGGGCCACCCGGCGTCGCGACCTCGAAGACGGCCTCGTCGGTGACCGGCGCCTTCTCGTCCTTCCGGACGACACGCTGGGCGCGATCGGCGTGCACGACCGGCCTGGCGTGCCGGTCCGGAGCCGTGACCACCGGCACCGGCGCCTGCAGGAAGTCCGGGATCTCCCCGGCGGAACCGGCGACGTACTCCTGCGCCGAGTACCGCCCGTCGAACACCGGCGTCGTGCTCACCGGCAGGTTCGCGACGAACTCCGACTGCTTGCGGTCGCCCTGCGTCTTCCGGCGCTTGCGTTCGGCCTGCCACTCGCTGAACGTCTTGGCCGGCGCCTTGCGGTGCGGGTTGGACAGCACCGGCGGCGCGCCCACGCCCGGCGGCAAGCCTTCGCGGGTCCCGCTGGGTGCTTCCTTCGCGCTGCCACCGCGCTTGCTGTCGTTGTTGAGCACCGGCGCGGTCGACGGTGGCGGCTGGAAGGCCGGCGGCCGCTCGGACAGGTCGCTCATCAGCGGTGCGCCGGGCCGCCGACCCGTCTGGACGTCGCGGCCGTTCGGTGCCTGGCCGCCCGGCGGAAGCGGCGGGGCCGAGCCCGCGTTCGGGCCCATCGCCGACTCCGCGCCCGGCGGTACGGGCGGCGCCGACTGCACGGCCTGCCGGAACGCCGAGCTGGCTGCCAGGCTCAGGTGCTCGTCGAAGGGCAGCGCGGTGTCGAACGTGGGCGCGCCGGGCTGGTTGCCGCCCGGCTCCTTGCTCTGCGGTTGCTGCGGCACCTGACCGCCCGGCGGCGGGGTGATCGTGCCCGGCGGGTACGGGCTGCTGTTCTGGCCGAACGACGGCGGGGCGCCCGGAGCGGTCCCCGGGGTGGGGGTCGACGTGGTGTTCAGGCCGAGCGTCGACGGGACGTTGTTCGGGGCCTTGCCGGAGAACAGGTTGGGAGTGGCGCCGTTGTTGCCGAACGAGGGCGCGGCCGGCGCCTTGCCGCCGCCGAACCCGTTCGTGAACATCGGGGCCGCGCCGGCGAGGCCGAGCAGAGCCGGATTGATGCCGGGCGCGTTCCCGGGCGGCGGCGTGCTCGTGAGCCCGTCCGGCGGTGTCGGCGCGGTCGGGGCGGGACCGGGCGGCGTCGGCGCGACCGGCGCCGGGCCGGGGGGCGCTGTCGGCGCCTGGTTGCCGTTGAAAGCCGGGTTGTCCGTGGGCGCGTTGTTCCCGTTGAAGGCGGGCGAGTCGCCCGGGGCCTTCGGCGCGTCACCGGGTGCGTTGGGCGCGTTCCCGGGCGCATCGGGGGCACCGCCCGGAGGGGCGCTCGGCGCGCCACCCGGCGGTGTGCCGGGCGCGCCGGGCGCGCCGATCGTCGGCGGACGCGGCGCGCCGGTCGCCTCCGGGTGCAGGATCGCGTTGAGGAGCTCGATTTTCGGCGCGTGCGCGGACTGCAGCTTGTAGATGTAGGGCGCGTACTGGCCCGCGATCGTCTCGGCGAGTTCGCGCGCGTCCTTGTCGTACTTCTCGGTGACCTTGTTGCCCGCTTCGAGCTTGTCCTGCGCGTTGCCGGGCTTGGTGCCGACCTTCGCCTCGTAGAACGCGCCCATGTCGTGGGTCGCGTTCTCCATCGCGTCCTTCTTCTCGGCCTTGTAGTCGTCGTACAGGGCCTGCATCTTGGCCTGTGCCTCGTACATCGTGTTCGACAGGCCGTACAACGCGGTGCTGTTCCGCAGCGCGGCGTCCTGCCACTCGCGCAGGTGCGCCAGCACCATGCCGACCTTGGCGAGGAAGACCTGTTTGGCGGCGGGGGACTTCCAGTGGTCGGCCAGCGTCTGGGTCTGCTCGCGCAGGTTGTCGGCGACGGTTTGGAGCGCCAGCTGGACGTTGCCCCACTGCCGGGCGCGGTCGGCGGTGGTGCCCGGCTGCTCGCCCTTGACGATGGCGAGGTAGAGCGACTCGATGCCCTCCGTGGAGAAGTCGTAGTTCTTGCAGACCGCGGGAGGCGAATCCTTACCGATGTCGTAGTAGCCCCCACCGACACCGGTGCCGATCTTGCTCAGGTCGTAACCGAAGTAGTCGTCGCCCATGCTCGTCACTACCCCCCTGGTATCGAGCGTCGTGCCTGGTCGAGTTCGGGATGGCCCTGCCGCACATCGGCGCCGGTCGGCAGGTCGTGCTGGGCGCCGACCGTCCGCTGGTCGGTTTTCGTGGGGACCTTCTCGTCCCTGTTGCCGTCCCGGTCGACGTCGTTGACGTCCTTCTGCATCGACTCGCTGTAGTACTGGCGGGAGTGCGTGCCGTCCTGGTGGTTGTACGTGACCACGTGCTGGCTCTTGGCGGGGGCGTCGGACTTGACGGGCTTGCCGTCCTTGTCGTAGCTCTGCGACGTCGTGACCTGGTGGACGACGTTGGGGTCCGAGTCCGTGTCGTGCTTCGTCGTGCGGCGTGTCTCCCCGGCCGGCGCACCGTTGTGATAGGCGGTGGTGACCGTCGTGGTCTCGTGGTCGCCCTTGGTCGAGGTGATCATGTACTGGCGGTTGCCGTTCTTGTCGTCCAGGTACTCGGTGGTCACGTTGCCGTTGGTCTGGACGGTGCGGATGCCGCCATCGGGAGTCCGGAACGTGGTGATCGTCATGTTGCCGACGACGATCTGGTTGAGCTGCTCGTCCTTCCCGGTCTGTGTCACCCCGGTGCCGGCCGGTGGCGTCAGGTACTCCGCGACGGTCTTCTTCTCGTCCAGCCAGGACGGGACGCCTTCCGGCTTCTTGGCGCCGTCCATCCGGAAGGCCCACTGGAGGACTTCGAGCATCGCGGAGTTGCCGCCGTCCATGTTCTCGAAGAAGTCGCCGAAGATGTAGCCGACGGACTCGAGGACCTTGACGTTCTGGTGCGCGTCGGGCATGAACATCCCGAGTTCCTGCGCGTTGCGGTCGGCGAAGGCCTGCATGTCCTGGCCCGGCTCGAACATCGTGGACATCAGCATGTCCTTGCCGCCGGGCCCCTGCAGCGCCGACTGGGCCGACATCATGTCGCTGTTCAGGTCGGCGGCGATCAGGCCGAGGTTCTTGGCGTAGTTGCGGAAGTTCGTCGGATCCAGCTCGAGCTCGGCACCTTTGGCAGCCCACTCGGCGGATGGGACGGTGCCCGGTTCGTCCGGTATCGGTGCCACGATGTCCCTCCCAAACGTCGTGAAGCCCAGCTCGGGTGGCGGGGGCCCGCCGGGGGTAGGGGTCGGCGGCCCCCCGCTTCCCTAGCTAACCACCTCGAGTCAACTCCGGTGGATCACTGTCTCAGGCCTGTGGAGGCAGCTCGGCGAGCTGCACCAGCCGCGCACCCCCGCTGCGGGTGATCAGCCAGCCACGTCCCGGCGGCAGCTTCTGCGGCCGGATGTTGCCCAGCAGCGGACCCTCCTCGCGGTTGCCCGACATCAGGATCCCCGGCGAGGCCAGGTCCCGGATCCGGGCGATGACCGGGTCGAACATCGCCCGCGCGGCGCCACCGCTGCGACGGGTGACCACCAGGTGGAGGCCGATGTCGCGGCCCTGCGTCATGTACTCCAGCAGCGGTGCGAGCGGGTTGTCGTGCGGGTTCGGGGCGACCAGGTCGTAGTCGTCGACCAGGATGAACAGTTCCGGGCCGCTCCACCAGCTGCGGGAACGGAGCTGTTCCGGCGTGATGTCACCTCCCGGCAGTCGCTTCTGCATCGCGTCGATGGTCAGACGCACCATTTCCTGAACGGTTCCGCTCGCGGTCGCATAACCGATCAAGTACTCGTCCGGGATCAGGCCGAGCAGGCTCCGCCGGAAGTCGATGAGGGCGATCTGAGCCTGGTCGGGCGTGTACCGGGCCATGATGCTCGTGGCCAGCGCCCGCAGGAACGTGCTCTTGCCGGATTCGACGTCGCCGAACAGCACCAGGTGCGGTTCGGCGGTGAAGTCCAGGCCCACCGGCTGCAGGTCGGCCTCGGAGATCCCGATCGGGATGCCGTTCTCGTCCGGCGCGGGCAGCGCCGAGTAGGGCAGCATCGGCGGGAGCAGCCGGACCCGCGGCGCGGGGGCGCCGGGCCAGGCGGCGTTCACCGACGCGACGAAGTGCTGGACGCCGTCGGCGAGGTCGTCCGCGGTCTCCTTGCCGTCCACCCGCGGGACGGCCGACAGGAAGTGCGCGCCGTCCGGCGACAGACCACGCCCGGGCGCCTGTTCCGGGACACCCGCGGCCTGCCGCCGCCCGATCACCGAGTCCACCGGGTCGCCCAGGCGCAGCTCGAGCCTGCTGCCGAACATGTCGCGCAGGTTCATCCGCAGGTCCATCCAGCGGTTGGCGGTCGCGATCACGTGCACGCCGAACGCGAGGCCGCGGTTGACCACCTCGGCGATGTCGGCCTCCAGGTCCTCGAACTCCGCGCGCAGGGTGCCCCAGCCGTCCACCACGAGGAACAGGTCGCCGAACCGGTCCTCCGGGAACCGGCCCTCGCGGCGCAGCTTGCGGTAGGTCGCCATGCTGTCGATGCCCTGCTCGGCGAACCGCTGCTCCCGCTCGGCGATCAGGGTGCGGGCCTCCGCGACGCTGCGCCGCACGCGGTCGACCTCGCGCCGGGTCGCGACCCCGCCGACGTGCGCCAGGTCGCGCAACGCGGTCAGACCGCCACCGCCGAAGTCGAGGCAGAAGAACTGCACCTCGGACGGGGTGTGGGTGAGGGCGAGGCTCGCGATCACCGCGCGGACCGCGGTGCTCTTGCCGCTGTGCGGGCCACCCACGATCGCGAGGTTGCCGCCCGCGCCCGACAGGTCCAGCCAGCACACGTCGCGGCGCTGGTCGGCGGGCCGGTCGATGATGCCGGCCGCCGCCCGCAGCGCGCCGCGGTGCTCCCGGATCCCGGTGGTCAGGCCGCGCTCGGGATCGGTGACCAGCGGTTCCAGCAGCTTGTCCAGCGTCGGCGGCTCGTTCAGCGGCGGCAGCCACACCTGGTGCGCCGGCACGCCCTGCCCCTCCAGCCGCTCGACCAGCACGTCCATCAGCGTCTCGCCCAGGTCGTCGGCCTCGGCGGGCTTCGGCTGCTCCACCGGTTTCTCCGCCAGCCGCGGGCGCAGGTAGGCGGTCGAGTAGTCCTGCACCGGGTCGATCTGGCGGCCCTCGTCGTGGGTGCGCTGGATCGTGCCGCGCCGGTGCACCCCGGACACGTACGCCGCCTTGAAGCGGGTCAGCTCGTCCACCCCGGTCTTGAGGAAGCCGTTGCCGGGGGAACGGGGCAGCTGGAACGCGTCCGGCGTGCCGAGCACGACCCGGCTCTCCATCGCGGAGAACGTCCGCAGCGCGATGCGGTAGGACAGGTGCGAGTCCAGCCCGCGCAGCCGGCCCTCCTCCAGCCGCTGCGAGGCGAGCAGCAGGTGAACACCGAGCGAACGGCCGACGCGTCCAATCTGGACGAACATGTCGATGAAGTCCGGCCGCGCGGTCAGCAGTTCGGAGAACTCGTCCACCACGATCAGCAGCGCGGGCAGCGGGTCGAGCGGCGCGCCCGCGGTGCGGGCCTTCTCGTAGTCGCGCTGCGAACCGTAGTTGCCCGCCTTGCGCAGCAGCTCCTGCCGCCGCACCAGCTCGCCGCCGATCGCGTCCAGCATGCGGTCCACCAGGTGCAGCTCGTCGGCCAGGTTGGTGATCACCGCGCTGGTGTGCGGCAACCGGTCCAGCTTGGTGAAGGTGGCGCCACCCTTGAAGTCCACCAGCACGAAGTTGAGGATCTCCGAATCGTGGGTGACGGCCAGCGCCAGCACCAGCGTCCGCAGCAGCTCGGACTTGCCGGAGCCGGTGGCGCCGACCAGCAGGCCGTGCGGGCCCATGCCGTCCTGCGCCGACTCCTTGAGGTCCAGCTCCATCGGGCGGCCGTCGGCGGTGATGCCGATCGGCACCCGCAGCCGGTCCCGGTTGGACCGGGTCTCCCAGCTCTTCGCCAGCTCGAACTCGTACGGGTCGCCGAGTCCGAGCAGGTCGGTCAGCTCCAGCGACCCGGACAGCGGCTGCTCGCTGGCGGTCAGCGCGGACAGCCGCAGCGGCGCGAGCGTGCGCACCAGGCCGCGCATCTCCTCGATGCCCAGCCCGTCGGCGGTGCCGATGTTGCCGGCGCCGTCCATGGTGCGGCTGGTCAGGTTGCCGTCCGGGGAGATGTCCAGCACCAGCGTGGCCGCGTCGAGCAGGCGCGGCGGCTCGCCGGAGAGGTCGATGACGGTGACGCCCTCGACGCCGCCCTCGATCATCAGGTGCTCGGACCCGCCGACGTCGCCGCCGTCGACGAACACCACCACGTGCGTCGAGCCCTCGATCGGCTGCGTGCCCGGGTTGAACCGCGGCCGGTTGGCCACCACGTCGTCGAGCATCGCCTCCAGCGCCGTCACGCTCGGCGCCACCAGCCGGATCTGGCCGACCGCGTCCGTCTTGGACGGGTGCAGCGCGTGCGGCAGCCACTTGGCCCAGTCCCACAGCTCGCGCTCGCGCACGCAGAACGCGGTCAGCACGTCGCCCGGCGCGTGGAACGTGCCCAGCTGCGCCACCAGCGCCCGCGCCATCGCGCGCTTGCGGTCGTCGTCACCGGTCAGGTAGATCCGCGAGAACCCGCGCAGCGCGACCGCGACCGGCAGGTCCGGCACGGTCGAATAGGTGGTCACGAACTTGCGCAGCGCCATCGCGCACAGCGGTTCCAGCTCGTCGATCGGCTTGGTCTCCGGCGGCACCAGCGGCGTCGCCAGCTCCTGCGAGCCCAGCCCGATCCGGATGACGGTGAAGTCCCAGTCGCCGGGGCGGCGCTCCCACAGCCGCGCGCTCTGCGCGGTCGACCACAGCCGCGCCGGATCCGGGTGGCGGTAGAACATCGCCGTGCGCTGCTGGTCGATCGTGTCCCGCACCTGCGCGCGCAGCTGCGACAGCCGGCGCATGTACCGGCGGCGGTTCGCGATCATCTCCTGCTTGCTCGCGCCCTGCCCGTTCTGGCTGATGATCTGGAACAGGATCATGCCGAGCACCGCGACGCCGTACAGACCGCCGGCGACGTACATCAGCGGACCGGACCGCCCGGCGCCGATCAGCAGCGCCATGCCGCCGGTGCCGGCGAGCATCGGCAGGATCATCAGCACCCGCGACCAGCTCTTGCCCGCGGGCGGCGGGTTCTCGGGTGGGGGATCGAGCACCACGTCGCCCGACGGCAGGTCAGGCGCGGGCCGCCGGAGTGGCCGCTTGACTATGATCGTTCCCAAGACCGAAAACCTCCCGAGCGCCCGGGTGCGCCAGCATAGAGCTTTCCGCCAGCCTAGTGTCGCGCTTTAATGGATACTCTCCCAGCCGGGCTCGGGGTCCAATTTGGAGGTAGGGGCAGCATGACGTCGGCGATGGGCACGACCCTCGCGAAGGTGAGCATCACCACGCCCAAGCGCGGGATCGACGTCGCGCTCCCGGAGAACGTGCCGGTCGCGGAACTGCTCCCGTACATCCTGCGCCACGCGGGCGAGGACGCGCCGGACACCGGCGAGCAGCACGGCGGCTGGTCGCTGCGGCGGCCCACCGGCGAACGCCTCGACGGGCAGCAGACGCTCGCCGCGCAGCAGGTGCGCGACGGCGAGATCCTGCACCTGGTCCCGGGTCCGGTGGACTGGCCGGAGATCGAGTACGACGACCTGGTCGAGGCGATCGCCAGCGGCGCCCGGCGCTACGGCCGCAGCTGGGGCCGCGCCGCCACCCGGCGGGCAGGGCTCGTCATCGCGGCGGTGCTGCTGTGCGGGGGCAGCCTGGTGTCCCTGTTGTTCGAACCACCGTGGCTCGACGCCGGCCTGATCACGCTGGCCGCCGCGGTGGTCCTGACCGCGCTGGGCATCGTCGTCGCGCGCGCGGTGCCGGACGCCTACGCGGGCGCGGTGTTCGCCGGATCGGCGCTGCCGTACGCCTTCCTCGGCGGGTACCTGCCGACCGCGCCGGACCACCTGGGGCTGTTCTCCTTCGGCTCCGCGCAGCTGCTGCTGGGCGCCATCTCGCTGCTGGTGTTCGGCATCGTCGGCTACCTCGGCGTCGGCGCGACGAGCCGGGTGTTCGTCGCCGCCATCACCACCGGTTTCCTCGGCGCGCTGGGGGCGTTGTTCGGCGGCTGGATGGACCCGGACGCGGCCGGCGCGCTGGTCCTGACCATCGCGATCGGTCTGCTGCCCGGATATCCGTGGCTCGCGCTGCGGCTGGGCCGGGTGCCGCTGCCCGCGCTGCCGCAGCGGTCGGCCGACCTGCTCAACGACGAACCGCACCCGGCCACCCCGGCGGTGTTCGACGCGGCCGCCCGCGCCGACGAGCTGCTCACCGGTTTCCTCACCGGCGCCGCGCTGATCAGTGCGTGCGCGGCGATCCCGCTCGCCGCGCACGCCGGCGGGTCGCGGCTGATCATGCTGATCCTGGCGTGCGCGGCGCTGCTGCTGCGTGCCCGGCTGTTCCCGGTGCCGCGCCAGCGGATCCCGTTGCTGGTCGCCGGGCTGTGGGTGTTCGCGCTGCTGGCCGCCTGGTGCTTCGGCACCGCGTCGGGCAACGGCGGGCTCGGGCTGTTCCTGCTGGCGCTGGTGGTGCTCGCGCTGCTGGTCGCGGCCGCCGGGCTGGTCTACTCCCGCAAGAACCCCTCGCCGTGGTTCGGCCGCATCGCCGACATCGTGGACGTCATGGCTATCGTGGCCCTCATCCCGTTCGCGGGGTTCATCACCGGATTCTTCACCTACGTCCAGGGCCTCATGGCCTCGATCGGCTGAGGGATAGGCGTGCCCACTCGTCGCGACCAGCTGCAGGCCTACCAGTTCATGATGCAGCGGGTCACCTCCGCGCTCATCGTGCACGAGACCGATCCGGAGCTGACCCCGCTGCGGCGCGGAGTGGGCGCGGTGTTCGCCGGGGTCATGATCGCGGTGCTCATCGCCGCGGGCTTCGGCGTGTACGGCGTGTTCACCGGAGTCGGCGGCACGTCCTGGAAAACGGACGGCGCGGTGATCATCGAGCGGGAGACCGGCGCGACCTTCGTGTACCAGTCCGGGGAGCTGCAGCCGACCCTGAACTACGCCTCGGCGCGGCTGCTGACCAGCGCGGACAAGGCCGGGCCGCACCGCGTGGCGGGCAAGAACCTGGCCGGCCTGCCGCGCAGGCCCGCGGTGGGCATTCCCGGTGCGCCGGACTCGCTGCCGCCCGCCGGCCGCGCGACCGCGACGCCGTGGACGATGTGCTCGGTGCTGGGCCAGAACCTGGCCGGCGCTCCGCTGACCACGACCACGCTGATGGTCGGGCAGTCCATGCCGGGCGGGGTGCCGCTGGGCCAGCGCGCGATCCTGGCCAGCGACTCCACCGACGGCACCGTCTACCTGGTGTGGAACAACCACCGCTACCGGATCACCGACGGCGCGGTGATCCGCTCGGTGTTCGGCGCGCAGGCCGGTCCGGTGGACGCGGGCACGGCCTGGCTGAACGGCCTGCCGGTGGGGCAGGACATCGGGCGGATCGACGTGCCCGGCCAGGGTTCGCCGTCCGCCGTGCTCAGCGGGTTCGCCGTCGGTGACGTGGTCTACTACCCGCTGTCCCGCGGCGTGCAGTACTACCTGGTGCGGCAGGAGGGGCTGGCGCCGCTGACCGAGCTGCAGGTGCGGATCATCTCCGGCCAGTACTCGGTGCGGCCCAGGGAGATCACCGCCGCGGCCGCGAACGCCGCCCCGACCAGCAACGCGCTGGTGCCCGCCGAGGGCGAGGCGGCGCCGCCGGCGCTGCCCCCGGACCTGGTCACCGTGCCCGCCGAGGGCCGCGCCGCGCTGTGCTCGGAAACCCACGACGCCCGCACCGACCCGGTGATCTCGATCGGCGGCGACACGAGCGTCCTGGACCCGGCCATCGACACCACCGCGGAGAGCGGCACCGGCACGAAGCTGGCCGACCGGGTGCTGGTCCCGCCGGGCGGCGTCGCCGTGGTGCGGGTGCTGCCCTCGGCCACCGCGACCACGGGGGCGTACACGCTGGTCACCGACGCCGGCCTGCGCTACCCGGTGCCCGACGACAAGGTGCTGGGTCAGCTGGGGTATTCCGCGTCGTCGGCGGTCGACATCCCCGCCGCGCTCGTGCAGCGCATCCCGGAGGGCCCGACGCTGAACCCGTCGGCGGCGATGCTGTCGGCGGTCCCGTAGTCCACCCGCACCAGGAGCCGGTGAACTTCTGACGAGAAGTCTTGACCAGCGGTTTTGTCCCGTGTCAGGGTGGTACGGGGCGACGGGGGGTTGTCAGCCGCCGCGCCTACTCTGCTGGTAAATGTCCCGCGACATGGGGGGTGACAGGCGTGGCCCTGAATCTCGTACATGATCAAGTCACCAGGCTGAACCAGCTCCTCGCCGATGCCAAGACACGCGGCGAGGAGATCTGCAAGAGCATGCACGGCGACCTCGAGAACGTCGTCGGGTCGGAATGGGCCGGCAAGGCCTCGTCGACCGGTCAGCTCTCGTCGTCCGACCTGCTGGCCTTCTGGCACAGCAACCTCGCCCCGATCCTCGACAGGCTGATGAACGGGATCACGGGCACCCAGAACATCCTGACCAACCAGGACGACGACGACTCCAGCGCCATCAGCGCCGCCGCTTCGGGCATGAACTTCGGCCGCCTGTAGGCCGTCGCCCGACCTCACCGAAAGGGGACCGAGACATGGATGGACGTCTCAAGTACACGAGCATGGTGGGGGACGCCGGTTCGTCCAACATCAAGAAGTCGACCGACCTGGAAGACCTCTTCGACGACTTCATGGCGCAGGCCAAGGGCATCCTCGGTGCGGACTGGGAAGGTGCCGCCGCGAGCGCGTTCGAGCAGGCGCACGTGGAGTGGAACAAGCAGCTGGTCCAGTACGCCTCGACCCGCGCGCAGTTCGGCCAGGCCGTGATCAAGGCGATGGAGAACGCGTTCAACGCGGACCAGCAGGCGAGCAGGGCCTTCCAAGCCTGAGATCTCATCACCACCGCCGGTCCCGGAGCGTGTCCGCGCTCCGGGACCGGTTTGTCTCACGCTCGGGAACGCAGGGGAGGAATCGTTGTGCCAGGGAAGGACGTCACGACCGCTTGGGGCGGTCGCTGAACAGTTCCACCGGCGGCTCGGGACGCTCGTCCTCGGGCCGGTCCTGCGGAACGGGAGCCAGCCCGGCACGCCAGCGGCGGCGACGGCCGAGCGGTCCGAACACGACGATCGCGCTCACCAGCACCACGAGGGCGAAGCCGCCCGCGGCGAGGCCGAAGGCCCAGTCGTCGCTGCGGTCCTCAGCGGCTTGCCGGGCGGCGACGTCCGGCGGGATCGTCGGCGGGACCAGGGGCGGGAGCGCCACCGGGTTTCCCGCGGCCACCTGGTCGGACACCGCCTGGTACGGGTTCACCACGCCGTAGCCGTAGGAGGCGCTTCCGGTGCCTTCCGGGGCCGGTGCCGCCGTGGCGTACAGCCGTTTCGCGACGTCCTGATTGGACAGCTGGGGCAGGTGGGAGCGGACCAGCGCGACCGTGCCGGCCACGTACGCGGTGGCGAACTCGGTGCCGGCCACCGCGCCCAGTCCGGTGTTCGGGAACGTCGTGACGACGTTGGCGCCCGGGGCGACCAGGTCGACCGCCGTGGCACGCGAATCCTGGGTGACCAGCCCGCTCTCGGCGAGGGACCCCACTCCGATCACGCCGTCGTAGCCGGCCGGGTAGGGCACCAGGCCCGGTGCTTCGTTCGACTGCCGCTCGCCGACGGCGGCCACCACCACGATGTTGCGCGACAGCGCCCGCTGCACCGCGCCGCGCAGGGCACCGTTGTCCTCGTAGGTGATCGTCGGGACGGCGATGACGCTCGCGTTGCGGTCGACCGCCCAGTTGATCGCGGCGGCCAGGACCTGGGGCGCCACGCTCTCCCGCGGTTCGCGGCCCGTCGGGTACGAGTCGCCGACGACCTTCGCGGACAGGATCTGCGCACCCGGGGCCATGCCGTGGAACCCCACCACGGACGTGGGCTGCGCGGCGATGATGCCGCTCACCCCGGTGCCGGTGCCGAGACAGTCCGGGCTGCCGCTGGACTCTCCGATGTCCGCCGGCGCGAAGTTCGCCCGCTCGGCCAGATGCCCGGCGAGCTGCGGATTGTCCGCCGCACCGGTGCTGACCACGGCGACGCGCTGGCCGGCCCCGGTGGTCAGCGGCCACACCCGATCGGGTGCCAGCAATTGTTGCGACCACGGAACGGGAACCACGAGCGTCCCGGAAACGACACAGTTCTGCTGGGCCCGCGCGGCCGGCGGGGCCACCGCCACGACGGCGAGCCCGACGGCCGCGGTGACCAGTGCCGCACGGAGGCGCTTGGAGTTCACGGCGGCGATGCTAGCGGAGCGACCGGTGTTCATGGCAATGTCGCCACTGTGCCGGATGGACGGAGGTAGTCATGAGTTCCCCTTCGGGGCGCGTGAATCCCGCGCTGATCGGCATGCTCGAGCAGATCAAGAAAGCCACCGAGGAGCTGCCGAAGGCCAGTCAGCGGATGATGCAGCTCACCGGGGTGGGCTGGTCACCGGACAGACTGGTCAAGGTCGTGGTGGGGCCGCGGGGACAGCTGGCCGACATCGACATCGATCCGCGCGTGTTCCGCAAGCCCGACGCCGCGGCGCTGCAGGCCGCGATCCTGGCCGCTTCCCGTGACGCCGTCACCGACATCAACCAGCAGCGCGAGGAGATCATGGCCGGGCAGTTCCCGGCCGACATGTACTCGCTGCAGCACGAGTTGCGCTCCAACGAGAGTGACACCATCGGCCAGCTGATGAACCGCCTGGACGCAGACATCTACGCAGAAGGGAAGGAAGACCGGTGAGCTACCTCGAGATCAGCACCAGCCCCGCGGAGATCCGCTCGCTCGGCGACCAGATCGCGCTCAACGGCGCCGACCTGGCGAAGCTGGCGAGCGCCGCCAACAGCGAGCACGACCAGAAGGTCGGCCCGGACATGTCCGTCTTCGGCAACGACGATCTCGGCAAGCAGTTCAAGCCGACCTACCGGGGCACCCCGGCGTCGACCGGCGTGCCGGGCTTCGATGCGACCAACGCGGGGCAGTTCTTCGCGTCGATGAAGCAGATCGGCGACGAGCTGGGTGACCTCGGCGGTGGCCTGCGATCGGCGATCGACACGCAGATGGGCGCCGAGCTGGACAACGACGCGGAGATCAGCAAGATCAACCCGCCCGCCTGATCAGCCGAATCCACCCGTCCGAGAGGTCCGCCAATGGGAGTGCACAGAACCATCGATGATGGTTTCGCGTACTTCGCGCAGCTGTTGGCGGACTTCGGGGACGCGGCGGACGAGTTCATCCGCGACGTCAACGACTGGGTCGGGATCCCGGTCCTCCCGCCGATCGTCCGCGCGGCGATCGACGGGTGGCTCGGCGAGTACCCGGAGGCGCACCCGGACGACATCCAGCCCCTCGTCGACTTCTGGAGCACCAACGGCCTGGACCTGGCCGACCTGCAGACGCAGCTGGGCGCGCTCACCGAGATGGTGACGCAGGGCTACCAGGGTGCCGCACCGGCGCAGTTCAGCGCGGCGTCGACCCAGTTCAGCAAGGTCATCCTCGGCGCGGCCCAGAACGCCATGGAAATGGGGATGGGCGTCGGGCAGTTCCAGACCAGCCTCGCGCTGGCGAAGAACAGCTACGAGGTCATGCTGGTCATGACCGTCACGGAGATCGCCGTCTCGCTGGCCGCCGCGGTGCCCAGCCTCGGTGGCAGCCTGGCCGGCATCCCCGGGTCCATCACCGCGACGGGGCTCGCTCTGCGCGCCCTGATGCGCAAGGCGATCGCCGAGGTCGCCGAGATCTCGATCAAGCAGGCGATCAAGCAGTTCTCGATCAAGGGCGCCGGCGCGGCGATCGCCCGCGGCTGGCGGATCTACCTCGCGCACACGGCGGGCCGGATCGGGGCGCGCGAGGTCGAGCGCACCCTGATGCGGATCATGCCGCAGTTCAAGAACCCGGCCATCCGGAGGGAGATCGCCCAGCAGCTCGGACGCGGGTACGGCGGCCGGGAGGTGGCCGAGCGGATCACCCAGCGCGCGGTCCAGAAGGGCGGCCTCACGCC
Organism: Amycolatopsis thermalba; assembly: GCF_023376025.1. Lineage (NCBI taxonomy): Bacteria > Bacillati > Actinomycetota > Actinomycetes > Pseudonocardiales > Pseudonocardiaceae > Amycolatopsis > Amycolatopsis thermalba. Next base: position 2,619,838 of record NZ_CP091196.1, read on the forward strand.
CGAGATGCAGCGCAGGCTCGCGGAGGCGGTGGCCACCCACGTCGCGCGGGGCGGCGCGGGCAAGGTCATCGGCCAGCGGCTGGTCGGCTACAGCGTGCGCAGCGGTGCGATGTACGGCGCGGGCGGCGCCTTGGGTGGCGAGGTCCTGACCGACATCGAGATGGGCGACAGGTACCGGGTCAACTTCACCAACGTCGCCGCGGGGTTCGTCGGCGCCTCGCTCGGTGGCGGTCCGCTGGCGCTGGCCGCGGGGCTGCCGGCGCACGTCATCCTCGGTGCCGCGGGTGGTGTCATCGGCCAGGTCGGGTCGGTGGGGTTCACCGCCGGCATGGACAAGCTGACGAACGCGGAGGGGACGCCGCACGACACCACCGCCCGGAACGCGCGCGGCGGCCAGCAGGCGGGGGAGGACCCGCTCAGCTGGGAGAACCTCAAGAAGGCCGCGCTCGGTGGCGCGATGGGCGGCGTGCAGGAGCTCTACGCGGGCGGCACGTCGATCAAGGAGTTCAAGAGCCACTTCTCGATGAACCTGGCCGACCGCCGGCTGCTGACGGGTTTCCACGCGGGCACCGACTTCTCGAACTTCATCGCGCAGCAGCCCGGGCAGGTGCCGGCCGGTGTCACGTGGACCGGGGACGGCGCCGCGCCCGCCGCCGGGCACTTCGGCGGTGGCGCGACCCAGACCGCGACCGGCGGCGGGACCGGCGGGTCGGGTGGGTCGGCGAGCACGTCGTCCGGCTCGGGTGGCGGGTCGAGCAGCGGCTCGGGTCCGGCGACCCGGGGCGGAGCGGCGTCCGGCGCCGGCGGGTCGAGCGGGTCGGGCGGCTCCGGTTCCGCGCAGAACGCGGGGGATTCGCCCTCCCGCAACGGCCGCACCGGCGAGCAGTCCGGCGAACCGCGGCGGACGACGCCGGACGAGAGCACCAAGCCGGAGACCGAAGAGACCTCGTCCGGCGACGACACCCGGACGGCGCCCGAGGAACAGCGCCGGGTGGCCACCGCGGGCGCGGACCAGCCCGGCGGGGACCGGACTGCCGAGCCGACGCGCGACACCGGCCGTACGACGCAGCCGGACACCGACCACCGCACCCAGACCGGCCGGGACGAGACGGCGGCCCAGAACCGCACCCGGACACCGGAGGCGAACCCGGAACCGTCCACTCGCGACGGTGACACCACGCAGACCCCGGACGCCGCGGACGGTGGGCGTCGGGAGGGTGACAGCACCCAGGCTCCCGATTCGTCCACTCGCGACGGTGAGTCCACGCAGAACCCGGATTCCTCCACGGGCGACGCGGACTCCGGCAGCCGGCCCGAGACGACGGACACCCGCGAACACCGGCAGCAGTTCACCCCGGAGAACCCGCCGGAGAAGGCCGAGCGCGGGCCGGAGACGGCGACCGCGGTCACCGCCCGCACCCTCGACGCGCTGAACGCGGAAGGTTACACGGTCCAGGTGGACCGGGAGACCGGCATGTTCAGCGTCATCTCGCCGCACAACCAGACCGCCGAGTTCTTCCTGACCCTGAACGACGACCTCCCGGCCGGCGCGGTCGAGGTGCGGGGCGACGAGGTCCACGTCTCCAGCCTCGTGTCCGAGCAGATGACCGAGGTGATGCAGAACAACCGGGCCATGATGGACCAGGTCCTGGAGCACCTGTTCGCCCGCGCCCCGTTGCCCGACGACCTCACGCCGTCCCTGGTGCACACCAACGCGGGCCCGGCCGTCGGCGGGATGACGCCGCAGGAACCGGGCACGACGTGGCACGCGCTGCCGCGCACGGTGCAGGCCGGCCCGGACGCCATGCCGGCGGCCCCGGGCGACCAGGACCTGACCGACGCGATCGCCCGCCGCCAGGAGTCCGCGCCGGACAACAGTCTCGCGAGCCCGCGCGTCGCCACCGCGCTGCACGGCGACCCGGGCGAGGGCCCGCTGGTCGTGGAGTACGGCAACGGCAACCGCATCCTCGTGCGCGTCCAGCTGGACGACCGGGTTCCCGACAACCACGTGCAGGTCGACCCCGGCACCTGGCAGGTGCGGGCCGACGGCTCCGCACGGCAGACCGGCGAGGCGACCATCCGGATCGGCCGCGGCGACCTGGACGCGCTGCTGGAAGCGGGCCTGCGGACCGTCGCCGACGGTGTGCCGGGACGCGACCAGCCGCACCACGCGGTCAACCGCCGCGCCCTGGCGCGGGTGCCGGGCGAGCCGGTCAGCGGTTCGGTCGCGGTCACGCGGGACACCACCGCGGACAGCGAAGCGGTCGTCCAGGAGTTCGAGTCCTTCGCGCGCGGACTGGGCCAGACCACGGCGCCGGCCGCCGTGCTCACGCCGTCGGCGCCGTCGCTCGGCGACCCGATCCCGTTGAACCGCCTGTCCGAGCCGGGCGCCCGGCTGCCGCAGCGGGTGGAGTTCCACGACGAGACCGTGCGGCTCGTCTACGACGACGTCACCGTCGACGCGGTCCTGGCGGTCGACTCCGGCCTGGCCGCCGGCGAGTACCAGGTCGTCTACCCCCGCTTCACGGCCGACGGGGTCCAGGCGGAGCCCCTGCAGCTCCGGGTGTCGGACAAGACGCTCAGCGACGGCTTCCAGCGCACCATCGCGGAGCGGGTGAAGTGGCGCCACGTGCTCGGCGAGGTCGGCACGACCCTGCAGGGGCTGGGCGACCTGACCGACGGCACGGTGGCCCTGTACCGCGATCCCGCGGTCACCCCGCTGGCCCGGACCGTGATGACGGCGGTCCGCGGCGCCCGCCTGGTGCCCGACCCGCTGGCGCCGCCGTCGGCGGCGGGCGCGCCGTCCCACTACTCGGTGCGCCTGCCCGATGCCCCCGGATTCCGCGACGGCGTCCAGACGACGGTGCGGGCGCTGGCGGAGTCCGGCCTGCGCCCGGAGACCACCGAGCTGCACTGGGACCACGCCGGATCCGGGGTCGTCACCCGGTGGACCAACCCGGTCACCGGCGAGTCGATCGTGCTGCGGTTCGGCACACCGGAGTCGGTGGCGGCACGGGCCCAGGCCGCCCGGCTGGATCCGGACGGCCCGCACGCCGGGCTCCGGAACGAGATCCTGCGCGGCGTGCTCGAGCCGGACGGCCTGGACACCGTCGAACTGCCCTCCGGTGCCCGGGCGAACGCCTGGGACACCGTGCTCGACCACGAGCAGCGGCCGGCACTGGGCGACCTCGAGGTGTCCGGCGACGTGCTCGACCGGATGCTGGAGCGGCACGGGCCGGAAGCGACCTCCCCCGAGCACATCCGGATCGCCGCGCGGTGGTTCGGCGACGGCACGAACCCCCGGTCCGCGCTCGGTGAGGTGGTGCGGGACGTCGTCCAGCGGCCGGATGTGGCCAGGTTCGACGAAGAAACGGGGTTGTGGGCCGTTCGCGGCGACCGCGACGGGGTGACGATCGCGGCGGTCGTGGCTCCCGACGGAAAAGTCCTGCAGGCCGAACCCCTCCCGGGCCCGAACACCGAAGCCGGCCGCCCCGAACCGCAGGAGCCGGGCACCTGGCGGGAGCCGTTCCAGGACGCCGTCGCCGCCGTCGACGGGGCCCGGCTCCGGCCGACCACGCTCGCCGGCCTGGCTCAGGACGGGCCGGCCCGGTTCACCGTCGACGTGGACGACGCCTCGGTCGCCGACTCACTCGTGCGGGAGTTCGCCTGGCGCGGCTTCGCGCACGGCGAGGTCCAGGACGGCCGGGTCACGCTGCGCCACGTCCAGTCGGGGCAGACGATCGAGCTCCGGCTGCGCGCGCCCGAACCGGCCACCGCGCCGCCGGACACCACCCCGCCGGACCCCGTCACCGTCGCGGTCGCGGCGGTGCCGGGCGCCGCGGTGACCCAGGAGGGGCCGTCCCGCTACACCATCACGGTCAACCCGGACGACTACCTCGCCGACGGCGTCACGGTCGCGGAGGAGCTGGAAAGCCGCGGCTTCACGCTGGACGACGTCGACAGCGCGTGGGGCCGGCGGGACGCGGGGCTGCTCGGCGGGCGTCAGTGGCACGGGTGGCACACCACCTGGACGGCGCCCGACGGCCGTGCCGTCGAGATCAACCTGACCACCGAGGCCGGTGTGCGGCACGCCGCGGAGGTGGCGGAGGTCGCCCGGCAGCGCGACCGGCTGGGCCGCAACGATCCGCGCCGGTTCTGGCTGCAGTCGCGCCTGCGCCACCTCACCGAAAACCCGCCGGCGCCGCAGGACGCCGAACTGACGCCCGCGGTGCGCCGGAGGCTGGCCGGCGGCCGTCTGGCCAGGCAGGTCGCCGGTGAGCTGAACGTGCCGTCGGTGACGCTGACCCGGCTCGACGGCGAGGACGACACCCGGCGGGGTCACCTCGTCGCCCGCACCCCGGACGGCACCGAGGTCGCGGTGGTACGAGTGCACGACGACGTCGCCGCGTTGCGTGCTGAGCTGGACAACGTCAGCCCGACGCTGACCACCACGGTGCACGAGCTGCCGGGTACGGCGGCCGGTGTCGCGGTGGCGCCGCTGACCGGGGGCAGCACCGTGGCCGAGGTGGTCACGATGCTCACCGACGCCACCCGGCCGAACGGCTGGCACCACCCGGACGTCATCTTCGACGCGCGACGCCCGCCCGCCGACCGCATCCGGCTCGAGCCGGACCGCGTGGGGCACATCCTCGACGGCGACCGGGGCGGCGGTCACCGCCACGGCACCGGCCGGCCGGGCAAGACCGAGTTCCCGGAGCGGTGGAAGGACGACGACGCGCGGACCGAGGCGATCATCCGCCAGACCGCCGAACACCCCACCCGCGTCGTGTGGGACGCCGAGCACCAGTCCTGGGTGGCGAGCCGGGAGCACGACGGCGTCATGGTCGTCGTCGCCGTGCTCGAGGACGGATGGGTCGCGACGGCCTACCCCCTGGAGGGCGGGCGCGGGGTGGTCACCAACCCCGTGCCGTCGGAGCCGGCCCGGCACGAAGTGGCGCCCACGCTGCCCCAGCCCACGCTGAACCGGCTGGCGATCCGCAACCCCGATCACCCGGCGCGGGTGGACAAGTTCCCCGCGGAGTGGTTCGAACCAGGGCGGTTGGAGAGCATCCTCGCGCAGGTCGTCACCGAGGGCCTGCGGCCGGAGGCGCTCGCGCGGCGGCCGCTCGAACCGGTCCACCGCAAGAAACAGGAGTGGGTCCACGGGGACTACGATGGCGTCCGGCTCAGGGTCGCGATCGACGCCGGCAACGTCATCCAGAACGCCGAGCCGCTGGACGACCCCGGCGGCGACGGGACGCCGCAACGCGAAGGAGGGCGGGACGATGGAGCTCTCCGAGGTGGAGATCGCTCGGCGGATGAAGGAACTGCCCGGCAGGTTCCTGGACCGGCTGGACGACGAGGCGCTGAACTCGGTTCGCCGGACGCTGAACGTGGGCGAGTGGCCGATGAGCGTGCAGGCGCTGATCCGGGCACTGCGGAGGCTGGACAGCCCGGTGTCGACGCGGGAACGCGAGGAGCTGCGGACGTTGCTGGCGCTGTTCGACAGCCCGGACGACCCGGAACCGCTGAGGAAACGAGCGGCGCGGGTGAGCGAGGACCTGACGGCGCTGACGGAAGTGCCGAGCCTGAGCGAGGTGGAGGCGACCGGACTGGCCGGGACGCTGCTGGAGACGTTCGGGCCGCGGATCCCGGAGCCGGACCGCGCGGAGATGGTCCAGTACGCCGAGCTGGCGAACTGGCCGGATCTGACGCTGACGACGGTGGAGCTGCTGGAACGGCACGGGGTTCCGGTGACACCGGAGGAGCACCGGATGCTCTGGCAGCTGCTGGACGCGATGGATCTGTCCCGCGAGGGGATGACGGCGATCCCGGTGCGGTAACGGCCCTCGACGACGGGACGCGGCAGGCGCTGGCGGACTTCGGCAAGTCCGGCGCCCCGGCGATCGCCGACGCGCTCGGCGTGCCGCTGTCCACCGTGGAGGCGCGGTTCGACCAGCTGGCGGCGAGCGCCTTCGCGCTGGGGGAGCAGGGCATCGCCCGCGCGTTCCCGGGTGACGAAGCGGCCCGCGCGCGGCTCGCGCCGTACGTCACCGCGAGCAGCGTCTACGACTGGGAATCCGGCCGGGTGGGCCTGCGCCTCGGACGGCCGGAGGCCGACCTCGCCACCGAACTAGCCCGCGGCGTGGTCACCTCGTTCCGGACCGCACCGGCCGACGACCTCGCGGCCGTGGACACCGCCGACCGGGCCGCCATCGGCCGGGCGCTCGGCCGCCGCCGGGCCGCCGACCACCGGGTCGTCCTGGCGTGGCTGGACGCGGCCGGTGGCGCCCGCGCCGAGGCGCTCGCGGAGGTGCGGTCCAGGGAGGAGGCCGTGCTCGGGCCCGCGTCCCAGCTCAGCTTCCACAACCGGTTCGACCACACCGCCGAGGTGCTGGCGGCCGTGGCCGAGGGCCGGTCGCCGGTGGAGCCGAACCTGGGAGCCGAACGGCAGACGGGACGGGCGCTGCCGGTGACGACGGCGAGCTTCCCCCTCGCGGTCGTGAGCGCGGTGGACCAGGACGGGATGGCGGACGCGGTCCAGCGCGCGCTGGCCGACGCGGGGGTGCACGCCGTGCGGGAGGCGCACGGTGGCACCACCACGTGGACGCTCACCGACCGGGGTTCGTCGTGGCGGCTCACCGTCGAGGTGAGCGAGTTCGCCACGGAACCGAGCGTCCGGGTCCCGCCGCCGCGGTTCGACGGCGCGCGCTGGGTGCAGGATCCGGTGGTGGCGGTGGTCCCGCCGGTGCCGGTCCACCCGGCGTGGCAGTCCGAAGTGGCCACGACGCTGGTCGGCGAGCTGCTGTCGCAGGTGCCACCCGCCATCCGCGGTCAGGCCGCCGAAGTGGCTTCCGTGGACTGGCCCGCGCTCGCCACGCGAGAGGTCACCGCGCGCGAACCCGGCACGCGGGCCGCCGATCCGGCGGTGGTGCTCGCGATCGATCCGGTGACGGCTCACGACACCCTCGACCGCACGGTGCCGCTCAACGCCGAGCCGGCCATCCCCGGGCTGGTGACCTCGGCCGACCCGGCGCTGGTCGCCGACACCGTCCGTCAGACGCTGGAGGCCACGGGCGCCCGGGACGTCACCTTCGACGGCACGACCGTGTCCGGGGTCTTCGGTGACACCGGTCTCGGGTTCACCGTGCGCGTCGATCCGGACGCGACCCGGGCGCACGTGTCGCTCCCGGTCGTCGAGTTGCGGGTCGAACCGGGTGCGGACCTCCGGGACGGCCGGTGGACCCAGGACCGCCGGGCCGAGATCGTGCTGCCGCCGGTGACCGTCGAGCCGGGATGGCGCCGGACGATGGTCGTGTCCGCGCTGGTGGACGCGCGTGCCAAGGTCGGGCTGCCGGTCGTGGAGACGGTCCGCGGCCTGGAGACCGATCGGCGGGTGGGGGAGCTGCCGCCGCTGCGGAACCTGGCGGCGGACCTGCCCGCGACCGGCGCGCCGGTCGGCGAGCTGCGTCGGGGCGAGCGGACCGTGCTCACCCTGCCCGGGCGGGAGCGGATCGTGCGGGGCGTGCAGGCGCCCGCCGAACCCTGGCGGGCCCGCACCACCGACCCGCGCGCGATCGAGAACACGCTGCGGGACATGCTCTCCGGCGGCGAGGACTGGGCCGGGCGGGTCCGGCCCGACCCGGGCGGGGACGGCACCACCTGGCTGCTGGCCGGTCGCGGCGACGGGCCGGTGCTCCGGTTCCGGGTCCGCGTCGACCCGGACGCGGTCACCGCGCGGGTCGTGCTGCCCGCGATGGACCTGCGGGTCGACGTGGACACCGCGCGCGACAGCGAACCGGGCACGCGGCTGACCGGCGGGCGATGGGTGCAGACGGGCGTGGCGGAGGTCGTCGTGCCCCCGCTGCCCGCCGAACCGTCCTGGCAGCGCCGGGCGCTCCTCCCGCTCGCCGTCGAACTGGGTGTCCGCACGCCCGCGGCGCTGCAGTCCGCAGTGGACGAGCGGGCCGCGGACTGGGTCCGGTGGGAGTTCGTGACCCTGCCCGCGGTGGGCGACCTCGCGACCGAGCCGCTCACCGGAACGGACGGCGCCGAGCCGTTGCGCCCGCTGCCGACCGCGGTGCTGACCACGGACGCGGCCGAGATCGAGCTGCCCGCGTCCGAAGTGGACCGCACCGCGGATCCGGACGAGGTGGCGCGGGCGGTCGAATCGGCGTTCGGCGCCGCCGGGATCCGCACCGAGACCGTCACCCGTCCGGACGGGACGGTGGTCCGCACGGCCCGGGCCGACGGGCTGCGCTGGCAGTACCAGGTGCGCGTCGACCCCGCCGCGACCGCGCCGAGCGTCCGGGTCCCGGCCGTCGAGCTGCACGTGGACCCGCGGACGCAGGCGGACGCGGGCCGCTCCGGCACCCACCTCGCGGAGGGGCGGTGGGTCCAGTCGGCGCCGGTGGAGATCGTCGTCCCGCCGATGACCGGCCAGGCGGCGCTGACCGAGGCCGTGGCCGGCGCGGTCGAGCAGGTGAACAGCCGGATCCTGGAGGACACCTGGCGGGTCCGGTCCGCGGAGGCGTCGGATCCGCCGCACCCGGGTGACCTGGTCCCGTCCGCGGATGCGGTGGTGGCGTCGCTGGACACCGCGCGCGCGGAGATCGGGGACTTCGCCAAGCGGGGCACGCGCGCCATCGCCGACGCGCTCGGCGTGACCGAGGACGAGGTCGTCCGCCGCATCGACGAGAAGCTCGCCGGGGCGTTCGAGCTGTCCGCGCGCGGAATCGTCCGCGGATTCGCCGGCGACCAGGCGGCCTGGGACCGGCTGTCGCCCTACCTGTCGGCCGCCGCGGTGTACGACTGGGAGTCCGGCCGCGTCGGCCTGGCCGTCGGCGCCCCGGTGGACGTCGTCGCGGCCGGGCTGGTCAAGGAGGTGGTCACGTCCTTCCGCGAGCCGCCGGCCGAGGCCGCGCGGACCGCCACCGGTGCCCCGGCCGAGCTGATGCTGGACCGCGAGATCGCCGACCACCTGGCCGTGCTGGCGTGGGCCCAGTCGCTGGACGGTCCGCTCAGCACCGAGCTGGCCGAGGTGCGGACCTGGAGCCCGGAGCTGCTGCGCGAGGTGCTGCAGTGGCGTTATCCGTCCACAACGGACCACGTCGACCGCTTCACCACGGCCATCCACCAGGGCGACCCGGTGGTGGAGCCGAGCCTCGGGCGCGAGCGCGCCGTGGCGGAGGCGGTTTCGGCGACCCTCGCGACGCAGGTTCCCGATGCGGTGGCCCGGGTCGAGGCCGCGCCGTCCGGCCTGGTGATCACGCTGACGGCCGGCGACCGGGAAGTCGTGCTCGACGTGCGGGAGGGAACCGGCCGCCGGCCCGACCCGGACGCGCTGCGCACGCAGCTGGCCGGCGACGCGCGGGCCGAGGTGGAGCTTCCGCTGTCCGCGCTCGGCGAACTGGCCGTGCCGCTGCTCACCGACCTCGCCTCGCACGCCGCCGGGCTGGGCGACGCGGGCGTCCCGGGCCCGGCCCCTGCGGCCGTGGAACCGGCGGTGATCGCCGCAGTGGCGCGGCGCGGCGCGGAGCAGGCGCGGCTGAGCGATTCCGTCACCACCTTTGCGGCCATCCCCGGCACGGATTCACCCTCCGCCACGCTCACCGCGATCAGCTCCGCGGGCCGGCCGTTCCGGCTGGTCGTCGACGTCGCCGCCGGTTCCCCGGCGGCCCGGCTGCGGTTGACCACCGGCGACCCGGCCACCCACCGGCTCACGCTGCCCGACGGGATGAGCGAGCAGGACCAGGAACGCGAGGTGGCCGGCGCGCTCCACGCCGTGCTGGCCTACCGGTCCGTCGTGCTCGGCGACGGCGACATCCCGGCGTTCGCCCAGCGCGACGGTGCGGCCGCTCGCGGCTGGATCGAGGGGACCGAGATCGTACAGCTCCTGTCGGACGCGATCGAGGCACACGCGGAGTCGGACGGCCTGCAGCGCCGGACCGAGTCGGTCCGCAGCTTGCCGCGCCTGTCCGAGTGGAGCGCGATCAGCTCCCGCGCCACGCTCCGGTCGTACCTCGACATGGTCGCCTCCGAGGACACCACGTACAGAGCGGGCGTCATCAGCAGTGCGCACGACGGCATGGTGCGGCTCGACGAGTGGTACTCCGCCCACGAACCCGAACTCACCGTGCACGCGCACACCCCGCCGGGCGCGGCGATGCTCGAGCACCTCCGCGCGCAGCGGGCGTTCCGGGAGTGGATGGCGCACACCGGGGGCCTGCTCGACCGCCGGTTCCTCGCGCGGTCCTGGGCCAGCGGCGGGCACGCGCAGGCGCATCTGATCGCCGCGCTGCAGCGTCACATCGGTCCCGCGGACCCTGGACGCTGGTGGCCGGTCGCGACGGCACTCCTGCCCGCCGGGACGGACGCCCCCGCTTTCGTCGACGGGGTTTCCCTGGCCGACCTGGTCGACCTCGCGACCGTGGTGTACGGAACCGGTGCCCACCCCACGCTGGTGGCCCGCGTGCTCGAGGCGACCGCGCGGGCGCAGGAGCTGCCCGATCTGCCTGCGGGACTCCGCACGGCGCTCGCCGATGTCGTCACGAAGGCCCGTGCCCTCGATGCCGCGGTGGCCGACGCGCGACCGGGTGTGCTGGAGCCGGTGGCGGAGGCGCTCGCGGATCTGCGCGCCAGCCTGCGCACGGTGGGCAGGCACGGCCTCGATGTCTCCTCGCCCCACTGGCCGAGTCCGGCCGAGAGCACCGCGGAGGGCCCGGTCCTGCCCGGCCGCCCGCCGAAGCCCGTCCTGGGCGTGACCATGATGGGCGGCGGGTCCGGTACGTGGGGCTCGGAGCGCCCGGGTCTCAGGGCCTGGCGGCTGAAGGCGATCGGGCAGGCCATCGTCCTCGGGGGCCTGGCGAGGGGCCTGCCCGTCGCGGCCGGGATGATGCGGCACTACCTCGGCAACTCCGGCCGGGACTTCGTGGTCGAGCCCGACCACCTGCTCGGCGCCCTGCCCACGCTGCACGACGCCGCGACGACGCAGGTGCGGTTCGAGGCGTTGCGGCTTACCCGGGCCGCCGAGACTCGTGGCGAAACCGGGACGTTCCCGTTCTCCACCCCGTGGCAGCGCTTCGACACCACCCTGACCGAGGCGAAGAGCAGGGACTGGCACCTCGGAGTGGGCACGTTCTACTTCGCGGTCAGCGGAGCCGTCACCGTCCTGCCGGGACGTGACGGTGGCCGGCCCGACGTCCAGGTCGACTACCAGGTGCACGTGTACGACCGGTACAGCTGGCACCACGGTAACCGTTTCCCGGTGGGACCGCTGTGGGTCTGGGACGACGAATGGCAGATCCTGCACCGCGCCGGGATGGCGCGCGAGTTCGACATCGTCGGGTCCACCGCACGCAAGGTGCACCGCGGGCCCCTGCTGTCGCTGTACGGCCTGGAGATCCCGGTCGACCACGCGGCGTCGCCGCGGGACCGCCTGCTGGACGGTCTGATGAGCGCGGCGCTGCCGCACGTTCCCGATTCCGCGACCGTGGAGCGGTTGGCCGCGCAGTGGCAGGTCTACAGCACGGCGGACGGCGACGACAGCGTCTGGTTCCGGCTCGAGCCGGGTTCGGATTCCATCGTCGTCAGCCGTCCGCCGGGGGAGTCCGGCGGTCGTGACGAGTGGAACGCGCGGCTGCACTGGAACGCGGCCGAAGGCGCCTACGTCGGCGCGGACGGCCGCGTCGAGTTGCTGCTCGACGGCAGGCCCACGAACGGACTGCAGGGCGCGGCCGACAGCGTCCGGGTCCGTTATCCCGACGGCACCACGGGAACTCTCGGGTTCCGGGGCGTGTACACACCGGAGGAGATCGCCGCGGACGGCGCGCACCCGGTCCGGTCCGCGCTGATCCGCGAACTGGACGGTCCGACCCGGCAGGCGGTGCTCCGCTTGATCACGTCGGATGTGGTGCGGGTTCCGGGACGGGACGTGCTGCTGTCCTCGGCACTGCCCGCCGCTTCGCCCACGACCACCGACGCGGGCGCCATCGACGAAGCGGTCGCGCAGGTGCTCGCCGGCGGAATTTCGGGGCTGGAGTCCGCGCGCGCAGTGCCGGATCCGGCCGGCGCCGGAACCCTGTGGCTGCTCGGCCTCCAGGACGGCATCGAGCTCGCCCTGAGGGTGCGGCCGGACGAGAGCGTTACGGATCCGTGGCTGCGCCTCCCGCCGATACGGGTCGGGGACCAGGTCGAACAGGCCGCCGCGGCGGTGCTCGCGCTACCACCGGTTCCCGTCGACGCCGACGGCCGCCGCGCCGCCATCGCGCATGCGCTGGGGCAAGCGGTGGAGCTGCTGCCGGGCACGGTCGACGCGATGGTCCGGCCCGTCGTCGAGAGCAAGCAGGCCGCCGTGCCCGTCACCGGCACGCTCGTTCCCGCCCACGTGCGCGAGCCGGGCCCGGACACCGCGCGGTCCCGCGAATGGCGGCTCCACGAAGCCTTCACGGCACTCGCCCACGGCATCCGGCCCGGCCCGGAGCCGGTGGCGTCCGCCGGGCGCCGGACCGGTCCGCTCGCCACGAAGGACGGCGAGCGGACCGAGGCCGTCTTCCGCAGCCGCGCGCAGCGGCACGGTCCGCTCTACACCAGCACCGCGGTCGCTCCCGAGGAAGTGCAGCGGGGCGGGCTGACCGGGAAGAGGCGGCGCGAAGTCCTCGACGAGGACCTCCAGCGCTCGTCCGCGGAGGCCCCGCAGGTCGTCGTCTCCAGTCCCGTGCTGTCCGTCGCGGCCGCGGACAACTCGAACGGCGGGGAAACGACTTACATCTACGAGCACCACGCCCCCGGCGGCGTGGACGTGGACGCCACCGCGGAACGGCGCGGCACACCGGTTCCCGGCGAGGGCCGGGTGCTGCACAGCCGGGTCGAGCCGGAGGACGTCCGGGGCTGGTGGCAGGTGAGGCGGACCCGGCACCGCGATCTGATCAGCGTCACCTGGCACGACAACCCCGCTTTCGCGGGGGTGCGGGCGCCCGCCGAAACCGGCATCGATCGGCTCGACGTCCTCACCGCGCAGGACGTCGCCGAGTTCGCCGTGCGCGGGTCCGCCCTCGTCGCGGCGCGGTTGGGCGTGCCGGTCGACGAGTTGGCGGGCCGGATCCGCGAGAAGGCCGCGTCCGCGTTCGAGTTGAGCGAGCAGGGCCTTGCGGAGGCGTTCCCCGATGACGAGGCCGCGCGGGACCGGTTGTCGCCGTACCTGAGTGCGTCCGGGGTGTACGACTGGGCGACCGGCCGGGTGGGGCTACGGGCCGGTGAGCCGCTGAGCGTAGTGGCGACCGCGTTGGTGAAGGAGGTCATCACTTCCTTCCGCGATGCGCCCGCCGTGGCGGCCGCGCGGTTCGACGGGGCCACCGCGGATCTGATGTTGCAGCGGGAGGTCGAGGACCACCTGCACCTGCTGGAGTGGGTGCGGTCGTTGGACGGTCCGCTGCCTGCCGAGCTGGCCGAGGTGCGGTCCTGGACCCCGGAGCTGCTGACCGAGGTGCTGCGGTATCGGTATCCGTCCACAACGGACCACGTCGACCGCTTCACGCTGGCGGTGGCGCAGGGTGATCCGGTCGTCGAACCGAGCCTCGGGCGGGAACGCCCCCAGGCGCCGGGCTGGATCGACGAGACGGACTGGCAGCGGCTGGCCACCCAAACCCACGACGCGATCGCCGGGTCCCTCGACTGGTTCGGCGAGCTGTCCACTCCGCTGGTGGGCCCCGGCGGCGTGGTCATGGGGATCCAGGTCGAGTACATGCGAGCGCTCGTCGACGCGCTCGACGAGTTCGACACGCTCTTCGACGACGCGACCGCCGTGCACCGTGCGTTCATCGTCGACACACTGCACGACGATCTGCTGCGTGCCGTCGAATGGGTCGACGCGTGGCAGGCCGAGCTGAGCGTCCGGGCCGCGCCGCCGCCGGGCTCGTCGATGCTCGAGCACCTGCGCAGGCAGGAGTTCTTCACCACCTGGATGGACACCGTCGGCGCGCCGCTCGACCGCCGGTTCCTGGGCCGGACGCAGGCCGGTGGCGAACTCGCGCAGGCGATCCTGGCCGCGGCGCTCGCGCGGCACATCGGCCCCGCGGACTTCGGGCGGTGGGTGGCCGTCGCCGAGGAGCTGCTACCCGCCGGCGAGGACGCACCGTCCTACCGCGACGGCATCACGGTGCGCGACCTCGTGGAGGTCGCAGCCGCGGTGCACGGCGCGGCCGACGGCCGCGGGCCCCTCGCCCGGATCCTGGACGGCATCGCCCGCGCGCAGCGGGAACCGGATCTGACGGCCGGTGCTCGTACGGCGCTGGACCGGGTCGCGGCAGAAGCGCGGCAGTTCGGCGAAGCCGTCGAGCGGTCGATCGCCGGCCGTGACCTGACCGCGGTGACGCAGGCACTGCCCGCCCTCCGCGAAAGCCTCGACGCCCTGGCGCGGGACCACGGCATCGACGTGTCCACGCCGGACTCGACGGCGGCCGGGAACGGCACGCCCGAACTGCCGGGCCGTCCGCCCAAACCCGCTCCGGGTGACACCATCATGGGCGCGGGTTCCGGCCCGTACGCCGTCGAACCGCCGACGGTGTGGGGCCGGGCGCAGCGGGCCGCGGCGCTCACCTCGATCGGCGGCGCGGCCGCCGTCTACTACCCGACCGGGGCGGCGCTGATGCGCCACTTCCTGGGCGGCACGGGACGGGACTTCCTCGTCGACCCGGACCGGATGATGCGTGAAATCCCGGGCCTGCGCCAGGACGCCGGACGGCAGGTGGCCTTCGAGGCACTGCGCCTGGTCCGGGCGGCCGAGGCGCGTGGCGAGTCCGGGACGTTCCCGTTCAGCACCCGCTGGCAGCGTTTCGACAACGAGCGCATGGTGGTGCAGAACGCCGACTGGCACCTGGCGCTCGGCACCTTCTACTACACCGTCAGCGGTGTCGTCGAGGTGGCGCCGGGGCCGGCCGGCACGCGGGTCGAGGTCCAGTACCAGGTCCACGTCTACGACCGGTACAACTGGCACTTCAACGTCACCACACCGTTCGGTGCCGGCGTCCGGATCAACCACTCGGTGTGGCAGGGGCTGCACCGGACGGGGCTCGCGCGCGAGTTCGACGTCGTGGGGTCGACGGGACCGAAGGTGCACCGGGGCACCGCCGCTTCCCTGCACGACCTCGCCGTTCCGCTCGAGCCGGCCCACTCGTGGTCCGGCCGGCTCCTCGCGGGGATCGGCTCCACCGGCCCGCTCGATACGGCCGGGCCGGACGGCCGCTGGCTGCACTACACGCGGCCGGGCGGGACCGACCTCTCGCTCAAGCTCGATCCGGCGACGGGGACGCTGGCGGCCAGCAGCGGCGCCGACACCGCCCGGGGCCTGCCCGCCTGGGACGCCGAGCTGAACTGGGACCCGGCGCTGAACGGCTACACCGGCGACGGGGTGCGGGTGCGCCTGATGTCCGGCGACACCCCGGTCCGCGACACCGAACAGGTTCCGGACCGGGTCGAAGTGACCTTCACCGGACAGGGCGCGCAGGTCACGCAGGTGCTGACCTTCGCCGGAACGCACACGCCCGGCGCCGTCGTCGTGGACACGCATCCGGTGCGGGCGGCCCGGGAGAACGAGCTGGCCAGGGCGGCCGCCGGCGCGATGCGACGGTTCCGCCGGACGCCCGCGGTGACCAGTTCCGGGCGGGACGTGCCGCTGTCCGGCCAGTGGCCGGACGCCGCCGCGACGACGACGGAGGCCGCCGTCGTCGAGGCCACGGTCCGTGAGCTGTTCGGCCGCGGGATCCCCGGCGCCGTGGAGGCGCAGGCGGTCGCCGACGTGTCCGGGCGCGGTGAGATGTGGGTCGTCCGCCTCGGCGACGGAGCGCAAGCCGGGATCCGGGTCCGGGCCGACGACACGGTCGACGGCTCGTGGCTCTACGTCTCCGGGCTGCGCGTCGATGGCGGGCAGGTCACCCAGACCGCGCCGATCGAGGTGGTCGTTCCCGCGGTGCCCGTGGACGCGGACGCCCGGGCGGAGGCGCTCGCGCTGACCCTGCGGCAGGCTCTGGAGCTGCTGCCGAGGGAACTGGAGAGGCTGACCGTCGGCGGCCGCGAGCCGGCCGACCTCGGCCGGCTGGTGCCCGACGACGTGCGGACGGAGCCCGCCGGCGCCACGGCCCGCGCGTGGCAGATCACCGACGCCGTCGCGCGGTGGCGGCGCGGCGAGGGGACGTCGCTGGGTGAGCCCGAGGGCCTGCGCACCGGCACCCTGCCGACCGCGGACGGCGGCGAGGTCGTGGCGCTGCACCGCAGCCGCGCGCACGCCCAGGACGCGCTCTTCATCGTCCGCGCCACCCGGCCCGAGGTCCTCGCCGAGGTCGGTGGCATCACCCGGACACCGGGCGGCGACCTGCGGTTCGACGACCTCCGGGCGCACGCCGAGCAACCGGGCACCGGCCAGGTGGCGTCGACCCGCGACCTGCTGGTCGCGGTCGATCAGCTGCGGGACTTCACCGGCTCCGTCTGGACCTACGTGCACCGTGCTCCCGCCGGAGTCGACCTCGACGCGACGCTGGCGCGCCACGGCGAAGAGGGCACCGGGAACGCCGAGGTCCTCCACGAGCGGATCGCGTTCGCCGACGTCGAAGGCTGGTGGGAGCACACCCTCGGCGAGAACGGGGAAGTGCTCTCCAGCAACTGGTACGACAATCCCGCCTTCACCGGGGCACGCGTGCCGGCCGAGGTGGTGGTCACGCGCCTCGACGACGGCGCGCGGGAGGAGCTGGCGGACTTCGCGAAGCGGAACGCGGGCGTGCTCGCCGACCGGCTGGGGGTGTCCGAGGACGAGGTGCTCCGCCGGATCGAGGCAAAGGCGGCATCGTCGTTCGAGCTGAGCGAGCGCGGCTTGACGGAGGCGTTCGCGGACGACGGGGCGGCGCGGGACCGGTTGTCGCCGTACCGCAGCGCGTCCGGCGTGTACGACTGGGCGACGGGCCGGGTGGGCCTGCGGCCCGGTGAGCCGCTGGGTGTGCTGGCGACCGCGCTGGTGAAGGAGGTCATCACCTCCTTCCGCGACGAGCCCTCGGTGGCGGCGGCGGAGTTCGACGGCCCGGTGGCCGACCTGATGTTGCAGCGGGAGGTCGAGGACCACCTGCACCTGCTGGAGTGGGTGCGGGCGTTGGACGGTCCGCTGCCTGCCGAGCTGGCCGAGGTGCGGTCCTGGACCCCGGAGCTGCTGACCGAGGTGCTGCGGTACCGGTATCCGTCCACAAGGGACCACGTCGACCGCTTCACGACGGCCATCCGCCAGGGCGACCCGGTGGTGGAGCCGAGCCTCGGGCGTGAACAGGATCTCTGGCTGCTGCGCGAGGCCGAGGACGTGCTGCGCGGCGGGCCGGGCGGGCACCCGCTGCACGTGTCCGCCCAGGTGACCGGTCCGGGCCGGGTGGCGTTGCAGTTCACCTACCGCGGCGGGCGTACGGCCACGATCTTCCTGCAGCCGACCGCCCGCGCCGAGGCGATCGCGGACCAGGTCCGGCTGATCGAGCAGCGCTTCGGCGCCGAGCTTCCGGTCGACGCCTTCGTCACCGCCGGTGAAGTGGAGGCGGTGCTTCGCGAGCTGGGCATCCAGGACCGCGCGGACGTCATCCTGTCCGCGCATCCCGACGGCGTCACGATGACCGCGCTGGACGGTGCGGGCCGGACGCACCGGATCGAGTTCCGGGCCGGCGACCGGGACCTGGAGGTGCATCCGGCCGTGCCGGGTGACGACGTGGTCCGCGTCGTGATCCCGACCCAGGCCGATCCGCGCGCCCGCCTCGCCGAACTGGTGGCGGCGGTGCGGGACGCCATCCCCGCGGGCCCGGACGCGACCGGCCCGGACCAGGGCCCCTCCGCGCCCGCGCCGGTGCCGCCGGCCCCACCCGCACCCGACCCGGCCTCACCCGTGCCGCCCGGCCCCGCCAGCTCCGGCGAGACCGCCGAGGCAACGGCCCCGGCGGCGGACGTCCGGGCCCTCCGGGACGAGGTGAACGCCGCCATCGCCGGCGCCGGCCTGCGCGACCACGGTGGCCAGGTCGCCGCACTGACCCACGAGGACCACGTCGAGATCGTGGTGCTCGACCGGTCCGGCCGCCGGCACCGCGCCGAGATCCGCCTCGGCGACGGTCTCTTCGTGGAGCCGCTCGCGCCGCTCGCGGGCGCGGACCGGTTCGCGGTCCCGGCGCCTGCCGACGGCCCGACCCGGACCCGGATGATCGAAGGCGAGCTGCGGGTCCTCGCCGAGCAGTGGGGCCTGGCCGACGCGGAACCCTTCGCGCCCGGCCCGCAGCCGGTGCAGTCGCCGGAACCGCTGCCGGTCACCCCGCGCCGTGCGCCCGTCGTGGAACCCGTCGCGCCCGCGTGGATCCGCCAGGGCGACGGCAGCGACGGTCCGATGCGGACACTCGCCGAAACCGTCGTCGCCCGGATGGCCGGGCACCCGGTCCAGGTCACCGCGACCCGCGCCGACACCGGCGAGGTCCACCTCCAGGTCACCTACGGCGACCAGCGGCCGTTCACCGTCGTGGTGCGCGAGGGCACCGAGGTGTGGCCGTACTTCCAGGACCTGCGCGACGGCGTGCCGGTGCGCGACGACACGTTCGGCCTGCGGACCGGCAACACCTACGACATCCAGCTGCCCCTGACGGCCCTCGGTGACACGCTGCCCGCCGTGGTGGCCGACGCGGTCCTGCAGATCACGCTGTCCCGCTTCCGCGCCCAGCTGAACACCCCGGACCCGGTCCGGTTCTCCCACGAACCGGGCGAAGCCATCCCGGCCGCGGTGGCCGAGCGCGGCGTGGCCCGCGCGGCCCTGGGCGGCTCGGCGCGCGACCTGCGCGTCACGGCGGGCCCGGACGCCGGCGCGGCCACCGTCCGCGCCACCGACTCCGGCGGCAGGCCCTTCCGCGTCGAGTTCCGGACCGTCGAGGGCATCGACGCGCCGCGGCTGCGGGTCGCGGCCGGCGACCACCTGCCGTACGTGGTCGAGGTGCCGCCGGGCACCACGCAGGCCACCCAGGTCCGGATGGTCGCCGACGGGCTGCGCAACGTCCTCGGATACCGGCACGCCGCGCTCGGGCTCGGCGACCCGCCGCCGCCGCGTGGGGAGATCCCGCCGGACAGCCAGGCGGATCTGCTCCCGGCCGTTCCCGGACCGGGCGCGCATTTCGGCGTCCAGACGATGGACCTGACCGCCCTGTTCCCGCAGGTGCAACCGTTGCGCACCGCCGCGGAGCAGATCGCCGAAGACGTCGGTGAGCGACACGCGGAACTTGACCGCGCCCAGCAGGCTTACCTGGCAGCCCTGAACGCGATCGAGGATGACGAGGCCTACTTGCCGTGGGTCGCGCAGGAGTTGGCGGAGCGGCTCAAGGTAGCCCCCAACGACACTCAGGTGCTGGAAGCGCTGGAAGCGGCCTACGACCTGAGCCGTGCCGAGATCGAAGCGCGCATCGTCGAGCCGGCAAAGGTGCTCGACGGGGCACAGGTCATCGAACCGCCCCCGAAGATCGCGCGCGAGATCATCGGACGGACCGCGGTGGACATGATCCGCCTCGTCGTCGACCACCGCACTCGCCTGCTGGTCACGGCCGTGAACGCCGGGAACCGGATGGTCGAGGCCGAACAGCGGTGGCAGCAGGCGCGAGACCACGGTGCCCGTGAGATCGAGCGGATCCGCCAGGACGCCATCGAAGACGGGCTCCCCGAGCGGTACGCGAGCAACGCGACGTCGGCTGCCCTGGCGCGTGTCCTCGACGAGGGCAGGCGGCCGGAGTTCAAGCCCCGCGCCTTCCCGGACAACGCCGGCAAGATCAAGTTCGGCGCGCGCGCCTACGCACCCGGCGACCTGGTGGGAGTGCGCCGCGATCTGGCCCGCGGCGTGCGTGAGCACGAACCGGCCCGCCGCGCGGCCGAGAAACGGTACCGCGCTGCCGCTGCCGATCTGCGTCAGGCGCGCAGGAGAATGAACGAACGCCGTGGGTGGGCGCCCGGCCTGCTGCGCGGTGAGGGTGACACCGCCACCGATGCGCAGACGGTGGCCAACGCGCTGAGCCTCCCGGTGGACTACGTCACCGCGAGCCGTGCCGCCGAAGGCAGGCTGCCGTTCGAGGGCAACCGGACGGAGATCCTGCGCTTGGCCGCCGCGGAGGTCCGCACGCGGCAGGCCGAGCTGGACCGGGCGATCGAGGCCTACCTCGTGGCGGAACAGGCCCGCGACGAAGCGCACCGGGCCTATGTGGATGCTCTGCGCGACGTGATCAAGGCCGCCGCGAACGACGGGGTCAGGCTCGTCGAGATCGCGCAGCGCACCGGCCTGAACGACAGCGAGATCAGCCGGATCACGGGCCGCGTGGTCGCGCCCGGTCGCGCGGAAACCGAATCCCGCTACCGGCTGCCCTACGTCGACCGTTACCTCGAAGCGCACGGACGACTGGACAGGTTCGCACGCCGCTTCCTCAGTGCCGATGCGTTGATGGAGATCGACGAGTTCACCGCCAAGATCCAGGCGATCGACGTGAATTCGCCCGACGCGCTGCAGCAGGTGCTGGACCTCGGGGTGCCGCAGGACTTCGCGCTGATGCTGTTCACCAACCGGCTGTCCACTCGCGACATCAGCGACGTCCACCACCACCTCCTCAGCTATGCGCTCGACAACCAGTTCCTCGGCGCGGGCCGGGAGAACTCGGAAGAGGCCAAGACCCGCAGGAAGCAGGTGCTCGCGTGGCTGAAGCTCGAGCCGAAGATGAGCCTCGCCGAGCGGCAGCTGCGTTACCGGGCGGCTCGGGGCGACCTGGGCCGGATCCTGTACTCGGCGATCCGCGAGCGCGCCTTCGGCGCCGCCGCGGCCAGTGGTGCCGTCTACTACGGCTTGGTCCCCATGCTCCGGGCCGGGCTCATCGACAAGAAGAACATCCTGGAACTGCAGGGCAAACTCGCCGACGTCCTGATGTTCAAGATGTACCGCGAGCTGTCCGAGGACGTGAAGTGGCGGGCCGACGTCGGCTTGGTCGGCACTCGCTGGGACATCCCCGGCGCCGAGGGCTACGACCTCACGATGCTGATGGCCGAGTTCGCCTACCTCGGCGCGGAGCAGACCGACGACAAGGAGGCCATCAAACAGCTGCTCGGCGACGAGGCCAACACCACCTACAACCCGAAGTGGACCAACCAGCTCAAGCTCACCGTCGCCGCGGCGGTGCAGGTCAAGGCCGATCTCGCCGAGGGGAGGCTCACCGGCACCGCGGCCGAGGAGGCGCGCGCGCTGCTCGGGGACCCGGATTCCCTGACCTCGCCCATGGACAAGGCCGACTACCTCGACCAGCTCGTCCACAACGGTGAGACGCTGCGGTACCTGCTGCGCTCGGCCGGCCGTCCGGAGATGGCAGCGAGCCTGCCTGCCGAGGTGCCGGACATGTTCAACCCGCACCTGCTGGCGAAGCTGCGCGCCAACCGGATGACCGGGCAGACCTTCCTGCTGCACAAGGACAACGGGTTCGCCACCGTCGACCTGAACGGGCTGTTCCGGGCCGGCGATCCGGACGAGCGCGGTCTGATCCCCATGATGGCGCTGATGAAGCACCACCCGGAGTTCCGGAACAACCGGATCATCTGGGCGCACATGGGCGTCGGCAACTGGACGACCCTCACGGTCGACCACATCGACATGCTCGACCGGATGATGCAGCTGGTGCCCGGCCTGCACCTGGACTTCTCGTGGACCCCGCTCGGCCAGTACCTGCGCGACAACCCGGCGGTGTTCGAGCGGTTCATCCAGTTCGCGGTCAAGTACCAGGACCGGCTCATCTTCGGTTCGGACGGCATCAGCATGATGCCGAGCACGCAGCTGGACCGGCACGCCACCGAAATGGAGCCGGTCTACCGCGCGATCATCGAACGTCATCCCGATGGCGAGGCGATCGTCGCGAAGCTGCGGGGCGGCAACTACGTCCGCGTGACCGGCGACGCGGAGGGCGACGGGGGTCAGCGGTTCGTCGACGAGTACTTCTCCCGGCACCACAACGCCTGGCTCGAGGTTCTGTCCGGCAAGCCCCCACACGTGGTCGAGGGTTTCCACCGCAAGGCGAAGGAGCTGATCGACAAGGGGCTCGTGCCACATCCCGACCAGGCCGTCGGACCCGGTGTGGGCATGGGCGACGGCTCGGACGTCCGGTCCGCCGAAACCCCGGCCGATCGCAGCCAGCGGTTCGTCGACGAGTACTTCTCCGATCAGCGCGACGCCTGGCTCGCCACGATGGCCGACGCGCCGGAGTCGGTGCGTGAGGCGTTCCACGCCCGCGCTCAGCAGTTGTGGGACCAGGGTTTCCGGCCCCGCGACGGCCAGGCGGTGGGCCCGTCCGGCACCCGCGACGGGAACTGGCGCGAGAACCCGCAGATCCAGTCGTTGCACCACGCCTACCAGATCGCCTACGGCCCGTTCCGCCAGGCGGAGGGTGCCAAGCAGGTGGTGCGCGACATGAAGTCGCAGATCCGCAAGGCCGTGGCCGACCGTTTCGCCCAGATCCGCGACCGCAAGGGTCTCCAGCCCGTGGAGACGGACGAGCTCGGTCTGCAAGCCCCGGTCGAGGCGCTCATCGCCGCGCACTACGCGATGCAGGCGGCGGAGGGCCTGAGCCGGGAGGAACAGGAACAGCTCGTCGGCAAGGTGCTCGCTGATGTGTCGAAGACGGAGAATCAGCGGCTCGCGACGGAAGAGATGCAGGAGAAGCTCCACGCCCATTTCCGCAGGCGCGGATTGGTCGGCTGGACGACCGTCGCCGCCGCCGCGACAGCGGGAGCCACTGCCGCCGTGGCCGGTGCCGTTCCCGCGGCCGTGCTGGGGGCCGCGGCCGGTACCGCGTTCGTCGTGCGGTCCCTGCTGACGAACTTGAAGACCGCGCACACCCAGAGCATCCGGGTCGCCGTCGAATCGATCATGGAGCGCGAGCGCGTCGACGTGGAGTCGGTGCATCGCCTCATGAAGATGACCCGCAAGCTGATGGTCAACGAGATCTCCCCGGGCGGGCGGAAGTTCCGCGGCGACTTCGCCCACATCGTCGCGCGGGTGGTCACGCTGTTCGAACAGCGCGTCAAGGAGATGCTGAAGGCCTACATCGCCGCCGTCGAGCTGGGACTTCCCGAGAACGTGGACGCGCAGAGCCGTCGCGTGCTGGCGAACATGGCGTTCTCGCGGCTGAAGGACTACGTCAACCGCATCCTCGGCGCCACTTCGGACTCCATCAACCGGATGAACCCGACGGCGGGGGTGTTCGGCCGGCTCTCGCATGTGCTCACCGCCGGGACGTGGCTGGTCAACGCGATCTACCAGCTGTACCAGGCGGTGCACGCCTCCGGTATGACCGCGTGGGTGTCGGCGGCCTACCTGCCCTCGTCGATCCTGTTCGGGATCACCGCGATCCCGGCTATCTGGTCCTACTACGACCCGGTTTCGAAACCGGGAATGCGCAAGATCCAGAACATCGTCGCCTTCCCGTTGCTCACGATCGCCAACGCCGGTCTCACCGCGCAGTACATCGGCGATTTCCTCGCCGGCGGCGGAAGCGCCCTCAACATCGTCGTCGGGACCACCTTGACCGCCGCCACCGCGGCGCTGTCGAGGTTCGGCTTCCGGATCGAAGCGAAGCGGGGCCGGGTCGGCGCCAAGCTCGGTCCCGGCGCGATGTTCTTCGCGCAGAGCGCCCTGACCGCGATCGGCGCGTCGATGATCACCAGCAACCCGGTGGTGCTGGCGGCGACCGGAGCGTTCGCGCTCGCCGGCCCGGCGATCTACCTCGCCCGCGGCGCGTGGGCGAGGTTCCGCGCGATCGATCGGTTCAAGCCGTCGGTGCACACCCGCTACGAGGGCGGTGCACCCGCGCGGGCGCCGCGACCGGAGATAACCGCGTCGGCGTCCGGAGACGGCAGTCAGCTGGAGTGGGGCCGGGTCCGTCGGGGCCTCGACGCGGTCGGCCGGCTCGCGCACCAGCCCCACCCGGCCACCGCGGCCCAGCAGTCCGCGCTCGCCACGCAGGTCACCCGGAACCTGCGCGAAGGTGATGCGGAGAAGCTGGCCGAGCACACCCGGCGGTCCTCGCGCGGCCCGGCCACCGGTCCGGGGCCCCGTCGTGATCCGGCGCCGGGCCCCAGCCGCCCGGCCCGGACGGTGCACCGCGGGGACGATCCGTTCGGCACCGGCCGCGCCGACCGCGACACCGCCCCGCTTCCCGCGCCGCGCACCGGCCGCGACCCCGGCGGCCTCGCCGGTGGTGCGTTCGCCTACCACTCGCAGCCGGGCGAGACCCCGGGCGACGGGAGTGTGTTCGGGGAACCCGACGTCACCCCGTTCCGGGAGCGCGAGCACCACGTGCTGGGCCGGCCGTGGAACGTCGGGCAGGCGGCCGAACCGGACGAAGGCTTCGACGAGGCGCTCGCTGCGTGGATGCGCAACCACCACGGTGTGCCAGAGGCGGACGGGGTGTGGCAGTTCGCCGACCCGCAGGGCAACACCTTCCGCGCCCGCGTGACGGTCGATCCGGCCGCGCCGCGGCCGCGGCTGTACCCGCCGGGGGCCGACGGTCTCGCCGAGATCAGGCTGCCCGGGATGCCGGCCGAGCCGAGCCACCGCACCGTGCTCCTGGGCAAGACGATGACCCAGGCCCTGCGGCTGCTGCCCAACATCGTCCAGCCGGTGGCGTCCGCGCCGGTGGGCATAGCCGATCTCGTTCCCCGCCCCGGCACGCCACTGTCCGCACAGGACGCCGGCCGCGGCTTCGCCCGCCTGGTCCGGGGCGTCACGTTCGCGGGCACCGAGGTGTGGCTCGAAGACGCCCGCACCGACGAGAACTCGGTCCACCTGCGCTTCGCCTCCGCCGGCGAAGAGTTCGTCGCCCTGCGCACCTTCTTCTGGGACGGCGGCACGCTGCGGGCAGGGCACGACCACGTCGCCCAGTCCCCGGTCGCCACGGCCCTGGACGAGTTCCTGCGCGAGCGCTACCGCGAGTGGGGCGTGTCCTCTGTGGACGAGTCCGTGTCCGGCGAGACGGCGGTGACCAGGGCGCTGGCCGGTCAGGGCTGGGCTCCCGGACAGGAGGGTCCCCGGTCGGCGCGGGAGGTGCTGGCGCACCTGACCGAAGAGCTCCAGCACCTGCGCGACGGCCGGAGCCGCCTGGCGAAGCAGCTCGAACTCGGGGCGCGGGGCGGTGCCCAGCAGACCGCCCGCCGGTACGGCGCCGCCGACCCGGACACGCTCCTGGACACGCTGAACCGGCAGATCGCGGCCGTCGAAGACATCCTGGCGCGTGGCGGGGACGACGCGTTCGGACGGCCCGATTTCCCGTCACCGCGGGAAATCGCCGAGATCGGGGCGCCCGGCCGGGCCGCGCTGAGCGCGCCGCGGTCGGTCCGCCTCCGCGCGGACCTCTCCGCTCCGGAGCGCGAGCCGTCCTGGCGTCCCCAGCCGCCGGCCGTGCTCACCCTGGCGTCGGGAGCGGATCTGCCCCTGCAACGCCACGACATCGTGTACGACGAGATCACGATCGACGAGCTGCCCCGGCACGAGACGACCGGTGGCTTCGCGCGGACCGCCGGGGAAGCCTGGAACCTGCTCGCCGCCGACGGCAGGCTGACCGTGTCGCTGCCGGTGGCGGTGTCCCCGGACCACGTGGCCGAGGTCCGCGCGGGTCTCGGGAAGTGGTTCGCCCGCACGGAATACGTCACCGTGCCGGGGGAGCGGCCCCGGATCGTCGCCTGGATGCCGCGCGGCCGTCCGCTCCCGGTCCCGCCTCCCACGGGGCGCGTGCACCTCGCCGGTGCCGGCATCGCCGCGGCCCGGCCCGACGGCGAGTTCGACCACGTCCGGTTCGACGACCTGCCGCCCGCCGCGTTCACCGGCCCGGCGATCGCCGCGGTCGCCAACGGCATGGCGGCCCTGCGCGACGGCGGCACCCTCGCCATCACCAGCAGCATCCGCACCGCGCCGCACCTGCCCGACCTGGTGCACGCGCTGGTGGCGTCCGGCGCCACCGCCATCACCGCGGACGGCGACGTCAACGTCGCCATCACCGCCGAGAAGGGCGAGCCGCGCGGCATCGGCCGGGTGTACCGCGAGGCCGTGCGCCGGCTCGAGGCGGCGGGCGCCGATCCCACCGACGCCGCGCTGGTGCACGCGCGGGCGCTCGCCGGAACGACCGGAACCACCTCCGGGGAACCGCGTCCGGTGACCCTGACTCTGGACAACTGGCGCCACGCCGACCTGAGCGGGGAGGCGCTTGCCCAGCTCGCCGACGCGCTCCCCGCGGGATCGACGATCCGGATCACCACCTCGTCCACCGCACCGGCCGGGATGATCCGGGTCGCGCTGGAGACGGCCGGCATCGCGGTGACCGCGGAGACCACCACGGGCAAGACCGTCATCACCGGGTACAAGCGGGAGGCCCCCGCCGCGCCCGTGCTCGTCGCACCGCCGGAGCCCGGCGACCGCCCGGCGGGGCTCGCCGGTTTCTTCCCGCACCAGGGGATCTGGGCGCCCGGGTTCGAGCACGCGGTGCGCGACTGGTTCCGGGGCCTCGGCGGATTGGCGGATGTCGTCGACGTGCGGGCGGTCAGCATGGGCGGGCGCGACACCATAACGGTGGTCGTCGACCTGGACCGCGGGCAGCCGCACGCCGCCACCCTGGAGGTGCGGCTGCACCGGGAGGCGGACGGACGAATCCGGGCCGAGCACCGGTACCCCGGTGCCCCGGACGCGCCGCCGCGGGCGCGGGGACTGGCCCGGGTGACACCACTGCTCGATGACATCTACCGCGAAGCGGGTGTCGCGGAGGTCACCCAGGAGGTGTCCGGGCAGCGCGGCGTGCACCTCGTCGAGGCCGGATACGGCTGGCACCCGGGCGAGCGGGGCCGTCAGGACGCCGCCCGCGCCCTGGCTCACCTGCGGGACATGCGGAACGCGATGGCCACCGCGGTACGCCGGAACCAGCCGTTCGAGGTCACGTACGGAACGCTCCGCGAACCCCGGACGCGGCGCGCGATCGTGCAGGCCGACGCACTCCTGCTCCGGGCCGCGGAACACGAGTTCGGCACCGCGGGATACCCCACCGCGCGGGAAATCTTCGATTTCGGCCGTCCGCACGTGCGTCTCGGGTTCACCGATCCCTGGCCGGGCAAGGACGTGCTGCGATCGATCGGGACCTGGACCGCGTACCGGGAACCGGCCGGGGCCACGGGTACCGGCGGAGCGGCGGCCGTGTCCCGAGCGGTCCCGGCGGCGCCGGCCGTGGTGCTCGACGGCGCCGACGCCGGGGCGATCAGGGTCCGCGACGGCGAACCCGCCCCGGAGATCGTGCTGCGGGGCGTCCGGCCCGACCGGGAGACCGGCGGCGTGGCCGGCGTGGTCGACGCCGCCTGGTCGAAGCTGCGCCACGACGGCCGGCTGGTGGTCGAGGTCGAACCGGGCGTGCCGGTGGACGCCGTCCGCGAGGCGCTGGAGTGGTACTTCACCGAGGTCGGCGCCGAGATCGGCTACGACGGTCACGGTCGCGTCGTCGGCTGGTCCAAGCGCGGCCGTCCGGTCTACCCCGATCTGCCGGCGGGACCGCGCCTCGACGTGGCCGAGGATGTCGCGGCGTCGTCGTTGCCGCACGGGGACTTCACCTCCGTCCACTTCGCGGGCGTGCGGGAGACCGCGTTCACCGGACCGGCGATCGGCGCGCTGCCCAACGCCTTCGACGTCCTGCCCGAGGGCGGCCGTCTCGTGATGACCACCGGCGAGGACGTGGCCGCCCACTTCGCCGACCTGACGGCGCAGGCGATCGCGCTGGGAGCCACCGAGGTGGACTTCCGCGGCGTCTGGACGGGCAGCGCCGCCGTCGAGATGGTGAAGGGCGATCACGACGCGGCCCGGTTCGCCCACGTGTACGCGGAGGCGGTGTCCAGGATCGAGGCGGCCCTGGCCCGGGGCGACGGCGACGAGGCCGGGCTGCGTGCGATGCTCGCGCACGCGCGGGACGAACACAGCCGTCACCTGGCCGCCGCGCAGGGCTCGGCACCGTCGGCGGACCGTCCCGTGCGGGTGCGTCTGCACCGGCTGCCCGCCGAGTCGCTGACGCCGGAGGCGATGCGCCTGCTGGGTGCGGCGATGCCCCTGGCGTCCACAGTGGAAATCGCGGTGGGGGCCGGTGCCGACACGTCCCGGATCGTCACCGCGCTCGCCGGGTCCGGTGTGGACGCTCAGGTGCACCCGGCGCCGGGCGGGTTCACCGTGTTCGGCACCAAGCAGTCCGACCCGCCGCCCGCTCCGGCGCCCGACCCGACGAGTGAGCCACCCGCGCCCGCACCCGCGCCACGGCCCGTGGTGACCAGCGCCGCCGAGGTCCTGGGCGCGGTGCGGCTGCTCGGCGACGCGCTGCCGGACCGCACGCGGGAAACGGCCACCGGCAGCGTGGTCCAGTTCCGCGTGGACGGCACGCCGGTCACGATCTTCCTGAGCTCCGGCGAGCTCCTGAACACCGCTGAGGAGACGGGCGAACCCGTCGTCGCCCGGTCGTCCGTCATCGCCGAGGACGGGGACCACCGGATCCAGGTGGAACTCGCCGCGGGCCTGAGCCCCCGCCAGGTCGGCCGCGAGATCGCCTACCACCTGGGGCGGTCGCTGCACGAGCTGAAGCAGCAGCGCCAGGGCCTGTTCGCCGGGCTGCTCGGCCGCAAGAAGCCCGGGCTGACGCCGGATCTCGCCGGCCGCCTGATGATCCTCGAGGCGATGGCCCGGCAGCGCGAAGCAGGCGACACCCCGGTCCGGGACCTCGCCGAGATGACGCGCTTCCTGGACCGGATCGCCGCCGACCTCCCGGCCGGGCTGGGCATCCGCCAGGTGCAGGCCGACCACCTGACCGAGAAGACCCTCCGGATGCTGGCCGAACAGCCGGCGCCGGACGGTTCGGTCGCCCCGCGGACCACCCGGCGCGGCGAGGACCCGTTCACCGTCAACCGGTTCGACCCGGCGTGGCAGGGCGCGGAGATCCCGGTGACGCCGGCCCGCCGCGCGCCGTCGGTGCCCTTCGACGTCCTGCGGGAAACCGTGGCGCACGGCGACAACGCCTACGCGCTGCTGACCCAGGACCTCGATCTGCCCGCGCTGCACCGGACCTTCGGCGACCTGCTGCCCCAGGCCGTGGAGGTCGCGCACATCCACGGCGCCGAGTACCTGGCCCGGCTCGCGCAGCGCTGGCAGGGTGATCTGCGCACCGGGCTGAACGCCGCGCTGAACGCGACCCCGCCGCGCCCGGTCCCGCGGACGCTCGCCGACGCGGCGCCGTGGTTCGGGTTCCGCGCCGACGATCTCCCCGCGTTCACGGCCTGGCTGGCGCGGGCCGGCATCCCGGCCGGCCTGACGCAGGCGGACCTGCTGCGCCTGCGCGAGGTCGCCGCCCTGCTGGTGCTGGGCGACCACTTCGTCACCGGCCCGGTCCGCAGGCAGTTCGCCGAAGCCGAGCCCACCGCGATCGGCGACGCGTTCCACAGCCTGCCCGCCGGCCTGCCCGCGGCCGCGCTGCTGCCCGGCTCGGACGCCGACTTCGTGCCGGCGGCCCGCGCGGAGATCGCGCGCCTGCCGCAGGCGGAGCAGGTCCGCCTCGCCCGCACCGCGCGGACGCTGCTCGACCTGTACCACCAGGGCAGGAACATCCCCGCCGGCGCGCCCGAGCGGATCCAGGCCGCGCTGCACGCCCACGGCCCGGAGTTCGCCGCGTGGATGGTCGGCCAGCTCATGGGCGCGGCGGTCACCGACGGCTTCGCCCAGCGCGACGTCGCCGCCGAGCTCGCGACGGCCGAAGCGATGCACCACCTGCCCGAGACACCGGAACCCGCGACGCAGCCCGATTTCGCCCCGGACCGGCGCGTGCGGACCCAGCTCGACGAGCTGGCGACGCTGGTCGGGGCGCACCAGCGCGGCTGGGCCGCCCTGGCCAGAGCCACCGAGGGCGGTGACGAGCCGGCCGCCGTCGTCGAACGCGCCGAGGAACTGGCCGCCCCGCTGACCGGCGTGCTGGACTCGCTCGGACCCCGCCTCGACGCGCTGTCGGCGCAGATCGACGAACTTATCGCGCGGCACGAGACGCGGGAGACCGAGACGGAGGTCGCCCTGACCCACCGGTACCGCCGCCTCGCCGGGGTGCTGGAGCTCGTCCGCAACCGCCGGGACGACCACCAGGCGCAACTGGAGCGCGCCGACCTCGCGCTGGTCCGGCTGCACCTGTGGACCCAGACGGCCGAGGAGGCCCGCGCCGCCGAGGCGGCGAACGAGCCGTTGCCGGACCTGGACGGCGAAGCGATCTCGTCCGCGACCGCCGAGCGGTACATCGAGATCTCGCAGCGCAACCTCGAACGCGCGGTCCAGCGCGCCGAGGAGCTGCGGCGGCCGTTCGAGGTGGCCCTGTCCGAGCTGGTGCGGGAGATCGAGTCGCTGCGCCGCGTGCACGAGGAGCACCCGCGGCTGGCCGCCCACGGCGAGGACCTCGACCCGGCGCAGGACGGGTCGCGGGCGCTGCGCCCGGATCCCCTCGGCGAGGACAAGCAGACCGCGGCGACCCTGTCCGAGCGCGACCTGGCCGCCGTCGCGCGGATCTTCGACCTCGTCGAGCAGCACCAGCGGGTCGTCCGGTTCCTCAACGAGCAGGGGCACGAGGGCGCCCGCGCCCGCGACTTCACCGGCCTCACCGATGTCGAGCCCGCGGTGCGGCGCGGGGTGGCCGAACTGGAGGCGGTCGAGGACGACCTCCGGCGCCTGGTCAACGGGGACGCCACCGGCGAGGACCACGGCCTCGGCCTGAGCGTCGGCATCGCCCGCAGCGACCACCGCTTCAAGCTGCTCGAAGACGTCATGCGGGTCCACCCGCGCTTCCGCGACCGCCGGGGGAGTGTCTACTACGGACTGACGCTGCTCGCCCAGATGCGCACGGCCGCGGAACACCCGGCACCCGGGCTCGCGTACGCGCTCGAAGCGACGCTGACGGAGAAGTTCGGCGACAAGAACGTCAAGGGCGTCCTCGACGACCGGCTCTACACCATCAACCTGCAGCAGAGCAACGAGTTCGCCATCAAGACGCTGTTCACTCCGGTGGACGAGCAGGAGCCGCCGGACGCGGTGGCCTCCGCCGAGCCGTCGTTCCACAACGTCGTCAAGGTGACCTGGTGGTCGGGCACGGACGCCTCGCGCGGCGGCCGCCTGTTCCGGTCCGGCTTCACGTTGCAGTTCAACGTCGGCCCGTCGCTGGAGCAGATCGAGGCGGGCACGCACCCGCTGGCGGAGGAGTTCCGCCTGCGGGCCAAGGCGAACTGGATCGAGCAGCACCACGAAGGCGTCCGCATCACCACGCGCGCCGACCTGGACGCGTTCATCGCCGAGCACGGCTCCGATCCCACCGAGGGCGTGCAGCTGGACATGCCGGCGATCGTGCCGGTGATGTGGGTCGACGGCGGCCAGCTGATCGTCGCCGTCCGCCCCGACGCCGGCCGCGACGAGGTGGTCCCGGCGCTGCGCGGGCTGCTGGTCGAGCAGGTCGCCGCCTACCGCTCGCAGCTGCCCACGGCCGGTGTCCAGGCCCGGACCACCCTGCTGGTCCAGCTCGGCAGCGGCGCGGGTGTCGCGGCGGGCACGCTCGCCTCGCTCGCGCTCGGCCAGGGACTCAGCGCCATCTACCTGATCGGCCGCGGGGTCTTCCTCGGCTGGTCCACCGCGGTCGCCCCGGCCGCGTACTACATCTCGATGGCCAAGCAGACCGAGGCCGCCAACGAGATGCGCCGCCTGCGCGCGTTCATCATGCGCGGCGGCATCGGCCCCACCGCCGAATCGCTCGCCCAGGGCGCGCACGACACGGCGACGACCCTGCAGCCGCTGGCCGAGCTGACCCACACCACGGTGCCGGACGCGCCGCCGCCGGAAGCACCAGGGCTGCTCACCGGTGACGAGCTGACCGATCTCCAGCAGCGGATGACCCGCCTCGGGGCGGAGCTCGCCGAGCAGGTGGCGGCGCAGCGGTTCCCGCAGAGCTACCTGCACAACGCGGAGCTGCGGAAGACCTTCGCGGAGATGACGGAGGTGCGCTGGGAGGACGAGCGCATCGCCGAGCAGGACGCGGGCACGCAGTCCGTGCGCGACGCCGGCACCCTGGTGCTGAAGCTGCCCACGGGCGAGACGCTCAAGGTCTCGCTGGTCATCGGCGCCGTGGAGCGCTCGTTCCAGCTGCTCAAGGGCGGCGACGTGCCGTCCTCGGAACAGCGCTACTGGATCGGCGTGTCCCCCAACGCCTACCTCGGCGGGGACGCCGCGATCCGCGCCGCGCTGGCCGAGCAGCTGGTGGACGTGGTGACCAAGGGCTCGCAGCTGTGGATCCAGCCCACCCTGCAGTCGCTGGCGAAGGAGAACTTCACGACCCTGCCGCTGGAAGCCGCGATCACCACCGTGTTCAACCTCTCCGCGGGCAGCCCCGAGCTGATCACGCCGCTGATCATGGGCAGCGCCGGGTCCCGCGGCGGGTTCATGTCGTCGCGCTACCTCAACTTCAAGTACAACGCGCTGGCCCGGAAGCTGTGGGAGGACGCGGTCCGGGAACGCCAGGGCCTCAAGGCGCTCATCGGCGCGAGCTCCAAGATCCAGATGGCGCAGACGTCGGTCCAGCTCGTCGGCGCCAGTGTGGCGGTCAACCGCGGAGTCGCCGCCGAAATCGCCCGGCACCTGCCGGCCAAACCCGCGGTGGAGCTCGCGCCGGACACGGTGCCCGGCCTGGTCGCCGAGGCCGCGGAGAAGTTCCGCGCCCGCGCGATCACCCGTCCCGGCATCCGATCGGCGCGGTTCCTGACCGCGGAGGAGGTCGCGGCCGAAAAGGCGCAGGCCGAACACGAGAAGGCCGTGAAGGCCGTCGCCGCGGCGGAGAAGGCGGTCGACCAGACCGCGGACGAGGTGCGCACGGCCGAGAAGGAGAACGCCTCGCCCGACGTGCTGGCCGAGAAGGTCGTGGCCGCGGAGGCCGCCGTCGCCGCGCTGGAAGCGGCCAAGGCGGCCGAGATCCGAGCGGAGCGCGTCGCCGAGGAGAAGGCCGAAGCGGCCAGGGAACCCGCTAAGCGCAAGGCCGCGGGCGAGGCCTTCACGCCGGAGGAGATCGCCGCGGCGGTCCGCGAGGGTGACGGGCTTACGGTGGTGATTTCGGCCAACCCGCGCCTGCGCACGCCGAAGGTGCCGGGCGAGCTGCGCGTCAAGATCGGCGCCACGGCGGAACTGCCGGGACACGTCTCGCCGATGCTCACCCACGGGCCGATCTACAAGAACGGCAACACCGACGTCCGCGAGTTCGTGATGCGGCTGCCCGCGCAGTGGACCGCCGACGGCACCCGGGTGACGGCCGAGCGCCTGGAAAGCTGGATGCACCGGCACGCCGACGACCTGATCGAGCGGGAACGGTTCATGCACCGCCGCGAGATCCGCCAGCTGGGCATCGCCGCGTTCGGCCGCGCCATGGGCAGCGGCGCGGTCAGCGCCGCGGTCAGCGTGCAACAGGGCAACACCGCCGCGGCCGGGCAGTCCGCCACCGAAGCCGGGCAGCGGACGGTCGACGGCGCGATGCGGATGGTCACCGCCCGCAACGCCATCGAGCGGACCGCGGCCCGCATGCTCAAGGAACTGAACCCGCAGGTGGCGACGGCCCGCGTCATGGACGACTGGGCCTGGGCCCTGGCCACCGAGGTCCGGGAGACCGACGCCGACCTGCGCGAGCTGCTCGGCAGCCACCTGGACGACCCCGCGCTGCGCAAGACGGCGCAGGAGATCCTCGACCGCCGCGCCGAGCTGCCCAAGCCCGGCGCCCTGTTCGAGGAGTTCGAGCGCATGCGGGAAAGCGGCGAACTCACCGAACGCGTCAAGCACCTCGCGAAGGTGCTGCGGTACGGCAACGGCGAGCTCGTCCTGCACATCGACAAGGTCGCCAAACCCGGACCGAAGGAACTGTGGGCCAAGCTCCGCGGCGCGCACCGGCAGCAGCTGATCTTCCGGTTCGTCACCGGCATCCCGGGCGAGCCCACGCGGGTGCTGGCCAACGCGATCGACTCGCACTTCCTGGTCGTCGGCGAGAACGTGGACGAGGCGCTCGACCGGATCTCGCGGATCGTCGCGGTGTACCACCACGGCCCGACCGGCGTGCCCGGCGCGCTCAACCTGATGCTCGACGAGCTCGGCCCGGGCAACGTCGGCAGCTTCCTCAACCGCGCCACCACCGAGGTGCTGCGGCCGGCCCCGAAGCCGAAGCGGCCCGGGGAGGCGGCGCCGGCGGACCCGACCGTGCGGAACATGGTCATGCAGGCGCTGTCCGGGATCGTCTCGACCACTGTCAACGTGATCTCGGCGAGCTGGTTCCGCCGCGGCGACTTCCTCAAGAGCGAGCAGTTCCGCTGGCGCTACGCCTACGACGGCGCGGTCATGTCCGAGGACCGCGACCAGCTGGCCCAGTACTTCGCCAAGCGCACGGCCGAGTACAGCCGTCGTCAGATGCTGGACCTGCTGGAGTTCGCGGAGGCGGCGGGCTGGTACGCGCCGAAGACGGTCGAGGTGCTGCGGGAGGTGCTGGCCGAGGGCACGAAGTCGGCCGCCGAGGTGTTCGTGCGCCACGGTGTCCGTGCCGACCAGTTGCCGGAGCAGTGGACCTGGTCCGATCTCGACCAGCACGTGCGCGACAACGAGCCGCCCGCACTGGCCCGGCGCGAGGCCGAGGAGCTGCTGGCGCGGATCGAGACCGAGATGCGGGAGCTGGACGTGCACCCGGCCGACCGCGACCTGGAGCACCTGGCGCTGCGTGAACGGTGGGGCGAGACGGTCATCGCCCTGGCCCGGTCTCAGCCGGGCGCGGCAGGCTTCTACAACCGCAACGTGCGCGTCGAAACCGGTTTCGGACCGGTCAACGTCCGCATCCCGGTCGACGGCGCGTCCTCTGTGGACCTGCGCGTCTGGCACGAGGCGGACCTGCTCGCCCGGCTGCGGCCGGTGCTGCCCGGCATGGCCACCCAGCTGCCCAACGTCTCCCAGATGTGGCAGTCGCTCGGCGCGAACCAGGTGCAGACCTTCGAGGAGGGCCGCACGCTGGCGCCGGGGGAGCCCGTGCCGGACCACACGCTCGACGCCATCGCGCGGCTGTTCGCCGAAGCGAGCCGGGTGCGGGCGGCGGAACTGCCGCCACTGCCCGACGGCTGGCCGCTCAGCGGCGACACCGCCTCGTTCGGGCGGCGGCTGTCCGACCTGACCGAGCAGGTGCACGCGCGGGCCGTCGCGGAGCACGGCGACCTGCTGAACGTCTTCGCCGTGCCGGAGCGGCCGCTGGCGGCCGTGCGCGAGGGCTGGAGCGAGCTGACCCGGCGGCCGTTCGGCCTGGTGCACATGAACCTGCACCGGGGCAACGTCCTCGTCCGGGACGACGGCGCCGCCTTCCTGGACTGGGAGCTGGCGCTCTACGGCGATCCGGTCGCCGAGATGGCGCGGCACCTGCACCTCATGCGGTACACGGCGGAAGAGGAGGCCCGGCTGCTCCGCCGCTGGGCGGAGGTCATGCCGGCCGAGGCGATCGCCGGCTGGGAAGACGACCTGCCGCGGCACCGCGCGCACTTCCAGATCAAGTCCGCGATCGACGACACGATCCGGGTGGCGGAGGCGTTCGCCGATCGGGACACGTCCCCCGAGCGCAAGGCGGAGCTGGTGGCGGACCTGACCGCCAAGCTGAACCGGGCGCACGAGCTGTGGGGCACCGGCCGCGTCTTCACCGTCCGCCAGGTCCGGCTGGCGGTGGAGGAACACGTCTCCGGCCCGCTCACCGCCGAGCCCGACGTGGAGCGGCCGGAACTGCCGTCCGGCCCGCTGGAGCCGTCGGTGGAAACCGCCCGCGCGGTGGCGGTGCAGGCGGGCCTGGACGTCACCGACGTCCGGATCCGGATCGTGAGCGACCCGGAGATCCTCGCGCTGATGCGCGAGGAGGGCGTGCTGGGCATGACGCCGACGTTCACCGAGGACCAGATCTGGCTGGCGCCCGAGGCGTTCGCGTCGGTGGACACGCTGGCCCGCGTGCTCGGGCACGAGCTGGCGCACGTCGGCCAGCTGCGCCTGGGCGTCCGGCCGACCGCGAACCTCGTCCCCCTGCTGGAGAGCAACGCCGAAGCCCACGGCGACGCGGCCGTGGACCGCCTGCACGGCCGCCACGCCCGTCCACCGATCGTGGAGCCGGACCAGCTGCCGGCCCCCGAGGGCGAGGTCGTCCCGTTCCTGTTCCACGGCGCACACGACACGGCGGCCGGGGCGTTCGCGGCCGACCGGGCGGTGCGCGCGCAGCTCGGTGAACTGGTCACGCTCGCCGACGCGGCCCGTCGTGGCTGGGCGTCGCTGGCCGAGGTGACCGAGCGGCTCGGCGACCCGGTCGCCGCGGTCGAGCGGGCCGAGGAACTGGCGGCGCCGCTGACCGGGTTGCTGGACGCGATGGGACCCCGCGTCCAGCGGCTGTCCGGGCAGCTCGACGAGCTGATCGCGCGGCACCAGGCCGGGGACAGCCGGACCGAGGCCGCCCTCACCGACCGGTACCGCCGGCTGGCCGGGCTGCTGGAGGAGATCCGGAACCGCCGGGAGGACCACCGGGCGCAACTGGCCCGCGCCGCCGTCGCGCTGGTCCGGTTCACCCTGTGGACCGGGATCGCCGAGCAGGCCCGCGCGGCCGAGCAGGCGAACGAACCGCTGCCGGATTTGGACGGCAGGCCGGTCTCGCCGGCCACCGCCGACCGGCGCGCCGAGGCCGCGCGACGGGGGCTGGACCGTGCCCTGCGGCGCGCCGACGAGCTGCACACCCCGTTCGCGGCGGCGTTGTCGGAACTCGCGCGGGAAGCCGAGGCGCTCGACCGGGTGCACCAGGAGAACCCGCGCCTGGCCGTGCACGACGAGGGCATCGACCCGGCCCAGGACACGCGGAAGATGCTGCGCGCCGATCCGGTGGGCGACGGCCCGCTGACGGTCGCGGGACTGTCCGAACGCGACCTGGCTGCCCTGGAACGGCTGTTCGGCCTCGCCGAGCAGCACCAGCGGGTCGTGCATTCCCTCACCGCGCGGGGCCTGGCCGGAACCAGGGCCCGCGACTTCACCGGCCACGCCGACCCGCAGGCGGTGGCCGAGCTCCAGGCGCTGGAGGACGACCTCAAGCGCCTGGTGAGCGGTGACGCGGCGGGTCGCGACCACGGCCTCGGGCTGAACCAGGCGGTCGGCCGCGGTGACGAGCGGTTCCTCCTCGTCGAGGACGCCCTGCTGACCCACCCCCGCTTCCGCGGTCGCGGCACCGACGTCTTCGCGACGCTGAAGCTGCTCGCGCAGCTCCGCACGGCGGAGGAGCACCCGGCGCCCGGATTCGCGCACTGGCTGCGGAGCCTGCGCGAGCAGGGGCTCGGTTTCCCGGACACCAAGGGGGTGCTCGACGACCGGATCTACCACGTGCGGGTGACGCAGACGGCCGAACTCCCGGTCATGGCGCTGTACACGCCCGTGGACCAGCAGGAACGGCCGGACCCGGTCGACGCCGCCGAGCGGTCGTACCACAACGTCGACAAGGTCAGCTGGTGGTCGGGCACCGACAAGTCGTCCGGGGGCAGGCTGCCGCGCGCCGCATTCACCCTGCGGACCGAGGTCGGGCCCTCGCTGGCCGAGATCGAGGCGGGCACGCACCCGCTGGCCGCGGAGTTCCGCCTGCGCACCAAGGCCGACTGGATCGAAGACCGGTTCGGCGTGACCATCTCCACCGAGGCGGACCTCGAGGCGTTCATCCAGCGGCACGGGTCCGACCCGACCGAGGGCCGGGACCTGCCGGTTCCGGCGGCGGTGCCGGTGCCGCTGATCGAGGCGTCCCAGGTGGTCGTCGTGGTGCGGCCGGACGCGACCCGTGCCGAAGCGGACGCCGCCCGGGACCGGATCCTCCCGGCGCAGATCGCCGCCTACCGGTCCGAGCAGCCCTCGGCGGGGGTGCCGATCCGCGCCAACCTGATGGCGCAGCTCGGCGGCGGTGCCGGCGTGGCCGCCGGGACGCTGGCGGCCATCCTGAGCGGCCAGGGGCTCAGCAGCATCTACCTGGCCGGCCGCGCGGCCTACCTCGTGTGGTCCGTCCTCGCCGGCCCGGTCGCGGACCACATCTCCTACGCCAAGCTGGTCGACGCGTACAACGAGTTCCGCCGCCAGGACGCGGCACTCATGGGACGCGGCTTCGGCGCCACCGCGAGCGCGCTCGCCCAGGGCGAGTACGACACGAGCACCGCGTTGCGGCCCCTGGCCGAACTCGCCGGCACCCCCGTGCCGGACGTCGCCCCGCCCGAGCGGCCGGCCCAGCTGACCACCGCGCAACTGGCCGAGTTCGAGGAGCTGATGAGCCGCGCCGGCGCGGAGGTCGCGGCCCGGATCGCGGACGGCGCGTTCCCGGAAACCTATCTGTACAGCACCGATCTGCGGCAGACGTTCGCCCGGATGCGGTCGGTGCGCTGGGAGGACGAGCGCATCGCGTCGCGGGACGCGGGCACGCAGTCCGTGCGGGACGCCGGAACGCTCGTGCTCGAACTGCCGAGCGGGGAAACGCTGAAGGTCTCCCTGGTGGTGGGCCGCCTGGAGCGCTCGTACCAGATGCTCAAGGGCGGTCACGTCCCTGCCCGGGAACAGCGCTACTGGATCGGCATCTCGCCGAACGCCTTCCTCGGCGGGCCGGACGCGGTTCGCGCCGCCCTGTCCGAGCAGCTGGTGGACGTCGTGGTCAAGGGCGAGCAGATGTGGATCCAGCCCACGCTGACGACCCTGGCCAAGGAGCACTTCCCGACGCTGCCCCTGGAAGCCGCGATCACCGCCGCCTTCAACATCGCCGCCGGCAGCCCGGAACTGATCGCGCCGCTGGTCGCCGGCAGCGCCGGGACCCGCGGCGGGATGATGTACTCGCGGTTCCGCACCTGGTCGGACCTGATGCTGTCGTTCAAGCTGTGGGAGGACGGCGTCCGGGAGCGCCAGGGCTTCCAGGAGATCATCGGCGTCGGCGCCAAGATCCAGGCGGCCGACACCGCGCTGCGGCTGATGGACACCGCACACGGGATCGTCCGGAGCGTCCGCGCGGAGATCGACTCGCATCTGCCCCCGGAACCGGAGCGGCCCCTGGTGCCCGCCGATCCGGCCGAGCTGATCGCACGGGCCGCCGGTGAACTGGCCGCCCGCGCCATCACCCGTCCCGGGGTGAAGGCGGCGCGGTTCCTGACCGCCGAGGAGCTCGTGGCCGAACGGGCGGCGGCCGAGTGCGAGGCCGCCAAGAACGCGGTCGCCGCCGCCGAGAAGGCCGGGGACGCCACCGACGCGCTCGTCGAGGCCAGGGCGGAGGCCGAGCGGGCCGCCCGGGAAACGGCGGCCGCCGCCGAGGAGCAGGCGAAGCGGAAGGACTCGGGTGAGGCGTTCACCCCGGCGGAGATCGCCGCGGCGATCCGCGAGGGCGACGGGCTGACGGTGGTCGTCACCGCGCACCCGCGCCTGCACACCCCGAAGGTGCCGGGCGAGCTGCGGTTCACCTTCCGCGTCGCTGACGACCTGCCCACCACGGTCGCGCCGATGACGACCCACTCGGCCATCTACAAGCGGGGTGTCACCGACGTCCGGGAGTTCCACACCTACCTGCCCGCGCAGTGGGCCGGCCGCATTGCCGCGGACGACCTCACGACCTGGATCCACCGCCAGACCGACGACCTCATCGCGCGCGAGCGGTTCCTGCACCGCCGGAGCAGCAGGCAGCTCGCCATGGCCGCGTTCGGGCGAGCGATGGGCAGTGGCGCCGTGAACGCCGTGGCGAGCCTCGAACAAGGCAATACCGTCGCGGCCGGGCAGTCCGCGGCGGAGGCCGCCCAGCGGACCGCGGACGGCGCCATGAGGGTTGTCACCGCCCGGGCCACCGTCGACCGGTACGGGGTCAAGATGCGGAAGGAGATGCCCGCTACCGGTGCGACCCCGCGTGTGATGGACGACGTGGCGTGGGCGACCGCCACCGAGGCGCGGGAGACCGAAAGCCGGCTCCGGGCGCTGCTCGGCCGGCACCTCGACGACCCCGTGCTGGGCGCGAAAGCCCGGGAGATCCTCGCCCGGCGCGGGCCGGAAGCCGCCCCGCCCGGCACGGCGATCGCGGAGATCCGCCGGATGCGGGACACCGGTGAGCTGGCGCGCCGGGTCAAGCACCTGGCCGAGGTGGTCGACCACGGCGACAACCACCTCGTGCTGCGGATCGACCGCGTGCCCCGGCCGGGGCCCTTCGAGCTGTTCGCCAAGTTGCGCGGCGCGCACCGGCAGCACCTGCGGGTCCACTTCCTGCCGGGCGTGCCCGGTGACCGCACGCGGGTGGTCCGCAACTCCGCCGACTCCAGCTTCCTCGTCGTCGGGGAGGACGTGACCGAGGCGCTGGACGCGATCTCCCCGATCGCCGAGGTGTTCCACCGCGGCGCGGCCGGCATGCCCCGCGGGCGGACGCTGCTGGTCAACGAGCTGGGACCGGGGAACGTCGGCGGCGCGGTCAACCGCGGCACCACGGAGGTGCTCCGGCCGGAGCCGAAGTTGCGCAACTTCGCCCTGCAGATGGTGTGGGCGGCGGTGTCGAGCTGGGCGAACATGCGCACGACGATGTGGGCCGGGCGCGGGGAGTCCCTCGACCTCGATCTGTACCGCCAGGGTTACGCCTACGACGGCGTGGTGCTGTCGGCGGACCGGGACCAGCTGGCCCAGTACTTCGCGAGGCAAACGGCCGAGTACAGCCGTCGTCAGATGCTGGACCTGCTGGAGTTCGCGGAGGCGGCCGGCTGGTACGCGCCGAAGACGGTCGAGGTGCTGCGGGAGGTGCTGGCCGAGGGCACGAAGTCGGCGGCCGAGGTGCTCGCGCGGCACGGTGTTCGCGTCGAGCAGCTTCCGGAGCAGTGGGCCTGGTCCGATCTCGACCAGCAGGTGCGCGAGGCCGGGTCATCGGCGCCGGCGCTGCCCGCCGGCCCGGTCGAACCGTCGGTCGAGACCGCCCGCCAGGCAGCGGCCCGGGCGGGCCTGGACCTGACCGGGGTCACGCTCCGCGTCATCGACGACCCCGATCTGCTCCGGCTGATGCGGAGCGAGGACCAGAAGGGAGTCACCCCGACCCGGTACGAGGGCCGGGAGATCTGGCTGGCTCCCGAGGCCTTCGAGTCGATCGACACCCTCGTGCGCGTGCTCGGTCACGAGCTGACGCACGTCGACCAGCTGAGGCAGGGGATCCGGCCGGTGCGGCCGGTGGTGGAGCTGCTGGAGGAGATCGCCCGGGCCGGCGGCCAGGCCGCGGTGGACCGCCTGCACGGCCGGCCCGCGCACCCGCCGATCACCGAGCCGCGCCTGCTGCCGGAGACCGGCGACGACGAGGAGGTCGTCGAGTACCTCTTCGACACCGGCTCCAGCGCGTCCCGGTTCTGGGTGCACTCGTGGCCGGAGCAGACACGGGCCTTCCACGCGGTGGCGCCGCTGTCGAAGATCATCCCGGGGCTGACCGCGTGGATGAACGGACGGCGGGACTGGACCATCCTGCTCGACGACGTGCCCGTCCGGGTGGTGTTCACCGAGGACCCGGCGCCGGGGGGCCGCATCGTCCGCTCCGGCAGGCGGAAGGTGATCGAGATCGAGGTGGAGGCGAGCGCGACGCCGGAAAGGGCCGCCCGCCACCTCGGCTACCAGCTCGGCTGGGCCAGGCAGGAGCTGCGCCCGGCGGGCCTGGTGCGCAAGTCCGTGCGGTTCCGCAGCACCGCGCCCGATGCGCCGGACGCGGTCGGCCCGCACGTCGCCGGACTGCTCGCCTCACTGAACGTCATGGCGGAGCACAAGGCCCAGGCCATCGCGGAGTCCGGCTACGACGTGTCGCTGGAAGACTTCTACGCCGAGGCCGACGAGCTGGCGAACGCGGTGCACGGCAACTGGGACGCCATCGCCCGGCGTCACCTGAGCGACCTGACCCGCGCCCTGCTGGCCGAGCGGGACCACCTCAGGGACCTCGCCACCCGGGAACAGCTCACCGGACTGCCCGCGCACCTGCAGGAGACGTTGCCGGACGGGGACTGGAGCCTGCACAACACGGTGCGGCGAGCCGCTCCGGCCCAGGGGCCCGAACCGGAGACGCACGCGTTCCCGAGCGTCCAGGCGAGCCGGGTGATCGGGGAGCGCGGCGGGCTGCTCCCGGCGCCGGACGCCTACCGCGAGATCGTGGACAAGTCGTTCCACCGCCGCGAGGAGTCCGCGAACGAGCGCCTGCGTCGCTTCGTCCGGCTCGTCAACGGACCCGGCAACGACCCCACCGCGCGGCTCAACGACGTCGACGCGGTCATGACCGTGCACGACTTCGTGGTCGGTCACGGGACCGATGCCGCGGCGCGGCGCACGTTCGACGGCTTCCGCGACGGGGACGTCACGCGGGCGGTGGGGCGCGAGCTCGGGGGAGAGGGGCGGATCGAGGACCGCGGCGG
This sequence comes from Amycolatopsis thermalba, assembly GCF_023376025.1. Classification (NCBI taxonomy): domain Bacteria; kingdom Bacillati; phylum Actinomycetota; class Actinomycetes; order Pseudonocardiales; family Pseudonocardiaceae; genus Amycolatopsis; species Amycolatopsis thermalba. The sequence continues at coordinate 2,662,366 of NZ_CP091196.1, forward strand.
CCGGTTCCAGCGGCTGTTCGACGTGCGGGACCCGCTGCCGGACGGTCTCGATCGCGCCGGCGCCGTCGAGGCCGCCTGGCAGCGGGTGGTGGACGCCGTCCGCGGCGCGCCGCCCGCCGATGTGCCGCGGACCCGGAACGGCTTTCGCCGGGAACCGGGGCCCGCCTTCGCTTACGTGGTCGTGCACCGGGCCGGGCACGAGCCGCTCGTCACCGCCGTCACCGCTTTCGAAGATGCCGAGCCGCTCTTCCTCGACCCGGTGAACCGGACGGCGTCGGAGTCCCCGCTCTACTCCGACGACGTGATCGCGCTGGACGTGGTGGTGTACGGCGATTCCACGGAGACCGGACCGCGGAACAGCTCGGTCCCGATCCCGGGCCTGCCGCTGTCGGAGATCAGCACCCGGCCGCCGACCGCCGCCTACCGGGACGCCATGCCCGCCGCCGACCGCGTGCGGTGGATGGAGCTGGCCCAGCAGGTGGTCGTGGACGAGCTGCTCAACGCCGACGTCGCGCAGTACCCGCTGTCCTTCCCGCCCGAGGTCGCCGCCGAGTTCAACCGCCTGGGCAGCGATCGCCGGGCCCGGCTGGAACTGCGCGCACTCGGGTACACCATCGGCGCCGCGGCGAACCCGGAGGCGTTCATCGCGGCGGTGCGGAGCTTGCAGAACACCGCGCGGTGGCGCGGAATCCCCCTGAGCACGCTGCTGGCCGAGAACTGGGACGCCGAACTCGGGCCCCTGGTCCAGGTGACCGAGACACCGATGCGGTATCCCGAGGGCGCGACCAGCGACGAGGCCTGGCTGAAGAAGGTCAGGAAGCTGGTGCTCGCGGAAACCACGGAGGCCGAACGGCGGCAGCTCGCGCAGGCCCGGCCGGATCTGTGGGCACTGCTCAACTCGACCTACGGTGCCGACGACACCTCCCGTGAGGTCGGCGCCCCGTACGACCGGCCGGACGGCCTGCGGCCGGTGACCAAGGCCGCTCAGGACAAATTGCGGAAGGCGCTGAGCGGCTCCCCGGACCCGGCGATCTGGGGTCCACTGATCCTGGGGATGGGCGCCGAGCCGTTCGAGACGTTCTCGGCGGTGGTTTCGACCCACGTCGACGGTGTGCCGAAGTTGCCCGCGAAGCCGACGCTGGACAGCTACGACGCGGGCCGGTGGCAGGGGTACGAGCTCGGCGCCTCCGGACGGGTCGAGCAGCAGCGGGGTGTCCGGATCCAGAACCTGCCCTCGTGGGGCCTCAGCGTCCGGCGCGACTTCACCAGGCGGATCGAGGCCGCGCTCGCCGCGGCCGGTCCGCAGGCCGTGGCGGTCCTGATCAACCGGTCCGGCGGGTCCGTGGACGACTCCACCGGGCTGGTCATCGCGGCGCGGCACGGCGAGTCCGTCCGCTACGTGGTCCGGGACGATCAGGGCGTTCGCGTCGAGGAGTCCCTGCCGGTCCTGCAGAACCTCGAGCACGGCATCGACGTCGTGGTCATCGACGGGACCGGCGCGCCCGTCCCGGTTCCCGGCGCCGCGCCGAGTCCGCTGAGCACCGTCCCGCCCTCGGCCGCCTACCTGCGTGCCATGGCGGATGACGACCTCCACGCGGTCGTCGGGCGGACGGTCGAGCTCCTCCGGCGCGGTCCGGCGGAACTGGACCTGCCGGTGGAGGTGTCCGCGGTCCACGACGGGCTGTCCGATCCGCGGGCCCGGGCCCAGTTGCTGTCCTGGTTCGACGCGACGGGCCGCGACGCCGGTCTGCTCGTGCGCGGGCTGGAGACGTTCCGCGCCCTCGCGCTGGATCGCTTCGACGGCGACCTCCGCCTGGTGGGCGAGGACGAGGTGGTCGAGCAGGCCCTGGCCCGCGCATGGGACGAGGGGCTGGGCACGGTGGTCACCCTCGACGCGGAGTCCGGCGCGAAGCCGGCCGCGCCGGAGCCGGCCTCGGCCGGACCGCTGCCCGCCACGGTGGAGACCGTGCGGCGGGTCGCCGCGCGGGTCGGGGCGGACCTGACCGGCGCCGAGATCGTGATCAAGGACGATCCGGAGTTCCTGGCGCTGCTCGCCGCCGAGGGGGCCAGCGCCCTGACCGTGACCGCCGAACGGGCGATCTGGTTCAGCCCGGCCGCGTTCCGGACGGAGGCGAAGCTGGCGGAGGTCCTGGGACACGAGCAGACCCACCTCGCCCAGCTCCGGCTGGGTATCGCGCCGCTCAAGCGGCACGTGGCGGGCCTGGAGGAGCTCGCGCTGCGCAACAGCGCGATCGCGGTCCAGAACCTCCGGACCGGGCCCCGCCCGTTGCTGCTGCCCGACCCGGACCACTACGTTCCGGTCCCGATGACGCACCGCGACGTCGTACCGTACTTGTTCGACACAGGAGGAGACAGCGTTGACGACGTTCCAGGTGACCAAGATGGACGATCTGGCGGTGTTTCCGGGGATCCGGCTGCTGGGGCGGGAAGAGGGGGACCCGATCGAGCCGGGGCTGACCCTGACCGACCCGGTGACGGGCCGCGCCTGGCCGGTCCTGTCGGTGGAGTTCCCGACGCCGCTGGCGCGCCGCAACGGGTGGACGACGCTGCTGGTGGAACGCACGGGGGAACCGGCACCGGCCGTGGGGACGACCCTGAGCAGCGAGTCCGGCACGACCGCGAGCAGCTCCACCTCGCACTGACCGGACTCGCCCGGGTGCTGCCCGAACTGAACGTGTCCGTCGTGGACGGACAGGTGCAGGCCGACCTGTCGGGCGTGCCGATCGCGGTCGACTACACCGACGCCGCGACCCGGCGCGGCCCGCGGCTGATGCCGGCATTCGCCGGCGGGCCCGCCGGGCCGACCGGCACGATCCGGCTCCGGCTGGAGCCCGGGACCGGGCGGGACCAGGCCATGCGGGACCTCGCGGACCGGCTCGGCCGGGTCCGGCACGAGCTGCGCCCGGAGACCCGGTTCCAGCGGTTGCGCCGCGGCAAACCGGGTGGCCCCGGTGAGGCGACCGCGGTCGACGCCCCGCTGGCCGGACGGCTCCTCACCCTGGACGTGCTCGCGCTCCAGCAGGCCGAAGCCGTCGCCGAGCACGGGGATTCCGCGGTGAGCGGCGAGCTGGGCGAACAGGCCGGGGACATCGCGATCTCGCTGCCCGAGGGCCGCGATTTCGACGCCATCGCCCAGGCACACCTGCAGCCGCTGACCCGCGCCCTGCTCGCCGAGCGGGACCACCTCCTCGACCTCGCCACCCGCGAGGAACTGCGTCAGCTGCCCGCGGAGGAGCAACTCAGCCTCCCGGAGCCGGAGTGGGCGGTGCACAACGTCGTCCGCGGCGAGGTCCGTGGAATGACGCGCGAATCGCCGTTCCCGCCGGCGCGCGCGTCGCGGGTGCTCGGTGAGCGCGCCGGCCTGGTGCCCTCACCCGGGGCCCGGCTGGCGATCGCCCAGGCGATGCTCGGCGAGAACGGCGAGCGCACCGCGGACGACCTGGCACGCGCGGTGCGGCTGCTCGCGCCCTGGCCGGCCGACCCGGCCGGGCCGCTGGCGCACGCCGACGCCGCGATGGTGCTCCACGACTACTGGATCGGCCTCGACATCGATGTGGCCGCGCGGCGGACGTTCGACGGGTTCGCCGACGGCGACCCCGGCAAGCCGCTGGGCGGTGAGCAGGTGGGCCGCATCGAGGACCGGGGCGGCCGGTTCCAGCGCCTCGCCGACTTCCGGCAGGTGCCGGAGGCCCAGCGCGCGGAGGTGATCGCCGCCGCGTACCAGACGGTCGTCAACGCCCTGGCCCGCACCGGTGGCAACGCGTTCGCCTACGTGGTCGTGCACCGCGACGGCGCCGAACCCCACGTCACCGCCGTCGCCGCCCGCGACGGACAGTCACCCGTGTTCCTCGACCCCGCGCACGGCAGGGCCGCGTCGCAACCGCTCTACGGGCACGAGGACGGCGTGTACGCCCTCGACGTCATCGTCCACAGCGGACCGAGCAGGTCCTCGGCGGTGGCCGCGGCCGTGCCGATCAACGGGCTGGAGCTGTCCGAGATCAGCTCCCGCCCGCCCACCCGGAGCTACCTCGAGGCGATCCCGAAGACCGATCGCGCCGCCTGGAAGAGCCTGGCCGAGCAGATCCACCTCGCCGAGCTGCTCAACGAGGACGTCGCGGCGTACCCCACGTCGTTCCCGCCCGAGGTCGCCTCCCTCTACAACTCGCTCGTCAACGACCGGCTGGCCCGGCTGCAGCTGCGGGCCCTCGCGCACACGACCCGCGAACCGGCCGCGTTCGCGAGGGCGGTCCGGAGCATGCAGAACACCGCCGAGTGGCAGGGCGTCCCCGTGGCCGAGCTGCTCACCAGGATGTGGGAGAACGAGCTCGATTTCTTCACCTCCCAGGCGGTCCTCGCGCGACCGGTCCGGTACCCGGAGAGCGGGATCACGGACGAGGAGTGGATCAACCGCGTCCTGAAGACGATCGACGCCGAGAAGCTGACGCGTGCCCAGCAGCTCCGCCTCGCCGAGGTCCGGCCCGATCTGGCCGCCGCGCTGAACTCCACGCACGGCGCCACGGACACCAGCGCCGAGGTCGGCGCGCCCTACGAGGAGCCGGACGGGTTGCGGGCGGTGATCCACCGGATGCTCGAGAAGCTGCAGGAGATCATGCGCGACGAGACGGGCGCCTTCCTGGCGGGGATTCACCCGAAGAAGTGGGCCCCCCTGTTGTGGCGGCCGGGGATCTCGGCCTTCGAGGCCTTCCTCGCCGCCCGGTCGATCTACCACCTCGGCATCCCCAAGCTCCCCGCGATGGCCGCCTTCCGGGGGATCCGGGACGGCGAGCCGTTCGGCTCCGAGCTGGGCGCCGCGGGCCGGGTGGAACAGGTCATCGGCGCGCGGTTCCGCACCTATCCCGGCGGGGACCCGGGGATCCACGCCCAGGGTGCGGTCGAGTTCGCCCTCCGGGACAGGCCGGGTGCGATGGCCCTGATGCTGCACCGGCTCACCGACGACCCGCACGGCCCGCACGCGGGGGTCATCGTGATCAACCACGAAGGCACCCTGTACTGGCTGACCGACGAGGTGATCAGTGGCAAGCGCCCGTCGTTCCGGCGGCGTGGGGTCCGCAAGGTCGCCGGCCAGGTGGTCGACGGGGCCGCACGCGTCGCGAATGCCGCTCAGTCCGCCGTGACGGCCGCGGAGAGCTCGCGGTTCCAGCCACGGAAGATGCTGCCCCAGGAGCGGATGACACGCCGCCCCGGCTACCCGATGCGATTCGGGACCGACGTGCTGATGATCGACCGCGACGGCAAGCCGGTGCCGCTGCCCGGCACGACCCGCAGCCCGGTCAGCCAGCTCCCGCCGACCGCCGAGTACGTCCGGGCGGCCGAGGACCACGAGCTGGCGGAGTGGGTCACCCGGGCCGTCGGGCTGACCACCTCCGAGGCCGATCCCGAGCACCTGGGCGAACTGGGCGAGACCTACCGGAACCTGACCGATCCGCGGGCCCGGCGCCAGCTGGTCGCCTGGTTCCAGGCGGTGGGCGGCGACCAGGCCCTGATGCGGCGCGGCCTCCACACCTTCCGGGCCCGCGCGGTCGACGCGCACCCGGACCTGCCGCCGGAGACGGCGGTCGAGGAGGCGCTGGCGGCGGAGTGGGACCGGGGACTGGGCGCGCTCGTCCCGGACGGGCTGGCTCCCGGCGCCACGCGGTACGCCGCGCCGCGCGACCTGACGCCCGTCAGCCTGCAGCAAGCGTTCGTGTCGCCGGGGGAGGACGCGCTGCGTGAGTTCGCGAAGCAGCAGCCCGTGCTCGCCGAGCTCCTCCGCAAGCACGGGCTGCGCCTGGCCGAGGAGAACGTGATCGACCTCCGGCGCTACCAGCCCGGCGCGGTCTCGGTGCCCTCCTTCGGCCGGAGCACCGCCGAGGACCCCGCCGAGCGGCTGGCCCAGGACCGGGAAGCGGCGCGGGCCGCGTTCGCCGCCGCGTACCGGGACGATCCCGCGGCGCTGGACCTGCTGACCGACCACGAGTTCTTCTACGACCCGGACAAGAGCGGGATGGTGCTGGTGCACCGCGCGTTCGGGAACCTGCTGGACTCCGTGTACTCGCGCCAGGACCCGCGGCACCCGGCCAGCCCCTATCCCGTCGCGCACCACCCGCTGGCCCCCACGATGACCGGTGAGCTGCGGGAAATGCCGTGGGTGCCCGACGACCGCCCGCTCTTCGAGACGCTGGACGCGAGCCGGCTCAGCCGGGCCGGGATGCAGACGGAAGTGGCCTTCGAGGTGCTGCGCGCGGTGGCGGCCGCGCGACCGGACCACGTCCGGCAGCAGCTGGTCCGCCCGCTGCCGGACTCGGATCACGTCCTCGTCCGGTTGCTCGTCGACGGCGTGGTGCGTGAGGTGGCCGTGCCGAACTCGTTCCCGTGGATGCCCTCGCAGCACGCCGCCCGGTGGATGCGGACCGTGGAGAACGCGCTCATCCACCTGGGCCTGATGACCGCCGGGTACCACGGCAACGCCGATCACGTGCAGCGGGTCCTGGCGGCCGTGTCCGGCCTGCCGGTGACCCAGTCCCTGCCCGGCCAGGGTGCCGCGGTGCGCGCGCTGGAGAACCTGCTGCCCGCGCTCGCGGACGCGAAGATGCCGCTGCTGGCGTCGATGCCGCAGGTCAAGCACGACGTGTACGTGGCGGCCACGCCGGTGTGGGACAACGGCGAGATCCGGCTGGTCATCCCGGGCCTGACCGTCAAGCCCACCATTCCCGTGTTCGAGCGGATGCTCGCTCCCGGGGCGCCGCTGGTGCACGGGGTCTCGCCGCTGCCGGACACCGCTGAACCCGGCCGGGAGCCCGGTCCGAGCACCACGACCCGGCCCGAGGACCGGCTGCTGCGCTTCGAGGACGGCGACACCAAGCCGAAGCCGTGGCCCGCCGAGCGGCTGGACCCGCGGTTCGACTACTGGGAGAGCGGCAAGCTGAAGGTCACGCCGGACAACATCCGGCTGGTCGCGCAGAAGTACGGCATCCAGGTGCACCCGAAGGCCAAGGTGACGATCAACAAGGCCAAACGCGGCATGTACGGCGAGACCCTGCTCGCCGGGCGGGGCGCGCGGATCGAGATCACGCCGGCGGCCTTCGTCAACGAGGAGGTCCTCGCGCGCACTCTGTACCATGAGAACGTCCACGTGGTCCAGATGGAACGCGCGGGCTGGCGCCGCCAGGAAACCGCCGCGGAGTGGCGGGCGTGGGAGGACGACGCACACGCCGCCGACCGGCAGTGGTGGCAGGACCACACGCTCAACCAGGAACGGGAAGGCTGATGGCCGTCGAGCAGCACGCGTCCTACGCGGACTGGCAGCGCGCCTACGGGGACTACTACGAGTCGCTGCCGGACCGGCCCGACCTGGCGTGCCCGAACTGCGGGCACCACGAGCTGCGCCTGGTGTTCGTCGCCGACGCGACCGAACGGATCGGGTACGCGCAGTTCTCCTGCGGGCACTGTGGTTTCGGCATCCACGTCTCGCGCACGTGGGTGCCCGATGGGGTGGAGTTCCTCCCGATCGACACCCCTGTCGAGGAGCTCGACGCGCGGCTGCCAGACTTCACCCTCGTCCATCCGCCCGAGGACGCGGACGGCGACATCGAAGAAGTCCGGTTCTGACGGCGGAACACGACGAAGAGGAAGTGTCTGGAGTGGACTTTCAGTGGCGCCCGGCCAACGAGGTCGAGAGCGGCATGCTGGCCGCGCTGCAGGACAGTGACAGCCGGCGCTACGCCCAGTTGCTGCGCGAGGCCCCGCTGTACGTGCCGGCCACGCCGGAGCCGGGCGACCCGTGGCCGACGAGCCTGCCGATGCCCGAGGGCAACCACGTCATCGTCTTCACCTCGGAGGAGTCGCTGGACTGGGCGCTCGGCGGCGTGGTGGACAGCTGGCGGGAGACGACCATCGCGGGGTTGCGCGAGATCCACCCCGACCACGCCCAGCTCGTGGTGAACCCGGGCATCCCGATCGGCGTGTACCTGGTGCTCGGCGAGGTCGAGGACCTGGCCGAGGGGCGGCAGGAGCTGGTCCCGGTGGAGGACGTGCAGGACGCGATGGTCGACGAGGTGCTCTCCGAGGTCCGTCGCCTGGTGCTGGAGGAGCTGGGCGGGGACGCCGAGGCCGCCGCGGCGCTGCAGCCGATCAACGAGCTGGAGGAGCGGCTGCGCGACGCGGTGTCCGAACTGGACTTCGACGCGTTCCTGCTCGCGCTCATCGGCTCCGACGTGGTGCTGCCGGCCGCCGAGCCGGTCCCCGACCCGGCGGTGATCGAGACCGGCGGGTTCCCGTGGCGGATCCTCGGCGACGACGAGACGCCGGTGGTGCCGGTGTTCAGCTCCGAGCAGGTGCTCGACGTGGTCGCCCCGGGCGGCGCCCCGCTCGCGACCGTGTCCTTTTTGGACGTGCTGTTGAACTGGCCGGGCGAGGATCACGTGCTGTGCTTCAACCCGGGCACGAGCATGGAGCTGACGCTCCCCGGGAGCAGCGTGCCGGAACTGGTATCGGCGATCGCCGAAGCGGCGGCGGCCGGTGGTCCCGCGGACGGCCAGTCCGGAAACGGTGCCGCGCCGGGAGCCTGATGTGGTCCTGGCGTTGCTCGACCCACGCCTGGCCGCCTGACGAAGAACATCACGCCCACGGCTCGTCCCGCTTCGGCGGTCGCCGGGTTCCAGCAGAGGGCACGAACGCCGCTGGTCTCCCGTCGGGTGGCGGTCACGGCGCCGGCTGTCGCGCTGGTGGCCGGGGCGGTCGCCCCGGGGTGGCCAGCGCCGCCCAGCAGGACCGCCCGGAGCGGCAGCAGGTCAGTCTGGCCTCAGCTTGTCGCTGAAGACGAGCCGACGCCAAGGAGCCGCGCAGTACATCAATGCACCGTAGTCAGTGGTGTTGCCGTCAGCACGCCCGATGGCAGCAAACTCGCTGACCGGCGGCGGAAACCGACCTGGTGACGGAGTTTCCGCCGGCCAGGTGGCGGCCTTCACCGGGGCCACGGTGAAGACCGTGTGGCACCGGCAAAGGCTGCTCGACGAATCACCACGCGACAGCTCCGGCTACCGGCGCTACGGATCCGCCGACCTGCTGCGGCTGGTCCAGGTCCGGACCCCGGCCGAGGCCGGCGTACCGCTGGCCGAAGCCGGGTCCCTGGTCGACGCCGAGGCCGAGCAGCTTGCCGCCGCACTCGACGGTGTCGGACGGCGCATCACCGAGCGGATCGCCGACCTGATCGCCGGCGCGACGCACTGCGACAGCCCGCCGACGGCGACCGGCTCCTGCTGCCCGGCACCGGCATCCCATGACGAGAGACCTCAACCCCCAGCACTGTGCCCGGTCCGCTGAATCACTGGATGCGGCTCACCGTCTTGGTGCTGAACCGGAACTCGACCGTGGTGGGCAGGGCCTCCAGGTCGAGGGCCTGGCGCAGCCGGGGGAGGCCGTCGGTGTCGAGCCGGTGGCGGATGTGGGTGGGATCGCCGTCCTGCTCGACCGTGACGACCAGCGCCAGGGTGGGGTTGTCCTGCTGCCCGGCGAGGGTGCCGCGGGCCGAGTGGACTCCGGGGTAGGTCTCGACTTCGGCCAGCAGCGGGGCGATGGCGGTGCTCGCGCCCAGTTCGGTCCGGCCGGTGTCCGGGTTCTGTTCGAAGCGCCACGTGGTCGTCTTGGGCCGGTGGGCGAGTTGTGCCAGCAGCCAGCGCAGCGCGAGCAGCGCCACCACGATCCCCGCCGCGGCGGCGGCGTAGAGCGCCCACGTGGGTGGCGATGCGGTGCCGGGCACCAGTGGGGAGTCCGGCGCGAGCACGGTGAGGAGGCGGAAGTGGGTGCCCAGGGTGAACGCGCCGGCGGCGAGCAGGACCAGCCCGCAGAGGGCGAGCAGGGTGCGGTTGAGGCGGGCGGGGCGGTTGAGGCTGGTCATGACTGGCTCCTCGCGGCCTTGAGCTTGATCTTCACGGCGGGCCGGCGCGCGGGCGCGATCTGGTCGAGCCGGTGCGCGAGGGAGTGCTCCACGGCTTCGGCCAGCCCGGTGGTGTTGGTGCGCTCGGTGCGCACTCGCGCCGTGAGCGACCGGCCGCGCACTTTCAGCTTCACCCCGTCGACGCCGTCCACGTCGGCGGCGGCGCGCAGGGTGCCGCGGTAGCTGTGGCGGGAGGCGCCGGAGTCGATGGCGGTGTCGCCGGCGGCCAGCGGCAGCACGGTGCGGGCGCCGGGGACGACCGCGCACAGCAGCAGGAGCACACCCAGTGCGGCGGCGACGATGCCGGCGGCGAGCACCGGGGTGTCCGTCCACAGCAGACCGTGCAGAGTGCGGGCTGCCTGGTCGTAGCTGATCCAGGTGGGTTCGTTCAGGAGCATCTGCACGGCGGTGACCGCGACCAGCGCGCCCGCGGCGAGCAGGATCACGGCGACCAGTGCCGCGGGCAGGCTGCGGCGGGGACGGCGTTTCACTGGACCCTCCTACGGGCGCTGACGTCGGAGTGCAGGGCGGTGATCGTGATGTCCACACGCGACACTGTGCGGCCGGTCAGCTCACCCACCCGCCGCACCAGGTGCAGTCGCGCGGCTTCGGTCGTCGCCGTGACCGGCGCGGGGTAGGCGACCGACAGCCGGGCCTGCAGCGTGATCTCGTCGCCCCGCACGCGGGCGGTGACCTGCGCGTCACGGTCGAGGTCTTCACCGTCGACGGCGATGCCGAGTACCCGGCGGGCGGCGCCGCCGACACCGTCCACTTCGGTCAGCGCCATGGTGGCGATGCGCTCGACCGCGCGTTCGGACAGGACGGTCTGCCCGCGCTCCTCGACCGGGGTCGTGGTGGTCATCGGTCTCACCCCCGGTCGCGGCCGGTGAGCTGGGACAGGTCGAGCTTGCCGTCGAGATAACGCCCGGCCAGCAGGCCCAGCGCGCCGAGGACGAGGACGACGAGGAAGGCGCCGAACCCGCCGAAGGCTCCGGCGAGACCGAGCACGAGCCCGGTCAGCAGTCCGATGTGGGTGGTGCTCATGGCAGTGTCCCTTCAGCTGGGCCGTTGTCCTGTGGCAGGAGGTCGGCGATGTGCACGTGGACCGCGTGGCCCGCCGTGCCGGGCTGCGCGGTGACGGCGGTGCGGACGTCGTCGCCGATCCGGTCGGCGGTCGCGGGGTAGCGGCCGATGACGCCGACGGTGATCTCGCCGGGCCGGATCCGGATGCCACGGACGCGGCGGTGCGGCAGGTAGGTGGCGATCTCGCCGAACCGGCCGCCGTGCAGATCCGCCACGGTGGGCTGGGCCTGCACGGCGGTGGCGATGCGGTCGGCGTCGATCCCGACGCCGGCGGTCACTGGACGCGGCCGGTGTCGGCCTGGTCGTCGCCCTCGTCGTCGCTGGGCAGGTGCACGTCGCTGACGTTGATGTTGACCTCGACGACCTCCAGGCCGGTCATCCGCTCCACCGCGGTGATCACGTTGCGGCGCACCGCGCGGGACAGGTCGGCGATCGACACGCCGTACTCGACCAGGATCTGCAGGTCCACGGCGGCCTGCTTTTCACCGACCTCGACCGACACCCCCTGCCCGGCCGAGGCGGAGGCACCCGGGATGCGCTCGCGGAGGGCGTTGAACGCCCGCGCGGCTCCGCCGCCGAGGTCGTGCACGCCGGAAACCTCGCGGGTGGCCAGGCCGGCGATCTTCTGCACCACGGTGTCGGCGATGGTCGTGGTGCCCTGCTTGGTCACCAGCGCGCTGGTGCCGGACTTCTCCACATCCCCACCCGAGTGCTTCGCGGTCGTGGTGGCGGTGGCGTTGGTCATGTCCTTCTCCTTCGGCAAGTCCGGTGGGTCTCGGTGGACGTCGTCGCGATGTCCACACTGGAGAGAACCCACGGCGGGAAGAACGTCACGACCCGATCGTGTGGTTTGGATCTCCGGTGTGAGGTGCACCGGTGCGCCCGTGACGGATCCGCGCGGCCGCTGTCCTTCGGGGCGTACGGATACCGAGGAAGGGAGAACCCCATGTCGTTGGGCGACAAGTTCGAGGCCAAGGCCGAGGACCTGGGCGGGAAGGCCAAGGAGACCGCGGGCCGGCTCAGTGGCGACGAGCAGCTGCAGGCCGAAGGCAAGACCGACCAGGTCAAGGCCGCGGCCAAGGGCGCGGTCGAGAAGGTGAAGGACGCGGCGGGCGACGTGGCCGACAAGATCCGGGGCGCCGTCGGCAAGGCCTGACCGAGGGGCGGACCGGTGGCACGCACAGGGCGGCCACCGGTCCTCCCGCGGCCGTTGCGCCCGTCTGGCCCGCTCGACACCGTGACCAGCAACAGCCGCCACCCGGCGAGGTAGACCAGATCCGCGCGCCTCAACGGCGCGGGAAGTGCGCTGCGAACGTGCTCAGAACGCCCACTGGGTGCGGCCGCTGGTCCGGGTGCGCAGTTCCTCGTCGCGGCAGGCGCCGTCGAGGACCGCGGTCGATTCGGCGACCGTCCAGCCGTAGACGCCCTTGGCCATGGTGGAGGTCGCGGTCTTCTCCAGCGCGTGGAACACCTCGGCCCGGACGCGGTGCGCCTCCGTGCCGTCCGGGCCGGCGTCCACCGCCATCTGGGCGAAATGTCCGGCCAGCCGGTGTTCCCCGCAAGCGAGGAGTTCGAGCGCCCGGAGGCGAGCATGGCCGGCGCCCGCGGCTGCCATCCGCACCCTCCACCGGCCAGCGCCACCGCCCTCGACCTGTTCGGACGACGCCCTCCGCGAACGCGAGGAGTTCACCGTCTCCGTCAACCTCCCCCCTCGGGATCGGGACTGCACGGCCGAATGGCTGGTGGAACCACTCGCCGGCCGTTCTCGAGACAGCTCGGATTACCGGGCCTTGACGACCAGGTATGACTGGTTGGCGAGCTCCCGTCCGGTCGGATTGACCGGACGGGATCTCGGCGAGCGCGGTGGCTTCTACCATGGAGGAATGGACGTTTCCCGGCTCCCCGCAGACGCACGACAGCGACGCAGCGCCGAGATTCGCGCGTTCCTGCGCTCGCGGCGGGCCCGGTTGGCGCCCGAGGATGTCGGGATGCCCGCGGGCGGCGCGCGGCGTACGCCGGGGCTGCGCCGTGAAGAGGTGGCAGTGCTCGCCGGTGTCGGAGTCTCCTGGTACACCTGGCTCGAACAGGGCCGCGAGATCAACATTTCGGCGGATGTCCTGGACGCCATCGCCCGGGTCCTGCGCCTCGACGACGAGGAGCGCGAACACCTGTATCTCCTGGCTGGGCTCAACCCGCCGCCGCACCGGCAAGCGAACCGCGAGGTCTCTCCCGCGCTTCGGCGGCTGATCGACGGCTGGCTGCCACGCCCCGCCTACGTGATCGACCGGCACTGGAACTTCGTCGCCGTCAACCGCGCCGCGAATCTGGTGTTCGGGTACGGCGAAGACGACTACAGCTGCCTGGTGAGTTTCTTCACCAATGCGGCCTTCCGCGCGTCGCTGTGCCACTGGGAAGATGGTGCGCGGGCGATCGTCGGCCAGTTCCGGGCGGACGCGGCCCGTTATCCGGACGATCCGGAGTTCGGCCGGCTTGCGGCCGACATGTGCGCGGCGAGCCCTGCCTTCGCCGACATCTGGGCGGAGCACCCGGTCGGTAGCGCGACCGAGGGCATCAAGACCGTCCGGCACGCGGAGTCCGGCGAGCTCGTCTTCGAGTACACTGCGCTGCCGCTTTCCGGCCTGCCCGGTCACCGGCTGCTGCTGTACACGCCGGCACCGGACACCGGCACCCAGGCCCGGCTTGCCGCCCTGCTGGCCGCGCAGAAGCAGACCGAGCGCTGAGGGTGGTGGTGGCAGACCCAGGTCCGACCGGCACTCCCAGGCGCGCGGCGGCCGGTCGACGATCGGCGTATGAAGCGGTTCACCAACAAGACGGTCCTGGTCACCGGCGGTACCAGAGGCATGGGGTTCGCCACCGCGCGCCGGCTCCTCGACGAAGGCGCCTACGTCGTCATCACCGGACGCGACCAGGGGCGCGTGGCGGAGGCCGCCGCCCGCCTGCACACCGAGCCCGAGCGGGTGCTCGCAGTCGCGGCCGATGTGGCCTCCCGCGCCGACCTCCGTCACCTCATGCGGCGCGTCGAGACGTGGCGCGGCAGCCTGGATGCGATCTTCGCCAACGCGGGTGTCGGAATCTTCAAGACCACCACCGAGATCACCGACGACGACTTCGACCACGTGGTCGGTGTCAACTTCAAGGGCGTCTTCCTCACCGTCCAGACGATGCTGCCCCTGATGCGGGACGGCGGTGCCGTGGTCATCAACGCGTCGTGGACCCTCTACCGCGGGCTGCCCATCGCCTCCGTCTACTCCGCGAGCAAGGCCGCCGCACACAACCTCGCCCGGACCCTGGCAGCCGACCTCGCGCCACGCGGCATCCGGGTCAACTCGGTCAGCCCCGGCTACATCGACACGGCGATGTACCGCGACGCCAACCCGGAGCCCGGCGCCGAAGCCCGGAATGCCGCTGAGGTGGCTCTCGGCGGCCTCGGGCACCCGGACGACGTGGCGGCGGCCGTGGCGTTCCTGGCATCCGAGGACGCCTCCTACATCACCGGCCAGGACCTCGTCATCGACGGCGGCCTCGTCGGCGCCGTGCCCGTGGCGTCACCGCGGAGTGTGCCGGCGTGAGGCTGCCCACGGGCGGACGGACGGGCAGCGCACGGCCCGCGATCACCTGCACCGCCATACTCCTGGTTCTGCTGATCCTTCCGACTTCGGTGACGGGGTCGGGGGTGGCGCTCCCGCACATCCGGCGCGATACCGGTGCGTCACTGGACGCCCTGCAGTGGGTCGTGCACGGCTACAACCTGACCTTCGCGAGCTTCATGCTCGCTTGTGGCTCGCTGGCCGACCGGTTCGGCCGGCGCCGCGTGTTCATTGGGGGCGCGGTGCTGTTCACCGTGGCGTCGCTGGTGAGCGCGGCCACGAGCGACATCCTGCTGCTCGACGTGATGCGCGGCCTCGCCGGTGTCGGTGCCGCCGCATTGCTGACCAGCGGCAGTGCCATCCTGGCCACGAGCTTCGACGGCGCGGCGCGTACCCGGGCGTTCGCCGCCGTCGGCATCGTGACGGGTGGCGGGCTGGCCATGGGAGCCATGGCCGCGGGCACGCTGGCGGACGCCCTGGGGTGGCGCTGGTTCTTCGGGCTGCACGCGCTGCTGATGCTGCTGGTGTTGCTCGCCGTCCCGTTCCTGCCCGAATCGCGGGGCGCGGTGACGGCCCGGGTGGACTCGGTGGGCACCGCGACGTTCGTCACCAGCCTCTTCCTCCTCATGCTCGGTGTGGTCGAGGGCCCGCGGTGGGGGTGGGGCAGTGCCGGCGTCGTGGGGCTGCTGGCCGGTTCGGTGGTGTTGATGGTGGCGTTCGTCCTGGTGGAGCGACGCGCCCGGCATCCGATGCTCGATCTGAGACTGCTGCGCAACGCCAAGTTCATGGCGCTGTGCCTGATCCCGGTGGTCGTCTCCTTCTCGTTCGTGATCCTGCTGCCGCTCCTGCCGAACTACCTGGTGGCCGCGAACGGCGCCTCCAGCAAGACGGCCGGCGCCACGATGCTGCTGATGACGCTGCCGATCCTGGTCACCCCGCTCCTCGCCGCGAAGCTGATCCGGTGGGGGTTGACCACGCGGCACGTGCTCGGCCTCAGCTTGGTGTGCCTGACCGGCGGGGTCACCTGGCTCGCAGCGGTCCTGCAGGCCGGCATGAGCCTCACGGCGCTGTCCGGCCCGCTGATCACACTCGGGGTCGGGCTCGGCCTCAACTTCGGGCTGATCGACGGTGCGGCACTGACCGTGGTGGCGCCCGAGGCCACCGGCACCGCGGCGGGCTTGCTCAACGTGCTGCGGCTGGGCAGCGAGGCCATCGCCATCGCGGTGGTCGGCACGGTGCTGGTCGACCTCGTGCAAGGTTCGCTGGGTGACGGCCTGGGCGGCTTTCCCGCCTATCGCGGAAGGGCCGGCGAGTTGGCCGACAGCGTGAACGCCGGCGACCTCACCGGCCCGCTGTCCGAGGTGCCGGCCGAAATCCGGCCGGAGTTCTCCGACTTCGTCACCAGCGGGCTCACCGGCGCGTGGCAGACGGTGCTGTGGGCAAGCGCCGCCATCTGTGCGGTGCTGTCCGTTCTGATCTACGTCATGCTCGCCGGACCGAGGCGCGGACAGTCGCGTGCCGCGGCAGGCGCCGAGCCGCGCCGGGACCATCGGGCGCCCCACCCGGCGGGCCGCGTGGGAAGCGGTCCTCGACCTGCCGCGGAACGAACTCCGGAACCCTGACGGCCTCCATGATGCGGTGAGCGGTTGACGAGATCCCGTCCGAGCGTGGTGATCGGACGGGATCTCGGCGTTGGGTTGTTCGGCAGCTTGTGGCGGTTGGCGGAGCTGGTTTCCGGGTGCGGGAGGGGTCGTTGTCTTTGCGGTGCGCACCGCCCCGGCTGGAGTGACACCCAAGCGTCACTCACCAACCGGTGTGCTCGCGGCCGTCCTGGTCTACCAGGCCGTGCTGCGGGCCCCGGTACCGTGGCGTCGGCGCGATCGCAGCTGCGGCACACCACGTTCTCCTCGGCCACCTGGCCGGCGAATCGGCCGCGGCCGCCGGGCTCGCTCACCAGCTCATGCTCGGGCAGGTCGGGGTACCGCTGGGCGGGTGACCGCCGATGCGCGTTCTGACCCCCAGCCGCTGGTCTGCCCGGGCACGAAGTCCGTGCCGACCACACCCTCGCGGCCGTCGCCGCGGCCACTCGTCTTCGATCTCGGTCGGCTCGAGGTCCCAGCCCACCGCAACGAATTTAGTTGCCGAAAGGCGTTGACTCCGCTGAATTAGTGGTGTTCCATGCGTCACATGGACACGCAGCACATCCGCAACTTCGTCGACGGCAAGGCGGTCGACGCCGCTGACGGTCGGACCCTGGACCTGGTCGACCCGGTGACCGGCGCCGTCCACGCCACGTCCGCGCTGTCCGGGCCCGCCGACGTGGACGCCGCGTTCGACGCCGCCGCGAGGGCCTTCGAGACCTGGTCGGAGACCACCCCGGCGGAGCGGCAACGCGCGCTGCTGCGGATCGCCGACGCGCTGGAGCAGCGCGCGGACGAGTTCGTCCGGTGCGAATCGGCCGACACGGGCAAACCGCTCGCGCTCACCCGCGACGAGGAGCTGCCGCCCGCGGTCGACCAGATCCGCTTCTTCGCCGGCGCCGCCCGGGTCCTGGAGGGCAAGGCCGCCGCCGAGTACCTGGCGGGCCACACCTCGTTCGTCCGGCGGGAGCCGGTGGGCGTGTGCGCTCAGGTCACCCCGTGGAACTACCCGCTGATGATGGCGGTGTGGAAGATCGCCCCGGCGCTCGCGGCGGGCAACACCGTCGTGCTCAAGCCCGCGGAGACGACGCCGGGCAGCACGGTGCTGCTGGCCGAGCTCGCCGCCGAGTTCCTGCCGCCCGGCGTGCTCAACGTCGTGTGCGGGGACCGCGACACCGGCCGCGCGCTGGTCGCGCACCCGGCCCCGGCGATGGTGTCGGTCACCGGCTCGGAGCGGGCGGGCATGGAGGTCGCCGGCGCCGCCGCGGCCGGCCTGAAGCGGGTTCACCTGGAGCTGGGCGGCAAGGCGCCGGTCGTGGTGTTCGACGACGCCGACATCCCGGCCGCGGCCGAGGGGATCGCCGCCGCCGGGTTCTTCAACGCGGGCCAGGACTGCACGGCGGCCACCCGCGTGCTGGTGCACGACGCGGTGCACGACGAGTTCCTGGCCGCGCTGACCGAGCAGGCCAAGGCCACCCGCACCGGGCGCCCCGACGACCCCGACGTCGCGTACGGGCCGCTGAACAGCCAGGCGCAGCTGGACAAGGTCGCCGGGTTCCTCGACCGGCTCCCGGATCACGCCCGCGTCCACAGTGGAGGGTCGCGCGTCGGCGACGCCGGGTTCTTCCACGCCCCGACGGTGGTGGCCGGGCTGCGGCAGGGCGACGAGATCGTCACCGACGAGGTGTTCGGCCCGGTCATCACGGTCCAGCGGGTCGGCGACGAGCAGGAGGCGATCCGGCACGCCAACTCCGTCCGCTACGGGCTGGCGTCGTCGGTGTGGACCCGGGACCACGGCCGCGCGATGCGGATGGCCAAGCGGCTGGACTTCGGTTGCGTGTGGATCAACACCCACATCCCGATCGTGGCCGAGATGCCGCACGGCGGGTTCAAGCACTCCGGCTACGGCAAGGACCTGTCGATGTACGGCCTGGAGGACTACACGCGCGTCAAGCACGTCATGAGCGCGATCGGCTGACCCCTCAGGCGCTCGCTCCCCTCAGAGGTCCTAACGGATTGAGTGTTTCTTGAGCCGGTGCGGGCTCGATCGACCGGGCTCGTCCCGGTTTTCGGTCTCCTTTTAGCGCCCGGACATGCGAGTCGTCGATCGCGGCGCGGGACCAGTCGATCAGTCCGGCCGCGTTCAGCTTGGCCTCCCACCACAAGATCGACAGCGGGAGACATCAAAACACACCAAGATCATTCTGTTACGACCCCTCAGCTGCCCGCGGCGGACTTCCCGTTCGCGGGCAGCAGCATGCGCAACACCCGGCGGCACAGCCCGCCCACCCGCCGCGCCCGGACCGGGCTGACGCCGGTCTCCGACAGGTGCGCGTTGCCGACCGCCGCGCACAGCATCAGGTACGCGATGTCGCTCGCCTCGCGTTTGGGCAGGGCGTGGCCGCCCATCAGCGCGCCGGTCAGCGTGTCGAGGATGTCGTGGTACTCGTCCACGAACTTCTTGCGCAGGTCCTCCGTGCGGCGGGCTTCCTCGAACAGCGCCAGGAAGACGGCCAGCTCGTCGCTGGGTCCGTAGAACCCCGGGTGGAACAGGTAGTCCAGCACGCCGTCGGCCCGTTTCCGGTCGTCGTCGATCCCGCGCACCCGGTCGAAGGCCTCCCGTCCGGGCGCGTTGATCCACTCGGCGAGCGCGGCCACCTGGTCGTGCCGGTTGCCCAGGTAGTGCCGCACGTGCCCGCGTGCCAGCCCGGATTCCGCCGCCACGTCCTCCAGTGACGTGCGGGCGAACCCCGACCGCGCGACGCAGCGGGCGAACGCGCTCAGGATCTGCTCCTTGCGTTCGGCGGCGAGACTGCTCCGGCCCACCGTGCTCTCCCTTCCCGGTCCCTCGTCTGCACGGTAGAGGATATCCGGCCGCCGTGGCGCGTCCGGAGCGCTGGACGAGTTTTTGTTAGTCGGTATTGACTAACTATGGCCGGGGGCACAGAATGATGCCACTCATCCTCGACCGAGGGCGACCGGATCGACGTGGACCCGGGCACCGCCTCGGAGGGAGATTCCCGTGACCAGAAAGCATCTTTCGCGCCGCCGGATCCGTCGTGCCGCGGTGCTCGTGTCGGCCGGCGCCCTCGCGGTCACCACGGGCTGCGGAGGCGGTGGCACGAGCGGGTCCGTCACCCCCGCCGACCTCGTGGTCTCGACCCCGCCCGCCGCCGGCGAGATCGACAAGGTCTCCTGGGCCCTGCCGATGGGCGAGCCGGCGACGGTGGATCCGGTGAAGGCCGGGGATTACTCGCCCAACACGGTGGTGAGCAACCTGTGCGAGCCGCTGATGCGGCTCACCCCGGACTTCTCCGTCGAACCGGGTCTGGCCGAGAGCGTGACGCGGCCGGACCCCACGACTCTGGTGTTCACCATCCGGCCGGGCGTGAAGTTCTGGAACGGCAACCCGCTCACCGCGGCGGACGTCGTGCACAGCCTGCGGCGCAACCTCGACCCGGGAAACCGGCCCGCCCACGCCGACGTCTTCAAGCACGTCGCCGACATCGTCCAGAGCGGGCCGATGCAGGTGACCGTCACCTTCACCAGACCCGACGAGCAGTTCCTGGACAGCATGGCCGGTTCGGTGAGCGCGGTCAGCGAAAAGTCCTTTGTGGAGAGAGCCGGGGACGGCTACGGCACCCCCAGCGTCGGCGTGATGTGCACGGGGCCGTTCCGGTTCGGCCGCTGGGTCCCTGGCGAGCGCGTCGTGGTGACCCGCAACGACGAGTACTGGGGGACCAAGGCGAAGGCGAAGGAGTTCGACTTCGTCTTCTTCACCGACGACAGCACCCTGACCACCGCGCTGGTCGCCGGTCAGATCGACGGGACCTACGAGGCGCCCATCGGCAGCCTCGACACCCTGCGCGGCTCGCCCGGCGGGAAGCTCTACTTCGGACCGTCGACCCAGTCGCTGAGCATCGGCCCGGCGACGACCACCGGCCCGGCCGCCGACCCGCGGGTGCGGGAGGCGCTGGACTTGGCGATCGACAAGACCAGCCTGATCGGCAACGTGCTGCACGGCGCCGGCGCGCCGCTGAAGACGTTCACGCCGCCGCTGTCGTGGGCGGGCGACCCGGCCAAGCCGGTGTTCGACGCCGGCTACGCCGCCCTGCCCGACACCTCCAAGCCCGACCTCGCCCGGGCGCAGGCGCTCATCAGGGAGGCCGCGCCCGCCGCGGAACCCCTGACGCTGGCCATCCCGTCCGGCGACCAGACCGGCCTGCAGACCGCGACGATCGTCCAGGCCGCGGCGAAGCAGATCGGCCTCACCCTGGACATCCGGCAGATGCAACCCACCGAGTTCAGCGAGCTGTTCTACGACCCGGCCAAGCGCCAGACCGTCGACCTGGTGATCGCGCAGGGCTACATCGAGGTGCCGGGGGTCTACTACTACTCGCCCGGGTTCGTCCTCCCCGGCGGCGTGTTCAACTGGACGGGCTGGCGCGACGCCGAGGTCGAGAGGCTGATGACCGAGGGGCAGCAGGCCGCCGACCCGCAGGTGGCGGCGGAGAAGTTCGTGGCCGCGCAGAAGGTCTTCGCCCCGGCGCGGCTGCAGATCAGCCTGGCCCAGCTGCACGAGCGGCTGTATATGAGCAACACCATCACCGGCGCGCCCGCGTCGTTCGCCTACATCGGCTCGGCCTGGGCCGCGGCCGTCGGGAAAGCCTGATGGGCGCCCAGATCGGCCGGTTCGTCGCCCGGCGCCTGGGCGCGCTGGTGGTGACCCTGCTGGCCGCCAGCCTGATCATCTACGGCGCGCTCCACCTCAGCCCCGGCGACCCCGCCGCACTGCTGGCGGGTGGCCGCAACCCCAGCCCGGAAACGCTGGCCGCGATCCGCGCGGAGTACCACCTCGACGACCCGTTCTGGGCCCGGTACTGGCATTGGCTGTCCGGCGTGTTCCAGTGGGATCTGGGCAAGTCGATGTCGTTCGGCGACCAGGTGTCGAACCTGATCTCCGCCCGGCTGACGAACACGCTGTTCCTCGTCGGGTACGCGGCACTGCTGATCATCTTCTTCGGTCTGGCCACCGGCATCGCCGGCGCGCTCGCCGGGAAGGCGGTCAACACCGTCATCACGACGACCACCAGCCTGCTGATGGCGGTGCCGACGTTCGTCGCGGCGATCGTGTTGATCTGGTTGTTCGCCACCAAGCTGAACTGGCTGCCGGTGTTCGGGTCGGGGACGGGTTTCGGCGACCGGATCGAGCACCTGACCCTGCCCGCGCTGGCGCTGACCGCGTCCTACATCGCCTACGTGAGCCGGGTGATCCGGTCGGCGCTGTCGTCGGAGCTGCACGGGGAGCACGTGGAGACCGCTCGCAGCCGTGGGGTCCGGATGCCGTCGATCGTGCGCAGGCACGTGCTGCGCAACGCGGCGGCGCCGGTGCTGACCGTCTCGGGACTCACCGTCGCCGGGCTGATCGCCGGGACGGTCGTGGTCGAGCAGGCCTTCGGTGTCAGCGGCATCGGGTCGCTGCTGGTGCTCGCCGCGCAGAAGCAGGACTTCGTCGTCGTGCAGGACATCGCCCTGCTCATGGTGGCCGCGTTCGTCGTGGTGAACACGGTCGTCGACCTGGTGAGCGCGGTGCTGGACCGGCGCCTGCTGCGGACGGGGGTGTGACCGGGATGCCCGAAACCCCTCTGCTGGCGGCCGAGGCCGTCCCGGCGGCCGGCGTCCCGCGCCGCCGTGGCTTCGGCCGGCTCCGGTCGGTCGCGGCGGTCGGTCCGATCGGGACGGTGGCGGCCGCGGTGTGCCTGCTGCTCGTCGCCGCCGCCGTGCTGGCGCCGTGGATCGCGCCGCACGACCCGAACGCCGTGGACGCGAGCAACGTGTTCGCGCCACCGTCGGCGGCGCACCCGCTCGGCACCGACGACACCGGGCGGGACCTGCTGTCCCGGCTCATCCACGGTTCGCGGCTGAGCCTGCTCGGGCCGTTGCTGGTGACGGTCATCGCGGCGACGCTGGGGACGATCCTGGGGGTGTTGTCCGCATGGCGCCGCGGGTGGCTGGACGCGGTCCTGTCCCGGGTGTTCGACGTGCTGTTCGCCTTCCCCGGCGTGGTGCTGGCGATCCTGGCCGCGGCGATCTTCGGTGCCGGGTTCCTCGCTCCGGTGATCGCGCTGTCCCTCGCGTTCCTGCCGGTCACCGCGCGGGTCATGCGCTCGGCCGCGCTGCGCGAGCGGAACCTGCCCTACATCGAGGCGCTGCACCTGCAGGGCGTGTCCGGCCTGGCGATCTGCGTCCGGCACCTGGTGCCCAACCTGATGCCGTTGCTGCTGGTGCAGGCCACCGTCGGGTTCGGCTACGCGATGCTCGACCTGGCCGCGATCTCGTTCCTCGGGCTCGGCCCGCAGCCGCCGGACCCGAGCTGGGGCGTCATGGTCGCCAACGGCAAGTCCGCGATCCTCGGCGGGCACCCGGAGCAGTCCCTGTACGCCGCGATCGTCATCGTCGTCGCCGTGGTGGCCGTGAACCTCGTGGGGGAGCGGCTGGCGGTCCACTACGAGATTGGTGAGTCATCATGACAGCGCCGTTGCTGCGGGTCTCCGACCTGCGGGTGTCGATCCGGCGGTCCACGACGGACGTCCGGCCGATCATCCGGGGCGTGAGCTTCGACATCCGGGCCGGGGAGGCGGTGGGCCTGGTCGGCGAGTCCGGCTCGGGCAAGTCGATGACCGCCCGGTCCATCATCCGGCTGCTGCCCGGCAACGCCGAGACCAGTGGTGAGATCACGTTCGACGGCGACTCGGTCACCGGCCTGACCCCGGCCGGTCTGCGGCGGATGCGCAGCCACTCGATCGCGATGATCTTCCAGGACCCGCGGGCGCACATCAACCCGGTGCGCACGGTCGGCGACTTCCTCTGCGAGGGTCTCGTGCTCACCCGGGGCGTCCGCCGCAGGGACGCGCTGCGGCGGGCCCGGCAGCTGCTCACCGACGTGTGGATCCCGGACGCGGACCGGCGCCTGCGCCAGCATCCGTACGAGCTGTCCGGCGGACTGCTGCAGCGGGTGATGATCGCGGCCGCGCTGGCGATCGAGCCGCGGCTGATCCTCGCCGACGAGCCGACGACCGCGCTGGACGTGACCACGCAGGAGGAGGTCATGGCGATCCTCGACCAGCAGCGGCGCCAGCGCGACCTGGCCCTGCTGTTCATCACGCACGACCTGGATCTGGCCGCCGCCGTCTGCGACCGGACCGCCGTCATGTACGCGGGCCGGATCGTGGAGACCGCGGCCACCGGCGACCTCCACGCCCGCGCCACCCACCCCTACACCCGGGCCCTGCTGTCCGCGCGGCCCACGACGGGGGAGCGGCGTGCGCGGCTGGCGACCGTCCCGGGTCGCCCGTCCGCGGCGTGGGAGGTGCCGGGCGGCTGCGCCTTCGCACCCCGCTGTCCACTCGCGACGGAGCGGTGCCGGCAGGACGATCCGGCGTCGCGGACCGTGGGGGACAGCGTCGTCGCCTGCCACCACGCGCAGGTGGGAGCCCCGGTATGAGCGTCCCCCTCCTCGACGTGCGGAACCTGCGCAAGGTCTATCCGGGCCCGCGCCGCGGCGAGCTGGTGGCCGTCGACGACGTCAGCTTCGCCGTGCAGCCCCGGACCTGCCTGGCGATCGTCGGCGAGTCGGGGTCCGGCAAGTCCACCTGCGCCCGGATCATCGCGGGGTTGGAGCGCGCCACCGCGGGCACCGTGGCCGTGGACGGGGACGCGTGGCACACCGGGCGGCCGGGCACCCGGGAACGCCGCCGCCGCGCCCGGATCGTGCAGATGGTGTTCCAGGACCCCTACCAGTCACTGGACCGCCGGCAGACGGTCGGCGGCTGCCTCGAGGAGAGCCTCCGGCTGCACTTCGACCTGACCGGCGACGAGCGGAGCGCCCGGGTGGCCGCCCTGCTCGACCTCGTCGGGCTGACCGCCGACCACGCCCGGGCCCGCCCGCGGCTGCTCTCCGGCGGCCAACGCCAGCGCGTCGCGATCGCGCGGGCGCTGGCCAGCGAACCCCGGCTGCTGATCCTGGACGAGGCGGTCGCCGCGCTCGACGTGTCGATCCAGGCGCAGATCCTCAACCTGCTCGCCGACGCCCGCGAGCAGACCGGCGTGGCGTTGCTGTTCATTTCGCACGACCTCGGCGTGGTGCGGCAGATCGCCGACGAGGTCGCGGTCATGCACCACGGCGCGATCGTCGAGCACGGCCCCGCCGCCACCGTTCTCGACGCACCCCGGGACCCCTACACCCGCCGCCTGCTCGACTCCGTTCCGCGCCCCGGCTGGCGGCCCACCCTGCGGCCGGCGTGACCCGTTTTTCGTTCGTCCCCACCAGAGGAGTTGCCACCATGCCGTTGATCGAGCCGACGTTGCAGTTCGCTTTCGAGGCACGCGTCGACATCGCCGAGCCGCTGTGGGTCGGGCGGGCATCCGAGGAAGAGGTGATGTTCACGCCCATCACGGGCGGGACCGTGTCCGGGCCGCGGCTGACCGGCGTGGTGCTCCCCTACGGCGGCGACTGGTCGACCACCCGCGGCAAGGGCAAGGAAACCGAACTCGACGCGCGGTACCTGCTGCGGGCCGACGACGGCGGCACCATCGACATCCACAACCGCGGCTGGTACCGCGCCGGGCCCGACGTCGAAAAGCGGCTCCGGGCCGGTGAGGACGTCAGCGAGGCCGAGTACTACTACCGCACCTTCCCGGTGTTCCGGACGGACGCCCCGGCTCACGCGTGGCTCAACTCGACGGTGTTCGTCGGCATGGCCCGCGCCGAAGCCATCGACCAGGTTCGCATCCGCTTCTTCGCATTGGACTGAACATGCACATCGAACGCATCGGCCCGGCCGAGCGCAGCCCCCTGGCCACCGAGGTGATGGTGCCCATGCGCGACGGGGTCCGGCTCGCCACCGACGTCTACCTCCCCGGCGGCGACACCACGCCGGGCCCGGTGATCCTGACCCGGCTGCCCTACGACAAGAACGGCGGGTACACCGCGCTGCCCGAGGTGGCCGAGTACTTCCTGCGGTTCGGCTACCGCATGGTGGTCCAGGACGTGCGCGGCAAGTTCCGCTCCGAGGGCGAGCGGCTGCTGTTCGTCAACGAGGCCGACGACGGCTACGACACGATCGACTGGATCACCAAGCAGCCGTGGTCCAATGGAATCGTGGGCATGTGGGGCGACTCCTACTACGGCTTCACCCAGTGGGCGGCCGTGTCCACCGCGCACCCCGCGCTGCGGGCGATCGCCCCACGGGTCACCGGCACCCGGCTCGGTGAACTGGCCGCGCCCATCCCGGGCACGCACACCCGCGAGGTGGAGATGGGCGTGCACCGGATGTACCCGCTCACCATGTTCCACGACCAGGACATGCTGATGTGGCAGATGGACTGGACCACGTTGCCCTACCACGACACCGTGGAGAAGTTCTTCGCCCAGGTCGGCAGCCGGTCGGCGTCCTACGACGTGTGGTACCCGAACCCGGTGCGGCTGCGCCGGTTCCGCCACGGCAGCCCGTTCGACGCCCCGGCCGTCCCGGTGCTGATGACGATCGGCTGGTGGGACAACTGCGCGCCTTGGCAGTGGCAGGACCACCGGGAGATCCAGCGGCGCCCGCACTGGGCGATCAACGAGTACCTGCTGATCGAGGCCATCGACCACGAGAGCAACTCGCACTTCGACCGGCCCTGGCTCGGCGGCGGCGCGCGGCCGACGCCGGAGGAGCGACGCGCGACGCTGCCGCGGTACCTCGGCCCGGCGGTCGAGTTCTTCGACGTCTTCCTGCGCGGTGCCGGAAAGCCGGCCGACATCCCGCGGGTGCGCTGGCAGCTCGCCAACGCCGATCCGTCGTTCCGGGTGAGCGAAACCTGGCCGCCGCCGGAGACCACGACGATCACCCTCTACCCGTCGGACGCCACCGCGGCGCGCGGGAAGGCGCCTGGTGGCGTCCTGGGTCCCGATCGCCCGGCCGCGGGCGTGGAGGCGACCTGGAAGCACGATCCCACCGGCCCGGTGCCGTCACTGGCTCCCGATCCCTTCGCGTACCTGCTGTTCCACCCCGATCAGCGGGGCAACCTGGACCGGCCCGACGTGCTGGTGTTCGGCGGGCCGCCGCTGGCGGAGCCCCTGGACCTCGTGGGTCCGGTGTCGTTGCGGGCCCAGGTCCGCGCCGACGGCCCGGAGCTGGACCTGTTCGCGAAGCTGTTCGACGTGGCACCCGACGGCTCGGCGCACCTGATCGCGCGCGGCCAGGTCACCGTGCTCGCCGCCGGGTACGACCGGGATGTCGAGGTCGACCTGGGGCACGCCGGCTACCGGCTGCCCGCCGGGCACGCGCTGGGCCTGGCGATCGCCGGCAGCGACGCGCCCGAGTTCGTGCCGTTCTGGGGCCAGGAGGGCAACCGCTGGGCCCAGACCACGGCGTCGGTGACGACGCAGTCGATCACGCTCGGCGGCCCGTCCGGTGCCGCGCTCAGCCTCACCGTCCACCGGGGGACCGGCTCATGAGCACGACGGTCTTCCGGAACGGCGCTGTCTTCTGCGCGGACGCGGCGCGATCGGTGGCCAGCGCGGTCGCCGTGCGGGACGGCGTGATCGTCGCGGTGGGCGGGGATGCGGAGGTCGCCTCGATCCGGGCCGGCGACGTGGTCGATCTCCACGGCCGGCTGCTGCTGCCGGGTTTCGTCGACGCGCACGTCCACCCGGTGATGGGCGGGCTGGAGCGGCTGCGGTGCGACCTGAGCGGGCTGGCGACCGCGGACGAGTACCTGGCCGCCATCGGCGGCTACGCGGCGGCTCATCCCGATCGGGCGTGGATCCTCGGCGGCGGCTGGTCGATGAGCGCGTTCCCGCGCGGCTGCCCGACCGCGGCGGTCCTCGACCGGACGGTGCCGGACCGGCCGGTCTTCCTGCCCAACCGCGACCACCACTCGGCCTGGGTGAACACCCCGGCACTGGAACTGGCGGGCATCTCCGCGGACACGCCGGACCCCGCCGACGGCCGGATCGAGCGGGACGAGCACGGCCTGCCCACCGGCACGCTGCACGAGGGCGCGATGGCGCTCGTCGAACGGCTGGTGCCCGCCCCGGCGCAGGCCGACTTCGACGCGGGGCTGCGGGAGGCCCAGCGCCACCTGCACTCGCTCGGCGTCGTCGGCTGGCAGGACGCACTGGTCGAAGTGGACGGTCCGGGCGCGTCGGTCCATGCGGCCTATCTGCGGGCGCAGCGGGAGGGCACTTTGACGGCCCGGGTGACGGGTGCGTTGTGGTGGGACCGCGCGTGCCCGCCCGACGGCGTCGCCGACCAGGTCGCCGCACTGGTGAAGCTGCGCGAGGAGACCGCCCGGCTCGGCGGCCGGTACGACGTCGGCACCGTGAAGGTGATGCTGGACGGGGTCGCGGAGACGTTCACCGCCGCCATGCTGGAGCCCTACCTGGACCGGTGCGGGCACCCCACCGGCAACCGCGGGCTGAGCTTCCTCGACGCGGAGCTGGCGAAGGCGGTGACGATCGCGCTCGACGCGGCCGGCTTCCAGGTGCACTTCCACGCCCTCGGGGACCGCGCGGTGCGCGACGCGCTGGACGCCATCGCGGCGGCCCGTGCCGCCAACGGATCGTCCGGCCGGCGGCACCAGCTCGCGCACCTGCAGGTGGTGCACCCCGACGACGTCCCGCGGTTCCGGCGGCTCGGTGCGACCGCGAACCTGCAGGCGTTGTGGGCGACGCACGAGCCGCAGATGGACGAGCTGACCATCCCGTTCCTCGGCGACGAGCGCGCGGCCCGGCAGTACCCGTTCGGTGATCTGTTCCGCGGCGGCGCGACGCTGGCGATGGGCAGCGACTGGCCGGTGAGCTCGCCCGATCCGCTGGCCGCGGTGCACGTCGCGGTGAACCGCGTCGGCTACGACGCGCCGGCCGGGACGCCGCCGCTCGGCGCGCACCAGGCGTTGCCGCTGCCCGTGGCGCTCGCCGCCTACACCGCGGGTTCGGCGTGGGTGTCTCGTGTGGACACGGGCACGATCGCCGTCGGCAGGCCCGCCGACCTCGTGGTCCTCGACCGGGACCCCTTCGACGGGCCGGTCGGCGAGATCGGCGCCGCGAGGGTGGCCCGCACCTACATCGACGGGCGGCTCGTGCACGATGAACGCTGACTCCGCCCTGCGCGACGCGCGGGAACTGCCGTTCTGGCTCGACCAGCCGGACTGGCGGCGCCCGCCCAGCGAACCACTGCTCGGGACCGATCGCTGTGACCTCGTCGTCATCGGCGGTGGGTACGCGGGCCTGTGGACGGCCCTGCTGGCGAAGGAACGCGACCCGGGGATCGACGTCGTCCTGCTCGAAGCGCACCAGATCGGCTGGGCGGCGTCCGGGCGCAACGGCGGGTTCTGCGCCGCCAGCCTCACCCACGGTCTCGCCAACGGCGTCCAGCGGTTCCCGGCCGAGATCGAGCGGCTGGAGCAGCTGGGGCGGGCCAACCTCGACGCGATCGAGTCCGCGGTGCACCGGTACGCCATCGACTGCGACTGGCAGCGCACCGGCGAGCTGACGGTGGCGACCCAGCCCTGGCAGGTCGACGAACTCGCCGGAACCCGGGCGCTCGCCGCGCGGCACGGCACCGAGTTGCGCCTGCTGGACCGGGACGAGGTGCGGGCCGAGGTCGACTCACCCACCTACCTCGCGGGACTGGCGGACCCGGACGGGGTGGCGCTGGTCGACCCCGCCCGGCTGGCGCGGGGGCTGCAGAACGCGTGCCAGGCCCTCGGGGTGCGCATCCACGAGGGCACCAGGGCCGACCGGATCGAGCGGGACGGGGCCGGCATGCGGATCGTGACCGCGACCGGGGTGCTGCGTGCCGGGAAGGTGGCGTTGTGCGCGGGCGTGTTCGGGCCGCTGCTGAAGCGCCTGCGCTGGTACCTGGCTCCGGTGTACGACCACGCGCTGGTCACCGAACCCCTGACGGCGGACCGGCTCGCCGCGATCGGCTGGGCCAGGCGGCAGGGGATGAGCGACGCGGGAAACCAGTTCCACTACTACCGGCTCACCGCGGACGACCGGATCCTCTGGGGCGGCTACGACGCGATCTACCACTACGGCAGCCGGATCGCGCCCGATCTGGAGCAGCGCGACCGGACCCGCCGCCAGCTCGCCCGGAACTTCTTCGTCACCTTTCCCCAGCTGGCGGGGATCCGGTTCACGCACACCTGGGGCGGGGTGATCGACACCTGCACGCGGTTCAGCCCGTTCTTCGGCAGGGCTTGTGGCGGCCGGGTCGCCTACTCGGCCGGGTACACCGGGCTCGGCGTCGGAGCCACGCGGTTCGGGGCACAGGTGATGCTGGGCTTGCTCTACGGCCGTGACCTGGAGCTGACGTCGCTGGAGATGGTGCGCCGGAAGCCGGTGCCGTTCCCGCCGGAGCCGTTCCGCTACGCCGGGATCCAGTTGACCCGGTGGTCGCTGGGCCGGGCGGACCGGGGCGGCGGGCAGCGAAACCTGTGGTTGCGCACCTTGGACCGGCTGGGGGTCGGGTTCGATTCGTGAACCGCGAGGGGCGGCTGCCGAAGGTTGAGGGGTTTCCGGCCGGACCGGGTGGCCTCCGCGGGCCACCCGGTCCGGCCGGATGGGTCAGAGCCGCGACCACGCCTCGGTGAAGGCGGTCCGCAGGATCTGCTCGATCTCGTCGAACTGCTGCTGCCCGCAGATCAGCGGCGGTGACACCTGCACGACGGGCTCGCCGCGGTCGTCGGCCCGGCAGTAGAGGCCGCCCTCGAACAGCGCCGTCGACAGGTAGCCACGCAGGACCCGTTCGCTCTCCTCGGCGGTGAAGGTCTCCTTGGTCGCCTTGTCCTTGACCAGTTCGATGCCGTAGAAGAAGCCGGCGCCCCGCACGTCGCCGACGATCGGGAGATCGCGGAGCTTGTCCAAGGTGGACTTGAACGCCTGCTCGTTCGCGCGCACGTGCTCGTAGAGACCGTCGCGCTCGAAGAGGTCCAGGTTGGCCAGCGCGACCGCGCAGGACACCGGGTGCCCGCCGTAGGTCGAGCCGTGCATGAACGTCGTGTCGCCGTGGCGGAACGGCTCGGCCAGCCGGTCGCTGATCAGCACGGCCCCCAGCGGCGCGTACCCGGAGGTCAGTCCCTTGGCGGTGGTGATGATGTCCGGCTGGTAGCCGTATCGCTGCGCGCCGAAGGCGTGCCCGAGCCGGCCGAACGCGCAGATCACCTCGTCCGACACCAGCAGCACGTCGTAGGTGTCGCAGATCTCCCGGACCCGCTCGAAGTAGCCGGGAGGCGGCGGGAAACACCCGCCGGTGTTCTGCACCGGCTCCAGGAACACCGCGGCCACCGTGTCCGGTCCCTCGAACTCGATCGCCTGCGCGATCTGGTCGGCCGCCCACCGCCCGTAGGCCTGGTAGTCGTCGGCGTGCTCCGGCGCGCGGTAGAAGTTCGTGTTCGGCACCCGCAACCCACTGGGCACGAGGGGCTCGAAGTCCTGCTTCGCG
Organism: Amycolatopsis thermalba; assembly: GCF_023376025.1. Lineage (NCBI taxonomy): Bacteria > Bacillati > Actinomycetota > Actinomycetes > Pseudonocardiales > Pseudonocardiaceae > Amycolatopsis > Amycolatopsis thermalba. The sequence continues at coordinate 2,693,144 of NZ_CP091196.1, forward strand.
CCGGGGATCCCGGTGATGGACAGGGCGCCCTGGGACGTGCCGTGGTAGGCGAGGTGGCGGCTGATCACCTTGTGCTTGCCGGGTTTCCCGGTGAGCTTGAAGTACTGCTTGGCCAGCTTCCACGCGGTCTCGACGGACTCGCCGCCGCTGACGGTGAAGAACACGCGGTTCAACTCGCCCGGCGCCTCGCCGGCGAGCCGTTCGGCCAGCTCGACGGCGGTCGGGTGGACGTAGGACCACAGCGGGAAGTAGGCCAGCTCCGCGGCCTGCTTGGCCGCCGCCTCGGCCAGTTCACGCCGGCCGTGGCCGGCCTGCACCGCGAAGAGCCCGGCGAGCCCGTCGAGGTAGCGGCGGCCGCGGTCGTCCCAGATGTAGGCCCCCTCGCCGCGGACGATCAGCGGGACCTCGTCCTTGTCGTAGGCGGACAGCCGGCTGAAGTGGAGCCAGAGGTGGTCGCGTGCGGCGGTCGGGGTCATGAGTGTCCTCGCAGGGCTTCGGGCTGTACCTTCCCCTACGTTTATCGCACATCAAGACCCTGGAGGCAACTAAAAACTACCGTGTACCCCACTGATACGACTGTTTCCGTAGCTTGAGGTAGGTCAGCGTCTCGATGTCACGCACCCCGGGGATGGTCCGGATCCGGTTGGAGAGCAGGTCGAGCAGCCGGTCGTCGTCGGGGCACACCGCCTCGCACAGCAGGTCGTACTTGCCGGCGCAGATCACCACGTAGTCGATGTGGTCGAGCTCGGCGAGCGCGTCGGCGACCGGCTCCAGCGGGCCGTCGACCTTGAGCATGATCATCGCCTGCCGGAACAGCCCCACCTGCATGGGATCGGTGACCGCGACGATCTGGACGACCCCGCTCTGGGTCAGCCGCGCGACCCGCTGCCGCACCGCGGCCTCGGACAGCCCGACCGCCTTGCCGATGGCCCCGTAGGGTCGCCGGCCGTCCTCCTGCAGCTGCTCGATGATCTTCTTCGACACGTCGTCCAGCGGCGCGGCGACGGACGGCTCGGGCGTGGTTGAGTTCTTGCGCACGGCCGCATCATCGCCGCGCCGCCGGAGCGCGGCAACAACCGGGGCTTACGTGTCGGCCGGCACCGCCACCGGAGCCGGGTCCGCGACGGGCTCGCGGTGCCGCGTGAAGTACGGCGAGCGCCGCACCCAGGCGATCGTCATCGGCACCAGGCCCAGCGCCAGCGCGCCGAGCCCGATCGCGTTCACCTCGGCGTCGTTGGTGAGCACCGCCTGGATGAAGATCCACAGCAGGAACGCCGCGCCGAGCAGCGGCCACAGCCCGACGAACACCAGGTTCCGGACGGACTTGAGCAGCTCGCGGCGATACGTGATCACCACCGCGAGCCCGGCCAGCCCGTAGTAGAAGGCGATCTGCAGGCCGATCGCGCTGATCGCGGCGGTCAGGATGGTCCCGACCGAGCCGAGGAAGTTGGACAGCACGAACAGCGCCAGCGCCACGGCGGCGACGATCACCGTGGCCAGCCAGGGGGTGCGCCACTTCGGATGCGTCCGCCCGAGCGCGGCGGGCAGGGTGCGGTCCCGGCCCATCGCGAACATCGTGCGCGTGACCTGGACCAGCGTCGTCTCCAGCGTGGCGATCGTGGACAGCATCACCGCCAGCGACAGGATCTTGCCGCCGGCCCCCGGCCAGATCGCCTGCCCCAGCACGTCGAGCAGGTTGCCGCTGTCGGCGGCGATGGTGTCCGCGGACAGCAGCATGTTCACCATCACCGTGAACGCCAGGAACAGGCCGAGCACCACGAGCACGCCGGTGATACCCCCGGCGCCGGCGGCGCGCCGCGCGGATTTCGTCTCCTCGTTGAGGTTCGCGCTGACGTCCCAGCCCCAGTAGTAGAACGCGGCGACCAGCGCCGCGGCGGCGAACCCGCCGAACCCGTCGAAGTGGCCGAAGCCCAGCCAGGACCAGGAGAAGGACTGCACCGCGATCTGCGGCGCCCTGGCGAAACCGGCGACGACGAAGCCGGCCAGGATCGCCACCTCGACCCCGGTCATGATCCACTGGACGCGGGCCGTGACGTGGGCGCCGAGCAGCACCACGATCGCCATCACGAGGAACCACCCCGCGCCGACCACCGTGACCAGCGCGGTGTTGCCGGCGAGGTCCGGGTTGAACAGCGACAGCGTCAGCGCGCCGGCCGGCAGCGACCCGGCGACCATGAACAAGGTCGCCGACACCACCAGTGCCCACCCGGACAGGAACCCGAGTGCCGGGTGCAGGGCCCGGCCGACCCACGCGTAGCTCGCCCCCGCGTTGACCTCGGCCCGGCCGAGGTAGCTGAACGCCCAGGCGATACCGAGCATCGGGATGCCGCAGTACAACAGCGCGGCCGGGCTGGCGAGGCCCGCGGCCGCGACGAGAGTCGCGGTGGTGGCGGCGATCGAATAGGCGGGGGCGCTGCCGGCCACGGCCATCATCGCGGTGTCCGCCGCGCCGAGTGCGTTGGCGCGAAGCCCTGGGGAATGTCCTTCGGTCATGCGCGGCCTCCGTGAGGTGAGGAGAAGCGTTGCCCCATTGAAGGTTCTGATACCGAAGCCGTCAAGCCTTTGGGCGACTAAATTCGTGTTACCGAGCTGAGGGGGCGCTTGATATCGTTGTCGGCTTGCCTGGGTGAGGGCGCCCGGCGCCGGCGCCCGGATTGTCACGAATCGGTATAGCCGCAATCCCGCACGCGGGACTGCGTCGAATCATCCGTACCGCTCCAGCCCCCGGTGGAACCGCGCTCACCCGGGAGGCATCGTGAAACTGAGAGCATCGCCGGTGGATGCGGCGCCCGGCCGAAGAATTCTCACCGTCGCGCTGCGACTGATCACCGCGGCGGCGCTGGCGATGGACGCGTACGTGCACTTCGACCTGGCGTCCACATACGACACCGTCGCCGACGTGATCAGCCAGGGCACGTTGTTCCGCGTCACCGCCGTACTCGCCGTGGTAGCCGGGTTGCTGGTGCTGCTGGTCAACCGCGTCTGGGCCCCCGCGTTCGCGCTCCTGGTCGCGGCCGGCGCCCTGGTGCCGGTTTTGCTGTACCGCTACGTCGATGTGGGCGAACTCGGTCCGATACCGAACATGTACGAGCCGGTCTGGTACCCGGACAAGACGCTGACCGCCGTGGCCGAAGTGGTGGCGGTGGCCGGTGCCGCAGCACTCCTCGTGCTCGCCAAGCGCCGATCCGGCCGCGCCGCCTGACTGCGTCGAACAGGAAAGAGAAGAGAAATGCGCACAGTGTTGATCGCAGTGGTGCCGGTGGTGATCCTCGCCCTGTCCGGGTGCGGCGGAGGATCGGAATCCCCGGCGCCGCCCGCGTCCCCGGCCGCACCCGGGCAGGCCGAGCCGGCACCCGGGTCGACGGTGATGACCAAGCTGCTGAAGTTCGACCCGGAGAAGCTCACGGTCAAAGCCGGAACCACCGTGGTGTGGAAGGTCAGCGACCAGCTCGGGCACACCGTCACCACCGGCACCTTCAGCGTCGGCGGCAACAACCTCCGCACGTCGGAAAACCCCGATGGGTTGATCGACATGCCGCTGACCAAGGACGAGGAGGTGTCGTTCACCTTCGGCAAGCCCGGCACCTACACCTACTACTGCTCGATCCACAAAGGAATGAACGGTGAAGTCACCGTCACCCCTTGACAGCAGCACAACCCGGAACAACGGAAGGGTAAGATCATGAAACACCCACTCCCCAGGGGGGCGGCACTACTCGCTGCGGGACTGCTCGTGCTCGCCGGGTGCAGCTCGGGCGAAGAGTCCCAGGCGCCGCCGCCTTCGCCACCGTCGCCGACATCGGCGCCTGCGGCCACCGCGGCCACCGGTAAGGCCGCCACGACGACTGCCGCGGCGGAGTTGCGTTCCGGCCTGACGTACCTGCTGACCGAACACGTCTACGCCGCCGGGATCGCCGTCACGACTGCGGTGTCCAAGGGCGGCGACATGAACGACGCGACGGTGAAGGCCGCGGTCGAGGCCCTGGATGCGAACTCGGTGGCGCTGTCCAAGGCCGTCGGTTCGGCGTATCCCGATGCCGAGCAGCCGTTCCTGGAGTCGTGGCGTCAGCACATCGGTTTCTTCGTCGACTACACCCTGGGCAAGGCGACCGACGATCAGGCCAAGGTGGACAAGGCCAAGACCGATCTCGACGGCTACCGGACCTCGTTCGGGCAGCTCATCAATTCCGTGGTGCCGGAACTGCCGGCCGGCGCCGTCGCCCAGGAACTGCAACCCCACGTGCAGAGCCTCTTCGACGCCATCGACTCCGTGGTGGCCGGTGACGGCCAGGCCTTCGCCAAGCTGCGCACCGCGGCCGAGCACATGCCGATGACCGCGGCCACCCTCGCCGGTGGCATCGCCGAGAACAAGAAGCTCAGCTAGTCCCGTCGGCCAAGGCCGGCCGGCTCGGTCACCCGACCGGCCGGCCGGTCTTGACACCTCACTCGGGAGATCCCATGAACACCGGCCCAACACCACCGCGGAGCCGGCAGTCCCGCACACCGGCCGTGGTGCTGGTGGCAGTGCTGTTCGCCGGAGCGGCCGTTTCCCTCACCCTCGGCCTGCTCGGCGCCGCACTCGGCGAACCCCGCAGCCTGCCCACGTGGGGCTTCTCCAGTGTGCAAACGTTCAAGGCGTGGCTGGCCGGCGCGGTGCTCGTGCTGGTGCTCGCCCAGCTCGTCACCGCGCTGTCGATCTACCAGAAGCTGCCGGGCCGGCGACCGGCACCGCGGTGGGCGCACCTGCTGCACCGGATCACCGGCACCGCCGCGTTCCTGGCCGGCCTCCCGGTCGCGTTCTACTGCCTCTACGGCTTCGGGTTCGACGCCACCACGCCACGCACGCTGATGCACTCGCTCGCCGGATGCCTGTTCTACGGGGCGTTCACCACGAAGATGCTCGCGCTACGCGGCAAACGGCTGCCCCGGCTCGTCCTGCCGCTCGCCGGCGGGGCGACCTTCACGCTCTTCGTCCTCGCCTGGACGCTCGGCGCGGCGTGGTGGTTCCGGCAAACCGGGCTGACGACGTGACCACGGGCCGCTCGACTGTCCGATCAGGAGGGAAAACCTGGCGTGCCCGCGCGGCCGGGGCCGCCGGCGACCCGCTCGTGAGCGGCAGCTGCCCGGTCAGCCCGTGCCGCGGACCGCCTCCAGCAGGTCGTCCAGCGTGAGGGTCCGCAGGTCGTCGCGGGTGGGGCGGTGGCCCAGCGAGCGCAGCCGCGTCGACTGGGCCTTGCGCATCCGCTCCAGCAGCTTGCGCGCCTCACGCGCGTTGCCGAAGTTCTGGTCCCGCTCCATCTGCGCGAACCACTCCAGCAGCGCCACGTCGAGGTCCTCGCCGAGCAGGTAGTCGTCGTTGCGGGCCATGTGCAGGCTGATCGACACCAGTTCCTCGGGGCTGTAGTTCTCGAACTCCAGCGTCTTGCCGAACCGGGACGCCAGACCCGGGTTGGCGTCGAGGAACTCGCCCATCTCGCCGGTGTACCCCGCCACGATCACCGCGACCTCGTCCCGGTGGTCCTCCATCAGCTTCACCAGCGTGTCGATGGCCTCCTGGCCGAAGTCCGCGCCACTGCCGCTGGAGCGGGACAGCGTGTAGGCCTCGTCGATGAACAGCACGCCACCGCGTGCCTCGTCGAACGCCGACGCCGCCTTCTCCGCCGTGTGACCGATGTACTGGCCCACCAGATCCCGCCGCGAGACTTCCTTGAACCGCCCGTTTGGCAGGATCCCCAGCGCCTTGAGCAGCTGGCCGTAGATGCGCGCGACGGTGGTCTTACCGGTACCGGGCGCGCCGGCGAACACCAGGTGGTTGCTCACCGTGCCGACGGACAGCCCCTCGCTGCGGCGCCACTCGTTGACCTGGATCTCGTCGATCAGGCCGCGCACCTCGGCCTTGACGCTCGCCAGGCCGATCATGCCGTCGAGCTCGCCGAGCAGCTTGTCGACGGTCTCCAGGTCCTGGTGGTTGCCGGTGGTCGCGACCGCGCCGACCGGGACCTTGCCGCGCGACGGGTCGCCTTCGCGGATCTCCGTGCGCGCGCCGTCGGCGAGGTGGATGCCCGGCACGGCGGTGTTCTCCACGCGGCAGTCCTCGATCACGCCACCGCAGCCGCGGCCGACGCTGATCCCGGCGCCCTGCGTGTCGTGCACCCAGCAGGTGCTGATCGTGGGCGAACTCTGGTCCGCCACCGCGACCCCGGCGTCGCCCGTCTGCGAGATGTCGCAGCGGTCCAGGCCGGAGTCGCCGGCCTGGTACATGTACACCCCGCGGAACCCGCACCCGGCGATCGTCGTGTGCTGCACCTTCACCCGCGCGCCGAGCCGCAGGATGACGCCGTCGTCGGCGATCTCGCGGATCTCGCAGCGGTCGATCACCCCGTCGGACTCCTCGACGACGATCCCGTACTGCGCGCCCGTCACGTGGGTGTTGCGGACCTCGATGCGGTCGGCGCCGGCGACGTCGATGCCCGGCGCGAACCCCGCGGTGGCGGTGCAGTCGACGATCTTCACCTCGCCGCCGCGCACCCGGACCGAGGAGTGCTCCTCGGAGGCGAACTTCAGCCCGATCAGCTCGACCCGGGCGTCGGTCAGCGACACGACCGGCTGGTCCGGGAACGGCGAGCTGATGGTCACGCTGCCCGCCTCGCGCGCCGACAGGGTCACGTGCTGCCGGTTGATCGAGATCGGCTCGGGGTAGTCCCCGGGCGCGATCGAGATCACCGCACCGTCGTCGGCCGCCTCGAGCGCGTCGCGGATGGTGGGCAGGGCGCCGCGCTGGTCAGGGGCGACGAAGAGGGTGCGTGGCATGGCTTCCGTGGTTCGGCCGACTAGGGTTTGCAGGACAAAAGGTACCCCAGAGAGGCAAGCACGCGTGGAACCTTCCTGGCAGCCGGGCAATGACCTCGAGCACGCGCTGATGGCGGCGATCGAGGAGGGGGACCCCCAGCGCTACGCGCGGCTGGTGCTGGACGCGACCTTCTACGTGCCGGTGCTCCCCGATCCCGGCACCCCCGAACGAGAAGAGGTGACACGTCAACTCGGCCTGAGCGAGCACGACATCCTGGTCTTCACCTCGCCCGCCGTGCTCGGGCGGTTCCTCGGACCCGACGCCCGCGGCCACACCACGGCGACGTTCGCCGAGCTGACCGCCGGGGCGGCGGAGGAGGCCCGGTTCATCATCGATCCGGGCCTGCCCATCACCGCGGTCCTGCCCCCGGCCGTGGTGCCCGAACTGGCCGAGGGACGGCAGGCGACCGCGCCGGTGTCGGAGCTGCGCGACGTCGTCCGCGACGAGGTGCGCCGTCTCGTCCCGTTGCTGTCGCTCGCGGAATTCGCCGGCGACCGGGAACCGCGCACCGACCTGCCACCGTCCAACGCTCTGGAACACGCGCTGGCCGCGGCGCTGGCGGAGCGGAACGAGGAAGCGTACATGCGGGCGCTGGTGAGCGGGGAGGTGGTGGTCCCGACCACGGGACCGGTGCCGGCCAACGACCTTCCGGGCATCCCGCCGCTGCCGTGGCGGCTCGCCGGCACCGACGAGATCCCGGTGATCACCGTGTTCTCCTCGGTGGCCATGCTGGAGGAGGTCGCGGGCAAGGACCAGCACTACACGACCGACCTGCTGTTCAACGTGTTCATCCGGTGGCCGGACGAGCGCCACGTCCTGTGCGTCAACCCGGGCGCCGAGACGGAGATGGTCCTGTCCGGACAGGCGGTGCTGGAGATCACCGACCTGATCGCGACGGACCTGTCATCCGATGGTGGTGGTTCCTAGCGGTCCGGGTGCGTCTTCTGGTTGTTTGCAGCCATGACCCGGGCGGTGGCCCGCGTGCGGAAAGGTGATGACGAGCTGTGCCCGAGACCCCGTCCCGCCCGGTGCGGTACCGGCTGCTGGGCCCGATCGAGGTATCGGGACCGGACGGGCCGGTGCGGCTGGGCGGGCCGAAGCAGCGGTCGGTGCTCGCGGCGCTGCTGCTCGCCGCCGGGCGCGTGGTGCCCGACGAGCAGCTGTTCTCCCTGGTCTGGGGTGCCGCGCCGCCGGCGACGGTGCGTGGACAGGTGCAGGTGTACGTCTCCGAGCTGCGCAAGCTGATCGGCGCCGACGTGATCAGCCGGCGCGCGCCGGGGTACGTGATCGAGGTCGGGCCGGGGGAGCTGGACCTGCACGAGTTCGACGACGCCGTCGCCAGGGCGCGGGACGACCTCGACGCCGGCCGCGTCGGTGAGGCGGCCCGCCGGCTGCGCGCGGCCCTCGACCTGTGGCAGGGACCGGCGCTGGGCGGGGTCACGCAATCGCTGCTGGACCGGGAAGGCCCGGCGCTGGCCGAGAAGCGGCTGAGCGCGCTGGAGGACTACTTCGACGCCGAACTCGCCGCCGGGCGGCACCGCGCGGTGGTCACCGAGCTGCGGCAGGAGGCCGAGGCCAACCCGTTCCGGGAGCGCCTGCAGGCCCTGCTGATGCTGGCGCTGCACAAGTGCGGGCGGACGCCCGAGGCGCTGGAGGTCTACACCGCGGTCCGGTCCCGGCTCATCGAGGAACTCGGCGTCGAGCCGGGGCCGTTGCTGCGGGACACCCAGGTGCGGCTGCTGCGCGACGAACCCGAGGAGGGGCCGGTGCCGCGGCAGCTGCCCGGTGACGTGCCGCAGTTCGCGGGGCGGATGCGCGACCTGGCGCGGCTGGACGCGCTGCTGCCGCTGGACGGCAGCGGCGGGCGGCCGTCGGTGTCGGTGGCGGTGGTCAGCGGCGGCGCGGGTGTCGGCAAGTCGGCTTTCGCGGTGCACTGGGCGCACCGCGTGCGGGAGCGGTTCCCGGACGGGCAGCTGTACGTCAACCTGCGCGGCTTCGATCCCGGTGCGTGCGCGATGAGCGCGGCGGAGGCGGTGCGGCGGTTCCTCGACGCGCTCGCCGTTCCGGCGCAACGGATCCCGGTGAGCGTCGAGGCGCAGGTCAGCCTGTACCGCAGTCTCCTGGCGGACAAGCGGGTGCTGGTGGTGCTGGACAACGCGCGCGACGCCGGCCAGGTGCGCCCGCTGCTGCCCGGCGCGCCCGGCAGCTTCACGCTGGTGACGAGCCGGAACCAGTTGTCCAGCCTGGTCGCGGTGGAGGGCGCCGCGCCGGTGAGCCTGGATCTGCTGTCCGACGCGGATGCCCGCGAGCTGCTCGCGCGGCGGCTGGGTGCGGACCGGGTCGCGGCGGAGCCGGAGGCGGTCGCGGCGATCAACACGCTGTGCGCGCGGCTGCCGCTGGCGCTGGCGATCGTCGCCGCGCGGGCCGCGACGAACCCGGGGTTCACGCTGGCGGAGCTGGCCGCCGAGCTGCGCGCCGCGCGCGGCGGGCTGGACGCGTTCGAGGGCGATGACGCGACGTCCGACGTGCGGGCGGTGTTCTCGTGGTCGTACCACGCGATCAGCCCGGAGGCGGCGCGGTTGTTCCGGTTCCTGGGGCTGCACCCCGGGCCGCACGTGACGGTCGCGGCCGCGGCGAGCCTCCTCGGGGTGCCGCGGGTGAAGCCGCTGCTGGCCGAGCTGTCGCGGGCGCACCTGGTCACCGAGCGCGCGCCCGGGCGGTACGCGTTCCACGATCTGCTGCGCGCGTACGCGATCGAGCTGACGCACGAGGAGGACTCGGAGGCGGAGCGGACCGCGGCGGTGCGGCGGATGCTCGACCACTACGTGCACACGGCGCACGCGGGCGCGGCGGGGTTGAGCCCGCAACGCGAGCCGCTGGTGCTGGACCCGCCGGCGCCGGACGTGGTGGCCGATCCGCCCGACGACGCGGGGGCCTGGTTCGCGGCCGAGCACCCGGTGCTGCTGGCGGCGATCGACCGGGCGGCGGCGACCGGGTTCGACACGCATGCGTGGCAGCTGGCGTGCGCGTTGAGCCACACGTTCGTGCGGCAGGGCAGGCACTGGCTGGGGGAGCCGCGGACGTACCAGGTGGCGCTGGAGGCGGCCACGCGGCTCGGGGACCCGGTGGCGCTGGCGCACAGTCATCGGGGGCTGGCGGTGATCCTGACGGCGCTCGGCCGGGACGTGGAGGCGCGGGAGCAGCTGGACCGGGCGCTGGATCTGTTCGAGGAGCTGGGGGATCTCGGGTACCAGGCGGATGTGCGGCAAGGGCTGACGTGGGTTTGCGATCGGCTCGGGGACTACGCCGAGGAGTTCCACCACGCGCGGCGGGCGCTGGAGCTGTTCCAGGCGGCGGGGAACCGGTCCGGGGCGGCCAGCGCGCTGAACAACATGGGCTGGAGCTGCGCGCGCTTGGGGGATCACGAGCAGGCGCTGGCGTACTGCAAGGAGTCGATCGCGGTGCAGGCCGAGCTGGGAAACCTGGTGGGGGAGGCCAATGCGTGGGACAGCGTCGGGTACGCGCAGCAGTCGCTGGGAAACCTGGACGAGGCGGTGCGCTGCTACGAGGTCGCCGTGGGGCTCTACCGGCGCCACGGAAGCCGCTACTACGAAAGCCGAACACTGAACCGCCTGGGCGACGCCCACCTGACCCGGGGCGACGGCGCCGCCGCGAGGCGCGCCTGGCAGGCGGCGCTGGACTTGCTGGAGGAGCTCGGTTCACCGGACGGAGGCCAAATCCGAGCGAAGCTCGGCGGAGCGGCGGTCGTCGGCGGGGCGGCGGTCGTTGGTGGGGCGGCGGTCGTTGGTGGGGCGGCGGTCGTTGGTGGGGCTTCGTCAGGTGGGGCTTCGTCCGGTGGTGGGGCTTCGTCTGGTGGCGGGGCGCCGTCCGGTGGTGGGGCTTCATCTGGTGGTGGGGCTTCGTCCGGTGGTGGGGCTTCATCTGGTGGCGGGGCGCCGTCCGGTCGTGGGGCTTCGTCAGGTGGTGTGGCTTCGTCAGGTGGGGCTTCGTCTGGTGGCGGGGCGCCGTCCGGTGGTGGGGCTTCATCTGGTGGCGGGGCGCCGTCCGGTGGTGGGGCTTCATCTGGTGGCGGGGCGCCGTCCGGTGGTGGGGCTTCATCTAGTGGTGGCGCGCCGTCCGGCGGTGGGGCGCGTGAGGGCGCGGCGGTCGTCGGTGGGGCGCGCGGTGGTGGGCCACCTGAGGATGCGCTCGACGACGCTACCTCCGAGCAGCGCTCCTAGCTGCCCCGGCGGTGAGTGAACGGACCATTCATGCCCGCGCGAATAGCACATTTCGTGAGGGGCCGAGCGGCAGTCTCGTCCGCCTGCAAGCGGCCGGTTCAGTGGCGGGAAGAGATGAACGGACCATTCATCGCCGCGCGACTGGCGCTCTCGTGGGCCGGCGAGTGGTCTAGTGGTGGCGGGAAGCGATGAATGGTCCGTTCATCGCCGTGCGAGTGGCTCTCTCGTCGGCCATCGAGGGGGCCAGTCGCGCCGGGAAGGGATGAATGGTCCATTCATAGCCACGTGAGTGGCGCTGTCGTCGGCCGGCGAGTGGTCCAGTGGTGGTGGGAAGTAATGAACGGACCGTTCATCACTGCGCGAATGGCGCTCTCGTCGGCCCGTGAGTGGTCCAATCGCGGTGGGAAGCCATGAAGGGTCCGTTCATCGCGGCGCGACCGGCCGTCTCGTAAGCCATCGAGGGGGCCAGTCGCGCGGGAAGCGATGAATGGTCCGTTCATCGCCGTGCGAGTGGCGCTCTCGTCGGCCGGCGAGTGGTCCAGTGGTGGCGGGAAGCGATGAATGGACCATTCATCGCCGTGCGAGTGGCGCTTTCGTGGGCCATCGAGGGGGCCAGTCGCGCGGGAAGCGATGAACGGACCATTCATCGCCGCGCGAGTGGCGCTCTCGTCCACCACCGAGGGGCCCAGCCGTGCCGGGAAGTAATGAACGGACCGTTCATCACCTCCCGAACAACCCACCCGCACCCATCATCACCCTCCGCAACCGCCCCTCACCCACCGAACCCACCAGGCAACACCCGCATGAACTTCAGGCAACCAACGCAACCCGAACACCCCTTCGAAGCGTTTTCGAAGCGGGGTTTGTAACTCTGTCGGAGTAACGCGGGAACGGCCGGGCGCACCAGTGCGTCCCAGGCTGCGAACGACGAAGATCGGGGGCGGTGAACGAATGAGCGACGGTTCGCGGAGCCGCTTGGGTGCCCTGGTCCAGGGCTTCCGCCGGCGCGCGGGTCTCACCCAGCGCGAGGTCGCCGACCTGGCCGGGCTGAGCGTGGCCGGCCTTCGTGACGTCGAGCAGGGCCGTGTCACCCGCCCGCGCGTCTCCACCCTGCGCAAGCTGGGCGACGTGCTCGGCCTGTCCCGGGTGGAGCTGGGCGAACTGCTCCGCGAGGCCGGCAGCGAACAGGCCACCAACCCCGGCCTGCGCGTCGAAGTCCTCGGGCCGCTGCGGGTCATCGCGGAGGGTGAACTCGTCGACCCCGGCTCGGAGACCCAGCGCACCCTCCTCGCCCTCCTCGCGCTCTCCCCGAACACCCCCGTCGGCCGGGACGCGCTCGTCGAGGCCGTCTGGGGCGACCAGCCCGACAGCGGCACCGTCGACCTCCTCCAGTCCCGCATCTCCCGCCTGCGCCGCCGCCTCCAGGCCGACCCGGAAAACGGTTTCATCGTCTCCGCCCGCGGCGGCTACCAGCTCAAGGTCGCCGAGGGCCAGCACGACCTGCTCCTGTTCCGCCAGCTCGTCGCCCGCGCCCGGCACGTCCGCGAAGACGGCGAACTCACCGAAGCGTGCGGCCTGTTCGCCGAAGCCGTGGGCCTCTGGCGCGGCGAACCACTGGAAGGCCTGAGCGCGCTGGAATCCCACCCGATCGTCGTCGCGCTCGTGCGGGAGTACCGGGCCGTCGTCGTCGAGTACGCCGGCGCCGCCTCCGACCTCGGCCGCTACCAGGAGGTCCTGCCGCTGCTCCAGCGCGTCGCCGAGGCCGACCCGCTCCACGAGGCCGTCCACGCACGCCTCATGATCGCCCTCGCCGGCAGCGGTCAGCAGGCCGCCGCGCTCGACGTGTTCGACACCCTGCGCCGCCGCCTCGCCACCGAACTCGGCGCCGACCCCGGCCCCGAGCTGGCCACCGCCTACCAGCGCGTGCTGCGCCAGGAGGTCGCGCGCCCGGAGTTCGCCCCGGTCAGCGCCCACCGGCAGCTGCCGCTGGACACCGCCGACTTCAGCGGTCGCGAGGCCGAACTGACCACCCTGCGGGACGGCCTCCGCGCGATCGACGGCGGCACCGCGGTCGGCATCGCGCTCATCGAGGGCATGGCCGGCGTCGGCAAGACCCGCCTCGCGGTGCACGTCGCGCACCAGCTGCTCGCCGAGGGCCGCTACGGCGACTGCCAGCTCTACGTCGACCTGCGCGGCCACTCCGACCAGCCGCCCGCCGACCCGGCGGCGGTGCTCGCCTCGTTCCTGCGCCTGCTCGGCGTGCCCGGCGACCAGATCCCGCCCAGCCTCGACGAGCGCGCCTCCCTCTACCGCGACCGCGTCTACGGCCGCGACGTGCTGGTGCTGCTGGACAACGCGGCCAGCGAGGACCAGATCCTACCCCTGCTCCCGGCCGGCCCGACCAACCTCGTCCTGGTCACCAGCCGCCGCGCGCTCGCCCTCGACGGCGCCCGCACCCTGCCGCTGGACGTCTTCACCCCGGCCGAGGCCCGCGAACTGCTCGTCCGGGTCGTCGGCGCCAAGCGGGTGGAACCCGAACCCGAAGCGGCGCGGCGCGTCGGCGAGCTGTGCGGGTGGCTGCCGATGGCCGTCGCGCTCGCGGCCCGGCGCCTGCAGTCCCGTCCCACGTGGACGGTCGCCGACCTGGCCGCCCGGCTGGCCGAAACCGGCGACCGCATCGACGAACTGGCCGCGGGCAGCCGCCGCCTGCGTGCCGTGTTCGAACTGTCCTACCAGGCCTTGGCGGCCGACGAACAGCGTCTGTTCCGCCTGCTGGGCCTGCACCCCGGCGCGGACTTCACGCCCGAATCGGTCGGCGCGCTGGCCGGGCTGGCTCCGGCGCGGGCCAGGTGGCTGCTCGACCGCCTCGTGGACGAGAACCTGGTCACCGTCGTCACGCGCGACCGGTACCGGCTGCACAACCTGCTCGCCGAGTACGCGCGCGGTCTCGCCCGCGACCACGAGCCGGAGCCCGCGCGGCGCGCCGCGATCACCCGCGTGCTCGACTTCTACCTGCACACCGCGGCCCGCGCCACGCACCTGATCTACCCGGCCAAACACCTCCCGCTCACCGGCGCCGCGCCCGCGCACGGCCCCGTGCTGCCCGACCGCGAGGCGGCGAAACGGTGGCTGGAGGCCGAGCGGCCGTGCCTGATCGCCGCGGTGAGCCTGGCCGCCGAGCAGGGCTGGCCGACACACGCCTGGCAGCTGACCCGGTGCCTGCGCGCGTACCTGTACCTCTACGGCTACAGCCACGACCACGACTGGGTGCACACGCACGAGGCGGCGCTGGCGGCCGCGACCGCCGCGCAGGACAGCGTCGGCGAGGCCCACACCCGCTCCGACCTCGCGGCCGCCTACCTGCACCACGGCCGCGCCGCCGACGCGCGCGAGCAGTTCCTGCGCGCGATCGACCTGCACGGCGAGAACGGCGAGCGGGAACTGGAAGCCACGTCGCTGACCGCGCTGGGCGTGCTCTGCCACCGCGTCGGCGAGTTCCCCGAGGCGCTGCGGCTGTTCCGCACGGCCGGGCCGCGCTGCGCCGGGGACCCGTGGCTGGAAAGCGCTGTCGCGGCCAACCTCGGCGCCACGCTGGCCACGCTCGGCCGGCTCGACGAGGCCGTCGACCAGTACCGGCACGCGCTGGTGCTGTCCCGGCAGGCCGGCGACCCGGACGCCGAAAGCGGCGCGCTGGCCGACCTCGGTGACGCGTGGCGTCGGCTGGGCCGGCACCGCGAGGCGATCGAGCACTTGAAGGAGGCCGCCGACCTCGCCGAGGCGCACGGCCTGGAGCCGCGGATCGCCTACGCGCGGCACCGGCTCGGCAACACCTACCGCCGGACCGGCCGGTTCGACGACGCGCTCGGCAACCTCAACGAGGCGCTGCGGATCGTCCGCACGGTCAGCGGCCCGGCGACGGAGAGCGAGGTGCTCGTCGACTTCGGCGGCGTGCACCGCGACATCGGCGACCTGCTCACCGCCGCTGACCTGATCGAGGCCGGCCTGCGCGCCGCGATCAACCGCGGCGAGCGGTACCAGCAGGCGCGGGCGCTCAACGAGCTGGCGGAACTGCACCGGTGCGCCGCGCGGGCCGGGCTGGCGCAGGACTACTGGCGCCGCGCCTACGCCCTGTTCGACGAACTGGGCACGCCGGAAGCGGCCGAGCTGCGCGACTTCACCGGAAATTGCTGGCCCGTCACGTCCGTGGCCTGACTCCGAACTCCCGGGACGGCCATCGCCCGCCCCGGGACCAGCGGACACGCCGAGGCGCCGCCTCGCCTCGGCGTGTCCGCCACTCAACGGCCGGATCCGGCACCGTCCACTCCGGACGTCCGGCGCCCGCTCAGATTAGCCCGTTGCGCAGCGCGTAGGACACCGCGTGCGTGCGGTTGCGCAACCCCAGCCGGCTGGTGAGGCTGTGCAGGATGTTCTTCACCGTGCGCTCCGAATAGGACATTTCCGCGGCGATCTCCGCCGTGTCCTGGCCGTCGGCGAGCCGGCGCAGCACCTCGGTTTCCCGGCGCGACAACCCGTTCAGCATCAGCTCCCGCGGCGACAGCACCTCGCGCTGCAGGCGGGCCAGCCCGTGCAGCACCTGGCCCAGCTGCTCGGCGGGCAGGTGCCCGTGGCCCTGGTGCGCGTCGGCGATCGCGCGCAGCAGCCGGGTCGTCGTCAGCTCCGCGCGCGGGATCAGCACCACCAGGCCGTTCTCGATCGCGGTCCACAGTTCCGCCGGGCGGGGCGTGCCGGTGATCAGCACCAGCCGCGCGTTGGTGGGGGCGCCGGCCACCAGGTCCGGCAGGTCCGCCGCCGACCCGGTCATCGCGACCAGCACGTCCGCCGACGCGGGCGGCCCGGCGACCACGTGGATGCCCGGTTTGCCCTGGATCTCACTGAGCAGGCCGGCACGCAGGAACACGTCGTCGGCCAGCACCGCGACGCGGACCACGGCGCGGTCGGCAGCCGGAACGGCGTGCAGGCGGGCGGCGGGCCGGCCGCCGGGGATCTCCCGCGTCGCGGGGCTGAACGGCATAGGGCCACCTAACCGTACCGATACAGGGGGAACCAGGCGGAAGCACCGGCAGGTTTTCGGCTCCTGAAGTTCTGCCGGTTTAATGGGTGGCGGTGAGCGAGACACTGGATCCAGGGTCACCGGGGGAGGATCCGACCTTCGGTGAGCTGCTGCTACGCCATCGCCGCTCGGCCCGGCTCACGCAGGCCGATCTGGCCCAGGCCTCGGGTGTCAGCGTCCGCGCCCTGTCCGACCTGGAACGCGGCCGGGCCCGCGCCGCGCAGCGCCGCTCGACCGAGGCCCTCGCCGACGCGCTCGGGCTGATCGGCGGCACCCGCGAGGACTTCCTGGCCGCCGCCCGCGACGGCCGCCGCCGCAGGTCCAGACCACCGGCGCCGTTCGCGGGCCTGCCGCCGGCCGCGGTGCCGGACCTGGTGGGCCGCGAGCACGAGCTGGACACGCTGCGCTGCGCCGCCGCCGACGCGCTCACCATCCCGAGCGGGGTGGTCGTGTCGCTGGTCGGGCATCCGGGCGTGGGCAAGACCGCGCTGGCCCGCACGGCCGCGCACCTGCTGGCCGGCGAGTTCCCGGACGGCTTCCTGTCGGTCGACCTGCGGGGCATGGACGACCAGCCGGTCACCCCGCGCGCGGCGCTGGACGTCCTGCTGCGCGGCCTGCACGTGCCGGCGGCGGAGATCCCGGCCACGGTCGCCGAGCAGTCCGCGCTGTTCCGTTCGCTGCTGGCCGGCCGCCGTGTGCTGGTGCTGCTGGACAACGCGGCCGACGAGGCCCAGGTCCGCCCGCTGCTCGCGGCCGCCACCGGCTGCCTGACGCTCATCACCTGCCGGCGTGCCCTGGCCGGGCTGGAGTCGGCGCGCTGGTTGTGGTTGCGGCCGCTGGAGACCGCGGACGCGTCGGCGCTCGTCGCGGCGATCGCCGGGCCGGACCGGGTCCGCGCCGAGCCGGAGGCGGCCGCGGAACTGGCCGAGCTGTGCGGGAACCTGCCGCTGGCGGTGCGGATCGCGGGCAACCGGCTGGCGAGCCGTCCACACTGGACGATCGCCTACCTGGTCGACCAGCTGCGCGACGAGAACACGCGGCTGGCCGCGTTGTCGGCCGGGGATCTGCGGGTGCGGTCGGCGTTCGAAATGTCGCACCGGCGGCTGTCCCCGGCCGCGCGGTTGGTGTTCCGCCGCCTCGCGGTGATCCCGGGGCCGGATTTCGGCGCCGACCTGGCGGCCGTCGCCACGGGCATGGCGACGCCGGACGTGCGCGCCCACATCGACGAACTGGTCGACGCGAACCTCCTGCAGGCCGGGAGCGTGCCCGGCCGTTACACGTTCCACGACCTGATCCGCCTGTTCGCGCGGGAGCGGCTGGCGGCCGAGGAGGACGCCGGCGAGACGTCGGCCGCGATGTGCGCGGTGCTGGACCACCTGCTGGACGCCGGGATCGAGGCCGGGCGCCTGTTCTACCCGGACGCGCTGCGCGATTCGGTGGAGGCGAGCCGGTTCGCCACGCGCGAGGAGGCCGGCGCCTGGCTCGACGCGGAGGCCGCGAACTGGCTCGCCGCGCAACGGGTCGCGCTGACGCACGGCAAGTACGGGCAGGTGGTGGACCTGGCCCGGGCGCTGCACTGGTTCTCCGACGGCCGGATCCAGCAGCTGCCGTGGGACGAGGTGTTCGCGCTCGGCGTGGAGGCCGCGCGGGCGCTGGGCAGCCGTGCCGATGAGGCGGTGCTGCTCAACTTCCTCGGCTGGGCGCGGTACTACTGCCTGGGCGACAACGAGGGTGGCCGCGCCGCGCACCAGGAGGCGCTGGAGATCGCGACGGAGATCGGTGACCGGCGCGAGCAGACGTGGGCGCTCGGGTACCTCGGTTCGGTGCTGTTGCGGCTGGGGCGGCCGGCGGAGGCGCTGGACCACGTCGAGCGGGCGGTCGGCTTGGCGGACATGGATTTCTGGTTGGGGCAGGGCTCGATCCGGAACGTGCTCGGGAGGGTGTTGTGCGCGGTCGGTCGTCCGGGGGAGGCGCTGCTGGTGCACCGCGAGGTGCTCGCCGACACCGATCGTCACCGGGAGGACGCGAACCCGTTCACGTACCGGTTCTTCCGGGCGCTGACGTTCCAGCTGATGGGCCGTGCGCTCACCGAGACGGGGGACTGGCCGGGCGGCGCGGAGGCGTTCCGGACCGCCCGGACCCTGTTCGAGAAGGGCGGTTTCGCCGTGCCGGGCGCGGAATGCGCCGTGCAGGAGGGCACGGCGTGGCGGGAGGCCGGGCGGCTCGGGCTGGCGGAGGACTGTTTGCAGGCGGCGTTGGGGGTTTTCACGGACGTGCTCACGCGGTGGCAGCGGGCGCAGGCGCTGGCGGAGCTGGCGCAGGTGCTGGAGGCGACCGGACGGCGCGCGTGGGCAGAGGAACACCGCCGCGAGGCGCTTACGCTGTGCGAGACCCTGGACACCGAGGCAGCGGCCGAACTGGGGAAGCGCTTGCTGGAGGGGTGACCGCTGGGGCCGGCCTTTCTCGGCGGTGCGCCGCAGCTCGGGCGGGCGGTCAGCCGCTGAGGGCCGTGGATCGCTGCCGGGTTGGTTGGGTGGGATGGTCGTTGCTGCGACGGCCCGTCCGCGGGCCTCGCAACTGAGGCGGCTGGTGAGCCACTGAGGCCGTGTTTCACTGCCGCGTGGGTCGCCTGGGCTGGTTTGTCCTGCGGGCAGGGCTGCATCGATCGCGGGCCGCACAGCTCGGGCGGCGGGTGCGCCAGTGAGAGTCCACGGGTCTGTCCCGCTGCCGGTTTTCGAGCCGGGCGGGCACGGTTGACCGACCGATAGGGCATGCCGGAGCGGGCCCGCTGGCGTCGCGGCCGCCGCCGGGTTTCACTGAGCGTGATCTGGGCAGGAACGAGCAGCACGGGAGCGCGGACGTGGGCGAGCAGGACGCGCAGAATTGGCCTGCGCGCAGCTATCGCGAACTCCACGAAACGTTGCGCGTGGTGAACCGCACGACCGCCGCGGTCGCCGGGTCGTGCCGGGGCAAGGCTTCGTGGGTGCTGCATCGCAGCGGGCGACGGAACCCTCGCCGAGCCACCGTCGCTCGACCTGGAGGAGACCCTGGAGCGCCTGTTCGCCCACGGAGCCGAGGGCCTGTTCGAAGCAGCCGGCGACCTGAGACCGCCGAACGTCCGGGCACAGCCTCCGGTCCGGGAAACCTCGACTTCCGGCGGAGCGATCCGCCGGTTCCGTCCGCGCCCGTGATCAGCGGTCCGCGGGCGGCGCCACCCATCGGCCGGGTGCGGTGAACTCGCCCCGGCCGCCCGGCACGCGAACCACCGGCCCGGCGATCCCGGGTTCCGGCGGTTCTGCCTCGTTGTGCCCCGGCACCGCCGGTTTCGGCGGTGCCGGGAGCCCGGGCAGCGGTGGCGGCGCGTTCACCGTCCGGTTCGGCGAGGCGGGGCCCGGCGCAGGCGGCCGGGTCCCCGCTGCGTGACCGGTGTGGCCCGCCGAAGACCCGACTTCGTCCTGTCCGCGCCGTTCGACCTGCCGCGGGGCGACCTCCAGCTGCCGCCCATGCTCTAACCGCCGCGGGTGCCGAGCACCGGCCGCACCCCGGCCGAACGCGCCCGGCTCACCGATGAGGTGTACGGCTCGTGTGCGGAACGCGGTCTCGCCTCGGGGGCGACGCCTCGACTCCCGGCTGGAGGCGCCGCTGTCTCTGCTGGCCGGTCCGGAGGTGTGTCGACGCCGCGGGGCACATCGGTCACCCGGTCCGGGCCCTCGCCGTAGCCGCTGGCCGCACCGGAGTGCCGGCCCTCCTCGCCGGTGGTGAGATCTGGCTGACCGAGATCCCGCCGTCCGCGCTCGTTTCGGCGATCGTCTCGGTGTTCCCGCCCGGAATCCCGGCGCCCCGGGCCACCCGTTCGCTGTGGACGCACTGGCCGGAACCCGTTCCCGCAGCGGGCAGATCGGAACAAACACCGGGATACGATCGTCCACTGTGGTCACCTGGTTCGGCACCTCCCTGGCCGAACGCGGGACCGCACTGTTGACGGACACCGCCAAGATACATACTGTAGGTATGTAACTGTCCGCGGTGTTGCGAGGTGTCCATGGCGCACGCAGGGCCCAGTGCCACGGGCCGGATCGAGATCGGCGCCGAGCCGGGGCGGGTGTACGACCTGGTCAGCGATCCGGGTGTGCTCGCGGAGCTGGCCGAGGAGTACAGCGGGTTCCGCTGGCTCGCCGGGGTGACCGGTGCCCGGGTCGGCGCGCGGTTCCGCGGGATCAACCGCCGCGGGGTGCGGTTGTGGAGCACCGTCAGCACGATCACCGACGCCGACGAGGGAAAGCGGTTCGCCTTCGAGGTGCGGTCCCTGGGAATTCCGGTGTCCCGGTGGCAGTACGACATCGAACCCTCGGCTGATGGCTGCGTGGTCGTCGAGAGCACGTGGGACAAGCGGCCCGGTTGGTTTCGTGCGCCCAGTTCGCTCGTCACGGGTGTGTGGCAGCGCGAGGACAAGAACCGCGCCAACATCGCCGCCACCCTCCAGCGACTGAAGGCTCGCGCCGAACATCGCTGACGTCCTGCCGGGGAAAGACGCCTTCCCCGTGCACGATGCCCGTGCGCTCGCGACCATGCAAGCCGGTTGGCGCTGGAAACTCTGGCCCACTCCGCTGGTTTCGGCCGGGTCGCTGGGTGAGTGGCTGAGCCACTTGAGGCAGTCGTATAGCGGCTGGCGAATTCGCTTACTGGACGAGTGGCTGGACCGCTTGGCTGGCATCAGGGTTGAGCGGCAGTGGGGAGTGCCTGGGCCGCTGGGCTCCGGAACTGCTGCCGGACAGGGTTCCGTGGATTGGCTGAGCCACTGGGTTGCGCGGCAGGCATTGGGAAAGTGGCTGAGCCACCGGTCCGGAAGGCTCCGGGAGTTTGCCGCAAGCGGCTGAGTCCTGCGTGGCGGGGCAGGCATTGGACGAGTGGCTGAGCCACCGGTCCGGAAGGCTCCGGGAGTTTGCCGCAAGCGGCTGAGTCCTGCGTGGCGGGGCAGGCATTGGACGAGTGGCTGAGCCATCGGTCCGGAAGGCTCCGGGAGTTTGCCGCAAGCGGCTGAGTCCTGCGTGGCGGGGCAGGCATTGGACGAGTGGCTGAGCCATCGGTCCGGAAGGCTCCGGGAGTTTGCCGCAAGCGGCTGAGTCCTGCGTGGCGGGGCAGGCATTGGACGAGTGGCTGAGCCATCGGTCCGGAAGGCTCCGGGAGTTTGCCGCAAGCGGCTGAGTCCTGCGTGGCGGGGCAGGCATTGGAAAGTGGCTGAGCCACCGGTCCGGAAGGCTCCGGGAGTTCGCCGCAAGCGGCTGAGTCCTGCGTGGCGGGGCAGGCATTGGCCGAGTGGCTGAGCCACTCGTCTGGAAGGTTCGGAGGGGTCTATGAGTGGCTGAGCCACTTGACCAATCCCGGCGAGCGTACGGGCTTCTGGATGGCTGGTTGGGCCGCTGGAGCCATGCACCGAAACGGTGAGCCACGGGGACCGAGTGGGCTGAGTATTGCGCCGCCCGGCAGGTTCTGGCTAAGTGGCTGAGCCACTGCGCCGCAGACGCTGGAGTGGTCCGCTCAGCGGTAGACGACCAGCGCGCCCCGGCTCTTGCGCAGCGTGATGTCCGGCTGGACCTGGATCAGCTCCCCGTCGACGGCCAGGCGCAGGCGGCCGCTGGGCGCGCTGATCCTCAGCTGCGCCGCGGCCGGCCGGTCCTGGTAGGGCGGGCACCACCGCAGCGTCCCGGTGAGCACGGCCAGCACCACCCGCGTGCGCGCGAGTGGACGTTCCGCGTACACCGTGCGTATGTCGAGCAGCCCGTCGTGCAGGCTGGGCCGGTAGGTCGGCGCGAACCCGCGCGGGCGGTACGCGCCGTTGCCCGCGAAGATCATCCACACGCGGCGCCGCTCGCCGTTGACGATCAGCTCCTGCGGCTTCGCCCGGCGCAGCACGTGCACCAGCCCGACCAGCACCGCCGGCCACTTCCCGATCCGCTTCTCCCACCTCTCCCGGTAGCGGACGAGATCGGTGTAGAGCCCGGTGCTGCAGGTGTTGACGAAGACCTGGTCGTCTGCGATGCCCAGGTCGATCCGCACGGCGGAACCGGTCCGCAACGCGGTGATCGCGTCGTCCGGGGTCTCCACACCGAGATCGCGGGCGAAGTGGTTGAGGGTGCCCGCCGGGACGACGAGGAGCGGCACGTTGTGCGCGGCAGCGACGCGCGCGGCGACGTTGATCGTGCCGTCCCCGCCCGCGACGCCCAGGACGCGGCAGGTCCGGGCGGCCTCGGTGAGCGCCTCGGTCAGGTCCTCGCCGTCGGCCGGTTCGACGATCTTCGCCTGCGGCAGCTCGGCGGCGATCCGGTCCAGCACCGTCGCTCCCGCGCTGCCCGCGGCGGCGTTGGCCACCAGGACCAGCCCGTCGCCGGTCGGCAGCGCGGGCGCCGGGCAGGGTTGCGCCTCCGACGGGTCGGACGGGGTGCGCGGCCACCAGGACAGCGTGACCAGGCCGGCGGTCAGGCCGAGGCCGACCCCGGCGAGCACGTCGGACGGGTAGTGGGCGCCGGTGACGACGCGGGAGGTCGCGACGCCGGCGGCGAGAGCGCCGACCGGCGCGGCGAGCGCGGGCCACTCCAGCGCGGCGCCGGCGGCGAAGGCGGCCGCGGAAGCGGAGTGCCCGGACGGGAACGACGTCGTCCAGGGCGTGCGCCGCAGCTGGCGGACCGGCGGGATGGCGACCGTCGACGGGCGGGTCCGGCCGATGACGCGTTTGCTCAGGCCGTTGGCCGTCGCGCTGGCGATGCCGAGGGCGAGCATCCCGCGCAGGGCGGCGCGGCGGGCGCGGCGGTTGCGCGTCGCGGCGAGCGTGCCGCTGACCGCCCACCACAGGCCGCCGTAGTTGGCCGCGCGGCCCAGGCGGGGCAGTACCCGGTCCAAGAGCACGGAATCGGTCGCCGCCACCCGGGCGAACACCTGCCGGTCCACCCGGGACACCCATCGCCGCATGCCCGCAGTCTATGCGCGCCCGGGGCTTGTCTCCGGGGCCGGCGAGGAGTAGACCGGACTTATGTCAGGTGTCATAACGCTCCGGGAGCTGGACGGGACGTGTATCGCGGACGTCGCCGACCTCGTCCTGGCCTGCTCCGCGGGGACTTTGCGGAACCGGTTCTTCATGCCAGGGCAGCCGGAGCCGCGGGACATCCTCGACCGGTACCGGCGCTACCTCCTCGCGGGCCCGCCGCACGGGGTCGCGCTGGTCGCGTTCAGCGGAGGGGCGGCCGCGGGGCTGCTGAACCTGGTGGCAGGTGAGCCGGGGGTGGCGGAGCTGGGCATCATGGTCGCGGACCCGTGGCAGCGGCGTGGCATCGGGACCGGCCTGGCCGCGTGGTTGCGGGCGTCGGGGCGGTGGGCGGGGTGGACGGTGCGGGCGGTGACGCAGGCGGACAACGCGGCGGCGAAGGCTTTGCTGCGGGGGCAGGGTTTCCGGTTGGTGCGCGGGGTTGATCGCGGGGAGTACCGGTACGAGCTGACGATGCCGGGGGTGGTCTGACGGTGGGTGGACGGCGTGGTGGTGAATGGGCTGGCGGGGTGACGCGGCCGGAATGGCTTGGTGGCGGGATGCACGGTGCGTGGGCTGATGGGGTGGCGTGGCCGGATGGCCTCGGTGACGGAGGTGGCGGCGTGACGGTGAGCGGGATGATCGGGCTGCGCGGCTTGGTGGGTGGTGGTCCGAGCGTGCGTGGGTTGATCGGGTGGCGCGGCGTGACGGTGAGTGGGCTGGCAGGGGTGGATGGCCTGGTCGGTGATGGGCGGCTGCTGGGGTGGCGCGGTCTGAGGGGCCGTGGTCGCGGTGCGACGCGGCGTGGGCTGACAAGGCTGCCCGGTCGGACGGTCTGGTTCGTGGCGGAGATGGTGGCGTGACGCGGGGGCCGCGGGAGCGGATGGTCTACAGCGCGGCGCAGCTGATCCGGACGCAGGGGGTGAGCGGGACCGGTATGCGGGAGGTGGTCGAGCACGCGTCGGCGCCTCGGGGGTCCTTGCAGCACTACTTCCCGGGCGGCAAGGACCAGCTGGTGCGTGAGGCGCTCGCGTGGTCGGGGGAGTTCGCGGCGCGGCGGGTCAAACGCTACGCCGAAGCCGCGCCGACGCCGGCCGGGTTGTTCGCCGGGATGGTGGCGCAGTGGCGGGACCAGTTCCGCGACGAGCGGTTCGCGGCGGGATGCCCGTTCGTCGCCACGACGGCGGATGTCGTGGCGGGCAACGAAAATCTGCGGCAGGCCGTGTGCGCGGGGTTCGAGACGTGGCTGCGGCCGATCGAGGAGAGCCTGCGGGAGATGGGGGTCCCGGAGGAGCGGTGCCGGTCGCTCGCGCTGGTGATGATCAGTGCGCTCGAAGGGGCGATCGTGATGGCGCGGGCGCAGGAGGATGTGGCGCCGCTGGATGCGGTGGTGGCGGAGCTGGGGCCGGTGCTGGACGCGGCGCGGGCTTGAAAACGGGGGCGGGTGTGGTGGCGAAGTTGGGGTCTGGGGTGGGTGCGGGACGGGTCTGAGGGGTGCGGGGGAGCGGGGCGATGCGGGGGTGCCGGGTGTGGCGGTGGAGTTGGAGTCCGGGGTGGGTGCCGCGCGGGCTCGAGAGGCGCGGGGGAGCGGAGGTGGGTCGCCGCGCTGACCGGCGGCTGCGTGGCCGCCGTCCGTCGGCCGTGCTCGCGGGTGTGGCGCGTCGTCGAGCGGTGCTTCTGCCTGCGGTCGCCCAGTCTGGGCGCGCTGCCCATTGTGGACGAATCCGGCACTGTCGGGTGAAAAGCCGCTCGCGGAGTTTGCCGTCTGGGCACACCAGGGAACCACCGCCACGAGTATCCGGAGTGGACCCACCGGGGCCCGCCCCGAGAGGAGGCTCACCGTGAGTGGATGGGTGCGGGTGCACGACGAGCCAGGAGGGCTGAACGCGACCTTCGTCCTCGCCCGGCCGCGCTCCGGCACCGTCGGCGAGACCCAGCGCGTCGCCCACGTCTTCCCGCTGCCCGCGGAGCGGCCCGGGCTGCTGGTCGCCTACTGCGGCTTCGAAGGCCGCCGCGGTGAGCTGGACCTGCTGGACCGGCCCGTCGGCATGCCGTGCGAGCGATGCCTGGTCGTGGCCGCCCGCCGGGCCGGCGCCGGCACCATCCCCCAGCAGCGGCGCAACTGAGCGGACGAGCGTCCCACGCAAACCCCCTCGAACAGAACCTCCTTGACGCACGTCTGCGGTCAAACTTAAAGTACAGTCGTCCACAAACTTTCGAGGGGGCGGCATGACCACCGACGTGCTCACCGGAACCTTGCGCGGCGCACCCTGGCGGCGGCTCGCGATCCTCGGCGACAGCGTCGCCGAGGGGCTGGGGGACCCGGCCGACGGCTACCCGCCGCCACCGTGGGCCGACCGGCTGGCGGACCTGCTGCGCGAACACCAGCCGGACCTGGCCTACGCCAACCTCGGCCTCCGCGACACGCGCGCCGCCCAGGTGCGGGACACCCAGCTCGCCGCGGCCCTGGACTTCCGGCCGGACCTGGCGGTGGTCGCGGCCGGTGGCAACGACATGCTCCGCCGCTCCTTCGACCCCGTCGCGGTCGAGCAAGCGCTGTCCGAAATCGTTTCCGCGCTCCGCGCAGCCGGGGCCGCGGTGGTGATCATGGGCCTGTTCGACATCTCCCGCTCCCCGCTCGCGGCCGCGGACCGGCGCGACGGGCTCCGCGTCCGGCTGGCCCAGCTCGCGCGGCTCACCCGCCGCGTCGCCGACCGGCACGGCGCCTGGTACGTCGACCTCGGCGACCATCCCGCGTCAGCCGACGCAGGGATCTACAGCGCGGACCGGTTGCACGTCAACGCCCGCGGCCACGCGATCGTCCTCGCCGAGACCGTCCGCCGCCTCGCCGCGGAACTGCCGCGCTGACCCGCCCGAGGATCGTCGACGGTGCGCTGAGCCAGTACGACCGGTTCGCCGACCTCATCGAACCGGCCGACGCCGGCTGGGACACGCCGACGCGGTGTACCGGATGGCGGGTGCGGGACGTCGCCGCCCACGTCGTCGGCAACGCCGTGGACACCGCCGACGGCACCATCGGCAGACGCAGCCCCGACGAGCAGGCCGCCGCCCTCCGGCACCACGACCCGGCCGAACTGGCCGCGATGCTCCGCGCGGCCAACGGAAGACTCCGCACGTCACTGTCCAGACTGGACGACGAGCTGTGGGGCAAACCCAGCGGCGTGCCGGGCCGGACGATCGGCAACGGCGTCCTGACCCTGTGGTACGACGCCTACGTCCACGGCGACGACATCCGCGCGGCACTGGGCCGGGAGTCCGAACGGGACGGTGGTCTGGCCGCCGCCGTGCACTGGGTCGCCGACACCCTCCGGCAGCGCGGATGGGGGCCGGCGCGACTCGACCTGCGCGGCTTCGGCCCGATCGACATCGGCGACGGGGGAGAAACCGTGCAGGCCGACGCGCTCGACTTCGTGCTCGCCGCGTCCGGGCGCCGGGACCCGGCCGCGCTCGGCCTTGCCGACGACGTCAACGTGTACTCACGCTGACCCCTTCTGGGCCGCCGCGTACGCGAGCTTGTCCGGGTTGACGATGGTGCGCAGGGCGACCAGGCCGTCCGCGCCCGGCTCGGGCACCACGATCCCGAACAGCTCACCCCACAGGTGCATCGCGATGCCCGGTTCGCCGTTGATCGAGCGCACCGAGAACTCGATCTCCCCCGCGCGGGGATCGCGCACCAGGCCGGCGACGTAGCGAGCGACGCGCTCGCGCCCGGACACCGGACGCCGGGCCGCGCTGACCTTGCCGCCACCGTCCGCCCAGGACACGACCTCCTCGGCGAACATCCGCTCCAGCGCCGCCACATCGCCGTGCACGGCCGCGGCGAGGAACCGCTCCACGATCGCGCGGCGTTGCTCGGCCGTCGCGGTGAAGCGTGTGCGCCCGTCGCCGACGTGCTGCCGCGCCCGGCGGTAGAGCTGGCGGACGTGGGTCTCGTCGAGGTCGAGGATCTCACCGATCTCGCGGTGGCTGTGGCCGAACGCCTCGCGCAGCACGAACGCCGCGCGCTCCGGCGGGGTCAGCCGTTCCAGCAGGACGAGCAGCCCGATCGACAGCGACTCACGCTGCTCGGCGGTCTCCAGCGGGCCCAGCTCGCCGCCTCCGGTGAACACCGGCTCCGGCAGCCACGGCCCGGTGTAGAGCTCGCGCCGCGCCCGCGCGGAGGTGAGCCGGTTCAGGCACAGGTTCGTGACGACCTTGGTCAGCCACGCCTCGGGCACCTCGACGCCGGTGCTCGCGTCCCAGCGGAGGTAGGCCTCCTGCACGACGTCCTCGGCCTCGGACGCCTCGCCGAGCAGCCGGTAGGCCAGGCCGAGCAGGCGCGGGCGGTTGGCTTCGAACAGGGCGAGGCGGTCCACGCCCCCAGGCTACTGGCCCTGCTGCGGATCGAAGTCGTCGTGCGGGTCTCCCTCGGAGGTGCCCTGCTCGCCCCGCTGGACCTGCTGTTCCTCGGCCGAGGAGTCCTCGGCGCCGGGCAGGTCCTCGCGCGGGTCGTCGTGCTTGCGTTCCATGCGCCCGGGCTACCCGGCGGCGGCGGGCCGAAACGGTTCAGGCCGGTGGTTCGGTGGTGCGGTAGATGGTGGTCAGCCACACGTCGAGCAGCACGTCGACCACGTCCGCCTCGGGCACGGCCGGCCCGTCACCGCCGAAGGTGGCGTACAGGACGCGCTCGTTCATCGAGTTCAGCGCGATCGCCAGGTCCCGCGCGGGAAGCCCGGCCGGAGCCGCGCCGCGCGCCCGCTCCGCCTCGATGGCTTCGGCGGTGCGGCGGACCCACGTCTCCATCATGCCCGCCCACAGCTCCCGCACTTCGGCGTTGGTGTGGCGGGCCTCCGCCGCCGCGAGGGCGACCGCGCGGTGCGCGCGGAAGGTCGTGTAGATCGCGTCCAGGCACTGCCGCCAGCGCTGCGCGGGGCTCGGGCCGGGGGTGTCGAACACCGCCGAGGACGCCCGGTCGGCCTCCTCGGTGACCCGGTCGAGCAGCGTGAGCAGCACCGCGTCCTTGGAGCGGAAGTAGAAGTAGAACGTCGGCCGCGAGATCCCGGCGCCGCGGGCGAGGTCGTCAGTGGAGATCTCGCTCAGCGGCCGCTCCGCGAGCAGCCGCTCGGCGGTGGCCAGGATCGCCAGCTCCCGTTCGTCGCCGCTGGGCCGGGGCGCGCGCCGGCCGCGAGCCGGGCGGGCGCGGACGGCGGGATCGGTGGCCATGCCGTCACCGTAGCAGGCTGTCGACGCCCTGTCGGCGCTCTCGACAGGGTGTTGACCGTCTCGACATACCGTTGGTACGTTGCGGTTCAGACGCCGGAGGAACGGGGAAGCGATGACGCTGGAACACGTCGACGTCCTGATCGTCGGTGCCGGGCTGTCCGGCATCGGCGCCGCCAGTCACCTGCAGGCGGAGTGTCCGGGCCGGTCGTACGCGATCTTCGAGTCGCGCGGTGCGATCGGCGGCACCTGGGACCTCTTCCGCTATCCGGGCGTGCGCTCGGACTCGGACATGTTCACGCTCGGCTACTCGTTCGAGCCGTGGACCGACGCGAAGGCGATCGCCGACGGCCCGTCGATCCGCGAGTACGTGCAGCGCACCGCGCGCACCCGCGGCATCGACCGCAGGATCCGGTTCCACCACCGCGTGGTGCGGGCCGAGTGGTCCTCCGGCGAAGCACTGTGGACGGTCGAGGCGGAGCGCTCGGACACCGGTGAGCGCGTGCGGATCACCTGTGACTTCCTGTTCGTCAACTCCGGCTACTACCGCTACGACCAGGGCTACGCGCCCCAGTTCCCGGGGCAGGACGAGTTCACCGGGACCGTCGTGCACCCGCAGCACTGGCCGGAGGACCTGGACTACACCGGCAAGCGCGTCGTGGTGATCGGCAGCGGGGCCACGGCCGTGACGCTGCTGCCCGCGATGGCCGGCGACGCGGCGCACGTGACGATGCTGCAGCGCTCGCCCAGCTACGTGCTGTCCCTGCCGGGCACCGATCCGGTCGCCGACAAGCTGCGCGGGGTGCTGCCGGCCAAGGTCGCCTACCCGATCGTGCGGTGGAAGAACGTGGTGTCGGCGATGCTGTTCTTCCAGCTCAGCCGCCGCAGCCCGGGAGTTGTCCGGAAGTTCCTGCGCAAGGCCGTCTCCGCCCAGCTGCCGCGCGGTTTCGACGTGGACCGGCACTTCAACCCCAGCTACGACCCGTGGGACCAGCGGGTGTGCTTCGTCCCGGACGGCGACCTGTTCAAGGCCGTGCGCAGCGGGAAGGCGGACATCGTCACCGACACCATCGAGACGTTCACCGCAGACGGCATCCGGCTGTCCTCGGGGCGGGTGCTGGAGGCCGACATCGTCGTCACCGCCACCGGGCTGAACCTGCTGCCCTTCGGCGGGCTGGAGCTGGTGGTCGACGGCGAGCCGGTGGAGCTCGGCGAACGGCTGGCGTACAAGGGGATGATGCTCTCCGGCGTGCCGAACTACGCGTTCACCATCGGCTACACCAACGCGTCCTGGACGCTGAAGGCCGACCTCGTCGCCGGGTACGTGTGCCGCCTGCTCAACCACCTCGACGAGCACGGCTACACCACCTGCACCCCGGTGCCGCCGCCGTCGGTCACCGCGACCGAGCCGCTGATCGACCTCAAGTCCGGGTACGTGCTGCGCAGCCTGGACAAGCTGCCCAAGCAGGGCCCGGCCGCGCCGTGGCGGCTGTTCCAGAACTACCCGCGCGACGTGCTGCTGATGCGGCACGGGTCGCTGGAGGACGACGCCATGCGGTTCGCGCGCACCGCGAAGCAGGCGAAGGAGCGGGTGGCCTGATGCGGCGCTACACCTTCGACGGCGGCACGGCCGTGGTGACCGGTGCGGCGAGCGGGATCGGTGCGGCGCTCGCGCACGCCCTGGCCGCGCGGGGCTCGAACCTGGTGCTGCTGGACCGCGACGCCGACCGGCTGACCGCGGTGACCAAGGCCGTGGGATCCACTGTGGACGTATCGGCGCACGTGGTCGACCTGGCTTCGGCGGAGGAGACGGCCGCGGCCGCCGAGCGGGTGCTGGCCGAGAACCCGCGCCTGACGCTGCTGATCAACAACGCGGGCGTGGCGCTGGGCGGGCGGTTCGACCAGCTGACGCTGGAGGAGTTCGGCTGGGTCGTGGACGTCAACTTCCGCGCCCCGGTCCAGCTGACCCACGCGTTGCTGCCCGCGCTCAAGGCCGCGCCCGGCTCGCACATCGCCAACGTGTCCAGCCTGTTCGGGCTGATCGCGCCGCCCGGGCAGTCGGCGTACTCGGCGAGCAAGTTCGCCATCCGCGGGTTCACCGAGGCGATCCGGCACGAGCTGGCCGGGCAGGTCGGCGTCACGTCGGTGCATCCGGGCGGCATCCGCACCCGGATCGCGGAGTCGGCGCGCGTCGGCAGCGGCGTGCCCGGCGGGATGGACACCCGGCAGTGGGAACGCGTGCTGCGGATGGACCCGGCCAAGGCGGCGGCGGTCATCGTGGACGCGATCGAGCACCGCAAGCCGCGCGTGCTGATCGGCTGGGACGCGAAGATCCCGGACCTGCTGGTGCGGCTGCTGCCCGGCGCGCACAGCCGTCTGCTGGGAAGGCTTCGCTGACCGTGGACTTCGTGGACGTGCGCGGGCGGCGGGCCCGCTACCGGGTCGCGGGTGACGGGCCGCCGGTCCTGCTGCTGCACGGGATCGGCCGGAGCCTGCGGGACTGGTCGGAGCAGCAGGACCTGCTCGCCGACGAGTACCGCACCTACAGCGTCGACCTCGCCGGCTTCGGGATGTCGGAACCGTTGCCGGGCAAGCACACGCTGGCGGCGCTGGCCGGGTTCGCGGCGGACTTCCTGGACGCGGTGGGGGAGACCGGCCCGGTGCACGTGGCCGGCAACTCCCTCGGCGGCGCGGTCGCGATGCGGTTGTCGGTGGACGCGCCGGAGCGGGTGCGCAGCCTGGCGCTGGTGAACAGCGCCGGTTTCGGCCGCGAGGTGACGATGGCGCTGCGGCGGCTCGCGTTGCGGCCGCTGGGGAAGCTGCTGCTGCGCCCGAGCCGGTCGGCGGCGATGCGGGTGGAGCGGGCGTTGTTCCACGACCGCGCGTTCGCGACGCGGGAGCGGGTCGAGCACGCGCTGGAGATCGCCCGGCAGCCGCACGCGGCGCGGGTGATGCTGGAGACCGCCCGCGGACTGGGCGGTTTCCGCGGCGTGCGGGAGGACTGGCGTGCCGAGCTGATCCAGGCGGTGGCCGCGCGGGCCCTGCCGACGCTCGTCGTGTGGGGTGATCGGGACCTGATCCTGCCCGCCCTGCACCTGGATGCCGCCCGGCGCGCGTTGCCGCACGCGCAGACGCGGTTGTTCACCGGCACCGGGCACATGCCGCAGATCGAGCGGGCCAAGGAGTTCCACGACCTGGTGACGGAGTTCTGGGCGGAGCAGGTCACGACCAGGGCGTGACCTGCCGCGGCACCCGTTCCCCGTCCAGGACCACGCCGTCCAGGCTCAGCTGCAGCGCCATCCGCCCCGCCGAGCGCCGAGTCAACGACCCGGACCTCAGCGGCGCAGCGCCTTGCGCGCCAGCCAGTTGCCGAGGAACTGCGCGCCCTGCACCAGCACGATGATCGTGACGACCGCCAGCCACGTCACCACCCAGTCGAACCGGTGGTAGCCGTAGGTGATGGCGAAGTCGCCGAGCCCGCCGCCGCCGACCGCGCCCGCCACCGCCGTCATGTCGACGATCGCGACGAACACGAACGTGTAGCCCAGCACCAGCGGTCCGAGCGCCTCCGGCACCAGCAGCGTCAGGATGATCCGCAGCGGGCTCGCGCCCATCGCGCGCGCCGCCTCGATCACGCCCGGGTCGATGGTGACCAGGTTCTGCTCGACGATCCGGGAGATCCCGAACGTCGCGGCGAACACCAGCGCGAACGTCGCCGCCGCGGTTCCCAGCTGGGTGCCCACGACGAAGATCGTCACCGGCCCGATCGCGGTGATGAAGATGATGAACGGGATCGGCCGGATGATGTTGACCAGCACGTTGAGCACGGTGAACACGAACCGGTTCGCCAGCAGCCCGCCCGCGCGCGTGGTGTAGAGCAGGATGCCCAGCACCAGCCCGAGCGCGCCGCCGACGACGAGCGTGACCACGGCCATGCCCAGCGTCTGCGCGATCGCCTCCCAGAACACCGGGCCCAGGGTCTCCCAGTCCAGGCTCATGCCGCGATCTCCTCGATCTCGGTGGTGGCGCGCAGGTCCGCGATGAGCGCGTCCACGTCGGCGTCCGCGCCGATCAGCTCCAGCGTGAGACCGCCGAACGACCGGCCGGACAACGCGGTGATGCCGCCGTAGACGATCTCGAACCGCACGTTGTGCTTGCCGACCGCGTCGGACAGGACCGCGCCGAGCCGCCCGTCGTCGTGGACCTTCGCCGTCACCAGCCGCCCGCCGTGCCGCGCGCGGATGCGGTCGAGGTCGGCGCCCTCCGGGGTGTCCCGGACGACCGACCCGACGAACCGCTGCGCCGCGTGTGTCTTCGGCGACGAGAACACCTCGAACACGCTGCCCTGCTCGATGACCCGGCCCGAGTCGAGCACCGCCACCCGGTCGGCGATCTCCCGCACGACCTCCATCTCGTGGGTGATCACCACGATCGTCACGCCCAGCTCGGTGTTGACGCGCTCGAGCAGCCGCAGCACCTCGCCGGTGGTCTCCGGGTCGAGCGCGCTGGTGGACTCGTCGGCCAGCAGGATCTTTGGGTTCGTCGCGAGCGCCCGGGCGATCCCGACGCGCTGCTTCTGCCCGCCGGAGAGCTGGTCCGGGTAGTGCCACGCCTTGTCGGTGATGCCGACGAACTTCAGCAGCTCGGCCACCCGCGCCTTGCGGCGTTCCTTGTCCCACCCGGCGATCTTCAGCGGGTAGGCCACGTTGCCGAACACCGTTCGGGAGCGGAACAGGTTGAACTGCTGGAAGATCATCCCGATCCCGGCCCGCACCCGGCGCAGCTCCCGCTCGTTCAGCGTGGTCAGGTCCACACCGTCGACGAGCACCCGCCCGGAGGTGACCGGTTCGAGCGCGTTGACCAGCCGGACCAGCGTGCTCTTGCCGGCGCCGGAGTAGCCGATGATGCCGAAGACCTCACCCGCGCCGATCGTCAGGTCGACGTCCGCCAGCGCGGTGACGTCACCGAAGCGCTTGGTGACGCCCTGGAACTCGATGAGCGCGTTCACTTCTTCGCGGCCCGCACGGTCTGTTCGAGGCGGTCCAGGATCGCCTGCAGGTCGG
Source organism: Amycolatopsis thermalba (assembly GCF_023376025.1). Classification (NCBI taxonomy): domain Bacteria; kingdom Bacillati; phylum Actinomycetota; class Actinomycetes; order Pseudonocardiales; family Pseudonocardiaceae; genus Amycolatopsis; species Amycolatopsis thermalba. The sequence continues at coordinate 2,726,628 of NZ_CP091196.1, forward strand.
TGTTGGGGCGCTCCACCAGCACGGCGGTGTTCTTCGACTCGGCCCGCACCTCGCCGGCCACGCGCGGATCCCGGTAGAGCTGGGCCAGCTTGAGGTAGGTCGGGTTGTCCTTGTCCTGGGCGCGGGTGACGAAGGTGTTGATGTAGGGCTCCGCGGACGGGTTCGCCGGGTCGTCGTTGAACAGCGCCGTCGACGGGTCGAGGTTCGCGTCCAGGGCGAAGTTGTTGTTGACGATCGCGCCGTCGACCGACGGGAGCGCGGCCACGGTCTGCGAGGCGTCCACCGGGGTCACGGTGACCTTCGAGGCGGCCTGGTCGATCTCGGCCGGGGTGGACAGCACGGTCCCGCCGCCGCGCAGCGAGATCAGGCCGGCCGACTGCAGCACCAGCAGGGCACGCGCCTGGTTGGTCGGGTCGTTCGGGATCGCGATCTGCCCGCCGCGCGGGATGTCGGCCACGGTGGCGTGCTTGCGCGAGTACAGGCTCAGCGGCACCACGTAGGTCGAGCCGACCGGGGTGAGGTCCTGGTTCGCGCTGACGTTGTAGTTGGCGAGGAACAGCAGGTGCTGGAACAGGTTCACGTCCAGCTGGCCCTGCGCGAGCGCCGGGTTGGCCTGCGTGTAGTCGGAGAAGTTGACCAGCTCCAGGTCGATCCCGTTCTCGGCGGCGACCTGCCGGAAGGCCTTCCAGTAGTCGGCGCTCGCGTCGGTGACCCCGATCTTCACGGTGGTGTGGCCGGCGCTGGTGCCGGAGTCCGACGTCGTGTTGACGACGATCAGGACCACGGCGACGAGGACGACGACCACGGCGAGGATGACGCCGGCCAGCGGGCCGCGTTTCCGGCGCGGCTTCTCGGGGAGGACGGCGTCGTCGGAGGAGTTTTCGGACATGGCGCCATCCTGCCGCCGGTCACCGGAACGGGGGACAACCGTCCCACATGGTGATCGGCGGCAGGATGGATTTGCCTTCGATCGTCAGGCTGTGCTAGCGGCCCGCCGTCGAATCATCCGCGGTAGCGGCCCTGGGTCTGGACGTTCAGCTCGTCCATCCGCACCGACTTCGCGCTCGCCGTGCGCGGGTCGTGCAGGGCGAACACGTCCAGGCCCTTCTGGATGTCGGAGGAGTAGATGTGGCCGTTGTAGTAGTAGGCCGACCACGACCCGCCGGTGATCAGCTGCTCGTTCGACAGCGGGCCGCGCTCCCAGTAGGCCAGCTCCTTCGGGTGGGCGGAGTCGGTGAAGTCCCACACCGAGATCCCGCCTTGGTACCAGGCCTGGACCATGATGTCGCGGCCCTTGACCGGGATCAGCGAGCCGTTGTGCGCCACGCAGTTCTCGGTCTGCGCCTGCTCCCGCGGGATCTTGAAGTAGCTCGCGAAGCGCAGGCTGCGGTCGTCGCCGCGGCCGGTGATGTCGTAGATCGCGTCCGCGCCGCGGACCGCGCCGATCGCCGCCGTGCACGCCGGCTGGCCGCCGCCGCCCAGCTCGTCGGTGAAGACGACCTTGGTGCCCTGGTTGTTGAACGTCGCCGAGTGCCAGAACGCGAAGTTCGTGTCGTCCTGGACCTGCTCGATGATCCGCGGCCGCTCCCGGTCGGAGATGTCGAACAGCACCCCGTCACCCATGCACGCGCCGGCCGCCAGGTCCTTCTCCGGGTAGGCGGTGATGTCGTGGCAGCCCGAGGTCTCGGTGACGTAGTGGTTCGGGAAGGTGCCCGGGATGCCGCGGTTGCCGCCGGCCTCGCCGAAGACCACCGGCTCGTTGACGACGGCCGCGGCCGCCGGGTTGTGCACCGGGACCTTGACCACCGAGATCAGGTCGTGCGGCGGCCGGCAGTCCGGGAACTCGGCACGCGGGCTGTAGGAGGAGACGTAGAGGTAGACGTCCTTGCCGTTCTTGCCCGGCACCAGCGTGTGGGTGTGCGAACCGCACTTCGTCTCGACCGCGGCCACGTACTTCGGGTTGGCCAGATCGCTGATGTCGAAGACCTTGATGCCCTCCCACGAGTTCTTCTCCGTGGCCGGCTGGCTGGTGCTGGCGCAGGAGTTGTCGCTGCGCGAGGAGTCGGTGGACAGGAACAGCAGGTCGCCGGACACCGAGACGTCGTTCTGCGAGCCGGGGCAGAGCACCTGGCTGACGATCGCCGGCTTGCTGGGCTTGCTGATGTCGTAGATCGTGAAGCCGCTGTAGTTGCCGACGATCGCGTGGTCATCGGTGAACGCGATGTCGGTCCCGAGGGCGTTCACGTTGTCGAACGGGGCCTGCTTCGGGATGTTCGCCAGGTGCTGGATGTTGCGGGACTGCCTGACCTCGTCGACCCCCGGGATGCCGGGCTCGGCCGACGCCGGTGCGGCGCCGAGCGTGGTCAGCGACAGGGCGAGCGCGCCGGTTAGCGCGAACAGCCGGCGTCTGCGTCGGTTCCCCAGAGCCACGTGGCCAACCCCTTTCGGTTCGGAAGAAAAACGAAGTATGACCGAATCTCCCGCCTCGGCGACAGCGCCGAAAGTAGGCTTTTTCCTGCGGTACGGTCGCGGGTACGGACGAGTGCGAGGAGGGCCCGTGCGGGGGTTCGTCGTGGGAACGTTGCTGGCAGCGGCGGTGCTGGGCGCGGCGTGCGCGCCGGAACCGGAGGCGCCGCCGGTCGTGGTGCCGGGCGCGCCCGGGGAGCCGGCCCGGACGCTGCCCGCGGACGAGGCGAGCGCGGCGGTGCCGTCGAACCGGCACAACGACGCCGACGTGTCGTACGTGCAGCGGATGATCATGCACCACCAGCAGGCGATCCGGATGGGCGAGCTGGTGCCGGCGCGGGCCGCGCGGGAGGACGTGAAGGGCCTGGCGGCCCGCATCGCGGCGACGCAGGGGCCGGAGATCACGTCGATGACCGCGTGGTTGCGGCAGCGGGGGCTGGAGGTGCCGGGGGAGCACTCCGGTCACCACGGCTCGCACGCCGAGCACGGCCCGATGCCGGGGATGGCGACCGAGGAGCAGCTGGCCGCGCTGGCGGCCGCGTCCGGGCCCGAGTTCGACCGGCTGTTCCTGCAGCTGATGACCGCGCACCACGAGGGCGCGATCACGATGGCGACCGAGGTGCTGGGCGCCGGGGCGGACGTGTTCGTGGAGGAGATGGCGACCGACGTGATCGCCTCGCAGACCGACGAGGTCCACCGGATGCGCGCGATGGCCGGCTGACGCCGGCCCCGGGAGGGCAGGACTCGCGCCCGCGAGCGTGGGACTCGCGTGCGGGAGGGTGGGACTCGCGTGCGGGAGGGTGGGACTCGCGTGCGCGAGCGTGGGACTCGCGTGCGGGAGCGTGGGACTCGCGTGCGGGAGGGTGGGACTCGCGTGCGGGAGGGTGGGACTCGCGTGCGGGAGGGTGGGACTCGCGTGCGGGAGGGTGGGACTCGCGCGCGGGAGGGTGGGACTCGCGTGCGGGAGGGTGGGACTCGCGTGCTGTCGCGAGTTCCACGTTCATTGCCGCGAGTTCTGCACTCGGTGCTGTGAGTTCTGCACTCGGAGTCGCGAGTTCTGCGGTTGGGGCTGCGAGTTCTGCGGCCGGGGCCCGGCGGGGTGCTCCGTGGAGGTGCGGCGCTCGCGACTCACCCGCGAGGTTGCACTTCGAGGGTGATTCCGCGTCCTCGTGGTGCGGGTGGCGCCGCCGAGGAGGATCGTGGACGTCATGGCGGAGCCGAACGTGTCGGGATGGGCCGCGGCCGGCGGCGTCCTCATCCTGGCGATCATCGCGTCCGCCGCCCTGGGCGACGCGTGGTACTTCCTGGCCGGCGTGATGGCGGGACTCGGCCTGCTGGCCGGCATGCGGTCCAGCACGCCCTCACCCTGAGGAGATCCCCCGCAGGCGGTTCAGCGCGCGGTGCTGCACGAGGCGCACCTGGTTCGCCGACAACCCCAGCGCCGAGGCGGTCTCCTCCGCCGACAGGCCGGCCGCCACGCGCAGCAGCATGATCTCCCGCTCCACGCCGGGCAGCGCCAGCACCGGTGAGTCGGCCTCGGGGGCGCGGGCGCCGGCCACCGTCTGGGCCGTCAGCTCGTACACGAGCGCGGGGAACGGGCCGGCCCAGCCGGGCAGCGCGTGCAGGATCGCCAGGCACGCCTCGTGCGCGACCTCGTCCGCGCCGTGCCGCAGCCGCGCCCGGCAGTACCGCACCACGACGGGCGTCACCGCGGCGACCAGCTCCCGGATCGCCCCCGGATCGCCACCGGCCGCGGACGCGACGAGGTCCGCGCCGGGAAGCCCCGTGCTCACCGCGTGCCGCGCCGCCATCGCGCTCCCCCTCCTCGACAGGTAGTACGCACGAGCCGCCCGGCGGGTTGCCTTCATGGTGGCCCCGGCCGGCCGCGCAACGGGCCGGCGTGGTGCAAGTCGGAGGAGGTTCCGCTCGGCGGCAGGTGGTGTGCGCACGAACCGCCCGGCGGGTTGCCTTCGCCGCTAGGGTGATCATCGTGCGGCTCGCAGTGGTGGTTCTCGCGGCGGTTCTGGCTCTCGGCGCGGCTCCGGCGGCCGCGGCGCACCGGCCGGGGCTCACCGTCGCCAGCTACAACATCCACGCCGGCGCCGGGCAGGACGGCGTCTTCGACCTCGCCCGCACCGCCGCCGCCATCCGGGACCTGCGCGCGGACGTCGTCGGGCTGCAGGAGGTCGACGTCCACTGGGACGCGCGCAGCCAGTACCGCGACGAGGCCACCGAACTCGCGCGCGCCCTGGGAATGCACGTGTTCTTCGCGCCGATCTACGACCTCGACCCGCCCGCGCCCGGTGCGCCACGCCGCCAGTACGGCGTCGCCGTGCTGAGCCGCTACCCGATCCTCGCCGCGCGAAACCTCGAGATCACCCGGTTGTCGACGCTCACCCCGGACGCGGCCCCCGCCCCGGCGCCAGGTTTCGCCGAAGTGACCGTGGCAGCGCACGGCGGGCCGGTCCGCGTCTACGCCACCCACCTGGACTACCGCGCCGATCCCGCCGTGCGGCAGGCGCAGGTCGCCGACATGCTCGCCGTCCTCGACCGGCTGCCCGGACCGGAGATCCTCACCGGCGACCTCAACGCCGAACCCACCGCCCCCGAACTCGCTCCACTGTGGACCAGCCTGGCCGACGCGGACCCGCGCGCGGGCACCTACCCGGCCGCGGAACCGGTGAAGCGCATCGACTTCGTGACCGCGTCCCGGCACTTCGCGGTCCGTTCCGCCTGGACGGTCGCCACGACGGCCTCCGACCACCGTCCGGTGGTAACGCGGCTGGAAAGGGTTCAGTCGATCTCCGTTCGGTCGTAGCATGAGCCGGGCGGGAGGGAGAGCCATGACCAGCAGTCCGCCGGAGCAGCCGAGCGAGTCGAAAACGCGCACCGCCACGGTGAACCTGCCGTTCGTGCGAGCCGAGTTCCGGGCGCCGCACGTGCCCGGCCGCGGCGAGGTCACCGCCGCGCTGCACACCGCACGGTCCTTCCTGCCACCGCCGCGCCAGCTCGCCTACTGGGGAGGTCTGGGCCTGCTCGCCGCGGTCGAGCTGATCGAGTGGCCGGTGGCCGTCGCGATCGGCGTCGGCACCGCGATCGCCGGGCGCGGCAAGGGCGCGGCGCCCCGGCAGGCCGAGGCCGACCCCGCCGAGGCCAAGCCCACCGAGGTCAAGCCCGCCGAGGCCAACCCCACCGAGGTCAAGCCCGCCGAGGCCAACCCCACCGAGGCGAAGCCCGCGAAGGCGCGGGCAGGCACGCAGAAGCGGGGTCCACGCGGCGGCGCCTAGGCCGGGGCGGGCGGACAGCCACCCGCGCTCCGCCCCGGAGTCAGGCCCCGTGGCGGGTGGAGGCTCGCACCACCAGCTCGGGCGTGAACACGACCTGCTGGTGCTCGTGCCCGGGATCCGTCTCCCGCAGCAGCAGCTCCGCCGCCGTCCGGCCGAGCCGGCGCCGTGGCTGCCGCACCGAGGTGAGGGGCACCGCGGCGGCCGCGGCGAAGTCGATGTCGTCGTAGCCCACCATCGCCAGGTCGTCGGGCACCCGCAGGCGCAGGCTGACGCACGTCTGGAGCAACCCGAGTGCCAGCAGGTCGTTCGCGCAGAACGCCGCCGTCGGGCGCAGTGACGACGGCAGCCCGGCCAGGCGCTGCCCCGCCGTCCGGCCCTCGGCCACGGTCAGCGCCGACGTCGTCAGGTCGACCAGGTTCTCCGGCCCCAGCCCGGCCTCCGCCAGCGCCCGCAACGCGCCCTCGCGCCGGTCGCGCACCTGCCCGAGCGTGTCGGGGCCGCCGATGAACGCCACCCGCCGATGTCCCAGCTCCAGCAGGTGCTGCACCGCGAGCCGCCCGCCCAGCACGTCGTCCACCGCCACCGAGCAGTGGTCGCCCGGCTGCCCGGTGCGGTCGACGATCACCAGCGGGATCCCGTGCGCCGCCGTCTCGGCCAGCACCGGTGAGCCCGGATCGACCGGCGTGATCAGGATTCCCTGCACCCGCTGCTGTTCCAGCCGGCTCAGGTAGTCGCGCTCGCGCTCGGCCCGGTTCGCGCTGTTGCACAGGAACAACGACAGGCCGGCCTCGTCCGCCGCGTCCTCCACGCCCTCGGCCACGTCGGTGAAGAACGGGTTGCTCCCGTCGAGCATCACGTAGGCCAGGATCCGGCTGCGGCCCGCCCGCAGCTGCCGCGCCGTCTCGTTGCGCACGAACTTCAGCTCGGCCATCGCCGCCTCGACCTTCGCGCGCGTGCGCGGGCTGACGCGATCGGGCCGGTTCAGCACGTTGGACACGGTCCCCAGTGACACGCCCGCCGCCGCCGCGACGTCCTTGATCCCCGCCGCCCGGGGCTCTCCCGCGGCGGCCCCCTCCGTGGTCGTGCGCGTCACGTGACTCCTCCGGTTGAAACGTGTAACAAGCGCCGATGTTATCGGATCGCGACCGAAAAAACCTCGCTGAACTGGGCTGGAAACTTGTCGTTGACTTCGTGATCCAGCGCATAGTAGCGTCAGCGCGCCAGGTTTGTGAAACCTTTCATTTCGGAGGTCGCGATGGTGCGGCAGGACCCGGGCGCTGTGCCCTTGCTGGAGGTCCGCGGCGTCACGAAGTCGTTCGGCGCGGTGGCCGCCGTGCAGGGGGTGTCGTTCCCCCTCCACTCCGGCGAGGCCCACGCACTGGTGGGCGAGAACGGCGCGGGCAAGTCGACCATCGTCAAGATGCTCGCCGGGGTCCACCGCCCGGACACCGGAACGCTGCTGGTCGACGGGCAGCCCGTCGAGTTCTCCTCGCCGGCCGACGCCAAGGCCGCCGGCATCGCGGTGATCTACCAGGAACCCACGCTGTTCCCCGACCTCACGGTCGAGGAGAACATCGTGATGGGCCGCCACCCGCGCAAGCGGCTGGGCATGATCGACCGCGGCGCCATCCGGGCCGAGGCGGAGAAGCTGTTCGCCCGCCTGGGCGTGCGGATCGACCCGGGCCGCCCGGCGCGTGGCCTGTCGATCGCCGACCAGCAGATCGTCGAGATCGCCAAGGCCCTCTCGGCCGACGCGCGCGTGCTGATCATGGACGAGCCGACCGCGGCGCTGTCGCTGGTCGAGGTCGAGCGCCTGTTCTCGGTGGCGCGCAACCTGCGCGACGAGGGCGCGGCGATCATGTTCATCTCGCACCGCTTCGAGGAGATCACCGAGCTGTGCCAGCGCGTGACGATCATGCGCGACGGCAAGCACGTCTCCACCGATCCGATGGCCGGCCTGACCGTGGACGAGATGGTCCGCCGCATGGTCGGCCGCGAGCTGGACGCGTTGTTCCCCAGGCAGGACGTCACCCCGGGCGAGGTCGTGCTCGAAGTGGACGGTCTCACCCGGGAAGGCGTGTTCCGCGACGTCTCGTTCCAGGTCCGGGCCGGCGAGATCGTCGCATTCGCCGGCCTGGTCGGCAGTGGACGGTCCGAAGTGGTCCAGGCCGTGTTCGGAGTGGACGACCGCGATGCGGGAACCGTGAAGCTGCGCGGGAAGAAGCTCAAGCCGGGCTCGCCGCGCGCCGCAATGGCCGCGGGCATGGCCCTGGTGCCGGAGGACCGGCGTCAGCAGGGCCTGGTCATGGACCTGTCCATCGAGCGGAACGTGACCCTGCCGCGCTCGGGCGCGCTGGCGAAGCTGGGTTTCCTGTTCGGCGGCAGCGAGCGCAAGGAGGCGCTGCGCTGGACCGGGCGCCTCCAGACCAAGTACGGCCGCCTCGGCGACGCCGTGGGCACGTTGTCCGGCGGCAACCAGCAGAAGGTCGTGCTGGCCAAGTGGCTGTCGATGGCGCCGAGCGTCCTGATCGTCGACGAGCCCACGCGCGGCATCGACGTCGGCACGAAGGCCGAGGTGCACCGGCTGATGTCGTCCCTGGCCGCGGAGGGCGTCGCCGTGATCATGGTGTCCTCCGAGCTGCCCGAGGTGCTCGGCATGGCCGACCGCGTGCTGGTGATGCGTGAGGGCCGGATCGTCGCGGAGATCGGCCGCGACGACGCGAGTGAGGACTCGGTGATGTTCGCGGCGATGGGTCAGGGAGCGGCGGCGTGAACGCGACGAAGGTGATGTCTCCCAAGATGAGCGGGCCGGCGCCCGCAGCCCGCAGGTTCTCCCTCGGCGGCCTGTTCCGGGCACGCGAAGCCGGGATCGTCCTCGCGCTGGTCGCGCTGGTCGCGTTCACGGCGACGCAGAACGCGCGCTTCCTGTCCGCGCAGAGCATCCGCGACATCCTGCTCGGCACCGCGATCCTGGCCGTCCTCGCGGTCGGCCAGGCGACGGTGATGATCACCCGCAACATCGACCTGTCGGTGGGCTCGGTGCTCGGCCTGTCCGCGTTCGCGGTCGGCTCGCTGCTGCAGGACAACCAGGGCATGCCGGTGATCGTCGCGCTGGTCGCCGGTCTCGCCGTCGGCGCGGCGTGCGGCCTGGTCAACGGGGTGCTGGTCCGGTTCGGCCAGGTGCCCGCGCTGGTGGTCACCCTCGGCACGCTCTACGCCTTCCGCGGCGCGGCCTACTTCTGGGCCGGTGGCGAGCAGATCAACGCCGACGAGCTGCCCGGCCACTTCCTGCGGTTCGGCAACTCCTCGATCCTGGGCATCCCGTGGCTGGTGCTGATCGCGGTGATCGTGCTGGTCGTCGCCGGGGTCGTGCTGCGCAACTACCGCGCCGGCCGCGAGCTGTACGCGATGGGGTCCAGCCCGCAGGCCGCCGAGCTGGCCGGGATCAAGGTCGGCCGCAACACGATCGCCGCGTTCCTGGTGAGCGGCGCGCTCGCGGGAGTGGCCGGGGTGCTGTTCGCCGCACGGTTCGGCACGATCGATGCGGCCGCGGGCAACGGTTACGAGCTGAACGTGGTCGCCGCCGCGGTGGTCGGCGGGGTCGCGGTGTTCGGCGGCAGCGGCACCGTGTGGGGCGCGGGCCTGGGCGCCTTGCTGCTCACCGTCATCGGCAGCTCACTCGCCGTCCTCGACATCAACCAGTTCTGGCAGCAGGCCATCGTCGGCGCGCTGATCCTGCTCGCGATCGGCGCCGACCGGCTGGTCGCCGTCCGGGTCGCCAAGTCACTGAAGAAGAGGGATTCCCATGTCTGACAAGCGGCCGGCCTGGCTGTCCCGCCTGGCGAGCTGGGACGCCGCCGTCATCGTGATCACGGTGCTGGTGCTGCTCATCGCCTCCGGGGCGGTGGAGAACTTCGGCAGCAGCCGCAACTTCACCTTCCTGCTGCTGGACCTGCTGCCGATCGCGCTGATCGCGCTGCCGATGACGCTGGTGATCGTGACCGGCGAGATCGACCTGTCGGTGGCGAGCACGCTCGGCCTCACCTCGGCCGTGATGGGCGACCTGTGGAACCGCGGCCTGCCCATCGAGACGATCATCCCGCTGTGCCTGGTGCTCGGCGCGGTGCTGGGCGCGCTCAACGGGTTCTTCGTGACCGTGCTGAAGCTGCCGTCGCTGGCGGTCACCATCGGCACGCTGGCGCTCTACCGCGGCCTGGCGTTCGTGGTGCTCGGCGACGGGGCGGTGGCGGACTTCCCGCGCGCCTACACCTCGTGGGTGACCGGGACGATCGGCGGCGGCCCGGTGCCGAACATGCTGATCCCGCTCGTGGTGCTGGCCGTGGTGTTCGGCCTGGTGCTGCACGCGACCCCGGTCGGCCGGTCGGTGTTCGCCGCCGGTGCCGGTGAGCAGGCGGCGCGCTTCGCCGGCATCCGCGTGGGACGGCTGAAGTTCTGGCTCTACGTGGTCAGCGGCTTGGTCGCCGGCCTGGCCGGGGTGCTGTGGACGCTGCGGTACTCCAGTGCCCGCGCCGACAACGGCCTGGGCATGGAACTGGCCGTCGTGGCGGCGGTCCTGCTCGGCGGTGTCTCGATCTTCGGTGGCAAGGGCACCCTGCCGGGGGTGCTCGCCGGGGTGGTCCTGCTGGCCACGCTGCAGAACGCGCTGCGGCTGCAGGACGTGTCGAACGAGGCGCTCAACATCGTCACCGGGGTGCTGCTGATCATCTCGGTGCTCCTGCCCAACATCGTCATCCGCTTCCGGGCTGCGCTGCGGCGCCGGGCGACCACATAGAAAGGCGAAAACGCCCCATGAAGAGACGACTCCTCGCCGGTGCGGTGTCGGCAGCCCTCGTGCTGACGGTGGCCGCGTGCGGTGGCACGACGAAGAACGACAGCAGCTCCGCCGGTGCCGGTGGCGCCCAGCCGACCGCGCAGGCCGACCCGAACGCCCCCACCAAGGAGGGCGTGAAGATGGCCTTCCTGCCCAAGCAGCTCAACAACCCGTACTCGGACATCGAGGTCGGCGGCGGCAAGACCGCCCTGGACGAGCTGAAGGGCGAGTACAAGCTGGTCGGCCCGAACGACGCCAGCGCCTCCTCGCAGGTCAGCTACATCAACACGCTGATCCAGCAGCAGCAGGACGTGATCGGCATCGCCGCGAACGACCCGAACGCGGTGTGCCCGTCGCTGAACCAGGCCCGCAGCTCCGGCATCAAGGTCGTGGCGTTCGACTCCGACGCGGCCAAGGACTGCCGCGACGTGTTCATCAACCAGGCCACCACGCAGGGCATCGGCGAGCAGCTGGCGAAGATGGCGAGCGAGCTGGCCGGCGGCTCGGGTGAGATCGCCATCCTGTCCGCGACCCCGAACGCCACCAACCAGAACGCCTGGATCGAGGTGTTCAAGCAGCAGCTGGCCAAGCCCGAGTACGCGAACCTGAAGCTGGTGAAGGTCGCCTACGGCAACGACGACGACCAGAAGTCGTTCCAGGAGGCCCAGGGCCTGCTGCAGTCGTACCCGAACCTGAAGGCCATCGTCGCGCCGACCACCGTCGGCATCGCCGCGGCCGCGCGCTACATCAGCTCGTCGGCCTACAAGGGCAAGGTCGCGGTGACCGGCCTGGGCACGCCGAACCAGATGCGCGAGTACGTCAAGGACGGCACGGTCACGAAGTTCGCGCTGTGGAACCCGGCCGACATCGGTTACCTGGCCGCCTACGCGGGTGTCGCGCTCGCCTCCGGCCAGATCACCGGTGCCCAGGGCCAGACGTTCAAGGCGGGCAAGCTCGGTGAGTACACCATCGGGGCGGACGGCGAGATCGTCCTCGGCCCGCCGACGGTGTTCGACGCGAGCAACATCGACCAGTACAACTTCTGATGCTCCCCGGCCGGGCCGCACCGGCGGCCCGGCCGGGTCTCCACCAAGGACGAACTGTGGCCCGATACTGCTTCTGCCTGCAGGTGAAACCCGAGCGGATGGCCGAGTACGCGCAGCGGCACCGCGCGGTGTGGCCGGAGATGCGGCAGGCGCTGACCGACACCGGATGGCGCAACTATTCGCTGTTCCTCCGCGACGACGGCCTGCTGATCGGCTACGTCGAGGCCGACGACCTGGACACCGCGCGGGCGGCGATGGCCCGCACCGAGGTCAACGCCCGCTGGCAGGCCGAGATGGCCGAGTTCTTCACCGGCCTGGAAGGGCGCGGCCCCGACGAGGGGTTCCAGTTGCTCACCGAGGTCTTCCACCTGGAAGGAAAGTGATCCCGTTGTCCGACCTGACCGCCGTGAAAGAAGCCCTGCGGGCTCAGCGGATCGAAACGCCTTCGTGGGCCTATGCCAACTCCGGCACGCGGTTCAAGGTGTTCCCGCAGCCCGGGGTGCCGCGGACGCCGGAGGAGAAGATCGCCGACGCGGCGAAGGTGCACGAGCTGACCGGCATCGCGCCGAGCGTGGCCCTGCACATCCCGTGGGACCGGGTCGACGACTACGGCGCTCTCGCCAAGTACGCGCGCGACCTCGGGATCGAGATCGGCGCCATCAACACCAACGTCTTCCAGGACGAGGACTACAAGCTCGGCTCGGTCACCAACCCCGACCCGCGGATCCGCCGCAAGGCCACCGATCACCTGCTCGAGGCGATCGACATCATGGACCCCACGGGCAGCAAGGACCTGAAGTTCTGGTTCTCCGACGGCATCAACTACCCGGGCCAGGACGATCTGCGCACCCGCCAGGACCGGCTGGCCGCTGCCCTGCGCGAGGCGTACGACCGGCTCGGCGACGACCAGCGGATCCTGCTGGAGTACAAGCTGTTCGAGCCCGCGTTCTACGCCACCGACGTGCCGGACTGGGGCACCTCGTACGCGCACTGCGTCGAGCTCGGTCCTAAAGCGACGGTGTGCATCGACACCGGCCACCACGCGCCGGGCACCAACATCGAGTTCATCGTCGCGTTCCTGCTGCGGCAGGGCAAGCTCGGCGCGTTCGACTTCAACTCGCGCTTCTACGCCGACGACGACCTGATGGCCGGCGCCGCCGACCCGTTCCAGCTCTTCCGCATCATGTGGGAGATCGTGCGCGCCGACGCGCTGGACCCGTCCTACGGCATCAACTTCATGCTCGACCAGTGCCACAACATCGAGGCGAAGATCCCGGCGATCATCCGCTCGGTGCTCAACGTGCAGGAGGCCACCGCGAAGGCCCTGCTGGTCGACAAGGCGGCCCTGTTCGCCGCGCAGCAGGCCGGGGACGTGCTCGGCGCCAACGCCGTGCTGATGGACGCCTACAACACCGACGTGCGGCCGCTGCTGGCCGAGCTGCGCGAGGAGTCCGGGCTGGACCCGGACCCGATCGCCGCCTACCACCGCAGCGGTTACCAGGACAAGATCGTCGCCGAACGAGCCGACGGCCGGCAGGCCGGTTGGGGAGCCTGAACCACCATGACGAACAATCCCGCCGCCGAACTCATCCAGCGCAGCAACGCCCTGGGCGCCGACCCGCGCAACACCAACTACGCCGGGGGCAACACCTCGGCCAAGGGCAACGAGACCGACCCGGTCACCGGGCAGCCGACGGAACTGTTGTGGGTCAAGGGTTCCGGGGGTGACCTGGGCACGCTGACCGAGGCCGGGCTGGCCGTGCTGCGGCTGGACCGCCTGCGCGCCCTGGTCGACGTGTACCCGGGGGTCGAGCGCGAGGACGAGATGGTCGCCGCGTTCGACTACTGCCTGCACGGCCGCGGCGGCGCCGCGCCGTCGATCGACACCGCGATGCACGGCCTGGTCGAGGCCACCCACGTGGACCACCTGCACCCGGACTCGGGCATCGCGCTGGCCACCGCCGCCGACGGCCCGGCGCTGACCAAGGAGTGCTTCGGCGACCGCGTGGTGTGGGTCGACTGGCGCCGCCCCGGGTTCCAGCTGGGCCTGGACATCGCCGCGGTCAAGAAGGCCAACCCGCAGGCGATCGGCGTGATCCTGGGCGGGCACGGCATCACCGCCTGGGGCGAGACGTCCGAGGAGTGCCAGAAGAACTCCTTGGAGATCATCCGGACCGCGGAGAAGTTCCTCGCCGAGCGCGGCAGCGCCGAGCCGTTCGGCGCGGTCGTGCCCGGGTTCGAGCCGCTGCCGGAGGCGGAGCGGCATGCCAGGGCCGCCGCACTCGCGCCGGTGATCCGCGGGCTGGCCTCGACCGACCAGCGCCAGGTCGGGCACTACACCGACAGCGACGTGGTGCTGGAGTTCCTGTCCCGGGAGAAGCTGCAGCCGCTGGCCGCGCTCGGCACGTCCTGCCCGGACCACTTCCTGCGCACCAAGGTCCGCCCGCTCGTGGTCGACCTGCCCGCGACCGCACCGCTGGAGGATGTCGTCGCGCGGCTGAAGGAACTGCACGAGGCCTACCGCGCGGATTACCGCGCCTACTACGAGCGGCACGCCACCCCGGACAGCCCGGCGATGCGCGGCGCCGACCCGGCGATCGTGCTCGTCCCGGGTGTCGGCATGTTCTCCTTCGGCAAGGACAAGCAGACCGCGCGCGTGGCCGGCGAGTTCTACGTCAACGCCATCAACGTGATGCGCGGCGCCGAGGCGGTCTCCCGCTACGCGCCGATTCCGGAGAGCGAGAAGTTCCGCATCGAGTACTGGGCGCTGGAGGAGGCCAAGCTCCAGCGCATGCCCAAGCCGAAGCCCCTCGCGGGCCGCGTCGCGCTGGTGACCGGCGCCGGTTCGGGCATCGGCCGGGCCATCGCCGAGCGGCTGGCCGCCGAGGGCGCCTGTGTCGCGATCGCCGACCTCAACGCGGACGCGGCCGAGGAGGTCGCCCGCGGCATCGGCAACACCGACAAGGCGGTTTCCGTGGTCGCGAACGTCGTCGATGCCGAGGCGGTCGCAGCCGCGGTGGACGCGACGGTGCTGGCGTTCGGCGGCATCGACCTGGTCGTCAACAACGCCGGCCTGTCGATCTCCAAGCCGCTGCTGGAGACCACCGAGAAGGACTGGGACCTGCAGCACGACGTGATGGCGAAGGGCTCGTTCCTGGTCTCCCAGGCCGCGGCGAAGGCGATGATCGCGCAGGGCCTCGGCGGGGACATCGTCTACATCTCGTCGAAGAACTCGGTGTTCGCCGGCCCGAACAACGTCGCCTACGGCGCGGCCAAGGCCGACCAGGCGCACCAGGTCCGGCTGCTGGCCGCCGAACTGGGCGAGCACGGCATCCGCGTCAACGGCGTCAACCCCGACGGTGTGGTGCGGGGTTCGGGCATCTTCGCCGGGGGCTGGGGCGCGCAGCGCGCCGCGGTCTACGGGGTGCCGGAGGAGGACCTGGGCAAGTTCTACGCCCAGCGCACCATCCTCAAGCGCGAGGTGCTGCCCGAGCACGTCGCCGCGGCGGTGTTCGCGCTCACCGGCGGCGACCTGACGCACACGACCGGCCTGCACGTGCCCGTGGACGCGGGTGTCGCGGCCGCTTTCCTCCGCTGACGCAGGAAGGACACATTCTGATGACCCTCGAGCGGATCACCCCGCGGCGCACGCGCGTCGGCCTCGTCGCCGGCGGGCTGGGCGCGTACTGGCCGCAGTTCCCGGAGCTGCTGCCGCAATTGCAGGCCTCCGCACGGCGCGTGGCCGAGCGTCTGTCCGCTTTGGACTGCGAGGTGGTGGACGCCGGGTTCGTCTCGGACGAGCGGGAGGGCGCGGCCGCGGCGGAGAAGCTGCGGGTCGCCGACTGCGACCTGATCATCGGCTTCCTCACCACCTACCTCACCTCGAGCATGCTCGCGCCGGTCGCGCAGCGCAGCGGCTCGCCGGTGCTGCTGCTCAACCTGCAGCCCACCGAGGCGATGGACCACGCGAACTTCGACACCGGGGCCTGGCTCGCCTACTGCGGCGCCTGCCCGCTGCCGGAGATGGCCAACGCGTTCCGCCGCGTGGGCGTCGAGTTCCGCTCGGTGTCCGGGTATCTGGAGGACGAGCGGGCCTGGACCCGCGTCGAGCGCTGGATCAAGGCCGCCGGGGTGCGCGCCGCGTTCCGGCACGGGCGGCACGGCCTGCTCGGCCACCTCTACCCGGGCATGATGGACGTCGCCACCGACCCGACCCTGGTGACCGCGCAGTTCGGCGGGCACGTGGAGATCCTGGAGATCGACGACCTGCGGGTGCGGGTCGAGAAGGTCACCGACGACGAGACCAAGGCGCGGATGGACCTCGCGAAGGAGATCTTCGAGCTGGACGACTCGGTCGTCGAGGAGGACTTCGCGTGGGGCGCCCGCGTCTCGGTGGCGCTGGACCGGCTGGTCGAGGACTTCTCCCTGGACACGCTGGCCTACTACCACCGCGGCCTGGACGGGGAGACCCACGAGCGGGTCGGCGCCGGGTTCATCCTCGGCGCGTCGCTGCTGACCGCCCGCGGCATCCCGGCGGCCGGGGAGTTCGAGCTGCGCAACTCGCTGGCGATGCTGGTGATGGACCGGCTCGGCGCGGGCGGTTCGTTCACCGAGCTGCAGGCGCTGAACTTCCGGGACAACGTGGTCGAAATGGGCCACGACGGCCCCGCGCACCTGGCGATCAGCGCGCGACGGCCGCTGCTGCGCGGGCTCGGCGTCTACCACGGCAAGCGCGGCTGGGGCGTGTCCGTCGAGTTCGACGTCAAGCACGGTCCGGTCACCCTGCTCGGCCTCGGCCAGGAACGGGACGGGCGGTTCACGCTCGTCGCGTCCGAGGGCGAGGTGGTGCCCGGGCCGCTGCTGGAGATCGGCAACACCACCTCCCGGGTGGACTTCGGCGGCAACCCGGGGGAGTGGACCGACGCGTGGTCGGCCGCCGGGGTGAACCACCACTGGGCGCTGGGCACCGGGCACCGCGTGCCGGAACTCGAAGCCGTGGCCGACCTGCTCGGCCTCGAACTGCGCCTGGTGCGGGTGTGATGCGCCTGGCGGCCGCCGACCTGGGCGCCTCCAGCGGGCGTGTCATGGCCGGGACGGTGGGGCCGGGCGTGCTCGCGGTCGAGGAGGTGCACCGGTTCCCCAACGGGGGCGTCCGGGTCGCCCGAGCGGGTGGATCGACCCTGTACTGGGACATCCTCGGCCTGTACCGGGAGCTGCTGACCGGCGTGCGGGCCGCGCACAAGGCCGGTGCGCTGGACGGTCTCGGCATAGACTCCTGGGCCGTGGACTACGGGTTGCTCGACGCCTCCGGGGCGCTGCTGGGCAACCCGGTCAACTACCGCGACGCCCGCACCGAAGGCGTGGCCGAGCGGGTGC
The DNA here is from genome assembly GCF_023376025.1 of Amycolatopsis thermalba. Lineage (NCBI taxonomy): Bacteria > Bacillati > Actinomycetota > Actinomycetes > Pseudonocardiales > Pseudonocardiaceae > Amycolatopsis > Amycolatopsis thermalba. The sequence goes on from NZ_CP091196.1 coordinate 2,743,634, forward strand.
TGGAGACGGTTCCGGCGCGCGAGCTGTTCGACGTCACCGGCCTGCAGCAGCTGCCGTTCAACACGCTCTACCAGCTGCTGGCCGAGCGTGATCTGAGCGCGGCCGAGACCCTGCTGCTCATCCCGGACCTGCTGAACTACTGGCTGACCGGGGTGCGCGGCGCCGAACGCACCAACGCCTCCACCACGCAGCTCTACGACGTGCGGTCGCGGGAGTGGGCGGTGGGCCTGGCGGAGCGGCTGGGCATCCCGGCCCGGTTGTTGCCGCTGCTGCGCGACCCGGGCACCGTGGTCGGCACGCTGCTGCCGGACCTGGCCGCCGAGCTGGCGTTGCCGGAGCTGCCGGTGGTCGCCGTCGGATCGCACGACACCGCCTCCGCCGTGGTGGGCGTGCCGGCCGAGCCGGGCACGAACTTCGCCTACATCTCGTCGGGCACCTGGTCGCTGGTCGGGCTGGAACTCGGCGAACCGGAGCTGGGCGACGCGGCGCTGGCGGCCAACTTCACCAACGAGGGCGGCGTCGACGGCACGATCCGGTTCCTGCGCAACGTGATGGGCCTGTGGGTGCTGTCCGAGTCGCTGCGGACCTGGGACGCGCAGGGCACGCCGGTGTCGCTGCCGTCGGTGCTGGCGCAGGCCGCGGAGGTGCCCGCGCTGTCGGCGGTCGTGGACATCGACGCGCCGGTCTTCCTGCCGCCGGGGGACATGCCATCCCGGATCCGGCAGGCCTGCGCCGAAACCGGTCAGCGCGTGCCGGAGACGCCCGGCGAGATCGTGCGGTGCGTGCTGGACAGCCTCGCGCTGGCCTATCGTCGGACCGTGCGCCAGGCATCGGAGCTGACCGGCAGGCCGGTCGACGTCGTGCACGTGGTCGGCGGCGGGGTGCGCAACGAGCTGCTGTGCCAGCTCACCGCGGACGCCTGCGGCGTGCCGGTGCTGGCCGGGCCGGTCGAGGCCGCCGCGCTGGGCAACGTGCTCGTGCAGGCCCGGGCGCTGGGCGCGGACCTGCCGGACCTCGCCGCGATGCGGGCGCTGATCCGGGACACGCACGAGCTGCGCCGCTACGAACCGTCCGGCCGCGAGGCCGACTGGGCGCGGGCGGCCGCGCGGATCGATCCGAGGGTGGTGGCATGAAGGTCGCCGTGCAGGTCACCTGCATCAACGACGCGATGTTCCCGGACACCGGCAAGGCGGTGTTCACGCTGCTGCGGCGGCTCGGCGTGGCGGCGGAGTTCCCGGCCGCGCAGACCTGCTGCGCGCAGCCCATGGTCAACACCGGCTACCTGGACGAGGCCGTGCCGGTGGTGCGCAACTTCGTCGGCGCGTTCGCCGGCTACGACGCGATCGTGACCCCGTCCGGGTCGTGCGCGGGCTCGGTGCGCCACCAGCACTCGATCGTGGCGCGCCGCAGCGGGGACGAGCGGTTGCAGGAGGTGGTCGCGGAGACCTCGCCGAAGGTGTACGAGCTGACCGAGTTCCTGGTCGACGTGCTCGGCGTGACCGACGTGGGCGCGTACTTCCCGCACCGCGTCACCTACCACCCGACCTGCCACTCGCTGCGGATGCTGGGCGTCGGCGACCGGCCGCTGCGGTTGCTGCGCGAGGTGCGCGGGCTCGACCTGGTGGAGCTGCCCGCCGCGAACGAATGCTGCGGCTTCGGCGGCACGTTCGCGGTGAAGAACGCCGAGACCTCGACCGCGATGGGCGCGGACAAGGCGCGGCACGTGCTGGACACCGGCGCCGAGGTGCTGGTGGCCGGGGACAACTCGTGCCTGCTGCACATCGGCGGGCTGCTGTCGCGGCAGCGCACCGGCGTGCGGGTGATGCACCTGGCCGAGGTGCTGGCGGGAACGGAGGATCGCTCGTGAGCGCCACTTTCGTGGGAATGCCCGCCTTTCCGAAGGCGGCGCGGGAGGCGTTGTCGGACACGCAGTTGCGCCGCAACCTCGCGCACGCCACCGGCACGATCCGCGCCAAGCGCGCGGCGGTCGTCGGCGAGGTCGGCGAGTGGGAGGAGCTGCGGCTGGCCGGCGCGGCGATCAAGGACAACACGCTGCGCCACCTCGACGAGCACCTGCTGACGCTGGAGAAGGCGCTGACCGGCCGCGGCGCCACCGTGCACTGGGCGCGGGACGCGGCCGAGGCGTGCGAGATCGTCGCGTCCATCGCGCGACAGCACGCCGTCGACGAGGTCGTCAAGGTCAAGTCGATGGCGACGCAGGAGATCGGTCTCAACGAAGCGCTCGCCGCGCAGGGGATCACCGCGTGGGAGACCGACCTGGCCGAGCTGATCGTGCAGCTCGGCGACGACCTGCCCTCGCACATCCTGGTGCCCGCGATCCACCGCAACCGCGCGGAAATCCGGGAAATCTTCCGGGACAAGATGGCCGCCGCCGGGCGCCCGGCACCCGACGACCTGTCGGACCGGCCGGCGGAGCTGGCGGGTGCGGCGCGGCTGCACCTGCGGGAGAAGTTCCTGCGGGCGCGCATGGCCGTGTCGGGTGCCAACTTCGCGGTCGCCGAGACCGGGACGCTGGTCGTGGTCGAGTCCGAGGGCAACGGCCGGATGTGCCTGACGCTGCCCGAGGTGCTGGTGTCGGTGGTCGGGATCGAGAAGATCGTGCCGACCTGGTCCGATCTGGACGTGTTCCTGCAGCTGCTGCCGCGGTCGAGCACGGGGGAGCGGATGAACCCCTACACCTCGACCTGGTCGGGCGCGACCGAGGGCCAGGAGATGCACGTGGTGCTGCTGGACAACGGCCGCACCCGTGCGCTGGCCGACGAGGTGGGGCGGCAGGCGCTGCGTTGCATCCGGTGCTCGGCCTGCCTGAACGTGTGCCCGGTCTACGAGCGCACCGGCGGACACGCCTACGGCTCGGTGTACCCGGGTCCGATCGGGGCGATCCTGAACCCGCTGCTGCGCGGTACCGGTGTGGACGAGCAGATCGATTCGCTGCCGTACGCCTCCAGCCTGTGCGGCGCGTGCTTCGAGGCGTGCCCGGTGCGGATCGACATCCCCGAGGTGCTGGTGCACCTGCGGTCCACAGTGGTCGACGCGCACCGGTCGTCGCCGAAGGCCGAGGCGGTGGCGATGAAGTCGGCGTCCTGGGTGCTCGCCGACGCGCGGCGCCTGGGCTGGGCCGAGTTTGGTCTCGGCGTCGCGGGCCGGGCGCTGAACCGGTTGGGGCGCAAGGTGATGCCCGGCGGGCGGCGCGCCCTGGGACGGCTGCCGTGGCCGGGTTCGCTGTGGAGCAACGCGCGGGACGTGCCGGCGCCGCCGGTGGAGTCGTTCCGGTCGTGGTGGCGGCGGGAGGGACGGCGATGAGCGCGCGCGAGGAAATCCTGGGCCGGGTGCGGTCCGCGCTGGCTTCGGCGGACCCGTCGGAGGCTCCGGTGCCCCGCGGCTACCGGTCGGCGGTGCCGTCAGGTGATGTGGTGGAACTGTTCGCCGAGCGGCTGGTGGACTACCGCGCCGAGCTGACGCGGTGCACTGTGGACACTCTGCCCGCGGCGCTGTCGTCGGCGCTGGGTGACGCGGAAGCGGTGCTGGTGCCGGACGGTTTCCCGTGGGAGGTGCCCGGTGCGGTGCCGGACACCGGGCAGTCCGCGGCGGAGCTGGACCGGCTGGACGCGGTGGTGACCCTGGCGGCGCTGGCGATCGCGACCACCGGCACGATCGTGCTGGACCACGGGCCGGGACAGGGGCGCCGCGCGGTGAGCCTGGTGCCCGACCGGCACGTGTGCGTGCTGCGGACCGACCAGATCGTGCCCGGCGTGCCCCAGGCTGTGGCCGCGTTGTCCCCGGACCGGCCGCAAACCTGGATCAGCGGCCCCAGCGCGACGAGCGACATCGAGCTGAACCGGGTCGAGGGCGTGCACGGGCCGCGGACGCTGCACGTGTTGCTGGTGTCGCCGTGACGACCGCGCAGCGCCCCGCCACGCTGCCCCAGGCGGATCTGGAGTTGCTGGAACTGCTCGCCGACGGCCTCCCGCTGGACGCCATCGCGCGCCGCCTGGACCTGTCGGAACGCACCGTCCGCCGACGGCTGCGTGCCCTCTGCGACCGGCTGGGCTTCGTGGCGCCGATCCAGGCGGTGGTGTGGGCCGCCCGGCGGGGCCTGCTGTGAGTTCCCCGCCGGGCGGGCCCGCTAGCTGACCATCCGGAGTTCGAGCAGCCAGCCGGGGCTGTCGAAGCTGCACCGGTAGTCGACGACGGCGCCGACGCCGATCATGTCCCGGCCCTGCTGCCGGCACTTTTCGTAGGTGGCGTAGACCTTCCACGGAACCCACACGTCCTGGGTCGTCACCGTCCCGGTGTCCGTGGGTGCGGGACTCGCGCCCGCCAGCGCCGTGGTCGCCGTCCAGCCGGTGAACGTCAGCGCGGCCGCCAGCGCCGACACCGTGGCCAGCCGTGTCAAGCTTCGTTGCATGATGAGCCTCCCAGTGGTGAAGGATTCATCGTCGCCCACCGGCTTGGCATGCCCCTGACGCGAACCGGAGCGCGCACGCAGGACGAACCCGTCCCCGCTACTGTTCCGCTACGGGGCGGCGGATCAGTGCGGGTGGCCGGGAATGGCCCGGTTGACCTGGTTTTCGGTGCCGGGCTCGACGATGACGAACTGGCCCATCATCCCGGAGTCCTCGTGCCGCAGGATGTGGCAGTGGTACATGTACGGCGACGTGGGATCGGTGAACTTCCCGAACTGGACCGCGAGCCGGACGACGCTCTTGCCGGGCACGTAGACGGTGTCCTTGTACCCGGTGGCGTAGGACGGCGGCGGGGCGCCGTCGGTGTCGAGGATCTGGAACGCGACCTCGTGGATGTGGAAGTTGTGCGAGTAGACGTTGTTCTCGATCTCCCAGATCTCGACGGCACCGGCCGGCACGACCTCGTCGATCCGGGTCAGGTCCATCTCCTTGCCGTTGATGGCGTCGTGGCCGTTGAGCGTGAACCGCCGCACGGTGGCGCCGGGCGGGGGAGTGACGGGGGCAGCTCGGTGAGCCGCGCGGGCAGTTCGGGTGACGGCGTGAGCCGTCCGGCGGCGACGATCTTCAGCACGTCGAAGTCGCCCGCGCCGATGTCGACACCGTTGTCGGTGTTGCGCAGCACGACCTGCTCGCCCGGCGCGAACGCGACGACGATCTCCGCGCGCTCACCGGGGGTGAGGGAGAACTGCTCGACCTCGACGGGAGCGCCGAGCAGCCCGCCGTCGGTGGCGACGACGTGGAAGCGGCGCCGGTCGCCGAAGCCGAGGGTGTACATGCGGGCGTTGGAGCCGTTGAGCACGCGGAACCGGACCCGCTCGGTGGTCACCTGCAGCACGGGACCGTAGGTGCCGTTCACCAGGACGTGGTCCCCCAGGATCCCGAACGTGCCGTCGAGCGGGTCACCGTCGAAGGAGCCGTCTTCGGCGAAGTTCTTGTCCTGCAGGATCAGCGGGATGTCGTCCACCCCGTAGTCCGAGGGCAGCCCGGGATCGGTCTCGTCGTCGACGATGAACATGCCGGCCAGCCCGCGGTAGACGTGCCGCGCGGTGGCGCCGTGCGGGTGCGGGTGGTACCAGGACGTGGCCGCGGGCTGGTCGATGGTCCACCGCGGGGACCAGAGCGCGCCCGGCTCGATGGGCTGGTGCGGCCCGCCGTCCATGGCGGCGGGCAGGCGCATGCCGTGCCAGTGCACCGTGCTGGTCTCGGGAAGCTCGTTGCGGACCGCCATCTGGACGACGTCGCCGCGCGCGGCGCGCAGGGTCGGTCCGAGGAACGTGCCGTTGAAGCCCCAGGTCGGCGTCTGTTTGCCGGGCAGGATCTGCGTCGTGCCGGTCCGCATCGCGAGGTCGAACCGGCGCACGCCACCGGCGTCCGGCTCCGGCCGCAGCAGCGGCGGTATCCGCAGCGGGGTGCCGAAGTCCGAGGGGGTGGCCGGGGCCGGGCCCGGGTCCGACCGCAGGCCACCGTCAGCCCGGACAGCACCGACAATCCGAGGAAAGCACGTCTTCTCACGCCCGAAAACCTACGGCCTGGGCGGAGATCCCCCGCGTGAGGGGCCGCGGGTGGCCGAAATCGGACACCGATCTTGTTCCGAACGTGAAGTCCACGTAACGTTCCCTCAGGTTTTGAAACGATTCACCGTCGAATCAGCGGCCGTTTCCCCACCGGCCGAGGAGGAGCAGCACCGATGCGCTCTCGTTCTCGTCTCCGCAGAATCCTGATCCCGGTCACCGTCGCCGCGGCGCTGGTGACCGGGCTCGCCCCGCCGGGCGTCGCGCAGGGCGGGCTCGTCTCCGTCACCGGCCTGCGCACCGCGCACCAGGACCGTCCACTGGGGACGGACGACACCGCGCCCGTCCTGTCCTGGCAGAACACCGCGCACGCACGCCAGCGCGAGCAGTCCGCCTACCAGATCCAGGCCGCCACCTCACCCGAAGCCCTCGGCCGGGGCCGCGCCGACCTGTGGGACACCGGCCGCGTCGCGAGCGCCGACGTCGAAGCCACCTACGCCGGCAAGACCCTCACCAGCCGTCAGCGCGTGTACTGGCGCGTGCGCACCTGGTCCGGCCCCGCGCCCTCGGCGTGGAGCGAGCCGACCTGGTTCGAAACCGGCCTCATCGACCGGGGAGACTGGACGGCCGGCTGGGTCACCAACCACGACTGGCAGCTGAGCCGCAAGCCCGCGCAGCCGGTGGTCGTCACCCTGCCGGGGCGGACCGCGCGGTACGTTCGCCTCGACGTCACCAAACTCGGCCTGCCGCTCGCCGAACAGCCCATCGACAGCAACAACCGCCTCGTCACCACCGGCACCGCGCGCCGCTTCCCGGATCTGACCCACCGGCTGCAGCTCGCCGAGATGCAGGTGCGCAACTCCGCCGACCCGTCGGTCAACTTCGCCGCCGGGCGGGACAAGTTCGTCACCGCCTCGGAGACGGAGACCATCCGCAAGGAGTGGGAGCCCGGCCTGATCGCCGACGGCCTGGTCACCTCCAACCCGGAGGAGGCGAGCAACGCCGGCTACCAGAGCGCCGCGCACGACACCCCGGACGCGCCGGTGTGGGTGACCATCGACCTCGGCGCCGACCGCACCTTCGACCAGGTCGTGCTCTACCCGCGCACCGACACCCGCACCGCCGACGGCAGGACCCCGAACTTCCCCGTCGACTACACGATCCAGACCGCGCCCGCCGCATCCGGCCCGTTCACCGTCGCCGCGACCGTCAAGGACCAGCCCACGCCGGAGAACTGGCTGCCCGAGGCCCTGCCGCTGTTCGCGAAGGACTTCACCGTCCACGGCCAGGTGAAGCAGGCCCGCCTGTACGTCAGCGGCCTCGGCGTGTACGTGCCGAGCCTCAACGGCGCCCGCGTCGGGGACGCCGTGCTCGAACCCGGCAACACCGACTACGCCGACCGGGTCACCTACGCCGCCTACGACGTCACCGGCCAGATCCGTGGCGGCGGCAACACGATCGGCATCGCGGTCGGCAACGGCACTGCCGACGCGCTGCACACCTCCGGCCGCTACCGCAAGTTCGCCCGCACCGCGAGCGACCCGCAGGTGATCGCGCAGCTCGAACTGACCATGGCCGACGGCAGCGTCCAGCGCGTCGGCACCGACACCTCGTGGCGCACCACGCTCGGCCCGACCACCGCGTCCAACTGGTACGGCGGCGAGGACTACGACGCCCGCCGCGAAATCCCGGGCTGGGACGCGCCGGGCGCGAACCGCGCCACCTGGACGCCGGTCACCGCCGTCGCCCCGCCCGCGCCGACCACGAAGCTCACCGCGCGCAGCGGCGAGCCCGTCCGCATCGTCGAGCAGCTGCCCGGCGCCGAGGTGTCCCGTCCCGCGCCCGGTGTGCGGGTCTTCGACGTCGGCCGCAACATCGCCGGCATCCCGCGGATCACGCTGACCGCCCCCGCCGGCACCACGGTCCGCGTCTTCCCGGCCGAGGCGCTGCGCAACGGGCGCGTCGACCAGTCGAAGTCGAACGTCGGCGCGCCGATCTGGGACAGCTTCACCGGCAAGGGCGGCGCCCAGACCTGGCACCCCGAGTTCTCCTACCACGGCTTCCGCTACCTGGAGGTCGTCGGCGTCCCGGACGACGCCCAGCTGTCGGTCACCGGCCTGCGCACCATGGCCGACAACGACTCCGCGGGCGAGTTCACCACGTCGAACGAGATCGTCAACGGCATCCACCGGCTCACCCGGCACGCGCTGGAGAACAACATGCAGAGCGTGCTCACCGACTGCCCGAGCCGGGAGAAGCTGGGCTGGCTGGAGCAGGACCACCTGGCCTTCGACACGATCGCCCGCAACTACGACGTCGAGGCCTACCTCGGCAAGATCGTCCAGGACATCGCCGACGGCCAGGAGTCCTCCGGTCTGGTGCCCAGCACCGTGCCGGACTACGTGACGCTGGCCGGCACCTACCGCGACGACCCGAACTGGGGCGGCGCGCTGGTCCTGCTGCCGCTCAAGGCCTACCGCACCTACGGCGACACCGACCTGCTGCGCACCCACTACCCGGCGATGCAGCGGTATCTGTCCTATCTGGAGGGACAGACCACCCGCTGGATCGACGGCGGGGTCTACGACTACAGCCTCGGCGACTGGATCACCACCGAGAAGCCCGTGATGCCGCGTGCGATCACCGGCACGTTCGGGGTGTGGGCCATCGCCGACGGGCTCGCGCAGGTCGCGCAGGCGCTGGGTCGCGACGCGGACGCGGCCACCTACCGCGCCCGCGCCGACGACCTCGCCCGCAAGGTGTGGGCGAAGTACTACAACCCGGCCACCGGCCTGTTCGGCGGCGGCGGGCAGGGCGCGACCGCACTGGCGCTGGACATGGGTGCGGTGCCCGCGGACCTGCGGGCCGCGCAGGTGCGGCACCTGGTGGACAGCATCCAGGCGACCGGCTGGCACCTGATCATGGGCGAGATCTCGTTCCCGTCCGTGCTGCGCGTGCTGTCCGAGGCCGGGCGCGACGACGTCGTGTACCTGATCGCGACCCGGACCACCAGCCCCAGCCTGGGTTTCCAGGTCAAGGCCGGGTTGACCGCGCTCGGCGAGACCTGGGACGGCGGCAGCGGCCAGTCGCAGAACCACTTCATGCTCGGCGCGATGGACGGCTGGCTGCAGACGCGGCTGACCGGCATCGAGCAGACGCCCGATTCCACCGGGTTCCGGCGCCTGCTGATCGACCCGGCCGTCGTCGGCGATCTGACCTCGGCCTCCGGCCGGTACGAGAGCACCTACGGCGAGATCCGCACCTCCTGGAGCCGCACCGGCGGCGAGTACCGGCTGGACGTCACCGTGCCGGTGGGCGCGACGGCCGAGGTGCACGTGCCGTTCACCGGTCACGTCCCGGTCGCCGACGGCGCTCGCTTCGTCCGCGTGGACGGCGCCGAGGCGGTTTTCGAGGCCGGCTCCGGTTCCTGGACCTTCCGCTCGCGCGTGGCCTGAGAGGACACCACCATGAGAAGGCTCGTCTCCGTCCTGCTCGCGGCTGTCACCGCGGTGGGCCTGGCCTCGGCACCCGCCGCCGCACAAAGCCCCGGCCCGGCCCCGACCACCGATCTGTCCCGGTTCGATCCGGCCGCCTTCGCCGACCCGCCGAAGGACAGCCGGCCGAGCGTCTACTGGTACTGGAACAACACGATCACGCCGGAGACCACCGACCGGCAGATGGCCGAGATGCGGGACAAGGGCATCTACGAGGCCGTCGTGTTCCCCTACGGTGGCGCGTCGATGCGGCCGGCCTTCCTCACCGAGGAGTGGTTCACGCTCATCGAGCACGTCCTGCGTGAGGCGCAGCGCACGGGCATGAAGATGTGGCTGTTCAACGACAACAACTTCCCGAGCGGCCGGGGTGGGCTGAAGGTCGCCGAGGAGCACCCCGAGCTGCGGCTCAAGGGACTGCTGCGGTCCAGCCGCATCGTGACCGGTCCGGCGACGCTGACGCTCGCCGAGACCACGGGTCTGTCGGTGGACGGCGGCAAGCTCGTCGTCGATCCGGCGACCAAGCCCGGCGGCGCGGCGCTGACCCCGGGCGGCGGCTGGACCGACTACACGGTGACCGGCAAGGTCACGCTCACCAGCGGCGGCACGCAGCTGATGGTGCGCAGCGACGGCACGAACGGCTACCTGGTCGACGTCGACGTGAAGGGCAACACGAGCGTGTGGCGGGTCGACGGGACCCAGCGGACCCGGCTGACGACCGGCATCCCGACGCCCGGCTTCTCCGCGACCCGCGCGCAGACGATCACGGTGACGGTCTCCGGCAACACGATCACGCCGAAGATCAACAACACCGTGCAGCCCGCGGCCACCGACTCGACGTACGCGAAGGGCTCGGTCGCGGTGTCGGCCGAGGGCACCCAGCGGTCGCAGTGGGACACCCTGTCGGTGACCGCGCCGGACGGCGGCGTGTTGTGGTCGTCGAACTTCGACGACGCGCGGGTGCTCACCGATTTCCCGGCGGCGCGGGTCACCCTGGCCGGGATCACCGCGGCGGCGGCGCGCCCGGCGGGCACGGCCGACTTCCGGACCGCGGTCGAGCTGGACCCGGCGCAGGGCGCCTGGTCGGTCCCGGCGGGGCAGTGGCAGGTGGACGTGTACGCGCAGGCGCTGCTGCGCGACGACTCCAGCGGTTACGTGCGCGGGTACCTGGACCTGCTCGACCCGGCGGCCACCGACGCGTTCCTGGACACCGTGCCGGGCGAGTACGTGCGGCGCTTCCCGTGGGCGATGGGCACCGTGGTGCCCGGGTTCTGGGACGACGAGCCGTTCCTCGCCTCCGCGCAGCCGCACCCGTTCAAGCGGCTGCCGGCCTCGCCGGGCCTGGCTCAGGCGATCGTCGCCGCCGGTGGCACCCCGGGCGTGGCGTACCTGGGCGCCGCGGACGGCCTGGACCCCACCGCCGATCCGGCCGCCGGCTACTACTGGCGCGCGGTGAACGATCTGTTCGCCACGAACTACTACCAGCGTCAGGCCGAGTGGATGGCGCGGCACGGGCTGCAGCTGCTGACCAACCCGCTGCTGGACGAGGAGGGCCCGCAGCAGCGCATGCACTCCACCGGTGACCTGAGCAAGGACAACCAGTGGGCGCAGGTGCCCGGCAGCGACATGATCACCGGCGACTACACGCTCGGCGAGCAGACCATGCTGGGCCGCAACGCCGCGTCCGCCGCGCACCAGAGCGGCGCGCCGCGCGTGGTGATGGAGACGTTCGGCAACTCGGGCTGGCAGGTCGCGCCGGAATTCATGCACGCGACCACCGGTGCGCTCGCCGCGCGCGGCGTGAACCTGACGTTCCTGCACGCCATGTGGACCGACGAGAACTCGGTCAACTTCCCGCCACCGTTCGGGCCGCGCAGCACGTTCTGGGCGGACATGCCCGCGGTCGACGCGTGGATCGGCCGGGTGATGGAGCTGGGCCGGGGCGAGAACCTGGCGCGGACCGTGCTCGTGCAGCCGCAGCGGGCGGCCGAGCAGACCCGGGTGGCCGACGCCGAGCACACGCTGGACGGGCACTTCGCGGACGCCGCGTACGCGCTGGAGCGGGGCCAGGTCGATTTCGACCTGGTGAGTGACTCGTCGCTGTCCGGCGATCCGGTGGCGCGGTTCCAGGCCGTGGCGCGGGCCGGTGAGCTGCACGTCGGCCAGGCGTCCTACCAGCTCGTGGTGCTGCCGCGGACGCCGGTGCTGGACCTGGAAACGGTGCGCACGCTGGCGCGGTTCGTGCAGGTCGGCGGGCACGTCGCGGCGGTCGGCCCGCTGCCGGCGCGGGAGGCGCGTGGCCGGGACGCCGAGCTGGCGGGTGAACTGAGCCGCCTGTTCGGCGACGCGGGTGCCGCCTGGCAGCGGCGTGGTGCCGGTTCCGTCGCGGTGGTGGGCGACGCCGAGGCGCTGCCCGGGCTGGCCCGGGCGTACGCGGCGGCTCGCTTGGAGCCCGCGGCGCCGAGCGTGCGGGTGTCGCGGACCGCGCGCGGCCAGGATGTCGCGTACTTGCTGAACAACGAGAGCGACCAGGTCGTGACGACGACCGCGACGTTCCCCAGCGGGGGCGTCCCGGAGATCTGGGACCCGCGCACCGGTTCGGCCCGCACCGCGACGGCGTACCGCGCGGACCGGGACGGTGTGGCGGTGCCGGTGCGGTTGCAGCCGTACGAGACGCTCGCGGTGGTGTTCCGCCACGGCGTCCGGGAGACCCCGCACCTGACCGATGGCACGCTGCCGGCCGACGCGGTCACTGTGGACGGACGGTCCCTGCGGGCCACGGTGGTCGCCGGCGCGCCCGGCGAGTACCACCTGTCCGGCGCGGCGAACGGCCGCAGCTACGGCGGCGTGGCTTCGGTGACGGACGCGCTGACCCCGATCCCGCTGGCGGGCCCGTGGCAGGTGCGGCTGGAGAAGCCGGGCGCGGTGGAGGCGGAACGCCCGCTCGGTTCGTGGACGAGCTTCGACCCGACGTTCTCCGGAAGCGCCGTCTACACGACGACGGTGTCGCTGACCGCGCGGGACCTGGCCGGCCGCCGGTTGGTGCTGGACCTGGGCGCGGTGCACGACCTGGCGACGGTGACCGTGAACGGCGCGGTGTTGCCCACGGCGTTGTGGCGTCCGTACACAGTGGACGCCACAGCACTGCTGAAGCCCGGCGAGAACACGATCGCGGTGCGGGTGACCAACACGCTGGCCAACTCGCGCAACAAGATCCTCCCGTCGGGCCTGGTGGGCCCGGTGGTGCTGCGGCCGCAGGCCGTGGTGACCGCGCGGCTGGACCAGTGCCGCTGAGCGGCTCGTGCCACAGGATCCTTCCGTCGGGCCTGGTGGGCCCGGTGGTGCTGCGGCCGCAGGCCGTGGTGACCGCGCGGCTGGACCAGTGCCGCTGACTGGCTCGTGCCACAGGATCCTTCCGTCGGGCCTGGTGGGCCCGGTGGTGCTGCGGCCGCAGGCCGTGGTGACCGCGCGGCTGGACCAGTGCCGCTGACTGGCTCGTCGCGCTCAGCCGGTGCTGCCCCGCTGTCATCGGGGCAGCACCGTGCCGCTCGTTTTCCCCATCCCCCTCCCCAGTCCCCGGAGTTTCCCCATGACCAGACTCACCCGGCGCACCTTCCTCGGCGCCAGCGCCGCCCTCGGCCTGGCCGCCGCGTTGCCGTCCGCGCCGCCCGCCCTGGCCGCACCCGGCAGGCCGTTCGCGCAGCGGTTCGCCGCCCCGGGCCCCGACACCGCCGCGAAGTTCCGCTGGTGGTGGCCGCACGGATTGGTCGACCTCGGCGAGATCGCCCGCGAGGTCGACCAGATCGCCGACGCCGGGTTCGGCGGCGTCGAGATCCAGGACGTGCACCACAGCGTCCGCGCCGACCTCGACCCGGCCGGCCACGGCTGGGGCACCCCGGCCTGGCTCGCCGCCGTGGAGACCGCCCTGCGCCGCGCCAGGGACCGCAAGCTGCGCGTCGACCTCGCGCTCGGGCCGTGCTGGCCGACCGCCGTGCCCACCATCACCCCGGACCACCCGGCCGCCTGCAAGGAACTCGCGCACGGCGTGACGTTCGTCCAGGGCGGCACCGTCTACTCCGGACCGCCGCCCGCCGCCGTCGAGCCGCCCGAGGAGGGCGTGCACCGGCAGGACCTCGTGGCCGTGCAGGTCGCGAAGGTCATCGGCGCCACCACGGCCGCCACCGTCACCCTCGACCCGGCGACCGTCCGCACGCTCGGTTCCGGCGAGACCTGGACCGCTCCCGAGGGCACCTGGGCGATCATCGCCTACTGGCTGCGAGGCTCCGCGCAGCAACCGGAAGCCGGGCCGCACACCGAGCCGCCGGCCTACGTCGTCGACCACTTCAGCCGCGCCGGCGCCCAGGCGGTGATCGACGTGTGGCACAGCACGATCCTCACCCCGGCGATCCGCCGCCTGCTGCGCGAGACCGGCGGCGACCTGTTCGAGGACTCGCTGGAGATCGAGACCGAGGCGACGCCCTGGACGCCGGATCACCTCGCCGAGTTCCGCCGCCGCGCCGGCTACGACCTGCTGCCGTACTTGCCGGTGATCGTGCAGCGCAACGAGAAGTACCCGTTCACCTTCGACAGCGAGACCACCAACCACGTCCGCGACGACCACAACCAGGTCCTTTCCGACCTCTACCACGAAAACCACCTGCTCCCGCTGCGCGACTTCGCGCACGGCCTGGGCATGACCCTGCGCGTGCAGCCCTACGGCCTGCCCACCGACGCCATCCGCAGCGCCGCGCTGCTCGACGTGCCGGAAAGCGAGTCGCTGGGCTTCAAGAACCTCGACGACTACCGCGTGCTCGCGTCCGGCCGCGACATGGGCGGACGGCGGCTGCTGTCGTGTGAGTCCGCCGCCTACGCCAACGGCGCCTACAGCACCACCTGGGACAAGGTGCTGCAGACCATGGGCAGCGTCTTCGCCGGCGGCGTCAACCAGGCCGTCCTGCACGGTTTCTCCTACGCGTCGGCGCCCGGCGCGGCGTGGCCGGGCTTCGCGGCGTTCTCGCCCTACAACGGCACCGGCATCGGCTACGCCGAGGCATGGGGCCCGCGCCAGCCGACCTGGGGCCACGTCCCGGACATCGCCGGTTGGTTCGCCCGCACGCAGCTCGTGCTGCGCGCCGGTGTCCAGAAGACCGATCTGGCGTTCTTCCGGCAGAAGGGCTGGACCTCCACCGGCATCGGCGCGCCGTGGGCGACCAACGACGGCATCCCGGTCGGCTGGACGCACGGCTTCCTCAGCGAGCCGATGCTGGACCTGCCCAGCGCGGTCGTGCGCGACGGCCGCCTCGCCCCGGACGGCCCGGCCTACAAGGCGCTGATCCTCGACGGCGACATCTTCCGCAACCGGGAACACACCCTGTCCGTGCACGCCGCGCGCCGGCTGCTCGACCTGGCCCGCGCCGGGCTGGCCGTCGTGGTGGTCGGCAGCTGGACCGACGTGCACTCGGTCGGCATCGCCCAGCCCGGCGAGAACGACCAGCTCCGGACGCTGCTCGCCCAGCTCGTCGCCCTGCCGCGGGTGCGGGTGGCCGCCGACGCCAACGGCATCCCCGGCGCGCTCGCCGACCTCGGCGTGACCCGCGACGTCGAATACGCCCGCTCCACGATCATGACCGTGCACCGGGTCGATGACGGCGTCGACTACTACTACCTCGCCAACGCCCGGCACGCCGAGAACCGCCGCATCACCGCGGTGGACCAGGACGTCTGGCTCACTTCCCGCGACCGCTCCGCCGAGCCGTACCTGTTCGACGCGTGGACCGGCCGCGTGGAACGGATCGGCACCTACGAGCGCGCCGGCGACAAGGTGCGGGTGCGGGTCGCCCTCAACCCCGGCCAGTCGATGCTGATCGGCTTCGGCCCGGGCGCCCGCACGCCGCACGCCACCGCCTCCGACGCGGACGTCCGGTTCGACGACGGCAAGCTGGTGCTGCGTGCCACCGCGGCCGGCACCTACTCGACCACGCTGTCCACCGGTCGCGTCGTGCGCACCACCGTGGACGCTGTGCCCGCGCCGGTGCCGCTCACCGCGTGGGACCTCGAGGTCGAGGACTGGCAGCCCGGCGCGACCCCCACCGAGACGGTGAAGACCACCCACCGGCTCACCCTGACCGCCCTGGCCGCCTGGCCGGCGATCCCCGAGCTGCGGGACGTCTCCGGCGTCGGCCGCTACCGCACCACGGTCGACCTCGGCTCGTGGCGTCCCGGTCTCGGCGCCTACCTCGAACTCGGCGAGGTGTTCGACACCTACCGCGTCACGGTCAACGGCCGCGCCCTGCCGCCCGCCGACGTGCTCGACCCGGTGGTCGACGTCGGGCCGTGGCTGCGCCCGGGCCGCAACACCCTCGAGGTCGAGGTCGCCACCACGCTGCTGAACCGGCTGCGGGTGAGCAACCCGGCCGTCTTCGGCATCGCCACCCGGCAGGCGTACGGCCTGGCCGGGCCCGCCCGCCTCGTGCCGTACCGCCAGGAGGAGATCCGATGACCGGCCTGACCCGCCGGGGCGTGTTCGGGCTGGCCGCGGCAGCGGGGCTGGTCGCGGCGCTGCCCGCCACGGCGGCCGCCGCCGCGGAACCGGCCCGGCCGCGGCCGCTCGAGCTGGGCCGCGTCCGGCTGCTCGGCTCGCGCTACCGGCAGAACATGGAACGGACCGTCGCGTACCTGCGGTTCGTCGACGCCGACCGGCTTGAGCTCGACCTGGGACCACTGACCGAGACCATGCAGGAGCTTGCCGCCGCCGCGGGACTTCCACTCAGCAATTCGCGCAAGCTCCCGCATCATTGGGCCGAGGCGCTGCGCGGGGGACGGCGGCTACCAAGGGATGCGCCGCCGTGGGTCAAGCACTACCGGTTTGACGCGAAGAAGGATGCCTTCATCCTCAGACCGGGTTGTTTCTGGCACTGTCCCCTCCGTCTTCACCCCGACGACCCGACTCTGACTGACAAGCAGTGGGAACACGTCACCGAGCGACTGATGAAGGCAACCGGGATTCACCAGGCCGGGGCTCGATGGATCGCCGTGCGGCACGCTGACGACCACATTCACTTGATGGCGATCCTGGTCTCCGAGCAGACTGGCAAACGTATCTACCCATACCGGGACTATCCAAGGCTGCGCGCGGAGTGTCGGACGCTCGAGCATGAACTTGGACTGCGGAGCACAGCGACTTCAGACAAGACGGCTACACAGGCGCTGTCTCGTCGCGAGCGGGGCAAGGCCGACCGGAAGGGCTGGGAGTTGACTGCGCGGCAGCAGCTTCGGCGAGCGGTCTCTCAGTGTGCCGCGAGCGCAAGCAGCGGTGATGAGTTTCTGCGCGAGCTCCGCCGCGAGGGCCTCAACCCGCGAACGACGGTCGGCGGCGACGGCGAGATCCGCGGTTACACGGTGTCTCTTCCAGGTGACGTCACAGCCGACGGCCGTCCAGTCGCGTTCTCGGGTTCGGAAACTTGCCGCCGACCTGACGTGGCCGAAGCTAATCGCCCGCTGGTCAACCGCACCTCCGGTCGACCACCCGATCGTCTACACCGATGACGGCCGCGCCACGCGCGCGGACCGCCATCGAGCGATCGAGGTGGCTACTGACGCCGTCGAACGGGCAAACTCCGCAGTCCGCCGCGGCAGCAAGGATGTCGAGGGGGTCATCCACGCGACGAGCGAGGTACTCGCGACGCTAGCCCGTGGTAGAGAGGGCCATGATGCCGGAGCCCTTGCAGCAAGCACTGAGCGGTACGACCGTGCAGCACGCACACCACACCGGGTCCTGCCTCAGCGCATCGGGTCAGTCGCACGAGACCTGCGGCAGGCGTCGCGACGTTGGCAGCCGTGGGTGCGCTGTCCGGACGTGGCAGGGAGAAGTTCGCCGGGCTTGCACTGCTTGTCGCCCTAGCTGTACTTGGCCAGGACGTTGGTAGCGGCTGGCTGGTGTTGACATGGGGAGAGCCTCCGGTTGGGGTGTGGCTTGTCTAGGACCCACGCCAGGCCGGAGGCTCTCGTGTCACACCGTAATGCCCGTACGACGTTCTTGGGCAGGTTGCTGATCGTCCAGCGGCATCGTCAGGGGTGGCCACAGGCACATATCGCGAAGGCAATGGGCATTTCACGCAAGTGCGTGAAGACCTGGTTGGACCGGCACGCCGCCGAGGGCGAAGCCGGCCTGCACGACCGGTCCTCACGTCCCCATTCCTCACCGCGGCGGACCAGTGCCGAGACCGAGCGGCAGATCCTCGAGCTGCGGCAGCGGGAGCGTCGCGGTCCGGACTGGCTGGGGGCGCAGCTGGGAGTGCCGGCGCGGACGGTGTCGCGCGTGCTGGCCCGCCACAACGCGCCTCGGCTGTCGGCGCTGGACCCACTCACCGGGCAGGTCATCCGGGCCAGCAAGACCACCGCGGTGCGGTATGAGCGCAATACCCCGGGCGAGCTAGTGCACATGGACGTGAAGAAAATCGGTCGGATCCCCGAGGGCGGCGGCTGGCGAGCGCATGGCCGCGCTCACCGGGACGCCACGCGCGACCGCAACGCCAGAATCGGTTTCGACTTCGTCCACTCGTTGGTCGACGATCACTCCCGGCTGGCCTACTCCGAGATCCTGCCCGACGAGAAGGGCGGCACCTGCGCCGCTTTCCTCGCCCGGGCCATCGCCTACTTCGCCAAGCATGGCATCACCAGAATCGAGCGGTTGATGACCGACAACGCCTGGGCCTATCGCTGGTCACTCCGGCACGTCTGTGCCGAGCACAGCATCCGGCAGAAGTTCATCAAGCCCCACTGCCCCTGGCAAAACGGCAAGGTCGAGCGCTACAACCGCACCCTGCAAACCGAGTGGGCCTACCGGCAGGTGTTCACCAGCAACACCGAACGAGCCGCCGCGCTTGCGCCCTGGCTCGAGCACTACAACACTCAACGCCGCCACAACGCACTCGGCGGCCACCCACCCACCAGCCGACTGCCACCAACCTAACGGCCAAGTACACCTAGCCGGTCTGATCGCTGAAATCGCCGCGTGGCAGCAGTCGCAGGGCCGCACGCACCAAGCTGCGGCTGCCCGTCGTGTCGCGGACGCGTTGCCGATGCTCGCGCGGCGTGCCGCCGATCCGCGCCGGTTCGGAACCGGTCCGATCTCGCGGCTACTGTTGGCCCGGCCATCGGAGAGCTCGGCTAGCCGGAAGCGGGTGACAAAGTCCCGCCCTCTTCGGTGAGCACAACGGCAGGCACGCCTCGTGCGTCGAGTCGCCCGGCAGCTCAGACACCAACCCGAGTCGTTGAGCGGCCGCGAGGTGCGTCCTGAACCCGAGCACGCTCCCGAAGTGTTTCTCCACGTCGCCGTCCGCACGCGCGGCACCCTTGAGGATCGCCAAGACATGAGTCGGGCTCAGCATGGCGCTCAAGCTACTCGAACTGGTGAGGAAGCCACCACGCTTGCCGTGCTCGACGAGCGCGTACTTCGCTCGCTGCCAAAAAGATTGCCTGGCGACGACGCTCTCACCCGCCGATGACGCGACATCCCCTCGGGACGGGATATGGATTACTTTGGCCGGGTCGCGGTCGGGGCGCAGGCCGTGCCAGGGCCGACGTGTCCGGCGTAGAGCAGACGGCCTCGGTCGTCGTGCACGCCGAACAGCAAAGCTCCGAGGGTACCGGTACGGCGGCCCTCGCCGGGGGTCAGTGTCCATGATGCTGTAAGGCGGGCTGGACTGAGGTGGTCGCCTCAACCAGCCGAGTCACGTGTCCAACGGCAGCGGTGCGACGTCCAGTCGGACCACGCATCACGACCCCAGGCGCCCCACCATGCCCTTGGTGGCGGTGAGGACCCCGGCCCACAGCATCGGCGTCTTGCTCAGGCCGACGGTGTTGACCGCATAGGACAGCGCGTAGACGGTGAAGATGGTGCTGACGGAGGCGCTCAGCGCGGCGACGATCACCCCGAGCACGTGGCCCAGTGCTCGCGCAGCAGCACGATCAGCGGCAGCTTGGTGACCTCGCCGGTGCGGACCTCCTGCTCGAACACCGGGGTCTCCTCGACCGTGCGGCGCACCAGGTAGCCGACGAGAACCCATCAGCGCGCTGCCCCAAAACGGCACGCGCCACCCCAGGACAGCAGGACGTCCTGCGGCAGCGCGGCGACCGGGAGGAACACGGCGGTGGCGACGATCTGCCCGGCCTGGGTGCCGCTGAGGGTGAAGCTGGTGTAGTAGGCGCGCTGGTTCTCCGGCGCGTGTTCCAGCGGCATCGAGTTCGCGCTCGCCTGCTCGCCGCCCGCGGACAGCCCCTGCAGCAGCCGCAGCGCGACGAGCATGACCGGCGCGGCGACCCCGGCGGTCTGGTAGCTGGGCAGACAGCCGACCAGCACCGTCGACACGCCCATCAGGAGCAGGGTGAGCACGAGCACCCGCTTGCGCCCGAACCGGTCGCCGAGGTGGCCGAGCAGGATCGCGCCCAACGGCCGCGACACGTAGCCCACGCCGAACGTGGACAGGGCCAGCAACGTGCCGGTCGCCGGGTCCGAGACCGGGAAGAAGATCTTGCCGAACACCAGCGCCGCGGCCGTGCCGTAGATGAAGAAGGCGTAGTACTCGAGAGCGCTGCCGACCCAGGCGGCGAGTGCCGCCTTCCTCGACCGCGCCATGTCGGGCCCTGGCGGGGAAGCCCCCACTGCGACTACGCGGACGTGCGTGAGGGTCGCTCCCTGCGCGGCGTCGCGGTCCTTCTGGCCGGGCGGGCCGGCTTCCCGCCAGGAGAAGCCGGCCCCTCTCGACATCAGGCTTTCCAGGTCGCCTCGTCCGCGTAGGCGTAGGAGGTACCGGATTTCGACAACCAGATTTCGAAGGTGTAGTAGCGCCCGTCCCGGAGACTCCTCACCCCGAACTCGGTTGCGACGCGCTCGACGCAGTTGCCGTTCGTGCCGACCGACGACTCGTCGACCACGGCGTCGTACTCGTCCCAGATCCTCAGGTTCACCTTCCACCCGTCGGCCTCGATGTCGCAGAGCCTGAACCGGTCGCCGTCCACCCGGAACTGCACCCGGCCGCCGGGGTCACTGTCATTCGTGCTCATGCTGTGGTCCCAGGTGGCCGCCGAGGCAGGCGTAGCCAGCACCACCGGTGCTGCCAGCGCAGCCGTCGTCATGGCGAGCAGAGCAGCCCTTCTGCCGGAAATCATCGTGTTCCTTTCATCGCGTACGTCAGTGCACCACATTCCTATCCCCCGACGTCGACGATCCGCTGACGCGCCGCCCGAGCCGCTCACGGAGAAGACCCAGGTCACGGAGTTGAACGAAACCGGTACGGAGCAGCTACGGTTCGCGAAACGAGATCAAGAGGACGAAGCCGCTGATTCACCCGAAGGGAGGAGCTGGCTGCTGTATCAAGTCGCGCTCCGGATGCGTACTGATAAGCAGAAACTTCCTCCGGGAGGTGAGCCATGCGGAGGTATCACGGTGCGCTGCTGATCGGCGCGGCCCTCGCGGGGTGCGCGGGTGGGTCGCCGATTCCCGGCGAACAGCCGGCGGACAGCCCGGCCGAAATCACCACCACGGCAGAGACGACCGGCACGGCCGCGGACCCGACGACGACCCGCACGTCGAAGAGGGAACCGCCGGGGGTTCCGGGCAGCCCGATCGACTACGACAGCACGGTCCGCGCGGCAGGGCCGACCAGCGCGCAGGGTGCGATCCTGCGCCAGCTCGCGCAGTTCTGCGGGCCGGACCGGTGTGGTGTGCGGGTGCGGATCGTCGGTTCCGGCGACTGCGCGACGGACATCTCGCCGGATCCGGTGTACCCGGGCGGGACGATCACCATCACGGCCGCCCCGTGCGAGACCACGGACGAGACGACCACGGAAGAGTCCACTTCGGACACAACTGACTCCGGTGGCTAGGACCCGGCTGTCACCACCCCGCTCCCGGACGCCGCCGCAGTCCGGGCCGGCCAGGGCGCTGCGGGTGGTCGCACCCTGGCCGCGAACGCGACGCTGCTGACCGGCCTGCTGTACTACTTCGGTTTCCTGACCACGCAGGTGTTCTTCAGCTACTTCCGCGTGCACCCGACGACGACCCTGTGCCGTACGGCCGGAGCCCGAGTAATGTACGTCAGGTCAGCGACGGCCGTCGAGGTTCATCCGTGCCTGGAGCCGGCCGAAGTCCGGTCGCCCGTGGGTGTCGAGGTGACCAGTTCGCCGTCGAGCAGCACCGGCTCCGTGACCAGGCCGGGCAGAGTCTGCAGTTCGGGGTAGGCGGCCACGACCGCGGGGATGCCGTCCCACTTCCACTTGAAGGCCCACCGGGGACCCTCCGGTGGCTGGCGGTCGGTGGCCAGCATCGGGGCGACCAGCGCGGGCAGCGGCATGACAGCATCCTCAGCCGCTACGAGCCGCAGTGCACGGGCACTTCCCACGATCGGGTCAACCTAAGACTGGCCCGTCAGCCAGCGGCGGGGTGTGCTCTGCCGTCCGTGGTGTCGGGCTCGGCTCCGACGGCGCGCAGCGCGTCGCCCGGGGTCATGGTCGTGGGGACCAAGCCGATGAGCCCGGCCCGTTCGAGCTGGCGCTGCACCGGTCCGCGGATCGCGGTCAGCACCACCTTCCCGCTGACGTTGCCGGCCAGGTGGTGCAGGTCCTGGAACACGCCGGTGCCCGTGGAGTCGCAGGACGGGACCTCGGTGAGGTCGAGCACGAGGTTGCGACGGCCGGTGTCGATCAGCGCGACGCCCTCGGTGAGCAGGGACGGTGCGGTGACCGGGGTGAGTGCCCCGGTCACCGTCACCACGGCGACGGTGACGCCGACGTGTCTGATGGTGAGCTGCAGCTTCTACCTCATGCTCAAAGTGGGAACGTTACTGCCACTTGCGCACGGGTAGTGGGCCATCGGGCTGACCATGCCGGTCGGTACCGGCGAGCTGGCGGCGCTTGTCCCTGATGTGGCGCAGGCTTTCCTCGAGGGCGGCGACCTCGCCGAGCCACTGTCGGCCGCGGGCTTCGGTGAGCCGGCCGCGGGTGTTGGCTTCGATGCTGTCCAGCGGCGGGGGTCTGGGCCGGGTCCAGGCGCAGGAACGGGCAGCGGATGCAGGCGTGTTCGTGCACGCAGGGGGTGCCGTAGGGGCGGAAGCAGCCGCCGAGCGCGACCCGGCGAAGCTGGAAGTGCGCCTCGAATTCGGCCCACTCGTCGGGGGTGACCTCGCGGTATTCGGCGGAGTCCCGCAGGCTGCGGCGGGGGTCGATCATCTTCCGGTGGGCGGTGAGACGTCGGCGGGGAAGACGGCGGTGTAGCCGCGGGTGGTGTCCAGGTCCAGGTGACCGAGCAGGGTGGCGGCGATGTGCAGGGGCAGGCCGGCGCCGACGAGTTCGGTGGTGAACAGGCGACGGAAGTCGTGCGGGGTGAACCGGACCGGTTCGCCGTTGTCCTCCAGCCCGGCGGCCTCGGCCGTGACGTTGAGGATGGTGCGGATGCAGCTGCCGGAGAGCACCTCCTGGCGGGCACCGACCGGGCGGGAGAACAGGTGCGGTAGGGGCGCGCCGTGGACGCGGTCCTGGGTGTCGTAGCGGATGGACAGCGGGATCCGCCCGTCGGTGCCGCGGACCCGGCGCACGATGGTGAGCAGCACCGTGACCAGTTCCGGGGCCATCGGGATGAGCCGCTCGATGTCGAGTTTGGAGGGCACGATGTGCAGCAGCGGCACCACGGTGCCGGTGGTCGGCGGGGTGTAGTGGCGCAGCGAGAGCTGGGTCAGCTCCATCGCCTCCTCGATCCGGCAGCCGGTCAGCCGCAGCGTCTCGATCAGCGCCCAGGCCCAGAAGCAGTCCGCTTCCAGAGCGGTGACGTCCAGGTGTGTGCCGTCCGGTCCGCGCAGCCAGATGCGGGAACGCCGTTGGCGCAGGTACAGCGGCGGCGGGTCGTGGCGGACGTAGGTGACGCCGTCGACCACGACCTGTTCGTCGTGGCCGGTGCCTCCGGCGGCGGCCAGCAGCCGCACCGACCAGTCCCGCCGTGCCGTTGCGGTGGCGACCAGCTTCGGCAGCAGCGGGGTGAGCACGCGGGTGCGTTGCTGGGTACGGGCCTGCTGGTGACGTTTGGCCTTACGCAGCGCCCGCACGTCGGTGTCCCGCACTGGGGACGGGGCGGCCCACACACCCCAGCGAGCCGGCTCGTCCAGGGCCCGTCGCTGTAGGTCCCGGTAGAACCCGCGGACCCGGAACAGCAGGCTGTGCACGTCGCGGCGGGGCTGCCCGGTCGCGGTCAGCTTGATGCGGCGTCGCCACTCGGTGACCACCTCGGGGGCCAGGCGCAGATCCTGCTGGTCGGGGTTGGTCTGCAGGATCTCCCACCAGAACGCCCGGCCGAGGGTGTGGGCGTAGCGCAGCCAGCTGCCGTAGTCCAGACCCGGCCGGACCTCGGTGAGGTAGTCGATCAGCACGTCCCGCACCGGGCTGGGCGGCAGCCCGTAGCGGGCCAGGATCCCGGCCGGGTCGTGCTGGCGGCTGTTGCCCTTGGCCGTCCACACCGCGCGCAGCGTCGGGGGTTCCCCGGCCAGCGGGCCGAGCGCGACGAGCAGCTCCCACGCCAGGTGCTCGCGCCGGTGCCGCCCGGAGGTGCGCACCAGATCGGCGTAGGTCAGCAGGTCCTCACCGGACAGTTGCCGGCATCACCCGCACCACGGCGAACTCGCCTGCGTCGTGCAGCACCGGGAACTTGCGAACAACGTGCTGAAATGGGAGTTGAGCAGGAACGAATACGACGGCCGCAGTACCCGGCCCAGCAGCAGCCACAACAGCCCCGCCGCTCCCGATACCGGTTCGCGCCAACCCCCGCGGCGACCGCGTGGTCCAGCCAGGACCGCGGCGCCTCGTCCGCGCCGCTGGCCAGCCACCGCTGCTCCCAGTCCTGGCCGGGAAACTGCGCCAGCCACCGAGCAGCCGACGCGTCGCGGTGGCCTGTGGGACCACCGTGGCCGGCTGCGGCAGAACCGGTCCCAACCGCTGCCGCAGCACCTCGACCACCACCTCGGGCTCGGCCGTGAGCAGGTCCGCCCCGGGAGAACCAGGCGGCCGCGGCGGCGGGGTGCGTCCGGCATCGTAGGCGGGCAGCGGGTGAACGCTGCCGTTGACCGCGAACCGCTCGTCGGCGGCCAGCGGCGGCACCGTCGGCGGCGCCGCGGACACGGTCGTCGCCGGTCCGGTCACTGGTCCAGCCCCAGTAACTCGGCCAGCTCGGTCTCGTCGTAGCCCGCCGGCACGGCCAGCGGCTGCGCCGCGGCCGCCCGGCGGCGCTCGTGCAGGTCGGCCAACTTCGCGATCAGGTCCTGCAGTCGGGGTTGCAGGTAGATCTGGGTGCTGGTCACCGAGGCGTGCCGCAGAATGGTCTGCACCTCCACCAGCGAGAAGTTCGGATCGTTGGCCATCCGGATCGCTGCGGTGTGGCGCAGGTCGTGCAGCGAGTAGTTCGTGCCCAGCAGCGCGTTCGCCCGCACCAGCACCGCCCTGGTGGCGTGAAGGTCAACGGCCGCCGCGGCTGCCGCAGCGTCCACCACACCGGCCCCGTCACCGGGCCGTCCTGCCCGCTCTCAGCCAGATACAGTGCCAGCCACACGAACGCGTCCGCTGACGCCGGCACCTCCTCCAGGCTCCGCGAGCCCTTCGAGATCACCTTGATCGTCTTGCAGCCGTAGTCGATCCACTCGTGCCGCAGCCCCAGCAACTCCGAGGCGCGCACGCCGCTGGACAACCACATCGCCACCATCGCCCGGTCCCGGTGACACCGCAGCGCCGAGAACAACGCCTCCGCCGCGCCGTCGGGCAGGCTGCGCGGCAACGTCTTGGGCACCTTCTGCCGGTAGGCCGCCCGCCGCTGCCGCCGCACCGGCTCCAGCGGGCTCTGGTGCGCCGGCAGCCGGCCACCACTCGGCCCGCGTTGCTGCGGCACCGGATTCACCAACGGTCCCAGGTCCATGTCCAGCGCGAAGGCGTAGAACGCGTGCAGCACCGTCAACTGGTGGTTGATCGTGCGCGGCGCGTACCCGCGGGGTACGGCTTGCCCGTCACCGCGTTGACCGTCCCCAGCGGAGCGAATTCTCGCCGGGGAAGGCGAGCCCGTGCCGGGAGGCCGGCGCCGGGTGCGGGCACGCCCGATGGGGCGAGGCGCGCTGCCGCGACTGCGCCTGTGGCGCTCATCTGCGAGCGGCCCCCGCGGCGTGCAGCCGTGCGGGCCCGGCCGGCCGCCCCTACGATCGCGGCATGCGCCTTGATCTGAGTGGGAAGACGGCCCTGGTCACCGGTTCGACGCAGGGGATCGGCGCGGCGATCGCGCTCGGACTGGCCCGCGCCGGCGCCCGGGTGGGCGTCAACGGCCGCAACGCGGACAAGGTCACGAAGGCGATCGAGCAGCTGACCGCCGAGGTGCCCGACGCGCAGGTGGTGCCGGTGGTCGCCGACATCGCGAGCGAGCGGGGTGCGCGGGAGGTCACCGAGCAGTTGCCGCGCACCGACATCCTGGTCAACAACCTGGGCATCTTCGGCTCGGCCGACCCGCTGGAGATCAGCGACGACGAGTGGCGCCGGTACTTCGAGGTGAATGTGCTCGCCGCGGTGCGGCTCACCCGCGCCTACCTGCCGGGCATGACCGAGCGGGGATGGGGCCGCATCCAGTACATCGCGAGCGACTCGGCGATCGTGATCCCCGCCGAGATGATCCACTACGGCATGTCGAAAACGGCTCTGCTGGGCGTTTCCCGCGGTTTCGCCAAGGCTGCCGCCGGAACCGGGGTGACCGTGAACGCCGTCCTCGCCGGACCCACGCACACCGGCGGCGTCGAGGACTTCGTGTACGAACTCGTCGACCGCGACCTGCCGTGGGACCAGGCGCAGCAGGAGTTCATGCGGAAGCACCGGCCGCAGTCGTTGCTGCAGCGCCTGATCGAGCCCGAGGAGATCGCGAACATGGTGGTGTACCTCAGCTCGCCGCAAGCCTCGGCGACAACGGGAGCGGCGGTGCGAGTGGACGGCGGCTACGTGGACTCGATCGTGCCCTGATCCATCGTGCCCTGACCGTGCGTGCCCGGACCCTCGTGCCCGGACCGCGGGGAGGCACCACGCCCGAGCCGATCGCAGCCCGGGCGCCGCGCGGCGGGCTGTGGCGACCAGTGGCCTCTCCCCACCGGACAGCAGTGCGAAACGCCGTCGAGGCAACGAAAGTCGTGGCAGACGCATGGTGGTGGATCCCTTCCCCCGGTTGGTGCGATCAGGCTAGCGGGACCCACCGACAAAAACCGGGCGCGCGGATCGTCACGACGCGGGTGCAGGCTTTTTGAGCACTTCGGTCAGGGCCGCGATGCTGTGGTCCGCGTGGCCGGCGTCGACGGCCCGTTGCAGCAGTTCGTGGAACGGCGCCTGCCAGGACACGTCGATGTTCGCCTCCGCGCCCAGTTCCGCGTCGTGCGCCGCACCCGCCAGGAAGAGCGCGACGGTCGACATCGGCTTCGTGTAGTCCCCGCTGTCGATCTCCCGCGCGAACACCGGCAGAACGGAACCGATCATCTCGAACCACTTGACCGTGAACCGCACCAGCGTGCTCGCGTCGAGTCCGCGCGCCTGCACGGCGGCCGCACCCTGGAAGAAACCGACGAGCGCCGGGAGCAGGGTTCCACCGACCGCCATCTCGTACAGCGCGGCCAGGTCGGGTTCGTCGCCCAGGTGCACGGTGTCGCCGCCCAGCACTTCCAGCGTCGTCCGGTGTTCGTCGAAGACGGCCTTGTCCCCGGCGTAGTACAGGAGCGTGCCCGGTTTCCCGACCGCCGGAGGTACGTCCTTGACCGCCCCGTCGAGGAACCGCGCGCCGTGACCGCCGGCCCAGGCGGCCATCTCGCGGGCGCCGGCCGGGGAACCGCTGTTCAGGGTGACCAGCGCCCGGCCCCGCAGCGCCGGGCCTGCCGGGGCCAGGGCCGCGACGGTGTCGTCGTAGGTGGTCAGGCAGGCGATGACCAACGGACTGGCGGCGATCGCGTCCTCGATCGCCGCCGCGTGCACGGCGCCCTTCGCGACCAGGGGTGCCGCCCGGGCGGCGGTCCTGTTCCACACGGTGGTCGGGTGTCCCGCGGCGACGAACGCCCCGGCCAGCGCCGTCCCCATCGAACCCAGGCCGATGACGGTGACGGGGGTGCGTGCGTGCTCGGTCATGTGCTTCCTCCAGTGCTCGTGGTGTGGCACCGCGATCCTGGGTTTTCGCGTACATTTCCTCAAGTACCGACATTTTTCGCGGGTACTGACAAATGTGTCTGTGAGGATGTGAATGAAGACACCGACCTTCACCTGCGGGCTCGATGCCGCCATCGCCGTCATGGGAGGGAAGTGGAAGGGGCTGATCCTGTTCGCGCTCCAGGACGGGCCGTTGCGGTTCGGCGAGCTGCGACGCGCCGTGGCGGGGATCAGTGAGCGGGTGCTGATCCTGCAGCTCCGCGAGATGGAGGCGACCGGTCTGCTGCATCGCGAGGTCTACCACCAGGTTCCGCCGAAGGTCGAGTACTCCCTCACCGGCTTCGGCCGTTCGCTCAACAGCGCGCTCGCCCCGCTCGGGGAGTGGGGCGAGGCACACCTCGACCGCATCGAGGCCATCCCCTGGGACCAGGTTCGCTGATCCCGCGGCCCGGCGCCCTTGCGCATACCTCGTTGCCGTAGCCGGACCTCACCTCCTAGACTGACGGCGTGATCACCGGAACGGCCGCGCGCCACACACGGGAAGGCGATCCGGTGACGGTCTGATCGGCTCGCGTGGACCGCCGGGAGCATTCGCTTCCGCGCTGTTCACCCAACCGATCGAAAGGACTCCCTTGACCGTCACCTTCAACCACACCATCATCGCCGCCAAGGATCGCCACGAGTCGGCCCGCTTCTTCCGCGAACTGCTGGAAGTCGCCGAAGCCCCGTCGTGGGGGCCGTTCGTCAACGTCATGCTCGACGGGGGTGTGTTGCTGCAGTTCGCCGAACCGCCGGTGGAGATTCAGATGCAGCACTACG
The DNA here is from genome assembly GCF_023376025.1 of Amycolatopsis thermalba. Taxonomy (NCBI): domain Bacteria; kingdom Bacillati; phylum Actinomycetota; class Actinomycetes; order Pseudonocardiales; family Pseudonocardiaceae; genus Amycolatopsis; species Amycolatopsis thermalba. Next base: position 2,772,131 of record NZ_CP091196.1, read on the forward strand.
CCTTCCTCGTCGACGACGAGCTGTTCGACCGCGCCTACGCGCGGCTCGTCGAGCGGGGGATCGAGCACTGGGCGGATCCGCAGACGACCCGCCCCGGGCAGATCAACCACGAGCACGGCGGGCGGGGTGTCTACTTCAAGGACCCCGCCGGGCACGCGATCGAGATCATCACGCGGCCGTACCTCTAGCGTCGTGGTGGGGCGGGCGTGCCGGCCGGAGCCGAGCACGCCCGCCGTCCGCGCCGGCAGCCGGACCGCGGCGAGACCGGCCGAGCTGCGCAGGAAGGGCTGGGCGGCCACCGATCAGCAACAATGGCGCCATGGGCTTCTACGCGAACCGGATCCGGCCCCGCATCATCGACCTGGCCTGTGGCGCCGCGCCGGCGCGGCCGCACCGGGAACGCACCTGCGCCGGGTTGCGGGGCCGGGTGCTGGAAATCGGCTTCGGATCGGGCCGCAACGTGCCCTTCTACCCGGCGGCGGTGACCGAGGTCGTCGCCATCGAGCCCCTGGACGCCGCTTGGCGGCTCGCGAGCGGACGGCTGGACGGTTCCACCGTGCCGGTCGAGCGGGCCGGCCTGGACGGGCAGTCGCTGCCGGTGCCCGCGCACAGTTGCGACACGGCGCTGTCCACCTGGACGCTGTGCGCGATCCCGGACGCCGGCGCCGCGTTGCGCGAGGTCCGGCGAGTCCTCAAACCCGAGGGCACCCTGCACTTCGCCGAACACGGCCTCGCCCCCGACGCGGACGTCCGGCGCCGGCAGCGCCGGCTGGACCCGGTGCAGCGGGCGGTGTTCGGCTGCCGGCTCACCAACCCGGTCGCAGACCTGCTGACCGGGGCCGGTTTCCTGATCCGGGAGATCGACGTGTTCTACGAGCAGGGCGCACCGCGGCCGTTCGGCGCGCAGTCGGTCGGGGTCGCCGTTTCGCCCTGATCAGGCGGTCAGCCGTGCCACCAGCTCCGTCAGCGCCCGGCCCAGCGGCAGGTCCACCCGCACGGTCGCGTACTTGTCGCCGCGCGTGGGGCCCTGGTTGATGATCGCCACGGGCTTGCCGGCCTCGGCGGCGCGGCGCACGAACCGCAGGCCCGACATGACCGTCAGGGACGAGCCCAGCACCAGCAGTGCGGACGCCTGCTCCACCAGCCGGTAGCAACGGTCCACACGCGACGGTTCGACGTTCTCGCCGAAGAAGACCACGTCCGGTTTCAGCACCCCGGCGCAGTCGCGGCACGGCACCACCCGGAAGCCCCGCACGTCGTCGTCGGACAGGTCGGCGTCGCCGTCCGGGTTGACCCGCGTCGCGGTGGCCGTGAAGTCCGGGTTCGCCGCGCGCAGGCGGCGGTCCAGCTCCTCGCGCGGCGTCCGCGACCGGCAGGACAGGCACACCACCCGGTCCAGGCTGCCGTGCAGCTCGACCACGTCCGGCGTGCCGGCGGCCTGGTGCAGACCGTCCACGTTCTGCGTGATCACACCCCCGACCACGCCCACGGCCCGCAGCGCCGCGACCGCGCGGTGACCGTCGTTGGGCCGCGCCCGGGCGATCGTGCGCCAGCCGAGGTGGCTGCGCGCCCAGTACCGGCGCCGCGCGTGCTCCGCCGCGACGAACTCCTGGTACGTCATCGGCGTGTGCCGCCGCAGGCTGCCGGTCTCGCCGCGGTAGTCCGGGATCCCCGACTCGGTGGACAGCCCGGCGCCGCTCAGCACGACCGCACCGCCCGTGCCGGCGATGCGGACCACGTCGTCCAGGCTGGTCGTGCGGGGCAGCGGCTCGCCCGCCGGCGTCCAGCTCAGGGTCGGTCGCGTCCGCACCCCACGAGTGTACGTGCGGGAAATCCGGTTGGCCGCCGCGCGCGGGCGCTGCGATCATCCGGCCGTGTCCCTCCTGCGCTGGCAGTTCGACCTGACCTGGTCCCTCGCGGACCTGCACCTGAGCGCGCTCACCCCGGCGGACTTCCGCTGGGAGCCCGGCCCGCTGACCTGGCACGTCCGCCCGCCGCGGACGGGTGGACGATCGACTGGGCCGACACCGAACCCGACCCCGTGCCGGTGCCCACCATCGCCTGGATCACCTGGCACGTCGGCTGGTGGTGGAGCGTGGCCCTGGACCACGCGCACGGCCGCCCGCCCCGCGAGCGCGAGGCGGTCGGCTGGCCCGGCGACGAGAACGCCGTGGCCTGGCTGCGTGAGCTGGCCGCCGACTGGGGCGGTGTCCTCGACCGGCTGTCCGAAATGGACGCTCCGGCGGCCTTCCCGTGGCCTCCCGAGGCCGGGCTGACCGTGGCGCACCAGGCCGCGTGGGTCAACGCCGAGCTGATGAAGAACGTCGCCGAGATCGGGCAGCTGCGCCTGCTGCGGGCGGCTCAGGCCACGTCGGGCTGAAGCCCCCGACGGACGATGTCCAGGTACTCGCTGATGGCGTCCCGGTTGCGGGTGAGGCAGTCGATGCGGCGGGTCATCCGGTCGCGCTCGCGTTCCAGCGTCGCCAGCATCTCCGGGGTGGCTTCTGGGAAGTAGATGGTGCGTGGCTTGTCCAGGCACGGCAGGATCTGGTTGATGATGCGCGTGGGCAGCCCGGCGTCGAGCAGGCCGCGGATCTGCAGCACCCGGTCGACGTTGTATTCGTCGTAGTCGCGGTAGCCGTTCGGCAATCGCCGGGACACGATGAGCCCCTGCTCCTCGTAGTACCGCAGCAGGCGGCGGGGCGTTTCGGTGCGTTGCGACAGCTCCCCGATGCGCATGTGGTTCCCCTCACAGCGATTTGACCTTCACATCTGTGTGATGGTTTCAGCATAACGCCGTGATCGATGTCCTGACTCCCACCAGACTCCCGCTGCGGTCCCTGCTGGCGCTGACGACCGCGGCGTTCATCACCGTCCTCACCGAAGCCCTGCCCGCCGGCGTCCTGCCGGCGATGAGCGCGGACCTGCGCGTCGGCGAGTCCGCGATGGGGCAGGCCGTCACGATCTACGCGATCGGCACCGCGCTCGCCGCGATCCCGCTGTCCGCCGCGACGGCCGGCTGGAGCCGCAAGCGCCTGCTGCTCGCCGGGGTGGCCGGGTTCGCCGTCGCCAACACCGTCACGGCTGTCTCCGGTGTCTACGCGCTGACCATGGCCGGCCGGTTCGCCGCCGGGGTGGCCGCCGGGGTGGTGTGGGCGCTGCTCGCCGGCTACGCGCGGCGGGTGGCGCCGGAACACCTGCAGGGCAAGGCGATCGCGGTCGTGATGGCCGGGATCCCGCTGGCGCTGTCGCTGGGCGTGCCGGCCGGCACCTTCCTCGGCGAGGCCGTCGGCTGGCGGGTGACGTTCGGCGTGATGTCGGTGATCGCCGTCGTGCTGATCGCCTGGATCCTCGCGGCCGTGCCCGACCAGCCGGGGCAGCGCGACGGCTCCCGGATCCCGGTGCGGCGCGCGGTCGCGGTGCCGGGTGTGGCCTCGGTCCTGGTCGTCACGCTCGTGTTCGTGCTGGCGCACAACGTCCTCTACACCTACCTCGCGACGTTCCTGCACGGCGTCCGCGTCGACGCGGTGCTGCTCGTGTTCGGGATCGCGTCGGTGCTGAGCATCGTGATCGTCGGCGCGCGCATCGACCGGCAGCTGCGGGAGCTGACGATCGTCGCGACGGTGCTGGTCGCCGTCGCCGCGGCGATGCTGGCCGTGCTGTCCGGCAGCGCGGTCCTCGTCTACCTCGCGGCCGCGCTGTGGGGCCTGGGCTGGGGCGGCGTGCCGACGCTGCTGCAGACCGCCGCCGGGAACGCGGGCGGCGAGGCGGCCGACACGGCGCAGGCCGCGCTGGTGACGCTGTGGAACGCGGCCATGGCCGGGGGCGGCGTGGTCGGCGGGATCCTGCTCGACGCGTTCGGGCCCGGTGTGTTCCCGTGGACCGTGCTGGTGCTGCTCGTGCCCGTGCTGGTCGTCGTCCTCGGCGCCCGCAGGCACGGCTTCCCGGCTAGTTCGTGATCGTCACGTCCTCCGTCGCGAGGACGAGTTCGCAGCGCACCGGACCGTCGCCGACCCGCACCGGGACGGCGACGGTCCGGTAGCCGTGCTTGGCGACGGCGAGCGCGTAGCGGCCCGGCAGCAGGCCGGTCACCTCGAACGAGCCGTCCGCGCGGGAGGTGACGCTGCCCGCGACCTCGCCGCGCTCGTCGGCGGCGATCAGCAGCGCGCCGGCCACGCCGACGGTGCCGGTGATGCGGCCGGTCGCCGACAGCGTGAAACCGGCTTCGCCCGGTCCGCTCACCGGCGCCGCCTCCGGCTGGTAACCGGCGGCCGAGCAGACCAGCACGTGCTCGCCGCCCGGGATGTTCAGCGAGTACCGGCCGTTCGCGTCCGTGGCGGTGGTGCCGGTCTGCTGCCCGTCCTTGCTGATCAGGGTCACCGCCGCGCCTTCCAGGACACCGCGCGCGGAGCGCACCACGCCGGTCAGCAGCGTCTCCGCCGGACGCGCGCGGCCCGGGATGAAGCACGCGATGAGCAGCGCGGCCACGCACGCGGCGCAGCCGATCAGGAACGTGGCGCGGAACCCGGTCAGGCTGGGCACCGGGGTGCCGCCGAAGTCGATCGTCATGCCCGCGAGCACCATGCCGACCACGGCGCTCGACGACGACGTGCCGATCGAGCGCATCAGCGTGTTGAGGCCGTTGGCCGCCGCGGTCTCGGTGGCCGGCACTGCGCTCATGATCAGGCTCGGCATGGCCGCGTAGGCGAGGCCGACACCCGCCCCGGCCATCGCGGAGAAGATCGCCATCTGCCAGCCCGCGCCCATCAGCATCAGGCCCAGCCCGTAGCCGGCGCCGAGCACGGTGATGCCGCACAGCAGCGACACCTTCGGCCCGCGCGCGGCGATCAGCCGGGCGGCCACCGGGGACATCGCCATCATCAGCAGGCCCGACGGCGCGACGCACAGCCCGGCGACCACCATCGACAACCCGAGTCCGTAGCCGGTGCCCGCGGGCAGCTGCAGCAGCTGCGGCGGCACCAGCTGGGTCGCGTAGAGCGCGAAGCCGACCATGATCGAGGTCAGGTTGGTGAGCAGGACCGGGCGGCGCGCGGTCGTGCGCAGGTCGACCAGTGGTTCGGCGGTGCGCAGCTGCAGGAAGCCCCACGCGACGAACAGCACCACCGCCGCGACGCCGAAACCCAGGGTGCGCGTGCTGCCCCAGCCCCAGTCGCCGCCCTTGGAGATCGCCAGCAGCAGGCACACCAGCGCCGCGGACAGCCCGATCGCGCCGGGCAGGTCGAAGCGGCCGGGGGAGCGGACCGCCGACTCCGGCACCACGAGCACGATCAGCACGAGGCTGACCAGCCCGAGCGCGGCCGCGCCGAGGAACAGGATGTGCCAGTCGAAGTGCTCGGCGACCAGTGCCGCGGCCGGGAGCGCGAGCGCGCCGCCGATGCCCAGCGACGAGCTCATCAGGCCGACCGCGCCGCCCAGCCGCTCCGGCGGCAGCTCGTCGCGCATGATGCTGATGCCCAGGGGGATCGCGCCGATCGCGAAGCCCTGCAACCCGCGGCCGATCATCATCGGCAGCAGCTCGGTCGTCAGGCCGCACACCAGGGAGCCCGCGACCTGCAACGACAGCGCGACGATCATCATCCGGCGCTTGCCGTACATGTCGCCGAGGCGGCCCAGCACCGGGGTGGCGACCGCGCCGGTGAGCAGGGTGATCGTGATGACCCACGCGGTGTCGGAGCTGGAGCTGCGCAGCAGCGACGGCAGGTCGGCCAGCAGGGGCACCATGAGCGTCTGCATGACGGCGACGACGACACCGCCCAGCGCGAGCACCGCGGTGAGGCGGCCGGGAGACGGGGACATGCGGCTCCGGAGTTCGTGCGCGGATGGTTGCTTGCTGAAAGTACCTTCCGGAACGTCCGGTGCCGAGTGAGTTGTCCCGAAGCTCACTGGAAACCCCGGCGGCGGGCCCGTCCGCGCGCAGCCCGCCGCCGGGGTGGCTCAGCTCTTCGGCACGCCGAGGGCGCGCTCGAAGCCCGGGGGGACCACCACGTCGTCGCGGGTGAGGTCGTGGATCGAGGACTTGCCGAGGCCGAGGATGGCCGAGTCGATGCCGCCGCGGAGGATGTCCAGCACGTTCTCCACCCCGGCCTGCCCGTTGGCGGCCAGGCCCCACAGGTAGGCGCGGCCGATCAGCACCGCCTTCGCGCCCAGGGCGAGCGCCTTGACGACGTCGCTGCCGCGCCGGATGCCGCCGTCCAGCAGCACCTCGACGTCACCGCCCACGGCGTCCGCGATCGCCGGCAGCGCGCGGATCGGGGCCGGGGTGCCGTCGAGGTTGTTGCCGCCGTGGTTGGACACCGAGATCGCGGTGACCCCCGCGTCCACGGCCCGCTTGGCGTCGTCCACGCGCATGACGCCCTTGAGCATGAACGGCCCGCCCCACTGCTCGCGCAGCCACGCCACGTCCTCCCAGGTCGGCAGCGGCGTCTGCATCCACTCGCCGTACGCGCCGAAGAACGTGGGCGCCGTGCCGCCGGGCGGGGTCAGGTTCGGCGTGGTCAGGTCGGGCAGCTTGCGGGTCTTCGCGAAGTCCCACAGCCACTTCGGCCGGGTGATGCCCTCCGGCGCGAACCGCACCATCGCCTTGAGGTCCAGCCGCTCCGGGATGACCGGGCTGCCCCAGTCGCGGCCGTTGGAGAACGACCAGTCCAGCGTCATGATCAGCCCGACCGCCCCCGCGGCGCGGGCGCGCTCCATGCGCTGCACGAGCACGTCGCGGCTGCCGACCCAGTACATCTGGAAGAAGGTCTGCGGGTTGACCGTCGCGACCTCCTCGATGGACTTGCTGGCGAACGAGCTGAGGCTCATCGCGGTGCCGCGCGCGGCCGCGGCACGGGCCACGGCCACCTCGCCCTCGGGGTGCACGGCCTGGACGCCGGTGGGGGAGATGATCACCGGCAGCGCGACCGGCTGGCCCATCACGGTGGTGCCCAGCTCGCGCTTGTCGGACAGGCCGGCGACGTGCGGGGCGAACCCGAGCTCGGCGAACGCCGCGACGTTGTCGTCGACGGTGATGCCGCGTTCGGAACCAGCCACCAGGGCGCCGTAGACGGACTTGGGCAGGCGCTTCTTCGCCCGCCGCTGTGCCTCGGCCACCGTCTCGAACCAACCGTTGGACATCTCGCCACTCCGCCTCGCCTGTGAGGGACATCATTTTGGCACTTGATGCCATATTAGGCCACACGGGGTCGCCGGACGCAAGACCGGGCTTTCCGCCGTTGTCCGGTCACGGTTAGATCGAGCGGGTGTCCTCTTTCCAGCCGGACGAGCCGGTCGCGCACGTGGACGTGCACGTGGAGCACCTGCCCGGCGCGACGCTGGTGCGCGTCGCCGGCGAACTCGACCACCTGACCGCCCCCGCGTTCGAGGCCGTCGCCCTGCCCGCGGCGCGCGCCTGCGCCGAGCGGCTGGTGATCGACTTGAGCGAGGTGAGTTTCCTGGCCTCGGCGGGGATCGCGGTCGTGCTGGCCGCCGGGATGGCGGCCCCGGGCCGCGTGCACGTGGTGGTCGGCTCCGGCTTCACAAGGCGCCCACTGGAGATCACCGGAGCCGACGAAATCGTCCGACTGCGCACGACGCGCGAGGAGGCGCTGGCGGAGGATTAGGGCCTGTCCGCATGGCGACGGCCCAGCCGGGCCGGGCGGGTGGAGTCGCGCCGCGGCCGGCCGGGTGCGGCGGCGATCGGCAGGCACTCCATCGCCGCCGACCACTCCGGCCACCCAAGCACGAGGCGATCCACCTGGCGGGCGAGCAGCGTCTGCGACGGTGACCCGGCGCGGCCTACTCCGCGATCACCGTCCTGACCGGATCCAGGCCGCCTCAAGGAGCGACCGGCTCGTGCGGACCCGGCTCACGCCGGCACTCCCTCCATGATCTGGTATCGCCTGGGCCAGTGGGACCAGTAGGCGCCGGTGTAGCCCAGCTCGGTCAGCCGCAGGAGGAACGGGTTGTCCGCGTAGTTGTTGTCCTCCGGGCTGAGACCGGGACGTGTCGGCAACATGACCCGGAGCCGGTCCTGGTGGGGGACGTAATCCCACAGGAGCTCGAGGGCGTGGTCATAGCGCTGGCCGGGGCCGCGTTCGTCGTCGCCGCGAAGTTCCGGGGAAAAGTAGTAGACAGGGCGGAACCCGCCCGCGCGGTCGAACATGAACTGCCGCTCATAAGTCACGGTGTCGGTGCACTGGTTCAGCGGAGTCAGCACGATCGGTTCGTCGGCATCGTTGGACTGCAGGCCGGGTACCGGCACCGAGCCCATGCTCGCGGCAGCCAGGCGGCGTCCCAGCGGCGAGTACGGGAACACGCGAATGCCCAGCGTGTAGCCAACGACCGTCGCGTCGAGCGACTGGAAGTCCTCGACGCACGCGCGCATCGTCTCGGGAGTTTCGCCGGGCATGCCGAGCAGGGCTTCCACCATGGTGGCCATGCCGTACTCGGATGCCCACTGGCACACCCTCCGGACGTCCTCGAAGGTGTAGAACCCGGTGCCGCCCGCGCTCACCTTCCAGCCGCTGAGCAGTTCGGGGCGCGAATGGTCCGGAGCCACGTTGATACCGGCGCAGCCCGCTTCGGCGAGCAGCGCCGCGTATTCGGCATCGAAGGGTGCCGGTTGTACGTAGATCCACAGGCGCAGATCGTGCAGCGGGGACGAGGAGTCGCGGGACTTGCGCCGGATGATCTCCCGCAGAACCGCCTTGCTGTGAGCGATGTTCAGGTTGAACTCGCTGTCCGTCGTGTGCAGGTCCTGAACGCCTTGCGACAGCAGGCTCTCGATCTCGTCGACCACCGCGGTCTCGGCCCGGCGCGCGAATCGGTTGCCCTTGGCGTCCGGTTCCACGCAATGGGTGCAGGCGAAGGTGCACCCGTTCTTCGTCAGAATGTTGCCCAGCCCGCCACGGCGGAAGTAGGCGAAGTTGTCGACGCGATCTGCCCGCCCTGAGTGCCGGCGGTACGGCGCCGCACGCTGAACCAGCGACACTCGCGCGGTGGTGGCCGAGCTGTCGCCGTGGGGAATCTGCCGCACACCCGCTGGCCCGTTGTTGATGATCAGCCCGGGAACGGTTTCCGGTGGGTTGGCGCTCGCTACCGCTTCGGCGAGTTGCACCAGTGTGAACTCGCCTGGCCCCTTGACGCCGTACTCGATTCCGAAGTAATCGACCAGCGCGTACGGCATGGACGAGAATCCGACGCCACCCGCGACCACCGGCGCCGTCGTCCTCGTCCGGATGCAGTCGATGATCTCCTTGTGGGAATCCAGGAACACTCGTTGTTCCTGCGGGTAGATCGTGTCGGTGTTCCTGATCGTCACTCCGATCAGCATCGGTTGCCTGCGCTGGAAGTAGGACGTGACGGCGTCCGGCCAGTGGTCGCGCTCGAACGTGAGATCCAGGACTTCGACGTCGAACCGCGCGTCCTCGAGGGCGGTCGTCAGGATGTCGAGCGCGTAGGGAGTGATCGGTGGATGCACCAGGTTCGGGTTGACGAGCGTGACCAAACCCCTTGCCATTGTTCCCCCAGTTTCGTGGTACCGACGGTATTCGTTCCCTCGTCGCCGAATCAGCATGCAAAGGATTCGTGCTACCGGGTAGGGGCCAACAACACCAGGGCCTCCGCCGAACAGGTGAACTGTTCTTCTCCACCCCGGGCGAGCCGCCGCACCGCGTCGCGGTGCGGTAGGGCGCTCGGTATCGTCGTTACCGGCAGGGTCAGCGCGGATCCGAGGGACCAGGCTGTCCAGGCACGCGAGGAACCGATGGATGAGCTGCCGCTGAAGCGATTCGAGTACTACCACACCACCAGAGTGGACGAGTCCCGGGACAAGACCGCTCGGATGATGAGGTCGCACCGGCTCGTCCCGCTCGACCGGCGTGCCTCCGGGTTCGAAGCACGGCATCATGTGGCCCCGGTGGGCAAGGCTTCCCTGCACTACGTCAGCTACGGGCGGGACGACACGCACGTCATCCCCGGGCCGCTGGAAACCTTCTACGTCCTGATGATCCCGCACAACGGGCGGTGTGTCGTCAACACAGGGCATCGCAGCCGGGTCATCACTCCCGGAACCGCAGCCCTGATCTCGCCGGACGACGAACTGGACATGGTGTGGGAACGAGGTTGCGGCCAGCTTATGGTCAAGTTGCCAACGGATGTCGTGATCGGCAGGCTCGAGTCCCTTCTCCACCGGTCGATCGCTGCACCGCCACGGTTCGAGCCGTTCGTCGACCTCCGCAGTGGTGGGGGCAGGCAGCTCTGGAACCTCGTCCAGGGCATCACCGACGGGTTGAACGTGGACGATCCGTTGCTGGCACACCACGGCATGCTCTTGACTGTCGAGCAGATGCTCACCACTACCGTCCTCTACACGCAGCACCACAGCTATTCGGATGAGCTCACACGAGTCGAGACGTCTATGGCTTCCCATGTCGTCCGGAAGGTGGCCGACTTCGTGGAAGAGATCTCGGTCCTGCCCTCGACCACCGCGGAGCTGGCTGTGGTCGCGGGAGTCAGCGAACGATCACTGCAGCGTGCTTTTCGCGCCGAGCTGGGTGTTTCACCGATGCGTTATGTGAGCGAAGTTCGACTGCGGCGGGTACATGAGGAGTTGCTGCGCGCGGACCAGGCGCAGAACGTCACTGTGACACAGATCGCAGCTCGGGTAGGGGTGTCGAATTTCGGCCGATTCGCCCGGGCGTACCGGGAGCGGTACGGGGAACTCCCCTCCGAGACGAAGCGTCGTGCCAGGATGGCCCCGTTGGCGCGAAGTGGACAAGAACCTGTCGGCAACTGAATAGGTCTTCGCCGTTTCCGTTCCTAACGTGGGATGGTGACTCCTCGCTCCCACGTACCGCAGATTTCGCGCGGCTCCACCGCCATCGGCTCGTTGATCAGGATTTCACGCTCGCAACTCGGGTACAGCCAGTACCGGCTGGCTGAGGAGTTGCTGGACGTCTCGGGCAACTCGGCGATCACGCGCGAGCAGGTCGCCCGTTGGGAACGCGGTAAACGCATCCCGCGGTCCTACTGGCGGGCATGGCTGGCTGTCGCGCTGGACCTGCCCGTCGCAGTGCTCGACGAGGCGGCTCGCTTCGACCAGCGGGTCCGTGTTGCCGGTGGAGCGACGCGCGACACCGCCACGCGTGTCGACGGCCCCGCCTCGGCCGGGCGAGCCGGCGTTGAGTCAGCGCCGGTGCAAAGTGGCCGAGGGGAACTCGTCGTAGTGACTGCGATACCAGGCGGCGAAGCGACCACTGTGCCGCACGCCCCAGCGGCTCGTGACCGCCTCCACCGTGCACCCTGCCTCCGGGTCCGCGGCGACCAGGTCGTCGTGTATCCGCCGCAGCCGGGTCAGCCGGATGTAGGTGCTCGGCGAGACACCGAGCTCGTCCTGGAAACGCCGCTGCAACCACCGCACGCTCACCCGTGCGAACCTCGCGAGCTCCGGGACGGTCAAGTCCTTGTCGGCGTGTTCGTCGATCAGCGTGATGACGGCCGCAAGGTCAGGCCTGGACAGCGTCGTCACATTCACCTCCCGTGGGACGGGTCGTCGGGTGCCGGAGGCGCTCCCGCACCTCGAGCAGCAACACGTTCGATGAGGGGTGGCGACGGAAGCGGCCGAGGTGCCGGTTCAGTTCCTCGAGCGCGGAGTCGACCCTGCCCGAAGACAGCCCGGCGTGGTCGTCCAGCAGCGTGCGGATCACTGTGCGGGCCTTGCCCATCTGTCCCGTTCGCAGTCGCAGGCCGGCGAGCCGAGCACTCGTCAGCGCCCGGGAGCGGCGCTCGTGTGGGGGGCGTTGCTTGAGCGAAACCGCAAGTGCGCGCTGTGCCTCGGCGAGGTCACCGGCGTGCTCCAGGACTACCCCGCGCTGGTAGGTGAGGGTGGCGTTCTCTGCTCCGGACGTGGCCAGGATTCTCTCGGCATCGGCCAGCGCCTGCCGGGCCGCGTTCGGTTCGTTCAGCGCCGCGCGGGTGATGGCCACGTGGCCGAGGAGCTCTGCGAGCTGTTGTCGGGGCATGCTGTCCGGTGCGGTCGCGAGAGCCATTTCGGCGATACGGGCTGCGCTCGCGGTGTCTCCTAGGGTCAACGCCTGCAGGCTGATGTTCCGCAGCACGGCGGCGTAGGTGTTCTGGTCCACCGCTTCGATCGCCAGGCGCAGGGCGAGGCGAAAGTAGGCCAGCGCGAGGCCGTGGAGATTGCTGTCGAAGGACATGAACCCCGCGAGGTCGCAGGACCGGGCAGCGGCTGCGCACACGGCCCGCTGAGGAGCGCCTGGCGAAGCGCGGTGAGCAGCTTCGACGACGTCCCCAGCCAGGTACGCGACGAGTGCGCCGCGTGCGTGGCCGCCACCGAAGCGCTGGTCCGCTGTGGCGAACGCGGAGGTCATCATGGTCAACGCTTCGGCCGCCGCCGCCCGCCGCGGCACTGGCGCGGACGGCCGGGATGCCGGCAGGGTCTCCGGCCACGGGGCGACCTCGAGATCGACCTGCCGGTAGAGACGTTTCTGAGGGATGCCCGTCCACACCGATGAGAGGTCTTCCCGAGCGAGATCGCGCAGTGCCGCGATGGCGTCGGTACACCCGTCCCGGCCCCCGCCGGGGTCGCCCTGATCGTTTCGCGGGAAACCCACTTCGTCCGGTGTGACGACTCGTCCCAGCCTCCGGGAAAGGGCTTCGGCGACATAGAGCGGAGTGTCACCGCGCGGTAGTGAACCCCGGAGCCAGTGCGAAACGGAGGTCCGATCGTACGTGAGGACCCGCCCCGACTCGGCGGCCACGGCGTTCACCGCCCGCGCCAGTCCTTCCCGTGTCCAGTCGGCCACGGCCAGCAGCCTGCGCAACTTCTCGTTCGGGTCACGTGGCATTTCCTGGTCCTCCCAGGAGTTTCCTATCGCTTTTTCGCCCACACCGGGCAGGGGCCAATCTCGCGGGATCGATCGAACGGGCGTTCAACACTTTCAACAGCCCGGAACGCTCCAAGGCTGGCGCGCGGAGTTGATCGCCGCTTACATGGAGGACGTAGGTGGCATGTGGTCACGCGAATCTCGTCCTGTTACTACGGAAGTACGAGGCGGATCAGCCTGGCCCCTATCGCGGAGAGGATCTTCGTGAAAGTCGGTTCCGTGGATATGGTCCACGGACGGCGCCCAGGCCACTCGTCCCCCGCGGACTGCCGGCCCGACGACGGGTCGGTGGAAATCTGGACCGCTTTGGTGGACGACCTGTGCCTGATGTCGTTCGTGGCGTGGACCCAGCAGAAGGGCGCTCACCCGGCACGGGTGCGTGTTCTCGATTCCATCAGCACGAACAATCTGAGGTATGCGAAGGAAATAGCAGAAGTGTCCCGTGCAGGTGCAGCACCGGATCGGGTCCGCCTGACGCGGCGCCCGCCCCGGGACTGGTGGCCGAGTGGTCTCTTCCGGATTCCGGATCGCTCGTGGTCCTCGGTCGTCGCCCGGGGCCTCGTTCTCTCGGCGAGCCTGCTGGTACTGGCTCGATCGCAGCTCGGCGAGGTGACCGACACTGCCTGGCGACGAGCGCTCGTGCTCGTCGAGCGGGGGCAGTCACGGCAGTTCGGCCAGTGGCGGCTGGCGGCGGGATCGCTGCTCGCCGGCCCGGACGCAAGCGCGGAGCTCGGGGAGTACGTCCGTGCGACCATGGCGTGCGCGGGTGATCTCTACCGTGCTGGTGGGCCAGGTGGGCTCGACATCGGGGACGTGCAGTGTCACCATGCGCTTCCCCGTGTCCTCCGGCGGTCCGGCGTCCCGCAGTCCTGGTTGTCCACCTGGTGCGACTATCCGCGTCGCCGCGAGAACGCCACGGCCTGTCGCGCCACCACCCGGCTGATCGACGAGATGCGCTCCACCCCCAGGTGGCCGGCGGTACGACGGGCACCGAGCATCCGGGAGACGGTGTGATCATGAGCAGATTCACCCACTTCTGCTCGACGCGATGGTCCGATTTGGACGCTCGCGGACACGTGGCGGACACTTCGTACCTGCGCTACCTCCAGGAGTGCCGTCTCGAGCTGATCTACCGGCTGCTGCCGCTGTACGAGGCCGAGGACCTGGCTCGTGGCAGTGTCGTCACGCGGCAGTGCATGACATACCTCCGCCCGCTCTACCACCGCGCCGAGCCGATCACCGTCGAAACCTGGGTCACGGACATGAAGGCGGCGCTGGTGCGGTTCGCGTACGTGGTCCGCGATCACGCTCGGGCATACGTGGAGGGCGAGGCTGATCTCGTACCGGTAGACCTCCGGTACGGCACGCCACGACGGTTCACCGAAAACGAACGCACCCATTTCCGGGCTTACTGGGAGCGCGAAGTGACCAGTCACCCGGCAGCAGCATTGGCAGAACACGGAGGTTGATCGTGAGCAGTGACACTGGCACGGCGTTCGCGCCGGCCGGCGACATCGGCGCAGTGGGGCGCCCACCGGCCAGAGGCAGGCTCGCCGGGAAGGTCGCGGTGGTGACGGGCGGCACGCGCGGATTGGGGCTCGCGATGGCCACCGTCTTTCTCGAGGAAGAGGCGAGCGTCATTTGCGCCGCCAGGAGAAGCACCACGCTCACCGAGCTGGCGCAGGCACACGGTGATCGCGTGAGCGTGGAGACGGTGGACGTGTGCTCGGCGGAATCCGTCCGCTCCCTCATGGACCGGGTCATGCAGCGGTTCGGGCGGGTCGACATCCTGGTGTCCAACGCGGGCGTCAGCCGCAACGGCAAGATCGTGGATCTCGGCGAACGCGAATGGCGGGAAGTGCTGGACACGAACCTGACCGGGGCGTTCCACTGCACGAAGTACGTGGTCCCGTGCATGGAGACGGCCGGGGGCGGGCGGATCATCAACATCTCGGCCGGCATGTCCTCACGTGTCGCCCCCGGCGCTGCCGCCTACTCCGCCTCGAAGGCCGCGCTCGAGATGTTCACCCGGGCATCCGCCGTCGAGCTGGCGAAGAAGGGCATCCTCGTCAACTGCATCGCCCCCGGGTTCGTCAACACCGGGATGTACGAACCCCTGCGTGACGACGAACGGCTGCGTTCACGGTACGAACGCATGATGGTGTCCGGGCGACCGGGCGAGCCGTGGGAAGTCGCGGCCGCGGCGGTGTTCCTCGCGAGCGCTGAGGGCTCGTACGTCAACGGGCATGTTCTGGAAGTCAACGGGGGCCTGTTGTGGTCCTGACCCAGCAACTCGGCAAGAGGGAGAACACCGTGTACGTCGACGTGGAGGTCGAAGGCGCGGTGGCCACGATCCGGATGGACCGGCCACCGCTCAACGTCCTGAACCTCGAGCTGCTGAACTCGCTACGCGAGGCGGCTGAGGACATTGCCACCCAGCTGCAGATCAAGGCCGTCGTGCTGTACGGAGGCTCCAAGGTGTTCTCCGCCGGGGCCGACATCCGCGAGCTGAAACAGCTCACCGACGAGGACGCACCGGAACACGCCAAGGCGATGCAGGACGCCGTGATGTCCGTGGCGCACATACCCGTGCCCGTGATCGCGGCGATCCGCGGTGCGGCGGTGGGCGGAGGGTGCGAGCTCGCGCTCGCCGCCGATTTCCGCGTCTGTGCCGACAGTTCCGTGATCGGGTTGCCCGAGATCCTGTTGGGTGTCATCCCCACCGGAGGTGGAACGCAGCGCCTGACAGCCGTGGTCGGGCTCCCCAGAGCGAAGGAGATCGTCTACTCCGGACGCACGCTCGACGCCAAGGAAGCCAGGGAGATCGGATTGGCCGACCGCGTGGTTCCCGACGATGAGGTGCTCACCGAGGCGAAACGTTGGGCGGCGCGTTACGAGAACAGCTCAGCGACGGGGTTGCGGGCCGCCAAGGCCGCACTCGAGCACGGGCAGGACGACGGCCTGGCCGTCGAACTGGAGAACTTCGTCGAATCGTTTCGTGCACCCGACCGGACGATCGGGATGCGCAGTTTCCTCGAGCAGGGGCCCGGCCGGGCGAGGTTTGGCGCGGGCACGGAGAAGGCGGGTAAGTCATGACCACTGATGTCGGGATCATCGGTCTGGGCAGATACCTGCCCAGCGAGGTGCGTACCAATGAAGACGTGGCCGCTCGTACACCCGGCGTGAACGCGGAGTGGGTCGGGCGCCGAACCGGGGTGCTGACCCGGCACGTCGCCGCGCCCGGCGAAGCCGCTTCGGACCTGGCCACTCCCGCCGCCGAGGCGGCTCTGTCGGCCGCCGAGCTGGACCCTGCCCAGGTGTCCCTGCTCGTCGTGGCGACCACGACCGCGGACGAGCCCAGCCCGGCGACGGCCTGCCGCGTGCAGGCCTCGTTGGGAGCGGTCAACGCGGTGTCCTTCGACGTCAACGGCGCCTGCGCCGGCTGGCTGTTCGCCGTCAAGATCGCCCGCGACTGGTTGCGAGACAACCCGTCGGGCGGGTACGCGGTCGTCGTCGGCGTCGAGGTGTTCTCCCGTTTCCTGGACCCGGACGATCGCGCGACCGCGGTCATCTTCGGTGACGGCGCCGCCGCGGCGGTTCTCGGACCGGTTCCCGAGGGGGCGGGATTCGACGACATCCGTCTCGGCACCGAAAGTGATCTCGTGGACGCGGTGGTCGTGCCGGGTGGCGGGAGCCGTCTGCCGGCCAGTCCGTCCACCGTGGAGCGGCGGGAGCACACGATCCGGATGGACGGCCGGGCGGTGACCCAGTTCTTCCGGTCCCAATTCCCGCAGTTGCTGTACGGATTGCTGCGGGACCATGACCTGAAGCTCGACGACATCGACGTCTTCGCCTGTCACCAGGCGAACCCCGTGCTGCTGAAGGCGGTCGCCGCCGAGCACGGCATCGAACCGGACCGCCTCATCGTCGTAGCCGACCGCATCGGCAACATCGGATCCGGTTGCACGCCCTACGCGATCGCCGAAGCCGTGGCCCGAGGACGTGTGCGTCCGGGCTCCCGGGTCATCCTCGTCGCATTCGGGGCCGGCATGACGTGGGGGAGTGCCTTGCTGACCTGGGCGCCGGACGTACGACTGCTGGACGCCACGCCCGCCACCACCGCCCGTCCGAAGGAGAGTGTGTGATGACGACCTCCGGTCTCATCGGGCTGGGCATGAGCCTTCCGCCCGACGTCGTCTCGAACGAAAGGCTGATCCGGGACAACGGGCTCGACTCGAGTGACGAGTGGATCAGGACGCGTACCGGGATCGGCGCCCGGCGAATGGCGGACGAGTACACGAGCACCGGCGACCTCGGCGTCGCGGCCGGGGCCGCGGCCCTCGCGTCGGCCAGGGTCGTGACGGGCGGTGAGGTGTGCCCGGACATGGTGATCCTCGCGACGACCACGCCGGATCACCGGTGCCCGTCGACCGCGCCGCATATCGCGCACCGCCTGGGCCTCAAGGGTGTAGCGGCGGTCGACGTCTCCGCGGCCTGTTCTGGCTTCGTGTATGCACTTTCCCTGGCCCACGCGCTGGTCGTCGCGGGAACGCACCAGCAGGTCCTCGTAGTCGCCGCGGAGACCTACACAACCACGTTGATCGACCCGCACGACCGGGATACCGCGATCCTGTTCGGCGACGGGGCGGGAGCGGCGGTGGTGGCCGCCGCGGCACCCGGTGATCCCGGTGCCGTCGAGTCCATCGAGCTGGGCAGCGACGGCACCGGACTGGAGGTCTTCCACGTGCCGGCCGGAGGTTCCCGGTCGCCGTTCCGAATGAGCCAGGGGCCGGTCGAGGACCTGTACGTCAAGATGAACGGGCGCGCGCTCTACACCAATGCGGTTCGCCGGATGACCGCCACCGCCAGGGCCGCGCTCAGCGGAGCCGGGTGGTCGGTCGAAGACCTCGGCGTGTTCATCGGGCACCAGGCGAACCAGCGGATCCTCGACAGCGTGGCCGAGCACCTCGGCCTGCCGCCCGGCCGTCAGCAGGGAAATCTCCGCGATCTGGGAAACACGGCCGCGGCGTCCATCCCCCTGGCGGTCGCGGACGCCGCACTTCGTGGCGCCGCTCGCCCGGGCGATCGCACCCTTCTCGCGGCGTTCGGCGCCGGCTACACCTGGGGAGCCGTGGCCCTGCGATTCCCGGCTGCCGTGCCCTACAGCCTGGCTCCGCACGCCGCGGGAGCGCCGGAACCCGCGGCGCCGGGTCGCCGAGTCGCCACACACGCTTGAATCGCAATCAAGGAGAGGAATCGATGACCGAACGGTATGAGCAGTTGACCCGGACCCTTGTCGAGAAGTTCTCGGCCGACCCCGAACAGATCGACCCTGGTGTCACGCTGGCCGAACTCGGACTGGACTCGCTCGCGGTCGCGGAGTTGTTCATGAATCTGCAGGACGAGTGGAACGTGCCCCTGCAGGACGACATCGACTCGATGGAACTGACCCTCGACCAGGTCCTGAAGCTGGCCGAATCGGCGGGTTGACAGGTGCCCCGGCCGGTGTGCGTCACCGGCCGGGGACACCCTCGAGGTGTTTCGGGCGCTCGTGGATTCCCACCGTCATCAGGGCGATGTCGATGTAGCGCTGGGCGACCTCCTCGGGCGCCATCGGGCCGGTCGGGTGGTACCAGCGGGCTATGGACTGGCACATGCCGAGCAGGGCGCGGGCCGTCTCGGCGGGCTGGGCCACCGTGAAGATCCCCTGGACCGCACCGTCGGTGACGACGCGGACCAGCAGGTCCTCCACCTCCTTGCGGATCGCCGCGTAGCGCCTGCGGTTCGGGGCCGACAGGTAGCGCAGTTCGACGTCCAGGGTGGCCAGCTTGACGCGGTGCGTCATGTACAGCACGACCGCCTCGATCATGTTCACGAACTGCAGGTCGGGCCGGTCACCGGCGTCCTCCACCGCCGCGCGGGCCCGCCACGCCACCTCGAGCGTGCCCTTCTCCAGCAGCGCGACGAACACGCCCTCCTTGTTCTCGTGGTGGTAGTACAGCGACGGCACCGTCTGGCCGACCCGGCGGGCGATGTCCCGCACCGAGGTGCCGTAGAACCCGCGCTCGTAGAACGCCTGCAGCGCCGCGGCCAGCAGGGGGGTCAGGTCGAGCGGCTCGAAATTGCGCCAGTCGTCCCGCCCGCCCCGCGCGGGGCGGGTCTTCCTCGCTGCTGCTTTCACGCCTGTCCACCCGACTTTCGTCCGTCGCCGGTGCCTGCCAAGGTTACGCCCACCTCAATAGATCGCGGCGTACATGATCTTCTCCTGCGTCGCCTCCGCGCGGCTGAACTCCGCAACCGCGCGGCCGAACCTGGTGACCAGGATGCGGTCCGACACGGCGAGGATCTCCGGCAGGTAGGAGGATATGACGATCACCGCCTTGCCCTCGTCGGCGAGGGTGCGGATCAGGTGGTGGATCTCGTCGATCGCGCCGACGTCGACGCCGCGCGTGGGCTCGTCGAAGATGACCACCTCCGGCTCGGCGACCAGCGACTTGCCGACCACCACCTTCTGCTGGTTCCCGCCGGACAGCTCGATGATCTTCGCGTCCGCGTTGATCGCCTTGATGCGCAGCTTCGCCGACCACTCGTCGGCGACGCGCCTGCGCTGCGATCCGGCCAGCAGCCACTGCCGGCGGCCCCGGCGGGAGGCGAGGTACCCGAGGTAGATGTTGTCGGCCACGGTCATCGTCTCGAAGAACCCGTCGAGCTTGCGGTCCTCGGTGATGTAGACGATGCCGTCGTCGATGGCCTGCTTGGGCACCCGGTAGCGGACCGGTTTGCCGTTGAGCAGCACCCGCCCGCCGTGGATCCGGTTGCGTTTCAGCGCGCCGGTGATGATCTTCGCCGTCTCCGTCCGGCCGCTGCCGATCAGCCCGGCGATGCCGAGCACCTCACCGGCGTAGGCCGAGAACGACATGTTCTTCACGACGTTGCCCAGGATCAGGTTCTCGACCTCCAGCACCCGGCGGCGCCGGACGTGGCCCTCGCGGGCGGCCGGGCGGTTCCGCGCGGCCCCGTCCAGCGACCGGCCCACCATGTACTTGACGATCTCGTCCCGCGAGGTCTGCTTCGCGTCCAGGCAGGCGACCCGCTTGCCGTCACGCAGAACGGTGACGCGGTTGGCGATGGCGAGCGATTCCTCCAGCGCGTGGGACACGTAGATGATGCCCAGGCCCGCGGTCCGCAGGTCCTCGATCACGTTGAACAGGTGCAGGGTCTCCTCAGGCGTGAGGCTCGCGGTCGGCTCGTCGAAGATGACGATGCGCGCGCCGGTGCGCAGGGCCCGCGCGATCTCGACCATCTGCTTCTTCGCCGCGCCGAGGTTGGACACGTACGCCGTCGGGTCGACGTGGAAGTTCATCGACTGCAGCAGCTGCTGGGCGCCGATGTTCAGCGAGCGGAACCGGGTCAGCAGCTTTTCGTGGCCGAGCTCGATGTTCTGCGCCGCCGTCATCGTCGGCACCAGGCTCGTCTCCTGGTAGACCATCGCGATGCCGTGGTCGAGCGCTTCGTGCGGGCGCCGGAACGAGACCTCCTCCCCGCCGATGCGCACCACTCCGCTCGAATGCTGCACCGCCCCGGCGAGGATCTTGCACAGCGTCGACTTGCCCGCGCCGTTCTCGCCGACCAGCGCGTGCACCTCGCCGGCCCGCAGGTCGAAGTCGACCTCGGAGATGGCGTGCACCCCGCGGTAGGTCTTGGTCACCTTCGCCATGTCCACCAGCAGCGTGCCGCCGCCTGCCGGGTCGATGTCGAGCTGGTCCACCAGCGACTGGCTCATTGCGCGTCACCCGCCCTCGTGATCAGGACCTCGTCGCCACCGCGGACCGCGATGAACAACCGGTCGCCGTACTGCTTCACCGACGTCACCCCGTGCCGCCGACCGCCGCCGCGGCTGTGCAGGCTGCGGAGCGGGTACCCGTCGGGATCCAGCCGGGTCACCAGGCCGTAGGACCGGGGCGGCGCCCACGGTTTGATCACGCCGAGCTTGCGGATCTGACCGCCCTGCAGGGGTTCCAGCCCCGAGTCGAGGCCGCGCAGCGCGGGGCGGATCCACAGGTCCGGTTCGATCGTGCGCATCATCTCCTCGACGTAGTCGCGCTGGGTGAGGACGAACTCGACCAGCTGGGTGCGCAACGCGAACACCGCGAGCCAGTACCCGCCGCCGGAGGCCGGGCTGATCCGCCCCGGGTAGCCGGGCAGGTTGTCCCGCAGCACGTCCGGGCGGCTCGTGTCCGCCAGCGGGTACCGCACCAGCCGGTGCGACCACGCCTCGCTGACGACGAGTGCGTCCTCGTCCGCGGTGAGCGTGACCCCGCTGGGGTGGGCGAGTCCGCGGGCCAGCACCGTGGTCCGGCGGGTCCGCGGGTCGTACCGCAGGAGCCGGCCGAGGGCGTTCTGCTCCATCAGGTCGCGCACCCAGTCCGCGCCGTGGTGGCGCACGGAGCCGTCGGTGAGGTAGATCGTCCCGTCGCCGGCCACCGCGACATCGGTCAGGCAGCGAGTGGGCACGCCGTCGGAGTCGGCGTCGACGAGGACCTCGGTGCCGCCGCCCTGGTCGACGCGGACGAGCCCGAGACCCGCCACGCACACCAGCAGCCCGCCCTCGTGGTCGAGTGCGATCGCGCCGGCGTCACCGGGCACGGTCGCGGTGACCTCGTGGTGGGCGAAGTTCAGGCCGTACCGCCGGACCACCTTGTCGGCCGTGGTGACGTGGAGCGATCCGTACGCGTCGCGCACCACGTCGTCGGGCTCGGGCAGCTCGTCGATCGACTCCTCGATGCGCTCCAGCGCGTCGTTCGGGGTCAGCCCGCCGTCCAGCGGCGGGATCGCCCGCGCGCCGGACCGGCCGGGGAACAGGAACTCCTTGACCAGTTCCCACGCTTCCACTCGTGGCATGGTTCCTCCTCAGCTCACCGACGCGTGGCGCGTCCGGCGTGCCTCGCCGGCGGCCGCGGCGGGGACCTCACGCACCTTGATCCGGCCGATGCGGTTGTTCTCCAGCCCGCCGATGTACAGGTAGCCGTCGTGCTCGCGCATCGACGTGATGGTGGAGTGCTTCTTCCCGCCCGGGTCCCAGTAGGTGTCGAGCACCTCGCCCCGCTCGGACACCCGCACCACGCAGCCGTGGTTCATGCTGGGGTAGAGCCATTCGTCGCGCGGGATGCGCTTCATCATGCGGCGGCGGAACTTCGGCATCCGCATCGCGAGGTCGTAGGCGGGGGAGCGCATGCCGCAGATCGCGATCCAGTAGGCCCCGCCGGAGCCGCGGTTGATGTTGTCCACGTAGCCGGGGAAGTTGTCCATGAACACCTCGAGCCGGCCCTTCTTCGGGCCGCTGTGCCAGTACCTCAGGATGCGGCACAGCCAGGTTTGGGCGATCAGCACCGACTCGCCGTCGTGGGAGCAGCACACCCCGTTGGGGAACACCAGGTCCGGCACCGCGGTGCGGGTCTTGCCGGTGGCCGGGTCGTAGCACAACAGACGCCCGTTGGGCCGCCCCTCGATGCCGTCGAGGACCCAGTCGGCCATCTCGAACCGGTTGGTGGCCTCGCTGAAGTAGATCTTGCCGTCCGGCGCGATGTCGAGGTCGTCGGGCAGGCGCAGCCGCGAGTCGTCCCGCAGGCGGGTCCAGGTCCGGTTCGTCTCGTCGGACAGCTTGCGGTGCTTGCCGTCGGGTGAGACCGCGTACAGGCCCATGCCGCCGACGCAGACGATCAGGTCGCCCGCGGAGTCGAAGGCCAGCCCCAGCGGGTGGCCGCCGATGCGCGCGAAGATCTCCCGGTCGCGGTAGTCCTCGCCGGAGAACCGCAGGATCCAGCCCTGCCGGGTGCCGCAGTAGATCCGGCCCTGGTCGTCGAGGATGACGTCCTCCGGCCCTTCGACCTCACCGAGACCGATCTCCTCGGCGTCGCTGAGGCGGTCGTTGATCTCGTACCGGGTGCCCGAGCCGGGCCGCACGTCCGGCGGGGTGCCGTACTCGACGAGCGTGGGGTTGACGTAGGTCTTCTGGATCGCCTTGCCGCGGTTCTTGCCCCACTTCGTGTCGAGCCCGACGGCGATGATCAGCACGACGGCCAGCGCCGTCTGCAGCACCTCGCCGCCGACGTCCATCAGCAGCAGTCCCTTGCCGAGCAGGCTGATCGTGGCCGCGCCGATGAACGCCCGCCACACCGTGCCCTTGCCGCCGGAGAGGCTGATGCCGCCGAGGATCACCGCGGTCAGCACGCTCAGTTCCATGCCCTCGCCGACGCGGGCGCTCGCGCTGCCCAGGCGCGCGGCGTAGAAGACGCCGGCCAGCGCGCACAGGGCGCCGGAGATCACGTAACCCAGCAGCAGCACCCGTTCCACCCGGATGCCGGCGTGCCGCGCGGCCCGCCTGCTCGCGCCGACGGCGGTCACGTGCCAGCCGAACCGGGACCGGCTGAGCAGGAGGTGCCCCGCGACGAGCACGACGAGCAGCGTGACGAAGCTGAACGGGATGCCGGCCACCTTGCCCGTGCTGAACCAGTCCCACACCGGGTCCATCAGGAACACCATCGCGGTCTGCGCGGAGTAGTGCAGGTCCAGCAGGTTGAGGACGCCGCGGAAGATGATCAGCGTGACGAGCGTGGTGAGGAACGGCCGCGCCTTGAGGTAGGCCACGATCGACCCGTTCACCGACCCGAGGACCGCGCCGACGACGATCGTCAGCAGGATCGCCGGCACGACGGGCACACCCACGACGGTGATCAGCAGGAGCACCACGATGTTGCACAGCCCGAACATCGAGCCGACGGACAGGTCGATCCCGCCGGAGATCATCACGACCGCCATGCCGAGGCAGACCAGTGAGATCTCGGCCAGCTCGGTGGCCGAGGACAACAGGTTCGCGGTGGTGGCGAAACCCGGTGCGGCGATCGAGAAGAAGACGATCACCCCGACCAGGATCGCCAGCGGGATGGCGGGTTCCATCCACCGTTTCTCGAACAGCTCGGCGAACAACTGCTGCGGGGAGAACCGGTACCGCAGGTGGCGCAGCCGGGTGCCGAGGTTCTCGTTCTCCAGAACGTTGCGCTCCGGAGGCCGGCGCCGGGCGGGCACGGGCCGGACTTCCGTACTTGCCGTCATGGCGGTCCCTCTCGGTGCCGGTCAGGAAACGGTGAGCCCGTCGCTCTTGCCGTCGTAACACATGTTGGGCTGGTTCCAGTTGGTCTTGTCGATCTTCACCAGCGGGGTGTAGTCGGCGATGCGGGCGGTGCCGGGCGCCTGCCCGGACTGCAGGAGGTACTTGGCGATGGCGACGATGTCCTTGCCCTGGGTGGGCACCGAGTAGCCGTAGGACTGGTGGAACATGCCGTCGCGGATGCCCTCGCAGGTGATGGAGCTGTGGTCGGAGGTGAACACCTTGACCTGCCCGAGCTTGCCGGCCTCCTTGATCGCCGCGGCCGAGCCGTACTGCATCTGGTCCCAGAAACCCCAGCTGGCGCACAGGTTCGGGTGCTGCTGGATCACGGTCGCCGTGATGTCGTGCGCCTTGGTGCGGTCCCAGTTCGCCGCCTGGGTGGACACGATCTTGATCTCCGGGTGCTGGTCGAAGATCTCCTTCGCGCCCGCCATCACGTCGAGCGTGAAGCCGGAGGTCGCGTCGCCCTGCACGATCTGCACCTCGTGCGAGGTGGGGGTGTTCGCGCCGCACTCGTTGACGATGTCGGTCGCGATGCGACGGCCCAGGTCGATGGTGTCGGCGCCGACGAAGGCGTCCGACTTGTAGTTGCTCACCATGTTGATCTGGATGACGTAGATCCCGGCCTGCTCGGCCTGCTGGATGAGCTTGGCGAGGATCTGCACGTCGAAGTTGTGCACCACCAGGACGGCGGGTTTCTCGTTGATCAGCGACTGCACCGCTTCGGCCTGTTTCGCGGTGTCCCAGTTGGGATCGCGCAGGACGTAGTTCAGCCCGGCCGCCTTGAAGCCGGTCTCCATCTGCCGGTTCCACTCCTCCATGAGCGGGGTGCCCAGTCCCACCGGGACGAACGCCACCGTCTTGCCCTCGATGCTGCGCAGGGCGTGGTTGCGCAGTTCACCGGCGGAGGCGGTCGGCGGGATCTGGCCGCTGCCCGCCGACGTCGAGTTCGCCCTGGTGCCGGTGGAACATCCGGTGGCGATCAGCACCGCGGCGGCGCCGAGTGCGAGCGCGCGGACCGCGCGGGTACGAAGTGGACGCATGGGAGGACCTCCTTGTCCTTCGGTGGATGTCTGGGGTGTCAGTCGCCCTGGCGGACGGTCTCTTCGTCGCGCGGGTGCAGCCGGTTGTCCAGCACGAGGGCCGCGAGCAGGATGAGACCCTTGACGATGTCCTGCTCGTGGGTGTTCATGTTCATGATCGTCATGCCGTTGAGCATGATCCCGATCAGCGCGGTGCCGGCCACCACGCTCGCGACGCTGCCGCGTCCGCCGACCAGGCTGATGCCGCCGACCACGACGACGAGCAGCACGTCGTAGATCAGCGAACCGTCGATGACCTGGGTGTTGAGCCCGCCGACCGCGCCGGCGGTGACCAGGCCGCCGACGAACCCGATCGCGGCGCTGGCCGTGTACTCGAACACGGTCAGCGGCCGCACGGCGATGCCGGTGAGCGCGGCCGCGCCGGCGTTGTCCCCGTGGGCGTAGATGAAGCGTCCCCCGCGGGTGCGGGAGAGCATCAGCTGGGCGAGCACGGCGACGACCGCGAACACGATGATGGGGACCGGGATGCCGAACACCGTGCCCTGTCCCAGGGCGAGGACGAACTGGCGGTCGCCGGGCAGCTCCGCGATCAGTCCGTCCAGGACGGTGGTGCGGGCGAGACCGTAGACCAGCAGGCCGGAGGCCAGCGTCGCGAACAGGGCCGGGATCTCCACGAAGGCGATCAGGAACCCGTTCAGCAGCCCCATGATGACGACGATGCCGAGGCCGGTCAGCAGGGCGACCGGGGTGCTGACCGGTGTGCGCATCAGCTGGATCGCCACCGCGGTGGCCACGCCCATCGAGGCGATGAGGGACAGGTCCATCCCCCTGGCGATCACCACGACCGCCATGGCCACCCCGAAGATCCCCAGTGCGGACACACTGCGGACCAGGTTGACCAGGTTGTCGACGTTGAGGAACCCGTCGAGGGTCAGGCTGAAGACCACGAACAGGGCCACGACCACGAACAGGACCACTTGCTCCTGGGAAATCCGGTTCGCGAATGATGGTCGGGACCTCGGTAGAACTGCGCTCATCGCTACTCCGTTGTCCGATGCGCGGGCTGTCTAGCGAGCACTAGATAGGATTGACGGAAAAGATACACGGGTTCGTTTTCCAGACAAGTCCGCGTGGTCCGCGGGGGCGAGTTACCACCCGTTGGGGTGAGGTGGGCCGCGCCCGTGGTGGGGTGGCGGGGTAACGCTTCGGCATCGCGGACCGCGTCCGGCCGGTGTCTGCAAGTGCTCCATGTCGGGCAAAAGTCCATGTCGGGCAAGGGAGTTTCAGTCCTGAATGGTCAAAGCTTCAACCGACTGCGGGGCGCCGGGCGGGTTGTCCGCGATGCGAACTTGACAAACCGGCCGCTTCGTGCCCTACTTATCGGGCGTTAGATAGACACACGAACGCGACCGGGAGCGGTGTGACGTATTCGCTGTCGCGCTGATTTCCTTTTGCCGATTCTTCCCTTTTCTTTTCGTGCCGATCAGTCCTCGCTCGGAGAAAACCGCATGCTTCCTTCTTCCTGGGCCGCGCGGCTGCGGTTGCCGTTGATCGCGGCGCCCATGACGGCCGTTTCGGGTCCCGATCTCGTCGTCGCCGCCTGCCGCCAGGGCGTCGTCGGCTCGTTCCCGACGCACAACGCGCGGACTCCCGCCCAGCTCGGCCGGTGGCTGACCCACATCCGGGAGGCCCTGCCCGCCGCGGCTGCCCCGGTCGCGCCCAACCTGGTCGTGCACCGGTCGAACCCCCGGCTGCGGGAGGACGTGGACTGTCTCGTGCGGCACGGCGCCGAGGTGGTGATCACCAGCGTCGGATCCCCGGAGCCGGTGATCGGGCCGCTGCACGACGCCGGGGCGCTCGTGTTCGCCGACGTCGCGACCCTGCGCCACGTGGACCGGGCCCTGGCGGCCGGCGCCGACGGTCTGGTGCTGCTGACCTCCGGAGCCGGTGGGCAGACGGGGTGGAACAACCCGTTCGCCTTCGTCCGCGCGGTGCGGGAGCGCTACGACGGGCCCGTGGTCCTCGCCGGCGGCGTCAGCGACGGTGTCGCGCTGCTCGCCGCCCGCCTGCTGGGCGCGGACCTGGCGTACATGGGCACCAGGTTCATCGCCACCGAGGAGAGCCTCGCCGGTGACGACTACCGGCGGGCGCTCGTCGAGGCCTCGCTCGACGACATCGTGCTCTCCCGCGGGCCGAGCGGGTTGCCCGCCAACTTCCTCGCCGCCTCGCTCGCCACCGCCGGCCACGGCCCGGACCAGCCCGCCCGGTTCGACTTCCGGACGCTGCTCGAGCGACCGCGGGCCTGGGCGGCCGGCCAGAGCGCGCACGGCGTGCACCGCGTGCAGAGCGTCGCCGATCTGGTCGAGACGACCCGGGCGGAATACGCCTCGGCCCTCCGGGCCGTTCCCGTCGATCCCCTGCCCGAGGCCTGCGCGGCCGGAAAGGAGTTCTGATGTCGTTGTGGGGAACGCTGCCCAGCGTCCTGGACCGCGCCTGCGCGTACTACCCGGACCGGGTGGCCATCGTGGACGGCGACCGCCGGATCCGGTACCGGGAGCTGCGGGAGTGGTCCGACCGCGTCGGCAACGGCCTGCACGAGCTCGGCGTGCGGAAAGGGGACCGGGTCGGGCTGCTGATGCCGAACTGCCTGGAGTTCATCCCGACGCAGCACGGGATCTGGAAGGCCGGTGCGGCGACGGTGCAGATGCCGGCCCGGGCCTCCGCCGAGGACCTCGCGTTCTTCCTCGAGCAGTCCGAAGCTTCGACGCTGGTCTACCACTCCCAGTTCGAGCCGGTCGTCGGGAAGTTCCGCGGCCGGCTGCCGGGCATCCGGCGGTACATCCGGCTGGGCGGCGGGGAGGACCTGGCGGACACCTGGGACTACGGGATGGTGTTCAGCGCGGCGCCGACGGAGACGCCGGTCCCCGAGCCCGCGCCGGGCGACCTCGCCTACGTCGCCTTCACCTCGGGCACGACGGGCACGCCCAAGGGCGTCATCTACACCCACGAGGCCTGGTCGCACTACATCGTGACGGCGGGCCTGGAGATCGCCGACACCCGCCCCGGCGAGGTGTTCGCCCACGGCGCGCCGCTCACGCACTTCACGGGCGCGTTCGTGCTGCCGACGTTCATGCGCGGCGGGACGAACGTCATGCTGCCCACCCTGGACATCGACCTGCTGCTCGACACCGTGGCGAAGGAGCGGGTCACCGCGACCGCGGTGGTGCCGACCGCGCTGTACCTGCTGCTCGACCACCCGCGCTTGGCGGACACGGACCTCTCGTCGCTGCGCACGGTCGTCTACGCCGGTTCGCCGATCGCGCCCGAACGCCTGCGCCAGGCGCTGGCCGCGCTCGGGCCGATCTTCGTGCAGACCTACGCCGGCCACGAGCCCGGCTTCATGACGACGCTGCGCAAGGAGGACCACCGGTTCGGCACGCCGGAGGAGGTCGCGCGGCTGGCGTCCGCCGGGCGGCCGATGTTCCACGTCGAGATGAGCATCCAGGACGAGTCCGACCGGATCCTGCCGGTCGGCGACGTGGGGGAGGTCTGCACCCGGCAGGAGGGGCAGATGGTCGGCTACCTCGATCCCGCGCTGGACGGCGAGGCGATCCGCGACGGCTGGGTGCACTCCGGCGACATCGGCTACCTCGACGACGACGGCTCCCTCTACCTCGTCGACCGCAAGAAGGACATGATCGTGTCGGGCGGGTTCAACGTGTTCCCGAGGCAGGTGGAGGACGTGCTGGCCCAGCACCCCGCGGTCGCGCAGTGCGCGGTGTTCGGCGTGCCCGACCCGAAGTGGGGCGAGGCGGTCAAGGCGGTCGTCGTGCCGAAACCGGGGTCCGACGTGGCTGCCGGGGAGCTGATCGCGCTGGTCAAGGAGCACAAGGGCAGTGTGTGGGCGCCCAAGTCGGTGGACTTCGTGTCCGCGTTGCCCCTGAACGCGTCGGGAAAGGTGGACAAGAAGTCGCTGCGTGCTCCGTACTGGGCCGGGCAGGGCAGGCGCATCGGCTGAGGGGTCAGCATCCGGGGGCGCGCGTGCCCGGTGGGCTGAACTCCAGCCAGAGCGTGTTCGTGCGGGGGAGGACGTACGTGGGGCTCTCCGGGCGGCGCCAGTCGTCCGGGACGAGGACGTACTGGTTGCCCGACTGGAGCAGCAGTTTGAGCCCGGGGTAGCGGTACTGGAACGCGCCGTCCGGGGCGGGGCAGTGCACTTCGCCCGGGAGGTTGAGCTTCTGGGCGCTGTAGAGGACCGCCGCGGGGCGGCCGGCGAGCGCGCGTTCGGTTTCGAAGGCCCGGCGGACGCCGACCTGGCCCGCGTAGTCGGCCACCGCCCAGAACAGGCCGAACGTCACCAGCGCGTACGCCACCAGCCATTCGGCGACCCCGTGCGCGGTCCACCGCCGCCACGCGAAGACCAGCAGCACCACGGCCAGCGCGAAACCGAGCCCGGGCAGCGCGGTGAACCGCCGGAAGGGCACCGGGTCCAGCGCGATCGCGAACGTCACCGCGAGCAGCGCCGCGCCCAGCACCGCGGCCACGGGCGTCGCCCGGCGCAGGATCGTCTGCCAGGCCCGGCGGGAGAGCCGGAAGCGCAGGAACCGGATCACGCCGAGCGCCAGGAACACCGCCCCGGCCAGCTCGGCGATCGGCAGCAGCAGCCCGTCCACCCCGCGTGCCAGTATCTCCGGCGTGGTCTGCCCGAGCAGCGTGTAGTGCACCCGGAAGTAGCTGAAGAACACCTGCGTGGTCAGGAAACCGAAGTAGTAGAGCAGCCCGGTCAGCAGCGTCGCGTTCGCGGCCAGCGTGCCGACCACCCGCAGCGCGCGGGCCGGGCCGGCCGCCTGCCGCGGGCGCGGCGGCGACAGCCGGGTCCTAGCCACCGGACTCGGCGGTGTCCGGGGTGGACTCTGCGGCGGTGGTTTCCTCCGTCGTCTCACAGGGTTTCGCCCTGATCGTGATCGTTCCGCCCGGGAGCACCGGGTCCGGCCCGATGCTCGCCGCGCACTCGCCCCGTCCGGAGACCACCACCTTCACCCCGCAGAGGCCGGGCCCGCACTCCTCGCGCAGGGTCGCGAGGATCTCCGCCCGCGCACCCGCCACCCCTGCGAGCAGCAGCGTGCTGTCGTAGTCGATGGGGCTGCCCGGTACCCCGGGCGGCTCGCTCTTCGACGTGCGGGTCGTCGTCGGGTCCGCGCCCGTGCCGGCCGTCTCGGTCGTGGTGACTTCGGCCGGGCTGTCCGCCGGCTGCTCGCCCGGGATCGGCGACCCGCCCGCGCACCCCGCGAGGGCCGCGCCGATCAGCAACGCACCGTGGTAGCTCCGCATAGCTCACCGTCCTGGCGGGAGTTCCTGCCTATCAGGACGCACCCGGAGCGCGACCTGATACAGCAGCCGGCTCCTCCCTTCGGGTGAATCAGCGCGCGCGGGCGGGCAGCGGCGACGTGCTCGCGCGCGCCGGGACGGCGTACCGGCTCTTCCCGCCGTCACGGGGGAACAACACGGTCATCCAGGTGCCTTCGCCGCCGATCCAGGCCGGCTGCGGCCCGGCGCTCGCGAAGCGCGTCGGCCGGCGGATCGACAGGCCCCCGCTCAGCTCGATCCCACCGCCCTCGGCGGCGAACACCCGCCCGACCGGGGTCACCACGACCGACGCCGGGTGCCACCCGGTGCGGCGCACCGGGTGGCACCTGCGGGCCCAGCTCGCCGCCGCGAACGCGGCGACCGGCGTGCCGGCGAGCCCGGCCAGCAGCGGGACGAGGTTCCAGAAGGACCGGACGGGATCGTCGTTCGCGTCGTCGAGGGTGCGGACGCGAGCGGGGTCCGCGGGGTCGTAGGCGACCAGGACCTGTTGGTACACCTCGAACCGCTGCCCGGTGCTGAGCTTGATCACCGCGGCGCGGCGGGTGTCCCCGACCGGGTAGGTGACTTCGATCGTCGCGTCTCCCCGGCGCGGATGCGGCGCCGTCACGACGGTGGCCGGGACGCGCGTTCCGTGCTCCAGCAGTTCCCGCACGCGGGCCCTGGCGACCTGTGCCAGTGGACGGCCTCGGCCGCCAAGAGGACGGCCGCCGCGGACAGCAGGATGGCGATCGCCAGCGCGACGCCGGTCTCACTGCCGGAGAGATCGCCCCCGATCGCTCCCGTCAGGACCACGCCGATCACGGCGACGACGGCGAGGCATGAGCCGGCGAACCGGTTCCGGGTTCTCCGTCGTCGTCGGACGCGATGTCCGTGGTCATGATCCCAAACTACTCACCCATCCGTGTGACTGGTGCCACAACCGCGGCGGAACTCCTCAGGATCGGCAATTAACCATTTGGTCCATTGAGAGCGAGCACGACGTGGTGGCTCAGCCGGGTGCCGACAGGGCGCGTCCGCGGCAGGCGGCATTCGCCGCCTGGGTCGGCAGCGCTCTGGAGTACTACGCCTTCTTCATCTACGGCACGGCCGCGGCGCTGGTGTTCGGCAAGATCTTCTTCCCGGTCTCGGACCCGGCGACCGGCACGTTGCTGGCCTTGTCCACGTTCGGCGTCGGGTACGTGTCGCGGCCGTTGGGCGCGATCCTGCTCGGCCACCTCGGCGACCGGTTCGGGCGCAAGCGGGTGCTCGTGCTCACCCTGCTCCTGATGGGCGTGTCGACGGTGCTGGTCGGCTGTCTGCCCAGCTACCAGACCGCCGGGGTCGCCGCGCCGGTCATGCTCGTCGCGCTGCGGCTGCTGCAGGGGCTGTCCGCGGGCGGCGAGCAGGCGAGCGCGAACTCGATGTCGCTGGAGCACGCTCCGGAGAACCGCCGCGCGTACTACACCAGCTTCACCCTCAGCGGCACCCAGGCCGGGCAGATCGTCGCCACCGCCGTGTTCCTCCCGGTCGCCGCGCTGCCGCAGGACGTCCTGCTGTCCTGGGGCAGCGCGTGCCGTTCTGGGGCAGCGCCCTGATGGTCCTCGTCGGCTACCTGGTGCGCCGCACGGTCGAGGAGACCCCGGTGTTCGAGCAGGAGGTCCGCACCGGCGAGGTCACCAAGCTGCCGATGGTCGTGCTGCTGCGCGAGCACTGGGCCGACGTGCTACGGGTGATCGTCGCGGCGCTCATCGCGTGCTCGCCAACGTCGCCGCCGTCGTCTCGATCCCGCTGTGGGCGAGGCTCGCCGACCGGGTCGGCCGCAAGCCGCTGTTCATCGCCGGTTCGCTGGGCTGCGCGGTGCTGATCTTCGCCTACCTCGGCGCCATCGCGGCCGGCAGCTGGGGGCTGATCTTCGCCGTCGGCATCGTCCTGTTCGGCGTCGTCTACACCGCCACCAGCGCGGTGTAGCCCGCCTTCTACGGCGAGATGTTCCCGGCCCGCGTGCGGCTGTCCGTTACCGCGATCGGCACCCAGATCGGGTTCGCCATCAGCGGCTTCCTGCCGACCGTGGCCGCCGCGGTCGCCGGTGACGGCACCGGCGCGTGGCTCGGCGTGGCGATCTTCACCGCGGCGCTGTGCCTGGTCAACGTGATCGCCGTGGCCACCGCGCGGGAGACCTACCGCGTCCCGACCGCGCGGCTGGGCATCGAGGAAACCGCTCCGGCGGAGCCGGTGGGCGCTGTGCGGTGAGCGAGTACGAGGTCCACGCCCTCTGCTACGGCCGCCGGAACGGCACCCGCGGACAGCACTTCCTCGGGCGGCCGACCGAGCTGCTGGCCTCGATCGTGGTCGCCGCGGCGGGAGCTGGACTACTGGACCGGACCGTGGGCGCTGGACCACTCCGCGGCGACCGGTTGTCCGAAGTGGACGGAGATGTGGAGGTCCGGCCCGGGCTGAGCGTGCACCTCGTGGGCGGGCACACGGCCGGGATGCAGATCGTCCGCGTCGCGACCGCCGCCGGGCCGGTCGTGGTGGCCTCGGACGCCGGCCACTTCCACGAGAACCTCGACGACGACCGGCCCGCGCCGCTGCTGCACTCGATGCCCGGGGTCTACGGCGCGTTCGACCGGATCCGCGAACTGGGCGGCGTCGTGCTGCCCGGGCACGATCCGGAGGTGCTGGCGCGGTACCCGGCCGTGGCGCGGGACGTCGTCCGCGTCGCCTGAGGCCGGGTACCGGCACGGCGTCAGGCCGCTCGGTCCAGGGCGGCCGGCGCCCCGTCCCGCACCAGACGGCGGCGCTTGTCGTCCGTGGCCCACCACTTCCGCTTGCCCGGGTGGCGCGCCTCGTAGCCCATCTGCCACACGACGCTCCGGCAGATGACCTCCTTCACCACCGCGCCGAGCCGGCCGCCGAGGTAGGAGGCCTTCGCGGTGTCGTCCTTCGTCGAAAACTGGAAGATGCCGTGGCGACGGCCCAGGCTGATGCACTGCCCGGCGAACCCGACGTCGATCGGGGCGGGCTCGGTGCCCGCGATCCGGGCCAGGACCGTCTGGGCGGCCTGCGGGCCCACCTGCACCGCGGCCTGGCAGCTCATCCGGACCGGCAGGCCCGAGGGCGCCGCCGAATCCCCGGCCGCGACGATGCGCTCGTCGTCCACACTGGTCAGGGTCTCGTCGGTGAGCAGGCGGCCCAGCGCGTCGGTGGTCAGGCCGCTGCGGGCGGCGAGGCCGGGCACACCGAACCCGGCGGTCCACAGGGTCACGCCGGAGGTGAGGGTGCGGCCGTCGCTGAGCTGGACGGCGTCGCGGGTCACCGCGGTCACCGCGGGTCCTTCGAGGACGGTCACCCCCAGCTTCGCGAGCCGCCGGGCGACCGACCGCCGTCCACGCGGGTGCAGGTACGGGCCGAGCTCGCCGCCGCAGACCAGCGTCACGGCGCGGCCCCGCCCGGCCAGTTCGGCGGCGGTCTCGATGCCGGTCGGGCCGGCGCCGACGATCGTCACCGCGGCGGCGGCTTCGACGAGCGGCCGGGCGCGCTCGGCTTCTTCGAGCGTGGCGAGCGGGTGGGCGAACTCGGCCGCGCCCGGCACGCTCGGGTCCGCGCTGCCGCTGCCCACCGCGTAGACCAGGTAGTCGTAGCCGATCGTGCCGCCACCGGCGAGGGTCACGCTCCGCTGGGCGGTGTCGATCCGCGTCGCGGTGTCCACCACCAGCCGGATGCCCTCACGCAGGATCTTGCGGTAGCCGACGACCGCGGGGTGCGTGCCGCCGACGAGCTGGTGCAGGCGGACCCGGTCGACGAACTCCGGGCGCGGGTTGACCACGGTGACGGTCACGTCGGCGCGCTGGGTCAGCCGGTTCGCGGCCATGACTCCGGCATAACCGCCGCCGATCACGACCACTTCGGTGTTGCCGCTCATGGTGTCTCCTTTCCAGGGGGTCGACCATCAGACAAAGCGGCCCCGCGGAGCGTGACAGCGCGTGACCTGGATCACTCCGCTGGCGGACGAGAGATCGCCGTCGCCCGGATCCGCGTGAAGCTGGACCAGGTGGCCGGCGACCTCGGTACCACGTGACGCTCCACTCGTTTCGCCTGGTCGGCTCTCGCCCGCCGCGACACATTCGGATGAACTGGACCGAGCACGAAACGACGGACGAGGAGGGGGCCCGTGGCGCTGCCAGAATGGCTG
This sequence comes from Amycolatopsis thermalba, assembly GCF_023376025.1. Lineage (NCBI taxonomy): Bacteria > Bacillati > Actinomycetota > Actinomycetes > Pseudonocardiales > Pseudonocardiaceae > Amycolatopsis > Amycolatopsis thermalba. The sequence continues at coordinate 2,806,787 of NZ_CP091196.1, forward strand.
GTCAAGGAGATCGACGAAGTAGGAGACCACCCGGCGTTCGCGGGCGTCGACGAGCTGCACCGCCGGTTGCGCGGGCTCGCCGCGGGCTACGGCGAGATCGCGACGCTCCAGCGCGTGGGCACGTCCCGGCACGGCGAGCCGCTGCTGTGCCTGACGATCGACGGCGAGCCGGGCGATCCCACCGCGCTGGTCTTCGGCCTGCCGCACCCCAACGAGCCCATCGGCGGGCTCACCGCGCTGCACCTGGCCGAGCGGCTGTGCGCCGATCCCGGGCTGCGGGCGCGGCTGCGGCACCGGTGGCGGATCATCGCGTGCATCGACCCGGACGGGCTGCGGCTCAACGAGGGCTGGCTGGCCGGCCCGTTCACCCGGGAGCACTACGCGCGGCACTTCTACCGCCCGGCCGGTTCCGACCAGGTCGAGTGGACGTTCCCGCTGGACTACAAGGACGCCTACTTCGACGCGGCGCTGCCGGAGACGCAGGCGCTGATGCGGCTGATCGACTCCGACCGCCCGGATCTGGTGTGCTCGCTGCACAACAGCGAGCTGGGCGGGGTCTACTACTACCTCAGCCGGCCCGAGCCCGCGCTGCACCGGGTGTTGCAGGCGCTGCCCGGGCACGCCGGGCTGCCGCTGGACCGCGGTGAGCCGGAGGCGCCCTACATCGTGCGGCTGGACGACGCGATCTTCCAGGGCACGTCGATCAGCCGGGCCTACGACTACCTGACCGGCCGGGGCGAGCCGTGGACCAACTCGGCCGGCGACAGCACGGCGTCCTACGCGGGCCGGTACGGGGCGCTCACGCTGGTGACCGAGCTGCCGTACTGGACGTCGGACACCGCGGACGACGAGAGCCCGGCCGGCATCGGGTACGCGTCGGCGCTGGCCGCGCACGCCCGGGCGGTGGCGGACCTGTCGTCGCTGATGACGGACACCATCGAGGCGGTGTCCGGGGCGCTGATGGTGCCGGACTCCCCCTTCTGGCGGGCGAGCCGCTCCTTCGCGACGATGATGGCGGCCGGGGCGCGCAGTGCCCGGTCCCGCAGCACAACCCCGGAGGCCGACCGCCCGGCGACGGTGGCCGAAGTGGCGTCCCTGGCGGAGGCGACGCACAGTTTCCGGTTGCGGTACGGGGGGATTCTGTTGCGGGCGCTGGACGGTGAGCTGGCGGTGGGGAACACGCGGCCGCCGGTGCGGGTCGCGCGGGACCGGGTGGCCGCCCGGCACGCGGAGTGGCTGGCCGAGGACGCCGCGCTGGGCGACTACCGGACGATCCCGATCCGCCACCTGGTGGCGACGCAGTACGGAGCGGTGCTCGCCGCTGCCTCGCAGGTGGCTGGGTGAGTAGCCGCTCCGGCCTGTGGCTGGTGAGTAGCCGCTACGCGGGTGTTTGCGCTGCGCGCGGCTGACAGCGCCGGCTTCGCTCCGCTACGCCCCGATTGAGGCCGCGCCCCGATTTTTCATTGTTTCAACGGCCGAGCAGGGGAGCGGGGGAGGGCTGGGCGGCAGGTGGGTCACCTGCCGTTGCCGGGCGTCACAAACCGCCACCCTGATGTGCTCCGAGAATCTCGGACGCGGCTCAAGCGGACTGTATCACGCAACCTGCTGATTGGTGAACCATTCGTCGAGCACTTCGATCGGTGGTCGATATCCCAGCGCTGAATGTAGTCGGCGTGTGTTGTAGAAGCCTTCGATGAAGCGGATGATCTCGCGGCGAGCCTCCTTCTTGGTCGCGAAATGTCGGTGGTGCATCCACTCCGTCTTCAACTTCCCGAAGAACGACTCGGCCATAGTGTTATCAAAACAGATCCCGGTGCGGCCCATTGATTGCCGAACATTCTCTTCTCGTAGTAGTCGCCCAAAACTGTAGGAGGTATATTGGCTACCGCGGTCGGAGTGGAAGATCGATCCGGCGGGCAGTCGGATACGGTGCGCTGCCATCGTCATCGCCGTGCACACCAGTTCCGCATCGTAATGCTCATCCACAGACCATCCGAGGATGCTCTTCGAGTAGCAGTCGATCACTGTTGCCAGGAAGAGTGCGCCTTCACCGGTGTTGAGCTGCGTGATATCGCCGACCAGTTTCTCCCCAGGTGCCGACGCGGTGAAGTTCCGTCTGACCAGGTCGGGGATCGGGCCGGCAACCCGGTCGGTCACGGTCAGCCCGCGCCGGGGCTTGACCTGCACGGGAAACAGTCGCGCCTGGCGCATGAGCCGCCGCACCAGCTCGTCGTGGACCTGTACGCCGCCGCGCACCAGCTCGGCATGCACGCGCCGATAGCCGTAGGTGCGCTTCGAGGCGGCGAACACCACGCGAATCTGCTCGATCAACAATCCCCGGCGCTGTTCCTGCGCCGAGACCGCGCGACGCTCCCAGTCGTAGAAGCCCGAGCGTGACACACCCATCAGCCGACACATCAGGGCCACATCGAAATGCGCCTTCTCCGCTGCAATACACGCGTAGCGCTGGGCTACCGTTGTTCTTTCGCGAAGAAGGCTGCCGCTTTTTTCAGGAACGCGTTCTCCTGCTCCAGTTCGCGGATACGCCGCTCCAGCTCGCCCACCTGACCCCGCGTCGCGGTCGGCGACTCTTCAGCTCTCTTCTTTTTCTCGGCCGTCACCCAGTTATGCACCGTCTGCGCGACCAAATCAAAATCGCGCGCCGCTTCGGTATAGCTCAGCCCGCCCTCGAGTACCGCGTTGACGACTTCAGCCTTCAATTCCGGCGAGTACTTTCTCGGTCTCCTTGCCATGAAACACTCCTCCGGGCTCCTCCGCCAGTCTACTTGGAAGACGTGTCCGGAGACCTCGGAGCACATCAAAAGAGTACCTTGACAACCCCTGATCGGCCGCAGAACCGGGCTGTGGATCGGGGAGCGGGGGAGGGCTGGGCGGCAGGTGGGTCACCTGCCGTTGCCGGGCGTCACAAACCGCCACCCGGCAACGCAAAGCACCAACCCCCACGAGCCACCCCTCTCCCGCAACCCGATCCCCAGCCAAATCGGTTGCCGAGCAGTCGGGTCAAGGTACTCTTTCCCGCCTTGACGCGACTTCTCGGCAACCGAACAATTGAAGATCGGGTTCGGGAGGGGCAGATCGGGGCGTAGCGAAGCGAAGCCGGCGCAGTTCAGCCACCCGCGTAGCGGCTACGAAACTTTCGACGGATGCGTAGCCAACGGCATCACCCGAATATCCATGTACGGGAACAACGGCAACCCCGACAACAGCTCGTGCAGCTCGTCGTTCGACCCCACGTCGAAGATCGAGATGTTCGAGTACTCACCCACGATGCGCCACAGGTGCGGCCACTTCCCCTCCCGTTGCAGCTGCTGGCTGTACGCCTTCTCCCGGGCGACGATGTCCGCCCGCACCGACGGGTCCATATCGGACGGCAACCGAACATCCATCCGGACGTGGAACAACATGGGTGAGTCCTCCAGAGACGATCAAGCGGGGTCGAGCACGAAACCGTAGGACACCGTCTCGCCGCCGTCGCCCGGTTTCGGGTCCAGCAGCAGCTCCGGCTTGACCGCCGAGGCGATGTCGTCCTCATTGTGCTCGTCGCCGGGGAAGTACAGCTGCGCGGTCAGCAGTTCGTGGCCCGGCGCGGACACCTTGACGTGCAGGTGCGCCGGGCGCCACGCGTGCCAGCCCGCGGCGGCGATGAGCTTGCCGCACGCGCCGTCGGTCGGGATCTGGTACGGCGCGGGCCGCACGGTGTGGATCTCGAACGAGCCGTCCTCCGCCACCGAGAAGGTGCCGCGCAGATTCCACTCCGGGATGCCCGGCGCGAACTGCGAGTACAGGCCGTCGGCGTCGGCGTGCCACAGCTCGACCTTCGCGTCCTTCAGCGGCGTACCATCGACCGAGGTGACCGTGCCGGTCCACACCAGCGGCGTGCCGCCCTCGTCCGCGCGCATCGGCACCGAGCCGCGCGAGCCCTGCTCGGGCGCGCCGGGCACGTAGTACGGGCCTTCGATCGTGCCCTTGTTGCCCTTGCGGTGCGCGGTGGCGACCTCCTCCACCACGTGCTCCACCCACACGTCCAGGAACAGCGGCCATTCGCCGTCCTCGCCGACCTGGATCAGCCACGCCTTCAGCGCGTTGTACTCGTCGTAGGTGACCTTGTGCTTGCGGATCGTCTCGTGCACCGCCGACAGCACCTCACGGGCGAGCGTCGACACCCGCTCCTTCGGGGTGCCGGCCACGGCGGCGAACTTGTCCGTCTTGAACCGCTGCGTGGCGCTGGCCCCCGATTCGGCGGCCGCGGGAGCGTGGTGGGTGGCGGTCATGGGATCCTCCTTGATTCCTTGATATCCGGGGAAGTTTCAGCGGTCCTGGCGGTAGCGGTCGAGCTTGGCCGGGTCGATCTCGATCCCGAGCCCGGCGCCGGGCCGGATGTGCAGCTCACCGTCGTGGATCTCCAGCGGTTCGGTGAGCAGGTCGTCGCTCATGTCGAGGAAGTTGGACAGCTCGCCCGCCCGCCGCGAGGTGAGCGCGTAGGACGCGCCGAACGCGACGGTGCACACCGAACCGATCTGGCCGTCGATCTGGTTGCCCATCACGACCTCCAGGCCCAGCCCCTCGGCGAGGTGGTGCACGCGCTGCGAGTGGGTGAAGCCGGTGCGCGCGGTCTTGATGCTGATCGCGGTGGCCGAGCCGGCCAGGATCTCGCGGGTCACGTCGGCCGGGGTGACGGCCGATTCGTCGGCGATGAACGGCACGTCCAGCTGCGACACCAGCCAGCGGCGGCCCAGCACGTCGTCGGCCGGGCACAGCTCCTCGGCGAACAGCAGGCCGAGGTCGGCCATCTCCTTCATCGCCACGGCCGACTCCGAGGCGGTCCAGCCCCGGTTGCCGTCCACGTACAACTCGACGTCGTCGCCCATGCCCTCGCGCAGGGCCCGCACCACGGCGGTGTCCAGGGAGACCGGGCGGCGCCCGACCTTGACCTTGAACGTGGTGATGCCGTGCTCGTCGCGCATGCGCTGGGCTTCGGCGACCATCGCCGACGGCTCGTCGAACCCGAGCATGTGCGACACGCGCATCCGGTCGGTGTAGCCGCCGAGCAGCTCGGTGACCTGCACGTCCAGGGTGCGGCCGAGCGCGTCCCACACGGCCATGTCGATGGCCGCCTTCGCGGCCGGGTTGCCGACCGTGCGCGCCAGGCGCGAGGCCATGGTCTCGCGTTCGAGCAGGGTCAGGCCGGTCACCTGCGGGGCGAAGATCTTCTCGATCACCGCGATGATCCCGGCCTGCGTCTCGCCGTAGGTGAACGGCCGCGGCGGCGCCTCGGCCACGCCGGTGATCCCGTCGTCGGTGTGCACCCGCACCAGCACGTGCTCGGCCACGTGCACCTCGCCGGAGGCGAACTTGAGCGGTTTGCGGTACGGGATGGCGAACGGGATCGCCTCCACGCGCGTGATCTTCATCGGCTGACCTCGGATGCTTGTGGTTGCGGAGCGAGGGCGGCCTCGAGGACGTCGAGGACCGACCGGACGAGCGGGGAGTCGTTGTCGCGGCGCCAGGCGAGGGCGAGTTCGACCGTGCCGGCGTCGGCGAGGTCGCGGAACACGACCCCGGCCAGCGGCAGCGCGCGGGCCGACGCGGGCACCACCGCGACGCCGAGCCCGCCGGCGACCAGCGCCAGCAGCACCGCCGTGCCGGCCGCTTCGTGCTCGCGGCGCGGGCTGAACCCGGCGGCCTGGCAGCTGCGCATGACGGCGTCGTTGACCACGGAGTCCTTGCTGGCGTAGCTGATGAACCCCTCCGTGCGCAGGTCGGCCACCGACACCGCGGGCTCGACCGCGAGCCGGTGGTCGGCGGGCACGGCGAGGATCAGCGGCTCGACCTCCAGGGTGTGCAGCTCGATGTCCTCGCCCTGCGCGGGCGGGCGCAGCACGGCCAGGTCGAGGCCGCCGTTGCGGAGCCCGTCGCACTGGGCCGGGGTGAGCAGGTCCGCGTGCACCTCGACGGCCACCCCGGGCAGGTCCCGCTTGACCGCGCGGGCGATGCGCGGCAGGTGCGAGAACGCCGAGGTGCCGGTGAACCCGACCCGGACCAGGCCCAGGCGGCCGTCGGCGATGCGGCGCACGCCGCGGACGCTGTCCTCGACCGTGTCCAGCACCCGGCGCGCCTCGGCCAGCAGGAACTCACCCGCCGGGGTGAGCCGGACCTGCCGGGTGGTGCGGGTGAACAGGGGCGCGCCCAGCTCGGCCTCCAGCTGGCGGATCGCGTGCGACAGGGCCGGCTGCGCCATGTGCAGGCGCTCGGCGGCCTTCCCGAAGTGGCAGGTGTCGGCCACGGCGGTGAAGTACCGCAGATGACGCAGCTCCATCGCCGGCCTCCTTCCCGCTCCTCGTGGATTCATTCACCGTAGGTACGGATATTGAGTCAAGACAAGGAGCGATTCGGTCTGGATTGATCGATGCTATCGATTAATAGCACCCTGGGTCAGGACTAGGTAATCGCCCGGTGTGACTGGGGCCACGGGTTGTCATGGTCGGGGGAACACGCAGAGCCGAGCAGTGCCGCTGAGGCCGTTGGAGGTTTCCATGACCGAGACCGTGGACCACGTGTCGGCCGTCCTCGCCGACGCCGTCGTGGAGGACCGCGAGGCCGGAATCTACCGCGCGAACCGCCGGATCTTCACCGACGAGGAGATCTTCGAACTCGAGATGAAGCACATCTTCGAGGGCAACTGGATCTACCTCGCCCACGAGAGCCAGATCCCGAACCCGGGCGACTACTTCACCACCTACATCGGACGGCAGCCGGTGGTGATCACGCGCGACTCCGGCGGCGAGCTGCACTGCCTGATCAACGCCTGCGCGCACCGGGGCGCGATGATCTGCCGCCGCAAGACCGACAACCGGATGACCCTGACCTGCCCCTTTCACGGCTGGACCTTCCGCAACGACGGCAAGCTGCTCAAGGTCAAGGACCCCGACGGCGCCGGGTACCCGGCCTCGTTCAACACCGGCGGCTCGCACGACCTGAGCCGCGTGGCCCGCTTCGACAGCTACCGCGGATTCCTGTTCGGCAGCCTCAACGCCGACGTGCTGCCTCTGGAGGAGCACCTCGGGGACACCACGAAGATCATCGACATGCTGGTGGACCAGTCCCCGGAGGGGCTGGAGGTGCTGCGCGGCTCGTCCACCTACACCTTCGACGGCAACTGGAAGGTGCAGGCCGAAAACGGCGCCGACGGCTACCACGTCACCGCGACGCACTGGAACTACGCGGCCACCACCGCGCGGCGCAACACCGGTGAGTCCACGAACGACACCAAGACCCTCGACGCCGGCAGCTGGGGCAAGTCCGGCGGCGGCTACTGGTCCTTCCCGCACGGGCACCTGTGCCTGTGGACGTGGGCGGCCAACCCGCAGGACCGTCCACTGTGGAACCGGATGGACGAGCTGAAGGCGGAGTTCGGCGACGCCAAGGGCGAGTTCATGGTCAAGGGCTCCCGCAACCTGTGCCTGTACCCCAACGTCTACCTGATGGACCAGTTCTCCACGCAGATCCGGCACTTCCGGCCGATCGCGCCGGACAAGACCGAGGTGACGATCTACTGCATCGCGCCCAAGGGCGAGAGCGCCGACGCGCGCGCCTGGCGGATCCGACAGTACGAGGACTTCTTCAACGCCTCCGGCATGGCCACCCCGGACGACCTGGAGGAGTTCCGCTCCTGCCAGCTCACCTTCCGCGCCACCGCCGCGCCGTGGAACGACATGAGCCGCGGCGCCGAGCACTGGCTGACCGGCCCGGACGAGGTCGCGCTGGCCCTGGACATGAAGGGCGTCATCTCGGCGGGGCAGAAGAACGAGGACGAGGGGCTGTACCCGGTCCAGCACGGCTACTGGCGGGACACCCTGCGCAAGGCGATCGGAGCGGCGGAATGACCACCGGGATCAAGACCATCACCCAGACCGACATCGAGCAGTTCCTCTACCGCGAGGCGCGCTACCTCGACGACCGCGAGTTCGAGAAGTGGCTGGACTGCTACGCCGACGACGTCGTGTTCTGGATGCCCTCCTGGGGCGACGACGACCTGCTGACCGAGGACCCGCGGAGCCAGATCTCGCTCATCTACTACCCGAACAAGGGCGGGCTGGAGGACCGGGTGTTCCGGATCCGCACCGAGCGGTCCAGCGCCACGTCGATCCCGGAGCCGCGCACCAGCCACAACATCACCAACGTCGAGCTGATCGAGCGCCGCGGCGACATCGTGGACGTGCGCTTCAACTGGCACACCATGTACTTCCGCTACAAGACGGTCGACCCGTACTACGGCACGTCGTTCTACACGATCGACTTCTCCGGCGAATCCCCGCTGATCCGCCGCAAGACCGTCATCCTGAAGAACGACTACATCCACCACGTCGTCGACGTCTACCACATCTAGGACTGTCACGGGCTGGTTTGCGTGGCGGTGCGGGTGGCGGAACCTCAGACGCCCCCTCGCTGTGGGATCGCCTCCTCATGAATGCCAATTCATCACGTCGGCGCTGTCCTCGCGAGGGGACGTCTGAGAACCCGCGGCGGTGCCGGTTCACGGCCCACCACAAGCGGCTTCGCCGCTTCACCACCTCGCCCGAGCACCAGGAGTCACCATGGCTTTCCAGGTCGCACTGTCCTTCGAGGACGGTGTCACCCGCTTCATCAGGTGCGAGCCGGACCAGACGGTCGCCGACGCGTCCTACCGGCAGCGCATCAACATCCCGCTGGACTGCCGCGACGGGGCGTGCGGGACGTGCAAGGCGTTCTGCGAGTCCGGTGAGTACGACGGCGGCACCTACATCGACGACGCGTTGCCGGAGGACGAGGCCGCCCGCGGGTACGTGCTGCCGTGCAGCATGAAACCGAAGTCCGATTTGGTGCTGCAGATCGCCAGCACGTCGGCGGTGGCGAAGACCCAGGCGGCGACCTACCCGGCGACGCTCACCGCGCTGGAGCGGTTGTCGCCGACCACGGTCGCCCTCACGCTGGAGACGCCGGACCGCGACCAGCTGGCGTTCCTGCCCGGGCAGTACGTCAACATCGAGGTCCCCGGCACCGGTCAGACGCGCTCGTACTCGTTCAGCAACGCCCCGGACGACAAGCAGCTGACGTTCCTGGTGAAGCTCACGCCGGGCGGGGTCATGTCGGACTACCTCACCGAGCGGGCCGCGCCCGGGGACGAGCTGACCTTCACCGGCCCGCACGGCAGCTTCTTCCTGCGCGAGGCCGACCGGCCGGTGCTGCTGCTCGCGGGCGGCACCGGGCTGGCGCCGATCCTGTCGATCGTGCGGGCCCTGCGCGGCTCCGCCCGGCGGGCGCACCTGATCTACGGCGTCACCACCGACGACGACCTGGTCGAGATGGACACGCTCGCCGCGCTGGCCGCCGAGGTCGAGGGGCTCACCTGGGACTACTGCGTCGCCGACCCGGATTCGAGCGCCCCGAACAAGGGTTACGTGACCAGCCTGATCCGCGACGAGCACCTGCACGGCGGCGAGGTGGCGGTGTACCTGTGCGGCCCGCCGCCGATGGTCGAGGCGGTGCGCCGGCACTTCGCCGACACGGGCGTGGAACCGGCGGGCTTCTACTACGAGAAGTTCGCGTTGTCGGCCGCCGCGGTGGCGACCAAGGCCGATCCCGAGCCCGAGGCCGTCCCGGTCACCCCGGCTCCGGCCCGGCCGGCACCGGCCGCTCCGGTTTCGTCTGCCCCGGAACCGGTGGGGGCGAGCCGGGCCGTCGCCGGGCAGCGGATCTTCCCGCTCGCCGAGGTCGCGCCGCTCCACGGCGGCTCGCCTCGGCCCGCGGCCGAGGAGGCGGCCACGGCTCGTGCCATCGCCGGTCAGGTCATCTGGCCGGGACAGGGCACCGGCGGCGCCCTCGACCCCGGCGACTCCCCGCGACCCACCGCGTCCCGCACCATCGCGGGCCAGGAAATGCTGCCCCGGCAGGACATCACCCCCGCGTTCGAGGCGGGGGACCGGCCGGCCGCGCGGCGGACGGAGTTCCTCAGCCCGGGCCGCTTCGCCGGCAAGGTCGTCGTGGTGACCGGCGCCGCGCAGGGCATCGGTGCGCGGGTCGCGCGGCGGATCAGCGCCGAGGGCGGCACGGTCGTCCTCGCCGACCGCGCGGACCTGGTGACCGCCGTCGCCGACGAGCTCAGCGGCGAAACCCTGCCGGTGCTCGCCGACCTGGAGACCTGGGCGGGCGCGCAGGCGGTGGCCGAGGCGGCGCTGGCCCGGTACGGCCGCATCGACGTGCTGGTCAACAACGTCGGCGGGGCCATCTGGTTCAAGCCGTTCACCGAGTTCACCCCGGCGCAGATCGACGCCGAGATCCGCCGGTCGCTGATGACCACGCTGTACTCGTGCCGCGCCGCGCTGCCGTCGATGGCCGCGCGGGGGCACGGCGTGATCGTCAACGTCTCCTCGGCCGCCACCCGGGGCATCCACCGCATCCCGTACTCGGCGGCCAAGGGCGGCATCAACGCCATCACGGCCTCGCTCGCGCTGGAGTACGCCGACGCGGGCATCCGGGTGGTCGCGACCGCGCCCGGCGGCACCGAAGCGCCGCCGCGCCGGATCAGCCGCGGCGGGTCGGCGCTGGAGACCGAGCAGGAGCGGGCCTGGTTCCAGGCGCACATCGACCAGACCGTGCAGTCGTCGCTGATGAAGCGCTACGGCACGCTCGACGAGCAGGCCGCCGCGATCGCGTTCCTGGCCTCCGACGAGGCCTCCTACATCACCGGCACCGTCCTGCCGGTGGCCGGGGGCGACCTCGGCTGACATCCCCGGCGGCCCCGCCCGGGGCCGCTGTTTCCTCCCCACACCCCACCCCGGGAGCCATCATGTCCGACACCGACGCAACGAAGCGCCGGCGCACCGTGTCCTGGGTGGTCGCCCTGTCGGCGATCGCCCTCGTCTTCGACGGGTACGACCTGGTCGTCTACGGCACCGTCCTGCCCACCCTGCTCGCCGACCCCAGCCAGCTCGGCCACATCAGCGCCGGCCAGGCCGGGGCACTGGGCAGCTACGCCCTGGTCGGCGTGCTCGTCGGCGCACTGGCCGCGGGCGCCCTCGGCGACTGGATCGGCCGCCGCAAGATCATGCTGATCAACCTGGCCTGGTTCTCGATCGGGATGGGGCTGACCGCCCTGACGCAGAACGTCACCGCGTTCGGCTTCGGCCGGTTCTTCACCGGCATCGGGGTCGGCGCGCTGGTCGCGACCGTCGGCGCTCTGGTGGCCGAGTTCGCGCCGGCCGGACGCCGCAACCGGCTCAACGCGATCGTCTACAGTGGAGTGCCCGCCGGTGGCGTGCTCGCCTCACTGCTGGCGATCGTGCTGGCCGACGACGTCGGGTGGCGCGGGCTGTTCTGGGTCGGCGCGCTGCCGATCGTGCTGGTCCTGCCGCTGGCGATCGTCAAGCTGCCGGAGTCGGCGAAGTGGCTGGCCGCCCGCGGCCGGGACGCCGAGGCGCGGGCGGTGTCGGAGCGCACCGGGGTCCCGCTGGTGCCGGAGCCGCCGGTGACCGACCGCGTCGGCTTCCCGGCGCTGGCGACCCGGGCCCTGGCCTGGCCGACCGCGCTGCTCGGGCTGATGAGCTTCGCCGGGCTGCTGCTGACCTACGGCCTGAACACGTGGTTGCCGAAGATCATGTCCGACAACGGGTACGGCACGAGCTACTCGCTGACCTTCCTGCTGATCCTCAACCTCGGCGCGATCATCGGCGGCCTGCTCGCCTCGCTGTGGGCGGACCGGGCGGGGGCGAAGCGGGTCGTGGTCACCACGTTCGTGCTCGCCGCGATCACGCTCGCGCTGCTGCCGCTGGACCTGCCGCTGGTCGCGCTGCTGCTCGCGGTGGCGGTGGCCGGGGTCGGCACGATCGGCACCCAGGTGCTGATCTACGGGCTGGTGTCCAACTACTACCCGACGCGGGCGCGCGCCGCCGGGGTGGCGTGGTGCGCCGGGTTCGGCCGGCTCGGCGGGATCGTGGGCCCGGTCGTCGGCGGCCTGCTGGTCGGCGCCGGTCTCGGCGGGACGACGGCGTTCTTCATCTTCGCCGGGGTGGCGCTCGCCGCGGCGCTGGTCACCGCCCTGGTGCCGCGGGCCGACCACGCCGGCGTTCCGGTGGCCGCGGTCGCGCCGGAGCCCGCCTAGAGTGACCATGTGGTCCACCGTCGCCCGCAGCTGATCGCCCGCGCCGCCGCGCTCGCCGCACTGGGCAGCGCGACGGCGCCGGCGTTCGTGCTGGTCACCGGCCCGGCCGGGGTGGGACGGTCCGCGCTGGCCGACGAGTTCGCCGCCCGGCACGACGGGCCGGTGCGGCGCGCGGCCGGGGCGCCGTGGGAGACCGGCCGCGCCGGGGGAGTGCTGGCCCAGCTCGGTGGCGCCGACGGGGTGGCCATTGTGGACGATGCGCAGTGGGCGGACCTGGAGTCCTTGCGCACGCTGGTCTCCGCCGTCCGGCACGACCACGATGGCCGGCTGCTCGTGGTCGCCACGTGCGTGAGCGGCGACCACCACGTGCCCGCGGCGGCGCTGGAACTGCTGCACCGCGCCGCGACCACGACCGTGCGCCTGGAGCCGCTCACCGCGTGCGAGGTCGGCGACCTGGCCGCGGCGCACGGCGTGCTGCTGCACCCGTCGATGGCCGAGCGGCTGTGGCGGCACACCGGCGGCATCCCGCGCCACGTCGTGCAGCTGCTCGGCGAGGTGCCGGCCGCGACGTGGGCCCGGTTCGACCCGGACCTGCCCGCGCCCGCCGCGGTCGCCGCGCGGGTGTGCGAGGCCCTGGAGTCGTGCTCGCCCGCGGCGCGGCGGCTGGTCGAGGCGATCGCGGTGCTCGGGCCGGGCACCGCGGTGCGGGACGCCGCGTCGCTGGCCGGGGCCGGCGGCGACGTGCTGCCGCTGCTCGACGAGGCGTGTGCCGCGGGACTGGCCGAGTTCGCCCCGCACGGCCTCACCGAAGCCGGCCCGCCGGACCCGATGGTGCGCGCCGCCGTGCTCGCCGCGATGGGCCCGGCCGCCGCCGCGGACGCGCACCGCCGGGCCGCCGACCTCATCGAGGACCCGGTGCGCCGCATGCACCTGCTGGTCGCCGCGTCCCCGGTGCCGGACGCGGCGGTCGCCGACCGGCTCGACGAGCTGGCCGCCGAACGCGCCGCCGAGGGCGCGTGGGGCGTGGCGGCCTCGTTGCTGTCCGACGCCAGCCGCCTCACCGACGACCGGCTGAAGCGGGAAAGCCGCCTCACCCGCGCGGTGGACGCGTTGATCGGCGCCGGGGACGCGTTCGCCGCGGCCGCGCTGGTCCCGGAGGTGGAGAGCCTGCGGGAGACGCCGCTGCGCAACGCCGTCCTGGGGTACCTGGCGATCGTGCGCGGCCGCGCCGCCGAGGCGGAAACGCGGCTGGGCCGGGCCTGGGACCTGGTCAACTCCGGACGCGAGCCGGACGTCGCGGCGCTGATCTGCCAGCGCTACGTGCTGCACTCGCTGGCGCGGTGCCGCGCCGAGGACCTGGTGCGGTGGGCGGACCGGGCGATCTCGCTGGTGCCCGCGGACGCCCCGGCCGCGGTCGAGGCGGCGGCGATCCGCGGGCTGGGCCTGGCCGGCAGCGGCCGCGCGGACGAGGCGCTGGCCGGGTACGCCGAGCTGGCCGGACGGGTGCAGCACGGCGCGCAGGCGCAGCGGATCCAGATGGGCCGCGGCTGGCTGAACCTGATGGTCGACGCGCTCGACGAGGCGCGGGTGGACCTGGAGATCTCGGTGCCCACGACGTTCCTCGGCGGCTCGACCCGGATCTCGCTGTGGGCGCGCGGGTGGCTGGCGCGGGCGCAGTTCCTGGCGGGGGAGTGGGACGAGGCGCTGCGCACGGTCGCGGAGGCCGAGCCGCTGCTGGACCGGTCCGGGATCGTGCTGGCCGGGCCGCTGCTGGCGTGGACGGCGGTGGCGGTGCACGCGTTGCGGGGCGACTGGGAGCGCGCCGAGGAGGCGTTGCGCCGGGCCGACGCCGGGCCGCAGGACTACGAGATCATGCGGGTGCCGTCGTGCCTGGCGCGGGCGCACGTCGCGGAGGCGCGCGCGGACTCGGCCGGGGTGCTGCGGGCGTTGCGGCCGCTGACGATGCCGTGGGCGGGCGGCAGCATCGACGAGCCGGGGCTGTGGCCGTGGGCGGACATGTACGCGCACGCGCTGGTGCTGGCGGGCAAGACCGCGGAGGCCGGCGCGTTCCTCGAACCGCACGAACGCCTCGCCGCCGACCGCGGGCGGGTCTCGGCCCGGGCCCGCCTCGCCGCGGCGCGCGGGCGGCTGCTCGGCACGCGGGGTGACGTGGCGGGGGCGCGGGCGGCGTTCGGCGAGGCGCTGGAGTTGCTGGAGGACCTGCCGCTGCGCTACGACCTGGCGCGGGTGAACTTCGCCTACGGGCAGATCCTGCGGCGGGCCGGCAAGCGCCGCGAGGCCGACACGGTGATCAGCACCGCGCGGGACGCGTTCACCGCGCTGGGCGCGGCGACGTACGTGGCCCGCTGCGACCGCGAGCTGAAGGCCGGCGGGGTGCACGTCCCGCGCGGCCGGGGGTTCGACGAGCTGACCCCGCAGGAAGAGGCGGTGTCGCAGCTGGTCGCGAGTGGACTGTCCAACCGGGAGGTGGCGGCCGAGCTGTTCCTGTCCACGAAGACGGTGCAGTACCACCTGACCCGGATCTACGCCAAGCTCGGCATCCGCTCGCGCGCGGAGCTGGCCGCCCGGCGCCGGTCATGAGCGGAAGTCACCGCGCTCCAGCAGGGCCGACACCGCGAGCCCGGCGACCAGGCCCCAGAACGCGGCGCTGATGTTCAGCGGCTGCACGCCGGACACGGTCACCAGGAAGGCCACCAGGGCGCCGAGCGTGAACTTCGTGCGGAAGGCCGTCACGAACGCGCTCTGCAGTGCCCGCAGCATCGCCAGCCCGCCCAGCACCGCGATGAACGCGGGTGGCGTCGCCAGCATCAGGCGCACGAACGCCGGCGCGAACAGGCCCGTCACCACCGCTCCCGCACCGCACACGAGGCCCGCCGTGTACTGGCGTTCGCGCTCGCCCGAGGCGACCAGCAGCGCGTTCGTCGGCCCGGTCAGGCAGGTGGACACCGCGCCCACCGCCGCGGCCGGCAGCGACCACAGTCCACACAGGACGGTCACCACGTTGGTCGGCGGCTCGTGCCCGGCCTGCTTCAGCACCGCCACGCCCTGGCCGTTCTGCACCACCAGCACGGTCACCGCCAGCGGCACGACCAGCTCCAGCAACGCGGTCCAGGTGAACCGGGGCGCCTGCAGCAACGGCTCGGCCAGCCAGCCGGAACCGGCCGGGGCGAACCGGCCCGACACCGCCACCGCGACCGCGCCCGCCAGCAGCGCCCCCAGGATCGGCGGCAGCCGCCGACCGGCCGCCGGCAGCGCGCTGAGCAGCACGAACACCACGACCATCGGGACCGCGACGCCCGGGTCCAGGCCGAGCGCGGTCACCAGGTCGAGCCCGAACTCCAGGAACACCCCGGCCACCATCGCCATCACGATCGGCATCGGCAGCGCGGCCATCACCGCGCGCACCCAGCCGGTCAGGCCGATCCCCAGGATCAGCAGCGCCGTCACCACGAACGCGCCCAGCACCTCGGCCCAGGTCAGGTGGTTCAGCGATCCGCCGACGACGACCGTGCCGGGGATCGTCCAGAAGAACGCGAGCGGCCGCCGGTACAGCCACGACGCGAGCACCGTGAGGATGCCGTTGAGGAAGAAGACCCCGAAGATCCAGGACGCCAGCTGCGCCGGGGTCAGCCCGCCCTGCACCCCGACGGCGAGGATGACCGCGATCGGCCCGGTCGCGGAGAACACCAGGCCGATCACGCCGTTGGTCAGCGTGGTGCCGGTGAGGTCCCGGCGCACCCGCCGCGGCCCGGCAACCGGTTTCGGCGGTCGCTCGAACCGCGGCGCGCGGGTCTCCTCGTCGAGGCTCATGTACGCATGTTGAACGTGGCGATCGCGATGCGTACACCGGGTTGTGGCGGGTGCCACAGGGTCAGCGGTCGAACACGTCCTTCGCCGCGTCCTTGACCTTCTCGCCCGCCTGCTTGACGTCGGCCTTGCCCTGCTCGCCCTTGCCTTCGGCCTCCCACTGCTCGTTGCCGGTGGCCTTGCCGAGCCCTTCCTTCGCCTTGCCCTTGAGCTCTTCCGCCTTGTTCCGGGCCTTGTCTTCGCCGCTCATCTCGGGTCCTTCCGGTCGGTGAGCGCTCCGGGTACCCCAGTGGATGATCCTTACCCGGCCAGGGCGGACGGTGGGGCTCAGCAACAGGAGCGCGGGCGGGTCGTGATGGGGCTGGGCGCGGCCGCGCTGCCGGTGCTCTCGATCATCGCCGTCACAGGTTGATGCCCGCGGACAAGCGCGGGCCCAGGACGAGGGTGCGGTGAAGCCGGCGACCTGCGCCTGGGTCACGCCGAACAGCACCAGCCCGGCCCCGAGGCCGAGGAAGATGCCACCCGGCAGGTCGAACCGGGCCACGCCCGCCGGGGACTCGCCGGGCAGCACGCGCCACGCCGCGGGCAGCAGCACCAGCGCGACCACGAGCATGAGCCAGAACAGCGCGGGCCAGCCGAGGAACTGGCCGATCCCGCCGCCGATGGCCGGACCGGCGGCGGTGCCGATACCCGCCGCCGCCTCGCCGACCGCCTCGGCACCCGGCCGCTGGTGCTGGCGGGTCTCACGGCGATGGCGCTGTTCGCCCTGTTCCTGTCGAGCTTCGCGACGGCAGCGTCGGTGATCCCCGCGGGCGTCGGGATCCCCGGGCTCAGCGTCGGGTTCATCTTCGTCGCCACCCCGATCATCAGCGCCGCGACGCGGGAGACGACATCGTCGCCGGGGATGACGACGGTCGGGTTCCAGGCCGACGTGTCGACCGGCTGCGACGCGTTCCTGGCCATGGCCGTGGTCGCCGTCCTCGCGTTGATCGTCGTGTTCCGGATGCGCCCCGCCGCCTCGGTCCGCGGCGGTCAGTCCAGCCCGTCGCGGTCGGCCCAGTCCAGCAGCGTCTCCAGCGAGTAGGCGGTGTCGTCGATGCCGGCGTGCAGGTCGCCGAGCTTGGCGAACCTCGCGGGGACCGTCGCGATCGTGCAGTCGCCCGGTTCGACGTCGTCGATCTCGTCCCACCGGATCGGCGTCGACACCGTCGCCTCGGGCACGCCGCGCACCGAGTACGCGCTCGCGATCGTGTGGTCGCGCGCGTTCTGGTTGTAGTCCACGAACACCAGCGCCGGGTCGCGGTCCTTGCGCCACCACGTCGTGGTCACGTCGTCGGGGGCGCGGCGCTCCACCTCGCGCGCGAACGCCAGCGCCGCCCGGCGCACCTCGCTGAACCCCCACCGCGGCTCGATCCGCACGTAGATGTGCAGGCCGCTGCCCCCGGAGGTCTTCGGCCAGCCCACGGCGCCCAGCTCGTCGAGCACCTCGTGCGCGACGTGCGCCACCCGCCGCACCCGCGCGAAATCGGCCTCCGGGCCGGGGTCGAGGTCGATGCGCCACTCGTCGGGCTTCTCGGTGTCCGCGCGCCGCGAGTTCCAGGGGTGGAATTCCACGGTACTCATCTGCACCGCCCAGATCACGTGGGCCAGCTCGGTGACGCACAGCTCGTCGGCGTGCCGGTCGTAGCGCGGGAAGTGCACGCGCACCGTCTCCAGCCACGGCGGCGCCCCGGCCGGCACCCGCTTCTGGTGCACCTTGTCGCCGCTGACCCCGGACGGGAACCGGTGCAGCATGCACGGCCGCTCCCGCAGCGCGCGCACGATCCCCTCGCCCACGGCCAGGTAGTACCGCGCCAGGTCGAGCTTCGTCTCGCCCCGCGCCGGGAAGTAGACCCGCTGCGGGTTCGAGATCCGCACCGTGTGGTTCCCGGCCTCCAGCTCCACCGCCTCGCCCTTGGCCATGGACCGAACCTAGCGCGAAAACCGCCCCGTCGCGGGGTGCCGGGCGGACCCGGCACCCCGCGACGGCGTCAGGGCGCGATCTCCTCCAGCGTGCGGCCGCGGGTCTCCTCCGCGAACACCGCGGCCACGATCGCACCCACCAGCGTGATACCGCTGATCAGCAGGAACACCGAACCCAGCGCGGTGCCGCCGGCGTAGACCGCGCCGACCAGGATCGGCCCGAGGATCAGGCCCAGCCGGTTCATCACCCCGCCCAGGCTGCAGCCCAGCGCGCGGCTGCGCGTCGGGTACAGCTCGGGCGTGTACAGGTACAGGCTGATGTTCACGGCGAAGTTGAACACCGCCGCCAGCGACGACCACACCAGCAGCTGCACCGGCGACCCGGCGCCGAGCGCGCCCAGCACCACCAGCATCGCGGTGGTCGCGCCGAGACCGGCGGCCAGCACCATCCGCCGCCCGATCCGGTCGATCACCAGCGCCGCCAGCACGCAGCCGGCCAGACCGGCGGCCGAGGTCGCGGTGCTGTACCAGAGCGCCTGGCCCAGCGGCAGGTGGAACACACCGCGGTAGATCGTCGGCAGCCAGGACGTGATGCCGTAGTTGGCGAGGTAGCCGACGAACCAGATCGTCCACACCGTCAGCGTGCGACGCCGGTAGCGTCCGGCGAACAGGTCGCGCAGGGCGTTGCCGCGCTGCTGCGGGGCGGTCACCGGCACCGCGGCGGCCGGCGCGGGCAGCGGCTCACCGGTCGCGCGCTGGACCTTCGCCTCCATCGTCGCCATCGCCGCGGCCGCCCGGTCGTACTTGCCGCGCGAGGCGAGCCAGCGCGGCGACTCCGGCACCTTCTTCAGGATCACGAACGCCATCAGGCCGGGCACGGCGGCCAGCAGGTACAGCGAGCGCCAGCCCCACAGCGGGATCAGCCACGCCGCGACCAGCGCGCTCACCGCCAGGCCCGCCGGGAACACCACCTCGTAGAGCAGCACGAACCGGCCGCGCTTGTGGGCGCGGGTGATCTCGCTGATGTAGGCCGCGGCGGTGGGCACCTCGCCGCCGATCGCGAGCCCCTGCACGAACCGCAGGACGAGGAACGGGGTGAGCGAGTCGCAGGCGGCCATGCCGGCGCTGCACAGGGCGCTGACCGCGACGCAGATCGCGATCACCTTGACGCGGCCGATCCGGTCGGCGGCCCAGCCGGAGACCAGCGCGCCGAGCAGCATCCCGATCGAGCCGATGGTCAGCGCCGCGGTGCTGGTGGCCGCCGACAGGCCCCACTCGCGGGAGAGCACCGGCAGCGTGTAGGCGATCAGCAGCTGGTCGAACGCCTCGAAGAAGGTCACGATGCCGATCAGCAGGCGAACGCTGATCTGCCAGCGCGACATCGGCAGCCGTTCCAGCCGGGCCGCGATGTCACCCTGCGTCATTGCGGGTGTGGCGTCGATGCTCATTCGGTCTCCTCGTCGGGCAATAGTGTGCGGGCTGAATCGAGGAATCGCACTGCTTCGTCCCAGGTGTCGTCTTCGTCACGCAGGGACAGCCAGGACTCGCCCAGGTTCGCGGCGAGCACCGGCAGCTCGGGGAGACCGGGCCAGGGACCTTCGCGCGGCTCGACGCCCACCGCGGGCAGGCCGTGCGTGGTGGCGGCCCACGCGGCGAGGTGGGCGCCCTGGCCGAGCCCGGTGAACGCGGTGGGCGGGACTTGCGCGCGCCGCCGCAGGTGGTCGAGCGCGCCGGCGACGTCGGCGGCGAGGTCCTCCGGTTCGAGGGCGGCGAAGTTGCCGCGCGGGTAGACCCGTCCGCCGGTGTCGTAGTAGAGCAGCGGGGCCACGGCGAGGTACCCGCACTCGGCGAGCGCGCGGCACGCGGCCTCGGCTCCGGCGGTGAGCCCGCGCTCGTCGTGCAGGACGATCACGGCGGCGCGTACGTCGGCGACGGGGTAGCGCACGAGCAGCGGCGCGGCCGTCTTGAGGATGCGGCGCCGCCGGTTGGCGGGGGCGTGTCCGTGGTGGTGGCTGGTCGCCGGGGTGGTCATCAGTCCTCCCGGGGGACGGGCACCGGCGGGACGAACGGGCGCGGCGCCGGGTCCAGCGCCGTCACGTCGACCTCGATCACGGACGGGCCGTGCTGCGCGACCGCCTTCTCCAGGGCCTCCCCGAACAGCGACGGCTTGCTCACCAGCTGGTACGGCAGGTCCAGCGACTGCGCCAGCCGCGAGAAGTCCGGGGTGTAGAGGTCCACCCCGGCCCGCGCGCCGCCGTGGTGGTCCTGCATGTTGCGCAGCACCCCGTACCCGCCGTCGTTGAACACGACCAGCACCAGCCACGGCTTCTCCTGCGCCAGCGTGCCCAGCTCGCCCAGGTGCACGGCCAGCCCGCCGTCGCCCACCATCACCAGCGTGGGTGCGTCGCGGCCGGCCAGCGCCGCGCCGATGCCGGTCGCCAGGCCCTGCCCGATCCCGCCGCCGACCGGGAACAGGTTGGTGCGCGGGTCGGCGATCTCCAGCAGCCGGTTGCCCCACTGGCTCGACGGGATCGTCACGTCCCGCGCGATCACCGACTCCCGCGGCAGCCCCGCGCGCATCGCGTCACAGATCTCGGCGTACGGGCCGATCGCCTCACGCAGCCGCGACCGCACGGCGGCCCGCGTCGCCACCGCCCGCCCCCGCCACGCCGGATCACCCGGCCCGCCCCGCAGGCGCCGGAGCACCTCGGCCGCCTCCCCGGCGATTCCGACCGTCGCCGGGTACACCCGGCCCAGGGCGGCGGGGTCGACGTCGATCTGGATGTGCCGCTCGGGCAGCGCCAGGTGGTAGTGCCTGGTCTCGTTGGACCGGAAGTGCGTGCCGATCGAGATCAGCAGGTCGGCCTCGGCCAGCAGGTCCTCCGCCGCGGTCGCGAAGTTGCCCACCACCAGCTCGTGGTCCTCGGGCAGCGTGCCCCGCCCGGAGTTGCTCGTGAACACCGGCGCCCGCAGCCGCTCGGCCAGCTCCCGCACCTCGTCCCGCGCGCCCACCGCGCCACCGCCGGCCCAGATCACCGGCCGACGCGCCGCGGCGAGCAACTCTTCCGCCCGGGCCAGCGCGTCCTGGTCCGGCGACGGCACCGGCGCGGGGGTCTCCGGACCGCGGGCGGTGAACGTGTGCCGCGCGTACTGCAGGTCGATCGGCCACTCCACACTGGATGGTCCACAGGGGATCGACACGGCGTGCCGGACCGCCTGCCGCAGCACGTCCTCGGCGTCGGCCACGGAGGAGATGGTCGCCGCGTGCTTGGACACCGCCGTGAGCATGCCCAGCTGGTCGCGGGTCTCGTGGATGACCCCGCGCCCCTGCCCGAGGTAGGGCGAGTCGATCTGCCCGGTCACGTGCAGCACCCGGCTGCCCGCGGTCAGCGCCTCCACGAGCGACCCGGCCGCGTTGCCCGCGCCGGTGCCGGTGCTGGTGATCGCGACGCCGAGGCCGCCCCGGGCGCGGGCGTACCCGTCGGCCGCGTTGACCGCCGCGGCCTCGTGCCGCACCGGGACGAACCGCAGCCGCGCCGCGATCGCCTCCACCAGCGGCAGGTTGTGCACGCTGACGATGCCGAACGCGGTGTCGACGCCGTTGTCGATCAGGATCTGGGCGAGCAAGTCCCCGCCGTTGCCGTGTTTCACGAGTGTCTCCTCAGACGTATCGGGCGACGCCGCCACCGACATCGAGGGCGGAACCGGTCACATAGGACGCGCGTGGCGACAGCAGCGCCACGATCGGGAAGGCGACCTCGCCGGCGGTGCCGAGCCGGCCGAGCGGGATGCCGCGGTCCTCGGCCAGCTCGCGGGTCCAGTCCTCCCACGACCGGGAGGTGCCGGACTGCTCGTACCGGCGCCGCCACTGCCCGGTGTCCACCAGGCCGAGGCACACCGAGTTGACCCGCACCTGGGGCGCCAGCTCCGCGGCCAGCGTCTTGGACAGGTTCAGCAGTGCCGCCCGCGCCGCCGAGGTCGCGGCGAGCTGGGGTTCCGGCTGCCGCGACAGGATCGCGTTGACGTTGACCACCGCCGCACCCGGCCGCAACCACGGCTGCGCGGCGCGGACCACGTGCAGCACGGAGAAGATCTTCAGGTGCAGCTCGTCGCGCCACTGCTCGTCGCTGGTCTCGGCCAGCCGCGCCATCAGCGAGCGGCCGGCGTTGTTGACCACGCCGTCCAGCCCGCCGAACTCCTCGCCCGCGCCGGTGACGAACCGCCGCACGTCGCCGGCGTCGAGGACGTCGCAGGCCGCGGTGTACAGCCGGGCGCCGGACGCGCGGGGCAGATCGGCGAGCGCCTTCTCCAGCCGCTCGCCGTCCCGCGCGCACGCGGCGACGTGCGCGCCCTCCGCGAGCAGCAGCGCGGCGGTGGCCAGCCCGACACCGGAGCTGGCGCCGGTCACCACCACCGCCCGCCCGGAAAGTCGCAGGTCCATGAAAGCTCCTAGTGGCAGACGAATCCGCCGTCGACGACCAACGTTTGCCCGGTGATGAACGACGCGGCGTCGGAGAGCAGGAACTCCACCGCGCCCACCACGTCACCCGGTTGCTGCGCCCGGGTCAGCGCTCGCCCGTCCGCGTAGAGCTGGTGCCGTTCGCGGGGCACCCGCTCGGTGGCCTCGACCTCGGTCAGGCCCGGCGCGACCGCGTTCACCGTCACCCCGTCCGGCCCGGCGTCGCGGGCCATGGCGCGGGTCATCGCGATCACCGCGCCCTTCGACGACACGTAGTGCACCAGCCGCGGCGGCCCGAACAACGCGACGTCGGAGGCGATGTTCACGATCCGCCCGCCGGTGGCCGCCAGCTGCGCGTACAGGGCACGGGCGACCAGCCACGGACCGCGCGCGTTCACCGTCATCAGCCGGTCCCACGCCTCGACTTCGAGGTCGGCGAAGTGCTTGCCGCCCACGCCGTCGGCCATCGCCGCGTTGTTGACCAGCCCGTGCAGCGGCCCGATCTCCGCGACCCGCTTCGCCAGGTGCGCCACCGAATCGGGATCGGCGACGTCGGTGTCGATGCGGTGCACGGTCCGGCCGCGCTCTTCCAGCTGCGCCACCCCGCGGGCGGCCCGCTCCGGATCGCGCTCGGCGACCACGACCTGCGCGCCGGACGCGCCGAGGGCGTCGGCGATCGCCCAGCCGAGCCCGCGCCCGGCGCCGGTCACCACGATCAGGCGCATCGCGCGGCCTCCACTTCGGACAGGAACTCCAGCAGGACCTCGTTGAACTCGTCCGGGCACTCCTGGTTGGCCGCGTGCCCGCCGCCGATCACGCGCAGCCGCGCGCCCGGGATTTCCCGCGCCAGCAACCGGCTCTCCGCGACGCCGGTGACCTGGTCGTCCGCGCCGACCACCACCAGCGTCGGCACGCTGATCCGGCCGAGCAGCGGACCGTGGTTGGTGGTGGCCATCGACTCCGCGGCCGCGCGGTACCCGGCCAGGCGCACCCGGGCCATGGTCGCCTCGACCTTCGCGCGGGTCGCCGGATCGGAGCTGAGCCGCGGCGCGCGCCGCCGCGCGAACTCCGCGGCGCCCACCTCGGCCAGCTCGTCCACCCGCACCCGCATCCGCGCGGCGGCCTCGGGGCTGGTGCCGGAGCCGCGCGTCGAATCGGCCAGGGTCAGCGACCGCACGGGGTGCTCCAGCGCGAGCCGGGTCGCGATCACCCCGCCCCACGACACGCCCACCACGTGCGCGGGCTCGTCGAAGATCCGCGCCGCCTGCTCGGCGTACCAGCCGATGTCGGCCCGCTCCGGATCGGGCGAGTCCCCGTAGCCCGGCGCGTCCCAGGCGACCACCCGGTGCCGCTTCGACAGCACGTCCACCTGCGGCTCGAAGGACGCGCTCGACCCGCCGATGCCGTGCAGCAGCAACACCGGAGTCATCGGAACACCACCCGCGGCTCGGCCAGCGCGGCGATCGCGCCGAGCACCGCGTGCGGCACGACCTCGCTGCTCGTCGGAGTCCGCGGCGAGGGCCGGTTGCGGATCTCGAACCGGTACGACCCGGCCGGCCCCTCAGCGGTGATGACGTGCGAGGTCAGCTCCGCGGCCGGATCGGCGATCACCGCCGCCTCGACCACGTCCCAGTCGCCCGCGGCCAGCGCCACCGAGGCCGCCACGTTCGCCGACTTCGGGAACGCCGCGGTCACCTCGCGGGCCGGGCCGCGCATCAGCTCGACCGGCTCGGCGGTGGCCCGCAGCCGCTCGGCCTGACCGTCGGGCATCCACGGCTGCACCAGGTTCGCGGCCAGTTTCGTGGTCTCGATCGTCACCCGGGACAGCGGCGCCATCCGGGCCGCCGCCCGCAGCAGGTCCAGCCCGCCGATCGCCCCGGTGGACAGGTGCAGCTCACCCGGTCCGGCGGACAGCAGCTTCGCCAGCAGGGCGTCGTCGGCCAGCGCGCCGACCGACACGACCAGCAGGTCCCGCCCGGCGGCCAGCACCTGAGGTCCGACCTCCGCCAGTGCGCGCTGCCCGGCCGCCTCGACCACCAGGTCCGAAGTGGACAGCAGCTCGTCCAGCGACACCACCGGCAGGTCCGCGGGCCCGGCTGGGTCCACGACGCCGGAGAGCGTCGCACCCGGCACGGTCCCGTCGCGCAGGGCGCGGGCGACCACGCCGCCGATCGCGCCCGCGCCGATCACCCCGGTCCTCATCCCTGCCACCACGCCGAGTAGCCGGGGTCGGGCACGCCCGCCATGTGGGTGCGGACGTCCTTCGACGGCGGGCCCGCGGTGCCCCACAGGTCGGACAGCTCGGGCGTGCGCCGCCACACCCGGCACAGCCACGCGTCCTCCACCACCTGCTCGACCTCGGAGGTGTACTCGCACACCAGCCCGGCCGGGTCGGCGAAGTAGCCGAACGTGTTGCTGCCCGGCCCGTGCCGCCCCGGGCCCCACAGCGGGGTGATCCCGTTGTGCCGCAGCCGCCCGATGCCGCGCATGAAGTGGTCGATCGAGGCCATCTCGTAGGCGACGTGGTTGACCGACGCGAACGGCGCCTGGTTGAACGCGATCACGTGGTGGTCGGCGTTGCAGCGCAGGAACGCCATCTGGTGCTCGGACCAGTCGGAGATCCGCATGCCGAGCACGCGCGTGTAGAACTCGCAGGCCGCGTCGATGTCGGCGGTGTTGAGCACGACGTGCGCCAGCTTCCGCGGCACCGCGGGGTGCCCGTCCGGATCGTCCGGGGTCACCGCGAACACGTCCGCGGACAGCTCGATCAGCCTGCCCTCCGGATCGGCGAAGCGCAGCCCGTAGCCGCCGCCGACCTGGTCCAGCTTGCCGGGCTCGGTGACCAGCGGGATGCCCTGGGCGGCCAGGCGCGTGGCGGCCTCGTCGATCTCGCGGGGCGTGGCGATCGCGAAGGCCACCTTGCCGAGCGCGTTCTGCTCGGCCTGCTGCAACTGCAGCACGTGGTGTTCGCTGCTGGTGCCGCGCAGCCACACCGCGCCGGTGTCCTGCTCGACCTGCCGCAGCCCCCACACCTCGCGGTAGAACTCGCCCGCGTCGGCGCACGCGGTGGAGCGCAGGGTCACCGACCGCAGCGCCCGCAACCGGACGACGGGTTCGGACATGGTGTCCTCCAAGGGAAGTTGTCAGGCGACCGGGACCGGCGGGGCGGTCGCGGGCTCGGTCAGGCGGGCCACCTGTTTCGCGGCTTCGGCCTTGAGCAGGCGCCGCATGCGGACCAGCGCGATGTCGTGCTGGTAGAGGTTTTCCCGGTCCCACGCGTCGGCGGGCATCGCCTCGGCCATTTCGCGGTCCTGCTCCAGCACCGCGTAGTGCCGGGCCTCCAGCCGGTTGCGGTAGAGGAAGCGCCAGCTGTCCCGCTCCCAGCCGGACACCTTGCGGCAGCGCCAGAAGAACCCGGCGTGCCGGTTCTCCGAGATCGCGCACAAACCGGCGACGATCGAGAACGGACCGCCCGGGCCGGCGGTGTCGGGGTACGGGATGTCGAGGGTGACCCAGTCGGCGCCGCCGTGAGTCAGCTCCACCCAGTCGAAGTTGACGCCGCGCTGGTCGGTCTTCTCGAACACGAAACCCTTGTCGGTCGCGCGGATCTGGAAGACCGCCTCGCGCTTGCCGGCGAACATGGTGTGGCTGTTGCGGTGCAGGAACGCGCCGTGCATGGGGTCGAGCAGGTTGTCCAGCGAGTACAGGTAGGGCGCGTCCCATTCGACGTAGCAGAGGAACTGCGACCACTCTCCCCCTGCGATCGGCTCGGGCACCTCCAGCGGGGCCGGCGGTGCCGATTCGTCGACCCCGAACCAGGCGAAGATCGCGCCCGCGTGCTCCTCGGCGGGGAACGTCCGCAGCACGCGGCGGCCCTCCAGCGCGCAGCCCGGGCTGCCCGGCACGGACACCACCGTGCCCTCGGCGTCGAGCTGCACGCCGTGGTAGTTGCACGCGATCCGGTCGCCCATGTGCACGCCCTGCGACAGCCGCGCCCCGCGGTGCGGGCAGCGGTCCTCCTGGACGTGCACGGTTCCCGCGGCGTCTCGCCACAGCAGCAGCTGCTCGCCCGCGCGGTCGATCCGGACGAGTTCGCCGGTGCGCACGTGGTCCGACGGGCACAGCGGGTACCAGCGGTCCCGCAGCCCGAACGTCAGCAGGCCCTCGGGGGTGTGCAAGGGGTTCACGCGTGGTTCTCCGTTCCGCTCAGGCGGGCCAGTTCGGCGGTGAACGACGACTCGGTCCAGTCCTCGCCGCCCGCGGGGCGCACCCCGGAGGAGTTGAGGGCGGCCACGACACCGGGCAGGTCGTGCACGCCGCGGCCGTAGATCGCCTCGAGTTCGTCGCCGAACGCGTTCTCGTAGCTGGAAGGCATGTCCTCAGTCCTCCACGTCCAGGACGAGCTCGGCCGACCGGCTGCGCGACACGCAGATCAGCATCGTGCCGCCGGCCGCCTTCTCGTCGTCGCTCAGCAGGAAGTCGCGGTGCTCCGGTTCCCCGGAGAGCACCTTGGTCTCGCACGTGCCGCACACCCCTTCCCGGCAGGAGTTCGGCACGGACACCCCCGCCCCGGCGAGCGCGTCCAGGATGGACACCCCGGCCGGAACCGGCACGCGCCGCCCGGACCCGCCGCACACCACGTCGAAGCCCTCGTCAGGGGTGGGCGGGGTTGTTGTGGGCGCGCGGAACCGCTCGACCCGCAGCATCGAGGTGTCCGGGAGCGCGGCCTCGACCGCGGCGATGAGCGGTTCCGGGCCGCAGCAGTAGACCAGCGTGCCCGGACGGAGACCGGCCAGCTCCGCGGCCAGGTCCGGCGGTCCGCCGTGCTCGTCGTCGGCGTGCACGCGCACCCGGTCCGCGGGCAGGTCGCCCAGGAAGGCCATGCTCGCCCGGGATCGTCCACAGTAGAGCATGCTCCAGTCGGAATCCCGCTCTTGCAGGCGGTCCGCCATCGCCAGCAGGGGCGTGATGCCGATGCCGCCCGCGATCAGCAGGTGCGCCCGCGCGTCTTCGAGGGCGAAGTTGTTGCGCGGCCCGTCGATCTCGATCAGCGTGCCGGGCGTGAGGCGCTCGTGCACCCACGCGCTGCCGCCGCGGGAGGACGGCTCGCGCAGGACGGCCACGGTCCAGCTGTGCCCGTCCGCCGGGTCGCCGCACAGGGAGTACTCCCGGACCAGCCCGTTGGGCAGGTGCAGCGACAGGTGCGCGCCCGGCTCCCACGCCGGCAGGGCCGCCCCGGCGGGGTCGCGCAGCTCGACGCGCACGACCCCGTCGGCCAGCCAGGTGCTCTGGTGAACTCGTACCGTCCGGGGCATGGCGTCAGTCGCGGGTCACGCCGTGCATCGGCGAGGTCGGCGGGTAGGTCGGCAGCTGCGGCTTCTGCGCGCCGATGATCACCGCGAACAGGGCGTCGGTGTCGCCGATGTTGCGCAGGCTGCGCGGCACCCCGGCGGGGACGCGGATCAGGTCGCGGTAGCCCAGCACGCGGCTGGCGGTCTTGGTGCCGTCCTCGACGTCGTGCACGGTGACCTCGAGGGTGCCCTCCAGGACGAAGAAGACCTCTTCCACGTCGTGGTGGGTGTGCTCGGGGCCGATCGCCCCGGCCGGCAACCGCATGTTGGAGAAGGTGAAGTGCTCCGAGGGCAGGATGCGGTTGTCGGTGTCGTGGTTGCCGGTGGCGCCGGAGCCGATGTAGCGGACCTGGGCGCGGCGGAACTGGTCGCCCGCCTTGGCCTGGAAACCGAGCGTGTCCCAGTCCTCGTAGCGCGATTCGCGGGTTGCGATGCAGGAGTCGATCAGTTCCTCGAGGCCGGCTTGCGTCGTCGTCACGGGATCTCCTTGGATGTCTTAGCTCTAAGGGAACTTGGGAAGAGTTTGTAGCACCGCCGCCCGGTCGCCGACAACCCTTAGCGCTAAGTTTTCTGCGGGTTCGTTCCAATGCCGTCAACACCTTCCAATTAACTTAGAGCTAAGTTATTCTGCCGAGCCTGGACGGCGTGTGGAGGTGGCTCGATGACAGTGCCCGCGGACGAGATCCTGGTGGCCGGGCGGTGGCGGCGGGGCGGTGGCGCACCGCTGGAGTGCGTGGACCCGGCGACCGGTGAGCCGATCGCGGTCGTGCACGGCGCGTCCGCGCGGGACGTCGACGAGGCGGCCCGCGCGGCGTCGGTGGCCGAGTGGGCGGCGTTGCTGCCGCACGAACGGGCCCGGGTGCTGGCCCGGGTCGGCGACCTGATCGAGCGGGACGCGGAGTCGCTGGCCCTGCTGCAGACCCGCAACACCGGCAAGACCCGGCGGGAGACGCGGGCGCTGGTCGCGAGCGCGGCCGGGACGTTCCGGTTCTACGCGGCGGCGCTGGAGACGATGGAAACCGCGCTGACCCCGCAACGCGGGCCGTGGCTGACCATGTCGGTGTACGAGCCGATCGGAGTGGTCGGCGCGATCACGCCGTGGAACTCGCCGATCGCCAGCGACGCGCAGAAGATCGCGCCCGCGCTGGCCGCGGGCAACGGCGTGCTGCTCAAACCGGCCGAGGCGACCCCGCTGGTGTCGCTGGCGCTGGCGCGGCTGGTGCTGGAGGCGGGGGTGCCGGCGCCGTTGCTGTCCGTGCTGCCGGGCCCGGGGTCGGTGGTGGGGGATGCGATCGTGCGGCACCCGCTGGTCGGCAAGGTCGCGTTCACTGGCGGCACCTCGACCGGGCGGGCGATCGGGCGGATCGCGGCGGAGAAGGTCATGCCGGTGACCATGGAGCTGGGCGGCAAGTCACCGACGATCGTGTGCCCGGACGCGGCGGTGGAGCAGGCGGTGGCCGGGATCCTGTACGGGATCTTCTCCTCCAGCGGCCAGAGCTGCATCGCCGGGTCGCGGATCTTCCTGCCGGAGTCGCGGTACGCCGAGTTCCGGGACCTGCTGGTGGCGGGGGCGTCCCGGCTGAGGATGGGGCCGGGCACCGCGGCGGACACGCAGGTGGCGCCGCTGGCGACGGTCGCGCACCGCGACCGGGTGGCGTCGCTGGTGGACCGCGCGCGGGAGGAGGGGGCGCGGGTGCTGTGCGGGGGAGAGGTGCCGTCCTCGGTGGGCGCGTACTACCCGCCGACGCTGCTGGAGGGGCTGCCGAACTCGTCGAAGACGTGCCAGGAGGAGATCTTCGGCCCGGTCGGGGTGCTGCTGCCGTACCGGGACGAGGAGGACCTGGTGGCGCAGGCGAACGACACGGTGTACGGCCTGGCGTGCGGCATCTGGACCGCCGACTACCGCCGCGCGTGGCGCCTGGCGCGGCGGATCGAGGCCGGGACGGTGTGGATCAACACGTACAAGCAGTTCAGCATCTCGACGCCGTTCTCAGGCAGGAAGGAGAGCGGGCTGGGCGTCGACAAGGGCCGCGAGGGGATCCTCGGGTACCTGCGGCAGAAGAGCGTGTACTGGGGCCTGGACGAGGAGCCCCTGCCCTGGGCGGGCTAGGGCGTACCGCGCCAGGGACCGCGCCTCAGCCGGCCGGCGGACCGGGGACTGCGGCGGCAGCACCAGATCGACCTGCCGGGCACCCTGGGCACCGAGCTCCAGAGACACGTCACCGACCCCGGGACTGACCGCCCCGGGCCCTGGCGGTTGGACCACCAAAGCTCACCGGCTCGCCGGTGGCGCCGGGGCGGCGCCCACCCCACGCTGCGGGAACCTAGCGCCGCTTCTGGCGGTCGGCCAGGGCCTGGATCCGGGCGATCGCGGCGGCGCGCGCGTCCGTCGCCTCGCCCGCCGGGCCGGTGGGGAGCGGCAGCATCGGCTCGGGGCGGTGGTTGAGCAGCAACGGGTTCCCGAGCAGCTCCAGCCCGTTGCCGCCGCGGAGGTAGCGCTGCGCGAACCGCACACTTTCCGGCCTGCCCTGCTCGTAGGCGTCGACGAACACGGCCTCGGTCCGGTCCTCGTCGAGGGTCAGGAAGCCGTCCCAGGCCAGTGCGACGTGGCGGGGCACCGGGTCGGCCGCGGCGAGGTCCTGCCGGGCCAGCGCGACGCTGCCCTCGACGGTGAAGTTCTCCTCGTCGTCGACGTAACGCTTCGCGACCTTCTCGCCGTCGGGCAGGACGGCGAGCACGAAGGGCACGAACCCGGACGCGGTGTCCTCCGCCTCGTCCACCGCGTGGTCGATCGCGTCGAACAGGGTCGCCGTGGCGTCGTTGCCGAGGTTCGGCACGGGGTCGGTCATCAGGCAGCCTTCCGGGAGGTTGATCTTTGCCGTCCGACTCCCCGGCGGCCCGATCGGTTCCCTCAGCGCTCGGCCCGGTCGGCCATCTCGGCCAGCCGGATCGAGTGCTCCAGACGGCTCAGCAGTTGCGCCAGCTGTGTCCGCTCGGTCTTCGTCAGGCCGGCGAGCATCCGGTTCTCGTTGGCGAAGTGGACTCCGGCGACCTTGTCGGTCAGCGCGAGGCCGTCCTCGGTCAGTCCGATGTAGACGATGCGCCGGTCGGTGGCGTCGCGTTCGCGGTAGACCAGGCCGGCCGCCTCCAGCTTGTCGACCCGCTGCGTGATGCCGCCCGTGGTGAGCAGGTTCGCGTCGGCCAGCTCACCGGCCGTCCGGCGGTACGGCGCGCCCACGCGGCGCAGCGCGGCCAGGATGCCGAAGGCGGAGATGTTGATCCCGTACCGCCCGAACACGCGGTTGAGCTGCACGGTGTAGCCGTCGAAGGCCCGGTGCAGGCGCCCGAACACCGCCAGCGGCGACGCGTCGATCTCCGGCGCCTCGCGACGCCACTCCGCGAGCATCACGTCGACCGCGTCCGGCTGCGGCTTGTCGCGCTTGGGCATCGAACCCCCTCCAAGGTATTTTCAGGGTAAGAATATCACCGCTAAGATAGGTGGGCCGCCTGCCCGGCCTCGTCCCGCCACCCCCGACTCCGTAACCTGTTCCGGTGACTACGGAGGGTCTGACCGTGGACGGCGCCGGCGGGCTCCTGGCCGGCCGCTACCGGCTGCGGAGCCGCCTGGGCGCCGGGGCGATGGGCGTCGTCTGGCTCGCGCTCGACGAGCGCCTCCAGCGCCCGGTCGCGGTGAAACAGCTGTGGCCCGGACCGGCGCAGGGCGAGCAGGCGCGGCAGCGCATCATGCGCGAGGGCAGGATCGCCGCGCGGCTGCGTCACCCGCACGTCGTCACCGTGCACGACGTCGCCGAGCACAACGGCCAGCCGGTGCTGGTGATGGAGTACGTGCCCGCCCGCAGCCTCGCCGCGCTGCTCGCCGAGCAGGGGCCGCTCGCGCCCGAGGCCGTGGCGCGGATCGGGGTGCAGGCCGCGTCCGCGCTGGCGGCCGCGCACGCCGCCGGGATCGTGCACCGCGACGTCAAACCGGGGAACCTGCTGGTGAGCGACGACGGCGCGGTCAAGATCGCCGACTTCGGCATCTCCCGCGCCACCGGCGACGTCGCGCTGACCCAGGCCGGCCTGGTCGCCGGCACCCCGGCCTACCTGGCCCCGGAGATCGCGCGCGGACAGGAACCCAGCCCCGACTCCGACGTGTTCTCCCTCGGCGCCACGCTGTACGCCGCGGTCGAGGGCGTCCCGCCGTTCGGGGAGGACGAGAACTCGATCGCGCTGCTGCACCGCGTTGCCGCCGGCGAGGTCCCGCCGCCGCGGCGGGCCGGCCCGCTCACCCCGGTCCTGACGGCCGTGCTGCACGCCGACCCCGCCCAGCGCCCCAGCACGGTGCAGATCGTGACCGCGCTCCAGGCGGTCGCCGACGGGCAGCCGGTGCCGCCACGCGCGTTGAACCCGGCGCGGGCCCGGACGCAGCCGGTGGTGACGCCGTCCGCGCCGACGGTCCCGGTCGCCCCGGTCGGCGGCGGGACCCTGCTGAACCCGCGGCCCACCGCGCCCCCGAACCGGCGGCGCTTCCTGCTGCCCGTGGCGGGGGCGGTGCTCGCGGCGCTGGCGGTGGTCGTCCTGATCACGCAGCTCACGCCGGACCCACCGGCCCCGGCGCCCGCACCGCCCGCCGCGCTCGACGCCGCCTCGATCACCGCGGCGGTCAGCGAGTACTACGCCCTGCTGCCCGCGCGGCCGGACAACGCCTGGGCGCGTCTCGGGCCGCGGATGCAGGCGCAGGGCCAGGACGCCTACCGCACGTTCTGGTCGCGGATCACCCGGCTGACGATCACCACGCCGCCCGCGGTGGTCGCCGCCAACACGGTGTCGGTCGGCATCGCCTACACCGTCGAGGACGGCCGCACGATCACCGAGACGCACCGCCTGGAGCTCATCCGGTCCACACCGTTCCCCCTGATCGACGCCGACGCCGTGCTGTCCAGCGAGACGAGCACGCCCCCACCGCCGCCCTCCACGCCCGCGCCCACGACCGTGGTGGAACAGAAGCAGAGCGACCCCGGCGACGACGAGGAAGAGGAGCGCAAGGACGACAAGCCCGGCCGCGGACACGGCCGTGACCGCGACCGCGACTAGTCCAGCCGGAACGCGGGGGCGGCCAGAACAAGCCCCACCGCGCCGAGTCCGGCGCCGACCCACGCCGCGGACAGGTAGCCGTGCCCGGCGGCGATCGCGCGGCCGCCCAGGCCGGCTCCGATGCTGTTCGCGGCGTTCGAGGCGGTCTGGTTGAGCGCCGTGCCCCCGCCGGCCGCGGTGACGGTGTTCAACGGCCGGCCGCGCTGGGAGTGCTGGACGTGCTGCGCAGGTCCGGCCTCGCGGTGCCGGGGGACGTCAGCGTCATCGGGTACGACGACAGCAGCCTCGCCGGCTTCAGCCACGTCGACCTGACCACGGTCGCGCAGGACGCCACGGCCCTCACCACGCTCGCGGTGGCCCGCGCGATCGACCGCATCGAGGCGGCCCCGGTGCGGCAGCGCGACGTCGTGTTCACGCCCCGCCTGGTGGTCCGCGGGACGACCGGCCCGCTCGGCGGCTGAGGGCCCGGCTACTGCGGCACCGTCGACCCGCGGGCGACCAGCTTCGCCCGGAGCTGCACGTGCTGGGGGCGCCTCGGGGCGTCGCCGGCGGTGATGCGGTCCAGCAGCTGCCGTCCCGCGCGGGCGCCCAGGTCGTAGGTCGGCTGCTCGACGATCGTCAGCCCGGGGCGCACCAGCGTCGTCCACGGCTCGTCGTCGAAGCCGATCAGCGACAGCTGCGACGGCATCCGCAGCCCGCGGTCCTGCGCCGCCCGGTACGCGCCCGAGGCGAGCACGTTGTCCGTGCACAGCACCGCCGTCGGCGGCTCCGGCAGGTCCAGCAACCGGTTCAGCGCGTCGTAGGCCGACTCGCGGTCGTACCGCGCGGACGCCACCAGCTCGGCGTCCACCGGCAGCCCCGCCGCCTCCAGCGCGCTCACATACCCCCGCAACCGCACCGCGCTCGGGAACAACCCGCGCCGCCGGTTGCCCGTCCGCACGCGCGCCAGCTGGTCCCCGGCCTCGGTGATCACCCCGATCCGCCGGTGCCCCAGCTCCGCCAGGTGCCCGACGGCCTCGGCCGCGGCGTGGTCGTTGTCCACGGTGACGCTGTCGGCCTCCGGCACCCCGCTGACCTGTCGGTCGATGAGCACGACCGGCACCCCGGCGTCCATCGCGCGCCGCAGGTGCGCCCCCTCGCCGGGCCGCGCGGCCGCGACGATCACGCCGTCCACCCGCTTCTCCGACATCACCGTGACCGCCCGCTGCTCGGCCTCCAGCACCCCGCCGGTGTTGGCCAGCAGCACCTCGAACCCGGCCGGGGACGTCACGTCGGTGATCCCGCGCAACGCGGTGGCGAAGAACGGGTTCGCCACGTCGGTCACCACCACGCCGATCGTCTGCGTGCTTCCGGTGACCATGCTGCGGGCCAGCCCGTTCGGCCGGTACCCCAGCTCGGCCGCCGCCGCCAGCACCCGCTCCCGGGTCCGCTCGCTGACCTGCCCGTACCCGCCCAGCGCGCGCCCCGCGGTCGCCGTCGAAACGCCCGCGGCCCGCGCCACGTCGATCAGCGAGGCCGCTCCGTGCGTGGTCACCCGCATGCCTCCCCAGTGCACAAGCCGTTCACAAAAAGAAGTCTTGACTGATGCTACTACCGGCTGAGAAGGTTCTCACCCAACAGGTACTGAGAAGGTTCTCACTCAAGCGAGGCCCAGCACATGACACTTCGGATCGGCGTCGACACCGGTGGCACGTTCACCGACGTCTGCGCCCTCGACGAGCAGACCGGACGCCTGTACGTGCGCAAGGTGTCCAGCACCCCCGACGACCCCGGACGGGCGATCGTGACCGGGGTGTCCCAGCTGCTGGACGAGATCGGCGGACGCGACCTCGGCGACGTCGGCTACTTCGCCCACGGCACCACGGTCGGCACCAACGCGCTGCTCACCGAACGCGGCGCGCGCACCGGCCTGCTCACCACCGCCGGCTTCCGCGACCTGCTGGAACTCGGCCGGGGCCGGCGTCCTTCGCTGTACGACCTGCAGGCCGACAAGCCCGCCGCCCTGGTGCCCCGGGACCTGCGGCTGGAGGTGGACGAGCGGGTCCGCCACGACGGCCGGGTCGAGCGCCCCCTCGACGAGGACCAGGTCCGCGCGCTCGCACGCGAGCTGCGGGAGCAGAACGTGGAAGCCGTCGCGGTCTGCTTCCTCTACAGCTTCGTCGACCCGGCCCACGAG
Source organism: Amycolatopsis thermalba (assembly GCF_023376025.1). Taxonomy (NCBI): domain Bacteria; kingdom Bacillati; phylum Actinomycetota; class Actinomycetes; order Pseudonocardiales; family Pseudonocardiaceae; genus Amycolatopsis; species Amycolatopsis thermalba. The sequence goes on from NZ_CP091196.1 coordinate 2,841,814, forward strand.
CGGACCGCCGAACGCATCCTCACCGAGGAGCTGCCCGGCGTGCACGTGTCGGTGTCGTCGGCGGTGCTGCCGGAGTTCCGCGAGTACGAGCGTCTGTCCACAGTGGTCGTCAACGCCTACCTCGGCCCGGTGGTCGCCCGCTACCTGGCCCGGCTGCGCACCCGGCTGAGCGAACTCGGCCTGCGCGCCACCCCGCACGTCACCCAGTCCAACGGTGGCATCATCCCGTTCGAGACGGCCGAGCGGATGCCCTCCCGCATGGTCCTCTCCGGCCCCAGCACCGGGGTGGTCGGCGCGGCCGAGATCGCCCGCGCCGCCGGATACCCGGACATCATCACCTTCGACGTGGGCGGCACCTCCTCCGACGTTTCGCTCGTGCAGGACGGTGTGCCCAAGTCGTCCAGCGGCACCGAGATCGACGGCAGGCCGGTGCGCGCGCCGATGCTGGACATCCACACCGTCGGCGCCGGTGGCGGCTCGATCGCGTGGATCGACGCGGGCGGCGCGCTCAAGGTCGGCCCGGGCAGCGCGGGCGCCGACCCGGGACCGGCCTGCTACGGCCGCGGCACCGAGCCGACCGTCACCGACGCCAACGTCGTGCTGCGCGTGCTCAACCCCGAGTACCTGCTGGACGGCCGGATGAAGATCGACGCCGCAGCGGCCCGCGCCGCGGTGTCCACAGTGGCCGGTCCACTGGGGATGGACGTGCTCGACGCGGCGCAGGGGATCGTGCGGGTCATCACCGCCAACATGGCCCGCGCCATCCGCGTCATCTCCGTGCAGCGCGGCTACGACCCGCGCGACTACGTCCTGGTGCCCTTCGGCGGCGCCGGTCCGCTGCACGCCGTGCGCCTGGCCCGCGAGCTGGGCATGCGCACCGTGCTGGTGCCCGAGACGCCCGGCGCGCAGTGCGCCGCCGGTCTGCTGATGACCGACATCCGGGCCGATTTCCTGCGCACCCGCATCTCCCCGCCAGACCACGACGTGGTCGCCGGGGTGTTCGCGGAGCTGGGATCCGAAGCGACGGCCTGGCTGGCGGAGGAGAACGTCCCGGCCGAGCGTCGCCGCGTCGAGCGGTTCGCCGAGATGCGCTACGCCGGCCAGAACCACGAGCTGCCGGTGCCGGTGCCGGAGGGCGAGATCACCGCGGACACGGTCGCGCAGCTGACCAAGCGGTTCGCCGCCGAGCACGAGCGGATGTACGGCTACTCCTCGGCCGAGGACGCGGTGCAGGTGGTCACCTTCCGCCTGCGCGCCATCGGCGAGGTCGCCCGCGCCCAGCTGCACCGCGCGCCGCTCGGCGACCCGGACGCGAGCGCCGCGATCCGCGCCACCCGCGAGGTCTACCTGCCCGAAAGCGGCGGGTTCACCGCCTGCCCGGTGTACGACCGCAGGCTCCTGGCACCCGGCCACCGCATCGACGGCCCCGCGGTCGTCGAGCAGATGGACACCACCACGCTGCTGCTCCCCGGCGACACCGCCGTCGTCGACGAGCTGCGCAACCTCGTCGTGACGGTGGGCCGATGACCCACACGGAAGGGAAGACCATGCAGGACCCCGTGCTGGTCGAGGTGATCGGCTCCGCGCTGTCGTCCATCGTGGAGGAGATGGGCGAGACGCTGGTGCGCGCGGCCTACTCGACCAACATCAAGGAACGCCGTGACTGCACCGCGTCACTGTTCGACGCCGCCGGCCGGATGCTCGCCCAGGACGAGGGCGGTTCGCCGCTGCACCTGGGCTCGCTGATGGGCATCGTCGACGAGATCACCCGCCGCTACCCGGCGGATACGATCGAAGACGGCGACACGTTCATCGGCAACGACCCGTTCACCGGCGGCGGCTCGCACCTGCCCGACATCGTGCTGGTGTCGCCGGTGTTCCTGGACGGAGAGATCACCGCGTGGGTGGCGAACCTGGCCCACCACGCCGACTTCGGCGACCGCGGCCACGCGCACATCTTCCAGGAGGGGCTGCGGATCCCGCCGGTGCGGCTGATGCGCCGCGGCGAGCTGCAGACCGACCTGTTCGAGCTGATCCTGCTCAACTGCCAGGTGCCGCACGAGCGCCGGGCCGACCTGCGTGCCCAGATCGCCGCGAACCGGCTCGCCGTCACCCGGTACACCGAGCTGGCCGGGCGTTACGGCCGCGACACGCTCGTCGCGGCGGCCGCGGCGCTGCTCGACTACACCGAGCGCCGCACCCGCGCGGCGATCGCGAAGGTGCCCGACGGCACGTACACCTTCACCGACCGCTTCGACTGCCCGGAACTCGACGACGAACTCGACCTCGGCGTCACCGTCACCGTGCACGGCGATGAGGTCACCTTCGACTTCACCGCGCCGCCGCAGGTCCGGGCCAGCGTCAACGTCGTGTGGACCGCGCTGTACGCGGCGGTCTACTACTCGCTCAAGACGCTGGTGGACCCGGACATCGTCCCGAACGCCGGGCTGCACCGGCCGGTCACCATCAACGCCCCGCGTGGTTCGGTGCTCAACTGCGTCGAACCCGCCGCGGTCAACGGCCGCAGCGAGACCTGCCAGCGCGTGGTCGACCTGATCCACGGCGCGCTCGCCACCGCCGTGCCGGAGACCGTGACCGCGGCGAGCAACGGCGCCAACACCGGCGTGCACTTCTCCGGGGTGGACAGCCGCACCGGCCGCTACTTCGTCTACCTGGAGACCATCGGCGGCGGGTGCGGCGCGCGGCTGGGCAAGGACGGCATGGACGGCGTGCAGGTGCACATGACCAACACCAGCAACCTGCCGGTCGAGGCGCTGGAGACCGAGTACCCGCTGGTGGTGGAGGAGTACGCGCTCATCGACGACTCCGGCGGCGACGGCCGCACCCGCGGCGGCATGGGCATCCGGCGCACCGTCCGCGTCGAGGAGACCGACGTGCACTTCTGGCTCGACACCTCGCGGCAGCGGTCGCGGCCGTGGGGCCTGTTCGGCGGCGGCCCGGGCGCGAGCGCCGGGGTCGAGCTGTCCGAAGGCGCGCAACCCGTCGAGCACGGCTACACCCGGCTGCAGCCCGGCGACCGGGTGTCGATCCTGACCGCGGGCGCCGGTGGGTTACGGGCCACCGTCCGAACGCGACCCGGACCAGGTCCGCCGCGACGTCGCCGAAGGCCGCATCTCCGCGGAACGCGCCCGCACGACCTACGGGGTGGAAGCATGATCCGCACCGCGGTGATCGGCTTCGGCGTGTCCGGGCGGATCTTCCACGCCCCGTTCCTCGCCGCCGACGAGAACTTCTCGCTCGACTTCATCGTCACCGGGAACCCGGAGCGGGCAGCGCACGCCGAGGCCGAGTATCCACAGGCGACCGTCCTCGCCACACCCGGCGAGCTGTTCACCCGGGACCTCGATCTGGTCGTCATCGGCACCCCGCCGGCCACGCACGCCGAACTCGCGGCCACCGCGCTCGACCACGGCCTGCACGTGGTGGTGGACAAACCGTTCACCGTCACCAGCGCGCAGGGCGAGGCGCTGATCGAGCACGCCCGCCGCGCCGGCCGCGTGCTCACGGTGTTCCAGAACCGCCGCTGGGACGGCGACTTCCGCACCCTGCGGCGGCTGGTCGAGGACGGCGAACTCGGCCGGGTGCACACCTTCGAGTCCCGGTTCGAGTGGTGGAAGCCGCAGGGACCACGCGACTGGAAGGCGCACGCAAGCGCCGCGCAGGGCGGCGGCATCCTCTACGACCTCGGCACCCACCTGATCGACCAGGCCATCCAGTTGTCCGGCCCGGTCGAGCGGGTGCACGCCGACCTCGCCCGCCGCGGCGCGGGTGACGCCGACGACGACACGTTCGTCGTCCTGACCCACGAGAACGGCACCCGGTCGCGGCTGTTCATGTCCGGCCTCGCCGCCCTGCCCGGGCCGCGGTTCCACGTCCTCGGCGACCGGGCCGGCTACACCAAGCACGGCCTGGACCCGCAGGAGGACGCGCTCAAGAGCGGCGCCCGTCCCGGCGACGACGGTTTCGGCCGGGAACCGGAAGACCACTGGGGCACGCTCGGCGTCCGCGGGAACACCCGGCGCGTCGAGCCGGAACCCGGGGACTACGGCGAGTTCTACCGGCTGCTCGCCACCGCGATCGACCGCGGCGGGCAGCCACCGGTCGACCCGCGCGACGCGGTGGACGTTCTTCGCATCATCGAGCGGGCACACGCCCGGAAGGGGGATCTTTCCCGATGACCGCAGCCAAGCACGTCGTCGTGGTGGGCGGGGGCGTTCTCGGCGTCTCCACGGCCACGCACCTGCAGCGCGACGGCGTGGCCGTGACGCTCGTGACCGAGGGCGAACTGGCCGACGGCGCGTCGGGGCGGTCGCTGTCCTGGCTCAACTCGGCCGGGACCCGCTCGGCGGCCTACCACGCGCTGCGGATGGCCGGCATCGACCGCTACCGCACGCTCTTCGCGCAAGACCCGGCCCGCGAGTGGCTCCGCTTCGACGGCGGCCTGCACTGGAGTCTCGACCAGGACGCGATGCGGGAGCGGCACCGCGCCGAGGTCGCGCACGGCTACGACTCGAAACTGGTCTCGGCGCACCCGGGTCTCGCCCCGGACGCGATCCCCGAGGTGGCCGTGCACAACCCCGGCGAGGGCTGGGTTTCGCTGCCGCACCTGATCGAGCACCTCGCCGCGGAGTTCACCGCGCTGGGCGGCGAGATCGTCACCGGCGCCGGGCGCGCGAGCGTCACGACCGCCGGGGGAGTGGCCACCGGGGTGACCACCACCGGCGGGCGGCGGTTCGCGGCCGACGCCGTCGTGGTCGCCTGTGGCGCCGCCACCTCGTCCGTGGTCGCGGAGCTGGGGGTGTCCATTCCGGACGCCTCGCCGCTGTCGATGCTCGTGCTCACCGAACCCGCCGACACCGCGGTGACCGCTGTGCTGAACACCCCGCGCGTCGCGCTGCGGCCCAACCCGGGCGGCACGTTCGCGCTGGACCACCACTGGTACGAGGACCGGATCACCGAGGCGGCCGACGGCACGTGCGTGATCGACGAGTCGGTGGTCAAGGAACTCACCGCCGAGGCTTCCGCGCTCCTGGACGGCGGGGTCACGCTGACCGCCGCGTCCTGGAAGCTCGGCCGCAAGCCCATCCCGGGCGACGGCGAGCCGGTGTTCGGCGAGCTGTCCGCCGTGCCGCGGTGTTTCCTCGCCTTCACCCACTCCGGCGCGACGCTCGGCCTGATCGCCGGGGAGCTGCTGGCCGGCGAGATCCGCACCGGCGAGCCCCACCCGATGCTGGCGCCCTTCCGGCCGGACCGCTTCCGGCCCTGACCCCGCAAGGAGAACCGTGACCGACCACGACACGCGGGCCCCCGCCACCGACCTGCGCTCGCGGCGCAAGGTGATCATGTCCGCGATGCTCGGCAACGTCGTCGAGTACTACGACTTCGGCCTCTACGGCACGCTGGCCGTGATCATCTCCCGCCAGTTCTTCCCCGAGGGCAACGCCACCGCCGCGCTGCTGTCGACCTACGCGGGTGTGGTGCTGTCCTACGCGCTGCGGCCGCTGGCGGCGATCGTGCTGGGCCCGCTGGCCGATATCAAGGGCCGCCGGTTCGTGCTGCTGCTGACGATCGCGGTGATGAGCGTCGGCACCGCCGGGATCGGCCTGCTGCCCACGTACGCGGCGATCGGGATCGCGGCGCCGATGATCCTGTTGTTCTGCCGGGTCCTGCAGGGCATCGGGGCCAGCGTCGAGTACACCACGGCGGCCAACTTCATCTTCGAGCACGAGCGCGGCAACCGGCGCAACTACCTCGCCGGGCTGTCCGTGGCGTCCACTTCGGTCGGTCCGCTGCTCGCGACCCTGGTGTCCTACCTGGTGATCTCCGTGATGCCGGCGCAGGCGTTCAACGACTGGGGCTGGCGCATCCCGTTCCTGCTGTCGATCCCGATGGCGCTGGTCGGCATCTACATCCGCCGTCACGTCGAGGAGACCCCGCAGTTCAAGGAGATGGCCGAGCTGGCCGAGCGCAGCAAGGTCAAGCAGACTCCGTTCCGCACCGCGGTGCGCGAGCACTGGGGCGCGATGCTGCGCGCCATCGGCCTCGGCGCCGGGCAGCGGGTCGGGTCGTTCGTCATCCAGGCCTACTTCGTCACCGCCATGGTCAAGGCCGGGTTCGCCGAGAACAACGCGCTGCTCGCCTCGCTGCTGACCTACGCGATCGGCCCGATCCCGGCGATCTGGGGCGGCAAGCTCGCCGACAAGCACGGCGCGCGGATCCCGCTCGTGGTCGGCTACGGCCTGTTCGTCGTGCTGACCGTGCCGACGTTCCTGGCGATCGGCTCCGGCTCGCTGTGGCTGGCGGTGGTCGCGGTGGTCGCGTTCACCTTCATCAACAACTTCGTCGGCGCGCCGCTGACCACCGCCTACGTGATGAGCTTCCCGGCCGAGGTGCGGGCCAGCGCGTCCGCGCTCAACTACAACATCGGCACCACCGCGCTGGGCTCGACCGCCGGCCTGATCGCGGTGTGGCTGTTCGACCTCACCGGCACCAACGCCGCGTTCGGCTGGTACATGACCGCGATCTGCGCCGTCTCGATCCTGGTGGCGTTGTTCGCGATGCCGGCCGCCGTCGACGAGCAGCGCCGCAAGACGCTGGCGGAGGCCTGATGGACGCCCGCACCGCCGACGCGCTGGCCCGCGCGGCCGCCTACGGTCCGAAGGAGCCGGTCGAGGCCGAGCGCGGCATGGTGGTCACCTCGCACCCGCTCGCGGTGCGGGCCGGGCTCGACGTGCTCCGCGACGGTGGCACGGCCGCCGACGCGGCGCTCGCGGCGGCGGCGACCCAGCTGGTGGCCGAACCGCACATGACGGCGCTGACCGGCGGACTGGAGATGCTGCACTGGGACGGCGCGCGCGGCGAGGCGAGTTACCTCAACGGCAACGTCGCCGCGCCGCTCGCCCCGCTGCCCGGGTTCACCGGCGCCGACCTCACCACCGGCCGGGGCGTTCCGGTCCCCGGCTGGTGGCCGGCCTTCCGCGCCGCGCACGAGCGGTTCGGCAGGCTGCCGCGGGGCCGGTTGCTGCGGGACGGCATCCAGCTGGCGCGGGACGGGTTCGCGGTGAACCCCTACCTGTTCGGCGAGATGTACGCGCACCGCGCCGAACTCGGGTGCCACGAGCAGGCGCGGGAGGTGTTCCTGCCCGGCGGCAGCCTCGTCGCGCCGGGGCAGACGCTGCGGCAGGAGCGGGTCGCGCGCACGCTGGAACGGCTGCGGGACGAGGACCTGGACTACTACCTGGGCGACTTCGCGCGGGCGTTCGCCGCCGAGTGCCGCCGCGGCGGCGGGGTGATCACGACCGACGACTTCGCCGCGTACGAGTCGCAGTGGTCCGAGCCCCTGCGTGGCACCTACCGGGACGTGGAGGTCGTGGCGTCCGCGCCGCCCGACGACGGCGGGTGCCAGCTCATCGAGGCGCTCAACATGCTGGAGCTGGTGGACCTGCCGGGCCCGGCGCACGCTTGCGTGGACACCCTCGACCTGCTGGTGGCCGTGCACAACGAGGTGTACTACGCGCCGCCCCGCACCGCCGCCACCGACGTGGGAACGCTGCTGTCCAAGGACTTCGCGGCCCGGCGGCTGGACCGGCTCGGCGCGCCGCCACCGGCCGGGCCGGTGCCGGTGCCCGGCACGATCCACGTCACGGTCGTGGACGAGCAACGCAACATCGCGTCGGTCACGCACTCGCACATGGCGTCGCCGTGGGTGAACGGGTTGTTCGCCGAGGGGTTCCAGCTCTCCGGCGGCGGGTCGTTCTTCCAGCGCGGCATGCCGTGGCCCGGCGAGCGCGCCACCGTGTACCTCGCACCGAACCTGGTGCTGCGGGACGGGGTGCCGGTGCTGGCGTCCGGGTCGCCGTCGGTGTCGCTGGTCGCGTGCGTGCTGCAGAACCTGGTGAACCTCCTCGACTTCGGGATGTCCATCGAGGAATCGGTGGCGGCCCCGCGGTTCGGCGTGCGGCCGCACGAACCCGCGGCGGGGTGGCTGCCGGGCGTGACGCTGGAGCACGGGTTCGCGCCCGCGGTGGCGGGCGAGTTCCGGCGGCGGTGCGCCGAACGCGGGCTGTGGCTGCGCGATCTCGGGCCGTGGCACTCGCTCACCGGCAACTTCGAGGGCGTGACGCTGGACGGCGGGCTGCTGCGGTCCTGTGCGGACCCTCGCCGGAACGGCGCGGCGGAGGGTTACTGACCGGTCTTGGTCTACGTGGCGCAACGCTGTGGTCGCGACGCAGCAACTTCGCGCCACACGGGTGGTTTCCGGGTTTGCGCCATCACCCGTTCGGGTATCGCTGGCCGGTCCCCATCGGAACAGGACCGGCGGCGCGGCCCGTCCTGCCGGCAGAAAGAGTTGCCATGATCGTTCTTGGCGTCATCCTGCTCATCGTCGGTCTGCTGACCGGCATCAACATCATCTGGACGATCGGAATCGTGCTTCTGGTCGTGGGCGCGGTGCTGGCGATTCTCGGCGGCACCGGCCGGAAGGTCGGTGGCAGGGCGCACTGGTTCTGATCCGGGCTCCATCCGGTGCCGGCCTCCGTCCGGGGGCCGGCACCGGCACGTCGTCAGGCCAGCAGGTGGCCCAGTCCCGCGGCGGCGAGCGCCACCCGGGACGCGTGGCTGGCCGGCCCCACCTGCACCGGGATCCGGGCCGCCGTGTGGGCCAGCTCCGCGGCGCCGGACACCGACAGGAAGTCCACTGCGGACAGGTCGACCTCGATGAGCCGGGGCGACAGCCGCCCGGCCGCCGCGAGCGCCTCGGCCAGCGACGGGACCGTCAGCAGGTCCACCTCGCCGGCGACGCGCACCCGCACCACCTCGTCGTCCAGTACCGCCGTCCGGATGTCCACTTCCGCCCGGCCGGAGTCCGTCACGCGGCCTCACCTCCCCGCACAGTCTGAACACGGTTCAACCTCCGCGGAGGCATCCCGGTGCGGATTCACCGGATCCAGTGATGGGCGGGCGCGTTTAGGCGGTGATCAGTCAGGTGGTCACCGCGCGGAAGCCGGCCCGCCAGGGCGTTTGAAGCGCCCCGGCTTCACCGAGCCGGGAGAGCGGTTCGACCCACGCCGATCAGCGCGCTCGCGTCGAGGGTGCCCAGTCCGGCCTCGCGCAGGCCCTCGGCGAACCGGTCGCGGACCCGGGCCAGGGCGTCGGGGGACAGGCCGGTGACGAAGCCGCGCATCGCCGAGCCGAGGTAGAACGTCCAGGCGTCGTCCGGGTGCAGCGGCTGGACGTAGTGAACCTCCCGCACCTCGACGTCGTGCAGGCCGATGCCCGAGAGCCAGTCGCCGAGCTTGTCCGCGGTGTCGATGCGCAGGCTGTGGTTGGGCCGTTCGGGCGCGTCCGCGAGTCCGGGGTTGTCGGGCAGCGCGGCGGCGCGGCCGATCGGGACGATGCGGGCCATGCCGTCGGCGCGCCAGGCGCTCACCGCGAACCGGCCGCCCGGGCGCAGCAGCCCGGCCAGGTGGCGGCTGCCGGCGTCCATGTCGGGGAAGAAGAACACGCCGAACGAGCTCTGCACGACGTCGTAGCCGTCGTGCGGCCAGGCGAGGACGTCGGCGGCGGTGAACCGCAGCGAGTGCAGGCCGAGGGCGGCCGCTTCCCGGCGGCCCTCGTCGAGCAGGCCCTCGGCGATGTCGACGGCGTCGACGGAGCCCTCGGGTCCCACGGCGCGGGCGGCCGGGATGGCGGAGGCTCCCGCGCCGCAGCAGGCGTCGAGCACCCGCTCGCCGGGCCGCGGCCGCGCCACCGCGGTCAGGATTTCGCCGAGCGGCCGCCACAGGCGGGCCGACCAGGCGGTGAACTCCGATCGGGCGGCGGTGAACACACCCGCGACGGCCTCGGGATTCATGGTTGCTCCTTCTCGGTTCAGTGCCACGCGTCGAACAGATTCTCCCGGCTCAGCGCCTCCGCCGGTGGCCCTTCCGCGACGATGCGCCCCCGGCCCAGGACCACGCAGTGATCCGCGCGCCGCGCCTCGGCGAGGTCGTGGGTCGCGTGCACCACCGTCACGCCGCTGTCGGCGACCTCGCGGAGCGTTGCGGAGATCGTCTCCCGTGCCGGCACGTCGAGGGCTGCCGTGGGTTCGTCCAGCAGGAGAAGGCCCGCCTCCTGCGCGAGGGCCTGCGCGACCAGCACCCGCTGCCGCTGCCCGCCGGACAGCGCGGACAACCGGCGCCCGGCGAGCGACTCCACGCCGAGCCGCGCCAGGCACTGGTCCACCACGGCCCGGTCCTGACGGGACAGCCGCCGCCACGGCCGGCCGGCCCAGCGTCCCATCCGGACGGTCTCCCGCACGGTGATCGGCAGCAGCGCGGGCACCGTGTCGTGCTGCACCACCAGCGCCGGCCGCCCGGCGGGGCGTTCGACCTCACCCGCGACCGGCCGGACGATCCCGGCGAGCACCCCGAGCGCGGTCGACTTCCCGGAGCCGTTGGCGCCGACCACGGCGGTGACCGCGCCGGCCGGGAACCCGGCGGAGACCTCGTGGAGCGCGATCTGCCGCGCGTATCCGGCGGAGATCCGGCTGAGGGTGGCGCCGGTGCGGGTGGTGGTGGTGGTGGTGGAGGTCATGGGAGTTCGCCTTTCCCGGAGACACTGCTCGGGGTCGTGCTGGTGCGGGTCGTGCTGTGAGTCATGGCAGTTCGCCTTTCCCGGAGGTGTTCACGCCGGTCAGGGCCGTCCCGGTGGGGGTTGTGCTCCCGGCCATCGCGGCTCGCCTTTCTTGAGCCGTCCGCCCGAAGCCGCCGGTCGGGGCCGCGCCGGTCCGGATTGTGCTCCGCGTCATGCCACCTCACCTTTGTAACGATAATCGTTTTCACTATAGGGTGACCCACTGTGGAGTGGTTGATCGCCCCGTTCGAGGTGTCCTTCGTTCAGCGGGCTTGGTGGGGAGGGGTCCTGGTGTCGGGCGTGTGCGCGCTCGCCGGGACGTGGATGGTGTTGCGGGGACTGGCTTTCCTCGGCGACGCGATGTCGCACGGCATGCTGCCCGGGGTCGCGATCGCGGCCCTGCTCGGCGGCAGCCCGGTGCTCGGCGCGGCCCTGAGCGCGGGCGCGATCGCGGCCGGGGTCACCGCGCTGGGCCGGTCGCGCCGGATCTCCCAGGACACGAGCATCGGATTGCTGTTCGTGGGCATGCTCGCCCTCGGCGTGATCATCGTCTCGCGCTCGCAGTCGTTCGTGGTGGACCTCACCGGCTTCCTGTTCGGCGACGTCCTCGCCGTCGGCCACCGCGACCTGCTGTTCCTGGCCGGTGCGCTGGCCGTGGCCGCGATCGTCGCGCTGCTGGGGCACCGCTCGTTCGTCGCGCTGACCTTCGACGAACGCACCGCGCACACCCTCGGTCTCCGCCCGCGCCGGGCGCACGCCGCGCTGCTCGGCCTGGTCACGCTCGCGATCGTGGCGTCCTTCCACGTCGTGGGCACGCTGCTGGTGTTCGGCCTGCTGGTCGCGCCGCCGGCGGCCGCGCTGTACTGGGCGCGGCGCGTGCCGGTCGTGATGCTGACGGCCGCGCTGCTCGGCGCCTTCGCCACGACGGCCGGCCTGCTGATCTCCTGGCACTGGGGGACCGCCGCCGGTGCGACCATCGCCGCGGTGGCCGTGGCCCTGTTCGGGCTGTCGGCCCTGGCCGCGCGGCTGCGCGACCGCGTGCCGCGCAGGACGCTGACCCTGCTCGCCGCCTTCCCGCTCGCGGCCTGCGCCGCGGAGCCCGCGCCGCCCGCCGAGCCGCCGCACGGTTATGTCGAAGGCGCCGAGGAAACCGCCGAGGCGCAACCGCGGCTCGTGATCGCCGACCGGAACGGCGCGGTCCACGTGCTCGACCTGATCACCGAGCAGACGACCGAGCTGGCCCCGGCGCCCGGCGTGCAGCGCGTCGCCACCGACGGCCGCTTCGCCTACCTGTCCTCCGGCGGCACGGTGCACGTGGTGGACAGTGGTTCGTGGATGGTCGATCACGGCGACCACGTGCACTACTACCGCACCGCGCCCACCGCCGCGGGCACGCGCCCCGGCGGGCCGGTCGTCGCCGCCCACGCCGACAGCGCCGTCACCGCCCTGGTGTCCGAGGGCCGCACCACGCTGACGGCCGGCGGGGAAACCGCGGGCGCGGCGGTCCCGCTGGGGGAGCGGCTGGTGGTCGCCGACGGCACCCTGGAGGTCCGCGGCCGCGACGGCGCCACCGAATCGGTGCTCGAACCGGCCTGCGCCGATCCGCGGGGCACCGCGCTGACCCGGCGGGGAGCGGTGTTCGGCTGCGCCGGCGGAGCCGTTCTGGTGTCCGAAAAGGACTTCACGGCGACCAAGATCCCGTACCCTGCCGACGTTCCGCCGGAGGAACGCGCGGTGGAGTTCAGCCACCGGCCCGGCAGCACCACCCTCACCGCCCGCGCGGGCGACCGCGGCGTGTGGGTGCTCGACGTGACCGCGAAGACCTGGCGCCGGTTCGACACCGGGCCGGTGGTGGCCGTCAACGCGGTCGGTTCCGGCGGAGCCGTGCTCACCCTGACCGCCGACGGCGTGCTGCACGCGCTGAACCCGGAGACCGGCGCGGAGACCGCGCGCCGCCCGCTGATCAGCGGACCGGTCGACCCGGGCGCCACGATCCAGGTGGACACCAGCCGCGCCTACGTCAACGACGCCGCCGCGCGGGTGGTGCACGAGATCGACTACGCCGACAACCTGCGGATCGCGCGCACCCTGCCGGTCGGCATCGCGCCGGCGCTGCTCGTGGAGACCGGCCGATGAGCCGCCTCGTGGCCGCGGTCCTGGCGGCGGTGCTGGTGCTCGCGGGCTGCGCCGGGGGCGGCGACCGCGCCGGGGTGGTCGTCACGACGAACATCCTCGGCGACGTCACCCGCGCGATCGCCGGGGACCAGGCGGAGGTGACCGTGCTGATGCGGCCCGGCGCCGACCCGCACTCGTTCGCGCTCTCCGCGCAGGAGGCCGCGCTGCTGGCCGACGCCGGACTGGTCGTCCACAACGGACTCGGGCTCGAAGAGGGCGTGGCCCGCAACGTGGCGGCGGCCGCTGAAGCGGGGGTGCCGACCCTCGCCGCGGGGGAGGCCGCCGACCCGATCCCGTACGCGGAGGGCGCGCCCGACCCGCACTTCTGGACCGACCCGGGACGGATGCGCCTGGTCGTGCGGGCGATCGCGGACGAGGTCGCCCGGGTACCCGGGGCCGACGCGGCGATCGTGCGGGCCAACGCCGAGGGGTACCTGCGCGAACTGGACGCGCTCGACGCGTGGATGACCGAGCGCTTCGCCACGATCCCCGCCGAGCGCCGCAAGCTGGTCACCAACCACCACGTGTTCGGATACCTGGCGCAGCGCTACGGCTTCGAGGTGGTCGGCGCCGTGGTGCCCAGCGGCACCACCCTGGCCTCGCCGAGCCCGTCGGATCTCGCCGGGCTGGCCGGCGCGATCCGCGCCGCCGGGGTGCCGGCGATCTTCGCCGACTCCTCGCAGCCCGACCGCCTCGCGCGGGTGCTGGCCGACCAGGCCGGGGTGCACGTGCGGGTCGTCCCGCTGCACTCCGAATCGCTGACCGCGCCGGGCGGGGGAGCGGCGACCTACCTCGAGATGATGCGGTCCAACACGGACGCGATCGTCACCGCACTTGCCGAGAACCGATGAGAAAGGTTGTCCCCATGAGAAAAGCGCCCGTGGCGCTGTCCATTGTGGCCTGTGCCGTGCTGGCCGCGTGCGGCACGAGCCCGTCCGCCGCGCCGGAGGTCACCGACCCGGTCGTGGTCACCTACGACGGCGGGCTCCTGGTGCTCGACGGCACCACGCTCGAGCAGAAGGCGGACCTGCCGCTGTCCGGCTTCAACCGGATCAACCCGGCCGGCGACGACCGGCACGTGATGGTCTCCACCGCGGAGGGCTTCCAGGCGCTGGACGCGGTGTCGGCGGAGCTGACCGACGTGAAGTTCCCCGGCGCGAAGCCCGGCCACGTCGTCCGGCACGCCGGGCGGACCGTGTTGTTCTCCGACGGCACCGGCGAGGTCACCGCGTTCGACCCGGGCACGTTGTCGGGCGGGCAGCCGGCGACCGAGGTGTACCGCGCGGCCGAACCGCACCACGGGGTCGCCATCGAACTGTCCGACGGGCGGCTCGTGGTGACCCTGGGTAATGAGGAGGAGCGGCGGGGCATCGTCGTCCTCGACGACGCGCGGAAGGAGATCGCGCGCAGCGAGGAGTGCCCGGGCGTGCACGGCGAGGCGACCGCGGCCGGCGAGGCGGTGGTGATCGGGTGTGAGAACGGGGTGCTGGTCTACCGGGACGGTGTCATCACGAAGGTGGCCAGCCCGACGGAATACGGTCGTATCGGAAACCAGGCCGGTTCCGACGCGTCGCCGGTCGTGCTGGGTGACTACAAGCAGGACGAGGACGCCGAACTGGAGCGCCCGCGGCAGGTCTCGCTGATCGACACGGCGACCGGCACGCTGCGGCTGGTCGACATCGGCACCAGCTACACGTTCCGCTCGCTGGCGCGCGGCCCGCGGGGTGAGGCGCTGGTGCTCGGCACGGACGGCGGGATCCGGGTGATCGACCCGGCCACCGCGCAGGTCACCCGCACCATCCCGGTGACCGCGGCGTGGGAGGAGCCGCTGGAGTGGCAGCAACCCCGCCCGGCGATCTTCACCCGGGGAGCCGACGTGTACGTGACCGAACCGGCGACGCGGCAGGTGCACCTGGTCGACCTGGGAACGGGCCAGAAGCGGACGAGCGTGACGCTACCCCACGAGCCGAACGAGCTGAGCGGCGTCGCGGGACACTGAGGGAAGGGGCGGTCACTCCGGTGGCCGCCCCTGCGGTGGCGACCCTCCAGGGCAGGGGCGGCCTGCTGGCGGTTCGAGCCCCGCCTTCTCACTCCTCGGCGGCCGCCTTCTTCGGGGGTGGCCTCGCGCTCTGGCTGCGCGGCGGGTCGGTTCACCGCGGGAGTGCCCGGACGGCTGCCCGCGATGCGGTCGCCGGGCGGGCGGGCGGGCCGGGCTTCCCGCGTCCGGCCACCGGGTGGTGGCCGGTCCGCCCACCGGGCGCGCCGCTCGGCGAGCCTTCACTAAGGACGTTCCAGCACCAGGTCCGCGCTGTCCGCCCCTGCCGCGATCGTGGTCACCGCCGGGCGGCCGGTGGTGCTCGTCAGCGTGTACTGGCCCCCGGTCACCCGCTCGAAGCGGTACGTGCCGTCCGCCCCGGTGACCGTCCCGGCCACCCGGCGGCCCGACGCATCCCGCAGCTCCAGCGCCAGACCCGCCACCGGGCGGCCGTCCGCGGTCACCGTTCCCGTCAGGGTGCTGTGCGTGTCCAGCACCAGGTCGGCCACGTGCTCCCGCCCGCCGCCCAGCGGCACCACCGTCGCCGCGGGATCGGCACCCGGCGCGGCCGCCACCAGCGTGATCTCCCCGGCGTCGAGGCCGGTGAGCCGGTAACCACCGTCCGGATCGGACACCGTGCTGGCGATGACGTCCCCGCCCGGCCCGACCGCGGTCACCGCCGCCGTCGCGACCGGCTGCCCGCTGTGCCGGTCCCGCACCACGCCCCGCACGCTGGTCGCTGGTTCGAGCGTGACGTCCAGCGGCGCCGCGGGCCCGGCTTCGAGCGTGACGACCGTCGCGTGCGGCTGGAACCCGGCGCGCGAGACGATCAGCACGTAGGTGCCCGGCGCCAGCCCGCCGAGGCGGAACGAGCCGTCCGCGCCGGTGCGGGCCCGCGACACCTGCGCGCCGACCCGGTCGGTCAGCGTCAGCGTCACCTCCGGCAGCGGTCGCCGCCCGCTGCTCACCCGGCCGGTGAGCGTCACCTCGGCCGTCGTGGTCATGACCGCTCCTTCCGAACCAGGTCGATGTCGTGCCGCCAGGTGAGCCCGGCGCCGACCGAAACCGTCTCGTGCACCGCCGGGTGCTCGACCGCCACCAGGGTCAGCGGCTCCTCCGGCAGCGCCGCCAGCGCGTAGCCGCCGTCCGGGCCGGCCGCCGTGCTCGCCGCGACGCTCCCGTCGGCCCGGTGGGCGGTGACCGTGACCAGGCCCGCGCCGCTCGTGCCGCGGACCGTGCCCGACACCCAGCGCCCGGCCGCACGCGCCTGCTGCCGCGCGGGCAGGAAGGCCGCGACGAACAGCGCCACCAGCGCCGCGCCCGCGCCGATCGCCAGCACCACCCGGAACCCGTTCTGCGACGGCACGGTCACCGGTCCGAACGAGACGGTCATCTGCGCCAGCACCACGCCCGCGACCGCGCTGGAGGTCGAGGTGCCGATCGAGCGCATCAACGTGTTCAGGCTGTTGGCGGACGCGGTCTCCGACACCGGCACCGCGGACATGATCAGCGCGGGCATCGCGCCGTAGGACAGGCCGATCCCGGCGCCGATGACGCACGAGGCGACCAGCAGCTGCCACACCTCGCCCATCAGCACGATGTTGAGCCCGTACCCGGCGGCGACCACGAGCGCGCCGAGCATCAGCGTCACCTTCGGGCCGCTGGTGCGGGAGATCTTCGCCGACACCGGGGCGGTGGCCATCATGACCAGGCCGGACGGCGCCATCACCAGGCCGGCCACCAGCATCGTCTGGCCCAGCCCGAACCCGGTCGCGGTGGGCAGCTGCAGCAGCTGCGGCAGCACCAGCGACATCGCGAACATCGCGAATCCGAACACGACGGACGCCATGTTGGTCAGCAGCACCTGCCGCCGCGCGGTGGTGCGCAGGTCCACCAGCGGTTCCTTCGCACGCAGCTCCCACCAGCCCCACACCAGCAGCACCACGACGGCGGCGACGAACAGCCCGATGGTCAGCCCGTCGCCCCAGCCCCAGTCGGCGCCCTTGGAGATCGCCAGCAGCAGGCACAGCAGCGCGACCGACAGGCCGAGCGCGCCGGGCAGGTCGAACCGCCCGCCGGTGCGCACCGCGGACTCCGGCACGAACGACACGACCAGCAGGAACGCGACCACGCCAAGGCCGGCGGCCGTCCAGAACAGGACGTGCCAGTCGGCGTTCTCGGCGATCAGCGCCGCGGCGGGCAGGCCAAGCGCGCCGCCGACGCCGAGGGAGGCGCTCATCATCGCGGTCGCCGAGCCGAGCCGTTCGGCCGGCAGCTCGTCGCGCATGATGCTGATGCCCAGCGGGATCACGCCCGAGGCCAGGCCCTGCAGCGCGCGGCCGGCGATCATCGGCACCAGGCTGCTGGACAGGCCGCAGGTCACCGACCCCGCCACCAGCAGGACGACGCTGACCAGCAGCATCCGCCGCTTGCCGTACATGTCGCCGAGGCGGCCGACGGTCGGCGTCGCGACCGCGGCGGCCAGCAGCGTGGCGGTGATGGCCCACGCGGTGTCCGCCGAGGAGGCGCCGAGCAGGCCGGGCAGTTCGGGGACCAGCGGGATGATCAGGGTCTGCATCAGCGAGACCACGATGCCGGTGAACGCCAGGACCGGCACCACGCGGCCGGCGCGGGCAGAGGACATTGCGGAAGCCTCCGGAGAGTTTAAATCAATCGATTGACTTACCGTAGCAGACCGGGTTAGGGTATGTCCGGGTGATCGGTAAAATGCCCCGGTGCGGGCCGCGTGGCCTGCCCTGATTCCCGCGGTGGTGACGATGGCGACGAAGACGGCACGAGCCGATCGCGTCACCGCCACGCGCGAGGCGATCCTCACGACGGCCGAACGGCTCTTCGCCGAGCACGGCGTGTACGCGGTGTCCAACCGGCAGATCAGCGAGGCGGCGGGGCAGGGCAACACGGCCGCCGTGGGCTACCACTTCGGCACGAAGGCCGATCTGGTGCGGGCGATCGTGCGCAAGCACACGGCCGAGATGGAGCGGATCCGCGACCGGATGGTGGCCGAGACCGGCGATTCGGACGACCCGCGCGACTGGATCGCGTGCATCGTGCGGCCGGCCACGGAACACCTGGCGGCGCTGGGGAACCCGACGTGGTTCGCGCGGTTCAGCGCGCAGGTCACCACGGACCCGGCGCTACGGGACATCATCGCCGACGACGCGTTGTCGTCGCCGTCGATGGTGCGGACGCTCGACGGGCTGAAGCGCTGCCTGCCGAAGCTGCCGGCCGAGGTGCGCGCCGAGCGGAGCGCCATGATGCGGCAGCTGATGGTGCACATGAACGCCGAGCGGGAACGCGCCCTGGCCGACGGCACCCCGACACCACGAAAGAACTGGCACGACGCGGCGACCGGCCTGATCGACGCCGTGCTGGGGCTGTGGATGGCCCCGGTGACGACGGCGCGCTGACCGTCAGGTGCCCCGCCCCGCCCCGACCCGCCGCGCGGCCGGCCACGCGCTGCACGGCGGGATCGGCAGCCGCGGCCGCGGGGGCGCCGTGGGCGTGGCCTCCCTGGGCGGCTGTCCGACCGGGCCTACACGGGCGGCGTGCCGTGCGTGTGGAACGACTCGATCGTCTTCAGGCCCCACGCCTGGCCCTTCGCCCGCTCGGCCTCGGTCCAGGTGATCGGTTCCCAGTCGGGCGCGAAGATCAGCCGCGCGGCCGGGTTGCACAGCTCGATCCGGTTGCCGCCGGGCTCGTAGACGTACAGGAAGAACGTCTGCTGGATCGCGTGCTTGTGCGGCCCCGTCTCGATGAACACGCCCTTGTCCAGCGCGATGTCCGCCGCCCGCAGGATGTCCTCCCGCGTGTCCGTCGCGAAGGCGATGTGGTGCAGCCGCCCCGACGAGCGGGTCCAGTCATTGGTGTAGACCAGATCGTAGGACTTCTGCGCGAAGTGCGTCCACTGCCCGGAAATCACCCCGCTGTCGAGCCGGATCTGCTCGGTCACCCGCCCGCCCAGTGCGTCGCACACGAAACCGCCGTTCGCCGCGGCGTCCTGGGCCAGGTAGTTGACGTGGTCCAGCCGCCGCACGCACACCCCGCGCGCCGGGTACGCCTGCGCCTGGTTCTTCAGCGACGGCCGCAGGTGCCCGGGCGGGTCGTACTTCTCGGTCTCCCAGTAGATCTCCATCTCGTGCCCGTCCGGGTCCCGGAACGCGTACGTGGGCCCGATCCCCGGATCACCGTCCACCCAGCCGATGCCCAGGCCGCGCTCCTCGATCGCGGCGACCCGCCGCTTCAGGGCCGCCTCGCTGGAGGCGCGCATCGCGGTCCGCCCCACCCCGGAGGTCTTGGCGGCGGTGAGTTTGACGCTGTGGTGCTCGTAGTCGTCCCACGTGCGCAGGTAGACCGAGTCGCCCTGCGCGCCGTTCTCGGTCAGGCCCAGCACGTTCACGAAGAAGTCCAGGCTCTTCTCCGGTTCCGGCGTGAGCAGCTCGACGTGACCGAGGTGAGCGATCTCGTGACGGGGCGAGGGTGCGAGGTGGGGCATCGGTGCCTTCCGGGTTTTCTCAGGGACGGGGAAAAACGGTGCCGTCGAACAACTTCCGCGCGGTGCGGATGACGGTGGAGCGCCGCACGCGAGGCCCGGGCGCCAGTTCGACGCCGACCTCCAGCGTGCCGCTCGGGTGCTCGACACCGACCGGCGAGCCGGGCGGCGGCGCGGCGAACAGTTCGTGCCCGGCCGCGCCGTCCAGCATCAGCGCGGTCACCACGCTCACCGCGCCCAGCACGCCGATCGACGGGTGCGGGCGCAGCGGGATGAACGTCCGGGTGCAGATGGCGCCGCCGTCGCGCGGTGCGGCGACCAGCGTCGTCTTCGGCACCGACGCGTCGCGGACGTCGCCGAGGCCCATCAGCGTCCCGGCCTCCAGGCGCAGCGCCTGGATCTCCCCGGCCAGCCCGGTCAGCTCGTCCACCGGTTCGTAGCCGGTGAGGCCGAAGTCGGCCGCGCGCGCCACGACCACGGGCATCCCGTTGTCCACACAGGTCACCGGGATGCCGCCGATGTGGTCGACGACGTTGCCGGTGGGCAGCAGGGTGCCGCACACCGATCCTTCGGTCCCGGTGAACTCCAGTTCGACCGGGGCGGCGGTGCCGGGCACGCCGGAGATCGCCGTCGTGCCGCGGTAGTCGACCGTCCCGCCGGGAGTGTCGAATGTGGACACCGCGATCGCGTCGGTGTTGGTCATCCGCACGCGCACGCTGGTGCGGTCACCACCGGCCGGCACCAGGCCGCGCTCGACCGCGAACTGGCCGACCGCGGCGAGCAGGTTGCCGCACGTCTGCCGGCCGGACACGGTCGCCTCCCCGATCCCGATCTGCAGGAACAGGTAGTCGACGTCCCGGTCGCCCGCGGCGGGGGAGACGATCGCGACCTTGCTGGTGACCGGCTGCGCGCCGCCGAGCCCGTCGATCTGCCGCGGGTCGGGCGTGCCCATGATCCGCAGCAGCAGGTCGTCGCGCTCGGCGGGATCGGCGGGCAGGTCCGAGGCGAGGAAGTAGGCGCCCTTCGACGTGCCGCCGCGCATCAGCATGCAGCGCACGCTCATCCGCGCTCCAGCTTCGCGTACTCCTCCGCCGTCACGTACCGGACGCCCAGCTCGGCGAGCTTGTCCCGCAACCCGTAGCGGTCCAGGCCCAGCTCACCACGACGGAACGCCTGCCGCGTGGCCTCTTCCTTGTCCGCGCGGGCCCGCGACGCGCGCAGGCCGTCGCCCACCAGCTCGCGCGGCACGCACAGCACGCCGTCGTCGTCGGCCAGGATCGCGTCGCCGGGGCGGATGGCCTGCCCGCCGATCACGATCGGCACGTTGACCGAGCCCGCGGTCGCCTTGACGGTGCCCTGCGCGCTCACCGCGGCCGACCACACCGGGAACCCCATCGCGCGCAGGTCCGCCACGTCCCGCACCCCGGTGTTGATGACCAGGCCGCGGACCCCGCGGTGCTGCAGCGCCGTGGCGAACAGCTCGCCGAACAGGCCGTCCCGCGACGGTGAGGTGGTGGTGACGACCAGGACGTCGCCGGGGCGGCACTGCTCGACGGCGGCGTGGATCATCAGGTTGTCGCCCGGCCAGCACAACGCCGTCACGGCGGTGCCGCCGATCCGCGCGCCGTCCTGGATCGGCCGCAGGTCCGGGCCGAGCAGGCCGGTGCGGCCCAGCGCCTCGTGCACGGTCGCGACGCCGAACTCCGCGAGCGCGTCGACCTCCCCGGCGTCGGCGCGCGGCGGGTCGGTGACGATCACCCCGGTCATGCCAGCGCCCCCGTGACCTGCGGGTACACCCGGACGTAGGCCTCGCCCAGGGTGTGGTGCGGCAGGCCCAGGTTCGGCCCGGCGTTGCGCTTGAGCTGCACGCCCCGGCGCTTGGCGAGATCCGTGTAGTAGTCCCACATGTGCTGCTGCGCGGGCAGGCACTCCATGGCCTTGCGCTTGCGGTCGAACACCGGGGTGATGTCGAGCAGGACGTCCGGCTTGAAGTCGCACTGCTCGGGCTGGTGCGGCTCGAAGAAGAACACCGGGGGAGCGCCGAGCGGATCGCCGGGCGCGTCGTAGCCGATGGCCTGCGCCAGCACCCGCGCCTGCAGCGCCATCCGCGCCGCCGCCGGGTGGTCGCCGTTGTACGGGTCGGACAGGGTGTGCGTGAGGACCACGGTCGGCGCCAGCTCGCGGTAGACGTGCACCAGCCGGTCGACCAGCTCGGGCGACTCCCGCAACGGGTAGTCGCCCGCGTCGAAGAAGCGCACCTCCGCGCCCAGCGCCGCGGCCGCGTTCTCGGCCTCGGCGCGGCGAATGGCCTTGATCTCGTCCAGGTTCTTGCCCTCGCGCCAGGCGCGGGCGGACTCGCCGCGCTCGCCGAAGCTCAGGCAGACGACCGTCGCCCGCTCGCCGCGCTCGGCGGCCAGGGCGATCGCGCCGCCGGCCCGCCACACGAAGTCGCCCGCGTGCGCGCTGACCACCAGCAGGCTTCCTGTCGTCGGGTTTGGCATGGGTTTCTTCTCCTCGGGTCGGCTCGTGCTCCAGCCAGGATGCCTATTTGCAGCCAAAATTGTCAACAATCTTGTGTGCACGATCGGCGCGCAGTACCTTCGCGGTCGTTCGTTCACCCGAACCGAGGACGAGAGGGACGCCGATGTCCGTGTGGGAACAGCGGGATCCGGCGGTCGGCAGGCTGTCGATCCGGGTCATCGCGCTGTGCTGGGTGCTCGTCCTGCTGGACGGGCTGGACCTGTTCGTCTACGGCGCGACCCTGCCCGGCGTGCTCGCCGACGAGGGTTTCGGCCTGACCGCCGTCACCGGCGGGACGATCGGCAGCCTCACCACGTTCGGCATGCTGCTCGGCGCGCTCGGATCCGGCATCGTCACCGACCGGATCGGCCGCCGCAAGATCATCCTGACCGGCGTGGTCGTCTTCTCGCTCGCCTCCGCGGCGTGCGCGATGGCGCCGTCGGCCGAGGTGTTCGGGGCCGCCCGGTTCGTGGCCGGCGTCGGCCTCGGCGGTCTGCTGCCGTCGGCGATCGCGATGGTCATGGAGTACGCGCCGCCGTGGCGCAAGAACCTCAGCGTGACCATCGTGATGACCGCGCACCAGGCCGGCGGCGCGATCGCCGGCGCGCTGGCGATGTCGGTGGTCGAGTCGCTGGGCTGGCGCTCGGTGTACTGGCTCGGCGCGGTGCCGCTGCTCGTGGTGCTGCCGGTGGTCTACCTGATGCTGCCGGAGTCGGTGACCTACCTGCTGGCCCGGGGGAAGCGGGCGCGGGCGCAGGCGATCGCCGGCCGCCACCGGGTCGCGCTCGAGCCGTTCGAACCGGAGCGGACCGAGCAGAAGCCGGGCAGCCTGCGTGCCCTGTTCACCTCGTCGGCCGCGCTCACCACGATCCTGTTCTGGATCGCCTCGTTCGGCGGGCTCCTGCTGGTCTACGGCGTCAACACCTGGCTGCCGACGATGATGCGCGGCAACGGCTACCACCTCGGCTCGGCGGTCAGCTTCCTGCTGGTGATCAACGTCGGCGGGATCGCCGGCATGCTCGTCGCCGGGCGGCTGGCGGACCGGTTCGGGGCGCGCCCGGTGGCGATCCTGTGGTTCGCGCTCACCGCGGTGGGGGTCGGGCTGCTGGCGATCAGGATGCCGCTGCCGCTGACCTACGTCGTGGTGTTCCTGACCGGCGGGTGGCTGTTCAGCGCCCAGACGCTGATCTACTCCAGCGTCGGCGCGTACTACCCGGCCGGCGTGCGGGCCACCGCGCTGGGCTGGGTGTCCGGGATCGGGCGCTTCGGGGCGGTGTTCGGGCCGTGGCTGGGCGGCATCCTCGTGGCGAGCCGGTTGTCCGGGCTGGGCTTCGCGGTGTTCGCCGTGGCGGGCCTGCTCAGCGCCGCGATGGTGGCGCTGGTGCGGCGGCCCGCCGCCGCGGTGGACGCCGTGGAGAGGCGGTCCCCGGGGCACGTGGTCTGAACCGCCGGGGACCTGGTCGGCGTCGCTGCCCGGGCAGGGACGAGACCTGGCACCACTGTCCTCCGGCCCCCGGCCCGGCGGTAGGGCCGGAGGCGTTTTCTCATCGGTAGGCGGCGAGGAACACCTCGACCGCGTCCGTGGCGATCCGGTCCCGCTCGGCCTCGGACGGCGGCGGCGCGTCCGGCGCGAACATGGCCTCGTCCAGGACGGCGCCGAGCACCAGGAACGAGAAGTGCTCCGCCGCCCGCCGCGGGTCGGGCACCCGCAGCGCGCCACGCTCGCCCAGGGCGGCGAAGGCCTCCGCGAGCGCGGTGATCACCCGGCCCGGCGCGCGCCGGTGGTACTCGCGGGCGAGCTCCGGGAAGCGCGCGGCCTCGGCGATGATCAGCCGCCGCAGCCGCACGATCTGCGGGTTCGACACCGCGCCGACGTGCTGGCGGGCCAGGGTGCGCAGCGCGGCCGCCACGTCGGTGGTGTCCCGCAGCGCGCCCACCAGCTTGTCCGCGAACTGCTCCGCGGTCGCGGTCACGCCCAGCACGATCTCGGTGAACAGGTTCTCCTTGTCCCCGAAGTTGTTGTAGACGGTGCGCTTCGAGACGTGCGCGGCCGCGGCGATGTCGTCGACGCTCGTGCCCACGTACCCCTGGGTCAGGAAGAGCGCGGTCGCGGCCTCGACGACCGCGGCGCGCGTGCGCACCGAACGGGGGTCCAGCGCCCGGCCCTCCCGCGGTACGCGCCGGGGACCGTGCGCCGACACGCGGACCAGCAGGGTGTCGTCGGGCACGTCGACGGATTCCGTCATTTCGGACTCCCTTCACTATTGCCCTCAACAGTACCGCAGCGGTACCGTCCAGTGCACTAGCGGTACTACACGGTGAAGGGAAAGAACTCATGGGGACTTCTCCGGACTTCGACCGCGGCGCGGCCATCACCCGCTCGCTGCTCGGCTACGGCGTCCTGGCCGGCCCGTTCTACGTGGTCCTCGGCCTGGTCCAGGCGCTGCTCCGGCCCGGGTTCGACCTGACCCGGCACGACCTGAGCCTGCTCGTCAACGGGCCCTGGGGGTGGGTGCAGATCGGGAACCTGGTGCTCACCGGGCTGATGGTCATCGCGGCCGCCACCGGGGTCGGCCGGGCGCTGCGGGGCAGACCGGCCGGGCGGTGGGGCGCACGGCTCATCGGCGGGTACGGACTCGGCCTGATCGGCGCGGGGGTGTTCGTCGCCGACCCGATGCACGGCTTCCCGGCCGGCACGCCCGACGGCCCACCGGCCGAGGCGACCGTGCACGGCCTGCTGCACCTGGTCACCGCGGGGCTCGGCTTCCTGTCGCTGGTGCTGGCGATGGTCGTGCTGGGCACGCACTTCCGGCGCGCCGGGCGGACCGGCTGGGCCTGGGGCTCGTGGGTCGTGGGGGTCGCGTTCCTGGCCGGGTTCGGCGGGCTGGCGTCCGGCTCGTCCAGTCCCGCGGTGGTGCTCGCGTTCTGGGTGGTCCTCCTGCTCGCCTGGGGCTGGCTGGCCGCGGTGTCGGTCCACCTCTACCGCGCCACGCCGCACCCGGACGGCCCGCGCCGGGCCGCGGTGTCCCAGGAGGCGTGATATCACCCGTACCGGTGGGCCGCGCCGGTTCCTGCTCACGCCGAGCAGTCGCTTCCGGGGGTGGCGGGCGTCCGATCGCACGATCGGAGTGCGCGTGACGCCGGACGGCTACGGTGCGGTGGCCCGCCGGGGGTGCCGTGCCGGACCCGATCTTCAGCCGAACGGGAGTTGCCGTTTGCGGGGCCCGGCAGCGCGATCGAGACTCGGGGCATGGTCAACAGCGGTGGCAATGACATCCTGGCCGAGCGCGACGTCGAGTTCTCGTCCGCTCTGCGTGGTTACGACCGCCGGGAGGTCGACGCCTACATCCGCCGGCTGCGCGCGCGGACCGGGCACCTGGCGAGCGAGCTGGAGGAGAAGGAGCGGCGGCTGTCCGAACTGGGCGGTGATCCGTCGGTGCCCCTGCAGATCGTGGGGTCCGGCAACATCGGCGCCCGGGTGGAGCGCATCATCGCCCAGGCCGAGCTGGAGGCGCGCGAGATCCGCGAACAGGCCGAACAGGACGCCGCAGAGACCCGCAAGGCGTACGAGGACCAGGCCGAGGAGGCCCGCCGCCAGCGCGAGGACCTGGCGAAACAGGCGAACGAGCAGGCGCAGGAGATGATCCGCCGGGCCGAGGAGGAGGTGGACCGCCTGCGCGCCACCCGGCAGACCCTGCTGGCCCAGCTGGTGCGGATCGGCGAGATCATCGACTCCGCGGCCGAGCAGGCCGCGCGCACCCCGGACCTTCAGCCGCCGGCGCTGGACCTGCTGGACACCGGAACGGACACCGAGGAGCCGGAGTCCGATGCGGACGAGACCGTTGAGTCCGCGGAGTCCGCGGAGTCCGCCGAGTCCGATGTGGACGAGACGCCGGCGGAGCCCGCGGACGAGATCCCGGACGCGCCGGAGCCGCGCAAACCCGCCGAGACGGGCAAGATCAGCCCGGCGATGCTCGCGGCCAAGGCGCGCCGCCAGGCCAAGCAGGACGCGGTGGCCGAAGCCTGACGAGCGAACCGGCGGCGCTTTTTCGCTGCCGGCGCGGGAAAATTCGCTCGCGGACGGCGCTATCCGGCCCGGGTGGGTGTAGCGTCGGAGGTGTCGGGAACATCCCGCGCACCGGTGGTCAAGCCGGTGCCTTTCCCGGCCGAAGAGGCCGGCTCATGATGGGCCGGGGGCAGGAGCACCGGCATGTCGTCGGGCCCGCACGTTCGCACCACCACCCCGAAGGCCGCTATGGCCGCCGGGCCGCCGCGGCTGAAACTCCGAGCGAGTCAGAACCCGACGGCGCCCACCCCGGGGTACGTCGACGGGGCTTGGTGGCCCCGGTCGCGAGACCTGTCCGCGGAGCTGCCGGCGCTGCGCGCGGTGCTGGCAGCCCGTCTCGGGCCGATCGACCGGATCGCCTATCACACGACCGCCTGGGATCCCGCCGTGCGCCACTTCGACCAGCGCGGGTCGCTGGCGCCCGTCGTGGGGTACCGGAGGCAGGGTTCGGACACGGTGTCCGTGACGACCACCGCGGGTGACAGCCTCGTCCTCGTGGTGGTGCCGCCGGGCCGCGTCTAGTTCTCCACGTACCGCGCCAGCCGTGCGGCCAGCTCGGTGCGGCCGACGTCCACCGCGAACACCGGCCGCGGCTCGGTGGAGCGCTCCGCGGTGAGGACACCGGTGACGAACCGCGCCACCTCCGCCGGCTCCGGGACCACGTCCTCGCCGGCGAACCAGGCCAGCACCATCGGCGTCTCGCCGGGATCGGTCTCCACCGCGACCGCCCAGCCGTTGCGTTCGCTCCACACGAGCATCAGGTCCTCGCCGGGCCGCGTCGGCCACCGCCGGGTCAGGCCCAGGTACGCGGTGGCCGTGTCGCTGATCTCGAACGAGGTCGCCTCCGCCGGCACCCCGACGGCCTCGGCCACCGCCCGCAGGTATCCGGCGAGCCCGCGGCTCAGTTCGGTCAGGCCGGCAGCGCGAGGATCCATGCGACCAGCCTAGTTGGAGGCACTCAGCGCCTGAGCCGCTCGGTCAGGAAGCGACGCAGCGGCTTCGGCGGGCGGCCGGTCAGCCGGTGCACCGTGCCGGTCACCCGGTCCTCGCTGCCACGGCGGATGCCGTCGTCCAGGGCGGCCAGCGCGGCGGCGAAGTCCGCCGGATAGCCCGCGGCCACGAACCGGTCCGCCAGCTCCACGGCACTGACACTGGTGTGGCGTACCGGCACGCCGGTGACCTCGGTGTAGATCGCGGCCGCTTCGGCGTAGCTGATCGCCTCCGGGCCGGTGATCACGTGCTCCTCGCCGCCGCACTCGTCCGCCAGCAACAGCGCCGCGGCCGAAGCCGCGATGTCCGCCGCGTCGACGAACGCGATCCGCCCCTCGCCGGTCGCGGTCACGATCTCGCCGCGGGTCCGGATGCCGTCGGCCACCGGATGGTCACCGGTGAAGTTCTGCATGAACCACGACGGCCGCAGCACGGCGAACTCCGGCATGATCTCCCGCACCGCCCGGTCCACCCGCCCCAGCCCCGGATCGCCGGACGACACCGCCGACGAGCTGAGCAGCACGACCCGGCGCACGCCCGCGTCCCGCGCACGCTCGAGGAACGGCCGCACGACGGGCTCCGGCTCGGCGACCCCGACCGGCGCGACCAGGTACATCCGCTCCACCCCGTCGAGCACCGCGTCGTGCGTCGCGGGGTCCGACCAGTCGAAACCGGCGCGCCTGCTGGCCGCGCGCACGGTCGCGCCCGCCTCGGCGAGCAGCCGGGTGAGGGGACGGCCGGTGTTCCCGGTCGCGCCCGTGACCAGGACCTTCACCGCGCCCCCTCCTGCATCGCGACCAGCTCGTCGAGCCGGCCCAGCGCGTGCCCGGCGGCCAGGGGGCTCCAGTAGTCGCGCAGCGACTCGATGCCCTCGGCGCCCACCCGGACCACGTTGACGTACCGGATCCGGTACGGCCGCCCCGTCCGCAGCGCCGTGCCGTCGACCTCCCACTCCACGATCAGCACGTCCGGGTCGGCGGTCTCGTGCCGCGTCTGCGCGGAAATCGCCCGGATGTCGACGTGGTCGGTGTAGTCGCGCACGTACTCGCGCACCGCTTCCCGGCCCCGCAGCGTGGGCCAGCCGGGCGGCGCGAACGGGAACTCCATCACGCCGCCGGGCGCGAAGACGTCGGCGAAACCGTTCATGTCGTGCGCCAGCACGCGCTCCTGCAGCCGGTCCACGGCCTCGTGCGCGCGACGGCGCCGGTCCTCGGTCGAGAGGTTCACGAACACTCCTCGAATGGTCGAGACGATACCGTCTCGTCCAGAGTAGCGCGTCCTGTAACGCGTGTTCACGCGCCGGTAACCATCGGCACCTTTCTTGTGGCGACAATCAGTTTCGTGAAACGATAAGCCTCCACAGAACAGGGAGACCGAGATGACGCTCGACCTGCCACCCGCGCCGGCGGCCGCGCCCGACCTCGCCGCGCGTGCCCGTGCCGACGGTGTGCGGTTCCTGTTGGCCCTCTTCGTCGACCTGACCGGCAAGCCCTGCGCGAAGCTCGTGCCGGTCGAGGCCGCGCGCGAGCTGCAGGACGAGGGCGTCGGGTTCGCCGGATACGCGGTCGGCGCGATGGGCCAGCAGCCCTCCGACCCGGACCTGATCGCGATCCCCGACCCGGCCAGCTACACCCTCCTGCCCGCCGTGCGCGAGGGCCTGGCGCTGGTGCACTGCGACCCGCACGTCGAAGGGCGGCCGTGGCCGTTCGCGCCGCGCGTGATCCTCAAGGAACTCCTGCGGCGGGCCGCGGACCGGCAGCTGGAGCTGTTCGCCGGCGCGGAGGTCGAGTACTTCCTGGTCAGCCGCGGCTCCGACGGCCGGCTCGTCCCCGCCGACGCCCACGACAACGCGGCCCGCCCCTGCTACGACGCCCGCGGCCTGACCCGCATGTACGACCACCTCACCGGCGTCTCCTCGGCCATGAACGCCCTCGGCTGGGGCAACTACGCCAACGACCACGAGGACGCCAACGGCCAGTTCGAGCAGAACTTCGCCTACGCCGACGCGCTCACCACCGCCGACCGCGTCATCACCGCCCGGTACCTGATCTCCACGCTGGCCGAGCGGCGCGGCATGACCGCCACGTTCATGCCCAAGCCGTTCGCCGACCAGACCGGCTCCGGCATGCACCTGCACCTGTCGCTGTGGCGCGAGGGCACGCCGCTGTTCCCCGGGGATCAGGCGCACGGACTGTCCACTGTGGCCCGCCGCTTCCTGGCCGGAATCCTCGCGCACGCACCCGCTCTGCAGGCGGTGCTCGCGCCGACCGTCAACTCCTACAAGCGCACCGGTGCGACCTCGACCCGCTCGGGCGCCACCTGGTCACCGCGGCGCGCGACCTACGGCGGCAACGACCGCACCCACTACGTGCGCATCCCGGACGGCAACCGCGTCGAGCTGCGTGGCGGCGACGGCTCGGCCAACCCCTACCTCGCCCTGGCCGCGGCGCTGGCGGCTGGCCTGGACGGCATCGAGCGAGCGCTCGACCCGGACACCGCCGGACACCCGGAGCTGCCCCCGACGCTGCTGCACGCGGTCGACGCGCTGGGCGCGGACCAGGTGGTCACCGCCGCGCTGGACGCCGCCGGGCCGGGCGTGGCCGAGTACTTCGCCGGGCTCAAGCGCGAGGAGTTCTTCGACTGGCACGGCACGGTCGGCTCCTGGGAGCACGACCGCTACCTGACCGCGTTCTAGGAAGGAGACCCGCCATGTGCGGAATCGTGGGGCTGCACCTGCGCGACCCCGGGCTCTACCCCCGGCTCGGGCGGCTGCTGGAGGGGATGCTGTGCCAGGTGGTCGAGCGCGGCCCGGACTCGGCGGGCGTCGCCGTCTACGGGGACCGCCGCCGCTGCCCCGAGGGCTACGCCGCGGTGTCGTTGCTGTCCGCCGACGCCGCGGAGCTGCGCAAGCGCTTTCCCGACGCCCTGGTGACCGAGGCCGGGGACACCACCGTGCTCGCCGCGCCCATGTCCGTCGACGACCTGGTGGCCGCGCTGCCGGGGGAGCGGATCGTCGGCGCGGGCACGGATCTGACCGTCTACAAGGGAATCGGCCACCCCCGGGAGCTGGCCGGCACCTACGACCTGGCGAACGCGCAGGGCTGGCAGGGCCTCGCGCACACCCGGATGGCCACCGAGTCCGCGGTCACGCCCGAGGGCTGCCACCCGTTCTCCGTCGGGCCCGGCCAGTGCCTGGTCCACAACGGATCGTTCGCCAACCACGCCACCATCCGCCGCGAGCTGCGGGCGCAGGGCGTGTCGTTCGACTCCGAGAACGACTCCGAGGTGGGCGCCCGGTTCGTCGCCCAGCGGCTGGCGCAGGGCGAGGACCTGGACAAGGCGCTGCGTGCGTTGTGCGAGCGCTTCGACGGCTTCTACACCCTGCTGGTGACCAGCGCCGACGGGTTCGCCGTGGTGCGCGACGCGATCGCCTGCAAGCCCGCGATCATCGCCGAGACACCGGCCTGGGTCGCGATGGCCTCGGAGTTCCGCGCGCTGGCGGACCTGCCGGGCATCGAGACCGCCCGCATCTACGAGCCCGAGCCGGAAAGGGTCTACGCATGGCAGCGCTGATCGACCTCACCCGCACCACCGTGCGGGAGCTGAACGCCGAGCTGCACGCCCCGGCCGCGCGCGCGTACGAAGTGTTGCACCCGCAGGGCGCGCACGCGCTGGCCGCCGGGATCCGCGACGACATCACCGTCGACGTCCGCGGCCACGCCGGCTACTACTGCGCGGGCATGAACGACGGCGGCACCGTCACCGTGCACGGCAACGCCGGTACCGGGGTGGCCGAGAACATGATGTCCGGGCTGGTCCGGGTCACCGGCGACGCGTCCCAGTCGGCCGGGGCCACCGGGCACGGCGGGCTGCTGGTGATCGAGGGCTCGGCGTCGATGCGCTGCGGCATCTCGATGAAGGGCATCGACATCGTGGTGGGCGGCGACATCGGCCCGATGAGCGCGTTCATGGCGCAGGCCGGGCGGCTCGTCGTGTGCGGCGACGCCGGGGACGGCCTCGGCGACTCGATCTACGAGGCCCGGATCTACGTGCGCGGCGCGGTCGGTGGGCTCGGCGCGGACTGCGTCGAAAAGCCGATGCGGGAGGAGCACCTCGGCGAGCTGAAGGACCTGCTCGCCGCCGCCGGCCTGGCGCACGACCCGTCCGAGTTCCGCCGCTACGGCTCCGCCCGCAAGCTCTACCACTTCGCCGCGCACAACTCGTACTGACCAGGAGCAGCACATGACCGACCCCGCCCTGCGCGAGTCCGCGACGTTCGACCGCGCCACCATCGCCGCCATCCAGCGCGCCGCCGAGACCGGCGTCTACGACATCCGCGGCTGGGGCGCGAAACGCCCGCTGCCGCACTTCGACGACCTGCTGTTCCTGGGCGCGTCGATGTCCCGCTACCCCCTGGAGGGCTACCGCGAGCGCTGCGGCACCGACGTCGTCCTCGGCGACCGCCACGCCAGGTACCCGCTGCACCTGGACATCCCGGTCACCATCGCCGGGATGAGCTTCGGCGCGCTGTCCGCGCAGGCGAAGGAGGCGCTCGGGCGCGGCGCGTCCGAGGCCGGCACGTCCACCACCACCGGCGACGGCGGCATGACGCCCGAGGAGCGCGGCCAGTCCAAGCACCTCGTCTACCAGTACCTGCCTTCGCGGTACGGGATGAACCCGGCCGACCTGCGCAAGGCCGACGCCATCGAGATCGTGCTCGGCCAGGGGGCGAAACCGGGCGGCGGCGGGATGCTGCTCGGGCAGAAGATCTCCGAGCGCGTCGCCGGGATGCGTACGCTGCCCGCCGGGATCGACCAGCGCTCGGCCTGCCGCCACCCGGACTGGACCGGTCCGGACGACCTCGCCATCAAGATCCTGGAGCTGCGCGAGATCACCGACTGGGAGAAGCCGGTCTACGTCAAGGTCGGCGCCACCCGCACCTACTACGACGTGAAGCTGGCCGTCGCCGCGGGCGCCGACGTCGTGGTGGTGGACGGCATGCAGGGCGGCACCGCCGCGACGCAGGACGTGTTCATCGAGCACGTCGGCATCCCCACGCTGGCCGCGATCCCGCAGGCCGTGCAGGCGCTGCGCGAGCTGGGGCTGCACCGGAAGGTCCAGCTGATCGTCTCCGGCGGCATCCGCACCGGCGCCGACGTCGCCAAGGCCATGGCCCTGGGGGCGGACGCGGTCGCGATCGGCACCGCCGCGCTCATCGCGCTGGGCGACAACCACCCGCGCTACGCGGCGGAGTACGCGAAGATCGGGTCGGCGGCCGGGTTCTACGACGATTTCCAGGACGGCCGCGATCCGGCCGGCATCACGACCCAGGACGAGGAGCTGGCCGCGCGCCTGGACCCGGTCGAGGGCGGCCGCCGGATCGCCAACTACCTGCGGGTGCTCACGATGGAGGCGCAGACGCTCGCGCGCGCGTGCGGGAAGGCGCACCTGCGCAACCTCGAGCCCGAGGACCTGGTCGCGCTCACGATCGAGGCCGCCGCGATGGCCCGCGTGCCGCTGGCCGGCACCGACTGGATTCCGGGGATGTCGCGGTGAACGCCGAGGTGGTGATCGTCGGCGGCGGTCTGGAGGGCACGGCCGCGGCGTGGGCGCTGGCGCAGCGCGGGGTGACGGACGTGGTGGTGTGCGAACGGGACACCGTCGGGTCGGGTGGGACGGGCAAGTCCAGCGGTGTGGTGCGTTGTCACTACGGGGTGTCGTCGCTGGCGGCGATGGCACGCACGGGGCTGGAGCTGTTCGAGAACGCTTCCGACGTCCTGGGCACGGAGATCGGGTTCCACCAGACCGGGTACGTCGTGGGGGTCGGCGAGTCCAATGTGGAGGCGCTGCGGGCGAGCCTGGCCGACCAGCGCGCGGTCGGGGTGGAGACGGAGGAGATCGGCCGGGACGAGGTCGCGAAGCTGTGGCCGGCCGCGGATCTGGACGACTTCGCCGCGTTCGCCTGGGAGCCGCGCGGCGGGTACGGGGATGCGTACTCGACGGCGCAAGCGTTTGCCGCGGCGGCTCGTGCCGCCGGTGCGCGGATCCGGCAGGGCGCGGCGGTGGCCGAGGTGCTGGTGTCCCGGGAGCGGGTGACGGGGGTGCGGCTGGCCGACGGGTCGGTGATCGGGGCGTCCACTGTGGTCGTTGCGGCCGGGCCGTGGTCGGTGCCGCTGCTGGCCGCGCACGGGATCGAGCTGCCGATCACCGTGCACCGGGAGCAGATCGTGCTGGTCGACCCGGGGGTGGACCTGGGGGCGGTGCCGGTGTTCTCCGATCTGGTGTCGTTGCAGTACGTGCGGCCCGAGGTGTCCGGGGAGATCCTGTTCGGCAACAGCGATCTGGCCCGGCTGCACCCGGCCGACCCGGACAGCTACGCCAACCGGGCCGACGCGGACTTCCTGGAGCTGGCGGTGGAGAAGATGGCACGGCGGTTCCCGGGACTGGCGGACGCGTCGATCGCGAGCACCTACGCGGGGTGTTACGACGTGACGCCGGACTTCAACCCGGTGATCTCCCTGACGCCGGTCGGCGGGCTGGTGGTGGCGGCGGGGTTCAGCGGGCACGGGTTCAAGATCTCGCCCGCGGTGGGGGCGCTGGTCGCGGACCTGGTGGTGGACGGGAAGAGCGGGGACCCGGACGTGCCGGAGACGGATTTCCGGTTGTCGCGGTTCGCCGAGGGCGCGTTGCTGACCAGCCCGCACCCGTATGTGGGGGCGGGGGAGATGCGCTGAGTATCATCGGTGGATGGGCGGGCAGTCGTGAGCAAGGACGAGGCACCGGCCGGGCCGGCCGCGCGCGAGGTCGACAAGCCGGCGCCGCGGCAGGGCAGGCTGGAGCGGGCGATCGCCGGGCAGGTGCGCCAGCTGCGGCACGCCCACGGCCACACGCTGGCCGAGCTGGCGGCGCGCACGGGCATCTCGGTGGCGATGCTGTCCAAAATCGAGAACGCGACGATTTCTTGTAGCCTGACGACGCTCGACCGCCTGGCCGACGCGTTCGACGTGCCGGTCACCGCGCTGTTCCGGGCAGCCGACACCCAACGCGAGGCGGTCTACACCCCGGCGGGCGCCGGAGCGCGAATCGTGCAACGCGGAACGCGGGTGGGCCACGACTACACGTTGCTCGGTGCGCTGCGGGGGCCGCACAAGCGGATGGAAGCGCACATCGTCACGCTGACCGAACGGAGTGAGGAGTTCCCGCTCTTCCAGCACCCCGGAACGGAGCTGCTGTACATGCTGGAGGGGGAGATGGTGTACGGCCACGGAGAGGCCAGCTACACCATGCGCCCCGGCGATGCGCTGCAACTGGACGGTGAAGGGGTGCACGGACCGCGGGAGCTGGTGAAGCTGCCGATCAGGTTCCTGTCGGTGGTGGCGTATGGGGAGGTGGCACCGGAGGGGTGAGCCCGGTCCGGTGGTGACACACAACCGGCGGGCGGGAACGGGAGTGGCACGGCAGTCGGCTGGCCGTGCGGCAGCCGAGTGCCGGCGGCCGGCAACGGTAGTGGTCCGGCAGTCGGCCGGCCGTGCGGCAGCCCTGCGAACCGGCGGCCGGCAACACAAGCGGCCCGACTACGCCCCGGGGCCGCGCGGCAGCCTTGCGAACCGCAAGCCGGCAACGCAACAGCACCGACTACCCCAACCAGACCTCCCCCGCCCCCGATCCACAGCCGGTCTTTGGTCGCCGATCAGGCGTGTCAAGGTACTCTTTCCCGCCTTGACACGCCTGCTCGGCGACTGAAACACAATCAGGCATCGGGGGCGGGGGTGGTCGGAAGGTGACCGTTCGGCGCCGTGAGGCGCTTCCCGCCCGCAGGGCGGACTCCCCGCCTGCCCAAAAGCAAGACTAAAGATCAAAAGATGTCCTCGCCGGACGGGCAGGCTCCGGGATGACGGGGGACCGTTGTTGTCTCACCTCGGGCAGGTGGTCGCCGGGTGGTCATCCCGTCGCCTTCCGGTTTGTGCATATCACCTTGAGCCAGGGCCGCAAGGTTGGCATGGTCGGCCGCCGGTTGGCGGCCCGGGTTGCGGCCCTGGCTCAAGGTGATCGTCACGTGTCAGGCGACGGGATGACCACCCAGCTTCGTGGGTGCACTGCACGGCGCTGGCGCGCCGTCAGCGCCGGGCGCAGCTGAAGCTGCTCGCTGTGGCTGGATCACCGCCTCGGTAGCGGGGCCAGGCCGGGTACTCGCACAGTGGGCGGGTCCGGCCCGTTGCCGCGTCGGTCACCACTGGGGTCACCGGCGCCGCCTGGTGTTCGGTCCAGGTTTCCAACGCGGTCAGCGAGTCCCAGGCGGCTGGGAACGCGGCTCCCACATTGGCGTGGTTCGCGCCGGGGACGAGGTAGAACCGCGCGAAGGAATCCGTTGCCCGCTTGCCCAGCGTGCGTTCCACGCGCTGGAAGTAGTCTACTGTGGACCGATGGCTCACCAGCTCGTCCGCCGTGCCGTGCAGCAGCAGGAGTTTGCCGCCGGCCCGGGCGAACGGGCCCAGGTCCGCGTTGTTCACGTCCTGCAGCGCGGTCAGCTCGCTGATCCGCTCCCGCCACGGGCCCGGGCGGCGCGGGTCCAGCGTCAGCGCGTCGAAACCGGGGTTCCGCGTCACGAAGTACCGTGCCCACTGGTCCCAGAATTGCACCCCGTACCCCGCGGCCGCCGGCATCGGGGTGGCCGGGGCGACCGTGCCCATGCCGAGCAGTGGTGTCGTCATCGCGGCGCCGGACAGGAACGGGAAACCGGGGTAGCCGCGCTCGCCGCTCGCCACGCGGTACTTCCACCGCAGCGGCTCCGAAAGCGCCTTCACCGCCCCGATCTGCACGTCCGACAAACACGCGTCACCCGTGTCCGCCCCGCCGGGGCAACGCAGCACCCGCGGGTCGAACCGGCACCCCGCCTCGTCCGAGACCACGCCGTCGCGCAGGCCATCCTGGCCGTCACAAGCCCGGATCACGCTGCGGTACAACAGAGCCTGCTTCGCCGGGTTCGGGAACGCGCCCGGCTGGGACAACACCTGCGCCTGGTAGCCGAAGAACAAATCCAGGCTCGCCGCGTTCCACGCCGGGTACACCGAGATCACGCCGTCGAAATCGGCCGGCCACCGTTGCGCCACGGCCAGCGCCTCCCGGCCACCGGTCGACCCGCCCGCGAAATAACTGTACGACGGGCGCGCCGAATACCGCTGCGCGATCACGAACACGGCCGCGTCCCGGGTCTTCTTGAGCGCGTCGCCGGAGAAGTTGCGCACCGCCTCGTCGTTCACCCCGAACGAGCCGTCGAGCGAAGGAGCCGGGACGTGCGTGGGCGAGGCCTGGTGGCCCGAATCGCTCGCGAAGGTCGCGTAGCCGCGGGCCAGCGGAGTGGCCCCGCCCACCGGTCCAAAGGGGACGTTCCCGGCCACGTTCGGGATCGTGCCGTTGTACCCGCCGCCCCCGAACATCAGCGCCTTGCCGTTCCACTCCGCCGGCAACGCGACCCGCATCCGGATGTCCGGCGCCGCCGGATCCACCGGGTGCAGCGCCGCGTCCACCTGGCAGTACCCGCCGGTGACCTGCGCCGCGGTCACCGTGCCGCCGCTGGTCGGCAGGCCGATCGCGGCGGCCGGGATCGCCAGCCCGGCCAGCTCCGTGCACCGGGCCACCGGATCCGCGTGCGCCGGTGCGGCCAGTGCCGCGGCCGCCAGCGCCGGAACGAGCACGGCAACAGACCTTCTCATCGACGATCCCTCCCACCGTTGCGAGATCGCCAGGGTAGGCAGCGGGCGGGACGACTCACCATGTCGGCGCACCACACCGTCGGTCAGGGCGTCATGTGCTTGATCGACACGACGGGCCCACGAGCTGGTAGCTCCGCGTCAGGCCGGATCCGTGAAGCGCGGCGCCCGCTTCTCGAACGACGCCGTCACCGCCTCGACCTGGTTGGGGCTGCCGATCAGCGCCGTGATCTCCCGCTGCTCGGCCGCGAAGCCGGCCTCGGGGTCGCGCGGCAGGTCCAGCAGGCGCTTGGCCGCGCGGATGGCGTCCGGGCTGCGTCCGGCGATCGACCGGGCCAGCTCCAGCGCCTCCGCCCGGGGATCGCCGGCCACGCGCGTCGCCAGGCCCAGCGCGACCGCCTCCTCCCCGCTCACCACGCGGCCGGTGAACGTCAGCTCCTTCGCCACGTCCCGGCCGACCAGCTCGGGCAGCACCTGCGTGCCGGTCATGTCCGGGATCAGCCCCCACTTGATCTCCAGGACCGACAGCTTCGCGTCCGGCGCGACGATCCGGATGTCCGCGCCCAGCGCGACCTGCAGCCCGCCGCCCAGCGCGTGCCCGGTGATCGCGGCGATCACCGGCACCGGCAGCTCGGTCCACACGTGGGCCGCCCGCTGCCCGGTCGCCTTGGCCGGCCCGTCCGACGGCGGCAGGTCGACGTCCGCGCTGATCCGGTCGCCGGAGCGCATCGCCTGGAACGCGGCGAAGTCCAGGCCCGCGCAGAAGTCCGGCCCCTCGCCGGACAGTACGACAGCCCGCAGCCCCGGCTCGGACTTCAGCCGCTCCCCGGCGCGCGCCAGGGCCGCGAACATGGCGGGGTCCAGGGCGTTGCGCTTGTCGGCACGGTTGAGCCGCACATCGGCGACGCCCTGGCTGATCTCGATGCTGACGCGGTCCATGGCGCCAGTCTCACCCGGAGGGGGTGGCGGGGACAAGATCACCCCGCCACCCCACCGCGGTCAGCGGCCCGCGATCAGCGCGAGGTCCGCCAGCAGGATCCGCTCCAGCTCCGGCGCGAACCCGGCCCGGCGCACCGCGTCCGCGGCCTGGTCGAAGTGCCCGGCGTCCAGGTGCCGCAGGATCGTCGCCGTTTGCTCGGGGCGCGCCCCGGCCTCCGCGACCAGCACCCGCACCCCCGTCACGTCGACCACGACCTCGAACTTCGCCGACGC
Source organism: Amycolatopsis thermalba (assembly GCF_023376025.1). Lineage (NCBI taxonomy): Bacteria > Bacillati > Actinomycetota > Actinomycetes > Pseudonocardiales > Pseudonocardiaceae > Amycolatopsis > Amycolatopsis thermalba. The sequence goes on from NZ_CP091196.1 coordinate 2,879,664, forward strand.
CGACGCCGTCCCACCCGGACCGGTCGCCGTCGCCACGAGTTCGTGCGTGCCCGCGGCCAGCGACCGCGGGTCCAGCGGCGCCGCCGGGTCGATCCGCGCGCCGTCCAGCGTCACCGAGACGGCCGAAGCGTCCCGCGCCGACACCGCGACCGGCGCCGGCACGTACCGCCGCAGCTGGCCCGGCACCGAGACCGTCACCGAGGGCGCGGCCTGGCCCGAGCGCCACCCGGCCAGCTCCCCGGCCCGGTCGGTGATGATGGCGTCCACCCCGGCGTCGGCCAGCTTCCGCCGGGTCGCCGCGTCGTTCACGGTGTAGGGCATGACGGCGATTCCCGCCGCGTTCAACCGGGACACCGCGTCCGGCCGGGTCAGGAGCGCCGCGGCGGACGGGTTGTAGGTCACCACGCCGAACGCCTTCGCCGTCGCCACCGGATCGGCGTCCACCGCACCCCGCAGCAGGCCCAGCGGGATCTCCGGCGCGATCGCGCGAGCGTCCCGCAGGACCTGCTCGTCGAAGCTCTGCACCAGCACCTGCCGCGTCATGCCGCGGCTGCGCACCTCGTCCAGGATCCGCGCGGTTTCCGCGCGGGTCTCCGGGCCCTTGATCTCCAGCAGCAGCGTCGATCCGCTGGTGCGGATCAGGTCCAGCACCTGCCCGAGCGTGGGCACCTTCTGCCCGGCGAACGCCGGTGAGAACCACGCCCCGGCGTCCAGCGCGGTCACCTGCGCGGCGGTGAGCGTCGAGATGTCGCCGGTGCCCTCGGTGGTCCGGTCGACGGTGTTGTCGTGCATGACCACCGGCACGCCGTCGCGCGTGGTCTGCGCGTCGATCTCCACGTACTCGGCGCCCGCGCGGACCCCGGCCTCGACCGCGGCGAGCGTGTTCTCCGGCGCCACCGCGGAGTAGCCGCGGTGGGCGACCGTGAGCGGCAGCGCGCCGTCCGGCTGGGTCACCGGCAGCGGGTCGAGCTGGGTGACCACGACGTCGTCCACGCTGATCTTCGCGCCGTCGGCGATGAACCCGAACACGCCCGACGCGCTGCGCCGCAGCTTCGTCGTGCTCAACACGGTCGTGCCGTCGAAGCTCCAGGTGGCGCGGCTGCCGTGCACCTCGATCGCGACGCGGATGTCGCGCCCGGTGCCGGCGTCGTGCGGCGCGGCGGCGGTGTCGGTGACGTTCCAGGTGCTGGCCTCGGTGCGCTGCGCGAACTCGATGCCGTTGGTGGCGGTGGAGGCCGACCGCATGATCGCCTGGCTCCACGGCACGGCCCCGTCCGGCGCGGTGTCGAGGACGAGGCCGGCCCAGCGGCTGGAGTTGGTGATCGCGTCGAACCGGATGGTGGCCTCGGCGCGGAAGTCCTCCAGGTGGGTGCCGAAGGTGATCCGGGACAGCGTGCCGGGCGCGGTGTTGGTCAGCTTCCCGCCGCTGACCTGCCAGGTGCCGGCGACCGGGGTCCACCCGGCGGGCAGCGCGGCGCCATCGAAGGACTCGCGGACGACGACGTCGCCGGGCGCGGCGGCGGCGAGTGTGGGGACCAGCGCGGCGGCGAGGCCGAGGGCCAGCGCGGCCGCCACCGGACGGTGGGGAGTGCGTCTCATGCGCCGGACGCTATGTCCGGATTGTGGCCGGATGGTTGATCTTTGCTGGCCGTCCGGCGACGATCAGCGCACGACCCGGGCCGAGCCGCGCTCGATGAGTTCCGCGCTCAACCGCACGGTTTCCCGGGGCCGGTCCGGGTCCGCGATCCGCCGCAGCAGCAGCTCCACCCCGGCCGTGCCGACGTCGTCGGCGGGCAGCCGGATCGTGGTCAGGCCCGGCTCCAGGTAGGCGGCGAACGGGTGGTCGCCGTAGCCGAGCACGCGCACGTCCTCGCCGACGGTCAGCCCGCACTCCCGGACCGCCTTGTAGACCCCGAGCGCGAAGTAGTCGTTGCCGGTGACCACCAGGTCCGGGTGGTGCTCGCGGGTGATCAGCCCGGCCGCGAGCCGGTGGGCGTCGTCCGGGCGCCACGGCAGCGCCGCGTCCCGCGTCCGGTGCCCGGGCACCTTCAGCACCAGCGAATCACCGCCGAGCGCCCGCCGGAACCCGGCGATGCGCGCGGCCACCGTGCTGATCTCCAGGTCCTCCTCGAACAGCCACGCCGGCCCCGGCCCGGCCACCCGGGACACCGCGTCCGCCACCGCCTGCTCGACGTCGATGCCCACGAAGTCGAACCCCAGCTCCGGGATGTCGCGGCTGAGCAGCACCACCGGCAGCCCGGCCGCGGACAGCTCCGCCCACACCCCGGGCCGGTGCTGGATCGGCACCGCCAGCACCCCGTCCACGCCGAAGCGCAGCAGCTGCTGCACCGCGCGTTCCTCGTTGTCCTCGTTCTCCTCGGTGACCAGCAGCAGCACCGAGTACCCGGCCACCCGGCACTGCCGCTCCACCGCGGAGATCAGCGCGGCGTAGAACGGGTTCGACGGGTTGGTGATCACCAGCGCGAGCACCATCGTGGTGCCCGAGACCAGCGACCGGGCGTGGCTGTTCGGCACGTACCCCAGCCGACGGGCCTCGGCCACGATCATCTCCCGGGTGGCCTCGCTGACCTGGTCCTTGCCCGACAGCGCGCGCGACACCGTGTTCGCGGACAGACCGACCCTGTCCGCGACGTCACGCAACGTGACCCGCCGAGCGCGCACCACCAGCCGACCTCCGGATCAACCCTTGCCAACAAGATAGATGCGCAGTTTCCCGGTCGCGCCGGGACCCACGGTGCAGCTCACCCGCAGCCACTGGCCGAACCCGCTCACCGGCCAGGTGATCAGGCCGGGGGAGTCGATGCGGTGCTCGGCCTCGTCCAGCGGGCACCAGTGCAGCCCGTCGGGGGAGATCTCGGTGCGGAAGACCAGCGGGCCGTCCGCCTCCAGCGCCTGCACGAAGAACCGGGCCTCGGCCGCCCACGGGAGTTCGTACGGTTCGGTCGCGAAGTCCTCGCGCACCACGGTGTTGCGTTCCAGCACAGCCGTCATCGTCGAGCGCATGTCGTGCCTCACCACTCCACCGAGATCAGGACCGAGTCCAGGAACAGGAAGTTGCGCACGCCGCAGTGCGTGCGGACCGAGAAGTAGAAGTTGAGCAGGTTGTCCAGCGTGCCGTAGCGGTCCGGGTACGGCGGCACCGGCACGTCGCGCATGTCCATCACGCGGTCGTTGAGCTGGAGCTCCACATTGGACCGCGTGCTGGTGTCGATGTCCCACCGCAGGTAGTGCCAGTTGATCTTGGTCGGCACCTCGTTGACGCACATCTCCAGCGGCTCGCCGAAGGTGCGCCAGTCGTCCGGGTCCGGCGCGGTGAAGTCGGCGGCGTAGGGCAGGGCGAACTTGCCCTCCTGGTGGTCGCGCGGCGTCGGCTCCGGCACCACCGGGTACATCCAGCGGTTCGTCATCTCGCCGTCCAGGTTGGTGTTCTGGTAGCGGATGACGTTGTGGTAGCGCAGGCCGCCGTCCGAGCAGATGTCGGTGGCGACGGTGAACGCGCCGAACTGCGACTCCGACGGGTGCCGGTTGCCGTCCCAGTGCACCGACGCGGGCGCCTCGTGCCCCACGGTGGCCTCGGCCTTGAACGCGAAGTGGGTCTCGATCCGCACGCGGCCGCGGCCGGCCATCGTCAGGCGGCGGATGCCGGTCGCGGTGTGGCCGGGGTAGGGGCGGGTCGCGAGCTTGAGCGCGTAGTTGCCGCTCAGCGTCCCGTGCGTGCCCACGTCGAAGAACGTGCACGAGGACAGCTGCGGCGGGCGGAAGTCGCGCATGTGGTCGTCCACGGTGTCCAGGTCGCCGCGCCCGTCGTAGTTGCCGAGCAGCTCGGTCCAGCCGTGCGTGGTGGAGTCGAACCGGTCGAAGCACAGCACCCGGGACAGCGGGTTGTACTTCGCCAGCGCCGTCTCATTAACGTTCATGGAAGTCAAAGCGGTTCCTTGTCTCTTGACCGCAGGGAAAGCGAACTCGTAGCCTGTCGCCACCATGAACGTTAATGTAGACGTTCGCGAGACGCAACGAAGGGTCGGCGATGAGACTCCGGATCAGCCGGGCCACGGTGGGCTCGACCGTGGGCACGGCACTCGAGTGGTACGACTTCTCCCTCTACGGCACGGCCGCCGCCCTCGTGCTGCCGCAGGTGTTCTTCCCCTCCGGTGATCCGGTCGTCGCGACCCTGTCGTCGCTGGCCACGTTCGCCGTCGGCTTCTTCGCCCGCCCGGTCGGCGGCGTGATCATCGGCATCCTCGGCGACCGCGTCGGGCGCCGCACGATGCTGTTCGTGACCCTGATGGTGATGGCCGTGGCGTCCACGCTGATCGGCCTGCTGCCCAGCTACGCCACCGCCGGCGTGTTCGCGCCGGTCGCGCTGGTGCTGCTGCGGGTGGTGCAGGGCCTGGGCGCCGGTGGCGAGTACGCGGGGGCGATGCTGCTGTCCGCCGAGCACGCCGAGACCAGGGCACGCGGCATCAACGCCAGCGCGCCGACGCTGGGCAACGCGGTCGGCTCGCTGGTGGCGACCGGCGTGTTCTTCCTGACCTCGGCGCTGATGTCCGATGCGGACTTCACCGGCTGGGGCTGGCGGATCCCGTTCCTGCTCAGCTGCCTGGTCGGCGTCGCGGGCGTGATCGTGCGGCTCAAGGTGCCGGACAGCCCCGAGTTCGAGCGCGCCAAGAAGGAGGGCCACAGCACGCGGGCGCCGCTGCGGGCGCTGTTCGCCACGTCCGGGCGGAAGATCCTGCCCGGCATGCTGATCTCCGTCGCGCCCAACGTGATCAGCTACCTGCCCTCGGTGTACGCGCTGAGCTACCTGTCGAAGGAGGTCGGCACCGCGGCGTGGGTGGGGCTGCTCGGCATCGTCATCGCCAACGCGCTCAAGGTGGTCACCGTGCCCACCGCGGGCTGGCTGTGCGACCGGTTCGGGCGGCGGCCGGTGATGATGACCGGCGCGACCGCGGCGGCGCTGCTGTTCTACCCGTTCTTCTTCCTGCTCGACACCGGCACGCCGGTGGTGATCTGGGCGGCGCTGGTGATGCTCTACACCCTGTGCAACGACCTGACGCTGGCCTCGCAGGCGACGATGATGTCCGAGCTGTTCCCGGTCGGCTACCGCTACACCGGCGTGACGTTCACGCGCGAGATCGCGGGCGCGCTCGTCGGCGGGTGCATCCCGTTCGTGGCGGCCGCGCTGACCTCGGCGTCCGGCGGGCAGACCTGGCCGATCGCGCTGGTGTGCGGGCTGTTGTGCCTGCTGTCGGTGCTGGGCGCGCGGTTCATCGCCGAGCCGGAGCACCTGCGCCGCCGCGACGCCTCGCCGGTGCCGACTGCGGCGGGAGGGTGACGCCCGGCACGCCGGCACGTACCATGACGCCAACCCGACCGGACGTTCGGTAATTCGAGGCGAGGAGGCCGAGGTGGGCGCGTTCCCGATGACGCTGGACGCCGGCACCACGACGAGCCTGGAGTCCTGGCGCGACCTGCTGGCCCGCGCGTTCGTGCCGCTGGACGTCGTTTCGATCGGGAACCGGTTCCACGGGCGGGTGGCCGCCCGCCCGATGGCCGACCTGCAGGTGTCCGTCGTCAGCTCGACGCGCCAGGTCACCCGCCGGACCCGGAGCCTGATCCGGCGCGGGGCCGGCGACCTCTACAAGGTGGGGCTGCAGCTGCGCGGGCACGGCGTCGTCCAGCAGGACGGCCGCACCGCGCGGCTGGCGCCCGGCGATCTGACGGTGTACGACACGAACCGGCCCTACGACCTGGTCTTCGACGACGACTTCGAGATGCTGGTGCTGGTCGTGCCGCGGCGCCGGCTGAAGCCGCGGGCGCCCCGGGTGGACGATCTGACCGCCGTGACGATCCCCGGCTCGGGTGGCAGTGGCGCGCTGACGTCGGCGTTGCTGCGGGGGCTGGATCCGCGGGTGGCCCAGCCCGGGCCGGAGGCGGCTTTCCTGTCCGATGCCGCGGTGGACATGCTGGCCGCGTGTTTCGCCGCGCAGGGCGAGCCGCCGGCGGACACGGTGGTGACGGCCGCGCAGCGCTACATCGAGGAGCACCTGTCCGACCCGGGGCTGTGCCCGGCCGAGGTGGCCGCCGCGGTGCACGTGTCGCTGCGCCAGCTGCAGAAGCTGTTCGAACGCCGCGGCGCGACGATCACCGGCTGGATCCGGGACCGCCGGCTGGAGCGGTGCTGGCACGACCTGGCCGACCCGGCCCTGGCGACCCGCCCGGTGGCGGCGATCGCGGCGTCGTGGGGCCTGGTCGACGCGGCGCAGTTCAGCCGCACCTTCCGCGCCCGGTACGGCCGCACGCCGCGGGAGCACCGGGCGCAGCTGGTGGCGGGGTAGCGGACGCCGGTGTTCGTGCAGCGGGTCCGGCTGGCCCCGGACGCGGACGGCGGGCGCTACCCGTTCACCCTGCCCGCGGTGGCGCACCTGTCCCGCTCCGGCGGCCTGCCGCTGGCACCCGGGGTGACCTTCCTGGTCGGCGAGAACGGCAGCGGCAAGTCCACCCTGGTCGAGGCGCTGGCGGTGGCCGCGGGCTTCAACCCCGAGGGCGGCAGCCGGAGCTTCCGGTTCGCGACCCGCGCGAGCGAGTCCACCCTGGGCGACCACCTGGTCCTGACCTGGGGCGCCGTCAAGCCGCGCACCGGGTTCTTCCTGCGCGCCGAGTCGTACTACAACGTGGCCTCCGAGATCGAGCGCCTCGACCGCGACCCGGGATCGCCGCCCCTGCTGCCCGCCTACGGGGGCGTTTCGCCGCACGAACGCTCGCACGGGGAGTCGTTCCTGGACCTGGTGACGCACCGGTTCGGTCCGCACGGCCTGTACCTGCTGGACGAGCCGGAGGCGGCGCTGTCGGTGCGCGGGTGCCTGGCGGTGCTGGCGCGGCTGGCGGAACTCGCCGAGCAGGGCAGCCAGATCGTGGCGGCCACGCATTCCCCGATCCTGCTCGCGCTGCCCGGTGCCACGATCTACGAGATCGGCGACAGCGGGGAGATCGAGCAGGTCGATTACGAGGACGCCCTGCCGGTGCGCCTGACGCGGGATTTCCTCGCCGCGCCGCAGCGGTACCTGCGGTATCTCCTCGCCGGGGAGTGAGCCGGTGCGCGCAGGCACAAGAGCCGTGCGCGCAGACGCAAGACCGGCCGGTGTGACGTGCCGCATCCTCGGGGCAGGCGACCCGTCCGGGTCGTGATCGACGCCGATCGCCGAGGAGCACCGCCCGTGACCACCACCGAGACCTTCCCCAGCCAGCTCTTCCTAGCCGGCCAGTGGCGCGACGGCACCGGGGGCACGTTCGCCGACCTCAACCCGGCGACCGAGGAGAAGCTGGCCGACGTCGCCGCCGCGTCGCCGCAGGACGTGGATGCCGCCGTCGCCGCCGCCCGCGCCCAGCTGTCGGGGGAGTGGGCCGCCCTGCCCGGCTCGCAGCGCGGCCGGATCCTCAACCGCGTCGCCGACCTGATCGACCGCGACGCCGAGCTGCTGGCCCGCCTCGAAGCCCTCGACATCGGCAAGCCCCTCGGCCAGCCGGCCGTGCTCGACATGCCCAACGCCGCCCGCACGTTCCGCCACTTCGCCGGCTGGGCCGACAAGATCACCGGCCAGGTCATCCCCACCGACGGCTACCTGGGCCGCCCCACCCACTCCTACACCCGCCGCGAACCCGTCGGCGTGATCGCCGCGATCATCCCGTGGAACACCCCGCTGATGATCACCGCGTGGAAGCTCGCGCCCGCGCTGGCCGCCGGCAACACCGTCGTGGTCAAGCCGCCGGAGGACGCGCCGCTGTCGATCCTGCACCTGGCCAAGCTGCTGAAGGAGGCCGGCCTGCCCGACGGCGTGGTCAGCGTCCTGCCCGGCCTGGGCGAGGTCACCGGCCAGGCGCTCGTCGACCACCCGGACGTCGACAAGATCAGCTTCACCGGCAGCCCCGAGGTCGGCCGGCACGTCGGCGTCGCCGCGGCCCGGTCGTTCAAGCGCATCACCCTGGAGCTGGGCGGCAAGTCACCGCAGATCATCCTCGCCGACGCCGACCTCGAAGCGGCCATCGGCGGCACCGCGATGGGCCTGTTCTTCAACCAGGGCCAGGTCTGCGCGGCCGGCACCCGCGTGCTCGTGCACCGCTCGCTGTACTCCGACGTGGTCGACGCCCTCGCCGGCGCCGCCAACCAGCAGGTCCTCGGCGACCCGCTCGACCCGGCCACCACGATGGGCGCGCTGGTCAACAAGAAGCAGCAGGAGCGCGTCCTCGGCTACATCGAGAAGGGCCGCGCCGAGGGCGCCCGGCTCGTCGCCGGCGGCGGCCGCCCCGAGCGGCCCGGCTTCTTCGTCCAGCCGACCATCTTCGCCGACGTGCACAACGACATGACGATCGCGCGCGAGGAGATCTTCGGCCCGGTCGGCTCGGTGATCCCGTTCGACGACCCGGAAGAGGCCGTCCGCATCGCCAACACCACCACCTACGGCCTCGCCGCCACCATCTGGACGCGTGACGTCAGCGCCGCGCACACCCTGGCCGGGCAGGTCCGCGCCGGTGCGGTCGGCGTGAACGGCTGGGCGCCGATCGACGCGGCCCTGCCGTGGGGCGGCATGAAGTCCAGTGGCGTCGGCCGCGAGCTGGGCTGGAGCGGAATCCTCGCCAACACCGAGGAAAAGGTCGTCACCGTAGTCCTTTGAGGACACTTCGGCTCGAGGAGGAGCGAAGCATGCCCATCACCACCAAGGTGTCCCTGGTCCGCCAGGCCCCCGGCACCTACGAGACCGCCACCGTGGAGCTGGACGACCCGCGCCAGGGCGAGGTCACCGTCAAGCTCGCCGCGTCCGGCCTGTGCCACTCCGACGACCACGTCGCCACCGGTGACGTGCCGGTCGCCGTCTACCCGTACGTCGGCGGGCACGAGGGCGCCGGTGTCGTCACCGCGGTCGGGCCGAACACGCCCGGCTACGAGGTCGGCGACCACGTCGTGTTCTCGTTCCTGCCCGCGTGCGGCAAGTGCGAGTTCTGTGCGCAGGGGCTGTCCAACCTGTGCGACCTGGGCGCGTCGCTGCTGACCGGGGCGCGCGCGGACGACCCGGCGAGCTTCCGGATGACCGAGAACGGCAACCCGGTCGGGCAGCAGTGCGGCATCTCGACGTTCGCCGAGTACACCACCGCGTCGGTCGACTCGGTGGTCAAGATCGGCAAGGACATCCCGCTCAAGGCCGCCGCGCTGGTCGGCTGCGGCGTGCCGACCGGGTGGGGTTCGGCGGTGAACTCGGCGAACATCAAGCCCGGCGCGACGGTGATCGTGATGGGCATCGGCGGGATCGGCGCGAACGCCCTGCAGGGCGCGGCGCACGCCGGCGCGAAGACGATCATCGCCGTGGACCCGGTGCAGTTCAAGCGCGACAAGGCGAAGGTGTTCGGCGCGACGCACGCGTTCGCCACGATCGAGGAGGCGGCCGACTTCGCTCGGTCGCTGACCAACGGGCAGGGCGCGGACGCCACCATCGTCACCATCGGTGTCGTGCAGGGTGATCACGTGGGCCAGGCGCTGGCGTCGATCCGCAAGGCCGGGACGGTCGTGCTGACCGGGCTGGGCAACATCACCGAGGCCGGGGCGCCGATCGCGCTGGGCGACCTGACGCTCATGCAGAAGCGGCTGCAGGGCTCGCTGTTCGGCGAGTCCAACCCGCGCCGCGACATCCCCAACCTGCTGCGCATGTACCAGGCGGGCCAGCTCAAGCTCGACGAGCTGATCACGACGGAGTACCGCCTCGACGAGGTGGCGCAGGCGTACGAGGACATGCACGCCGGCCGCAACATCCGCGGCCTGGTGGTCTTCGACTGAGACGGCGGACGGCCCGGCGCCCGACGGGGGCGCCGGGCCGTCCGTGTTCACCCGTTGACTTCGGCGATCAGTTTCGCCAGCGCTTCCGCGGTCAGCGGGCTGCCCGGGAAGGCGGACATCCGGCTCAGGGGCAGGCTGCCCACCAGCGAGATCGTCGCGGGGTCGGCCACCAGCCGTCCGATCGGGCCGCTGCCCGCGGCCGCGGCGAAGGCCTGTCCCAGCAGTTCGGCGCCGCGTGGGTCGGCGAACCATTCGGCCACTGTGGACTCCCCGGTCAGCGGTACCCGCACGTCGTCGCCGGTCACCTCGGCCATCGCCGTCGTGTGCAGGTCGCGTGAGGACGAACCGACCGCGCAGTGGTACTCGCCGCCCTCGACGATCCACCGGTGCAGGCGCGTGTCCCAGTAGGCCAGGTCCTCGCGGGCGATGTGCAGCACCACCTCGGCCGTCTCACCCGCCGCGATCGGCACGCTGGCGAACGCTTTCAGCTCCCGCGGTGCGCGGCGCACGCGCGAGCCCGGCACGCTCACGTACACCTGCACCACTTCACGCCCGTCCCGGTCGCCGGTGTTGGTCACCGGCACCCGCACCTCGATGCCCGCGTCCGTCGCGGTCGCGCGCGCCTCGCCGTACTCGAACGTGGTGTACGACAGCCCGAAACCGAACGGGTAGGCCACCTCCAGCTCGCGGGCGTCGAAGCCGCGGTAGCCGACGTGGATCCCCTCGCCGTAACGCACGTGCCCGTTCTCGCCGGGGAAGTCCAGGAAGGACGGATGGTCGGCGAGCCGGACCGGGATGGTCTCGGCGAGCCGTCCGGACGGATTGACGCGTCCGAAGAGGACGTCCGCGATCGCGCTGCCGCCGGCCTGGCCGAGCAGCCAGCCCTCCACGATCGCCGGCACCGCGGCCTCCCACGGGCGGGTCAGCACCACGGTGCCGTTGGACAGCACCACGACCGTGCGGGGATTCACCGCCGCGACGCGCTCGATCAGTTCGCGGTGCGTCGCGGGCAGGTCCAGGCTTTCCCGGTCGGCGCCCTCGGTTTCGTGCTCGCTGCCCACGAAGACCAGCGCGACATCGCTGTCCGCGGCGAGCGCGACCGCCTCGTCCACGTCGTCGTAGCCGGGGGCGAAGCGCACCGGCGCCGATCCGGCGAGCGCGGTGAGGGCGCCGTCGAGCCGCGTCGGCGTGATCTGCGAGCTGCCACCGCCCTGGTAGCGCGGGGTGCGGGCGAACTCGCCGAGCACCGCGAGCGACTGGCCCGCCCGCAGCGGCAGCACCCCGCCCTCGTTCTTGAGCAGCACGATCGCGCGTCCGGCGATCTCGCGGGCGAGCGCGTGGTGGGCGTCGGCGTCGTACCCGGCCGGCTCCCGCTCGCCGGCGCGCTCGACCAGCGCGCGCACCCGGTCCGCGGCCGTCCGCAGGGCCGCGGGGTCGAGCCGCCCGTCCGCGACGGCCTCGGCCAGGGCGCGGTCGCCGGTGTCGTCGGGGCCGGGCATGGTCAGGTCCAGCCCCGCGGCGACGGCGGCCACCCGGTCCGCGACCGCGCCCCAGTCCGACACCACGACACCCTCGAACCCCCACTCGTCGCGCAGGACCTCGGTCAGCAGCCAGCGGTTCTGGCTCGCGTGGACGCCGTTGATCCGGTTGTACGAGCACATCACGGTCCACGGCCGCGCCTGCGTCACCACCCGCTGGAACGCGCGCAGGTACATCTCGCGCAGCGTGCGCTCGTCGACGTCGGCGCTGATCCGCATGCGGTCGGTTTCCTGGCTGTTGACCGCGAAGTGCTTCAGCGACGCGCCCACGCCGCGGCTCTGCAGACCGCGCACCCACTCGGTGGCGAGCACGCCGGTCAGCAGCGGGTCCTCGGCGAAGTACTCGAAGTTGCGGCCGCCCAGCGGGGTGCGCTTGAGGTTGATGCCCGGGCCGAGCAGCACGGCGACGTCCATCGCGCGGCACTCGTCGCCGAGCGCCTCGCCCATGCGGCGCAGCAGATCCGGGTCCCAGGTGGAGGCCGTCGCGACGGCGGGCGGGAAGCAGGTGGCCGGGCGCCCGGTGACCACGTCGTGCTCGCTCGCCTGCAGGCGCACGCCGTGCGGGCCGTCGGTGACGGTGATCGACGGCAGGCCGGCGGCGGGGGTGGTGTGCCAGAAGTCGTTGCCGCTGGTGAGGGCCGCCTGGTCGGCGACGGTGGGATCAGGCTCCACGTGGCGTCCTTACCTAGTACCTAGTAGGTACTCGGTAACCTAGGATGCCGGCATGGCGGCAGTCAACACACGGCGGGAGCGGACGCGCCTGCCCGCGGCGCAGCGGCGCCGGCAGATCCTCGACGTGGCGACGCGGCTGATCGGGGAGGGCGGGTTCTGGGCGCTGTCGATGCAGGACGTGGCCGACGCGTGCGGGCTGACCGTGCCCGGGCTGCTGCACCACGTCGGGTCGAAGGACGGGCTGCTGCTGGCCGTGCTGGACCACCGGGACGCCGAGGACTTCCGGTCGCTGGCCGGGCAGCTGGGCCTGTCCGAGGGGGCCGGGGGCTGGCCGCGGGGGATCTCGCTGGCCGAGGCGTGCGAGGCGCTGGTCCGGCGCAACGCCACGCAGCCGGAGATCGTGCGGCTGTTCTCGGTGCTGCAGGCCGAGTCGCTGGCGCCCGGCCACCCCGCGGCGGCCTACTTCGCCGCCCGGCAGGAGCGGGTGCTGGCCGAGTTCACGGCGATGGTGACCGGCCGCGTGCCCGATCCGGAGTCGCTGGCGCGCCAGGTGATGGCGGTGATGGACGGGCTGCAGATCCAGTGGCTGCGCGATCCGGCCGGCATGGACCTGGTGGCGGAGTGGCGAGCCGCGGCGGCGCGGTTGTTCGCGGGGCCGTGAGGGCGGTGAGGGCCATGCCGGTTGTGAGCGGTGGGCCGCCGGGGGTGGCGGCCCACCGAACCGGTCAGCCCACCGCCACGGGCGTCTCCGCCGTCGCGCGGGCTGCGGCTTCGCGCTCGGCGCGGCCCCACGTCTCGCGCGTCAGCAGCGCCGACACCAGGCCCAGCGCGGAGTAGGCGAGGAACAGCAGCGCCGGCCCGAGCCAGCCCAGCCACAGGAACAGCAGCGTCGTCACGAACGGCGTGACCCCGGAGATCATCGCCGAGATCTGGTACGCCAGCGACGCCCCCGAAGAGCGCGTCTTCGCCTGGAACAGCTCCGGGAACCACGCGCCCTGGGCCCCGGCGAGCGCGTTCTGGCACACCGCGTACGACACGACCACCGTGACCACGATCGCGATGATCGACGCCGTGTTGACCAGCAGGAACATCGGGATCGCCCACAGCGCGCCGAACAGCGTGACCCACAGGTAGACCGGGCGTCGCCCGATGCGGTCGGTCAGCCCGCCCCACGCGACCGTCGCGCCGATGCCCACCGCCGAGGCGATGCACAACGCCATGATCGTCTCGCCGCTGGAGGCCAGCTCCGCCGACTTCAGGTACGAGATCATGTACGTGATGGCCACCGCGTAACCGGCCGTCTCGGCGATCCGCAGCCCGATGCCGCGCAGCACGTTGCGCCAGTCCTCCCGCAGCACCTGCACGATCGGCGCCTTCACGATGTCGCCGCTGTCGCGCACGTCCTCGAACACCGGCGACTCCGGCACCTTGGCCCGCACGATCAGGCCGACGATCACCAGGATCAGGCTGGCCAGGAACGGCACCCGCCACGCCCAGTCGCCGGAGAGGTTCACCGACACCAGGAACACCAGGTTCGCCAGCAGCAGCCCGATCGGGAACCCGGCCTGCACGATGCCGGTGAACGCGCCCTTGCGGCGCCACGGCGCGTGCTCGTAGGTCATCAGGATCGCGCCGCCCCACTCGGCGCCGTAGGCCACCCCCTGGATGATCCGCACGGTCACCAGCAGCGCCGGGGCGAGCACGCCGGCCGTCTCGTACGTCGGCAGCAGGCCGATCGCGAACGTGGCCAGTCCCATCACGATCAGGGACGCCACCAGCACCGGCTTCCGGCCGATCTTGTCGCCGAGGTGCCCGCCGATGATGCCGCCGATCGGCCGCGCGACGAACCCGACACCGAGCGTGGCGAACGCCGACAGCGTGCCGATCACGGGCGAGGCGTTGGGGAAGAACGCCGGTCCGAAGTAGAGGGCCGCGGCGGTGCCGAAGCCGATGAAGTCGTAGCTCTCGATCACGGCCCCGGCGGTGGAGCCCCAGGCGACGCGGCGCGCATCGGGCGTGCCGTGCACCGGGCCGCGCATGGTGAGCGCTTCGCTGCGCATTGTCGATTGCCTTCCTGTCAGGGGCCACCACGACCCTACGTCGTCGTGCCCGCCTGTTAACAATGCAGGACATCGTGCGTTGCTGAGGCAGGTATGTCAACAGTGCGCTTCGGCATCTACCTGCATGTCACCGGCGAATTCTGCGGAAACCTTGCCTGTTGACACTTCTCTGTTAACATTCCCGCTCATGAAACGAACCGGATGGCCGGGCTGCTCGACGATCAGCTTCCGGCACCTGCCACTGCCGTCGGCGCTGGCGGTCATCGCGGAGTGCGGGTTCGGCGAGATCGACCTCGGCGCGCTGCCGGGGGTCTGCGACCACGTGCCCTACGACCTGACCGACGACGCGGTGCGCGCCGTCGCCGCCGAGGTGGCGGCCTCCGGGCTGCGGGTCCGGTCGGTCAACGGCGACATCGGTGACCTGAACCGGCCGCACGACGAGGCCGAGCGGGCGGCCCACCTGCGCCGCCTGCTCGACCTCACCGCGGCCTGCGGGGCGGACGCGCTCGTGCTGCCCTGCGGCGCCCAGTCCCACGACCCGGTCGCGACCCTGGACGAGGACCTCGACCTGATCGCCGCCCAGCTGCACGGGGCGGCCGAAGCCGCGGCCGGGCACGGCGTCGCCATCTGGGTGGAGGCCCCGCACTTCCACCGCCTGTGCTGGAACACCGGCCTGGCCGGGCTGCTGGCGGACCGGCTCGACCCGGCCGTGGGCCTGGTGCTCGACACCAGCCACATCGTGGCCTCCGGCGGTGACCCCGCCGCCTACGCCGAGCGGTTCGCCGGGCGCATCGCCCACGTGCACCTGCGCGACGCCACCCCGGGCCACATCAACCACAGCATCGGCAACGGGGTGGTCGACTTCGCGGCCACCTTCGCCGCGCTGCGCGCCACGGGCTACCAGGGCGCCAGCTCCCTGGAACTGGAGACCCGGGACGTCACCGACGACGAACGGCCGGCGGCCGCGGTCAAGGCCGCGGCCTACATCGCCGGCCTGTGAACCCCACGCGAGGAGAAACCGACATGCCTGACACGCAGCGCACCGCCGTGATCACCGGGGCCGGCGCGCCCCGCGGGATCGGCAAGGCCACCGCCGCCCGCCTCGCCCGCGACGGCTGGGCCGTGGCCGTGCTGGACCTGGACGAGCCGGCCGCCAAGACGGTCGCCGACGAAATCGCCGCCGAGACCGGCGCGCCGGTGTTCGCCCACCGGGTCGACGTGGCCGACGAGCCGTCCGTGCTCGCCGCCTACCAGGCCGTGCGCGCCGAGGTCGGCGCCGGACGGTTGCCCGCGGTCGGCGCGGTGGTCAACATCGCCGGCATCACCTCGCCGGTGCCGTTCCTGGAGACCACGCTCGAGCTGTGGAACAAGGTGATGGCGGTCAACGCGACCGGCACCTACCTGGTCACCAAGGCGTTCCTGCCGGACCTGATCGAGGCCGGCTGGGGCCGGATCGTGAACATGTCCTCGGTGTCGGCCCAGCAGGGCGGCGGCGTGTTCGGCCGCACCCCGTACAGCTCGGCGAAGGCCGCGATCCTCGGCTTCACCAAGGCGCTGGCCCGCGAGCTGGGTGACGCCGGGGTCACCGTCAACGCGGTCGCCCCGGGCGCGGTGGACACCGACATCCGCGTCGGCACCACCGACGAGCTGGAGGCCGCCATCGTCAAGGGCATCCCGCTCGGCCGTCAGGCCACTGTGGACGATGTCGCCGCGGTGATCGCGTGGCTCACCAGCGAGGACGCCGGTTACCTGCAGGGCACGACCATCGACATCAACGGCGGCTCGTTCCTCCACTGAGGACGGAGAACGCGATGACCTACCTGAGCAACGATCCGGCGAGCTTCGCCGAAGACGCCCTGGCCGGGTTCTGCGAGCTGCACGCCGGCACCGTGCGGCGCGTGCCCGGCGGGGCGGTGCGCCGCGCCCGTCCGGCGCGGCCCAAGGTGGCCGTGCTGCCCGGCGGCGGGTCCGGCCACTACCCGGCCTTCTACGGCATCATCGGGCCCGGCCTGGCCGACGGCGCGGTGAGCGGCAACCTGTTCACCTCGCCGTCGTCCCAGGACGCGATCTCGGTGGCGCGGGCGGCGCACTCCGGCGCCGGTGTCGTCTTCGCCTACGGCAACTACGCCGGGGACGTGATGAACTTCGGCCTGGCCACCGAACGCCTGCGGGCCGAGGGCATCCGGGCGGAGAACGTCGTCGTCACCGACGACATCGCCAGCGCGCAGCGGCCGGGTGAACGCCGCGGCATCGCCGGGGACTTCACCGTCTTCAAGGTGATGGGCGCGGCCGCCGAGGAGGGCCTGGACCTCGGCGAGGTGGTCCGCGTGGGCCGCAAGGCCAACGACGCGACCCGCACGATCGGCACCGCGTTCGCCGGCTGCACGTTCCCCGGCGTGGACGCCCCGCTGTTCACCGTGCCGGACGGGCACATGGGCCTCGGGCTGGGCATCCACGGCGAACCCGGCCTGCGCGACGTGCCGCGGCCGTCCGCGCGGGAGCTGGCCGGGGACTTCGTGCGGCGGATCCTCGCCGAGAAACCGGCCGGGGCGGGGGAGCGGATCGCGGTCCTGCTCAACGGACTCGGCTCGGTCAAGCACGAGGAGCTGTTCGTGCTGTGGACCGACGTGAGCCGGCTGCTGCGCGACTCCGGCCACACGCTGGTGCAGCCCGAGGTCGGCGAGCTCGTCACCAGCCTCGACATGGCCGGGGTGTCGCTGACCGTGACCTGGCTGGACGACGAGCTGGAGCGGCTGTGGACCGCGCCCGCGTGGACACCCGCCTTCCGCCGCGGCGCCATCACCGTGGACACCGGTGAGGAGGCCGTCGCGGAGGTGACCGACGACGCCCCGCGCTTCGCCGAGGCCTCCGCCGAGTCCCGGGAACTGGCCGCGTCCGTGCTCGACGGGCTGCGC
This sequence comes from Amycolatopsis thermalba, assembly GCF_023376025.1. Taxonomy (NCBI): domain Bacteria; kingdom Bacillati; phylum Actinomycetota; class Actinomycetes; order Pseudonocardiales; family Pseudonocardiaceae; genus Amycolatopsis; species Amycolatopsis thermalba. Next base: position 2,896,696 of record NZ_CP091196.1, read on the forward strand.
GCGGTCCGGAAAGCCCTGCACGAAGCCGAATCCGAGCTGGGCGCCATCGACGCGGTGGCCGGCGACGGTGACCACGGCCGCGGCATGGTCCGCGGCATCGACGCCGCCGTCACCGCCGCGGAGGCCGCCTGGCACGCGGGCGCCGGGGCCGGTGACGTGCTCGCCGCTGCCGGGGACGAGTGGGCCGCCCGCGCGGGAGGCACCTCCGGGGTCCTGTGGGGCGCCGGGCTGCGCGCGGCGGGCGAGGAAATCGGCGGCGGCGCGATCGACGCCCGCGCCGCCGTGACCGCGTTCGCCGAGCGCGTGATGTCCCTCGGCGGCGCCGAACCCGGCGACAAGACCCTGGTCGACGCGCTGGTGCCGTTCCGGGACCGGCTCGAATCCGGCACCTGGGCCCAGGCCGCGGCGGCGGCCGAGGAAGCCGCGCGCGCCACCGCGGACCTGGTGCCGCGCAAGGGACGGGCCCGCCCGCTCGCCGAACGCAGCGTCGGCACCCCCGATCCGGGAGCCGTGTCGCTGGCCCTGATCGCGCGGACAGTTTCGGACTACCTGGCAGGAGGGACGCGGTGAACTACCGCATCGTGGTCGGCTGCGACGACGCCGGCCTGGACTACAAGGAACAGCTCGCCGCGGACCTGCGGGCCGATCCGCGGGTGGCCGAGGTGATCGACCTCGGCGTGCACCGCGGCGCCGACGACGTGCACCGGCCCTACCCGGAGATCGGGCTCGCCGCGGGCGAGGCCATCCGTGACGGCGAGGCCGACCGGGCCGTGCTGGTGTGCGGCACCGGCATCGGCATGGCGCTGTCGGCCAACAAGGTGCCCGGCGTGCGGGCCACCACCGCGCACGACTCGTTCTCCGTCGAACGCTCGATCCTGTCCAACAACTGCCAGGTGCTCACGCTCGGGCAGCGGGTGATCGGGCTGGAGCTGGCGCGGCGCCTCGTGGCAGAGTGGCTGGGATACACCTTCGACGAGCGGTCCGCCAGCGCGGCGAAGGTATCGTTGATCAGCGAGTACGAACGGTGTTGACGACCAGCCCGGGGAGGGCGCGCGTGGTGAAGGAGCCGAACCGCAACCTGCGGCAGATGGCTGTCGACACGCTGCGCCAGGCCATCACGACCGGCGAGTTCCCGCCCGGCAGCCACCTCGGCGAGGTGCAGGTCTCCGAGCAGCTCGGCATCAGCCGCGGCACCCTGCGCGAGGCGTTCCGCCAGCTTCAGCAGGAGGGGCTCGTCGAGTACGGCGAGCGCGGCCGCGTCACCGTCCGCTCGATCAGCGAGAAGGACATCATCAACACCTTCACCGTCCGGGCCGCGCTGGAGGCGCTGGCCGGCGAGACGCTGGCGTCGAGCTACTACCGCGAGGAGCACTGCCGCCGCCTGCGGGCCGCGGTCGACCGGATGGCGCGCGCCACCCGGGTGTCGCTGGAGGCCCAGATCGAGGCCGACCTCGCCTTCCACGAACTGCTGGTCGAGCTCACCGACAACGACGCGCTGGTGCGCTCGTGGAAGCTGCTCGAAGGACCCATCCGCATGTGCATCATGTACCGCGGCCTGGAACGCGCCCTGTCCAACATGAGCCCGGGCCGTCACCTGGAGATCGTCACGGCGATCGAGTCCGGCGACCCGGTCAAGACGCAGAGCGTGATCTCCGAGCACATGGTCGCCACCGCGCAGGCCCTGCTGTTCGGCACCGTGCGCACCCGCCCGCGCATCGAGATCACCGGCGAGAACTGACTCCTCTTCCCGGGCGGTCGTCCCGCCCGCATCACGGAAGCGATCACTCATGACTGCATCGATCGCGCCGTCGGCCACCCGTGCCGAGCGCGTCGCCGCGGCGGCCCACCGCATGCGGCACCACATCCTGAACATGGGCCAGGCCCAGGGGCAGGGCTACGTCGGGCAGGCGCTCGGCGCCGCCGACCTGCTCGCCACCGTCTACACCGATCAGCTGCGGCTGCGGCCGGAGGATCCGGAGTGGCCGGAGCGGGACCGGTTCCTGCTGTCCACCGGGCACTACGCGATCGGACTGTACGCGGCGCTGGCCGAAGCCGGGGTGGTGCCGGTCGAGGAGCTGGAGACCTACGGCTCGGACGACTCGCGCCTGCCCATGTCCGGCATGGCGACCTACACGCCGGGCATGGAGATCTCCGGTGGCTCGCTCGGCCACGGGCTCACCGTCGCCGTCGGCATGGCGCTCGGCCTGCGGTTGCAGGGGTCCGCCGCGCGGGTGTTCAACTTCCTCTCCGACGGCGAGCTGGACGAGGGCTCCACGTGGGAGGCCGCGATGGGCGCCGCGCACCACCGGCTCGGCCTGCTCACCGCGATGGTCGACATCAACGCGCTGCAGGCCGACGGCCCGACCGCCGGGGTGCTGCGCACCGAGCCGGTCGTGGACAAGTGGGCGGCCGCGGGCTGGTTCGTCCGCCGCGTGGACGGCAACGACATCCCCGCCCTGCTCGCCGCCTTCGACGAGATCGCCGAGCGGGCGCGGCCGGACGGGCAGCCGTCGGTGCTGCTGTGCGACACCCGCATCGGCCGGGGCGTGCCGCTGCTGGAGACCCGGGAGAAGGCGCACTTCATGCGCATCGACGAGCACGAGTGGGACATCTGCCGCGGGCAGCTGGACGAAGGAGCGCGGGCGTGACCACCACCAAGCGGCTGACCACGTCGGCGATGATCGCCTCGTTCGCCGACCCCGGCCAGAAGACGACCAGCGCGCCGTTCGGGCACGCACTGGCCGCGCTCGCCGAGCGGGACAGCCGGGTCGTCGGGCTGACCGCCGACCTCGGCAAGTACACCGACATGCACGTCTTCGCCCAGGCCCACCCGGACCGGTTCTTCCAGGTGGGCATGGCCGAGCAGCTGCTGCTCGGCGCCGCCGCCGGGATGGCCGAGGTCGGGCTGGTGCCGTTCGCGTCGACCTACTCGGTGTTCGCGGCGCGGCGGGCCTACGACTTCCTGTGCCTGGACATCGCCGAGCCGAACCTCAACGTCAACGTCGTCGGCGGATTGCCCGGCCTGACCACCGGCTACGGGCCGAGCCACCAGGCCACCGAGGACATCGCGATCTTCCGCGGCATGCCGAACCTGACGATCGTGGACCCGTGCGACTCGGTCGACATCGAGCAGGCCGTGCCGCAGCTGGCCGCGTGCGAAGGCCCGACGTACCTGCGGCTGCTGCGCGGCAAGGTGCCGACGGTGCTGGACGAGTACGACTACCGGTTCGAGCTCGGCAAGGCCGCCGTGCTGCGCGGCGGGAACGACGTCGTGTTCGTCTCCAGTGGACTGATGACGATGCGGGCCCTGCAGGCGGCGGAGAAGCTGGCCGCGCACCGGGTCGACGTGGCGGTCGTGCACGCGCCGACCATCAAGCCGTTCGACTCGGAGACCGTGCTGCGGGAGATCGCCGGGGACCGGCTGGTGGTGACGCTGGAGAACCACACCGTGGTGGGCGGCCTGTTCGAGACGGTCGCCTCGGCGGCGGTGCGGGCCGGGGTGGCCGGCCGGATCGTGCCGGTCGCGCTCCCGGACGAGTTCCTGGCCGCCGGCGCGCTACCGACGCTGCACGACCGGTACGGGCTGGCCACGGACCGCGTGGTGAAGCGGGTGCTGTCCGAGCTGGGCTGAGTCCGCCCCGGTGCGTCGGGTGAGCGGGGCGCGGCCGGTGGGTCGGTTCCGGGGTGGGGTCGGCTCGTCTGGTGGGCTCGGGCGGCGGTCGGGTGTGGGTGTCCACCGTGGCCGGTTCCGGGTCGGGCCCTCCGGCCGGGCTGGGCTGAGTCTGCGCCCCGGTGCGGTGGGGTGGTCGGGGTGCGGCCAGCGGCGTCAGCCCCCGCCGGCCCGGGACATCCCTTGAACGCCGTGCGCTACCCCCGGACGGGGGTAGCGGCCACGCCGGGGAGTCGACTTGCCCTGGTCGCGCGGGTACCGTGGGGCGACCGACGATGGTGTGGTGCGAGGAGGACGGACGCCGATGTCTGACGCCCGCTCGGTGCTGCATGAGGAGTTGGCGGGAGCCGCCCGCGCGGCCGGGTTGCCCGTGGTGTTCGGCGGCGAGGTGATCGACGGGCGGCTGCGGTTGTCCGGCTTCGTCGGGACCCGCACGACCGCGCTGCACAACCTGGACGTCCTGCCGGGCGCCGGACTGGGCGGCCGCGTGCTGATGCAGGGCCACCCGATCTCCGTGAGCGACTACGGCAGCGCCCGCACCATCACCCACGACTACGACCGCCCGGTGCTCGCCGAGGGGCTGGCGTCGATCATCGCCGTGCCCGTGCGCAGCGGTGGCCGCTGCCGCGGCGTGCTGTACGGGGCGGTGCGGCGGCCGGTGACGTTCGGCGACCGCGTCCGGGACGCCCTCATGGAGTCCGGCAGGCGGCTGGCCCGCGAGCTGAGCGAACGCGACGAGCTGACCGCCCGCCTGGACTCGCTGTCCCCGGGAGCCACCCGCGAGGAGCTGCGCTCGGTGCACTCCGAGCTGCGGGCCATCGCCGGGGCCCTGCCCGACCCGGAAGCACGCCGCCGGATCTACGCGGCCGCGCAACGGCTCGTCGACCTCGGCGAGGGCAGGCCCGCCCCGGGACCGAAGGTGCGGTTGTCCACCCGGGAGACCGACGTGCTCGCCCAGGTCGCCCTGGGCTTCACCAACGGCGAGGTCGCCGAGCGGCTGTCGCTGTCGCGGGAGACGGTGAAGGCCTACCTGGGTTCGGTCATGCGCAAGCTGGACGCCCACACCCGGCACGAGGCCGTCGTCAAGGCGCGCCGGCTGATGCTGCTGCCGTGAGCGAGCCGGTGGCGCCACGCGGCGCCACCGGCTTCCTCAGGCCTAGACCGCGGTCGGTTCGCCGGCCTGCTCGGCGGTCATCACGGTGCCGCGGGTCTCCTTGAGCGCCAGCGTGGACACCAGCGAGATCAGCCCGGTCACCGCGAGCATCACGCCGACGGCGATGCTGCCGAAGCTCGCGGTCAGGTTGGGCGCCACCAGCGGCGGGATCGCGCCGCCCAGCACACCCGCCAGGTTGTAGCCCAGCCCCGCGCCGGTGTAGCGGAAGCGGGTCTGGAACAGCTCCGGCAGGAACGAGCCGGCCGGCCCGTACGCCACCGCGAAGATCATCAACGTGCCCACCACGCCGATGCCGAACGCGACCGGGCTGCCGGTGTCCAGCAACGGGAACAGCACCAGCGACCACGCCACGCCCAGCGCCGAGGAGTACACGATGACCCGCCGCCTGCCGAGCCGGTCCGACAGCACCCCGGCCACCACGATGACGATCCCGAACACGACCGCCGCCGCGATGCCGATGCCCAGCACCACCGGACGGGTCAGCCCGGTCTTCGTGCCGTAACTGGTCAGGTACGTCGTGCCCATGTAGAAGAACGCGAACAGCATCGTCAGCGAACCGGCGGACAGCAGGATCTCCCGCGGCTGCTTGCGGATCGCCTCCAGGAACGGCAGCCGCTTCGGCCGGTCCAGGTCGGCGGTGCCACCGGCGGCGACGAAGGCCGGCGTCTCGGCGATGCTCATCCGCACGTAGAAACCGACGGCCACCAGCAGGATGCTGACCAGGAACGGCACCCGCCACCCGTAGTCCAGGAACGCGGCGTCCGCGTCGCCCATCACCAGGTTGGTCACCAGGAACGTGCCGCTGGACAGCGCGAACGCGATCGCCGGGCCGAGCTGCGGGAACACCGCGTACAGGCCCCGTTTGGCCGGCGGCGCGTACTCCGCCGTCAGCAGGGTCGCCCCGGCCCATTCGCCGCCGACCGCGAGCCCCTGCGCGAACCGCAGCACGACCAGGATGATCGGCGCGGCCACCCCGATCGTCGCCGCGCCGGGCAGCAGTCCGATGAGGACCGTGGCGATGCCCATCAGCAGCAGCGTGGAGATCAGCGTGCGCTTGCGGCCGATCCGGTCGCCGTAGTGTCCGAAGAGGATCGCGCCGACCGGCCGGGCGATGAACGCGACGGCGAACGTGGCGAACGAGGCCACGGTCCCGGCCGTGGCGCCCAGCGCGGGGAAGAACACCTTCGGGAACACCAGCGCGGCGGCGGTGCCGTAGATGAAGAAGTCGTAGTACTCGATGGTCGTCCCGACGCAACTGGCCACGGCCACCTTGCGCATCGGGACCGCCGGGGTCTGGCTCGACACGGGTTCTCCTCGTCGTTGAGGTCTGATGGGCAGGAATGGTCCGGTATGGACAAACCGGGCGCTACCCCCATCCGTGGGTATCGCCCCGGCGGGGGCCGGCGGCATGATGTCGGGCAGCCCGAGCGAAAGGACACCAAGCGGTGAACGCGACCGATGCCTACCGTGCGAGCAGGGACCAGTTGGTGGCGCTGCGTACCGACCACGCCCGCGCCGTGGCCGAGTTCCGCTGGCCCGAGCTGGGGGAGCGGTTCAACTGGGCGGTGGACTGGTTCGACGCGATCGCCCGGGACAACGACCGCCCCGCGCTGGTGATCGCCGAGGAGGACGGGTCCACCACGGAACGGTCCTTCGCGGAGATGTCGCGGGCCTCCGACCGGCTGGCCGCCTGGCTGCGGGAGCGGGGCGTGCGCCGCGGCGATCCGGTGCTGCTGATGCTCGGCAACCAGGTCGAGCTGTGGGAGTCGATGCTGGCGATCATGAAGCTGGGCGCGGTGATCCTGCCGACCACCAGCGCCGTCGGCCCCGCCGACCTGACCGACCGGATCGCCCGCAGCGGCGCGAAGTTCGTCATCGCCAACGCCGCCGACACCGGCAAGTTCGCCGACGTGCCCGGCGACTACACCCGGATCAGCGTGGGCGAGGCGGACGGCTGGGCCGATCTGCGCGCCGCCGCGGACCTGCCGCACACCCCGGCCGGGCACCCCGGGACCGCGCCGACCGACCCGCTGCTGCTGTACTTCACCTCGGGCACCACGTCCCGGCCGAAGCTGGTGGAGCACACCCAGGTGTCCTACCCGGTCGGTCATCTGTCCACGATGTACTTCCTCGGGCTGCGGCCGGGCGACGTGCACCTCAACATCTCCTCGCCCGGCTGGGCCAAGCACGCCTGGTCGTGCTTCTTCGCGCCGTGGATCGCCGAGGCGACGATCTTCGTCTACAACTACCGCCGCTTCGACGCGGTCGCGTTGCTGGAGCAGCTGCGGACGCGGCGGGTCAGCTCGTTCTGCGCGCCGCCGACGGTGTGGCGGATGCTGATCAACGCCGACCTCGGCGAGCGACCGGCCGCGCTGCGCGAGGTCATCGGGGCGGGTGAACCGCTCAACCCGGAGGTGATCGGGCAGGTCCAGCGCGCCTGGGGCCTGACGATCCGGGACGGGTTCGGGCAGACCGAGACCACCGCGCAGGTCGGCAACACGCCGGGGTCGGCGGTCAAGGCCGGGTCGATGGGCCGCGCCCTGCCCGGCGTGCCGGTCGTGCTGGTCGACCCGGCGAGCGGGCGGCCGCTGGACGGTCCCGGCGAGGGCGAGATCTGCCTGGACCTGTCACGCGAGCCGGTGAACCTGATGACCGGCTACCGGGGCGACCCCGAGCGCAACGCCGAGGCCATGGCCGGTGGCTTCTACCACACCGGTGACGTGGCCACGATCGACGACGAGGGCTACATCACCTACATCGGGCGCACCGACGACGTGTTCAAGGCCAGCGACTACAAGATCAGCCCGTTCGAGCTGGAGTCGGTCCTGATCGAGCACCCGGCCGTGGCCGAGGCCGCGGTGGTGCCCGCGCCGGACCCGGTGCGGCTGGCCGTGCCGAAGGCCTACATCGCGCTCGCGCCCGGCCACGAGCCGACGAAGGAGACGGCGCTGTCGATCCTGCGGCACGCCCGGGAGAACCTGGCGCCCTGGCAGCGGGTGCGGCGGATCGAGTTCTTCGAGCTGCCGAAGACGATCTCGGGCAAGATCCGGCGCGTCGAGCTGCGGTCCCGGGAGGACGAGCTGGGCACCGGCAGCCCCGCCGAGTGGCGCGACGACCAGTTCCCGGACCTGCGGGCCTGAGGCCCGCCTCCCTCGCGCAGTAGGTTGGAGGTGAGCAACCAGTGAGGGAGGACGAACGTGGGTCTGAAAGTCGGCTACAAGGCCTCGGCGGAGCAGTTCGGTCCGCGGGATCTGGTCGAGTACGCCGTGCGGGCCGAGGAGCTGGGCCTGGACTCGGTGATGGTGTCCGACCACTTCCTGCCGTGGCGGCACGAGGGCGGGCACGCGCCGTTCGCGTTGTCGTGGATGTCGGCGGTGGCGGAGCGGACCAGCCGGGTGCAGATCGGGACGAGCGTGCTGACCCCGACGTTCCGGTACAACCCGGCGGTGATCGCGCAGGCGTTCGCGACGATGTCGTTGCTGTCCGGCGGCCGGGTCGTCCTCGGCGTGGGCACGGGCGAGGCGCTGAACGAGATCGCCGTGTCGGGCCGGGAGTGGCCGGAGTTCAAGGAGCGGTTCGCGCGGCTGCGTGAGGCGATCAAGCTGATGCGCGAGCTGTGGACGAGCGACAACGTGGCGTTCGAGGGCGAGTACTACACGCTGGTCGACGCCAAGATCTACGACCGGCCGGAGCAGCCGGTGCCGGTGTACGTGGCCGCGGGTGGCCCGGTGGTGGCGAAGTACGCGGGCCGCGCCGGGGACGGGTTCATCTGCACGTCGGGCAAGGGCATGGAGCTCTACACCGACAAGCTGATGCCCGCGGTGGCCGAGGGCGCCGCGGCGGCGGAGCGGGACGTCGCGGGCATCGACAAGATGATCGAGATCAAGATGTCCTACGACCGGGATCCGGAGAAGGCGCTGGAGAACACCCGGTTCTGGGCGCCGCTGTCGCTGACCCCGGAGCAGAAGCACTCGGTGTCCTCGGCGGAGGAGATGGAGCGGCTGGCCGACGAGCTGCCGATCGAGCAGGTCGCCAAGCGGTGGATCGTGGCGTCGGACCCGGACGAGGCGGTCGCGCAGATCAAGCCGTACCTGGACGCGGGCCTGAACCACCTCGTGTTCCACGGCCCGGGCCACGACCAGGAGCGGTTCCTGAGCCAGTTCGCGGAGGACGTGCTGCCGCGGCTGCGCGCCCTGGGCTGAGGCGTTCGCCGCTCACGGGCTACGTGTCCGTGAGCGGCGCCGCACTCGGGCGACCGGCCGGTCCTGCCGGGGCGGTTCTTGCCGCGGTTCGCCGCTGAGGCCGCGTGCTCTTGGGCTGGAGGCACCCGCCGCTCGCGGGCTGCCTGCTCGTGAGCGGCGCCGCGCACCCGGGACGCCCGCCTGGGCCATCCGCTGGTTGCCCGCCACCCCGTCGCCCGCGGGCCCCGTGTCCGTGAGCGGCGTCATGGTGCGGGCCCTCCTCCGGCGAGAGTAATTTCGGGAATTAGCGAAATGTCGAAGGACGGTGCGGGTGCTCCCTGAGTGCAAGGCCCTGGCGAACGAGACGCGGCTGCGCATCCTGGAGTGGCTCAAGGACCCGGCGGCGCACTTCCCGGCGGCCGGGGAACCGGCCGGGCCGGGGGTGTGCGTCGGGCTGATCCAGCAGAAGGCCGGGACCTCGGCGTCGACCGTCTCGGTGCACCTGGCCATCCTGCAGCGCGCCGGTTTCCTGCTGGCCACGCGGCAGGGCCAGTGGACGTACTACCGGCGCGACGAGGACCGCATCCGCGCCTTCACCGCGACCTGTGACCCGGAAAAGGTGAGCCCGTCATGTCCCCAGTCCTGTCCGTCCTGGACCTCGCGCCGATCGCGCCCGGCCAGACCGCGCGCGAGAGCTTCGCGGCCAGCGTGGCGCTGGCCCAGGCGGCCGAGCGCAGCGGCTACCGGCGGGTCTGGTACGCCGAGCACCACAACATGGCGTCCATCGCCTCCAGCGCGACCAGCGTGCTGATCGGGCACGTCGCCGAGCACACCTCGACGATCCGCCTCGGCGCGGGCGGCATCATGCTGCCCAACCACTCGCCGCTGGTGATCGCCGAGCAGTTCGGCACCCTGGGGACGCTGTTCCCCGACCGCATCGACCTCGGGCTCGGCCGCGCGCCGGGCAGCGACCAGCAGACGATGGTGGCGCTGCGGCGCGATCCGATGTCGGCCGATTCGTTCCCGCAGGACGTGCTGGAGCTGCAGGCCTACCTGAGCGGCAAGGCCGTGCAGGGCGTGCGGTCGGTGCCGCGGCCCGAGGGCGTCGTGCCGCTCTACATCCTGGGCTCGTCGCTGTTCGGGGCGCAGCTGGCCGCACAACTCGGGTTGCCGTACGCGTTCGCGTCGCACTTCGCGCCGGACTCGCTGCACCAGGCCGTCGCGCTGTACCGCGAGCGGTTCCAGCCGTCGGAGCAGCTGGCCGAGCCGTACGTGATCGCCGGGGCGAACGTGTTCGCGGCGGAGGACCACGACGAGGCCGAGGCCCAGCGGACGGTGGCCTACCGGGCGCGCACCCGCGCGATGCTGTCGCAGGGCCGCGCGGGCGCCAACTTCACCGACGCCGAGATCGACGCGTTCCTGGCCTCGCCGCGCGGCCGCGGCCTGGCGGGGATGACGCGCTACACCGCGGTCGGCACCCCGGCCGAGGTGCGGGCCTACCTGGCGGACTTCGCAACCGACGCCCAGGCCGACGAGCTGATCCTGGCGCACCACGCGCACGACGTCGCGGACCGGGTCCGCTCGATCGAACTGACGGCGAACGCCATGACCGCGGTCGCCTAGCGGCCCGCCCCTCCGGCCGCCGGGTAATATCGGCCGGGTTGTTGAGCAGACAGCGACCGGGTGCGGGCCCGGTGCTGTCATCACTGGTCGCTCGCCCCGTATCCGCAGGTGGTAGGGAAGGACGCGACCAGGATGAGCGACGGTGCGGCAGGCCAGCTCGAGCACCTCGACGAGGTGACCCGTGCTCTCGAGGAACTGGCCGGCACGGTCGGGAACACGGACGACTTCGACGCGCTGCTGCGTGTGGTCTGCGAGCAGGTCGTCCGTGTGGTGCCCGGGGCCGACATGGCTTCGATCACGGTGCTCGACGGGTCCGGCGCGCGGTCGGTCGCCGCGACCGACGACCGCGCCGCGCGGATCGACGAGGCCCAGTACGCCGAGGACGACGGCCCGTGCCTGCGCGCGGCGCGAACCGGCCAGGTGGTCCGGGTCGAGGTGAGCACGGCGCGGCAGTTGTGGCCGCGCTTCTCCGCGGTCGCCGCCGGGGACGGGGTGGCGAGCTACCTGGCTTCGCCGCTGCAGGTGCGCGACGAGGCGATGGGCGCGATCAACCTGTTCGGGTTCGGCGAGCACGGGTTCCGCGACGTCGACCAGAAGTACCTGGAGCTGTACGCGACGGTGGTCGACACGGTGCTGCGCCTGTCCCGGCGCGCGCTGCGCACCCAGGAGCAGGTGCGGCAGCTGCGCACGGCCATGCGCACGCGCGGGGTCATCGAGCAGGCCAAGGGCATCCTGATGGCGGCCAGGCGGATCAGCGCCGACGACGCCTTCCAGCTCCTGGTGGGTCAGTCGCAGCGGGAGAACGTCAAGCTGCACACCATTTCGGCGCGGTTCGTCGCCGAGCACTCCGGCCACGAGGTGGACCCGGACGACAGCCTGCCGAACTGAGCGCTCAGGCCGTCGGGGGAACCGCGCCGGTGATGGTGAAGACCCGGTCCAGGCCGGTCAGTTCCAGCGGCCGCAGCACCCCGCGGTTCGTGGCGACCAGGGTCAGGTCCTGCCCGGCGGCCGCGCACTCGCGGGACACCTCGACCAGCAGCGCGAGCCCGCCCGAGTCGAGGAAGCCGACCTGCTGGAGGTCGAGCACCACGGCGCGCGGCGGGGGCACCGGCGCGCCCGCCCGGGCCGCGTCCAGACCATCACGCAGATGGATGACGGTGCCGGCGTCGATTTCACCCGTCACGGTCACGACGAGGGCGTCCGGGCGGTAGGCCCACTCCACTTTCAGGTTCGTCACGGGACCTCCTGGCAAGCTCGTCGGCTCGCGAAGAACAGGGCGGGACGCGGACGACGCGCACCGCGGGCGGGACATGGCGAGCCACAGCTGCTTGTATAACCGTGACCTGGCCGACCTTACCCCATCGCCCGGCTAGGCTTGCCCGGCGCGGGCGGTGGGCCGCGCGGAGGAGACGAGGTTGTCATGAGCGAAACGGTCCTGTCCGCGCCCGAGGTGCTCTCGATCGCGCAGGAGCTGGCCGAGATCGGCAGGCTCGTCGATGACGACGACGTGAGCGCGACCCTGTCCCGCTACGTCGCCCGGGCCGTCGCGCTGCTGCCCGGCTGTGACCGCGCGACCATCACGGCGCGCACCGACGTGGGCACCGCCGAGGTGCTGGCGGCCGCCGGGAAGCCGTTGCCGGAGCCGCCGACCGACGGGTCCGGGCCGGACCCGGTCACCGAGGCGCTGACCTACCGCGAGCCCCGGCGCCTGGACGACACGGCGACCGACCGGCGCTGGCCCGCCTACGGCGCGCACCTGCGGCGGCACGGGTTCGGCAGCGCGCTGACGCTGCCGCTGCCCGGCACGGAGTCCGGGGCCGCGTTCAGCGTGCTGTCCACCGAGCCCGGCCGCTTCGGCGATGGCTCGCACGACCTCGCGCTGCTGTTCACCCTGCACGCGGGGGTGGCGTTCGACAACAGCGCGCTCTACCACGACAACATCCGCCTGCTGGGGCACGTGCAGACCGCCCTGCGCACCCGGACGGTGATCGCGCAGGCCCAGGGCCTCCTGATGCGCCACGACGACCAGTCCGCGGACGAGGCGCTGGCCGCGTTGAAGCGGATGTCGCAGCAGCGGAACGTGAAGTTGCGCGACGTGGCGGCCGCCCTCGTGGCGGCTCACCACGCCGGCCGGCTGGCCGACGTGCTGCACGCGCGCTGACGGCCCGCCGGCCTCCCTCCTCGTCCCAACACCTTGCGGGAGCCGGCGCCGCGGATCACCGCTCCGCGGCGCGCCCGCGGGCCAGGCCGGTCAGCAGAGCCCCGGCCAGCGTCGTGCCCAGCAGGACCACCGTGCCCGCCGCGGCCAGGAACACGTGCCCGCGGTCGGCGAGCGCGAAGATCCGCGTCGGCAGCGTCTGCCAGTCCGGTGGGTACAGCATCATCGTCGCGCCCAGCTCGCCCAGTGACATCGCCAGCGCCAGGCTCGCCGAGGCCACCATCGACGGCAGCAGCAACGGCAGGCGCACCCGCAGCAGGACCCGGACCGGGCCGGCGCCGAGGCTCTCCGCCACCAGCGCGAGCTGCGGATCCGCCCGGCGGCACGCGGCCGACACCGTGCTGTAGGTGAACGGCAGCACGATCAGCAGGTGCCCGAGCAGCACGATCCACCGCGTCCCGTTGAGCAGCACCGGCGGCCGGCTGAACGCGACCAGCAGCGCCAGCCCGAGCACCACCGACGGCACCGCGATCGGCAGGTGGAACAGCGTGTCGGCCAGCCGCCGCAGCCGGGGCGGCGCGGACGCGGCGGCCAGCGCGGCCCACGTGCCCAGCAGCACCGACCCGGCGGAGGCGATCAGCCCGGTCTGCACGCTCACCGACAGGCTCGCCAGGTTCTCCCCGGACAGCGCCTCGCCGAGGTGCGCCGCGGTGAACGCGCCCGGCAGTACCCCGGTCCACGAGCCCGCGACCGCCGCGAGCACGATCATCACCAGCGGCGCCGCCACCACGACGGTGAACAGCACCGCGAACACCACGCGCACGGCGATCCGGCTACCCCGCGTCCACAGCAGCACGGCGGTCTCCCTTCGACAGCGCCCACCGGTGAGCGCGGTAGAGCAGCAGCGAGAACACCACGTTCACCACCGCCACGACACACGCCGCCGGGTAGTCGAACGTCACGATCCCCTTGGTGTAGACGAGAACGGGCAGCGTGGTCACGTCCTTGGCGCCGATGAACAGCACGATGCCGAACTCGTTCATCGCCAGCAGCATCGTCAGGCACGCGCCGGACGCGAGCCCGGGCAGCGCCCCGGGCAGCACGACCTGCCGCAGCACCCGCCACGGGCCGGCGCCCAGGCTCGCCGCCACGTTCAGCTGCGCCGCCGGGATCTGCCCGAACGCCGCGAGCGCCGGCCGCAGCACGAACGGCGTGTAGAACGTGATCTCGGCCAGCAGCACGCCCCACGGCGAGTACAGGAACCCGGCGCCGGGGAAGATCCCCGCGCTGCCGTAGAGGAACGTCAGCGACAACGCGATGAGGAACGACGGGAACGCCAGCATGGTGTCGGCGAGCCGGGACAGCGCCCGGGCGCCCGGGAACGGCACGAACGCGATCACCAGCGCCAGGAACGTGCCCAGCAGCACGCAGCCGGCCGTGGTGCCCAGCGCGATCGCCACCGTCCGCCACGCGGCGCGGAGGAACTCGGCCGACCCGAGCACCTCCAGCCACACCGCGAACCCGGCACCGCCGTCCTCGGCGGTCAGCGACTGGCGGACCACCAGGGCCAGCGGATAACCGAAGAACGCCACCACCACGAGCAGCGGCGGCACCAGCCAGGCCGCTACCCGAGCGGGACGACCGGGCAACCGTCCGGAATGGACACCCCGACCCGCTGCCCGACGCCGGGCAGCCCGTCCACCGTCGCGACCTCCGCGCGGACCGGACAGGACCCCGACGTCAGCTCCAGGTCGAGATCGAGCCGGAAGCCACTGCCACGCCATTGCACACCCTTCAAGGTCGCGGGGAACAGTTCGCGGCCCGGCGCGTGCACGCCGAGCCGGTGCGGCCGCACCCCGAGCGCGACCGCACCGCCGGGGACACCGGTGACCGGTCCGGCGGGCAGCTCGCGCCCGCCGAGCCGCACGGTGACCAGGTCGTCGCCGTCGTGGCGCACGAGTTCGACCGGGATCAGGTTGGCCGCGCCGAGGAAGCTCGCGGTGAACTCGCGCGACGGCCGGTGGTAGAGCCGGCCCGACGGCCCGGCCTCGACCAGCTTCGCGTCCCGCATCACGGCGATCCGGTCGGCCAGCGCGAGCGCCTCACCCTGGTCGTGCGTGACGTGGATCAGCGTGGTGTCCGGCAGCTCCGCCCGCAGCCGCAGCAGCTCGGCGACCATGTCCTCGCGCAGCGCCGCGTCGAGCGCGGACAGCGGCTCGTCCAGCAGCAGCACCGGCGGCCGGATCGCGAGCGCGCGGGCGATCGCCACCCGCTGCTGCTGGCCGCCGGACAGCTCCCGCGGGTAGCGCCGGGCGTAACCGGCCATGCCGACCAGCTCCAGCGTCTCCCGCACCCGCTCGCGGACCTCGGCGCGGGGCAGGCGCCGCGCCCGCAGTCCGAACGCGACGTTGTCGGCCACCCGCAGGTGCGGGAACAGGGCGTAGTTCTGCACCACGACACCGAGGCCGCGGCGCGACGGGGGCAGATCGGTGATGTCCGCGCCGTCGAGCAGCACCCGGCCCGCGCTCGGCCGGACGAACCCGGCGATCGCCTTCAGCGCGGTGGACTTGCCCGAGCCGGACGGGCCCAGCAACGCCAGCGTCTCGCCCCGCCCGACCGTCAGGTCCACTTCGGACAGCGCGCAGGTGCGTCCGTAGTGGACGGACACCCCGCGCAGCTCGATCGCCGGTGTCACCGCCCGACGGCCTTCCGGTAGGCGTCCAGGTCGGCGTCCAGGCCGGCCAGCACCGCGTTCCAGTCCGGCTGCCAGATCTCCACGCCCTGCAGCACCGCCTTGATCCGGTCGGCCTTGGGCCCGCTCACCGCGACGTCCGCCCGGCCGGGCAGCCCGTAGGCGTCCACGGCGGTCGCCTGCACCTGGGGCGAGAACAGGAAGTCCACCAGCTTGCGCGCGTTGTCCGGGTGCGGCCCGCCCGCGACCTGGCCGGCGTAGTAGGGCAGCGCGAACGTGGACCGGGTGCCGGTCGCGTCGGCCGGGAAGAACACCTCGAACCCGCCGCTCGCCTCGATCTCGGCGAGGTTCATCTGCACGTCGCCGTTGGCCACCAGCAGCTCGCCCTTGGCGACCTTGGGCTGCAGCTTCCCGGTCGACGACGACGGGCCGACGTTGTTGGCCTGCAACCTCGCCAGGTAGTCCAGCGCGCCCTGCTTGCCGAAGACGTGCTGCAGCTGGAGCAGCACCGCGGTGCCGTCGCCCGCCTCGCCGGGGGTGGAGTACTGCAGCTTGCCCCGGTACTTCGGGTCGAGCAGGTCGTCCCAGGTCCGCGGCGCCGGCTGCCCCGTGGTGGCGATGAAGCACAGGTAGTTGTTGATCATCGGCGCGTAGCCGGAGCCGGTCAGCAGGTTCTGCGACGCGGCCCGCTGGATGAACGGCGGCAGCGTCACCAGGACGTCGGCCTGCGGGTTGGCCCGCTCCTTCTCCACGCGCGAGGTGACCTCGCCGGAGCCGGCGGTGACGACCTGGACGGTGATGCCCGTCCGGGCCGTGAACTCGCCGAACCGCTGGGCGTACCAGTCCTCCAGGCCGTCGGCGGTGTAGAGGGTGACGACGTCGGTGCCGTTGCCGCCCGCCGTGCCGCCACAGGCGGACAGCACGGCCATCAGCACGGCGGCGAGCGCGACGCTCAGTTTCCTTCGCACGGGAGCACTCCTAACGCGGTGGGGAGATCGGAGACGGAGTCCAGGACGTGGGTGGCGCCGGCCGCGCGCAGGTCGGCGGCGGTCCCGGCACCGGTCAGCACCCCGGCGGCCACCGGCGCGCCGGAGCGCAGCGCGGTGCGGATGTCGGACGGGGTGTCGCCCGCGACGGCCACCGCGCGCATGTCGGTGACCTCCAGGCGCAGTGCGGCGGTCAGCACGAGATCGGGGAACGGGCGGCCACGCACGCCGGGGCCCGGGGCGAGCGCGAGGTCGGCGAGGTCCTGCCAGCCCAGCGCGTCCAGGATCGCGTGCTGGGTGCCGGCGGCGAACCCGGTGGTGAGCGCGACCTTGACCCCGGCCGCCCGCAGCACGCGGATCGTGTCCGCCGCGCCGGGCAGCGGCACGCAGTGTCCGGTGTGGACGAGTCCTTCGTAGACGCGGCGGAACTCGTCGTTCGCCCGCTGGGCGAGGGTTTCCTCCCCGAGCAGGGCGCGGAACACGGTGATCTTCGACTGGCCCATGGTGCGCCGGACGTGGTCCAGCATCGGCGGGTGCCGGTCCGCGGGCACGCCGACGGCGGTGATCGCCGCGGTGAAGGCCCGCTCGACGAGCCCGTCGTCGGCGACCGTGGTGCCGGCCATGTCCAGCACGACCAGCTCGGGGGTCACAGCCCGGCCTCCTTCGCGGTGTCCTCGGCGATCGCGGGCGCGCACGTCATCCCGCGGCCGCCCGGCCCGGTGACCAGCCAGGCGTTGTCGGCGACGCGGGCGCGGTGGACGACCACCGACGGGTCGGCGGACTGCGCGTAGACACCTGCCCAGCGGCGCACGATCCGGGGGAGCGGCCTGCCCAGCAACGCCCCGGCGACCGCGCTCAGGTGGTCGTAGGGCGCCTCCTCGACGTCGAACGGGAACGGCTCGTCGTAGCCGTGCGTGTCGCCGATGGTGAGCCCGCCGTCGCGGCGCTGCACCATGAGCAGCTGCATCGCGTGCGCCGCGGCGACCTCGTTCTGCGGCTGCTCGCGGTTGAGGGCGGTGAGCGCGTCGCCGCGGTAGGCCGGGTAGTAGCGGAAGCTGTCCCCGTCGGCAACCGACGTGGTGAGCGGCTCACCCAGCGGTTCGGTCTGCGCCATCTGCAACCGCACGCGGCGCACGGGCAGATCCGCGGCCAGCTCGCGGACCAGGCCACCGAGCCGGGCGCCGGTGCACAGCAGGACCAGGTCGCCCTCGTGCCGGTCGCCGTGGTCGTCGAGCACGCCGAGCCGGGTCAGCGCGCGGACCTCGCGGCCGGGCAGCCAGGTGTAGCGGCCGCTGGTCGCGAGCGCGGCGCGCAGCGCGGGCTGTGCCGTGCGCGGTTCGACCGCCGCGTCCTGCGGGCACCACAACGCGCCCAGGAAGTCGCCGCGCAGCGCGGGGTTCAGCGCTCGCGTCTCCGTCGCGTCGAGCAGTTTGAACTCGCGGTCGGCCGGCGCCGCGGCGGCGACGGCGTACTCGGCCTCGGTCCGCAGCACGGTGAGGGAGCCGTTCGCACGGAACCCGAGCCCGGGTGTCCGCGCGCCGACCTCCTCCCACAGCCGGCGCGCCCGCAGCGCCGTCTCCAGCTCCATCCCCGGGGCGCGGCCGCTGACCCACACCAGCCCGAAGTTGCGCACGGACGCGCCCCGCGCCTCGCGTTCCCGTTCGATCTGGACCACGTCGTGGCCGCGCCGGACGGCCTGCCAGGCGTGCAGGGTGCCGAGCACCCCGCCACCCACGATGAGAATTCGCACGACGCAACCTTCGCCGCCGGTCGTGAACGGTCCGTGGCTTCGGAGCCAACGCGCGATGAAGATTGGACTGGATGAGTTATCGTTTCGTGATCTAGCTGTCCGGGCCCAGGCGGGTGACGAAGCTGAGCCGGTCACCGCGGAACAGCGACCGCACCCGCTCGAACGGCGTGCCGTCCGGTTCCCAGGACACGCGGTGCAGCAACAGCATCGGCAGGCCGGGCGGGGTGCCGACCAGCAGCGCCTCCCGCGGGGTGGCGAGCACGGTCTCCACGCGTTCCTCCGCGCCGGCGAAGACGACGCCGAGTTCGTCCCGCAGGCACGCGTACAGCGAGCCGGCCGGCTCGAAGACGTCCAGCAGGTCCGGGAAGCGGGCCGAGACCAGGAACGTGGACTCCAGGCCGACGCGTTCCCCGTCGGCGAGCAGCACCCGTTCCAGGTGGACGACCTCCGCGCCCGGCTCGATGTGCAGCTCGCGGGCCAGGTTCTCGTCCGCGGGCAGGTGTTCCAGCGTGATCAGCGCGCGGCCGGGGTCGACGCCCTGCTGTCGCAGGCCTTCGGTGTAGCTGACCAGGGCGAGGCGTTGCACCAGCTTGGGGCCCGCGACGAAGGTGCCGCTGCCCTGGCGGCGGCGCAACCTGCCGTCCAGCACCAGATCGGCGACGGCCTGCCGCACGCTGGCGCGCGAGACGTCGTACCGTTCGGACAGTTCGCGCTCGGTGGGGAGCGCGGCGCCTTCGCCCAGCTCGGCGATCAGCTCGAGCAGCCGGACCTTGAGCGCGTAGTACCGCGGGACGCGGCCGTGCTCCGGGATGCCCGCACGCACGGGCCGATCGGCGGACGCGGGCTCACCTGACACGGAACGCGAGCATACGGCAGCGTTGTGGCGGGCACCCGTGCCGCGTGCTGCGGCATACCGAGAGGTGCGGCCTGGCCACCCGCCACGACAAGCTTGCCTTCGACCGAGGCGCGCTGGTGATCAGTGCCGCACCAGTAGCCGGCTCATCAGCGGCAGGTGGTCCGACGCCGCCGGGTTCCCGTCGAGCACCCGCGTCACCAGCGGCGACACCGAGCGCGACGCGTAGACGTAGTCGATCCGCCGGTCCGGCGCCTCCGCCGGGTAGGTCGCCCCGCCGCCCTTGCCGGACACCGGCCAGGCGTCGGTGAAAGCCGCGTTCAGCGTGGCGATCTCCGGGGCCTCCGGGAGCGCGTTCAGATCACCCACGAGCACCGCCGGGGCGGTGTCGCCGATCAGGTCCGCGATCTGCCGCGTCTGCTCCAGGCGGTCGGTCTGCGCGCTGGCCGCCAGGTGCGTGTCGTACACGTGCACCGTCACCCCGCGCACGTCCACCACCGCGTGCAGCAGCCCGCGCTGCTCCTGGCCCGGCGAACGGAACAGGTACGTGTTCTCCCACGCGGTGATCGGGTAGCGGGACAGGATCGCGGTGCCGTACTGGATCCGCGGGCTGCCCGCGGCCGGCGGATCGCGGTCGATGTTCGCGCCGAAGACCACGTGGTAGCCGAGCATCCGGGCCAGCTCGCTCGCCTGGTCGGCCCAGTCGCTGCGCGCCGAGTAGTGCCGGTCCACCTCCTGCAGCCCGACCACGTCGGCGCCGCTGTCCCGGATCACCCCGGCCACGCGCGCGAGGTCGAGCACGTCGTCGGTGCCCTGCGCGTGGTGGATGTTGAAACTCAGCACGGACAGCACCCGCTGCCGCGGCTCGCTCGCGTTCGCGGGCAGCGCCGCCGCCAGGACTGCCGTCAGCATCAGCACGATCGTCACGATTCTGCGCACCCGGCGATCTTCGACCGGGCACATGAGGACGCGGTGAACGAGCGGCGAACGTTTCAGCGCTGGCCGGCGTCGGGTGCCGTAGGACTTCCCGAACCGAGCCACCCCGCCGTCCAGCCGGCCGACCTGGTCCTGGCTGTCGCGTTCCCGTCCGAAGTGGACCCGGCCGGGGTCGGTGGTGATCGGGACGACGCTGCGGCTCACCGAAACCCGCGGCTCGCGGAGGTGGCCGTGCCGCGCCCACTCCGCGCGGAAGATCGCGGTCTGCTCGGCCTGCAGCTCGTCGAACGGCACCCCGGTGTCCTCGGTGAGCAGCGTCGAACTCATCAGGTTCAGTCCCTGCCCGGCGGCCAGTTCGCGGGAGGTTCCTGCCGCGGCACGGAACTCCCGCGGCTGAGTACGACTCGCGCGCGTGAACGTGGAACTCGCGCGCGCGAGCGGGGGACTCGCGGCGCAGAGCGGGGGACTCGCGGCGCAGAGCGTGGGACTCGCGGCGCCGAACGTGGGACTCGCGGCGCCGAACGTGGGACTCGCGCCACCGAGCGGGGGACTCGCGCCACGGAGCGGGGGACTCGCGGCGCCGAGTGTGGGACTCGCGTCCCCACCCATCTCCGCCCGGTCCGGCCAGGGCTGATGCAGCCTCCGAAACCCCGGTGTTGACACCTCGCCAAGCGGGTGTCACTATTCCCGGCAGCCCCTTGGAATCGTTTCCACCACGGAGCGTAACGAACTGGAAACGTTTCCAAGGCAACGGACGACGACGGAGCGACAATGACGTCTACACGGGCCACGCTGCTGCAGGTGGCCGAACGAGCCGGGGTGTCCCTGGCCTCGACCTCCCGTGCCCTGCACGGCACCGGCGCGAGCCCGGCCATGATCGAGCGCGTCCGGGCCGCCGCGGAGGAGCTGGGCTACAGCCCGGACGCCATCGGCCGGTCGCTGCGGATGAAGAAGACCTTCCAGATCGCCTTCGCGGTCGCCGACATCGGCAACCCGGTCTACGTCGAGATGATGCGGGCCATCCACGAGGTCCTCGCCCCGCACGGGTACCGCGTCGTGGTCATGACCACCGGCGACACCTCCACCTCGACCACCGACCTGGTCCGCAGCCTGAACAGCGGCTTCGTCGACGGCATGGTCATCAGCCCGCTGCGCACCGACGACCGCCTGATCGAGGCGATCCAGCAGGCCGCCGTCCCGGTCGTGGTCATCGGCCGCGCCCTGGACGCCCACGGCATCAGCTCGGTCTCCACCGACTCCGCGGGCGGCATCGGCCAGGCGGTCCGCCACCTGCAGGACCTGGGCCGCCGCCGGATCGGCTTCCTCAACGGCCCCCTCGACACCACCCCCGGCCAAGCCCGCCAGCGCGGCTTCCAGGAAGCCATCCGGGCCGACAGCCCCACCGAGATCGCCGAGGACTTCACCGTCGCCGCCGGCCTCACCGCCGCGCGCCGCCTCCTCACGAACGCCCCGGAACGCCTCGACGCCATCGTCGCGGCCAACGACCTGCTCGCCATCGGCGCCATCCACGCCATCCGCGAACTCGGGCTGTCCGTTCCCGGCGACATCGCGGTGACCGGCATGGACGACACCGAGATCGGCCGCGTCTTCCACCCGACCCTGACCAGCGTCTCGCTCGGCAGCACCGAGCGCGGCCGCGCCGCCGCGCAGCTCATGCTCCGCCTCGCCGACGACGACGGCCAGGACGCGCAGCAGGTCACGGTCGGCCCGGAGCTGATCGTGCGTGGTTCCACCGTTCCCGCCGCCGGCGGGCTCACCGAGGGAGGCCGGCGATGACCCTGGCCGCGGACACCCGCGCCCCCGCACCAGCCCCGGCGCCCCGCAAGCGCGGCAAGGGCACGATGGCCCGCTCCCGCCGCCGCGAGGCGATCGCGCTGGTGATGCCGTCGCTGATCCCGATCCTCGTGCTCAGCGTCGCGCCCCTGGTGATGGGCCTGGCCCTGGCGTTCACCGACGCCCGCCTGGTGCGCGACCCGGACTACGACTTCACCGGCATCGACAACTTCACCAAGCTCGCCGGCAACGCGTTCTTCTGGGACAGCCTGCGCATCGGTCTCATTTGGACCGTCGGCGTCACCCTGCTGCAGCTGGCCGCGTCGATGGGCCTGGCGCTGCTGCTCAACTCCGGACTGAAACTGCAGGGCCTGACCCGCGTCCTCGCGCTCATCCCGTGGGCCATGCCGCCGGTCGTCGTCGCGATCATGTGGCAGATGATCTACTCGGCCAACGGCGGCCCGCTCAACGCCTTCCTCGGCAGCGTCGGCCTGCCCGCCGACACCAACTGGCTCGGCGACTTCTCCACCGCCCTGCCCGCGGTGATCGTCGTCGGCGTGTGGGTCGGCATGCCGCAGACCACCGTCACGCTGCTGGCCGGCCTGCAGCAGATCCCCCAGGACCTGCACGAGGCCGCGGCGGTGGACGGCGCGGGCGCGTGGCGGCGGTTCACCGCGGTCACCTGGCCCAGCCTGCGGCCGATCGTCACCTCGATCACGTCGCTGAACTTCATCTGGAACTTCAACTCGTTCTCGCTGGTCTACGTCCTCACCGAGGGCGGGCCGGGCGGAAAGACGATGGTGCCGGTGCTCTTCATCTACCTCGAGGCGTTCAAGAACCGCAACATCGGCTACGCGGCGGCGATGGGCCTGGTGCTCGTGATCATCGTCGTGCTGCTGCTGGCGATCTACCTGCGGTCGCAGTTCCGCGACGACCGCGCCGAGCGGGGGCGGTGACGAGATGCGCGTCCTGCTCCGTCCCGCCCAGTACCTGGCGCTGGCGGCCTACATCCTGTTCCTCGGCTTCCCGCTGCTGTGGCTGATCTCGGCGTCGGTGAAGTCCTCCGGCGAGCTCAACTCGCTCTCCGTGAGCCTGCTGCCGCAGCAGTGGCACTGGGACAACTACTCCGACGCCCTGGACCGCCAGGGCCTGGTGCACTCGGCGGGCAACAGCCTGGTCGTGGCGCTGGTGTCCACCGCGCTGGTGATCCTCATCGCGCTGCCGGCGTCCTACGTGCTGGCCCGGCTCAAGGGCAAGATCCGCGCCGCCGGCGTCGGCTGGATCCTGGTGTCCCAGGTGTTCCCGGTGGTGCTGGTGATCCTGCCGCTGTTCCTGATCCTGCGCACCATCGGGCTGGCCGACAGCCTGGCCGGGCTGACGCTCGTGCACACCACCTACACGCTGCCGTTCGCGTTGTGGATGCTGCAGGGCTACGTCGCCGCCATCCCGGTCGACCTGGAGGAGGCCGGCGCGATGGACGGCGCCGGCCGGTGGACCGTGCTGCGCCGGATCGTCTTCCCGCTGCTGATGCCCGGCATCGTCGCCACGGCGATGTTCAGCTTCGTCTCCTCCTGGAACGAGTTCTTCTTCGCGCTGGTGCTGTTGCAGTCGCCGGAGAACTACACCCTGCCGATCACGCTGAACATGTTCATCGGCGGTGAGGGCAAGGTGTCCCTCGGACCGCTCGCCGCGGGCGCCGTGCTCGCCGCGATCCCCAGCATCGTCTTCTTCACCATCCTGCGCCGGAGGCTCACCAGCGGGCTGATGGCGGGGGCGGTGAAGGGATGAACCCTGAGAAAACGAAAGGTCGGTCAATGAAGTCTCGACGTGTGGTGGTGGCCGCGCTCGCGGCAGCCGCGAGCCTGCTGTTCACCGCGTGCTCCAGTGGCGGTGACAGCGCCGGCGGCCCGGTGACGCTGAAGTTCCAGTCCCTGTCCGACCAGCCCGCGGCCATCGCGGCGACGAACAAGATCGTCGACGACTGGAACAAGGCGCACCCCGACGTCAAGGTCGAGGTCGTGCAGGCCGGCTGGGACGGGGTCTACGACAAGCTGATCACCCAGTTCAACGCGGGCAGCGCGCCGGACGTCATCCACTACGAGGCGGCCGGGGTCGTCCCGTTCGCCAGGGACGGCTACCTCGCCGACCTCACGCCCTACCTGTCGGAGCAGAAGAAGACCGACATCCCCAAGGGCGTGCTGGACTCGGTGACCGTGGACAACCAGGTGATCGCCTACCCGACCGAGCTGCAGTCCTACGTGGTCTTCGCCAACCGCGCCCTGCTGCAGAAGGCCGGGGTCACCATCCCCACCGGCGACACGATGACCTGGGACCAGTTGCGCGAAATCGCCAGGGCGACCACCCGCGACGGCGCCTTCGGTCTCGGCTGGGGCCTGTCCAGCCCGACCGCCGCGATGGTCGCGCTCGCGCCCGGGTTCGGCGGCAAGTACTTCGACGGCACCGGCACCGACGCGAAGATCAGCGTCGGCCAGGGTGAGATGGCGCTGCCGCAGCTGGTGGACGCCATGGCCCACCAGGACAACTCGATCCTGCCGGTCACGCTGACCCAGTCCGGTTCCAAGGCGCTGGCGCCGTTCTACGCCGGGCAGACCGCGATGACGATCCAGGGTTCGTTCCAGGCCGCCAACATCGCCAAGGACGCGCCCGCCGGATTCGACTGGATCGTGCTGCCGCCGCTGGCCGGCCCCGCCGGTCCCGCGCAGGCCGCCAACCCGCAGACGCTGTCGGTGAACAAGGACTCCGCGCACGTCAAGGAGGCCGCCGAGTTCATCGAGTTCTTCACCAGCACCGAGAACCTGGCCGCGCTCAACGAGGCCGACGCGCTGATCCCGGCGACCACCTCGGCCCGCGAGGCGCTGACCACCAAGCTCGGCGCGCAGAACGGCTGGAAGGAGATCCTGTCCTCGGGCCAGTACCTCACCTCCGCGCCGTACCTGTTCGTCGACAAGTACGCGCAGTGGAAGGACACCGTCGCGACCCCGGCCTACCAGAAGTTCCTGGCCAAGCAGATCGACGCGGCCGGCCTGTCGAAGGAACTCACCGACGGCTGGAACAGCATCAACCGGTGACCGACCGGTCCTCGACCATCGAGAAGGGAAACGTGAAGCCGGTGACCTGGCTGGAAGACCGAGCGGTGGCGGTGCTCACCGGCGCGGCCGTGGGGGACGCGCTGGGTGGCGCCACCGAGGGGTGGACCCCGGAACAGATCGAGGAACGCCACGGCGGCCGGGTGACCGGCATCGTCGGTCCGTGGTTCCCGAACTGGCGGGACGCGCGCCCGATCGCGCCGTACCACAAGGGGGACGGGCACGTCACCGACGACACCCTGATGACCCGCGCGCTCGTCGAGGTGTACGCGAAGCGCCGCGCGCACCTCGACGCGTACGCGATGGCCGAGGACCTGGTGCCGCTGATGATCGGCGAGCCGCGGTGGGTTCCCGAGCTGGAGTCCACCGCGCTGCTGCTGCAGCGGGTGTTCCTGGCGGAGAAGTGGATCGTCGCCCGGCTCCACTACGGGCACGTCGACCCGCGGGAGGCCGGGGTCGGCAACGTGGTCAACTGCGGCGCGGCGATGTACGTGGCGCCGGTCGGGCTCGCCAACGCCGGGGACCCGCGCGGTGCCTACGCGGAGGCGATCGACCTGACCGGCGCCCACCAGTCCAGCTACGGCCGGGAGGCGGCGGGCGTGTTCGCGGCGATGGTCGCGGCGTCGGTCGCCCCCGGCGCCACGCTGGACGACGTCGTCGCGGCCGCGCTCGACGTGGCGCACGACGGCACCGCCGCCGCGCTGCGGGCGGTGGTGGACGCCTTCGACGGCTGGACTTCCGCGCCGTCGGACGACGAGGAGGAGCGGGAGCTGGCCCGGCTGATCCGGGACACGGTCGCGCCGTACGACTCGGTGGGGCCGGAGTACCGGCAGATGTCGATGGACGCGCGGCGCCCGTCGCGCACCAAGTCGATCGAAGAGCTGCCGGCCGCGCTCGGGTTCGTGCTCGGCCACCGCGGCGACTACCGCGGCGCGGTGCTGGGCGCGGTGAACTACGGCCGGGACGCCGACTCGATCGCCGTGATGGCCGGCGCGGTGTGCGCCGGTCTCGGCGGCACCGCGGCGGTGCCGGCGGAGTGGATCGACGCGATCGGCGAGGCGAGCCGCATGGACCTGCGGGAGACCGGCCGGCTGATGGCCTCGGCCGCGGCGGACATCCTGAAGGCCGACCGGGAACGCGCCCTGGCCCGGCTGTGGGCCCTGGACGAGCTCGACCAGGCGGGAGCCGGGTCGTGAGGCTGACCTGGGCCCAGCCCGAGGACCTGCTCGCGCACGAGCTGGTGCAGTCCGCTGTGGAGGGACGTGACGTCACCGCGATCCGCGACCGCTGGGTCGCGGCCGGTGGCGACCCGGTGCCCGCCGCCAGCGGAGCGGGGCCGAACCCGGCGCCGCCGGAACTGCGGGCCCTGGCGCGGAACCTGCTCGACGAGCTGGCCGCGCTGCCCACGCCACCGGCGCCGCACGAACCGGACGACTGGGACGCGATCGTCGCGGTGCTGCCGCCCGCGCCGGAGCTGCCCGGCGGCAGCGGGCGCGTGCTGGACGCGTGGACCGGCCGCGCCGCTGGCTGCCTGCTCGGCAAGCCGGTCGAGAAGATCCCCCGCGAGGGCATCGAGGAGATCCTGCGCGCCACCGGCCGCTGGCCGCTCGACCGGTGGTTCACCGCGGTGGGCCTGCCGGACGAGGTCGCGCGGCGGTGGCCGTGGAACCGCCGCTCCGCCCCGACCTCGCTGGAGGAGAACATCGACGGGATGCCGGAGGACGACGACCTCAACTACCCGATGCTCGCGCTCACGCTCCTGGAGCAGCGCGGCCGCGGGTTCACCACCGACGACGTCGCCCAGCTGTGGCTGGACAACCTGCCCGCCGGGCGGGTGTTCACGGCCGAGCGGGCCGCCTACCGCAACATCCTCGACGCCCGCCCGGTGCCCGAGATCGCCACGCACCACAACCCGTTCCGCGAGTGGATCGGCGCGCTCATCCGGACCGACGTGTTCGGCTGGGTCTCGCCCGGCGACGTGCGGGCCGCGGCCCGGCTGGCCTGGACCGACGCGCGCCTGAGCCACACCCGCAACGGCGTCTACGGCGCGATGTGGGCCGCCGCGCTCGCGTCGGCGTCGATGGTGTGCGACACCGTCGACGAGGTCCTCGACGCCGCGGAAACCGTGGTTCCGCCGGACAGCCGGCTGGCGCGGGCCGTCCGGTTCGGACGGTCGCTGGCCGGTCTGGGCACCAGCGCGGGACTGGACCGCCTGCACGCCGAATACGGTCACCTGCACTGGGTCCACGTCCTCAACAACGCCGCCGTGATCGCCTTCGCCCTCGCCGGGGGTGGCGGCGAGTTCGGGCCGAGCGTGTCCACCGCCGTCACCGCGGGCTGGGACACCGACTCCGCGGCCGCCACCGTCGGCGGGGTCGTCGGCGCCCTGCACGGCGTGCCCGAGCAGTGGGCGAAACCGCTGGACAACCGCATCGCGACGTCCCTGCCCGGCGGGGAGCGGCGCATCACCGACCTGGCGGCCCGCACGGCCGCCCTGACCGTGGAACGAGGTGCCGCATGACCGGGCAGGTCGTGGTCGTCGGCTCGGCCAACGTCGACCTCGTCGTCGACGTGCCACGCCATCCCGGCGGCGGGGAGACCATCCTCGGCGGCGACCTGCGCCGCACTCCCGGCGGCAAGGGCGCCAACCAGGCCGTCGCCGCCGCGCGCGCCGGGGGAGCGGAGACCACGTTCGCCGGCGCGCTGGGCACCGACGAGTCCGCGGAGCTGCTGCTGACCTCGTTGGAGCGGGCCGGGGTCCGGACCGATCTGGTGTCGCGTGTGGACGCTCCCACCGGCACCGCGCTGATCACCGTTTCGCCTGATGGCGAGAACGCGATCGTCGTCGCGCCGGGTGCCAACGCGCGCCTGGAGCTGACCGCCGCCCAGGTCGAGCGGATCGCGCACGCCGACGTCGTGCTGGCCCAGCTGGAGATCCCGCTCGGCACCGTCCGCGCGGCCGCCGCCGCGCGACGCCCCGGCGCCGTGATGGCCCTCAACGCCGCGCCGTCCCGGGACCTGCCCGCGGACCTCTGGGACGCGCTGGACCTGCTCGTCGTCAACGAGCACGAGGCCGCCGACCTCGCGCACACCGACGGCACCCCGGAGGACCTCGCCAAGGTGCTCCTGGAGCGCGTGCTCGCCGTCGTCATCACCCTCGGCGCCGACGGTTCCCTGGTCGCCGAACGCGACCGGCCCACCGTGCGGGTGCCGGGGATTCGCGTGGAGGCCGTCGACACGACCGGCGCCGGGGACACCTTCTGCGGTGTGCTCGCCGCCGGGCTGGCCCGCGGCCTGGCCCTGCCCGAGGCGGCCCGGCTCGCCGGTGTCGCGGCCGCGCTCGCGGTCACCCGGCCCGGCGCGCAGGACGCCGTCCCCACCGCCGCGGAGGTCGAGGAGAGCTCGCGATGACCTACACCTTCGACCCGCTCGTGCCGCGCCCGATCGACCGGCCCACCGACGTCCCGCTCGGCCCGCTCACCGAGGAGCAGCTGATCGCGCTGGACGAGGCGAAGATCTTCGCCGGCCCGCCGGACCCGGCCGACCGCCCAGCGTGGCGGGAACGGCTGCGCGAGTGGCGCGAGGACGCCCGCCGCCGACACGGCTACACCGGCGCCGCCTACGAGCGGCCGGGCGCGGCGTGGGCGGCGCGGTGCCGCACCGTCGCGCAGGTGTGGCTGTGGGACGAGCTGCTGTACGACTTCGAGCAGGGCCGGTTCACGCCCGAGCGGTTCCTCGCCGACGCGCGGGAGCGGTTCGCCGGGCTGGACGCGGTCGTGCTGTGGCACGCCTACCCGGTGATCGGCCTGGACGACCGCAACCAGTGGGACTTCTACCGCGACGTGCCCGGGCTGACCGATCTCGTGCGGCAGTTCCACGACGCCGGCCTGCACGTGTTCGTCGACTACAACCCGTGGGACGTCGGCACCCGCCGCGGCGGCGACGACCTCACCGAGCTGGCCTCTCTGGTCGCCGACCTCGGCGCGGACGGTGTCTTCCTGGACACCCTGAAGAAGGCCGAACCGGAGTTCGTCGAGGCCCTGGAGCGGGCCAGGCCGGGGATCGTGCTGGAGGGCGAGTCGAAGCTGCCGGTCGAGCGCATCGAGGACCACGCGTCGTCGTGGGCGCAGTTCTTCGCCGACTCGCCGGTGCCCGGTGTGCTGCGCGCGCACTGGTACGAGCGGCGGCACATGCAGCACCACGTCCGCCGCTGGCACCGCGACCACACCGAGGAGCTGCAGTCGGCGTGGCTCAACGGCGTCGGCGTGATGGTGTGGGAGGTCGTCTTCGGCGTGTGGGTCGGCTGGTCGCGCCGGGACGCGGCGACCGTGCGGCGCATGGTCACCGTCCAGCGCGCGGCCGAGGAGCTGCTGCTGCACGGGGAGTGGACGCCGCTGGCGGAACTGGCGCCCGGCGCCGAGGAAGCCGGGGTGTACGGCTCCCGCTGGGACCTCGGTGACCAGACACTGTGGACGGTCGTCAACCGGAGCGACCAGGACTACACCGGACCGGTCGCTCCCGGAATTCCGTTGCTGGGTCCGGGTGTGCCGGCGCGGGGGATCGCGGCGTTCCTGCGTTCGGGGACGGAACCGGCGTGGGTGAAGGACCTGCCGGACGTGCCGCACGACCCCGACGCCCGGTTCCCGCACCGCCTCGCCGTGCGCAAACAGCCGGCTCGCAGCAGCGGCACGCCCGCCCCGGACGCGGTGGTCGTGCCGGCCGGGCCGTACGTGCTGACCGTCCGCTACCGCGCTCGCGAAACCGGGATGTATCAGGGCGCGCCGTACGTCGGCGAGTGGAAGCCGCTGCCGCCCCGGCTGCACGACGCGCGGACCCTGCAACGGGACGGCGTGCTCGCCAACCCGGTGGCCGTCGCCGCGACCGAGGTGACCAACGCCGAGTTCACCGAGTTCCTGGAGCGGACCGGCTACCGGCCCGCGCAGCCGCACCGGTTCCTGGCCTGGAACACCGACCCGGACGCGCCGGTGACCCATGTGGATCTCGACGACGCCCGCGCGTACTGCGCGTGGCGCGGCGGGCGGCTGCCCACCGAGGACGAATGGCAGCTCGCGGGCGAGACCGGCCGGCTGCGCCGCGGCGAACCGGCCGTGTGGAACTGGACCGAGAGCGAGCACTCCGACGGCCGCACCCGGTTCGTGATGCTCAAGGGCGGCTGCGACTACCACGCGGAAGGCTCCGACTGGTACGTCGAAGGCGGCCGCCGCGACCCGGACTACAGCGTGAAGCTGCTCCTGCCCGGGCTCGGCCTGGCGCGCAGCGCGTCGGTCGGGTTCCGGTGCGCGTGGGACCTGCCGGAGGTGACCGCGTGACCGTCTCCCGCGACCCCGCCGCCGGGGCACTCGCTGGGTTGCGCGTCGTCGACGCCGCCACCCTCTTCGCCGGGCCGATGGCCGCCATGCACCTGGGCGACATGGGCGCCGAGGTGATCAAGGTCGAGCACCCGGGGCGACCGGATCCGGCACGCAACCACGGCGTCGCCAAGGACGGCGTCAACCTGTGGTGGAAGACGCTCGGCCGCAACAAGCGCACGATCACCGCCGACCTCGGCAAACCCGGCGGCCGCGAGGTGTTCCTGAAGCTGGCCGAGCGGTCGGACGTGATCATCGAGAACTTCCGGCCCGGCACGCTGGAGCGCTGGGACCTGGGCTACGACGAGCTGTCGGCGCGCAACCCGCGGCTGGTGCTCGCCCGCGTCACCGGGTTCGGGCAGATCGGGCCGTACCGGCGGCGGCCCGGGTTCGGCACGCTCGCCGAGGCGATGAGCGGGTTCGCGGCCGCCACCGGGGAACCGGACGGGCCGCCGACGCTGCCGCCGTTCGGGCTCGCCGACGGCATCGCCTCGCTCGCCACCGCCTACGCGATCATGGTGGCGCTCTCGGCGCGGGAACGGACCGGGCGCGGGCAGGTGGTCGACACCGCGATCGTCGAGCCGATCCTGGCGATGCTCGGGCCGCAGATCACGCGGTGGGACCAGCTGCGTTCGGTGCAGCCGCGCACCGGCAACCGGTCGGTGAACAACGCGCCGCGCAACACCTACCGCACCGGCGACGGGCAGTGGGTCGCGGTGTCCACGTCGGCGCAGTCGATCGCCGAGCGCGTGATGCGGCTGGTGGGACGGCCGGACCTGATCGACGAGCCGTGGTTCGCCAGCGGCGCCGAGCGCGCGAAGCACGCCGACGAGCTGGACGAGGCGGTGGGCGCGTGGATCGGGCGGCACACGCGCGACGAGGTGATCGCCGAGTTCGAGGCGGCGCAGGCCGCGGTGGCGCCGATCTACGACGCCGCGGACATCGTCGAGGACCCGCAGTTCCGCGCGCTGGGCACCATCCACGAGATCGAGGATCCGGAGCTGGGGCCGACGCTGATGCAGGGGCCGATCTTCCGGCTGTCCGGCCACGACGGGGTCGTCGCGCACACCGGGCGGGCGCACGGCGCCGACACCGACGAGGTGCTGGGGGAGCTGGGTTTCCCGGCGGACGAGGTGGCGCGGATGCGTGCGGAGGGGGCGGTATGAGCGCGCCGGCGTTGACCCTGCTGTACGTGCCCGCCGACCGGCCGGACCGGGTGGCGAAGGCGCTGGATTCGGCCGCGGACGTCGTGCTCGTCGACCTGGAGGACGCCGTCGCGCCGTCGCGCAAGGACGAGGCGCGGGCCCACGCCGTGCGGTTGCTGTCGGAGCCGCTCGGGCGGCGGGTGCAGGTGCGGATCAACCACGCGAGCACCCCCTGGCACGCGGCGGACCTGGCGGCACTGGCGGGCCTGCCGGCCGAGGTGGGCGCGCGGATCCCGAAGGTCGAGTCACCGGAGGAGATCCGCGCGCTGGCCGGCGCGTTGCCCGGTCGCGAGCTGCACCCGCTCATCGAATCCGCGCTCGGCGTCGAGCGGGCGCTGGAGATCGCGACGGCGTCGCCGCAGGTCGCCTCGATCGGCCTCGGCGAGGCTGATCTGCGGTCCGACCTGGGCGTGACCGACGAGGCGGGGCTGGCCTGGGCGCGCAGCCGGGTCGTGGTCGCCGCACGGGCGGCGCGCCTGGTCCCACCGGTCATGTCGGCGTACACCAACGTGCGCGACCTCGACGGGCTGGCGGCGTCCTGCCGGGCCGGGCGGGCGCTGGGATTCCGCGGCCGGACGGCCATCCACCCGGCCCAGCTGGACACGATCCGGGCCGCGTTCCTGCCCAGCGCCCAGGAAGTCTCCCGGGCCCGCGAGGTGCTGTCCCGTTTGGACGACGCCACCGCGGCCGGCGTGGGAGCGATCGCCCTGACCGACGGCACGTTCCTGGACGTCGCGATGCTGGAACAGGCCCGCACTGTGCTCGCGCTGGCGGGGGAACGGCCGGACGTCACGGCCTGATCCCCGGGTTTTCCGGGCACGGAGGAGCATCGAGGTCACCTCGACCGGGGCGTATCAGCAACGCATCCAGACGCACCTCCGTGCCTGACGCCATTGGCTCGAGCAGCTGGGACGGCTGTGACCGACCCGGCCACGGCTGCGCTGCCCGGCTGGGCACTGGAGCCGTGGCTGGGGGTGGTCTGCGTGCGCGGCGGTGGCCGCTGGGCTGTTCGCGCCGCGGCCGGGCGGCTGGGCTGGACGCTGGGGCTGGGCCGTCCGCGCGGATGAGCCCGCCCGGCCGTGGCCGGGCGGGCTGAGAAGCCTGCCGCCGAAACCGGCAGCGGCGTCTCGATCGCACCTGCTTCAACGGCCGATCACCTCCGCTCAGCTCTGCCCGGCCCCGCCGCCCTGCGTCGCCGCTTCACGACGGCGCAGGGCGGTTTCGTGGCGTGGCCGTGCCGTCCGCGGCGGTCCCGGGCCGCTTCGTGGCGCGGCCGTGCTCTCCCGCGGCGGTGCTGCGCCGCCCGACGGTGGTGCCGGGCCGCTTGGCTGGGCGGTGGTGGCTTCTCGCTCATACCCGGCCAGCCACCCGCCGCCGGGACACTCGCCGCCAGCAGCCCTGCCGGACTCCCCTCAGGCGCGGCGGCCCAGGAACGCCAGCATCCGCGTCTGCTCGTCCGCGTCCGGCGGTGCCGTCACCTCCGGGCCGAAGAACCCCGGCCGCCGCACCACGTGCTGCCGCGCCCAGTCCGCCGCCAGCGCCACCAGGTCCGCGTCGAGCCGGACGTCCAGCTTCAGCGCGTGCCCGATGTCCCACGTGTGCACCACCGTGTCGGTGATCATCAACGGCACCACCGCGGCCAGCGGCACCTCGCCGATCCCGGTGATCCGCGTGGTCCGCGCCAGCGCCTCCCCGGTCAGCGCGGGCACCGACGCCGCCCGCGCCTCGCGCCACCTCGCCACCGGGTCGTCGCCGGCCAGCGTGCCCGGCGCCGGCGCGCCCGGCGCGCCCGTCCGCTCCGGGTCCGGCTCGCCGGTCGCCCACGCCCGCATCTGCCGCTGACCCCAGATCACGTGCCCGGCGACGTCCCGCACCGTCCACTCCGCACACATCGACGGCGCGTCCCACCGCTCGTCCGGCACCGCCGCCAGCACCGCGTCCAGCCCGTCCTGCGCCCGCCGGTACCGTTCCATCAGCTCCATCGCCGACTCCTTTCCTCGATACCCCGAGGACGAACGGCGGCGGCCGGACTCGACACCCCACGGGCGCGAATTCTGGACCCTCCCGTCGCTGGAGGCCTTAGGTTGGCGGTCATGACGCCCTGCGCCGAGTGCGGAGCACCCGGGAAACCGTGTGCGGAGCTGTTCCACACCGTGCTGGCACTGGACCACTCCCGGCGCCCACCGTGGGGACCGCTGCACGGCGTCACCGTCGCCTGCTTCCTGCTCCAGCACCCCAGCCGGCTGCCGGAGCGGGACCGGGCCCGCGTCTGGCAGGTCCTGCGCACCTACCTCGACGAAGGCGCCACCGGCCTCGCGACGCTCACCGCCCGGGCGCGCCGCGCCAACTCGCACCGGAACCGGCGCGCCGCAGCTCCCGGTGCGCCGCCTCCGCCGCCCGGACCGGCGCCCACGTCGTTCAGCGTCACCATCGCCGATGTCGCCCAGGACGGCACGTTCCCCGCCGCCGGCTTCCCGGAACGCGTCCGCGCCTGGGCGCTGGCCACCGTCACCGCCTGGGGCAACGGCTGACACGCGACTACCGCAGCGCGTCCACCACCCGGGAAGCCGCCTCGGCGAGCAGCTTGTTGTCGTGCTCGGCATCCGGGGTGCCGCGGCTCGACATCAGCGCCAGCACGATCGGCGCGCCCGTCGGCGGCCAGATCACCCCGATGTCGTTGCGCGTGCCGTAGTCACCGGTGCCCGTCTTGTCCGCCACCGGCCACTCCGACGGCACCCCGGCGCGGATCAGCTCCGCCCCGGTCCGGTTCCGGCGCATGATCCCCACCAGCAGGTCGCGCTTGTCGGCGGGCAACGCGTCTCCCAGGAGGAACGCCCGCAGGCTGCCGGCCATCGCGCGCGGGGTGCTCGTGTCCCGGATGTCGCCGGGGATGGCCGAGTTCAGCTCGACCTCGAGCCGGTCCGGATGGGTCGTCGTGTCGCCGATCTCGCGCAGCACCGCCGCCAGGCCCGCCGGGCCGCCGACCTCGGCGAACAGCAGGTTCGCCGCCGTGTTGTCGCTCTGCAGCAGCGCCGCCTCGGCGGCCTCGCACACCGTCACGCTCCGCCGGTCCTTCGTGATCGGCGAGTTCGGCTGGATGTCCGCATCGGTGTAGGTCACCACCTTGTCCAGATCGACGTTGCGCCGCAGCACCGCGCCCGCCAGCAGCGACTTGATCGCCGACGCGTAGTTGAACCGCTCGTCGGCCCGGTGCGCGATCTCCCGCCCGGTCCCGGTGTCGATCGCGTACACCCCGAGGCGCGAGTCGAACCGCGACTCCAGATCGGCGAAGGACACCTGCGGCACCTGCGCCGCGGGCGAAGCGGGGGGTGGCGGCGGTGGCGCGGCAGCACACGCACCCACCAGGCCGAACACGAGCAGAACCACCACGGCACGAAGAGTTCGAACAACCATGGCCCCAGCCTTCCGCGTCCACTCGATACCGTCGAAGACCAAAACGAAGGTTTCCATGCGGATCCGGCATAAGATGCCCGGTGTGGATCTCGTCGGTGCCTGCCGGGCGTTCGTCAGCGTCAGCGAGCGGGGCAGCTTCACCCTCGGCGCGGCCGCCGCCGGCATCCCCCAGCCGGTCGCCAGCCGGCGCATCGCCGCGCTCGAACAGCACCTCGGCGACCGCCTCTTCGACCGCTCCACCCGGCGTGCCGTGCTGACCCCGTTCGGCCGCGACGTGCTCCCCGCCGCCGCGCGGCTGGTCCGCCTCGCCGACGCCTTCGAACACGACGCCCGCCGCGCACGCCGCCGCCCGTTGCGGCTCGCCGTCCCGGACTGGTGCTCCGCCCGCGACCTCGCGCACCTGGACGCCGAGGCCCGTGACCACGACCTCGTCCTCGACTTCCGTCCCGCCCCGCCCGCCGAACGCGCCGGTCTCGTCCGCACCCAGCAGGTCCGCGCCGCCCTCACCGCGGTCCCGGCCGACGAGGCCTGCTGGCAGGTGCCCCTCGGCGTGGCCGCCGCCGTGCCACCCGCCGCGCACACCGTCTACCTGGAAACGCTGCGCGTCGGCCGCGGCGAGGACGGCCCGGCGCGGCGCGTGTGGCTGCAGCCCGAGGACGACGTGCCGCACATCCGGGACCGGCTGCTCCACCTGCGCGACGCGCTCGGCCTGCGGCCCTCGCAGGTCGTCACCGCGGAGTCCCTGGTCACCGCGGTCGCCGACGTCCTCGGTTCCGCCGACCTGCTGCTCTGCTCGGCCGCGCAGGCCGCGGACCTGGACCTGCACTGGCGGCCGCTCGGCGAGCTGCGGCTGGTCCGCGGCTACGCCCTGGCCGTGACGTACAGTGACGACACCGAGCGCCTGCGGCCGCTGTCGCGGTCGATCGGCCGATGCCTGGGGGAGACGTGAGCACCGAAGCGCTGCTGCGCGAGCTGCGGGACCTGCTCGACGACGCGGGGCTGCGCGGCTCGTTCCTGGTGCGGGACCTGCGCGGCGGCGAGGAGATCGCGATCGAGCCGGACGCGCAGTGGCCGTCCGCGTCGCTGGTCAAGATCCCGCTCGCGGTCGCCACGCTGGAACGGATCCGGCTCGGCGAACTCGACGGCGCCGCCACGCTGGACATCGAGCCCGGCCGCATCACCACGCCCGGGCCGACCGGGCTGAGCCGGTTCCGCCACCCGGCGCGCATCGCCGTGGACGACCTCCTCTACCTCAGCACGGCGATCAGCGACGGCGTCGCGGCCGACGCCCTGTTCGGTCTCACCCCGCCGCCGGAGGTGGCGCGGATCCTCAAGGGGTTCGGCATCGAGGGCATCACCGTCCGGCACCCGATGCAGGAGCTGGCCGACACGCCCGCGGAGCGCTTCGACCGCGGCGAGGTGCACCTGGCCTACGCGCTGGCCGTCGACGCGGGCACCGCCGGGCGCGGGCACCGCATCCCGCAGCTGGACGTGACGCGGGCGAGTTCCGGTTCGGCCCGGGCGTTCGCGGACCTGCTGCAGGCGCTGTGGACGCCGTCGGCGATTCCGGCCGGAGTCGCCGCGCGGGTGCGGGAACTGATGCGGCACAACGTGGTCCGGCACCGGCTGGCGCCGGACTTCGTCTCCGACGCGACGGTCTGGTCGTCCAAGACCGGCACGCTGCTGACGCTGCGGCACGAGATCGGGGTGGTCGAACACGCCGACGGGCAGGCGTTCGCGGTGGTGGCACTGACCGAATCCCGCGTGGCGGCCGCGCAGCAGCCCGGCGCGGAGGCGGTGATGGCGCGGGTGGCGCGCCGGCTGCGGGACCAGCTGCGCCTCGGCCACTGACCAGCCACTACGCCAGGTGGATGCGACACGAGTGGCTGAGTGGCTCAGCCACTTGGCCAGTGGTGCCCGAGGTGGCATTGGTCGAGTGGCTTGACCACTGGGCCTGTCGAGTGAAGGAGGAATGGTCCAGTGGTTCAGCCACTTAGCCACTCGGCCACGCATCCAGTCGGCCCTCGGCTTCTGCGAAAGCGGCCGGGTGGTCCAGTGGCTCAGCCACTGGACCACCCGGGTAGCTGGACAGGCGCCCGGTTGCCCCGTCGGGCGGCGAGGCCGGGCGGGCGCTAGCCCAACGCCACGCGTAGCGCCCGTCCCATCGCGGCGGAGTCGTGGTTGGGCTCCACGCCGTCGACGATCAGTACCGTGCCCGGGAGGTGGTCGGCGCGCAACGGCACGATCTCCTGGTACGCGGGCGAGTCGTACCAGGCTCGGGCGTCCTCGACGGTCGGGAAGCCGAGCATCACCAGGTGGCCCGGCCACTCACCCTCGCGGACCTCGACCGGCGCGCCGTGCACCAGGAACCGCCCGCCGAACGGGTCCAGCGTCGCCTGGATGCGCTCCAGGTACTCGGCCACGTCGGGGTGCGGCTCGGCGG
This sequence comes from Amycolatopsis thermalba, assembly GCF_023376025.1. Lineage (NCBI taxonomy): Bacteria > Bacillati > Actinomycetota > Actinomycetes > Pseudonocardiales > Pseudonocardiaceae > Amycolatopsis > Amycolatopsis thermalba. Next base: position 2,934,051 of record NZ_CP091196.1, read on the forward strand.
GCAGCAGGTGGGCCAGTGCGTAGGCGGTCATCGGATCCGTCCTTTCCGGAAGTGATGACCCCATCCTGCGGCAGCCCGCGCCGGGCGTCGATTACCTCGCAGGTAACGTCAGGACGTCGCGGCGCCTGCTGCGAGCCGCACGTCACGACGTGGCCGGCGCCTGCTGTGGGCCGGACGTCAGGACCTCGCCGGCGCCTGCTGCGCGCCGAACGTCACGATGCCCAGCGCCTCCGCGCCGGACGTCAGGACGTCGCCAGCGCTGCTGGGGAGCCGGACGTCACGACGTGGCCCGCGCCTGCTGCGGGCCGGACGTCGGGACGTCGCCGGCGCCTGCTGCGAGCCGCACGTCAGGACGTCGCCAGTGCCTGTTGCGCGCCCGGGTGCAGCGGCACCGGCTCGGTGCGCGTGGCGTTCTCCCGCGTGATCTCCTTCGCCGACGGGTGCACGCTCTCCAGGTCCGCCCGCTTGTCGAACATCAGCTTCGTGATCGCGCACGCGTCGCTCGCCGGGAAGTCCTCCCGCACCAGCAGCAGGTTCGGCACCACGATCGTCGGGACGTCCGCGGGCTGCCCGTACGTCGCCGCGGGGATCGTGCCCGTGTCGTACACCGTGTTGATCTGCTTGAGCGCCGCCAGCTGCGGGGTGATGTCGATGAACTTCACCTGCCCCTTCATCGTCGTGGTGATGTCGGTGATCTGCGCCGTCGGCAGCCCGCCGGACCACACCAGCCCGTCGATCGTGCCGGACTTGATCCCGTCCGCGGTCTTGGCCAGGTCCAGCCGCTGCGCCTGCACGTCGGTGTCCGGGTTCAGCCCGGCCGACTGCAGCAGCCGGTTCGCGATCACCTCGGTGCCCGACTTCGGCGAACCCGTCGAGATCCGCTTGCCGCGCATGTCGGCGATGCTGTTGATGCCCGAGTCGGTGCGCACCAGCACCTGCGTCGAGTTCGGGTAGAGCCGCGTCAGCGCCTGCACCTTCTGCGGCTTGCCCTCGAAGCTGCCCTTGCCCTGCACCGCGTCGGCCGCGGTGTCGGCCAGCGAGAACGCGATGTCGTAGGTGCCGTCGACCAGCTGCTGGATGTTCTGCACCGACGCGCCGGTCTCCGCCGCGGTCGCCTTCAGCCCGGTGTTGTTGCTGATCAGCTGCGCCAGCCCGCCGCCGAGCACGTAGTACACGCCGCCGCTGTTGCCGGTGGCGATGGTGAGCCTGCCGCTGCCGGCCTCACACGCCTGGCTCCCGCCCGCCGCCGGCTGGTTCGGTTGCTTCCCGCCGCAGCCCGTCGCGACCAGGGCCATCGCCACCAGCGCCGTCAGCAGTCGTTTCATGCCGCCTCCTTCGGATCACGAGATGCGCGGCCGTCGCGGCCACGCCGAAGGCCAGGCCCGCCACGATCGGCCCCGGCTCCAGGTAGAGCAGGCACACCGCGGCGGGCACGAAGAGCGCGCGCACCGCCGGGTGGACCGGGCCGAACAGCCACCCGCCGGTCACCACCCCCAGCGCGGCGACGGCGAGCGCGGACACCGCCAGCACCCACACCACCGTCACGCCATCCGACTGGAGCAGCAGCGCCGCCCCGTTGTCGGTGAGCACGAACGCGATCGGCACCAGGAACGCCGGCAGCGTGTACTTCCAGCACTGCCACATGGTCGCCATGACCCGGCCGCCGGTGATCGCCGCCGCCGCGACCGCCGCCAGCGCCGTCGGCGGGGTGACCTCCGACAGCACCGCGTAGTAGAAGATGAACATCGCGCGCTCGGCCGGGGCCACGCCCAGCGTCTCCAGCGCGGGCGCGATCACCACCCACGCGATGATGAACGACGCCGTCACCGGAACCGCCAGCCCGAGCACGCCGACCGCGACCGCGGACAGCAGCACCGTCAGCGCCAGCACGACCGTGGCGTTGTCGGTGACCGCCCGCGCCACGTCGACCAGCGCGTCGGCGAGTTCCAGGCCCAGCCCCGTCTTGGTGATCGTCGACGTGATCACCCCGGCCGCCGCGCACACCGCGATGACCGGCAGCGCGCCCCGCACACCGCGGGACAGCGCGCCCACCATGTCCACCGCCCAGCCGCGCAGGTCCCGCCGCCGCGCGATCAGGGCGAACAGCGCCGCCACCCCGGTCGCGTACACCACGGCCGCGAACGGCGGGATGTCCAGCGCCAGGAACACCACGATGATCGCCAGCGACAGGAAGTGGTAGCCGCCGCGCAGCAGCAGCCGCCACGGGTCGCCGCGCTCGACGTCCACCGGCTTGGCGTGGAAGCGGCGGGCGTCGGCCTCCATCGCGAACACGATGCCCAGGTAGTACAGCAGCGTCGGCACCGCCGCCCAGATCAGCACCGTCAGGTAGGAGGTCTGCAGGTACTCGGCGATGATGAACGCCGCGGCGCCCAGCGTCGGCGGCGACAGGATCGCCCCGATGCCGGACGCGGCGAGCAGGCCGCCGGCGTTCTCGCGCGGGTAGCCGGCGCGCTGGAGGATCGGCCAGGTGATCGAGCCCAGGCTGACCGCGGTCGCGGTGCCCGAGCCGGACACCGTGCCCAGCAGGAACCCGGACAGCACCGTCGTCCGGCCCGGCGCCGTGCGGGAGCGGCGGAACGCGGCGAAGGAGATGTCGACGAAGAACCGCCCCGCGCCGGAGGCCTCCAGCACCGCGCCGTAGATGGTGAACAGCACGATGTAGCTGGCGGCCACGTCCAGCGGGGTGCCGAAGAAACCGCTCGCGTCGTTGTAGAGGGCGTTGATGATCTGGCTGAAGTCCACGCCGGCGTGCGCGATGCCCCAGTTCGGCGGCAGGTAGCCGCCGTAGTAGGCGTAGGCGAGGAAGAGCAGGCAGACCAGCGGCAGCACCCAGCCGGTGGTGCGGCGGGTCGCCTCGAGGACGAGCAGGAGCAGCAGCGCGCCCGCCACGATGTCGAGCGTGGACAGCTGCCCCTGGCGGTCGAGGAAGTCGTCGTAGCCGATCAGCACCGGGTACAGGCCCACGACCAGCGCCACCACGGCCAGCGCCCAGTCCAGCAGCCACGGGTTGTCCGGGGTGCGCCGCGACCGGGCCAGCGGCCGGTAGCACAGGAACACCAGCGGCAGGGTGCAGCCGAGGAAGATCACCAGGTAGAACTGGTTGCCCTTGCTGTAGGGGAAGAAGACCTGTTTCAGCACGAGCAGGGCCACGCCGAGCGCGGCCAGGTACACCAGCAGGTCGGGCCCCCGCGACAAGCGCCGCGCGGGCCGCTCTTCGTCGTGCTCGGCGACGATGTCGCCGATCTCGTCGCCCTTGACGGCCTTGGTCATCACCGCTCCTTTGCGATGATCACACCTTAGGTCGCGCACCGGTCATACGGAAGGTTTCGCCGGTGCCCGGCCGCCTGCTACGGGACGTGCTCGCCGGTGACGTACCGCTACCGGCGCGCTCGCCGGGCCGGAGTGCTCCAGTGTGGACGGTCGTGGCGTCAGGCGTGGTCGCCGAGGTTCCACTCCCAGCCGTTGAACCCGTCGAGCCCGTACGGGGCCAGCACCAGGCGCCCGGTGGTGTTGCGGGAGTCCAGGACGATGGTGCCGTGGTAGTTCTGGCCCGGCGACAGGGCGAGGGGGAACAGCTTGCCCCGCGACAGGCAGCCGATCGCCGGTGCGCTGCTGAGGCTGCCGCCGGTCTCGGTGACGCCGTCGGGGCCGATGATGGCGAAGTTGTTCGGGTTGAGCACGCTGCCCGCGAAGTCCCCGCCCATGGACGGGGACGTGGTCACCGTCAGGTCGAGGAAGATGAAGCGCCCGTTCTCCGGTTCCTGCGCGTACGGCTCGGTGCAGCGGCCGCCGACGGTGACCTTCGTGAGGGTGAAGACGACCTCCGGCTGACCGGCGCGGCTGCCGTACCCGACGGCCTCGCCGATCTCGACCTCCACGTTCTGCCGCGGGTTGACCGGGACCGTCGGCGTCGGTGACGTCGAGGTCGACGGGCGCGGCCGGGAGGTGCCGGCGGGCGCGGCCTTCGTGGTGCCGCCGTCGCGCGTGACGGCGAGCGTGACCCCGACCGACACCCCGGCGACGACGAGCGCCCCGGCGATCGCGAGCGCGACGATGGCGCCGATGTTGCGCCGCGGCGCGGGCGGCTGCGGCCACTGCGGGTACTGGTAGGGGTCGAAGCCGGGGGGCTGACTGGTCACGAAGATCCTCCTGATCGCTGCCCGGCTTGTCGCGGCGTGGCGGATCTTCGTGACCAGTTCCCGGAATACCGGGTGGTTCGTCCGTTTCGGACGGCCTCGGCGCCGGCTACCGGTCGTCCGGCAGGTGCCGCCAGTGCTCGGCCGCCTGCGTCATGTCGCGGCGCAGGTGCTCGAAGAACCGTCCGGTGTCGCGCAGCCGGTCGCCCGCGGGCGAGGCGCCGAAAACCTCGGCACCGCGCCACGCGTAGTCCGCCCACAGCGCCATCGACCGGACACTGGCCAGCCACGCCTGGTACCAGACGTGCTCGTCGATGACGTACCGCTCGCGGCGGCCGTCGCGTTCGCGCCGGGCCAGTCCCCGCTCCGCGAGCCAGCGCACGGCCGTGGAGACCGACGCGGGGCTGACCCGCAGCCCGGCGACGAGTTCGGCGGCGGTGAGGCTGCCGGTGTCGCTGGTGAACAGGCGGACGAGGACCTTCGCCGCCATCGGCGGCACACCGGTCTGGACCATCATCGCGGCGAAGTCCTGCTCGAACCGCCGCGGGTCGCCGCCGCCCCGGGCCGCGGGCGGCTCCGGCAGCGGGGCCGGGCGGCGGCGGTGGGCACGCCAGGCGGTGGCCTGCTGGGCGCGGTCGGCGCGGTAGCCGTGGGCGCCGCCGTTGCGCGCGACCTCGCGGACGATCGTCGATCCGGGCCGCCCGAGCCTGCGGCCGATCTCGGCGTAGCTCAGCCCCATCGCCAGCCCGGCGGCGATGCGGCGGCGTTCGCCGAACGTCAGCCGGGCGCGGATCGGTGCATTCAGCTCCAGGCTCATTGCATCGATCGTAGTCGGCCTACCTGGAAAATCCTTGCCGCCCGGTTGCTTCGAGTGCGAATCCGCTCCTAGCGTTCGCGACGTGCTGAAGCGACTGACGTACCCCGACGGACACCGCGGGTGGCTCGCGACGAGCCACGAGCTCGTCCGGCAGGTGCTGGCCGATCCCCGGTTCAGCGCCCGCTCCGACCTGCGGCACATGCCGGTGCCCGGCGCGCCCGGCAACCAGGCGCCCGCGCCGCCCGGGATGTTCAACTCGATGGACCCGCCGGAGCACACGCGCTACCGCCGGCTGCTCGCCGGCCAGTTCACCGTCCGCCGCATGCGGCAGCTCGAACAGCGGGTGCGGGAGATCAGCGACGAGCACCTCGACGCGGTGGCGCGGCAGAGCGGCCCGGTGGACCTGGTGCGCGCGTGGGCGCAGCCGATCCCCGCCCAGGTCATCTGCGAACTGCTCGGCGTGCCCTACGCCGACCGCGCCCGGTTCCACGGGCACGCGCTGGACCTGTTCCGCCTGGACCGGACGCCGGAGCAGACCGCGGCGGCGTACTCGGCGGTGCACGAGTTCGTGCGCGACCTGGTGGCGGCCAAGCGCGCCGCGCCTGCCGACGACCTGCTCAGCGGGCTCACCGCCAGCGACCTCACCGACGAGGAGCTGGTCAACATCGGTTTCGCGCTGCTGGGCGCCGGCCTGGACACCACGGCCAACATGCTCGCGCTCGGCGCGTTCACCGCGCTCACCCACCCCGGCGCGTCCGAGGTGCTGCGTGCCGAGCCGGACCGCGCGATCGAGGAGCTGCTGCGCTACCACAGCGTGATCCCGTTCACCGTGCGCGCCGCGCTGGAGGACGTCGAGCTGCACGGTGAGCGGATCACGGCCGGCGAGTGCGTCACCCTGTCGCTGCCCGAGGCCAACCGCGACCCCGCGCACTTCGCCGACCCCGACGTGCTCGACCTGCTCCGCCACGCCGCCGGGCACGTCGCGTTCGGACACGGCGTGCACCAGTGCCTCGGCCAGCAGCTCGCGCGGGTGGAGTTGCGGGTCGCGCTGCCCGCGCTGCTCACCCGGTTCCCGGCGCTGCGGCTCGCGATCCCCGCCGCCGACGTGGTGATGCGCGCGGACAACCTGGTGCGCGGGGTGGTCGAACTACCCGTGGTCTGCGAGGACTGAGCGGTGACGGCTCACCGCGACGGGGGCGCCCCACCCGGCCCGCCACCGGCGGACGGCGTGGTCCGCGTGTCCACGCGCACCGCGAGGCTCACGGTGTAGCCGCTGCCGACGTCACCGGTCACCGTCGCCAGCTGGGACGCGCCGCCGTCGTCGCCGAAGACGTTGTCGCTGGACAGGCTCACTTTCTGCAGGTTGGCGACGGAATCCTCGTACCCGGGCTGCTGGTAGACGGCCTCGCACGCGTCCTGCGGCAGCGCGACCTGCGAGGTGGCGATCGCGTTCGAGGAGTCGGTGATGCTCGCCTGGTCCGGGTAGACCTCGAAGTGGATGTGCGGCCACCGGCCGTCGTAGCAGGCCGGGAAGATGCTGGTGAACGTCACGCGCCCGGCGCCGTCGGCGATCTGCACGCCGCGCAGGAAGTTCTCGTTCTCGATGCCGTCGGAGTACATCGAGTACCCGCCTTCCCGGGTGCAGTGCCACACGTACACCGCCACCCCGGTGAACGTGGCGCCGCCGTTGGCCAGATCGGCGATCGTCAGCTCCAGCGTCATCGGCACGCCCTCGGCCGTGCCGCTGGACTCGCCGAAGCTGGTACGGATGTCGCCGCGCACGATGCCGCTCTGCGTCAGCACGTCCGGGCCGTTGGAGCCGTCGCCGGGGTAGGGGCCGGCGGTCTCGTCCGGGATCTCCCCGGCTGCCGACGCCGGGGATGACGCCGCGGACGACGTCGTGGTCGGCGAGGAGCCGGTGGACCCGGCGCCGCACGCCGTCAGCGCGACGCCGGCCGCGCCGATGCCGAGGAAGCGCAGCGCCCGGCGGCGGTCGAACAGGGTGCCGAGGTCGAAGCCCAGCCCCTGGTCCACGACCTCTTCGTGCGGACGGGGGAGCGGGCGGCCCTGGTAGGCGGGTTCGTCGTGTCGCATGGGCACCATCGTCGGGTCTCGTGCTGTGCGCCGGGTTTGCCTAGTCTGTGAGCCCGCCGTGCGTCGTGGGAACACCGGCGCTCAGATGAGCGGCCGCCAGTGCCCGCGTGCCCTCGATCGCCGGGCCGTTCGGGCAGCGCCACGGGAAAACCCCTGGGACTGATCACCGCACCGGCCAGACTGGCCGGGCACGCCGCACGTCCCGGGGCCGGAACCCGAAAGGTGACACAAGCGTCGATGGTGTTTCGGTTCGGCTTCACGCTCGGCAGCGTGGAGGCCGTCGTCGCCGGGCGGGCGCTGGGCGTGGACGTCCGCGTGTTCCCGCTGCGGATCAGCCACACCACCGTGGACCCGCTGCGCTTCGCCCGGCTCGCGATCCGGGTGCACGACGACCTCGAGGGCCGCGGCCTGTCCACTCGCGGCGAACCATCCGCCAGGCGCCGGGCCAGGACCGGCTGGGGTTCTCCCTCTTCCCGGACGAGGACCTGGTGCCCCGCCTGGCCGGCGCGCTGCCCCCGGCCGGCCCCGCGCCCGGCGGCCCGCTGACGGTGTCCCGCCACGAGGACCGCCCGGACACCGAGGCCGGCCGGTGCCTGGTCCAGACCACCACGGACGCGGCGGGCACCGCCGCCGCGCGGTACGTGCCGGCCACGTTCGCCGGGGTGGCCGACGCCGTCCGGGACGTGATCGCGACCGTCTACTGAGGAAGGCGCGGGGATGACCGAGGACGCGCGCGAGGCCGACCAGGCGGTCGCGCTGAAGCGGCTCGCGTCGAACGGCGGGTTCGCCGTGGACGAGCGGACCGGCGAGAAGATGATCCAGGCGCTGCAGGACATCGTCGACGCGCTGGAGGCCCGCTGGCCGGCGCTGCAGCGGTTCGCCGGGTCGCCGCGGCTGAGCAGCACCGCCACCGCCCGGTGGGTGTCGGCCGTGATGGTGCGGACCGCCGGCGACGACCGCGGCCTGCTCACCCGGCTCCAGCAGGCCAGGGCCGAGCTGCCCACCTACATCGAGGCGATCCGGCTCGCCCAGGAGAACTACCGGCCCGCCGACGGCGACACCGCGGCCACGCTGCACCGCTACCGCGCCTGACCAGGAAAGGGAAACCATGGCGGAGCTGTCCGGCGCCGGAGCCGGCATCCAGGACGTCACCGCGGACCCGGGCTCGCCCTGCTACATCGGCCCCATCGGCCACGACCACACCTCGGGCGACGAGATCCGCGCGCAGGTCACCCGCGAGGTCGACGACGAGGGCGTGGAGATCCGCGACCACGGCGGCGCGCCCAGCTCGGTGTGGGACAACGCCTCGCACGAGGACATGCTGCGCGTCATCAACGACAACGCCGACTCCGCCGCGGTCACCGTCACCTCGCCGAAGTCGGCAAGTGGCTCGGCGCCACGGCCAAGGGTGCCACGCTCACCGGCCGCCAGCAGGAGATCCACTCCCAGGCGCTCAACGAGACCCAGATCACCGACCCGGTCGTCTACGCGCGGCAGGCGCAGCTCGACGAGCAGGCGCTGCGGCAGCAGGCCGCGCGGATCATGACCCAGTACGACGAGACCGTCGGCGCGGCCACCCTCACCCCGGCCTTCCCGGCGCCGCCCTCGCTCACCGGGCTCACCGCGCTGCAGTCGATGTTGCGGCCGGCCACGGCGATCCCGGACACCGCGGTCGGTACGGCGAGCCTGCGGTCGGCCACCGATGCGGCGGGGGCGGGTGCCACCGCGGACCTCGGCGGGACTGGCGCTGTCCCGCCTGCCCGCGGTGCCGGAGCGGTCGACATGCCGGCGGTGTCCGATGTGGACTTTCCCGCGGGCGCCGCCGAGTACCGGGCGAGCGTGCCGGACCTGCCGGACACCACGGTCGCGTCCTCGGCGGTGGATCCGGCCGCCCGGGTGTCGGCCATCGGGTACTCGGGCGGGGTCAACGGTGACAGCATCGCCAGCCGTCTCGGTGGTGTCCCACCGGCCGGGAACCCGTTGCGCGGGCTGGATTCCCTCGGTGGCACCCCTCCCGGTGGCACCGGCGCCAAGGGCAGTGGCGGTGCGGCCGCGCTCAAGGGGCTCGGTGGCGGCGCAGGTGCTGGGGGTCGGCGGAGCGGGCACGAGCGCCGGCCGTCTCGGCGCGGGGCGCGGGTCCGGCGCAGTGGCGATGGCCGGTGAGGAAGCCGCGGCGGCCCGCGGCACGGTGGGCGCCGCGGGCGCGGCCGGCCGCCCGGGCACTCCGGCCGCGGGCGGCATGGCCCCGCACGGCGCGAAGGGCAACGGCGACGACTGGACGAAGAACAAGGACGAGCAGGAGGAGCGGTCACCGGCCGCGCTCGGCCACTGCGGGCGCGGCCGTGGCCGGGCGCAGCCGCACCGCGCGCACGGCGGCGCCGCCGAGCAGCAGGAACACCGCGACCAGCAGGTACACCGCCCCGGGCGTCCAGGACGCGTCGAGCAGCCACCCCGCGACGACCGGCGACAGGATCGCGCCCATCCGGCCGATCCCGATGCCCCAGCCCACCCCGGTGGCGCGCACCGGCGCCGGGTAGATCGACGGGGTCAGCGCGTACAGCCCGGCCATGCACCCGTTGACGAACAGCCCGATCAGCAGGCCCACCCCGAACGCGAGCGCGAGGGTGCCGGTAGCCGGGACGAAGACGCTGAGCAGGACCGCGGTGACCACCGCGTAGCCGGTGAGGACGTGCTTGAGCGGGAACCGGGACGCCAGCAGGCCGAGCAGTGCGGTGCCGAAGATGCCGCCGAGGTTGAGCAGCACCCCGCCGGTGATGCCCTGCGTCGCGGACAGGCCCGCGTCGACCAGCAGTTTCGGTGTCCAGCTCGTCACGAAGTAGAACCCGAACATCACCAGGAAGAAGCTGAGCCAGCTGAGCAGCGTGTTGCGGCGCAGGGCCGGCGACAGCAGCTGCGCCACGCCCGCCGACGGGCGGACCGGCGCGGGCGCGTCGGGCAGGGTGTCCAGCGGCGGCTGCTTCATCGACGCCAGCAGCTTGTTCAGCCGCGCCAGCGCGCCGGGGGAGCGGCGGACGAGCAGGAAGTCCAGCGACTCCGGCAACCGCCACAGCACCGCCCCGATCAGCAGCGCGGTCGCGACCGCGCCGAACAGGAACACCGCCCGCCAGCCCGCCGTGCCCTGCAGGACGGCCGCGACGATCCCGCCCAGCGTGGCGCCCACCGCGTACCCGGTCGAGTTCAGGCTCACCGCCAGCCCGCGCCAGCGCGCGTTGGCGTACTCGGCGGCGATCACGTTGCTGGCGGCGAGGATGCCGCCGATGCCGATGCCGGTCAGCACCCGGGTCAGGCCGAGCTGCACCGCGCTCTGGCTCGCCGCGGACAGGAACATCCCGCCCGAGGACAGGGCGAGGCAGCCGAGGATCAGCGCGCGGCGGCCGAACCGGTCGGCGAGCGGGGCGAGGAACAGCGAGCCCGCCGCCATCCCGGCCAGCCCGGCGGACAGCAGCAGCCCGAGCGCGGCCGAGGACAGCTGCCACTCCCGGGACACGCCGCTCGCGGTGAACGACATGACGAGCACGTCGAAACCGTCGAGAACGTTGAGGAGAACGCAGATTCCGATGGCGGACCACTGGAACGACGACATGGGGCTCGCGTCGAGACGAGCCCGGATCATCTGACCACTCATGCTGGGCCTCACTGCCGGTCGAGTGCGGATTGTCAGCGTGGAGCTTGCGAATCCGGGCACTACGGGCACAACGGCGATCTCATTGAATGAGAACCCGCTGGACCGGCGGAGGCCGTGGTGGATCTCGAACCGGACGCCCCGGCGCCGGCCGTCACCGGGATCAGCAGGCACGGAGCTCACGCAGCGCGCGTCGCCCACGCTGGGGCCGTGGGAGCCGGCGCGACGGCAGGCTGATGCACAACTGGTTCGAGCGGGCGTCCGGGGGCCTGCACCAGCGGCTGACGGCCTGACGCACGCGGGTGCCCCGGAGCCCCGGGGCACCCGCCGCGGTGGTCAGCCCGGGAGCAGCTCGCTCAGCTCCTCGGCCGGGTGGTGCGGCGTGGCCGCCGGGTCCGCGGGCGCCGGCGCGACGGCAGGCTGGCCCACAACTGGGTCGAGCGGGCGTCCGGGGAGCTGCACCAGCGGCTGACGGCCTGACGGACGCGGGTGCCCCGGAGCCCCGGGGCACCCGCCGCGGTGGTCAGCCCGGGAGCAGCTCGCTCAGCTCTTCGGCCGGGTGCTTCGGCGTGGCGGCCGCCGGGTCCGCGGGCGCCTCGACGGTGCGCGGCGCGGGGTTGCGGTTGATCAGCAGGCGGAACACGTCGGGCCGGGAGTAGTGGCCCACCGGGTCCGCGGCGGACTTCGCGATCGCGATCAGCGCGGGGTCGAGATCGGCGTACAGGATGCCCTCCTCGGTCTCCGCGAGCGGCTCGGCCAGCGGCGTGCCCTCGGGGCCGAAGATCCGCGCGAAACCGCCGCCGCGCCGCAGTAGTTGCCGCTTGGCTTCGGTGTCGCAGAAGACTTCGTGCGCGGCCTCGCCGATCACCGAACACGCGGCGAGCACGAACGCCTGGCCCTCGACCGCGTACACCAGGCTGGCGGCGGTGTTGACCTCCGGGCCGAGGGCGGTCGCGGCGCCGCGGTAGACCGAAAAGCTCGGCCACGACGCGACGTGGATCTCCTCGCCCAGGCTGTACATCGTGTACTTGGTGAGCGGCTGGAAGTGCTCCCAGCAGTTCAGCCCGCCGAGCCGGCCCAGCGGGGTGTCGTGCACCTGCAGGTCGCTGCCGTCGCCCTCGCCGTACACCGAGCGCTCCACGTGCGTCGGCTTGAGCTTGCGGCGCACCGAGATCAGCTCCCCGGTGCCGGAGATGAAGGCCTGCGCCATGTAGAGGCTGCCACCGTCGCGTTCGCTGAAGCCGAGCACCACGTGCACGCCGTTGTCGGCGGCGGCCCGGCGGATCCGGCGCATCTCGTCGCCGTCGCGGGTCATCGAGCCGGCGGCGTAGCGGGGCACGAACGCCATGCCCGCGGCGGGGGAGTCGAGCCAGATCCACCACGGGTAGCCGGGCACGAACGTCTCGCCGAACGCCACCAGCTTCGCCCCGCCGCGCGCGGCCTCGCCGATCAACGCGATCGTCTTCTCGACGCTGCCGGCCAGGTCCAGCCACACCGGCTCCGCCTGCACCGCCGCGACCCGCACCGTGCTCTCCATGACGCCTCCTCCGCTCCGGGTTGCTGGAGGGCATTCTGCGGCGGCCGGGCGCCGGGGGAACCGACCGCGTGTGCCGGGGTCACTGACCGCGTGTGCCACCCGGGGTCGTGCCGAACTCGGCGCGGAAGGCGCGGTGGAACCCGGACTCGCTGTCGAAGCCGCAGCGCGCGGCGACGGTGGCGACCGGCCGGTCCGGGTGTTCGAGCAGCAGCGCGCGGGCGTGATCGAGGCGGATCCGGCGAATCTCGGCGGCCACGCTGTCCGGCGCGAAGACCCGGTACAGGGTGCGGCGGGAGACACGGCAGGCCCGCGCGACCCGGTCCACGTCCAGGCGGGGGTCGGCCAGGTTGCGGCGGATGAACGCGACGGCCCGTTCCCGGACGAGGGCGCGCGCCGGATCGGGCCCGGGCTCGGTGCGGGCCGCGAACGAGGCCGCCGCGGACAGCAGGCCGAGGGCGTGCGGCAGGAGCGGGGCGGAGGTGTGCGGGCTGTCCTTGGCGGCGCCGGCCAGGGAGGTGAAGAAGGCGGGAACCACCTGGCCCGGCCCGGGGCCGAGCGCGCGGGCGGTGAGGGCGCGGGTGTCGCGCAGGGCCAGTTCGTGTTTGGGCACCTGGACGACCAGCTGCCGGAAGTCGTCGTCGAAGCGCAGGGTGTAGGGGCGGGTGCTGTCGTAGAAGGCCATGTCGCCGCTGGTCAGTTCCGCGACGCGGCCGTCCTGCTCGACGCGCCCGCGGCCGTGGAGCTGGATGCTGGCGAGCAGGTACTCGTCGGCGCCGCGGGCGATCAGGCTGCGGGTGCGGCGGACCACCTGCCCGCCGGCGACCACAGTGGACAGTTCGAGCGTGCCGACGGGCACGTGCTCGATCCGCCCGGCGAACGCGCCACCGGCCACCGGAGCGGCGCTCAGCTGGACGAACGTCTCGCAGATCATCTCCCGCCAGTAGGCGAACGCCTCCGCCGCGGGCACCTGCGCGGTGCTCAGCTCCACCCGGGACTGCCGGTCCATCCCGGGATTGTCGCCCCGCGCGGGCCGTCTGTCGAGCCCGGCGCGCTTGACGCGAATTAGAACCTGTTCTACCTTCGCCAGGTCGGCGTCTGTAGAGGTGAAGGTGGGCAATGATGCGAACCCGTGCGGCCGCGCTGCTCGAACAGCCGGGCAAGTGGCAGATCGTGGACATCGACCTGGACGAGCCGAAGGAGCACGAGGTCCGGGTCCGTTTCGTGGCGGCCGGGCTGTGCCACTCCGACGACCACGCGACCACCGGCGACATGCCGACCCCGCATCTGCCCCTGATCGGCGGGCACGAGGGCGCGGGTGTGGTCGAGGCGGTCGGCCCCGGGGTGCGCAACCTCGCCGTCGGCGACCACGTCGTCGCGCAGTTCGTGCCCTCCTGCGGGCGCTGCGAGGCCTGCTCGTCCGGCCGCGGCAACCTCTGCGACCTCGGCATGTACGCGCTGAGCGGCTGCATGGCCGACGGCACCTACCGGGCGCACCTGGACGGCGCGGACGTCGCCCAGATGACCATGGTCGGCACGTTCGCCCAGCACGCGATCGTCCCGGAGTTCTCCCTGACGAAGATCGACCCGGAGATCCCGTTCCACGTCGCCGCCCTGCTGTCCTGCGGCGTGCCCACCGGCTGGGGCTCCGCCGAGTACGGCGCGGAGGTCTCCGCCGGTGACACCGTGATCGTGATGGGGGTCGGCGGTGTCGGCATGAACGCGGTGCAGGGTGCCCGCGCCCGGGGAGCCGCGCACGTGCTCGCGGTCGATCCGGTCGCGTTCAAACGCGACAAGGCGCTGGAGTTCGGTGCGACGAAGGCGTTCGCCGGCATCGACGAGGCCGCCGACTTCGCGCGGTCGGTCACCAACGGGCAGGGCGCGCACTCGGCCATCGTCACCGTCGGCGTCACCACCGGCGACCACGTGGCCCAGGCGGTCAACGCGATCGGCAAGTTCGGCACCGTCGTGGTCACCGGCATCGGCGACGTCAAGGACGAGGGCCTGCCGATCAACCTGTGGGCGCTGTCGATGATGCAGAAGCGCATCCAGGGCGTCATCTTCGGCATGGGCACGCCGGCCTTCGAGATCACCCGGCTGGCCCGGATGTACCAGGCGGGCACGCTCAAGCTCGACGAGCTGATCACCACCACGTACCGCCTGGACGAGGTGAACCAGGCCTACGCCGACATGCACGCCGGGCGCAACATCCGCGGCGTCATCCTGCACGAGAGCTGATCAGCCCTTCGGCGGGCGCAGGCACGCGGCGGCGACGACGCCGGCGGTGACGATGCCCGCCAGGGCCAGCAGGCTGAACCACATCCCGTCGGCGAACGCGGCCCGGGCGGCGTCGGCGATCGGCCGGCCCGCCGGGCCGGACTGTCCGGCCACCGCCAGCGCCCCGGCGAGCGAACCGTCCGCGGCCTCCCGCGCCGCCGCGGGCAGGGCCTCGGTCGCCGGGCGCACCGCCGGGGTGTAGGTCGCCGACAGCACGCTCCCGGCGAGCGCGATCCCCAGCGCCGCCCCGATTTCCCGCGTCGCGTCGTTGACCGCCGAGGCCACGCCGTACTTGTCCGGCGGGACGTTGTCCAGGATCGCGCTGGTGGCCGCGGGCGCGGTCAGCCCGAGCCCGCCGCCCAGCACGCACACCGCGACCGCCAGTTCCGGGTAGGAGCTGTCCGGCCCGAGCCGTCCCAGCAGCAGCACGCCGGCGACCACGACGAGCAGCCCGAGGCACGTCAGCGGGCCGAGCCCGAGCCGCCGCGCGATGGCGGCCGAGGCCATCGACAGCGGCAGCAGCGACACCGCGATCGGCCACAGCACCAGGCCCGACTCCAGCGGCCCGTACCCCTGCACCAGCTGCAGGTACTGCGCCAGCACGTACAGCGCGCCGAACGCGGCGGTGAACTGCACGGTCACCGACACCGACCCGGTCGCGAAGGCCCGGTTGCCGAACAACCGCACGTCCAGCAGCGGAGCCGCGTGCCGCGCCTCGACCCACGCGAAGACGCCGGCGAGCACCACCCCGGCGGCCAGCGCCACGATGACCTCGGCGTCGGCCCAGCCCACCTCCGCCGCCCGCAGGATGCCGAACACCAGCGCCCCGATGGACACCGCGCCGAGCACCGCGCCGGCCGTGTCGAACCGGTGGGGCACCCGCTCGCGCGAGGTCGGCACCGTGACGCAGGCCAGCGCCAGCAGCAGGGACAGCGCGGCCGGGCCGAGGAACACCGAATGCCACGAGAAGTGCTCCAGCAGCAGCCCGGCGACGATCAGCCCGCCGAGACCGCCCAGCCCCGCCACGGCCGCCCAGATGCCGATCGCGTGGCCGCGCCGCTCCGGGGGGAAGCTCGCGTTGATGATCGACAGCGTGGCCGGCATGATCATCGCCGCGCCCAGCCCGGTCAGCGCCCGCGCGGTGATCAGCCAGGCCGGCGATTCGGCGAGCAGGGGAGCGGCACAGCTGAGTGCGAACACCACCAGCCCGA
The DNA here is from genome assembly GCF_023376025.1 of Amycolatopsis thermalba. NCBI lineage: Bacteria > Bacillati > Actinomycetota > Actinomycetes > Pseudonocardiales > Pseudonocardiaceae > Amycolatopsis > Amycolatopsis thermalba. The sequence continues at coordinate 2,949,784 of NZ_CP091196.1, forward strand.
TGACCAGCACGCCCCGGCGGCCGTGGCGGTCGCCCAGCGCGCCCATCGGCAGCACCAGCGCGGCCAGCACCAGCGTGTAGACGTCCACGATCCAGGTCTGCTGCGCCTGCGTGACCCCGGTGTCGGCGGCCAGCGCGGGCAGGGCGGTGTTGACGATCGTGACCATGGCGATCACCAGGCCGACCGCCGAGCACATCACGGCCACGGTCCAGGCCCGGCGCGCGGCGGACGACGACGAGACCTCGGACCGTGCGACGACGCGCATGCCACCTCGCTCGGCAGGAAACGAAACTGTCGGTATCGTAGCAGTACTGGCAGTTCTGAAACCAGGTCTGGGAGGATCCGGGCGTGACGACGCAGCAGGTGCCGGGCCGGCGTGATCCGCGGCTGGACCGGTCGCGGTCGGCGATCCTGTCCGCGGCCGTCGCCCTGCTGGCCGAGGGCGGCGTCCGCGCGGTGACGATCGAGGCGGTCACCTCGCGCAGCGGCGTCGCGCGATCCACGCTGTACCGGCACTTCCCGAACAACACCGAACTCCTGGCGGCGGCCTTCCAGGAGCTGCTGCCGCCGCTGGACGCGCCCGCCGAGGGCACTCCGCGCGACCGGTTGCTCCGATTGGTGCTGGCTCAGGCCGCGCAGATCGAAGGGGCGCCGGCGATGGCGGCACTGGTCTGGATGGCGGCGATCGGCCTCGGTGGCCCGCCCGACGAGGGGGAACGCGGCCGCCTCGCCGCGCTGCGCGACCACGTCGTGGACACCTACCGCCGCCCGTTCGACGTCGTCCTCGCCGACTGCCTGCCCGGTGACCCCGACGTCGACTTCGCGGCCGCCCGGCTCGTCGGCCCGCTGCTGTTCAACGCCCTGATCCTCCGGCGGCCCAGCGACGAAGCCTTCTGCGCGCGCCTGGTGGACGACTTCCTCGCTCGTCCGTGATCACCGGAGCTGCTACTCTTAAATCACTCAGTTGATTTAAGAGGGGGCTCCGCATGGATTTCGACCCGGCCGCGCTGCGCGCCAAGTACCGCGCCGAACGCGACCGCCGCATCCGGCCCGACGGCGCCGCCCAGTACCGCAGCACCGAGGGCGCCTTCGGGTACTACGCCGACGATCCCTACGCCGACCCCGGATTCACCCGCGAGCCGCTGCACGACACGGTCGAGGCGGTGGTGATCGGCGGCGGCTTCGGCGGCCTGCTCGCCGGTGCCCGGCTGCGTGAGGCCGGGGTGGAGAGCATCCGGGTCGTCGAGAAGGCCGGCGACTTCGGCGGCACGTGGTACTGGAACCGCTATCCGGGCATCCACTGCGACATCGAGTCCTACGTCTACCTCCCGCTGCTGGACGAGCTGGGGTACGTGCCGGAATGGCGGTACGCCCCGGGCGCGGAGATCCTCCGGCACGCGCAGGCGATCGGACGGCACTACGACCTCTACCGCGACGCGTGTTTCCAGACCGGCGTCACGGAGCTGCGGTGGGACGATCCGGAGTGGATCGTGGCCACCGACCGCGGCGACCGGATCCGCGCCCGCTACGTGGTGGTGTCGGGCGGCACCCTGGACCGGCCGAAGCTGCCCGGCATCCCCGGGATCGAGACGTTCACCGGCCACACCTTCCACACCAGCCGGTGGGACTACGGCTACACCGGCGGCGACGCGGACGGTGGCCTGACCGGGCTGGCGGCCAAGCGGGTCGCGCTGATCGGCACGGGCGCGACCGCTCTGCAGGTCGTGCCGCACCTCGGCCGCGACGCCGCACACCTCTACGTCTTCCAGCGCACGCCGTCCTCAGTGGACGTCCGCGCCAACCGGCGGACCGACCCGGAGTGGGCCGCGTCCCTGGAGCCGGGCTGGGCGGCACGCCGCCGGGAGAACTTCCTCCGCGTGATCACCGGATATCCGGTGGCGGAGGACCTGGTGGCCGACTCGTGGACCAGCAGCGCCGGGCTGCTGGGCAACCTCACCCCCACCGCGATGCGCGCGATGACCCCCGAGGAAGAGGAGCTCGCCGACTTCCGCAAGATGACCGAGCTGCGCGCCCGTGTGGACGCGATCGTCGAGGACCCGGCCACGGCCGAAAAGCTCAAGCCCTGGTACCGCTACGCGTGCAAGCGGCCCGGGTTCAGCGACGAGTACCTGCAGACCTTCAACCGTCCCAACGTGACCCTCGTGGACACCGCCGACTTCGGCGGAGTGGAGCGGATCACCGGCAGCGCGCTGGTCGTCGGCGGCGAAGAGTACGAAGTGGACTGCATCATCTTCGCCACCGGGTTCGAGGTCGGCAAATCCGACGTCCTGACCGGGCGGCTGCCGGTCTTCGGCCGGGACGGCCGGTCGCTGCTGGGCAGCTGGCGCACCGGGCCGCGCACGCTGCACGGCTTCTACAGCCACGGGTTCCCGAACCTGTTCCACCTCGGCCCGCTGCACAACGCCAGCTCGGTCAACTTCGTGCACGTCCTGGACGAGCAGGCCACGCACGTCGGCGCGGTGGTCGCCGAGTCCCGCAAGCGCGGCGTGCCGGTCGAACCCACCGCGGCGGCCGAGGAGGCGTGGCTGCGCACGATCGAGCGGACCGCGCCGGACCTGGAGCGGTTCCTCGCCGACTGCACACCCGGTTACTACAACAACGAGGGCAAGCCGCGGAAACGGCAGTCCTTCGGTGAGGGGCCGGTCGCGTTCCACGAGCTGCTGCGCGCGTGGCGCCAGGGGCCGGGCATCGAAGAGGTCCTCGGTGGGTAGCCGGATCGTCCCGCCCGCCCCGATGCGCGGCTCGAACGGGGTCGCGTTCGGGCCGGACGGTCGGCTGTACGTCGCGCAGTTCCTCAGCGGACTGATCAGCGCGGTGGACCTCGCCTCGGGGGAGACCGAGGTGGTGGTGGGCCCCGGCAGCCCGGTGCGCTCGCCGGACGACCTCGCGTTCGGCGCCGACGGGTCGATGTACGTCACCGACCTGGTGCCGGGCCGGGTGTGGCGGCGCGCGCCGGACGGGCGGTACACGCTCGTGTCGGACGACGTGGCGCTGCCCAACGGCATCGCGTGCGCCGGGAACCGGTTGTTCGTCAACGAGATGCGGATGGGCGGCCGGGTGCTGGAGCTGTTCCCCGGCGGCGGGGAGCCGGTGGTGCTCGCGGACGGCCTGGCGATGGGCAACGCGATGCAGCTCGGACCGGACGGGTTCCTGTACTACCCGCACATGGCCACCGGCGAGGTGTTCCGCGTCTCGCCGGACGGCGGGCCGCCGGAGCTGGTGGCCTCCGGCGTGCACGAGCCGGTCGCGGTGCGGTTCGACCGGGGCGGGACCCTGCTGGTGCTGTCGCGGGGCGCGGCCGGGATCGTGACGCGCATCGGGGCGGATCGACGGTCCATTGTGGAGACCGGGATCGCCGGTCTGGACAACGCCGCGTTCGACGACGACAACCGGATGTTCGTGTCCAGCTTCGCCGGCGGCGGAATCGCCGAGGTGCACCCGGACGGCCGCACCCGCCAGATCGTGCCGCCCGGGCTGGCCGGCCCGTTCGGGGTGGCCGTGGATTCGGGCGGCACGGTGTTCACGGGCGACCACTACCGCGTCACGAGCGTGGCCGCGACCGGCGTGACGATGCGGGAGCTGCTGGTGTTCAGCCACGGCATCGTCGCGGACGGGTCACTGCTGCACGTGACGTCGCAGTACGGCGACGTGCGCACCTACGACCCGGCGCTGCGCACGGCGCGGACGCGGGCGGCGGGGCTCGCGCAGCCGATGGGCCTCGCGGCGGCGGACGGAATGCTCGTGGTGGCCGAATCCGCGGCGGGCCGCGTGGTGGCGATCGACGCGGACGACGAGCTGAGCGTGCTCGCCGAGGGCCTGGCACGCCCGGTGGACGTCGCGACGGCCGGCGGCGTGTGGTACGCCAGCGACGAGACGCGGGGCACGGTGGTGCGGCTGCCGGACGCGGTGCCGGTGGCGGAGGGACTCGACGCGCCCCAGGGGATCGCGGTGCGGGATCAGGAGCTGTTCGTGGTCGAGGCCGGCGCGCGACGGCTGACGGCCGTCGGTCTGGGCACGGGGGAGACCCGGGTGGCGGTGGCGGACCTGGCGGTCCTGCCTCCGGCGGGGGAGCCGTTGTTCGCGCACGGGATGCCGGGACTGCCGGGGCGCTTCGCGGGCGTCGCGGTCGCTCCCGATGGCGCGTTGTACGTGGCGGCCAACGGTGAGGGCACCGTCGTGCGGGTGCCGCCCGGTGGGTAGGTTGGGCCCGTGGGGACAGCGGAGGACGAGCCGGACTGGAGCAGGTGGCAGCGGCCCGGGCCGACCGCCCGCCAGCGGCGCCACGACGTCCTGCTGGCCCTGCTGGTCCTGCTGACCTCGGCGGGCATGCTCGTGCTGGTCAACAGTATGGGCGCCTACGTGTTCGAGTCCGCGCCCGCCCTGACCGAACAGCTGCTGTGGACCACGGCGCTCACCCTGCCCCTGGCGCTGCGCCGCCGGTTCCCGCTGGTCGTCCTCGCCGTGGTGGGTGTGGTGTTCATCGCCGCGCAGGTGCGCCGGATCGGCGACGGGTTCATGCCCTCGGTCGCGTTGTTCCTGGCGATCTACAGCGCGGGCGCGTGGTCGCGCAACCGCCGGTGGGCCCGATGGACGCGCATCGGCGTGATCGTCGCGATGTTCACCTGGCTCGCCGTGGGGCTGATCTGGTTCCTCGTCGAGCCCGCGCCGTTCCCCGACGCGCGCGGGCCGCTGGACCCGGTGCTGGCGACCGTGCTCTACCAGGTCGTGTTCAACCTGATGTTCTTCCTGGCGGCCTACTTCTTCGGCGACCTGGCGTGGCGGTCGGCGCGCGGCCGGGCCGAGCTGACCCGCCGCGCGGACCAGCTGCGGGCCTCCCAGGAGGAGAACGCCCGCGGCGCCATCGTCGCCGAACGCATCCGCATCGCCCGCGACCTGCACGACGTCGTGGCCCACCACGTGTCCGTCATGGGCATCCAGGCCTCCGCCGCCCGCCGGGTCCTCGGCACCGACCGGGAGCTGGCCGCCTCGGCCCTGCACACCGTCGAGGAGACCGCGCGCACCGCGATCAGCGAGCTGCGCGGGCTGCTCGGCGTGCTGCGCGCCGATCCCCAGGGCGAACCGGACCCCGCCGCGGACCACGAGGCCTCGCCGGGGCTGGCGGAGCTGCCGCGGCTGGCTGCCGCCACCAGGGCGGCCGGGATCGAGGTGCGCTACGGCGAATACGGGCAGCCGCGCCCGGTCCCGGAGAGCGTCGCGCTCACGGCGTACCGGGTCGTGCAGGAGGCACTGACCAATGTGGTCAAACACGCCCGCGCCCGCAGCGCCGAGGTGCGGGTGCGGTTCCTCGACGCCAGCCTGGAGATCGAGGTCACCGACGACGGGCGGGGCCGCGATGTCACGTCCGAAGGCGGGTTCGGCCTGCTCGGCATGCGGGAGCGGACCGCCGTGCACGGCGGCGAGTTCGAGGCCGGCCCGCGCCGCGACGGCGGGTTCCTGGTCCGCGCGAGCCTGCCCATCCCGGCCGCCGACCGTGAGGAGCTGACGCGACCGTGACCGACACGCTGCGGGTGGTGCTCGCCGACGACCAGGACCTGGTGCGGGCCGGCTTCCGGGTCATCCTCGGGACGGAGCCCGGCATCGAGGTCGTGGGCGAGGCGCGCGACGGCGCCGAGGCCGTCGCGGTCGTCGCGCGCACCGGCCCCGACGTGGTCCTGATGGACGTGCAGATGCCCGGCCTCGACGGGCTGGAAGCCACCCGCCGCATCCTCGGCGACCGGCCCGCCGACGCGGGCGTCAAGGTGGTCATCCTGACCACGTTCGACCGCGAGGACTACCTGTTCGAGGCGCTGCGCGCGGGAGCGAGCGGGTTCCTGCTCAAGAACGCCTCCCCGGAGGACCTCATCGAATCGGTCCGCGTGGTCGCCCGGGGCGACGCCCTGCTCTCCCCGGCCGTGACCCGGCGGGTGATCAGCCGGTTCACCACGCCCGCGCCGGCGACCGGGCACCGCCCGCCCGAGCTGACCGATCGCGAGTTCGAGGTCCTGGTGCTGATGGCGCGCGGCGCGAGCAACGGCGAGATCGCCGCCGAACTGGTCCTCGGCGAGACCACCGTCAAGACGCACGTGTCGCGGATCCTGCGCAAGCTCGGCCTGCGCGACCGCACGTCCGCGGTGGTGTTCGCCTACGAGCACGGCATCGTCGCGCCCGGCACCGCCTGAGCCGGGTCCTCCGCCAGGAGGACCCGCGAATTCGGCCGCCGGCCGGACGACCGGGACGCCGCGCTCGCCTAGCGTTTCCGGACATGTTGACCCTGACGTCCCTGTCCCGGAGCTTCGGCGGGCACCGCGTCCTCGACGACGTGTCCTTCGAGGTCCGCCCCGGGCGCATGACCGGCTTCCTCGGCGCGAACGGCTCGGGCAAGACCACGACCATGCGCATCGTGCTGGGGGTGCTGGCCGCGCACGGCGGCACCGTCGCCTGGTGCGGCCGCCCGATGACCGCCGCGCAGCGCCGGCGGTTCGGGTACATGCCCGAGGAACGCGGGCTCTACCCGAAGATGAAGGTCGCCGAGCAGATCGCCTGGCTCGGCCGCATGCACGGGCTCGGCGACACCGCGGCCCGCAACGCCACCGCCAAGCTGCTGGAGCAGCTGGAACTGGCCGACCGGGCCGGCGACCGGCTCGAGGAGCTGTCCCTGGGCAACCAGCAGCGGGCCCAGGTCGCGGCCGCCCTCGTGCACGAGCCGGACATGCTGATCCTGGACGAGCCGTTCTCCGGGCTGGACCCGCTCGCCGTCGACATCGTGCTGGGCGTGCTGCGGGAGCGGGCCGCCGCCGGGGTGCCGGTGTTGTTCTCCAGCCACCAGCTCGCGCTCGTCGAGCGCCTGTGCGACGACGTGGTGATCATCTCCGGCGGGGCGATCAAGGCGAGCGGAACCCGCGACGAGCTGTACGCCCGGTACGGGACGGCGCGGTTCGAACTCGTCGTCGCCGGGGACGCCGGATGGGTGCGCGACGAGCCGGGCATCGACGTCGTCGAGGTCGACGGCCCGCGGGCGGTGTTCGACCTGACCGGCGACGCCGGTGGGGAGCAGCGGGTGCTCGCCTCGGCGTTGCGGCGCGGGGAAGTGCGCGGTTTCGTGCCGGTCGTGCCCTCGCTCGAGGAGATCTTCAAGGAGGCCGTGTGATGACGTCCGTGACCGACCGCGCCTCGTTCTGGGTGCAGACCCGGCTGGTTGCCGAGCGCGAGATCGCCATGTTCCTGCGGTCCAAGGGGTTCTGGATCGGGCTCGTCGTGACCGTGGCCGGGCTGTTCGCGGCGGCCGTGCTGCCGTCGGTGTTCGCGGGCGGCCCGCCGTCCGTGGCGGCCGTGGGACCGGCCGCGGTGCAGTCGGTGTCCGGTGCCGGCCTGGACGTCCGGGAGGTCGCCGACGTCGCCGCCGCCCGCGACCTGGTGCGCACCGGGGACGTCGATGCCGCGATCCTGACCGACGCCGGCGGGATTCGCGTGCTCGGGCTGTCCAGTCCGCCGGACGACGTGGTGCAGGCGCTGAGCGCCGCGCCACCGGTGGAGCTGCTCGAACCCGGTGCCGTGGGGCAGGGCGCGCAGCAGCTCGTGATCCTGGTGTTCGCGCTGGTGTTCCTCATGATCGGCCTGGGCGGCATGGCGATCGCGCAGAGCACGGTCACCGAGAAGCAAACGCGGATCGTGGAGATCCTCGTGGTGACCGCGCCGGTGCGGGCGCTGCTGGCCGGGAAGGTCCTGGGGCACACCGCGCTCGCGGTGGGACAGCTCGTGGTGCTCGCCGTCGCCGCGCCGGCCGCGATGTCGCTGGGCGGTCAGACGGCGCTGCTCGGGGTCGTCGCGCCCGCGCTGGGCTGGTTCGTGCCGTTCGTGTGCGTGGGTTTCGTGTTGCTGGCGGGGATGTGGGCGGTCGCCGGGGCGGTGGTGAGCAGGCAGGAGGACCTCGGATCCAGCATCGGCCTGGTCATGCTGCTGGTCATGGGGCCCTACTTCATGGTGATGGTGTTCTCGGACAACGCCGCGGTGATGGCGGTCCTGTCCTACGTGCCGTTCTCCGCCGCCGTCGCGATGCCGGTCCGCATGTTCACCGGCGACGCGCACACCTGGCAGGCGCTGCTCTCCCTGGGGGTGCTGTGCGCGTCGGTGGTGCTGGTGGTGCTGCTGGCCGCCCGCCTGTACTCGGGCGCGCTGCTGCAGATGGGCGGCAAGGTGGCGCTGCGCCGGGCGTGGCGCAGCGCCACCTGACTCACTTCGACTGCGGCAGCGTGACCCTGCCCCGGCGGGCGCGGGGCGCCGACGGCGGCGGCACGACCGGGCCGATGTCGCCGTCGGGCGCCTCGTCCAGGTCGACGATCACCGGGGCGTGGTCGCTGGGACCGGTGCCCTTGCGCGCGTGGCGGTCCACCCACGCCGCCGCGACGCGCCCGGCGACCGGGGCCGAGGTCAGCACCAGGTCGATGCGCATGCCGAGGTCCTGGTGGAACATCCCGGCGCGGTAGTCCCAGTAGGTGAAGACCCGCTCGGAGGGCCAGCGGTCGCGGACGACGTCCCGCAGGCCGAGATCGGTCAGCGCGGCCAGCGCGGCGCGCTCGGGCTGCGTGACGTGCGTGTGGCCCTCGTAGGCGGCGGGGTCGAACACGTCGGCGTCGGTGGGGGCGATGTTCATGTCGCCGCAGAGCATGGTGGCGTCCGGGCCGCCCGCGACGACGTCGCGCAGCGCGGCGAGCCAGGCCAGCTTGTACTGGTAGTGGTCGGAGCCCGGGGTGCGGCCGTTGGGCACGTACAGCGAGTGGATCCGCACGCCGCCGCAGGTCGCGGCCACCGCGCGGGCCTCCGGGTGCGGGAAGCCCGGCGCGCCCGCCACGCCGGTGACGACGTCCGCCAGACCGACCTTGGACAGGATCGCCACACCGTTCCAGCGCGGTTCACCGGCCAGGGCGGTCTCGTAGCCGCGGGCGGCGAGCTCGTCGCCGAGCAGGTCGCGGAAGGCGTCGTCGGACAGCTTCGTCTCCTGCAGGCACACCACGTCCGGCTGCCGCTGGTCCAGCCACGGCAGCAGCCTCGGCACCCGCTGCTTCACGGAGTTCACGTTCCAGGTCGCCACACGCACGGTGTCCACGCTAGTGCGGATCGGCCCGCGCCGCGTCCCGCAAGAGAGGACGCGTCAGACGGTTTCCCGGCCGGGGCGGCCCGAGGCGGCCGCCCCGGTTCAGCCGTCCACGAGCAGGCCGCGCAGGGGGCCCTGCAGCCGTTCCGCGCGGCGGGACACCCCGGGGAGCAGCACGAGCCGGTGCGTGCGCGGTTCGCCACGGCGTTCCCGCTCGGCCTGGTCCTCGGCGATCGGGCGCCACAGGGTGTCGACGACGTGCGCCGGGTCGGTGTCCAGCTCCGGCGCGGGGCGTCTCAGGTGCTCGGCCCACAGGCGCAGGCGCGTGGCCCGGATCAGGTCGCGGTCGTCGGTCGCGACGTTGACCTCGGTGTCGTTGAACAGGGAGTGCTCGTTGAGGTTGGCCGAGCCGATCGTCATCCACTCGTCGTCGACGATGCCCAATTTGGCGTGCACGTACACCGGCGCGGCGGAGTCGCCGTCGTGGCTGCTGATCGTGGTGGCCAGCAGGCGGCGGTTGCCGTCGTCGGCGTCCAGCAGCCGGCCGAGCTGGCCGCGGGTGGTGTCCGCGCCGTTGCTCGGTTTGCGCGGCAGCAGCAGGACCACGCGGAAGTCGTCGTCCGGCGGGTGGCACAGCTTGTCGATCAGCACCTCGGCGATCTCCGGTGACCAGAGGAACTGGTTCTCCAGGTACACCAGCCGCCGGGCCGAGCGCAGGGCGCGCAGGTAGGCGTCGAGGATGGTGAACTCGCCCCGCGGGGCGAAGGCGTAGGTCTTGTCCGGCACCGTGCGCAGCAGTTGCACGTTGCTGGTGCCGGCCGGCTCCGGCACCGCGGGACGGGGCAGGTCCTCGCCCGCCACCTCGGTCCACCGCTGCCGGAAGTGCTCGGCCACGTCGGCGACGACCGGTCCGCGCAGGCGGGTCATCAGGTCGTGCCAGCCGATCGGCCGGTCCGGCGGGTGTTCGGGGCTGTCGTGGCGATCGCCCTCCAGCGCGGTGAAGTCCACCCCGCCGACGAAGGCGACCTCGTCGTCGACGACGACGAGTTTCTCGTGGTGGCAGTGCATCGTCCGTTCGCGCCCGTCGAGAACGCACCGGACGGCGGTGTTTTCGGTGAACTTGCGCCGCTCCGCGCGGACGAGCCCGCGGGTGGGCTGGAAGGCGGGCACCGGCGGACCGGCCCACACGAGCAGCCGCACGTCGACGCCGCGCTGGGCGGTCGAGGCGAGCAGGTCGCGCAGGGTCGGCGCGTCCGGTTCGCGGGTGAGGCGGAAGTCCGGGCTGGCGTGCCAGTTGGCGATGTGGACGTGGGACTTCGCGCCGCGGATCGCGGCGGCGATGGCGGGCAACGCTTCTTCCCCGTCGACCAGCACCTCCAGGCGGTTGCCGTGCCGGATGGCGGCGCGCCCGCCGAAGCGGTCCTCGGCGCCGGTGGGTTCGAGGACCTCCCCCAGCCGAGCCGGCGCAGGCGGCGTTCGTGGTGGGAGCAGAGCGCGTGTTCCAACCCGTCGCCGAGCCGTTCGTCCACCTTGTCCAGGAGCGAGCGGAACGTCTTCATTCCTCCCATGTCACTACAGATCGGGCCACTCCGCCGGGCAAGATGGGCGGATGACCGAGTGGCGGCGGCAACGCGAGGCGCTGCGCGGCTGGGAAGGACGGTGGTCCGCGGACTTCGCCGAGCGCGGCCACGCGGTGACGATCGAGGTCGAACCCGGTGCGGAGCCCCCCACCGGCGCGCGGTGGCAGCGCGCGGACACCGGTGCGATCCAGCAGGAGATCCGGTTCGTGCCACCCGGCCCGGCGAGCCCGGTCCTGGGAGCGGGACCGGCGGCAACGGCACTGGCTCTCGGAGGTGGACCTGGCCGACCACGCGATCGCCGTGCTGACCGCCCTTCTCCGTCGACCGCTGGCCTCCTGTCAAGCCCTCCGCGGCGACGAGATGAAGTTCACGCCCCATACCTAGCGCTCGTTCAGTCGCGTTATCGTCGCCCCTACCCAGGGACACCGGAAGGGGCTGACGCAATGGTGCGCACGCGGTTCTGCGACGTCTTCGGGGTCGAGTACCCGATCGTGCAGGGCGGGATGCAGTGGGTGGGCCGCGCGGAGCTGACCTCGGCCGTGGCGAACGCCGGCGGGCTCGGCTTCCTCACCGCGCTGACGCAGCCCACGCCCGAGGATCTGGCGAAGGAGATCGCCCGGTGCCGGGAGATGACCGACAAACCCTTCGGCGTCAACCTGACCATCCTGCCCGCCATCAACCCGCCACCGTACGCCGAGTACCGCGATGTCATCGTCGAGTCCGGGATACCGGTGGTGGAGACCGCGGGCTTCAACCCGGCCGAGCACCTGCCGGCCTTCCGCGCGGGCGGGGTCAAGGTGCTGCACAAGTGCACCAGCGTCCGGCACGCCGTGAAGGCCCAGGAACTCGGCGTGGACGGCATCTCCATCGACGGCTTCGAGTGCGCCGGGCACCCGGGCGAGGACGACATCCCCGGCCTGGTCCTGATCCCGGCCGCCGCGGAGAAGATCACCATCCCGATGATCGCCTCCGGCGGGTTCGGCGACGCCCGCGGGCTGGTCGCCGCGCTGGCGCTGGGCGCGGACGGCATCAACATGGGCACCCGTTTCCTCGCCACGGCCGAAGCCCCGGTGCACGACAACGTCAAGAAGCGGCTCGTCGCCAACAGCGAGCGGGACACCGAGCTGATCTTCCGCCCGCTGCGCAACACCGCCCGCGTCGCCCGCAACTCGATCTCCACCGAGGTCGTCTCGATCCTGAACCGGGGTGGGAAGTTCGAGGGCGTGCGCGATCTGGTCGCCGGCGCCCGCGGCCGCCGCGTGTTCGAAGACGGCGACCTCGAACTGGGCATCTGGTCGGCGGGCATGGTGCAGGGCATCATCGACGACGTGCCCACCGTGGCCGAGCTGATCGAGCGCATCGTCACCGAGGCCCGCGACCTCATCGGACGGCTCGCGAGCGTCCTGAACTGACCGTCGCCACCGGGCGACTGGTCGCGCCGCCGATCATGCCCGGGTGGGACGGGTTCAGCGTCCGGTCCTGGTTGCGCGACCACTACGACGCCCCGGTCTGGGGCGACAACGACGCGAACCTGATGGCGTTCGGCGAGTGGACCAAGGGCGAGCCGCGGGACGGCCGGGACCTGCTGTTCCTCAAGGTGGGCACGGGGGTCGGCGCCGGGCTGATCGTGCGCGGCCGGGTGCTGCGCGGCCGGCAGGGCGCGGCCGGCGACATCGGGCACATCCACGTCACCGACGACCCCGCCGCCGGGTGCCGGTGCGGCCGCACCGGGTGCCTGGAAGCCGTCGCCAGCGGGTGGGCCATCCTCCGCCGGGCCACGGAGCGCGCGGCGGACAGTCCGGTGTTGTCGGCGGTGCTGCGGGAACGCGGCGAGATCAAGGGCGGCGATCTCGGCGAGGCGGTGCGGGCGGGAGATCCGCTGGCGGTCCGGCTGGTCGACGAGGCGTCCGAGGTGATCGCCGGGGTGACCGCGAACCTGCTGAACTTCTGCAACCCCGCCGTGCTCGTGGTGGGCGGCGGCGTGCTGCGCACCGGGACGCGGTTCCTGGACCAGTTGTCGCGCACGGTGCTCCAGCGGTGCACCGATCTGGTGCGGCGTGACCTGACCATCCGGGCCGCGTCACCGGACCACCTCGAAGGCGTCACCGGCGCCGGTCTGCTGGCCGCGGAGAACCTGCTCGCCCCGCCCGCGCTCAGCCGGTGGATCGACCGGGGCACCCCGCTCGGGCAGGCCGCTCTGCTCCAGCGGTTCTCGGCCGACCTGGCCTGACCGCCCGTCCCGGCCCGGCGGCACGAGCGCGCGCCCGGCCTCGCCGAACACCTCGCGCATCCAGCGGTGCTCCGGGTCGTCCTCGTGCATCGGGTGCCACCACAGCGCCTCCACCAGCGGAACCGGTTCGAACGGGCACGGCAGCACCCGCACCCCGTCCACACCGGACAGCCGCGCGGCGAGGTGCCCCTGGATCAGGCCGATCCGCTCCGTGCCGGCGACCAGGTGGGGCAGCGCGAGGAAGCTCTCCACCACGGCGGTCACCCGCGGCTCGATCCCGAGCGCCTGCAGCTGCCGCGCGACCGTGGTGAACGCCGTCGCCGACAGGTAGGTGAACACCCACGGCAGCTTCCGCAGGTCGTCCATCGTCAGGACGTCGCCGACCCGCTCGTTGCCCGTCGCGACGACGCAGCACCACGTGTCGGAGAACAGGTCGGCGTGCGGGGTGCCGTGCAGGAACCCGTGCGGCAACAGCACCGCGTCGGCCCCGCGCAGGCTCTCCGGCGCCTGGTCCACAACGGACGGTGTGGTGGGCTCGAACCGCAACCGCATCCCCGGCGCGCGCTCGTCCAGGATCGCGCCGACCGCGCCGCCCAGGACGGCCATCACGTAGTCCGACGCCAGGATCCGGAACTCCCGTCCGGAGGTGGCCGGGTCGAAGCCCGGGTGACGGCTGAACGCCTGCCGGACCCCGGTCAGCGCGGCCTCGGCGCGCGGGCGCAGCTGCGCGGCCAGCGGAGTCAGCTCGTAGGCGTTGCCGTTGCGGACCAGCAGCTGGTCGCCGAAGTGCCGGCGCAGCCGGGCGAGCGAGGAGCTGAGCGCGGGCTGGCTGAGCCCCAGCCGCCCGGCGGCGCGCGTGACGCTCTTCTCGCGCAGCAGCGCGTCGAGCGGGACGAGGAGGTTCAGGTCCAGGTTCGTGAGGTTCACGGTCTCCCTCTCCGTTCGCCGTTGACTCGGGGACGCGGAGCAGTCTAACCTCAAATCAGAATCATCATGTTAAATTTATTTCTGATCGACCACTGGAGGTCGCCGTGCACTTCTCCGCGTTCCTGACCACCCGGTCCTCCGGTCCCGCCGACGACCGGCCCGTCATCAGGGCGATGGTCGACCACGCGGTGGAGGCCGAGCGGCTCGGTTTCGACGCCGTCTTCCTGCCCGACCACCACTTCACCGGCTACGCGCCGCCGGCCAGCGACCCGATGATGTTCGCGGCCTACCTCGCCGCGAAGCTGCCCCGGTTGCACTTCGGGTTCTCCGTGCAGACCATCCCGCTGCACCACCCGGTGCGCTTCGCCGAACGGCTCAACCTCATCGACCAGCTCACCGACGGCAAGGTCCTCGTCGGCACCGGCAGCGGGACCACGCCCGAGGAGATGATCGGCCTGGGGATCAACTACCGGGACACGGCCGGACTGTCGGTGTCCAATCTGGAGATCGTGGAACGCCTGTGGGCCAAGCAGATCTCCGATCCGCCGGTCGAGTTCGACAACGGGCACTACCGCGGCTCAATCGTCTCCCGGATCGTGCCCGCCCCCTGTTCCCCGGAGGGCCCGCGGCTGATGTCGGTCGCGGCCCGCCCGTCGAGCACGCAGCGCGCCGCGGACAAGGCGCAGCCCGCGTTCATCCTGGCCTTCACCCCGCCGACCATCGACGACGGACGGCCGCTGGAGCACCTGCGCCGCTACTTCCAGGCCTACCGCGAGGCGCTGGAGGCGGCCGGGCACGACGAGGCACGCGTGGCCCGTGCCCTGGACTGGACCACCCACACCTACCAGCACGTGCACGTCGCCGAGACCGACGAGCAGGCCGAGGAGGAGCTGCAGCTGCTCATGGAGCAGTACCAGGAGGCCATCGAGCGCGAGCACGTGGCGAACCTGGCCGCGGAGCGGATCACCGGCGTGACCATGCCTCCGCCGCCGGACGCCCGCAAACCCGGCTATCAGCGCACCTGGTGCCTGTGGGGCAGCCCGGAGACCGTCACCGAGCACCTGCGTGAGATCGCGGGCATCGGCATCGGCAACGTGCTCGGCGGGTTCCTCGGCGGCCCGCTGACCCCGGAGCGGGTCGCCCTCGGCCGCCGGTCGATGGAGCTGTTCGCCACCCGCGTCATGCCGCACTTCCGGACGGCGGCGTGACCGGCGCCCTGGATCCGGCGCGCCGGGCGGCCCTGACGGCGGGGGAGACCGGGTACCGCACCCCGGCCGAGCCCGCCGCCGGGCTGCGGCCGATGTACCTGGTGGACGGTCCGCTCGGCCTGGTCAGCCCCACTTTCGACGAGCGCGAGACGTCGCTGCTGCTGCCGAGCGGGATCGCGCTGGGCGCCACCTGGGACCCGGACGTCGTGCGGTCGGTCGCGGCCGCCGAGGGGGCGGAGGCCCGCCGCCGCGGCTTCGACGCGGTCTACGCCCCCAACCTCAACCTGGCCCGCACCGGGTTGTCCGGGCGGACGTTCGAGATGCTGTCGGAGGACCCGCTGCTCGCCGGGGTGCTGGGCGCGGCGTTCGTCGAGGGCCTGCAGGGGCAGGGCGTCGCCGCGGTGCCGAAGCACCTGGTGTGCAACGACACCGAGACCGAGCGGCAGCGGATGAGCGCCGATGTCGACGACACGGCCCTGCGCGAGGTGTACCTGCGGCCGTTCGAGCTCGCCGTGCGCGCGGGGGCCTGGGCGCTGATGACCGCCTACAACCGTCTCAACGGGACGCCGTGCGCGGCGCACACCGAGCTGCTGGCGATCGTCAAGGGCGAATGGGGGTTCGACGGGCTGGTGATCTCCGACTACTTCGCCCTGCACGAAACCCTCGGGCCCGCGCTCGCCGGGCTCGACCTCGAGATGCCCGGCCCGGCGATCCACTTCGGAGCCCGCTTGGCGGAGGCCGTCGAGCGTGGGGAAGTGCCGCAGGCGCGTGTCGACGACGCCGTGACCCGGTTGCTGCGGCTCGCCGGGCGGGTGGGCGCGCTCGAGGGCAGCGAGCGGCAGGTCAGCGCTCCGGCCGTGCCCGCGGGCCGCGCACATGAGGTGCTGGTGGAGGCGGCCGTGGCGGCGTTCGTCCTGTGCCGCAACGAGGACGTGCTCCCGCTGGACCCGGCGGTCCGGCGGCTCGCGGTGATCGGGCCGAACGCCGACCGGCCGTGCTTCCAGGGCGCGACGTTCGGCCGCATCCGTCCCGGCGGGGGTGTCACCACGCCGGTGGAGGCGGTGCGCAAGCGCTTTCCCGGCGAGGTGGTGCACGAGCGCGGGGTGGACGGGGTGCCACCCGCGCCGCTGGGCGGGTTCGCCGTGTCCACTCCGGACGGACGGCCGGGTGTGCTGCTGGAGCACTTCCGGGGTGGGGAGCTGGTGCTGTCCGAGGTGCGTGCGGAC
Organism: Amycolatopsis thermalba; assembly: GCF_023376025.1. Classification (NCBI taxonomy): domain Bacteria; kingdom Bacillati; phylum Actinomycetota; class Actinomycetes; order Pseudonocardiales; family Pseudonocardiaceae; genus Amycolatopsis; species Amycolatopsis thermalba. The sequence continues at coordinate 2,966,067 of NZ_CP091196.1, forward strand.
AGCACGTTCATCTGGTTCGGTGACGTGCCGGGCGCCGGGCCGACCACCGAACCGGGGACGCTGCGGCTGACCGCGGTGTTCACGCCTCCCGTCGAGGGGCGGTGGACCTTCGGGGCGGGTGGTTCCGGCGCCACCACGCTGTCGGTCGGCGGGACGGTGCTGGCGTCGCAGCCGGCCCCCGCCCCGGGTGATGTGATGGGGCAGGTCGCGCGCGCGGAGACCACCGGCGCCGGCATCGAGCTGCGGGCCGGGGAACCGGTGACCGTGGTCGCCGAGATGGTCTCGGCGGGCAGCCGGGTGCAGGCGCTGACAGTGTCCTGCACGCCGCCCTCGGCGCCCGGGGCGCTGGAGCGGGCGCGGCGGCTGGCGGCGGAGGCCGACGCGGTGGTCCTCGTGGTCGGGGACGAGCTGGAAACCTCGCGGGAGAGCCGGGATCTGGCCTCCTCGGCGCTGCCTGCCGCGCATCGGGAGCTGATCCGCGAGGTCGGCCGGGTCAACCCGCGGACCGTGGTGGTCGTGAACGCGGGCCGGCCGGTGGACGCGCCGTGGGCCGGGGACGTCGGCGCGGTGCTGCAGGGCTGGTTCGCCGGGCAGGGCTTCGGGGAAGCGCTCGCGCGGGTCCTCGCGGGCGACGACGAGCCCGGCGGGCGGATGCCGGTGACGGTCCCGCTGCGCGACGAGGACCGGTCCACGCACGGGGAGGTGCTGGACGCGGACCTGCGCCGGGACTACACCGCCGCCGAGCCGACGGGCTACCGGCACCTCGCGCGCAGCGGCACGCGGGCGCGGTTCGCGTTCGGCTCCGGGCTCGGTTACACGACGTTCCGCTTCGGTCCCGCGGCGGTGGACCGAGCCGGGGTGCGGGTGCCGGTGACCAACACGGGACCGCGGCGGGGGCGCGAGGTGGTGCAGGTCTACGTCCGGGCACCAGGAGAGGAGGATGCGCGACTGGCGGGATTCACCGGCGTGCGGCTGGACCCGGACGAGACGGCGGAGGTGACGGTCCCCCTGGACGAGCGAACGTGGCACCGCTGGCGCGAGGGCCGGTGGGTGGTGCCGCCCGGGGTGCACGAGGTGCTGGTGGCACGATCCGCAGAGGAGATCACCCAGGTCCTGCACCGCGAGTGGTGACCCGGTGGTGGCGGCGCGAGGGCCGGTGGGTGGTGCCGCCCGGGATGCACGAGGTGCTGGTGGCACGATCCGCAGAGGAGATCACCCAGGTGCTGCACCGCGAGTGGTGACGGTGGGGGGACCCCGCGTCCCCCCACCCACCGGTCAGCCGAAGCTCATCTTCACGTCGCTGACGTACCAGGTCGCGTCCAGTTGCCGCAGCGCGAGGCTGAGCCGGACCGACTCGGCCCCGGTGGCGCCGATCGACTGCAGGTCCCGCAGCGAGTGCCCGTTCACGAGCACGTCCGTGTCCGGCACGAGAGCGGTCGCGCCCTGCGGGGTGACCTCGGCGACCGTGACCTGCGCCGGCAGGGTCACGACGTCCTTCCGCCACGCCTCGCGCAGGCCGTCGAGCGTGGAGCCGGCTTGGGCGCACGTCTCCGGGCTCACCCGCTTCGGGGGCTCCGTGCCCTCGTCGACCATCAGCTCACACGCCGCGTCGTACCGGTTCTCCAGCACCGCGCTCACCCACGCCGCGGTCACCGCCGCCGGCGTCGTGGCAGCGGCGCCGGCCGCCGGGGACGAGGGCGCGGTGGCCGCCGGCGCCTGGCTGCCACAAGCCGTCACGACGAACACCGTCGCGACACCGAGGACCATGCGTACGCCCCGCACGCGGCCGGGGCTGTCATTCCTGGAAATGGGACTTCTCCGCTCGAACTCGGGTTGGGGAAGCGGACGATACTCCGCCCCCGATCGCGTCCTTAGTGGACCAGCGACCGCGCGGCAGGCGGCGTAAGCGGTGCGCCCGAACAGCTCAGCGCGTCAGAGCCCGGCCGCGATCTCGCCGATCGCCCGCAACGACGTCATCGAATCGGTCGTCGGCACGTACTCCAGCCCGAACGGTCCCGCGTAGCCCAGCTCCCGCAGCTCGCGCAGCCGCGCCGCCCAGTCGACCGTCCCGGTGCCCGGTTCGGTGCGATCGGGCAGGTCGGCGATCTGCACGTGCGACACCAGGTCCATCGCACCGGCCACCTCCCGCGCCGGCGTCTCGCCCATCTGCAGCGAGTGGTAGGCGTCGTAGAGCAGGGCGAGCCCGGGCGAGCCGACCTCGCGCACCGCGGCCAGGCACTCGGCCGTCGTGTCGAACAGGGTGCCCGGGTGGTCCACCTTCGTGTTCAGGTTCTCCAGCACGATCGTGACACCGCGCGCGGCGGCGATCTCGGCGCCGGCCTTCAGCGCCTCGACCACGATGCCGTGCTGCACGGCCCGCTTCAGGTACGGCAGGCCGACGCCGGAACCGGTCACGATCCGGGTGCAGCCCAGCCGGTTCGCCACCGCCACGGCCTCGCGCACGTGCGCGAGGAACCCCTCGTGCGTCTTCGCGTCCGCGAGCGTCAGCCGTCCCTCGATCAGCATCGTGTGCAGCGTCGAACCGGTGGACGCGAGGGCCTTTTCGAGGTGGTCGAGGTCCTTGTCGCTGTGCGACCAGATCTCCACGACGTCGAAACCGTGGTCGGCGGCCGCGCGGACGCGGTCCCCGGGGTCGTCCCCGGCTTCGCGGAACAGCAGCTCGATGTTGACGGACAGGGGAAGTGACACGGGATCTCCCAGTTTCAGTTGCGGCCGAACAGACGTTGCGCGTACCAGCCGTTGAGCATCGCGCTGCGGGCCGGGTTGGGCGTCTGCTCGCTTTCGAACACCGCCCAGCCGGACCAGTCGCGCAGCAGCGCGGCCACCGCGGGGAAGTCCACCAGGCCGCCGCGCGTGCCGCATTCGTAGAACCAGCGCTCGATCTCCCGGGCGCCGCCTTCGGACAGCATGCTCGCCTCGGCGTGCGGGGCGAACCGCTCACCGGTCTCGTCGACGTGACGGGTGTCCTTCAGGTGCAGGTGGTCCACGCGGTCGAGGTGGTCGCCGAGCACCCGTACCGGGTCGAGCCCGGCGACCGTCAGCTCGGCGGTGTCCACGGTGAGCCCGACCAGGGCCGGGTCGGTGCCCTCCAGTAGCCCGGCGAGCACCTTCTCGTCGGCCGCCGCGGACAGGCAGTCCACGTGCAGCGACACGCGCACCCCGGACTCCGCCGCCATCGCGCCGACCACGTTCCACCCGTCGGCCGCGTCGGAAAGGCGGCCGTCGGTCAGCGTGCCGTGCGCGGGCAGCGCCCGCACCACCAGCCGGTCGGCGCCGGCGTCGGCGAGGAACTCCGCGAACGGCCGCAGGGACTCCGCGATCGCGGCGTGCTGGGCGTGGTCCAGAATGGACCGTCCGCGGCTCAGCTCCTCGTCCACCGGCTCGCCCGGATCGACGTAGTAGGAGCACACCCGCAGCCCGATGTCCCGCACCAGGGCGAGGAAGGCGGCGGTGGACCCGTAGGTGGCCGCGATCGAGGAGGGCCGGCCGAGCGGGTCCCAGCGGCCGGTGCCCGCCCGCAGCTCGACGCCGGTGAAGCCGCACGCGGCGATCACCTTCAGCGCGCGCCGGTGCTGCTCGGGCCGGGTGAAGTCGTCGAAGTTCGGCTTCCACTGGTTGATGGCGTATCCCAGGCGGACGGTCATGCGGAGATCTCCGAGAGGACGGTGCGGGCGTACCACATGGACAGTGCGGTGGCCTCGGCGTAGTCGCCGCCGATGTTGGCCTTGTCGTGCTCCACGGTGATCCAGCCGGTGTAGCCGGTGTCCCGGATCGCGCGCATCAGCCGCGGGAAGTCGACCAGCCCGCCCTCGGTGCCCATCTCGTGGAACCAGCGGTCGGTCTGCGGAGCCATCAGCTCGGCGTCCGGGCTGTGCCGGTACGCCTGTGTGGTGTCCACCTGGCGGGTGTCCTTGAAGTGGAAGCCGGAGCAGCGCTCGTGCAGGTCGAGGAACAGCGCGACCGGGTCGATGCCGGCGATGCAGTGCTGGGCGGTGTCGCAGAAGAAGCTCACGTACCGCGGGTCGGACCAGTCGTAGAACTTGCGGATGTCGGCCTCGGTGCGGATGGCGCAGAAGAACTCGTGGTGGGCCGTGGTCCGCACCCCGAACTCGGTCAGCGTCATCTCGCCGACGCGGCTCCAGCACTCCGCCGCGGCCTTGATCTTGTCGTCGGTCACCGGCGCGGCCGCGGTGTAGAGGCTCGCCGGCATCACGATCAGGTTCTCGATGTCGAGCGCCTGCCACATCCCCAGCATCCGCCGCGTGCTCTCCACGATCTCGTCGTGCGTCTCGCGCACGTGCGGATCGGCCAGGCGCGGGTCGTACATGATGCCGCGGAACAGGTTGACGATCTTGTCGATGCCGTGGTCGCGCAGGTAGTCCTGGTAGTTCGCGACCGAGCCGAACATGCCGCTCAGCGCGAAGACCTGGAAGTCGAACATGTCCAGGCCCGCGAAGCCGACCGCGCTGATCTGCTTCACGAAGTCGTCCATGTGGCGGCGGGCCGAGTACTGCGTCACCGGGCCACGCGGGCTGTCCACCCGCCAGTGGTCCATGTAGCTCCAGCGGAGCGTGGTCATCGTCGATCAACTCCGAAACGTCGGGTGCACCAGTGAAACATAATTATTATTCTGATTCTAGTCTGCGGTCCGGCAGGGCCAGCGCGTACGCGAACCCGGCCGCGAAGCACATCGCGGCGGTCGCGAACACCGGCGCGTAGGACCCGCCCGCGGCCCGGGCGACCAGGGCGCCGAGCACGGCCGCGCCGACCGTGACCCCGGCCTCCCGCACGAACGCCAGTCCCGCGGTGACCGCCCCGGCCCGCCGGGCCCCGCCCGCGTCCTGCGCCACCACGACGACGATCTGCATGAACAGCCCGGTGCCGAGCCCGAGCAGCGCAAGCAGCGCCGCGACGACCGGCAGGGGCGCCTCGCCGATCGACGCCAGTGCCGCTGCCGCGCCGCCGGACAGCGCGCACCCCGCGACCGGGAAGGGCCGCCACGCGCCCCATCGGCGCACCGCGAACCCGGACGCGTTGACCCCGGCGACGATCCCGGCGGTCACCGGCAGCAGCAGGAGACCGCCGGTGGTCGCCGAGGTCCGGTACACCTCCTGCACCCAGGTCGGCACGTAGGCCAGCACCCCGAACAGGCCGATCCCGCCGGCCAGGGCCAGCAGGCAGCACAGCAGCACCGTGCGGTCCCGCGCCAGCGTCACCGGCAGGACCGGATCGGCAGCCCGGCGCTCCCAGGCCAGCGCGGCCGCGGCGACCACCGCCGTGCCCGCGGCCGCCGTCACCGTGGCCGCGTGCCAGCCGGTTTCGGCGACCGCGGTGGTGACCAGGACGAGCCCGCTGGCCGCTGCGGCGAGCAGTACGGCGCCGGTGGTGTCGAACCGCGCCGGCGCGTCCGGCCGCCGCCCGGCCGGGACCGCGACGAGCACGAGCGCCGCCGCGGCCGCGCCGAGCGGGAGGTTCAGCCAGAAGATCCAGCGCCATGAGGCCAGGTCGGTCAGCCAGCCGCCGAGCAGGGGCCCGGCCACGGTCGCCACGGCGTACACCGCGCCGAGCGGCCCCAGGAACGCGGTCCGCTCCCGGGCCGGCACCGCCCCGGCGACGACCGCCTGCGGGAGCACCAGCAGCCCGGCGCCGCCGAGCCCCTGCGCCAGCCGCGCGGCGGCCAGGAACTCGACGTTCCCGGCGAGCCCGCAGGCGCCGGAGGAGATCACGAAGACGCCGATCGACAGCGCCAGCACCCGGCGGTGCCCGAAGCGGTCGCCCAGCGCCCCGGCGGCCGGCATCGCGGCGGTCAGGGCCAGCGCGTACGCGGTGACGACCCACGAGACGCGCGACGGCGCGCCCAGTTCGGTCACGATCGCCGGCAGGGCGGTGGCGACGATGGTCTGGTCGAGCGCGCCGAGTGCGGTGACGAGGACGAGGCAGGCGAACAGGGCACGGCGCCCGGTGGCGGTCGTGGACACGGGAAGACTCCTGGAACCGACGGCGGCGACCGGGCGCGGGGAGGGGTCGGCTCCCCGGCGGGCGGCTCGGCGGCACACCCCGCCGTCACCGGGAGTATGCACCACGTGCGCACCGGTCCGGCGCGCTCGGCGACGCGTTTCCGCAGGTCAGTCCGGCGGCATCGCTGTCGTGGATAAGCAGAATCCGAACTACGAATTTCCTTTATGCTGTCGGCGTGCCGCATCGTGGTCGGTGTCTTCCCCGGCGCCACGACGGCGCCGTTGTGCGCAAAGGAGCGGCACTGTGGACATCACCAGCGACGTCACCGCCCGGGTGACGCCCGGGCGCGCGGTCCGGCTCGGATGGCGGGAGAAGCTCGGCTACGGAGCCGGCGACCTCGCCTCGAACCTCTCCTGGAACCTCGTCGGCGGGTTCCTGCTCTACTACTACACCGACGTGGCCGTGGTGCCGGTCGCCGCGCTCGGCACCCTGTTCCTGGTCGCCCGCCTGCTGGACGCGATCATCGATCCGGCGATCGGGGTCCTGGTCGACCGCACGCGGTCGCGCTGGGGCAAGGCCCGTCCCTACCTCGTCTTCGCGTCGATCCCGTTCGGCGTCCTCGGCGTGCTCACCTTCACCGTCCCCGACCTCGGCGACGCCGGGAAGCTGATCTACGCGTTCCTCACCTACCTCACGCTGGGCCTGCTGTTCTCGCTGGTCAACGTCCCGTACAGCTCGCTGCTGCCGATGATGACGCGGGATCCGCAGGAGCGGATGCAGATGGGCGGGCTGCGCGCGATCGGCAGCTCGGTCGGGTCGATCATCGTCACCGCGGGCACCACGCCGTTCGTGGCGCTGCTCGGCGGCGGCGACGAGCAGCGCGGCTGGACCATCGCCACGCTCATCTTCAGCGTGCTCAGCGTCGGCTTCTTCGTGTTCACCTTCCTGGTCTGCAAGGAGCGCTACGCCCTGCCGCCGGAGACCGACTCGCTGCGGCCGCGCGACGCGCTGCGCACCCTGTGGGGCAACCGCGTCTGGAAGATCACCTTCGTCTACGGGGTGCTCAACTTCGTGCGGCTGGGCATGGTGCTCGCGGTGACCGTCTACTTCGCACTCGCGGTGCTGCACGCGCCGTGGGCGATCTCGGTGCTGCTGCCGCTGGTGTCCGGCGCGATGATCGTCGGCGGTGTCGTGGCCCCGGCGTACTACCGCCGGTTCGGCAAGCGGCGCGGCAACATCCAGGCGCTGGGCGTCGGGTTCGTCTTCTGGGCCGCGATGATCCCGCTGGAGAGCAGCTTCCCGGCGTTCCTGACCTGCTACATCATCGCCACCCTGGCGATCAACCTGTCGATGGTCTCGATGTTCACCATGGTCGCCGACACCGTCGAGTACCAGCAGTGGCGGTTCGGCACCCGCAACGAGGGGCTGCTGTCCTCGGGCATCAGCTTCGCCACCAAGGTCGGCTCGGCGATCGGCGCGGCCGCCGTCGCCTACGGCCTGGGCGTCGCGGGATACACGCCGGGCGAGGCGAACGGCTCGGCGCTGACCGCGATCCGGGTGATGTTCTACGGCGCCCCGCTGCTGCTGATCGTGCTGCAGGCGCTGACGATGGCGTTCTGGGACCTCGACGGCAAGCACGAACGCATGGCCGAGGAGATCGACCGCGCGACCCGCGCGAAGGAGGAGGGCTGACGTGAACCCCTTCGACGGCGCCGAGTTCCGGCGCGCGTTGAGCCACTACCCGACCGGTGTCTGCGTCATCACCGCCGGCACCGGCGCCGGGATGGTGGTCGGCACGTTCACCTCGGTGTCGCTGGACCCGCCGCTGGTGGGGTTCCTGCCCGACCGGGCCAGCACGTCGTGGCCGCGGATCCGCGAGACCGGCCGCTTCTGCGCCAACGTCCTCGCCGCCGGCAGCGAACAGCTGTGCCGGGACTTCGTGCGCAAGGCGCCGGACCGGTTCGCCGTGCACGGCCTGCCCGGCCCGGCGCTGTTCGGGCCGCGGCTGTCCGGCACGGTCCTGCGGGTCGGCTGCGACATCGAAGCGGTGCGGCCGGCCGGTGACCACGAACTGGTGCTGGGCCGGGTGCGTGAGCTGGAGGTCGAGCCGGACGCGGGGGAGCCGATGGTGTTCCTGCGCGGCCGCTACGCCGCGGCGGCGGTGCCGGCGTGATCCCGGTGTCGCCCGCGGTGACCGCGGTGCCGTACGGTCGGCCCGTGGAGAGCGTCAACGCCCGGGTCCGGGAGCCCAAGCAGGAGCGCAGCCGGCTGTCGTTCGACAAGGCCCTCGACGCGGTGATCGCGTTGCTGGTCGAACGCCGCTCGGACTCCTTCACCCTCGCCGACGTCGCCCAGCGCGCCGGGGTGTCCACCGGATCGATCTACGGCCGGGTGAGCAGCAAGGACGACCTGATCCGCACCGCGCACGCCCGCGAGATGGAACGGATCGGCGACGAGCAGCGCGCGGCGTTCGCCGAGCCGGCCCCGGCGGGCGAGACGTTCGGCGAGGCGGTCGAGCGGGTCATCGGCACGGCGGCCGAGCTGCTGCGCCGCAACGCGCCGGTGCTCGGCCCGTTCATGCTGCTGGCCAACACCGACGCGCAGATCGCCGAGCTGGGCGGGGCCGCGCACGCGGAGCTGCGGGAGGCGTTCGTCGCCGCGCTGGCCGAGCGGGCGGACGAGATCAGCCACCCTGAGCCGCGCCGGGCGCTGGAGTGGAGCTTCACCGTCGTCTACAGCGTGCTCGCCCGCTGGCTCGCCCTGGGCAGCACGCAGCAGGCGTCCGGCGAGGGGGAGTGGTCCGGCATCCTGGCCGACCTCGCCCGGATGGTGCTGGCCTTCCTCACCCAGCCCGCGGCACCGCGGAAGAGCCGCCGGCGCTGACGCTTCCCGCGGGGAGACCCTGGCATTTCCCGGCGCTGGAAATTAGAATCATCATGCTGAATATGAAAGTAGAGGAGAACCCGTGAGCGCCCCTCCCGACCGCCCGCGCCGCGGCGTGAGCCTGTACTCCTTCCAGGAGGAGTACTTCCTGCGCACGATGTCCGTCGAGGACTGCGTGGCCGCCTGCGCGTCCCTGGGCGCACTGGGGATCGAGATCATCCCGGAGCAGTCGATCCCGGGCTACCCGGTGCTGACCGGCGAGTTCGTGGCGCGCTGGCACGACTGGATGGCGACCTACGGGACGACCCCGGTGGCCACCAACGCCTTCCTCGACACCAAGCTCCACGCCGGCCGCTGGCTCACCCTCGACGAGCAGGTGGCCTCGGTGCGGCGCGACATCGACATCGCCGTCCGGCTCGGGGCCGGCATCGTCAAGGCCACCATCAACTTCTCGCCCGAGGTGATGGCCGCCGCCGCGCCCTACGCCGAGGACCGCGGCGTGCGGCTGCTGCTCGAGGTGCACGCGCCGTTCCACTTCACCCACCCGTGGATCCTCGAACACCTCGCAGTGATGCACCGGTGCGGCCCGCACGTGCTCGGGCTGATGCCGGACATGGGCGTGCACGTCCGGCGGTTCCCCCGCGTGGTCAGCGAACGGGCGCTGCGCGACGGCGCCCGGCCGGATCTCGTCGACTACATCGTGCGGACCTACGACGACCACGGCGACACCCACGCGCTGATGGACATCGTCAACTACCGCGGCGGCGGGCCGGTCGAGTTCGGGCTGGCGCGCCAGGCCACCCACTACATCTGGACCGAACCGAAGGACATGCTGGAGCACCTGCCGTTCATCGGGCACGTGCAGGCGAAGTTCTACGAGATGACCGACGAGGGCACCGAGTACAGCATCCCCTACGAGGAGATCGTGCCGGTGCTCGCCGCCGGCGGGTTCACCGGCTACCTGTCCAGTGAGTACGAGGGCAACCGGCACATCCAGGACGCCTTCCCCGTCGACAGCGTCGAGCAGGTGCGCCGCCAGCAGGAGATGCTGGCGCGGCTGCTCGGCGAGACCCCCTGAGGAGATCGCAGTGTTCGACCAGTACATCGTGTGCGGGCTGCGCGCCCGTGGCCGGTCCGGCGGGGAGGTGGAGGTGCGGATGCCCTACTACCGCGGGCTCTTCCTGTCCATGGTGGAGGCTGTCGACCTCGTCCTGGACGGCACCCCGGTGCCGCCGGAGCGCACCACCTTCACCGTGCACGGCAACACCTACACCTTCGCCGAACTGCCCCGGATCACCGACGATCGGTGGGAGATGGGGGAGCGGGCGGTGCTCGGCTTCACCACCGGCGAGCCGCTGGCGCCGGGCGAGCACGACGTGGCCGTCTCCGTGCGGCTGCGGATCTCCTACATGCCGGTGCCCGGTGGCGGGCGCGACCGCAAGCGGCTGGTCCTGGCATGAGGACGTTTCCCTCCACAGTGGACGTGGCGATCGTCGGGAGTGGACCGTGCGGGGCTGCCTACGCGCGGATCCTGTCCGAGACGCGACCGCACCTGCGGCTCGCCACGTTCGAGGCCGGGCCGTTGCTCGCCGATCCGCCGGGCGTGCACGTGAAGAACATCGCCGACCCGGCCGCGCGGGAACGGGCGCAGCGGCGCTCGGAGGGGCCCGGCGGTCCGGGGCGAGGGCGCCCGGGGACCTTCGTGCTCGGGGGCGAGGAGCTGCCCGCCGCGGCCATGTCGAGCAACGTCGGCGGCATGGGCGCGCACTGGACGGCGGCCTGCCCGCGTCCCGGCGGCAGCGAGCGGATCGGGTTCCTGCCGGATCTGGACGACCTGCTCGACGAGGCCGAACGGCTGCTCGCGGTGTCCGCGCACGCCTTCGACGACGCGCCCTTCGCCGCCGAGGTCCGCAAACGGCTGGCCGCGGCCTTCGACCCGGGCCGGAGCGAGGAGCGGCGGGTGCGGCCGATGCCGCTGGCCGTGCGGTGCGCTCCGGACGGCTCGCTGACCTGGTCCGGGGCCGACGTCGTGTTCGGCGAGGCGACCCGGCGCAACGAGCGGCACACGCTGTTCCCGGAAGCACTGGTGACGCGCGTGCTCGTGGCGGACGGGCGGGCCGCCGGTGTGCTCGTCCGCGACCTGCGGGACGGTGGCGAGCACGAGGTCCGCGCCGCGCGGGTCGTGGTGGCCGCGGACGCGCTGCGGACCCCGCAGCTGCTGTGGGCGTCCGGGGTGCGGCCGCCCGCGCTCGGGCGGTACCTCAACGACCAGCCGCAGGTGGTGTTCGCGGTGCGGCTGCGCGATGCCGGATCCCTGGAGACCGATCCCCGGGGCCGGTCCCGGATCGTGCGGCAGAGCGGGGTGAGCTGGGTGCCGTTCACCGACGCCGAACCCTTCCACGGCCAGGTGATGCAGCTCGACGCGTCCCCGGTGCCGCTCGCGCCGGACGACGTGCCCGCGCCCGGATCGATCGTCGGGCTGGGCTGGTTCTGCGCCAAGGACGTGCGGGCCGCGGACCGCGTCGCGTTCGACGACACCGCACGCGACGGCTACGGCATGCCCGCGATGCGCATCCACTACCGGCTCACCTCGCGGGACGAGGCCGCGCTGGAGGCCGCCCGCACCGCCGTGCGCCGGGCCGCGTCCGCGCTCGGCGACCCGCTGGACGAGGAGCCGATCACGCTCCCGCCCGGATCTTCCCTGCACTACCAGGGGACTGTCCGGATGGGACGGTCCGATGACGGGACGTCCGTGTGCGACCCGTCGTCGCGGGTGTGGGGTGTCGACGGCCTGCACGTGGCCGGCAACGGCGTCATCCCCACCGCGACCGCCTGCAACCCGACGCTGACCTCGGTGGCGCTGGCCGTCGCCGGCGCCCGGCACATCGCCCGCACCCTACCGGCAGGAGCCTGACGTGGACATCAGCAAGATCGCGACGGTCGTCCCGGTGACCGACCTGCCCGGCGCGGTGGCCGTGTGGTCGCGGCTGCTGGGCGCGGAACCGGCGTTCGTCGACGGCGACCGGTGGGCCCAGTTCGACGTGGCCGGGGCGCGGGTCGCGCTGTCCGGGACCGACAGCGTGACGTCCCGGCCCGCGTTGCTGCTGCGGGTCCCCGACCTGGCCGCCGCCCGAGCCGAGGCCGCGGCAGCGGGCCTGAAGACCGGCGAGGTCGAGGAAGGCCCGCACGAGCTGCGGTGTCTGGTGTGGACGGCGGAGGGTACCGAGATCGTGCTGCACAGCGCGAAGGCGGGCTGACCCCACCCGTTCGTCGGCATGTGGGTCACCGCCGACGTCCGCGACGGCGTGCTCCACCACGAGCACCTCGTCCTCTGCCGGGAAGGGTGACCCGCTCGCCCGGGTTACCCTGGCCGTATGAAGAGGACGTCGTTCGCGAACTGGCCGTGCTCGATCGCCCGCACCGTCGACCTGCTGGGCGACGCGTGGACGCCCCTGGTGCTGCGCGAGGCCTTCTACGGCGTCCGCCGGTTCGACGACTTCCAGCAGTCGCTGGGCATCGCCCGCAACACGCTCACCGACCGGCTGCGCCGGCTCGTCGAGCAGGGGCTGCTGGAGCGGCGGCCCTACCAGGACGAGCCGCGCCGCCACGAGTACCTGCTCACCGAGAAGGGGCGGGACTTCTTCGGCGTGCTGGCCGCGTTGTCCCGGTGGGGCGACCGGTGGCTCGCCGGTGACGAGGGCGCGCCGATCACCTTCCACCACGAGCCGTGCGGCCACGACACCCACGCCGAGGTCGTCTGTGCGCGGTGCGGCGAGCCGCTGCGCGCCGACGACACCCGGATGCGGCTCGGCCCCGGGTTCCCGGAGCGGCTCCGGAGCAGGCCGGACGTGCGCGACAGGTTCTTGACAGGCTGAGTCTTATTACGCAACTCTAGTGGCCGGACCCCGCGACGAGGAGGACGGCCGCGATGGAGTGGACGGGCGCGCGCTACGCGGACACGCCGACGGTGGAGGTGCGCACCTGGATCGACGCGCCGCCCGAGCGGGTGTGGGCCCTGGTCTCCGACATCGGGCTGATGCCGGAGATGAGCGACGAGTTGCAGTCCGTCGACTGGCTCGACGGCGCCACCGGCCCCGCGCCCGGCGCCCGGTTCGTCGGGCGCAGCAAGCACGAAGCGTTCGGGGAGTGGGTGACCACGTCGGAGATCGTCGAATTCGAGCCGGGCCGGGTGTTCGCCTGGGCGGTCGGGGACCCGGACGAGCCCAGCGCGACCTGGCGGTTCCGGGTGGAACCGCGGGACGGCGGCACGGAGCTGTCGCAGTGGATGCGCCTGGGGCCGGGGCGGTCCGGGTTGTCCGTGGCGATCGACCGGATGCCGGACAAGGAACAGAAGATCGTCTTCGTGCGGCTGCGCGAGTTCGAGCGCAACATGACCGCGACGCTGGAGTGCCTGAAGAAGCGGGCGGAGGCCTGATGCGCACCGCGACGACCGTCGAAGCGTCGAGCGGCTTCGGCGAGGTCGCGGATTTCGTGGTGGAGGCGGAGAAACTCGGCCTCGACATCTGCTGGGTCGCCGAGGCGTGGGGCTCCGACGGCCCGTCCGCGCTCGGCTACTTCGCCGCGCGCACCGAACGGATGCTGCTCGGGTCCGGCGTCATGCAGGTCGGCACCCGGACGCCGGTGGCGGTGGCGCAGACCGCGATCACACTGTCCAATCTGTCCGGTGGACGGTTCGTGCTGGGGCTGGGCGCGTCCGGGCCGCAGGTGATCGAGGGCCTGCACGGGGTGCCGTTCGCGCGGCCGCTGGCCCGGGTGCGGGAGACCGTGGAGATCGTGCGCCGGGTGATCGAGGGCGGCAAGATCTCCTACTCCGGCACGGAGTTCCGGATTCCGCTGCCGGGCGGGGAGGCGGTGCCGATGCGGCTGTCGATGCGCGCCGAGCACGAGATCCCGGTCTACCTGGCGACCCTGTCCCCGGCGATGCTGCGGCTGACCGGCGAGATCGCCGACGGGTGGCTGGGCACCAGTTTCGTGCCCGAGGGTGCGGGTGAGGCGTATTTCGCGCACCTGGACGAGGGGCTGGCGCGGAGCGGGCGCACCCGCGCGGATCTGGACGTGTGCCAGGGCGCGGAGGTGGCGTTCGCGCCGGACGAGGATGCGCTGCGGGCGATGGTGGCCGGCCGGAAGAAGGAGCTGGCGTTCAGCCTGGGCGGGATGGGTTCGGCGTCGGCCAACTTCTACAACCGGGCCTACAGCAGGCAGGGCTGGGCCGAGGTGGCGGCCGAGGTGCGGCAGCGGTGGCAGGCCGGGGACCGCGACGGGGCGGCCGCACTGGTGACCGACGAGATGGTCCTCGCCACGACGCTCATCGGCACCGAACCGATGGTGCGCGACCGGTTGCGTGTCTGGCGGGACGCGGGCGTGGACACGGTGCGCCTGTACCCGGCGGGGGACACCCTGGAGGCGCGCCTGGCAACCCTGGCCCGGGCGATCGAGCTGGTGCGTTCGGTGTGAGGTTTCGCTTGCAGCGAAAGGGCTTTCTCCATCGTCGCCCCGGTGTCTAGGGTGGACGTTGGGGGTGGTCATGGAAACTCTGACCGGAAGTGCCGCTGGGGTCCCGTACACGGCGTTGCCGCCGGCCGTCGACGGTCCCGCGCCGTTGATCGTCACCTGGCACATGCTCGACGCGCCCCGCACGGACGCGGCGTTCGCGGCCGCGCTGCCGATGCGCGGGGTGCCGGCGTGGCGGGTGCACCTGGGCATGCCGATGTGCGGCGCGCGGATGGTCGACGGCCGGGTCGGCGCGGTCGTCGAACTCGCCCGGCGGGATGCGTTGCTGGCGTTCCTGGCGCCGTTCGCCCGGCAGGCGGCCGAGGAGTTCCCGGCCGCGTTGGAGGCGCTGCGCCGTCAGTTGCCGGTCGACGACGGTCCGGTGAGCGTGCTCGGCGCCTCACTGGGTGGGGCGGTGGCGCTGAACGTGCTTGCCACGCAAGCGTTTCCGGTCCGCGCGGCGGCGCTCGTCAACCCCGCGGTGCGGCTGCGATCGGTGGTCCCGCTGACCGACGGGCTCGCCGGACACCCGTACCACTGGACCGAGGAGGCGCACCGGGTGGCGGAGGAGTTCGACTTCGTCGCCCGCGCCGGAGAAATCGCGGCGGAACTGCCACTACTGGTCGTCAGCGGGGAGCTGGACCACCCCGTCCTGCGCGCGGACGCCACCGCGCTGGTCGGGGAGCTGCGCGCCCACTCTGGTGGGGCCGAGCTGGTCACGGTGCCGGAGCTGGCGCACCCGCTGGCCGAGGAACCGGGCCTGGACCCGGCACCGCAGCTACCCACGGCCAAGTCGGTGGACGAGATCCTGACGAGGTGGTTCTCCCGGCAGCTCACGAACTGAAAAGCCGCCCGACGGGATCCCGGCCGAGCAACGCACCACCCATGAAGCACGGTTCCCGCCGGCCCGGAAGGCGCCGGCCCGGAAGACGGTGGTCCGGAAGGCGCCGGCCCCCAGGAGCAACGGCGGGGCCGGCATCCCGCACCTCGGCTGCCCACGTCGTGGGGCCGAAACGGGCGCCCCCGACCGGCGGCGGCAGGTGAGCAGCGCGCGGTTCGGGCCCGCGGCGCGGGCCGCCCGGCAGGCGAGCAGCGTGCGCACCAGCGCTGGCTCGCTCCGGAGCAGCGGTTCCGCACCACCAGCCGCCCGCCAGCGGGCGCCCCAGGCGCACCGTCCGGCGATCACTGCTCCCAGGTCACCAGCAGCCGCTCCGGGCCGCGGGTCGACAGGCCCTCCTTCCAGTCCACTCCGGACTCGCCGTCGGCGAGGCGCAGGTCCGGCAGCCGGCGCAGCAGCGTGTCCAGCGCGACCTGCAGCTCCATCCGCGCCAGTGGCGCGCCCAGGCAATGGTGCACCCCGTGCCCGAAGCCGATGTGCGACGTGTCCTCCCGGCGCAGATCGAGCACGTCCGCATCGGGGAAAGCGCTTTCGTCCCGGTTCGCCGACGCCAGCGCGGGCAGCACGGCCTCCCCGGCGCGCACCAGCACCCCACCCAGCTCGATGTCCTCCGTCGCGTACCGGGCGATGCCCGCGCCGATCCCCAGCGGCACGAACCGCATCAGCTCCTCGACCGCCTTCGGCACCAGGCTCAGGTCCGCGCGCAGCATCGCGAGCTGGTCCGGGTGCGTCAGCAGCGTGTAGACGAAGTTGGGGATCTGCGACGCGGTCGTCTCGTGCCCGGCGATCAGCAGCGCCATCGCGAGCCGGACCAGTTCCTCTTCGGACAGACGATCCTCGTTGTCCCGCGCGGCGACCAGGCCGCTGAGCAGATCGTCGCGCGGCTCGGCGCGGCGCTGGGCGATCAGGCCCTCCAGGTAGGCGTGCATCTTCCCCGCGCAGTCGGCCACCTCCTCCGGCGGGAACCTCGTCGTGGACAGGAACGCGTCCGACCAGTACCGGAAATCCCCGCGGTCCGCGTACGGGACGCCCAGCAGCTCGCAGATCACGGTCACCGGCACGGGCAGCGCGAACGCCTCCACCAGATCGGCGGGCGGGCCGGCGGCCAGCATCCCGTCGACCAGCTCGTCGGCGATCTGCCGCACCCGCGGCCGCAGCTGCTCGATGCGCCGCACCGTGAACGCCTTCGTGACCAGGCGGCGCAGGCGGCTGTGGTCCGGCGGATCCATGCTCAGGATGCTGCCGGGCAGCGAGGGTTGTGGCCGCATCCGCGGCTCGTCGTGCTCCAGGCTCGCCGCGCGGCTGAACCGCGG
Source organism: Amycolatopsis thermalba (assembly GCF_023376025.1). Taxonomy (NCBI): domain Bacteria; kingdom Bacillati; phylum Actinomycetota; class Actinomycetes; order Pseudonocardiales; family Pseudonocardiaceae; genus Amycolatopsis; species Amycolatopsis thermalba. The sequence continues at coordinate 2,982,651 of NZ_CP091196.1, forward strand.
GTCGCCGAGGACGACCTTCACGTCCTCGTAACGGGTGGCGAGCCAGCCCGGCTCGCCGTAGGGCAGCCGGACCCGGCTCAGCGGCTGGTTCGCACGCAGCTCGGCGAACATCGGCTCCACCTCCAGCCGTTCCGGCGTGCTGAACGGGTAGTTCCGGGGCTCCGCGGTGGTCATCACCAACTCCTCGGCAGTCAACTTCGCCCGAAATATTCCGACATGTGGTGTTTTTCCAACACCTGTTGGAGTCAATGAGACTGATCCGGTGTCCGCGCCGCAAGTACCCGATCGCCGCAGCCGCCGGTCACGCTCCGCGCTCGAGGCCGCGCTGCTGGAGCTGATCGCCGAGCGCGACCTCACCCAGATCTCGGTGTCCGACCTGACCAAACGCGCGGACGTGAACCGTTCCACGTTCTACGAGCACTACGCCGACGTGCACGACCTGGCGGCCGCCGCGTGCACGGACATGTTCGACGAGCTGGTCGCCGCGGCGCACGTGCTGCTGCCGAACGAGGACCCCGCGCCGATCGCGGCGCTGGCGCGGATCTTCGAGCACGTCGCCGCGCACGCCCGGCTGTACGGCGCGTTGCTCGCCGGCAGCGCCCGGGTGATCAACCACCTGCACCACCGCCTCGCCATCGCGATCCACGTGCGCCTGACCGGCACCGGAGCGCCCACCCACGCCGACGACCCGGCGGAGATCCCGCACGACCCGGCCGCGGCGCTGCTGGCGGGCGCGCTGCTGGGGACGGTGATGGACTGGCTGCGCCGGGGCTGCCCCGGCACAGCGGAGGGCATCGCGGCGGAGATCTGGCCGCACCTGGTGGCGGCGGGATCGGCCGGCCGCTGACTAACGGTCCACTGTGGATGCCTGGCGGCGGGGTGTGGCGCCGTGGGCGTTTCGCGGTCATGATGCTCGTTCACCGTTTTCACTGGGGGAGTGTGAAATGGGTGGATACGAGGTAGATCCCGGCGCGCTCGAATCGGGGATCGGCCAGGTCGTCGAACCGGCGATCGGCCTCGCGCGGGAGCTGATCGCGCGGCTGGAGCAGTTCGCCCAGCTCGACCGGAACCACCTGACGGGCCTGGGTGCCCTGTCCGGGCCGGCGCAGGTGCTCGGTGATCCCCACGCTCAGACCGGCCGCCTCCACCTGCTTGCTCACCTGCGCGAAGCCGTCGGCGCATGCGGTCATCAGATCCACGAGGCCGCGCCGCGCCTCTTCGATGATGGTGGAGTAGGCGACGAGCGCCTAGGCGAGCACGAGCAGGCTGTCCCGTTGCCCCTCGGAGTGCTCACCGCGATCACCGGCGCGGTCGTCACGGTGGCTACGGGCGGCGCGGCGCTGCCGGCGTTCGCCACGGCCGTGCTCGCGGCCGGCGACGAGGCCGGCAAACAGGCGGTCGCGCTCGACGGCGTCTCCTACGCTTCCGTGGCCGACACCCGCTCCAGGCGCGCCTGAACGGCTGAGCAACGCCCCGGCGGCACCGGTCGTGGGCCTGCCGCGGCGTGGCGACACCGCGACCGCGGCTAAGGTGGCCGGGTGAGTGCGACCCTCCAGGCGAAGGACCTGACCGCGGCACACGGGCACCGCACCCTTTTCGCCGGCCTCGACCTGGTCGTCGCGCCGGGGGAGGTCGTGGGGCTGGTCGGCGTCAACGGGGCCGGGAAGTCCACGCTGCTGCGGATCCTCGCCGGGGTGGACAAGCCCGAGGCCGGCGAGGTCCGGCTCACCCCGCCGGGCGCGACCGTCGGGTACCTGCCGCAGGAACCGGAACGCAGGCCGGGGGAGTCGGTGCGCGAGTTCCTCGCCCGGCGCACCTCCGTCGCCGCCGCGCAGGCCGAGCTGGACGCGGCGACCGAGGCCCTGACCGCGGGCGCCGACGGGGCCGACGACCGCTACGCCGCCGCGCTCGACCGGTGGCTGGTCCTGGGCGGCGCGGACCTCGACCACCGGGCCGAGGAGGTCGCCGTGGACCTGGGGCTCTCGGTCGGCCTCGACCAGCCGATGACGTCGCTGTCCGGCGGGCAGGCCGCCCGCGCCGGGCTGGCCTCGCTGCTGCTCAGCCGCTACGACGTGTTCCTCCTCGACGAGCCCACCAACGACCTCGACCTGGACGGCCTGGCCCGGCTGGAGCGGTTCGTCACCGGGCTGCGCGCGGCGACCGTGCTGGTCAGCCACGACCGGGAGTTCCTCGCCCGGACCGTCGACCAGGTGCTGGAGCTGGACCTGCCGCAACAGCAGGTGCGGCTCTACGGCGGCGGGTACGAGTCGTACCTGGAGGAGCGCGCCGTGGCGCGGCGGCACGCGCGGGAGAACTACGAGGAGTACGCGGCGACGCGCGCGGCGCTGGAGACGCGGGCGCGCACGCAGCGGGCGTGGATGGAGAAGGGCGTCCGCAACGCGCGGCGCAAGACCGGGGACAACGACAAGGCCGGCCGCAAGTTCCGCGCCGAGTCCACCGAGAAGCAGGCCGCGAAGGCCCGCCAGACCGACCGGATGATCGAGCGGCTGGAGGCCGTCGAGGAGCCGCGCAAGGAGTGGGAGCTGCGGATGGAGATCGCCGCGGCGCCGCGGGCGGGCGCGGTCGTGGCGGCGCTGCGGGGAGCCGTGGTGCGGCGCGGCGGGTTCACGCTCGGGCCGGTCGACCTGCAGATCGACTGGGCCGACCGGGTGGCGATCACCGGGGCGAACGGGGCCGGGAAGTCGACGCTGCTGGCGGCGCTGCTCGGCCGCGTCGAGCTGGACGCCGGGGCGGCGTCGCTGGGGTCCGGGGTGCAGGTCGGCGAGGTCGACCAGGCGCGGCGGCTGTTCCTCGGCGACCTGCCGCTGGCCGAGGCGTTCGCGCGGGAGGTCCCGGAGCTGGCCGACGCCGACGTCCGGACGCTGCTGGCGAAGTTCGGCCTGGCGGCGGCGCACGTGCTCCGGCCCGCGGCGACGCTGTCCCCGGGCGAGCGGACGCGGGCGGCGCTGGCGTTGCTGCAGGCGCGCGGGGTGAACCTGCTGGTGCTCGACGAGCCGACCAACCACCTCGACCTCCCGGCGATCGAGCAGCTGGAGTCCGCATTGGACGGTTACCCGGGCACCCTGCTGCTGGTGACGCACGACCGGCGCATGCTGGAGGCGGTCTCCGTGACCCGGCGGCTGGAGGTCACGGAGGGCAAGGTGACGGAGCTCTGAGCCGGTCGGGCTCGGGCTGAGGACCCGGCGCGCGCCCGGGGCAGGTGCACGTCGGCGGCCGGGTGGAGGGCGAGGCCGCCGAGGTGCCACCTGGTCTCGGTCGCATCTGGCGCGGGCTGGTCCCGCGCGGTTGGCCGTGTGCTCGGGGCAGGTGTGCGCGGCGGGTGGAGGACGGCACGGTCGCCGAGATCCGCGCCGATCGGGCTCGGGCGTGGCGGCCGGGTGCGGGGCTTGCCTGCTCGGGGCAGGTGCAGGCCGGTGACTGGAGGCTGGCCCGGTCGTCGAGGGCTGCGCCCGCTGGGCTCGGGCGTTGCGGCGCCCGCGGCCCGCCGCCTGGTCGGCGCACTGGCCGGCCGGGCCCGGTAGCCGGGCGAGCCCGCCTCACACCCACGGCCCGCCGCGCGCCCGCCGAGCCCGAGGTGCATCGCGGGCTGAAACATCCGCTTCGCGCTCTGTTCATCCGGATGACCGGCCCGCTCCACCGGCGGCGGTTAGACAGTGTCCGTGCCGATCACTCCATCAGGTGACTTCCACCGCCGCCGGTTCCTGGCTTCCGCGTCCGCCGTCGCCGGGGCTGCCGCGCTGTCCCAGCTGCCCGTCGGCCCCGCGGCCGCCGCGCCCCGGCCGGGCGGTGGCGAGTACCCCTTCAAACTGGGCGTCGCCAGCGGGGAACCGGCCCCGACCGGCGCCGTGCTGTGGACGCGGCTGGTGCCGGAGCCGTTCACGCCGGGCGGTGGCATGCCGCCCAAGGCCGCGCCGGTCGACTGGGAGGTCGCCGCCGACGAGCGGTTCACCCGCGTCGCCGCGCGGGGGAGCACCTGGGCGCTGCCGCAGCTGGCCCACTCGGTGCACGTCGAGGCACGCGGCCTCGCGCCCGACCGCGAGTACTTCTACCGGTTCCGCTACCGCCACGACATCTCCCCGGTCGGCCGCACCCGCACCACCCCCGCCCCGGGCTCCCCAGGCGGCACGCTCGGCTTCGCGTTCGCCTCCTGCCAGTCGTGGGACAGCGGCTACTACCCCTCCTACCGCCACATGGCGCAGGAGGACCTCGACCTCGTCCTGCACCTCGGCGACTACGTGTACGAGGGCGGCATCCCGGCCGACGGCGGCTACCGCAAGGTGACCACCCCGGACGTGCTGCGCACCGTGCCGCAGGACCTGGAGCGCTGGCGCATGCAGTACGCGCTCTACAAGAGCGACCCCGACCTGCAGCTCGCGCACGCGCGCTTCCCGTGGCTGGTGGTGTGGGACGACCACGAGGTCAAGAACGACTACGCCAGCACCCGGCAGGAACACGCCGGCGACATCGCCGCCCTGCGCGCCGCCGCCTACCAGGCCTGGTACGAACACCAGCCGGTGCGCCCGCCCGCGAACCCGGCGTCGGCGGGCGGCCCGCGGATCTACCGCCGCCTGCACTGGGGCGGGCTCGCGCAGATCGACATGCTCGACGGCAGGCAGTACCGCGACGTCCCGCCGTGCGGCTGGGGCGAGGCCGACGCGTGCCCGGCCGCCTACGACCCGTCGGTCACCATGCTCGGCGCGACCCAGGAACGGTGGCTCTACGAGGGTTTCGCCGCGTCCCGTGCGCGCTGGAACATCCTGGGCAACAACGTCATGCTCGCCCGCCTCGACCACGACGGCCCAGGCGGCTCCCGGCTGTGGCACGACGCGTGGGACGGCTTCCCCGCCGCCCGCAAGCGCCTGACCGACGCGTGGCAGCAGCACGACGTGCGCAACCCGGTCGTCGTCACGGGCGACTGGCACTCCACGTTCGTCAACGACATCCACGCCGACTTCGACCGTCCCGGCTCGCCGGTGATCGGCACCGAGATCGTCGGCACCTCGATCTCGTCCAATGGGGACGGTGCGGTGTACGGGCCGTACTACGGGCCGATGATCCAGTACAACCCGCACATCAAGTTCTTCGACGGCGACCGCCGCGGCTACGTGCGCTGCCGGGTCGGCAAGAAGGAGTTCCGCAGCGACCTGCGGATGGTCTCCACGGTGAGCCGCGCCGACGCGCCGGAATCCACAGTGGCCTCGTTCGTGGTCGAGGACGGCCGTCCCGGCGCGGTCCGGGTCTGAGGGAAGGAAACCGATGAAACGACTGCTGGTGCTGATCTTCGCCCTGGTGGTGGCCGGTGGCGCGCTGCCGGCCGCGGCGGCGTCGCGGGTGCAGCCGCTCGAGCACGCCCACGCCCACAACGACTACGAGCACGACCGCCCGCTGGCCGACGCCCTCGGCCACGGGTTCACCTCCGTCGAGGCGGACGTGTGGCTGGTGGACGGCGAGCTGCGGGTGGCGCACGACCTGGTCGACGCCCGGCCCGGCCGGACCCTGACCAGCCTGTACCTCGAACCGCTGGCCGAGCGGGTGCGCGCCCACGGCGGCCGGGTGTACCCGCGGTGGCGCGAGTCGTTCCAGCTGCTGATCGACATCAAGAGCGACGGCCCGTCGGCCTACCAGGCGGTGGACGCGGCGCTGCGTGAGTTCCGGTTCATGCTCACCCGGTGGACCGGCGGGCGCGAGCACGACGGCGCCGTCGAAGTGGTCATCAGCGGCAACCGGCCACGCGCGGAAATGCTGGCGCAGCGCACCCGTTTCGCGGGTTACGACGGGCGCTTGGGCGACCTCGGCACCGGGACGCCGGCCACGTTCATGCCGCTGGTGAGCGACAACTGGGCCAACGCCTTCACGTGGCGGGGCGTGGGCCCGATGCCGGCGGCCGAGCGCGCCAAGCTGCAGGGCATCGTCGCGCAGGCGCACGCCGCCGGGTACCGGGTCCGGTTCTGGGCCACCCCCGACACCCCGGGCGCCGCGCGGGAGGCCGTGTGGCGGGAACTGCTGGCCGCCGGGGTGGACCACATCAACACCGACGACCTGGCCGGCCTGCGGGACTTCCTGCTGACCCACGACCCGGCCGAGCGCCGGGCGGCGTGATCGCGCGCCGAGGGGCACGCGGCGGGTAGCGCTCTTGAGCCGCACGCCGGGGATGGCTACTCTCCAGTAGGTAGCCGCTTCCCACGGAGGAAGACCATGCGCGCTCCCGCCTTCCTGCTCGGCGCCGTCCTGCTGGCCGGTCTCCTCACCGGGCCGCCGGCCGCGACCGCGGCGCCCGCGCTGCGGGAGGTCCTGCTCGTCGGCAACAACTGGGAGGGCACGGCCGACGTCCTCGCCGCCACCGGGGACTTCCACCGCATCGGCCGCATCGACGTCATCCCGGACCGGGACGAGCGGCTCCGCGAGATCCACCTCGACCCGGTCCGGCTCGCGTTCTTCCTGGGCATCCGGCACACCGTCGGGGAGGGGCACGACCAGTTCGCCGACGACATGTACGCCACGCCCGACGGCTCGGCGATCGTGGTGTCCCGCCCCAGTTTCGCCGACGTCGTCTCGATCGACGCCGGCACCGGGGCGATCAACTGGCGCTTCCCCGTCTCCGGTTTCCGGGCCGACCACATGGCGGTCTCGCCGGACGGGCTGCGCGTGGCGGTGTCGGCGTCCACCAGCAACCGGGTGCACGTGCTCGACATCCGCACCGGCGCCGAACTCGGGTCGTTCGCCACCGGGGACAAGCCGCACGAAAACGTGTTCTCGGCGGACGGGCGGTACCTGTGGAACATGTCCATCGGGGAGGTCAACAACGACCTCGACGCGCCGATCCTCGACCCGCTGAAGGGCGACCGCCGCATCACCGTGGTCGACGCCGCGACCTTCCGGCAGGTGCGGATCATCGACATGCGGCCGCGGCTGGACGCGTTCGGCCGTGCCGACCACTCGGACGCGGTGCGGCCGGTCGCGTTCAGCCCGGACGAGTCCACTTTGTACTTCCAGGTTTCGTTCTTCAACGGGTTCTTCGAGTACGACGTGCGCGGTGACCGGATCACGCGCATGAAGACGCTGCCGGAGAACCCGGCGACGAGCGACGACCGCACGACCTTCGTCAACGACTCGCGCCACCACGGCCTGTCGATGAACCCCGCGGGCACGAAGCTCTGCGTGGCCGGCACGATGGACGACTACGCGACGATCGTCGACCGCGCGACGCTGCGGGAGGGCCCGCTGGTGACGGCGAGCAAGCCGTACTGGGCCACGGTCAGCGGGGACGGCGCCGCGTGCGTGATCTCGGAGAGCGGGACGGACCAGGTGACCGCGATCGACTTCGCGACCGGGCGGAAGATCACCTCGGTTCCGGTGGGCGATCACCCGCAGCGGGTGCGGCTGGCGCGCCTTCCCGCGAACTGGCCGGGCCGGTGATCGGTGCGGGCGTCTCGCCGCCGGTGACCACCCGCGGCTGGCGCGCCTTCCCGCGGGCTGGTCAGGCCTTCGGCTTGCGGCGTGAGGTCGCCGAGCGCGGCGGTGCCGCGCGCATCCGCTCGCGCACCCCGCTCAGGATGCCGCTCAGGGTGGTGAGGTCGCGCCGCGACAGCCCCTCGAACAGCATCGTCCGCACCACCTCGACGTGCCCGGGCAGGACGCGCGCCACCATGTCCCGGCCGGCGTCGGTGATCGTCACCGTCACGCTGCGCTCGTCGTCCTCGGACGGGCGGCGCGTGACCAGCCCGGCCTTGTCCAGCAGCCCCGCCTGGTAGGTCAGGCCGCTGCGGCTGTAGACCACCCCGTCGGCCAGGTCCGTCATCCGCTGGCCGCCGCCGGGGGAGTTCGCGAGCCGGGCGAGGATCTGGAACTGCACCCAGCTGAGCGGCCCGGCGGCACGCAACTGCTGTTCCACCGCGTGCTGCAGGAGGCTGCTGACCTCCATCAGCGCGAAGTAGGCGTCCAGCTGCTCGGCGTCCAGTGCGTCGTGGCTCACATCCGGATTCTACTTGCTTCGACTTCGAAGCGTGCTACGGTCTACATATGCTTCGAATTCGGAGCAAAAATCGAGGAGAGATCATGCGAGCAGTGCGGTACCACGAGTACGGCGGAGCCGAAGTCCTGCGTCCCGAGGAGGCCGAGCGCCCGGCGCCCGGGCCGGGCCAGGTCCTGGTGCGGGTCGCGGGCACCAGCTTCAACGGCGTCGACGCCCTGATCCGCGCCGGTGTGCTGCGGGAGGTCTTCCCGGTGCGCCTGCCCCACATCTCCGGCGTGGACGTGTCCGGCACCGTCGCGGAGACCGGGGACGGCGTGACCGGCTTCCGGGCCGGCGACCCGGTGATCGGGTTCCTGCCGATCATCGACGGCGGCGCGGCCGCCGAGTACGTCCTCGCCCCGGCCGAGGTGCTCACCGCCGCGCCGGAGTCCGTCCCCGCGGCCGACGCCGCGGCCCTCCCGGTGGTGGGGCTCACCGCCTGGCAGGCCCTGTTCGAGCTGGGCGAGGTGCGGGACGGGCAGCGCGTGCTGGTCAACGGCGCGGGCGGCGCCGTCGGCGGGTACGCGGTGCAGCTGGCCGCCCAGGCCGGGGCGACGGTCGTCGCCACGGCCCGCGAAGCCCATGCCGAGCGGCTGCGGTCCTACGGCGCGGCGCGGGTCGTCGGCCACGGTGACTGGGACGCGGTGCGCGAACCGGTCGACGTGGTGGTGAACCTGGCGCCGGCGACCCCGCCGGAGCTGACCGCGCTGGTGCGCGAGGGCGGCATCGTGGTGAGCAGCGCGACGCCGCCGGAGCCGGACGAGTCCCGCGGGGTGCGAGCCGCCCGCGTCTTCGTCCGCAGCGACGCCGGGCAGCTGCGCCACCTGGTGCGGGAGGTCGACGCCGGACGGCTGCGCATCCACGTCGCCGACCGCCGCCCGCTGCACGAACTGGCCGCGGTCCACGAGGAGGCCGCCGCCGGGAAACTCGCCGGCAAGACGGTGCTGCTGCCCTGACCGGCGCTGGAGGGGTGGCCGTGTCGTGACTCCTGGTCCGGCGCCGGACCAGGAATCACGAGTCCACATCGGACGATCACCGGCGCAGTTCGGCCACCTTGTCCAGCCAGCCCAGCTTGTGCGGGTTGTTGATCCCGTAGATGCGGGTGATCCGGCCGTTTTCGACCACCAGGCTCAGCGCGGCGGCCGAGCCCTCGACGTCGAGCCGGACGCCCGGCATCCCGTTGACCCAGGTGGCGCTCGCGGTGAACCCGGTGCGCTCGGCGGCGTGGGCGAGCAGCGTCGCGACCCGCTCGGCGCCGATGACCGGCTTGCGCGCCGCCGGCACCACGCCACCGCCGTCGGAGATCACCACCACGTCCGGGGCCAGCACGTCCACCAGAGCGCGCACGTCACCGTTGGACACGGCGGCCAGGAAGCGGTCCACGGCCGCCTGCTGCTGCGCCCGGTCCACCTGCATCCGCGGCCGCCGCGCGGCGACGTGCTCCCGGGCGCGGTGCGCGATCTGCCGCACCGCCGCGGTGCTCTTCCCGACCGCCTCGGCGACCTCCGCGTAGGACAGGTCGAACACGTCGTGCAGCACGAACGCCGCCCGCTCGGCCGGGCCGAGCGTCTCCAGCACGGTGAGCATCGCGATCGACACGTTCTCCGCCAGCTCCACGTCCTCGGCCACGTCCGGGGTGGTCAGCAGCGGTTCGGGCAGCCATTCGCCGATGTAGTCCTCGCGCCGCCGGGACACCGACCGCAGCCGGTTCAGCGCCTGCCGCGTCACCACCCGCACCAGGTACGCCCGCGGGTCCCGCACCTCCGCCTGGTCCACCTCGGCCCAGCGCAGCCAGGTCTCCTGCACCACGTCCTCGGCGTCGGCCGCGGAGCCGAGCATCTCGTAGGCCACGGTGAACAGCAGGCTGCGATGGGTGACGAACGGGTCGGTCACGGTTCCTCCTCGGGTCGCTCGGCATGCAGACACCGCCCGGCGCGCGGATGTGACACCCCGGTTCAGATCCGGTTCAGGTAAAGGAACAGCCGCCGCGCGATGGCCTGGTCGGACAGCCCCTCGGCCATCAGGGCGAGCACCGGGTGCTCGCGTTCGGTGAGCCGCTCCAGCCGCCGGTCCGGGCCGGCCAGCAGCTTGCGGGCGTAGAGCTGCTCGACGTGCTGGGAGAGCACCAGAACCGGCAGCCCGGGCACCTCCCGGCGCGCGGCGAGCGCGGCTTTGAGCCCCTCGTCGGACTGGGTGGGCGGCATGCGGACGTCCACGACGGCGGCGTCCGGCCGCCACTTCAGCAGCGCGTCGAGCGTCTCCGGTCCGGTGGCCGCCGTCGCCACCACCTCGTGCCCGTAGGCCTCGAGCAGGCGGACCAGCCCGTCCCGCAGCAGGTAGAGGTCCTCGGCTACCACGATTCGCACGGCACCATCATCCTCACCGTGGTCGGACCGCCCGCGGGGCTGGTGATCGCCAGCGCCCCGTCGAACACCGCGAGGCGGCGGCGCAGCCCGGCGAGACCGCCGCCGTCCGGCTCGCGCACGCCGCCCCGGCCGTCGTCGGAGACCTCGGCGACCAGCCCGGCCCCGTCGTGGGCGAGGCGGACGTGCGCGCCGGTCGCGTGGCCGTGCTTGACCGCGTTGGTCAGCAGCTCGGCGATGCCGAAGTACACCGCCGACTCGACCGGCGGGTCCAGACGCAGCTCGTCGGCCTCGACGGTCACGTCGAGCGGCGTGTCCAGCGTGAGCGCGCGCACCGCGTCGGCGAGGCCGCGCTCGGTCAGCACCGGCGGGCTGATGCCGCGGACCAGGTCGCGCAGTTCGGCCAGGGACGACACGGCCCCGGCGCGGGCTTCGCGCAGCAGCGCCCGAGCTCTGTCCGGATCGGACTCCATCAGTTTCTCCGCGGTGGCCAGCGAAAGCCCGAGCGCGACCAGCCGTGCCTGCGCGCCGTCGTGCAGGTCCCGTTCGATGCGGCGGATCTCCGCGGCCTGCGCGATCGTGGTGTCCGCGCGCTGGGCGGTCAGCTCGCCGACCCGGTCCGCGAGCGCCATCGCCGGGGTGGGGCGCAGGAAGCGGACGGCGACCGGTCCGGCGACGCGCCAGGCGAACGGTGCGGTGGCGAGGGCCACCGCCACCCCGAGAACCACCGCGGGCACCGAGAACCACCGGACCGCGGCGGCGATCCCGGCCGGCGGCACGGCCGCCGCCAGGCCCGCGGTCACCGGGGCGATCGCGGTGAAGCGCAGGTCGCGCCACCGCGCCGGATCCCGCCACCGGAGCCGCCACTGCTGGTCCAGGCGGGCGTCGCGCTCGGTGCGCTCGTAGGAGTGGCCGTTCCACCAGAAGCCGGTGGACAACCGCACCACCGGCGGCATCTCCCGGTAGCCGGCGGGGATGACGGTGCCCGTCCACTTCGCCACGAGCGACCGGAAGATCCGGCACACCGGCCGGGCGAGCAGCAGCGTCGCGACGGCCGCCCACAGCACCGGCGGTATCCACGTCCACGGACCGTCCCACCACAGGGCCAGCGCCACGGCGGCCGCCCACACGGCCGGGACCAGCATGCTGACGACCAGGACCACCACCGCTCGCCAGAATCCCACCACCACGTTTCGCACGGGTCCACTGTGCACCGCGGAACGCCGGGCCGGTACCGGATCGGCGCGGAAGTGGGGCTGGACCCACCCGGCTGGGCGCCCACCCGCACCCCCCGGGGGCGCGGTCACCGGCTCACGCGCCCTCCAGCAGCCGGCCCCCGTCCAGGTGCAGGCGGCGCTCGATGCCGATGCCGGCCAGGAAACGTTCGTCGTGGCTGACGACCACGAACGCGCCCCGGTAGGCGTTCAGCGCGGCCTCCAGCTGGCCGGTGCTCACCAGGTCCAGGTTGTTCGTCGGCTCGTCCAGCAGCAGCAGCTGCGGCGCGGGCTCGGCGAACAGGACGCACGCGAGCGTCGCGCGCAGGCGTTCGCCGCCGGAGAGGGCCCGCGCCGGCAGGTGCACCCGCGCGCCGCGGAACAGGAAGCGCGCCAGCAGGTTCATCCGATCGGCCGGGAGCATGCCGGGCGCGGCCGCGGCCAGGTTCTCCGCCACCGTGCGGTCGTCGTCGAGCAGGTCCAGCCGCTGCGACAGGTACGCGACCCGCCCACCGGCCCGCCGGATCGACCCGTGGTCGGGCTCCAGATCACCGCTGATCAGCCGCAGCAGCGTCGACTTGCCCGACCCGTTGGGCCCGGTCAGCGCGATGCGTTCCGGCCCGCGCACCGCCAGGTCCACGCCCGCGCCGAACAACTCCCGCTTGCGCAGGCCCTCACCGAGGAACAGCGTGCGCCCCGCGGGCACCGCGGTCCGGGGGAGTTCCAGGACGATCTTCTGGTCCTCCCGCAGCGACCGCTCCGCCTGGTCCAGCTTCGCCTTCGCCGCGTTGACCCGCGCGGCGTGCGTGCCGTCGGCCTTGCCCGCCGACTCCTGCGCGTTGCGCTTCAACGTCCCCGCGACGATCTTCGGCAACCCGGCGCTGGCGACGTTCCGCTGGGCGGTGCTCGCCCGCTTCGCGGCCCGCTCCCGGGCCTGCTGCATCTCGCGCTTCTCCCGCTTGACCTCCTGCTCGGCGTTGCGGATGTTCTTCTCGGCGACCTCGCGCGCGGCCTGGACGGCCTGCTCGTACTCGGTGAAGTTCCCGCCGTGGAAGGTGATCCCGCCGGCGTCCAGCTCCGCGATGCGGTCCATCCGGTCGAGCAGCGCCCGGTCGTGGCTCACCACGAGCAGGCAGCCGGGCCAGTCGTCGAGCACGGCGTGGAGGCGGCGGCGGGCGTCCAGGTCGAGGTTGTTGGTGGGCTCGTCGAGCAGCAGCAGGTCGGGCCGCTTGAGCAGCTGGGCGGCGAGCCCGAGCGACACGACCTGGCCGCCGGACAGGGTGTCCAGCCGCCGGTCGAGCGCGACGTGCCCGAGCCCGAGCCGGTCCAGTTGGACGCGCGTGCGTTCCTCGACGTCCCAGTCGGTGCCGATCGTGGTGAAGTGCTCCTCGGCGACGTCCCCGGCCTCGACCGCGGCGAGCGCCCGCAGCACCGGCGCGATGCCGAGCACCTCGGCGACGGTGAGGTCACCGGTCAGCGGCAGGTCCTGGGGCAGGTAGCCGAGCAGCCCGTCCACGGACACGCTGCCCGCCGACGGCCGCAGCTCACCGGCGACGAGCCGGAGCAGGGTGGACTTCCCGGCGCCGTTGGGCGCGACCAGACCGGTGCGCCCGTCCGGGAAGGTGACGGACAACCGGTCGAACACGGGGGTGTCGTCCGGCCAGGAGAAGGACAGGCCGGACACGACGATACGAGCATCGGACATGACGGAGAAACCTCGGAATGCGTGGCGGAACGGGTGGACGACGAGACGGCCACGACGGCAATATCCGCCGGTGGCCAGCTAGCTCCGGGGCTCACCCGGAGATGTCGTCTTCACCTGCCACGACGGGTCTCCTTCGCACGAGTCACTCCACCTTGATCGTAGCAGCTCCGGCGATCACCGCACGGCGTTAACGCGCGGCCCGGACCGCGCGACTCAGTGACATGGACGACGCCGACCTGTGGCGGGCCGTCGACACCCAGCGCGTGGCGATCGCGGACCTGCTGGACGGGCTGACCGGCGACGAATGGGCCCGCCCGTCGCTGTGCGAGGGGTGGACGGTGCGCGACGTCGCGGCCCACCTGGCCACCCAGTACCGGACCAGCCTCCGGGACGCGCTGGCCGCCGCGGTCCGGGCGCGCGGCGACATGAACCGGGCGATCCGCGACTCCGCGTGCACCTACCCCGGCACGGACGGGCTCGCCACGGAGATCCGCGCCCTCGCCGGGTACCGGCGGACCCCGCCGAGCATCGGCGTGCACGAGGTGCTGCTCGACATCCTCGTGCACGGCCTGGACATCGCGCTGCCGTTGGGCAAGCACCTCACCGTGCCGCCGGAAGCCGCCGCGCACGCCGCGCAGCGGCTGTGGGACAAGCCGCGGATGTTCCACGCCGCCGCCGTTTCGGCGGGCACCGCTACCGCACGACCGACAGCGGCTGGGCGGTGGGCGAGGGCCCCGAGGTGAGCGGCCCGGCGTGGGCGATCATGCTGCTGTTCGCGGGCCGCCCCGCCGCGCGGGCGCACCTCACCGGCTTGCGTTAGGCGGCGACGTCGAGCGCGGCGCGAGTTCGAGGGGACGTTCGTAGCTCGGCGAGAAGCGTTGCCCTGGCGGGGAGCCGGACGCGGGGCCGGCTCAGGCGAGTTCGGCCGAAACCACCGCGGGCAGCTCCCGCAGGCGGGCCAGCAGGTGGTCGATCTCCTCGCCCGGCAGCAGGACCGCGCAGACCATGCTGCTCTCCCGGACGCCCTCGCGGATGTCGACCGACAGTTCATGCACCGGGCGGCCCTGCTGCGACAGCGCGCCGATCAGGGCGGGGACCTGCGGGGCCCCGCCGGTGAAGTACGTGGCGATCCGGCGCCGGACGAGCAGAGCCGAACGCGGGGCCGGGGTGTCGAACGTGCTGACGGACATGGCGGATCTCCAGGAAGATCGAAAAGACCGGATGGATCCGGGCCAGGTCCCGAAGAAGAAGAGCGATCGCCGAACTGCGCGCCGGCGACCTGGGTTCAGCCGGCGCGCCGGGTTACGAGTCGCTGGGACGTCAGGCGCTGCACGGCGCAAGATTAACACGACCCCGCACCGATCGCCGAGACCCGTGATCGGGACGGGCCCGAGACCGGCCGGTTCCCGCTGGCCGTGCGCTATCCGGCCACCCGGTACCGCAGGTGTGTCACGCCGTGGCCGTCCAGCCGCCGGATCGGTTCGAGCTCGACCGGGGCGTCCTCGCGCGTGCCGAACAGCCGGCGGCCCGCGCCGAGCAGGACCGGGACGAGGTGGATCTCCATCTCGTCCAGCTCCCCGGCGGCGAGCAGCGCCTGCGCCGCGCCCGCGCCGTGCACCAGGATCGCGCCGTCGCCCGCCGCGGCCCGGGCGTCGGCGGCGCACGCGGCCACGTCGGTGTAGAACCGGGCGCTGCCGGGCGGCTCGTCGCCGGGGTCGACGTGGTGGGTGAGGACGTGGATCGGCACGCCGTCGTGGTGGTCGCCCTGCCACCGCCCGGCGAGCTCGAACGTGCGCCGCCCGGCGATCACGGCCCCGGTGGCCAGGGCCTCGCCGAACACCTGGCCGTCGGGCCCGGGGGAGTCGCGGTGGTCCAGCCAGTCGAACAACCGCCCGCCGCCGCGCCCCAGCTCCTGGCCGGGCCGGTCGTCGGGGCCGGCGATGTAGCCGTCGAGCGACATGGACATGTAGAGCCGGGTGGTCGCCATGGGACCGTCCTTCCGTTCGGGTGTCTCACCACCACGTCGGACGGCGGCGCCGCGGTTCGACAGGTTCCTAGGCCTCGTTTCCGGGGGAGAGGCCGCGCACCGCCTGGAACCCGAGCTGCGGGCCGAGACCGGTGGCGGTGGTGGCGGCGACCGGGCGCAGCAGCAGGCCGACGTGGTCGCCGGTGTCGTGCCGGGACAGGATGTCGCCCGCGAACCAGCCGGCGCAGTCGTCGAGCACCGGGGCGCCGCCCGGGCCGGGATGCCAGGCGCAGCGCGCGAACTTGTCGGTGTCGAACCCGGTGTGGCTGCCGAACAGCTCGGCCAGTTCGTGGGCCGAAGCGTCGAGCCGGTGCACGACGAGCGTGGCGGCGCGGGCGGCGACTTCGAAGGTGTGGTTGTTCTTCGACAGCCACACCATGAACCGCGGCGGGTCGATGCTGCACTGCGCGGCGAACCCGACGAGGCACCCGGCGTGCCGCCGCCCGTCGGTCGTCGTCACGACGAACATCGGGTAGTCCAGCGCGCCGACCACCGTCTCGAATCCGTCACCTGCCACCGCTCAGTTCTACCCCGTCGTGTCACACGGGGAGCGGTCGCGGTGTCTGGTGCGGACGCTCGGCGTGCTGGAGATCCTCGCCGCGATCGGGCTGATCCTGCCCGCGCTGACCGGGATCGCGCCGGTGCTGGTGCCGGTGACCGCGGTGTGCTGGATCGCGCTGATGATCGGCGCGATGGTCACGCACCTCCGCTACGCGGGCGGCGCCAGGTTCGCCCTGCTGAACCTGACCTACCTGGCGATCGCGGCGTTCCTCGCGCTCGGCCGCTTCGGGTTCGAGCCGTTCTGATCAGCGTCCCAGGATCATCTCGATGTTCTCCATGATCCCGGCCGTGTCGCCCAGCCCGCCCAGCACGATGACCTTCATCCGCGCCCGCTCCTCGTCGTAGGCGGTTTCCAGGCGCAGCGGCTGGTCCTCCGAGCTGCGGTTGGCCGTGGCGGCCATCAGCAGCGTCGCCAGGCGGCTCGCCGTCTCGGGGCTGATCGCGTCGATCTCCACGATGCTCGACACGTCCACGTGCCGCGCGCCCGGTTCGCGCGGCGCGGCGGTCGCGGTGCGGCCGGTGAAGGCATCCAGGTCCTTCTGCGCGATGCGGTACTGCTTGCCGATCCGGACCGCGTGCAGGCGCCCGTCGCGGACGTACCCGCGCACGGTCCGGACGTGCAGGCCGAGCATCGAGGCGACCTGGTCCACCGAGTACAGCTTTTCTTCCACAACCGGACCCTACACAGGAGGATGGGGAATGTTAGGGAGCGTCCTCACGGGTCCACGGTCAGCACGAGCTTGCCGAACTGGTCACCCGCCGCCAGTCCGGCCAGTGCGCGTGGGCCGTCGTCCAGGGGGAAGGTGCCGTGGACCACCGGCCGGATCCGGTGTTCGGTCACCAGGGCGAGCATCCGGTCGAACTCCCGCGCGCTGCCCATCGACGTGCCCAGCACGCTGATCTGGCGGAAGAACATCTCGCGCAGCGACAGACCGACCTCCGCGCCCGTCGTCGCCCCGAGCGACACCAGCCGCCCGCCCGGGCGCAGCACCGACAGGCACTTGCCGAACGTGGCCGAGCCGACGCTGTCCACGACGAGATCCACCGGCCCCAGCGCGGCACGCCAGTCCTCGGCGCTGCCGATCGCGTGATCGGCTCCCAGTTCCCGTGCCCGGCGGCACTTCCCCGGACTGCGCGAGGTCACGCTGACCGTCGCGCCGGCGGCCTTGGCCATCGCCAGCGCGAAGGTGGCCACCCCGCTGCCGATGCCGGGCAGCAGCACGTGCTCGCCCGCGCGGAGACCGCCGCGGGTGAAGAGCGCGCGGTAGGCCGTCAGCGCCGCCAGCGGCAGGGTGGCCGCCTCGGCCCAGCCGAGGTGCGCCGGCTTGGGCGCCACGTTCTTCGCCGGCACCACGACCTGCTCGGCGAACGTGCCGTCGGTGGGGACCCCGAGGATGGCGGGGACCTCCGGCACGTCACCGGGCTCGTCCCAGCCCAGCGACGGGTTGACGACGACCTCGGTGCCGGGAGCCACCGCGGCCCCGGGCCCCGCCGCGACGACCACGCCCGCGCCGTCGGAACCCAGCACGACCGGCGCGTCACCCGGACCACGGGCGTCGACGAGGAACAGGTCGCGGTGGTTGAGACCAGCCGCGCGGAGAGCGACCACGACCTCACCCGGCCCCGGCCGCGGCGCGGGCACCTCCGCCACCCGCACACCTTCCAGTCCCGCCGCGTTCCCGTGCACCACCGCCGTCATCGTTGTCACGCCGGCGAAACTAGCAGCGGCCCGGCGCCCGCCTCGACGCATCGCGAAGTGGGTCACAGCAGGGAATTTCCAGATGGTGAAGCGTGCGCGCGATGCCCGCACGGCGGTTCGGACAGTCGCATGCGGACGGTGGCGCCGTCAGACCGGCACGGCCGCCCGGCCCGGGGACAGCACCCCGGCGGCGATCGCGGCCACCGCGGCGGTCACGGCGAACACGACGAACCCGCCGCGGAACCCGGTCAACGTTTCCCCGACCAGGCTCGCCGCCGCGACGCTCGACACCACCGCCGCCCCCAGTGACGCGCCGAACTCGTGGAACGTGCTCACGATGCCCGACGCGATCCCGGCCTCGTGCGGCGCGACCTGTCCCAGCGCCGTCGCCGACGCCACCACGAACAGCACCCCGGTGCCGGCGCCCGCGACCGCGATGCCGATCGCCACGACCGCGGCGTTCATCACCAGCGCCGGGATCGCCAGGCCGATCGCGGCGACCAGCAACCCGGCCACGGCCAGCGGGCGCGCGCCGAAGCGGCCGATGACCCGCCCGGTGAGGTTGGCCGCGGCCATCGTCAGCAGCGCGACCGGCAGGAACAGCAACCCGGTCACCAGCGCGCCGAACCCGCGCTCCTGCTGGAAGTAGAAGGTGCCGAGGAAGAACACCGCGACCGTCAGCGCCGTCGCCATGAGGATGAGGAACGTGCCGGTCGCCACCGGACGACGGGCCAGCAGCCGCACGTCCATCAGCGGCGCCCGCGTCCGCCGCTGCCACGCCGCGAACACCACGTAGCCGACGGCGGCCGCCGGCACCAGCCAGCCCGTCGTCGCCGTCAGCCAGCCCTGGTCACCGGCGTTGATCAAGGCGTACACCAGCGCCCCGGACGAGGCGGTGACGAGCAGCGCGCCCAGCACGTCCAGCCGCCCGCCCGGGGCCGCGGCCGCGCCACGCGGCAGCATCCGCGCCAGGGCGGCGACGATGACGAGCCCGATCGGCACGTTGATCCAGAACACCCACGGCCAGCCCGGCCCGGCGGTGAGCAGCCCGCCCAGCAGCACGCCGAGGGCCGCGCCCCCGCCGCCCAGCGCCGACCACACACCGAGCGCCTTGTTCCGCTCGTCACCGTCGAACAACGTCACGACCAGCGACAACGCCGACGGCGACAACAACGCGGCGCCGACACCCTGCGCGACCCGCCCGCCCAGCAGCACGCCGGAGCTTTCGGCGAGCCCGGTCGTGAGCGAGGCCAGGGTGAAGATCAGCAGGCCGGCGAGCGCGATCCGCTTGGCGCCGGCGAGGTCGGCGAGGCGGCCGCCGAGCAGCATCAGGCCGCCGAAGGTCAGCGTGTACGCGCTGACCACCCAGGTCATCGCCGCGCGGCTCATGCCCAGGTCGGTCTCGATGTGCGGCAGCGCGATCGCCACCACGGTGACGTCGAGGATCAGCATCAGCTGGGCGACGCCGAGGAAGCCGAGGATGCGCCACCGCAACGGGTGCCCGCCAGGTGCCGCGAAGGAATCCGACATGATCAACTCCGAGTTAACTCGTACGACTCAGTACGACTTGCAACCGGAATGCTAACTCGTACATTCCAGTACGAGCTAGACTGTGGTGGTGAGCACTTCCGCACGACCGCGGCGGCGCGCCGACGCCGAACGCAGCATCGCCCGCATCGTCACCGCCGCCCGGGAGGTCCTCGGCCGGGATCCGGACGCGAGCATCGACGACATCGTGAAGGCCGCCGGGGTCGGCCGGATGACGCTGTACGGGCACTTCCCGAACCGGGCGGCGCTGGTCGAAGCCGCCCTCGCCGACGCGCTGCGGGCCGGGGAGGAGGTCCTGTCCACGGTTGACCTCGACGGCGACGCGCGTGACGCGCTGGCCCGGCTGATCGCCCCCAGCTGGGCGCTGGTGGCCGAGTCGACGAAGCTGCTGCAGGCCGCCGAGGGGCTCCTGCCGGCGGCCCGGATCCGCGAGCTGCACGGGGAAGCCGCCGACCGGGTCGAGGACCTGATCCGAAGGGGCAGCGGCAGGGCGTGTTCCGGACCGACCTGCCGATCACGTGGCTGGTCAACGTCGTGCACTACGTCCTCAACGGAGCGGCGGAGGAGACCCGCGCCGGGCGGCTGAGCGCCGACGACGCGCCGGGCGTCGTGGCCGCGACGGTCCGGTCGTTGCTGTCGGACTTGCCTTGACGTGCGCGTCAACCCGCAGAATGGCGCCGGTGTTCACACGAGCAGAACTGGATTACCTCGCCACGCAGCGCATCGGACGGCTCGCCACGGTGTCGCCCGGCGGGCAGGTGCAGAACAACCCGGTGAACTTCTTCGTCGACGACGGCACGATCGTCATCGGCGGGCACGCGCTGGGGGCGTCGAAGAAGTTCCGCAACATCCAGCGGGGCAGCACGGTCGCGTTCGTGGTGGACGACCTGGCGAGCGTGGACCCGTGGGTGCCGCGGGGCATCGAGGTGCGCGGCACGGCGGCGGCGCTGACCGGCCAGGAGCCGCCGGTGCCGTACTTCTCGCGGGAGACCATCCGGATCACCCCGGAGCGGATCATCGCCTGGGGACTGGACGGCCCCAGGGTGAGCCGCAGAGCGTGACCCGGCGCGGCACCTGCTGAGGAACCGAGGGCGATGGAGGGCCGCAACGGGCGCGTGCGCGCGCCGCATGGGGCTTTGTGGCGCTGCTGGGCGAGTGCACGCCGCGCGTGGGCTTTGTGGCGTGGCGCGGATGCGCGCCGCGCGACGCGGCACGGTGCGCGTGCCCGCGGGACCTTGTGGCGCTGCGGCGGCGTGCACATCCGGTGGGTTGCCGCGCGCGTGCGCATCCGGCGGGGCCTGGTGGCCCTGCCGCGCCGCAAGGCCCCGCGCCTTGACGGGCCCCTCGGTGTTCGGCTTCCGCGCCGTCGCGGTGCGTTCCTTACGCGGGTTGGGTTTCCGTGATCAGCTCCTCCAGTTCCAGCCGGGCGCCGGTCTCGTGTTCGGTGGTGTAGGTCTTCTCGCCGAGGGCTGTGCGGGCCGCGTGTTCGATGCGGTCCACGTCGCCGCGTTCGGCGGGGGGCAGGGGGGCTCCGACGGAGCGGCGGGCGGCGTCGGCGGCGCCCAGCAGCCGTGCGGCCAGTGCGTGATCCCCGGCCAGGGCGTGCGCGCCGGCCAGGCCCTCCAGCGCCAGCGCGACCGCCCGCGGGTCCGTGCCGCGCCGGGCGATCTCCAGCGCCCGCCGGTGCCAGGTGAACGCGCCGTCGGCGTCGCCGCGCAGCTCGGCCACGAAACCGAGCTCGTCGCACACCAGCGTGTTGCCCGGCTCGTGTTCGACGAGCCCGTGCCACTCCAGCAGCACCCGCAACTGCCGCTCCGCCTCGTCGAGCGCGCCCTCCCGGCGGGCCCCCAGCGCGAGACCCGTGCGCGCGTACATCTCGCCCGGCGTGAACCCGCTCTCCACCGCCACCCGCCGCGCCCGCTCGTGCAGGCGCCGCGCCTCCGCGAAATCCCCGGCGAGCAGCGCGGTGCGGCCCAGCCACGACAACTGGTAGGACACCTCCGGCCACAGCCCCAGCTGTTCGGCCCGCTCCAGGCTCTCGGTGTGCAACCGCTCCGCGTCGGCGTAACGGCCCTCGAAC
Organism: Amycolatopsis thermalba; assembly: GCF_023376025.1. Taxonomy (NCBI): domain Bacteria; kingdom Bacillati; phylum Actinomycetota; class Actinomycetes; order Pseudonocardiales; family Pseudonocardiaceae; genus Amycolatopsis; species Amycolatopsis thermalba. The sequence goes on from NZ_CP091196.1 coordinate 3,003,879, forward strand.
GACGCCAGCGTGCCCAGCACGAACGACGCCTGCACCTGCCCCCACCGGTCACCGACCTCGGCGAAGATCGCGGCGCTCTCCGCCGCGGCCGCGGACGCCCGGCCCAGCTCGCCGCGCGCGATCAGCTGGCTGGCCGACTCGGCGAGCCCGGCCGCCGTGCCCCAGCGGTCACCCAGCGCGGCGAACCCGTCGAGAGCCGCTCCGGTCAGCTTCGACGCCCCCGCCAGATCCGCGACCGTGCCCAGCACGTACCCGAGGAACCACAGCGCCCGCGACCGCACCGCCACGTCGGGAATCCCCGCGGCCTCCTCGGCCACCGCCGGGTAGACACGCCCGCCGGCCAGCACCTCGAGCCCCGCCAGCCACGCCCGCGCGGCGGCCCGCCGGCCGGGCGCCACCTCACCCGGCACCGCGAGCGCCGCCCGCAACGACCGCAGCGCCTCGCCCAGCCGCCCGCGCAGGAACCAGTACCACGCCAGGCTCGTCACCAGCCGCAACGCCTCGTCCGCAGCGCCCTGCCGGACGAGCGTGTCGAGCGCCGCGCGCAGGTTCGCGGCCTCCGCGTCCAGCCTCTCCAGCCAGTGGCACTGACCGCTGCCGCGCAGCAACGGATCGGCCCGTTCCGCGAGCGCCGCGTAGTACCGCGCGTGCCGCGACCGGACCGGCTCGGCCTCGTCCGCCTCGATCAGCCGCTCCAGGCTGTACGCGCGCACCGACTCCAGCAGCCGGTACCGCGGGCCCAGCTCCCCGTGCTCGGACACCACCAGCGACCGGTCGACCAGCCGCCCCAGCACGTCGACCACCGTGCCCGGCTCGTCCCCGCACACCTCCTCGGCGGCCTCCAGCCCGCACCCCTCGGCGTGCACCGCGAGCCGCCGCAGCACCCCGCGCTCCGAAGTGGACAGCAGCTCCCAGCTCCAGTCGATCATCGCGCGCAGCGTGCGCTGCCGGGCCGGCGCGCCCCGCGCCCCGGTGGCGAGCAACCGGAACCGATCACCCAGGCGCGCGAGCAGCTCGTGCACCCCCAGCGCCCGCACGCGCGTGGCCGCGAGCTCCAGTGCCAGTGGCAGCCCGTCCAGGGTGCGGCAGATCGCGGCGACCGCGTGCACATTGCCTTCGGTGAGCGCGAACCCGGGCGCCGTGGCCGCCGCCCGCGCGACGAACAGCCGCACCGCGCTGAACTCGCGCACCGACGGCAGCACCTCCGCGGCCGGCCGCTCCGGATCGGCGTGGCCCGCGGCGGGAATGCCCAGCGGCGGCACCGTCCACAGTGTCTCGCCGGTGAGGCCGAGCGGTTCCCGGCTGGTGGCGAGGATCCGCAGGTCCGGCGCCGCGGCGAGCAGCCGGGCCGCCAGCGCGGCGACGGGCTCGACGAGGTGCTCACAGTTGTCCAGCACCAGCAGCAGCCGCCGGCCCCGCACCGCGTCCGCCAGCCGCGCCGTCAGATCACCGGCGTCGTCCCGCACCCCGAGCACCGCGGCGACGGCTTCGGCGGGCCGCGCCGGACCGTGCTCGTCGAGCCCCGCGAGCTCCACCAGCCACACCCCGTCGGGCGCGGTCAGCCCCGCCGCGATCTCCAGCGCCAGCCGGGTCTTCCCGACCCCGCCCGGACCGGTCAGCGTCACCAGCCGCGACCGCTCCAGAACCTGCCGGACCTCCCGCACCGCCGTCTCCCGGCCGATCAGATCCGTCAGCGGCACCGGCAGGTTCGACCGCGCGGCCGCGGGCGGCGGGTCCAGGGCCGGGTCCTGCCGCAGGATCGCCTGCTGCAGCTCGCCCAGCTCCGGCCCCGGCTCCAGGCCCAGCTCGTCGGCCAGCCGCTCGCGCAGATCCGTGTAGGACGCGAGCGCCTCACTCTGCCGCCCCGACCGGTACAACGCCCGCATTTGCAGCGCCCGCAACCGCTCGCGCAGCGGGTGCTCCGCCACGAGATCACCCAGCTCGCCCGCCAGCTCCGCGTGCTCGCCGAGCGCCAGCCGCGCTTCGGCCAGCTCCTCGACCGCCGCCAGCCGCTCCTCCTCCAGCCGCTGCGCGTACCCGGCCGCGAACGGTTCCTCCGCGAAATCCGCCAGCGCCGGCCCCCGCCACAGCGCCAGCGCCTCCCGCAGCAACGCGGCCGTGCTCGCCGGATCCCGGCTCGCCTTGGCCCGCCCCACCAGCGCCCGGAACCGGCGGGCGTCCACGGCGTCCTCCGGCACCCGCAACGCGTAGCCCGGCGGCTGCCGCACCACCAGCTCGCGGGCGCCCGGCTCGGCCCGCTCCAGCGTGCGGCGCAGCTGCGAGATCTTCGTCTGCAACGTGTTGGCCGGGTTGCCCGGCAGCCGCTCGCCCCACAGGTCGTCGGCCAGGCGCGCCACCGAGACCGGCCTGCCCTCGTGCACGAGCAGGTCGGCCAGCAGCGCGCGCACCTTGGCCTCCGGCACCGCCACCGCGGCGCCGGAGGCCGCCTGCACGGCGAGCGGACCCAGCACTGAAAACCTCACGGAAGCGACAGTAGCGGGCACCACCGACAGAAAACCGTGCGTGAACCGTGCGAGGCCACCGGCACGGTGATCACATGACCACAGACAAGCCATCCGTCACGGTGCTCGGCCTCGGCGCCATGGGCACCGCACTCGCCGGAGCGCTGCTGTCCGCGGGCCACCCGGTGACCGTGTGGAACCGGACCGCGGCCAAGGCCGACGCCCTCGTCGAACGGGGCGCCGCGCGGGCCGCCAGCCCCGCGGAGGCCGTCGCCGCGAGCCAGATCGTCGTCGCGTGCCTGCTCGACTACGACTCCGTCCGCGAGGTGCTCGGCACCGAGTCCCTGCGCGGCCGCACCCTCGTCAACCTCACCAACGGCACGCCCGGCCAGGCGCGCCGGTTCGCCGAGTGGGCCGCCTGCCAGGGCGCCGACTACCTCGACGGCGGCATCATGGCCGTGCCGCCGATGATCGGCACCCCGGCCGCGTTCGTGCTCTACAGCGGATCGGCCGGCGCGTTCGACCGCGCCCGCCCCGCGCTGGACACCTTCGGCGAAAGCATCTTCCTCGGCGAGGCCGTCGGCCGCGCCGCGCTGACCGACATCGCGCTGCTCACCGGCATGTACGGGATGATCGCCGGCTCCCTGCAGGCCTTCGCGCTCGTCACCGCCGACGGGGTGCCCGCCACCGACTTCGCGCCACTGCTGACCCGCTGGCTGCAGGCCATGAGCGGCTGGGCCGACGGCGCCGCGAAGCAGCTCGACAGCGGCGACTACGCCACCGGCGTCGTCTCCAACCTCGGCATGCAGGCGGCCAGCTTCGACAACCTCCACCGCACCGCCGACGAGCAGGGCGTCCACTCCGGACTGTTCGCGCCGCTCGGCCGGCTCATGCAGCAGCGGGCCGCCGACGGCCACGGCCACGAGGACCTCACCGGAATCATCGAACTCCTCAGGAAGGACGACAACGCATGACCAGCACGACCCTGATCGGCCTGGGCCCGATGGGACAGGCCATGGTGCGGGTGCTGCTCGACCACGGCACCGAAGTCACCGTGTGGAACCGCACGAAGAGCCGCGCCGACGACGTCGTCGCCCGCGGCGCCGTGCTCGCCGCCACCCCCGCCGAGGCGGTGAAGGCGGCCGAGCTGGTGATCCTCAGCCTCACCGACTACCAGGCGATGTACGACGTGCTCGCCGACGCCGGCGAGGCACTGGCCGGACGCGTCGTGGTGAACCTCAGCTCGGACACCCCGCAGCGCACCCGGGAAGCGGCGGCGTGGCTCGCCGAACGCGGTGCGACCCTGGTGGCCGGCGGGATCATGGTCCCGGCGCCGCTCGTCGGAGCGGAGGCCTCCTACGTCTTCTACAGCGGGCCCCGCGACGTTTTCGAGGCGCACGAGCCGGTGCTGCGGCACATCGGCCGGCCGGAGTACCTGGGGGAGGACCACGGCCTGGCGCAGCTGTTCTACCAGGCCGCGCTCACGATCTTCCTCACCTCGCTGTCGTCCTACCTGCAGGCGTTCGCGCTGCTGGAGGCCGAGGGCGCCGAGCCGGAGCGGCTGGTGCCGTTCGCGAAGGAGGCCGCGGGGCTGGGGGCGACGTACCTGGACGAGACCGTGGCGCACCTCCGCGCGCGTACCTACCCCGGCGACCTGAGCACGGCCACCATGATGGGCGCGACCGCGGACCACATCGTGCAGGCCAGCCGGGACGCGGGCGTGGACCTCGCCCTGCCCGAGGCCGTCAAGTCCCACTACGACCGCGCGATCGCGGCGGGCCACGGCCGGGACAACTGGACCAGCCTGTGGGAGGTCGTCGCCAAGCGCCGGTGATCGGTGACGGATTTTTTCCGGCGGGCTGTCGAATCCGGTGGTGCTCGATCGATGCAGTGGTGACAGCACCGCCGGATCCACCGCGGCCGCCTACGAGATCAAGGGCCGCGAGCAGGGCGAGGCCACCGCGATGCTGCTGGGGCGGGTCAGCTACCAGGCGTTCTCCCCGGTCTGGCCGGGCATGACCGAGGAGTTCGCCGGCTACCACGCGATGCCGAAGTACGTCGTGTCGGCGACGCTGCCCGCCAGTCCTGCTCGAACGGGATCCAGAAGCTGGTCTACGACGTGGTCCGGTGATCCCGCCGGGGTTCTCCGGCGGACCGCTGGTGGGCGTGGCGCCCGTAGGGCACGGCGCTCACCAGCGTCACCCGCACCGTCGCGCCGCTGGGGACCGGGTACGTCCGGGACTCGCCCTGGCGGGCGCCGGTCAGGGCGCGGCCCAGCGGGGAGTCGGGGGAGTAGACCTCCAGGTCGTCGCCCGCCCCCTCGCGCACCCCGAGGAGGAAGGTTTCCGTCTCGGGGTCGTCGTCGAACCGGACGGTGAGCACCATGCCGGGTCCGGCGATGCCGTCGTCGGGCGGGGCCTGCCCGACGACGGCGCGGCGCAGCAGGTCCTCCAGCTCGCGGGTGCGCGCTTTCCGCCGCCGCAGCCCGGTTTCCCGGTCCTCCGGGTCGTGGTCGTGTGCGGCGCGCAGCGCGGTCAGCTCGGCACGCAGGCGCGCGTATGCTTCCTCGGTCAGCCACACGGTGTCCATCGGGTTTCCTCGTTCGTTCGGCCGGGCGGCGGTGCGCCGCCGGAGCAGGGTGGCGTTCGCGTCGCCGGCGAAACCGGCCGCGACGCGCAGCAGGATGTCTCGTTCCACGCGCAGCAACGCGTTCTCCGCGCGGAGGAACTCCAGGTCCTCTGTGGATCCCATCGGCCGGCTCACCGCAGCGGGTCGAACGGCCGCAGTGCTTCCGGCTGTTTGCCGGTGACGATGCGCTCGGCGAGCAGCTTCCCGGTGACCGGCCCCTGGGTGAAGCCCCACATGCCGTGCCCGCCCGCGACGAACACGCCCGGCTCGGCGGTGGCGCCGATGACCGGGAGCCCGTCGCTGGTGACCGGTCGCGGGCCCACCCAGGTGTCGCTGCGCTCGTCCCAGCGCACGCCCGCGAAGAACGGGGCCGCCGACCGGACGATCGCCTGCACGCGCCGCTCGTCGGGTGGATCGTCGGGACCGCGGAACTCCATCGTCCCGGCCACCCGCATCGCGTCCCGGTAGGGCGTGCACGCGACGCGGACGGTGGGCAGGTACACCGGCTGCCGCAGCGGTGTCTCCGTCGGGACCGTGAAGGAGTAGCCGCGCCCGGCCCGCACCGGTACGCGGACGCCGAGTTTCCCGGCCAGGCGGCTGATCCAGGCTCCCGTCGCGAGGACGGCGACGTTGGCCGAGAAGCTCACGTTGTCGCGGGAGACGACCGTGACCGCGTGCCGGTGGTGGCGGATCGACCGCACGTCGAACCCGGCGCGGATCGTGCCGCCGCGGTGGCGCACCGAGTCGGCCAGCGCCCGCACGAACCGCGCGGGGTCGACGTGACGCTGGCCGGACAGCTGGATTCCGGCTCCGGCGCGTTCGGACAGCTGCGGCAGGCGCGCGCGGACCTCGCTCGCGGTCAGGCTGGTGTGATCGGCCCGCGCTCCGGCCGCGGTGAAGCGCCGCAGCTCGGCGAGCAGTGTCGCGGCCTCGCCTGCCGAGCCGAACACCGCGGTGACCGGGGCCTCGACGGTCTCGGCCACCACGCCGCCGCGGGTGAGGGTGTCGAAGGCGTCGAGGCAGTCGTCGTTCAGCGCCACGCCGGCGGAGACCACCCGGCGCCACGCGGGCCAGGTGCAGTGGGCGGCGAAGCGCAGCAGGAACGACCACAGCGCCGGGTCGGCGGTCCGCGGCACGTGCAGCGGCGCGTCGCGCTGCAGGAGCGAGGCGAGCCCGGCCCGCCGCACGCCGGGTTCGTTGAGCGGGATCGCGAGCCCCGGCGAGAGCCAGCCGGCGTTGCCACACGACGCGCCCGCGGCGACGCCCTTGCGGTCCAGCACGGTCACCCGCACCCCGTGTTCCTGCAGGAACCAGGCCGTCGACAGCCCGACGATCCCGGCGCCGACCACGACGGCGGAGCGTGGTCCCGCACCTCGAGCGGCCTCGTTCACCGGCAACCTCCCTGACTCGGCGTTCCGACCCGAGCATCGCGCCGCCGAGCCGGGCACAGGGTGTCCCGAACGCACAATTTGCCGGATTCGGTTTGTAGGATCCGCACATGGTCAAGCTCGACCGTCTGATCACGATCCTCGGCACCTACGGCGCCCGCCTGCTCGGGACCGCCGACCGCGAGGTCGAGCTGCGCAGCGTCGCCCTGCACGACCCGGTGCGGCAGGAGTCCGGGGTGGGCGACATCTTCCTCGCCGTCGGCGTGCCCACGGTGTCCGAGGCGATCCGGCTCGCCCGGCAGGCCCGGGCGGTGGTGCTGGTCGTGCGCACCACCGAGGAGCCCGCGCCGGACCCGGACGGGATGGCCGTGCTGGTGGCCGACCCGAGCGTGTCCTGGAGCCAGGTCGCCGGCGTGGTGTACGGGCTGGTGCTGGAGGGGCGCGAGACCGAGTCCGGCCGCGGCCCGGCCGACCTGTCCGCCCTGGCCGACACCATCGCCGCGGCGGTCGGCGGACCGGTCACCATCGAGGACCAGCTGTCCCGCGTGATGGCCTACTCCAGCGAGCAGCGCGAAGCCGATCCGGCGCGGCACGACACCATCCTGGGCCGCCGCGTGCCGGACCGGGTGCGGGCCCTGTTCGAGCGGCAGGGCGTGTTCACGCACCTCGCCCGCTCCGACGAGCCGCTGTTCGTGCCGGCCTCACCCGAGCACGGGCTGCACGGCCGCTCGGTCGTCGCGGTCCGGGCGGGCCGGGAGCTGCTGGGATCGGTGTGGGTGTCGTGCACCGCGCCGCTGGACGCCGCGCGGGCGCGCATCCTCACCGACGGGGCGCGCACGGTGGCGCTGCACCTGCTGCGCTGGCGGGTCAGCGCGGACCTGGAGCGGCAGGTCGAGTCGGAGCTGGTCATCCAGCTCCTCGAAGGCGATCCGGACGCGGACGCGGTGATCCGGAAGCTGGGCCTGCCCGCGTCCGGGCTGCGGGTCGTCGCGGTGCAGGCGCACACCGAGGCCGAGCGCAACGCCGGTCTGCTGCTCGCGTTCGAGCGCGCCACGACCGGCTTCGGGTGGTCGCGCGTCGGGCGCAGCACCCTGTTCGGCAACACCGTCTACACCGTGCTGCCCGCCGCCGATCCCGCCCCGGCGTTCCACTGGGTGCGGCAACTCGTCACCGGCCTGCCCGCGCACCTGCGCGTCACGGCCGGGGTGTCCGGGGAGTGCGAGGTCGCGGAGCTGCCGGCCGGCCGCCGGGAGTCCGACGAGTGCCTGACGTTGCACGACCGCCTCGGCCACACCGAAGCCGTGTGCTACGACGATTCCTGGCACCAGGTGCTCCTGCAGCGCCTGCGTTCCGCCGCGGCGACCGGCCGGATCCCCGCCCGCGGCCCGGTGGCGCGGCTGGCCGGACACGACGCCGCGCACGGCACCGAGCTGCTCCCGACGCTGCGGGCCTGGCTGGAGGCCCAGGGCGACCTGGCCCGCGCCGCCGCCGCGCTGGACGTCCACCAGAACACGGTCCGCAACCGTTTGCGCCGCGTCACGGCGGCGGTCCCCGGCCTGGACCTCACCGACCCCGCCCGGCGGCTGGCGATGCTGATCGCGCTGGCCGTGCACGAGTAGGTCAGCAGCAGTGCTCGCCGCGCCAGGCTTCGCGGCCTTCCTTCACCGCCACCGCGGCGATGACCAGCGCGACGACCGGATCGGCCCAGGACCAGCCGAACAGCGAGTTGAGCAGCAGCCCGATCAGCAGCACGCCGGACAGGTAGGTGCAGAGCAGGGTCTGCTTGGAGTCGGCGACCGCGCTGGCCGAGCCGAGTTCCCGGCCGGCGCGCCGCTGGGCGTTGGACAGGAACGGCATGACCAGCAGCGACACCGCGGCCAGCGCGATCCCCACCGTGGAGTGCTCGGCCGCCTCGGCGCCGAGCAGGCCGCGCACGGACTCGACGGTGACGTAGGCGGCCAGCGCGAAGAACGACACCGCGATCACCTTCAGCGCCACCCGCTCGCGGGCCTCCGGATCGGCGCCGGAGAACTGCCAGGCGACCGCGGCGGCCGAGGCGACCTCGATCACCGAGTCCAGCCCGAACCCGATCAACGCCGTCGACGAGGCGACCGTGCCGGCCGAGATGGCGACCACGGCTTCGATGACGTTGTAGGTGATGGTGGCGGCGACCAGCAACCGGACGCGGCGCTCGAGGGTGGCTCGCCGCCCGGTGGGGGCGGCGGCAGGGGCGCAGCAGTCGTCTTGCGTGGTCGCGGGCGGGTTGCGTGGCTCGGTCATGCGGTCACGCTCGGGGCCGGCTCGTCCAGGCAGGGCTCGCCGGTGTCCACCGCCAGCACGACGTGCACCAGCTCGCTCAGCGCCTTCTCCAGGTGCGGGTCCGCCAGCTCGTACCGCACCTGCCGCCCCTCGTAGGAGGCCACCACCAGGCCGCACCCACGCAGGCAGGCCAGGTGGTTGGACACGTTCGAGCGGGACAGTCCCAGCTCCGCGGCCAGCCGTCCCGGGTAGCGCACGCCGTCCAGCAGCGCGACCAGGATCCGGCATCGCGTCGGGTCGGCGAGCGCGCGGCCCAGCCGGGCCAGCGCGGCGCCCCGCGTCTCACAGGTCAGCACACGGCGAACAGTACAGCGGACGCTGACATGACGGCAAGGGGCACGGGGCCGGCGGTGATCGGCGCGGGCGCGCTACCCGGGCCGCACCCCGGCGTGGGAACGTCACTCTCGTCCGGAAGTGCCGGGGGTCAGCGGCTGAGCGGGATGCGCATGAGGTCGTTGCCGACGATCACCTCGCCGTCGAAGCCCCGGCTCGCCTGAGCGTGCCAGGACGCGTCGGGGATCGCCTTGAGGCCGGGCGCCAGGTGAGACAGAACGAGGGTGCGGACGCCGGCCGGCTGGGCGATCTCGCCGCCGAGGCGGGTGACGTCGGAGTGGCTCTCCCGGTGGTGGCGCAGCTGTTCGGGGGTGAGGCCGCCGAACTGTTCGACGATCCGCAGGTCGATCGCCTCGTGCACGAGGATGTCGGCGCCCCGGGCGAGGGTGACCATGTTCGGGGTGATGGTGGTGTCGCCGCTGATCACGACCGAGCCGTAGGCGGTGTCGAAGCGGAAGGCGAACGACGGGAACACCGGCGGGTGCCGCACGAGGATCGCGCTGACCGACACGTGATCGTCGGCCACGACCGGGAACGGCCGCATCGGCGGGGCCATCTCGCCGAGCGGGCTCGCACCGACGTCGGGCACCGCGATCTCGTGCACCCGGTACAGATCGCGGATGTCGGGCCAGGCCTCGTCGCGCATGCGGAGGTTGACGTCGTAGGCGGTGGCGGCGAGCGAGTTCGCGAAGAAGCCCGCCAGCCCGGGCGTCGGGTTGCCCGGCTCGACGGTGCCGGCCGGCTTGCCGGACGAGGGCTCGGGCAGCGCGCCGGCCGGGCCGGGGCCGTAGAAGTCGATCGGGTGGGTCAGCCCGTTGACACCACCGAACCGCAGCCACAGCAGCGTGTACAGGTCCGCCAGGTGGTCGGAGTGCAGGTGGGTGACGAAGACCTTGCCGAGCGTGCCGATGTCCACACCGGACTGCTGGAGCCGGCCGAACGCGCCGTGCCCGAAGTCGACGAGGTAGGTGCGCCCGTCGACGACGAGCGCGGTGGCGATGCCGGAGCGGCCCGCCATCGGGACCGGGCCGGCGGCGGTGCCGAGCAGTACGAGATGGGCGCCGGTGCGGGGGACCGCGGTCTCGGCGGCGGCCTGCCCGGCGCCCAGGAAGGGGAGGGCGCCGGAGACCGCGGCGGCGGATTTGAGGACGCGGCGGCGGGAGATGATCACGAAGCCGACGATACCCGTGGGTATTGAATACCGGCAAGTATCGAAACTCAGCGGATCAGGCCGCGCAGCGTGGTCGTGAAGACGGCGGCCACGGCGGCCCGGTCGACCTGCTCCGGATCGGTGCCGTGCTCCAGCGCGAGCCCGAGCCGCAGCGACTGCAGCGTCAGCGCGATCTGCTCCGGGGGCACGGCGAGTTCGATGCCGTACTCCTCGCAGGTCCGGGCGACCTGGGCGGCCAGCTCGTCGCGCAGCGCCCGGCGCACCTCCACGTAAACCGCACGCACGGCGGGATCGTGACCGGCCTGCTGGCCGATCTCGACCAGCAGCCGCCCCCAGGTGTCCTGCTCGACGATCCCGCGGGCGACGACCTCCGCGATGTCCTCCACGGCCCGCTCCGGCGCCTTCCCGGCGCGCAGTTCGAGCGCGCTCGCCGCGAACCGGGTGCGCACGTGCTGGTCGATCAGCTCCGCGAGCAGAGCCTGCTTGCTGGCGAAGTTGGAGTACACCGCACCCTTGGTGAACCCGGCGGCGTGCGCGATCTCGTCCAGCCTCGCCGCCTGGTACCCCCGCTCGGCGAACACCTTCGCGGCGGCCTCGAGCAGGCGCCGCCGCACCTCCTCGCGCGGGACGCGGGGAACCGGGCCGCTCATGTCGTCCTCGTCCGGGGCGCTGTGCACATGCGCAGGACGATACTTCCGGTATGCGCGCCGCGGATTCGCCTGGCAGCCGCTACTTCGGGTGCGCACACCGCATCCGGGTGACCACTCTTTACAGTCATGTCCGCTTTGCCGGATACTGGATCGCGAGGGGAGTACTTCCCAAGGTCCTGACCGGTCAGTACGGACACCCGTGTGTCCCCGGCAGGGCGCCCGGTCTCACCGGGTGAAGGAGACCTCGGACGCTGACCGTGTTCGAGGAGGCCCCTCCATGCCGGACCATTCCGCTGTCGCCGCTGCCGCGCCCATGTCGTCGATCGGCACGCCCTGGCTGTGGGGGATCAGCATCGCGGTGCTGCTGGCCCTGCTGGTGACCGACTTCCTGGTCACCCGGCGGCCGCACGAGGTGTCACTGCGCGAGGCCGCTGGGTGGTCGGTGTTCTACCTGACCCTGCCACTGCTGTTCGCCTTCTGGCTGTGGAGCGCGTTCGGCGGGCCCCAGGCGCTGGAGTTCGCCACCGGGTTCGTCGTCGAGAAGTCGCTCTCGGTCGACAACCTCTTCGTCTTCATGCTGCTGCTCGCCGCGTTCGCCGTGCCCGTCGAGGTGCAGCAGCGGGTGCTGCTCTACGGCATCGTCGGCGCGCTCGTGCTGCGCGGCATCTTCATCGCCGCCGGTGCCGCCCTGCTGCAGGCCGGCACGTGGGCCTTCCTGGTGTTCGGTGCGATCCTGTTCGTCTCGGCGATCAAGATCCTGCACGAGGCCCTGCGCGGCCCGGAACTCGAGCGCGACGTGTCGCGGATGCGTTCGGTCCGGCTGCTGCGCAAGCTGATGCCGGTCACCGACGACTACCGCGGCACGCGCCTGGTGGTCCGGGAACGCGGACGCCGCGCCCTGACGCCGCTGACGCTGGTGGTGGTGGCCGTCTTCGCCACCGACGTGGTGTTCGCCGTCGACTCGGTGCCCGCGGTCTACGGCATCACCGAGGACCCCTACCTGGTCTTCACCACCAACGCCTTCGCGCTGCTCGGCCTGCGTGCGCTGTACTTCGTGCTGCACACCGCGCTGGCCAAGCTCGTCCACCTCAACCACGGCCTGGCCATCATCCTGGCCTTCATCGGGGTCAAGCTCGTGCTGCACTGGGCGCACGAGGTGTGGCCCGGGGTGCCGACCATCCCGACCCCCGTTTCGCTGCTGGTCATCGTGCTGATCCTCGCCACGGTCACGGTGACCAGCCTGCGCTCCCGCAACCGCAGCGAGGAACCCGCCACGCGGAGCCGATCATGATCGACACCCTCGTCGACGCCGGCCTCATCGCCCTGCTCGTCGTCGCCACCATCATCACGGCCGCGGTCCTGATCACCGCCCGGCCACCACGCTGACCGGGCGGCGCGATCAGGGTCAGTAGATGTTCGTGTCGGTGAACGAGCTCTCGTGGCTGTTGATCTGCGCCCGCAGCGCGATCTGGTCGAACACGCGGATCTCGCGGGTGATCCGGCCGCCCTGGACCAGGAACTGCGACACCCCGATCAGGTCGACCGGCTGCCCGGTCAGCGGGCCGAACTCCGGCACGCCCCGGTAGGAGCCCTTCATCACCCACAGCACGGCGATGCGCAGCCCCGCGTACCGCTCGGCGTAGTTGGTCTGGATGTCGCGCACCTCGAACCGCGCGTCCGGGAACGGGGCGACCTGGTTGAGCAGGTCGCGCTGGTAGCCGTCCGGGCGGAGGACCGTCCGGTCGCCGATCGTGTGCAGGAACAGGTCGCGCGGCATGAAGTCGGTGACCTTGTGCAGGCGCCGCGCGTTCCACACCTCCTCGATGAACTCCAGCACCATCTCGCACTCGGGCCGGTGGTCGTCCGGGCGCGGCCCGCTGTCGCCCGCGGTCAGCACGTCGGCCGGGGCCGGCTCGGTCATCGAGCCCTCGTACCCGCGGAACCGCAGGCCCCGCGCGACCTCCGCCGGGTCCAGCCCGAGCTGCAGGCAGTCGGCGAGGTCGTCGCGCACGACCCATTCCTCCACCATCCCCCCGCGGCGGTAGAGGCAGTTGGCGATGGTGCGCTTGCGGATCGGCGCCGGTACGCCGTTCACGATGTGCGTGTCGGCGGAGAAGACGAGGTGCGAGCTGAGGAAGGCGTCATCGCCGCGGGCTTCCCACACCACGTCCTCGGCCTGGCCCACGTGTTGCGGCACCTGCGCGATCCGCATCAGGCTGCCTTCGATCACCCCGTCCCGGCCGACGACGGTGCCGAGGCCACCGTGGACGATCGAGTCCGGCTCGTAGTTGTCCACGATGTAGGAGATGTCGCGCTGGACCCAGATCCGGTCGGTGACTTCGCGGATGAAGTCGTCCGGGTCCTCGTAGGGCTGGTAGGCGACCGGATCGAGGGGCATGGCTGGGTCCTTTCCGTGCAGCGGGCCGGGGCACGCTGACTGTATCCGTATGCATGATCGTCGGCAAGAGCGAACTCCCCGCTGTGATCTGCGTCTTGACCGCACCACGTCACACACCTATGTTGCTCTCCATACGTATGCAAACGGCTCAGCCGTTGTGGCACAATGGAGGTGTCATGTCCACCGTCGCGCCGACCACAGCCGCGCCCGCCGACGCGCCCGGACGCCGGAAGGTGATCCGCCGGACCATCGTCGCCGGCAGTATCGGCAACTTCGTCGAGCAGTTCGACTACGGGTTGTACGGCTACATGGCGCCCGTCCTCGCCGCCTCGTTCTTCCCGGCGAGCGACCACACCGCCAGCGTGCTCAGCGCCTACGCGGTGATCGCGATCGCGTGCCTCGTCCGCCCGCTCGGCGGGACCATCCTCGGCCGCTGGGGCGACCGGTTCGGCCGCAAGAAGGTTCTGCTGTGGACGGTCGTGTTCATGGGCATCTCGACGGCCGCGATCGGCGTCCTGCCCACCTACGACCAGATCGGCCTGGCCGCGCCGCTGATCCTGCTGGTGCTGCGGGTCGTGCAGGGCATGGTCGCGGGCGGTGAGTACGTCGGCGCCGTCGCGTTCGTGGTCGAGTGGGCCGAGCCGCGCCGCCGCGGGTTCTACACCTCCTTCGCGTCCAACAGCTGCTTCCTCGGCATCCTCGCCGGGGCCGGGGTGGCCGCGTTGATGAGCGCGGTGTTCACCGACGAGGCGCTGCGCAGCTGGGGCTGGCGGATCCCGTTCCTGGCGGTGCTGCCGCTGTGCCTGGTCGGGGTCTGGCTGCGGCGCCGGATCGAGGAGTCGCCGGAGTTCGTCGCCGCCACCGACCACGGCACCAACGTCGTCGCCGCGCCGTTCCGCGAGGCGCTGCGGTCCCAGTGGCGGCCCATCCTGGTGTTCTGCGGCGCCTCCATCATGCTGGCGATCCTGTCCTACACCTGGGTCACCTTCTACCCGGAGTACCTGTCCGAGACGCTCGGCCTGTCCAAGTCGGCGGCCTGGCTGTCCAACATGATCTCGGTCGCCGTGCTGATCCCGCTGCTGCCGCTGGCCGGCTCGATCTCCGACCGGATCGGGCGCAAGCCGATGCTCGTCATCGGCGCGCTGTGCTGCATCTTCCTGGTGCCGCTGGCGTTCTGGGTCGGCCAGTCGGGCACGTTCGGCGGCGCCGTGGCCAGCCAGCTGATCTACATCATCCCGGAGTTCTTCCTGACCGGCATCGTCACCGTGTGCGCGGCGGAGCTGTTCGCCACCCGCACCCGGTTCAGCGCCAGCTCGATCGCCTACAACAGCTCGTTCTCGATCTTCATGGGCATCACGCCGTTCGTCGCGACGCTGCTGGTGTCCACCTTCGGCACGATCTACGCCGTGTGGGTCTACCTCGCGGTGGCGGCCGTGCTGGCGCTGGTGGTGATCACCTTCTTCATGACGGAGACCTACCGCAGCGAGCTGTCGGCCGACAAGTTCGCCCGCTGAGTTCTCCCTCAGGGCACCGGCGGCTCCTCCCGCGCGGGGAGGGGCCGCCGGTGTTCGAGCATCTCGTTGCGCATCAACAGGTCCACGGCGAGCCGGGCGAGTTCGGCGGTGGCGGGGGAGAGCCTGCTGTGCCGCCGCCGGACGAGCGCGAACGTGTTGTGCAGCGGCGGGTCGAAGGTCGTGGTGTGCAGGCGCAGCCCTTCGGTGCGCAGGAGCCGTTCGGCCACCGCCCGGGACAGGAACGTGTCCCCGAGCCCGCGCGCGACCAGGTGCAGCGCCGCCTGGGCTTGCTCGACCTCGAGGAACGGCTCCAGCCGCACCCCGGCGATCTGCGCCCGCTCGGCCAGCTGCAGCCGGTCCGGGTCCGCCCAGCCCACGTGCGCGTCGTAGAGGACGAGCCGCCGCGCCGCCATGGTCGTGATGTCCACCGGCGTGGCCACGTGCGCCGGGTCCGCCGACACGTAGAGCACCTCGTCCCGCGCCAGCGGCGTGACCTCCAGCCCGGACGGGGTGACCGGCAGGACCACGATGCCCGCTTCCAGGTCCCCGGCCGCGACCGCTTCGGCCACGCGCGCGGCGTTGACCCCGACCAGCCGGACGCGCACGTCCGGGTGCGCGGTGGCGAACCGCTCGGCGAGCTCGGCCAGCAGGTAGAAGTCGGCGTTGCGGAACAGGCCGAACGAGGCCACCCCGCCGGTCAGCCCGCGCACCGCCCGCACCGTGTCCTCGGCGTTCTGCGCCGCGCTCACCGTCTGCTGCGCGTGCGGCAGCAGCTGCGCGCCCGCGGGGGTGAGCGTCAGCTTGCGCCCGCCGCGGTGGAACAGCTGCAGACCGCACTCCTCCTCCAGGCGGCGCACCAGTTCCGAGACCGCCGCCTGCGTGTAGCCGAGCGCGTTCCCGGCCGCGGTGAAGGAACCGAGTTCGGCGGCCGCCACCAGGGCACGCAGCTGTGTCAGTGTCACAAGGAAAGGTTATAGGTGTCCCAACGGAAGACAAGGTGGTCCTGTGGCCGGAGCGGAACTAGCTTTCCGGGCATGTACTTCACCGAAGCCACCCAGCGCCGCTTCGCCGGCCGGTTCACCGTCGTCAAGGAGCCCGCGGCCGGCGGCGCCCCCGCCCAGCGCGACCCGGGCGTCATCGACACCGTGACGCGCATGCTCGGCCGGATCCGCGCCGAGGGACTCGATGCCGTCACCCGCTACGCCGCCGAACTCGACGGCTACGACGGCAGGCCACTGGAGATCTCGCGCGAGGAGATGCGCCGCAGCGGCGAGGCGCTGCCGGACGACCTGCGCGCGGCCATCGAGCTCGGCGCCGCCCGCACCGCGGCGTTCGCCAAGGCGTCCCGGGACGCGCTCAAGGACCTGGAGATCGAACTCGAACCGGGCCTGGTCGCCGGATACCGCTACGTGCCGGTGCAGCGCGTCGGCGCCTACCTCCCGGCCGGCCGGTTCCCGCTGACCGCGAGCGCGTTCATGACCGTCGGCGTCGCCAAGGCCGCCGGGGTGCCGTCGGTGGTGGCGTGCACCCCGCCGCAGCCCGACGGCGGCCCGAACCCCGCCGTGCTCTACGCCGCGTACGTGTCCGGAGTGGACCGGGTCTTCCTGCTCGGCGGGGTGCAGGCGCTCGCGGCGATGGCCTACGGCCTGGTCGGCGACGCCCCGGTGGACATGCTCGTCGGCGCGGGCAACGCGTTCGTGGCCGAGGCCAAGCGGCAGCTGTTCGGCACCGTCGCGATCGACCTGCTCGCCGGACCGTCCGAAGTGGCCGTGATCGCCGACGAGACCGCCGATCCCGAACTCGTCGCCGCCGACCTGCTCGGCCAGGCCGAGCACGGCCCGGACTCGCCCGCGGCGCTCATCACCACCAGCGCCGAGCTGGCGGCGCAGGTGGCCGCGGAGGTCGACCGGCAGCTCGCGACGCTGTCCACGGCACCGATCGCCGGTCCCGCCTGGCGCGACCACGGCTCGATCACGGTGGCGGCCGACCGGGAGACCGCGGCCGCGCTCATGGACGACCTCGCGCCCGAGCACCTGGAGATCCAGACCGCCGACGACGACTGGTACCACACGCACCTGACCGCCTACGGGTCGCTGTTCCTCGGGCCGTGGAGCACCGTCGCCTACTCCGACAAGGGCATGGCCGGGACGAACCACGTGCTGCCCACCGCGGGCGGCGCGCGGCACAGCGCCGGGCTGTCGGTGTCCCGGTTCGTCCGGCCACTGACCTACCAGCGGGTCGCCCGCGAAGCCACGCCCGCCCTCGCCGACGCGGTCGAGGTCATCTCCGCCTCGGAAGGCATGGCGGCCCACCGCGCCACCGCCACCCTGCGCACGCAGCGGCTGGCGCTGCAGGAGGTCTGATGGGACGGCCGCTCACCCTCGCGCTCGCCCAGGTCCCCGCCTGCCGCGACGTCGACGGGTTCGCCGAGCACGTCACCGCCACGCTGCGCCGGTTCCCGGGCACCCGGCTGCTGGCCTACCCCGAGCTGCACGTGACCGGAGAGTCCGATATGGACGCCGAGCCGCTGACCGACGGGCCGCGGCACCGGTGTTTCGCCGAACTCGCCGGGGACCTGGGCGTGTGGCTGTGCCCGGGCACTGTCGCGGAGCTGGGCGCCGACGGCCACGTCTACAACACGGCCGTCGTGTACTCGCCCGGGGGTGAGCAGGCCGCCGCCTACCGGAAGGTCTTCCCCTGGCGCCCGCACGAGCCGTTCCGGCCGGGCCGTGAGTTCGTGGTGTTTCCCATCCCCGGGGTCGGCCGCGTCGGGCTGTCCGTCTGCTACGACGCCTGGTTCCCGGAGGTCACCCGCCACCTGGCGTGGCTGGGGGCCGAGCTGGTGCTCAACGTGGTCCGCACCGACACCGCCGACCGCGCCCAGGAGGTCGTGCTGGCCCGCGCCAACGCGACCGTCAACCAGCTGTTCGTGGCCAGCGTCAACGCGGCAGGCCCGACCGGCGCCGGGCACTCGGTGCTGGCCGGGCCCGAGGGGCAGGTCCTCGCCGAGCTGCCCGGCTCCGGCGCGGGCGTGCTCACGGCGGTGATCGACCTGGACACGGTGACCGCGGTGCGCCGGCACGGCAGCTTCGGCGTCACCCGGGTGTGGGAGCAGATGCGGGAGGACGACGAGCCGATCCCGATGCCGCTCTACGGCGGCGCGCTCACCCCGTGGGCCTGGGCCGCGGCGGAACGGCGGCGCACCGCGCCGTCGTGAGGCTCACCGCGCCGCGTGCGTGCCCCGCGGCACCAGCTCCGGGGCGAACGTGACGCGGCGCGGTGTCTCCTCCGCGCCGCCGGCGAGGCGCTCGACCAGCAGGTCCGCGGCGGCCTGGGCCATGCCGTGCAGGTCGTGGCGGACCGTGGTGAGGTCGAAGGTCTCCCAGGACGCCATCGGCAGGTCGTCGAACCCGATGAGCGTCAGGTCGCCCGGCACGTCGACGCCCAGCCGGCGCGCCGCGTTCATCGCGCCGATCGCGATCACGTCGTTGCCGCAGAACACCGCCGTGGGGCGAGGGTCCTCGGCCATCAGGTCGAGCAGGCCCTGGTAGCCGGTGCCGTAGTCGAACGGCCCGCGCCGCACGCGGTGCCGCGGCAGGCCGACCCCGGCCTCCGACAGGCCCACCCGGAACCCGAGTTCGCGGTCGCGGCCGGTGGTGGTCTCCGCCGGGCCGCCGATCAGGGCCACGTCGGCGTGGCCGAGGCGCACGAGTTCCTCGGCGACGAGCCGGCCGCCGGCCTCGTTGTCCACCACGGCGGCGTCGGCCTTGTCGTTGCCGGTCTCCCGGTTGAGGAACACGAACGGCAGGCCGCGGCGGTGCAGCTCGGCGGGCAGGGCGGACCCGATCACCGCGGTGGTGAGCACGACGCCGTCGATCGAGCGGTCGAGCAGCCGTTCGGTCTCCAGCGCGGTCTCGCTGCGCTCGGTGAACAGCATCATCCGGTACCCGTGCCGCTCGAGTGTGTCGTGCAGGGGGCCGATCAGGTGCGGGTAGAACGGGTTGGTCAGGTCGGTGACGACCACCCCGATGCGGCGGGTCGAGCGCGTGGACAGGCTCCGGCCCGCTTCGCTGGGCACGTACCCGAGCGCCTCGGCCGCCTCGCGCACCCGCGCGCGCGTGGCCTCGGACACCCGGTGGTCCCCGCGCAGCGCCCGGGAGACGGTCGGCTGCGAGACCCCGGCGAGCCGGGCCACGTCATGGCTCGTGATCGACATCGGCGCCCCTTCCCGTGGATCGGCCGTGCATACGCATCCTAGCCGAACTCCGGCCGCCTTGGGCTTGACACACGGGTGTCCCCGATGGTGTTCTGCATACGTATTAACAACGAGCTGCGGAGGGTGTCATGGTCAACGGTGAGGGGTGGGTCCCGGCGGCGGAGCTGGAGCGCCGGACGATCCGGCGGGCCGATTTCGTGTCCTGCAACCAGGCGTTCATCGACTGCCGGACGCCGGGTTCGGACCGCAAGGAGAACTACTCGATGATCGGCCCGGGGGTGACGCAGAACCCGAACCAGGTGGTGAACCTGCGTGAGCCGCACGGGTTCAACATCGGCGCGGCGGCGATGCCGCACGGCATCACCAACAACCTGCACCTGCACTTCACGGCCGAGGTGTTCCTGTGCTTCCGGGGCGAGTTCCTGCTCCGCTGGGGCGCCGACGGCGACGAGGGCGAGCTGGTGCTCCGCGAGGGCGACATCGCCTCGATCCCGACGTGGATCTTCCGCGGGTTCACCAACATCGGCCCGGACGACGGCTGGCTGTTCACCGTGCTCGGCCACGACGACACCGGCGGCATCATCTGGGGCCCGTCGGTGCTGCGCGAGGCCGAGCGGCACGGCCTGTACCTGAGCGCGGACAACCGGCTCATCGACACCGTCGCCGGGGACGAGGTGCCCGATCCGGCCGAGCTGGTCCGCCCGATGGCCGCGGCGGACATCGCCGCCCTGCCCTCCTACGACGTGGCCAAGCTGCGCCGCCGGGTGGCGACCACGGACGACCTCCGGTGGTCGTCGCGGGCTCTGCTGGGCAGCGCCCTGCCCGGCGGGCGCGCCGAGCTGGCCACGGTGATCGGCTTCGGCATGACCGAGGACCGCGACCAGGAACCGCGGATCCACCAGCCGCACGGGCACAACCTGGCCTGGCTGCGCGCCGAGCCGGGCGAGGGCCTGCTGCCGCACCGCCACGACGAGACCCAGGTCCTGATGGTCAAGGACGGCGAGTGGGAGGTCACGCTCAACCGGCACGACGAGGTGAGCGTGCGGCTGGGGCCGTGGGACATGGTGTCCGTGCCGCGCGGGGCGTGGCGCAGCGTCCGCAACGTCTCCGACGACACGGCGACCCTGCTCGTCGTCAACGGCGGTGACGGCCGGGTGCGCCTGGAGTGGGACGAGGAGGTCGTCAAGGCGGCCGCCGACGCCGGGGTGGGCGTGGACCACAACGGCTACCTCGCGCCCTACCACCTGCTGCCGAAGCCGGTCGGGCGATGACCGTGCCGCCGGTGGTGCTGGTCCCCGGGATGCTCTGCGACGCCGATCTGTGGGCCGATGTCGAGCTGCCCGGGCCGGTGGTCCACGCGGAGATCACCGCGCCGTCCATCGGCGGCATGGCCGAGCAGATCCTGGCCGCGGTCGACGGCCCGTTCGTGCTCGCCGGGCTGAGCCTCGGCGCGATCGCGGGCTTCGAGGCCGCCCGGCTGGCGCCCGGGCGGCTGGCCGGGTTCTGCGCGATCTCCACCAACGCCGGTGCGCCGCTGCCGCAGCAGCTCGGCGGCTGGGCCGAGTTCGGCCGCCGCACCGGCGAAGGCGGGTTCGCCGAGGTCGTCGAGCAGATCCTGCCCACCATGTTCGCCGATCCGGATCCCGCGCTGCGGCAACGGTTCCGGGAGATGGCCCACCGGGTGGGGCCGGAGACGTTCCGCGCCCAGCTCGCCGCCCAGGCCACCCGGCGGGACGGCGCCGCCGCCATCGCCGGGTTGTCCTGCCCGGTCCTGGTGCTGTGCGGCGAACGGGACGCGCTGTGCCCGCCCGCGTTCCACCACGCCATCGCCGCCCACGCGGCCGACGCCACCCTCCGGGTGCTCCCGGCGGCCGGTCACCTGCTGACGCTCGAGGAACCCGCCGCCGCGGCCACGGTGCTGCGCGACTGGCTCCAGTCAATCCGATGAAGGAGTTGCCATGCCCAAGGTCCTGAAGTCCGCCGTCCCCGTCGAGCAGGTCGCCGCCCAGCGCACCGACGTCGCCGAGCGGGTGCGCGCGATCATCGCCGACATCCGCGAGCGCGGGGACGCCGCGGTCGCCGAGTACTCGGCCAAGTTCGACTCGTGGTCGCCGGAGTCGTTCCGCCTGTCGCCCGAGCGGATCCAGGAAATCGTCGCCCGGGTGCCGGACCAGGTGCTGGAGGACATCCGGTTCGTGCAGGACCAGGTGCGCACCTTCGCCCGGCACCAGCGCGACTCGCTGCGCGAGTTCGAGGTGGAGACCCTGCCCGGTGTCCACTTGGGACAGAAGCATGTGCCGGTGGCCGCCGCCGGCGCGTACGTCCCCGGCGGGCGGTACCCGCTCACCGCGTCGGCGCACATGACGATCGTGACCGCGAAGGTCGCCGGGGTGCCCCGGGTGGCCGCGTGCACGCCGCCGATCCGCGGCGAGGTGCCCGAGGCCACCGTCGCCGCCATGCACCTGGCCGGTGCCGACGAGATCTACCTCCTCGGCGGGGTGCAGGCGGTGGCCGCCCTCGCCGTCGGCACGGAGACCATCGGGCGGGTCGACCTGATCGCCGGCCCGGGCAACGCCTACGTCGCCGAGGCCAAGCGGCAGCTGTTCGGCGAGGTCGGCATCGACCTGTTCGCCGGGCCGACCGAGGTGCTGATCGTCGCCGACCACACCGCCGACCCGTTCGTCGTCGCGGTGGACCTGTTGTCGCAGGCCGAGCACGGGCCGGACTCGCCCGCGGTGCTGATCACCACCTCCGCGGACCTCGCGCGGGAAGTGCTCGGCCACGTCGAGGCGCTGCTGCCCGGCATGCCGACCCGCGACTTCGCCGAGCCCGCGTGGCGCGACCACGGCGAGATCCACGTGGCCGACACGCTCGACGAGGCGTTCGCGCTGGCGGACACGTTCGCCTCCGAGCACGTCCAGGTGCTCACCGAGCAGCCGCGGCAGGCGCTGGAGAAGATGCGCGACTACGGTGCGCTGTTCCTCGGCCCGGGGACGTGCGTGTCCTTCGGCGACAAGGTGATCGGCACCAACCACGTCCTGCCCACGCGCGGCGCGGCCCGCCACACCGGTGGGCTGTGGGTCGGCAAGTACCTGAAGACCGTGACCTACCAGGAGGTCACCAGCAGCGAGTCGAGCGTGCGGCTGGGCGAGGTCTGCGGGCGCGCGGCGCGCGTGGAGCTGTTCGAGGGGCACGCCCGGTCCGGCGACGTGCGGGCGGCCGGGTTCCGGCGCGGGGAGCTGCCGTGGAACCCGGCGTGAGCGGGCGGACCGCGCTGGTCACCGGCGGCGGCAACGGACTGGGCCGCGCGATCGCCGTCGCGCTGTCGGAAGCCGGTGCGCGGGTCGTGGTGACCGGGCGGCGACGGTCCAGTTTGGACGAAACCGTCGCGGCCCTGCCGGGGCCGGGACGGGCCGCCGTGTGCGACGTGGCCGATCCGGAGTCGGTCGCCGCGCTGGCCGACGAGCTGGCCGGCGAGGAGATCTCGGTGCTCGTCAACAACGCCGGGGTGGCGGGGCCGGTCAAGCCGCTGGTGGAGGTCTCGCCGGAGGAGTGGGACGAGGTGTTCGCGGTCAACGTCCGCGGCGTGTACCTGATGTGCCAGGCGTTCCTGCCGCCGATGGTCGCGCGCGGGGCGGGTGATGTCGTCAACATCGCGTCGGTGAGCGGGAAACGGCCGTTGCTGCGGCGCACGCCGTACTGCGCGTCGAAGATGGCGGTCATCGGGTTGACGGCCACGCTCGCCGGGGAGGTCGGGCCGTACGGGGTGGCGGTGAACTCGCTGTCGCCCGGGCCGGTGGAGGGGCCGCGGATGGCGCGCAACTTCCGGCTGGAGGCCGAGCGCACCGGGGTGAGCTACGACAAGGCGGAACGGGCCTTCGTGGGACGCGCGGCGCTGGGCCGGATGGTGACGGAGTCCGAGGTGGCGGCCGCGGTGCTGGCGATGCTGCGGATGCCGGGGCTGTGCGCCGCGGATATCGACTTGTCGGCGGGAATGGTGGCGCGATGACGACGCTGAAACAGCGGCTCGCGGCGGGGGAGCGGCTGCTCGGTGGTCTGCTGCGGCTGCCGTCGGAGACGCTGGTCGAGATGGCGGGCGTGGCCGGGCTCGACTTCGTGGTGCTCGACTGCGAGCACGGGCCCGCCGATCTGGTGCCGCTGCAGCAGCACGTGGTGGCCGCGCAGGCACACGGCCTCGGGGTGCTGGTCCGGGTCGGGGCGGCCGAGCCCGCGCTCGTGCTGCGGGTGCTCGACCTGGGCGCGGACGGGGTGATCGTGCCGCACGTGGACACCCCGGAGCAGGCCCGCGCGGTCGTCGCGGCCGCGCACTACCCGCCGCTGGGCGAACGGGGTTTCGCGACGTACAGCAGGGCCGGCCGGTTCGGCGCCCGGGGCGTTGCCGAGCACCTCGAACGGTCCGCGGAGACGACGCTGGTCGTGCCGATGATCGAGACCCCGGAGGCGTGCGCCGCGGCGCCGGAGATCCTGGCGGTCCCCGGTGTGGACGCGGTCCTCGTGGGCCCCGCGGACCTGTCCGTCGCGATGGGACTGACCACCGGAGCCGCCGACCCCCGCGTCCGCGAGGCGATGGCCCAGGTCGTCGCCGCTGCCGGGCGCGCGGCCAAGCCGATGGTGAGCATCGTGGGCAGCGTCGAGCAGGCCGGGACCGCCCCGCCGGGCGCGGTGATCTACAACCTGGCCCACGTGCTGCTGCACACGCTGCGCGATCTGGCGTCGGCACGTTAGGTCAGCTTAAGGATCTTGTAAAAACGCTCACTTGTCCTTACGTGGCACCTCCGGCACCGTGGTGGCGGAGGTTCGAGTGAGCACAAGAACAACACGGGTGACCGCCCTCACCGCCGGCCGGCACTCCGACGTGGTGGTGATCGGGTTCGGGCGGGGAACCGCCGACGTCGCTCCGCTGATCGCGACCGCGACCGCGTGGGGAATGACCGGAGCGGTGGGCGAAACGCTCAGGCTGCCCGCGCCGCCGGGGTTCGACGCCGGGTCCGTCCTGCTCGTCGGCCTCGGCGAGCCGGACCCCGACGGCGGATACGGGCCGGACGCACTCCGGCAAGCCGCCGGTGTGGCGGCGCGTGCCCTGGCCGGCGTGCCGAGCGTGGTGCTGGCCCTGCCGGCCGCCACCCCGGAGGCGGTGGAAGCCGTGACGCTGGGCGCGGTGCTCGGCCAGTACTCGTTCGACGCCTACCGCAGCGCGCGACAGCCCGCGGCGACCGAATGGGGCGTGCTCACCGGCCTGGACCACGCGGAGGCCGATGCCGCGGTGCGGCGCGCGGTGGTTCTCGCGCACGAGGTGAACCGCGCGGGATCTGGTCAACACGCCCGCCAACGACCTGTACCCCGAGGTCTTCGCCGCGGAGGTCCAGGCGGTGGGCGCCGAACACGGGCTGGCGGTCGAGGTCCTCGACGAGAAAGCGCTTGCGGCGGCGGGGTTCGGCGGTCTGCTCGGCGTCGGGCAGGGCTCGGTCCGGCCGCCGCGGCTGGTGCGGATCTCCTACGCGCACCCGGACGCGGCGACCGGCATCGCCCTGATCGGCAAGGGCATCACCTACGACTCCGGCGGGCTGTCGCTCAAGCCCGTCGGGTCGAACGAGATCATGAAACGCGACATGGCGGGCGCCGCCGCGGTGTTCGCCGCCGTGGTCGCGGCCGCGCGGCTCGAGGTGCCCGTGCGGGTCAGCGGCTGGCTCGCCCTCGCGGAGAACATGCCGTCCGGTTCGGCCACCCGCCCCGGCGACGTGCTCCGCATGTACGACGGGCGCACGGTCGAGGTGCTCAACACCGACGCCGAGGGGCGGATCGTCCTCGCCGACGCGATCGCCTGCGCCGCGGAGGACGAGCCGGACGTGATCGTCGACGTCGCCACGCTGACGTTCGCGATGCGCATGGCGCTGGGCAACCGGATGTTCGGGGTGATGTCGCCCAGCGAGGAGTTCGGCGGCCGGGTGGCCGCGGCCGCCCGCCGCGCCGGTGAGCAGGCGTGGCCGCTGCCGTTGCCGGCGGATCTGCGCCCCAGCCTGAACTCGACGGTCGCCGACATCGCGAACGTGGGGGAGCGCCTGGGCGGTGCGCTGGTCGCGGGGTTGTTCCTGAAGGAGTTCGTGCCGGACGGCACGCCGTGGGCGCACCTCGACATCGCCGGCCCCGCCTTCCACGAGGGCGAGCCCCACGGCGACACCCCGCGGGGCGGCACCGGCGCGGCGGTGCGGACGCTGGTGCAGCTGATGCGCGAGCTCGCGGAGGCGGGGACATGACGTCCCGGCGCCCGGTGGTGACCCGGTCACTCCGCGCCGACGGTCGTCGCTGACGGCGGGACAGAGTGGCGATCGCCCGGGAGGCCGGCGGAAGTGCCGCCCGGGGACCCTGTTCCGGAGTGCTCACGTGCGGGCACGCGACGATCGTCACGCACGGTCGAGGGGCTGCGTCCGGCCTGGGAGGCGCTGGTGGCGCTGAGCCGCGAGACGGGGTGCAACGGGGGCACGGCGTTTTCGCGCCACGTTCCTCCGGTGAGAGCGGCGCCCCTCCCGCCCGGGGCGGCGGATCACCGCGTGGTCCTCGTGCTGCGGCGCAGCGCTTCCGGTGTGCTGATGACTTCCGCGTGCGCCTTGCGGACCTTCGTCAGCGCGGCCGCCATGACCTGTTTCTCCTCCTCGGTCAGGTACTGGGCGAAGTGCTGTTCGATGCCGCGCAGGTACCGCGGCGCGGTGCCGTGGAAGGCGCTCGCGCCCTCGTCGGTCATGGCCGCCCACACCACCCGGCGGTCCTCCTCGTCGCGGATCTTCGTCACCAGCCCGGCGGCCACCATCTCGTCGACCAGCCGGCTCACCCGGGTCCGGCTGAGCACGACCCGGTCGGCCAGGTCGTTCATGCGCAGCCGCCGCCGCGGGCCGGCGTTCAGCTCCAGCAGCACGTCGTACCAGGTGAGGGGGATGGTGCCGGCCCGGGTCAGGTCCGAGTCGATGGCCCGCAGCGCCGCGTTGTACGCCAGCAGCATCGCGCGCCAGGCCGCCACGCCCGTGTCGTCAGCAGTGTCCACGACTCCTAGGATAACCTATTGTGTGCGTGCGCACGCATCAATAGTGTGAGTGCCAGGGAAACCCGAGAGAAGGGGAAGAACATGACGGGATCAGTGATGCCCACCCGGCGGCTGGGCGACGTGGAGCTGCCGGCCGCCGGCACCTGGAAGATCGACCCGGGGCACGCCGAGGTCGGCTTCGTCGGCAGGCACTTCATGCTGACCAAGGTCCGCGGCCGGTTCACCGGCGTGGACGGCGCGGTGGAGGTCGCGGAGAACCCGGCGGACAGCAAGGTCTCGGTGACCATCGACATGGCGTCGGTGAACAGCGGCGACCAGGCCCGCGACGACCACCTCCGCTCGGCCGACTTCTTCGACGTGGACGGCAACCCCACCGCCGCCTTCACCTCCACCGAGGTGCGGTGGGAGGGCAGCGGCGGCTCGATGACCGGGGATCTGACGATCAAGGGCGTGACCAGGCCGGTCACCCTGAGCATCGACTACCTCGGCTACGCGCAGGACCCGTGGGACAACCACCGCGCGGTCTTCTCGGCCCGGAGCCGGATCAACCGCGAGGACTGGGGCCTGACCTGGAACATGCCGCTGGCCAAGGGCGGCCTGCTCGTGTCCAGGGAGATCGACCTGGAGTTCGAGGTCGAGCTGATCTACGCCGGCTGACCACGACCTGCCCGGCAGGGGCGGCGCGGCCCCCGCCGGGCAACCCCGGCAGCTTCCGGCCACCCGGGGCGACGCGCGCCCCGGAATCCCTACCGTGCAGAGCATGGAAGATCTCGGCCCACTCGTGCAGTCCTACCCGAGCGACAACGGCCGCCGGCTGCGGCAGGCCGTCGCGTGCCTGGTCGCCACCGCCGGCCTGGTCCCGCTCGGCCTGCTCATGGTGAAGCTGGACGAATACCTGTACGGCAACACCCCGGCCGAGACCTCGATGACCGCCCCCGTCTGGGCCGGGAGCGCGTGTTTCGGGCTCAGCGTGCTGTTGCTGCCCTACGGGCTGCGGCGGCTCGTCCAGGGCCTGCGGCACCGCGGCGAACGCATCAACCTGCACGCCGGCGGTTTCGTCCACCACCGCAACGCCGGAGCGCGCACGGAGTTCCGGTGGAATGACATCGCGGTGGTCGACGCGCGCGGGAACTGGCAGCCCGGGAAGCTCGGCCACCGCATCGGCATCGACTGGCGCTGCGTGGTCAAACGCGCCGACGGGCGGAAGGTGGTCGTGAACTCCTTCTTCCCCGGCGCGCGGGACCTGGCCGACCGCATCGCCCGTGCCGCCGCGCCCCGGCCGCACTGAGCGATGCACTGGCGCGACAGGGTCGCGGTCGGGGTCGCGGCGGCCCTGGGGCTGGGTGCCGTCGCCACGGGCGTGGCGATCATCTGGCTGACCGTCGCCGGCGTCGATCTCCTGGCCGCGCTGCACGGCGAGGACGAGCGCGGCGTGCGACGCGGGAACACCGTCTTCGAGTCGGTGTTCCTGATCACCCTCGGCGCGGGGGCCATCCTGTCGGTCCTGGTGCCCCTGGGGAAGATCGTGGCCCGCCGGCACCGGTCCGGGCCGGACGGCTGACCGCCCGGCCCGTCCACTCAGTACACCTCGGCGAGCAGGTCGAGCACCTCCGCCTCGGTGGGGGTGCGCGGGTTGTTGCGCGTCACCGGGTCCTGCACCGCGGCGCGCGCCAGCTCCGGCAGCATCTCCCGCGCCACGCCCAGCTGCCGCAGCGGCTTCCGGATCTCCAGCGGCCCCGACAGCTCCCGCACCGCGGCGATCGTCGCGGCCGTGCCGTCGCCGTCGACGGCACCCAGGGCACGCGCGGCCTGCGCGTGCGCCGCGGCCGCGGCCGGGGCGTTGAACGCGATCACCTCCTCCAGCACGGCGGCCAGCGCGACCCCGTGCGGGGTGCCGGTGTGCGCGGTGATCGCGTGCCCGATCCCGTGCACCAGCCCCAGACCGGAAATGGTCAGCGCCTGCCCGGCCAGATGAGCGCCGAACATGAGCTGGGCCCGGGCCTCCAGATCGCCGCCGTCCCGGTGGGCCACCGGCAGCCAGCGCCCGATCAGCGTCACCGCGTGCTGGGCGAACGCGGCCGACATCGGGTTCGCCCCGCGCGCGGCCAGCGACTCGATCCCGTGCACGAGCGCGTCGACGCCGGTCGCCGCGGTGACCCGCGACGGCAGCCCGAGCGTCAGTTCCGGGTCCAGGACCGCGATCCGCGGCCGCACCGACGGGTGTCCGATGTAGACCTTCCGGCGCGCGCAGGTGTCCTCGATGACGCCGAACCCGTTGGTCTCCGCGCCGGTGCCCGACGTGGTGGGCACCGCGATCACCGGCAGCCCGTCCGCGGCGTCCCACAGCGCGTCCGCGTCGGCCGCGGCGGCGCCCGGGTTCCCGGCCAGCAGCGCGATGCCCTTGGCCGCGTCCAGTGGCGAACCGCCGCCGAGCGCGATCACCACCGCCCGGCCGAACGCGCGGGCACGGGCGGCCCCGCGATCGATCTCGGCGGCCGAGGGGTTGGCGCTGATGTCGTCGTGGATCTCGTGCTCGATCCCGGCGGAGTGCAGGATCTTGCCGGCCCGCGGCGCGATCCCCGCCGCCTGCAGGCCCCGGTCCGTGACCACCAGCGCGCGCTGGTGCCCCAGCTCGGTGACGAACCGGGGGAGGTCCTCGACCGCACCGGCACCGAACTCGACGCGGCAGGTGGGCTCGATCGTCACGCGCCCGGCGGTCACAGCGCACCCGCCGGAGCCAGGCGGAACGGACGGCCGGCCAGCCCCTCGTACAGCCGCACCGGGCTCATCTCGCCGGCCAGGTCGCCGAACTGCGCCTTGGCCCGCCGGTAGATCTGCTCGACGAGCGCGGACACCTCGGTGGACACGCCCAGCTCGCGGCCGAGGTCGACGGCGAGGCCGAGATCCTTGCAGGCCAGCGCCATCGCGAACGAGTCGTCGTAGTCGCCATCGGCCAGCACCGACTCGATGTCGCGTTCGAGGAAGTTCGACGCGGCCGGGCTGGCCAGCAGCGAGGCGCGCAGCACGCCGAGGTCCACACCGGCCTTCACGCCCATCGCCAGCACCTCCGAGGTGGCCACGACGTGGCAGAACCACAGCAGGTTGATCATGAGCTTGGCGGTGTAGCCGGATCCGGCTGCGCCGATGTGCAGGATCCGGCCGGGGTCGCCCATCGCGGTGAACAGCGGCATGGCGCGCTGGAACTGGGTGGCGTCCCCGCCCACGAAGATCTGCAGGGTGCCCGCTTCCGCGCCGCGCGCCATCCCGCTGACCGGCGCGTCCAGCCGGTGCACGTCGCGGGAGTCGAGCACCTCCTGCGCGACGCGCTCGGCGGCCGCCGGGGTGGAGGTGGACATGTCGACCCACAGCGCGCCCGGGTCGAGCGCCGCGGCCGCGCCGCCCCGCAACAGGACGTCCTCGACGATGCGCGGGGTGGGCAGCATGGTGATCAGGACCTCGGCCCCCGCCGCGCACTCGGCGGGGCTGCCGGCCCAGGTCGCGCCCAGGGCCAGGTGCTCGGCCGCCGCCTCGGGGCGGGCGTCGTGCACGGTGACCTGGTGACCGGCGTGGATCAGGTGGCGGGCCATGTGCCTGCCCATGTTGCCCAGTCCGATGAATCCGATTCTCATGGTTGTCCTCGCAATCCGACCCGTCAGGACAGGTCGATCCAGGTGGTCTTGAGCGCGGAGTAGGCCTCCAGCGCGTGCAGGGACTTGTCCCGGCCCGCCCCGGTCGCCTTGAAGCCGCCGAAGGGGGTGATCACGTCGCTGGCGTCGAAGGTGTTGATCCAGACCGTGCCCGCCCGCAGGTGCCGCGCCACGCGGTGCGCGGTGGTCACGTCCCGGGTCCACACCGAGGCGACCAGGCCGAAGTCGGAGTCGTTCGCCAGCCGCGCGCCCTCCTCGGCGTCCCCGTCGAAGGTGATCACCGACAGCACCGGGCCGAACACCTCCTCGCGGGCGATGGTCATGTCGTTCGACACACCGTCCACAATGGTCGGCTCCAGGAAGGTGCCGCCCGTCCCGGTGCGGATCCGCTGCCCGCCGAGCACCGTCGCGGCGCCCTCGGCCCGTGCGATGTCCAGGTAGCCGAGGACGCGCCGCAGCTGGGTCTCGTCCACGATCGGGCCCATCACGGTGGCCGGATCCAGCGGATCGCCCACCCGGAACGTCTCCCGCGTGATCTTGACGATCTCCTCCAGCAGCCGGTCCTTCACCGCGCGGTGCACGATGAGACGGGACCCGGCGTTGCAGGTCTGGCCCGCGTTGTAGAAGATGCCCCACGCCACGGCGGACGCGGCGGCCGGGATGTCGGCGTCCGGCAGCACCAGCTGCGGCGACTTGCCGCCCGCTTCGACGGCGACCTGCTTGCCGTTGGACTCCCCGGCGTACACCTGGAAGCGCCGCGCGACCTCGGCCGAACCGGTGAAGGCGATCTTGTCCACGTCCGGGTGCCTGCCGAGCGCCTGGCCGGCGACTTCACCCCGTCCCGGCACGACGTTGAGCACCCCGGCGGGCAGGCCGGCCTCGTGCCCGAGCCGCGCCAGCAGCAGGGCGGCCAGCGACGTCTGCTCGGCCGGTTTGAGCACCACCGAGTTCCCGGTGGCCAGCGCGGGCCCGAGTTTCCAGGACGCGATCAGCAGGGCGTAGTTCCACGGCACGACCGCGCCGATCACGCCCAGCGGCTCCCGGGTGATGAAGGCCAGGGCGTCGCCGGGCGCGGGGGCGACCTCGCCGTAGGTCTTGTCGATCGTCTCGGCGTACCAGGCGATGGTCTCCGCGGTCTTGGCCACGTCCACCCGCAGCGCCTCGGTCACCGGCTTGCCCATTTCGAGCGTGTCGAGCAGGGCGAGCTCGTCGGCGTGCGCGGTGATGGCGTCCGCCCAGCGCAGCATGATCCGCTTGCGCTCCTTGGGCGGCAGGCCCCGCCACCGGGCGTCGTCGAAGGCGGCCCGCGCCGCGCGCACCGCGCGGTCGATGTCCGCCGCGCCCCCGGCCTGAACTTCGGTGAGCACCCTGCCGTCGCGCGGGGAGGTGGTGGCGAACACCTCGCCGGAGAGCGCGCCGGTGAAGGCGCCGTCGATGAACGGCCGGGTCTCGAAGGTGATCCGCTCGGCGGCGGCCAGCCACGCCGCGTGGTCCCGCTGCACCGTCATCGGATCCGCCACCGCCGCACCGCGTCCTCGTCGAGTTCGACGCCGAGGCCCGGCGCCTGCGGGACCTCCAGCTCACCGGCGGCGTTGATCATCACCGGTTCGGTGAGCATGAAGTCGCGCCGCTCCGGCGTCCAGCCCGGCGGGTCGAACGGGAACTCGAAGTACGGGCCGCCCCCGACCCCGGCGGCGACGTGCAGGTTCGCCAGCACGCCGATGCCGTTGGTCCAGCTGTGCGGCGTGAACTGCCGGTGCTTGAGCTGCGCCACCTCGGCGAGGGTCCGGGCGCGGTGCATGCCCACGGCCAGCACGACGTCCATCTGGTACACGTCCAGCACGTCGTGTTCCAGGTACCGCAGCAGTTCCGGGACCGAGTGGTGCATCTCGCCCGCGGCGATCCGCACGCCCGGGTTGTCCGCCCGCAGCACCCGGAAGCCCTCCAGATCGGCGTAGGGCAACGGTTCCTCGACCCAGAACACGTCCAGCTCGGCCAGCCTGCGCACGATCCGGCGGGTCTTCACCAGGTCCGAGGCGTCCGCGGTGTCCCCGGCCATGCGCCAGGACTGGTTGAGGTCGACCATGATCTCGAAGTCCGGGCCGAGCGCGGTGCGCACCGCCTCCACCGCGGCGATGCCGTCGGCCACCCGGTCCCGGTCGATGCGGATCTTGACCGCCCGGAAGCCGGCCGCACGCGCCTGGAGCGCGGTCTCCACCCGGTCCGCCGGGGATTTGAGTTCGGCGCTGGAGGCGTAGGCGGGCAGGGACCGGGCCGCGTTGCCGAACAGCGCGGCGACCGGCAGGCCCGCCGTCTTGCCGATGATGTCCCAGAGCGCGACCTCCAGCGGCCAGTAGTGGCCGCCGTGGAAGTTGGCGGTCTCGATCGCCTTGACGTGCCGCACGATGTCGAGCGGATCGGCACCCAGGAACAGGTCCCGGAACGCCTCGAACCCGTCCATGGTGTCGCCCGAGCCGATCCCGGTGATCCCCTCGTCGGTGTGCACCCGGACGATCGTGGCGTCGAAGTGCCGCCGCGGCTCGGGATCCCACGCGGCGCGCAGCGGCGGGTCCAGCTCCAGCCGCAGCCGGTCGAGCGTGATGTCGGTGATCTTCATCGGGCGGCCTCCGGCGCGGACTCGGCGAGCACGGCGGCACCCGGCTCGTAGAACGGGTTGGCCGCGCCGGCCCGCGCCGCCGCCTGGACCTCGTCGACGGTCGGCGTGCCCGCCACGGCGGCGCGGATCGCGCCGAACGCGGCCGCCCGCTGGTTGCGGAAGGACTCGTCGAGGTCGGCCACGCCGGGGTTGACCCAGACCGCGGCGATGATCAGCAGGTCGTCCGCCTCGG
This sequence comes from Amycolatopsis thermalba, assembly GCF_023376025.1. Taxonomy (NCBI): domain Bacteria; kingdom Bacillati; phylum Actinomycetota; class Actinomycetes; order Pseudonocardiales; family Pseudonocardiaceae; genus Amycolatopsis; species Amycolatopsis thermalba. Next base: position 3,036,511 of record NZ_CP091196.1, read on the forward strand.
CGGCCGGGATCAGCCCGTGCTCGACCGCGTCGGCGACGCCGTGGGCCAGCCCGGCCTGGGCCGAGCCCCAGGTGGCCCGCTCGTGCAGGTCGCCGGAGGCGGCCGCCTTGGTGACGAACAACGTCAGCGGCTTGACCGGCACGCTGGGCCGCAGCACGGTCACGAACGGCACGTGCCCGGCGCTCGGGGTGGCCAGCGCGGTCGCCCAGGCGGTTTCCACGGGCCCGCCCTTGCGCCCCACCACGATGTTGGTGTGCGCGGCGTTGACCCCCGTGCCGACGAACGACTCGCCGGCCAGCGCTGCAGGCGCGAAAGTCATGGAAGCTCCAGAAGTGGCGGATGGTGTTGACGCAGCCGAACGGTAAGGAGCCGGGGGAGGGGCGGCAAGGAGTTCCGGGCGATCGCAACGTCGGTTGCGCTGGCGGCAACTCCAGGCGTGACCAGCGCCGTTACCCCTGGTTTACGCTACGGCGGTGAGTTCGGACGGGCAGGGCGCCGGCGCGCGCAACCAGGGCCACGGCCTGCGCCGGGACATCGACCTGCTGGAGGCGCTGGCGTCGGAGGAGGCCCAGCACGCCGGCGGCCTCGGCGTGGTCCGGCTGGCGCAGCTGGTCGGCCGGGAGAAGAGCCAGGTGTCGCGTGCGCTGAAGGCGCTCGCCGGGGAGGGCATCGTCGAGCGCGACCCGGACACCCTGGAGTACCGGCTGGGCTGGCGGTTGTTCTCCCTGGTGGCGCGCACGGTCGAGGACCGGCTGCTGCGGGCCGCGGAACCGGTCATGCGCTCGCTGTCCGGCGAGCTGGAGGAGACCGTCCACCTGTGCGTGCTGCGCGACAACCAGGTGCTCACCCTACTGTCGGTGTCCGGGCACTCCTTCCGCGTGCAGGGCTGGGAAGGCCGGGGCGTGCCCGCGCCCTGCACGTCCGCGGGCCGGGTCCTCCTGCAGGACGCCGCACCGGACGACCTGTACGTCCGGTTCGGACTGCGCGCCGATCTCGGGGCCGGCTGCCCGCGATCGGAGGTGCGCACGCTGCCCGACCTGTGGTCGCGGATCCAGCGGGGCAAACGCGACGGCTACGCCGCCGTCCGCGAGGAGTTCGAACCCGATCTCGTCGGGGTTTCCGCGCCGGTGCGCGACTTCCGCGGGCGCGTGGTCGCCGCGCTGAACGTCTCCGCGCCCAAGGACCGGTTCGGCGCGCGGCTGGACGACGCCGGCCGGGTCACGGCACGGGCCGCCGGGGCGGTCTCGGAACAGCTGGGCTGGCGGATGCGCGCCGTCCCGCCCGCGTCCCGGCGCTTCACCTGAGGCGGTTGTCCTCACCGCAACTCAGGTTGCGAAACACCGGGTTCTCTTGCCGCGCAACACGTGCGGCTCATACGTTGCCTCGCGCCAGGTCAGGGTGTGAGGAGAACAGAATGGACATCGACGCGATCGCGAAGGCCGCGGCGGGGGAGGGCGACCTGTTCGTCGGCGGGCGCTGGCTGCCCGCCGCCGACGGCCGGACCTTCCCGGTCTTCGACCCGGCCACCACCGAGCCGATCCGCGAGGTGTCCGCGGCCTCCGCCGAGGACGCCCGGGCGGCGCTCGATGTGGCGCAGGACGGGTTCGAGCAGTGGCGGGCGGTCGCGCCACGGCGCCGGTCCGAGGTGCTGCACGCCGCCTTCGCCGCGATGCACGAGCACGCGCCGGCCCTGGCCCGGCTGATCACCCTGGAGAACGGCAAGGCCTACCGCGACGCGCTCGCCGAGGTCTCCTACGCCGCGGAGTTCTTCCGCTGGTTCGCCGAGGAGGCCGTCCGCATCGGGTCCGGCTTCGCCGACGCGCCCGGCGGCGGCTACCGGCACGTGGTGCGCAAACAACCGGTCGGGGTCGCGGCGTTCGTCACCCCGTGGAACTTCCCGGCCGCGATGGCCACCCGCAAGATCGCGCCCGCCCTGGCCGCCGGCTGCGCGGTGGTGCTCAAGCCCGCGCCGGAGACGCCGCTGACCGCGCTGGCGATCGCCGGGCTGCTCGCCGAAGCCGGGCTGCCCGCCGGGGTGTGCACCGTGCTGCCCACCGACCGGGCCGCCGAGGTGGGCGGTGTCTGGCTGGGCGACGAGCGGGTGCGGAAGTTCTCCTTCACCGGATCCACCGCCACCGGCCGGGTCCTGCTCCGGCAGGCGGCGGACAACATCGTGAACGTGACCATGGAACTCGGCGGGAACGCCCCGTTCATCGTCTGCGCCGACGCCGATGTGGACGCCGCCGTGCGTGGCGCGATGGACGCCAAGATGCGCGGTGGTGGGGAGGTCTGCATCGCCGCCAACCGGTTCTACGTGCACGCCGGCGTCGCCGACGAGTTCACCGCCAAGCTCGGCGCGGCGATGGCCGCGGTCCCGATCGGACCCGGGTTCGGCGAGGGGGTCGGCCTCGGGCCGATGATCAACCAGGCCGCGGTGGACAAGATCGCCGGTCTGGTCGCCGACGCCGTCGCCCGCGGCGCCACGATCGCCGCCCAGGGGCCCCGGCCCGAGGGACCCGGCTGGTTCCACCCCGCGACCGTGCTGGCCGGGGTGCCGGACGACGCGGAGATCATGCACACCGAGGTGTTCGGCCCGGTCGCGCCGATCACCACCTTCACCGAGGAGGCCGATCTGCTCGCGCGCGCCAACGATTCCGTGCACGGTCTCGCGGCCTACGTTTACTCCGGCGACCTGGGCCGTGCCCTGCGCCTCGCCGACCGCCTGGAGACCGGGATGGCCGGCATCAACCGCGGCCTGATCTCCGACCCGGCCGCGCCGTTCGGCGGCGTGAAGCAGTCCGGGCTCGGCCGCGAGGGCGGCCGCGAAGGGATCGACGCCTTCCTGGAGACCAAGTACCTGGCCGTGGACTGGCCGGCCTAGCCCCGCGTTTCCCCATTCCCCTACGAGAACAGGACGGATCATGGCAGCGTTGCCCGATACCGACACCGGCGGCTCCGCCACCGACGAGCGCGGCCGCCGCCGGCTGCGCACCAAGCTGATGCTCGCCACCCAGGTGGGGCAGGGCATCGACGGCTACATCCTCGGCGGCATCGGCGCCGCGATGCCCGCGATCGTCGCCGACATGCGCATGTCGGACTGGACGGCCGGGCTGATCGGCGCGTCGGCGCTGGTCGGCATCTTCGTCGGCGGGCCGCTGTTCGGCTGGTTCGCCGACCGCTTCGGCAGGCGGATCGTGTTCCTCACCGACATGATGATCTTCCTGGTCGGGTCGATCGCTCAGTTCTTCGTGGACAACGCGTGGCAGCTGTTCGTCATCCGGCTGGTGATGGGCATCGCGATCGGCGGCGAGTACGCCATCGGCGCGCCGCTGCTGTCGGAGTACGCGCCCCGGCACAACCGCGGGCGGCTGCTGGCCAGTCTCGAGGTCAGCTGGTACGTCGGGTTCATGCTGGCGTTCGCGGTGGGCTACGCACTGTCCGATGTGGACGACGGATGGCGCTGGACGCTGGGCAGCAGCACGCTGATCGCGCTGGTGTGCGTGGCGCTGCGCGGCGGCATCCCGGAATCGGCCCGGTGGCTGCTCAGCAAGGGCAGGCGCGCCGAGGCCGAGGAGCTCATCCGCCGCTACGGCATGGACGTCGACGTGGACACCGAGCTGGCCGACGGCGAGCGGCGGAACAGCCTGCGCCTGCTGTTCACCCGCCGCCACCTGCGCAGCACCGTGTTCGCCAGCACGTTCTGGGCGGCGCTCGTGCTGCCGTACTTCGCCATCGGCACGTTCTCCCCGCAGGTGCTGGAGGCCCTCGGACTCGGCGACGCGCTCGCCGGTTCGCTGGCCAGCAACGCGCTCGCGGTGCTCGGGGTGGCCGCGGGCTGCCTGCTCGTCGAGCGCATCGGCCGCCGCAGGCTCTTGATCCCGCCGTTCTGGATCACCGCGGCGGCGCTGGCGCTGATCGGGTTCTGGCCCACCGCGCCGATCGCCGTGGTCGTCGCGTGCTTCCTCGTGTTCGCCTTCCTCAACGCGGCCTCCAGCGCGCTGACCGCGGTCTACCCGCTGGAGGTGTTCCCGACCGCGATCCGCACGACCGGGGTCGGGTTCGCGACGGCGATGAGCCGGGTCGGGGCCGCGATCGGCACCTTCCTGCTCCCGGTGACGCTCACCCACCTCGGCGTCGGACCGACGATGCTGATCGGGGCGGGCGTGCTCGCCGCGGGCGGGCTGCTGTCGCACTTCCTCGCCCCGGAGACCGCCGGACTGGAACTGAGCCACGCCGCACGAGCGGCGACCGAGGGGAGCAACCGGTAGCTCCCGCTTGCGCACGGCCCCGTCCCACGCCGGGACGGGGCCGCTTGCGTTGGCGGAGCGCCGAAACCCAGAGGCGCGGTGCCAGACGTAGGGGTGTCCGGCAAAGCTTTCATCCAGATGGTGACGTCGTGGATGGGGATGGCTGCGTCGTAGACCGCGGCGGGAGTAGGTGTTCGATGGCGTCGCGGTAGATGGGTCGCCGTGCGTCGCGGGAACCGCGGCGGTTCCGGTGTCCTGCTCGGTCGGCCGGCTCGGGGATGACCGCCCGGATTCCCGCCGGCGTACGTGTGCGGATCGCGCCGCCGGCACATCCCGCCAGACGATTCCGCACCGAAACCGGCGATGATGCCCGAGACCGTCGCCCGCGTATCCGGAAACGGCCGGCCAGGCTCGCCCGTGGGCACCGGCAGCACGTCAACGCCGCCACGGCACACTCGGCGGCCACCCACCAGCCGACTGCCACCAACCTGATGGCCAAGTACACCTAGCGCCGGCTCAGGAACTCGCCTCGTCGGTGCGGGCGCCGGCCAGGATGGCGTCCAGCAGGCCCGGGTAGCGCGCGTCCAGGTCGTCGCGGCGCAGGGTCAGCAGGTTCTCCCGGCCCGACGGCTCCTGGATGATCACGCCGCTGTCGCGCAGCACCCGCCAGTGGTGGGTCATCGTCGACTTGGCCGGGATGCCCAGCTCGGTCAGCACGCTGGTGCAGTTGTGCTCGCCGCCGCCGGCCAGCACACGGACGGCGGCCAGCCGCACCGGATGGCCCAGCGCCGACAGCACGCCGTCGATGCGGATCTGCTCACGCTCCGGATGACGGTACCTCACGGTACTACCGTACACGGAAAGTCGAACTATCACCTTGCGCTACGGTTCGACTGTACGTAATTATTCGTACAGTCGTACTCTGCTCTTGGAAGGTGTTCTCTCGCATGTCCGCTGTTCCCCGACAGCCCGCCGCCCGGCGGACGGGCTGGATCCTGGTCCTGCTGGCGCTCGCGCAGCTGATCTACGCCCTGGACCTCAACATCGTGTTCGTCGCCCTCCCCGAGATCGGCGCGGACCTGGGCTTCCCCGGTCAGACCCAGCAGCTGGTGGTCAGCGCCTACGTCGTGTTCGCCGGCGGGTTCCTGCTCTTCGGCGGCCGGGCCGCCGACCTGCTGGGCCGCCGCCGGGTGTTCGTGTTCGCCCTGGCCCTCTACGCGATCTCGTCGCTGGCCGGTGGCCTCGCGCCGAACCCGGCCACGATCATCATCGCTCGTGCGGTGCAGGGGATCGGTGGCGCACTGCTGCTGCCGTCGACCCTGTCGCTGATCAACACGTTGTTCCCGGAGGGACCGCAGCGCAACCGCGCGCTGGCCGTCTGGGGCGGCGCGGGCGCCAGCGGCCTGACCATCGGGGCGCTGCTCGGCGGTGTGCTCACCGAGAACTTCGGGTGGCCCGCCGTCTTCTACGTCAACGTCCCGCTGGCCGGCCTCGTGGCGCTGGCCGCGCTGGCGGTGATCCCGCGCGACCCGGCGGGCGGGCCGCGGCGCCGCTTCGACCTGCCCGGTTCGCTGACCGTCACCGGCGGCGCGACGCTGCTCGTGTTCGCCCTCGTCCAGGGCCCCGAGCAGGGCTGGGGCAGCTCGCTGGTGATCGGCGCGTTCGCGCTGGCCGCCGTGCTGCTGGTGGCGTTCGCGGTGATCGAAGCACGCAGCGCCGACCCGCTCATGCCGTTCCGGCTGTTCGGCAACCGCAGCCTGACCACGGGCATGATCGTCACGTTCATCTACATGGCCACGTTCGGCGTGCTGCCCTACTTCCTGACCGTGCTCATGCAGAGCGTGCACGGCTACAGCGCCCTGCAGACCGGACTCGCGTTCCTGGTGCCCTCGCTGGCGATCGCGACCGGGACCCAGCTCGGCGAGCGGCTGACCACGCGCATCGGCCTGCGCACCACGCTGATCCTCGGCTTCGTGGTCGGCGTCGTGGGCACCGCGGCCATGGCGATCGGGTTCGACGCCGGCGCCGGCTACGGCGTGCTGGTGCCCGGGCTCATCGTCTCCGGCGTCGGCCAGGGTGTGGTGTGGACCGCGATGTGGATCGCCGCCGCCACCGGCACCGCCGCCCACGAGCAGGGTGTCGCCAACGGCATCGCCTCCACGGCGCTGAACATCGGCAACGCGATCGGGCTGGCGGTGTTCACCGCGCTCGCCGACATCGGCACCGAAGGGAAGACGGGCGAGGCGCTGCGCACGGCCACCGCGGACGGCGAATTCCTCGTCGTGCTGCTGACCGCCGCCGGCATGGTCCTCGGGTTGCTGGTCAGCCTCGCCCTGCGGCGCACCCGTGCCGCGGCTCCCGCGGAACCGGTCGCCGCGGCGTGACCGGACCGGGCAGGGCGAGCCCGTCGCCCTGCCCGGTTTCCCGGCGGTTCAGGAACTCGTCCGCGCGTAGTGCCCGGCGATCTCGTCGCTGGTGGTGAGCCAGACGTCGTCGTGGCTCGCGATGTAGGCCAGCGCCTCGTCCAGGTAGCGGGCGCGGAACGGCTGGCCGATGACGAACGGGTGCAGCGGCAGCGCCATGACCCGGCCGCTGGTGGCGGAGTCGGCGTAGAGCTGGTCGAACTGGTCCTTGATGATCTGGAGCACCTCGGGGCCGGTGAACCCCTGGGTGATGAACATCAGCAGGTCGTTGACCTCCAGCGTGTACGGCACGCTCAGCATGCCCGGCACGTTGAGCCGGTAGGGCTGGTCGTCGTTGGTCCAGTCCAGCACGTAGCTCAGGCCGAGTTCGGACAGCAGCCGCGGCGTGTGGAACGTTTCGGTGAGACCGGGGCCCATCCAGCCCTTCGGCCGCTGCCCGGTCGCCTTCTCGATCGTGGTGACCGCGTCGGTGAGGATCGCCCGCTCCTCGTCGATCTCGAGGTTGGCGTGCAGCCGCGAGTTGGTCTGCCCGTGCACGAGCCAGGCCCAGTCCCGGGCCCGGCCCGCCTCGACCACCTGCGGGTAGTGCTCGGCGACCTCGGAGTTGAGCAACGCCGACGCGCGGATGCCGTGCCGGTCCAGGATGTCGATGACCCGCCAGATCCCGACGCGCAGGCCGTAGTCGCGCCAGCCGTAGTTGAGCGCGTCGGGCACCAGCGTGTTCGTGGACGCCCAGATGCTGGTGGACGGCTTGTCGACGTGGAAGTGCTCGATGTTGAGACCGACGTAGAACGCGAGACGGGCCCCGTTCGGCCAGACGACGGGCTCGCGCTCGGTGATCGGCTGGTAGTCGAAGAGTTCCAGACTCATGCGGCCAGCGTGCAACGTTGACACCAGTGTGAAGGTCAAGCGCGACGCCGATCACGACCACGTGATCAGCGCGTCCAGCGCCTCCACCCGGGAACCGGTCACCAGCAGCGGGTTGACCTCCAGCGCGGTCAGCCGCGGGCCCAGCTCCACGGCCAGCTCCCCGATGCGCGCGATCACCTCCGACAGCCGCCCGAGGTCGGCCGGCTCCGCGCCGCGGGCGCCGGTCAGCAGGCCGTACCCGCGCAGCTCGGCCAGCGCCGCACGCACGTCGTCCGGGGTGACCGGCAGCAGCCGCAGCGCGGTGTCCCGCAGCGCCTCCACCCACACCCCGCCCAGGCCGATCGCCATGGCCGGGCCCCACGCCGGATCCCGCACCACCCCCACCAGCAGTTCCACCCCGCCCCGCCGCTGCGGCTGGACCAGGGTGGCCGCGTCCGGGTGGCCGCGGTCGCGCAGCGCGGCGAGCACCTCGCGGTGCGCCGCCCGCACCTCGTCCGGCCCGGTCAGCCCCAGCCGCACGCCCCCGATGTCGCTCTTGTGCCCGAGCCCGTCCGCCGCCGCCTTGAGCACCACCGGGTACCCGAACCGCTCGGCCGCGGCGACCGCTTCCGCCTCGCCCGCGGCCAGTTCCGCGGGCACGACCGGGATGCCGTGCCCGGCGAGCAGCCCCGCCGCCCGGTGCTCGGCCCAGACCTCACCCGGCCCGGCCGCCGGGGGTTCCACAACTGCCGCCGGCGCCACGTCACGCACTTGCCGCACCGCCTCCGACCACCGCACGACGTTGCCGATCGCGGTCATGCCGTGCTCGATGCCGCCCGCCACGTACGGGAAGCCGGTCTGGGCCTGCACGTGGCGGCCGAACTCGGTGATGTCGGTGAGCACGTTGCTGACCACGACGACCGGCACCCGGGACCGGCGGATCCGCTCCGCGGTCGCCCCCGCGATCTGCAACGTCACCGACGGATCGGCGGGCGCGACCCGGGGCAGGTCGTTGAGCAGCAGCACCGCGTCGATCCCCGGGTCCTCGGCCACCACCTCCAGCGCCCGGCCCAGCAGGGTCCGGTCCACCACCACGTACCCGGTGACGTCCAGCGGGTTCTGCACGGTCGCGAACCCGGGCACGATCCCGGTCAGCCGCGCCACCGTGTCCGGCGCGAACGCGGGCAGCTCCAGGCCCTCCTGCTCGGCCCGGTCCGCGATGATCTCCGACGCCCCGCCGGACGGCGTCACCACGCCGAGCCGCCGCCCGTCGATCCGGCCCACCGAAGCCAGCAGCCCGGCGGTGATGATCAGGTCCTCCAGCGAGTGCACGCGCAGGACCCCGAACCGGCGGAACGCGGCGTCGATCACCCGGTCGTCGCCGACCAGCGCGCCGGTGTGCGCCTGCGCGGTGTGCGAGGCCAGCGCGCTGGTGCCGATCTTCAGCGCGACCACGGGTTTCCCGGCGCGGGCGGCGCGCAGGCAGACCCGGGCGAACTCGGCCGGGTGCCGCACCGACTCCAGGAACAACGCGATCACCCTGGTGCCGGGATCGTCCACCAGGTACGACATCACGTCGGTCACCGAGACCATCGCCTCGTTGCCCATCGACGTGAGCAGGCTCAGCCCGACGTTGCGCGCCTGGGCGAAGCTCAGCACCGAACTGGCCAGCGCGCCGCTCTGCAACACGACGCCCACCGGGCCGGGCAGCAGCGGCGCGGGGATGGGCAGGCCGTAGGGCGTGGTCCGGCCCGCGGCGTTGATGTAGCCGTTGCCGTTGGGACCGAGGACGGTCAGCCCGTGCTCGACCGCGAACGCCACGATCTCGTCCTCGAGCCGTTTGCCCGCCGGCCCGGTCTCGCCGAACCCCGCGGTGAGCACGACGTAGTTGCGGATGCCGAGCCCGGCGCCCTCCCGCAGCACGGACAGCACCGCGGTCGTGGGCACCATGACGAACGCCAGGTCGACCGGCTCGCCGATGCCGGACAGGCTGCGGTGGGCCGTCTCGCCGTGCACCACCTCGGTGCGCGGGTTGACCAGGTACACCTTGCCCGCGAACTCGTGGTCCCGCAGGTTCTGGAAGGCCGACAGCGACCACCCGGACTTGTCGGTGGCGCCGACGAGCGCGATGGAGCTGGGCCGGAACAGCTCACGCAGCGATCGCGTCATCCGGTCACTCCCCGATCCCGCCGAGGCGCGCGTGCCCCTTCAGCAGGTTGCGGGCGATGGTGCGGCGCTGGATCTCGTCGGTGCCCTCGAAGATGCGCAGCAGCCGCAGCTCGCGGTACCACCGTTCGATCGGCAGTTCCTTGGTGTAGCCCATGCCGCCGTGGATCTGCAGCACCCGGTCGACCACCTGGTTGGCCATCAGCGCGCCGTGGAGCTTGGCGATCGAGGAGGCGTGGCGGGCGTCCAGGCCGGTCTCGACCCGCCAGGCCGCGTACAGCGTGAGCCACTTGGTGGATTCGATCTCCACCTGGGAGTCCGCGATCTGCCACTGGATGGCCTGGTAGTCGGCGATCGGGCGGCCCATCGAGTGCCGGATCCTGGCGTAGTCGATCGCCATCCGCAGCATCCGCTCGGCCGAGCCGATCGCGCGGGCCGGGATGAGGTAGCGGCCCTGGCCGATCCAGCGCATCGCCAGCTCGAAGCCGCGGCCGACCTCGCCGAGGACGTTCGCGGCCGGGACGCGGACGTCGTCGAACACCAGCGACGCCGGGCCCCACTGCCCCATGGTGGGGATCGGCTCGGACTTCCAGCCCATGTCGCGGTCGGCCAGGAAGCAGGTGACGCCGCCGTTCGCGCCCTTGTCCGGGTCGGTCACGGCGAACACCATCACGAAGTCGGCTTCGTTGCCGCCGGTGATGAACACCTTCTCGCCGTTGATCACCCAGTCGCCGCCGTCGCGCACGGCCCGGGTCCGGATGTTGCGGGCGTCGGACCCGGCGCCGGGTTCGGTGATCGCGAAGCAGGACCGGCGCTCGCCCTCGATCGTCGGGATGAGGTAGCGCTGCTTCTGCTCCTCGTTGGCGAAGTAGAGGATGTTGTCCGCGGTGCCGCCGAAGCTGAACGGGACGAACGTGCGCCCGGTCTCCATGGCGACGATCGCGGCCATCACCGCGCCGAGGTTCATCCCGCCGTACTCCTCGGGCGTGTTGACGCCCCAGAAACCGGCCTTGCGGGCCTTGGCCCGCAGCTCGGTCAGCACCCCGGGGTCCAGCCCGGGACGCCCGGCGCGCTCGTTGCGCAGGACCTCCGGTTCGAGCGGGACGACCTCGCGGTCGACGAATGTCCGTACGGTGTCGCGGATCTGGCGTTCCTCGGTGCTGAGCGAGAAGTCGACCATCGACGCGGTCCTCTCTGCGATGTCCGGCGGCAAATTTCTAGAACCGAACTCTAGGAATATGTTCAGACTGCGTGCCGGACGCGATGCGTGTCAAGACCGTCACCCGATCCTGTCCGGTAACCTGTTCGGCGACAGCGAGGAGGCGGGGATGGCGCGCAAGGCGAGCGGCAACGCCTGGCAGTGGAGCCGGACCGCGGAAACCCGGCGGGTGATGCTCCACGCCGCCCGCGAGGTCTTCTGCGAGCAGGGCTTCGCCGACGCGAGCATCGCCGAGGTGGTGCGCCGCGCCGACTCCAGCGTCGGCAGCCTCTACCACCACTTCGGCGGCAAGACCGAGCTGTTCCTCGCGCTGTGGGAGGACCACCAGTCCGCGCACGAGCACGCGGCGGCGGCCGCGGTGGCCAAGGCGCGCGCGAACGGCGAAGAGGATCCGCTGGAGCTGTTCATCGTGGGCGCCCGCGCCTTCCTCGAGGGCTCGTGGCAGCGCCGCGACCTGTCCCGGCTGTTCATGGACGGCGGCGGCCCGCCCGGGTTCGAGCTGATCCGCCGCACCCGCGGCCGGGAATGGGTCCGGCAGAACGCGGTGCTGCTCGGCGCGGGCACCAGCTCGGTCGACCGGCTCACCGTAGCGGTGCTGACCAGCATCATCGGCGAGGCCGGGCGCGAGATCGCGACGTCGTCGTCCAAGCGCGAGGCCAACCGGATCGCCGAGGCCGCCATCGTGCTCATCCGGCGGCTCAACCCGCTCGACGTCTGAGTCCGGAGTGGACATTCCGGATCCGCCGGGGTGAACCGCCCTGCCGATCAACCCGTTTGCCGGGTGACGCGGCCCGGGGCCGCTGCCTAGTCTCGAATGAGATTCTAGGATTACCTCGGGAGGCGACCCGTGTCCGAGCCGGCCGAACGGGAGCGGCTCCGCTACGCCTGGCGGGCGCTGTCCGTGGTGAGCATGGCGAGCATCGTGACCGCGCTGGGCAGCAGTTCCCTCAACGTGGCGCTGCCCGAGGTGGTGCGGCACTTCCACGCCGGGGCCGCGGCCGCGAGCTGGATGCTGCTGTCGTTCATGCTCGCCAACACCGTGCTGATGGTCGTGTTCGGACGGCTGGCCGACCTGTTCGGGCGCCGGACGCTGTACCTGTGCGGGCTGGCCACCTACACCGGGGCGAGCCTGCTGCTGGGGTTCTCGCCGGGCGCGTGGTGGCTCGTCGGGCTGCGGGTGGTGCAGGCCGCGGGCGGGGCGATGCTGCTGACCAACAGCGCCGCGATCCTCACCGACGCGTTCCCGCGCCGCCACCTCGGCCGCGGCATGGGCGTCTACATCGCGTCGTTCTCCGTCGCCCAGCTGATCGGCCCCACGCTGGGCGGGTTCCTCACCCACCGGTTCGGGTGGCAGTGGGTGTTCTGGTTCAACGTCCCGCTCGGCGTGGCCTGCCTGGCCTGGGGAGCGGTGACGCTGCGCCGCACCGGTGGCGCCGGCCAGGACCGGGGCCTCGACGTGCCCGGCAACCTGCTGGTGCTGGTGTCGCTGGGCGGGCTGCTGTTCGGGCTGTCGCAGGCCGGTGAGCGGGGCTGGGCGGACCCGGTCGTGCTGGCCGGGGTGGTGCTGTTCGCCGTGCTCCTGCCGGTGTTCGCGGTGGTGGAACGGCGCAGCCCGCACCCGGTGGTCGACGTCCGGCTGTTCGCCGATCGCGTGTTCGCCCTGGGCCTGCTCGCCTCGTTCCTCAACACGGTGGCGAGGATGGCGGTGGTGCTGCTGGTCGCGTTGTTCTACCAGGCCGTGCACGGCGAGGACCCGGTGTCGGCCGGGCTGAGGGTGCTGCCGTTGCCGGTGGCGGCGATGATCGCCTCGGCCTGCGCCGGGCCGCTGCACGCGCGGATGAGCGCGCGGGCCGCGGCCGCGCTGGGCACCGTGACCGGCACCGCGGGGCTGGCGGTGCTGCTGGCCGTCGTCTCCGCGGACGGCTCCTACGCGCCGGTCTGCGTCGCGCTGGTCCTCATCGGCGCGGGGTCCGGGATGTTCATGCCCGCCAACACCACCGCCCTGCTGGACGAACTCCCGCCGCACCGCGTCGGCATCGTCAACGCCATGCGGCTGATGGTGCAGAACACCGGCGTGGTGATGAGCACCGCGCTCGCGCTGTCCCTGGTGACCAGCCCGCTCCCGGCGGCGCTGCGGCCGTCGGTCTTCGCGGGCACGCTGTCCCGGCTCCACCCGGCGGAGGTCGGCCTGCTGGTCACCGGCTACCGGCTCGCGCTGGGCGTGATGACCGCGATCTCGGTGGTGGCGGTGCTGACCTCCGCCGGGGGCCGCCGCGCGGAACCAGCCGGCCGCGACCTCGCGCGACCGGCCGGTCTCGGCTGAGCTGGACGAGTAATGCGCAACTCTGTCAGCGTCGAAGGCGGTCAGGGCCAGTGGCGTTGGGGATGTGGACGGCGAGGCCCTTGTTTGGTGCGTGGTGGTCGAGTTCTCGGGAGACGTCGCCCTTGTCGGCGATGATCAGCGCGGGTGCGAGCGGCAGTAGCCGTACTTTGGCCCAGCCGCCCGGTTCCGGGCGCTTCACGGTGGGCAGGGTGCGTCCGCGCGCGACCGAGGCGGTCGATGATCCAGGCGTCGTCGGTCCACAGGTCGGTGAGCTTCGGCGGCTCCGCCCATCCGACGCCGCCCAGGCAGCAGTCGTCGATCTTGAGACAGAGCGCGGTCAGAAGGGTGTTCAAGCCGGCCGTCACAAACCGATCTTGAACACCCTTCGTCCGTCTTCGGCTACCGCCTCGGCTGAGCTAGTTCGCGCTCCGCTCCAGTGGGGCGGCCGGCGCCACCGCGCGGCCCCGGTGCGCCCGCCACGGGCCGTGGAAGGCGAAGGCCGCCGGGATGAACAGCAGCAGGCAGAACGCCGCGATCCCCAGCCAGGTCCGCCAGCTCGCCGCCTCCACGAGGTGCGGGACGACGAACAGCACGATCACCGCCATCACCTTCGACAGCGCCCCGTAGAGACCCCAGGCGCTGCCCTGCAGGCGCGGGTCGACGTCCTCGGCGTCCTCCGAGTAGTTCGCCATCCACGGCCCGTACGCGACGCCGAGCGCCCCGCCGAGCAGGGCCCCGGTGATCATCAGGTGCACGTGGGACACGCCCGGGTCGCCCATGAGCAGGATCAGGTAGCCGGTGACGAGCACGGCCACCACCGAACCGGCGATGCAGATGGGTTTGCGCAGCTGCAACCGGTCCGACACCCGCCCGATCACCACGAGCGTGAGCAGGTTGAGCACCCAGAACGCGGACATGATCCCGGACGCGGTGGAGGCCGACAGGTCGAACGCGGCGGCCAGCATCGTCTGACCGAACAGCGACAGCGTCAGGTACATCACCAGCCACAGCGAGATGCCGACGACGTGCGCCCAGATGTTGCGGTGCCGGAACAGCTCCCTGGCCCGCGGCGGGCCGGCCCGTCCGACGTCGATGGCCTGCCGCTCGCTCTGCTGGATCCGCGCCCGCAGCTCGGGGGACAGGTCGGCGATGTTGAACATGATCACCACCGAGATCACCAGCGAGAACGCGCCCATGATCACGAACTGGGACCGCCAGTCGTCGTCGAACAGCGGCAGCGTCGCGCCGGCGACCGCGGCGGCCAGGAAGTTCGCCCCGACCGGGCCCCAGGTCCAGAACCCGAAGGCCTGCGCGCGGCCCATCCGCGGCGAGAAGTCCCGCACCAGCGGCGCGGTGCCCGCCATCGCCATACCGTCCACAATGGAGAGCACGACGCGGACCAGCAGCAGCTGGGTGGGGGAGTGCACCAGGACCATCAGGAAGCAGCACACCGCGGTGCAGAACATCAGCGGCACCAGCAGGCGCACCCGCCCCAGGTGGTCGGTCAGCCTGCCGCCGACCGCGGAGGCCAGCGCCCCGGCCAGCACTCCCGCCGCCGACACCAGCCCGTAGGTGGCCAGCGACATGTCCAGATCCTCGAGCAGCAGCGGGACGACGGGGGCGATCTGCGCCTCGTACGACCCGACGAGGATCGCGAGCACGGCCATGGTGAGGATCCGCATCCGGCGGGCGCCGGTGGGGTATTCGTCCAGCTCGCGTATCGGCAACAACCTCATGGGCTCGACCCTTCTGTGCGTACCTTGCCCGTCTGGATGCGGCCCGCCGGGGTCGGGTGCGGTGGGTGACGCGGTGGTCCGGCGGCCGTGCCGGTTCCGGCCGGTCCGTCACCGGACCACGCGGCCCGCCTTCGCCGCGGATGAAGACCGCGCTGCGCGAGGTGGCGAGGGTGTCCCCGGAATCCGGCTCCACCGCCCGGGCGTCGCTGACCACGAGCGCGCCGGAGTCGCCGGGGGCCCGCCGTCCGGGTGCCTGCGCGCCGCGGGCGGAGTTCTCCGTCGTGACGGCCGGCTGGTCCAGACCGGCGCCGAGTGGCGTCCGCGCTGCTCCGGCTCTCGTCCACCGGCCCGGGTCCGGCCACGTCGGGGTTGGATGACATGGGCCCGTTCTCCTCGCTGCGGCGACGTTGCCGCGCCGGGGTTGTCGCACGACCAGGTGGACCGGACACGAATACTAGAATTCAGTTCGTCTATTAGAGGCGCGCCCGGCGATCGGTGTCAAGCCCTTGACAAGCGCCTCCGCCGAGGCCGAAGGTCATTCCAGAACCCAGTTCTAAAACCTGGCATCGGAAGGCGGGACGGCATGGGACGCCTGGACGGACGGGTCGCGATCGTCACCGGAGCGGGCCGGGGAATCGGCGCGGCGGTGGCGCGGCTGCTGGCCCGCGAAGGGGCGCGGGTGGTGGTCAACGATCTCGGTACCGGGCTGGACGGGTCGGGCGCGGACACCGCGCTCGCGGCCGCGGTCGCCGAGGAGATCGCCGGCTCCGGCGGCACGGCCGTCGCCGACGCCTCCGACGTCGCCGACCACGCGGCGGCGGAAAAACTGGTCGGCACCGCGATCACCGAGTTCGGCCGGCTGGACGTGCTGGTGAACGTGGCCGGCATCCTGCGCGACCGGATGGTCTTCAACATGACCGAGCGCGAGTGGGACGACGTGATCCGGGTGCACCTCACGGGCACCTTCAACACCACCAAGTTCGCGGCGGCGCACTGGCGCGCGCTGGGGGAGAGCGGCGCGCACAACCGGATCATCAACTTCACCTCCGTCTCCGGGCTGCACGGCGCGCCCGGCCAGCCCAACTACGCCGCGGCCAAGATGGGCGTCGTCGGGCTGACCTATTCCAGCGCCCGCGCGCTGGCCCGCTACGGCGTCACGGTCAACGCGGTCTCGCCCGGCGCCGCCACCCGGATGACCGCCTCCATCCCCGGCGAGCGGCGCCGCGCGCCCGCCGGCGACGAGCATTCGCCGGACAACGTGGCTCCGCTGGTGGCCTACCTGGCCGGCGCCGCATCCGGCTGGATCACCGGGCGGATCCTGCACGCGGCCGGCTACCAGGTCGCGCTCTACAACAACCCGGAACCGGTGAGCCGGATCGCCGGCACCGGACCGTGGGACCCCGACGTCCTGGCCGCGCGGATCGAGCAGGCCTTCGGGCCGCTACTCGGCCGCTGAACCGTCCACAGAGGAGCGACATGCCCGGCCGAAAACCCGTTCCGGTGCCCACCCCGGAAACCCAGCCCTTCTTCGACGCCGCCGCCCGGGGCGAGCTGCGGATCCAGCGCTGCCTCGACTGCGGCGAACCGTTCTTCTACCCGCGCCCGTGCTGCCCGTTCTGCGCCTCGGCGTCGCTCGAGTGGTTCACCACCAGCGGCCGGGCCACGCTGTACTCCTACACCATCACCCACCGGCCGGCGCCCGGCTTCGAGCAGGACGTGCCCTACGCGATCGCGGTGGTGCAGCTGGCGGAGGGGCCGCGGATGATGGCGAACATCGTCGGCATCGACAGCACCCCGGACAACCTGGTGCTCGACATGGACCTGCGGGTCACCTTCGAAACCCGCGGTGACGTCACGATTCCCCAGTTCACCCCGGCCGGGACGGAGGCGCGGTGATGGACGTGGTGATCGCGGGCGCGGCCGAGACCGACGAGATCGGCGTGCTGCCCGGTCATTCCACCATGCGGCTGCACGTGGAGGGCGCGCGCAACGCGGTGGCCGACGCCGGGCTGCGGATGACGGACATCGACGGCATCGCGAGCGTGTCGGCGCCCGGCCCGATCCAGGTGGCGGACGCGCTGGGCGTCCGGCCCCGGTGGATCGACGGCACCGGCGTCGGCGGGACGTCGTTCCTGCTGCACGTGCGGCACGCGGTCGAGGCGATCCGGGCCGGGCACGCCGCGACCGTGCTGGTCACCCACGGCGAGTCGGGCAAGTCCCGGGTCGGGGCGGCGCGCGGCGCGTTCCCCGCGTCGAGCCCGAACGCCCAGTTCGAGGTGCCGTACGGGGTGACCGGGCCGCCGAGCATGTTCACCATCCCGCTGCTGCGGTACATGAAGGAGTTCGGGCTGACCGCCGAACAGCTGGCCTCGGTCGCCGTGGCGCAGCGGAAGTGGGCGGCGCGGAACCCGCGGGCCCGCTACCGCGACCCCATCACCGTCGAGGACGTGCTGGCGTCGCGGATGATCTCCTACCCGCTGCACCTGCTGGAGTGCTGCCTGGTCACCGATGGCGGCGGGGCGCTGGTGATCACCTCCGCCGAGCGGGCGCGGGACCTGCCGCGGCCGCCGGTGCACATCCTCGGCACGGGGGAGACGTTCGAGTCGCCGCTGATCTCGCAGATGGCCGACTTCACCACGTCGGCCGCGTTCCGCCGTTCCAGCGCCGAGGCGTTCGCCGAGGCCGGCATCACCCACGGCGACGTCGACCACCTGATGATCTACGACGCGTTCGCGCACGTCCCGATCTACGGCCTGGAGGACCTGGGTTTCCTCCCGCGCGGCGAGGCGGGCGCGTTCATCGCGGAGGGGCACACCGAGCCGGGCGGACGCCTGCCGATGAACACCAACGGGGGCGGCCTGTCGTACACCCACACGGGGATGTACGGGATGTTCCTGATCCAGGAATCGGTGCGGCAGCTGCGCGGCCAGGCCGCGGCGCAGGTGCCGGGCGCCGAGATCAGCGTGGTGCAGGGCAACGGCGGAATGTTCATGGCGGCGGGCACGCTGGTGCTGAGCAACCGGAGGGCCTGACGCCGCGCACTGGCCGCCGATCCCGCCGCCGCGGCCGAGATCGTCCACACGGCACTGGACGTCGTCGCCGCGTGACGACGGCAGCCGTCCCCACCGGGGGGCCCGGGGGGACGGCTCCGGTCAGCCGACGCGGTCCAGGTCCACGCCCTTCGTTTCGCGGCTGGTCGCCACGGCGACCACGGTGATCGCCATCGTGAGCACGAGGTAGCCGATGACCGTGCCGGCGCCGAAGCTGTCGATGAGCCACACCGCGATCAGCGGCGCCGGCGCCCCGGCGATGATCGAGGAGCCCTGGAACACCAGTGAGGAGCCGGCGTAGCGGTAGCGGGTCGGGAACAGCTCGGTGATCCACGCGGCCTCCGGCCCGGCGAGCATGCCGTGGAACAACGCGCCCACGCAGACACCCAGCCACAGCATCGGCACGCTGGAGGTCTGCACCATCCAGAAGAACACCGGCGCCCACACCACCAGCGCGACGGCGGGCACGAGCATCGCGGTCTTGCGGCCGACGCGGTCGGACCAGTGCCCGCCGCCGATCATGCCCGCGAACTGGCACACCGACGCGAACGTCACGGCCAGGACCACATCCCCGCGCGAGTAGCCGAAGTACCTGGTCGCGTAGGCGATCACGAACACGGTGTAGATGTAGAAGGCGATGTTCTCGCCGAGCCGCATGCCCAGGCCGTGCAGCACGGGACGGGGCCGGGACAGGGCTTCCAGCACGCTCGACTTCTTCTGCCGCGCGACGCGCTGCTCGGCCCCGGCCTGTGCGGCCTGGAACACCGGCGACTCTTCGACGCTGCGGCGGATCCAGAACCCGATCACCAGCAGCGGGACGGCGACCAGGAACGCCACCCGCCAGCCCCACTCGTCGAACGCGTCGCCGGGGAACAGCGCGGCGATCACGGTGACCACGACGGTCGCGAGCACCGTGCCCAGCGGCGCCCCCGCCTGCGGCCAGGACGCCCAGAACCCGCGCCGCTTCGGCTCGCCGTACTCGCTCACCATCAGGACCGCGGCGCCGAACTCGCCGCCGAGGGCGAATCCCTGCGTCATGCGCAGCACGACCAGGAGCACGGTCGCCCAGATGCCGATCTGGTGGTAGGTGGGCAGCACCCCGATGGCCGCGGTGGACGTGCCGAGCAGCAGGAAAGTGGTGACCAGCATGGGTTTGCGGCCGAACTTGTCACCGAGGTGGCCGAACACCACGCCGCCCAGCGGCCGCGCGACGAAACCGAGGCCCTGCGTAGCGAGCGCGAGCAGCAGTTGCACCACTCCGCTGCCGCCGGGGAAGAACAGCGGGCCGAGCACGGTCGCGGCGAGCACGCCGTAGATGGCGAAGTCGTACCACTCCAGCACCGCCCCGGCCATGCTGCCGGCGAGCACGCGCCGGAACCCGGTCGTGGACGGCCGCACGCCGTGGTCCACTGGTGACACCATTGTCAGTTCCTTTCCGAGGTCCGCGAAAGAGAGTCAGAGCCCGAGCGTGATCCGCCCGCCGCGGGCCCGTGAGCAGCAGGCCATCATCTTCGTGTGCGCCGCCCGCTCGGACTTGGTCAGGACCACGTCGCGGTGGTCCACCTCGCCGCCGAGGACCGGCACCTCACAGGTTCCGCAGAGCCCTTCCTCGCAGTCGCTCGGGACGTCGACGCCGGCCGCCCGCAACGCGGCGAGCACGGTCTGGTCCGCGGCGACCCGCACCGTGCGCCCCGAGCCGGCGAGCTCGACGTCGAAGGCGTGTTCGGTGCCCGGGTCCAGAACCCGTTGCGTGGTGGTGAAGTGCTCCACGTGCAGAGCGTCGCCGGGCCAGTGGGCGCTCGCGTCCTCCAGGGCGGCGAGCAGGCGGTCCGGCCCGCAGGCGTAGATCTGCGTGCCTTCGGCGGGTTCGGCGAGCAGCGCGGCGACGTCGAGCCGGGTTCCCTCGGTGCCGCAGTGGACGTGCAGCCGTTCGCCGTGGTCGCGCCGGCACCGGTCGAGCAGCGCCATCGCGGAGGCCCGGCGGCCGCAGTAGTGCAGCTCGTAGCTGCCGCCGGTGGCCTTGACGCGGTCGGCCATCGCGATGATCGGCGTGATGCCGATCCCGCCGGCCACGAAGACGTAGTGGCGCGCCGCCGGGTCGAGCCGGAAGTGGTTGCGCGGCCCGCGCAGCGACAGCGTGCTGCCCGGCCGCAGGTTCTCGTGCACGTACCGGGAACCGCCGCGGCTGTCCGGATCCTTCCGCACGGCGATGCGGTAGGTCGTGCGGTCGGCCGGGTCGCCGCACAGCGAGTACTGCCGGGACACGTCGCCGAGTTCCAGGTCCACGTGCGCGCCGGGGGACCACTTCGGCAGCGGTTTCCCGTCGGCGGCGGCCAGGGTCAGCTCGACGACGTCGTCCGCGGCGCGCTCGGCGGACAGCACGGTGACGCGGTGGCTGACCGTGCGGTTCGGACGGTCGCCGATGCGCACGGGTTGCCGGGCTTCGAGGATCGACGGGTCCGCCCGCTCGGGGTTCGCGGCGGGATCCCACTGCACCCACAGGTGTTCCGGGCCGCGGAAGGAGGTGTTGGGCACGTAGGTGAACTTCTGGCCGGGCACGAGTTCCAGGTGCGGGAGGCGGCGGGTCAGCTCCTCCAGGAACACCTGCAGCTCCATGCGGGCCAGGTTCCGGCCCAGGCACTGGTGGCTGCCGTAGCCGAAGGTCAGGTGGTCGGTGGCGTTGTCCCGGCGGATGTCCACCTCGTCGGTGTCGTCGAAGTGCCGCTCGTCGCGGTTGGCCGAGGAGTTGACGATGAGCAGCTTGGCGCCGCGCGGCACCGGGACGCCGCCGATCGTGGTGTCCCGGGTGACGAGCCGGCGCCAGGCGGCGACCGAACCCGAGTGGCGCAGGCATTCCTCGACGGCGCCGGGAATGAGGCCCGGGTCGGCGCAGATCTCCTCCCACACGACGCGGTTCTCCAGCAGGAGCTTGATCGCGTTGGCGGCGGCGTTGGCCGTCGTCTCGTGGGCGGCGACGATGCCGGCCATCATCATCGAGTGCAGGTAGGAGTCGGTGATGACGTCGGGGTGCTCGCGCTGGGCGCGGATGCTGTAGGGCATCCAGCCGTGCCCGGACGGGTCCTCGCGCAGCTTGTCCAGCACGGTTCCGGCGTACTGCCAGAACCGGCCGACGTTCTCGGCCACCTCGACCTGCTGTTCGGGTGAGGGGCGGCCCCACGTGTTGACCGTGTGGGCGATGGAGAACCGGCGCAGGGTCGCCATGTCCTCCTCGGGGACGCCGAGGAAGTGCAGCGCCACGGTGAGCGGAACCTCCCACAGCAGCTCGTCGACCAGGTCCGCCTTGCCGTTGTCGGCGAACCGGTCGACGTATTCGCGGACCAGGCGGCGCACCATCGGTTCGTGGTGGGCGAGCTGCTCCGGCGCGAACGGCTCCATCAGCAGGCGGCGGCGCGGCATGTGCTCCGGCTCGTCCTCGTTGACCAGCGTCCGGTTCATCGCGTAGCCGTACTTCGCCAGCGTCGCGGTGGCCTCCGCGGAGACCGGGGTGATCTTCTCCAGCGCGATCGACGGCGAGAACGTGACGTTGTCGCGGAACACCGCCTTGACGTCGGAGTAGCGCGTGACCACCCAGTAGCCCAGCGACGGGCTGTAGAACACCGGCTCTTCGTCGCGCGACCAGCGCAGGGAGGCGGGCGGGTCGGCCTGGTAGTCCTCGCCGAACGGATCGAACGCCGCCGCGTTCGCCGACACCGGGCACGTGCTCATGCTGCTACCTCTCGCCCTACCAGGAGTTTTACCAATAACGCACAGTGTGTCGCGTTGAGCGAACTGCGATGAGGGTAAGGGGAGGTGCGGGAGGCGTCAAGGTTCGTCAGGCGGAGAGCAGCTGCTCCAGCTGCCGGGCGGTGCGGAGCACGGCTTGCGCGGCGGTCTCGGTGTCCAGCCCTTCGATGGCGACCACGCCGACCGACCGCTCCACGGTGGTGGCGGTGCCCAGCCGGGCGGGCACGCGGATGCCCGCGGCCACGCCGACCGCGCCGCGTTCGAGTTCCCCGCGGGTGAGGCTGTAGCCGTCGCGCCGGGCGACGCGCACGGCCTCGGGCTCGCCCGGTTCCTCCGGTCGCAGGGCGAGGATCGCGAGGCCGGCCGCGCCCCGGGTGAGGGGATGCCTGCTGCCGACCCGGTAGCCGACGGTCAGCACCTGGTCGTCGGGCTCGGCGACCTGCTCGGCCACGCACGACTGCCCCTCCGCGGCGGAGATGAACGCGGTCGCGTGGGTTTCGTTGGCCAGCGCCTTGAGCAGCGGGCGGGCATCGAGGTGGAACTGCGGCGCGAACCGCGACGCCAGCACGGCCAGCCCGACCGCGAGCCGGACTCGCCCGTCCTCGGTGCGCGCGACGAGCAGGTGCTCCTCGAGCGTCGCGACGATGCGGTAGCAGATGGCCCGGTGGACGTCGAGTTCCTTCGCCAGCTCGGCGACGGAGATCCCGTTCGGCGACTGGGAGATCACCTCGAGCGCACGCAGGCCCCGGTCCAGAGTCTGCAACGTGCTCATGGCCGCCCTTCCGTCACCGTCCTGCGCCCCGAACCTTACTGGCCGGACGACCGCCCGTTCGTGTGGTGTGGCAGGGTGAGACGTGGCACGGATCCTGATCACCGGTTCCGCCGACGGCCTGGGGAACGCCTCACCGCCGTGCGGGCGCTGCTGGACCGGGGCGCCGCGGCGGTGGTGGGGGATCGGGCCGACGTGGAGCAGACGCGGGGCGTCGCCGAGCAGGTGAACGCGCTCGGCACGATGGACGCGGTGATCCACAACGCCGGGCGTGCGCGTCAACGCGGTCGACCCGGGCTGGGTGCCGACGAAGATGGGCGGCCCGGGCGCCCCGGCCGACCTCCGGCTCGGCCACCGCACCCAGGAATGGCTCGCCACCAGCGACGACGCCCGCACCACCGGTGGCTACTGGTACCACCAGCAGCCCCGCGAGCCGCACCCGGCGGCCCGGGACGAACGGTTCCAGGACGAGTTGCTGGCCGAGCTGGCGTCGTTCACCGGCACGCGCCTGTGACGCGCCGACGAGGACGTCACCGCAGGTAGTCGAAGGTGTAGATGCCCCGCCCGCCCACGATCGCCAGCCGGTCGGCGCTCAGCCACTTGCACGTGGCCGCCTCCCCGTCGAGGCGCAGTTCGGTGCGGCACGTGCCGTCCCGGCTGTGCTGGATCCGCACCAGCGCCTGATCGTCCGGCGACACCGTCGCGAGCAGCGAGCCGTCCGGCGACCAGTCCCCGCCCGCGGCGCCGACGATGTCCGGCGCGACCAGTTCGGACTCCTTCGTCCAGGACCGCGTGCTCCAGTAGCTGATCCGGTCCCCGGCAGCCACCACCAGCCAGTCCCCGTGCGAGGGCACCCGCATGCCCTCGGGCTCCTCGTCGAACGAGAGCGTCGCGGTGGACTGCCACGTGCGCGCGTCCACGACGTGGACGGCCGCCCCGACCGCCACCGCGATCCAGGCGGAGTCCGGCGCGATCACGAGCCGCACGAGCGGCGCGGGCGTGGCCAGCCGCCCGATCACCCGGCGGAAGGGGTGAATCCGCCGCCGGTACCGCCGCCGCAGCCGCTGGTCGAGGCGGTTGACCGCCCGCCGGGCCGGCGAGGCGCGGGGAGCACCGAGGTGGACACTCGCTTCGCGGGCGGTCAGCACGACCGGCGGTGCCCAGGTCCTGGTGTCCCACACCAGGATCTGCCCGTCGCCGTCGGTCGCCGCCACGAGCGCACCTCCCGTGGTGACCTCGCTGAGGTAACCGTCCGACGGGGGCCGGAGCGCGCGGCAGCTGCGCCAGTTCCCCGCGTCACGAACCAGGATCGAGTCGACCCGCTCCACGGCGAGCCGGTCGCTGCCGACGGCGGCGAGGCCGAAGACGCTCGATTCGGTCAGCTCGTCGACCACCTCTCCGGACTCGGGGTCGCGGATCGTGAGGGTGTTGCCGCTCGCGACCGCCAGCCACGACCCGTCCGCCGCGAAAGCGCACCGGTCGGCCACGGTCGCCGTGCCGTCGCCCGGACCGGCCGGGGTGCCCGCCGGGTCCCACAGCCGGACGGTGCCGTCGTCCCCGGCCGAGGCCAGGGCGGAGCTGTCCGGCGCGAAGGACAGATCGTTGATTTCGGACGCGTGCGCCTGGATGGCGCCACGGGGCCGGGCGCTCGCCAGGTCCCACAGGACGATCCGGCCGCTCACGCTCCCGGTGGCGAGCGTGCCGCCGTCGGGGGAGAACACGGCTGCCCGCAGCTCGCGGGCGTGACCGAGCAACCGCGGAGGCGCGACGGGGTTTCGCAGGTCGTAGAGCAGCACACCGTCGTCGCCGGTGACGGCGGCCCACCGGCCGTCTCCGCTGACGGCGAGACCGCGCGGGGACAGCGGATCCGTGGGCTGCAGCCGGGTCCGCCCGTCCTGCGTCGCCGGCCAGATCTCCAGCGTGGCCCCGTAGCGCACGAGCAGGTCGCCGCCGGGCAGCCCGACTGCGTCGTCCAGGACCTCCTCGGCCCTGACCAACCGCAGGTGACGTCCGGTGGCGATCTCGGTGACGTGGACGGTCCGGTCGCCGGTCTGGTGGACGATGTTCGTGCCCTCGCCGGAGAAGCACAGCGCGGTGATCTCGCCACCGCGCGCGGGCAGCCGCGCCCGCACTTCCCAGGTACGGGTGTCCCACACGAGGATCTCCGGCTCCGCGCCCGCACCCGCGAGCAGGCCGCCGTCCGGGGACAGGGCGAACGCGCTGCGAAAGCCCAGCTCGCGGTCTTCGATCAACCGGATCAGCTCGCCGGTCTCCGGGTTCCACACGCGAAAACCGTCGCCGGCGGCCGACACCAGCGCGCCGCCGTCGCCGGTGAAAGCGCATTCACGGACCCAGCCGTCGTGTCCGGTGAGGACCCGGATCAACGCGGGGTGGGGCAGGTCCGGCAGGTCGCCCTGGGGAACCAGGCGCGGGCGGCCCTCGACCTCGGCCAGCGTGGCCATCCGGAGTTCCCGCAGCTCGGCCACCGGTGGCAGACGGTGGGCGAGCGCGTTGACCACCGCGTGCTCCGGCTGCCCGGGGATGAGCAGGTGCGCCTGCTGGTCCAGGAACCTGCGCAGGGTCCGGGCCGGCGGCGTGTCCGCGAACGCGAGGTCTTCGGCCACCGCGACGGGCCCGAAGGCGACCAGCTTCCGGATGACCCACCGCGGTGTGGTGACGAGCGCGGTCAGCTCGGCGCTCCGCCCGGCGCCGTCGAGGTGGTAGGCCAGCGAGCGCCACAGGTACTCGGCGCCGGCGGGCAGGTTCCACCACGGGACGGGATCCGCGCCGTCCCGGGCGAGCGCGGCGGCCGCGTCGAGCAAGGCGGTGTGGAGTTTGCCGAGCCGGTCCGGGCCGCACTCGTGGCGCAGGTAGGTGCGGATGACGTCGTGCATCCGCAGCCCGGTCCCGCCGGGGATGATCAGCGACAGTTCGGCCAGCTCGTGGTAGAGCCGGTCGCACTCGGCGGGTGGCAGTCCGGCGGTCTGCTGCCAGTAGCGGACGAGGAGGTCCACCGGGATCTCGGTGTCCTCCGGGAAGATCGCGAGTTCCACGACGCGCTCGCGCTGGTCGCCGAGCACACCGAGCGACGATTCGAGCGTCGCCGCGACGGCGCGGTCGCGGCGGGCCGCGTCGGTCACGTCCAGCGCGGCCGGGCCGCGGTCGCGCAACCGCGCGAGCAGCCGTTCCGCTGTCGCGGTCACGTCTGCGCCGTCCCGCACCGCGCGGCGCAAGGCGCCGTTGGCGAGGCCCAGCGCGAGCGGCCACCGCCCGGTGATGTCGAGCAGCTGGTCGGCGATCGCCTCGGGAAGCCCGCCGACACCGCTGCTCAGCAGGAGCCGCGCCTGCTGCCGGCTCATCTGGTCGACCTCGACGGTTTCCGCGTCGCCGGGCAGCAGGTCGGGGATCCGCGTCGTCACCAGGAGCGTGCAGCCGCGTGCGGCGTTGAGGAACGGGCGGAGCTGCCCGGCCGTCCACACGTCGTCGACGACGAGCAGCGCCCGGCCTTTCTCCCGGAGCAGCTCACCGAGCCGGATGCCGGCCTGTTCCGGGCTGGTCAGGCCGGGCCGCTGCCCGTCGAGGCGCTCACTGATGTCGTTGATCGCGTCGGCGAGCGCGGCGCCCCGCACCTCCTGGCCGACCGTGACCCAGTCGATCCAGTCGAACGCGGCTCGCACGTCCGGCCGGGCGCACACGGCGGCGGCGAGCGTCGTCTTGCCGAAGCCGCCCGCGCCCGCAAGGCCGGTGGTGATCCCGACCTTGCGGCTGCGGCTGGTCAGCAGCGCACGCACGATCGGCCCGGCCAGCTCGGGGCGCGCGACGAAGATTCCCGGCCCAGGCGGCACCGGCGCGCCGGGCGAGCCGTCCTTCCGGCGGCGGGGCACCGCGCGCCAGGCCTCGATCGCGATCCAGCCGGCCGACAGCACCGCGAGCAGCACGAAGACCAGCCAGCTCCAGCCCGAGGTGAGCACGTTGACCGTGATCGCGACCGCGACGTTCAACGCGGTGACCGACATCGCCGCCGCGACCTGCGTGCGCCTCGACCTCAAACCCCGCCCCCACTGCCCCACGACCGACGAGTGACGGTACCTGACTAGCACGCCCAGGGGCGAACGTCAGCCGCTTCGCGGAGAACGCCCTGCCCGTGTCCGAGGCGGACCGGCCGGCAACGGCTGCCGGGATGCGGAAGGCCGGCGTCACGTCCTGCGGTTCAGTGGCGCTGGTTTCGCTCGGCCCAGTCGGGCAGCTCGCAACCGTCGCCGGGTCGCGCGTGCCTCGGCCGGGTTCTCACGGAAACTGTTCGCCGCGGGCCCCTGTCCTCCGGCGTACCTCCGGCACGGCCAGGAACACACCAGCGATCGTGGCGATCACGGCTCCCGAGAAGAACATCCAGGTGGCGTTTCCGGCCCCGGCGAGCCCGCCGACGAACGTGCCGACCCCGATGCCGATGTAGATGCCGGAGGAGTTCAGCGCGATCACGAGCGGTGCTTCGTCCGGCGCGGCGGCGATGAGGCGGTGCTGCTGCGGCGGGGTCTGGCACCAGCTGCTCGCGCCCCAGGTGAAGGCGAGCACGCCGACCAGAATCGGCAGCGTCACGTCTGCCAGCGTCAGCGAGCCGAACGCGACCAGGGTGCACGTCATCACGGCGTACCCGACGATCAGCACCTTGGTGCCGCCGAACTTGTCGGTCAGCCTGCCCGAGGACTGAGCACCCGCAACGGCTCCGGCCCCGTAGAGGAACAGCATCCACTGAGCCGCATCGGGCGAGATTCCGGCGGCATCGAACGCGGGGATCGCGTAGGCGTAGGCCGTGTATGCGGCAGCCATGCCGAGCACGGTCACGGGCAGGATCATCCGCACGCCCGAATTGCGCAGCACCGCCAGCCGCT
The DNA here is from genome assembly GCF_023376025.1 of Amycolatopsis thermalba. Lineage (NCBI taxonomy): Bacteria > Bacillati > Actinomycetota > Actinomycetes > Pseudonocardiales > Pseudonocardiaceae > Amycolatopsis > Amycolatopsis thermalba. The sequence goes on from NZ_CP091196.1 coordinate 3,063,926, forward strand.
CGGTCAGCGGCACCCGGTTTCCTCCCGCGAGTTTCGGCAGGAGGATCGCCAGACCAGCCCCGATCAGCAGGCACAGCATCGCGACCAGCCCCAGGGCGCTGCGCCACCCCAGGAAGCGGGAGGCGAGGTTGCCCAGCGGCACGCCGATCGCCGTCGCCACGGTCAGTCCGCTCACCACCAGCGCGAGCGCCCGCCCGCGTCGTTCCGCACTCACGAGCGACGACGCGACCGCGCCCGCGTTCGGGGTGTATGCCGCCGCCCCGAGCGCGGCAAGCACCCGAGAGGCCATGAGGAGCGCGAAGTTCGGGGCGAACGCGGTACCCAGGTTGGCGAGCCCGAGCACCACCAGCGCCGCGACCAGCAGGCGCCGGCGCGGCACCGTCGCGGTGATCGTCGCCAGCAGCGGTGAGAACACCGCGTAGCAGATCGCGAAGACCGTCACCGAGTAGCCCGCCGTCGCTTCGGTCACGCCGAGTTCGCCCGCCATCTCGGGCAGGAACCCGGCCACCACGAACGCGTCGGTGCCGACGGCGAACGTGCCGAGTGCCAAGAGGGAGACCTGGCCGCCCGAGTGCGGCGGGGCGGCCGAGGATCCGTCACGACGAGTTATCGAGATATTCAATGTCCCGATTCTCCTTCCAAGAAAAGCCCGGCACGCCGGGCGGTGCAGGCTCAGGCGGTGCGCTCGATGAAGCGGCGGGTGCGCCGCTCGGCCGTGGCCGGGGTGTTCGCGATGAGGTCGGCGAGCGTCTGGTTCGCCAGTTCGCGCCGCCAGGCCAGTTCGGCCCTGCGCATGGCCGTCGAGATGCCACAGGGGTGCGCGAACTCTTCGGGTGCTCCGGCTCTCCCGGCCCCGCGCTTGCGGATCTCGGTGCACTGGAACGGGTCGGTGCCGCCTTCGATCGCGGTCACGACATCCATGAGGCTGATGGTCTCGGGGGTGCGGTCGAGCCGGTAGCCGCCGCGTGCGCCTGCCTCGGAGCGGAGGATGCCCGCTTTGGCGAGGGGTTGCAGTTGCTTCTTCAGGTACTCGGGAGGCAGGTCGAATGCTTCCGCGAGCCGGCCGACGGGCAGCGGTGCCAGGTCGTCGAGCCAGGCGAGGACGAGGCAACAGTGCAAGCCCCATTCCACGCCTTCGCTCATCCGCATAATGGGGATACTACACATCCCGATTGATGCGCTCCAGCCGGCCTGAAGCCACCGAGCACCCCTGAGCCGGCCGGGTGTGCACCTGCTCGTTGGTGCATGTGCTCCCGGTACTCGCCGACCAGGGTGCGCCGGTCCAGGCCCGTCGTGTCGAACAAGCGGTGGAACGGTCGTTGCTGCCAGCTCGCGCCGGTCGTGCCGGTCAGGCAGCGCTGCTCGACGACGCCCAGCAGCCGGTCGCGTTCACCGGCGTCGACGTCCCACTTGAGCTCCTCGCGGCGGGTGTCGGTGGCCTGCTCGAACAGGGCGATGCGCGTCTCGGCCCACAGGTGCTTGCCGAGGAGGAACGGCGAGTTCGCGCCGACCGCGACCTGTACTCCGGCGATGGCCTGCGCGGCGTTCCAGTAGGCGGGGAACTGCGCGGGACTCACCTGCAGGTGGAACTGGGTGCTCGTGCACGCCGCCTCGGGCACGATCGTGTCGCAGGTGGCCCGCGGGCGTTCGACGCCGTCGATGGCAGCATGCGCGCGAACGCCTCCAGGCACTCGGCCGCGCTGGCATCCGCACGCCCCCGGACAGCACGGTGTCCGTGCGGGTGGCCGTCCACGACGGGTGCGGAGGTATCCCGACGACGAGCTGTTCCGGCTTTTCGACGTCGCCTTCCGCGATACGGCGGCCCGCACCCCGGACCCCTCCGGCGCGACCGGCGCGGGGCTCGGGCTGGCGATCGCCGCCGGTTCGAGGTCCGCCTCCCGCTCGTGGCGCACTGACCGATCAGGCGCGCGACGGCGCGGCGCCGAAGGACGCGATCCCCTCGGCGAACGGGATCTTCGCGGTGGACCCCAGTCCTAGTCCGGCAGCTTGACGGACATGGCGTGGTGGAACACGTCCCGCGGGTCCCAGCGCGCCTTGACCTGCTGGAGCCTCCGGTAGTTGTCCTTGTAGTACAGGGTGTGCCAGGGGACTCCGGACCTGTTCCAGTCCGGATCGGTGGTGTCGATGTCCGGGTAGTTGATGTAGGAGCCGTCGTTCACGCTGTTCGGCACCGGCACACCTCCGGTGTCCTGGTACATCGCGCGGTACCAGCGCCGGATCCAGTCCAGGTTCGCCTGCTCGCCGTCCGGGTCGGTCCAGGTGACTGTGTAGATCGCCTTCATGATGCTGTCCCGCTGCGCCAGCGCGGTCGCGTCCGGCGCGACGGTGTTGACCCGGCCGCCGTAGGGCACCAGCAGCAGCACTGCCCGCTCGTTGTGGTGGTCCGTGCTCGTCAGATAACGATAGGCGGTGCCGATCTGCGCGTCCGTGAACCGCTTGCGCAGGTAGGCGCCTTTCGCCTTGAACATCCCGGATTCGTCGGCCTGGCTGAGCGAGCCGGCCTTCACCGCCGCCAGCCACGGCAGCCGGTGCGGCGGCTCCACCGTGGTCGTGCCCGGGACTCCCGCGGTGATCTCCTGGAGGTAGTCGCGCAGCAGCCGGTCCGCGTCGGGCAGGCTGCCGTCCATTGTGGTCACCATGACGAACCCACCCGGGTCGGCGCCGGTGTTGCGCCGGGTGATCAGCATCGGGCTGAAGAGGCTGGCGTAGGGGGAGCCGGGTGCGCTGTTGAGCTCGTGCCATTCGCCGTAGTTGCGCAGCAGCCGGTGGAACGACTCCTCGGTGGTGTCCTGCCAGCGCCACCCGATCGTCGCGCCGAGTGTCACGGCGGGTGGTTTCGGCAGCAGGCGGGTGGGATCGTCACCGGTCGCGCCGGGCGCGCGCATCCAGTACCGGGTGACGCCGCCGAAGTTCCCGCCGCCGCCTCCGGTGTGCGCCCACCACAGGTCCCGGTTCTCGTCGTCCTGTTCGCGGGTCGCGACCACCGCGCGTGCCCGTCCGGACCGGTCCACCACGACGACTTCCACGGCGTACAGGTAGTCCACCACCGATCCGAGACTCCGGGACAGCGGGCCGTAACCGCCGCCCTGGATGTGGCCACCGGCGGCCACGCCGCCGCACTGGCCGCCGGGGATCGTGACCCCCCAGCCGAGGTAGAGCCGCTCGAACACCTCCCACAGGGTCGCGCCCGGCTCGATCAGGAACGCGTTGCGCTGCCGGTCGAACGTGACCTGCCGCATCGCGGACAGGTCGATGATCACCTCCGCGCCGTCGCCGACGAAGTTCTCGTAGCAGTGCCCGCCACTTCGCACGGTGATCCGTTTCCCCTCGCGCGTCGCGTTCGCCACCGCCCGCACGACCTGCTCGGTGGTGGTGGGCAGGCAGAAGGAACCGGGACGCGGGAAGAACCGCTCGCTCGTGCGGCGCAGCACGAGGTCTTCGTAGCGGGGGTCACCCGGCCTGATCGTGACCGGCGCCTGGCTGAGCGGAACCGCCTCCGCCTTTCCCGGACCCACCAGTGCCGCACCTCCCAGTGCTGCCGTGCCGGCGAGGAATCCACGACGTGTTGGCATTTCCGTTCTCCCCACTGTTTTCCGGTGTGCCGTGGGGAACGTTAGGACCGGCCGGCCCGGTGACACCACAGGTACGGACCAACCGTCCGGCAATCCTCAGCGAACCGTCAGGTTCGCGGCAGTCAGGCGGAACGTGGTGTGATGGGGGACGTGGACAGAATCCTGGTGGTGGACGACGACCCGGGCCTGCGGGAGCTGCTGTTGTCCGCGCTGCGGTTCGCGGGCTTCGAGGTCGAGGCGGCCGGTGACGTGCCGGCCGCGCTGGCCGCGATCGAGGCGCACGCACCGGACGCGATCGTGCTGGACGTGATGCTGCCCGGCACGGACGGGTTCGACCTGCTGCAGCTGCTGCGCGCGCGAGGCGTCGACGTGCCGGTGATGTTCCTGACCGCGCGCGACGAGCTGGACGACCGGGTGCGCGGGCTGCGCATGGGTGGCGACGACTACCTCACGAAGCCGTTCGACGTGGCGGAGGTCGCCGCGCGGCTGGAGGCGCTGCTGCGGCGGGCCCGTCGCGTGCCCTCCGCGGCGCCGGTGGGTGTGTTGGCGTGCGGCGACCTGGTGGTGGACGAACCGAGGCACGTGGTGACCAGGGGCGGGCGCCCGGTCGAGCTGTCGCCCACCGAGTTCCGGCTGCTGCGGTACCTGATGCTCAACTCCGGGCGGGTGGTGTCCAAGGCGCAGATCCTGGACCACGTCTGGCAGTACGACTTCGGCGGCGACGCGGGCGTGGTCGAGCGGTTCGTCTCCAACCTGCGCCGCAAGATCGACTTCGGCGGTCCGTCGCTGATCCGCACCGTGCGGGGCTTCGGGTACCGCCTGTGTCCGGAGCAGCGGTGAACTGGCGTTCGCGGTGGCGGCCCGCCCTCGTCGCGCTGGTCGCCGGCCCCCGTGCCGCCGTGCTCAGCGCCAGGCTGCAGAAGGCGTACGACGCCCAGCAGCGGGCCCAGGACCGGCTGCGCAGTTTCGTCGCGGACGCCGGACACGAACTGCGCACGCCGCTGGCGGCCCTGCACGGCTGGATCGACCTGTACGCCCAGGGCGGTCTGCGCGACCGCGAGCAGCTGGACCACGCCATGGCGCGGATGCAGGCCGAGGTGGGCCGGATGCGGCTGCTGGTCGACGAGCTGGCGCTGCTGGCCCGGCTCGACGCGGCCCAGCCGCTGGACCGCGCGCCGGTGGACGTGGTCACGCTGGCCGGCGAGGTGGTGGACGATGCCAGGATCGTCAGCGCCGACCGGAAGATCACTCTGGACGGGGCGGCGGAAGCGGTCGTCGAGGGTGACGGTCCCCGTATCCAGCAGGTGCTGCGCAACCTCGTCGGCAACGCGGCGCAGCACACCCGGCCCGGCACGCCGGTCACCGTCACGGTCAGCTCCCGCGAGCGGGACGTGCTGGTCGCGGTGCGGGACGAGGGCGAGGGAATCGCGCCGGAGCACCTGCAGCACGTGTTCGAGCGCTTCTACCGAGCCGACGCGAGCCGCGGCCGCGACGGCGGCGGCTCGTCGGGACTGGGCCTGGCCATCGTCGAGGGAATCGTGACCGCCCACGGCGGCACGGTGGACGTGACCTCGACGCTGGGGGAGGGCACCACGGTCCGGGTCACCTTCCCCGTGGGCAGCTCCGCGTGAGTTCCCGCGGCATCGGGGACGGTGGCATTCGGTCGGCGCTCGACTGGTGGGAATCGGGTGGCCGGCCCGGTCCGGACAAGGGGGTGAACCATTGGTCGGGTCTGGTGCAGACGCTATTGACGGAGTTCAGGGCCGAGCTGAACCGGTCGCTGTCCGCTGACCGGCGGTTCCTGGCGGGGGCCGAGTTGGACTGGTACCTCCGCAACCTGGACGGAATCCTCACGTACACGGAAGCGCACCGGCTCGCCGACCCCTTCGAGGTGCTCGTCAGGCGGGTCGCCCTGTCCGGGACGCTCGGCGGCTTCGGCATCGTGCCTGCGCCTGAGTCACCGTTCGGCGCGGACCGGCTGTTCCGGCTGATTTCGGCGGAGATCACCGACGAACGCCTCACCGAGGCGAAGCGGCTGGGGCCGGTGTGGCGCAATGTGGATCGCGTCACGGTGAGCCGATTGTTGCGGCTGAAGCATCTCTTCACGCTGGCCGCCATGGTGCAACCACGGTTGACAAACGACAGTGACGTGGAAAAAGTGGACAGCTGGCGTCCGGTGTACGAACTATTGCCGGTGGCCGGAAGTGAGAATGTCATGCCGGACCACCGATCGGCCTGCCCACCCCGGTCGGGGCCAAGCGAAGAAACGTGTGGCTCCGCGAGCAGGATGGTTTCGACAACTTGGTCAGGTGCGTCCCATGACCGGAGGGTGGGCATGGCTCATCAAGTAAGGCTTTACTGTGCGCTCGGGGAAAATGACGCTGCCGGAGGGCTTGACGCCTTGGTGGCAGCGGCTCGCGAGCAGGGGTCCGACCTTCGCCCGGGTGAACGTGAGTCTGGCGGTTCCTGGGTGTCGGCCATACTCGACCGGGCTGGCGAGCCCGTCGGTGCCAGCGGCTGCCACATCGAGATCCACGCGCAGTCCCCCTTGGCCTCGGCGATGATCGCCGAGGTGGCCGAAGCAGAACCATCCGGCCGAATCAGGTCGGCCAACGCGGTGGTGACTCTCACTTTGACCGGCTCCGACGTGGACTGGTCAGTGGTTCGAGCCGTGTGGAAAGCTGCCAAGTCGCTCTGGAACGCAGTCCCTTACGATGATGGCTCGGGCTTCGACATCGACTTGGATGAATTGTGAATTCCACCTGATACTGAGTCGCCTACTGTCGAGTGAAAGAGCGGCGGTGTCCGGCGATACGGTGGACGGGCCGATGGCGAGCAACGTGTCCGATCTCAAGACGGGAGGTACGGGACGGCCGTGGGGCAACCCGGTGACGTTCCACACGGGCGCACAACATCTACTACGGCCACGATTCACACCTGGTGGATGACAATCTTCCACCTACGCGCCGTGCGGACGCTCCGGGCGGGCGTCGTGCGGACGTTCCGAACCCGCGGCGAGGGTGCCGAATGGCGCCGTCGTGCGAGGCGCGACCAAAGCCGGAAAAGCGCTGAAATACGGGCGGGCTGCGGGGGCGGCCGTCGCGACCGGAGGCCGCGCCGGATCGGCGGCTGCGGCCGCAGCGGATGCCGCAGCCGTCCGCGCCGCCGCCGAGGCCGCCCGCCAGGCCATGGTGCGAGCCCGTGCACTGACTCCCGCGGCGCGGCCACCTCTCTCGCCGCCGCTGTCACCCAAGCGGGAGAGCCGGCCTCGTGGTCGCCATAACCAGCCCGTCATCAACCTGAAGGTGCTCGGCTCAGCCAAGCGCGCACAGGGCCGAGCGGCAGCCGATGTCGGCCAGGGTCAGTCCCGGACAACTTCATCGATCTCTACCGCGGGACGCGGACGACCATTGTGCGCGGAGTATCCGATCCGACGGCAGGGGCTCGCCAAACCGGCCTTCCGTCGCGGCTTCTACACTGTACGTGATCCGGAGCAAGCAGCGGCGCAAGCTTTGAGGGGTCCTGAGAAAAAGACGTGGAATTGCCCAAGTCGCGCATTTCAGGCTCTCTGCATCAGAATGGAGTCCTGGGGTATGCGGCTTTCCCGGCCACGGGGGGACTGTTCCAAGATCGGTGTTTCTGGCCCGACACGCCGGGCTGAGGTCCGGCGGGATGGGCACTGTGAGTGATGACATCGGACCTTGTGAGTCCACGCAAGCGTGACCAGAAGGCGGCGCAGCTGTCGCCGGAGCAGGCTGCCGCGGCGGCGATGGTGGCCGAGGCCAAGGCGCGAGGGTTGGCGTTGACCGGCCCGGACGGCCTGCTCAAGCTGTTCACCAAGAACGTGCTGGAAACGGCACTGAACGAGGAAATGACCGAGCACCTCGGCCATGAGAAGAATCAGGCGGAGGCGGATCGGGAATCGACCAATGTGCGGAACGGGACTCGGTCGAAGACCGTGATTTCGGACGCTGCCGGCGAGATACGGGTCGAGGTTCCGCGGGATCGGGAAAGCACGTTCGAGCCCCAGATCGTAAAGAAGCGGCAGCGTCGGCTCGCCGACGTGGACGAGATCGTGTTGTCGTTATATGCGAAAGGAATGACCACCGGCGAGATCTCCGCGCATTTCGGTGAGATCTATGGGGCGTCGGTGAGTAAGGAGACGATCTTGCGGATCACCGATAAGGTTGTCGCCGAGATGCAGGAATGGGCCAGCCGCCCATTCGACGCGATCTACGCGGCGGTGTTCATCGACGCTATCCACATCAAGGTTCGGGACGGGCAGGTCGCCAACCGGCCGGTCTACGCGGCCATCGGCGTGACCGTGGACGGGCATAAGGACGTCCTGGGCCTGTGGATGGGCGTCGGTGGCGAGGGCGCGAAATTCTGGATGAGCGTCCTGGTCGATCTGAAGAACCGCGGGATCCGCGACGTGTTCTTCCTCGTCTGCGACGGCCTCAAAGGTCTCCCGGAGACCGTCACGAACGTGTGGCCGCAGACCATTGTTCAGACGTGCATCGTTCATTTGATCCGCAATACGTTCCGGTTGGCAGCGCGGCAGCACGTATGCGAAAGGGCTGACGACGGGCGAGATTTCCGCGCATTTCGCGGAGATTTTTGGCGCGCGAGTTGTGCTCGACAAACGCCATTGAGTCCTTGAACGCGCGGTATCGTAAGGCCGTGCGGGCACGAGGTCACTTCCCCACAGAGTAAGCTGCGTTAAAGTGTCTCTACCTGGTCACCCGGTCGCTGGACCCGACCGGGAAGGGGCAGGCAAGGTGGGCGATGCGGTGGAAGCCCGCGTTGAACGCGTTCGCGAACACGTTCGGTGACCGCTGGCCGAGCGCCGAGAAGTACTAACCGCAAACGCCGAAAACACCGATGTCGTTACAGACCCGCAGCTGGCGCTCAGCGGCGTGCTGACGGAAGTGTCTCGGCGCAGGTATGGGTGTGTGGAGATAGCGGACGACAAGCGATAATCGCGCCCGGAAAGTATGACTACCTGTTTGGGGGAGCCGACCCAAGTAACAAGAAGAATTTCGAGCGGTCAAAGCAGAATGAGACCTTGTTTGGCAAGATCGGTATTTACGACACCCCCGTGAGCCGCGCCATGCTCAGAGATCACTTTAATGAGGTTGTGCAGAACGACGACAACATCTTGAGGCTGAAGGAGAACGAGTATGGCGTCACTCAAGTGCGCGAATCGCTCTTCATGGGACCGGGAGGTATCATCAAGTTGAAGTCGGCGTGGCTTGTGGCCAACGAGGGGCTGATGTTGACGACGGTGATCCCGAAGGGCAAGCAGTGATGGCAATTGGCGAGTTTGTGGTACCCGAAGAGCGAGACTTTCTCGACGTACTGAGGGTGGTTCCTGAGCCGGTCCCTGATGAGGTTGACACGTGGGGCTTGCGCTACTCCTGTGAGACGGGTGAAGATCTAGAGTTGTCGTACGACTATCTTGGCCGCTCGATATTTCTACGTATCTCTGCAGGTGGATGCGTGACATATGAGTGTTTCAGGGAAGGGGTGACTCGTTTGATGGTGGAATCCCGACCTGACTCCAGGAATATTGTTGCCGAATTTGCTTCAACTGGCATGTCGGGAACGCTGGACATTTCGGTATATCCGGCGGTGCAGATCGTGGACAAACTGTTCTATTCCTGATGATCATTATGTGAAAGCGCAGCATGGCGCTGCGGGATGCCTGAAGTCGTTTCCGCCACCGGACAGTTGGACGTGTTCGGCACTGCTGCTGTGGACGGTTTGAGCAGGCGCGCCACGCCGAAGGTTGCCACGGGGATGGTCGGAGCGCACTAGTACTCCAGCCGCACTTCGTGATCTTGCTCTGATAGGTTCTGGGTCTTGTGTGGGTGGATGAGGCCATCTCGGCGTGGGCGGCGGGCTTGGAGGAGTTGTTCGGGCGGGTCGCGGGCCGGTTCTTCCGGGCCGAGCCTCGCCGACGTGCCCGCGCCTACGTGCGAGGCTTGTTAGCGCCGTTGGCGGACAAGAACGGCTGGACCCTGGCCGAGGTTGCCGGAGAGACTACCCCGGATGGCATGCAGCGGCTGCTCAACGCCGCCGCCTGGGATGCTGACGGTGTCCGCGACGACGTGCGGGCCTTTGCCGTGGAACACCTCGGCGACCCGGACGGTGTCCTGGTCGTGGACGAGACCGGATTCCTCAAGAAAGGCACCAAATCCGCTGGGGTGCAGCGGCAGTACTCCGGGACCGCGGGCCGGATCGAGAACTGCCAACTCGGCGTGTTCCTCGCCTACACCACAACGAAAGGACGCACTCTCGTCGATCGCGAGCTGTATCTGCCGAAATCCTGGATCGCCGACCGTGAGCGTTGTCGCGACGCGGCGGTGCCGGACGAGGTCGAGTTCGCGACGAAGACCACCCTGGCCAAAGCGATGCTCGCCCGCTCGTTCGCGGCCGGTGTCCCCGCACGATGGGTGACCGCTGACGAAGCCTACGGCCAAGACAACAAGTTCCGATCCTGGCTGGAACAGCACAACATCGGCTACGTCGTCGCCGTCCCTCGCAGTCAGCCCTTACCCGCCGGCGGGTTCGCCACAGCACGAGCGGATCACCTCGTCGCCCAAGCGCCACCCGAGATCTGGAAACGCCGCTCAGCAGGTGACGGCGCCAAAGGACCACGGCTCTACGACTGGGCCACCGCCACCATCCCCACCATCGGCAAGCACACCCCCGACGGGTGGACTCGACGCCTACTCGTCCGTCGCCAGATCACCCCCACCCGAGTCGAACCCGAACTCGCCTACTATCTGTGCTGCGCCCCCGCGACGACGCCGGACGAGGAGCTCATCCGGGTCGCGGGTGCCCGCTGGGCCATCGAGGAATGCTTCCAGACCGCCAAGAACGAAGTCGGCCTTGACCACTACCAAGTCCGGCGTTACGACGCCTGGTATCGCCACATCACCCTGGCCATGCTCGCGCACACCTATCTCGCGGTCACGGCAGCGGTGTCCCCAAAAGTCCTGGCCGCGGCCTCATCCCGCTCACCCTCAGCGAAATCCGCCGTCTCCTGGCACATCTGATCCACACCAGGTCCCCGTGGCTCCGGACCAAGGCCTGGTCACGCTGGCGACGCCGGCACCAGCACCGCGCCAAGACCAGCCACCACCAGCGAAGACAGCACAAGCATCACGAAATGCGGCTGGAGTACTAGGGGTGCCGTTTTGGCATCCGGGAACCGAGGACCTCAGCGGCCTTGCGGTCGGCGGCGGCCACCCACGCGGCGTAGACGCGCAGGGTCGTGGCGCCGCCGCCGTGGCCGAGGCGGCCGACGACGGTTCGGAGGTCGACTCCGGCGGTGAGCAGTTCGGTGGCGGAGTAGTGCCGCAGTGCGTGGATGTGGGTGTCGATGCCGAGGCGGGTTGCCATCTTCTTGTAGCGGCTGGAGACGGCGTCGGGGGAGTAGGGCTCGTTCAGGTCGGCTCCGCGGGTGCTGGTGAAGACGAACGAGTTCTCCGACCACTTGGCGCCGAGTTCGTGGCAGCGTTGCTGCATGCGGGCCTTGTGCTCGCGCAGGAGCACGATCGTCTCGGTGTCCAGGGCGACGCGGCGCATCTGGTGGGTCTTGGTGTCCTTCTCCTGGCCCACGCCGCGGAGCTTTGTGTAGCTGCGGCGGATCTCGATGATTCCTTCGTCGAGGTCGACGCGGGACCATGACGAGCCAGACGAGGGTTCCCCAGTCTTCGTCGAGCGCGAACGCCTTCTCGACGAGGCGGGCGGCTTCGGCGGGTGAAGGCGGGTCGGGCTGTGGAGCTGTCTGGCGCGGGCGCTGGGCGATCTGGGCCGGGTTCGTGCTGATCCACTCCCAGCGGACGGCGGCGTTGAGGACGCCGCTGATGATCGAGTGGATCTGACGCACGCTGGAGTTGGCCATGCCGCTGCACTTGTGCGGCGTGCACTTGGCGACCTTGCAGTCATGGTCACCCTCGCGCTTGTGTTCGATGTAAGGGCGGCCGTCGCAGCGGACGCGGCATCGGCGGAGTTCGGCGTAGAAGGTTTCGAGGGCGCGGGCCGTGATTTTGTTGACCGCGATCTCGCCGAGGGCGGGGTTGATCGTGCGGTTGATGTAGCCCACGTACCCGTGCCGGGTGGTGGCCTCGATGTCCGCGGTCTTGAGCCACTCGTCGATCGCGTAGGACAGCGTGACCGAGGAGTCGGGGCGGCGCTGGCGGTCGACCTGAGCCTGCAAGCGCGTCATGACCTTCTGCGCGTGGTGGTGTGCGGCCTTGTCGGTGCCCTTGACCGTCTCGGTGAGGTAGCTCTGCCGCCCGGTCACCGGGTCGATGCCGGCGTAGACGCGGAGCTGAAGGGACTTGCCGCGCTGGCGGATGTTGCCGCGCTTGCGGTTGTCGCCCTTGGTTGTCGGCTCGCTCATGAACGCAAGCGTGGGTCGGAGTCGCGGAACGCGTCAATGGACAGAGTCATGGACAAGACGCAGCAAGATGATCAAGCAACGAGACATAACGCCTGGTCAGAACCGGTGGGCCGGGCGGGGCTCGAACCCGCGGCCAAGGGATTATGAGTCCCCTGCTCTAACCAGCTGAGCTACCGGCCCCAGGCGGGCACGCCACGTCCGCGCCCGCACCCCGTCAGGGGTGAACGACAACATATCGCACCTCCGGCGACCACCACCGCGGTGGGCGGCTCACTCGAACGGCCCAGTGGTGGTGCAGCTGCGGTGTCGAAACGGTCAATTGACCCGCCGCAGCGCCTAGGATGGACCCATGGCGGGCGGCGCGGTGCTCTGGTGGGGGTGCGGCGCCGGCCGGGCCCTCGTGCACGTGCACGCCCGGAGGTAACGACGCCGGGAGGGTACGTGAGAGGTCGGTTCGCGGAGCAGCTGTCCGAGCGGGTTCTGGTGTTCGACGGGGCCATGGGCACCGTCCTGCACGTGGCCGGCAATTCGCTCGATCGGGCCCTACCCGAACTCAACCTCTCGAATCCCGAGCTGGTCAGCACGATCCACGAGAGCTACGTCGCGGCGGGGGCGGACGTCCTGCTCACCAACACCTTCGGCGCGAACCGGCTGCGGCTGGCCGAGCACGGGTGCTCGGTGAGCCCCCGGGACATCAACCTCGCCGCCGTCCGCCTGGCGCGGCAGGCCCGGCGCGGCGTGCACCGGACGATCTTCGTCGCCGGGGCGGTGTCGCCCGCGATCTCCTCCAGCCACCGGGCCGGGGTGCGCGCCGACGAGCGGGCCGAGGTCGTGCGCGAGCAGGTCCAGGCCCTCGTCGACGGCGGGGTCGACCTGCTGGTGCTGGAGACGTTCGGCTACCTCGACGAGCTGGTCGAGGCCATCACGGTGACCACCGAGGTCACCGACCTGCCGATCGTCGCCCAGGCGACCTTCACCAGCGGCGGTCTCACGCCGGGCGGCGAAACCCCGCGCGAGGTGGTCAAGGCGCTCGCCGCCCTGCCGGTCACCGCGGTCGGCGCCAACTGCACCGTCGGCCCCCAGCACATGCTCGCGATCCTCGGCGAACTCAAGGACGCCACCGACCTGCCGGTGGGCGTGCACCCGAACGCGGGCATGCCCCGGCGCACCGGGCGCCGCTTCAGCTACCCGGTCACCCGCGCGCACTTCGGCCGCTACGCCCGCCGCTACGCCGAGCACGGCGCCGCGATGATCGGTGGATGCTGCGGCACCACGCCCAGCCACATCCGCGAGGTCGTCGCGCGCCTGGCCGACCTGCGTCCCCGCCAGGCCAACCCCGTGACGGCGGTGCCCAAGCCGCGTCCGGCGCCGCCCCAGAGCCCGCTCGCCCGGCGGCTGGCGCGACCCGGGTTCGTCCTCGCCGCGCAGGTCACCCCGCACGGCGAGCCGGAGGACGTCGAGCGCGTCCGCGGCGCCGATCTCGCGCTGGTGCGCGGCAACTTCGGCGAGGCCCTCCGCCTGGAGCGCGAGGCGGGCGTGGACACCATCACCACGGTCACCGCCTGGGACCGGTCGCTCGCCGCGCTGCAGGCGGACCTGCTGGGCGCGCACGCGTTCGGCCTGCGCACGGTGGTGTGCGAGACCGGCACGCCCGCGCCGCTGGGCGACTACCCGGGCGCCGACGGCGTGTGGGAGGTCGACTCGGTGGGCCTGATCGGGCTGCTCGCCGGCCTCAACGCCGGCCGCGACCACACCGGTCTCACCCTGGCGACCCGCACCGCGTTCCACATCGGCGCGCGCGTCAACCCCGGCGCGGAGGACGCGGACGCCGAGCTGGCCCGCACCAAGGCGAAGATCGCCGCGGGCGCGCAGTTCCTCATCACACGGCCGGTCTACGAGCTGGAAGGCCTGTCCCGGATCGCGACCGAACTGTCCGGTGTGGACATCCCGGTGCTGGTGGCGATCGCGCCGCTGACCGGGTTCGCCGAGGCCGAGTACCTCGCCTACGAGGTCCCGGACGTGATGATCCCGCCGCGCGCGCTGTCCGAGCTGGAGGCGGCGGGGGAGCGGGAGGCCGAGGTCGGGCTGGCGCTGGCCGCGGAACTGCTCGACGGGGCGCGCGAGCTGGTCCGGGGTGCCGTGGTGGTCGCGGACGAACACCCCGGGAACGTCGCCTCGCTGCTGCGCCAGGAGAACCCGGCGATCCGGCTCTGAGCGTCCGGGTCAGACCAGTGCGAGGTCGTGCGCGACCACGCGCCCGGCGTGGATCACCGTGCGGTGTGGCAGCCGGTCCTGCACCGCGGCCGCGGGCGCCTCGCCGTCGAGCAGCACCAGGTCGGCCGGGTCGCCCACCGCGACGCCGGGGCGGTCGGCCACACCCCGCAGCGGCGGCAGCGACGGGTCGATCACCGTCGCGCCGCCCCAGGTGCCGACGGCCAGCGCGTGCTCCACCAGGTCGTCGTTGCGGAACCCGTTGGTGAACGCCAGCTGCCAGGTGCGGTCGAGCAGGTCCGCGTTGCCGTAGGGGACCAGTAGTCGCGCTGCCCGTCGTCGCCCAGGCCGACCCGGATCCCGGCTTCGGTGAGCCGCCGCAGCGGCAGCGTGTTGCGGCCCGGTGGCGCGACGGTGGCGACCGAGATGTCCAGCTCGGCCATCTCGGCCAGCACCTCGTCCAGCCGCGGCGACGGGGTGTGGGCGAGCGTGAAGGCGTGCGAGATCGTGACCCTGCCACGCAGGTCCAGCGCCCGCGTCCGCTCGATGATCAGCTCCAGGCTGAACAGGCCCAGCTCGCCGGGTTCGTGCAGGTGGACGTCCACGGCGGCCCCGAACCGCTCGGCCAGGCCGAACACGATGTCCAGGTGCCGCACCGGATCCCGGTCCAGGCCGCACGGGTCGATGCCGCCCACCACGTCGGCGCCGTTGCGCAGCGCGGCCTCCATCAGCTCCGGCACGCCGGGTTCGCGCAGCAGCCCGGCCTGGGGGAAGGCGATGATCTCGACGTCGGCGCGCTCGGCGTGGGTTTCGCGGGCGGCGACGACGGCTTCGAGGCGGTCCAGCTTGCAGTCGGCGTCGACCTGCGCGTAGCCGCGCACCCGGGTGACGCCGTGCGCGATGAGCCGGCCGAGCATGTGGGTGGAGCGCTCGGTCATCGGCGCCTCGGCCTCGCGCCAGTGCGCCCGGTCGTGCAGCATGTTCGCCCATACGCCGCCGGGGGAGTCGTTGGGGCGCCACGGCAGCCCCAGCCGCGTGGAGTCCAGGTGGACGTGCACGTCGGAGAACGACGGCACGAGCAGCCGCCCCTCGCCGTCGAGACGGGTCACCCCCGCGGGCGCGGCGGCACCGGCCGCGGTCACCGCCGCGATGCGGCCGTCGCGGATCTCCACATCGGACAGGGGACCGCCCCACGGGCGCACGCCGGTCACGTACAGGTCGTTCACCGGTCCAGGATCGCACGACGTGCGCCGGTGCCCCGCTTGATCCATCCTGGGCGGGTGGCGGTGGACACCGAGGAGGCCCGGCGGACGGCCGGTGTTCCGGCGCGGCGGTGGCTGGTGATCGCGGGCGTGGCGGCCGCGGTGGCGGTGGCGGTCTACCTGCTCGCCGTGTGCACGGCGACCGGGCAGGCGCTGGAGAACGCCGCGCTGCGGGGAGCGGACCAGGCGGACGCGGCCGAGTCCGCGCAGGCGTGGCGGGCCCTGGACGAGATCACGGTCTACTCGCTGGCCGCGGCGACGCTGGTCATCGCCCTGACCGGGGCGCTGCGCCGCCGCTGGGACCTGGCGGTCGCGGCGGTCGGGGTGATCGTGCTCGGCCAGGTGGTCGTGCAGGTGCTGAAGCGGTTCGTGCTGGTCCGGCCCGCGCTGGTGCCGGTGACGGGCGACTTCGCCGGCAACAGCCTGCCCAGCGGCCACACCACGGTCGCCATGACCGTGCTGTTCGCCGCGGTGATCGTCGCGCCGTACCGGTGGCGCGGGGCGGTGATGCTGGTCGTGCTGCCGTGGGCGGTGGGGATCGGGCAGTACACGCTCACCGCGAAGTGGCACCGGCTGTCCGACACCCTCGCCGCCGACGCGATCGCCCTCGCGCTGGCGGCGCTCGCGTCGTGGTGGCTGGCGCGGCGGGGCGCGGTGCGCCCGTACGAGGGAAAGCGGCGGGTCGGCCGGGTGGTGATCGGCTCCCTCGCCGTGGTCGCCGCCCTGGCCGGCCTGACCCTCGGCGGCATCCTCTGGGGAGTCCCGCTGGCGCGCGAGGGCCTGCCCGGGGCGGACGAGTGGGTGATCCACCTGGGTGCCGGATCGTTCGCCTCCGCCGGGTCGATCGTCGCGGCGCTGGTGTTCCTGCTGTCCTGGCGGCGGCTGGCGACCTAGTGCTTGCCGTGCGGGTCGGCGGCGTTGAGGGTCGCCACGACCTGCTCGTAGTCGCCGCGGGCCTCGCCGTAGCGGAGAAACTTCACGCGCTCCACCTGGATCTCCTTCGCGTCCGGCTGGGACTCGAACAGCTTGATCACCTCGTCGGCGAACTCGTCCAGCGGCATCGCGAAGCCGCTGTCCTCCTGGCCGGGCAGCAGCGCCGTCCGCACCGACGGCGGCTCCAGCTCGCCCACCCGCACGGTCGTGTCCGCCAGCTGCAGCCGCAGCGACTCGCTGAGCATGTGGATGGCCGCCTTGCTCGCGTTGTAGCTCGGCGTGGCCGCCAGCGGCGCGAATGCCAGGCCCGAGGACACCGTCACGATCGTCGCGTCCGGCCGGGCCCGCAGGTGCTCGATGAACGCGGCGATCAGCCGGATCGGGCCGAGCAGGTTCGTGGTCACGGTCTCCTCGGCCGAGGCCAGGAACCCGTCCGGGTGGTGCCAGTCCTCCACACGCATGATGCCGGCCATCGCGACGACCACGTTGAGGTCCGGGTGCCTGGTGATCACCTCGTTGGCCGCGGCGCGGATGCTCCCGGCGTCGGCGGTGTCGATCCGCACGGTGTCGAACCCGTCGGCGGCGAGCTCGTCGAGCAGTTCGGTGCGGCGGCCGCCGATGATGACCGTGTTGCCCTTGGCCCGCAGCCGCCGCGCGAGCGCGAGGCCGATACCGCTGGTCGATCCGGGGATGAAGACGGTGTTTCCGCTGATGTCCATGCCCCGAGTCTGTCCAGCCGGGCGGACGCGAAGAAGAGATCGCTCATCGGGGGATCGGCGATCCCTGGTTCGCGCCGGGCGGGTGCGGATACTGGGGGCATGGATCGTGTGGAGCTGGCGGCGTTCCTGCGCCGACGCCGGGAGCAGCTGCGGCCCGAGGACGTCGGGCTGCCCGCCGGGCCCCGCCGCCGCGCGACCGGCCTGCGGCGGGAGGAGGTGGCGGCGCTGGCGGCGATGTCGACGGACTACTACACCCGGCTGGAGCAGCAGCGTGGCCCGCAGCCGAGCGAGCAGATGCTGGCCGCACTCGCCCGCGCGTTGCGTCTGACCGGCACCGAGCGCGACTACCTGTTCCGGATCGCCGGCCGCAACGCCCCCACCCCGGTGGCCGCGGCCGCCCACGTGGCGCCCGCGTTGCAGCGGGTGCTGGACCGGCTGTCGGACACGCCCGCGCTGATCCTGTCCAACCTCGGCGAGGTGCTCGTGCAGAACAGCATGGCCGACGCCCTCTACGGCGACCGGTCCCACCTCACGGGGTGGGCACGCAGCGAGATCTACCGCTGGTTCACCGACCCGGCCGAGCGCCTGATCTACCCCGAGCACGACCGCGCCCGCCAGGGCCGCGCGCTGGTGGCCGGCCTGCGTGCCGCCCTCGGGTCGATGGGCCCGCGGTCCCGCGCCGGGGAGCTGGTGCGCGTGCTGTCGAAGGCCAGCCCGGAGTTCGCGGACCTGTGGGAACGCCACGAGGTCGCCAAACGCTTCGTGGACCACAAGGTCCTCGTGCACCCGCAGCTGGGCGAGATCGAGGTGGACTGCCAGGTGCTGTTCACCGAGGACCAGTCGCAGATGCTGCTGGTGCTCACGGCCCCGCCGCGCACCGAGGCGGCGGAGAAGCTGAAGCTGCTCGGCGTGGTGGGCACCGAGCGGTTCGACGCGGTCCGGTAGACGAGTGAGTCCGACCTTGGTCAGTGGTCGTTGGTGATCAGGGTTCGGGTGGTGGGTTGACTGGTCGCGGGGGTTGTGCCGGACCGCGGTGGTGAGGTAGGTGTCCGGTTCGCGGGAGGCGTAGCTCTTGTCGGCCAGGGTCAGCAGTTCAGCATCCGACAGCCGGGATGGCCTGCCGACACGAGCGGGCTTACCGAGGTGGTCATCGATCTCGACCTGCAGTGCGGTCACAAGGGTGTTCAGGTCGGTCGTCACAAACCGATCTCGAACACCCTTCACCCCTCTCCCGACACTGCCCAGACCCAGGACTCACTCATCTAGATCAGGCGAAGCGCTCCCGCACCTCCTCGGCCGTCAGGCCGAACTCCGCCAGCGTGTAGCGGTGCGAGGGGCGCGCCGCGCCGGTCGTGCTCTCCGCGTACACCGCCCGCATCGCCGACTCCGCCTCGGCCGTGAACGGCAGTCCGAAGTGGTCGTACACCGACGCGACGACCCGCAGCGGGTCGGCCACGAAGTCGGCGTAGTCGACGTCGTGGAACTGCGCCGGGTCGTGCTTGGCCCGCTCCCGCCTGAACGTCGCCGCGCCGCGGGACCACAGCTCCAGCTGCGCACGGCCCACCACCGGCCCGGAGAACACCGTCGACCAGCCCGCCGACGCCTGCTGGTTGAGGCTGCACACCGACGCGATGATCGTCTCCGGGGCGCGGTGGGTCTGGATCACCAGCGCGTCCGGGTAGACCGCGAGCAGCGCGTCCAGCGCGAACAGGTGCGACGGGTTCTTCAGCACCCACCGCTTGTCCGCGTCCGGCAGCCCGATCAGCTGCAGGTTGCGCCGGTGCCGCGCGTAGGCGTCCGTCCAGTCCTGCGCCGCCAGCCACTGCGAGTACGTCGGCACGTGGGCCAGGCACTCGTAGGACACCGACTTCGCCGACTGCCGCAGCAGTTGCCAGCACTCCTCGACCTGCTCGGCCGAGCTGTGGTGCACGCCGAGGAACTCCGGGTGCTCGACGTGGTGCTTTTCGTACCCTGCCTGGATGCCCTGGAACACCGGGTCGTCCGCCCACGTCTCGCGCGGGGGCCGGGGCTGCGGCACCTCGGTCAGCCACACCTCCAGGCCCTGGTGCGCCGGGTCCGCGGTGAGCAGCCGGTGCAGCGCGGTGGTGCCGGTGCGGGGCAGCCCGGTGACGAAGATCGGCCGCTCGATCCGCACGTCCGCGTGCGCCGGGTTCCGCTTCCACGCCTGTTCGCTGAGCAGCCGCGCCACCAGCGCCTGCCGAAGGAACGCGCGCTTGATCTTGTTGCCGAACGGCGTCAGCCCGGCGTCGCGGGCGTAGGACTCCAGCAGCACGGCCAGGCCCTCGCGGTACTCGTCGCCCCCGAAATCGGACAAGCCGCAGAACCGGGTGGCCGATTCGTGCAGGTCCTCGACCGTGCCGACGCTGTCGCGCCCGATGCTCACCGGATGCCTCCTCAGTGGTGGTACTCGCCGCAGTTGACGTCCAGGCACTGCCCGGTGATCGCCCGCGCCATCGGTGAGGCCAGGAAGATCACGGCGTCGGCGATCTCGTCGGGTTCGGGCAGGCGGCGCAGGTCGATGCCCGACGCGGTCTCGGCGTAGACCTCGTCGCGGGTGATGCCGCGCTGCTCGGCGAGGTAGCCGAAGTACCACTTCAGCGTGTCCGCCCAGATGTAGCCGGGCGCGACCGAGTTGACCCGGATGCCGCGTGGCCCCAGCTCGGTCGCCAGGCTCTGCGCCAGCGCGAGCAGGCTCGCCTTCGCCATCTTGTACGGCCCGTACGGCTGCCGGGAATGCCGCAGCACCGCCGAGTTGATCATCACCACCGAGCCGCCCGCCGTCTCCAGCGCGGGCAGGAACAACCGGGTCAGCCGCAGCGCGGCGATCGAGCCGGCCTCGAACCCGGCGCGCACCCCGTCCAGCTCCACCTTCGCCAGATCGGTCATCGGCGGGATCGCGAACGCGTTGTGCACCAGGGCGTCCACCCGGCCGAAAGCGTCCACAGTGGCCTCGACGAGCCGTCGCGCGTCCGCCTCGCTGGTGACGTCCGCAGGCACCGAGATCGCGCGGCGGCCCAGCTCGTCGATCTCCTTGGCGATGTCGGTCAGCCGGGATTCGGTGCGTGCCGCGAGCACCACGTCGGCGCCGGCCTTCGCGCTCGCCACCGCGATCGACCGGCCGAGCCCGGGCCCGACGCCGGAGACCACGACCACCTTGTCGCGCAACAACATCAGCCCAGCATCCTCGCGGCCGTGGCGGCCTGCCGGGCCGCGATCCGGGCGGACCACTCCGCGGGGGTCACCTTCGCCTGCTCGTAGAAGGCCAGCTTCCCGGGCAGTTCGCGCACCGGCACGATCTCGACCTCCGGCCCGTCCTCCGGTTTGAGATCCCGGGACAGCCGCTGCCACCGGATCTGCACGTACCCGCGGCGGTGGCCGGTGCGCTCCAGCCAGTTCGCCACCCCGGGGTCGCGCTCGCTGATGACGAACCGCATCTTGCCGTCCGGATCGACGCGCGCCTGGTCCGCGGTGAGGCTCGTCTGGTGGTGGGCGTAGTCCAGCGAGACGTACCACATGCTGCCCAGCTGGATGCCCTGGTAGGGCGCGTCCGCGCAGCGCGGCACGGTCACGACCATCGCCTGGTCGTCGTCGAGGTCGTAGTGCCCGGCCGAGGAGAACTGCGTGCTCAGCCCGCCCGGGGTGGCGCGCGGCTCGGTCATCGTGTTGACCGGCAGGTCGAGGTAGAACCACCGGGGGAAGGCCAGGAACGTCCGCAGCCGCGACAGCAGGATCTTGCCCGCCACGCCGTAGCGCTTGGTCAGCGTGTCCCGGGACAGCGGCGGGGGAGCGGCCCCTTCGGCGCCGGCGCGCCGGATGCGGATCATGCCGGGGCGTTCGCGTTCCCAGTCGCTGAACACCTCCCGCACGATCAGCATCGCCGAGCCCGGCCCGAGCGGAAAGCGGTTGCGGCCGCTGAGCCCCGGCCCGAACCGGATCTCGAACCGGCCGTCGTCGCCGATGTCGAACGCCCGGTCGTCGAACGCGGTGAGGCTGTCCGGCACCTCCACCGGCGAGTAGTTGCCGTTGAGCACCTGGAAACTCAGGTCGGCGGTGGTGCCGCGCTGCCCGGTGACCACGTATTCGGCGTCGTCGCGCAGGTAGGAGTGGAAGTACAGGGTGTCCGGGTTGTCCAGGCCCATCTTCGTGTACGGGCCGGTGGAGCGGACGAAGAACGGGAAGTCCTTTTCGTAGGCCCAGGCCATCTGCAGCGAGGCGCGGATGCTGCCGGCGAGGTAGTCCAGGCCCTCGACCAGGTCTTGTTCACTGTCGACGTGCGGGGCCTCGCGGATGATCTTCTCGGCCTCGGCGAGGGCTTCGGCGAACGGCTGCGTGAGCACCGGCGACTCCTAGAACGGGTTCTATGCGGACGGGACGGCCCACCGGTTCGCGGTGAGCCGGAAGCTCTTCAGGTCCGCCAGCGACAGCATCGCCTCGTAGGTGCGGACGTAGCCGGTGTGCGCGATCCGCCAGACGCCGTCGGCCTCTCGCCGGTAGCGGTCCTCGTAGAACGCGGCGCCGATGATCGCGACGTCGTGCTCGGTGGCGATCACCTGGTCCTGGAACGCCCACGTGCCGGTCGCGGTGTCGCCGTCCACGTCGATCTCCGGCTGCGTGGCCAGGTGCACCGTGATGATCTCCGGGCCCAGGCGGGTCCGCAGGAAGTCCACGATCGCGGCGCGGCCGGACAGCCGGATCGGGTCGCCGTAGGTGGGGGTGCCGTAGTCGGCCGTGGCGTCTTCGGTGAAGGTTCCGCCGATCTCGTCCCAGCGTTTGAGGTCGACGCAGCGCAGGTACGCGTGCTTGGTCCGGCGGATCGCCTCGATCGCGGCAAGGTCCATGCGCACCAGCATGCTCGCCCGGTTGACCGCTGGCAAGAACGTGTTCTAATTTTTCCCGGTGACCACGCTCTACGAGCTGTCCCACCTCGAACTGCTCGAGGCGGAGTCGGTGCACGTCTTCCGCGAGGTGGCGGCCACCTTCGAGCACCCGGTGCTGCTGTTCTCCGGCGGCAAGGACTCCGTGGTCATGCTCGCGCTGGCGGCGAAGGCGTTCTGGCCGGCGCCGCTGCCGTTTCCGGTGCTGCACGTCGACACCGGCCACAACTTCGACGAGGTGATCGCCTTCCGCGACCGGGTGGTGGACCGGATGGGCCTGCGGCTGCACGTCGCGCGCGTGCAGGACGACATCGACGCCGGCCGCGTCACCGAGGACACCGGCCCGCGCGCGTCCCGGAACCGCCTGCAGACCGTCACGCTGCTGCGGGCGATCCGCGAGGGCGGGTTCGACGCGGTGTTCGGCGGCGCCCGCCGCGACGAGGAGAAGGCCCGCGCCAAGGAGCGTGTGTTCAGCTTCCGCGACGAGTTCGGCCAGTGGGACCCGCGCAACCAGCGGCCGGAGCTGTGGAACCTCTACAACGGGCGGCACCGCCGGGGCGAGCACATCCGCGTGTTCCCGCTGTCGAACTGGACCGAGCTGGACATCTGGTCCTACATCGCGGCCGAGCGCATCGAGCTGCCGCCGATCTACTACGCGCACCGCCGCCCGGTGGTGCAGCGCGACGGGATGCTGCTGGCGCACACCGGGTTCCTCCGGTTGCTGGACGGCGAGGAGCCCTATGAGGCGACCGTGCGGTTCCGCACCGTCGGGGACGCCACCTGCACCGGCTGCGTGGAAAGCACGGCGAGCACTCCCGCGGAGGTCGTCGCCGAGGTGGCCGCCACGCGGGTGACCGAGCGCGGCGCGACCCGCGCCGACGACCGGATCTCCGAGGCCGGCATGGAGGACCGCAAGAAGGAGGGCTACTTCTGATGCCCCAGCTCCTGCGCCTGGCCACGGCCGGCAGCGTGGACGACGGCAAGTCCACGCTCATCGGGCGGCTGCTGTTCGACTCCAAGTCGCTGTTCACCGACCAGCTCGCCGCCGTCGAGCGGGCGAGCAGGCAGCGCGGCGAGGACTACCCGAACCTGGCGCTGCTCACCGACGGCCTGCGCGCCGAACGCGAGCAGGGCATCACGATCGACGTCGCCTACCGCTACTTCGCCACGCCGCGGCGGAAGTTCGTCATCGCCGACACCCCGGGCCACATCCAGTACACGCGCAACATGGTCACCGGAGCGTCCACAGCGGACCTCGCGCTGATCCTGGTGGACGCGCGCAAGGGGGTGCTCCAGCAGTCGCGACGGCACGCGTTCCTGGCTTCGCTGCTGGGAATCCCGCACCTGGTGCTGTGCGTGAACAAGATGGACCTGGTGGGCTGGTCGCGGGAGCGGTTCTCCGAGATCCGCGAGGACTTCCGCCGGTTCGCGATGAAGCTGGACGTGGCGGACCTGTCGTTCATCCCGCTGTCCGCGCTGCACGGCGACAACGTGGTGCACCGGTCGGCGAGCATGCCCTGGTACGAGGGCACGTCGCTGCTGCACCACCTGGAGGAGGTGCACGTCGCCTCCGACCGGAACCTGATCGACGCGCGGCTGCCGGTGCAGTACGTGATCCGCCAGGCGGGGCGGGATTTCCGCGGCTACGCCGGCACGGTGGCGGGCGGGGTGTTCAAGCCGGGGGACGAGGTGGTGGTGCTGCCGTCCGGGCTGTCCAGCCGGGTGGCCGCGATCTGGGGGCCGGGCGGGATGCCGGTCACCGAGGCGTTCCCGCCGCAGGCGGTGACGGTGCAGCTGACCGGGGAGCTGGACGTCGGCCGCGGCGACCTGATCTGCCGCCCGGCGAACCGGCCGCACACCGGGCCGGACCTGGACGCGATGGTGTGCTGGCTCGCCGAATCCGGTTCGCTGGCACCGGGCGCGACGTACACGATCCGGCACACCACGGCGGAGACGACCGCGGCGGTGCAGAAGCTGGACTACCGGCTGGACGTGGACACGTTGCACCGCGAGGAGTCGGCGACGTCGCTGGCGCTGAACGAGATCGGGCGGGTGCAGCTGCGGACCCGGAAGCCGTTGCTGTTCGACGCCTACCGGCGCAACCGGGCCACCGGCAGCTTCATCCTGGTCGACGACACGACGGGGAACACGGTGGCGGCGGGGATGATCACCGGACCGGCGCTGCCCGCGTCCCGGGTGGTGTGGCACGCGGCGGCGGTCGGCCGGGAGGAGCGGGCGACGCGGGGGCTGACGGTGTGGCTGACCGGGTTGTCGGCGTCGGGGAAGTCGACGATCGCGGTGGAGCTGGAGCGGCGCCTGGTGGCGGCGGGGCGGCCGGCGTACCTGCTGGACGGGGACAACCTGCGGCACGGGCTGAACGCCGACCTCGGGTTCGGCGCCGCGGACCGGGCGGAGAACGTGCGGCGGGTCGGGGAGGTGGCGCGCCTGTTCGCCGACGCCGGGGTGGTGGCGGTGGCGTCGCTGATCAGCCCGTACCGCGCGGACCGGGCGCAGGTGCGGGAGGTACACGAGCGGGCCGGGTTGCCGTTCCTGGAGGTGTTCGTGGACACGCCGCTGGAGGTGTGCGAGGCGCGCGACCCGAAGGGGATGTACGCGAAGGCGCGGGCGGGGGAGATCCGCGGGTTCACCGGCATCGACGATCCGTACGAGGCGCCGGTGGCGCCGGATCTGGTGGTGCGGCCGGGCGATCCCGATCCGGTGGCGCGGATCCTGACCCTGGTGAACGGGAGTGTGCTGTGGGCGTGAACCAGCGGGCCGGGATCCGCATGACTCCGGAGGAGATCGCGGCGTTCGTGGCGGGCAGCCGGACGGCGACGATCGCGACGGTGGGGCCCGACGGCACGCCGCACCTGGTGGCGATGTGGTTCGCCGTGCTGGACGGGGCGATCTGGCTGGAGACGAAGGCGAAGTCGCAGAAGGCGGTGAACCTGCGCCGCGACCCGCGCATCACGGTGCTGCTGGAGGACGGCCAGACGTACGACGCGCTGCGGGGCGTGTCGATCGAGGGGCACGGGGTGATCAGCGAGGACCCGGACGAGGTGTGGGCCGTCGGGGTGAACGTGTTCGAGCGGTACTACGGGCCGTACAGCGAGGAGCTGCGCCCGGCGGTGGAGATGATGCTGCGGAAGCGGGTGGTGGTGCGGGTGGACCCGGTGCGGGTGCGCTCGTGGGACCACCGCAAACTCGGCCTGGACCCGATGCCACTGGGCGGAACGACCGCCGGAGGGGTGGCGCGGTAGCGACTGGGGCCGCCGCCGTGGCGCGAGCCCGCACCGCTGCGCTGGGCGAGTGCCGCGCCACTGCGCTGGGGCGCGCCACTGCCTTGCAGGGTGTCTGCGCACGCCGTGCGCTCCGGTGG
This sequence comes from Amycolatopsis thermalba, assembly GCF_023376025.1. Taxonomy (NCBI): domain Bacteria; kingdom Bacillati; phylum Actinomycetota; class Actinomycetes; order Pseudonocardiales; family Pseudonocardiaceae; genus Amycolatopsis; species Amycolatopsis thermalba. Next base: position 3,089,331 of record NZ_CP091196.1, read on the forward strand.
GATGCGCCCTGCGCCCCTCAGTCCTCGCGCAGCTTGCTTCGCAGCGCGGCCGCGTCCGCCTCGCCGAAGTTGTGCGCCTCCAGCCATCGCAGCACGCCGCCGTAGCGGTTGCCGACCTCGGTCAGGAACAGCTCCATCGTCTTCGGCTTGGGGCGGTGGTCCTCGTCGTCCGGGCGTTTGTCCAGGTCCGGCGCGTATGTGGGCGAGGCGCGCAGCCGGTCCAGGATCGCGCGGATCCGCTCACCGCTCGCGGCGTAATCGGCGATCACCGCTTCCCGCCGCACACCCGCGACCGTCAGCGCGAACGCCGTCACCACCCCGGTGCGATCCTTGCCCGCCGCGCAGTGCACCAGCGCCGCCCCCGGCGCCGCGGCGATCGTGCGCAGCGCGCCCACGATGCTGTCCGGCCGGTCCTCCAGGTACCCCAGGTACAGCGCGGTCATCACGTCGTCCGGAAAGCGCTCCAGCGTCCGCTGCCTGCGGCTCGCGTAGAGCGCGTCCCCCACGTCCTCGGCGGCGGCGTCGGTCGCCGTGCCGCTCTCCGGCAGCACCGAGAAGTGGTGGTGCCGCACCGACTCGACGCTCCGCAGCGGCCCGGGGCCCTCCTGCGTCACCTCGGGCGTGCCCCGCAGGTCGACCACCGTCGTCAGGCCCAGGTCCTCCACCAGCACCTTGACGTCCCGGGGCGTGAGCCCCTGCAGGTTGTCCGACCGCAGCAGCCGCCGCGGCGCGATCGTGCCGCCGTCCTCGGTCGGCAGGCCACCGACGTCGCGGGCGTTGGCCGCCCCCTCCAGTTCCAGCCAGTGCATGCCCCCATCGTTCACCGCGCCGCCGATCCCGCCAAGGGCCGCGCCCGGTCACCGCGCCCGGCGGGCGACGGGAACGCGGGCCGCCACAACCACCGCCACCAGCCCGGCATCCCGCGGCGCGCGGCGATCCGGGCGCGTCTATGAGGTAGATCACCACGCTTCGAGCGCGGGCAGCCGGGTCAGTCCGCCGGCGGCCCGTCCAGCAGCAGCCCGACCTGTTCCACGAGCAGCGGAGCCTCGGCGGCGGCCTCGAAGCCGCCGCCCGCGGTCCGGCCGGCGAACCCGTCGATGAGCAGCATGATCCAGACGGCGAGCCGGTCGGCGGGAAGGTCGGTCCGCACCTCGCCCGCGTGCTGAGCCTCCGCGACGACCTCCCGGAGCGCGGCGCGGAGGGTGTCTTCGTCGGCCCGGAGCGCGGCCGCGATGTCCGGGTGGGACGTCAGCCCGCCGACGACCGTGATGAAGCCCGCTGCCCGGGGGTCGGCCAGGTCGGCGACCGCGTGGCCGACGTAGCCGAGGATGACCTGCCGCGCCGGGGTCCCGGGTTCGCGCGCGGCGAAGAACCGGCGCGTCTCCTCGGTGCCCTCCTCGAGGATCGCCACCAGCAGCGAGTCCTTCGTCGGGAAGTGGTGGAAGAACGTGCCCGACCCGATTCCGGCGATCCGGCAGATTTCCGCGGTCGTGGCACCGGCGTACCCGTGCAAGGCGAACGCGGTGAGCGCCGCGTCGATGATCTGCAGCCGCCGGGCTCGCCGTCGCACCGGATCGATGGGGCGTGGCATGACCCCATCCTAGTTAGTGGAGTAGCTACTCTGTTAATGTCTCCCCGTCGGCGGAAAGGGGAGCACGATGCCGGAGTCAGGGCGCGTTCTGCGCGTCTCCCGGGCCCTGGTCGCGGGGATCGCGCTGGCCGGGCTGCCGCTCGGCGCCGGCGCGGCGCTCCTGGTGCGGCCGGTCACCGGCTGGGTGATCGGCCTGTTCGGCGCGGCTCCGGGGCCGTTGCGCCTGCTGGCCCGCGTGCCGGTGCCCTGGCTGGTGGCCGGTGGTGCCGCCGCCGGCCTGGTCGCCACGGCGTTGCTCGCCGCGCGGGTCCTGGCGGAGACCACCGCGGTGGAGATCACGGGGCGGGGCGTGACCGTCGAGCGGGACGGCTCCCGCGTGTTCGTCGCGCGTGAGCGGATCGCGGCGGTCTACACCGACCCGCGGGATCTCGTGCTGCGCGGCGCGGACGGGCGGGAGCTGTTGCGCCGCGAGGCCGACATCGGCGCCCGTCGTCTCGCGGCGGCCTTCGCGGCCGCCGGCTATCCCTGGCGCGGCACCCGGGACCCGGACGAGGACCGGTTCCGGCCCTGGGTGGACGGCACGCCGGACCTGCCGGCCGAGGTGCACGACCTGCTCCGGCGACGCGAACGGGCGCTGCGCGACGGCGAGGCCGGCACCGCGGTGGCGCTCCGCGACCAGATCCAGGACCTCGGCGTCGTGGTGCGTGAGCGACGAGCGCACCACGACCAGCAGTGGCGTCCGGCCGCGGCGAAAACGCGGTGACCACCGCCCGGGTGGCCGGTTAGCGTCCGGGCATGCGCACAGCCTTCGGAGCCGATTTCGACGTCCCCACCGGGTACCTGAACACCCCGAGCATCGGGATCCCGCCCGCGGCGGTGGCCGACGCGGTGGCGGCGTCCGTCGAAGCCTGGCGCACCGGCGGCAACCAGCCGGGCGACTTCGAGCCGCTCGTCGCGCGGGCGCGGGAGTCGTTCGCGCGTCTCGTCGGCGTGCCGTCCGGCCGGATCGCGATCGGCTCGACCGTGTCCCAGCTGCTCGCGAGCGTCGCGGCCGGGCTGCCCGAAGGCGCCCGGGTGCTCACCGCGGCCGGGGAGTTCACCAGCACCACGTTCCCGTTCGCCGCCCGGGGCGCGCGGATCACCGAGGTGCGCCTCGCCGAGCTGCCCGGCGCCGTGCGCGGGCACGACCTGGTGACCGTCAGCGTCGCGCAGTCCGCGGACGGGGCGCTGGTGGACCTCGGCGCGCTGCGCGCCGAAGCCGAAGCCGCGGGCGTCCCGGTCGTCCTCGACGCGACCCAGGCCGCCGGCTGGATGCCCCTGGACCTGGAGTGGGCCGACTGGGTGGTGGCCGCCGGGTACAAGTGGCTGATGTCCCCGCGCGGCTGCGCCTGGCTGGCGGTGCACCCGCGCGTCGCCGAGCGGACGGTGCCGGTTTCGGCCAACTGGTACGCGGGCGAGGACCCGTGGCAGACCACCTACGGCATGCCGCTGCGCCTGGCCGGGGGTGCGCGCCGCGTTGACCTGTCCCCGGTGTGGTTCGCGCACGCCGGCGCCGCGGTGGCCCTGCCGTACCTGGCGTCGCTGGACCTGGCGGCGGTGCGCGCGCACAACGTCGAGCTGGCCGACGCCCTGCTGACCCGGCTCGGCCTGCCCGGACGCGGCAGCGCGATCGTGGCGCTGGCGGCCGACCCGGCCGCGCTCACCCGGGCAGGGGTCACGGCCAGCGTCCGCGCGGGCAAGGCGCGGGTCGGCTTCCACCTCTACAACACCGAAGACGACGTCGAACGGGTTCTGGACGCGTTGCGGTGAGTCACCCGGAGGAGTGAGCTACGGTGTCCCTCCGTGGTTGGTGCGCAGTTCCCTCCCGGTCGCGGTGACACCGCGCCGCTGCCCCGCATCCCGGCCGAACCGTCGCCGCCCCGGCGCGCCCCGGTGCTGAAGATCGCCGGGCTGGTGGCCGTCGCGGTCGTGGCGGGGCTGGTGTGGTGGCTGGTGCGTGGCGGCTCCGCCGAGGAGGCCCCGCCGGCGGCGCAGGCCCCGGCCAAGGAGTTCCAGTTCACCGTCACCGAGGGCCCGGTGGCCGCGACCGACTGCGCCGCGAACTCGTATTCGCAGGTCAAGCAGTTCTTCGCGGAGCACCCGTGCCAGCGGCTGTCGCGCGCCCTGTACACGACCGCCAGCGGCGCCTCGCGCGCGCTGGTGTCGGTCGCGGTGGTCACCATGGCCACCCCGGAGGAGGCGCAGCAGCTCAAGAAGCTCGCCGACACCGACGGCACCGGCAACGTCAACGACCTCGTGCGGGACGGCACCGCGAAGATCCCCGGCGCGCCGAAACTCGCCGGCGGCGACTACCTGTCCCGGGTGACGGGCAGCTCGGTGACCATCGTGCTGTCCGCGTTCTTCGACGGCCACTCCGACGAGGCCACGCTGCAGCGCATCAGCAAGGAGGCCCTCGACCTGGCGCCGGGGGCCTAGCTGTATCCGGCCGTTAGGTTGGTAGCCGGCTGATGGGCGGTCGTCCTCCGAGTGCGCTGTGGCGGCGTTCAGTGTTGTAGTGCTCGATCCAGGCTGCAAGTGCTGCTGCTCGTGCCTCGTTGCTGGTGAAGGCGTGCCGGTAGGCCCACTCGGCCTGGAGGGTGCGGTTGAGGCGCTCGACTTTCCCGTTCTGCCAGGGGCAGTGGGGCCGGATGAACTTGTGTGTTGCGCCGAGTGCTGCGACCGCGGCGGCCATGTCGCGTGATCGTCGGTAGCTGAGGTGGTTGTCGGTGATCACGCGCTCGATACGGGAGATCCCGTGATCGGCGAAGTAGGCGGCGGCACGCAGTAGGAACGCCGCGCAGGTCGAGCCCTTCTCGTCGGGCAGGATCTCGGAGTAGGCCAGGCGGGAGTGGTCGTCGACGAGTGAGTGGACGTAGTCGTAGCCGATGCCGCGAGCACGGACCTGTTCACTGCGGCCGTGGACACGCCAGCCACCGCCGTCGGGGATCTTGCCGAGCTTCTTGACGTCCATGTGGACCAGCTCGCCCGGTCGTTCGCGTTCGTAACGGACGCCGGTTGCGCGGGAGGCGCGAATGACGTCGCCGGTGATCGGGTCGCACTCGGCCAGGTAGGGCACCTCGTGGCGGCGCAGGATCCGCGACACGGTGCGGGGCGGGAGTCCGAGCTCGAGGCCGATCCAGTCCTGTCCGCGGCGTTCGCGGTGACGTAGGTCTAACACCCGCTGCTCGACCTCGTCGGGCGTGCGGTTGGGGCTCGTGTGTGGGCGTGAGGAGCGGGTGACCAGGCCAGACTCGCCTTCGGCGGCGTAGCGGTCGATCCAGGTCTTCACACACTTGCGGGACACGCCCATCGCTTCGGCGATGTGGGCCTGTTTCCAGCCGGCCTGGTGGCGTTGAACGATCAGTCGCCGACCGTGAACCGTCAGCCGGGCACTACCGTGGAACACGAGAACCTCCGGATCGGAGTGGGCCTTAGACAAGCCACATCCCAACCGGAGGTTCTCCTTTACTCAGCCAGACACGCCGCTACCAACGTCCTGACCGGATACACCTAGTGTCCTGAGTCGTTAATTCGAGTTCAGCTGTAGGGTGCGGCATGCCGAATCCGAAGCTGCCTGAGTTGGCCTTGTCCGTTGATGAGGCACAGACGTTGCGGAACTGGGTGCAGCGGCGGAAGACGGCTCAGGCGTTGGCGTTGCGGTCGCGGATCGTGCTGCGGTGCGCCGAGGGCGGCTCGAACAGCGAGATCGCCGCGGAGTTGGGCGTCGGGCGCGCGATGGTCGCGAAATGGCGTTCCCGGTTCGTGGCCCAACGACTGGACGGCCTGGTCGACGAGCCACGTCCGGGGCGCCCGCGCACGATCACCGACGAGCAGGTCGAGGCGGTGATCACCAAGACGCTGGAGTCCACGCCGGCGAATGCGACGCACTGGTCGACCCGGTCGATGGCTGCGGAGTCCGGGTTGACCCAGACCGCGGTGACCCGGATCTGGAATGCGTTCGGTCTGCAGCCGCATCGCCGTGAGGCGTGGAAGTTGTCCAAGGATCCGTTGTTCGTGGACAAGGTCAAGGACGTGGTCGGGCTTTACCTCGCGCCGCCGGAGCGGGCGGTGGTGCTGTGCGTGGACGAGAAGTCCCAGATCCAGGCGCTCAACCGCACCGCCCCGATCCTGCCGATGATGCCGGGAACGCCGCAGCGTGCCACGCACGACTACACCCGCCACGGCACCTCCAGTCTGTATGCCGCACTGGACATCGCCACCGGCAAGGTCATCGGCCGGCTGCACGCGCGGCATCGTGCGATCGAGTTCAAGAAGTTCTTGATCGCCATCGACAACGAAGTACCCGCGGACCTGGCAGTGCATCTGGTTATGGACAACGTCTCGACCCACAAGACCCCGGTGATCAAACGCTGGCTGGCAGCTCACCCGCGGTTCACCGTGCACTTCACTCCGACCTCGAGTTCCTGGCTCAACCTCGTCGAACGCTGGTTTTCCGAGCTGACGACCAAAAAACTCCAACACGGCAGCCACACCAGCGTCCACGCGCTCAATCGCGACATCCGCGCATGGATCGAGACCTGGAACAACGAACCACGGCCCTACGTCTGGACCAAGACCGCCGACCAGATCCTTGACTCCATCGCACGCTACTGCACGCGAATTAATAACTCAGGACACTAGCTCGCGTTGCGCAGGTAGGCCACCAGGGCGTCGATGAGCAGGAACGGTGGCTTGCCCAGGGCCGGGATCTCCGGGGACGGCGGGAGCTGCTCGCCCGCGACGACGAGCTCCTTCGAGCTCTGCAGGAACACCGGCTGGTGCGCCTCGTCCAGCACGAACATCACCGCGGTGTGGTCGACCAGCCGCGCGATCGTCGTTCCGGTGATGCCGGGCCGCGAGCCGGTGAACCGGGCGCCGGTGCCGAGGTAGACGCCGCGGCGGGCCGGGTCGGTGCCGCGCCAGCCCTGGTCGGCGCCGGGCACCAGGCGCGGGTCGCCGTGGACGGCCTGCAGCTCGCTCAGCGCCCGGCCCTGCACCTGCGCCAGCGGCTCGTCCACCAGCGGCTGCGCGACCTCGTAGAGCGCGTAGCGGGTGCCGCCGGGCTCGGGCGGCATCAGGAACAGGTGCAGCACGACGAACTCGCCGGGCCGCCCGTGCGGCATCCGGATCAGCTGGCGCAACAGCAGGCCGCGCAGGCGGGCGGCCCCGTCCTCGGTGAGGCCGGCCAGGGTGCGGGTCAGGGTCAGCAAGGGGCGTCCTCGGGCGTCGAACGTGTCCCGGGAAGGTTATGTCGTCACGCGCCGTGGCGCGCCCCCAGTCAGCTCTGCGCCGAACCGGGCAGCACGATCGCCGTCGGTTGCTCGCCCGCCGCCTCGCGCCAGCGGGTGCCGCGCCGGGCGGACGCGAGCAGCGCCTTCAGGGCGACCTCCCGCAACGCGGCGTCGTCGGTCTGCTCCAGCACGCCCCGCCAGGCGGTGGCGGCGTCCGCCTCCGCGGTGGCGACCACGCTCTTGGCCGAGGTGGCGTCGGTGACCGGCTGTGGCGTGAGGTAGGCCGGTTCGGCCACGCCGGGCTCCACCCCCACCGCGGTCAGCATCCGCACGCACGCGTCGCGCCGGTCCTGGTGCTCGGACGTGCCCTCGGCGACACCCGCGCTGTAGGTGCCCGGCAGGAACGCGCTGACCAGCCCGTAGATCCACAGCGCGGCGTGCTCGGCGGACAGGGCCTGCTGCACCGGGCCGACCGACTCCGGCGGGATCGCCGACGCGGTCGCGGCCACCGCGCCCGGTGCGGCGCCCGGCCCCAGCCGGTTCCCGACCTGCTGCAGCCCGGCGCAGCCCCCGGCGACCGCGGCGACCAGCCCGGCCCGGTACCGGGGCAGCCCGCCGACCAGGCCCTCGGCCTGCTGCCGGGCGGTGGCCAGCCGCTGCTTGAGCCCGGCCATGCCCTGCTCGGACGGCACGACCACGGCCGGCTGCGACTTCGGCCGGTTCAGCCGGTCCACTTCGGACTGCAGCGCCTGGGCGTGCGCGGCGCGCGCGGCCGAGTACTGGCGCGCCACCTCCGCGTCGGCCGACGAGGAGGCGGCCACGGCGTCGGCCGCCGCGGCGTCGGCCCGGGCCTGTTCGGCCAGCAGGGCCAGCGGATCCGGTTCGTCGGAGTAGCCGGTTGCGCACGCGGCGAGGGGGACGGCCAGCGCCGCCAGCGCGCTCGCCCGCAGGACGTCACGACGGGTACGGGGTCTCACGTGCGCCCATCCTGCCAGGGGACCGGTGACCACGGGCGGTGACCGGGGCCAACAAGATAAGCTTGTCCCTCACTGACCGACAGCAGACCAAACAGGAGAGCGCCAAGGTGCCTGGAGAACTCGCCGCCCGGCTCGAGCCGATCGTGGCCGAAGCCGTGTCCGGCGCGGGTTTCGACCTCGACGCGCTCGACGTCCAGCAGGCGGGCCGCCGCAAGCTCGTCAAGGTCGTCGTCGATTCCGACGACGGCGTGGGACTCGACGAGGTCGCCGACATCAGCCGTGCCGTCTCGGCCGCGCTGGACGAGAACGAGCAGCTGATCGCGGGCGCCTACACGCTCGAAGTCACCTCGCCCGGCGTCGACCGCCCGCTGACCCGGCCGCGCCACTGGCGCCGCTCGCGGTTCCGCCTGGTGCGGATCACGCCGCGGGAGGGCGCCGAGTACGTGGGCCGCGTCGGGCACGCGGGCGAGGAGTCGGTGCGGGTGCTGGTGGCCGGTGAGATCCGGGACGTGCCCTACGCCGACGTGGCCAAGGCCGTGATCGAGATCGAGTTCAGGCAGCCACCGGCCGAGGAGCTGAAGCTGCTCGACCAGGACGCCTCGGAGCACAACGCAGGCGAGCCGGAGGAGGATCCGAAGTGAACGTGGACATCGCGGCCCTGCGCGCGATCGAGCGGGACAAGGACATCCCCTTCGAGACGGTCCTCGAGGCCATCGAGACCGCGCTGCTGACGGCCTACAAGCACACCGAGGGGCACCAGCCGCACGCCCGCATCGACATCGACCGCAAGACCGGCGTGGTGCGCGTCCTCGCGCACACGCTGGACGAGAACGGCGACATCGACGAGGAGTGGGACGACACGCCCGAGGGCTTCGGCCGGATCGCGGCGACCACCGCGCGGCAGGTCATCCTGCAGCGGCTGCGCGACGCCGAGCACGAGAAGACCTACGGCGAGTTCTCCACCCGCGAGGGCGAGATCGTCGCCGGCGTGATCCAGCGCGACGCGCGGGCCAACGCGCGCGGCATGGTGATCGTCCAGATCGGCGACACCGAGGGCGTGATCCCGCCGGGCGAGCAGGTGGCCGGCGAGCGGTACGAGCACGGCGAGCGGATCAAGGCGTACGTGGTGACCGTGTCGCGCAGCGCCCGCGGCCCGTCGATCACGCTCTCGCGCACCCACCCCCACCTGGTGCGCAAGCTGTTCGCGCTGGAGGTCCCGGAGATCGCCGACGGCACCGTCGAGATCGCCGCGGTCGCCCGGGAGTCCGGCCACCGCACCAAGATCGCCGTGCGGTCCACCGTCCCCGGGGTCAACGCCAAGGGCGCGTGCATCGGCCCGATGGGCCAGCGGGTGCGCAACGTGATGAGCGAGCTCGGGGGTGAGAAGATCGACATCGTCGACTACTCCGAGGATCCGGCTCGCTTCGTCGGGAATGCGCTGAGCCCCGCGAAGGTTGTTTCGGTACGGGTGGTGGACGAGCGTGCGAAGACGGCCCGCGTGGTGGTGCCCGACTTCCAGCTGTCCCTGGCCATCGGCAAGGAAGGCCAGAACGCCCGCCTGGCCGCCCGGCTCACCGGGTGGCGGATCGACATCCGCAGCGACGCCGCGGCCGGCTCCGAGGAGGACGCCACGCCCGCGGCGACAACCGGTTCGGCTGAGTGAGGGGCCAGGAGTTAAACTCGAAGATGGTGCGTAGCTCGCATTCGGCTACCGCACGCTCCGAGCACCGGGGGAAGACCCCGGTGCGCACGTGCGTGGGGTGCAAGAAGCGGGCTGCCGCCGGTGAACTACTGCGAGTGGTCGCGCAGGACGGGCGACTGGTCGCCGACATCCGTCGGCGGCTGCCCGGGCGGGGTGCCTGGTTGCACCCCGAGCCGGAGTGCCTGGCCAAAGCCGAGCGGCGGCGGGCGTTCCCCAGGGCGCTGAAGGTGCCCGGGGTGCTCGACGCGGCGGGCGTGCGGCAGCATCTCGAGAAGATCACCGTCGGCATGGCGGACCGGGGAACGGCCCCGGTCCGGATGGATTCAAGGAAGCAGGTCGACCCGTCATGAGTCAGCCGTGAAGCTGAAGCCATGAACGCGCGACGATAGGACGAGGTCGAGCGGGTTTTGCCGCCCGGCCTCACCAGTTGAGGAGAGCAGTGGCAGGCAAGGCCCGTGTGCACGAGCTCGCGAAGGAGCTCGGGGTTACGAGCAAGGAAGTTCTCGCCAAGCTGAAGGAGCAGGGCGAGTTCGTGAAGTCGGCGTCGTCGACCGTCGAGGCACCCGTTGCCCGGCGGCTGCGCGACGCCTTCGTCGCCAAGGACAACAAATCCGCCGGCCGGTCCGGCGGCGCCCGGCCGGGACCGTCGGCCGGGAACGGCGCGGCCCCCAAACCCGCCGCGCCGCGTCAGCAGCAGCCGCAGGCCCGACCGGTCCCGGGCGCCAAGCCCGGCCCGCGTCCCGCCCCGCAGCAGCAGGCCCCGGCCCCGCAGGCGCCCGCGCCCCAGGCGCCGGCCCCGCAGCAGCGTCCGGAGCCCCAGCAGCCGGCGCCGCAGCAGCAGGCCCCGGCCGCGAAGGCGCAGCCCCAGGCACCCAAGCCCCCGGCACCGCGTCCCGGTGCGGGCGGCTCCGGCCAGTCCGGCTCCGTGGTGCCGCCCAAGCCGCAGGGCCCCAAGCCCGGGCCGAAGCCCGGTCCGCGCGCCCCGCGGCCCGGCAACAACCCGTTCGGTGTCGGCCAGGGCGCTCCGGCGCCGCGTCCGCCGGCACGTCCCGGCGGCCAGGGCGGCGAGCGCCCGGCCGAGCGGTCCGGCGGCGGTGACCGTCCGGCTCCGCGTCCCGGTGGCGGCACCCGCCCGAGCCCGGGCAACATGCCGCCGCGCCCGAACCCGGGCATGATGCCCGGCCGCGTGCAGCGGCCCGGCGGTGGTCCCGGCGGTGCCGGCCGTGGTGGTCCCGGTGGCGGCCGCGGTGGCGCGGGCGCGGGCCGCGGCGGACCGGGTGGTCCCCGTGGCGGCGGCGCTCCGCGTGGTGGTCCCGGTGGCGGCGGTGGCGGCGGCGGTTTCCGCCCCGGTGGCGGCGGCGGCGCTCCCGCCGGTGGCGGCTTCCGCGGTGGCGGCGGCGGTCGTGGCGGCGGCGGTGGCCGCGGTGGCACGGCCGGTGCCTTCGGCCGTCCGGGTGGACCCTCGCGCAAGGGCCGCAAGTCGAAGCGGCAGAAGCGCCAGGAGTACATGGAGAACATGCAGGCGCCTTCGGTCGGTGGCGTCCGGCTGCCCAAGGGCGGCGGGGAGACCATCCGGCTCCCGCGGGGCGCCTCGCTGACCGACTTCGCGGAGAAGATCGACGCGAACCCGGCCTCGCTGGTGCAGGTGCTGTTCCACCTGGGTGAGATGGTCACCGCGACGCAGTCCGTCTCGGACGAGGTGCTGGAGCTCCTCGGCTCGGAGATGAACTACAACGTCCAGGTGGTCAGCCCGGAGGAGGAGGACCGCGAGCTGCTGGAGACCTTCGACATCACCTACGGTGAGGACGAGGGTGGCGAGGAGGACCTGCAGGTCCGCCCGCCGGTGGTGACCGTCATGGGTCACGTCGACCACGGTAAGACCCGCCTGCTCGACACCATCCGCAAGACGCGGGTGCACGAGCGGGAGGCCGGCGGCATCACCCAGCACATCGGTGCCTACCAGGTCGAGACCGAGCTCGACGGCAACGAGCGCCTGATCACCTTCATCGACACCCCGGGTCACGAGGCGTTCACCGCCATGCGTGCCCGTGGTGCGAACTCCACCGACATCGCGGTGATCGTGGTCGCCGCGGACGACGGCGTCATGCCGCAGACGGTGGAGGCGATCAACCACGCCCAGGCGGCCAAGGCGCCGATCGTGGTCGCGGTCAACAAGATCGACAAGGAAGGCGCGAACCCGGACAAGATCCGGCAGCAGCTCACCGAGTACAACCTCGTGGCCGAGGAGTACGGCGGCGACACCATGTTCGTCGACATCTCGGCTCGCGAGAACATCAACATCGACGGGCTGCTCGAGGCGATCCTGCTGACCGCGGACGCCACCCTGGACCTGCGGGCCAACCCGGACATGCCGGCCCAGGGCGTCGCGATCGAGGCGCACCTGGACCGCGGCCGCGGCCCGGTGGCCACCGTGCTGGTCCAGCGCGGCACCCTGCGGGTCGGCGACTCGGTCGTCGCCGGCGACGCGTACGGCCGCGTGCGGCGGATGGTCGACGAGTACAACGAGGACGTCACCGAGGCGCTGCCCTCGCGTCCGGTCCAGGTCATCGGCTTCACGTCGGTGCCGGGCGCGGGCGACACGTTCCTCGTCGTCGAGGAGGACCGGGTGGCCCGGCAGATCGCCGAGCGCCGCCAGGCCCGCATCCGCAACGCGCAGAACGCCGCGAAGCGGAAGCGCGTCAGCCTGGAGGACCTGGACTCCGCGCTGAAGGAGACCAACAGCCTCAACCTGATCATCAAGGGTGACAACTCCGGTACGGTCGAGGCCCTGGAAGCGTCGCTCATGCAGCTCGACGTCGGCGAAGAGGTCGAGCTGAACGTGGTCCACCGCGGCGTCGGTGGTGTCACGGAGAGCGACATCGACCTGGCGACGGCCTCCGACGCGATCGTCCTGGGCTTCAACGTCCGGGCCGAGGGCAAGGCGACCGAGCGGGCCAACCGCGAGGGCGTCGACGTCCGGTACTACACGGTGATCTACCAGGCGATCGACGAGATCGAGCAGGCCCTCAAGGGCATGCTCAAGCCGGAGTACGAAGAGGTCGAGCTGGGCCGCGCCGAGGTCCGGGAGGTCTTCAAGTCCTCCAAGTTCGGCACCATCGCCGGTTGCCTCGTGCAGTCCGGGGAGATCCGCCGCAACGCGAAGGCGCGTCTCCTGCGGGACAACGTGGTCGTCGCCGAGAACCTGCCGGTCAGCTCGCTGCGGCGGTTCAAGGACGATGTGGTCGAGGTCCGCGAGGGCTACGAGTGCGGTCTGACGCTCGGGTCCTACAGCGACATCAAGGTCGACGACATCATCGAGACCTACGAGCAGCGCGAGAAGCCGCGCGTCTGAGTCGGGTAGTGGTGCGCGGGGCCGGTCTGGTGACCGGCCCCGCGTCCTCACCTGGGACAGGGAACCCATGTACGTAGGTGCGCTCGAACTCGACGTCCTGTTCGGCGACGTCCATTCGCTGAAGCAGAAGCGGTCGCTGGTGCGGCCGCTGATCGCCGAGGTGCGCCGCAGGTTCGAGGTGTCGGTCGCCGAGGCCGGCCACCTGGACCTGCATCGCCGCGCCCTGATCGGGGTGGCGGTGGTGGCGGCCGACGGTGAACATGTTCGTGACGTGCTCGACGGCTGTGAACGGCTGGTGGCGCAGCGCCCCGAGTTGGAGCTGCTCTCCGCCCACCGCCGCCTGCTCGGGCCAGAAGACTAAGGGGAGTGCGTGATGGCCGATCCGGCTCGCGCCCGCAAGCTGTCCAAGCGGATCTCGCAGATCGTGGCGTCGGCGATCGAGCACGAGATCAAGGACCCGCGGTTGAAGAACGTGACGATCACCGACGCGAAGATCACCGCGGACCTGCACGACGCGACCGTGTACTACACGGTGCTGGGGGAGACGCTGGAGTCCAAGCCGGACTTCCCGGGCGCGGCCGCCGCCCTGGAGTCGGCGCGCGGGGTGCTGCGCAGCCGGGTCGGGCAGGGCACGGGGGTGCGGTTCACGCCGACGCTGACGTTCGTCGCGGACACCATCCCGGAGGACGCCCGGCACATCGAGGACCTGCTGGCGAAGGCCCGCGAGGCCGACGCCGAGCTGGCCCGCCGCGCGGCCGCTGCCCAGCACGCCGGTGACCCGGACCCGTACAAGCAGCCACGCGAGGCCGACGAGGACGACTCCGACGAGGAGTAGTCCCACCCGGTTTCGGTCGGCGGTGGTCGGGTTGCCGCTGCGCCGCGATGCCGGCGAGAGCGATGCCGGCGAGGAGTTGCCGCGCCCGGTCTTGACCCGCGGTGCTTGGATTGCCGCAGCACTGCCGCTGCGACGCGATCTGAGGGGGTCCGCGTGGGGTCGATGGGATGGCTGTACCCGTTCCGTTCCCGGCCGTGGGCCGAGATCGCCGCGGAGTTCCACCGGCTCGCCGACGCGCGGCCGGCCTACCGGCCCATGGCCGAGATCGTCGACAGCGTGCTCGGCTCGGGCACCGTCCTGCTCGGCACGACATCGCTGGGTGATCTGATCGTGGTCGATCGCCCCGTGCCGCGCGCGCCGTGGGGTGCCGTCGTGGTGTCCGGGCCGTGGTCCCGGCGCGCCGCGGTCGCGCCCGGCCGGGTGCGGGTGGAGCACGTGGGCGCCGACGGTGAGTCCGACGAACGTCCCGTCGCCGAGGCCGTGCCGCTGTTCTGGTGCTTCGTGACCCGCAAGTTCGGCGTGATGCCGGCCGCTCAGGTGTCCTGAGGCCGGAGCCCGTCGAGCAGGAACGTCAGGTGCCGGCGCCAGTCGCCGAGCGGAGCGGCCTGGGTGGTGGCGGCGATGGCGAAGGCCAGGTCGTCGAGCCCGAAGTCCGGGCGCAGCACCCCGGCGTCGTGGGCCCGTGCCAGCACTTTCTCGAACACCTCGCCGACCCGCTCCCGGGCCGCCCGCAGCCCCGGCGCGTCGGGGAGCGCGCTCGTGCACAGTTCGGTCATGCCGCGGTCCACCGTCTGCAGCTCGCAGGTCCGCACGATCAGCTCGACCAGCCCGTCCCACGGGTCGTCGGCCCCGAGTGCCTGCTCGGCCTCGCTCGCCCAGTGGTCGAGCATGCCGCCGAACGCCGCCGCTACCAGGTCCATCCGCGTGGGGAACCGGTTGTAGAGCGTCCCGATTGCGACCCCGGCGCGTCGCGCGATCTCCTCCAGCGGCGCGTCCAGGCCCTTCTCGCCGAACACTTCGCGCGCGGCGGCGATCAGCAGCTCGCGGTTGCGCTGCGCGTCGCGGCGAAGGGGACGGGTCACGGCATCCAGTATAAGAAACTTGAGGATTGCCTCATATTGAGATAGAACTTGAGGGGTCACTCAACTTATCTGGAGGCGAATCGAGATGCAGACACTCGCGATCTTCGGCGCCGGTCCGGGGATGGGCCTGGCCACCGCCCGCCGGTTCGGCAAGGAGGGCTACCAGGTCGCGCTGGTGGCGCGCCGCGCGGACCGGCTCTCGTCCTTTGTGGAGACACTGGCCGCGGAAGGCGTTGCGGCGCGGGCGTTCCCGGCGGACCTCAACGACCTCGACGGCCACGCGCGGCTGCTGGCGGACATCGGGCCGGTGGACGTCGCGGTGATCAACGGCTCGCTGGATCTCGCGCTGCTGAAGCCGGTGCGCGACCTGGACGTCGAGACCCTGCGGGCGGCCGTGGAGAGCGTGGTCCTGGCGCCGCTGTCGCTGACCCGGCTGCTGCTGCCGGGGATGCTGGAGCGCGGTTCGGGCACGCTGCTCTACGGGTTCGGCTCGTCGGCGAAGAACCCCGAGCCGATGCTGGCCGGCGCCGGTGCGGCCCAGGCCGCGCTGCGCAACTACGTGCTCGCGCTGCACGCCGACCTGGCCGGCACGGGCGTGTCCGCCGCCGCGATCACCATCGGCTCGCTCATCCGCGACAGCGACGCGGAAAAACTGTTCGACGCCTCGGCCGAGGCCCGCCGCGGCTTCGAACCGGACCGCGTCGACCCGGCCGGCCTCGCCGAGATGCTCCTGCGCATGACCCAGCACCGCGGGCCGGCCGAGCAGATGGTCGGTGAGCTGGCCGGCTAGATGTCAGGGCGTTCGGTGTCCGTCATGTTCGCCATCGGTAGTCACGGGATCCGCTCTGGACCGACCCGGCGGAAGGCCCGGTAGAGGGCCCGGACCCGTTTCAGAATCATCGAGATCGTCAACAGCATCTGAACCGCGATGGCGACCAGGACCGCGCTGATCGGTGTTGGTAGTGGCTGGCTGGTGTCCGTGAAAAGTGCCAGCCAGCCCAACAAGGCGGTGAGGACAAGTCCGAGCAAGACCGCGTACGAGATGTTCGCCCGAAGTTCATCGGTGAGCCTGTTCATCAAATTCTGATACGCGGGGTCGGTCTTGTCTGTCGCGCGCATGGTCAGGTCGAAGAGAAGAACGAAGACGTTGAAGATCAGACCTGTCAGGATCGCGACAGCTGCGAGTACTTCTGGCACATGGCTCGCCTGCGAGCCTTGGATCCACACGACGGCGGCCAGGCCCACTGGAACGCCGAGGAACATCAAGTAGTCCCGTACGCGCGGTCTGCCGGACTCCGCGTCCCGCAGAGTGCCGTAATGATCCTTGATAAGTGCGAGTGTGGAGAACTTGCTGCTGCCCTTACTCGATCGCCCCCTCACTTGGCCCCTCCTGCTTTGGTAGCTCCACCACAGTCCTCAGGCTCTCTTCGGACCAGGAGCCAGTCTGCCAGGTGGTACCGACAATCTGAGCGCCGAAGGCCTGCGCGACTTCTGCCACCATCCCGCTCACTTCGCGGTAAAAGGCCTGGTCATCAGGCCTGTCGCGGCCCTGAATCTGGTACACGAACGACGGCATCCGGTCCGCGGAGATTGACAACGTGGTACTCCGGTCTCCCACTTCCATCCGTACGTTGAGCTCATCGAAGTCGAGCGAACCGACCGACAGCAGCCGTCGCCGGGCGCTGTCGTCGCGGCGAAACTTCTCGGTCAAGCCGCGGGTGAACTCCGGGATGCGTCCCTTGCTGATCTTCATCTCCAGCCGGCCCAAGTGCGCCTGGTTGTCCCGAACTTCGAGTTGATCGGCGATGTCTGGTGGAAGGCCCGATCGCTTCAGAGTCACGGCGCCGATGCGCGCTTGATCCAAGAACGCCTGCAGGGCGTTCTCGTGAACCACGGCGTCAAAGTCGATCACCATCCTCGTGTGCGCGCGAAAGCCCCGCTTCAGCAGCGGGACGATCTGCGTCGTTCCGGTCGAGCCTGATACGGACTCCAACGCCAGGAGGCCGACGGTGGACTTGGTGCCGGCGACGATCAAGCCGCGCCGCCGGTTGCTCTCGATGTGGTGCTCCGCACGAGTGAAGACCGGATGACTGCCGCTTGCTGCCGGATCGATGAACGTGGAGTTGACCCCGCTGGTGCCAAGATCAGCTATGAAGCGGACTGACCGTCCTGCGGGGGTCACTCCTTGAACAGTCAGGTGCTTGGTCTTCTCGTCCACGCGGCGGCCTAGCAGGCCGTTGAGCAGGCCGTAGAGGGTCACGATCGCGTCGGAACGAGATCGTGGGATCCCATGCGCATCGGCGCCTTCACCGCACAGTTCGCCGAGCGGAAGGCGGGTTGCGGCATCGCCATGCCTATGCACGCTGAAGGTGTAGAACCGGTAACCGTATTTGCCCACGTAGCCGATCTCCTTGTTCAGGTGATCGACTATTGTAAACAGCGTCCAAGCGACGACTTTGAGGCGTCGTCAAACGGCTTTCAGGCGGGTTTGCGCGCGACGATCAGGTCCCGCAGGATCGCCTGGTCGACCCGGTGCGCGAACTCCTCCCACGGCCCGCCGGCGCGAACCTCCAGCCCGGCGCGGTCGAGGATCGACGCGATCTCCTCGCGCTTGGCGACGTGCGTGTTCCAGCTCAGGCCCAGCGCGCCGCCCGGCTTGAGCACCCGCGCCCACACCGGCACGGCGGCCGCCAGCAGGTCGCGCGGGCTCCGCGTGAGCTCGTCGGGCTGGTGGCTGCCGTGCTGGACGCCGTAGGGTGCGTCGGCGACCACGACGTCGGCCGAGCCGGCCTTGAGCAGCTCGTCGGTGGTCAGGGTGTCGGCGTTGAAGAACGTGACGTGCCGCGCGTCGCCGGCCTTCCAGCGTTCCTTCTCCAGCGCGTAGGAGATCTCCAGGCGCTGGCCGAGCCGGTGCTTGTGCCGCCGCAGCGGGCCGGAGTCGGCGTTGTGCTTGACGCGCTTCTGCCGCAGCCAGGTCTTGATGAACCGTTCGTAGGCCTCGAAATCCTTCTTGTCGACGTCCAGCCCGGTCGCGTCCAGGCCGTACATCATCGCCTGGTTCAGCGTGGTGCCGCGGCCGCACAACGGGTCCACCACGTGCAGCGGGCGGTCCAGGAACTCGGCGGGCCGGGACCGGGACAGCAGCGTGACGTTGAGCAGCAGCTTGGTGAACAGCTCGTTGGTCTTGCCCGGGTACTTCTGGATCGTGAGCAGGTCCGAGTCGAACCGGTCCAGCGGCGTGATCTCCAGCGGGCGCAGCAGGTCGCCGCTGAACTCGAACAGCGCGTACAGCGACGAGAGGTTCGACAGCAGCGCGATGTCCTCTTCGGACAGCGGCTCCGCGGTGGCGAACGTGACGTAGGTGACGCCGCCGATCCGGCGCTCGCCGATCTCGGCCGGCGGTGTGCGCAGGGCCTCGCCGAACACGGTCAGTTCGGCCCGCAGCAGACCGGCGGAGGCGTCGGCGTAGACGCGGTTGGCGCCGGGGTAGAGGAGGATCCCGTAGTCGAACATCGGGAAAAAGCGTAGCTTGCCCGCATGAGCACCTCCGCCCCGCTCGACTTCCCGCGCGCCGCAGGGCTGCTGCGGCAAGCGAACGACGTCACCCTGCTGGCCCACGTCCGCCCGGACGCCGACGCGCTCGGCAGCGCGCTGGCCCTCGGCCGGGCGCTCTACCTGCGGGGCGCGACGGTCCGCGTGTCCTTCGCCGAGCCCGCCGAGGTGCCGGAGAGCCTGCGCGGCCTCGACGCCGACAACCTGGTCGTGCCGGCCGCCGAGGTGCCGCCGTCGGCCGGGCTGCTGGTGTGCCTGGACACGCCGAGCCCGGCGCGGCTGGGTTCGCTGGCCGGCCGGGTGGACGCGACGCGCGCGGCCGGCGGCGAGGTGCTCGTGGTCGACCACCACGCGTCGAACCTGCGTTACGGCTCGGTGCACCTGGTCGACGACACGGCCGAGGCGACCGCGGTGCTGGTGCTGGCGCTGCTGGACGAGATGGGGGTGGCGCTGGACGAGCCGATCGCGCGCTGCCTGTACGCGGGGCTGGTGACCGACACCGGCGGCTTCCGGCGGGCCCGGCCGTCGACCCACCACGCGGCGGCCCGGTTGCTGGAGGCCGGGGTCGACCCGGACCGGCTCGCGCGCGAAATCATCGACGACCACCCGTTCGCGTGGCTGCCGATGCTGTCCGCCGTGCTGGCGACCGCGCGGCTGGAACCGGAGGCGGCGCAGGGCTTCGGGCTCGTGCACGCGGTGGTGACCGCGGACGTGGCCGCTACGGTGCGGCTGGAGGAGGTCGAGGGCGTGGTGGACGTGATCCGCTCGACGCGCGAGGCCGAGGTCGCGGTGGTGCTGAAGGAGCAGGCGCCGGGGGAGTGGTCGGTGTCGTTCCGGGCGATCGGGAAGATCGACGTGTCCCAGGCGGCGCGCAGCCTGGGCGGCGGCGGGCACCGGCTGGCGGCCGGCTGCACGATCCACGGCACGGCGGAGGAGGGACTGGCACTGGTGCGGCGCGCGCTGGCGGAGGCACCGCTGCTGAGCTGACCGGTTGCCGGGGCCTCGCAGCCGTGGTGGCTGTGAGATGCGCGTTGCGCTGGGACTGGGTTGGTGGCCTGGCGTGGTCCCGGCGGGGTGCCGCGTGTGGTGCCTGGCGGGCGCCGCGCCGGGGGCTGTCGGGGCTGTCCGGCGCAGACCCCGAGGGAATTCTGCCGGCGCACGCCACGCTGGAGCCCGCGCCGGAGCGCTCGCCGCCGCCGGGGAGCTGATCTTGTCGGACCCCCCGGTTAACCTGCGAGCGTGTCCGAAACCGTGGAGTCCGCCGGCGAGAAGGTGCCGGCCCGGCGTGTCCTGGGGCTGGCCGTCCCGGCGCTCGGGGTGCTCGCCGCCGAGCCGTTGTACGTTCTCGTCGACACGGCCGTCGTCGGGCATCTGGGGGCGCTTCCGCTCGCCGGGCTCGCCGTCGGCGGCGTCGTGCTCGCCCAGGTTTCCACCCAGCTGACGTTCCTGTCCTACGGCACCACCTCCCGCACCGCCCGCCTGCACGGCGCCGGCCGCCGGGCGGAGGCGGTCAGCGAGGGCGTCCAGGCCACCTGGCTCGCGATCATCGTCGGGCTCGTCGTGCTCGCCGCGGGGCAGCTGCTCGCCGGGCCGGTCGCGCGTGTGCTGTCCGGCAGTGACGAGGTCGCCGCGGCGGCGGTGTCCTGGCTGCGCATCGCGTTGTTCGGGGCGCCCCTGATCCTGATCACCATGGCCGGCAACGGCTGGATGCGCGGAGTCCAGGACGCGGCCCGCCCGCTGCGGTACGTCCTGGCCGGCAACGGGATCTCCGCGGTCCTCTGCCCGCTGCTCGTCTACGTCGCGGACTGGGGACTGGAAGGCTCGGCCGTCGCCAACGTCGTCGCCCAGGTGATCAGCGCCGGGCTGTTCCTGCGGGCCCTCGCCGCCGAGAAGGTGCCGCTCCGGCCGCATCCGAAGGTGATGCGCGCGCAGCTCGGCCTCGGGCGGGACCTCGTGCTGCGCAGCCTCGCCTTCCAGGCGTGCTTCGTCTCCGCCGCCGCGGTCGCCGCCCGCACCTCGACCGCGGCCGTGGGCGCGCACCAGATCGTGCTGCAGCTGTGGACGTTCCTGTCCCTGGTCCTGGACTCGGTCGCGATCGCGGCGCAGTCGCTCGTCGGGGCGGCGCTGGGGGCGGGCTCGGCGCGGCAGGCGCGCGGGGTGGCCGGGCAGATCACGCGCTACGGGCTGATCATGGGCTGCGTGCTCGGCGTGGTGTTCGCCGCGGTGTCGCAGGTCCTGCCGCACGCGTTCACCTCCGACGCCGGCGTGCTGGGCGAGGTGCCGCACGCGTGGTGGTTCTTCGTGGCGCTGCAGCCGATCGCCGGGGTGGTGTTCGCGCTGGACGGAGTGCTCCTCGGCGCGGGCGACGCGGCGTTCCTGCGCACCGCGACGCTCGTCAGCGCGGCGCTCGGGTTCCTGCCGCTGATCTGGGCCTCGCTCGGCTTCGGCTGGGGGCTGACCGGCATCTGGACCGGGCTGTCGCTGTTCATGGTGCTGCGCCTGGCCGCGGTGGTGGCCCGCTGGCGCTCCGACCGGTGGACGGTCGTCGGCGCCGTCCGCTGACGCCCTCCGCGCGGCGTGGGTGCCATGCGATCGGGCGGATTCGATGCCCGGCTCGAAACCGCTGCCGCCAGATAGGAGCCCCGTCTGCCGAACGGGTGGACCCCGCTCGGCCATGTGGCTGAAAACACTTCGGTAACAGGTAAGTTTCAGCCTTGCATAGGCGATACAACTATCGGGACGGCGATGCGGGCGTCCCCGTGCCGAATCGTCGCCTATCCATTCCGGGAGGAATCCTTCGTGCCGCCGCAGCAGGCACCCGTGACCGGCAGGGCCAGCCGCCGGTCGTGGCTCATCTGGTTCACCGCCGCCATCGTCTACCTCCTCTCCGTCTTCCACCGCACCTCGTTCGGGGTCGCCGGGCTGGAAGCCGCCGACCGGTTCGGGGTCGGCGCCGCCGCGCTCTCCACGTTCACCGTCCTGCAGGTCGGCGTCTACGCCGCCATGCAGATCCCCACCGGCGTCCTCGTCGACCGCTTCGGGCCGCGCAAGGTGCTCACCGCCGCGCTGCTCTTCCTCGGCCTGGGCCAGATCCTCGTCGCCGTCGCGGACACCTACGCGCTGGGCCTGCTCGCGCGCGGGGTGCTCGGCTTCGGTGACGCGCTCACGTTCGTCAGCGTGCTGCGCCTGATCGCCGCGCACTTCCCGGGCCGCCAGTACGCCGTCGTCACCAGCTTCACCACCGCGATCGGCTTCCTCGGCAACCTCGCCGCGACCGTCCCGCTCACCCTGCTGCTCGCCGGACCCGGCTGGACCCCGACGTTCCTCGCCGCCGGCCTGGTCACCGCGATCTACTCCGCCGTCGTCGCCGGCCGCGTCCGCGACACCCCGGCCGGCGCCACCCCCAAGGCCGGCCCGGTCCACGCCCGCGAGCTGGCCCGCCAGGTCCGCACGGCCTGGCGCGTCCCGGGCACCCGCCTCGGATTCTGGGTGCACTTCTCCACGATGTTCGCCCCGAACGTGCTGACCCTGCTGTGGGGCGTGCCGTTCCTGGTGCAGGGCCAGGGCCGCCCGGCCGCGACCGCCAGCGCCCTGCTGACCGTGTTCGTGTTCGGCTCGATGATCGGCGGCCCGCTGGTCGGCAGCATCATTTCCGCCCGCCCCGGCGCGCGGATGCCGCTGGTGCTCGGCTACCTCGCCGGCGCCGCGGTGGTGTGGGCCGTGCTGCTGAGCTGGCCCGGCCAGATCCCGGTCGGCGTGCTGGTGCCCGCGTTCGCCTTCCTGTCGCTGGGCGGCCCGGCCTCGATGATCGGGTTCGCGCTGGCCCGCGACTACAACCCGCTGTCCCGCGTGGGCACCGCGACCGGCGTGGTCAACGTCGGCGGGTTCGTCGCCACGACGGTCACCGCGCTGGTGGTCGGCGTGCTGTTGCAGCTGACCGGCGGCCAGTTCCGGGTCGCGCTGCTGGCCGTCGTCGCGCTGCTGGCGCTGGGCACGTTCCGCATGCTGGTGTGGTGGCTGCGTGCCCGCGCCGAGCTGTTCGCCGCGCAGGAGCGGGGCGAGCACGTGCCGGTGCAGGTGCGCCGCCACGTGTGGGACGCCCCGGCGAGGAAGGTCCCGCAACCCGCATAACGGCGCCCCGTAAGGTGTCCAGCCGTGTCCCAGCCGAAGACTCGACGCCCCGCGCCCCCGCCCGGCCTGCTCGTGGTGGACAAATCGCCGGGCATGACGTCCCACGACGTGGTGGCGCGGGTGCGCCGGATCATGGGCACCCGCAAGGTCGGGCACGCCGGCACGCTCGACCCGATGGCGACCGGCGTGCTGGTGCTGGGCATCGAACGGGCGACCAAGCTGCTGGGCCACCTCGCGCTGGACCGCAAGACCTACCTCGCCACGCTGGCCCTCGGCGTGTCGACCACCACCGACGACGCCGAGGGCGAGCACCTCTCCACGGCCGATCCGGACGCGCTGGCCGCCGTCACCGACGCGGCGATCGCGTCCGGGATCGCCGCGCTGACCGGGGAGATCCAGCAGGTCCCGAGCGCGGTGAGCGCCGTGAAGATCGCCGGCAAGCGGGCGTACGCGCGCGTGCGGGCCGGTGAGGAGGTCGCGCTGAAGCCGCGGCCGGTCACCGTCTACCGCTTCGACCTGCTCGCCACCCGCCGCGTGGCCGATCGCATCGAGCTGGACGCGGTCGTCGAGTGCTCGTCGGGCACCTACGTGCGGGCGCTGGCCCGCGACCTCGGGGAGGCGCTCGGGGTGGGCGGTCACCTCGCCGCGCTGCGCCGCACCACGGTCGGCCCGTTCGGCATCGCCGCCGCGCGCACATTGGAGCAGCTGGAGGAGAAGCCGGAGCTGTCGTTCGACCTGGACCAAGCCGTGGCCGCGGCGTTCCCCCGCTACGAGGTCGACGCGGCGACCGCCCGGGCCGTCCGATATGGACAGCAGGTGCGCGCCTCCGGGATCGAGGGCACCTACGGGGTGTTCGACCCGGACGGCCACGCGCTCGCTCTCGCCGTCGATGCCGGCGGCGTGGCCCGCTCGGTGGTCGTCCTGGCTCCGGCTTAGAGGCCAGCCGCTTCCCCACCACCACCCTCAA
This sequence comes from Amycolatopsis thermalba, assembly GCF_023376025.1. Classification (NCBI taxonomy): domain Bacteria; kingdom Bacillati; phylum Actinomycetota; class Actinomycetes; order Pseudonocardiales; family Pseudonocardiaceae; genus Amycolatopsis; species Amycolatopsis thermalba. The sequence goes on from NZ_CP091196.1 coordinate 3,112,790, forward strand.
CGGTCGCGCTTCGCGCGGCAGTACCCTTCAGGCGTGCAGAGGTGGCGAGGGCTTGCTGATCTCCCCGGGGGCTGGGGACGGTGTGTGGTCACGATCGGCGTGTTCGACGGGGTGCACCGCGGGCACCAGGCGCTGATCGCCCGGACGGTCGAGGTGGCCAAGACCCGCAACCTGCCCAGCGTGATGCTGACGTTCGACCCGCACCCGTCCGAGGTCATCCGGCCCGGGAGCCATCCCGCCCAGCTGACCACGCTGCGCCGCAAGGCGGAGCTGGTCGAGCAGCTCGGCATCGACGTGCTGTGCGTGCTGCCGTTCACCGCGGAGCTGTCCCGGCTGACCGCGCACGAGTTCGTGCACGAGGTGCTGGTCGACCGGCTGCACGCGGCCGCCGTCGTGGTGGGGGAGAACTTCACGTTCGGGCACAAGGCCGCCGGTGACGTGGCCCTGCTCAAGGAGCTGGGCCGCCGGTTCGGGTTCGCCACCTACGGCGCCGAGCTGCAGGGCGGCAGCATGCCCGACGGCGAGTACGCGGAGATCACCTTCTCCTCGACCTACGTCCGGTCGTGCATCGACGCCGGTGACGTGGTCGCCGCCGCCGACGCGCTCGGCCGGCCGCACCGGCTGGAGGGCATCGTGGTGCGCGGCGACGGCCGGGGCCACGACCTGGGCTACCCGACGGCCAACCTGTCCACGCCGCGGTACGCCGCGGTGCCCGCCGACGGCGTCTACGCCTGCTGGTTCGTCCGCGACAACCAGCCCGGCCGGCTGCTGCCCGCGGCCGTGTCGGTCGGCACCAACCCGACGTTCTCCGGCCGTGAGCGCACGGTGGAGGCGTTCGTCCTGGACGTGGACGAGGACTTCTACGGCCAGCACGTGGCGCTGGACTTCGTCGGCCGCCTGCGCGACATGGTGAAGTTCGCCAGCGTCGACGACCTCGTCGAGCAGATCGGCGACGACGTGCGCCGCACCCGGGCGATCCTCGGCCTGGACGGCTGACCGCGACGAGTGCGAATGCGAATCGTCGGGTGATTCCGCCCCGCGCGCCCGATCCCACCTGGCAAGATGGGCTCGGCGCGGGCCAGGGCTGTTTGGGGAGAGCAGGGAGCACAGCACGTGGATGACCACAAGATCGTCCAGCGGAACATCGCCCTCCAGCGGGAGTGGTACGGCGAGCCGCTGGGGGACCGGGTGCGCCGTCTCGTGGTCGCCTTCGACGTCTCGCAGGCCTACCTGGCCGAGGTGCTGGGCATCAGCGCTCCGATGCTGAGCCAGGTGATGAGCGGCCGCCGCGCCAAGATCGGCAACCCGGTGGTGCTCGCGCGGATGATCATGCTCGAACGCAAGTGTCTCATCCCCGAGGTCGCCGCCGGCCACAAGGAAGCCCTGATGGCCGCGCTGGAGGACGTGCGCGACGCGCGGCCCACGGTCGGCCGCGACACCTTCCCGGTCAACGCGCTGTCCGAGGAGCGGGCGGTGCTGTCCGCGCTGCGGGACATCGCCGAGGACGAGGACCTGATCGAGGCGGCCAAGCGGCTCGACGACGAGTTCCCGGCGCTGGCCGACCTGCTCCGCCGCGCCGGGCAGCAGGGCTGAGCCGTGGTGCTGTTCTCGGCGGTCCTGCCGCCCGCCGACGTGGTGGCGACCCTGACCGCCGAGATCGGTGGCCTGCCGGAGCTGGACGGGGTGCGCTGGAGCTCGCCGGACAACTGGCACGTCACCCTGGGTTTCTACGGCGAGGAGGACCCCGCGGAGCGGGCCGGGTGGCTGCGCCCGCGGCTGGCGGGAATGCCGGCGCCGCGGATCTGGTTGGAAGGTGCGGGCACGTTCACCCGGGTCCTCTACCTCGGGGTGTACGGCGAGGGGATCACCGAACTCGGCCTCGCCGCCGGAGCCGGTGACGAGGGCCGCCCCTACCTGCCGCACCTGACGCTGGCGCGCACGCGCGAGCGGGTGCCGCCGGAGCTGGCGCGGCGGCTGTCCGGCTACCGCAGCCGGATGTGGACGGCCGCGGAGGCGGTGCTCATGCGGTCGCAGCGGACCGCCGGGGGTGTCCGGTATGCGGTGGTCGAGCGGTTCCCGCTGTCCCAGCAGGCCAGGTAGGGCACACCCTGATACGCTGAACCACCGGGTCCGGCTGCAGTCCGTGGCGGCCGCGACCGACTACCCGCGTTCAGCGGGCCTCACGGCACAGAACAACACAGAGGAGAGAACTCAGTGGCGCTGTCCACCGACGAGAAGAAGTCGATTCTGACCGAGTACGGTCTGCACGAGTCCGACACCGGGTCCCCGGAGGCCCAGGTCGCGCTGCTCACCAAGCGGATCATCGGTCTCACCGAGCATCTCAAGGTGCACAAGCACGACCACCACTCCCGTCGCGGCCTGTTGCTGCTGGTCGGCCGTCGTCGCCGGCTGCTCAACTACGTGATGAAGGTGGACATCGAACGCTACCGGTCGCTGATCCAGCGACTCGGCTTGCGCCGATGACGTGATCGACAGGGGGAGTGACCACGGTCGCTCCCCCTCGGTCCATAACGAGGAAAGAAAGAGGAAGGGCAGGCGCTCGAGGGCAAGGACGCCGGTCCTCGGTAGTGGCTTACGGGAGAGTCCCGTTGGCTTCGATCGAAGACCGGCTCGTTCCTCGGACGACGCCCCGCACGGGCGGGGCGCACTGCTGCCCGAACGAACGAGGAGTCAATTACACATGACCGAAGCAAGCGGACCCGTCGTGCACGAGGCCGAGGCCGTCATCGACAACGGCAGGTTCGGAACTCGCACGATCCGCTTCGAGACGGGCAGGCTCGCCCGGCAGGCCGCCGGCGCCGTCGTGGCCTACCTGGACGAAGAGACCATGCTGCTGTCGGCGACCACCGCCTCCAAGCAGCCGAAGGAGCACTTCGACTTCTTCCCGCTGACGGTGGACGTCGAGGAGCGGATGTACGCCGCGGGCCGGATCCCGGGCGCGTTCTTCCGCCGCGAGGGCCGTCCCTCCACCGACGCGATCCTGACCTGCCGCCTGATCGACCGGCCGCTGCGCCCGTCGTTCGCCGACGGCCTGCGCAACGAGATCCAGATCGTCGTCACGGTGCAGAGCCTGCACCCCGAGGACCCCTACGACGTGCTGGCGATCAACGCCGCGTCGGCCTCGACCCAGATCGGCGGCCTGCCGTTCTCCGGCCCGATCGGCGGCGTGCGCGTCGCCCTGATCGAGGGCCAGTGGGTGGCGTTCCCGACCTGGACGCAGCTGGAGCAGGCGACCTTCAACATGGTCGTCGCCGGCCGTGTCGTGGGTGACGACGTCGCGATCATGATGGTCGAGGCCGAGGGCACCGAGAACACGCTCGACCTGATCGCGGGGGGCGCCCCGGCGCCGACCGAGCAGGCCGTGGCCGAGGGCCTGGCCGCCGCCAAGCCGTTCATCCGGGTGCTGTGCGAGGCGCAGCAGAAGCTCGCCGACGCGGCCGCCAAGCCGACCGGTGACTTCCCGGTGTTCCCCGCCTACCAGCCCGACGCCTACGACGCGGTCGCCGCGATCGCGACGGAGGACCTGGCCAAGGCGCTGACCATCGCCGGCAAGCAGGAGCGCGAGAACGCCACCGACGAGGTCAAGGCCGCGGTGCTGGCCAAGGTCGGCCTCGGCGAGGGCGAGGCGTTCGAGGGCCGTGACAAGGAGATCGGCGCCGCGTTCCGCTCGCTGACCAAGAAGCTGATCCGTCAGCGCATCCTGCGCGACGAGGTCCGCATCGACGGTCGCGGCCTGACCGACATCCGCCAGCTGGCGGCCGAGGTCGCGATCATCCCGCGGGCGCACGGTTCGGCGCTGTTCGAGCGCGGCGAGACCCAGATCCTGGGTGTCACCACGCTGAACATGCTGCGCATGGAGCAGCAGATCGACTCGCTGTCGCCGGAGACGACGAAGCGGTACCTGCACCACTACAACTTCCCGCCGTTCTCCACCGGCGAGACCGGCCGCGTGGGCTCGCCCAAGCGGCGCGAGATCGGCCACGGCATGCTGGCCGAGCGCGCGCTGGTGCCGGTGCTGCCGAAGCGGGACGAGTTCCCCTACGCCATCCGGCAGGTGTCGGAGGCGCTGGGCTCCAACGGGTCCACCTCGATGGGCTCGGTCTGCGCGTCCACGATGTCGCTGCTCAACGCCGGCGTGCCGCTCAAGGCGCCGGTCGCGGGCATCGCGATGGGCCTGGTGTCCGACGAGGTCGACGGCGAGACGCGGTACGTCGCGCTGACCGACATCCTCGGCGCCGAGGACGCCTTCGGTGACATGGACTTCAAGGTCGCCGGCACCCGGGACTTCATCACCGCGCTGCAGCTGGACACCAAGCTCGACGGCATCCCCTCCGACGTCCTGGCTGGCGCGCTGAACCAGGCCAAGGACGCCCGGCTGACCATCCTCGAGGTGCTGGCCGAGGCCATCGACACCCCGGACGAGATGAGCCCGTACGCCCCGCGCGTCACGAGCGTGAAGATCCCGGTCGACAAGATCGGCGAGGTCATCGGGCCGAAGGGCAAGATGATCAACTCGATCACCGAGGAGACCGGCGCCGACATCTCGATCGAGGACGACGGCACGATCTACGTGGGTGCGGCCGACGGCCCGTCCGCGGAGGCCGCGATCAGCAAGATCAACGCCATCGCGAACCCGCAGCTGCCGAAGGTGGGCGAGCGCTTCCTGGGCACCGTGGTGAAGACGGCCGCGTTCGGCGCGTTCGTCTCGCTGCTGCCGGGCAAGGACGGCCTGATCCACATCTCGAAGCTGGGCAACGGCAAGCGCATCGCCAAGGTCGAGGACGTGGTCAACGTGGGCGACAAGCTCCGCGTCGAGATCGCCGACATCGACAACCGCGGCAAGATCAGCCTGGTTCTCGTCAAGGACGAGGAAGAGGGCGAGAAGAAGGCCGAGGACGCTCCCGCCGAGGGCGCCGAGGCCGACGCCAAGTAGGACTGGAGCGGTAGCCGGGAAACGGCCCGTCCCCGGGCGGGGCGGGCCGTTTTCCGTGTTCCCGCCACGGATGTTGGGATTCCATGGCGCGACAGATTGCTGGGCACGAGCAGGCCGCGGGCACCACCCGCACGCTCGAGACCGGGGCGAACGGCCAGGTCGTCAAACGCACGGTGCTGCCGGGCGGGCTGCGGGTGGTCACCGAGCACGTGCCGGGGGTGCGGTCGGCGACGGTGGGACTGTGGGTCGGGGTCGGCTCGCGGGACGAGCCGCCGAAGGTCGCCGGCGCGGCGCACTACCTGGAGCACCTGCTGTTCAAGGGCACCACCAACCGGTCGGCGAAGCAGATCGCCGAGGAGATCGACGCGGTCGGCGGTGAGCTGAACGCGTTCACCGCCAAGGAGCACACCTGCTACTACGCGCAGGTGCTCGACGAGGACCTGCCGCTGGCGATGGACCTGGTCACCGACGTGGTGTTCGAGGCGCTCTGCGCGGAGTCCGATGTGGACACCGAACGCAGCGTGGTGCTCGAGGAGATCGCCATGCGCGACGACGATCCCGAGGACCTGCTGCACGACACGTTCGTCACCACCGTGCTGGGCTCGCACCCGCTGGGGCGACCGGTGCTGGGCACGACGGAGTCGATCACCGGGATGTCGGCGAGCGGGCTGCGCGGGTTCTACCGGCGCCGCTACACGCTGCCGAAGATGGTGCTCGCGGTGGCGGGCAACGTCGAGCACGCGCAGGTGCTCCGCCTGGCGCGCAAGGCGTTGCGCGGCCGTCTGTCCGGTTCGGACACACCGGTGCCGCCGCGGACGGGCCGGGCGCGGGTGGCCGCGGACCGGCGGCTGGTGCTGCACAGCGACGACACCGAGCAGGCGCACGTCATGCTCGGCATGAAGGCCCTGTCGCGGCACGACGAGCGCCGGTACGCGCTGTCGGTGCTCAACGCCGCGCTCGGCGGCGGGATGAGCTCACGGCTGTTCCAGGAGGTGCGCGAGCAGCGCGGCCTGGCCTACCAGGTGTACTCGTCGGTGGCGACCTACGCCGACACCGGCCATTTCTCCGTCTACGCCGGGTGCCAGCCGGAGCGGCTGGGCGAGGTGTCGGCGGTGCTGCGGGACGTGCTCGGGCAGGTCGGCAAGGACGGGTTCACCGACGCCGAGGTGGCGCGCGCCAAGGGCCAGCTGCGCGGCGGGATCGTGCTGGGCCTGGAGGACACCGCGTCGCGGATGTCGCGCATCGGCAAGCAGGAGCTCAACTACGGCGTGCACCTCACGGTCGACGAGTCGGTGGCGCGCATCGCCGCGGTGACCACCGAGGAGGTGTGTGAGCTGGCCCGCACCCTGTTCGGGACGCCGGGAGGGGTCACCGCCGCCGCGGTGGTCGGGCCGTACGCTGCCGAGCAGGACCTACCGGAAGATCTGCACGAGGTGATCGCGAAATGAACCCCCGCGGCGAGGACAACCCGATCCGGGTCGGCGTGCTGGGCGCCCAGGGACGGATGGGGGCGCAGGTGGTCAAGGCCGTCGGCGGCGCACCCGACATGACGGTCGTGGCGACCGTGGACGCGGGCGACGACCTGAGCGCGCTGACCGAGGCCGGCGCGGAGGTGGTCGTCGACTTCACCCACCCGGACGCGGTGATGGGCAACCTGGAGTTCGCCGTCGCCCACGGGCTGCACGCCGTGGTGGGCACCACCGGGTTCACCGAGGAGCGGCTGGAGTCGGTCCGGTCGTGGCTGGCGGGCAAGCCGGAGGTCGGGGTGCTGATCGCGCCGAACTTCGCGCTCGGCGCGGTGCTCGCGATGCGGTTCGCGCAGCAGGCGGCCCGGTTCTACGAATCGGTCGAGGTCATCGAGCTGCACCACAACCGCAAGGCCGACGCCCCGTCCGGCACGGCGGCGCACACCGCGCGGCTGATCTCGCAGGCCCGCCGCGAGGCCGGGCTGAAGCCGGGCGCGGACGCGACGACGAGCGAGCTGGACGGCGCCCGCGGCGCGCGGGTGGAGGACGTGCACGTGCACTCGGTGCGGCTGCCCGGGCTGGTCGCGCACGAGGAGATCCTGTTCGGCCAGGAGGGTGAGACGCTCACCATCCGGCACGACTCGATGGACCGGACCTCGTTCATGCCGGGCGTGCTGCTCGGGGTGCGGGAGGTGCTGGGCCGTCCGGGCCTGACCGTCGGCCTCGAGAACGTGCTCGACCTGTGAGGATCCGCAACGTCGCCCTGGTGCTGACCGCCGCGCTGGTGGTCTACCTGGTGCTGCTCGGGGCGCGGGGCGTGGAGTTGATCGCGACCGGCACCGGGGTGGGGATCGCGCTCGGTGTGGGTGTGCTGGTGCTGCCGCTGCTCGGGCTGTGGATGGTGATCGCGACCTGGCGGTCCGGGACGCGGATCCAGCGCCTGGCGCGGCGGCTGGAGTCCGAGGGCGGGCTGCCGGACGTGGCGGACCTGCCGCGCCGCCCGTCGGGCCGGGTGGACCGCGCCGCGGCGGACGCGTGGTTCGAGGAGCGCCGGGCGGAGCTGGAGCAGCACCCCGAGGACTGGCGGTACTGGTACCGGCTGGCGCACGCGTACGACATCGCGGGCGACCGGCGCCGCGCCCGCGCCACCATGCGCAAGGCACTGGACCTGGAGGCGCGCGAGTCCGCCCGATGAGCACGCGGATTGCCCGATGGATGCGGAAGAGCAGCCGCCACGACCACCGGGCGGCAGCCGACCCCGGCGACGGCCACCGTGCCGTGGTCGACGATCGCAGGTGTCGGCCTCGTCCAGGTGGTGCGTCGTCCGGAGCACCGTGCCGCCCTCGCGGAATTCCGCGGTCCACCAGGTCCGCACCCACTGGGCGACGACGTCCACGGTGTGCATCGTGCCGGCCACCCCGGGCTGCGACACTGCTCGGGTGGATGAGGAACTCCTGGTCGCGGGTTATCTGTCCGTTCCGCGCGCCGCGCGGGAGGGGTGGCCCTCGGCGTGGCTGCCGGAGCCGTTCATCAGCGTGAGCGAGTGCCTCACCGGTGCCCGGCAGGACCCGGCTCCTGCCGCACGAGCAGCGCCCCGGGGTCCGCGTCTGCCGGTCCCATCCCGAAGCCGGTCCGGGCCTCCTCGACGAGCGCCGCGGCGTCGGGGCGGCTGAAGCCGAGCGCTATCAGGTGCCCGTCGAACTTCGCAGCCGCGCCGAGGCCTCCTCGGTGCTGGCGTGGATCCTGGGCCTGCCACCGGACGAGGCGCCGAAGCCGGCGCACTGGACCGTGGCCGCCATCGCCGAACTGGGTCACTCCCGCCGCTGACGGCCTGTCACCTCGCCGAGGGCGTCCGCCGACCGGCTGACGAACTCCGCGAACGGTCCCGGCTCGAACGGGGCCGCGGCCTCCAGCCGCGCGACCGCCTCCGGTGGCAGCGTCACGTCCAGCGCGGCCACGCTCTCCGCGACCCGGTCCGCCGTCCGGAACCCGATCAGCGGGTGCACCACGGCCGACCGCGCCCGCGACCACGCGATCGCCACCTGGGCCGGCGTCACCCCCAGCTCGTCCGCCACCGCGCGCACCGCCGCGGCCACCCGCTGCTGGCTCGCCGACGGCGAAGCGACCCGGCCCGAACCCGTCAGCGCGCCGTGCTCCAGCACGCCCCACGCGGCAACGCTCAGCCCCAGCTGCTCGGCCATCGGCAGCACATCCCGTTCGATGTCGCGGTTCAGCAGGCTGTAGGGCACCTGCACGCCCGCGAACGGCGTCCACCCGCGCCACTCCGCCAGCACGTCCGCCCGGCTGACGACCCACGCCGGCGTGTCGGACACCCCGAGGTAGCGGACCTTCCCGGCCCGGACCAGGTCGTCGAGCGCGCGCAGCGTCTCGGCCACCGGCGTGTGCGGGTCCCACGTGTGCACCCACAGGATGTCGACGTAGTCCGTGCGCAGGCGCCGCAGGCTGCGCTCCAGCGAAGCGATCAGGTTCTTGCGGTGGCTGCCCCCGGAGTTCGGGTCGTGCGGGTCGCGCGGGAGCGTGTACTTGGTCGCCAGCACGAAGCGGTCCCGGTCGGTGAGCACCTCGCCGAGGACGCTCTCGCTCTCCGCGTACGCCGACGCCGTGTCGATCACGTTGCCCCCGGCCGCGGCGTAGGCCTTGATCACGCGCCGCGCCTCGTCCGGCTCCTGCAGCGCCATCGCGCCGAGGAACATCTCCGCGACCCGCAGGCCGGTGCGCCCGAACAACCGGTATCTCATGGTGCCTGCCCTGCTCAGTGGTGGAACCAGCCGGCGAACACGGCCGGGCACGCGGCCAGCGCGCTGTACCGGATGAACCGCCCGGCCAGGCCGGCCGTGAGGAACGTCGACATCCGCATGTCGGCCAGACCGGCCAGCACCGTCGTCGCCATGAAGGGCGGCAGGCCGATCAGCGAACTGACCCCGTAGGTGCCCGTCATCCAGTGCGGGTGCCGGTGGCAGCGCTCGCGCAGCGCCTCGACCTTGCCGCGCAGCCACTTGGTCCGCCGGTGCCACCGGTCGCGGCGGCGGCTGGGCGGGCGCACCCGGTGCAGGCGGTCGTGCAGGAACCGCGGCAGCCTGATCGACCCGCGCGCGGCCAGGTAGTAGAACAGCTTGCCGGCGATCTGGCCGATCGAGACGGCCGCGCCGATCAGCAGCCAGTGCAGCCCCGGCTCGCTGGCCACGAGCCCCAGCACGAACACCTCGACGCTGATCACGGGCACGATCGCCGACCCGAAGGCAACGCCGAGCGTCACCCAGAACCAGGCGAACATCCGCGCCTCCTGACGGGGCTTCGGGGCGGGCGAGGCCTCCGCGGAGAGCGGAGGATCACACGGACGGGGTCACAAGAAGATATCAGCCCGGAGTGTGATCTCCGTGGGGTCGGGGACACTTTCCGCCGCTTTCCGACTACCGGCTGCTCACCTTCCCGTCACCCGGTTCTGCCACCGTGGCGCCGTGCCACAGGACATCCGGGTGACGCGCTCGCCCGTGGAAAGGTTCGCCTCGCTCTGCGCGACGGTCGTCCGCTACCTCCCGCTGGGGCTGAACACGCTGGTCCCGCCCAGTTTCGTGGGTTTCGCGCTGATCAACGGGTTCACCTTCGGCGTCGACCTGCTGCTGCTCACCCTGGGTCACGGCGTGGCCGGGCTGCCGCTGCCGGTCGCGATCACGGTCGCCTACGTGTGCGCCTTCGCCCTGAGCTTCGTGCTCAACCGCGTGTTCAACTTCCGCTCGCACGCCCCGGTCGGGCGCCAGGCCGTGCGCTACGCCGTCGCGGTGGCGGTCAACTACTTCGCGTTCATCCTCGGCGCCGGGGCCGGCCTGGCCGCGCTGGGCGTGCAGTACCACCTGGCGCGCCTCGTCGCCGGCGCGTGCGAGGCGGTGTTCCTCTACAGCGTCCTTCGCTGGATCGTGTTCATCGACCGCCGCCGCGGTTAGCACAAGGGGGACCCGCTCGTAACATCGATCACGCCGACAACGAAGATAGGCGCTGCGGCGTCTGTTCCGTGAGATCACGCGTGGCCGGGACTGGGAGAACGAGTGAAAGCTGTCATCGACACGATGAGGTACGGCAGTACCGCCGAGCGGGTACGCCTGGGCTTGGAACTCCTGCTGGCCGTGGGCCTGTTCGCCGCGCTCGCCTACTACGCGCAGGGCATCCGGAAGTGGCCCACCGACGTCGACATCTACCGGCTGGGCGCGGACACGTTCCTCAAGGGCCACTCGATCTACACGGAACTGCCGGTCTCGAGCATCGGCGGCGCGCTGCCCTACACCTACCCGCCGTTCTCCGCGGTGCTGTTCACCCCGCTGGCGATCATCCCGCCGCCGATCGGCTACCCGCTGCTGACCGGCGCGACCTGCCTGGCGCTGTTCCCGATCATCCTGGCCTACCGCAACTCCTCGCCGGAGCTGCGCGGGCTGCTGAACAAGACGTGGATGGTCGTGGCGGCCGCGATCGTGATGGTGGTCGCGCACCCGGTCGCGAACACGATCTTCTGGGGCCAGATCAACGTCCTGCTGATGATGCTCGTCGCGGTCGACATCCTGTGGCCGAACCCGCGCTGGCCACGGGGCGCGCTGATCGGCATCGCGGCGGCGGTCAAGCTCACCCCGGCCGGGTTCTGCCTGATCTTCCTGCTGCGCAAGGACTTCCGCGCGGTGGTCACCGCGTTCGTCAGCTTCCTGGTGATGACGGCGATCGCGTTCGTGCTGATGCCCGGCGACTCGTGGACGTACTGGACTGACCGCGTCTTCCACGCCACCGGCATGAACATCGGCCCGATCCACGCGAACGAGTCGATCACCGCGACGTTCGAGAAGTTCCACCTGACCGGCACCACGCTGTCGGTGGTCGGCGGGCTCGGGGTGCTCGCGGTCGTCGTGATGACGTTCCTGGGCACCGCCCGCGCGTTGCGGGACGACAACCTCGCGCTGGCGCTGGGCGTCAACGCCGCCGGTGTGCTGCTGATCTCGCCGATCTCCTGGTCGCACCACTGGATCCTGGCCCTGCCGACCGCGGCGCTGGTGCTCGTGATGGGCGTGCAGCGGAACAACAAGTGGCTCATCGTGTCCGGCTGGGGCGCCGTGGTGATCATGTGGCTCGCGCCGCACTACTGGGTGCCGCTGGAGTGGGAGAACTGGAGCTTCGCGCAGCAGGTCGCGGGCAGCAGCTACCAGATCGTGGCCGTGGTGTTCCTGGTCGTGATGTCGGTGCTGTGGTTCCGCGGGCGGGGCAAGCCCGCGCCGTCCACGGACCTGGACTTCGAGCTGAGCCGGGAGCTGACGAAGCCGGCGTTCACGCCGGCCCGCGCCGGCGACGAGGCCTGAGCGTCCGAGATTCCGCAGCGTCGGCGACAGCATCCGCTGGGACACGCCCGGGATGCGCTGCTGCAGCTCGGTGAAGCGCGTCCCGGATCCGCACGTCGCAGTGAAGATCGCCTGCTGGATCGCGGCCGCGCCGCTGGGTGTTCGCGGGCGGGACGAAGATCGCGCAGAGCCGGAGCAGCTGGCGCCGATGACGGGCTGGGCCGGCACCGTCCCGATCTGGGTGGTGCGGGCATCGGCGCGGTGGAGATCCTCGGCGTGCTCGGGCTGGTCCGGCCGCCGCTGACCGGGGTGGCGCCGGCCGGCCGGCGTCGCCGCGTGGCCGGCGACGGTCTGGTGACCTACTCGACGAGCTGGATGTCCAGCGCTCCGGTGAGGCGGAGTTCGCGCAGGCGGCGCTCGCCGGTGTCGAGGGTGCGGACGGTGCCGTCGGGGTGCCAGCCGGCGCGGCGGTAGAAGCCGAGGGTGGCGGCGTCGGACTCCGCGGCCCAGGTGATGCCGCGGCCCGCGCCCAGCTCGCGCAGCCCGGCGGCGGCCGCGGCCAGCAGGCGGCCGCCGTGGCCGCGCCGGGACCAGCGCGGCTCCACCAGCAGCGTCCCGATCAAGCCGGTGCGGTCGGCGTCGGCGGGCACGTTCCCCGCGGCGTCGGCCACGTCCTCGCGCGGCGCGGGGCCGGCGACGCAGAACCCGACCGTGAACCCGCCTTCGACGGCGAGGTGGATCCGCGAGCCGGGGTGGCCGATCGCCTCCGCCCAGCGCGCCTCGATGCCGGGGGAGCCGAGCTCGGCGAGGGCCTGCTCGCTGAGGACGCCCTGGTAGGCCGTCCGCCAGGTGACGCGCTGGATCCGGGCGATCTCCGCGGCGTCGGCTTCGACGGCTTCGCGGACCGACACGGTGCTCATGCCGGGAACCTACCGGTTTTGTCGGTGGGTGCTGGCACCATGAGCACCACGATGGAGACGATGAGTGTGGCGGCCGCCCGGCGGGCGGCGCTGGCGGCCCAGGGCTTCGCCGACCCGCGGCCCGGTACCGAGCCGACCCGGCGGCACCTGAGGCGCGTGCTGTCGCGGTTGCAGCTGATCCAGCTGGACTCGGTGAATGTCGCGGTGCGGGCGCACTACGCGCCCCTGTTCGCGCGGCTGGGCGCCTACGACCCGGCGCTGATCGACGACGCCGCCTGGACGCACAGCAGCCGCAAGCCGCGGATGCTGGTCGAGACGTGGGCGCACGAGGCCAGCCTCATTCCGGTCGAGGACTGGCCGCTGCTGCGGTCCGGGGCCAAGCGGCCCGGGTGGTGGCGCCACTACCAGCGCCTCGCCGACCGGTCGCCGTCGCTGGTGGAGGACGTGCTGGCGGTGGTGAAGGAGCTCGGCCCGATCGGGGCGGGCGGTATCGAGCGCGAGCTGGAGGGCGAGTCGACGCGCCGGCCCGGGTCGTGGTGGGAGCGGTCCGAGGTCAAGAAGATCTGCGAGCTGCTGTTCGGGCTGGGCCAGCTGACCACCGGCACGCGGCGCGGGTTCGAGCGGCTGTACGACCTGACCGAGCGCGTGGTGCCGGCCGAGATCCTGGCGCGGCGGGTCTCGCCCGAGCAGGGGGCGCGCGAGCTGATCTCCCGCGCGGCGACGGCGCTGGGGGTGGCGACGGAGCCGGACCTGCGGGACTACTACCGGCTGGGCCCGGAGACGAGCCGCCAGGCGGTGGCCGAGCTGGTCGGGGAGGGGGTGCTGGAGCAGGTCGAGGTGCGCGGCTGGCGCGGGCCGACCTACCGGCTGGCCGGGGCGCGGATGCCGCGGAAGGTGGTGGGCCGGGCGCTGCTGTGCCCGTTCGACCCGCTGATCTGGGAGCGGGCCCGCACCGAGCGGCTGTTCGGGTTCCGGTACCGCATCGAGATCTACGTGCCCGAGCCCAAGCGGGTGTACGGCTACTACGTCTTCCCGTTCCTGCTCGACGGCGAGCTGGTCGCGCGGGTCGATCTGAAGGCCGATCGGGAGGCCGGGGTGCTGCGGGTGCCGGGCGCGTTCGCCGAGCCGGGAGCCGACGTGCCGCGGGTGGCGGCCGAGCTGGCGGAGGAGCTGCGGCTGATGGCGTCGTGGCTGGGGCTGGACGGTTTCGTGGTGGGGGAGCGGGGTGATCTGGCGCCGGTGTTGCGGCGGGCGTGAGAGGGGATCGAGCAGCAGCATGACGAGATCACCCCGGCCATCCGCCGGCTTCGCCGAGGTGATCGGTGCTGCACGCCCTGGACCCGTCACCCGCTCAGTCCACACGCAAACGGGGTGGTGTGACACGCCCCCATGCCACACCACCCCTCCACCCCCACGGCGGCCCGCGGGCCGCCTTCTCCGGTGGTCTACTGCGCCGCGCGGGTGATCATCGCCGTGCCGGAGCCGGTGCGTGCCCGCACGTTCAGCGGGATCTCGCCGTCGGGCCGGTTCAGCGCCACGTCCAGCTCGCTGGACACCTTGCCCGCGCTCGCGGTGAGGTCGACCTCCGCGGCGACCCCCGGGCGGACGCCGATGCGGATGTCGCCGGAGCCGGTCACCAGCTCCAGGTTCCCGCTCGCCGCCTCGGCGACCGACAGGTCACCGCTGCCGCTGCGGGCCAGCACCGAGCCGGACACGGTGCCCAGCCACACGTCGGCGGTGCCGGTGGCCAGCGTCGCCGACCCGGACAGCGACGCCACCTCCACGTCGCCGCTGCCGGTGCGCAGGTGCAGCCCCGCCAGCGTCGGCCCCAGCCGGATCGCGCCGGAGCCGCTGCGCACCGTCGCCGCGCCCTCGGACCGGTCCAGCCTGATCTCACCCGCCCCGGTGGACACGTCCACCCGCCCGGCGGATCCGCTCACCGTCACGTTCGCCGAGCCGGCCCGCACCTCCACCGCCGAGCCGGCCGGCGCGATCACCGTGACCGCGAGCGGGATGTTCCGCAGCGGCAACGCCTTCGGTGCGTGCACGGTCAGCCGGTTGCCGGTCTGCTCCAGCCGCGTCTGCTGCACGGCGTCCGCGGGGGTGCCGTTGAGGTCGGTGCCCAGCTGGTCGCCGAACCGCTCGCTCACCCAGCTCAGCAGGCTGGAAATCCCTTGCGTCCACGGCTGTTCCGCGTCCGGGTTGTGCCGGATCTCCACCGTCGCCTCGGGTTCCTCGGCGTCCAGCTTCACCTCGACCCTGCCCAGCGTGACGGCGATGTCCAGCTCCAGCGGCCCCGGCAGGGGGAACGTCTGCGTGCGCACGAGCTCCGGATCGGTCATGACTATCCCTTCACCCAGCCGTGCAGGTGCGACTCGGACTGCGAGCCGGCCTGCTTCTCGGCGTGGAACGCCTGCGAACCGTGCAGCGCGCCCTGCACGGCCTGCGAGATGAACGTGTTCAGCGAGACGCCCTGCGACGAGGCGGCGTGCTCGGCCTGTTCCTTGAGCTTCTCCACCAGGCGCAACGTCATCCGGGAGATGTCGCCGCCCTCCACCAGCGGCGGCGGCGGAGGTGGGGGCGGGGGTCCGGGCCGCTCGGGGCGTTCCCGCTCGCCGGCGGTGCCGGTGACCACCACCCGCACGTCCCGGCCGTCCAGCCGCACCTCGACGACGTGGTCCGGCAGCTGCGCGGTCGCCTCGGCGGCGAGGTCGGCCAGCGCGTTCATCAGCGCCAGCCGGGCCGCGGGTTCGAGCGCGCCGGACAGCAGCGCCGCCGCCCGGCGGATCTGCTCGTCCCCGGCCGAGGCCGTCGCGGTGAGGTCCTCGCGGAGGCTGGTGATGTACGGGGTCAAGTCCATGACACCACTATGACGTCACTAGTGGTGTCAGTCAAGGCGGTGATGACACCACGTGGTGTCGCGGGGAAGTTGTCGGACCCGGCGGTTACGCTGCCGGGGAGTCGTTGAGGGGAAGGAGTGCGACCGTGGCCGAGACCGTGTCGCCGAAGGTTCAGCTGATCGCGAAGACGGAGTTCTTCCCGCCGGAGGACGTGCCGTGGTCGACCGACGCGGAGGGCGGTGAGGCGCTCGCCGAGTTCGCGGGCCGCGCCTGCTACCAGTCGTGGAAGAAGCCGAACCCGAAGACGGCCACCAACGCCGGCTACATCGACCACATCATCGAGGTCGGTCACCTGTCGGTGCTGGAGCACGGTTCGGTGAGCTTCTACATCAGCGGGGTGTCGCGCTCGCTGACGCACGAGCTGATCCGGCACCGCCACTTCTCCTACTCGCAGCTGTCGCAGCGGTACGTGCCCGAGCGCGACGCGGCGTTCGTCGAGCCGGACGTCATCGCGAACGACCCGGAGCTGCACGAGAAGTTCCTCAAGGCCGCGCAGGCGAGTGCCGACGCCTACAACGAGCTGCTGGCCGGGCTGGAGCACAAGTTCGCCGACGCGCCGAGCGCCACGCTGCGCCGCAAGCAGGCGCGCCAGGCCGCGCGGTCGGTGCTGCCCAACGCCACCGAGACCCGCATCGTGGTGACCGGCAACTACCGCGCCTGGCGGCACTTCATCGCCATGCGCGCCACCGAGAACGCCGACGTGGAGATCCGCGGCCTGGCCGTGGAGTGCTTGCGGCAGCTGCAGAAGGCCGCGCCGAACGTCTTCGCCGACTTCACGATCTCGACGCTGCCCGACGGCACCGAGGTCGCCTCCAGCCCGAAGGTCCTGGAAGGGTGAAACGGCTCGCGATCGACGTCCAGCCGGGCGAGTACGCGGTGGCGCGGCTGGAGCCGGGCGCTCCGGTGCCCGGCCTGGACGCGCCGGACGGGTTGGTCTCGATCACCCGCACGCCCGCGGAGACGTCGGTGATCTGCCCGGCCGGCCTGGTGCCGGAGGGCGCCCGGGTCGAGTCCGGGTGGCGGCTGCTGACCGTGCGGGGCCCGCTGGCGTTCACCCTGACCGGGATCATCGCCGCCCTGGCGAGCGAACTGGCCTCGGCCGGGGTCGCGCTGTTCACGCTGTCGACCTTCGACACCGACCACGTGCTGGTCAAGGACGCCGAACTGACGCGCGCGGTGGCGGCGCTGCGCGCGGCCGGACACGAGGTCGCCGGCGCCGACTGAGGCCCGCGGGGCCGTGCTGGGGGCGGCTGGGCGCGTGGCGGCGGGCGCCGACTGGCGTCGGCGGGCGCCGACTGGCGTCGGCGGGGGCCGTGCTGGGGGCGGCTGGGCGCGTGGCGGCGGGCGCCGACTGGCGTCGGCGGGGGCGGCGCTGGGGGCTGGGCGCGTGGTGGCGGGCCTCGGCTGGGCCGGTAGTCCGAGTGCCTGGTGGCCGGCCTCGCCTGAAGCCGAGTTCGGGTTGCGGTGCAGGCACTGCGCGCGCCCGGGCGCGAGGTGGCGGCGCAAGCCGCGGTGGCGGGGGCGCATCCTGGATGCCTCGTCGACGCGCGGCGCAGCCGCTGCGCACGGGCCGACCGTGCCGGCTGCGGGGCGTAGCGCCGGTGTCGTCCGGGGTGTGGGGTTGCAGTGCCGGTGCCCGCCCCGGCGCGTGGCGCTAGCGCCGGTGGCCGCGCCGGGCGTGTGACCCAGCGCCGGTGCCCGCCCCGGCGCGTGGCGCTAGGTGTATCCGGTCAGGACGTTGGTAGCGGCGTGTCTGGCTGAGTAAAGGAGAACCTCCGGTTGGGATGTGGCTTGTCTAAGGCCCACTCCGATCCGGAGGTTTTCGTGTTCCACGGTAGTGCCCGGCTGACGGTTCACGGTCGGCGACTGATCGTTCAACGCCACCAGGCCGGCTGGAAACAGGCCCACATCGCCGAAGCGATGGGCGTGTCCCGCAAGTGTGTGAAGACCTGGATCGACCGCTACGCCGCCGAAGGCGAGTCTGGCCTGGTCACCCGCTCCTCACGCCCACACACGAGCCCCAACCGCACGCCCGACGAGGTCGAGCAGCGGGTGTTAGACCTACGTCACCGCGAACGCCGCGGACAGGACTGGATCGGCCTCGAGCTCGGACTCCCGCCCCGCACCGTGTCGCGGATCCTGCGCCGCCACGAGGTGCCCTACCTGGCCGAGTGCGACCCGATCACCGGCGACGTCATTCGCGCCTCCCGCGCAACCGGCGTCCGTTACGAACGCGAACGACCGGGCGAGCTGGTCCACATGGACGTCAAGAAGCTCGGCAAGATCCCCGACGGCGGTGGCTGGCGTGTCCACGGCCGCAGTGAACAGGTCCGTGCTCGCGGCATCGGCTACGACTACGTCCACTCACTCGTCGACGACCACTCCCGCCTGGCCTACTCCGAGATCCTGCCCGACGAGAAGGGCTCGACCTGCGCGGCGTTCCTACTGCGTGCCGCCGCCTACTTCGCCGATCACGGGATCTCCCGTATCGAGCGCGTGATCACCGACAACCACCTCAGCTACCGACGATCACGCGACATGGCCGCCGCGGTCGCAGCACTCGGCGCAACACACAAGTTCATCCGGCCCCACTGCCCCTGGCAGAACGGGAAAGTCGAGCGCCTCAACCGCACCCTCCAGGCCGAGTGGGCCTACCGGCACGCCTTCACCAGCAACGAGGCACGAGCAGCAGCACTTGCAGCCTGGATCGAGCACTACAACACTGAACGCCGCCACAGCGCACTCGGAGGACGACCGCCCATCAGCCGGCTACCAACCTAACGGCCGGATACAGCTAGCGCGGGTGGTCGCGCCGGGCGTGTGCCGCTAGCGCCGGTGGTCGCGCAGGGCGCCTTCTACTCCAGTCGCTCCGTGACGGCGCGCATCGCGCGGCCGATGGTCTTCAGGTCCTCCGCCGGGATCACGTCGAAGAAGTGCTTCCGGACCGTCCGCAGGTTGTCCGGCGCCGCTCGGCTCAGCGCCTCGTACCCGGCGTCGGTCAGGCGGGCGACCACCCCGCGCCGGTCGTCGTCGCTCGGGGTGCGGTGGACCAGGCCGCGTGCCTCCAGGCCCTTGATCCGGTGCGAAAGCCGGCTCCGGGAGTAGTACGCCGACGCCGCGAGGTCGGCCATCCGCATCGACCGTCCGTCCGCTTCGGACAGCCGCACCAGGAGTTCGAACTCCGCCAGGGCCAGGCCGTGCCGGTCCTGCAGGTTGCGGTCGAGCAGGTCGATGAACCGGATCGATCCCTCGATGAACGCCCGCCAGTCGCGTTGCTGATCCGCGTCGAGCCACTCGGTCACCGCCCCACCCTAGCAGTTGACGTCTTCAACCACTCACGGCTATGGTAGTTGAAGACTTCAACTACCAAGGAGGCGACGATGACCGGCGCATGGGTGGTCCAGGCGGACGAGGCGGAAACCGTGGCGCGGCCCGCGTTGCAGCTGCTGGCCGACGCGAGCCACACCGGCGGGCTGCTCGGCGCGAACCGGCTGCACCTCGAGCCCGGGGAACCCGGCACGAAGCCGCACTACCACGCGCGCTCCGCGGAGGCGTTCTACGTGCTCGCCGGAACCCTGCGGATGCTGATCGGCGCCGAGGTGATCACTGTCCGGCAGGGCGGCTACGCGGTGGTGCCGGCGGGTGTCCGGCACGCGTTCGCCGCTCCGCCGGACAGCCCCGCGGACGTCCTCATCACGCTGGTCCCGGGCGTCGAACGGTTCGGCTACTTCCGGCGGCTGCCGGAAATCCTGCGCGGCGACCTCGCCGAGGAGGAGGTCACGCGGATCCACGAACAGTACGACGTGCACTTCGTCGACGGCCCGGACTGGGACGCGGCCGGAGCCGGGCAGGCCCGCGACTAACTTTCGGCTCTGCCGGGTAGTCAGGCGGCGACGCAGGCCACATTTCGCCGCTCTGTACGCCGAAGTTCGGCTTGCCTAAAATCGTGGTTCGGCACGGTGACGGGAGGGCGCATGGCGCTGACGGATCAGCTCGGACCACGGCTCAAGCGGGTGCGCTCCGGCTCCCTGCTCCTCGGCCCGGCGTTCGTCGCCGCGATCGCCTACGTCGATCCGGGCAACGTCGCCTCCAACATCAGCGCCGGCGCCCAGTTCGGCTACCTGCTGGTGTGGGTGATCGTGGCCGCGAACCTGATGGCCGGGCTGGTCCAGTACCTGTCGGCGAAGCTGGGCCTGGTCACCGGGCTGTCCCTGCCGGAGAACCTGCGCGAGCGGATGCCGCGGACGGTCCGCCTGGGCTACTGGGCGCAGGCCGAGATGGTCGCGATCGCGACCGACCTGGCCGAGGTCGTCGGCGGCGCGATCGCCCTGAACCTGCTGTTCGACCTGCCGTTGCTGGTCGGCGGCGTGATCACCGGCGTGGTGTCGATGGCGCTGCTGCTGGTGCAGGACCGGCGCGGCCAGCGGCCGTTCGAGCGGGTCATCACCGGCCTGCTCGGCGTCATCGCGGTCGGCTTCCTGGCCAGCGTCTTCGTGGAGCCACCGTCGGCCGCCGACGCGGCCGCCGGCCTGGTGCCGAAGTTCGCGGGCACCGAGAGCGTGCTGATCGCCGCCGCGATGCTCGGCGCCACCGTCATGCCGCACGCCGTCTACCTGCACTCCGGCCTCGCCCGCGACCGGCACGGCAAGGTCGAGCGCGCCCGGCAGTTCCGCCTGCTGCGCATCACCCGGTTCGACGTGGGCCTGGCGATGCTGCTGGCCGGCGCGGTGAACCTGTCGATGGTGCTGCTGGCCGCGACGAACCTGCAGGGCCAGGAGGGCGTCGACTCGATCGCGGGCGCCCACGCCGCCGTCGGGGACACCCTCGGCCCGGCCGTGGCACTGCTGTTCGCGATCGGGCTGCTGGCCTCGGGCCTGGCGTCGACGTCGGTGGGCGCCTACGCCGGCGCGATGATCATGCAGGGCCTGCTGCGCAAGCGGATCCCGCTGCTGGTGCGGCGGCTGATCACGCTGCTGCCCGCGATCGTGGTGCTCGCGATCGGCGTGGACCCCAGCCGCGCGCTGGTGGTCTCCCAGGTGGTGCTGTCCTTCGGCATCCCGTTCGCCCTGGTCCCGCTGGTGCGGCTGACCAGCGACCGCGGCCTGATGGGCCCGGCCGCCAACCACCGCGTCACCACGACGCTGGCGTGGGTCATCGCGGCCGTGATCATCACCCTGAACGTGGCCCTGATCTACCTCACCTTCGCGGGCTGAACCCGGAACCGTTCGGCGCCGGCGACGGTCGGACTAGCATCCCGCTGTCCGAACAGTCACGATCACCGGAGCCACGTTGACCGAAGAGCAGACCCAGCAGACCACCCCGCGCCCGGCCGGACCGCGGGTCGTGGCCGGCCGCTACGCGCTCCTCGGCGAGCTGGGCCGGGGCGGGCACGGCGTCGTGTGGCGGGCGCAGGACCAGGTGATCGGCCGCCAGGTCGCGATCAAGGAACTGCGCCTCGCCGACGGCGCCGAGGAGACCGTGTTCACCGAGCGCGTGCTGCGCGAGGTGCGCACCGCCGGACGGCTCAACGACCCGGCGATCGTCACGGTCTTCGACGTGGTCGCCGAGGGCGGCGCGACCTACATCGTGATGGAGCTGGTCGAGGCGCCCACGCTGGGCGACCTGGTGCGCCAGCACGGCGCGCTGCCGCCGCAGCAGGTGGCCTCGATCGGGCAGCAGGTGCTCTCCGCGCTGCAGGCCGCGCACGAGGCCGGCATCGTGCACCGCGATGTCAAGCCCGGCAACATCATGGTGGGCCCGAACGGGCGGGTGAAGCTCACCGACTTCGGCATCGCCACCGCGATCGACGACCCGCGGCTGACCTCGAGCGGGACGATCGTGGGCTCGCCGGCGTTCATGGCCCCGGAGCGGCTCGACGGCCGGGAGGCGCTGCCCGCCTCCGATCTGTGGTCCCTGGGCGCGACGCTGTTCCTGGCCGTGGAGGGCAAGTCGGCGTTCGACCGCCCGACCACCGCGGCGACGATGAACGCGATCCTCACCGAGGTGCCGTACCTGACCCGGGCGCAGGGCCCGCTCGCCTCGGCGATCATGGGCCTGCTGGTGGCCAACCCGGACGGCCGGATCTCCGCCGCCCAGGCCGGGCACCTGCTCGGCATCGCCGCGCACAACACCCCGCCCGGCGGGATGGGCACCGCGGTCCACACCGGACCGCCGCCGACCCGGTTCGCCCCGGTGCCGCCACGCAAGAGCCGCCGCGGGCTGTGGGTCACCGCGGGCGCGGTGCTGGGCGTGCTGCTGCTCGCCGGCGGTTTCCTGGCCGGCCAGTGGTGGGCGGGAGAGCGCGCGGACGACGCGATGCTGCCGACCATGATCTACGGGACCGGCGGCGACCTGGACTTCGACCCGGGCAGCTCGTACCGGTGCTACAACGGCCGCCTCGACCCCGGTTACCGGATCAACTCCGACAACCAGGTCAGCTGCGACAAGCCGCACGAGCTGGAGGTCTACGACGAGCAGGACAGCCTCGGCAACTCCAGCGCCGGGGACGACGAGGCCGGGTTCGTGGCCTATCCGGGCGCCGACGCGCTGCGCCGCTACGCCGAGTCCTTCTGCGCGCTGAGCTTCCACTCCGCAACCCTCGACGCGGACGCCCGCGCCACGCTCACCTACCGCGCGCTCGTGCCGGCGCGGGCCGAGTGGGAGGCCGCCCCCGAGGAGTCCTACGACGACCCGGTCCGCGGCATCTACTGCCTGGTCGCGAAGAAGGGCGGCGGGCAGCTCACCGAGGCGGTCACCCGCAAGGTCCGCTGACGCGAAAGGTTACGGCGGGAGATCACCTGGTCCAGCGATTCTCCGGCGGAGGGTGGCCCGTTCCTGCGGATCATGCCGTTTTGGCAGGTCGGCACGAATATTCACAGCGAGAAGAGGTACCGTCAGAGCATGTCCAACCCACCTTCGGCAGCGCCCGGGAGGCCCTTCGGGCGCGTGCTCACCGCGATGGTCACCCCCTTCGACGCGGACGGCGCAGTCGACCTGAAGCGGGCGCAGGAGCTCGCCGAGCACCTCGTGGAGCTGGGCAACGACGGTCTGGTCGTCAACGGCACCACCGGCGAGAGCCCGACCACGACCGACGCCGAGAAGGCGGACGTGGTCCGCGCCGTCGCCGAGGCGGTGGGCGACCGCGCCACCGTGATCGCGGGCGCCGGGACCTACAACACCGCGCACAGCGTCGAGCTGGTGCAGCAGGCCGAGAAGGCCGGCGCCCACGGCGTCCTGCTGGTCACCCCCTACTACTCGCGTCCGTCGCAGGCCGGCCTGTACGCGCACTTCACCACGGTCGCCGACGCCACCGGCCTGCCCGTGATGCTCTACGACATCCCGCCGCGCTCGATCGTGCCGATCGAGGTCGACACGCTGCGCCGCCTGGCCGAGCACCCGCGCATCCTGGCCGTCAAGGACGCCAAGGGCGACCTGCTGGCCGGCAGCGAGGTCATCGCCAACACCCACCTGGCCTACTACTCCGGCGACGACGCGCTGAACCTGCCGTGGCTGTCGGTCGGCGCGGCCGGGGTGGTGAGCGTGATCGGTCACGTGGTGGCCGGCCGGATCCGGGCCATGATCGAGGCCTACGAGGACGGCGACACCTCGACCGCCCGCACCAACCACCGCGGCATGCTGCCCGTCTTCCGCGCCATGTCGCGCGTCGGCGGTGTCGTGTTCGCCAAGACCGCGCTCGCCCTGCGCGGCCACCCGGTCGGCGGCCCGCGGCTGCCGATCGTGCCCGCGACCCCGGAGCAGGTCGAGGCGATCGCCACCGACCTCGCCCAGGCAGGGGTCCCCCTGGCGGAGTCGCCGTCACCGGACTGGCACTCTTCCCGGGTGGCGCAGGCCGACTCCGCGGCGGCCTACGTCGCACCCACCACTCACACCAGCGTTGGGACCATTCACAGGTGATCTCGGCAGGACCCGGACCGACCAACACCCCACCCGCACTGCCCGAAGGCGGCCTGCGCACGGTCGCCCTCGGCGGCATCGGCGAGGTCGGCCGCAACATGACCGTCTTCGAGTACGACAACCGCCTGCTGATCGTCGACTGCGGCGTGCTCTTCCCCGAGGACGAGCAGCCCGGCGTCGACCTGATCCTGCCCGACTTCCGGGCGATCGAGGACCGGCTGTCCGACATCGAGGCCCTCGTGCTCACCCACGGCCACGAGGACCACATCGGCGCCGTGCCGTTCCTGCTGCGCCTGCGGCCGGACCTGCCGGTCTACGGCTCGCGGTTCACGCTCGCGCTGCTGGAGGCCAAGTGCCGGGAGCACCGGCAGCGGCCGAAGCTGATCGAGGTGACCGAGTCGGAGCGGCGCACGGTGGGACCGTTCGAGCTGGAGTTCTTCGCGGTCAACCACTCGATCCCGGACGCGCTGGCGGTGGCGCTGCGCACCCCGGCCGGGGTCGTGCTGCACACCGGTGACATCAAGCTCGACCAGCTGCCGCTGGACAACCGCCTGACCGACCTGGCCGGGTTCTCCCGCCTCGGCGACGAGGGCGTGGACCTGCTGTGCATCGACTCGACCAACGCCGAGGTGCCCGGGTTCGTCACCCCGGAGCGCGACATCGGCCCGGTGCTCGACGATGTCATCGGCAAGGTCACGCAACGGGTGATCGTGGCCTGTTTCGCCAGCCACGTGCACCGCGTGCAGCAGGTGCTCGACGCGGCGGTCCGGCACGGCCGCCGGGTGGCGTTCGTGGGGCGGTCGATGGTCCGCAACATGGGCATCGCGGCGGACCTGGGCCTGCTGAACATCCCCGAGGGCCTGCTGATCAACCTCGAGGAGGCCGTCAACCTGCCGGAGAGCCGGGTGCTGTTCGTCTCCACCGGGTCGCAGGGCGAACCGCTGTCGGCGCTGTCCCGGATGGCGCGCGGCGAGCACCGGCAGATCTCGATCCGCGCCGGGGACACGGTCGTGCTGGCCAGCTCGCTCATCCCGGGCAACGAGACCGCCGTGTTCGGCGTGGTCAACGGCCTGGTCCGGCTCGGCGCGAACGTGGTGCACCAGGGCAACGCGAAGGTGCACGTGTCCGGGCACGCCTCGGCGGGGGAGCTGCTGTTCCTCTACAACGCGATCCGGCCGAGCAACGTCATGCCGGTGCACGGCGAGTGGCGGCACCTGCGGGCCAACGGCGCGCTCGCGATCCGCACCGGGGTGGCGCCGGAGAACGTGGTGCTGGCCGAGAACGGCGTGGTGGTCGATTTGGTGGACGGCCGGGCGCGCACGGCCGGGCGGGTCGAGGTCGGGCACGTCTACGTCGACGGCCTGTCGGTCGGCGACGTCGGCGAGTCGACTCTGTCCGACCGGCTGGTGCTCGGCGAGGGCGGGTTCATCGCGATCAACGTCGCGATCGACTCGACCACCGGCCGCGCGGTGAGCACCCCCACGGTGTCCGGGCGCGGGTTCTCCGACGACCCGAAGGCACTCGATGCGGTGGTTCCGCTCGTGGAGATGGAGCTGTCCCGCACCGAGGTCGAGGGCATCACCGACAGCCACCGGATCGCCCAGGCCGTGCGCCGTGTGGTGGGCCGATGGGTCGCCGAGACCTACCGGCGCCGCCCGATGATCGTGCCGACCGTCATCCCGGTGACGTACGGACAGGCCGATCCGACAGCGTAGGTAATCTCCGTCACTGCGCCTAACCTGGATCGCATCCTGGCGAGCGAGGCAGCGGAGGCGGTGCGAGGTGGGCCGACATTCGTCTCCCGCCCGGCGGCGGCCGCGGCGGGCGTGGGCGGTCGCCGGTGTCCTCGTCGTGCTCGGCGGAGCCGGCTGGATCGCCACCAGCGTGGTGCGTGACCAGGGCGGATGTGAGCGGCCGGTGGTCGTGCGCGTCGCCGCCGCGCCCGCGGTGGCGCCGGCGGTCGCGCAGGTCGCCCGCCGGGTGGCGCAGACCGGGTGCGCCGCGTTCGAGGTCAACGCGGTCGGCTCGGCCGCGGTCGCGCAGTCGCTGGCCCTGCCCGGCGGCGCGGTCCGGCCGGACGTGTGGATCCCGGAGTCGACGCTGCAGCTGCGGCGCGCCAAGGGCGTCGGCGCGAGCGGGATCGCGGGCGGCACCAGCATCGCCAGCTCACCGGTGGTGTTCGCGGTGACCGAGGAGGTGGCGGCGGGCCTGGGCTGGCCCGGCCGCGTGCCGTCCTGGGCCGACGTGCTCGGCGCGCCCGGCCTCGCGCTCGGGCTGCCCGATCCGGGCCGGGACCCGGCGGGCCTGTCCGCGCTGATCGGCATCCGCGCCGCGGTGCCGGCCGCCGACGCCTACGCCGCCACGCTGCGCCGGTTGTCCCCGAACGCGGTCCCGGCGACCGACGACTTGTTCACGCGGCTCGCCGATCGCACGCTCGCCGGGTTCCCCGTGTCGGAGAACGCGCTGCTGCGCCACAACGTGCGCACCGGCGTCGCCGGCACCCAGAGCGGGCTGGTGGCGAGCTACCAGGCCGAGGCGCCCGCGCTCGATTACCCGTTCGCCGTGCTCGGCGGGGCGGGGGAGTCCCAGCGCGCGGCCGCGGCGGCGCTGCTGTCCGCGCTGCTCGGCCTGGAGGGGACGAACGCACTGGCCGACGCCGGGTTCCGCACCCCGGACGGCCGGTACCTGCGCGACGGCGCGGGGCTGAACATCAGCGACCGGACCCTGCCGTCGCCCGCGGTGCCGACCGACGCCGACGTGGACGCGCTGCTCGGGCAGTGGGCGCGGATCAACTCCAGCTCGCGGGCGCGGGTGCTGATCGACGTGTCCGGGTCGATGGACGTCGAGGTGCCCGGCACCGGCCGGACGCGGATGCAGCTGACCACCGACGCGGCGGCGCGGGCGCTGTCGCTGTTCAAGCCGACGTCGGAGACCGGTGTGTGGGAGTTCGCCACGCGCCTGGACGGCGACCGCGACTACCGCGAGGTGCTGCCGATGCGGCCGGTGAGCGATCAGCTGGCGTCGGGGGCGGCGGAGCGGTTGCGCGCGATCCAGGCCACGCCCGACGGCGACACCGGGTTGTACGACACGGTGCTGGCCGCGTACCGGCTGGCGTCCGCGGAGTGGCAGCCCGGGCGGCTCAACCTGGTGATCGTCCTGACCGACGGCCGCAACGACGACGACCACGGCATCAGCCGGGACGCGCTGCTGGCGGAGCTGACCCGGCTGTCCGACCCGGCCCGCCCGGTGGCGATCATCGGCATCGGGATCGGCCCGGACGTGGACGTGGTCGAACTGGCGGCGATCACCGCGCCCACCGGGGGCCAGGCGTTCGCGGCGCCGGATCCGGCTCGGATCGCGGAGGTGTTCTACGGTGCGCTGGCAGGGCTGAGCGGGGCCTGAAACGCCTGGATCACCAGCGCGCCGGGAGGCCCGGACGCGCGCCGCCGCCGAGGTGGCGTGCAGGCCGCGGTGCGCTATGAGCACCAGGTCGTCCAGGACGGAGTCCGCCCGGGCGTTCTCCCGCATCGGCACGTCCAGCCCCCGGTGGCGAACAGCGCGCGGGCCGCGTCCAGGATGCGGACGCGGTTGTCCAGGGCGGACGGGGGCGTTCGTTAGCGTCGGCGGACGTGAAAGCAGTGGTGATCGAGGAGTTCGGCGGGGTGGACGCGGTGGCGCTCGGGAGTTCCGGTGTGGTGGCGCATTTCGGCCTGGCCCGCGCGGGGTTCGCGCCCGGCGGGTCGGTGCTGGTGCGGGGTGCGGCCGGCAGCATCGGCATCACGGCGGTCCAGCTCGCGGCCCGGGGCCGTCGCGGTCACCACGTCGCCGGCCGAGCGTGGTGACCGCCTGCGGGAACTGGGCGCCACCGACGTGCCGGACCGGTCCGGACCTGCCCGCGTTCCTCGGCGAGTTCAACCCCGACGGCCGGATCGTGCTGACGCCGGCCGGCTAGCCCTCCGGGTAGAAGAGGAACAGCGTGCACCCCGTGGTGGTGGCCGGCACGTGCCAGGTTCCCGCGGGGGCGTGCAGGAAGGTGCCGGCCGGGTAGTCGCGCGCGCCGTCGTTGAACGTGCCCGCCACCACGTAGACCTCCTCGGTGCCGGGTTCGTGGACGTCGCGGTGGGGCCAGGACGTGCCGGGGTCCATCTCCAGCAGATCGGCGTGCGCCCCGGTGGACCCGGTCCACAACGGACGGTGCCGGATCCCGGGGAAGATCTCCCGAGCCGGGGCGTCGTGGACGGAGACCGCGGTGTAGCCCTCCTGGGCGAGAATTTCGTCGTGCATGTCCCCAAGATGACGCGCGCGGGCGACGGCCGGACAGTGTCCGGAAAGACACCATGGGGTACTTTTTTGCCATGCATCGCGTGATCGCCCTCGTGCGGCCGGTGCAGTCGACGTTCGAGCTCGGCTGCGCCGCGGAGGTCTTCGGCACGGTGCGGGACGGCGTGCCGCAGTACTACGAGTTCGACGTGTGCACCGAGACGCCCGGCCCGGTGCCGACGACCGCGGGGTACGCCATGTCGGTGCCGCGGGGCCTGTCGGCGCTCGCCTCCGCGGACACCGTGATCATCCCGGGCTGGCGGCCCCTGGACGCGCCGTTGTCCCCGCGCGTGCGCCGGGCGCTGCTGCGCGCGCACGCCCGCGGGGCCCGGCTGGTCACGATCTGCTCGGGCGTGTTCGCGCTGGCGCAGACCGGCTTGCTGGACGGCCGCTCGGCCACCACGCACTGGGCGGGCGCCGACCGGCTTCAGCGCGCGTTCCCGCGGGTGCGCGTGGAGCCGGACCGGCTCTACGTGGACCACGGCGACGTCGCCACGAGCGCCGGTGCGGGCGCCGGGATCGACCTGTGCCTGCACCTCGTGCGGCGGGACCACGGGGCCGCGCACGCCGCACTCCTCGCGCGGCACATGGTGATGCCCCCGCACCGCGACGGTGGTCAGAACCAGTTCGTGCCGCCGGCGCCGCCCGCGGAGGCGCTGGACGGCCTGCTCGACTGGGCCGGTGAGCGGCTCGGCACCCCGCTGTCGGTGACCGATCTGGCCGCGCGGCTCAACGTCTCGCCCCGCACGCTGGCGCGGCGCTTCCAGGAGCAGCTCGGCATGAGCCCGGGCGCGTGGCTGCTGTCCCGCCGGGTGGCGGAGGCGCGCCGGCTGCTGGAGGACACCGATCTGCCGGTGGAGGCGATCGCGGCGCGCGTCGGGCTCACCTCGGCGGTCAACCTGCGCCGCCGCTTCCGCGATCAGGTGGGTACGACGCCGGGGGCGTACCGGCGGGCGTTCCGATCTCCGGAACCTGCGGGCGCGGCGAGTTGAGCTGCACGATCAGCGCGCCGCCCAGCAGGACGACCGCGCCGGCGAGCTGGGGCCAGGCGAGGGTTTCGTGCAGCAGTGCCCACGCGGTGGCGGTGGCGATGACGGGTTCGAGCAGGCCGATGACGCTGGCGACCGAGGCCGGGAGGTGGCGCAGCGCGGTGAGGCCGATGGCGTAGGCCAGCACGGTGGAGAACAGCGCGACGGCGACCAGCAGCAGCCACACCGGCGGGCGCCACGGGCCGAACTCGCCGGGCGCGGTGAGGATCTCGGCGGGCAGGGTCCACGGCGGCGCGACCGCGCACACCGCGACCGCGCCGATGATCATGCCCCAGGTGACCATGCCGAGCGGGTGGCGGGTGCTGACGCCGTGCTCGCCGAGCAGGAAGTAGGCCGCCGAGCACACCGCGGCGCCGAGCCCGGCGAGCAGGCCGGCCGCGTCCAGGCTCAGCCCCTGCCACACCTGCGCGACGCCGGCGAGCCCGGCCATGGCGAGCGCGATCCCGGCCCACATGCGCCCGGGCAGCCGCACGCCGCGCACGAACCGCGTCCACAGCGCGATCAGCACCGGGGAGGTGAACTCGAGCAGGATCGCGATGCCGACGGGCAGCCGCCCCGCGGCGACGAAGTAGCACAGCTGCACGCCCGCGACGCCGAGCAGGCCGTAGCCGAGCAGCAGGGGCCATTCCGCGCGGCGCACGCGCAGCAGCGACGGTTTCACCAGGGCCACCACGGCGGCCAGCACGAGCGCGGCGAGACCGATCCGCGCCGCGGCGACCTGTTCGGCGGACAGCCCGGCGAGCATCGCGGGTTTCGCGATGGTGCCGGAGCTGCCGAAACAGACCGAGGAGACCAGGATCAGCGTCGTGCCACGCCCGCGGTGCGGGACGAACGCACGCGCGGGTGCGGGAGCTTCGGTGACCACCCGATCCACCCTAGGCAGCCGGGCGGTACGGCGGTACCGGAATTCCGTCACGCCGCGGCTAACCGGTCACACTCGCACGCCGGTTAGCAGGCGAGAGGGGTGGAATGCGGCGGGGCCGCGCCGGGGGAGCGGTTGCCCGGCCTGGCCGGCCGGCGCAACAGCCACGCCGGTCAGGAGCCCCGGCCCACCCGGACGTACCCGGCGATCGTGGCGAGGCGGGTGCCCTGGATGCGCAGCGCCTCGAGCGACTCCTTGTCCGGCTCGGCCGCCTTGCGCGACACGAACGAGCCGCCGTAGGGGTTGCCCGACTCCAGCAGGTGCGGCTGCCCGTAACCGAGCGGCAGCACGATCGCGCCCCAGTGGTAGAAGATGTTGTTCATCGCCAGCACCGTCGCCTCCAGCCCGCCGTGCGCGGTGGACGCCGTGGTGAACGACGTGGCGACCTTGTCGGCCAGCTTCCCCTTGGCCCACAGGCCACCCGTGCTGTCCAGATAGGACTTCAGCTGGCTCGCCGGCCCGCCGAACCGCGTCGGGCTGCCGAGCGCGAGCCCGTCGGCCCACTCCAGGTCGCCCAGGGTGGCCAGGTCGTCGTGCGGCCCGGAGTCCACCCACGCCCGCCAGCGCGGGTTGGTCGCGATCGCCTCGGGCGGGGCGGTTTCGGGCACCGTGCGCACCCGCATCTCGGCCCCCGCGTCGGCGGCCCCCTCGGCCAGCGCGGCGGCCAGCTTCGCGGTGTTACCGGTGGCGCTGTAGTACACGACGAGAATCCGGGTGCTCACGATCACCACCCTAGGGGAGCGGCACACCGGTTCCAGCATCTGAGAGATCACCCGCGGCCGCGCGGAGATCCTTACCGTGCCTGGACGTGACGACCACGGCCGAGTCCCCGCCCCGCACCACGCCCCGCAGCGCCGCGATCGGCAGCATGATCGGCACCACGATCGAGTGGTACGACTTCTGCCTCTACGCCACCGCGACCGCGCTGGTGTGCAAACCGCTGTTCTTCCCCAGCGTCTCCTCGACCGCGGGCACGCTCGCGGCGTTCGGCACCTACGCGGTCGGCTTCGGCGCGCGGCCGCTCGGCGCGGTGATCTCCGGTCACCTCGGCGACCGGGTGGGTCGCAAGGCGGTGCTGGTCGGCGCGTTGCTGCTGATGGGCATCGCCACCACGGCGATCGGGGTGCTGCCCACCTACGCGCAGGCCGGGATCGCCGCCCCCGCGCTGCTCGTGGTGCTGCGGCTGGTGCAGGGCCTGGCGGTCGGCGCGGAGTGGGGCGGCGCCGCGCTGCTGTCGGTCGAGCACGCCGCACCCGGCCGGCGCGGGCTGTTCGGCAGCTTCACGCAACTCGGCTCGTCGGCCGGGATGCTGCTGGCCACCGGCGTCTACTACCTCGTGCGCACGCTCGCCGGCGATGACGTGTTCCTGTCCTGGGCGTGGCGGGTGCCGTTCCTGCTCAGCCTGGTGCTCGTGGTGGTCGGCCTGGTGATCCGGCTGCGGCTGACCGACGCGCCGGTGTTCGCCGAGCTGCGCGCCTGCGGGGAAACCGCCCGGCTGCCGGTGGTGGAGGTGCTGCGGACCCAGCCCCGCAACGTCGCGCTGACCACCGGGCTGCGGCTGTCGCAGATCGCGTTGTTCGTGCTGCTCACCACCTACTCGCTGACCTACCTGCAGACCACGTTCGGCAAGGACAGTTCGGTGGGGCTGGTCGCGGTGATGGTCGCCTCCGCGGCCGGGCTGGTCAGCACCCCGCTGTGGGGGTACCTGTCCGACCGCTTCGGGCGCCGCCCGCCGTACCTGTTCGGGTCGGTGACCGGGATCGTGGCGCTGGCGATCGTGTTCGGCGTGAACGTGGTGCACGACGCGATGTACGGGCCGCAGGCCGCCTGGTTCGGTGAGCTGTTCGGCACCCGCGTGCGCTACAGCGGCGCGTCGCTGGGCTACCAGATCGGCGCGGCGCTCTCCGGCGGGTTCGCGCCGCTGATCGCCGCCGCGCTGACCTGTCCTTCTGGCTGGCCCTGGCGCGCACGCTGGAGGACGGCGGGTTCGACGCGTTGTTCCTCGCCGACGTGCTGGGCGTGTACGACGTCTACGGCGGGTCGAAGGACGCCGCGGTCGCCGACGCCGCGCAGATCCCGGTGAACGAGCCGACTGTGCTGCTGCCCGCGCTGGCGGCGGTGACCTCGCACCTCGGGTTCGGGGTCACCGTGTCCACGACGTACGAGCAGCCGTACTCGCTGGCCCGCCGCCTGTCCACACTGGACCACCTGACGCGGGGGCGGGTCGCGTGGAACATCGTGACGTCCTATCTGGACAGTGCGGCCCGCAACCTCGGTCTGGGCGCCCAGGTGCCGCACGACGAGCGGTACGAGATCGCCGAGGAGTACCTCGAGGTCTGCTACCGGCTGTGGGAGGGCTCGTGGGAGGACGACGCCGTCGTGCGCTCCGGCGGGGTGTACGCGGATCCGGCGAAGGTGCACGACATCGGGCACCAGGGGAAGTACTTCTCGGTACCCGGGCCGCACCTGTCGGAGCCGTCGCCGCAGCGCACGCCGGTGCTGTTCCAGGCGGGCGCGTCGCCGCGGGGCGTGCGGTTCGCGGCACGGCACGCGGAGGCGGTGTTCGTGTCCGGGCCGACGCCGCGGGCGGTGCGCCGTTCGGTGGACGCGATCCGCGCGGGCGTGGCCGAGCAGGGCCGGGACCCGCGGGCGGTGAAGATCTTCACGATGCTCACGCCCGTGGTGGCCGAGACGTCCGAGGAGGCCGCGGCGAAGCTGCGGGAGTACCGGTCGCTGGTCTCGGTTCCCGTCGCGTTCGCCCGGTTCGGCGGCTGGACGGGCGTCGACCTGGCCGAACTGCCGGTGGACGAGCCGCTGACCTACCGCGACGGGGACGCGAACCGGTCGGCGCTGGCGGCGTTCACGACGGCCGAGCGGGCGTGGACGCCGCGGGAGCTGGCCGGGTTCATCGGGCTCGGCGGCCGCGGGCCGGTCGTGGCGGGTTCCGGCCCGGAGGTCGCGGACGAGCTGGAGCGGTGGGTGGCGGAGGCCGACGTGGACGGCTTCAACCTGGCGTACGTCACGACGCCGGGCACGTTCGCGGACTTCACGCGCTGGGTGGTGCCCGAGCTGCGCCGCCGGGGCCGGGTGCCGGCGCGGCCGGCGGAGGGCACGCTACGGGAACGCCTCGGCGGCGAGGGCCCCCGCCTGGCGGCGGACCACCCCGGGGCCGCCTACCGCCGCTGATCGCTCCCGAGCCGGGCGTGCTCGCTCAGTTCCAGGTCGATGAAGGCGCCGATCATCGCCCGCCACACCGGCTCGGCGACCTCGGGCGCCAGTCCCGCAGCCTCCGCCCGGTCGCGGACCGACGCGATCACCTGCTCCACCCGGCCCGGCGCGCGCACCGCCTGCTCGTCGGTCTTGACCGCGGCCGCTGCCCGCACCAGGGACTGGCGGGCGGCCAGCAGGCGGATCAACTCGGTGTCGAGAGCGTCGATGCGGGCGCGGATCTCCGCCAGCGACTCCGGATCGGTCACCGGGGCCGCCAGGGGCTGATCGTGTCGGTGGGCCGCGTCGGGTCGTGGAACTTCGGCTCGTCCGGCTCGTCGCGGCGCAGCGGGACCAGCCCGGCGGTGATCGCGCGCATGATCTTCGCGTGCGCGCGCACCCCGGCGCCCGGGCGGTCCGGCTCGATGTCGCCCAGGTCGACCGGTTCGCCGAAGTGCACCCGGTACGTCGGGCGCCGCAGCGGGGCCGTCAGCCCGGACCGGGCCAGCGGCAGCAGGTCCGCGGGCCCCTCGACGCGCTCGGTGCCCCAGTACACGGCCTCGTGCGCGCCCCACTGGCTGATCGGCACCACCGGCACCCCGGCGGCGATCGCGAGCCGCGCGGCGCCCGTCTTGCCGCGCTCCGGCCACAGGCCCGGGTCGTGGCTGATCCGGCCCTCCGGGTAGACGATGACCGGGCTCGGGGTGGTCCGCATCTCCTGCACGGCCTGCGCGAACTGCTCCAGCGCGCTGGCCTTGCCGCGGTCGATGCGCAGGTGCCCGCTGACCTTCAGCGCGGGCCCGATCACCGGCGCGTCCAGGATCCCGCCGGCCAGCATGAACCGCGGCGAGATGCCGATCTTCCGGCAGGCCGCGATCAGCACGAACGGGTCGAACACGCCGATGTGGTTGGCGGCCATCAGGAACGGCCGTCCCCGCAGCTCCGGCGCGATCCGGCCGGTGATCCGCAGGCGCCCGGTCAGCGCGACGAGCCCCTGGTCCAGACGCGTCATGGTCCGCCAGACCGCCGGTGGCCTGCGGCGGGTCTGCCCGGTGTCGTCGGAGTGCAGCGCGAACATGGTCGCCAGCATGGCAGATCACCGAAATGGCGGATCAAGGTCCGCCGGTGACGGGGAAGTTCGCGCTGTGCCGAGTGTGGCACCTGGGGTTGCTGGGGCCAGGCGGTTACCGTAGAGGACATGGCGAGCGGGGCGGCGACGAGGAGCAGCGGCACGAAACGGACCGGCGGCAAGGGCGGCACCGCGCGCAGGACGACGCGCGGCGCGGCCAAGTCGCGGCCCGCGGCCTCGCGCGCCCGCAAGCCCGCACCGAAGAAGAAGGCCGGCACGTTCAGCAAGGCCGTCCGCGGTGGCTGGAACCTGCTGGCCAAGGGGCTGGGCAGCCTGGTGCGCACCGTCGGCCGCGGCCGCGAGCTGGAGCCGGAGCACCGCCGCGACGGGCTCGCGCTGGGGTTCATCGCCCTGGCCGTGATCATCGCCGCCGGGGTGTGGTGGCGCGCGGCCGGACCGGTCGGCGGCTACGTCGAGCTGGGCACCCGCACGATCTTCGGCGCCGGCGCGGTCACCCTGCCGCTCGTGCTCGTGGTCACCGCCGTGACGCTGATGCGCAGCGAGCCGCAACCGGAGATCCGCCCGCGCATGGTCATCGGCACCGTGCTGGGCGTGTTCGCGCTGCTGGGCCTGCTGCACCTGTTCAACGGCCGCCCGCACGACACCGAGAACCAGCGCTACGCCGGTGGTGTCCTCGGCTTCCTCTCCGGCGACCTGCTCGCCCAGGGGCTGACGGCGTGGGTCGCGGTGCCGCTGCTGTTCCTCGCGCTGGCGTTCGGCCTGCTCGTGTTCACCGGCACCCGCATCCGCGACATCCCGCACCTGGTCCGCACCTGGGGCCTGGACCCCGAGGAGCTGGCCGAGGAGGAGGCGCAGCGCGAGGCGCGCGCCGAGAAGCGCGACGAGGTCACCGACGCCGACCCGAAGGCCGTCCGGCTGCGCAAGCCCTCCCGCCGCCGCCAGGCGACCGGCGCCGATCCGGACCAGCTGGACATCGAGTCCGCGCTGGCCGAGGCGCCCACCCCGGCGCGGCCGCCGAAGCCGGTGCCGGCCGAGGTGCCGGAGAAGAAGCCCAAGAAGCCCGAGCCGGTCATGTCGGTCACCCGCACCGTCGAGGGCGACTACGAGCTGCCGCCCGCCGATCTGCTGCAGCTGGGCGACGCGCCGAAGACCCGCAGCAAGGCCAACGACGCCATGATCGAGGCGATCACCGGCGTGCTGGAGCAGTTCAACGTCGACGCGCAGGTCACCGGCTTCACCCGCGGCCCGACGGTGACCCGCTACGAGGTCGAGCTGGGTCCGGGCGTGAAGGTCGAGAAGATCACCGCGCTGACCAAGAACATCGCCTACGCGGTGGCCACCGACAACGTCCGCCTGCTCGCGCCGATCCCCGGCAAGTCGGCGGTCGGCATCGAGGTGCCCAACTCCGACCGCGAGATGGTGCGCCTCGGTGACGTGCTGCGCTCCTCGACGGCGGCCAAGGACAACCACCCGATGGTCATCGGGCTGGGCAAGGACATCGAGGGCCACTTCGTCACCGCGAACCTGACGAAGATGCCGCACCTGCTGGTCGCCGGTTCCACCGGTTCCGGTAAGTCGAGCTTCGTCAACTCGATGCTGGTGTCGCTGCTGTCCCGGGCCACGCCGGACGAGGTCCGGATGATCCTGATCGACCCGAAGATGGTCGAGCTGACGCCGTACGAGGGCATCCCGCACCTGATCACGCCCATCATCACCCAGCCGAAGAAGGCCGCCGCGGCGCTGGCCTGGCTGGTGGAGGAGATGGAGCAGCGCTACCAGGACATGCAGGCCAACCGGGTGCGTCACATCGACGACTTCAACCGCAAGGTCTCCTCGGGGGAGATCACGGCGCCGCCGGGCAGCGAGCGCGTCTACCGCCCGTACCCGTACATCATGGCGATCGTCGACGAGCTGGCCGACCTGATGATGACCGCGCCACGCGACGTCGAGGACGCGATCGTGCGGATCACACAGAAGGCCCGCGCCGCCGGGATCCACCTGGTGCTGGCCACGCAGCGGCCGTCGGTGGACGTGGTGACCGGCCTGATCAAGACGAAC
Organism: Amycolatopsis thermalba; assembly: GCF_023376025.1. Taxonomy (NCBI): domain Bacteria; kingdom Bacillati; phylum Actinomycetota; class Actinomycetes; order Pseudonocardiales; family Pseudonocardiaceae; genus Amycolatopsis; species Amycolatopsis thermalba. Next base: position 3,148,923 of record NZ_CP091196.1, read on the forward strand.
GTGCCGTCGCGGCTGGCGTTCGCGACGTCGTCGCTGACCGACTCGCGGGTCATCCTGGACCAGCCGGGCGCGGAGAAGCTGATCGGCATGGGCGACGGCCTGTACCTGCCGATGGGCGCGGGCAAGCCGGTCCGCATCCAGGGCGCCTACGTCGGCGACGACGAGATTTCCGCGATCGTCAACTTCACCAAGGAGCAGGCGCAGCCGGAGTACCAGGAGGGCGTCACCGCCGCGAAGGCCGGTGAGAAGAAGGAGATCGACCCGGACATCGGCGACGACCTGGACGTCCTGCTGCAGGCGGCGGAGCTGATCATCACCTCGCAGTTCGGGTCGACGTCGATGCTGCAGCGCAAGCTGCGGGTGGGGTTCGCCAAGGCCGGGCGGCTGATGGACCTGCTGGAGACGCGCGGCGTGGTGGGCCCGTCGGAGGGCTCGAAGGCGCGCGACGTGCTCGTCAAGCCCGAGGACCTGGAAGGCACGCTGATGCTCATCCGCGGCGGCTCGGCGCCCGACGACGGCGACGCGGACTAGGAGCCGCCGAACTTCCGGACGGCCTGGTAGTAGGTCCAGGCCGTGCCGTTGCAGCGCCAGTCGCCGTGGCAGATGACCTTCAGGTCGGCGTAGAAGTTGTCGTCGATCTTCTTCCGGTTGGCGCTGGTGAACCGGTCCTGCCGCTTGTAGTTGCGGTACCCGAAGTCGTGGCGGTGGCAGGCGGGGGAGAAGTCGAACCCGAGCGGCTTGTCCGGCGACCACGAGCAGGTGTCCGACGACCAGTCCAGCTTCGCCGCGTACGGCCGGTCCGCGCGGATCTCCTCGAACCGGCTCAGCGACGTGCCGAACAGGTACTTGTCGGTCACCGCCCCGATGTCGGCGGCCTGCGCGGTGCCGGTTCCGGCGACCAGGGCGGTGGCCAGTGCGGCCGTGGACAGCAGACGGCGGGCGGCGACGCGCATCGGGGCTCCTCGCTGATCAAGGGACGGCCATGATCAGCTTCCGGCCGCCCGGTGACGGCCACCAGCCCCGAAAGGTGGATACCGGGCGAACTTCACCCGGCGGGCGCAGCGCCCGCCGACAAGGAGGCAGAACTCGCGCTCACGAGCGTGGAACTCGCGAGCAGGAGGGTGGGACTCGCGAGCAGGAGGGTGGGACTCGCGAGCAGGAGGGTGGGACTCGCGGGCGGGGGCGCAGAACTCGCGCGAGTCCCACGCTCACGTGGGCGAGTTCTGCATTCGGGCGCGCGAGTCCCGCGCTACAGCTCCAGGAGCATGCGTGTGTTGCCGAGCGTGTTCGGCTTCGCGTAGGGGAGTTCGAGGAACTCGGCCACACCCGGGTCCACCGAGCGGCGCATCTCTTCGTACACCGAGCTCGGCACCGGCGTGCCGTCGATCTCGGTGAACCCGTGCCGCGCGAAGAAGCTCGTCTCGAAGGTGAGCACGAAGATCCGACGCAGCCCCAGTTCCCGCGCCAGCGTGATCAGCTGCGCGACCAGCCGGTGCCCGATCCCCTGCCCGCGCATCCGCTTGTCGACCGCGACCGTGCGGATCTCGGCCAGGTCCTCCCACAGCACGTGCAGCGCGCCGCAGCCGACGATGTCACCGTTCTCGCCGCCGATGTCCGCGACCCAGAACTCCTGCATGTCCTCGTACAGCGTGACGAGCGACTTCTCCAGGAGCACGCGCCCCGCGTCCGCGTCCACCAACGCCTTGATCTTGCGGACATCCGAGATCCGGGCCCGCCGGATCTCGACGGAACTGGAAGGATCACCGTGCACCGATCGACCGTATCGGGGCGCGGGCGGGCCTGTCGCGGTGGGTTCGGCCACGCCCGCGCGCGCCAGCTACCCTGAGTGTCGTGTCTTCTGCCGCCACCGAGTCCTCCGGCCGTCGTGTCTCCCTGCTGACCCTGGGCTGCGCCCGCAACGAGGTGGACTCCGAGGAGCTGGCCGGCCGGCTCGCCGAAGGGGGCTGGGAGCTGGCCGACGAACCCGAGGGCAGCGACGTCATCGTCGTCAACACCTGCGGCTTCGTGGAGTCGGCGAAGAAGGACTCGGTGGACACGCTGCTGGCCGCCGCGGACACCGGCGCGAAGGTCGTCGCGGTCGGCTGCATGGCCGAGCGCTACGGCGCCGAGCTGGCCGAGAGCCTGCCGGAGGCTCATGCGGTCCTCGGCTTCGACCACTACCACGACCTCGCCGCCCGCCTGGACGACGTCGCCGCCGGGCGCACCATCGCCTCGCACACTCCGGCCGACCGCCGCAAGCTGCTCCCGATCACCCCGGTCGAGCGCGCCGCGGCCACCGAGGACGTGTCGATCCCCGGCCACGGCTGGGGGCCCCGCGTGCTGCGCAGCCGGCTGTCCGACTCGCCGGTGGCGGCGCTGAAGATCGCCTCGGGCTGCGACCGCCGCTGCTCGTTCTGCGCGATCCCGTCGTTCCGCGGCTCGTTCGTCTCCCGCCACCCGGACGAGATCCTCGCCGAGGCCGCGTGGCTGGCCGGCCAGGGCGTCAAGGAGCTGTTCCTGGTCAGCGAGAACTCCACCTCGTACGGCAAGGACCTCGGCCGCGCCCTGGGCGGCACCCGCGCCCTGGAGCTGCTGCTGCCGAAGCTGGCCGGCATCGAGGGCATCGAGCGGGTGCGGGTGTCCTACCTGCAGCCGGCCGAGACGCGCCCGGACCTGGTCCGCGCGATCGCGACCACCCCGGGCGTGGCGCCCTACTTCGACATGTCCTTCCAGCACTCCAGCGAGACCGTGCTGCGCCGGATGCGCCGGTTCGGCTCCACCAAGTCGTTCCTCGCGCTGATCGAGCAGATCCGCGAGTACGCGCCGGAGGCGGGCATCCGCAGCAACGTGATCGTCGGCTTCCCCGGGGAGACCGAGGACGACGTCGCCGAGCTGGAGCACTTCCTCACCGAGGCCGGCCTGGACGCGGTCGGCGTGTTCGGCTACTCCGACGAGGACGGCACCGAGGCCGAGACCTACGACGGCAAGATCGATCCCGAGGTGGTCGCCGAGCGCGTCGTGCGGGTGTCCGCGCTGGTCGAGGAACTGACCGCGCAGCGCGCCGAGGACCGCGTCGGCGAGATCGTCGACGTGCTGGTCGAGGAGGCCGACGCCGAGGAGGTGTCCGGCCGCGCCGCGCACCAGGCTCCGGAGGTCGACGGCGCGTGCGTCGTGCTCGACGGCGAGGGGCTCGCGGTCGGCCAGATGGTCCGCTGCCGGGTCGTCGGCTCCGAGGGCGTCGACCTGCTCGTCGAGCCGGACGCCGGCAGATGAGCGCCGCGGCGGAGGAGTCGGCCCAGGCTGGCGGGGAGGCCCGCCCGCCGCGTCGCGAGCCCGAGCCGACCCCGGTGCCGACGCTCAACGTCGCGAACCTGCTCACGCTGTCCCGGCTCGTGCTGGTCCCGCTGTTCGTGCTGGCGCTGTTCGCCGGCGGCGGCGAGGACACCGGCTGGCGGATCGGCGCGACCGTGCTGTTCGCGATCGCGTCGCTGACCGACCAGGTGGACGGCTGGGTCGCGCGCCGCTACGGCCTGATCACCGACTTCGGCAAGATCGCCGACCCGATCGCGGACAAGGCGCTGATCGGCGCCGCGCTGGTGGGCCTGAGCCTGCTCGGCGAGCTGCCCTGGTGGGTGACCATCGTGATCGCGGTCCGCGAGATCGGCGTGACCCTGCTGCGGTTCTGGGTCATCCGGCACGGCGTCATCCCGGCCAGCCGCGGCGGCAAGGCCAAGACGATGACCCAGATCCTGGCGATCGTGACCTACCTGCTGCCGCTGCCGGACGGCGCGCTGCCGGTCCAGTGGGCGCTGATGGGCCTGGCGGTGCTGCTCACCGTCGTCACCGGCGCGGACTACGTGGTGCGCGCGGTGCGGCTGCGCGCGGCGGCCCGGGCATGACCTCGGCGCGCCCGGTGGTGGCCGCGTTGCTGCGCCTGCGGCAGACGGTGGCCGCGGCGGAGTCGCTGACGGCCGGCCTGGTCACCGCGAGCCTGACCGAGGTGCCCGGGTCCAGCGCGGTGGTGCGCGGCGGGCTCGTGGTCTACGCCACCGACCTCAAGGCGAAGCTCGCGGGCGTGGATCCGGCGCTGCTGGCCGCGCACGGCGCGGTGCACCCGGAGGTCGCCGCGCAGCTCGCGGAGGGCGCGCGGGACCGCTGCGGGGCCGACTGGGGGCTGGGCCTGACCGGGGTGGCCGGGCCGGACCCGCAGGACGGCGTCGCCCCCGGCACCGTGCACATCGGCCTGGCCGGGCCGGGTGGCCGGGACGTGCGGACGCACTGGTTCGAGGGCGACCGCGCGGCCGTGCGGCGGGCCTCGGTGACGGCCGCGCTGGACCTGCTGGGGGAACATCTCACGTGATCGGGGCGTTCGCCCTGGGCGTATCCCCGTGTCAATCGCTGCGAGGAGGCGCTCGAACTGGGTAACGTGGTCGGTATCAGGAAGGGAGGCGCGCGATGACCGTGCTCCTGCGCGAGGCGATCGGCGACCGGCTCCGGCATGCCCGCACCAACAAGCGTCGCACGCTGCGCGACATCTCCCGCGCCGCCAAGGTCAGCCTCGGCTACCTGTCCGAGGTGGAGCGCGGGCAGAAGGAGGCGTCCAGTGAGCTGCTGGCGTCCATCTGCCAGGCGCTCGAGCTGCCGCTCGCCGAGCTGCTGAGCAACGTCGCCGCCGACATCTCGGCGCTGGAGAGCGTGGACGTGCCGACGATGGCCGAGACCGCCGAGGGCGAGGGCCGCGCGCGCAAGACGGGCGAGTCGCCCACCGCGACCGGCCGGCTCGAAGGTGGCCGCCTCATCGACGGCATGATCGGCAACGACCTGCCGGACCTGCGGGTTTCCGGTCAGCGGGTCGGGCCGTCGCTGCGCACCACCATCCGCGCGCCGAAGATGGTCGCCGCCTGATCGCCAGCTGAGCGGACGAACCGCACGAAGGCCACCGTCCGGGCGTTCCGCGCCCCGGCGGTGGCCTTCGTGCGTCCGGCCCGGGGAAGGCCGGTCAGGGTAGTCCCGGAAATCCCCCGGGGTCGCCTGGAACACACGGGCGCGACCTGACACGATGGAACCCACTCCGGGGTCGCGGCGTTGCTCAAGACAGGGGAGAGTGGCGCCGGGCGACCATCGGCGACACCCAGGCAGGGATCTAGAAGGCAGGCGGAGGAGATGGCCAACCCTTTCGTGAAGTTCTGGAAGTACCTCATGGCGTCGTTCTCGTCGAAGATCGACGAGCACGCCGACCCGAAGGTGCAGATCCAGCAGGCCATCGAGGAGGCGCAGCGCAACCACCAGGCGCTCTCCCAGCAGGCCGCCGCGGTGATCGGTAACCAGCGGCAGCTGGAGATGAAGCTCAACCGCCAGCTCGCCGAGGTCGAGAAGCTGCAGGCGTCGGCGCGCCAGGCGCTGGTGCTGGCGGACGAGGCGCGGGGCAAGGGGGACGAGCAGAAGGCCCAGCAGTACGAGGTGGCCGCGGAGTCGTTCGCCACCCAGCTGGTCACGGCCGAGCAGAGCATCGAGGACCTCAAGACGCTGCACGACCAGGCCCTGCAGGCCGCCGCGCAGGCGAAGCAGGCCGTCGAGCGCAACTCGGCGATGCTGCAGCAGAAGCTGGCCGAGCGCACCAAGCTGCTCTCGCAGCTGGAGCAGGCCAAGATGCAGGAGCAGGTGTCGGCCTCGCTCAACCAGATGTCGCAGCTCGCCGCGCCGGGCAACACCCCGTCGCTGGAAGAGGTGCGGGACAAGATCGAGAAGCGGTACACCACCGCGCTGGGCCAGGCCGAGCTGGCGCAGAACTCGGTGCAGGGCCGCATGCTCGAGGTGCAGCAGGCCACCACGCAGATGGCGGGCAGCTCGCGGCTGGAGCAGATCCGGGCGTCCATGCGGGGCGACTCGGTGGCGCAGGTGACGTCCGGCTCCGGTGAGAAGGCGGCGCCCCCGGCGGCGGACATCCAGCGCGAGATCGAGTCGCGCGTCCAGGCCGAGCAGCAGAAGAACCAGGCCTGAGCGGGTAGGCGATGGCGTCGGGCAGGCGGGACTTCTCGCAGTTCCAGGCGAAGCTGGAAAAGCACATCGAGCGCCTGCCCGACTACGCGCAGCGCGCTCAGCGGAAGCTGCAGCGGTACATGCCCGAGCAGGGCTCGTCCGGTGCGGTGACGCGGCCGAAGGTCGTCTCGCAGGCGATGCCGGTGCTCAACGAGGCCCGCGCGAAGTGGGTCGCGTGGAACTCGCCCGAGGCGAAGCTGGCGCGGCGCAAGCAGCGGACGTCGCGGGCGCTGACGCTGTGGATCATGGCGGCGGTGCTGTTCGTGCTGTACGCCGTGGTCGGCTGGCTCGGGCTCGCCGGGGCCGGCGGGCTGGCCGAGGCGGTGCCGGGGATCTTCGGGGCGGTCGTGTTCACGACCTTGTCGGTGCGCTCGGCGCTGCGGCTGCGGCAGCTGAACCGGATCGTGCTGCCGGTCAGCACGACCCCGCCGCCGCTGCCGCCGTCCGGGTCCGCGGCGCGTGCCCCGATGCAACGGCTCGCCGAGTGCGAGTCGACGCTGGCCGACCTGCTGCGGCAGCTGTCGGAGCCCTCGGCGCTGGGCACGGCGCCGGTGCCGGAGTACTCGGTGGCCGACGCGCGGTCGACGGCCGCGGAGGCCGCCGCCGCGCTGCGGGCGCTGGCCCTGCGGATCCAGTCCATCGAGCGAGCGCGTGACGCGGCCCCGGCCGGCGAGCGGGCCGCGCTGGACTCGGCGATCGCGACGCTGCGCGAGCAGCTGGACGACGGGGTGGAGAGCTTCGGCGCCCTGGTGGCCGCGGCGGGCCGCGCGGTCGCCGCGAGCAGCCACGGCCTGGCCGATTCACGCCTGTTCCTGACCGACGCGACCGACCGCCTGGCCGGACTCGCACTGGCCCTGCGCGAACTGTCCTGACCCGCGAGCCGCCACACAGGCAGCCGCGAGCCCCACACCCGGCCCGGCGAGCCCCACACTGGGGCCAGCGAGCCCCACACTGGGGCCAGCGAGTCCCACGTCCGGTGGCGCGAGTCCCACGTTCAGGGCGGCGAGTCCCACGTTCGGCCCGGCGAGTCCCACACTCGGCCCGGCGAGTTCCACGTTCAGGGCGGTGAGTTCCACGCTCGGCCCGGCGAGTTCCACGTTCGGCCCGGCGAGTTCCACGGCTCGGTAACGCGAGTTCCACGCTCGGGCCGGTGAGTTCCGCGTTGCGGCGGTGAGTTCCGCGTGCGCGGTGTGAGGGTCCGTCGGCGGGCGTGACTCTTGCACTTGCCGCGCGCTCCGCGTTCAAGCGCTGTGTTCCGCGCTTGGTGGCGCGAGTCCCACGTTCAGAGCGGTGAGTTCCGCATTCGGTGGCGTGAGTTCCGCGCTCGCCGGGGCGAGGTGCCCACCGGCGGGCGCCTCCCGCGCGGAGGCGTGCGCGGCGGTGGGCACTGTGGACGGTCCCAGTCAGGCCGTCCGGGAACCGCCTTCCTCGTCCCGGCGTGCACCGGCCAGGGCGCGGTTGATGTTGCGCACCAAGCCGGGTCCGTGCAGGGCGAATCCGGTGTAGAGCTGGATCAGGCTCGCCCCCGCGTCGAGCATCCGGCGGGCGTCGTCGCCGGTGGAGATTCCGCCCACGCCGATGATCGGCACCGTGCCCTCGGTGTGCCGGTGCACGAACCGCACCACCTCCCGCGCCCGCTCGGTCAGCGGCCGCCCGGACAGCCCGCCGGTCTCCGCGCCCACCGCGGCCTCATCGGCGGTCAGGCCGTCCCGGCCCAGCGTCGTGTTGGTCGCGATGATCCCGGAGACCCCCTGCTCGTCGCACACCTCGAGCAGCTCGGCGAGCGCGTCGTCGGTCAGGTCGGGCGCCACCTTGACCAGCAGCGGCGTCGCCGGCTTCCCGGCCTCCGCGGCCAGCTCCTCACCGGTCCGGCCCAGCTCGGCGAGCAGCTCGGCCAGCGCCTCCCGGTCCTGCAGCGCCCGCAGCCCCGGCGTGTTGGGCGAGCTGACGTTGATCGCGAAGTAGTCCGCCCACGGGTACAGCGCCCGCAGCGACTCCTGGTAGTCGGCGACCGCCTCCGCCAGCGGGGTCACCTTGGACTTGCCGATCGACACGCCCAGCGGGATGCCCGGCTTCCCCTTGGCGGCCAGCCGCTGGGCGAGCGCGGCCGCGCCGGAGTTGTTGAACCCCATGCGGTTGATCACCGCGTCGCTGTGCGGCAGCGTGAACAGCCGCGGCTTCGGGTTGCCCGGCTGCGCCAGCCGCGTGACGGTGCCCACCTCGACGAAGCCGAACCCGAGCGCGGGCCACGCGGCCAGCGCGCGCCCGTCCTTGTCCATCCCGGCGGCGAGGCCGACCCGGTTGGCGAACCGCAGCCCGAACAGCGTCACCGGGTCGGAGACGGCGAACCGGCGCCGCAGCGCGGCCAGCGCGGGCGGGACGTCGGACAGCCGCGCCAGGACGCCCAGGGTGCGTTCGTGCACCTTCTCGGGGTCGTTGTCGTTGAGCCGGTAGAGCGTGGGACGGATCAGCCTGTCGAAGAGCACGGTCCCATCTTCGCTCAGCGCCGTTTCCACTCCGACGACAGCATGGCGTAGACGAGCTCGTCGGTCCATTCGCCCTTGACCAGCTCGTTCTCCCGCAGGTGCGCCTCGCGCCGCATGCCCAGTCCCTCCATCAGGGACGCCGAGGCCACGTTGCGGCTGTCGCAGCGGCCGTAGATGCGGTGCAGGCCCAGCTCGTCGAAGCCCAGCCGGAACAGCTCACCGGCCGCCTCGGCGGCGTAGCCCTTGCCGTGGTGCCGGGGGTGGAACACCACCCCGATCTCGCCGCTCGCGTGGTCGCGGCTGGTCCACCACAGGGTGAGGTCGCCGATCAGCTCACCGGTGTCGATCAGCTCGACGGCGATGGCGAGGTACTCGCCGGGCTCGGTCAGCGTCGAGCGGGCGATCTTGTCCTCGAGGACGGCGGCGGTCTCGGCCCGCGTGCGCGGTTCCCAGTAGAGGTACCGCGTGACGTCCGGCCGGGACTGGAAGGAGTGCAGCGCGTTCAGGTCCGCCTTGGTGAATGGGCGGAGGATCAGCCGTGCGGTCTTCATCGGGTACGCGGGCTGCAGCACCGGCGAAGAATAGCGCGCCCCGGACGATCTCCGGGGATTTTCCGCCGGATTAGGGGATTGGGGGGGGGAACCCCCGGCGCGACTCCCGACCGTCGTCAGCCGTTCGGGCCCGAGCCGGACCAGTGCTCGGAAACGCCGGGGGGCGGTGGCTGTCTGGTATTCACCAGCAGTCCAGGGTGTGGCATCCGCTAGCGGACAGCCACCTCACGAGTCCCGTTGCTACACAACTTCGGACCACCTCCTTTCCCGTGTACCAGCAACGCTAGGCGCGCCGGTGCCCCTGCGGCAACTGCATTTCCGGGCCGTCCGGCGTGGCCGTTCTCACCCGCCGGACCGGGCGCCGCCGGGAACTTCCGCGCCGTCTGCTGGATCGATCCACGCCGGGGCGCCGGGTTTCGACCTCCTTGCGCAGGTGTACCCGATCGGGTGACCGGGGGGCTGGTTCGCAGCAACGGGAGAGTGTGCGATGTCCACGTCCGTGGTCATTCTGATCGTCGTCGTCGCCCTGGTGGTGATAGCCGGGGCAGCCCTGCTGGTCCGCGCCGGGATGCGGCGCAAGCGCCTGCGGGAGCGGTTCGGGCCCGAGTACGACCGGGCCGTCGAGGGCGGCAAGAGCAAACGGGCCGCCGAACGCGATCTGGCCGAGCGGGAGAAGCGGCACAGCGAGCTGGACATCCGGCCGCTGCCGGATACGGCCCGCCAGCGCTACCGCCAGGAGTGGTCGCTGGTGCAGCAGCAGTTCGTCGACCGGCCCGGCGCGGCCATCCTGGAGGCCGACCGCCTGCTCACTTCGCTGATGGGCGAGCGCGGCTACCCGACCGAGGGGTACGAGCAGCAGCACCGGGACCTGTCGGTCGAGCACGCGAACACGCTGGAGCACTACCGGCGCGCGCACGAGATCACCGAGGGCCACCAGAAGACCGAGGCGTCCACCGAGGACCTGCGTAAGGCGATGGTCCACTACCGGCAGGTGTTCGAGGACCTGCTCGGCGACGCCGACGTCCGGCCGGAGCAGGAGGGAGGCCGGCACCATGCGCGCTGAGGACCGCACCGCCGACGGCCCGTCCACCGACGACCTCGTCGCACCCCGCCGGGACGAGCAGCCCGCGCGGCCGATGACCGAACAGCCCGCCGGTCGCACCATGCCCGCCGAAGCCGCGGCGACCCAGGGCGTGCCCGAGGAGTCCGTGCCCGGGCAGGCCCCGCCGGCCGAGGGCGAGGAACGGGTCGAGCTGTTCCGCCCGGAGCAGGTCAGCGAGTTCCGGGACCGCTGGCGCGACGTGCAGACCTCGTTCGTCGACGATCCACAAGCGACACTGCGGGACGCCGACCAGCTGGTGGCCGAGGTGATGCAGGCGCTCGCGTCGACCTTCGCCGACCACAAGCACGAGCTGGAGGCCCAGTGGCAGCGCGGTGAGGCCGCCACCGAGGACCTGCGGCTGGCGCTGCGGCGCTACCGCACGTTCTTCAACGAGCTGCTGCGCGGCTGAGGCGCGGGCCCGTGCTGGCAGCGCGGGCAGAACCAGGTGGGGCGCGCCTGGACGTCGCCGGGGTCCCGGCCCTGGTTCTCGACCCGGAGCCGGCTGCCGCACCGGAAGCAGCCCTGCCTGGTTCGTTCGTACACCCAGTTCCGGCGGCCGCGGGCGAGGTCGCCGGTGGTGCTCTGCTCGTGCCGCCAGGCGTTGGCCAGCAACAGCTTCCGCGCCAGCCGCACCACCTGACGACCGTCCACTTCGGAGACCGGGGTCCACGGCGTGACACCGAGCAGGAAGCAGATCTCGCACTTGTAGAGGTTGCCCACGCCCGCCATCACGCGCTGGTCGAGCAGCGCGAGCCCGAGTTCCCGGCCGGGCTCGCGCTCCAGTGCCGCCACCGCGCGCGCCTCGTGCTCGTCGCTCCACTGTGGATCGAGCAGGTCCGGCCCGAGGTGGCCGACCAGGCGGGACTCCTCCGCGGTGGGCAGCAGTTCCAGGTCGTGCACGCGGAAGCCGACGACCTGCACGCCCCCGGCCTCGAGCACGACGCGCGCGTGGTGCGCCGGGTGCCGCCAGCGGGAGCCGGGCCGGGTGATCTCCCACGAGCCGTCCATCTTGAGGTGGCTGTGCAGGCTCAGGTCCGGCGAGAAGCGGAAGAACAGGTGCTTGCCCACCGTCCGCACACCGAGCACCGTGGCGCCGGTCAGGTCGGTCGTGGCCAGCGCGGGGTGCCGGAAGTCGGTGCGTGTCAGCACCCGGCCGGCGAGCGCCTTCTCGACCTTCCGGCCGGCCAGGAAGACGGTGTCACCTTCGGGCATCGTCCGCGATCCGGGGGACCGGGCCGGTGCTCTCGGCCGGGGTCTCGGCGGCCTCCCGGTCGATGCGGTGCCGTCCGGCGCGGTTGGAGCGCAGGATCTTGGCGAGCACCATGTTGAAGGTCAGCGCGACCTCCTGGGCGCCGGGGGAGTGCCACTCGTGGATCGGGCTGCACGCGCCCTGCGCCTGCTGCACCGCGAGCCGGTCCGGGATCGCGGTCGGCATCACCAGGCCGCCGAAGGACTCGCGCAGCTCGGCGATGCGGAACTGGTGCTCGTGCGAGCGCGGCCGCAGCCGGTTCACCAGCACCCCGGCCGGCTTGAGGCCGGGGTTGTGCTCGTCGCGGATCCGCTCGATCGCCTCCAGCGCGCGCTGGGCGCCGCTGACCGCGTACATCGTCGGCTCGGTCACCAGGATCGCGCTGTCGGCGGCCACCAGGGCCGACTTCGTCAGCCGCCCGAGCGAGGGCGGGCAGTCCAGGATCGCCAGCTCGTACGGGCGGCCGCGCAGCGGGCGCTCGTGCAGCTCGTCCAGCGCCAGGGAGAGATTGCCGACCTGGTCGTCGTCCGGGCCCGGCTCGTTGAGCAGCTCCAGCTCCTCCGCCCCGACCAGCACGTCGACCTCGGGGCTCCACGCGCTCGGCGCGACCGCCTGCCGCAGGACGTCGCGGGCCGGGGTGGCGAGCACGTCGGCCAGCGTGGCGTCGGTGTAGGGCGGATCGAGGGTGGCGGTGGCGTTGCCCTGCGGGTCCAGATCGGCCACCAGCGTGCGCGCCCCCCTACGGAGCGCAGCCGAAGCGATGCCGAGCGCGACCGTGGTTTTGCCGACACCACCCTTGAGGCTCAGTACGGCGACCGTGTGCACGGGGTCGAGCGTAGCCGGAGTGCCACGGCGAGCGCCCGGACCGGGCTCACTACGCTGTCCGCCATGCGAACGGACACCGGGACAGCACGCGGCTCCGGCACGGTCTGGCGGGCACTGCGGGCCGAGCTCGACCGGGCGCGGGAACGAGGCACGGCGGAGCCCGCCGTCGTCGACGTCGGCGGCGGCAGCGGGGTGTGGGCGGTGCCGCTGGCCGCCGAGGGCTGCCGGGTGACGGTGGTCGAGCCGAGCCCGAACGCGCTGGCGACCCTGCGGCGGCGCGCCGAGGAGGCCGGCGTCGGCGGGGCGATCACGGTCGTGGCCGACGACACCGACGCGCTCGCCGCGCGGATCCCGGCCGGTTCGGCCGATCTGGTGCTGGCGCACGGCCTGCTCGAGGTGGTCGACGACCCGGCCGCGGTGGCCGGGGCGCTGGCCGGGATCGTGGCGCCGGGCGGCGCGGTGTCGGTGCTGGTCGCCAACCGGCACGCGGCCGCGTTGCACCGCGCGCTGGGCGGCCGGGTGCGGGAGGCCCACGCCTTGCTGACCAGCTCCGACGGGGTGCTCGCGGACGACGGGGAGACGCTGCTGCGCCGCTTCGACGCCGACGGCCTGCGCGGCCTGCTGGCCGGTGCGGGGCTGCGGGTGGAGCTGATCCAGGGCGACGGGGTCGTCTCGGACGTGCTGGGCGAGGTCGAGTCGGAGCAGTACACCGCCGACGACCTCGCCGACTTCGAGGCCGCCGCGGGCGCGATCCCGCCGCTGCGCGACCTCGCCAGCCGCCTGCACGTGCTCGCCCGCCTCTGACGAAAACTGTCGGACCCCCTGCGTAGGCTCGTCCGCGATGGGTAGGAATGCGGCCCTGCCGGCCGGGTACGAGCGGTTCCGGGTGAGCGCGGGGCACACACCGGACGACACCGGCTGCGGTCTGCTGCACGTCGACATGGACGCGTTCTTCGCGGCCGTGGAGCTGCGCACGCGGCCGGAGCTGGTGGACAAGCCGGTGATCGTCGCGGGCGCCGGCCCGCGCTCGGTGGTGACGTCGGCGAACTACCCGGCGCGCGAGTACGGCGTGCGGGCGGCGATGCCGGTCGCGGTGGCGCGCCGGCTGTGCCCGCACGGGGTGTTCCTGCCGCCGACGCACGGGCTCTACGGCGAGGTGTCGAAGGGCGTGATGGCGATCTTCCGCGAGCTGACGCCGCTCGTGGAGCCGTTGAGCCTGGACGAGGCGTTCCTGGACGTCAGCGGCGCGCTGCGGCGGCTGGGGGAGACGCCGGCGGGCATTGCGGAGCTGATCCGCCGCCGGGTCCGGGCCGAGCACGGCATCACCTGCTCGGTCGGAGTGGCGCCGGTGAAGTTCGTGGCGAAGCTGGCCTCGGGCATGGCGAAACCGGACGGGGTGGTCGTGGTGCCCGCCGGGCGGATCCTGGAGTTCCTGCACCCGCTGCCGCTGTCCGCGCTGTGGGGCGTGGGGAAGAAGACCGAGGAGAACCTGCACCGGCTCGGGCTGTCCACTATCGCCGACATCGCGGCGGCGCCGCTGCCGCGGTTGCGCAAGGCGGTCGGCAACGCCGCGGCCGAGCACCTGCACGCGCTGGCGCACGGCCGGGACGAGCGCGGCGTGGTGGTCGATTCGCCGGAGAAGTCGCTGGGCGCCGAGCACACCTTCGACACCGACCAGCGTGAACCGCGGGTGCTCGAGCGCGAGCTGCTGCGGTTGTCCGAGCGCGTCGCGGAGAGCCTGCGGCGCCGGGGGCTGCGCGGGCGCACGGTGTCGATCAAGGTGCGGTTCGCCGACTTCCGCACGATCAGCCGGTCGCGGACCCTGCCCGCGGCCACCGACGTGGCGCGGGTGATCCACTCGACGGCCGTGGCGCTGCTCGCGGAGGCGGTCGCCGGGGCCGACGTCCGCCTCCTCGGGGTGCGCGTGGAGGGGCTGACCGGGGAGGCCGAGCCGGAGCAGCTGAGCTTCGACCAGCCCGCGCCGCGGTGGCGCGACGCGGAGGTGGCGGCGGACGTGGCGCGGTCGAAGTTCGGCGCCGCGGCGGTCCGGCCGGCGTCACTGATCGTGTCCGGCCCCGACCCGTCTCGGGGGGAACCCTGAGGCCGGTGAAACGTTGACACAAGGGGCGGCGACACCCCCAGCAAGACACCAGCGCCCAGGACGGCGGGGAGATTTGAGCCAAACGGGGCACAGGTTGGAGTGGGATCGGGTAGTCCTGATCGCGAAGGACTCGTATCCTGGAGAGTGACACCACTAGGGGTGTCTGTTGGGTCCAGGACGTTGCGCGGCCCGGCGCCCGCGACAGCTGTGCCGGAGGAGGAAAGATGCCACTCTCCGAGCATGAGCAGCGGCTGCTCGACCAGATCGAGCGCGAGCTCTATGCCGAGGACCCCAAGTTCGCGTCTACGGTGCGCGGTGCCCGGTTCCGCCGGCCCGCCCGCCGCCGCCGAATCCAGGGGATCGCGCTGTTCGTCGTCGGTGTCGCCCTGCTCGTACTGGGTGTGATGGTGCGGGCCCTGTGGGTCGCCGACGTGCCGTTGATGAGCGTGTTCGGTTTCGTCGTGATGTTCGCGGGCGCGATGCTCGCGCTGTTCTCCGGCCGTGGCGGGGGCGACGGCAAGTCCAGCGGCGGTGGCAAGCCCGTCAAGGCGAAGAGTTCGTTCACGCAGCGGATGGAAGAGCGTTTCCGCCAGCGCTTCGAAGAGCAGTAGTTCTTCTCCGCGAAGTGCCTACGCCCACTGCGGCGTAGGCACTTTCGCATGCGCGGTCAGCGGAACGCGGCCGCCGTGGCGAGCAGCAGGCAACCGGTCAGCAGGGCCGCCAGTGGCACGGCGCTGCCGGTGCCGAACAGTCCCACCGCGGGGGCGACCGCCCCGCCGAGCAGGAACTGCCCGCCGCCGAGCAGGGCGGACGTGGCGCCCGGCGCGTCCCGGCCGGCCTCCTGCGCGGCGGCCGTGACGGCGGGGAAGTACAGCCCGAACGCGGTGACGACCAGGAACAGGCCGGCCCAGAGCACGGCGAGGTGGGCGCCGGTGACGGCCAGCAGGGTGAGCATCACGGCGGAGGCGGCGCAGGCGGTCGTGATCCCCGCCCGCAGCAGCGCGCCGGTCCCGAAGCGGGTGACGAGGCGGCCGCACAGCAGGCTGCCCGCCAGCGAGCCGAGGGCGTTGACGCCGTAGACCACGCTGACGAGGCCGGGCGAGGCGCCGGCGACGTCGGCGAAGACGAACGTGGATCCGGCGAGGTAGAGGAAGATCGCCGCCCCGCCGAAGCAGAGGCTGAGGACGCGACCGGCGAGCGCGGGCCGGCGGCACAGGCGGGCCATCGCGCGCAGGGCCGCCACGGGCCGGGCGGGTGTTCGTCGTCCGGCCGGCAGGGATTCCGGCACCCACAGCAGGACGCCGGCCACCTGCAGCACCCCGGCGACGGCGAGGGCGGCGAAGACGGCCCGCCAGGACGCGACGCTCAGGATCGCGCCGCCGAGCACCGGCGCGAGGACCGGGGCGGCCGAGGTGATCGCGGCCAGCGCTGAGAACTTCCGCGCGGCCGCGGCGCCCGCGAACAGGTCGGTGATCACGGCCCGCGACACGACGATGCCCGCCGCGCCGGTGATGCCCTGGCACAGCCGGGCGGCGTTGAACACCTCGATCGACGGGGCGAGCGCGCACGCCAGCGAGGACACGGCGAACAGGGCGGACCCGGCGAGCAGGACGCGCCGCCGCCCGGTGCCGTCGCTGACCGGGCCCAGGACGAGCTGCCCGGCGACGACACCCACGAGGAACGCGGTCATGGACAACTGCGCGACGGACGGCGAGGTGCCGAGGGTGCGGGAGAGGTCCGGCAGGCCCGGCACGTACATGTCGGTGGCCAGCGGAGCGATCCCGGTGAGCAACGCGAGAACGGCGATGACGGCGGAGGGGACGGTGCGAGTGGTCATCGTGGCGGCGCCAGGTGGGTTGGTCCTTCTCGGGCGGTGAGTGGCGAAGGCTCGTGGACGGGCGGCGGCGGGCGTCGCGGCGGTGCTGGGCCGGCGGGGTGGTGTGGCGGGTGGGCCGTGGTGCGTGGCGGGCGATGGGTGGGCTGTGGCGTTCGGTGGGGTGCTGGGTGGGCCCTGGCGTGCGGCGAGCGCCGGGTGGGCCGTGGTGCTCGGTGGGGTGGCCGGTGGCGCGTGGCGTGTGGGGGGCGCCGGGTGAGCTGTGGCGTGCGGCGGGCGCCGGGTGGGCTGTGGTGCTCGGTGGGGTGCCGGGTGGGTCGTGGTGTGCGGCGAGCCGTGCTCGTGGGGTGCCGGGTGCGTAGGTGGCGGGCTTCTCGCGGGCACGGGATCGGTACGCCGTGGTCCGTTGGGGTCATTGCGGCGCCGCCGCGCCGGGGAGGGAGGACCCTGGCTTTCCCTCGCCCGCGAGGCGTGTCATCAGGTCCGCCGCGATGCGCAGCACGTCGCGTTCGGCGGGGGTCAGCTCCGTGCGCAGCGCCTCGGCCAGCCAGGCGTTGCCGTCGCGCACGTGGTCGTCCAGGGCGGCCCGCCCCTGGGCGGTGAGCCTGATCGTCTGCTGGCGGCGGTCCCGGTCGTCGCGCGATCGTTCGACCAGTCCGGCCTCGTCGAGGGCGTTGATCGTCCGGGTGAGCGACTGCGGCTGCAGCCCCTCGACGTCCGCCAGCGCGGTCGGCGTCAGCGGGCCGCCGTGCCGCAGGTTCGCCAGCACCGACGTCTCCAGCCGCGTCAGCCCGGTCCGCCCGGTCTCGGCACGCAGCCGCTGCGCCAGACGGGACACGGCCCACCGCACGGCTCCCGCGGTCTCCCAGCAAGCATCGTTCACAGGTGCCACGCTAAAGCTTAATAAACACCCAGTCAAGCCAACGCAGCACCCCGAA
Source organism: Amycolatopsis thermalba (assembly GCF_023376025.1). NCBI lineage: Bacteria > Bacillati > Actinomycetota > Actinomycetes > Pseudonocardiales > Pseudonocardiaceae > Amycolatopsis > Amycolatopsis thermalba. Next base: position 3,166,048 of record NZ_CP091196.1, read on the forward strand.
AATAACAAGCTTATGCTTACTGTCTGGTGCTGGTGCGGACGACCACCGACCACGGGGCCTCACCCGGGGCGTCGGCCCCCAGGGCGATCAGCGCGCAGCTCCGGCCCTGCTCGCACAGGGACTGCGCAACCGTGGTGAGCCCCTCCCGCTCCGCGTCCGGATCGTCGTCCCACCCGGCGACCGCCACGTCCGCCGGCACGCGCAGCCCCCGGCGGCGGGCGGCGTCCAGGACGGCGAACGCGAGCTGATCGCTCATCGCCACCACCGCGTCGGCCCCGGTGTCCAGCAGCGCGTCGGCCAGGGGTGCGGCTTCGGCCCGGTCGTTGCGCGCCACCACGGCCACCGGCATCGCCCCGGCGTCGAAGCCCGCGTCCCGGCAGTGACCGGCGATGCCGCGCAGCCGCTCGCGCGTCACCGGGAACTCCACGCTCTCCGGATCCGGCCCGGTCTCCAGACGCGCCCTGCGGTCCCGCCCGAACGGGAAGCTCAGCACGGCCGGCCGGGCCGCACCGGCGAACACGCGCGCCGCCAGTTCGCGAGCCGAGGCCCGGTTGTCGATCGTGACCACCCGGGCGCCGGGCACGGCCGGGCCGCCGTGCACCGCGACCGGCTTGCCCAGCCCGGTCACCACGGGCAGCACCGGATCGGTGTCGGCGGTGGTCCACACGATGTAGCCGTCCACCGATGCCGACGTCACCCGCTCGACGTCGGTGTCCTCCCCGGTGGTCGGAATCAGGTTCAGCCCGGTCCCGCGCTCCCGGCAGACCTCGGCGACCCCGGTGAGGAACCTCCGGGCCTGCGGGTCCTCGAAGGCGTAGGCGAGGTGCTCGCCGAGCACGACCCCGATCGTGCCGGTGCGGCGGCGGCGCAGCGACCGCGCGGTCGGGTCCGGCCCCCGGTAGCCCAGCTCGGCGGCGACCGCGCGGACCCGGCGCAACGTCTCCGGCGCGACCCGGTCCGGCTGGTTGTAGCAGTACGACACCGTCATCGGCGAGACACCGCTGCGGCGCGCCACCTCGGCCATCGTGACGCGCGGCGATCCCGGGCTGGACATGCCCCCACCCTATCTGTGTATCGTTACACAATGCGCATCCAGAGGACGGGTGTCGCGCTCGGAGCGCTCAGCGCCGCCTGCTTCGTGTCCGTGACGTCGGAGAACCTGCCGGTCGCCCTGCTGCCGCAGTTCGCGGCCGGGTTCGGCGTCTCCGGCTCGGCCATCGGGCTGCTGATGACCGGGTACGCGATCGTGGTCGCGGTCTCGGTGGTGCCGCTGGTCGCGCTGACGGCCCGCTGGGACCGCCGCACGGCCGCGCTCGTCACGGTCGCGGCCATCGCGGTGTCGAACCTGCTGCTGGCGCTCGCACCCGGGTACGCCGTCGCGGTGGTCGCCCGGCTGGTCGCGGCGGCCGGGCACGGCGTGTTCTGGTCGGTGGTCGCGCCGATGGCCGCCCGGCTGCTCGGACCGGACCGGTCCGGCCGCGCCACCGCGGTCGTCTTCGCCGGCAACTCGCTGGCGTTCCTCTTCGGGCTGCCGCTGAGCTCGTGGCTCGGGGAGACGATCGGCTGGCGGCCCACGGTCCTCGCGGTGGCCGGCGCCGCCGCGCTGGCGGCGGTGGTGGTCCGCGCGACGGTCGAGCCCACCCCCGCCGGACCGCCGGCGCCACGCCGCGGCGCGCTCGGCCGGGCCCTGCTGCCGGTCAACCTCGCCACGCTGGTCGTGGTGACCGGGCACTTCGCCGCGTTCACCTACATCACCGCGATCATCGCCGACTCGGTCCACCTCACCGGGGCGGCGACGTCGGCCCTGTTGTTCGCGCACGGCGCGGCCGGCCTGCTCGGCCTGGTCCTGATCGGGCGGCGGGTGGACAGCCGTCCGCGAGCCACCGCCCTGGTCGTCACCGGCGGCCTGGCGGTGTGCATGGTCGTGCTGCTGATCCCGGGTTCCGGCGTGGTCGCGGGCGCCGCGGTCGTGCTGTGGGCCGTGCCGGCCGGCGGGATGGCCGTGGTGCTGCAGGCCGCGGTCCTGCGGGTGGCCGCCCAGCCGGACCTGGCGTCCGCGGTCTACATCGTCGCCTTCCAGGTCGGCATCGCCACCGGCGCCGCGGTCGGCGGCGCCGCCCTCGACCACGGCGCCCTGCCCGCCGCGGTGGCGCTGGCGGCGGGCTGCGGGCTGGCCGCCACGCTGATCGTCCGGCGGTCCGCCGCGTTCCGGGGCACGCCATGAGGCCGTGGTGGCAGGACGCCGTGATCTACCAGGTCTACCCGCGCAGCTTCGCCGACAGCGACGGCGACGGCGTCGGTGACCTGCCGGGCATCCTCGAACGACTGCCGTACCTGCGGTGGCTCGGCGTGGACGCCCTGTGGATCTCACCGTTCTTCCGGTCGCCGATGCTCGACTTCGGCTACGACATCAGCGACCACACCGCCGTCGACCCGGTCTTCGGCACCGGCGCGGACGCCGACGCCCTGATCGCCGCCGCGCACGCGCACGGCCTGCGGGTGATCCTCGACATCGTGCTGGGCCACACCAGCGACCGGCACCCGTGGTTCACCACGCGCCCGGACTTCTACGTGTGGCGGGACGGGTCCGCGCCGCCGAACAACTGGCTCGCCGGGTTCCCGCCGGGCAGCCCCGCCTGGACGTGGCACCCCGGGGCGGGGCGGTGGTACCTGCACTCGCACCTGCCGCAGCAACCGGACTTGGACTGGGCCAATCCGGCGGTGCGGGCCGCGCAGCTGGACGTGCTGCGGTTCTGGCTGGACCGGGGCGTGGACGGGGTGCGGCTCGACTCGATCAACCGCCTCGGCAAGGACCCGGCGTTGCGCGACAACGTGCCCGGCGAGCCGTCGCGGCACCAGGACTGGCCGACGCTGCACGACTACCTGCGGGAGGTGCGCGCGGTCGCCGACGGCTACCCGGACGTGGCGGTGATCGGGGAGGTCTGGGAGTTCGACCAGCGCCGGATCCTGCCCTACCTCGCGCCCGGCGAGCTGCACCTGGCGCACAACTTCGTGTTCGCCCGGGTGCCGTGCGACGCCACGGGAATCCGGCGCACCGTGGAGGAGTTCCTGGATCTGGCCGGGCCGGACGTGTGGCCCGCGTGGTTCCTGAACAACCACGACGAGCCCCGGATCGCGAGCCGCTGGTCCCCGGGCGGGGCGCGGCTGGCGGCGATGCTGCTGCTGACCCTGCGGGGACGCCGTTCCTGTACCAGGGCGAGGAACTGGGCCTGCCGGACACCGCGTTGCCACCCGGGACCGGCACCGACCGCAACGGCCGCGACCCGCAGCGCACGCCGATGCCGTGGGCGCCGCCGTCCGAGGCCGGCCCCGGCGCCGGGTTCACCACCGGTGATCCGTGGCTGCCGGTGGGGGACACGGCCGAGCACCTCAACGTGGCCGTCGAGCGTCGGGACCCGGCGTCGATGCTGTCGCTGTACCGCGCGCTGCTGGCGCTGCGGCGCGCCCGGCCCTCACTGCGTCACGGCAGCCAGGTGTTCCTGGACGCGCCGCCCGGCGTGCTCGCCTACCTGCGGGTGGCGGGCCGCGAACGCACCCTGGTGGCGCTGAACTTCGGCGACACGCCCCACGCGCCCGGCTTCGGCGGCCGCCCGCTGCTGGCGACTGGGGACGTGCTGGCCCCGGGCGCCGGCGCCGTGTTCGACGCCGGTTAGCGCTTGCGGAACACCGAGCGCGGGAACAGCCGCCCGCGCCAGGACATCGGGGCGTTGCGCTGCAGGCTCCGGCGCAGCCCCTCGAACGCGGTGGCGAGATCGGCGTCCGTGGACTGGCTGGGGGAGTACCACGAGCGCTCCACCTCGGTGACCACGGTGCGCAGGTCGGTCTTCCCGGCGTCGTCCAGGTTGTGCTGCACCGCCATCTTCTGCGCCGCCGCCCGCACCGTGTCGCTCGGCGGGATCGGGATGCCGCGGTCGGCGCACTCGTCCATCAGCTCCGCCCACGCCGCGTCCGCCGCGCCCGGACGGCGCGCCGTGATCGCGGTGAGGCGCCGCCGCCGCTGGATCTCCCGCAGCACCGCCGGGGCCATCCCGGCCACCGCGACCAGCAACAGCACCAGGGCCAGCACCCAGTGCACCAGCCACGCGGTGAGCACCACGGCGACCAGCCACGCCCCGGCCGCGGCCAGCGGCAGCCAGGACGCCGTCCGCCCGCGGAACTTGCGGATCGCGAAAAACGCGCCCGCGGTCAGGGCCAGCGCGATCAGCACCAGCACCAGCGCGGTCCACCCGGTCCAGCCCGGCGCCGAACCGGCCGGCGCGGCCTGCGTGCCACCCGGGTTGGCGGCGCTGCCCTGCGTCTCGGGGACACCGGTGGGCGCGACCCGCGTGGTGGACACGCTCGGCACGTCCTGCTCCTCCGAGTCCGAGGACCCGCTGGAGGTGGCGCCGGACTGCAGGTAGGGCGGGACATAGCCGCGGCCGTCGGAGCGCGGGGTCGGGTCGAAGCTGACCCAGCCCAGGTCGTGGAAGTACACCTCGACCCACGCGTGCGCGTCCTGCGAGGTGATCATGCGCGAGTCGCCGTCGGCGTAGCCGGAGGTGAACCCGACCGCCACCCGCGACGGGATGTTCAGCACCCGCAGCATCACGGCCATCGCGGAGGCGAACTGCTCGCAGAAGCCGCGCTTGCCGTTGAGGAGGAAGTCGGCCAGCGCGTCGCTGTCGGTCGCGGCGGCCGTCTCGGTGTCGTAGGTGAACCCGTTCTCGGCGCTGAAGTACCGCCAGATCGCGCTCGCCCGGTCGAAGTCGGTGGCCGCGCCCGCCGCGAGGTCCTGGGCGAGGCTGACCACGCGCGGGTCGACGCCGGTGATCTGGCTGTAGCTCGCCGGGATGTCGCCGCCGCGCGTGCTGGCCGACTCCAGCTCCTCCTTCGTCGGCTCGGCCAGGGACGCGGTCTCCACGTAGGCGGGGATGCGCTGCTTGCGCTCGCTGAAGACCGCGCCGCTGGTCGGGTCGTAGTACCAGCCCTGCGACACACCCTGCAGGCCGCGCAGCTGCCCGTACACCGGCATCCACACGTCGACCCAGTTCAGCGGCTCGATCTGGATCTGGCGCGCCTCGCCGGAGCCGTCGTCACCGGGCGCGGCCGGCAGCGGCTGGTTGGCCGGGAAACCGGCCGGCATCGGGCCGTCCGGGAGGCTCCATCCGCGGTTGGGCCGGTAGGTGTCCAGCGTGAACGCGCGCAGCAGGCGCTTGTCGTTGCCCAGGCCGCGGACGCGGAAGAGGTCGACCGTGCTGCCCTGGTCGAGCATGCCGCGCAGCGAGGTGAACGGGTTGACGCCCAGCCCGCCGGACCCGGCGCCCGCGCCGCTGCGGCCGCTGCCGGGCAGGCGCCCGACGGTGCCGACCGCGGTGATCGCGGTGCCCGCGACCAGTCCCAGGACCACGGCGACCGCGACCACGGCCACCGGTGCGGACGCGGCGGCCGGCGCATTGCCGAGGCCGGAGTCGCGGTTGCGCCAGCGGCGGTGCCGGTGGTTGCCGTCGACGGCGAGCAGGCCCGCGAAGGCCGCCGCGCCGAGCAGGAACGTCCACCACGGGAGCATGTCGTCGGCCAGCGAGGCGGGCACCGCGTAGACGCACAGCAGCACCAGGCCGGTGGCGGCGGGCGCGGACGCGGCGACCGCGAGGGTGTCCACGAGCACCGCGACCAGGCCGATCGCGATGGTCACCAGGCACAGGATCGGCGGGGTCGCCTCGACCGGCGGCAGGCCCGTGCGGATCTGCTCGAACGCCGCGGTGAGGACACCGTTGATCTCGCTGAACGCGGCCGGGCCGGGGATCACGCCGAGGATGCCGCTGCCGGTGAACACGCCGGTGATCAGCAGCAACAGCACGACGAGCTGGGCCAGCCCGACCACGGCGGTCGGCGTGCGGATGGTCCGCAGCGCGAGCCCGGTGGCGGCGACGAGCACGACGGCCACCGTGACGTACCCGAGCCAGCCGGCCTCGCCCACGACGCCGGTCAGCGAGGTGGAGGCGCACAGGGTGGCCAGGCCGGCGGCGATCGGCGCGAGGACCGAGCCCCGCCACTGCGGCGGCGGCTCCACGACGCGCTGCGTCGGCCGGTGCAGCTCCGGCCGCCCCGGCGGCGGGGCGTCGGGCTGCTGCCCGGGACGCGGCGGACGGCCGGCCAGCGTGGTCACTGCGTTCCCCCGGAGTTCAGGTGGCCGGGTGCCCGGCCGGTGGTCGGCGACGGCGCCACGCTCACAGCGCACCCCCGATCAGGGTGCCCCGCCCCGCGGCCGTGCGGCACAGATCGCCCCAGACCTGGGGCATCGGGGAGGTCGGGCCGGCCACCACGACGCCCCAGCCGGACGCGCGCAGCAGGGCCGCCGACTCCTCGGTCGCCGCCGCGCGGTGCTCGGGCGCGCTCACGCCCCCGGACCACGCCGGGGTGTCCAGCAGCACCGCCAGGCTGCGGATGCCCCGCGGCCGGAACCGCGCCAGCTCCGTCACCGCCTGGTTCGACACCGTCCCCAGGATCGCGATCAGCTCCTGCCCCTCGGCCGGATCATGACCCGTCGTCAGGTCCCGCTGGTGCGCCGGCTGCAGCGCGGCCAGCGCGTCCAGCAGCACGTTGTCGTAGCCCTCGCCGCCGTCGCCGGGCACGTCGGCCAGCGGCTTGCCGTGCTCGGTGACCAGGCGGACGCGGTGCCCGGCCCGCCGCACGTGCACGCACACGCTCGCGGCGAACGAGATCGCCCACTCCAGGCTCGCGGCCGGGCCGGTCCCGTGGTGCGCCGCGGCCCGGTGGTCGAGCAGGACGGTCGTCCCCCCGCGCCACGGCCGCTCCTCGACCCGCACCATGATCTCGTCGCGCCGCGCGGTCGAGCGCCAGTGCACCTTGCGCAGGTCGTCGCCCTGGCGGTACTGCCGCACGATCACGTCGGTCTCGCCCTGGCCGGCGTGCAGCCGCACGCTGCCGTCGTCGCCCGCGCCGATCCCGGCGCCGCTGGGCAGCCCCCACAGCGACACCACCTTCGGCACCACGACCAGCCGCGAGTGCGCGATCAGCTCGCGGTCGAACTCGCACAGCCCGAACGGGTCGGTCAGCGTCGCGCGCAGCGGCCCGACCTGCTGGATCCCGCGCATCATCGGCTGGATCGGGTACCGCAGCGCGATGACCCGCCCGTGCGGCAGCCGCTCCACGACGAACCGCGGCCGCGACCCCAGCGCGTAGGGCACCCCGTCCTCGAGCAGCACCTCACCGGCGGGCAGCTTGCCGTTGCGCCACAGCGCCAGCTCCACCTCGCCCGCCGAACCGGCCGAGACCCGATCGGGCAGCAGCGTGCGGGACGCGCCGATGCGCACCCGCGACGCCGCGATGAACAGGGCGATCAGCAGCGGCAGCGCCACCACGAACACCGCGACCCGCAGCAGGTCGCGCTCGTTGAGCACCACCGCGCACACGGCGGCCGCCACGCCGGCGGCGAGCAGGCACCGCCCCCGCGTGGTCAGCCCGGACAGCGAGCGGAACACGGCCGGCTACCGGCGGCCGGCGGTCTGCGGGTGACCGCCCTGGGGCACCGGCACCCGGTGCAGCACCGCGCGGACCACGTCGGTGGCGGAGCGGCGGGCCGCGTGCGCCTCGGTGGTCAGCACCAGCCGGTGCGCGAGCACCGGGACGGCGACGGCGTGCAGGTCGTCCGGGACGACGAAGTCGCGGCCGGACAGCGCGGCCTGGGCGCGCGCCGAGCGGACCAGCTGCAGCGTGGCCCGCGGTGAGGCGCCCAGCCGGATCTCCGGCACCTGGCGCGTCGCGGCGACCAGGTCGACCGCGTACTTGCGCACCTCCGGCGCCATGTGCACCGCGCGGACCTGCTGGATCAGCCGGTTGAGGGTGGCCGCGTCGGACACCGGCTGCAGATCGGCCAGCGGGTCGTGGCCGGCGTGCTCGTCGACCATGGCCAGCTCGGCCTGCTGGTCGGGGTAGCCGATCGACACGCGCGCGGTGAACCGGTCGCGCTGCGCCTCGGGCAGCGCGTAGGTGCCCTCCATCTCGATCGGGTTCTGGGTGGCGATGACCATGAAGGGGTCGTCCAGGCGGTAGGTCGTGGTGTCGACCGTGACCTGCTTCTCCTCCATGCACTCCAGCAGCGCCGACTGGGTCTTCGGCGACGCGCGGTTGATCTCGTCGCCCACCACGATGTTGGCGAACACCGGGCCGGGCCGGAACTCGAACCCGCCGGTCTGCCGGTTGTAGATGGACACGCCGGTGACGTCGCTGGGCAGCAGGTCGGGCGTGAACTGGATGCGGCTGACCGTGCAGTCGATCGACCGGGCCAGCGCCTTCGCCAGCGACGTCTTGCCGACGCCCGGCACGTCCTCGACCAGCAGGTGGCCCTCGGCCAGGAGCGTCACCAGCGCGACGCGCACCACCTCGGGCTTGCCGACGAGCACCCGCTCGACGTTGCCCGCGATGCGGCGCATGGTCTCGTGCAGCTCACCGTGGCCGTTGTGGCTGATCGGCAGGCCGTGTGCCGGGCTCGCACCGGACGGGTGGTACGGCGCTTGCCCGGGCGCCTGCTCGCCGGTGAACTCCCCGGACGATGCAGGCTGTGTCCTCGACGTCACTCGACCTCCTGGTGCCGAAGCCCATTTTTCAAAACCGGAACACGGGTGCGGCCCGCCTGAACCGCGCCGCGGCGCGGAAGGATCTCACAGCCGGGGACGGGCGACGCGCGCGGTGGCCCGCCCCGGCACCCAGCCTGGCATCCAGTGTGTCAAACCCCGGCCAAGTCGGTCGAAGAACCCTGAATTCGATTCGGACGCTATGCTGCGTTGCGGAACCGGTCGGCTACCGAGAGGTGCGAACAGAACCGATGACCGACACGCACAGTGGCCTGAACGTGAACGCGGGGGCGTTCGCGGTCTCGCCCGAGCTGGCGGCCGGGGCCTATCAGCAGATCAGTCAGCTGCAGGACGTCGTCGGCGAGATGGTGCGGGAGGCCCGCGTGCTGGGCCGCACCGTGCCGCTGGGCGGCGGGTACGCCGGTGAGGTCGGCGAGTTCATGGCCCGCTACGGCCTGGGCGGCCCCGGTTCGGCCGCCGATTCGCTGATCCGGTTCGGCCAGGAGCTGGAGACGCTGAAGACGAACATCCGCCGCGCGCTGAAGCGGTACTCCGACAGCGACGACGACGCCGCCGAGGGCGTCGACTGCAGCGGTGGCTGAGCGGATGCGCGGTGCGGTCCTGGTGCTCGCCGCCGGCGCGCTGCTCGCCGCGTGCGGGCAGCCGGTTCCGCCGCCGCCCGCGGCGCCCGTCCTGTCCAGCTCCGCCCCGGCGCCGAGCGCGCCGCCGTCACCGGCCGGGCTGGCCGCGCTGAAGCCGTGCGAGCTGCTGTCCGCGACCGACCGCTCCACCGCCGGGCTGACCTCGCTGGGCGAGGAGAAGACCATCGGCACCGCCCGGGCCTGCGACTGGACCGAACCGGGCACCTTCGGTGTCACCGTCACGCTCGCCGAGGACGCGCCGCTGGCGTCGCTGGAGATCGACAAGGGCACCGGCAAGCGCGTGACCGTCGGCGCGCACCGGGGTTTCCGGGTGTCCGACCGCCGCGCCGGGGACGGCACGTGCGCGGTCCTGCTCGGCGTCGGCCAGGAGGCCAGCGTGCAGGTGGACGTGACCAACACGGGCTTCGCGGACACCCCGCTCGCGTGCGAGCGGGCCGACACCGTGGCCCGGCTGATCGAGCCGAAACTGCCCTGAGGAGCCGGCGTGAACCAGGTGCCCGAGCCGACGACGCGGTACGAGTCCTACAGCCACGAGGCGATGGCGGCCGAGGTCGCCGACGGCAACGACCCGGCCACCGCGGGCCGGATCGGTGAGCAGTGGGCGGGGCTGGCCGCGCGGCTGCGCGAGTCGGCGCAGGCGCTGGGCACGATCGCCGAGCGGGCGGGCGAGGCGTTCCAGGGCCCGGCGGGGGAGGCGCTGCGCAAGACGCTGGCGAAGGCCGAGAGCTGGTCCGGGCACGCCACCGAGCTGTCGATGACGCTGTCCGACGCGGTCGGCCGCCAGGCCGGGATCGCCGCGCGGGCGCGGGACGAGATGCCGCCGCCGGTGCCCTACGACCCGGCCGCGATGATCCGGGAGGCCGCGGCGAGCGGGAACTTCCTGGCGCTGGCCGGGCTGTCGGACGCGATGGAACAGCGGCGGGCGGCCGCCGAGGAGGCCCGGCAGAAGGCGATCGACGTGCTCAACGCGCGCGACGCGGCCCTGCGCGAGTCGGTGCCGGGCCGGTTCTTCGACGAGCCGCCGGAGCTGGGGCAGCCGTGATCCGGGTGTCGGCGTCCGCGTTCGACGTCCTGTGGCACGACCTCGGGCACGCCCGGGTGCCGGCGCCGCTGGAGGTGCGCAGTGTCGGCGCGACCGAGGCCGAGCGCGCCGAGATCCGCCGCGCGGTGCACGCGAACCTGGCCGAGCGGGGGTTGCGCGACGCAGACCGGCTGGACCCCGCGCTGGAGTCCCGGCTGGCGACGCTGGCGACCGCGGAGGTCTACGTCGAGTGCGAGGCCCTGGCCGACGTGCAGGCGGAGGTGCCGTTCCGGGCGGTGGCCGCGGCCGGCGGCAGGCGGGGCGTGCTGGCGGCGCAGCCGAGCCGGACGATCGGGCTGTCCGGGATCCGCGACACGGAGGTCTGCACCGCGGTGGTCGACCTGCTGCCCCCGCTGGAGCCCGGGCCGGGCTACGGAGTCAGCCTCCCGGCCGACGCCCTGTCCGGCGGTGGTGCTTCGCGGGCGGCCGCGCGGCAGGTGGACGAGGTGCGCGCGATCCAGTCCCGGCCGGTGCTCGGGGCGGGGCAGTTCACGGTGCGCGTCCGCGAGGGCGGACGGCTGCGCCGGGTGGGCGGCGTGAGCTGGTTCCGCACCGACCAGGGCGCGTACCTGGGCACGGTGGAACCGGGGCGCGGGGGAGCGCCGTGGGTGAACGTGGTGCCCGCCGGCTCGGCCAAGGTGGCGGCCCGGCTCGCGGAGCTGCTCGACTGAGCCGCCGCTCGCGGCTCGCACTGTTCGGCGCTGCGGCTCGCGGCACCCACCACTACCCCCGCGGCCTGAGCGCGGAACTCGCCGGCCTGAGCGCAGAACTCGCCGGCCTGAGCGTGGGACTCGCGGGCCTGAGCGTGGAACTCGCGGGCCTGAGCGTGGAACTCGCGGGCCTGAGCGTGGGACTCGCCGCTCCGCGAGTTCCGCTCGCGAGTTCTGCGTTCCCGCTCGCGAGTTCTGCGTTCCGGCGCGCGAGTTCCGCGTTCGCGAGGGAGGTGGGTTTCCTGGCGGGCGACCTCGGGCCGGCGGCGAGCGTCCCGCTGTGCGGGGTGGCCGGCGCGCGCACCGGCTCCCCACCTTCCACCACCGCCGCCCCCACTTCCACCCACCGCCCGCCCCACCGGCCCCCACCAGGCCCCGGAACGGGCCTCACGGGCCCTCCCAGCTACCCGGCGTGGGGGAGGCCCGGCGCGGCTCCCCACGATCTCCCCACTTCGCCCCCCTCGCGCTGACCTGCGTAAATACCGCGAGGATCGCCCGGTCGGGCAGCTTCGCGGCGTTGACTGTGGGGAAAAGTGGGGTACGGTGGTGCGCAGTGGGGCAGTAGGGAGGCCCCAGGGGCCGCATCCGGTGGAGCACCGGGGGCGGTGGGGAGGTGAGTGCCGGTGTTCCTCGGCACGCACACCCCCAAGCTGGACGACAAGGGGCGGCTCACGCTGCCCGCGAAGTTCCGCGACGCGCTGGCAGGTGGGCTGATGGTCACCAAGGGGCAAGATCACTGCCTCTTCGTCTTCCCGCGCGCCGAGTTCGAGCAGCTGGCCCGCAAGGTCGCGGAGGCGCCCTTCACCAACGAGGCGGTGCGGGCCTACCAGCGGTACCTGTTCGCGGGCACCGACGAGCAGCGTCCGGACGGCCAGGGGCGCATCGCGATCGCGCCCGAGCTCCGGCGCTACGCCGGGCTCAACAAGGAGTGCGTGGTGATCGGGGCGATCACGCGCCTGGAGATCTGGGACGCCCAGCGCTGGGAGTCCTACCTGGAGGAACACGAGGACAGCTACGCGCAGGCCCAGGAAGAGGTCCTGCCGGGAGTCTTCTAGGTGACCCGCGCCGTCGGGGGGCGCGGGTGGCGACAGCAAGTGGGGGCGGGATCCGGCGACGGATGTCGTGAGGCCTCTGTCCGCTCAGTGGCCCTGGTGCACCTTCCCCGGCACCAGGTTCGCAGCGGGCGGGCGGGGACCTGACGGCATCCGCGCGACGGCTTAAGGGGGTGGGAGAAGTGGCAGCCGAAGCCGCGCACGTGCCGGTGATGACCGAGCGCGTGCTGGAGCTGTTCGCTCCCGCGCTCGAGGGCCGCCCGGCCGTCGTGGTCGACGCGACCACCGGCCTGGGCGGGCACTCCGAGGCACTGCTCACCAGATTCCCCCAGCTGAAGCTCATCGGGCTGGACCGGGACCCGCACGCGCTGGAGCGCGCCGGCGCGCGGCTGGCGAAGTTCGGCGACCGGGCCGAGCTGGTGCACGCCGTCTACGACACCCTGCCGGACGTCCTCGACCGGCTCGGACTGTCCCGTGTGGACGGTGTGATGTTCGACCTCGGCGTCTCCTCGATGCAGCTCGACGAGGAAGAGCGCGGCTTCGCCTACGCCCGGGACGCCCCGCTGGACATGCGGATGGACCCCACCACGGGACAGACCGCCGCGGACGTCCTCAACACCTACGAGCCGGGCGAGCTGGTCCGGATCCTGCGCGAGTACGGCGAAGAGCGGTTCGCCCAGCGGATCGTCAAGGCGATCGTCGCGGAGCGGGCGCGGCAGCCGTTCGACCGCAGCGAGCGCCTGGTGCGGCTGCTCTACGACGCGGTGCCGGCCGCGAGCCGCCGCACCGGCGGGCACCCGGCCAAGCGCACGTTCCAGGCCCTGCGCATCGAGGTCAACGGCGAGCTGGAGGTGCTGCGCCGGGCGATCCCCGCGGCGCTGTCCGCGCTGGCGGTGGGCGGCCGGATCGTCGTGGAGTCCTACCACTCGCTGGAGGACCGGATCGTCAAGCAGGCCTTCGCGGAGCTGGCGAAGTCGCGGACCCCGCCCGGCCTGCCCGTCGAACTCCCCGGCCACGGGCCGGAACTGAAGCTGATCACGCGCGGCGCCGAGAAGGCGAGCGAAGACGAGATCGAACAGAACCCGAGGGCCGCGTCGGTGCGCCTGCGGGTCGCCGAACGGATCAAGGAGGCGGACGCATGATCGACAATCGCGCAGCCCCGGTCATGCGGCCAGCCCGGGTGCGTGGCCCGGGTGCGGGTGTCCCGCAACAGCACCGTCGCAAGACACAGGAGGCGGACGCATGACAGCGCCTACGCGGGCACGCAGGCAGGCCGGTGCCGAGCCGCGGCGGCGTCCGCGCCGTTCGGACGCGCCCGCCGAGGAGGGCCTGGGCACACCGGTACCGGCCAGGCGCCGCCCCCGGCGGCAGCCCACCCGGCAGGCTCAGCGCACCACCGCCGCCGAGCGCGCCTACGCCCGGCGGGCCCAGCGCGCCGAGGGCCTGAAGCGCGCGCCCGAGCCCGAGCGCCAGAAGATCCGGCTGAAGCTGCGGCTGCCGCGTTCGCGCGCCACGTTCGTGATGCTGGTGATGGTGCTGCTCGCCGCGGGTGTGGTGGCGACGCTGCTGCTGTCCACCCAGGCGATCGCCGACTCCTACCGGCTCGAGCAGCTGCGCGACGACAACGCCGCCCTGGCCGAGCGGGTCGAGCAGCTGCAGCAGGACGTCAGCGGCGCGGAGTCGCCGTCGTCGCTGGCCGAGCGGGCCAAGGCGCTGGGCATGGTGCCCGCCAAGGACCCGGCGCACCTGGTGCTCAACCCGGACGGGTCGGTGACCGTGGTCGGCGAGCCGAAGAAGGCCGAGGGCGCCCCGGTCACGCAGGAGCCGGCGACGCCGGTGGTGCCGCAGGGCACGCCGGTCGGCGGCCGCCCGATCGAGGGTGACGTGCCGCAGGGCGACAGCCAGGTCGTCCAGCCGCAGGACCAGGCGCAGGTGCCGCCGTCCGGCGGGCAGACCCAGGCGCCGGGACAGCAGACCACGGGAGGGCAGTGATGGCGCGGCCGGGACGCCGCAGCTACGGCGCCCGCATGCGCCAGGTGGCCGGCCAGCCCAACGCCGCCACCGGCAAGGGGCGCTACGTCGGCGTGCGCGTGGTGCTCGTCGCGGTGCTGGTGCTGGCCGGGCTCAAGCTCGTGCAGGTCCAGGGCTTCCAGGCGGCGGCCCTGTCGGCGAAGGCGGAGAGCCAGCGCAGCACCACGATCCCGATCCCGGCCAAGCGTGGGTCCATTGTGGACCGCAACAACGTCAAGCTGGCGTTCACCGTGGAAACCCGCGCGCTGTCGGTGAACCTGCGCGCGATGCGCAAGGCGTGGGACGAGGTGGCGGCCAAGAACCCGGCGGGGGGCCAGAGCTTCGAGACCCGCGCGGCGGACGCGGCGCGGTTCATCGCCGCCAAGCTGCCCGGCCGGGTCACCGAGGCCGAGCTGCTCGCCGACTTCCGCAAGACCACGTCGTTCACCTACCTGGTCGACGGGGTCGAGCCGTCGATCGCCGAGGAGATCACCACCGCGTTCCCGGAGATCGGCGCCGAGGTGCGGGCCGCCCGCGAGTACCCGGGCGTCACGCTGGCCTCCAACGTCGTCGGCCTGGCGAACTGGCGCATGGACGACCCGGACGTGTCCAAGCACAGCCTGCAGGGCCTGGCCGGGCTGGAGTACACGCTCAACGCCGACCTGGCCGGCCGGCCGGGCCGCTACGTCGCCGACACCAAGCAGGGCAACGACAACGTGATCATCCCGGGCACCGAGCGGGACGTGCAGCCCGCCACCCCGGGCAACGATGTCGTGCTCACGCTCGACTCGGACACCCAGTACTTCCTGCAGAACGCGCTGGCCGACTACGTGCGGCAGTCGCGCGCCAAGGGCGCCAGCGCGGTCGTGATGGACGCGAAGACCGGCGAGATCTACGCGATCGCCGACGACTCCACGTTCGACCCCTACGACAACAAGACCTACACGCAGTCGCTGATGGACCTGCAGGCGGTGTCCACGCCGTTCGAGCCGGGCTCGGTGAACAAGATCGTGACCGCCACCGCGGCCATCGACCAGGGCCTGGTGACGCCCGAGTCGGTGCTGCAGGTGCCCGGCGCGCTGAAGGTCGCCGACCACACCGTGCACGACGCGTGGGTGCACGGCACGCAGAACTTCTCGGTCACCGGCATCTTCGCGAAGTCCTCCAACGTCGGCACGCTGCTGCTGGCCCAGCAGCTGGGCCCGGACAAGTACCTGGACTACCTCAAGCGCTTCGGCGTCGGGCAGAGCGCCGGGCTGGGCCTGTCCGGGGAGAGCCGTGGGTTCGTGCCGCCCCGCAACACCTGGACCGGCACCACGTTCGGCAACCTGCCGATCGGGCAGGGCCTGTCGATGACCGTGGTGCAGATGACCGCGATGTACCAGGCGATCGCGAACAACGGTCTGCGCGTGCAGCCGAGCATCGTCAAGGAGGAGATCCGCCCGGACGGCACCGTGGTGCCCAAGGCGGCGCCGCAGACCACGCAGGTGGTCAGCCCGGAGACCGCGACGACGGTGCGGAACATGATGCGCGCGGTCACCCAGACCGGGAAGAACGGCAACAGCGGCACGGCGCCCACGGCGGCGCTGGAGGGCTACCAGATCTCCGGCAAGACCGGCACCGGCCAGCAGGTCAACCCGGCGACCGGCGCGTACAGCGACACCCTGTACAACATCACCTTCGCCGGGATCCTGCCCGCGGACAGCCCGCGGTTCGTGGTGGGCATCCGGCTGGACGCCCCGGACACGACGCTGCCCGCCGGCCACTCCGCGGCGCCGCTGTTCCACGACATCGCCTCGTACCTGACGCAGCGGTTCCAGCTCCCGCTGTCCGAGGGCGCCGCGCCGTACGTGCCGCTCGTGCTGCCGTGACGGTCGCTGTCCAATCGAGACACAAGCGCTAGGAGTACCGGGCCGCAAGAGGGGAATCCCGGCTCGGTAACCTTCCGTGCTGTGTCGGTGGAAGCGTCTGGAAGCAGCACCATGTCGCAGGAAGCGAAGGGGCGGGTACCGGACAGCCCGGTGAAGGCGGCGGTGGCGCCGCCACGGCCGGCCCGCATCGAGCCGGTCCCGCTCACCACGCTGGTCGCGCGCGCGGCCGCGCGCCTGGTCGGCGAGCCGCGCTGGCCCGGCGACACGGTCGTCACGGGGGCCACCCTGCGGGCCCAGCACGTCCTGCCCGGCGACCTGTTCGCCGCGCTGCCGGGCGCGCGGGCGCACGGGGCCGACTTCGCCGGGCAGGCCATCGCGGCCGGGGCTGCGGCGGTGCTCACCGACGAGGCCGGAGCGGACCGGCCGGCGCTGCGTGAGGCGGGCGTCCCGGTGCTGGTGCACCCGGACCCGCGCGGGGTGCTCGGCTCGATGGCCGCCTGGATCTACGGCGAGCCGTCGCTGGAGCTGGCCGTGCTGGGCATCACCGGCACGTCGGGCAAGACCACCACCACCTACCTGGTCGAGTCGGGCCTGCGCGCCGCCGGGCACGTCACCGGCCTGATCGGCACCATCGAGACCCGCATCGCGGGGGAGCGGCTGGCCAGCGCGTTCACCACGCCGGAGGCGCCCGACCTGCAGGCGCTGCTCGCGGTCATGGTCGAGCAGGGTGTCACGCACGTGCCGATGGAGGTCTCCAGCCACGCGCTCGCGCTGGGCCGGGTCAACGGCACCCGGTTCGCGGTCGGCGCGTTCACCAACCTCTCCCAGGACCACCTGGACTTCCACCGCGACATGGAGGAGTACTTCGCGGCCAAGGCGCTGCTGTTCGACGGCCGCTCCACCACCGAGGTGGTGTGCATCGACACCGCCTGGGGACAGGCGCTGGTCACGCCGCACACGATCACCGTGACCACCGAGCCGGGCGTGGACGCGAGCTGGACCGCCACCGACTTCGCCACCACGGCCACCGGCGAGCAGAGCTTCACGCTGCTCTCGCCGTCCGGGCGCACCGCGCGGGCCACGCTGCCGCTGCCGGGCACGTTCAACATCGCCAACGCGCTGCTCGCCGCGGCGATCCTGGAGACGTGCGGCGTCAGCCTGGAGGAGACCGTCACCGGCCTGGCGCACGTCGAGGTGCCGGGCCGGATGGAGCGGGTGTACCTGGGCCAGGACTTCACCGCCGTCGTGGACTACGCCCACAAGCCGGCCGCGGTGGCGCAGGCGCTGGACGCGCTGCGCGCCCGCACCGAGGGCCGGATCATCACGGTCCTGGGCTGCGGCGGCGACCGGGACACCGCGAAGCGCCCGATGATGGGCGAGGCCGCCGCCAGACGCAGCGACGTCCTCATCGTCACCGACGACAACCCGCGGTCGGAGGACCCGGCCGCGATCCGCGCCGCGATGCTGACCGGCGCCCGCGCGGCCGGTCCCGGCTCCGGCGAGGTGCTGGAGATCGGCGACCGGCGTGAGGCGATCGTCCGGGCGGTCGGGCTGGCCCGCGCCGGGGACGTCGTGCTGATCGCGGGGAAGGGCCACGAGACCGGCCAGGAGGCCGCGGGCGTCGTGCACCCCTTCTCCGACCGCGACGAGCTGGCGGCGGCGATCCGGCACCGGCTCGAAGAGAACCAGGAGACCCGTTGATCCCGCTGACCCTGGAGCAGATCGCCGCCGTCACCGGCGGCCGGCTGCACCGCACCGACGGACGCGAGACGGTCACCGGCAGCGTCGAGTTCGACTCGCGCCGCCTCACCCCGGGCGGGCTGTTCGTGGCCCTGCCGGGGGAGAAGGTCGACGGGCACGCCTTCGCCGCCAAGGCGGTGGAGAGCGGCGCCGCCGGGGTGCTGGCCGCCCGCGAGGTGGACGCGCCCGCGGTGATCGTGCCGCCGCTGCCACCCGGCCAGGCGCACGAGCGCGCGCTCGCGCTGGCCGGCGACAAGGACGGCTCCGGCGCCGCCGTGCTGGCCGCCCTGGCGAAACTGGCCCGGCACGTGGTGATCGAGCTGTCCCGCGGCGGGCTCACCGTGGTCGGCGTGACCGGCTCGTCCGGCAAGACCTCCACCAAGGACCTGATCGCGCAGCTGCTCGAGCCGATGGGCCCGACGGTCGCGCCGCCCGGATCGTTCAACAACGAGCTGGGCCACCCGTGGACGGCCCTGCGCGCCGACGCGACCACGCGCCACCTGGTGCTGGAGATGTCCGCCCGCGGACCGGGCCACATCGCCCACCTCGCGGAGATCGCCCCGCCGCGCATCGGTGCCGTGCTCAACGTCGGCAGCGCCCACGTCGGCGAGTTCGGCTCGCGCGAGGGCATCGCCAAGACCAAGGGCGAGCTGGTCGAGGCGCTGCCGTCGGCGGAGCAGGGCGGGGTCGCGGTGCTCAACCTGGACGACCCGCTGGTCGCCGCGATGGCGAGCCGGACCACGGCGCGGATCGTCGGCGTCGGCGAGCACCCGGACGCGCAGGTGCGCGCCGAGGACATCACCCTCGACGAGCAGGCCCGCGCCTCCTTCCGGCTGATCACCCCGGCCGGACAGGCGCCGGTGAAGCTGTCGCTCTACGGCGAGCACCACGTGGGCAACGCGCTGTCGGCCGCCGCCATCGCGCTGGAGCTGGGCGCGAGCGTCGAAGAGGTCGCGCAGCGCCTGTCGGCCGCCCAGCGCCGCTCCGCGCGCCGCATGGAGGTCACCACCAGGGCCGACGGCGTCGTGGTGATGAACGACT
Source organism: Amycolatopsis thermalba (assembly GCF_023376025.1). NCBI lineage: Bacteria > Bacillati > Actinomycetota > Actinomycetes > Pseudonocardiales > Pseudonocardiaceae > Amycolatopsis > Amycolatopsis thermalba. Next base: position 3,184,809 of record NZ_CP091196.1, read on the forward strand.
CCTACAACGCCAACCCCGAGTCGATGCGCGCCGCGCTCAAGACCCTGGCCTCGGCCAGCCGCGGGAAGCGGTCCTGGGCGGTCCTCGGTGTGATGGGCGAACTCGGTGCCGATAGCGTGTCCGCGCACGACGAGATCGGCCGCCTCGCGGTCCGGCTCAACATCAGCAGGCTCGTGGTGGTCGGGGACGAGGCGGCCGCGATGCACCAGGGCGCCAGCCACGAGGGTTCGTGGGGCGAGGAGTCCGTGCTGGTGCCCGACGCCGACGCCGCGATCGCCCTCCTGCGCGAGCAGCTGGAACCCGGTGACGTCGTGCTGGTGAAGGCTTCGAAGGTCGCCGAGCTCTGGCTCGTCGCTGACGCACTGCTCAAGGAAGGTGTTGCGTGATCAGCATTCTGATCGCGGCCGCGATCGGTCTCCTGGTCTCCATCCTGCTCACGCCCTACCTGATCCGGGTCTTCTCCCGGCAGGGCTTCGGCCAGGAGATCCGCGAGGAGGGCCCGCAGGGCCACAAGTCCAAGCGCGGCACGCCCACGATGGGCGGGGTCGCGATCATCATCGCGATGGTGGTCGGCTACTTCGCCGCGCACCTGATGAACTGGATCGGCTCGGGCAGCTCCGCCGACGACGGCCCGTCGGCGTCCGGCCTGCTCGTGCTGTTCCTCGCGGTGGGCCTGGGCGTGGTCGGGTTCCTCGACGACTTCATCAAGATCCGCAAGCAGCGCAACCTGGGCCTGAACAAGACCGCGAAGCTGGTCGGCCAGCTGGTGGTCGCGGTGGCGTTCGGCATCCTGGCGCTGCAGTTCGCCGACCGCTACGGCCTCACCCCGGCCTCGCGCAACCTCAGCTACGTGCGCGACCTCGCGCTGATCACCTTCCCCGCGGTGATCTTCGTGATCTTCTGCTACGTGGTCATCTCCGGCTGGTCGAACGCGGTGAACTTCACCGACGGCCTGGACGGCCTGGCCGGCGGCACCTCGGCGATGGTACTGGCCACCTACGTGGTGATCGCGTTCTGGCAGGCCCGGCTGTCCTGCGTGGTGACCCCGCAGGCGGCCTGCTACGACGTGCGCGACCCGCTGGACCTCGCGGTGGTCGCGGCCGCCGCGGCCGGCGCGTGCGTCGGGTTCCTGTGGTGGAACGCCGCGCCGGCGAAGATCTTCATGGGCGACACCGGCTCGCTCGCGCTGGGCGGCCTGGTGGCCGGCCTGTCCATCACCACCCGCACCGAGCTGCTCGCCATTGTCATCGGCGGCCTGTTCATGGTCGAGATGATCTCGGTGGTGCTGCAGATCGCGGTGTTCCGCACGACGCGGCGGCGCCTGTTCCGGATGGCCCCGTTCCACCACCACTTCGAGCTGGCGGGCTGGGCCGAGACGACGGTGATCATCCGGTTCTGGCTGCTCGCCGCCATCTGCTGCATGTTCGGCCTCGGCCTCTTCTACTCCGAACAGCTGGGCGCGGGAGGCTGACAATGGTCGGAAGCGGTCTGCGTAGCGGTGCGGGTGGCGGAACCTCAGAAACCCCCTCGCTCCGGGATCGCCTCCTCATGAATGCCAATTCACCACGTCGGCGCTGTCCTCGCGAGGGGGCTCCTGAGAACCCGCGGCGGTGCCGGCTGACGGCCCACCCCGCGCGGCTCCGCCGCGCAGAAAGCGAGTGATGGTGTTCGCCGGACGCAACGTGCTCGTCGCCGGCGCCGGGGTCACCGGGCGCTCGGCGGTGCGGGCCCTGACCGAGCGCGGCGCCCGGGTGACGGTGACCGACGGCAACGCCGAGCGGCTGGCCGAGCTGGACGGCCTGGGCGCCGAGCTGGTGCCCGGCCTGGCCGAACCCCCGGCCGGGACCGACCTGGTGGTCACCAGCCCCGGCTGGCGGCCGACCGCGCCGCTGCTGGTCGCCTCGGCCGCCGCCGGGATCGAGGTGATCGGCGACGTCGAGCTGGCCTGGCGCGCCTCCCGGGACCTCCCGAACCCGGCCACCTGGCTCGCGGTCACCGGCACCAACGGCAAGACCACCACGGTCGGCATGCTGGAGTCGATGCTGCGCGCGGGCGGGGCGCACGCGCTGGCCTGCGGCAACATCGGCCTGCCCGTGCTGGACGCGGTGTTCTCCGGCTACGAGGTGCTGGCGGTGGAGCTGTCCAGCTTCCAGCTGCACTGGTCCTCGACGCTGGCGCCGCACGCCTCGGTGGTGCTCAACCTCGCCGAGGACCACCTGGACTGGCACGGCTCGATGGAGTCCTACGCGGCCGCCAAGGGCACCATCCACGCGCACTCCTCGGTGGTCGTGCACAACGCCGACGACCCGTGGTCGGTGCGGCTGGCCGGCGAGTACGCGCCCGCCGGGGCCAAGCGGGTCGGGTTCCGCCTGGACACCCCGCGCCCCGGTGAGCTGGGCCTGGTCGAGGACCTGCTGATCGACCGCGCCTACGGCCCGGACCCGCAGCACTCCGCCGACGAGCTGATCTCGGTGAGCGAGGTGCGCCCGGCCGGCCCGCACAACCTCGCCAACGCCCTGGCCGCGGCCGCGCTGGCCCGCGCGTACGGCATCGACCCCGCTGGGGTCGCCAAGGGCCTGCGCGAGTTCCAGCCGGGCGCGCACCGCGCGGTCGAGGTGGGCGAGTTCGGCGGCGTCCGCTACGTCGACGACTCCAAGGCCACCAACCCGCACGCCGCCGCCGGGTCGCTGCTCGCGCACTCCAGCGTGGTGTGGATCGCCGGCGGGCAGCTCAAGGGCGCCGCGGTCGACGAGCTGGTCGAGGTGGTCGCCGGACGCCTGCGCGGCGCGGTGCTGATGGGCGCCGACGCCCCGGTGATCGCCGCCGCTCTCGCGCGACACGCGCCCGATGTCCCCGTCCATCGGGTCGCTTCGGGTGACGATGAGGCCATGAACGAGGCGGTCTCGGTGGCCAGCGACCTGGCCCGGCCCGGTGACGTGGTGCTGCTGGCGCCCGCCGGGGCGTCCCTGGACATGTTCCGCAACTACGCCCATCGGGGCGACGCCTTCGCCGACGCGGTCCTGGCCCGTGCGACGGGGTCTGCCGATGACGGTCGTTGAGGAGCCGGACCAGAAGCAGGACCGCGAGCCGCGCAGGCGGGACCGGGGCGACCGGCAGAGCCCGGCGCGCGCCACGTTCACCGCGCTGACCGCGTGGCTGTCGCGCCCGCTCGCCGACTTCCACCTGGTGCTGGCCCTGACCGGCCTGCTCACCTCGATCGGCATCGTGATGGTGCTGTCGGCGTCCTCGGTCGCCTCGGTCGACCCGGACACCGGCTCCGGCGTGTACGCGCTGTTCAAGAAGCACCTGATCTTCGTGCTCACCGGGTCGGTGGTGTTCTGGGTGGCGCTGCGGATGCCGCTGAAGCGGACCCGCGCGCTGTCCTCGATGGCCGTGCTGGTGTGCCTGGTGATGCTGGCGCTGGTGCTGACGCCGCTCGGGTCGGCGGGCGGTGGCGCCCAGCGGTGGTTCGCCCTCGGTGGCTTCTCGGTGCAGCCGGTCGAGTTCACCAAGGTCGCCTTCGCGTTGTGGGGCGCGCACGTGCTGGTCACCAAGTACCACGTGCTGCACCAGTGGCGGCACCTGATGGTGCCGGTGGTGCCGGTCGCGCTGCTGATGTTCGCGCTGGTCATGGCCCAGCCGAACCTGTCCGGCACGATCACGCTCGGCGTGGTGCTGATGTCGCTGCTGTGGTTCGCCGGCGCGCCGAAACGGCTGTTCGCGGTGATCCTCGCCGGTGGCATCGCCGGGGCCGTGGTGCTGGCGCTGACCGCGTCCTACCGCATGTCGCGGGTGATGTCGTTCCTCTCGCCCGGCTCGGACACCAGCGGCGCCGCCTACCAGGCCACGCAGGCCAAGTACGCGCTGGCCGACGGCGGGCTGTTCGGCAAGGGGCTCGGGCAGGGCCCGTCGAAGTGGTCCTACCTGCCGAACGTGCAGAACGACTTCATCTTCGCGGTGATCGGCGAGGAGCTGGGCTTCATCGGCTGCATCGTGGTGATCGGCCTGTTCGTCGGGCTCGCCATCGTGGGCCTGCGCATCGCCATGCGTAACCTGGACCCGTGGATCCGGATCACCTCCGGCACGCTCACGGTGTTCACGGTGTCCCAGGCCGGGATCAACATCGGGTACGTCGTCGGGCTGCTGCCGGTCACCGGCGTGACGCTGCCGCTGATCTCGGCGGGCGGCACGTCGATCTGGGTCACCATGTTCCTGATGGGCCTGCTGGCCAACGCCGCCCGGCACGAGCCGGAGTCGGTGGCGGCGCTGCGGTCGCAGGGACCGGGTAAGTTCGGCCGTCTCCTGCGCCTGCCGGCGCCCGAGGTGTACCGGCCGCCGACGCGGCGGCGGGGCAGCGGCCGTGCGGCACCCCGCGGGGACCGGCCCTCGGCCCGCGGGGCACGATCGGCGCAGGCGCCCGAGCGCCGGCGCGCGGCGCCGGGCAGACGGGGAAGTTCAGTGCGGAGAGGGACGTAGGATCAAGTGAGCAAGGCGGTTACCGGCGTGGCTCCCACCGTGGTGGTGGCGGGCGGCGGCACGGCCGGACACATCGAACCCGCGCTGGCGCTGGCCGACGCCGTGCGGCGGCTGCGGCCGGACGCCACGGTGGTCGCGCTGGGCACGTCCCGGGGGCTGGAGAACAAGCTGGTCCCGGCGCGCGGCTACCCGCTGGAGCTGATCCCGCCGGTGCCGCTGCCGCGCAAGCCGACCACCGACCTGCTGCGGCTGCCGCTGAAGATCCGGGACTCGGTCAAGCAGACCCGCGAGATCCTGGACCGGGTCGGCGCGGACGTCGTGGTCGGGTTCGGCGGGTACGTGTCGCTGCCGGCCTACTTCGCCGCGCGCGGCCGCGTGCCGATCGTGGTGCACGAGGCCAACCAGTCGCCGGGCCTGGCCAACCGCGTCGGGGCGCGCTTCGCGAAGCGGGTCGCGGTCGCGGTGCCCGGCACGCCCCTGCCGGGCGCGGAGGTCGTCGGCATCCCGCTGCGGCGCTCGATCACCTCGCTGGACCGGGCGGCGCTGCGGGCGGAGGCCCGGGCGCACTTCGGGCTCGACCCGGACGCGCCGACGCTGCTGGTGTTCGGCGGTTCGCAGGGTGCCCAGTCGATCAACAACGCGGTGTCCGGCGCGGCCAAGGAGCTGGCCGACGCCGGGATCGGCGTGCTGCACGCGCACGGGCCGAAGAACAGCCTGGTGGTGCAGGAGTTCCCGGGCCGCCCGGCGTACGTGCCGGTGCCCTACCTGGAGCGGATGGACCTGGCCTACGCGGCGGCCGACGTGGTGCTGTGCCGGTCGGGCGCGATGACCGTGGCCGAGGTGTCCGCGGTCGGGCTGCCCGCGGTGTTCGTGCCGCTGCCGCACGGCAACGGCGAGCAGGCGATCAACGCCCGGCCCGCGGTCGACGCCGGCGCGGCGCTGATGGTCCAGGACGCGGACCTGAGCCCGGCCAAGGTCGCCGAGCTGGTGATCCCGCTGGTCACCGACCCCGCCCGGGTTACGAAGATGGGGGCCGCGGCGGTCGGGCTGGGCCACCGCGAGGCCGACGAGGTGCTGGCGCGCATCGTCCTGGAGGTGTGCGGCAAATGAGCGAAGTCCCCGCCGAGCTGGGCCGGGCCCACCTGATCGGGATCGGCGGTGCCGGCATGAGCGGCATCGCGCGGATCCTGCTGGCGCGCGGCGCCCGGGTGTCGGGTTCGGACGCCAAGGACTCCCGCGCGTTCCTGACGCTGCGCGCGCAGGGCGCCGAGATCGGCATCGGGCAGCGCCCGGAGAACCTGGACGCGCTGCCCGGCGGCCCGTCCGCGGTGGTGGTGTCGACCGCGATCAAGGAGAGCAACCCGGAGCTGGTGGCCGCCCGCGAGCGCGGCATCCCGGTGCTGCACCGGGCGCAGGCGCTCGCGCTGCTGATGGCCGGGCACCGGGTGGCCTGCATCGCCGGCACCCACGGCAAGACCTCGACCACGTCGATGCTCACGGTCGCGCTGCAGCACTGCCGGCTGGACCCGTCGTTCGCGATCGGTGGTGACCTCAACGAGTCCGGCGCGAACGCGCACCACGGCGAGGGCGGGGTGTTCGTCGCCGAGGCCGACGAGAGCGACGGCTCGTTCCTGAGCTACTCGCCGTCGGTGGCGGTGGTGACCAACGTCGAGCCGGACCACCTGGACCACCACGGCACCGCCGAGGCCTACACCGCGGTGTTCACGCAGTTCACCCGCCGGATCGAGCCGGGCGGCCTGCTGATCGTGTGCGCCGACGACGAGGCCGCGAACGCGCTGGGCGACCACGCCGCGGCCGAGGGCGTGCGGGTGCGCCGCTACGGCCGCTCGGTGACCGGCGCCGGGGACGCGAAGGTGCTGGACTACCGGCCCGCCGACGGCGGCGGGGTCATCCGGATCGCGCTGGACGGCGCCGAGACCGACGTGCGGGTCGCGGTGCCGGGCGAGCACATGGCCTTCAACGCCGTCGCCGCGGTGCTGGCCGGCCTGGAGCTGGGCGCGCCGCTGGGCGGGCTGGCCGAGGGGCTGGCCGCGTTCGGCGGGGTGCGGCGGCGGTTCGAGTTCAAGGGCCGCGCCGCCGACGTGCGGGTCTACGACGACTACGCCCACCACCCGACGGAGGTCGCCGCGCAGCTGCGGGCGGTGCGGCACGCGGCGGGCGGGGGCCGGGTGGTCGTGGTGTTCCAGCCGCACCTGTACTCGCGCACGAAGCTGTTCGCCGCGGAGTTCGCCGACGCGCTCGGGCTGGCCGACGAGGTCGTGCTGCTGGACGTGTACGGCGCGCGGGAGGAGCCGGAGCCGGGCGTCAGCGGCGCGCTGATCGCGGAGCGGATCACCGGGGCGGGGGTGCACTACGAGCCGGCGTTCGACCGGGCCGTGACGCTGGCCGCCGACCTGGTCAAGCCCGGGGACCTGCTGGTCACCATGGGCGCGGGCGACGTGACCCAGCTGGGGCCGGAGATCCTGGCGGAGCTGGACCGGCGGGCCGGGGGCTAGGTGGCGACGCGAGCGCGGAGCGACGAGCGCAGCCGGCCGTCCACGCGGCGGTCGTCGTCGGCGGTGCGCAGCCGCCGGGGACGGCGCCCGCTGACCGCCCGGCGGCGCACCGGCACGGGCGTCTCGCGGCGCCGCGCGTTGCGGCGCCGGTGGGTGGCGACGCTGAGCGTGCTGACGGTGCTCGGGCTCGGGTACGTCGTGATGTTCACGTCGCTGCTGGGGGTACGTTCGGTGGAGGTGCACGGCGCGCACAGCGTGCCGGGGGACCAGATCCTGGCCGCGGCGGCGGTGCCCGATCTGAAACCGATGCTGCTGCTGGACACCGACGAGATCGCCGCCCGCGTCACGGCGATCCCCGGAGTGGCCACTGTGGACGTCTCCCGGTCGTGGCCCTCCACTGTGGACATCACGGTGACGGAGCGGTCGCCGATCGGGTTCGTGGCCGGCCGGGACGGCTTCCACCTGGTCGATTCCGGCGGCCTGGACTACAAGACGGTGCAGAACAAGCCGGAGCGCCTGCCGGAGCTGCAGGTGGCGGTGGTGTCGCCGGAGGACGCGGTGACGCGGTCGGTGGTCGCGGTGCTCGCGACGGTGCCGGAGCCGCTGAAGGGCCAGATCGCCGTGGTGCGGGCCGGCACCCCGGGCGGCGTGGAGTTCACGCTGACCACGGGCAAGACGGTCCGCTGGGGCGACGCGTCGAACGCCGAGCGCAAGGCCAGGGTGCTGGGCGTCCTCCTGACACGCGAGGGCCGGATCTACGACGTGGCGAGCCCCGAGCTGCCGACGGTCTCCTGAGGACGGAGACACCGGCGGGGACGCTGTGCGAAGCTGTGCGCATGATCAGGACGGAACCGCCCTTCGACGGCGGCGAGCGCGAGCAGCTGACCGCCTTCCTGGACTTCCTGCGCGAGGCCGTCGTGCTCAAGTGCGCGGGCCTGACCGACGAACAGGCCCGCCGCAGCCTGGTCCCGAGCGAGCTGACCACGATCGCCGGCCTGGTCGGCCACCTGACCTACGTGGAGCACTACTGGTTCGAGGCGGTGCTCGCCGGCCGTCCCAACCGGTGGGCGGAGAAGCTGGCGGACGACCGCGACGCCGACTTCCGCGAGGCGCTCACGGTCCCGCTCGCGGACCTGGTGGCCGCCTACCGCGCGCAGTGCGCCACCAGCCGCGAGATCGCGGCGGAGCTGGCGCCGGACACCCTGGTGTCCTTCAAGGACGGTTCGGTCAACCTCCGCTACGTGCTGATCCACATGGTGGAGGAGACCGGGCGGCACGCCGGGCACCTGGATCTGCTGCGTGAGCTGACCGACGGCCGGACCGGCGAATGAGGCGTCCGGCGCGGTGATTTTGCAACGCCACGGACGACACGCGGCGTGGCTACTGGATTCCGCTTCGCCGGATCCCTACCTTCGGCGGACGGAGCGGGGAGTTGACATAACTCTGAACCTTGAGTTTAGGTTGAGGGTTTTTCGCTCCCGGCGAGCGGTACGAGGAATCACGATAGGAAGGCGGACCCGATGACGCCCCCGCACAACTACCTCGCGGTGATCAAGGTCGTCGGCATCGGCGGTGGTGGCGTGAACGCCGTCAACCGCATGATCGAGGTCGGCCTCAAGGGTGTCGAGTTCATCGCGATCAACACGGACGCGCAGGCGCTGCTGATGTCCGACGCGGATGTCAAGCTCGACATCGGCCGCGAGCTGACCCGCGGCCTGGGCGCCGGCGCGAACCCCGAGGTGGGGCACAAGGCCGCCGAGGACCACCGCGAGGAGATCGAGGAGGTGCTCAAGGGCGCCGACATGGTCTTCGTGACCGCGGGGGAGGGCGGCGGCACCGGCACCGGCGGCGCGCCGGTGGTCGCCTCGATCGCGCGCAAGCTCGGCGCGCTCACGATCGGCGTGGTGACCCGGCCGTTCACCTTCGAGGGCAAGCGCCGCGGCAAGCAGGCCGAGGACGGCATCCAGGCGCTGCGCAACGAGTGCGACACCCTCATCGTCATCCCCAACGACCGGCTGCTGCAGCTCGGCGACATCGGCGTCAGCCTGATGGACGCGTTCCGCTCCGCCGACGAGGTCCTGCTCTCCGGTGTCCAGGGCATCACCGACCTGATCACCACGCCGGGTCTGATCAACCTGGACTTCGCCGACGTGAAGAGCGTGATGTCCGGCGCGGGCAGCGCGCTGATGGGCATCGGCTCCGCGCGCGGCGAGGGCCGGGCGGTGCAGGCCGCGGAGAAGGCGATCAACTCGCCGCTGCTGGAGGCTTCGATGGAGGGCGCGCACGGCGCGCTGCTGTCCATCGCGGGCGGCTCCGATCTCGGCCTGTTCGAGATCAACGAGGCCGCCTCGCTGGTGCAGGAGGCCGCGCACCCCGAGGCGAACATCATCTTCGGGACGATCATCGACGACTCCCTCGGCGACGAGGTGCGCGTGACGGTGATCGCGGCCGGGTTCGACTCCGGCTCGCCCACCCACAAGAAGCTCGAGCCGCCCGCCGTGGGCACCCGCTCGACGACGGCGTCCGCCGAGGCCGGGCAGGTCCGCCAGCCGGCGCCCCCGGCAGCGACGCCGCCCGCCCCGCCCGCCGGTGGGGGCTTCCCGGTCACGCCGCCGCGGACGCCGCCGTCGGGCACCAGCTACGGCACGCCGCCCAGCGGGCTGCCGCAGCCCGGTGGCGGCAGCCGCAGCTACCCGGCGCCGCGCACGAGCACCAGCCAGGGCAGCCTGCCCAGCCGGGCCGTCCCGGTCACCGACGACCCGTCCGACGACGACGTGGACGTCCCGCCCTTCATGCGGCGCTGACCCCGCGCCGGGCCTGACCCGCGGTCAGGCCCGGTGGTGCTGTTCGAGTTCGTCGATGGCGCGGGACAGCGTCCAGCGTTCGTCCTCGGACAGCTCCCACGGCAGGTGGTCCCGCAGCGCGGCGTCGAGCCGCTCGGCGACCACGACCTCCAGGATGTCCGGCACCCCGGCGCCCATCAGCAGCTCGGCCAGCGGCACCGACCAGTGGGGGTGCGGGAACCGCGCCGCGTGGCGGCTGGCGCGCGCCTCCTGCCAGATCCGCCGCGTCGCCTCGGGCCCGTCGAACCGCACGGCGTCCTGCAACAACCGGCACCAGCCGAGGTCGGCCATGTCCATCGCCCCGCTGAACTCGCCCCAGAGGTCGGCCTCGCCGACCTCGCGGAACAACACCAGCGCTCCGGCTCGGTCGCCCGCCGCGTAGCGCGCGTCCGCCTCGTCCAGCTTGGCCTTGAGGCGCTGGCCCGCGGTCGCGCCGTGCTTCGCGAGGTACTCCTCGCGGTCGCGGGCGAGATGGGCGACCTCCGGCACCCGGCGGGTGACCTCCCACAGGTCCTCCGCCTCCTCGTCCGGGACGCCGTGCTCCAGCGCCCTCTCGAGCAGGGCGATCGCGCGGTCGTTGTGCTCGGCCATCTCCCCGGAGGAGAGGAATCCGATGTCGTCCAGGTGGCCGTAGGCGCCGGCGAGCGCGAACGCGCCCCGCACCGCCGGGTCCACCTCGTCCAGGCGCTCGTCCACGGCTTCGGCGATGCGGGTCCACTTCTCCTGGCCGGGCGGGGTGAACAGCGCGGCCAGCTCCGGCGGCAGCTTCCCGGAGGTGGCCAGCGCGCGGACGCTCGGGGCACGGGTGGCAGATCCATGGCGGTGAGACCGGCCGAGCACGGTGTCCGGTTCCCAGTAGGCTCAGGGCAAACCAGGCGAGTGGAGGTAGTGGGACTTGCGCATCCGTCGGGTGGTCACGACCAGGGCGGGTGGCGTTTCGGCGCCGCCGTACGACACGTTCAACCTCGGTGACCACGTCGGTGACGATCCGGCCGCCGTCGCGGCCAACCGCAAGCGGCTGGGTACCGAGCTGGGTGTCGAGCGGGTCGCCTGGATGGAGCAGGTGCACGGCCGCACGGTCACCGTCGTCGACGGCAGCGAGACCGCGCCCGCCGAGGCCACCGACGCGCTCGTGACGAAGACCCCCGGCCTGCCCGTCGCCGTGCTCGTCGCCGACTGCGTGCCGGTCCTGCTCGGCGACCCGGAGAGCGGGGTCGTGGCCGCGGTGCACGCCGGCCGCGTCGGCGCCCGCGTCGGGGTGCTGCCCGCCGCGCTGGAGGCGATGGTCGCGGCCGGCGCCGAGATGGGCCGCATCGAAGTCCTGCTCGGCCCGGCGATCTGCGGCGAGTGCTACGAGGTGCCCGCCGGGATGGCCGCCGACGTCGACCAGCACCTGCCCGGCAGCGCGACCCGCACCCGCACCGGCAAGCCCGGTCTGGACCTGCGCGCCGGCCTGTGGCGCCAGCTCGCCGAGGCCGGGGTCGGCAAGGTCGGCGTCGACCCGCGCTGCACCGCCGAGGACCCCACGCTGTTCAGCTACCGGCGCGACGGCACCACCGGCCGCATCGCCGCGCTGACCTGGGCCGAGCCGGAATGAGCGACGAGCAGCGACGGGAGGGGATCGCCAAGGCGCTCGAAGCCGTCGAGGCGCGCGTCGCGCAGGCGTGCGCGGCGGCCGGGCGGCCACGGGCGCAGGTGCGTCTGCTCGCCGTCACCAAGACCTTCCCCGCCACCGACGCGGCCCTGCTCACCGACCTCGGCCAGACCGACCTCGCGGAGAACCGCGACCAGGAGGCCGGCGCCAAGGCGGCCGAGGTGCGCGTGCTGCGGCCGGAGGCGCGGCCGCGCTGGCACATGATCGGGCGGCTGCAGCGCAACAAGGCGCGCTCGGTGGTGCGGTGGGCCGACGAGGTCCAGTCGGTCGACTCGATCCGGCTCGCCGACGCGCTCGCCAAGGCGCTGCGCAACGCGCACGAAGCGGGGGAGCGGTCCGGGCCGCTGGACGTCCTGATCCAGGCCAGCCTCGACGACGATCCGTCACGAGGCGGCTGTCCGCTCCCTCGGCTGGGTGAGCTGGCCGATCACATCGCCGGGCTGGACGGGCTGCGGCTGCGCGGCCTGATGGCGGTCGCGCCGCTCGGCGCGGACCCCGCGCCGGCCTTCGCGCGCCTGGCCGGAGCGGCCGATGACCTCCGCCGGAACCACCCGGAGGCGGTCGAGCTGTCCGCCGGGATGAGTGGTGATCTGGAACCCGCCATCGCGCACGGTTCGACATGTGTGCGTGTCGGAACCGCGTTGCTCGGCGCCCGCGGTTTAGCCTCGCCGTAGCGAGATCACCCGGAAGTGAGCGATCGCGTCCGGGTAGTCAGGTGAGGGAGCGGCTAGGGAGAGGCATGAGCGCGCTGCAGAAGCTGAAGGCCTACTTCGGCATGATCCCGGCCGACAGTGACGGTTACGACGGCTACGACTCCTACGAGGCCGCCGACCGGTACGACGACGACTACCGGCGCGACTACGCCGACGAAGCCTACGACGGCTTCGACGAGGAGCCGCCGCCGCGTGCCCGCCGACGGTACCGCGACGGGTCCGGCTACGACGAGGAGGGCCCGCTCCGCGCGCGGCCACGGGCGCCGGAGCCGCCGGTGCACGGCGCGCTGGCGGTCGAGCGGCAGCCGGAGCCGGTGGCGCGGCTGCGGCCGGTACCGGAGCCGGCCCGGGCGTCCGCGCGGGACGCGCTGGGGCGGATCACCACGCTGCACCCCACGAGCTACGTCGAGGCGCGGGGGATCGGCGAGGCGTACCGCGAGGGCATCCCGGTGATCATCAACCTGACCCAGATGGAGAACGCGGACGCCAAGCGTCTCGTGGACTTCGCGGCCGGGCTGGCGTTCGCGCTGCGCGGCTCGATGGACAAGATCACCAGCAAGGTGTTCCTCCTCTCGCCGCCGGACGTGGAGGTGACCGCGGAGGAACGCCGCCGGATCGCCGAGGGCGGGCTGTTCCTCCGTCACTGAGGGCGACCACCCGGTCCGGAAAATGACCCGGAACAGGGTGATGGCCCAACTACTATTCGTAGCAATTTAGGCCGAACGGGTGAAACCGTTGGCTAAATCACAGTTCGATTACGTGACCCGGACAGACCGGGTGTTCCGGGTGCTCCCGGGGTCACGGTGATGTGGCAGAGTGGTGTTCGTGGATGCGGTCCGGCTAGTCCTCTACTACGTGCTGTTCGTCTTTTGGCTGCTGCTCACAGCACGTGTCGTGGTGGAGCTCGTGCGTGCCTTCGCACGGGATTGGCGCCCCGCCGGTGGGGTTGCGGTGACGCTGGAGACCATCTACACAGTGACCGATCCTCCGGTCCGCGTGGTGCGGAGGATCATTCCGATGGTTCGCATTGGCGGCGTCGGACTGGACTTATCGATTATGGTGCTGCTGTTGGTTGTGTTCATACTGATGCAACTGGCGCTTCCTGGGTGACTTCGGGGGAACCCAGGTGTCGGAGCAGGCCATGGAGTGCGTGAGGTGATCTGATGTCGTTGACCCCCGCTGACGTGCATAACGTCGCGTTCAGCAAGCCACCCATCGGCAAGCGGGGCTACAACGAGGACGAGGTGGACGCGTTCCTCGACCTGGTGGAGACCGAGCTCGCGCGGCTCATCGAGGACAACAACGAGCTGCGCCAGCAGGTCGAGCAGCTCGACGCCGAGCTCGAAGGCACCCGTGCCGACCTCGAGGCCGCCCGCGCCGGAGCCGGACCGCAGGAGCGCCGCCTGGCGCCCGTGCCGCCGCCCTCGGCCGCCGAGCAGACCCAGGCCCACCCGATGTCGGACGGCGGCGAGCCGAACGTCCAGGCGGCGAAGGTCCTCGGCCTGGCCCAGGAGATGGCCGACCGGCTGACCGCCGAGGCCAAGACCGAGTCCGACGGCATGCTGGCCGAGGCTCGCGCGAAGTCCGAGCAGCTGCTCTCCGACGCCCGCACCAAGGCCGACTCGATGGTCAACGAGGCGCGCACGCGAGCGGAGAACATGCTCAACGACGCCCGCACCCGCGCCGAGACGCTGGAGCGGCAGGCGCGCGACAAGGCGACGACCATGGAGCGCGAGGCGCAGCGCAAGTACACCGAGACCATGAACACGATGAACAGCGAGAAGACCGCGCTGGGCAAGAAGATCGAGGAACTGCGCACCATCGAGCGCGAATACCGCACGCGGCTGCGCGGGTTCCTGGAGTCCCAGCTGCGCGAGCTCGACGATCGTGGTTCCGCCGCGCCCGCGTCGGCGTCCTCGAACTCGGGACAGGCGAGCGCGGGATCGGGCAGCGGCCAGGGCTACTCGTTCGGTCCCCGCGCCGAGGCCGGCTGAGCTTCCCGGTGACGGTTCCGGCACTCCGCGTGGGAGGGTCGGAACCGTTCCGGGCGTGGTTCGTGTTGTAATTCACCGTGCTCTTCATCGTTCTGATCCTGGTTCTGGCCGCGCTGGGGCTGCTGATCGCGGCGTTGGTCACGGCGAACTCGCTGTGGGCGTGGATCTCGATCGGCCTGTCGGTCGCCGCCGGGCTGCTGCTGGTGGCCGACTTCGTGCGGCGCCGGGTGGCCCGTCGCCGCGCGGCCGCCGCGCTGGTGGCGGAACCGGATGAGGAGCCCGCGGCGGAGTCGTCGGCCGCCGCGGTGGACGAGGAGCCGTCGGCCGCCGAGGTCGCGGAGGACGCGGAGAAGCCGGCCGGGGAGCCGTCGACGGCGGACGCCGCGGTGGACGAGGCGCCGGTGGACCAGACCGCGCTGCTGCCGACCGCCGGTGAGCTGGTCGGCACTGCCGAGGAGGGCGAGCCGGGCGAGGAGCCCACGGCCCCGGCGGACGCGGAGATCGTGGACGAGCTGGACGCCGAGGTCGTGGTCGTGGACGAGCACCCGCGCTACCACCTGACGGACTGCGGCTGGCTCGCCGACCGCGACACGATCCCGATCTCCGTGAAGGAGGCCCGGGACCTCGGGTTCACGCCGTGCGCCCGCTGCACCCCCGACGCCCACCTGGCCGAGGCCCACCGCGCCAAGGCCTGAGGGAGGCTCACCGCGCGAAGGCCTGAGGCGCCTCCGGCCGAGGCCCACCGCGCGAAGGCCTGACGCTCACGCCATCCGCACGCCGAGGAGATCGGCGAGCGCGGTGGTGCCCGTGCTGGGTCAGCCGTGCCCGGGCCGGTGCCGCGTCACCCAGCCCTGCTTCAGGAACACGCGCCGCGAGCGCGGCGTCCAGTGCGCCCGCTGCACCCCCGACGCCCACCTGGCCGAGGCCCACCGCGCGAAGGCCTGACGCACCTCCGGCCGAGCCGCCCCCGAAACCAGGATCCGAGCCCACGCGGCCCGATTTCCCCGAGGCGCTGCCGCGGCTTCAGCCGGCGACACGCACTCCCAGCCGTCCGGCGAGTGCGTCCGCTCCCGTGTCGGTCAGCCGGAGTGCCCGGTGCCCGGGCCGGTGCCGCGTCACCCAGCCCTGCTCCAGGAACCGCGCCGCGAGCGCCGCGCCCAGTCCGCCCGCCAGGTGGTGCCGCTGCTCGGACCAGTCCAGGCAGAACTTCAGCAACGGCCGCCGCCCGCGGGCGGCGTCCACGGCGTCCACGTCCAGCCCGAGCAGCGCCAGCACCTCCGGCGCCTCCGGCCCCAGGGCGTAGGGGTGCTCGGCCAGCGGCTGGGACAGCGCGTCGCCCGGGCGGCGGCTCGTGCCGGGGACACCGTCCGTCGTGACCAGCGCCCCGCGCTCCACCAGCGCCGCCGTCACCGAGACGCCCAGCCGCCCGGCGACGTGGTCGTAACAGGTCCGGGCGAACCGCAGCGCCCGCGCCCGCGTCCCCGATCGCAGCGAGGTGACCGGCCGGGCGGGGGAGAAGCGGGCGAGCGTTTCGAGGATCTCGACGGCGTCCGGCCGCAGCCGGTAGAAGCGGTGCCGCCCGGACCGCTCCGCCTCGACGAGCCCCGCCTCCCGCAGCTTCGCCAAATGCGCACTGACCCCCGGCGCGGACAACCCGGCCTCGGCCGCGAGCACGGACGCCGCGAGAGCCCGCCCGTCGGCCAGTGCCGTGAGCACCCGCACCCGGGCCGGATCCGCGAACAGTGCCGCGGTGCGCGCGATGTCGGCGTCCCCTCCACTCATGGCTCCAGCATGCCGCGCCGACACTTCCACCGGCGCCGAAGCGTCCCGGCACACTTCCACCCACCCGGAAACGAATCCGGGGTCTCCTGGACCCATGCCCGACAAGCGTTCCGCCGTCCTGCTCACCCAGTGCGCCGGCATGTTCCTGGTCCAGCTCGACGTCACCGTGGTCAACGTCGCCCTGCCGAGCATCGGCGCCCGCTTCCACGCCGGCGTTCCCGCGCTCCAGTGGATCGTCGACGGCTACACCGTCGTGCTCGCCGCGCTGCTGCTGTCCGGCGGGGCACTCGGCGACGTGCTCGGCCACCGCCGGGTCGTGCTCGCCGGCCTGGGGATCTTCGGCCTCGCCTCCGCCGGGTGCGCCCTGGCGCCGGACAGCGCGACCCTGATCGCCGCCCGCGTGGCCCAAGGCGCCGGGGCCGCGCTGCTGCTGCCCGGGACGCTGGCGGTGATCACCCGCACCTTCCCCGGCCGCCACGAACAGGCCCGCGCGCTCGGCGTCTGGGCCGGCGTCTCCGCGCTGGCACTGGCCGCCGGCCCGCTGCTGGGCGGGCTGCTGGTCACGGCCACCGGCTGGCGCTCGCTGTTCTGGATCAACGTGCCGCTGACCGCGCTGGCCGCCGCCGGCACCCTGCTCGTCCCGGCGGATCCGCCCACCACCGGCCGCGTGGACGTCAAGGGCGTCCTCACCGGCGCCACCGCCCTCGCCGCCCTGGTCTACGCGGTCATCGAGTCCAGCATCCCGGCCGCCGTCCTCGGTGTCGCCGCCGCCGCGGCGTTCCTCGCCGCCGAACGCACCGGCCCGGCGCCGATGCTGCCGCTGACCCTGCTGCGGTCACGCACCTTCGCCGCGGCCAACGTCGTCGCCGGCGCGATGAACTTCGCCGGCCTCGGCACGATCCTGCTCGCCACCCTCTACCTGCAGGGCGTCCACCACGCCGGCCCGCTGACCGCCGCGCTGGCGATGCTGCCCGGATTCCTGCCGCTGTCGCTGCTCGCCCCGGTCACCGGGCGGCTCACCGCGCGGTTCGGCCCGCGGCCGGTCATGATCGCCGGGCTGCTCACCGGCGCGACCGGCCTGCTCGGCCTGCTGCGCGTCACCGGGCACAGCACGATCGCCGGCTCGTTCCTGCCCGCGTTCGCCCTGTTCGGCGTGGGACTGGGCCTGCTGACCGCGGCCGTCGTCGCCGCGGCGGTCGGCGGCGTCCCGGCCGGCCGGGCCGGCATCGCCAGCGGCGTCAACAACACCGCGCGCCAGGCCTGCGGCGCGCTCGGCATCGCCACGTTCGGCGCCATCGCGGGCAGCCCGGCCCAGCCCGCGGCGTTCCTGCACGGGCTGCACGCCGCCGCGGTGCTGGGCGCCGGGATGTGGCTGGCCGCGGCCGTCCTCACCGCCGTCGCCGTCGGCCGACCCTGAGCGAAACCGGCTTGCGGGAGGCGGCTAACCTGGACGGACACGGCGTCGATCCGGCCATCACCGGGGAGCCTCCGGAAGAACGGGACCGGGTGGTCCTCAGTAGAACCGGACGGGTACGGCCCGTCACAGCCGTCAACGAAGAGGCCTGCTCGGTGAGCGGGCAAACGGGGTGGTACCGCGGAAGCGCGCTCAGGTGGCGCCTTTTCGTCCCCGTGCTGGATCCGCCGAGGATCCGCCACGAGAGCGACGAGCACCCGCGAGGAGCGCACCGATGTACCCGAAGGCTCAGCTCGGCGACGGCCCGGCCGGCCAGGTCCCGTCCCAGCCGTCCTTCCCGGCGCTGGAGAACAGCGTGCTGGCCTACTGGGAGTCCGACCGGACCTTCCAGGCCACCATCGACGCGCGCGAACCGGGGACGAACGGCAGCAACGAGTACGTCTTCTACGACGGCCCGCCGTTCGCCAACGGCCTGCCGCACTACGGCCACCTCCTGACCGGTTACGTCAAGGACATCGTGCCGCGGTACCAGACCATGCGCGGCCGCCGCGTCGAGCGCCGCTTCGGCTGGGACACCCACGGCCTGCCCGCCGAGCTGGAGGCCGAGCGGCAGCTCGGGATCACCGACAAGTCGCAGATCGACGAGATGGGCATCGCCGCGTTCAACGACGCGTGCCGCGAATCCGTCCTGCGCTACACGAACGAGTGGCGCGACTACGTCACCCGCCAGGCCCGCTGGGTCGACTTCGAGCACGACTACAAGACGCTCGACATCACCTTCATGGAATCGGTGATCTGGGCGTTCAAGCAGCTGTGGGACAAGGGCCTGGTCTACGAGGGCTACCGCGTGCTGCCCTACTGCTGGCGCGACGAGACCCCGCTGTCCAACCACGAGCTGCGGATGGACGAGGACGTCTACGCCAGCCGCCAGGACCCGGCCGTGACGGTCGGGTTCCGCGCCGAGGGCAACGGCACCGAGCTGGACGGCACGTACCTGGTGATCTGGACCACCACGCCGTGGACCCTGCCGTCGAACCAGGCGGTCGCGGTGCACCCGGACGTGGACTACGCCGTGGTCGAGCGCGACGGGAAGCGCTTCCTGCTCGCCGAGTCGCGGCTTCCCGCCTACGCCAGGGAACTCGGCGAGGAGCCGGTCGTGGTGGCGCGCCACCGGGGCGCCGAGCTGGCGGGCGTGAAGTACGCGCCGCCGTTCCCGTACTTCGTCGGCGCCGAGAACTCGCACCAGGTGCTGCTGGCCGACTTCGTCACCACCGACGACGGCACCGGCATCGTCCACATGGCCCCGGCCTACGGCGAGGACGACAAGGCCGCCGGCGACGCCGCCGGCATCACTCCGGTCACCCCGGTGGACGCGCGCGGCCGCTTCGACGCGACCGTGCCGGACTACGAGGGCCAGCAGGTGTTCGACGCCAACGCCGACATCATCAAGGACCTCAAGTACGGCACCGGTTCGGCCGCCCGGCAGGGTGCGGTCCTGCTGCGGCACGAGACCTACGAGCACTCCTACCCGCACTGCTGGCGCTGCCGGAACCCGCTGATCTACCGCGCGGTGTCGTCGTGGTTCGTCAAGGTGACCGCGTTCCGGGACCGCATGGTCGAGCTGAACCAGCAGATCACCTGGTACCCCGAGCACGTCAGGGACGGCCAGTTCGGCAAGTGGCTGGAGAACGCGCGCGACTGGTCGATCTCGCGCAACCGCTACTGGGGCACGCCGATCCCGGTGTGGATGTCGGACGACCCCGCGTACCCGCGCGTGGACGTGTACGGCTCGCTCGACGAGCTGGAGCGCGACTTCGGCGTGCGGCCGACCGATCTGCACCGCCCGCACATCGACCAGCTCACCCGGCCGAACCCGGACGACCCGACCGGGAAGTCCACCATGCGGCGGGTGCCCGAGGTGCTGGACGTGTGGTTCGACTCCGGCTCGATGCCCTACGCCCAGGTGCACTACCCGTTCGAGAACGCGGAGTGGTTCGAGCACCACTACCCGGGTGACTTCATCGTCGAGTACATCGGGCAGACGCGCGGCTGGTTCTACACGCTGCACGTGCTGGCGACGGCGCTGTTCGACCGGCCGTCGTTCCTCACCTGCGTCGCGCACGGCATCGTGCTCGGCTCCGACGGGCAGAAGATGTCGAAGTCGCTGCGCAACTACCCGGACGTCAACGAGGTGTTCGCCCGGGACGGCTCGGACGCGATGCGCTGGTACCTGATGTCCAGCCCGATCCTGCGCGGCGGCAACCTGATCGTCACCGAGAAGGGCATCCGCGACGCGGTGCGCCAGGCCGTGCTGCCGCTGTGGAACTCCTACTACTTCCTCGCGCTGTACGCCAACGCCGAGGGCGTGGAAGGTCAGTGGCGCACCGATTCCCCGCACGTGCTGGACCGCTACATCCTCGCCAAGACCGGTGAGCTGGTCACCGACGTGCAGTCCGCTTTGGACACCTGCGACATCGCGGGCGCGTGCGCGACCACCCGGGACTTCCTCGAGGTGCTCACGAACTGGTACGTGCGCCGCTCGCGTGAGCGGTTCTGGGCCGGCGAGAAGGACGCGATCGACACGCTGCACACGGTGCTGGAGGTGGTGTCGCGGACGATGGCGCCGCTGCTGCCGCTGACCACCGAGGTGGTGTGGCGCGGGCTGACCGGTGGCCGGTCGGTGCACCTGCAGGACTGGCCGCTGGTGGACGAGCTGCCCGCGGACGCGGCGCTGGTGACGGCGATGGACCGGGTGCGCCAGGTGTGCTCGTCGGCGCTGTCGCTGCGCAAGGCGAACAAGCTGCGGGTGCGGCTGCCGCTGGCGAAGCTGGTCATCGCGGCCGGTGACGCGGACGCGCTGGCGGACTTCACCGACATCATCGCCGACGAGGTCAACGTCAAGGCGGTCGAGCTGAGCACCGACGTCGCCGCGCACGGCCGGTTCGAGGTCGCGGTCAACGCCCGTGCCGCCGGGCCGCGCCTGGGCCGCGACGTGC
Source organism: Amycolatopsis thermalba (assembly GCF_023376025.1). NCBI lineage: Bacteria > Bacillati > Actinomycetota > Actinomycetes > Pseudonocardiales > Pseudonocardiaceae > Amycolatopsis > Amycolatopsis thermalba. The sequence continues at coordinate 3,205,197 of NZ_CP091196.1, forward strand.
AGAAGGTGATCAAGGCCGTCAAGGCGGGCGACTGGACCACCTCGCCGTCCGGCGCGGTGGTGGCGGCCGGCATCGAACTCGCCGAGGGCGAGTACGAGCGGCGCCTGGTCGCCAAGGAGGAGGGCGCGGCCGCGGAGCTGCCCGGCGGCTCCGGCCTGGTGCAGCTGGACACCGCGGTGACCCCGGAGCTGGCCGCCGAGGGCGTGGCGCGCGACCTGGTCCGCGTCGTGCAGCAGGCGCGCCGGGACGCCGGGCTCGACGTGGCCGACCGCATCGCGCTGACCGTGGACGCGCCGGAGGACGTGGTGGCCGCCGCGACGCTCCACCAGGAGTTCATCGCGGGCGAGACGCTCGCCGGCGAGGTGGCGTTCGCGCACGTCGACGGCGGGTTCTCGGGTGCGGTCGGCGACGGGGAGAAGATCACCGTGGCGGTAACGAAGGCACCCTGATGCCCGACAGACCGGGAAACACCAACAGGGGGTATCGCCGGTGACGTGGCGCAGGTGGGTGCTGGCGGGTGGCGCGGCCGCGGTCGTCGCGATCGTCGTGGCGGCCGTGGTCGTGGTGTGGGGTGGCTCCTCGCCGGAGAAGCCCCGGGCCAGCGGCTCGGGCGCGGAGGATCCGGGCACCGTCGCGTCGAAGTTCCTGCGCGCCTTCGCCGAGGGCGACGCCGACGCGGCCGCGGCGCTGACCGACGACCCGCGCGCGGCGAGCGTGCTGCTGGCCGACGCCCGCCGCGGCCTGGCCCCGGTGTCGGTCGCGGCGCGGCTGGGCCAGGTCACGCCGGGCGCCACCCGGGCCACCGCGGCGTTCCAGCTCGGCTGGACGATCGCGGCCGGGCAGGTGTGGTCCTACGACAACACCCTCGACCTGGTCTCCGCCGACGGCCGCTGGCTCGTGCACTGGAGCCCGGCGGTGGTGCACCCGAAGCTGCGCACCGGGCAGCAGCTGGCGGTGCGCACGCGCGCGGGCAAGCTCGCGGTGGTGGACCGCAACGGCCGCCCGGTCCTGGCCTGGCAGTCGTCGGGCACGCGGGCGGCCGAGCCGGGCGTGGCGCCGCTGCTGGTGCCGGCGATGCAGCGGACGGTGTCCGAGCGGTCGCAGGACGGCTGGTCGGTGGTGAGCACCGACCTCGACGGCGCGGTGCAGGAGACGCTGTTCGGCCAGGGCGAGGTCGAGGTGGCGCCGCTGACCACGACGCTGAGCCTGCCCACGCAGGCGGCGGCGCAGCGGGCGGTCGACTCGGCGGCGGGCCCGGCGATGCTGGTGGCGATCCAGCCCTCCACCGGTGACCTGCTCGCGGTGGCGCAGAACGCGGCGGCCGGGGCCGAGCCGAAGGCGCTGAACGGCCTGTACGCGCCGGGGTCGACGTTCAAGATCGCCACGGCGGCGGCGCTGCTGGAGTCCGGCACGGCCACCGCGGACACGATCGCCGACTGCCCGGCGACCGCGCGCATCGGGCAGCGCACGATTCCCAACGACGACCAGTTCTCCTTCCCGCCGCTGCCGCTGCACTCGGCGTTCGCGCACTCGTGCAACACCACGTTCGCCCAGCTCGCCTCGACGTTGCCGGCCGACGCGCTGGCCGACGCGGCGAGCGGGTTCGGCCTCAACGCCGACTTCACCATCCCCGGCATCACCACCGAGGCCGGCAAGGTCGTGCCCAGCACGAGCGGGGCGGAGCAGGTCGAGTCGGCGATCGGGCAGGGCACGGTGCAGGCCAGCCCGTTCGGCCTGGCGCTGATGGCGGCGACCGTCGCGCGCGGCGACGAGGTGACGCCGCGGCTGTGGCAGGAGCTGGAGACCACGGTGAACACCGGCTACCGGGCGCCGTCCCGGGACGTGATCGCCGCGCTGCGGACGATGATGCGTGAGGTGGTCACCGGCGGCACCGCGACCGGGCTGCGGGGCAACGGCGCCGTGTACGGCAAGACGGGCACGGCGCAGTTCGGCGACGGCAGCCGGTCCAACGGGTGGTTCGCCGGGTACCGCGACGACGTGGCGTTCGCGGTGCTGCTGCTCGGGTCGGATTCGTCGAAGCCGGCGGTGACCGTGTCGTCGGTGTTCCTGGGCGCGCTGGGCTGACGTTTCGGCCCGGGCCGATGCGTCCGGTGGCTACGGTGGCCGGTGTGGAGACGATCGCGCTGGCCGAGGTGGCCGCGGTGCTCGCCGACCCGAGCCGGGCGGCGATGTGCCTGGCGCTGCTCGACGGCCGCGCGTGGACGGTCGGTGAGCTGGCCCGCGCGGCGGGGATCGCCCCGTCGACGGCGAGCGAGCACGTCAGCCGCCTGCGGGAGGCCGGGTTCGTCGCGGGCGTGAAGCAGGGGCGGCACTCCTACGTGCGGATCGCCGACCCGCGGGTGGCCGAGCTGATCGAGCACCTGGCGCAGCACGCCGAGCACCGGTCCACCTCGGGCCTGCGCGGGTCCCTGCGCGCCCGGCGGCTGGCGTTCGCGCGCACCTGCTACGACCACCTGGCCGGGGCCGCCGGGGTGGCCCTGCGGGACGGCATGATCGGGACCGGGCTGATCACGGAGCGTGCCGGGCTGGCGCTGACCGCGCGCGGCCGCGAGGTGCTCGGTGAGCTGGGGGTGCGGATCCCCACGGGGCGGCGCCCGCTGCTGCGAGCGTGCCTGGACTGGACCGAACGCCGCGACCACCTGGGCGGCGCGCTCCCGGCGGCGCTGTTCACGCACGGAGTCGAGCAGGGCTGGTTCGAGCGGCGCCCGGACCGCGCGGTGCGGGTGACGCCCGCCGCGGCGGAGCCCCTGGCGCGCCTGGGGGTGGAATTACCGGCCGAGCGCCCGGGGACTGGGTGAGGTGTGGCTTGTCGGCGGCCCGGCCCTCGCCTCGCGTGGCCTTCGCTGGGAGCCGAGTCTGGGAGTCGCGGCCGGGTACTCCTCGTGACCGGCTGCGCACCTGCCGTCGGCGGCGCGGCGGACGGTGCTCGCCCCGGTACTCCGCGTGCGTGTCCGTGATCTCGTTGCCCGGCAAGGGGAACGGCAGCGTGACGAGCTCGTCGCGCTGCCGGGGGACCCACCGGGCGCGGCAGAGCGCCTGGCCTCCCTATTCTGAGAGCCGGAGAAACCGGGCAGGGGAGGTGCGGGTGGGCGAGCTGCCGGTCGTGCTGGGGCTGGGCTCGGCCGTCCTGCTGGCCGCCGTCCTCGCGGTCCGCTTCTCCACCCGCCTGGGCCTGCCGTCGCTGCTGCTGTACCTCGCGATCGGCGTGCTGCTCGGCGAAGCCGGGTTCGGCATCCAGTTCTCCGACCCGTTCCTCACCCAGGCGCTGGGCCTGGCCGCCCTGGTCATGATCCTCACCGAGGGTGGCCTGACCACCCGCTGGTCGGCGGTGAAACCCGCGCTGGGCCAGGGAGTGGCACTGTCCACAGTGGCGGTCGGGCTGAGCATCGCGATCACCGGGCCCGCCCTGCACTGGCTGCTCGGCCTGGACTGGCGGACCGCCCTGCTGTGGGGCGCGGTGCTGGCCCCCACCGACTCGGCCGCGGTGTTCTCCGTGCTGCGCAGCGCGGGCCTGCCGAAACGACTGGTGGGCGCCCTCGAACTGGAATCCGGCATCAACGACGCGCCGGCCTACATCGCGGTCGTCGTGCTGGCCCAGGGCACCCTGGTGGACTGGTCGCTGCCGCTGCTGGTGGTCTACGAACTGGGCGCGGGCCTGGCGCTCGGCCTGGTGCTCGGCTTCGCCGGGGCCTGGGCCCTGCGGCGCGCGGCGCTGCCCGCCACCGGTCTCTATCCACTCGCGACGGTCGCGGTGTGCGTGGTGGCCTACTCGTCCGGGCAGCTGCTGCACGCGTCCGGGCTGCTGGCCACCTACGTCGCCGCGGTGGTGCTCGGCAACGCCCGGCTGCCGCACCGGTCCGACACGGTGTCCTTCGCGGAGGGTCTCGGCTGGCTCGCCCAGATCGGGCTGTTCGTGCTGCTGGGCCTGTTCGCCTCACCCGGGCGGCTGCTGGAGTCGATCGTGCCCGGCCTGATCGCCGCCGCGGTCCTGCTGCTGCTCGCGCGCCCGGTGTCGGTGCTCGTCACGCAGCTGCCGTTCCGCGTTCCGCTGCGCGAGCAGGTGTTCCTGTCCTGGGCGGGGCTGCGCGGCGCGGTGCCGATCGTGCTGGCGATGATCCCGCTGTCCGAGCAGATGGCCGGTGCGCAACGGCTCGTCGACGCCGTGTTCGTGCTCGTGATCGTGCTCACCCTCGTCCAGGGGCTGACGCTGGGCCGCCTCGCGCGGATCCTCCGGCTGCCCGGGGACGCGGAGCCGAAGGAGGTCCAGGTCGACGCCGCGCCGCTGGACGAGCTGCAGGCCGAGCTGCTCCAGGTCAAGATCCAGCCCGGCTCCCGCCTGCACGGCGTGTACCTGTCCGAGCTGCGGCTGCCGTCCGGGGCGTCGCTGAGCCTGATCGTCCGCGACGGCCGCAGCTTCACCCCGCAGCGCACCGACCGGCTGCAGCGCGGGGACCAGATCCTGATCGTGAGCACCGAGTCCGCGCGGGAGGCGGCCGAGCGGCGCATCCGCGCGGTGGACCGGGCCGGGCCGCTGGCGCGCTGGAAGGGCGAGTCCGGCACGTGAGACCCGCTGGCGCGCCGCGGGGACGATCGGTTACTGTGTCGGCGTAGGTCATGAGTGCCAGCGCCAAGCCCCGGCTCGCTGGCCGGCAACCCTCCTTCCGCGGTGGGGTGCCCCGGGTGAGGACCTGGCTCGTCGCGAGGTGCGGCGGGCAAGCGCGGACCCCGGTGCGGGTCCCCGGACCCGAGGAGCCGTTCCGATGACTCTCGCTCTCGATCGCGTCACCACCCCCGCCGTCACCGCAGCCGCGGCCGTTCCGCTGGTCACCGGCGGGGAGCTGGACTACGCCAACCTCGACCACGCGGCCAGCGCCCCGTGCCTGGAGTCCGTGCGGCGCGCGGTGGACGAGTTCCTGCCCCACTACGCCAGCGTGCACCGCGGCGCGGGGTTCGCCTCGCAGGTGTCCACAAAGGTCTACGAGCGGACCCGTGACGTGCTGCGCCGGTTCGTCGGCGCGCGGTCCTCGGACGCGGTCGTGTTCACCCGCAACACCACGGACGCGCTGAACCTGCTGGCCCGCAGCCTGCCCCGGCACACGTCGGTGGTGCTGTTCGACACCGAGCACCACGCGGCGCTGCTGCCGTGGCGCGGCCCGAACGTGCGCCGGATCCCGCTGCCGAACACGCGCCTGGCCGCGGTGTCCGCTGTGGACAGTGCGCTGGCGGAGTGCCCGGAGGGGCCGCGGCTGGTGGTCGTGACCGGCGCGTCGAACGTGACCGGCGAGCTGCTGCCGGTGGCCGAGATCGCGGCGGTGGCCCGGCGGCACGGCGCGCGCGTCGCCCTGGACGGCGCGCAGCTGGCTCCGCACCGGCCGATCTCGGTGCGGGAGCTGGACGTGGACTACGTCGTGCTGTCCGGGCACAAGCTGTACGCGCCGTTCGGGGCGGGCGCGCTGATCGGGCGGGGCGACTGGCTGCGCGCGGCGGACCCGTACCTGGCCGGCGGCGGGGCGACGAAGTCCGTGCGCCGCGACGGCGACGGTCTCGGGGTGGCGTGGCAGAGCGGGGTCGAGCGGCACGAGGCCGGTTCGCCCAACACCGTGGGCGTGTACGCGCTCGGTGTGGCGTGCGAGGAGCTGGCCGGGTCGTGGGACGCGGTGGTGGCGCACGAGCGGGAGCTGCTGGAGCGGCTGACGCGGGGGCTGGCGGCGGTGCCGGACCTGGCGGAGCTGCGGCTGTTCGACGGCGCGGCCGAGCGGGTCGGCACGGTGAGTTTCGTGCTCGACGGGTTCGAGCCGGGCTGGGTGGCGGCGGTCCTGTCGGCCGAGTACGGCATCGGCGTGCGCGACGGCGCGTTCTGCGCGCACATCGCGGTGCGGCGGCTGGTGGAGCGCACCGGCGGGGAGGGGCAGCAGGCGCTGCGGGTGAGCCTCGGGCTGGGCACCACGGCCGAGCACATCGACCGGCTGGTGACCGCGCTTCGGCAGATCGTCGCCCGCGGCGCCCGGTGGACCTACGGGGTGGTGGAGGGCCGGTGGGCGCCGTGCCCGGATCCGCGGCCGTTGCCGGGGTTTCTGGCCTGAGCGGTGTGGGCGGTTCCGGGCGTTTCCCGGCCTGCGCCGGGGGCCCTCCCGGCAGGCGTGGACAATGGCGGGGTGAGCAGTGACCCCCAGCCCTCCCCGGACCCGGACACCGTGCCGGACGAGCAGCCGGCGCCCCCGCCCCGGCGGCGCGCCCTGCTGCTGGCCGTGATCGCGATCGTCGTGTTCGCGGTGGACGTCGTGACCAAGTCGGTCGTCGTGGCGACCCTGGAGGGGCACGAGCCGGTCCGGGTGCTCGGCGGGCTCGTCTACCTGCAGCTCATCCGCAACCCCTTCGCCGCCTTCGGCCTGGGCGTCACCGGCATGACCTGGGTGTTCGCGATCGTCGCGTTCGGGGTGGTCGTCGCGCTGATCTGGTTCGCCAAGCGGCTGCGCTCGGCCGGCTGGGCGATCGGCCTCGGGCTCATCCTGGCCGGCGCGCTCGGCAACCTCGTCGACCGCGTGTTCCGCGCGCCCGGTGTCCTGCGCGGTCACGTCGTGGACTTCGTGTCGCTGTTCGCGCCCGACGGTGACGTGTGGCCGGTCTTCAACGTGGCCGACTCGGCGATCTGCGTCGGCGGCGTGCTGATCGTGCTGCTGTCCCTGCTCGGCCGCGACTACGACGGCTCCGTCAAGAAAGCCAAGCGTTGAGCGCCCGGATGCTGCCCGTCCCGGACGGGCTCGACGGCATGCGCGTGGACGCGGGCCTGGCGAAACTCCTCGGCCTGTCCCGCACGGTCGTCGCGGAGCTGGCCGAGTCCGGCGACGTCCTGCTCGACGGTCGTCCCGCCGGCAAGTCCGACCGCCTCTCGGCCGGGGTGCTGCTCGAGGTGACCCTGCCCGACCCGGACAACCCGGTCGAGGTGATCGCCGAACCGGTCGAGGGCCTGCGCATCCTCCACGACGACGACGACATCGTGGTCGTGGCCAAACCGGTCGGCGTCGCCGCGCACCCCAGCCCCGGCTGGACCGGGCCCACCGTCGTCGGCGGGCTCGCCGCGGCCGGGCTGCGCGTCTCCACCTCCGGCGCGGCCGAGCGCCAGGGTGTGGTGCACCGCCTCGACGCCGGCACCACCGGCGTGATGGTCGTGGCCAAGAGCGAGCACGCCTACACCGTGCTCAAGCGCGCGTTCAAGGAACGCACCGTCGACAAGGGCTACCACGCCGTCGTGCAGGGCCACCCGGACCCGACGCGCGGCACGATCGACGCCCCGATCGACCGGCACCCCCGGCACGACTACAAGTTCGCCGTCGTCGCCGGGGGCCGCCCGTCGGTCACCCACTACGAGGTGATCGAGGCGTTCCGCGCGGCGTCCCTGGTGGACGTCAAGCTGGAGACCGGCCGCACGCACCAGATCCGGGTGCACTTCTCGGCGCTGCGGCACCCGTGCGCCGGCGACCTGACCTACGGCGCGGACCCGGTGCTGGCCCGCAAGCTCGGCCTGACCCGGCAGTGGCTGCACGCGCGCACCCTCGGCTTCGCCCACCCCGCCGACGGCCGCTGGGTCCAGTTCGAGGCGCCCTACCCGGAGGACCTGTCGCACGCCCTGGACGTGCTGCGGGCGGAAAGCTAGGCGGCCCGCCCGTTACGGGTCACCCGGTAGCGCGGTTCCGGGCCCAGGACGGCAGCCAGGCCGGGCCGGTCAGCGGTGGCAGACTCGCGAAGTGCTCGATGACCGCCCGCAGGCCCGGGTGCGGGTTCGTCCGGGGGAGCAGCAGCGAGAGCGGGTAGACCAGCGCCGGGTTCACGATCGGGATGCGGCGCAGGTCGTGCTGAGCCGGCCACAGGTAGCGGTCGCGCGCGCCGACGAGGGTCGCCAGGTCCGCCGACTCGGCGAGGGCGTCCGCGAGCACCTCGTTGCCGAAGTTCGGGCCCGCCGCGTCGATGCGCAGGTCGAACTCCGTGGCGAGCTGGTCGTAGAACACACCCCATTCGCTCCGCGGCGCGATGCCGGGCACCCGGATCGGCAGGCCGCGCAACCGGTCCGGCGTCACCGCGCGTTCGGCGGCGAGCGGGTGCCTGGGGCCGACGAGCAGCTCCAGCGGCGAGTCGAACGCGTGGATCATCCGCACCTCGCCGGGCAGCGTGGCCGGATCGGTGACGCCGCGGAACGCGGCGTCCACCTCGCCGGCCTGCACGGCGGCGGCCACCACGTGCGGGTCGTCGACCCGGAGGGTCACCACATCGAGTTCGGTCCCGGGACGGGACCGCCAGTACTCGTGCAGGACGACGGCCTGGGCGGTGCGCAGGCCGAGCACGTCGATCCGCAGCGCCCGCGAGCCCGGCCGGATCGCGGTGACGGCCCGGTCCACCCCGGCGACGATGCCCCGTGCGTGCGGGAGGAACGCCTGCCCGTCGAGCGTCGGTTCGACGCCGCGGGCGGTGCGGACGAACAGGCGGACCCCGAGTTCGCGCTCCAGGCCGGCGATCCGCTTCGACACCGCCTGCTGCGTCACGCCCAGCTCGTCCGCCGCGTGCTGCATCTGCCGCAGCTCGGCGGCCAGCACGAACGATCGCAGTGCCTCGGTGTCCACCGGGCCAGCTTAAGCAGGCTCAACCACCGGTTGTGGCTCCCCGGGCGGCGGTTGTGCCAGATGAGTTCGAGATCGAGTTGGCCTTTGGGGGTGTTGCTGACCGGTTCGGTCAGTTGCCGGGCCGGCTCGAGCAGGTGCTGGGCGGGGGTGTGGGGTTCGGTTGCGGTAGGACGGTCGCAGCAGCCGCACCCCGCGGTCGGTGCGGGAGGTGTCCGGGTCGCGGGAGGCGTAGCTCTTGCCGGCCAGGGTCAGTAGTCCTGGCCCCGGACTGGCCGGGCCGGTAAGGCAACGCGTCGGGGCAGGTGGCGGGCACACACCGCAACCATCGGGCCTGCGAGCGCGCTCCCGGCAGCACCTGCGCTACCGCCAGCGTCATAGGACTCACTCGTCTAGTCCTCCAGCGACCAGGTGAGGGTGCGGTCGTCCGGTTCCGGGCGGGGGCTCCAGCGCACCGCCACCACCCGGGTGGACTCGGGAGCACGTAGACCGTGTGCCCGCCCGCCGTCTCGCCGGGCTGGACCCCGATCTTGTGCGGCGGCCGGGACGTCAGCGACACCGGCGCCTTCCCCACCGGCGTGCCGTCCTCGGTGAGCAGCTCCAGGTAGTTGTCCGGCAGCGACACGAACGGGATCGGCCCCTTGTTGGTGACCTCGGTGTGCACCACGACCGCCCGCTCACCCGGTTCGAGCCGGTACCCGGCCGCGCCGAACAGGTAGTCCGCCGGGTCCTGCACCTCCAGCAGCTGCACGGTGAGCTGCTCGCCGTCGAGACCCTGCCCGGCCAGGCTGTCACCGATCTTCCCGGTGCGCGGGCCCGCCGGTGGCGCGGGCCGCTGGTCGCCGCGGGCCCAGGACGCCGTCTGCGGCGGGCCCCACGTGCTGATCACCGGGTCCAGCGGCGCCGGATACGGCCCGGACGCGACACCGGCGACCTGGTACGGCCCCGAGCCCCCGGCGGGCGGCGCCGGGACCGGGTACGGCCCGGACGGCACACCACCGGGCGGGACACCGCGGCCGGGGCCGTTCTGCCCAGCGAAACCCGCGGCGGGCCTGGCGGGCGGCGGGTAGCCGGGCGCGGGGGGCGCGCCCGGCGGGGCGAACCCGGCCGGCACCGGTCCGGACTGGGGGTGGGACGGCGCGTTCGGGTACCCGGCCGGCACGGCACCGGACGGCGGTGGGTAGCCGGCGGGCGGAACCGGGTAGGGCGCCGGTTGCGGCGTCTGCGGCTGCGCCGCCGGGAACGCCCCGGCGAGCGCCGCGCGCAGGCCCTGCGGGTCGCTCTCCACACCGACCAGCAGCGGCAGCCCGCTGCCGGAGAGGGCGACCAGCCGGTAGGCGGCCTCCCGCGGGTCCATGCCCACGCGGGCGGCGAGTTCGTGCACGGCCACCTTGCCCAGCTCGGCCAGCGCGGCGAGCAGGCGGGCGTCGGCGGGATCGGTCACGGCCACAGCAGGAAACGCTACCCGCTGGCCTCGGTCACCCCGGCCCGGCCCTCCGAGGTTCTAGGCTGGCGGGACGCGCACCCCGACGACACTGGGACGGATGGATGACCGAGGTCGTGAAGCTCGCCGACGAGTTCGTGGAAGCCCTCTTCGACGCGGAGCCGCTGTGGCCCGCGGTGCTGGGGCTGGAGTCCGCCCGGACCGGGCTCGGTGAGCTCAGTGCCGAGGCCGAGGCCGCCCACCGCGGCCGGCTCGAGGAGTTCGTCCGGCGCGCCGAGGCGATCGAGGCGTCCACGCTGAGCGCCGAGGACCGGGTGACCCGGGACGTGCTGCTCACCCAGGCCCGCGGCAACCTGGACCGGCTGGACACCCACCTGGTCGAGTTCACGATCAGCGACATCTTCGTCGCCCCCGCGGTCGGCCTGCTGACCATCCTGCCGATGATCGGCGTGCCCGACGACGAGCAGGGCCGCCGCCACCTCGACCGGCTCGCCGCGATCCCGCGGTACCTGGAGCAGGCCGCCGACCGGCACCGCGCGGGCGTCGCCGCCGGGCGGGTCCCGGTCGAGCACCTGGTGCGCGCCGCGGTCGCGCACCTGGACCGCTACCTGGCCGCGCCGGACGCCGACCCGCTGCTGCGCCAGCCCGCGCCGAGCGAGGAGTTCGCCGCCGAGCGTGAGCGGGTGCTGGCCGAGGTCGTGCGGCCCGCGTTCGCGGCCTACCGGGACGCGCTGGCGACGGACATCGCTCCGCACGGGCGCCCGCCGGAGAAGCCCGGCGTGTGCTGGCTGCCCGGCGGTGAGCGTATCTACGCCGCCCTGGCGCGCACGCACACCACCACCGACCGCACTCCGGACGAGCTGCACGAAACCGGGCTGCGCCTCATCGGCGAGCTGGCCCGCGAGTACCGCGAGATCGGCTCCCGCGTGTTCGGCACCGACGACCTGGCCGAGATCTTCCGGCGCCTGCGGACCGATCCGGGGTTGCGCTGGCGCAGCGCGGAGGAACTGCTCGGCACCGCGCGGTCGGCGATCAGCCGCGCCGAGGAGGCCGCGCCGCGCTGGTTCGGCCGGATCCCGCCGCACCCGTGGGTCGTGGAGCCGGTGCCCGCGGCCGAAGCGCCCGGCGGGCCGGCGGCGTTCTACCTGCAGCCCGCCGTCGACGGCTCGCGGCCGGGAATCTACTTCGCCAACACCCACGAGGTGACCGAACGGTTCCGGCACGCCGCCGAGGTGATGGCGTTCCACGAGGCGATCCCCGGCCACCACTTCCAGCTCTCCACCGCGCTGACGCTGACCGACCTGCCGCTGCTGCGCCGGATCGGCGACTTCAACGCCTACGCCGAGGGCTGGGGCCTCTACAGCGAACGGCTGGCCGCGGAGATGGGCCTGTACTCCGACGACATCGCGCTGCTCGGCATGCTCACCATGGACTCGATGCGCGCCGGGCGGCTGGTCGTCGACACCGGCCTGCACGCCCAGGGCTGGAGCCGGCAGCAGGCGGTGGACTACCTGCGCGAGCACACCCCGATGCCGCAGGTGGAGATCGAGTCCGAAGTGGACCGCTACATCGCCTACCCGGGCCAGGCGCTGTCGTACATGGTGGGGCGGCTGGAGATCCAGCGCGTGCGGGCGCGGGCCGAGCAGGCGCTGGGGGAGCGGTTCGACATCCGCGCCTTCCACGACCTGGTCCTCGGCGGCGGCGCGCTGCCGCTGTCGGTGCTGGCGGCCGTCGTCGACGAGTGGATCGAGCGGGCATGAGCGAGGTGGACGCGCTCGCCGAGGAGCTCACCGGCCGGATGTTCGAGGCCGATCCGCTGCGCCCGTCGGTGCTCGGCCTGCCCGGCGACCACGACCGGTTGCCCGACCTCACCGCCGAAGCGGAGGTGCGGCACCGGGCGGCCTACCTGGACATCGCCGCCCGGGCCGAAGCGGCCACCCCGCCGGGGCCGGAGGAATCGCTGACCCGCGACGTCGTGGTCCAGCAGGCCCGGGCCGCCGTCGACCTGCTCGACGCGCGGCTGCCCGAGTTCGCCGTCAGCGACGCCTTCACCGCCCCGGTGCAGCTGCTGCTGATGACCCTGCCGATGATCGACGTGACCGGCGAGGCCCGGGCACGGGGCTTCCTCGCCGGCTCGCCGCGTTCCCGTCCTTCGTGGACCAGGTGGTGGAACGGCAGTCCGGCGACGTGGTCCCGCCGGACTTCCTGGTCGATGCGGCGATCGGCTACTTCGACCGGATGCTCGCCGCGCCGGAGCTGCCGTCGCTGCGACTCGACGTGGGGTCGGAGACGCCGGCCGCCGAGCGGGACGCGCTGCTGGCCGGCGTCGTGCGGCCCGCGCTGACCCGCTACCGCGAGTTCCTCGCCGGGGAGCTGCGGCCGCGGGCCCGGCCGGCGGCGGAGGCCGGGCTGTGCTGGCAGCCGGGCGGCCTGCCGCGCTACGCCGGGCTGATCCGCGCGCACACCACCACCGAGCGCACCGCGCAGGAGCTGCACGACATCGGGCTGGCGCTGATGGCCGACCTGACCGGGGAGTTCCGCACGATCGGCCGCCGGGTGTTCGGGACGGCCGAGACGGCCGAGATCTTCGGCCGCCTGCGCACCGATCCCGCGTTGCGGTGGGGCAGCGGCGAGGAACTGCTGGCCGCCGCGCGCGCCGCGATCGAGCGGGCGGAGGCCGAGGCGCCGCGGTGGTTCAAGACGATCCCGTCCGCGCGGTGCGAGGTGCGCCCGGTGCCCGAAAGCGACGCCGACGCGGGCACCATCGCCTACTACGTCGAACCGGCGCTGGACGGCTCCCGGCCGGGCATCTACTACGCCAACACCTTCCACGCCGGGGAGCGGTTGCGGCACGTCAGCGAGGCGATCGCCTACCACGAGGGGGTTCCCGGGCACCACTTCCAGCTGTCGCTGGCGCTCGGGCTGGACCTGCCGTTGCTGCGCCGCGTCGCCGGCGTCAACGCCTACACCGAGGGCTGGGGCCTCTACGCCGAGCGGCTGGCCGAGGAGATGGGCCTCTACACCGGGGACGTGGCCCGGCTCGGGATGCTCACCCAGGACGCGATGCGCGCCGCGCGGCTGGTGGTGGACACCGGCCTGCACGCCCTGGGCTGGTCCCGGCAGCAGGCGGTGGACTACCTGCGCGAGAACACGCCCATGGCGGCGGTGGAGATCGAGGAGGAGACCGACCGCTACGCCGGCTGCCCGGGCCAGGCCCTGTCCTACATGACGGGACGGCTGGAGATCGACCGGATCCGCGCGGGCGCGGAGCGGGCGCTGGGGGAGCGGTTCGACATCCGCGAGTTCCACGACGTCGTGCTGGGACACGGCATCCTCCCGCTGCCGGTCCTCGACCGGGTGGTTTCGGACTGGATTACCAGCCGGTAGGGTGGCTCGCACGACAGGTAAGCGCACGCTTAGGACAGAAGGTGGCATCGATGCGGATCGGCACCCAGATCTCGTACTCCGGCGGGTTCGCCGAGAGCGTCCGCGACGTCGTCGAGCTGGAGAAGGCCGGCCTCGACGTCGTCACCATCCCCGAGGCCTACTCGTTCGACGCGGTCAGCCAGCTCGGCTACGTCGCGGCGAAGACCGAGCGCGTCCAGCTCGCGTCGGGCATCCTGCAGATCTACACGCGCACGCCGACGCTGACCGCGATGACGGCGGCCGGCCTGGACTTCGTGTCCGATGGCCGGTTCATCCTCGGCATCGGCGCGTCCGGGCCGCAGGTCGTGGAGGGCTTCCACGGCGTGCGCTACGACGCGCCGCTGGGCCGGACCCGCGAGATCGTGGAGATCTGCCGCCAGGTGTGGCGGCGCGAGCGCGTGGTGCACGACGGCAAGCACTACCAGATCCCGCTGCCCGCGGACCAGGGCACCGGCCTGGGCAAGCCGCTGAAGATCATCAACCACCCGGTGCGGGAGCGGATCCCGGTGCAGATCGCGGCCATCGGGCCGAAGAACGTGGCGCTGACCGCGGAGATCGCCGAGGGCTGGCAGCCGATCTTCTTCCACCCGGAGCGCGCCGCCGAGGTGTGGGGCGAGGCGCTGGCCGAGGGCCGGGCCAAGCGGGACCCGTCGCTGGGTGAGCTGGACGTCGCGGTCGGGGTGCCGGTGGCGATCGGCGAGGACGTGGGCCACATGCTCGACTGGGTCCGCCCGGTCGTCGCTCTCTACGTCGGCGGCATGGGCGCCCGCGGCAAGAACTTCTACAACGAGCTGGCCTGCCGCTACGGCTACGAGGCCGAGGCCAAGCTGATCCAGGACCTCTACCTGGACGGCAAGAAGGAGGAGGCCGCCGCCGCGATTCCGGCCGAGCTGCTGGAGGCGATCTCCCTGGTCGGCCCGAAGGGGCTGGTCAAGGAGCGGCTGGCCGCCCTGCGCGCGGCCGGGGTCACCACCCTGCAGGTCACGTTCCTCGAACCCGACCCGGCCCGGCGCGTCGGCGTGGTGAGCGAGCTGCGCGAACTGCTCAGCTGACCCGGTCCAGGAACAGGAAGTCGGTCACCCCGACGACCGACAGGATCTGGCGCACGCCGGGCGGCATGCTGGTGCGCTGCTCGTCGTGCACGACGCGGGGCCGGGTCGTCCGGACGGACCGGCCCCGCGTCTCGATCTCGCAGCCGCCCGCGGCGAGGATGTTGCGGACCCAGTCGGTGTCCGGCCCGTAGGTCAGCGCCAGGACGTAGCCGCCGTCGGCGCGGAAGACGTTCACCGGCGTCCGGTAGGTCGTCCCGGACTTGCGGCCCCGGTGGACGATCGTCCCGAACCCGGGCAGCCTCTTGGTCAGCGGGCCCAGGACGCGGTTGGTCGCGACGCGGTTGAACCGGGCGATCCTCTTCGGCAGCACCATGCGAACAGCATGCCCGTGCGGCCACCGAAAATCAACACGTGATGAATTGACGTTTGGCTGCGTGGGCGCGGTGGAACGCTGCGGCATGCCCGAGCTGCCGGACGTCGAAGGCTTCCGCCGCACGCTCGCCGCGCACGGGGTGGGCAAGCGGATCACCGGCGTGACCACGCTGGATGCGGGGGTGCTGCGCGGGGTGAGCGCGCGCCGGTTGCGGGAGGCGTTGCGGGGCCGGCGGTTCGGCGAGCCCCGGCGGCTGGGGAAGTGGCTGGTCGTGCCGGTGGACGGCGGCCCGGAGACGGTGGTGCTGCACTTCGGCATGACCGGGTCGCTGGAGTGGTCCGATTCGGACGACCGGCAGCGGCACGACCGGGTGATCTTCGCCTTCGACGACGGGGAGCTGCGGTACCGCGACATGCGCAAGCTGCAGGGCCTGCGCCTGCTCGCCGACGACGCGGAGCTGGACCGGCTGCTGGCCGGCACCGGGCCGGACGCGCTGGAGGTGCCGCGGGAGCGGTTCCGGGACCTGCTCGGCCGCCGCCGGGGGCTCAAGCCGCTGCTGACCGACCAGGCGGTGCTGGCCGGGCTGGGCAACCTGCTGGCCGACGAGATCCTGTGGCGGGCCCGGATCGCCCCGCGGGCGCGGGCCGCGGACCTGGACCGCGCGGCGGCCGACCGGCTGCACCGGGAGATGCGGAAGGTGCTGCGCGAGGCGGTGCAGGCCGGGCGGGTGCCGCCGCGCAAGACGTGGCTGACCGGACGGCGGGACGAGCCGTCGGGGTCGTGCCCGCGGTGCGGTCGTGCGCTGGCCCGTGGCCGGGTCGGCGGGCGGGGCACCGTGTGGTGCCCGCGGTGCCAGCCCGGTTGACAGCGCGGTTGACAGTGCGGGGAAATGGGGTAAGCCGGTGCCATGAACGACAAGGACGACGAGAAGAAGCCGGTCAGCCCGGAGCCGCCGCTGTCCCCGGACTTCCCGGAGGTGCGGCACCCCGATCTGGACCTCGGGCCCACCGACGACGTGGAGAAGCCGCCGAACTCGGAAAAGATCGAGGTCGAGGAAGGAGTGCCCGAGCCACCGGACTGAGCCCGGGCGGCGGGCACCGGGCGGAGCCCGGCCCGCGCTGGGAAGCAGCAGCCATCCGGCGCCGGCGGCGCTGGGCGCGGGGCCTGATGGCCGTCCGGCCGTGCCGGTACCGGCGGCGCTGGGCGGGGGCTGGCGGCCATGTGGCCGTTGCCCGGCGCCCATCGCGTCGAGCGTGGGGCCCGACGGCCACCCGGCGGCGGGGCCCGGGGTCCCGCGGGAAGGGCGGCCTCGGTGGGACCCCGGCTGCCGCGGTCGGCGTGCCGATCTCAGCGGCGGGGAGTCCCGGCGGCTGGTTCCGGTACGAGTGGCATCACGGCGCCCGCGAAATCAGCGCGAAGCGGCGATGTTCCGCCGCACCTGGGCGGGGTCCCGGTGGGCCGGCTCGCGGCCCACCGGCTGGTGCGGCGCCGGGCCGGGGTCGATCGGCGGGATCGGCTTCGTCGTCGGCGTCCCGGTCACCGACATCGGCTCGCCGTGGTGCCGGATCTCCACCTCCTTGCCGGACAGCAGCCGGTACGTCGCGTCGTCCCGGTGGATCTCCACCGCGAACCGGCTGCCGCGGAAGCACATGCGGAACTGGATGCGGTCCAGCGCGGGCGGCAGCCGCGGCGCGAAGCTCAGCTTGCCGTCGTGGTCGCGCATCCCGCCGAAACCCGCGACCACCCCCATCCACGCCCCGGCCAGCGACGCCATGTGCAGTCCGTTCCGGACGTTGTTGTGCACGTCGTGCAGATCGGTCAGCGCCGCCTCGCCCAGGTAGTCGTAGGCGAGGTCCAGGTGGCCCACCTCGGCCGCGATCACCGACTGCGTGCCTGCCGACAGCGACGAGTCCCGCACGGTCCTGGCCTCGTAGTAGGCGAAGTTGCGCTGCTTCTGCTCCGGCGTGAACGCATCCCCCCGGAAATGCAGCGCCAGCACCAGATCCGCCTGCTTGACCACCTGCTTGCGGTACAGGTCGAAGTACGGGTAGTTCAGCAGCAGCGGGTAGTTCTCCAGTGGCGTGCCCGCGAAGTCCCAGTCCAGGTGCTCGGTGAACCCCTCCGACTGCGGGTGCACCCCCAGCTCTTCGTTGTACGGCACGAACATCCGCTCGGCCGCCTGCCGCCAGGCCGCCAGCTCGGCTTCGTCCACACCGTACAGTGCCGCGACCTCCGGCACCCGCTCGCAGGACGCCGCCGCCTCGCGGAGGTTCCGTTGCGCCATCAGGTTCGTGTAGACGTTGTTGTCCGCGACCGCCGAGTACTCGTCCGGCCCGGTCACGCCGTCGATGCGGAAGCGGCCGTGCCGGTCGAAGTGGCCCAGTGACATCCACAGCCGCGCCGTCTCCAGCAGCAGCTCGGTGCCACACTGGCGCTCGAACTCCGCGTCACCGGTGGCCCAGTAGTAGCGGGCGACCGCGTCGGAGATGTCGGCGCTGACGTGGAACGCCGCGGTGCCCGCCGGCCAGTACGCCGAGCACTCCGCGCCGTTGATCGACCGCCACGGGAACGCCGCGCCGCGCAACCCCAGCTGCCGCGCCCGTTCCCGCGCCTTGGGCAGCGTGGAGTGCCGCCACCGCAAGGCATCCCGTGCCGCCTCCGGCACGCTGTAGGTCAGCACCGGCAGCACGAACGACTCGGTGTCCCAGAAGGCGTGGCCGTCGTAGCCCGGCCCGGTCAGCCCCTTGCCCGGGATCGCGCGGCTCTCCCCGCGGGCCCCGGCCTGCAGGATGTGGAACAACGCGAACCGGGTCGCCTGCTGCAGCTCCGGGTCGCCGTCGATCTCGATGTCGGCGGTCTCCCAGAAGTCGTCCAGGAAGGCGCGCTGCTCGGCCAGCAGCCCGTCCCAGCCGGTCTGCAACGCCCCGGCCAGCGCGGCGTCCACCTGCGCCCGCAGCGCCGGCACCGAACGCTGCGCCGACCACCCGTACCCGACGAACTTCGTCAGCCGCAGCACCTTGCCCTGCGGCACGTCCACCGCGATGCTCAGCCGCGCCAGGTCCTCCTCGGCGAGGATGTCGGTGCGCAGCCCGTCCGGCGACTCGATCTGGTGGTCCATCGCCGCGGCCACCCGCAGCCCGGACCGCCGCGTCTGGTGCACCAGCACCGCGCGGTAGCCCTCGGCGAGGAAGAACTCCGACTGGAGCGGCGACTGCAGCGCCGCGGCCACCCGCGGGTCCTTGCTGTCCGACTCGATCGGCTCGTTGGCCAGCAGGTCCGACTGCAGCACCAGCTGCATCTTCCCGTCCAGCGGCTCGACCTCGTACCGGATCGCCACCACCGCCCGCTGGGTGAACGACACCAGCCGCTGGGTCCGCACCCGCACGCACCGGCCGGTCGGCGACGACCACTCGGTGGTCCGGCTCAGCGTGCCCGTCCGGAAGTCCAGCACCCGCTCGTGCGCGGCCGCGGTGCCGTAGCGCATGTCGAACGGCTCGTCCTCCACCAGCAGGCGGATGATCTTGCCGTCGGTCACGTTCACGATCGTCTGCCCGGCCTCCGGGTAGCCGTAGCCGGCCTCCGCGTAGGGCAGCTCGTGTTCCTCGTAGAAGCCGTTCAGGTAGGTGCCGGGCAGACCGCGCGGCTCGCCCTCCTCGAGCGTGCCGCGCAGGCCGATGTGCCCGTTCGACAACGCGAACGTCGATTCGGTGCGCTGCAACTGGTCCACCGCCAGCCCGCGCCACCGCAGTTCCCACGGCGCGCATTCGTAGCCGCGCGTCACCAGGCTCATGCCTTGTCCCCCAGCAGTTCCGCGAGATCGTCCACCACCACGTCGGCGCCGTGCTCCCGCAGCGCCTCCGCCTGGTCCGCCCGGTTCACGCCGACGACGAACCCGAAGTTCCCCGCCCGGCCCGCTTCGACACCGGCCAGCGCGTCCTCGAACACCGCGGCCCGCTCCGGGCCGACGCCCAGCGCCTCGGCCCCGGCGAGGAACGAGTCGGGCGCCGGTTTGCCGCGCAGCCCGTCGCGGGTGATGACCAGCCCGTCGATGCGCGCCTGCACGAACGGGGTGAACCCGGCGGCGTCCAGGACCGCCTGCGCGTTCGCCGACGACGTCACCACCGCGATCGCCAGTCCCGCGTCCCGGGCGGCCTCCAGGTACCGGCGGGAGCCCTCGTAGGGATTCGGGCCGCGCTCGGCGATGATCCGCAGCACGAGATCGTTCTTGCGGTTGCCCAGCCCGTGCACGGTGTGCTCGGTGGGCGCGTCGCCCGGATCGCCCTCGGGCAGGTCGATCCCGCGCGAGGCGAGGAACGTGCGCACCCCGTCCAGCCGCGGCCGCCCGTCCACGAAGCGGGCGTAGTCGGCGTCGGTGAACGGGTGGAAACCGCTTCCGTCCCGTTCGCGCAGGAACTGGTCGAACGTCTGCTTCCAGGCCTCCCGGTGCAGCGCGGCGGTGCCGGTGAGGACACCGTCCAGGTCGAACAGGCACGCGGTGATGCCGTCGGGCAACCCGATCATGCCTGCACGGTACCTGCGAACCGGCGCGCTCGCCGCGCTCCGCTGCGTATAACGACCTATACCGGGCGGCGCTAGTGATCCGGGTGCGGGCGGACGTGGTGGATCAGCTCGTGGACGGTCGCGTCCGCGAGCCGGTACCGCACGATCCGGCCGGTTCGCCGCGCGGTGACCAGGCCGTGCGCGCGCAACAGCCGCAGCGCCTGGGAGACCGCGGTGTCCGTCATGCCGGCCGCCACCGCCAGGTCGGAGACGCAGATCTCCCGCGCGTAGTGGATGCACACGAGCAACGTCAGGCGCGACGGGTCGGCCAGGACGGAGAACCGCTCGGCCCACTCGCGCACCACGTCCCGCTCGCCGAGCCCGGCCAGCGCCGCCTCGACGGCCGGGCCGTCGATCACCCGGCGATCCGCCCCGTTCGTCACCCCGGCATCGTCTCATCCGCCCGCGGCCCGCGTTGCTGGCAGGATCGACGCGTGACCGACATTCCCTTCCGCACCGCACGGGAACTGCGCGCCGCGCTCGGGGCGCGCGAGCTGTCCGCCCGCGAGGTCGTCCAGGCGCACCTCGACCAGATCGACCGCGTCAACCCGCGGGTCAACGCCGTCGTCACGGTCGTCGCCGAGCGGGCGCTGGCCGAGGCGGCCTCGGCTGACGAGCGCGCCGCCCGCGGCGCGGACCTGCCGCCCCTGCACGGCATCCCGGTCGCGCACAAGGACACCCACGAGACGGCCGGCATCCGCACCACGTTCGGCTCGCCGCTGCACGCGGACCACGTGCCCGAACGCGACGAGCTGGTGATCGAGCGCATGCGGGCCGCCGGGGTGATCAGCCTCGGCAAGACCAACGTGCCGGAGTTCGCCGCCGGCTCGCACACCTTCAACCCGGTCTTCGGCGCCACCCGGAACCCCTACGACCCCGGCCGGTCCGCGGGCGGGAGCAGCGGTGGCGCCGCGGCCGCCCTGGCCACCGGGATGCACCCGCTCGCCGACGGCAGCGACCTCGGCGGGTCGCTGCGCAACCCGGCGTCGTTCTGCAACGTCGTCGGATTCCGGCCGTCGATCGGACGGGTGCCGTCGTGGCCGGCGCCGCTGGGCTGGTCCGGGCTGGCGACGGTGGGCCCGATGGCCCGCACCGTCGCCGACGCGGCGCTGCTGCTGTCGGTGCTCGCCGGGCCGGACCCGCGGTCGCCGATCGCGCTGGACGAGCCGGGGGAGGTCTTCGCCCGTCCGCTGGACCGCGACGTGCGCGGCCTGCGGATCGCGTGGTCGCCCGATCTGGGCGGGAGCGTGCCGGTGGAACCGGAGGTCGCGGACGTGGTCGAGGCGTCGGCGAAGGCGTTCGCGGACATGGGGTGCGTGGTGGAGCGCGACTGCCCGGACTTCACCGGCGCGGACGAGGCGTTCCGCATCCTGCGGGCGTGGCAGTTCGCGGTGAAGTTCGGGCCGCTGCTGGCGTCCGCGCGGGACCGGCTCAAGGACAGCATCGTGTGGAACACCGAGGAGGGGCTGCGGCTGTCGGCGACCGACGTGGGACGCGCCGAGGTCCTGCGCACCGAGCTGTTCCACCGCTTCCGCGAGTTCTTCACCCGCTACGACTTCCTGGTGCTGCCGGTGAGCCAGGTGCCGCCGTTCGACGGGGAGCTGGAGTACCCGGTGCGGGTCGCGGGCCAGGACATGGAGACCTACCTGGACTGGATGCGCTCGGCCTACTTCGTCACGGTCAGCGGTTCGCCCGCGTTGTCGGTGCCGGCCGGGTTCACGCCGGGTGGCCTGCCGGTGGGGGTGCAGATCGTGGGGCCGCACCGCGCGGACTTCGCCGTGCTGCAGCTGGGGCACGCGTTCGAGCAGGCCACCCAGGTGGGCCGGCAGCGCCCGGCGGTGGCGCGATGAGGGCGCGGGAGCTGTGGGTGGTGCTGGAGACGCTGCACGACGTCACCTACTTCGCCCCGCAGGCGAAGGCGGCGCACGAGGCCGCGGGGCTTCGCGGGTTCTGGCGCGGGTACGTCGGGACGCGGGCGGCGCCGCTGGGGGCTGCTGGGCTCGGGGTGGTGACGGCGGTGTTCTACAACTTCGCGCCGTCGTTCCTGGCGCGGTCGGTGCCCGCGATCTGGGACGTGGTGTCCCCGGCGGACGCGCTGGCGGCCCGGAGCGCGGGTGCGGTGGCGGCGCTGCGGGAGAGCGTGCCGGAGGTGCCGGGGCCGGTGCTGTCGGTGTTGCGGCGGATCGTGGAGGCGGCCGGCTGGGCGGGGCGGCCGCTGGGGGCGGCGAACGCCGCGTTGCCGTGGCCGGACGAGCCGCTCGCCGCGCTCTGGCAGGCGGCGACGACGTTGCGCGAGCACCGCGGCGACGGCCACGTGGCGGTGCTCGCCGCGGAGGGGATCGACGGCCTGGAGGCCCACGCCCTGCGCGACGCGGCGGACGGCAGCCGGAGCGTGGTGGCACCCCACCGCGGCTGGACGGACGAGGAGTGGACGGCGGCACGCGAGCGCCTCACCGCGCGGGGACTCGTGCGTGCGGACGGACTGACCGACGAGGGCGCCCGGCTGAGGGACCACATCGAGCGGCGGACGGACGAGCTGGCGGCGGCGCCGTACGCGGTGGCGGACGCGGACGAGCTGGCCACGCTGGATGGCTGGCTGAGGCCGATCGCGCGGGGGCTGGTGCCGGCGCCGGTGCCACACCCGAACCCGGTGGGGGCGCCCGCGCCCTGAGCCGCTGCGCGGGGCTGACCGCCGGGAGCCGCTGCGCGGCGCTGCCGCGGCGCGGTGGAGGGTGAAGGCAGCGGATGGCGGAGCCGGAGGGTGGTCAGGCCGGGTGGCGGGGATCGGCCGGGAAGCCGCTGCGCGGCGCTGCCGTGCCGGTCCGCTGCTGGCGCCGGGGCGTCGCACGCCGGCTTGGGTTCAGAACTGCAGCCAGCCCACCGCCGACGCCACCAGCAGCGCCGCCACCAGCACTGCCAGCACCACCGAGATCACGATCGTCGCGACGGGGAGGGCTCGTGGGGGTTTCTGCTGGTGGTGTGACAGGCCGGAGGTCTGCCCCGAGTCCGGCGGCGTGTCACCGGGGGCGACGCCTCCGCCGGGCTCCAGCCCCGGCGTCCGGGCCGGGTCGGGGTCGGGCGGGGTGTCGCCCGGCCGCGGATCGGGACCGCTCATCGCACACTCACCTTCCCACCGACGCCGACACGTCGAACGACAAGCCCTTGTCCCCGCCGGCCACGCGCACCCGCGCGCCCGGGGACAGCTCGCCGCGCAGCATCATCCTCGACAACGGGTTGTCGACCTCGCGCTGGATCGTGCGGCGCATCGGGCGCGCGCCGAACTCGGGCTGGTACCCGGCCCGCGCCAGCCACGACACCGCCTCCGGCGTGAACTCCAGCGTGATGCCCTGCGCGTGCGCCCGCCGTTTCGTCTGCTCCAGCATCAGCTCGGTGATCTGCTCCAGCTGCCGGACCGCCAGCTTGCGGAACACGATGATCTCGTCGATCCGGTTGAGGAACTCCGGCCGGAACGACTCCCGCAGCCGCCGCATCAGCCGGTCCCGCAGCGGCCCCTCGGCGTCGCCGCGGTCGGTGCCGAACCCGAGCGCGCCCTGCGTGCTGCTGGAGATGATCTCCGACCCGATGTTGCTGGTCATGATGAGCACGGTGTTGGTGAAGTTCACCGTGCGCCCGCGCCCGTCGGTGAGCCGGCCGTCGTCGAGGACCTGCAGCAGCACGTTGAAGATCTCCGGGTGCGCCTTCTCGATCTCGTCGAACAGCACCACCGAGTAGGGCCGCCGCCGCACCGCCTCGGTCAGCTGGCCGGCCTCCTCGTACCCGACGTAGCCCGGGGGAGCGCCGATCAGCCTGCTGACCGTGTGCCGCTCGCCGTACTCGGACATGTCCAGCCGGATCATCCGCTCCTCGTCGCCGAACAGCGCCGCCGCCAGCGCCCGCGCCAGCTCGGTCTTGCCGACCCCGGTCGGGCCGAGGAACAGGAAACTGCCGTAGGGCCGGCCCGGCGGGGCGAACCCGGCCCGCGACCGGCGCACCGCCTCGGCGACCGCGTCGACCGCCTCCTCCTGCCCGATGACCCGTTCGTGCAGGTGCTCCTCCAGCCGCAGCAGCCGGTCGCGCTCGTCCTCGGTCAGCTGGTTCACCGGCACCCCGGTCAGCCGCGAGATCACCTCGGCGATGTCCTCGCGCGTCACCTCCTGCGCCCCGCCGGGCCGCCCCTCGCTGTCCGCGGCGCGCAGCTGCTCACGCAGGCCGGCGATCTCGTCGCGCAGGGCCGAGGCGCGCTCGAAGTTCTCCTCCGCGACGGCCTGGTCCTTGTCCCGGGACAGCTCCTCCAGCCGGGCCTGCATCTCACGCACGTCGTGGGGACGGCGGCCGGCGCGCAGCCGCACCCGCGCGCCCGCCTGGTCGATCAGGTCGATCGCCTTGTCCGGCAGGAACCGGTCGGTCAGGTAGCGGTCGGACAGGTCGGCGGCCGCGGCCAGCGCCTCGTCGGTGAACCGGACCTGGTGGTGCGCCTCGTACCGGTCGCGCAGGCCGTGCAGGATCGCGACGGTGTCGGCCACCGACGGCTCGGGCACCAGGATCGGCTGGAACCGCCGCTCCAGCGCCGGGTCGTTCTCGATGTGCTGCCGGTACTCCTCCAGCGTGGTCGCGCCGACGATGTGCAGCTCGCCGCGGGCCAGCGCGGGCTTGAGCATGTTGCCCGCGCCCATCGAGCCCTCCGACGCGCCCGCGCCGACCACGGTGTGCAGCTCGTCGATGAACACGATCAGCTGGTCGCGGTGCGCGCGGATCTCGTCGAGGAGGTTGGTCATGCGCTCCTCGAAGTCGCCGCGGTAGCGGGTCCCGGCGACCATCGCGGTCAGGTCGAGCCGCACCACCTGGCGCCGGGCGAGCAGGTCGGGCACGTCGCCGTCGCAGATGCGCTGCGCCAGGCCCTCGACGATCGCCGTCTTGCCCACGCCCGGTTCGCCGATCAGCACCGGGTTGTTCTTGGTGCGCCGCGACAGCACCTCGATGGTCTGCTCGATCTCCTCGTCGCGCCCGACGACCGGGTCGATGTTGCCCTCGGCCGCCTCGGCGGTGAGATCGCGGCCGTACTGGTCCAGTGTCGGCGTGCCGGTGCGGGCCGGCCGCTGCTCGGGCCGGGCGCCCTGCGGTGACGGCCCCTGGAAGGCCTCCGGGGTGACGCCCGCCCGCGCGAGAATGCGGCCGGCCGCGGAGTCCGGGTTGGCCACGAGCGCGAGCAGCAGGTGCTGGGGCCCGATGTAGGTGGAGCCGAGGGTGCGGGCGATGCCGTGCGCGTCCAGCAGCGTGCGCTTGGCGCCCGGCGCGAGCATGGCCGGCGTGCTGCGCTGACCGGCGCCGTTGCCGTGCCGGTCGATCTCACGCGCGATGTCGTCGGGGTCGGCGCCCGCGCTCTCCAGCAGCCGGCGCGTCGGCGAGGCCTGGGTGGCCGCCCACAGCAGCTGTTCGGTGTCGACGTCGGTGCGGCCCTGCTCGGCGGCCTTCTCGGCGGCGTGCGCGACGAGTTCCCGCGCCTGGTCGGACATGAGGCGGGTGATGTCGACCGCGTTCGGCCGCCTGCTGGGCACGGCGTTGCCGAAGAACTGGGCCAGGAACTGGTCGAACGGACTGCCGGGCCCGCCCGCGAAGAAGCCGGTCATGTGCGCGGAACACTCCTTAGCCGTGGGGGTGCGCGCCCGGCGCTCCACATCGGACGGAACGGGCCCGGGCGATCCACCGCCGTCGGCTACCCGGGGCCGGGCGGGGTGAAACCGCGAGGTCAGGGCTCTTCGGTGAGCTTCTCGCGCAGGTGCTGCAGGGTCTGCGCGAGCAGCCGCGACACGTGCATCTGGGAGATGCCCACGCGCTTGGCGATCTGGGTCTGCGTCATGTTGCCGAAGAACCGCAGCATGAGGATGGTGCGCTCGCGCGGGGCCAGGTCGCGCAGCAGCGGCTGCAGTGCCTCGTGGTTCTCCACCGTCTCGATGCCGTAGTCCTCTTCCCCGAGGGTGTCGGCCAGCGACGCGGCGTCGTCGTCCTCACCGGCGGGTTTGTCGACCGACACGGCGTAGTAGGCGTTGCCGGCCTGCAGGCCCTCGCTCACCTCGTCGGGCGTGAGGTCCAGCTCGCGGGCGATCTCGGTCGGGGTCGGCGCGCGGCCCAGGCGCTGGCCCAGCTCGCCGCTGGCCTGCCCGATCTGCAGGTGGAGTTCCTTGAGCCGGCGCGGCACCCGCACCGACCAGCTGGCGTCGCGGAAGTGCCGCCGCACCTCGCCCATGATCGTGGGCACCGCGAAGGACAGGAAGTCGGTGCCGCGTTCCGGCTCGAACCGGTCGACGGCGTTGATCAGCCCGACCCGCGCGACCTGCAGCAGGTCCTCGTACGCCTCGCCGCGCCCGCTGAACCGGCGCGCGATGTGCTCGGCCACCGACAGGTACTGGGTGACCAGCGCGGTGCGGAGCCGCTCGCGGCGCGGATCCTCCGGCGGGGTGGCCGCCAGATCCGTGAAGGTGGGGGTGTCGTCCACCGAGGAATCGTTGTCCTCGACGGTGCCCGCGAGGCGCGTCTCAGCCAACGTTCCGCTTCCCCCCGCTGCTTCGTCCCGGCCTGGTCATGGCCCGGGCTACCCCGTCCCGCCGTTCGCCACACCTGGTTGCGGCCGCCCGCCGCGGGGAACCCCGGGCGGACGAGCCGGAACGAAGGAGGTCTTTCCATGGCTGCACACACCACGGGGCGGGCGCCGGTGGCCCAGGGTTTCGCGCTACTGGTCGGCGTGGTGTTCCTGGCACTGGGGATCGGCGGGTTCGCCACGTCCGGCGAACTCCTCGGGTTCCACACGGGAACGCTGCTGAACCTGACGCGCACCGCGGTCGGCCTGCTCGCGCTGGTGGCGGCCTGGAAGGGACCGTCCGCGCGGATCCTCGGCCTGGTGGTCTTCTTCGGACTGCTGGGCATCACCGTGTGGGGCCTGCTGTCGGCGGGCACCGGCGGCCCGGGTGACGTCCGCCGCCTGTTCGACCCGGCCTGGACCGACAACGCCCTGCACGGCGTGGTCGCGGTGCTGGGACTGGTCGTCTTCCTGCTGCCCACCCGGACGAGGAACACCGAACGCGTGTGACGACTACGGAGAGTAGCAGTGCTGCGTAGCGTGTTTAGTTCCTCTGCCAGGGTGAAAGAACTCCTCCATGAGACGGGGAGAGGACGATCCGCTGCGAATCCTGGTGTGGCACGTGCACGGGTCGTGGACCAGTTCGTTCGTGCGCGGGCGGCACGAGTACCTCCTTCCGCTGTTGCCGGAGGGCGGTCCCTGGGGCCGGGGGCGTTGTGACCGAGCGTGGCCGTCGGCGCGGGAAGTGAGCCCGGCCCAGCTGCGCGACGCCGACATCGACGTGGTCGTCCTCCAGCGCCCGGAGGAGATCGAGCTGGCCGAGCGCTGGACCGGGCGGAAGCCCGGCCGGGACGTGCCGGCGGTGTTCGTCGAGCACAACACCCCGACCGGCGACGTGCCGCGCACGCGGCACCCGCTGGCCGGCCAGGACGAGATCCCGCTGGTGCACGTCACCCACTTCAACCACCTGATCTGGGACTCCGGCCGGGCGCCCGCCACGGTCATCGAGCACGGGGTGGTCGACCCGGGTGAGCTCTACACCGGCGAGGAGGCCTCGATCGGCCTCGTGATGAACGAGCCGGTGCGGCGGGGCCGGGCGGTGGGCACCGACCTGCTGCCCGCCTTCGCCGAGGTCGCGCCGCTGGACGTGTGGGGCATCGGCGTGGAGAAGCTCGAGGAGCACTTCGGCTTGGGCGAGCGCCTGCGCACGCGGGGTGATCTCGGGCAGGACGCCCTGCACGCGGGACTGGCGCGGTGCCGGCTGTACCTGCACACGCCACGCTGGACGTCGCTGGGCCTGTCGCTGATCGAGGCGATGCACCTGGGGATGCCGGTGGTGGCGGTGGCCGGCACGGAGGCGTCCCGGGCAGTGCCGCCGGAGGCGGGTTTCGTCTCGGCGGACGTGAACGAACTGGTGCGGGCGGCCGCCGAGCTCATGGCGGACCCGGAACTGGCGCACCGGATGGGCAAGCAAGCGCGCGAGCACGCGCTGGCCAGCTACGGCCTGGACGCCTTCCTGCGCAACTGGGACGTCCAGCTCGGCCGGGTGACGAGTGGAGGTAGCGCATGAAGATCTCGATGGTGTCGGAGCACGCCAACCCCCTGGCCGTGCTGGGCGAGGTGGACGCGGGCGGGCAGAACCTGCACGTGGCGGAGCTGTCCGCGGCGTTGTGCCGCCAGGGCCACGACGTCACCGTCTACACCCGGCGCGACGACCGCGCGCAGCCGGAGCAGGTCCGGGCCCCCGCGGGCTACCGGGTCGTGCACGTCCCGGCCGGCCCCGCGGAGCGCCTGCCCAAGGACGAGCTGCTGCCGCACATGACCGAGTTCGGGCGCTACCTGGCGAAGTCGTGGCAGCGGGACACCCCGGACGTGGTGCACGCGCACTTCTGGATGTCCGGGCTGGCGTCGCTGCTGGCCACCCGCGGCACCGACGTGCCGGTGGTCCAGACCTTCCACGCCCTCGGTGTGGTGAAGAAGCGCTACCAGGGCACCGCCGACACCAGCCCGCCCGAGCGGGTGCAGCTGGAGCGGCTGATCGGCAAGAACGCCGCCCGCGTCGCCGCGACCTGCTCCGACGAGGTCTTCGAGCTGGCCCGGATGGGCCTGCCGCGCGCACGCATGTCGGTCGCCCCGTGCGGGGTGGACCTGGAGCGCTTCACGCCGGACGGGCCGGCCGCCCCGCGCGGCACCCTGCACCGGATCGTCAGCGTCGGCCGGCTGGTGCCGCGCAAGGGGTTCGCGACGGCGATCGCCGCGCTGCCCGCCGTGCCCGGCGCCGAGCTGGTGATCGCCGGTGGCCCCGAGCAGGGACGGCTCGCCGACGACCCGGAGGCCAATCGCCTGCTGGAGCTGGCCCGGCGGCTCGGTGTCGCCGACCGGGTGCGGCTGCTGGGCCAGGTGACGCGCGATGAGATGCCGTCGCTGCTGCGGTCGGCGGACCTGGTCGTGTGCACGCCGTGGTACGAGCCGTTCGGCATCGTGCCGCTGGAGGCCATGGCCTGCGGGGTCCCGGTGGTGGCGGCCGCGGTCGGCGGGCTGATCGACACCGTGGTGGACGGCGTGACCGGTGAGCTGGTGCCGCCGAAGCGGCCGGAGGCGCTCGCCGCGACCCTGCGGCGGCTGCTGGGCGACCCGGCGCAGCGCGAGGCGTACGGGATCGCCGGGTGCGACCGGGCCCGGTCGCGGTACTCGTGGGACCGCATCGCGGTCGACGTCCTGCGCATCTACGAGAAGGCGCTGGGGGACAAGGTCCCGGCCGGTGCGGTGGTGCCCGCGGACGCCGCGGCGAGCCCGGTCTGACGCGAGCGAGCGGAAAGCCCCCTCGGGAGTGGTTCCCGAGGGGGCTCTTTCCGTCAGGTCAGCTTGTTGACCGCGGACTGGGCCTTGCCCTTGACCGTGCCCATCGCGTCCTGCGTGGGCGAGTAGGTCGCGTAGAGCTGTGGGTCGGGTTTGGGGCGCTGCCGGGGCCGCCGAGGGGTTTGGGGTCCATGAGGTAGTCGATGCGGTCCTCTCCGGTGGACCAGGAGCCTTTGTTGCCGTCGGGGCCGTCGGAGAGGTGCCAGATGGTGTTGTTGTGGGTCTGGTCTTCTTCGTCGAGCAGGGCGTTGGGGGCGATGTCGCTTTCCAGGCCGTCGGCTTGGAGTTCTTCGATGGCGCGCAGCCACTGCTTCTGGTGCACGGTGTCGCGGGCCAGGTTGAACTTCAGCATTTCCTTCACGCCCGGGTCGTCGGTCATGTTGTACAGCCGCGCGGTCTGCAACCGGCCCTGCGCCTCGGCGGCGGCGTTGGCCCGGAAGTCGGCCAGCAGGTTGCCGGAGGCCACGATGTACTTGCCGTTCCACGGCGTGCCGTTGGAATCCGCCGGCATGGCGCCGCCGCCGGCGACGATGGCCTGCTGCGGGTCCATCCCGCCCAGCACCGCGGCCATCACCGGGTCTTTGGCGGCTTCGGCGGTGGCGGTGGCGGGGGCGCCTTCCAGCAGGCGGGCGACCATGGTGGCCAGCATCTCCACGTGACCGATCTCCTCGGTCGCGGTGTCCATGATCAGGTCCTTGTACTTGCCCTCGATGCGGCAGTTCCAGCCCTGGAACAGGTACTGCATCGTCACCGTCATCTCACCGTAGGCACCACCGATCAGCTCCTGCAGCTTCCGGGCGTAATACGGGTCCGGACGCTCCGGCTTCGCCTCGAACTGCAGCAGTTTCGTGTGTCGGAACACAGAGATCTCCTTGGGAAACGAAGGAAAGTTGCATTTCGGTACGCGTACGCAGACGGAGGGCTTCCCCCGCACGCGCCGGTTATTCGTGTTCACGCCGCCGACTTGCGGATCCCACCCCGATGAACTATGCATGAGTCATGCATGATGAGCGGCTGGCGAATCTCCTCGGCGCGCTCGCGCTGACGGTGAACGACCTCGCCCTCACCGACGCGACCGCCGCCGCTGGCACCAGCGTGAGCGGTTCGGCGGCGCTGGTGGTGCTGTCCACCGCGCCCGGGCTGTCGGTGACGGAGCTGGGGCGGAGGGTGGGGCTGAGCCAGCCCGCCGCGGCGCGGATGGTGGACGTGCTGGAGCGGCGGGGCCTGGTGGAGCGGCGGCCCACGCTCGCCAGGGCGGTCGCCGTGCACCTGACGCCGATGGGCGCCGAGGCGGCCGCGCGGATCCTCGGCGAGCGCGGCGGACGGCTCGGCTCGCTGGCGGCCGCGCTCGACGAACGGGAGCGGGAGGTGTTCGCGGAGCTGGCCGGAAAGCTGCTGACGGCGGCCTACGAGCAACTCCCCGAGGCCGACCGCCTGTGCCGCCTGTGCGACCGCGCGGCCTGCACCGCCGAGGGCGAGACCTGCCCGGTGGGCGCGGCCTGCCGGGCGCGGGAGGCGGGGGAATGAGGGGTGAGGTGGTGCCGGCGGGGTGGCGGCCCGACCCAGCGGTGCTGGGTCGGGGCGGGTGGCCTCGGTTCCGCTGGCCCGGTGGGCGCGGCCTGCCGGGCGCGGGAGGCGGGGGAATGAGGGGTGACTTCGGGTGCCGGTGGCGCGCCGCGCCGCGGCGAGGTGGCCGGGGTGCGAGCGGCGGCGGCCGGGGGCCGCATGCCGGTGCCGCGCGGCGGCCGGTGCGCATCAGTGGCGGCCGGGGCGCGTCCGTGGACGGCCCGCGCCCGCGTGCCGCTGCGGCGCGGCCGCGTGCGACGGTGGTGGCCACTTCGCCGGGTGCGGGAGGCCGCCGATGACCGGTGAGCTTCTGGCGCTCGCCTCCGCTGGGTGCTTCGGCGTCACGCACTTCGTCAACGGGGTGATCGCTCGCCGGGCGCCCGGCCTCACCGTTTCGCTGTACGCGCAGCTCGGTGGCACCCTCGTCACGCTCGTCGTCGCGGTCGTCTGGTCCCCGCCCGGCCTCACGGGGCTCCTGTGGGGCGCGCTGTCCGGCGTCGGCACCGGCATCGGCGTCGCGTTCCTCTACCGCGCCATGAGCCGGGACGCGTTGAGCGTCGTGGTGCCCGTCAGCGACGTCGGGGCCGTCGTGCTGCCCGTCGTCGCCGGGCTCGCCTTCCTCGGGGAACGGCCCTCGCCCGCGGCGATCGCCGGCATCGTGCTCGCCCTGCCCGCCATCTGGCTCGTCTCCGGCGGCGGGCGGCCCACCGGCCCCGGCATCCGCTACGCGCTCATCGCCGGAGCGGGCTTCGCCGTCCAGTTCCTCGCCATGAAACCCGTGCCCCTGGACGCCGGGCTGTGGCCGATCGTGGTCAGCCGCGCCGCCTCCGTGGCCGCCATCCTGCCGCTCGTGCTCACCACGCGGACCCCGCTCACGCTGCGTCCCCGCCTCGCCTGGCCGGCCGCCGCCGCGGGCGCCCTGGGCAGCGTCGCGATCGTGCTCTACTGGGTCGCCACCCACCAGCAGCTGCTGGCCGTCGCGACCGTCCTGGCCGCCCTCTACCCGGCCATCCCCGTGGTGCTCGCACTGCTCTTCCTGGGTGAACGCCTCAGCCGGAAGCAGACTCTCGGTGTCTGCGGGGCCGCCGCCGCGCTGGCGCTGTTAGCCCTGGCGTAGGAGAAGTACCTCCGTAGCGTTTTGAAGTGACTCCGCCGGGTAGGAGAAGCGCATGCGCGGGCATGCGGTGGTCACGGGCGGAGCGGGTTTCGTCGGCTCCCACCTGTGCGACCGCCTGCTCGCCCGCGGCATGCGCGTCACCTGCGTGGACAACCTGTGCACCGGCACCACCGGCAACATCGCGCACCTCACCGGGAAGGACTTCCACTTCGTGGAGGCCGACGTCTCCCGCGGGCTGGACGTCGGCGGCCCGGTCGACCTGGTGATGCACCTGGCCAGCCCCGCCTCGCCCCGCGACTACGACCGCCTGCCGGTGGAAACGCTGCAGACCGGCGCCGCGGGCACCAACCACGCCCTCGACCTCGCCGAGGTCACCGGCGCCCGGTTCGTGCTCGCCTCCACCAGCGAGGTCTACGGCGACCCGCGCGAGCACCCGCAGCGCGAAAGCTACTGGGGCAACGTCAACCCGGTCGGCCCGCGCAGCGTCTACGACGAGGCGAAACGCTACGCCGAAGCGCTCACCGCCGCCTACCGCCGCACCCGCGGCGTGAACACCGGCATCGCGCGCATCTTCAACACCTACGGCCCGCGCATGCGCCCCGGCGACGGGCGGGCGATCCCCACGTTCATCAAGCAGATCCTCACCGGCGAACCGGTCACCGTCGCCGGTGCGGGCACCCAGACCCGTTCCCTGTGCTATGTGGACGACACCGTGGACGGCCTGCTGGCACTGGCGGACAGCGATTTCCCGGGCCCGGTCAACCTCGGCAACCCGCACGAACTCCAGATCCGCCACCTGGTGGGGGAGATCCAGCGGCTGGCCGGCACGACCGTGCCGGTGCGCAGCATCCCCGCCCCGGTGGACGATCCGCAACGACGGTGCCCGGACATCGCCGTCGCGCAACGGGAACTGGGCTGGCAGCCGCGCGTGGAGCTGCACGAGGGCCTGCGCCGGACCCTGGAGTGGTTCGCCGCCCACCTCAGTCTCGTTTAGACGCGGAGTAGCAGGGGTAGCGCTAAGTAGCAGTAGTGACGGGATGTGGAGGTAACGAGCTTGCGGGTCCTCGGGATCAACGCGGTGTTCCACGATCCGGCCGCCGCCCTCGTGGTGGACGGCCGGGTGGTCGCCGCCGCCGAGGAAGAGCGGTTCAGCCGCCGCAAACACGGCAAACGCCCGGTTCCCTTCTCCACCTGGGAACTCCCCGAGCAGGCGGCCCGCTGGTGCCTGGCGCAGGCCGGGATCGAACCCCGCGACCTGGACGCGGTGGGCTATTCCTACGACCCCGATCTGGTCGACCACGACCTCGACGGCGTCGACCCGGGCTGGGAGGAGCTGCGCACCACGTTCGCGCGGCGCGCCCCGAACTTCCTGAAGACGGCACTGCCCGGCCTGAACCCGGGCAAGGTGCGGTTCGTCCGCCACCACGTCGCGCACGCCGCGTCCAGTGGCCTGGCCGCTCCGTTCGGTGACGCCGCCGTGCTGGTCGCGGACGGGCGCGGTGAGGCGACCTCCTACCTGGCCGGGGAGTACCGCGACGGCAAGCTGGTCGAGCTGGCCGCGCAGCGGCTCCCGCACTCGCTCGGGCTGCGCTACGAGGACCTCACCGAGCACCTCGGGTTCGCGCGCTCCAGCGACGAGTACAAGGTGATGGCCCTGGCCTCGTACGGGAAACCGCGGTTCGCCGACGCGCTGCGCGCGGAGATCGCCGCGCTCGGTGACGGCGGTTTCCGCGCCGCGCCGGTGGATCTGTCCCGGTTCGCGCCCCGCCGCGAGCCCGGCGCGGACTTCCGGCCCGCGCACGCCGACCTCGCCGCGAGCATGCAGCAGCGGATCGAGGAGGTCCTGCTCGACCTCGCCCGGTGGCTGCACCTGCAGACCGGGCAACGGAACCTGACGATGGCCGGCGGCATCGCCCTCAACTGCGTGGCCAACACCCGGCTGCTCGCCGAGGGCCCGTTCGACGACATCTGGGTGCAACCGGCCGCCGGGGACGCGGGCACCGCGCTCGGCGCCGCCCTGCACCTGGCCGCGGAACTGGGCGAACCCGCCGCGCCGATGCCGGGCGCCGACCTCGGCCGCGGGTTCACCGACGCCGAGATCCAGCACGCGCTCGACGTCGCCCGGCTGCCCTACGAACGGCCGGACGACCTCGCGGCCACCGTGGCGCAGGCGCTCGCCGACGACGAGGTCGTGGCGTGGTTCCAGGGCCGCGCCGAGTTCGGCCCGCGCGCGCTGGGCCACCGCTCGCTGCTCGCGCACCCCGGCCACCAGCGCAACCTGGAACGCCTCAACGACGTCAAGGGCCGCGAGCAGTTCCGCCCCGTCGCGCCGATGGTGCTCGCCGACCGCGCGCGGGAGCTGTTCGAACGCGGCCCGGTGCCCAGTCCCTACATGCTGTTCGTGCACGACGTCCGTCCGGAGTGGAGGGACCGCATCCCGGCCGTGACGCACGTGGACGGCACGGCGCGGATCCAGACGGTGGACCCGGCCACCGAGCCGCTGGTCGCGCGCATGCTCGGCGAATTCGCCGCCCGCACCGGGATTCCCGTCGTGGTCAACACGAGCCTGAACACCGCGGGCCGCCCGATGGTCGACTCGCCGCGTGACGCGCTGGAGTGCTTCGGATCGAGCCCGGTCGACCTGCTGGCGATCGGCCCGTTCGTGGTGCGGAGGCCGGCATGACCGCCTACACCGTGGTTGTCCCGACGACCGGCCGGGACAGCCTCCGGGCCCTGCTGTCCGCGCTGGACCACGGGATCGGGCCGGCCCCGGCCGAGGTCGTCCTCGTCGACGACCGCCCCGAACCGGGCGAGCTGCCGCTGCCCGACACGACCCTGAAGGTGCGCGTGCTGCGCTCGGGCGGCCGGGGCCCGGCCGCGGCGCGCAACGTGGGCTGGCGCGCGGCGGACACCGAGTGGATCGCCTTCCTCGACGACGACGTGCGCCCGACCGCCGACTGGCCGTCCCGCCTGGTGACCGACCTGGAGTCGCTGGCCTCCGACGTGGCGGCCTCGCAGGGCCGGATCATCGTGCCCGGCCCGACCGGCGGCCGCCGGCCCACCGACGAGGAACGCGACACGGCCGGGCTCGCCACCGCGGAGTGGATCACCGCGGACATGGCCTACCGGCGCGCGGTCCTCGCCGCCGTCGGCGGGTTCGACGAGCGGTTCCCGCGGGCCTTCCGCGAGGACGCCGACCTCGCGCTGCGCGTGCGGCAGGCCGGGTGGCGGCTGGAGCGCGGCACGCGCCGGACGTTGCACCCGGCGCGCCGCGGCGGGTTCTTCGCCAGCCTGCGCGCCCAGCGCGGCAACGCCGACAACGCCCTGATGCGCCGCAAGTTCGGTCCACAGTGGAGGGAGTTGTGCGCGGCCGGGCCGGGCCGTCTGGGCCGTCACGCGCTCACCACCCTCAGCGGCGCGGCCGCGCTCGCGTTCGCCGCCGCCCGCCGGCCCACCCCCGCCGCCTTCGCCGGTATCGCCTGGCTCGGCCTCACCGCCGAGTTCGCGCTCCGCCGCATCCTGCCCGGGCCGAAAACTCCGGAGGAACTGGCGAAGATGGCGGTCACGAGCGTGCTGATCCCGCCCGCCGCGCT
The DNA here is from genome assembly GCF_023376025.1 of Amycolatopsis thermalba. Taxonomy (NCBI): domain Bacteria; kingdom Bacillati; phylum Actinomycetota; class Actinomycetes; order Pseudonocardiales; family Pseudonocardiaceae; genus Amycolatopsis; species Amycolatopsis thermalba. The sequence continues at coordinate 3,240,394 of NZ_CP091196.1, forward strand.
GGGCCACCGGCTCGCCGGGGAGGTGCGCGTCCGCCGCCCGCGCCCGGCGGCCAGGGCGATCCTGTTCGACCGCGACGACACCCTCATCCACGACGAGCCCTACAACAACGACCCGGAGCTGGTCCGCCCCGTGCCCGGAGCCGAGGACGTGCTGCGCCGCCTGCGCGCCGCCGGTGTCCCGGTCGGGGTGGTCAGCAACCAGTCCGGCGTGGCCCGCGGGCTGATCACGCCGGCGGAGCTGGCCGCGGTCAACGCGCGGGTCGAGGAGCTGCTCGGGCCGTTCGGCACCTGGCAGGTGTGCGTGCACGCCGACGGCGACGGCTGCTGCTGCCGCAAGCCGAAGCCGGGCCTGGTGACCCGTGCCGCGCTGGCGCTCGGGGTGCGTCCCGAGGACTGCGTGCTGATCGGGGACATCGGCGCCGACATCGAGGCCGCGCGCGCCGCGGGCGCGCGCGGTGTCCTCGTGCCGACTCCCCGCACGCGGGCCGCGGAGATCGAAGCCGCGCGGCGGGACGCGCTGGTGGCGGGTGACCTGGCCGAGGCGGTCGGGCTGGCGATGGGGGACCGGGCGTGGTGAGGTCACGGGTTCTGGTGGCGCGGCTGGACAACGCGGGTGACGTCCTGCTGTCCGGGCCGCTGGTGCGCGCCGTCGCCGCGCGGGCGGAGTCGGTCACGTTCCTGGCCGGGCCGCACGGGCGGGCGGCCGCCGAGCTGCTGCCCGGCGTCGACGAGGTCGTCGAGTGGTGCGCGCCGTGGATCGACCCGCAGCCGCCCGCGGTGACCCCCGCCCACCTGGCCGAGCTGCGCGCGCACATCCGCGCGGCGCAACCGGACGCGGCCCTGATCGTGACGTCGTTCCACCAGTCGCCGCTGCCGCTCGCCCTGATCCTGCGGGAGTGCGGGGTGCCGTGGATCGGCGCGATCTGCGAGGACTACCCGGGCTCGCTGCTGGACCTGCGGCACCGCGTCGAGGGCGACCCGCCGGAGGCCGAACGCGCCCTGTCGCTGGCGCGCGCCGCCGGGTTCGAGCTGCCGCCCGGCGACGACGGGCGCCTGGCCGTGCGCGAGCCGCTGCCGGACGTCTCCGGCCTGGTCGGCGAACCCGGCTACGTCGTGGTGCACCCGGCCGCGTCGGTGCCCGCCCGCCAGTACCCCGCCGAGCACAACGCGGAGGTCGTCCGGCTGCTCGCCGAATCCGGATACCGGGTCGTCGTCACCGGCGGCCCGGCCGAACGCGACCTGACCGCCCGGGTCGCCGGTGACCACGGCCTGGACCTGGCGGGCAAGACCGATCTGCACGGCCTCGCCGCCGTGCTCGCCGGGGCGCGCGTGACCGTCGCCCCCAACACCGGGCCGGCGCACCTCGCCGCGGCCGTCGGCACCCCCGTCGTGTCGCTGTTCGCGCCCGTGGTGCCGGCCGCGCGGTGGGCGCCCTACGGGGTGCCGCTCGTCCTGCTCGGCGATCAGGACGCGCCCTGCCGTGACACCCGGGCCCGGAGCTGTCCGGTGCCCGGGCACCCGTGCCTGGACCGGGTTCCGCCCGAGGAGGTCCTGCGGGCCGTGGAGAAACTAGGAGGTGCAGCGTGATCGAAGAGCGGTTCGCGGCGTTGGCCGCGACCATGCGGGATCTGACCGCGCTGGCACCGAGGATCGAGGCGTGGGGTCGTCACCTCGCCGAGGTGCTCGGGGCCGGTGGACGGCTGCTCGCCTGCGGCAACGGCGGCAGCGCCGCCGAGGCCCAGCACCTGACCGGCGAGCTGGTCGGCCGGTTCGTCAGCGACCGGCAGCCGCTGTCCGCGATCGCCCTGCACGCCGACACCTCGGCGGCCACCGCGATCGTCAACGACTACGGCGACCACGAGGTGTTCGCCCGCCAGGTCCGCGCGCACGGCCGCCCCGGTGACGTGCTGGTGGCGCTGTCCACCAGCGGCCGCAGCCAGAACGTGTGCGCGGCGGCGAAGACCGCGCACGAGCTGGGCCTGACCACGTGGGCGCTGACCGGGCCGGGCCCGAACGCGCTGGCGTCGGTCAGCGACGACGCGGTGATGATCGACGCCCCGAGCACCGGCACGGTGCAGGAGGCGCACCTCGCGGTGATCCACGGCCTGTGCGCGGCGCTGGACGAGGCGCTGGGAGTGCCCTCGTGAGCGGCCCCCTGGTGGTGGTCGGCGACACGCTGCTCGACATCGACGTCGACGGCAACGCGGACCGGCTGTGCCCCGAGGCGCCCGTCCCGGTGGTCGACGTCGGACGTGAATGGCACCGGCCCGGCGGCGCGGGCCTGGCCGCGCGCCTGGCCGCCCGGTCCGCGGCCGACGTCGTGCTGGTCACCGCGCTCGGCGGGGACGAGGGCGGGGCGCGGCTGGCCCGGCTGCTGGCCGGCGAGGTCGAGCTGTGCGCGCTGCCGCTGGAGGGTGAGACCGTCCGCAAGACCCGCATCCGCGCGGCCGGGCAGTCGGTCGTGCGGCTGGACCACGGCGACGGCCGGGCCGCGCACGAGCCGCTGGACGCGCGCACGGTGTCCGTGCTGCGCGGCGCGTCCGCGATCCTCGTCGCCGACTACGGGCGCGGCGTCGCGAGCCACCCGCAGATCCGGCAGCTGCTGGCCGAGACGGACGCGCCGGTGGTGTGGGACCCGCACCCGCGCGGCGGCCCGCCGGTGCCCGGCGCCGCCCTGGTCACGCCCAACGACAGCGAGGCCGCCAAGTTCACCGGCGAGCCCGGCACCCCGGAGGAGCTGGCCGCGCGGCTGCGCGTGGAGTGGGCGGCCGAGGCGGTCGCGGTGACCGTCGGCTCGCGGGGCGCCGTCCTCGCCGACGGCACCGGCACGCGCGCGGTCCCGGTGCCCCACGCGGCACGCGTCCCCGCCAGCGTCCGGCCGGACACCTGCGGCGCGGGCGACCGGTTCGCCAGCGCCGTCGCCGCGGCCCTGCACGACGGTGCCGCGCTGCCCGACGCGGTCGCCGCGGCGGTCGAGTCGGCGGCCCGGTTCGTCGCCGCCGGCGCGGCCACCGCCCTGTCCGAGCCCGCCGAGCCGATCCGCCCGCCCGAGGGCCTGTCCGGCTTCGAGCTGGCCGAGCGGGTGCGGCGCCGCGGCGGGCGGGTCGTCGCGACCGGCGGCTGCTTCGACATCCTGCACCCCGGGCACGTGACCCTGCTGCGGCGCGCCCGCGAGCTGGGCGACGTGCTCATCGTGTGCGTGAACTCCGACGAGTCGGTGCGCCGGCTGAAGGGACCGGGCCGCCCGGTCGTGACCGCCGCCGACCGGGTGCGCGTGCTCAGCGCGCTGGAGTCCGTCGACGCCGTGGTGGTGTTCGAGGAGTCCTCCCCGGTCGAGGTGCTGCGCACGCTGCGGCCGGACGTGTGGGTCAAGGGCGGCGACTACGCGGGCGCCGACCTGCCCGAGGCGGAGGTGATCCGCGAGGGCGGCGGCAAGGTCGTGCTCGTGCCGACCGTCGAGGGCTACTCCACCACGCGGCTCATCGAGACCGTGTCCAACGGATAGAAAGGCAGAGATGGCTGCATCGCCAGGCAAGGTACTGATCACCGGGGGCGCGTCCGGGCTGGGCGCGGCGACCGTCAAGGCGGTCGCCGACGCCGGCGGGACCCCGCTGGTGCTCGACCGCAAACCCCCGGCCGCCGGCGTGCCCTACGTGCCCGTCGACCTCACCGACACCGCCGAGACCGAACGCGCCGTCGCCGAGCTGGCCGAGCAGGCCGGCGGGCTGGACGCGGTGTTCACCGCCGCGGGCATCGACTTCCCCGGCAAGCTGACCGACTTGTCCACATCGGACTGGGAGCGCGTGGTTCAGGTCAACCTCTTCGGCACCGCCGCCGTGGTCCGGGCCGCGCTGCCGTACCTGGAGCGCTCGCACGGCAAGGTCGTCACCGTCGCGTCCACGCTGGGCATCAAGGCGGTCAGCGACGCCACCGCCTACTGCGCCTCGAAGTGGGGTGTCGTCGGGTTCACCCGGGCACTGGCCGCGGAGACCGCGGGCCGGATCGGCGTCACCATGCTGGTGCCGGGCGGCATGCACACCGCCTTCTTCGACGCGCGCGACGAGCAGTACAAGCCGCCCGCCGACGCGAAGCTGAACAACCCGGAGAACGTCGCGCGGACGGTGCTGTTCGCGCTGTCCCAGCCGGCCGGGTGCGAGGTGCGGGAACTGGTCGTGGCGCACTCGGAGGAGGGCTCCTGGCCGTGACCGGCGACGTCCTGGTGCTGCGGGCGCTCGGGGTCGGTGACCTCCTGGTCACCGTCCCGGCGCTGCGTGGCCTGCGGGCCGCGTTCCCGGACGCGCGGATCACCCTGGCCGCGCCCGCGGCACTGGACGAGCTGGCCGCGCTCACCGGCGCGGTCGACCGCGTGCTGCCCACTCCCGGCCTGGGCGCGCTGCGGTGGACCGGCGCGCCGCCCGCCGTGGCGGTCAACCTGCACGGCAGCGGCCCGGAGAGCGTGACGGACCTGCTGGGCACGCGGCCGGGGCGGCTGCTGTCGCACCGGCACCCGGACTTCCCGGACCTGGACGGCCCGGAGTGGCGCGAGGACCAGCACGAGGTGCTGCGCTGGTGCCGGATGCTCGCCTGCCACGGCATCGCGGCCGACCGGCACGACCTCGCGCTGGCCCGGCCGGACGTGCCCAGCCCGGCGGGAGACGCGATCGTCGTGCACCCCGGGGCGGCGTTCGGGTCCCGGCGCTGGCCGCCCGGACGCTTCGCCGAGGTGGCCCGCGAGTTCGCCCGCGCCGGGTCCCGGGTCGTGGTGACCGGTAGCGCCGCGGAACGGGACCTCGCGGGACGGGTCGCGGCCGCGGCCGGGCTGGGCGAGGACGCCGTGCTGGCCGGCCGCACGAGCCTGACCGAGCTGGCCGCGCTCGTGTCCGGGGCACGGCTGGTGATCAGCGGCGACACCGGCGTCGCCCACCTCGCCACCGCCTACCGCACCCCGTCGGTGCTGCTGTTCGGCCCGACCCCGCCGTGGCGGTGGGGGCCGCCGCCGGGCACCGGAGACCGGCACGTCGTGCTGTGGGCGGGGGAGGCCGGCGATCCGTTCGCGGACGCCCCGGCTCCCGGGCTGCTGCGGATCACCGTCGACGAGGTCGTCGCCGCGGGCCGGTCGGCGCTGCGGCCGGTGGTGGGGGCCTGACGTGGCGGCGGTCGGGGTCGCCGGGGCCGGCTACGTCGGCCTGACCACCGCCGCCTGCCTCGCCGCGCTGGGCCACGACGTGGTGTGCACCGAGGTCGACGAGTCCAAGGTGGCGCGGCTGTCCCGGGGCGAGGTCGAGCTGGGCGAGCCGGAGCTGGCCCCGCTGGTGCGCGACGGGCTGGCCGCCGGGCGGCTGCGGTTCACCGCGGACGTGAGCGCACTGGACGGGCGGGAGTTCGTGTTCGCCTGCGTGCCCACGCCGACCGGTCCGGACGGCAGCGCCGATCTCAGCGCCGTCGAAGCCGTGCTCGCGGCGTTGCGCCCGGCGCCGCACACCGTGCTGGTGGTCAAGTCGACCGTGCCGGTGGGCACCTGCGCCCGCATCGCCGGGACCGCCGGGATCGCCGTGGTGAGCAACCCGGAGTTCCTGCGCGAGGGCCACGCGGTGCACGACTTCCGGCACCCGGACCGGATCGTGCTCGGTGGTGACCCGCCGGTGGTGGAGCGGGTCGCCACGCTGTACGCGGGGCTGGACGCGCCGGTGGTGCGCACCGGCCACGCGAGCGCCGAGCTGGGCAAGTACGCGAGCAACGCGTTCCTGGCGCTGAAGCTGTCCTACGTGAACCTGCTGGCGCGGCTGTGCGAGCGCACCGGCGCCGACATCGACGCCGTCACCCGGACGATGAGCCTGGACGAGCGGATCGGGCCGCACTTCCTGCACCCCGGCCCCGGCTGGGGCGGATCGTGCCTGCCGAAGGACACCCGCGCGCTGGTGGCCTCGGCCGCCGCGGCGGGGGTGGACCTGACGGTGCTGCGCTCGGCGATCGAGGCGAACGACCGGCAGTACGACCACGTGGTCGCGCGGGTGCGGGAGGCCGCGGGCGGGCGCCTGGCGGGAGTGCGGATCGGGGTGTTCGGGCTGGCGTTCAAGGCGGGCACCTCCGACCTGCGGGACTCACCGGCACTGGCCGTCGCCGGCCGCCTGGCGGATGCGGGCGCGGTGCTGACCGGCTACGACCCCGGCGTCGGCGGCGGTGACCAGGCCGGGCCCGTCCAGCGGGTGGACGACCCGGTGCTGGCCGCCAAGGGCGCCCGGGTGCTGGTGGTGCTGACGGAGTGGCCCGAGTTCACCCGCCTCGACTGGAGCCAACTGGCCGCCGTCGCCGAGGGCGACGTCGTGGTCGACACACGCGGCGTGCTGGACCCCGCGGCACTGCGCGGCAGCGGGTTGCGCTGCGTGCGCCTCGGGCACCCGGCCTGAGTCAGCCGGCCACCTGAGCGGCTTCCGCGAGGTGGCGGGCCGCCACGGTGACGCTCGGGTACAGGGGCAGCTGCTCGTGCAGGCCGGTGACCTCCAGCGGGCGGATGACCACCCGGTGGCTGCCCGCCAGCGCCCACCGCACGTTGCGCTCGGCGGCGGCGTCGTCGGTGTCGACCAGGGCCTGCAGGCCCGCCGAGCCGAGGAAGGTGATCGCCTCGAGGTCCAGGATGAAGGTCCGGCCGTCGTCGAGGCAGCGGGTCAGCAAGTCGCGCAGCGCGGGTGCGGCGACGAGGTCGAGTTCACCGGTGAGACGGGCCAGCCGGATGCCGTCGGCGCGGTCGGTGACATCGATGCGGAGTTCGTGAGCTTCGGACACGGGTGGTCTCCCCGGGTTGTGGTGAGCACAGCGGGGACGGTCACACACGCGTCCAAGATCCGAAAAGTCGCACCATTCGAAAGCTCGAGGCCGGGTGTGTCCGTTCCCGGCACGGCTGGTCACTCAACCGCTCGTCACCGACGGTACGGACCGGCTACTGCCGTTGGCAACCCGGGTCATCCGGTTAGCGACGATCGTGCCGGGTATCCGGTCCCGGTCGGCGCGGCACGGCTTCCGTTCGCGGTGGCCGCCCGGGCCGGTCGTGGTGGGTGCACCGGCGGTGCGGGACAGCGGTGGTCCCGCACCGCCGGCCGCCGCTCACCGCACGGTCGCCCACACCGTCTTGCCGCCGGAGGGCTCCCGGCGGCAGCCCCACTGCTCCGACGTCTGCGCCACCAGCAGCAGCCCCAGCCCCGGCGGGCGACCGCTTTCCCGGATGACCGGCTGGCGCGGGTCCTCATCGGTGACCTCGACCGTCAGCCCGTCCCGGTGCAGCTCCAGGCAGAGCCGGGGCGCCGCGCCCGTGTGCCGCAGCGTGTTCTCCACCAGCTCCGTGACGATCACGGCCGCGTCCGGCGCCAGCCCGGGCACCCGCCACTTCGCGCACATCTCGGTGGTGAACCGGCGTGCCCGCCGCGCCGCGTCCAGTGTCCGCGGCAGCCTGAGCTCGGTACTGCGGCGCATCGCCCCGATCGCTCCCAACGTCGGCGAACGGAACGGGAGATACCCGGCGGCCCGGGCGCGAAACGCCCGCCGTTTGCCCCGGTGGGGCCCGGGTACCCGGCGGGGCATGGACGAGCAGTCGTTGCTGCGCACGCTGACCAAGGTGGTCACCACGCTCACGGCTCGGGACATCCCGTTCACGGTGGCCGGCGGCTGCGCGGTCTACGCCAGGGGCGGTCCGCCGTCCGACCACGACGTGGACGTGTTCCTCAAGGAGGAGGACGTGCCCGCGGCCAGGGCCGCCCTGGTCGCCGAGGGCATGCGGCCGGAGGACCCGCCGGAGGACTGGCTGAGCAAGGTCTGGGACGGCGACGTGCTGGTCGACCTGATCTTCCGGCCCAACTACCGCGCGGTCACCGACGAGACGCTGAGCCGCTCCGACGTGATGCGCGTCGGCCCGACCATGGCGCCGGTCCTGGGCGGCACCGACATCATGATCGACAAGCTGCTCGTCCTCGACGCGCACCGCTGCGATTTCGCCCCGCTCCTGCACATCGCCCGCGACCTGCGGGAGCAGGTGGACTGGGAGCGCGTGGCGAAGGAGACCGGCGAGTCCCCGTACGCGCAGGCGTTCCTGACGCTGCTGGACTCGCTGGACGTCGTCGAGGTCGAAGGAACCCCGTGATGACCCCGAGCACGAGACACACGAGCACGAGACACCCCAGCACGAGACACCCCAGCACGAGACACCCCAGTACCGCGCGGCCCATCTGCGCCGCGCGCTGGCCGAGGACCCCCGGACGGCCGAGATGGGCGTCCGGGTCAACGTCCGCGGCGACGACGACGTGCACCTGTCCGGGGAGGTGACCTGCGAGGAGCGGCGCACCGAGCTGGAGACCGTGCTGCACGAGGTCGCGCCCGGGGTGCGGGTGCACAACGACGTGCGGGTGGCCGACACCCGCGAACCGGCCCGGAGGGAGGACCTGCGGTGATCCGCGTGGCGGCGGTCGGGGACGTGCACCTCGGCGAGGACGCGCGGGGCCTGCTGCGCCCCGCCTTGGAGCACCTGGCCGACCTGGCCGACGTGCTGCTGCTGGCCGGCGACCTGACCCGGCACGGCGCGCTGGAGGAGGCCGAGGTCGTCGCCGACGAGTTCAGCGGCCTGGACCGGCCGGTGGTGGCCGTGCTGGGCAACCACGACTACCACAGCGACCGGCAGGACGACATCACCAAGCTGCTGGAAGACCGAGGCATCCGGGTGCTGGAGGGCGCCTCGGCGCGGCTGGAGGTCGGCGGGCAGACCCTCGGCGTGGCCGGCGTGAAGGGCTTCGGCGGCGGGTTCGCCGGCAAGTGCGCCAGCGCGTTCGGCGAGCGGGAGATGAAGGCGTTCGTCGAGCACAGCATCGAACGGTCGGAGGCGCTGCGCGCCGCGATGATGGAGCTCGACGACGTCGACCACCGCATCGCGCTGACCCACTATTCACCCATTCCGGAGACCCTGCGCGGGGAGCCGCCGGAGATCTACCCGTTCCTCGGGTCCTACCAGCTCGGTGAGGTGATCGACGAATGCGGCGCCGACCTGGCGATCCACGGCCATGCGCACTTCGGCTGCGAACAGGGGGTGACGCCGGGCGGGGTGCGGGTGCGCAACGTCGCCCAGCCGGTCATCCGCAGCGCGTATGCCACTTATGGGCTCGGGGCTTGATTCACCGGTGTGATCGGGAGCACCCTGGGTTCGTCCACTCGGCACCCGGGGAGGGCGCATGACGGAGCTGAAGGCACGCCCCATCGTCCTGGGCAACCGGTACGAGCTGCCGGCCAGGCACCGCAAGGGCAGCCTGCTCGTGAAGATGGCGAAGACGACCGATCACAAGCTGATCGGGCTGATGTACCTGTACACGTCGCTGGCCTTCTTCGTCATCGGCGGCGCGCTCGCGCTGCTCATGCGCGGCGAGCTGGCGCAGCCGGGGATGCAGTTCCTCTCGCAAGAGCAGTACAACCAGCTGTTCACCATGCACGGCACGATCATGCTGCTGCTCTACGCGACGCCGAACGTGTTCGCCTTCGCCAACCTGATCCTGCCGCTGCAGATCGGCTCGCCGGACGTGGCGTTCCCGCGGCTGAACGCCTTCTCCTACTGGCTGTTCCTGTTCGGCGGCACGATCGTGTTGTCCTCGTTCCTCACCCCGGGCGGCGCCGCGGACTTCGGCTGGACCGCCTACACGCCGCTGTCGGACGCGGCCCACTCGCCGGGCATCGGCGGGAACCTGTGGATCACCGGCCTCATCGTGTCCGGTCTGGGCACGATCCTCGGCGGGGTCAACATGCTCACCACGATCGTGTGCCTGCGGTGCCCGGGCATGACGATGTGGCGGATGCCGATCTTCACCTGGAACATCCTGTTCACCAGCGTGCTCGTGCTGGCGGTGTTCCCGATCCTGACCGCGGCGCTGTTCGGGCTGCTGGCCGACCGGCTGATCGGGGCGCACGTGTTCGACCCGGCCACCGGCGGGCCGATCCTGTGGCAGCACCTGTTCTGGTTCTTCGGCCATCCCGAGGTCTACATCATCGCGCTGCCCTACTTCGGGATCATCACCGAGATCATCCCGGTGTTCAGCCGGAAACCGCTGTTCGGCTACCGGCTGATGGTGTTCGCGACGATGGGCATCACCGCGCTGTCGTTCGCGGTGTGGGCGCACCACATGTTCGCCACCGGCGCGGTGCTGCTGCCGTTCTTCTCGTTCATGACGTTCCTCATCGCGGTGCCGACCGGGATCAAGTTCTTCAACTGGATCGGCACCATGTGGAAGGGGCGGCTCACCTTCGAGACCCCCATGCTGTGGTCGGTGGGGTTCCTGGTGACGTTCCTGCTCGGCGGGCTGACCGGCATCATCCTGGCCTCGCCGCCGCTGGACTTCCACATCACCGACAGCTACTTCGTGGTGGCGCACTTCCACTACGTGCTGTTCGGCACGATCGTGTTCGCGACCTTCGCCGGGGTGTACTTCTGGTACCCGAAGATGACCGGGCGGATGCTCGACGAGCGGCTCGGCAAGCTGCACTTCTGGACCACGTTCGTCGGGTTCCACACGACGTTCCTGGTGCAGCACTGGCTCGGTGACGAGGGCATGCCGCGCCGCTACGCCGACTACCTGGAAAGCGACGGGTTCACCGTCCTGAACACGATCTCCACGATCGGGGCGTTCATCCTGGGCGCGTCGATGCTGCCGTTCATCTACAACGTGGTGCGCAGCTACCGGTTCGGCGATCCGGTCGAAGTGGACGATCCGTGGGGCTACGGCAACTCGCTGGAGTGGGCCACCACGTGCCCGCCGCCGCGGCACAACTTCCTGGAGCTGCCGCGGATCCGGTCCGAGCGGCCGGCGTTCGAGCTGCACTACCCGCACCTGGTGGAGCGGCTGCACGACGAAGGGCACATCACGCTCACCGGCCGGACCATCCCGCATTCGGAGGCGACGAAGACGCCGTCGGAGAAGGCCACCGAGGAGATCACCGAGGGCGGCTCGCCCACCGCGCACGATTAGCGCTCTCCGCCCGGGGGTAGCCGGACTACGAGCTACCCCAAGGGAGGCGAGGCATGACTGAGAGCACGGGCCGCGGGTCCACCGCGGTCGACGACCGGTCGATCGGGCAGCTCGTCCAGGACATGTCGCAGCAGGTCCAGCGGCTGGTCCGGGACGAGATGCGGCTGGCGGCCGAGGAGCTGCGGCAGAAGGGCAAGCGCGCCGGCACGGGCGCGGGCCTGGCCGGCGCGGCCGGGGTCCTCGCGGTGTTCGGGGCGGCGACGCTGATCGCCGCCGCGGTGCTGGGGCTGGCCCTGGTGGTGCCGGCGTGGGCCGCGGCGCTGATCATCGGCGGTGCGCTGCTGGTGATCGGCGGCCTGGCCGGGCTGATCGGCAAGAAGCAGCTGTCGGCGGCGGTGCCGCCGGTGCCGCAGGAGGCGGTGTCCGGGGTGCCCAAGGACGTGGCGGCCGTGCGGGAGGGGCTGCGCCGATGACGACGAAGAAGGACACCTTCCCGCACGACGCCGAGCAGGCGCGGCTGGATCTGGAGCTGACCCGCCAGGAGCTGGGCGAGACCGCCGAGGCCCTGGCCGGGAAGGTCAAGGAGACCGCGCACACGACCCAGCGGATCGCGCTCGGCGCCGGTGCCGGGTTCGGGATCCTGGTGCTGGTGTTCGTGATCGTGCGAAGGCTGACCGCCCGGAGGTGACACGAATGGCGACGCGGTCGCATGTGGACGAAGCACTGTGGGACGAGTTCCACCGCGTGGTGAACATGACCTCGCGTGAGCTGGGGGACTGGCTGCGGGTCCGCTCGGCCGGGACGGAGAGCGAGGAGCTGCCGGACCAGGCGGGCACGAAGACCGGGCAGCACGTCCTGGAGATCCTCGGCAAGCGCCGGACGGACCTCACCGAGGACGACGAGCGCGTCATGCGCAAGGTGGTGGAGAAGGTGCACGCCGAACGGCGGGACGACCTCGAGCCGACGGCCGGCCAGGAGAACTGGCGCCACCGCCTGATGACGATCGGGCACGACCCGCTGAAAGGGGCCGGCTGATGGAACGCGGCAGTGAGAAGCACAGCCCCCGCGAGGACGACGCGCTGAAGGCCGAACTGCGCGGCACGTTGCAGGGCAACCGCTCCAGCCGCGCCGAGGAGTGGCGCGACCCGGAGCCCCCGGCGGACGACGACCCGGACGTCCCCTGGCCGGCGGCCGCCCCGAGGGTCAGTAAGGGAAGCGAGCGGCCCGTGGTGCCGACCGAGAGGGGGCACCACGGGCCGTCACGCGCCCGGGGCCGCACGACGGCGACCTCTGCACCGCGGGTGCCGGGCACTCCGCCCGCAGTAGCGATCCGGGCGAACCCGGCGCCGGAGCCACCCGCTCAGGCGTAGAGCTTCTTCTCGTACTCCTGGCCGTAATAGCGCTCCAGCTCCGCCAGCGACGCGTCCTTCCGCTCCAGCGTCTTGGCGATCACCGCGCGCGGCGCCATCTCCCCGGGCGCCCACGTCTCCGCCTGCCACAGCTTCGACCGCAGGAACGCCTTCGAGCAGTGGTGGAACACCTCTTCGATCTCCACCAGGATCGCCAGCCGCGGCCGGTGGCCCCGCACGACCATGTCGTCGAAGAACGGCGCATCCCGCACCAGCCGGGCGCGGCCGTTGATCCGCAGCGTGTCCCCGCGGCCCGGGATGAAGTAGAGCAGCCCGACGTGCGGGTTGGCGAGGATGTTGCGGAACCCGTCGGCCCGCCGGTTGCCCGGCCGCTCCGGCACGGCGATCGTCCGGTCGTCGAGCACCAGCGTGAACCCGGCGGGGTCGCCCTTGGGGGAGACGTCGCAGCGGCCGTCCGCGCCGGCCGTGGCGATCAGGCAGAACGGCGACAGCGCCAGCCACTGCCGGTCCAGTTCGTGCAGCGCGTCCCGCTGCTTGTGCACCGCCTGCGGCAGCGGGTGCCCGATCAGCTCACGCAGCTCGTCCTCGTCCGACACCTCGGTCACCCCGGTGAGATCCATGCCCGCAGGCTAGCGCTCACCCCGGGAACCGTTCGAGCGCCACGTCCAGCAGCGTCTCCACGATCCGGCTCTCCGGCACCGTGGTCACCACCTCGCCCTTGACGAAGATCTGCCCCTTCCCGTTGCCGGAGGACACGCCGATGTCGGCTTCCCGCGCCTCGCCCGGCCCGTTCACCACGCACCCCATCACCGCGACGCGCAGCGGCACCGGGAACCCCTCGAACGCGGCGGTGACCCGCTCGGCGAGCCGGTAGACGTCCACCTGCGCCCGGCCGCACGACGGGCACGACACGATCTCCAGCCGCCGCGGCCGCAGCCCCAGCGACTCCAGGATCTGCGTGCCGACCTTGACCTCCTCCACCGGCGGCGCGGACAGCGACACGCGGATCGTGTCGCCGATGCCCTCGTGCAGCAGCACCCCGAACGCGACCGCGGACTTGACCGTGCCCTGCAGCGCCGGCCCGGCCTCGGTGACGCCCAGGTGCAGCGGGTAGTCGCAGCGCCGCGCGAGCTGCCGGTAGGCCTCGATCATCACCAGCGGGTCGTGGTGCTTGACCGAGATCTTCAGATCGGTGAACCCGTGTTCCTCGAACAGCGAGCACTCCCACAGCGCGGACTCGACCAGCGCCTCCGGCGTCGCCTTGCCGTGCTTGTCCAGCAGCCGCGGGTCCAGGGAGCCGGCGTTGACGCCGATGCGGATCGGGGTGCCGTGGTCCTGCGCCGCCCGGGCGATCTCGCCGACCTTGTCGTCGAACTTCCGGATGTTGCCCGGGTTGACGCGCACCGCCGCGCACCCGGCGTCGATCGCGGCGAAGACGTACTTCGGCTGGAAGTGGATGTCCGCCACGACCGGGATGGCCGATTTCGCCGCGATCCGGGGCAGCGCCGCGGCGTCGTCGGAGCTGGGCACCGCGACCCGGACGATCTGGCAGCCGGCCGCGGTCAGCTCGGCGATCTGGCGCAGGGTGGCGTCGACGTCGGCGGTGACGGTGGTGGTCATCGACTGCACCGACACCGGCGCCCCGCCGCCCACCGGCACGTCACCGACCAGCACCTGCCGGGATTTCCGGCGCCGCGCGGGCATCCCCGGCAGGCCCAGCGCCACCGCGGTCACGACTTCCTCCGCACGGCCGCGGGGAGGGTGAAGTGGATCGTCTCGCGGGTGGTCTCCCGTTCGCCCACGGTGAGCGGGCCGAGACCGCCGAGCGTGGCGACCACCGAGTCGACCAGCCGCGGCGGCGCCGACGCGCCCGCGGTGAGCCCGATCCGGTCCACTCCGGACAGCCACTCCGGACGGATGTCGCGGGCGTCGTCGATCAGGTGCGCGGGGGTGCCGGCCCGTTCGGCCAGTTCGGCCAGGCGCAGCGAGTTCGACGAGTTCCGGGACCCGACCACCAGCACCACGTCGGTGTCCCGGGCGACGGAGCGCAGCGCGTCCTGCCGGTTGGTGGTGGCGTAGCAGATGTCGTCGGAGGCCGGGCCGCGCAGCGCGGGGAAGCGGTTGCGCAGTTCGGTGACGACCTCGGCGGTCTCGTCCACGCTGAGGGTGGTCTGGGTCAGGTAGGTGACGCGGCCCGGGTCGGGCACGCGCACCCGGCGGGCCTCCTCGACCGACTGCACCAGGATGGTCCGCCCGGGCGCCTCGCCGAGGGTGCCCTCGACCTCCTCGTGCCCGGCGTGGCCGATGAGCAGGACGGTGTCGCCCTGCCCGGCGAAGCGCCGCGCCTCGGCGTGCACCTTGGTGACCAGGGGACAGGTGGCGTCGACGACCTTGAGCCGCCGCCGGTCCGCCTCGGCGCGCACGGCGGGGGAGACGCCGTGCGCGGAGAACACGACGGTCGCTCCCCGCGGCACGGCGTCCAGTTCGTCGACGAAGACCGCGCCCCGCGCGCGGAGGCCGTCGACGACGTGCCGGTTGTGGACGATCTCCTTGCGGACGTAGATCGGGCCGCCGCGCTGGGCGAGCAGGCGTTCGACGATCTCGATGGCCCGTTCGACGCCGGCGCAGAACGACCGCGGCGCGGCGAGCAGCACCGAACGCGGCCGCCCCGCGACGGCGAGCACGGCGGCCATCGCGGCACTCACGGCGGCCGTGGTGGGGGAGGACGCCTGCCCGGTGGCCGCGACCCCGAGACCGGCCGGCCCCCGGGCGGCGGGCAGGACGGCCCGCAGGGCGACCGCGGCGGCGTGATCGGTGTCGACGTAGAGGGGCCCGCGGGCGGTGGCGATCCCGCGGCGCCGCAGCTCGCCCTCGAGCAGCCCCGCGCCGGGACACCGGATCGACGGGCGGTCCGCCCAGAGCAACTCATCGGCCACGAGAACCTCCCCGGGCCCCGGCCGCCCGGGCCGGTGCGCGGCGAGGATGCTCTGCGCTGCGGTGAAGGACATGCGTTTCTCCGTTCCAGGTGGGGTGCGTTCCAGGGGTGCTGGGGTGACGTTTGCGGTGACCCGGCACCGGTGCTCTCCGGAGGTGGGCGCGGTTGCCGGGCCACCGCCCGCCCGGCCGCGCGCGGGCCACTGGCCGTCGCCGCCGAGTTGTCCGTCCCGCCCCGGCCATCGCTGCCTGCTCAGTGGTCCCGGTCGGTGAGCAGCACCGCCAGTGCCTCCAGCTCCGCGGCGCCCCGTGCGTCCGGCAACGCCGCGTGCAGGTGCGCCAGCGCCCGCTCCAGCAGCGCCGCCGCCTCGGCGCGGGTCCACTCGCGGCCGCCGGCCTGGTCGACCAGCCGCGCGGCCCGCACCAGGTCCGCCCCGGCCAGCTCGCCGGGCGCCGCGTACAGCGACGCCAGCTCCCGGCCCGCCGCGGTGCCCGACGTCAGCGCCGCCACCACCGGCAGCGACTTCTTGCGGTTGCGCAGGTCCGAGAACACCGGCTTCCCGGTCACCGCCGGGTCGCCCCAGATGCCGAGCAGGTCGTCGGCCATCTGGAACGCCAGCCCGGCCGCCTCCCCGAACCGGCGCAGGTGCGCGACCTGCTCGCGCGAACCCCCGCCGAGCAACGCGCCCAGCGCGCACGCGCACCCGAGCAGCGCCCCGGTCTTGCCCTCGGCCATCGTCCGGCACTCGGCCAGCCCGACGTCGCCGCGCTGCTCGAACGCCAGGTCCGCGCCCTGGCCCTCGATCAGGTCCTGCACCGCCGCGCCCAGGATCCGCAACGCCTCCCGCGCCGCCGGGTGCCCGCTCGCCGCCAGCGCCTCCGACGCCGCGGCCAGCAGGCTGTCCCCGGCCAGGATCGCCGCCCCCGTGCCGAACAGCTTCCACACCGTCGGCCGGTGCCGCCGCGTCTCGTCGCCGTCCATCACGTCGTCGTGCAGCAGCGAGAAGTTGTGCACCAGCTCGACCGCCACCGCCCCGGGCAGCGCCGGCCCCCACTCGCCGACCGCCCGCGCCGACAACAGCACCAGCGCCGGCCGCACCGCCTTGCCGCTGCCCGCCGAGACCGGCGCCCCCGTCTCGTCCGCCCACCCGAAGTGGTAGGCGGCCAGCGGGCGCATCGACTCCGGCAGCTGGGCCACCGCCGCGCGCAGCGCCGGATCCACGCATCCCCGGCTCCACGCCAGGACATCCCGCGCCGTCCGCGCCCCGGCCACCGTCTCCGTCACCGCCCGACCTCCACGTGTTCCAGCACTCCCAGGGCATCGGGGACCAGCACCGCGACCGAGAAGTACGCCGTGACGAGGTAGGACACGATCGCGCGCGCGTCGATCCCCATGAACCGCACGGTCACCCCCGGCTCGGCCTCGTCCGGCAGGCCGGTCTGGCGCAGGCCGATCACGCCCTGGCTGTCCAGCCCGGTCCGCATCGCCAGGATCGACGTCGTCCCGGCCGGCGACACCGGGATCTTGTCGCTCGGGAAGATCGGCACCCCCCGCCAGGTGGTGACGACGTGACCGTCCACTTCGGTGCTCTCCGGCGCGAGCCCGCGCGCCGAGCACTGCCGCCCGAACGCCGCGATCGCCTTCGGGTGCGCCAGGAACAGTTTCGTCTTGCGGCGGCGGCACAGCAGCTCGTCCAGGTCGTCCGGGGTGGGCGGCCCGGTGCGGGTGTGCAGGCGCTGGCTCAGGTCGGCGTTGTGCAGCAGGCCGAACTCGGCGTTGTTCAGCAGCTCGGACTCCTGCCGTTCGCGCAGCGCCTCCAGCGTCACCCGCAGCTGCTGCTGCGTCTGGTCCATCGGCTGGTTGTAGAGGTCGGCCACGCGGGTGTGCACCCGCAGGATCGTCTGCGCCACCCCGAGTTCGTACTCGCGGGGATGCAGGTCGTAGTCGACGAACGTGGCGGGCAGCGCGGGTTCCCCGGTGTGCCCGGAGGCCAGCTCGATGCTGGCCTCCCCGTGCTTGTTCTGCGCCAGCTGGGAACTCCGCCGCAGTTCGTCCACATGGGACCGCAGCTCCGGTGAAGTGTCCAACAGGGACGACACGTCCCGCAGCGACAGGGCGAGCACGGTCACCGGCGTCTCGGCGCGCACGCTGTAGGCCCACGGCTGCGGCGCCTCGGCGAGCACCTGCTGCCCGAGGTAGTCGCCGTCGGCGAGCATCCCGAGCGTGACCGGGTCGCCGTAGTCGCCGCGGCCGAGCTTGCGCACCTTGCCGTGGGCGACGAGCAGCGCCTCCTCGGTCGGCGTGCCCGCGGTGACGATCGTCTCCCCGGCCCGGTACTCGCGCTGCTCCAGCCGGTCGGCCAGCGCGGTGAGCACGAGGTGGTCGTCGAAGCCGCGGAACAACGGCAGTTCGGTGAGGCTGGCCGGCACCACCCGGACCCGGCCGGCCTCGACGGTGAACGCCACCCGGCCCTGCCCGGTGACGCACGTCAGGCGCCGGTTGACCCGGTAGGTGCCGGCCTCGGTCTCCTCCCACGGCAGCAGGCTCAGCAGCCACCGGCTGGTGACCGCCTGGTTCTGCGGCACGGACTTGGTGGTGGTGGCCAGCTTGCGGGCCGCCGCCGTGCCCAGGCTCAGCCGGGTCTCGGTGTGCTGGAAGGTCTGCAGGGTTACGGTCAACGGACCCAACCACCCCTCGTTCGGTAGCGGATTCGGGCGTCAGCTCTCGCGGCCGATCTCCACCTTCTCCAGCACGGCCAGCGCGTCCGGCACCAGCACGGCCGCCGAGAAGTACGCCGACACGAGGTAGGAGATGATCGCCTTCTCGTTGATGCCCATGAACCGCACCGACAGCCCGGGCTCGACCTCGTCCGGCAGCCCGGTCTGGTGCAGCCCGATCACGCCCTGGTTCTGCTCGCCCACGCGCATCAGCAGGATCGAGCTGGTGCGGGTCTCCGACACCGGGATCTTGTTGGACGGCAGGATCGGCACGCCACGCCAGGACGGCACGTGGTGGCCGTTGAACTCCACCCCGGCCGGGTAGAGGCCGCGGGTGTTGCACTCCCGCCCGAACGCCGCGATCGCCTTGGGGTGGGCCAGGAAGAACGCCGGCTCCTTCCACACGGCGCCGAGCAGCTCGTCCATGTCGTCCGGGGTGGGCGGGCCGGTGCGGGTGTGCAGGCGCTGCTTGACGTCGGCGTTGTGCAGCAGCCCGAACTCGGCGTTGTTCAGCAGCTCCGACTCCTGCCGCTCGCGCAGCGCCTCGATGGTCAGCCGCAGCTGCTGCTCGGTCTGGTTCATCGGCTTGTTGTAGAGGTCGGCGACCCGGCTGTGCACGCGCAGCACGGTCTGGGCGACGCTCAGCTCGTACTCGCGCGGGGACAGCTCGTAGTCGACGAACGTGCCGGGCAGCTCCGGCTCGCCGCTGTGGCCGGAGGACAGTTCGATGTTGGCCTCGCCGTGCTCGTTGCCGTTGGCCAGTTTCCGGGCGCGGAAGAGCTCGATCTGCTCGCGCAGCGCCGCGGACTGCTCCACCAGCTCGTCGAAGCCGCGCTGTTCGAGCACCAGCACGGTGCAGGACGTGACGGCCTTGACGGTGTACTCCCAGATGCTCTGACCGTCCACAAGGGACTCGTCGCCGAAGTGGTCACCGTTGGCGAGCACCCCGAGGTTGGTGAAGTCCCCGTACTCGCCGGGGCCGACCTTGCTGACCTTGCCGTGGGCGATGAGGTAGGCCTGGTCCGAGGCGCTGCCGAACTCGACGATCACGTCCCCGGGCTCGTACTCGCGCTGCTCGAACCGGCTCGCGAGCGCGGCGAGCACCTCCTGGTCGTCGAAGCCGCGCAGGATCGGCAGCTCGCCGAGCTCGGCGGGGATGACCTCGATGGTCCCGGCGGTCGTCACGAAGGTCACGCGGCCGTCGCCGACGGCGTAGGACAGCCGGCGGTTGACCCGGTAGGCACCACCGGAGGCCTCCACCCACGGCAGCAGGCGCAGCAGCCAGCGCGAGGTGATGGCCTGCATCTGCGGGACGGACTTGGTCGTGGTCGCCAGGTTCCGCGCGGCCTGGGTGCTCAGGCTCTGCTGGGGGCTGCCGTTGTCCAGGTCGGGCACGGCGGGGTCGGTCACAGTCACGGCAAATACCACCAATCGTCGAAAAGCCGATTCGCGAATTGGGAATGATGATCCGGCGAACTGGCGCCTGGTTTTTCTCGGCCGGCGGGAGCGACGTTAGCACCGGGTTCGCGGAGCCGTACAGTCACTCGTCCGTGGCGCGCCGCGATCGCAATTCGGGGAAAACTACACGTTCGGCGGTTCCGGCAAACTCACGGTAGAACGGGTCGCACGGTGATCACCCGGGCCGCCCAGTGCGGCCGGTCCCGACGGTGTGAACCGCTCGTCAGCCCGCTTCCGGCATTTCCGCGCACTGCTCCGAACGGGCCCAATATCACCGGCAACCGGGACATCATGGCGTTGCGTGTCAAGGAAAAACCCGGCTGGTCCCGGGTGGAGTGACGACCGGTGACCGGACCTCGCCCGGTCGGCCCAGTCCGCCGCCCGGCCGCGCGTTGGCCTCCCGGCAACAGGGCCGCGATTTCCGGGAAATGCGCCCCGGCTGCTCCGAACAAGTGACCGGAACAATCCGTCCTATTCCGTCGGGCTGAAAGAACGGGGCCGATCTTGCCGCCCGGATCGGGCGGCGCCTAGCGTGGGCGCACGTTCTTTTCCCGTTCGGGAGGCACAACCGATGAATGTCTACGTGGCCGGTTCGCTGTGGGTGGTGGGCGCCGTCGGGCTCGGCGCGCTCATCGCCTACCTGGTGCGCCGTTACGGTCTGGACGAGGGCAGACCGGACAACAACGACGCGGCCGGCCAGGCGTTCACGATCGTCGGCGGCCTGCACGCCGCGGTGATCGCGTTCGTGCTGATCTCGCTGTTCGACGCGGCGAGCACCGTGCGGGACGGGTCCTACGCCGAGGCGCAGAGCCTGGTCGCCGCGTCGTGGGCGGCCGACGCGCTGCCCGAGCCGGCGCGCACCGAGATCCGCGAGCTGGCCGCGGGCTACGCGGACACCGTGGTGAACCGGGAGTGGCCACGCATGCGCGACGGCGGCGGCCCGCTGCCCGAGGAGGGCTGGGACCAGCTGGACCGGATGCGGGCGGCGGTCGACGGTGCCGACGTCCCCGGCGACGACGACTGGCTGACCAGCCGCAAGACCGAGGTCGCGGACTCGCTGGTGGACGTGTTCAAGGAGCGGCAGGCCCGGCTCAACGCCGTGCGGGACAACAACGTCGGCATGGTGGTGTGGTTCGTGCTGATCGGCGGCAGCGTCATCTTCGTGCTGCTGCCCAACCTCTTCGGCGGCACGAAGTCGCTGACCCACATCGTGATCGTGTCCACCCTCGCCGCGGCGGCGACCCTGCTGCTGTTCGCGATCTTCCAGATGCAGAACCCGTTCGCGGGCGGGTCGAAGGTGGGACCGGACGCGTTCAGCCAGGCGATCGAGCGGCTGCGGTGAGGGTCCGGCGGACGGGCCGGGTGCTGGCGGCCGCGGCCGTCCTCGCGGTGTCGCTGCCGGGGACACCGGCCGCCGCGGCCCCGGCTCCCGCCTGCACGGTCCTGCGGGTCGTCAGCACCTCGCCGGCCGGACCCTCCACAGTGGAACTGGTGCGGCTGCCGTCCGGCGCGGTGGAGAGCCGGATCCCGCTCGGCGTCGAGGTCAACGCGCTCGGCTACGCGCGGAGCCAGGACAAGGTCTACGGCCTCACCCGCGACGGCGCCGCGGTGACCGTGGGCCGGGACGGTGAGCTGACCCGGCTCGGCCCGGTCCGCACGACGGACCGCCGCGGCCTGGACCGGGCCACCGCGGGTGCCGTGTTCGGGAATCGTTGGTACGTCCAGCGGGGCGACGACCTGTACGTGATCGACATCGACCCGGGCAGCGACGGGTACCTGTCGGCGGTGCGCGGTGCCGACCTGTGGCCGGCGCCGTTCACCTCCGGGATCGACGACTTCGACTTCGCCGGGGGCCGGCTCTACGGGGTGACGAGCACGTGGCCGTTCAGCGGGCGGGTCGTGCGGATCGACCCGGTGTCGGGGTTCACGCACCCGGTGCCCGGGCCGGTGCTGCCCCCGGCGACGGCCTACGGATCGGTCGTGGCGGCGGGGGAGACCCTGTACGTGACGGCGAACCGCAGCGGTGGCCGCAGCCGCACGTTCCGGGTGGAGCTGCACGGCCCGGTCGTGCAGGTGTCCGCCGGGGCGGCACTGTCCGGATCGGACGCCGCGGGGTGCCTGCGGGCCCCGCCACCGCCATCCCCGCCGCCACCACCACCGGCGCCCGCCCCGGTGCCACCGCCGCCCCCGCCCCCGGCTCCGGCCGTGCCCGTGCCGCCACCCCCGGCCCCAGCGCCCCCGTCACCACCCGTGCCCCCGGCACCACCCGTGCCTCCGCCACCGCCGGTGCCGAGCCCGCCGCCCCGGCCGGTGACGACACCGAAGCCCCCGCCGAAGGTCACCCCGCCGCCGCCGTCCACCACGAAACCCCGGCGTCCGGTGACCACGAAGAAACCGGCGGAGCAGGTGTCCACCCGGGAGCGGACCGAGGAGAAACGCGGGTGGTCGTTCACCGTGCTGGTGCTGATCCTCGGCGCGGGGATCGCGGTGCGGCGGCTGAGCCGGTGAGTCAGAGCAGGCGTCGTTGCACGGCGTCGGCGAGGACGGTCTCCACGACCTGGCCGAGCACCACGGGGTCCGGGCGGTTCGCGCGGTCGGCGAAGAGCAGGTGCCCGGAGCCGATCAGCGACAGCGCGAGCGAGTCCACGTCGGCGTCGGCGGCGATGCGGCCCAGCGCGCGCTCCTCGGCGAGGTAGCCGGCGAACATGGCGGCGGCTTCGGCGAGGACCGGGATGCCCTGGCCGCGCCCGAGCCGGGCGCGCAGCTCGTCGCGGAAGATCACCAGGCCGACGATCGCGACCGCCACCGGGTCGAACAGCTCGGTCAGGGCCGTGGTCAGGGTGTCCGTCACGGTGCCGGTGCCCGCCGACGCGCGCAGCGCCGCGCTCTGGTCCGTCATCCGGTTGATGCGGTCCTGCACGAGTTCGGCGAGGAAGGCGTCGAAGTCGGCGAAGTGCCGGTGCAGCACACCCTTGGCCACACCCGCCTCGGCGGTGACCGCACGGCTGGTGAGCGCGCTCGCCCCGTCGCGGAGCAGGACGCGTTCGGCGGCGTCGAACAGCTGCTGGCGCGCGTCACGGATGTGCACCCCGGTTGGCATGACGACCATTGTCCCCGTTGCCGTAGTGGGCATCTGCCCACTACGGTGGGCGCATGCCCACTTCACATGCAGCCCGCGAGATGGCGGAGTCCTTCGGTGCCGATGCCGGACGCTACGACCGCGCCCGGCCGTCGTATCCCGCCGCGTTGATCGACCGCGTCGTCGCCGCCAGCCCGGGCCCCGCGGTGCTCGACGTGGGGTGCGGCACCGGCATCGAGGCCCGGCAGTTCCAGGCAGCCGGGTGCCGCGTGCTCGGCGTCGACCCGGACGCGCGGATGGCGGAGTTCGCGCGGCGCACCGGCGTCGAGGTCGAGGTGGCCACGTTCGAGGCGTGGGACCCGGCGGGCCGCGTGTTCGACGCGGTCGTGGCCGGCCAGGCGTGGCACTGGGTGGACCCGGACGCCGGCGCGGCCAAGGCGGGGGAGGTGCTGCGCCCCGGCGGGCTGCTGGCGGTGTTCGCGCACGTCTTCGAATCGCCGCCCGCGGTGGCGGAGGTCTTCGCCGAGGTCTTCCGCCGCGTGGTACCCGATTCGCCGTTCGCCGGGCAGCCGGCGGGCAACGCGGTGGAGATGCACCGGGCCGGTTTCGAACGGGTCGCCGCGAGCATCCGCGAGACGGGCGCGTTCGCCGAACCGGAGCACTGGCGGTTCGACCGGGAGCGGACCTGCACCCGGGACGAGTGGCTGGACCTGCTGCCCACCACCGGCGGCCTGACCCGCCTCCCGGCCACCGCGCAGGCGGAGATCCTGACCGCGGTCGGCGCCGCGATCGACGAGCTCGGCGGCGCCTTCACGAAGACGTTCACCACGCTGGCGGTGGCCACGGTGCGGACCTAGGCGGTGGCGCCCGCGGGGTTGTCGTCGTCGCCCAGGTAGGTGCCGTGTCCCTCGCGGACCAGCGCGCCCTCGAAGCGCAGCACCTCGTTGACCAGGCCACCCTTCTGGTTGCGGTAGTTGATGACCAGGGTGTCCACACCGGAGTAGACGCCGATCACCTCGAACCGCAGATCGGGGATCCGCCGCAGTCCTTCGCTCCAGTACGCGCGCAGCGCGTCCTTGCCGCGGATCACCGCGGAGCCGGTCAGCTGGGCCGCCACCGGCGAGGTGAACACCACGTCCTCGGTGAAGTGTGCCAGCAGGGCGTCCAGGTCGTGGGCGTTCCAGGCGGTGACCCAGTGTTCGGTGAACTCGCGCGCATCCATGATCGGAGATCCTATCCGGTCCGCCCGGCGCGTTGACTTCATGGATCAATGATTCGAGGATTGCTCCGTGAGCAGGAGTCAGGCCGGGCCGCTCGGGCGGCACCGCACCCTCCACGGCCAGGTCGTCGAATGGCTGGGGCGGCGCATCGTGTCGGGCGAACTCGGCCACGGTAGCCAGCTGCCCAACGAGGCCGACCTGGCCGCCCAGCTGAACGTGAGCCGCGGCGGGGTGCGCGAGGCGGTCAAGGCGCTGGCCGCCAAGGGGCTCGTCGAACCGCGGCCCCGGCTGGGCACCCGGGTGCTGCCGCGCGAGCAGTGGAACCTGATGGACCGCGAGGTGATCAGCTGGCACGGTCAGCTCTCCGACGCGGCGTTCCTGCGCGACCTGCTCGAGCTGCGGCTGATGGTCGAGCCCGGCGCGGCGCGGCTGGCCGCCGAGCGCGCGACCGGCGAGCAGCTCGCGGTCCTGGAGGACGCCTGCGCCCGGATGGCCGGGGAAGCGGGCCGGGACGACGCGGACGCCGACGCGTTCGTCGAGGCCGACCTCGCCTTCCACCTGACCCTGCTGCGCGCGAGCGGCAACCAGCTCGTCGAGCAGCTGGGCCGCCTGCTGGAGGCGAGCCTGCACCACGGACTGGCCGCCAGCTCGCACGCGCCGGGCGGGGTGGCCGCGACGCTGCCCCTGCACCAGGCGGTGCTGGTCGCGGTCCGCGGCCGCCGTCCCACGGCGGCCGCGCGGGCGATGCGGCGGCTGATCGAGACCACCACCGACGCGGTGGGGCGGATGCGGACCGAGGGGGACTGACCCGTGGTGTCCACTGTGGACCAGGCGACCGGGCCGGTGGCCGCGCACGGCGAAGGGCCGGTGTGGGCGCCGGAGTGGCCGGGCGTGCGGTGGGTGGACATGCTCGCCGGGGACGTGCTGGAACTGGACGGTGGCGAGGTCCGCCGCCACCACGTGGGCGCGGTCGCGGCGGCGCTGCGGCCGGGTACCGGCGGCGGGGTGGTTCTGGCGCTGGAGCGCGGGTTCGCCCTCGCCGACGGCGCGCTCACCGCGGTGCGGCCGCTGCCGGAGGTGTGGACCGATCCGGGCGTGCGGATGAACGACGGCGGCTGCGATCCGGACGGCCGGTTCTACTGCGGTTCGATGGCCTACGACGGCACCCCGGGCGCCGGTGCCCTGCACCGGCTGGACCCGGACGGCTCGGTCACCACGGTGCTCACCGGCGTCACCGTCTCCAATGGCCTCGCGTGGAGCCCGGACGGCGGCACCGCCTACTACGTCGACACCCCCACCGGACGGATCGACGCCTTCGACTACACCGCCGCGGCGGGGCTCACGCACCGGCGCACGGTGGTCACGATCCCGGCGGAGGTGGGCTCGCCGGACGGCCTCACCGTCGACGCCGAGGGCAACCTCTGGGTCGCGCTGTGGGGCGGCGGGGCCGTCCACTGCTACACCCCGGACGGCGAGCAGGTGGCCCGCGCCGGGTTCCCGGTCACGCAGGTCACCGCGTGCGCCTTCGGCGGCCCGGACCTGGACGAGCTGTACGTGACGACGTCCCGGCAGGGCGTCGAGGAGGGCACCCAGCCCGAGGCCGGGTCCCTGTTCCGGCTGCGGCCCGGCGTGCGCGGGCTGCCGGCCCACCGCTTTTCCGGCTGCTGACATCTCGGTACCGGACTACGTACTTTCCCGGTGCCCCGGTTCCGGCACGACCCGGCAAGGTCATCGTGTCGTGGTGTGCGCGCCGGAGGAGAGACATGCGAGCGGTGAAGGCGGTGGAGCTGGGCCTGGCGGCCGGGCTCGCGCTGACCCGGACCGCGCTGCGTGCCGCGACCGGGGGACCGGCCGGCCCGGCGGCCGTCCCGCTCACCTGCGCCCGCGGCGAAGCCCGGACGGTCGTCGCCGACGACGGCGTCGCCCTGCACGCCGAGGTCTTCGGCGATCCGCACGCCCCGGTCACCGTCGTGCTGTGCCACGGCTACGCCCTCTCCGGCGCGAGCTGGTGCTTCCAGGTCCCCGAGCTCGCCCGCCACGCCCGGGTCGTGACCTGGGACCAGCGCGGGCACGGACGCTCCCGGCGCGGCCCGGCCGCGCACGCGACCGTCGACCAGCTCGGCCGCGACCTGCGCGCGGTGCTCGACCAGACCACGCCCCGCGGGCCCGTCGTCCTCGCCGGGCACTCGATGGGCGGCATGACGATCATGGCGCTGGCCGAGCAGGAGCCGGAGCTGTTCGGCACCCGCGTCGCCGCCACCGCGCTGCTCGCCACCAGCGCCGAACCGGTGCTCGGCGACCTCGGCCTGCCCCGCCCCGGGATGCGCGCGCTGCACTGGGTCATCCCGTGGGCACTCGCGCTGCTGCCGCGGGCCCGCGTCCTGTCCGGACCGGTGCGCGAGCTGACCGGCGCGCTGGTGCCCCGGCACGCGTTCGCCTCCGAGGTCCCGCCGCCCGTGGCCGAGTTCCTGGTGGAGCAGATCGGGCAGACGCCGCTGGAGGTCCTGGCCGACTTCTTCCCCCAGTTCCGGGTGCACGACAAGACCGCCGCGCTGGCCGCGCTGGAGCGCGTCGACTGCCTCGTCCTGGCCGGTTCGGACGACGTCGTCACGCCGCCGGGGAACAGCGAGGCGATCGCGCGGGCGGTCCCCGGCGCCGATCTGGTGATCCTGCCCGACGCCGGGCACGCCTTCCCGCTGGAGCACCCGGCGCAGGTCAACGCGCACCTGGTGGCCCTGCTGCGGCGCCACGGCCGCCGTCGCACCGCCTGATCAGCGCGGAACCGGGCATAGAATCGGCTGATGCCCGACGTGTCGCGGGGCGCCGGCAACCTTCCCAGCGAGCTGACCAGTTTCGTGGGACGGCGCCGCGAGCTCGCCGAAACCCGCCGCCTGCTGGCCTCGGCCCGGCTGGTGACCCTGACCGGGGTCGGTGGGGTCGGCAAGACCCGGCTCGCCCTGCGCGCGGCCGCCGACCTGCGGCGGGCGTTCCCCGACGGCGTGTGGTTCGTGCCGCTGGCCGAGCTGCGTGATCCCGCCCTGCTGGCCCACACGATCGCCACCACCCTGGGCCTGACCGATGAGGCGGGCGCGCAGGTGGGCGGGCTCGCCGAGTACCTCGAGGACCAGCGCGTGCTGCTGGTGCTGGACAACTGCGAGCACGTGCTGGACGCGTGCGCGGTGCTGGTCGCCAAGCTGCTGTCGGCCACCTCCTCGGTGCGGGTGCTGGCCACCAGCCGCCAGCTGCTGCGCGCCGACGGTGAGCAGGTGCTCGTCGTGCCGCCGCTGCCGGTCCCGTCGGAGGGGGAGCCCTCGGTCGAGGCGGTGACGTTGTTCGCCGAGCGCGCCGCCGCCGTGGTGCCCGGGTTCGCCGTGGACGCGTCCAACCGCGACACGGTGGTCCGCGTCTGCCGCCGCCTCGACGGCATCCCGCTGGCGCTGGAGCTGGCCGCGGTGCGGCTGCGGGTGCTCTCGCTCGAGCAGCTGCTGCAGCGCCTGGACGACCGGTTCCGGCTGCTCACCGACGGCAGCCGCACCGCGCCGGACCGCCAGCAGACGCTGGAGGCGGCGATCGCGTGGAGCTACGACCTGTGCAGCCGCGCCGAGCAGGCGGTGTGGTCGGCGCTGTCGGTGTTCGCCGGCGGCTTCGACCTGGAGGCCGCCGAGGCGGTGTGCGGCGCGGTCGGCATCGGCTCGGACGAGGTGCTCGACCTGATCGCCGGCATGGTGGACAAGTCGATCCTGGCCCGGCGGAACGGCACCTTCGGGCGGGCGGCGTGGTACGGGATGCTGGAGACGGTCCGCGAGTACGGGCACGTCAAGCTCGTGCTGTCCGGCCGCGAGGACGCCGTGCGCGCCCGCCAGGTGGACCACTGCACCCGGCTGGCCCGCCGCTACCGGGACGAGAACTTCGGCCCGCACCAGCTGGACTGGGTCGAGCGGATGCGCCGCGAGCAGCCGAACATCCGCGTCGCGCTGGAACACTGCCTGGACGGCGGCCCGGAGGGCACCTGCCGCGCCGCGGAGATCACCGGGCCGCTGTGGGACTACTGGTTCGCCGGCGGCTACGTGCGCGAGGGCTACCGCTGGCTGCTGGCGTCGCTGGCCCAGGACACCGCCCGCGACACCCCCGCCCACGCCCGCGCGCTGCAGGGCGCGGCGTTCGTGGCGATCCAGATCGGTGACGAGGAGCGGGCCCGCGCGCTGCTCGGCGAGCTGCGCGAACTGGCCGAGGCCCTGGACGACGACAACCTGCGGGCCGGCTGGGCCCAGTGCGCGGGGATGGGCTCGATGTTCCTGGGCGACCTGGCGCGCGGCCGCGAGCTGCTGGAGCAGGCCCTGGACGGGTTCCGGCGCACCGGCGACGAACTGCAGGCGTGCAACACGCGGATCCTGCTGGCCGCGGCGTTGTTCTTCCTGGACGCCCCCGAGGGCCTGACGGTGGCCGAGGCGGCGCTCGCGCAGTGCGAGCGGCACCAGGCCGACTGGACCAAGGCGTACGCACTGTGGGCGGTGGCGATCAACACCTGGCGGCGGGGCGATCACCGCCGCGCGTCGGCGCTGCTGCGCGAGGCCATCGCGATGCGCCAGACCGACCGCACCCAGCTGGCCTTCACGCTGACGGCGCTGGCCTGGTGCGCGGGCGCGGCGGGGGAGCACGAACGGGCCGCCGGGCTGCTCGGCGCGTCCCGCGCGGTCTGGCGGATCAGCGGCGCCGGGGTCGCCGAGACCGGGCCGTACCGGCAGTTCGACGAGGAGTGCGAGGGGCGGGCCCGCGCGGCGCTCGGCGACGCCGGCTACACCGCCGCGTTCGGCGCGACCAGCGGGTTCGGCGTCGACGAGGCGATCGCGTACGCCCTGGCGGAGAAGCCGGGCGGGCCGCGCGCGCCCCGGCGGGGCCGGGAGAGCCTGCCCGGCGGGCTGACCCGGCGTGAGCGCGAGATCGCCGAACTGGTCGCCGAGGGGCTGAGCAACAAGCAGATCGCCGCCCGGCTGGTGATCGCGCAGCGCACCGCGGAGACGCACGTGGAGAACATCCTGACCAAGCTGGGCTTCACCTCGCGCGCCCAGATCGCGGCCTGGCTGACCGAGCAGCGCGCCGGCTCCGCGGACGGTACGTAGCCCGGTCTACGTACCCAGATGCGTAGGACTCCCGGTTCCCCGGCCCCTCGTTCGAGGCACTCTGGTATTCGCGACCGGAGCCGAGAACACCGGAAGGGGTGGTCATGAAGGTCGATTCGCCGCCGCAGCCCTGTCCGCGGTGCCACCGCCAGGTGGTGCTCGCCGGGTACAGCTGGGGACGGCAGTGGGTGCACCTGGGCACCTGGCGGCCGCAGTGCGGTCCGCCGTCCTGGGCGCTCGCCCGCACGGTCGGGACCACCGCGACGGCTTCCTGACCCCAGTCCCGCACGACACGGCACAGCACCACTGCCCAGCACCACGGCAGAGTCCGGCTGGACGTCGCACCCCAGCAGGACGTGACAGCCCAGCAGGACGTCACAGCTCAGCTCGGCGTCGCAGTCCCGCGCCACCGCACTGCCCAGTACCACCTCACCGCCCAGCACCACCTCACAATCCAGCCGTCCGGCGCCGCCCTCCCCCTCGCGTGCCGGCCGGTCGAGCGCGGCGGGTCGTGCCCAGCCTGCCCGCGAACTCCGGCACCCCGCCGCGCTCACTCCAATGCCACGCGAAAGCCGCCCCGCAGCCCGGGGCGGCTTTCGCCGTGACGAGAAGTTCATCGGCCGCGGCCCGGATTTCACAGCAAACTGTCAGATTTCTCGTGGATCCTGGTGTTAGCTGGATCGAGTGAAAATCCGAGGGGGAACCGGGGTGCTGCGCAGACGGGGAGTGACCGCCGCGCCTGCGCGGGGTCACCGCTGGCGCCCGGTGGCGTACACCGCGGTCGGGCTGGCGTCGCTGCTCGTGCTCGGCGGCACCGGGTACGCCTGGACCCAGCTGTCCCGCCTGGACACCGGGCTGGCCACCGCGGACGTGATCGCGCCGTCCGCCCAGGTGCCCAGCGGCCGGGCGAGCCTGTCGGTGGACCAGAACATCCTGCTGGTCGGCCTCGACTCGCGCACCGACGTGCGGGGCAACCCGCTGCCGCAGGACGTGCTCGACCAGCTGCACGCCGGGGACGCCGCGGACGGCGGCGACACCACCGACACGATGATCGTGGTGCACATCCCGGCCGGCGGCGGTTCCGCGACGGCCATCTCGATCCCGCGCGACTCCTACGTCCAGATCGCCGGCGGCCACGGCAAGCACAAGATCAACTCGGCGTACACCTACGGCAAGCAGGAGGCGCTGGACACGCTGCGCGAGCAGGGCCTGACCGGGGCGGAGCTGGAGCGCGCGGCGTCGGCGGCGGGGGCGCGGACGGCGATCGAGACGGTCGAGGACTTCACCGGCCTGACGATCAACCACTACGCGGCGGTGAACCTGGCCGGGTTCTTCGCGCTGAGCAACGCCGTCGGCGGGGTGCCGGTGTGCCTGAAGGAGCCGGTGCACGACAGCTATTCGGGCGCGAACTTCCCGGCGGGGGAGCAGACCCTGTCCGGGGCGCAGGCGCTGGCGTTCGTGCGGCAGCGGCACGGCGTGCCGGGCAGCGACCTGGGCCGGATCGCGCGGCAGCAGGCGTTCCTGTCGGGGATGGCGCAGGTGGTGCTCGGCGCCGGGACGCTCGCCAACCCGGTCAGGCTGTCCGCGCTCATCGACGCGGTGCAGCAGTCGGTGATCATCGACCAGGGCTGGGACGTGCTGACCTTCGCCGAGCAGATGCACAACCTGACCGCGGGGGCGATCACGTTCGCCACGATCCCGGTGCAGAGCCTGAGCCTGCCGACCCCCTACGACGGCGACGCGGTCAAGGTCGACCCGGTGCAGGTGCGCGACTTCATCGACGCCCTGCTCGGTCGCTCGACGCCGGCCACCAGCACGTCGTCGACACCGACGAGCGTGGCGAAGCAGGCCGCGGAGACGGCGGGCGCCCCCACGACGACGCCGTCGGCCACGGTGCAGCAGACGCCCACCACGGACCTGTCGGGCTGCGTGAGCTGACGAGCGACGGCGGCGTGAACTGATGAGCGCCGGCGGCGTGAGCTGATGAGCGACCCGCGGAGTGAGCTGACGAGCGCCGGCGGCGTGAGCCGATGAGCGACCCGCGGAGTGAGCTGACGAGCGACCCGCACATCCACGTGGAGCGGGCCGTCGCGCACGCCGGCCCCGCGCTGCGCGGCCTGATCACCTCGACGTTCGGCCTCACGGCCGACGCCCCAGCGGAGGTCCCCACCGGCTGCGGCGCGCGTGCCCTACGCGATGACCTCCACGCGCCCGGAAAGCGTCACCTGCCTGCTCTGCCGGGAGCACGCCAGCCGCGAGCACCAGCGCCTCGCCGACCAGATCGAGCACCTCGGCGCCACGGCCGGCGCACCGCTCTCCGCCGAGGACGCCACCCAGGCCGCACGGCGGCTCCGCGCCCTGGCGAGGCGGTACGCCGGCTAGCCAGCCGCCCGGCTGTCCGGAATCCTCCCCCTGCCAGCTGGGCTCGCCACCCGCCCGGGTGGTCTGGTGGCTGAGCC
Organism: Amycolatopsis thermalba; assembly: GCF_023376025.1. Lineage (NCBI taxonomy): Bacteria > Bacillati > Actinomycetota > Actinomycetes > Pseudonocardiales > Pseudonocardiaceae > Amycolatopsis > Amycolatopsis thermalba. The sequence goes on from NZ_CP091196.1 coordinate 3,271,743, forward strand.
ACTCGGCACGAGCCGCTCCGCCAGGATGCCCGGATGCCAAGTGGCTGAGCCACTGATCCACTTCCCGTGCTTTCTCAGCAGTCGGGCGGTCGAGTGGCTGAGCCAATCGACCACCACCGCTTGCCCGATGTCCCGGCCGGCCGAGTGGCTGAACCACTCAGCCACTGCCCACTGGTCCACCCGCCCGGCTGGCTCAATGGTCGAGCCACTCAGCCACTCCCCGAACCGCCCCGATGGTCCAGCCACTCGTCGATCGGACGGGCCCGGCCGGGGGAGAAAATCCCCAACCCTACTTCCGGCGGGTGTGGAGGTGTCCGGACGGGCAGCAGACTGCGCGTGTCCCCTCCGGTAGCGAAGGAAGGCACCTCATGACGCGATCACCCCTCGTCCGGACGCTCGGCCTCACCGCGCTGGCCGTCGGCTCCGTGCTCGCCGGCACGGTCAACGCCGCCGCGGCCGCGCCCGCCTCGCCGCTGCTCGGGGCGATGCAGCGCGACCTCGGGCTCACCGCCGAGCAGGCCGGCACCCGCCTGACCCAGGAGGCCACCGCCGCGAGCATCGCCCCCGCCGCCGAGGCCGCGGCCGGCCCGGCGTTCGGCGGCGCCTGGTACGACGCCGCCTCCGGCAAGCTGGTCGTCGGCATCACCGACGCCGCCCGCGCGGACGCCGTCGAGGCCACCGGCGCGGACAGCACCCTGGTCGCCCACACCGAGTCGGCGCTGGACGCCGCCAAGGCGAGCCTCGACACGCTCACCGCGCCGCGCGAGGTGACCGGTTGGTACGTCGACGAGCGGGCCAACCGTGTGGTGGTGACCGTGGTGCGCGGCGCCCAGAGCCCCGAGGCACGGGCCTTCCTCGACCGGGCCCGCGCCGCCGGCCCCATGCAGGTGGAGGAGACCACCACCGTGCCGCGGCTGTTCGCCGGGGACGTCGTCGGCGGCGATGCCTACTACATCAACGGTTCCGCCCGCTGCTCCATCGGATTCTCGGTGCGGGGCGGGTTCGTCTCGGCGGGGCACTGCGGCAGCGCGGGCGACTCGGTGAGCGCGCCGGACGGGTCGGCGATGGGCACGTTCCAGGGCTCGTCGTTCCCCGGCAACGACTACAGCTACGTCCGCACCACCTCGTCCTGGACGCCTTCGCCCACTGTGGACGGTTACGGCAACGGGGACGTGACGGTCACCGGGCACACCGCGGCCCCGGTCGGCTCGTCGGTGTGCCGCTCCGGGTCGACGACCGGCTGGCACTGCGGCACCATCCAGGCCACCAACCAGACCGTCAACTACGCGGAGGGTTCGGTGTCCGGGCTGACCAGGACCAGCGCGTGCGCCGAGCCGGGCGACTCGGGCGGCTCGTGGGTCAGCGGCAGCCAGGCGCAGGGCGTGACCTCCGGCGGGTCCGGCGACTGCACCCGCGGCGGGACGACCTACTTCCAGCCGGTGAACGAGATCCTGTCCGCCTACGGGCTCACCCTCGTCACGGCCTGACCGGCACGACCAGCGGCCCCCGTCCGTCCGGGCGGGGGCCGCTCGTCGTGTCCGGGGTCAGGTGGTCGCGGGCGCCCAGGCGCGCTCGAGGGCCGCGGCGCGGGCACGGCGCTTGAGGCCGGCGAGGCTGTGCTTGGCCGGCACCAGCAGGGCGGTCAGCCAGGTGCGCCGGTACTCCTCCAGTGCCAGTGCCACGGGGCGATGCATGACGCAGTGCACCAGACCCGGCGTGCCGAGCCGGTGCCTTCCGGTGTGCTTGCTCCGCGGCATCGTTCCTCCGTGTGGGCGACCTTTCCCGCCGCGCACCGTACGCAACGAGAGGCCCGAAGCGTAGTAGCGCCGCGGCGTGTCACCCATCTCGTTCCGATTACAGACCGATCAGGGAGTAAAGACCACCCGATCGTGGCGTCTGGTCTAATGCGAACCATGCTGCGGGTGGGGTTGTCCGGAGGAATCGGGGCGGGGAAGTCGACCGTCGCGGCGCGGCTCGTGGAGCACGGCGCGGTGCACATCGACGCGGACGCGATCGCGCGCGAGGTGGTCGAACCGGGCACCGAGGGGCTCGCGAAGGTGGTCGAGGCCTTCGGGGCGGACGTCCTGGGCGACGACGGCGGGCTGAACCGGCCGGCGCTGGCGGCGAAGGCGTTCGCGGACGAGGACTCCCGCCGCCGGCTGAACGGGATCCTGCACCCGTTGATCGGCGCCCGCACCGCGGAGCGGATGGCGCGGGTGCCTGCGGACGGGATCGTGCTGCACGACGTGCCGCTGCTGGTCGAGGGCGGGTACGCGCCGAGCTACCACCTGGTGCTGATCGTGGACGCGCCGGTGGAGACGCGGGTGCGGCGGCTGACGGAGCTGCGCGGGATGTCCGAGGAGGACGCCCGCGCCCGGATCAAGGCGCAGGCCAGTGACGAGCAGCGGCGCGCGGTCGCGGACGTCTGGCTGGACAACTCCGGCCCGGCGGGGGCCGTGTTGTCCGAGGTGGACCGGTTGTGGCGCGAGCGGCTGGTGCCGTTCGAGGAGAACGTGCGCCTGCGCCGGCCGCGCCCGCCGATGCCGCCGGAGCTGGTGCCCTACGACGAGACGTGGCCGGCGCAGGCGGCCCGCGCGCTGGCCCGTTTGCGGCTGCTGACCGCGGGGCGGGCGTTGCGGGTGGACCACATCGGGTCGACGTCGGTGCCCGGGCTGCCCGCGAAGGACGTGCTGGACCTGCAGGTGACCGTCTCGACGCTCGCACAGGCCGACGAGTTCGCCGACACGCTGTCCGACGCCGGTTTCGTCCGCGCCGAGGGCGAGTGGTGGGACGACGGCGGCGGCGAGCGGTGGGCGAAGCGCTTCCACTACGGCGCGGACCCGGGCCGGCCGGTGAACGTGCACGTGCGCAGTACGGCCACCCCGGCCTGGCGGCTGGCGCTGTTGTTCGCCGCGTGGCTGCGAGCGAACCCCCCTGAGCGCGACGCGTACGCCACGGTGAAGGCCAAGCTGGCCGAGACCCACGCGACGGACCCTTCGGTGGAGGCCTACACGGAGGAGAAACAGCACTGGGTGAACGCGGCCTTCCAGAGGGCAGAGCAGTGGGCGGAGCGCACAGGCTGGTCCGCCTGACGGCGGGGCGCATTGCCGGCTTGCCCGGGCCGGCAAGGGTTCCCGCCTCGGGCAGCCGAGCTGGGCCTGCCGGGGCTGGAGTGCGTTGGTCGGCTGTGCTGGCTTGCTCGGGCCAGTCGGCCTGACGGCGGGGCGCATTGCCGGCTTGCCCGGGCCGGCAAGGGTTCCCGCCTCGGCGAGCCGAGCTGGGCCTGTCGGGGCTGGAGTGCGTTGGTCGGCTGTGCTGGCCTGCTCGGGCCAGTCCGCCTGACGGCGCGCGCATAGCCGGCTCGCCTGGGCCGGCAGGGGCTCTCGCCTCGGCGAGCCGAGCTGGGCCTGCCGGGGCTGGAGTGCGTTGGTCGGCTGTGCTGGCCTGCTCGGGCCAGTCCGCCTGACGGCGGGGCGCATAGTCGGCTCGCCTGGGCCGGCAGGGGTTCCCGCCTCGGCGAGCCGAGCTGGGCCTGCCGGGGCTGGAGTGCGTTGGTCGGCTGTGCTGGCCTGCTCGGGCCAGTCCGCCTGACGGCGGGGCGCATAGTCGGCTCGCCCGGGCCGGCAAGGGTTCCCGCCTCGGCGAGCCGAGCTGGGCCTGCCGGGGCTGGTGTGCTTTGGTCGGCTGTGCTGGCCTGCTCGGGCCAGTCCGCCTGACGGCGGCGCGTCCCCTGACCGGTTCGGCTGGGGCGGCCTGCTTTGGTCGGCCGGGCCTGGCTGCCCGGGCCGGTTCACCTGGCGGCGGCGCCCACCCTGACCACCCTCATGGCGGCGGCGCCCGCCAGGCCGACCCGCTCCGCTGCGGCGCGCGCGTCTGGGCCGGTGGCTTCGGTGATGGCGCCGCCACCCTGGCCGGTTCGCTCGGCGGCGGTGGCCGCCTGGGCCGGCCGCTTCGCGGCGGCGCCAGCCTTGGCCGGTTCGTCTGCGGGTGGTGGCCACCTGGGCCGGGCTCGGTCAATGGCGCCGCCACCTGACCGGCCCGCTTCGCGGCGGCAGCCGCTGGGCCGGCCCTTCGGCATCAGCGCTCACCCCACTCGGCCCAACTGCCCCTGCCCGGCACCCCCAAACCACCCCAACCCACCCACGCAACACCCGGATCCCGCTTATCCGCCCCCCAGATCCGCCGACAGCCAGCGCTCCGGCCGCATCCTCACCACGACGTGTTCCCCGAGCCGCGTTCGCTCGTAGGCCAGGAACTCCTCCACCTGGGCCGCCGGCAGATAGTGCTCCGCCATCTCCCGGGCGCGCTCCGCGCTGTCCGGCTCGATCGCCGTCACCGGGCCGGCCACCGACACGTACCGCACCGTCGGCTCGGTCCGCTGCGCCATCAGGCCGAACCGGCCCGCCGCCTCGATCGCCCGCGCCTTCCGCGAACCGGGCGGCGTGCGCACCCACAGCTCACCGCCCGGCGTGTACCGGTACCAGATCGGCACCGTCAACGGCGCGCGGTCGGCCGCCTCGACGACCGACAGCGCGCCGACGTGCGGCTCGGCCAGGAATCGTTCACGTTCTTCCACCGACAACACCATGCGCCCGAGGCTAGGCGGGGGGTACGACAAAAATCCGCGCGCAGCACCTGGCGGCGGTGCCCACCCCGGCCGGCCAGTGGGGCAGCCTGACGCGGCCTGTCAGAACCGTGACAGCCCGGTGTCAGACCCGGCGGCGAAAGTGATCACAACGAAACCGGACAAGGAGCCCCCGATGACCACCTTCGCCACCCCCGCCCCCATCACCGCCGGCCTGATCACCGCCGGCGCCCGCATCCGGATCACCGCCAGCGAGCGGCCGCACACGGTGGTGCGCGTCGAGCCCGTCGACCGCACCAACAAGGCCCACCTCAAGGTCGCCGAGCGCACCGAGGTCGCCTTCGCCGGCGGCGAGCTGTCCGTCAAGACCCGCAAGCCCGGCGACAAGGACGGGTCGGTCGCCATCACCATCGAGCTGCCGGCCGGCTCCCGCCTGGTCCTGCACACCACCTGGACCGACGTGCGCACCGAGGGCCGGTTCGGCGACTGCGAGCTGAACCTGGGCTCCGGACACGTCCAGCTCGACCACATCGCCGCCCTGCGCGGCAACCTCGCCGCCGGTTCGGTCGCCGTCGGGCACATCGCCGGACCCGCCGACATCGACGGCGGCGCGGCCGCCCTGCGCATCGGCGAGGCCGGGGGCGCCGTCCGCTACCAGGGGTCGACCGGGACGGTCTGGATCGGCCACGCCCGCTCCGGCGTCGACCTCGGCAGCGCCCGGGGCAGCTTCGACATCGACCGCGCCGAGGGCAGCGTCACCGCGAAGGCGGGCGACTGTCCGATCCGGATCGGCCGGCTGACGCGCGGCGTCGCGGAGCTGGTGAACGCCTCCGGGGGCATCGAGGTCGGCATCGGCGAACGCACCGCCGCCTCGGTGGACGCCCGGAGCACCAAGGGCACGGTGCGCAGCTCCCTGCCGCAGCCGGACGACTTCGACGACCACGTCAGCGTGCACGCCCGCACCCGGCTCGACGACATCGTCATCCACCGCGCGGCCGCGTGAGATCCCCGGCGGCGGGGGCTCAGTCGAGGTCGATGAGCCCCCGCCGCAGCGCCAGCGCCACCGCGGCGGCCCGGTCCTTCACCCCGAGCTTCGCGTAGGCGTGCAGCAGGTGCGTCTTCACCGTCGCCTCGCTGATGAACAGCTTCGCGGCCGCGTCCTTGTTCGTGCCGCCGCGGGCCACGAGCGTGAGCACCTCGATCTCGCGCTGGCTCAGCTCCTCCCGCGCCGGCGCCCGCATCTGCCCCATCAGCCGGGTCGCCACGGCGGGGGAGAGCACCGCCTCGCCGCGCGCCGCCGCCCGCACCGCCCGGAACAGCTCCTCCCGCGGCGCGTCCTTGAGCAGGTAGCCCGTCGCACCGGCCTCGATCGCCGGCAGCACGTCGGAATCCGTGTCGTAGGTGGTCAGCACGAGCACCCGCGCCGGGTTGCCGAGCCGCGCCAGCTCGCCGATCGCGTGCACCCCGTCGGTGCCCGGCATCCGCAGGTCCATCAGCACGACGTCCGGCCGCACGCGTTCGGCGAGCGCCACCGCCTCCGCGCCGTCCCCGGCCTCGCCGAGCACCTCGAACCCGTGCTCGGCGGTGAAGATCCCGCGCAGCCCGTCCCGCACCACCGGGTGGTCGTCGGCGAGCACCAGGGTGATCATGCCGCCCCAATCGCGGGCAGGCTGGCGGAGATGGCCGTCCCGCCACCGGGTTCGGACTCCACCGCGAGCGTCCCGGCGAGCCGCTGCACCCGCTGCAGCATCCCGGGCAGCCCGAACCCGTCTCCGCGCCGCGATGGGTCGAAGCCGGCCCCGTCGTCCCGCACGTCGAGCGTCACCTGATCCTCCATGTAGGACAACGTGAGGCCGACCCGCCGCGCCCCGGCATGCCTGGCCACATTGGACAGTGCCTCCTGGGCGACGCGCAGCAGCGTCGCCTCGATCTCCGGGTGCATCGGGCGCGCGGTGCCGGTCGCGGTGAACTCGACCGCCACCTCGGACCGCTGTGACCACCGCTCCGCCACCGCCTGCAGGGCCTCGGGCAGCCGGGCCTCGTCGAGCGGACCCGGCCGCAGCGCGTTCACCGACCGGCGCGCCTCGGCGAGGTTCTCCCGCGCCAGCGCGGTGGCCGTGGCCACCCGCCGCCGCCACTGGTCCGGATCCTGCTCGGCGGCCTCCAGTTGGGTGATGATGCCGGTGAAGCCCTGCGCGAGCGTGTCGTGGATCTCCAGGCTGAGTCGCTGCCGCTCCTCCAGCGCCCCGGCCTCGCGCGCCTGGGACAACAGCTGCCGGTGCAGGCCCGCGTTCTCCGCCAGCGCCGCCTCCAGCTCGGTCACCGCCGCGCGCCGCGCCTCGTTCTGCTCGCTGAGCTTGCGGCTGACCACGGTGCCGCCGCAGATCGCCCCGGTCTGCACGACCACGATGGTCAGCCACAGCACCGGCTCGTCGGCCAGCGCCCGCAGCGGCCCGCCGGAGCCGATCGTGTTGATCATCAGCGAGGTCGCGGCCAGCGCCAGCACGCCCAGCGGCACCGGCTTCAGCTTCAGCGCGCTGAAGAAACAGCTGATCATGAACACCAGGAACAGGATCTCGCGGAACATCAGCAGCGAGGCCAGCGTCAGCGTCCCGGCGAACGAGACCGCCAGCACGATCCCGTGCGACCGCCACCGCCGGGGCACCGCGTACCTGGTCAGCAGCAGCCAGGCCAGGGTCGCGCCGGCCAGCGGCAGGACGTCGGCCCGGTGACTGACCAGGGTCGCCAGTCCCAGCAGCACGTAGGCCAGGCGGTTCTCCGCCCAGCGGTCCCACGCCTGCGGCAACGGACCGCCGGGCCCGATGGCGAAGTCGAGCGAGGAGGACCAGAAGCGGCGGTTCACGGGAGGCATTATCCGGCGCTCCGCCCGGCCCGGGGAGACGATGGTGGCTGGTCGGCATACCCCCAAGCAGAATGCCGACCAGCCACCGGGATCAGCCCGTCGCCGTGGACACGAACGCGAGCGAGCTTCGCCTCTCTGACGCGGCCCGCGCCGGATCGGTTGCCCACCGACGCCGACTTCTTCAGTTCCACCGGAACACGCGGGCCGCCACCCCGGCGCAGACCAGCGCGAACACCGCCATCGAGATCAGCTGCAGCGGCTGCGGCCAGCCGCCGGTCCAGGCCGCGCGCAGGGCGTTGAGCGTCGCGCCCAGCGGCAGCACGTCGGCCACGTCCTGCAGCACCGCGGGCAGGTCCTCCTTCGGCACCCACACCCCGCCGAGCGCGAGCATCGGGAAGAACAGGGCCGCGCCGACCCCGCTCGCGGTCCGCCCGGTCGGGGCGAGCGCGGCGATCAGCAGGCCGACGCCGAACAGGGCGAGCACGCCCAGCGCCAGCGTCAGCACGAACCCGCCGGCGTTGGCGGGCAGGGCGAACCCGAGTGCCAGGTGCCCGCCGACCACGATGACCAGCACGACCACCAGCGCGGCCCCGAGGTTGACCAGCAACTGCGCCACGAGCAGCCGGGACGGCGGCACCGGGCTGGCCGCCAGGCGGCGCAGCACCCCCTTCTCGCGGTGCGTCGCCATCACGACCGGGAACAGGGTCAGCCCCAGCATCCCGATCAGGATCGCGACCGACAGCGGCGCGATGAACGCCGACAGCGGGACCTGCCCGCCGAAGTCCTCGCTGGGCTGGTTCATGCCCGGCATCAGCCCGAACACCAGCAGCAACGCGACCGGGATGCCGAGCACCGTCACCGGTGCGGCCGGATCGCGCAGGAACAGCTTCGCCTCCACGGCGGTGAGCCTGGACAGCATGGTCATTCTCCCGTCTCCATCGTGCGGCCGGTCAGCGCGACGAACGCGTCGTCCAGCCCGGCCTGCTCCACCCGCAGCTCCAGCGCGACGACCTGCGCCCGCGCCAGCACCGAGGTCACCGCCTGCAGCACGTTGCCGTCCCCGGTGATCACGATCCGGTCCCCGTGCCGGTCCACGCGCCGCACCTCGGGCAGCGCGGTGAACACCTCGTCGGCCACCGGGGTCGACGGGCGGAACCGCACGCGCTGCTCGTCGGTCACCCGCGCGACGAGCCCGGCCGGCGTGTCGACCGCGACCACCCGGCCGCGGTCGATCACCGCGATCCGGTCGCACAGCCGTTCCGCCTCCTCCATGAAGTGGGTGACCAGCAGGATCGTCACCCCGCGCGCCCGCACCCCCTCGATGAGCTCCCAGGTGTCGCGCCGCGCCTGCGGGTCCAGCCCGGTGGTCAGCTCGTCGAGCACCGCCACCTCGGGCTTGCCGATCAGCGCGAGCGCGATCGAGACGCGCTGCTTCTGCCCGCCGGAGAGCTTCCGGTACGCCGAATCGCGCACCTCGGTCAGGCCCAGCTCCGCCATCAGGGCGCCGGGATCGGCCGGGTCCGGGTAGAACGACGCGTACAGCTCGAGCGCCTCACCGACCCGCAGCCGGTCGGGCAGCTCGGTCTCCTGCAACTGCACGCCCAGCCGCTTGCGCAGTTCCGCGGTCTCGTGCCGCGGGTCCAGCCCGAGCACGCGGACTGTGCCGCCGTCCGGCCGCCGCAGCCCTTCCAGGCACTCCACCGTCGTGGTCTTCCCGGCGCCGTTCGGCCCGAGAATCCCGAAGATCTCGCCCTTCTCGACGGTGAAGGACACGTCCTGCACCGCCACCTTCGCGCCGTAGCGCTTGTGGAGGTTTTCCACCTCGATGATCCCCATGGCACCAGCATTCGCCGGAACCGGGCGGAGCGGATCGACCCGGCGGCGGGACCCGGCGTCAGCCGCCCGATGCCCGGGCATCCACCGATCGGTGGATGGTCAGCGGCGGCGCCAGGTCAGGTGGATGTCGTGGGTGGCCAGCCAGCGGCCGACGCGGTAGCCGTGCGCGGCGAGGCCGTTCACCGCGTCGAAGGTGATCTCCAGGGCGCGTTCGGCCTCGCCCGCGGTGAGCAGCCCGGCGCGGGCCGCGGCGAGCAGCTCGTCGGTGTCGAGCACGTCGACCCGCTCGCCTTCGCGCACCACCAGGTCCAGGTACCAGTCGGTGGTGCGCCAGGTGGCGCCGTCCCGCTCGACCGACACCACGTCGAGGTAGAAGTCCTGGTCGCGTTCGTGGCCGGGGCGGAACCAGTAGTCGGTCAGCCGCAGGCCGAGCCCGGGCAGCACCCAGGACTCGAGGTAGTGGAACTGCGCGCGGCCGGGAGTGGGCCGGGCGAGGTAGAGGCCGAACGGCTCGACGCGGTACTCCTCGACCGCGCGCGCGATGCCCTTGGGATCGGTGTTGGTCCGGTTCGCGACGTCGAAGGTCTCGATCTTCGGGGGATGGATCGTCCCGGCGTGCGCGGTCATGGCTCCATTCTGCTGGTTTACACGGAGTTGGGAACTGTCACGACGGTAGGGTGATCACGTGGCGGACGAGGCAGACACGTTGGAGGCCGTGGCGCGGGTGGCCGCCGCGCTCGCCGAACGGGCGAGCGAGCTCACCGTGAAGCTGGTCGAGATGTACGCCCGCGAGCTGCCGCACCTGGTCAACGACGACGAGAGCGTCGTCAGCCTGATGTCGGCGAGCGTCTACCAGAACCTGGACACCGCGCTGCGAATCTTCCAGCACGGCATCGACCCGCGACGGGTGGAGGCCCCGGCCGCCGCGATGGAGTACGCGCGGCGGCTCGCCCAGCGCGGCACCCCGGTCGTCGACCTGATCCGCGCCTACTACCTGGGCCAGACCGCGCTGCTCGATTATTCCCTGCGCGAGGCCGTCAAGTTCGTGTCCGATCCGGACCTGCTCGGCCGCCTGATGGGGCACGCGCTGACCGGCGCGTTCGCCTTCATCGACCGGGTCACGCAGCAGGCCGTGTCGGCCTACCAGGAGGAACGCGACCGCTGGCTGGTCAACCGCAGTGCGGTGCGCGCCGCCCGGGTGCGGACCCTGCTGGAGGGCGGGGCCACCGACACCAGCGAGACCAGCCTGGGCTACCGGCTGCGCGGCACCCACCTCGCGATGATCGTGTGGCAGGCCCCGGTTCCGGCCGCCGGGCACGTGCTGAGCGGGCTGGAAGCGGTCGCGACCGAGCTTGCCGGCGGGCTGCCCAGCACGGGCGCGCCGCTGTTCGTGCCCAACGACGAGGTCTGCGCGTGGGTGTGGTTCCCGCTGGAGCGCCCGGCGATGCCGGACGAGGAGCGGGTCCGGAAGGTGCTGGACAAGGCCGATCCGGGCATCCGCTTCGTGCTGGGCGATCCGGGGGAGGGGCTGGACGGGTTCCGGCGCAGCCACCGGCAGGCGCAGCGGGTGTACAACCTGGCCTTCGCCGCGGGCGAGCACTGCGACCGGGTCCTGACCTTCCGCGAGGTAGGGGCGATGGCCCTGATGGCGGGCGACCTGCCGGCCGCCCGCGGGTGGGTCGCGGACACGCTGCGGGACCTGGCCACCGACGACGAGCAGCACGCCCGGCTGCGCGAGACGCTGCGGGTGTTCCTGGCCGCGGGCGGCAGCTACACCGCGGCGGCCACGCAGCTGACGATGCACAAGAACTCGGTGCAGTACCGGGTGCGCAAGGCGGAGGAGATGCTGGGCCGCCCGGTGTCGGAGAACCGCCTCGACGTCGAACTCGCGCTGCGGCTGTGCCACCGGCTCGGGGCGGCCGTGCTGACGGCGTCGTAGACCGGTCCCGTGCTCCCGCCCGCTCGGCGAGCTCGGGCTGGAGCGACGGCCCCAGGCGTAGCGGCACGGCTTCCGCTTTGTCTCTTTTGAGTGTTTCCCCGCCGCCTGCGTCACCCCGCGGTCCTGCGCTTTCGTCCTTCAGGACCAGTTCTGGCCCCCAGGATTGGGCCGACGGCACGAAGATTCCACGATTATTCCGGTTTACGCTTCACCCATGGGGAACGTCGTCCACGCCGAGCCGACCGGAGTGATGGCCCTCGTGCGCCTGCGCCGGGGCGTCGCGGGTGAACGCGACCGGGTGTGTCACCTCGTCCCCATCCCCGAGACCGGCCCCATCCCCGAGGTGCTCGTCGCCCGGTGCGGCGCGCCGATCGCCTGCGGGAGCGCCGAGCTGCTGGAGCGGATCTGCGGCATGCCGTGCGAGGCCTGCCTGGCCCGTGCCGCCCGCGACCGGCGTCTGGCCTGCTAGAACACCACCTCGCGGGAAACTGTCGGTGGGTCGGCCTACTCTGGTTTCCGTGGCTTTCGCAACCGAACACCCCGTGCTCGCCCAGTCCGAGTTCCGGCCCGTCTCCGAGATCCCGCGCGCGGGCGGCCGGTTCGAGGTCGTCAGCGAGTACCAGCCCGCCGGTGACCAGCCGGCGGCCATCGACGAGCTCGCCAAGCGGCTCGAGCGGGGCGAGAAGGACGTCGTGCTGCTGGGCGCCACCGGCACCGGCAAGTCGGCGACCACGGCCTGGCTGATCGAGCGGGTGCAGCGGCCCACGCTGGTCATGGCGCCCAACAAGACACTGGCCGCGCAGCTGGCCAACGAGCTGCGCGAGCTGTTCCCGCACAACGCGGTCGAATACTTCGTCAGCTACTACGATTATTACCAGCCGGAAGCCTACGTCCCGCAGACCGACACCTACATCGAGAAGGACTCGTCGATCAACGACGACGTGGAGCGGCTCCGGCACTCGGCGACGATGAACCTGCTGTCGCGGCGCGACGTCATCGTGGTCGCGTCCGTGTCCTGCATCTACGGCCTGGGCACGCCGCAGTCCTACCTCGACCGGTCCTCCAAGCTGGAGGTCGGCATGGAGGTCGAGCGCGACACGTTCCTGCGCGCCCTGGTCGACGTCCAGTACACCCGCAACGACCTCGCGTTCTCCCGCGGCACGTTCCGGGTGCGCGGCGACACGGTCGAGATCATCCCGGCGTACGAGGAGCTGGCCGTGCGGGTCGAGTTCTTCGGCGACGAGGTCGACAAGCTGTACTACCTGCACCCGCTGACCGGTGAGATCGTGCGCGAGGTCGACGAGGTGCGCATCTTCCCGGCCACCCACTACGTGGCCGGGCCGGAGCGCATGGAGAAGGCGATCCGCGGCATCGAGGCGGAGCTGGCCGAGCAGCTGGAGCGGCTGGAGAAGCAGGGCAAGCTGCTGGAGGCGCAGCGGCTGCGGATGCGCACCAGCTACGACATCGAGATGATGCGGCAGGTCGGGTTCTGCTCCGGCATCGAGAACTACTCGCGGCACATCGACGACCGCCCGGCCGGTTCCGCGCCGGCGACCCTGATCGACTATTTTCCGGAGGATTTCCTCCTGGTCATCGACGAGTCGCACGTGACGGTGCCGCAGATCGGCGGCATGTACGAGGGTGACGCGTCGCGGAAGCGGACCCTGGTCGAGCACGGGTTCCGGCTGCCCAGCGCGCTGGACAACCGGCCGCTGACGTGGGAGGAGTTCACCGACCGCATCGGCCAGACGGTGTACCTGTCGGCGACGCCGGGCCCGTACGAGCTGGGTCAGACCGGTGGTGAGTTCGTCGAGCAGGTCATCCGCCCGACCGGCCTGATCGACCCGCAGGTGGTGGTGAAGCCGACCGAGGGCCAGATCGACGACCTGGTGCACGAGATCCGGCTGCGCGCCGAGCGGGACGAGCGGGTCCTGGTGACCACGCTGACCAAGAAGATGGCCGAGGACCTCACCGACTACCTGCTGGAGCTGGGCATCCGGGTGCGGTACCTGCACTCCGAAGTGGACACCCTGCGCCGGGTGGAGCTGCTGCGGCAGCTGCGGTCGGGTGATTTCGACGTGCTGGTCGGCATCAACCTGCTGCGCGAGGGCCTGGACCTGCCGGAGGTGTCGCTGGTGGCGATCCTAGACGCGGACAAGGAGGGCTTCCTGCGCAGCGGCACGTCGCTGATCCAGACGATCGGCCGCGCGGCGCGGAACGTCTCCGGTGAGGTCCACATGTACGCGGACAAGATCACCGACTCGATGCGCTACGCGATCGACGAGACCAACCGCCGCCGCGAGAAGCAGATGGCCTACAACAAGGAGCGGGGCATCGACCCGCAGCCGCTGCGCAAGAAGATCGCGGACATCCTGGACCGGGTCTACAGCGAGGCGGAGGACTCCGAGCAGGCGGTGCAGGTGGGCGGCTCCGGCCGCAACGCCTCGCGCGGCAAGAAGCCCGAGCAGGGCGGCCGCAGCTCCGGGGTCCTGGTGGACCGCGACGTGGCGGGCATGCCACGCGCCGAGCTGGCCGACCTGATCCAGCAGATGACCGACCAGATGATGCAAGCCGCGCGCGACCTGCAGTTCGAGCTGGCGGCCCGCCTCCGCGACGAGATCGCGGAGCTGAAGAAGGAACTACGAGGAATGGACGCGGCCGGCCTGAAGTAGGGCGCTCGCCCGAGGGGCCGGTTGGGCGGCTGGTGTCCGGGCAGGCGGGCAGCTGGCCCGTCGGGCCGCTGGCTGGCGGAACCGCGGACTACTAGGCCGCTGGGCGGACGGGCGGCCGGGCCGCCCAGCGGCTGGACGGCCCGGCCGAAGGGCTTGGGCTGCCTTGGCCGCGGGCAGCCGGGCTGCCCGCGGCCGCCGGGTTGGGCGGGACCACCGCTGCCCGGCCGGGGGAAGCCCGCTGTCGCGGCTCCGCGCGGCCGGGGCGCCGGACCCGGCAGCCTGCGGAACGCAGGACCGCCTCGAACCATCACCCTGGAGCCGCGCCGGCCCGGCTGCCCGCCGCCGCAGGGGGAAGCCCTACCCGCCCAGGGTGGTGCGCACGTACTCCTCGATCGCGGCCAGTGACGAGGGCGCCGACCACACCCGCTCGACGTGCGCGTCGTCTCCGGCGCGTTGCTCGCCGATCCGCTCGTCGAACGGCCGGTGGATCTGCGCCTTCGTGTGCCGGAACGCCTCCGCCGGCACCGCCGCCAGCCGCGTCGCCACCTCGATCGCCCTCGGCAGCACCTCCTCCGGCGCGGCCAGCTCGTCCACCAGGCCCCGGCCCAGCGCCTCCGGTCCGGCGTAGGTCTCGCCCAGGAACGTCAGCCCCGGCAACCGCTCCGTCCCGTACGCGCACCGCAGGATCTCCAGCGCCACCAACGGGAACGGCACCCCGACGAGCAGCTCGGTGACCCCGACCCGGCCCCGCTGCGCGTTCAGGATCCGCCGGTCGCACGCCGCCGCCAGCACCGCCCCGCCCGCGATCGCGTGCCCGGTCACCGCCGCGACGACCGGCCCGGGCCACCCGAACAGCGCCAGGAACGCGTCCGACAGCGTGGGCAGGAACTCCCGGACGTAGGGCGCCCCGCCGGCCGAGACCCGCTTGAGGTCCACCCCGGCGGAGAACATCCCGTCCCGCCCGGTCAGCACCACGGCCTTCGCCCCGCCGAGCTCGGCCTCCTCCAGCCGCGCCACCAGCTCCCGGCACAACTCGGTGTCCAGCGCGTTCGCCTTGCCGTGGGCCAGTTTCAGCACGGCCACGTCGCCGGCCTTGTCCACCTCGATCGTCGTCATCGCCCCACCGTAGTGGGAAATCAGCTCGTGATGTCCTTCGTGGCGAACCGGCGCGCGGCCAGCAGCGCGAACACGGTCGCGTAGATCACCGCGGACAGCACCCCGGCGGCCATGTTCGTCCAGTCGATGTCGGTGGCGATGAGGTCCATCCACCCGTAGGAGTAGTGCGTCGGCAGGTAGTTGCGCAGCGTGCCCAGCGCGGTGATCTGGTCGAGGATCTGCGACAGGATCGCCGCCAGCACCGCCCCGCCGACCGCGCCCAGCGGCGCGTCGGTGAGCACGGACAGCAGCAGCGCCAGCCCCGCCACCCACGCCAGCTGGATCACCACGTACACCGCGGACAGCCCGATCGCGATCAGGCTCTGCCCGAAGGGGATCGCGTCCCCGGTCGGGCTCACCGCGTCCCCGGCGCCGTAGAAGATCAGCCCGGCCACCAGCGCCACCAGCGGCAGCAGCACCAGCGCCACCACCGACAGCAGCCCGGACGCGATCGCCTTCTGCCGCAGCAGCCGGTGCCGCGGCACCGGGATCGCCAGCAGGTACTTCAGGCTCGACCAGGACGCCTCGCTGGCGATCGTGTCGCCGAAGAACAACGCCACGATCGTGGGCAGCAGGAACGTCCCGGACACGAACAGCGCCAGCACCACGAAGTTCGGCGCGCTCGCCGTCGCCAGGTCGACGAACCCGCCGGAGCGCCGGTTCGGGCTGGACTCGCCGATCTCGAACGCCAGCACCAGGATGAACGGCAGCAGCACGACGAACCCGAGCACCAGCTGGGTGCGCCGCCGCCGCAGCTGGCGCCGCAGTTCGACGCCCAGCCGCAGCGTGCGCCCCGGCCGGTAGCCCTCGACCGCGCCGTCCGCGCCCACCCCGGAGTGGGTGTGCTCGGCGGCGTCGGTCAGCTCGTCCAGGGCCGCGGGATCGGTGTGGACCCCGTTCTCGCTCATGACGTTTCCTCTCCCACGAGCTGGAGGAACGCGTCCTCCAGCCGTCGTCGCGGCCCGGCCTGCTCGACCGCGACCCCGGCCCGGACCAGCGCCGCGACCGCGTCGGCACGCGGCATGCCGTCCAGGTCGGCGTGCACCAGGCTGCCTTCGACGTCCACACCGGACACCCCGGGCACCCCGCGCAGGGCGTCGGCCGCCGCCTCGGGCCGGTCGACCCGGAAGGTGGCCTCGCCGCCGGCGGCCACGATGTCGCCGACCTCGCCCGCGGCCACCAGCCGGCCGCGGTGCATCACCACGACGTGCGTGCAGGTCTGCTCGACCTCGGCCAGCAGGTGGCTGGAGACCACCACGGTCCGGCCGGTCGCGGCGTAGCGCTGCAGCACCTCGCGCATCTGGTGGATCTGCGGCGGGTCGAGCCCGTTGGTCGGTTCGTCGAGCACGAGCAGCTCCGGCAGCCCGAGCATGGCCTGCGCGATCGCCAGCCGCTGCCGCATGCCCTGGCTGTAGGTGCGGACCTTGCGGTGCACGGCGCTGCCGAGCCCGGCGATCTCCAGCGCCTGCTCCAGGTGCGCCTGCTCGATCGGGCGCCCGGTGGTGTCCCAGTACAGGCGCAGGTTCGCCGTGCCGGACAGGTGCGGCAGGAACCCGGAGCCCTCGACGAACGACCCGATCCGGGACAGCACCGGCGCCCCCGGTGTGACGCGGTGGCCGAACACCCTGATCTCCCCGGCGGTGGGGGTGATCAGGCCCATCAGCATGCGCAGGGTCGTGGTCTTGCCGGCGCCGTTCGGCCCGAGCAGGCCGAGCACCTGGCCCGGTTCGACGCGGAAGGACAGGTCGTCGACCGCGGTCAGCCCGCCCGGGTAGGCCTTGGTCAGCCCGTCGATCACCAGCGGCACCTGCGCCAGCTCCGGATCGGCCTGGTGCGACCGCCGCCGGCGCACCGCGGCCAGCGCCGCGACCGCCGCGGCGATCGCGAGCGTGACGGCGATGCCGATCAGCGTGCCGACCGGCCACCCGCCGCCGACCGCGTTGCCCGGCACGACCGGCACCGACACCGCCGGGTCGGCCAGCGCCACCCGGTACGCCGCCGGGGCCACCGGGGTCGCGTACGCCTGGTCGGTGGTCGTGACCACCAGCTGCAGCGCGTGCCCGGCCTCGACCGGCCGCACGATCCCGGGCAGCGTCACGGTCACCTCGGCGGTGCCCGACGCCGGGATCGCGACCCGGATCGGCGCGATCGCGTTCGCCGGCAGCGTGCGGGTGCCGTCCGGGTTGAGGTCGTAGAGCTTGACGAACAGCACCGCCTCGCCGGTGCCCGACACCCGCAGCCGGACCGTCGACGAGCCGGTGATCAGCAGCTGCGAATCGACGGGCGCGGAGGTGAAGCGCGCGGACTGGCCGGGCGGGTCGATGCTGAACAGCCCGGACAGCCGCGACGAGCCGCTGACCAGGCCGTTCAGGCCGGGGATCCCGCTGACCGCGGCGGGCGTGCCGCCGGGCGGGTTGACGATCGTCTGCTCGTCGCCGGTGAGCGGCAGCGTGCGCCGCGGCGCCTGCGCCGGGTACTCGCCGGCGTCGACCGTGCGCACCGACGGCGAGCCGGACGCGCGCAGCGAGCCCTGCACGTCGTAGGAGAACCCGCTGAACGGGTTGCCGCCCTCGCCGGTGAGCTGGAACCACAGCCAGTCGCCGATCTTGGCGCGCAGCTGCGGGCCGGGACGGCCGCCGTCGTGCCCGCCGGTGTACCAGACCTGCTGCACCTGCCCGCCCGCCGCGGTGATCTGCCGGGCGGTGGCGTCGGACTGGTCGAGCCCGAACAGCGTGTCGGCCTCGCCCTGGACCAGCAGGGCCGGGGCGGTGATGTTCCCGGTGACGGCCGCGGGGGACAGGCGCTGCAGCAGGGCCGCGACCCGCGGGCTCACCGTGCCGGTCGTGGCCAGGTCGGCGTAGGCGCGGCAGATCTCGGCGGTGAAGCGGCCGCACGTCGTCGCGCCGAGCTGCCCCGGCGCCTGCTGGGGGAGCTGCGCCGCGGCCGCCGAGCCGCCCCCGCCGGTGGTCCCGGCGGTCTGGGTGTCGTCGGTCTCCTGGCCGGGCTCGGGCGCCTCGGCCCCCAGGCCGCCGGTGCCGGAGGACGACGTGCCCGCCGAGAAGAGCAGCCCGGCCCAGGACTTCTTGAACACCCCACCGGGTGAAAACGCGCCCGCCGCGGGCGTTCCGGCGGCGGGCGGGGCCGCCGCGGCCGCGTTGGGCGTCAGCCCCTGGGCCAGGTCGTTGTAGGTGATCATCGGCGTGATCGCGTCGACCCGCTTGTCCCGCCCGGCCAGCTGCAGCGCGAGCGCCCCGCCGTAGGAGGCGCCCAGGACGCCGACCCGCGGGTCGCCGGGACCGTCGAGGCGGACCTCCGGGCGGGTGGCGAGCCAGTCGACCAGCCGGGCGGCGTCGGCGACCTCGAAGTCCGGGTCGTTCAGCCCGATCTCGCCGGTGCTGCGGCCGAAGCCGCGCGCCGAGTAGGTGAGCACCACGAACCCGCGCCGCGCCAGCTCCTGGGCGTCCCCGGCGACGCTGTTCTTGTCGCCGCCGAACCCGTGCGGCAGCAGGACCGCCGGGGCGGGCGTGCGTTCCGGCAGGTAGAGCGTGGTGTCCAGGCTGACCGTCGCGGTGGCGCCGGGCGCGGCGGGCACGTCGAGGACGGCCTCCTGCGCCGGCACCGCCGGGGGCTCGCTCGACGAGCGGGTCCAGACGAGCACAGCGGCGGCCACCAGCAGGACGACCACCGCGAGGGTGACGGTCCGGGACCGGCGCGTGTGCGGGAGCGGGATTCGGGGCACACCGAAACCGTATGGGAGCTTTCCTGAGAACGTCCCGGCGCGGGTCGTGATCAAGGGAGCCGGGTGATGAGGGTTACCTAAGGTGGTGTTCGTCCCGTTGATCAGGAAAGATGGATACGACGTGGAGGGGAGTATTCCTTCGCGGCGGTGTCGTCAGCACGGTGGTCCTTCGGGGCACCCGGCACCGCCGGCCGGATCCACCGGCGGAAGAGACCTCCGGCTAGCTGCTGCTGCGCGCTAACCGGAGGTAATGCGTAGATGAATGTCCCCGTGTGGCTGTGGATCGCCACGGTCGCAGGCCTGCTCGTGCTGATCGCGATCGACCTGGTGATCGTCGACCGGAAGCCACATGAAGTCACCACCAAGGAAGCGGCCAAGTGGGTCGTCTTCTACGTCAGCTGCGCCGTGCTGTTCGGCATCGGCGTCTGGGTCCTCGCCGGCCACGACTACGGCGTCGAGTTCTTCACCGGGTACATCACCGAGTACTCGCTCTCGGTGGACAACCTGTTCATCTTCATGGTCATCATGGCCTCGTTCAAGGTGCCGGCGATCCACCAGCACCGCGTGCTGCTGATCGGCATCCTGCTCGCGCTCGCCATGCGCAGCGTGTTCATCGCCGTCGGCGCCGCGCTCATCGCCCAGTTCGTGTGGGTGTTCTTCCTGTTCGGCGCGGTCCTGGTGTGGACAGCCATCAGCATGGTGCGCGGCAACGACCACGACGAGGAGTACCACGAGAACGCGGTGGTGCGGTGGGTGCGCAAGGTCTACCCGGTCACCGAGGACTTCCACGGGCACAAGATGAGCATCAAGCGCGACGGCAAGCGCTGGCTCACCCCGATGTTCGTGGTGATCGTGGCCATCGGCAGCGCCGACCTGCTGTTCGCGGTCGACTCGATCCCGGCGATCTTCGGCATCACCCAGGAGGCCTTCCTGGTGTTCACCGCCAACGCGTTCGCGCTGATGGGCCTGCGGCAGCTGTACTTCCTGCTCGGCGGCCTGGTGAACAAGCTGGTCTACCTGTCCTACGGGCTGGCGGTCATCCTCGGCTTCATCGGCGCCAAGCTGATCCTGCACGCGCTGCACGAGTACCACGCGGTGCCGGACTGGCTGGACATCAACAACTGGGTTTCGCTGGGTGTGATCGTGGCCGTCCTGACCGTCACCACGCTGCTCAGCCTGGCCAAGGCCAAGAAGGACGAGAAGAAGTCCGCGTCGCAGGCTCTTAGCGAGGCTAACGAAATCCGGTAGGTTCGGGGGCATGCGTCCCTCGGATCTCGAACTCCTCGCCGTGCCCGGCACTCCCGCGCTGCACGGCACCCTGCTGCTGACCGCGGTCACCACCCCCGACCTCGGCGGCAACACCTATCGCGGTTCGCTGTGGCGGGCCGCCCCGGACGGCGGGGCGGCCCGGCAGTGGACCCACGGCGAGCGGGACACCGATCCCGCGATCTCCCCGGACGGCCGCTGGGTGGCCTTCCTGCGCGCGAACGGCGGCAAGCCGCAGCTGCACGTGATGCCCGCCGACGGCGGTGACGCCCGGCGCCTCACCGAGCTGCCGCTCGGCGCCGGCGTCCCGGTGTGGGCGCCGGACTCCCGCCGCATCGCCTTCACCGCGCGCCTGCCCGAAGCGGGCCGCTACGGCGCGCCGGACGAGGACGGTGAGGTCCTCGAACCGGACGCGGAGGCGCCGCGCCGGATCACCCGGTACGACTACCGGCTCGACGACGTCGGCTTCCTGCGGGACCGGCCGCGGCGGCTGTTCGTCATCGACACCACCGACACCACCGATCCGGGGGAGCCGGAGCCGCTGACCGACGACCGGGCCGACGTGTCCGACCCCGCGTGGCTGCCGGACGGCTCGGCCCTGCTGGTCGTCGCGCCCCGCGAGTGGGGCGGCGCCGACACCGAGGAGAGCGACCTCTATCTGGTGCCAGCCGGCGGCGGCGAGCCGGTGCTGGCGGTGCGGACCGCGGGCAGCGCCGCCAAGCCCGCCGTGTTCCCCGACGGCACCGTGTGCTTCTACGGCCCGGAGTTCACCTGGCCGCACGTCGTGGCGCGCAACGTCGGCCTGTGGTCGGCGGAGCTGCCCGCCGACGGTGAGCCGGCCAAGCCGCGGCGCCTGACCGACGCGGAATCGGTGTGCTGCACGACCGACGTGCCGCCGGCGCCGTTCCGCGACCAAATCCTGGTGACCGTGCTCAACCGCGGCGCCGTCGAGCTGCGGGCGGTGCCCCGCGACGCCGACCGGGCGCCGCTGGACGGCCTGGACCGGCTGCTGGGTGGGCGGAGCGCGGTGCGGTCGTTCGCGGTGCACGAGGAGCGGATCGCGGCGGTCGTGGCGCGGCCGGACAGCTCCGGTGAGGTCGTGCTGCTGGACGGGCGGTCCGAGCGGGTGCTCACGGACTTCTCGAAGCCGGTGCGGGAGTCGGGGCTCCGCCCGGTCGAGGAGCTGACCACCACCGCGCCCGACGGGTACCCGGTGCACGGCTGGCTGGTGCGGCCCGAGGGCGAGGGCCCGCACCCGGTGCTGCTCGTGGTGCACGGCGGCCCGTTCGCCGCCTACGACTGGGGCCTGTTCGACGAGGCGCAGGTGTACGCGTCGGCCGGGTACGCCGTGGTGATGGGCAACCCGCGCGGGTCGGCCGGCTACGGCGAGAGCCACGGGCAGGCGATCGTGCACGGCCTGGGCACGGTGGACGTCGACGACGTGCTGGCGCTGCTGGACGCGGCCCTGGCGCGGGACGACCTGGACTCCTCGCGGGTCGGCGTGATGGGCGGCTCGTACGGCGGGTTCATGACGACGTGGCTGGCGGCCCACCACGGCTCGCGGTTCCGCGCCGCGTGGAGCGAGCGGGCCGTCAACGCGTGGGACTCGTTCACCGGCAGCTCGGACATCGGCTGGTTCTTCACGGAGGCGTACGTCGGCGCGGACCCGGTGGTGCAGCGCGAGCGGAGCCCGCTCACGTACGCGTCGCAGATCCGCATCCCGTTCGCGGTGGTGCACTCCGAGCACGACTGGCGCTGCCCGGTCGAACAGGCGCAGCGGCTGTTCGTGGAGCTCAAGCGGACCGGCACGGAGGTGGAGATGCTGCTCTTCCCGGGCGAGGGCCACGAGCTGAGCCGCTCGGGCAAGCCGCGCCACCGGGTGCAACGCTTCGACGCGATCCTGGAGTGGTGGTCGCGCCACCTGTGACGAGGCGATGGGCGACGTGGCGGGCGCCGGTCACCGAGGCGGAGACGCTGGCCCGGATCAACTCGAGTGCTGGCGCTCCGCCTACCGCGGGATCGTCCCCGACGCGCACCTGGACGGCTTGCGGGCCGAGGACCGGGTCGAGCGCTTCCGCGCCCGGCTCGGCCTCCCCGGCCCTGGAGCCACCTGGGTCGCGGTGACCGAGAGCGGGACCATCGCCGCCTACGCGACGGTGGTCCCGGCGCGTGACGACCGGGACCCGGTGCCCGGCATGCTCACCGGCGAGTTGGCGTCGTTGTACGCCGCACCGGAGTTCCACGGCTCCGGTGCGGGTTCCGCCGTGCAGCAGGCGGGCCTGGCGCATCTGGCCGCGGAGGGGTTCCGCCACGCCGTGGTCTGGGTGTTCCGGGACAACCCCGGTGCCCGCCGGTTCTACGAGCGCACCGGCTGGGCCTGCGACGAGGTGACCAAGGACGCCCACATCGGCGGCGCGCCGACCCCGGAAATCCGCTACTCCCGTGCCCTTCAGTTCAGCAGCACGTAGTTCAGCTCCTCGCAGACCCGGCCCAGCGGCACGTCCAGCCCGGGGTGGTCCAGCGGCAGCAGCACGTCCGGCGCCAGCGGCAGCGCCTCGCCCGCCGGGGGGTCCCACAGGCACAGCGCGGGGTGCCCGCCGTCCATCGACGAGCGGTACCACAGCCCGTCCAGCTCGGGGAACGCCGCGCGGATCGCCCGCGCCCAGGCCTGCGTGATCTTCTTCGGCCCGCTCGAGATCTCCTGCGACGCCCCGACCCGCGTCGGCCACAGGCCGGTCAGGTCGAGCAGCCTCAGCGGCCGCGTCGGGCGCACCACGACCAGCCGCGGCACGCGCGTCTTGCGGTCGACCAGCGACGTCGTCTGGAACACCTCGGCCACGCTGGTCCGCACGGTCAGCCCGAAGTACAGCACCCCCTGCCCCGGATCGGTGACCGCGCCCCCGTCCCGGCCGGGCGGCTGCGGGTCGAACCGGCCGTGCGGCAGCGGCCCGGTGTAGCGGAACGTGTTCCACCGCTGCGGGTGGTTGCCGCCGGCGCTGAAGATCCGGACCAGCCGCTGCGCCGGCGGCACGCGCACGATGTCGGTTTCCGGGCGCAGGGCAGCGAGGAGTTCGGCCCGCGACGGCGGGAGTGGCAGACGTGCCATGAGAGGTGATGCGACCTCAGAACGGGGTGCCGAGGGTGGCGGCGAGCGCGGCGACCGGCGCCGGGTCGCCCCCGGCCAGCAGCCACTGCCGGGGGGTGACGGGGCGTCCGCCGATCTCCAGGTCGGCCTGCGCGGTGTTCATGAACGCGGCCACGACCAGCGCGGGCTGGTCGTCCGGCACGGCGGCCAGCACGACCTCGAGCCCGGGCAGGGCGCCCCGTTCGCTGAACTGCCACGCAGGCAACCGCCAGCCGCCCTGGTCCTTCCAGCCGGTCAGGCGGCGCTCGCCCAGCTTGTGCCGGATCCGGCTCGGATCGACGCCCAGCAGCCGCGCGGCCTCGGCGACC
Source organism: Amycolatopsis thermalba (assembly GCF_023376025.1). Lineage (NCBI taxonomy): Bacteria > Bacillati > Actinomycetota > Actinomycetes > Pseudonocardiales > Pseudonocardiaceae > Amycolatopsis > Amycolatopsis thermalba. The sequence goes on from NZ_CP091196.1 coordinate 3,295,251, forward strand.
GTGAGGGCGGATTCGGCCAGCACCGCGTGCGCGGCGACCGACGGCGCGCGGCTGTCCGGCTCGTCGTCACGCCGGGGCGACAGATCGAGCCCGGCCTCGGCGAGCGCGGCCCGCTGCCCTGCCGAGAAGAAGGACGACGGGTCCGGGTTCGGCGGGGCGAGGCGGCGCGCGGCGTCCTCGACCAGCGTGAGGAAGTCCGCGGCGTCGATGCGGAGGCCCGCCTTGGCGAGGACGTTCTCCAGCGCGACCGTCATGGGCATCAGCATAGCCGTCGGCGTGCGGGTTCGTGCGCCCTGGGGGAAACTGTCCGCAGAGGACACATTCCGGTCCACTCTTGACATGTGCCGCAGGTCACTCTAGGTTCGGCCAAGTAATCGATTTCTCGCAGCGTGGCGAGGGGGCCAGATGGACGCGGACCCGCGGTCGCCCCTGGTCGAGCTGGCCGGGGTGAGCAAGTCCTACGGCGGGGTCCACGCGGTGCGTGACGTCGATTTCACTGTCCGTGCCGGGGAAGTGCACGCGTTGCTCGGGGAAAACGGCGCGGGCAAGTCGACTCTGATGAAGGTTCTCTCCGGTGAGGTCGGCGGCTATCGCGGGGAAATCCGCATCGACGGCGTGCCCGTGAAGTTCGCCCGGCCCGCCGACGCGCAGCGCGCCGGGGTGGCGATGATCCACCAGGAACTCGACCTCGTCCCGGCCCTGCCGGTCGCCGAGAACGTGTTCCTGGGCCGCGAGCCGCGCACCCGCCTGGGCACGATCGACCGCCGCCGGATGGTGCGCGAAACCGCGCGGCTGCTGGACCGGATCGGCATCGCCCTCGACCCGCGCCGCCCGGTGGAGCAGCTGCGCACCGGGGAGCAGCAGCTCGTCACGATCGCCAAGGCGTTGTCGCTGGACGCGCGGATCATCGTGATGGACGAGCCGACGTCCGCGTTGTCCGCACCGGAAATCGACCGGTTGTTCGCCGTCATCGCCGAACTGCGCCGCGGCGGCGCCGGCGTCGTCTACATCTCGCACCGGATGGACGAGATCGGCCGCGTGGCCGACCGGGCGACCGTGCTGCGCAACGGCGAAGTCGTGGCGGAGTTCGACGCGCGGGCGATGACCGCGCAGCAGGCGTCCGAGGCGATGGTCGGCAGGCCGGTCGAATCGATGTTCCGCACCGGTGACGGCGCGGCGGCGGGGGAGGAGCTGCTGCGCGTCGAAGACCTGGTCGTGACGTCGCGCCGGCCCGGGCGGCGCGATCCGGCCGGGATCAGCCTGACCGTGGGGCGCGGCGAGATCGTCGGCGTGGCCGGGCTGCTCGGCGCCGGCCGCACGGAGCTGCTCGAGACCATCTACGGCGTCGGGGGACGCTGGTCCGGGCGGATTCTGTTGCGCGGCGAGGAGATCCGCCCGCGCGGCCCGCGCGCCGCCCTGCGGCTGGGGATCGCGTTCGTGCCGGAGGACCGGCGCATCGCCGGGCTGGCGCTGGAGCACTCCGTGCTCGCCAACACGGTGCTGTCCATTGTGGACCGCATCGCGCGGGCGGGTGTGGTGCCCCGTCGGCGGGAACGCGGCGCGGCGAAGGAGATGGTCGACCGCCTCGGCGTCAAACTCTCCTCGCTGCGCGATCCGGTGGGGTCGCTGTCCGGCGGCAACCAGCAGAAGGTCGTGCTGGGGCGCGGCCTGCTCACCGATCCGGCGCTGCTGCTGCTGGACGAGCCGACGCGCGGGGTGGACGTCGGGGCGAAGGCCGAGATCTACCGGCTGCTCGGCGAGGCGGCGAGCAGGGGCGTGGGGGTCCTGCTCGCGTCGTCGGAACCGGCCGAGCTGATCGGCGTCTGCCACCGCGTGGTCGTGCTGCGGGACGGGCGTGCCGTGCGGGAACTGGACACGGCGAGCGCGGGAGAAGCGGAGCTGCTGGCGTTCTCGATGGGCGAGGGGGCCGTCGAGGACCTGGTGGCGGAAGGGACGTCATGACCAAGGTGGAGGCGCTGCCGGACCTGGCCCACCCCGGCGGCGGCCTGCTGGCGACGCTGTTCCGGTTCCAGAGCCTGTTCGGCCTGGTGCTGGTGTTCATCGCGGCGGTGGTGTACTCGCCGAGCAAGAACGGCGAGCTGGTGTTCCTGGACTCGGGCAACCTGTTCAACGTCGTGCGTTCGATGTCGGAGATCGGGATCCTCGCCGTCGGGATGACGCTGGTGATCCTCATCGGCGGCATCGACCTGTCCGTCGGGTCGGTGCTCGGCCTGGCCAGCGTCGGCTCGGCGGTGCTGCTCACCGAGAACGACCTCGGCCTGGTGCCCGCGGTGCTCACGGTGCTCGCGATCGGGCTCGGGTTCGGCCTGCTGCAGGGGTTCGCGATCACCTCGTTCGGCATCCAGGCGTTCATCGTGACCCTGGCCGGCATGCAGATCGCGCGCGGGCTGGCGCGGATCTGGTCCGGCGGGCAGGGCGTGTCGATCACCTACGGCGACGGGCCGGGCCAGGCGCCCGAGACGTTCTCGCTGCTGGGGGAGCGCACGTTCAACGGGCTGGTGCCGATCCCCGCGCTGATCTTCCTGGTGGTCGCCGCGCTGGCGGTGGTGCTGCTGCGGGTCAGCGCGTTCTCCCGGCACGTCTACGCCATCGGCGGGAACGAGAAGGCCGCGCGCCTGTCCGGGGTGCCGGTCAAGCGGGTCAAGATCGTCGTGTTCGGCCTGTGCGGGCTGCTGGCCGCGCTGGCCGGGATCGTGCACGCCGGGCAGCTCAACTTCGGCGGCCCCAACGACGGCGCGATGTACGAACTGGACGCGATCGCCGCCGTGGTCATCGGCGGCACCAGCCTGATGGGCGGGCGCGGTTCGGTGGTCGGCACGGTGGCCGGCGCGCTGCTGGTGGGCGTGCTGCGCAACATCCTGGGCCTGAACAACGTGGACTCCAACGTCCAGCTGCTCGTGATCGGCCTGGTCATCGTGCTCGCCGCGGGGCTGCAACGGCTGCGCCCGGCATCGGTTTCCTGACGAGAGGGGAAGAATCATGCGGAAGTCCCGTGGCCTGGCGGCGGTGGGCGCGTGCCTGCTGCTCGCGGCGTGCGGCACCACGAACGAGAACTCCGGCAGCGGCACCGGTGCGCAGGGCGCGCCGGAGCGGTGCGGCGCCGACGGGCAGTACACGATCGGGATGAGCCAGGCGAACGTCGCCGAACCGTACCGGCAGCGGATGGACGACGACATCCGCGCGGCGGCCGCGTCGGTGCCGCAGTTCACCGTCAACTTCGCCGACGCCGCGCAGGACAACTCCAAGCAGGTCGAGCAGGTCGACAACTTCCTCACCCAGCAGATCGACCTGCTCATCATCAGCCCCAACGAGGCGACGCCGCTCACTGCGCCGGTGAAACGCGCCTACGACAAGGGGATTCCGGTGCTGGTGCTGGACCGCAAGGTCGACGGGGACGCCTACACGTCGTTCATCGGCGCGGACAACGTCGACATCGGACGGCAGGCCGGCGAGTACTTCAAGAACGTGCTGCTGCCCGGTGGCGGCAAGATCGGCGAGCTGCGCGGGCTGGCCGGGTCGACCCCGGCGCGGGAGCGGCACGACGGGTTCGTGCAGGGCATCCAGGGTTCGCGGATCGAGATCGTGGCCGCGCAGGACGGCGACTGGCTGCGGGACAAGGGCCAGCAGCAGGCCGACGCGATCCTCAAGGCCAATCCCGACATCCAGGCGATCTACTCGCACAACGACCCGATGGGCGAGGGCGCGCGGATCGCCGCCGCGAACGCCGGACGGCCCGACCTGCCGATCACCGGGATCGACGGCCTGCCGATCGAATCGGGCGGCCTGAAGGCGGTCGAGGCGGGCCGTCTGTCGGCGACGTTCCTCTACCCGACGGGCGGCAAGGAGGCGATCGCGGCGGCGAAGACCATCCTGGTGGACTGCGGTCAGGTGCCGAAGACGCAGACCCTGCCGACCAAGCTGGTGACGAAGGAGAACGCGGCCGCCACGTACGCGGAGTTGAACGGCGGTTCCTGAAGCGCGGGTCGCCGCCCGGCTCGGGGTGGGGCGGCGGCTACGGCTCGCGGCGCCGGGATGGCCGATCCGGCGCCGCGTTGCCCCGCCAAGACTCCCCCGGAAAGAACCGCCCTCACCCGCGGTGGCTGCTGCCCCGCTCGATGAGCCGCGCCTCCAGCGTCGTCGCGGTCGGGGGGAGCGAGCCGTCGGCGATGCGGGCCAGCAGCAGCCTCGCGGCCTCCGCCCCGATCTCGTACGCCGGCTGCGCCACCACCGTCAGCGGCGGGTCGATGAGCGTCGCCCACGGGACGTCGTCGAAGGCCACCACCCCGACGTCCCGCCCCAGCCGCAGGCCCTCCGCCCGCAGCGTCTCCAGCACGCCGATCGCCATCGCGCTGTTGGCGACCAGCAACGCGTCCGGCGGCTCCGCGGCGGCCAGCAGTTCCCGCGTCGCCGCCTCGCCGCCGGCCGCCCGGTACTCCGCCCGCCGCTCGCGCCGCCTGCGCCGCCCCAGCGCGTCCCGGTACCCGGCGAGCCGGTCGTCCGCCGTGCGCACCCCCTTCGGCCCGGTCACGCACCCGATCCGCCGGTAACCCGCCGCCAGCAGGTGCTCGGTCGCCGCCCGCGCCGCCGCTCGGCTGTCGACCAGCACCTGGTCGCCGGTTCCCGCCCGCAGCGGCCGGTCCACCGCGACCACCGGCGTGCCGCGCCCCAGCAGCATCTCCACCCCGGCCCACTCGTCGGTCGGCGAGATGACCACCCCGGCCACCCGCTCCTGCAGCGCCACGTCGATGTAGCGGCGCTCCTTCTCGGCGCTCTCGTCGGAGTTGCACAGCACCACGGAGTAACCGGCCGTCTGCGCCACGTCCTCGACGCCCCGCGCGATCGCGGTGAAGAACGGGTTCTCCACATCGGAGATGATGAGCGCGAGGACCGCGGTCTCCTGGCGGCGCAGGTTCCGGGCGAGCCCGTTGGGCTGGTAGCCCAGCTCCTCGGCGGCCGCGCGCACCCGGACGACCAGCGCCGGATCCACTGTGGACACGCCGTTCAGCGCCCGCGACACGGTGGCCGTGGACACCCCGGCGCGCCGCGCCACATCGCTGATGGTCGCCACCGCGACCTCCCGTCTCCCGTGCCGCTCACGCGGTGGACCCGTGGTGGTATTGACACCGTCCGGGCTCCAGAATAGCGTCTTGAGTAATCGATTACCCGCCCTAGGAGGCAGCGTGGCCCGCATCGGTGTGATCAGCATTTCCGACGGGCGTGACCATGTGCACGCGCGCAACGCCCGGTTCCTCCAGTCCAAACAGGACGCGCTCGTGCGGTCGCTCGCCTCGGCCGGGCACGAGGTGGTCGCGGGCAGTGACCTGGTCGCCACCAACACGCTGGCCACGTCGGTGGCGCGCGAGGTCGCCGCCGCCGGGGTGGACGTCACGATCTTCTACTACGCGGTGTGGAGCTTCCCGCACTTCACGATGCTCGCCGCGGACGCCACCCGCAGCCCGCTGATCCTGGTCGCGAGCACCGATCCCACCGAACCGGGCCTGGTCGGCATGCTCGCCGCGGGCGGGGCGCTGGACCAGATCGGCCGCGCCCACACCCGGCTGTGGGGCGCGCCGGACGACGCGGACCTGGCCGCGCGGGTGGGCGCGCACGCGCGGGCCGCGGCGGCGGTCGCGTCGCTGCGCGGGTCGACCTTCGGCCGCTTCGGCGGGCGCCCGATGGGCATGAACACCGCGGTCGCCAACACCGACCAGTGGATGCGCCAGTTCGGCGTCGACGTCGAGGAGATCGACCAGTACGAGCTGGTGCTGCGCGCGGAGAAGGCCGACGTGGGCGAGGCGGCCAAGGCGCGCCGGTGGATCGAGGAGCACGCGGGCGGCGTCCACTACGACGGGCGGAAGCTCACGCCCGAGCTGCTGGAGCGGCAGATCCGGTCGTACCTGGCGATCCGGGACATCATCGACGAGCGCAAGCTGGACTTCTCCGGTATCAAGGGCCAGCCCGAGCTGACCGAGCACTTCGCCACGATGGACGTCACCGAGGCCTTCCTCAACGACCCCTACGATTGGAACGGCCCCAAGCCGGTGCACGTCACCGCCACCGAGGCGGACATGGACGGCGCGCTGACCATGCAGCTCATGCACGAGATCTCCGGCGACCCGGTGCTGTTCGCCGACGTGCGCCACTACCACGCCGATCGCGACATCTGGGACCTGTGCAATTCCGGCCAGCACGCCACCTGGTACGCCGCGCGCAGCGACGACCCGGCGGAGAACCTGCGCAAGGTCCACTTCTACCCGGAGGTCTTCTTCTTCCCGGCAGGCGGGGCGTCCGTGCAGCACATCGCCGCGCCCGGGCAGATGACACTGGGGCGGCTCACCCGGCGGGCGGGGGAGTACCGTCTGCAGCTGATGCTGGGCGAGTTCGAGAACTACGACGACGAGACCAACGACGCGCTGATGCGCCAGTCCACCCCCGAGTGGCCGCACGCCTGGGCCCGGCTGGACGCGCCCGCCGAGACGTTCCTGTCCGAGTTCGGGGCCAACCACATCCACGCGATCCCCGGCGACCACCGCGCCGAGCTGCGCGCCGCGGCCGGCCTGCTCGGCGTCGAAGTGCACGAGTGGTCCCGTGGCTGACCTGCTGCTCGGCATCGACATCGGGACGTCCAGCTCGAAGGGCGTCCTGGTCACCCGCGACGGGGAGATCGTCGCCCGCGCGTCCCGGGCGCACGAGACCTCCCACCCGCACCCCGGCTGGGTCGAGCACGACGCGGAAACGGTGTGGTGGCAGGACTTCCTCGCGCTGACCCGTGAGCTGGTCGCCGCCGCGGGCGACCGGAAGCTCGCCGCGCTGGCGGTGAGCGGTATCGGCCCGGTGCTGCTGCCCGCCGACTCCGGCGGAGCGCCGCTGCGGCCGGCCATCCTGTACGGCGTGGACACCCGCGCCTCGCGGGAGATCGAGGAGCTGACCGCGGAACTCGGCGCGGAGTCCATTGTGGAACGCGCCGGGACGGCGTTGTCGTCGCAGGCGGTCGGCCCGAAGTGGCGCTGGCTCGCGCGGCACGAGCCGGAGGTGTTCCGGCGGACCCGGCTGTTCCTGATGTGCAGTTCCTACCTGGTGCACCGGCTGACCGGCGAGTACGTCCTGGACCACCACTCGGCCAGCCAGTGCGACCCGATGTACGACCTGCGCGCCGGGGACTGGGCCGCGGACTGGGCGGCCCTGTGCGCGCCCGGGGTCGAGATGCCGCGGCTGGTGTGGCCGACCGAGGTGGCCGCCACCGTGAGCGCGGCCGCGGCGGCGGAAACCGGCCTGCCGCAGGGGCTTCCGGTCACCGCGGGCACGGTCGACGCGTGGGCCGAGGCCGCCAGCGTCGGCGTGAGCGAGCCCGGCGACACCATGGTCATGTACGGCACCACGATGTTCCTGATCCAGGTGCTCGCCGACCCGCGCCCGCACACCGGCCTGTGGACCACGTGCGGAGCGTTCCCCGGCACGTACTCGCTCGCCGCCGGGATGGCCACCTCCGGCGCGATCACCGACTGGCTGCGCCGTCTCGTCGGCGGCGACTTCGCCACGCTCGTCGACGAGGCCGCGAAGGTGTCGCCGGGCAGCCGCGGACTGCTGATGCTGCCGTACTTCGCGGGGGAACGCACGCCGCTGTTCGACCCGGACGCGCGCGGGGTGCTGGCCGGGCTGACCACCTCGCACGGCATCGGCGAGATCTACCGGGCGGCGCTGGAGGGCATCGCCTACGGGGTGCGGCACAACCTGGAGGCGATGCGCGACTCGGGCGGTGTGGCGCGGCGCCTGGTCGCGGTCGGCGGCGGCACGCAGGGCGGGCTGTGGACGCAGATCGTCAGCGACGTGACCGGCGCCGACCAGCAGGTGCCCGCCGAGACGATCGGCGCGGCGTTCGGCGACGCGTTCCTGGCGGCCGTCGCGATCGGCGCGGAACCGGACATCGCGCGCTGGAACCCGGTGGCGAGCACGGTGCGCCCGGATCCTGCCGCGGTGGACGTCTATGACCGGTTCTACCCGCGCTACCGTGAACTCTATCCCTCCACAAAGGACATAACGCACTTTCTGGCCGAGCGTCAGCGGGAGAGCGGGCACTAGCCTGGCCGGGTGTTGTCCGAACCCTCGGGCCAGGGCTGGCAGCAGGTCGGCGAACTCGTGCTCGCGCTGGTGCTGTGCTCGCTGATCGGCCTGGAACGCGAACTGAAGCAGAAGAGCGCCGGGCTGCGCACGCACACCCTGGTCGGGGTGGGGGCGGCGCTGTTCCTCCTGGTGAGCAAGTACGGGTTCACCGACGTGCTCGCGCCGGGGCGGATCGTGCTGGACCCGTCGCGGGTGGCGGCGCAGATCGTGTCCGGGATCGGGTTCATCGGCGGCGGGCTGATCTTCGTGCGCCGCGACGTGGTGCGCGGCCTGACCACCGCCGCGGTGGTGTGGATGAGCGTCGCGGTCGGATGCGCCTGCGCGGCCGGGCTGCCGCTGCTCGCGCTGGTCGTCACGGCGGCGCACTTCGTGGTGGTCTACGGCTACCCGCCGCTGGTGCGGCTGCTGACGCGGCGGAGCCCGGCGACGACGACGGTGCGGCTGGCCTACCGCGACGGCGAGGGGGTCCTGCGACGGATCCTCGAGCTGGCGACCCGCGCGGGCTATTCGGTGGAGCAGGCGCTGTCCGCCCGCCGCGACACCGGCCGGGTGATCGACCTGCGGATGCGCCTGCTCGGGCCGCGGCGCGTCGACGACCTGCTCGCCACACTGGCCGAGCAGCCCGGGATCGTGGCGGTCGAAACCGGCGGTGTGGACGATACGAGCGAGTAGAAGCCGCAGGTCAGCGGTTCGCGCTACCCCAAGCGGGTGAAAAGCGGATGGTCAGGTTCCCGGAAGGTAACGATTGACGCTCGGCTTGCGAGGAATGGTTGACGCGCTCGGTGGAAGCGCGGTGAGCCGAGAGAAGACGACGCCATGGGTGTTGTTCCCACCGCGGGCCCAGGCCCGGGACCGCGGCGGCCGCTGGCCAGTTCGATGGCGGTGTTCGCCGCGCTCGGAGTGGTCCTGACGGTCGGCCTCACCTCGCTGCTCGTCGCCGGGCACCGGTCCGCCGACCCGTCGGTGGGTTCGCTGAGCGGGGCCAGTGCGCCGGTGGTGGCGCCGGTCGCGCCGGTGCCGCAGGTGTCCTACGCCGTGACGTACGAGCTGGCCGGTGGCGCGGGCGCGCTGAACGTGACGTACGTGGCGCAGGGGTCGGGCATCGCGCAGGTCCTGGAGACGGACACGCCGTGGTCGGTGTCGCTGCAGCGGACCGGGGCGCAGGGGGCGGAGCAGTACGTCAGCCTGACGGCGCAGAACGCCGGCGGCGGCACCCTGACGTGCCGGATCATCGTGGACGGCGTCGTCGTCAGCGAGCGATCCGTGTCCACGCCGCAGGGCATGGTGCGCTGCTCGAAGTCGCTGCCCTGACGTCGCCGCCCTGACTTCACCTGATCCGCCGTCGTCCCGCCGGGGGTGGCGGCGGCACCGCCGGGGCCGGGGCGAGCGGCGCCCGCGCTGCTCTCGGGGCTGCCGAGCATTCGACCGTTCCGTGCCGTTTGGTGCTCTCCCTCGTCCGTAGGCGGTTGGGCTGCGGTCGCATTGCGGCCGCGGGCGCCGTGCCTGCCCTGCGGTGGCTCAGTCCCGCTGGGGCCTGGGGCGAGCCGGCCCGCGCTGTTGTCGGGGCCGGTGAGCCTTCGACCGTTCCGGACGCGTGATCTCGCTCATCCATGGGCGGTGGGGCTGCGCCGCATTCCGGCCCGCGCCGCACCTGCCCTGCGGTGCCCCAGCGCCGCCAAGGCCCAGCGCGAGCCGGGCCCTGGCGCAGTCGGGGCCACCGGGGCACTCACAGCGCCTTGGATCAGTGTGGCTTGGCGCTCTCGCTCATCCATGGGCAGCAGGGCTGTGGCCGCACTCCGGCCCTCGCCGCGCCGGCTCTGCGGTGACTCAGCGCCACCAGGCCCCAGCGCGAGCCGCCCCCTCCCCGGAGCCGCCGAGACGCTAGCTGTATGAGGCCGTGACATTGGTGACGCCGGTGTGGAGCCGGGTCGCGGGTGGCTGATCTCCGGCAGCAGTGTGTGGTCGATGGTAGTTGTAGTGGATGTTCCAGATCGCTAACGCCTCGGTGCGTTCCTGCTCGCTGGTCCAGACCCGGGCGTAGAGGAACTCTTCGGCCAGGATCCGGTTGTAGCGCTCGACCTTGCCGTTGTGGCGTGGGGTGTAGGGCGTGATCCGCTGGTGGCGGGCGCCGCGTAGGACGGTGGCGAAGTCGCGGGCGCGGTAACAGGAGCCGTTGTCGGTGACCAGGCGGTGGATGTGGGTGAAGCCGTGGCGGGCGAAGAACGCCCGCGCGCGGTGGACGAACCCGATCGCCGTGCGGGCCTTCTCGTCGGGCAGGGCTTCGGTGTAGGCCAGGCGGGAGTAGCCGTCGATGGCGGAGTGCAGGTAGGTGTAGCGGGCCCGCTGACCGCGGGTCTTGCCGCGGGCGACCAGACGGTCCTGGTCGCTGCCCTTGCCGTGGACGCGCCAGCCGCCGCCGTCGGGGATCTGGCCGGTCTTCTTCACATCCAGGTGGACCATGTGCCCGGGCCAGCGGGCGATGATCCGCTGGGGCGCCCGGTTGGTGGCGCCGGTGGGATCGAGGAACCGGCGCCGGTTGAGACCCAGCTGCAGCAGGTGGCGGCCGACGGTGCGAACCGAGATGGTCACGCCTTCGGCGGCCAGCTCGGTGGCGATGCGACGGGCGGACCATTTCCGCTGTCGCCGTAGCTGCTCGATCCGGGCCACGACCTCGGCTGGGGTGGCGGTGGGATGGCGGTGCGGCACGCTCGGGCGGTCGAGCAGACCGGTCTCACCGTAGCGGCGCCAGCGGTTGACCCACTTGGAGGCGCATTGCCGCGAGATGCCCATCTCGGCGGCGACATGGGCGATCGGGCGGGTCTGGCAACGCTGCACGAGCCGGCGACGGCCCTCGACGGACAGCGGGGCATTACGGTGGTGCATGGACGGGTCTTTCTCTCGGCGGATGAGTGGGTCGCACTTCTCATCCTGCCGCCGAAAGACCCGTCCCCTCGTCTCAAGCCCCCGCAGCCGACACCAACGTCATGACCCGCAACAGCTAGCTGGCCCGGAGTGCTGCAGTCCCGGCCCGCGTCGCCGTGACCCAGCGCCCGCCCGGAAGCCACCCCCGCACGTGCGCCGCGATTCCGATCCCGTCCCTCATCCGGCGGCCACTGCCCGCCGTGCGGCACGATCAACCTCGTGAGCGGAGCGACCCTGCAGGCCGGCCCGATGCTGGCCGTCGTCCTCGCCGTGCTCGTCGCGGCCGGCGCGCTCGCCGTGTGGCTCGGGCGGCTCGGGCCCGGGTGGGCGGTCGTGACCGCGGCCGGCCGCGCGGTCGCCCAGCTGGCCGCGGTGTCGCTGCTGATCACCGCCGTGCTCCGGTCGGGGTGGTGGACCGGCCTGTTCGTGCTGCTCATGTTCACCGTCGCCGCGGTCACCTCGGCCCGGCGCGTCGGGCTACCGCTGGGCCGCCTGCCGTGGATCGCCGTCGCCCTGGCCGGTGGTGTCCTGCCGGTGCTCGCGCTCGTGCTCGGGTCCGGCGTGGTGCCCCTGGAGCCGATCGCGGTCGTGCCGATCGCCGGGATCGTCATCGGCGGCACGATGAGCGCGACCTCCCAGGCCGCTCGCCGCGCCCTCGACGAGCTGTCCACCCGGCACGGCGAGTACGAAGCCGCCCTCGCCCTCGGCTTCCTGCCGCGCGCCGCCGCGCTGGAGATCTGCCGCCCCACCGCCGGCCAGGCGCTCATCCCCGCGCTCGACCAGACCCGCACGGTCGGCCTGGTGACCCTGCCCGGCGCCTACGTCGGTGTGCTGCTCGGCGGGGCCAGCCCGGTGCAGGCCGGGGTGACGCAGGTGCTGGTCCTGATCGGGTTGCTGGCGGCCGAGGCGATCGCGGTGCTCGTGACGGTCCAGCTCGTCGCGGCGGGACTCGTCGATCGCGGTTAGCGTGGGGGCATGACTGTTGCGGACTTGGTGATCGACGGGTTCGACCGCGTCCAGGAGGTCGTGCACGAGGCCGTCGACGGGCTGACCGAGGACCAGCTCGCGCAGCGTCTCGACGAGGGCGCCAACTCGATCGCGTGGCTGGTCTGGCATCTCACGCGCGTGCAGGACGACCACATCGCGGACCTGGCCGGCACGCCGCAGGTGTGGACCGAGGAGGGCTGGCACGAGCGGTTCGGCCTGCCGTTCGGACCGGGGGCGACGGGCTACGGCCACCGCTCGAAGGACGTGGCCGCCGTGCGCGCGGAGGCCAAACTGCTCGCCGGCTACCACGACGCCGTGCACGACTCGACGGTCTCGTGGCTGGGCGGCCTGCGCGAGTCGCAGCTGGACCAGGTGGTCGACGAGGCGTGGGACCCGCCGGTGACCCTCGGGGTCCGGCTGGTGAGCATCCTGTCCGACGACCTGCAGCACGCCGGCCAGGCCGCGTTCATCCGCGGCATCCTCGAGCGCCGCTAGGGAGGCGGGAACTCGGCGGCGACCTCGGCCGCGTCGTCCATCGTCGCGGGGTCCGGGTGTCCGCCGCCGGGCGCGGCCTCGGCGATGACGACGAGCGAGCCGCTGCGCCGCGAGCCGTAGTACTGCCCGGTGAACTCCACGCCGGCGAGGCCGAGCGCGCCGGCCGCGAGGGGCTCGACGTTGCCCGTGCCGTCGGTGTCGGCCAGCTCCTTGAGGTCGGCCGCGGTGCCCGCGCTGGGCATCCGCACCCACGCGATCGACACCACGACGGTGTTGCCGTGCGCGTCGCCGATCGCGAGGAGGAGCCGGTCCAGCTTGCGGCACGGGTGCTTCCGGAAGAACTGCCGCACCTGACCGTAGGAGTGTGCGCCGCAGGTCAGTTCGGCGCGGGCGACCTGTTTCAGCTGGCGCAGGCCCAGGCGGGTCCAGGCCTGATCGCGCTGTCCCTTGCGGGCGGCGTCCTTGCCGGCCGGCTTGCCGTGCGCCGAGGTCGCGGTGCCGCCCGCGGTACCGCCGCCGGTCGTCAGGCCCGCGCCGCCCGCCACGGCGGCGCCCAGCGCCACCGCCGCGATAGCCGCGCCGCCCTTCTTCTTGTAGCCCGGTCTGCGCTTCCCCTGCGAATCGGTCCACCAGTAGTCGGGTTCCACGGCTGGAAATATTTGTCACATCACTCCATTGGTGTTCTCGTTTCGCGTGAAATCGCTCGAACGGCCCAGTCCCGCCGCCTCCCGGATTTCGAAGTCTCCCGGAATCTTCGGACAATCCCCTGGTCGTCACTAATGAAACTGAGACTGTCCGAAGAGGACATCAAGGCAACTGAGGGTGTTCTGCCCGCGTCATCCGAACAGGGCCTGGGATCGCTCACCTGGCTGTTGCCGCCGCCGGCCCGGGAATGACACTGTCGAAGGCATGCAGGCCTTCACTCTGCCCGAGTTCTACGTCCCCTATCCGGCCAGGCTCAACCCGAACCTGGAGGGCACCCGCGCGCACAGCATGGACTGGGCGCGCCGCATGGGCATGCTCGACGCGCCCAAACCCGGCGGGGGTGTGGTGTGGACGGAGTCCGCGCTGGCCGAGATGGACTACGCCCTCATGTGCGCCTACACGCATCCGGACTGTGCGGGGCCGGCACTCGATCTGATCACCGACTGGTACGTCTGGGTGTTCTTCTTCGACGACCACTTCCTCGAGCAGTTCAAGTACTCGCGCGACATGGTGGGCGCGAAGGAGTACCTGGACCGGCTCGAGCTGTTCATGACCGCGCCCGGCCAGGAGCCGCCGGAGCCGGAGAACCCCGCCGAGGCCGGGCTGAAGGACCTGTGGGAGCGCACGATCCCGGCGATGTCGGAGGGGTGGCGGCGCCGGTTCACGCTGAGCACCCGCAACCTGATGGTCGAGTCGATGTGGGAGCTGGCGAACATCGACCTGGGCCGCGTCGCCAACCCCATCGAGTACATCCAGATGCGGCGGCGGGTCGGCGGGGCGCCGTGGTCGGCGAACCTGGTCGAGTACGCCGTGCGGGCCGAGGTGCCGGACCGGCTGGCGGGGACGCGGCCGATCGAGGTCCTGTCCGACACGTTCGCCGACGCCGTGCACCTGCGCAACGACCTGTTCTCCTACCAGCGCGAGGTGCAGGAGGAGGGCGAGAACTCCAACGCCGTGCTGGTGCTCGAACGGTTCCTCGGCTGCTCCACCCAGGAGGCCGCCGAATTGGTGAACGAGCTGCTGACCTCGCGGCTGCAGCAGTTCGAGGACACGGCCCTGGTCGACGTGCCCGCCCTGCTCGCCGAACACGCCGCACTGCCGCACGAGCAGATCGCCGTCGGCGCCTACGTGAAGGGTTTGCAGGACTGGCAGTCCGGCGGGCACGAGTGGCACGCGCGGTCCAGCCGGTACATGAACGAGGGCGCGGCCGGCGGCGGCCCCAGCCGGCTCACGCCCGGGCCGGTCCTGCGCACCCGGACGCGGCAACGCGACCACGTGCCGTTCACCAAGGTCGGGCACCTGCCGCTGCCCGAGATCTACATGCCCTACGCCTTCCGGATGAGCCCGCACCTGGAGGAGGCGCGGGAGCACAACGTGCACTGGTGCCGGGAGATGGGTTTCTACGACTCGGTGCCGGGCGTGGAGGCCGGGGGAGTGTGGGACGAGGAGCGGTTGCGCGGGATCGACCTGGCGCACTGCGCGTCGATGATCCACGCCGACGCCGATCCGGAGCAGCTGCACCTGTCCACGGCGTGGCTGGCGTGGGGCACCTACGGCGACGACTACTTCCCGGCGGTGTTCGGGGCGGGCCGCAACGTGCCCGCGGCGAAAGCGTCCAACGACCGGTTGTCGCTGTTCATGCCGCTGGACGCGGGGGAGACGCCGGAGCCGTTGACTCCGCTGGAGCGCGGTCTGCAGGACCTGTGGCGCCGCACGGCGACCCCGCTGGGCGTCGACGCGCGGCGGGTGTTCCGGAAGGCCGTGGAGGACATGACCGCGAGCTGGGTGTGGGAGCTGGCGAACCAGGCGCAGAACCGCATCCCGGACCCGATCGACTACGTCGAGATGCGGCGGCGGACGTTCGGGTCGGACATGACCATGAGCCTGTCCCGGATCACCCATCTCACGGCGGTGCCGCCGGAGCTGTTCGGCACGCGGACGTTGCGCGAGCTGGAGACCGCGGCGCAGGACTACGCGTGCTTCGTGAACGACCTGTTCTCCTACCAGAAGGAGATCGAGTTCGAGGGCGAGCTGCACAACATGGTGCTGGTGGTGGAACACTTCCTGGGCCTGGACCGGCTCGCCGCGCGGGACGTGGTGAACGACCTGATGACGGCGCGGATGCGGCAGTTCGAGCACATCCTGGCCGCGGACCTGCCCCAGCTCTTCGAGGATGCCGAACTGGACCCCCCAGCCCGCGACGCGCTCATCCGGCACGCAGACGAGCTGAAGGACTGGATGTCCGGCATCCTCGAGTGGCACCGCCAGTGCGTCCGCTACACCGAGCCGGAGCTGAAGCGCCTGACGAGCCCACCGGCGCCCGCCTTCCCCGCCGAGCTGGGCATGTCGGCCCTCCGGCTGGCGGACCGCTTCCGGGCAGCCTCAGCCTGAGGCACTCGGCCAGGCGCGGCCGGCCAGGGCTCGCCCGGCCTCCGGCCAGGCGCGGTCGGCCAGGGCTCGCCCGGCCTTGGTCTCCTGCCGAGGAGGGCGCAAGCCTGCCGGGCTTTCGCCTCGGGCACGGCCTGGCCTGGCCTGCCGGGTGTCGTCTCGGCCTCCTGCCGAGGAGGGCGCTGGCCTGCGAGGTTTCGCTTCGGCCTTCGGCCTGGCCTGCCGGGTCTCGGCCTCGGCCTCCTCCTGAGGTGAGAGCGCGCCTGCCGGGGTTTCGCCTCGGCCGCGAGCTGGCCCGCTCCGCTTGCGGCCTCGGGCCGCATCCGGTCAGCCTCCTTGGCCGCCCCTCGCCTCTGCGCACCCTTGGCGCGCCTCCGGCCGCCCTCGGCCCATCGGCTTCGCGGCGCCGTAGGCCTCTGGCCCGGCCGGCGCTGACCGCCTCCACCCTCTGCGGCCTTCTCCGACCCTCCGGCGGCCTGCGCCTGTGGCCTCCACCCCCGGCGTGCGGCCTCCACCTCCGGCCCTCCGGCGGCCTGCGGCCTGCGGCGGCCTGCGGCCTGCGGCCTGCGGCGGCCTGCGGCCTGCGGCGGCCTGCGGCGGCCTGCGGCCTGCGGCGGCCTGCGGCCTGCGGCCTGCGGCGGCCTGCGGCCTGCGGCCTGCGGCGGCCTGCGGCCTGCGGCGGCCTGCGGCCTGCGGCGGCCTGCGGCGGCCTGCGGCCTGCGGCCTGCGGCCTGCGGCCTGCGGCCTGCGGCCTGCGGCCTGCGGCCTGCGGCCTGCGGCCTGCGGCCTGCGGCCTGCGGCCTGCGGCCTGCGGCCTGCGGCCTGCGGCCTGCGGCCTGCGGCGGCCTGCGGCCTGCGGCGGCCTCCCGCCTGCGGCGGCCTCCCGCCTCCCACCTCCCGCCTCCGGCCTCCGGCCCGGCCCCTACCCTCACCCGCGCCGTGCGGCTTCCTTCGCGCCCTTCACCGCCAGCCGGTCCGCTCGTTCGTTCTCCGGGTGCCCCGCGTGGCCCTTCACCCAGTGCCATTGCACCTCGTGCGCGCCGATCGCCGCGTCGAGGCGTTGCCACAGGTCGGCGTTCTTCACGGGTTCGCGGCTCGCGGTCTGCCAGCCGTTCGTCTTCCAGCGGGGCATCCACTGCGTGACGCCGTTGCGGACGTAACTGGAGTCCGTGTACACCCGCACCACCGAGGGCCGCGTCAGGGCTTCCAGTGCGCGGATCGGCGCCATCAGTTCCATGCGGTTGTTGGTCGTGGTGCCGGGCTCGCCGCCGTAGAGTTCCTTCTCGTGCCGGCCGTAGCGCAGCACGGCGCCCCACCCGCCGGGCCCGGGGTTCCCGCTGCACGCCCCGTCGGTGTAGATGTCGACGACCGGCCCGTCCTCCTGCACGCGCGGAAGCGTAGCAGCGGCAACGAAACACGGATCAAGTAACTTCTGCGCCCCGGCTGCGACTCCAGGGCGAGGCCCTCCGGACTCACCCGCGGGAGTGATCATGCGTTATCGCCCCATCGGCAGCGATCCCCTGGACGGGCGGCTCGGCCGCTACATCCCGGACGACTGGCGCCACCTGGAGACCTACCCGATTTCGGCGCTGCCGGAGGTGGACCGTCCCAGCGCCGTGCCCGTGGTGATCGGGGTGAACTGGTACGCGGCGTTCGACGAGCCGGAGCGCGACGAGCGGTCCGGGGAGATCTTCATCGGCCACCGGGGCGATCTCGGCCCGATCCGGGGCGGGCACTGCGTCTGCCTGGAGCCGGGCGGCGAGCCGGACACCGACGACTGGTACCGCTTCTACGACCAGGGCCGCGAGGGCGCGTGCGTCGGTTTCGGCTGGTCGCGCTGCATGACCCTGCTGAACAAGGGCCTCTACGCCGCGCGCTGGCTGTGGGACCGCGCGAAGGAACGCGACGAGTGGCCGCAGACCAACCCCGGCGACGACGACGGCACCTCCGTCCGCGCCGCCGCCGAGGTGCTCGTCTCGGCCGGCCACGTCGACTGGGACCCGGTGTTCGGTGACGACGACTCGGGTGAACGCGCCGGCTACGAGCCGGACGTGTCGGACGGCATCCTCGCGTTCCGCTGGGCCACCTCGGCCGCCGAGGTGCACCAGGTGCTGGCCAACCCGCGCGCCGACGAGCTGAACGCCGTGCCGATCCTCAACTCGTGGGGCGAGAACTACCCGCACCGGGTGTGGATGCCGGACGCGGTCCTCGACCGGCTCATCGGCGAGGACGGCGAAGTCGCGATTCCGACGGACCGCTGACATGGCGTCCTATCCGGACCGCGACGCGGTCGAGAAGCGTGTGCACGAGCGCGAGGACGATCGGCAGCGCAAGATCGCCATCCTGGCCGAGCCGTTCGGGCTCGCGCGAGCCGACGAGCCGGGCCGGGTCGCCACCCGCATCGACCGGCTGAGCCGGTCCCGCCCGGACGTCCGCCCGGTCAACCCCGGGGCGATCGCGCGCGGCGAGGAGGACGCGCTGCGCGACGCGGGCACCGTGCTGGAGCGGATCATCCGCACCGACGACCTGCTCGGCGTCGGCTACCTGGAGGGCGGGGTGCGCGCGGCGAAGGCGGTCGGCCGCATCTCCATCCGCGACGACCGCGGCCGGCTGCGCGGCTACGGCACCGGGTCGCTGGTGTCGCCGGAGCTGTTGCTGACCAACCACCACGTGCTCGGCGACGCCGCGACCGCCGCGTGCAGCGTCGTGGAGTTCGACTACCAGGACGGCCCGGACGGCCTGCCGCTGCCGGTGAAGCTGTTCGCCCTCGATCCACGGCGGTTCTTCGCCGCCGACCAGGGCCTCGACTTCGCGCTCGTCGCGGTCCGGGCCGCCGTCGCGGCGCTGGCGCCGTTCGGCTTCAACCGGCTCGTCGAGGCCGAGGGCAAGGCGATCATCGGCGATTACGTGACGATCGTGCAGCACCCGAACGGGGAGCGGAAGCAGATCGCGTTGCGGGAGAACCGGATCGTCGACGTGCTGGAGCGTTTCCTGCACTACGAGACCGACACCGAGCCCGGTTCGTCGGGCTCGCCGGTCTTCAACGACCAGTGGGAGGTCGTGGCGCTGCACCACGCGAGCGTCCGCGCGCCGCGGCACGGCGAGCTGGGCGGCGTGGTCAACGAGGGTGTCCGCGTCAGCCGCCTGCTGGCCGCCCTGCGCGCCCGCGCCTTCCCGCCCGAGCAGCAGGCGCTGCTGGCCGGGGTGTTCGGCGAGCCGTCCCCGGTGGTCGTCGCCCCGGTCACCGAGGCGATCCGCATCGACCCGGACTACGCCAACCGGGGCGGCTACGACCCGGATTTCCTGGCCGGGCACCGGATTCCGCTGCCCGCGTTGTCGCCGGACCTCGTGCCGCTGGCGGCGGTGAACCGGCAGGCCACGAGCGAGCCCAGGTACGTGCTGCCCTACCACCACTTCAGCGTGGTGCTGAACAAGCAGCGCCGGCTCGCGTTCTTCACGGCCGTCAACATCGACGGCACCACGAGCGTGCGGCTGCGCCGGGAGAAGGACAAGTGGTCGCTCGACCCGCGGGTGGCGGAGGAGGAGCAGACCGGCGAGCGGGTCTACGAGGACAACCCGCTCGACCGCGGTCACCTCGTCCGCAGGCTCGACCCGGCGTGGGGCCCGTCGCGTGAGGCGGCGAAGGCGGCCAACGATGACACGTTCCACTTCACCAACTGCACGCCCCAGCACGAGGACTTCAACCAGAACCGGAGCACGTGGGCGGGGCTGGAGGACTACGTCCTGGAGAACGCCGACAACCGGGACCTGCGGGTCAGCGTCGTCACCGGCCCGGTCCTGGCCGCCGACGACGACCAGTACCGGGGCGTCCGGCTGCCGCGGCAGTACTTCAAGGTGGTGGCGATGGTCCGGCAGGACGGCAGCCTGTCGGCCACCGGCTACCTGCTCAGCCAGGAGCAGCTGCTGGAGGGGCTGGAGGCGGCGCCAGCGGAGTTCTCCTACGGCGCCTACCGCACGTTCCAGGTGCCGGTCCGGCGCATCGAGAGCCTGACCGGTCTGTCGTTCGGCATCCTCACCGACGCCGACCCGCTGGCCCAGCGGGAATCGGCGACGACCGCGAAGGAGGTCGGCGGGCCGGCGGACCTGGTCCTCTAGATGAGCGAGTCCAAGTCTGGGCAGTGTCCGGGGATGGGGGGAGGGTGGTCAAGATCAGTTTGTGACGCCGGCCCGAACACCCTTCTGGCCGCACTGTAGGTCGAGATCGGTGACCACCTCGGTAAGCCCGCTCGTGTCGGCAGGCCACCCCGGCTGCCGGATGCTGAACTGCTGGCGCCGGCGGTCGCGCGGGTGCTGCTGGGTTGTGCGCTCGGAGGCCCGATGGTTGCGGTGTGTGCCCCGCCACCTGCCCGACGCGTTCCCTTACCTGCCCGGCAGGGCCGGTTACGGCTACCGCCGCCACTCCCGCTTCTTCTGGGCCTGCGCCTGATCTGCACCCCGGCCCGGCTGCTGCAACCGTCCTACCGCAACCGAACCCCGCACCTGCTCAAGCCGGTCCGGCAACTGATCGAATCGGTCAACGACACCCTCAACGGCCAACTCGATCTCGAATCACACCGTGGCCGTGTCGCACAACGACCGCTCGCCCTCACCGCCGCGATCCGGCACGACCCCGCCACCGGCCAACGCAGCACCCGATCCCTGATCGCCTACGACCACTGATCAAGCTCAGACTCACTCATCCAGGCAGTGCCCGGCGCCCGGTCCGCCAGCACCGGACCGAGCGGCGCGCGAGCGTCAGGCCGTGAAGCCGTCACCAGGGTGCGCGCCCGACGTGCTGCTCCGTGACGTGCCGCAGCACGATGTCCTCGGCGGGCTCGTCTGCGGCCGGCAGGCTGTGCAGCATCCCCGCCGCGCGCAGCGCGCGTTCGACCGGGCGGGCGCCCGTGCCGGTGATCCGCAGGGCGGCGCCGCGGCGGGCGGCGGCCTGCTGGGTTTCCACGAGCACGGTCAGCCCGGCGGTGCCGAGGAAGGTGACCTCGGACAGGTCGAGCACGAGCAGCGTCACCGGTCCGCGGAAGCGGTGGCCGATCACCCGGGACAGCTCGGGCGCGGTGCCCAGGTCGACGTCGCCGCCGACGGTGACGAGCAGGGTGTGCCGCGCGGGCTGGGCGACGTCGACCGTGAACGCGCCGGCGTCGGCGGCCGGTGTGGACCGCGGGGCGGGGATGCCCCGCTGCGTGACCGGTGCGGGGCGGGTTTCCGGAGGTGCCATCAGCAGGGCCTCCACACTGCAGCGGTGAGCGCATGTCGGGTACGTCTGCCGGCTACCTGCTCAACCGTGGCCACAGCCTACCTGCACTTCTCGGTTCCGGCGACCGCGCTGGTCAGCGGCCGGTGAGCTGCCCGGCCGCGGCGTGCAGGCCGGTCAGCGCCGCGTCCTCGTCCAGGCGGCCGGGGACGAACAGCACGCAGGCGCTGGCCACCCGCCCGGCCCGCAGGGAGACGGGCACCGCGAGCGAGGCGATGCCGGGCAGTACCTCGCCGGTGGTGCGCACGTGGCCCAGGTCGCGGGCCAGCGTGACCTCAGGCCGCTCGTTCGGCCGCGGCGGCAGCGCGGCGAGGATGGCCAGCCCGGGCGCGCCGCGGGTGAGCGGGTGGCGCACCCCGGGCCGGTAGGACACCGGGCCGGCGGCGGCCGGTGGTTCGACGGTCACCAGCGTGAGCGCCTCCTCGCCGTGCGGAACCGCGAGGAACGCGACCGTCCCGGCCGCCTCGGCGACCGGCGCGAGCACGGACTGCGCGAGCGACTGCAGGTCGGAGCGCACGGCGGAGGCGACGGTGAGCACGGCCAGGCCCACCTCGTAGCGTCCGGCCGCGTCGCGCTGCAGGTAGCCGTGCGCCTCCAGGGTGCACAGCACGCGGTAGGCGATCGACCGGTGCAGGCCGGTGACCTCGGCGATCGTGGCGGTCGTGCATGGCGCGTGCGCGGCGACGGCCTCCAGCACGGCCAGACCCCGTTCGAGTGTTTGCAGGCCCGCGCCGCCGACGACCTTGCCTTCCGCCATGCGCTCCTCGTACTGTTCTCTCAGAAATAGAACTCGCTGCTCGATAATAGAGTAAGGACAGCGTCGTGACCACGGTCGGCATCGTCGGAGCGGGGATAGCCGGGCTGCACCTCGGCCTCGCGCTGCGTGCCGCCGGCATCCCGGTCACGCTGTACGCCGAGCGGCCGTTCGACGACCTGGCCGCCGGGCCGCTGCTCAACACGGTCGCGCACCACCACCCGCTGCTGGAGCGCGAGCGGGCGCTGGGGGTGCACCACTGGCCGGCGGCGGAGTTCGGCTACGCGGCTCACCACCACTGGATCGGGGGAGTCCGCTTCACCGGCCGGTTCACCCACCCGTCGTGCGCCGTCGACCACCGCCTCTACCTGCCGCGGCTGGCCGAGGACCTCGCCGGCCGCGGCGGGCGCGTCGAAGTGCGCGCGGTCGGCCCGCGCGACCTCGGTGAGCTGGCCGCGCGGCACGACCTGCTCGTCGTCGCGACCGGGCGGGGCGCGCTGAGCGGCCTGTTCCCGCGCCGTCCGGGGCACAGCCCGCACGACGCGCCCCGGCGGCTGGTGTGCGCGGGCCTGTACACCGGCATCGCACCGGCCGAACCGGCCGCGGTCACCATCGGGGTCGCGCCCGGGCAGGGCGAGCTGCTGGAGATCCCGTTGCTGTCGCGGCATGGACGCGTCACGGCGCTGCTGTTCGAGAACGTGCCCGGCGGCGACCTCGCGGTGCTGAACGAGCTGTCCCCGGCGCAGGATCCCGCGCTGTTCCGCAAGACCGTCCTGGAGAAGCTGCGCGAGCACCACCCGGCGACCGCCGAGCGTGTGCTCGACGACTTCGCCCTCACCGATCCGCGCGATCTGCTGCAGGGCGCGGTCACGCCCGCGGTGCGGGAGGACTTCCTGCCGCTGGGGGACGACAAGTTCGCCCTCGCGCTGGGCGACGCGCACGTGGTGGTCGATCCGGTGATGGGGCAGGGCGCGAACATCGCCTCCTACAGCGCGGCCGTGGCAGCCGCGGAGATCGCCGCCGACACCGTCTACGACGAGGTGTTCTGCCGCCGCGTCGCGCGGGCGCGCGAGGAGGTGCTGCTCGGGGCGTCGGCGTGGACGAACCTGGTGCTGGACCCGCCGCCGTGGCTCGGCGAGCTGTGGCAGGGGCTGGCCGGCGATCCGCGCCGCGCGGACGAGTTCACCGACAACTTCGACCACCCGGACCGGCAGTGGCGCGTGCTCGCCACCCGGCGCCGGGTGCGGGCGTTCCTCGACGGAAGCTGACCGGGAGAGCGGAGGACAACGTGGTCCACACAGCGACGAAGATCCTGAGCACGCGTGCGGTGCCCGGCGGCGAGAGCGTCGACTACTGGCGGCACGTCATCTCCGACGCGTTCGTGCCGCTGGAGGCAGCCGCGCCGGAGCCGTCGTTCCGCGGCGAGGTGCGGATCGACCGCCTCGGCTCGACGCTGGTGTCCCGGGTGGACGCCGGCCCGCACCGCGTGCGCCGGACCAAGGCGATGATCGGCGCGAGCGAGCGTGGCTACTACAAGCTGGGCCTGCAGGTGCGGGGCAGCTGCCTGCTCGTGCAGGACGGGCGCGAGGCGCTGCTCGGGCCCGGCGACTTCGCGCTGTACGACACCGACCGGCCCTACACGCTGGCCTTCGCCGAGCCGACCGCCATGGCGGTGTTCATGTTCCCCCGGGAGCGGCTGCGCCTGACCGCCGCGGGAGCGCGGCAGATCCTGGGACAGCCCCTCCGCGGCGACGACGAACCCGGTTCGCTGCTGGCACCGCTGTTCCGCCGCCTGGTGGGCCTGCTGGGCAGCGCCACCTCACCGATGCCGCTGGCCGACGCGGTGCTCGACCTGCTGTCCGCGCTGCTGTCCGAACAGACCGGCGCCACCCCCGATTCCCTGGTGCTGCGGGCCCAGTCCTACATCGACAGCCATCTGTCCGATCCGGACCTGTGCCCGGACTCGGTGGCCGCCGCGCTGCACATCTCGACGCGGTACCTGCAGAAGCTGTTCGCGGAGCAGGGCACGGGCGTGGCGGGCTGGATCCGGAACCGGCGGCTGGAGCAGTGCCGCCGCGACCTGTCCCGGCCCGGGCTGACCCGCCCGGTCAGCGCCGTGGGCGCCGCGTGGGGCCTGCCGGACGCGGCGCACTTCAGCCGCTCCTTCAAGGCCGCGTACGGCCTGAGCCCGCGGGAGTTCCGCGCCCGGGCCCTGTCCTGACGGTTCGCGGATCGTCAAGAAGCGTTCGCCTGAGGGAAAGACCGGCGCGGCCGCGGCGGGCAGGATGGTGCCATCGACCCGGCCGGACCCACGCGTCCGGCCGATGTGGACAGTGCCTTCGCCGCCACCACCGAAAGGAGCGCCCATGCCCAACATCGGCATCATCGGCGCCGGGATCGCCGGCCTGCAGCTGGGTTTGCTGCTGCGCCGGCACGACGTCCCGGTCACCGTCTTCACCGACAAGACCGCGGCCCAGCTGGCGAACGGCCGCCTGCTGAACAGCGTCGCCCACCACGCGCCGACGCTGAAGCGCGAGCGGGAGCTGGGCATCGACTTCTGGCCGGTGGCGGAGTACGGCTACTCCTGCCACCACCACTACGTCGGCGGCCCCGAGCCGATGTCCTGGCGCGGCGACTTCGACGAGTGGTCCAGCGCCATCGACTACCGCCTCTACCTGCCCAAGCTGACCGAGACGTTCGAGGAACGCGGCGGGCGGCTGGAGATCCGCACGCTGCAGGCCGAGGACATCGAACCGATCGCCGACCGGCACGACCTGCTCGTCGTCGCCGCCGGCCGGGGCGCGTTCGCCGGGTTGTTCCCGCGCCGCCCCGAGCTGAGCCCGTACGACGGGCCGCAGCGGATCCTGTCCGTCGGCCTCTACCACGGCATCACCTACTCCGAGCCGAAGGGCGTCACGATCAGCGTCTCGCCCGGGCACGGCGAGCTGCTGGAAATCCCGATGTACGGCCGGGACGGGTTCACCACCGCGCTGCTGTTCGAGAACGTGCCGGGCGGTGACCTGGAGATCCTCGGCCGCCAGTCCTACGAGGCGGACCCGAAGGCGTACGAGCGGCTCGTGCTGGACAAGCTCGCCAAGCACCACCCGCGGACGTTCGAGCGCGTCGACCCGGCTCGCTTCGCGCTCACCGGGCCGCTGGACATCCTGCAGGGCGCGCTGACGCCGACCGTGCGGCAGGACTACGCGAAGCTGCCCAACGGCAAGTTCGCGCTCGCGATCGGCGACGTGCACACCGTGGTCGACCCGGTCGTCGGGCAGGGCGCGAACTCGGCGTCGCACTCGGCGTGGGTCACCGGGCAGGCGATCCTGGCCGACTACGGCTTCGACGAGCTGTTCTGCCAGGACGTGGCGGCGCGCCGGGCCGACGTCGTGCTGGGCGCGGCGAACTGGACGAACCTGATGATCGGCCCGCCGCCGGAGCACCTGCTGCGGCTGTTCGGCGCGATGTACGCGGACAAGGCGATCGCCGACGAGTTCACCAACAACTTCGACTACCCCGACCGGCAGTGGCGGATCCTCGCCACCGCCGAGCGCACCGGCGAGTTCCTGGCCCGCCGGGCGAAGGCCTGAGGAAGGGAATTGCCCATGTACCGCCTGACTGTGTTGTACCCGCCGCCGGCCGATCCGGAGCACTTCAAGCAGTACTACGTGAGCACGCACCTGCCGCTGGCGGCGAAGCTGCCGGGCCTGCGGGCGATGCGGTACGGCTTCGACGTGGCCGCGATGGACGGGGAGAGCCCGTACTTCGCGATCTGGGAGGGCGAGTTCGACTCGGCCGACGCGATGGCCGCGGCGATGTCGTCGGAGCAGGGCCGGGCCGTCGCCGCGGACGTACCGAACTACGCGACGGGCGGCGCGCGGATCCTGCACTACGCGCCCGTCGAAGGCCCGTGACGGCGGGCGTGGCGACCGACCCGCGCCGGTTCCGCACGGCGATGGGCCGGTTCGCCACCGGAGTCACGGTGATCACCACCCGCACCGCGGAGGGCCGGGTCCACGGCATGACGGCGAACGGTTTCCTGTCGGTGTCGCTGGAGCCGCCGCTGATCCTGGTGTCGCTGGGCGCGTGCACGATGGCGCGGCACCTGTCCGAGGGCGACCGGTACGCGGTGACGGTGCTGTCGGCCGACCAGGAGGACGTGTCCCGCCACTTCGGCGGCCGCCCCTGCGTCGACGTCGGTTTCGACACCCAGGGTGGGTTCGACTTCATCCCGGGCGGCCTGGCGGCCATCGGCTGCCGGATCGTCGACCGCCACCCGGCGGGTGACCACACGCTGTTCCTGGGCGAGGTGGAACACCTGACCTACCGGGACGGCGCCCCGCTGCTCTTCTACACCGGCTCGTACCGCACGCTGCACGCCGGCCTGACGGAGGACGTGTTCTTCTACTGAGCGTCGTACTGGATGAGCGGTTCCGATTGTCGCTCATTCGGTGGCCGCTGATAGGGAGGAGGTGCCGGGAGCACCTCCTCCCGTTCGAGATCGTCCGCGGTGATGAGCGGCCCGGCCAGGATTCGCTCCAGAAGGTCGCGCTGAGCAGGTTCGAGCTCGACACAGCCCTCCAGGACCTCGAGCAAGTCGAGCAGGTCGTCGTCGAATTCCGCAGTCCAGCGGCTGGGGTTGATGTCGTCCAGCGGCGAGGTGCGCCTTCGCCGGCGCGGATCCGGATGCCGGTAGCTGAACCATTTGCGGACGATCTGGAGATTACCGACGTGGTACTCCCACACCTCCTTGCGGACGGGGTGAACTCGTCCGGCTCGCTCGAAGAGCGTGTCCTCCCCCAGGACGAGTGTTTGTGTCTCCTCCTCATACCTCACCGACGTCGGAAGCTGGTCGTCCCCGGAGGGCACCGGCTCGATGTATCCGGCTCGTCTGACGCGACCGAGGCTTCTCGGACGTTTCTGCGCGGGGTTGATCATGCGCTCGCCATACGTGTGCAACCACAGGATCCGCCGGCCCAGTTCGACTCCTTCCCGCCACAACTCCGGATCCAGGGTGAGCGGCACGCGAATTCCCGGAGTCTTCAGTTGTCGCTGGAAACGCTGTGTGAACCCCGGATGTGCCACCACGCCGGCAACATAGGCGAGAACATCTTCCGCCTTGATCCGGTGCCCGAGGAACCTGGCGAGCACTCTGGTCA
The DNA here is from genome assembly GCF_023376025.1 of Amycolatopsis thermalba. Lineage (NCBI taxonomy): Bacteria > Bacillati > Actinomycetota > Actinomycetes > Pseudonocardiales > Pseudonocardiaceae > Amycolatopsis > Amycolatopsis thermalba. The sequence continues at coordinate 3,322,072 of NZ_CP091196.1, forward strand.
GTTTCGGCGGAAGGTTCGCCACGCAGCCTTCGGCGTCGCGGAAGAGGGGAAGTACCCGGCCACCGCGGCCATCGAAGCAATGGACGTTCGGAACCAGGGAGGTGAACACCACGGCGGGCCCGCCCGATATGGCGTGAGCGTGCTGCTCGCACATGTAAATCTGCTTGGTTCCGTAGCTCCACCACAGTTCGGGTCGCGGACGGTCAATGGCCCGGCGGTCGTAGATCAGTCGTTGACGATCGAAGCTGCGGAAAGCCATGGGCACGGTTTCGACCTTCGTGCGCTTGTCGTCGAGTATCGGTACGATCGGACCTTGCTGCCCAGGCATCAAAGAGTACTGTTGGTCGATTTTGCGATCTCCTGTCTCCTTGAACAGGATCGGCTTCTCGGCAGGTGTGGCGTGCACCAGCCGCGCCCACCGTTTCTGCAGGGTCTCGGCGTCCGGTGCCCACACCCAGTTGCGGTTGGAGTTGACGCCAGGTTGCTGCCAGGGGAACAGGTCTCCGAGCGCCGGAAAGGTTTCCCAGTCGGAGTCGCCGGGCCGGAATGCGGCCTGCCAGTCTGCCGGGCAGTCCTCCCAGCCCGGGGCTTGCGTCGACAACGTGCTCAGCGCGTCGAACTTCTGTCGCTGAGTACCGGCCAGCGCGATGTAATGAATCCTGGCGGGGGTCTTCGGATCGGGGTTCCCGGTGCGCATGAAGATGCCGATGCAGATCTTGTGCTGGGTCTCCGGGAAGATCCGGGTCCTGATGTCCGGCCGGTGTTCTTCCGGCGACAGATCGATGATCCAGCCTTCGTCAGCGGTCTTTCTCAGGTACTGACGCATACCCGCGTAGGACCTGGAAGTGAGGTAAGCGCTCGGGGTGATGAGGGCGACCACCCCCACCGGGTCGTTGGACTCGAATGCCTTCCATGCGGACCACCGCCAGAAGTAGGTCCACATGTTGTTGAGGTTGAAGGCGAACTTCCCCAGGCCGGGAGTCCGGAATTCGTCCAGCGAGGGACGTTTGCTCACGTCCACGGGCCGTCGGGGATCCCGTCGCTCCTCCAGCCACTTGGCCGCGCCACGTGCTCGTTCCCGCCAGGGTGGGTTGCCGATGACGACCATCACCGGGGCGTCGATCTTGACCTGGTTCGCGCGCTTACGTGACTTCTTCAACTCGTTGTACACCTGTCCGTAATCGAACGGCATGGCGTACGGGTCATCCAGAGTGTCGGTCAGGAAACGGGGCTCCTCAGCGGGGAGCTCCACCCCGTAAATGGTGCGGAGCGTCGCATGCAGGCGTAGCTCCGCAACCGCGAAGGGCGCCGCCTGTAGCTCGAAACCGACCAGTCGCTTGGCGAACAGCTCACGGATGTGGGCTGCGGGGACGGCCTTGGAGCCTCGTTCTGCCCGCAACGTGCCGGCCGCGCTTTCCAGCACCTCCGCGAGGAAGGTTCCGGCGCCCATGGCGGGGTCCAAGGCCACGACGTCGGGTGAGGCGAAACCACGCCGTTTGCCCAAGCGCAGTTTGAGGATCTCGTCGACGAACGAGACCATGGCCCGTGCGACGGGTGCCGGCGTGTAGTACGTACCGCTGCGTCGGCGCAGCGCTGGGTCGTAGCTGTCCAGGAAAGTCTCGTACAGCTTCGCGTAGGTGTCCGCGTCGCCCATGTCGACCAGGGACCAGTCGATGTTGCCGATGATTCGAACGAGGGTGTCGACGACGTTGAGGTGCCCGACCCATCTCGGGTGCGCGAGGATGAGCAACGCTTCCCCGAGGAGCGAATGCTGTTTGGCGAGCTGTTCGGCGATGCCGGCCGGTGAGCGACCTTCGAAGGGCACTCCGTCGACGCGTGCCAGGAGCAGCCCGAACGTGACGGCTTGTGCATAGGAATCCGCGAAGTTCTGATCGGCTTCGTCCTTCTTGTCGCCCGCTGCCGGGAACAGGATGCTGCGCCACTCCAGGGCCAGGATCGTGAAGGGCTGCTCCGGGGACGTTCTCTCCAGTGTCAGAGTCTCCAGAACCTGCTCCCGGAGCAGGCGGCACAGTGGCGCGACCTCGTTGACCACTGCACGCAGGGACCGCGGCTGTTCGGGTCGCCACTCGAGGAAATCCTTGAGTAGTCGTTCGAGTGACGCGTCCGCCGGCTTGAGGCGCCCTCCCGCGCGGGCCAGGTCCCCGTCAAGGGTGCCGACCCTGCCGACCAGGTTTCCTTTCCGATACAGCGCCCAGGAGGTCCCGTCGGTGTAAATCAGGTTGGGCAGCGATTTCAGGTTTTCCCATTGCCGCCGGTCGTGCTGGTTCGGGCGCCAGGTTTCGGGTGTTCCCTTTCCGGGTGCTTTGAGTTCCAGGTAGCCGATGCGCCCGCTCGGGGCATCCACGGCCATGTCGGGGCGTGAATCGAGTTCAGTCAGCACCACTTCGTCGTGAACGACGAGGCTGATGCCGTAGGTGTCGCCGAGGCGCTGGATGAGCCCCGCGACGGGGGTCCGGAGGCGATCCTCGCTCCGTCCGTCACCCCGCATCCTCGGTGCGAGCTCCCTGCCGAACTGGCTGATGATGTCGAGGAAACGGCCCTCGCTCCGTGATAACCGTCGTGACCCGGCGCGGGGGACCGTCATTACGCCTCCCAGTTCCCTGTGCGAACCTCTTTCGAGATTCGTCGTGGACTGGGTGGCGCGTCAAGTAGTGCGCCAATTCGGATCGCGGCTCAGCAGAATGGCGTAGTGGAATCCGGCTGATTACGCTTTCCGGCGTAATGCCTGCTCCAATTGCTCGGGGAGAAGAGAGCTCATTTCATCGGGTGCTCATTCGGACGGCCTAGTTGACCGCCGTGCCGCGGTTGCCTTGTGTGACGACGTGCCATCGGTGAGCTCGGCGCAGGGTCGATCTGCGGAGCGGACGGGCTGTCCGTCACGTCGACAGCAGCCCGTCCGGCACGTCACCAGCCCCGCTCGCGCCACTCCGGGAGCTTCGGGCGCTCCGCGCCCAGCGTCGAGTCGTCGCCGTGGCCCGGGTAGAACCACGTCTCGTCCGGGAGCCGGTCGAACACCCGCGTCTCGACATCGCCCAGGAGCGACTGGAAGTCCTCCGGCGAGGTCGTCTTCCCGACGCCGCCCGGGAAGAGCGAATCGCCCGTGAAGAGGTGTGTGCTGCCGTCCGCGTCGCGGTACAACAACGCGATCGAGCCCGGAGTGTGCCCCCTCAGGTGAATCACCTCCAGGGTGCAGTCACCCACCGTGAGCGTGTCGCCGTCCTCGACCAGGAAGTCCGGCGGGACCGGCAGCACCGAAGCGTCCAACGGGTGAGCCGCCGTGTTCGCTCCGTACGCGCCGGCCACCGCGCCCAGCGCCTGCCAGTGGTCGGCGTGCTGGTGGGTGGTCACGATCGTGCGCAGCGCCGGGCGGTCCGGCCCGTGGCCGATGAGATCCGAGATCCGCTCCGGGTCGGCCGCGGCGTCGATCAGCAGCGCCTCGTTCTGCCGACGGCAAACCAGCAGGTAGGCGTTGTTGTCCATCGGGCCGACCGACAGCTTGGTGATGGTCAGCCGGTCCAGCACGCGCCGGGCCGCGTCCCCGCCCGGCTCGACGTGGCCGGTGTAGTCCTCTACGACGTTCACGCCGCCAACCGTAGCCGCCGCGCCACGCACCGTTCCACCCGTTCAGGTTGATCTCAGATCGGTAACGTAGGCTCCGCTGCGTCCCCGACCCGATCTTGTGAGACGCCCCGAGACAGTGCCGAGCTTCCTCCCCGAAACCCCCCGCACCAGCACCCGGCGGATCAGCTGGGACGCCGTGCGCGTCCTGGCGGTCCTGTCCGTGATGCTCGGTCACATCACCCACCAGGGCCCGCTCGCCCACACCGAGCTGGACGACTACCCGGTCAAGGTCACCGCCCAGTTCGGCGCCGCGATCCTGATGGTCGTCTCGGCGTTCTTCGTCTGCCAGACGATCCGGCGCGGCGACCCCCGCCGGTGGATGTGGAAGAAGGCGGCCCGGCTCGTCCCGCCGTACCTGGTCGCGGTGCTGCTCACCTACTTCGTGATGCGCTGCGCGGACGCCTCGTTCAACGGCCAGGAGTTCGGCGGCCACTGGTGGGACAAGCTGTTCGGCCCGACCACCGACGGCCTCGCCTGGGTCAGCAGCTGGTACGTGCCCGTCGGCTGGGACCTCCTGGTCAACCTGACCATGATCCAGGGCTGGCACCAGGGGTTCATCTGGCTCGACGGCTCCTACTGGACGCTGCCCGTCCAGCTGATGGTCTTCGCCGGCGCCGCGCTGCTGTGGTCGCGCACCCGCTGGTTCCGCTCGCCGCACGCGGCCCGGCACGCGAAGGTGCTGACGTGGGCGATGATCGTCGTCCCGCTCGTCCTGCGGTTCTGGGTGTTCGGCGTCACCAACCCCGCCCCCTGGGCGTTCGCGGTGGTGTTCGGGTTCGGGCTGCACCGGCTGCACGCGTTCGCGGCCGGTATCGCGGTCTGGCTGTGGTCGCGGAACCGGCTGTCCACCCCGCACCTGGCGCTGCTGCTCGTCGCCGTGGTCGCCGCCCAGGACCTGCACCTCTACCCGTTCCACGTGGCGTTGCCCACCGACCCCGCGCGGGTGCCCTCCGACGTCGGGTTCGCGCTCGTGCTGGTTCTCGTGTGCGCGGCGGCCAAGGGCCCGGACTGGACGTTCCTGCGCCCGCTGACCCCGGTGATCACCTGGTTCGCCGGAATTTCCTACGGCGTGTACCTGTTGCACCAGGAGCTGGGCTACATCCTGGCCAAGGCGCTGCAGCTCGCGGGACTGCCGGGCTGGGCGCGGCTGCCGCTGGTGCTGGGGGCGGCGATCGGCGCCGGGTGGCTGCTCACGAAACTCGTCGAACGGCCGGCCCACCGCTGGCTGACCACGCCGCGCGGTGCCACCGCACCGCCACCCCGGACGGCTCCGGACGACCTCGTCCGCGAGGAGCCGACCGGTCCGGCTCCGGTTTCTGTCGGTGGGTCGTCCTAGCATGGATGCGGCTGGCTGATCCGGCCGTCACATTCCAGGGAAGGGACCTCATCCGTGGCTGATCGCCTCGTTGTTCGCGGTGCGCGCGAGCACAACCTCCGCGGCGTCGACCTCGACCTGCCCCGGGACAGCCTGATCGTGTTCACCGGCCTGTCCGGGTCGGGCAAGTCGAGCCTGGCCTTCGACACGATCTTCGCCGAGGGGCAGCGGCGGTACGTGGAGTCGCTGTCGGCCTACGCCCGGCAGTTCCTGGGGCAGATGGACAAGCCGGACGTCGACTTCATCGAGGGCCTCTCGCCCGCGGTGTCGATCGACCAGAAGTCCACCTCGCGCAACCCGCGCTCCACCGTGGGCACCATCACCGAGGTCTACGACTACCTCCGGCTGCTCTACGCGCGCGCCGGCAAGGCGCACTGCCCGCAGTGCGGTGAGCCGATCAGCAAGCAGACCCCGCAGCAGATCGTCGACCAGGTGCTGGCCATGGAGCAGGGCACCCGGTTCCAGGTGCTCGCGCCGGTCGTGCGCGGCCGCAAGGGCGAGTACCTCGACCTGTTCAGCAACCTCCAGCAGCAGGGTTACTCGCGGGCGCGCATCGACGGGCAGGTGTACCAGCTCACCGACCCGCCGAAGCTGAAGAAGCAGGAGAAGCACCACATCGGGGTCGTGGTCGACCGGCTCACCGTCAAGGCCTCGGCGAAGCAGCGCCTGACCGACTCGGTGGAGACCGCGCTGCGCCTGGCCGACGGCCTGGTCGAGCTGGAGTTCGTCGACCTGCCGGAGGGTGACCCGCACCGCATCCGCGGGTTCTCCGAGAACCTGGCCTGCCCGAACGGCCACCCGCTGGCGATCGAGGACCTCGAACCGCGCTCGTTCTCGTTCAACTCGCCCTACGGCGCGTGCCCGGAGTGCACCGGCATCGGCATCCGCAAGGAGGTCGACCCGGAGCTGGTGGTGCCCGACGACGAGCTGTCGCTGGCCGAGGGCGCGATCGCGCCGTGGTCGGGCGGGCAGAGCGCCGAGTACTTCCAGCGGCTGCTGGAGTCGCTGTCGGAGACCATCGGGTTCCGCATGGACACGCCGTGGCGCAAGCTGCCGGCCAAGGCGCAGAAGGCGGTCCTGCACGGCGTCGACGAGCAGGTCCACGTCCGCTACCGCAACCGGTACGGCCGCCAGCGCAGCTACTACGCGAGCTTCGAGGGCGTCATCCCGTTCCTGGAGCGGCGGCTGGACCAGACCGAGTCCGAGTACATGCGCGAGCGGTACGAGGGCTACATGCGCGAGGTGCCGTGCCCCGCGTGCCAGGGCAGCCGGCTCAAGCCGGAGATCCTCGCGGTCACCCTCGAGCACGCCGAGCGCGGCGAGCGGTCCATCGCCGAGGTGTGCGCCCTGTCCATCGAGGAGGCCTCGGAGTTCCTCGACGGCCTCAAGCTGGGGCAGCGCGAGGCGATGATCGCCGGCGCGGTGCTCAAGGAGATCCAGGCGCGGCTGCGCTTCCTGCTCGACGTGGGCCTGAACTACCTGTCGCTGGACCGGGCCTCGGCCACGCTGTCCGGCGGCGAGGCCCAGCGCATCCGGCTGGCCACCCAGATCGGGTCCGGCCTGGTGGGCGTGCTCTACGTGCTGGACGAGCCGTCGATCGGCCTGCACCAGCGGGACAACCGCCGCCTGATCGACACGCTGACCCGGCTGCGTGACCTGGGCAACACGCTGATCGTCGTCGAGCACGACGAGGACACCATCCGCGCCAGCGACTGGGTGGTCGACATCGGGCCGGGCGCGGGCGAGCACGGCGGGCACATCGTCCACAGCGGACCGTTCACGAAGCTGCTGAAGAACAAGAAGTCGCTGACCGGCGCGTACCTGTCCGGGCAGGAGGTCATCCCGGTGCCGGCGATCCGGCGCCCGGTGAACAAGAAGCGGCAGCTGACCGTGGTGGGCGCGCGGGAGCACAACCTGCGCGGCGTGGACGTGTCGTTCCCGCTGGGCTGCCTGGTGTCGGTCACCGGCGTGTCCGGTTCGGGCAAGTCGACGCTGGTCAACGACATCCTCGCGACCGTGCTGGCGAACAAGCTCAACGGCGCCCGCCAGGTGCCCGGACGGCACACCCGCGTCCGCGGCCTCGACCAGGTGGACAAGCTGGTACGGGTCGACCAGTCGCCGATCGGCCGCACCCCGCGGTCCAACCCGGCCACCTACACCGGCGTGTGGGACCACGTGCGCAAGCTGTTCGCGGCCACCACCGAGGCGAAGGTGCGCGGCTACCAGCCGGGCCGGTTCTCGTTCAACGTCAAGGGCGGCCGCTGCGAGGCGTGCGCCGGCGACGGCACGATCAAGATCGAGATGAACTTCCTGCCCGACGTGTACGTGCCCTGCGAGGTCTGCAAGGGCGCCCGGTACAACCGGGAGACGCTCGAGGTGCACTACAAGGGCAAGACGGTCTCCGACGTCCTCGACATGCCGATCGAGGAGGCCGCCGAGTTCTTCGAGCCGATCAAGGCGATCCACCGGCACCTGCAGACGCTGGTGGACGTGGGCCTGGGCTACGTCCGGCTGGGCCAGCCCGCGCCGACGCTGTCCGGTGGTGAGGCGCAGCGCGTGAAGCTCGCCAGCGAGCTGCAGAAGCGTTCGACCGGCAAGACGGTGTACATCCTCGACGAGCCGACCACCGGCCTGCACTTCGAGGACATCCGCAAGCTGCTCGGCGTCATCAACGGGCTGGTCGACAAGGGCAACACGGTGATCGTGATCGAGCACAACCTCGACGTGATCAAGACCTCGGACTGGGTCGTCGACCTCGGCCCCGAGGGCGGTTCCGGCGGCGGCACGATCGTCGCCGAGGGCACGCCCGAAGACGTCGCCAAGGTCGGCGAGAGCTACACGGGCAAGTTCCTGCGGGACCTGCTCAACTGAGACGAGCCCGGCGGAGGGCCGTCGCAAGTCCCGCGGCGGCCTCCCGCACGGGTACGTCCGTGAGCCACTGCCTGCGTGCAAGATCAGCGGCGGGCGCCGTTTCTTCGCATACTTGGTCCATGCGGGTCAACGCCTATCACTTCCGGGACACCTGGCTGCTGTCCTCACCCGCGCGCACCGTCTTCGACGCGGTCACCGATGTCGCCGGGTATCCGCGCTGGTGGCCGGACGTGCGCGAGGTGACCCGGGTCGACGACAACACGGCCCAGCTCGTCTGCCGCGCGGTTCTGCCGTACGCGCTCGTCATCCGGATGCGGCGCGCCGAGGAGGACCGCGACACCGGCCGCATGCGGGTCCACCTCACCGGCGACCTGGAGGGTTCGCTGGCCGCCACCGCGCTCCAGCTCCCCGGCGGCACCCGCCTGGAGATCACGCAACGGGTCATCGCCACGAAACCGTTGCTGCGCACGCTCTCGCCGCTGGCCCGGCCGGTGTTCCGCGCCAACCACGCCCTCATGATGCGGCGCGGCCGGCGCGGACTGGAATCCCACCTCAGCGCGGCGGGGGCGCGCTGACGAACCCCGCGCGGCCCAGCTCGCCGGTCAGTCCGGAGTGGACGGCGGCCCGCGCCCCGGCGCAGGACAGAACCGGTGGATCCGGCCGGTCGGGCCGGACCCACCGGTAGCTGCGCGTGAGCCCGCCCCGAGGTGACGGCGCGGGGTCACGCTCTGCCCCGCCGGCACGGGTGACCGCAGCCGGCGGAGGGCACGGGGAAGCCGGTGATCCCGGCGGCTGGTGATCGCGATCACCAGCCGCGCGCGTCAGACGCCGGCCTTCACGGGCTCCCGTTCCGGTTCGGCGGCCGGATGGTCGTCCACCAGCGTGGTCTCGTTGAACGGGTCCTGCCCGGACAGCACCCGCTGGGCCCGCGACCGGTCGAATTCCCTGGTCCACGACCCGATGACGACGGTAGCCACCGCGTTGCCGGCGAAGTTGGTCACCGCGCGCGCCTCGGACATGAACCGGTCGATGCCGAGGATGAACCCGACGCCGCCGACCAGGTCCGGCCGGTGCGACTGCAGACCGCCGGCCAGGGTCGCCAGGCCCGCGCCGCTCACGCCGGCCGCGCCCTTCGACGCGATGATCATGAACACCAGCAGGGAGATCTGCTCACCGACCGACAGCGGGCTGCCCTGCGCGGTGGCGATGAACAACGTCGCCATCGTCAGGTAGATCGCGGTGCCGTCCAGGTTGAACGAGTACCCGGTGGGCACCGTGATGCCGACCACCGGCTTGGACACGCCCAGGTGCTCCATCTTCGCGATCAGCCGCGGCAGCGCCGACTCCGACGAGGACGTCGACACGATCAGGATGAACTCGCGGGCCAGGTAACGCAGCAGGCTGAAGATGCTGATCCGCGCGCCGAGCCACAGGATCGCGCCGAGCACGATCGCCACGAACAACGCGCACGTCACGTAGAACCCGACCATCACGACCGCGAGGCTCTTCAACGCGTTCCACCCGGTCGCGCCGACGACGGCGGCGATCGCGCCGAACGCGCCCACCGGCGCGGCCCACATGATCATCGCCAGGATCCGGAACACGAGCTTCTGGATGTGCTCGATGCCGCGCAGGATCGGCTTGCCCGCGTCGCCCATCTTCTGCAGCGCGAACCCGGCGAGCAGCGCGACCAGCAGGGTCTGCAGCACCGAGCCCTCGGTGAACGACGACACCAGCGAGGTCGGGATGATGCCGAGCACGAAGTCCGTGGTGCCCTCGCTGCCCTTGCTGGCCTGTTCCTGCGCCTTCGCGATCGACGACGGGTCCAGGTGCAGGCCGCTGCCCGGGTGCAGCAGGTTGCCCACGATCAGCCCGATCGCCAGGGCGAACGTGGACATCACCAGGAAGTAGCCGATGGCCATCAGGCCGACCTTGCCGACCTTGGCCGCCTTGGCGACCGACCCGATGCCGAGCACGATCGTGCAGAAGATGATCGGCGAGATCATCATCTTGATCAGGTTGACGAACCCGGTGCCGAGCCAGGCCAGGCTCTTGCCGAAGTCGGGGAAGAGGATCCCGACCGCGACACCGAGCACGACCGCGGCGACGACCGCGAGGTAGAGGTAGTGCATCCGGTCGCGGCGCGGTTTCGCGCCGGCCGGTTGTGCCGTAGGCAACGTTGCCTCCTGTGGGGACGAGGCGCGCCCTGTCCGGCGCAGCTTGCGAGTGACTATCAGTCACCGCTATGACCGCGGTCACCGTTGTGTTCATAGAGTTCGCGCGTCCGGCCGCACGTTCCGTGTGCTGGGATGGCGGGATGCGGTTCACGAGCAGGCGCTGGAGCCTCGCGCGGCAGCTGCTCCTGCTGCAGGTGGCGGGAGTGGCCGTGCTGGTCGCGGTGGGCGCGCTGCTGGCCTACTTCGACGCCGCCCGCGCGGTGGAGGCCCGCGCCCGGGACAAGGTCGTCGCCATCGCGAGCACCCTCGCCGATTCGCCGACGGTGCTGTCCGCGGTGCGGCTGCCCGCGCCCGGCACCGAGCTGCAACCCTTCGCCGAGCAGGTGCGGCGCGACACCGGGGTCGACTTCATCACGATCATGGACCCCGGCGGCATCCGCTACACCCACCCCAATCCCGAGCTGATCGGCCAGCGGTTCCTCGGCACGATCGACGTCGCCCGGCAGGGCCGGATCTACACCGAGACCTACACCGGCACGCTCGGCCCGTCGATGCGCGCGGTGGTACCGGTGTTCGACGGCGAGCGCCGGGTGGTCGCGCTGGTCTCGGTCGGCATCAAGGTCGACGCGATCTCGGCGGCGCTGGCGCAGCGGATCTGGACGCTCGCCGCGGTGGCCGGCGCCGCGCTGGCGGTCGGGATCGCGGGCAGCTACCTGGTGAGCAGCCGCCTGCGCCGGCAGACCCGCGGTCTCGCCCCGGCCGAGCTGAGCAGCGTCTTCGCCTACTACGAGGCGACCCTGCACGCGGTGCGCGAGGGGCTGGTGCTGGTCGGCGCGGACGAGCGGGTGGTGCTGTGCAACGACGCCGCCCGCGAGCTGCTCGGGCTGGACACCGATCCCACCGGCGCCCCGGTCACCGGGCTCGGCCTGCCGCCGAGCCTGGTCGAGGCGCTGCGCGGGCAGGAGCCGCGGCGCGACGAGATCCACCTGACCGACGTGCGGGTGCTGGTCGTGAGCACCGCGCCGGTGCGGTCCCGCGCCCGCGCCAACGACCACGGCACGGTCGTCACCCTGCGCGATCACACCGACCTGCAGCTGCTCACCGGCGAGCTGACCACCGCCCGCGGGCTGGCCGAGTCGCTGCGGTCGCAGGCGCACGAGGCGGCCAACCGCCTGCACACGGTGGTGTCCCTGGTGGAGATGGGCCGCACGCAGGAGGCGATCGAGTTCGCCACCGCCGAGCTGGAGATCGCGCAGCGGCTCACCGACCGGGTGGTGGGCGCGGTGTCCGAACCGGTGCTGACGGCGCTGCTGCTCGGCAAGACCGCCGAGGCCAGCGAGCGCGGCGCGGAGCTGGTGCTGACCGAGGACACCGCGATCGAGGACACCGACACCGGCATCGAGCCCCGCGACCTGATCACCGTGCTGGGCAACCTGATCGACAACGCGATCGACGCGGCCATCGAAACCGCGGGGGAGCGCCCCGGGCGGCCGCGGGTCACGGTGACCGCGAAGATCGAGGGGCCGGAGTTGCTGCTGCGCGTCGCCGACACCGGCCGGGGTGTGCCGGACGAGGTGCGGCGGCGCGTGTTCGAGCGGGGCTGGACGACCAAACCGGACGGTCACGGCCTGGGGCTGGCGCTGGTCGGGCAGGTGGTCCGGCGCAACGGCGGGAGTGTGGACGTGACGACTGGGGAAGGCGCGGTGTTCACCGTGCGGCTGCCGGTGCGGCAGGAGGTGCCGCGGTGATCCGGGTGCTCGTGGTCGAGGACGATCCGGTCGCCGCCGAGGCGCACCGCACCTACGTGGAGCGGGTCGCCGGGTTCACGGTCGCCGCGGTCGTCCACTCCGGGGCGGAGGCGTTGCGGTTCTTCGAGCGTGACACCGCCGACCTGGTGCTGCTCGACTTCTACCTGCCCGACACGCACGGCCTCGCGGTGTGCCGGGCGCTGCGGGCCGCCGGCAACCCGGTGGACGTGATCGCGGTGACCTCCGCCCGGGACCTGGCGGTGGTCAAGGCCGCGGTGTCGGTGGGCATCGTGCAGTACCTGATCAAGCCGTTCACGTTCGCCTCGCTGCGGGACAAGCTCGACCGGTACGCGAAGTTCCGGGACAGCTTCGGGGAAACCGGCGAGGTGGGGCAGTCCGAGGTGGACCGGGCGTTCGCCGCGTTGCGCTCACCGGTGGCGACGGCCCTGCCGAAGGGGATGAGCGGCCAGACCCTGGACGCGGTGGTCTCGGCGTTGCGGGAGGAACCGGACGGGCTGTCCGCGGGCGCGGCCGCCACCGCGACCGGCGTGTCCCGGGTGACCGCGCGGCGCTATCTGGAATACCTGGCCGACAACGGACTCGCGCGACGAGAGCCGCGATACGGACAGGTCGGGCGCCCCGAGGTTTGGTACCGGGCCGTCACGTGACGGGCGCTACGATCCGCGGCATGAGCCAGCCTTACCAGCAGCAGCCGCGGTTTCCGATCCTGCTGTCCACCATGAACGATTTGCCGGGCTACCGGGTCGTGCGCGTGTACGGCGAGGTGTTCGGGCTGACCGTGCGCAGCCGCAACATGTTCTCCAACCTGGGCGCCGGGTTCAAGGCGATGGCGGGTGGTGAGCTGAAGGGCCTGTCTAAGCTGCTGTCCGACTCCCGGTACGAGGCGCTGGGGCGGCTCTGCCAGGAGGCGATGTCCTTCGGCGCGAACGCGGTGCTGAGCATGCGCTTCGACTGCAACGAGATCGCCCAGACCGCGAGCGAGATCGCCGCCTACGGCACCGCGGTGTACGTGGTGCCCGACGGCGTCGACCCCAACGCCCAGCAGGCCGCGCAGCAGCAGTACCAGCAGCAGCCGCAGGGCCAGTTCCCGCAGCAGTGACGGACGCGGGCTCGCCGCCCCGGGGCGGCGAGCCCGCGGTCTACACGACGGCCATGAGGATCGCGGCCATGGCGAACCCGGACACGGACAGGATGGTTTCCAGCACCGTCCAGGTCTTGAGCGTCTCGCCGACGGTCAGGCCGAAGTACCGCGACACGATCCAGAACCCGCCGTCGTTGACGTGCGAGGCGATGATCGACCCGGCGGCGATCGCGACCACGATCAGCGCCAGCTGCGCCTGCGAGTACCCGAGTCCGGCCACGGTCGGCGCGACGATGCCACCGGTGGTCACGATCGCCACCGTCGCCGAGCCCTGCGCGAGCCGCAGCCCGCAGCTGATCACGTAGGCGGCCGCGATCACCGGCAGGCCACCGGCCTGCAGCGAGTCGGCGACCGCCTTGCCGATCCCGGTCGCCGACAGCACCGCGCCGAAGAACGCGCCCGCGCCGACCACCAGCAGCAGCATCGCCACCGGACGCAGCGCGGCCGCGGACAGCGCCGACAGCTCCTTGCCGGTCATCCCGCGGCGCGCGCCCAGCAGCCAGGACGCCAGCAGCACGGCGATCGTGAGCGCCACCGCGGGCGTGCCGACGAAGGCCGCCACACCCGCGGGCGCCGAGTTCTTCGGCAGCCAGATGCTGCCGAACGTGCCGGCCAGGATCAGCACCAGCGGCACCGCGATGATCGCCGACACCAGCGCCAGCGACGGCCCGGGGCCCTCGTCGCCGTCCTCCTCGACGATCATCTCGGCCGGCACCTCGATGTGCATCCGCTTGCCGATCCACGACGGGAACACCACCCCGGCGAGGAACCACGCCGGCAGACCGCAGACCGCGCCCATCAGGATGATCCAGCCGAGGTCGACGTGCAGCAGGCCGGCCGCCGCCACCGGTCCCGGGTGCGGCGGGATGAACGCGTGCGTCATCGACAGCCCGGCCAGCAGCGGCAGGCAGTACAGCAGCAGCGACCGGCCGCCCTGCCGCGCGGCGACGTAGACCAGCGGCGCGAGCACGAAGATGCCGATGTCGAAGAACACCGGAACCCCGAAGATCAACCCGGCCAGGCCCATCGCCAGCGGCGCCCGCTTCTCGCCGAACGCACGCAGCAGCGCGCCGGTCAGCACCCGCGCCCCGCCCGACTTCTCCAGGATCGCGCCGAGCAGCGTGCCCAGCCCGATGATCGCGGCGATGTGCCCGAGGATGCCGCCGAAACCCTTCTCCAGCAACGAGTCCGACGTCTTCTGCGCGGTGCCGACGATCGTGCCCACCGGCAGCCCGGCGGCCAGCGCGGTGAGCAGCCCGACGATGATCAGGGCGATGAACGGTTCGGTCTTGAACCGGATGATCATGACCAGCAGGACGGCGATCGACACCGCCGCGAGCGTGAGCAGCCCTGGAGTCGAGTGCTGCAGCCAGTCGATCAAGCGGACCTCCTGAGGGAGTGACCGGCGAGCGCGCCGGTGGGCCTGCCGTCGTCGATGGCCGCGACGCCGTTGACGAAGACGTAGGGGATGCCCGCGGCCTGCTGCCGCGGGTCGTCGAAGGTGGCCGTGTCGGCGACCGTGTCCGGGTCGAACAGCACGAGGTCGGCCGCGTACCCCGGCTTGACCAGCCCGCGATCGGCCAGCCGCAGCCGCCGGGCGGCACGACCGGTCAGGTGCGCGACGCACTCGGCCAGGTCCAGCACGCCCAGTTCCCGCACGTACCGGGCGAGGTAGCGGGGGAAGGTGCCCCAGGCGCGCGGGTGCGGGCGGTCGCCCACCAGCAGCCCGTCGCTGCCGCCGGTGTGCGTGCGGTGCCGCATGATCGCCCGCACGTTCTCCTCGTGCCCGACGTGCATCAGGCACGACGTGCCGAGCCGCTCGGAGAGCAGCACGTCGAAGTACAGCTGCGCGGCGGGCACCCCGGCGCGCCGCGCGGACTCGGCCACCGAATGCCCGACGAGATGGGCGTTTTCGGACCTGCGGACGCCGTTGATCTCGATGCACTCCCAGTCGATCGGTACCCCGTGGGCGCCGTCGGAGCCGGTTTCCTCGATCTCGGCCCGGATCCGCTCGCGCGTGCCCGGATCGGCCAGGCGCTCCAGGGTCGCGGCGATCCCGCCCTCGGCCGCCCAGCTCGGCAGCAGCGCGGCCAGGTAGGTCGCGCCGGGCAGGTACGGGTAGGTGTCGAGGGTGATGTCCACGCCGTCGTCGAGCGCGGCGTCCAGCAGCCGCAGCAGATCCGGTGCCTTCCCCTTGTTGACGGAGAAGTTCATCGTGGCGTGGGCCAGGTGCAGCGGGCACTTCGCGCGGCGGCACACCTCGACCATCTCCGCGAACGCCTCCAGCGCGCCGGCGCCGTAGCTGCGGTGGTGCGGGCTGTAGTAGCCGCCGCGCGCGCCGACCACCTCGCACAACGCGACCAGTTCGTCGTCGTCGGCGTACATGCCCGGGGTGTAGGTCAGGCCCGAGGACATGCCGACCGCGCCTTCGTCGAGACCGGTCGCGACCAGCTCGCGCATCCGGTCCAGTTCGGACTCCGACGGCGGCCGGTCGCCGAACCCGACGGCGAGCATCCGGACGGTGCCCTGCGGGACCAGGTAGGCGGCGTTGACGGCGATGCCGCGGTCGAGCCGGTCCAGGTACTCGCCGACCGAGCGCCAGTTCCAGTCGAACCCGGGCGGGTCGTCGTTCCAGCCGGCGAGCTGTTCACGCAGCGCCGCCAGGGTGGTGTCGTCGACCGGGGCGTAGGACAGGCCGTCCTGGCCGAGCACCTCGGTGGTCACGCCCTGGGAGACCTTCGCCAGGTGGTCCGGCGCGGCGAGCAGCTGCAGGTCGGAGTGCGAGTGCATGTCGACGAACCCGGGCGCGAGCACGAGCCCGTCCGCGTCGATCACCCGCCTGCCCGTCAGGCCCGGGCCGATCTCCGCGATCCGGCCGCGCGCGACGCCGACGTCGGCCCGGAACAGGGCAGCGCCGGTGCCGTCGGCGATCCGCGCGCCCCGCAGGACGAGGTCCATTCCGGCCTCCTAGAAGTAGGTGCGGACGAAGTCCACGACGGTGTCGCCGTCGACCACGGGCAGCAGCGGCCACTTGTCGAACACCGTGCACGGGTGGGACAGGCCCAGCCCGACCCAGTCGCCCACCCGCAGCGGCGAATCCGGGGGCAGCGCGACGAAGGCGTGCTGGTCGTTGAGCGCGGTGACGGTGTGGCCGGTCAGCTGCGCGGGTGGTTCGCCGGGACGCCGGTGCCACTGCGGTTCGGGCAGGCCCTCGTCGAAGGAGGCGTCCCGCTTGCCGAGCGTCAGCAGGGCGAGGTCGCCGGTGGGGCGCGAGGTGACCTGCGCCCAGGCGCGCAGCGCGGAGCGGAACCGCGGGGTCCCGGCGATGCGCGGCTGCTCGCCGAGCGGGGAGATGCCCCGGTAGAAGCCGTCGTCGTGGGTCAGGTAGGCGCCGCTGCGCAGGACCGGCACGACCGGCAGGCCGTCCCAGTCCCCGGCGAGCGCGGCGGCGGCCTGGTCGAAGTAGGCGCTGCCGCCCGCGGTGACGATCACCTGGTCCAGGCCCGCGAACAGGCCGCGCCGGGCGATCGCGACGGTGAGGTCACGCAGGCGCGCCAGGTAGCCGTCGACCGTCTGCCGGGACGCCGGGCTCGGGTCGTGGGCCAGCGCGCCCTCGTAGCCGCCGGTGCCGGCCAGGCGCAGGGCCGGGCTGGCGTGCGCGGCCTCGGCGATCTTCAGCGCCGTGTCGAGGCCGCGTGCGCCGGTGCGCCCGCCGTCGCCGCCGAGTTCGACCAGCACGTCGACCTGGCGGCGCGTGCCACGCAGCGCCCCGGTCATCAGCTCGACCGAGGCGACCGAGTCGACCCAGCAGCTGAACTCGAACTCCGGGTGCGCGTCGAGTTCGGCGCCGAGCCAGCGCAGGGCCGCGGGGTCGACGAGCTGGTTGGCCAGCAGGATCCGGGACACGCCGAAGGCGCGGTAGACCCGCAGCTGGCTCGCGTTGGCCGCGGTGATGCCCCACGCGCCGTGCTCGGCCTGCCGCGCGAACAGCTGTGGCGCCATGGTGGTCTTGCCGTGCGGCGCGAGCCGCACGCCGGCGCGGGCGCACCAGTCCGCCATGGTCCGCAGGTTGTGCTCCAGCGCGTCCGCCTCCAGCACCACGACCGGCCCGACGAATCCGCCGGTGAACAGGCCGGGCCGCCGTGCGGCGGCTTCGGCGAGCGTGGCGCCCCACAGGTCGGCGGGCACGGACTTGAACCGCCAGTCGAGCCGTTCGCCGGCGATCGCCGCCAGCGCGTCCGGATCGAGGGTGCAGTCGGAGGAAGCCATTCGAGCTCCGTTGCGTGTTGTGCAACGTACGTTGCGCAGAATGAATGCGATAGGTGTAGCATCCGGTTCGTGGCGGGTCAATGGAGTGAGCGTGAGCCAGAGTCTTGATCGCGGGCTGAGCCTGCTGACCGCGCTCGCCGGCGGCGCGAGCACGCTCGACGAGCTGGCCGGTGAGCTCGGGGTGCACAAGTCGACGGTGTTGCGGCTGCTGCGCACCCTGGAGACGCAGCACTTCGTGCGGCGCGAGGGGGCGCGGCACTACCGGCTCGGCAGCGCCCTGTTCGACCTGGCCAGCCGGGCGCTGGAGGGCCGCGACGTGCGGCGCGAGTCCGCGCCCGCGCTGGCCGCGCTCAACGAGCGCACCGGGCACACCGTGCACCTGGCCACCTACGAGGACGGCGAGGTCGTCTACGTCGACAAGTACGAGGGCCGGCACAGCGTGCGGATGTACTCCCGCGTGGGCAAACGCGCGCCGCTGCACTGCACGGCGGTCGGCAAGGTCCTGGTCGCCGCGCTGCCGCCGGCGCAGCGGGAGAAGATCGCGCGCGGGCTGGACTACCCGCGGCTGACCGCGAACACGATCACCACGGCGGAGGCGTACCTGGCCGAGCTGGCTGCGGTCGCCGAGCGCGGGTACGCGGTGGACGACGCCGAGCACGAGGACTTCATCCACTGCATCGCCGCGCCGGTGCGCGGACCGGGTGGTGCGGTGCTGGCGGCGGTGTCGCTGTCGGTGCCGAAGGTGTTGCTGGACCGCGACGGCCTGCTGGCGCTGCTGCCGGACCTGCGGGCCGCCGCCGAGGACGCGTCCATCCACAATGGATGGAGCAGGTGAGGAAGGAACCCCTACATGGCGAAGGTCGCGATCAGCACGGAGAACGCCCCGAAACCGGCGGCGAACTACTCGCCGGCGGTGCGCAAGGGCAACATCCTCCAGCTGGCCGGGCAGGTCGCGTTCGACCCGAAGACCGGTGAGGTGGTGGGCGCCTCCGTGGGCGAGCAGACGCGCCAGGTGTTCAAGAACCTGGAGGCGGTGCTCACCGAGGCGGGCGCGGGCTGGGAGGACGTCGTGATGGTGCGCGCGTACCTGACGGCCACCGGCCACTTCGCCGAGTTCAACGAGGTCTACAACCAGCTGATCCCCGAGCCGTACCCCGCCCGCACCACGGTGTACGTCGGGCTGCCGAAGGGCCTGCTGGTGGAGATCGACCTGCTGGCGGTCGTGGACTGACCCGGCGCGCCCGGCGGGTGGAGTGGAGCCGGGGCTCGGCCGAGCCCGCCCGCCGGAGCCCAGCCGGGCCGGCGGAGCCCAGCCGGGCCGGCGGAGCCCAGCCGGGCCGGCCGGCCCAGCGCGGCTCGCCCGGCCGGGCCTGTCGTGGCCGGCCGAGCCTGCCGTCTGGCTGAGAGCGCCTGCGCGCTGGCTCAGAGTGCCTGCGCGGCTGGCCGTCGCAGCACGGCTCGTCGGCCGGCCGACACAGCGCAGCTGGACCGGGCTGGGCCTGTCGTGGTTCGTCGGGCCTGCCTACCTGGCACTAGCGGGCCCCGCCGCGCACTTGAACGCCCGGCAGGGCACCCCCGCGCGGGGCGTTCCTCCCGAACTCATCCGCCCCCGGCCGGCCCGCTGACCGGGGATCCTCAGATCACCGGCCCGGTGTACTTCTCGCCGGGCCCCTGCCCGGGCGCGTCCGGCACCGCCGAGGCCTCCCGGAACGCCTTCTGCAGTGACTGCAGCCCGTCACGCAGCGGAGCGGCGTGCACACCGAGGTACTCGGCGGAGGCGGTGACCAGCCCGGCCAGCGCGGTGATCAGCCGCCGGGCCTCGTCGAGGTCGCGGTGCGGGCTGGTGTCCGGGTCCTCGTCGGCGAGCCCGAGCCGCTCGGCCGCCGCGGACAGCAGCATCACCGCGGCCCGGCTGATGACCTCGACGCTGGGGATGTCCTGCAGGTCGCGGACGGGCGGGGAAATATCGCCCGGGTCGGGCGCGTTGGAACCATCGTCAAGCACGTCTGGTACCCTTCCACGTGCGACCAGTCCCCGAGGAATCGGGGGCGGCAAGTGGAGCCCCGCTCCCACCCGAGTCGCCGCACGAGGCGGCCGGGTCCGGTCCCGTCACCGGCGTTGGCCGATGGCGGCGGAACGTTCGGCATTCGTTGCCGGATGTGATCGGAAAAGCTGGGCCCCGCATCCCGGGCAGGTACGCCAGGGACGGGGCCCGTGGTATGTGGGCACCAGGTCGAGCAGGCTAGACAACACACCTCGGACCAAGGAGGCCACATCAGCTCCGAGACACGCATCAACGAACGCATCCGCGTTCCCGAGGTCCGGCTCGTCGGACCGAACGGGGAACAGGTCGGCATCGTCCGCATCGAGGATGCGCTCAGGCTCGCCCAGGAAGCGGATCTCGACCTCGTCGAGGTCGCCCCGCAGGCGCGCCCGCCGGTCTGCAAGCTCATGGACTTCGGCAAGTTCAAGTACGAGAGCGCGCAGAAGGCCCGCGAGTCACGCCGTAACCAGCAGCTCACCGTCATCAAAGAGCAGAAGCTGCGCCCGAAGATCGACCAGCACGACTACGAGACGAAGAAGGGGCACGTGTCCCGCTTCCTCGCCGCGGGGAACAAGGTCAAGGTGACCATCATGTTCCGCGGTCGTGAGCAGTCGAGGCCGGAGCTGGGTTTCCGGCTGCTGCAGAAGCTCTCCGAAGACGTGGCCGAGCTCGGTTACGTGGAGGCGTCCCCGAAGCAGGACGGCCGCAACATGATCATGGTGCTGGCGCCGCACAAGAACGCCAAGCCCAAGCAGAAGGCCGCCAAGGAACCCGTCGACTCCTGACGGGCGCCGCGACCGACGCAGTTCGCAGCACACCGGAACTCCGGTGTGCTGCACCATGAAAGAGAGCACTCAATGCCGAAGATGAAGACGCACAGCGGGACCTCGAAGCGGATTCGGGTCACCGGCTCCGGCAAGCTTCGCCGCCAGAAGGCCGGCCGCCGCCACCTGATGGAGAAGAAGTCCAGCCGGGTCACCCGTCGCCTGGAGGGCACCGGCGAGGTCGCCAAGAACGACGTCGGCCGGATCAAGCGGCTGCTCGGCCGCTGAAGCTCTCCTCTTCCGCCGTAAACCCCCGGGGCGCCGATCGCGCCCCCTGAGATCGACAGGACGGACCCGTGGCACGCGTCAAGCGGGCGGTCAACGCCCAGAAGAAGCGTCGCGCAACTCTCGAACTGGCCAGCGGTTACCGCGGCCAGCGCTCGCGGCTGTACCGCAAGGCGAAGGAGCAGATGCTCCACTCGCTCAACTACGCCTACCGGGACCGCCGTGCCCGCAAGGGTGACTTCCGCCAGCTGTGGATCACCCGCATCAACGCGGCCGCGCGGCAGAACGGCGTGACCTACAACCGCTTCATCCAGGGCCTCAAGGCCGCTGGTGTCGAGGTCGACCGCAAGATCCTCGCCGACCTCGCCGTCAACGACCCCGCGGCGTTCACCGCGCTGGCCGAGCTGGCCAAGCAGAACGTGACGACCGGGCCGAGCGACGAGAAGAAGTCGGCCTGAGCAAGCACGCTGATCTGACCCGGCCCGGGGCGGCTCCGTTCACCGAACGGACCCCCCGGGTCGTTGCTGCGCGGCGCCTCACCCGCCGCGCCGAGCGCGACAAGACCGGCCGGTTCCTCGCCGAGGGCGCCAACGCCGTCGGCGCGGCCCTGGCCCGCGATCCCGGCGCCGTGCACGAGCTGTTCGTCACCGAACGCGCCGCGCAGGCCCACCCGGAGCTGGTCGCCGCGGCCGGTGAGGCGGGCGTGCGCGTCTCACCGATCACCGACCGCGCCGCCGCCGGGCTGTCGGAAACCGTGACCCCGCAGGGCATCGTCGCGGTCTGCTCGCTGCTCGACCGGCCCCTGGAGGGCCTGCTCGACGGCACCGCCCGGCTGGTGGCGGTGCTCGACGGCGTGGCCGACCCCGGCAACGCCGGCACCGTCATCCGGGTCGCCGACGCGGCCGGCGCCGACGCGGTCATCCTCACCGGTGACAGCGTCGACCCGCACAACGGCAAATGCGTCCGCGCCTCCGCGGGCAGCGTCTTCCACCTCCCTCTCACGCGCGTGCGGGACACCGCCGCCGCGCTCGCCGCCTGCCGCGCGGCCGGGCTGCGCCTGCTCGGCGCCCACGGCTACGCCGAGACCGAGCTGGGCTCGATCGACGCCGCCGCCCCGGCCGCCTGGGTCTTCGGCAACGAGGCCCACGGGCTCTCGGCCGAGGTCCTCGCCGCGGTGGACCTGCCGGTGCGGATTCCGCTCTACGGCGCGGCGGAGAGCCTCAACCTGGCCACGGCGGCCGCCGTGTGCCTCTACACCAGCGCGATGGCGGCCCGTCGTCCGGCCGGGTGACGCGCCGGCGCCGGATCGCGATCGCCTAGAATCCACCGGTAATCGTCACGTGTGCACCTCGCACGGCGGATCCCGTCCAGCGGACACCGAGGAGTTATGTCCGGAGCCACCGAGAAGCAGGACCTGACCCCGGCCGAGGCCACCTCGCCCGAGACCCTGGGGGCGGCGGTGAAGCACGCCGAGGCCGAGTTCCAGGCCGCCGGCGACCTGGACGCCCTGGCCGCGGTGAAGCCGGCCCACCTGGGTGACCACTCGCCGCTGATGCTCGCCCGCCGCGCCATCGGCTCCCTGTCCAAGCAGGAGAAGGCCGAGGTCGGCAAGCGGGTCAACGAGGCGCGCCAGTCCATCCAGGCCGCCTTCGACGCCCGGCGGGCCACGCTGCTGGCCGAGCGCGACGAGCGCGTCCTGCGCGAGGAGGCCGTCGACGTCACGCTGCCGTGGGACCGGATCCCGCGTGGCGCGCGGCACCCGCTCACCACGGTGAGCGAGCGGATCGCCGACGTCTTCGTCGCCATGGGCTGGGAGGTCGCCGAGGGCCCCGAGCTGGAAGCCGAGTGGTTCAACTTCGACGCGCTCAACTTCGCCAAGGACCACCCGGCGCGGCAGATGCAGGACACCTTCTACGCCGGCGAGCCCGGCTCCGGACTGGTGCTGCGCACGCACACCTCGCCGGTGCAGGCCCGCACGCTGCTGCATCGCGACGTGCCGGTGTACGTCGTCTGCCCCGGCCGCACCTACCGCACCGACGAGCTGGACGCCACCCACACCCCGGTGTTCTCCCAGGTCGAGGGGCTCGCGGTGGACAAGGGTCTCACCATGGCCCACCTCAAGGGCACCCTGGACGCGTTCGCCCGCGCCATGTTCGGTGAGAAGTCCCGGACACGGCTGCGCCCGCACTTCTTCCCCTTCACCGAACCCTCGGCCGAGGTCGACGTGTGGTTCGAGGAGAAGGCCGGCGGCCCGGGCTGGGTCGAATGGGGCGGGTGCGGCATGGTGCACCCGAACGTGCTGCGCGCGTGCGGCGTCGACCCGGACGTCCACTCCGGCTTCGCGTTCGGCATGGGCATCGAGCGGACCCTGCAGTTCCGCAACGGCATCCCGGACATGCGCGACATCGTCGAGGGCGATGTGCGCTTCACCCTTCCCTTCGGAACGGAGGCCTAAGTGCGAGTCCCCGTCAGCTGGCTGCTCGAGCATCTGGATGCCGGCGAGGTCGGACCGCAGGAGCTGGCCGAGGCCTTCGTCCGCATCGGCATCGAGGTCGACGAGGTCCGCCCGCTCGACCAGGTCACCGGGCCGCTCGTGGTCGGCCGCGTCGCCGAGATCGAGGAGCTGACCGGCTTCAAGAAGCCGATCCGGTTCTGCCGCGTCGACGTCGGTGAGGAGGCGTCCGAGGACGAGCCCGCGGACAACGAGGGCCCGTCCGGCATCCGCACCCGCGGCATCGTCTGCGGGGCCACGAACTTCGTCGAGGGCGACCTGGTCGTCGTGGCGCTGCCGGGCACCGTGCTGCCCGGGCCGTTCGAGATCTCCTCGCGCACGACTTACGGCCGCGTCAGCGACGGCATGATCTGCTCGGCCCGCGAGCTGGGCCTGGGCGAGGACCACAGCGGCATCCTGGTGCTGCCGCCGTCCACGGCGAGCCCCGGCGACTCCGGCCACGAGGTCCTCGGCCTCGCCGACACCGTGCTGGAGGTGACGCCGACCCCCGACCGCGGCTACGCCCTGTCGGTGCGCGGGCTGGCGCGTGAGCTGGCCGCCGCGCTCGACGTGCCCTTCGGCGACCCGGCCGCGCTCGACCTGCCCGCCGCCGAGGGCGAGGCGTGGCCGGTCGAGATCGAGGACCCCACCGGCTGCGACCGGTTCGTCGTGCGCCGGGTGACCGGTCTCGACGCCGGCGCCCCGACCCCGTGGTGGATGCGCCGCCGCCTGCTGCTGGCCGGGATCCGGTCGATCTCGCTGGCCGTGGACGTCACCAACTACGTGATGCTCGAGCTCGGCCAGCCGCTGCACGCGTGGGACACCGCGTCCCTGCAGGGCGGCCTGGTCGTCCGGCGCGCGAAGCCGGGGGAGAAGCTCACCACGCTCGACGACGTGGAGCGCACGCTCGACGCCGACGACGTCGTGATCGCCGACGAGCGCGGCCCGGTGTCGCTGGCCGGCACCATGGGCGGCGCGAGCACCGAGATCAGCATCGAGAGCACCGACGTCCTGATCGAGGGCGCCCACTGGGACCCGCCGTCGATCAGCCGCACGGCGCGGCGGCACAAGCTGTTCTCCGAGGCCGCCAAGCGGTTCGAGCGGTTCACCGACCCGCAGGTCTGCGCGGCGGCGGTGGAGCGGGCCTCCCGGCTGCTGCGCACCTACGGCGACGGCAGCATCCAGCCCGGCCGCACCGACGTCGGCTCCGTCGAGCCGCTGTCGCCCATCACCATGCCGATCAGCCTGCCCGACCGGATCGCCGGCGTGCGCTACGACCGTGGGGTGACCGTCCGGCGGCTGAACCAGGTCGGGTGCAAGGTCACGGTCGGCGCCGGGGACGACGGCGTCGCGACGGTGACCGCGACCCCGCCGAGCTGGCGTGCCGACCTGAAGCAGCCCGCCGACCTCGTCGAGGAGGTGCTGCGGCTCGAGGGCTACGACAGCATCCCGTCGGTGCTGCCCACCGCCCCGGCCGGGACCGGCCTGACCGCCGCGCAGCGCCGCCGCCGCACCGTGTCGCGTGCTCTGGCGGAGGCGGGGTACGTCGAGGTCCAGCCGTTCCCGTTCGTCGGCGAGCCGGTGTGGGACGCGTTCGGCCTGCCCGCCGACGACGTGCGCCGCAAGACGGTGCGGGTGCAGAACCCGCTGGAGGCGGACAAGGACCGGCTGGCGACGACCCTGCTGCCCGGTCTGCTGGACACGTTGCAGCGCAACGCTTCCCGTGGTTTCAAGGACCTCGCGTTGTTCCACATCGGACAGGTCGTCCTGCCCGGCGCGAGCCCCGTCCCGATGCCGGAACTGGGTGTCGCGGGACGCCCGTCGGACGAGGACCTGGCGCAGCTGGAGGCCGCGGTGCCGGCCCAGCCGCAGCACGTCGCGGTGGTGCTCGCCGGTCAGCGCGAGCAGGCCGGCTGGTGGGGCAAGGGCGAGCAGGCCGGCTGGGCGGACGCCGTCCAGGCCGCGCGCCTGGTCGGTCAGGCCGCCGGTGTCGAACTGCGGGTGCGCAACGCCGAGCTGGCGCCGTGGCACCCCGGCCGGTGCGCCGAGCTGCTCGTCGGCGACTGGCCGGTGGGGCACGCCGGTGAGCTGCATCCCAAGGTGATCGAGGCGCTCGGCCTGCCCAAGCGGACCGTCGCGATGGAACTCGACCTGGACGCGATCCCGCTGAGGGAGCGCAGGCCGGCCCCGGTGATCTCGCCGTACCCGCCGGTGCTGCTCGACGTCGCGCTGGTCGTCGACGCGAAGGTGCCCGCCAGCGACCTGGCCGAGGCCCTGGTGGCCGGGGGCGGCGACCTGCTCGAGGACACGTCGCTGTTCGACGTCTACACCGGCGACCAGGTCGGTGACGGGAAGCGGTCGCTGGCCTACAAGCTGCGCTTCCGCGCTCCGGACCGCACGCTCACCGTGGACGAGGCGACGCAGGCGCGCGACGCCGCCGTCGCCGAAGCCGGCTCGCGCTACGGCGCGGAGCTCCGCGCCTAGCGAGTTCCACCGCCGAGGTGTTTGAGCGCTTCCCGCACTGACAACGGCGACAGTGCGGGATGCGCCTCGACGAAGGCACGCACCCAGTCCGGCTCCGTGCGCGCGTAGTCGCGCAACGCCCAGCCGATCCCCTTGCGCAGGAAGAAGTCCCGGTCGTCCTGGTTGGCCTCGATCGCCGCGGTCAGCAGGTCGCGGTCGGTGTCCGCCTTGGCGGTCACCTGGCAGATCACCGCGGCCCGGCGCCGCCACCTGTCCGCGTCGCGCGCCCACTGCCGCAGCACCGGCGTCACCCGGTCTCGGTCGGCCCGCAGGATCGGCCCGATGCGGCGGATGGCGATCTCGTCCACGTAGTCCCACCAGGCTCCGGTGACGATCATCTCTTCGTAGAGCGGCACCAGTTCGTGGTCCTGCCACCGCGCGTACGCCCGGTGCCCGGTCAGGTCGATCGCCAGATAGCGCTCCTCCCGGAAGGCGGCCTCCCGCCACAGGGTCCGGACCGCCGCGACGAACGCCTCCCGGTCCGGCAGGGGATGCTCGCCGAAGACGCGCCGCGCCAGTTTGGCCCGCTCCGGTTTCGGCACACCCCGGAAGTCCATCTCGGACTTCATGTACCGGCGCATCTCCGGTGCCTTCACGGGATCGGCCAGCTCCGCCAGTCCCGACCGCGCCGCCTGGACCAGTTCGTCCGCTTCGTCCATCCGAGCTCCTTTCCCCGTCGGGTGGCATCCCGGGTTCCGCCGCGCGTCGGCTGGCGGGAAGCGCCGTGATCCACGATCTTGTGGTGAGGTTCTGACCGCACAGTCGACGAGAAGGAGCACTGTGAGCAAGCTCGTGCCCGCGATCCTCGCGGCCGGTGCGCTGGCGAGTTGCCTGGTGGCCGTGCCCGCGGCCGCCGCGGCCCCGCCGCGGTTCACCCCGGCCCCGATCAGCTGGGGACCGTGTGGTTCGGCCGGCCTGGCGCGCGCCGGCGCCGAATGCGGTTTCCTCGAGGTGCCGCTGGACTACCAGGATCCCGGCGGCGCGAGGATCTCGCTCGCCGTCTCGCGGGTGCGCCACACGAGCACCGACTACCAGGGCGTGATGCTCGTCAACCCCGGTGGCCCCGGCGGCTCCGGTCTCGGGTTGTCCGCGCTCGGCCGGGCCGTGCCGAAGGACGCCGGCGACTCCTACGACTGGATCGGCTTCGACCCGCGGGGCGTGGGGGCGAGCCGTCCGGCGTTGTCGTGCGACCCCGGTCACTTCCGCTACAACCGGCCCGCCTACGTGCCGACCACGCCGGAGCTGGAACGGACGTGGCTGCAGACCTCCCGCGACTACGCGGCGGCCTGCGAGAAGAACGGCCCGCTGCTGCGGCACATGCGCACCACCGACGTCGCGCGGGACCTGGACAGCCTGCGCGAGGCGCTGGGCGCGGAGCAGATCAACTACTACGGCTTCTCCTACGGCACCTACCTCGGCCAGGTGTACGCGACGCTGTACCCGCAGCGGGTGCGGCGGATGGTGCTGGACAGCAACGTCGATCCGCGGAAGGTCTTCTACCAGGCCAACCTGGACCAGGACGTCGCCTTCGACCGCAACATCAAGATCTACTTCGACTGGATCGCCCGCCACGACGCCGTGTACCACCTGGGTGCGACGGGCAAGGCCGTCGAGGACCTGTGGTACGCCCGGCAACGCGAGCTGACCCGCGCGCCGGCGGGCGGCGTGATCGGGCCGGACGAGTGGACCGACATCTTCCTGCAGGCCGGGTACTACCAGTCGACGTGGGTGGACCTGGCCGAGGCCTTCGCCGGGTGGGTGCACCGCGGTGACTGGCAGACGCTCAAGACCCGCTACGACAGGACGAACTCGCCCGGCGACGACAACGGGTTCGCCGTCTACAACGCCGTGCAGTGCACCGACGCGCCGTGGCCGCGGAACTGGGCCACGTGGAAGGTGGACAACTGGATCACCTACGCGAAGGCGCCGTTCGAGACGTGGGGCAACGCCTGGTACAACGCGCCGTGCCGCACCTGGCCGGTGCCCGCGGGCAAGCCGGTCGACGTCGACGGTCGTGGTGTGGGCGCCTTGCTGATCGGGGAGGAGCTGGACGCGGCCACCCCGTTCGCCGGGAACCTGGAGGTGCGCCGGCGGTTTCCGCAGGCGAGCCTGATCGGCCAGCCGGGCGGCACCACCCACGCCGGCTCGCTGTCCGGCAACGCGTGTGTGGACGACCGGATCGCGGACTACCTCGCGACCGGCGCGCTGCCGCCGCGGCAGCGGGGCACCGGCCCGGACGCGGTGTGCGACCCACTGCCCGAACCGGTGCCGGACGGTGCGCCGGGCACGCGTGCGGACCGTGCGGGCACGGGGCAGCCGGAGGAGCTGACCGAGGCTTTGCGGGCCGCGGCGCGTTAGCCGTTCGCGGCTGCTCATCGGCGCCAGGCGGGCAGCGGCGCGAAGCGCGGAGGCGATGCGGCGCAGGACCAGGCGGCGGGTGGTGCGCCGGGTGGGGGTTTCCGCCCCGTCAGTGCCCGGTCGGTGGCTGCCTCGGCTGGCGGTCGGCGCGCTGCGGTGCGCCTGCGGTTCGTGGCTGTTCATTGGTGCCGGGCAGGCGATGCTACGGAGCGTAGAGGCGATTCGGCGGCGGGTGGCAGTCCCCGGCATGCGCGTGCCCGGTCGGCGGTAGCTGCGGCCGGCGGTTGGGGCGCCGCGGTTCGGCGGTTCGTCGCTGTTCGTCGGTGCCGGGCTGGCGCTGCGGTGCAGCGTGGTGGTGATTCGGCGTCCGAGCCGGAGGTGAGTGGCGGTGCGCGTCGTGTGGGTGCCCGGTCGGCGGTCGCCTCGGCTGGCGGTCGGGGCGCCGCGGTTCGGCGGTTCGTCGCTGTTCGTCGGTGCCGGGCTGGCGATGCTGCGGAGCGAGGTGGCGATTCGGCGTCCGAGCCGGAGGCAAGCGGCGGTCCCCGTCGGGTGGGTGCCCGGTCGGTAGCTCCGGCTGGTGCTCGTCGCGTCGCCGTGCGTCGGCGGCTGGTGGCTGTTCATCGGCTCGTCCTCACCGCGGTGAGGACGGTGATCGGCTCGGCGACGAGCCCGTACCGCGCCGTCAGCCGCGGGTAGCAGCGTGCCAGCGTGTCGGCGTCGAGCGAGGGACGCTCACCTGGCGGCAATCCGTGTGGACCGGCTTCGCCCAGGACGGCTGCGAGCGCCTCGCCGCACGCCGTGGCCACTTCGCCCCGACCGGGCGGCGTCAGCAACCGCAGTGCCAGGCCGGCAAGATCACCGGATCGAGTGATCTCCAGCGGGTCGATCCGGAATTCCGCGAGCACGTCCGGGTTCACCAGCGCCCGGTGGTAGGTGCGGCGGCCCCGCAGGATCAGCCAGCACACGCCGTCGCGCAGCTGACCGGCTCCGGCGCCCCCGAGGACCAGGCCGAACGCCGTCCACACGTCCCACCGGCAGGCGCGCAGGTGGAGGCGCCTGAAGTGGTGGTGGAACCGGATGATGTCCAGCGCCGATCGTCCTCGCAGAAGCTCGCCGATCTCCGCGACCGGCCGTCCGGTGACGAGCCGCCAGAACTGGTGTTCCCTCATGTCTCCCCCAGTGGTGCGTGATGAGGTGAACAACGTTAGGCGGGGGGTACGACAATTTCGGTCCGCGACCGCCGCGCGACGGACGGTGATCCGGAATTGTCGGTGGGGGTCGCTAGCGTGCCGGGCATGAACATCATCGAAGAGCACCGGAGCACCCTCCGGGCCGGCAACACCACGTTTTCCATCGAGGTCACCGTGCTGCCGGGCGGTGACCGTGACCTGCTCGCCGACCGCCTCGTGATCCGGGTCGGCGCCGCCGGAGCCGAGGGCGAGCCCGTCGCCGACGGGCAGATCGAAGTCGCCGCCGGTGCGGCGGAGACACTCGGCTCGGTGCTGTCGGAGACACTGCGACATCACGCCGCCCTGGCCGATCCGGGCGGGCGAAGAGGGCGCGACCGGCCGGCCAGCCAGGGCCGACCGTGGACGCCGGAACTCGACGCCGAACTCGAGCGGCGGTGGATCGCGGGCGAGAGCGTGGCGGACATCGCCCGCGACCTCGGCCGCAGCCCTGGCGGCATCCGGGCACGGCTGCCGCGGGTGGGTTGCGATCCCGAGCGCCGCGGGGAGTACTTGCCCGACCCGCCGAGCATGCGAACCGCACCGGAGGGGAGTGGCGATGCCGCCTGACGCACACCTCGCGCCGCCGGGGCCGCTCGCGCAGTGCCGGTCAACGGCAGGCACGCGCTTCGGGCGGGCCGCTCGCGCAGTGCCGACCAGGGACAGGCACGCACGTCGGGCGGGGGCCGCTCGCGCAGTGCCGGTCAAGGACAGGCTCGCGTCTGAGCTGCTCGCGCAGTGCCGGTCAACGGCAGGCCCGCGCCTGAGGCCGGGGCCCCTCCCGGAATGTCGGCCAAGGACAGGCCCGCACTTCGGGCGGGGCTGCTCGCGCTATGCCGGCCAAGGACAGGCCCGTGGCTCAGGCCGGGCGGCTCGCGCAGCGTCGGCCAACGGCAGGCCCGCGCCTCGGGGCGGAACCGCTCGCGGAATGTCGGACCCACTCGACCGGCACCACCCCGCCCGCCGGAGGTGACTGTGGCAGCTGAGCGCTGACGCCCGCCCCAGCCCCGGCCGACTGTGACCCCGCCGGAACTCGTTTGATTGATCTTCCGTCGCAATGCATAATCATTCGTATGACGGTGAAGGTCGCGGTGGCCGGGGCGAGCGGGTACGCGGGCGGGGAAGCCCTCCGCCTGCTGCTGGCGCACCCCGAGGTCGAAATCGGTGCGGTGACGGCGGCGAGCAGTGCCGGCACCCCGCTGGGTCAGCATCACCCCCACCTGGTCCCGCTGGCCGGGCGCATCCTGCAGGAAACCACCGTGGACACGCTGGGCGGCCACGACGTGGTCTTCCTCGCGCTGCCGCATGGTCATTCAGCGGAGATCGCGGCCCAGCTCGGGCCGGACGTGCTGGTCGTCGACCTGGGCGCCGACCACCGGCTGACCAGCGCGGCCGACTGGCAGCGCTGGTACGGCGGTGACCACGCCGGGACCTGGCCCTACGGCCTGCCCGAGCTGCCGGGCGCCCGGGAGAAGCTCGCCGGCACCAAGCGCATCGCCGTGCCGGGCTGTTTCCCGACCGGCGGCACGCTCGCGCTGGCCCCGGCACTGGCGGCCGGCCTGGTGCGGCCGGAGGTGACCATCACGGCGGTCACGGGCACCTCCGGCGCGGGCAAGAGCCTCAAGCCGCACCTGCTGGGCTCGGAGGTGATGGGCTCGGCGAGCGCGTACGGGGTCGGTGGCGCGCACCGGCACACGCCGGAGTTCGCGCAGAACCTCAGCTCGGTCGCCGGGGTGCCGGTGACCGTGTCGTTCACGCCGGTCCTCGCGCCGATGCCGCGCGGCATCCTCACCACGGCGAGCGCGCCGCTGGCGGGCGAGACCGACACGGCGGCGGCGCGCGCGGTGTACGAGAAGGCCTACCAGGCCGAGCCGTTCGTGCAGGTCCTGCCCGAGGGCAGCTGGCCGGTCACGTCGGCGACGCTGGGCTCGAACAACGTGCAGCTGCAGGTCGCGGTGGACGCCGACGCGGGCAGGCTGGTCGTCGTGGCCGCGATCGACAACCTGACCAAGGGCACCGCGGGCGGCGCCATCCAGTCCATGAACATCGCACTCGGTCTCCCCGAGACCACCGGCCTTCCGACAGTAGGAGTCGCACCGTGACCGTGACCGGACCGAAGGGGTTCCGCGCCGCAGGCGTGGCCGCCGGGATCAAGGTATCCGGCGCCCTGGACCTCGCGCTCGTCGTCAACGACGGGCCCGAGCAGGCGGCGGCGGGCGTGTTCACCCGCAACGTCGTCAAGGCGGCGCCGGTGCTGTGGTCCCAGGAAGTGCTGCGGCACAAGCGGTTGCGTGCGGTCGTCCTCAACTCCGGCGGCGCGAACGCGGCCACCGGCCCCGGCGGGTTCCAGGACACGCACGCCACCGCCGAGAAGGTCGCCGAGCTGCTCGAGGTCGGCGCGATCGACGTGGCGGTGTGCTCGACCGGCCTGATCGGGGAGCGGCTGCCGATGCCGGCCGTGCTGTCCGGTGTGGACGCCGCGGTCAAGGCCCTGGACACCACCGCCGAGTCGGCCCTGGCCGCCGCGACCGCCGTGATGACCACCGACAGCAAGCCGAAGCAGACACTGCGCGGCCACGACGGCGGCTGGAGCGTCGGCGGTTTCGCCAAGGGCGCGGGCATGCTCGCGCCGAACCTGGCGACGATGCTGGCGGTCCTCACCACGGACGCGGTCGTCGACCCGGACGCGCTCGACGCCGCGCTCCGCGCTGCCACCCGCGTCACCTTCGACCGCCTCGACGTGGACGGCGGCACGTCCACCAACGACACCGTTCTCGTGCTCGCCTCGGGCGCCAGCGGCATCACCCCGGGCCTGGACGAGTTCACCGACGTCCTCACCGCCGCCTGCATGGACCTGGTCCAGCAGCTGCGCGCCGACTCCGAGGGCGTCACCAAGGAGGTCGACGTCGTCGTACGCGGTGCCGCCAGCGAGCAGGACGCGATCAACGTCGGCCGCACCGTCGCCGAGGACAACCTGGTCAAGACCGCGCTGTTCGGCTCGGACCCGAACTGGGGCCGCGTCGCGATGGCGGTCGGCCGCGCCCAGGCCGAGATCGACCCGGGCACGCTGTCGATCAGCATCAACGGCGTCACCCTGTTCGCCAACGGCACCACGGCGGCCGACCGGTCCGCGGCCGACCTGTCCGGCCGCGCCATCGAGATCGTGATCGACCTGGGCATCGGCGCCAGCGAGGCCACGATCTTCACCACCGACCTGTCGCACGCCTACGTCGAAGAGAACAGCGCCTACTCCTCATGACTCCTCCCGAACTGGTCGCGGCCGACGACCGGACGGCCACCGCGGCCGAGAAGGCCGGCGTGCTGATCGAAGCCCTGCCGTGGCTGCAGCGGTTCCACGGCGCCACCGTCGTCGTCAAGTACGGCGGCAACGCGATGATCGACGACGAGCTCAAACGCGCCTTCGCCCAGGACATGGTGTTCCTGCGGCTGGCCGGCCTGCGCCCGGTCGTCGTGCACGGCGGCGGCCCGCAGATCACCGCGATGCTGGCGAGGCTCGGCATCGAAGGCGAGTTCCGCGGCGGCTTGCGCGTCACCACCCCGGAGACCATGGACATCGTCCGCATGGTCCTGGTCGGCCAGGTCAGCCGCGAGCTGGTCGGGCTCATCAACGCCCACGGCCCGTACGCGGTCGGCATCTCCGGCGAGGACGCCCAGCTGTTCACCGCCGAACGCAAGCAGGCGACCGTGAACGGCGAGCCCGTCGACGTCGGCCTGGTCGGCGAGGTCGCCTCGGTCAACCCGGACGCGGTGCTGGACATCGTCAACGCCGGCCGCATCCCCGTGGTGTCCACGGTGGCCCCGGACGCCGACGGCGTGGTGCACAACGTCAACGCCGACACCGCGGCCGGCGCGCTCGCCGCCGCGCTGGACGCCGAGAAGCTGGTCGTGCTCACCGACGTCGAGGGCCTCTACGCGAACTGGCCGGACCGCTCGTCGCTCATCGACCGGATCCGCGTGGACCGGCTCGAGGAACTGCTGCCGACCCTGGCCAGCGGCATGATCCCGAAGATGGAGGCCTGCGTGCGCGCGGTGCGCGGCGGCACCCGCCGCGCCCACGTCATCGACGGCCGCATCGCCCACTCGGTCCTGCTGGAGGTCTTCACCTCCCGCGGGATCGGCACCATGGTCCTCCCCGAACAGGAGTCCTGATGGACGCGCTCTCCTCCAACGCCGACGGACGGCAGCACTGGCAGTCCGCCCTCATGGACAACTACGGCACCCCCGGCCTGACGCTGGTGCGCGGCGAGGGCGCCCGCGTCTGGGACGCCGACGGCGCCGAGTACGTCGACCTGGTCGGCGGTATCGCGGTCAACGCACTGGGGCACGCCCACCCGGACATCGTGGCCGCCGTGACCGAGCAGATCACCAAGCTCGGCCACACCTCCAACCTCTACGTCAACCCGGTCACCGTCGAGCTGGCCGAGGCGCTGCTCGACGTCGCCGGCCTGGCCGCGCAGGGCAAGGTCCTGTTCGTCAACTCGGGCGCGGAGGCCAACGAGGCGGCGCTGAAGATCAGCAGGCTCACCGGCCGCACCAAGGTGGTCGCCTGCGAGGGCGCCTTCCACGGCCGCACCATGGGCTCGCTGTCGCTGACCGGTCAGCCCGGCAAGAAGCAGCCGTTCGAGCCGCTGGTCCCCGGCGTCGTGCACGTCCCGTTCGGCGACGCCGACGCCCTGCGCGCGGCGGTCGACACCGACACGGCCGCGGTGTTCCTCGAGCCGATCCTCGGCGAGGGCGGCGTCATCCCCGCGCCCGACGGCTACCTGCAGGCCGCCCGCGAGATCACCAAGGCGACCGGCACCCTGCTGGTGCTCGACGAGGTGCAGACCGGCATCGGCCGCACCGGCGACTGGTTCGCCTTCCAGCGGGCCGGCATCGTCCCGGACCTCATCACCCTCGCCAAGGGGCTGGGTGGCGGGCTGCCGCTGGGCGCGGTGATCGGCGTCGGCGAGGCGGGCGAGTTGCTCAAGCCCGGCCAGCACGGCACCACCTTCGGCGGCAACCCGGTGTGCTGCGCGGCCGGGCTCGCGGTGCTGCGCGCCATCTCCCGCGACGGCCTGATCGACCACGTGTCCCGGGTCGGCAAGGACATCGCCGCCGGCGTCGAGGACATGGCCCACCCGCTGGTCAAGGGCGTGCGCGGCGCCGGGCTGCTGATCGGCATCATGCTCAACGAGCCCGTCTCGCCCGCCGTCGCGCAGGCCGCCCAGGCCGCGGGTTATCTGGTGAACCCGGTCGCTCCGGACACGATCCGGCTGGCCCCGCCCCTGATCCTGAGCCAGGAGCAGGCCGAGGGCTTCCTCGCCGCGCTGCCCGGCGCGCTCGACACCACCACCACGAAGGACTGACTGCCCGATGCTCCGCCACTTCCTGCGCGACGACGACCTGACCCCGGACGAACAGCTGGCCGTCCTCGACCTGGCCGCCGAGCTGAAGCAGGACCCGCTGTCCAACCGGGCCCTGGCCGGCCCCAAGTCGGTCGCCGTGCTGTTCGAGAAGAACTCGACCCGCACGCGGCTGTCGTTCGAGGTCGGCATCGCCCAGCTGGGTGGCCACCCGATCATCGTGGACGGCCGCTCGATGCAGCTCGGCCGCGAGGAGACGATCGAGGACACCGCGCGCGTGCTCTCGCGCTACGTCGACGCCGTCGTCTGGCGCACCTTCGCCCAGCAGCGCATCGTCGCGATGGCCTCGGCCGCCACGGTCCCGGTGGTCAACGCGCTGACCGACGAGTTCCACCCGTGCCAGGTGCTGGCGGACCTGCAGACCATCCGCGAGCGCAAGGGCAAGCTGGCCGGGCTGACGCTGACCTACCTCGGCGACGGCGCCAACAACATGGCCCACTCGCTGCTGCTGGGCGGGGTGACCGCGGGCCTGCACGTCCGGGTCGTCGCGCCGGAGGGCTTCCAGCCGGACGCGGACGTGGTGACCGACGCGAAGAAGCGCGCGGCGGAGACCGGCGGCAGCGTCGGCGTGTTCACCGAGCCGCACGCCGCGGTCGAGGGCGCCGACGTCCTGGTCACCGACACCTGGACCTCGATGGGCCAGGAGAACGACGGCATGGACCGCGTCACGCCCTTCAAGAAGCTGCAGGTCAACGCCGAGCTGCTGGCCGAGGCCGGGGACGACGCGATCGTGCTGCACTGCCTGCCCGCCCACCGCGGCTGGGAGATCACCGACGAGGTGATCGACGGCCCGGCCAGCGCGGTGTGGGACGAGGCCGAAAACCGTCTGCACGCGCAGAAGGCGCTGTTGGTATGGCTCATGAACGAACGACGATGAACCGCGCCGCCCGGCAGGCCCGCATCGTCGAGCTGGTCTCGTCGATGGCCATCCGCAGCCAGACGGAGCTGGCGAAGCTGCTGGCCGCCGAGGGCGTCGACGTCACGCAGGCTACGTTGTCCAGGGACCTCGACGAGCTGGGCGCGGTCAAGCTGCGGGGCGCGGACTCCGGTGCGCCGGTGTACGTGATCCCGGAGGACGGCAGCCCGGTGCGGGGGGTCCAGGGCGGCACGTCGCGGTTGTCCCGGCTGCTGGCCGAGCTGATGGTGTCGGTGGATTCCTCGGGCAACCTGACGGTGCTGCGCACGCCCCCGGGCGCGGCGCAGTTCCTGGCCAGCGCGATCGACCGGGCCGCGCTGGAGGAGGTGGTCGGGTCGATCGCCGGGGACGACACGGTGGCGGTGATCGCGCGCGAGCCGCTCACCGGCCGGGACCTGGCCGACCGGTTCTCGGCGCTGGCGCGGCGTTCCTCTACTTTGGACTTGGACGACCACGAATGAGCGAAGGCTGAGACGAACACATGGCAGACAACGGCCAACCGGGGATCGCGCTCTGGGGCGGGCGCTTCAGCAGCGGCCCGGCCGAGGCGATGGCGGCGCTGAGCGCGTCGACGCACTTCGACTGGCGGCTGGCGCCCTACGACATCGCCGGCTCCCGCGCCCACGCCCGGGTGCTGCACCAGGCCGGTCTCCTGACCTCGGACGAGCTGACCCGCATGCTCGCGGCCCTGGACACGCTCGCCGCGGACGTCTCCTCCGGCGCGTTCACGCCGACGGTCGCCGACGAGGACGTGCACACCGCGCTGGAGCGGGGCCTCATCGAGCGCGCGGGCGCCGAGCTGGGCGGCAAGCTGCGCGCCGGACGCTCCCGCAACGACCAGGTCGCCACGCTGTTCCGGATGTGGCTGCGCGACGCGGGCAAGCGGGTCGCCGCGGGCACGCTGGACGTCGTCGACGCCCTGGTCGCGCAGGCGCGGCGGCACCCGGACGCGATCCTGCCGGGCCGCACCCACCTCCAGCACGCGCAGCCGGTCCTGCTGGCGCACCACCTGCTGGCGCACGCGCAGTCGCTGCTGCGGGACGTGAGCCGGCTGCGGGACTGGGACGCCCGCACCGCGGAATCGCCCTACGGCTCGGGCGCGCTGGCCGGGTCGTCCCTCGGACTCGACCCGGAGGCCGTGGCCGCCGAGCTGGGGTTCGCCACCAGCGTGGAGAACTCCATCGACGGCACTGCCTCCCGCGACTTCGCCGCCGAGTTCGCGTTCGTGCTGGCCATGCTCGGCGTGAACCTCTCCCGCATCGCCGAAGAGGTCATCATCTGGAACACGGCCGAGTTCGGCTACGTCACGCTCGACGACGCGTGGGCCACCGGCAGCTCGATCATGCCGCAGAAGAAGAACCCGGACGTCGCCGAGCTGACCCGCGGCAAGTCCGGACGGCTGATCGGCAACCTGACCGGGCTCCTCGCCACGCTCAAGGGCATGCCGCTGGCCTACAACCGGGACCTGCAGGAGGACAAGGAACCGGTCTTCGACTCGGTCGAGCAGCTGGAGCTGCTGTTCCCGGCCATCGCCGGGATGGTCGGCACCCTGACCTTCCACACCGAGCGGCTCGCCGAACTCGCCCCGGCCGGCTTCACCCTGGCCACCGACATCGCCGAATGGCTGGTGCGGCAGGGCGTGCCGTTCCGCGTCGCGCACGAGGCCGCGGGGGAGTGCGTGCGGGTCGCGGAGGCGCGCGGGGCCGGCCTCGACGAGCTCACCGACGAGGAACTGGAGAAGATCAGCCCGGCGCTCACGCCACGGGTGCGGGAGGTGCTGACCGTCGAGGGCTCGGTGGCCTCCCGGGACGCCCGCGGCGGCACCGCCCCGGCTCGCGTGGCCGAGCAGCTCGACCGGCTCGTCGCGCGGGCCGCCGACCACCGGCAGTGGATCGGGTGAACCTCGACCACCTCGTCTACGCGACACCGGACCTCGCCGGGACGGTGGCGGAGCTGCGCGGGCGCGGGATCGGCCTCGTGCCCGGCGGCGCGCACCCCGGTCGCGGCACCCGCAACCACCTGGCCGGCCTCGGCGACGGGGCGTACCTGGAGGTCATCGGCCCGGACCCGGAGCAGGACGCGCCGGACGGGCCGCGCTGGTTCGGCATCGACGACCTGACCGCCCCGCGGCTGGTCACCTGGGCGATCCGGGTGCCGGACCTGGGCGCGGCACGGGAGCGGTCGGGCGCGGCCGGCTACCCGTTCGGCGACGAGCTGCCGATGTCGCGCCGGCGACCCGACGGGGCGCTGCTGAGCTGGTCGCTGGCCTTCCCGCGCCAGGACGGGGGAGTGGTGCCGTTCCTCATCGACTGGCAGGAGTCGCCGCACCCGGCCGAGAGCCTGCCCGGCGGCGTCACGCTCGTGTCGCTGACCGGCGTTCACCCGGATCCGGGCCTGGTCGCCGGCCCGCTCGCCGCGCTCGGGGCCGCGCTGACGGTCGTCACCGGTCCCGGCCCGCGGCTGGAGGCGGTGCTCGCCACCCCCGGTGGCGAGGTGGTGCTGCGATGACCGGGCGTCTGTTCAAGCGCGAGGAGCTGGCGATCGACCCGGTCGACCTGGCGTACGTGCTGCTCGGCTCGGTGCTGGAGGCGACGGGCCCCGAGGGCACCGTGCGCGCCCGGCTGGTCGAGGTGGAGGCCTACCGCGGGGAGGACGACCCGGCGTCGCACTGCTACCGCGGACGCACCCCGCGCAACACCGTCATGTGGGGCCCGGCGGGTCACCTGTACGTGTACTTCGTCTACGGCATGCACTTCTGCGCCAACGTGGTCGGCCGGGAGGACGGCGAGGCGGGAGCGGTGCTGTTGCGCGCCGCGGAGATCACCGAGGGTGCCGACCTGGCGCGGTCCCGCCGCAAGGCCGCGCGCAAGGACGTCGAACTGGCCCGCGGGCCGGCCCGGCTGACCTCCGCGCTCGGCATCGGCCCCCAGCACAACGGCGCCGACCTGGTCGACCCGGAGTCGCCGGTGCGCCTGCTGACGGGTGAGGAGATCCCCGCCGAGCGCGTCCGGTCGGGCCCACGGGTCGGGGTGGCGGCGGCGATGGACACGCCGTGGCGGTTCTGGATCGACGACTCCCCGGCCGTGTCGCTCTACCGGCGCGGCGGGCGGGTGCGCCCCGCGAAATAGTCGGTTGACCTCGTAGGAGAGTATCGAGCCGTGAGCGAACACATCCTCGACGAACTGTCCTGGCGCGGGCTGATCGCGCAGTCCACCGACCTCGATGCGCTGCGGAAGGATCTGGACGCCGGTCCGCTCACCCTCTATGGCGGCTTCGACCCGACCGCGGACAGCCTGCACGCCGGCCACCTCGTCCAGTTGCTGACGCTCGCGCGGTTCCAGCAGGCCGGGCACCGGCCGATCGTGCTCGGCGGGGGAGCCACCGGCCAGATCGGCGACCCGCGCGACGTCGGTGAGCGTTCGCTGGTCACGCCCGAGGTGACCGCCGCCCGGCTGGAGAAGATCCGGGTGCAGCTGGAGAAGTTCGTGACCTTCGACGACTCGCCGACCGGGGCGATCGTGGAGAACAACCTGAACTGGTTCAAGGACGTCTCGGCGCTGGACTTCCTGCGCGACGTGGGCAAGCACTTCTCGGTGAACGTGATGCTGGCGCGGGAGACGGTGAAGCGGCGCCTGGCCTCCGACGGCATCTCCTACACCGAGTTCAGCTACCTGCTCCTGCAGTCCTACGACTACCTGACGCTGTTCCGGAAGTACGGGACGAAGCTGCAGATCGGCGGCTCGGACCAGTGGGGCAACATCGTCGGCGGGGTGGACTACATCCGCAAGGTGGACGGCGCGAGCGTGCACGCGCTGACGACACCGCTGGTGACCGACTCGGAGGGACGCAAGTTCGGCAAGTCCACCGGGGGCGGCAACCTCTGGCTCGACCCGGAGATGACCTCGCCGTACGCGTGGTTCCAGTACTTCGTCAACGTCACGGACTCCGACGTCCTGCCCTACCTGCGCATGCTGACGTTCGTCCCGCGCGAGGAGATCGACGAGATCGCCCGCCTGACCGAGGAGAAGCCGCATCTGCGGGCCGGGCAGCGCCGGCTCGCCGAAGAGCTGACCACGCTGGTGCACGGCGAAGAGCAGACGCGTCAGGTGATTGCCGCGAGCCAGGCCCTGTTCGGCCGTGGTGAGCTGGCGGAGCTGGACACGCGCACGCTCGAGGCGGTCATGGCCGAGGTGCCGGTCGGCGAGGTGCGGCTCGCGGACGAGCCGACGATCGTCGACCTCCTCGTGGCCACCGGTCTCGTCGACAGCAAGGGCGCGGCGCGGCGCACCGTGAAGGAGGGCGGCGCGTATGTGAACAACGCGAAGATCGCCGACGAGGAGTGGCGGCCGGAGCGCACGGACGCCCTGCACGGCACGTGGCTCGTGGTGCGCCGCGGCAAGCGGAACACCGCCGGGGTCAAATTGCTGGCCTGACCAGGGGAAACGCGGTTAAGGGACCCCCCTGTGCAAGGGGGGTTTCCGACCATGTAATCTTCTCTTCGTCGCCAGGGAGACCGGGCCGGAGCCGAGAGGCCCAGGAGCACGGGGTACCGGGCGGGGGGTCACGAACCAAGCTCCCACCGATGGTGGTAGAGTGGGTGACCGCCGCCGGACGAAACCACAGTGTAATCGGAGTTGTGAGACTTCGTGTCGCTGGTTGGTCGTCGGGTGACACAACAAAACGTGTTGTTTGAGAACTCAACAGTGTATTGATGAGCTAAAGCCAGTTGATTAGCTAGAACCCTTTGTGGGTTCCTTTGAGGCTATGAATATAGCCGGATCGATTTTCTAGCATTGTTGGAGAGTTTGATCCTGGCTCAGGACGAACGCTGGCGGCGTGCTTAACACATGCAAGTCGAACGCTGAAGCATCTTCGGGTGTGGATGAGTGGCGAACGGGTGAGTAACACGTGGGTAACCTGCCCTGTACTTTGGGATAAGCCCTGGAAACGGGGTCTAATACCGAATATGACTCCACACCGCATGGTGTGGGGTGGAAAGTTTCGGCGGTACGGGATGGGCCCGCGGCCTATCAGCTTGTTGGTGGGGTGATGGCCTACCAAGGCGACGACGGGTAGCCGGCCTGAGAGGGTGACCGGCCACACTGGGACTGAGACACGGCCCAGACTCCTACGGGAGGCAGCAGTGGGGAATATTGCACAATGGGCGGAAGCCTGATGCAGCGACGCCGCGTGAGGGATGACGGCCTTCGGGTTGTAAACCTCTTTCGCCAGGGACGAAGCGTAAGTGACGGTACCTGGAGAAGAAGCACCGGCTAACTACGTGCCAGCAGCCGCGGTAATACGTAGGGTGCAAGCGTTGTCCGGAATTATTGGGCGTAAAGAGCTCGT
Source organism: Amycolatopsis thermalba (assembly GCF_023376025.1). Classification (NCBI taxonomy): domain Bacteria; kingdom Bacillati; phylum Actinomycetota; class Actinomycetes; order Pseudonocardiales; family Pseudonocardiaceae; genus Amycolatopsis; species Amycolatopsis thermalba. The sequence continues at coordinate 3,362,698 of NZ_CP091196.1, forward strand.
AGGCGGCTTGTCGCGTCTGCTGTGAAAATCCGGGGCTTAACTCCGGACCTGCAGTGGATACGGGCAGGCTTGAGTTCGGTAGGGGAGACTGGAATTCCTGGTGTAGCGGTGAAATGCGCAGATATCAGGAGGAACACCGGTGGCGAAGGCGGGTCTCTGGGCCGATACTGACGCTGAGGAGCGAAAGCGTGGGGAGCGAACAGGATTAGATACCCTGGTAGTCCACGCTGTAAACGTTGGGCGCTAGGTGTGGGTGACTTCCACGTTGTCCGTGCCGTAGCTAACGCATTAAGCGCCCCGCCTGGGGAGTACGGCCGCAAGGCTAAAACTCAAAGGAATTGACGGGGGCCCGCACAAGCGGCGGAGCATGTGGATTAATTCGATGCAACGCGAAGAACCTTACCTGGGCTTGACATGCACTGGAAACCGGCAGAGATGTCGGCCCCCTTGTGGCCGGTGTGCAGGTGGTGCATGGCTGTCGTCAGCTCGTGTCGTGAGATGTTGGGTTAAGTCCCGCAACGAGCGCAACCCTTGTCCTGTGTTGCCAGCGCGTAATGGCGGGGACTCGCGGGAGACTGCCGGGGTCAACTCGGAGGAAGGTGGGGATGACGTCAAGTCATCATGCCCCTTATGTCCAGGGCTTCACACATGCTACAATGGCTGGTACAGAGGGCTGCGATACCGTGAGGTGGAGCGAATCCCTTAAAGCCGGTCTCAGTTCGGATCGCAGTCTGCAACTCGACTGCGTGAAGTCGGAGTCGCTAGTAATCGCAGATCAGCAACGCTGCGGTGAATACGTTCCCGGGCCTTGTACACACCGCCCGTCACGTCATGAAAGTCGGTAACACCCGAAGCCCATGGCCCAACCCGTAAGGGAGGGAGTGGTCGAAGGTGGGACTGGCGATTGGGACGAAGTCGTAACAAGGTAGCCGTACCGGAAGGTGCGGCTGGATCACCTCCTTTCTAAGGAGCACAACACATCCACTTGCCGATGGTGAGTGGAGTGGCCAGGCTCAGTGTCCGACTGTGGCACTGTCTGGTTGCTCAAGGAATTGTGGACGACTGGCTGATGCTCATCGGGGGATGGAGTTCCTGGTTCAGTACTGCCGGCAACGGTGTGGAACGACAGTGACAAAGTCCGCTGGTGGGTGTTCATCTTTACGCTGTTGGGTCCTGAGGCAACACGGTGTGTTGTTTCTGGGTGTGGTGTTTGAGAATTGCAGAGTGGATGCGAGCATCTTTGTGGTCAAGTTGTTAAGGGCACATGGTGGATGTCTTGGCATCAGGAGCCGATGAAGGACGTGGGAGGCTGCGATAAGCCTCGGGGAGCTGTCAACCGAGCTGTGATCCGAGGGTGTCCGAATGGGGAAACCCAGCACCTGTTATGAGGTGTTACCCGTACCTGAATATATAGGGTGCGTGGAGGGAACGCGGGGAAGTGAAACATCTCAGTACCCGTAGGAAGAGAAAACACTAGTGATTCCGTGAGTAGTGGCGAGCGAAAGCGGAGGAGGCTAAACCGTGCGCATGTGATACCTGTCAGGGGTTGTGTGTGCGGGGTTGTGGGATCCATCTTCCAGAATCTGACAGTTCTGGCATCGTGCTGCATGGCTAGTGGAACCGCCTGGGATGGTGGACCGGAGTGGGTGAGAGTCCCGTACGCGAAAGCTGTGTTGGTGTGGTGTGGTGGTGTTCCCGAGTAGCAGCGAGCTCGTGGAATTTGCTGTGAATCTGCCGGGACCACTCGGTAAGCCTAAATACTTCCTGGTGACCGATAGCGGACGAGTACCGTGAGGGAAAGATGAAAAGTACCCCGGGAGGGGAGTGAAAGAGTACCTGAAACCGTGTGCCTACAAGCCGTCAGAGCGATCGTTTGATTGTGATGGCGTGCCTTTTGAAGAATGAGCCTGCGAGTTAGTGCTGCGTGGCGAGGTTAACCCGTGTGGGGTAGCCGTAGCGAAAGCGAGTCTGAAGAGGGCGTGTGAGTCGCGTGGTCTAGACCCGAAGCGGAGTGATCTACCCATGGCCAGGCTGAAGCGAGGGTAAGACCTCGTGGAGGGCCGAACCCACCAGGGTTGAAAACCTGGGGGATGAGTTGTGGGTAGGGGTGAAAGGCCAATCAAACTCCGTGATAGCTGGTTCTCCCCGAAATGCATTTAGGTGCAGCGTCGCATGTTTCGTGGTGGGGGTAGAGCTACTGGATGGCCTAGGGGCCTTACCGGGTTACCGAAGTCAACCAAACTCCGAATACCATCACGTGAGAGTGCGGCAGTGAGACGGCGGGGGATAAGCTTCGTCGTCGAGAGGGAAACAGCCCAGAACACCGGCTAAGGCCCCTAAGTGTGTGCTTAGTGGGAAAGGATGTGGGGTCGCCGAGACAACCAGGAGGTTGGCTTAGAAGCAGCCATCCTTGAAAGAGTGCGTAATAGCTCACTGGTCAAGTGGTCCTGCGCCGATAATGTAGCGGGGCTGAAGTACACCGCCGAAGCCGTGTCAATGACACATATACATCCGCAATGCTCTTTGGGAGTGTTGTGCAGTGGTGTTGTTGGGTAGGGGAGCGTCCTGCATCCAGGGAAGCGGCGAGGGAACTCAGTCGTGGAGGGTGTGGGAGTGAGAATGCAGGCATGAGTAGCGAATGCAGAGTGAGAAACTCTGCCGCCGGATGACCAAGGGTTCCTGGGTCAAGTTAATCTGCCCAGGGTAAGTCGGGACCTAAGGCGAGGCCGACAGGCGTAGTCGATGGACAACGGGTTGATATTCCCGTACCCGCGTATGTTCGCCCATGATGAGGCGCATGATACTAACCACCCGAGCCGGTGGAGACCTTCGGGTTGAGATCGGTGAGCGTGGGGCCTGAGTGTGTAGTAGTCAAGCGATGGGGTGACGCAGGAAGGTAGCTCCGCCAGTGAGTGGTTGTACTGGTGTAAGCGTGTAGCCTGGGACATAGGTAAATCCGTGTCCCGTTGAGGGTGAGACGTGATGCGTAGCCGTTGAGGCGAAGTAGGGTGATCCTCTGCTGCCGAGAAAAGCCTCTAGCGAGAACATGTGCGGCCCGTACCCCAAACCGACACAGGTGGTCAGGTAGAGAATACTAAGGCGGTCGGGTGAACTGTGGTTAAGGAACTCGGCAAAATGCCCCCGTAACTTCGGGAGAAGGGGGGCCAAAGCACTTGAAGCCCCGTGCGGGCTAGGGTGAGTTGGCCGCAGAGACCAGCGGAAAGCGACTGTTTACTAAAAACACAGGTCCATGCGAAGTCGTAAGACGAGGTATATGGACTGACGCCTGCCCGGTGCTGGAACGTTAAGAGGACCGGTTAGCTCTCTTCGGGGGCGAAGCTGAGAATTTAAGCGCCAGTAAACGGCGGTGGTAACTATAACCATCCTAAGGTAGCGAAATTCCTTGTCGGGTAAGTTCCGACCTGCACGAATGGCGTAACGACTTTCCGGCTGTCTCAACCACAGGCCCGGTGAAATTGCACTACGAGTAAAGATGCTCGTTACGCGCGGCAGGACGGAAAGACCCCGGGACCTTTACTATAGCTTGGTATTGGTTTTCGGTTCGGCTTGTGTAGGATAGGTGGGAGACTGTGAAGCTGTCACGCTAGTGGTGGTGGAGTCGTTGTTGAAATACCACTCTGGTCGGATTGGGAATCTAACCTAGGGCCCTGATCGGGTTCAGGGACAGTGCCTGGTGGGTAGTTTAACTGGGGCGGTTGCCTCCTAAAAGGTAACGGAGGCGCCCAAAGGTTCCCTCAGCCTGGTTGGCAATCAGGTGTTGAGTGTAAGTGCACAAGGGAGCTTGACTGTGAGACTGACGGGTCGAGCAGGTGCGAAAGCAGGGACTAGTGATCCGGCATCTCCTGGTGGAAGGGATGTCGCTCAACGGATAAAAGGTACCCCGGGGATAACAGGCTGATCTTGCCCAAGAGTCCATATCGACGGCATGGTTTGGCACCTCGATGTCGGCTCGTCGCATCCTGGGGCCGGAGTAGGTCCCAAGGGTTGGGCTGTTCGCCCATTAAAGCGGCACGCGAGCTGGGTTTAGAACGTCGTGAGACAGTTCGGTCCCTATCCGCCGCGCGCGTAGGAGACTTGAGGAAGGCTGTCCCTAGTACGAGAGGACCGGGACGGACGAACCTCTGGTATGCCAGTTGTCACGCCAGTGGCATGGCTGGTTAGCTACGTTCGGAAGGGATAACCGCTGAAGGCATCTAAGCGGGAAGCCTGTTCCTAGATGAGGTCTCCCACCCCTTTGTGGGTTAAGGCCCCCAAGAGACGATTGGGTTGATAGGCCAGACATGGACGCACAGTAATGTGTTTTTGAGTGGACTGGTACTAATAGGCCGAGGACTTGCCCACGAAGCTGCTACGCATCCGCTCTGCAACTCTGAGACACCACACCACACCTGTGGTTGTTTCACAGAGTTTCGGTGGTCATGGCGGCAGGGAAACGCCCGGTCCCATTCCGAACCCGGAAGCTAAGCCTGCCAGCGCCGATGGTACTGCACCCCCGCGGGTGTGGGAGAGTAGGACACCGCCGAACACCCTTTCCCAAGGGCCCGTTAGGATAGCCGATTGGCTCGCCTGACGGGCCCTTGGCGCGTTTACTGATCTTCACAACCTAGAAAGAGGAGGCCCAGGTGGCGGACTTCGGACGGCGCGACTTCGACGGCGCCGCGTCCGATCGCCCCCGGCGCCGCGATACGGCTCCCGGCGCAGGACGATCGGGAGCACAGCGAGGCACCCCGCACGGCAAGGCGGGACAGGGTGGCCGGTCGGGCGGATATGGCCGGCAGGACGACAAACGATCCGGCGGACGCGACTTCGGCGACCGCCGAGGCGGCACGGGCAACCGCTCGAGCTGGAACCGCGACGACGAGCGCCGTGGAAGCAACCGCGGCTCCGACGACCGACGCGGCGAGCGGTCCGGCTGGACCCGGGACGACAACCGCCGCGGCAACGACCGCGGCGGCTGGAACCGAGACGACAAGCGCGGCGACCGCTCGTACGACAACCGCCGCGGCGACCGCCCCTCCGAGGGCCGCGGCGGCGACCGCTCTTACGACAATCGCCGTGGTGACCGCCCCTCCGAGGGGCGCGGTGGCGATCGCCAGGGCTGGACCCGCGACGATCGCGGCGGCCGATCGTTCGACAACCGCGGCAGCCGCTCCGCGGAGGGGCGCGGCGGCGACAACCGTGGCAGCCGCTCCTTCGAGGGGCGCCGTGATGAGAACCGCGGTGGGCGCTCGTTCGAAGGGCGGGGTGGCGACCGCCGGGACTGGAACCGCGACGACAAGCGCGGTGGCCGCTCGTTCGAGGGGCGCCGCGATGACAGCCGTGGAGGCCGCTCCTTCGAAGGACGTGGCAGCGATCGTCGCGAGGACCGTGGTGGGCGCTCCTTCGAGGGGCGTGGCGGTGACCGTCGCGAGGAAAGCCGTGGCGGGCGCTCGTTCGAGAGCCGCGGCGGCTGGAACCGTGGCGACCGTTCCTCCGACAACCGTGGTGAGCGGGGCGGCCGGTCCTTCGAGGCGCGCGGTGGCGACCGTCGCGACGAGAACCGCGGGGGTCGTTCGTTCGACAACCGCGGCGGCGAGCGCCGGTCCTTCGACGACCGGCGTGGTGACCGCCCGGGCTGGAACCGCGACGACAACCGCGGGAGTGACAACCGGCGTGGCGGCGGCTACGGGAAGCGGGACGACAACCGCTCCGGTGGTCCCCGTCGTGACGACACCCGGTCGGGCGGGCGCGGCTACGGCCGGGACGACCGCCCGGGCGGAAAGTTCGACCGCGGCGGCGACCGGCCGGCCCGCAAGTTCGACGACAACCGCTCCGGAGGCCGCTTCAACCGCGACGACCGCCCCGGCAGCCGTGACGATCGCTCCGGCGGCCGTTTCCAACGGGACGATCGCTCCGGGGGGCGCTTCGAGCGGGACAACCGCTCGGGGGGCCGTTTCGAGCGTGGTGACCGCTCTGGCTGGAAGCGGGACGAGCGCTCCGATCGTGGCGCCCGGCCAAGCCCGAAGCGCGATGACGACCGCTCGGGCCGCGGGTTCGATCGCGGCGAGCGGCCCCAGCCGGTCGGCGACGAGCGCTCCGTGCCCGCCGAGGAGCGGCTGGACCAGCCGCAGGCTGGGCAGCCTTCGATCGAGCTGACCGACGAAGAGGCGCGCCCGGCCGACGAGGTGGCCGCGCCGGTGACGAATGAGGAGCACGGGGAGACCGCCGGCGAGGTGGCTGCCGAGGGCAGCCTCGCCGGAGGCGAGGTCGTTGGGCGTGAGAGCGCCCAGGAGGCCGGCATCGCCGATGATGACGACATCGCCGGGGCGGCTCCCGTGGTCCGTGCGGAGCATGAAGCCGACACCCCTGACGAAGACGACATCGCCGGATCGGCTCCTGTGGTCCGTGCGGAACGCGGCGAGGCCGACGCCCTCGATGATGACGACATCGCCGGGGCGGCTCCTGTGGTCCGCGCGGAGCACGAGGCCGGCGCCCTCGACGAAGACGACGTCGCTGGGCCGGCTGCCGCTCCGGTGGCCCGTGAGGAGCACGTCGAGATCGCGGACGCGGAGTTCCGCTCCGCCGCTGCGCGTGAGGAGCGCCGCCGGAGTGATGACCGGCGCGGTAGGCGCGGCGGTGATCTGGACGACGCGGCCCTCGCGCGGGAGCTGCTCGAAGCGCCCGAGCTGCCGGAGGACATCGAGTACAGCGACCTCGACCCGGACGTCCGGCGGGAGCTGCGCTCGCTGCCCAAGTCGCTCGCCGAGACCGTCGGCAAGCACCTCGTCGCGGCGGGGAACCTGATCGACACCGACCCGGAGGCCGCCCTGGCGCACGCCAAGTACGCCAAGACCCGCGCCTCCCGGATCCCGATCGTCCGCGAGGCGCTCGGCCTGGTGTCCTACCACGCCGGCCGCTGGCAGGAAGCCCTCGCCGAGCTGCGGGCCGTCCGCCGGATGACCCACACCGACCAGCACGTGGCCGTCATCGCCGACGCCGAGCGCGCCCTGGGCCGCCCCGAGCGAGCCCTGGACCTCGCCAAGGAGATGCAGGGCCACAAGCTGCCGCGGGACGTCGAGATCGAGCTGAAGATCGTCGCCGCCGGGGCGCGGCGCGACCTCGGCCAGGTGGACGCCGCCGTCGTCTCCCTGCAGGGCGACGACCTCGACCCGCGCAAGCGCGACCCGTGGAGCGCCCGGCTGTTCTACGCCTACGCCGACAACCTCGTCGCGGCCGGCCGCGGCGAAGAAGCGCTCCGCTGGTTTCTGCACGCCGCCGAAGCGGATGCGGAGGACGAGACCGACGCCGCCGAGCGCGCCGCGGAGCTCGCGAATGGCTGACGCCCTCCAGGCCGCCTACGACGCGTTCCTGTTCGACCTCGACGGAACCGTCTACCGCGGCCCCCGGCCCATCCCGGGGGCCGCGGCGGCCATCCGCCAGCTGCGCGACCAGGGCGCGCCCGTGCGCTTCGTGACCAACAACGCGTCCAAGGCGCCCGGCGACGTCGCGGCCCACCTCCGCGGCCTCGACGTCGACGCCACCCCGGACGAGGTCAGCACGAGCGCCCAGGCCGCCGCCCGGCTCCTCGGCGACCGGCTGCCCGCCGGGGCGGTCGTCCTCGTCGTCGGCACCGCCGCGCTCGCGAACGAGATCACCGCCGTGGGCCTGGAGCCCGTGCGCGAGGCCGGGGACGACGTCGCCGCCGTCGTGCAGGGCCACAACCCCGCCACCGGCTGGGCCGACCTGGCCGAGGCGTGCCTCGCCATCCGCGCCGGTGCGCTGTGGGTGGCCTGCAACGTCGACACCACCCTGCCCACCGAACGCGGCCTGCTGCCCGGCAACGGCTCGATGGTCGCCGCCCTGCGCGCCGCCACCGGCGCCACCCCGGAGGTCGCCGGCAAGCCCGAGGCCCCGCTGTTCCACACCGCCGCGAAGTCGGCCGGCGCGAACCGCCCGCTGGCGATCGGGGACCGGCTGGACACCGACATCGCGGGCGCCGTCACCGCCGGCATGGACTCGCTGTGCGTGCTCACCGGCGTCGCCACCCCCGCCACCCTGGTCACCGCGGTGCCCGCCGAGCGCCCGACCTACCTCGGCGCCGACCTCGGCGCCCTGGCCGAGCCCGCGGACGAACTCCGCGTCGCCCCGCAGCCCGGCTGGCAGGTCCGCCGCGACGGCGACACCCTCCTGGTGACCGGCGAGGGCGACCCGCTGGCCCTGCTGCGCACCCTCTGCGCCACGGCCTGGGACACCGGCGTCACCGCCGTCCGCGCCGGAGACGACTCCGCCGGAAAAGCCCTCACCGAGCTGGGGCTGCCCTCCGGCGGCGAGCCGATCCGTTAGCGTGGTGACCGTGCAGCACCAACCGACTCCGCAGCCGCCGCGCCCGGTGCCCGGGCCGCCGCCGAGCGCCGCGCCGCAGGCCGACCCGCGCGCGGGCATCGAGGAGGCCATGGCCGCGCTCGACGACCTGGACCAGATCCCGCTCGCCGAGCACGTCGAGCGCTTCGACGCCGTGCACTCCGAGCTGACCTTCGCCCTGTCCAGCATCGACAAGGTGTGAGCCGATGCCCCGCAGGGCCCGCCTGGACGCCGAACTGGTGCGCCGCGGCCTCGCCCGCTCCCGCGAGCACGCCAGCACGCTGATCAGCGAGGGCAAGGTGACCGTCAACGGCATGGTCGCCGGCAAACCCGCCACCGGCGTCGACACCGGCGCGCCGATCGTGGTCAAATCCGCCGACGACCCCGGCTGGGCCTCCCGCGGCGCCCACAAGCTGCTCGGCGCGCTCGAGGCCTTCGAACCGGCCGGGCTGTCCGTCGCCGGCAAACGCTGCCTCGACGCGGGCGCCTCGACCGGCGGCTTCACCGACGTCCTGCTGCGCCGCGGCGCCAGCCAGGTCGTGGCCGCCGACGTCGGCCGCGGCCTGCTCGACTGGCGGCTGCAGACCGACGAACGCGTCGTCGTGCTGGACAAGACCAACGTCCGCAACCTCACCCCCGAGCAGTGCGGCGGGCCGGTCGACCTGGTCGTCGGCGACCTGTCGTTCATCTCGCTGCGCCTGGTCCTGCCCGCGCTCGCCGCGTGCGCGACCGCCGGCGCCGACCTGCTGCCGATGGTCAAGCCGCAGTTCGAGGTCGGCAAGGAACGCCTCGGCAGCGGCGGGGTGGTGCGGGACCCGGACCTGCGCGCCCGCGCCGTCCTGGACGTGCTGGACTCCGCCGCCGCGCTGGGCCTGCACCCGCACGGGGTGGTCGCCAGCCCGCTGCCGGGACCGTCCGGCAACGTCGAATACTTCGCCTGGCTGCGCCGCGATCCGGCGCCGGACCAGGACGTCGAGCAACTGGTCCGCGACGCGGTCGGGAAGGGTCCCCAGTGAGCGAGAGCCGCGAGGTGCTGCTGGTCATGCACCCCGACCGGGAGACGACCAAGGACGCCGCGCGGGAGGTCGCGACCCGGTTCAGCGAGGCCGGCATCGGGCTGCGCGTCATCGACGACGAGGTCAAGGAGCTGATCGAGCACGACTCCCTGGACGAGCTGTGCACCCTCGTCGCGCCGCACGACGACCCGGCCCGCGGCGCCGAGCTGGTGCTCGTGCTCGGCGGCGACGGCACCCTGCTGCGGGCCGCCGAGCTGGCCCGCCCGGCCGGGGTGCCGGTGCTGGGCGTCAACCTGGGCCGGGTCGGGTTCCTCACCGAGGCCGACTCGGACGCGCTCACCGAGACCGTGCAGCGGGTGGTGTCCCGCGAGTACACCGTCGAGGAGCGCATGACGATCGACGTGACGGTGTCGGTCGAGGGCCGGATCGTGGCGCGCACCTGGGCGCTCAACGAGGCCAGCGTGGAGAAGAGCACCCGCGAGCGGATCCTGGACGCGCTCATCGAGGTCGACGGCAGGCCGGTGTCCGCCTTCGGCTGCGACGGTGTGCTGTGCGCCACTCCGACCGGTTCGACCGCCTACGCGTTCTCCGCGGGCGGCCCGATCATCTGGCCCGACGTCGAGGCGCTGCTCGTCGTGCCCAGCAACGCGCACGCGATGTTCTCCCGCCCGCTGGTCGTCTCGCGGGACTCGGTGATCACCGTCGGCATCGACCCGTTCGGCTCGCCCGCGGTCCTGACCTGCGACGGGCTGCGCCACATCGCCCTGCCGCGCGGCGCGCGGGTCGAGGTCGTGGCGGGGGAGGTGCCGGTCCGGCTGGCCCGCCTGCACCCGGGCCCGTTCACCGACCGGCTGGTCCACAAGTTCTCGCTGCCCGTCAAGAGCTGGCGGGAACGGCACGCGCGCTGAGGCGAGGCGGGCGCGGATTGTCGGGGCGGACCGCTACGGTGGTCTGCGTGCTGGCCGAGATGCGCATCCAGGGCCTCGGAGTGATCGAGGACGCCCTGCTCGAACTGCACCCGGGATTCACCGTGGTCACCGGCGAGACCGGCGCCGGCAAGACCATGGTCGTCACCGGGCTGCACCTGCTGTCCGGGGGACGCGCCGAGGCGTCGAAGGTCCGCAACGGCTCGGGCCGGGCGAGCGTCGAGGGACGCTTCGAAGGCGTGTTCGCCGAGCACGTCGCCCGGATCGTCGCCGACGCCGGCGGCGAGACCGACGAGGACGGCAGCCTCATCGCGCTGCGCTCGGTGGGCGCCGACGGGCGCTCCCGCGCCCACCTGGGCGGCCGCTCGGTGCCGGTCAGCGTGCTGTCCGACCTGGCCGACCGGCTGCTGGCCGTGCACGGGCAGAACGACCAGCTGCGGCTGCTGCGCCCGGCCGAGCAGCGCGACGTGCTCGACCGGTTCGCCGGGGACGACGTCGCCGAGCCGCTGCGCGAGTACCGGGCGGTCCGCGACGAGTGGCTCGCCGTGGTCGCCGAGCTGGCCGAACGCACCAGCCGCTCGCGCGAGATGGCGCAGCAGGCCGACCTGCTCAAGCACGGGCTGGACGAGATCGCCGCCGTCGACCCGAAGCCGGGGGAGGACGCGGAGCTGGCCGAGCGGGTCAAGCGGCTCACCGCGACCGAGGAGCTGCGGGCCGCGGCCAGCGCCGCGCAGGCGGCGGTGTCCGGGGCCGCGGACGGCGACCCGGACCAGCCCGGCGCGCTCGGCCTGATCGGCGAGGCGCGCCGCCGGCTGTCCGGCGCGGACGACTCGGCGCTGCGGGACCTGGAGCCCCGGCTGGCCGAGGCCGAGATGCTGCTCAACGACGTGGGCGCCGAGCTGGGCGGCTACCTCGACGGGCTGGACGCCGATCCGGGCCTGCTGGAGCAGATCCTCGCCCGGCAGGCCGAGCTGAAGACCCTGACCCGCAAGTACGCCGCCGACGTCGACGGCGTCCTGGCCTGGGCCGAGGACGCGAACTCGCGCCTGGCGTCGATGGACACCTCCGAGGAAGCGCTGGCGGCGCTGGCCGCGCGGCGGGACGAGCTGGCGGAGCAGCTGGCCGGGCACGCCGCCGCGGTGTCGAAGGCCCGCTCGGCCGCGGCCGCGGAGCTGGCCGGTGCGGTCACCGAGGAGCTGTCCGGCCTGGCGATGGGCCAGGCCCAGATCGAGGTGACCGTGAAGCGGCGCGCCACCGACGCGTCCGATCCGCAGGCGCTGCGCGTGGACGGCGAGCTGGTGCACGCGGGCGGCTCCGGCGTCGACGACGTCGAGCTGATGCTCAAGGCGCACCCGGCCGCGCCGGCGATGCCGGTGCACAAGGCCGCCTCCGGCGGTGAGCTGTCCCGCGTGATGCTCGCGATCGAGGTCGTGCTGGCCGACGCGGACACCGTGCAGACGCTGGTGTTCGACGAGGTCGACGCCGGGGTCGGCGGCCGTGCGGCGATCGAGATCGGGCGGCGGCTGGCCCGGCTGGCCCGCACCCACCAGGTGCTCGTGGTGACCCACCTGCCGCAGGTGGCCGCGTTCGCCGACCGGCACCTGGTGGTCGACAAGGGCACCGCGGAGGGCGTCACGCGCAGCGACGTGAAGACCCTGCAGAAGTCCGAGCGGGTGGTCGAGCTGGCGCGGATGCTCGCCGGGATGGAGAGCACCGAGACCGGGCGCGCGCACGCGGAGGAACTGCTCGCGGTGGCCGACGCGGACAAGCAGGCGGCCGCCAAACCCCGCCGCAAGCCGGGGAAGCGTCCCAAGCGCTGACCGTCCACACGCACCGGTGCCGCCGGGCATCACCGCGAGAAACCGGATTGTGCACGGCGTGTTGCGAGCGGACATCCGGTGTTCGTTTGTCACCATCGGACACATGAAGCTTCCCGGTCTGCTCAACCGCAACACCGAGGCCCTCCCCGGCATCGTCGGCGTCGCCCGGGTGGACCGGCGCACGCGCGACCTGCTCCGGCGCGTCGGCCCCGGCGACATCGTGGTGCTGGACCAGATCGACCTGGACCGCGCCACCGCCGACGCGCTCGTCGAAGCCGAGGTCGCCGCCGTGGTGAACGCCTCGCCGTCGATCTCCGGGCGGTTTCCCAACCTGGGCCCGGAGATCCTGGTCAACGCCGGCATCCCGCTGGTCGACAACGTCGGCGGCGAGGTGCTGCGCCGGATCAAGGACGGCAGCCGCGTCCGCCTGCACGAGGGCGTCGTGTACGTCGGCGACCGGCAGATCGCCGGCGGCAGCGAGCAGACGCCGGACAGCGTGGCCGACCAGATGATCGAGGCCAAGGCCGGGATGTCCACCCAGCTGGAGGCCTTCTCCGCGAACACGATCGAGTTCCTGCGCCGGGAGCGCACGCTGATCCTCGACGGCGTCGGCGTGCCCGAGGTGCGGGTGCCGCTGCGCGACCGGCACGTGCTGGTCGTCGCGCCCGGCAAGGGGCACGCCGAAGACCTCAGGGCGCTCAAGAAGTACATCGCCGAGCACCGGCCGGTGCTGATCGGCGTGGACGGCGGCGCGGACACGCTGCGCGCGCAGAAGTACCAGCCGGACATCATCGTCGGCGACCCGTTCGGCATCGACGCCGAGACGCTCAAGTGCGGCGCCGAGGTCGTCGTCCCGGCCCAGCCGGACGGGCACGCGCCGGGTGTGGCGCGCATCCAGGACCTGGGCATCGGCGCGGTCACCTTCCCCGCGTCGGGCAACCCGGAGGACCTGGCGCTGCTGCTCGCCGACGCCCACGAGGCCGGGCTCGTGGTCACCGTCGGGTTCCAGGCGACGCTGCGGGAGTTCCTCGACCACGGCCGGTCCGGGTCGAACCCGTCGACGTTCCTGACCCGGCTCAAGCTCGGCACGCGCCTGGTCGACGGCAAGGCGGTCGCCGCGCTGCACCGCAGCCGCGTGTCGCTGGGCGCGGTGGTGCTGCTCGTGGTCGCCGCGCTCGTCGCGGTCGCGGTCGCGCTGCTCATGTCCGACGTCGGCGGGGCGTACCTGGACTGGGCGCGCTCCACCTGGGATTCGTTCACAAGCTGGGTCAAGGGGCTCTTCACGTGATTTCTCTGCGGTACCACATCGTCTCGATCGCGGCGGTGTTCCTGGCGCTGGCCGTGGGCGTCGTGCTCGGGTCGACGGCGCTGAACGGGTCGCTGCTGTCCGGGCTGTCCGACGAGAAGGGCAAGCTCGCCACGCAGGTGTCCGATCTCCAGGCCCAGCGCAACGAGCTGAACGCGCGGCTGTCCGATGCGGACGCCTTCGCCGGGTCGGTCGGCCCGAAGGTGGTCGCGGGCGCCCTGGACCGGCGCTCGGTCGTGCTGATCACGACGCAGGAGGCGAACCCGGCCGACCGCGACGCGCTGCGGCAGCTGATCGAGCAGTCCGGCGCGCGGGTGTCGGGGGAGCTGCAGCTGACCGATTCGTTCACCGATCCGGTGAAGGCCGACCAGCTGCGTCAGGTGGTGACGAGGCTGCAGCCGGCCGGCTCGACGTTCCCGACCGCGGGTGATCCGGGCACGCTGGCCGGGGCGCTGGTCGGTTCGGTGCTGCTGCTCAACAAGGACACCGCGCAGCCGCAGTCCACAACGGACGAACTGGCGGCGGCGATCGCGGGGCTGCAGGACGGCGGGTTCGCCAACGCCAGCCCGGGCATCGCGCCGGGCCAGCTGGCGCTGGTGCTGACCGGCGGCCAGGCGACGGGTGACGGGGCGGGCGACAAGGCCGCGACGCTGGCCCGGTTCGCGGCGCAGCTGGACCGCTCGGGCGCCGGGACGGTGCTCGCGGGCGACCCGGCGTCGGCCGAGGGCACCGGCGCGATCGGCTTCGTGCGGGCCGACACCTCGGCGACGTCTATCCTGTCCACTGTGGACAACGCGAACACGGCCGCCGGGCGGGTCAGCACCGTGCTGGCGCTGAAGGAACAGCTCGACGGCGGGACCGGGCGGTACGGCATCGCGGGCAACGCGCAGTCGCCGGCGCCCGGGGTGGCACAGCCCGGGAGCTGACGGGCGCGGGCCGCGGTGGTGGCCCCGGCTGGCAGTGCGAGCCGCGAGCTGTGGCCGGCGGTTCTCCCGGGCGTGCGCCTGGAGGGCGCGGGGTCCGGCAGCCGGCCTCCGGATCTGCTCGCCGGGGACGGTCACGGCGCGGCTGTGTATAACGACCTATACCTCGGGGCCTTGAGCGCTCACGTTCCGGCGGCTGCGCCGCGTGTCCATCACCTGGCCCTCGGCTAGATCACCGGATCGTCTCCGCCGAGTTGACGAAGCGCCATGGCCCACCAGTTCTCCGGCAGCTCGAAGGAGAACGGGTCGATGCCCGTCAGCGCGCGCTGAAGATCGTCGAATCGTGCTTCCTTGACGGCAGGGTCGGCGGCGACACCCTGAGTGAACATCTCGATGCGGTAGAGGAACTCCACGAATTCGACGAGGTTGTTGTTCACCACCTCGCCACGAGGCTTCGTCCCGCCCAAGTCCATCAACGTCACGAATCTCTCGTATGCGGAGAGTGAGAACCGCATCCCCGAATCCCCAGGGGGACCACCGACGATCACCTCGCGATGCTTCGTTGCGTCGCGCGTGGTCACGTCGATGACTCGGAGGAACTCGGGTCCTCCGTGGATCCGGGTCGTGAAGAACGGCGCACTGATGCAGGGAAGTCCGACATTCGCCAGAACCTCTGCGTCCTGGGGTGCGACCCCAAGCCGGTCCACCTCCTGGTGGGCCAAAGTGACGACGTTGTCGGGACCGTAGAGATCGACCATGTCCTGGTGCGTGATCATCCGGAACCGAGGTCCTCGACGCGGCGGGCCGGCCCGAACCGGACACGGCGATCGGCCATGGAAAATCCGTCCTTCCCCCAGGTGATCTTCGGCTAAGATCGAATGTACTCGACGGGGCCACGCCTGCCGCAGCAGTCCTGCCGCCGAGGCAGCGTCACGACCGGCCCGGAGCGGGCGGCACGTCCATCCGTCACACCCTCCGGAGGTAACTCATGCACTACGGTCTCGGTCTGCCCGTCGGCCGCCCCGAGCAGCTCATCGGCTGGGCTCGCCGCGCCGACGACGGCCCGTTCCGCACCCTCGGCCTGCTCGACCGGATCGTCTACGACAACCCCGAGCCGCTGGTCACCCTCGCCGCGCTCGCCGGCGCCACCACGCGCGTCCGCCTGCAGACCGAGGTCCTGCTGGCCCCGCTGCGCGAACCCGCCCTGCTCGCCAAGCAGGCCGCGACCCTGGACCGCCTCTCCGGCGGCCGCTTCACCCTCGGTCTCGGCGTCGGCGGCCGGGAAGACGACCACCGGGCCACCGGCACCGACCCGCGCCACCGCGGCCGGATCCTCGACGAGCAGATGGCCCGCATGCGCCGGATCTGGTCCGGCGCCGAAGGAATCGGCCCCGCCCCGGCCACGCCCGGCGGCCCCGAGGTCCTGTTCGGCGCCTTCGCCGACCCCGCCCTGCGCCGGGTCGCGCGGCACGGGGACGGGTTCCTGTGCGCCGCGCCGCCGCAGTGGGCCGGCGACCTGTTCGCCAAGGTCGAGCGGTTCTGGGCCGACGAAGGCCGCGACGGCAGCCCGCGCATGGTCGCCCAGGTCAACGTCGCGCTCGGGTCCGATGTGGACGACGCACGCGCGGCGATTCTCGGCTACTACGGATTCGCCGGTGATTGGGCGAACCAGACCGCCGAGCGCATGCTCACCACACCGGAACAGATCCGCGAAACGGCGAAGCACTTCGCGGACCTCGGCGCCGACGAGCTGATCCTCTACTGCTGGGGCACCGACCCGGGCCAGGTGGACCGGCTGGCCGACGTGGTCAGCTGAGCATCGCCGCCCACGCACCGGTGAAGCCGGGGAAGGTCTTGCCGACCGTCGCCGGGTCCTCGACCGCCACCCCGGGCACCCGCAGGCCCAGCACCGCGCCGGCCATCACCAGCCGGTGGTCCTCGTAGGTGTGGAAGACGCCGCCGTGCATCGGGGCCGGGGTGATCGCCAGGCCGTCCGCGGTCTCGGTCACCCCGGCGCCCAGCGCGGACAGCTCGGCCGCCAGCGCGGCCAGCCGGTCGGTCTCGTGCCCGCGCAGGTGCGCGACACCGGAGATGACCGAGGGCCCGTCGGCGAAGCACAGCAGCGCGGCGATCACCGGGGTCAGCTCGCCCACCTCGTGCAGGTCGAGCCGGGCGCCCGGGATTTCGCCCGTTCCGGTGACGGTCAGGCCATCCGGGGTCAGCTCGACGCGCTGGCCCAGCTCGGCCATCAGGCTGCGCAGCCAGTCACCCGGCTGGGTGGAGTACTCCGGCCAGCCGGGGATGCGCACCGTGCCGCCCGCGGCTGCCGCGGCCACCACGAACGGCGCCGCGGTGGACAGGTCCGGCTCGACCGTGAAGTCCGGGCAGGACAACCGCGCCGGGCCGACGTGGAACTCCTGCCCGTCCCGCTCCGGCGCCGCGCCGAACCGCTTCAGCATGTCCAGGGTCATCGCGATGTGCGGCTCGCTCGGCGGGGTCCCGCCGGTCAGCCGCACCGTCACCCCGGCCTCGAACGCGGGGCCGGCCAGCAGCAGCGCCGACAGGAACTGGCTGGACGCGCTCGAGTCCAGATCGACCTTCCCGCCGGGCAGGCCACCGTGCCCGATCACGGTGAACGGGGGAGCGCCGCGGCCCGCGTCGTCGATGTCCGCGCCCGCCTCGCGCAGCGCGGCCAGCAGCGGCGCGATCGGGCGGCGGCGGATCGCCTCGTCCCCGTCGAACGTCACCGGCGCCGACCCCAGCCCGGCCAGCGCGGGGGTGAACCGCGCGACCGTGCCGGCGTTGCCCAGCACCACCGACGCCGGTTCGGTGGAGCCGTGCACCAGCGGGCGCACCAGCACGTCGTCGCCGCGCCGCTCGGAGCCGCCGCCGAGCGCCTCCAGCGCGCCGAGCATCAGCCGGGCGTCGCGGGAGTCCAGCGGGGCGCGGACCAGCGTCGGCTCGTCCGCCAGCGCGGCCAGCACGAACGCCCGGTTGGTGATCGACTTGGAGCCGGGGACGCGCACCGTCGCGTCGAGCGGGCCGGACGCGACCGGAGCGGTCCAGGTGGGCTGGGAAGCGGTGGGCTGGGACACGGTGCCTCTTTCACGCGCGAACGTCTGACGTGACCTATCGAACTACGTGGGCGCGGCGGGCGAGCGTCCGGGGGCCGGTGCGATAAGGTGGAAGCCCGTGGGACTTCAGCCGCGGACAGCCAAGTACGTTTTCGTCACGGGGGGCGTCGCCTCCTCCCTGGGCAAGGGCCTGACGGCCTCCAGCCTGGGCCAGCTCCTCACCTCTCGCGGCCTGCGGGTCACGATGCAGAAGCTGGATCCCTACCTCAACGTGGATCCGGGCACGATGAACCCGTTCCAGCACGGGGAGGTGTTCGTCACCGAGGACGGCGCCGAGACCGACCTGGACATCGGCCACTACGAGCGCTTCCTGGACCGGGACCTCTCCGGCTCGGCGAACGTCACGACCGGCCAGGTCTACTCCGAGGTGATCGCCAAGGAGCGCCGCGGTGAGTACCTCGGCGACACCGTGCAGGTCATCCCGCACATCACCGACGAGATCAAGCGCCGCATCATGGCGGTCGCGGAATCCGACGGCACCGGGCAGCGGCCCGACGTGGTCATCACCGAGGTCGGCGGCACGGTCGGCGACATCGAGTCGCTGCCGTTCCTGGAGGCCTGCCGCCAGGTGCGGCACGAGATCGGCCGCGACAACTGCTTCTTCCTGCACGTGTCGCTGGTGCCCTACCTGGCGCCCTCGGGCGAGCTGAAGACCAAGCCGACCCAGCACTCGGTCGCCGCGCTGCGCAACATCGGCATCCAGCCCGACGCGCTGGTGTGCCGGGCCGACCGCGACCTGCCCGAGGACCTCAAGCGCAAGATCGGGCTGATGTGCGACGTGGACAACGAGGCCGTCATCGCCTGCCCGGACGCCCGGTCCATCTACGACATCCCCAAGGTGCTGCACCGCGAGGCGCTGGACGCCTACGTCGTGCGCCGCCTCGGCCTGCCCTTCCGCGACGTCGACTGGACGGTGTGGGGCGACCTGCTCGACCGCGTGCACAACCCGTCCGAGACGGTCCGGGTCGCGCTGGTCGGCAAGTACATCGACCTGCCCGACGCCTACCTGTCGGTCACCGAGGCCCTGCGCGCCGGCGGGTTCGCCCACCGGGCCAAGGTCGAGATCGTGTGGGTCGCCTCCGACCGCGCCACCACCCCCGCCGGCGCGGCCGCCGCGCTGGGCGACGTCGACGGCGTCCTGGTGCCGGGCGGGTTCGGCGTGCGCGGCATCGAGGGCAAGATCGGCGCGATCCACTACGCCCGCACCCGCGGCATCCCGGTGCTCGGGCTGTGCCTGGGCCTGCAGTGCATGGTCATCGAGGCGGCGCGCAACCTGGCCGGCATCGAAGGCGCGAACTCGGCCGAGTTCGACGAGGCCACCGAGCACCCGGTGATCTCCACGATGGCCGACCAGAAGGACGTCGTCGCCGGTGAGCGCGACATGGGCGGCACCATGCGGCTGGGCGCCTACCCGGCCAAGCTCAAGCCGGGTTCGCAGGTCGCGAAGGCCTACGGCAGCACCGACGTGTCCGAGCGGCACCGGCACCGCTACGAGGTCAACAACGCCTACCGCAAGCGGCTGTCCGACGCCGGCCTGGTCTTCTCCGGCACCTCGCCGGACGACCGGCTGGTGGAGTTCGTCGAGCTGCCCGCCGAGGTGCACCCGTTCTTCGTGGGCACCCAGGCGCACCCGGAGCTCAAGAGCCGCCCGACCCGGCCGCACCCGCTGTTCGACGCGTTCATCGACGCCGTCGTCCGGTACCGCACGGCCGACCGGCTGCCGGTCGAGCTGCCCGAGCCCACCGTGAGCGCGCATTGACCGCGCCCGGCGAGCACGACTTCCGGGTGGTGTCCACCAAGGACGTCCACATCGGACGCGTGGTGGGCCTGCGGATCGACGAGGTCGCGATGCCCGGCGGCGGCACCGCCAGGCGCGAAGTGGTCGAGCACCTCGGCGCGGTCGCCGTCGCCGCCGTGGACACCGACGGCACGGTCACCCTGGTCCACCAGTACCGGCACCCGCTGGGGCGGCGGATCTGGGAGCTGCCCGCCGGGCTGCTCGACCACGCCGGGGAGGACCCGGTCGAGGCCGCGCGGCGCGAGCTGGCCGAGGAGGCCGGGCTCGCCGCCGGGCGGTGGGAGACGCTGGTCGACGTGGCCGCCTCGCCCGGGTTCACCGACGAGGTGGTGCGCGTGTTCCTGGCGCGCGACCTGACCCCGGTGGACCGGGAGGTCCTCGGCGACGAGGAGGCCGACCTGGTGGTGCACCGGGTGCCGCTGGCCGAGGCGGTGCGGATGGCGCTGTCCGGGGAGATCGTCAACGGCGCCACCGTGGGCGGGCTGCTGGCCGCGCACGCGGTCGTGCACGACGGCGCCCCCTCGCGGCCGGCGGACGCGCCGTGGCGGGACCGGCCGACGAGGTTCGCCGATCGCATTTCCTGACGTCACGCTCTAGGGTGTCGGCGTGCACGTTCTGCCGGCTGCCGAGGTGGTCACGGCCTATCTCGATCATCTCGCCGTGGAGCGCGGGACGGCACGCAACACCCTGGACAGCTACGCCCGCGACCTGCGCCGGTACCTGCGGTACCTGGAGCAGGCCGGGATCCGGGACTTCCGGCGGATCACCGAGGCCCACGTGACCGGGTTCGGCGCCGCGCTGCGCGAGGGCGACGAGGTGCACCCGCCGCTGGCGGCGTCCTCGGCGGCGCGGGCGCTGGTGGCCGTGCGCGGGCTGCACCGCTTCGCGCACCTCGACGGGCTGATCGAGGACGACCCGGCCCGCGAGGTGCGGCCCCCGGCGGCGGCCAAGCGGCTGCCCAAGGCGCTGCCGGTGGACGACGTGCTGCGGCTGCTGGCCGTGCCGCCCGCCGAGGGGGAGCGGCCGCTGCGCGACCGGGCCCTGCTGGAGCTGCTGTACTCCACCGGGGCCCGGATCTCCGAGGCGGTCGGGCTCGACCTCGACGACGTCGACCGCGAGGAGCGCACCGTGCTGCTCGACGGCAAGGGCGGCAAGCAGCGGCTGGTGCCGATCGGCCGCCCCGCGGTCGAGGCGCTGGAGGCCTACCTGGTGCGGGCCCGCCCGGTGCTGGCGCGGCGCGGCCGGGGCACCGCGGCGCTGTTCCTCAACGCGCGCGGCACGCGGCTGTCCCGGCAGAGCGCGTGGCAGGTGCTCAAGACCACCGCCGAGCGCGCCGGGATCTCCACCGCCGTGTCCCCGCACACGCTGCGTCACAGTTTCGCCACCCACCTGCTGGAGGGCGGGGCGGACGTCCGGGTGGTCCAAGAGCTGCTCGGCCACGCTTCGGTGACGACGACGCAGGTGTACACCCTGGTCACGATGAACACTCTGCGTGAGGTATATGCTACGGCGCATCCTCGGGCGCTGGGTTGACCTGATCGCCTCCGGCGAGTTGCTTTGGCGACAAACGGCTCGCCGAATAGGCTGCGGCCAACCCGTCGAACGAGGAGTTTCGCGCCATGTCGACACCGCAGCCCTCGACCAGATCGGTCACAGCCGCATCGGCTGCCGCGAACCTCGACCAGTTGACCATCGCGACCGAGGGGGAGCCCGACACCGTGGACTCTGTCGTGGCCGTGGGCGCCGAAGCGAACGGCAAGCCCAGGCTCGGCCCGACCGGCAGACCGTTGCGTGAGATTCCCGAACCGCCCCTGCTGGACAAGCACGGCCCGGCCACGGTGCTGGCGATGTGCAACCAGAAGGGCGGCGTCGGCAAGACCACGTCGACGATCAACCTGGGCGCCGCGCTCGCCGAGTACGGCCGACGGGTGCTGCTGGTGGACTTCGACCCGCAGGGCGCGCTGTCGGTGGGGCTCGGCGTGCAGCCGCACGAGCTGGACCAGACGGTCTACAACGCGATCATGGAGCGCTCCGTGACCGCCCAGGACATCCTGCGGCACACCAGTGTCGAGGGCATGGACCTGCTGCCGAGCAACATCGACCTGTCGGCCGCCGAGGTGCAGCTGGTCGCCGAGGTGGGCCGCGAGCACACGTTGCTCCGGGTCGTGCAACCCCTCATCTCGGAGTACGACTATGTTCTGGTCGACTGCCAGCCATCGCTCGGGTTGCTCACGGTGAACGCGCTCACGGCCGCCGACGGCGTGATCATCCCGCTGGAGTGCGAGTTCTTCAGCTTGCGTGGCGTGGCTTTGTTGATCGACACGATCGAGAAGGTACGCGAACGCTTGAACCCCAAACTGGATATCACCGGCATCCTGGCCACCATGTTCGACCCGCGGACCCTCCACTCACGGGAGGTCATGGCACGGGTCGTGGAGGCCTTCGGCGACACCGTGTTCGACACGGTGATCAACCGCACCGTGCGGTTCCCGGAGACCACCGTGGCCGGTGAGCCCATCACCCGCTGGGCCCCCAAATCCGCCGGCGCGCAGGCCTATCGCGCGCTGGCCCGCGAGGTGATCGCTCGGTGAGCAGGCGAGCCTCCCTCCCCGGGGCTTCGGAACTCTTCCGCCTGACCAGCAGCCCGGCCCTCGACGTGCCCGCGCCGCCCACGCCCGCCCCGCAGCGCCCGGAGGCGCAGCGGCCGGGCCACGGGCAGAACCCCGGGCACCGCGAGCAGCTGGAGCGCAGCGCCGCCGGGCGCCGCGGCAGCGGACGGCAGAAGCACGACTCGAAGATCACCGTCTACGTCTCCGGTGACGAGCTGGTCGCGATGGAGCAGGCCCGGCTGAGCCTGCGGGCCGAGCACGGCCTGGCCATCGACCGCGGC
This sequence comes from Amycolatopsis thermalba, assembly GCF_023376025.1. Classification (NCBI taxonomy): domain Bacteria; kingdom Bacillati; phylum Actinomycetota; class Actinomycetes; order Pseudonocardiales; family Pseudonocardiaceae; genus Amycolatopsis; species Amycolatopsis thermalba. Next base: position 3,384,872 of record NZ_CP091196.1, read on the forward strand.
CGTCTCGTGCGCGAGGCGGTGGCGGTGCTGCTGGCGGACTTCGACGAGCACGGCGCGGACTCGGTGCTGGTGCGCCGGCTGCGCGAGGGCGGCCTCGACTCCGAGGAAGCCGCCGGGCCGTGAGCGAGAACGGGGCTCCGGTCGACGGGGCCCAGCCCGTCGAGGAATCGGCGGCGCCGAAGTTCAAGGTCCGGCTGGACAACTTCGAGGGGCCGTTCGACCTGTTGCTGCAGCTGATCTCGCAGCACCAGCTCGACGTCACCGAGGTCGCGTTGCACCAGGTCACCGACGACTTCATCGCCTACACGCGGGCGCTGGGGCCGGAGTGGGACCTGGACGAGGTGACCGAGTTCCTCGTCATCGCGGCGACGCTGCTCGACCTGAAGGCGGCGCGGCTGCTGCCCGCCGCCGAGGTCGAGGACGAGGACGACCTGGCGTTGCTCGAGGCACGGGACCTGCTGTTCGCCCGGGTGTTGCAGTACCGGGCGTACAAGCAGGTCGCGGCGCTGTTCGCGGAGCTGGAGGCCGGGGCGCTGCGGCGCTACCCGCGGTCGGTGTCGCTGGAGGAGCGGTTCGTCGGGCTGCTGCCCGAGGTGATGCTCGGCGTGGACGCGGCGAAGTTCGCGGAGATCGCGCTGGCGGTGTTCCGGCCCAAGCCGCCGCCGACGGTGTCGCTGGACCACATCCACGCGCACCGGGTGTCGGTGCGGGAACACGCGGCGCTGCTGCGGCTGAAGCTGGCCGAGCGGGGCGACGCGACGTTCACCGAGCTGGTCGAGGACTGCGAGCACACGGTCGAGGTGGTGGCCCGGTTCCTGGCGCTGCTGGAGCTCTACCGGGAGTCCAGCGTGCAGTTCGAGCAGGACGAGCCGCTGACCATGTTGCGGGTGCGGTGGATCGGCGGGTCGGTCTCGGAGGCCGAGGCCGCCGCGGAGATGGAGCGGGCCCGCGTCGAGGAAGAGGAGTACGGGTGAGTCCCGAACAGGAGCCGGTCGAGACCGAGGCCGCCGAGGTGCCCGGGACCCGGGAGGTGCCCGCGGTGGAGGCGCCTGCCGCGGCGGAGGTGCCGGTCCCGGACGAACTGGACGAGCCCGAAGACCTCGTCGCCGTGGGCGATGGGCTGCCGGATCTCTCCGAGCACTCCGCGCTGGCCGCGGCGCTGGAAGCCCTCCTCCTGGTCGTCGACTCGCCCGTCAGCGAAGAAGCGCTCGCCGGCGCGCTCGGCCAGCCCGAGGCCCGCGTCACGCAGACGCTGCAGGTCATGGCCACCGAGCTCACCGAGCGCGGCAGCGGCATCGACCTGCGGCGGGTCGGCGAGGGGTGGCGCCTGTTCACCCGCGACACCTACGCGCCGTTCGTCGAAAAGCTCCTGCTCGACGGGCAGCGCGCCAAGCTGACCAGGGCCGCCCTGGAAACCCTCGCCGTGATCGCCTACCGCCAACCCGTCACGCGTTCCCGCGTCGCGGCCGTGCGCGGGGTCAACGTCGACGGTGTGATCCGCACCCTGCTCGCCCGCGGACTCATCGAGGAGAGCGGCGCCGACCCGGAGACGGGTGGCACCCTGTACGTGACGACCGAACTGTTCCTCGAGCGGCTGGGCCTGTCCTCGCTGACCGACCTGCCGCCGATCGCCCCCCTGTTGCCGGAAGTGGACTCCATCGATGACATCTGAGCCCGAAGCCGAGGGCGTGCGCCTGCAGAAGGTGCTCGCCAAGGCGGGCGTGGCCTCGCGCCGCGCCGCCGAAGAGCTGATCGTGCAGGGCCGGGTGAGCGTCGACGGCAAGGTCGTCCGCGAGCTCGGCCGGCGCGTCGACCCGGACAGCGCCGTGATCCACGTCGACGGCACGCGGGTCATCCTCCGCGAGGACCTGATCCACCTGGCGCTCAACAAGCCCCGCGGCGTGCACACCACGATGTACGACGACCAGGGCCGCCCGTGCGTCGGCGACTACGTGCGCGACCGCAGCGAGCGCCTGTTCCACGTCGGCCGCCTGGACGCCGACACCGAGGGCCTGCTGCTGCTCACCAACGACGGTGACCTCGCCCACCGGCTGATGCACCCCTCCTACCACGTGCCCAAGACCTACCTGGCCGAGGTCGACGGCAAGGTGCCGCGCGGCCTGGGCAAGGAGCTGAAGGACGGCATCGTACTGGAGGACGGCGCGGTGCGCGTGGACGCGTTCCGGGTCAAGGACAGCATGGGCGGGCGCACCCTGCTGGAGATCGTGCTGCACGAGGGCCGCAAGCACATCGTGCGGCGCCTGCTGGCCGAGGTCGGGTTCCCGGTGCGCAAGCTGGTGCGCACCGCGATCGGCGACGTCCAGCTGGGCAACGGCAAGCCGGGCACGATCCGCAAGCTCAACCGCGACGAGGTCGGCAGCCTGTACCGGCGCGTCGGCCTGTAGCGACCGGGCAACGCGACTCCCCACCCGATGAGGGCGTACCAGCCGCCGATCCAAATGAGATCCGGGATGCGGGTGGAATCGGCAAGGGTCCCCGGCGTCGTCGCGGTCGGTATGGTGAGCAGTAGCCGGGTCTCGTGTAAGCGACCAGGTTCGGCAACCAACCGGTGCCCCACCGCAGGGCGAGGGTGACCACCGTAGCGCGCTGGACACCGTGATCGACCCGGAGCTGGACGAGCCCATCACCGGCGATGTCCGAGAACCGTGAGCCGTACCAGGTGTGCACCAGCCCTGAGCCGGGCCCGAGGATGGTGAATCGGTAAACTCCGCCCCCGGTCAGGCAGCTGACGAGCGCATGCCCAGCCTCGTGGATGCTCGTACCGAGCACGTTGACGTCGAGCAGGATCTGGCGTTGCCCGGTGGTGATCGACAGGAATGTCGACGCGGTGACGGCCACTGCGAACAGCCCGGTCAGCACCACCAGCCACTCCTGTGGGGCAGGTGTAGTGGCCGTGATGATCCGGCTCAGGGCTGCCGAGCCCAGCCTCCACCTGGGGGAAAGACATGACGTGATCTCCACTCGATGGGCTGGGCCGTGCAGTTTCTCGGGTAGTGCGCGCCAGCCCGGTGAGAATGAACGCTCCGGGCCGCGTGACCGGGCATCTCGTGTGGCGGCGCCCGGCGGTCGCGGCGAGCCCCTAGGATCGCGGCGTGGCATCCGCTGAAACCATCCCCGTGAGCGACGCGCTGCAGGCGCTGCGGCGCGTCTTCGGCTACGACTCCTTCCGCGGTGACCAGGAAGCGATCGTCGAGCACGTGATCGGCGGTGGTGACGCGGTCGTGCTGATGCCCACCGGCGGCGGGAAGTCCCTGTGCTACCAGATCCCGTCCCTGGTGCGCCCGGGCACCGGCGTGGTCGTCTCGCCGCTGATCGCGCTCATGCAGGACCAGGTCGACGCGCTGCTGGCGGTCGGCGTGCGCGCCGGGTTCCTCAACTCGTCGCAGGACTTCGAGCAGCGCCGCGAGGTCGAGGCCGCGTTCGTCGCGGGCGAGCTGGACCTGCTGTACCTGGCGCCGGAACGGCTGTCCATGGAGTCCACCCGGAACCTGCTGGACCGGGGCAAGGTCGCGTTGTTCGCGATCGACGAGGCGCACTGCGTGTCCCAGTGGGGCCACGACTTCCGGCCCGACTACCTGGGCCTGTCCGAGCTGCACGAGCGCTGGCCGGACGTGCCGCGCATCGCGCTGACCGCGACCGCCACGAAGGCCACGCACGCCGAGATCGTGTCCCGGCTCAACCTCGGCGAGGCCCGCCAGTTCGTGGCGAGCTTCGACCGGCCCAACATCCAGTACCGCATCGCGCCGAAGGCCGAGCCGAAGAAGCAGCTGCTCGACCTGATCCGCACCGAGCACCCCGGCGACGCGGGCATCGTGTACTGCCTGTCGCGCAACTCGGTGGAGAAGACCGCCGAGTTCCTGGTGGCCAACGGGATCAGCGCGGTGCCCTACCACGCGGGCCTGGATTCCCGCACCCGCGCGCGCAACCAGGCGCGGTTCCTGCGCGAGGACGGGCTGGTCGTGGTCGCCACCATCGCGTTCGGCATGGGCATCGACAAGCCGGACGTGCGGTTCGTGGCGCACCTGGACCTGCCGAAGTCCGTCGAGGGCTACTACCAGGAGACCGGCCGCGCCGGCCGCGATGGGCTGCCGTCCACCGCGTGGCTGGCCTACGGGCTGCAGGACGTCGTGCAGCAGCGGCGGATGATCCAGACCTCCGAGGGCGACGACGCGCACCGCCGCCGGCTGTCGCAGCACCTGGACGCGATGCTGGCGCTGTGCGAGACCGTCGAGTGCCGCCGCGTGCAGCTGCTGAACTACTTCGGCCAGTCCGGGCAGCCGTGCGGGAACTGCGACACCTGCCTGACGCCGCCCGAGTCGTGGGACGGCACGATCGCCGCGCAGAAGCTGCTGTCGGCGGTGTACCGGCTGCAGCACGAGCGCGGCCAGAAGTTCGGCGCCGGGCAGGTCATCGACATCCTGCTGGGCAAGCAGACCCCGAAGGTGACGCAGCACCGGCACGACCAGCTGACCGTGTTCGGCGTGGGGCAGGAGCTGTCGGAGAGCGAGTGGCGCGGCGTGGTGCGGCAGCTGCTGGCGCAGGGGCTGCTGGCCGTCGAGGGCGACTACGGGACGCTGCTGCTGACCGAGGCCAGCGCCGAGGTGCTGGGCCGCAAGCGCGAGGTGCGGATGCGCCGCGAGCCCAAGCGCGCCGCCCGTGCCGCCGCGGCGGCCAAGCGCAAGCCGGCGGCGGAGATGCCGGAGGAGGCGCGCCCGGTGTTCGAGCGGTTGCGCGCCTGGCGGTTCGAGGAGGCGAAGAACCAGGGCGTGCCGGCCTACATCGTCTTCAGCGACGCCACCCTGCGGCAGATCGCCACCGAACAGCCGTCCACCTTGGACGAACTGGCCGGCGTGAGCGGGGTCGGGGAGAACAAGCTCGCCAAGTACGGCGAGCAGGTGCTGGCGACACTGGCGGGAGGCGAGTAGTGGAGATCTGGGTCAACCCGCGGTGCTCGAAGTGCCGTTCGGCGCTGTCGATCCTGGACGAGGCCGGCGTGTCCTACGAGGTGCGCCGGTACCTGGAGGAGCCGCCGACGGTCGCCGAGCTGGACGCGGTGCTGAAGCGCCTGGGCCTGGACCCGTGGGACATCGCGCGCCTGCAGGAGCCCGAGGCGGCCGAACTGGGCATCAAGAGCTGGCCGCGCGACGAGGCGACCCGCGGCCGCTGGCTGGAGGCGCTGGCAGAGCACCCGAAGCTGATCCAGCGCCCGATCATCACCGCCGACGACGGAACGACGGTGGTGGGACGGACGGCAGAGGCGGTGCGCTCGGTTCTGCCCTGACGGCGCACCGCGCCACGCTTCTTTGAACCCAAGGTAGCCGGGTGGTCATCCCGTCGCCTGACACCGGAACGATCACCTTGAGCCAGGGCCGCAACCCAGGCCGCCAACCGCCGGCCGGAGATGTCAACCTTGCGGCCCTGGCTCAAGGTGATAGGCACAAACCGGAAGGCGACGGGATGACCACCCAGCGACCACCCACCCGAGGTGAGCCGAGGCACCCCTAGGTCATCCCGGAGCCTGCCCGTCCGGCGAGGACAATCCCTTGATCTTTGAAGCCGCGCAGCCACGAAAAGCCCGGCGACCACACTGTCGCCGGAGCGCTCAGCTCGCGGTGGTGGCTGGCTCGTGGCCGTGCCCGCGCCGCCGCTGCATGCCCTTCGCCAGCGGCTCCACCACCCGGGCCGCGATGGGGCCGAGGATCGCCATCAGCAGCACGTACGCGGTGGCCAGCGCGGCCAGCTCGTCGACCACGGCGCCGGCCGACACGGCCAGCCCGGCGATGACGATCGAGAACTCACCACGCGCCACCAGCGCCGCACCGGCGCGGGCGCGGCCCAGCTTGCCGACGCCCTGCCGCCGCGCCGCCCACCAGCCGGTCGCCACCTTCGTCAGGGTGGTCAGCACGGCCAGCAGCACCGCCCAGCCGAGCACCGGCGGGATGGACGCCGGGTTGGTGTTGAGCCCGAACACCACGAAGAACACCGCGGCGAACAGGTCCCGCAGCGGCTCCAGCAGGCGGGTCGCGTTGTGGGCGGTCGACCCGGAGATCGCGATGCCGAGCAGGAACGCGCCGACCGCGGCGGACACCTGCATCGCCGAGGCGAGCCCGGCCACCAGCAGCGCCGCGCCCAGCACCTTGAGCAGGAAGACCTCGCGGTCGTCGGAGTCCACGATCGCCGACACGTACCGGCCGTACTTCAGCGCGATCACCAGCACCACGGTGATCACCAGCAGCGAGATGCCGACGGCCTCCAGGCCGCCGAGGAAGCTCACGCCGCCCAGCAGCGCGGTCAGGATCGGCAGGTACAGCGCCATCGCCAGGTCCTCGAACACCAGGATCGACAGCACGACCGGGGTTTCCCGGTTACCGAGCCGGCCCAGGTCGCCGAGCACCTTCGCGATGATCCCGGACGAGGAGATGTAGGTGACCCCGGCCATCACGATGGCGCCGATCGGGCCCCACCCGAGCAGCAGCGCGACGGCCGCGCCGGGTGCGGCGTTGAGCACGATGTCCAGCAGCCCGGCCATCCACGAGCGTTTCAGCCCGGTGAACAGCTCGGCCGCCGAGTACTCCAGGCCCAGCAGCAACAGCAGCAGCACGACGCCGATCTCGCTGGCCAGGTGCGTGAAGTCGCCGATGTCGCCGAGCGGGATGAGGCCGCCCTGCCCGAAGGCCAGGCCGCCGAGGAGGTAGAGCGGGATGGGGGAGAGGCCGATCTTCCCGGCGAGGCGCCCCAGGACGCCGAGCACGAAGAAGACGGCCCCGAGTTCGATCAGGGCCAGTGCGGTGTGCTCCAAGGGCTCAGCCGTTCTTCAGGATCTTGAGGGCGCCCTCCAGGCCTTCCGACGTGCCGACCGCGACCAGCACGTCACCGGCGGTGAACGTGAAGTCCGGGGTGGGGGAGGGGTGCACCTGGCCGGCGCGCATGACGGCGACCACGGACACGCCGGTCCGGGTCCGCATCGCCGTGTCGCCGAGGGTGCGGCCGTCGAACGGTGAGTTCGCCTTGATGGGCAGCTGCTTGGTGTTGATGCCGGGGACCTCGCGGTGCTCCTCGGTGAGCTGCGCGACCAGTTGCGGGGCGCCGAGCAGGTTCGCCAGCGCGCCGGCCTCGTCGGCGGTCAGGGGCAGGGACGCCAGGCACGCGTCGGGGTCGTCGGACTTGGACACGATCAGCTCGATCTGCCCGTCCCGGTGCGTGACGACGCCGATGCGGCGGCCGTTCCGGGTCGCGAAGTCCTTCCGCACGCCGATGCCCGGCAGGGGTGTCACTTCCACGTTCACGACCGCCACGGTACCGGTGCGGCCGCCACCTGGCGGGCCAGGCACAATGGAGAACCGCAGGTACGGACCGATCGAGACGGCGAGGAGAGCATCGGTGGCGGGAGCCCTACGCGGCGTGGTCGCTCTGGACGGACCCTCGGGAACCGGGAAGACCACGGTGGCGCGCAAGCTCGCCGGCCGGCTGTCGGCCGGGTACCTCGACACCGGTGCGATGTACCGGGTGGTGACGCTGGCCGTGCTGCGCGCGGGCGTCGACCCGGCCGACGGCCCGGCGGTCGCCGAGCTGGCCCGCACCACCGACTTCACCCTGGGCACCGATCCGTCGGCGCCGAGCGTGCACCTGGCCGGTGAGGACGTGGCGGCCGAGATCCGCGGCGCCGAGGTCAACCACGCGGTGTCGCCGGTCTCGGCGGTGCCGGAGGTGCGCGAGCTGCTGGTGGCCCGTCAGCGGCGGATCATCGGCGAGGTGCTCGGCGAGGTCGGCGGCATCGTCGTCGAGGGCCGGGACATCGGCACGGTCGTCGCGCCGGACGCCCCGCTCAAGGTCTACCTGACCGCGGACCCGGCGGTGCGGGCCGCGCGCCGCAGCGCCCAGGACACCGCGGCCGGGCGGCAGAGCAGCCAGGCCGAGGCGCTGGCGTCGGTCGACCGGCGGGACCGGCTCGACTCGACCCGCGCGGTCGCGCCGCTGAAGGCCGCCGACGACGCCGTGCACCTGGACACCACCGAACTGTCCATCGACCAGGTGCTGGTCGCCCTGTCCGAGCTGGCCGGGCGCCGCGGGCTGCTGGGCGAGTGCGCGCAGGTCACGCGGTGAGCCCTGCCGGTCTGCCTGCGGGTGCGTCGGCGTGGCTGCACGACGCCGCGCGGTTCGTCGGGACGCACCTGTTCAAGCCGGCCTACCGGCTGCGGATCCGCGGGCTGGAGCGCGTGCCGCGGACCGGGCCGGTGCTGGTGGTGGCCAACCACAGCTCGATGGTCGAACCGCAGATCATCTTCGGAATGTTGCCGCGGCGTTCGGTGTTCCTCGTCAAGGAGGAGATGTTCACCGGGGCCGTCGGGTGGTTCCTCCGGCGGATCGGCCAGGTGCCGGTGCGCCGGGGCGAACCCGGCCGGGCGCCCCTGCTGACCACGGCGAACGTGCTCTCCGACGGCGGAGTGGTCGCGGTGTTCCCGGAGGGGACCCGCGGCGACGGTGACGTGGCCAGCGCCGAACGCGGCGCGGCCTGGCTGGTCCGGGCCTCGGGCGCGGTGGTCCTGCCGATCGCGGTGCGCGGGACGCGGCGTCCCGCCGGCAGCGGGCGGCGGTTCCGGCCCCGGGTGGACATCCTGGTGGGTGAACCGTTCACGCTCGAGGTCGGCCGCGGCCGGGCCGGGCTGGACGAGGCGACCGGGCGGCTGCGGGACGAGCTCGCGGGCCTGGTCCGCACCCTCGACGAATGGCGTGCAGCGCAGGGCGAGTCCGTGCGCGGGAAGAAAGCGGAATTATGACGGAGCTTGACGGGACCTGGTCGGACGAGGCGGAGTTCACCGCGCTCGACAACCAGGCCGACGACGCGGCGTCCGAGGAGGAAGCCGAGCTGAGCCAGCCCGTGCTGGCCGTCGTCGGGCGCCCGAACGTGGGCAAGTCCACCCTGGTCAACCGGATCCTGGGCCGTCGCGAGGCGGTCGTGCAGGACACCCCCGGTGTGACCCGGGACCGGGTGGCCTACGACGCGCAGTGGGCCGGGCGCCGGTTCACCGTGGTCGACACGGGTGGCTGGGAGCCGAGCGCGACCGGCCTGCAGGCCGCGGTCGCGGCGCAGGCCGAGCTCGCGATGAACACCGCGGACGCGGTGCTGGTCGTGGTGGACGCCTCGGTCGGCGCGACCGCGACCGACGAGGCGGTGGCCAAGGTGCTGCGCCGGTCGAAGCGGCCGGTGCTGCTGGCCGCCAACAAGGTCGACGACGAGCGGCTGCTGTCCGACGTGGCCTCGCTGTGGTCGCTCGGCCTGGGCGAGCCGTACCCGGTGAGCGCGCTGCACGGCCGCAGCTCGGGCGACCTGCTCGACGCGATCATCAAGGCGCTGCCGGAGGCGCCGCGGGAGCGCGAGGCCGTGGCCGGGCCGCGCCGCGTCGCGCTGGTCGGCAAGCCGAACGTGGGCAAGTCCAGCCTGCTCAACAAGCTCACCGGCGAGCAGCGGTCCGTCGTGGACTCGGTCGCCGGCACCACGGTCGACCCGGTCGACTCGCTGGTCGAGCTGGACGGCCAGGTGTGGCGGTTCGTCGACACCGCCGGTCTGCGCAAGCGGGTGCACACCGCGAGCGGCACCGAGTACTACGCGTCGCTGCGCACCAAGGCGGCCATCGACTCCTCCGAGGTCGTCATCGTCCTGCTGGACGCCAGCGAGCCGCTGTCCGAACAGGACCTGCGGGTGCTGACGTCGGTCGTGGAGTCCGGCCGGGCCTGTGTGCTCGCGCTGAACAAGTGGGACCTCGTCGACGAGGACCGCCGCCACCAGCTGGAGAAGGAACTCGACCGCGGCCTGGTGCGCGTCACGTGGGCCGAGCGGGTCAACATCTCCGCGCTCACCGGTCGTTCGGTGCGCAAGCTCGCGCCGGCGCTGCGGACCGCGCTCGCGTCGTGGGACCAGCGGGTGCCGACCGGGCAGCTGAACTCGTGGCTGTCCGAGCTGATCGCGGCCACCCCGCCGCCGGTGCGTGGCGGCAAGCAGCCGAAGGTGCTGTTCGCCACCCAGGCCGGCATCCGCCCGCCGACGCTGGTGCTGTTCACCACCGGCTTCCTGGAGGCCGGGTACCGCCGGTTCATCGAGCGGAAGTTCCGCGAGCGCTTCGGTTTCGAGGGCAGCCCGGTGCGGATCAACGTGCGGGTGCGGGAAAAGAAGCCCCGGCCCGGCAAGAAGGGCAAGTGACGCAACGAGGTGTGACGGCGGCGACACCCCGGTGAGACCGCCCGGTCACCCGGTGTTCACCTCGGGTAGAGTGATCGTCCCGCGCGGGCGCCTCACTCTTTTCGCGAGTTCCGGCCCGGCCGCTGGCGGAAGGTGAACTCCATGGGCGCGCCCGTTCTCGATCCGATGCTGCCCGGGGTGCTGGCCCCGGAGCGGGCCCTGTTCCCGGGTGGACCCGCCGCGGCCCGGCGCACGCTGCTGGACGTGCTGGCCGCCACCGCCGCGCGGCACCCGAACGCGGCGGCGCTCGACGACGGTGCGCGGGTCCTGAGCTACCGCAGGCTGTCCGAGGAGGCGCAGGCGCTGGGCCGGCGGCTGGCCGCCGAGGGCGTAGGCCGCGGTGACCGCGTCGGCGTGCGGATCTCCTCCGGCACCGCCGACCTCTACGTCGCGATCCTGGGCGTGCTCGCCGCGGGCGCGGCGTACGTGCCGGTCGACGCCGACGACCCGGACGAGCGGGCCGAGCTGGTGTTCGGCGAGGCCGGGGTGTGCGCGGTGCTGATGGACGACGGGCTGACGATGCTCGCCGAGCCCGGCCGCCGCACCGGGCCGCCCGCGCCGGAGGACGACGCGTGGATCATCTTCACCTCCGGCTCGACCGGCAAACCCAAGGGGGTGGCGGTCAGCCACGGCTCGGCGGCCGCCTTCGTCGACGCCGAGGCCCGGCTGTTCCTCACCGAGGAACCGATCGGGCCCGGTGACCGGGTGCTGGCCGGGCTGTCGGTCGCCTTCGACGCCTCGTGCGAGGAGATGTGGCTGGCCTGGCGGCACGGCGCGTGCCTGGTGCCGGCACCGCGCGCGCTCGTGCGCACCGGGGTGGACCTGGGGCCGTGGCTGGTCGCGCAGCGCATCACGATCGTGTCCACCGTGCCGACGCTGGCCGCGCTGTGGCCGGCCGAGGCGCTGGAGGACGTGCGGCTGCTGATCTTCGGCGGCGAGGCGTGCCCGCCGGAGCTGGCCGGGCGGGTCGCCGTCGAGGGCCGCGAGGTGTGGAACACCTACGGCCCCACCGAGGCCACGGTGGTCGCCTGCGCCGCGCCGCTGACCGGTGAGGGCCCGGTGCGGATCGGGCTGCCGCTGGCCGGCTGGGACCTCGTGGTCGTCGATGCGGCCGGGGAGCCGGTGGCGATGGGGGAGTCCGGTGAGCTGGTGATCGGCGGCGCCGGCCTGGCCCGTTACCTGGATCCGGTGAAGGACGCCGAGAAGTTCGCGCCGCTGCCCGCGCTGGGCTGGGAGCGCGCCTATCGCAGCGGCGACCTGGTGCGCGCCGAGCCCGCGGGGCTGGTCTTCCTGGGCCGAGCCGACGAGCAGGTCAAGCTCGGCGGCCGCCGCATCGAGCTGGGCGAGGTGGACGCCGCGCTGCAGGCGCTGCCCGGCGTCGCCGGAGCCGCCGCCGCGATCCGCACCACCAAGGCGGGCAACCAGGTCCTCGTCGGTTACGTCGTGCCGCAGGGCGAGTTCGGCACCGCCGAGGCGTCGGCTCTGCTCCGGGACCGGCTGCCCGCCGCGCTGGTGCCGCTGCTCGCGGTCGTGGACGATCTGCCCACCCGGACCTCCGGCAAGGTCGACCGCGCCGCGCTGCCCTGGCCGCTGGCCACAGTGGACAGTGTGGCGGCGTTGACGCCCACCGAGTCGTGGCTCGCCGAGGGCTGGGCCGAGATCCTCGGCGTGCCGGTCACCGATCCGGGCGCGGACTTCTTCACCAATGGTGGTGGCAGCCTCACCGCGGCGCAGCTGGTCGCGCGCATCCGCACCCGGCACCCGCAGGTCTCGGTCGCCGACCTCTACCGGCACCCGAAGCTCGGGCAGCTCGCCGCGCTGCTGGACGGCCTGGAGGGGGAAACCGCCCGGCGGCGCGATGTCCGTCCGGTGCCGCGCCGGGCGGGAGCCGTCCAGGCCGTGCTGGCCGTGCCGGTGCTCGCCCTGACCGGCCTGCGCTGGCTGACCGCGCTGGCCGCACTGTCCACTGTGCTCTCGATGACCGGTGTCGCGTGGGCGCCCGCGGTGCCGTGGTGGTCGCTCGCCCTGGCGTGGCTGGTGCTGTTCAGCCCGCCGGGCCGCATCGGCATCGCGGCGGGCGGCGCCCGGCTGTTGCTGCGCGGGGTCCGCCCGGGCACCCACCCGCGTGGTGGCCGGGTCCACTTGCGACTGTGGGCGGCCGAACGGCTCGCCGAGGCCGCCGGTGCGGCCGGGATTTCGGGCGCGAGCTGGATGACGCTCTACGCCCGCGCGCTGGGCGCGAAGGTGGGCAAGGACGTCGATCTGCACACCCCGCCGCCGGTCACCGGGCTGCTCAAGCTGGGCCGCGGGGCGGCCGTGGAGCCCGAGGTGGACCTGTCCGGGCACTGGGTGGACGGCGACGTCGTGCACCTCGGCAAGATCCGCATCGGCGCCGGTGCCCGCGTCGGCGCGCGCAGCGTGCTGCTGCCCGGGGCGCGGATCGGCAAGGGCGCGGAGATCGCGGCCGGGTCGACCGTGCTGGGCGCGGTGCCGGCCGGTCAGCGCTGGGCCGGTTCGCCCGCCCGCCGCGACGGCAAGGGCGCGCTGCGCTGGCCGTCCAGCCGGCCGCCGCGGTCGCGGTTCTGGGCCTTCGCCTACGGCGCCGCGTCGTTCGTGCTGGGCCTGTTCCCGGTGCTCGCCGCCGTGCCCGGCCTGCTGGTGCTGGGCGCCGCGGTCGCGGATTCGACGACCATCGGCGCCGCGCTGGGTGCCGCGTTGCTGGCGGTGCCGGTGGCGACGCTCGCCGCGTTCGGCACGTACGCGCTGCTGGTGCTGGTGTCCGTGCGGCTGCTCGGGCTGGGCCTGCACCAGGGCTACCACCCGGTGCACGGCCGGATCGCGTGGCAGGTGTGGGCCACCGAGCGGCTGATGGACCTGGCCCGCCAGGTGCTGTTCCCGCTGTACGCGAGCCTGTTCACGCCGGTGTGGCTGCGGCTGCTGGGCGCGAAGGTCGGCCGCGGCGCGGAGGTTTCGACGGTGCTCGCGGTGCCGCGGATGACGCAGGTCGACGACGGCGCGTTCCTCGCCGACGACACCATGGTCGCCACCTACGAGCTGGGCCACGGCTGGCTGCACGTCGCCCCGACGCGCATCGGCAAGCAGGCGTTCCTCGGCAACTCCGGCATGGCCGCGGCCGGGCGCGCGGTGCCCAAGCGCGGCCTGGTCGGGGTGCTGTCCTCCGCGCCGCGCAAGGCGAAGAAGGGCTCGTCCTACCTCGGCATGCCGCCGATGCCGCTGCGCCGTGCGGTCGAGACGGCGGATGCGAGCCGCACGTTCGCGCCCCCGTCGCGGCTGAAGGTCGCGCGGGCGGCGGTCGAGCTGTGCCGGATCGTGCCGGTGATGTGCGCGGTCGCGCTCGCGGTGCTGGTGCTCGCGGCGCTGGCGGCCGTGCGGTCGGCGGCGGGGCTGGTCGTGGCCGCGCTCGCCGCGCCGGTCGTGCTGGTCGTCGCCGGGCTGGTGGCGGGTGCGGTGACCACGGCGGTGAAGTGGGCGCTGACCGGCCGGTTCCGCGCGGTGGACCACCCGCTGTGGAGTTCGTTCGTGTGGCGCACCGAGCTGGCCGACACGTTCGTCGAGACGCTCGCCGTGCCGTGGCTGGTGGGCTGGAGCGCGGGCACGCCGCTGCTGCCGTGCTGGCTGCGCACGATGGGCGCGAAGATCGGCCGCGGGGTGTGGCTGGAGACCTACTGGCTGCCGGAGACGGACCTGGTGCGGCTGGGCGACGGCGCGACCGTGAACCGCGGCTGTGTCGTGCAGACCCACCTGTTCCATGATCGGATCATGCGCATGAGCGAGGTGACCGTGGCCGGGGGCGCGACCGTCGGCCCGCACGGGATCGTGCTGCCCGGCGCCAGCATCGGCGCGCGCACCACCGTGGGCCCGGGTTCGCTGGTGACCCGCGGCGACGCCGTCCCGGCCGACAGCCGCTGGCTGGGCAACCCGATCGCGGCGTGGCGGGCGTGAGCCGCGCGGACTACACGCTCGGCCACGGCAGCACCGGCTACCGGGTCACGCACTACGACCTGGAGCTGGACTACAAGATCGGGCCGAACCGGTTGAGCGCGCGGGCGGTCCTGTCCGCCGTCGCGGTGGACGAGCTGAACCGGATCCCGCTCGACCTGGCCGGGTTCAGCGTCAAGGGCGTGCGCGTCGACGGGCGGACCGCGCGGTTCACCCACCGCGGCGGCAAGCTCGTGGTCGCACCGGCCCGCCCGGTGCGCGGCGAGTTCACCGTCGAGGTGCGCTACGCCGGCAACCCGCGTCCGGTCGCGAGCCGGTGGGGCGAGATCGGGTGGGACGAGCTGACCGACGGCGCGCTCGTGGCGAGCCAGCCGACCGGGGCGCCGTCCTGGTTCCCGTGCAACGACCGGCCCGGCGACAAGGCGGCCTACCGGGTGTCGCTGACCACCGCGTCGGCCTACACCGTGCTGGTGACCGGGGACCTGGTCGCCCGGCGGGCCGGGGGCAGCGCGACGACGTGGGTGTTCGAGCGGCGCGAGCCGACCGCGCCGTACCTGATGAGTGTCCAGATCGGACGGTACGACGAGCTGGAACTCGGCGCGGGGCAACGGCTCGCGGTGCCGCGGCGGCTGCGTGCGGCGGCCGCGCACGACTTCGGCCGCCAGCCGGAGATGATGGCGCGGCTGACCGAGTGGTTCGGGCCGTACCCGTTCGGCGAGTACGTCGTGGTGGTCACCGACGACGACCTGGACGACCCGATCGAGGCGCAGGGGATGGCGATCTTCGGCGCCAACCACGTCGACGGCCGTCGCACGTTCGAGCGGCTGGTGGTGCACGAGCTGGCGCACCAGTGGTTCGGCAACAGCCTCACGGTCGCCGGCTGGCGGCACATCTGGCTCAACGAGGGCTTCGCCACCTACGCGGAGTGGCTGTGGTCGGAGGCCTCCGGCGGCGCGTCCGCAGCGGCGCTGGCGCGTGACTGGCGGGCGCGGGTGGGCACCGACGTCGCGATCGGCGACCCCGGGGTGGCGCGCCTGTTCGACGAGCAGGTGTACAAGCGCGGGGCCCTGGTGCTGCACGGGCTGCGCGCCCGCGTGGGCGACGAGGTGTTCTTCGGCCTGCTGCGGTCGTGGGTGGCCGGGCACGCGCACGGCACGGTCACGACCGAGGAGTTCGTCGCGCACGCGGAGCGCGTGGCGGGTGTCTCGCTGCGCGACGACTTCGCCGCCTGGCTGGGCTAGCGCCGCTTGGCGTAGCCGGCGTAGCCGCGGGTCGCGCGACGTTCCACCCGGGCTGGCGGTGGTCCCAGCACATCAACCGATCGCGGGTACGGAGAGCTGTCAGGCGAACCACACCGGCTACGTCCTGTCCGGACGGATGACGATCCGCATGGACGACGGCGACCAGGCCGGCTTCGGGCCCGGGGACGTCATGATCTGCCCGCCCGGCCACGACGCTTGGGTGGTCGGCGACGTGCCGTGCGCGGTGATCGACTGGGGCGGCTACGCCGGTGCCCACCCCGTTTTGCCCGGTAGGGCCGGAAGGCCTGCCCGTCCGTCCGGGACTTGAGGATCGCGGCCCTTTTGTTACCGGAACGTGTCGGAGCGGGCTTCCCTCACACGCGGTTACGACGTATGTTGTCGGCCACAACATTCAAATGTTGTGAGCCACAACATTCCTGCCAAGGGGACGCAATGAAGCGGAGAAAGACCCTCGCGCTGGCCGCCGCGGGCACCGGGCTCGTCCTGGCGCTGACCGCGTGCGGTGCGAACAGCGCCAACAACGAAAGCGGTGGGAGCGGCGGGTCCGACAACGGCGGCCCGAAGGTCGGCGTGATCCTGCCCGAAACCGCGACCTCGGCCCGGTGGGCCGGCTTCGACCAGCCGATGCTCCAGTCGGCGCTGACGAAGGCCGGGCTCAGCCCGATCATCGAGAACGCCCAGGGCGACAACCAGCGGTTCGCGCAGCAGGCCGACAGCATGCTCAGCCAGGGCGTCAAGGTCCTGATCATCGCCGCGCCCAGCGGGGACGTCGGCGCCACCGTCGAGCAGAAGGCCAAGCAGCAGGGCGTTCCGGTCATCAACTACGACCGCCTCAACCTCGGTGGCAGCGCCGACTACTACGTCAGCTTCGACAACGTCCAGGTCGGCCGCCTGCAGGGCCAGGCGCTCGCGGACGCGCTGAAGAACAAGCCCGGCGCCCAGGTCATCGAGATCGAGGGCTCGCCGACGGACAACAACGCGACCCTGTTCTACAACGGGCAGCAGGAGGTCCTCGGCCCGCTCTACAGCTCGGGCGCGCTGAAGAAGGTCGCCAGCCAGCGCATCGACAAGTGGGACAACGCGGTCGGTGGCGCGACGTTCGAGCAGTTCCTGTCCGCCAACGGCGGCAAGGTCGACGGTGTGCTGGCCGCCAACGACGGCATGGCCGGTGCCGTGATCACGGTGCTGCAGAAGAACGGCCTCGCCGGTTCGGTCCCGGTCACCGGCCAGGACGCCAGCGCCGCCGGCCTGAAGTCCATCCTGCAGGGCCAGCAGTACTCGACGGTGTTCAAGCCGATCCAGCAGGAGGCCGACGCCACCGCGCAGCTGGCCGCCGCGCTGGTCAAGGGCGACACCGCCGGCGCCGACGCGATCGCCAAGCAGACTTCGACCGACCCGACCGGCAACCGCACGGTCAAGTCGGTGCTGCTGCAGCCGTTCTCGATCACCAAGGAGAACGTGAAGATGGTGGTCGACCAGGGTTACGTCAAGGCGAGCGAGATCTGCGGCGGCGACACCGCCGCGGTCTGCCAGCAGCTGGGTATCTCCTGACGGCGCGCATCGAGCTGGGGACGCGCGGACCGGTGACCCCGGCCGCGCGTCCCCCGCACGCGCGTCACGCCACTGATAGCGGAGGTTCTGCCATGAACGAGCCCGTCCTCGCGCTGCGAGGCGTCAACAAGAGCTTCGGGCCGGTGCACGTCCTGCACGACGTGGACTTCCAGGTGCGCGCGGGGGAGGTCACCGCGCTGGTCGGCGACAACGGCGCCGGGAAGTCCACGCTCGTCAAGTGCATCGCCGGCATCCACCCGATCGACAGCGGCGAGATCGTCTTCGAAGGCGAGCCGGTCCACATCCACAACCCGCGCGACGCCGCCGCGCTGGGCATCGAGGTCGTCTACCAGGACCTCGCGCTGTGCGACAACCTCGACATCGTCCAGAACATGTTCCTCGGCCGCGAGCGCAACCAGCGCGGCCTGCTCGACGAGGCGGCGATGGAGCTGGCCGCGCGCAAGACCCTGGCGTCGCTGTCGGTGCGCACGGTCAAGTCGGTGCGCACCCCGGTGTCGTCGTTGTCCGGCGGGCAGCGGCAGACGGTCGCGATCGCCAAGGCCGTGCTGTGGAACAGCAAGGTCGTGCTGCTCGACGAGCCGACCGCCGCGCTCGGCGTGGCGCAGACCCGGCAGGTGCTCGACCTGGTCCGGCGCCTGGCCGAGCAGGGCCTGGGTGTGGTGCTGATCAGCCACAACATGAACGACGTGTTCGAGGTGGCCGACCGCATCGCGACCCTCTACCTCGGCCGGCTGGCCGCCGACGTCGCCACCAAGGACGTCACGAACAGCCAGGTCGTCGAACTGATCACCGCGGGCCGGTCCGGCGACCTCGGCCTGGCCCGCCCCGAGACCGCGGCCGTGTGAGGAAAGAAGTGGCCATGACTGAAACCCCCACCAAGCCCGGCTCGGGCCGGCCCCCGGCGGCGATCTCGGACTTCGGCATCGACACCACCTCGCGGTCCACCCGCGAGGCGATCGGTGACTACTTCGGGCGCCTGCGCGGCGGCGAGCTGGGCGCCCTGCCCGCGCTGCTCGGCCTGCTCGTGCTGGTGCTGGTGTTCACCGGGCTGTCCGACACCTTCCTGTCGCTGAACAACATCGCGAACCTGTTCGCACAGGGCGCCGGGCAGACCATCATCGCGATGGGCATCGTGCCGGTGCTGCTGCTCGGCGAGATCGACCTGTCCGCCGGCACCGCCTCCGGGCTCGCGGCGTCGGTGATGGCGCTGCACTTCACGCAGAACGGCAACCTGCTGGGCAACTTCGGCAGCACGGTGTTCTACGGGTTCATCGCCGGGTCGATCGTGGCGGCCGCGCTGTGCGTGTGGATGCGCGTCTGGATCGGCGCGGTGCTCTCGCTCGTCGTACCGGTCGTGATGCTCGCCGGGTTCGCGGCCAACCCGTGGATCGAGATCGTGCTGGCGATCTGCGTCGGCGTCGTCATCGGCGCGCTGACCGGAACCATCGTCGCCAAGATCGGCATCCCGTCGTTCGTGGTGACCCTGGCGCTGTTCATCGGCTGGTACGGCCTGCTGCTGCAGCTGGTCGGCGAGGGCGGCACGATCTCCATCCGGCAGAGCGACGTGCTCTACCAGGTGGCCAACGGCAACCTGTCCATCCTGGGCGGCTGGATCATGTTCGCCGTCGCCGCGGGCGGGTACGCCGCGGTCGTCCTGACCCGCCACTTCGGACGGTTGCGCCGCGGGCTGGTGGCGCAGCCCACGACGATCGTGCTCGTCAAGGCCGCTGCGGTGCTGGTGATCGGCGCGGTCGCGACCTACCTGCTCAACACCAACCGCTCGCCCAACCCGGACCTGACCACGATCGCCGGCGTGCCCTACGTCGTGCCGATCGTGCTGGTGCTGCTGGTCGCCGGCACGTTCGTGCTGGACCGCACCCGCTACGGGCGGCACATCTACGCGGTCGGCGGCAACAAGGAGGCCGCGCGGCGCGCCGGCATCAAGGTCGACAAGATCCGGATGAGCGTGTTCCTGATCTGCTCGGCGGTGGCCGCGATCGGCGGGATCGTCTACAGCTCCAAGGTGGGCGCGGTGGACGGCAACTCCGGTGGCGGCAACACGCTGCTGTTCGCCGTCGGCGCGGCGGTGATCGGTGGCACGTCGCTGTTCGGCGGCCGCGGCCGGCTGCGGGACGCGGTGATCGGTGGTCTGGTGCTGGCGACCGTCCAGAACGGCCTCGGCCTGCTCGGATTCCAGGCGGCAACGGTTAACATCATCACCTGCCTGGTCCTACTGGTGGCGGCAGCCGTCGACGCGCTCTCCCGCAAGCGTGCCGCGGTGGCGCGCTGAGGCACGGGTGAGGACCGCCGATCACAGGCCAGCAGGGAAGCGCAGGTGACGACCACACCGACCGCGGGCACGCGCCCGGACGACGTGCGCCGGCACAACAGGGCCGCCCTGTTGCGCCGGCTGCACGTCCATGGTCCGTCCACACGGGCCAGTCTCGCCACCGATCTCGGGCTGAACCGCAGCACGATCAAGGCGCTGGTGGACGGGCTGGCCGAGGACGGGCTCGTCGAGGAACGGGTGCCTGCCCAGCGCAGCGGGGCCGGCCGCCCGTCGCTGCTGGTGCTGCCGCAGCCGCAGGCCGCGGTGGTGCTGGCGATCGACATCCGGGTCGAGCGGGCCGGGATGGCGCTGGTCGGGATCGGCGG
Source organism: Amycolatopsis thermalba (assembly GCF_023376025.1). Lineage (NCBI taxonomy): Bacteria > Bacillati > Actinomycetota > Actinomycetes > Pseudonocardiales > Pseudonocardiaceae > Amycolatopsis > Amycolatopsis thermalba. Next base: position 3,404,579 of record NZ_CP091196.1, read on the forward strand.
CGAGATCCTCGGGCGGGGCGGGTGGAACATCCGCTCCACCACCAACGACCCGCGCGAGGTGTTCACCAAGATCGTCGACACGGCCGGCCCGCTGATCGACGAGCTGGGCGTCCAGCCGGTCGCGGCCGGGGTGTCGGTGCCGGGTGTGGTGCGGCACGCCGACGGGTTCGTGCACGAGGCGCCGAACCTGCACTGGACGGACATCCCGCTCGGCGCGTGGCTGTCGCGCGCGCTGCACCTGCCGGTGCACATGGGCAACGACGCCGAGCTGGGCGCGCTGGCCGAGCACCTGCGGGGCGTGGCGCGCGGGTTCGACGACCTGGTCTACATCAGCGCGGACGTCGGCGTCGGCGGCGGCGTGATCTCCAACGGGGTGTCGATGCGCGGCGCCGGCGGGCACCACGTCGGCGAGGTCGGGCACATGGTGGTGCGGCCGAGGGGGCGGCAGTGCTATTGCGGCTCGCGCGGCTGCTGGGAGACCGAGGTGGGGGAGCGGGCCCTGGCGCGGGCGCTGGGGCTGGACGAGGACAGCCCGGTCGGCGCGATCGTGCACGAGCTGCGGCTGCTGTCGGCGAACGGTGCGGCGCTGGACAAGCTGGCCGAGTTCACCGACTGGCTCGCGCTCGGGCTCGGCAACGTGGTCAACCTGCTGTGCCCGCAGCTGGTCGTGCTGGGCGACCTGCTGACCGCGCTGCCGCCGGTGCTGGTCGAGCAGGTGGAGCGCTCGGTGCGCGAGCGGAGCCTGGTGAGCCGGGCCCTGGCCGGCACCCGGGTGGCGACCTCGGCGCTGGGCACGGACGCGAAGCTGCTGGGCGCCGCGGAGCTGGCCTTCGAGACGGTACTCGCCGACGGGTGAGGGCATGCCCCGGCGGCACGCCGCGGGGCCTGGACGGTGGCGCGGCGCAAGGACGCCCGGCCGACCGCGGAGCTGACTCGTCGCGCTGGTCGGCCGGTCCGTGTGCACCGGTCAGGCGAACACGCCCGCTCCCGGGATGGCGTCCAGCAGTGCCTGCGTGTAGGGCTCCTCCGGGGCGGCCAGCACCTTCCCGACCGGGCCCTGCTCCACCGCCCGCCCGGCGCGCATCACCACCACGTCGTGCGCGATGGCGCGCACCACGGCCAGGTCGTGCGAGATGAAGAGGTAACTGAGCCCCAGCTCCTCCTGCAGGCGCCGCAGCAGGGTGAGGATCTGGTCCTGCACCAGCACGTCCAGCGCGGACACCGCCTCGTCGCACACCACCAGCCTGGGGTCCAGCGCCAGGGCCCGCGCGATCGCCACCCGTTGCCGCTGGCCGCCGGACAGCTCGTTCGGGTACCGGTGCGCCACCGACGACGGCAGGGCCACCTGGTCCAGCAGCTCCCGCACCTTCGCCGCGCGGCTCGCCTTGTCGCCGATCCGGAAGACCCGCAACGGCTCGCTGATCAGCCGCTCCACCGTGAACAGCGGGTCGAGCGAGGCGTACGGGTCCTGGAACACCGGCTGCATCGCCCGGCGCGCCGCCTTCAGCCGCGCCCCGCGCAGGCCCAGCACGTCCTCCCCGTCCAGCCGGATCGTGCCGGCGGTCACCGGGACCAGCCCGAGCACCATCCGCGCCGTCGTCGTCTTGCCCGACCCCGACTCGCCGACGATCGCCGTCGTGCGGCCGCGCTCGACCGTGAACGACACGTCGTCCACCGCCTTGAACACGCCCCCGCCGCCGCGGATCCGGTACTCCTTCGACACCCCGGACACCTCGAGCACCGGCGCGGCCGCGGCCGCCACCGGCAGCGGTTCCTTCAGCGACGGCGCGGCCGCGATCAGCCGCCGCGTGTACTCGTGCTCCGGCGCCGTCAGCACCCGCCGCGCGGGACCGGACTCCACGACCCGGCCCTGCGACATCACCACCACCCGGTCGGCCCGGTCCGCGGCCAGCCCCAGGTCGTGCGTGACCAGCAGCATCGCCGTGCCCAGCTCGCGGGTGAGCCCGTCCAGGTGGTCCAGGATCTGCCGCTGCACCGTGACATCCAGCGCCGAGGTCGGCTCGTCGGCGATCAGCAGGTCCGGCCGGCACGCCAGCCCGATCGCGATCAGCACCCGCTGCCGCATGCCACCGGAGAACTCGTGCGGGTACTGCCGCGCGCGCCGCGCCGGATCGGGCAGCCCCGCCTCGCCGAGGATCTCCACCGCCCGCGCCATCGCCTCCCGCCGGTTCGCCAGCCCGTGCGTCACCAGCGTCTCCGCGACCTGCCTGCCCACCCGCGCGACCGGGTTCAGGTTCGTCATCGGATCCTGCGGCACCAGGCCGATTTCCCGGCCGCGCAGCCGCCGCATCCGCTTTTCGCCGGCGTGCGTGACGTCCTCGCCGCGCACCACGATCCGCCCGCCGGTCACCCGGCCGGATCCGGGCAGCAGGCCCAGCACCGCGTGCGCCGTCGTCGACTTGCCGGACCCGGACTCGCCCACCACGGCGACCCGCTCCCCGGGCATGATCGTCAGGTCCGCGCCGTGCACGACCTCGGTGCCGCCGAAGGACACCCGCAGGTCCTCGACCCGCAGCAACGGTTCGGTCATCGGGAGCTCCTCGGGTCGAGTGCGTCGCGCAGCGCGTCGCCGAACAGGTTGAACCCCAGGCAGATCAGGGCCAGCGCGATGCCCGGGAACACCCCCGGCCACACGGTGCGGAACAGGTACTGCTGCGCGTCGGAGAGCATGATGCCCAGGCTCGGCTCGGGCGGCTGGATGCCCAGCCCGAGGAACGACAGGATCGCCTCGCCGAGCACCGCGGCCGGCATGATCACCGTCGCCTGCACGATGATCGCCGACATCGCGTTCGGCAGGATGTGCTGCCCGAGCACGCGCAGCGGCCCGGCGTGCATGGTGTGCGCCGCGAGCACGAAATCGCTGTCCTTCAGCCGCAGCGTCTCCGCCCGCACCACGCGGATCATCGTGGGGATGTTGGCGATGCCCAGCGCGATCGCCGCGTTGGTCAGCCCGCCGCCGTTGATCGCGGCCAGCCCGACCGCCAGCAGCAGGAACGGGAACGCCAGCATCAGGTCGGTCAGCCGGGACACGATCGCGTCGAGCCACCGCCAGTATCCGGCCAGCAGCCCCAGCGGGACGCCCACGACGATCGCGAGCAGCACCGACAGCAGCCCGACCTCGAGCGAGGTCCGCGTCCCGTACAGCACGCGGGAGAGCACGTCGCGGCCGAGGTCGTCGGTGCCCAGGGCGAACCCGACCGTCGCCGGCTGCTGGAACGGCGTCGTGAAGTGCACTTCGGACGGTGCGTAGGGCGCCAGCCACGGCGCGAAGATCCCGGCGACGAGCACGATCAGCAGCAGCACGCCGCCGGTGATGCCCATCGGGTTGCGCAGCAGGTTGCGCCACACCCGGCCGCGGACCCGCCCGGGAGCGAGCGTGGTTTCGGCAGTGACCTCGGGCGCGGTCATGCGGCCCTCCCAGACACCCGGACCCGCGGGTCGATGACCGTGTAGAGGACGTCGACCAGCAGGTTGATGACGATGTAGGCGAAGGTGATCACCAGCACGACGGCCTGGATCACCGGGTAGTCCCGGCTGAACACCGAGTCGAGCGTGAGCTTGCCGATGCCGGGCAGGCTGAAGATCCGCTCGGTGACCACCGCCCCGGCGATCAGCCCGCCCAGCTGCAGGCCGACGATCGTGGTGACCACGATGAGGCTGTTGCGCAGCCCGTAGCGGAAGATCACCGCGCCGCGGCCCAGGCCCTTCGCCCGCGCGGTGCGCACGAAGTCGGCGGTCAGCGTGCCGGTCATCGAGGCGCGGGTCTGGCGCTGCACCACCGCGGCGTGCGACAGGCCGAGGATCACCGCGGGCAGCGTCAGGTAGTACACGCCGCGCAGCGGATCCTTCAGCGGGGACACGTATCCCGACGCCGGGAACCATCCCAGCTGGACGGACAGGTAGACCACGGCGAGGATGCCGAGCCAGAACGTCGGCACCGACAGGGCGAACAGCGAGAACCCGTTGGCGGCCCACTCCGGCCAGCGGCCGCGGAACACCGCGGCGAGCACGCCGAGCAGCACGCCGGCCAGCACCGCGATCAGCATCGCGTACACCGCGAGCTGCACGGTGACCGGCAGGGTCGTGCCGATCATCTCGGTCACCGGCGTGCCGGTGCGGGTCGAGCGGCCGAAGTCGCCGGTCACCGCGTTGCCGAGGAACTTGAAGTACTGCACCGGCAGCGGCTGGTCGAGGCCGAGCTGGGCGCGCACGGCGGCCAGCGTCTCGGCGTCGGCCTCCTCGCCCGCCATCGCCAGCGCCGGGTCGCCGGGCAGCGCGCGCACCCCGGCGAACACCACGATCGAGGCGAGCACCAGCGTGACCGCGGACTGCCAGAGCCGGTGGAACAGGTAACGCAGCATGGTCGTCAGCCCTCCTGGCCCGCGCGGAAGGCGGCCTTGCCGAGCCGGACCACGCCGTCGGCGTACACCTCGACCCCGGCCACCCGGGCCGAGTGGACGGTGAGGTTGCGCAGCCGGTAGGTGTAGACGATCGGGTTCTCCCGCTGGATCACCCGCGTGGCCTGGCCGTACAGCTCGGCGCGGGCGGCGGTGTCGGTGGTGCGGGCGGCCCTGGCGAGCAGATCGTCCAGTTCGGGCGAGGCGAACCCGCCGTAGTTGCCGGCCGAGCCCGACGACAGGAACCGCGCGGTGTTGGCGTCCGGGTCGATGCGGCCCGACCAGCCCAGCTGCAGCACCTCGAACGCGCCGCGCTTCTGCACGTCCAGCAGCGTCGAGTACTCGACCGGGACGATCTTCAGGTCGAACCCGCCCTCGGCGACGCTGGCCTGCAGCGCCTGGGCGTAGCGCAGCTGGTCCTGGCTGTTGGACACCTGCAGCGTGACGGTGTAGGGCACCGGCACGCCGGCCTCGGCCAGCAGCCGCCGCGACCGCGCCGGGTCGAAGGCGGGGCAGGCGTTGCTGGCCGGTGTCGCGTACGGCGACTGCGGCGCGATGGGGGAGCAGGCCACGTCGAACCAGTTGTTGAAGACGGTGTCGACCAGGGTCTGCCGGTCGATGCTCGCGGCGAACGCCTCCCGCACCCGCCGATCGCGCGCGATCGGGGTGTCGATCGGCTTGGCCGGGGTGCCGGCGCCGTCGACGTTGCCGGTGTTGATGGTGACGCCCTGGTAGCCCAGCGACGGGGACTGCAGCACCTTCAGGTCCGGGTCCTTGGCCAGCGCGTCGACGTCCTGCGGCGAGATCAGGTCGGCGACCTGGATGTCACCGGAGCGCAGGTTCGCGGCGCGGATGTTGGCGTCGGGCATGATCCGGTACAGGATGCGGTCGAAGTGGACGTGCGCCGCGTCGTAGTACAGCGGGTCGCGCTCGACCTCGATCGAGGTCTGCGGCACGCGCTTGACGAACTTGAACGGCCCCACGCACACCGGGTGGTCGCCGAAGTTCGCGCCATCGGCCGCCAGCGCGGCGGGGGACAGGATCATCCCGGCGCGGTCGGCCAGCGCGGCGGTGATCGGCGCGAACGGGCGTTTGTAGGTGAGCACGACGTGGGTCGCGTCGGGCGCCTCGACGCTCTGCACGGGACCCATCTCGCTGGCCCGCTGCGAGCCCTTGAGCGTGAGGTGGCGTTGCAGGCTGGTGCGGACGGCGGCGGCGTCGAACGGGGTGCCGTCGGCGAACGTGATGCCGGTGCGCACCGGGATGGTGACCGTGAGGCCGTCCGCGGACAGCGCCGGCAGCGCGGTGGCCAGCTGCGGCACGATCTGCCCGGACGCATCCAGGTCGTAGAGCTTCTCGCAGATCGAACTCATCACGTACCGCGTGTAGAGCGAGCTGGACGTGGTCGGGTCGAGCCGGTCCGGCTCGGACGACAGGCCCATCACGAGCTCGCCCCCGGCCTGCACGGCCTGGGCGCCGACCGGCGTGCCGTAGTCGTCGGTGTGCTCGGCGGTGCTCGCCACGTGCTGAACCGGCACGCACGCGGTGAGCGCCACGGTGACCGCCGCGAGTGACGCGAAAACGCGCCACCGGGACTTCTCGTGGGGCATGGGCAAACTCCAGCGCGTTCGAATGTGTGCGCAGCCTACGGTAGTTTCCCGCGGTTTGTCATCGATTTCCGGCGAGTTAATTCCGGTAACGAATCACGGTCGCCGCGCGGGCAGGAAAAACAGCGGTCCGGGGGGATGGATCGGACCGCTGATTTCCGTTTTCGGAAATGTCGCGGGCTAGCGTCCGACGGCGTAGCCCTGCATGCCGCGCGGGTTCGCACCCGCTGACAGCACACCGGTTTCCGGGTCGCGGGCGACCGCGCAGAGCCGTCCCTCCGACCACGGGTCGGCGATCTCGACATCGTGCCCACGGCGGCGCAGTTCGGTTATCGCGGAATCGCCGATGCGCGATTCGACGGTGACGCTGCCCGGTTTCATCGCGCGCGGGTAGAACGAACTCGGGAAACTGTCGGTGTGCCAGTTCGGGGCGTCGATCGCGCCCTGCAGGTCGAGGCTTCCGCGTACCGTTCCGCGCAGCGCGACGGCGAGGAAGAAATGCACGCTCCACTGGTCCTGCTGGTCCCCGCCGGGCGTGCCGAACGCCATCACCGGCACCCCGTCGCGCAGCGCCATCGACGGCGACAGCGTGGTGCGCGGGCGGCGGCCGGGTACCAGGGAGTTGGGCAGGCCCTCGTCGAGCCAGGCCATCTGCAGCCGGGTGCCCAGCGGGAAGCCGAGGGCCGGGATGACCGGGTTGGACTGCAGCCAGCCGCCGCTCGGGGTCGCCGCGATCAGGTTGCCCCACCGGTCGGCCACGTCGAGGTGGCAGGTGTCGCCGCGGGTGGCGCCGTCCTTGGCGACGGTCGGCTCACCGGCGCCCGCGGCGGGCGGCGGCGGGACCGCGCCGCTGAGCGCCAGTTCGGCCTGCTTGCTCAGCCGCGGCTGACGGCCGTCGGGCGAGCCGGGCCGCAGTTCGGCCGACGCCCGCTCGCCGATCAGGGCGCGGCGGGAGTCGTTGTAGGACGCGGACAGCAGGGTGTCCAGCGAGACGCCGGTGCTGTCGCCGTACCACGCCTCGCGGTCGGCCATGGCGAGCTTGGTGCCCTCGATCAGCGTGTGCAGGTAGTCCGGGGTGCCGTACTCGAGACCGTCCGGCAGCAGGGCGAGCTGCTGCAGGAACGACGGCCCCTGGCTCCACAGGCCGCACTTGGCGACCGTCCAGCCCTGCCAGTCGTAGGTGACCGGGTCCTCGTAGCCGGCTTCGAACGCGGCGAGGTCGTCGGCGGTCAGGGTGCCGGCGTGGCGTTCGCCGGAGGTGTCCAGGGTGGGGCGGGCGGCGGCCTCGGCGATCGCCTCGGCGATGAAGCCCTCGCGCCAGATCCGGCGGGCGGCCTCGATCTGGGTCTCCCGGCCCGCGCCGGCGGCTTCGGCCTCGGCGATCACCCGGCGCCAGGTCGCGGCCAGCGCCGGGTTGCGCAGCATCTCACCGGGCTTCGGCGGGCGCGCGTCGCGCAGGTAGATCTCCGCGGAGCTGGTCCACTCGGTCTCGAACAGCTCCCGCACGCTGGCGATGGTCGAGCCGATCCGCTCGACCGCCGGGTGCCCGTGCTCGGCGTAGCCGATGGCGTAGCGCAGCACCTCGGCCAGCGTCTTGGTGCCGTGGTCGCGCAGCAGCAGCATCCAGGCGTCGAACGCGCCGGGCACGGCGGCGGCCAGCGGGCCGGTGCCGGGCACCAGGTCCAGGCCGAGCGAGGTGTAGTGCGCGACCGTCGCCCCCGCCGGGGCCGGGCCCTGCCCGCACAGCACGCGCGGCGCCTGGCCGGCGGGCGCGAGGATGATCGGCACCTCGCCGCCGGGACCGTTGAGGTGCGGTTCGACGACGTGCAGCACGAACCCGGCGGCCACGGCCGCGTCGAAGGCGTTGCCGTCGTCCTCCAGCACCGCCATCGCCGTGGCGGAGGCGAGCCAGTGGGTCGACGACACCATGCCGTGAGTGCCCTGCAGCGTGGGACGGGTGGTGAACACGGATCGAGTAGACACCCTCGAACGGGTGAACGTCCAAGACATGTGTGACACCATCCCCATAGCCGTTCGCTATCGATGGGAGCCGTGGTGGAACGCCGCCAGCTGGAGTACTTCGTCGCGATCGTCGAGCACGGCGGGTTCACCGCGGCGGCGAAGGCGTTGCACGTCGCGCAGCCGTCGCTGTCCCGCGCGATCGGCAAGCTCGAACACGAGCTGGGCGTCACGTTGTTCCACCGGGTCGGCCGCCACGCCGTGCTGAGCACCGCGGGCGAGGCGCTGACCGGCCGGGCCCGGTTGGTGCTGCGGGACCTGGACGCGTTGCGGGCCGCGGCGGGCGCGATCGGGGACGGCGCGGCCGGGCGGGTGGACGTCGCCGCGACCTCGTCGTCCGGGCTGGAACCGGTCACCAGCGTGATCGCCGAGCTGGCGCGGCGGCATCCGGGGGTCACGGTCAGCACGACGTCGGCGATGTCGGCGGCCGAGGTGGTCGCGATGGTGCTGCAGGGCCGGTGCGAGGTCGGGGTGTGCGGCAGCGCGGAGCGGCCGTCCGGGCAGGGGCTGGTGACGCACCACCTGCGGGACGAGGAGTTCCTGCTGGTCGTGCCGCCCGGCGCGCTCGGCGTGCCGGGGCCCGCGGTGGCGCCGGAGATGCTGCGCGGCATGCGGTTCGTGGTCACCAAGCCGGCCACGGCGGTGCGGGCGCTGTTCGACCGGCTGGCCGCGACCGTGGGGGACATGACGATCGCGGCCGAGGCCGGGGACCGGGGCGTGGTGCTGCCGATGGTGCTGAAGGGCATCGGGGCGGGGCTGATGCCGGACGGCTGGTCGGACCTGGCCGTCCGGGCGGGCGCGGACGTCTACCGGTTCGACCCGCCGGAGCGGCTGCCGCAGTGGCTGGTGCACCGCAGCGGCCCGGTCACCGCCGCGACGCGCGCGTTCATCGACACGACACTGGCGGCGCGGAACTGACCCGGCGCGTCAGGATTCCCCCGCGGCCCGATCGGACTCGCTGCGCAGCACGCAGAACTCGTTGCCCTCGGGGTCGGCGAGGACGGCCCAGCCGGAACCGTCCGGGTTCCGGCGGTCGGCGACGAACGTGGCGCCGAGGCCCAGCAGCCGCGCCACCTCCTCGTCGCGCGAGGTCTCCGGGCGCAGGCACAGGTGGATCCGGTTCTTGATCGTCTTGGGCTCGGGCACCTGGTTGAAGTGCAGCACCGGGCCCTCCGCGAGCAGCACCTGCGTCTCCGGATCGCCCGGCCGGTCGTCCGGGTGGAGCGGACGGCCGGTCACCCCGCTCCAGAACCGGGCCAGCTCGTAGGCGTCCGCGCAGTCGATCGCGACGTTCTGCAATACCGAGACCATGTGCCGAGCTTCCCGGATCAGCCCACGTCGCGGCGCAGCAGGTCCTCCTCGGTCTCCCGGCGCACCAGCACCCGCGCCGCGCCGGCGGCGACGGCGACCAGTGGTGGGCGGCCGGTCAGGTTGTAGTTCGACGCCAGCGCGTGGTGGTAGGCGCCGCTCACCGGCACCGCCAGCAGGTCGCCGGGGCGGACGTCGGCGGGCAGCGGGACGTCCTCGGCCAGGATGTCCCCGGCCTCGCAGTGCCGGCCGGCGATGGTCACCGGGCGGCGGGGCGCCCTGGTGTGCCGTCCGACGAGCCGGGCGGTGTAGCGCGCGCCGTACAGCGCGGGGCGCGGGTTGTCGCTCATGCCGCCGTCCACCGCGACGAAGCCGTCCTTCACCGCGGCCACCCGGTACAGCGTGATTCCGGCCGTCGCGACGAGCCAGCGGCCGGGTTCCAGCACCAGGGCCAGGACTCCGAGCCGGTGGCGGTCGCACTCCAGGCGCAGCGTGCCCAGGATGCGGCGGGCGGCGCCGGTCAGGTCGAAGGCCGCCTCGCCCGGCCGGTAGGGCACGGCGAACCCGCCGCCGAGGTCGAGCTGGTCGAGCGTCACCCCGTGCCGGTCGCGGACCTGGGCGAGCAGGTGCACCATGCGCCGTACGGCTTCGGCGTAGGCGCCGGTGTCGCGGACCTGCGACCCGAGGTGGCAGTGCAGCCCGGCGGCCCGCAGGCCCGGCTGGGCGAGGACGTGCCCCACGGCGTCCAGCGCGGCGCCCGAGGCGAGGGAGAACCCGAACTTCTGGCCGTCGACGGCGGTGGCCAGCGCGCGGTGGGTGTGCGCGTCGACGCCCGGGGTGACCCGCACGAGGACCCGCTGCCCGGCGGGGGCGAGCGCGGCGAGCTGGTCGATCTCGTCGCCGGAGTCGGCCACGATCCGGCCGGCGCGCGCGGTGAACGCGGCCTTGAGGTCCTCCGGGGTCTTCACGTTGCCGTGCACCAGGATCCGGTCGCCCGGCACGCCCGCCGAGCGCGCCATCGCGATCTCCCCGGCCGAGCAGACGTCCGCGCTGAAGCCCAGCAGCCGGAGCACCCCGCGCACGGGCAGTGCCTTGGTGGCGAAGGCGATCTCGGCGCCCGGGAACGCGGCGCGCAGCGTCTCGGCGCGGTGCCGGATCTCGGTTTCGTCGAGCACCTGCACCGGCGTGCCGAACCGCGCGGCGAGCCGGGACAGGCTCACCCCGCCGCAGGTCAGGTCACCGCCCTCGGCGAGGCGGGTGGTGCGCGGCCACAGGCCCTCGTCCAGCGGCGGTTCACCGGCGAGGCCCACGCTGGGCAGCACCTCGGCGAGTGTCATGACGTCCTCCTTCGGTTTCCCTGAAGGAGATCGCCGCGGCGGCTCGCGCGGGGCCGGGGCTGACGCGGCCATGACTCGCGCGGGCGCGGTCTTGATCCGGCCTTGACACCGGCGTGACCCCGTTCACGCGGCCATACTGGCGGCATGGACGCGACCGAACTCAGGGAACTGCAGGCGCCGCTCAAGGAGCGCTACCGGGAGGACCCGTCACGGGCGCTGATCACCTTGCGCGCCAACGCGGAACTGGACGGCCTGGGCATCTCGTGCAAGGTCGAGACCGGCCGGGCGGTGGTCGAGGCGGGCCTGCACCCGGCCACCGGCGGGGACGGCAGCCTCGCCTGCTCCGGCGACATGCTGCTGGAGGCCCTGGTGGCGTGCTCCGGGGTGACACTGCGGGCGGTCGCGACGTCGCTGGGGCTGGAGATCCGCGGCGGGACCGTGCGCGCCGAGGGCGACCTGGACTTCCGCGGCACGCTCGGGGTCGACAAGACGGCGCCGGTCGGGTTCCGGTCGATCCGGCTGTCCTTCGACCTGGACACCGACGCCTCCGCCGACGAGCTGGCGACGCTGCGCAAGCTCACCGAGCGGTACTGCGTGGTGTATCAGACGTTGCGGACGCCACCGGAGATCGAGGTGCGCCTCGCCTGATCCGGCTCGACGGTCCCGATGCCGTGCAGCACGTGGGCGAGGATTTCGGCGCCGCGCACGACGCGCGGGCCGGGACGGTTGAAGTAGGACGGGCCGTCGAGGATCCACACCCGGCCGCCGCGCACGGCGGGCAGGTCGCTCCAGCCGGGGCGGCCGGTGAGCAGGCCGAGTTCGGCTTCGGTGCGGTCCGGCGGCAGGCCGCAGGGGAGCAGCAGGAGGACGTCCGGCCGGGCGGCGGTCAGTTCGGCCCAGCTGATGGCTTTCGTGTGTTCGCCGGGGCGCGCGAGCAGGGGCTCCCCGCCGGCGGCGGTGATCTGCTCGGGCACCCAGTGACCGGCCGGCCAGAGCGGATCGAGCCACTCGATCGCGGCGACGCGCGGCCGGGGCAGGCGCCGGGTCCGCTCCTGGAGGGTCGCCAGGCGGGCGCGGAGTTCCTCGTGCTTGGCGCGGGCGACCTCCGGCACGCCGAGGACGTCGCCGACCTGGCGCACGCAGTCCAGGACCTCGGGCAGGGTGCGGGGTTCCAGGCTGAGCACCCGGGGGCCGGCGTCCATCAGGCGCAGGGTGCCGGAGACGTGGCGGTAGGAGACCGCGCAGAGGTCGCACAGGTCCTGGGTGAGCACGACGTCGGGCCGCAGCTCGGCGAGTTTCGCCGCGTCGAGGGCGTAGAGCGCGGAGCCGGCGTGCGCGCCCCCGACGGCCTGGGAGATCTCGCGGCTGCTCATCGTGGTGTCCAGACCGCTGCCGGTCACGACGGGCACGTCCTCGATGCCCGGCGGCCAGTCGCATTCGTGCGTCCGGCCGACGAGGTCCCCGAGCAGCCCCAGCTCGGCCACGAGGTCCGTCGCGGCGGGCAACAACGACACGATCCGCACGGTTCGAGCCTAGGCGGGGCCGGCACTCCGCGCCCGGATCAGGTCCTCGACCGCCTTGGGCAGGGTCGTCTCGAAGTCCAGCAGCTTCGCCCAGTCCGGGGTGACCGTGATGACCACCATCTGCTCGTACAGCGCGCGCACGCTCTGCTCCCAGGACTCGAACACCTCGGCGGGCGTCACCTTCCGGGACGCCTCGATGTAGGCCTCCGGCACCCCGCCGACCAGCTCCAGGCGCGCCGTGCCGCGGATCAGCAGCACGCGCGGGGGCCACGGGGCCATGCGGTCGATGGTGATCGCCACGCGCGGGTTGCGTCGCAGGGCCGCCACCTTCGCCGACGCCGGCAGGGTCGCCATCACCAGGTGCTCACCGTCCCACCAGAAGCCGATCGGGATCACCCGCGGCACACCGTCCAGCCCGTCGTAGGCCAGCCTCGCCGGGATGTCCGAACGCAGCAGCTCCCGCGCGATCGGCTTGGCCAGTTCAGCGGTGACATCCATGTCCGTCTCCTCCGGTTCGGGGTGTGTCACGCCAGGGACGGACCCGGCCCCGCGTTCTCGACATCGCTCACGCCAGAAGCGGCGCCAGCTGCCCGGCGTGGTCGCGCACCAGCGCCACCAGCTCGGCGTTCGGCTCGGCGACCCGCTCCGCCGGGCCGCTCACCGCCAGCCCGGCGACCAGCTCGCCGGTCACCACGTCCCGGATCGCCACCGCCAGGCACCCCTTGCGCTCCAGCAGCTCACCGCACTGCCGCGCCATCCCGCTGCGCGCCACCTCCGCCAGCTCGGCGTCCAGCCGGTCGGCGTCGACGATCGTGCGCTCGGTGAACGACCGCAGCTCCCGCACCACCGCCCGCCAGTCGGCCTGCTCGGCCAGCAGCAGCTTGCCCAGCGCGGACACGTGCGGGTACCGCGCGAGCAGCGCCCCGTCCGACGGCGGGTGGTCGGGGTCCGGGTCGGCCAGCGTCAGCCGCCCCGTCCGGTAGGACGCCAGGTGCACGCCCCACCGCACCCGCTGCCGCAGGTGCTCCACGATCGCCCGCGCCGCCGCGGGCGGGCGCACCGTCACCGGCATCGCCAGCCGTCCGGCGCGGCGGCCCAGCGCGAACCCCCGCAGGTCCGGCAACCGCACCAGGTACTCCTCGCCGACCAGCAGGTTCAGCAGCCGATAGGTCGTTGCCGGCGGCAGTTTCAGCGCGGCCGAGATCTCCTTCGCCGTCACGCCCGGCCCGGACGCCACGACCTCCTCCAGCACGGCCAGCGCGCTGCGGACCGCCTTCGGCTGGCGGCCCGACAGCGGCGTCTCCGGGCTCACCGCGCACCGCCCAGCAGATCGGCCTCGGAGGTCTCGTCGTAGATGCCGATCCGCGCCAGCTGCCGCGGCCGCCGTCGCCGCAACCAGGCGAACCACGCCAGGCCGCCGAGCGCGAACAGCCCGAACACCGCCGGGTACGGCCCGCCCAGGTTGTCCGCCGTGAACACCACCAGCGCCGCCAGCAGGGCGGGCGCGGTGATCGCGCTGACCACCAGCACCCCGCGCGTCAGCTCGCCGATCCGGTACAGGAACACCGGCGCCGCCACGCACACCAGCAAGTACGCCACCAGGTACCCGAACACCGCGACGTTGAGCAGCGTGACGAACACCGACGTGGTGCTCATCCCGGCCGCCATCAGCACCACCGGCACCACCGCGACCGGCGGGAGCACCGCCAGGATCGCCACGTGCGGCGTCCGGTACCGCGGGTGCGTCCGGCCCAGCGCCGCCGGGGCCACACCTTCGCGCCCCATCGACAGCAGCACCCGCACCAGCGCGCTGCCGGTCGCCAGCGTGCACGCCAGGAACGACGCCGCGATGCCCAGGTCCAGCAGGTAGGACAGCCACGGCAGCTGCTGCCGCGCGGCCAGCGTGCTCACCGGCTCGGCCTGCCCCGCCAGCCCGCCCGGCAGCGCCCCCAGCCCGACGACCTGGGTGTACGCCGCCACCAGGTACAGCACCCCGCACAGCGCCGCCGTGCCCTGCACCGCGCGCGGCACCGTGCGGAACGGCCGCCGGGCCTCCACCCCGAACGACGCGGCCGCCTCGAAGCCGATGAACGCGCCCAGCGCGGGCAGCACCCCGGCCGCGATCCCGCCGACGCCGCGGTCCGGCGCGGCGGGCGCCAGCTCCGGCCCGACGCGGGCCAGCAGCAGCCCGAACACCACCAGCATCAGCGAGATCGACACCGCCTCGGTGACGAGCACGACCGTGGCCGACAACCGCACGCCCCGCAGCACGCACGCCGTGGCCAGCGCGCCCAGCACGAGTACCAGCACCGCCACCAGGCCCCAGCCCGGGTCCGCCCCGGCCCGCCGCAGCAGGTCCTGCAGGTAGACGCCGGACCCGGTGAGCGCGGCCATGGTCAGCAGGCCGTAGCCGACCAGCAGCGCGCAGCCGCACGCGAAGGCCGCGACCGGGCCGAGCCCCTTCGCGGTCAGGCTGTACAGCGACCCGGCCGCGGCCATGCGGCGCGTGAACTGGGCGATGCCCAGGCCGATGAGCAGCGCGAGCACGGTCGCCACGACGAACGACCACAGCACCCCGGTGCCGGCTCCGGCCGCGGCGACCGCGGGCGCGGCCGCCATCGCCGCCGACGGCGCCGCCGCCGAGATCGACTGCGCGAACACCTGGAGCGGGCCGAGGTTACGGCGGTCGAGCCCGGACATCGGGGACTCACGCCGCAGCGGCGGCAGCACCCGGGGTGGCAGGGACATCCGGCTCTTCCTCCTCTGTGGACGGTAGCCTGGCACTGTAACTCCGGGGTCACGCCGCGGCACACGCCTCGTGACGCCGAATGAGAATTTTCCCCGGCCCGTTCCCGCGTTGGGAGAACGCCGCCGCGGGAGTTCCCGGTGCCGGAGACCGGGGTTTGACCCGGGGCTGACGGCGGCGCAACGTTGCTGCTCAACGCTGTGCAGCCGTCACCGGAAATCCCCGATGAGCCCCCGGAGGTCTCATGGATACGCCACGGTCGCTGACCGGTTCACTGGGCGCCGGCTCCATCGTCTTCATGGTCGTCGCGGCCGCCGCGCCGCTCACCGTCGTCGCCGGCAGCGTGCCGCTGGGCGTCGCGCTCGGCAACGGCGCCGCCTTCCCCGCCACCTTCGTGCTGTGCTGCGTGGTCCTGCTGCTGTTCGCGGTGGGGTTCTGCGCGATGAGCCGTCACGTGCCCAACGCCGGGGCGTTCTACGCCTACATCCGCGAGGGCCTGGGCCGCGCGCCCGGCCTCGGCGCGGCGTTCCTCGCCCTGGTCACCTACACCGCGGTGCAGCTGGCCGTCTACGGCTACCTCGGCGCTGCCCTGGACGGCCTGGTCCAGCACTACGGCGGTCCCGCGCTGCCGTGGTGGGTGTGGTCGCTGGCCGCGCTCGCGGTGGTCGGCGTGCTCGGCTACCGGCACATCGACCTGAGCAGCAAGGTGCTCGGCGTGCTGCTGCTGTGCGAGGCCGGGATCGTGCTGGTCTTCGACGCGGTCGTCACCGTGCGCGGCGGGGACGGCGGGCTGTCCACGGCGTTCCTGCAGCCCGCGCAGATCGGTTCCGGCTCGGTGGGCATCGCGATCATGTTCGCCATCGCGAGCTTCATCGGGTTCGAGGCCACCGCGGTCTTCCGGGACGAGGCCCGCGACCCGGCCCGCACGATCCCGCGCGCCACCTACCTGTCGCTGCTGCTCATCGCCGGGTTCTACACGCTGTCCAGCTGGGCGGTCGTGTCCGCGTGGGGGGATGCGGGCGCGGTCGAGCAGGCCGGTGCCGACCCGGGCGGCATGCTGATCACCACGGTCGGCCGCTACCTGGGCACCGCCGGCGCCGACGTGGTGCAGGTCCTGCTGGTCACGAGCCTGTTCGCCGCGCTGCTGTCGTTCCACAACGTCCTCGCCCGGTACGCGTTCTCGCTCGGCAACTCCGGGGCGCTGCCCGCCGCGTGCGGCCGCAGCCACGCCCGCCACGGTTCGCCGCACGTCGCGTCGCTGGCGCAGTCGGCGAGCGCGGTCGCGCTGATCGCGGTGTTCGCCCTGGCCGGGATGGACCCGGTGACCCAGGTGTTCTCGTGGATGGCCGGCACCGCGACCCTCGGCGTGCTCGTGCTGATGACGCTGACGTGCTTGGCTGTGGTGGTGTTCTTCCGCCGCACGCGGGTGGACCGGCGCGCCTGGCACACGTTCGCCGCGCCGGTGCTCGGCCTGGCCGGGCTGGGCACGTGCCTGGTGCTGACCGTGCTCAACTTCCCGACGCTCATCGGCGGCTCGTCCGGCCTGGCCGCCGTCATCTTCGCCGTGCTCGCCGGAGCGTTCGCCCTCGGCGCCGTGCTCTCGGCCGTCCTGCGCTCGCCCGCCACCGAACCCGCCCTCGCCTGAAAGGATCGCCGATGACACTCGCCGAAGAACGCATCACCACCGCGCACCCGCTGGACCCGATGACCGCCGGGGAGGTGCGCGCCGTCCGCGAGATCCTCGCCGCCGCCGGGCTGCTGGGCGAATCCGCCCGGTTCGCCTTCCTCGCGCTGGAGGAGCCGGACAAGGCGGCGGTGCGCGCCCACCAGCCGGGCGACGACGTGGACCGCCGGTTCCGGGCGATCCTGCTCGACCTGGCCGACGGCACGTCGACGGACGTGGTCGTGTCGGTCACCCGGTCCACTGTGGACGAGCTGCGGGAGATCGACCCGGTCACCGACGGCCAGCCGCCGATCATCGACACCGAGTTCGAGCTGATCGAGGACATCCTGAACGCCGAACCGCGGTGGACCGAGGCGCTGCGCAGGCGCGGCCTCGACCCCGCCACGGTGCGCGCGGTGCCGCTGTCCGCGGGCGCCTACGACCACCCGGAGGAGACCGGGCGGCGCGTGGTGCGGGCGCTGGGCTTCCAGCAGCTGCACGCCAAGGACCACCCGTGGGCGCACCCGGTGGACGGGCTGGTCGCCTACGTCGACCTGACCGCCCGCGCGGTGACGCGGGTGATCGACCACCGGGACCTGCCGGTGCCGGCCGAGCCGGGCAACTTCGACGACCCGGCGCAGACCGGGCCGCACCGCACCACGCTCAAGCCGATCGAGATCACCCAGCCCGAGGGCCCGAGCTTCACGGTCGAGGGCAGCCGGGTGCGGTGGGAGAACTGGGACCTGCGGCTGGGCTTCAACGAGCGGGAAGGCCTGACCCTGCACCAGATCGCGTTCCACGAGCGGCCGGTGCTGTACCGGGCGTCGGTGGCCGAGATGGTGGTGCCCTACGCCGACCCGTCGCCGGTGCGGTTCTGGCAGAACTACTTCGACTGCGGCGAGTACATGTTCGCCCGCTACACCAACTCGCTGGAGCTGGGCTGCGACTGCCTGGGCGAGATCCGCTACTTCGACGCCGTGGTGGCCGACGACCTCGGCGAGCCGCGCACCATCCGCAACGCGATCTGCATGCACGAAGAGGACTTCGGCGTGCTGTGGAAGCACAGCGACATGTTCGCCGGCTCGCACGAGACGCGGCGGCAGCGGCGGCTGGTGGTGTCGTTCTTCACCACGATCGGCAACTACGACTACGGCTTCTACTGGTACTTCTACCTCGACGGCACGATCGAGCTGGAGGCGAAGGCCACCGGCATCACGTTCACCTCGGCCTACCCGGCGGAGGGGCACGAGTACGCGACCGAGATGGCGCCCGGCCTGGGCGCGCCCTACCACCAGCACCTGTTCTGCGCGCGGCTGGACGTCAGCGTCGACGGTGACCGCAACGCGGTGGACGAGGTCGACGCGGTGCGGGTGCCGGTGAGCGAGGCCAACCCGTACGGCAACGCCTTCCGCGAGGCCCGCACGCGGCTGACCCGGGAGTCGGAGGCGGCGCGTGCCGCCGACAACACCCGTGGCCGGGTGTGGCACATCGTCAACCCGGAGCGGCGGAACCGCTTCGGCCGCAACCCGGCGTACGTGCTGTACCCGGAGGGGCAGCCGACGCTGCTGGCGGACGAGTCGTCGTCGGTGCACGCGCGGGCGACGTTCGCGACGAAGCACCTGTGGGTGACCCGCTACGACGCCGCCGAGCGTTATCCGGCCGGGGACCTGGTGAACCAGAACCCCGGCGGCGCCGGGCTGCCCGCGTGGACGGCGGCCGACCGGGACATCGACGGCGAGGACATCGTGCTGTGGCACACCTTCGGGCTGACGCACTTCCCGCGCCCGGAGGACTGGCCGGTGATGCCCGTGGACTACACCGGGTTCAAGCTGAAGCCGGTCGGTTTCTTCGACCGGAACCCGACGCTGGACGTGCCGCCCTCGGCGCAGGGCCACTGCCACGGCGGGTGAGCCAGCGCGCGTGATCCGGCAGGCCGTCGCCGCGGTCCCGGGCCCGCAGCAGGGCTTCGGTGAACGCGGCGACGGCCGGCGGCCGCGGCCGGGACGGGTCGCGCACCAGGGCGATCGTGCGCTCGGCGCGCGGCCCGTCCAGCGGCCGGTGGCGCAGCCCGGCGAAGGCGACCAGCGGCAGCACCAGGCCGGGGATCGCGGACACGCCCAGCCCGGCCGCGGCGAGCCCGGCGACGGCGGCGATGTTGCGTGCCTCGATGGTGCGGCCGGGCACGACCCCGGCCCCGGCGAGCGCGTGGTCCACCAGCGGCCGGATGCTGCTGCCGGGGGAGAACGCGATGAACGGCTCACCGGAGATGTCCTGCCAGGTCAGCGTTTCCGCGTCCGCGAAGGGGTGGCCGGGCGGGAAGACGCAGCAGCACTCGTCGGCCGCCAGCGGCCGCACCTCCAGGTCGCCGGGCGGCTCGCCGGCGACCGTGACCGCGAGGTCCACCGCGCCGGAGCGGACCCGGGTGAGCACCTCGTCGGACAGGCAGTCCTCGATGGACAGTTCGACGTCCGGCAGCTCCCGCCGGTAGCGGGCGATCACCGGCGGCAGCAGGATCGCGGCCAGCGACGGCAGGGTCGCCACCCGGACGTGCCCGCGCGTGCCGGCGAGGAATCCGGTGAAGTGCCGCAGCCCGGCGTCGAACGAGGCCAGGACCTCCCGGGCGATCCGGGTGAACTCCACGCCCTCGGCGGTGGGCACCAGCCGCCGGGTGGTGCGCTCGAACAGCGGCACGCCCACCTTGCGTTCGACCTCGGCGACCGTGCGGCTCAGCGACGACCTGGGCCAGGTGCAGCCGCTGGGCGGCCGTGGTGAACCCGCCGGCGTCGGCCACCTCGACCACGGCCCGGAGCTGCTGCACCGTCAGATCCATGCGCATGACGCATGAGTCTATGCGGAACTCTTGTTTGACCTCGATAGCTGTGATGCCGCAGAGTCGGCAGGCGTCATCGTCGACAGCGCACTGGAGGTCTCCGAGATGCTTGCCCTGGCGGGCTTTCTGACGATCGGCATGTTCCTCGCCGGGGTGCTCTCGCGCCGCGTCTCGGTCCTGCTGGCGCTCACCGTGGTTCCGGTGGTGGCCGCGCTCGCCGTGGGCGCGGCCCCGCGTCTGGGCGAGCTGATCGGCAAGGGGCTCACCACCGTCGCCCCGGTCGCGATCATGATCACCTTCGCGGTCCTGTACTTCTGCCTGATGATCGACGCCGGCCTGTTCGACCCGGCCGTGCGGCGGATCCTGCGGTGGGCGAAGGGCGATCCGCTGAAGATCACGGTCGGCACCGCCGCGCTCACCGTGCTGGTCGCCCTCGACGGCGACGGCGCCTCGACGTTCCTGATCACCGTGTCCGCGCTGCTCCCGCTGTACCAGCGGCTCGGGATGCGGCGGCTGGTGCTCGCCGGGGTCGTCGCCCTCGGCGCCGGCGTGATGAACCTGGTCCCGTGGGGCGGCCCGACCGCGCGGGCGATGGCGGCGCTGAACGCCGACAGCGGGCGGATCTTCCTGCCGCTGCTGCCCGCGATGCTGGCCGGGATCGCCTGGGTGCTCCTCGCCGCGTGGCTGATCGGCCGCGCCGAGCGCAGGCGGATCGGCGTGCTCGACCTCGACGGTGAGATCCCGGCCGCTTCGGTGGAGCGCACCCGCGCCGATCGCGTGCGGTACTGGGCCAACGTCGTGCTGACCCTCGCCCTGGTCGCCGCCCTGCTGGCCCAGGTGGCGAAGCTGGAGGTGCTGTTCGTCGGCGCGTTCGTGCTCGCCCTGCTGGTCAACCGTCCGAAGTGGAGCCGGCAGCAGGAGCTGTTCGAGCGGCACGGGCACAACGTGGTGCTGGTGACCACGATGATCTTCGCCGCCGGGGTGTTCACCGGCGTCCTGTCCGGCACCGGGATGATCGAGGCGATGGCGCGTGCGCTGGTGGGCGTCGTGCCGGACTGGGCCGGTGGCGCGCTGCCCGTGCTCACCGCGCTGACCGGGATGCCGCTGAGCCTGGTGTTCACCCCGGACGCCTACTACTTCGGGGTGATGCCGGTGCTCGCCGAGACGAGCGCGGCGCTCGGCGGTGATCCGGCGGAGATCGCCCGCGCCGCGCTGCTCGGGCAGATGACCACCGGGTTCCCGCTCAGCCCGCTGACCGCGTCCACGTTCATCCTGCTCGGCTTGGCGGGCGTGGATCTGGGCGAGCACCAGCGGTTCGTCTTCAAGTGGGCGTTCGGCACGACTGTCGTCATGACCGCCGTCGCCCTTGTCACGGGCGCGATCCAGGGGAGTGCATGAACTGCGTGCGGATCGGTGGGGGAGCGGGGTTCGCCGGGGACCGGTTCGAGCCCGCGGAGGCGCTCGCCCGCGACGGGGACCTGGCCGACCTCGTGCTGGAGTGCCTGGCGGAACGGACGATCGCGCTCGGCCAGCAGCGCCGGCTGGCCGACCCGTCAGCCGGTTACGATCCGCGGCTGGTGGCCCGGTTCGAACGGCTGCTGCCGATCACCGCCGCCCGCGGCGTGCGGGTGATCACCAACATGGGCGCGGCGAACCCCCTCGCCGCCGGCCGGGTGACCGCGGATCTGGCCGACCGCCTCGGGCTCGGGCTGGGTGTCGCGGTGCTGACCGGGGACGACGTGCTCGACCGGATCGACCCGGCCGCCCCCGCCCTGGAGACCGGCCGTCCGCTCGCCGCGCACGGTGAGCTCGTCTCCGCCAACGCCTACCTCGGCGCCGAGCAGATCCTGCCCGCGCTGGACACCGGCGCCCAGGTGGTGCTCACCGGCCGGGTCGCCGATCCGTCGCTGTTCACCGCGCCCCTGGCCCAGCGGCTCGGCTGGGACCTGCGCGATCCGGCGGCGATGGCGGCCGGGACCGTGGCCGGGCACCTGCTGGAGTGCGCCGGCCAGCTCACCGGCGGCTACTTCGCCGACCCCGGCCGCAAGGACGTGCCCGGCCTGGCCGAGCTGGGTTTCCCGTTCGCCGACGTGCGTGCCGACGGCGGTGTCGAGGTGTCCAAGCCGGCAGGCACCGGCGGCCTGGTGTCGCGGGCGACGGTGCGGGAACAGCTGCTCTACGAGGTCACCGACCCCACCGCCTACCTGACCCCGGACGTCACGCTCGACCTGCGCGAGGTGACGGTCACCGAGACCGGGCCGGACCGGGTGGCGGTGCGCGGCGCGGCCGGCCGGGCGCGGCCCGAGCGGTTGAAGGTCAGCGTCGGCTACCGCGCCGGGTGGCGGGCCGAGGCCGGGATCTCCTACCAGGGTCCGGGCGCCCGGGCCCGCGCCGAGCTGGCCGGGGAGGTGGTCGCGCGGCGGCTCGCGGGCGCGCCGGTGCGGGTCCGGGCCGACGTGCTCGGCGCGGAGGGGTCGCCGGAGTGCCGGTTGCGGGTCGCCGCGTCGGCCGCGGACCGGGCCGGGGCCGAGGTCGTCTGCCACGAGGTGGAGGCGCTCTACACGAACGGGCCGGCCGGCGGCGGGGGCGTCCGGACGGCGGTGACGGAGGTGATCGGGATCGTGTCCACGTTGATCGACCGGGACCGGGTGGAGCCCGCGGTGACCGTGTTCGGAGGTCCGCCGTGCGGGTGATGCTGCACGAGATCGCGCACTGCCGGGCGGGCGACAAGGGCGACACGTCGATCCTGTCGCTGTTCCCCTACGACGACCGGCACTTCGCGGACCTGGCGCGCGAGGTGACCGCGGAGCGGGTCCGGGAGCACCTGGCCGGCCAGGTGCGCGGCGAGGTCGTCCGGTACGCGCTGCCGAAGCTGTGCGCGCTGCAGTTCCGGTGCCGGCAGGCGCTCGGCGGCGGGGTCACCACGTCGCTCGCGCTGGACACCCACGGCAAGGGGCTGAGCTCGCGGTTGCTGTCGCTGGAGATCGAGCTGTCCGGCTAGCCTGGACCGCGTGTGCCCGGACAACTGGGTCCTGCACGTGGACCTGGACCAGTTCATCGCGGCGGTCGAGGTCGCCCGGCACCCCGAGCTGCGCGGCAAGCCGGTGGTGGTCGGCGGATCCGGCGACCCGGCCGAGCGGGCCGTGGTGGCCACCGCCTCGTACGAGGCCCGCGAGTTCGGCATCCAGTCGGGCATGCCGCTGCGGCTGGCGGCCCGGCGGTGCCCGGACGCGGTGTTCCTGCCGGTCGACAAGGAGGCCTACGAAGAGGTCTCGGAGCGCGTGATGGCGACGCTGCGGACCTTCCCGGTGGTCGTCGAGGTGATCGGGTGGGACGAGGCGTTCCTGGGGGCCCGGACCGGCGATCCGGAGGCGCTGGCGGCGGAGGTCAAGCAGCGGGTGGCCGAGCGGACCGGGATGTCCTGCGCCGTCGGGATCGGCGACAACAAGGTGCGGGCCAAGATCGCGACCGGGTTCGCCAAGCCGGGCGGGATCTACCGGCTGACGCGCGCGAACTGGGTCGAGGTGATGGCCGACCGGCCGACCGACGCGCTGTGGGGGATCGGGCGCAAGACGGCGAAGAAGCTCGCGGCGGCGGGGCTGACCACCGTGCGGCACCTGGGCACCGCCGACCCGGACGAGCTGGCGGCGCGCTTCGGGCCGACGATGGGGCCGTGGTACCGGCTGCTCGCCCAGGGCGCCGGCGACACCGAGGTGACGGCGACGCCGTACCTGGCGCGCTCACGCAGCCGGGAGACGACCTTCCAGACGGATCTGGAGGACCGCGCGTCGGTGGAGGCGCAGGTGTCGGTGCTGGCGGCGCGGGTCGCCGAGGACGTCCTGGCCGAGGGCCGCCCGGCGGTGCGGATCGGGGTCAAGGTGCGGTTCAAGCCGTTCCTCACCTACACCCGCAGCGTCACCCTGCCCGCGCCGACGAGCGACCACGCCGAGATCGAGCGCGCCGCACTGTCCCTGTTGGACCGTTTCGAGTGGACCCGCCCGGTGCGGCTGCTGGGCGTGCGAGCGGAGTTCCACCGCGACGAGTGAGCCCGGCCGGTGCAGGCGTCACCGCCGTGGCTAGATCAGCAGCAGCGTCTTCCCCTTCGCGGCGCGGTCTTCCAGCGCCCGGTGCGCGTCGGCGGCGTGGGTGAGCGGGAAGGTCTGCCCGATGACCGTCCGCACGGCGCCCCGGGCGGCCAGGCGCAGCATCCGTTCCGCCCGGTCGTGGCGGCCGGGGGCGTAGTCGTGCAGCTGCTCCAGCCCGTAGGCCGTCACGTCCGGCTTCACCTCGTCCACCGCGACGGGCGCGCCCCCGGCCCACCCGTAGCTGGAGTACCGGCCACCGGGCACGACCAGCTCCGCGGCCGCCCGGCCCAGGTCGCCGCCCACGCCGTCGAACGCCACGTCCACCGGACCGACCCGCGAAGCCCACCCCGGCTCGCTGTAGTCCACCACCGCGTCCGCGCCCAGCGCCCGCACCGTCTCCAGCTTCTCCGCGCCCCGCGCCGCGCCGATCACCCATGCGCCCGCCGCGTGCGCGAGCTGCACCAGCAGGCTGCCCAGCCCACCCCCGGCCGGCTGCACCAGCACCCGCTCACCGCGCTGGACGGCCACCCGTTCGAACACCGCCAGCGCCGTCGACCCGTCGTGCAGCAGCGCCATCGCCTCCCGCAGCCCCACCCCGGCGGGGATGCGGATCAGCTGATCCGGCGTCGCCACCACCTGTTCGGCGTACCCGCCGCCGTCGACGTCGGCCAGCACCCACTCCCCGCACCACGACGGGTCGACCCCCTCGCCGATCTCGGTGACCTGACCGGCCGCCCCCACCCCGGGCACGTACGGCGGTGTCACCGGGAACAGGTGCCCGGCCTCACCCCGGCGGATCACCGTGTCGATCGACAACACGCCCGCCACCTTCACCTCGATCACGACCTGCCCTGGCCCCGGGTGCGGGTCGGGCACCGTCTTCACCCGCAGCACCTCGGGACCGCCGAACCGCTCCACCTCGATCACTCGCATGGACCCAGGCTGCAACCTCCACCGCGCTGGAGGTCAAGCGTGAGTAGCGTGGCAGGCATGGCGGAGGAGATCGTGGTCGGAGTGGACGGTTCGCCGGCGGCGCTGGACGCCGTCCGGTGGGCGGCGGGCGAGGCGGCACTGCGCAAGCTGCCGCTGCGGCTGGTCTACGCGGCCGACGTCACCGGCGGCCGGTTCGACGGCGGCCTGCCGGTGCCGCAGAGCTTCTTCGACGAGCTGCAGCGCGCCGGGCAGCAGCTGCTCGCCGAGGCGGCGGCGGTGGCGGGCGAGGTGCCGGTGTCCACCGAGATGCCGCTGGAACCGGCGGTGTCGCTGCTGCTGGAGTGCTCGCGCGCGGCCCGGATGATCGTGCTCGGCTCGTCCGGGCGGGGCGGGTTCACCGGGATGCTCGCCGGGTCGACGGCCGTGTCGGTGAGCGCGCACGCGTCGTGCCCGGTCGCGGTGGTGCGCCGGCGCCCGGACGCCAGCGGCCCGGTGGTCGCGGGCGTCGACGGCAGCCCGACCAGCGAGCAGGCGCTGGCGGTCGCGTTCGACGAGGCCGCGTGGCGGGAGGTGCCGCTGGTGGCGGTCCACGCCTGGAGCGACGCCGACTACGGCGTCCCGCTGCCCGCCCCGGACCTCGACTGGGCCGAGGTGGAGAGCGAGCAACAGCGCCTGCTGGCCGAGCGGCTGGCCGGCTGGCACGAGCGGTACCCGGACGTGCGGGTGGAGCGGGTCGTGGTGCGGGACCGCCCACGGGACGAGTTGCTGGCCCGCAGCCGGAACGCGCAGCTGGTGGTGGTCGGCAGCCGCGGCCGCGGCGGGTTCCGCGGGCTGGTGCTGGGGTCGACGAGCCAGGCGCTGATCCACCACGCCGGCTGTCCCGTGCTGGTGGTGCGCCCGCGATCCGCCTGACGGCCGGGGGTAGGGCCAGCCCCACCGCGGATCCGGTGGTCGGCACCGCTGACCGCCGAGGCGTTCCGCGATGGGATTTGATCCATGACAACACCTCGGGAATCCGTGCTGACCGCCGCGGATCACCAGCACGGGCTGCCCGCCGTCGAACTCCGCGCCGTCACCCGCACCTACGCCGCGGGGCCGCAGCAGGTTCGCGCCCTGGACGGCGTGAGCGTCGCCTTCCCGGCCGGGTCCTGGACCGCCGTGATGGGGCCCTCCGGCTCCGGCAAGTCCACCTTGCTGCACTGCGCCGCCGGCCTGGAACGCGTCACCAGCGGGCAGGTCCTGCTCGGCGGCCAGGACATCACCACCGCCGGGGACGCCGACCTCACCGCGCTGCGCCGCCGCGAGATCGGCTTCGTCTTCCAGAGCTTCAACCTCATCGGCTCCCTCACCGCCGAGCAGAACGTCGCGCTCCCGCTCAAGCTCGCCGGGGCACGACCGTCCACGAAGGACGTCCGCGCGGTGCTCGCCGCCGTCGGGCTCGACGACCGCCGCCGGCACCGGCCGCGTGAGCTGTCCGGCGGCCAGCAGCAGCGCGTCGCGATCGCCCGGGCCATGGTCACCCGGCCCCGCGTCCTGTTCGCCGACGAACCCACCGGCGCCCTCGACTCGGCCGCGGCCCGCAAGGTCCTCGGCCTGCTGCGCGAACTCGTCACCGCGGGCCAGAGCATCGTCATGGTCACCCACGACCCGGCCGCCGCGGCCGCCGCCGACTCCGTGGTGTTCCTGCGCGACGGCCGCATCGTCGGCCACGCCGCCGCCCCGACCGCCCGCGAGGTCGCCGACCGCCTCGCCCGCCTGGAGGCCTGACGATGCTGCGCCTGTCCTGGAACACCTTCACCGACCGCTGGACGCTGTTCCTCGGCGCGATCCTCACCGTGTGCCTCGGGGTCGCGCTCGTCCAGTCGTCCCTGCTGATCCTGGTTTCCGCGGCGACCGCCGGCGGCGAGGTCGTCGAAGCGATCACCCTGCTCGCGCTGACCCTGGGCATCTCGGCGTTCCTCGCGGTGTTCATCGTCAGCTCGACCTTCGCCTTCACCGTCGCCCAGCGCCGCCGCGACCTGGCGCTGCTGCGGCTCGTCGGCGGCGGCCGCGGCCAGGTCCGCCGCCTGCTGCTGTCCGAGGCCCTGCTGCTCGGGGTGCTCGGCACCGCCGTCGGCGCGCCGCTCGGCCTGCTGGTGATGCGGATCCAGACCTGGCTGCTGCGCGATCTCGGGTTCGTCCCGCCCACGTTCACCCCGCGCTGGCAGGACTGGATCCTCGGTGTCTCCGCGGGCATCGGGCTCGGCGTCTCGGTCGCCGGGGTGCTCGCCGCCTCCCGCCGGGCCGCGAAGGTCCGCCCGCTGGAAGCCCTGCGCGAAACCGGCGCCGCGGCCCGCGTGATGACCGGCGCCCGCTGGTTCTTCGGGGTGCTGTTCCTGGCCGGGGCGGTCGCCATGGCCATCGTGTCCGCCTTCGCCCCACCCGACGGCGCCATCGCGCTGTCGATCAACACCGCCATCGCCGCTGCGGTCGCGCTGACCGCGTTCAGCCCGCTGGTCGTGCCCCTGGCCGGACGCGTGGCCGGGCTGGTGCTGCGCGGCCCGCTGGGACGGCTCGCCGAGGCGAACCTGCGCGACGGGGTCCGCCGCAGCGCCTCCACCGCCGCCCCGCTGATCGTGCTGGTCGCGCTGCTGGTTGCCCAGGCGGGCACGCTCGCCACCATCGGGAAGGGCGCCGAGATCGAGCAGCGCGCCGACATCCGCGGCGACCTCGTCGTCACCACCACCGGACCGTCCGATCTGGACGTTCCCGGGGTGGCCGTGGTGTCCCCGCAGGCCCGGGTGCCGGTCTCGGTCGTCACCTACTCCGACGACGACACCGACACCGAACAGGGCGTCGCGACCGTGGTCGACCCCGCCGCCTACGCCGCGACCCACACCCGCGGCCCGGCGAGCGGCTCGCTCGCCGACCTGACCGGACCCGCCATCGCCGTCGCCGACGGCTTCGCCCCGGTCGGCAGCACCGTCACCGCCCGGATCGGCGAGTCCGAACTGGACCTGCGGGTCGTGGCCGAGCTGCCGGAATCCCTCGGCGGCGGCGCCGAGTTCCTGGTGCCGCGCGAGATCGTGCCCGCCGCGCTGCTGGCAGGCGCACCCACCGAGTCCATCGTGCGACTGGAACCCGGCGCCGACGCGAGCGCACTGGCCGGCCGCGGCGAACTGACCACAGTGGACGACTGGATCGCCGCCGCCAGCTCGGAGCAGCAGGACGTCAGCACCGGCATCATGACCGTGATCATGGGCCTGGCCGGGCTGTACGCGCTGATCGCGGTGATCAACGCCGTGGTGATCGCCGCCGCCGACCGCCGCCGCGAGTTCGCCGTGGCGCGGGTGACCGGCCTGACCCGCGCTCAGGTGGTGCGGGCCGCGGTGCTCGAGTCCGGCGCGGTCACCGGCATCGGCCTGGTGCTGGGCGGCCTGGCCGCGTCGGCGACGCTGATCGGCATCTCGTCGGCGGCCGGCCGCATCACCGGGCAGTCCGTCCTGGTGGTGCCGTGGCCGCTGGTCGCCGTCCTGGTGCTGGGCGCGTTCGCGGTGGTCGGGGTGACCAGCGCGTGGACGGCGCTGTCCGCGACCCGGCCCACCCCGGTGTCGCTCACCGCCGCGGCGGACTGAGGTGCAGCCGCATCGGCAGCGACCGCCACGCGCGCAGCGTGTTGTTCAGGTGGCGGGTGCCCGGGCCGAGCAGTTCGAACCGGCGCACCCGCTTCGCCAGCGCGGTCAGCAGCGCCTCGGCCTCCAGCCGGGCGACGTGCTGGCCGACGCACTGGTGCAGGCCCATCCCGAACCCGACGTGGCCGGACGGGTCGCGGCCGAGGTCCAACACGTCCGGATCGGCCCAGCGGCGCGGATCCCGGTTGGCGGCGCCGAGGAACATCAGGACCTTGTGCCCGGCCGGGACGGTCACGTCCGCGATGGGCATGTCCCGCGTGGCGGTGCGGAAGAACGTCTGCACCGGCGACTGCCACCGCACCGCCTCGTCGAAGGCGGCCCGGGCCAGCTGGGGCTGCGCGCGCAGCCGGTCCCACTGGCCGGGGTGCGTGGCGAAGGCGTAGAGCGCGGCGGCCAGCCCGTGCACCGTCGTGTCCACCCCGGCCGTGAGCAGCGACCGGACCACCAGCGGAGCCTGCTCGTGGGTGATCTCGCCGCGGTCGGCGGCGGCCCAGATCGCCGCGCCGAACCCGTCGCCGGTGAGCCGGTCGCGGGCGCACTGCTCGTTCACCCACGCCGACCACTTCGGCATGTCGGCGGCCAGTGCGGTGACCAGCTCGTTGCGCGGGCCGAACGCGTTGAAGGCGAAGTTGCCGTAGGGCAACAGGTTCTCGCGTCCCTCGCGGCCGATGCCGACCGCGTCCGGGAAGACGCGCAGCGGGAACGCCTCGGCGAGCGCGGGGACGACGTCCAGTTCGGTGTCCAGCACGCTGTCGACCAGGTCGTCGGCCGCGGCGAACCAGTCCTGACGCAGCTTCCGCAGCGCGCGCGGGCCGAGGATCCCGGACAGCACACGACGCGGGGCGTCGTGGTGCGGCGGGTCGGCCTCGAGCAGCAGGCTCGGCGGGCGCCACGGCTTCTCCACGCGGAAGTTGGCCAGTCCGACGCCCGCGGCGGAGGAGAAGTCCTGCCAGTTCACCAGCGCGGCGTGCACGTGTTCGTAGCGGGCGAGGGCGTAGACGTCGTAGCGGCTCAGGTACACGACCGGGCCGGCGTCACGCAGCTTCGCGTGCAGGGGTTCCGGTTCGGCCAGGACCTCGGGCGCGAACGGGTCGGTGTCGTCGGTGATCATTGGGGGCCTCCGGGTCACAGGTCGAGGACCAGGCGGTCGGTGCGGGAACGGGACACGCACACGAACATGCAATCGCCGTCCGCGCGCTCGTGGTCGGCGAGGATCGAGTCGCGGTGGTCCGGAATCCCCGCCAGCACACCGGTTTCGCACGTGCCGCAGGTGCCCTGCCGGCACGAGGACAGCACGTCCACGCCCGCGCCGCGCACCGCGTCCAGCACCGAGACCTCCGGGGTGACGGTGACGGTCGCGCCGGTCCGCCGCAGCTCGACCTCGAACGGCTCGTCCCGCACCGGGGCCTGCTCACGCGCGGTGAAGCGTTCGACGTGCAGCGAGTGCGGCGGCCAGCTCTGGCAAGCGGTTTCCACGGCGGCCAGCAGGGGAGCGGGCCCGCAGCAGTAGACCCTGGTGCCCGGGCGCGGGGTGCCCAGCCAGGACGCGAGGTCGAGCAGGCCGTGCTCGTCCTCCGGCACCAGGTGGACGCGGTCGCCGTACCCGGCCAGCTCGTCGGTGAAGGCCATCGATGCGCGGCGGCGGCCGCCGTAGAGCAGTGTCCAGTCCGCGCCGAGCAGGTCGGCCTGGTGGATCATCGGCAGCAGCGGGGTGATGCCGATGCCGCCCGCGACGAACAGGTAGCGGTCGCTGGGCACGAGCGGGAAGTTGTTGCGCGGCCCGCCGACGCCGACGCGGTCGCCGACGCGCAGGTGGTCGTGCACGTACGCCGAACCGCCGCGTCCGGCGGGTTCCCGCAGCACGCCGATGCGGTAGCGGTGGGCGTCCCACCGGTCGCCGCACAGCGAGTACTGGCGGGTTTCCCCGTTGGGGAGCACGAGGTCGATGTGCGCGCCGGGGGTCCAGTCCGGCAGCCGGCCGCCGTCCGGGCGGGACAGGGTCAGCGCCAGCACCCCCTCGGCGCGTTGTTCTCGTGCGGTGACCTGCAGGGTCACGACTTGGCTCACCGGACGCCTCCTTGCGGCTGGGTTGCTGGCACGAAGGATGCGTTTCCGCGGCGCCGGGTGGCGACCGGGTTCTCACTGAATGAGAGGCGAGGCCGGGAGCGAGCGGGTGATGCCGCGGGCGGCGGCCATCAGGATTCCGGTGACCGCCCTGCTCTCGGCGGTGTTGGGCACGATGACCGACAGGGCCGCGACGACGATGCCGCGCGCGTCCTTCACGGGGACGGCGACCCCGAGCGCCTCCTCGTGGATGTGACCCGGGCACCAGGCGAAACCCTGTTTGCGGATGTCGGCCAGCGTGGCCCGCAGGCGGTCCGGTGTGGTGATGGTGTTGGCGGTGTAGGCCCGCAGCGGCCTGGCGAGCACGCGTTCGCGCAGGTCGGCGGGCCCGTGGGCGAGCAGGACGAGCCCGGAGGAGGACGCGTGCAGCGGCAGCCGGCCGGCGACCCGGGTGTAGTTGATCACCGCCTTCGGGGCGGAGAGGCGTTCGAGGAAGATCACCTCGTCGCCGTCGCGGACACCGAGCTGCACGTGGTGCCCGACGACGGCGTGGACGTCCTCCATGAACGGCATCGCGGCGTCGCGGAGCGTGGCCGTGGGGGAGGCGCGCAGGGCCAGCTCCCACATCCGCACGCCGATCCGCACCCGGCGGTCGTCGTCGCGGGTGAGCAGGCCGTGGCTGGTCAGCTCGGCCACCAGGCGGGACGCGGTGGCCAGGTGCAGACCCGTCCGCCGCGCGATCTCGGAGACCTGCAGGACCGGTTCGTCCGGCGTGAAGGCCTCGAAGATCCGCACGGCGCGGGAGAGAACGGACTCACCGGTCGGCTGCCTTGCCACGGCCCGAGTCTGCCACGCGGCGCGCGGCAACCCGCGCCCACGCACCGGGACGCGATTGACCCCCCGGTGGCCCCGTGGCTTGCATGGGTCCATGACGCAGTCCCTCACCCGGGTCGACCGGCCGGACGGCGCGGTCGAGCTGCACATCGTCGTCCACGGCGATCCGGACCGCATCGGCGCGGTGATCGGCGAAGCGCTGGACGCCCTGGATGCCGCGCTGTGCATCGACACCACGTCGCGGCGGGTCCGCTCGCACGGCGCCGAGGTGGAGCTGACCCGCCTGGAGTACGAGCTGCTGCTGTTCCTGGCGAGCCACCCCGGCCGGGTCTTCGACCGCGAGGCGCTGACCGAGCACGTGTGGCGCCTGCCCGGACCGAGCCGCGGCCGCACGATCGACGTGCACGTCCGCAAGCTGCGCAGCAAGATCGACCGCTTCTCGATCACGACGGTCCGCGGGATCGGCTACCGGTTCGACGGCCGCGCCGACATCACCTGAGCACGCGCCCGCGGTCGAAAAGACAGGCTGGGTGATGGCCGGCGCCGTGGGGCGGGCGCGGTGTGGTTGGCCCGTGCCCACGACGGCGGTGACATCCGCATTTCCCTGCCGGAGGGAGCCGAGTGGGTGCGATGAGCGCGCGCACTGCTCCGGTGTCGGCGCCGACATCACCTGAGCACGCGCCCCACCTCCGGTGGCGGCGCCTTGAACTCCAGCCACCGGCTGTCCGTCACCGCGCTGATCGTGTGCCGCACGCCGCGTGGGTGCACCACCGTGCCGCCGGGGCCCAGCCGCACCGGTTGCCCGTCCAGCGTGCCGGTCACCTCACCCGAGAGCACGTAGACGAAGCTGTCGTGGTCGTGGAAGTGCTCCGGCGAGGCCACCCCCGCCGGGTACTCCAGTTCGAGCAACAGCCCCCGCTCGGAGTTCTGCAGGACGCGGAAACGGCCGGAGCCGCCGAGAAGCGGGAGGCCTTCGACGGAAGTCAGCGGCTGGAAGTCGGTCACCCGGGCAGCCTGACCGCCGATCCGCCGCCCTGTCAACGTTTCCCCAAGCGGTGAACGAAACTCCGGCCTGCTCAGCGACGCCGGTTCCGCGATCCGGGAGGACGTTGACCCACCCGATCGTGGGAGGAAGCATTTTCCGGGAAACCCCCGCAAAAAATGGGAGAAAATCCGTGTCGCTGTCCGCAACGGACGTTCTCGCGCGCCCGGAGGAGGCATCCGGGACGCGGCCGCGTCCGGCCCGGAGACGCCGCCTGCCCGACCTGCGCCGCTGGATCAGTCCGCTCGCGCTGCTCGCCCTGTGGCAGCTGGCCTCCTCGACCGGTGTGCTCTCGCCGGACAAGCTCAGTTCACCGTGGACGGTCCTGCAGGCCGGGATCGAGACCGCGCGCTCCGGCGAGCTGGGCGAGGCGTTCGCCGTGTCGATCGTCCGCGTCGGGCTCGGCTTAGCGTTCGGCGCCGGTGTCGCGCTGGTGCTGGGCGTGGTCGCGGGCCTGTCGCGCTGGGGCGGGGTGCTCATCGACCCGCCGGTGCAGATGCTGCGCACCCTGCCGTTCCTGGGCCTGATCCCGCTGTTCATCCTGTGGTTCGGCATCGGCGAGGAACCGAAGATCGTCCTGGTCGCACTCGGCGTGGCGTTCCCGCTCTACCTCAACATCCACTCCGGTATCCGGGGCGTCGACGACCACCTCGTCGAGGCCACCACGGCGCTCGGCTACACGCGCTGGGAACGGCTGGTCCACGTCGTGCTGCCCTCCGCCGTGCCGCAGACCCTGGTGGGGCTGCGGCAGGCGCTCGGCGTCGCGTGGCTCGCGCTGATCGTCGGCGAGACCGTCAACGCCGACGCCGGCCTGGGCTACCTCATCAACAACGCGCGCGAGTTCCTGCGCACCGACGTGATCGTGGTCGGCCTGATCGTCTACGCCGTGCTCGGTCTGGTCACCGACGCGCTGGTCCGCCTGATCGAACGGAGGGCGCTGCGATGGCGCGGGAACTGATCGCCCGGGTGCACGGCCTGACCAAAAGCTTCGGCGACCGCACCGTGCTGTCCGATGTGGACCTCGAAATCGGGCGGGGCGAGTTCGTCGCCCTGCTCGGCCGCAGCGGCTCGGGCAAGTCGACCCTGCTGCGGATCCTCGCCGGGCTGGACACCGCCGTCGACGGCGAGGCCGGCGTCCACGGCGCGGTGTCCGTGGCGTTCCAGCAACCCCGGCTGCTGCCCTGGCGGCGCGTGTGGCGCAACGTCGTCCTCGGCCTGCGCGACCGCGGCCGGGACCGCGCGCTCGCCGAGCGCGCCCTGGCCGAGGTGCGGCTGGCCGATCACGCCGACGCCTGGCCACGCACCCTGTCCGGCGGTGAGGCGCAACGGGTCTCGCTGGCCCGCGCGCTGGTGCGGGAACCGGACCTGCTGCTGCTCGACGAGCCGTTCGGCGCGCTGGACGCCCTGACCCGGCTGGCGATGCACCGGCTGGTCGAGGACCTGTGGACCGAGCACCGGCCCGGCGTGCTGCTGGTGACCCACGACGTGGACGAGGCGCTGCTGCTGGCCGACCGCGTCCTGGTCCTGGGGGAGGGGCGGATCATCGCCGAGCACGTCCTGCACCACCCGCGGCCGCGTGCCGTGTCCGACCACCTCGACGTTCGCGCCAGGGTGCTGGCCGATCTGGGAGTGACCGACCATGCGATTGCCTAGAATCCTCGCCGCCGTCACGGCGCTCGCGCTGAGCCTCACCGCGTGCGGTGGCGGGAGCGAGCCGTCGTCCAGCCCGTCGGTGCCGCCGCCGGTGAGCGCGGCCGACCTGGCGAAGGTGACGTTGACGGTGGGTGACCAGAAGGGTGGTTCGCAGGCCCTGCTCAAGGCCGCCGGGCTGCTGACCGACCTGCCGTACCGGATCGAGTGGTCCACCTTCACCTCCGGCCCGCCGCTGCTGGAGGCCGCCTCGGCCGGCGCGATCGACATCGGCGGGGTCGGCAACACGCCGCCGATCTTCGCCGCGGCCGCGAAGGCGCGGATCTCGATCGTCAGCTCCGCGCAGGGCAACGTCGCCGGCGACGCCCTGCTCGTGCCCGCCGACTCGCCCCTGCGAACCGTCGCGGACCTGCAGGGCAAGACCATCGGCGTGGCCAAGGGCAGCTCGGCACACGGCCAGATCCTGCTGACCCTGGCCAAGAACGGACTGTCCACGAAGGACGTCAAGCTGTCCTTCCTGCAGCCCGCCGACGCCTACGGCGCGTTCACCCAGCGCCAGATCGACGCGTGGGCGGTGTGGGATCCCTACACCTCCCAGGCGAAGCTGGAGACCGGCGCCCGGGTGCTCGCCGACGGGACCGGCACCGCCAACGGCTACACCTTCCAGGTGGCCGGGCACAACGCGCTGTCCGACGCCGGCCAGAACGCCGCCATCCGCGACTACGTGGTGCGGATCGCGAAGGCCCAGCAGTGGGCCGGCACGCACCGCGAGCAGTGGGCGCAGGCCTGGTCCGCCGAGTCCGGGCTGAAGCCGGAGGTCACGCTCGCGTCCGTGCAGAACGGACCCGATCTGCCGGTGCCGCTCGACGGCACGGTGATCGCCTCCGAACAGCAGCTGGCCGACGCCTTCACCGAAGACAAGGTTCTGCCGGGACGTGTGGACTTCGCCGGGTTCACCGACACCCGGTTCGCCGCCGACCTGGCCGCAGCGAGGGGATGACATGACCATCACACCGCACTGGTTCCTGCCCACCACCGGCGACGGCCGCACGATCGTCGAACGGTTCCACGCCAACCGCTCGCTCGGCCCGGTCGCCCAGCGCGAACCCACCATCGACTACCTGGCGCAGATCGCCCGCGCCGCCGAGCAGCTCGGGTTCGCGGGCGTGCTCACCCCGACCGGCACCTGGTGCGAGGACGCCTGGCTGACCACCGCGGCGCTGCTCCGCGAGACCAAGCGGCTCAAGTACCTCGTCGCGTTCCGCCCCGGCGTCCTCTCGCCGACCCTGGCCGCCCAGATGGCCGCCACCTACCAGCGGATCTCCGGCGGCCGGCTGCTGCTCAACGTCGTCACCGGCGGCGATTCGATCGAGCAGAAGCGCTTCGGCGACTTCCACGACCACGACCAGCGTTACGCCCGCACCGACGAGTTCCTCACCATCGCGCGCGGCGTGTGGAGCGGGCAGCCGTTCGACTTCACCGGCGAGCACCTGTCGGTCGAGGGCGCGACCGTGCTCGCCCCGCCGGACCCGGTGCCGCCGCTGTACTTCGGCGGCTCGTCCCCGGCGGCGCTGCCGGTCGCGGCGAAGCACGCCGATGTGTACCTGACCTGGGGCGAGCCGCCGGAGCAGGTGGCGGACAAGATCCGGCGCGTGCGGGAGCTGGCGCAGGCGCAGGGGCGGCGGATCCGGTTCGGCATCCGGCTGCACACCCTGTCCCGGGACACCTCGGCCGAGGCGTGGGCGGAGGCGGGCAAGCTGCTGGACGCGCTGAGCCCGGAGCAGGTGGCGAAGGCGCAGGCGCAGCTGGCCGCCAGCGAGTCGGAAGGGCAGCGGCGGATGGTCGCCCTGCACGGCGGCGGCCTGGACCGCGGCGTGCGCGGGCTGGAGATCCACCCGAACCTGTGGGCGGGCATCGGCCTGGTCCGCGGCGGCGCCGGAACGGCGCTGGTGGGCAGCCACAGCGAGGTCGCCGACCTGATCGAGGAGTACCACTCGCTCGGCATCGAGGAGTTCGTGCTGTCCGGGTACCCGCACCTGGAGGAGGCGTACTGGTTCGCCGAGGGCGCGCTGCCGGAGC
Source organism: Amycolatopsis thermalba (assembly GCF_023376025.1). NCBI lineage: Bacteria > Bacillati > Actinomycetota > Actinomycetes > Pseudonocardiales > Pseudonocardiaceae > Amycolatopsis > Amycolatopsis thermalba. The sequence continues at coordinate 3,440,388 of NZ_CP091196.1, forward strand.
TGGCGCACCGCGGCCTGCTGCGCGGCACACGCGACCAGCGCGTCACCGCCGCCGCACGGTAAAACCAGGTGAGACGATCCCCGCCACCCGGCAGAATGGCCCGGGTGGCGGGGATCGACGCGGTGGCGGCCGAGACCGGGTTCTCCGGTGTCGTCCGGGTGGACTCCGGTGGCCGCACGTTCGCCCGAGCCTACGGCTTCGCCCACCGCGGGCTGCGGGTGCCCAACACCGTCGGCACCAGCTTCGCCCTGGCCAGCGGCACCAAGGGCCTCACCGCGCTGACGATCGCCGCGCTGGCCGAGCGCGGGGTGCTCGGCCTGGACACCACGGCCCGGTCGCTGCTCGGCGACGACCTGCCGCTGATCGGCGACGAGGTCACCGTCGAACACCTCCTCGCGCACCGCTCCGGCATCGGCGACTACTGCGACGAGGACGCCGACCGGCCCATCACCGATCACATCCTGCCCGTGCCGGTGCACGAGCTGGCCACCACCGAGGACTACCTGCGCGTCCTGGACGGGCATCCGCCGAAGTTCCCGCCCGGGCAGCGGTTCTCCTACTGCAACAGCGGTTACGTGGTGCTCGCCCTCCTCGCCGAACGGGCCGCCGGCCGCCCGTTCGGCGAGCTGGTGCACGACCTGGTGTGCGTGCCCGCGGGCATGACGGACACGGCCTTCCTCCGCTCCGACGAGCCCGCCGCCGGGGTCGCGCTCGGCTACGTCGGCGAGCGGCGGACCAACGTGTTCCACCTGCCCGTGCTCGGCAGTGGCGACGGCGGGATCCACTCGACCGCCGCCGACGTCCACGCCTTCTGGACAGCCTTGTTCGCCGGGCGGATCGTCCCGCTGTCCCGGGTGCGGGACCTGACCGCGCCCCGCAGCCACGTCCAGGCGGAGAACATGCGCTACGGCCTGGGGTTCTGGCTCACCGGGGACGCGGTCCAGCTGGAGGGCCACGACGCCGGCGTGTCCTTCCGGACCGTCCACAGTGGTGCGACGACCTGGACGGTGCTGTCCAACACGTCGGAGGGCGCCTGGCCGGTCGCCCGCCGGATCACCGAACTCACCGCGTGACCAGCGCCCGCAGGAAGAACGCCAGGTTCGCCGGGCGCTCGGCCAGGCGGCGCATGAAGTAGCCGTACCACTCGTCGCCGTAGGGCACGTACACGCGCATCGTGTGCTGCCGCGCCAGCCGCCGCTGCTCGGCGTCCCGGATGCCGTACAGCATCTGGAACTCCCAGTCCGGGCGGTCCTTCCCGAGTTCCGCGGCGATCGCGATCATCCGCGGATCGTGGGTGGCGACCATCGGGTACCCCTCGCCGTCCATCAGGACCCGCAGGCACCGCACGTAGGACTTGTCCACATCGGACTTGTCCGGGTAGGCGACCGAAGCGGGCTCGGCGTAGGCGCCCTTGCACAGCCGGACCCGCGAACCGGCGTACGCCAGGTCCCGGCAGTCCTGCTCGGTGCGCCGGAGGTAGGCCTGCAGCACCGCGCCGACCCACGGGAAGTCCGCGCGCAGCTCACGCAGCACACCCAGCGTGGCGTCGGTCGTGGTGTGGTCCTCCATGTCCAGCGTGACCGTGGTGCCCGCGGCGGCCGCGGCCCCGCAGATGCGGCGGGCGTTGTCCAGCGCGACGCGGTCGCCGTCGGGCAGGCGCTGCCCGACGGCGGACAGCTTGACCGACACCTCAGCGCCCGCGGCGAGCCCGGAGTCGGCCAGCAGCGCCAGCAGTTCGACGTAGGCCTTCACCGTGGCGGCGGCCATGGCCGCGTCGGTGGTGTCCTCGCCGAGGTGGTCGAGCGTGACGGCCCGGCCGCCGCCGATCAGGCCGGCGGTCACGGCCAGCGCGTCGTCCACCCCGGCACCGGCGACGAAGCGGCGGACCACGGGGCGGGTCATCGGGGACCGCTCGACGAGCGACCGGCAGGCCGGTGACCCGGCCGCGGCGAGCAGTGCGGTGCGCAGCACGGTGATCCTCCTCAGCCCTGGTGCGGGTAGCCGACGGTGGTGGGCGGCACGAACGTCTCCTTGATGGAGCGCGGGCTGACCCAGCGGAGCAGGTTGTGGATCGACCCGGCCTTGTCGTTGGTGCCCGACCCGCGGCCGCCGCCGAAGGGCTGCTGCCCGACCACCGCACCGGTCGGCTTGTCGTTGACGTAGAAGTTGCCCGCCGCGAACCGCAGCTCCTCGGTGGCGTGCGCGATGGCGGCCCGGTCGGTCGCGATGATCGAACCGGTCAGCCCGTACGGCGCGACGCTCTCCATCTGGCGCAGCACGGTGTCGTAGGCGGCGTCGTCGTAGACGTGCACCGCGAGCACCGGCCCGAAGTACTCGGTGGTGAACACCTCGTGCCCGGGGTCGTCCGAGGCGATCACGGTCGGCCGCACGAAGAAGCCCTCGCTGTCGTCGGCGGTGCCGCCGGCGAGGATCTCCAGCCGGTCGTCGGCGCGGGCGCGGTCCAGGACACCGGACAGCCGGTCGAACGAGCGGCGGTCGATGACGGCGCCGAGGAAGTTGCTCAGGTCGGTGACGTCACCCATGGACAGCGACTCGACCTCGGCGAGGAAGTCGTCCTTCAGCCGCGCCCAGACCGACCGCGGCACGTAGGCGCGCGAGGCGGCCGAACACTTCTGGCCCTGGTACTCGAACGCGCCGCGGACCAGCGCGGTGCGCAGCACGTCGAGGTCGGCCGACGGGTGGGCGAGCACGAAGTCCTTGCCGCCGGTCTCGCCGACGATCCGGGGGTAGGTGCGGTAGTTCGCGATGTTCGCCCCGACCTGCGACCACAGGTGCTGGAACGTGCGGGTGGACCCGGTGAAGTGGATGCCGGCGAGGTCCGGCGCGGCGAGGGCGACCTCGGAGACCGCCAGGCCGTCCCCGGGCAGCAGGTTGATCACGCCGGGCGGCAGCCCGGCCTCCTCCAGCAGCCGCATGGTCAGGTGCGCGGCGAAGCTCTGCGTGGGAGACGGTTTCCACAGCACGACGTTGCCCATCAGCGCGGGCGCGGTCGGCAGGTTGCCGGCGATCGCGGTGAAGTTGAACGGGGTGATCGCGTAGACGAACCCCTCCAGCGGCCGGTGGTCGGTGCGGTTCCACACGCCCGGCGAGCTGGCGGGCTGCTCGGCCAGCAGGCGGCGGGCGAAGGCGACGTTGAACCGCCAGAAGTCGGCCAGCTCGCACGCGGAGTCGATCTCGGCCTGGTACACGGTCTTGGACTGGCCGAGCATGGTGGCGGCGTTGAGCTTGGCCCGCCACGGGCCGCTGAGCAGGTCGGCGGCGCGCAGCAGGATCGCGGCGCGGTCGTCGAAGGACAGCTTCCGCCAGGCCGGGGCGGCCTCGCGGGCGGCGGCCAGCGCGTCGCGGGTGTCCTGCTGGGTCGCGGAGCCGAGGGTGCCCAGCACGACGCGGTGGTTGTGCGGCTGGACGACGTCGATCCGCGGCCCGCCACCCATCCGCTGCTCGCCGCCGATGGTCGCGGTCAGCTCGATCGGTTCCTTCCCCAGTTCGGCGAGCGCGGCCTGCACCTCGGCGCGTTCCGGGCTGCCCGGCGCGTACTGCAGAACCGGCTCGTTGGCCGGGGTGGGAACGGTGGTCACGGCGTCCACGGCTGCTCCTCCTCGTCGTCGGATGTCTCAACGCTAGGAAGATCGCGGGCGCCGGTTTTTGTCGGTTCGGCCAATCCTGGGACTAGTGTTCGTCCCGTGGCACAACTGCGGCAGGTCCTGATCGCGCTCGGTGATCCGCTGGTCGAGGTGGAGGTCGCTCCGGACGGCCTGGCGGGCGAGGTCTCCGACGTCGTGGTGCTCGAACCGGACGACACGCCGGAGCTGCGACCCGGCGACCTGGCGCTGGTGATCGGCGCGCGCGGGCGGGCGGCGGTGCCGCTGATCCGGGCCGCCGGGCGGCAGGGCGCGGCGGCGGTGGCGGTCAAGGTGGAGTCCGATTCGGCGTTGCCGCTGCTGCGGAACGCGGCGACCGACGCCGGGACCGCGCTGCTGGCCGTCGCCGCCGACGTGCGGTGGGAGCAGCTGGCCGCGCTGGTGCGCGGGGTGCTGGAAACCGCCCGGGGCGCGGCGGACGAGGACGCGGGGGAGACGCTGGGGGACCTGTTCTCGCTGGCCCAGACGATCGCCGCGCTGACCGGCGGGATCGTGAGCATCGAGGACACCGCGAGCCGCGTGCTGGCGTACTCGAGGTCCGACGACGAGGTGGACGAGCTGCGCCGGTTGTCGATCCTGGGCCGTCAGGGGCCGGCGCCGTACCTGAAGATGCTGCACGAGTGGGGCGTCTACCAGCGGTTGCGGGCCACCGAGGAGGTCGTGCGCATCGAGGAGCGGCCGGACCTGGGCATCCGCACGCGCCTGGCGATCGGGGTGCACGCGGGCGGGCGGCCGCTCGGGTCGATCTGGGTGCAGGAGGGTGCGGCGCCGCTGGCTTCGCGCGCGGAGCAGGCACTGGTGGGCGCGGCCCGGGTGGCGGCGCTGCACCTGGTCCGGCGGCGCAGCGCGGCGGGCGCCCGGTTCCGGGAGAACCTGCTGGCCGGGATGCTGGAGGGGCGCAGCGACCCGGTCTCGGTGGCGCGGCAGATCGGGGCCGATCCGGCGAAGCCGGCCGCGGTGGTGGCCTTCGCGCCGCGCGGGGCCGAGCCGGTGGACCGCACGGAGCTGGAGCTGCGGCGGTCCGCGCTGGCGTCGGTGATCTCGGTGCACGCGGCGGCCTACCGGCGCAGCGCGCTGGTGACCCAGCTCGGCGGCCGGACGTACGTGTTCCTGCCCGATCTGCCCGCCGGGGTGTCGTTGCTGGACCTGACGCGCGAGATGGTGGCCTCGGCGGGGACGCCGGTGCGGGCGGCGATCGGCCGGGTGGTGCCGGGGGTGGAGGACGTGGGGGTGTCGCGGCAGGAGGCGGACCGGGTGCTGGACGCGATGGCCCGCGGGCTGGACCTGGAGGTGGCGACGCTGGCGGACGTCCGGTCGCAGGTCCTGGTCAGCGAGACGCTCGCGGTGCTGGCCGAGCAGCCGCGCCTGCGCGACCCGCGGCTGACGGAGTTGCGCTCGCGGCACCCGGACCTGGCGTCGTCACTGCTGGCGTACCTGGACGCGCTGGGCGACGTCCGCTCGGCAGCCGCGAAGCTGCACGTGCACCCGAACACGCTGCGCTACCGCGTGCGGCGAGCGGGCGAGGTGGCGGGACTCGACCTGGGCGATCCACTGGTGCGGCTGTTCGCGGCGCTGCAGTTGCGGCTGCCGCCGGGCGTATAACGACCTATACCGCGCCGCCGTGAAGCTCCGGCTGATCGTCCGCTCCCGATCCTGGAGATCCGACGGCACGAGCACGAGCCCGGCCTTGCCGGGCACGAACTTCGTCTCAGCGATCACCTCAGCGGCGAGACAGTCGTCAAGATCGCAATCGCAACGCGGCACTGCCTCCGCGCCGGGAAGCGCTTTCCTCCTCAGCGGTAGCGGCCCGCCGAGCGGATGGCCGCCAGCACGGCCGTCAGGCTCGGCAGCCAGCGCTGGTGCGGGTCCGGCGCCACGATCCACCGCGCGAGGTCGGCGGGGCCGTGGGTGCCGGGCAGCGGGATCGACGTGCCCGCCGTCAGCACCCGCACGTCGCTGGGGAGGAACTCGGCGTCGCTGCCCAGGATGTCGGCCTCGACCAGGAAGATGACCACCGAACCGTGCTTGGTGGGCACGCTCAGCGCGGGCCCGCGGCAGCCCTGGCGCGCCAGGTTCTCCAGCACCTGCTCGGCCCGGGCCCGCGGCACGGCGACCGCGCCGATGCCGGCCCCGATCACGAAGTTCAGGGTGCCGTTCTGCCAGTGGACCGGCCAGCCGAACGTGCGGCGGTAGTCCATGGGCGTGCTGGCCGGACGCTTGGTGCCCAGGTCGTGATCGACGCTCATCACGAGCCCCCTTCCCGGTGAGGCGGGGCACCAGAGCCACAGTGCCCGAGATCGGTGGTGGATGACTGTGATGCTAATGGCACTGCGTGCCCTTAGCAAGCCCGGCCTGTTAGGTTCGGCCTCATGTCCGACGAGTCCCGGTCCGCGCCGCGACCGCGGGTGGGCAGGACCACCGCGGGGCGCAGGCGGCTGCGCCACGCCCTCACCGTGGCGGCGATCGAGAAGTTCTCCGAGCAGGGGTACGACGCCACCACGGTCGACGAGATCGCCTCGGCCGCGGGCGTGGGGCGGCGCACCTTCTTCCGGTACTTCCGGTCGAAGGAGGACGCGATCTTCCCGAACCACGAGGAGGTCCTCGGCCGGATCGAGCAGCTCTTCGCCACCGCTGACGACCGGCAGAACCCCCTCGAGGTGGCGTGCGCCGGCGTCGGGCTGGTGCTGGACTCCTACCTCGCCGACCCGGACGTCTCGGTCAAGCGGTTCGCGCTCACCCGCACGGTGCCCTCGTTGCGGGACAAGGAGGTCGCCAGCGTCGACCGCTACCAGCGCGTGCTCGCGACCTACCTGCGCGCGCGGTTCCAGGCCGCCGGGGACCCGCTGTGGGACCTGCGCGGCTCGGTCGCCGCGGCGGCGGTCGCGGCCGCGCACAACCACGTCCTGCGCCGGTGGCTGCGCAGCGGCGGCACGGAGGACGCGCACGCCCACGCCAAGGAGGCGTTCGCGCTGGTGATCGACGCCTTCGCCGACGCGGCCCCGCCCCGGTCCGCCGGCGACGACGAGTCGGTGATCGCGGTCCTCAAGGCCTCCGCCCCGCTGTCCGAAGTGGTCCGCCAGATCAGCCAGGCCCTCCGGCGCGACGGCTGAGATGGCACGGGGTGCCACTCCGCGGGGAAGTGGCACCCCGTGCCACTAGCAACTTCACAAGCACGAAACTCACGCACGAGCGCGGAACTCACGCACGAGCGCGGAACTCGCGCACGAGCGCGGAACTCGCGCACGAGCGTGGAACTCGCGCCCCTGAGCGCGGAACTCGCGCACCTGAGCGCGGAACTCGCGCACGCCGCGAGTCCCACGTTCCCGCCCGCGAGTTCCACGTTCCCGCCGGCGAGTTCCACCTTCCGGCGCGCGAGTTCCGCGCTCGGCGGCTCACTCCTCGGGAGCGAGCCAGAGCACCCCGTTCGGCGGGAGCTGCAGCACCGCCGACGCCGGCTGGCCGTGCCACGGCTCCGGCTCGGCCTCCACGGCCCCGAGGTTGCCCACCCCGGACCCGCCGTAGACCTCCGCGTCGGTGTTGACCACCTCGCGCCACCGGCCCGCCACCGGCAGCCCGACCCGGTAGTCGTGGTGCGGCATCCCGGCGAAGTTCGCCACGCACGCCAGCCGCGAGCCGTCCTCGCCGAGGCGCAGGAAGCTCAGCACGTTGCCGGCCGAGTCGTTCGCGTCGATCCACGCGAAGCCCTCCGGCGTGGTGTCCGCGCTGAACAACGCGGGCAGCGACGCGTACACCGAGTTCAGGTCGCGCATCAGCTTCTGGATCCCGCCGTGCAGCGGCTGCTCCAGCAGGTGCCAGTCCAGCGACCGCTCCTCCGACCACTCCTGCTGCTGCCCGAACTCGCCGCCCATGAACAGCAGCTGCTTGCCCGGGTGCGCCCACATGAACGCCAGCAGCGACCGCACCCCGGCCGCCTTGTTCCAGTCGTCGCCGGGCATCCGCCCCCACAGCGAGCCCTTGCCGTGCACCACCTCGTCGTGCGACAGCGGCAGCACGAAGTTCTCGCTCCACGCGTACACCAGCGAGAACGTCATCTCGTTGTGGTGGTAGGACCGGTGCACCGGATCGTGCGCCAGGTAGTGCAGCGTGTCGTGCATCCAGCCCATGTTCCACTTGAACCCGAACCCGAGCCCGCCCAGGTGCGTCGGCCGCGTGACACCCGGCCACGCCGTCGACTCCTCGGCGATCATCACCACGCCCGGGTGTCGCTTGTAGACGGTCGCGTTCAGCTCCTGCAGGAACCGCACCGCGTCCAGGTTCTCCCGGCCGCCGTACTGGTTGGGCACCCACTGGCCCTCCGGCCGCGAGTAGTCCAGGTACAGCATCGAGGCGACCGCGTCCACGCGCAGACCGTCCAGGTGGTACTCCTCCAGCCAGAACAGCGCGTTGGCGACCAGGAAGTTGCGCACCTCGTTGCGGCCGAAGTCGAACACGTAGGTGCCCCAGTCCGGCTGCTCGCCGCGGCGCGGGTCGGCGTGCTCGTACAGCGGGGTGCCGTCGAACCGCGCCAGCGCCCAGTTGTCCTTCGGGAAGTGGGCCGGCACCCAGTCCACGATCACGCCGATGCCGCGCTGGTGCAGCCGGTCCACGAAGAACCGGAAGTCGTCCGGGTGCCCGAACCGCGCGGTCGGCGCGTAGTAGGAGGTGACCTGGTAACCCCACGACCCGCCGAACGGATGCTCGGCGATCGGCAGCAGCTCGACGTGCGTGAACCCCATGTCCTGCACGTAGTCGGCCAGTTCCTCGGCCAGCTCGCGGTAGCCCAGCCCGGGCCGCCACGACCCGAGGTGCACCTCGTACACGCTCATCGGCGCGTTGGCCCAGTTCGTCGCGTTGCGCCGGGCCAGCCACTCGTCGTCGGACCACTCGTAGGCCGACGCGGTGACCACGGACGCGGTCGCGGGCGGTTTCTCCGTCGCGAACGCCATCGGGTCGGCCTTCTCGTGCCACTGGCCGTCGGCGCCGAGGATGCGGAACTTGTAGTGCGTCCCGATCTCCACGCCCGGGATGAACAGCTCCCACACCCCGGACGAGCCCAGCGACCGCATCGGGTGCGACCGGCCGTCCCACCCGTTGAAGTCGCCGATCACCCGCACCCCGCGCGCGGTGGGCGCCCACACCGCGAACGACGTGCCGGTGACGACCCCGCCGGGCGTGTCGTAGGAGCGCGGGTGCGCGCCGAGCACGTCCCACAGCCGCTCGTGCCTGCCCTCGCCGATCAGGTGCCGGTCCAGCTCGCCGACCGTGGGCAGCCACCGGTACGGGTCGTCGATCACGCACACGTGCCCGTCGTAGTCGACCTCCAGCCGGTAGTCGCCGGGGTGCTCGGGCACCGTTCCGGCCCACAACCCGTCCACGACGCGTTCCAGGTCGGACTTGTGGTCAGCGGCGATCACGCTCACCCGGCGCGCGCCCGGCCGCAGCGCTCGCACCACCACCGACTCGCCCGCGGTGTGCACACCGAGGACCGAGTGCGGGTCGTGGTGCGAGCCGGCCAGCAGCCGGTCGATGTCGCCGGGCGGCGGGGCCGCTTCGGGCAGCTCGGCTGGGACCGCGTTCACGGTTGTTCGCCTCCTGCGGTGATCCGGGCGATGGACGCCAGCGGCACGGTCAGCCATTCCGGCCGGTTGGCGTGTTCGTAGGCCACCTCGTAGACGGCCTTGTCGAGCTCGAAGGCGCGCAGCAGGTCGCTGTGCGCGCGCGGGTCGCCGACCGTCTCCGGCGCGGCCTTGGCGTAGCCGTCGCAGAACGCCGACCGGTTGCGCCGCGCCCACTCCAGCGCCCGCTCGGTCAGCCGCGGGTCGTCCTCGTCGTGGCCGATCAGCATCTGGTGCGCCGCGTAGTCGAACGAGCGCAGCATCCCGGCGACGTCCCGCAGTGGTGAGCGCAGCGCCACCCGCTCGGCCGCCGGCGCGGCCGGCTCGCCCTCGAAGTCGATCAGCAGCCACCCGGTGACGGTGCGCAGCACCTGCCCCAGGTGCAGGTCACCGTGGATGAACTGCATGGACACCGGCCCGCGCGTCTCGCGCACCTTCTCGAACGCGGCGCGCAGCGCGGGGGTGTATTCGGCCAGCTGGGGCACCGCACGGCTGACGGTGTCCAATCGATCCCGCATCGCCTTGACCGTGCGGTCGAACTCGCCCTCGTCGGCGATCTCGTCGCCGAGGGCCCGCCGCAGGTCGCTGTGCACGGAGGCGACAGCCTGGCCGAGCCGCTGCGCCTCCCCGGCGAAATCGCCGCCCACCTCGTCGGGGGGCAGCTCGGGATCGGCCATGAGGTCACGGACGCTGGTGGTGGCCATGGCCCAGCCGTCCACCGCGTCGGGCACGAACTTCTGCAGCATGCCGATCGTGACCGGCTCACCGCCGAGGTCGCCGGTGATCGAGCCGAGCAGTTCGGCGATGTGCTTGCAGCCCACCTCGTGCAGCGCCCGGTGCAGCCGCAGGTCCGGGTTCTCGCCGGGGGTGAGCTTGCGGAACAGCTTGAGGATGTAGTGGTGACCGAACACGAGCGAGGTGTTGCTCTGCTCCGCGCCCACCGGCCGGGCCCGCAGGCCGCCGCGCAGCTCCGTGCCGGGTTCGCGCGCGAACCGCAGCGAGCCGATCCGCGCCTGTTCGGCGACGAGGTCGAGCAGCTTGCTGGTCAGGTCGGCGTCACCGGTGGCCTCGTAGCAGGGCAGCCCCTTCTCGGTGCCGATCCAGCTCGACCCGAGGTACTCCGGCAGGTGGGCCTGGCTCCCGATGAGGAGCTGGTACGGCTCGCGCCGGTCGTCCTGCTCCACCTCCACGACGAGGTGGAGCAGGAGCGGGTCGCCCGGCATCAGGACCGTCGTGCTCAGCGGGCGCACCGCAGTGATCGGGCGGTCCTTCCCGGCGAACCACCGCTGCGTGGGCAGCCACTCCGGCAGTTCGGTCACCAGCGCGCCGACCAGCTCACGGGGATCGGTCAAATCACTCACCTCGCCTCGCCTTCGCGTCCGCGTCCAGCAGCTGGAACCAGTAGAAGCCGTGCCCCGGCAACGTCAGCAGGTAAGGCAGTTCCCCGATGTCGGGGAACTGAACACCGCCGGTGAGCTCCAGGGGCGTGTAGCCGTGATGCTCCGACAGGTCCAGCTCGACCGGCTGCGGGAATCGCGACAGATTGTTCACACACAGGACGATGTCGAGCCGCCCGTCCGGCCGGATCCAGGTGCGCTTGTAGGCCAGCACGCTCGGGTTGGACCCGCCGAGCTCGACGAAGTCGCCCTCGGCGAACGCGTGGTGCTGCTTGCGGACCTCGATCATCCGCCGCGTCCAGTTGAGCAGCGACGACGCGCTGTCCCGCTGGGCCTCGACGTTGATCGCCTGGTACCCGTAGACCGGGTCCATGATCACCGGCAGGTAGATCCGGCCCGGGTCGCAACCCGAGAAACCGGCGTTGCGATCGGGCGTCCACTGCATGGGTGTACGCACCGCGTCGCGGTCACCCAGCCAGATGTTGTCGCCCATTCCGATCTCGTCACCGTAGTACAGAACGGGTGAGCCGGGCAGGGACAGCAGCAAAGCCGTGAACAATTCGAGCTGGTTGCGGTCGTTCTCCAGCAGCGGCGCCAGGCGGCGGCGGATGCCGATGTTGGCCTTCATCCGCGGGTCCTTGGCGTACTCCGCGTACATGTAGTCGCGCTCTTCGTCGCTGACCATCTCCAGGGTCAGCTCGTCGTGGTTGCGCAGGAAGATGCCCCACTGGCAGCCGTCCGGGATCTTCGGCGTCTGCGCGAGGATCTCCGAGATCGGGAAGCGGGACTCCCGGCGCACGGCCATGAAGATGCGTGGCATCAGCGGGAAGTGGAACGCCATGTGGCACTCGTCGCCGCCGGTGGCCGGGTCGCCGAAGTACTCCACCACGTCGGAGGGCCACTGGTTGGCCTCGGCCAGCAGGACCCGGCCCGGGTACTCGTCGTCGACGACCTTGCGGCAGCGCTTGAGGAACTCGTGCGTGCGCGGCAGGTTCTCGCAGTTGGTGCCCTCCTGTTCGAACAGGTAGGGGACCGCGTCCAGGCGGAACCCGTCGATGCCCAGGTCCAGCCAGAACCGCAGGACGTCGAGCATCGCCTCCTGCACGTCCGGGTTCTCGTAGTTGAGGTCGGGCTGGTGGGCGAAGAAGCGGTGCCAGTAGAACTGGCCGCGCACCGGGTCGTAGGTCCAGTTCGAGGTCTCGGTGTCGACGAAGATGATGCGCGCGTCGGCGTAGCGCGAGTCGTCGTCGCTCCAGACGTAGTAGTCGCCGTAGGGCCCGTCGGGGTCGGACCGGGACTGCTGGAACCACGGGTGGGAGTCGGAGGTGTGGTTGAGGACGAGGTCGGTGATCACCCGGATGCCGCGCCGGTGGGCCTCGTCGAGGAGGTAGACGAAGTCCTCGACGGTGCCGAACTCCGGCAGCACGGCGCGGAAGTCGCTGATGTCGTAGCCGCCGTCGCGCAGCGGCGAGGCGTAGAAGGGGGGCAGCCAGAGGCAGTCCACGCCGAGCCACTCGATGTAGTCGAGACGGCTCGCCAGGCCGCGCAGGTCGCCGGTGCCGTCGCCGTTGGAGTCGGTGAACGCACGCACCAGCACCTCGTAGAACACCGCGCCCTTGTACCAGTGCGGGTTGGCCGGCGCCTGCTTCGCGGATTTGAAGTCGTCGGCCTGCGGCTCGACGAGCATCCCGTCCGCGGTCATCGCCTCACCGGTGTGCGGGATGCCCTCCAGACCGAGCGCCGCGTCCGGCCGGGCGTCTTCGTCCATGAACTCCACCTCTCCCCACCTCATCCGGGTGCGTTCGACTACCCCGGCGCCGGTCGGTGCGCGGGGTGCTGCGGGAAACTCTGTTGTCGGGCCGGCGCGGATCAGTCCCGGCCGGCCAGGCGGCGCTGGACGCCGACGATGTGCGCGACCGACCGCCACGGTTCGAGGCGCACGTAGTTGGCCTGGCCCCAGTCCCAGGTCTCGGCGGTGACCTCGTCGTGCGCGATCAGCCGCTCGTGCCAGTCGAAACCGAGCGCGGGCAGGTCGAGCCAGAGGGTCCCCTCCTGCGCCTCGCGCGGGTCCAGGGTGACCACCACGACGACGGTGTCGCCCGTCGCCGGATCCTGCTTGGAATACGCGATCAGCGCCGGGTTGTCCACGTGGTGGAACCGCAGGGTGCGCATCTGCTGCAGGGCCGGGTGGGCGCGGCGCACCGCGTTCAGCTTCGTCAGCCACGGTTCCAGCGAGCGGCCCTCGGCCAGGGCCTGGTCGAAGTCGCGCGGGCGCAGCTCGTACTTCTCCGAGTGCAGGTACTCCTCGCTGCCCTCCCGCACCGGCTCGTGCTCGTACAGCTCGTAGCCGGAGTAGACGCCCCAGGTCGGCGACAGCGTCGCGGCGAGCGCGGCGCGCAGCGCGAACATGCCCGGGCCGCCCTTCTGCAGCGACTCGTGGAGGATGTCCGGGGTGTTGACGAACAGGTTGGGCCTGCCGACGTCCCAGTGCTCGACCAGGTCGACGCCGAACTCGGTGAGCTCCTCCTTCGTCGTGCGCCAGGTGAAGTAGGTGTAGGACTGGGTGAAGCCGAGCTTGGCCAGCCCCCACAGCCGGGCCGGGCGGGTGAACGCCTCGGACAGGAACAGCACGTCCGGGTGCGCGTCCTTCACGGTCTTGATCAGCCAGGCCCAGAAGTCCGGCGGCTTGGTGTGCGGGTTGTCCACCCGGAAGATGCGGACCCCGTGCGAGACCCAGTGCAGCACGACCCGCAGGACCTCGGCGTAGATGCCCTCGGGGTCGTTGTCGAAGTTGATCGGGTAGATGTCCTGGTACTTCTTCGGCGGGTTCTCCGCGTAGGCGATGGTGCCGTCCGGGCGGGTGGTGAAGAACTCCGGGTTCTTCAGCACCCACGGGTGGTCGGGGGCGGCCTGCAGCGCCAGGTCGAGCGCCACTTCGAGGCCGAGCTCGTTGGCGCGGGCGACGAAGTCGTCGAAGTCGTCGATGGTGCCCAGCTGCGGGTGGACGGCGTCGTGGCCGCCCTCGTCGGAGCCGATGGCCCACGGCGAGCCGACGTCGGTCTCGTCCGGGGTGAGGGTGTTGTTGCGCCCCTTGCGGTTGACGCGGCCGATCGGGTGGATCGGGGGCAGGTAGACGACGTCGAAACCCATCCGCGCGATGCGGTCCAGGGCCTTCGCCGCGGTCTGGAAGGTGCCGTGCACCGGGCGGCCCTGGGCGTTCCAGCCGCCGGTGGAGCGGGGGAAGAACTCGTACCAGGACCCGAAGGCGGCGCGTTCCCGGTCGACCCAGATGCGCATCGGCTTGCCCTTGGTGACCAGCTCGCGCACCGGGTACTCGTGCATGATCCGGTCGATGTCGGCGGACAGCGCGGGGCCGACGCGTTCGGAGAGGTAGCGGTCGGCGTCGCGCAGGGCGTGCGCGGCGCTGGCGAGCAGGGCCCGCTCGCGGCGGCGGTCCGGGCGGCGGGAGACGCGGTCCAGCAGGCGGGCGCCGGTTTCCAGGTCGTTGGCCAGCTCGGTGGCGTCCTGACCCGCGGCCACCTTGACCTTGACGGCGTGCTTCCAGGTCGACCAGGGGTCGCTCCACGCGTCGACGCGGAAGGTCCACAGCCCTTCGGCGTCCGGGACGATGACCGCGCCGAAGCGGTCCAGACCAGTGCCCTGCTCGGTCATCCGGGTGCGGCGGGAGATGCGGTCGTGCGGGCCGCGCCAGGACACGGTGGCGGCGACCGCGTCATGACCCTCCCGCCAGACCGTCGCCGAGATCGGAACGTGTTCCCCCACCACGGCTTTCGACGGGTGGTGGCCACAGCTGACCGCTGGGGTCACGTCGTCGATGCCGAGCCGGCCGGTCATCGGCAGCGCCCCTCTCACAGTGTTGTCGAATGTGCAGCGTCCGGGGACGTACAGGTCTTCGGAAGGGAGTACCCCGCTGCGAACGTGCGCAAACTACCGCCTTGGGTGTCACTCTCCGTCGGCGGGCCACGTGTGTCCAGTGTGGTCATCGACTGGTAACCCAGGCGTCACGGCCTGGTTCGCTGGGGTGCGTTCCTCGCGCACTTTCGACCCTTCAACGGTGTTCAGGCAAGTCGGATAACCCCAACGGGCGTCAGCTCGAAAGGACTTGCTGCGTCTGGGATCGGGGTGCCCCGGGGTACTCGCGGGTAACCGCGGGGACGCTGGTCTGTTCCGGTGGTCGTGCCGGGGTGAGGGAGGGCGCCGATCACGCTCCGCGATGGGAGGGGCGGTCGCGGGGAGGGATCTTCTCGGCGGTGAGGGCGCCGCGAAGCTACGCGGCTACGCGGCTCGTGGCTGCGGTGCTGCGCGGCTACTGGGCTGAGCGGCTGTGGGGCTGCGCGCCTGCGGCGCAGTGCCGGCGTGCTGGACGCTTTCTCACCCGGGCACCTGGCACAGCGACCCGGCCGGGTCGCTGTGCCGCACCCCGCCGCATCCGGGCGCTTCTCCTGGGCGCTCGTCCGGGGCGGCCGCCGTGGCTGAGGCCCGCGAGGGGCGCGCCCGATCGCGCCCCAGTGCCGCGGCTGAGGCCGGGAAGCGCCGCGCCCGCTGCGCTGGCGCTGTCGCGCCCGCTGCTCCTCCCGGCCTACTGCGGCGTGATGTCCCGCGGCGCGCGGAGCAGCAACAGCGCCCGCGCGGGCATCGTCAGCCTGCTGCCCGCCGTCAGCGCCCCCGGGGTGGCGGGGCTGCCGTCGGGCGTGGTGGTGTCCAGCGTCGGCTTCAGGGTCTCGCCGAATTCGGGGCCCGGCAGCGTCACCTTCGCCGGCTCGTCGCCGGAGTGGAGGATCAGCAGCCAGGAGTGGTCGGCGATCAGCTCGCCCTCCCGGGTGCGGGACTGGCTGTTCGACCCGTCGATCCACATCATCAGCGTGCGGCGGCCGCCGTCGAACCAGTCCTCCTCCGTCATCTCCTCGCCGTCGGGGCGGAACCAGATCAGGTCGGGGCGCCCGGTGGGCGTGGTGCGGCCCTCGAAGAACTCCGGCTGCCTCAGCGCGGGGCTCGCCGCGCGCAGGTGCACCAGCCGGCGCGTGAAGGCCAGCATCGCGGTCGCGTCGGGGTCGCCGGACCAGTCCAGCCACGACGTCTCGTCGTCCAGGCAGTAGGCGTTGTTGTTGCCGCCCTGCGTGCGCCACAGCTCGTCACCCGCGACGAGCATCGGTGTGCCCGTCGACAGGAGCAGCGTGGCGAGCAGGTTGCGCGCCTGCCGGGCCCGCAGCGCGCGGATCTCCGGGTCGGCGGTCTCGCCCTCGGCGCCGTGGTTCCACGAGCGGTTGTCGTTGGTGCCGTCTCGGTTGTCCTCGCCGTTGGCCTCGTTGTGCTTGTCGTTGTAGGACACCAGGTCGCGCAGCGTGAAGCCGTCGTGGGCGGTGATGAAGTTGATCGACTGCCACGGGCGGCGCAGGTTGTGGTCGTACAGGTCCGAGGACCCGGACAGCCGGAACGCCAGGTCGTCCACGCCGACCGCGCCGCGCCAGAAGTCGCGCACCGTGTCGCGGTAGCGGCCGTTCCACTCCGCCCACTGCGCGCCGAAGTCGCCGACGCGGTAGCCGTGCCCGGTCACGTCCCACGGCTCGGCGATCAGCTTGCACCGGGACAGCACCGGGTCGGTGGTGATCGCGGTCAGCAGCGCCGAGTCGCGGTCGAACACGCCGCCGCCGGGGCGGCCGAGGGTGCTGGCGAGGTCGAACCGGAACCCGTCGACCCCCATCTCGGTCGCCCAGTACCGCAGCGAGTCGGTGACCAGGCGGATCACCGTCGGCGAGCGCGGCTCCAGCGTGTTGCCGCAGCCGGTCAGGTCGATGACGTTGCCGCGGCCGGCGTGCAGGTAGTAGGCGGGGGCGTCCAGGCCGCGGAAGGACAGCGTCGGCCCGTCCAGGCCGCCCTCGCAGGTGTGGTTGAAGACCACGTCGAGGATGACCTCGATGTTGGCCGCGTGCAGGGCGGCGACCATGGTGCGGAACTCGGCGACCTCGCGGCCCGGTTCGCTGGCGTAGCCGGCGTGCGGCGCGAAGTAGCCCAGAGGCGAGTAGCCCCAGTAGTTCTTGCGCCCGGTGCGCACCAGGTACGGCTCCTCGGTGAACCAGTGCACCGGCAGCAGCTCCACGGCGGTGACCCCGAGCCGCACCAGGTGCTCGATCGCCGCCGGGTGGGCCAGGCCCAGGTAGGTGCCGCGCAGGTTCGGCGGGATCTCCGGGTGGCGCTGCGTGAAACCCTTGACGTGCATCTCGTAGATGACCGACTCCTCGAACGGCACCTCCGGCTTCACGCCGGTGTCCGGCCCGCCGTGCGAGGTGACCACCGACAGCGGCACGCTGCCCAGCGAGTCGACCTTGGAACGCCGGGGGTGCATCGGGTCGCCCGCGTAGCCCAGGGCCGCGGTCAGGTCGGTGAGGCCGCCGGTGATGCGGGTGGCGTACGGGTCGACGAGGATCTTGTCCGGGTTGCAGCGCAGGCCGCGCGACGGGTCGTAGGGGCCGTGGACCCGGTAGCCGTACTTCTGGCCGGACGTCACGCCCGGCACCAGGCCGTGCCACACGCCGAAGGTGCGCTCGGTCAGCTCGACGCGGCGTTCGGAACCGTCCTCGCTGATCAGGCACACCTCCACGGCGTCGGCGACGGTGGAGGTGACGGCGAACCGGACGCCCCCGCCCTCGGGGTGGGCGCCCAGGGGGAAGGGACGCCCGGCGAGGACGAGGTTGCCGGGGGCGGGTCGGATGGCCATGTCCCGATTGTCCCAGGACCCCCCGACAATTCCGTCACCGCCGAACGGTGTTGATCAGGCGCGGGTGGCCGGCCGGGTGGTGACGGGGCGTGGCCGCGGCTGGGGTGCGCGGGGATGTTCGCGCAGGTCGGTGGCGCCTTCTGCGGGGAGGGGTGGCGGGCTGGCCAGGCCCGCTACGGGGTGGTGAGGGTTTGGTCACCGCCGGGCGGTGTCGATCATCCGGGGGCGGGTGGATGGTGGGTGGCCGCACCCCGGGATAGCGGCACCTCGCGGGGTTGTTCGCCCAGGTGCGGGTGGGCACGGGCCGGCTGCGTGGGGTGGTGGCGGGTCGGTCACCGGCGGGTGGTGTCGGTCAGGACGAAGGTGTCCGGGGGCGGGTGCGCGGCGGTGGCCGCTCCCCGGGGAAGCGGCACCTTGCCGGGTCGTTCGCCCCGGTGGGGTGATGAGGGTCGGTCACCGCCGGGCGGTGTCGATCAGGACGAACGTGTCCGGGGGCAGGTGGGTGGCGGTGGCGGCGCCCCACGACGCGAGGACCTCGCCCGCGGGTTCGCCCAGGTCGGCCGGCTCGGGGCCGAAGTTGCACACCAAGCGCAGCGCGCCGCGGTCCAGTACCAGCAGCGCGTCGTCGGCGTGCACCGCGAACCGGTCCAGCCACGGGTCCGCCAGCTCGGGCCGGGACCGGCGCAGCGCGATCAGCGACCGGTACAGCTCGAGCATCTTGCGGTGCCCCTCCTTGCCCGGCTCCGACCAGTCCAGCCGCGACCGCTCCACCGTCGCCCGGTCCATCGGGTCCGGCACCTCGGCCTCGCCCCAGCCGTGGCGCGCGAACTCGCGCCGGCGGCCCGTCCGGACCGCCTCCGCCAGCTCCGGGTCGGGGAACGAGGCGAAGAACTGCCACGGCGTGCTCGCCGCCCACTCCTCGCCCATGAACACCATCGGCGTGTACGGCGAGCAGAACACGATCGCCGCGCCGCAGGCCAGCCGGCCGGGGGACACCGAGGCGGACAACCGGTCGCCGGTCGCCCGGTTGCCGATCTGGTCGTGGTTCTGCAGGTAGATCAGGAACCGGTGGCCGGGAACGGTCCGCGTGTCCACCGGGCGGCCGTGCGTCCGCTCCCGGAACGACGACCACGTGCCGGCGTGGAAGAACGCCTGCCGCAGCGTCCGCTCCAGCGCCCCGGGCGCGCCGAAGTCGGCGTAGTACCCGCTGGTCTCCCCGGACAGCGTCACGTGCAGCGCGTGGTGCAGGTCGTCGCACCACTGGGCGTGCAGCCCGTACCCGCCGCCCTCGCGCGCGGTGACCAGCCGCGGGTCGTTGAGGTCCGACTCGGCGATCAGCGTCAGCGGCCGCCGCACCGCCGCGGACAGCGCCTCCACCTCCACGGCCAGCTCCTCCAGCAGGTGCGTGGCCCGCCGGTCGTTCAGCGCGTGCACCGCGTCCAGCCGCAGCGCGTCGACGTGGAAGTCGCGCAGCCAGCCCAGCGCGTTGTCCAGCACGTACCGGCGGACCTCGTCGGAGCCCTCCCCGTCGAGGTTCAGCCCGGGACCCCAGTCGTTCCGCCCGGCGAAGTACGGCCCGAACCGGTCCAGGTACGCCCCGGACGGCCCGAGGTGGTTGTAGACCACGTCGAGCACCACGGCCAGGCCCCGCGCGTGGCAGGCGTCGACGAACCGCTTGAACCCGTCCGGCCCGCCGTAGGGCTCGTGCGCCGCGCCCCACAGCACGCCGTCGTACCCCCAGCCGTCGGTGCCGTCGAAGGAGTTGACCGGCAGCACCTCGACGAACGTGACCCCGAGGCCGGCCAGGTGGTCCAGCCGCTCGATCGCCGCGTCGAACGTGCCCTCGGGCGTGAACGTGCCGATGTGCAGCTCGTAGATCACCCCGCCGGGCAGGGCGCGTCCGGTCCACGAGGCGTCGGTCCAGGCGAACGCGGAGTGGTCGTAGATCCGCGACGGCCCGTGCACACCCTGCGGCTGCCAGGCCGAGCGCGGATCGGGAAGCGCTTTCTCATCGTCGTCGAGCACGAACGCGTAGTCGGCGCCCGGCGGCGCGGGCACGTCGGAGAACCACCAGCCGCCGCCCCCGGCGGTCATCTCGTGGTCGGCGCCCCCGGTGCGCACGCGGACCCGGGAAGCCGCGGGGGCCCACACGCGGAACGTCATGACTCTCCTCGCACCAGCAGGGCGACCGGGTACCGCGCCAGCATTGCGGACAGCTCACCGGTGACCGCCGCCCCGGTGATCGCGTCGGTCCACGCACCGGCGGGCAGCGGCAGCACCGTGTCCCGCCAGCCGCCGCCCTCGGCGAGCCCCACCGGCAGCCGCGTGGCCACCGTGATCAGCCCGCTGCGCTCGAAGGCGACCGCGTGCGCGGCGGCCGGGCCCTCGGCGTGCAGGCGGCGGTAGCCGGTGAACAGCTCCGGGCGGTCCCGGCGCAGGGTCAGCGCCCGGTGCACGACGAGCAGCTTCGCCGCACCGGAGGAGTCGACCGGCGGCAGCCACCCGCCCGCGATCTCCTCCAGCAGCCTGGCGCGCAGCGCGTAGTCCACCGGCCGCCGGTTGTCCGGGTCGACCAGCGACAGGTCCCACAGCTCGGTGCCCTGGTAGACGTCCGGCACGCCGGGCGCGGTGAGCTGGATCAGCTTCTGCGCCAGGGAGTTCGACCACCCCGGGCCGCGCACCCGCTCGACGAACTCCTCGACCTCGGCCGCCAGGTCCGCGTCGCCGAGGACCTCGTCCGGCCAGGCCGCGACCGCCCGCTCGAACTCCTCGTCGTGGTCGGTCCAGGTGGTGCGGAGCTTGCTCTCCTTGGCCGCCTTGTCCAGGTAGCCGCGCAGCCGGTCCGGGGTGATCGGCCAGGCGCCCACCAGCGTCTGCCACGCCAGCAGGTTCAGCGACGGCTCGTCGATCCCGCGCCGCGCGGTCCACCGGGTCACCGCCTCGGCGAACTCGCCCGCCACCTCCGACAGCACCGCCAGCCGGGCCCGCACGTCCTCGGACCGCTTGGTGTCGTGCGTGGTCAGCGTGGTCATCGCCGCCGGCCAGCCGGCCTCGCGCGCGGCGGCCATCGCGTGGAAGGCGTCCACGGAGGAGCCGAAGTCGTGGGGGGAGCCGCCGACCTCGTTGAGCGCGGCGAAGCGCGTGTAACGGTAGAAGGTGGTGTCCTCGGTGCCCTTGGCGACCACCATGCCGGACGTCTGCTGGATGCGGGTGGCCAGCTCGCCGCGCGGGTCCTCGCGCACCTGGAAGTCCAGCGCGTCGATCGCCTCGGCGAGATCGGGCCGCGCGGCGCGGGCGGCGGCGATCGCGGCCGCCCAGTGCGCCGCGCCCTCGGGCAGGTAGGACCGGTACACCGGGAACGCGATCATCGTCTCGGCCACCGCGCCCTGTGCCGCCTCGGGTTCCACGCCGCGCACCAGCGCGGCGATCCGGCGCACCTCGGCCACCAGGATCCGGTCGGTCACCAGGCGCCGCGCCCGGTCCTCGACCTCGGCGTAGTCCACCGGCTGGCCCAGCCACCGGGCCAGCTCGGTCAGCGGCGCCTCCCCGGCCGGGTCGACCAGCAGCCCGGTGATCTCCCGCAGCGCGTCGTAGCCGGTGGTGCCGTCCACCGGCCAGCTCTGCGGCAGGTCCTCACCCGGGTGCAGGATCTTCTCCACCACCAGCCACGCCTCCGGCGCGCCCGCGCGCAGCATCCGCATGTAGCCGCCCGGATCGGCCAGGCCGTCCGGGTGGTCCACGCGCAGCCCGGTGACCTCGCCCTCGGCGACCCAGCGCAGCACCTCGCCGTGCGTGGCCTGGAAGACGTCGGGCAGCTCGACCCGCACCGCGGCGAGCGTGGTGATGTCGAAGAAGCGGCGGTAGTTCAGCTCCGCGTTGCCGCGCCGCCAGCCCACCAGCTCGTAGTGCTGCCGCGCGTGCACCTCCTCGGGGCTGCCCTGCCCGGTGCCGGGCGCGATCGGGAACCGGTGCTCGTAGTAGACGAGTTCCTCGCCCTCGACCCGCAGCCCGGCCACGTCGGCGTCGTCCCCGAGGACGGGCAGCAGCACCTTGCCGCGCCGCCAGTCGATGTCGAAGTAGTCGGCGTGGGCCGAGCCGGGGCCGTGCCGCAGCACGTCCCACCACCACGGGTTCGCCTTGGCGACCTCGACCGCCATGTGGTTGGGCACGATGTCCACGACGAACCCGAGCCCGGCCTCGCGCAGCCGCTTCGCCAGCGCCCGCCGCGCGTCCTCGCCGCCCAGCTCCGGCCGTGCCCGCGTCGGGTCGACCACGTCGTAGCCGTGGGTCGAACCGGGCGTGGCGTCCAGCACCGGCGAGGCGTAGAGCGCGCCCACGCCGAGCTCGCGCAGGTAGGGGATGCGGTCGGCGGCGTCGGCGAAGGTGAACTCCGGGCGCAGCTGGACCCGGTAGGTGGCGGAGGGTCTCATGCGTCCACCCGCTGCAGCACCACGAGCGAGCGGGCGGGCAGGTTCAGCGTGCCGCCCGCGGGCACCGGCTCACCCGGCTCCTCGGCGACCGTGCCGGCCTCGGTGTCGACCACCACCGCCCAGCCCGCGCCGTAGTCGGCGCCCGGCAGCACCAGCTCGATGTCCTCGTAGTGCGCGTTGAACGCCAGCAGGAACGAGTCGTCGGTGACCTTCATGCCGCGCGGGTCGAGGTCGTTGATGCCCTCGCCGTTGAGGAACGCGACGATGGCCTTGCCGAAGCCGTCGTCCCAGTTCTGCTCCTTCATCTCCTCGCCGGACGGGGTGAACCAGGCGATGTCGCGCAGCTCCTCACCCTTGCCGATGGGCTTGCCCGCGAAGAAGCGGCGGCGCCGGAACACCGGGTGCTTCTTGCGGAAGGCGGCCAGCGCGGCGGCGAACTCGACCTGGTCGGCGTTGGCCTTGGCCAGCGACCAGTCCATCCAGGAGATCTCGTTGTCCTGGCAGTAGACGTTGTTGTTGCCCCGCTGGGTGCGGCCCATTTCGTCGCCGTGCAGCAGCATCGGCACGCCCTGCGACAGCAGCAGGGTGGCGAGCATGTTGCGGCGCTGCTTCGCCCGCAGCGCGAGCACCTCTTCGTCGTCGGTCTCGCCCTCGACACCGCAGTTCCACGAGCGGTTGTCGTCGGCGCCGTCACGGCCGTCCTCGCCGTTGGCCTCGTTGTGCTTGGTGTTGTAGGACACCAGGTCCTGCAGCGTGAAGCCGTCGTGCGCGGTGACGAAGTTGATCGAGGCGTACGGGCGGCGGCCGTCGTCCTGGTACAGGTCGGATGATCCGGTCAGCCGCGAGGCGAACTCGCCGAGCGTGGCCGGCTCGCCGCGCCAGAAGTCCCGCACGGTGTCCCGGAACTGGCCGTTCCACTCCGTCCACAGTGGAGGGAAGTTGCCGACCTGGTAACCGCCCGGCCCGACGTCCCACGGCTCCGCGATCAGCTTGACCCGGCTCACCGTCGGGTCCTGCTGCACCAGGTCGAAGAACGTGGACAGCCGGTCGACGTCGTAGAACTCGCGGGCCAGGGTGGCGGCGAGGTCGAACCGGAACCCGTCGACGTGCATCTCGGTGACCCAGTACCGCAACGAGTCCATGATGAGCTGCAGGGTGTGCGGGTTGCGCACGTTCAGCGAGTTGCCGGTGCCGGTGTAGTCCATGTAGTACTGCGGCTCGTCCTCGACCAGCCGGTAGTAGGCCTGGTTGTCGATGCCGCGCATGGACAGCGTGGGGCCGAGGTGGTTGCCCTCGGCGGTGTGGTTGTAGACCACGTCGAGGATGACCTCGATGCCGGCCTCGTGCAGGGCCTTGACCATGCCTTTGAACTCCTGCACCTGGCCGGCCTGCTCGGGCAGCGCCGCGTAGCCCTCGTGCGGGGCGAAGAACCCGATCGTGTTGTAGCCCCAGTAGTTGCGCAGGCCCTTCTCGGCGAGGCCGTGGTCGGTGATGAACTGGTGCACCGGCATCAGCTCGATCGCCGTGACGCCGAGCTTCGTCAGGTGCTCGATGACCGCCGGGTGCGCCAGGCCGGCGTAGGTGCCGCGCAGCCGCGGCGGCACCTCCGGGTGGTTCATGGTGAGGCCGCGCACGTGCGCCTCGTAGATCACCGTCTCGTTGTAGGGCGTGCGCGGCGGCCGGTCGTCACCCCAGTCGAAGAACGGGTTGACCACCACCGCGTGCGGCACGTGCGCCGCCGAATCGGCGTCGTTGCGCTCGTCCGGTTTGCCGAACGGGTAGGCGAACAGCGCCTCGTCCCAGTCGATGTGACCGGCGATCGCCTTGGCGTAGGGGTCGATCAGCAGCTTGTTCGGGTTGCAGCGCAGGCCGCGCGACGGGTCGTAGGGACCGTGCACGCGGTAGCCGTAGCGCTGACCGGGACCGACACCGAGCAGGTACCCGTGGTGGACGAACCCGTCGACCTCGGTGAGGCGGTGCCGTTCCTCGGTGCCGTCGGCGTCGATCAGGCACAGCTCGACGAACTCCGCGACCTCCGAGAAGAGGGCGAAGTTGGTGCCCACACCGTCGTAGGTGGCGCCGAGCGGGTAGGGCATTCCGGGCCAGGGCGGCACAGGTTCTCCTTCTAGCGTTGAGCGAGCCGTGATGTCCGACGTGTGCCCAATCTAGCGGTCTTCACGCGCTTCGCCCGGCCAACGGGCGCGCGGCGCGCAAATACTCCACGACATGGCGCACTCGTGCGTCCGCGAAGAACGCTTCCACCGCGACGGGCAAGGGAATCCGCCAGTTCGGGTACTCGTCCGTGGTGCCGGGCAGGTTGGGCTGGCGCCGCTCGCCGATCACGTCGGCCGGCGCGGTCAGCAGCAGGCGCGACGCGGCGGAGGCGAGCAGGGTGTGCAACGCCGTCACCGGGTCGTCGCCCGGGATGCCCTGCTCGGCGATGAACGCGAGCAGGTCGGACCGTTCGGCCGCGGCGCTCGCCGCCTCCTTCTCCGGCGGCCCGTCGAGCAGCCCCAGCTCGGCCCGCACCCGCACGTGCTCGCCCGCGAGCCACCCGGCCACGGTCGGCAGGTCGTGGGTGGTGATGCTCGCCATCGCGTCGCGGTCCCACTCGGCGGGCGGCACGAACGGGTGACCGGGGGAGTCGTAGTCCCGCTGGAACCACAGCACCGCGGAGCTGAGCACCCCGCGCTCGTGCAGGGTCTTGGTCACCGCGGCCTCGACCGTGCCCAGGTCCTCGCCGACGACCACCGCGCCCGCGCGGTGCGCCTCCAGCGCGAGGATGCCCAGCATCGCCTCGGCGTCGTAGTGCACGTAGGTGCCGCGGGAGGGCGGCTCGCCCGGTGGGATCCACCACAGCCGCCACAGCCCGGCGACGTGGTCGATCCGGATGCCGTCGGCGTGCCGCAGGACGCCGCGGATGACGTCGCGGAAGGGCGCGTAGCCCAGCTCGGCCAGCCGGTCCGGGCGGAACGGCGGCAGGTTCCAGTCCTGGCCCTGCTGGCTGAAGGCGTCCGGCGGCGCGCCGACGGTCACCTCGGCCGCGAACGCGTCCCCCAGCGCCCAGGTGTCCGCGCCGCCGGGGTGCACGCCGACCGGCAGGTCGTGCACGATCCCCACCGGCATCGCCCCGGCCGCCTCGCGGGCCCGGCCGAGCTGGTCCTCGCACAGCTGCTGCAGCCAGCCGTGGAAGGCGATCCGGCCGGCCAGCTCGGTGCGCGCGGCGGCGACCGCGCCGCCGCGCGGATCGCGCAGCGGTTCCGGCCATTCGCGCCAGTCCGGGCCGTGCCGCTCGGCCAGCGCGCAGAACGTCGCGAAGTCGCGCACGGCCTCGTCCAGCGCGGTGGGCTCGTGCAGCGGCCACAGCAGTTCGAGCGCGGCCAGCTTGGCGCTCCAGATGGCATCGTAGTCGATCAGGTCCGCGTTGTCCGGCCGCAGGGCCAGCACCCGCGCGCGCAGGTCCTCGCCGGCGCGGGCGAACTCGGGCGTGCCGGTGACCCGCAGGTAGAGCGGGTTGGCGTAGCGGCGGCTGGCCGGCGAGTACGGGGAGCGTTCGACCGGGTGGACCGGGCTGATCGCCTGCACCGGGTTGACCAGCAGCACCCCGGCGCCCAGCTCGGCGGTCGAGCGCCGGGCGAACTCGGCCAGGTCGCCGAAGTCCCCGGCGCCCCACGAGGCGTCCGAGCGCAGCGAGTACAGCTGCAGCATCCAGCCCCAGGCCGGCGGCACCTCGGGCAGGCGGTGCGGCACGACGGCGAGGGTGATCTCCTGCCCGGCGGTCTCCACGCGGTGCCAGCCCAGCGGCAGATCGGCGGGGATCATCCGGCCGATCTCCCGGCGGGTGCCGTCCTCCAAATGCAGGACAGCGGGCCCGCCCGCGTCGTGTTCGGTACCTTCTCGCAGCACGAGCGTCGGGGGCAGCACGGTGGCCGCCCGGCGTTCGCGGACCGCGGCCAGCTCGCGGCGGATCGCGTCCGGCCCGGACGCGTCCACCCCGAACTGGGCGAGGACGGCGACGACGACGTCCGGCTCGACCTCGACCTCGCGTTGCTCGGCGTTCTCGTACCGGGTGGCCACTCCGTGGGCGTGCGCGAGGGCGATCAGGTCGGGTTCCACCCGTTCAGGATCCCGGTCCGGGGCGGGTGCCGCCACACGAACGAGACGAGGAGAACGCATGGCGCGCTGGGCCGATCACGCGATCTGGTGGCACGTGTACCCGCTCGGCTTCACCGGCGCCCCACCGTCGGCGCTGCCCGAGGGCAGCGGGCCCGAGCACCGGCTGGCGCGGCTGGAGCCGTGGCTCGACTACGCCGTCGAGCTGGGCTGTTCCGGCCTGCTGCTGGGGCCGGTGTTCGCGTCGCGGACCCACGGCTACGACACGGTCGACCACTTCCGGATCGATCCGCGGCTGGGCGACGACGCCGATTTCGACCGGTTCGTCGCCGCCGCGCACGGCCGCGGCCTGCGGATCGTGCTGGACGGTGTCTTCAACCACGTTTCGCGCGAGTTCGGGCATCCCGAGTGGTTCCGGCGCGAGGGTTCCGGCCACGCGGTGTTCGAGGGGCACCAGCACCTGGTGGCGCTGGACCACACGCAGCCGGCGGTCGCGGACTACGTGGGCCGGGTGATGAGCCACTGGCTCGGGCGCGGCGTGTCCGGGTGGCGGCTGGACGCGGCGTACGCGGTACGGCCGGAGTTCTGGGCCGCGGTGCTGCCCGGGGTGCGGCAGCGGTTCCCGGACGCGTGGTTCGTGGGCGAGGTGCTGCACGGCGATTACGCGGGGTACGTCGCGCGCAGCGGCCTGGACTCGGTGACGCAGTACGAGCTGTGGAAGGCGATCTGGAGCTCGCTGCACGACGGGAACTTCTTCGAGCTGTCGTGGGCGCTCAAGCGGCACGACGAGCTGATGGAGTCGTTCGTGCCGCAGACCTTCACCGGCAACCACGACGTGACGCGGCTGGCGAGCCGGCTGCCCGACGAGCGGCACGTGGCGCACGCGCTGGCCGTGCTGTTCACGGTGGGTGGCGTGCCGAGCGTGTACTACGGCGACGAGCAGGCCTTCCGCGGCGTCAAGGAGGAACGGGAGGGCGGGGACGACGAGATCCGCCCCGAGTTCCCGGCCGGCGCGGGGCAGCTCGCGCCGTACGGCTGGCCGGTGTACCGGCTGCACCAGAGGCTGATCGGCCTGCGGCGGCGGAACCCGTGGCTGGTGCGGGCGCGCACGGAGGTCGAGCACCTCACCAACCGGGCGATGGCGTTCCGCTCCCGCGACGGTGACGAGGAGATCCTGACGTTGCTCAACACGGGTGACGACCCGTATCGATTCCCGGTGGGCATCTATGGGTTGCGGGTGCTGGACTCCTCGTCGCCGGACGGGAAGGCCCCGTGGCCGACGGTGCCGCCGCACGGATGGGCGGTGCTGGGCCGGTGACCGGGGTGCGGCCGGATTGAGCCGCGCCCTCCGCGCACCTGCTGCGGGCCGGCGTTGAACCAGTCTTCAGGCGGTGTCCTCCGGGCGGCGCCGCTCGATCATCGTGTCCGGCGCCGACTCCGGGACCTCCGTGCGCAGGTCGGAGTCCCGCAGCACCTCACGTGCCTGGGCCTCCGGGTCGGCGCTGCCGGCGTGCTCCTCCTCGGGCAACAGGGTCGACCGCGTTTCCGCGCGGTCGTCCACCGCGTTGCGCTCGTCGAACACCCGCGGCCGGTCGAGGTCGTGCTCGGCGCGGACGCGGTTCTCCTCGGCGGGCGACATCTCCGTGGCGCCCAGGTCCAGTGGCTCGTCGTTGCGCGGTGTCACACCGCGGGCGTACCCGATCACGGGTTCCTTCACACCCCGCCGGCCCCGCGTCCGCGCGGGGCCGGCGACAGCACGCGCGTCAGCGGGTCCGCTGCTCGGTCGCGGCCGGGGTGGCCTCCGTGATCTGCACGGTCGCGAGCACGTTGTCCTGGCCGGGGTTCTGCGTGCACTGCGAGTCGAACGTGCCGAGGCCGGTGTCGGAGCCGTCGGCCTTCTTCGGGTGCAGCGTCAGCAGCAGGTCGCCGACCGAGACGGTCGCCGGGCCGGCCTGGGTGAACGTCAGCGACGGCGTCGTGCCGGTCGCGGTCACCTCGAAGGCGCCGGAGGCGGGGATCGCGGTGGGGGCGATCGTCGTCGGGACCGTGACCGGCAGCGTCGCCTCCGGGGCGGCGACCGTCGCGGACGCCTGGGCGGTGCCCTCGACCGTCTTGGCGCCGACCAGGTTCAGCCCCGCCGTCGCGGTCGCCGGCACGGTGGCGACGGCCTCGATGCCGAACTCGGGCGTCGGCTGGCCCACGGTCGCGGTGGCGGGGATGTCGGCGTTGATCACGACGCTGATCTGCTGGTTGCCGATCAGCGGGAACGGGCAGGTGTAGGTCAGGGTCAGCGAGGCCGGGTCGGCGGCGCCGGTGCCGGCCCCGGCGAGCAGCCCGGCCGCGGCCGAAACCGCCAGAACCGACCCGGAGAGAAATCCGCCCGCAACGCTCTTCCGATTCATCGAAATCTCCGTTGATTGTTCGCCGGAAAGGATTACCGGCGAGTAATCTAATGACCGGAAAATGGCCGGGCAAGGCGCGGCGGAAAACTTGTCACCGGGTGCAGGGGTTTTCCCGGGGAAGTTGGCATTCCCGGTGGAGCTGCGGATTTCCGCTTCGCACTCACCCGGATGACAAGTCTCGATTCGTTCCGCTGGCACCGCGCTGACAAGTTTTGACACCCATTCGCAAGATCACTAAGGTCCCGTCGTGACCCAATCCCTGCCGCAGTTTCTCGCGACCTGGGCCCGCCGGGAACCGGACGCCGTCGCGGTGTCCGACGCCACCCGCTCGCTCACCTGGGCCGAACTCGACCGGCGCGTGACCGCGGTGGCCGCGTGGCTGCGGCGCTTCAGCTTCGACGGCGTCCGCGCCGCGATCCTGGCCGACGAGGGCGTCGACTGGGTCGTGGGCTTCCTCGCCACCCTGCGCGCCGGCCTGGTCGCGGTGCCCGCCTTCGCGCCCGGGCGCGACGACGCCTGGCTCACCGCGACGATCACTGACGCCGCTCCGGAAATCGTGCTCACCACCGGGGAAAAACTGCTCGACGTCCGCGCGCTCCTGGACACCGCCGGGGTCGAGGTGTGGCGGATCGTCGCGATCGACTCCGTGCCCGCCGAGGAGTCGGGCCTGGCCGAGCCGGACCCCGCCGGCGACGCCTGCCTGTGCTACACCTCCGACTCGGTCGGGGTGGTGCTCACCCACGCCGGTCTCGTCGACAGCGCCGCGCGCACCGCCGAGGCGCTCCGGCTCGGCGACCGGGCCGCCGTGGTCGTCAACTGGCTTCCGCTGTGCCAGCTGGGACTTCCGCTCGCCGTGGCCGCGCCGGTGTTCGCCGGCTGCCCGGTGGTGCACCTGCCGCCCGAGGAGGTTCGGGAGCGCCCGGAGATCTGGCTGCGCGCGCTCGAGGCCCACCCAGGCGCGGTGACCGCGGCGGCGAACTCGTTCCTCGCGCGCTGCCCGGTGCCCGAGGGGCTGGACCTCAGCGGCGTCCGTGCGCTGCTCGACGTGGGCGAACCGGCGCGGTATCGCGCGGTGCTGCCCGGGTCGGGCCTGCGCCCGGACGCGCACCGCGCCGCGTACGGGCTGCTGGAGGCCACCGGCCTGGTGTCGGTCGGAGACGGCCCGATGTCCAGCGGGCGGCCCGGCCGCTCCGTGGTGATCGCCGACCTGCGGACGCGGCGCTCGCTGCCCGCGGGCGTGGTGGGGGAGATCTGGGTGACCGGGCCGACGGTCGCGCGCGGGTACTGGCGGCGGCCCGCCGCGTCGGCGGAGACGTTCTGCGCCCTGCTGCGCGACGACGCCGAGGCGGGCGAGCCGGGCTGGTGGCTGCGCACCGGCGACGCCGGGTTCCTCTCCGGCGGCGAGCTGACCGTCCTCGGGCGCCTGGCGAACCGGTTCCGGGCCGGGGACGCGGAGATCCAGGCGGAAACCGTGGAGGCGACGGTCGAACGGGTCGTGCCCGAGCTGCTGCCGGGCTCGGTGATCGTCTTCCCGGTCGCCGAGGGGGAGGTCGTGGTGCTGGCCGAATCGGACGGCCCGTTCGCCGGCGCGGTGGCGATCGAACAGGCCGTCGCGGACGGCTTCGAGCTGCGGGTGCGTGACGTGCACGTGGGCTCACCGGGCTGGCTGCCGCGCACCGTGGCGGGCAAGCCCGCGCGCGGCGCCTGCCGGGACGCCTACCTGGCGGGCATCCCGGCGGCTCCGTAGCCGCTAGACGAGTAATGCGGAAGTCTGGGTGGTGTCTGGAGACGGGCGAAGGGTGTTCAAGATCCGTTTGTGACGACAGACCTGAACACCCTTCTCACCGCACTCTACGTCAAGATTGACGACCGCTTGGCGGGCCGGCGTCGGCTGGGCCGGCCACCGAAACTGACCGACGCCGAGTTGGTCACCCTGGCCGTGGCCCAGGCACTGCTGGGGTTCACCTCCGAGGCCCGGTGGTTGCGGTTCCTGCCCGCCCGGATGCCCGGCGCGTTCCGGTACTTGCCCGGCCAGTCCGGCTACAACCGTCGCCTGCGTGCCGCGTTGCCACTGGTCAAACAGGTGATGCGCTGGTTGGCGGCGGACACCGACCTGTGGACCGACGCCACCTGGATCGTCGACTCGACCCCGGTGGAGTGTGGCCGCTCCTTGCCCACCGTAAAGCGCTCGGACCTGGCCGGTTGGGCCAAGTACGGCTTCTGCCGCTCGCACTCCCGCTGGTTCTGGGGCCTGCGCCTGCACCTGATTTGCACCCCGGCCGGACTCCCGGTCGTCTGGGCTCTGGCCGACCCGAAGATCGACGAGCGGCAGGTACTCATGGCGATCTGCGACCACGAACCTCACCTGCTTACCGAACGCCCCGGCCTGCTGATCATCGCCGACAAGGGCTACGTCTCCCGCGAACTCGACCGCTACCTCACCGAACGGGGGGTCCGGCTGATCCGGCCCTCCTACCGCAACCGCCAGCCCCACCCCGGCGAACCGCTGCTCAAGTCCATCCGCCAGCTCATCGAGTCAGTCAACGACACCCTCAAAGGCCAACTGAACCTGGAACAGCACGGCGGACGCACCATCGAAGGCGTCGGTGTCCGCATCGCACAACGACTACTCGCCCTCACCGCCGCCATCTGGCACAACCACGCCACAAGCCAACCCATCACCCGATCCCTGACCGCCTACGACCACTGACCAAGTTACGCATTACTCGTCTAGGTCCTGTCCGGCGTCAGCAGTTCCGCGGCCCGCAGCGCGATCTCCAGCCGCAGGCGGTGCTCGGGATCGTTCAGGCGGTCCCCGAACAGCTCCTCGATCCGGCGCATCCGGTAGCGCACGGTCTGCGGGTGCACGCCCAGCCGCTCCGCCATCTCCGGCGCGCTCCCGCTGGACTGCAGCCACGCCAGCAGCGTCTGCCCGAGCCGGGTGCGCTGCTTGTCGGTCAGCCCGTGCAGCGGGGCCAGGCACCTCTCCCGCAACTGTCCGATCAGGAACTCGTCGGCCAGCAGCCACAGCGTCGCCAGGTGGTCGTCGGCGTGCAGCACCGGGGTCCGCGGGAGGATGCCGCGCACGCTCAGCTCCATCGCGCGGCGCGCCCAGCGCAGCGACACGGCGGCCTCCGCCAGGGGCACCCGCGGCCCGACCGCGACCCGCCAGCCGCGCAGCGCCCCCTCCAAATCCTCCGGTGGCGCGGCCGCGAGCAGGCACGGCTGCGGGCTCTCCAGGTCCGCGAGGACCTCGGCGGGCAGCGCGGGCGGCGGCAGCCGGTGCTGGTCGTGGCGCGGCTCCAGGGCCATCGCGACGACCTTGTCCGGCACGTGCCACCCGGCGGCGCCGGCCAGTCCCTCGACGGCCTGCGGCGCGGGCGCGGGCTCGGACAGCACCAGGCCGAGCAGCTGCCTGCGCTGCCGCGCGCGGGTGCCGGCCGCGCGGGCCTGCGCGGCGCGGTAGCCCTGCACCGACAACGCGGAAATCTCGTCCACATAGGCCAGTACGGCCTCGGCGCCGACGTAGAGCAGGTCCGACGGCAGGCCGCGCGCCTGGCCGACCTTGGCGATGTAGCGCCACGCCGCCAGCCCGCCGACCCGGTAGGCCGTCTGGATCTGGTCCAGCGGGCGGCCCTCGCTGTACTCGATGCGGCCCAGGTGCCGGAACACGCCGATCCAGTTCTCCTGGTTCACCGCCGGGTTGCCGAGGTTGTCCAGGCACTGCCCGACCGCCTCCCGCACGCCGCGCACGATGACCTCGCCGAACGGGCCCTCCAGCGGCCGGGCGTACTCGGGCACCGCGCGCTGGATCTCGGCCAGGATGACCCGGGTGAGCGCGTCGGCGTGCGGGCGGAACACCTTGGTCAGCTCGCGCGGCAGCGACGCCCACAGCGCGCCGGCCCGGCCGAGCACCCGGGCCTCGCCGGGCGGGCGGCGCGGGTGCGGCGCCCGCGGCGGCGCGGTGCGTCCGGGCCGGACGTCGGCATCGATCGTCATGTCAACCCCTGCTCGGGAACCCGCAGCGCTGGCGGTGGATGGAGTTTTTCGCCGGCGGCACGCTGATCGTGACCCGCTCGCGGAGCCAACATGGCATCACCCGGCCCGCGTTGGCAAGAACCGTTGACACACTCCGAATTCCTCCGCCACCCGTTCGGGTGACGAGTGTCGAAGCGGGTGACACCCGGCCGGGGCCGGGTTCGCGCGTGCCTCACAAAGCCCGCTCCCCGGTCCCGAGTCGCCTGCGCAGCACCAGGTGCAGGCCGAACCGCGTGTCCGCGTCGTCCAGCCGGTCGCCGAACAGCTCGCGCAACTGGTGCAGCCGCGCCCGCACGGTCTGCGGATGCACGTGCAGACGGCGCGCGATCTCCGGTGCGCCACCACGGGTTTCCAGCCAGGCGAGCAGGGTTTCGCCGAGCCGGGCGCGCTGCCGGTCGCTGACCGCGTCCAGCGGCGCCAGGTACTTCGCGGACAGCCGCTCGGCGAGGAAGTCCTGGGAACGCAACCAGAGCGTGCCGAGGTGGTCGGCGCACCACACGACGTCCCCGGGCAGCGCCAGGCCGCGGCGGGCCAGCCGGTGCGCGGCGGCGGCCAGGGCGAGCGGAACCGGGGGCGACACCGCGGCGCGCGCGGGTTTTTCCCAATTGCCGGACAGGATCTCGAGTGCCCGCTCCGGGCTCGGGGTGATCAGGCACGGGCGGTCGCCGTCCGGACCGGCGAGGACGTCGTCGCCGAGGCGGCCGGCGGGCAGGCCCTCGGCGTGCGCGAGCGCGATGACGGAAACCTCCCCGGGCAGCCGCCACCCCGCGTCCGCGGCGGGTCCGGTGAGATCGGGCTGCGGCTCGGCCAGGACCAGGGCGGCCAGCCGGCGGCGCAGTTCGTCGCGGGCGGAGCCGGGCGGGTGCTGCGCCGCCTGGAAACCTTCGAGCGCGGTCGCGGACAGCTCGTCGACGAAGGCGAAGATCGCCTCCGCCGCGGTGGTGAGGGTCTGCGGGCCGGCGCCGAGGTCGCGCAGCACCGGGGTCAGGTACTGCCAGGCGACCCGGCCGCCGATGCGCACCGCGGCCTGCAGGGCGTCGAGCGTGCGGCCCTCGGCGAACTCGCGCCGCCCGCGCTGCCGGAACTGCCGCACCCACTCGCTGTGGTCCGGGCGCGGGTTGCCGATGCAGCGGAAGCAGTGCCGCACCGCGACCTCGATGCCCTCGGTCAGCGCGCGGGCGAACCGGCCGCCGGGCGGGCCGGCGTACTCCGGCACCTCCCGCCGCACCTCGCGCACGATCGTCTCCGCGAGCGGCCGGGTGTGCGGCTCCAGGGCGGCCGCGAGTTGTCGGGGCGCGGCCGCCAGGGCCTGCGCGCTGCGGTAGTCCGGCACTTCCCACCCCCTTGACGCGCCGGGACCAAACCTGAAGCTGCCTCGCGTTCGTGCAGGTCAGCCGATGGGACGAACGATGCTACCGCCTGGTAGCAAGACCGGGCAGTAACCCTCGGCACTCGATCGGCGACAATCCGGGCGTCGAGGGGAGCGGGACATGACCAAGCGGCTGGTGATCTGCTGCGACGGGACCTGGAACACGCCGGACCAGCCGGCGCCGACCAACGTGTGCCGGGTCGCGCTGGCGGTCGCGCCGTCCGACGGGGCAGGCCGCGAGCAGCGGATGTTCTACCACTCCGGCGTCGGCACCCGGCCCGGCGAGCGCCTGTGGGGCGGGGCGTTCGGGTTCGGGTTGTCCCGCACCGTGCGCGAGGCCTACCGGTTCCTGGTCCGCACCTTCGAGCCGGGGGACGAGCTGTTCCTGTTCGGGTTCAGCCGCGGCGCCTACACCGCGCGCAGCCTCGCCGGGCTGGTGCGCAACTGCGGCATCCTGCGCCCCGAGCACGACGACCGGATCGGCGAGGCGTACGCGCTCTACCGCGCCCGCGGGTCGAAAACGCATCCGCGCTCGGCGGCCGCGGAGCTGTTCCGCCGGTCGTACTCGCGCGAGACCCGGATCCGGTTCCTCGGCGTGTGGGACACCGTCGGGGCGCTCGGCATCCCGCTGTCCGGGCTGCGGCTGGTCAACCTGGTGAACCGGCGGCGGCAGTTCCACGACACCGAGCTGAGTTCGAGCATCGACGCGGCCTGCCAGGCGCTCGCGATCGACGAGCGCCGCCCGCCGTTCCGGCCCGCGCTGTGGCGGTCGAGCGGCCGGACGCGCGTCGAGCAGGTCTGGTTCGCCGGGGTGCACTCCGACGTCGGCGGCGGCTACCCGGACCGCGCGCTGGCCGACATCAGTCTGTTGTGGATGGTCGAGCGGGCGCGGGCGCACGGGCTCGCGTTCGAGCCGGGGGCGTTCGCGACCGCGGAGCCGGACCCGCTGGGGCAGGCGCACGAGTCGCGCGCCGGGTTCTACAAGCTGATGCGCCCGCACGTGCGGACCCTGGGCACGACCGCGCACGAGTACGCGGCGTCCAGCGCGGTCCAGCGGCAGGCGATGGTCGCCGGGTACGCCCCGAACCTCGACACGTACCTGTCGGAGGGCGGCGCGGTGCTGCCGGTCGGCAGCGACGAGGGAGAGCGCTTCCCGGTGCCCAGCCCCGCACCGGAGCCCGCCTGACCGCGTCCCCGAACGCAGAACTCACGCGCCCGAACGCAGAACTCACGCGCCTGAGCGTGGGACTCGCGGGCGTGAGGAGTTCTGCGTTCGCGTGACGGGTGCGGTCAGCCGCGGGTCAGGCCGTGTGCGGCGGCGCCGCGGCTGAGCACCACCTGGTCGGTGCGCGCCAGCGCCTCCGCGGCGCGTGACCGGTCCAGCGCGGGGTCGTCGGCGGTGCGCAACCGGATCGGGGGGCCCAGGTCGATCACCGTCGGCACGTACTCGGCCCGGTCCACCGTCCATCCCGCGCCGGAACGGGTGAAGTGGAACCGCCCGATCAGGCCCTCCTCGGTCGTCCCGCGGGGCTCGGAGTGCCGGGCGATCGAGTTGCCCAGCCCGTAGGCCACCCACTTGCCGCCGATCTTCTCCATCGGCTGAACCACGTGCGTGTGGTGGCCGATGATCAGGTCCACCGCCGGGTCCGACAGCACCCGCTGCGCGATCTGCCGCTGCGCGGCCGTCGGCTCGTGCTGGTACTCCGTACCCCAGTGCAGGCTCGCGATCACCATCTGCGCCCCGGCCGCCCGCGCCGCCCGGGCCTCGGCGAGCACGGCGTCGGTGTCGAGCGTGTTCGACACCCACTGCTTGCCGCCGGGCAGCTTCTTGCCGTTGAACCCGAACGTGTAGGACACGTGCCCGACCTTGGCCCCGCGCACGTCCAGCACCAGCGGCGTGCGCGCCTCCTGCTCCGTCCGCGCCGAGCCGGTGTGCCGGATCCCGGCCTCGTCCAGCTCGTCCAGCGTCCGGTTCA
Source organism: Amycolatopsis thermalba (assembly GCF_023376025.1). NCBI lineage: Bacteria > Bacillati > Actinomycetota > Actinomycetes > Pseudonocardiales > Pseudonocardiaceae > Amycolatopsis > Amycolatopsis thermalba. The sequence continues at coordinate 3,476,126 of NZ_CP091196.1, forward strand.
CGCCCGCGGTGCCGGTGTCGATCGTGTGGTTCGACGCGGTCGAGCAGTCGTCGTACCCGGTGTCGGCCAGCGCGTCGGCGATCTCCGGCGGTGCGCTGAACTCCGGGTAGCCCTGGAACGGGCCCTCCTCGGGCGCGAGCGGCGTTTCCAGGTGGCACACCGCCAGATCGGCCGAGCTGATGTCGTCGCGGATCCCGGCCAGCAGCGGCCGGTAGTCGCGCTTCCCGCCGCCGTCGGCGACGGCCTGTTCGGTCAGCGCCGGGTGGATCAGCACGTCCCCGGTCGCCGCGACGGTGAACCCCGCCTCCGCCGGCGGGGCCGCCACGCTCGGCGCGGCCGGCTCGACGGGCGCGTCTTCGTCCGGTGCGAAGCAGGCGGCGAGCACCGCGCCCGCCGCGAAGCCCGCGAGAACCAGACGGATGCGCATGACTCCCGATCCTGCCAGAGGGCCACTCTCGGTGCTTCCGGCACCGAGAGTGGCCCTGGCGTTCACCCGGTCAGGGCTTCAGTGCTCCCGACAGGGCGGTGGCGTCGCGACGGAGAGTCTCCGCGGCGAGCCGGTCCGGGACCTTGGTGCGGTCCTGGGTGATGGCTGCGAAGTTCCGCAGCGCGTCCCGGGCGGCGTTGATCCGCCCGGCGTCGGCGTGCTTCTGGGCCGTGTCGAGGGCGTTGTGCAACTGCATCGCCCCCGTCCTGGTGACCCCGCCGGCGTCGCGGAACCGGTCGATCAGGGCGCGCACGTCACCGAACGACGTCCCGGTCGTGAAGTTCACGGCCTTGGTCGTGGTGAGCCCGGCCCGGTCGGTCACGGTCACCGACAGCTGGTGCGCCCCGAGCGGCAGCCGCCACAGCTCCAGCGGCGTGCCCGGCGTGACCGGCCGACCGTCCACCGTGGCCTGGACCGTGCCCACGCCGGACGCGGCGTCGGTCGCGGTGACCACCGGCGTCAGGGCCGCGGCGTCACCGAAGGCCTGCCCCTCGGTCACCCCGCCGATCGTCACCGCGGGCGCGGTCTTGTCGATCTTGACCGTGAGCGTGCCCGGCGCGGACACGTTGCCGCCGTTGTCCGTCGCCCGGTACAGCACCGTCGTGGTGCCCTCGGCCGACAGCGTCACCGGGTTGGCCGCGTTGGCCCACGTGGCGCCGTTGTTCACCGAGTACTGCCTGCTGGCCACCGTGCCGTTGTCGGTGGCGGACACGGTCAGCGTGACGTTGCCCGTGTACCAGCCGTTCGCCCCGGTCGGCGCCGACGGCGTCAGCGCGGCCGACACCGTGGGCGGCGTCTTGTCCGCGACCCCGGCGCCCTGGAACGTGAAGGCGTCGACGTCGACCCCGCCGCTGGAGGTGACGAACAGCTTGCCGGCGCCCGAGGGCAGCCCGGACAGCGGTGTGGTCACCGTCCGCCAGCCCGCACCGGCCGGGACGTCGATCGTCGCGAACGGCGCCGCGTCGGCGGCGTTCCACCGCAGCTGCAGCTGGCCGGCGCCGCGTGCCTTGGTCTGCACGCCGGTGATGCCGCTGAAGTTCACCGGGTCGTAGGCCAGCCAGTCACCGGCGTCGAAACCGGTGATCGCGCGCAGCCCGGACGCGGTGGAGTCGTCGGTGATCGTCACGCCGCTCGACTCGTCGGCGTGCTCGCCCTGCATGAGCTTCGGGTTCAGGATCGCCTGCGCCTCACCGGTCGCCGGCGGCACACCGTTCGCGCCGTTGTCGGTGTAGGTCACGTTGAGCACGCCGAAGACGTTCTCCGTCTCACCGTGCCCGGCGTCGGTCGGCGTGGCCACGGCGCCGGTGCAGCCGGTGCCGCTGTTGACCGGGTGCCCGTGCTGGTTGTGGCCCAGGCCGAACGCCCACGACACGCGGCTGCACACCGGGGTCGTGCCGTCCTCCGGGTCGTTGACGGTCACCGCGTAGGGGATCGCGTCGCCCCAGTCGAAGAACCCGCCGTGCGCCGGGGCGGTCAGCCCGACCGTGGGCGCGGTGTTGCCGATGGTGACCTGCCGGGAGGTCAGGCCGTGCCTGCCCGCCGGGTCGGTGACCCGCAACCGGGCCTCCACCTGCCCGTTCGCGGTGTAGGTGTGGGTCGCCCGCGGCCCGGTGGCGTCGAAGGTGCCGTTGCCGTCGAAGTCCCACTCGTAGGTCAGCGCCGCACCCTCGGGGTCGCTGGAGGTGCTGCCGTCGAAGGACACCGTGAGCGGCGCCTGCCCGGACGACGGGGTCGCCGTCATCCGCGCGGTCGGGGTCTTGTTGCCCTGCGCGAAGTCGATCCGGTACAGCCCGGCGTCCGGGTTCTGCCGGAAGAAGCCGTCCCCGTAGTCCAGGACGTAGAGCGAGCCGTCCGGGCCGAACTCCAGGTCCATCGGGTTGTCCCAGATCGGCTGGCCCAGCGTGGACAGATCCTTGTTCGGCAGGAAGTTCTCCAGCTTCGTCACCGGGCCGTCCGGGCCGGCCAGGGTGAACGCGGCGACGTAGTCCTGCGAGAACTCGCCGAAGAAGGCCTTGCCGTCCCAGTAGGCCGGGAACTTCGTCGGCGACGGGTTGTTCGCGTCGTAGTGGTAGACCGGGCCGCCCATCGGGGCCTGGCCGCCGCTGGAGCGGAACGCGGTCAGCTCGGGCCACGGCTGGTCGCTGTCCTTGTCGCCGTACCACAGGGTGGCCGGGGTGGACGGCGGCAGCGTGCGCAGACCGGTGTTCCAGCGCGAGTCGTTCACCGGCGCGGCGCAGTCGAACGCCGGGCCCGGGGTGAGGGTGGCGAAGTCGAAGTCCCGGTAGGGCTGGGAGTTGTCGGCCGTGCAGAACGGCCAGCCCGAGTTCATCGGCTTCGTCGTGATCTGCCATTCGACGTAGCCCATCGGGCCGCGGTTCGGGTCGGCGGTGCCGGCGTCGGGGCCGTAGTCGCCCCACATCACCGCGCCGGTCGCTTTGTCCACGGTCATCCGGAACGGGTTGCGCAGGCCCATCACGAAGATCTCCGGCCGCGTCAGCGGCGTGCCGGGGGCGAACAGGTTGCCCTCGGGGATCGTGTAGGAGCCGTCGTCGTTGACGTGGATGCGCAGGATCTTGCCGCGCAGGTCGTTGGTGTTGCCGGCGCCGCGGCGCTCGTCGAGGCCGGGGTTGTAGCCGGGCGCGTCGTTGATCGGGGTGTAGCCGTTGACGTTCGGGCCGGAGGCGGGGGTGTTGCCACCGGTCGACAGGTACAGGTTGCCCTGCGCGTCGAAGTCGACGTCGCCGGCCACGTGGCAGCACTGGCCGCGGTTGGTGGGGATGCGGATGATCTCCTGCTCGGTGCTCAGGTCCAGCGACTCGCCGGTCCACTTGAACCGGGACAGGACGTCGTAGCCCTCCCACTGCTTCCAGTACGAGTCGTCCGCGCCGGCGGGCAGCGTGTTCGGGGCCGAGCCGGGCGGGGTGTTCAGCTTCGGCGAGTAGAAGAGGTAGACCCAGTTGTTCTCGGCGAAGCCCGGGTCGAGCGTCACCGTCTGCAGGCCCATCTCCGAGTTCTGGTAGACGGGGATCGTGCTGACGACCTTGGTGACGCCGGTCTTCGGGTCGGTCAGCCGCACCTCACCGCTGCGCGCGGTGTGCAGCACGCGGTTGTCCGGCAGCACGGCCAGGTCGATGGGTTCGCCCACGTTCTTGGTGAGCGTGATCTTCTCGTAGTTGTGCCAGTCCAGGGCCGGGTCCGCGGCCTGTGCCGCGGCGGGCACGGCGAGGCCGAGCACCGGCAGGGCCGTCACCGCGGCGGCGGTGATCAGCCGTCTCAGGGCAGGGTGCATCGCGAGATCACTCCGGTGGGATTTCGACGGGGAGGGGAGGGGGTCAGCCGCGCAGTTCGGCCAGCGCCTGGTAGCTGCGCAGCGCCGCGCCGAACGAGCCGGGCGGGTTGGGCTGCGTGCTGGGCGCGGTGTCCTGCTCCCAGATGCCGTGGTAGCGGCCGCGGCCGTTGACCCGCTTGAGGAACCGGTCGTAGGGCAGGTCGCCGGCGCCGAACTCGACGATGTCGTAGCCGTTGGGGTTGGCCGGGTTCGCGTCGCCGTCCTTCAGGTGCAGCAACGGGTAGCGGTGCGGGGCGCGGGTGATGTAGTCGGCGGGCTCGAACCCGGGGTAGCGGTACTTGCCGACGTAGGCCCAGTACACGTCCATCTCGAGGTAGACCAGCCGGGGATCGGTGTTGTCGAAGAAGACGTCGTAGAGCCGGACGCCGGGACGGTCGGTGGCGAAGGCGAACTCGCCGGCGTGGTTGTGCTGGTAGAACTTCAGGCCGCGCGCGGCGGCCGCGGCGCCGATGCGGTTGAACTCCTCGGCGGCGGCCTGGTAGCCGGCCACGGTGTTGATGTTGGTCGGGGCGTTGGCGGTGCCGATGTGCTTCAGGCCGAGGATTTCGGCGTTGTCCAGTTCGGCCTGCAGGTTGGTGCGGAAGTTGTTGAGGCCGACGTGACTGCCGACCGCCTTGAGCCCGAAGTCCTTCAGCAGCTGGGCGATCTCGGGCACGGTGATCTGCCGCCCGAGGATCGAGGTGCTCTGGGTGTAGCCGGCGAACTCGATCTCGCGGTAGCCGATGCGGGACAGCTCCTCGAACACGGCGCGGAAGCCGAGCTGGGAGACCTTGTCGCGGACGCTGTAGAGCTGGATGCCGATCTGGTTCTGCGGGACGAGACGGCCGCCGCCCTGGCTGGCGGCGGCGGGCAGCGATCCGGCGAGCGCCGCGGCGCTGACCGCGACGGTCGCCCCCGCCGCGGTGCGCAGGAAACCGCGGCGGTCGAACGACGAGTGGGACACGGATTTCTCCTTCAGCCGAGTGTGAACCGACCCCCTTGTCACGTGCGCCGGTAACGTAGGCAACTTCCGCTGAAAGTGTCCAGAGTTTCGGACTTTCCGGAACAAAGTTCGGCCGCGTCTGCTCAAAAGAGGCGGGAACGGGTCTACAGTCGGGGCACGCGCGAGCAGCGAGGAGGCTGGTGCCCCCATGACCACCAGCGGTTTTCCCCCGTCGGCCGAGACCCGCGAGCAGGCCGGGCTGCTCGCCCTGCTGCGGGACGAGGGCCCGATGGCGCGGGTCGAACTGGGTGAACGGCTCGGGGTGCCGCGGGCCCGGCTGGCGGCGGAGATCACCCGGCTGGCCGAAGGCGGGCTCGTCGAATCCGGCGGCCCGGCGGCCAGCCGCGGCGGGCGGCGGTCGACGCTGGTGCGCCTGGCCGACGACGTGCGCTTTCTCGGCGTGGACGTCGGCGCGACGTCGGTGGCCGTGGCGGTGACCGACGGGCGGTGCGAGGTGCTCGCGCGGGCGGTCGAGGACTGCGACGTGCGGCAGGGCCCGGTGCCGGTGCTGGACCGGGTGGAGCAGCTGGCGGCGAAGGTGCTGCAGGACGCCCCCGGGCGGCTCGCCGGGGCCGGGATCGGGCTGCCCGGGCCGGTGAGCTTCCGGGACGGGATGCCGGTGGCGCCGCCGATCATGCCGGGCTGGGACCGGTTCCCGGTGCGCGACCGGCTGGCCGGGCACTGGGGTTGCGCGGTGACGGTCGACAACGACGTGAACGTGATGGCGCTGGGGGAGCGGCACGCCGGGGTGGCCCGGTCGCTGGACGACCTGATCTTCGTGAAGGTCGGGACCGGTATCGGCGGCGGGATCGTCGTCGCGGGCCGCGTGTACCGCGGCGTGGCCGGCACCGCGGGCGACATCGGGCACATCAAGCTCGACGACTACGGGCCGGCGTGCGCCTGCGGCGAGGTCGGCTGCCTGGAGGCCTACTTCGGCGGGGCGGCGCTGGCCCGGGACGCGCTGACGCTGGCGCGCAGCGGGCGGTCCCCGTATCTGGCGGCGTTGCTGGAAAGCCGTCCGGCGCTGACCGCGCGGGAGGTGGCCGAGGCGGCGCAGGCCGGCGACTTCGCGGCGGTGACGCTGGTGCGCGAGGGCGGGCGGCGGCTGGGGCAGGTGATCGCGTCGCTGGTGAGCTTCCTGAACCCCGGGATGGTCGTGATCGGCGGCGGGGTGTCCCGGCTCGGGCACACCCTGCTGGCCGAGGTGCGGTCGTCGGTGTACCGGCGGTCGCTGCCGCTGGCCACCGGGAACCTGCCGATCGTGTTGTCGGAGCTGGGTGACCAGGCGGGCGTGATCGGCGCCGCGTGGCTGGCCACCGATCACGCGTTCAGCGTGCCGGCCTGACCGATCCGGCCTCGCCGGGCGTCGCTTGTCCGAACTTGAGCACACTTTCGGCAGTCCGGTTCAAAAGTAACGATCTGATTGTTACTCCTTTTGCCGGATTGTGGCAGAAGTACCCGCCAGTCAGAGTAGGCGGCGTACGCCAGAGCACTGACACCCAGCACTGAGACCGGCCAGTTTCCCGACGAAGTGGAGCGTCCCCGGTGCCCCATCCTTTCGACCGGCCGACGGACCGCGCCGGTGTTCGCAGAGCCAACCTGTCTCTGCTGGTCCGGCTCCTGCGCCGGCACGGGGGCCTGTCCCGCGCGCAGCTGGCGGCCCTGAGCGGCCTGAGCAAGGCCACCGTCTCCGGCCTGGTCGCCGAACTGGAGGTCCGCGAGCTGGTCCAGGCAGGCGGCCGTCACGAGGGCGGCCAGGGCAGGCCGGGCCAGCTCGTCGAGCTGCGGCCGCGCGGCAACTGGGGCATCGGGCTGGAGGTCGCCGAGGACCACCTCGGCAGCACGGTCCTCGACCTGTCCGGCACCGCCGCCGCCCGCCGCCGCGTCACCTGCGACGTCCGCGCCCTCGGGCCGGAGCGCACCCTCGACGAACTGGCCGCCCTCGTGCTCGCCGCGGTGTCCGAAGTGGACCAGGTCGCGGGCATCGCGGTGGCCGTGCCCGGGCTCGTCGACCCCGCGGGCACCGTCCGCCTCGCGCCGGGCCTGCGGTGGCGCGACCTCGCCCTCGCCGACGGGCTCGCCGCCCGCACCGGCTTCCCGCTCGATCGCGTCGTCGTCGGCAACAACGCCAACCTGGCCGCGCTGGCCGAGGCCGACAGCGGGGCCGCCCGCGGCTGCCACGACGTCGTGTACCTCCTCGGCGGCGTGGGCGTCGGCGCGGGGCTGATCACCGGCGGCCGGCTGATCGGCGGCGCGGCCGGCGAGGTCGGGCACCTGTCGCTGGAACCCGCCGGCCGCCCCTGCGTGTGCGGCCGCCGCGGCTGCTGGCAGACCGCCGTCGGGATCGACGCGTTCCTGCACTCGCTGGCCACTCCGCGGGACCTGGTCCACGACCCGTCCCTCGACCTGGCCCAGCGCACCGCGATCGTGCGCCAGCGCGCCCAGCAGGGTGACCGCCGCGTCCTCGACGCGCTCACCCAGCTCGGCGCCGGCCTCGGCCACGGCATCGCGGTCCTGGCCGACCTGCTCGACCCGCGGATCGTCGTCCTCGGCGGCTACTTCGCGCCGCTGCGCGACTGGCTCGCCGAGCCGATCCGCGCCGAACTGGCCGCCCGCTCGGTGACCGCCGAGACCGGCGGCCCCCGCATCGTGGCGTCCCGGCTCGGGTTCACCGCGGTCGGCACCGGCGCGGCGCAGGCCGCGATCCGGCCCCTGCTGGACGATCCGACGCTGGCCCCGGCCGGCGCCCCGGTGAGCGTGGAGGCGTGATGACCGAAGACCTGTTGTCCATGCGCGGCATCGTCAAGACGTTCCCGGGTGTCCGGGCGCTGGACGGTGTCGAGCTGTCGGTGCGGGCGGGGGAGGTGCACTGCCTGCTCGGCCAGAACGGCGCCGGCAAATCGACCCTGATCAAGGTCCTCGCCGGGGCGCACCAGCCGGACTCCGGCGAGATCCGCTGGCAGGGCGAACCGGTCACGCTGTCCTCCCCGGTCGCGGCCCTGCGCCGCGGGATCGCCACCATGTACCAGGAGCTCGACCTCATCCCCGCGCTGTCGGTGGCCGACAACATCTTCCTCGGCCACGAGCCCGCCCAGGCCGGGTTCACCCGCGACCGGCAGGCCCGCGCGAAGGCCGGCGAGCTGCTGGCGCGGCTGGGCCACCCGGAGATCCACCCCGACCGCGAGGTCGGCGAACTGTCCGCCGCCGGGCAGCAGCTGGTCTCCATGGCCCGGGCCCTGGTCCACGACGCGCGCCTGATCGTGATGGACGAGCCGACCGCCGCGCTCGCCTCCGACGAGGTGGACAACCTGTTCCGCATCGTCGCCGAGCTGACCGCGGACGGCGTGGCCGTCGTCTACATCTCGCACCGGCTCGAGGAGATCCGCCGCATCGGCAACCGCGTCACCGTGCTCAAGGACGGCGCCACCGTCGCGGCCGGGCTGGAGGTCGCCGACGTCACCACCGACCACCTGGTGTCGCTGATGTCCGGCCGCCGCGTGGAGACCGTCTACCCGGAACGCCTGGAATCCACTGTGGACACCGGGACCGAGCTGCTGCGCGTGGAGAACCTGACCCGCCGCGGCGAGTTCTCCGACGTCAGCTTCACCCTGCGCCGCGGCGAGATCCTCGGCCTGGCCGGCCTGGTCGGCGCCGGCCGCAGCGAACTGCTGGAGACCATCTTCGGCGCCCGCAAACCGGACGGCGGCCGGGTCTTCGTCGAGGGCAGGCGGCTCAAGCCCGGTGACGTCCCGAGCGCGGTCAAGGCCGGGATCGGCCTGGCGCCGGAGGAACGCAAGAGCCAGGCGCTGCTGCTGGAGATGTCGGTCGCGCACAACGTGACGCTGGCGAGCCTGCCCGAGTACAGCCGCCTCGGCTTCACCGACCGCGCGCGCGAGATCGGGGACTCGGCCGAGCGCCTGCGGCAGCTGGACCTGCGCCCGGCGGACCCGCGCCGCCCGGTGGGCACGCTCTCCGGCGGCAACCAGCAGAAGGCGGTCGTCGCGCGCTGGCTGGTGCGCGGCTGCTCGATCCTGCTGCTGGACGAGCCGACCCGCGGCGTGGACGTCGGCGCGCGGGCCGAGCTGTACCGGCTGATCCGCGAGCTGGCCGCGGCCGGGGTCGGGCTGGTGCTGGTCTCCAGCGAGATGCCCGAGGTGCTCGGGCTCGCCGACCGCGTGCTCGTGCTGCGGGAGGGCCACGTGGTCCGCGAGGCCCCCGCGAGCGAGCTGACCGAAGCAGACGTGCTGAATCTGGTGATGGAGGGAAGTGCGGCATGACGAAGGACTCCTCGTCGGTGTTGCCGGAGGCCACGCAGGCCCCGCCGCCCCCGGCCGCGCCGCCGGCCCCGAAGGCCGCGCGCGGGCGGTTCCCGGTGGACGCCCGGCTGGCCGGGCTGTTCGGCGTGTTCGTCCTGCTGTGCCTGGTGGGGTGGCTGACGCGGCCGGACGCGTTCTTCACCGAGGGCAACCTCTCGACCGTGCTGCGGCTGGCGGCCGCGATCGGCGTGGTGAGCGTCGGCATGACGTTCGTGATCATCAGCGGCGGGATCGACCTGTCCGTCGGCTCGATCGTCGCGCTGTCCAGCGTGTGGGCGACGACGCTGGCGACGCAGTCGTTCGGCCCGGTGGTGATGGTGGTCTGCGCGCTGGCGGTCGGCGTCGGCTGCGGCCTGATCAACGGCGTGCTCGTCTCCTACGGCAGAGTGGTGCCGTTCATCGCCACGCTCGCGATGTACGCCTCGGCGCGCGGCCTGGCCGAGCGGATCAGCGGACGGCAGACCCAGGTCGTGCGGGAAACCGGGTTCCTGACCGTCTTCCGCGGTGACTTCCTCGGCATCCCGGTGCTGATCTGGATGTTCGCCCTGGTGTTCGTGGTCGGCTGGGTCCTGCTCAACCGCACCACGTTCGGCCGCCGCACGTTCGCCGTCGGCGGCAACACCGAGGCCGCGCGCCTGGCCGGCATCAACGTCAAGCGGCACACCGCGCTCGTCTACGCCGTGGCCGGGCTGTGCTGCGGCATCGCGGCGATCATGGTCGTGGCGCGCACCACCTCGGGCGCCTCGACCAACGGCCTGTACTACGAGCTGGACGCGATCGCCGCGGTGGTCATCGGCGGCACGCTGCTCTCCGGCGGCCGCGGCACCCTGATCGGCACGCTCATCGGCGTCCTGATCTTCACGGTGCTGGGCAACATCTTCACGCTCAACAACCTCGACACCGACATCCAGAACATCGCCAAGGGCGCGATCATCGTGCTCGCCGTTCTGCTGCAGTTCCGCACCAACCGCAGTCGCAAGTCCACTTAGGAAACACCACCCCCGACGACCACTGGAGTTCGCCATGTCCGGACCATCCTCCCTCGCCCGCCGCCGCTTCCTCACCGGTGGCGCGGCCGTCGGCGCCGGCGCCCTGCTGGCCGCCTGCACGTCCAACGAGTCGCCGCAGTCCGCCCCGCAGGCCGTCGCCGGCACCGCGGGCCAGAACGCCCAGCCCGGCAAGCACGTGACGATCGGCTTCTCCGCCCCGGCCGCCGACCACGGCTGGATGGCGGCGATGACCAAGAACGCCCGCGCCCAGGCCGGCCGGTTCTCCGACGTCACCTTCACCGCCACCGAGGGCACCAACGACGTCAACCAGCAGATCGCCCAGGTCGAGACCCTGATCAACCAGAAGGTCAACGTCCTGGTGATCCTGCCCTTCGACGGCAAGGCCCTCACCCAGGCCGGCCAGCAGGCCATGGACGCCGGCATCCCGGTCGTCAACGTGGACCGGGTGTTCGACACCCCGCTGGCCTACCGCACCTGGATCGGCGGCGACAACTACCGCATGGGCGTCAACGCCGGCAACTACATCGCCGGGGAGCTGAAGAAGAAGGGCGTGAGCAACCCGGTGATCGGCGAGGTCGCCGGCATCGACTCGCTGCCGCTGACCCAGGAACGCAGCCAGGGCTTCAAGGACGCGCTCGCCAAGCACGGGTTCGCCGTCGGCCCGCGGGTGTCCGCGCAGTTCACGCCGGAGAGCGGCGAGCAGATGACCTCGAACCTGCTCCAGTCGGCCAGCAGGCTCGACGCGCTGTGGAACCACGACGACGACCAGGGCATCGGCGTGCTCGCGGCCATCGACAACGCGCGCCGCAGCGAGTTCTTCATGGTCGGCGGCGCCGGGTCGCGCAACATGATGGACCTGATCAAGGCCGACAGCGGCGTGATGAAGGCGACGGTCCTCTACAGCCCGTCGATGGCGTCCTCGGCGATCGCCCTGGCCCGGCTGCTCGGCCAGGACAAGGGCATCGGCGACCTCGCCGAGCACGAGATCCCCGCGAACGTCACGACCTACTCGGCCGTGGTGACCAAGGAGAACGTCGATTCCTATGCCGATGTCGCCTTCGACTCCTGACCCCGTGGGCGCCTCCATCGGCGTGGGCATGATCGGGCACGCCTTCATGGGCGCCGTCCACGCCCACGCCTGGCGCTCGGTCCACCGGTTCTTCGACGTGCCCCTGGTGCCGCGGCTGGCCGTGCTCGGCGGCCGCGACCCGGAGCGCACGAAGGCCGCCGCCGCCAAGCAGGGCTGGCCGGACACCGAGACCGACTGGGCCACCCTGGTCGCCCGCGACGACGTCGGCATCGTCGACATCTGCACGCCCGGGGACTCGCACGCCGAGATCGCGCTGGCCGCGCTGGCCGCGGGCAAGCACGTGCTGTGCGAGAAACCCCTGGCGAACTCGGTCGCCGAGGCCGAGGAGATGGCCGCGGCCGCCGAGCGCGCGGCGGTCAACGGGCAGCGGGCGATGGTCGGGTTCAACTACCGGCGGGTGCCGGCGATCGCGCTGGCCCGCAGGATGGTCGCCGACGGCAGGCTGGGCACGATCCGCCAGGTGCGGGCCGCCTACCTGCAGGACTGGCTGGCCGACCCGGCCACGCCGATGACCTGGCGGCTGCGGCGGGACAAGGCCGGGTCCGGGGCGCTGGGCGACATCGCCGCGCACGCGGTGGACACCGCCCAGTTCGTCCTCGGCGACCGGATCACCGGGGTGTCGGCGATGACCGAGACGTTCGTGCGGGAGCGGCCGCTGTCCGGGGAGCCGGGCAGCGCGCTGGGCGAGGTCGACGTGGACGACTGCGCGGTGTTCCTGGCCCGGTTCACCGGCGGCGCGGTCGCCACGTTCGAGGCCACCCGGTTCGCGCTGGGCCGCAAGAACGCGCTGCGGCTGGAGATCAACGGGTCGCGTGGCAGCCTGGCCTTCGACTTCGAGTCGATGAACGAGCTGTCGTTCTACGACGGCGACGACGACCCGGCCGAGGCGGGGTTCCGGCGGATCCTGGTGACCGAGCCGGACCACCCCTACGTCGGGGCGTGGTGGCCGCCCGGACACCTGCTGGGCTACGAGCACACCTTCACCCACGAGATCGCCGACTTCCTCACCGCCATCGGCGAGCAGCGCGACCCCGAGCCGTCCTTCGCCGACGGCCTCCAGGTCCAGCGGGTGCTGCACGCGGTGGAGGAGAGCGCGGGCAACGGAACGTCCTGGGTCGGCGTATCAATGTCGACCGAAAGGGTGATCGATGCCTGAGAGAACTGGATTGTGGCTGGTCGGCGCGCGTGGCTCGGTGGCCACGACGGCGATCAGCGGGCTGCTCGCGATGCGGTCCGGCCTCGCCGGGCCGGACGGCTGCGTGACCGAGCGGCTCGACGTGGCGCCCGGGGTGCTCCCGGGCTGGGACGAGCTCGTCGTCGGCGGGCACGACCTGGTGGACACGCCACTGGAGAAGAAGGCGGAGCAGCTCACCGCGGGCGGGCTGCTCCCGGCCGGCCTGCTGCCGGCCATCCGCGACGGCCTGCGTGCCGTCGAGGCCGACCTGCGCCCGGTGCCCGCCGGGCGCACGCAGGCCGAGATCGCCGCGCGGCTGGCCGACGACCTGCGCGAGTTCCGCACCCGGCACGGCCTGTCGGCCGTCGTGGTGATCAACGTCTCGTCCACGGAACCCCCAACCGTGGACGCGCCGGAGCACCACGACCTCGACGCGCTGGTGGCGGCGCTGGACGAGCCGGGCCGGGAGGTGCTGCCCGGCAGCTCCCTGGCGGCGTACACGGCGGTGTCGGCGGGGTGCCCCTTCGTGGACTTCACGCCGTCGACGGGCATCCGGTTGCCCGCGCTGGTGGAATTCGCCCGGCGGCAGGGTCTGCCCTACGCCGGATCGGACGGCAAGACCGGTGAGACGCTGCTGCGCTCGGTGCTCGCGCCGATGTTCGCGGCCCGGGCGCTCAAGGTGCGCTCGTGGTCGGGCACGAACCTGCTCGGCGGCGGGGACGGCGCGACCCTGGCCGACCCGGTGAAGGCGGCCGGGAAGCTGGAGTCCAAGGCCCGCGGCCTGGCGGCGCTGCTCGGTGACGACGTGACCGCGCCGCTGCACATCGACCACGTGCCGGACCTGGGCGAGCAGAAGACGGCGTGGGACCACGTGTCGTTCGAGGGCTTCCTGGGCGCGCGGATGACCCTGCAGTTCACCTGGACCGGCTACGACTCGGCCCTGGCCGCGCCGCTGGTGCTGGACCTGGCGCGGCTGACCGCGGCCGCGTACCGGGCCGGCGAGTCCGGGCCGCTGGGCCAGCTGGCGTTCTTCTTCAAGGACCCGGTGGGCACCGGCGAGCACCGGTTCGCCGAGCAGGCGCGGATCCTGGCCGAGTGGGCGTCGTCGCTGGGGCGGCAGCAGTGAACCCCTACGTGCAGCTGGTCCGGGCCCCGGCCGCGCTGAGCGTCCTCGGCGACACCGTCGCGGGCGCCGCTGCGGCCGGTCGTCCGTTGCGGGGACGGCGGCTCGCGCTGCCGCTGGCCTCGGTGGCCTTCTACTGGTCGGGCATGGCGCTCAACGACTGGGCCGACCGGGACCTGGACGCGGTCGAGCGCCCGGAGCGGCCGATCCCGTCCGGCCGGGTCAGCCCGAACCGGGCGCTCGGGATCGCGGCCGGGCTGACCGGGGCGGGTCTCGGGTTGTCCGCGCTGGCGGGTGGCCGGGACGCCCTCAAGGTCGCCGCGCCGCTGGCGGCGGCGGTGTGGGCCTACGACACCGTGCTGAAGAAGACCCCGCTCGCGGCGGTGTCGATGGCGGTGTGCCGGTCGCTGGACGTGCTGCTCGGCGCGGGTGGCTCGGGTGCGGCGAAGGCGGTGGTCCCGGCTGCGGTGCTGGGCGGGCACACGCTCGGCGTGACGGCGTTGTCGGCCGGTGAGGTGCACGGCGGTTCCCCGGCGCGGGCGGCCGGTGCCCTCGCGCTGACCTCGGCGTCCGCGGCCGCCGCGGTGTCCGGCCGCGGCGGTGCGCCCGGTCACCGGGTGGCGGCGCTGGCCGCGGCCGCCGGATACGGCGTGAGCGTCGGGTCCAAGCAGTACGCGGCGGTGCGCAAGCCGTCCGCGGCGGTGGTGCGGACGGCCACGGCCGCCGGGATCCACGGCATGGTCCCGCTGCAGGCCGCGCTCGCGGCCCGGCGCGGCGGCGTGCTGGGCGCCGGCCTGGTCGCGCTGGCGCTGCCGCTGGCCAAGCGGCTCGGCCGGAAGGTGAGCCCGACATGAGCGGCTACCACCTCGGCTACGGCACCAACGGGTTCGCCAACCACCGGCTCGACGACGCGCTGGCGATCATCGCCGACCTCGGCTACACCTCGGTCGCGCTGACGCTGGACCACCAGCACCTCGACCCGTACGCCGGCGACCTGGCCACGCGGGTGGACCGGGTCGCGGCCCGGCTGGGCGCGCTGGGCCTGCGGTGCGTCGTGGAGACCGGCGCGCGGTTCCTGCTCGACCCGTGGCACAAGCACGAACCGACCCTGGTCAGCGAGAACGCGGACCGGCGCCTGGACTTCCTGGCCCGGGCGATCCGGGTCGCCGAGGGCCTGGGTGCCGACTGCGTGTCGTTCTGGTCCGGGGTGTCCACAGTGGACAGCGCGACGGCGTGGGAGCGGCTGCGGTCGCGGATGCCCGCGGTGCTGGCCGAGGCGGACCGGCGCGGTGTCCGCCTCGGCCTGGAACCGGAACCCGGGATGCTGGTGGAGACCCTGTCGGACGCGCTGCGGCTGCGCACCGAGCTGGGCGAACCCGAGCTGCTCGGGATCACCCTCGACGTCGGGCACTGCGTGGCCGTCGAGCCGACCGACGCGGCCGCCTGCATCCGGCAGGCCAAGGGGCTGCTGGTCAACGTGCAGCTGGACGACATGCGGCCGGGCGTGCACGAGCACCTCGAGTTCGGCGACGGCGAGCTGGACCTGCCGGCCACGCTCGCCGCGCTGGACGAGATCGGCTACACCGGGGTCGCCGCCGTCGAGCTGCCCCGGCACAGCCACGCCGCGCCGCAGGTCGCCCGTGCCGCGCTGACCGCGTTGCGGGCGGCGCGGCTGGACCAGTCGTGGCTCGGCGAGGCGCAGCGCCGGATCGCGACCGATCCGGCCGCGGTGGCGACCCTGTTCCCGGCCGCCGGACGGCACGTCGGGCGCGGGCCGCTGCACCCGGACACCGATCCGGACGGCCTGGTCCACGGCACGGCCGACGACCTCGCGCGCACGCGGCTGCTGCAAACACTGGCGGCCGCCCTGCCCGCGGACGACTTCGCCGCGGAGCTGGCCGACCTCTACCGCTACGGCGACGGCGCCGAGCGGCGGGGCGTGCTGCGGGCGCTGGCCGCGGTCGGCGACAAGGCCGTCGCCGCCGGTCTCGACCTCGTCCGCGACGCCCTGCGCAGCAACGACACCGGCCTGATCGCCGCCGCGCTCGGTCCGTTCGCCGCCCGTCACCTGGACCAGCACGGCTGGCGCCACGGCGTGCTCAAATGCCTGTTCACCGGCATCCCGCTCGCCGCCGTCGCCGAGCTGGACCGGCGGGCCGACGACGAGCTGCGCCGCATGATCACCGACTACGCGGGGGAGCGCCGCGCCGCCGGCCGCCCGGTTCCCGCCGACGCCCTCCGCTTCCTGGAAGAGACACCCTGATGCGCCTGTTCGATCCGCACATCCACATGACCTCCCGCACCACCGACGACTACGAGGCCATGTACGCCGCCGGCGTGCGGGCCCTGGTCGAGCCCGCGTTCTGGCTCGGCCAGCCGCGCACCGGTGTGTCGTCGTTCACCGACTACTTCGACGGCCTGATCGGCTGGGAACGCTTCCGCGCCGCCCAGTTCGGCATCCGCCACCACTGCACGATCGCGCTCAACCCCAAGGAGGCCAACGACCCGCGCTGCACGCCGGTGCTCGACGTGCTGCCGCGTTACCTCGCCAAGGACGGCGTGGTCGCGGTCGGCGAGGTCGGCTACGACTCGATGACCCCGGCCGAGGACGCCGCCTTCGCCCGCCAGCTGGAACTGGCGAAGGAACACGACCTGCCGGTGCTGGTGCACACCCCGCACCGCGACAAGCTGGAAGGCACCAAGCGCACGCTCGCGGTGGTCGCCGAGTCCGGCATCGCCCCGGCGCGGGTCGTGGTCGACCACCTCAACGAGGTCACCGTGGGCCTGGTCAAGGAGTCCGGCGCCTGGATGGGCTTTTCCATCTACCCGGACACCAAGATGGACGAGCAGCGCATGGTCGCGATCCTGCGCGAGTACGGCACGGAGAAGATGCTGGTCAACTCCGCCGCCGACTGGGGCCGCTCGGACCCGCTCAAGGTGCACAAGACCGGGCTGGCGATGCTCGGCGGCGGGTTCGCCGAGTCCGATGTGGACAAAGTGCTGTGGGCCAACCCGGTCGCCTTCTACGGCCAGAGCGGCCGGCTGGTGCTCGACGAGCTGCCTGGCTTCAGCGCGGCCAAGGAGACCTTCGAGGGCAACTCGGTGCTGCGCGGCGGGCGGGACGAGGCGGTCGCGTGACGCCCCTGTCCTACTGCACCAACGTCCATCCGGCCGAGGACCTGCACGGGGTCCTCGGCCAGCTCGACTCCTACGCCCTGCCGGTGCGCGAGCGGCTCGGCGCGGACCGGCTCGGGCTCGGGCTGTGGCTGGCCGCCGACGTCGCGTCGGCGCTGGCCGCGGACGCGGGCGAGCGCAAGCGGTTGCGCGCCGAGCTGGACGCGCGCGGCCTGGAAGTGGTGACGCTCAACGCCTTCCCGTACGGCGGGTTTCACGACCCGGTCGTCAAGCAGAAGGTCTACCACCCACGGTGGACCGACCGGGCACGCGCGGAGTACACGCTGAACTGCGCGGCCGTGCTGTCCGCGCTGCTGCCCGACGACGCGGAGTACGGCAGCATCTCGACCCTGCCGCTGGGCTGGCGGGAACCGTGGACGCCGGAGGACGACACGGCGGCCCAGCGGTTGCTCGACGAGGTGACCGCCGGGCTGCGGGCTCAGGAGCGGACGATCCGGCTCGCCGTCGAGCCGGAACCCGGCTGCATCCTGGACACCGTGCACGACGCCGTGTCCTGGCTGGCCGGGCGCGTCGATCCGGCCCACGTCGGCCTGTGCCTGGACACCTGCCACCTCGCGGTGTCCTTCGCCGACCCGGCCGGGGCGGTCGCCGAGATCGGCGCGGCCGGGCTGGACGTGGTGAAGGTCCAGATGTCGGCCGCGCTGCACGTGCCGGACCCGCGGGACCCGGCGGCGCGCGAGGCCCTGGCGGCGTTCGACGAGCCGCGGTACCTGCACCAGACCCGGGAGTCGGCGGGCGGCGGCGTCCGCAAGGCCGACGACCTGGGCGAGGCGTTCGCGGACCTGCCGGGGGAGGGGCCGTGGCGCGTGCACTTCCACGTGCCGCTGCACGCGACCCCGGCGGCGCCGCTGTCCTCGACCACCGAGGTGCTGGCCCAGGCCCTCGCCGCGCTGCCGCCGAAACCGGCGCACCTGGAAGTGGAAACCTACACCTGGACGGTGCTGCCGGAGGCGCACCGCCAGGACCTCATCGGCGGGATCGCGGCGGAGCTGTCCTTCGCCGCGGGATTGGTGGCGACGAAGTGAAACCGCTCCTGGTGCTCGACGTCGTGGGGATGACCCCGCGGCTGCTCAGGCACATGCCGAACGTGGCGAAGCTGGGGCAGCAGGGCTGGCAGGCGCGGCTGGACACCGTGCTGCCCGCGGTGACCTGCAGCGTCCAGTCCACGTTCCTGACCGGGCGGATGCCCAGCGAGCACGGCGTCGTCGGCAACGGCTGGTACTTCCGCGAGCTGGGCGAGGTCTTCCTGTGGCGCCAGCACAACAAGCTGGTCGAGGGCGAGAAGCTGTGGGAGACCGCGCGGGCGGTGCACCCCGGGTACCGCGCGGCGAACGTGTGCTGGTGGTACGCGATGGGCGCGACCACGGACTTCACCGTGACCCCCGGCCGATCTACTACGCCGACGGGAAGAAGGCGCCGGACTGCTACACGCGCCCGCCGGAGCTGCACGACCGGCTCACTTCGCGGCTGGGCGAGTTCCCGCTGTTCCAGTACTGGGGCCCGACCGCGTCGATCGCCTCCACCGACTGGATCGTCGGGGCGACCTCGGCGATCCTGCGGGAGGACCGGCCGGAGCTGACCCTGGCCTACCTGCCGCACCTGGACTACGACCTGCAGCGGTTCGGCCCGGACTCGCCGCAGGCCATCGCGGCGGCACGCGCGGTCGACGCGTCCGTGGCGCCGCTGCTGGACCAGGCCCGCGCCGACGGTGTCGGGGTGGTGGCGTTGTCGGAGTACGGCATCACCAACGCGCACCGGCCGGTGGACGTCAACCGGCTGCTGCGCCGCGAGGGCCTGCTCGAGGTCTACACGCAGGACGGCATGGAGTACCTGGACCCGTGGACGTCGCGGGCCTTCGCCGTCGCCGACCACCAGGTCGCCCACGTCTACGTGGCCGACGAAGCGGACCTGCCGCGGGTGCGCGGCCTGCTGGGGGAACTGTCCGGTGTGGACGAAGTGCTGGACCGGCAGGCCCAGTCCCGCTACGGCATCGACCACCCGCGTGCCGGTGAGTTCGTGGTGACCGCGGAGCCGGACGCGTGGTTCACCTACTACTACTGGCTCGACGACGACCGCGCGCCGGACTTCGCGCGTGGCGTGGAGATCCACCGCAAGCCCGGGTACGACCCGGCCGAGCTGTTCTTCGACCCGGCCGATCCGCTGGTCAAGGCCAAGGCCGGGCTGAACCTGGTGCGCAAGAAGGCCGGCCTGCGGTACGCGATGAAGACCACGCCGCTGGACCCGGCGCCGGTGCGCGGCTCGCACGGGCGACTGCCGGACTCGCCGGACGACGGGCCGGTGCTGCTGTGCGGGGACGCGGACGTGCCGGAGCGGGCACGGCTGGCCGCCACCGAGGTCCGCGACCTGCTGCTGAGCGTGCAAGGACTGAAGACGACGGAAGGGAGCCGGCGATGAGCCGTCCGGTCACGTTGTTCACCGGCCAGTGGGCCGATCTGCCCTTCGAGGAGGTGTGCCGGCTCGCCTCGCAGTGGGGCTACGACGGGCTGGAGATCGCCTGCAGCGGCGACCACTTCGAGGTCGACCGGGCGCTCGCCGAGGACGACTACGTCGCGGGACGGCACAAGATCCTGGAGTCCCATGGCCTGAAGGTGTGGGCGATCTCGAACCACCTGGTCGGGCAGGCGGTGTGCGACGACCCGATCGACGAGCGGCACCGCAACATCCTGCCGCCCCGCGTCTGGGGCGACGGCGAGCCGGAGGGCGTGCGTCAGCGGGCCGCCGCCGAGATGGCCGACACCGCCCGGGCCGCGGCGAAGCTCGGCGTGGACACCGTCGTCGGCTTCACCGGGTCGAAGATCTGGAAGTACGTGGCGATGTTCCCGCCGGTGTCGCAGGACGTGATCGACGACGGGTACGCCGACTTCGCCGAGCGCTGGAACCCGATCCTGGACGTGTTCGACGAGGTGGGGGTGCGGTTCGCGCACGAGGTGCACCCGTCGGAGATCGCCTACGACTACTGGACGACTCGCCGGGCCCTGGACGCGGTGGGCAACCGGGCGGCGTTCGGGCTGAACTGGGACCCGTCGCACTTCGTGTGGCAGGACCTCGATCCGGTCGGGTTCATCCTGGACTTCGCCGACCGGATCTACCACGTCGACTGCAAGGACACGAAGAAGCGGTTCGACGGCCGCAACGGGCGGCTCGGGTCGCACCTGGCGTGGGCCGATGCGCGGCGCGGGTGGGACTTCGTGTCCACCGGGCACGGTGACGTGCCGTGGGAGGAGTGCTTCCGGGCGCTCAACTCGATCGGCTACCGCGGGCCGATCTCGGTGGAGTGGGAGGACGCCGGCATGGACCGGTTGCGCGGCGCCGAGGAGGCGGTCGGGTTCGTCCGGAACCTGCTGTGGGACAAGCCCGCCGCCGCCTTCGACTCCGCGTTCAGCACCGAGCGCTGACCCCGCGAGTCCCACGTTCAGTCGCGCGAGTCCCACGTTCAGGGCCTCGAGTTCCGCCTTCAGGCGCCCGGGTCGCCCAATCGCCAGTTCAGTGACTGGGCGACCCGCGTTCCGGAGCGTGGGACTCGCGCCGGTCAGCTGAACAGCGCGCTGTAGCCGTTGAGCGCGGGCTGGCCGCCGAGGTGCGCGTACAGCACGGTCGAGCCGGCCGGGATCTCCTTGCGCGACACCAGGTCGATGAGCCCGGCCATCGACTTGCCCTCGTACACCGGGTCGGTGACCATGCCCTCGGTGCGGGCGGCGAGCTTCATCGCGTCGAGGGTCTGCTCGTCGGGGATGCCGTAGATGCCGGCGTGGTAGCGCTCGTCGAGTTCGACCTCCGGTTCGCGCTCGACGCCGAGCAGTCCGGCGGTGTTGCGGGCGATCCGGGCGATCTGGTCGCGGGTCTCGTCCGGTTTGGCGGAGCCGTCGATGCCGAGGACGCGGCGCGGCCGGTCCTCGTCCAGGGCGGCGAACCCGGCGATCATCCCGGCCTGGGTGGAGCCGGTGACCGAGCAGACGATGATCGTGTCGAAGTGCACGCCCAGCTCGCGTTCCTGCTCGGCGACCTCGGCGGCCCACCGGGCGAAGCCGAGCCCGCCCAGGCGGTGGTCGGACGCGCCGGCCGGGATCGCGTAGGGCTTGCCGCCGCGTTCGCGGATCTCCTCCAGGGCCTGCTCCCAGCTCTCCTTGACGCCGATGCCGAAGCCGGCCTTGACCAGCCGCACGTCGGCGCCGGCCAGGCGGCTGATCAGGATGTTGCCCACCTTGTCGTAGACGGCGTCCGGCCAGTCGACCCAGCTCTCCTGCACCAGGACGCACTTCAGCCCGGCCCGTGCCGCGACGGCCGCGACCTGCCGGGTGTGGTTGGACTGGACGCCGCCGATGGAGACCAGGGTGTCGCAGCCCTGGGCGATGGCGTCCGCGACGAGGTACTCCAGCTTGCGGGTCTTGTTCCCGCCGAACGCGATGCCGGAGTTGCAGTCCTCGCGCTTGGCCCAGATCTCGGCGCCGCCGAGGTGGGCGGTGAGCCGGTCCAGCCGGTGCACCGGCGAGGGCCCGAAGAGCAGGGGATAACGCTCGAAGTCGGCGAGGGACATGGGGGCTCCGTTCTCGTGGGGGCGTTCGCGCAGGGTTCGCGGGCGGGAAGGTGGGACTCGCGGGCGGGAAGGTGGGACTCGCGCGCGGGACGGTGGGACTCGCGCGCGGGAAGGTGGGACTCGCGCGCCGGAGTGTGGGACTCGCGGGCGGGGTCAGTCGGCGAGGTCTTCCAGTTCCCGCCAGATCTCGGTGGTCACCTCGGTGGCCGCGGCCGTGTCGCGGACGCGGCAGGTCGCGATGAGCCGCTCGTGCAGCTCCGCCGACTGGTGCCCGGCCCCCTCGGCGAAGCGGATCCGCTCCAGGCGGCGGATCAGTGGCGTGTAGCGGTCGATCGTCGCGGCGACCGCGCGGTTGCCGCAGGCACGCACCAGCACGTCGTGCAGGTCGTCGTCCGCGCGCAGGGCCCCGTCGACGTCTCCGGCGCGGGCCGCGGCGGCGAAGCGGTCGTTCGCGGCCGCCATCGCGTCGCAGTCGGCGTCGGTCAGCCGGGGGACCGCCGTGCGCGCGGCCAGTTCGTGCATCGCCCGCACCACGGCCGCCGCGTCGCGGACGTCCCGGGACAGCAGGGGGTGACCCGGGTGTGGCTCTGCGGTTTGGTCTCGATCAGCCCCTCGTCGGCGAGCCGGGCCAGTGCGTCGCGCACCGGCGCCCGCGACAGGCCCAGCTCCTGCGCCAGGTCGGCGTCGCGCACCACGCTGCCCGGGGCGAGATCGCCGCGCACGATCGCGTCCCGGATGACCTGGTGCGCGGTTTCCCGCAGCAACGTGCGCCGGACTCGTTCCACAACTGACATGTTAGATGTCAATCGCCAGGAAAACCAGCCCGGTTTCGCCACCCCCTCCGCCGGTTACTCGCCCAGCGTGGCGGCGTCAGCTGCGGATTCCGAGGGGCCGGACGACCTGGTCGGCCAGCCCCGTGACGCCATCACCGGCCCGGTCGCCGACGCCGAGGCCGTCGCCGAGCGCATCAGCAGCGAGGAGCGCCCGCTCGGCCCGCCCGGCAAGCCGATGAACAAGCGCTCGCCGTTCTTCGTGGGCATGGCCGCGGCCGCCGGGGCGGCGGTCACCGCCGGCGCGGTCTGGTTCCTGTTCATCGCCAGCGGCACGCTCGTGCTCATCGGCGTCGCGCTGTTCGCGGCGATCGGACTGGAACCCGTCGCGTCCTGGCTCGTCCGGCACGGCCTGCCGCGGCCGCTGGCGGTCACGGTGATCGTGGTCGGCGGGCTGGGCCTGGCCGCCGGGTTCTTCGCCGCGCTGATCCCGCCCCTGGTCGAGCAGGCCGTCCGGTTCATCGACCAGGTGCCGGAGTACCTGGCGCGGCTGGGCGACCGCAGCTCGTGGCTCGGCCAGGTCAGCGCGCGGTTCGACCTGCAGCAACGGCTCCAGAGCACGTTCAGCGACCCCAACCCGGCCCTGGTCAGCGGCCTGCTCGGCAGCGGGCGCGCGGTGCTGGGCACGCTCACCGACACGCTGATCGTGCTCGTCCTGACGATCTACTTCCTCGCCGACTTCCCGCGGCTGCGCGCCACGATCTACCGGTTCGTGCCGCACACCCGCCGCCCGCGCGCGATCCTCATCGGCGACCAGATCTTCGCCAAGGTCGGCTCGTACGTGCTGGGCAACGTCGTCATCTCGATCATCGCCGGGGTGCTGGGGTTCATCTGGTTCACGATCTTCGGCATCCCGTACCCGGTGCTGCTGGCGCTGCTGCTCGCGGTGCTCGACCTGATCCCGGTGATCGGCGCGATCATCGCCGGGGTCGTGGTGAGCCTGACCGCGCTGACCGTGTCCTGGCCGGTGTGCCTGGCCACGGTCGGGTTCTTCATCGTCTACCGGTTCGTCGAGGACTACCTGCTGACGCCGAAGATCATCGGCCGGTTCGTGGACGTGCCCGCGCTGGTCACGGTCGTCGCGGTGGTGCTCGGCGGGGTGCTGCTGGGCATCGTCGGCGCGCTCGTGGCCATCCCGGTGGCCGCCGCGGTGCTGCTGTTCGTGCGGGAAATCGTGTTCCACCGGCTCGACCACAGCTGAATGTGACCTGCGTCTTTCCCACCGCGGCGAGCCACGGGTTACCGTTCCCGCGTGCCACGCCCCACCCTTCCCGCCGGTGACCTCGCCCGCACCGTCGTCTTCGCCGCGTTCATCGCCGTGCTCGGGCTGTTCCCGGGCCTCTACGTCGGCGGCTCCGGTGTGCCCATTGTGCTGCAGAACGCCGGCCCGCTGCTGGCCGGATGCGTGCTCGGCGCGCGCCGCGGCACCGCGTCGGTCGTGCTGTTCCTCGCGCTGACCGCGATCGGCCTGCCCCTGCTGTCCGGCGGCCGCGGCGGGATCGCGCCCTTCATCGGCCCCAGCGGCGGGTTCCTGATCGGCTGGATCCCGTCGGCGCTGGTGGTGGGGCTGATCGTGGCGCGGCTGAAGCGGGCCAACCTGCCGGTGCTGCTGCTCGCCGCCGCGGCCGGTCTGGTCGTCGACTACGTCTTCGGCATCACCTACCTCGGCGTCTACACCGGCGACCTGGGTGCCGCCGCCGTGCAGTCGCTGGTGTTCCTGCCCGGCGACGCGGCCAAGGTCGTCGCGGTCGCCCTGATCGGCGCCGTCGTGCACCGCGCGCTGCCCGGCAAGCTGGTGGGATCGGCGTCCCGGAGCGAGTGACGGTGGTGCCGGACGAACGGGCGTACGGCGCGGCGCGGTGGCTGGCCGGCCGCGGGATCGGCGAAGGCTCGCGGGTCGCGCTCGACGTGCCGGACGTGCTGCCGTGGTTCCTCGGCGCGGACCTGCTGGGCGCCGCGTCCCTGGTGATCGAGCCGTCCTGGACGCCCACCGAGCGGGCCGCGGTGCTGGCCGACGCTCGCCCGGACCTCGTCGTCACCGCCCCGGCTCCCACCCCCGCCGAGCCGGTCGAGGCCGCCGGCGACGGGGAGACGTTCTTCTACCTGCCCACGACCTCGGGCAGCAGCGGCAGCCCGAAGGTCCTGGTGCGCACCCGGGACTCGTGGCTGCGCAGTTTCGCCGCGCTCGGCCCGCTGCCCGGGCCGGTGCTGATCCCCGGGCCGCTCAGCTCGTCGCTGTTCCTGTTCGGCGCGCTGCACGGCCGGTGGTGCGGCCGGCCGGTGATCACGTTGCCGCGCTGGGACGCCGAGGCCGCGGCCCGGACCGAGGCGGCGACCGTGCACCTGGTGCCGGCGATGCTGTCCACTCTGCTGTCGGTGCTGGAGCGGCGTGGTGGCTCGTCCGGGTTGCGGACGGTGGTGTGCGGCGGGGCGCATCTCGGCGACGAGGTCCGTGCCCGGTTCGCCCGTGTGCTGCCGGAGGCGGAGCTGATCGAGTACTACGGCTCGGCGGAACACTCGCTGATCGCGATCCGGCGTGGCGCCGGGGGACTGCGTCCCGTTCCCGGCGTGGAGCTGGACGTGCGCGACGGGGTGCTGTGGGTGCGGTCTCCGCTGGCCTACGCCGGGCAGCTGCGCGATGGCGACCTGCGCGCGGCCGGTGACTGGTCCACCGTGGGCGACCTCGCCGAGTTCGATGCGTCCGGTGCGCTGGTCGTGCGGGGCCGGGCCGGGGCCACGGTGTCCAGCGGCGGGCGGCTGGTGCCCGCCGAGGAGGTCGAGGCCGTGCTGCGGAGCGCGCCCGGCGTGGTGGACGTGCTGGTCAGCGGCACGCCGCACCCCCGCCTGGGCGAGCTGGTCACGGCGGTCGTCGAGGGTCCGGCGCGGCTGCGGGAGCTGCGGGCGGTCGCCCGGGACCGGCTCGCGCCCGCGAACCGGCCGCGGCGCTGGCTGCTGGTCAAGGAGCTGCCACGCACCGCGTCCGGCAAGCCGGCCCGGGCGGTGGTCGCCGCGCGGCTGGCTGAGGGGACTCTGCCCGCGGAGCCGTTGACGTGACCATGGCTGCCGTGATGGCCGTGCTCGATGAACCGGCCCGGGCGCTCGCCGCCGCGCGGCTCGGGACTCTGTCCGTGGAGCCGCTGCCGTGACCACGCCCGTCGTGATCGCCGCGCGGCGCACCGCGATCGGCAACGCGTTCGGTGCCCTGCGCGGGGTGCCGGTGGACGAGCTGGCCGCGCCCGTGCTGCGCGCCGCCCTCGACGACGCCGGTCTGTCCACAGTGGATGACGTGGTGCTGGGCAACGTGTTCGGGCCCGGGGGGAATCCGGCGCGGGTCGCGGCGTTGCGCGCGGGGCTCGGGGTGCCCGGGGTGACCGTGGACCGGCAGTGCGCGAGCGGGCTGGCCGCCATCACCCTGGCCGCGGCGATGATCCGGGCCGGGGACGGCGAGGTGTTCCTCGCGGGCGGGGTGGAAAGCGCCTCGACCGCGCCGTTCCGCGCCTGGCGGGTCGACGGCAGCAGCGAGCCGGGCGAGTTCTACACGCGCGCGCCGTTCGCGCCGGCCGAGATCGGCGACCCGGACATGGGCCCGGCCGCGGACCTGGTCGCCGCGGAGGCCGGGATCTCGCGGCAGCGGCAGGACGCGTTCGCCGCCCGCAGTCACGCGCGCGCGGTCGCGGCGCAGCGGGCGGGCCGGTTCGACGCGGAGATCGTGCCGGTGCGCGGGGTCGCGCGGGACGAGCGTCCGCGGGACGGCTTCACCGAGGCCCGGCTGGCGCGGTTCCGGCCGGCGTTCACCCCGGACGGCACCGCGACGGCGGCGAACTCGTGCGGAATCAACGACGGCGCGGCGGCGGTGCTCATCGTCAGCGAGCGGGTGCAGCGGCGGCTCGGCGTGCCGGGGCTGCGGCTGGTCGCGTCGGCGACGTCGGCGGTGGACCCGAACCGGCTCGGGCTGGGCGCGGTGCCGGCGATGCGGACCGTGCTGGACGGGACGCCCGATGTGGTCGAGTTCAACGAGGCGTTCGCCGGGCAGGCGCTGGCGTGTCTGGACGCGGCGGGCCTCGACGAGCAGATCGTGAGCCCGGACGGCGGGGCGATCGCGCTCGGTCACCCGTGGGGGGCCTCGGGTGCGGTGCTGGTGGTGCGGTTGTTCGGCACACTGGTGCGGCAGCGGGGCGGTGGGTGCGGCGTGGCCGCGCTGTCCGCCGGGGCGGCGTGGGCGTCGCGACGAGGTGGGAGGCCGGATGATCGAGTTCGAGGGCGTCGGGCACCGCTACGGCGCGCGGGTGGTGCTGTCCGAAGTGGACTTGCGCATCCCGGAGCGGCGGGTGGCGTTCGTCGGCGCCAACGGGTCCGGCAAGTCGACCCTGGCGCGGATGATCAACGGGCTGGTGGCGCCGACGTCGGGCCGGGTGCTGGTCGACGGGCTGGACCCGGTGCGCGAGGGCCGGGCGGTGCGCAGGCGGGTCGGGTTCCTGTTCACCAACCCGGACAGCCAGATCGTGATGCCCACGGCCGGTGAGGACGTGGCGTTCTCGCTGCGCCGGAGCGGACTGTCCAAAGCGGAGCGTGCTGCCCGGGCGGCGGAGGTGCTGTCGCGCTACGGGCTGGGGGACTATGTCGATCATCCGGCGCACCAGCTGTCCGGCGGGCAGAAGCAGTTGCTGGCGCTGTGCGCGATGCTGGTGCTGGAGCCGGACATCCTGGTCTGCGACGAGCCGACGACGCTGCTGGACCTGCGCAACAAGCGCCGGTTCGCGGAGACGCTGGCCGGGCTGCCGCAACAGGTGGTCCTGGTGACGCACGACCTGGACCTGCTGGACGCCTTCGACCGAGTCGTGGTCCTGGACGCGGGCCGCATCGCGGCGGACGACACCCCGGAGGCGGCGCTGGCGCACTACCGGAAGTTGATCGCATGAGCCCGCACCACGCCCCGGCGGCCGGCCCGCCGCGCGGAGCTGATCTCGCCGGCGGGCGGTTGGTCCATGGGCGACCTGGTCGTGCCCCCATTCGGTACGGGCTCGGCTCCGGCCTCCTGTGCTGGGCGCCGGTGGCCGGCGTGCCCGGTGGGGCTGGTCTCGGCGCGGGCGGGTGGCTTGCCCGTGTGCTACCTGGTTCTACCTTCACTCGGCACGGGCTGGGCTCCAGCTTCCTGCGCCGGGCGTTGTGGGCTGGGGCTGGTCCCGGCGTTGGTGGGCGGTTGGCTCGTGTGCTAGCTGGTCGGGCCCCCGCGCGGTGCGCGCTGGGCGGGGGAGGGCCGTTGCCTGGCTGGATGAACGCCTGGTACGAGCGGGGCTCCGACCCCCGGCACCGGGTTCCGGCGGCCGGCCGGCCGCGCGGGGCTGATGTCAGCGCCGGCGGGCGGGTGGCCCCTGAGCGACCTGGTCGTGCCCCCATTCGGTACGAGCTGGGCTGCAAGGTCCTGCACGGGGCTTCGGCGGCCGGCCCGCCGCGCGGAGCTGATCTCGCCGGCGGGCGGTTGGCTCGTGTGCGACCTGGTCGTGCCCCCATTCGGTACGAGCCGGGCGCGCGGGGGCCGTTGCCTGGCCGGGATTCGGGGCTGGCCGGATGAACGCCTGGTACGAGCCGGGCACCAGCGTCCTGCACCGGGCTCCGGCGGGGGTGAAGTTCCTGGCGCTGCTGGCGCTCGCCGCGGTGATCTTCGTGTTGCGGTCGCCGTTGTGGCTCGGTGCGTTGTGCGCGGTGGCCGTCGCCGGGTATGGGGTCGCTCGGGTGTCCTGGCGGCGGTGCTGGGGGCTGCTGCGGTCGCTCGGGCTGCTCGTCGTGGTCGTGTTCGCGCTGCAGTGGTGGCTGCTCGGCCTGGAACCGGCCGTCGTGGTGTGCCTGCGGATCGTCGCCGCGCTCGCCGCCGCGAACCTGGTCACCCTCACCACCCGGGTGGACGACCTGGTCGCCGCGGTCGAGCGGGGGCTGGGGCCGCTGCGGCGGTTCGGGGTGCGGCCGGAGCGGCTCGGCCTGCTGGTCGGCCTGACGCTGCAGGCCGTGGCGACGCTGACCGGCATCGCGGGTGAGGTCCGGGAGGCGGCGAAGGCACGCGGCGCGGACCGGTCGGTGGTCGCGTTCACCGTGCCGTTCCTGGTGCGGACCCTCCGCCACGCCGACGAGCTGGGCGAGGCCCTGGCCGCCCGCGGCGAGGGTGATCGCTGACGCGTCGCGCCGGGTGATCGCCGCCCACTATCCTGGGCCGGTGACCGACGAGGCCCCCGGCGGCCGCCGCAGCAGGCTCGGCCAGGCGTTGCGCGAGGTCGACCGGCGCGAGAGCCTGCTCCGCACCGCGCGGTTCGTGCGGCGGCTCGCACCCGGCGACAGCGAGATGGGCGACCCGCTGTCCACCGCGGGCCGGCTGCCGTCGCACCGTCTGGCCCGCGCCCTGGCCGGCAGCCCGGAGCCGAGCGTGCTCCGCGAGCTGGGGCTGACCGCGGTGCAGGTGTGGCAGGCGTTCACCGGCTCCCGGCACGCCACCGAAACCGCCGGGATCACCATCCTCTTCACCGACCTGGTCGGCTTCTCGACGTGGGCCCTGGAAGCCGGCGACGACGCGGCGCTCCGCCTGCTGCGGGAGGTCGGGCGCGTGACCGAGCCCGAGATCACCCGCCGCGGCGGCCGGGTGGTGAAACGCCTCGGTGACGGCCTGATGGCCGTGTTCGCGGACCCGGGCGCCGGGGTCGACGCGGCCGTGGAGGCGTGCGCACGGGTCGCCGAGCTGGAGATCTCCGGGCACCGGCCGAGCCTGCGGGCCGGCCTGCACGCGGGGACGCCGCGCAAGCTCGGGCACGACTACCTGGGCGTGGACGTCAACGTGGCGGCGCGGGTGGCCGACGCCGCGGCCGGCGGGCAGGTCCTGATCTCCGCCCCCGTGCGCGACGCGCTCGACCCGGAGCGCTTCGAGGTGCGCCGCAAACGCTGGTTCCGCGCGAAGGGCACGCCACGGGACCTGGAGATCTTCTCGGTCGAGCCCGCCTGACGCCGGTCGGGGCCCCCGCGGCGCCGAGGATGGGGAACACGGCGCTGACCCGATGGGGACACGGCTGTCTGTCGCGGCCCGGCGGCCGACCCCCGGCAGCGCGCCGACGCCAAGGCCGAGTGGGTGCGTTCGTTCGCGTCGGCGAAGGCCGCGTCTTGCCGACCGGCCTGGGTTCACGCTGCGGTTGATCGGGCTGCACCGTGGCTGCGGCCGGCCGCAGGCCCGGTGGCCGCACTGGCCTCCCGACCGCACTGGCCCTCCCGAGGTTCACGGGTACTGCCCGTGCCCCACGTCTGCGGCCCCGCCGGCCGAAATCCCACCCCCGTGCCCCGCGCGCGCAGGTGCCTACCCGAGCGTCCCGCCCGGCCGGAGGGGCACGGCCACCCACCCGCCGGGCGCGATTCCCGGCGGCGCTCGGCGGCCGGCCAGGACGGTCCCGCCGGTGGCTCGCGGCCCGTGGCGGTGCATTCCTCCGGCGAGCGGGGCAACATCCGGGAACGGCTCGCGGATCTCGTGCGGCACCAGCACGTCGGCGCCACCCGGGGCGACGAGCGGAGCCACTTTCCCGGCCGTCATGGGGATCCTCCTGTTCCGCCCAAATCGGGCGCCGGTGCGGGTCGGCGAAAAAACGCTGCCACACAAGGGTTTTCGGGTTCCGGTGAACACCGGACGACTCCACGTTGCCCGAAGCGTCCGCCGGGTTCAAGCCCGCCCCGCAGCTTCATACGAACGGGTTTTTGCTTCCCTTGCGCCGCAACGGGTTCATCATGACGCGGAGGTGTTCACCGTCCGCGACGAAAGCCTCCGATTCCTCGCTCACAAGGTCTGCCGCGGCTCCCGGAAGTGTGGTGCGGCGTTTTCGCCGTTTCACCCGGCAGCCGGAGTGCTACACCTCCGACCGCGTCTTTCCCCTTCCCCCGAGGAGAATTCATGTCGACCCGCCTCGCCGATGTGTCCGCACCCCCGCGACCGCGTGCCCCGGCGGAACCGGACTTCGGCCGGGCGCGTGCGGTGGCCGAGAGCGCCCTCGGCGAGTTCCTCGACGCGCAGGCCCGCGATCCGGCCGACGACTGCCTGCCGCCGCTGGTCGACGTGCTGCGCGAGTTCGTCCGGGACGGCACCTGGTTGCGCCCGCTGTGCTGCCACTGCGGATGGCTCGCCGCGGGCGGTGACCCGGCAGGCGGGGCGGTCGCGCGGGTCGGCGCGGCGCTGGAACTGTTCCACTCCTTCGCGCTCATCCACGCCGACGTCCTGGACGGCTCGGACCTGCACCGGCGGCTCGCCGGGCGCTACCGCGGCCACGACGCCGAGGCGGCCGCCCGGTTCGCCGCGCACGCGGTGATCCTGCTCGGCGACCTGTGCCTGGTATGGGCCGACGAACTGCTGCTGACCGCCGGCCTGGGCGAGGACGACCTGCGGCGGGTCGCGCCGGTGCTGCACGCGATGCGCAGCGAGGTCCTGGCCGGCCAGTACCTCGACCTCGGCGGCGAGTGGACCGAGGACGTGCTCGACCGCAGCTGGCGCGCCCTGCGCCTGACGAGCGCCGGCTCCACCGTGGAACGGCCGTTGCAGATCGGGGCCGCGCTCGCCGGGGGCGGCCCCGATCTGCTGCGCTGGTGCACCGCCTACGGCCGTCCGCTGGGCGAGGCGTTCCAGCTGCGCGACGACCTGCTCGGCGTGTTCGGCGACCCCGGGACCACCGGCGAGTCCGTGCTCGACGACCTGCGCCGCGGCAAGCGGACCGTGCTGATGGCCCTGACCTGGCGGCGCGCGCGGCCCGGGCAGCGCGAGCTGATCCGTACGCTGCACGGCGATCCGGAGCTCGGCGAGGACGGTGCGGCGCGGCTGCGGGAGGTCATCACCGAGACCGGTGCCGAGCATGCGGTTGGGGAGCTGATCGAGGCCAGGGCGCGTGAGGCGTTGGCCGCGTTGGAGGCGGCGGAGTTGCCCGCGCCGGCCCGTCGTGCCTGTGCGGAGTTGGTGCGGCTGGCCACCCGTCGCACGCCGTGATCCGCACGGCGTGTCCACTTCGGACCACCGGCCCGGTCATCCGCGCTCGGCGATCAGCTCCAGCTCCAGGTCGAGGTACCGGCCGGTCATGCCCTTCATCGCGGTGACCCCGAAGGCGTAGCGGTCCACCCGGCTGCGGGCCCGCGCCCGCAGCCGGGGCCCCTCCGCGATCACCGAATCGACGACCACGTCCAGCGGGCCGCTGGTGCCGCGCACCGTCAGCGTGCCGCGCAGCACCCACCCGGCGCCGTCGCGCTCCGCCGCTGCCGACGTGAACGTGATGTCCGGGTGCCGCGAGGTGTCCAGGTACTGGCCGGATCGCACCGTGCGGTCGCGCCCGGAGTTGCCGGTGTCGATGCTCGCCGCGTCGATGGTCGCCACCACCTCCGAGCCACCCACCGGGTCGGCCACCCGCACCTGCCCCTCGCGCAGGCGGAACGACCCGCGCACCGGGCCCAGGCCGAAGAAGTGCCGCGTGCGGAACGACAGGCGCGAGGCGGCCGCGTCGATGCGGTAGGCGCCCGCCGCCGGGACTTCGATCGTGCTGGAAGCCGTCATGGTGGCCAGTCTGGCACGCACCACCGGCCGCGCGTCGGCCGGAGGTGGCCGGCGATGTCGACTTTGGTCGCTGGTCGCCGCGGCCGAAGTGGCCGTAGGCTCGCCGACGTGTACGGCGAGCTGCTCTGCGAACGGGGGCGGACGGTCCTGACCGTCGCCGCCGCGATCGGGTTCGCCGCCACCGCGGCGGGGGAGGCCCTCTCCGGGGTGCGCGGCGCCCTGCTGGTCGCGGATCTCGTCCTCGGCGCCCTGGGTTGCGCGCTGGTGCCGCTGCTGTTCCGCCGGCCGGTGCCGGCCGCGGTCGCGCAGATGGTGCTGACCGCGCTGGTGCCGACCGCGACACCCCCGGCGAGCATCGGCGTCGTGCAAATCGCGCGGCGCGGGCCGCTGGCCGTGGCGGTGGGGGTCGCCACGGCCGGGGTCGCCGGGCACCTCGTCCGCGGGCTGTGGCGGCCCACCCCCGGCCTGCCCTACCAGTGGTGGGTCGTGCTGGTGGTGCTTGGGCACGCCGCGCTCGTCGGCGGCGGCGCGCTCGCCGAGGCCCGCCGCCAGCTGATCCTGTCGCTCACCGAACGCGCCCGCCGCGCCGAGGCCGAGCAGGGCCGCCGCATCGCCGAGGCCCGCGCGGCCGAGCGCACCCGCATCGCCCGCGAGATGCACGACGTGCTCGCGCACCGCCTGTCGCTGCTGGCCACCTACGCCGGGGCGCTGGAGTACCGGCCGGACAGCTCGCCGGACCGCATCGCACAGGCCGCCGGAGTCATCCGCGCCACCGTGCACCAGGCGCTGAACGAGCTGCGGGACGTGATCGCGCTGCTGCGGGACACCGACGAGGACCCCGAGGGCCCGCTCCCGACGCTGAGCGGGCTGTCCGACCTGGTCGAGGAGTCCCGCGCGGTCGGCACCCCGGTCGAGGTGCGCGACGGGCTCGCCGACCCGGCCGCGGTGCCCGGCGCGACCGGCCGCACCGCCTACCGCGTCCTGCAGGAGGCGCTGACCAACGCCCGCAAGCACGCGCCCGGCAGCCCGGTGCGCATCGACCTCCGCGGCGCGCCCGGCGAGCGGCTGCGGATCGTGGTGTCCAACCCGGTGTCCGGTGGCGCGCCCGGGCCGGGCGGCGGGACGGGGCTGGTGGGCCTGACCGAGCGGGTGCGGCTGGCCGGCGGCCGGCTCGACCACCAGGCCGCGGCGGGGGAGTTCCGGTTGGCGGCGGAGCTGCCGTGGCCGGCGTGACGCGCGTGCTGATCGTGGACGACGACGCCCTGGTGCGCTCGGGCCTGACCATGATGCTCGACGGCGCGCCGGGCATCGCCGTGGTGGGCCAGGCCGGCGACGGGGACGAGGTGGCCGCCGCGCTCGACGCGCACCCCGCCGACGTCGTGCTGATGGACATCCGGATGCCGCGCCTGAACGGGATCCTCGCCACCCACCGGACCCGGGCGCGGCCGAACCCGCCCGAGGTGGTCGTGCTGACCACGTTCGACACCGACGAGAACGTGCTGCGGGCACTGCGCGCCGGGGCGAGCGGGTTCCTGCTCAAGGACGCGCCGCCCGCGGACATCGCCGACGCCGTCCGCCGGGTCGCGGCCGGTGATCCGATCCTGTCCCCGCGCATCACGCGCAGGCTGATGGACCGCGCCGCCGTGGAGGCCGGGTCCTACGAGCGGGCGCGCGCCGCGTTCGCCACCCTCAGCCCGCGCGAGCGGGAAGTGGCCCTCGGCGTGGGCCGTGGCTCGACGAACGCCGAGATCGCCGCGGAGCTCCACCTCAGCGTGGCGACGGTGAAGGCGCACATCACCCGGATACTGTCCAAACTGGACGCCGGCAACCGCACCCAGATCGCGCTCATGGCGCACGACGCCGGTTTCTGTTGAGCCGTCAGCGTTTCACCACGCGGAACGTCTTCAGCTGCGGGTCGGCGGGATCCGGCAGGTACATGCCCGCGTCGAGGCCGCTCAGCAGGTAGTCCACCACGGCGCGGGTGATCACCTCGCCCGGCGCCACCGCGGGTACGCCCGGCGGGTACGGGCTGATCGTCTCCGCGGCCACGCGGCCGATCGCCTCCTCCGGCGGAACGTCCTCGATGGGGCCGAAGAACGCGTCGCGCGGCAGGATCGCCTGCTCCAGCTCCAGTTCACCGGGCTCGGGCAGGTCCACCGCTTGGCGGGGCGGATCTCGTCGATCCGGTCCGCCAGGTCGCGGATCGCGGTGAGCAGCCTGCCGGTGGTCTCCTCGTCGTCGGCGATCGTGATCTGCGCGGCCATCCGGCGGTGGTCGGACAATCCCATGTCGATCCGGTGGTGCTCGCGCAGCCATTCGCTCGCGTCGTAGCCGGATCGGTCCAGCTCCTGCAGATCCAGCACGATCTTCAGCGGGTCGTGGTCGTCGGCCAGCCGCGGCCCGACCAGGTCGTCCCGTTCCAGCACGCGGATTCCGGGAACGGCGGCCAGTTCCGCCCGCACGGACGCGGCCAGGTCGAGCGCCCGGCCGAGCAACTCCTCGCCGTGCTGCACCATCTGCCGCCGCCAGCCGTCGAGCCCGGCGAAGATCAGCGCGCTCGGGCTCGTGGTGCCCAGCAGGTCCGCCCGGGATGCCAGCACCTGCGGATCGACCCGCTCGCCGCGCAGGTGGAACACCGAGCCCTGCTCCAGGCCGCAGCCCATCTTGTGCACGCTGGTGACGCAGATGTCCGCGCCCGCGTCCATCGCCCACCACGGCAGCGCCGGGTGGAACGGGAAGTGCGCGCCCCACGCCTCGTCCACGATGAGCGGCACGTCGTGGACGAGGCACACCCGCGCGGTCTCGCGGATCGCCGCGCACGCCCCGTAGTCGGTCGGCGTGATCAGCAACATCCCCTTGGCGTCCGGGTGTTTCGCGAACGCGTCCCGCACGTCCTCCGGTCCCGGCGGGTGCGCGAGGTGGAACCGCCCGTCCCACCGCGGTGCACCCACACCGGCTGCACGCCGCTGATGATCAGCCCGGCCACCACGGACTTGTGCGCGTTGCGGGACACCAGCAGCTTCTCGCCCGGCCCGGCGACGGCCAGCATCGCGCTCTTGACCGACAACGAGCTGCCGCACGTGGAGAAGTAGGCCTCCTCGGCGTCCACCGCGTCGGCCATCAGTTCCTCGGCCTTGGCCAGCACGCCCCGCGACATGCGGCGGTCGTCGAGGCCGTTCATCAGGATGATGTCGGAGGCGAACACGTCCCGGCCCACGACCTCGGCCAGCCGCGGTCGATGCCGCGTCCCTGTTTGTGGCCGGGCGGGATGAATCCCAGGTGACCGTGCTCGCGGTACCGCTGGATGGCTTCGATCACGGGTGCCTGCGCATGGTCCACGGCCGGGGCTTCCCCGTGCGCGCGGACGGCAAACTCCTCAGTGGACGCGGGGGTCCACCCCCGGAAAGGTGTCCCCCGTTCATGGGATTCCGCGTGGCGGTTGCCGCTGGTCGCGTGTTAATTTCCGACCTCGCGTGGCCGTACACGACGCTGGAGGGGAACGTATGTGTGCCGAGCCGGTTCCGGGTGCCCGATGAGCGACCGGACTCCCATCTTCGACGACGTGGTCGCCGCGGCCGGGCTCGACTGGGCCGAGCTGCAGGCCGGTGACGAGGTCCCATCGGCCGCGGAGGGAGTCGCGGAGGAGGCCGTCTCGTGACCCGGCCGGGTTCCGATCGCGTGGAATCCGGCGTTGCGGTGGCGCAGGCACGCGGGAGCCGCCATCCTGCGAGCATGGCGGACGGGACAGAAGCCGGGCCGGGCGAGCTCTTCTGGCAGATCGTCGAAGTGCTGCACGTGCCGCGTTCGCTCGCCGAGCGGGAGCTCGCGCGCTCCCGCTCCGACGTCGCGAACGGCGTCATCCGGCCGGGTGATCCGGCCGAGCCCTACGCGCTGGCCTGGCGGCGCATCCGCACCCAGTGGGCGGGGCAGGAACTGGCCTGAGTGCGCGGCCCTGGCGGATCGGCGTGCCGGGCGGTGCGGTCGTGCGCGCGTGCCGCGACGCTGGGTGCGGCGCCCGCTCAGTCAATCGCGTCGGCGCCGGGTGCCTGGCGTGAGCGGCTCCCGCCGCTGCCGAACCAGCCTGAGCGCGCGGCGCGGCGTCTGCGTCGCCGAGGCGCAGGTGCTGCTCGGCGCGCGTGCGGACTGGATGCCGGGCCTGAGACGTTCGCCCCGGGGCCTTCCCCGCACCGCCGATCTCCCTTAACGTGCGCTAAGCAAGGTTCCGGCCGTCGCGGCCGGGACGGGCTAACGGGAAGGGGTGTTGCGACATGGAGGTCGGCAACGCGGTCGCGCTGGTGACCGGTGGTGCGTCGGGGCTCGGGCTGGCGACGGTCAGGGAGCTGCACGGGCGCGGCGCGAAGGTCGTCATCGTGGACCTGCCCTCGTCGCAGGGCGAGGCCGTGGCCAAGGAACTGGGCGACGGGGTGGTGTTCGCCGCGGCCGACGTGACCGACGAAGCCCAGGTGAGCGCGGCGCTGGACGCCGCGGAGCAGCTGGGCACGCTGCGGGTGGCGGTGAACTGCGCCGGCATCGGCAACGCGCACAAGACCGTGGGCAAGCAGGGCGCCTTCCCGCTGGAGGCCTTCACCAAGGTCATCAACGTCAACCTGGTCGGCACGTTCAACGTGATCCGCCTGGCCGCCGAGCGCATCGCCGAGGCAGAGCCGGTGGGCGAGGAGCGCGGCGTGATCGTCAACACCGCCTCGGTGGCGGCGTTCGACGGGCAGATCGGCCAGGCCGCGTACTCGGCCTCGAAGGGCGGCATCGTGGGCATGACCCTGCCCATCGCCCGTGACCTGGCGAGCCTGAAGATCCGGGTGGTCACGATCGCGCCGGGCCTGTTCCACACGCCGCTGTTCGCGACCCTGCCCGAGGAGGCCATCGCGTCGCTGGGCGCGCAGGTGCCGCACCCCTCGCGCCTGGGCGACCCTGCCGAGTTCGCGGCGCTGGCCCGGCACATCGTGGAGAACCCGATGCTCAACGGCGAGACCATCCGCCTCGACGGCGCCATCCGCATGGCACCCCGCTGACCCGGTGGCGCGGCAGCGGCGCCCCGGCCCGCTGCCGCGCCCCGTTATCGTTCCCCCGTGACCTCTTCGATGGGCAGGACATGACACGACCCGAGGGAGCGTGGCGGGAGTACGGACCGCTCGAGCTGACCCCGATCCTGGCGGCCGCGCTGGAAGCCTTCTACGAGCAGGGCTTCCACGGCACCCCGGTGCGGGACATCGCGCGACGCGTGGGCCAGACGGTGCCCGCGCTGTACTACCACCACGAGAACAAGGAGGGCGTGTTCACCGCGCTGGTCGAGGAGGCCACGAGCGACCTCGACTGGCGGGTGCGGCAGGCCGCCGAGGAGGCCGGTGACCGGCCGGACCGGCGGCTGGTCAACGTCGTCGAGGCGATCGTGCTGCACATGGCCCACCGGACCCGGCTCGCCGCGCTGGACTTCGAGCTGCGGCACCTGTCCCCGGCCAACCGCAAGCGGTACGCGGCGCGGCGCAAGGAGATCGAGGTCCTGGTCACCCGGATCGTCTCCGACGGCGTGGCCGAGGGGCTGTTCGTCGCCACGCGGCCGGCCGAGACCGCGCGGGCGCTGCTGGGCATGCTCCAGTCGATCGGCCGCTGGTACCACCCCGACGGCGGCCCGCTGTCGCCGGACGAACTGGCCGAGCGCTACGTCGACATCGCGCTGATGACCGTCGGGGCCCGCAAGCGGCCGGCGGCGCGCCGCACCCGGGCCCGCTCGGCATGATCACCGCGCTCGCCGGCGGCGCCGCGCACGACCCGCTCCTGGACGACGCCGGCCAGGTCCGGCGCCCGCTCGTCGTGGTCGATCTCGACGAGCCGGTGCCCGCCGACGTCGTCGAAGCCGCCGCGCGGGCGGCGCGCTCGTGCGAGCGCATCCTGGTCGGCGTGGCCACCCACCCGGTCGACGACGAGCGCTGGGCCCTGGCCGACGCCCTCGACCTGACCTTCGCCGCCGATGGCTGCGGCAGTGGTCCCCAGTTCGCGGCGAGCGACGACCCGGCGGGCGACGCGGACGTGGTGTGCCGGGCGGCCGAGGCGAACCCGCAGGCCGCGCTGGTCCTGGTCCAGGTGCTGCGGGCGAGCGGGCGCCTGGACGTGGCCGCGGCGCTGGACGTCGAGTCGTTCGCCTACTCGACCCTGCTCGGCGGGCCGGAGTTCGTGCGGTGGCTCCGCGGCCGCGGGGACCGCCCGCTGCCACCGCCCGCCGCCGAACCGCCGGTGCTGCTGACTCGCGACGGCGAGGTCCTGCGCGTGACGCTCAACCGGCCGCGGCGGCGCAACGCCTACGGCCGCGAGATGCGCGACGCGCTCGTCGGTGCCCTGCGGGCCGCGGCGGCGGAGGAGTGCCGGGTCGTGCTCGACGGCGCGGGCCCGGTGTTCTGCTCCGGCGGCGATCTCGACGAGTTCGGCACGGCCCCGGACCTGGTCACCGCGCACTTCGTCCGCACCAGGGCCGGAGCCGCGCGGGCGCTGCACGCGATCGCCGGGCGGGCGGAGGTGCGCGTGCACGGGGCGTGCGTGGGAGCCGGGCTCGAACTGGCGGCGTTCGCGGGCCGGGTGGTGGCCCGGCCGGGCACCGTGTTCCGGTTGCCGGAGGTCGCGATGGGCCTGATCCCGGGCGCGGGCGGAACGGTGAGCGTGCCGCGCCGGATCGGCCGGTGGCGGACGCTGTGGCCGGCGCTGTCCGGACGGCCGCTGAGCGCGGACACCGCGCTGGACTGGGGCTTGATCGACGCCATTGCGGACGGTTCCTGACCGCTTCCCGGCCTGGCGTCCGGGTCAGGAGCGAGCGCGTCCACGGCGCCGACGATCCGGTCGGTCTGCTCGCCGTCGAACCGTTCACCACGCTGAGCGCTGCGCACCGCCGCGAGCCGGACGGCCGGGTGTCCCGGCTGGGGGAGATCCTCGGCCTCGCGCCGCGGCCGACCGTCGGCCCGGTCACCGTGGGCGCGCACGCCTGACCTCAGCGGCGCGGGTCGACGTGGATCTTCGGCGCGCCGCCGCCCGGCCGGTCACCGGCGAGCACCGCGGCCACCGCGTCCAGGCCCACCGTCGCGGCGACCAGCGGCACCGGATCGACCGCGCCGGTGGCGTACTGCTCGATCGTCCCGGCCAGACCGGGGGAGGCCGACAGCACGCCGACCGCGGTGACGTCCTTCAGCGCCAGGCGACGCGTGTCGAGCAGGCTCGGGCGCCCGGCCAGGCCGATGCAGACGACCCGCCCGCCCGGCTCGACCAGCTCCACCGCCCGGGCCGGCGACTCCGCCGCCCCGGAGGCGTCGATCACCGCGTCGAACGGCAGCGCCGACACCTCGCCGGCCGCCCAGGCATTGCCGAACCCGAGGGAGCGGGCGAACCCCAGCGACGCGGCGGTGGCGCCGAGCAGGTGCACCTCCGCGCCCGCCGCGCGGGCGAACATCGCGCACAGCAGGCCGATCGTGCCGGGCCCGAGGACCAGCACGCGGTCGCCCGGGCGCGGGTCCGCGCCGCGCACCGCCCGCAGCGCGTTGCCGCCCGGCTCGACCATCGCGCCCGCGGCCGCGCCGACCGTGTCCGGCAACGCGTGCAGCGCGGTCACCGGCACGGCCAGCCGCTCGGCCAGCGCCCCCGGCCGCCCGCCGCGGATGCCGATCTCGGTGCGGGTTTCGCACAGGTGCTGGCGTCCGCTCCGGCACCGGCGGCAGGCGCGGCAGCCGAGCATCGTGTCCCCGGTGACCCGCCGTCCCACCCAGCCCGGGTCGGTGCCCTCGCCGGTCTCCACGACGGTCCCGCACCACTCGTGCCCCAGCCGCACCGGGTAGCGGGCGTGCCCGTCGTGCAGGTACGGCATGCTGCCGTCGAAGAACTCCGCGTCCGTGCCGCAGATCCCGGCCCGCTCCACGGCGACGACCACCTCGCCCGCCGCCGCGACCGGCGGCTCGACCTCGGTCACGCCGCCCTCGCCGGGAGCGGTCACCACGAACGCCCGCACGCACCCAGCGTAGCCGGAAAGATCCACTGTGGACGGCAATGGCACAAAGTCCTCATTTTGAGGACTTCCGCCTTGCCCCGGACGGCCCCTCGCGGCGCATACTGGTGGAGCACGTGCGGGTGCTCGGGGCACCGCACGGCGGGGAAAGCGGGTTCCGTCGGGGGATGGCGCCCGCGGGAGGTCGATGCCCGGCCGGTCGGGGCCAGAAGGGCAGGCGGTCTCCGACGGCGGGCCGGCTTGGGGAAGCCGGCCCGCCGTTCTGCTGTGCGCCGGTGTCCCACGGCGCCGCGTCCACATCGCGGAACGGCTTTGGTGCCGCCGCGGGCCGTCCAGTACTGTGTTCGCCAGGCCGAGAGGCGCTGCAACGGACCCTGGTCCGCCACGCTCGGCCCCCGGAAACCGCAACAAGGGCGCCTCCCGACAGTGGGGAGGGCGCCGGTGGACACGACGAAGGCTCTGCGGGAGATCCTGAGCGACCGGGTGGCCGTCCTCGACGGCGCCTGGGGCACCATGCTGCAGGGCGCGGGGCTCACCCCGGCCGACTACCGCGGCGACGTGATCGGCGACCACCCGCAGGACGTGACGGGCGACCCCGACCTGCTCAACCTCACGCGGCCGGACCTGATCCTCGACGTGCACCGGCGCTACCTCGCCGCGGGCGCCGACATCACCACGACCAACACGTTCACCGCGACCAGCATCGGCCAGGCCGACTACGGCCTGCAGCACCTGGTGCGCGAGATGAACGTGCGCGGCGCCCAGCTGGCGCGCCAGGCCGCCGACGAGGCCGACGGCAAGTTCGTGGCCGGGTCGATCGGGCCGCTCAACGTCACCCTGTCCCTGTCGCCGAAGGTCGACGAGCCCGCCTACCGCGCGGTCACCTTCGACCAGGTCCGCGACGCCTACGCGGAGCAGATCGCCGCGCTCGCCGAGGGCGGCGTGGACCTGCTGCTCATCGAAACGATCTTCGACACCCTCAACGCGAAGGCCGCCATCGCGGCGGCCCGCGACGTGGCCCCGCACCTGCCGCTGTGGATCTCGGTGACGATCGTCGACCTGTCCGGGCGCACCCTGTCCGGCCAGACCGTCGAGGCGTTCTGGAGCGCGATCGAGCACGCCCGCCCGCTGGTCGTCGGCGTGAACTGCTCGCTGGGCGCCGAGGAGATGCGCCCGCACGTCGAGCAGCTGTCGCGGCTGGCCGGCACCTACGTGGCCTGCCACCCCAACGCCGGGCTGCCCAACGCGTTTGGCGGCTACGACCAGACGCCTGCGGAGACCGCCCGCATGCTCGGCGAGTTCGCCGGCAGCGGCATGGTCAACATCGTCGGCGGCTGCTGCGGCACCGGCCCGGAGCACATCGCCGAGATCGCGCGGGCGGTCTCCGGCGCGGCCCCGCGCGAGGTCCCGCCGCCGCGCACGCACACCCGGTTCAGCGGGCTGGAGCCGTTCGAGATCGGCGCCGACACCGGGTTCGTGATGATCGGCGAGCGCACCAACGTCACCGGCTCGGCGAAGTTCCGGCGGCTGATCGAGTCCGGCGACTACCAGGCCGCCGTCGACGTCGCACTGGACCAGGTCCGCGGCGGCGCCAACCTGCTCGACGTCAACATGGACGCCGACCTGCTCGACTCCGAGCACGCGATGACCACGTTCCTCAACCTGATCGCCACCGAGCCCGAGGTGGCCCGGATCCCGATCATGATCGACAGCTCGCGGTGGAGCGTGCTGGAGGCCGGGCTCAAGTGCGTGCAGGGCAAGGGTGTGGTCAACTCGATCAGCCTCAAGGAGGGCGAGGAGCAGTTCCTGAGCCAGGCCCGCCGCATCCGCGACTACGGCGCCGGTGTCGTCGTGATGGCCTTCGACGAGAAGGGCCAGGCCGACACCCGCGATCGCAAGGTGGAGATCTGCGGCCGCGCCTACGACCTGCTCACGAGTGAGGCCGGCTTCCCGCCCGAGGACATCGTCTTCGACCCCAACGTGCTCGCCGTCGCTACCGGCATCGCCGAGCACAACGGTTACGCCAAGGCGTTCATCGAGGCGCTGCCGCTGATCAAGCAGCGCTGCCCCGGCGCGCGTACCAGCGGCGGCATCTCGAACCTGTCGTTCTCCTTCCGCGGCAACGACGTCGTGCGCGAGGCGATGCACTCGGCGTTCCTGTTCCACGCGGTGCGCGCGGGGCTGGACATGGGCATCGTCAACGCCGGCCAGCTCGCCGTGTACGAGGACATCCCCGCTGACCTGCTCGAACTGGTCGAGGACGTGCTGTTCGACCGCCGCGAGGACGCCACCGACCGGCTGGTCGAGTTCGCCGAGACCGTCCGCGGCGAGGGCCGCAAGCGCGTCGTGGACCTGTCCTGGCGCGAGGCGCCGGTGGCGGAGCGGCTGCGGCACGCGCTGGTGCACGGCATCGTCGACTACATCGAGGCGGACACCGAAGAGGCCCGGCAGAACTTCGCGCGGCCGCTGGAGGTCATCGAGGGCCCGCTGATGGACGGCATGAAGACCGTCGGCGACCTGTTCGGCTCGGGCAAGATGTTCCTGCCGCAGGTGGTCAAGAGCGCGCGCGTGATGAAGCGGTCGGTCGCCTACCTCGAGCCGTTCATGGAGGCGGAGAAGGAACAGGCGCGGCTGGCCGGGCGCGTGGAGACCGAGCGCGGCAACGGCAAGATCGTGCTGGCGACCGTGAAGGGCGACGTGCACGACATCGGCAAGAACATCGTCGGCGTCGTGCTGGGCTGCAACAACTACGAGGTGATCGACCTCGGCGTGATGGTGCCCGCGGCGAAGATCCTGGACACCGCGGTCGCCGAGAACGCCGACGCGATCGGCCTGTCCGGGCTGATCACCCCGTCGCTGGACGAGATGGTGTCGGTGGCGGCGGAGATGCAGCGGCGCGGGCTGAAGATCCCGCTGCTGATCGGGGGCGCGACCACGTCCCGGCAGCACACGGCGGTGCGGATCGCCCCGGCCTACGACCACACGACGGTGCACGTGCTGGACGCGTCGCGGGTCGTCGGGGTGGTGTCGGACCTGCTCGACGCGGAGCGCGGCGCGGCGCTGGACTCGGCGAACCGCGCGGAGCAGGAGCGGCTGCGGGAGCAGCACGCGCGCAAGCAGCGCCGCCCGATGCTCACGCTGGAGCAGGCCCGGGCCAACCCGGAGCGGGTGTCGTTCGACGACCTGCCGGTGCCGTCGTTCACCGGGGTGCGGGTGGTTTCGCCCGGCCTGCCGGCGCTGCGGGAGATGATCGACTGGCAGTTCCTGTTCCTGGCCTGGGAGCTGAAGGGCAAGTACCCGGCGATCCTGGACCAGCCGGTGGCGCGGGAGCTGTTCGACGACGCCAACGCGCTGCTGGACGAGATCGTCGCGGACGGTTCGCTGCGGGCGCGGGGCGCCTACGGGTTCTGGCCGGCGCACCGCGAGGGCGACGACATCGTGCTGGAGGGCGGTGTGCGGTTCCCGATGCTGCGCCAGCAGACGTCCAAACCGGACGGTCGCGCGAACCGGTGCCTGGCCGACTACGTGGCCCCGGCGGGCGATCACCTCGGCGGGTTCGCGGTGGCGGTGCACGGGGCCGAGGAGCTGGCGCGCCATTACGAGTCCCGGAACGACGACTACCGGGCGATCATGGTGAAGGCGCTGGCCGACCGCTTGGCCGAGGCGTTCGCC
The DNA here is from genome assembly GCF_023376025.1 of Amycolatopsis thermalba. Lineage (NCBI taxonomy): Bacteria > Bacillati > Actinomycetota > Actinomycetes > Pseudonocardiales > Pseudonocardiaceae > Amycolatopsis > Amycolatopsis thermalba. Next base: position 3,519,461 of record NZ_CP091196.1, read on the forward strand.
GAGTACATCCACCTGGAAGCGCGGCGGGAGTGGTTCGAGCCGGACGCGTCGCCGTTGCTGGAGGACCTGCACGCCGAGCGGTTCCGCGGGATCCGCCCGGCGCTCGGCTACCCGGCGAGCCCGGACCACAGCCAGAAGCGGGAGCTGTTCGAGCTGCTGCGGGCGTCGGACCTGGGCCTCGGCCTGACGGAGTCGTTCGCGATGACCCCGGCGGCCAGTGTGAGCGGGCTGATCTTCGCCCACCCGGAGTCCCGGTACTTCACGGTGGGCCGCCTGGGTCTCGACCAGGTCACCGACTACGCCCGGCGCCGCGGCCTGCCCCAGGCGGAAATCGAGAAGTGGCTGCGCCCCAACCTGGACTACGATCCCGCGGAGTGATGATCTCCGAGGAGCTCCGCGACACCGACGTGGTCGCGGAGCTCCAGTTGTGGTTTCCCGCGCGCGATCTCGCCACCGCGGTGGAGGCGTGCCAGGGACTGATCGCCGGGCTGGGGGCGTGGCGGTTCTCCATCGGGCCGGGCAACACCGACCCGCCGGGTCCGTACGACGCCCGGCTGGTGATCCGGTCACGTTCGCGCGAAGGCGAGAGCGCGATCCAGGCGATCCGGCGGGTGGCGCTCGGGCACCTGGAGGTGATCGGGCTGGACCCGGCGCTGCTGGAGATCGTCGAGCTGCGCGGGCGCCCCTTCGGGCGGGTCTTCCGCGCGGAGCTGCCGGACGGCACCGTTGTGACGATGATCGTCGAGCGGGGCCGGGATCCGTTCGGCACCGAGCCGGAGGAGATCGAGATCGAGGAGCTCGAACCGCTCGGCCCCGAGGGCGGGTTCGACGAGGACGAGATCCGCGAGCTGATGGACCTGGTGCACGCGGCCACCAGCACGCGGATCGTGATCGTCGCCGAGATTTCGGGCGCGGACGGGATCGACGCGCGGGAGATGGTGCGCGAGCTCGCCGGCGACCTCCGGCGGCAGACGTTCCCCTCGGAGGAGGACATCGAGGTCAGCGAGCCGCGGCGGCGGCCCAGCGGCACGATCGAGGTCGCCGCGCTCGTGGGTGGCACCGAGCGGGAGGCGTTCGAGGCGGTGGAGGCCGCGGCCCGGGCACTGCGGACCTTCACCTGGCTCGAGCCCGCTCCGGTCGACGATCCGCGTCGCGAGGACTACTTCGCCGTCGAGGCGGTTCCGCAGGAGCAGTTCGTCCGGCTGGAGGTTCACGCGGCGACCGGACTCGGCGTGTTCGGCTGAGGGGTTTGGTCACCCGGTCAGGTGGTAGCCCCGCCCCAGGCGGACTACTCACTCAACGGGGCGTGAGATGCATCTGGAATACGAGCACGCGGCGGCCTCCGGGCTGCGCCGGTACGTCAGCGCGGTCGCCGAGGAACTGGGCTGCAGCGGCGAGGCCTACTACGCCCACCTGGACCCGCCGCCGGCCTACGCCTACCTCGCGCTGGACGACCGGCTGCCGGACCACCCCGGCCAGGACACGGCCCTGGTGTGGAACGAGCACGACGGCTGGGCGGTGGCGATCGAGACCACGGCCGGGCACGAGCTGAGCGTGGTGCGCTACCTGGGCGCCGAGCTGCTGCCGCCGCCGCCCGAGGTCGCCCGGTTCGTGGACGAGGTCTTCGCCGGACGCGCCCCCGACGCGGCGCCCGCGGGCACCACCGACGGCGCCAAGGTCCGCCAGCACCTGGCGACCTACGCGATCCCGTACCAGGAGAGGCCCACCGAGAGGCCCGGGCGGCCGGTGGAGCAGGCTCGCCGCCGGCCGGCGCGCTGACGGCCGGCTCCCGCAGGGGAGATTGGTGGCCTGGGCGGCAGGTTCGCCGCTGGCTGGCGCGCTGATGGCCGGTTCCCGCTGGGGAGATTGGTGGCCTGGGTGGCAGGTTCGCCGCGGGCCGGCGCGCTGACGGCCGGCTCCCGTTCGGGAGACCGCCGCGAGTTGTCGCAGGTGAGGGCTGCTGCTGCGGTCTGCCTACGCGGCCCTGACCGGGTGCCGGTGAGATCGCCCCTGGCGGCGCTCGTGCCACTGACCGCCTCGGCGCTGTCGCGCCGGGCGCCGTTGCGCCCGCCCCGGCCGCGCCCCGCGGTCGCCACCGCCGCCAGCACTGTCCGGCTCCGCGTGATCACCGGTGGCCACGGGAACCGTTGCGGCACTGGGCGATTTCGGGCAAACTGCCGCAATCGCACCACCTGGGGAGGAATCGTGGTTGCGCGCACCGGGGTCGTCGTCGTGGGGGCCGGGCCCGCCGGGCTCGCCCTCGCCAACGTGTTGCGGGACCGGGGAATCGGCTGCGTGCTGCTGGAGGAGCAGACCCGCGCGTTCATCGAGGCCCGCCCGCGCGCCGGGTTCATCGAGGAGTGGGCGGTCCGCGCGCTCGACGACCGCGGCCTGGCCGGCAACCTCCTGTCCACCGCCCCCAGCCAGGGCCGCTTCGAGTTCCGGTTCGAAAACCGCCGCCACCCCTTCTCCTACGAGCGGTGGGCCGGGCAGCGGCACTTCGTCTACCCGCAGCAGCTCCTCGTCACCGACCTCGTCGCCCAGTACGCCGACAACGGTGGCGCTCTCGAGTTCGGGGTCCGGGACGTCGCCCTGCACGACGTCGACTCGTCGACCCCGTCGGTCACCTTCACCGACGCCGGCGGCACCGCCCGCCGCCTCGGCTGCGACTTCATCGCGGGCTGCGACGGCGCCCAGGGCGTCACGCGGCGTCACCTCGACGGTCACCTGCTGACCCACGACTACGGCATCGGCTGGCTGGCGCTGCTCGCCGAGGCGCCGCCCAGCGCCGACGGCGTCCTGTTCGGCATCCACCCGCGCGGGTTCGCCGCGCACATGGCGCGCACCGCCACCGTCACCCGCTTCTACCTGCAGTGCCCGCCCGGCGACTCGGCGGACAACTGGCCGCACGAGCGCGTCTGGTCCGAGCTGCACCAGCGGCTGGGGGTGCCGGACGGGCCGCTGACCGAGGGCGAGCTGATCGAAAAGCGCGTCCTCGACATGCACAACTACGTCATCGAGCGGATGTCCCGCGGCAGGCTGTTCCTGGCCGGCGAGTCGGCGCACCTGGTCGCGCCGATCGCGGCGAAGGGCCTCAACCTCGCCCTGCACGACGCCTTCCACCTGGCCGAGGCGATCGCCGCCCACTACGGCGGCGACGACGGCCCGCTGGAGCGCTACTCGGACACCTGCCTGGCCCGGGTGTGGCAGTACCAGGAGTTCTCGCAGTGGCTGTCGGACGTCTTCCACAGCTCGACGCTCGACCCGCCCGCCGACCCGTTCCGCGCCCGGCTGGGCCAGGCCCGCCTGCGGCGTCTGCTCGGGTCGCCGGCCGCGGCGGCCTCGTTCGCCGAGATCTACATCGGCAAGGCCGCGGATTTCTGATCATCGCTGTACGTGATCCAGCCGGCGTGGCAGGCTGCGCCGTAACGAAACTCGCGACTGCGGAGTCTCCCCGGGCAGAGGCGCCCGGGGTGACGAGGAGGACCATGGCGGGGGACACGGACGTCGACGCCGACCTGATCGAGGCGGTCCGCGCGGGCGACCTGCTCGCCTACGACCGCCTCTTCCGGCGGCACCTGCCGGCCGCGCGGCGGGTGGCGTCGATGATGTGGCGGGACCGGTCCGAGGTCGACGACCTGGTGGCCGAATCCTTCCTGCGGGTGCTCGTGGCGATCCGCGACGGCGCCGGCCCGGCCGAGCGGTTCCGGCCCTACCTGCTGGTGACGCTGCGGAACCTGGCGATGGACTGGGGCCGCCGCCGCGAGCGGTGCGACCCGTGGACCGCCACCCGTGACGAGGGCGCGCCCGGCGTCGAGGAGATCGTGATCGACCGGCTGACCGGCGAGGTCGCGCGGTCGGCGTTCGAGACGCTGCCCCCGCGGTGGCGGTACGTGCTCTGGCACACCGAGATGCTGGGCACCCGGCCCGCGACGCTGGCCGGTGAGCTGGGCATGACCGCCAACGGGGTGGCCGCGCTGGCGGTGCGGGCCCGTGAGGGGTTGCGGCAGGCGTTCCTGCAGGCCCACGTGCCCGCGGCGGGTGTCGAGGACTGCCGCACGGTGCGGCGGCGGCTGGGTGCGTGGACGCGCGGCAAGGTGACCGCGCGGCAGGGCCGGGCGGTGTCGGCGCACCTGGCGGACTGCCCGAAATGCCACCGGGTGGCCGACGTGCTGGAAACCGTCAACGGCGGGTTGCCCGTGCTGGCGCTGGTGCCGCTGTTCGGGCGGCTGCTGGGCGGCGGGGCGCCGACGGCGTCGGTGGCCGCCGGGGGCGGGGTGATCTCGAAGATGGCCGCGGCGGTGACGCTGGCCGCGGTCGCGGTCGCCGGGCCCGCGGTCGTTCCCGATCGGTCCGCTCCGCCGCAGGTCCTGGCGGCGCCGGCCGCGTCGCGCCCCGCCGAGCCGGTCCCGGACGGCGCCACGCCGGAAGCCCGGGAGGAGAACCGCACCGGCCCGGCACGGGACACGGCCGCGAGGGGCAGCACCGCGCCGGACAAGGGGGCGGCGAAGGGCAACAGCGGGGAGAAACGCACCGGCGCGGTGAAGGACGACGGCGCAGTGAAGGGCAACGGCGCGGCGCGGGACAACGGCGTGGCGAAGGGCAACAGTGCCGCGCAGGGCAACAGCGCGGCGAGGGGCAACAGTGCCGCGAAGAGCGCACCGGGCCGGGCCAAGGCCACCGCCCCCAAGTCACCGAAAGCCCGCAAGTCCCCCGAGCCCAAGCCGCCTCCCGAGAAGGCGCAGGGCCCGTCACCGAAGTGACAGCGCGCGTCCCTCGGCGGCGGATGGGCGGGGGCCCGGGCCGAGGGCCAGCCGCTGTCTCCGGGCATCCGGGATGGGCGCAGAGCGCGCTGCCGGCCGGCATCCCCGGGCATCCGGGGCGGCCCAGGCCGGAAAGCCAGCCGCTGTCGCCGGGCATCCCAGAGCGGGCACCGGGCCGGGAGCCCGCCGCCGGCCGCTGTCTCCCGGCAGGACCGACCCGGCAGGTTGGCTGGTGGTCAGCTGAGCCGGCCGGCCATGCCGGCAGGACCGGCCCGGCATTGACCAGGCGGCTCGGCCAGGGCCCGGAGCCGGCGGTCAGGGCAGCCAGCGCGCCGGGTCGGCCAGGACCGCCGTCAGTTCGCGGTACGCGGCACCCGTCGCGCCGGGGGCGGGGGTGTTCTTCGCCGCGTGGATCGCCGGCGGGGTCCACCGCGCCGACAGCACCCGCTCCCGCAGGTGGCTCTCCAGCTCCGGCCGCAGCAGGTCCGCCACCTGCGCCAGATGCCCGCCGAGCACCACCGTCGGGATGTCCAGCACGTTGATCACTCCGGCCAGCGCCACCCCGAGCGCCCGCGCCGCCGCCGTCACCGCCTCCCGCGCCCGCCCGTCGCCGGAGGCGGCCAGTTCCGCGAGGTGCGCCGGGGTCGACGCGGGCGTCAGACCGGCGGCGGCGAGCAGCGCGTCCCGGCCCGCGTAGGTCTCCAGGCACCCCGTCGACCCGCACCGGCACGCCGGGCCGTCCGGGTCGGCGCACACGTGCCCGATCTCGCCGGCCCACCCGTGCCGCCCCGCCATCACCTCGCCGCCGACGACCGCCGCGCCGCCGATGCCGATCTCGCCCGACAGGTACACGAAATCCGGAAACGGCCCCGGCCGTCCGGGCGCGACCTCGGCGACCGTGCGGGCCGCGAGGCTGGCCTCGTTGCCCACCCGCAGCGGCAGCCCCGCCACCGCGGCCGGGTCCAGCAGCTCGGCCGGGCGCACGTCGGACCAGCCGAGGTTCGGCGCGCGCAGCAGCGTCCCGGTCGCGGCCGCGACGATGCCGGGCAGCGCCAGTCCCGCCCCGACCAGCCGCAACCCCTCGGGCAACCCGCTCAGCACCCGCGCCGACAACGCACCCAGCCGGTCCAGCGTCGCCGCCGGATCGCTTTCCACCAGGTCGGCGTACTCCAGCGACTCGGCGACGACCCGGCCCCGCAGGTCGACCACCCGCACCGCCAGGAACCCGGCGTTGACCTGCAGCCCGGCCGCGGCCAGCCGCGACCCGGGCACCAGGGGAGTGGCCGGACGGCCGCGCCTGCCGCCGCCGTCCGGCTCGATCTCGCCGAGGACCCCGCCCGCGACCAGCTCGTCGGCCAGCCGGGTCGCGGTGGTGCGGGTCATCGAGGTCGCCGCCGCCACGTCCGCCCGCGACAACGGCCGCGCCGACGCGCACACCGTGCGCGCCACCAGCGCCAGGTTGCTCGCCCGGAGGCTGGACTGGCGCGCGCTGGTTCGCTGATCGAGGGCGGTCACGCCGGCGATCCTAACCGGAGCGCCGAATTCGTCCAGCGGATGGACGAATTCACCCGATGAGGTGCTCGAGCGCGAGCTGCTGCAGCTGGACGAACCCGTAGTCGCGCTGGGCGGCCTTCTCCGGGTCGAAGCCGTCGTCGGCGGCCAGGAAGTCCGCCACCGACTCGCCCGCGCCCAGCGTCGGCTCGGACAGCTCGAGGATCCCGGCCCGGTCCCACGCCTCGCGTACCCGCGGGTCCTCGCGGAACGCCTTCGCCTTCTCCGCCAGCATCAGGTAGGTCGCCATGCACGCCCGCGCCGAGTCCCAGATCCCGTCCAGGTACTCGGTGCGCGAGGGCTTGTAGTCGAAGTGCCGCGGGCCGGTGTAGCGGGGCGCGCCCGAGGAGCCGGGGAAGCCGTTCTCCAGCAGGTCGACGGTGAAGAACGCGGAGATCAGGTCGCCGTGGCCGAACACCAGGTCCTGGTCGTACTTCAGGCCGCGCTGGCCGTTGAGGTCGATGTGGAACAGCTTGCCGCTCCACAGCGCCTGGCCCAGCGCGTGCGTGTAGTTGAGGCCGGCCATCTGCTCGTGCCCGGTCTCCGGGTTGAGACCGACGATGTCGCCGTGCTCCAGCTCGGCGATCAGCGCGAGCGCGTGACCGACGGTGGGCAGGAAGATGTCGCCGCGTGGCTCGTTCGGCTTGGGCTCCAGGCCGATCCGCAGGCCGTAGCCCTGCGACTTGATGTAGCCGGCGACGGTGTCCAGGCCCTCCTTGTAGCGCTCGAACGCCGCGTGCAGGTCCTTCGAACCGTCGTACTCGGAGCCCTCGCGGCCGCCCCACATGACGAACGTGCTCGCCCCCATCCCGGCGGCGATGTCGACCGCCTGCAGCACCTTGCGCAGGCCGAAGCGGCGCACGGCGCGGTCGTTGGAGGTCAGCCCGCCGTCCTTGAACACCGGGTGGCTGAAGGTGTTGGTGGTGACCATCTCGATCACCAGGCCGGCCTTGTCCGCGGCGTCCTTGAGGCGGCCGGTGAGGCGCTGCTTGGTGGCCAGGTCGGCGTCGAACGGGAAGACGTCGTTGTCGTGGAAGCTGATGCCCCACGCGCCCAGCTCGGCGAGCTTGTCGGAGTACTCCCACGGGTCCAGCGCCGGGCGGCTCGGGCCGCCGAAGGGGTCCGTGCCGGTCCAGCCCACGGTCCACAGGCCGAACGAGAACTTGTCCTCAGGGGTCGGTTGGCGCACCATCGCAGCTCCTCCGGGTTTTGTTTTCCGGGGTAACTTATTTCCGGGTGCGCACACAGTCAAGGGGCCGGGCGGCGGATGCCGCCCGGCCCCTCGTGGTGTCCGGTGTCAGTCGGCCGACGGCAGCCGCTCACCCGTCTCCGGGTGGAAGGCGTGCACCTCTTCGGCCTCGCCGACCGCGATCTGCACGGTCTCGCCCAGCTGCGGCGGGCGGCGGCCCTCGGCGCGCACCACGAACCGCTCGACGCGGTCGCCGATCTTCACGCCGCCGTGGATGTAGGCGTCGGCGCCCAGCTCCTCGACCAGCTCGACGGTCAGCTTCGCCGCCTGCTCGCCCGCGCCGGCCAGCCGCAGCGACTCCGGCCGCAGGCCCAGCGTCACCGACTCCACGCCGGCCGACCGCGCGGCCGCCAGCGTCGCGCGGGGGAGCGGCACGGTCAGCCCGTCGAGCTGCGCGCCGTCCGGGGTGAGGGCGACGGTCTTGAGGTTCATCGCCGGCGAGCCGATGAACCCGGCCACGAACGCGTTGCGCGGGCGCTCGTAGAGGTTGCGCGGGGTGTCGCACTGCTGGAGCTTGCCGTCCTTGAGCACCGCGACCCGGTGGCCCATCGTCATGGCCTCGACCTGGTCGTGGGTCACGTAGATGGTCGTGGTGCCCAGGCGCTTCTGCAGCGCGGCGATGTTCGCGCGGGTCTCCACGCGCAGCTTGGCGTCCAGGTTGGACAGTGGCTCGTCCATCAGGAACACGGCCGGCTCGCGCACGATGGCGCGGCCCATGGCGACGCGCTGGCGCTGGCCGCCGGAAAGCGCTTTCGGCTTGCGGTCCAGGTACGGGGTCAGGTCGAGCAGGGCGGCGGCCTCGCGCACCCGCTCGGCGATCTTGGCCTTGGACACGCGCTTGAGCTTGAGCGCGAAGCCCATGTTCTCCGCGACCGTCATGTGCGGGTAGAGCGCGTAGGACTGGAACACCATCGCGATGTCGCGGTCCTTCGGCGGCACCGCGGTCACGTCCCTGCCGTCGATGTGGATGGCGCCCTCGTCGACGTCCTCCAAACCGGCGAGCATGCGCAGTGCGGTCGACTTGCCCGAGCCCGACGGCCCCACCAGCACGAGGAACTCGCCGTCGGCGATGTCGAGATCGAGGCTGTCCACGGCCCGGACCGGCGGGTTGCCGGGGTAGAGCCGCGACGCCTGCCGGTAGCTGACCTCAGCCATGGGGACCGCCCTTTCGCGTCACGTCGTTGTCCCCGCCTGTCTATCCGGGCGCCGGGCCCGGTGACCAGAGTTCGTCAATTCACTAAACTGACGAATGTGGAGGCGATGGGTGCGCAGGCGATGCGGCGGCACAACGTCGCCCTGGTCATGGAGCTGATCGCGCGGGACGCGCCGGTGTCGCGGGTCGAGCTGGCGCAGCGGACCGGGCTGACGAAGGCGACGGTGTCCAGCCTGGTCGCGGAGCTGACCGGGGCGGAGCTGGTGCGGGACCTGGGGCCGGAACCGGGCCGGGCGCCGGGGCGTCCGGCGGGGCGGCTGGTGCTGGATCCGTACGGGCCGGTGGCGCTGGGCCTGCAGTTCGCCTCCGGGCACATCGCGGGGGTGATCCTGGACTTGTCCGGGCGGCCGCTCGCGCGGCAGCTGCGGCGGTTCGACGTGGCCGGGGCGGACGCGGCCGACGGGGTGCGCGCGTCGCGGCCGGTGCTGCGGCGGCTGTTCGACGAGGCGACGACGGCCGGGCGGCTGGTGGCGGGGGTCGGGGTCGCGGTCGGGGGGCTGGTCTCGGGCGGGCTGGTGTCGGCGTTGCCGCTGGGGTGGCGCGGGGTCGACGTGCGGGCGCTGGTGGCGGGGGAGTTGCGGGCGCTGGACCTGCACGGGCTGGACGTGGTGGTGGCCGGGGAGGTGGCGTGCGCGGCGCTGGCGGAGTACCAGGCCGGGGCGGCGCGGGACTGGCTGTACCTGGGTGGTGAGGAGGTGATCGGGCTGGCGCCGCTGAACCCGGCGGCGGAGCTGGCCGGCGATCTGGGGCACGTGCCGGTGCGGCGCCGGGGCGAGCCGTGCCCGTGCGGGGGGCGGGGGTGCCTGGAGCTGTACGCGGGCCGCGCCGGAATGGCTTCGGCGGCGGGGGTGGCGGAGGCGGCCGGGGTGGAGGAACCGCTGGTCGCGCGGGTGCGTGCGGGGGACCCGGGGGCGCTGCGGGCGCTGGACCGGGCGGCCGAGGCCCTGGCCGACGCGCTGGTGGGGGTGCGCGCGCTGCTCGCCCCGGAGACGATCGTGCTGGGCGGACGACTGGCAGCCTTCGGCGAGCCGTTCCGGCGGCGCGTGGTGGAGCGGCTGGCGCCGGGGCTGACGCTGCGCCCCGCGAAGCTGGGAGCGGACGCAGCACTACGCGGTGCGGCGGGCAGTGTGATCGCGCGGGTGGTGGCGGATCCGCTGGCCTGGATCGAGGGCTGAGCCACGGCGCGAAGAGCGCTTCGTCACGGCAAGGACGGACCCGGCGCGCGAAGGGACACACGCCACTCCGCGGGGCGCGGCGAACACCCGCGGGGAGCGGCAAACATGCCGCGGGGAGTCGCGAACCCGCCCCGAGTGCGGACACCCCGCGGCGAGCACCCCGCGAGCGGTGAACGCGCCCGAGGCGGGACGTGCCCGCTCTCGCGGGTGCCGAACCGTCCGCCCTACTCCCAGACCACCACGTTCCGCCGCACCGGGGTGGATCCGGAGTTCGACGCGAACAGCTCGGGCTTGCGGGCCCGGATGCGTTCGATGTCGGCGAAGACCTCGCGCAGGTGGGTGCGCATGGTGTCCCTGGCGAGGGGCACGTCGTGGTCCACCACGGCCCTCAGGATCTCCCCGTGCTGGCCCGCGAAGACCTCCGGGGTGTTCGCCTCGTAGAGACCCAGCCGGCGGGCCCGGTCGAGGTGTCCCTTCGCCGACACGACCGTCGGCCAGGCGCGGTCGTGTCCGCTCAGCTCCAGCAGCCCCCGGTGGAACTCCTCGTCCAGCGCGAAGAACTCCTCCAGGTCGATGCCGGGCTCCCGCTGCCGCGCCAGGTTCGCCTCCAGCGCGGCCACCACGGCCGCGTCCGGGCTCTCCGGCAAGTCCTCCAGCGCCGCCAGCTCGACCGCCTCCCGCAGGAACTGCGCGTCCGCCACCCGCTGCATGTCCACCCGCGACACGAACGAACCGACCTGCGGGAACACCTGCACCAGGCCCTCCTCGGCGAGCAGGATCAGGCTCTCCCGCACCGGCGTCCGGCTCACCCCCAGCGCCGCGGCCAGCTCGTTCTCCGACAACGCCGCCCCCGGCGCCAGCTCCAGCGTCAGCACCTTCCGCCGCAGCGTCTCGTACACGACCCGCCGGTTCGTGCGTCCTCGTCCGGTCACCACACCGACACTAGCCGACAAGGCTGCCCGACTAGTTGACGCTCTGCACGACAGATGCTTGTATACAAGTACTGCCACACAGAAGGAGCGAACGTGAGCACGATCGAGCGGGCCGAGGTGTTCGTGGCCTCGCCGGGCCGCAACTTCGTCACCCTGCGCCTGACCACCTCCGACGGCGTGACCGGCCTGGGCGACGCGACCCTCAACGGCCGCGAGCTGGCCGTCGCCGGCTACCTGCGCGATCACGTCGCGCCGCTGCTCATCGGCCGCGACCCGGCGCGCATCGAGGACGTGTGGCAGTACCTCTACCGGGGCGCGTACTGGCGCCGCGGCCCGGTGACGATGACCGCGATCGCCGCCGTGGACACCGCGCTGTGGGACATCAAGGGCAAGGTCGCCGGCCTGCCGGTCTACCAGCTGCTCGGCGGCCGCTCCCGCGACGGCGTGCTGGTCTACTCGCATGCCAGCGGCTCCGACGTCGCGGAGCTGCTCGACGACGTCGCCCGCTTCCGCGAGCAGGGCTACCACGCCATCCGCGCCCAGGCCGCTGTGCCCGGCATCGGCGGCAGCTACGGCGTGCGCAAGGGTGTGGTCTACGAACCCGCCGCCACCGCGCTGCCCGACGAGCAGCCGTGGTCCACCGAGGCCTACCTGGATTTCGCGCCCGCCTACCTGGAAGCCGTCCGCGAGAAGTTCGGTTTCGGCTTCCACCTGCTGCACGACGTCCACCACCGCCTCACCCCGATCGAGGCCGCCCGGTTCGGCAAGCGCGTCGAGGACTGCCGCCTGTTCTGGATGGAGGACCCGACCCCCGCCGAGAACCAGGAGGCCTTCCGCCTGATCCGGCAGCACACCACCACGCCGGTCGCGGTCGGGGAGAACCTCTCGTCCATCTGGGACGTTCAGCACCTGATCACCGAGCAGCTCATCGACTACGTGCGCACCACCGTCGTGCACGCGGGCGGCATCACGCACCTGCGCCGCATCTTCGACCTCGCCGCGCTCTACCAGGTGCGCACCGGCTCGCACGGCGCCACCGACCTCTCGCCGGTCACGCTCGCCGCCGCCGTGCACGTCGACATCGCCGTGCCGAACTTCGGCATCCAGGAGTACATGCCGCACGTCCCGGAGACCGGCGAGGTGTTCCGCAGCGGGGTCACCCTCGCCGACGGGATGCTGCACCCCTCCGAGGAGCCCGGCCTGGGTGTGGAGTACGACGAGAAGGCCGCCGAGAAGTTCCCCTACGAGCCGCGCTACCTGCCGGTGGCGCGCCGCCTCGACGGTTCGGTGCACGACTGGTGAGGCTCGATCTGTCCGCACTGGACGCCCTGAGTCCGGAGAACCGTCCGAAGACCGACCCGCGCGAGCTCGCGGCGCAGGTCGTCCACTTCGGACTCGGCGCCTTCCACCGCGCCCACCAGGCCGTCTACACCGAAGCCGCCGCGGCGGCGTCCGGGCAGCCGTGGGGCATCGCCGCGGTCAACCCGCGGTCCCCGGAGCCGGTCGAGGGCCTGCGTGCCCAGGACTGCCTGTTCTCGGTCACCGACCGCGAGACCCGCGTGGTCGGCTCGATCGTCGAGGCGCTGCGGATGGTGCCGGACGCCGAGCGGGCCGACCAGCTGCTCACCTCGCCGGAGGTGACCGTCGTGACCCTGACCGTCACCGAGAAGGGCTACTTCCGCGACCCCGCCACCGGCCGCCTCGACACCACGCACCCGGAGATCGCCGCCGACCTCGCGGGCCGCCCGCCGCGCACGGTGATCGGCCGCCTGGCGACCTCGCTGGCGAACCGCTTCCGCGGCACCCGCGCGCCGATCAGCGTGGTGTCCTGCGACAACGCGGCCGGCAACGGCGCCGCGCTGGCGGACGTGGTCACCGGTTTCGTCGCGGCGTCGGACTGGCCGGACCGCGACGCCGTCCAGGACTGGCTGCGCGCCGCGGTCGCCTTCCCGTCCACGGTGGTCGACCGCATCGTCCCGGCGGTCACCGAGGCCGGCAAGGCCGCCGCGGAAGCCGCCCTCGGCGTGCGCGACGAGATGGCCGTCGCGGCGGAGCCCTACCGGCAGTGGGTGCTCGAAGACACCTTCGCCGCGCCGCGCCCGCCGTGGGAGGCCGGCGGCGCCCGGTTCGTCCCGGACGTGGCGCCCCACCAGCTGATGAAACTGCGGCTGCTCAACGGCTCCCACTCCGCGCTGGCCTACCTCGGCCTGGCCGCCGGCTGCCGGACGGTCGCCGACGTTCTCGCCACCGGGTGGGGTGAGAGGATGGTGCGTGGCTTCACGGCGGAGGTCGCGCCGACCCTGCCCGCCTCGGACCTGGACGTGCCCGCCTACGTCGACGCCCTGGTCGGCCGGTTCGCCGATCCCGCGATCGGCCACCGGCTGCGGCAGATCGGCTCGGACGGCTCGCTGAAGATCGCCGAACGCTGGCTGCCCGTGCTGCGGGAGCGGGGCGGCGCCGGACCGGTGCTGGCCCTGGCCCTGGCGGCGTGGGCGCACGCGACCCGCGCCGGCTTCGGCACCACCGATCCCGCGGCGGACACCCTCGCCGCGTGCTGGGACGGAGCGCCGGACGCGGCGACGGCGGTCGCCCGGCTGCTCACCGCGGTCGGCGGCGCCGACCTGGCGGGTGACCCGGCACTGGTGGCCTCGATCGCGGCGCGCCTGCCCGAGGTCGAGGCCGGGCGGATCGAACCGTAGACCGCCGCCACACACGTGAAGCAAAGGAGCGCACGATGACCGACAGCACCCAGACGGCGCCGGGAGGGGCCGTGACCCGCACCACCCGGGACCTGAGCCGGGCCGCCATGTCCGGCTGGCTCGGCACGGCCATGGAGTTCATGGACTTCCAGCTGTACTCGCTGGCCGCCGCGATCGTGTTCAACAAGATCTTCTTCCCCAACGTGAGCCCGGCCATCGGCCTGATCGCGGCGATGGCGACCTACGGCGTCGGCTACGTCGCGCGGCTGGCCGGAGCGGTCTACTTCGGACGGATGGGCGACCGGATCGGCCGCAAGAAGGTGCTGTTCGTCACGATCGCGCTGATGGGGGTCTCCACGACGCTGATCGGGGTGCTGCCGCCGTACTCGATGATCGGTCTCGCCGCCCCGATCCTGCTGGTCGCGCTGCGGCTGGTCCAGGGCTTCGGCGCGGGCGCGGAGATCGCCGGGGCGACCGTGATGCTCGCCGAGTACGCGCCGGTCAAGCGCCGCGGGCTGATCGCGTCGCTGGTGTCGCTGGGCACCAACTCCGGCACGCTGGCCGCGTCCGGCCTGTGGGCCGTGCTGCTCGCGGTGCTCTCCGACGAGCAGCTGCTGAGCTGGGGCTGGCGCCTGCCGTTCCTGCTGAGCTTCGTGCTGCTGATCCTCGGCGTGTGGATCCGGGCCAACCTCAAGGAGAGCCCGGTGTTCGAGGAGCGGCCCGACGTCGTCGACGGGGTCGCATTGTCCCGCAAGGAGATCGAGGAGTCCGGCGAGAGCACCATCGAGGCCGGTCTCAAGCAGCGCAAGGGCAAGTCGTTCCTGCTGGCGCTGGGGCTGCGGTTCGGGCAGGCCGGCAACTCCGGTCTGGTGCAGACGTTCCTGGTCGGCTACATCGCCACCGAGCTGGCCGTCAGCAAGTCGGTGCCGACCGCGGCGATCGTCTACGGCTCGCTGCTCGGGTTCGTCACCATCCCCGTGGTGGGCCTGCTGGGTGACCGGTTCGGCCGGCGCCCGGTCTACCTGGGACTGTCGCTGCTGACCGTGGTGATCGCCGCGCCGATGATGGTGACCATCGCAGGCGGCGGCACGGCCGCGCTGACCGTCGCGATGATCGTCGGCCTCAACGTGGGTGTGCTGGGCTTGTTCTCGCTGGAGAGCGTGACCATGGCGGAGCTGTTCGGGTCGCGCACCCGCTTCACCCAGCTCGCCGTCGCCAAGGAGATCGGCGGCATCCTCGCCACCGCGATCGGCCCGGTGCTGGCCGCGTCGCTGACCGCCGTGACCGGTCACTGGTGGCCCATCGCGGCGATGCTCGTCGCCTACTCGCTGATCACGTTCGTCTCCGCCTACCTCGCGCCGGAGACCCGCGGGCGTGACCTGGTCCGTCTGGAGGACGCCGCATGAGAGCAGCCGTCGTGCACGGCCCGGGGGACGTCCGGATCGACACCCGGCCGGACCCGGTGCCCGGCCCGGGTGAGGTGCTGGTCGCGATGGAGTGGGGCGGCATCTGCGGCTCCGACGTGGCCTACTGGCGGCACGGCGCCTCCGGGACGGCCGTGCTCGAGCACCCGCTGGTGCTCGGGCACGAGGTCGCCGGGCGGGTCGCCGCGCTCGGCCCCGGGGTGACCGGGGTCGAGCCCGGGCAGCCGGTGACCGTGCACCCGGCCGAGCCGGTCGGCGACACCACGCTGCCCGCGCGGATCGCCGGGCGCACCAACCTGCTGCCGCGCGTGCGGTACTTCGGCTCCGCGGCGTTCCACCCGCACACCGACGGCGGGTTCAGTGAGCTGCGGGCCGTGCGCGCGGACCAGCTGCGGCCGCTGCCGGACGGGGTGAGCACCCGGCAGGGCGCGCTGGCCGAACCGCTGGCCGTGGCGCTGCACGCGGTCCACCGCGCCGGCGACGTCACCGGCCGCACGGTGCTGGTCAACGGCGCCGGGCCGATCGGGTGCCTGGTCGCGGCGGCCGCGAAGCACCGCGGCGCGGCGACGGTGATCGCGGCCGATCTGGCGCCCTCGGCACTGGCGATCGCGCGGCGGCTCGGGGCCGATCAGGTGGTCGACCTCGCCGCCGGGGACGCCCTGCCCGGGGACGTGGAGCTGGTGTTCGAAGCCTCCGGTGCGCCCGGGGCGCTGGGCGGCGCGCTGCGGGCGACCGCGCGCGGCGGCACGCTCGTGCAGGTCGGGAACCTGCCCGGGGAACCGGCCACCGCGGTGCTCGGCGACCTGGTGACCCGCGAGATCACCTGGATCGGCTCGTACCGGTTCGTCGACGAGATCACCGACGCGGTGCGTGCCCTCGGTGAAGGGCTGGACGTGTCGCCGCTGATCACGCACACCTTCGACCTGGACCAGGCGGGGGAGGCGCTGGCGGTCGCGGCCGGCCGGGACAGCAGCAAGGTCCTGCTGCGATTGGGTGGCTCATGACGGTCGTGACGCTGGGCGAGACGATGGCCCTGCTGTCCACCCCGGCCTGGGGCCGGGTGACCGGCGGCTCGGCGCTGCCGGTGGGCATCGGGGGAGCGGAGTCCAATGTGGCCATCGGGCTGGCGCGGCTGGGCGTGCCCGCGACGTGGATCAGCCGCGTCGGCGACGACGCGTTCGGCGCACTGGTGACCCGCGAGATCCGCGGCGAGGGCGTGCGGGTGCTCGCCGCGGCCGACCCCGCGGCGCCGACCGGGCTGATGGTCAAGGAGATGCGTGGCGGGAAACCGTGGCGCGTGCGCTACTACCGGCGGGGCAGTGCCGCGTCGCGACTGTCCCCGTCGGACATCGAGGCCTCGGTCGTCGAGCAGGCCGACGTCGTGCACCTGACGGGCATCACCGCGGCGCTCGGCCCGGGGCCGCGGAAGACACTGGACCACGTCATCGGGCTGGCGCGAGCGGCGGGAACGCTGGTGTCGTTCGACGTCAACCACCGCGCGACGCTCTGGCCGCCCGCGGAGGCCGGGCCGGTGCTCGCCCGGCTGGCCGCCGCCGCGGACGTGGTGTTCGCCGGGCCGGCGGAGGCGGCGCTGCTGCTCGGCCGCGACCTGCCCGGCGAGCCGTCGTTCGAGCTGGGCGAGGATCTGGCGCGGGAGCTGGCGAAGACCGGGCCGCGCACGGTGGTGGTCAAGCTCGGCGCGCTGGGGTCGGTGGCCCTGCACGGCGGTGAGGTGCACCGGGCCGAGGCGGTGCCGGTGACCGTCGTCGACCCGGTCGGCGCGGGTGACGCGTTCGTGGCCGGATACCTGTGCGGGCTGGTGTCGGGCGAGCCGGTGCCCGGGTGCCTGCGGCTCGGCAACGCGGCCGGTGCGGCGGTGTGCCGGGTGCCCGGCGACTGGGAGGGACTGCCCGCACGGGACGAACTGGGAGCCACGGAGCCGGTGGAGGTGGTCCGATGAGCCTGCTGTCGCGATGCCCGGTCGTGCCCGTGGTGGTGCTGGACGAGCCGGATCAGGCGGTGCCGCTCGGGGAAGCGTTGCTGGCCGGGGGCATCGACGTCGTCGAGATCACCCTGCGCACGCCGGCGGGCCTGCCGGGCATCCGGCGCCTGTCGGCCCTGCCGGATCTGCTGGTGGGCGCGGGATCCGTGCTGCTGCCGTCTCAGGTGGACGCGGCGGTCGAGGCGGGCGCGCGGTTCGTGGTCAGCCCGGGCGTGTCGGCGGACGTGCTCGGCCGCGCGGCCGAGCAGGGCGTCCCGGCGCTGCCCGGCGTGGCGACGGCGACCGATCTGATGGCGGTGACCGCGCTCGGGCTGGACGAGGTGAAGTTCTTCCCGGCCGGGCTGCTCGGCGGGCCGGCCGCGATCCGCGCGCTGGCCGCCCCCTTCCGCGACGTGGCGTTCATGCCGTCGGGCGGGGTGACCGCGGAGACCATGGGCGAGTACCTGGCGCTGCCCGTGGTGCCCGCGGTGAGCGGCAGCTGGATGGCCGAGCCCGCCCTGCTGCGCGAGCGCCGCTGGGACGAGGTGACCACACGCGCGGCGGCCGCCGTCCGACGGTGAGCACCACCTTCGCCCGCGCGTGCTCGGTTTCCCGGTAGCGGATCGCGTCCGCGGCCTTCTCCAGCGGGTGCCCGCCGGACGGGCCGTTGATCAGCCCCATCGGGCCGAACACGCCGGCACGCGGCGGAGGTCGGACAGCGCGCGGTTGCCGACGAGGTCCAGCACGAGCTCGTAGCGGGTCGTGGCGCGGGTGCAGTCCTCGCGCGTGCGGTCGACGACGTGGTCCGCGCCGAGCGAGGCCACCAGGCCGGTGTTGCGTGTGCTGCACACCGCGGTGACGGTCGCGCCGAGCGCCTCCGCGATCTGCACGGCGAACGTGCCCACCCCGCCGGACGCGCCGTTGATCAGCACGTGCTGCCCGGCCTGGAGGTTCCCGGCGTCACGCAGGCCGGCGGTCGCCTTCATCGGCAGCCTCCGCGGCGGTACGGCGACCGTAGGGCGAACCGGGCAAAATCGGTATCGGGGACAGCCCCGGCCTTCTAGGCTCGGCCCATGATCGTGATCCTCGTTCCCGGGTTCTGGTTGGGCGCGTCCTCGTGGCGGGAGGTCGGGCCCGCGCTGACCGCCGCCGGCCACACCGTGCGCGCGCTGACCCTGCCCGGCTTGGAGTCGACCGGTGCCGACCGCGCCGGGATCGGCGTGCGCGAGCACGTCGGCGCCGTGATCGCGGCGATCGACGCCGAGGACGAACCGGTGGCCCTCGTCGGGCACTCCGGTGGCGGCCCGCTCGCCTACGCGGCCGCCGACGCCCGGCCCGATCGCGTCGCGCGGATCGTCTTCGTCGACGCCGGACCGCTGGCCAGCGGCGCGTCGATCAACGACGCCCTGCCCGCGGCCGGCGCCGACGTGCCGCTGCCGGACTGGACGGCGTTCGAGGAGGCCGAGCTGGCCGGGCTCACCGCCGAACTGCGCGACCGGATGCGTGCCGAGGCCGTGCCCGAGCCGGTCGGGGTGGCCCGCGAGCCGATCGAGCTGTCCGACGAGCGCCGCCGCGCCATCCCGGCGACCGTGATCTGCACGTCGATGCCGGCCGCGCAGGTGCGTGAGCTGATCGCCGCGGACCACCCGTACGTGCGCGAACTCGCGGCGATGCGCGACGCGGCGCCGGTCGATCTGCCGACCGGGCACTGGCCCCAGTTCAGCAGGCCGGCCGAGCTGGGCGCGCGGATCGTGGCGGCGCTGGGATCCTGACTATCCGATGTGGATCGTCGGTTCGTGGTGGACCGGGAAGTTCACCGAGCCGGCGATGAAGCACAGCTCGTGCGCCCGGTGGTGCAGCTCGGCGGCCTTGTCCGCCAGGGCCTCCTCGGCGATGGTGACCTCCGGGTGCAGCGTCACCTCGGTGAAGTGCCCGCCGCCGCCCGGGGTTTCGGCCATGCGGCCGGTCGCGGTGTCCCGGTAGCCGGTGACGGTGATGCCGTGCCGCGCGCACAGCGCGAGGTAGGTCAGCAGGTGGCACTGCGACAGCGCCGCCACCAGCAGCTCCTCGGGGTTCCAGCGGGCCGGGTCGCCGAGGAAGGCCGGGTCCGCGGTCGCCGCGATGGGCGGTTTGCCCGCGGCGGTGACGTCGTGGCCGCGGTCGTAGGCGCGGTAGCCGCCGGCGGTGGTGCCGCTCCAGGTGACGGTGACCTGGTAGCCGTGTTCCTTGCTCATCGCGGTGTTCCTCCCGGAAGTGCGGACAGGGTGCTCAGGACGTGGTCGCGGGCCAGGGCCGCGGCCGCCGGCCCGTCGCCGGCGGTGATCGCCGCGACGAGGCGGCGGTGTTCGTCGTCGACCTGGCCGGTGCGGCTCGGCGCGGCCAGCGAGTCGCGGGTGGACACCACGATCCGGTCCCACACCCGGTCCAGGAAGCCGAGCGCGAGCGCGTTGCCGGACAGGACCGCGATGTGGCGGTGGAACTCGCGGTTGTGCCGCACCCCGGTGGCCAGGTCGCCGTCCCGGGTCGCGCGGTCGGCGTCGCCGGCGTGGCCGGTCAGCCGGGCGAGTGCGGCGGGCGCGATCTCGCCCGCCCGCTGACGCAGCGCGGCCAGCTCGGCGGTAAGCGCTTCCAGGCTGGCGCGGACGAGGTAGGCCTCACGCAGTTCGCCGTCGCTCAGCCGGACCACCATCACCCCGCGCTGCCCGCTCTCGACGAGGCCGTCGCTCTCCAGGCGCCGCAGCGCCTCCCGCACCGGGGTGCGGCTCACGTCGAGGCGGTGCGACAGGTCGAGTTCGGTCAGGCGCTCGCCCGGCGGGAAGACCCCGCCGACGATCAGTTCCCGCACGCGGTCGTAGATCGTCGTCACGGGATGCACTGTATACAGTGAATGCAATCAGCGCCAGTCGTAGGATCCCAGCCGTGCCTGCCGACGAACCGACGATCCTCGCCACCTCCGGCGGTATCCGGGCCTCGGCCCGCCTGGACTGGGAGGTCGGCCCGCTGACCCGGTACGCCGTCGAGCTCGCCGGGGTCACCGGGCGCGCGCCGCGCGTGTGCTTCCTGGCCACCGCCTGCGGCGACGATCGCCGGCTGATCGCCGCCTTCTACGAGAACGCGTGGCGGGAGGGGTGGGCGGGCAGCCACGTGGCGCTGATGCCGATGCCGAACATCCCCGACCTCGCGGGGCACCTGCTGTCCCAGGACGTGATCTGGGTGTGGGGCGGCAGCGTCGCCGGGTTGCTGGCGCTGTGGCGGCTGCACGGCCTCGACGGGGTGATGCGCGAGGCGTGGCAGGCCGGGGTGGTCCTGACCGGCGTCTCGGCCGGCTCGATCTGCTGGCACGCCGGCGGCACGACCGACTCGTTCGGGCCACAGCTGCGGCCGGTGACGAACGGGCTGGGCCTGCTCCCGTGGTCCAACGGCGTGCACCACGACAGCGAACCCGCCCGGCGCCCGCTGTTCCAGTCGCTGATCGCGGACGGCACGCTGCCGCCCGGCTACGCGACCGACGACGGGGCCGGCCTGCTCTACCGCGGCGGTGAGCTGGCCGAGGCGCTGGCGGAGCGGGACCGCGCCGGGGCCTACCGGGTGGACCGCGGGCCCGGCGGCGGCGCGGTCGAGACCCCGCTGGACGTGCGCGGATCCACTGAACCACCCGGTGACTTCCGGCCCTTTTCGCAGGTGGCTGGGCGGGGCAGCGTGGAACGAGCACCACCGGGAGGCTGCCATGCGGGACAAGAACTGGCGTGTCGACATCGTGATCGACGAGCACGAGACGCGGACCCGCGCCACCGCGCGACTGCACACCGACGGCCGGACCGGCCTGGTCGGGATCGGCACGGCCCGGCTCAACCCGGCCGACACCAACGTGCCGGAGATCGGCGACGAGCTGGCCGCGGCGCGGGCGCTCAGCGATCTGGCGCACCGCCTGCTCGACGCGGCCGCCGGGGACATCGAGGAAGTGACGCACCAGCCCGCCCACCTGCGGTACTGACAGCGCCTCCCGCGATCAGCCGACCTGCGGCGGGACGCCCTCCCGTCCGTGACAACATCGGCGCCGGTGCCGGCCACTGTCCGGTGTGACCATGCAACTGACCGGACTGGGGGTGTCGGTGGAGCCGGGCGACGCCGACCTGTGGGCGCGCGCCGCGGGCGGTGACCGGGAGGCCTTCACGGCGCTCTTCGAACGCCACGCGCAGGCCGTGTGGAACCACGCCTACCGGCTGACCGGTTCCTGGGCCAGCGCCGAGGACCTCACCTCCGGCACCTTCCTCACCGCCTGGCGCAAGCGCGGCGACGTCACCCTGGTGCGGGACAGCGCCCTGCCCTGGCTGTTCACGGTCGCCGGCAACCTCGCCCGCGACGAGCACCGGGGCCGCGCGCGGCGGTCGCGGCTGCTGCGCCGGATCCCCCGCCCGGCGCCGGAGTCCGACCACGCCGACGGCGTCGCCGACCGCGTGGACGGCGAGGCGCGCCTGCAGCGGATCGTCGACGCGGTCCGCGCGCTTCCGGCCGCGCAACGGCAGGTCGTCGAGCTGTGCCTGCTCGGCGAGCTGCCGATCGGTGACGCCGCCGCCCTGCTCGAGGTCGCCGAAGTGACCGTGCGCGCGCACCTGTCGCGCGCCCGCGCCCGGCTCCGTGCCCTGCTGGAGGAGAAATGAGCCACGCCCTGCCCCCGCGCCGCGAACTGCCGCCCGAGGTCCGCGAGCGGATGCGCGCCACCGTGCGTGCCGGGCTCGCCCCGCGCCGGGGGCGAGCCCTCGCGGCCGCCGCGGCCGTGGTCCTGCTGGTCGGCGGTGCGTTGATCGGCGCCCAGTTCCTCCGCCCGGCGGAGCCGGTCGCCGGTGCCGGCGGCGGCGTGGACGACCGGTGCTGGGCGGCGATCGCCTCGGCGGGCCGGGCCGGCCAGGTCCCGCCGCGCGCCGAGTGGCAGGTCACCGGCAGGCGCGCGCTCGGCGACGACGTGGTCACGTCCTACCTCGCCGGCGGGAAACCGGTGTTCTGCGAGACCACCGCGACCACGGTGACCGTGTCCGATCCGGGCGCCGCGCCGGCTTCCGCGCCCGGCAGCCGCACCGGGCTGCTGCTGCGCACCGGGACTGGCCTGGTGGCCGGGGTGGCGGACCCGTTGTGGCCGCGGATCGAGCTGTCCCTGGCCGACGGGCTCGGCGTCACCGTCGAGCCGGTCACGCCGGCGA
Source organism: Amycolatopsis thermalba (assembly GCF_023376025.1). Classification (NCBI taxonomy): domain Bacteria; kingdom Bacillati; phylum Actinomycetota; class Actinomycetes; order Pseudonocardiales; family Pseudonocardiaceae; genus Amycolatopsis; species Amycolatopsis thermalba. Next base: position 3,541,646 of record NZ_CP091196.1, read on the forward strand.
GCGGGGTGTTCACCGCGTTCACCGGGACCGGCCCGGCAACCCCGTTGTGGGCCGGGATGTCGGTCGAGGGCCAGACCGCCCGTCCCGGTCCGCGCGTCGAGCTGCCGCCGGCGCCGGCGCCGCTGGTCTCGGTGGTCGACGTGCCGGGCGACCGGTCCTCGCCGGCCGGCCGCGCGCTGGGCGAGTGCCTGGCGGCGCTGGCCGAATCGCCCGACGACGCCGACGGCTACCAGCCCGGCGCGATGCTGGAGAACGGGCCGTACCGGGTCGTGCTGGGGCGCAGCGCCGAGCACACCATCGCGTGCGTCAGCGGCCCGGCCGGGGCCACGCTGCAGCTGGACACGTTCGTCGGCCGGTCGATCCCGGTGCGCCGGCTGTCGGTGCCCGCGCAGGGCGGGAAGGTGCCGTTCGTGGGCATCGCGCCACGCTCGGCCGCGAGCATGGTCGCCGATTTCGGCACCGGTGAGCCGGTCACCGTGCCGGTCGTGAACGGGACGTTCGCCGGATGGCTGCCCCAGGGAGCGACGCCGGTGTACCCCGAGCGGGGGGACGCGTGGGTGCGGGTGGCGGACGCGCGCGGCGTGACGCTCTACAACGGCTCGGTCACGCTTCGGTGAGCGGCGAGCTGTAACGGCGCCCGCGCGGCAGGTTCGCCAGGTTCGTCCCCCCGCTCGCGGTGCTGGTGACCTACCCCAGGAAGGTCACCGTCTCGGCCATCGGCGCGCGCTCGATGCGTTCCTGGCTCGCGGCGGGGTCGGCGTAGCCGATGGACATGCCGCAGAACAGGATCAGCCGCTCCGGCGGGGACACCACCTCGGCCACCGTGGTGCGGTAGACCGACCACGCCATCTGCGGGCAGCTGTCCAGCCCCTCCGCGCGCAGCAGCAGCATGACCGTCTGCAGGTACATTCCCGCGTCCGCCCACTGGGCCGCGCCCATGGTCCGGTCCAGGTAGCAGAACAGCGCGGCCGGGGCGCCGAAGCAGTCCCAGTTCCGCGCGACCGCCGCCTGGCGCGCGGCGGCGTCGTCGCGGGCGATGCCGCGGTAGCGCTGCGCCGCCGCCGCGGATCGGCGTTCCCGGTACGGAGACGGCAAATCGGGCGGGTACATGGTGTACTCGCGCTCGTCGCCGGGGTCGCCCGCCGCCACGCGCTCGGCGGTCCGCTTCTTCAGCTGCGCCAGTGGCTCCCCGGTCACCACGTACACGTGCCAGGGCTGCAGGTTTCCCCCGGACGGCGCCCGCGACGCCGCCCGCAGCACCCGCGCGAGCACCTCGTGCGGAACCGGGGTGCCGTCGAACGCGCGCACCGCCCGGCGCGTCGCCACCGCTTCGTAGACGTCCACAGTGGTCCTTCCTCCTCGTGGTCCTAGGGTGGTGACGACCGACGACGGGGAAAGGTGACCGGTGGAATTCGAAGCGCATCGCGACCACCTGATCGGCGTGGCCTACCGCATGCTCGGCTCGCTCGCCGACGCCGAGGACGCCGTCCAGGAGACGTGGCTGCGCATGGCCCGCACGGACACCGCCGAGGTGCGCAACCCGGCCGGCTGGTTGCGCACCGTGCTGTCCCGCGTGTGCCTGGACGTGCTGCGGCAGCGCGCCCGGCACGAGCCCGAGGCGGACCCGGACCCGGCGCCGGGCGCGGACCGGGAAGTGCTGCTCGCCGACGAGGTGGGCCGCGCGCTGCTCGTGGTGCTGGACCGGCTGGGGCCCGACGAGCGGGTCGCGTTCGTGCTGCACGACGTGTTCGCCGTGCCGTTCGACGAGATCGCCCCGATCGTCGGCCGCACCACGGCGACGGCGAAGAAGCTCGCCAGCCGGGCACGCGCGAAGGTCCGCGGCGCCGCCCCGAGCCCCGATACGGCCGGGCACCGGCGGGTGATCGAGGCGTTCCTGGCGGCGTCCCGGACCGGCGACCTCGACGCGATCGTCGCGGTGCTCAGCCCGGACGTGGTGCGCCGCGCCGACGGCCGCCCCGAGGTGCGGGGCGCCCGCCGGGTGGCGAAGGAGATCGTCGTGTTCGGCCGGAACGCCCGGTTCGCGGACTTCGCCCTCCTCGACGGCGAGCCGGGCCTGGTGATCGCGCCGGACGGCCGCCTCCGCCTGGCGATCCGCTTCACGATCACCGGCGAGCGGGTCGGCGGCTACGACCTGATCACCGAGCCGGCCCGCCTGAAGCGGATCACGCTCACGCTGGGGTGAGGCGCACGCCGTCGTCGTCCACTTCGGACCGCGGTTGCGGGCCTTCCGGCCCTACCGGACGCCGCCCGCATCGGTCAGGCTGTGTCATGGGCATCTACCAGCAGCAGGTCCTGCCGCGCGTGATCGACGTGCTGTGCGGGCTGGAGGTGGCGAACCCGTACCGGGCCCGCGTGTGCGCCGGCCTGCACGGGCGGGTCCTGGAGATCGGTTTCGGTTCCGGGCACAACGTCCCGTTCTACCCGGCCGCGGTGACGGCCGTGGACGCGATCGAGCCCTCCGACGTGGCCTGGAAGCTGGCCGCGGAACGGGTGGCCGCCTCGCCGGTGCCGGTCGAGCGGTCCGGCCTGGACGGGCAGTCCCTGCCGCTGCCCGGCGCCACCTGCGACACCGCCCTGTCGACCTACACGCTGTGCACGATCCCGGATGCCGGATCGGCGCTGAGGGAGGTCCGGCGCGTGCTGAAACCGGGCGGCACGCTGCACTTCCTCGACCACGGCCTCGCTCCCGACCGCGGGGTGCGGCGCTGGCAGCACCGCCTGGACCCGCTGCAGGCCCGCCTCTTCGGCGGCTGCCACCTCGACCGCCCGATCACCGACGTGATCACCGGAGCGGGTTTCGTCATCCGCGAGGCCGACCGGTTCTACGAGAAGGGCTCCCCGAGGTTCCTCGGCGCGGACTACCTCGGCGTCGCGGTGTCGCCCTAGTCAGCGCAGGCGTGCCGGCAGGTGCTCGAAGCCCCGCAGGATCCGGGTGCTCCGGCGGGTCGCGCCGCCGGTGAGGCGCAGCTCCGGGAAGCGGTCGAACAGCGTCCGCAGCCCGATCTCGCCCTCCATGCGGGCCAGCGCGGCGCCCAGGCAGTAGTGCCGGCCCGCCGAGAACGAGATGTGCTCGCGCGCGTTGGCGCGGCGCACGTCGAACCGGGCCGGGTCCGCGAAGACCGCCGGGTCGCGGTTCGCGCCGGCCAGGATCGTCGTCACCACCGAGCCGCCGCGCACCCGCACCCCGCCGACCTCCGTGTCGCGCAGGCAGGTGCGCCCGGTGAGCAGCACCGGCGGGTCGGCGCGCAGGATCTCGTCGACCGCGTTCGGCCACAGCGACGGCTCCGCGCGCAGCGCCGCGAGCTGATCGGGGTGGTCGTGCAGCAGGGCGATGCCGTTGCCGAGCAGGTTCACCGTCGTCTCGAAGCCCGCCGCGAGCACCAGTCCGGCGGTCGCGCGCAGCTCCAGATCGGTCAGCCCCACCCCGTCCTCGCGCGCGGCCACCAGCTGGCTGAGCAGGTCGTCGCCGGGACGGGCGCGCAGGTGGTCCAGGTGCCCGGCGAGCCAGGCGTCGAAATCGGCCAGCGCCGACTCGACCGCGCGGAACTCCCGCCACGGCAGCCCCAGGTCCAGGCTCGGCGCGGCCGCGGTGCCCAGCTCCAGCACGCGCTGCCGCTGCTCCGGCGGCACCCCGAGGATTTCGGCGATCACGGTCACCGGCAGCAGCGCGCAGTAGGCCGCCACCAGGTCCACCGGCCGGTCCGGATCGAGCGCGTCCAGCAGCTCGCGGGCGATCTCCTCGGTGCGCACCCGCAGCTTCTCCACCGCGCGGACGGTGAACACGCGGGTGACGAGCTTGCGGTAGCGGGTGTGGTCCGGCGGCTCGGTCGCCAGCAGCGACGGCGGCGCGATCGGGTGCAGCGTGCCGGTCGCCGACCAGTCGCTCAGCCGCGCGAGCACCCCGTCCGGCGCGGCGCCCACGCCGGCGCGGAAGTCGTTGCTGGTCAGCACTTCCTTCACCGCCGCGTGGCTCGTCGTGACGTAGGCGAAGGAGCCCCGGTAGAGCGGGCCGTGGCCGCGGATCTCGTCGAACAGGCCGGTCAGCGCGGCGGTGGGGGACACCGCGGCCTCGGCCACCAGCCGCGCCTGCAGGTCGCCGCGCCGGGCCGCGGCTCGCAGCGCGGTGCGTGGCAGCGCGTGGCCGACGCCCCAGCGCACCACCGGTTTCACGCCGTCCCGCAGCCGCGCCATCACGACACCTCCACCGTGGTACTGACGGGTACCACGCACCGTAGAGCCGGACGTGCCGCCCGGTCAAGCGGCTGGGTTAGGTTGGCGGCGTGACCGACGTCGACGTGGCGGGCACCGGGTTTCGCGACCGGCTCCTGCAGGGCATGGCCGCGGCCGTGCGCGAACGCGACTACCACGACGTCACGATCGCCGACGTGGTCAACCACGCCCGCACGTCCAAGCGCACCTTCTACGAGCAGTTCGCGAGCAAGCAGGAGTGCTTCGTGGAGCTGCTGCGGCAGACCAACGCGCGGATGGTGCGGGACATCGCGGCCGCGGTCGAGCGGGACGCGCCGTGGCAGGTGCAGGCGCGCCAGGCGGTCGAGGCGCTGATTTCCTCGATGGAGAGCGACCCCGCCCTGTGCCTGAGCTGGATGCGGGCCGCGCCCTCGCTCGGCGAAGCGGGCCGTGCGCTGTCCCGCGAGACGATGGACTCGTTCGTGGCGCTGATGCGCACGCTGGCGGACACCCCCGAGTTGCGGGCGGCGGGCGTGGTGCCCCCGTCGCGTGAGCTGGCGATCACCCTGTTCGGCGGGTTGCGCGAGCTGATCGCGATCACCCTGGAGGAGGGCGGGAACCTGGCCGGGACGGTGGACGTGGCGACCGAGGCCGTCATGCTGATCCTGGGTCCCCGGCCGCGCCGAGCTGACTCGACCGATTGATTCGCCTCACACCGAAGAGTGACGCGGGTCACGTTCTGTCGCTATCGTCCCTGTATGTCCACAAGTGAGGAACGCACCAGAGAGCGTGAGCGTACGGAGAGCGTGACCTCGGCCCTGCTGACCGGCGGCACCTACCGGGGCCTCGCGGAGCAGAAGCTGTCCCCGGCGGAGGAGCGGTTCGAGCGGGCCCGGCGGACCGTCGGGTTCGTGCTCGCCCCGCTCGTGACCATCGTCTTCCTGTTCGTGCCCACCACCCTGGACTCCGGCCAGCAGACCCTGGCCGCGGTGCTGCTCGGCGTGGTGGTGCTGTGGGTGTGCGAACCGGTGCCGATCCCGATCGGCGGCCTGATCGGGGTCGCCGCCATCGTGGTGCTCGGCGTGCTGCCCGCCGACGACGTGCTGGAGCCGTTCGGCTCGTCCACGGTGTTCGTCTTCATCGGGGCGTTCATCCTGGCGCAGGCGATGCTGCGGCACGGGCTGGCGCGGCGGTTCGCCTTCTTCATCCTCGCCATCCCGGGCGTGGGCCGCAGCACCTGGCGGGTGATCGCCGCGCTCGGGTTCGTCACCTGCGTGCTGTCGGCGTTCATCTCCAACACCGCGACGGTCGCGATGCTGCTGCCGACCGCGGTCGGCCTGCTCACCGTCATCGCCGAGCTGATCCGCGGCCGGACGCCGGAGGGGGAGCGGTTCGACCCGCTGCGGCTGCGCGTGGGCATCGCGCTGATGCTCGTGCTCGCCTACGGCGCCAGCGTCGGCGGCCTGCTCACGCCGATCGGTTCGCCGCCCAACCTGATCGGGCGCGGCCTGATCGAGGAGGCCACCGGCGAGCGGATCTCGTTCCTGCAGTGGACCACGATGGCGCTGCCCGCTTGCGTGGCGATGTTCGTGATCCTGGTGGTGCTGCTGATCCTGCTCAACCGCCCGGAGATCCGCAAGCTCACCGGCGTCGAGGAGTACGTGGCCGGCGAGCGGGCGAAGCTGGGCCGGTTCTCGCCCGCGGAGCGCAACACGCTGATCGCCTTCACCATCACCGTCGTGCTGTGGGTGACGCCCGGCATCGTGGCCCTGGTGGCCGGCAACGACTCCCGCGCCTACGAGCTGATCAGCGACCGGCTCGACGAGGGCATCGTGGCCGTGCTCGGCGCGGCGCTGCTGTTCGTGCTGCCGACGAACTGGGCGCAGCGCCGGTTCACGCTCACCTGGTCCGAGGCGGCCCGCATCGACTGGGGCACTGTCCTGCTGTTCGGCAGCGGCATCATCTTCGGATCGCTGCTGTCCAGCACCGGGCTCGCGGAGCGGGTGGGCAACGGGCTGGCCGGGGCGCTCGGGATCGGCAGCGGGCTCGCGCTCACCATCTTCGCGGTGCTGCTGGCGATCCTGGTGTCGGAGACGACGTCCAACACCGCGTCCGCGGCCGTGGTCGTGCCGATCGTCATCCCGATCGCGCTGGCCGCCGGGGTGGATCCGTTCACCCCGGCGCTGGCGGCGACCTTCGCCGCGTCGTTCGGGTTCATGCTGCCGGTGTCGACCCCGCAGAACGCGATCGTCTACGGCTCCGGCGCGGTGCCGATCACCAAGATGATCCGCTCCGGCGCGGCGTTCGACGTCATCGGCGCGATCCTGATCATGCTGCTGATCCCGTTGATGGTCGCGGCGGTCGGCTTCTCCTGAGCCGGCTGCCTCAGACCGGGACCGCGGTGCGCCAGCCGGGCCGGTAGCTCTCGCGCGCCATCGCCGAGTAGGGCGCGGGGCTGACGACGGCACGCACGGGGAACTGTGGGTGCGGCTGGACGGTGACCTCGGCGCCGAGGGTGACGTCCGGGTCGACGGTGGCCAGGGACAGGGCGACGAGGTTGCCGTCGGCGTCGGTGACGGAGTCGAAGCTGGACGATCCGTAGTTGGCGTTGGGGGACGGAGGGGATCGAGCTGATCATGTGGCTGGTGATGCGCGGCGCGCTGAGCGGGCACCTCTGGCGGGTGCACGAGACCTACCACGTGCCCGCGTCCAACACCGCCGCCGGGCACGAGGTGCACACGCCGACGCTGACCGGTCTCAGCGACCGGGCGCACACCCTGCATCCCGGGGGTGGGCCTGGGCACGCACGTCCAGGACGTGGTGGCGTTGATCGAGGCGTGGGACCTGCACGACGTGGTGCTGGTCGGGCACAGCTACGCCGGGCAGGTGATCACCGGCGTGGCCGACCGGGTGCCGGATCGCGTGACGCGGCGGGTGTACCTGGACGCGTTCGACGGCGACGCGGCGATCGCCCTGCAGCCGGAGGAGATCGCCGCGCACTACCGCGAGTCGGTCGCCGGGCCCGGCTTCGGGTGGCTGATCCCGGTGCGGCCGCTGCGGGTGCTGGGCGTCACCGAGCGGTCCGATGTGGACCGGCTGAGCGCGCGGCTGACCCCGCGCCCGTGGCTGGGTTGCACCGAACCGCTGCGGCTGTCCGGCGCGGTGCAGCGGGTGCCGGCGGCGTTCGTCGAGCGCACCGGCTGGATGCGGGTGTTCCAGCCGCACGCGGCCCGGGCGGCCGCGCGGGGGTGGCCGGTGCTGATGATCGGCACCGGCCACGAGGCGATGGTCACCGAGAACCGGCTGCCCGCCGACACGCCCGGCCAGACCCGCGACCGGCTGCGCGAGGCGGAACGGGAGCGGGCGATGCAGCTGCGGGCCGAGGGCGTGCTGAAGCCGCTGTGGCGGGTCCCCGGCCGCAACGCCACGATCGGCCTCTACGACGCCGAGGACCCGGCCACCCTGCACGACGCGCTGACGTCCCTGCCATGTGGCCGTGGAGGGACGTCACGGTCGAGCCGCTGGCTACCCACCCCCAGGAGCGCTAGGCGCGCAACGCCTCGGCGAGGACGTCCATCGCGTCGTGGAGCAGTTCGTCGCTGATCGTCAGCGGGGGCAGGAAACGCAGGACGTTGCCGTGGGTGCCGCAGGTCAGCACGATCACGCCCCGCTCGTGGGCCGCCGCCGCGACCGCCTTCGCCAGCGCCGGGTCCGGATCGAGCGAGCCGGGCCGCACCAGCTCGACCGCGATCATCGCGCCGCGGCCGCGCACGTCCCCGATCCGGGGGTCGGCCAGCGCGCGGAGCCGGGACGTGAGCAGCGCGCCGATCTCGCGCGCCCGTGCCACCAGCCCGTCCTGCTCGATGGTCTCGATCGCGGCCAGCGCGGCGGCGCACGCCAGCGGGTTGCCGCCGTAGGTGCCGCCCAGCCCGCCGGTGTGCGCGGCGTCCATGATCTCCGCGCGCCCGGTCACCGCCGACAGCGGCAGCCCGCCCGCGATGCCCTTCGCGGTCACGATCAGGTCCGGCACGACACCCTCGTGGTCGCAGGCGAACCAGTCGCCGGTGCGGGCGAACCCGGTCTGCACCTCGTCGGCGACGAACACCACCCCGTTCGCGCGGCACCACTCCGCGAGCGCGGGCAGGAACCCCGGCGCGGGCGCGATGAACCCGCCCTCGCCCTGGATCGGCTCGATCACCATGGCCGCCAGGTTCGCCGCCCCGACCTGCTTCTCGACCACCTCCAGCGCCCGGCGCGCGGCCTCGGCGCCGTCCAGGCCGCCGTCGCGGAACGGGTAGGACAGCGGCGCCCGGTAGACCTCGGACGCGAACGGCCCGAACCCGTGCTTGTACGGCATGGACTTCGCGGTCATCGCCATCGTCAGGTTGGTGCGGCCGTGGTAGGCGTGGTCGAACACCACCACCGCGTGCCGGCCGGTGTGCGACCGCGCGATCTTGACCGCGTTCTCGACCGCCTCGGCACCCGAGTTGAACAACGCCGTGCGCTTGTCGTGATCACCGGGTGTCAGCCGGTTGAGTGATTCGGCGACGGCCACGTATCCCTCGTACGGCGTGACCATGAAACAGGTGTGGGTGAATGCCTCCACCTGCTCCCGCACGGCCGCCACGACCCGCGGGTTGCTCGCGCCGACGGTCGTGACCGCGATGCCCGAGCCGAGGTCGATCAGGTGGTTGCCGTCGACGTCCACCACGATCCCGCCGCCGGCCGCGGCCGCGAAGACCGGCATGGTGGTGCCGACGCCCGCGGCGACCGCGGCGCCCTTGCGCGTCATGAGTTCGCGGGACAGCGGTCCCGGGATCGCCGTCTCCAGCCGCCGCTGCTGGCGGATGCCTGTGTCCGTGCTCGTGGTCATGCCCCAGTTTCGGAACCGGCCGGTCATGCTGTCCAATACTTGATTGGCAGAATTTCGATGCCCGGGAGGCATGATGGAGCTGCGGCACCTGCGGTACTTCGTGGTGACCTGCGAGGCGGGCACGGTCAGCCGGGCGGCCCAGCTGCTGCACATCACCCAGCCGAGTCTGTCGCGGCAGTTGCGGCAGCTGGAGGAGGAGCTGGGCGCGGACCTGTTCGACCGGGCGGGGCGGCGGATGACGCCGTCCCGGGTCGGGCGGGCCCTGCTGGCGGACGCGCGGGACGTGCTGGAGCGGGCCGAGGCGCTGAAGACGGCGGCGACGTTCCACGCGCACGGCCGCATCGACCGGCTGACGATCGGCGCGCCGACGGTGACGCTGACCGACGTGGTGGCTCCGTTCATCGCGACGCTGGCGCCCGAGGACCCGACGATCGACGTCCTGGGCGCGGACGGGCTGTCCGCGGTGGAGACGCTGGCGCGCGGCGCCGATCTGGCGATCGCCACGGCCGCGCCCCGCGCGCCCTACCGCTCGCGGCGGCTCGCGGTGCTGCCGGTGTGGGCGTACGTGCCGGAGCGGCACCCGTGGCGGGGCCGGGGGAGCGTGCCGCTCGCGGAGGTGCTGGAGGAGCAGGTGATCATCCTGCCGCCGGCGTTCACCGCGCGGCAGTCGCTGGACGCGGCGCTGCTCGAGCTGGGCACCACCTACGCGCGGGTCATCGAGGCCGCGAACGGCACGGTGGCGCAGGCGCACGCCGCGGCGGGCCGGGGAGTGGCCCTGGTGTCGGACGACCCGCGGTTCGGGCTGGTGCCGCTGCGGGTGCGCACGGGGGAGCGCCGGCTGGAGATCAAGCTGACCGCGGCGTGGGACGCGCGCCACAAGGCAGCCGCGACGCTGGAAACCTTCGCCCACCGCTTGGGTGATTTCGTGGGGGAGCGCTACGGACAGCCGGGTTGAGCCGCGCCACGGGCACGAACGGCAGGCCTGAGTCCCGCTCCCACACGTGGCAGGCGATGCCGACGCTGTCGCTGGCTGGGAAGACCGGCGTGCGGTGGAGTCCTTCCGTCCCCGGGTCAGGGCAGGGCAATCCGCACCCCGAGCCCGACCAGTAGCGTGCCCATCACGGCGTCGATCCCGCGCCGCACCCGCGCCGCGGACAGCACCCGCCGCAGCGCGCCCACGACGTTCGCCAGCACCAGGAACCACGCCAGCGTCACCCCGGACGCCACGACGGCCAGCAGCAGGTGGTCACCGGGCCCGGCGCCGCCGGGGACGAACTGGGGCAGCAGCGCGAGGAAGAACGCCGCGACCTTGGGGTTGAGCAGGTTGCACACCAGACCCTGGCGGAACGCGCTGCCGGCTTCCGCGGCCGGCTCGGGTGCGGTGTACCGGCCGCGGCGCGCGGCGAGCAGGGCCCGGATCCCCAGGAACAGCAGGTAGGCCGCACCGGCGAGCTTGACCACCGTGAACGCCACCGCGGACGCCGCGAGCAGCCCGGCGAGCCCGAGCGCGGTCACGATCGCCCAGCAGAACACCCCGGCGGTGATGCCCGCCGCGCACGCCATGCCGGCGCGGCGCCCGGAGACCAGCGCGTTGCGGCTGACGATCACGAAGTCCGGTCCTGGCGCCATCGCGCCGAGGACGATCACGCCGGCGAGCGCGACGAGCTGGGTCATGGTCATCCGGCGACCCTACCGCTCCGGCCCGCGTCGTCACGCGGTTTCCGGAACGGTCCACAGTGGACTTGCTCAGGCGGCGCGCGCGGCTCCGCCGCCCAGCCGGTCGAGCAGGCCGGCCCGGTGCAGGTCGGCCACCGGGGAGAGCAGGTCGGGGTGCCGCAGCAGCACGGCCGCCTGCCGGTCGCGGAGGTCGGGGTCGGTGAGGCGGCGGAAGTCGGGGGCGAGACCGGCGGCGTGGACGGAGCCGGTGACGGTCGCGGCGGCGGCCAGCGCGAGTTCGCGGTCGGCGAGCAGGCAGGCCGCCCAGCTGGCGACGACCTCGTCGACCCAGGTGCGCCAGGCGGTGTCCTCGCCCGGCACGACGTCGACTCCCGCGACCCAGTCCAGCCGCCCGGACCCGCCGGGGCCGACGACGTCGAGGAGCCCGGCGTCCAGGGCGGTGGGGTAGCGCAGCCACGCGGCGACGGTCGCGGCCTGGCGGCACTGCGCCTCGGCGAGGGCGGCGCTCAGGGGGCCGCGCTCGGGCGGGTACGCGCGCAGCAGCCACTGCGCGGTGGCCGCGATGACGGACGACAGGTCGGCGGACACTTCCGGGCACCTTCCGGGACTACGGGGCGGTTCGAGCACGCTAACAGCTGGTCGCGCCCCGCCCAGCGCACTTTTGCCGCACGTCACAGCCCCGCGGACGACGATCACACCGCGCCAGGGTTCTGGGAGGGGCCGCCAGGTGTGCGCGGAGGGGAGGGCCGACCCCGGAGGGGGAGGTGGTGGTGATCGCCGCCGGGACGGGCGGCCGGTCCGGCGCCGAGGGCGGGCCGGGCGGGCTGTAGTGATGGCCGAGCCGCGGCTGATCCCGGATGGGGCGTGATGCCGATCGGACCCCGGAGAGGCGGCCGGTCACAGCGGCGAGGCTGCAGGGTGGCCGGGAGTGGGCGTGGTTGTGGTCGCGCCGCGGGTGGGGCTGACTGCGGGGAGGGCTGACCCTAGAAGGGAGGTGTGGTGTCGATGGCAGCCCGGAGGGGCGGTCGCGGCGCCGAGGCTGGAGTGTGGCCGGGAGTGGGTTGCCGTGGCGACCGAGCCGCGGGTGGGGTGGCTGCAGGAGGGGAGGGCCAACCCCGATGGGCTCGCGGTGCACCCCGCGGGATGGGCGACCGCGGCGCGAGGCCGCGGGGTGGCCGGGCGGGCTGCGATAGCGGCCGAGCCCCCAGGATGGCTGCACGGGGTCCGCGCTCGCACCCTGTGGCGGCCGGCTGGACAACGACCAACGGCCCGCCGGTGAGTGATCACCGACGGGCCGTCGAGCCGGAGAGTGCGCGATACTGGGATTGAACCAGTGACCTCTACCGTGTCAAGGTAGCGCTCTCCCGCTGAGCTAATCGCGCGAGGTGGAGACGGGATTCGAACCCGTGTACACGGCTTTGCAGGCCGTTGCCTCGCCTCTCGGCCACTCCACCGTGCGGGCCCGAGTGGGCTCCCCGAGCGGACGACGGGATTCGAACCCGCGACCCTCACCTTGGCAAGGTGATGCGCTACCAGCTGCGCTACGTCCGCCTACCGTGACTCCGGGTTCCGGTGAAGGCCCCCGTCGTCGTGGTGTGAGAGAACAATATCCGACCCGGCAACCCGCGAAAACAGGGGGGTGGGTGTTCCACGCCCCCAGCGCGGGTGCTATCCAAGATCGTTGGGGATCAGGTGGGTCAGCGCGTCGTCCAGGTCGATCCACAGGTGCTCGTTGCCCGGCAGCACCACGTCGTAGGTGCGGTCCAGGAAGTCGGCCAGCTCCTGGGCGGAGGCCTCGAACACGGCGTGCCCGGACGGCGAGTTCAGCTCGATCATCACCGACTCGGGGTCCTCGACCGAGGGGCGGATGCGGACGTCGCCGTCACCGGCCTCGGCCAGCAGGCCGTCGGCGAGCAGGTCGCGGGCGTACACCCATTCGACCCAGCCGGCGCGGCCGGTCCGGAACGCCGCCACGACCGCGTACGGGTCGCGGGTGTCGTACCGCAGCTCCACCTTCACGGGCACGGCCGGGGCACGCGGCGCCAGGAGGTCGAACACCGCTGTGGAGCGGAGCGTCACGTGGTCGTTGCGCATCGTCTTACCTTTCGTCTCCCTTCACGGCCCGCTCGGCCGAGCTTCGAGTGTGAGACGCACGAACCCACCGTCTCGCTTCGCGAACTCCCCGGGCTTCACCCGGACGGGTTCGCGCACCTCTCGCACTCGCGCTCGCGCGGTACCGGCCTGCGGGACCGGCCTCGCTGATCGTCTACCCACACATACTGCTCGGTTCAACGCGGGCAGGACAGCACGGCTTCGCAGCCTGGCACGTGACCTGGATCGCTCCACGGGCGGGGGCGACCTCGATCACCTCGGGCTTCTCCGCAGCGTGTCGGGTCGTATCCGCAGCGTGTGGCCCAAAGACCACCCGTTTGCAGTGCCCGGCAGGCTATCCGCTAGAGTTCCTTCTCGTACGGACGGGGGCGATTAGCTCAGCGGGAGAGCGCTTCGTTCACACCGAAGAGGTCACTGGTTCGATCCCAGTATCGCCCACCACCGAAACCGGCCCCAGGTGAAGCCTGAAGTTCAGTCCCAAGGCTTCCAACCTGGGGCTGTTCTGTTTCATTCCGGCACGGGTTCCACGTCACTCGGGCGCGGGAGACGGCCGTCACCCGCCCCCTTTCTCCGGTTCGTTCCGGCGTGACGGCTGTGTGAAGCGGTGTGGTCGCGGTAACATGAAACGCTCACTCCTGCTGATGAAACGAGGTGAGTTCGCTGTCGCCGCACCGGAACTCCGACGAACCTCCCTCCACCGAAGACCGCGACTACTCGCTGCGCGCCGTCGACCGGGTCTGCGCCATCCTCAACCTGCTGCAGGAGTCCGTGGACGGGATCACCCTCAACGAGGTGGTCGAGGCCACCGGAATGCCGAAGTCCTCGGCCTACCGCTACCTGTGGACCCTGGAGGCCCACCGCTACGTCGAGCGCGACGAGGTCACCGGGCTGTGCCGGCTGGGGCTGGGGTTCCTCGGCATGCAGTCCCGCCACCTCGAGCTGCTGCGCGAGCGGGTGCGGCCGTGGCTGGAGAGCGTGCGCGACGAGTTCGGCGAGACGGCGAACCTCGGGCTGCTGGACAGCGACCACATCATCTACATCGACATCATCGAAAGCCGCCGCGGCGTCCGGCTGGCCGCCTCGCGCGGCGACCGTGACCCGCTGCACTCCACCGCGCTCGGCAAGGCGATCACGGCCCACCTGCCCGAGGCCCGCGTGCGGGAGCTGCTCGGGCGGTCCGGAATGCCGGCGCGCACCGATCGCACCATCGTCACCGTCGAGGACTACCTCACCGAGCTGGACAAGGTCCGCGCCCAGGGCTTCGCGGTGGACGACGGCGAGAACGAGGCCGACGGGCGGTGCGTGGCCGTGCCACTGCTCGGGACGAACCTGCCCGCCGCGATTTCGCTGAGCGCGCCCGCGGCGCGGTTCCCGCAGCGGGACGTGCCCGCGGCGGCGAAGGCGTTGCAACGGATCGCGGAGCAGATTTCCACTCGGCCTTCGGGGGAAGTGGCGTAGGGCGCTACGCGCGTATCTGAACTGCGCCGGCTTCGCTACGCCCGGATTGAGCCTCCCGAACCCGATCTTTCAGTGCTCGGCAACCGATGTGGGCTGGGGATCGGGTGCGGGAGGGGGAGTGGTTCGGGGGTGGGTGGTTTGTGTTGCCGGGTGGCGGGTTCGCTGTGGTGCTGGGAGGGAACCCCGGTGCACCGGGGAGGGCGGAAAGAAAACTAGTGCGCCGGGGTTCCCTCTGGACCAGCCGCGGCCGGGGGTGTCAATGGCTGTGGCACTACAGCTGGCTGCCGCCCCGGTGAGGAAACGACCGTGCGGCGGGAGCAATCCTCGCTGGCGGGCAGAGGTCCGGCAATGCCCCGAACGGGGCAAATTCAGCTTCTACGTTTTACTAGGTGAAACACCGCGAAGTGTGGTCAATTAACCGGCTACCACCAGTAGTTGTTCGCGGCTGAGTAACGAGCGGCCGCGGTGATCCGTCCGGGATCGTCCCCTGCGGCAAATTCCTTGGAGTGGCTTGTAACACCACTCTGAACGGTACCGACTCCAGGTCAGACGCCGCCCCAGGAGGGTGTGGCAGAACACAGAGCACGGTTACTTCGGGTAATCGTCGGCGTGATCGGGGCGCGCCGGTAACCAGCCGGACGTCGCGGGAGGTCGGATGGAAGAGCCGGTGCGGAAGCCCATGTCGCTGGGGGACGCGGTCCTGGGTTCCGAGACGCGAGGCCACGCCCGGCTGCACGCCGTCGGCCCGGGCGAGGAAACCACGCCCCGCGCGGCCGCCCAGCCCTGGGAGAACCGGTACCGCGCCTCCGTGATCGCCGCGGACGTGATCGCCACCCTGCTGGTCATCGTCACCGGCGCGGTGCTCGTCCTGAACATCACCGGCCGGCCCTACTTCCTGCACGCCTCCGGCACCGCGTTCGCGATCCTGTGCTCGCTGCCGGTCAACCGCGCCTGGAGCCAGCACGTGCTCGGCGAGGGCACCGAGGAGTTCCGCCGCCTGGGCCGCAGCCTGGTGATCGCCGCCGTGGTCGTGGCGCTCGCGGGACTGCTGTTCGGCGCGCTCGACGTGCAGCCGTGGGTGTTCTACGCGGTCCCGGCGGTCGGGGTGATCGCGTTCCCGGCGCGGTACGGGCTGCGGCAGGTGCTGCACCGCAAGCGCCGCGCCGGTGAGTGCATGCACGCGGTCATCGCGGCCGGGTCGCCGGACACGCTGCGGGACCTGATCGAGCGCACCCGCACCGAATCGCACGTCGGGTGGCAGGTGTCGGCCGTGTGCACCGCGACCGGTCAGGGCGAGCGCGCCACCGGCGAGATCGGCGGCATCGCGGTCGCCGGGCGCCTCGACGAACTGGCCGACCAGGTCCGCCGCGGCGGCTACCGGGTCGTGGCCGTCACCTCCGATCCCTATTGGACACCGCAGCGCCTGCAACGCCTGGCGTGGGACCTGGAGGGCACGGGGGCGGAACTGGTCGTGGCCCCGGTGCTGATGGAGGTCGCCGGGCCGCGGCTCAACGTGTCCGGGGTGCTGGGCATGCCGCTGCTGCGCGTTTCGGCGCCCACGTTCACCGGCGGGCGGCGGATCGTGAAGGACGTGGTGGACCGCCTGGGCGCCGCGGCGCTGCTCACGCTCGCCGCGCCCGTGCTGCTGGGCATCGCGGTGCTGATCAAGCTCAACGACGGCGGCCCGGTGTTCTACCGCCAGCTTCGGGTGGGCCGCGACGGCCGCACCTTCACCATGATCAAGTTCCGCACCATGGTCATCGGCGCCGACCGGCTGCGCCACGGCCTGCTCGGCGACAACGAGGGCGCCGGCCCGCTGTTCAAGCTCCGCCGCGACCCGCGCATCACCCGCGTCGGCGCGGTGCTGCGCCGCTACTCCCTCGACGAGCTGCCGCAGCTGTTCAACGTCCTGGGCGGCACCATGTCGCTCGTCGGCCCGCGCCCGCCGCTGCCCGCCGAGACCGAGAACTACGAGCGCGCCGCCCGCCGCAAGCTGCTCGTCAAACCGGGCATGACCGGGTTGTGGCAGGTCAGCGGCCGCAGCGACCTGTCCTGGGAGGAAAGCGTCCGGCTCGACCTGCGCTACGTGGAGGACTGGTCCCTGGCCCTGGACATGGCGATCCTGTGGAAGACCTTCCGCGCCGTCACCGGAGGCCGGGGCGCGTACTGACGCCGCCTCTGGCACCCTGGCCCGACGTGCAGGCCCTCACCTTCCCCGACCTCCGCTCGGTCGCGCTGCTCGGCGCCCACTGCGACGACCTCGCCATCGGCGCCGGCGGCGCGCTGCTCACGCTGTGCGCGGACCGCCCGGACCTCGCGGTGCACGCCCTCGTCCTCTCCGGCGGCGGCACCGCACGCGCCGCCGAGGAACAGGCCGCGCTGACCGAGTTCTGCGCCCCGGCGCACGTCGAGCTCACCGTGCTGGACCTGCCCGACGGGCGGATGCCGGCGCACTGGGACGCGGTCAAGGAAGCCGTCACCGCACTGCGCGGCCGCGTCACGCCGGACCTGGTGTTCGCGCCGCAGCCCGGCGACCGCCACCAGGACCACCGGCTGCTCGCCGAAATCGCGCCCACCGTGTTCCGCGACCAGCTCGTGCTCGGCTACGAGATCCTCAAGTGGGACGGCGACCTCGGCCAGCCCACGGTCTACCAGCCGCTGACCGACGAGATCGCCGAGACCAAGGCCGACCTGCTGGCCAAGCACTACCCGTCGCAGCACGGCCGGGACTGGTACACCCGCGACGCGTTCCTCGGCCTGGCGCGGCTGCGCGGGGTGCAGCAGCACACCCGCTACGCCGAAGCCTTCTACGTGGACAAGCTCGCGCTGACGCTGGGCAAGGGGACACGATGATCAGCTGCCGGGCGTGCGGCGCCACCGACGGACAGGTCGTGCTCGACCTGGGCGAGCAGCCGCCGTGCGACCTGTTCCCGCCCGCGGCCGATCCCGGCCCGGACCCGGTGTGGCCGCTGCGGATGTGGATGTGCGCGCGGTGCGCGCTGGCCCAGCTGGCCGAGGACCCGGGCACCGCCGAGGAACCCGCCGGGGTGGAGCCGAAGGCGCTGACCGACCAGGCCGCCGACGCGGTCGCCCGGCTCACCCGCGCCGGGCTGGTGCGCCCGGGCGCGACGGTCGCCGAATTCGGCAGCCCGCACGGTGGGTCCTGGCTGCCGCTGCTGCGCGCCGCGGGCATGCGGGAAGCCGCCGAGGACGAGCCGGCGGACGTCGTCGTCGACTGCTTCGGGCTGATGCACGAACCGGACCAGCGCGCGGCCATGGCCCGGCGCGCGGTGCGGCTCGCGCCCGGCGGCGCGCTGCTGATGCAGTTCCACTCGCTGGCCTCGATCGTCCGGCAGGGGCAGTGGAACGCCCTGCGGCACGGGCACTTCGCCTACTACTCGGCCCCGGCGGCGATCACCCTGGCCGCCTCGGCCGGGCTGCGTCCCGGGCGCAGCTGGACCTTCGACCTCTACGGCGGAACCGTGCTGCTGGAACTCGGCCGCGACCGCACCCCGGCCGCGGAGACCACCCGCCTGGTGGCCGCGGAACGTGCCGCGGGGGCCACGGAGATCCCCGTCGTCGCCGGGCTCGGCCGGGCCGTCGAAGCGGGCTGCGCGCGCATCCGGGAGCGGCTGCGGGAGCACGCGGGGGAGCGCGTCGTCGGCTACGGCGCCGCGTCGCGCGCGGTGGCACTCCTGCGGCGCGCCGGAATCGATATCGATCTGTTGCCGGCGATCGCCGACATCTCCCCGGCCAAGCACGGTCGGCGCATGCCCGGTACCCGGATTCCGGTGGTATCAACGGCGGCCCTCACCCACCCGATCCCACACGCTGTCCTGCTGTTCGTCCCCGATCTCGAGCCCGAGGTGCGCGCGGCTTTCCCGCAGCTCGACGGGGCCCACTGCGAGTGGATCGTGGCGTGAACCGGTGCCGGGCAAACCGGTCGAAACGCGAAAATGATCTCTTCCTGGTGACTTCTCGTCAATCTGCCTACTACAGCGAGTGGTAGCGATCACCCGATCGGGGCCAATTGATCAGCCAGTTGCTCGTAACGCCAGCCACCGCGATCCCTATAGTCACGTTGACATAGGGCCCGCTACGGGGCGGGGTGGTCCGATCACAGGGGAGGACGCGCGCGCCATGCCAGCCGAGACGCTGTCCTGCCGCCTGTGCGGCTCGCCGGGTCTGCGCAGCGTGGTGGACCTCGGCGCGAGCCCGCCGTGCGAGTCGTTCCTCGCCGCCGAGGACCTGGACGCCCCCGAGCCGGCCTACCCGCTGCACCTGCGGATCTGCCCGGAGTGCCTGCTGGCCCAGCTGCCGCCCCTGATCGATCCGGTGGAGACCTTCACCGAATACGCTTACTTCTCGTCGTTTTCCCACTCCTGGCTGGCGCACGCCAAGGAGTTCGTCGACTCCGCCGCCGGCCGCCTCGGCCTCGGCCCGGACTCCTTCGTCGTCGAGGTCGCCAGCAACGACGGCTACCTGCTGCGCAACGTCGTCGCGCGCGGCCTGCGCTGCCTGGGCATCGAGCCGTCGGTCAACGTCGGCGCGGCCGCGCGGGAGGCCGGAGTGCCGACCCTGACCGCGTTCCTGACCCCGGAGACCGGCGCCGCGGTCCGCGCCGAGCACGGGCCGGCGGACCTGGTGGTGGCCAACAACGTCTACGCGCACATCCCCGACGTCCTCGGGTTCACCCGCGGCCTGCGCGCGCTGGTCGCCGACGACGGCTGGGTCTCGATCGAGGTGCAGCACCTGCTCAGCCTCGTCGAGCTGACCCAGTACGACACGATCTACCACGAGCACTTCCAGTACTACACGCTCGCCTCCGCGCGGCGGGCGCTGGCGACGGCGGGGCTGGCCGTGGCCGACGTCGAGCTGCTGGACACCCACGGCGGCTCGATCCGCGTGTGGGCGCGGCCGGCCGAAACCGCGGGCGAACCCTCCCCGCGCGTGGCGCAGGTGCTGGAGCGTGAGCGCGCCGCCGGGCTGCACGAGCTGTCCGGCTACGCCGGCTTCGCCCGCCGCGTCGAGGAGATCCGCCTGTCGCTGCTGGAGTTCCTGATCGGCGCCAAGCGGCGCGGCGAGCGGGTGGCCGGCTACGGCGCGCCGGGCAAGGGCAACACCCTGCTCAACCACTGCGGGATCCGGCCGGACCTGCTGGAGTACACAGTGGACCGCAACCCGTACAAGCACGGCCGGTTCACGCCCGGCACCCGCATCCCGATCTTCCCGCCGGAGCGGATCGCGGCCGACCGGCCCGACTACGTGCTCGTGCTGCCCTGGAACCTGCGCGCCGAGCTGACCGAGCAGCTGGCCTACGTCGCGGACTGGGGCGGCCGGCTGGTGTTCGCGATCCCCGAGCTGGAGATCGTCTCCCCGAAGAACCCCGTGCTGCAGGCTGTCGAGGTGAACTGAATGAAGGTGGTGCTCTTCTGCGGAGGCTACGGGATGCGCATGCGCAACGGCCCCGCGGACGACGTGCCCAAGCCGATGCAGATGGTCGGCCCGCGGCCGCTGCTGTGGCACGTGATGCGGTACTACGCGCACTTCGGGCACACCGAGTTCATCCTGTGCCTGGGCTACGGCGCCCGGCACATCACGGACTTCTTCCTGTCCTACACCGAGACCGCGTCCAACGACTTCGTGCTGCGCGGCGGTGAGGTCGAGCTGCTGTCCACCGACATCAGCGACTGGTCGATCACGTTCGTGCACACCGGCATCGAGTCGCCGATCGGGGAGCGGCTGCGCCGGGTCCGCAAGTACGTCGACGGCGAGGAGATGTTCCTCGCCAACTACGCCGACGTGCTCACCGACGCGCCGCTGGACGTCATGGTGGACAACCTCGCGGCCTCCGACGCCGGGGCGTCGATGATGGTGGTGCCGCCGCAGTCGTCGTTCCACTGCGTGGAGTTCCGCGAGAACTCCAACCGGGTCTCCGGCATCAGCTCGGCCAGCCGCCTGCCGCTGTGGGAGAACGCCGGCTACTTCGTGCTGCGGCAGGAGATCTTCGACCACCTCCCGGAGAACGGCGACCTGGTCGAGGACGGCTGCGCGGCACTGGCCGAAAAGGACCGGCTGATCGCCTACCCCTACCGCGGCTTCTGGCAGCCCGCGGACACGTTCAAGGAACGCGCCGCGCTCGACGCGGCCTACGAAAGCGGCGCGCGCCCGTGGATGCTGTGGGAGCGCCCGGCCTCGATCCCGGCGGGGGTGCGGTGATGCGGGTCCTGCTGACCGGGCACCAGGGCTACCTGGGATCGGTGATGGCGCCGGTGCTGCGCGCGGCCGGGCACGAGGTGCTCGGCCTGGACTCCGGCCTGTTCGCCGCGTGCGTGCTCGGGCCCGCGCCGGACGACCCGCCCGGTGATCCGGTGGACCTGCGGGACGTGACCGCGGACCGGCTGTCCGGTGTGGACGCGGTGATCCACCTGGCCGCGCTGTCCAACGACCCGCTGGGCGCGCTCGCGCCGGAGCTGACCTACGAGATCAACCACACCGCGTCGGTCCAGCTGGCCAAGCTCGCCAAGGACGCCGGGGTGCGCCGTTTCCTCTACGCCTCGACGTGCTCGGTCTACGGCGCGGCGGGGGAGGACCTGGTGACCGAGGACGCGCCGCTGCGGCCGGTCACCCCGTACGCGGAGTCGAAGGTGCGCGTCGAGGACGACCTGCACGACCTCGCCGACTCCGGGTTCAGCCCGGTGTACCTGCGCAACGCGACCGCCTTCGGGTTCTCGCCGCGGCTGCGCGCCGACATCGTGCTGAACAACCTGGTGGGCCACGCCGTGCTCACCGGGCAGGTGCGGGTGCTCTCCGACGGCACGCCGTGGCGGCCGCTGGTGCACGCGCACGACATCGCGACGGCGTTCGCGGCGGCGCTGACGGCGCCCGCCGAAGCCGTGCACGACCGGGCGTTCAACGTGGGCACCGAGGCCAACAACCTCACGGTGCGCCAGATCGCCGAGTCCGTGGTCACCGCCGTCCCCGGCTCGGAACTGCTGATCACCGGTGAGGCGGGCCCCGACCCCCGCTCCTACCGGGTGGACTTCTCCCGCATCCGGGAAGCGCTTCCCGGGTACGCGGCCACCTGGACGGTGGCGGCGGGCGCCCGGGAACTGGCCGCGCACTACACCCGCCACGGCCTGACCATGGACACCTTCAGCCGGCGCTTCACCCGCCTGGCCTGGCTGAAATCCGCGCAGGCGCGCGGCGACCTCGCGCCCGATCTGCGAAGACACCGAACCTGACCGCAGGGCCGCGCGTCATCCGTTCGAGCAAGCCCCGCCCTTCCCCGACCCGCACACCCTCGCGACCGGTGTGCCCGCCAGCAAGGACAGCACGGCGTTGACGATCATGGATTCCCCCAGTCCCGTCACCGACTACGAGAACCTGGGCGACGCGTTCGCCTTCGCCGCCGCGCACCCGCCCCGCCGCGGGCCCGATCCCCGCGTCACCGTCGTGGTGCCGGCGAAGAACGAGGCGGACAACCTGCGCGAGATCCTGCCCGAGCTGCCACCGGTGCACGAGGTGCTGGTGGTCGACGCCGACACCGGGGACGGCACCCCGCAGGTCGTCGCGCGGGCGCGGCCGGGCACGCGGGTCATCCGGCAGACCCGCCGCGGCAAGGGCAACGCGCTGGCCTGCGGGTTCCTCGCCGCCTCCGGCGACGTGATCGTGATGTTCGACGCCGACGGCTCGGCCGACCCGGCGGAGATCCCGCGGTTCGTGGCAGCGCTCACCGACGGAGCCGACTTCGCCAAGGGCACCCGGTTCGCCCCGGGTGGCGGCAGCCACGACATCACACACCTCCGCGCCGCGGGGAACTCCGGGCTCAACCGCCTGTCCAACACGCTGTTCAGCGCCGGGTTCACCGATCTCTGTTATGGCTACAACGCGTTCTGGCGCGATCTGGTTGCCTTGCTGAACCTGCCGCCGGTGTTCGCGCCCGCGGGCGAGGAGATGCTGTGGGGCGACGGCTTCGAGATCGAGACCGTCATCAACTGCCGGATGGCCGCGCTCGGCCTGTGGATCACCGAGGTGCCCAGCGTCGAGCGGGCCCGCCTGCACGGGGAGACGAACCTGCGCACCTTCTCCGACGGCGGCCGGGTGCTGCGCACGCTCGTGGCCGAGTGGCAGCGGGTCGGCCGTCAGCGCCGCAGCCGCCGGTTCGGCCTGTTCACCCCCGAGCCCGTCGCGGACGCCCCGGCGCCGCTCGTGCTGGACACCGGAGCGCCCGAAGCATGACCTCGTTCGACACCACCGTGGTGATCTGCGCCTACACGGCGGACCGCTGGGACGACCTGACCGCGGCGGTGGCGTCGGTGCGGGACCAGTCGGTGCCGCCGCGCGAGATCATCGTGGTGATCGACCACAACCCGGAGCTGGAGCGGCGGGCCGCCGCCGAGTTCGCCGGCGTGACGGTGGTGCCCAACGCCGGGCGGCGCGGGCTGTCCGGCGCCCGCAACACCGCGGTCGGGCTCGCCAAGGGCGACGTGATCGCGTTCCTGGACGACGACGCCGAGGCCGCGCCCGACTGGCTGGAGCAGCTGCTGGCCGGCTACCGCGACCGGGACGTGCTCGCCGTCGGCGGCTCGGCCCGCCCGCGCTGGCCCGGCGGGCGGCGGCCGGCCAAGCTGCCCGCCGGCCGCGGGTCGGCGCACGGCGAGCTGGACTGGGTGGTCGGCTGCACCTACACCGGGCAGCCCGCGGCGGAGGCGCCGGTGCGCAACCTGATGGGCTGCAACATGTCCTTCCGCCGGGAGGCGTTCACGCTCGCCGGGCCGTTCTCCGAGGATCTGGGCCGCATCGGGCGCACCCCGCTGGGCTGCGAGGAGACCGAGCTGTGCATCCGGCTGCGCCAGGCCTCGCCCGGTGCGCGGATCGTGTTCCGGCCGCAGGCGGTGGTGCGCCACCGCGTCACGCCGGAGCGGACCACCTGGGCCTACCTGCGCCGCCGCGGCTGGGGCGAGGGGCTGTCCAAGGCCTACGTGTCGCGCCTGGTCGGCAGCGAGGCCGCGCTGTCCACCGAGCGCGACTACCTCAGCCGCACCATCCCGGCCGCCGTGGCGCGCGAGTTCGGCCGGCTCGCGCTGGGCCGCACGGCCGGCGCCTCCGGCGTGCTCGGCCTGGTGACCGTGGTGTCCTCGACCGCGGCCGGGTACCTGCGCGGCAAGGCGCAGCTCCGCCCGCCGCGGCCGCGCCCGGCGTCGGCGCTGGTGCACGGCCCGATCCACATCGCCACCGTCGACGCCCGCACCGCGCCCGAGGAACTTGCCGTGCCGCACCGGCCGGTAGGCCACTACCGCGCGGCGCAGGTCCTCGTCCGCGACGGCGACCGCACCGTCGACGTGCTGCTGCTGCCGGTGGAGCGCGGCGTCGTGCGGCTGCCGAAATTCGCCACCGCGCCCGCCCCGCGCCGCCGCCCGGGGTTCGCCCGGCCGCCGGTCAGCGTCGTCATCCCGACCGCGCACCGCAAGCGGCAGGCCGTGGCCAGCGCCCGCGCCGCGCTCGAGGCCGGGTACCCGGACCTCGAGGTGATCGTCGTGGACAACCTGCCGCGGCTGCCCGAGGGCGACGCCTGGCTGCGTGGCGAGGTGGAGGCACTGGGCGCGCGCTACGTCGTCGAGCCGCGCAAGGGCGTCAGCATCGCGCGCAACACCGGCGCCCGCGTCGCCCGCCACGGCGTGATCGCGTTCGTCGACGAGAACATCACCGTGGAGCCCGGCTGGTTCCACGCCGTCACCGAGGAGTTCGCCGCCGATCCCGCGGTCGGCTGCGTGACCTCGCTGGTGCTGCCGGCCAGCCTGGAGACCGACGCCGAGGTCCTGTTCGAACGGCTCAAGGGCTACAGCAACTCCGTGCGGTGGCAGCGGATCGACCGGGACACCGCGCGCGAGGACCCGCTCTACCCGCTGTCCATGGCGCGCTACGGCCCGGGCAGCTGCGCCACCTGGCGCCGCGAGGTGTTCGAGGACCTGGGCGGTTTCGACCCGCTGCTCGGCGCGGGCACGCCGACGATGGCGGGGGAGGACCTGGACCTGTTCGTGCGGCTGGCCTACGCCGGCGGCGCGGTGGTCCACACCCCGCACGCGGTGGCCCGGCACATCCACCGCGCGGACTGGCTCGAACTGCGCGAGCGGATGCGCGGCTACGGCGTCGGCCTGGCGGCGATGCTGGCGCTGTCCGTGCGGCGGCGCCCGGTCACCGCGTTCTCGATCCTGCGGCGGGTGCCGCGCGGGGCCGCCCGTCTCGCCGCCCGCACCCCGGAGCTGCCGCTGTCCGACCGCGCCGCCCGCTCGCGGCTGCGCCAGCTGCGCCGCGACGAGCGCCTGGGCCTGCTCGGCGGCGCCGCGGCGCTGATGCGGGCCCGGGGTGAGGGCGGATCCGGCCGCCGGTGATGATGGAGGGCGACGGGCAGGAAGGGCACGTGTGGTCGAGCAGCAGCTGAGGATCCGGCGATACACCGCCTACGGGCTGCTCGCTGTCTGCCTGGTGACGATCGTGCTCGTCTGGTCCGGTGTGGACTTCGTGCTGCGGCCGCTGGCGGTCCTGGTGTTCGTGCTCACCGCGCCCGGCTGGGCCCTGATCTCCTACGTCAACGTGCGCCACCTGTCGGTGACCTGGGTCAGCGCGGTCGGCATCTCACTGGCGATCACCCTGATCGTGGCGCAGGTGCTGGTGCTGACCCGGTTCTGGCACCCGGAGGCGGCGGTCGTGGTGCTCGCGGCCGTCACCGCGCTCCCGCTGGCGCACCACGTGCTGCGCAGCCGTCCGGGTGAGGCCCGATGACGGTCGGCAAGGAGACCGCCCCGGGCAAGGGCATGGTGGCCGACGGCCTGGCGCTGTCGGCCTCGGCCGCGATCACCGCGCTGGCCGGGATGATCGGCTGGGTACTGGCCGCGCGGCTGCTGCCCGCCGCCGCGGTCGGGGACACCTCGGCGTTCGTGTCCGGTTTCCTGCTCGTCGCCGGCATCGCCGAACTCGGCCTGGGGCCGGCGGTCCTGCGCTGGCTGCCCCGCGCCGGCGCGCGGCGGCCGCGGCTGCTGCTGCGCACCTACCTGGCCGTCCTCGCCGGTGGGGTGATCGGCTCGGTCGTGTTCGTGCTCGTGCCCGCCGGTGCCGAGGTGGTGCACCGGGTGCCGGCCGGGGTCGCCTGGTTCCTCGTCGCCGGGATCGGCTGGACCCTGTTCCAGTTCCAGGACGAGGTGCTCACCGGGCTCGGCCTGGCCCGCTGGGTGCCGGTGGAGAACAGCGCGTTCTCCGTGGCGCGGCTGGGACTGCTGGCCGGGCTGGGGCCGCTCGCCGGCGCGCTCGGGCTGGTGCTGTCCTGGGCGGTGCCCACGCTGATCGGGGTCGCGGTCGTGACGTTCCTGATCTGGCGGTCGGTGCGGCGCACCTCGCCCGCCCTCGCGCCGGGGGTGCTGCCGGGCCGCCGGGAGATCGTGCGGCTGCTCGCGCCGTCCTACCCGGCCATGGTGTGCGTGGTCGTGCTGTACAACCTGGTGCCGCTGATCGTGCTGCACCGCTTCGGCGCCGAGGCCAACGCCGTCTTCTTCGTGGTCTGGACCGCGATCAACGCGCTGGACGTCGCCGCGACCGCGTTCGTGAACCCCCTCGTGGTGCGCCTGTCCGCCGAGCCCGGCCACGCCCGCTCGCTGGTCGCGGGCGCGGGCAAGCGGCTGGTGCTGGTGTTCGTGCCGCTGCTGGCCGTCGGCGCCGCGCTGGCCTGGGTGATGCTGGCGATCTTCGGCGCGGAGTACACGGCGGGCACCGACCTGCTGCGGGTCCTGCTCGCCGCGCAGGTGCCGCGGCTGGTCGTGGTGCTCGGGGTGGCCGTGCACCTGGCCGCGGGCCGCGGTGCCGGGGTCGCGGTGCTGCACGCCGTGACCGCCGTTTCCGCCGTCGTGCTCGCGCTGGTGGTGCCGACCGAGTTCGGGTTCGGGGTGGGCATGCTCGTCGCGCAGGCGGTGATCGCCGCCGCGGTGCTGGCCGACCTGAGGCGCCGGGTGTTCGGGGCGCGTCCGTGACCGAGCCGCCCACCCGGTTCCTGCGCCCGGTGCGCCCGAACCGGACCACCCGCCCCTCGCCCCGGCCGCGTGAGCCGATGCGGTTCCCGCAGCCGCCGCCCGGCCCGCCCACGCGCTACATCCCGGCGTCGGGCCGCCTGGCGCCGAAGCCGGAACCGCCCGCGCGCGCGGTCGAGTCCCGGCCCCGGCTGGGCACCGGCGCCGGACGGCCCGCCTTCCTCGCCGACCCGTTCTTCGGTCCCGGTCTCGCCGCGGTCGCGGTGGTGCTGTGGATCATCGGGCTGCACCCCGTCCCGCCCGAGGCGATCGGCGGGCTCGGGCTCGTCGCCGAGCTGTCGGTGCCGACGCTGCTGTCCTATCCGCTGCTGGTCGCCGCCGTGGTGCTGGAGCTGCTGCGCTACCGGCCGCGCACCTGGCTGCTCTCGCTCTACACGCTGCTCGGCGTGCTCGGCGTGTACGGGCTGCAGCCCGCGATCCAGGAGGTCGCGCGGCTGCCGGTCGCGTGGCTGCACGCCGGGTTCGCCGACTACATCGCCACGCACGGCGACATTCTGCACGACTACGACGCGCGGTTCTCCTGGGCCGGGTTCTTCTCGCTGGTCGCGATGATCACCCGCGCCGCCGGGATGCCCGACGCGATCCCGTTCCTGAACTGGGCGCCGGTGGTGCTGTCCGGGCTCGCGGTGCTCGGCGTGCGCGCCCTGGCCGTGTCGGCGCTGGGCAACCGGCGCGCGGCGTGGATCGCGCCCTGGCTCTACCTCGTGGCGAACTGGACCGAGCAGGACTACTTCTCGCCGCAGGGCACGGCGATGATCCTGATGCTCGCCGCGCTGGCCCTGACCTTCCGGCACCTGGTGCGGCCCCGCCTCACCGAGCCGGTCAAGGCGCGGCTGCGGGCCCGGCTCGCGCCGCGGTCCAGCCCGAAGGCGCGGCTGGTGGCGCAGGGCGCGGTGGTGCTGATCGGGCTCGCGCTGGCGCCCACCCACCAGCTGACCCCGTTCGTGCTCGGCGTCCTGCTGCTGTTGCTGCTGGTGTTCGGGCGGCTGTGGCCGGCGTGGGTGCCGTTCGTGATCCTCGGCGGCGCGGTGGTGTGGTTCTCGCTCGGCGCGTCGGAGTTCTGGAGCGGCCAGCTGGTCCAGATGATCCTCAGCCCGCTCGGCGACGTCGGCTCCTCGGTGGACGAGGGCATCGTGGCCCGGTTCGCGGGCAGCCCCGGCCGGCTCGTCGTGCTGACCGTGCGCATCGGGATCACGCTGTTCGTCGCCGGCATGGCCGCCTACGGCATCTGGCAGATGCGCCGCGACTCGCTGAAGTCGTGGCTGCTGCCCGCACTGTGCGTCGCGCCGTTCGGGCTCGCCGTGGCCCAGCCCTACGGCGGCGAGGTCTTCATGCGCTGCTTCCTGTTCTCGCTGCCGGTGATGGCCCTGCCCGCGTCGCTCGCGCTGGAGAAGGCGGTCACCTCGGCCCGCCGGCTGCGCTGGCGCAACCGGCCGGCGCGCACGGTGCTCGCCGCCGCGGTGCCGTGGGTCGTGCTCACCGGCCTGCTCGCCTCGACGGTCACCGCGCGCGGCGGCAACGACGCCTACATCAGCTTCCACGAAAGCGACATCGCCGCCGCGAGCTGGGCGGTGCACCAGGCGCAGCCGGGGCAGCGGGTGGACTCGCTGGTCAACTCGGTGCCGCTGTCGTTCGCGCGCGTGGGCGAGGTGTCCCAGTTCGAAGTCGACGGCTACTGCGAAGAGGTGATGGACGACGTTCCCGCGCTGGTCGCCTGCCTGCGCCTGAAGGGCCCCGATTATCTTGTGCTCACCGAGCCGCAGTGGGCCTACATGAAGATCTTCGACCAGGTGCCCGACACCTACGGCGCCGACCTCGTGCGCGAGCTCGAGGCCACCGGGCTGTACCGCCTGGTGTTCGACGATCAGGGTTCGCTGGTGCTCGGCCGGACGACGCCCGCCGACAAGTTCGTGCAGGGCAGTGGCGGAGGGAACACGTGAACCAGACCCGGTCCCTGGGACGGCGCCTGCGCGAGCAGGTGCACATCGAGCTGTGGTCGATGACGGTCGGCGCGATCGTCAACGGCGTGCTCGGCAGCGCGCTGGTGCCGCGCCCGCTGCGGCTGCTGGGCTACCGCGCGTTCGGCGCGCGCATCCGCTCCGGGAACATCTTCCCGGGGCTGCGGATCCACGGCGCCCTGCGCAACGTCGAGATCGGGCGCCACACGTTCCTCAACGCCGAGTGCTACCTGGAGTCGGTCGGGCCGATCACCATCGGCGCGTCCTGCCAGTTCGGCCCGCAGGTCATGATCGTCACCTCGCACCACCCGACGCTGCCCGACGGCCGGGTCTCCCGGGTCGCCCAGGCCCGGCCGGTCGTGATCGGCGACCGCGTGTGGGTCGGGGCGCGGGCGCAGATCCTGCCCGGGGTGCGCATCGCCGACGACGCGGTGATCGCCGCGGGCGCGGTCGTGGCACGCGACTGCCCGGTGCCCGGGGTCTACGCCGGGGTGCCCGCCCGCCTGGTGCGCGAGACGTCCGTCGTGGCGGAGCCGGCGTGAGCCAGGCCGACTTCCTCACCCTGGTCACGGCGCTGTCCGGGGTGGCGTTGCTGGTGGTGCTCGTGTGGCGGACCGTGCTCAAGGAGATGACCGTCGGCCGCCGCTCGACCGACACGGCGTCGGCGCGCACCGAGCGGATCCGCACGCTCGACCTGGTCGCGGTGGGGCTGACCGTGCTCACCGCGGTCGGCGCGATCTGGCGAATCGTGGTGGGACTGTCGTTGTGACGGGCTCAGCCCGGCACCCGGATGGTCAGCGGCGGCACCCGCACGCTGAGACCGCCCGCCCGGACCAGCCCGGTCTCCGGCCGCGGGTTGACGACGACCTTCCCGCCCGGCGTGCTGAACTGCACCACGTCCGCGGGCCGCTGCACGTCGACCAGCCCCTCGCGCAGCCGCGGCGCCAGCCAGGTCCACGCGGCGGTCAGGCTCGTCGGCCGCAGCACGTCGACGCCGGGCCGTGCCTCCGACCACAGCGCCGCGTACGGCAGGTCGTCGCTGGCTTCCGGTTGCCACAGCAGCATCGCCGCCGCGCCCGCCTCCGCCGCCCTGGCCACGGCGTCCAAAGTGGCCACCGCGCGGGCCTGGTCCGCCGGCACGGGCGCGCTCTTCGCCTTCCCGGTGGACTCCTGCGGCGGGGGAGCGGTCTCCGGGTAGAACTCCGACCACCACACCGGCAGCCCGGTGAGGCTGCGCGCCCAGCGGGTGGCGTCGGCGTAGATCTGGCTGGCCTTGTCCGGCGTGGTGATCAGGCCCTGGTCCCGGGTGCCGGTGGAGGCGTCCAGCGCGACGAAGTCGGCGCCGTGCTTGTGCTCGTTCCAGTACTCCACGACGTCCAGCGACCGCTGGTCCACCACGCCGTACGGGCCACGCAACTCGGACGGGTGGTTCGTGGCCGACGCCGAGGACCAGCTGTTCAGGACCACGTACGGGCCGCCGATCAGGGCGTCCGGCCGCACCGCCTTCACCGCGTCGTAGACCTGGTTGTACAGGTCGGTGTAGCCCTTCGCGTCCCAGGCGCCGGCCTGGGCGTCCCAGAACCCCTTGAGCTCGTTCCACACCTGGAAGTACTTGACCTGCGGGTAGCGCTGGGCGACCTTGGCGGACAGCCGCGCGAAGTCGTCGAAGTGCGCCGGCAGCGGGGCGGCCGCCAGGTCGTCCCAGTCGGTGGTGCCCGCCGCGCCGCCCTTCATCCAGTCCGGTGCGCAGCACAGGGTGATCACCGGGGTGCCGCCGGTGCGCTCGATCAGGTCCATCCGCTCGTCCAGGCGGGACCAGTCGAAGCGGCCGGGCGCGGGTTCGGGGTTGCCCACGCCGAAGCCCATGATGTGCTGGTTCTGCAGCAGCGGGGTGGCACCCAGGATCTGTTCCCCGCTCGTGCGTTGTCCGGGTGTGAGCCACGAGTCGAGGCTGTACTGTGCGTGCGTCACGCCGAGTACGAGCCCATCCCCGGCGCCGGGCAGCAGCGTCACGGCCGGCGGCCCGGGTTCGTCCCGATCAGCCGGAGGCCAGCCGAAGAGCCCCGCCACCAGCAGGGCGACCATCGCGAAGATCCCCACGCGTGCCAGCATGCGCGACCGACCACCGTTTTGCCTGTTCAGAGCTACACCCGGAAGGGGGAAAAGCCGTGAGCGCGGCCACGGTCTCCGTGTGCGTCCCGGCCTACCAGGCCGGGCGGTACATCGCCGACACCGTCTCCAGCGTCCTTGCGCAGACCTTCGGCGACTTCGAGCTCGTCGTGCTGGACAACGCCTCGACCGACGCGACCCCGGAGATCCTGCGGGGCTTCGCCGATCCGCGGCTGAAGGTGCTCCGCAACGACCGGGTGCTGCCGCTGGCGGAGAACTGGAACCGCGTCGTGGCCGCATCCAGCGGCCGGTTCGTGAAGGTGCTGTGCGCGGACGACCTGCTGCACCCGGACTGCGTGCGCCGCCAGTACGAGGTCCTGGCGACCGATCCGGGCATCGCGCTGGTGTGCTCGCGCCGCGACATGATCAACGAGGCCGGCGAGGTCCTCGCCGCCAACCGGGGGCTGCGCGGGCTGGTGGGCCGCCACGAGGCGAGCGCGGTGATCCGCAAGATCGTCCGCCACGGCGGCAACCCGCTCGGCGAGCCCGGTGGCGCGTTGTTCCGCCGCGAGCAGTTCGACGCGGTCGGCGGGTGGGACGCGCGCTGGACGTTCCCGATGGACCTGGCGCTGTGGATCGGGCTGCTGGGCCACGGCGACTTCTTCGGCCAGCCGGAGTCGCTGGCGGCGTTCCGGATCGGCCGCGATTCGCTGTCCGCGCGGGCGCAGCGCGCGGAGTACGCCGAGCAGCGGGCGCTGTCCGAGGGGCTGGCCAGTGATCCGGGGTGGGGCGTGCGGCCGGTCGACCGGCTCGTCGGCGCGGCGATGGCGCCGGGCGCCCGGTTGCGGCGGCAGGCGCTGTTCCTGGTCGCGAAGCGGCAGGGCGAGCGGGGCTAGAGCGGCCACCCGTCCGGGGGACGATAAGTTGTCGCGGTGGTGCGTCGCGTAGTCATCCTGGTCGCCTGTGTAGTCCTGGCGGGTGTCGCGATTCTCGCCGTGCGGGTGACGTCGGAGCGGTTCGGCGACACCGAGGGGGCCTCGCCGACCGTGGTCACCGAGGCGCCGGGCACCGCCGTGATCACCCCCGAGGCGTCCGGCGAGGCCGCGGTCAACTTCGGCTGGCGGCTGATCGCCCAGGACGACTTCGACGGCCGCCGGGTCGACACCGCCAACTGGGAGATCTACCAGGGCCACAACCCGGTGTCGGGGGAAACCCTCGGCGCGGACCAGTGCGTGGTCCGCGGCGGCGTCCTCACCCTGGTCGGTGACGGGGACGCCACCGCGGCGACCTGCGGCATCGCCTGGCACGAGGACCGCACCTACGGCCGGTGGGAGGTCCGCGCGCGCTTCCCGGCCCCGGCCGACCCCGACTTCAACCCGGTGCTGCTGCTGTGGCCGGAGAGCGACACCAACCTCGACGGCGAGATCGACTTCGCCGAGATCTACGACCCGGCGCGCCAGTACGTGGAGAGCTGGCTGCACGGGCCGGGCAACACCGACGCCGGGCACATGCGCAAGGACCTGGACATCACCCAGTGGCACAACTACGCGGTGGAATGGCAGCCCGGCCACGTCACCTGCTACATCGACGGCGTCGCCTGGGCGACCTACGGCGAGCCCGGCACCATCCCGAGCGAGCCGATGCACCTGGTCATCCAGCAGAACCACAACCGGCACAAGGCCACCCCGCCGATCCGCAGCACCGCCGAGATCGACTGGGTCCGCATCTACGAGTGACGAGCCGCACACCAGAAATAGTCAAGCGCTCAACTAGGTTGGGGGGAGGGAAGGCACCGACACGTCTCTCGGGAGTACCCATGACCTCTACCGCCAGCCTCGCCGACACCCTCCACCTGCCGCAGGACGTGCAGGACCTGCTGTTCCGCGAGGCGCGCACGGCGAACTCGTTCTCCGCCGAGCCGGTGAGCGAGGAGCAGATCCAGGCGATCTACGACCTGGTGAAGTGGGCGCCGACGTCGATGAACACCCAGCCCCTGCGCGCGCTGGTGATCCGCACCGAGGAGGGCAAGCGGCGGCTGCTGCCGCACATGTCCGAGGGCAACCGCGCCAAGACCGCCGCCGCCCCGGTGACCGTGGTGCTGGCCGCCGACACCGACTTCCACGAGAACCTGCCCAAGACCTTCCCGCACAAGCCGGACGCCAAGGACCTGTTCGCCGACGAGTCCGGCCGGGAGGGCTTCGCGCGGCTGAACGCGCTGCTGCAGGTCGGCTACTTCATCATCGGCGTGCGCGCCGCCGGGCTGGCCGCCGGCCCGATGACCGGCTTCGACGCCGCCGGGATCGACGCCGAGTTCTTCGCCGGCCGCAAGTGGAAGTCCCTGGTCGTGGTCAACGTCGGCAAGCCGGGGGACAACCCGTGGTTCGACCGGCTGCCGCGGCTGGACTACGACGAGGTCGTCGAGACCGTCTGAAGTCCCTCGCGGAAGACCGCGGGCGGGCGGCGGATAGCATCGGTGGGACATCACTTCGTTCGAAGGAGCCCATCGTGAACCAGCCGTCGTCCACCGCAGCCGCACCCGCCGCCAGCGTGGTGGTGCCGGCCGGGACCACGGCCGGAGCCGCGATCCGCGAGGCGGGCCTGCCGGCCAAGGGGCCGGACGCGATCGTCGTCGTCCGCGACGCCGAGGGGCGCCTGCGCGACCTGGCGTGGGCGCCCGAGGCGGACGCCCCGGTGGAGCCCGTCGCGGCGGACACCGAGGACGGCCGCAGCGTCATCCGCCACTCCGCGGCGCACGTGCTCGCGCAGGCGGTGCAGCAGCAGTTCCCGGAGGCCAAGCTCGGCATCGGCCCGCCCGTCAAGGACGGCTTCTACTACGACTTCCTCGTCGACAAGCCGTTCACCCCGGAGGATCTGCAGGCGCTGGAGAAGCGCATGAAGCAGATCATCAAGGGGGCGCAGCAGTTCTCGCGCCGCCGCTTCGACTCGGTCGAGCAGGCGCGCGAGGAGCTCGCGGACGAGCCGTTCAAGCTGGAGCTCATCGACCTCAAGTCCGCTGAAGACACAGTGGACACCTCCGAGGTGATGGAGGTGGGTGGCGGCGAGCTGACCATCTACGACAACCTCGACCCGCGCACCAAGGAGCGCGTGTGGAGCGACCTGTGCCGCGGCCCGCACGTGCCGACCACGAAGTTCATCCCGGCGTTCAAGCTGACCCGCGTGGCCGCCGCGTACTGGCGCGGCAGTGAGAAGAACCCGCAGCTGCAGCGGATCTACGGCACCGCGTGGGAATCGGCCGAGGCGCAGGACGCCTACCTGGAGCGGCTGGCCGAGGCGGAGCGGCGCGACCACCGCCGCCTGGGCGCGGAGCTGGACCTGTTCTCCTTCCCCGAGGAGATCGGCTCGGGCCTGCCGGTGTTCCACCCCAAGGGCGGCATCATCCGGCGCGAGCTGGAGAACTACTCGCGCCGCCGCCACGAGGAGTCCGGCTACGAGTTCGTGAACACCCCGCACATCACCAAGTCCGGGCTGTTCTACACCTCGGGTCACCTGCCCTACTACGCCGAAACCATGTTCCCGCCGCTGCCCCTGGAGGGCGAGGAGTACTACCTCAAGGCGATGAACTGCCCGATGCACCACCTGATCTTCCGGTCGCGCGGGCGGTCCTACCGGGAGCTGCCGCTGCGGCTGTTCGAGTTCGGCACGGTGTACCGCTACGAGAAGTCCGGTGTGGTGCACGGCCTGACCCGGGTGCGCGGGCTGACCATGGACGACTCGCACATCTACTGCACGCAGGAGCAGATGCCGGGCGAGCTGCGGTCGCTGCTGCGGTTCGTGCTGGACCTGCTGGCCGACTACGGCCTCTCGGACTTCTACCTCGAGCTGTCCACCCGCGGGGACTCGGACAAGTTCATCGGCTCCGACGAGGAGTGGGAGGAGGCCACCGAGACACTGCGGCAGGCCGCCATCGACTCCGGGCTGGAGCTGGTACCGGACCCGGGCGGCGCGGCCTACTACGGCCCGAAGATCTCGGTGCAGGCCAAGGACGCCATCGGCCGGTCGTGGCAGATGTCGACCATCCAGCTGGACTTCAACCACCCCAAGCGGTTCGAGCTGAGCTACACCGCCGCCGACGGCAGCCGCAAGCAGCCGGTGGTCATCCACCGCGCGTTGTTCGGCTCGATCGAGCGGTTCTTCGGGGTGCTCACCGAGCACTACGCGGGCGCGTTCCCGGCGTGGCTGGCGCCGGTGCAGGTGGTCGGGATCCCGATCGCCGACGAGCACGCCGAGCACCTGCGCGGCGTGGAGAAGGCGTTGCGCGCCAAGGGGATCCGCGTCGAGGTGGACACCAGCGACGACCGCATGCAGAAGAAGATCCGCACCCACACCACCCAGAAGGTGCCGTTCATGGTGCTGGCCGGTGGCAAGGACGTCGAGGCGGGCGCGGTGTCGTTCCGGTTCCGCGACGGCAGCCAGATCAACGGGGTGCCGGTGGCCGACGCGGTGGAGGCGATCGCCGGCTGGATCGCGCGGAGGGAGAACAGCTCGCCGACGGCCGAGGCGCTCCAGGCGGTCCTGCCTTGACCGAGCCGGAGCTGGTGGGCCAGGACGGGGTCGGGGTGCCGGACGCGTTGCAGCGGCTGTGGACCCCGCACCGGCTGGCCTACGTGCAGGGGCAGGACAAACCGGAGGGCGACGAGCCCGAGGGGTGCCCGTTCTGCCGCCTGCTCGGCCTGGACGACGCCGAGGCGCTGATCCTCGCGCGGGGCGAGCACGTGTGGGCGGTGCTGAACCTGTACCCGTACAACCCGGGGCACCTGATGGTGCTGCCGTACCGGCACGTGGCCGACTACCCGGACCTGACGCCGGAGGAGACGCGGGAGCTGGCGGAGTTCACCCAGCACGCGATGAAGGTGGTGCGGTCGGTGTCCGGGGCGCACGGGTTCAACATCGGGATGAACCAGGGCGTGATCGCCGGTGCCGGCATCGCGGCGCACCTGCACCAGCACCTGGTGCCCCGCTGGGGTGGCGACGCGAACTTCATGCCGGTGATCGGCCAGACGAAGGTGCTGCCCCAGCTGCTGGGCGAAACGCGCGAGCTGCTGTCGACGGCCTGGCACCGGATCTGAGCGCGCGAACGGGCCCGGACCGGGAGGTCCGGGCCCGTTTCGTCGCGGTGTTTCAGGCCTTGAGACCGGCCTCGATGTTCAGCTCGATCTTGACCTTGTCGCCCAGGACGGCGGTCGGGATGGAGGCGCCGACACCGAAGTCGGAGCGGCTGATCTCGGTGGTGGCCGAGATGCCGAAGACCTTGCTGCCCTCGGTCATGCCGTCGGCGAACCCGCCGACCTCGGCGGCCAGGGTGACGGCCTTGGTGACGCCGTGGACGGTCAGCTCACCGTCGATGAAGTACTCGCCGTCCTCGGCGCGCACGCCGGTGGAGACGAAGGTCAGGGTCGGGAACCGCTCGACGTGCAGGAAGTCGGCGTTCTTGACGTGCGCGTCGCGGTCGGCGTTCTTCGTGTCGATGCTGTCGGCCTTGATCGTCGCGGTGACCTTCGAGTCGGCGAGGTCGGCGCCGGTCACGATCTCGCCCTCGACCTCGGCGAACCGGCCGCGGACCTTGGACACGCCGAGGTGGCGCACGACGAAGTCGACGTCGGAGTGCGTGGAGTCGATGGTCCAGGTGCCGGCGATGTAACCGGGGATCTCGGTCGTCGAAGCGGTCATCAGTCGTCTCCTCGAAAACTATGCTTGGTTGAGCCCTCAACCACACCGTAGCGCACGCTGGTTGAGCTCTCAACTAGAGGTACCATGTACGTCATGTCCGAACCGCGATGGCTCAGCGAAGACGAACAGCGTGTGTGGCGCGCGTTCTCGGCCGCCGTCACCATGCTGCGCAGCCACGTGGAATCCCAGCTCCAGCGCGACGCCGGCATGCCGCACACCTACTACGAGGTCCTCGTCGTGTTGTCCGAGTCGCCCGGCCGCACGCTGCGGATGAGCGAGCTGGCCGAGAAGTGCCATTCGTCACGCAGCCGGCTCTCGCACGCGGTCGCGCGCCTGGAGGCCAACGGCTGGGTGCGCCGCGACAGCTGCGGCACCGACAAGCGCGGCTCGTTCGCCAGGCTGACCGACCGGGGCTTCGCCGCGCTCGTCGCCGCGGCTCCCGGGCACGTCGAGGCCGTGCGCGAGGCCCTGTTCGACGCGCTCACCCCCGGTCAGGTGCGGGCGCTGGAGGAGATCTCCGAGGCGATCCGCGACCAGCTCACGCCCCAGTGCGCGAAGGCGAGGGCCGCCGCGGACGAGCAGCTGGACCAGCTCGCCTGAGCGCGCGCGGCGCCTTGGGCGCGCCGCGTCACCGGAGTGTCGTAGCGGGTGGATAGGCTGCGGTCAGCAAACCGACCCCGCAGCCCCAGGTGGAACGCCGAGAGCGATGGACATGCCCGCCGATACCGCCACCCCGACGATCCGATGCTGAACATCTTCGCGCGAGCGTCCGTCTCGCGAGCCCTGGACCCGCTCGGCCACGCGCTGGTGCGGGCCGGGCTCACCCCGAACGCGATGACCATGATCGGCACGGCCGGCGCGATCGCCTGTGCCCTGGTGTTCTTCCCGAACGGGATGCTGCTCGCCGGCACGTTCACCGTGTGGGGCTTCGCGATGCTCGACCTGCTCGACGGCGCGATGGCCCGCGCCCGCGGGTACGGCACGCCGTTCGGCGCGACCCTGGACGCCACCTGCGACCGGCTCGCCGACGGCGCCCTGTTCGCCGGCATCGCGTGGTGGTGCTTCGCGGTCGAGCACAACCTGCGCGCCGCCGCGGCCTGCCTGATCTGCCTCGTGCTGGCCCAGGTGATCTCCTACATCAAGGCCCGCGCCGAAGCGGAGGGTCTCAAGGCCGACGGCGGGCTGGTCGAGCGCGCCGAGCGGCTGATCATCGCGCTCGTCGGCACCGGGCTGGAGGGCCTGGGCGTGCCGTTCGCCGTCGAGGGCACCCTGTGGCTGCTCGCGCTCGGCTCGATCATCACCACGATCCAGCGCATGCTCGCCGTCGCCGCCTCCGCGCGGGAGGCGGGCTGATGGGCCGGTTCGGCGAGCGGATGGCCGACCTCGGCTACGCGGCGGGCTGGAACGTGGTGCGCCGCCTGCCGGTGCCGCTGGCCAAGGCCGGCTTCGGGCTGGCCGCGGACTTCGCGGCCAAGCGCAAGGGCCCCGGGGTGCGGCAGCTGCGCCGCAACCTGGCCCGCGTCGTGCCGCAGGCCGACGACACCGAACTGGACGAACTGACCCGGCAGGCCGTGCGCTCCTACGCGCGCTACTGGCACGAGGCGTTCCGCCTGCCCAGCGTGGATCCGGACGACATCCGGGCCCGGGTCGGCGCGACCATCAGCGGGGTGGAGAACCTCGACGCGGCGCTGGCCGAGGGCAACGGCGCCGTGGTCGCCCTGCCGCACAGCGGGAACTGGGACGTGCCGGGCATCTGGGCGGTCGGCCGGTACGGCCCGTTCACCACGGTCGTCGAGCGGCTGAAGCCGGAGTCGCTGTTCCAGCGGTTCGTGGCCTACCGCGAGTCGCTCGGGTTCGAGATCCTGTCCGCCGACGGCGGCACCGGTTCGTTCCGGCTGCTGCTGCAGCGGCTGCGGGAGAACCGGGTGGTGTGCCTGATCGCCGACCGCGACCTGTCCGGCAGCGGCGTGCCGGTGTCGTTCTTCGGTGAGAAGACCAGCATGCCGGCCGGTCCGGCGCGGCTGGCGGCCAGCACCGGCGCGGCGCTGCTGCCGGTGGGCAGCTGGTTCACCGAGGACGGCTGGGGGATCCGCATCCACCCGCGGATCCGCGTGGCGCACCGCACCGAGGTGCCCGCCGCGACCCAGGCGCTGGCCGACGTCTTCGCCGGTGACATCGCGGCGCACCCGGCGGACTGGCACATGATGCAGAAGCTGTGGACCGCCGATTTCGAGGAGGCGACCTTTTCCGCGACGGAGGAAGCGGCGTGAAGGTCGGGATCGTCTGCCCGTACTCCTTCGACGTCCCCGGCGGGGTCCAGGGGCACGTCACGGACCTGGCGCGGGCGCTGCTGGACCGCGGCCACGAGGTGTCGGTGCTGGCGCCCGCCGACGAGGACGCCGATCTGCCCGATTTCGTGCACCCCGCGGGCAAGGCGCTGGGCATCCCGTACAACGGGTCGGTCGCGCGGCTGCAGTTCGGCCCGGTGTCCTACGCGCGGGTCCGGCGGTGGCTGCGTGAGGGCGGCTTCGACGTGCTGCACCTGCACGAGCCGGCCGCGCCGAGCCTGTCGCTGCTGGCGCTGAAGGTCGCCGACGGGCCGATCGTCGCCACGTTCCACACGTCCACGCCGCGGTCGCGGACGCTGTCGGCGTTCCAGCCGGTGCTGCGGCCGCTGCTGGAGAAGATCACCGCCCGCATCGCGGTGTCCGCGCTGGCGCGGCGGGTGCAGGTCGAGCACGCCGGCGGGGACGCGGTGGAGATCCCCAACGGGGTCGACGTCGAGTTCTTCTCCCGCGCCCAGCCGCTCGACGGGTATCCGCGGGCCGGGGGCACGATCGGGTTCGTGGGCCGGTTCACCGAGCCGCGCAAGGGCATGGAGGTCCTGCTCGGCGCGGCCCGCCGCCTGCTGCCGGAGTTCCCGGAGCTGCGGCTGCTCGTGGTGGGCCGCGGCGAGGCGGACGTGCTGCGCCGGATGGCGGGCCCGGAGCTGGCGCCGCACCTGGAGCTGCTCGGCCAGGTCGACGACGCCACGAAGGCGCGGGCGCTGCGCAGCGTCGACGTCTACTGCGCGCCCAACACCGGCGGCGAGAGCTTCGGGATGATCCTGACCGAGGCGATGGCGGCCGGGACCGCGGTGGTGGCGAGCAACCTGGACTCGTTCCGCCGTGTGCTCGACGACGGGCGCGCGGGGGCGTTGTTCACCACCGGCGACAGCGTGGCGCTGGCGAACTGCCTGCGGGAGCTGCTCGGCGACCCGGCGCGGCGGACGTCGCTGGCCGCGGCGGCGGGGGAGCGGGTCACGATCTACGACTGGCCGGTGGTGGTGACGCAGGTGCTGCGGGTCTACGAGACGGCGATCGCCGCCGACCCGCGGCGGGTCAGTGCGGAGGACGTGCCGCTGTGAACTGGTTCGTGCTGGTCGTCTCGATCGTCGCGGCGGTGGTGGTGCTCGGCGGGCTGTTCCTGGTCGCCACGGCGAACCGGCTGGACCGGCTGCACGTCCGGCTGGACGCCGGGTGGGCGGCGCTGGACGCGGCGCTGGCGCGGCGGGCGGTGGTGGCGCGGGCGGTGGCCGCGGTCGACGGGGCCGCGCCCGGTCTCCGGGAGGCCGCCGACATCGCGGAGAAGGCGCCGCGCGCCGAGCGGGAGGTCGCGGAGAACGAGCTGACGCGGCTGCTGGCGTCGATCGACCGGGCCCGGCTGCCCGCGGAGCTGGCCGGGGAACTCGCCGATGCCGAACACCGGGTCGTCATCGCGCGGCGCGTGCACAACGACGCGGTGCGGGACGCGCTGGCGCTGCGCCGGCGGCGGAAGGTGAGGTACTTCAAGCTCGCCGGCACCGCGCGGCAGCCGGAGTACTTCGAGATCGCGGAACCGCCGGTGCCCGGCGCTTAGGGGCGGGGCGTTGGTTGCCGTGTTCGCTTCGCTGGTGACGGAATCGCTGGTGCCGGGCGCTTAGGATCGGGGCATGGCTGCGGAAGATCCGGCGTGCGCGGTGGCGCACGGCGCGAAGGGTTCGCCGGCGCAGACGCGGACGCTGGTTGCCGTGTTCGCCTCACCGGTCGCGGAGTTCCTGCTGCGCTACGGCGAGGACCTCGGATACCGGACGGTGCTGTACGACCCGGACCCGTCGCGAGCGGTTCCGGGCGCGACGGCCGAGTTGCCGGATCTGGACGAGGACACCGACGTCGTGGTGACCGACCACCACCGGCCCGAGCTGGGTGCCGCGCTGCGGGACGTGCTGGCGCGGCCGGTGCGCTGGGCCGGGGTGATGGGCAACCCGCGGCACGAGGGCCCGCACGTGGCGGCGCTGCGCTCGCTGGGCGTGCCGGAGGCCGACATCGCCCGGGTGCACCGTCCGATCGGCCTGGACATCGGCTCACGCCACCCAGCCGAAATCGCGATCGCGACACTGGCCGGCCTGATCGCGGACCGCAACAACCGTCCCGGCGGCTTCTTCACCCGCTGACCGGCCGGGGCCCCGCGCCCCCCCCGACGACCCCGCGCCCGCCGCGGGGCGCGCGGCCGGGAAGTTCGCGCGGGCCGCGCGCGCCGGCCGGCGCGACTCACGCCCGCCAGCAATCCGCGCGGCACCCCCGGAGGCGACGGCGCGCCTCGCGCGCCCGACGGCGTGCCTTGCGCGCCCGGCCGCGCCTTGCGTGGCGAAGATCGATCCCACCCGCGACCCCGGAACTCACGCGCCAGAGCCAAAACTCCCGCGGCGAGTGCGGAACTCGCGCTCCTGAATGTGGAACTCACGCGGCGAGCGCAGGACTCGCGCTCCTGAATGTGGAACTCGCGCGGCTGAGCGCGGGACTCGCGTGCCTGAATGTGGAACTCGCGCGGCTGAGCGCGGGACTCGCGTGCCTGAATGTGGAACTCGCGCGGCTGAGCGCGGGACTCGCGTGCCTGAATGTGGAACTCGCGCGGCTGAGCGCGGGACTCGCGCGGCCGAGCGACCTTGCGCGAGTCCCACCTTCGTGACCGCGAGTCCCACCTTCGTGGCCGCGAGTTCCCCGTTCGCGGGCGCGAACTGCCCGCTCCGCGGCGCGGGTTCCGCACGCGGCCGCGAGCGCGGAACTCGGCTCAGCGCAGTGCCGCCCGCGCCGCGGCTCCGGCGCTGCCCACGTCCAGATCCACCGTCACGAACTCGCCGTCCGCCCGGCCCCGCTCCGTCACCGCGAGCCCGATCAGCGCCAGCTCGGCCGCGAGGTCGCGCAGCGCCCACTGCTCCGGCGTCTCCGCCCCCACTGGCTCGGTCTCGTCGCGCTGCCACGCGGCCACGGCGGCCTCCGCGAGCGCGCGCGGCAGCCGGACGGTGATCCGGTGCTCCCCGATCGCCGTGCCGATCGCCGCCAGCACCTCCGCATCCTCGCGGTAGCGCGAGTACTGTCCGGTCATCCCGTGAGAATAGGCAACACACCGCCGCCCGCGCTGGTGAATTTCAGGCGTACGCGGCGGCCAGGTTCTCCGGCAGCGGGTCGTACCGCGTGTGCCGCCGGGTGAACGTCGCCGTGCCGGAGCTCAGCGAACGCAACTCCGTGGTGTACCGCAGCAACTCGGTCGCCGGCACCTCGGCGCGGATGACGCTCCGCCCACCACCGACCGACTCGGTGCCCAGCACCCGGCCCCGCCGCGAGGACAGGTCGCCCAGCACCGCGCCCAGGTACTCGTCGGGCACCCGCACGTCGACCTCGTCCAGCGGTTCGAGCAGCACGACCCGCCCGTTCGCGGCGGCCTCCTTCAGCGCCAGCGCGCCCGCGGTCTGGAACGCCGCGTCCGAGGAGTCCACGCTGTGCGCCTTGCCGTCGACGAGCGTCACGCGCACGTCGACCACCGGGTAGCCGGCCACCAGCCCGCGCTGCAGCTGCGCCCGCACCCCCTTCTCCACGCTCGGGATGAACTGGTGCGGGATCGCCCCGCCGACGATCCGGTCCACGAACTCGAACCCGGCGCCACGCGGCAGCGGCTCGACCTCGATGTCGCACACCGCGTACTGGCCGTGCCCGCCGGACTGCTTCACGTGCCGCCCGTGCCCCTTCGCCGGGCCGGCGAACGTCTCGCGCAGGCTCGTCTTGACCGGCTCGGTGTCCACTTCGGCCCCACCGGCCCGCAGCCGCGACAACACGACGTCCGCGTGCGCCTCGCCCATGCACCACAGGACCAGCTGCGACGTCTCGGCGTTGCGCTCCAGCCGCAGCGTCGGGTCGCCGGCCACGAGCCGGGACAGGTTGCGCGCCAGGGCGTCCTCGTCGCTGCGGTTGCGGGCGACCACGGCCACCGGCAGCAGCGGCTCGGGCATCGGCCACGGGCGCATCAGCAGCGGGTGGTCGGGGGAGGAGACGGTGTCCCCGGTCTCGGCCGAGCCGACCTTGGTCAGCGCGCACAGGTCGCCGGCCACGCAGTAGGGC
The DNA here is from genome assembly GCF_023376025.1 of Amycolatopsis thermalba. Taxonomy (NCBI): domain Bacteria; kingdom Bacillati; phylum Actinomycetota; class Actinomycetes; order Pseudonocardiales; family Pseudonocardiaceae; genus Amycolatopsis; species Amycolatopsis thermalba. Next base: position 3,584,223 of record NZ_CP091196.1, read on the forward strand.
ACCTCGCGCAGGTTCGCACCCAGCGGCGAGTACAGGTGCGCCACGCGCTCGTCGGTGTCGTGGTCCTCGTGGCCGCGCTCGGCCAGGCCGTGCCCGGACACGTGCACCGGCCGCTCGGGCCGCAGCGTCCCGGAGAACACCCGGACGAGCGACACGCGCCCGACGTAGGAGTCCACCGCGGTGCGCACCACCTCGGCGGCCAGCGGCCCGTCGGGATCGGTGTTCAGCTCCGGGTGCGGCGCGCCGTCGGGCGTGGTGACCGGCGGCAGCTTGTGCTCCAGCGGTGACGGGAACGCGCGCACGATGCCGTCGAGCACCTCCGCCAGGCCCACGCCGGTGGTCGCGCACACCGGGATGACCGGGTGGAACGACCCGCGGGCGACGGCCGTCTCCAGGTCCGCGATCAGGGTGTCCTCGCTGATCTCCTCGCCGGCGAGGTAGCGGTCCATGAGGGTCTCGTCCTCGCTCTCGGCGATGATGCCCTCGATCAGCTCGTTGCGTGCCTCGGTCAGCCGCTCCAGGTCCTCGGGCGAGGGATCGGTCAGCCGCGGCGGGAAGCCCTGCGAGTAGTCGTAGCGGCGACGGGTGATCAGCCCGACCAGGCCCGGCTCCGGCCCGCTCGCCGGCAGGTACAGCGGCAGCACGCCGGCGCCGAACGCGTCCTGGCACGCGGCGATCTCGCCCTCGGGGTCGGCGCGGTGGTGGTCCAGGCGCGAGACGATCACGGCGCGGGGCATGCCCACGGCGGCGCACTCCTCCCAGATGGCCACCGTCGCCGGGTCGACGCCCTCGGCCGAGCACACCACGAACAGGGCGGCGTCGGCGGCGCGCAGCCCGGCGCGCAGCTCGCCCACGAAGTCGGCGTACCCCGGGGTGTCGATCAGGTTGATCTTGTGGCCGGCGTGCATCACCGGCGCCACCGACAGCCCGACCGAACGCTGCTGACGCACGGCCGCCGGGTCGTGGTCGCAGACCGTGGTCCCCTCCACAACGGAACCGGCCCTGGTCACGGTGCCGGACACCGCGAGCAGGGCCTCGGTGAGGGTGGTCTTGCCGGATCCCGAGGGACCCACCAGGACCACGTTGCGGACCTTGACCGGGTCGTCCACAGCGACCGCGGCTCCGGTGTCGGCGGTGCGGGTTTGCTTGTCGGCCATGGCGGGCTCCCCGGGGGCGACGCTGTCTACAGGTGTGTCCTCGATCACACACCCGGGGAGCATGGTCCGGCAAGCCCGCGGGGTCAGGTTGCGCCTGCGGGGCGAAAAGTGGACTGCTGAGATCGCGGCGAACTGGCCTGGGGGAGCGGTCCACCAGAACCTAAACTGGACGTCGAACCCCTTCGTGTTTTCGTGAAAGGCGTCCTGTCGTGTCCGAAGTTCAGTCCAGCAGTTCCGCCGCGCCCGGGCGGGGCACCGCGCGTGTCAAGCGTGGGATGGCCGAGATGCTCAAGGGCGGCGTGATCATGGACGTCGTCACCCCCGAGCAGGCGAAGATCGCCGAGGATGCCGGCGCGGTGGCCGTGATGGCGCTGGAGCGGGTGCCCGCCGACATCCGCGCGCAGGGCGGGGTCGCGCGGATGAGCGACCCGGACCTCATCGAGGGCATCATCGGCACGGTGTCCATCCCGGTGATGGCCAAGGCGCGCATCGGCCACTTCGTCGAGGCGCAGGTGCTGCAGTCGCTCGGGGTGGACTACATCGACGAGTCCGAGGTGCTCACCCCGGCCGACTACGCGAACCACATCGACAAGTGGGCGTTCACCGTGCCGTTCGTGTGCGGGGCGACGAACCTGGGCGAGGCGCTGCGCCGCATCAACGAGGGCGCCGCGATGATCCGCTCCAAGGGCGAGGCCGGCACCGGCGACGTGTCGAACGCGACCACCCACATGCGCAAGATCCGCGCCGAGATCCGGCGGCTGACGTCGCTGCCCGAGGACGAGCTGTACGTGGCCGCCAAGGAGATGCAGGCGCCGTACGAACTGGTGCGCGAGGTCGCGGAGAAGGGCAAGCTGCCGGTCGTGCTGTTCACCGCCGGCGGAATCGCGACCCCGGCCGACGCGGCGATGATGATGCAGCTCGGCGCCGAGGGCGTGTTCGTCGGATCGGGGATCTTCAAGTCGGGCGACCCGGCGAAGCGCGCCGAGGCGATCGTGAAGGCCACCACGTTCCACGACGACCCGGACGTGATCGCGAAGGTGTCGCGTGGCCTCGGGGAGGCGATGGTGGGCATCAACGTGGACGAGGTGCCGGAACCGCACCGCCTCGCCGAGCGCGGCTGGTAGGCGCGCTCGGCGAGGCGGGGGTGCTCGCTCGGCGGGTGCCTCCGCTTGGTGGGTGCCTCCGCTTGGTGGGTGCCTCCGCTTGGTGGGTGCCTCCGCTTGGCGGATGCTCCGCTTGGTGGGTGCGTTCGCTTGGTGGGCGCCTTCGCTTGGTGGGGTGCTCGCTTGGCAGGCGCCTTCGCTTGGTGGGTCCGTTCGTTTGGCGGGTGGGTTCGCCTGGCGGGTGCGTCAGGCGGGGGTGCACTCACGAGTGGACCCCTCGTGGCCTCATGACTGGCCCTCTCGCTCGGCGGCGAGCCGGTGGACACCTCGTGCGGCGACGACCGTGCCAGTCGTGCGCGCACGACTGGCCTCTTCGCCCGGGCGCGAGTGGTGCTTCTCGTGTGAGCACGAGAGTGCCACTTGGGCGGGTGTGAGAGTGCCACTCGTGCGGCTGTGAGTGGGCAGCTCTTGGTGCGCGAGAGTGCCTGTCGTGTGGGTGCGAGTGGCGCCTGCGCGAGTGGGCGTGTCGTGGCGAGCGAGAAGGTCTGTCGTGGGCTCGTGACTGGTCCTTTCGCTCGGCGGCGAGCCACTGGGCATCTCGTGCGGCGGCGACTGTGCCAGTCGTGCAGGCACGAGTGTGCTTTTCGCCCGGGCGCGAGTGGTGCTTCTCGTGCGGGCGCGCGCGAGTGCGGGTCGTCTGGGTGTGGGAGTGCAGCTCGTGTGGGGGTGGCTGGGCCGCTCGTGTGGGCGTGACTGGGCGGCTCGTGCGGGTGCGGGAGTCCCGCAGGTGTCGGCGCGAGTGAGCCGCTCGTGTGGGTGTGAGAGTGCCACTCGTGCGCGCGTGAGGGGGCCGTTCGTGCGGGTGCGAGGGTGCCACTCGTGTGGGCGCGAGAGTGCCGTTCGTGCGGGCGCGGCTGGCGATCGTGCGGCTGGCGATCGTGCGGCTGGGCATCTCGTGGCGGGGTGAGTGGGCCTCTCGTCAAACCCGCGACTGGACCCGCCGCGAGGTAGCACGCCGGGGCGGCCGCCCGCGGAACGAAACCCACCGAGGGGCCCTCGCCCACCCGGCGAGGCCCGCGGCGGAATACAGTAATCACGAAGCGTTTCAGGAGGTCAGGTGTCCGCGGTACCGCAGATCGGCGTGCTCGCGCTCCAGGGGGACGTCCGGGAGCACGCCGCCATGGTCGAGCGCGCCGGCGGGCGCGCCGTCACCGTCCGGCGGGCGTCCGAGCTCGCGGCCGTCGACGGGCTCGTCCTGCCCGGCGGGGAGTCCACCACCATGTCGCGCCTGCTCGAGACCTTCGAGCTGCTCGGCCCGCTCCGGGAGCGGCTCGCCGCCGGAATGCCCGCCTTCGGCTCGTGCGCGGGCATGATCCTGCTCGCGAAGCAGGCCCTGGACGGCCGCCCCGACCAGCACCAGCTCGGCGCGCTCGACGTCATCGTCCGGCGCAACGCCTTCGGCCGCCAGGTCGACTCCTTCGAGGAGGACCTGGCCTTCGACGCCCTCCCGGGCGGCCCCCTGCACGCGGTCTTCATCCGCGCCCCCTGGGTGGAAAAAGCCGGCGACGGGGTCGAGGTCCTGGCCACGGTGCCCGCGACCGAAACGACCGGCGCTAGGATCGTCGCGGTCCGGCAGGGGCCGGTGCTCGCCACGGCCTTCCACCCGGAGCTGACCGGGGACGATCGGGTCCATCGCCTGTTCGTGCAGATGGTGCGGGACGCGGCGACGACGAGCGAGACGGAGGAGAGATGAGCGGCCACTCCAAGTGGGCCACCACGAAGCACAAGAAGGCCGCCCTCGACGCCAAGCGTGGCAAGCTGTTCGCGAGACTCATCAAGAACATCGAGGTCGCCGCGCGGACCGGCGGGGGCGACCCCGAGGGCAACCCCACCCTCTACGACGCCATCCAGAAGGCGAAGAAGAACTCGGTCCCGCAGGACAACATCGAGCGCGCCCGCAAGCGCGGCGCCGGTGAGGAAGCGGGCGGCGCGGACTGGCAGACGATCAACTACGAGGGCTACGGCCCCAACGGCGTCGCCGTGCTGATCGAGTGCCTGACCGACAACCGCAACCGCGCGGCCGGCGAGGTCCGCACCGCGCTGACCCGCAACGGCGGCTCGCTGGCCGACCCGGGCTCGGTGTCGTACCTGTTCAACCGCAAGGGCGTGGTGATCATGCCCAAGAACGACCTGTCCGAGGACGACGTCCTGATGGCCGTCCTCGACGCGGGCGCCGAGGAGGTCAACGACCTCGGCGACAACTTCGAGATCGTCTCCGAGGCCACCGACCTGGTCAACGTCCGCAAGGCGCTGCAGGACGCCGGCTACGACTACGAGTCGGCCGACCCGACGTTCCTGCCGTCGGTGAGCGTCCCGCTCGACGCCGAGGGCGCCAAGAAGGTCTTCCGGCTGATCGACGCGCTCGAGGACTGCGACGACGTCCAGAACGTCTACGCCAACTTCGATGTCTCCGACGAGGTGCTCGAAGAAGTCGGCGCATAACACCCGCGCGTCCCAAGGCCCTCCGGCGCAGCCGCACCGGAGGGCCTTGTCGTGCAAGAAGAATTTTCCACCACCGGGGGCTGTGCCGCCGCCACCCGCGTACGGCAGAATGCCGCCCGTGACCGAGACCCTCGCGCCCGAAGAATCCGAGCTCCTCGAGTGGATCGTCAACCAGGCCGAAACCCGCGGCAACGCGGTGATCTCCGTGGCGGGCGACGATTCCGGGGCCGGGTACGCGTTCACGGCGTGCGTGTGGGCGCTGCACGAGGTCCCCGAGGCCGTCGTCGTCGGGCTGCCCGAGCAGATGGCGCCGGTCCTGCTCGACGCCTACGTCGACCGCGCCGCCAACGGCGAGGAGTTCGTGCCGGGCAAGGTCTACGACGACTTCTTCGAGGGCGTGCCGGTCACCTTCGAGCGCGTCGCCAAGGGCCACTACCTCGAGTACTTCGGCAGCGCGTTCCTGGTCTACCCGGACGGCGACTTCCCGGCGGTGCAGATCATCGTCGCCACCCCGGACGGGCACTGGCCGTGGAGCGCGGGCGCGCCCGAGGGCTTCGCCGGCTGGCAGCCGGTGCTCACCGAGAGCGGCGCGCCGGAGAGCTGGACCCCGGGCGTCGACGGTCCTTAATGGACGATCATCCGCCCCGGCGCGTCCTGCCGGGGCGGCGCCGCCCGGCGCGGTAGCCTCACCTCGAACGCGTGTTCGGCGGCAGGAGGGTGATCGGTGCGAGTGCTCGGCGTGGACCCCGGGCTGACCCGGTGCGGGCTCGGCGTGGTGGACGGGGGCACCGGCCGCACCGTCAGCTGCGTGGCCGTGGACGTCGTCCGCACCCCGGTCGACGACACCCTGGAACGGCGCCTGCTCGCGGTCTCCGACGCCGTCGAGCGCTGGCTGGACACCTACCGCCCGGAGGCCGTCGCCATCGAGCGCGTCTTCAGCCAGCACAACGTGCGCACCGCGATGGGCACCGCGCAGGCCGGGGGAGTCGTGGCGCTGGCCGCCGCCCGCCGCGGGCTGCCGGTCGTGTTCCACACCCCCAGCGAGGTCAAGGCCGCCGTCACCGGCAGCGGCCGCGCGGACAAGGCGCAGGTCACCGGCATGGTGACCCGGCTGCTCGGGCTCGCGAGCGCGCCCCGCCCGGCCGACGCCGCGGACGCCCTCGCGCTGGCCATCTGCCACCTGTGGCGCCAGCCGATGCGCGACCGCCTCGCCGAGGCCGAGGCCCGCGCGGCCGAATTCGCCCGCGCGCACCAGGCCCGGCTCGCCGCGGCGGCGAAGGCGGCCAATACCGTGTCGGCGGCGGTTCCGCGCCGGACGAAGGCGCGGACACCAGGGAAGGGAGTGCGGGGATGATCTCCTCGGTCCGGGGCGAGGTGCTCTCGGTCGGGCTCGACCACGTCGTGGTGGAGGTCGGCGGGGTCGGCCTCGCGGTGCAGGCCACGCCGTCGACGCTGGCCACGCTGCGGCGCGGCGAAGAGGTCCGCCTCTACACCTCGCTGGTGGTGCGCGAGGACTCGCTGACCCTGTTCGGCTTCGCCGACGCCGAGGCCCGCGAGCTGTTCGGCCTGCTGCAGACCGTCTCCGGCATCGGCCCGCGGCTGGCGCTGGCCGCGCTGGCCGTGCTCGACCCGGACAAGCTGCGCACCGCGCTGGCCGAAGGCAACATCACCGTCCTCACCCAGGTCCCGGGCATCGGCCGCAAGGGCGCCGAGCGGCTCACCCTCGAACTGCGGGACAAGGTCGCCGCGGCCGGCGGGAGCGCCGAGACCACCGCGGCCCCGGCCGCCGGCGCCGTGCGCGCCGAGGTCGTCGAGGCCCTCACCGGGCTCGGGTTCCCCGCCAGGCAGGCCGAGCAGGCCGTGGAGAAGGTGCTGGCCGCGGGCGGGGCCGACACCACCCCGGCCGTGCTCCGCGCCGCCCTGAGCACCCTCGGGCGCAAGTGAGGCTGCTGACGCGTGCACGATGACGAGGTGACCGAGCACCCGGCGGACGAGACCCTCTCCGCGCTGCCCCAGCTGGGCGAGCGCGAGATGGAGACGACGCTGCGCCCGAGCCGGCTGAGCGAGTTCATCGGCCAGCCCCGGGTGCGCGAGCAGCTGGAACTGGTGCTGGAGAGCGCCCGGCGGCGCGGCGTCCCGCCGGACCACGTGCTGCTGTCCGGCCCGCCCGGCCTGGGCAAGACGAGCCTGGCGATGATCGTCGCGGCCGAGCTGGACGCCGCCATCCGCATCACCTCCGGCCCGGCCCTGGAACGCGCCGGCGACCTCGCCGCGATGCTGTCCAACCTCGCCGAGGGCGACGTGCTGTTCATCGACGAGATCCACCGCATCGCCCGCCCCGCCGAGGAGATGCTCTACCTGGCGATGGAGGACTTCCGGGTCGACGTGGTGGTCGGCAAGGGCCCGGGCGCCACCAGCATCCCGCTGGAGATCGCCCCGTTCACCCTGGTCGGCGCCACCACCCGCTCCGGTGCGCTGACCGGCCCGCTGCGCGACCGGTTCGGCTTCACCGGGCAGATGGAGTTCTACGCCGACCACGAGCTCGACCAGGTGATCCGGCGCTCGGCGAAGATCCTGGACATCGAGATCGACGCCGAGGGCAGCGCGGAGATCGCCCGCCGCTCCCGCGGCACGCCCCGCATCGCCAACCGGCTGCTGCGCCGCGTCCGCGACTACGCCGAGGTGCGCGAGGACGGCCGGGTCACCCTGGCCGTCGCCCGCGCCGCGCTGGCCGTCTACGACGTCGACGAGCTGGGCCTGGACCGGCTCGACCGCGCCGTGCTCGAGGCGCTGGTGCACTCCTTCGGCGGCGGGCCGGTCGGGGTCTCCACGCTGGCCGTCGCGGTGGGTGAGGAACCGGCGACGGTCGAGGAAGTCTGCGAGCCCTACCTGGTGCGCGCGGGTATGCTCGCGCGCACCCCGCGTGGCCGGGTCGCGACGGCGAGTGCCTGGGAACACCTGGGTCTGCGCCCACCGCCGCGCCCGGACCAGGCAGGGCCTACCCTGTTCGACTAACCGGGTGCAGGCCTGGTCAGTGGCGCCTGGCACACTCGAAAGAGCACATCCGGACAAATAGGTGCGACGGCCGGGGGCCGTGACACCGAATGGAGAATCATGGAACAGCTTTTCCTGCCGTTGCTGCTCATGCTCGTCGTGGCGATCCCGCTGGTGATGGGCACCCGGAAGCAGAAGCGTGCCGTGCAGGAGCAGCAGAAGCTGCAGAGCAGCCTGTCCGAGGGCGACCGGGTGATGACGACCTCCGGCCTCTACGGCACGGTGGCCGACACCAGCAACGACACCACGATCGACATCGAGATCGCGCCCGGTGTCGTGACGACGTGGCTGCGCCAGGCGGTGCGCGAGAAGGTCGCGCCCGAGGTGGCCGACGAGATCGAGACCGACGAGGCCGACGTCGTCGAGACCGCCGAGGTCGCCGACACCTCGGACACCACGGTGGCGCCCAAGGTCCAGGCCGACGAGAAGACCGCTGCTCCCTCGCTGGAGAGCGAGAAGAAGTAGCCCGGCGAGGGCAGCACCCCGGCGTCCGACGGTGGCGCCGGGGTCAACGCCGCGTTCACAACGCGGCGAGTAGTGTCTGCGTACCGCCGCGTAGGCGGCACGAGTTCCCGCGTAGCTGACCGTCGAGGAGAACGACCACCGTGGCACCACCGGCCGGGCGGATCCGCCCGGGACGCTATCTCGGCTTCTTCGTCCTGATCGTGGTCGTGCTCTACGCCCTGGTGTTCTTCACCGGCGGCGGTAAGCCCACGCCGAAGCTGGGCATCGACCTGCAGGGCGGCACACGGGTGACGCTGAGCGCCCGCACCCCGGACGGCTCGGCGCCCTCGCGCGAGTCCCTCAACCAGGCCCGCCAGATCATCGAGACCCGCGTGAACGGGATCGGCGTCAGCGGCACCGAGGTGATCCTCGACGGCAGCAACATCGTCATCACCGTGCCCGGCGAGCAGGGTGACCAGGCCAAGAAGCTCGGCCAGACCGCCCAGCTCGGCTTCCGCAAGGTGCTCGACGCGCAGACCGTGACCACCCCGCCGGTCGTGCCGCCCCCGGGCCAGGGCGACGATCCGGCCGCGATCCAGCAGGCCAAGGCCGCCCGCCAGGCCGCTGACCTGGTGACCGGCAGCGGCGACACGCTCGCCGCCGGCCCCGCGGCCGCGCAGGCGCTGGCCGCGTTCACCTGCTCCACGCAGGACCCGCTGCGCGGCAACGACGACCCGAACCTGCCGCTGCTCGCCTGCGACCAGACCGGCACCGAGAAGTACCTGCTCGGCCCGGTGTTCCTGAAGGGCACCGAGATCGACAACGCGATGTCCTCGGCGCCGGCGCAGAACAAGCCCGGCTGGACGGTCGACCTGTCGTTCAAGTCCGAGGGCCGCCAGACCTGGGCCGACTTCACCACCAAGAACATCGGCCAGCGCGCCGCGTTCGTGCTCGACACGCAGGTCGTGTCGGCGCCGACGATCCAGAGCGCGATCCTGGACGGCAACACCCAGATCAGCGGCAACTTCACCCAGGCCCAGACCAAGGACCTCGCGGACATCCTGAAGTACGGCTCGCTGCCGCTGTCGTTCACTTCCTCCGACGCCACCACCGTGTCGGCCACACTCGGCCTGGCCTCGCTCAAGGCGGGCCTGATCGCCGGCGGCATCGGCCTGGCGCTGGTGTTCGTCTACTGCCTGGTCTACTACCGGCTGCTCGGGGTGCTCACGGTCGTCTCGCTGGCGCTGTCCGGCCTGATCGTCTACGCGGTCCTGGTCCTGCTCGGGCGCTGGATCAACTTCACCCTCGACCTCGCCGGGGTCGCCGGGTTCATCATCGCCATCGGTGTCACCGCGGACTCGTTCGTGGTGTTCTTCGAACGGCTCAAGGACGAGATCCGCGAGGGCGGGCGCAGCTTCCGCTCGGCGGTGCCCCGCGGCTGGGTGCGCGCCCGGCGCACGATCCTCGCCTCGGACGCGGTCATGTTCCTCGCGTCCGCGGTGCTCTACGCCATCGCGGTCGGCGACGTCCAGGGCTTCGCCTTCACCCTGGGCATGTCGACCGTGCTCGACCTGATCGTGGTGTTCCTCGTGACGCACCCGCTGGTCGTGCTGGCGTCGAAGTCGAAGTTCCTGTCCCAGCCGAAGCTCACCGGCCTCGGCGGCGTGCAGACGCTGGCCGCGCAGCGCCGGTCCGCGCGCAAGGTGCCCGCCGGCGCGGGCGCGAAGGAGTCCTGACGTGGCAGACGAGCCGAACACCCCGAGCACCGACGCCGCGCCGGCCACGAAGAAGGCCGGTAAGGAGAGCGTGTTCCACCGCCTCTACGTCGGCACCGGCGCCTTCGACATCGTCGGCAAGCGCAAGCGCTGGTACCTGTTCTTCGCCGTCCTGATGCTGGTCTGCATCGCCTCGATCGGCATCAAGGGCTTCAACCTCGGCATCGAGTTCGAGGGCGGCACCCAGATCCAGATGCCCGCGCGCGGCGCGAACGGCCCGATCACCGCCGACGCCGCCAAGCAGGCGTTCGCCGACGCGCTCGGCGAGCAGGCCGACTCGGCGCAGACGGTCGGCGTCGGCGACGCGGCCACCGTCGAGCTGCGGTCCGACACCCTGGACGCCGACCAGGTCGCCAAGGTCAAGCAGACCCTGTTCGACCAGCTCAAGCCGATCGGCAGCAACGGCCAGCCCAGCGTGCAGGCCATCAGCGACAGCGCGGTGAGCGCGTCCTGGGGCCAGGAGATCTCCCAGCAGGCGCTGATCGCGCTCGCCGTGTTCATGGTGCTGGTGACCGTGTTCCTCGCGGTCTACTTCGAACGCTGGATGGCGGTCACCGCGCTCATCGCGCTGGTGCACGACATCCTCGTCACCGCGGGCATCTACTCGCTCGTCGGGTTCGAGGTCACGCCGGCGACGGTGATCGGCCTGCTGACGATCCTCGGGTTCTCGCTCTACGACACCGTGGTGGTGTTCGACAAGGTCAAGGAGAACACCCGCGGCATCCTCGGCCTGACCCGCCGCACCTACGCCGAGACCGCGAACCTGGCGCTGAACCAGACGCTGATGCGCTCGATCAACACCTCGGTCATCGCGCTGCTGCCGGTGCTGGGCCTGCTGGTCGTCGGCTACGTCCTGCTCGGCTCCGGCACGCTGCAGGACCTCGCGCTGGTGCAGCTGAGCGGCATGCTCGCCGGTGTGCTGTCGTCGCTGTTCCTGGCGACCCCGCTGCTGGTCGACTTCAAGATGCGCGACCCGAAGTACAAGCAGCAGGCCGACCGGGTCCGCGCGCGCCGCGCGAACCAGGCGCGCAAGGCCGCCGAGCGCGACGAGGACTTCGACGCCAGCGACGACGAGGCGCTGGGCGCCGAGCTGCGCAAGGAGAAGGCGTACGCGGCCGCGGCGAGCGTCCCGGCGCGCACCCCGAAGGCGCAGCCGCGGCGCGGGCGGCCCTCGGGCAAGCGGAAGCGCTGACGTGGACCTGGAGCGTGCGCTCGGCCTGATCGCCGAGGTCCCGGACTTCCCGGAGCCGGGCGTGCTGTTCCGGGACCTGTCGCCGCTGTTCGCCGACGCGGACGGGTTCGCGGCGGTGATCGACGCGCTGGCGGCCACGGTCGACCCGGGCACCGACGTGCTGGCCGCGGTCGAGGCACGCGGGTTCCTGCTCGCCGCGGCCGTCGGCTACGCCCGCGCGATGGGCGTCGTGCTGGTGCGCAAGCCCGGCAAGCTGCCCAGCGTCGCGGGGCGGGTGGACTACGCCCTGGAGTACGGCACGGCGTCGCTGGAGCTGCCCTCCGGCGTGGTGCGGCCGGGGCAGCGGGCCGTGGTGGTCGATGACGTGCTCGCCACCGGCGGCACCGTCGCCGCGGCCTGTGAGCTGCTGGAGAAGGCGGGCGCGACGGTCACCGGCGTGTCCGTGGTGATGGAGCTGGCCGCCCTCGACGGGCGGTCGGCGCTGGCCGGCCGGAAGGTCAGCTCGCTCCTGGTCACCTGACCGTTCGGCGCGCGAGCGCGGCGGTCGGCGCGGCTGGGAACAACGAGGTGGCCCGCCGGGGTTACGCTTGGTGGTCTACAGGCCGCGCGATCAGCAGGAGGTGGGCTTGAGCCAGGAGCTCGAAAGCCCGGCGCCCGCCCGGGAGACCCCCGACAACCGCGGCACGCAGCCGCAGGGCGTCACCAGGGCACCGTCCGCCACCCGGCGTGTCCGCGCCCGGCTCGCGCGGCGGATCACCGCCCAGCGGGCCGCCCCGGTCAAGCAGGTCCTGGAACCGCTCGCCGCGATCCACCGCGACCTGCACCCGAACGCGGACCTGAGCCTCCTGCAGCGCGCCTACGACGTCGCGGAGGAGCTGCACCGTCACCAGCGGCGCAAGTCCGGCGACCCGTACATCACGCACCCGCTCGCGGTGGCGACCATCCTGGCCGAGCTGGGCATGGACACCACCACGCTGGTCGCGGCGCTGCTGCACGACACGGTCGAGGACACCGGCTACTCGGTGGAGCAGCTGACCGCCGACTTCGGCGAGAAGGTCGCGCAGCTCGTCGACGGCGTCACCAAGCTGGACAAGGTCAAGCTGGGCACCGCGGCCGAGGCCGAGACCATCCGCAAGATGGTCATCGCGATGGCCCGCGACCCGCGCGTGCTGGTCATCAAGCTCGCCGACCGGCTGCACAACATGCGCACCATGCGGTTCCTGCCGCCGGAGAAGCAGGTCCGCAAGGCCAAGGAGACCCTGGAGGTGCTGGCCCCGCTGGCGCACCGGCTGGGCATGGCCACGGTCAAGTGGGAGCTGGAGGACCTCGCGTTCGCGATCCTGCAGCCCAAGAAGTACGACGAGATCGTCCGGCTGGTCGCCGACCGCGCGCCCTCGCGGGACATCTACCTGCGCAAGGTGATCGACGAGCTGACCGGCGCCCTGGGCGGCTCCCGCATCACCGCGAAGGTCGAGGGCAGGCCCAAGCACTACTACTCCATCCACCAGAAGATGATCGTCCGCGGCCGCGACCTGGACGACATCCACGACCTGGTGGGCGTGCGGATCCTGGTCGAGGACGTGCGCGACTGCTACGCGGCGATGGGCGTCGTGCACGCGCTGTGGCAGCCGATGCCCGGCCGGTTCAAGGACTACATCGCCCAGCCGCGGTTCGGCGTGTACCAGTCGCTGCACACCACGGTGATCGGGCCGGACGGCAAGCCGCTCGAGGTGCAGATCCGCACCTACGAGATGCACCACACGGCCGAGTACGGCATCGCGGCGCACTGGCGGTACAAGGAGACCAAGGGCACCCATCACGGCACCGCCGTCGACATCGACGAGATGGCGTGGATGCGGCAGCTGCTGGACTGGCAGCGGGAGGCCGCCGACCCCGGCGAGTTCCTCGACTCGCTGCGCTACGAGCTGGCCGCCCGCGAGATCTTCGTGTTCACGCCCAAGGGCGACGTCGTCACCCTGCCCGTCGGCGGCACGCCGGTGGACTTCGCCTACGCCGTGCACACCGAGGTCGGGCACCGCTGCATCGGCGCCCGCGTCAACGGCCGGCTGGTGGCGCTGGAACGCAAGCTGGAAAACGGCGACGTCGTCGAGATCTTCACCTCCAAGGCGGAGAACTCCGGGCCCAGCCGCGACTGGCTGACCTTCGCCAAATCACCCAAGGCGCGCGCCAAGATCCGCCAGTGGTTCGCCAAGGAACGCCGCGACGAGGCCATCGACGCCGGCAAGGACGCGATCACCAAGGAGGTCCGCAAGGTCGGCCTCCCGTTGCAGCGCCTGGTGTCGGCGGAGGCGATGGGCGCGCTGGCGGCCGAGCTGCACCACCCGGACATCAGCTCGCTCTACGCCGCGGTCGGCGAGGGCCACGTCAGCGCCAAGCACGTCGTGCAGCGGCTGGTGGCGCTGATCGGTGGCGTGGAGGAGGCCGAGGACGAGCTCGCGGCCCGGTCCACGCCGTCCACGGTCACCCGCCGCCGCGCGGCCAACGACGTGGGTGTCGTCGTCAAGGACGCCACCGACGTGTGGACCAAGCTGGCGCGCTGCTGCACCCCGGTGCCCGGCGACGAGATCCTCGGGTTCGTCACCCGCGGCGGCGGCGTCAGCGTGCACCGCACGGACTGCACGAACGCCGAGGACCTGCGCGCCCAGCCGGAGCGGCTGGTCGAGGTGGAGTGGGCGCCGTCGGCGAACTCGGTGTTCCTGGTGTCCATCCAGGTCGAGGCGCTGGACCGGCACCGGCTGCTGTCCGACGTGACGAAGGTGCTGGCCGACGAGAAGGTCAACATCCTGTCCGCGTCGGTGCAGACCTCGCGGGACCGGGTGGCGGTCAGCCGGTTCACCTTCGAGATGGGCGACCCGAAGCACCTGGGCCACGTGCTGAAGGTGGTCCGCGGCGTCGAGGGCGTCTACGACGTGTACCGCGTCACGTCCGCCTCCTGACCCCGGCGGTTAGGGTGCCGGTATGGCACCAGGGCTGGAGTTCGCGCGCGACGGGGAAGTGGCCACGCTGACCTTCGCGCGGCCGGAGAAGAAGAACGCGATCACGCACGACATGTGGGCGGCGATCCCGGACGCCGTCGCCGCGGTGGAGGCCGATCCGGCGCTCAAGGTGCTCGTGCTGACCGGCGCCGGGCCGGACTTCTCCGCGGGCGCGGACATCTCCGAATTCGGCAGCCTGCGCTCCACCGCGGACGGCGCCGCCGCCTACGACGAGGTCGTCGAGGGCGCGGTGACCGCGCTGGCCGGCATGACCAAGCCGACCGTGGCGAAGATCCGCGGCAACTGCATCGGCGGCGGCTGCCAGATCTCCGTCGCCTGCGACTTCCGCTTCGCCGAGGACGGGGCGCGCTTCGGGATCACCCCGGCGAAACTCGGCATCGTCTACGACTTCCGCTCCACGCGCCAGCTGGTGTCGCTGATCGGGCCCGCCCACGCGCGCTACTTCCTGCTGTCCGGCCGGCTGATCGACGCCGCCCGCGCCCGCGAGATCGGCCTCGTCAACGACACGTTCGCCGACCTCGACGCCGGGGTGTCGGACTTCGTCACCACCCTGTGTTCCCGTTCGCAGGCCTCGATCCGCGGCATGAACCGGATCATCGGCAAGATCCTCGACGGACAGTCCGAAAGCGACGGCGAGGTCGAGGAGATCCGCTCCGCGGCCATCCACGGCGAGGACTACGCCGAGGGCGTGGCGGCCTTCCTGGGCCGCCGCCAGCCGAAGTTCACGGCCTCCTGAACGCGGCAGCGGCCTGGGGTCCACACTGGACTCCAGGCCGCTGCCGGGACGAGGATCAGCCGATCGTCACCGCGGTGAACTTGACCTCCGTGTTCGGCTTGCCGCCGCCCGGGCTCGGGTCGAAGCTGCCGTCGTGGCCGGCGCGGGCCACCTTGTCGAGCACCTCCAGGCCGGCGTCGGAGATCGAGCCGAACACGGTGTAATCCGGGCTCAGCTCCGCCGGGCCGTACACCATGAAGAACTGGCTGCCGTTGGTGTTCGGGCCCGCGTTGGCCATCGCCAGCAGGCCGCGGCCGTAGGTCAGCTCGGGGAAGGTCTCGTCGGCGAACGAGTAGCCCGGGCCGCCGCTGCCGGTGCCGCTCGGGTCACCGCACTGCAGCATCATCAGGCTCGCGTCGGTGCCCAGCCGCGCGCACGACGTGTCGGTGTAGTACCCCTGCTGCGCCAGGCTCAGGAAGCTGTTCACGGTGCACGGCGCGAGCGCGCGGTCCAGCGTCAGCGGGATGTCCCCGGCGGTGGTCTTCAGGGTGACGTTCACCGTGCCGGTCGACGGGATGTCCTTGCCCTGCGGCGGGTTGTTCGGCTTGGCCGCGGACTCGCCCGGCGTGGCCGGGTACTCGCACTGCACCGGGTTCGGCAGCGGCGTCGGCCGCTGCGGCACCGCGGCGCGCTGCGTCGGGATGTTCAGTCCGGAGGACGGGGCCGTCGTCGGGGAGGCGGCGGCGTCACCGCCGTCACTGCCGCGGGTCGCGAAGAACACCACCAGCCCGGCGACCACGACCACCGCGCCGACGGTCGCGCCGACGCCGACGATCTTGCGGCGTTTCGCCTGCTCCGCCCGGCGGGCCATCTGCCGCTCGAGCTTGCGCTTCGCGGCCTCACGGCGCTGCTGGTTGGTCGCCACCTGCCCTCCAGAATCCACTCGACGTCACCGATCGGGTGGCGGCAGTCTATGGGCACAGCCTGTGAGGACCCTGTACAGCCCCGGTTAGGGTGGGTGCCGGACATCCCGGGCACGGGTGGACGCGCGGACGCGGAGGTGGATTTTCGTGCTCGTCGTCGGGTTCCCGGCAGGCGCGCTGCGGGCCAACTGCTACCTGCTCGCGCCCGGCCCGGGCACCGCGTGCGTGGTCGTCGACCCGGGCGAGGACTCGGCCGGCCGCGTCGCCGAGGCGCTCGCCGAGCACCGGCTGACCCCGGCGGCGGTGCTGGCCACCCACGGCCACCCCGACCACGTCGGAGGCGCTCCGGTGCTGACTGCGGCCCACGACGTTCCGATGTGGATCCACCCGGCCGACCGCGGCCTGCACGACGGCTTGCCCGCGGACGTGCGCGACCTGACCGGCGCGCCGCTGGAACTGGCGGGCCTGGTGATCGACGTCGACCTGGTGCCCGGCCACACCGACGGCTCGGTGGTGTTCCGCGTGACCACGCCCGAGGGCGGCCGCCTCGCGCTGACCGGCGACACGCTCTTCGCGGGCTCGGTCGGCCGCGGCGACCAGCGGCGGCTGGGGGAGTCCCTGCGTGACGTGCTGCTGCCGCTGCCCGATGACACGGTGGTGCTGCCCGGGCACGGCCCGGCCACGACGATCGGCCGTGAGCGGGCCGGCAATCCGTTCCTGAGCGGGGCGCGCAGCGTCGTCCCGATGCCGTGATGGGGGAAGAAGTGACCGAGCCGAAGAAGCCGGCCGAACCGCGGCGGCTGCCGCTGCACCAGGAGGATCCGGGGCTGGCCCGGCGCCGGCTGCTCTCCGGTCTGGCCGGGGTGCTGATCATGGCCGCGGCGTTCGGCGGCATCGCGGGACTGATCGGCGGGCAGGTCCCGGGCCTGGTCACCGCGGCGGTGGTGGGGTTGCCGCTGCTGTACGTGGTGGTGTGGAACGTGCGGCGCAAGCTGTGGCTGGAGGGCACCGCGGTGCTGGTGCGCACCTTCCGCACCCGCCGCGTGGACCTGGCTCAGGCGCGGCGGATCGACCTGCTGGTCACCGACGTCCGCGGGGCGCGCACGGTCAGCCTGCTGTTCAACTCCGGGCAGCGCGGCCAGGTCGTCAAGATCGACCTCGCCGTCTACGCCGGGACCGGCGGGCGCGAGCTGCCCATCCTCACCCTGCGGCGGCTGGCCGACGCGGTGGCGAACAACATCGAGGCCAACGGGCTGGTCTTCGCCGAGCTGCTGGTCGCGCAGCTGCGGGCCGAGGCGCGCGGCGCGGGTGTGCCGGACCGGCCCCTCTACCAGCTGGCGTCCGCTGCGCCGCCGGGCAAGATCGCGCAGCGGTTCACGATGGAGGCCGTGAGCCGGTTCGTGGCGCGGCTGGGCTGACCTCGCCGTCGCGGCCGCCGAGCCGGTTCTCGATCGCGGTCAGCTGCTCGCGGATGCCCTCCAGCTGGTAGACGATCTCCGGCAGCTCCTCCGCGGCGAAGGTCGCCAGCCGTTCCAGGTGCTTGGCCGCGTCACGCAGTTCGGTGAGCGCGGTCGCGATGCGCGGCAGGCTCGTGAGCGTGCGGACGGCGGCGTTCGTCAGGCGCCGCGGCAATGCGTGAACGACCAAGACCCCTCCCCGCCGGACGGGAACCGTGTGCCCGGCCTTCGTACCCCATGGCGAGGGGCCTGACCAGCGCGGGGTGCTCGCCTGGGGCTAGTGATCGCTGCTGTGCCTGGTGGGGCTGACGGGTTCGCGGCTGGCGATCATCGCGGCCAGCACGGTGGTCACCGGCACGGCCGCGACGATGCCGACGCTGCCGGCCAGGGTCCGCACGATCTCCTGCGCGACGTCCTGCGAGCCGAGGATCGCGCCGAGCCCGACGCCGGAGATCGACGAGTACAGCATCACCGGCAGCGCGGCGCCGGCGTAGGCCATGACCAGCGTGTTCACCGCCGAGCCGACGTGGTCGCGGCCGATCCGCAGCCCCGCGGAGTACAGCTCGCGCCAGGTCAGCGACGGGTTGGCGCGGCGCAGCTCCCACACGGCGCTGGTCTGGGTGACGGTGACGTCGTCGAGCACGCCGAGCGCGCCGATCACGATGCCGGCCAGCAGCAGGCCGCGCGCGTCGATGCCGTGGCCGAGGGAGGCGATGAGCGTCGAGGTGCTGTCGTCCAGCCCGGTCAGGGACGCGGCCGCGGAGAAGGTCGCCGACAGCGCGCCGATCAGGGCCAGGCTGACCAGCGTGCCCAGCACGGCGACGGAGGTGCGGGCGGACAGGCCGTGGGTCAGGTACAGGGCGATGAACATGATGAGCCCGGCGCCGACGATCGCGACGAGCAGCGGGTTCTCCCCGGCCAGGATCGCGGGCAGCACGAACGCCACCAGCACGACGAAACTGAGCACCAGCGCGCCGAGCGCGGCCAGGCCGTGCCAGCGCCCGAGGACGACCACGGCGATCGCGAACAGCGCGGCGAGCACGGCGAGCGGGAGGCCGCGCTGGAAGTCGACCAGCTGGTAGGAGCCGGGATCGGCCGCATCGCCGCCGTTGTAGGCCAGGACGACGTCGTCGCCGGCGCTGAAGCGCGGGGTGCTCGGCTCGATGGGCACGGTCAGCTCGACGGTGCGCCCGCTGCCCGGCCCGTCGGTGAGGGTGATGGTGGCGGTGAGGCAGGGCTTGGCGTCCGGCTGGTCGCCGACCTGCACCTGACCGGCGGCCAGGCAGGGGCCGGAGGTGGCGGTGCTGATGGTGCCGTGGACGGGGGTGCCCTGCGAGATCGCCGAGTCCGGTTCGGCCTGGCCCCAGGGGTAGAGCAGCAGCAGGCCGGCGACGGTGGCGAGCGCGATGGGGGCCAGCAGCCAGATGAGGAGGAGCTTGACGCGCCGGGAGGCCGGCGGTGCGGGGGAGTGGCCGTGGCCGTGCCCGTGCCCGGTGGGTGGCGCGGCGGCGCGGGGCGGGGTGTCTTCGGAGCGGCGCGCCCGGTGGCCGGTGCTTTCGGCGCGCCCCCGTCGCGGGCGGCCGGCTCCGCTCGCACGATGCGCCGCGCGCGGAAGGCTCGCCTCGGAGGGCCCGGCGGCCTCGTCCGATCCGGCAGGGCTCCGGGGCGGGCGCGCCGTGCGCTCGTCAGGGTTCCGGCGGCCAGTGCGACGCGAGTCCGCTTCGGCGGCAGTCGCGCGCGATCGCCGGCCGGTGCCCGGGGCGCCGCCACCAGCACGTGCGGAGCTGCCACTTCCGGTGCCGTGACGCCCGTCCGCTCGGTGCTCCGCGGAGGAAGCCCCCGCGGCGGGCCGGCCACCCAGGGCGTCGCCACCCGCGGGCCGGGCGGGGGAGTCGCCGGTCTCGGCGTAGCGCCGCGCCCGTCGCGCGCGGCGGGGGTCGGCAGCAGGCGGCCCGGGGATCCGGCGGATCGGGCCGGTCTCCGCCGTGGGGTCGTCGTCGTGCTGCATCGGTCCATCGTCCCGCCCGCCGCCGTCACTCCAGCGGGTGGGTCGTGAAATTCCTCCGCGAAACCGCGTAACGACGGCCCCCCGGATCCGTCCTATTGGCGAAGAGCCGCGGGAGGACAGGAGGCCATCGTGCACGCGGAAACGGTCGAGGAGCACCAGTTCGTCAGCCTGGACGGCTACGACATCCCGGTCTTCTCGCGGTGGAGCTACACCACCGCCGATCCCTACGCCATCACCCTCGCTTTCCGGGCCGACCGCGGCCGCTGGGTCGAGTGGTGCTTCGCGCGGGACCTCCTCGTCGCCGGGATCAGCGAACCGGCGGGCGAGGGCGACGTGCGGATCCGGCCCGACCTGCCGACCGGTCCGGACCAGCTGCTCATCGAGCTGGAATCGCCGGACGGGTACGCCGTCGTCGAGCTCAGCCGCGAGGGCGCGGCCCGCTTCATCGCCTCCACCCACGCGCTCGTCCCGCTCGGCGCGGAGAGCGCCCTGGTCGACGTGGACGGGTTCATCGCGGAGATCACCAAGGTCTGAAACCCGTTCCCCGCGGCGGCGAACGGCGTTCACCCGGTCGTGATCCTGCACCCGGCCGCCGTCGCCGAGCGGGCCACCGTCTCCGCCCTCGTCGCCGCGCGGCACGCCGTCGCGGGCGTCAACGGCATCACCCCCACCGGCTCGTCGGTCGGGCCGGCCAGGCGACCTTCGACGCCAAGGTCGCCGAACGCCTGGTGGCCGCGTTGGACGCCCGGCCCCGGGGGAAGCCCTCGCTGCCGGACGGACTGACCGCACGCGAGGCGGAGGTCGTCGGGCTCATCGCCCGCGGGCTGACCAACGCGGAGATCGCCGCCGAGTTGTGCATCGGCGAGGCGGTGAAGACCCACATCAACAACGCGTTCGCGAAGATCGGCGTCCGGCACCGTGCCGAAGCCGTCCGCTACGGCCTGGAGCACCAGCTCTGGCCCGTGCCTACGTGGAAAGCCGGGCGGGACAGGGCAGGCGCCGGGGAAGCGGCTGGAAGGGGGCCGTCACCAGGGGCGCCCTCGACCACCTGGACGACCGGAACCGCCCGAACGACCACCGGCGCTGAGACACGGCCGGGGAAAGGGTCTGGGGACATGACCGGCGGACTGCTCCTGGCCGACGGCGACGGCATCATGGGCGAGCTGCTGCACGACTTCCTCGTGAAGGGCCTCATCGTGGTGGTGCTGGTGCTCATCGCCATGGTGGTGATCTGGAAGACCGCCGGCCGGAAGCGGGACTGATGGCTCCGCACGGCGGCACTCCGTCACCTCAGGTCGCAGGCCGTGGCGCTCAGCGTCCACAAGGGACGCTCAGCCACTCCTGCGGGCTGACGCCCAGCCGGATCCGGTCGAGTTGCTCCAGCAGCGTCTCCAGGCGGCCGGGGTCGTCGAGGTACTCCAGCGTCGCGCGGTAGAAGGCGTTCGCCATCGTCGCGGGCATCAGGTCCGAGGCGTCGAAGCAGAGGGTGCCGCCGGAGCGCAGCGTTTCGGCGATCTTGCGCGCCGCCGGGTGGCCGTCGTAGACGCGCAGGTCCACCGAGCGCGTCGCGGAGAACGCGCTGCCTCCGCTGACCCGCGGCCAGATCTCCTGCGCCGCCGGGGTCGCCAGGTACCGGATCAGCGCCCGCGACGCCGGCGTGTCGGTGAACATCCCCGCCAGATCGGCCGACACCTCGTACGTCCCCGGCGCCACGTCCGGCCCGGCCGGCGGGACGGCCACGAAGTCCAGCTCACGTCCGGCGTCCGGGTAGCGCGCCAGCATGAACGAGCCGTTGTGCTCGTAGGCGCAGCTCTGCGGCGAGGTCAGCATGCCCTTGCCGGCGCCGGCGAAGTTGGTCAGCAGCACCCGGCCCGGGTTGTCCCCGACGGTGCCGGCCATCATCGCGCCCCACGTCTGCCACGCGCGCCGCACCGCGGGCGCGGTCCACGCCAGCTGCCCGGCCGCCCACTGGCGGTAGACGTCCGGTCCGGACTGGTGCAGCAGGACGTCCTCCACCCAGTCGGTGCCCGGCCACCCGGACACCGGTGGCGCGCTCAGCCCGAGGCACCACGGGCGCGCGCCGGTCGCGGCCGCGAACTCGTCCCAGGTGCCGGGCTGGGCCAGGCCGTGCAGCGCCGGGTTGAACCACACGATGCTCTTCAGGTCCACCTTCACCGCGATCCCGTACAGGTGCGCCTGCCCGGCCACCTGCAGCTGGAGCCACTGTGGACCGTAGATCTCCGCCGGCGGCGCGCCGAGCACGTCGTCCAGCGGGTACAGGTTGTGCGAGCGCACGTAGGTGACCAGCTCACCCGGGTTCGGCACGACCGCGATGTCCGGCGGGTTGCCGTTCTGCACGTCCGAGGCGAGCACCTGCGACACCGCGCGCGTGCCCTGGTAGTGCACCCGGATCCCGGTCTCCGCGGTGAACCCCGCCAGCACCTGCTCGAACGCCGCGCCCTCCGCGCCGGTCCACGACGCGAGCACGGTGATCGTGCGCGTGCCCGCCCCGGCGCCGCAGCCGGTCAGGCACGCGGCGAGCAGGATCAGCACCCCGGCCAGGCCCCTCATGAGCGGAACCGGTATTCGTCGAGCCGGGCGTGCAGCCCCCACCCGGCGAGCACGGCGATCGCCAGCGTCACCGCGGGCACCACCAGCGGCAACTGGCTGCTCGCCGCGGCCGCCTCCAGCCGGTCGCTGACGTCCCGGGTGCCCGCCGCGGTGGTCGCCTCGTCCGGAATGGTGCCCGCCACGCTCGTCGGCACCTGGCCCGCCGCGCCCACCGTCGGCCCGCAGTCCCCGCCCCGGCAGTGCGCGGTGACCAGGCGGATCAGCTTGTCCTGGCCGTCGGCGTCGGTCAGCGCCATCCGCCGGTCCCACCCGGCCAGCACCTCGGTCAGCCGGTCTCGCGCGGTGTCCAGCCGGTGCGCGGCGACGAGGGTGAACATCATGCTGGCGCACAACCCGAGCAGCAGCAGCGTGGCCGCCAGCAGCTGCGGGTTCACCAGCCGCTGGAAGCGCTTTCCCAGGTACAGCTGGGTGACGCACAGCAGCGCGAGCAGCACCGCGATCGGCACCGCCCACAGCGCGGGCGTGGCCGGGTGCAGCCAGCCGGTGGTCAGCTGCCGCGCCAGGGCCTGCTCCTGCACCGACCGCAGGTCGCCGAGCTGCTCCAGCACGCCGTCGGGGGAGTGCAGCAGCTGCGAGGAGGCGTCCCACAGGTCCGCCGTGCCGACGACCTCGCCGCCGCCCTGCCGGTAGTGCGCGTCGGCCTGCGCGACCGCGGCCCGGTAGGCGGCGAGCAGTCCCTCGACCAGGCGCAGGATCTGGCTGCCCGCGTCCCCGGCCTCGTTCAGCTCGGCGACGCGGGTGAGGCTCTGGCTCGCCAGCGCGGTCTGCGTCGCGTACTCGGTGCCGGCCCCGGCGAGGCGGACCTCGCCGGAGGTGAAGCTGCGCACCGCCGCCCGGTCCGCCCGGATCAGCGCCGACTCGGCCGCCGCCACCTCGACCACCGCCTGCGCCGTCCGGTCCCGCACGGTCTCCGCCGCCATCTGCACGCCCCGCACCGTGGCGAACCCGGTGACCAGCACGGCCAGGGTGGTCACCAGCAGGGCCACCCGCAGCCGGACCAGCGTGCGCCGCGTCGTCGAGCTCACCACAGGGACCTCGCTCGCACGCCGTTGGCCCGGTCGATCAGCACACCGTGCTCGTCCGCGGTGCGGGCCTGCCGCGACAGCTCGCGGTAGGACCGTTCCAGCCGGTCCCGCAAACCCTTCTCCGACACCGGATTCCCCAGCACCGGGCCGGGCGGCAGCGAGCCGTCGCCGTGCTCCAGCACGAAGGAGAAAGCGCTCTCCTGCACCGCGGTCGCCAGGCGCTGCCACGACTCCTCGCTGTCCAGCGTCAAGGTGTGCAGCCGGTCGGCGGCCGCCGCGACGTCGCTCGCCGACGGGTGCGCGCCGCCGGGCAGGTGACCGGCGAGGATCCGGACCGCGGCCACCGCGGCGCCGTGCCGGTGCAGCGAGATCTCCGGCACCTCGTCGAGGATCGCCACCGCCGCGCCGCGCTCCCCGGCGCGCAGCCGGATGCGCGCCAGCCCGAACGCCGCGCTGGCCTGCAACCGGTCGCACGCCCACACCGCCTGGTAGAAAGCGGCCGCGGTGTCCGGCCGCGACAGGTACTCGGCGCAGAACCCCAGCGCCAGTTTCGGCGCGAGCTCGCCGGGGGTGGCCCGGTAGACCTCGTCGAACAGCTCCCCGGCCTCGCGCACCCGGTCCTCCGCCAGCGCCAGCAGGCCGCGGTGCCAGCTGGTGCGCCAGTCGTGGTGCGCCCGCCAGCCCAGCTGCCGCTCCGCCGACCGCAGGCAGTGCCCCGCCGCGGTCAGGTTGCCTGCTTCCAGGTGCGCGCGGGCCCGGTGGAAGTCCACCTCCACCGATCCCGGGACGCGCGCGAGCTTGGTGAGCAGCCGCCGCGGGTCCGGCGCGCGCACGGTGTGCAGCAGCGGCGTGTGCGGGTCGTCCGGATCGGGGAACGGCACGGGCAGGCCGGTCGCCACGTCCGCCGGGGAGGGCCGCCCGCCGGCCAGGGTGGTGCTGCCGCCGCCGGTCCACGTGGTCAGCGGCGGGGCCAGGCTGAGCCCGTCGTCCAGCAGCGCCGCGGATTCGGCGAACACCGCCGACCGCGCCGGCCGCGACTTGCCGTCGGTCAGGCAGCGCACCTCGCGCAGCACCCCGCGCACCTGGTTCAGCATCTCCGGCACGTCGGCGAAGCGCCGGTCGTAGCCGGCGGTCGCGCGGGCGACCAGACGGCGGAACGACTCCGCCCCCGGATCGCCGTCGCCGCACTCGACCAGCTCGTCGAGCATGACCCCGACGGCGTGGATGTCGGCCCGCTCGGTCAGCCCGTGCTCGCGGATCTCGGTGTGGCCGACCAGGTAGGGCGTGGTGCCCAGGATCGGGCTCTCCCGGTCGCCGGTGCGGCGGATCGCGCCGAAGTCGATCAGCTTGGCCGAGCGGCGCGTGCGGATCACGTTGTCCGGCTTCATGTCGCAGTACAGCAGGCCCTTGCCGTGCAGGTAGGCCAGCGCGCCCAGCACGTCGACGGCGCACGCGAGCGCGTCGGCGATCGTCATCCCGCCCGCGTCACGCACACTCCGCAGCGACGGCCCGTCGACGTGGTCCATCACCAGGTACCGCAGGCCGCGGTGGGTGACGACGTTGACGATGCGGACGATGTTGGGGTGTTCGAGCGCGGTGAGCACGCGGCTCTCGTGCACGGCCAGCTTGATCGCGGCCGTGTCGTGCGGGCGGGTCAGGCCCTTGAGCACCACCTGCTTGCCCTGCAGGTTCCGGTCGCGGGCGAGGTAGACGTAGCCGAACGCGCCGCGGGCGAAGCACCGGTCGACCTCGTACTGCCCGGCGACCAGCTCACCCGGCCCGAGCCCGGCGGGTTCCGGGGGCTCTTCCTCGAAGCCCACTCACCGGAGGTTACGACACGGCCCCGGTGCGTGGCTAGGTTGACCCCAGGCTGTCCGCCACGACGCGAAGGGGGTGTGACGTGCCAGCCGAGGACAGCGCGGTCCGGCGCGTGCTTCTGGTCGCCTACGACGATGCGCAGATTCTCGACCTCGCCTGCCCCAGCGCGGCGTTCGAGATCGCGAACAACCGCGGCGCGGCGCCACCGTATGCGATCGAGCTCGCCACGACGCGCGGGCGGCAAGTTCGCAGTTCCTCCGGAATCGGCCTGACCGGGGCCCGGCGGCTGGCGGCGGTCACCGGGCGGCTCGACACGATGCTGGTCGTCGGGGGACCGGGGACGGAAACCGCCATGGCCGACGATGGGTTGCTGACGCAGGTGCGCCGTCTGGCGCCGCGCTGCAGGCGGATCGCGTCGGTCTGCACGGGCGCCTTCGTGCTGGCGGCCGCGGGCTTGCTCGACGGCCGCCGCGCCACCACGCACTGGGAATACGGAGATCTGATGGCCTCGGCGTTCCCGGCCGTCACCGTCGACGTGGCGCCGCTGTACGTCCGCGACGGCAACGTCTACACCTCCGCCGGGATCACCAGCGCTCTGGACCTCACCCTGGCGTTGATCGAGGACGATCACGGACCGACCCTGGCCCGTGAGGTCGCCCGGGAACTGGTCGCCTACCTGCACCGGCCGGCCGATCAGGCGCAGATCAGCACGTTCCTGGCCCCGCCGCCCGGCGGCCGGATCGTCCGGGACCTGCTGGGGTACGTCGCCGCTCACCTTCCGGCGGATCTCAGCCCACCGGCGCTGGCGGCCCGCGCCGGGATCAGCACCCGGCACCTCACCCGTCTCTTCACGAGCCAGCTGGGAGTCACGCCGGCTCGCGCGGTTCGCCGGGTGCGCACCGAAGCCGCCGCCCACCTGGCGCGCGGCAGCGACCTGTCGCTCGCCGCGATCGCACGGCGGTGCGGGTTCCGGTCCGCGGAGACGCTCCGCCAGGCGTTCCTGAGCCACTACGGGATGACCGGGGACAGGATTCGCAGGATCACGGACATGCCCCGGCCGCTGACCCCGGCGCTTCCCGAGACTGACCGGTGTCAGGAACAGGGGCAGCCGCGCGAGGCGTAGTCATCGTGGTTCGACTGGGGATGTCCGGGGAGACAGCGGCGCATCGCGGGTACTGCCATCGACCGAAACCGGAGGATCCGTCGTGCACCGACCTCTTGCCCAGCTCTCGATCGCCTTGTCCGTCGCCGCCGCCTTCACCGCCCTGGCGGTACCGGCCGCGCAGGCGTCCCCGATCCACGTCTACTCGTTGAGCGACTGCCCGAACGGGCGGGTCTGCATGTGGACGGAAGGCAACTTCGCCTACGCCCCGACGGCCTACCCGGCGGTCTCCTTCCGCTCGCTGAACCCCGGCGACCACGACCGGGTCAGCAGCTGGGCCAACAAGACCCCGTACCAGTACTGCCTGTACGACAACGGCAACAAGGAACTCCTCGACACCCTCTCCCCGGGCAAGTCCCGCCGGACGATGCCGGAGGGAACCAACGATCGGGCGGACAGCTACGGGCGTTGCTGAGCCACGACCACGCCCACCGGCCAGGTGATCAAGCGGGAGGCCGGGCGACCCGGCCTCCCGCTGCGCCGGCTACGCGCGGGCCCGCAGGTACGCCGGATCGGCCGCGGGGATCGGGGTGTCCGGGCGGTTGCCGAGGATCTCGTTCATCGCGTGGAAGTACGGCGGCGCGGCCACCGTGCCGCCGAACGCGCCGTGCCCGCACGAGCCCAGGTGCACCGGCGGGCCGGGGCAGATTTCGGCCGGGTGCGGCCCGTCGGCGAAGACCATGGACGACACGGCGTAGTCGTCGACGCCGCCGACGAAGGCCACCGACTCGCTCCGCTGCGTCGTGCCGGTCTTGCCGAAGTCCGCGTGGTGCCAGCCCGCCGCGGCGGCCGCCGCCGCCGACGTGCCCGACACCGTGTCCTGGCTCAGGCCGTTCAGCAGCGAGTCCGCCAGCCCCGGCGGCACCGCCTGCTCGCACGCCTGCCGCCGCACCGGGACGTCGTGCCCGTACCGGTCGGTGACCGACAGGATCGGGTCCGGCGGGCACCAGGTGCCACCGCTCATCAGCGTCGCCGGCACGTTCGCCACCTCCAGCGGGCTCACCGGGCTGTTGCCGAGCGTGAACGACAGCTTGTCCTGGAAGTACTGCGACTGCGGCTGGCTGTACTGCGGGTCCGGCGACGACGGGTCGGGTTTCGCGCCCGCGTCGTTCGTGGTCAGCGTGTTCCGCAGGCCCAGCCGCCGCGCCACGTCCAGCACCGCGGGCATGCCGACCTGCTGCTCCAGGTTGACGAACGCGACGTTCGGCGAGGTGGCCAGACCGTCCCGCAGCGAGATCGGGTCCGGGTAGTGCACGCCGTCGTTCTGCACGCAGTACGGCTGCGTGTACTCGTTCGCTCCGGGCTGGGTGAAGCACTGGCCGGCCTGGTTGGGCAGTGGCGTGTCCAGGCCCGCCTTGCCGCTCTCCAGCGCGGCGGCCGCGGTGAAGATCTTGAAGGACGATCCGGCGCCGAACACGTTGCCCGCGCCCGCGACGATGTTGGTCGCCGTCTCGCCCCGCGCCGGGTCCGTGCCGTAGTTCCGGTTGGCGACCATCGCGAGCACCTCGTGGGTGGTCTGGCCCGGCCGGATCACCGCGAAGGTGTTCGCGACGCCGTCCTGCGTGACCGGCACGTTCGCGTCCACGGCGTCCTTCGCGATCCGGCTCACCCGCGGGTCCAGCGTGGTGCGGATGACGTACCCGCCGGTCTCCAGCTGGTCGGCGATGAACCCGGACCGGATCAGGTAGCTCTCCGCGTACTGGCAGAAGAAACCGGCGTCCGGCGCGGCGCCCAGGCACGTGCTGGACGGGACGTCCGGGCCGCCGGGCCGGACGCCGAGCGGCGCGGCCTTCGCGGTGGCGCCGTCGGCCGCGGTGAGGGCTTTCGTGCCGACCATCGCGTCGATCACCAGGTTCCGCCGCTGCCGGGCCTGGTCCGGGTGGGTGTAGGGGTTGAAGAGGCTGGGGTTGTTCACCATCCCGGCCAGCAGCGCGGCCTGCGGCACCGTCAGCCTGTCCGGCGTGGTGCCGAAGTACGCGTGCGCTGCGGCGCCGACGCCGTAGATGTTGCCGGTGAACTCGACCACGTCGAGGTATCCGGTGAGGATGTCCTCCTTGGACACGGTCTGTCCGAGCTGGACGGCGATCTTGGCCTCGCGCAGCTTGCGGGCGATGGTGTCGGCCTGGTCGGCCAGCTGCGCCGCCCGGTCGTTCCGGTCGACGACGTTGACGAGGTAGTTCTTGACGTACTGCTGGGTGATCGTCGACCCGCCCTGCGTGCTGCCGCCGGAGGAGTCGTGCAGCGCGGCGCGCACCATGCCCTTCACGTCGACGCCGCCCTCGTCGTAGAAGCGCCGGTCCTCGATCGACACGATCGCGGCCTTCATCGCCGGGGAGATCTGCCCGGCGGTGACCGGGAGGCGGTACTGGTCGAACAACGTCGCGATCGGGGTGCCGTCCCGGTCGGTCACGGTGGTCACCAGCGGCTGCTCGCTGCCGGCGAGCGTGGCGGAGATCCCGTCCACGGCGTCGGCGACCTGGTTCGACAGCACACCCGCGCCCAGCACGACGGGCGCGGCGACCCCGGCGGCGAGCACCCCCGCGACCGCGCAGAAGGCGAGGAACCGGGGCACACCACGAGACGGACGCACGGGAGCCGAGGGTAAGCGGGCCGCCGTGAAGACCCGGTTGCCGGAATGGTCTTTACCTTGTGGACAAGGGGTCTTGGGTCAGCGCGCCGGCACGCAGTCCACGGCGAGCGCGTCGCGGACACCGGCCGCGCCGCGCTGCGCGAACGCCCACAGCGCGCTGGCCGTGCGCATCCCGCGTTCCCGGCTCAGCGGGGGTGGCGGGGGGTAGCGCACGTGGAGCCCGCGCTCCAGGAACGGGCGCTCCGACAGGTACTTCGCCCCGCCCGGCCCGCACAGGTAGGTGCCGGCGCCGACCGCGGCGGCGAGGTCGGCCAGCCGCTGCGACCGGCCCTCCCGCGAGGGCAGGTCGCTGCTGCGCACCACCGCGCCGCGCCAGCCGAGCCGGTGCAGCATCGCGCGCACCGACACCTCGGCCACGACCGCCGGCCGCTCGTTCAGCGCCAGCGCGGCGAGCACCTCCTCGACCAGCTCGCCGGTCTCGCGCCAGTGCGGGCAGCGGCCGTAGTACTGCCGCACCAGGCGGGACACCGTGCGGTGGGTGCCGGCCGGATCGGCCAGGAGCAGTTCGCCGATCCGGCTGTCCCGGCCGCGCGGGCGGTGCACCGGCACGGTCAGCCAGCGCTGGGCCTCCGGGTCGGCGGCCGCGGCGAGCCGGGCGCGGTGCTGGTAGTCGCGGGCGTTGAACTGCACGTCGTCGAGCACGACCCACACGTCGGCGCGGAGCAGTTTGCCCAGTGTGGACAGTCGGGGGAAGAGATTCGGTTGATGGACGGCGCAGGAAAGCGTCTCGGACACGGGCCGTATGGAATCACAGCATGCGGCTGCGGAATCCGGCGGCCACCAGTCGGCGATAGGCCGAATACACGATCGGGGGAATTTTCTGCGGAATGGCGAAACCCTTTCGGGGATACTCGATGAGGCGCTGGAAATCGCCCACGATCATGTCGATCAGTTCGGTGCCGTGCTGCGTCCGCAGCGCGTACTCGGTCAGCGACACCGGGGCCGAGGCGCACACCGGCTCGACCTCCGGCCACACCTTGCGCGTCGTCGCGAACGCCCGCCGCTCCATGTAGGGCATGGAGACCAGCATCAACGACGAGACCTCGATGCCCGCGGCGGCGAGAACCCGCCGCGACAGCGCGATGTTCTCCCCGGTGTTGGTCGCGTGCGGCTCGACGAGGATGGCGTCGTCGGGCACCCCGAGTTCCAGCGCCCGCTCCCGGTAGTGCACGCCCTCGCCGCGCGGGAAGGCACGCGCGGTCTCGCGGCTGTTGCCGCCGCTGAACACCACGACCGGGAACAGCCCGCGGTGGTAGAGTTCGGCCGCGTGCGCGGCGACGCCGAGGTCGTTGCAGCCCAGCGCCACCGCGGCCGAGCACGGTTTCGGGCGGTGGCGCAGCCGGTGGAACTCCCAGACGAGTTCGGCGTCGGCCCACACCGTGTCGAGTAGTACTTTGCGCATGGGTTTCTCACCGGGACTCGAAACGGCGGCGAATGCCGTCGATGCTGCGCAATTGGTGCATGAGCCCGTAGCGGGTGGAAATGCGCGCGGTCCGGTCCAGAATGGCGAGCCCGGAATCCGCGGTGGCGGTGTCGGAGAGCAGGATGTGCGCGTGCGCGGTGTCCAGCCGCACCTGCTGCAGCGGGGTGTCGTCGACCCGGTTGGTCAGGGCCACGTCGATGGCCCGGCCGGCCGCGGTGAGATCGCCCGCGCCGCGGTGGGCCAGCGCCAGCTTCTGGTGCGCGATCGACCAGTCCGCGGGCTCTTCCAGCGCCTCGAACTCGCGGATGGCCGGCACGATGTGGTGCGTCGCCGTCTCGTGCAGCCCGCGCTTGCTCAGCGCCGTGCCCACCCACAGCCGGGCGCGCGTGCGGTCGTGCGCGGACAGCCGCTCGTCGGCGGTCAGGCTTTCGTAGCGCGCGGCGGCCGAATCCAGCTGCCCGGACATCTCGTCGATGACGACCAGCTGCAGTTCCAGCTGGGCCACGCGGCGCGGGGACTCCAGCTCGGTGAACACGCGCAGCGCCTGCCGGTAGACGTGCTCGGCGGACAGCGGGCCGCGCAGCGCGCCCTGGTCCTGCCGCACCTCGCCGAGCAGCCGCAGCGACCGGCCGTAGAGGTACATGCCCTGCCGGTCGGAGCTGTTCGGCTCGAACCGGGCCAGCCAGCGGTCCAGCAGCGTGCGCGCGAGCCGGAACTCCTGGCGCCCCAGGCACGCCACCGTGCGGTCCAGGTCGTCGGTCCAGGCCTCGTAGTCGTAGCGGGGGACCGGTTCCGGCGCGCGGCCGGCTTCGCGCGCCTGGGTCACCAGCACCTCGAACCGGGTGCGGGCGCCGGCGTCGGCCCTGGCCAGAGCGGTGTCGAGGATGGCCTGCGTGTCCGGCCGCGGCACCGTCGAGGTGCCGCCGCTCTCCCATTTGGCGACGGTGCGCGCCGCGACGCCGAGGTAGGCCGCGAACCCCCGCACCGACAGGCGGAGGGCGTGCCGCAGCAGCCGCGCCTCCCGCCCCGTCCACTGCTGGGCGGTCGCGGCTCCCGGAGGGTTCGTCCCGGCGGCCACACGATCAGGGTAACCACATCGGGGGGCGGTAAGTACACCGAAAGTGCAACGGTGGTTCGTTTCCGTCACGAGTTCGCTCGTTCAGGCTAGAGCAAGGCACTCGTCGCCGGGTTGACTCCTTTGTCCCGGGCCGATCCCCGGCGCCGGGTGCCGCTCCACCCTCCCTCCCGTGCCGGGGCGGGCGCGCTCCTCGTGCCCGCGGGATCTCCGCGCCCGCCCCGGCGCGGATCCCGCGCTGCGGCAGGGGAAACCGCCCGCGCGGAGGTGTCGTCCCCCGGACGGCGCACTACGATGGGGTGATGACCGGCATTTCCACGCCTGCCCGGAACACGTTCCGCGAGCAGCAGTGGCGGGAGGCGCACGACCGTTACCTCGAGTGCGCCCGCGAGGTCTTCGCCCGTCTCGGCTACCACGCCGCCACGGTCGCCGACATCGTGGCGGCCGCCAACGGCAGCCGGGCCACCTTCTACGCGCACTTCCGCGACAAGGCCGACATCGCGGCGGCGCTGTTCGAGCGGATCCTGCCGGACACGGCCGCGCTCTACCGGATGCTCGCGCGCTTCCCGGAGCTGACCCGCGACCGCGTGCGCGACTGGCTGGACGAGCACGTGCTCGCGTTCTGGGCACGCTACGCCGTGGAGATCGACGTGCTGACGCAGGCGGTCGCCGACGACCCGCGCGTCGCGGCACGGCACTACCAGTGGGGCGTGGACGCGGCGCGGGAGCTGGCGCCGTACCTGACACAGTGGACCGGCGAGCACGAGCAGGCCGGGCTGACCCGCGCGCTGTTGCTCGTGCTGCAGCTGGAACAGGCGTGCTACCACTGGCTGATCCGCGGCGTCGGTCACGACCGCGCGCTGGTGCTGGACGTGCTCGCCGACGTGTGGTGGCGCGAGCTGACCTTCCTGCGCACCGGCCCGTGACCGTCGTGCTGGACGGTGGGCTGGCCACCGAACTGGAGGCGCGCGGGCACGACCTGTCCGGCGAGCTGTGGTCGGCCCGGCTGCTCGCCGACGACCCG
Organism: Amycolatopsis thermalba; assembly: GCF_023376025.1. Taxonomy (NCBI): domain Bacteria; kingdom Bacillati; phylum Actinomycetota; class Actinomycetes; order Pseudonocardiales; family Pseudonocardiaceae; genus Amycolatopsis; species Amycolatopsis thermalba. The sequence goes on from NZ_CP091196.1 coordinate 3,616,378, forward strand.
GCCGCGATCGTCGCCGCGCACCGCGCGTTCTTCCGCGCCGGGGCGCGGATCGCGACCACCGCGAGCTACCAGGCGAGCCTCGGCGGGTTCGCGGAGCTGGGCCTGGACTCCGGCGAGGCGGTCCGGTTGCTGGAGCTGAGCGTCGAACTCGCCCGCGAGGCACGGGTGACCGGCGACGAGCTGGTCGCCGCCTCGATCGGGCCGTACGGCGCCACGCTCGCCGACGGGTCGGAGTACCGCGGCCGCTACGGGCTGACCGTGGCGGAGCTGACCGCGTTCCACCGCCCCCGCGCGGAAATCCTCGCCGCGGCCGGGCCGGACCTGCTGGCCTGCGAGACGGTGCCCGATGTGGACGAAGCCGAAGCGATGCTGCTCGCCATCGAGGGGCTCGGCGTCCCGGCGTGGCTGTCCTACACGATCGAGGGCGGGAGCACGCGCGCCGGGCAGCCCCTGACCGAGGCGTTTTCGGTCGCTCGCGGCAACGACCAGATCGTGGCCGTGGGCGTGAACTGCTGCGATCCGCGGGATGTCGCGGTGGCGGCGCGGATCGCGCGGGAGGCGAGCGGGAAACCGGTGATCGCCTACCCCAACAGCGGGGAGACCTGGGACGCGCGGGCGCGCCGCTGGACCGGGCAGGCACGGTTCTCGCCGGAGGCGGTGCGCGACTGGCTCGCCGCCGGCGTCGAGTACGTGGGCGGGTGCTGCCGGGTGCGCCCGGACGACATCGCCGCGCTGGCCGCGGTGGTCACGCCAGGAGGGGGATCGCCACCAGCGTGAGGTCGCCGGCCAGCACGATCGGCGTGGCGAGCCGGCGCATGCGGGACAGGGAACCGCGCGGCCCGGCCAGCGCGATCATCCCGGCGAGGAAAGCGCCTTCGGCGACCACCCCGGCAACCGCCCAGCCCGGGCCGTACCGCCACCACAGCCCGCAGCCCAGCAGCGCCAGCCCGGCCGCCACGACCCCGCACGAGATCACCAGCGTCCGGCGCGGACCGTACCGCGCGCCCGGGGTGCGCACCCCCGTCCGCGCGTCGGCGGCGTGGTCCGGCGCGGAAAACCACGCCGTGCGGCCGAACGCGAGCACGCACAGCCCCGCCAGCACCGGCACCATCGACCGCTCCAGCGCCGGCCGCACCGCGAAGTACGACGCCAGCCCCGGCACCGCGAGGAACCCGGCCCCGAACACCGCGGGACCGGCGAACCCGCGTCGCTTCAGCCGCACCGGCTCCAGGTTGTACGCCAGGTGCGCGGCCAGCGCCACCGTGATCACCAGCAGCGCCGCCCACCGGCCCAGCCACACCGCCACCGCCGCGCCCAGCGCGAGCGCTGCCGCTGCTTCGGCCGCCGCCCAGGCGAAGATCCGCCCGCTGCCGATCCGCCGCGCCGCGCCCGCCAGGGCCGTCTTGTCCCGGTCCTGCTCGTCGGTGCGCAGATCGGCCGCGGTGTTCAGCGCCAGCGCGGCCAGCAGCACCAGCAGGGTGGCCGCCACGGTGAGCAGCACCGGTCCGCCGAGCAGGTGCCGCGGATCCGCGAACGCCGCACCCCAGCAGGCGTAGGCCAGATAGCTCAGCGGCAGCGGGAAGTGCAGGCGGTGCACGAGAACCACGTCGCGCCACCACGTCAGTCCCGGCACGCCACCACTTCCACGCGCAGCCGGGCCGACGGCGCCATCGCGTGCCCGCGGAGCTTCGCCACCCCGGCCCGCGGGTTGACGCACCGCAGCGCGCGGCGGCGCAGCAGGGCGGTGGTGATCATCCGGATCTCCAGCTGCCCGAGCTGGCTGCCCAGGCAGAACCGGGTGCCGCCGCCGAAGGGAAGGTAGCCCTCGGGCACGCCGCGGCGGCCCAGGAACCGGCCGGGGTCGAAGGTGTGCGGGGACGGGAAGTACTCGGACCGGTGGTGCGCCAGGTAGATCGCGGGGGTGAGCACGGTCCCGGCGGGCAGTGTCCGGCCGAGCAGCTCTGCCGTCTCCGGCAGCGCCCGGTTCCCGGCGACCTCGACCGGCGGGTGCAGCCGCAGCACCTCGGAGATCACCGCCTGCAGCACCGGGACCTCCGCCGGATCGGAACCGTCGCCGGTGGTGGCGGCCAGTTCGGACAGCACGGCCTCGCGCAGGTCGGCCCGGCGCGTGAGCCAGTACAGCGTCCACGCGGTCGCCGACGCGGTCGTCTCGTGCCCGGCGAACAGCAGCGACACCACCTGGTCGCGCAGCTCGTCGTCCGGCACCGCGCCGAGCCCGCCGTGCCCGGTCAGCAGCGGCGACACCAGGTTCCGCGGATCCGCCTTCGCGGCGGCGACCAGCCGCGCGTCCAGCTCCGCGCCCGATGCGGGCAGGCCGCCGCGCAGGAACCGGTGGGCCAGTGCGCGGCGGCGCGACCCCAGCGCGTGGTCCAGCCACGCCGTGACATCGCGCAGCAGCGCCGGATCCGCCTCACCCAGGATGATCCGCGCGACGATGTCCAGCGCGAGCCGCCGCGTCCACGCCGCCAGGCCGAACACCGTGCCCGCGCCGAGCGCGTCGATCGCCGCCGCGGCCGCCTGCGCGATGAGGCCGTGGTAGGCCCGCAACCGCCGTCCGCGCAGCGGTGCGCCGAGCAGCTTGCGGTACGCCGCGTGGCGCGCGCCGTCGGCCCACAGCATCGACTTCGGCCCCAGCAGCGGGGCGAGCGAGCGGCTGCCCGGGTGCCGCAGGCGCGGGTCCTGCCGGAACAGCGCCGTGAGCGCTTCGTGGTGCCACACCAGGATCTTCGGCGCCGGGCCGGTGCGCACGTCCAGCATCGCGGCCGGGTCGTCGGCGTGCGCGTCGAGGAACCGCAGCGGTGCGGCGGCGAGCGCGAGTTCCACCCGGTTCATTCACGCCGTCCGCTCGGCCGGTGCCGGCTCGAGCCGCGCCAGCAGCGCCGCGACCCGCGGCCGGCGGCGGGCCAGGTGCAGCGCGGCGATCCCCTCCGCGCGCACGATCCGGCCCGGGGTGTACAGGTCCTTGTCGTGCCACAGCGGGGGATGCGCGGTGTCCGGCCAGGACAGCAGGAACACGCAGCCGCGCGCGGCGGCCTCGTCCGCCCACGGCTCCCCGGCGCGGGCCAGGACCTGGACGGCGTAGGCGGTTTCCTCGAACGTGCCCTGCCAGCGGCCCCACGAGCCGTCCGGCCGCTGCGTCGCCGCGATCCACCGCAGCGCCCGGGCGCGGGCCGTCGCGCCGCGCCCGCTGCCCGCCAGCGCGAGGAAGCACCGCGCGGTCGCGTAGTACGGGGAGGCGTGCCACTTGTCGGTCCAGCTGCCGTCCGGGTGCTGCTGGTCCCCGATCCACGCGGCGACCCGTCCGGCCACTTCGGACGGTCCGTGCGCGCAGAGCGCCTGCAGCACGTGGGCGTTCGTGGTCACCGACGGCGTGCGCTCGTCCGGGTAGGTGCAGAAGTGACCGTCCACGTGGTACTCCCGCAGGCAGTCCAGCGGATGCGGCCGGCCCTGCGCCGCCAGCGCGTACAGGGCGGTGGAGGTGTCGTCAGCGTCCGGCGGCAGGCCCGCCCGCCCGCGAGGCCGTGCGGGCCGATCTCCGCGGCCAGGTCGTCGAGCACCTCGTCCGGGACGGTCACCGCCAGGCCCGCGTCGGCGAACGTGGACAGCACCCAGGAGCGTTCGAACACCGTCAGCGGCGCGGCGACCGGCACCGCTCCGCCGTGGCGCGCCTGGACGTTCTCCAGGTACCGCAGGCCGGGGTGGGCGCCGCCCTCGCCGCCGAGCCAGGCCGCGGTGGCGGCGGGGGAGCAGCCCAGCCCGTTCTCGCCGGGGGCGGAGCCGACGTTGCGCGCGGCCGGCCCCAGCGCCTCCAGCGAGTGCAGGATCTTGTCCGGCAGCGCCCGCCCGTCCTCGGCCAGCCGGCGCAATTCGTGCAGCAGGGCCGGGTGCGTGCCCTCGGGGTGCGGCAGGCGGCGGCCGCCGGTGAGCACGACGCCGTCGGCCGCCAGCGCGTCCAGGTGCGCGTTGAGCGCGGACACCAGCGACGGCACCAGGATCTCGACCGCGACCGTGTCCGGGAGGCGGACCCGCAGGTCCGGGCCCCACCGCGTGGACAGCGCCCGCAGCCCGTGCTCCGCGGCGGCCGCGATCGCCGGGGCGCCGGTGCGGCGGAACTCGGTCAGCAGGCCCTCGGTGGCGCTCAGCGTCGGGAGCAGACCGTAGCCCTCCGGCCCGCCCCAGCCGCCGTCGGCGGCCTGCCGGTCGAGCAGGAACGCGACGCGGCCGGCGTGCCCGGGCAGTCCGGGCAGGAGCGTGACGAGACGGGCGGTTTCGTACACCGACGGGGAGAAGTCCCCGTACGGATCGGTGACCATGGCGCGCAGCAGGTGGTGCGCGTGCTCGGCCAGGTCGGCGGTCATGGGCGGTCCCTCGTGGTCCAGCGGCACGTTGATCACGCTCGGTGTACCGGCCGTGACGGAGAGATCCAACCTAGCATCCCTGAACACCGTTCTTAACCGGTTTCGCCCGAGTGGCGCAGTAACCCGGTGGAACGAAACCCTTCGATGGGATGGATCTCGGCCCTCGCTACGTTGAGTGTCGAGGAGAGGTGCCCGGAACAGGCAGGAGGCTGTGGTGTTCGATCCGACGGATCTCTACGAGGTGGACTCGGAGCTCCCGGAGTTGAGCGGGGCGGTGCTGTTGCACCAGCTCGACGGCTTCATGGATGCCGGCCAGGCGGGGGCGCTGGTCAGCGAGCACCTCAAGGCGAACTGGGACAACCGGGTGGTGGCCCGGTTCGACGTGGACCGGCTGATCGACTACCGCGCGCGGCGGCCGGTGATGACGTTCGACACCGACCACTGGGAGAGCTACGACACACCAGAGCTGGCGGTGCGGCTGTTCCACGACGAGGTCGGCACGCCGTTCCTGTTGCTGAGCGGCCCGGAGCCGGACGCGATGTGGGAGCGCTACGCCGCCGCGGTGCGGACGCTGGTGGAGCGGTGGGACGTGCGGATGACCGTGTCGTTCCACGGGATCCCGATGGGCGCGCCGCACACGCGCCCGCTCGGCGTGACCGCGCACGCGACCCGGCGCGAGCTGATCGGTGACTACGAGCCGGTGCTCAACCGGCTGGAGGTGCCGGGCAGCGCGCTGAACCTGACCGAGTTCCGGCTCGGCGAGGCCGGGCACGACGCCGTCGGGTTCGCCGCGCACGTGCCGCACTACCTGGCGCAGTCCCGCTACCCGGCGGCGGCGCTGACCGTGCTGGGCTCGATCACGCGGCTGGCGGGCCTGTCCCTGCCGGACGAGGCGCTGCGGGCGGCCTCCCGCCGCACGGACGCCGAGATCGCCCGGCAGGTGGCCGAATCCGACGAGGTGGCCGACGTCGTGCACGCGCTGGAGCGGCAGTACGACCTGTTCGTCGAGGCGATGGACGGGAAGAAGACCCTGCTGGCCGACGAGAGCGCGATGCCGACCGCCGAGGAGCTCGGCGCGGAGTTCGAACGCTTCCTGGCCGAACAGGACCGCCGCGACTGAGCCCGGCCCGCGAGTCCCACGCTCGGGCGCGCGAGTCCCACGCTCAGGCGCGCGAGTTGCCCGCCCGGGCGCGGCCAGCAGGCCGCCGTTGGCGAGGCGCAGTGCGGAACTCGCGGGCGCGAACGTGGAACTCGCGGGCGCGAACGCGGAACTCGCGGGCGTGTACGTGGGACTCGCGGGCGGGAGCGTGGGACTCGCGCAGTCAGGGGAGGCGGTGCGGGGCGCGCTTCGGCGTGTGCCGCGGCCATCCCGGCGACGGGGTGCCGGTGCGGGTGAAGGACAGCCATGCCGCGCGTAGCTCGCGGCCCAGTTCGGTCAGTGTCGTCCACTCGGCGCCGGCCAGCATCGGCGCCGCCCGCCACGCCGTCTCGTCGCCGAGCAGGAACGGCAGGTCCACGCAGTGCCCGGCGCCGTACGGCGAATCCGGCGCGCCCCAGTCGAACACGTAGCTGTAGACCCGCCCGCCCCGCGCGGCGAGCTGGTCGGCGAAGGCCCGCGAGGGGGCCCCGAACATCCACCGCGTGATGCCGGCCTTCACCGCCGCCACCCCGCGCGCGGTGACCGGGAACCGTTCCAGGTGGGCGAATCCCGGCTTGCCGGTGAGGAACGAGTTCATCTCGGCCGCCGTGGTGCCGATCAGCACGTCCACGTCCGGGGCGAACCGCGCCCGCTGCGACAGCCAGTGCGTCACGCTCGGCAGCGGCGGCGCGTCGGCGACCGGGCAGAACGGCGGCACCGAGTACAGCCCGCCCGGCCCGGCGGCCTTGACGATCGTGTCGTTCTGGGCGCGCAGGATCTCCGCGACCGGGGCCGTCCGCGGATCCCCGCGCAGCGCGGTGGTGAACAACCGCGCCGTGCGCGCGGCGCTGCGGGGGCCGGCGAGCCGTAGGCCCAGCGGCGCGCTCTGCAGGATCGCCCGCCGGAACAGGCCCCGCGCCTCCGGCAGCGCCATCAGGCACGCGATCGAATGCGCCCCCGCCGACTGCCCGAACACGGTGACGTCGTCCGGGTTGCCGCCGAAGGCCGCCGCGTTCTCCCGGACCCACCGCAGCGCGGCGAGCTGGTCCAGCAGGCCGAGGTTGCCCGGCGAGACCCCGGGCAGGCGCAGGTAGCCGAGCGCGCCGAGCCGGTAGTTGGGCGCCACGAACACCACGTCGCCCTCGGTCACCAGCCGGTGTCCACCGTAGAACCCGAACGAGTTCGCCCCGGTGACGTACGCGCCGCCGTGCAGCCACACCATGACCGGCCGCTTGCGATCGTCGGCGGCGGGCGTGATCACGGTGAGATTGAGGCAGTCCTCGTCCTGGCCCGGCACGTCCGCCGGGACGCCCATGACCCCGTCCGGCCGCACCGGCGGCTGGGGGCTGACCGGGCCGTGGCGGCCGGCGTCGCGCACCCCGGTCCACGGCTCGGCGGGCTCGGGCGGGGCGAACCGGGGCGCGCGGGCGAACGGGATGCCGCGGAACTCGGCCAGGCCGTCGGCCGTGACGAATCCGCGAAGCTTGCCGCCCCCGGCGGCCACCACGGTGTCCACACCACCACTGTAACCGCGGCCCCCGCGCGATGATCGCGGAGCGGATTCCGCCGCACCGCTCAGGACGGGCGCGGGTAGAGCCGCCGGGTGACCGACAGCCAGTGCGCCTCGTCCGGGCCCAGGGGCGGCCGGCCGAGGGAGTCCCACAGGTCGGCGTAGCGGTCGGCCAGACCGTGCCAGCCGTCGTCGGCCGGGTCCCGCAGCGTCCACCCCAGCGCGTCCAGAGGCAGGTTCCCCTTCGCGCTGTTGCACACCCAGCAGGCGGTGACGATGTTGGCCGGATCGAGCGGGTCGCCGCCCCGGGTCACCGGATCGACGTGGTCGTGGGTGGCCGAGATCGTCTCGACGGCCGGGTGCACTTCGCCGGCCTTCCAGTTCCGGTGGTACGGGAACTCCCGCGGGTACGCGGCCGACACCAGGCGCATGACGGGCGTGAGGACGGTCCGGACGCCGCAGTAGCGGCACTGGTAGCGGTCGCGCTCGAAGATCCCGGCCCGGGCGCGGACCGAGGGTGTCCGCCGGTGGACGGGCGGCCGGAGCCGCTCGGCGATGGCGGCCATCCGCGCGTCCGCCGCCGCGCGATCGCGCCGGATGAGCGCCCGGACCAGGTCGTCGAGCGCATCGGGGTAGCCGGCCGCGTTCCCGCTCGTCGTCCTCACCGCAACCCTCCCGCCGCCGGAGCGCCATGATCCTGGGGTGCCGCCGAAGTTGACCCGCGTGCGCCGCCCGACCACGCTGGAGTCAGCTCAGCAGCCGACGAGGGGTGTGCACGATGACGAGCACGATCGAGCCGGGCGTCCGGGCGGGCACCGAACTGGCGTACCTGACGGGCTTCGGCAACGAGCACCACAGCGAAGCGGTCCCCGGCGCCCTGCCGGTCGGCCGCAACTCCCCGCAGCGCGCGCCGCTCGGGCTCTACGCCGAGCAGCACAGCGCCACCGCCTTCACCGAACCGCGCGCCCACAACCGGCGCAGCTGGGTCTACCGCATCCGGCCCTCCGCCGCGCATCCGCCGTTTCACCCGATCGAGCATCCGACGCTGCGCAGCGCCCCGGTGACCGACGGCCTGCCGGACCCGAACCGGATGCGCTGGGACCCGGTGCCCTTCCCCGGCGAACCGGCCGACTTCGTCGACGGCCTCTACACCATCGGCGCGACCGGCAACGTCCTGCAGCGCGCCGGCATCGGCATCCACGTCTACCGCGCCGACCGCTCGATGACCGGCCGCTGCTTCGCCGACGCGGACGGGGAACTGCTGCTGGTGCCGGAACTCGGCGGCCTGATGGTCCACACCGAATACGGCAGGCTGCGCGTCGAACCCGGGGAGATCGCGGTGATCGGCCGCGGTGTGCGGTTCCGCGTCGACCTGCTCGGCGACCGCGCGCGCGGATACGTGTGCGAGAACTACGGGCAGCCGTTCACCCTCCCCGAACTCGGGCCCATCGGCGCCAACGGCCTGGCCAACCCGCGCGACTTCCAGTACCCGGTCGCGGCGTTCGAGGACCGGGAGGCGACCGTCGAGGTGGTGCAGAAGTTCGGCGGGCGGCTGTGGGCGGCCGAGTACGACCACTCGCCGCTGGACGTCGTGGCCTGGCACGGCAACCACGCCGCCTACAAGTACGACACCGCGCGGTTCAACGTGATGGGCACGGTCAGCTACGACCACCCGGACCCGTCGATCTACACGGTCCTGACCTCGCCGTCGGAACTCTCCGGACAGGCCAATGCGGACTTCGTGGTCTTCGCGCCGCGCTGGCTCGTCGGCGAGGACACCTTCCGCCCGCCCTGGTACCACCGCAACGTGATGAGCGAGTTCATGGGCCTGGTCAAGGGTGTCTACGACGCCAAGGCCGAAGGGTTCGTGCCGGGCGGGGCGAGCCTGCACAACATGTGGTCGGCGCACGGCCCGGACGCCGCCACCTACGCCACGGCCAGCACGCAGGAACTGGTGCCGCAGAAGATCGACGACACGCTCGCGTTCATGTTCGAAACGCGCTGGCCCGTGGTGACGACGGACTTCGCCGCGTCGGCGGCGCACCGGCAACCCGGCTACGACGAGGTGTGGCGCGGGATCCGGCGCGAGTTCACCGGCTGAGCACGGAAGGTGCGCGGCGGGTCCCGTACCGCCGTCCGGCCCAGTGGGGCCCTAGGACTCTCGCCGCGGATCCTCGCCGCCGATACGGTCGCCGGAGAACTTCGCGGAGGAGGTACTCCGATGCCGTTCACCGACCGGAGGGACGCCGGTCGCCGCCTCGCGGCGCGACTGGACCGGTGGCGAGGCAGCGACGCGGTGGTGCTGGGGCTTCCGCGCGGGGGCGTGCCGGTCGCGTCGGAGGTGGCCCGCGCGCTCGGCGCGCCGCTGGACGTGGTCCTGGTGCGCAAGCTGGGCCTGCCGTTCCAGCCGGAGCTCGCGCTGGGCGCGATCGGCGAGGGCGGGCTGCGGGTGGTGGACCCGGATCTGGTGCGGCGGTTCGGGATCAGCGCGGCGGAGCTGGCCGCGGTGGAGGCCGCGGAACGGTCCGAACTGGACCGTCGCGCCGCCCGGTTCCGGTCCGGCCGGGCGCCGGTGCCGCTGGCGGGACGGACGGCGATCGTCGTCGACGACGGGGTGGCGACCGGGGCGAGCGCGCGGGTCGCGGTGGCGGCCGCGCGGGCGGCGGGGGCGCGGCGGGTGGTGGTCGCGGTGCCGGTCGGGGCGCGGCAGGTGGTGACGGCGCTGCGGGCGGACGCCGACGACGTGGTGTGCCTGGAGTGCCCGGCGGCGTTCATCGCGGTGGGGCAGTGGTACGAGGACTTCACGCAGACCCCGGACGAGGAGGTCGCGCGGCTGCTGGCGGGCGAGCCCGGCGATCCGGACGCGGCGACCGGCGACGAGGAGGTCACCGTGTTCGCCGGGGCGGTGCCGCTCGGCGGGCGGCTGACGGTGCCCGAGTGCGCGGCGGGGATCGTGGTGTTCGCGCACGGCAGCGGCAGCGGCCGGTACAGCCCGCGGGCGCGGTCGGCGGCGGAACCGCTGCACCGGGCGGGGATCGCGACGCTGCTGGTGGACCTGCTGACGCCGAGCGAGGAGACCGACCGGGCGCGGGTGTTCGCCGTCGAGCTGCTGGCCAGCCGGCTGGTGGAGGTGACGCGGTGGGTGCGTGCGCGGACCGGCCCGCCGGTCGGCTACTTCGGCACGGGCACCGGGGCCGCCGCGGCGCTGCTGGCCGCGACGGACTACCGGGTGGAGGTGGCGGCGGTCGTGGCGCGCGGCGGACGCCCCGATCTCGCCGCGAAGCGCCTGGGATGGGTCCGCACGCCGACGATGCTCATCGCGGGCGCCCGCGACGCCGCCGCGCTGGAGCTGTACCGGCGAGCGCACAGCCGGCTCCCCGGCGAGGCGCACCTGGCGGTGGTACCCGGGGCGACGCACCTGTTCGAGGAGCCCGGCACGCTCGACCAGGCGGCCCGCCTGGCCCGCGACTGGTTCCGCAGGTACCTGACACCGGTGACCATCGAGGGCGGTTAGGGCGAGCAGCTGCCCCGGCCGCGCCGACCAGGCCGCGATGCTCACGGCTGCATCGAGCGCCACGTGGCAGGGCGGTCAGCCGTGCCCCGCGCGTAGCCCGCGGTCGCCGGCGAGAGTGGTCCCCCCAGCGTGGCGCGCTGGAGCCCGGCGGCGCCGAGCAGGGCGTGGTGCGCCGATGCTCATGCCACGACCTGCCTCGCGCCGCCTCGCGGTCAGCCGTGCCCCGCGCGCCGCCCGGGGGTCAGCGGCGCGCGCGAGCGATCACGCCGCCCAGCGTGGCGAGCAGCAGTCCGGCCGCGCCGAGGAGGCCGTGGTGCCGCGAAGCCCACGGCTGCACCATCCGCCGCACCGCGCGGCGGTCGAAGCGGCCGTGCGCGCCGAAGTCGCGGCGCTCGTCGGCGGGCGACCACAGGTTCGCCGGCTGCGCGGGGTCGCGCCGCTGCCCGGCCTGCTGCGCTCCGTAGCCCGTGCGGGCCAGGTAGCGGTCCAGCAGCCCGGGCGCGAACTTGTCGCCGAGCAGGGTGGCCACCGTCGAGCCGCCGACCCAGTACTCGCGCCGCCCGGGGTGCTCGGCGGCGTGCACGATCGCCCGCGCCGCGACCTCCGGCTGGTAGACCGGCGCGACCGGCTGCGCCCGGCGCGGCAGCCGCGACAGCACCCAGTCGAACTGCGGCGTGTTCATCCCGGGCAGCTGCACCATCGTCACCCGCACCCCGGACCGCTCGTGCAGCAGCTCGCACCGCAGCGACTCGGTGAAGCCCTGGATCGCGTGCTTCGCCCCGCAGTAGGCCGACTGCAACGGGATGCCGCGGTAGGCCAGCGCCGATCCGGCCTGCACGATCACGCCCCGGTCCCGCGGCCGCATCCGGTCCAGCGCCGCCCGCGTGCCGTGCACGAACCCCAGGTAGGTCACCTCCGTGACCCGCCGGAACTCGTCCGGCTCCACCTGCGTGAACGGCGCGAACACCCCGCTGAACGCCGCGTTGACCCACACGTCGACGGGCCCCAGTTCCGCCTCGGTCCGGCTCGCCGCACGGTCGACGGCCGCGAAGTCGGCGACGTCGACCTGGATCGGCAGCGCCCGTCCACCGGCCCGCTCGACCTCCCGCGCGGCGGCCCGCAACCCCGCCTGGCCGCGGGCGAGCAGCGCGACGTCGTCACCTCGTTCGGCGAAGGCCCGTGCCGTCGCCCGGCCGACCCCGCCACTGGCTCCCGTCACCACCACGACTCCCATGCCTCCCGGCTACCCGGGCGGCGGCGGCCCTATCCGGTGGTTTTCCGGGAAGGCGGCCGGGTAGTAACGCTGTGTTCGCATCCCCGCACGCCAGGTGGTGGCCGGTGCTGGACCACACCGTTCTGCTCGACTCGGTGATCGAGTCGACGATCGCCCCGCAGGCCGACCAGGTCGACCGCGCCGGGCGGTTCCCGCGGTCGGGGATCGGCGCGCTCGGCGAGGTCGGGCTGCTGGGACTGGCCAGCGCGTCCGCGGTGGGCGGCGGGGGCGCCGGCCTCGCGGAGACCGCGCGCGTGGTGGAGCGCGTCGCCGGGGTCTGCGGTTCGACCGCGATGGTCCTGCTCACGCACTACGCGGCCACGGCCGCGGTGGAGGCGCACGGCCCGCCCGCGGTGCGCGGCGCGATCGCCCGCGGGGAGCACCTGGCCACGCTCGCGCTCGGCGAGCCGGGCGACCGGTGCACCCTGCGGGACACCGAGCTGGACGGGGCCAAGAGCTGGGTGGTCGCGGCGGGCGAGGCGGACAGCTACGTGTGGATCTGTGGCACCGGGGTCGCGCTGGTCGGTCGCGACGTGCCGGGCCTGCTGGTCGGCGCGCCGTTCGACGGGGTCGGCCTGCGGGGCAGCGCGGCCACGTCGGTCACGGCGGACCGCGTCGAGGTTCCGGCCGGTTCGGCGCTGGGGGAGGTCCTGGAGGCTGTGCTGCCGGGTTACCTGGTGCTCGGCACCGCCTTCTCGCTGGGCCTGATCGAGGCGATGCTCGCCGAAGCGGCCGGGCACCTTCCGGGGCGGCCGGAGCTCGCCGCGCTGCGCACGCGGACCGACCTGCTGCGCGTGTTCCTCGGTGACACCGTCGCGGCGGTCACCACGGGCCGGCCCGATGCGCTGGTGCGCGCGGTGCAGGCCCGGATGGTCGCCGCGGAGACGGCCACCGACGTCGGTGACCGGCTCCTCCGGCTGTGCGGCTTCGCGGCGGCGCGCAAGGAGCTGAGCATCGAGCGCCACTTCCGGGACGCGCTCACCGCGCGGGTGATGACCCCCACGGGTGAGATGCTGGCGGAGATCATCGGCCGGGATGCCGTTGGCCAGCCACTATTCCGCTGAGCCGGTGTCCTCAGTGGACGGTCGGGAAGATTCCGCCGCCGGGACCGGCGTGTCGGCTTGCGTGTCGTCGAACAGGTGTTCTACTGTTCGACGCGGCCGGTCGGGGAGTGACGGGCCGCGAGAGAACGGCAGGGGAGTGGCGATGGCCTACAAGATCACACACGTGTCACGCGCGCAGGAGATCCGGTTCCCGACCCAGGCGGCGGCGGAGCACTACGCCGACCGCCTCGGCGGCGGACTGGAGAAGTGGCAGGTCCGCGAAGCGGGCGCCGACCTGTCCGGCACGACGGCGACGGAGCCCGCCCAGCGCGGCTGAGCCCGCGGGGGCGGTGCCCGGCTGGGGTTGTGGTGCGGGGCGTGGCTTTCCGGGAGCGGAGCTGCCCGGCGCAACCGTGGCCGAGGCAGCTCCCGCACCACCCGGCCTCACCGCCACGCGAACACCGGCTGCTCGAAGTGCGCGACCCGCGTGGTGCGGCCGTACAGCGCGGCCTCCCGGAACTGGTACAGCACCGCGGCCGTCGGGGCGTGCACCAGGTGTCCCACCAGCGGCAGCTGGATCACCGGCCGGTCCGACTCCGGGATCGTGAGGAACCGGGGCTCCACCGCCAGCTCCCGCACCCCGATCTCGTGCACGTGCGCGACTTCCTCCGGGTTCGGGCGCAGCCGCGCCGGGCCGGGCAGTCGCACGACCACCGGCGTGATCACGTACCCCGAACGCGTCGGGTAGTCGTCCAGCAGGCCGACGCAGTCCGCCCGCTCCGCGACCACCCCCAGCTCCTCCTCGAGTTCGCGCAGCGCCGCCCCGATCGCGTCCTCACCCGGGTCGACCCGGCCGCCCGGCAGCGCGAACTGCCCGGGGTGGGCGCGCATCCCGCTCGCCCGCCGGGTCAGCCAGATCACGGGGTCGTCCCCGGACACCACGATCGCGATCGCCGCCGCGCGCCGCCCGTCCAGCGGCACGGCCACCCGCGGGAACGCCTCGATCACGTCGGTCCGCACCCCACCGACCCTAGCCGGACCGCGCCACGGCCGTGGGTAATCTCGATCTCCCCGGGAACGCCGAGCGAGGAAAGGTGCCGATGACCCCGCCCCACCAGCCGACCCGGTCCCGCTACCGCCCCGAGATCGAGGGCCTGCGCGCGCTCGCCTGCGTCCTGGTGGTCGTCTACCACGTGTGGCTGGGCCGGATCTCCGGCGGCGTCGACGTGTTCTTCTTCCTCACCGGCTTCCTGATCACCGGGCAGCTCTTCCGCGCCGGGCAGCGCGGCCGCATCGACGTCCGCGCGCTGTGGCGCCGCACGATCACCCGGCTGTTCCCGGCCGCGCTCACCGTGCTGCTCGTGGTCGTCGCGGCCGCCGCGCTCGTGCTGCCGCAGGCCCGCTGGTTCGCCACCATCCGCGAGATCTTCGCCGCCGCGCTCTACCTGGAGAACTGGCAGCTCGCCGCGAACTCCGCCGACTACTTCGCCCAGCACAGCGACGCCAGCGTGGTGCAGCACTTCTGGTCGCTGTCCATCCAGGGCCAGTTCTACCTGCTCTGGCCACTGCTGGTGGCCGGCCTCGCCGCCGCCGCGCGGGGCCGCCTGCGCCCCGCCCTGACCGGCACCCTGCTGGTCCTGACCACCGCGTCGCTGGCCTACTCCGTGTGGCTGACCGCGGAGAACCAGCCGCTGGCCTACTTCTCCGCCCTCACCCGGATCTGGGAGTTCGCGCTCGGCGGGCTGCTCGCGCTGGTCATCGACGCGATCACCCTGCCCGCGGCACTGCGCGTCGCGCTCGGCTGGCTCGGCGTCGCCGGGCTCGTCGCCTGCGGGCTGGTGCTGCAGGTCGGCACCGTCTTCCCGGGCATCGCCGCCCTGTGGCCGGTCGCCTCCGCCGCGCTCGTGCTGCTCGCCGGTACCACCGGCAGCCCCGCCGGCGCCGACCGGCTGCTCACCGCCCGCCCGCTGACCTGGCTCGGCCGGCTCAGCTTCCCGCTCTACCTGTGGCACTGGCCGGTGCTGGTGCTCTACCTGGTGTACCGCGGACGGACCGAGGTGGGCCTGCTCGGCGGCGCGTTCGTCGTCGGCCTCTCGGTCGCGCTGGCGGTCGCCACGCACCACCTGGTCGAAACGCCGGTGCGCCGGTCACAGCTGGCCGTGCGCGGCGCGTACCGGTTCGCCGTGCTGGCGATGCTCCCGGTGCTCGCCGCCGCCGGCGCCTGGCAGGTCGCGGGCCTGGCCCGCTCCGGCACGCCCGCGGCCGGAGGTCTCGACCACCCCGGCGCACTGGCCCGCACGCCCGGGTTCGTCTACCAGGGCGCCGCCGACGTGGCGCCGGTGCCGTCGCTGCTGGCGTTGCCCGGCGACTGGGCCTGGATCGACAACTGCGCCGACTCACCGCGCGGCAGCGAGCTGCGGGTGTGCACCACCACCCCGGACGGCCCGCCGGAGAAGACGCTGGTCATCGTCGGCGACTCGCACCCCACCCAGTTCATCGCGGCCCTGGAACCGGTGGCGCAGCGGCGCAACTGGCAGCTGGTGGTGATGTCCCGGGGCGGGTGCCCGTTCTCCACCGAGTCCGAGATCGACCCGGACGACCAGGCCTGCCGCGACTGGAACGCCGCGGCCGCCGACGAGATCCTCGACCTGCGGCCGGACGCGGTGTTCACCACCGCCACCCGTGACGTGCGGGCCGGGCTCACCGAACGGACCCCGCCGGGGTTCGTCGCGCAGTGGCGGAAGATCGAGGCGGCCGGCATCCCGGTGCTCGCGGTGCGGGACAACCCGCGCTACGACTACGCGCCGTCGGAGTGCGTGGAGCTGCGCGGCGCGGACGCCCCGAGTGCAACCCGCCGCGCGCCGACTTCTACGCCGACGAGCCGCCCTGGCTCTTCCTGGACGACGTTCCCCCGAACGTGTCGTTCCTGGACTTCAGCGACTACTACTGCGACGAGGCCGTCTGCCCGCCGGTGATCGGCAACGTGCTGGTCTACCTCGACGACAACCACGTCGGCGCGACCTACCTGGGCACCATGGACACGATCCTGGAACAGGCCATCGACGCCGCGCTCGGACCGCCGGACCCGGAGCCGCCCGCGCCGGCCTGATCGGCACCACCGGTAGAGCGGGTATCCGCCGTCCGGGTGGCCGAGTGCGCCCATCCGTGTGCTGCGCGCGGCCCCTCCGCGTGATTTCATTCGGTCCAAGGTTTGATGAACCCGCACGTGGGTAGCGACGGCGGCCGTTGACCAGACAGCGGAGGTGTCCGGGTCCTTGACCGACTCACTGGAGGAGCAGACGCCCGCCACGGCGGCGGTGCGGCTCGACGGCCCGGAGGGGCTGGCCCCGTTGCGCCGGCGGGTGCGCGCGATGCTCGCCGACTGCCCGGACCCGGTCGTGATCGACGTCGTCCTGCTGGTCGACGAGCTGGCCGCGTCGGCGTGCGTCACGGCGTTCCCGCCGTTCGAGGTCCGGTTGAGCCGGACCGCGGGCGTGCTGCGGGTGGAGGTCGACGGGGTGGGCGCGCCGCCGGAGCCGGGCATCGGCACCGGGGTGCTGGACACGATCAGCACCCGGTGGGGCACCGGGCCGGACGGGGTGCTGTGGGCGGAGCGCGAACTGGGCGCCGGGCTCAGCAGGAGCTGAGCGCCTCGTCGCGGGTGGCGTAGACCGGCAGGCGCTGGTCCAGACCGGTGATCGACAGCGGGCGCGCGGTCTGCCGCGTCGGGGCGACCACCCGGACGTCGGCATGTTCACTCGCCTGGGCGAGGGCGGCCAGGCCCGCGGAGCCGAGGAACTCCACCCCGCTGAGATCGACCACCGCGACCCGTGGCCGGTGCGCGGTCAGCTCGTCGAGCGCGCGGTTGAGCGGGGCGGCGGTGGCCACGTCCACGTCGCCGGCGACCTTCAGCACGGCGATCCCGGGCACGGGCCAGAACACCTGCAGGCGCAGGGCTCCCGGCGCGGCCCGTTGCGCGGGGACCCGGGCCCCGCGCCGGACGGCCGTGGTCACGGCACCGGTGGAGTTGCGCGCCGGGTGGGTCATGACTCTCCTCCCCGTCAGCCCTGTCTGGCCTGCTCTCTTCTCGTAGGGTAATCACCCTCGCACGGCGAGCACCAGTTCAGAGACGGTCACGCGGCTGGGCGAAATGTCGCGTGCCGGGCACCAGGGCGGCCGCCGCGGGCGCGAGCAGGCACACCAGCGCGCACGCCCCGAGCACCGGTCCGGGGCCGAATTCCGCCATCGCGGGGGCGATCAGGGCCAGTCCGGCCGGGGCCAGGCCGTAGGACAGCAGGAAGTCCAAAGCGGACACTCGGGCCAGCCGGGACGGGTCGACCTCGCGCTGGATCGCGGTGAACCACGGGACGTTGAACAGTTCGATGCCCACCCCCGCGACCGCGTAGGCCGCCACGACGACCGCCGGGTGCACCGGCAGCAGCAGGCTCAGCGGGGCGGCGGCGTAGGCGGCCAGGCCGGCCAGTGCCGTCCGGCCCGCCGCCGCGGGCGTCCACCGCGCGAGCAACAGCGCACCGGCCAGCGCGCCGAGGGTGTAGGCGGTGGTCGCCGCGGCGAGCACCGCCTCCGAGCCGTACCGGTCGCGGCTGATCAGCGGCAGCGCCACCCCGGTGGCCGAGTAGCCGGTGGCGATCACGGCGGTCAGCGCGAACAGCCCGGCGACGAACCACGGGTGGCGGCGGGCTTCGCGGATCCCGTCGGCGAACTCGGTGACCAGCGACGCGCGCGCCGCGGGGACGGCCGGGAGCGGGCGCCCGGCGGGCGGGACGACCGCGGCGGCCAGCCACAGCAGCCCGGTGCCCCACAGCAGGGCCGGGACCGGCAGCACGGTCGCCAGCAGCGCGGTCAGGCTCGGCGCGACGAGGGTGGTGACGCGCACCGACAGGGTGATCGCGGCGTTCGCGCGCTGCCGGGCGTCCTCGGCGACCACCTCGGCGGTCAGGGCCTGGAACGCGGGGCGGCACGCGCCCTGCCCGGCTCCGGCGACGGCGGCCGCCACCACGGCCACGGCGAGCGAACCGCTCAGCCCGGCCCCGATCACCGGGCTGGCCACGGCCGCGGCCACCCCGGCGGCGGCGACCACGCGCCGCCGCGCGAGCCGGTCGGCCAGCACGCCGCCGACCGGGACGGCCGCGAGGAACCCGATCGTGCGGGCGGCGAGGAGCACGCCCAGACCGGCCGGGGTGAGCGTGGAGTCCAGAACGGCCAGGCCGAGGACGAACGGCAGCGCCCAGGTCGCCAGCCCGGAGGCCGTGGTGCCGCACCACAGGCGCAGGAACGCGGGATCACGCAGGACGGGAGCGGTCACGGCGGCGGGGTTCCTCCTCGGTCGGCGGCACATCCGGACGAGACTCTAGACGAAAATGATTATCGTTTGTAACATCGGGTCCGGTTCACGAAGAGTAAGCGGTTTCCGCCGCCGTCCTTCGACGGTGGTAACGACAAGGGGGTACTCGTGACGGTCACCGCGACCGGCGCACCGCCGGCCCGAGCCGTTCCGGGTGTGCTCGCCGTGCCCGTTCTCGTCGTCGTGCTCGGGGTGTCCGTCGTGGTGGGGGTCGCTCTCGGTCCCACCGTGATCCCGCTGCCGGACACGCTGCGGTACCTCGCCGCCGCGCTGACCGGGGGTTCCCTCGACGCCGCGGAGATCACCGGGTACTCGATCGTGTGGCAGGTCCGCACACCGCGCGTGCTGCTGGCCGCCGTCGTGGGCGCCGGGCTGTCGGTGATCGGTGTCGCCGTGCAGGCCATGGTGCGCAACGCGCTCGCCGACCCGTTCATCCTCGGCGTCTCCTCGGGCGCGTCGGTCGGGGCCAGCGCGGTGGTGTCCTTCGGGCTGTTCGGTGCGCTCGGCGTGTACGCGTTGTCGGCCGCGGCGTTCCTCGGCGCGCTCGCGGCGTCGGTCCTGGTCTACGTGGCCGCCCGCGGCCGGGCCGGCCTCACCCCGCTGCGGCTCGTGCTCACCGGTGTCGCGCTCGCCTACGGGTTCCAGGCGCTGATGAGCGTGATCGTGTTCTTCGCGCCGTTCGGCGAGGCCGCCCGCTCGGTGCTGTTCTGGCTGCTCGGCAGCCTCGGCGGGGCGACCTGGGGATCGCTGCCGGTCGCGGTGGCCGCCGTGGGGCTCGCGGTGGTGGTGCTGCTGCGGCGCAGCCGGGCGCTCGACGTGCTGGCTCTGGGTGACGAGTCCGCCGCGAGCCTCGGGCTCGACGCCGACGCCCTGCGGCGGGAGCTGTTCCTGCTCACCGCCGTCGTCACCGGCGCGCTGGTCGCGGTCAGCGGCGCGGTCGGCTTCGTCGGCCTGGTCCTGCCGCACCTGGTGCGGATGGTGGCCGGACCGGGCCACCGGCGGGTGCTCGTGCTCGCGCCCCTGGCCGGGGCGATCTTCCTGATCTGGGTGGATCTGGCCTCCCGCACCCTGTTCGCGCCGCGCGAGCTGCCGCTCGGGGTGATCACCGCGCTGATCGGGGTGCCGGTGTTCGTCGGCCTGCTGCGCGGCCGCGGCTACCTGTTCGGAGGCCGCTGATGGACCTCGCCCTCGACTCGGTCACCGTCGAGGTCGCCGGCCGCAGGCTGGTCGACGCGCTCAGCCTCAAGGCCGGCGACGGCGAGGTGGTCGGGCTGGTCGGCCCGAACGGCAGCGGCAAATCCACCGCGCTGCGCTGCGTCTACCGGGCGCTGGCCCCCAGCTCCGGCGCCGTCCTGGTCGGCGGGACCGACCTGAGTGGACTGTCCACCCGGGACAGCGCGCGGGTGGTCGCCGCGGTCACCCAGGAGGCGGGCAGCGACCTGGACTTCACCGTCGCCGAGATCGTCGCGATGGGCCGGTTCCCGCACCACCCCGGCAACCGGGCGCTGAGCGAGCGCGAGCACGACCTCGTCCGCCGGTGCCTGGAGCGGACCGGCGTCGCGCACCTGGCCGGGCGCGGCATCCAGTCGCTGTCCGGCGGCGAGCGCCAGCGCGTGCTCATCGCCCGCGCGCTGGCGCAGGAACCGCGGATCCTCGTCCTCGACGAGCCGACCAACCACCTCGACGTGCGTCACCAGGTCGAGCTGCTGTCGTTCCTGCGCACCTGCGGGCTGACCGTGCTGGTCGCCCTGCACGACCTGAACCTGGCCGCGGCCACCTGCGACCGCGTCGCCGTGCTGCACGAGGGGGAACTCGCGGCCGCCGGCCCGCCCGGCGAAGTACTCACCCCCGAGCTCGTCCGCCGTGTTTTCGGCGTGACCCCGGTGCTGGTGACCCATCCGGTCACCGGGGTCCCGCAACTGCTCTGGACGTTCACCGATCGAGGAGGAAGCCCGTGAGAGGGCGTTGGACAGCCGTGCTCGCGATCGCGGCGGTGGCACTCACCGCGTGCGGCGCGCAGGTGCGGCCCGGCGGTGACACCGGCCCGGCGCCGGTGACCGTCGAGAACTGCGGCCACGCGATCACCTACCCGCTGCCGGAGCGCGCGGTCGCCTACGACATGAGCAGCACCGAGAAGATGTTCGCGCTCGGGCTGGCCGGCCGGATGCGCGGCATCGTCATGCCCGCACCGCCGAACCCGCCGTGGCGCGGTCACCGTACGTGGCCGACTACCGGTCGGTGGAGACCCTGAGCACCGACGTGCTCAGCTTCGAAACCGTTGTCGCCGCGCGGGCCGACTGGGTGCTGGCCGGGTGGAACTCCGGCTTCAGCGAGGCCCGCGGCATCACCCCGGCCAAACTGGACGGTGTGGGCATCCGCAGCTACCAGCACACCGAGAGCTGCTTCAACTACGGCGACCGGCCGGTCAAGGTGCCGCCGCTGGAAGCGCTCTACACCGACCTGCGGCAGATCGGGCAGATCTTCCACGTCGGCGACCGCGCCGAGGCCCTGGTGGCGGACCTGCAGGCGCGGGCCGCCGCGCTGCGGGCGAACGCGCCGGCGGGGGAGCCCGCCCGGGTGTTCATCTACGACTCCGGCACCGACCAGCCGTTCACCTCCGGCAACCAGGCCGCGCCGGACACCATCGTGTCCCTGGCCCGCGGCCGCAACATCGCCGGGAACCTGGACGCCCGCTGGACCACCATCGGCTGGGAACCGGTCGTGCAGGCCCAGCCCGAGGTGATCGCCGTCGTCGACTACGGCGACCGCCCGGTCGCGGACAAGATCGCGTTCCTCAAGTCGTTCCCGCCCCTGGCGGACACCCCGGCGGTGCGGGAGAACCGCTTCCACGTCCTCGACTACGGCGAGGCCGTGAGCGGCCCGCGCAACCTCGACGCCGCCGAAAAGCTCGCCGCCTACCTGCGTTCGATCGGACGATGACCGGAAAGGCCGGAAAGGACACTGTGGACACCGTGGACACTGCCCGGATCGACCAGCTCCCGCCGCCCCTGCCCGCCGAGCGGATCATCGCGCTCAACCAGCCGAAGGCCGACCTGCACACCACCCGCCGCTACACCTGGCGGGGATGGGAGTTCACCGCGCCGCCGGGCGTGTTCCTGCCCGGCGGGACCAGCCGCATGATCCACGAGCGGGTCCTGGACGGCACCATCGAGGTCCGCGACCGCGTCTACGCCGCCATGGGCTGCGGGCTCGGCGTCGAAGCCGTCGCCGCCGGAGTGCGCGGGGCCCGGGAGATCTACGCGATCGACGTGCACCCGGACAGCGTCGAGGCCACCCGCCGGCACTACGAGCGGATCGCCGGGCCGCGCCAGGGCACCCGGTTCGTGCCGGTGGTCGCCGACCTCTTCGACGGTTTCCCGGACGGCGTGCGGCTGGACGTCGTCACCTTCAACCCGCCCGCGGTGAGCCAGCCGGTGAGCGACGACCCGGACGTCGTGCGCAACGTGTGCGCCGGAGCCCCGCTGCTGGAGCGGTTCTTCGCGCTGCTGGCCGGACGCGACCTGCTCGCGCCCGGCGGCGAGGTGTTCGTCATCGTGTCCAACACCGCGGACCTGCGCACGATCGTGCGGGACGCGGCCGGGCACGGGTTCACCACCGAGGTGGCGCACTGCCACGACTGGCAGGACGGCGTGCTCACCTACCTGTTCCGGCTGCGGCGGGAGGCGGCGTGAGCACCGTCGGCGCCCTGACCGCCGAGGTGCTCGCCGGCAAGCACGGCCCGGACCCGGCGGAGCTGACCGTCACCAGCGTCTTCTGGCTGCACCACGGCACCCGGCTGGCCGGCGGGGACGTGACCTACCGCAACTCCTACGTCCTCGTCCGGCTGGGCGCGGCGTTCGGGGCGTGTGCCTTCGAAACCGGTGAACTGGCGCCGGAGATCTGCGCGGAGTTCTCCGGGGCGCCGCTGGACGAGCTGCTGCGCCAGGAGCTGCGTCCACTGCGGATCGCCGCGCTGGACGCGTACCTGTCGGCGGCCGCGCCGCACGAGCAGCAGCCCGCGGCGGAGCCGGTGATCCTGCCCGCCGGCACGCCCGAGGTCCGGGCCCGCGCCCGGGACGCGGCGATCGCCGGGCTCCTGGACCTCGGGCCGGGCGCGCGGGTGGGGCTCATCGGCGTGGTGAACCCGCTGGTCGCGGCGATCCGCGAGCGCGGCGGGACCTGCCTGCCGTGCGACCTGAACCTGCGCCGCACCCAGTGGGGCGATCCGGTGACGCCGGAGATGGGGAAGGTGCTCGACGTGGCGGACGCGGTCGTGGCGACCGGGATGACGCTGGGCAACGGGACCTTCGACGAGATCGTCCGCCGCTGCCGGGAGCGGGCGGTGCCGCTGGTCGTCTACGCCCAGACCGGCAGCGCCGTGGCGCGGGCGTTCCTCGGTGACGGGGTCAGTGCCCTGTCCGCGGAACCGTTCCCGTTCTCGCAGTTCAGCGCCGCGCCCACGGTGCTGTACCGGTACCGGGCGGCGGCGTGACCGGTGTGGGGTACGCACCCGGGCACCACGGGGAGATCCTGCAGGGCGTCTTCCGCGACGGTGACCGCCGCTGCCGCGGGCTGGTCACGCTGCCCGTGCCGGGGGCGGTGACGCGCGCCGAGTTCGTGCCCCGGCCCGGCCCGCTGACGGTGGTCCCGGCCGACCGGGTCAAGGCGCGGCGGGCCGCCGAACTGGCCGCCGCCGCGTGCGGCCGCCCGGCGGGCGGGGCGTTGCGGCTGGACAGTGGATTACCGGTCGGGCTGGGGCTGGGATCGTCCACCAGCGACATCCTGGCCACCGTGCGGGCCGTGTCGGCGGCGTTCGGCACGGCGCTCGCCCCGGAGGCGGTCGCGCGGATCGCGGTGCGGGCCGAGCACGCCAGCGACCCGATCATGCTCGGCGGTGGTGCGGTGCTGTTCGCGCAGCGGGAGGGGCGGGTGCTGGAACGCCTCGGCCCCGCGTTGCCGGCCGCGGTGGTGGTCGGGTGCGTGACCGGCGGTGGCGCGCCGGTGGACACGCTCGCGCTGGACTTCGCCGGTGACGTGGCGGCGTTCGAGCGGCTGCGGCGGATGCTGCGGCTGGCGATCGCGACCGGGGACGTCGCGCTGCTGGGCCGGGTGAGCACCGAGAGCGCGCGGCTGAACCAGCGCGTGCTCGCCAAGGACGAACTGCCGGAACTGGAACGGATCGCGGCGCTCACCGGGGCGGCCGGCGTGCAGGTCGCGCACAGCGGCAACGTGGCCGGCCTGCTGTTCGACCCGCGCGGCGGCGGGGACCGGTTGCGCCGGTGCGTCCGCGCGCTGCGGGCCGCCGGGTTGCCGGTGACGCGCCTGTTCACGACGGAAGGGAAGGATGCACGACCACATCGCCGAGGCGATCGCGCGGCCGGCTCTGGTCCGGACCGGCGAGCGGCTCGTCTGCCTGCGGTTTGAGACGATGAAGGTGGTCTCCGCGCTGGAGGCCGTGCGGCATCTGCTGCGGACCGGCGTGGTCGCGCCGGGGGACACCCTGGTCGACAGTTCCAGCGGGATCTACGCCTACGCGCTGGCCCTGGCGTGCCACCGGTTCGGGTTGCGGTGCCACATCGTCGGATCGACCACAGTGGACCACACGTTGCGCACGCAGCTGGCGGTGCTGGGCGCGACGCTGGAGCAGATGCCGCCGGCGGCCGATCTCAAGCTCGACCAGGACCGGCGGGTGCGGCGGATCGGGGAGATCCTGCGCGCGCACCCGGACTGGCACTGGATGCGGCAGTACCACGACCGCGTGCACTACCTGGGGTACCGGGCGGTGGCTGAGGAGATCGCGCGGGAGCTGGACGCGTCGCGGCTGATCGTGGTGGGCGGGGTCGGGTCCGGTGCGTCGACCGGGGCGCTGGCGACGTGGTTGCGGTCGTCGGCGCCCGGTGTCGGCCTCGTCGGGGTGCAGCCGTTCGGGAGCATCACGTTCGGCAGCGAGCACGTCGCCGATCCGGACATCATCATCGCCGGGATCGGCAGCTCGATCCCGTTCGGGAACGTGACGCACGAGCTGTACGACACGATCCACTGGGTGGGGTTCTCCGCGGCGCTGTCCGGAAGCGTGGACCTGTTGCGCCGGCACGCGATCTTCGCCGGGCTCTCCACGGGCGCCGCGTACCTGGCCGCGCGCTGGGAACGCGACCATTCGGACCGCACGGTGGTGTTCATCGCCGCGGACACCGGGCACCGGTACGTGGACACGGTGTTCGCCCGGCACGCGGAGGCGGCCCCGGTGGCGTCCCTGGCGCCGGTGGAGCCGGCCACCCGGGCGGGCCTGGCGTTGCCGTGGTCGCGCATGCGCTGGCCGGCGCCCGCGTGATGCGTTTCGGGCGGGTGCGCACGCCGAGGGAGTCCTGACTTCGTCTCAGGTGGGCGCGCCCATCCCGAGGGAGTCGGTGCCGGGGCGGAGGTGGAAACCCCGGTGCGGGGCGGAGGGCGCACATCCGCCGCCGAGGCGGTGCCGGTGGCGTCCCTGGCGCCGGTGGAGCCGGCCACCCGGGCGGGCCTGGCGTTGCCGTGGTCCCGCATGCGCTGGCCGGCGCCCGCCTGACCCCGGCTCGGGCGGGCGCGCGTACGCCGACGAAGTCCGGACCCCGTCTCAGGCGGGCCCCCGCGCGCCCACGAAGTCCCCGGCTCAGGCGGGTACCCGCACCCCGACGAAGTCGATCTCCCGTCGCAGGCGGAAGCCCAGCGCCGCGTACAGGCGGATCGCGCTCGTGTTGTCCGCCGCCGCGTGGAGGAACGGGGTTTCGCCGCGTTCCCGGATTCCGTGCGCCACCGCGAGCACCAGCCGCGTCCCCAGCCCCTGCCCGCGGAACTCCGCGTCCGTGCAGACCGCGCTGATCTCGGTGTACCCCGGCGGGTGCAGGCGCTCCCCGGCCATCGCGATCAGCCGTCCCGCGCGGCGGAAGCCGAGGTAGGTGCCCAGCTCGACCGTGCGCGGCAGGAACGGCCCCGGCCGCGTCCGCTCGGCCAGCGCCAGCATGTCCGGCACGTCCGCCGCCGTCAGCCGCACCGCCTCCGGGTCCGGCGCGGTCTCCATCGGCCCGGCCACCATCTGCACGCCCGGCACGGCGAACTCCACCGCCCAGCCCGCCGGCGCCGGCAGCCGCGGCCCGGGCAGCGACAGCACACCGCCCGGCCCGGCCAGCTCGGCCAGGTCCTTCCACGCCGTTTCGTCCGCGTCGTCCGGCATGCCCGCCCACGGCGAGACCGCGGGGTCGTACCGCACCGCGGTCCCGTGCGACTCGGCGAACCGCGCGTGCGGTCCGGTCAGCGACGCGTAGGCCGGGTTGTCCAGGGGAGAACTCACGCCCCGACGGTACCGGTCACCCACCCGCCGCCGGTGCCACACGTGAGCGGGGACGCACACCGAACCCGGCGGCCCGGTAACACTCGTCGACCAGTGTCATCGTCGCGACCGCGTCCGCCAGGCCGTTGCGCGGCGGCGCACCCTCCCGCACGTACGCCGCGAACGCCTCCAGCTGGTACGAGTACGACGGGCGCCGCCCGAGGTGCTCGACCCGGTCGCCCACCAGGATCCGGTCGTCGGTGTCCGGGCGCACGAAGTTCACCGCGGTCGCCGCACCTCGGGTGCCGGTCAGCCGCAGGCCGAACCGGACCTCGCCCGCGGCCATGTCGCAGCGCACGGTTCCGGCCGCCCCACCGGGGAACGCCAGCCGCGCGTCCATCGCCTGGTCCACCCCGGGCCGCCGCGCCGTCCCGCTCGCCGACTCCAGCACCGGCGCGCCGCCCGCCCACGGCGCGAGCCCGCGCAGCGCGTGCAACCCGTAGCAGCCGACGTCCATCAGCGCGCCGCCCGCCAGCTCGAACGACCACCGCGGGTCGCCGTCGGCGGGCGCGGGGATCAGCAACTCGGCCTCGGCGCGGCGCAGCTCACCCAGCTCGCCGGAGTCCAGGATCTCGTGCAGCCGCGGCAGAACCGGGTGGTAGAGGTAGTGGAACGCCTCCATGACGCACACCCCGGCCTCCTCCGCCGCCTCGGCCACCTGGCGGGCCTCTTCGGCGTTGGCGGCGAAGGGTTTCTCGGTCAGCACGTGCTTCCCGGCGCGCACCGCGGCGAGGTTCCACGGCCCGTGCAGCCCGTTCGGCAGCGGGTTGTAGATCACGTCGATCTCGTCGTCGGCGAGCAGCTCGGCGTAGGAGGCGGCGACCCGTTCCACACCGTGCCCGGCGGCGAACGCCTCGGCGCGGGCGCGGTCCCGCGCGGCGACGGCCACCAGCCGGTGCCCGGTTTCGCGGGCCGGCGCGGCGATGGCGGTCCCGGCGATGCGCGCCGCGCGCCCAGGATGCCGATGCGGAGTGGTTCCACCGAGAAACCCCCAGGTACTCCGGTGCGCGGTCGTCCGGCGCACAGCCTAGCGTGGGGGCATGGCTCGCACCCGCGTGTACCGCCACGGCGTTCTCGAGGCCGAGAACTTCCCGGCGGCCGAAATGTCCGAGTATCTCCAGGATCCGGCGACGGTGGTGTGGCTCGACCTCGCCGCACCGACCGAGGCCGACCTGGCGACCATCAGCGAAGAGCTCGGCCTGCACCGGCTCGCCGTCGAGGACGCGGTGCACGAGCACCAGCGGCCCAAGCTCGACCGGTACTCCAGCCACGCGTTCCTGACCGCCTACGCCGTGCGGCTGGACACCGGGACCGGCGTGCTGAGTTCCAGTGAGCTGGCCGCGTTCCTCACCGATCGCGCGCTGGTGACCGTCCGCAAGGACGAGCACTTCGACATCGAGGCGGTCGTGGACCGCTGGGACGCCTCCGCCGACCTCGCCAAGGGCGGCGTCGGCTTCCTCGTGCACGGGCTGCTGGACTACATCGTGGACACCCACTTCGAGGCGGTGCAGGCGATGGACGACCAGATCGAGTCGCTCGAGGACGGGGTGTTCGCCGAGCACGTCGACCACACCGGCATGCAGCGCCGGTCGTTGCGGCTGCGCAAGAGCCTGGTGTCGCTGCGGCGGGTCGTGCTGCCGATGCGCGAGGTGGTGAACTCGCTGATGCGCCGCGACCACCACCTCGTCGACGAGATGCTGATGCCGTACTACCAGGACGTCTACGACCACGTGCTGCGTGCCTCGGAGTGGACCGAATCGTTGCGGGACCTGGTCACCACGATCCGCGAGACGCAGCTGAGCCTGCAGGGCAACCGGCTCAACCTGATCATGAAGAAGGTGACCAGCTGGGCGGCGATCATCGCGGTGCCCACGGCCATCACCGGGTTCTACGGGCAGAACGTGCCCTATCCCGGGTTCGAGCAGCCGTGGGGGTTCTGGCTGTCCACCGCCGTGATCGTGGCGCTGTCCGGCGCGCTGTACGCGATGTTCAAGCGGCGCGACTGGCTGTGAGCCGTCCGGCCTCGATGCCGGACCGGGCGGTCAGAACACCGCGACCTCGGCGCCCACCGGCAGGGCGTCGTAGAAGAGGGCGGCGTCCCGCGCCGACAGGTGGACGCACCCGTGCGACGGGGTGTCCAGGCTGCCCTCGTGGAAGGCGATCCCGCCGGGGGCGAAGAACACCGAGTGGTTCATCGGGTCGCCGAACTCGGCGCTGGTGTGCTCGGCGTCCTTCCACTCGACGCGGAAGACACCGCGCGGGGTGGCGACGGAGTCCGGGGCGCCGGGGTCGCCGGGCATGATCGCGACCGGGCCGTGGGTGACCTCGCCGTCGTGCTGGAGCCAGGCCACGCGCCGCTCCTCGTCGACGCAGGCGCGGGCGGTGTCCGGGCACAGTTCGGTGCGCGGGGCCGGCGGCGCGGTGCTGGACAGCGGCATCGGCGGCGGAACCGGACGGGCGGCGGGCGCGGCGGCGGTCTCGGCCGGCGCGGCCTCCAGCACGGCCCACCCGGCGGCGAGGGTGAGCGCGGCGAGGGTGGTCCAGCAGGCCTGGCGCGCGGGGGAGCGAAGCGGTGCCACGGCCGCACCCTAGCGAGGGTGAGCAGTCCCGGACCCGGGAATGCGGCGGATTCCGGCCGATATCCACGAATTCGGGTGAAAGATCCCCGGGCGGGGTTTGGCGGCCTCCGGTCACACTTCCGGGCGGCCATCCGTCAGACCGGTGAACCGAGGAGGACACCATGACCACACGGATGAAGAACCCGGCCTACGTACTGCCCGACGGGATGAAGGGCATCGGCACGCTGCTGAAGGCTGTCAACGACAGCGGGCTGCCCGCCGCGGTGCGCGAGTTCACCGGGCTGCGGGTGAGCCAGATCAACGGATGCGCGGCGTGCGTGTACGGGCACGTCGCCGAGGCGCGCAAGGCGGGGGAGACCGACGAGCGCATCTTCAACGTCGCGGCCTGGCGGGAAGCGCCCTTCTACAGCGACGCCGAGCGGGCCGCGCTCGAGCTGGCCGAGCACGCCACCCGCCTGGCCGACCTCTCCCGGGAGGGCGTGCCGGACCGGGTCTGGGACGACGCCGCCGACCACTTCGACGAGCGGCAGCTGTCCGGGCTGATCCTGGCGATCGCGCTGACGAACCTGTTCAACCGCATCAACGTGACCATCAAGGAACCCGCGGGCACCACCTGGTAGGGACCGGCGCGGGACCCTCACGAGCGCAGCACGAACGGGTCCCGCGCCTCCTCTTCGCCGGTGTTGATCCACACGCTCTTCACGCGCGTGTACTCGCGCAGCACCTCGGTCCCGTGCTCCACCCCGAGCCCGCTCGCCTTGAAGCCGGACCGCGGGGACATCGGCGCCATCGCCCGGTAGGTGTTCACCCACACGGTGCCCGCCTCCAGCGCCGAGGCCATCCGGTGCGCCCGCGCCAGATCCCGCGTCCACACGCCCGCCGCCAGGCCGTAGCTGGTCGCGTTGGCCAGGCGCACGACCTCCTCCTCGGTGTCGAACGGCATCACCGTCACCACCGGGCCGAAGATCTCCTCCTGGCAGATGCGCATCGCGTTGTCGGTGTCCACGAACACCGTCGGGCTGTAGAAGAACCCGTCCCGGCCGGTCTCCGGGCGCCGGCCGCCGGCCAGCAGGCGCCCGCCCTCGGCCACCCCGATCCGCACGTACTCCTCGATCTTGTCCAGCTGACCGGCGAACGCGACCGGCCCCAGCTCGGTCTCCGGCTCCAGCGGGTCGCCGATCCGGATCGTCCCGGCCCGCTCGCACACCAGCTCCAGCACCTCGTCGTACACCGCGCGCTGCAGGAACACCCGGCTGCCCGCGATGCACGTCTGCCCGGCCGCGGCGAACACGCCCGCGATGATCCCCATCGCCGCCGCGCGCAGGTCGGCGTCGGCGAAGACGATGTTCGGCGACTTCCCGCCCAGCTCCAGCGTGACCGGCACGAACCGGGACCCGCAGGCGGCGGCGATCCGTGCGCCGGTGGCCGTGCTGCCGGTGAAGGTCACCTTCGCCACGTCCGGGTGCTCCACCAGCGGCGCCCCGGCCTCGGCGCCGAACCCGGTGACCACGTTGACCACGCCCGGCGGGAACCCGGCTGCGTCGAACAGCGGCGCCAGCTTCAGCAGCGACGCCGAGGTGTGCTCCGACGGCTTCACCACGACCGTGTTGCCCGCCGCGAGCGCCGGGGCCAGCTTCGCGGCGGTGAGCAGCAGCGGCGAGTTCCACGGCGTGATCGCGCCGACCACCCCGACCGGCTCGCGCATCGTGTAGTTGAGGATGTCCCGGCTCGCCGCGGGGATCACGTCGCCGGAGATCTTGTCCGCGTATCCGGCGTAGTAGTGGAAGTACTCCGGGATGCTCGCCAGCTGCGACCGCATCTCGCGCAGCAGCTTGCCGTTGTCGAGCGTCTCGGTGCGCGCCAGCTCCTCGGCGTGCTCGCCGATCTTGTCCGCCAGCCGCCGCAGCAGCCGCCCCCGCGCGGTCTGCGACAGGTCCCGCCACGACGGCGCCTCGAACGCCGCCCGCGCCGCGGCGACCGCCCGGTCCACGTCGGCCCGGGTCCCGCGCGCGGCCTCGTACCAGGGCTTCGCGGTGGCCGGGTTGACGCTCGGGAAGTACTCGCCGCCGGCCGGGGCGGTCCACTCGCCGCCGATGTAGTGGTCAAAGCTGTCCACGGTCAGCCTCCTCGGTGTGGCTCAGGATCTCCTCGGTCAGCAGGTCCGGCTCCTCCAGCGGCAGCAGGTGCCGCGCGCCGGGCACGACCACCGCCCGCGCGCCGGGGATCCGCGACGCCAGCAGACGCGTCATCTCCGGGGTGGACCCCGGATCGGCCGCGCCGGTGACCGCGAGCGTGGGCGCGGTGATCCCGCCGATCCGCGGCCACAGCCATTCGTCAGCCGTGGCGAACACGCGATAGCAGGCCAGGTACGACGCGTGGTCGTTGCCCAGCAACGTCCTGCGCAGCTCACCGGCCAGCTCCGGCTCGGCCGCCCGCCACTCCGGCGACATCCACCGGCCGATCGCGGCGTCCGCGGTCTCCGCCGGTGATCGTTGCGCCGCCGCCAGCCGGGCCCGCACCGCGGCGGCCTGCTCCGGCGTCCGGCGCGCCACCGAGCTGACCAGGGTCAGCGACCGCACCAGCCCCGGCTCCTCGACGGCGAGGCACTGCGCCACCAGCGCGCCGAGCGAGAAGCCCACGACGTGCGCGGGTTCGGCGGGCCGTACCGCCGCGGCGAGATCGGACACCGTGATCCCGCCGCCGGCCGGTGCGGCGCTGCCGTGCCCGGGCAGGTCGGGCGCGCTCACCCGGTGCCGCCGCCGCAGCGCGGGCAGGCAGCGGTCCCACATGCGGTGGTCGAGCCCGACCCCGTGCAGCAGGAGCAGCGGGCTCATTGCTCGCTGGACAGCGGCGCCAGGCGCGCGAGCGGCCTGCCCTGCGCGGCGGCGGCGAGCCCGACGACGATCTCGTCCGGGCGCGGCGCGTCGGGCACGCGGGCCTCGACGGTCTGGTGGTGCGACCGGATCGTCGCGTCGGTGACGTGCTTGAGCGGGATGTCGAACACGACCCCGGCGGGCGCGCGCTTCTCCACCGCCGGCAGCAGGGTGGTCGCCTCGGCGACCTTGCGGAAGTGGTCACCGAACTTGAGCGTGTGGATCAGGCCGGAGCCGTGCTCGATCTCGCCGTCCAGGCCCACGATCGCGGCCTTGCCGTAGGCCTCGATGGGCGCGCCGAGCGCCTCGGCCACGCGCGGCGCGAGCAGCGCGCCCAGCTCGGGGGCCACCTCGTCGATGACCGGCAGCAGGTCGGCGACGTAACCGCGGCCCGCCCACGGGTTCTCGATCACGGCCAGCACCACCGCGGTGCGGGCGACGGGGTCGACCGGCCGCTCGCCCTCGCGGTGCAGGTCCTCGGTCAGGGTGACGATCTTGCGCAGTTTCACTTAGACGCTCTCCAGGTCCTCGAGGATGTCCAGGCTCACGGCCGGATCGGTGGTGCGGTCGCCGATGCGCGCGTGCGGGCGCGGCCCGCTCGCGGCCGCCGCGATGACGACGATCTCGTCGCCGCGCGGCGCGTCCGGCACCCGCACCTGCACGGTCTGGTAGTGCGACCGGGTGGCCGCGGCGGTCTTGTGCCACACCGGCACGGTCAGCGCCGTGCCGGCCGGGCCGCGCTCGTCGGAGAAGACCACGATGGACGTTCCGTCGACGAGCTCCCGCAGGATGTTGCCGAAGTAGGGGGTGTGGATCAGGGCCGCGCCGTGCTCGATCTCGCCGTCCAGCCCGACGATCGCCGCCTTGCCGAACGCCGCGATCCGGCCGCCGAGCGCGGCCTCCAGCGCGCGGGTGAGGCGCTGGGCGAGCAGGGGAGCGGTGCGCGCGGCCTCCGGGCCCAGGTCGCCGACGAGCCCGCGGCCCGCCCACGGGTTGGTGATCACGGCCGCCGCGGCGGCGCGCCGGGTGGGTGACGTGGCCGGCGCGCCCGCCTCGGTGACGATCTCCTCGGTGACCGTGACCAGCTTGCGCAGGGTCATGAACCCGACCCGGTGAACCGCGGCATGACCTTCTCGGTGAACAGCTCCAGGCTGCGCATCGCGTGGCGGTGCTCCAGGCCCGGGTGCGTGGTCCACAGCAGCAGGTGCTCCAGGTTCAGCTCGCTGCGCAGCTCCGAGATCTTCTCGGCCACGTAGTCGGGAGTGCCGACGAGCAGGTTGCGGTCGGCCAGGAAGTCGTAGGACAGCCGGTGGTCCGGGGTCAGCTCCTCGCCGGCTTCCATCAGGTTGCCCAGGCCGCGGAAGTGCAGGATCCACTGGTACGAGGTCATCACGGCCTCTTCGAACCGCGCTCGCGCCTGCTCCATGGTGTCGGCGACGAACACGTCGCGCACCAGGCCGATGCCCTCGCCCAGCGCGTACTCGCGCCCGCTGGCCTCGCTCGCGGTGTCCCGGTAGAGCGCGAAGCGGTCCTTGAGCGCCGACACCGGCGGCATCCAGAACAGGCCCTGGACACCCTGCTTGGCCGCGCTGACGATCGAGCGCGGGCTGTCGATGACCTGCCACAGCGGCGGGTGCGGGCGCTGGAACGGCCGCGGCGTGACCGCCAGCTTGGTGATCACACCGTCCGAGGTGTACTCCGGCGTGGCCGGCGACATGGGGTGGTTCCACTTCACGCCCGGCTCCGGGAACGTGTAGAACTGCCCCGAGTGCTCGAAGAACTCGTTGCTCCACGCCTTCTTGAGGATCTCCACGGTCTCCTCGTACAGCGCGCGGTTCTGTTCCTGGTCGCGCGGATCGGCCAGCGAGTTGAGGTTGAGCGCCTCCCGCCCGTAGAGCCCGCGGCCCAGGCCGACCTCGACGCGGCCGCCGGAGGCCTGGTCCAGGAACGCGATGTCCTCCGCCAGGCGCAGCGGGTGCCAGAACGTCGCGATGTTGGCGGCCTGCCCGATGCGGATGCGGGAGGTGCGCGCGGCGATGTCCGCGCCCATCAGCACCGGGTTGGCGGTGATCTCGAAGCCTTCGTGGCCGAAGTGGTGCTCGGTGTACCAGATCGACCAGTAGCCGCCCTCGTCGGCGGCCCGGGCGAACTCGCGGGCCTCGTTCATCACCTGGGCGTAGTCGTCGAGGCGGCCGGGTGCGCCGAGGTTGTGGAAGATCGAAAACCGCATGCGTGCCTCCGAAGTGGATGGTGGGTCAGTCGGTCATGGCTTCGCGCTGGGACGAGCGCACGTGATCGCGCATCGCCGCTTCCGCGCCGAAGCCGTCCTTTTCCAGGATTCGTTCCAGGACGAGGTGGTGTTCGTTGAGCGAGGCGCCGAGCCGGCCCGGGTGCCGCAGCGTGGACACGACGATCCGGTGGTATGCCAGCTGGTTCATCAGGATCTGGTAGTGGTCGGCGAGCTTGCGGCTGTCCGCGCCCTGGATGAGCAGGCCGTGGAAGTCGTGCACCAGCTTCGCGTACCGCTCCACGTCGCCCCGGGCCACGGCCAGCCGGGACTCCTCGACGTTGGCCTCGAGCAGCTCGGTCTCGGCGACGCGGCCGCGGCGGGCCAGCAGGTTCGCGCCCAGGCCCTCCAGCACCGACTTCAGCTCGAACAACTCGCCCAGCTCGCGCCGGGACGGCTCGCGCACGAACGTGCCCACCCGGGGGACGACCTCGACCAGCCCCTCGGACTGCAGCTGCTGGATGGCCTCCCGGATCGGGGTCCGGCTGGTGCCGTAGGTCTCGGCGAGCGTGCCCTCGGAGAGCGCGCTGCCGGGCGGGTACTCGCCCTTGATGATCGCGTCGCGCAACTGGTCGAGGACGCGGGCCCGCGCCCCGCGACGAACTTCTTGCATGGCAGAGACGCTAACCCGCGCCGGGCGGGCTCGTCAACGATCGCGGCGCAAACAGCTTGTGATCGCAGGCAATCCCGTGGTCACGAGCCACTTCACACGGAATCGTTGACATCTCAGTGTGGCCCCGCTTACCGTCCTCTGGCATGCAAGCTGACGTGGTACGCCAACTCCACCGGACCTTCACCACCGGAGTCACCGTCGTCACCACCCTCGACGACGGCCGGCCGCGCGGCCTCGCGGTGAACGCGTTCTGCAGCGTCTCGCTGGACCCGCCGACCGTCCTGGTGTGCGTGCAGAAGAGCTCCACCACCCACGGCGCGCTGCTGCGCGCCGGGCACTTCGCGGTCAACATCCTCGCCGCGGACCAGGCGGACGTGGTCGCGGTGTTCGCGAGCAAGGCCGCCGACAAGTTCGCCACGCTGTCCTGGCGTCCCGGCCCGCACGGCAGCCCGCTGCTCGACGGCGTCGCCGCGGCCGCCGAGGCCGAGGTGACCGAACGCCGGGACGCCGGCAGCCACACCGTGTTCTTCGGCCGTGTCGTCGAGGCGGCGGCCACCGACGCCCCCGCGCTGGTCTACCGCGCGGGACGGCTGTTCGACCCCTCCGGGTTGGTGCCGATCCCGGCCTGACCCCTCCTCCCTCCCAAGGAGCACCCATGGCTCTCCGGCGATCGGGCCCGCGCGCGAGCGGGAAACTCGGATCGGTGTTCTACGTCTCGGTCGGCATCTGCGCGTTGTTCGTCGTGTGGGCGAGCGTGTTCACCGAGAACCTCACGACGGTCAGCTCGATGGCGCTGGACTGGCTGACCGGCGGTTTCGGCTGGGCCTACCTGGTGGTGAGCCTGGCGATGCTGCTGTTCCTGGTGTACCTGGCCTGCTCCCGGCACGGGCGCGGGCGGCTCGGCGGCCCCGGCGACCGGCCGGAGTTCAGCCGCTGGTCCTGGTACGCGATGATCCTCGCGGCGGTGATGGGCGTCGGGCTGATCTCCTACGGGGTCGCCGAGCCGATCGCGCACTTCGCCGCGCCCCCGCACGACCTGGCCGCGCCGGGCAGCCGGGAGGCCGCCGTGCTGGCGCTGCAGTACTCCTACTTCGACTGGGGCCTGCACGCCTGGGCGATCTTCGGGGTGTTCGGACTGGCGATCGGGTTCTCCACCTACCGCAAGGGCCGCCGCGGCCTGGTGAGCCCGATGCTGCGGCCGGTGCTCGGGCGCCGGGTCGACGGGTGGCTGGGCAAGGCGATCGACGTCCTGGCGATCTTCTCGACGATGTTCGGCACGACGACCTCGCTCGGCCTGGGCGCGGTGCAGATGAACAGCGGGCTCACCACGCTGTGGGGCGTGCCGTCGACCACCCTGGTGCAGGTGCTGATCATCGTGGCGGTCACCGGGTTGTTCACGCTGTCCGCGGTGACCGGCGTGCACAAGGGCATCCGGTTCCTGTCCGAGACGACGATGGGCCTGGCGGCGCTGCTGTTCGTGTTCCTGCTCGCGGTGGGGCCGACCGTGTTCGTGGTGAACCTGTTCGTGGAGTCGGTCGGCGCCTACGCCGACGGGTTCTTCGGGATGAGCCTGAAGACCAGCGCGTTCGGTGATCTGCCGTGGATGCAGAGCTGGACCTACTTCATGATGGCGTGGTGGATCTCGTGGGGCGCCTTCGTCGGCGTGTTCCTGGCGCGGATCTCCCGCGGCCGCACCATCCGCGAGTTCGTGGTGGCGGTGCTCGCGGTGCCCAGCACGGTGTTCTTCGCGTGGTTCGCGGTGTTCGGCGGATCGGCGATCGAGCGGGACTACTTCCACGGCGCGGACATCGCGGGATCGTCGGCGGGGGACGCGATCTTCGCGACGCTGGGGCAGTTCCCGCTGGCGGGGGTGACGTCGTTCGTCGCGATCGTGCTGGTGGCGCTGTTCTTCGTCTCCGGCGCCGACGCGAACACCTACGTGCTGGCGATGCTGTCCTCGCACGGGGTGGAACGGCCGAAGCGGGCGGTGCTCGTGGTGTGGGGCGTGCTCACCGGGGTGACCGCGGTGGTGCTCCTGCTGGCCGGCGGACTGAACGCCCTGCAGACGACGGTGATCATCACCAGCGCGCCGTTCGTGGTGCTGCTGGTGCTGCTCGCGGTGTCCTTCTGGAAGGAGCTGCGAGCCGAGCCGCGGGAGGAGGTCCTGGCGGAGGAGCTGGAGACGGAGCTGGAACGGACGCCGGTCAGCTAGGGCCACCGCCCCGCCGCGACGTGACGATCACTCCTTGACCGCGCCCATCGTGAACCCCGCGACGAAGCGGTCCAGGAACCAGTTGAACACGAACGCGATCGGCACCGCCACGAGCACCGTCGCGGCCTGGAGTGACTGCCAGAAGAACACGTCGCCGCGGATGAGTTGCGTCGGGACTCCCGTGCTGACCGGCATCTGGCCCGTCGGCGCGACGAACGCCAGCGCGTAGATGAACTCGCTGGCGGTCAGGGTGAACGCGAACACCACCACCGCGACGATGCCGGGGAACGCCAGCGGCACCACCGCCCGCAGGAACGCGCCCACCCGGCTGTACCCGTCGACCATCGCCTGTTCCTCGATGTCCTTCGGGATCGTCTTGAGGAACCCCATCAGCAGCCACGTCGACACCGGGATCGTGATCGTCGGGTAGACCAGCACCAGCGACCACGTCGAGTCCTGCAGCCCGACCGCCACCACCATCCGCGACAACGCCAGGAACAGCAGGCTCGGCGGCACCAGGTACACGAGGAAGATCCCGATCGCCATGGGACCGGACCACGGCCGGTCCAGCCGCGCCAGCGCGTACGCCGCGGGCAGCCCGAACGCGAGCGTGATCAGCACGACCAGCACCCCGACCAGCAGGGTGTTGAGCACGAACGTGCCGAACGCGGTGTCGGTGAACAGGTAGGTGACGTGGTCGCTCGTCGGCGGCCGGTTGAACAGGAACGGGTTGTTGAGCGGGTTGTACAGGTCCCGGTTCTGCTTGAAGGCGGTGATCAGGCTCCACAGGAACGGCGCCGCGCAGACCAGGGCGGCCAGCACCGCCGCGAGGTACAGCCCGATGCGCGCCGAGACGTGCCGCCGCGCGTAGCGGCGCCGCTGCCGGCCGGCCTCCTCCGCGGTCGTCATCGCACCTCGATCCGGCGCACCGCGCGCAGGATGAGCACCGCGGCGGCGAGCAGCAGCGGGAACAGGAACAACGCGATGACCGCGCCCTGGGCCACGTCGCCGCCGTCGATGCCGCGGTAGAACGCCCAGCTCGCCAGCACCTGGGTGGCGTCGTTCGGCCCGCCGCGGGTGAGCACCCGGACCACGGCCATGTCGGTGAACGTGAAGATCGCGCCGAACAGGGCGGCGATCGCGGCCACCGGCAGCACCAGCGGAATCGTGATCTCGAACATCCGGCGCCAGTACCCGGCCCCGTCGACGCGGGCCGCCTCGTCGATGTCCTTCGGGATGGACATCAGCCCGGCCATCATGATCACCGCGGCCAGCGGCGTCAGCCGCCACACGTGCACCGCGATCAGCGACCCCATCGCCAGGTCCGGCTCGCCCAGCCAGTACACGTTCTGCACCGGGCCGAGCGCGCCGAACTGCCGCAGCACCCAGTCGATCGGCGAGTAGATCGAGTCCAGCAGCCACAGCCAGGAGATCGACGACAGCGCCACCGGCGTCGTCCACGGCAGCAGGACGAGGAACCGCACGACCCACTTGCCGCGGAAGTCGGCGACGAGGATGTTGGCGAGCACCTTGCCCAGCAGCACGATCAGCACCATCGACACGACCGTGAACAGGAACGTGTTGCGCAGGCTGCGCCAGAACACCGGGTCGTCCAGCACGGCCTCGAAGTTGCGCAACCCCACCCAGTCGAACGACGGGTCGCCCGCGCTCACGTCGGAGAACGCGAACGCGATGGCGAGCACGAACGGCACGCCGATCAACGCCACGATGTAGAGGATGCTCGGCACCAGGAACGCCCACGCCAGCACGCCGTCCCGGTCGGCCATCCGGCGCCGCGCCGGAGTCACCCCGGGCCGGGTGGCGGTGTCCGCGGTGGTCGCCATGTCAGCCGTCCAGCCGGACCGGGGCCGCCCGCTGCCCGGTCCGGGAGTCGAAGAACCGCAGCCGCCGCGCGGGCACGGCGAAGGAATGCGTCCGCCCGGCGGTGATCGGGGTGTCCACAGTGGCCGGCAGCCGGGCGACCACCCGGGTGCGCTCGCCGATGCGCGACACCGTGCCGTAGACGTGCCGGTCACCGGAGAGGTACTCCATGCGGTCCACCTCCAGCGGCACCGTCACCCGCTCGCCGGGCACCACCTCGGCCGGCAGCAGGTGCTCCGGGCGGAACCCGACGAGCCTGCCGTCGTGCGGGATGAGGTTCATCGGCGGGGAGCCGATGAACGTCGCGACGAACGTGTCGGCCGGGTCGTCGTAGACCTCCACCGGCGGGCCGGTCTGCACCACCCGGCCCGCGTTGAGCACCGCGATCCGGTCGCCCAGGCCCATCGCCTCGGCCTGGTCGTGCGTGACGTAGATCGTGGTGGTGCCCAGGTCCTCCTGGAAGCGCTTCAGCTCGTCCCGGGCGCTGGCCCGCAGCTTGGCGTCCAGATTGGACAGCGGCTCGTCGAGCAGGAACACCTGCGGATCGCGCACCATCGCGCGGGCCAGTGCCACCCGCTGCCGCTCGCCGCCGGAGAGCTGCCGCGGCTTGCGGTTCAGCAGCGGCTCGATGCCCAGCAGCCCGGCCGCCCACCGCGCCTTGCGCTCCCGCTCCTCCCGCTCCATCCCGGCCGCGCGCAGCGGGAAGACGATGTTCGCCAGCACCGTCTTGTGCGGGTAGAGCGCGTAGCTCTGGAACACCATCGCGATCTGCCGCGCCCGCGGCGGCAGCCCGGTCACCACGTGGCCGCCGATCAGGACGTCGCCGCTGGTCGGCTGCTCCAGGCCGGCGATGGTGCGCAGCAGCGTCGTCTTGCCGCACCCGGAGGGGCCGAGCAGCACCAGGTACTCGCCGGCCGCGGCGGCCAGGCTCACGCCGTCGATGGCGTGCACCCGCCCGCCGTCGAACTCCTTCACCAGCTCCCGGACCTCGACGACGGCCATGGCTCAACCGCCGACGAGCCCGGCCGCACGCCACTTCGCGAAGATGGCGTTGACCTGGTTCTCGGCCTCGGCCACCGACTGCTGCGGCGTCATCTCCCCGCGCGCCGCCCTGGCGAACATGTTGGGCACCACGAACGTGCTGAACACCTCGCCGATCGCGGTGCTCGCCGGGCCGGGGTGGCCGATGTTGGCGCTCCACGGGACCGCGTCGGCCAGCAGCTTCAGCTTGTCCGGCGGCTTCGAGCCGAACGGGTCGCTGGCCAGCCAGCCCGGCAGCTCCGGCGTCAGACCCGACCACGCGCAGAAGTCGTAGAGCTTCGAGGCGTACGTGGCCGCCTTGAAGTTGGCGGTGTAGTGCAGCAGGAACTCCTTCGCCGCGTCGGCGCCGGTGGCGTGCTGCGGGACGATCCAGTTGTAGAGCACGTGCTGCGCGGCCAGTGCGGCCCGCGGCCCGCGCAGCGCCGGGACGAAGAACGTGTCGTCGGCGACGTCCGGGTTGGAGGTGGCCGCGGTGCGCCAGGCGGAGATCGAGTTGACGATGTAGGACAGCTTCCCGGCGACCAGGCCCTGGTTGTTGCTGGCCGCGTTCCAGGAGAACACCTCCGGCGTCATCGCCTGCTGGTAGAGCCGCGTCATGTACTCGATCGCCGCGATCGTCTCCGGCGAGTTGATCACCACGCGCTCGTTCTCGTCCTGCACCGACGCGCCGTAGGACCACATCAGTGCCCGCAGCACCATGTTCGAGTCGATCTCCTGCGACATGCCCAGGCCGAGCGGGACGCCCTTGCTCCGCTTGATCTCCGCGGCGCCGGTGAGCAGCTCGTCCCAGGTGGACGGTCCGTTCGGCAGGCCGACCGGTTCCCACAGCGAGCGGCGGTAGTTGCCCGGGTCGGGCACCCAGCCGGGGGAGTAGGCGTAGAACTTGCCGGTGGCCGGGTTGCGGCTGGACTTCTCGCACAGCGGCAGCTGCCGGCCCCAGCGCCGGTTCGCCTCGGCCACCAGGTCCTTCATGTCCAGCACGCTCGGCTCGAACTGGGACAGCGTCGCGATGTACTGGATCAGGTCGTGTCCCTGCCGGGCCTGGATCTCGGCCGCGATGCGGGTCGGGATCTGGGCCTGGTCGATGTGGTCCACGGTGACGTTGACGCCGACGCGGGAGCCCCAGTCGCGGGCGAACCGGTCGAACCACTCGTCGTGGCTGGGCACGAAGTGGCTCCACAGCAGGATCCGCAGGTCACCGGAGAGCCTGGTGGCGGGCTCGGTGAAGACCTCCTGCGGCGCCTGCCCGGGAGCGGTGCCGGTGCCGCCGGGATCCTCCTCCGAGGCGCAGGCGCCCAGCGCCGCCGACCCCAGCGTCAGGGCTGCCGCCGCGCGCAGCACGTCCCGCCTGCTGTGCCGTGAACCGAGGAAGTCGTTCATCTCGACTCCTCCCCGTGGGGGTGGCTCGGGAAGCGTAGCCAGATAGTGTAGCGGTAATGTGATCCGTAACACACTCCGTAACCGATCTGGGATGCTTTCGCGTGGTCGTGATCATCGCCCTGGTGTTCGTCGTCGTGCTGGCGGCGGTGGCCGCGTTCCACTGGTGGGCCTGGCGCCGCCTGGTCCGCGACGCGCTGCCCCGCGGCTCGGTGTGGCGACGGGTGGCGACCGGGGTGCTCGTGGCCGGGCCGGTGCTGATGGTGGCCGCGCCCCTGAGCGAGCGGGCCGAGGCGCCGTACTGGCTGGTGCGGGTCGTGTCCTGGCCGGGGTTCGTCTGGATGGCGGTGTGCGTGTACCTGCTGCTGGCCCTGCTGGCCGGCGAGGTGGTGCGGCCGCTACTGCGCCGGTGGCTCGCCCGCCGCGACGCCGGGCCGGTGCCGGAGGAGACGGCGGTGACGCGGCGGGTGTTCGTGTCGCGGGTGGTGGGCGGCGCAACGGTGGCCGCGGTGGCGGGGACCGTCGGCTACGGCGCGCACAGCCTGTTCAGCGGTCCCCGGGTGCTGGACGTGACGGTGCCGCTGGCGAAACTGCCGCGCAGCGCGGACGGGTTCCGGATCGCGGTGGTCAGCGACATCCACGTCGGCCCGCTCCTCGGCCGCGGGTTCACGCAGCACGTCGTCGACACGATCAACGCCACGTCGCCGGACCTGGTGGCGGTGGTGGGGGACCTGGTCGACGGGGACGTCGAGGACCTCGCGCCCGCGGTGGCGCCGCTGGCCGGGCTGCGGTCGCGGCACGGCACCTTCTTCGTGACCGGCAACCACGAGTACATCTCCGGCGCCGGGCAGTGGGTCGGCCACGTCCGGACCCTGGGCATGCGGCTGCTCGCCAACGAGCGCGTCGAGCTGCCCGGCTTCGACCTGGCCGGGGTCAACGACGTCCGCGCCGGCGAAGGGGAAGGCCCGGACTTCGCCAAGGCGCTCGGCGGCCGCGACCCCGCCCGGGCCGCGGTGCTGCTCGCGCACCAGCCGATCGTCATCGACCAGGCCGTCGCGCACGGCGTCGACCTCCAGCTGTCCGGGCACACCCACGGCGGGCAGTTCTGGCCGGGACACCTGGTGGTGGACGGCATCCAGCACACGCTGGCCGGCCTGACCCGCCACGGCGGCACGCAGCTCTACGTCACCCGCGGCGCGGGCGCGTGGGGACCACCGGTGCGGGTCGGCGCCCCGCCCGACATCACGGTGGTCCGCCTGGCGTCGCTCTAGAACTTGACCAGGGCGCTCCCGGTGAACAGCTCGTACACGAAGTTGATGAAGAAGAACCCGAAGAACGCGAAGTTCAGCAGCAGGATCACGTAGTGCCACGGCCGTGGCCGCGCCGCCTTCGGCAGCCGCGAGTTCAGGTACATCAGCGCGAACGGGAAGATCAGCGCGCCCAGGTTCGACATGTTCGCCGAGGTCTGGACCAGGTCCGTGGGCAGGGCCAGGTGCATCGCCCCGGCGATCACCGCCAGCACGACCAGCATGAACGGGAAGTAGAACCGCCGCGGGTCGCCCTCGATGAGGCGGCGGATGCGCGGGCTGCTCGCGTGCGTGGCGTCGGTGAAGTTGCGCACCAGCGCCTCGAAGATGCCCAGCTGCGTGGAGAACAGCACCAGCACGCCGACGACCAGCATCAGGTAGAACATCCACGACCCGTACTGGGCGCCGAGCTGGGTGGCGGTGAACGTCGGGACGTTGGCCGACGTCGGCCGTTGCCCGCTGGTCGCCACGATGTGCGACATCAGCACGGTCGGCAGCAGCATGCCGACCATCGCGCCCACGAAGAACACGCCCCACAGGTCGATCAGCAGCAGCCGGTACCACCGCTTCCACCGGCTGGTGTTCGCCGCGTCGTCCGGGAACGTCACGCCGGAGTGGCGCAGCTCGGTCCGCCCGCCGCGCAGGCCGGAGATGAACCCGACGCGGTAGCCCATGCCGTAACCCTTGTCGCGGTAGTGGTTCATCACGTACCAGTTCAGCCCGGACGCCAGCGCGGTGAACCCGGCCAGCCCGCCGAGCTGGGTCGCGGTGATGCCCTCCGGGGGCGCGGCCGGC
This sequence comes from Amycolatopsis thermalba, assembly GCF_023376025.1. NCBI lineage: Bacteria > Bacillati > Actinomycetota > Actinomycetes > Pseudonocardiales > Pseudonocardiaceae > Amycolatopsis > Amycolatopsis thermalba. The sequence goes on from NZ_CP091196.1 coordinate 3,658,928, forward strand.
GTCACCAGGCCGCGCACGCCGTCCCACCACACCGATCCGGGCACGACCGTGATCGTGACGACCAGCAGGACCAGCAGCAGGGTGCCGACCATCAGCCAGTTCGCCAGCTCCAGCGTGCGGGAGATCTTGCGCGCCAGCACCGTGATCAGGAAGACCACCAGCAGCAGCCCGATGCCCAGCAGGCGGACGTACTCCAGCTCGCCGGGCCGGTGCGGCCGCCCGGCGATCAGCGCGAACAGCCCCTGGCCCGCGCCGGCCGCCCAGCCGCCGAAGATGAACGCGAAGTACAGCACCAGCAGGGAGAACGGGATCCACAGCTTGGCGCCCGGCGGCACCCGCCCGAAGCCGACGATGGGCACCTCTCCGGTGGCGACGACGTAGCGGGAGACCTCGACGTTGTAGAAGGTCTGCAGCAGCGCCGACACCGTGATGACCCAGCCGACCCCGACGAACCCGAACGTGCCCACCGCCTGCGGCCCCAGCAGCCACTCGCCGCTGCCGATGGAGATGCCCAGCGCGATGAGGCTCGGGCCGATCACGAACTGGACGATCTGCACCGCGCCGAGGCGGCGGACCCGGAACACCTCCTCCGGCTCCGGCAGGTCGTCCACCGCGAGCGGGGGCCTGCTGACGCCGATCTGGTACTCACCGACCGCGGCCGGGGGAACCGGCCTTCCGGATGCGTCGACCATGACCACCTCCGAGCCCGATACGGACTTTCCGGGCAGTAAGCACCCGGGTGTGCGCCGGGTCAAGGGGTCGCGCGCAAGTCGTGACCTTCGGCTCCGGAGACGTGCTCAGGTGGCTGCTCGCCGGGTCGCGATCGCCCAGCCCGCCGTTCGGCGAGTGCCCACGTGACCAGGGCGCACAGCGCGAACGCCGCGCCGAGCAGCGTGGGGCCGCTCCAGCCCGCGGCGTCGAACAGCGCGGTCGTCGCGGCGGCGCCGAGCGCCGAGCCGAGCGAGTAGAAGACCATGTAGCCGCCGATCGTGCTGCTGGTGCGGCTGGGGAAGGCGCTCGTGAGGACGTGCTGGTTGCCGACGTGCACCGCCTGCACGGCGAAGTCGAGCACGATCACCCCGGCGATCAGCAGCGGCAGCGACCAGCCGAGCTGCCCGATCGCGAGCCAGGAGCCGATCAGCAGGACCAGCGCGACGCCGCCGACCCGGCCCGCGTGCCCGGCGTCGGCCCAGCGCCCGGACCGGGCGGCGCCCAGCGCGCCGGCGAGCCCGGCCACCCCGAACAGCCCGATCTGCGCCTCGCTGAAGTGCCACGGCGCACCGGCCAGGGGCAGCGCCAGACCGCTCCACAGCGTGCCGAAGGAGGCGAAGAGGAAGAACGCGATCAGCCCGCGGCCGAGGAACACCGGCCGGGTGAACAGCCCGGCCAGCGACCGGAGGATCCGCCCGTACCGTTCGCCGCCGGCGCGGACGTCCGGCGGCAGCGCGACCAGGGTGAGCACGCCGAGGACGGTGGCGAGGACCGCCAGGGCGAGGTAGCTGCCGCGCCAGCCCCAGGCGTCCGCCACGCTTCCGGTGACCACCCGGGCGCCGAGGATGCCGACCACCACGCCGGAGGTGACGACGCCGAGGGTGCGCCCGCGCTCCCCGGCTGGGGAGATCGCGGCCGCGTAGGCGACGGCGGTTTGCACCACCACGGCGAACGCGCCTGCCAGGGCGAGGCCGCCGAACGCCATCCACGCGACCGGCGCGGCCGCGGTGATCGCCAGCCCGGCCGCCACCAGCCCGAGGTGCGCGGCGATGAGGCGCCTGCGGTCGAGCAGGTCGCCCAGCGGCACCAGCAGCACCAGCCCGGCGAGGTAGCCGAGCTGCCCGGCGGCCACCAGCCAGCCGACCGAATCGCGGGGGACACCGAGGTCGTGCCCCATCGGCCCGAGCACCGGCTGCCCGGCGTAGACCCCGGCGACCGCCACCCCGCACACCACCGCCAGCAGCAGCCTCGTTCCCCTGCCCACCCGCGCCTCCATTCGGTTTCAAATTGCAACTCTTTGGAGAGTAGGGCAGAATGGTTTCACAATGCAACTCAGGGGAGGGTCACGTGTGGACGGATCCGGACTGCCCGGTCGCGCGGGCGGCGGACGTGGTCGGGGACCGGTGGAGCCTGCTGATCATCCGGGACGCGATGGACGGCGCCCGCTCGTTCACCGAGTTCCAGCAGCGCACCGGCATCGCCCGCAACATCCTCGCCGACCGGCTCCGCAGGCTCGCCGCGCACGGCCTGATCACGCAGGTCGAGGCGTCGTCGGGCAAGCGCCGGGTGTACGCGCTCACCGCGGCGGGCAAGGACCTGTTCCCGGTGATCGTCACGCTCCGGCAATGGGGTGAGCGGCACGCCTACGGGCCCGGGGAGACGCATTCCGTGCTGGTCGACGAGGAGGGCGCGCTCGTGCCGCCGGTGGTCCCGGTGGCCGCGGACGGACGGCCGCTGACCAGTGACACGACCTCGGTGCGCAAGTAGTGTGCGAAGCGTGCGGCGGGTTGGCGTGACGGACGAGGAACTGCTGGTGGAGGTCGCCCTGACGCGGCTGGACCACCCGGACCTCGACCTCGAGGAGATCGCCGAGCTGGTGGTGCGCAAGGCCGGCCCGGGCACCGTGCTGGAGTTCGCCTCCCGCAACCTGGCCGAGCGGCGGGAACTGCGCGGCACGATGTTCGCCGCGGCCGTCGAGCACGTGCTGCGGGTCGTGCTGACCCTGCGGGGCCCCGCGGACTGACCGGCCGCTACCGGCCCGTGGTGGCGCGGTGGCCTTCGATCATCACCCGGGCCGCCGCGATCGACTTGGCGACCACCTGCTCCGGCGGGTAGCCGTGTTTGACGAAGACCCCGTCGAGCCAGAACATGCCGTAGCCGTGCGCCTGGGTGAACAGCTGCTCCATCAGCTCGAGCGCCTCCGTAGGCTCGTCGCACAGGCGCAGGCACAGCATGAGGAACTGGTCGGTCAGCACGCGGGTGTTCTCGTGCAGCTCGGTGTGCCCGGGGCCGTGCAGGCCCTCGGCGTAGATCAGGTTCATGCCGGCGCGCCGCCGGATCAGGTAGGCGGTGTAGGCGCCGGCCGCCGCGGCCAGCGCGTCGGCCGGGCCGGCCTCCCGCTCGATCGCGGCCCGCACCTCGCCGGCCAGCTGGCCGGCCACGGTGGCGGCGACGGCGGCCAGCAGGCTCTCCCGCTCCGGGAAGTGCCGGTAGGGCGCGCCCGGGCTGACCTTGGCGCGCCGCGCGACCTCGGCCACCGAGAAGCCGGCCACGCCCCGCTCGGCGATCAGGTCGAGGGACACCCGGACGAGCTCGTCACGCAGGTTGCCGTGGTGGTACTTGCCGCCCATGGCGTGGATCACATCCCCCGGCCGGAATATGTAAGAGCCCTCTTACGTCGTTGATGTATGAGGGCTCTTACAGTATGCCCCGAAACGGCGTTTCCCGGAGGATTCATGACCACGACCACGCACGCTATCGCTGTCCCGTCGCCGGGCGCGCCCCTGGCGCCCACCACCATCGAGCGGCGGGACCTGCGACCGGACGACGTGCTGATCGACATCGCCTTCGCCGGCATCTGCCACAGCGACATCCACCAGGCCCGCGAGGACTGGGGCGAGGCGATCTTCCCGATGGTGCCCGGCCACGAGATCGCCGGTGTCGTCGCCGCCGTCGGCCCCGAGGTGACGAAGTACCGGGTCGGCGACCGCGTCGGCGTCGGCTGCATGGTCGACTCGTGCGGCGAGTGCGAGTACTGCCGGGCCGGCACCGAGCAGTTCTGCGTGCGGGGCAACGTCCAGACCTACAACGGCGTCGGCTTCGACGGCGAGAAGACCTACGGCGGCTACAGCAGGCAGATCGTCGTCAAGGAAGCCTTCGTGTGCCGGATCCCCGAGGGCATCGGCCTCGACGTCGCCGCACCCCTGCTGTGCGCCGGGATCACCACCTACTCGCCGCTGCGGCAGTGGGGCGCGGGCCCGGGCAAGAAGGTCGCCGTGGTCGGGCTCGGCGGGCTCGGCCACATGGCGGTCAAGCTCGCGGCCGCGATGGGCGCCGAGGTCACCGTGCTCAGCCAGAGCCTGAAGAAGCGGGAGGACGGCCTGCGCCTGGGCGCCACCGGCTACTACGCGACCGGCGACGAGGGCACGTTCGAGGCGCTGCGCGGCCGGTTCGACCTGATCCTCAACACCGTGTCGGCCAAGCTGCCGGTCGACGCCTACCTGGGCCTGCTGCGCGTCGGCGGCGCGATGGTCAACGTCGGTGCTCCCGGCGAACCGTTGTCCTACAACGCGTTCTCGCTGCTGGGCGGCAACAGGGTGCTGGCCGGTTCGATGATCGGCGGGATCGCCGAGACCCAGGAGATGCTCGACTTCTGCGCCGAGCACGGCATCGGCGCCGAGATCGAGACGATCTCCGCCGATCAGGTCAACGAGGCCTACGAGCGCGTGGACAACAGCGACGTGCGCTACCGCTTCGTGATCGACGCGTCCACGATCGGCGCGTGACGATCCGCCCCGGCGCGCCTGACCGTCCTACCGGGACGGTCACGCGCGCCGGGTGGACGCGCGCAGGTGCAGCACCGGGGCGATGACCAGTGGTTCCCGGGGTTCCCCGCCCCGGACAGCCGCGCGAGCATCAGTTCGACCGCGTGCTCGGCGAGCTTCTCGTGGTTGAGGTCCATCGCGGTGATCGGCGGGGACGCGGTGCGGGAGTGCTCGGTGTCGGTGAGCGAGGCGACCATCAGATCGTCCGGAACCCGTAGCCCCTCGGCGGCCGCGACGCGCGTCACCAGCGCCGCGAAGTCACTGGTGGCGATGATGACCGCGTCCGGGCGGCTTCGGCCGGTCAGCAGCGGACGCACCGCCGCCGCCGCGTCGTCCGGGGTCAGGCCCTCGCTGAGCACCTCGACCCGCGGTGTGCGGCGGCGCCGGGCCGACCACGCGAGGTAGGTCTCCCTCGTGCGCCGGTTCCACGCGTTGTCCTCGGTGCCGGTGAACAGCGTGATCCGGCGGGCGCCCTGCTCGCGCAGGTGGTCCAGCAGCGCGGTGACGACCGCCGGGTAGTCGAGGCGGACGGCCCACGGGAAGCCGGGCCGCTCCGGGTCCTCCTCGACGGTGACCACCGGGATCCCGCGGCGCGTCAGTTCCGTGAGCACCGAGTCGTCGCCGTACGGGTGGGCCACGATGCAGCCGTCCATGGGCACCCGCGCGACCGACGGGTCGTCGATGTCGGGCACGTGGATCAGCCCGGTCTTGCGCCGCAGCATCTCGGTGGCGATCGAGCCCACCAGGCGGTTGAACGTTTCGGCCCGGTCCGGGGTGCCGGTGACCGCGTAGCGCGGCCGCAGCACCAGCCCGACGATGCCGGACCGCCCGGTGCGCAGCGAGCGCGCGCTCGGGTTCGGGTCGTAGCCCAGCTCGGCGGCGGCGCGCAGGACGCGTTCCCGGGTGGCCTGCGAAATCGGCCTGCTGCCGGAGAACGCGTGCGACACGGTGCTGATCGCGACCTGGGCGCGTTCGGCCACCTCCCGGATCGTGACCTTCGCGGCCGGTCTGCTCACCCCGCCCACCCTCCTGTCCGGACACCCTGGACCCGGCACCCAGTATCGCCCACGACCCGTCCGGCTCTTGACAGTCCCGGCCGCGGGCGCGTTTCATGGCCCGAATCATCAAATCGTTTTGACGAAGGTGGTGGGCGATGACCTCCGAGGGCGGAGCAGCCATCCCGGACAGCGACCGCGCCGCGCCGGTGTCCGTCGGCGACGTGTGCGACCGGATGACCCTCAGCCGCGCCCACCTCGTCGCGGGCGCGGTCCTGTTCTTCACCTTCGTCATCGAGGCGTGGGAGCAGGTCGGGCTCGTGTACGTCTCGACCGGCATCGGCGACGACTTCGGCGTCGACAACACGCGGCTGGGCTGGGCGCTGTCGGCCGTCGCGTTCGGCATGGTGCCGGGCGCGCTGCTGTGGGGCGTGATCATCGACCGGCTGGGCCGCCGCCGCGTCACCGTGCTGAGCCTCATGATCTACGCGGCGCTGGCCCTGCTGGCCGGGGTGGCGCCGGAGTTCTGGATGTTCCTGGTGCTGCGGTTCGCCTCCGGCATCGCCTTCGGCGGCGTGTACTCGGTGACGTTCCCGTACTTCCTGGAGCTGCTGCCCACCCGGTGGCGTGGTCAGGGCGCGGTCGCGCTGTCGATCGGGTTCCCGGTCGGCACGTTGCTGTGCATCCTGGTCAGCCAGACCCTGGGCGCGGTCAGCTGGCGGGCCGTGGCGATCGTGGCCGCGCTGGCCGGGCTGTGGGCGCTGGCGGTGCTGCGCTGGGTGCCGGAATCCCCGTACTGGCTGGCCAAGCAGGGCCGCCACGCCGACGCCGCTCGCGTGTTGCGCCGCCTCGGCGCCGGAATCGGCGAGGACACCCGGTTCCGGGTCGACCACGAGGGCCGGGGCGGGGACCTGCGCGGGCTCTTCCGCGGCCGCGTGCGGACGCGGTTCCTCCTGCTGCTCGTCGTCTCGTTCACCTTCAGCTGGGGCTACTGGGGGCTGCAGACGTGGCTGCCGGTGCTGTTGCAGGGCCGCGGCATGAGCGTGTCCGGCGCGCTGTGGTTCGTCGCCGTCACCCAGCTGGTGTCCGTGCCCGGGTACCTGCTGGCCGCGTGGCTGACCCGGCGGCAGGGCCGCAAACGCGTGTTCCTCTGGTTCGTGCTCGCCTCCGCCGCCGGCGGGGTGCTGTTCGGGATCGCGGCGAACGCCGGCCAGATGTACGCGGGCAACCTGGTGCTGGCGTTCTTCTCGCTCGGCGCGTGGGGCATCTGGAACACCTGGGCCGGCGAAGCCCTGCCGACCAGCCTGCGCGGTCTCGGCTACGCGTGGATCACCTCGGCGATCCTGCTGGCCAACACGGTCTCGGTGCCCGTCATCGGCGCGATGATGGACCACGGCGTCCCGTCCGTCGCCGTCATCGGCTCGATCGTGGCGTTCCTCGTCGTCGCGCTGCTGGCCGTGCTCCCGCTCCCGGAGACCGAGGGCCGGGCCCTCGACTGACGCCGTTTCCGCCGCAACGACAAGGAGTTTCCACATGACCTACCGGGTCGCCATGGACATCGGGGGCACGTTCACCGACGTCGTCACCTACGACGAGACGACGCGGGAGCTGCGTGCGGGCAAGGTCCTCACCACCCCGGACGACCTGGCCCGGGGCGTGTTCGACGCGCTGGAGGGATTCGGGCTGCCCTTCGAAGACATCGGGTTCTTCGTGCACGGCACGACGCAGGGCCTCAACGCGCTGCTGGAACGGCGCGGCGCGCGAGTGCTGATCCTGACGACGCAGGGGATCGGGGACGTCTACCAGATCGCCCGGGGCAACCGGAACCGGTTGTTCGACCTGCACTACCGCAAACCCGAGCCGCTGGTCCCGCGCAACGCCGTCGCCGAAGTCGCGGGCCGGTTCTCCGCCGCGGGCGAGGAGCTGGAGCCGCTGGACGAGGACGCGGTGCGGCTGGTCGCCAAACGCGTGCGCGCGGAAGGGTTCGACGCGGTCGCGGTGTGCTTCCTGTTCGCCTACCTGAACTCCGGGCACGAGCGCCGCGCCGGCCGGATCCTGCGCGAGGAACTGGGCGAGGACGCGCTGGTGGTGCTGTCCCACGAGGTCGCCCCGGAATGGCGCGAGTACGAGCGGACCTCCACCACCGTGATGGAGGCCTACACCGGCCCGTCCGTGCACCGCTACCTGGACAAGATCGAGACCCGCTTCGCGGACAAGGGCCTGGCGGTGCCGGTGCACGTCATGCAGTCCTCCGGTGGGCTGGTCAACGCCGGCTTCGCCCGCGAGCACCCGTTGCAGACGCTGCTGTCCGGCCCGGTCGGCGGCACGATGGGCGGTGTCGCGGCGAGCAGGCTGCTCGGCAGGCCCGATGTCATCTGCATCGACATGGGCGGTACGTCGTTCGACGTCTCGCTGGTCATGGACCACCGGCCCGACGTGTCCCCGGACGGCGAGTGCGAGGGCTTCCCGCTGCTCATGCCGCTGGTGAACCTGCACACCGTGGGCGCGGGCGGCGGTTCGCTCGCCTACGCCGAGGGCGACGGGCTGCGCGTCGGTCCCGAGTCGGCGGGCGCCGTGCCCGGTCCGGCCTGCTACGGCCGCGGGGGCACCCAGGCGACCGTGACCGACGCGAACTGCGTGCTGGGCCGCGTGGATCCGGAGTCCTTCGCCGGCGGTGGCATGCGGCTGGACACCGCCGCGGCGCACCGGGCGGTGGCCGCGCTCGCCGCCGAGTTCGGGATGGACCCGGTGGAGCTCGCCTCGGGCATCTGCGACGTGTCCAACGCCAAGATGGCGCAGGCGATCCGCACCCTGACCGTCGAGCACGGCCGCGAACCGGCCCAGTTCGCGTTGCTCGCCTTCGGGGGTGCCGGGCCGATGCACGCGGCGTTCATCGCCCGCGAGATCGGCGTCCGCGAGGTGGTCGTGCCGCGGTTCCCCGGCGCGTTCTCGGCGTGGGGCATGCTCGAAGCCGACGTGCGCCGCGACTTCACGCAGCAGTTCTTCGCCACGAGCCAGAGCCTCGACACCGCCGCGCTCGCGGCCGCACTGTCCACCTTGGACAGCCAGGCGCGGGCCGCGCTGGGGGAGCAGGGCATCGCCCCGGAGCGCCGCGAGGTCACCCACGGTCTGGACATGCGGTACGAGAGCCAGGACTACACCCTCACCGTGCCGATCCTGCCCGGCGAGGACGTGACCGCGCCGGAGTTCCCCGCCGCCATCGAGGACCGCTTCGCCCAGGCGCACCACCAGCGCTACGGGCACGCCACCCCCGGCGCCCCGGTCCAGTTCGTCACCATCCGCACCACCGCCCGCGGGCTGGTGGACCGGACACCGGGCGAGCCGCCCGCCGTCGCGGACCCGGGCGAGGAGGTGGTGCGCGCCGTCGTCTTCGACGGCACCGCGGTGCCGACCTCGATCGTCGCGCGGTCCACGCTGCCCCTCGGGGCCACGCTGGCGGGCCCGGCGATCGTGCACGAGGAAACCTCGACCACCGTCGTGCCCCCGGGCGCCCTGCTGCGGGTCGACGACCACGGATTCCTGATCATCACCCTGGACGCGGAGGAGCTGGCATGACGCCGAGCCCGGTCACCACGGAAATCATCCGCTCGGCGCTGATCCAGGCCGCCGAGGACATGAACATGACCCTGATCCGGTCCTCGTACACGCCGACCATCTACGAGGGCAAGGACTGCGCGGTCGCCCTGCTGGACCGCGAGCACCGGGTGCTCGGCCAGTCCTCCGGCCTGCCGATCTTCCTCGGCAACCTGGAGGAGTGCACCCGCTACACCGAGGCCGAGTTCGGCGCGCGGGTGTGGCAGCCCGGCGACGTGTGGGTGCTCAACGACTCCTACATCGGCGGCACCCACCTCAACGACTGCACCGTGTACGCGCCGATCTTCGTCGGCGGTGAGCTGGCCGGGTTCGCCGCGTCCCGCGCGCACTGGATCGACATGGGGTCCAAGGACCCCGGCGGGTCGATGGACTCGACCACGATCTACCAGGAGGGCCTGCGCATGGGGCCGACCCGGATCGTGGTCGGCGGCGAGGAGAACCCGGACGTGCTGCGCCTGATCGCCTCCAACGTGCGCTTCCCGTACGTCACGCTGGGGGACATGCGGGCGCAGGTGGCGTGCGCGCGGATGGGCGTGCGCCGGCTGGGGGAGCTGTTCGAGCGGTTCGGGGCGGAGACCATCGAGGCCGCCCGTGCGGAGATCTTCGCCCAGACCGAGCGGCTGGAACGCGAGCGGGTCGCGGCGATCCCGGACGGCACCTACGAGGCGACCGGGTACCTGGACAACGACGCGATCGACCTGGGGACGCCGCTGGAGGTCACCGTCCGGGTCACCGTCGACGGCGAGCGGATGACCATCGATCTCACCGACTGCGCCGACCAGACGACCGGGCCGGTCAACTGCGGGCGGTCCCAGGCCGTCTCGGCCGCCCGCGTCGGGTACAAGCTGCTGATCTCCCCGTCGATCAGCCTCAACGGCGGGTCGTTCGCGCCGCTGGAGGTGAAGGTCCGCGACGGGTCGATGCTGGGCGCCCGCGAGCCGGCGGCCTGCCAGTACTACTACTCCAGCCTCGGCATGCTGATCGACCTGGTGGTGCGGGCGCTCGCGCCGGCGATGCCGGAGCAGGTCGCGGCGGCCAGCTACGGCGATTCGATGATCGTCCAGTTCGCCGGCGACAACCCGCGCACCGGGGAGCCGTTCGTGACGCTGGAGGCGACGGTCGGCGGATGGGGCGCCTGGCGCGGCGGTGACGGTGAGACCGCGCTGATCAACAACGTGAACGGGTCGTTGCGCGATCTGCCGATCGAGGTGGTCGAGACGCTGTACCCGGTGCGGGTCGACGAGTACCGCATCCGGCCCGACTCCGGGGGTGCCGGCCGCTGGCGCGGTGGGAACGGGGTGATCCGCGAGTACACGATGGAGGCCGATCAGGACCTGTCGCTGTGGTGGGAGCGGTCGGTGACCCCGGCGTGGGGCGTGTTCGGCGGTGAGGCCGGTGCGCCGCCCCGGGTCGTGCTCAACCCGGGCACCCCCGGCGAGCGGGAGATGCTCAAGGTGAACAGCCTGCGCGTCCACAAGGGCGACGTGCTGCGGTGCGAGTCCGGGGGAGGCGGAGGCTACGGTGAGGCGGCCGATCGCGACCCGGCGGCGGTCGAGTCGGATCTGGCCCAGGGGCTGATCACGCGCCGGCCCTGACCGGCGCCACCCGGCCGCCGGCGACGGTCGCCTTGGCTGGTGGACCACCACGAGCGGCGGCCCGTGCTCCGGTTGCGGATGGAGACTCGAGCCAAGGGGCCTTCACGCCCGACCCCTCCGCTCGTTCCGGCGCCGCGATCTGGTCGCGCGGGCCGGGTGCATCTCACCAAATCGGGACGAGCCACCGTTGCACGCTGGTCTCGGCGTCCTTCGTTTCGCCATGCGGAATCAGGGCCGCGGACCGGTTCTCCGTCCCAAACCTCCAACTCGACCGTCGGCTCGCTGACGTCGTGATGCGTGAAGAACAGGACGCCGCCCGGTCCGTGAACAGGCTACCCACCAGGGTGGGGCACGCTTCAGCTCAACGTGTCGTAGTTGTTTCGGAGCGAGCCGAGCCGGTGAACCCTCCGCCCGCCGGGCTGCGCTGCGGCCCGGACTTGGCCAAGCTGGACTTCGGCGTCGTCCCTCCGTATCACGAAGGAGCCGCACCATGACCGGCCTGGACCTGACCGCGTACGAGGCCCTCAGCTTCGACTGCTACGGCACCCTCATCGACTGGGAGACCGGAATCGCCGCGGTCCTGGCGCCCTGGGCCCGGGAACAGGGACTCGGCCTGACCGACGAGGAACTGCTGCTCGCCTACGCCGACAACGAGGCCGCGGTGGAGCGGGAAACCCCGGCCGCGCGCTACCCGTTGGTCCTCGCCACCGCGTTCCGCCGGACCGGGGACCGGCTCGGGCGGCCGGTGAGCGACGAGTGGGCGCGGCGGCTGGGCGACTCGGTGCCGGACTGGCCGGCCTTCCCCGACTCCGCCGGCGCGCTGGCCCGGCTGGCCCGGCACTACCGGCTGATCATCCTGTCCAACGTGCACCGCGACGGCTTCGCCGGCAGCAACCGGCACCTGCGCGGTGACTTCGCGGCCGTGATCACCGCCGAGGACGTCGGCGCGTACAAGCCCGCGCCGAACCACTTCCGGGCGCTGGACGCCACCCTGCCCCGGCTCGGTGTGCAGCGCGACCGCCTGCTGCACGTGGCGCAGAGCCTGTTCCACGACCACGTGCCGGCCAGGCGCGAGGGTCTGCCGTCGGTGTGGATCAACCGCCGGCACGACCGGCCCGGCTGGGGCGCGACCCCCGAGCCCCGCGAGGAGTGGAGCTACGACCTCGAGTTCACGTCGATGGCCGAGTTCGCCGACGCGGCCGACGAGGCCTTCGCGCGCGCGTCGTAACGAGGTGAGCCGGACCGGAAACGCCGGTTCTCGGGGGATCCGAAGGGGCCCATGCCCGCGGCGTGGGGAGGATGGAGTGCCGAATGGAGATCGAACCCGTCATGAAGGAGCTCGGCCGACGGGGCTTGACGGTTCTGCTCAAACTGGATCACGAGAGGCTGGCGGACGGCGGAAGACCCTGGATGGTGTTGGCTTCCGGCCCGGCGCTGGGAGACGGAAGGTTCGTCCGGACGGACTCGGCGTCGATTGAAGCGGGTTTTGCGGAGATCTTCCGGCAACTCCGAGAATCGGAAGGAGCCTGGGACTGGCTTCCGCCCCTTGCGTGAGAAGTGTCGTTCCCGCGCGGTGGGCAGGACGGCAGGATCCTCGTCGAGGCAACTGCCCGTCGAGCAACCCAGGTCAGGGCCAGTGTGCATCCCGCGAGTGCCCCCGGTGAGATTCGAACTCACACTGGACGGGTTTTGAATCCGTTGCCTCTGCCAGTTGGGCTACGGGGGCGGCGCAGCCAGACTTTACGCGCCCGCCCACCCACCCGAGCAGCGGGGGTAGCCCTCAGTGACGACCGCTCACGGGCGAGTCGATCAACGCGACACGCCGTCGCACGACGTGGTGAACACCATGCTCGGTACGTGGTCTGCGCCATCCACCGACTGGATCGTTCCGGGTAGGCTCGTCCTGCGGTTTACCGCATTCCCATTCCGTCGAGCACGCAGGAGGACCCCGGTGACCGAAGAGGCTACCGAGGCCAGCGGTGTGGCCACCGCTCCGCAGCGTCGGGTGCTCGTCGCCGAAGACGAAGCACTGATCCGGCTTGACCTCGTCGAGATGTTGCGCGAAGAGGGATACCAGGTGGTGGGCGAGGCGGGCGACGGCGAAGAGGCCATCAAGCTGGCTGCCGAGCTCAAGCCCGACCTGGTGATCCTGGACGTCAAGATGCCCAAGCTGGACGGCATCGAGGCGGCGTCCCAGATCACCACCGACCGCATCGCCCCCGTGGTCATCCTGACCGCGTTCAGCCAGCGCGAGCTGGTCGAGCGCGCCCGCGACGCGGGCACCATGGCGTACCTGGTCAAGCCGTTCAACAAGCGGGACCTCGTTCCCGCGATCGAACTGGCCGTCAGCCGGTTCTCGGAGATGCAGGCCCTCGAAGCCGAGGTCGCCAGCCTGTCCGACCGGCTGGAGACCCGCAAGGTCATCGACCGGGCCAAGGGCCTGCTGATGACCCACCAGGGCCTGACCGAGCCGGACGCGTTCCGGTGGATCCAGCGCACCGCCATGGACCGGCGCACGACCATGAAGGCCGTCGCCCAGGCGGTCGTCGAGAGCATCGGTCAGAAATAACCCCACGCGTTCGCGTGCGTGGTCAAACGCTCCGACATCACTCCAACGAGAGCGTGACGGCGCTGCTCATCTGAGCAAAAGGTCACTGATTGTTATCACCCGGTTGTTGCAATGCAGCAACCGGGTGTAAATCATGCATGAACTATAGTGACCCCCGTCACGATGTGGAAACAAGACAGCGCGGACCGCTGTGCTTGACCTCACCGGGCGGCTACGTTCAGCGCCCGATAGGTCCCTATCTCGGGACGGCCGCAGTCCGCGGCCGGCTGGATATTGGAGGAACGAGTGTCAGGAGCACGACTCACGCGAGTTCTCGTGCTGGCAGCGGCGGCAACGCTGGCGCTGGGTGCGTGCGCGGCGCGTGATGAGGGAGGTACGTCGGGCGACACCACCGGCTCGGCGGCGGCGCCTTCGCAGGCGGCCGACGCGGCGAACCCGCGCGGCGACGGCAAGGCGGTGTGCTCGGGCGTGTCGATCGCGTACGCGGGCACCATCAACGGCGCGAGCGCAGCGCTGGGCCAGAACATCCTGCGTGGCGCCGACCTCGCGGTGAAGCAGCACAACGAGGCGAACCCGAACTGCCAGGTGACGCTGAAGCAGTTCGACACCGAAGGCAAGCCGGACAAGGCCCCGGGCATCGTCACCCAGGTCATCAACGAGGCCGACATCATCGGCGTCGTGGGCCTGCCGTTCTCCGGTGAGTCCAAGGCCGCGGGCAACCTGTTCAACCAGGCCGGCCTGGTCACCATCAGCCCGTCGGCGACCAACCCCGCGCTGGCCGAGAACGGCTGGAAGACCTTCTTCCGCGGCATGGGCAACGACTCGGTCCAGGGCCCGGCGGCGGCCAAGTTCCTCACCGAGACGCTCAAGGCCAACAAGGTCTGCGTCGTGGAGGACGACTCCGAGTACGGCATCGGCCTGGCCAACGCCGTGAAGCAGGCGCTGGGCGCCAAGGCCTCCTGCACCGACAAGGTGAAGACCGGTCAGACCGACTTCTCCGCGGTGGTCAACAAGATCTCCACCGAGAACCCGGACGCCATCTTCTACTCCGGCTACTACCCCGAGGCCGGCCCGTTCGCGCAGCAGCTCAACGACAAGGGCGTCACCGCCAAGTTCGTCGGGCCGGACGGTGTGAAGGACAACGAGTTCCTCAAGGGCGCCGGCGGCGGCGCGACCAACGCCTACTTCACCTGCCCGTGCGTCCCGGAGGACAACTTCCGCGACTTCACGGCCGCCTTCAAGCAGGTCGAGGGCGCTGACCCGGGCACCTACTCGCCCGAGGGCTACGACGTCACGACCATTCTGCTCAAGGGCATCGACAGCGGCATCAAGGACCGCGCGGGAATGCTCAACTTCGTCAAGAACTACGACGGTCAGGGCCTGACGAAGAAGTTCAAGTGGAACGACAAGGGCGAGCTCTCCGACACCCCGGTGTGGAGCTACCGCGTCGAGAACGGCAGGATCGTCAACAACGGCCAGATCAGCTAACGACCTGACCTTATCGGGCATGCACGCGGCCGATCGTCGCGTGCATGCCCGATCCGTACCCGGGAATGAGTGAACCCTTGTACCCCGCGATGACCCCATTCCTCGCGCAGTCCGAGCCATGGATCTCCTTCGACGTGGCCGGCCTCGCGGAACAGTTCTGGAACAACACCGTCGACGGCCTCGCGCTCGGCGGCATCTACGCACTGGTGGCCCTGGGCTACACGCTCGTCTACGGCGTGCTCAAGCTCATCAACTTCGCGCACTCCGAGGTCTTCGTCGTCGGCGCGTTCGCCACCTGGCTGACCTTCTACGGCCTCGGGTTCCGCGCCGGCGCCACGCCGGTCCTGTCGGTCTTCGAGATCATCCTCTTCCTCGCGATCGCCTGCATCGCCGCGATGGCGGTCTCCGGCGGCACCGCGGTGCTGCTGGAACGCGTGGCCTACCGCCCGTTGCGCAAGCGCAACGCCCCGCGCCTGGTCTTCCTGATCACCGCGATCGGCGCCTCGTTCGCCATCCAGCAGGTTCTGCGCCTGGTGTTCGGCCTCAACCAGCAGCCCCAGATCCGGCTGCTGCAGCCGGAACCGCTGTTCCGGCTCTTCGGCGCGACGGTCACCAACATCCACATCATCCTCTTCGTCGCCGCCGTCCTGCTGTGGTTCGTGGCCGACTACTTCGTCAACCGGACCCGCCTGGGCCGCGGCATCCGCGCGGTCGCCCAGGACCCGGACACCGCGACGCTGATGGGCGTCAACAAGGAACGGGTCATCGTCATCACGTTCCTCGTCGGCGGGCTGCTCGCCGGCGCCGCCGCGCTGTTCTACATGATGCGGATCCCGCAGGGCGCCATCTACAACGGCGGCTTCCTGCTCGGCATCAAGGCGTTCACCGCCGCGGTGCTCGGCGGGATCGGCAACCTGCGGGGCGCGCTGCTCGGCGGGTTCCTGCTCGGCCTGGTGGAGAACTACGGCCAGTCCCTGTTCGGCGGCGAGTGGAAGGACATCGTGGCCTTCGTCGTGCTGATCGTCGTCCTGATGTTCCGTCCCACCGGCATCCTCGGTGAGTCCCTCGGGAAGGCGCGCGTATGAGCACCCAGACCGTGAGCGCGCCGGCGAAGCGGCGCTCCATCCGCGAGCAGTGGAACAACCTGTCCCGGCCGGCCCAGTGGGCGATCCTCATCCCGGTCGTGGCGCTGATCTACTTCCTGCCGGTGCTCAACCCGCCGCTCATCGCGACGACCGGCACCGACTTCCCGACCGCGATGTTCGACGTGGCCCGCTACGCGCTGGTCGCGATCGGGCTCAACGTGGTGGTCGGCCAGGCCGGCCTGCTGGACCTGGGCTACGTCGGCTTCTTCGCCGTCGGCGCCTACGTCGCGGCGCTGTTCACCAGCCCGAACTCCGGGCTGACCAAGCTGCCCTACCTGTGGACGCTGCCGCTGGCGATGGTGGTCACGATGATCTTCGGGGTCATCCTGGGCACGCCGACCCTGCGGCTGCGCGGTGACTACCTGGCGATCGTCACGCTCGGGTTCGGCGAGATCATCCGCCTGGTGGCGGACAACGTCGACCCGCTGCGCGGCCAGTCCGGCTTCGAGCGCGTCGGCACCGACGCGGACGGCACGCCGTTCTTCGCCAACGCCACCGCCTGGTACTGGCTGACGGTCACCATCATCATCGCGATCCTGCTGCTGGTCGGGAACCTGGAACGCAGCCGCGTCGGCCGCGCCTGGGTGTCGATCCGCGAGGACGAGGACGTCGCCGAGATCATGGGCGTCCCGGTCTTCAAGTTCAAGATCTGGGCGTTCGTCATCGGCGCCGCCATCGGCGGTCTCTCCGGCGCGCTCTACGCGGGCAAGCTCGGGTTCGTGAACAACCAGTCGTTCGACGTCATCACCTCGATGCTGTTCCTGGCCGCGGTGGTGCTCGGCGGCGCCGGCAACAAGGTGGGCGTGCTGCTCGGCGCGGCCGTGGTGGCCTACCTGCCGCTGCGGTTCGTGCAGCTGGCCGAGTACAACTACCTCATCTTCGGCATCGCGCTGATCATCCTGATGATCTTCCGCCCGCAGGGCCTGCTCGGCGCCCGGCAGCGGCTGCTGGCCCGGGGCCGCCAGGCCTACCAGCGGCTGCTCGGCCGCGGTGAGCAGATCAGCGGGGAGAGCGCGCTGGCCGCCGACACGACGGGAGGTCCCCGATGAGCCACCCCAGCGAGGAGACCCCCGTCGAGGGCGGCCTGGTCGCCGAGGTCGCCCGGATGAGCCCGGAGGAGCTCGCCGAACACGAGGCCGAGGTCGCCGAGGCTGTCGCCGTCGACCGGGACATCCAGGTCGAGGTCGGCGAGACCCTGCTCGAGCTGCGCGACGTGACGCTGAAGTTCGGCGGCCTGACCGCGCTGGACTCGGTGTCCTTCGGCATCCGCCGCGGCGAGATCCTGGGCCTGATCGGGCCCAACGGCGCCGGCAAGACCACCTGCTTCAACGCGATGACCGGGGTCTACCGGCCCACGTCGGGGCAGGTGCTGCTGGAGGACAAGCCGCTGGGCAAGGCCACCCGGCACCAGATCACGCAGCGCGGCATCGCCCGCACCTTCCAGAACATCCGCCTCTTCGGCGAGATGACCGCGCTGGAGAACGTGGTGGTCGGCACCGACGCCCGCCACAAGACCAGCGTCATCGGTGCGCTGCTGCGGCTGCCGCGGCACCACCAGGAGGAGAAGACCGCGGTCGAGCGGGCCATGGCGCTGCTGGAGTTCGTCGGCATCGCCGACCGGGCCGCGGACAAGGCCAAGAACCTCCCGTACGGCTACCAGCGCCGCCTGGAGATCGCGCGGGCGATGGCCACCGAGCCGAAGCTGCTGTGCCTCGACGAGCCGGCCGCCGGGTTCAACCCGGCGGAGAAGGAAGAGCTCATGGGGCTGATCCGCAAGATCCGCGACGACGGCTACACCGTCCTGCTCATCGAGCACGACATGAAGCTCGTCATGGGCGTGACCGACCGGATCGTCGTTCTGGAGTTCGGCAAGAAGATCGCCGAAGGACTGCCGGCCGAGATCAGGGAGAACCCCGCTGTGATCGCCGCCTACCTGGGAGTGCCTGACGATGACGCTGCTTGAGCTTGACGGGGTCTCCGTCCACTACGGACGGATCCAGGCGGTCTCGGAGCTGACGCTGCGGGTCGACGAGGGCGAGGTCGTCGCCCTCATCGGCGCCAACGGCGCCGGCAAGAGCACCACGATGCGCGCCATCTCGGGGATCCGCCCGCTGTCGGCGGGCCGGATCACCTTCGCCGGTGAGGACATCACGAAGCTGCGCGCGGACCTGCGGGTCGTGCGCGGCATCTCGCAGGTGCCCGAGGGGCGCGGGGTGTTCCCGGGCATGACGGTCGCGGAGAACCTGGACATGGGCGCCTACGCGCGCAAGGACCGGAAGAACCTGCAACCCGACCTGGACCGCGTGTTCGACCTGTTCCCGCGCCTGGCGGAACGGCGCAACCAGGCCGGCGGCACCCTCTCCGGCGGTGAGCAGCAGATGCTGGCGATGGGCCGGGCCCTGATGGCCAAGCCCCGGCTGCTGCTGCTCGACGAGCCGTCGATGGGGCTGGCGCCGCAGTTCATCCAGCAGATCTTCCGGATCGTCACGGAGATCAACAAGCAGGGCACGACCGTGCTGCTGGTGGAGCAGAACGCGCAGCAGGCGCTCTCCCGCGCCCACCGCGCGTACGTGCTGGAAACCGGCCGGATCACCAAGAGCGGCACCGGGACCGAGCTGCTCGCGGACTCCGCGATCAAGGAGGCCTACCTGGGCGTCGCCTGATCGGGTGGACCTGGAACGGTGAGGGCCCCGGCGCCGCGTGCGCCGGGGCCCTCGTCCGTGTGTCAGCGGCTGCCCGGCGCGCGGTCGCGCACCAGGCAGGACAGGCGCGCGGTGCAGGTGCGGCGGCCCTGGTCGTCGGTCAGCACGATCTCGGCGGTGATGGTGCCGCGGCCCACGTGCAGCGGCGTCGCCACGCCCGTGACCAGGCCCGAGCGCGCGGCGCGGTGGTGGGTGCAGGACAGCTCGAACCCGAGCGTGGCCTTGTCCGGGCCGGCGTTGAGCGCGGCCACCGTCGAGCCGAGCGCCTCGGCCAGCACCGCGTTGGCGCCGCCGTGCAGCAGGCCGTAGGGCTGCAGGTTGCCCTCGACCGGCATCGTGCCGACCACCCGCTCCGCCGTGAGCTCGACGAACTCGATGCCGAGCTTGTCGTTGAGCTGCTGCTCCGCGACGCGCGGATCGATGCCCGCGAGCTGCTCGCGGATGGCTTCGGACAGGTTCTCGGTCACGGCTGAGTGCTCCTCGGTGAGACGACGGCAGGGCGAAGCGACCGCTCGCGCGGTTCTGTCGGTGCCCCACCCTAGACTCGCACCCGTGAGCCCCAGCCAGAACCAGCCAGTAGCCAACACCACAGCCACGCTGCCCGCGGACGGGCGGCCGCGGCTGTTGCTGATCGACGGCCACTCGATGGCCTACCGGGCGTTCTTCGCGGTCCCGGCCGACCGGTTCAAGACCTCCACCGGCCAGGTCACCAACGCGGTGTTCGGGTTCACCTCGATGCTCATCAACCTGCTGCGCGACGAGCAGCCCACGCACCTCGCGGTGGCGTTCGACGTGTCGCGGCAGACGTTCCGCTCGGAGACCTTCGCCGACTACAAGGCCACGCGCACGTCCACGCCGGACGAGTTCAAGGGGCAGGTCGACCTGGTCAAGGACGTGCTCGGGGTGCTCGGCATCCCGGTGCTGACCAAGGAGAACTACGAGGCCGACGACATCATCGCCACGCTCACCACGCAGGCCACGGCGCAGGGCTACCAGGTCCTCATCTGCACCGGCGACCGGGACGCGCTGCAGCTGGTGGACGACGCGGTGACCGTGCTGTACCCGCGCAAGGGCGTGTCCGACCTGGTGCGGTACGACCCGGCCGGGGTGTCGGAGAAGTACGGGCTCACCCCGTCGCAGTACCCGGACTTCGCGGCGCTGCGCGGCGACCCGTCGGACAACCTGCCGGGCATCCCGGGGGTGGGGGAGAAGACGGCCACCAAGTGGATCCAGCAGTTCGGGTCGCTGGCCGCGCTCATCGACCGCGTCGACGAGGTCAAGGGCAAGGTGGGCGACGCGCTGCGCGCCCACCTCGACTCGGTGATGCTCAACCGCCAGCTCACCGAGCTGGTGCGGGACGTGCCGCTGGACGCCACGCCCGACGACCTCGCGCTCAAGCCGTGGGACCGGGACGCGGTGCACCGGCTGTTCGACGAGCTGGAGTTCCGGGTGCTGCGCGACCGGCTGTTCCAGACGCTGTCCAGCGCCGAGCCGGAGGCCGAGTCCGGGTTCGAGGTGGAGGGCGCGGCGGTGCCCGCCGGCGGTCTCGCGGCGTGGCTGTCCCGGCACACCAAGGCCGGCCGGACCGTGGGCCTGTCGTTCCGCACCACCGGATCGTCGGTGCGGTCGGACATCCAGTCGATCACCCTCGCCTCGGCGGGCGGCGAGGCCGGCTACGTCGACGTCACCACGCTGGACGAGGCCGACGAGCAGGCGCTGGCGGCGTGGCTGGCCGATCCGGCGATCCCCAAGGCCGGGCACGCCCTGAAGGTGCCGCTGCACGCGCTGCGGGCGCGCGGCTGGAAGCTCGCCGGGCTGGCGATGGACACCGAGCTGGCCGCCTACCTGGTCCGGCCGGGGCAGCGGTCGTTCGAGCTGGACGACCTGGTGCTGCGGTACCTGCAGCGCGAGCTGCGCAACGACAGCGACTCCGGCGACGGCCAGCTGTCCCTGCTCGACGGCGACGACGGCGACCAGAAACTGGTGCAGGGCGAGCTGGTCCGCGCCAGCGCGGTCGCCGAGCTGGCCGGCGCGCTCGCCGGCGAGTTGGAGAAGATCAGCGGCACCACGCTGCTGAACGACATCGAGCTGCCGCTGCTGCAGGTCATCGCCGAGGTCGAGGCCGCGGGCGTGGCGGTGGACATCGAGCAGCTGACCGCGCTGGAGGCGCACTACGGCGCCCGCGTGAAGCAGGCCGCCGAGGCCGCCTACGGCGTGATCGGCAAGCAGGTCAACCTGGGCTCGCCCAAGCAGCTGCAGGTCGTGCTGTTCGACGAGCTGGGCATGCCCAAGACCAAGCGCACCAAGACCGGCTACACCACCGACGCCGAGGCGCTGCAGACGCTGTTCGAGAAGACCGAGCACCCGTTCCTGCAGCACCTGCTGGAGCACCGGGACGCCACCCGGCTCAAGACCACGGTCGAGGGCCTGCTCAAGTCGGTCGCCGACGACGGCCGGATCCACACCACGCTGCACCAGACCATCGCCGCCACCGGGCGTCTGTCCTCTGTGGACCCGAACCTGCAGAACATCCCGATCCGCACCGAGGAGGGCCGCCGCATCCGCGACGCCTTCGTGGTCGGCGAGGGGTACGCCGAGCTGCTCACCGCGGACTACAGCCAGATCGAGATGCGGATCATGGCGCACCTGTCCGAGGACGCGGCGCTGATCGAGGCGTTCCAGTCCGGGTTCGACTTCCACGCCGCCACCGCGGCGCGGGTGTTCGGCGTCGACCCGGCCGACGTCACCGGGCCGCAGCGGGCGAAGATCAAGGCGATGAACTACGGCCTGGCCTACGGGCTGTCGGCGTACGGGCTGTCGCAGCAGCTGCGGATCTCCACCGAGGAGGCGCGCGGGCTGATGGACGAGTACTTCGCCCGGTTCGGCGGGGTGCGCGACTACCTGCACAGCGTCGTGGTCGAGGCGGGCAAGGTCGGCTACACCGAGACGATCTTCGGCCGCCGCCGGTACCTGCCCGACCTCAACAGCGACAACCGGCAGCGCCGGGAGATGGCCGAGCGGATGGCGCTCAACGCGCCGATCCAGGGCAGCGCGGCCGACATCATCAAGGTCGCGATGATCGGCGTGCACCGCGCGATCGCGGAGGCGGGCCTCTCGTCGCGGGTGCTGTTGCAGGTGCACGACGAGCTGATCGTGGAGGTCTGCGAGGGCGAGCGGGACCGGGTCGAGGAGCTGGTGCGCCGCGAGATGGGCGCGGCCTACGAGCTGGCCGTGCCGCTGGAGGTGTCGGTCGGGTTCGGCCGGTCCTGGAACGAGGCGGCGCATTGAGCCGATGACCGACCGGGTGGCGGTGGTGGCGCAGGTGCGCCGCGCCAAGGACTGGATGGACGCGCACTACGCCGAGCCCCTCGACGTGGACGCGCTCGCCGCCGTCGCCTGCTGTTCGCGCTACCACTTCATGCGGTCGTTCGCCGCCGCGTACGGGGAGAGCCCGAAGGCGTACCTGACGCGGCGGCGCATCGAGCGGGCGCAGGACCTGCTGCGGTCGGTGAACCTGACGGTCACCGAGGTGTGCCTGGCCGTCGGGTTCTCCAGCCTGGGCACGTTCAGCCGCCGCTTCACCGAGATCACCGGCGAGTCGCCGAGCGAGTACCGGGCGCGGGTGCGTTCGGACGGGCCGCCGCCGGTGCCCGGGTGCTACCTGATGATGTGGACCCGCCCGGGGGCGGAAACCGCACATTCGGAGAAGCCCGGGGACGCGGCCGGGCCGTAGCGTCTGGTCATCGACGACAGGAGGTTCGCGATGATCAGGGGACTGTCCCATGCCAGCGTCTACGTGCTGGACCACGACTCGGCGAAGGCGTTCTACACCGAGAAGCTCGGCTTCGAGGTGCGGCGGGACCTGCGGATCGGTGATTTCCGCTGGCTCACCGTCGGGCCGCCCGGCCAGCCGGACCTGGATTTCATCCTGATGAAGCCCGGCCCGCCCCAGCACGACGCGGAGACCGAGAAGCAGATCCGGGAGCTGGTGGCCAAGGGCGCGCTCGGCGGGGGAGTCTGGCGCACCGACGACTGCCGGAAGACGCACGCCGACCTGGCCGCCCGCGGGGTCACGTTCCTGCAGGAGCCGGCCGAACGCCCGTACGGCATCGAGGCGGTGTTCCGCGACGACTCGGGCAACTGGTTCAGCCTGACCGAGCCGCACGCCTTCGACCCGGGCAAGGACTGGGGCTGAGCGTCGCCGGTCTCCAGCTGCGCGCCGAGCTGCGCCGCACTTCGGCGCGGGGCGGACCGGTCGCCGGTGAACAGTGTCGTGGCGGGTGTCCGGCGTGTTGCGGGCGGGAAAACGGCACGTGGAGAGGCTGTGCGGGCGGCGGGCAGCAGGTAGCGTGGGGTCATGGCTGGCCGGAAAGCGCTGATCCTGGCGGGAACGGGCATGCTGGCGAGGGTCGCGCAGGTCCTGACCCACGAAGGCTGGCACGTGGTGCTGCCCTCCCGGCGGTACCACCCGCTGGACTGCGAGGTGCGGCCCGGGGCGGCGGCGCGGCGGTCGATGCGGCCACCCGGGCACCGGCCCTACCACCCCGCCACCCTCCGTCCGTGGGGCGGCGGGAAGGCGATCTGGGTCGAGGCGCACTGGGACCGGCCGCGGGAACTCGCGGCGAAGGCGGAGCTGGCCCTGCGCGGGCCGGCGGACCTGCTGGTGGCGTGGATCCACGAGCAGTACCGCCGGTCGGTGATGGGGGCGGTGGAGCCCCTGCTCGCCGAGGACGCGCCGGTGGTCGAGGTCCGCGGCGGCCTGAGCGGCACCGGGACCGTCGAGCCACCCGACCCGCTCCTCCCGCTCCACCCGACGCAGGTGGTGCAGCTGGGCACGGTCTCCGCCTACGACGCCCACCGCTCCCTGGCGCAGGACGAAATCGCCGAGGGAGTACTCGACGCGGTGCGGCGGGCGCTGAACGGGCACGCGAGCTCGACGCATCAGGTGGGGCAGCTGCGGCCGTTGGTGCGCTAGCGGTCAGGGCGGGCAGGTCTGCGAGCGGCGGGGGCCGGGATCGCCGAGGCGGTGCGGCGCGCGCCGAACGGGCACGCGACCTCGACCCACCAGGTGGGCAGGTGCGGCCGTTGGTGCGTAGGTCCGTGAGCGACCCCCCGAAGACCCGGCGTCTCAGCCGGGAGCGCCCGCCTGCCGCACCTCCGTGAGGCGGCCCCTCAGGAACGCTCGTTCGGCTTCGTTCCCGGTCGCGGTCAGCGCCTCCTCGTAACACGCCGCCGCCTCGGCCCAGCGGCCGAGGCGGCGCAGGAAATCAGCCTTGATCGCGGGGAGGTACCGGTACCCGGACAGCCGCCGGTCGCCCTCCAGCGCCGTCACCTCCGCCAGCGCCCGCGCCGGGCCGTCCACCATCGCCACCGCCACCGTCCGGTTCAGCGCCACCACCGGCGACGGCCACACCTTCACCAGCTCGTCGTACAGCACCAGGATCTGCGGCCAGTCCGTCTCCGCGAACGACGGCGCGCTCGCGTGCAGCATCGCGATCGCCGCCTGCAGCGTGAACCGTCCGGGTGCGCCGCCGCGCAGGGCCGACACCACCAGCTCGTCCGCCTCCTCGAGCGCGGCCGCGTCCCAGCGGGAACGGTCCTGCTCGGACAGCAGCAGGAGCCGTCCCGCCTCGTCCGTGCGGGTGGCCCGGCGCGCGTGCCCCGCCAGCAGCAACGCCAGCAACCCCCGCACCTCCCGCGAGTCCGGCATCAGCTCCCGCAGCAGCCGCGCCAGCTCCAGCGCCCGCTCGGCGCACGACACCCGCATCAGCGACGCGCCGGACGGCGCGGTGTGCCCGGTCGTGAACAGCAGGTGGATCGTGGTCAGCACCGCGTCCAGCCGGTCCGGCAGCTCAGCCCGCGACGGCATCCGGAACGGGATCCGCGCCGCCGCGATCTTCTTCTTCGCCCGCGTGATCCGGGCCGCCATCGTCGCCACCGGCACCAGGAACGCGGCGGCGACGTCCGGCGTCGGCACCCCGCACACCAGCCGCAACGTCAGCGCGACCTGCGCCTCGCCCGCCAGCGCGGGGTGGCAGCACAGGAACACCAGCCGCAGCGGATCGCCAGCAGGCGGGGGATCGGGCGCGGGCTCGACCAGCAATGGCAGCTTCGCGCGCAGGGTCGCCGCGCGGCGCAGGGCGTCCAGCGCGTTGTGCCGCGCCGCGGTCGTCAGCCACGCGGCCGGCCGGTCCGGCACGCCGTCACGCGCCCACGCGTCCAGCGCGGCGGCGTAGGCGTCCTGGACGCACTCCTCCGCCAGGTCGAGATCGCGCGTGACCCGCACCGTCGCGGCGAGCACCCGGGCCCACTCGCGGCGGTGCGCGTCGGCGACGGCGCGCCGGGCCTCGGTCACACCTCGAGCACCGGCCGCACCTCGACCGCCCCGTCCATGATCGGCAGCAGCTTCCCGATGGCCACCGCCTGGTCGAGGTCGGCGGCCTCGACCACGAAGAACCCGGCGATGACCTCCTTGCTCTCCAGGAACGGGCCGTCGGTCACCGCGCCGCCCCGGTGGATCGTGCGGGCCCGCGCCGCGGGCTGCAGCGCCTGCTCGTGCACCACCCGGGCGCCCATCTCCTCGATCTTGGGCCCGGCGGCGAGGTTGGCCGCCATGACCTCCGGCGGGATGTCGGCGACCCCGCCGGGCAGTTCCTTCTCGTAGATCAGAATCGCGTACTGCGGCATCGCCTCGAACCCCCGCTCACCAGTTGCCCGTCTCCGGGCCCATCGCACCGTAGCGGAGCTCGCCCCCGCGCGAATAGCGGTTGAGCAGGCCACCGCGCGGCAGCGGCTCGCTGTGGGTGAGCTCCAGCGCGGCCGGCCCGGCGCCGGGACCGAACAGCCGTTTCCCGGTCCCGAGCACCACCGGGAACACCAGCAGCTGGAACTCGTCGACCAGGTCGTGGGCGAGCAGCGTCTGCACCAGGTCGCTGCTGCCGTGGACCTGGATGTCCCCGTCCGCGCCGCGCTTGAGCCCGGCCACCGCCTCGGCGGCGTCCCCGCGCAGCAGCGTGGAGTTCCGCCAGGTCACCTCGGTCAGCGTCCGGGAGGCCACGAACTTGGGCAGGCCGTTCATCACCTCGCCGAGCGGGTCGTCGGCCGGCGGCCAGGTCGCGGCGAACTCCTCGTAGGTCTTCCGGCCGAGCAGCAGCGCGCCCGCCCCGGCGGTGAACGCGCTCATCACTTCGAGCACCCGCTCGCCGATGAACGGCACCGCCCAGCCGCCGTGGGCGAACCCGCCGTCGCGGTCCTCGTCCGGCCCGCCCGGCGCCTGCATCACACCGTCGGCCGACACGAACGCCGTGACCACCAGTTTCCGCATGTCGATCCCTTCCTCACCGGGCGTCCGGATGACGCCCGCGCCCCTACGGCGAACGAGGAGCCGCGGAATCGACAACCGGCGGGAATCAATCCGGGCGGGCCACCCCGCGGACGAGGACCATGATGCCCTCGCGCACCTCGGCGCGGGACCGGTGCGGCTGGAACACCTGCCAGTCCAGCGCGACGACCAGCAGCGTGCCGAACAGCCCGGCCGCCGCGGTCGGCACCTCGACACCCGGCGGCAGCCGCCCGGCGTCGGCCACCCGCTGCAGCTGCTCCTTGACGATCGACACGATGTCCTCGCGCAGCAGCGACAGCGTCTCCTGCCACTGGCCCGGCGTCCGCCACAGCTCGCTGACCAGGATCTGCGAGAACCCGCGGTGCCCGGCGATGAACTCCAGCCCGGTGTCCACCAGCGCCTCCAGCGCGGCCACCGGGTCCGTGCCACCCGTTTGCGCCCGCAGCCGTGAGGCGAGCTGGCCCACGCCGTAACGCAGCAACGCGTCGATGAGCCCGTCCTTGCTGCCGAAGTTGTAGTACACGGTGCCCTTTGCGACCCCGGCCGCCGCCGCGATCTCGTCCACCGTCAGCCCGGCCAGCCCCTTCTCGGTCGCCAGCCGCAGCGTCGCCTCGAACAACTTCTGCTTGGTGTGCTCACCGCGCGGGCTCACAGGGACAGCTCCGGCTGGAGCTTCGACACCGTCCACACCCGCTGCCTGCGCGCGGCCAGCGCCGACACCGCGAGCGCGCCGACCAGGTAGGCGACCAGCACCCCGATGTCCACCAGGTTCCGCAGCGACGCCCCGGTGTACATCAGGTGCCGCAGCCCGTCGACCACGTACCCCATGGGCAGCACGACGTGCAGCGGGTACAGCGCGTCCGGCAGGGTCTGCCAGGGGAACGTGCCGCCCGCGCTGACCAGCTGCAGCACCAGCAGCACCAGCCCGAGGAACTTGCCGACGGCGCCGAAGAACGCGTTGAGCGCGTGCACGATCGCGGTGAAGGTCAGCGACGCGAGGATCGCGAACGCCAGCGCGCCCACCGGGTGCGCGATGTGGATGCCGACGAACCAGGTGACCGCGGCGAACAGCACGACGACCTGCGCGATGCCGAGCAGCGCCGAGGGCAGCCACCCGCCGAGCGCGACCCGCAGCGGCGCGGTGCCGGCCGCG
This sequence comes from Amycolatopsis thermalba, assembly GCF_023376025.1. Taxonomy (NCBI): domain Bacteria; kingdom Bacillati; phylum Actinomycetota; class Actinomycetes; order Pseudonocardiales; family Pseudonocardiaceae; genus Amycolatopsis; species Amycolatopsis thermalba. The sequence continues at coordinate 3,686,067 of NZ_CP091196.1, forward strand.
ATCGCCCGCGCCGACAGCGGCCGGATCAGCAGGAACAGCACGAACGCGCCGATCCAGGTGGCCAGGGCGAGGAAGAACGGGGCCAGCCCGGCGCCGTAGGTGCCGGCGGAGGCGACGCCCACCGAGTTGACGGTGACCGGGTCGGCGATCGTGTCGGCCGTCGCCGTCCGGGTGGGGTCGCTGGGGTTGGGGATCTGGCCCAGCCCGTTGGTCAGCCCGTCCCGCAACCGGCCCGCGCCGGCCGCCAGCTCCTGGGTGCCGGACAGCGCGGTCTTCTCGCCGTCGTTGAGCTGGGCGGCCCCGGCCGACAGCGTGTTCGCGCCGTCGGCGGCCTGTGCGATCCCACCGGACAGCGCCGGCGCCGAGTTCGCCAGAGTGGCCGCGCCGGCCGCGACCTGCCGCGCGCCGTCGGCGAGCTGGTTCAGCTGGGCGGACGTCTGCTGGATCCGGGCGTTGGCCTGGTCGACCGGGGCCCGCAGATCACCGAGCACGCCCTGCACGCGCTGGATGTCGGTCTCGGACAGCCCGGCGGCGCGCAGGCGGTCGGTGAGCTGGTTGTCCACGTTGTCGAGGTCGCTGACGAGCTGGGCCGACCCGCTGGCGACGGTGGCCCCGGCCGCCGCGACCTGGCTGTTGCCGTCGGCGACCCGCTGCGCGCCGTCGGCCAGCTGCCGGGTGCTCTGCGGCAGGGTCGCGGTGCTCGACCGCAACGTGGACAGCCCGGACGACAGCTCGGCGCTGCCGGTGGCCAGCCGCTGGGCGCCGTCGGCGAGCTGCTGCTGACCGGTCAGCAGCCGGTTCGCCCCGTCCGCGAGCTGGGTCGCGCCGGTCGCGGCCTGCTGGGTCTGCCCGAAGATCGTCGAGAAGCCCATCAGGAACCGGTTCGCGGCCTCGCTGCCCACCTTCTCCGCGATCGTGCCGCGGATCTGCTCGGCCACCTGGTTGGCGATCGTGTGCGACAGGTAGTTGTTCGCGTCGTTCGTGGTCAGCTGGATCGTGGCCCGCTGGGGGGTGAAGTTCCCGCTGGAGGTCAGCGCGGCGGAGAAGTCGCGCGGGATGGTGATCGCGAACGAGTAGCGGTCGTCGCGCACCCCGGCGTCGGCCTCGGCGGCGGAGACCTCGTGCCACTGGAAGGTGCCGGAGCCGACGACCGAGGAGGTGACCTCGTCGCCGATGTTGCGGTCGGTGCTGCCGGTGTCCTCGTTGACGATCGCCGCGGGCAGGTTGCCCAGCCTGCCGTAGGGGTCGAAGTTGGCGTAGAGGTAGAACGACGCGTAGAGCAGGGGGACGAGCACCAGGGCGGCCACGGCGAGCTTGGGCAGCTTGCCGGAGGTCAGGCGGCGCAGTTCCCCGGCGGCGAGACGGAGGCCGGTCACTGCGGATCTCCTTGCACGAGTTCGGGTTCGGGCTGCTCGGTCCGGCCGAGCCGGGCCGGGGGAGCGGGCAGCGCCTCGGGTGGGGTGGTGGCGGTCAGCACGACGACGGCGAACCCGCGCGCGGCGTGCTCGCGGGCCAGGTCCGCCCAGCTCGCGACATCGCTGGTGTGCCGGTCGGGCGTGTCGAGCACGAGCAGCCGCACGCCGGGGCGCGCGGCGGCCAGCGCGGTGAGCAGCCGGGTGCGTTCGGCGGGGGACAGGTGCTCGAACCGGACGCCCGCGCGCCCGGCGAGGTCGTGCTCGGACAGCCACCGCGCGACGGCGTCCTTGCCCGACGGCAGCTTCCCGATCGACAGCTCCTCGGCGACCACCATCCGGACCGGCAGCGAGCCCTCCGGCGCGGTGATCTCCGGCGCGTCCACCACCGCGCCGGCACGGCGCAGCTTCGCCGCGTCCGCCGCGCCGTCGAGCGTCACGAGCCCGGTCGACGGCCGCATCCGCCCGGTCAGGGCGAGGCCGAACGCGGTGACCCCGGCGCCCGGTTCGCCGTGCACGAAGACGAGTTCGCCCTCGGTGACGGTGAGCGAGGTCGGCGGCAGCAGCGTGCCGTGCGGACCTTCGACGGTGACCCGGTCGGCGTGCACCCGCACAGGATCCCCCTCTTTTGAACTGACTGGTCAGTTCAAAAGATACGACCGTCCGCCGGAGCCGGCAACTCGGGGGTCACCGCAGGGCGGAGGCCGGCCGCACCTCCCAGTACGACCACAGCGGCCGGTACCCCTGGCGCGGCCAGAACACCGAGGACAGCGGGTTGGCCGGGTTGTAGTAGAGGTAGGTCGCGCGGGCGCCGCGGCCGGCGAACTCGCGGTGCACCCGGGCCAACAGCGCCCGGCCGATGCCCTCGCCGCGCACGTGCTCGCTGGTGGCGACGTTGTTGACGTAACCCCACCGGCCGGTGGGCAGCAACTCGGCCGCCCACGACCCGGGTGCCGACTCGACCCAGCCGCAGTCGGCCAGCGCCACGGCGACGCCGTCCCGTTCGGCGAGCCAGATCGGCGCCTCCGCCGCGAGGTTGCGCTCCAGGCGCGGGGCGATCAGCTCCCCGGTGCCCGGCCGCCACGGCCCGGCGACCAGGCCGGAGTAGCGGAACGTGGCCAGCGACAGGGCCACGACCTCCTCCAGGTCCTCCGGCCGCGCGCGGCGGATCGTGACCCCGGGCGGGGCCGGGTGGTCCTGCGGCGGGCCGGTGCGCACCGCGAGCACCGACAGCGGGACCAGGCCGTGGTCGAGGAACGCGCGCGCCGCCTCGGCGTCCCGGCTCGGCCAGGTCACCGTGCACGACGAATCCGCGCCCGGTGACTCGCGGTCCATCCGGTGCCGCCACGCGCGCAGCAGCGCGTCCATGCCTGCGGTCCCGGTGTCCCCGATGCAGGGGAACAGGTGCCACACCCGCGCCGCGGACCACAGCAGGTCGAACGCGCCCGGCTCGTGCCGGTGGACCTGGAGCACCCCGGTGACCCGGGTGCCGCCGGCCGTGGCCGCGTCCAGCACCTCGCCCTCCGGCAGCGGCGCGGCGGCCGGCAGCAGCGGGTCCAGCGCGGCGAACCGGGCCCGCTGCGCGGACAGCAGCGCGGTGTTCACCGCGTCCCTGCGCGGGCCCGGAAGATCGCGGTGCCCGGGAACAGCCTGCCGCGCAACGGGCTCCACTGCCCCCACACGCGCGTGTGCCCGGCCGGCCACTCCGGCTCCAGCAGGTCCTCCAGCACGAACCCGGTGGCCGCCAGCGCCCGCACGTAGTCGCCCACCGTGCGGTGGTACTCGACGTAGGTGGCCCGGCTGCCGGCGTCGACCTCGACGTAGGGGGTGCGGTCGAAGTACGGCTGGCTCGCGGTCAGCCCGGCCGGGCCGGGATCGTCCGGAAAGATCCACCGGATCGGGTGAGTCACCGCGAACACCCACGGCCCGCCCGGCCGCAGCACCCGGCGCACCTCGGCGAACACGGTCTCGATCGAGGCCACGAACGGCAGCGCGCCGAACGCCGAGCAGGCTGCGTCCATGCTCCCGTCCGCCAGCGGCAGCCGCTCGGCCGTGGCCTGGATCAGCGGGACGCCGATGCCGGTGCGCGCGGCGGCCGCCCGGGCGTGCCGGAGCATCCCGGCGGACAGGTCGAGCCCGACCGGGTGCGCCCCGGCGGTGGCGAGCCAGCGCGAGCACGCGGCCTGGCCGCACCCGATCTCGGCCACGCGGCGGCCGCGCACGTCGCCGAGCAGGCGGGCGTCGGCCTCGCGCACACCCTCCGGGCACCACACGAAGTCCGCGTCGCCGAGGAACTCGCCGTGGGCCGCCTGGTAGTCGTCGGCGTCGGCGTCCCACCAGGCCAGGTTCGCCGCCGTCGCCTCGTGCGCGGCCACCTCCCGGTGCGCCACGCCGACCGTGCCGAGCCGCTGTTCGGCCCGCGCGTGCCGGTCCGGGTCCAGGTCTTCGCCGTGGTGCTCGCCCGCCGTCGTCACACCGGTATTCTCACCGGCCGGCCGGTGCGCGTCCGTGCGGGCGACCCTGTTTGTGCGCCTCGCAGGCGGCCGCGTACGATATCTCTAGCGCAGTGGGTTCGCGCTACCTTCCACTCGGCAGAGCTGAGCCGGGTTCCGGGTCGCGCACCGTCGGCGGTGATGCTCCGCGGCCGTTCCGTTGTGAACGTTTGCTCATGGTTGCCGTCGTACGCTCGCCGCGCACGCAAACTGCAAACCTACTCGAGCCGTAAACCAACCGGAGCAACCCACCTAATGACCACCGACACCACCACCGCCCCGACGTCCGGCGCCGCCCAGGTCGCCGTCAACGACATCGGGTCGGAGGAAGACTTCCTCGCCGCGATCGACAAGACGATCAAGTACTTCAACGACGGCGATATCGTTGAGGGCACCATCGTCAAGGTCGACCGCGACGAGGTGCTGCTCGACATCGGTTACAAGACCGAGGGCGTCATCCCCTCGCGTGAGCTGTCCATCAAGCACGATGTCGATCCCGGCGAGGTCGTCAGCGTCGGTGACGAGGTCGAGGCCCTCGTCCTCCAGAAGGAGGACAAGGAAGGCCGGCTGATCCTGTCCAAGAAGCGCGCCCAGTACGAGCGCGCCTGGGGCACGATCGAGGAGCTCAAGGAGAAGGACGAGCCCGTCAAGGGCACCGTCATCGAGGTCGTCAAGGGCGGCCTGATCCTGGACATCGGCCTGCGGGGCTTCCTGCCCGCCTCCCTGGTGGAGATGCGCCGCGTGCGGGACCTGCAGCCCTACGTCGGCCGCGAGCTCGAGGCGAAGATCATCGAGCTGGACAAGAACCGCAACAACGTGGTCCTGTCCCGCCGCGCCTACCTCGAGCAGACCCAGTCCGAGGTCCGCAGCGAGTTCCTCAACGCGCTGGCCAAGGGCCAGGTCCGCAAGGGCGTCGTGTCCTCGATCGTCAACTTCGGCGCGTTCGTCGACCTCGGCGGCGTCGACGGTCTGGTGCACGTCTCGGAGCTGTCCTGGAAGCACATCGACCACCCGTCCGAGGTCGTCGAGGTCGGCCAGGAGGTCACCGTCGAGGTGCTGGACGTCGACATGGACCGCGAGCGCGTGTCCCTGTCGCTGAAGGCGACCCAGGAAGACCCGTGGCGCCAGTTCGCCCGCACCCACGCGATCGGCCAGATCGTGCCGGGCAAGGTCACCAAGCTCGTCCCGTTCGGCGCGTTCGTCCGCGTCGAGGAGGGCATCGAGGGCCTGGTGCACATCTCCGAGCTGGCCGAGCGCCACGTGGAGATCCCGGAGCAGGTCGTGCAGGTCGGCACCGAGGTCATGGTCAAGGTCATCGACATCGACCTGGAGCGCCGCCGGATCTCGCTGTCGCTGAAGCAGGCGAACGAGGGCTTCACCACCGACACCGAGTTCGACCCGACCCAGTACGGCATGGCCGCCGAGTACGACGACCAGGGCAACTACATCTACCCCGAGGGCTTCGACCCCGACACGCAGGAGTGGCAGGAAGGCTACGACAAGCAGCGTGAGGAGTGGGAGCGCCAGTACGCCGAGGCGCACGCCCGCTACGAGGCCCACATGCGGCAGATCGCCAAGGCTGCCGAGGCCAGCGCCCAGGCGGCGGCCGAGGAGGCCACCGGCGGCCCGGTCGGCGGCGGCGAGCAGAACTACAGCTCGACCGGTGGCGGCGCGGAGCAGCGCAGCGGCGGCACCCTCGCCAGCGACGAGCAGCTCGCGGCCCTGCGCGAGAAGCTGTCGGGCGGCGCGTGAGCGCGTAGCTCAGGCTGACTGATCGATTCGTGGCCCCCGGTTCTCTGCGGAGACCGGGGGCCACGTTCGTCTCACCCGCCCGCGAGTCCCACGCTCCGGCGGGCGAGTTCTGCGTTCGGTGCGCGCGAGTTCCACGCTCCGGCGGGCGAGTTCCACGCTCCGGCGGGCGAGTTCCACGCTCCGGCGGGCGAGTTCCACGCTCCGGCGGGCGTGTCCCACGCTCCGGTGGGGGAGTTCGGCGTCCCGTGCGCGCGAGTCCGTGTGCCCGGGTAGGTGCGGGGCGTGGGCCGTGAGCGGGCGCGGATCAGCCGAGGTCGAGGTCCAGTCCGTTGAGCATCGCGCGGATGCCGGCGCCGAAGATGTCGTCGTAGGCGGTGTCCGTCGTCGCGATGAACCACTTCGGCGGCGGGTTGCGCGCGCGGTGCGTCAGCTCGACGCTCACCAGCCCGTGCATCGTCGTCCAGATCAGGTAGCCGGTGACGTTCGGATCGCGGCCGGGCGGTGTCGCCGGCGCCACGCGGTCCACGAGCAGGTCGAAGGTGCCGCGCTGGGCGAACGACCGCAGATCCGGGTCCGGGTCGAACCCGGGCACCGACTGCTCGAACATGAACGAGTACCGCGCCGGGCTGTCCAGCGCGAACCGGCGGTAGGCCCGGGCCAGCGCGAGGATCCCCGCGGCCGGGTCGCCGGGAACCCGCGGCACGGCCACGAACTTCTCGTGCAGCATCTCGAAAGTGCGCTCGTACAAGGCGTCCAGCACCCCGTTGCGGCCGCCGAAGCGCGTGTAGACCCCGATCGTCGACGTGCCGGCCGCCTCGGCGACGCTGCGCACCGTCAGCCCGGACACGCCATGCTCGAGGAGAACCGTCAGCGCGGCCTGCAGGAACCGCTCCCTGCTGTGGCTGTCCGCCGGGCCCGCCGGGCCGTGCCGGGTGGCCATCCGCGCACCCCCTTCGCTCTTCTGGAAGCAACTTAGGGCATAACGCGCGTTATCGCGCCCCCGCCACGGCAGGCATGATGAACTCGTGGCAGTCGACTTGGTCTTCCGCGGGCGGCGCGTCGTCTCCGACCGCGCGCTCGTGATGGCGATCGTGAACCGCACCCCCGATTCGTTCTACGACCGGGGCGCGTCCTTCGCCGATCCGGACGCCCTCGCGGCCGTCGACCGAGCCGTCGCCGAAGGTGCCGACATCGTGGACATCGGCGGGGTCAAGGCCGGCCCGGGCAGCGACGTCGGCGTCGCCGAGGAGACCCGCCGGGTGGTGCCGTTCGTGGCCGAGATCCGGCGCCGGCACCCGGACCTGGTGATCAGCGTGGACACCTGGCGGCACGAGGTGGGGCGCCTGGCCTGCGAGGCCGGGGCGGACCTGCTCAACGACACCTGGGCCGGCGCCGACCCCCGGCTGGCGGAGGTCGCGGCCGAGTTCGGCGCCGGGTACGTGTGCTCGCACACCGGGGGAGCGGTGCCGCGGACGCGCCCGTTCCGCGTGCGTTACGAGGACGTGGTGGGGCAGGTGATCGAGGAGCTCACCCGCCGCGCCGAGGAGGTCGTGGCGCTCGGCGTGCCCCGCGGCGGCGTCCTGATCGACCCGACGCACGACTTCGGCAAGAACACCTGGCACAGCCTGGCGCTGCTGCGGCACGCGCGCGACCTGACGGCGACCGGCTGGCCGGTCCTCATGGCACTGTCCAACAAGGACTTCGTGGGGGAGACCCTGGGCGCGGGCATCACGGAGCGCCTGGACGGCACCCTGGCCGCGACGGCGCTCGCCGCGCGGGACGGGGCGCAGGTGTTCCGCGTCCACGAGGTCCAGCAGACGCGCCGGGTCCTGGAAATGGTGGCGACGATCGCCGGGGAGCGCCCGCCGGCGCAGGCGCTGCGCGGACTCGCCTGACCCGCGCGGCGGCGGCACCGGCCGCGGTGGTCCCGCGCGACCGGCGCCGCGCACCGCTCCCGGGAAGCGCTGTCCGGCCCGCCCGCGGAAAGCGCTATCGTGCGGAACCGTTGAGTCCGTGCAGCACGCGCTGCAGGATCTGCGAGTCCAGGAAGTCGGGCTCCGGCAGCGGCTCCTCGGCCGGGTACTCGGTCGCGGGGCTGGGCAGGCGGTGCGGGGAACGCGTCGGGAGGGCTCCGGTCACCCCGGCGGGCAGCGGCAGCTCGCACCACGCGGTGCGGTGCCCGCCGGGCAGGGCGACGGTGTTGATGGTCCAGCCGGGCAGTTCGGGGGGTTCGCCGGGGCGGTCGTCGTCGAGTTCGACGACCACCACGTCGCGGTGCAGGCGCAGCCGGACGGTCAGGAAGCGGGGCGATCGCCGGTCCGCCCCGTCCACCGAGGACCGCACCAGGTGCCGGATGACGGTCGCCGCGTCGTCGGCCAGCGGGCGTAGTTTCCACTCCAGGAGGGCGAAACGGACGAACATCTCGGCGCAGCTGACGGCGGTCGGCGCCGCCACGAGCCGAAGGTCGTCTACCTGGGTGGTCGCGGTGGTCACGCCAATCCTCCCTAACATCCCCGTGGCCCGGCGAGCGCCACGAGACCTACGTGTCGATCTTCCCCGCTGGTGCGCGAGACCCTACGGCAAGGCCCGCGACAAAGCGAGAGCCGCCGTGCGCACCGCTGGAGAGACGCGCTCGACCCGGACCCGGTTGCTCCAGCCCGAGATCGAAATCGCGGCCCGTGCCCGACCGGTCGCGTCGAGCACTGGACTGGCTGCACAGGTTACGCCCACCCCGGATTCCTCCCGCTCGTAGGCGACCCCCTCGTCGCGGATCCGGGTCAGCTGCCGCCGCAGCAGCCCCGGCGCGGTGATCGTGCGCGGGCCCACCCTGGTCAGCCCCGCCGCCAGCACGGTCTCCAGCACGGACGCGGGGGAGTGCGCCAGGATCGCCTTGCCCACCGCCGTGGCGTGCGCGGGGAACCGGCCGCCGATGCGGGACGGCAGCGCCGGCGCGTCCGGCCCCCGCACGATGTCGAGGTACACCACCTCGGTGCCCTCCAGCACCGCCAGGTGCACCGTGTTGCGCGTGGCCTCACGCAGATCGGCCAGGTAGGGGCGGGCGGCGTCGACGAGCCCGCGCTCCCGCCCGGCCAGCTGCCCGATCTCGAACAGCCGCAGCCCGAGCCGCACCGCGGTGCCGTCGCGCTCCAGCAGGCCCTGCGTGACCAGGTGCCCGGTCAGCCGGTGCACCGACGACTTCGGCACGCCGGTGCGGCGCGCCAGCTCGGACGCGCCCAGCGCCCGGTCTCCGGGCCGGAACGCGCCGAGCAGCGCGGCGATCCGCGCCGCGGTCATCCCGTCGTCCCGCTCAGCGGCACACATGCGTTGAGTGTGCCGCAGTCCGGCGCGCACCGTGGAGCCGACCCCGGAAGGAGGGCGCATGAGCACCCGGAAGGCACGGGCCGCGATCGTCGGACCCGGCAACATCGGCACCGATCTGCTCGTCAAGCTGCGGCGCAGCGAGCACATCGAGGTCGCGTACATGGTCGGGGTGGACCCGGCCTCCGACGGCCTGAAGCGGGCGGCCGCGCTGGGCGTGGACACCTCGGCCGAGGGCGTGGACTGGCTGCTGTCCCGCGACGAGCTGCCGGACATCGTCTTCGAGGCCACCTCCGCCAAGGCGCACCTCGCCAACGCCCCGCGCTACGCCGAGGCCGGCATCCAGGCCGTCGACCTGACCCCGGCCGCGGTCGGCCCGTTCACCTGCCCCGCGGTGGACCTGCCGGACCAGCTGGGCGCGGCGAACTACAACATGATCACCTGCGGCGGGCAGGCCACGATCCCGATCGTGCATGCCGTCTCCCGCGTCACCGAGGTGCCCTACGCCGAGATCGTGGCGTCGGTGTCCTCGCGGTCGGCCGGTCCGGGCACGCGCGCCAACATCGACGAGTTCACCGAGACCACCGCCCGCGGCCTGGAGATCGTCGGCGGCGCCGCGAAGGGCAAGGCGATCATCATCATCAACCCGGTCGAACCGCCGCTCATCATGCGCGACACCGTGTTCTGCGCGATCTCGCCGGACGCCGACCGCGACGCGATCACCGCGTCGATCGAGCGGATGGTCGCCGACGTGCAGGAGTACGTCCCCGGCTACACGCTCAAGGCGGCGCCGCAGTTCGACGACCCGCGGCCGGACTGGCGGGGCCGGGCCCGGGTCGCGGTGTTCCTCGAGGTCGCCGGCAACGGCGACTACCTGCCGCCCTACGCCGGGAACCTGGACATCATGACCGCCGCCGCGGCCCGCGTGGGTGAGCTGCTGGCCGCCAACCGCGCGCAGGAGGTGCCGGCATGACCGAGCGGGAGGTGCGGCTCGTCGACACGAGCCTGCGCGACGGCAGCCACGCCATGGCCCACCAGTTCACCGAGGCCAACGTGCGGGACACCGTGCGCGCGCTGGACACCGCCGGGATCTCGCTGATCGAGGTGACCCACGGCGACGGCCTCGGCGGATCGACCTTCAACTACGGCTTCTCCCTGGTCGACGAGCGCAAGCTGATCGCCGCCGCCGTCGACGAGGCCGAGCGGGCCACGATCGCCGTGCTGCTGCTGCCCGGCCTGGGCACGGTCAGCGACCTGAAGGCCGCCGCCGACCTGGGCGCGGGCGCGGTGCGGATCGCCACGCACTGCACCGAAGCTGACGTGTCGATCCAGCACTTCACCGAGGCGCGCACGCTGGGGCTGGAGACCGTCGGATTCCTGATGCTGTCGCACATGGCCACGCCGGAGACCCTCGCGAAGCAGGGCCGGATCATGGTCGACGCCGGATGCCAGTGCGTGTACGTGGTGGACTCCGCCGGCGCGCTGATCCTGGAGGAAGCCGCCGACCGGGTGGCCGCGCTGGCCGCCGAGTTCGGCGACGCGGCGCAGGTGGGCTACCACGGCCACCAGAACCTCAGCTTCGGCGTGGCGAACTCGGTGCTTGCCTATCGGGCGGGGGCGAAGCAGATCGACGGCTCGCTCGTCGCGCTCGGCGCCGGGGCCGGCAACTCGCCGACCGAGGTGCTCGCCGCGGTGTTCGAGCGGCTGGGCGTCCAGACCGGGGTGGACAAGGACGTGCTGATGGACGCCGCGGAGAACGTGGTCAAGCCGTTCATCACGCGGCTGCCGGTGATGGACCGGTCGTCGATCGTGCAGGGGTTCGCCGGGGTGTACTCCAGCTTCCTGCTGCACGCCGAGCGCGCCGCCGAGCGGTACGGGGTGCCCGCCCACGAAATCCTGTACCGGGTGGGGGAGCGGCGCTACGTCGGCGGTCAGGAGGACATGATCATCGGCATCGCCCTCGAACTCGCGGGGGAGAAATCCGGGTAGGGCGTGAGTCGCGGTGCGGGTGGTGGCCCCTCCCGCCAGCCCACCACCACCCTCAACGGACGCGCTCCGCGCGGCTGGGCCGACTCAGCCCCCTCGCTGTGGGATCGCCTCCTCATGAATTCCCGCCCGCCGGCCCGACCACCACCCCTGGTGGACGCGCTTCGCGCGACAGTGCCAACCACCACGTCGGCGCTGTCCTCGCGAGGGGGCTCCTGAGAACCCGCGGCGGTGCCGGTGGCTCGAGCGTGCCGGGCAGAGAGGTCCGCTTAGGACGATCGCACCAGCAGGCGGACGCAGTGCTCCACGAGGCGCTCCCGGGACATCTCCGGCGTGCCGGACAGGTAGGCGGTGAACAGGTGGGTCAGCGCGCCGACGAGGCCGATCGCGGTCAGCTGCTTCTCCAGCGCGTCCATCCGCTCGGGCAGCTGCTCCCGCACCAGCCCGGCGAAGGCCGGCAGCAGCGCCACGCCGCGGGCGGACAGGGCCGGGTCGGTGATCGGCGCCAGCAGCAGGACCCGGCCCTTGCGCGGATCGTCGAGCATCAGCCCGACGAACGCGGTGACCGCCGCCTCGGCGCGCTCGGCCGGGTCCCGCCGGCTGTCCGGCACCGCGTCGGCGAGGGCGCGGTGGGCCTCGGCGGCGACCTGCTCGTAGACCGCGACCACCAGCTCCTCGCGGTCGGCGAAGTTCTCGTAGAAGTAGCGCTCGGTGAGCCTGGCCTGCCGGCACACCGCGCGCACGGTCACCGCGGCGCTGCCCGCGGTGCCGAGCAGGTCGAGTCCCGCGTCGAGCAGCTGGGCGCGCCGGGCCGCCCGGCGGTCGCTCAGCGTGGTGCCCGCCCAGGTCTTCTCCGCCATCCGCCCTCACAATTGACTACAGGTGTTGTCAATTGTAGCGTTCGGATCATGGCAGCGCAGCCCCTGGGCCCCGGGTCCCTGACGTGGAAGTACTTCGGCGACTGGCGGACCCTGCTCATGGCACTGTGGGCGGGCTCGTTGCAGAACATGCACCCCGAACTCGGCGCCGGGGTGGAGCAGCACTCGCGGTTCTTCGCCGAACGCTGGCAGCGGCTGTTCCGCTCGCTGTACCCGATCGGCGGCGTGGTCTACGACGGCCCGCGCGCGGCCGGGACCGCGCGGGCGGTGCGCGGCTACCACGAGACGATCCAGGGCGTGGACTCCCGCGGCCGCCGCTACCACGCGCTGAACCCGGGCACGTTCTACTGGGCGCACTCGACGTTCTTCATGCTCACCGTGGTCGCCGCGGAGCGGATGATGGGCGGGCTCAGCGAGGCGGACAAGCGGCGGCTGTTCGACGAGCACATCCAGTGGTACCGGCTCTACGGGCTGAGTATGCGGCCGGTGCCGGCCACCTGGGAGGAGTTCCAGTCCTACTGGGACCACATGTGCACCGAGGTCCTGGAGGACAACAAGGCCACGCGGGACGTGCTCGACCTCCGCGGGATCGCCAAGCCACCGTTCGTGTCTTGGATGCCGGAGCCGGTGTGGCGGGTGCTGCGCGCCGGGATCGCCAAGTCGTTCGTGTGGTGGACCGTCGGCCTGTACCACCCGGCGGTGCGGGCACGGCTGGGCTACTCGTGGTCGCGCCGCAGCGAGGTGCTGCACCGGCTCACCGGCCGCGCGATCGGGCTGGCGTTCCGGTTCGTGCCGCGCGACCGCCGCTACCACCCGCGCGCCCGGGCGGCGTGGCGCCGGGTGCGCGGGGAGGTCCCGGCGGACGCCCCGCTGGTGGAGACCCCCGCGCGCAACCTGCCACCACTGTCCGAACGGGACAGTCCCATCCACTACGTTCCCCGGGAGGCGTCGTGAAGCTCGGCTATCACATCGGTTACTGGTCCTCCGGTCCGCCGGAGGGCGCGCTCGAGGCGATCCGCGCCGCGGAGGAGCTGGGGTTCGACTCGGTGTGGACCGCCGAGGGGTACGGCTCGGACGCGCTGACCCCGCTGGCCTGGTGGGGCGCGGCGACCTCGCGGGTCAAGCTGGGCACCAACATCGTCCAGATGTCGGCCCGCACCCCGACCGCGACCGCGATGGCCGCGATGACCCTGGACCACCTCTCCGGCGGCCGGTTCATCCTCGGCCTCGGCGCGTCCGGCCCGCAGGTGGTGGAGGGCTGGTACGGGCAGCCGTACCCGCGGCCGCTGGCCCGGACACGGGAGTACGTGGAGATCGTGCGCCGGGTGGTGGCGCGCCGCGAGCCGGTGACCTTCGACGGCGAGCAGTACCAGCTGCCGCTGCGGGACGGGACCGGGCTGGGCAAGCCGCTGAAGTCCACCGTGCACCCGCTGCGCCCGGAGATCCCCGTCTACCTGGCCGCGGAGGGGCCGAAGAACGTGGCGCTGGCGGCCGAGATCTGCGACGGCTGGCTGCCGCTGTTCTTCTCCCCGAAGAGCGACGCGTTCTACCGCGAGGCGCTCGCCGAGGGCTTCGCGCGCCCCGGCGCCCGGCACACCCAGGCCGATTTCGAGGTGGCCGCGTCGGTGCCGGTCATCGTGCACGACGACGTCGAGACCGCGGCCGGGTTCATCAAGCCGTCGCTGGCGCTCTACATCGGCGGCATGGGGGCCAGGCAGGTGAACTTCCACAAGGACGTGTTCGCCCGGCTCGGGTATGCGGACGTCGCGGAGAAGGTGCAGGAGCTCTACCTCGCCGGGCGGAAGGAGGAGGCCGCCGCGGCGATCCCCACGTCGCTGGTGGAGGACACCTCGCTGATCGGGCCGCCGGAGAAGATCCGGGCGGAGCTGGCCGCGTGGGAGGAGACGGTGGTGACGACCTTGCTGCTGCGCGGGGATGCGCGAACCTTGCGGCGGATCGCTGAGGTGATCGGGTAGCGAATCCACCCGGACGAGGGTTGGCAGCGCCGGGCGGCCTCCTCTAGTCTCCGTCAAATCTGAAAGGGCTTCACGTCTGGAAGGAGTGTGCCGATGCCGGTGAGCCGCAGGACCGTCTTGGCCGGAGCGGCCGCGGCGCCGCTGGCCGCGGGAGTGCTCGCCATCCCGCAGGCGACCGCGCAGCAGGGCTACCTCGTCGGCGCCGGGATCTCCGACGTCACCGGGCCCGCGGCCGAGTGCGGCATGATGGGCTACTCGATGCCGCAGCAGCAGACCGCCGGCATCCACCAGCGCACCCGTGCCCGCGCCTACGTCGTCGCCGAGCCGGGTGGGCGGCGGATCGTGTTCGTCACCGCCGACGTGGGCGCGCTGTTCCAGTCCGTGCACCAGGGGGTGCTCGCCCGGCTCGCGCAGCGCTACGGCGACCTCTACACCGAGCAGAACGTGCTGCTCAACGCCACCCACACGCACGCCGGCTGCGGCGGATCGTCCTGGTACGCCGCCTACAACCTGTCGATCCTGGGCTTCCAGCGGCAGACCTACGACGCGCAGGTCGACGGCATCGTCGAAGCGATCCAGCAGGCGCACGACGACCTCGCCCCCGGCACGATCACCCTCGGCCGGACCGAGCTGACCGACGCCAGCGTCAACCGCTCCCGCACCGCGTTCGAGCTGAACCCCCAGGCGGACAAGGACCACTTCCCGCTCGCCATCGACCCGGCCGTCACCGTGCTGCGGTTCCGCCAGGGCGGCCGCGACATCGGCGCCATCGCCTGGTTCGCCACCCACGGCACGTCGATGACCAACGCGAACAAGCTGATCAGCGGCGACAACAAGGGCTACGCCGCCTACGCCTGGGAACACGGCCGCGGCACCCGCTCCCTCGACGGCGCCCCGGAGTTCGTCGCCTGCTTCCCGCAGACCAACTCCGGCGACATGTCCCCGAACCTCAACCTGAAACCGGGATCCGGCCCGACCGAGGACGAGTTCACCAACACCCGCATCATCGGCGAACGCCAGTTCACCGCCGCCAAAACCGCCTTCGACAGCACGCGCACGCCCCTCGCCGGGCCGCTGGACTTCCGCTTCTGCTACGTGGACATGTCGAAGGTGACCGTCGACGGCCGCTACACGCCGGACGGACGGCAGCACACCACCGCCACCGCCGCGATCGGCGTGTCGATGCTGGCCGGCAGCACCGAGGACGGCCCCGGCCTGCCGCTGCCGGAGGGCGTGCGCAACCCCTTCGTCGACGCGCTCGGCGGGATGGACGCGCCGATCCCGCAGGCGCTCGCCGACGCGCACGCGCCCAAGGTGATCGCGGTGCCCTTCGGCGCGATGAAGCCCTACCCGTGGGCGCCGGAGGTGCTGCCGCTGCAGATCCTGCGGCTCGGGCAGCTCTACCTCGTCGGCGGGCCCGCCGAGTACACGATCGTCGCCGGGCTGCGCATCCGCCGCACCGTCGCCGCCGAGCTCGGCGTGCCACTGGAGAACGTGATCATGCAGGGCTACGCCAACGCCTACAGCCAATACGTGACCACGCCCGAGGAGTACGACTCGCAACAGTACGAGGGCGCGTCCACGCTCTTCGGCCGCTACACGCTGCCCGCCTACCAGCAGGAGTTCGCGCGCCTGGCCGCGGCGATGCGGACCGGCGCGAGCGTGCCGCACGGCCCGGTGCCACGCGACCTGTCCGGCGCGCAGCTCAACTTCCAGCCCGGCGTGGTGGTCGACTCGCCGCCGCTGCTCAAGCGGTTCGGCGACGTGCTCACC
The DNA here is from genome assembly GCF_023376025.1 of Amycolatopsis thermalba. NCBI lineage: Bacteria > Bacillati > Actinomycetota > Actinomycetes > Pseudonocardiales > Pseudonocardiaceae > Amycolatopsis > Amycolatopsis thermalba. Next base: position 3,701,654 of record NZ_CP091196.1, read on the forward strand.
GAGGCGCGCGGCAGCTACCGGCGGGGCGAGCAGGTGGTGGTCGAGTTCGTCACCGGCCACCCGAAGAACGACCTGCACCGGAACGGCACGTTCGCCGAGATCCAGCGCCTGGACGGCGGCGCCTGGGTGCGGCACGCCGACGACGGCGACTGGGCCACCAAGTACCGCTGGACGCGCACCTTCCTGGCCGAGTCGAAGGCGACGATCACCTGGGACATCCCGCCGGACACCCCGGTCGGCAAGTACCGCGTCGTCCACTTCGGCGACGCGAAGGCACTCGACGGCACGATCACCCCCTTCACCGGCACCTCACGCGCGTTCGTCGTCTCGTGACGAATTCGCGCCCCGGGCTCACCCGGGCGCGTGATCGGTGACACGATGCGGGCGATCATCGGGGTGTCGATCGGAGGACCATGGTCGCCCTACCGGCCAAGACCAGGCTCGGCTACTCCGCCGGGTCGTTCGTCACCGGCGCGTTCGGCACGGTGCCCGGCCTGCTGCTGCTGCCCTACCTCACCGACACGATGGCGGTGCCGGGCGCGATCGCCGGGGCCATCGTGCTGGTGCCCAAGGCGTGGGACGTCCTGTTCAACCCGGTCGCCGGGCGGCTGTCCGACGCGAGCCTGAACCGGCGGGGCAGCAGGCGCCCGTTCCTGCTGTTCGGCGGGCTCGGCGTCGCGGTGCTGTTCGCGGCGATCTTCGCCCACCCGGGCTTCGGCAGCACCACGCTGGACGCCGGGTACGTGGTGCTCGCGTTCTTCCTGTGCGCCACCGCGTTCGCGTTCTTCCAGGTGCCCTACAACGCGCTGCCCGCCGAGCTGACCGGGAACTACCACGAGCGCACCCGCCTGACCAGCTGGCGCATCGGCCTGCTGGCGATCGCGATCCTGGTCTCCGGCGGCGGCGCACCCGAGATCACCAACCAGGTCGGCGGCGTCACCGGCTACCGCGTCATGGGCGTCGTGATGGGCGTGATCATGATCCTCGGCACCATCGCGGTGTACGTGGGCACCCGGACCGCGCCGGTGGGCAACCTGCGCCCGCCGACGCCGGGCTGGCGCGACCTGCTCGCGACGATGCGGCAGTGGCGCGCCTTCCGGTGGCTGCTGGGTGTCTACTTCGTCCAGTCGCTCGGCCTGGCCACGCTGCTCGCCGGGGTCAACTACGCCTCCCGGTACGTGTTCGGCGACGCGGACCTGCAGACGTTCCTGTTCGTCGGGTTCGTGCTGCCCGCGCTGGTGACCATGCCGCTGTGGCCGCGCATCGGCGCGCGCTGGGGCAAGCTGGCCGGCTTCCGGTTCGCCTGCATCGCCTTCGGCGTCGCGTGCGCGGGCCTGTGCGCCGCGCTGGTGGTGCCGGTCGGCGTGTCGTTCGTGTTCGTGGCCCTGGCCGGGGTCGGCTACGCCGGGATCCAGGTGTTCCCGCTGGCGATCCTGCCGGACCTGATCAGCGCCGAGGAGGAACGCACCGGCGCCACCCGGGCCGGCGTCACCGCCGGGGTGTGGACCGCGTCGGAGACCCTCGGCCTCGCGCTGGGGCCGGGCCTGTTCGGGCTGGTGCTGTCCGCGGGCGGGTACGTGTCCAGTGTGGACGCTTCGGCGGCGCAACCGGGCAGCGCGGTCACCGCGATCCTGCTCGGGTTCGCCCTGCTGCCCGGAATCCTCGTGGTGGCGGGCCTGCCGCTGCTGCGCCGGTCGATCCTGGAGCCGCGATGAAACCCGCCCGCGAGGTCCTGGCCCGGCTGCGCGAGCTGCGCGCGGCAGACCTGCCCACCCACGGCGGCCGCACCCTGGCCTACGTCTACGACAGCGGGCTGTCCGGTGTGGACGAGCTGGCCGCGCAGGCCCACGCGCTCGCCGCCGCCGCCAACGGTCTCGACCCGACGGCGTTCCCCAGCTTGCGGCGCCTGGAGAACGACCTCGTCGCCGCGACCGCCCGCCTGGTGGGCGGCACGCCGTCCACGGTCGGCGCGGTGACCTCCGGCGGCACCGAGTCGTGCCTGCTCGCGGTGCTCGCCGCGCGCGAGGGCCGCCCGGACGTCGCCGCGCCGAGCATGGTGCTGCCCTCGACCGCGCACGCCGCGTTCCACAAGGCCGCGCACCTGTTCCGGGTGCGGCCGGTCGTGGTGCCCGTCGACCCGGTCACCTTCCGCGCCGATCCGGACGCGATGGCGGCCGCCATCGACGACACGACGGTGCTCGTGGTCGCCAGTGCCCCGTCCTACGCCCACGGCGTGATCGACCCGGTCGCGCCGATCGCCGCCGCGGCCGCCGCGCGCGGGGTGCGGATGCACGTGGACGCCTGCATCGGCGGCTGGATCCTGCCCTACTTCCGCCGGCTCGGCCGCCCGGTGCCGGAGTTCGGGTTCGCCGTCGAGGGCGTCACCAGCGTCTCGGTGGACCTGCACAAGTACGCCTACGTCCCGAAGGGCGTGTCGGTGCTGCTGCACGCCGACGCGGATCTGCGGCGCGGGCACTTCTTCGCCAGCGCGGACTGGCCCGGCTACACGATGCTCAACAGCACCGTCCAGTCCACCCGCTCCGGCGGCCCGCTCGCCGCCGCGTGGGCCGTGCTGGAGCACCTCGGCGACGACGGCTACCTCGAACTCGCCCGGCAGACGCTGGCCGCGGTGACGACCCTGGCCGAGGGCATCAGGAGCGTCGACGGCCTGCGGCTGCTCGCCGAACCGGACTCGACGCTGATCGCGCTCACCGCCGGCGACGCGGGCTTCGACCTGTTCACCGTCGCCGACGAGATGCGGGCCCGCGGCTGGTACGTGCAGCCGCAGTTCGCCCACGAGTCCTCGCCGGTGAACCTGCACCTCACCGTCACGGCCGCGAACCGGGGTGGCGAGGCCGGGTTCCTGGCCGACCTCGCCGCGTCGGTCGCCGCCGCCCGGGACGCCGGACCGGTCACCGTGGACGAGAACGTGGCGGCGTTCGTCGCCGCCCTCGACCCGGACACGCTGACCGGCGAGCAGTTCGAGGGCCTGCTCACCGCGGCCGGCCTGGGCGGCGGGGCCGGGGTGCCGGACCGGATGGCCGGGATCAACGCCCTGCTCGGCACCGCCCACCCGGCGCTGAGGGAACGCCTGCTGCGCGAGTTCCTCGGGATGCTGTACCGGCCGGACTAGTGCGCCGCGTGGTCGTGCCGTTGTCCAGGTGGTGACGTCGGGCGTCGAAGGTAGGTGGCCGTCCGCCGCGGGAACCGCTTCACTTGCGATGCCGGGCCTGGTCGCCGGGCCCGGGAATGACCGCCTGGCTCGCGCGTCGGCGTAGGTCGCGGGGATGGTGCGGGAGGAGCTGGCCTTGCCGAGGACTCGGTGGCGGCGGGCGCGGCCGCTACCGAGGCGGGTACCCGCGGTTGGGACATCAGCGGCTCGGTCATCGGCGAGTCCCTGGCCCGACGGCGGTCAGGCCAGGGACCAGAGGGCGGCCGTTGCCCTCGGCCAGACGGTGTAGCCAGGTGGTCCAGCCGCCGCGGCCGGCCGCCGCTTCAGCACCACGTCCCAGGCGCCTTCGCCGACCAGGCGGCGATGCCAGGTCCAGAGACCCTAGTGCGCCGCGTGGTCGTGCACCGCCCAGGCGGGGAACGGGTCGGGACCCGCTTCCTCGCCGAGGCAATCCGCCAGCGCCGCCGTCAGTGCCGCGTGGTCCAGGCCCGTCCCGATGAACACCAGCTCCTGCCGCGCGGGCCCGCTGCCCTGCGGTTCGAACCGCGCCACCGAACCGGCCTGCGACCACAGACCCACCACGCCCGGACGGGACGCCAGCGCGAAGAACCCCTTGGCGCGCAACACCTTCCCGAACCGGCCGGAGTCCAGGTCCCGCGTCACGAACGACCACAGCCGGCCCGGGTGGAACGGCCGGTCCGCCCGGAACACGACACTGGAGATGCCGTACTCCTCGGTCTCCGGCACGTGGTCGCCGTTCAGCTCGGCCACCCAGCCGGGCGCCTGCTGCGCCCGTTCGGCGTCGTAGCGGCCGGTCCCGAGCACCTCCCGCACCGGCACGCGCCCGAAGCCGGCCCGGATCACCTCCGCCGCCGGGTTCAGCCGCCGCAGCAGCGCCTCCAGCCGGGCCAGCTCGCCGGGGCCCACCAGGTCGGTCTTGTTCAGCACCAGGACGTCGGCGAACTCCACCTGGTCGATCAGCAGGTCGCTGACCGTCCGCTCGTCACCGTCGTACTGGTCCAGCGACCGCTCGGCCAGGCCGTCCCCGCGGTCCAGCTCGCGGGCGAAGTTCACCGCGTCCACCACGGTGACCATGGTGTCCAGCCGCGCCCGCGGCAGGAACGTGAACGTCGCCGCGACCGGCATCGGCTCGGAGATCCCGCTCGACTCGATCAGCACGTGGTCGAAGCGGCCCTCGTCGCACAGCCGGCCCACCTCCTCCAGCAGGTCGTCCCGCAGGGTGCAGCAGATGCAGCCGTTGGTCATCTCGACGAGCCGCTCTTGCGTGCGCACGAGCGCGGCGTCGATGTTGACCTCGCTCATGTCGTTGACGACCACCGCGACCCGCAGGCCCTCGACGTTGCCCAGCACGTGGTTGAGCAGCGTCGTCTTCCCCGCACCGAGGAACCCCGACAGAACGGTGACCTTCACCGGGCCAGCCGGTGGAAGTGGCCGAGCAGCCTGCGCGGCACCAGCTGCTCCTTGCCGTCGATCACCACCGGCACCAGGTCCGGCTTGACCGCCTTCCACTGGGCGCGGCGGTGGCGGGTGTTGCTACGCGACATCTTGCGCTTGGGAACGGCCATCACTTCCGCCTTCCGTAGCGGCGGTGGAACTTCTCCACCTGGCCCGCGGTGTCCATGATCCGGCGCGCGCCCGTCCAGAACGGGTGCGACCACGCGCTGACGTCGACCAGCACCAGCGGGTAGGTGTTGCCGTCGCGCCACTCGATCGTCTTGTCCGAGGTGATCGTCGACCGCGTCAGGAACCCGTCCCCGGTCGCGGTGTCCTGGAACACCACCGGGTGGTAGTCGGGATGGATGCCCGGTTTCACTGCTTCTCCGTTCCGGACGTGACGTTCACGTCCTGCGTCTCGTCGGTTTCTTCGCACGGCTCCTCGTGCCAGGCGCCGAACGGGTCGTCGTAGGTCAGCCACTCCCGCTGCCCGGCGGCGAGCTCGGCGTCGGTGAGCAGCGCCCCGGACAGCGCCTCCTCGATCTCGGCCGGCGTGGCCTGATCGGTGACGACGAAGATCTCCGAGGCCCGGTCGCCGAACACCGGGTGCCAGCGCAGCGACGCCAGCGTCCGCCGCTCCGGGGACACGTCCGTCCACGCCGGACCGTCCGGCGCGTCCAGCCACGGCCCGGCGTGCCCGACGCCCAGGCCACCGCCGGCCGACTCCAGCCACAGCGCCATGTCCGGCTGGCTGGCCACCCACACCCGGCCGCGGGCGCGCACGACGCCGTCCAGCAGCACGTCGAGCGCGTCGTGCAGGCGCTCCGGGTGGAACGGGCGCTGCGCGGTGAACAGCAGCGTCGCCACGCCGCAGTCGGCGCCCAGCGGCGGCTCGCCGTGCAACAGCGGGCCGTGCATGTCGGTCACCTCGCCGCGCCGCGCGCCCGCGGGCACCTCGGCCAGGCGCGAGGTGCGCAACGCCGCCGGGGCGACGCGGTCGAGCACGGCCGCGGTCTTCGCGTCGGTCCAGGCGTCGGCGGTGCCGGTCAGCACGAGCACGTCGGCGAACTCGGCCTGCGACAACGCGACCTGCGCGACCGTCCGCTCGTCGTCCTGGCTGGCCTGCAGCCCGCGCTCCTCCAGGGTGTCGTCACCGGTGGCGTCGGCCAGCCAGGTGCCGCGGTCGAGCACCGTGTGCACGCCGTCGATCGTCACGAAGTCGCTCACCGGCCGGTCGCCGACGAGGACGTGCCGGATCGCCCAGCACACCGGCTCCGGCTCCATCGCCTCGTCCAGCCGCACCGCGATGTGCCGCACGCCGGGCGTGCCGGCCAGGCGGCGCAGCAGGGGGAGCAGGTCCTCCCGCAGGGTGCAGGACACGCAGCCGTGCGCGAGTTCGAGGACGGTCGTCTCGTCGCGGTCGCCCAGCTGCAGCCGCCGCCGCACGACCCCGCCGCGGATTTCGCGCAGGTCGTGGTGCACGACCGCGGTGCCGGGCCGGGCCGCGCGGACCTGCTCGGCGAGGTCCGCGGTGGCCGCCGGGACGAGGCCGCTGATCAGGGTGAGGGGCACCCGGGTGGTGCCGGTCGTTTCGGGATCCACGCGTTGTAGAGTAGTTGGTAATGAAAATCGATACCAACTAGGGAGGGTGGATGTCGGCGGTCTGCCAGGTCACCGGCCGCAAACCGGGCTTCGGCAAGCAGGTGTCCCATTCGCACCGGCGGACCTCGCGGCGGTGGGACCCGAACCTCCAGCGGCGCCGCTACTGGCTGCCCGCGGAGGGACGCTGGGTCACGCTGCGGGTTTCGGCGAAGGGCATCAAGACGATCGACAAGCGCGGCATCGAGGCGGTCGTCGCCGAGCTGCGCGCGAAGGGGGTGAAGCTGTAGTGGCCCGCAACGACGTCCGGCCGATCATCAAGCTCCGCTCGACCGCGGGGACCGGCTACACGTACGTGACCAGGAAGAACCGGCGCAACGACCCGGACCGGATGGTGCTGCGCAAGTTCGACCCGGTGGTCCGCCGCCACGTCGAGTTCCGGGAGGAGCGCTGATGGCGAAGAAGTCGAAGATCGCCCGCAACGAGCAGCGGCGTGCCGTCGTGGCCCGCTACGCCGAGCGCCGCGCGGAGCTGAAGGCGGTCGTGTCCTCGCCGCGGTCCACCGCGGACGAGCGGGCGGCCGCGGTGTCGGCGCTGCAGAAGCTGCCCCGCGACGCCAGCCCGACGCGGCTGCGCAACCGCGACACCGCCGACGGCCGCCCGCGCGGCTACCTCCGCAAGTTCGGGTTGTCCCGGGTGCGGCTGCGCGAGATGGCCCACCGCGGCGAGCTGCCCGGCGTGTCGAAGTCGAGCTGGTGAGCGCCGTGCCCAAGTACGTCAAGGAGCGGCCCGGCCGCCGTCGCCGCAACCTGCTCGCCGAGGCGGACGTGTCCGTTGTGGACTGGAAGGACGTGGACCTGCTGCGCAAGTTCATCTCCGACCGGGGCAAGATCCGCGCCCGGCGGGTGACCGGCCTGTCGCCGACGCAGCAGAAGCAGGTGGCCCAGGCGATCAAGAACGCCCGCGAGATGGCGTTGTTGCCCTACCCCTCGTCGGCGCGCTGAGGTGGTGCGGTGCGGGCCGGGTGGCCCGCACCGCACTAGGCTCGGCGTCATGAGCGAGCCCGATCCCGAACTGGTCGAGCTGTGGAGCCGCGTCTTCCAGATGGCGCGGGAGGGGCGGACCGAGACGCTGGCCGCCTACGTGGACGCCGGCATCGCGGTCAACCTGACCAACGACCGCGGCGACACGCTCGTGATGCTGGCGGCCTACCACGGCCACGCGGACACGGTCAAAGCACTGCTCGACCGCGGCGCCGACCCGAACCGCCTCAACGACCGCGGCCAGAGCCCACTGGCCGGCGCGGTGTTCAAGAACGACCCGGACGTGGTGAAGGCGCTGCTGGCCGGGGGAGCGGACCCGGATGCGGGCACGCCGTCGGCCGTGGACACCGCGCGCATGTTCGGCAATACGGAGTTGCTCACACTCCTGCAACCCTGAGGTGTCATCGGCGCTTCCGGCAGGCATGCTTGTCCGCATGCCCGAAGACCAGCACTACCTCGTCGGCCTCGATCTCGCCGGGCGGCGCGTGGTGCTCGTCGGCGGTGGCACCGTCGCCCAGCGCCGGCTGCCCCGCCTGATCAGCGCCGGGGCCGCGGTCGAGCTGATCTCGCCGTCCACCACGCCGGCCGTCGGCGGCATGATCGACGCCGGTGAGGTCGTCTGGCACCAGCGCCGCTACGCCGACGGCGACCTCGACGGCGCCTGGTACGCGCTGGCCTGCACCGACGACCCCGAGGTCAACGCCGCGGTCTGCGCGGAGGCCGAGCGGCGCCGGATCTTCTGCGTGCGCGCCGACGCCGGCATCGAGGGCACCGCGGTGACCGCCGCGGTCGGCCGCCACGAGGGCCTCGTCGTGGGTGTGCTGTCCGGCGGCCAGCCGCTGCGCTCGGCGGCGGTGCGCGACAACATCGTGGAGGCCCTGCACACCGGCGCGATCGCCGGCGATCTCACCCCGCCGGACGCCACCGAGCTGCCCGGCGTCGCGCTCGTCGGCGGCGGCCCGGGCGATCCGGAGCTGATCACCGTCAAGGGCCGCCGTCTGCTCGCCCGCGCCGACGTCGTCGTCGCCGACCGGCTGGCCCCGCGTGAGCTGCTCGACGAGCTGCCCCCGGACGTCGAGGTCGTGGACGCCGCCAAGATCCCCTACGGCCGCGCCGCGAGCCAGGAGTTCATCAACGCCACCCTGATCGAGCACGCCAAGGCGGGCAGGTTCGTGGTCCGCCTCAAGGGCGGTGACCCGTACGTGTTCGGCCGCGGCTTCGAGGAGCTGCTCGCCTGCGCCGAGGCCGGGGTGCCGGTGACGGTGGTCCCGGGCATCACCAGCTCGATCGCCGGGCCGGCGGCCGCCGGGGTCCCGGTCACCCACCGCGGGGTCGCGCACGAGGTCGTCGTCGTGTCCGGGCACGTCGCGCCGGACCACGAGAGCTCGCTGACCGACTGGACGGCGCTGGCGAAGCTGCGCGGCACGATCGTGCTGATGATGGGCGTGGAACGGCTCGGCCAGTTCGCCGCCGCGCTGCTCGACGGCGGCCGCCCCGCCGACACGCCGGTCGCGATCGTGGAGAACGGCACCATGCCGGCCCAGCGCGTGCACCGCTTCACCCTGGCCACCGCGGCGGAAGACGCCAAGGCCGCCGGGGTGCGCCCGCCCGCGGTGATCGTGATCGGCCCGGTCGCCGGCCTGCTGCCGGATCAGCTCCGGTAGCAGCGCCGCACGAAGTCCAGGATCGCCGCGGTCAGCCGCTGCGGGTCGAACCGCAGCTCGACCGGGCTGCGGGCCTGCACGAACTCCGCGTGGGGCAGGTCGGCGGCGAGGGTGTCCGCGTCGCCGAACGGGTGAATCGGGTCGCGCTGGTGCCCGATCACCAGCGCGGGCACCTCGATCCGCCCGCGCACCGACCGCGGCGGGGCGATCCGGCCGAAGAACACGCCGTGCAGCAGCGCGGCCATCGACGCCGGGCGCTGGTCGAGGGTGTCGGTGACGACGTCGACCCACTGGCTGCCCTGCGGCACCAGCCCGGCCACCTTCGCCACCGCCTGCACCCCGAACGGCACGAACCGCGCCGCGAACAGCAGCGGCGTGAACGCCAGCAGCCCGGCGACGATCGCGTTGTCCAGCACCGGCATCTCCACCACGATCCCGCGCAACCGCTCCGGCGCCTTCACCGCCACCTCCAGCGCCACGTTCGCGCCGAGCGACGTCCCGCCGACCACCGCGCGGCCGACGTCCAGGTGGTCCAGCAGCGCCACCACCTGGTCGCCGAACGCCGGGATCGAGTAGTGCCACGACTCGCGCGGCCGGTCGGAGTCGCCGTGACCGAGCAGGTCCAGGGTGATCACCCGGAACCCGTCGGCGGCGAGACGGCGCGCCAGCGGCGCGTGCATCCGCCGGGTGAACATCAGGCCGTGGGCCAGCACCACGACCTGGTCGCCGGTGCCGAACTCGGTGTAGCAGAGCCGGTGGCCCTCGAAGGTGAACGCGGCAGCCAGTCCGGTGGTCTCCAGGGGACGGGTCAGCATGACGATCAGCAAACCATCCCGCGCGGGCTTGTGCGCGCGAATGCGTCCGGATGCGTCAAGATGGCCGCATGACTGACACCGCCGACAAGCTCCCGGACCTGGTTTCGCTCGCCGTCGAGCGCACCGGCCCGGTCGCCCGCGTCACCCTGCTCGGCCCGGGCAAGGGCAACGCGATGGGCCCGGACTTCTGGCGCGAGCTGCCGATCGTGTTCCGCACCCTGGACGCTGATCCCGCGGTCCGGGCGATCGTGCTGACCGGCAGCGGGAAGAACTTCTCCTACGGCCTCGACCTGCCCGCGATGATGGGCGGGTGGGCGCCGCTGCTCGCCGGGGACGCCCTGGCCGGCCCGCGCACCGAGTTCCTCCGCGAGATCCGCGTCCTGCAGGACAGCGTCACCGCGGTCGCGGAGTGCCGCACGCCGGTGATCGCCGCCGTGTCCGGCTGGTGCATCGGCGGCGGGGTCGACGTCATCGCGGCCGCCGACGTGCGGCTGGCCAGCGCGGACGCGAAGTTCAGCGTGCGCGAGGCGAAGGTCGCGATCGTGGCGGATCTGGGCAGCCTGCAGCGGCTGGCCGGGATCATCGGCGAGGGCCACCTGCGTGAGCTGGCCCTGACCGGCAAGGACATCGACGCGGCCCGCGCCGAGCGGATCGGCCTGGTCAACGACGTGTACCCCGATCAGGACGCGGTGCTGGCCGCGGCCGAGGACCTGGCCCGCGAGATCGCCGCCAACCCGCCGCTGGTCGTCCAGGGCGTCAAGGAGGTCCTTTCGCTCAACACCGAGCGGCAGGTCAGCGACGGGCTGCGCTACGTCTCCACCTGGAACGCGGCGTTCCTGCCCAGCAAGGACATCCAGGAAGCGGTGCGGGCGTTCATGGAGCGCCGCGCGCCGGAGTTCACCGGCGAGTGAGGAGGAACGCCATGAGCAACACCGCTCACCAGCGGTTCCGCGAGGCGCGCGACTTCCTGCTGGCGCACCGCGAGGACTACGACACCGCCTACCGCGAGTTCGCCTGGCCGCGGCTGGACGAGTTCAACTGGGCGCTGGACTGGTTCGACGTCGTCGCCGCCGATCCGGCCAACGCGGAGAAGTACGCGCTGTGGATCGTCGAGGAGGACGGCGGCGAGGGCCGCTGGACCTACCCGGAGATGTCCCGCCGCTCCAGCCAGGTGGCCAACTGGCTGCGCGGGCTCGGCGTCCGCCGCGGCGACCGGCTGATCCTGATGCTCGGCAACCAGGTCGAGCTGTGGGAGACCATCCTCGCCGCGATCAAGCTGGGCGCGGTGATCATCCCGGCGTCGACCCTGCTCGGGGCGGCCGACCTGCGCGACCGGGTCGACCGCGGCAACGCGCGGCACGTAGTGGTCCGCTCGGCCGACACCGGGAAGTTCGCCGACGTCGCCGGGGACTACACCCGCATCGCGGTGGGGGAGCCGACCGAGGGCTGGCACTCCTTCGCCGACGCCTATTCCGCGGAGGAATCGTTCACGCCGGACGGGCCGACCGCCGCGGCCGATCCGCTGCTGCTGTACTTCACCTCGGGCACCACGGCCAAGCCGAAGCTGGTGCAGCACACGCACGTGTCCTACCCGGTCGGGCACCTGTCCACGATGTACTGGATCGGCCTCGAACCGGGCGACGTGCACCTCAACATCTCCTCGCCCGGCTGGGCCAAGCACGCGTGGAGCAACGTGTTCGCGCCGTGGAACGCCGAGGCCACGGTGTTCCTGTACAACTACACGCGCTTCGACGCCGGCGCGCTGATGGCGCAGATGCAGCGGTGCGGGATCACCAGCTTCTGCGCGCCGCCGACGGTGTGGCGGATGCTGATCCAGGCCGACCTCGGCGCGCTGGAGACGCCGCCGGTCAAGGTGGTCGGCGCGGGCGAGCCGCTCAACCCGGAGGTGATCGACCAGGTCCGCAAGGCGTGGGGCGTGACCATCCGGGACGGGTTCGGCCAGACCGAGACCAGCGTGCAGATCGCCAACACGCCCGGACAGGAGGTCAAGGCCGGGTCGATGGGGCGTCCGGTGCCCGGCTTCCAGGTGGTGCTGGTCGACCCGGTGAGCGGGCAGCCCGCCGAGGAGGGCGAGATCTGCCTCGACCTGACCGAACGGCCGGTGGGGCTGATGGTCGGGTACGCCGACGACGCCGACCGGACGGCGGACGCGTTCCGCGGCGGCTACTACCACACCGGTGACGTCGGGTCGGTCGACGAGAAGGGCTACATCACCTACGTCGGGCGCACCGACGACGTGTTCAAGGCGTCGGACTACCGCATCTCGCCGTTCGAGCTGGAGAGCGTGCTGCTGGAGCACGAGGCGGTCGCCGAGGCGGCGGTGGTGCCCGCGCCGGACCCGATCCGGCTCGCGGTGCCCAAGGCCTACGTCGTGCTCGCGGCCGGGCACGAGCCGGACGCGGCCACCGCGGAGAGCATCCTGGCGTTCTGCCGCGAGCACCTGGCGCCGTACAAGCGGATCCGGCGGCTGGAGTTCGCCGAGCTGCCCAAGACCATTTCGGGCAAGATCCGCCGCGTCGAGCTGCGCGGCAAGGAGCAGGCGTCGCCGGAGTCGCGCCCGGCGGGCGAGTTCCGCGAGGACGACTTCCCGGGGCTCAAGGGCTGAGGACGGGCCGCCCCCGGTTCGTGGCCGGGGGCGGCTACTCCGCCTCGGTGACGCGGGCGAAGACGGTGTCCTCGCCGCGGCTGCACGTCGTGCCGCCCTGGGAGGCGGGCGGGCCGGACACGCACAGCCAGCCGTCCACGGTCTCGCCGACCGGGCGGCCCGACCCGGCCGGCTGCCGCCCGGCGATCGCCTGCTGGAAGCGGGTCACCAGGTCGGTGGCCTGACCGCAGCTCAGGCCGCTGGTCGTGGTGTCCATGACCTGGAGCGTCAGCCCGCTGGCGGCGCGCACGGTGCCGCACTCGTCCGCGCGGGCCCCGGCCGGGCTGGTCGCGGTGGTGCTGGTCGCGGTGGTGCTGGTGGTCGCGCTGGTGGTCGCCGGCGGTGGGCTCGATGCCGGCGCGACGTCCGGTGTATCGGTACAGCCGGCGAGGACACCGGCGGACAGGAGCAGCAGCGCCAGGGCGCGGCGGGGTGCGGTCATCAGTGGTTGCCTCCTGGATCCCGAAATTACCGTGACAGCGGCGAAATCGCTGGCAGGACGCGCCCGGCGAGGCTCCATTGTGGACGCTGATCCACCGGCCGGGTGAATGGTCGGCGGGAGGCTAACACTTCGGTCTCCTCGCGCGACTCCACAATCGTGTTGAGCACCGAAACCGCGACCGAGACGGACCCGCTCCCTACCGCCCCCTGCTCCGTGGTGTGGAGCCAGGGCCGCCCCTACGTCCTCGAGCCCGGCGCCGGGACGCTGCGCTGGGTGGGCACCGACCACCTCGGCCGCCCGCTCACCCTCAGCGGAGACGAACTCCGCCGCCGCGGCTGGACGCACCGCCGCGCGGGCTGACCCCGAAGGGGCGCCGGACAGAGGCGCCCCCGGCCCGCTGGCGTACCCCTCGCGCGCGCCGCGGAGCCTCGGATACACGCTTGCCCGGGCTCGTCCACCGTTGGCGGCGGCCGGCCGGCGAGATGCGGGCCGCGGCTCGGGGAGCTGGCGAACGCCTGGCGCGCCGCGGAGCCTCGGATGGGCCGTTGCCGCCCCGGCGACACGGACACCACCCGGAAGCTGGTGGAGTGCCTCCGGCGGCAGGACCGCCACGACCGCGTGTGCCGCTCGTCCGCCGTTGGCGGCGGCCGGCCGGCGAGATGCTGGCCGCGGCTCGGCCCGCCGACGCACGCCTGGCGCGCCACGCAGCCTCGGATGCGCGGTTGCCGCGCTCGCCCGCGTTGCGGCTGCGGGCCGCGCCTCGGGCGCTCGGGAACCAGCGATCCGGCTGGACCGACCTCTCGCCCGCCCGGGCCCACTCGGCTGGCCCGGCACGCACGATGCCCCGGGCCGGGCTGTCCGGCCCGCCCTGGGGGCCACCTGCCACCCATGAAGTGCACCGCCGGGCCGGAAACCCCTGTCCCGTCCGCCTTCGCGCTGCTCACCCGGCTGCCGACCGCCGCAGGTGCGTCCGTGACGAGCCGAGCCCGCCGCCACCCCGGCCGGCCCCCGTCCGCCCCTCCCCACCATCACCCCCGCGGTGCCCGCCTGGCCCGAAGGGGTGAACCCGCCCCCGCACCACCGATTAGGCTCATCCCGTGATCGAACCGCGCACCGAGACGGCCGAGCCCAGCCTGTTGCGGCAGGCGTGGACCGTGCCGAACCTGCTGTCCCTGCTGCGGCTGGCGGGCGTCCCGGTGTTCCTGTGGCTCCTGCTCGGCCCGAAGGCCGACGGCTGGGCCCTCGCGCTGCTGGTGTTCAGCGGCCTGTCCGACTGGCTGGACGGCAAGCTCGCGCGCTGGCTGGACCAGACGAGCCGCCTCGGGCAGTTGCTCGATCCGGCCGCCGACCGGCTCTACATCGTCGCCACGCTGGTCGCCTTCCTGGTCCGCGGCATCGTGCCCTGGTGGCTCGTCGCGGTGCTCGTCGGGCGCGAGCTGCTCGTCGGTGTGGCCCTGCTGGTCCTGCGCCGCCACGACTACGCCCCGCCCGAGGTCACCTACATCGGCAAGGCCGCGACCTTCGTGCTGATGTACGCCTTCCCGTTCCTGCTGCTCACGCAGGGCGCTTCGACCGCGGCCGCGATCGCCCGGCCCATCGCCTACTCCTTTACCGCGTGGGGCACCGTGCTGTACGTGTGGTCCGGCGTGCTGTACCTGCTGCAGACCTTCTGGGCGGTCCGGCGTGCCAGGGCGGGCGCGCGGATGTAAGACTGCGCGCGAGCATCGCGACGCCTCGCGCGAGCCGGGGCAGGAAAGGGGACGTGGAGTGTCCGCGCCAGAAGAGTTGCGCTACACGGAGGAGCACGAGTGGGTGGCCACCCGTGCCGACGACGTGGTCCGCGTGGGGATCACCGAGTACGCGCAGGACCAGCTGGGTGACGTGGTGTTCGTCGACCTGCCCGAGGCCGGCAAGTCGGTCACCGCGGGCGAGCCGTTCGGCGAGGTCGAGTCGACCAAGAGCGTGTCCGAGCTGTTCGCCCCGGTCGACGGCGAGGTCGTCGCCGTCAACGACGCGGTCGCCGACTCGCCCGAGCTGATCAACAGCGACCCCTACGGCGAGGGCTGGCTCGTCGAGATCAAGGTGAGCGACGCCGACGCCGTGGCGGGACTGCTCGACGCCGACGCCTACAACCGGCTGACCGCAGGCTAGGACCGCGTTTTGGGGGGAGCCGCGGGGGCCGAATCGATCAGGCACGGTACGTTGGCAGCCACAGGTTTTCAGCCAGCGACACATCAGTGGTGAGGAGAGCTCAGGTGAGCACCAACGACGGGCCCGGCGTTCCCCCGGAGCAGTCTCCGGAGCGGACCTCGGTCTTCCGGGCCGACTTCCTGGCGGACGTGGAGGGTCAGGAGGCGCCGACGCCGGAGCCTTCGGTCGCCGGTGTCGACGCGCTGCCGGCCGGTACGGCGTTGCTGGTGGTCAAGCGGGGCCCGAACGCGGGTTCGCGCTTCCTGCTCGACCGGGACACCACGAGCGCCGGGCGCCACCCGGACAGCGACATCTTCCTCGACGACGTCACGGTGTCCCGCCGCCACGCGGAGTTCCGCCGCGAGGGCGGGGAGTTCGTCGTCATCGACGTGGGCAGCCTCAACGGCACCTACGTCAACCGCGAGCCGGTCGACCAGGCGGTGCTCGCGGGCGGTGACGAGGTGCAGATCGGCAAGTTCCGCCTGGTCTTCCTGACCGGCCCGGGGCACGGGGGCCAGGGGGCGCGGTGACGGCTGCCGGGCGGCCACAGCGTGATGGACTGAGCATCGGGGCGGTACTGGCGCAGCTGCGCCCGGACTTCCCCGATGTCACCATCTCCAAGATCCGGTTCCTCGAGTCCGAGGGACTGGTCCGCCCGGGCCGGACCGCGTCCGGATACCGGCAGTTCTCCGCGGCGGACGTCGAACGGCTGCGGTTCGTGCTGGCCGCGCAGCGGGACCACTACCTGCCGCTCAAGGTCATCAAGGAACAGCTCGACGCGGCCGACCGCGGCCTGACCGACGGCCAGCCCCTCGGGAAACTGCCCCGCAAGCTGGTCCCGCTCCCGGCGACCCCGGGCGCGGGGGACGGCCTGCCCCGGCCCGACGACTTCGCGCCGGGCCGCGACGTCCGCCTGACCCGGGAGGACCTGCTCGCCGAGGCCGGCGTCGACGGCGGCCTGCTCGCCGAGCTGGAGCAGTACGGGCTGATCCGCCCCGGCGCCGCCGGGTTCTACGACCCGGACGCGGTGCTGGTGGCCCGCACGGTCCGCGCCATGACCGAGTTCGGCATCGAACCGCGGCATCTGCGCGCCTTCCGCTCGTCGGCCGACCGCGAGGTCGGGCTGCTCGAGCAGATCGTGCGGCCGGTGGCCCGGCACCGGGACGCGGACGCCAAGGCGCGCGCGGACGAACTGGCGCGCCAGCTCGCCGCGCTGTCCGTGACCTTGCACACGCTGCTGGTCAAAGCGGGCATCCGGGACGTGACGGACAGATGAGCGCGACCGGCCGGTCTGGATCTCCGCTGGTCGCGGCTCGCGACGGTAATGACATGGTTTCGGGGCTCCGCAGCGGGCCGCCGATGCCGTACCGTTGGTGATGGATTTGCCGGAACGGTCCATGCGACTGCCACACGGTTCCCGAAAGCGAGCACGGCGTCGGGATGGCGGGTAGCGTCGGAGATGTCGATGCGGGGCCCTCGGACCAGCGCTGCGGCCCGCGCACACGAGAGGGAGGCGAAGCCCGATGAGCGAAATGCGCGTCGTCGGCGTGCGGGTGGAGTTGCCCGCGAACCAGCCGATCTTGTTGCTGCGGGAGGCGCAGGGTGAGCGGTACCTCCCGATCTGGATCGGGTCCGTGGAAGCCACCGCGATCGCGCTCGAGCAGCAGGGCGTCCGCCCCGCCCGCCCGCTGACCCACGACCTCCTCAAGGAGGTCATCGGCGCGCTGGGCCGCGAGCTCGAGCAGGTCGTGATCACCGACCTGCGCGAAGGCACGTTCTTCGCCGAACTGGTCTTCGACGGCAACGTCCGGGTGTCCGCGCGGCCGAGCGACTCGGTGGCGCTGGCCCTGCGCGTCGGGGTGCCGATCCACGCGGTGGACGCGGTGCTCGACGAGGCCGGGCTCATCATCCCGGACGAGCAGGAGGACGAAGTCGAGAAGTTCCGCGAATTTCTCGAATCCGTCTCGCCGGAGGACTTCCGCGGCGCGGACACCTGACCGCCCGCCCTCCGGCGGCGCCGAAGGGGTCTTCCCGGCTCGAGCACCGGCCGGGAGGGCCCCTTCGGCGCGTTCCGGGGCCGCGCACGGTGCCGGCGGCGGAAAATTACCCGTCCGGGTAACCGTGGTCGGGGCGTCTTGACCGGTCAACTCTCGAGACACCGTCGAGGCGGGCCGCGCGTCGCGTTGACCAGGGGCGCGCCCACGCATACCGTCGATGGCGGTAAATCGCTTCGGTGTGATTCGGCCGCGGCGCGGTCACTGGGGCACAGTGCGGTCACGAGCGCGGGGCGGTTTACCACTGCCGCGGGTCCTGTCCAGGGCCCCGGGTGCTTGTTTCGACCGGCCGCACCGGCCGGGCGAGGGGAGGCATGCGTGGTCGACGAAAGGCCGGTTCAGGTCGTGCCCGGGGAGCAGGGTGAGCTCTTCCCGGACTCGTCCCTGCCTGACGAGCTGGTCGGATACCGGGGTCCCGCGGCCTGTCAGATCGCCGGCATCACCTACCGGCAGCTGGACTACTGGGCGCGCACCGGGCTGGTCGCGCCGAGCATCCGCACCGCCCACGGTTCGGGCTCGCAGCGGCTGTACTCGTTCAAGGACATCCTCGCCCTCAAGATCGTCAAGCGTTTACTCGACACGGGCGTCTCGCTGCAGAACATCCGCGTGGCCGTCGAGCACCTGCGCAAACGCGGTGCGCGTGACCTGGCGAAGGTCACGCTGGTCTCCGACGGCACCACGGTCTACGAGTGCACCTCGCCGGAGGAGATCGTGGATCTGCTCCAGGGCGGCCAGGGCGTGTTCGGGATCGCGGTGAAGGTGCCGATGCAGGAGATCAGCGGCACGATCCACGACTTCCCGGCCGAGCGCGCCGACGGTGGCGAGGTCGAATCGGTCGTACCCGACGAACTCACCCAGCGCCGCAACGCTCGCCGGACCGGGTGATCGTCCGGCCGAACCGGGGAGTAGGGTACTGATCGCGGTCGCCGAAGCCGCGCGGGAGAGACCGGGCCACCACCAGCGCGCCCGGCGCCGAAGGAGCAAATCCTCCCCGGAACCTCTCAGGCACCCTGGACCGCGCGGACGAGACGCCTCTGGAAAGCGGGCCGACGGGCACAACTCCGTCCGGCCCCGCCGAAGGTGCAAACCCGGCTCAACTCTCGGGTGAACCTCTCAGGCGCCCTGACGGGGCACGACAGAGTGGGGAGGGCCCGGAACTGGGGGTTCCGGGCCGGCCGGCGGCTTGCGCGTCAGCTGGGCACCTTGTCCAGGAATCCCAGCACCTGGCTGATGCGGCCGTTGTCGATCACCACCACGTCGAAGCCGATGACGAGCGGCTCCGCGGCACCGGGCGCGCCCAGGTGCCAGGTGAACCGCGCCTGGTCGTGGTGGCCGTCCACGGCGCCGCCGAGGCTGAAGGTCAGCCCGGCGAACTGCGCCTGCGCTCCGGCGACGAACCCGTCGATCCCGTCCGTGCCGCGCACCGCGCCCAGCGGGTCGGTGTAGGTGGCGTCCGGGGTGAACAGGTCCTCCACCAGCGCCCGGCGCTTGTCGGCGTCGGTCTCGTTCCACACGTCGATGTAGCGGTGGGCGAGGGTGGTGTAGTCGGACATTCGATCCTCCTGATGTGGTCGGTGTGACCTGATCACGATCTCCCGGAACGCGCGGCGCGTCGATTACGCCGGAGGTAATGGCGGCCGTGCCCCCGAACCCCGTAACTTCGCACGGGTGACGACCATGCAGCGCCCCGTGGGCGAGCAGTTGCGGAACTGGCGGGAACGCCGACGGCTGAGCCAGCTCGACCTCGCCCTGTCCGCCGAGATCTCCACGCGCCACCTGAGTTTCCTGGAAAACGGCCGGTCCCAGCCCAGCCGCGACATGGTGCTGCGCCTGGGGGAGCGGCTGGAGGTGCCGCTGCGGGAACGCAACCGGCTGCTGCTGGCCGCCGGCTACGCCCCGGTGTTCCCGGAGACCCCGCTGCCCGACGTGGGCGCGGCGCTCGACGCCGTCCGGCACCTGCTCGCCGGGCACGAGCCGTACCCGGCGGTGGTCGTGGACCGCAACTGGGACCTCGTCGAGAGCAACAGCGGCATCGCGTTGCTGACCGATCTCGCCGACCCGGCCCTGCTGGAGCCGCCGGCCAACGTCCTGCGGATCGCGCTGCACCCCCGTGGCCTGGCGCCGCACGTGATCAACCTGGGGCAGTGGCGGGCCGAGCTGCTGGGACGGCTGCGGCGCCAGGTGGAGATCACCGGGGACCCCGATCTGGCCGGCCTGCTGACCGAGGTGAGCGGGTACCCGTGCGACGATCCGGTGGACGAGGCGCCGGCCGGGTCGGTGTTCGTGCCGGTGCGGCTGCGCCGCGGGGACGCCGAGCTGACCCTGCTGTCGGTGGTCGCGACCTTCGGCACCGCGCTGGACGTCACGCTGGCCGAGCTGGTGATCGAGTCGTTCTACCCGGCGGACGCGGCCACCCGCGAGGTGCTCACCCGGTCAGCGTGACCACCGGCGCCCCGCACCGGCCCGGGCCGGTGCGGGGCGCCGGATCTGCCCGGTGCGGTGGTGGCCCGGAGGGCGGAGCCGGTCCGGGTCCTCAGGCGCCGGGGGTGAGCACCCGGGCGAAGTCGGCCTTCTGCGCGGGTTCCTGCAGGTAGTTGCGGAACACCTGGGAGGCGCGCTGCTGGACCTCGTCCACGGCGTCGGCGGTGAGCACCGCGCACGGGTAGTCGGCGGTGGGGGTGGTCGCCAGCGGTTCGGCCGGGGAGGTCAGCAGGGCGGGCCGGGCGGCGGTCAGCTGGGTGATCGTCGCCGTGGTTTCCGGGATCCACACGGCGGGCTGGCCGCCGATCGAGTCGAGGTTGCCGCGGCCGGTCAGGGCGAGCAGGACGCGCTGGTCGTCGATGGCCTGCACCCGGACGTGGACGCAGTGCGCGCGCACGACGGTCCTCGCCTGGTTCCACCGCTCGGCGGCGGCGGTCACCGCGGGCGCCACGGACGGGGCGGCGACCACGCTGAGGGTGGAGTCGCCCTCGGCGCAGGCGCTGGCCTGGGCCTCGGCGCGGCTGTTGAGGATGCTGTCGGCCCAGCCCCAGCCGAGGAGCCCCAGGACGAGCAGCACGACGAAGCTCGCGGCGACGATCGGCCACTTCGCGATGCCGCGCTTGGTCTCGCCGAGCACGCGGTGCGAGCCGGTCGCCTCCCCGGGCGGCGCGACGCGGTGCGAGCCGGTCGATTCGCCCGGCGAGGCCCGCCGGCGGCCGAGCTGGGGACGCCCATCCACCGCGAGGACCTGCCGGGTGCCGGCGCTCCGGCCCGCGCGGCCACGCCGCGAGCCCGACGCCTCACCCACCGCACGCTGGCTGCCAGTGAACTCAGCGGCGCCCGCGCGGCGGCTGCCGGTGGTTTCGGAGACGCCCACGGCGGCGCGGCGGCTGCCGGTGGTGTCGGCCGTGATCGCCCGGCGGCTGCCGGTGGTTTCGCCGGGCGCGGTGCGGTAGCCGGAGTCGAGGGCGCGGCGGCTGCCTGTCGCCTCACTGGGGGTGGTGCGGTAGCCGGAAGCCTCACCCGCTGCGCGGAAACCCGGCCGATAGCCGCTCCCGTCGACGGCGCCCGGAGTGCGGCGGCCCGTCGTCTCACCAGGAGCGTCCGGCACGCGCCGGTACCCGCTCGCCGGGCCGGGATCCACTGGGAAGGCCCCCACGACCTCGCCCGGCCGCGGCGCCGCGGTCCGAGTCTCAGGACGGCCGTGAGCGGGGTCGTCGCCCCTGCTGTGTCGCCCCATACGTGCTCTTCCTCAACTCTCCGTGTGCTCCGACAAACGATGTTCACCCTAACAGGGGTTCGCCGTTAGCGAAACGTGATGAACCCAAGAAAATCGCAGGACTGAGCGTTACCGCTCTGCTGCGAGCAGCGTCCGGCAGTGCTCGATCAGCCGAGTGCGCAGCGGGTCCGCCCGGGCCGCGAACGCCGCCTGGGCACGCGCGTACTCCGCGCGCCCCCGGGCGGTCTCGATCCGCACGGGGGAGTAGCCGAGCCCGGACAAATCGTACGGGCTGGCCCGCATGTCCAGCTCCCGGATCTCCACCGCCAGCTCGAAGCAGTCCGCGACCAGCTCGGACGGCACGAACGGGTCGAGCTTGAACGCCGCCCGGTACAGGTCCATGTTGGCGTGCAGGCACCCCGGCTGCTCCAGCTCCACCTGCCGCTCCCGCGACGGCTCCAGCGCGTTGCGCGGCCGCGCCGGCGGGGTGAAGAACCGGAACGCGTCGTAGTGTCCACAACGGAGCTCCAGCGACTCCACCACGGTGTCGGTGCCCGCCGGCCCGAGCCGCAGCGGCAGCTGGTTGTGCCGCACCTGCCCGGGCGGCTGCCGGTACACCATCGCCCACTCGTGCAACCCGAAACAGCTCAGCCGCGGCGCGCGGGACGCGGTGGCCTCCAGCAGCACGAGCAGCGCCCGCACCGTCGCCACCCGCTTGGCCGACAACTCGCCGACCACCACGCCCCCCTCGGCCTCCCGGAAACCCGGCCGCTCCAGGAACTCGCGGGCGCCCGCGAGCACCACACCCGGCCCCGGGCTCCACCGCTCCAGGTGCGCGGGGCGGTGCGGGTAGTACTGGAACAGGAAGTCGTGCACCGGGTGCTTCTCGCCCCGCGACCGGCGCTCCTGGTAGGGCACGGTCCAGCGGCGGACCCGCGCGACGTGCTCGCGTTCCCGGGCCCGCCACTCGTCCTCGGTCAGCACCCGCATCACGCCGTCACGTGCGTCCCGTCGCGCACCGTGCCCACGTACTCCTCGACCAGGTCCTCCAGCGCGACGACACCGATGATCGTGCCGTCGGCGTCCCGCGCGCGGGCCAGGTGGCTGCCCTCGCGCCGCATCGCGGACAGCGCCTCGTCCAGGCGGGCGTGCACCGGCAGATCGGTCAGCGGCCGCGTCCTGTCCGCCGGGACCGTGCTCCCCGCGGGCTCGCCGATCTGGTCGAGCACGTCCTTGACGTGCAGGTACCCGATCAGCTCACCGCCGGCCGACCGCAGCGGGTAGCGCGAGAAGCCGGTCGAGGACACCGCCGCCTCCACCTCGCCCACCGTCGGCGCGCTCGGCAGGGTGGTCAGCTCCGCGGTGGGCACCAAGACGTCGGCCACGGTCTTCTCCACCGACGACAGCGTCTGGCTCAGCCGCTCGTGCTCGGACTGCTCCAGCAGGCCCTCCCGGCGCGACTCGGACAGCAGCTCGGCCAGCTCGTCGGAGGTGTAGGCGGTCTCCAGCTCGTCCTTGGGCTCGACGCGGACCACCCGCAGCAGCGCGTTGGCCATGGCGTTGAGCAGCCAGACGAACGGGTTGGTGAGCTTGACCCAGCCCACGTGGATCGGCACCAGCCACAGCGCCAGCCGCTCCGGTTCGGCGATCGCGAGGTTCTTCGGCACCATCTCGCCGATCAGCACGTGCAGGACCGTGATGAAGGCCAGCGCGATCGCGAACGACACCGCGTGCAGCACCACGTCCGGCAGGCCGATCAGCTCGAACAGCCCCTCGAGCTGGTGTGCCACCGCCGGTTCGCCGAGGCGGCCCAGCAGCAGGGAGCAGATCGTGATGCCCAGCTGGGCGCCGGCGAGCATCTGCGACACGTGCCTGCTCGCGTTGATCACGATCCGGGCCCGGGTCTTGCCCTGCTCGAGCAGGGCCTCCAGGCGGTCGCGGCGCGAGGAGATCAGGGTGAACTCCGCGCCCACGAAGAACGCGTTGAGCAGCAGCAGGACGACGATCAGGAAGATGGCGAGCCCGTCGTTCACCGCGCCACCTCCGGCCGCGCCCCGGCCAGCGGCCGCAGGCTCACCTCGGCGATCCGCAGCCGGTCCATCGCGGACACGGTCAGCCGCCAGCCGTCGACCTCGGTGGAGTCACCCGGCTCGGGGATGCGGCCGAGCCGCTCCAGCATCAGGCCCGCGATCGTTTCGTAGTCGCCGTCGGGCATCCGGAACCCGGTGATCTCGGTGACCTCGTCGGCGCGCAGCTGCCCGGACACCAGCCAGGTGTCGGTGCCGACGCGCTGCGAGGACGGCGCCTCGCCGGTGTCGTGCTCGTCGCGGACGTCGCCGATGATCTCCTCGACCACGTCCTCCAGCGTCACCAGGCCGGCCGTGCCGCCGTACTCGTCGACGACCATGGCCAGCTGGAAGCGCGAGTCCCGCAGGCGGGACAGCAGCGCGTCACCCGGCAGCGACTCCGGCACGGTGGGCACCGGGCGCATCACCGAGCCGATCCGCACGGTGCCGCGCTCGGCGGCGGGCACCGCGAAGGCCTGCTTCACGTGCACCGCGCCCTGCACGTCGTCCAGGTCCTCGGTGTAGACCGGGAACCGCGAGAACCCGGTGCGCCGGGACAGCTCGACGAGGTCGTTGATCGTCTCGCCGACGGTCAGCGACTGGACCTGCACGCGCGGGGTCATCAGCTCCTCGGCGGTGCGGTCGCCGAAGCGCAGCGACTTGTCCAGCAGCTGCGCGGTCGAGGTGTCGAGCGTGCCGCTTTCCGCGCTGGTGCGCACGATCGAGCCGAGCTCCTGCGGCGAGCGCGCCGAGCGCAGCTCCTCCTGCGGCTCGATGCCGAACTTGCGCACGACCCAGTTGGCGCTGTTGTTCATCAGCGTGATCAGCCAGCGGAACAGCGCCGAGAACCGGGAGTGGTAGCCCATCACGGCCCGCGCGGTCTCCAGCGGCTTGGCCACGGCGAGGTTCTTCGGCGCCATCTCGCCCAGCACCATCGACAGGATCGTCGCCAGCAGCAGCGCGATGACCAGGGACGTGCCCGCGGCGAGGCCGTCGGACAGCCCGGCGCCGGTGAGCAGCGGGCGGACCAGGTTGCCGATCAGGGGCTCCGCGACGTACCCGGTGACCAGGGTGGTCAGCGTGATCGCGACCTGCGCGCCGGAGAGCTGGAACGACAGCGTCGAATGCGCCTTGCGGACCGTGTGGGCCCGTTTGTCACCGACCTGGCGGACGTGCGCCTCGACGGTGCTGCGCTCGAGGGCGGTGAGGGAGAACTCGGCGGCCACCGCGAGACCGGTGCCGACGGTGAGCAACACGAAGAAAACGACTCCGAGAACGGAGAGGAGCACTTCCATCATCGGCCATCACGGTCCTGAACCGGGCCGGGGAGGTGCTCGGGAACGCCGGGTTCGCCACCCGGCTTCGTACTGTCACCAGGTGACTGCGCGTCGCGCACGAAAGAAGTCACTCCTTGGGAGTTGGCTGAAAGTGTGCCGCCATGATACCCGCCCGCGCGTGCGCACGAGTGGTATCGGCGCTGGTGAGCGTGTCAGGACTCGGCGGCGGCCCGCGCCCGGTGCCGTCGCACGCTCTCCTCGACCAGGTCGAGCACCGGCCCGAGGTCGTCGGCGGGCAGGCCCATCGCCAGGTGCGAGACCAGGCCCTCCAGGACCAGCTCCAGGTACGCGGTGAGCACGTCCACGTCCACGTCGTCGCGGAGGTTGCCGGCCTGGCGCTGCCACTGCAGGCGCTGCCGGGTCGCGGCGGTCAGCTGCTGCGAGCGCTCGGCCCAGCGGCCGCGGAACTCCGGGTCGGTGCGCAGCCGCCGGGAGACCTCCAGGCGGGTGCCCAGCCAGTCGGCGGGGTGGTCGCTGCCCTCGGCGAGCAGGTCGCGCATCACCTGCACCAGGCCCTGCTGGGCCACGACGTCGGCCATCCGGGCGGCGTCCTCCTCCGCGAGGGCGAGGAAGAGTGACTCCTTGTCACGGAAGTGGTGGAAGATCGCGCCCCGGGACAGCCCGGTCGCTTCCTCCAGCCTGCGTACCGTGGCACCCTCGTAGCCGTACCGGGCGAAACAGACACGGGAACCGTCGAGGATCTGGCGCCTGCGCGCTTCGAGGTGGTCCTGGCTCACCCGGGGCATGGCTAGATCCTGACACCGGGTGCCCGGTTTTCGCAAACCGTACGTACTTACTGCAATTCTTCCGGATCTCCCGCGCCGTGGCCTGTCCGGTCCGTTCGACGCCTGAAATTGTCGGTGCCCGCGTGTAGCTTCCGAAGACGAGTGCTCCGCAGAGATTGGACACGACATGACAACGGCTCGGCCCGTTTCTCCCGCCCCGGGCGGGGCGGTGGCGGCGAAGGTGGTTTCCGACCGCGCCGAGGGTGAGGCGTACGTGGCGTCCGTGTGCTTCAAGCACGGCCCACCGCGCCTGCTCGGCGTGGAGCTGGAGTACACCGTGCACTACGCCGGCGCCCCCCGAAGACCACTCGACCCTGATGACCTCGCCCGTGCGCTCGGCCCGCACGCCCCGCGCACCCTCAGTCCCGACAGCCCGGCCCGCCCGTTGCCGGCCGGCTCCCCGCTGACTCTCGAACCCGGCGGCCAGGTGGAGATCTCCGCCCTGCCCCAGGCCTCGCTCCGCGAGCTCGCCGCGGCGGTCACCGCCGATCTGGAACACCTCACCGGACTCCTCGCCCGCCACGGGTTCGTCCTGCGCGACGACGGCATCGACGCCCACCGCGCACCGGCCCGGCTGCTCGACACCCCCCGCTACGCCGCGATGGAACGCCGGTTCGCCCCGATGGGCCCCGGCGGGGTCACGATGATGTGCAGCACCGCCGGCCTGCAGGTCTGCGTCGACGCCGGGGAAGCCGACACGTTCCCGGCCCGCTGGGCGGCGATCCACGCGCTCGGGCCGCCGCTGCTGGCCCTGTTCGCCAACTCGCGGCGGCACGCGGGCCGCGACACCGGCGCGGCCTCGGCCCGCTGGCTCGCGGTGATGAACACCGAACCGTGCCGGACCGCGGCCGCCGCGTGCGGCCCGGACCCGGTGGACAGCTGGTCCCGCCGCGTCCTGGACACGCCGCTGCTGGTGGTGCGCCGGGGCGGGGAGCCGTGGGACGCGCCGGAGGACCTGAGCTTCGCCGGCTGGGCCACCGGCCGCGGCGCCGGGCGGGTCCTGCGGCGGCCGACGCTGGCCGACCTCGACTACCACCTGTCCACGATGTTCACCCCGGTGCGGCCCCACGGTTACCTGGAGGTCCGCTACCTCGACGCCCAGCCGCGGCACCGTTGGCTGCACCCGGTCGCCTTGCTGACCGCCCTGCTCGACCGGCCGTCCACTGTGGACCGCGTGCGCGAGGTGTGCGCGCCCGTCGAAGGGGAGTGGGAAAGGGCCGCGCGCGCCGGGATGGCCGACCCGCGGATCGCGGCGGTGGCCCGCGAGGTCGCCGACCTCGGGTGCGCCGAGCTCGGCCGCACCGATCTGACCGAGGAGACCGTCGACCGGATCAGCGAAGGCGTGCAGCGGCTCGCGCACGCCGGGGAGGGGACGAAATGACCGAGGTGTCGCCGCTGACCGAGGCGCCGAACCCGGTGCGGGACCTGCCCGCCGAGGCCCTGCGGTCCCGCGCGGCCGCGGCGCTGGAGCGGGCCCGCGCCCGCAGCACCGCGCTCACTGGCGCGGTGGACGACGACGACCTCGTCCGCCAGCACTCGAAGCTGATGTCGCCGCTGGTCTGGGACCTCGCGCACATCGGCAGCCAGGAGGAGTTGTGGCTGGTGCGGGACGTGGGCGGCCGGGAGCCGCTGCGGCCCGACATCGACGACCTCTACGACGCCTTCCAGCACCCGCGCGCCACCCGGCCGTCGTTGCCGCTGCTGGGCCCGGCGGAGGCGCGCGCGTATGTCGCCGAGGTGCGGGCCAAGGCGTTCGACGTCCTGGAGCGCGCCCCGATGACCGGCCGCCCGCTCACCGAGGCCGGGTTCGCCTTCGGCATGATCACCCAGCACGAACAGCAGCACGACGAGACCATGCTGGCCACCCACCAGCTGCGCCGGGGCGATCCGGTGCTGCACGCGCCCGAGCCGCCGCCCGCCCGGTCCGGGCCGCTGCCCGGGGAGGTCCTGGTCCCGGCCGGCCCGTTCGTGATGGGCACCTCGCTCGAGCCGTGGGCGCTGGACAACGAGCGCCCCGCGCACGAGGTCCACGTGGACGCGTTCTACCTGGACACGGTGCCGGTGACCAACGGCGCGTACGTGGAGTTCCTCGAGGCGGGCGGCTACGAGCAGCGCGAGTGGTGGAGCGCGGCGGGCTGGGAGTACCGCACCGCGCACGACATCACCGCGCCGCGGTTCTGGCGGCGCGAACCGGACGGCTGGTGGCGCGTCCGGTTCGGGGTGCACGAACCGGTGCCGGCCGGTCAGCCGGTGGTGCACGTGTCGTTCCACGAGGCCGAGGCGTACGCGAAGTGGGCCGGCAAGCGGTTGCCGACCGAGGCGGAGTGGGAGAAGGCCGCCCGGTTCGACCCGGCGACCGGGGAGTCCCGGCGGTACCCGTGGGGCAACGACGATCCCACGCCCGAGCACGCGAACCTGGGCCAGCGGCACCTGTCCCCGGCCCCAGCGGGCGCCTACCCGAAGGGTGCCTCGGCGTTCGGCGTGCACCAGCTGATCGGCGACGTGTGGGAGTGGACGAGCACCGACTTCGCCGGCTATCCGGGCTTCCGCGCGTTCCCCTATCGGGAGTATTCGGAGGTGTTCTTCGGGCCGGAGTACAAGGTGCTGCGCGGCGGTTCGTTCGGCACCGACGCGGCGGCCGTGCGCGGCCCGTTCCGCAACTGGGACTACCCGATCCGGCGGCAGATCTTCTCCGGGTTCCGGTGCGCGCGGGACGTCCCGCCGGGCGAGCGGGCCTGAGATGTGCCGTCACGTGGGTTACCTGGGCCCGCCCCGCTCGCCGGTGGACGCGGTGTTCGACGCGCCGTACTCGCTGCTGCGCCAGACCTACGCGCCGCGGGACATGCGCGGCGGTGGTGTGGTGAACGCCGACGGGTTCGGGCTGGGCTGGTACGACGACGGGCCGGAGCCGGTGCGGTACCGGCGACCGGTTCCCCTGTGGAGCGACCACGACCTGCCGCGGCTGGCGCGATCGGTCCACAGTGGCGCGTTCGTCGCCGCGGTGCGCAACGGCACCACCGGCATGCCGTCCGGGGAGGGCGCGTGCGCGCCCTTCACCGGGGGCCGGTGGCTGTTCAGCCACAACGGGATGGTGCGCGGCTGGCCGGACAGCCTCGCCGTGCTCGCCGGGAAGCTGCCCGTCACCGACCTGATGACGCTGGAGGCGCCCACCGACTCGGCGGTGCTGTGGGCGCTGCTGCGCGAGCGGCTCGCGGCGGGGGAGGACCCCGCCGGGGCGGTCGCCGACCTGATCGCGCAGGTCGAGCGGGCCGCGCCGGGGTCGCGGCTGAACTTCCTGCTCACCGACGGCACCGTGCTGGTCGGCACGGCCTGGACCCACGCCCTGTCGGTGCGGGTCGAGGGCGAGGCCGTCCTGTTCGCGTCCGAACCGCTCGACGACGCGCCCGGCTGGTCGGAGGTGCCGGACCGGCACCTGGTCCGCGCCGAGCACGGCGCCGTCGAAGTCATCCCCCTCAACGCCGATCGGAGTGTTCCCTGATGACCGAGTCCGAACTGGACATTCACCGCAGCGCCACCGACATCGCCGAGGCGCTGCGCGCGGATGTGCGGGAGGGGCTGTCGGCCGAGCAGAAGTGGCTGCCGTCCAAGTGGTTCTACGACGCGACGGGAAGCCGGCTGTTCGAGGACATCACCGCGCTGCCCGAGTACTACCCGACGCGGTCCGAACGGGAGGTGCTGGCGCGGGAGGCCGGGGCGATCGCGCGGATCACCGGCGCGCACACGCTGGTCGAACTCGGTTCCGGGTCGAGCGAGAAGACCCGGCTGCTGCTGGACGGGTTGCGCGATCACGGCAGCCTGCGCACGTTCGTGCCGCTGGACGTGTCGGAGTCGGCGCTGGCCGAGGCGGTGGAGGCGATCCAGGCCGGCTACCCGGGGCTGGACGTGCGCGGGGTGGTCGGCGACTTCACCGAACACCTGGGCCTGCTGCCCGGTGAGCCGCCGCGGCTGGTGGCGTTCCTCGGTGGCACGATCGGCAACTTCCTGCCGGCCGACCGCGGCAAGTTCCTGCGCTCGGTGCGGGACGTGCTCGCCGGTGGTGAGTGGTTCCTGCTGGGCACCGACCTGGTCAAGGACGCGGAGACGCTGGTGCGCGCCTACGACGACGCGGCCGGGGTGACGGCGGAGTTCAACCGCAACGTGCTGCGGGTGGTCAACGAGGTGCTGGGCGCGGACTTCGACCCGGACTCCTTCGAGCACGTGGCCCACTGGGACGCCGGGAACGAGTGGATCGAGATGCGGCTGCGCGCCCCGGAGGCGGTGCGCGTGTCGATCCCGGGCGCGGGCATGGAGGTGTCGTTCGAGGCCGGGGAGTACATCCGGACGGAGATCTCGGCGAAGTTCCGTCGCGAAGGAGTGACCACCGAACTGGCCGTCGCGGGCTTCGAGGTGGCGCACTGGTGGACCGACGCCCAGGGGCGCTTCGGGGTGTCCCTGGCGCGCGCGGTGAGCTAGCTGTTCTGTCCCGTGAGGTTGGGTATGCGGGTGGCGGTGGGCCGCCGATGCTGGTGTGGTGTCGGTGATGGTTGTAGTGGTGGAGGAAGTGGGGCAAGGCGGCGCGCCGTTGGGTTTCTGTGTGGTAGGGGTGGGCGTAGGCCCATTCGTTGAGCAGGGTGCGGTTGAAGCGCTCCACTTTGCCGTTGGTTTGGGGGCGGTAGGGGCGGGTGCGTTTGTGCTGGATGCCGGCGGCGGTGAGGGTGTCGCGCCAGTCGCGTGAGCGGTAGCAGGAGCCGTTGTCGGTCAGCACCCGCTGCACGGTGATGCCGTGGGAGGCGAAGAACGCCTGGGCCCGGGTCCAGAACGCGACCGCGCTGGTCGTGGTCTCGTCGGGCAGGATCTCGGTGTAGGCCAGGCGGGAGTGGTCGTCCACGGCGTTGTGCAGGTAGCTGTAGCCGATCTGGGGTTTGCCGTGGGGGTAACGGGCGGTGGTGGTGGCCTTGCGGTGCTGGTTGCCGGTGGCGCGGTCGCAGATCTTGTGGCCGCCGCCGTCGGGGATGTTGCCCAGCTTCTTGATGTCGACGTGCACCAACTCGCCCGGGGTGGCCCGTTCGTAGCGGCGCACCACCCGCCCGGTGGCCCGGTCCAGATCAGCCAGCCGCGCCAGGCCGTAGCGGGCCAGCACCCGATGCACCGTGGAGGCGGCCAACCCCAGCAGGGCAGCGATGCGGGCGGGTCCCCACCGGCGCAGCACCCGTACCTTGATGATCCGGCGCTCGGTGCGTGTCGGGGTCCGGTGGGGACAGGTGTGTGGCCGTGAGGAGCGGTCCACCATCCCGGCCTCACCCTCAGCGCGGTAGCGGTCAGTCCACCGCTTAGCGGTGGCCACCGACACCTGGAACCGCTCCGCCGCCCGCCGCAGCGGCCACCCCTCCTCCGCGACACACCGGGCCAGACGCAGCCGACCGGTCGGGGTCAACGGGGCGTTACCGTGAGACACGAGGACCTCCCGAGGTGCGGTGCAGATTGTGGTGATCCACACCGAACCCGGAGGCCCTCCCTATTTCAAGATCATCATCTACACATCTCCACGTCCACAACTCCCCGGGCAGTACAGCTAGTGCGTGTTTTGTCAGCGGGGCAGCCCCGCGTTGATCGAGGCGATCATCGGTACCGCCTCGAAAACGCGCGGCGAGCTTGTCGTAGCGGGTGGCCACTGCCCGGTTGCGTTTGAGCCGGTTGATGCAGCACCGCGTGCCGCTGCTTGGAGACCTCTGGATCGAACGCTGGTGGCCGGCCAGCCACACGGCTACAACGCCGCAGGTAGCCGCGGTCAGCGCGGGAGCTGCAGGCATTGTCGGCCAGCACCCGATCCGGCCGGGTCCGTGCTCGACCACCGGCGATACGGGCCGCCCGAACACCCTCCGACACCACCGGAAACTGAGGGCTGTCGGCTCGTTGTCCGGCGGTCACCAGCAACGGCAACGGCTTCTGGCCCTGCTCGGTAGCCAGATGAGTCTTCGTCGTGAACCCGCCCCGGGAGCGGCCGAGCCCGTGTTCAGCAGGTTCGGCGTCGATCCCGGCGGGCGGTTCGACCTGCGGATCCCCCTTGGCCGTGCGCCAGCCGCATGCTGGGGCGCCCGGCTGGTCGTGGAATGCACACTCACAGCCCAGGTGATCAATCCGGCGGCATTCGCGCGAGCCTGCAGGCCGGGGAGGATCCGCTTCCCCGTGCCGTCACGTTGCCAGCGTCGGAACAACCCGTACCCCGTCTGCCACGGCCCATCGACCTGGGGGATGTCTCGCCAGGGTGCACCGACCCGGATCCGCCAGCGGATCCCGTTGATCAGCGACCGTTCGGTCCACTTCGCGAGCGGCCAGGCTTTCTGCCGATGCGCAGCAGTGGTTCCAGTGCCGTCCAATGCCGTCGGTCAGGTCCGCTCGCCCCGTCACGCCCCGACGCAATCGTCATCGCCATCACACCAGCTCCCAGCTTTGAAACACGCGCTAGCCGCGGTGGTGACCGGCACCCCAATGCGGGGTGATCGGTGGCGGGAGCGGGCGGGTGGTCCAATAGGGGTCGTGAAGAATCCGCTTCCGCTCCTGGCCCGCAGGCTGGGCACCCGGCCGTGGCTGATGCGGCTCGCGAAGGTCATCATCTGGGCCGACAAGCGGCTGCACGGCCTGTTCGGCGGGCGGGTCAGCCTGGTCGGCATCGCGGGCCTGCCGTCGCTGCGGCTGACCACCCTGGGGCGCAAGAGCGGACTGCCCCGCAGCACGAACCTGCTGTACTTCCCGCACGAGGACGGCTTCGTGCTGGTCGGCTCCAACTGGGGCCGTCCCCGCGATCCCGGCTGGACCTACAACCTGCGCGAGCACGCCGAGGCCACGGTCGCCATCCGCGGACGCGAGATCCCGGTGACGGCGAAGCCCGTCAAGGGCGAGGACTACGACCGCATGTGGCAGCGCTTGCTCGACTTCTGGCCCGGCTACGAGATGGAGCGCCTCGCCGCCGGCCGGGAGCTGCCGATCTTCCTGCTCACGCGCCGCTAGCTGGAGGGATCATGGGGAGTCAGGACCGGCAACGCCCTGGCCTGCCGCCGCTGGCACGCCTTCCGCACCCAATTTGTGTATAACGACCTATACGGCGCGACCTTCCTAAAACTTTTAGGAAGTATCTGATAGCCTTTAGGCATGGTGCGAGCGGGACTGACCGCGGAGCGGGTGGCCCAGGCCGGTGCGGAGCTGGCCGACGAGGCCGGGTTCGACGCGGTGACCCCGTCGGCGCTGGCGCGGCGCCTCGGGGTTCAGGTGGCGAGCCTGTATTCGCACGTGCGCAGCGCCCACGACCTCAAGGTCCGCATCGCGCTGCTCGCGCTGGGGGAACTCGCCGCGCGGGCCGCCGAGGCGCTGGCCGGGCGCTCGGGCAAGGACGCCCTGGTCGCGTTCGCCGGCGTCTACCGGGACTACGCCCGCCGGCACCCCGGCCGGTGGGCCGCGGCGCAGTTCCGGCTCGACCCGGAGCACGCCGCCGCGAGCGCGGGACCCGAGCACACCCGGATGATGCGGGCGATCCTGCGCGGCTACGACGTGCCGGAAGCCGACCACCCGCACGCCGTCCGTCTGCTGGGCAGCGTCTTCCACGGCTTCGTCGCGCTCGAATCGGGCGGCGGGTTCGGCCACAGCGCGCCCGGCGCCGGCCAATCCTGGACGCGAATCCTCGAGGTCCTCGACGCCACCCTGCGAAACTGGCCGGAACGGACCGGATCATGATCACCACACCGCTGACCGCGGACCTGCTGCGCGGCGCGCTGGACCTGGAAACCACCGCGCACGGCCTGCTGCCGCACCGCCTGCCCGCGTGGGCGCGCGCGAGGGCCGACGCGCAGCTGGCCATGGCGGAGTCGCAACCCTCCGGCGTGCGGCTGGCGATCCGGACCCGGGCCACCGTCGTCGAGCTGGACGCGCTGCGCACCGCCCGCGCGTACGTGGGCGCCCCGCCGCGCCCGGACGGCGTGTACGACCTGTTCGTCGACGGCCGGTTCACCGCCCAGCGCGGCGTCGGCGGCGGCAACACCGTCCACCTCGACCTGTCCAGCGGCGCCGCCCGGATGGAGCCCGGGCCGCCCGGCACCGTGCGGTTCGACGGTCTGCCCGGCGCGGACAAGGACGTGGTGATCTGGTTGCCGCACAACGAGATCACCGAGCTGATCGCGCTGCGCACCGACGCGCCGGTCGAGCCGTCGCCGTCGCGGGGCCGCGTGTGGCTGCACCACGGCAGCTCGATCAGCCACGGCTCGGACGCCGCGAGCCCCGCCACCACGTGGCCCGCGGTCGCCGCCCGGCTGGGCGGCGCCGAGCTGGTCAACCTGGGCTTCGGCGGCAGCGCGCTGCTCGACCCGTTCACCGCGCGCGTCATGCGCGACACGCCCGCCGACCTGATCAGCGTCAAGATCGGGATCAACCTGGTGAACAGCGACGTGATGCGGCTGCGGGCGTTCACCCCGGCGGTGCACGGGTTCCTCGACACGATCCGCGACGGGCACCCGGACGTGCCGCTGCTGGTCGTCTCGCCGATCCACTGCCCGATCCACGAGGACACGCCCGGCCCCGGCGCGTTCGACCTCGCCGCGTTGCGGGCGGGCGTCGTGCGGTTCCGGGCCACCGGCGACCCCGCGGACGCCGCCGCGGGGAAACTCACGCTGCGCGTCATCCGCGACGAGCTGGCGCGGATCGTCGAGCAGCGCGCCGACGAGAACCTGCACTACCTCGACGGACGCGAGCTGTACGGCGAGGCCGACTACGCCGGACGCCCCCTGCCCGACGGCCTGCACCCCGACGCGGACACCCACCGGAGCATGGGGGAGCGGTTCGCCGGGCTCGCCTTCACCGGCCCGTTCGCGGCGCGTCAGTCCAGGCAGGACCGCAGCGCGTCCAGGTAGGCGGTCGTGTTCGGCGCGTTCAGCAGGCCCGGCGCCATCCGGTTCATGACGTAGGCGAAGGTCAGGCGCCGGTCGAGGTCGTTGACCACCACCGAGCCGCCGAAGCCGCTCCACCAGCACGTCCGGCCGTCCACCGCGTAGCCGAGCCCGAACCGGACCGGCGCGCCCAGCACCCGGTCCACGCCATCGGCCTGCACGTCGAAGATCCGGTCCACAGTGGACTCCGACAGGTAACGCCTGCCGTCGATCACGCCGCCGTGGGAGACGACCGATTGCAGCCGCGCCACCGAACGCGCGTTGCCCTGCCCGTTCAGCCCGCCCAGCTCGGCCGTGAGGAACGGCCGGGTGGTCGTCACCGCGGGCGGGATCAGCGGATTCGTCAGCGTCCGGATCGCCACCGCGCCGAGCGCGGCGTAGTCCACCCCGGACGACGGCGGCGGAACCAGCGTGGCGAGCCGGGAATCGAGGTCCGGCGGGGCGCCCAGCCAGTAGTCCGCCCCGAGCGGTTCGGCGAACTCCGCGCGCAGCACCGTGCCCAGCGACCGCCCGGTCACCCGCCGGACCAGCTCGCCGACCAGGTGCCCGTGGCTGACCGCCTGGTAGCCGGAGCCGTCGCCGGGTGTCCACCACGGCTCCTGGGCCGCCAGCAACGCGGCCGCTCGCGTGGTGTCGCAGACGTCGTCCAGCGTCACCGGCGCGTCCCACCCGCACACGCCCGACGTGTGGCCCAGGACGTGCCGCACCAGCACGCCTTCCTTGCCCGCGGCGCCGAACTCCGGCCAGTACCGCGCCACCGGCGCGTCCGGATCCAGCAGGCCCCGGTCGGCGAGCGCGAGCGCCACCAGCGCCACCATGGTCTTGGTCAGCGAGTACGTGGTCACCAGCGTGTCCCGCGTCCACGGCACGCCGGGGGAGGCGAAGCCACCCCACAGGTCCACCGCCACCACGCCGTCGGCGATCACGCAGACCGAGGCGCCCGCTTCGTCGCCGTCGCGCAACCGCTTCGCCAGCAGGTCGCCGAGCGCGGCGAACCGCGCGTCGCAGTGCCCGTTCACGTCAGGGCCGCCGCCCGCTTCCGGCCCGCCTCGATCTCCCGGTGCAGGTCCCGGACGTAGCGGGCGAAGTCGAGCTGGATGGTGTGCCGCGGCGCGGAGTAGTACTGCCCGAGGTGCTTGGCCTCGTCACGCGCGATGACCGCCGTCATCTCCGCCACGGCCGGCAGTTCGTACTCCCCGGTCAGGTGCGCGGCGATCAGCTTGCTCTGCTGCTCGGCCAGGTTCACGATCGTCGGGGACGCCTGCGCGAGCCCGGCGAAGTACAGGTTGCCGACGCCCGGCTTGACGATCCGCTTGAACAGCGGCATCCGGTGCTCGGCGTCCGGCAGCAGCTCCGGGTCGTCGAAGAACGGGAACGCCATCCGGTAGCCGGTCGCGCACACGATCACGTCGGCCTCGATGCGGGTGCCGTCCACGCACACCACGGCGTCGCCGTCCAGCCGCTCGATCGCGGGCACGCACGTCAGATCGCCCGAGCCGGCCTTGGCGAGGAAGTCCACGCTCACCGACGGGTGCGCGGACAGCGGCTCGTGGTCCGGCTTGGGCAGCCCGTAGTCCTCCATGTTGCCCAGCGTCTTCTTGATGGCCCGCCGGGACAGGGCCAGGCCGAGCTTCTTCGGCATCCACGGCGGCATCATCATCTTGTCCGCCGGTTTCCCGCCGCGGTACTTGGACAGCACCCACACCCCGCGCCGGGCGGACACCCAGACGTGCCGGGCGATCGCGCGGTGCGACAGCTCGGAGGCGATGTCCAGCGCCGAGTTCCCCATGCCCACCACCACGATCCGCTTGTCCCGCATGTCGACCGGGTCGAACGGGCTGCGGTAGGCGTGGCTGTGCAGGACCGGCCCGTCGAAGGTGCCCGGGTAGTCCGGCAGGTACGGGTTCCAGTGGTGGCCGTTGGCGACCACGAGCGCGTCGTAGGTCCGGGTCTCGCCGGTGGACAGGGTGACCCGCCAGGTGCCGCCGGACTGCCGTGCCGCGTGCTCGACGGCGGTGTTGAAGGTGATCGTGTCGCGCAGGCCGAAGTGGTCGACGTAGTCGCGGAAGTACTGGTGGATCAGCGAATGGTGCGGGAAGTGCGGCCAGTCCTCGCCCGCCGGGAAGTCCTCGAACTGCAGCCGCGTGGTCGAGGTGTCGATGTGCAGCGACTCGTAACAGGCCGAGCGCCCGTTGGGGTTGCCGAAGTACCAGTTGCCGCCGACGTCGTCGGACATCTCGAAGCAGTCGTAGGGGATGCCGTGGTCGCGCAGCCGCTTCGCGGTGGTGAAGCCGGAGCAGCCGGCGCCGATGATGCAGACGGTCGGGAGTGAACTCAACGCGTACCTCCTGTGCCGGCCACGATGCCGCAGTCACTGTGGCACGTTCGCTGACGCTGTGTCCAGTGAGTAGGCTGACCGTTATGACCCTGCGCGAGCGGCAGAAGCAGCAGACCCGGCGTGACCTGCTGGAGCAGGCCAAGGCGTTGTTCGTCGAGCGTGGCTACGCGGCGGTGACGATCGACGACATCGTCTCCGCGGTCGGCTGCAGCCGTGCGACGTTCTACCTGCAC
Source organism: Amycolatopsis thermalba (assembly GCF_023376025.1). Taxonomy (NCBI): domain Bacteria; kingdom Bacillati; phylum Actinomycetota; class Actinomycetes; order Pseudonocardiales; family Pseudonocardiaceae; genus Amycolatopsis; species Amycolatopsis thermalba. The sequence goes on from NZ_CP091196.1 coordinate 3,738,145, forward strand.
TTCACCGGCAAGCCCGAGGTGCTGCAGAAGATCGGCGCGGAGACGATGGCGCGGCGCGCGGTGGCGGTGTACGCGGAGCTGGACGAGGTGCTCGACTCCGGGTCGCGTGCCGAGTTCACCCGGTGGATGCGGCGCGCGGTGGCGTGGTTCGAGGAGAACCAGGCGATCCTGCCGGCGTGGGACGAGGCGGTCGCGCTCGAACCGGAGTTCCGGGCGATCGCCAAGCGCGCGGTCGACGAGCTGCCCGCCGCGATGCCGCGCTACCTGGCCCGCTGGGGGCCGGACCGCCGGGCCGAGGCGCACCTGCGGATCGAGCTGCTGGTCAGCCAGCTGGAGCGGTTCTTCACCCGGTGGGCGGTGCAGGGCACGATCACCTCCACGGCCGACGAGGCCGCGCAGGTGCTCAGCGACATCTGGTTCCCGGCCCTGCGGCCACCGCGCTGAGACGGTCGCCGTCTCAGTCGGATGCCAATCGGATATTGGACATCTCGGTGCCGGGGTGCGATGGTCGGAGGCATCTCTGCCCAGCCGTGAAAGGACGACGGATGTCCGTGGATGTCGTGATCTGCGAGCCCCTGCGCACGCCGATCGGCCGGTTCGGCGGAGCGCTGGCCGGGCAGACCCCTGCCGCGCTCGCCGCGCACGTGCTGGCCGCCGTGGTGGAGCGCACCGGCGTGGACCCGGAGCGCGTCGACGAGGTCATCCTCGGGCACGCCTACCCGACCTCGGAGGCGCCCGCGCTCGGGCGCGTGGCTGCTCTGGACGCCGGGTTGCCGGACACGGTCACCGGCATCCAGATCGACCGCCGCTGTGGTTCGGGCCTGCAGGCCGTGCTGGACGCCGCGATGCAGATCCGCGCCGGGTTCAGCGAGGTGGTGCTCGCCGGTGGCGCGGAGGTGATGAGCGCCGCGCCGTACTACACGCACGAGGGCCGCTGGGGCATCAAGGGCGCCGGGCTGCAGCTGCACGACTCGCTGGCGCGCGGCCGGGCCACCGCGGGCGGGGTCCACCACCCGATCCCGGGCGGGATGATCGAGACCGCGGAGAACCTGCGGCGCGAGCACGGCATCTCCCGCGAGGACCAGGACGCGCTCGCGCTGCGCTCGCAGCAGCGGGCGGCCCGGGCGATCGAGGGCGGGCTGTTCAAGGAGGAGATCGTCCCGGTCACCGTGCGCTCCCGCAAGGGCGAGACGGTGGTCGACGCCGACGAGCACCCGCGCCCGGACACCACGGCCGAGGGCCTGGCGAAGCTGAAGCCGGTCATGATCCGCACCGACCCGGAGGCGACGGTCACCGCGGGCAACGCGAGCGGCCAGAACGACGCGGCGGCGGCGTGCCTGGTCACCAGCCGGGAGACCGCCGAGAAGCTCGGGCTGCGCCCGCTGGTGCGGCTGGTGTCGTTCGCGCGCGCCGGCGTGCCCGCGGAGACGATGGGGATCGGGCCGGTGCCCGCGACCCGGGCGGCCCTGGACAAGGCCGGGCTGTCGCTGCGCGATCTGGACCTGATCGAGCTGAACGAGGCGTTCGCCGCCCAGGTGCTGGCCTGCACCCGCACGCTCGGCCTGAGCGACACCGACGAGCGGCTCAACGTCAACGGCTCCGGCGTGTCGCTGGGCCACCCGGTAGGCGCGACCGGCGCCCGGATCCTGACGACGCTGGCGAGGGAACTCACCCGCCGCGAGGCGCGCTACGGCCTGGAAACGATGTGCATCGGCGGCGGCCAGGGCCTGGCCGCGGTGTTCGAGCGCGTGGCCTGACCGGCGTGGTTCATCGCCGCCCCTGGTGCTCCACTGTGGACACCCGGCGTTCGGTGAGCCGCCGGATGAGTGGCGCGAGCGCGAACAGGATCGCGGCGAGGACGACCGCGCCCAGGCCGAGCAGGCCGAAGTAGGCGGCCGCCGACCCGGCGTCGTAGAACTTCACCAGCTGCGCCCCGATGCCCTGCCCGGCGGCGTTCGACGACAACCACAGGCCCATCGTCTGCGTGGCGAACGCCGCGGGCGCCAGCCGGGTCGTCGCGGACAAACCGATGGGGGACAGGCACATCTCGCCGATCGTGACCACCGCCAGGCTGCCGATCAGCCACAGCGGGCTGGTCTGGCCGGGGCTGGCCGCCGGGACCACGAGCATCAGGTACGACAGCCCGGCGATCGCCAGGCCGGCCGCGAACTTGTGCGCCGTGGCGGGGGAGCGGGCGGACCGGTCCAGGCGCAGCCACATCACCGCGAACACCGGCGTCAGCACGATCAGCACCAGCGACCCGACCGACTGGAACCACGACGCCGGGATGGTGAACCCGAACGCGCCCAGGTCGGTGCTCTCGTCCGCGTACTGGGCGATCACCGTCGCACCCTGCTCCTGGATGCACCAGAACGCGACCGCGGCGACGAACATCGGGATGTAGCCGCGCACCCGCGCCCGCTCGGCCGCCGTCGTGCGCCTACTGCGCAGCATGACCGTGAAGTAGCCGACGGGCAGCGCGATCGCGAGCACGCTGATCAGGTCGACGATCCGGCCCGGGCCGAGCGCACCGGTGCCCACGGCCACGGACAGCACGGCGACGAGCACCGCGATCCCGGCTGCCACCGCGGCCAGCCGCGCCCGGGGAACCTCGCCCAGCCGCAGCGGGTTCTTCGGCGCGTAGCTGAGCGGGCTCAGGTGGCGCTGGCCGCGCACGTAGACGACGAGGCCGAGCGCCATGCCGATCGCCGCGAGACCGAACCCGAGGTGGTAGTCGTAGTTCTCGCCGACGGTGCCGACGATCAGCGGCGCGGCGACCGCCCCGACGCTGATCCCCATGTAGTAGATGCTGAACCCGGAGTCGCGCCGCGGATCGTCCGGCGCGTAGAGGTCGCCCACCGACGAGGAGATCGTCGGCTTCAGCAGCCCGGTGCCGCTCGCGATGAAGATCATCGACGCGAACAACGCGCCGGCGCCGGCGGGGATCGCCAGGCAGACGTGCCCGCACATGATCAGGACACCGCCGGTCAGCGTCGCCCGCCGGTCCCCGAGCAGCCGGTCGCTGATCCAGCCGCCCAGGATCGCCGCCATGTACGTGGCCGAGCCGTAGACCGCGATCAGCGATTTCGCGCTGCCCGGGTCGATGCCGAGCCCGCCGTCCAGAATCCGGTCGGTCATGTAGTACAGCAGCAGCGCGCGCATGCCGTAGTAGGAGAACCGTTCCCACGCCTCGGCGAAGAACAGCCCGACCAGCCCGCGCGGCTGGCCGAAGAACATCCGATCCGTACTCGCCACGGCCACGCCCACCCTCCGACCCGCGTCCAATGGGCGCAGACGATACATCCGCCGCCAGCGGTGATCAATGGATGATTCGGTGGTCCGGTCGGCGAATACTCGCTGTTACGACTTCGCCAGGGCGTTCCGCGCGATTCGATCGGCGATCGGGTCCGGCGTGCGTTAGGTTGTTCCCGTGCCCGGGAACCTGGACGAGATCGACGAGCTGCTCGTCCGCGCCCTGCACGAGGACGGCCGGGCCTCCTACGAGACGCTGGCCCGCCTGGCCGGGCTCGCCCGCTCGACCACCAAGGCCCGCGTGCAGCGCCTGCTCGCCGACGGCGCGCTGCGGGTGGTCGGCGCGATCCACCCCGCGGTGTTCGGGCTGCACCAGCTCGGTCACGTGACCATCGAGACCGGCGGTCCGGCCGTCCCGGTCGCGCGGCAGATCGCCGGACTCGGCGAGGTCTCCTTCGTCACCACCACGGCCGGCCGGTTCGCGGTCACCGCCGAGCTGCGCGCCGCCGACCTGGAGTCGTTCGCCCGCGGCCTCGCACGCGTGCAGGCCGTGCCCGGGGTGCGCGCGCTGCAGACGATGACCTTCCTGCGCATCTGGAAGGACCCCTACTTCCCGCCGGGGCCGCTGGACAGCCCCGGCCCGCTCGCGCACATCGACCTCGACGCCGCCGACCACGCGCTGCTCGCGCACCTGCGCGTCGACGGCCGCGCGTCCTTCGCCGAGCTGGCGAGCGTCACCGGCCTGTCCCCGGGGGCCACGCGGGCCCGGGTGCTGCGGCTGCTGGACACCGGCGTGGTGCACATCGGTGCGCTGGTGCGGATGACGCCGCTGAGCCGCGTCCACACGATGGGGTTCGCGCTGCACGTCAACGGCGACATCGAACCGGTGGCGCGCAAGATCGCGGCGCTGCCGGAGATCGACTGCCTGGCGACCGGGATCGGCTGGTGCGGCGGCATCGGCACCATCCGGGCCGGCTCGCTCGACGACGTGCTCGCCACACTGGAGCGGGTGCGCGGCCTGCCGGGCGTGCGGACGGTCGAAGCGTGGACGCACCTGCGTGCCATCAAGGAGGAGAACGACCGGGCGCTGCCCCTGGCCGGCCAGGGTGCACGTCACGGTTCGGTGTCGGTGGCAACCGGATCGGGCCGGGGAGCGAGTTAGCGGCATGGTTGCCGTGAGGGTTTTCGTCGCGCTGCTCGGCCTGCTCCTGCTCGGCGGGTGCGCCGCGCAGCAAGCGCCGGTGCCGGTGCCGCCCGGCGTGACCACCGCGGAGACCACCGCGGAGGCCGCGGCGCCGGTGGAGCCGGAACTCGTCGACATCCCGCGCATCGGCGCGCGCTCCACGCTCGTCCCGCTGGGACTCAACGCCGACGACACCATCGAGGTGCCGCCGGTGACCCAGCCGATGCAGGCGGGCTGGTACCGCCACGGGCCGGCACCGGGCGAGGCGGGACCGGCCGTGATCCTCGGGCACGTCGACGGTGGCGGGCAGAAGGGGATCTTCCACCGGCTGAAGGAACTCGCGCCGGGGGACGAGGTGGCGGTGTCGCGAAAGGACGGTTCGGTCGTCCGCTTCGCGGTGTCCCGCGTCGAGCAGATCGACAAGGACGAGTTCCCCACCGAGGCGGTCTACGGCGACACCGCCGGGCCCGAGCTGCGCCTGATCACCTGCGGGGGCAGCTTCGACCGGGCCGCGCACAGCTACCGGGACAACATCATCGTCTTCGCCGTGCTCCGGTGAAGACCGATTCTGGGAGGAAAACCATGCAGCACAAGAGAATTCTCGCCGGCGCCGGGCTGCTGGCGTTCGCGGCGGGGATGCTGAACACGCCCGCGGCCGGCGCGACCGCGCCGCCGCCGAAGCTGAGCGTGTCCCCGTCCTCGGTGTCGGCGGGGGAGGTGCTGGAGTTCACCGCGGTCTGTGCGGGCAACGCCAGCACCGTGACCTCGCCCGGGCTGGCCGCGCCGGTCACGATGACCCGCACGCTCGACGGCTACGCCGGCACCGGGAAGGCCGCCGCCAAGCCCGGCAGCCACGCGGCCACCTTCACCTGCTCCGGCAGCGGCGGCCCGGCCGGCAACGGCACGGCGACCGTCACGTTCACGATCACCGGCCCCACGCCCACCACGACGACGAAACCCCGGCCGGACACGCCGACGGCCACCCGCACGCCGGCCCCCTCGAAGACCACCCCGAAGGCCCCGCAGGTCAAGGTGCTGCCGAAGGGCGCCCCGGAAACCGGCGACGGCACGTTGGCGGGGTAAGGCCGAGCCCCGGGTGATCCCACCCCTCGTCGGATCACCCGGGGCCGGCTCACCCCAGCGCGGGGACCGCCAGGCGGCGTTCGTTCGCGGTGGCGTCGTCGGGCGCCTCCTGGGCGGTGCGCTCCGCCTCGACGCGGGCCCGGTAGTGGGCCACCTCGCGGTCGCGGCGCTCGGGCGACCAGCCCAGCTCCGGCGCGATCAGGCCGGCCACCACCGGCGCCGCCGCCAGGCCGCGGTCCCGCTGCTCGATCGAGATCCGCGTCCGCCGCGTCAGCACGTCCTCCAGGTGCAGCGCCCCCTCGTGCGTGACGGCGTACACCGCCTCCGCCTTCAGGTACTCCGGCGCGCCCGGGATCTCCTCGCCCAGCTCCGGCCGCTCACCGGCCAGCTCCAGGACCTCCTCGGCCGCCGTGCCGTAGCGGCCCAGCAGGTGCTCGATCCGCGACACCGGCAGCCCGGCGCGCCGGGCGAGCGCGTACCGGTCCTCCCACATCCGCGCGTACCCGCGCGCGCCGACGATCGGCAGCCGGTCCGTCCACGACGGCGGCGCCGGGCGGTCCACATCGGACATCGCGGCGTCCACCGCGTCCGCCGCCATCACCCGGTACGTCGTGTACTTGCCGCCGGCCACGACCACCAGCCCCGGCACCGGGTGCGCCACCGCGTGCTCCCGGGACAGCTTGGTCGTCGCGGTCGCCTTCGCCGCCAGCAACGGCCGCAGCCCCGCGTACACGCCTTCGATGTCGTCGTGCGTCAACGGCTTGCGCAGCACCGCGTTGACGTGGCCGAGCACGTAGTCGACGTCCGCGCGGCTGGCCGCCGGGTGCTCGCGGTCCAGGTCCCAGTCGGTGTCGGTGGTGCCGACGATCCAGTGCGGTCCCCACGGGATCACGAACAGCACGCTCTTCTCGGTGCGCAGGATCAGCCCGGTGTCCAGGTCGATCTTCTCGCGCGGCACCACCAGGTGGATGCCCTTCGACGCGCGCACCGTGAACGGCTTCTCGATGCCCGCGGCCTCGGCGATGTCGTCGCTCCACACCCCGGTCGCGGCGATCACCACGCGCGCCCGCACGGTGATCTCCGCGCCGCTCTCCCGGTCGGTGACCCGCGCGCCGGTGACCCGCTCGCCGTCGCGCACCAGCTCGGTGACCCGCGCCCGGGTGACCACCGCCGCGCCCTGGTCGGCGGCCGTGCGGGCGATCATCATCGTGTGCCGGGCGTCGTCGACCTGCGCGTCGTAGTACTGGATCGCGCCGATCAGCGCGTCGTCGGCGAGGCCGGGCGCCACCTCGAACGCGCGGCGCCGGCTCAGGTGACGGTGCCGCGGCAGCGCCCGCGCCCCGCCGAGCGTGTCGTACAACGTGACCCCGGCGCCGATGTAGCCGCGCTCCCAGACGCGGTGCCGCAGCGGCACCAGGAACTTCACCGGGCGCACCAGGTGCGGCGCGAGCGTGCGCAGCAGCAGCCCGCGTTCGCGAAGCGCCTCCCGCACCAGCTTGAAGTCCAGCTGCTCCAGGTAGCGCAGCCCGCCGTGGATCAGCTTGCTCGACCGGCTGGACGTGCCGGCCGCCAGGTCACGTGCCTCGACGAGCGCGACGGACAGCCCGCGCGACGCGGCGTCCAGCGCGGCGCCCGCGCCGGTGACACCACCACCGACGACGAGCACGTCGAACTCTTCGTTGGCCAGGCGACGCAGCGAGTCGCCGCGGTAGGCGGGGGACAGGGGTTGGGACACGGCTTTCTCCTCGTGATCGTCAGTCGACGTCGACCCAGTCGAGGGTGCGGCCGACGGCCTTCTGCCAGCCGGCGTAACCCTCGGCGCGCTGGGTGTCGCTCCAGGACGGTTCCCAGCGCCGGTCCTCGTTCCAGTTCTGTTCCAGCTCGCCGGTCGACCGCCAGAACCCGGCGGCCAGCCCGGCCGCGTAGGCGGCCCCGAGCGCGGTGGTCTCGGCGACGACCGGCCGCGACACCGGCACGCCGAGGATGTCGGCCTGCAGCTGCATGCACAGCTCGTTCGCGGTGACGCCGCCGTCCACGCGCAGCACGTCGAGCGTGACGCCGGAGTCGTTCTGCATGGCCTCCACCACGTCGCGCGTCTGGTAGCAGATCGACTCCAGCGTCGCGCGCGCCAGGTGGGCGTTGGTGGTGGCGCGGGTCAGGCCGACGATCGCGCCGCGCGCGTCCGAGCGCCAGTACGGCGCGAACAGCCCGGAAAACGCCGGCACGAAGTAGATCCCGCCGTTGTCCTCGACCTGCCGGGCCAGCGTCTCGCTCTGCGACGCGCCGCTGATGATGCCCAGCTGGTCCCGCAGCCACTGCACGGCCGACCCGGTGACCGCGATCGAGCCCTCCAGCGCGTACACCGGCTTGTCGTCGCCGAACTGGTAGCACAGCGTGGTGAGCAGCCCGTGCTGGGACCGGACCAGCTCGTGGCCGGTGTTGAGCAGCAGGAAGTTGCCGGTGCCGTAGGTGTTCTTGGCCTCGCCCGGCCGGAAGCACACCTGCCCGACGGTGGCCGCCTGCTGGTCGCCCAGCACCCCGGTGATCGCGATCTCCCCGCCGAGCGGGCCGTCGGCGCGGGTGGTGCCGAAGTGGCCCGACGACGGCTTGATCTCCGGCAGCATCCGCCGCGGGATGCCGAAGAACGACAGCAGCTCGTCGTCCCAGTCCAGCGTTTCCAGGTCCATCAGCATGGTACGGGAGGCGTTGGTGACGTCGGTGACGTGCACGCCGCCGTCCACCCCGCCGGTGAGGTTCCAGATCAGCCAGCTGTCGGTGGTGCCGAACAACGCGTCGCCGTTCTCCGCGTCCACGCGGACGCCCTCGACGTTGTCCAGGATCCACTGGAGCTTGCCGCCGGAGAAGTACGTGGCGGGCGGCAGCCCGGCCTTGCGGCGGATCACCTCGCCCTGGCCGCCGCGCTCCAGCGCCGAGGCGATGCGGTCGGTGCGGGTGTCCTGCCACACGATCGCGTTGGTGTAGGGGCGGCCGGTGCGCCGGTTCCACACCACGGTGGTCTCGCGCTGGTTGGTGATGCCCAGCGCGGCCAGGTCGGACACCGTCAGGTTCGCCTTGGTCAGGGCGCTGGCGATCACCGCGCGGGTGCGTTCCCAGATTTCGGTCGGGTTGTGCTCGACCCAGCCCGGCCGGGGCAGGATCTGCTCGTGCTCGAGCTGGTGGCGGGCGATCTCGTTGCCGCCGTGGTCGAAGATCATGAAACGGGTGCTGGTGGTGCCCTGGTCGACGGCACCGACGAAATCGGGCATGGTCACTCCTTCGTGAACTCAGGCGGTGGGCTCGAGGGCCTTGGCGGGCCCGATGTCCTCGGTGCGGGGCAGGTGGCGGCTGATGAAGTACTTGTAGATCGCGCCGCCGATCACCGCGCCGACGATCGGCGCGACGACGGGCACCCACCAGTACGGGCTGCCGTACTGGTCGTTCCACGCGGTGTCGTAGCCGGTCAGCCAGGACGCCAGGCGCGGGCCGAAGTCACGGGCCGGGTTGATGGCGTAGCCGGCGTTGGTGCCCCACGCCATGCCGATCCCCACCACCAGGAAGCCGACGACGACCGGGCCGAGGTTCGCGGCGGGCGCGGTGTTGCGCAGGTCGGTGATGGCGAAGATGACCAGGGCCAGGATCGCGGTGCCGATCACCTGGTCGCGGAAGGCGCCCCAGTCGCCCACCGGCAGCGCGCCGTTGCCGGGCAGGGTCGAGAACACGCCCTGGGTCTTGATGGTCAGGCCGGGGTCGACGGCGTTGAGCACCTCGGTGTAGTTCCAGCGCACCAGCAGCGCGGCGACGAACGCGCCGGCGGTCTGGGCCAGGGCGTAGGGGGCGACCTTGCGCCACGAGAACCCCTGGAACACCGCCAGCGCGACGGTGATCGCGGGGTTGAGGTGGGCGCCGCTGATCCGCGAGGCGACGTAGACACCCAGCGTGACGCCGATGCCCCAGGCCCAGGCGATGCTGTCGTGGTCCCCGATTCCGGCGGCGCTGACCTGCGCCACCACCCCGCATCCGAACAGGATGAGGATCATCGTCCCCACGAACTCGGCGGCGAGTTCGCCGGCGAGCCCGTGAGCCTTGAGGCTTCGCGTCATTGCTTCCTCCACAAAGGACCGGTTCCCCCATTGGTGACGCCGAAGCTATGACCGCGGGGAGACCGGGGCAACGCGCCGCGGTCGGCATTGCCGAACACCCGGAGAGGCGGTTCGACATTGTCGAACTCCGTCCCGCCGCGTTAGGGTCCCGCTGTGCCCGGTCCGATCCAGTCCATCGAACGCGCCGCCGCGATCCTGCGGCTGCTGGCGCGCGGTTCCGGACGCCTCGGCGTCGTCGAGATCGCCGAGTCGCTGGAGCTGGCCAAGGGCACCGCCCACGGCATCCTGCGCACGCTGGCCGGCGTCGGGTTCGTCGAACAGGACCGCGACACCGGCAAGTACCGGCTCGGGGCGGCGCTGCTGCACCTGGGCAGCAGCCACCTCGACGTCAACGAGCTGCGCTCGCGGGCCATCAACTGGGCCGACGCGCTGGCCGCCCGCAGCGGTGAGGCGGTGCGGATCGGCGCCCCGCGCCAGGGCCGGGTGCTGGTGGTGCACCACGTGTTCCGCCCGGACGACAGCCCGCAGACCCTCGACACCGGCTCGCTGCTGCCGCTGCACGCCACCGCGCTGGGCAAGGTCCTGCTCGCCTACGACGCCGCGCTCCTGGCGTCGTGGCGCTCGGCCGAGCCGGAGGCCTACACCCGCCGCACGCTGGCGCCGGCCGCGCTCACCCGGGCACTGGCCGAGGTCCGCCGGGCCGGGTGGGCGGCCGAGCGCGGCGAGATGGTGCCGGGCGAGGCCGGGATCGCCGCGCCCATCCGGGGCCACGGTGGCATCGTGGTCGGGGCGATCGGCGTCTCCGGCGCCGAGGACCGGATCTGCGAGCCGAGCGGGACGCCGAAACCGCGGCTGGCCGAGCAGGTCCGCGACGCGGCCAGGGCGGTGTCGCGCGACCTCGTCGCGTCCCGGTGAGGAGGAGGTGAGGCGGTGCAGCACTACGTGATGGCGGTCGACCAGGGCACCACGTCCACCCGGTGCATCTTGTTCGACGCCCGCGGGCGGCTGGTGTCGGTGGCGCAGCGCGAGCACCAGCAGCACTTCCCGCGCCCCGGCTGGGTCGAGCACGACGCCACCGAGATCTGGCGCAACCTCGCCCGGATCGTGCCGCAGGCGCTGGCCGACGCCGGGATCGGCGCGGAACAGGTCGCCGCGCTCGGGATCGCCAACCAGCGCGAGACCACGGTGCTGTGGGACCGGCACACCGGCGTGCCCGTCGGCCGGGCGATCGTGTGGCAGGACACCCGCACCGACGGCATGGTCGAGGCGCTGGCCCGCGAACCGGGCGCGGACCGCGTCCGGCGACTGTGCGGGCTGCCGCTGGCGACCTACTTCTCGGCGCCGCGCATCCGCTGGCAGCTGGAGCACACGCCCGGTCTGCGCGAGCGGGCCGAGCGCGGTGACGTGCTGTTCGGCACCATCGAGAGCTGGCTGATCTGGAACCTCACCGGCGGGCCGGAGGGCGGCGTGCACGTCACCGACGTCACCAACGCCTCCCGCACCATGCTGATGAACCTGCGCACGCTGTCCTGGGACGACGAGCTGCTGGAGTTCTTCGACGTGCCGCGCGCGATGCTGCCGGAGATCCGCTCGTCGACCGAGGTGTACGGGACGACGTCGCGGGTGGTGCCGGGGATCCGGATCGCCGCGGCGCTCGGTGACCAGCAGGCCGCGCTGTTCGGGCAGACGTGTTTCGCGCCCGGAGAGGCGAAGTGCACCTACGGCACCGGCAGTTTCCTGTTGCTCAACACCGGGACCACGCCGGTGCTGAGCACCCACGGCATGCTCACCACGGTCGGGTTCCGCATCGGGGACGAGCCCGCGGTGTACGCGCTGGAGGGTTCGATCGCCGTCACCGGGTCGCTGGTGCAGTGGTTCCGCGACGGGCTGGGCCTGATCGGCAGCGCGCCGGAGATCGAGACGCTGGCGCGGACGGTCGAGGACAACGGCGGGTGCTACATCGTGCCGGCGTTCTCCGGGTTGTTCGCGCCGCACTGGCACAGCGAAGCGCGGGGCGTGATCGCCGGGCTGACCTCCTACATCACGAAGGGGCACCTGGCGCGGGCGGTGCTGGAGGCCACCGGGTGGCAGACGCGCGAGGTGGTCGAGGCGATGAACGCCGACTCCGGGATCGCGCTGTCCACGTTGCGGGTGGACGGCGGGATGACCGCGGACAACCTGCTCATGCAGTTCGTCGCGGACGTGCTGGACGTGCCGGTGGTGCGGCCGATGGTGGCCGAGACGGTGTCGCTGGGCGCGGCGTACGCGGCGGGGTTGTCGGTGGGGTACTGGCCGGACCTGGAGGGGTTGCGGCGCAACTGGCACCGCGCGGGCCAGTGGCTGCCGGAGATGGACCCGGCCCGCCGCGAGCGGGAGTACGCGCACTGGCGGCAGGCGGTCGGGCTGACGTTCGGCTGGACGCGCCCGTCCCCGGCGGCGACCCCCGGCACCGACGTGACGGAGCTGGTGCAGGCCGACCACCGGCGGTTCGAGGAGCTGTTCCGGGAGCTGCGCAACGACCAAACCGACCGGGCGGCGCTGGCGGGCGAGCTGGCCGCGTTGCTGACCGCCCACGCCGCGGCGACTTCGCGTGTGCTCCACCCGGCCGAGCCGGGGGTGGACCTCGCCGCCGACGTGCTCGCGCTGGTGGAGTCCGGTTCGGAGAAAGCGTTGCTGCGCCTGGAATCCGCCGTCGATGACCACATTCGCGCGGAGGAGCGCGGGCTGCTCAACGACCTGCGCCGCACGGTGTCCCCGGCGGAGCGGCTGAGCCTGGGCCGGGCGTACGCGGCGGAACGAGCGCGCCGCCTGGACGCGACGCCGGATCCGGGGCGCGGGCTGCGCCTGTGACGGGGCAGCCCGCGCCGGTGACCGGTCAGATCAGGTCGTCCACCGTGGGGGCGATCGTGCCGAACAGGTCGCCGATCGTGGTCAGGGCCGCGGTGTGGAGCGCGCCGGCCGCCACGGGGGTGCCGTCCGGGCCGGGCAGGGTCCGGGCGGCGCTGGCCTCGGCGACGACCGTCGGGCGGTAGCCGAGGTTGAAGGCGCCCTGGGCGGTGAACATGACGCACATGTGGGTCATGAAACCGGCCAGCACCAGGTCCGGCCCCGCGCCCAGCTCGCGCAGCGTCTTGTCCAGCTCGGTGTCGTGGAACGCGTTCGGCATCTGCTTGACCACCACGGGTTCCCCGTCGGCGGGGGCGACCTCCGGGCTGATCGCGCCGATCTCGGCCCGGATGTCGTAGGGGCTGCCCGGGCCGCCGTCGTTGACGACGTGGACCACCCGGGATCCGGCCTGCCGGGCGGCGGCCAGCAGGCGGGCGCCGGCGGCGAGGGCGGGTTCGGCGTCGGCGAGGGCCATCACGCCGGTGCGGTAGGTGTTCTGGTAGTCGATCAGGACCAGCGTGGCGTCGGCGAGCCGGGGCAGCTCTTTGCCGAGGCCCATCACCTCACGCAGGGTCGCGGACACGATCATGTGAACTCCTTCTGGGCAGGGGAAACGACGGGTGCGGCGGGATTGCCGGGCCCGGAGACTGGGGAATCGGGTCAGACGGTGGTGCGGAAACGGCGGCGGTAGGCCGCCGGGGTGGTGCCGATCTGCTTGCGCATCGCCCGGTGCAGGGTCTCCACCGACCCGAGCCCGCAGACCGCGGCGACCCGGTCCAGTGGTTCGTCGGTGCTCTCCAGCAGGCGCCGGGCCGCCTCCACCCGGGCGGCTTCGACGTAGGCGGCCGGGGTGTCGCCGGTCTCCTGCCGGAAGACCCGGGCGAAGTGCCGCTCGCTCAGGCACATCCGGGCCGCCAGCGCCGCGGTGGACAGGTCGCCGTCGAGGTGGTCGGCGATGAACAGGCGCAGCTCGTCGATGTCCCGGCGGGAGGCCGGTGGCCGGCTCAGCGGCACCGAGAACTGGCTCTGCCCGCCCTGGCGCTTGAGGTACATGACCAGCTGCCGGGCCACCGCCAGGGCGACCTCCTCGCCCAGGTCCTCGGCCACCAGCGCGAGCGACAGGTCCATGCAGGCGCTGATCCCGGCGCCGGTCCAGACGTTGCCGCACCGCACGAAGATCGGGTCGGGGTCCACCCGCACCGCCGGGTGGTCGGCGGCCAGCTGGGCCGCGGTCGACCAGTGGGTGGTGGCGGTCTTGCCGTCCAGCAGCCCGGCCGCCGCCATCACGTGCGCGCCCACGCACACCGACGCCACCCGGCGGGCCAGCGGCGCGGTCGCCTTCACCCAGGCCACCACCTCCGGGTCGATCCGCGCGACCGGCCCGTCCGGGTGCAGGTCGACCGCGCCGGGCACCAGGAGCGTGTCCAGCGCGCCGTCCACGTCGGCGAAGGCGAGGTCGGTCACCAGGCGCACGCCCGCCGAGGTGGTGATCACGCCGGAGTCCGGCCCGGCGAGCTGGACGCGGTAGCCCGCGGCGCCGCCGGTCTCCCGGTTGGCCAGCGCGAACACCTCGGCCGGGCCGGTGACGTCGAGGAGGTCGACGTCGGGGAAGACCGCGATCACGATGCGGCGGGTGGTTGCCATGTACCCATCGTGACCGCTGGAGGGGCGTGGCGGCAATGACGGTGTTCTGTCAGATCCGGACACGTGGCGAAGAGACCTCGGCCCTGGACCGAATCCTGGCGCGGCGCCCGGTTTGTCTAGGCTGGGACCGGACAGTGGGGGTGTGCGGATGAGCGTGCGTGCTGCGGAGTTCCACCGGATGGTGGACGCGCTGGCGGAGGTCCAGCGCGGCAAGGGCAGCGAGTACACGTCCTTCAGCGTGCGCGGCAAGCGGTTCGGCTACTACTGGCCGCGGACGGAGACCGTGGGCCTGAAGCAGACGCTGATCGAGCAGCAGGCGCTGGTCGCGGAGCGGCCGGAGGTGTTCGAGGAGCAGTTCACGGCGGGCGGCTTCGGCTGGGTGGTGGTCCACCTGGCCGGCATCGACGCCGACGAGCTGGCCGAACTGGTCTACGAGGCGTGGCGGTTGTCCGCGCCGGAGGAGCTGATCGACGCGCAGCCGCTGCCGCGGTAGCGGCTGGCGCGCCGGTGCGGCCACTGGCAGTGTGGTGACGCGTGGGTGATCAGCGGGACCGGATGCTCGCGGGCGAGCTGTACCGCGCCGACGACCCGGAGCTGCAGGCCGGGTTGTGCCGCGCGGCCGGGTTGCAGCGGCGGTTCAACACGGACGCGGACCCGGCGGTGCTGCGGGAGCTGCTGGGCTCGGTGGGGGAGGACGTCGAGGTCCGCCCGCCGCTGTACGTCGACTACGGCTCGCACGTCACGATCGGGCCGCGCACGTTCCTCAACTACGGCGTGGTGCTGCTCGACGTCGCCCCGATCACGATCGGCGCGGACGTGCAGATCGGCCCCGGCGTCCAGCTGCTGACCCCGACGCATCCGCTCGACGCGGAGCTGCGGCGGGCGAAGTGGGAGGCCGGGAAGCCGGTCACGGTGCACGACAACGTCTGGCTGGGCGGTGGGGTGATCGTGTGCCCCGGCGTGACGATCGGGGCGGACACCGTGGTGGGCGCGGGCGCGGTGGTGACGCGCGACCTGCCGCCGGGCGTGGTGGCGGTGGGCAACCCGGCGCGGGTGGTGAAAACGCTCTGAGTCCTGTCGATCCGGCGCGTGGTGGTTCGACGTACCGGTATCAGGCACGAGGAGGAGGACGAGAGCGATGACCACCACGACACTGCTGAGCCGGATCGCCCTGGACGACGCGCTCGTCGCCGAGGACCACGCCGAGGAGAGCGGCTTCCTGGACCCGCTGGACCGGATCACCTGCCCGGTGCACCGCCGCTGGATCCACCAGTGCTGCCACAGCGACCTGCACGTCAGCCAGGTCAGCGGGCACCGCTGGTGCCGCCCGTGCCGGCGGGCGCTGGAGGTCGCGGTCGACGAGGTGCTCGGCACGGTCACCCTGCGCTGCCCCGGGTGCGCCCGCGGAAGCCACACCCGCGCCGACGCCCAGCTGATCACCGCCTGCGAGGCGAGCCTCACCGCGGCGACCCGCGCCGCGCGGCGCGCCGCCTGACGGTCACACCGCGAGCCGGTCCCGCCCGGGCGGCGCCGCAAGGTGCCGCCACGTCCCGAACCACGAGCCGGCCCGGCCTGGGCGGCGGCGAAGGTCTCCCCACGTCGAGCGAGCCGTGGACCTCCTGTCACAACGGCCGGTTGTGACACGCCGCCCGGTGCGTTGTTGGTGGTGCCACCCCGGGTTCGGCTTGCCTGTCCCGGTGCGGAAATCAACGAACCTCGGCCGTCCGTTCGCGTGGTTGTGGGCCGCTTACGCGGTCAGCGCCTACGGGACCGGGCTCGGCTTCGGCGCGTTCACGGTCGTCGCCGTCGATGTGCTGCACGCGGGACCGGCGCAGGTCTCGGCCCTGTCGGCGGCCGGGCTCGCGATCGGCGCGCTGCTGGCTGTGCCGCTGGGGCCGTGGATGGAGTGGCGCGCCAAGCGGCCGGTCATGATCGCGATGGACCTGGTCCGCTTCGCCGCGCTGGCCTCGGTCCCGCTCGCCCACTGGCTCGGCGTGCTGTCCTTCGCGCAGCTGCTCGTGGTCGCGGTGATCGCGGGCGCGGCGAAGATCGCGTTCATGGCCGCCGCCGGCGCCTACCTCAAGACCCTCGTCCCCGCCGACCGGCTTCTCGTCGCCACCAGCCGGTTCGAGTCCACCACCTGGTCGGCCACGGTCGTCGGACCGCCGCTGGGCGGCGCGGCGATCGGGGTGCTCGGCCCGGTGGTGACCGTCCTCGCCGACGCCGTGAGCTACCTGCTGTCCGCGCTGGGCCTCGCCGCGATCCGGCACCGCGAACCGCCCCCGCGCGGGACCACGGCCACCCGCCGGTGGCGCGACCTCGCCGAGGGGTGGCGCCTCATCCTCGCCCACCCCACGCTGCGCCGGCTCTTCGCCAACACCATCGCCGTCAACGCGCTGATCATGGCAGGCGAGCCGATCGTGTCCGTGCTCATGCTCGCCCACCTGGGGTTCCCGGCCTGGCAGTACGGGCTGGCGTTCGCGGTGCCCTGCCTCGGCGGCCTGATCGGGTCGCGCCTGGCCCGCCGGATCGCCGCCCGCCTCGGGGAACACCGGGTGCTGCGGGTCTTCGGCACGCTTCGCGTGGTCTGGCCGCTGGGGCTCGCCGCCGTCCAGCCGGGACCGGCCGGGCTGGTGATCGTCATGGGCACCCAGTTCGGGCTCATCGTCTGCCTCAGCGTCTACAACTCCGTCCTCGCCGCCCACCGGCTGAACCACGTCGAGACCGGGCGGCACGCCCGCGTGCTCACCGCGTGGTCGATCAGCTCCAGCGCCGCGATCGCCGTCGTCACGGTGCTGTGGGGGCTGCTCGCCCAGGCCGTCGGACCGCGCGCGGCGCTGGCCCTGGCGGGGGTCGTCCTGCTCGCCACGCCGGTCCTGCTGCCCGGACGGTTGACAAAAGGCAGGTATTTACCTGCATAATGGTCGGCGTGAGCGCGGAAGCGATGGACGCGGTGTTCAAGGCGCTGGCCGACCCCACCCGGCGGTTGCTCCTGGACCGCCTGCGGGAACAGAACGGACAGACGCTGAGCCAGGTGTGCGAGCGGCTCGGCATGGCCCGCCAGTCGGCGACCCAGCACCTCGACGTCCTGGTGCGGGCCGGTCTCGTGACCGTCGTGCGCCGCGGGCGGCAGCGCCTGCACTACCTGAACCCGGCGCCGATCCACGAGATCGAGCAGCGCTGGATCGCCGAGTTCGACAAGCCCCGGCTGCGCGCGCTCGCGGCCATCAAAGCCCAGGCAGAGGAGTCCGCCATGACCATCCCGACCTACGTCTACGTCACCTACATCCGCGCCGGCGCCGAGCAGGTGTGGCACGCCCTCACCGACGCGGACCTGACCGCGCGGTACTGGGGGCACTCCAACGTCTCCGACTGGCAGCCCGGCTCGCCCTGGGAGCACCGCCGCACGGACGGATCGGGCGCGGCCGACGTCGTGGGGAAGGTGATCGAGTCCGAGCCGCCGACGCGTCTGGTCATCACGTTCGAGGACTCACCCGAAGAGTCGCGGGAGCCGTCGGTGGTCACGTTCCTCGTCGAACCGCACCAGGACATCGTGCGGCTCACCGTGACCCACGAGAAGCTGCCCAACCGGGAGATGCTGAACGGGATCTCCGCCGGGTGGCCGGCGGTGCTGGCGAACCTGAAGTCGCTGCTGGAGACCGGCGACGTGCTGCCGCAGGCGCCGTGGGAGATGTCGGCGGCGCACGCGTGATCGCGGGGTTGCGCGACGCCTGCCGCGGGCTGCTCGACGCCGCCGCCGGGCGGTTCACCGAACCGCCCGCGGGCGAGTGGAGCGCGGGCCAGATCCTGGCCCACGTCTCGATCGTCAGCGCGGTGACGATCGGGGCGGTCTCGGCCGTCGCCGCGGGTGAGCACACCACCTACGACAACCGCGTCGCCCAGGACCGCTGGACGCTGTCCCGGATCATCGAGCTGGCCGGCGGGAGCGCCGGGCTCCGCGAGCGCATCCACCGCCAGGGCGAGGCGCTGTGCACCCTCACCTCGGCGCTGAGCGAGGCCGAGCTGGACACCCCGGTCCCGGCGCGGCTGGTGTCCGGTGACGCGGTGCTGGTGGACCGGCCGCTGCCGCTGCGGGATCTGATCACCGGCCTGGCGGAGACCGAATTGCCGGGCCACACCAAGCAGTTGCTCGCGCTGCGGTCCGGTTAGGACAGTGCGACGAGGATGACGCGAAGCGTTCCTCGTGGACCCCGGCTCAAGCGTCGTCGAGCAAGGTGCCCAGCTTCGCCTCCGCGATCGCGAACAACGCGTCCAGCGACTGGGGCTCCACCCGCAACCGCGCGGCGATCCGGGCTCGCGGGACGCCGGCGTCGCGCAGCCGCAGCGCCTCGGCGTAGGCGTCCGGCAGCCGCGCGATCGCCGCGTCCCGCGTGGACGGTGGATCGCCGGACGGGCGCCCTGCCACCTCTCAGCTGCCCGGTTCCAGGAGGCTGACGCCGTGCCGGCGGATCACCTCCAGCACCGCCGGCAGCACCTCCTCGATCGGCCGGCCCGCCGGCACCGTCGCCGCGAAGTCGGCGAAGAACCGGCCCGCGCCGTCGCCGGTGGTGATCGCGAGCACCCGTGCGGCCTTGCTCGTCACCTCGAAGGTGAAGGGGCACCGGGCCGGAATCGTGATGGCCGCGCCCGGGCCGAGGTCGTGGACCTCGCCGCCGGCGTGCACCGTCACGTCCCCCTCGACGACGTACATCGTCCCCGCCCACGGCGACCGGTGCGGCGGTCCCGCGGGTGCCCGCGGCGCCTCGACCTCGAACACCTCGTACACCCCACCGGTGTGTTCCGCGCCCGCCTTGACCGTGTGCACCCCGTCCGGCATGGCGAGCGGCACACCCGCGCCGGGCCCGGTGAGGTGGATCTTGCCGGTCATCACGCCTCCTGCTGGGTGATCAGGGCCTGCGCGCACCCGGCGAACCCGGCCGCGAGGACGAGCCAGGCGACCAGTGCCGCGATGCCGGAACCGGAGAACCACGAGACCGGGATCGCCACCGCGGCCAGGATGAGCGCGGCACCGGCCCACACCGGCGCCGCGTGCCCGCGCACGATCGCGACACCGAGCAGGATCAGGCCGGCGAGCCCGGCGAAGAAGACGAAACCGAGGATGCCGGACGGGATGTCCTCCGCGGTGTCCATCATGGTCACCGTCGTGGACACCGGCACGCCGCTCTTGAGCGCGACGTAGGCCAGCGCCTCGGTGTCCAGACCGACCGGGAGCGCCGCGCCGAACGCCAGCACGGTGCCGGCCAGACCGAGCGTGGGCGCGTTCCGGCGGGCCACGCGGCCGGCGGTGAGCACGGCCGGCACCCACAGGAGCGTGGACACCGCGGCCAGCCAGGCCGTCGCCGGGTAGCCGTCCGGATCGGCGGCCATCCGCTGCGCGATCGCGGTGTTGCTGGTGCCGGCGATGTCCAGGTCCAGCGCCAGGCTCACGGCGACCAGCAGCGGGGCCAGCACGGCGGACGCGCCCATGAGGTACCTCGCCACCGGCGGCAGGGCGAGGCCGGACCGGGGCCCGGTGTGCACAGCGACCATGACGTCCCTCCTTCGGGAACGGCGGAACCCTGACGCGCCCAGCCTGATCCGGCCTCGGGCCGGGCACACGAGTAGTGCGGTACTCGGAAATCGCCCGCGGGGTGGAAGACGCCGGGACAGCGGCCGTCTACCGTCCCGTGTCGTGGGCCTGAACTGGCCGTTGACCGGCCGGGCGGAAGAGCTGCGGTTCGTCGACGCGGTCGTGCGGCGCGGCGCGGGCCACGGCGTGGTGCTGGCGGGCGCGGCCGGGGTCGGCAAGACCCGCCTCGCCCGGGAAGCGGTGGCGGCGGCCAGGCGGCGGCACGCGAGGACGGTGTGGGTCGCCGCGACCGCGTCGGCCCGTGCCGTCCCGCTCGGGGCGTTCGCCGCCGTGCTCACCGACGTGAGCGGGGACGCGACCCAGCTGCTCCGGCAGGCCGCCGAGGCGCTCACCGGAACCGCCCGCGGTGACGTCGTGGTGGCGGTGGACGACGCGCACCTGCTGGACGCGCTGTCCGCGTCGCTGGTGCACCAGTTCGTGCTGCGCCGGGTCGCCACCGTGGTGCTCACGGTGCGCAGCGGGGAACCGGTGCCGGACGCGGTGACCGCGCTGTGGAAGGACGGTCACCTCGACCGGCTGGAGGTCCAGCCGCTGTCCGAGGCGGAGACCGTGGCCCTGCTGGAGGCGGTGCTCGGCGGCCCGGTGGACAGCGCCGGCGCGGCCCGGCTCTGGACGCTCTGCCGCGGCAACGCGCTCTACCTGCGCCAGCTCGTCGACGGCGAAGTGGCCGGCGGCGGGCTGCGCCTGGTTCGCGGGGTGTGGCGCTGGTCGGGGCGGCCCGCGCTCTCGCCCGGCCTGGCCGACCTGGTCAACACCCGCATGGGCCGGTTGTCCGGCGCGGTCCGCGACGTGGTGGACGTCCTCGCGCTCGGCGAACCCCTCGGCGTGCCCGTGCTCGTGGCCCTGACCAGCGCCGACGGCGTGGAGCAGGCCGAAGCCGAGGGCCTGGTGGCGGTCGAACCGGACGGCCGCCGGCTGGAGGCCCGGCTGGCGCACCCGCTCTACGGCGAGGTGCGCCGCGAGGCGCTGGGCGTGCTGCGGGCGCGGCGGCTGCGCGGCCGGATCGCGCGGGCGCTGCAGGACACCGGCGCCCGGCGCGCCGACGACACGATGCGGCGGGCAGTGCTCGTCGTGGACTCCGACCTCGATCCGGACCCCCGGCTGCACACGCTCGCCGCGCAGCGGGCCATCGCGCTGCTCGACGTCCCGCTCGCCGCCCGGCTGGCGCGGGCGGCCGTCGACGCCGGTGGCGGGTTCGAGGCGCGCGTGACGCTCGGTTCCGCGCTGTCCTGGCTGACCCGCGGGGACGAGGCGGAGGCCATGCTGTCCGCGCTGGCCCCGCTCGCCACCGACGACGGCCAGCGCAGCGTGGTCGCGGTGTCCCGCGCCGGGAACCTGTTCTTCTCGTGCCGCCGCCCCGCCGAGGCCGGGGCCGTGCTGGACCGGGCGGAGTCCGCCATCACCCGGCCCGGGGCACTCGCGCCGATCCGGGCGATCCGCGGGGTCTTCCACGCCGCCGCGGGACGGCCCCGGGAGGCGATCGAGTCCGCCGTCGCGGCGCGGTCGGCCGGCGCGCTGCCCCCGCACGCGAGCCTGCTGGCGGCGTGGGCCGCGGTCGGCGGGCTGGGCCCGCTCGGCCGGGCCGGTGAGCTGGACCGGGCGGCCGCGCCCGGATACGCCGCGGCCGAGCAGTCCTTCGACGCGGTCGTCCCGTCGTTCGGGTTGTGCGCGGCCCACCTCCTCGGCCTCCGGCTCGCCGGGGCGCTGCGCGGCGTGGAGGACCTCGCGCGGACCAGGTACCGGCAGGGCGCCGAGATCCCCGGACCGCTGCAGCTGCTGGGTGTGGCGCTGCTGGGCTACGCCGCGCTCTACCGGGGCCGGCTGGGCACCGCCGTCCGCAGGCTCCGGGAGGCGGAGGCCGGGCTGGGGCCGGTCCGCCGGCAGGGGCCGGGGTCCGGCAACCTCGTCGCGCTGACCCAGGCGCTGGCCATGTCCGGGGAGGCCGGTCAGGCGGCGGTGGTGCTCGCTGCCGCGGAGGACGAACGGCACCCGGCGACGGCGGTGCTGGAACCGGAGCTCGTGCTCGCCCGGGCGTGGGTGCGGGCGGCCGAAGGAGCGGTGAGTGCCGCGATCCGGCTCGCCCGTGACGCGGCCGGCCTGGCGGCGGGACGCGGCCAGCCCGCGTTCGAGGTCTACGCGCTCCACGTCGCGGTGTGTTTCGGGGACCGGACCGCCGCCGGCCGGCTCGCCGAGCTGGCCGGCCAGGTCGAGGGTCCCCGCGCGGCGGCCGCCGCGGCGCAAGCAGCCGCTCTCGCCGGCGACGACGCCGACGGACTGTTCGCGGCCTCCCGGGCGCTGGAGGAGATGGGCGACCAGCTGGCCGCTGCCGACGCCGCTGCCCAGGCCGCGGTCGCGCACGCCCGGTCCGGTCACCCGGTGGCGGCACGCGCGGCCGTCACCCGCGCGCACCGGCTCGCCGAAGCGTGCGAAGGCGCGCGAACCCCGGCGCTGGCGGCGGTGCGGCCGTTGCCGCTGACCGGCCGCGAGCGCGAGATCGTCACGATGGCCGCGCGCGGCCTGTCCAACCGCGAGATCGCCGACCGGCTCGTCGTCTCGGTCCGCACCGTCGAGGGACACCTGTACCGGGCGAGCGCGAAGCTGGGTGTCACGGAACGCGCCGCGTTCGCCGAACTGCTCGGGTTCTGAAGGTTACTTCTCCTGGCCCCGGAAGCCGGGGAGTCCAGGGAAATCCCGGCCCCGCCCGGCCCGCACCTTGCAGTACGGCGCGGCGCCGGGCTTCGCGGGCTGGATCGTCACCGGCGCGTCGGTGACGCCACCGAGGTCGAGACCGGGCACGTCGGCGCAATCCAGCACGGGCACCACAGCGGGCAGGCCGTCCGGGGTGACGGCGGACCGGGCAGCGGCGCACGACGGTCAAGGCCTGCGAACAGGATTGCCAGCATTTCGGCCTGAGGCAGCGCTTTCAGCGCGGGGCGTCCGGGTCCCTGTCCGCCTGGAGTTTCGCCGCGAGGACGGCCGCCTGGGTGCGCCGCTGGAGGCCGAGTTTGGCCAGCAGCCGCGACACGTAGTTCTTCACCGTCTTCTCCGCGAGGAACATCCGCTGCGCGATCTGCGCGTTGGTCAGCCCCTCGCCGATGAGGTCCAGCAGCGTGCGTTCGCGCTCGGTGAGCCCGGCCGCCGGGCCGTCGCGGGCGTCGGCGCGCAGCTTGGCCATCAGCGTCGACGCGGCGCGGGTGTCGAGCAGCGACCGGCCGGTGCCGACCGCGCGCACGGCCGAGACCAGCTGCAGCCCCTGGATGTCCTTGATGACGTAGCCGCCCGCGCCGGCCAGGATCGCGTTGAGCATGGCCTCCTCGTCGGTGTAGGAGGTCAGGATCAGCACGTTCAGCTCCGGGAACCGCGACCGCAGCTCCCGGCACAGCTCGATGCCGTTGCCGTCGGGCAGGCGCACGTCGAGCACCGCGACGTCCGGGCGCAGCGCCGGGATCCGCGCCATCGCCTGGGCGGCCGTGGACGCCTCGCCGACGACCCTCAGCTCGCGGTCGGCTTCGAGCAGGTCGGCGACGCCGCGGCGGACGACCTCGTGGTCGTCGACGAGGAACACGGTGATCACGGCAGGACCCTTCCGCAGGCGATCTGCCCAATCTAGGCCGCGTCGCGCGCCCCGCGGCCCGGCGGAAGTCACCTCGGGCGAGGACCAAGGTCACTTTCCGCCGCGTCCAGGCCCAGACGGCGCAGCACCTCCGGCATCCGGTCGAGCACCGGCTGCGGCGTCTGCCCGCCGAGTGTGGCGCGCAGGTAGAGGCCGTCACCGAGCAGGCCGACGATCTCGGCGGTCAGCGGGTCGCCGATGTGCTGTTCCAGCAGCTCCCACCACAGCCGGCCGACCTCGTTCATCGTCTCGGTGACCTTCGGTTCGCTGCCGAGCAGCCGCAGCGCGGCGATCGAGGCGCGGTGGGCCGGCTTGGTCATGTCGGCGTCGGTCACCGACGACAGCAGCCAGTACCGCACCACGCCCTCGGGGGCCGTGCGCGCCTGCTCGACGTCGGCCGCGGTGAGCCGCAGCAGCCGGTCGAGGAGGCCGTCGAGCAGGGCGTCCTTCGACCCGAAGTGGTACAGCAGCCCGCCCTTGGACACCTTCGCGCGCGCGGCGACGGCGTCCAGGGTGACGGCGGCCGATCCGCTCTCGATGAGGATGTCCTGGTAGGCGTCGAGGATCTGTTCCCGCGCGGAGGGGCGTCCCATGTCGCTTGACTATACCGTCTGGACGGTTTAGTTTCGAGAGCGGGGCAAACTGTACCGTCCGGACTGTTCAGAAAAGGGTTGTGATCGTGATGGCCGGGGGACGCCGGGACTGGCTCGCGCTGGGTGTGCTGGTGCTGCCGGTGCTGCTGATCAGCGTCGACATGACGGTGCTCGGGTTCGCGCTGCCGTACCTGAGCGAGGACCTCGGCCCGACCGGCGCCGAGCAGCTGTGGATCGTCGACATCTACTCGTTCGTGCTGGGCGGGCTGCTGGTCCTGATGGGCACGCTCGGGGACCGGATCGGGCGGCGCAAGCTGCTGCTCTCCGGCGCCGTCGCGTTCGGCGCCGCGTCCGTGGCCGCGGCGTTCGCGACCAGCCCGCTCATGCTCATCGCCGCGCGGGCGCTGCTCGGGGTCGGCGGGGCGACGCTGATGCCCTCGACGCTGGCGCTGATCCGCACCATCTTCACCGACCCGGCGCGGCGGCGGACCGCGATCGCCGTGTGGGGCGCCGGGTTCTCCGGCGGCATGGCGCTCGGGCCGGTGCTGGGCGGCTGGCTGCTGGAGCACTTCTGGTGGGGCTCGGTGTTCCTGATCAACGTGCCGGTGATGCTGGTGCTGCTGGTCGCCGGGCCGCTCCTGCTGCCGGAGGCGCGGGACCCGGAGCCCGGCCGCTTCGACCCGCTGTCCGCGCTGCTGTCGCTGGCGGCGGTCCTGCCCGTGGTCTACGGCATCAAGCGGTTCGCCGAGCACGGCGCGGATCCGCTCGCGGCCGTGAGCGTGCTGGCCGGCGCGGTGTTCGTGGTGGTGTTCGTGCGGCGCCAGCGTGCGCTGCCGGACCCGATGCTCGACCTGGCGCTGTTCGCGGACCGGCGGTTCAGCGCGTCGGTGCTGACGAACATGCTCGGGGTGTTCGCCCTGGCCGGACTGTTGTTCCTGGTGCCGCAGCACCTCCAGCTCGTGCTCGGCCTGCGGCCGATGACGGCGGCGCTGTGGCTGCTGCCGACGACGGTCGCCGGCGTCGCGGGTTCCTTCGCCGCGGCGCGCCTCGCCCGGCGGGTGCCGGTGCCGCGGCTGATCGGCGGCGGGCTGCTGGCCGCGGCGGCGGGGTTCGCGGTGCTGGTGGCCCTCGGCGTCCACAGTGGACTGGCGATTCTGGTGGCCGGCATGGCGCTGGTGGGGTTCGGGGTGTCGTTGTCGGAGACGCTCACCAACGACCTGATCATCACCGCCGCCCCGCCCGCGCGGGCCGGTGCGGCGTCGGCGATCTCGGAGACGGGGTTCGAGCTGGGTGGCGCGCTCGGGACGGCGGTGCTGGGCAGCATCGCGGCGGCGGTCTACCGGGCGGGCGTGCCGGCCGGTGCGGGGGACACGGCGCGCGAAACGCTCGGCGGAGCGGTCGCGACGGCGGCCGGGCTGCCCGCGGCGGAAGCGGATGCGCTGCTGGCCGCCGCGAAGGAGGCGTTCGTGCACGGCGTGCAGGTGAGCGCGGTGGCCGGGGCGGTGCTGCTGGCCTACACCGGGGTGCAGGCGCTGTTCTTGTTGCGCTCCAGAGGAACCGGCGCGGCACCCGCGCGTGGGCGGCACCGGGCGGCGGCTCCGCGCGGCTGAGGTCGGCCTGTGCAGGAGTGGATCAGAGGAACAGGCGCAGCACTCGGGCGTGGGCGGTGCCGAGCAGCGGTTCCGCGCGGTTGAGGAGGTCGCGCAGCTCGGCGGCCTGCGTGGTGGTCGGCGTGGTGTAGGTGGTCGCGGACCCGTAGGCGAACCAGTTCCGCAGATCGCCGGCGGCGATGTCCCGGAGCGGCTCGTCCGGGTCCAGCACGAGACGCAGGTCGAGCGCGAGGCGGGTCCAGGTGTCGCGGGCGGAGAGCAGCTGGAACGCGATCCGCCTGCGGTGCGCGGGCTGGCCGGGGGCGAGCATGCCGTGCAGCACGGTTTCGTCGATCAGGGCGGCGGTTTCGCGCAGCGCGAGCATCACCTGCCGGGCGACGCGCGGGGACGGATCGGCGAGCAACGGCACGGCCCGCGCGAGGGGAATCGCGCGCAGGCGACGCAGCGCGCGGACAGTCTCGGCCCGGACGCCGGCCCGCCCGTCGGCGAGGAACGGCAGGAGCAGCACCGCATCGGCGCCGTCGCCGGTCTCCCCGAGGCCGGCGACCAAGCCGGCGGACACGGGATCCGCCGCGGCGGCCGGGCCAGGCCGGTGGGATGCGGGAGTCCCGGCAGCCCCGGGGGCCACGCCCGCGGCGCGCGGGTGTGTGGCGCGGCGGCCGGGCCCGGCTGAGCCGGAGCCATTCGCGCGAGTTCCCGGCGCTGGGCCTGGTGCGGAGTGGTGGGGCGCGGGAGTCCCGGCAGCGATGGCGGCTGCGTGCACCTGTGCGGCGGTGCCGTTCACCGCGGTCAGCAGGGATCGGTAGTGCCGCGCGGGGTCTTCGCCCGCGCGGCGGAGCGTCAGGTGCGCGTGTGCGCGCACCAGCGAGGCTGGATCGGCCAGTGCCGGCACCGCGCCGGCGCGGTCGCGGATCGCCAGGGCGCGCAGGGCCGCCGTGCCGCTGGTGCGCAGCAGGTGCAGCACCTCGGGGTCCGGGCTGCCGGCCAGGGCGCGAGCACACCCCAGCCGGATCTTCAGATCCCCGTCCCGGAGCCCGGCCCTCAGCTCGCCGGCGCTCGCGTATCCCGACTCATACACCGTCCGGCGGGTGAGCACATCCGAAGCGGCGAGTGCGGCCGAGCGGACCTCGGGCAGGCGCAGCATCCCCTCCAGCGTCGCGGCCAGCCACTCGCCCTCGGCGCGGCGCCGCACGCGGCACGCCAGCGGGAACAGGTCCACCACGGTCATCGGGTCGCGGAAGAGGTGACGCAGGCACTCCCGCCGGGCACGCTCGCGCACCTGCGGCACCCAGTCCGCCGCGCGGATCGCCAGCACCGGCAGCGCGATCCGCTGGTCGAGCTGGGGCAGGGCGGCTTCGCGGAGGTGGCCGTCGCGTCCCAGCGCCCGCAACACGACACTGCGGTGCCAGCCCGCCGGGACCGAGCGTCGCGCGCTCGCGTCGACGGCGAGCCACAACCGCGGGTCCGCCCCCGCCATCACCGCCACCTCGGCATCGGCGTCCCGCGCGGCACACAGTGCCTCGACGCGCTCCCGGGCCTCGTCCCACACCCGGTGATCGTCCCGCCGCCCGGCCCGTTCGCCAACCGGTTATCGCGTCGTGTGGGCGCCGCCGTTGACGTGGATCGTCTGGCCGGTGATGTGGCGCGCGCCCGCCGACGCCAGGAAATACGCCGTCTCCGCGACGTCGTCCGGGTGGCCCGGACGGCCGTTGTGCGTCGCGGCGATCAACGCCCGCCGGCGCTCCTCGCTGAGCTTTCCCTGGAAGAACCCGGTTTCCGCGATGTACCCGGGCGCGATCAGGTTCGCCGTCACGCCCTTCGGCCCGACCTCCGACGACAGGCCGGCCGTCCACGCCGCCAGCGCCGCTTTCGCCGCCCCGTAGGACGACGCGGCGTACTCGGCGCCGATCGACCCGACGTTGATGATCGAGCCACCCGGCCGCAGCCGCTCCCGCACGGCCGTCGTGGTGAGCACCGCGCTGAGCAGGTTGGCGTCCAGGTTCGCCCGCCACGCGCGCAGCACCTCCCCGAGCCCGTCCCCGGCGGGCGCGGTGAGATCGGTGTTCCCGCCCGCCATGTTGACCACCACGTCCAGCTCCGGCCCCAGCTCGTCCGCCATCCGCGCCACCTGCTCCGGATCCGTCGCGTCGCAGGTGATCGCCCGCGCGCCGATCCCGGCGGCGGTCCGGGCCAGCCGCTCGCCGTTGCGGCCGGTGATCACCACGGCGTCCCCGCCCGCGCGGAACCGGGCGGCCACGGCCCGTCCGATGCCGTTCCCGCCACCGGTGACCAGCACGATCCGGCTCACTGAGCACTCCTCTCTGCTATGTTTAGCTCTAAACGTAGCGGAGGGAGGCAGGCCGTGTCGAACGACTTCGGCGCCGAGGGCTACCCGATGGGCTCGATCCTCAGGTGGCCCGCGCACGACATCGCCGAGTCGTGGCGGCGCGAACTCCCCGGTGTGCGCACGGAGTCCATCGAGATCATCACCCCGGTGTGGCGGATCGCGAAGATCCTCGCCGACGACCGGCGCCGCACCCTGGCCGAGCTCGGCGTCGATCCGTCCACCCTGGACCTGCTGAGCGTGATCCGCCGGTCCGGCCCGCCGTACGAGCTGACCACGCGGGAGATCACCCGGCGCACGCTGGTCACCCCCGGCGCGGTCTCCCAGCGCGTGGCCCGCGCCGAGCAGGCCGGGCTCGTCGAACGCGCGCCCTCGGCCGCGTCACGACGCGCGGTCGCCGTCCGGCTCACCGACGCCGGTCACCGTCTGATCGAAACCACCGTCCGCCGCCTGCTGGAACACGAGGCGGACCTGATCGGCGGGCTGGCCCCGGACGAGCGCGCGGCCCTCACCGGCCTGCTCGCCCGGCTGGAGCAGACCCTGGAACCACCGTGAGGGCGAGGGCCACGGCGGCGGCGAAGAGCACGGCGCCGAGCGTCAACCCGAACGCGTACCCCGCCACGGGCGAAGCGCCGTACCCGTGCGCGGCCGTGCCGAGGGCGGCGAGCCCGAGCGACGCGCCGATCTGCCGGGACGCGGCGAGCAGACCGGACGCCGCGCCCGAGTCCTCCGGCGCCGCACCCGCGGTGGCCACGGACACCACCGGCCCGAGGCACAGTCCGAACCCGGCACTGGTCACCATCGACGGCCCCAGGACGTCGGCCAGGAACGACCCGTCCGCGCTGAGGAAACCGAACCAGGCGAACCCCGCCGCGGCCAGCAGCCCGCCGCCGGCCATCAGCGTGCGGGCCGCGATCCGGTACCCGAGCTTGACGGCGAGCACGGACCCGGCGACCACCCCGAGCGCGAAGGGCAGGAACTGCAGCCCGGCCAGCGCCGGCCCGGTCCCCAGCACCCGCTGCAGGTACAGGGACACGAAGTAGAAGGCGGACGCCATCGCCGCGCCGAGGAGCAGGTTGTACAGGTTGGCACCGGCGACCGCGCGGTTGGCCAGCAAACCCAGGCGCACCACGGGGTCCCGGGTCGTCGTCCGTTCGATGTGGACGAACGCGGCCAGCAGTGCGACGGCGACCGCCAGGGTGATCAGCGTGACCGGCGAGGCCCAGCCGTACTGCTCGGTGCGCACGACGCCGAACACGAGCGTGGTCATGCCCGCCGTGACCAGGACGGCGCCCAGCACGTCCGGACGGCTGCCGCGTACCGGCGGCGGCTCGGTGGCGACCCCGCGCCGCGCCAGCACCAGCGCGACGGCGGCCATCGGCGCGCTGACGAGCATCACCCACCGCCACCCGGCGTACTCGGTGAGCACCCCGCCGATCAGCACGCCCAGGGCCCCACCGGCGGCGTTCGTCGCGCTCCACACGCCGAACGCGCGGACCCGCTCGCGGCCCCCGGGGAAGGTCGCGGTCAGCAGCGCCAGCGCGGCCGGGGCCGCCGCGGCGGCCCCGATGCCCTGCGCGGCGCGCGCCGCGACCAGCTGGCCGGGGTCCGCGGCGAAACCCCCGGCCAGGGACGCGATCCCGAACACGGCCAGCCCGACCAGCAGGACCCGCTTGCGGCCGTAGCGGTCGGCGAGTTTGCCGCCGAGCAGGAGCAGCCCGCCGAAGGTGAGCGCGTAGGCGTGGATCACCCAGGTCAGGCCCACCGGGCCGAACCCGAGCGCGGCCGCGATCGCCGGCAGCCCGACGTTCACCACCGACAGGTCCAGCGACACCGTGAACTGCACGACGGCCACCGCCGCGAGGGTGAGCCCCGCCCGGACCGCCGGTCCCGGGAACTCCGTCTTCGTCATCGCACCCCAGTCCTCTCGTGCTGGTTTCGGAACACGTTCCGAAACTAGCACCGGAGGGCGCCGGCTGTCGACGAGGGGAGCGGGCAGCATGATGGGACCCATGCCCCGACCCGATGCAGCGCGCGCCCGGACCGGGCGGCCACCGGTGACCTCCCGGGCGGAGATCCTGGCGGCCGCGCGGCAGCTCATCGACCGCGACGGCTGGGAGAAGCTGAGCGTCCGCCGGCTCGCGGCGGAGCTGGGGATCGGGCCGACGACGCTGTACCACCACGTGCGGGACAAGGCGGATCTGCTGGTGCAGCTGCTCAACGCCTACACCGGGCAGCTGGAACGCCCCCGGCTGCCCAGCGATCCGCGGGAGCGGATCGTCGTGGCGGCCACGGTGATGCACGACGCGCTGGCAGCGTGGCCGTGGGCCGCGGAGGTCGTCACGGTGGACGGGTTCGTCGGCCTGCTCGACGAACCGGCCCTGTGGATGGTGGAGGCCATCGTGGGCGGCGCCGTGGACAGCGGATGCAGCCCGGAGCAGGCGGTCGGGGTGTTCCGCGGCATCTGGTACTACACCGCCGGTGAGATCCTCGTCCGCGCGCGGTCCGGCCGGCGCCCCGCGGACGAGCGGCCCTACCGCGACGCCGAGTTCCGGTTCGACCCGGAGAAGATGCCGCACCTGGCGGCGATCGGCGACCAGTGGCCGGAGCTGGCGGCGCGCGACACCTACGCCGACGGGCTGCGCGCCTTGGTGGACGGGCTGCTCGCCCAGCGGGGCTGACGGGTGACCGGCCGATACGCTGAACCGGTCCGTGCCGCGGCACGGACCGGTTCAGCGTGACCACGACCTGCTTCCGGCCCGCCCGCTCGCGCGGCACCACGTCGTAGCGGAGGGTGGTTCCGTCGCCGGAAACGCCGTCGGGTGACCGTGGCGGGAGTGAATCCCGTTCGGTCGAGCCCCGCCGCCGCGGTTCATGGTCTACACTGGTGATCGCGGCCCGCACAGTTCTGCCTCGGGCCGCGTTCTGATGTCGACCACCACGCGCCGCGACCGCCGACGGTCTGCGCCGGGCAGGACGACCCCCCGACGTTCGGAGATCTTCCCTTGACCTCATCCCCCGTGCCCTCCTTCGCCGCGCTCGGCGTGCCTTCGGTGCTCGTCGCCGCGCTGGCCGAGCGGGGCATCGAGGCGCCGTTCCCGATCCAGGCCGCCACGCTGCCGCATTCGCTGGCCGGCCGGGACGTGCTCGGCCGGGGCCGCACCGGCTCCGGCAAGACGTACGCGTTCGCGCTCCCGGTCCTGGCCCGGCTCGCCGCGAGCGGCACCCCGCGCCGTCCCGGACGGCCCCGCGCGCTGATCCTCGCGCCGACCCGCGAGCTGGCCTCCCAGATCGACGCGGCGCTGGCGCCGCTGGCCAAGGCCCTGTCGCTGCGCACCATGACGGTGTTCGGCGGGGTCGGCGCGGGGCCGCAGATCGCCGGCCTGCGGGCCGGGGTGGACATCCTGGTCGCCTGCCCCGGCCGGCTCGCCGACCACCTCGCGAGCGGGCACGCGCACCTCGACGCCGTCGAGGTCACCGTCCTCGACGAGGCCGACCACATGGCCGACCTCGGGTTCCTGCCGCAGGTGAAGCGGCTGCTGGACCGCACGCC
The DNA here is from genome assembly GCF_023376025.1 of Amycolatopsis thermalba. Taxonomy (NCBI): domain Bacteria; kingdom Bacillati; phylum Actinomycetota; class Actinomycetes; order Pseudonocardiales; family Pseudonocardiaceae; genus Amycolatopsis; species Amycolatopsis thermalba. The sequence goes on from NZ_CP091196.1 coordinate 3,769,656, forward strand.
GCGGCAGGGGCAGCGGCTGCTGTTCTCGGCCACCTTGGACGCCGGTGTGGACGTGCTCGTCAAGCGTTTCCTCACCGACCCGGTCACGCACAGCGTCGACTCGGCCCGCTCGCCGGTGGCGACGATGGAGCACCACGTGCTGCACGTCCAGCCGGACGCGCGCCTGGACGTGCTGGTGGACCTCGCCGCCGCGCCCGGCCGGACCGTGGTGTTCACCCGGACCAAGCACCGGGCGAAGGCGCTGACCCGCAAGCTCGTGGCGGCCGGCGTCCCGGCGGTGGAGCTGCACGGCAACCTCGGCCAGACGGCGCGGACCCGCAACCTGTCGGCGTTCTCCGACGGCAGCGCGACCACGCTGGTGGCCACCGACATCGCCGCCCGCGGCATCCACGTCGACGACGTGGCCCGCGTGATCCACGCCGACCCGCCGGTCGAGCACAAGGCGTACCTGCACCGGTCCGGGCGCACCGCCCGCGCCGGTGCCGAGGGCACGGTGATCACGCTGATGACCGACGACCAGGTCGCCGACGTCCGCGACCTGACCCGCAAGGCCGGGATCACCCCGGTCACCACCCGGCTGGCGCTCGGGCACCCGCTGCTGGCCGAGCTCGCGCCGGGGGAGCGGGTGTTCACCGCGCCCGCGGCCGGCGGCGCGGTGCGGACCCGGGACGGCTCGCCGTCCCGCGCCGGCTCCCGGCGCGGGGAACCGCGGCGCGGTGACTCCGGCCGTGGCGCCGCGCGGCAGAAGCCGCGGGGCGAGACGCGGGACAAGCCGGCCGGCGAGGCGCGGCAGAAGCCCGTCGGCGACGGGCGGCAGAAGCCGGGCCGTGGCACGGGCGCGGCGCCCCACCGATCGGGCGGGGCCGCCGCGTTCTCGGCGGGCGCCCGCGGCGGTCGTCGCCGGGGTGCTTCGTCCCGCTGACGCCGCCGGGCGCGGCTCAGTCCCGGGTCGTGCGCGCCAGGTCGCGGTGGTTCGCCGCGAGCCTCGCGGTGGCCGCCGCCGGGGTGCTTCGTCTCGTTGACGCGGCGGGCCGCGGCTCAGTCCCGGTGGCGTGGGTGCGTGCCAGGTCGCGGTAGCTCGCCGCGTTGGCCCGGGTCGCGGCCTGCTCGTCGGCGGTCAGGGGGCGCCGGACCTTCGCCGGCAGGCCCGCGACGCGCGAGCCGGGCGAGACGAGGCTGCCGGCCCCGATCCGGGCCCCGTTGAGCACGACCGCGCCCATGCCGATGAGGCAGTCGTCCTCGACGGTGCAGCCGTGCAGCACCGCGCGGTGCCCGACGCTCACCCCCGCGCCGATGACGGCGGGGAAGCCGGGATCGGCGTGCACGATCGTGCCGTCCTGGATGTTGCTGCCGGCCCCGATGCTGATGGTGTCCAGATCCGCGCGCAGCACGGCGGTGTACCAGACGCCGGCGCCGGCGGCGACGGTGACCGCGCCGGCCAGCACCGCGTTCGGGGCGATCCACGCGGCCGGGTCGACGGACGGCCGCCGGCCGTCCACGGTGAAGTGGTTCATGATGTCCTTTCCGGAATGTCTACTGTGGAGTCACAACGCGGACGGCAGGATCGCCACCGTCCAGGCGAGCAGGGGAGCGCCGGCCACGACGGGCGCGCTGTAGGCGAGCATGCGGCGCTGGAAGAGGCGTTTGCCGGGCACCTGCGCCTGCGCGAGCACGATGATCCCGTTGGTGGAGAACGGGCTCACGTTCACGCCGTAGAGTCCGGCGGCGCCGCCGGCCGCACCGGCGGGCGGTCCGGGTGCCCGGTGACCTGCCGCAGCCCGCCGAACGCCTCGGCGACGCCGCCGAACCCGGCGCGGTCGCGGTAGGGGCCGGTCTGGTCGTAGCCGGAGACGGGCACGATCACCAGTAGCGCTGCGGGTGCCGGGCCGTCGCGGCGGCTCGCTGGACAATCTGCCCAGCGAAACCGGCGAAACGCCGCGCAGATCGTGCACAGTGATCAGCCGCTGGGGCGACACTTGCGCACTCCGGAGGCCGCACCGCACCCTTCCCGCCATGCAGGAAGCTGATCTCCCCGCGCTCCACCGGCTGATGCTGGTGGCACGCCGGCTCGACGACGAAGCCATCGCGTTGCAGCGCCAGGGTGTCCTCCCCGCCTACGCCCCGGCGAAGGGCCAAGAGGCCGCGCAGGTCGGCAGCGCCGCCGCGCTCGACCTCGGCCGTGACTTCGCCTTCCCGTGCTACCGGGAACTCGGCGTCGCGGTGGCGATGGGCGTCGACCTCGCCGGCTACCTGGCCACCCACCTCAACCTCTGGCACGGCGGCCTCTACGACCCGCTGGCCTCCCGCCTGGCGCCGTTCAACGCCGTCGTCGGCGGTCCCGTCACCCACGCGGTCGGCTGGGCGATGGGCGCGAAGCTGGACGACACCGGCGGCGCGGCCATCACCTACTTCGGCGACGGCGCCAGCTCCCAGGGCGACGTGCACGAGGCCATGAACTTCGCCGGCGTCTACCGGCTGCCGGTGATCTTCTTCTGCCAGAACAACGGCTGGGCGATCTCGGTGCCCACCGCGGACCAGGTCGCCGGCGGTTCGGTCGCCGCCCGCGCCGCCGGGTACGGAATCGAGGGCGTGCGCGTCGACGGCAACGACGTGACCGCCGTGTTCGAGGCGACGCGCGCCGCGCTGGACCGCGCCCGCGACGGCGGCGGCCCGACGGTGATCGAGGCGATGACCTACCGGCTGGGCCCGCACTCCACTTCGGACGATCCCGGCCGCTACCGCACCCTGGACGACGAGCGGGCCTGGGCCGGGCGCGACCCGCTCCTCCGGGCGGCGAACCAGCTCACCGCCGAGGAGGTCGCCGCCGCCGAGGAGCACGCCGCCACCGTGGTGAGCCGGGTCCGCGACGACCTGCTCGCGCTCGGCGCGCCCCCGGCCGAGGAGCTGTTCTCGTTCGTCTACCGCGAGCCCACGGCGGCCCTGCTGGAGCAGCAGCGGGCGTGGAAGGAGTCCCTCGATGCCTGAGTTCTCGTTGCAGCAGGCCCTCAACCTCGCCCTGCGCCACGCGTGCGAGGACGACGACCGGGTGCTGATCTTCGGCGAGGACGTCGGCACGCTCGGCGGGGTGTTCCGGGTGACCGACGGCCTGCGCGACAAGTTCGGCGAGCACCGCGTGTTCGACACACCGCTGGCCGAGTCCGCGATCATGGGCATGGCGGTCGGGCTGGCGATGGCCGGGTGGCGGCCGGTGCCGGAGATCCAGTTCGACGGCTTCAGCTATCCGGCGATCGACCAGATCGTCAACCAGGTCGCGCGCATGCACTACCGCAGCCGCGGCGTGCTGAGCATGCCGATCACGCTGCGGCTGCCCAGTTTCGGCGGGATCAAGGCGCCCGAGCACCACGGCGAGAGCCTGGAGGCGCTGTTCGCGCACGTGCCCGGCCTGAAGGTGGTGTCGCCGTCCACCCCGGGCGAGGGGTACCACCTGCTGCGGCAGGCGATCGCCGATCCGGACCCGGTGATCTTCCTGGAACCGAAGTCCCGCTACTGGCACCGCGAGACGTTCGACCCCACGGAGGCCGTCGAGCAGCTGCCCGTCGGCACCAGCCGGATCGTCCGGCCGGGCAGGCACGCCACGCTGGTCGCCTGGGGCGCGATGGTCGCCCGCTGCCTGCAGGCCGCCGAACTGGCCGCCGAGGACGGCGTCGAGCTGGAGGTCCTCGACCTGCGCTGGCTCAAGCCGATCGACGCCGCCGGGCTCGCGGAGTCGGTGGCCCGGACCCGCCGCGCGGTCGTGGTGCACGAGGCGCCGCTGACCGCCGGGCTCGGCGCCGAGGTGTCCGCGCTGATCACCGAACGCTGCTTCGCCGGGCTGCGCGCGCCGGTGCAGCGGGTCACCGGGTTCGACGTGCCCTACCCGTCCGGCGCGCTGGAGGACGAGTACCTGCCCAGCATCGACCGCATCCTGACCGCCGTGCAGACCACCCTGGAGTACCGCCGTGGCTGAAGTGACCTTCCCCCTGCCCGACCTCGGTGAGGGCCTGATCAGCGCCCGCGTGCTGGAGTGGCTGGTCGCCGAGGGCGACTGGGTCGAGCGCAACGCGCCGCTGGTCGAGCTGGAGACCACCAAGTCCGCGGTGGAAATCCCCTCGCCCCAGTCCGGCCGCGTCACCCGCCTGCACGTCGGCGAGGACGAGGAGCTGGCGGTGGGGGAGCCGCTGGTCACCTTCGCCGTGGAGGACGCCGGGATCGTCGGCACCGTCCCGGAGGAGAAGAAGCCGCGGCGGAGGGTCCGCCTGACCCTGCCGGAGGACTGAGCCGTGTTCGCCACCGCCGCCGACGGCACCAAGATCTGGTACGACACCGCCCCCGGGCCGCGTCCGGTGCTGCTGATCCACGGCTTCGCCTCGGACAGCCTCCGCACCTGGGAGCAGACCGGCTGGATCCGCGCCCTGGCCGGGCACGGGCACGGGCACGGGCACGTGACCGTGGATCTGCGCGGGCACGGGCAGAGCGACCGCCCGGCGTCCGGGTATTCGCCGCGAACGCTGGCGCGGGACGTGCTCGCCGTGCTCGACGAGGCCGGACTGTCCACTGTGGATGTGGTCACCTACTCGATGGGCGGTCTGGCCGGGTGGGAGCTGGCGCGGCTCGCTCCGGGCCGCGTCGGGCGGATGGTGCTCGGCGGGATCGGCGGGCGTGCCGCCGACCGCGCGTCGATGGAGCGCGTGGCGGAGCAGCTGTCCGGCGGCGGCCTGGACGCCTGTATCGACGGGATGGCCGGGCACCGGCTCGACGGTGCGCCGCCGGTGCCGGTGCTGTTCGCCGCCGGTGAGCAGGACGAGATCGCCGCGGACGCGCCGGAGTTCGCGGCGTCGCTGGGTGCGCCGTTCGTCTCGCTCGGCCGGCGCACCCACCTCAACGCCGTGTCCAGCCGGAAGTTCAAGGACGCGGCGATCGAGTTCCTCGCCCCGGCAGGATGACCAGCGCGCCGAGGACGAGCACGGCCACGCCGAGCGCGCTGCCGAACTCGCGCGTGGCGCCGGTGCAGGCCGGTCGCGACACCGGCCTGCGCGGGGGCAGCGAACCCGCGATCACGCTGGACAGCGTCGGCAGCGCCAGCGTCACGCCGGTCCCGGTCACGACGAGCCAGACCGCGTACAGCGGACAGGGCGTGGCCATGTCGCTTGTGGACAGCCCGAGCAGGCCGGCGCCGGTGCAGGCGAAGGCGAGGGCGATCACGGCGGTCAGCCCGATGCGCCCCACCAGACGGCCGACGTGCCACGCGCCGTCCTGCCCAGGCACGTGCTTCGCAGACCCGCGGCCCGGAACAACCGCGGGTCGAGCAGCGGGTGCGCGGATGCCGAGCAGCAGCGCCACCGACGCGAGCAGGACGGCGAGGGTGTCGGGCAGCACGGCGGCCACGCCCACCCCGGTGATCGCCCGCCCGGCGAGCAGGCGCGGGATGTCCGGTGCGGCCGCCGAGAGCAGCGCGCCCGCGGCGAACAGCGCCAGGCCGGTCAGCAGGAGATGGCGCCAACGCCGCTCGCGCCGCGGGTGCGGTCGCTGTTGGACGAGGCGGCGGGTGGCGCCGATGCCCACCGGCGCGAGCGCCACGCCGGCCCAGGGCGGCCAGCACCTCGGCGATCACCTCCGGCCACCCGGCGGTGTCGACCGCCGCCTGAGCGGCGCGGCCGTGGAGTTCGGGCTCCAGCACGTCGAGGACGGTCCCCGCTCCCGTTCGGACACTGCGGCTCAGCGGCGCGGCCGGCACCGGCGGGAAGTCCGCCGTTGCCGGAACCGTGCTGGACTCGTACGCCGGCGCGTCGCGAAGCTGGACCGGCCGAAGAAGATCCCGAACACCGGCACGCCGTCCCGGGAGTGCGCGGTGCTGTCCGTACATGCGCAACACGAGACCGAGGGCGGCCGGCACCCGCTCGGCCCGTGCACCCGGCGCGACGGGCCACCATCCCAGGCGCGGGCGGCCAGGTCGTCCAGCGCCCACTCGGCGGCGGCGCGGCGGTCGTCGGGAGGGTGGCTCTGCCCGGAAACCCTCGGCGGTCACCGCCGATGATCACTCACCGGAGCCGCTCGGTGTCACCAGTCCGGACTCGTACGCGAAGACCACCAGCTGGGCGCGGTCGCGGGCGTGCAGTTTCGTCATCGCGCGGTTGACGTGCGTCTTCGCGGTGAGGGGGCTGATCACCATCCGCCCGGCGATCTCCTCGGTGGACAGTCCCTGTGCGACCAGCGCCACCGCCTCGCGTTCGCGGTTGGTCAGTTCGCCGAGGCCCGGGCCGGGGTGCGGCGGCCGGCTGACGTACCGGTCGATCAGCTTGCGCGTGATCGACGGGGACAGCAGCGCGTCGCCGCGGGCGGCGACCCGCACGGCGTGCAGGAAGTCCTCCGGTTCGATGTCCTTGACCAGGAACCCGGCCGCCCCGGCGCGCAGCGCGTCGAACACGTACTCGTCCAGGCCGTAGTTGGTCAGGATCACCACGTGCACCCCCGCCAGGGCCGGGTCCGCGGCGATGCGCCGGGTCGCCTCGATCCCGTCCGCCACCGGCATCTGAATGTCGACGAGCGCGATGTCCGGCACGTGTTCCCGGGCCAGGGCGACCCCGGCCGCGCCGTCGGCGGCCTCGGCGACCACCTCGATGTCGTGCTCGTTGTCCAGGAGCGCGCGGAACCCGCTGCGGATCAGCGGCTGGTCGTCGACCAGCAGGACGCGGATCACGACGCCCGGTCCACGGGAAGCTCGGCCCGGACGCTGAACCCGCCCCCAGCACGCGGCGCGGCGGTGAGACTTCCGCCGAGCGCCATCACGCGCTCGCGCATGCCGAGCAGCCCGACCCCGGGCACCGGCGCGGCGTCCGGGCTTGCGGTGCCGTCGTCGTCGACCCGGATCACCACGGCGCCGGGCCGGTAGCCGATGCGGACCGACGCGGTGGCGGCGCGCGCGTGGCGGGCGACGTTGGTCAGCGACTCCTGGACGATGCGGTAGGCGGTGCGTGCCACGGCGGCGGGCACGTCGTCGTGTTCTCCCTCGATCGTCAGTGTCGTCTCCAGTCCGGTGGATCGCGCGCGCCGCACCAGTTCCGGGACGTCGCCGAGCCCGGGCGGTGGGCTGGTGCCGTCGTCGCGCAGCGCTGACAGGGTGGCGCGCAGCTCGCGGGCCGCTTCCCGCCCGGCGTCCCGGATCGCCAGCAGCGGCTCGGGCACGTCCTCGCCCCGCTTGCCGGCCAGGTGCACGGCGACCTCGGCCTGCACCTTGATCACGGAGATCTGGTGGGTGAGCGAATCGTGCAGCTCCCGCGCGATGTGCAGCCGCTCCTCGTCGGCGCGGCGCCGCGCGGTCTCCTCCCGGGTGCGCTCGGCCTCGTCCGCCCGGCGCTCGGCCTGGCGCACCGCCTCACCCGCCGCGCCCGCGGCGACCAGCCAGGCGAGCTGGAGCACGTCCCGGGACTGGGCGAAGGCCGCGCCGACGGTCAGCTCGTGCGCGATCAGCAACGCGAACGGCAGCGTCGCGAGCATGACCACCGTGGCTGCCACCGCGACGAGACGACGCCCGGCCCGGAACGCGGCGAACACCGCGAACAGGTACGCCAGCGCGGGCACGTCGAGCCCGGTCGCCTGGTAGCCCAGGGCGCTCAGCCCGGCCGCCGCCAGCACGACCACCGGCGCCCGGCGGTGCGCGGCCAGCGCCAAGCCACCGGCGACCAGCAGCGCGTAGCCCACCGGCGCGAGATCCGTGGCGGGGTGCTGCCGGGACAGCGCGGTCACCAGCAGGATCGCCGCCATCCCGGCGCCGATCGCCCGGTCCCCGGCACGGCTCATGCCGGAAACCCTAGCCGGAGCGCCGCGCCGGCGACTCCTGCGCGCGGAGGATCTCGCGACTACCGCGGCCGCGGTAGATCCGCCGGTCCTGCGGCACCGGCGGCAGCGCGGATTGCCTGCCTCCGCCGGACGACGGACGGCGGTGATCCGCGCAGGATGTGCCGGAAAGACCCTTACGGCAGAAGGAGCTCACGATGTTCGGATACACCCTCGCCCAGGCCGCCGACCCCGGCACGCTGACGTCGGGACGGCTCGTCGGTGCGGTGGCCGCGCTGGTGGCCGTGGCCGGAGTGGTCCTCGGTGCGCTCGCGGTCGCCCGGCACCGGCGACGCGGGTCCACCGCCGCCCTGGCCACCGGGGTGGCGGGCATGGCGGGCGGCGGCCTGGTGGTGGCGCTGGCCGAGGGCGGTCCCGGCACCGGTTACGGGATCGTCGGCGGGTTCGCGGCGGTGGCGATCGGGCTGATCGCCGCGGTCCTCGGCGGGCTGGGGCTGGCCCGGTCCCGGGCGTGAAAGCGGTCGCCACCCCCGCCCGCCGCTGTTAGCTTGCGACGGTGGATCTCTTCTCACGCTCGTGGGCGGCGCTGCGGGCCGCGGTCGCCGGGCTCGCCGACGACGACCTCGCCCGGCCGTCCGGGTGCGCCGGCTGGCTGGTCCGGGACCTGGTGTGCCACCTGATCATCGACGCCCAGGACGTGCTGATCACGCTGGCGACCCCGGCGGCGGAGGAACCGACCCGGGACGCGCTGACCTACTGGGAGGTCGGGGACACGCCGCCGACGGGCGAGGACCCGCTGGACGCGCTGACCGTCCGGCTGGCCGCCGCCTACCAGGAGCCGTGGCTGCTGAAGTTCCACCTCGACGACGTCGGCTCCGCCGCGGGGCGCGCGGCGGAGCTGGCCGACCCGGCGGCGCGGGTGCGGACCCGCGAACAGGTCCTCACCGTGGCCGACTACCTGTCCACCTACGTGGTGGAGTGGACGCTGCACCACCTCGACCTGGTGGCGCACCTGCCGTCGGTGCCCGGTCCGCCCGCCGACGGGCTCGCCGCGTCGCGGGCGATGCTGGAGAAGATCGCCGGAGCCGCGTTCCCGGCGTCGTTCTCCGACGCCGACGCGCTGCGCGTCGGCACCGGGCGGCGCGCGCCCACCGAGGCCGAGCAGGCGGCACTGGGCGAGGTGGCCGCGCGGGTGCCGGTGGTGCTCGGATGACGGCCGGGGTGATGCTGCCGCGCGACCTGGCGGCGGCGGAGATCGTGCCGTTCGCGCGGCGGGCCGAGGAGCTCGGGTTCGGCGAGGTGTGGGTCGTGGAGGACCTCGGGTTCCACGGCGGGATCGCGCAGGCGGCGACGGTGCTGGCGGTGACCCGGCGGATCCGCGTCGGGATCGGGATCCTGCCCGCGGGGGCGCGCAACGTGGCGTTCACGGCGATGGAGCTGGCGACGCTGGCGCACCTGCACCCGGGGCGGGTGGTGGCGGGCATCGGGCACGGGGTGCCCGGGTGGATGCGCCAGGTGGGCGCGTGGCCGTCGAGCCCGCTGACGTTGTTCGCCGAGTACGCGCGGGCGCTGACCGGGCTCATGCGCGGGGAGCGGGTCCGCGTCGAGGGCCGGTACGTGCGGCTGGCGGACGCCGGCCTGGAGTCGCCGCCGGAGACGGTTCCGCCGGTGCTCGCCGGGGTGCGCGGCCCGAAGTCGCTCGCCGTGGCCGGGGCCGAGCTGGACGGCGTGATCCTGGCCGAACCGGCGCCCGCCGAGTACATCGCCGCGGCCCGGCGCATCCTGCCCCCGCACGCGCGGGTCGTGGCCTTCGAGCACGCGGTGGTGCACCCCGACGCCGAGACGGCCCGGGCCCAGCTGCGGCCGCTGCTGGCGGAGGTCACGAAGCGGTCGCTGGTGCCGCACGTGGAGCCACTGCCGTTCGTGGCCGAGCTGCGTGAGCTGCGCGCGCGGCACGCGGACGCGGAGTCGTTCGCGGCGGCGTTGCCGGGGGAGTGGGTGGACGCCCTGACACTGGCCGGTCCCGCGGACGCGGTGCGGCAGCGGATCGCCGGGCTGGGTGCGGACTCGGTGGTGATGATCCCGGTGGGCCGCGATCGGCCGGCCGCGCTGGAGGCGCTGGCGACGGCGCTGTGAGAACCGCCGATCAGCCGGCCGCCGCGGTGATCGCCGAGATCACCGCGGGACCGTCCAGCAGGACCGGGTCGTTGTGGTCGGCGCCGGGCACCTCGACCGCCCGCCCGCGCGCCGCCGCGGCCACCGCCCGGCTCTGCTCCGGCGGCACGATCGTGTCCGCGCCGCCGTAGACCACCGTGACCGGCGCGGGCACCCGCGCGACCCGCTCGGCGACCGGGAAGGTGTCCAGCAGCAGCAAACGCACCGGCAGGAACGGGTAGTGCCGGCGGGCGACCGCGGCGAGGTCGGTGAACGGCGACCGCAGCACCAGCGCGGCCGGCGGGAAGTCGACGGCGAGCCCGGCCACCACCGCGGCCCCCAGGCTCTCGCCGAAGTACACCAGCGGCACCCGCGCCCGCGCGGCCAGGAACTCCCGCGCCGCCCGCACGTCCAGCGCCAGCCCGGCCTCGGTGGGCGAGCCCGGGTTGCCGCCGTACCCGCGGTAGTCCAGCAGCAGGGTCGCGAGCCCAGCCGCGTGCAGGGCCCGCGCGAGCGGCGTGCGCAGCGACCGGTTCCCGGCGTTGCCCGGCGCCACCAGCACCGCCGCGCGGGCGCCCTCGACCGGGAAGTACCAGGCGGTGAGGGTCAGCCCGTCGGCGGTGCGCAGCGGGACGTCCCGGCCGCCGGGCAGGACCTGCGCCGCGGACGGCACCGGCCCGCCCGAGGGCAGGTAGATGAGCTTGCGCTGGAACGCGAAGGCGCTGCCGAACACCACCGCCACGATGATGACGACCACCGTGGCGCCGATCAACATCCGCCTGCGCACCACCCCATCATCCGCATGTGTCCGCGGTCATCGGCAGAATCGGGCCATCGTGTTAAAAAGGCGCATGTGATCGCGCGCTCCCCGACCGGGGTCGGCCACGGGGGAGCGCGGCAGGAGTACGTCGACGTACGACACCCGGCGTTCGTCGTCCGAGCGTGGACGAGGTGATTCGATGCTGGTCGGAGTGCTGAAGGAGGCCACCCCCGGCGAGACGAGGGTGGCCGCGACCCCCGCGACGGTGGCCCAGCTGCTCAAGCTCGGGTACGAGGTCGTGGTGGACCCGGGCGCCGGGGAGCTGGCGAGCTTCTCCGACGAGGCGTACGCCGAGGCGGGAGCGTCGATCGGGAACGCCGTGCAGGCGGAGATCGTCCTGGGGGTGAACGCGCCGGCCAAGGAGCAGCTGGACGCGCTGAAGCCGGGCGCGACGCTGATCAGCCTGCTGGCCCCGGCCCTGAACCAGGAGCTGGTCGACGACCTGGCGAACCGGCCGATCACCGCGATGGCGATGGACGCGGTGCCGCGGATCTCGCGGGCGCAGTCGCTGGACGTGCTGTCCTCGATGGCGAACATCGCCGGGTACCGGGCCGTGGTGGAGGCGGCGCACACGTTCGGCCGGTTCTTCACCGGCCAGGTCACCGCGGCGGGCAAGGTGCCGCCGGCGAAGGTGCTCGTGGTCGGGGCGGGCGTGGCGGGTCTGGCCGCGATCGGCGCCGCCGGGTCGCTGGGCGCGGTGGTGCGGGCGACCGACCCGCGGCCGGAAGTCGCCGACCAGGTGAAGTCCCTGGGCGGGGAGTACCTGTCGATCGAGGCGCCGGACGTCGAGGTGTCGGCGACCGGCTACGCCAAGGAGATGAGCGACGACTACAAGGCCCGCGAGCGGCAGCTCTACGAGGAGCAGTGCCGCGACGTGGACATCATCATCACCACCGCGCTGATCCCCGGCAGGCCCGCGCCGCGGATCATCACCGCGGACATGGTGGCGTCGATGCGGCCGGGCAGCGTGATCGTGGACATGGCCGCCGCCAACGGCGGCAACGTCGAAGGCACGGTCGCCGGCAAGGCCGTCACCACGGACAACGGCGTGACGATCCTCGGCTACACCGACCTGCCCGGCCGGTTGCCGGCGCAGTCCTCGCAGCTGTACGGCACGAACCTGGTCAACCTGATGAAGCTGGTGACCCCCGGCAAGGACGGCACCCCGGTCTTCGACCTCGACGACATCGTCGTCCGCTCGATGACCGTGGTGCGCGACGGCGAGCTGTTGTGGCCGCCGCCCCCGGCGCCGGTGTCGGCGGCCCCGGCGCAGGCGGCGCCGAAGGCCGCGGCCCAGGAGCCGGAGCCGGCGAAGAAGAAGCTGTCCCCGGCCGGCCGGATCGGGGTGACCGCGGTGGCGGGCGCGCTGATGTTCCTGCTGGTCGCGGCGTCGCCGCCGGCGCTGCAGGGGCACCTGACGGTGTTCGCGATGGCGGTGGTGATCGGGTTCTACGTGATCGGGCACGTGCACCACGCCCTGCACACGCCGCTGATGTCGGTGACCAACGCGATCTCCGGGATCATCGTGGTCGGCGCGCTGCTGCAGGTCGGGCACGGCGGCGGGGTGGTCACCTGGCTGGCGTTCGCGGCGATCCTGCTCGCCTCGATCAACATCTTCGGTGGGTTCGCCGTCACCCGGCGCATGCTCTCGATGTTCTCCCGCAGCTGAGCCGGATCAGGAGACCACAGTCATGACTCTCGACACGATCGCGCAGGCGGCCTACCTGGTCGCCGCGTTGTTGTTCATCCTGGCGCTGGCGGGGCTGTCCAAGCACGAGACCGCCAAGACCGGCAACGGGTTCGGCATCGCCGGCATGGTCGTCGCGCTGGCCGCGACCATCGCGCTGGCCGTGCACCGCGACATCTCCACCCTGGGCGTGGTGCTGCTGGTGGTCGCGATGGTGCTGGGCGCCGCCGTCGGCCTGCAGCGGGCCCGCGTGGTGCAGATGACCGGCATGCCCGAGCTGATCGCGCTGCTGCACTCCTTCGTCGGCCTGGCCGCGGTGCTGGTCGGGTGGAACGGCTACCTGGAGGTGGAAGCGCATCCCGAGGGCGCCGAGGCGCGGACGCTGGCCGCGCTCGGGCTGGGCGGGATCCACTCCGCCGAGGTGTTCATCGGCGTGTTCATCGGCGCGGTGACGTTCACCGGGTCGATCGTGGCGTTCCTGAAGCTGTCCGCGCGGATCGACTCCAAGCCGCTGGTGCTGCCCGGCAAGAACGTCCTCAACCTCGGCGCACTGGCGGTGTTCGTGGCGCTGACGGTGTGGTTCGTGATCGACCCGCAGCTGTGGCTGCTGATCGTGGTCACCGTGGTGGCGCTCGCGCTGGGCTGGCACCTGGTGGCCTCGATCGGCGGCGGGGACATGCCGGTGGTGGTGTCGATGCTCAACAGCTACTCCGGCTGGGCGGCCGCCGCGTCCGGGTTCCTGCTGGAGAACAACCTCCTCATCGTCACCGGCGCGCTCGTCGGCTCCTCCGGTGCCTACCTGTCCTACATCATGTGCAAGGCGATGAACCGGTCGTTCATCTCGGTGATCGCCGGTGGGTTCGGGATCGAAGCGGGCCCGTCGGACGACACGGACTACGGGGAGCACAAGGAGATCACCGCCGACGGCGCGGCCGAGCTCCTGGCCGACGCGAGCAGCGTGATCATCACCCCCGGCTACGGCATGGCCGTCGCGCAGGCGCAGCACGGGGTGGCCGAGCTGACCCGCCGGCTGCGGGAACGCGGGGTCGAGGTCCGGTTCGGCATCCACCCGGTCGCCGGGCGGCTGCCCGGCCACATGAACGTGCTGCTCGCCGAGGCCAAGGTGCCCTACGACATCGTCCTGGAGATGGACGAGATCAACGACGACTTCGCCGACACCGACGTCGTCCTCGTCATCGGCGCCAACGACACCGTCAACCCGGCGGCGGCCGAGGACCCCGGCTCGCCCATCGCGGGCATGCCGGTGCTGCGCGTGTGGGAGGCCAAGAACGTCGTGGTGTTCAAGCGGTCCATGTCCTCGGGCTACGCGGGCGTGCAGAACCCGCTGTTCTTCCGGGAGAACTCGGCGATGCTCTTCGGCGACGCGAAGGAACGGGTGGAGGACCTGCTCCGCGCCCTGCCCGCGCCGAGCACGGCCGGTGCCGGAGCACGCGCCGGGAGCTGAGCCGGCGGGAAAGCGTTTCCCCGGCGGACCGCGCGGCGGCCGGTCCGCCGGGGAAACTCCAGGTAACAGATCAAGGCCGATCACCCGGTTGATCTACCCACCTGCTATGTTCGCGCTCCCCACCGTCGAGAACTCCACAAGGACAACGACATGGAAACCGAGAGCGACCAGCACGCTGCTTCAACCGACGTGATAAGCAGCGCGGCCCACGCCGCCCGCCTGGTCATGTTGGACACCATGGACGAAAAGATCCGGTACGCGTGCGAGACCCTGGGCGAGCCCTCGACCTCCGACGTGCTGGCGTTCCTGGTGACCTACGGCGTGGTCACCAACCCCAAGCGCGAGCGGGCGGCCGTCGCGGAGCGGGTCGACAAGTGGCGGAAGGAGCGCGGGCTCGGCGACACCGGGGACCTGCCACGGCTGTCGGTGAAGATGCTGGCCGAGCTGGACGGCCGCCGGGACGCCGACGCCGACGAGGCCGAGCCGGCCGGCGACGAGACCGACACGCCCACCGGCGACACCACGGACACCGCCGAGGCCGAGAAGCCGGCCAAGCGCAAGTCGCCGGAGGGGTCGCGCGGGTTCTACCTGGTGGCGTTCATGTCGCTGCTGGTCTCGGTGGACACCTCGTGGCGGTTCTTCGGGGAGAAGCTCGGGATCACCAACGTCTACGAGCGCGCCGCGATGTTCGCCGTGGTCGAGGTCGCGCTGATCGCGTGCGGGTTCGCGATGCGCGCCGAGATCCGCAGCCCCAAGGGCAAGCCCGGCCCGGCCCGGCTCATCCTGTGGGCGCTGTGCGCCGCGTCCGGCTACATGGCCTTCGACCTGGCCGGCCCGGTGTCCGGCCTGGCGCGGGTCACGCTCGGCCCGGTGCTCGGCGTGGTCATGCTGCACCTGGCGCTGGGCATCGAGCTGCGGCACACCCGCAACCGCGTCACCACGTGGTCGCGGGTCAGCCGTGAGCTGAAAGAGCGCTTCCTGTCCCGCCTCGGCCTGGGTGACGACGAGCGGGACGCCCTGGCCCGCACCCGGGACCGCGCGGCTCGTCGTGCCGCGCACCTGGCTCGCGCGTCCTGGTTCACGCCGTTCCGCAAGACGCGGCTGGACCGCGCGCTGCGGGCGGCCAACGCCGCGCACGACGACCGGATGCGCGCCCGGCTGATGGCGGAGCTGGCCGCCGTCCAGCACGCCGACGAACTGCGCAGGCTGGACCTGGCCTCGCCGTGGTCGGACTCGCTGTCCAACAGCCTGAAGTTCCTCAAGCGCTGAGGTCCGGTTGCCGGGAACGGCCGCGCGCCCCCGGGCGCGCGGCCGTTTTCAGTCCGGAGTGGACGGCAGGCCGTGTGCCTCGAGCCAGGCCCTGGCCCGGCGCGGGGACGCGCGGGCCAGCCACGCGTCCTGCACGATCTCGGCCAGCTCGTCGTAGCCGAGCCGGTCGAGGTGCGCCTCCCGCAGCAGCACGGACGGGTGGCCGCGGAAGTGGGGCGTGGTGAAGAACGGCGAGCCCTCGTCGGCGACGAGGGCTTCCTTGTCCGCCTCGGAGGCGACCCAGAAGACGATCACGTCCGGGTAGCGCTCACCGGTGTCCGGGTCGGCCGCGTCCGGGCGCGGGTTGCGGAAGAACACGAACGACTTGCCGCCGACCTGGTAGACGGGCCTGCCGCGGGTGCCGTCGAGGCGCTGCACGTGCGGCATGCCCATCGCCAGGTCGTGCACGTCCTGGACGCGGGCCCGCCGGCCGGTCAGCCGACCGCCTCGTCGGTGGGCCCGAGGCCGGTCTCGTCGACCGAGGACGTGCCGCCGCCGCCGGTGAGGCGCTGCCGCAGCAGGGCCTTGCCCTGCTCGGCTCCCTTGCGGCTCTCGCCCTGGGCGCGGCGGAAGAACTCGGCCAGCTCGGTGTCGCCGTCCCGCTCGGCGTCGGCGACGTACTGTTCCAGCCGCAGCGCGTTGCTGAGACAGGCCTCGACGAACCAGATGATGTTGTAGTCCTTGTCCTGCGTGCCGGTGACGTGCCCGGTCTCGCTCGTCGACATCGGTCCTCCTTCCGGTTGACGACGACGGGTACCCGCGGCCGCGCACGGTCAAGCGCACCCCGGGCGAGTTCCTGCGCCGGCGCGGCACGACAGCAGGGGTGCCGCCGCTGCCTGAGCGAGGAGGTGCGAGCCGGCCGGGCTTCGGCTGGCTTTCGCCCAGGGCGGCGTGGCGGTAGCCACTCGCCGCGCCTTCTCCGGCCACCCCCAGCGTGTGGGCGCCGCCGCCCGCCGTGCGGCCGCGGCTGGCCGTCGTCTCCGTGCTTGCGCCGCCGCTCTCGGTCCGAGCACCGCCTGGCCGGCTCCAGCCTGCGGCTTAACCGGGCCGCCTCCGGTCGTTAGCGTGGCGTCATGTGGGTGCGCCGTTGGCTGCCGCGTGGGCTCGCGCTGGCGAGTGGCTGCCTGCTGGTCCTCGCCTACCCCGCGCCGGCCCTGGGGTGGCTCGCCTGGGCCGGGCTCGTTCCGGTGCTGCTCCTGTGCGCCCGCGCGGGCTCGGTGCGCGAGGCCGCCTGGCGGGGCTCCCTCGCCGGGGCCGGGTTCTTCCTCACGCTCTTCCAGTGGGTGCTGCCGCACGTCGGGCTCCTCGCCCCGGTGCTCGGCCTCGTCGGCGGCCTGCTCTGGGTTCCCGTCGGCGTCGTGGCCCAACGGCTGCTGCGGGAACCCACCGCGGGCCGCACGCTTCTGGCCGTCGTCGTCCTGCCGTCCGTCTGGGTGGGCGTCGAGGCGGTGCGCTCCTGGGAACACCTCGGCGGCGCCTGGGGACTCCTCGGGCTCACCCAGTGGCAGGCACGACCGGTGCTGGCGCTCGCGTCCCTCGGCGGCGTCTGGTTGCTCAGCTTCGTCCTCGTCGCCGTCAACGCCGGCCTCGCCGCCGCCCTCCTCCCCGGCCGCGCCCGGCCGCTCGGCGGCGCGCTCGCCCTCGGCATCGTCGCACTCGTCCTCGGGTACGGCCTGCTCCGGCCCGACCCCGTCCCCTTCGGCAGCGTCCGCGTCGCCGGCGTGCAGCCCGGCCTCGTGCACGGCGTCGAGGAACGCTTCACCACCCACCTGAACCTGACCCGCCAAGCCGCCGGCCGCGGCCAGGCCGTCGTGGTGTGGGGCCAGAGCAGCACCCCCTTCGACCCCGCCCGCCGCCCGGGCGCGGTGGCCCGGCTGCGGGAGACCGCCGCCGCGGTGGGCAGTGACGTGCTGGTCAACGTCGACGCCCGCGCCGCCGACGGGCGCATTCGCAAGACCACCCAGCAGTACGGTCCGGACGGCTTGACCGCGACGTACGAGAAACGCCGCCTGGTCCCGTTCGGCGAGTACGTGCCGCTGCGCCCCCTGCTCGGCGGCCTGTTGCGCGACACCGGCATCGCTGAGGAGGACCGCGCCCCGGGCGCGGCGCCGGTGATCCTGCGCCTCGGCACGGCCGACGCGGGACCGCTGATCTCCTACGAGTCGATGTTCCCCGACCTGCGCCGCGAACTCGTCCGCCTCGGCGCCGACGTGACGATCGTGCAGGGCTCGCTCACGTCGTTCCACGGCACCTGGGCCCAGCCGCAACAGGCGAGCGCCGAAGCGGTCCGGGCCGTCGAAACGGGCCGGTCCGCCGTCCTGGTCGAGCTGAACGGCACCTCGGCCGCCTTCGACGCGCAGGGCAGGCGGCTGGCCTGGATGCCGCCGGACGAGCGCGGGATCTTCGTGGTCGACGTCCCGCTGTACGAGGGGACCACCCCGTACGTCCGGTGGGGCGACTGGGTCCCGGCCGCCGCGTTCGCGATCACCGCCGTCGCCGCCGGCTGGGCGCTGGTGAACCGGTCAGGAATCAAGAAGCGCAGGTCAGGGCACGGGGAATAGCGTTGCTGTCATGACCTCGATCGACACCATCACCCTCGAAGTGGCCGACATCGCCGCCGCCGAACGCTTCTACGCCGACGCCTTCCCGCTCGGCTCCCGGCTCCGCCTGCGGGCCGCGCGGGAGGAGACCACCGGCTTCCGCGGGTTCACCCTCTCGCTCATCGTGTCCCAGCCCGCCGACGTGGCGGAGCTGTTCCAGTCCGCCGTGGACGCCGGGGCCACCGTGCTCAAACCCGTCGCGAAGAACATGTGGGGCTGCGGCGGTGTGGTCCAGGCGCCGGACGGCACGATCTGGAAGGTCGCCACCCCGGCGAAGAAGAACACCGGCCCCGCCACCCGGAACGTGGAGAACATCGTGCTCCTGCTGGGCGTGTCCGACGTGGCCGCGAGCCGGAAGTTCTACACCGACCACGGCTTCACCGTGGCGAAGAGCTTCGCCCGCATGTACGTCGAGTTCGCCGCCGGGGACGGCCCGGTCAAACTGGGCCTGTACCGGCGCCGGGCGCTGGCCAAGGACGCCGGCGTGCCCCCGGAGGGCAGCGGATCACACCGCATCGCCATCAGCGGCGACGGCGGCCCGTTCACCGACCCGGACGGGTTCGCCTGGGAAGCCACCGCGGCCGCGGCGCTGTCCTGATGTGCCTCCACCAGCCACCCGCACACCTACGCACCCCAGGAGGAACCACCATGAGCCGCACCAAGACCAGTGACTACGACGGATTCAGCGCCGAGGAGCGCGCCGTGATGAAAGAGCGCGCGCAGGAGCTGAAGAAGGAAGCGCGCCGCAAGTCGGCCGCGGACAAGGCCGCCGAGGCCGAGCGGGACGTGCTGGCGAAGATCGCCGACATGCCCGAGGCCGACCGGGTCCTGGCCGAGCGCGTGCACGCCCTGGTCAAGGCCAACGCGCCGATGCTCGCGCCGAAACTCTGGTACGGCATGCCCGCCTACGCCCGCGACGGCAGGATCGTGTGCTTCTTCCAGAGCGCGGAGAAATTCAAGGCGCGCTACGCCACCCTCGGGTTCGACACCGAGGCGAACCTGGACGACGGGCCGATGTGGGCGACCTCGTTCGCCCTGACCGAGATCACGCCCGAGGTCGAGGAGCGCATCGCCGCCCTGGTGCGGCAGGCGGTCAGCTGAGGGCGGCGATCAGGCCGTCCAGCCCGTCCACCCGCAGGTCGAACGCGTCCGGGTCCGACGGCGGATCCCCGGCGGGCCGGTGCACGTAGGCGGTCCGCATGCCCGTCGCCTGGGCGCCGCGCAGGTCCCAGGCGTGGGCGGCGACCATCAGCACGCGGTCCGGCGCGCAGCCGGCGGTGCCGATCGCGTGCTGGTAGATCTCCGGCGCCGGCTTGTAGGCGCGGACGTCCTCACTGGACAGCGCCTGGTGCCAGCGCAGCCCGGCGTGCGCGTGGAGCCGCAGCAGGGCGGCGTGGCTCGCGTTGGACAGGGCGAGCACGGGAAACCGCCGCGACAGCCGCTCCAGCCCGGCGACGGAATCGGGCCACGCGGGCAGCCGCTGCCCCGCGGTGGCCAGCCGCGCGACGACCGCCGGATCGGTGACCCCGGCGCGTTCGGCGACCAGCCGCGCGGCCTCGGTGTCGAGGACCTCGGAGGGGGCGTAGGCGCGGTCCCCGCGCCCGATGCGGGCCTGCTCGCGCTCGACGTGCTCCTGCCACAGCCGGAGGTGTTCGTCGCCGGCCCCAGGTATCGCCTCGCGGATCGCGGCGCGCAGCCCGCTGGGTTCGTCGACGAGCGTGCCGAGCACGTCGAAGACGACGACCTCGATGTCGTGGATGCCGGACACGCCGCCCCCTGTCACCGGTTGAACTGGTGACGATCTTGCCGCCGCCGGCGTCACCGGTCAAGCTGGTGACGTGGAGTTCGCCTTCGTGAGCGGTGACCCGGCCCTCGACCTGGCCGGCACGGTGCTGGCCCGCCGGGACGCCCCGGTGGACCTGCTGCCCGCGCCCGCGGACCTGGCGCGGTGGGTGGCCGCCTGCCCCGGCCTGCCGGACCGGGTGCGGGTGGACCGCGCCGGCTTCGAGCTGGCGCGCTCGCTCCGGGAGGCGTGCTACCGGCTGGCGCTCGACCGGGTGCACGGCCGGCCGTTCGACGCGGCGAGCCTGGCGATCGTCAACCGCGCCGCCGCCGCGCCGCCGCCGGTGGTCGAACTCGGCGACGCGGGCCTGCGCGTGTCGGGGAACCTCCGCGCGGTGCTGGCGCAGATCGCGCGCGGCGGGATCACGGTGCTCGCCGATCCCGCCGCCCGTGTCAAGGAATGCGGCCGCGCCGGGTGCACGCGCCTCTACCTCGACCGGTCCCGCGGCGCGCGGCGCACCTGGTGCGGGATGGCGGAGTGCGGCAACCGGGTCAAGGCCGCGGCCTACCGCGCACGCCGGAAAACCCCGGCCTGACGGGTCATTCCCGCACCCGGGCCAGGATCCCGGTCGAGAGCCCGGCGCACCGCGTCCGGCACGCCGTCGCGGCGCAGGTCGTCCCGGAACTGCTCGTTGAGCCCGCCCGGGGTGGTGTGGCGGGTGCTCATCACGGTCAGCGAGTCCGGCCGCTCCAGCAGTGAGGAGCCCAGCTCGCCGAAGACGTGCGTGACGAAGGCGCTCGCCGCGCCGGGGTCCACGCCGCGGGCGGCCATCCAGTCCACGATGGTGCCGAGGTAGTCCAGGTGCGCGGAGAACGCCGCGGTCGCGCCGTGGAACGTGTCCAGCGCTGCCTCGTCGCCGGGCACCAGCACGCCGCCCACGCGGGTGAACAGCTCGCGCGCCACGGCGTTGTCCGGGTACATCACCGTCAGGCTCCGGCGGCGCGTGGCCTGGGGGAGCGGAATGGACCGGACCACCGCGCCGGCCGGAGCCGACCACGCGCGCAGCCGCTCCGGCGGCACCCCGGCGGTCGCGCTGATCAGCACGTGCTCCGGCCGGAACGACAGCTCCGCCAGCACGTCGCGCGCCACCGGGGCGGGGACCGCGAGCACGATCGCCGGGGCGTGGTCGAGCACGTCCTGGTTGTCCGCGCACACCCGCACGTTCGGAAACCGCTCGGCGAGCCGGGCGGAGACCGCGCGCCCGCGCGGTGACAGGAACACCTCCGGCGGATCGGCGGCCGTGCTCAGCCCTGCCACGATCGCGGCGGTGATCTCGCCCGTGCCCACGAACCCGTATCGCATGCTCACACCGCTCGCAGGTCTCGTTCGACGGCTTCCAGCTCGGCCGCCGTGCCCTGCACCTTCGGCCCGGTGAACCACTTCCGCGCCGAGGCGAACCACCACACCGCCGCGCCGCCCAGCACGACGAGGAACGCGATCGGCGTGTAGTTGAAGGTGCTCACCGTCACCGGGTACGACTGCGGCAGCAGGAACAACACGAAGATCACCACCACCCACGCCGTCGCGACGGCACCGACCGGCCGTCCCCACCGCCCGAGGTGCCACGGGCCCCGCTCGAACTCGGCGCCCTTGCGCACCCGCAGGAACACCGGGATGACGTAGGCGACGTACAGCCCGACGGTCGCGATCGAGGTCACCGCGGCGTACGCGGTGGCGCTCCACAGGTACGGCAGCGCGAGGATCAGCGCGCCGGTCGCGGACAGCCACACCGAGTTCGTGGGGGTGCGGGTGCGCTTGTTGATGCGGTGCCACACGCGGGAGCCGGGGATCGCGCCGTCGCGGGCGAACGCGTAGATCATCCGCGAGTTCGCCGTCACCGACGCCATCCCGCAGAACAGCTGCGCGCCGATGGCGATCAGCAGCAGGAACTTCCCGGTGGTCGCGCCGGCCGCGTCGAGGAAGATCTGCGCCGGCGGCACCCCGGTCGCCGTGTTCACCGCGCCGTCGTAGTCCTGGATCGCGAACGTCAGGCCCAGCAACAGGATCCAGCCCGCGACGAGCGACACCAGGATCGAGTTCACGATCCCGCGCGGGCCCGCCGTGGCCGCGTTCTTCGTCTCCTCGGTCATGTGCGCGGAGGCGTCGTAGCCGGTGAGCGTGTACTGCGCGACCAGCAGCCCGAGCGCGAACACGTACGGTGCGAAACCCCAGCCGGTGTTGTTCACGAAGTGGCCGAACAC
The DNA here is from genome assembly GCF_023376025.1 of Amycolatopsis thermalba. NCBI lineage: Bacteria > Bacillati > Actinomycetota > Actinomycetes > Pseudonocardiales > Pseudonocardiaceae > Amycolatopsis > Amycolatopsis thermalba. Next base: position 3,791,528 of record NZ_CP091196.1, read on the forward strand.
GAACGACGCGGACTGGTGCCGGTCGGGAACGAACACCAGCACCCCGACGATCACCAGCACACCGGTCAGGTGCCACCACACGCTGACGTTGTTGAGCACGGCCACCAGCCGCACGCCGAACGTGTTCAGCAACCCGTGCACCACCAGGATGATCGCCAGCAGCAGGATCGTGTGCCCGGGCGTGGCGGCGAACCCGAACTGCAGGTCCAGGAACGCGTTGAGGAACAGCGCGGCGCCGAAGTCGATACCCGCGGTGACCGCGACCTGGCCGATGAGGTTGAACCACCCGGTGAACCAGGACCAGGCCGCGGCCGAGCGGCGCGGCGCGAGCTTCGCCGCCCAGTAGTAGAGCCCGCCCGCGGTCGGGTAGCTCGAGCACACCTCCGCCATGCCGAGGCCGACGAGCACCACGAACACCCCGACCAGCGGCCATCCCCAGATCATCGCGGCCGGGCCGCCGGTGTCCAGGCCGAACCCGTAGAGCGTCAGGCAACCGGACAGGATCGAGATGATGGTGAAGGAGACGGCGAAGTTGGAGAACCCGGACATCGTGCGCCGGAGTTCCTGGGCGTAGCCGAGCTGGTGCAGCCGGGTGCTGTCGGGGTCCACGGGCTCACCTCGGTGTTCGGTCGACCGGGTGCCCGAACGGTAGTGGCCGGCCGCGACGAGCGTCAAGGTCCGTTCGGGTGTCCACATCGGACTCGGCCCGGCCGGTCGGCGGAACGTGGCGCAGCAGACGGAGGATCAGCACGGCCACGACGGCGAGGGCGGCCGCGCTGATCACCGCGACCAGGTGCAGGCCGTCGACGAAGGCCGCGCGGGCCGGGGTGAGCAGCGCCCGGGCCAGGTCTGCGGGCAGGTGCTGAGCGACGGCCACCGCGTCGGCGAGGCTGTCCCGCGCGGCGGCGGGGACGTTCTCCGGCGGCGTGAAGCGGCTGGTGTAGACCGCGGCGCCGATGCTGCCGAGCGCGGCGAGCCCGAACGCGAACCCGAACTGGCCGCTGGTCTCGTTGAGCGCAGCCGCGGAGCCGGCCTTCTCCGCGGGCGCGGAGCCCAGGACCAGGCCGGTGCTCAGCGTCACCAGCGGGCCGGCGCCGAGGAAGATCAGCGCGAACCCGGTCGCCAGGGTCGCCGGGCCCGAGGTGGTGCCGGTGCGGGTGAGCACGATCAGCCCGCACACCGAGATCGCCAGCCCGGCGGCGATCAGGTGCGCGGGCCGGAACCGGCGGGCGAGGACCGGCGATACGACGAACGAGACGGTGTTGGCGGCGATCGCCGGCATCATCCACAGCGCCGCGCCCAGCGGCGAGAGGCCCTCGACCAGTTGCAAGTCCTGGGTGATGAACAGCATCAGCGCGCCGATCAGCAGCGTGCCGGACATCATCGCGCCCAGCGCCGTGCCGAACGAGCGGTTCGCGAACAGGCGCAGGTCCAGCAGCGGGTGCTCCAGGCGGCGCTGGCGGCGCGCGAACACGGCGGCGAAGACGATCCCGGTGGCGAGGCTCGCGAGCGGCAGCGGGCGCCAGCCGTCGTGGGCCAGTTCCTTGAGCCCGTGGATCGCGGGGATCACCGCGGCCAGGGACAGCGCGACGCTGACCAGGTCGGGTGTGCCGGCGTGCGGGTCGCGGTGCTCGGGCAGCAGGACCGGGCCGGCCACCAGCAGCAGCACCATCGCGGGCACGCCGAGCAGGAACACCGAGCCCCACCAGAAGTGCGCGAGCAGGGCGCCGCCGGCCACCGGGCCGATCACCGCCCCGGCCGAGAAGCACAGGCCCCACAGCCCGATCGCCAGCCCCATCTGCCGCGGGTCGCGGAACAGGGTGCGGATCAGGGACATCGTGGAGGGCGCGAGGACCGCGCCGGCCACGCCGAGGGCGGCGCGCGCGGCGATCAGCATGGCCGGGCTGGTGGCGAACGCGGCGGCGACGGAGGCCGCCCCGAACGCCGCCGCGCCGAGGAGCAGTAGTTTTCGCCGGCCGATGCGGTCGCCGAGGGTGCCCATGGTGATGAGGAACCCGGCCATGGCGAAGCCGTAGACGTCGGTGATCCACAGCTGCTCGACGCTGCTCGCGCCGAGGTCGGCCGCCAGGCGCGGCAGGGCGAGCAGCAGGACGTGGACGTCGAGGGAGACGAGCAGGGTGGGCAGGGCGAGCACGGCGAGCGCGAGCCACTCCCGCCGCCCGGCCCGCGCCGGGATCGTGTGGGTCATGCGAGGTCCTTCCCTTCCGTGGATGTCACGGGCAGGTCGGAGCGGCCGCGCGTTTCTCGACACCGGGCGCCGGCGGGTTTCCGGCATCCGGCGGCCGCCGGGCCGGCCCTGGCTTGCGGGCAGGTGGGTGCGCGCGATGGAGGCGCACGGGTGGCGCCGGGTGGCCGCCGGGTTTCCGGCATCCGGCGGCCGCCGGGCCGGCCCTGGCTTGCGGGCAGGTGGGTGCGCGCGATGGAGGCGCACGGGTGGCGCGGGGTGGCCGCCGGGTTTCCGGCATCGGCGGCTGGCGGGAGAGGCGGAGGTGGCGTACAGCTGGGTGGTGTGTGGTGACGGGCCCGAGGCGGCCGCCCGATTCGACATCTGGGGGTGGCCGGTCGGGCGCGTGGGCCCGCGGTGTCGCGGGCGTGGCGCGAGGTGGCCGCCGCTTCTCGGCACCCGGCGGCCGCCGGGCTGGCCTTGGCTCGTGGGCGGCTGGGTGGCGCGGGGTGGTCGCCGGACTCGGCATCCGGCGGCCACCCCGACACCTCAGCTCGCCGGGAGCTCCGCGAACCGGCGGGTGATGCGCGGGTCCGTGGACTCCACCGGCGCCTCCGTGCGCACCCAGCCCTCGCCGCCGAAGTAGCGTCGCACGATGTGCTCCGCCGTGCGGGTCGCCACCGCTTGGCTGGTCAGCGTCGGGTTCGGGCCGCCGAGTGCGTTGGCCAGCGCGGAGTTGTCGGCCACGAACAGGCGCCGCACCCAGCGCGCCTCCGCCGCGTCGTCCAGCACCGAGTCGCGTTCGGACAGTCCCATCCGCATCGACGAGTGGACGTGCAGGATCAGCGGCGGCCAGTCGATCCGGAACACCTTCCGGGCCCCGGCCGCGCGCACCACCTCGACCGCCTTGCGGGCCAGGAACTCCCGGTTCGCCACCGTGCGCGCCGAACGTGCCCGGTGCCGCATCTCGACCTTCGCCACCGGCCCGTGCTCGTCCGCGGGCAGCGCCGACAGCGTCGCCCGGTTGTGCGGCTCGACGTCGTCGTCGGTCATCACCAGGATGTTGAACAGCCGGTCCGCGCCGTGGGTGAGCACCTCCTTCAGCTCCTCGCCCAGCAGCCGCCCGGCCGGGCCGTCCCACGGGCCGGTGAAGCCGCGCCCGTTGCCGTACCGCCCGCGGATCCCGCTGTCGGAAAAGGTCAGCGCGAACTGCTGGATCGCCGGCGGCAGCCCGACGTTCATGATCCCGCCACGGCCCGGGAAGTCCGCCCGCGCCGCCGACGCCGCACCCTTGGTGGACCCGGTGTAGTCGTCGAACAGCCCGATCACCCAGTCGAAGTAGTGGTCGGTGTAGCCGCGGCCGACCCAGTCGTTGGGGTTGGGCAGCCCGCTGTTGAACCACAGCCGCGGGTTCTCGGTGCAGCCCGCGGACAGCACCACCACCCGGGCGTCCTCGGAGTGCTCCTCGCCGGTGGTCACCGAGCGCCACGACACGCCGGTCGCCACCGTCTCGCCGCCACGCCGCTCGGACCGGATCCGGGTGACGAACGCGTCGGTGACCAGCGAGACCGGCTTGCCGTGCGGCGACCACGCGTCGGCGGTCAGCGCCATCGGCATGTAGGAGTTGTCCGCCGACCGCTTGGCCGCCAGGGTGCGCGGCGCGCCCGCCGGGTGCTTGCACCCCTGGAAGCAGTACCCGCAGAACGTGCAGCCGGTGGCCAGCGGCCACCGCACGCGCGGGTCGTCGTGCCCGCTGAACCGGCCCGCGGTGCCGCCGGGCGGCAGGATCGCGTTCTCCTGCGGCCGGTAGGAGTCACCGGTCGTGGTCTTCGTGGTCTGCAACGCCATGCCGAGCTTCTCGCAGCCGCGGAAGAACACCGACTCCTTGGTGCCCATCGCCGCGGTGTGCACCGGCAGCGTCGCCTCGACCCATTCGTAGTAGGGCACCAGATCGGCGTAGGTGAACGGGAACAGGTGCGCGGTGTCGTAGGCGGCCGCGTCAGCGCCGTCGTAGCCGGCGAACACGCCCGGGTAGGCGCGCGGCGAGTTGCCGAAGTAGTGCTGGGTGGTGCCGCCGACCCCGGCCAGCTGCCACAGCAGCGAGTTCTGCGGGGTCTCCCGGAACCAGGCCGGCCGCGAGCGGTCCGACGGCCCGAACCGCAGGAACCCGGTGAGCGGGTTGTTCGCGTCGTTCTCGTAGTGCGTCCAGCCGGTCTCCGGGTCGGCGTACCCGCCCGCTTCCAGGACCAGCACGTCCAGGCCCCGGGCGGCCAGTTCCTTCGCGACCACCGAACCGCCGGCCCCGGCGCCGATGACGATGACGTCCCGCATCAGACGTTCTCCACCTTCGTGCGGCCCTGGTAGTACCCGAGGAAGTCGTCCCAGCCGTGCACCACGCCGTGCGGCTGGTACCCGGACAGCTGCCAGCCGACGGGCCGGGCGCTGAGGGACTTCGTGGCCGGGTCGAACACCGCCCACTCGCAGGCGCTGCCGTAGGCCGCGAACTCCAGCACGGCACCGGCCACGAACCGCAGCATCCCGGACACCGAGCCCTGGACCGGCTCGGGCAGGTTCGCGTCCAGCAGCGACACCAGGCCCGCGTGCGGCCCCTCCAGTCGTTCGAACACGCGGCACTTGTCCGCATAGGACAGCCGGGCGAACGGGGAGAGGAACGCGCCGCTCAGCGCGAGCGGGTTCACCTCGGTCGCCACCAGGTTCAGCAGCATCGCGATCGCCGACGACAGCGGCAGCGTGTCGTCGTTCTCCAGCAGCGTGCGCAGCGCGGCGTCCAGGGTCCGCACCGTGCCGATCGGCAGGTCCAGCAGCGCGGACGGCAGCGGGGTGCCGGCCAGCCCGGTCGCCAGGCTCTGCGTGAGCGGGGTGGCGAGCTGCTCCGGGAACGGGACGTACTCGTCGAGGGCCTTGATCAGGAAGTCGGTGGCCCGGGCCTCCAGCGCGCCCGGCTCGGTGCGCGGGGTGCCCTGGGCGCGGGAGTAGGCGTCCGGGCCGGGGCAGGCCATCACGACCAGGCCGTTGAGGGTGTCGCGCGCCAGCTCGGCGAGCACCGGGCGGAGGGCGGCGACCACGTCGGTCAGCCCGGCGGCGCGGACCGGTCGCGGGGCGGCCGCGGCGGTGAGCCCGGGCAGCAGGCCGCCGGCGGCGACCGCGGCGCCCAGCACCCCGATCTTCGCCAGGAAGGCCCGGCGGCCGACGTCGTTGTCAGCGTGTGGCATCGATGTTCTCCTGTGGTGGGCGGCGAGTGCCCGGCGGCGGTGCCGGGCTTGCACCGGATGGAGCAATCCTCGGTGAACCGTTCACCGGCGCCCATGTCCCCGGCGACAACTCACCCGCGCGGGGTTTTGTGCCGGAGGACAAACCGGTCGCCGTTAAGCTTCCGGCGTGTCAACGGACATCTCGGGCATCGACGCCCTGGTCGACGCGCTGCTCGGCGAGCTGGACGACCTCGCCGACGCCGTCACCCGGCGCATCCGCCACGAGGTCGTGCTCTACCAGGCCGGCGACCCGGTGCCCACCTCCTCGCTGCGGCAGTCCGTGCGGGACAACGCCGAGCTGATCCTGCGGCAGTTCGTCAGCGACCACGCCCCCGACCTGTCCGCGCCGTGGGCAACCGGGCGCGAGCGCGCCCAGCAGGGGGCGCCGCTGCCGGAGGTGGTGCGGGCCTACCGCGTCGGGTTCGCGCACCTGTGGGACGCGCTGGTCGCCAAGGCGCGCGCATCGTCCTCGGTGGACGACCGGGTGCTCGTCGATTTCGCCGCGACGGTGTGGCGGCTGGTCGGCACCTACACCGACGCGATGGCCGACGCCTACCGGGACACCGCCTCGCAGATCATGCTGGAGCGCGAGCACGAGCGGTCGATGCTGGTCGAGGCGTTGTTCACCGGTGTCCTCGCCCAGGACACGCTGTGGGAGGCCGCACAGACGCTGGGACTGCCGGTGGAGGGTTGTTTCGTCGTCGTGGCCGCGGAGATCCCCGAGCTGGGCAAGCGGTCCCTGGTGGGCATCGAGTCACGGCTGCGGTCGGACGGGATCCGCTCGGCGTGGCGGCTGTCGCCCGAGGAGCACATCGGCGTGCTGGCGCTGCCGTACCCGTCGCTGGGGGAACGGCTGCCGGACCTGCTGCGCGGCCGCGCCACGGCGCGGATCGGGCTCAGCCCCGCCTACCCCCACCTGCGGGAAACCCCGCGGGCGCTGCGGCTGGCGCGGCTGGCGCTGGGCACCCTGCCGCCCGGCCGGGCCGGCGTCGCGCCGTGGGACGACGCGCCGGTCGCGGTGCTGATCGCCGCCGCGCCCGGGGAGGCCGAGCGGGTGGCGAGCGCGGTGTTCGGCCCGCTGCTGGACCTGCCGCCCGCCGACCGGAAGGTGCTGGTCGACACGCTGGACGCGTGGTTCGCCTGCGCCGGGTCGGCCGCCGAGGCCGGCAAGCGGCTGTACTGCCACCCCAACACCGTGCGCTACCGGTTGCGGCGGGTCGAGGAACTCACCGGCCGTGGGCTGGGCGACCCCCGGGCCGTGGCGGAACTGGCGACGGCGCTGCAGGTCGTGCGGCTGCTGCCGGCGCGCGAGTGACGCTACGGTCGGGCGATGACCGATGACGCCGGCTCGCGCCCCGCGCCGTGGCGGGACGCCTGGACCGAGAGCAGCCTGTTCCGGGACCGCGCACCCCGCGGGGACACTGGGGACTACCGGACCCTGACCTACGAGGTGACCGGGCGGATCGCCCGGATCACGTTCGACCGGCCCGAGCGGGGCAACGCGATCACCGCCGACACGCCGTTCGAACTGGCCGCCGCGGTGGAACGCGCCGACCTCGACCCGCGCGTGCACGTCATCCTCGTCTCCGGGCGGGGCAAGGGGTTCTGCGGCGGCTACGACCTGTCGATCTTCGCCGAGCACGGCGACGCGCCGCCGGAGACGGACCCGGACCGGGCCGGGACCGTGCTCGACCCGGTGGTGCAGGCACGCAACCACGACCCGTCGCGGCCGTGGGACCCGATGGCCGACTACGCGATGATGAGCCGGTTCAACCGCGGCTACGCCAGCCTGCTGCACGCGACCAAGCCGACGGTGGCGAAGCTGCACGGGTTCTGCGTCGCGGGCGGCACGGACATCGCGCTGCACTGCGACCTGATCGTGGCCGCCGACGACACGAAGATCGGCTACCCGCCCACCCGCGTGTGGGGTGTGCCCGCGACCGGCCTGTGGGCCCACCGGCTCGGCGACCAGCGCGCGAAACGGCTGCTGTTCACCGGCGACTGCATCACCGGCAGGCAGGCCGCCGAGTGGGGGCTGGCGGTGGAGTCCGCGCCGGCCGGCCGGCTGGACGAGGTCACCGAGGCGCTGGTCGCCAAGATCGCCCTGCTGCCGGTCAACCAGCTGATGATGGTCAAGCTCGCCCTCAACAGCGCGCTGACCACGCAGGGTGTGGCCAACTCGGCGATGATCGGCACCGTCTTCGACGGCATCTCGCGCCACACCCGCGAGGGCTACGCGTTCCAGGACCGCGCGCGAACGGCGGGTTTCCGGCAGGCGGTGCGCGAGCGCGACGAGCCGTTCGGGGACGTCAAACGCACCTGACGGTCATCCCGCGGCGTCAGGTGGGGATCAGCAGCACCCACACCGGTCCGGTGGCGGCGGGCAGCGGCGCGCCGCCCGGGGTGGCGAAGGTGGTGATGGTCTGTGGCGCTGGGCGGGGCTGGATGGCGTCGGAGGCCGCGCTGTTCGGGGACGTCAGACGGCCCTGGCGGTCATCCCGTGGTGTCAGGTGGGGATCAGCACCACCCACACCGGTCCGGTGGCGGCGGGCAGCGGCGCGCCGCCCGGCGTGGCGAACGTCGTGACCGCCTGCGGGACCGGACGGGACCAGACGCCCTCGAAGGCGGCGCCGTCGCGCAGCACGGTGGCCGCGCCGGTGCCGACGGTCTGCGCGACCGGCGCGGTCCGGCCCTGGCTGTCCGCGACGGCGCCGGGGCGGGTGGTCACCTGCTGCAAGATCACCGTGCCCGCGCCGAGCTGCCCCGCCTCGGTGGAGGTCAGCGGGCTGCCGTCGAGCCACACGAGCCATCGCCCGCCGTCCCAGCGGAAGTCGAAGGACGCGGCCGGGTAGGACACCGCGCGGCTGGCTGTGGGGGTGCCGCCGGCCGGGGCGGGCCCGCGGGCGATCAGGGCGTCCGGGAGCGGGCCCTCGCCCGCGGGCAGCGCTTCGGGGCGCAGGAACAGGTTGTGCGGGACCGGTCGGGCGTCCTCCCGCACGTAGGCGGCGGGCGCGTCGGCGGGGGAGGCGTTGACGATCCGGTCCGCCAGCGGCGGGGTGTGCAGCGCGCGGTCGACCTCGGGAGCGGCTCCGGAGTAGGCGAACACCGGGCGGCCGAAGGCGGCCAGCAGGTCGTAGTCGGTCTCGCGGGCGCTGCGGACCGGGCCGATCACCGGCGGGCGGCGAGTGGTGAACACCGCGGCGAGGCGGCTCAGCCCGCCTTCGACGGGCTCGGCGACGACGAGGTCGGCCGAGCCGAGGCCGGTCGCGGGCCGCGCCGGGGCCACGTTGTCGATCTTGACGACGAGCACCGGCCCGGCCGGTGCCGCGGGGGCCATCGGACTGCTGGGCCCGGCCGTCGAGCAGCCCGCCAGGAGGCCGGCGCTCGCGAGCCCGGCCAGGCACCGGATGAGCCGTCGTCGCATCACCCCACCCGCTTCCCGTCGGAACCATTGTCCTCCCGGGACGCCCGGCGCGCCCAGCGCCGGTGGTCGCGGTCTTTCACGGCGAACCACGCGACGGCGAAGGCGTCGCCGTCGGGGAGGCCCACCGCGACCTCGCCGTCACGTGGTTCGCCCGCGATCCACAGGCGGCGCCGATCGAGGAGGCCGGCGAGGACGTCCGGTGGGCAGCCGGTGATCCCGAACCGGGCGCGGAGCCCGTCCGGGAACACCGCCCATCCGGACACCGAAGAGCCGTCGATCTCCTCCGGCAGCGTGGCCGCGGTGATCCCGGTCCACGCCCCGGCCGCGAGCAGCCGCACGGCTTTCGCGTTCCGCCGGCGCCGCACCGCGGTCACCCCGACGACGAGGAGGACCGGAGCGAGCACCACCCACGGCAGCGCGCCGCCCACGGTGACCAGCACCGCGACCTCCAGCGCCACCCCCGTGCCGACGGCGGCCCCGAGGACGGCCGTGCACAGCCGCAGCCGCCTATCCTGGCCCGACCGGGAGAGGGGGCCGGAAGCCGGGCGCAGCGCGAGCACCACCACCAAGCCCACCGCGAGGACGGCCACGAAACCCACGTAGAGCACATCCATCCCGTGCGGCGGGTGGTCGATCAGTCCGATGAGGACGGCCACCACGCCCAGTAACGCGAGCGGCAGCGCGACGATCAGCCGGGTGCGGCTCGCCCGCACCGGCGCGCGCAACGCCTCCTCGCCGGTGGCCCAGGACGGCAACCGCCGCACGAACGCCAGCACCAGCGTGCCGGCGAACCCCACCGAAAGCCCCACCGCGGACGTCGAATCCCAGCCACCGGCCAGGTGCACCGCGGCCACCATCGCGAACACCGCGAAGACCCACCAGCGCGGCCGCCACGCGCGCTCCTCCACCACTTCCTCCACTGGCCCGGTTCCGCCCGCAGCCTAACCAGCCGCCCGCGACGGCGGGAAACCATTTCGGACGCCGCTTGCGGACCGAGTGCCGGACGGGTTATGGTGCGAGGGATCTTCCCGGATGCCGGCTCAGCCGCCCGCGAGATCGTCTCTCTTCTCCACCTCACCCGGTGACACCGTTCCGGGTTTCTCCCTTCCGGCGATCCACGCCGCCTTCCCTTTTTTGGAGTACCACCATGTCCTGTCACGGCATTCTCGACATCTCCGGCAAAACCGCCACTCTCGGCTACGGCCGCGGTGGCCCCACTGTCCCCTTAGGACTCGTCCGGGCGCACGGTCTGCGGCGCGGCGACGAAATCGTCCTGGACGGCCAGGAACTGGTGTCGGTCAACGGCGCCGATCCCGGCGGCCGCCGTCCCGAGTTCGACCGGCTCACCCCGGTGCACCCGGACCGGCGGCTCGTGCTGGAGACCGCCCGCCACCAGCTCACCACCCGCGTGCTCGACCTGGCCGCGCCGATCGGCACGGGGCAGCGCGCGCTCGTCGTCGCGCCGCCGCGTACCGGCAAAACCGCCGTCCTGCAAGCGATCGCGCACGCCGTCGCCACCAACCACCCGGACGCGCACCTCATGGTGCTGCTCGCCGACGAGCGGCCGGAGGAGGTCACCGACCTGAGCCGCTCGGTCCGCGGTGAGGTCATCGCCTCCACGTTCGACCGCGCGCCTGCCGAGCACACCGCCGTCGCCGAACTCGCCCTCGAACGCGCGAAACGCCTGGTCGAGACCGGACGTGACGTCGTCCTGCTGCTCGACTCGCTGACCCGGCTGGGCCGCGCGTACAACCTCGCCGCCCGGGCGTCCAGCCGCACCCTGTCCGGCGGTGTCGACGCGGGCGCCCTGCACCCGATGAAGAAGATCCTCGGCGCCGCGCGCAACATCGAGGACGGGGGCTCGCTCACGATCATCGCCACGGCGCTCGTCGGCACCGGTTCCCTGGCCGACACCGTGTTCTTCGAGGAACTCAAGAGCACCGGCAACGCCGAGCTGCGCCTCGACCGCACCCTCGCCGACCACCGCGTGTACCCGGCCATCGACCTGTTCGCCTCCGGCACCCGCCGCGACGAGCTCCTGCTGTCGCCGGCGGAACTGACCGTGATGACGGAGGTCCGCCGCGCGCTGGCGGGCCAGGACCCGCGGCGCGCGACCGAACAGTTCCTGGAGCAGCTGCGCACGACGAGGTCCAACGCCGAGTTCGTCGCGCGGGTGTCCGCCACCGCCGCCGCGTGAGGTTTCCCGGCCCGCGCGATATTCGGGAGGAGCTCCCGCGGCCGGGCCGCTACAGTCCGGCCCGTGAACGCCCTCTTCTGCGACCTCCCGCTGGCCGGACGAATCGAACGAGCCGAAGCACGACGGATGGCCGAGGCCACCGGTGTCGCGCGGGGCAGGCCCGGCTCGGCCGCCTTCGTGCGGCCCGTCGCCGGGGGAGTGGCGACCTTCGCCGAAGCCGGGTCGCCGCTGAACAAGATCGCCGGCCTCGGATTCGGCGGCGTGCCGGCCCCGGACGTGCTCGACGAAACCGAACAGGCCTTCGCCGCGGTGGGCTCCCCGGTGCAGGCCGAACTCGCGCACGTGGCCGACCCCGCGATCGCCGCGACGCTGTCCGGGCGCGGGTACCGGCTGGAGTCCTTCGAGAACGTGCTGGGCCGCAGCCTGCGGGAGGAGCCGGACCGGGTGACACCGCCGGGGGTCGAGATCCGGCCGGTCGGTGCCGGGGAGTTCGGCACCTGGCTGGACACCGCCGTGGACGCCTTCACCCAGCCCGAGACCGACGGGCCGCCGCCCGACCAGGAGTTCCCCCGCGAGGTCCTCGCGCGCGCCCTGCGCGACCTCGCCGGGGACGGCGTGCGGCGCTACCTGGCGCTGTGCGACGGAGTCGTCGCCGGTGCGGGCAGCATGTGCGTCACCGACGGGCTCGCGCAGTTCACCGGCGCGGCGACCCTGCCCGGCCACCGGCGCCGCGGCGTCCAGACCGCGCTGCTGTCCGCCCGGCTCGCCGACGCCGTGACCGCAGGCTGCGACCTCGCCGTCATCACCACGCAACCCGCCTCGAAGTCGCAGCAGAACGCCCAGCGCCGCGGCTTCCAGCTGCTCTACACGCGGGCCGTGCTGGTGAAACCCGCGGATTGAGTGGCGCCCGCCCCGGACACGCCCTGACCCCTAACTTGATTTGTTCCAGACTAGTGCTCTAGGGTCTGCCGCGTGACGTCGGACTTCGAGGCGCAGCTGCGGGCGGTCTCGTTGCGTGTGACCCGGCCCCGCCTGGCGGTGCTGGCCGCGCTGCACGACCACCCGCACGTCGACACCGAAACGGTGATCGAGCTGGTGCGCGCCGACCACCCGACGGTGTCCCATCAGGCCGTCTACGACGTGCTGCGGGCCCTCACCGAGGCCGGGCTGGTGCGCCGCATCCAGCCGGCCGGCGCGAACGCCCGCTACGAGTCCCGGGTGGGCGACAACCACCACCACGTCGTCTGCCGCTCCTGCGGTGCGATCGCCGACGTCGACTGCACCGTCGGCCACGCCCCGTGTCTCACCGCCTCGGACGATCACGGCTTCGTGATCGACCAGGCGGAGGTCGTCTTTTGGGGCGTCTGCCCCGACTGCTCGGCCGCCGCAGTTCCCCACGAAACCGCCAGCTCGGAAGGCAAGTAGATGAGCGACACCCAGGACAACACCCCCTCCAGCGCGCAGGGGGTGGACAAGAAGGCGGCGGCCGGGTGCCCGGTCGCGCACGATTCGGTGACCTCGCACGGCAGCGAGAGCGAGAACCCGGCCATCGACTCGCCGACGCCGAAGTCGAGCGGCCGCCCGCGCACCAACCGCGACTGGTGGCCCAACCAGCTCGACCTGTCGGTGCTGCACGCGCACGACTCCAAGAGCAACCCGCTGGGCAAGGACTTCGACTACGCCAAGGAGTTCGCCAAGCTCGACGTCGAGGCGCTCAAGCGCGACATCGAGCAGGTGCTGACCACCTCGCAGGACTGGTGGCCCGCCGACTTCGGCCACTACGGCGGCCTGATGATCCGCATGAGCTGGCACTCCGCGGGCACCTACCGCATCCACGACGGCCGCGGCGGCGCCGGTGACGGCGCGCAGCGCTTCGCCCCGCTCAACAGCTGGCCGGACAACGCCAACCTGGACAAGGCGCGCCGCCTGCTGTGGCCGGTCAAGCAGAAGTACGGCCAGAAGATCTCGTGGGCCGACCTGCTCGTGTTCGCCGGCAACGTGGCCCTGGAGTCGATGGGCTTCAAGACCTTCGGCTTCGGCTTCGGCCGCGAGGACGTCTGGGAGCCCGAGGAGATCTTCTGGGGCCCGGAGGACGACTGGCTGGGCGACGAGCGCTACGCCGGCGACACCGAGATGGTGCCCGAGCTCGGCGCCACCGAGATGGGCCTGATCTACGTCAACCCGGAGGGTCCCCGCGGCAGCGCGGACTTCATGGCCGCGGCGCACTTCATCCGCGAGACCTTCGGCCGCATGGCGATGAACGACGAGGAGACCGTCGCGCTGATCGCCGGTGGCCACACCTTCGGCAAGACCCACGGCGCCGGCATCGCCGACGACCACGTGGGCCCCGAGCCGGAGGCCGCCCCGCTGGAGGCGCAGGGCCTGGGCTGGCTGAGCACCCACGGCAGCGGCAAGGGCCCGGACACGATCACCAGCGGCCTCGAGGTCACCTGGACCGACAAGCCGACCGAGTGGAGCAACCGCTTCTTCGAGATCCTGTTCGGCTACGAGTGGGAGCTGACCACCAGCCCCGGCGGCGCCAAGCAGTACGTCGCCAAGGACGCGCCGGAGATCATCCCGGACCCGTACGACCCGAACAAGAAGTACAAGCCGACCATGCTCACCACGGACCTGGCGCTGCGCTTCGACCCGGTCTACGGCAAGATCTCGCGCCGGTTCCTGGAGAACCCGGACGAGTTCGCGCTGGCGTTCGCCAAGGCCTGGTACAAGCTGCTGCACCGTGACATGGGCCCGGTCACCCGCTACCTGGGCCCGTGGGTCGCCGAGCCGCAGCTGTGGCAGGACCCGGTGCCGGCCGTGGACCACGAGCTGGTCGGCGAGGCCGACATCGCCGCCCTCAAGGCGAAGGTGGTGGAGTCCGGTCTCACCACCGCCCAGCTGGTCAGCACCGCGTGGGCGTCGGCGGCGAGCTTCCGGTCCACCGACAAGCGCGGTGGCGCCAACGGCGCCCGGATCCGGCTGGAGCCGCAGCGCAACTGGGAGGTCAACCAGCCCGAGCAGCTCGCGGCGGTGCTGGAGAAGCTGGAGGCCATCCAGCGCGAGTTCAACGAGGCCGGCGGCGCGAAGATCTCGCTGGCCGACCTGATCGTGCTGGCCGGTTCGGCCGCGGTGGAGAAGGCCGCGCGCGACGCGGGCGTCGAGGTGACCGTGCCGTTCCACCCGGGCCGCACCGACGCCAGCCAGGAGCAGACCGACGTCGAGTCGTTCAAGGTGCTCGAGCCGCGCGCCGACGGGTTCCGCAACTACCTGCGGGCCGGTGAGAAGCTCCAGCCGGAGGTGCTGCTGGTCGACCGCGCCTACATGCTGGACCTGACCGCGCCGGAGATGACCGTCCTGGTCGGCGGTCTGCGGTCGCTGGGCGCCAATCACGGCGGCGTCCAGCACGGTGTCCTCACCGACAAGCCGGGTGTGCTCACCAACGACTTCTTCGCCAACCTGCTCGCGCCGGGCACCCAGTGGAAGGCGTCGGAGTCGGAGGAGAACGTCTACGAGATCCGCGACGTGGCGACCGGCGAGCTGAAGTGGACGGCCACCCCGGTCGACCTCATCTTCGGCTCCAACTCGCAGCTGCGGGCCCTCGCGGAGGTCTACGCCAGCGACGACGCGCGGGAGAAGTTCGTCAACGACTTCGTCGCGGCCTGGACGAAGGTCATGGAACTGGACCGGTTCGACCTGTCCTGATCCCCCAACCCCAGCGGCGAGCCCGGCCGGTCCACAGTGGACCGGCCGGGCTCGTCCCGTTGCTGCCGGTGCCCCGGTCCGGACCTCACGGGGCCTCCGGCACCTCGCGCACCGCGCCCTTGTCCGCTGACAGGGCCATCGCCGCGTAGGCGCGCAGCGCGGTGGACACCGTGCGCTCCCGGTTCCGGGGCCGGAAGGTCGCCTGGGCCCGGCGTTGCGCCAGCACCTCGGCGGGCACGTCGAGGTGCAGCGTGCGGCCGGGGATGTCGATGACGATCCGGTCGCCGTCCTCGACCAGGGCGATCGTCCCGCCCGCGGCGGCCTCCGGGGAGACGTGCCCGATCGACAGGCCCGAGCTGCCGCCGGAGAACCGGCCGTCGGTGACCAGCGCGCAGACCGTGCCGAGGCCGCGTCCCTTCAGGTACGAGGTGGGGTTGAGCATTTCCTGCATGCCGGGGCCGCCGCGCGGGCCCTCGTACCGCACCACCACGACATCGCCGGGCCGCACGCGCCCGGCCAGGATCGCCTCGGCGGCTTCCTCCTGCGATTCGGTCACCACGGCCGGCCCGGCGAAGGCCAGCACCGACGGGTCCACCCCGGCGGTCTTGACCACGCAGCCGTCCTCGGCGAGGCTGCCGCGCAGCACGGCCAGCCCGCCGTCGTCGGAGTAGGCGTGGGCGGCGTCGCGGATGCAGCCGCCCGCGGCGTCCAGATCCAGGTCGTGCCACCGTTCGGATTGCGAGAACGCTTCGGTGGTGCGGCGGCAGCCGGGTGCGGCGTGGAACAGCTCGACCGCCTCCGGGGAGGGCGAGCCGCCGCGGACGTCCCAGGTCTTGAGCCATTCGGCGAGCGAGCCGGCGTGCACGCTGTGCACGTTCTCGTGCAGGTGCCCGGCGCGGTGCAGTTCCCCGAGGAGCGCCGGGATGCCGCCGGCCCGGTGCACGTCCTCCATCAGGTAGTTGCCGTTGGGGGCGACCTTGCACAGGCACGGCACCTCGCGGGACCGCTGCTCGATGTCGGCCAGCGTGTAGTCCAGACCGGCCTCGTGCGCGGCGGCGAGCAGGTGCAGGACGGTGTTGGTGGATCCGCCCATCGCCAGGTCGAGCGCCATCGCGTTGTCGAAGGCGGCCCGCGAGGCGATGGCCCGGGGCAGCACGCTCTCGTCGCCGGTGTCGTAGAAGCGGCGCGCCAGGTCCACGACGGTGCGCCCGGCCTGCTCGTAGAGGGCGCGGCGCGCGGTGTGGGTGGCCAGCACCGAGCCGTTGCCGGGCAGGGCGAGTCCGAGGGCCTCGGTGAGGCAGTTCATCGAGTTGGCGGTGAACATGCCCGAACAGGATCCGCAGGTCGGGCAGGCGGCTTCCTCGATGCGGGCGATGTCGGCGTCGGACACGGTGTCGGCGGCGGCGTCGGACATCGCCGAGACCAGGTGCAGCTTGGTGCGGACCGTGCCGTCGACGAGGACCGCGGTGCCGCCCTCCATCGGGCCGCCGGAGACGAACACGGTGGGGATGTTCAGGCGCAGCGCGGCCATCAGCATGCCGGGGGTGATCTTGTCGCAGTTGGAGATGCACACCAGGGCGTCGGCGCGGTGGGCCTGCACCATGTACTCGACGGAGTCGGCGATCAGGTCGCGGGAGGGCAGCGAGTACAGCATCCCCTCGTGGCCCATGGCGATGCCGTCGTCGACGGCGATCGTGTTGAACTCGCGCGGGATGCCGCCGGCCGCGCGGATCGCCTCGGACACGATCCGGCCGACCGGCTGGAGGTGGACGTGGCCGGGCACGAACTCGGTGAAGCTGTTGGCGACGGCCACGATCGGCTTGCCGAAGTCCTCGCGGGCCACACCCGCGGCGCGCAGCAGCGCGCGGGCACCGGCCATGTTGCGTCCGTGGGTGACAGTGCGTGATCGCAGTTCGGGCATGCGCTCACGATGCCCGCCGCGTGCGGGGAAGCGAAGACGCTGCGAACACCAGTAGCGGCACTACTAGTGTTGCGGGGTGACCATGCGTGCCCTCGGGGAGTTCCTGCGCAACCGGCGGACCCGGCTCGTGCGGGCCGAGCTCGACCTGCCCCCGGTGGGCCGCGGCCGGACCACCGGGCTGCGCCGCGAGGAGGTCGCGTTCCTGTCGGGTGTCAGCGTCACCTGGTACACCTGGCTGGAGCAGGGCCGCGACATCAACCCCTCGCGCGAGGTCCTCGACGCGATCGCGCGCACGCTGCGGCTGAGCGGCGCCGAGCACGCCTACGTGGTTTCCCTCGCCGGATACACGGCGCCACCGCCGCCCGCCGCGCCGGTGCCCGAAGCCGCGCCGCGGCACGTGCAGCGGCTGCTCGACGCGCTCGCGCAGTCGCCCGCCTACGCGGTGGCGCCGGACTGGCAGATCACCGGCTGGAACGCCGCCTACGCGGCGCTCTACCCGAACGTCGCGACCGTCCCGGCGCAGGACCGCAACCTGCTGTGGCTGGTGTTCACCGACCCGTACGTGCGGCAGCTGCTGCCGGACTGGGAGGTCACCAGCCGCCGGTTCCTGGCCGAGTTCCGGGCCGAGGCCGGTCCCCGGCTGGGGGAGTTCGGTTACCTGATCGACCGGCTGCTGGCGGCCAGCGATCACTTCCGGGCGGGCTGGGAGAGCCTGGGCGTCGAGCGGTTCGCCTCCCGCGAGCGCCTGTTCCGGCACCCGGTGGCGGGGGAGCTGCTGCTGGAACACCACCAGCTCACGCCTCAGGACCACCCCGGCCTGCACCTGGTCGTCTACACCCCGGTGCGCGAGGCCGACACCGCGACGCTGCGGCGGCTGCTCGCCGCACCACCCGTATCCATCGAACGAACTGAGGAGAACGCATGATCCGGCGCTGGAACCCGGACACCGTCGCCGCCCCCATCGGGATGTACAGCCACCTGGCCCAGGTGCCGTCCGGGCACGAGCTGGTGGTGATCTCCGGCCAGGTCGGCGCGCTGCCCGATGGCTCGCTCGCGGGTGCCGACGCCGAGGCCCAGACCGAGGCGGTGTTCGCCAACCTGGAGCGGCTCCTGGCGGCGGCGGGCGCGCAGCCGGGGCACGTGGTGAAGGTGTTCAGCATGGTGGCCGGCGCCGAGCACCTGCCCGGCTTCCGCTCGGTGGTGAAGCGGACCTTCACCCGCTGGTACCCGGACGGCGACTGGCCGGCGCAGTCGCTGATCGTGGCGGCCGCGCTGGCCCGGCCGGACATCCTGGTGGAGGTCGAGGCGATGGCCGCGGTGCCGCGCTGACGCCCACTCCGAGCCCGCCGTGACGGCGATGCGCGAGGCTGCTCGACCCGTGGCCCAGCACCGCGGTGCTGGGCCACGGCACGCCGGCCGTGGACGGCCCCGTCGACCGTCCACGGCCCTCACCCGGCGGTCACTGGTACAGCGCCGCCTGGATCTTCGGGTCGTTGATGTTGCTCTTGTCGTACCAGTAGTACGCCGTGTCGATCCGCTTCGGCAGTTGTTCGCCGTTGATGGCCTTCAGCGCGGCGTCCACCAGCTGCCGTCCCATGTCCACCGGGTCCTGCGTCACGGCGCCGGCCATCAGGCCGCTGTTGATCGCGTCGATCTGGGCCTTGCCGGAGTCGAACCCGACGATCGTCAGGCCCTGCTTCCCGCTCTCCTGCACGCCCTTGATCACCCCGATCGCCGAGCCCTCGTTGGAGGCGTAGATCCCCTTCAGGTCCGGGTTCGCCGCGATGATCGACTTGGTGATGTTGGCCGACTCCAGCTGGTCACCCCCGCCGTACTGGGGCGCCAGCACCGTGATGCCGGGCGCGTTCTTCGCCATCCAGTCCAGGAACCCGTCCCGCCGGTCCTTGCCCGACAGGCTCGTCTGGTCGTGCACCACCAGCGCGACCTTGCCCTGCCCGCCGATCTGCTCGGCCAGGTGCTTGGCCGCCTCCGCCGCCGCGGCCTTGTTGTCCGTGGCCACGGTCGTCACCGGGATGTCACTGTCCACACCGGAGTCGAACGCCACGACCGGGACGTTCTGCGCCTTCGCCTGCTGCAGCAGGGGAGCGGCCGCGCGCGAGTCCAGCGCGGCGAACCCGAGCGCCCGTGGCGATTTCGCCAGCTCGTTGGTGAGCATGTTGACCTGCTGCTCGACGTCCTTCTCGGTCGCCGGGCCGACGAAGGTCGTACGGGCGCCCTTCGCGGCGGCCTGGTCCTCGGCGCCCTTCTTCACGGCCTGCCAGAACTGGTGCTGGAAGCCCTTCGACACGATGGCGATGAGCGGCCCGTTCCCGCCGCCCGCGGTGCCGCCGTCCTGGCCGCACGCGGTCATCGTCAGCGCCAGCACGGCGCCGGCGACCGCGGCGACGATCTTCTGCGTCCTCATCAAGAACTCCTTCGTTCTCTCAGGCTTCCCGTTTCCGGATCCGGTCGGTGTAGACGGCCACCAGGATCACGCACCCGAGGATGACGTTCTGCCACTCCTGCGGGATCGACATGATCTGCAGCCCGTTGTTCAGCACCGAGATGATCAGCGCGCCGATCAGGGTGCCGATGATGGAGCCCTTGCCGCCGGACAGCGACGTCCCGCCGATCACCACGGCGGCGATCGCCTGCAGCTCGTACCCCATGCCGGTGGCCGGCTGCGCCGACCCCAGCCGCGCCGAGATCATCACCCCGGCCAGGCCGGTGAACAGCCCGGCGAACGCGTAGATCCCGACCTTCCACCGGCGCACGTCGATGCCGGACAGCGCGGTCGCTTCCTCGTTGCTGCCGATCGAGTACGTGTAGCGGCCGAGCACCGTCTTGGTCAGCAGCACGCCCGCGATGATCGCGATCGCGGCCAGGATGAGCACCGCGTTGGGCACGTTCGGGATCAGGTTGCCCGCGGAGATGTCGATGTAGCCGGGCGAGTCGCTGAAGTAGATCGGGGTGCTGTTCGACAGCACCAGCGCCAGCCCCTCGGCGACCAGCATCATCGCCAGCGTCGCGATGAACGGCGGGATCTTCAGCAGCGCCACGTTGATGCCGTTGACCAGCCCCATCAGCCCGCCGAACAGGATCGCCAGCGGCACCCCGACCGCCGGCGGCAGGCCGGAGTTCACGATGAACACCCCGGACATCACCGCGCACAACGCCATGCCGGTGCCGATCGACAGGTCGATGCCGCCGGTGATGATCACGAACGTGGTGCCGATCGCGAGCGTCCCGATCACCACCGTGGAGAACAGGATGGCGATGAAGTTGCCGTAGGAGAAGAAGAACGGGCTGACGATCGAGAAGAACGCGTAGATCACGATGAGGCTGGCGAAGGCCAGCAGCTGCTGCAGCCTGCTCTTGATCGCGCCGGCCACCCCGCCGGTGCGCTGCGGCTCCGCCGGGGGAGCTTTCACCGTGGTCATGACTGACCTGCCTTCCCTTCGGGGGCGAGACCGAGTTCGGCGGCGTCGGCGGGATTCTCGTCCGGCCGCAGGGTCGCGTAGTGCATGATGTTCTCCTGGGTCGCCTCGGCGGCGTCGAGCACGCGGGTCACGCGGCCCTCGCTCATCACCACCACGCGGTGGGACATGCGCAGGATCTCCGGGAGTTCCGAGGAGATCATGATGATCGACTTGCCCTGCCCGGTCAGCTCGCGCAGCAGCTGGTAGATCTCCTCCTTCGCGCCGACGTCGATGCCGCGCGTCGGCTCGTCGAAGATGAGGACCTCGCAGTCCTTGGCCAGCCACTTGGCGATGACGACCTTCTGCTGGTTGCCGCCGGAGAGGTTCTTCGTCGTCTGGTCGAGCGAGGGCGTCTTGATGCGCAGCGCGCCGACGTAGCGTCCGGCCTTCGCCCGCAGCGCGCCGTCGCGCACGAACCCGGCCCTGGTGAACTGGTCCCGCAGCGCCGACAACGCGATGTTGGCCTTGACGTCCTGGTCCAGCAGCAGGCCGAACCGCTTCCGGTCCTCCGACAGGTAGCCGATGCCCAGTTTCGCGGCGTCGGCCGGGGTGCCGATGCGGACCGGCCTGCCGTGCAGGGTGACGGTGCCGGCCTCGGCCTTGTCCGCGCCGACCAGCGCCCGCGCGACCTCGGTCCGGCCGGCGCCCATCAGGCCGGCGAAGCCGAGGATCTCGCCGTGCCGCAGGTCGAACGACACGTCCTTGAGCAGGTCCCGGGTGCGCAGGCCCTCGACGCGCAGCACGACCTCCCGGTCGGAGCGCACCCCCTCCGGGCGGGCCTCGGTGTCGATGGCCCGGCCCACCATCAGGGCGATGATGTCCGGGGTGGCGGCCGTCGCCATGTCGAGCGTGTCGATGTACTCGCCGTCGCGGATCACGGTGACCCGGTCGGCGATGCGCTTGATCTCCTCCATCCGGTGGGAGATGTAGATGACGCCGGTGCCCGGCCGCACGAACCGGCGGATCAGCTCGTGCAGCGTCGCCACCTCGGCGTCGTTGAGCGCGGCGGTCGGCTCGTCCATGATCAGCACACGCGGGTCGTAGGACAGCGCCTTGGCGATCTCCACCATCTGCTGGTTGGCCACGGTCAGCTCGCCCACCACGGCCCGCGGGTCCAGGCGCAGGTGCAGCCGGTCGAGCAGGTCGGCGGTGTCGGCGTTGAGCTTGCGCTCGTCGAGCAGCAGCCGCCCGCGGCGGGGTTCCCGGCCGATGAAGACGTTCTGCGCGACCGTCAGGTGCGGCACCAGGTTGAACTCCTGGTGGATGATGCTGATGCCCAGCTCCAGGGCGTGCCGCGGGCCGGCGGGCCGGTAGGGCTCGCCGCCCAGCCGGAACTGGCCCGCGTCGGCGCTGTGGATGCCGGACAGCAGCTTCATCAGCGTGGACTTGCCCGCGCCGTTCTCGCCGACCAGCGCGAGCACCTCGCCGGACCGCAGCTCCAGCCGCATGTCGTGCAGCGCGCGCACGCCGGGGAAGCTCTTGTCCACGCCCTCGACTTCGAGCAACGGTTCCGTCATCGTCGCGACCCCGCTCATCGCACCCGCTCCGCCACACCGTAGATCGCGCTCGCGGTGCCGGACAACACGAGCGACCGTTCGCTGGCCGGCAGCTCACCGATCAGTGCCGACACCGCGTCCCAGGTCCGGCCGTACCCTCCACTGGGGACGGTCATCGGCCAGTCCCCGCCGTACATCAGCCGGCCCGCGCCGAACACCTCGAACGCCGCCTCCACCGCCGGCCGCGCGGCGTCGGCGGTCAGCGGCTCGCCGGGCCGCTGCAGTCCGGAGATCTTCGCGACCGTGCCGGGGTGCGCGGCCACCGCCCGCAGCGTGGACAGCCAGGCGCGGAACTCTTCCGGGTCCGCGGGCGGTTTGCCGAGGTGGTCGACCACGATCGTCAGCTCCGGCAGGGCCGCCGCCAGGTCGGCGACCTGGCCGAGGTGCCGGGGCCAGGCGTCGGGGACGTCGAACGGCAGTCCGCGCTCGGCGAGCACGGCCAGCGAGCGGCGGACCGCGGGCAGGTCGAGGAAGTCCGCGCGCGGGTCGTCGTGCACCAGGTGCCGCACCCCGCGGAAGGCCGGGTGCCGCTGCCACCGGTCGAGCTGGCGGCGCGCGGTGTCCGGGTCGTCGAGGCGGACCCAGCCGACCACCCCGGCGATCCAGTCGTGCCGGCCGGCCTGGGCGAGCATGAACTCGGTGTCGGTCTCGGAGTCCTCGGCCTGCACCAGCACGGCCGTGGCGATCCCGGCGGCGTCCAGTTCCCGCCGGGCCTGTTCCGCGGTGAAGGTGGTGTGCAGCGGGCTGCCGGGCGGCAGCCACGCGTACTCGCTCACCGTGAGGTCCCACAGGTGCAGGTGGGTGTCCACGACGTGCCCGGTCATGCCCGGATCAGCCCCTTGTCCCGCAGCGTCGTCCAGAGCTCGGCGGGCACGGTGGCCGCCAGCCGCCGGGCGTTCTGCCGCACCTCCTCCGGGGTGGCCGCGCCGGCCACCACCGCGCGCACCGCCGGGTCCCGCAGCGGGAAGTGCAGCGCGGCGGTGGGCAGGTCGACGCCGAATTCGGCGCACACGGCGGCGATCTCGCGCGCGGTGACCAGGACGTCCGGGGGAGCGGCGGCGTAGTCGTAGCGGCCGGCCGGCTCGGGTGTGGCGAGCAGTCCGGAGTTGAACACGCTCGCGGCCGCCACGCCGATCGAGCGGGCGCGGCACTCGGGCAGCACCTCGTCCAGCGCGGACTGGTCGAGCAGGGTGAACCGGCCGGCGACCATCAGCAGGTCGGCGATGCCGGAGCGCGCGGCGGCGGCGAGCGCGGCGACCGATTTGGAGCCGACGCCGACCGCCCGCACCACGCCCTCGTCGCGCAGCCCGGCGAGCGCGGGCAGCCCCGAGGCCAGGGCGGGGTCGAGGTCGTACTCCTCGGGGTCGTGCAGGTAGACGACGTCGACGGAATCCAGGCCGAGCCGGGTCAGCGAGTCGTCGAGGCTGCGCCGCACCCCGTCGGCGGAAAAGTCCCACACCCGGCGGTGGTCGGCGGGCACGGCGAACTGGTTCGCCTCGTCCAGGCGGCCCGCGCCGGCCGGGTCGGGCACCAGGAGCCGCCCGGCCTTGGTGGACACCACGAACTCTGCGCGCGGCTTGCCCGCCAGGAACGCGCCGAGGCGGCGCTCGGACAGGCCGAGGCCGTAGTGCGGGGCGGTGTCGAAGTAGCGGATGCCGGAGTCCCACGCGGCCTCCAGCACGGCGTGGGCCTGCTCGTCGCTCATCGGCGCGTACAGGTTGCCCAGGTTCGCGGCGCCGAGCGCGAACGGGCCGGGCAGGCTAGCCATGGGCGTACTCCTGGAGGGAGGCCGCGTGCATCTCGGTGCCCGCGCCCGGCGCCTTCGGCGCGAAGTAGCGTCCACTGTGGACGTCCACCGGGGTGACGAAGTGCTCGTGCAGGTGGTCGACGAACTCGATCATCCGGTCCTGCATGGTCCCGGACACCGCGACGTAGTCGAACATCGCCAGGTGCTGCACCGCCTCGCACAGGCCGACGCCGCCGGCGTGCGGGCACACCCGGACGCCGAACTTGGCGGCCAGCAGCAGGATCGCGATGTTCTCGTTGACCCCGGCCACCCGGGTGGCGTCCAGTTGCAGCACCGACAGCGCCTTGGCCTGCAGGAGCTGTTTGAACAGCACGCGGTTGGCGCCGTGCTCGCCGGTGGCGACCGGGATGGGCGCGACGGCCTCGGCGATCGCGGCGTGGCCGAGGATGTCGTCCGGGCTGGTGGGTTCCTCGATCCAGGCGAGGTCGAACGGGCGCAGCCGCTCCACCCAGGCGATCGCGTCGGCGACGTCCCAGCGCTGGTTGGCGTCCACCGCGATCCGCACGTCCGGGCCGCACACCTCACGCGCGATCCGCAGGCGGCGCACGTCGTCGTCGAGGTCGGCGCCCACCTTGAGCTTGATCTGGCCGAACCCGTCCGCGACCGCCTCCCGGCACAGCCGGGCGAGCTTGTCGTCGTCGTAGCCCAGCCAGCCGGGGGTGGTGGTGTAGGCGGGGTAGCCCTCGCTCAGCAGCCGCGCCTCCCGTTCGGCACGGCCGGGCTGGGCGGCGCGGAGGATGTCCAGCGCCTCCTCGCGGGTCAGCGCGTCGGTCAGGTACCGGAAGTCGACGAGGTCGACGATCTCCTCCGGGCTGAGCGAGGACAGCAGCTGCCACAACGGTTTGCCTTCGCGTTTGGCGCGCAGGTCCCACAGCGCGTTGACGGCCGCGCCGATGGCCATGTGCATGATCCCCTTCTCGGGGCCGAGCCAGCGCAGCTGCGAATCGTGCACCAGCTCGCGCCACAGCCCGCCGAGGCCGGCGAGCGTGGCGTCCACGTCGCGGCCCAGCAGGTGCGGTTCGAGCGCGCGGAGCGCGGCGACCTGGACGTCGTTGCCGCGGCCGATGGTGAAGACGAACCCGTGGCCCTCCAGCCCGTCCCCGGCGTCGGTGACCAGGCGCAGGTAGGCGGCCGAGTAGTCGGGGTCCGGGTTCATCGCGTCGGAACCGTCGAGCGTCTGCGACGTCGGGAACCGGACGTCGTGCGTGTGCAGGGCGACGATGCGTGCCACGGACCCACTCCCTTGTACGCCTCGGTGACGACGCCGACGATAGAGATCCGATGTCTGCGGCGTCAAGGCTCGCGGGCGAGGGGAAAGTTCGCCTAGGATTTCGACGAGATCACGCGAGAGACCCGACCAATATCGTGAGGAAGTGAACCGTGCACCTCGTCCGCCTCGGTCCCGTCAACCAGGAACGTCCCGCCGTCGTCGCCGGCGGCACGACCTACGACCTGACCGGGCTGACCCCCGATCTCGACGGCGGGTTCCTCGCCGGGGGAGGGATCGCGGCGGTGCGGGCCGCGCTGGAGGCCGGTGAGCTGCCGGAGCTGCCGGACGCGTCGTCGCGGCGGGTCGGCTCGCCGGTCGCGCGGCCCGGCGCGATCATCTGCATCGGCATGAACTACGCCGAGCACGCCGCCGAGTCGGGCTCGGCCCCGCCGGACGTGCCGATCATGTTCCTCAAGACGCCCAACACGCTGGCCGGGCCGGACGACCCGGTGACGATCCCGCCCGGCAGTGAACGCACCGACTGGGAGGTCGAACTCGGTGTCGTGATCGGCAAGCGCGCCCTGTACCTCGACTCGCCGTCGCGGAGCCTGGAGCACGTCGCCGGGTTCGTGATCGGCAACGACGTCTCCGAGCGGCAGTACCAGCTCGCCGACTCCGGCGGGCAGTGGAGCAAGGGCAAGTGTGCGCCCGGGTTCAGCCCGCTGGGGCCGTGGCTGGTGCCCGCGGACGAGGTGGACCACACGGATCTGCGGCTGCGCAGCTGGGTCAACGGCGAACCGCGCCAGGACTCCACGACCGCGGACATGATCTTCGGCGTCGAGCACCTGGTGTGGCACCTGAGCCGTTATCTCGCGCTGGAGCCGGGCGACGTGATCATGACCGGCACGCCGCAGGGTGTCGCGTTGTCCGGGAAGTACCCGTACCTGCGGCCCGGGGACGTGGTGGAGCTGGAGATCGAGGTCCTGGGCAGGCAGCGTCAGGAGTTCGTCGCGGCGGAGGTGGCGTGATGGGCGAGTTCGACGGGCTGGTCGCCGCGGTCACCGGCGGGGCGTCCGGGATCGGCGCGGCGGTCGTGGCGGCGCTGCGGGAGCGGGGCGCGCGGGTGGCGGCGCTGGACCTGACCGAGGTCCCGGACGGTCTGCGGGTCGACGTGACCGATGACGAATCGGTGCGGCGGGCGATCTCGGCGGTGGTGGAGCGGTTCGGCGGGCTGGACATCGTGGTGAACAACGCCGGCGTCGGGGCGCAGGGCACGGTCGCCGACAACGACGACGCGGAATGGCTGCGGGTGCTGGACGTGAACCTGCTCGGCATGGTGCGGGTGAGCCGCGCGGCGCTGCCGCACCTGCGCCGGTCCCGCGCCGCGGCGATCGTGAACGTGGGCTCGATCGCGGCGACGGCCGGGCTGCCGCAGCGGGCCCTGTACAGCGCGTCGAAGGGCGCGGTGGCGGCGCTGACGCGGGCGATGGCCGCGGACCACCTGCGCGAGGGGATTCGGGTCAACTGCGTGCACCCGGGCACCGCCGACACGCCGTGGATCGGGCGGCTGCTGGAGCGAGCGGAGGACCCGGAGACCGAGCGGGCGGCGCTGGAGGCGCGGCAGCCGCACGGCAGGCTGGTGTCGCCGGCGGAGGTCGCCCACGCGGTGGCGTACCTGGCCAGCCCGCTGGCGAGGTCCACGGCCGGTGTGGGAGTGGCGGTGGACGGCGGGATGCAGGACCTGCGCCTGCGGCCCCGGTGAGCGCGGGGGCGAGCCGAGGCCGGTCGCCGCGTGGCGGGCGGTTCGGTGCCCACGGTGAGTGGCGCCCCGGGCGGAGCGGGCGCCCGCCTTCGGTGGGCACCGCCGGGCGCGCACGTTGAGTGGCCGTGCTGACCCCGCGGGGCGCCCGCGTTCGGCGGGACGTCGTGGTGCGCACGGTGAGTGGGCGTCGGCGCCTGGGCGCCTTCGGCGGGCGGTGGTTCGGTACCCGCGGTGAGTGGGCGCCTGTGCTGGCCGCGCGAGTTGCCCGCCATCGGCGGGGCAGTGCCCGGCGCCACCTGGAGTAGCCGTCTAGCCTCGCGGGGTCGCCCGCCTTCCACCGACGGGCGCGGGAGTGCGGGCCGCCCGGCGCTGGGTTACTCCACCAGCGTCTGGCGCAGCCACTGCTCCACGCCGGCGATGTGCACCGTCGCGGCGGCGCGGGCCACGTCGGGCTGCCGTGCGGTCAGCGCGTGCAGTATCGCGCGGTGCTCGGCCAGCGTGCGCTCCGCCACGCCCTCCTGCGTGATGCCCCGCCACGTCCGGGCCCGCTGCGTGCGGCCGGACAGGCTCTCCAGCAGCGAGGCCAGCACCGGATTCCCGCAACCGCCCGCGATGCGCCGGTGGAACTCCAGGTCGTTTTCCACCAGCTGGTCCACCGTCGGCCGGTCGCCCAGCGAGTCGAGCAGCTTCGCGAGGTCCTCGAGGTCGGCATCCGGCATGCACCGCGCCGCCATCTCGGTCACCGCGGGCTCGATCACGCGCCGCGCCTCCAGGAACTGCAGCACCGTGTCGTCGCGGTGGAAGTCCACCACGAACCCCATCGCGTCCATCAGCAGCGACGGCTCCAGGCTCGTCACGTAGGTGCCGTCGCCGCGGCGGACGTCCAGCACGTGGATGAGCGACAGCGCGCGCACCGCCTCGCGCAGCGAGTTGCGTGACAGGCCGAGGCGGTCGGCGAGGTCGGCTTCGCGGGGCAGGCGGTCGCCCGGGCGCAGCTCGCCGTCCACGATCATCTGCTTGATCGCCTCGATGGCGTCGTCGGTGACGGACATGCCGCTCAGCGTTCCACCACATCGGAGGGGATGGACCGGTGCACGGCCTCGTGGTCCAGCTCCGAACCCGGCGTCAACTCCGTGTGCAGCGCGATCTCCGGCATGCCCGCTCCCTGTCTGTCACGTAGGGGCAGGATACATCGGATCTTTCGCCGCACGATGCACCTGCAGCACGCCCGGCCGGGCGGCTACCAGGCCGCAGACGAGTTCGGGCACCACCAGCAGGAGCAGCAACCAGATCGAGGCGTGCCAGCCGCCGGTGAGGGTGTGCAGCAGCCCGAACGTCAGCGGCCCGGACGCGGCGAGGAGGTACCCGCCGGACTGGGCCATGCCGGACAGCCGCGCGGTGGTCGCGGCGTCGGGGGAGCGCAGGTTGAGCAGCGTCAGGGCGAGCGGGAACGCGCTGCCCGTGGCGATCCCGAAGATCGTGGTCCACACCCACCCGGCGCGCGGCGCCAGCAGCAGGCCGCCGAGCCCGATCACCATCAGCGCGGCGACCCCGAGCACGAGCGGCCGCTGGTCGCGCATCCGGGCGGCGACGACCGGCACGACGAACCCGAGGGGATGCCGATGACGATGATGACCGAGTTCATCGTCCCGGCGGTGGCGGCCGGAACCCCGTGCTCGCGCATGATCTGGGGCAGCCACGAGGTCAGCGTGTAG
Source organism: Amycolatopsis thermalba (assembly GCF_023376025.1). Lineage (NCBI taxonomy): Bacteria > Bacillati > Actinomycetota > Actinomycetes > Pseudonocardiales > Pseudonocardiaceae > Amycolatopsis > Amycolatopsis thermalba. The sequence goes on from NZ_CP091196.1 coordinate 3,819,758, forward strand.
AACATCAGCGACGCCATGCCCATGAAGACCATCACCGACCACGCCAGCGGCGAGCGCAGCAGCGACAGCTCCCCGTGCTCCGGGGCGGACGGGGGCCCGGCGGCGGGGCGCCGCGCGAGCGGGCCCCACGCCAGTGCCGCGACCAGCGCGGGCACCGCCCACACGACCAGCGCCAGCCGCCAGCCGCCGGCCTGCTCCAGCGGCACGGCCAGGCCCGCCGCGGCGGCGCCGCTGACGGACATGAGCATCATCGCCAGGCCGGTGAGTGTTCCCGCGCGGGTGGGGTAGACGCGTTTGATGACCGCCGGCACCAGCACGTTGCCCGTCGCGATCCCCGCCCCGGCCAGCACGGTGCCGGCGAACAACGCGCCCTTGCCGGGGACCGCGCGCAGCACGAGCCCGGTCGTGAGCACCAGCAGCGCCACGGTGATCGCCGCCTCCGTGCCGATCCGGCGGGCCAGCGCGGGGGCGAGCGCGGAGAACAGGCCCACGCACAGCTCCGGCAGGGTGGTGAGCACGCTGAGTTCGACGCCGCTCAGCCCGAACACGCCCTGCAGCTCGCCCAGGACCGGCGGGACGCCGGTGATGGCCGCACGCAGGTTGAGGGTCAGCAGCACCAGGCTGACCAGCGCCCAGGCCGCCTTCACGGCCGCGACCGGGAGGACCAGCGGGCGAGCGCGGCGGCGACGGCGGTCACCACCACGGTCTCGGCGAGCAACGACAGCCACACGGTGAACATCGGGACACCTCCTGGTTCCAGCGTGCGGCGCCGGACCGGGTAGGTCCAGGTTGCGTTTCCGGACATGACCGTGAAGAATCAGCTACATGATCGATCTGCGGAGGCTTCACGTGCTGCGGGCCGTGGACCACTACGGCACGGTGCGGGCGGCCGCGGAGGCCCTGCACTTCACCCCGTCGGCGGCCTCCCAGCAGATCCGCCAGCTGGGCCGGGAGCTCGGGGTGACCCTGCTCGAACCACAGGGCCGCCGGGTGCGGCTCACCCCGGCGGCGCAGCGGCTGCTGGCGCACGCGGACGACATCCAGGCGCGCTGGGAGCTGGCCGAGCGCGACCTGCGCGCCGACGACGACGAACCCGCCGGGCTGCTGCGGCTGGCGGGGTTCCCGGTCGCGGTCACCGCGCTGCTCGCCCCGGCCGCCGCGGCGCTGGTGACGCGGCATCCGCGGCTGACCCCGCGGATCAGCGAGGCCGAGGCCGGGGAGTGCTTCGACCTGCTGTTCACCGGCGACGCCGACCTGGCCCTGGTGGAGGCCAAGCCGGACGAGCCGCCACGCGACCGCGCCCGGTTCGACCAGCGGTCGCTGCTGGACGATCCGTTCGACCTGCTGGTCCCGGCGGGCCACCGGCTCGCCGCTCGGGAGCGGGTGGACCTCGCGGAGGCCGCCCGCGAGCCGTGGATCGTGCCGAGCACGCCGTGCACGTGCCGCACGCACGTGTTGTCCGCCTGCGGCGCGGCCGGCTTCACGCCGGACGTCGCCCACGACGCGGTGAACTGGGACGTCACGATCGCGCTGGTGGCGCACGGCCTGGGCGTGGCGCTGGTGCCCCGGCTGGCCCGGGTCCCGGCGAGCGCCGCCGTGGTGCGGCTGGCGTGCGAGGGCGAGCCCCGGCGCAAGATCCTGACGGTCACGCGTCCGGGCGGCCGTGCCCGTCCCGCGGTGGCCGCGGCGCTGGCAGAGCTGGAGCGGCTGGTGCCCACCATGCTCGCGGTCTGACGGCGGGCCGCCCGCTGGCGTGAACCGGCCGGCGGCCGGATTGCTCGGCGTGCCACGAGCTGCGGCGTGCGCCGCCGTGGCGTGGCCGGCGCCCCGCGATGGCCGCGTCGCCGTGCGGTGAGCGTGGATGGCCGGTGGTTTCGGCGGGCGGTCCGCCGTGGAACGGCGACCTGCGGCGGGGAGCCGGCCGGGCTGCTCGCCGCGGCCGCTGCCCCCGCGCTGCGGCGTGCGCCGCCGTGGTGCGGGTGGCGCCCCGCAGTGCCGCAGGGCGAGTGGGCCGCCGGTCGGGCGGTCAGCTGTCGAGCGCCGGGAGGTGCTGCGGCAGGCCGATGAGCGGGGCGAGCGGGTCGCCGGCCTCGGCGACGCGGTCCAGCACCGTGCGGACGGTCCAGCGGTCCGGGCGCAGAGCAGGATCGTCGAGTTCGTCCCACGTGATGGGGACCGACACCGGCGCTCCCGGCGCCGGGCGCGGGCTGAACGGGGCGACCAGGGTCTTGTTGATCGCGTTCTGCGTGTAGTCCAGGCGCGCCAGCCCGCCGCGCTCGTTCTTGTACCACCGCCAGCTCACCAGGTCCGGCAGGACGCGTCCGACGACCCGGGACAGGGCCTCGACCCAGGCGCGGGTGCCGGCGAAGGTGTAGCCGGGCGCGACGGGCACCCAGATCTGGATGCCGCGCCGCCCGGTGACCTTGGGCGTGCCCCGCAGGTCCAGGTGCTCCAGCGCGGTGCGGTACAGCCGGGCGAGTTCGACGATGTCGTCGAAGCCGGTGGTGGTGCCCGGGTCGATGTCGATCAGCGCCCAGCTGGGCTGGTGCACGTCGGGCAGCCGCGAGGTCCACGGGTGCAGCTCGACGCCGCCGAAGTTCGCCATCCACACCAGCGCCGGCACGCTGTCGAGCACCGCGTAGCACTGGGTCTCGCCGGGATCGGCTTCGGTGTTGTGCCAGCGGGTGAGCCAGTCCGGGGCGTGGCCGGGCACCTCCTTGTGCCAGAACCCGGGCCGGTCGACGCCGTCGGGGTAGCGGTGCGCGTTCACCGGGCGCCCGGCGAGGTAGGGCAGCATGACCGGGGCGATCCGCGCGTAGTAGCGGATGAGGTCCCGTTTCGTCACCGGCGGTTCGGCTTCGGTGCCCGGGAACAGCACCTTGTCCAGGTTGGTGAGCTTGAGCCGCCGTCCGGCGATGCTCCAGGTGCCGGACTTGCCGATCCCGTCGAGCGCGGCCAGCTCGCCGGCCGTCGGCGGGTCCCAGCGCGGGGCCAGGGGCACCTCGGCTTCGGCGGCCGGAACGTCGCTGCGCCACATCGCTTCGGGCGCGGCGGCGACCTCGTCGTTCGTGCGGCCCGATTTGACCGACCGGGGCAGCTCCTCCGGGTCCCAGCCGGGCCGGGCGTGCTCGTCGTGCTTGTGGATCAGCAGCCACTGCTCCTTGCCCCGCCGCGCGGTGCGGACGAGCGCGAACCGCCCGGCCAGCTTCTCGCCACGCAGGTCGAAGTGCAGCTCGCCGTCCTCGATCGCCCGCGCCGGATCGGTGCCCTCGGCCGGCTGCCAGGTGCCCCGGTCCCACACGATCACGTCCCCGCCGCCGTACTGGCCCTTCGGGATGACGCCCTCGAAGCCCGCGTACTCCAGCGGGTGGTCCTCGACGTACACCGCGAGCTGCCGCACCCCCGGGTCCAGCGTCGGGCCCTTGGGCACCGCCCAGCTGGCCAGCACGCCGTCGACCTCCAGCCGGAAGTCGTAGTGCAGCCGCCGGGCGCGGTGACGCTGCACGACGAAGCGGCGGCCCGGCTCACCGGCCGTGCCGCCGGCCGGCTCCGCGGTCACCGAAAAGTCCCGCTTGGCCCGGTAGGGCGCGAGCCGGTCCGTCGTCCGCCGTGGTGGGCTCACCCCATCCGGGTACCCAGCGCGAGGCAGGATGATCCCTGCCGCGCGGGGCGCCCGCCGTGGCCGGCGGCTCAGCGCGGCGGGTCCAGCATCGGCACGAGGAAGCGGCGCGCGACGTCCTTCAGCTGCTCCTCGTCGTCGAGGTCGATCAGACGGCTCGGGGTGACCAGGAACGACGTGGAGATCCGCACCATCAGCTCCGCGACCAGGTCCACGTCCACCCCGGCGGAGACGTGCCCCGCGGCCTGTTCGCGGCGCAGCTGGCCCGCCACGAAACCCCGCACCGTCGCCATCGTCCGGCCGCCGTCGCCGATCAGGGACGGGACGACCACCTCCGGCTCCACGTCCATCAGCCCGCCGATCAGCGGGTTGTGCCGGATCGCCCGCAACGCGCTCGCGAAACCGAGGACCACCCGGTCGGCCACGCTCGCCGCGCGCCGGATGTCCAGCAGGAACTGGTCGAAGTAGCGGCGGAACTCGCGCTGCACGACCTGCTCGACGAGCGCGTCCTTGGTGGCGAAGCGGCGGTAGACGGTGATCCGCGAAACCCCGGCCCGCTTCGCGACATCCTCCATTGTGGACCGCCGGATGCCCACGCGGCGGAACTGCTCGTAGGCGGCCTCGAGCACGCGCTCGGTGGTTTCGTCGGTGTCCCCGGCGCCGGCCATGGCGTCCACGAAGGCGCGCTCCAGCAGCGATTCCGAGCCCGGAGAGGTCATGAGGGCGGATCGTACAGGTTCCACGCGGGCCCTTCCCGGTTCGAAAACGGCCCCCTTGATACAAGGAACCAAGTGCTGTATCACAGTATCAGTCGATGTCAGCCGACTCGAGGAGGAGTCCGGGCATGGAGCAGCTCAACAGGCGCAACGCGTTGATGGTCGGCGGAGCACTGGGCGCGCTGGGGGCGCTCGGCGTGGTGTCCCCGGCCCAGGCCCGCGCCGCGTGGACGTGGTCCCCGCAGGGCTCGGTCGCCGGCGCCGGAGCGGGCGCCGATCCGCGCGGGTGTGGGACCCGGAGGCCGACCCCGTGGTCGCCGCGCTGCTGGACTCCGGTGACGTGCCCAGGGTGAACGCACTGCTGCGGACGTGGACGAAGAACGGCCAGCCGCTGCCGGCCGGCCTGCCCGCGGACCTGCGCGACTTCGTCGAAGAAGCCCGGCGGCTGCCCGCGTGGACCGATCACGCCAAGCTGGACCAGGCGTTCTCCTTCACCGAGCGGCGCGGGCTCTACCTCGGCGTGCTGTACGCGATGGCCAGCGGCATGATGAGCACGGTCATCCCCAAGGAGGCTCGGGCGGTCTACTACTCCTACGGCGGCGCCAATATGAAGGACCGCATCTCCAAGACCGCCAAGCTCGGCTACGACATCGGCACCCGCGACGCCTACGACCCGGGCGGCGAGATGATCGTCACCTGCGTCAAGACCCGCCTGGTGCACGCGGCGGTGCGGCACCTGCTGCCGCAGTCGCCGCACTGGACCGACGCCGCGCCCGAGGACATCCCGATCAGCCAGGCCGACATCATGGTCACCTGGCACAGCCTCGCCACCACGGTCATGCAGAAGCTGCTCGAGTGGCAGGTGCCGATCGCGGAGCAGGACTCCGTGGCCTACCTGCACTCGTGGCAGGTGACCGCGCACATGCTCGGCGTCCGCGACGAGTACATCCCCGCGTCCTGGCGCGAGGCCGGCTCGCAGGCCGAGCAGGTGCTGACCCCGATCCTCGCGCCGACCCCCGAGGGCAAGAACCTCGCGGACATCCTGCTCGGTCTCGGCGCCGAACTCGACGGCACCATCCTCACCCGGCCGCTGCTCGGCTCGTTCACGCGCTACACCCTCGGCGACGAGATCGCCGGCTGGCTGGAGATCCCCGGGAACCGGTGTTCGACCCGCTGATCCGGACGCTGTGGCGGCCGTTCATCGCCGCGCGGGAGTTCGGCCTGCACTTCCCCGGCGCGAAGGAGACCTACTGGCTCTTCGAGGAGTTCATCCGCAAGGTCGTGCTCGTCTACCTGTCCGAGGCGCAACCGATCAGCATCGAGATCCCCGTGGTCAACCGTCCCTCCTGAAAGGACTGCCGGACATGACGGACATCAGCAGGCGCAAGGCGTTGCTCTCCGGCGGGGCGCTGGGCGCGCTCGGCGCGCTGAGCATCGCCGCGCCGGCGCAGGCACGCGACCTGGTGTGGACGTGGGCGCCCAGCGGTTCGGTCGCGGGCACGGGCGCCGGTGCCGACCCGCGCTGGGTGTGGGACACCGAAGCCGACGCGCTGCTGGCGTCACTGATGCAGCGCGGGGTCATTCCCCAGGTCAACGAGCTGCTGTGGAACTGGGAGCGCAACGACCAGCCACTGCCCGCCGGGCTGCCCGCGGACCTGCGCGACTTCATGGAACGGGCCCGGCGGCTGCCGGACTGGGCCGACCGCGGCAAGCTCGAACGCGCGGCCGAGTTCAACAAGAGCCGCGGGATCTACCTGAACCTGTGCAACGGCCCGGGCGGCGGGATCCTGGCGACCGCGATCCCGCACGAGGCCCGCGCCGTCTACTACTCGGCGGGCGGCGCGGACATGGAGGACCGGGTCGCGAAGACGAGCCTGTTCGGCTTCGCCGTGGGCTCGCTGAACGCCTACCGCCCGGACGGCAAGTGCGTGGTCGAGTGCGTGAAGACGCGGCTGGTGCACGCGGCGGTGCGCACCCTGCTCCAGCAGTCTCCGCACTGGCGGGACGGGATCCCGATCAGCCAGGAGGACATGCTCGTCACCTGGCACACCCTGCCGACCTTCGCGATGCGCAAGATGCGGGAGTGGGAGGTGCCGATCGGCGACGCCGACGCCGAGGCCTACCTGCACGTGTGGCAGGTGACCGCCCACCTGCTCGGCATCGCCGACGAGTACATCCCGGCCACCTGGGACGCCGCCTACGCGCAGTCCGACCAGGTCCTGCCGCGCAACATGGGACCCACCCCCGAGGGCGTCGAGCTCACCGACATCCTGCTCGGCCAGCTCGCCGAGCAGACCAGCCCGGGCAGCATCAGCCGCCCGCTGTGCAACGCGCTCGCCCGCTACCTGGTGGGTGACCGGGTGGCCGACTGGGACGGCATCCCGCGCGAACCGGTGTGGGACCGGCTGCTCCCGCAGATGTGGCCGCTGCTGGTGAAGTTCCGCGAGGGCCTGGTGCCGCTGCCGCTGGTGCCGGAGGTCGCCTGGACCATCGACGAGGCCCTGCGCCGGTACATCCTGTTCTACCTCACCAAGGGGCAGGAGACGAAGATCGAGATCCCGACCCGCAACCGGCCGGAGTAGGGCGTGGCCGGACCACTGGGCAGGCGGCGGTTCCTGGGATACGTGCTGGCCGCGCCGACCCTGGTGACCGCCGCCGGGCTCGGCCGGTCCCCGGCGGCGGCCCCGCTGCCGTCGCCGGAGATCACCGGGATCGCCGACCTCACCGACCTGATGACCCTGGCGACCCTGCCCACGGCGGGCCTGATCACCGTCGAGGTCGGCCCCGACGGCACGGTGTCCTTCGCGCTCCCGCGAGCCGAGGTGGGGCAGGGGATCACGACCTCGACGGCCATGCTGATCGCCGAGGAACTGGGCACCGGCGTGGACCGGGTGCGGGTCACGCTCGCCGACGCCCGCCCGGAACTGGTGTTCAACCAGCTCACCGGCGGCTCCAACACCACGGTCGCCACCTACACCCCGGTCCGGGTGGCCGCGGCGATCGCCCGGCAGCGGCTGCTCACCGCGGCTTCCCGCGAACTCGGTGTCCCGGCCGGCGAGCTGACCCTGGAGAACGGCGTCATCTCCGCGCCGGGGCGCGGCGGCACCGGCATCGGGGCGTTCGCGGCGCGGGCGGCGAGCGCGCGCACCGAGCCGGTGCGGGTCGGGCTGCGATCCCGCGAATCGTTCACCGTCATCGGCAAGCCGCACAACCGCATCGACGCGCTCGCGGCGGTCACCGGCCGCAAGAAGTTCGCGATGGACCTCGACGTGCCGGACGCGCTGCCGACCATGGTGTGCCGCGCGCCTACGCTGGGCGGCCAGCCCGGCGCGGTGCACAACCTCGCCGAGGTCCGGGCCCTGCCGGGCGTCACCGACGTCGCCGTGATCTCCACCGGGGTCGCCGTGCGGGCGCGGACCTTCGGGCAGTGCATCGACGCGGTGCGCGCGCTGCGGGTGTCCTGGCGTGACGGCACCGCGGCGGGGAAGTCCGACGACACCGTGCTCGCCGAGCTGCGTGCCGCCGAGCTGCCGATCGGGCCGCGGCCCCCGTTCACGCAGACCGTGGACGAGACGTTCACGTTCTTCTTCCGCAGCACCAGCGCGCTGGAAACCAACTGCGCGATCGCCGACGTGCGCCCGGGCCGGGCCGAGATCTGGGCGGGCCTCAAGGCGCCGATCGTGGCGAAGCAGGCCATCGCGGCTCGGCTCGGGCTGCCCCCGGGCGCGGTCACCGTGCACGTCACCGAAAGCGGCGGCTCGTTCGGGCGCAAGCTGTTCTTCGACGCCGCCGCGGAAGCCGCCGAGGCGTCGAAGGCGTTCGGCAAACCGGTCAAGCTCATGTGGCACCGCGCCGACGACTCCCGCCACGGCCGCGCCCACCCGATGGCGACCTCACGTGTGCGGGCCGCCTTCACCGGGAGCACCGTCGTGGGCTACGACCAGCGGCACACCAGCGTCGCGACCGACCTGGGGCACGGGTTCGGCGAGATCGTCACCGCGTTCGCCGCCCGGCTGCCGGTCGCCGACCGCGGGTTCGCCCAGGTGTTCTTCCAGCTCTCCCAGGAGATGTCCTACGACTTCGGGATCAGCACGCGGCTGCTGTCCGAAACGGATCGCGGCTTCCACACCGGCAGCATGCGCAACGTCTACTCGCCGGACGTCACCTGCGCCCGGGAACTCGTCGTCGACCGGCTCGCCGCCCGCATGGGCAAGGACGCCTACCGGTTCCGGCGCGAGTTCCTCCGCGACGACCGGTCCCGCGCCGTGCTCGACGCGGCCGCCGAAGCCGGTGAGTGGGGCCGCGCGCTGCCGGCCGGGGTGGCGCAGGGGATCGCCTTCCACGCCGAGTACAAGTCGGTCAGCGCGTGCCTGGTCGAGCTGGACTGCCGGCCGGAGACGGTGAACCGCGTCGTCCGCGACGGGGTGACCGGGCCACGGGTGACCAGGGCGGTGATGGCCGTGGACGTGGGCCTGGCGGTGAACCCGCGCGGGCTGGAGGCGCAGATGACGGGTTGCGTCATGGACGGCATCGCGCTGGCCCTGACCTCCAGCCTGCACCTGCGCGACGGCTACTTCCTGGAAGCCAGCTGGGACAACTACTTCTACACCCGGCAGTGGAACACGCCACCGGAGGTCCGGGTCGTCGTGCTGCCGGACACCGGCGACCGGCCCGGCGGTGCCGGCGAGCTCGGCGTCGCGGCCTCGTTCGCCGCCGTGGCGTGCGCCTACGGCCGCGCGACGGGCACCACGCCCCGCAGCTTCCCGATCAACCACGGCGTGTTGTCGTTCGAACCGAAACCGACCGTGCCGCCGGTCCCGCCGTCGCCTGCCGACGGCCTGAGGTGAGGAGTTCCGTGCCCGAACACACCTTCCGCGTCAACGGCGCCCAGGTCACCGTCGACGTCGACAGTGACGTCCGGCTCCTGTGGGTGCTGCGCGACGTCCTCGGCATCACCGGGCCCAAGTACGGCTGCGGCATCAACGTCTGCAAGGCGTGCACCAGCCACCTCAACGGGAAAGCCGTCAACCCGTGCGCCATCCCGGTCGGCGACCTCGGGCCGGCGGACGAGGTCACCACCATCGAAGGCCTGGCGGCCACGGCCGGCCAGGAGCTGCACCCGATGCAGCAGGCCTGGCTGGACCACGACGTCGCGCAATGCGGCTACTGCCAGCCGGGCCAGATCATGGCGGCGGTCGCCCTGGTCCAGCGGGTCGCCGCGGAGGGCCGCACGATCAGCGACGCCGACCTGGACACGCTGCGCAACATCTGCCGCTGCGGCACCTACCCCCGCATCCGCGCGGCGATCAGGTCGGCGGCGGCGAAGATGTGACCTGCCCGGCGCGTGCCGCGTCCAGCACGTACCCGGGCGGGTTCCTCGGCGCAGGCGCGTCACGGCCGGTCAGCATCGCGTCGTGGCGGGCGCACAGCCGGGCCGCCTCGTCTCGCCGGCCGTCCGTGAGCGCCAGCGTCGCCAGGCATCGGGTTGCGGATCCGCTCGAACAACTCCCGGGCGTTCGAGCAGCTCGCGCAGGTCGCCGCGGGCCGCGACCAGGTGCTCCACGTTGCCGGCCACCAGCGGCATCCGCTTGCCGGACAGTCGCTGGGCCAGCGGGGCAGCCGCGCGTTTCGCCCAGCCCGACCCCGCGGGTGATGCGGAAGGCGGCCGCGGCCCGCTCCAGCACCGCGAGCGCCACTCGCGTCTTGCCCACGCCGCCCGGTCCGGTCAGCGTGCGCAGCCGGGTCTCGCCCGCGCCGAGCAGTTCGGCCACCGTGGCGACGACGCCGTCCCGTCCGATGAGCGGCGTCAGCGGCCGGGGAGGCCAGCTCCTCCTGGGGCGGCGGGTGCCCGACGGCCACGCCGGACGTGCCGCGATCGCCATCCCGGTCGCGAGCCTCGTGCCATCGGGACTGGACTCTTCCGAGACGACGACATAGTGTCGGCCTCAGCCGCGGGAGAAGTCCGATGGGCAGACGGCTTTTCCCGATCGCGGCGCGGGCCACCGCTCCGGACCTCGGCGGTGCCACCCGGACTGTCCCGAAAGGAATTCGCGTTCGCTGTCCACTGTGGAGCGCACGGTCCGGGTCCGGTTGCGGGCGTTACCGGAGGAGGCGCACGACGTTGACCACCGTTTCCCACGAGCCAGCCAGGGACACCGCCGGGAGCCGGCCACCCGCCGAGCGTGAGCCGTGGTTCCCGGTCTACGGGGACGGCGGGCCGCCAGGTGCCGCGCGGGACCCGGAGTCGCTGCGCGCGACCCTCGCCACGGTCGCCGAGACCGCGGCCGCGCTGACGGCGCTGCTCGACGGCCTGCGCCGGGAGCAGACGCGCGAGCCGGCCATCCGGCAGACCCCGGTGTGCGTGGAGCTGGACCAGGCCGCGGCGGCCGCGGACGACCTGCGCGCCGCGGCGGAGAGCGCCGCCAGGGCGGTGGCCGGGTTCGAGCGCCGGGCGCCGCAGGTGCGGCTCCCACGCCAGGAGACGCCGCGATAGGCCCGTGCCGCCAGCCTGAGCGGAGGGAGGCTCGACAACGGCTTGCCCGGCCGGGTCCCGGGTGTCTGGACGCGGGCCTGGCGGACGGCTCGCCTGCCGGCGCGCGGCTACCGGGGCCGGGCGTTGGCGGCGAAGCGGGCGGGTGCCCGTGATGCGGGCCGGGCGGCGCCGCGAGGGGCTTGCGGGGGGATCGTCTGGCCGCGGAACCCGCCCGGCGGCCACGGCGAACCGGCCGGACCCGCCGGCGCCCCGCTACCCGCCGGCCGCGCGCTCGTACACCTTCCGGCCGGCGAACCACGTCTGCTCCGCCCGCGTGCCCGCCAGCCGGTCCGCCGGGACGGCGAACGGGTCGCGGTCGAGCACCACGAAGTCGGCGGACTTGCCCGGCTCCAGCGAGCCGGTCACGTCGTCCACGCCCATCGCGCGGGCCGCGCCCAGCGTGTAGGCCTGCAGGGCCTCCTCGAGGGTCAGGGCCTGCTCCGGCCACAACCGGCCGGGGTGGACGCCCGTGGGATCGGCCCGCGTCACCAGCCCCTGGATCCCCGGCCACGGGTCCGGCGAGGGCACCACCGGCCAGTCCGAACCCCCGGCCACCAGCACGCCCGCGTCGACCAGGTCGCGGTTCGGGTGCAGCCGCTCCGCCCGCTCCCGCGGCACGCACGCGCAGATCGCCTCGAAGATGACCCCCGGGAACCACAGCGCGGGCGACAGGTCCGCGATCACCCCGAGTCCGGCCATCCGCGGCACGTCCTCCTCGGCGACGTACTGGCCGTGCGCGATGTGGAACTTCGCCGCGCCGAACCCTTCGGCCCGCACCGCGGCCACCGCGTCCAGCGTCATCCGCACCGAGGCGTCCCCGGTGCAGTGGATCTTCGCCGACAGGCCCTGCCCGGCCACGCGCAGCAGCCAGCCGGTCAGTTCCTCCGCGGTCATCGTGGTCTCGCCGCGCCAGGACGGGCCGTGCACGTCGTCGGGCAGGTACGGCCGCAGGAACGCGGCGGTCTTCGACGTCGGCACCCCGTCCAGGAAGATCTTGACGAAGTCCGGGCGGTGGTGGCGCCCGCGGTAGTCCTCCCGCACGTCGATGAGGTCCTGCCCGAGCGGGTGCGTGCCGAAGATCTTGTCGTTGACCTGCAGCGACGTCACCACCCACGCGTCCAGCCGCCCGGTGTCGTCCAGGTGCTTGAGCGCCCGCAGCATCGGCAGCGACGCGGCGGCGTCCTGGAAGGCGGTGACGCCGAACGAGTGCAGGATCTCGATCCCCCGCAGGCACGCCTGGGCATCCTGTTCCACAGTGGACGGCGCCGAGGCCGCATATGCCCGCTCGACCGGGATCAGCGCGGACTCGATGAGCAGCCCGGAGCCGGGGGAGATCCCGGCGAGCGCCAGCGCGGCCGAGGACACCCAGCGGTTGTGGCAGCTGTCGTCGCGCAGCAGCACCGGCCGCCCGCCGGCCGCGTCGTCGAGCGCGGCCAGCGCTTCCGGCGTGGACAGCTCCGGGATCAACGTGCTGCCCCACCCGCCGCCGACCACCCAGCCGTCCGGCGGCAGGTCCGCCGACCAGGCCCGGATGGCGGCCAGCAGCCCGGGCAGGTCCTCGGTGCCGTCGAACTTCAGCTCGAACAGGTCGGCCCGCCCGGCGGTCAGGTGGTGGTTGTGGACGTCGGCGAGCGCGGGCATCAGGAACGCGCCGCCGTGGTCGACGACCTCGCCGTCGTACGACGACAGCAGCTCCTCGCCGCCGACGGCGGTGATCACCCCGTCGGTGACGACGAGGACCGCGGCTCGCGGCCGCGCCGGGTCGAGCGTGCGGATCCGGGCGTTGCGGTGGATCTGAACGGACATCGGGGTTTCTCCACTCAGTCGCAGCAGTGTGATCCGGCGGCCCGCGGCACGTCGAGGGCGGGGTTGCGGTCGAAGAACCCGACCGGCCTGAGCTTGAACCCGGTGTAGTCGACCGGCATGATCGGCCAGTCCTCCGGGCGCGGGAAGTGGGTGAGCCCGAAGGTGTGCCACACGACGAGGTCCTGCCCGTCGATGTCCCGGTCGTCCGCCACGTAGGCGGGCAGCCCGGCGCCGCCGGGGTGCTGGTTGACGAAATCACCGGCGGCGTAGCGCTGCGCGGGGTCGTAGCGGGTGACCCACAGGTGCTTGGTGGCGAAGGTGGCGCGGCGGTGGATCGAGGACTCCTCGTCGGCGAGCAGCTCGGGATTGCCCTCGGGGATCAGCGCGTAGGCGACCGGATCGCCGAGCCGGTTGCGGGAGCCGGGGTTGGTGATGTGCCAGACGCGGCCGCGGCGGGGGCCGGCGAGCCGCTGCGCCTCGGACTCGCGCCGCAGCGGGGTCCGGCGGTGGGTGAAGGCGTTGCCGCGCGGGTTGTCCGGCCCGATCGGCACCCGCTCGACCTCGACCTCTTCGACCAGGTTCGCCGGCCCGTCCACGGCCATGTCCAGGCGCGCGCTGAACAGGTGCTGGTGGTAGGGGGCGCCCAGGCCGGGGGCGAGTTCGGCGGCGTAGGGGTAGCCCTTGCCGGGGTAGGCCGAGGTGAACACCACGCCGGTGGCCTTGACCTCGCACTCGATGGTGCCGTCGAGGTAGAGGTACCAGTAGAAGCCGTAGTCGTAGTTGCCGATGGTGGTGAAGAAGGAGATCACCATGCGGCGCTGGCGGCGGGTCTCCGACGAGCCGGCCCACAGGTCGGTGTGCTTCCAGAGGATCCCGTAGTCCTCCTCGTGCAGGCAGATCGCGTTGGGCAGCACGCGGGGGTGGCCGAACTCGTCGGCGATCATCGCGTCCAGGTAGGTGATCTCGCCCAGGCAGTCGCAGCCGAGCTCGAGCGCGTTGGCGTAGCGGCCGACGAGGTATTCACCGGTGTCGAAGTAGTTCTGCCACGAGCGGATGGGGGAGGGGTCGGCGTAGGGCACGACCATCTCCGAGATCGAGGCCCGGTGCACGATCGGCCGGTCGCGGCCGCCGTCGCGGAAGGCGATCCCGTGCAGGACCAGCCCCTCACGCGCGTCGAAGCCGATGCGCAGCGACCAGTTCTCCCACCTCAGCAGGTTCCCGTCGAGGGTGAAGCTGGGGCCCTCGGGCTGGGTGATCTCCAGCGGTTTCTGCGAGGTGCGGAGCGGACCGGTGACCGCGGGGTCGTCGAAGTTGCCCGGCTCGGCGGGAACCGGGACCGGCCCCAGGTCGATCACCCGGGTGACCTCCCGGGCCGTGACGTCCACGTAGCCGACGAGCCCGTCGACGGGGTGGGCCCACGCGTGGTCCCGCGGGTGCTCCTGGACGAAGGCCAGGCCGCGCAGGATGCGCCGCCCGGTCTCCTCCGGGTAGCCGAACACCCCGGCCGACAGCGGCGCCACCCGCACCTTCGCCACGTCCAGGTCGCGGGCGGCCAGCGCGGCCAGCCACCGCTCGTCCTTGGCGAGCACCTCCTCGACCAGGGCGAACTCCTCGTCCAGCACGGGCAGCTGCCCGTCCACGGCGGGGTCGAGCGTGCGCTGCGCGAGCACGGACTCCGCGGTGAGCGACACCAGCACGTCCCGGCCACCGGTGACGTCGTGCAGCAGGACGCGCACCACGCGATCGGGGCGGACCGCGTCCTTGGCGGGCTCTTCGAGCCCCAGGTAGGCGACCCGGGCGGTGCCGGGGAAGAGGCCGGCGCTGGTGAGGATTCGGCGGGCGGTGGTGATCTCGTCGGCGGTCAGCGGCGCGAGCGGGTGGGCCGGAGGCATCGTCGGACTCCTTTTTTCTCCACGTGTAGACGAAAGGGTGAGGCATCGTCGCCGCGAGCGCAAGGGGCCGTTACCGTGAAGGCATGCCGAAGCAGGTGGACCACGACCGGCGGCGCGCGGAGATCGCCGGCGCCGCGTGGCGCGTGATCGCCGAACGGGGCATCGACGCGGCCACCATGCGGGCCATCGCCGGGGAGATGGGCATGGCCAACGGCGCGCTGAAGCACTACTTCCCGGGCAAGAACGCGCTCATCCGCACCGCGTTCACCCGCGTGGTCGACAACACCGACGCCCGCGTGCGGGACCGCCTCGGCGAGGCGACGGGACTGGCGGCCCTGCGCGTGTTCTGCCACGAGGTCATGCCGGTCGAGGACGTCACGCGGCTGGAGGCCCGGGTCGTCCTGCCGTTCTGGCAGCGCGCCCTCGCCGACGCCGAGCTGGAGGCGGTCTACGACGCGGCGATGACCGCGTGGCGGGCGCGGATCGGCGGGTTCCTCCGCGACGCCCGCGCCGCGGGCGAGGTCCGCACCGCCGTCCCGGACGAGGTGATCGTCGAGCAGCTGCTCGCCATGCTCAACGGGGTGCAGGCCCTGGCGCTGCTCAGCCCGGGCACGACCACGCCGGAGCTGCAACGGCGGATGATCGACGCGTTCCTGGACGGGCTGGCGTAGGGGAATCCTTCAGCGGGCGAAGGGAAACACCCAATGTCGCCCGGAACCGCCCGTGATTAGCGTTTTTCAGCAACGCTGGCGAAAATCACGGGAGGCGTTCGTGCCGTTGGACGAAGACCTGTTGCCCGAAGCGCGGAAATCGTATCGTTACCAGTGGTACGTGGTGGCGGTGTGCATGGTCGCCTACGTGTTCTCGTTCGTCGACCGGCAGATCCTGTCGCTGATGATCGAGCCGATCAAGCGCGATCTGCACCTGTCCGACACCCAGTTCAGCCTGCTCAACGGGCTGGCGTTCTCCCTGCTGTACTCGGTGATGGGCCTGCCCATCGCGATTCTCGCCGACAAGCGCTCCCGCCCGCTGATCATCTCGATCGGGGTCGCGTTCTGGAGCCTGGCCACCGCCGCCTCCGGGCTGGCGAAGGGATTCGTGCACCTGTTCCTCGCCCGGATCGGCGTCGGCGTGGGCGAGGCCGCGCTGTCGCCCGCCGCGTATTCCATGTTCAGCGACATGTTCCCGAAGAGCAAACTCGGGCGCGCGTACGGGATCTATTCGCTGGGCTCGTTCATCGGCGGCGCCGCCGCGTTCATCATCGGCGGTTACGTCATCAACCTGCTCAAGTCGGTCGACACCGTCGCGCTGCCGCTGATCGGCGAGGTGCGGGCGTGGCAGCTGACGTTCCTGATCGTCGGGCTGCCCGGGGTCGTCCTGGCGCTGCTGGTGTTCCTCACGGTGCGCGACCCGCGGCGCCGCGGGCTGCAGCGCGACGCCGACGGCGGCGTGCGCAAGGTCGCGCTGCGTCACGTGTTCGCGTTCCTGTGGGCCCACCGCCGCACGTTCACCGCGCACTACCTGGGGTTCTCGCTCTACGCGCTGGTGCTGCTCGGGATGATGGCGTGGACCCCGGCGTTCTACATCCGCACCTTTTCGCTGACCTCCACGCAGGCCGGCTACCTGCTCGGCGTGGTGGTGCTGGTCGCCAACGGCAGCGGCGTGCTCTTCGGCGGCTGGCTGGTCGACCGGCTCGCCCGGCGCGGCCACACCGACGCCGGGATGCGGGCGGGGGTGATCGGCGCGCTGGGCATGATCGTCCCGGTCGTCGCGTTCACCCAGGCCGGGCAGCTGTGGCTGTCGCTGGTGCTGCTGGCCGTGGCGATGTTCTTCGCGTCCTTCCCGATGCCGGCCTCCACCGCCGCCATGCAGGTGCTCAGCCCCAACCAGATGCGCGCCCAGGTGTCGGCGATCTTCCTGCTGAGCTCGAACCTGATCGCGCTCGCGCTGGGCACCACCCTCGTCGCGCTGGTCACCGACCGGGTCTTCGGCGACCCGAAGATGGTCGGCTCCTCACTGTCCATTGTCTACGGTCTCGCCTCCGTGGCGACCGTGCTGCTGCTGTGGCGCGGGTGCCGGCACTTCCGGCACAGCCTCGCGGCCGAGCGGGAGACCGGGGAACGCGCCGCGCAACCGGAAGGAGTCAGCTAGATGAGGATCGCAGTGCTGGGCGGTGGCCACGGGTGCTGGGCCGCGGCGGCCGAACTGACCGAGCACGGGCACGACGTGCGGTGGTGGCGACGCGACACCGCCGCGCACCAGGCCCTGCGCGACGCCGGTGCGATCACCGTGCGCGACCACCGCGGCACCCGGCACGTGCGGGTGGGACAGCTGGTCACCGGCCTCGCCGAGGCGGTGCGCGAGGCCGAGCTGATCGTCGTCCCGCTGCCGTCGACCACCCACCCCGACCTGGCCGCCCGGCTCGCCCCGCTGCTCACCGACGGGCAGGTGGTGTTCCTGCCGCCGGGCACGCTCGGGTCGGTCCTGTTCGGCAAGGCGCTGGCCGACGCGGGCAACCCCGCCGACGTCGCGTTCGCCGAGACCGGCACGCTGCCCTACCTGGCCCGCCGCCACGGCGACACCGAGGTGGTGATCAGCGGCTACGCGACCCGGCTGCCCACCGGCGTGTTCCCGGCCCGGCTGGCCGGCAAGGCGTTCGACGTGCTGCGCGCGGCCTACCCGAGCGTGGAGGAGAGCGAGGACGGGCTGAGCGGGGCCCTGATGAACGCCGGGCCGGTGATCCACCCGCCGCTGATCCTGATGAACGCCGGGCCGCTGGAGCACTTCGACGCCTGGGACATCCACAACGAGGGCACCCAGCCCGCGATCCGGCGGGTCACCGACGCCCTGGACGCCGAGCGGATCGCGCTGCGCGAGGCGCTGGGCTACGGCGCGCCGCACTTCCCGCTGGCCGACCACTACGCCACCGACGGCGACGAGTGGATGTACGGCCGGGCCGCGCACGAGAAGCTGACCGACAGCGGCGACTGGCGGGAGAAGATCGACCTGCTCACCCACCGCTACATGCTGGAGGACACCCGGCTGGGCCTGTCGCTGCTGGTGTCGGTGGGCCGCTGGGCGGGGGTGCCGACGCCGGTCGCGGCCGGTCTGCTGAGCCTCGCCTCCGCCGTCACCGGGCGCGACCTCTACGCCGAGGGCCGCACCCTGGAGAGCCTCGGGCTGGCCGGGCTGTCCCGGCCGGAGCTGGCCCGCCTGCTGCGGGAGGGTTTCACCTCGTGAGCGACGACATCGCCGTGGTCGGGGCCGGCCGCATGGGGGAGGGCATCGCGCTCACCTGCCTCGCGGCCGGTTTTCCCGTGGTGCTGGCCGACGTCAAGGACCGCACCGGAGACGAACGGAACGCCTACGCCGGCCGGGTCCGCGCGCGCCTGGCCGGGAAGCTCGGCGAGGACGCGCTGGCCCGGTTGACCGTGTGCGGGCGGGAGCCCGGGACGCTGTCCGGCGCGGCGGTGGTGTTCGAGGCGGTGCCGGAGGTCCTGGAGATCAAGCGGGACGCGCTCGCCTGGGCCTGCGCGCAGGTCGCGGGGGACGCGGTGATCGCCTCGACCACGTCGACGTTCCTGGTCACCGAGATCGCCGCGCTGGTCGGGCGGCCGGAGCGGGCGGTCAACGCGCACTGGCTCAACCCCGCCGACGTGATGCCGCTGGTCGAGGTCAGCCGCAGCGACGACACCGACCCGGCGGCGGTCGCCCGGCTGACCGGCCTGCTGGAGCGCCTCGGCAAGATCCCGGTGGTGTGCGGGCCCGCGGCGGGCTACATCGTGCCGCGGCTGCAGGCGCTGGTGATGAACGAAGCGGCCCGCATGGTCGAGGAGGGCGTGGCGAGCCCCGCCGACATCGACCTGGCCGTGCGGGCCGGGCTCGGCCCGCGGTTCTCGGTGCTGGGGCCGCTGGAGTTCATCGACTGGGGCGGCGGCGACATCCTCTACTACGCCTCCCGCTACCTGACCGACCGGCTCGGTGACCGGTTCCGGCACCCGGACGTGATCGAGCAGAACATGACGGCCGGCCGCCGCGGCCTGCGGGACGGGACCGGGTTCTACGCCTTCGACCCCGGCCGGGTGGCGGAGTACCGGGCGGCGCGGATGCGGGAGTTCGCCGAGCTGTTCCGCCTGCGCGAGCCGGAGTTGCGGCACGGCACCGAGGTACCGACGCGGGACTGAGCGGACGGGGCTCGTCGCGAGCGCGACGGGCCCCGTCCTGCGGATCCGGGATGCGCCGCGATCAGCCGGCGAGGTTGCGCAGGCGCGCCGAGGGAGTCGAACACGGAGGTCCTCCCGCGACGGCACTGCCTCCGCGCCCCGGGCGGGGGAGTACAGCCACCAGAAATTGCCCCACGGGTCGCGCAGGGTCCTCACCGCCGAAGAACGGCGCTACCTCGGTGACCACCACGGCGCCTCGCGCGGTGGCGCGATCGGGCACCGAGTCGCCGATCGCCACCTCGGCGTGGATCTGCAGCTCGACCGGTTCGGCCTCGCTTGACCCCGGGTACCGGTCCGGCGCCCGCGACGGCCAGGCGCGTAATGATTCGCCACCCCTGGCGACTCCCTTCGGTCACCGTGGGAAAGGGGACGACCGATGCCGCTCTACCTGTCCAAGTTCAGCTACACGCCGGAGACGTGGGCCCGGCTGGTCCGCCACCCCGAGGATCGCCGGACGGCCACCCGGTCCTACATCGAGTCCGTCGGCGGGACGCTCCACGGGTTTCTGGTACGCCTTCGGCACGCATGACGGGCTTCACCCTGTGGGAGGCTCCGGACAACGTGTCCATGGCCGCGGTCGCGCTGGCGCTGAGCAGCGGCGGGGCGATCAGTTCGCTGGACACGACGGTCCTCCTGACCGTCGACGAGACAATGGAGGCGATGAGCCGGGCCACCCAGGTGGGATACCGGCCTCCCGGGGCGTAGCCCTGGCGCCGCTCACCCGCCCGCGGCCGGACGCCGGCTGATCCTCACCGGCTCGCCTCCGGGACCGCCGCGGCCCGGCGGTTCGCCCGGAGCGCGCGGGCCGGCGCGGTCTCCGGCAGGCAGAGCAGGCACACCAGCGACAGCACCAGCAGCGCGGCCAGGTAGAAACCGACGTTCACCGCCTCCCCGGTGCCGGCGACGACCCGGTTGGCGATCATCGGCGAGATGCCGCCGCCCAGCACGGCTCCGATGTGGTACCCCACGCCCACCCCGGACTGGCGCTGCTCCCGCGGGAACAGCTCGGAGAAGAACGTGTACATCGGTCCGAAGAGGACACCGGTGGCGCAGAACCCGAGGATCACCGCGGTGTTGACGGCGGCGACCGTGCCCGCCGAGCTGAGCGGGAACATCACCAGCGCGGATGCCAGCGACAGCACGGCACCGGCCAGCATCACCGGCTTGCGGCCGACCCGGTCGGACAGCCACGCCGCGCCCACGTTGCACAACGCGTGGCAGACCAGGGCGATCATCGAGCCGTTGACGATCGGCTGGCGGGGCAGCCCGAGGCCCTCCGGGGCGCGCGCCGTCGCGTAGGACAACATGAACGTGGCCAGCGCGAACGTGCTGGCGGTGAGCCCGATGTTGACGCCCGCGATCAGGCCGAGCCGCCGCCAGTTCGACTTGACCACCGCCAGCAGCGGCGCCTTCGCGCGGGCGCCCTCCTGCTCGGCCATCTGCCGGAACACCGGGCTCTCGGCGACGCCCTTGCGGATCCACAGCCCGACCACGAGCACCAGGCCGCCGGCGAGGAACGGGATCCGCCAGCCCCAGCTCAGGATCGCGTCGTCGGGCAGCAGCAGCACCAGGGTGAAAGCCAGGTTGGCCAGGATCGTGCCGACGGGCGAGCCGATCGCCACGAAGGACCCGTACAGGCCGCGGCGGCGCTGCGGCGCGTGTTCGATCGCCAGCACCGCGGCGCTGGAGTTCTCGCCGCCGCGCGCCAGGCCGTGGCACAACCGCAGCAGCACCAGCATGACCGGCGCGGCGACCCCGACGGCCGCGTAGGTGGGCAGCACCCCCATGCCCAGCGTCGCCAGGCCCATCAGGACGAACGCGCCGAACAACGCCGTCTTGCGGCCGCGCCGGTCCCCGAGCCAGCCGAAAACGGCGCCGCCGAGCGGGGCGGCCACGAAGCCGATCGCGAACGTCGCCAGGCTCATGAACGTGCCGAACCACGCGTCCCCGGTCGCGAAGAACACCTGGCCGAACACCAGGGCGGCCGCGGTTCCGTAGATCTGGAAGTCGTACAGCTCGAGCGAGGTGCCGACCGCGGCGGCCACGCCGATGCGCGGCAGGCTGGGCCGGGCGGGATCCTGTGTGGTCATGGACCGTCCTCATCGTCCGTGGGAGTTCCCGCTACGGTAGGAAAACGCCGGCCGTGCCTCCCAGTCGCAAATCCCGCAGCCGCGTAGGGAAAACCCGTAGCACGCTTGACAAGGTTCGCGCCGGTGACAGATGGTGTGCGGCATCGTGCCTCCCGCTCGGAGAAGGAGAATCTCGTTGACCGACACCGCTCTCGAAGCACTCGCCCGGCGGGTCGACGTTCTCGAGGCCGAAGCCGACATCCGCCGGCTACAAGCTCGTTACCTGTTCCTGTGCGACACGCCGCTGCCCGAGTACGGGGTCACCGGCGACGCGGAGCGCATCGAGCTGATCCTCCAGCTCTACACCGAGGACGCGGTGTGGGAGGGCGTCGGCGAGTACTACGACGGCCAGTTCGGGCGGGCCGAGGGCAAGCAGGCCATCCGGGAGCACTTCGCGCGGTTCTGGGGCGAAAAGCGGGACCCGGCGCTGGTGCTCAACGCGCACTACCTGACGTCGGAGCAGATCCACGTGCACGGCGACACCGCCGACGGGCAGTGGATCCACATGCAGCCGTGGCTGTTCTCCGACGGGTCGGCGCTGCTGCGGTCCAGCCGGCTCAACAACGCCTTCCGCCGGGACGGCGGGGTCTGGCGGATCACCCGCACCCGCACCGAGAACGTGTTCGTGGCGCCGCTGCCGGACCGCTTCGCCAGCGACCACCCGTCGGCGTCGGTGCTGCTGAAGCCATGACGGGCGAAGCGGTGGTGCACATCGTCGACGACGACGAGGGGCTGCGGCAGTCGCTGGCGTTCCTGCTGGAGAGCGTGGGGATCCAGGCGCTGACCTACCCGGACGCGCCGGCGTTCCTGGCCGAGTTCGACCCGGACGAGCCGGCGGTGGTGATCGTCGACGTGCGGATGCCCGGCATGAGCGGGTTCCAGCTGCAGGAGGAGCTGACCGCGCGCGGCTACCCGGCGCCGGTCGTATTCTGCTCGGCGCACGGCGACATCCCGATGTCGGTGCGCGCGCTCACCCGCGGCGCGGTGGACTTCCTGGAGAAACCCTACGAACCGCAGCGGATCCTGGAGGTGGTGCAGCGCCAGCAGCAGCACGCGTGCCGCCGCTTCGCCCGCGACGCCGCGCGCCGGGCCGTGCAGCAGCGCCTGAGGCAGCTGACCCAGCGGGAACGCGAGGTCCTGCGGCTGGTGGTGGAAGGGGTGTCCAGCCAGATGGCGGCCAACCGCCTGGGCACGAGCGTGAAGACGATCGACGTGCACCGGGCCCGCATCAAGGCGAAGACCGGCGCGGAGAGCCTGGGCGCCCTGGTGCACGACATCCTCACACACCGGGTGACGGTGTAGAACGCATCCGAGCGGCGCGTTGCACCCGGGCGACGGGTGGTCGGCCGCGCAAGCCGCCCGGGTGAGCCTCACCCCGCCAGGGTGCGTTCCACCCAGCAGCCCGTCGCCAGCAGTGCCGTTTCCTCGCGTGCTCGGCCGATCAGCTGCAGCCCCAGCGGCAAGCCGTCCGCCGTGGACAGGCCGGGCACCGCCAGCTGCGGGGCGCCCAGTGCCTGCCACGGGCGGCTGAGCACCGGGTCACCCGTCGCGGCCAGGCCGGCCGGTGCGGGGCCCGGTGCGGCGGGGCCCAGGATCGCGTCGCAGGACCTCAGCAGCTTCGCCACCGTCCCGGCGGCTGATCGCACGACCTCCTGCGCCCGCCGGTACTCCGCCTCCGGGGTGCGGGCGCCCGTCCGCAGCAGGTTCGCCAGGGGTGCGCTCAACTCCGGCGCCCGCGCCAGCTCGGCCGCCCGCTCCCGGGCCGCCTCGTAGGCCATCACCACCGGGTGCGCGGCCGTCACCTCCGCGATCAGCCGCTCCTCCGGGAACGCCTCGACCACCGCCCCGGCCGCGACCAGGCGATCACGCGCGGCGGTGAGCGCCTCCCGCATCGCGGGGCCGGCCGTGCCGGTCCACAGCAGCAGCCGCGGCGGAACCGGCGGCGCCGCAGCCGCGTCCGGCTCGCCCGTCAGCGCCGAGAACGCCAGCGCGAGATCCGCCACCCCGGCCGTGTAGAAGCCGTGGCTGTCCAGGCTCGGGCTCAGCCCGGTCACCCCGTCGACCGGGAACCGGCCGTGGCTGAGCACCAGCGCCGCGACCCCGCAGAACGCGGCGGGCCGGATCACCGACCCCGCGGTCTGCGACCCCAGCGCCAGCGGCACCTGACCCGAGGCGACCGCGGCCGCGGACCCGCTGGACGACCCGCCCGGCGTGTGGCCCGGCGCGCTCGGGTTGTCCGTCGGGCCGGGGGAGAAGAACGCGAACTCGGTGGTGACGGTCTTGCCGACCGGCACCGCCCCCGCCCGCCGCCACGCGGTGACGATCGCCGCGTCCGCCCGGGCCGGCGGGGCGCCGGCGCGCAGCGGGGAACCGCACCGCGTGGGCAGGCCGGCGACGTCGATGATGTCCTTCACCCCGAGCGGCACCCCGCCGAGCGGACCGGACACGACGGGCTCCGGCGCCTCCGCGAACTCCACCCAGGCCCGCAGCCTCGGCTCGGTTTCCGCGATGCGTTCCCGCGACCGCCGCAGCGCCCCGTCCACCGGGCCGGTCACGAGTTCACGCAGCGACCACGGCGCGCGCAGCGGGTTCACGCGTCCTCCCAGGCGGCCTCGGCGACCCAGAAGTCCATGCCGCTCTCGCTCACCCCGTGCCGCCACTCCGAGATCCGCCGCAGCGTCGGCTCGACCTTCGCGGTGACGGCGTCGGCCGCCTCCGGGCCGTCCTCGGGCACCTGCCAGTGCACCCAGCTCAGCTCGCGGCCCTGCGCGTCGTGGACGAACAGGTCCACGTGCCGCCAGCCGTAGCCGTGCGTGTCGGTGTAGCAGGTCAACGTCATCCGTTCCATGCGCGCTCTCCTAGGCGGCCGTGGTGCCGAGGCTGTGGAACCGGCGCCGGAAGTACACCAGCGCCGCCGGATCGTCCCCGGTCAGCACGGTGTCGACCTCGACGAACAGCACTGAGTGCGACCCCGACGCCTGCTCGCCCACGATGGTGCCGATCACCGACGCGCACGCCCCGGCGAGCACCGGGACCCCGTGCGTGTCCAGATCCCACCGCCCGTCGGTGAACCGCTCGGCGGTGGGCACCCCGGTGGCGCCGGCGAAGTGCAGCGCCAGGTCCTCCTGGCCGGCGCCGAGCACGTTCACCGCCAGCCGGCCGTTGCCGAGCAGCACGTCGTGCGAACGGGCGGTGCGGTTGACGCAGACCAGCACGGTGGGCGGCGAGTCCGTCACCGAACAGGCCGCGCTCACGGTCAGGCCGGCGCGGCCGCGGGGGCCGTCGGTGGTGATGACGGTGACCGCCGCCGAGAGGGTGGCCATCGCGGCGCGGAACTCGGTCTGCCGCCGGGTCAGCTCGGGCACGATTCCTCCAAACGATCGCCGGACAGCTCGACCGTACGCGCGCGCCGGGGCGGGCGGGAATTGCGACTTCTTCCCGCCCCGGTAAGGGTTTCCCTTACTCACCGTGGAGTTCCGCGAGGGGCAGCGCGAACCCGAACCGGGACCCGCCACCGTCACGCGGCTCGGCCCAGATGCGGCCGTGCTGGCGCGTGATGATCCGGTGCGACAGCGCCAGGCCGATCCCGCTGCCGTGCTCCTTGGAGGTGAACGACTCGGCGAACGGGTCGCGCGGCAGGCCACGTCCCCGGTCCTCGACCGTCAGCACGCCCTCGCCGCCCTCGGCGCGCGTGGTCAGCACGATCTCGCGGCGCTCCGGATCACAGGCCGCGACCTCGTCGATGGCGTTGAAGCAGAAGTTGAGCACCACCTGCCCGGTCAGCACCCGTTCGCACCGCACCGGCACCGGGCCCGGGTGCTCGCGCACCACCACCGCCACCCCCGCCGCGTCGGCGCGCAGCCGCACGAAGTACAGGCACTCGGCGACGATGTCGCCGAGGTCGGCCACCTGCCGCACGTGTTCCAGGTGCCCGACGAACGCGCGCAGGGCGGCGACGATGGCGCTCGCCCGGTCGATCTGCCGGACCGCGCTGTCGATGCCGAAGGTCACGTGCTTGGCCGCGGCCTCGCCGGCGGCCGCCAGCGAGGCGGCGTGGCGGGCGGCGCCACCCAGGAAGTTGCCCGCCGCCGCGAGCGGCTGGCCCAGCTCGTGCGCGATCGCCATCGCCATGTCGCCCATCGCGTGGTAGCGGGCCAGGTAGTTCTCCTGCTGCAGCTCGCGTTCCCGGCGCAGATCGGCCCGCACGCGCCCGGACACGTCGTGCAGGATCATCAGCAACGCGTCCCCGCCGGTCTCCTGGAGCCGTTCCAGGCTGCCCTCCAGCCACACCGGCTCCTCCGCGGCGGTGACCGCGAGCTGCACCGTGGTCACCGGATCGGCCCGGTCCAGGACCTCCGGCCAGGACACCGGGCGCCCGGCGAGCCGCAGCGTGCCGTAGCGCTCCAGCGGGCCGAGCGGCTGCCCGCTGTCCGCGCCGATCACCTCCAGTGCCGTGTCGGTGGCGAACCGGAGCACCCCGGCGCGGTCCAGCATCAGCGCGATCGTCGAGGTGCGGTGCGCCAGCGCGTCCATGTAGGACGCGGTGCGCCGCAGCTCCTGCTCGACCTCCTGCTCGCGCTCGATGTCGCGGAACTGCACCATGACCGCGGTGCCCTGCGCGAGTTCCACGCGGATCGCGATCGCCTCGGTCGGGATCACCCGGCCGGTGCGCGACCGGTAGTGCCACTCGATGCTGTTGGTGCCCTTCTCGACCGCCTCCTGCAGCCACGCCCGGCCGATCACGCGGTCGTACTGGCGGGCCGTGCTGCTCATGTGGTGCGCCTTGAGCGGCCGCAGCTCGGCCACGCTCCACTCGAGCATCTCGCACGCGGCGGGGTTGGCCCACAGGATGTTCTTCGTCGCGGCGTCGTGCACGAGCACGCACATGCGGCTGGCGTTGAGCATCGCCACGAAGTCCTGGGTGACCAGTTCGGGCGCGCGGGGATCCACCTGCATCCCGCCAGCGTAGGCCGGGCGCGCCGGCGTCGCGCTGAAGGAATCCCCTACCCGGGGCCGGAGAACCACCAATTCCGCGCGGTGTCCCCGGCTGCCTACCGTCGGGAGGCAACCTGCGACGAGGAGGAGGCGCGATGGTGCACACCCCGGAGGGCGTCGGGTTCGGCGACGTCCTCGCCGAGCTCGCCCGGCGGCGGCAGGAGTTCCGCGAGCAGCGCTACGTGCCGAAGGACTTCATCGACCGGCTCAAGCGCATCGGCATCTACCGCGCGGCGACGCCGAGCAAGTTCGGCGGGCAGCCGCTGCCGCCTGCCGAGTTCTGCCAAGCCGTCGAACGGATTTCGGTGGTGGACGGCTCGGCCGGCTGGGTCGCCAGCTTCGGCTCCGCCCAGATCTACCTGGCCGCGCTGCCGCTGGAAACCCAGGCCGAGCTGTACCGCGACGGCCCGGACGTGGCGTTCGCGGGCGCGTTGTTCCCGATGCAGCGCGCCGCGGCCACCGAACGCGGCTACCTGGTCGACGGGCACTGGAAGTTCGCCAGCGGCTGCATGGGCGCCGACGTCATCGGGGTCGGCCTGCCCGGTGACGACGACTCCGGCGGCAAGCCCCGCACCGCCGTGCTGCGGCCGGACCAGGCCGAGATCGTCCAGGACTGGGACGTGGTGGGCATGCGGGCCACCGGCTCGTTCGACATCGTCGTGCGCGGGGTCGAAGTGCCGCGCGAATGGACGTTCATCCGCGGCGGCGCGCCGACCGTGGACGAGCCGCTCTACCACTACCCGACGATCGCCTACGCCTCCCAGGTCCTCGCCGTGGTCGGCGCGGGCGTGGCCCGTGCGGCGCTGGACCACGCCCGGCAGGCCGGCGGCGGCTACACCGGCGTCACCGGCGCCCCGAAACTCGCCGACCGGGCCTACTACCGCACCGAGGTCGCCCGCGCCGAGGCGGAGCTGAGCTCGGCCCGCGCCTGGTTCTACGACCTCAGCGACCAGGTGTGGCAGCACGTGCTGCGCGGCGACACCGCCACCGACGAGCACAACGCCCGGCTGCGGCTGGCCTCGGCGCACCTGGCGCGGGTGTCCTCGCAGGTGGTGGACCGGCTCGTGGAGATCTCCGGCACCGCCCCGATCTACACCGCCCACCCGTTGCGCGACCTGGCCGGTGACGCGCTCGTGCCCAAGCAGCACGCCTTCCTCGGCCCGGCCATCTTCGACTCCGCCGGCGCCGTCCTGATGGGACTGGCGCCCACCAGCCCCGGTTTCCGCTGACCCCCCGACGAGGAGGACCGAGATGAGCGCACCCCCGCTGCGCGTGCTGTTCTGCATCGGCATCAACCAGAACTTCTTCGACCTGCCTGCCGGCGGCATCACTCCGGGCCACGTGTGGCAGGCGTTCGTGTCCATGATGGACGGCATCAAGGCGTTGCCCGGCGTGGACTTCATCGGCGACATCGACGACGACTCGCACATGGTCGGACCCTCCGACGGATGGCCGTGGACCGCCTACATCCTGGCCGATGTGGACACCGCCGAGACCGTCAAGGCCGCCTGCAACCTGTTCCGCACCACCCCGGTGGGCGACGGCGGCGCGAAGCTGTGGCGCTTCGCCAAAGTCGAAGCCCGCATCGGCCGCGCGCTCACCGTGCGCGACGACGTCGAGCTGCCCGGCTGAGGAGAGGACACCATGACCGACGACATCTTCGCCGAGGCGCCCGCGGACCTCGTCCGGCCGGACCGGGTCGCCGGCCGCCTCTACACCGACCCGGAGATCTTCGAGCAGGAGATGACGAAGATCTTCGAGCGCACCTGGGTGTGGGTGGCGCACGACAGCGAGCTGCCCAGGCCCGGCACCTTCAAGTCCACCTACGTGGGCCGCCAGCCGGTCATCGTCTCGCGCGACCGCAAGGGCACCCTGCACACGCTGCTCAACCGCTGCCGCCACCGCGGCGCCAGCCTCTGCGAGAAGCCGCGCGGGCAGGCCAACGGCTTCACCTGCCCCTACCACGCGTGGTCCTACGGCCTGGACGGCACGCTGCGCGGCATCCCCTACCCGGACGGGTACGAGGGCGTGGTGGACAAGAAGGACCTGTCGCTGCGCAAGCTGCGCACGGAGTCCTACGGCGGCATGGTCTTCGCGACGTTCGACCACGACATCGAGCCGCTGGAAGACTTCCTCGGCGACGCGAAGCTGTGGCTGGACCGGTTCATGAAGCAGGGCGGCGGCTACCCGGTCAAGGTGCTGGGCCGCCACCAGTTCCGGTTCCGCGGCAACTGGAAGATCCAGCTGGAGAACACCACCGACGGCTACCACTTCCCGATCGTGCACCGGTCGTGGATGGCGTCGGTGGACGCCGAGACCGCCGACATGATGTCGTTCATGACCGATCCGGCGGCGATCACGCACGCGCTGGGCAACGGTCACAGCGTCATGCAGATGGTGCCCGAGCACTCCGACCTCGACGCCGACGACGGCACCGAACCGCTGCAGGCGCGCTTCGGCCACGTCGTGGCCGAACTGTCGAAGACCCTCGACGACGCGCAGGTGCGCAAGCTGGTGCGCGCCATGCACGGCACCGGGTTCAACCTCAACCTGTTCCCGAACGTGTCGATGTCGGCGGCGTTCTTCCGCGTCCTGCGGCCGGTCTCGGTCGACGAGACGATCATCGAGCACATCGCGATCGGCCCGGACGGCCCGCCCGAGCTCGACGTCGTCAACCGCGAGCGGCTGCGCATCCACGAGCACTTCCAGGGCCCGTTCGGGTTCGGCACCCCGGACGACGCCGAGGGCTGGGACCGGGTGCAGCGTGGCGCCCAGGCGGCACCGGGCATGCCGATCCTGGTCAACCGCGGCCTCGGCCGGGAGAAGGCCGACGAGCACGGCTGGCCGACCTCCCACGTGACCGACGAGACCGGCATGCGCGCCGCGTACTCCCAGTGGAAGCAGATGATGAGCGATGACTGAGGCGACGATCATCCCGGCGGCCGACGCGCGCGTCACGCGCGCGATCGAGCTGATCTGGCGCGAAGCGGAACTGCTCGACCGCAAGGACTACCTGGTGTGGCAGGAGCTCTACACCGATGACGCCTACTACGTCGTCCCGATCGACCCGGACACCGAGGACTTCGCCGGCTCGCTCAACATGATCTACGACGACGCGCGCATGCGGCAGGCGCGCGTGGCCCGGATGACCGAGGGCTACGCGATCGCCGCGGTCGACGCCGCCCGGACCGTGCGCACCGTGTCCCGGTTCGTGCCGGAATCCTTGTCGGACAGCGAAGTCGTGCTGCGGTCGGCGCAGGTGCTGATCGCGTACAAGCGCGGACGGCACGACATCTGGGCCGCCGACGTGCGCCACCGCATCCGGCTGTCCGAGTCCGGCGACCGGATCGCGGAGAAGGTCGTGCGTCTGGTCGACAGCGAGGACGCCGTGCCCGCCGCGGGATTCCTGCTGTGAGCGCGCAGACCGCCGTGGTCACCGGTGGTGCCCACGGCCTCGGCGAGGCGATCGTGCGGCGCCTGCGCGCCGAGGGCTACCGCGTCGCCATCGCCGACCTCGACGGCACCGCCGCCGAGGCGCTGGCGAAGGAACTCGGCGAGGCCAAGGGGTACGCGGCCGACGTCGCCGACCGCGCGGCCCTGGAGGGGCTGCTCTCGGCGGTGCTGGCGGATTTCGGGTCGGTGCACGTGCTGGTCAACAACGCCGCCCGCACCCAGGCGAAGAAGCTGATGGACATCACGGCCGAGGAGCTGGACGCGGTTCTGAAGGTCAACCTGGGCGGCACGTTCAGCGCCTGCCAGATCTTCGGCGCGCACTTCGCCGCGCAGGGCTACGGGCGGATCGTGAACATGGCCTCGCTGGCCGGGCAGAACGGCGGCACCGCGACCGGCGGGCACTACGCGTCGTCCAAGGGCGCGATCCTGGCCGCCACCAAGGTGTTCGCCCGTGAACTGGCACCGCACGGCGTGACGGTCAACGCGGTGTCGCCCGGACCGCAGGACAGCCCGATGGTCCGGTCCATAGTGGACGATCTGGACGGGTTCGTGCGGACCATCCCGGTGGGCCGGCTCGGCGACCCGGCGTTCGTCGCGCGCATGGTCGCCCTGCTCGCCGCACCCGAAGCCGCCTCGGTCACCGGCGCCTGCTGGGACGCCAACGGCGGGCTGTACCTGCGCTGACCCCGAGGGAGGGACGATGACGACAACCGTGGTCCGCGTCGCGGAGGTCACCGAGGAGGCCACCGGGATCCGCAGCCTGCGCCTGGTCCGCGACGACGGCGCCCCGCTCGGGCCGTACGAGGCCGGCGCGCACGTCGACGTCACCGGCCCGACCGGTCTGGTGCGCCAGTACTCGCTGTGCTCGCCGCCGCACGAGACTTCGTCGCTGCTGATCGCGGTGAAGAAGGAGGCCGGCTCGCGCGGCGGCTCGGAAGCCCTGCACACCGTCGAGGTGGGCGACACGCTGCAGATCGGCGAACCCCGCAACCTGCTGCGGATCGCCGACGCCGACCGCCACGTGCTGGTGGCCGGCGGCGTCGGCGTGACCCCGCTGCTGAGCCTGGCCTACGAGCTGGACCGCCGCGGCGCGGAGTTCGAGCTGCACTACTTCGCGCGGTCCCGGGAGCAGGCCGCGTTCGCCGGGCTGGCGGAAACCGAGTTCGGGGCCCGGCTGCACTTCGGCGTCCCGCGAGCCGACCACCCCACCCTGCTCAAGGAGGTGGCCGCCGGCCTGGACCCGCGCGCCCACCTCTACACGTGCGGGCCCGAGGGGTTCATGGCGGAGGTCACCGCCGTGTTCGCGCCCGTCGTCGGCGAGGAGCACGTGCACGTCGAGCACTTCGTGGCCGCGGAGATCGACACCAGCGGAGACCGGCCGTTCACCGTCGAGCTGGACACCGGCGAGGTGTTCGAGGTGCCCGCGGGCAAGTCGATCCTGTCCGTGCTGGGCGAGAACGGCATCGACGTGTTCTCCTCGTGCGAGGAGGGGATCTGCGGCTCGTGCGTGTCCGGGGTGCTGGACGGCGTGCCGGAGCACCGGGACAACTGCCTGTCGGCGGCGGACCGCGCCGCCGGGGACCAGATGGCGCTGTGCGTCTCCCGCGCGAAGACGCCCCGGTTGAAGATCGAGCTGTACTGACCCGCTCGTGCCGGAGCAGCGGCAGTGGCGCCGCTGCTCCGGCACGGGCCGTTCAGCCCAGGGCGGCCCGTGCCGCGCGGGCGATTCCGTCCGCGTCGAGGCCGTAGTGCCGGTACAGGTGGGTCGGCGGCCCGATGAGGGCGTACTCGTCCCGGATCCCGTGCCGCACCACCCGGGCCGGCAGGCCCCCTTCGGCGACGACTTCGGCGACCGCGCCGCCGAGCCCGCCCAGAATGTTGTGCTCCTCGACGGTCAGGATCACGCCGGACCGGGCGGCCGCCCGCGCCACCGCGTCGGCGTCCAGCGGCTTGATCGTGTGCATGTCCAGCACGCCGGCCGAGATCCCCTCGGCCTCGAGCGCCGCCGCCGCGGCCAGCGCGGGGTGCACCATCGATCCGGTGGCGATGATCGTCAGATCGCTGCCCGCCGAATGCTCGATCGCCCGCCCGATAGTGAATTCCCGGTCGCCGCGGTCGTAGACGTCGGGATCCTGCCCGCGCCCGATCCGGAAGTAGATGGGTCCCGGCCAGGCGGTGGCCGCCCGCAGCGCGGACCGCAGCTGCGCCGCGTCCGCCGGGGCGATCACGGTCAGGCCCGCGATGCTGCGGGTGATGGCGAGGTCCTCGGTGGCGTGGTGGGACGTGCCGTAGTAGCCCAGCGTGATGCCGGCGTGGTGGCCGATCAGCCGGACCGGGAGCCGGGTGTAGGCCACGTCGGTGCGGATCTGCTCGCACGCGAGCAGGGCCAGGAACGAGGCGAAGGTGGCCACGTGCGGCTGCCAGCCGGTGGTGGCCAGGCCCGCGGCGGCCGACACCATGTGCTGCTCGGAGATGCCGAACTGCACGTAGCGGTCCGGGTGGCGGTCCTGGAAGCGGATGAGGCCGTTGGAGTACTTCAGGTCCGCGGTGCCTGCGAGGATCGGGTGTCCCTCGTCCACCAGATCGCCGAGGGTGTCGGCCAGCGCGTGCAGGCCGGGGGCGCGGTCGAGCAGCGTCAGCAGGTGCCAGGATTCGGGCTGCAGCCCGGGTGCGACGCTCATCGGCCCCTCCGCAGTTCCTCGATCGCGTTGCGCTCGTCCTGCTCGGCGAGCCAGCCCAGGTGCCAGCCGAACTCGGCCTCCATGTAGGAGATGCCCTTGCCCTTCACGGTGTCGGCGATGATCACCGCGGGAGCGGTGCGCGTGGTGTCCGCGACGACGTCGCGCAGGAGG
The DNA here is from genome assembly GCF_023376025.1 of Amycolatopsis thermalba. Classification (NCBI taxonomy): domain Bacteria; kingdom Bacillati; phylum Actinomycetota; class Actinomycetes; order Pseudonocardiales; family Pseudonocardiaceae; genus Amycolatopsis; species Amycolatopsis thermalba. The sequence continues at coordinate 3,851,975 of NZ_CP091196.1, forward strand.
CCGAGCAGCGCGGCCACGTCGTGGCCGTCGACCCGGTGGGCCTGCCAGCCGAAGGCGCGCCACTTGTCCTCGAGCGGCTCGATCCCGGTGACGGTGTCGATCCGGCCGTCCAGGGAGTGGTCGTTGCGGTCGACGATCGCGATCAGGTTCGACACCCGGTGGTGGGCCGCGCCGAGCGCCGCCTCCCAGATCTGGCCCTCGTGCAGCTCGCCGTCGCCGAGGAGGACGAAGACGTTCGAGTCGTAGCCCCGCATCCGGGTGCCCAGGGCGATGCCGGTGCCGGTGGAGAGCGCGTGGCCCAGCGATCCGCTGCTGAAGTCGATGCCGGGGATCCGGGTCATGTCGGGGTGATCGCCGAACGCGTTGCCCAGCCGGGTGTAGGAGTCCAGCTCGCGGGGGTCGAAGAACCCCCAGTCGGCCAGCAGCGGGTACAGCGTCGCCGCGGCGTGGCCCTTGCCGAACAGGAAGCGGTCCCGCTCGGGCCAGTCCGGCTCGCCGCGCTTCAGCCGCATGACGCCGTAGTAGAGCGTGGCGAGGATTTCCGCGCAGGAGAAGCCGGACGCGTAGTGGCCGGTCTTCGCGATGGAGATCAGCCGGACGGTTTCCAGGCGGGCGTGCAGCGCGCGCTCGCTGATGGTGTCGATGAGGTCCGCGAGCCCGGGCCGCGGATCGGGTTTGACGACTGTCATGAGACGGCAAAGTACCGCCTATCGGGCATGCTGTCCATAGAACGAGATTCCTTTCTGATGGTCGTCGTGTCCGCACAGCGGTAAGATTCCGAGGTGGCGAATGACGGAAGCGTGATGCTGGTGCGCAAGGTGGCGCAGGTGCTCGACCACCTCGCGCAGGGAGAGGCGACGGCGGCGGAGCTGGCCGAGGCGCTGGGGGAGCCGCGCAGCTCGGTCTACCGGCTGCTGTCCAGCCTGCAGGCCGAGGGCCTGGTGGAGCACGGATCCCGGCGCGGGCAGTTCCGCCTGGGGTTCAAGCTGCTCACCCTGGGCACCGCGGTGGTCGCGCGGTTCGACGAGCGCGAGTTCGCGCAACCGGTCCTGGAACGGCTGCACCACCTGACCGGGGAAACGGTCTTCCTGTGCGTCCGCCGGGGGGACGCCGCCGTGTGCATCGAACGGCTCGCCGGCAAGCGTGTGCAGTCGCTGGCCTTGCAGCTGGGCGGGTCGCTGCCGCTGCACGCGGGCGCGGCCTCCCGCGCGCTCCTGGCGTTCGCGCCGGAGACCGAATGGGAGGCCTACCTCGAGCGCAACGTGCCGTTGCCGCGCTTCACCGGGTCCACGCCCGCCGAGCCCGGCGCGCTGCGCAAGCTGCTGCGGCAGGCCCGGGAGGACGGGTTCGCGCTCAGCGACCAGGACGTGACGGTCGGCGTGGCGGCGATCGGGGTGCCGGTCGTGGACTACCGGGGTGAGGTCCGCGCCGCGGTGTCGATCAGCGGTGTGCGCGAGTCGATCCTCGGCGAGGACTTCCCCCGCTGGCGCGACCTGCTGCTCGACGCGGGGCAGGAAGTGTCGCGCGCGCTGGGGTCGGAACTCGCGGGCAAGAACATCGCGCGGTTCGACTGACGGCGCTCGCCCGGTCGCGCTCGACCTGAAATTCTCACCTACTAGACGAGTCGTCCTTTGTGTGAGAATGTGTCTCCCAACGCGGGGCGCTCCAGCCCCTGCCTGACGGCTGAGGGAGGCCAGTCATGGTCGACGGTGACCTGTCCGGTCGGGTCGTGGTCATCACCGGCGCGGGCGGCGGGATCGGGCTCGCCTGCGCCCGGCGCGTGCTGGACGCGGGCGCCCTGGTCGTGGGTGCCGACCTGGAGACCACGCGGCTCGAGGAACTCGCCGGCCCCGACCGGGTGCGGGCCGTGCGCGCCGACCTGCGTGCACCCGGCGCGGCGGAGGAGATGATCGCGGCCGCGCTGGAGGCGTTCGGGCGCGTCGACGTGCTGGTGAACAACGCCGGGGTCGCCCCGGTGCGGGACGGTTTCCTCGGCATCACCGACGACGACTGGGCCGCGACACTCGAGCTGAACCTCATGGGCTACGTCCGGGCGGCCCGCGCCGCGGTGGCGGTGATGCGCGACGCCGGCTCGGGCGTGCTCGTCCACATCGCCTCGGAAGCGGCTCGCATGCCCAACCCGCGGCTGCCGGACTACAGCGTGTCCAAGGCCGCTGTGCTGATGCTGTCCAAGGTGCTCGCCGCCGAGTTCGCGCCGTCCGGCATCCGGTCCAACGTGGTCTCCCCGGCATTCGTCCGGTCACCCATCTACGACCGTCCCGGTGGTCTCGCCGACAGCCTCGCCGAAGAGTTCGGAGTGGACCGCGAGACCGCGCTGCGGCGGTACGTCGAGCTCAACGGCATTCCGCTCGGGCGGCTCGGCACCGTCGGCGAGGTCGCCGAGATGGTGGCGTTCCTGGCCTCCGACCGCGCGGGTTTCGTGACCGGCGCGAACTTCTGCGTCGACGGCGGCGTGACCCCGGTCGTCTGACGATCCAGCCGATCCCTGCCCCTCCGCGAACAGACAAGGAATCAACGATGATCCATCGCATGCTGCCCTCGTGGCGGCCGCTGCGCCGCGCCGGCGCACTGGCCGCGGCCGGGCTCACGGTCCTCGCCGCACTCACCGGCTGTGCCGCCGGCGCCGGTTCCGGCGACGGCGGTCTCACCGTCGGCGTGACCCTCAACGCCGCGTCCAACCCGTTCTTCCTCGCCGAGGGCAAGGCGATCGAGGAGGCGGCCGGCCCCGGGGTGCGCGTCACCGTCCAGTACGCCAACGCCGATGTGGCGACCCAGAGCAACCAGATCGACGCGTTCATCCGCCAGCGCGTGGGTTCCATCGTGGTCGACGCGGTCGACTCGGACGGGATCGGGCCCGCGGTGCTGCGCGCCAAGCAGGCCGGCATCCCGGTGGTGGCCATCGACGTCGCCGCCGCGGGCGCCGACGCCACCGTCGCCAGCGACAACGTCCAGGCGGGCCGCGACGCGTGCGCCTACCTGGCCGAGCAGCTCGGCGGCCGGGCGAAGATCGCGATCGTGGACGGCTCGGCGGTCTCGGCCATCGCCGACCGCATGACCGGCTGCCGCCAGGCTCTCGCGCAGGCGCCCGGGATCGAGGTCGTCGCCACCCAGCGCGCCGACCTGACCCGGGACAAGAGCATGACCGTGGCGAGCAACATCCTCACGGCCCACCCCGACGTCGCCGGGTTCTTCGGCGTCAACGACCCGACCGCGATCGGCATCGCGCTCGCCGCGCAGCAGAAGGGCGCCCGCGTGAAGGTCGTCGGCGTGGACGGCGCCCGCCAGCTGACCGACCTGTTCGGCGAGGGCCTGATCATCGGCACCTCGGGGCAGGACCCGGCGAAGCTCGGACGCACCGGCCTCGACCTGGCCACCCGCCTCGCGCGCAAGGAGCAGGTGCCCTCCGCGCCGGTGCTGATCCCCACCGTGCTGGTCACGCCGCAGACCCTCGGCGCCTACCCGAGCTGGGGCTGACATGGCAGTCCACAACGACACAGCCGACACAGCCGACACAGCCGTGGTGCGGCTGGAGGACGTCACCAAGTCCTTCGCGGGCAACCCGGTGCTGCGCGGTGTCTCGCTCGGCCTGACCCCCGGCGAGGTGCACGTGCTGGCCGGGGAGAACGGGGCGGGCAAGTCCACGCTGATCAAGGTGCTGACCGGTATCCACGCCCCGGACAGCGGCCGCGTCCTGGTCGACGGCGTGCCGGTGACCTTCACCGGCCCCGGTGACGCCCGGCAGCGCGGGCTCACCGTGGTGCACCAGGAACTGAGCCTGGTGCCGGAGCTGACCGTGGCCGAGAACATCGTGCTCGGCCGGGAGCCGCGGCGGCGCGGCGGACGGTTCGACCGCCGCGCGGCCCGGGCACGGGCCACCGACGCGCTGGCCCGGGTCGGCGCGCCGCTCGATCCGGACGCCCGCGTGGCCGACCTGGGCACCGGGCAGCAGCAGCTGGTCGAGATCGCCCGCGCCCTCGCCGACCACCCGCGCGTACTGGTGCTCGACGAGCCCACCGCCGCGCTGTCCGACGAGGAGGCCAACGCGCTGCTGGGAATCGTCGCGGAACTGCGCGACGCCGGCCTCGGCCTGCTCTACATCAGCCACCGGATGGCCGAGATCGACCGGATCGCCGACCGCGTCACGGTCCTGCGCGACGGCCGGGTGGCCGACACCATGTCCCGCGCCGGGATGAGCGAGGACCGGATCGTGACCTCGATGGTCGGGCGGCCCGTCGCGAACCTCTACCAGCACGGTGAGCGGCGCCCGTCGGCGGAGGTGCGGCTGCGGGTGGAGCGGATCAGATCGCGGGACGTGCGGGAGTGCTCGTTCCAGGTGCGGGCCGGTGAAGTGGTCGGGCTCGCCGGCATCGTCGGCGCCGGCCGCAGCGAGCTGTGCCGCCTGATCGCCGGGTTCGACCGCGGCGACGGAGGCGTCGTCACCGTGGACGGCCGGCCGGTCGACACCCGGCGGCCCGCGTCCGCCGCGGCCGCGGGCATCGTGATGCTGCCGGAGAGCCGCAAGAGCCAGGGCCTGTTCCCGGCGATGTCGGTGGCGGACAACGTGTGCGCCGGCACCCGCCTGGGCCGGCGCCCGCTGGGCCGGACCTCGGCGGGCGCACGCAGGTCCGCCGCGCGCGCCTACGCCGACCGGATGCGGATCAAGGCGGCCGGCCTGGACCAGCGCGTCGCCGAACTGTCCGGCGGCAACCAGCAGAAGGTCCTGCTCGCCCGGTGCCTGGCGCGCCGCCCCGCGGTGCTCATCCTCGACGAGCCCACCCGCGGCGTCGACATCGGCGCCAAGGCCGACATCTACGCCCTCGTCAACGAAGTCGCCGCGCGCGGCGTCGCCGTCGTGCTCATCTCCTCCGAACTGCCCGAGGTCCTCGGCCTCGCCGACCGCGTCCTGGTGATGAGCGGACGGTCGATCGTCGCCGAGCTGTCCGGCGCGGCGATGACGGAGGAAGAGGTCATCCGGCACGCGACCGGCCCGGCCGACGCGGCCGCCGAACTCACCCGGAGGTGATCCGATGGAAACCACGTCACTGACCGAAGCCGTCCCGCGCGAGCGCCCGGACCCGCGGCGCAGGCCGCGCGGACGGGCCAGCGTGACCGACTGGCTGGGCGTGCTGTCCGCGTTGCTCGTGCTCGTCGTCGTGTTCGCGATCGCGGCGCCCTACTTCTTCACCGTGCCCAATCTGCTGGACATCGCCCGGCAGATCGCCGTCACCGCGATCCTCGGCGCGGGCCTGACCTTCGTCATCATCACCGCGGGCATCGACCTGTCGGTCGGCTCGGCCGTGGGCGTCACCGCGTTCGTGGCGGTGTCCCTGTCGCTGGGAGGCGTGCCGGCGCTGGTCGCGCTCCCGGTGGCGCTCGCGGCCGGCGTGGCCATCGGGCTCGTCAACGGCGCGCTCGTGGCCGGTCTCGGGCTGGCCCCGTTCATCGTGACCCTGGCCGCGCTCACCTACCTGCGGGGCGTGACCTACGTGGGCACCGACGGGACCACGCTGTTCTCCACCGACCTGAGCTACGCGACGCTGGGCAGCGGGGCAGTGCTGGGCATCCCGACTCCGGTGCTCGTCATGGTCGCGGTGTTCGCGATCGGCGGCTACCTGCTCAACCGCACGGTGTTCGGCCGGTGGGTGTTCGCCGTGGGCGGCAACCCGGAAGCGGCGCGGCTGGCCGGGATCCCGGTCCGGCGCGTGCTCGTGTGGGTGTACGTCCTGTCCGGACTGTGCGCGGCGATCGGCGGCGTGATCGCCTCGGCCCGCCTGCAGAGCTCGGTTCCCGACCTCGGCAGCGGCTACGAGCTGTCCGCCATCGCGGCCGTGGTGCTCGGCGGCACCTCGCTGATGGGCGGGCGCGGCTCGCTGACCGGAACCTTCCTCGGCGCCGCCATCATGGGTGTGCTGGTCAACGGCATGACGCTGCTCGACGTGTCGTCGTTCTACCAGCAGATCATCCAGGGGGCCGTCATCGTCGTCGCCGTGGCGCTGGACCGCCTGCGGTCCCGCCGCACCGGAGCGGGCCCGGCATGAGCCGGATCCACGAAACCACTGGGAGAGAACAACAGTGACAACTCGGACCACACTCGTCGTCGGTGCGCACGGCGTGATCGGCGGGGCGGTGGCGCAGCGGTTGCGCGACCACGACCGGCCGGTGGCGACGCTGGCGCGCCGCGGCCCGGTCACGCTCCCCGACGGCAGCGTGATCGACGACCACGTGCAGGTCGACCTGCTCGACCCCGCGGCCACCGCCGCCGCGCTGGCCGGCCGCGCGGACATCACGGAGGTCGTGTTCGCCGCCTACGTCGAGCGCGAGACCATGGCGGCCACCGTCGGCCCGAACGTCGCCATGCTGCGGAACCTCCTGGACGCGCTGCACGCGAGTGCGTCCGCCGTGCGGCACGTCGTGCTCATCGGCGGCGGCAAGTCCTACGGGGAGCACCTCGGCCACTACAAGACCCCGGCCAAGGAGAGCGATCCGCGCTTCCTCGGGCCGATCTTCTACAACGACCAGGAAGATCTGCTGTGGACGGACGCGGAACGGGCGGGGTACACCTGGACGGTGCTGCGGCCGGACGGGGTGCTGGGGGTCAGCCTCGGCTCGCCGATGAACCTCGTCACCGGGCTGGCCGTGTTCGCCGCGGTCAGCAAGCACCAGGGCGTGCCGCTGCGGTTCCCGGGCACGCCGCAGGCGTGGACCGCCCTGCACCAGGCCACCGACGCGCGGATCGTCGCCGGCGCCGTCGAGTGGGCCCTGGACAGCCCGGCCGCGCGCGGTGAGGTCTTCAACGTCACCAACGGCGACCACTTCCGCTGGCAGCACCTGTGGCCCGACATCGCCGGGTTCTTCGGGATGCCCGCGGCCCCGCCGCAGCCGATGCCGCTGGCCGAGCAGATGGCGGACAAGGGCGCCACCTGGGGCGCCCTGGCCGCCGCCCACGAGCTGCGGCCGCTGCCGTTGTCCGCGCTGGCGTCGTGGCCGTTCATCGACGGCTGGCTCGCCAACGGCGCCGACATGGTGCAGAGCACCATCAAGATCCGCCGCGCCGGGTTCACCGAGTGCATTGACACCCACGACAGCTTCCTGGACAACCTCGACCGGATGCGCGCCCTGCGCCTGATCCCGTGACCGCCCGCGACCCTCAGGAGACGATGATGACGACGCCCGGCCCGGAGACGATCGCCGCCAGCTGGCTCGACGAGTTCGGCAACCTGCTGACCCACGGGGCCGATCTGTCGCCGCTGTTCGCCGGCGAGTGCTACTGGCGCGATCTGGTGGCGTTCACCGACGACATCCACACGGTCGCGGGGGAGCGGGTGCCCGCCGAGCTGGCCGCCCGCCAGCCGGTCGCGAAGGCGTCCGGATTCCGGGTCGCGGCCGGCCGCACGCCGCCGCGGTTCGTGGAGCGCAACGGGATCCGCACCCTGGAGGCGATCTTCGAGTTCGAGGTCACCGCGGGCAGCGGCGCGGGCGTGGTGCGGCTGGTCGAGGAGCCCGGGCGCGGTCACGTGGCGCGGAACCTGCTGACCACGCTGGACCAGCTGGCCGGCTACCCGGAGCGGGTCGGCGAGAACCGGCCGGTCGGCCAGCGCGACTCGGCGAAGTTCGGGGGCCCGAACTGGCTCGACCGCCGGGAGGCGGCGCGCGCCTACGCCGATCACGAGCCGGACGTGCTCATCGTGGGCGGCGGGCAGAGCGGGCTGGCGCTCGCCGCGCGCCTGGGACAGCTCGACGTCGACACGCTGGTGGTCGACACCCACGAGCGCCCCGGCGACAACTGGCGCAAGCGCTACCACGCTCTCACGCTGCACAACGCGGTGTGGCTCAACGACCTGCCGTACCTGCCGTTCCCGCAGACCTGGCCGGTGTTCGTGCCCAAGGACAAGCTGGCCGGCTGGTTCGAGTCCTACGTGGACGCGATGGAGATCAACTTCTGGGGTGGCACCACCTTCGAGGGCGCCGCCTACTCCGCCGCGAGCGGCACCTGGGAGGCCCGGGTGCGGCGCGCCGGCGGCAGCACGCGCGTGCTGCGCCCGAAGCACGTCGTGATCGCGACCGGGGTGAGCGGCCTGCCGTTCGTCCCGGACCTGCCCGGCCTGGGCGAGTTCGCGGGGGAGGTGGTGCACTCCAGCGCCTACCAGGACGGGGCCGCCTACGCCGGCCGCCGCGTCATCGTCGTCGGCACCGGCAACAGCGGCCACGACGTGGCGCAGGACCTGCACGCCAACGGCGCGTCGGTGACCATGATCCAGCGCAACCCCACGACGGTGGTGAGCATCGAGCCGAGCGCCGCGCTGGCCGACGCCTCCTACCTGACCGCGCCGACGCTGGAGGACAGCGACCTGATCGGGCTGTCGGTGCCGTACCCGGATCTCGTCGTGGGCGCCAAGCAGCTCACGGCGCGGATGAAGGAGCTGGACCGGGACCTCGTCGCGGGGCTGAACCGGATCGGGTTCCGCACCGACTACGGCCACGACGAGACCGGGCAGCAGATGAAGTACATGCGCCGCGGCGGCGGGTACTACCTCAACGTCGGGTGCTCGGACCTGCTGATCTCCGGCGAGATCGGCCTGGTGCAGTGGGCGGACGCGGACCGGTTCACCCGCGAGGGCCTGCGCATGTCCGACGGCTCGGTGGTCGAGGCCGACCTCGTCGTGCTCGCCACCGGGTACCAGAGCCAGCAGGAGGGCCTGCGGCGCCTGATGGGGGACGAGGTCGCCGACACCGTGGGACCCATCTGGGGCTACGACGACGAGGGCGAGGTCCGCAACATGTGGCGGCACACCGCGCAGCCGGGGCTGTGGTTCACCGCGGGCAACTTCCAGATGTGCCGGACCTACTCCAAGGTGCTCGCCTTCCAGCTGCGGCGCAGCCTGGACCAGGCGGGGTGAGGCGAGCGGTCAGCTCCGCGGGGGCTCGGCCGGCGAGCCGGGCCAGTCCTGGCCGCGCGTCCACGAGTCCAGCACGATCAGCGTCTTCGTGCTGGTGATGCGGTGGCTGCGGCGCAGCTCGTCGACCGTGCGTTGCAGGTGCTGCACGTCGCGCACCCGCAGCCACACCAGGGCGTCGGGGTCGCCGGCGATGGTGAACACCGCCTGCGCCTCCGGCATCCGCGTGGTGGTCTGCACGATCTCGTCCACGTTGGTGGTGCCGAAGAACCGCAGCTCGGTGAAGGCCTCGATGCCCCAGCCGAGCTTGGCGTGGTCGACCTGCACGGTGAACCCGGTGATGACGCCGGTCTCCCGCAGGCGGTCGACGCGCCGCTTCACCGCGGCCGTGGACAGCGTGACGCGGGAGGCGATGTCGGACAGCGTCCGGCGGGCGTCCTCCCGCAGCAGGGCCAGGATCTCCCGGTCGGTCCCGTCGATCAGTTCGTCGGCCATGGCGCGTGATCGTACGCAACAGATGTGAGCCGGTGCACTCCTCGCCGGAGGATCTTTGCGTGCTGCGCCGAGCAGGACCGCTCGTTGTTGCGCCGCCGCACGTCGTTGGCTGAAGTGATCCACGTCCCAACCGGCGTGACGCGAAAGGCCCGGCATGACGACCTTCACCCTGGACGAGCGGTACGTGCGCGACTCGGGAACCGTCTACCTGACCGGCGTGCAGGCCCTGGTGCGGGTCGTGCTGGACCGCGTCCGGCTCGACCGGCGGGCCGGGACGGACCCGGCCGCCTTCGTCTCCGGCTACGAGGGCTCGCCGCTGGCCGGGTTCGACCTGGAGCTGGCGCGGCGCTCCGCGCTGCTGGACGAGCACGCGGTCGTGCACCGGCCCGGGCTCAACGAGGAGCTGGCCGCCACGTCGGTGATGGGCAGCCAGCTGGCCGCGAACCTCGGCGCGCTGCGCCCGGACGGCGTGACCGGCTGGTGGTACGGCAAGGCGCCGGGCCTGGACCGCGCCACGGACGCCCTCCGGCACGCCAACCTCGCCGGCACCCACCCGCGTGGTGGCGCGGTCGCGCTGGTCGGGGACGACCCGAACGCCAAGTCCTCGACCGTGCCTTGCGCGTCCGAGCACGCGCTGGCCGACCTGGCGATGCCGGTGTTCTTCCCGGCGGACTCCCAGGACGTCCTGGACCACGGGCGGCACGCGGTGGAGCTGTCCCGCGCCAGCGGGCTGTGGACGGCGATGAAGATCGTCGCGAACGTCGCCGACGCGGCCGCCACCGCGGTGGCCGGCCCGGCGTGGTCCGCGCCGGTGCTGCCCGAGAGCGCCTACGGCCACCGCCCGAGCGGCCGCCTGGTCGGCCCGGAACTGGCCACGCTGGAGCACAGCCTGCACCGGGTCCGGCTGCCGCTCGCCCTGGAGTACGTCCGGGCCAGTGGGGTCAACCGGATCCTGCGGTCCGGCCCCGGGGACCGGATCGGGATCGTCACCGCCGGGAAGTCCTATCTGGACGTGCGGCAGGCGCTGCGCACGCTCGGCCTGGACGACGACGCACTGGCCCGCTACGGCATCCGCCTGCTCAAGCTGGGCGTGATTTACCCGGTCGAACCGGGGATCGTCACCGAGTTCGCGCGCGGCCTCGACCGGATCGTCGTGGTGGAGGAGAAACGCGCGCTCGTCGAGCCTGCCGTCAAGGAGATCCTCTACGGCCACCCGGGCGCGCCGCGGGTGCACGGCAAGACCGGTCCGGACGGCCGGACGCTGTTCACCGAGCTGGGCGAGCTGGACCCGGACGGCATCGCCCAGGGCCTGGCCCGCGTGCTCGGTGACATCGAGCCGGTGCGGGCCTGGCGGGGTCGGCGCCGCCGGGAGCGGATCGCGGTGCCGCTGCTGGCCCGCACCCCCTACTTCTGTTCGGGCTGCCCGCACAGCTCCTCGACGAAGGTGCCCGAGGGCACGCTCGTGGGGGCCGGCATCGGCTGCCACACGATGGCGTTGTTCATGGAGCCCGAACAGGTCGGCGACGTCGTCGGCATCACGCAGATGGGCGGCGAGGGCGCCCAGTGGATCGGGATGGCGCCGTTCGTGGCGACGCGGCACCTGGTGCAGAACATCGGCGACGGGACCTTCACCCACTCGGGCAGCCTCGCCGTGCGGGCGGCGGTCGCGGCGGGCGTGAACATCACGTTCAAGCTGCTGCACAACTCGGCGGTGGCGATGACCGGCGGGCAGGACGCGGTCGGGGCGCTGCCGCTGGACAAGCTCGCCGCGCTGCTGCTCACCGAGGGCGCCGCCAGGGTCGTGATCACCTCCGACCAGCCGCGCCGGCTGCGCCGCCTGCGGTTCCCGCGCGGGGTGCAGGTGCGCTCCCGCGACGACCTGCTGCGCACCCAGGAGGAGCTGGCCGCCGTCCCGGGCGTCACGGTGCTCATCCACGACCAGGAGTGCGCGGCGGAGAAGCGGCGCAAGCGGCGGCGCGGCAAGCAGGAAACCCCGGCGACGAAGGTGTTCATCAACGAGCGGGTCTGCGAGGGCTGCGGGGACTGCGGGGTGAAGTCCAACTGCCTGTCCGTGCAGCCGGCCGACACCGAGTTCGGCCGCAAGACCCGCATCCACCAGGCTTCGTGCAACGTCGACTACTCGTGCCTGAAGGGCGACTGCCCGTCGTTCGTGACGGTGGTGCCCGGCGACCGCCCGCGGCGCCGCGAGCTGCCGCCGCTGGACGCGGCGGCCCTGCCCGAACCGGTGGCCGCGTCCGGTGACGTGGCGGTGCGGATCACCGGGATCGGCGGGACCGGCGTGGTGACCGTCGCGCAGATCCTGGCCACCGCCGCGGTGCTCGACGGGCGGCACGTGCGGACCCTCGACCAGACCGGGCTCGCGCAGAAGGGCGGCGCGGTGGTCTCCGACGTCAAGATCACCACCGGGCCGGTGGAGCAGGCGGCCAAGCTCGCCGCGGGGGAGTGCGACCTGTACCTGGCCTGCGATCCGCTCGTGGGCGCCGACCCCACGTACCTGGCGGTCGCCGACCCGGCCCGCACGGTCGCCGTGGTGTCCACTTCGGAGGTTCCCACCGGGCGGATGATCGCCGACACCGCGGTGTCCTTTCCGGACCGGTCGTCGATTCAGTCCGCTTTGGACGGTGCGACGGCCCGCGGTCACTACCTGGACGCGCGCGCGGCGGCCGAGGCCCTGTTCGGCGACGACCAGTTCGCCAACATCCTCCAGCTGGGCGCGGCGTACCAGACCGGCGCGCTGAACGTCAGCGCCGCGGCCATCGAGCGGGCCATCGAGATCAACGGCACCGCGGTGCCGGCCAACCTGCAGGCGTTCCGCCGCGGCCGCCAGCTGGTGGCCGACCCGGACGCGCTGGCCGCGCAGCCGGCCCCGGAGCCGGCCGTCGGTTCGGTGGATGCGGCCGCGGTCCGCCGGGTGCGGTCGCTGGTCCGCACCGAGGGCGGCGAGCTGGCGCGGCTGCTCGACGTGCGCGTGCCGGACCTGATCGCCTACCAGGACGAGGACTACGCGCGTGGCTACGCCGAGTTCGTCGAACAGGTCCGCGCCCGCGCCGGCGACGGCCCGGTCGCCGATGCGGTCGCCCGCAACCTCTACAAGCTCATGGCCTACAAGGACGAGTACGAGGTGGCGCGCCTGTCGCTCGACCCGGCGCTGGCCGCCGGGATCGAGGCGCAGTTCGGCCCCGGCGCCCGGTACGCGCTCCAGTTCCACCCGCCGGTGCTGCGCGCGATGGGGCTGAACCGCAAGATCGGGCTCGGCCCGTGGGCGCGGCCGGTGCTGCGGCTGCTGCGGGCCGGACGGCGCCTGCGCGGCACCCGGTTCGACGTGTTCGGCCACGCCGAGGTGCGGCGCGTGGAACGGCAGCTGATCACCGACTACCGCGCGGCGATCACCCGCGCGCTGGCCGGCCGGGCGCCCGAGCCGGTGCTGCTCGAACTCGCCGAGCTGCCGGACGTGGTGCGCGGCTACGAGGAGGTCAAGCTCGCCGGGGTTGCCGAGTACCGCCGCCGCCAGGCGGAGCTGCTGGAGCGGATCGACCACGCGGGCACCGGCCGCACCCCGGTGGCCTGAGCGGCGGCCGGGTCAGGCCGGCCGCGCGAGGAAATCCGCCACCAGGTCGCTCGCCTCGGGGCGGCACTCCTCGAAGTAGGCGTGCCGCGCTCCCGGGAACACGTGCACCCGCGCGCCGGGGATGCGTTGCGCGATCAGGGTGGCGTTCACGGCGGGGGTGAGCTGGTCGTCCTCGCCGTGCAGGACCAGCGTCGGCGCGGTGATGCGCGGCAGCGCGTCCCACGCGTCGTGCTCGTTGCTCGCCCGCAGGTGGTGCTTGCGGGCGTGCGCGGGCATCGACGCATCGCCCAGCGTGCGGTACGGCCCGGGGTGCGCCGCGCGCCAGCCCGGCGTGTACATCAGGTCGGCCAGCGTCTCCGCGGCGTCCGGCCGGAGCAGCGCCCGGCGCACCTCCGCCGAGCGCTCGACGGCGTGCTGCCCGCCCGGCGAGGCGCAGCCCAGCACCAGCCGGTCCACCCGCTCCGGGTGCCGGATCGCCAGCCACTGCGCGACCCGCCCGCCCATGGAGGTGCCGTACACGTCCGCCCGCTCGATGCCGAGCCCGTCCAGGACCGCGACGACGTCGTCGGCGAACAACCGGGTGGAGTAGGGCGCGTCGGGTTTCCCGCTCGCCCCGGTGCCGCGGTAGTCCATGGTGATCGTGCTGTGGGCCGGGTGGAAGTCGCCGCGGGTGGAGTCCCACCAGGTGTGGTCGTTGGCCTGGCCCGCCAGCAGCACGAGGGGACGCCCCGTGCCCTGCCGCTGGACCGCGAGCGCGGTTCCGTCCGCCGCGATCACCTGGTCGGTCATGACTCTCCGTTCTCCCGTGGTCGTACCCCCAGTCTCTCACCGGATCGAATGGGGTGACGCTCCTTGCGGCCGCTGTCACAGCCGTGGTGCGATCACGGTGTCCGAAGAGGACCGGCGATGGGGGAGGACCATGGCGCGTGCCCGGCGGTTTCCGCGTGTTGTCCCAGTGGCTGCCGTGCTCGTCCTGTCGGCGCTGGTTCCCGGCGTGGCGGACGCCGGCACCGCGGAGGTCGCGCCCGGGTGCGTCCGCCTCGACCAGTGGGAGACGCAGGACGTCAGCGACAAGGAGTGGAACTCGTGGGCGCGGATGACCAACCACTGCGACCGGACCTTCACGGTGCGGATGATCTGGTCGTGGGCGCGGGACGGCGAGTGCCGGATCCTCGACCCGGGCACCTCGTGGACCGAAGGCCGCCTCGGGCCGCACCCCTCGGTTTCGGAGTTGCGGCGCTGCTGAAGAGAGTCAGCTCGTGAGACACCGGCGATGGGCGGTCGTGCTGGCCGCCACGGCGGGATGGGCGACCGCGGCCACCACGGCCGAAGCCGCCCAGCTCACCCCCGCGGAAGCCGCCCCGGCGTGCTTCTCGCTGCGCCAGTGGGACGACTGGACGATCACCGGGTTCCGGTCCCACGCCGAGGTGAAGAACAACTGCCCGCGGGCCTACCGGGTGCGGCTGATCTGGGACGACGACTTCGACGGATCGTGCAGGTCCATCCTGCCCGGCACGGGTTTCACCGAATGGCGCGTGGGCAAGATGCCCTCGGTGGAGGAGATCCGGCTCTGCTAGGGGCCTCCGCGCGGTCTCGTGTCATGCTGTCTGCCGGACAGCCGCCACGACCGAACGGATGCGAGAGTGACCGACCACGCCACCACCACCTTCGACGGCGTCAGCCGGGTCGAGGAGATCGCGCCGGGCCGCTTCGCGGCGCAGGCGCATCCGGACTGGACCATCGGCGGCAAGCCCAACGGCGGCTACCTGCTGGCGATGCTCGGGCGCGCCGCCACCCACTCCGCGTCCCACCGGGACGTGCTCGCGGCCAGCGCGCACTACCTGCGCGCGCCGGAACCGGGTCCGGTGGAGGCGGCCGTGGAGGTGTTGCGGACCGGCCGCTCGGCGAGCCAGGTGCGGGCGCGCCTCACCCAGGGCGACCAGCCGTGCGTGGAGGCGATGTTCACCCTCGGCACGCTCGACGCGGAGTCGAAGCCGTACTGGAGCGAGGGCATGCCCGAGCCGGAGGGGCGCGAGTATGCCGAGTGCGTGCCGGTCACCGGCCCGGCCGGGGGCGGCCCGGGGCCGGCGATCATGGACCAGGTCGACCTGCGCATCCAGCCCGAGGACCTCGGCTTCGGCCGGGGCGCCCCGAGCGGGGCCGGCGTGCTGCGCGGCTGGCTGGGCCTGCCCGGCGGCGCGGACTTCGCCCCGCTGGCCCTGCTCTACGCCGTGGACGCGTTCCCGCCCGCGACGCTGGACATCGCGCTCACCGGCTGGGTGCCGACGCTGGAGCTGACCGCCTACGTGCGCGCGCTGCCGGCCGCGGGCCCGGTGCGGGTGCTGCACCAGGCGCGGCTGATCGAGGACAACCGCGTGGACGAGGTCTGTTTCGTGTGGGACAGCCGGGGCCGTCTGGTGGCGCAGGCGACTCAGCTGGCGGGTATCCGCCTGGACCCGCCTGCCTGAGTGTGGGTGCGGTGATCCGCCTGGCCTCGCGAGCGCCGTTGGTGAGCATGTTTGTGGTGCAGCCGGGGCCGTCTGGCGGGTATCCGCCTGGACCCGCCTGCCTGACTGTCCGTTTCCGGCCACCGCCCTGGCCCGGGCGAGCCGGACGGGCACACAATCGCCGGGTGTCCGCGAACCCGGCCGGAGGTGGCCCCGTGACGACCGATCCCGCCCTGCTGGGCGCGGTGCTGCACCGTTACCGCGTCTCCCATCTGCGACTGGTGCCGGTCGCCGCGGCCGCGCTGGTCGTCGCCGTGGTCGTGGGCGCCGGCACCGTGCTGATGATGCGCTCCGGCTACTCCTACCGGTACACCACCAGTATCAGCTTCGGCATCGTCGTGACCGCATTGGCCGCGCTGCTCGCGCTGTTCTTCGCCGGGCGCCTGATCCGGCGGGGGCCGTCCGAGACGTTCGAGGTGCGCGCCGCGGGCCTGGCCGTGGCACGCGGTCACCGCGGTCACGCCGTTCCGCCCGCACCGCAGCACCGTCCTGACCCGCCTGCTCATCCGCGACTACAGCTGCGTCGTCACCTTCGCCGACGGCGCGAAGATCCGGTTCACCGGCGGCCTGGACGGGCACGAGCTGCTGGAG
This sequence comes from Amycolatopsis thermalba, assembly GCF_023376025.1. Lineage (NCBI taxonomy): Bacteria > Bacillati > Actinomycetota > Actinomycetes > Pseudonocardiales > Pseudonocardiaceae > Amycolatopsis > Amycolatopsis thermalba. Next base: position 3,868,072 of record NZ_CP091196.1, read on the forward strand.
CACACGATCCGGAGCAACTCCACAGTGGACCCTCAAGCGCCGAGGAGGTAGCCCACGCCGCGCACGGTGTGCAGCACCGGTGGCGGCCCGAGCTTGCCGCGCAGCCCCGCGATCAGCACGTCGAGCACGTTCGAGGCGGGCGGCACGAACTCGTCCCACGCCGCGGCGATCAGCTCGGCCCGGCGGACCGGCCGCCCGCCCGCGGCGACCAGCCGCTCCAGCACCACGAACTCCTTCGCGGTCAGGGTGAGCAGGGTGCCGGCCCGCCGCGCCTCGTGCCGTCCGGCGTCCAGCTCGACGTCCCCGTGCCGCAGCACCGGGGCGGGCGGCGCCGCGCCGCGGCGGCACAGGCTGCGCACCCGCACCACCAGCTCGGCCATCGCGAACGGCTTGACGAGGTAGTCGTCACCGTGGGCGAGCCCGGCGATCCGGTCGCCGACGGTGTCCCGCGCGGTCAGGAACAGCACCGGCACCGGCCAGCCGCGCCGCCGCAGCCCCGCCACGTACCCCAGGGCGTCCCCCGAGGGCAGCATGCGGTCGAACACCGTGCAGTCGTAGGAGTTGACGCTCACCGCCTCGTCCGCCGCGGGCAGGTCGGCGGCCACGTCCACCGCGAACCCGGACCCCCGCAGCGAGGCCTCGACGGCCACCCGGAGGTTCTCGTCGTCCTCGGTGACCAGCACACGCACCCCGCCACGGTATCGCCTCACCACGGCCGGTTCCTGCCAATACCCGCAAACCGGGCGAACGAGATCCGGGGGCACGCTAAGCTTCCGTGCACACGCTCCCCGTGATGAAGGATCCGCCGTGTCCGCACCTGTGACGACCCAGCCCCGGGTGCTGGTGGTCGAGGACGACGAGGACCTGCGGGTCGCGGTGACCGCGGAACTGTCCGCCGCCGGTCTCCGGCTGGACGCCGCCGCGAGCCTCGCCGAGGCCTCGGCCGCCCTCGCCGCGGCCGGGCACGCCTGCGTGGTGTTCGACCGGATGCTGCCCGACGGCGACGCGATCGGCTACGTGCACCGGCGGCGGCTGGCCGGATGGGCGGTGCCGGTGCTGTTCCTCACCGCGCGCGACACGGTGCAGGACCGCATCGCCGGCTTCGAGCACGGCGGCGACGACTACCTGGTCAAACCGTTCGCCCCGGCCGAGCTGGCCGCCCGGGTGCTCGCGTTGTGCCGCCGGTCCGGCAGCGGGCGGCCGTCGGTGCTCCGGCACGGCGGCCTGGAGGTCGATTGCGCCCGCCGCGAGGTGCGCCGCGATGGCGTCCTGGTCACGGTGTCCGGCAAGGAGTTCGCCGTGCTGGAGTACCTGATGGCGCGGCCGGATCAGGCGGTGCGGCGGGAGGAGCTGATCGAGCACTGCTGGGACTCGAGCACCGACCCGATGTCGAACGTGGTGGACGTGGTGGTGCGGCGGCTGCGGGGGAAGCTGGGCGAACCGGACCCGGTGCAGACCGTGCGCGGCGTCGGCTACCGGATGGCGCCGTGAGCGGCCCGCGTCCCGGTTCGGCGGCCGAGCGGCTGCGGCGCCTGCGGTGGGTGCTCACCGGCCTGTTCACCGCCCTGAACGCGGTCGGCCTGCTGGTGTTCGCCGTGCTCGTGGTGCAGGCCGACAAGGACCGGGGCGAGCAGGCGCTGGACGGGGAGCTGCGCCGCGTCACCTCCACCATGTCCCGGGTGCTGCAGTACGACGACGCGCTGGTCACGGCGTTCCTCGCGGAGGACGAGCTGAGCACCAAGTGCCCCCAGTTCGCGGTGCTGCCCAGCGGCGTCGAGCGGTTCGACCCGTTCTTCAGCCAGCGCGTCTGCGTGCCGGTGGACAACGCGGTGCTGGGTGGCCTGGCCCAGCGCGCCGCGCAGTCCGGCACCCTGCTGAAGGGCAACGTGCGTGCCACGGACGGTCGTCTGGTCCGGATCGGCGCGGAACCCTTCCGCAACCCCAGGGGCCAGTACGTCGGCGCCGTGGTCGCGGTCATGGACGCCGAACCGGAGCAGTCGCGGCACGAGCAGATGGTGCTGATGGTGATCGGCGGGTGCGTGCTGCTGCTGGCCGCGGTCGGGGTGGCCGGGCACCTGCTGTCCGGGCGCGCGATCCGCCCCGCGACCGCCGCGCTGGAGCAGCAGGAGGTGCTGCTCGCCGAGACCGCCCACGACCTGCGCACCCCGGTCGCGGCGCTGCGGGCGCTGGCCGAGACCGCGACCCGGCACCCCGACCAGGGCGCCGAGCTGCTGCCGCGCACGGTGCGCCTGGCCGGGCGGATGGGCAGCATCATCGACGGCCTGCTGGTGCGGGCGCGGCTCGCGGCCGGGGTGGAGCGGCTGGCGATCCAGCCGGTGTGGCTGGACCAGCTGGTGACGGGCGTGGTCGCGGAGACCCCGGCCGAGGACGCCCAGATCACCGTGACCGCCGCGCCGACCCGGGTCGACGCGGATCCCGCGCTCGTCCAGCGCGCCATCAGCAACCTGCTGGACAACGCGATCCGCTACGGCAGGCAGCCGGGCGCGCAGGCGCAGGTGCACATCACCGTCGCCGGCGGCCGGGTCACCGTGGCCGACCACGGCCCCGGGATCGACCCGGCGGTGGCCGCGGACAACTTCGACCGCTTCAGCAGCGGCGGCGGTTCCAGCGGGCTCGGGCTGTCGATCGTGCGCTGGGTCGCGCAGGCGCACGGCGGTGTGCTCCGCGTGTACAACGCCGAGGAGGGCGGCGCCATCTTCGAACTGGTGCTGCCGCTCAGCGACGCCGCCCACCCCGGTTTCGGCCGGCCCGGCTCCGGTCAGCCCGGTTTCGGCCAGCCCGGTTTCGGTCAGCCCGGTTTCGGTCAGCCCGGGGTCCCGTCCTGGTTCAGCGAGCATCGGGGGTAGATCCGCATGGACGAGCGAGCTTCCCGGTCCGGCCTGCGCCGCCGCCTGCCGACGGCGCTGCTGGTGGCGGTCGTGGTCGCCGGGGTCGCGGTCGCGGTGTCGGCCGCGGGCCGGCCGCTGCCCGGGCTGAACCTGGCGCAGGGCGGGCACTGGATCGCCTTCCCCGGCCTGGACCGGGTCTTCCACATCAACGGCTCGGCCCGCACCGTGGACGCCTCCGCGGAGGTACCGGGCCTGGAGCCGGGCAGCCAGGTCGTGCAGGGCGAGACGAGCGGGTACGTGGTGGGGCGCTCGCGGATCTACGAGTTCGGCAAGTCCGATCTCAGCGTGGAGCGCAGCTACGTCCCGCCCACCGGCGAGGTGCCGGTGGCGATCGAAACCCCGGGCGGCCCCTACCTGGTCTACCGCGAGGCCGGCCGGGTGGTGCGGCTCGGCGACGGGGCGGTGACCATCCCGGCGGGCGGCGTGCTCGGCGACCCGGTCGCCACCCCGGACGGCACGGTGTGGTTGCACCGCCTGGATTCCGGGGTGCTGTGCCGGCTGCCGCGCGACGCGGAGCAGGTGTCCTGCCCGGTCGCCGCGCCCGCCGGGCACACCGGCGGGCTGACGGTGGTCGGCCGGGACGCCGCGTTCGTCGACACCACGTCGGACGTGCTGCGCCCGGTGACCGGGGACGGGTTCGGCGAGCCGGTGCCGGCGCGGATGGACCTGCCGCCCAACGCCCGGATCGCCCCGGCGGACGCGGACGGCCGGGTGGCCGTGCTCGACCCGGCGACCCGGCGCCTGCACCTGGTCGACTCGGCCGGCCTGGACGAGCGGCGGGCGCCCGCGGCGCCGATCAGCCTGGCGCTGGCCGACGGCGATTACGCCGGGCCGACGGTCAGCGGATCGTCGGTGGTGCTGCTCGACCTGACCCGGAGCGCGGTGCTGACCTACAGCAGCCAGGGCGATCCGAAGCGGACGATGCCGGTGCCGCCGGAGGCCGGCGAACCGCGGCTGGCGCGCGGCGAGGACGCCCGCGTGTACGTGGACGGCGCCGAGGGACGGCACGTGCTCGTGGTCGACCACGACGGCGCGGTGAACCAGGTGCCGGTGGTCGGTGCGCAGCGGCCGGACGAGCCGGGCGCGCCGGTGGCCCCGCCGCCGGAGGCGCCCGTCACCCAGCCCCAGGACCGGCCCCAGGACCGGCCCCAGAACGGGCCCCAGAACGGGCCCCAGCCCGGGCCCAGCGTCGAGAACCGGCCGCCGACCGGACCGCAGGGCGGGACCGGGGGCAGGCCGGGGGGCCAGGGCGGGACTCCGCCGCCGTCGTCCTCCCGCGTCACGCCTCCACCCGCGCCGCCGCCGTCCCCGCCGCCCGCGGTGCCGGCGAGCCCGCCGGGCGTGCCGCCCGGGCTGCGGGCCACCGTGCAGGGGGAGAACGTGCAGCTCACCTGGGGCGCGGCGCCACCCAACGGCGCGGCCGTCACCGCTTACCGGATCTCGTGGCAGCCGGCCTCCGGCGCGGGCGGGTCGATGACCCGGCCGGGCAGCGCGCGGTCGGCCACGCTGAGCGGGCTGCGGCAGGGCGTCACCTACACCGTCACGGTGGTGGCCGAGAACAGCGCCGGCCGTGGGGCGCCCGCGACGGTCCAGACCATGGTGCCGGTGCAGCGGACCCCGCAGATCACGATCCGGCGGGGCGAGGACACGACCTACGACGGGTGCGAGGCGCCGGACTGCGCTTTCATGCACGTGGAGATGACCGGGTTCGACCCGAACACCAGGTACGAGGTCGAGGTCTTCTCCGACAACCCCGGCTACTCCAACCCGGGCCGGGGCGTCCGGACCGACGCCGAGGGCAACGAGGTCTTCGAGGACTTCCCCTTCGAGAGCGTCGGCTACCGCGTGTGGGTCGAAGTCAACGGTGTCCGTTCCAACCAGTACGTATGGCCGGGGGGATAGTGAAGAGCGCAACACGGGCGGGCGAGGTCGCCGGGCTGATCGCGACCAACGTGCAGCAGGTGATCCGCGGCAAGCCGGAGCTGGTGCGGCTGGCGGTGGCCGCGCTGCTGGCCGAGGGGCACCTGCTGATCGAGGACGTGCCCGGCCTGGGCAAGACGACGCTGGCGCGGTGCCTGGCGCGCAGCATCGGCGGGAAGTGGAGCCGCATCCAGTTCACGCCGGATCTGCTGCCGGGCGACATCACCGGCGTCAGCGTGTTCCACCAGAAGGACGAGGAGTTCGGATTCCACCCGGGCGCGGTGTTCGCGAACATCGTGGTGGCCGACGAGATCAACCGCGGCACCCCGAAGACCCAGTCCGCGCTGCTGGAGGTCATGTCCGAGCGGCGGGTCACCGTGGACGGGGTGGCGCACCAGGTGCCGCGGCCGTTCCTGGTGGTGGCCACGCAGAACCCGATCGAGATGGAAGGCACCTACCGGCTGCCCGAGGCCCAGCTCGACCGGTTCCTCATGCGGCTGTCGGTCGGCTACCCGGACGTGGCCTCCGAGGTGCTGGTGATCATGAGCGAGTGCGCCGGGGTCACCGCGGACGACCTGCCCACGGTGGTCGACATCGGCGTGCTGCGCCAGGCCATCGCGGAGGTGCGCGGGTCGCACCTGGACCGGGCGGTGGTCGAGTACGCGGCCCGGCTCGCCGCCGCGACCCGCGAGCACGCCGCGGTGCGGTTCGGCGCGAGCCCGCGCGGCAGCATCGCCCTGGTGCGGACCGCGCAGGCGCTGGCCGCCACCGACGGGCGCACGTTCGTCACCCCCGACGACGTCAAGGACGTGGCCGTGCCGGTGCTGGCGCACCGCCTGATCCTCACCGCGGACGCCGAGCTGAACGGCCGCGGCACGGCCGAGATCGTCACCGAGGTCCTGGCCGCCACCCCGGCGCCGGCGATCGGCGCGGCCCGGCGGTGAGGATGCGGCTGACCGGCCGCGGTCTCGCGGTGCTCGTCGCGGCGGTGCCGTTGCTGGTGTTCGGGCAGTGGGGCGGGTACCCGCTGCTGCGCGCGCTGGGCGCGGTGGCGCTGGTCGCCGTGCTCACCGCGGTGGCCGTCACCGCGCGCGGGCTGGGGGTCGAGGTGCGGCGCGCGGTGTTTCCCGACCGCGTCGAGCGGGGCAGTTCCGCGCTGGCCCGGCTGCGGGTGCGCAACCCCGGGCGGCGGCGGCAGGGCGCGGTCCTGGCCACCGACGGGCTCGGCGGGCGGACCCAGACGGTGCGGGTGCGCCCGCTCGCGCCCGGCGCGGAGGCCACCTACCACTACGAGCTGCCCACCGGGGCGCGCGGGAGGCACCCGGTCGGCCCGCTGACGCTGCACCGGGCCGACCCGTTCGGCCTGGCCGTCAACCGCAAGCCCACCGGCGAGACCTCGGACCTGTGGGTGCATCCGCGGCAGCTCCCGGCCCGGGTGCTGGTCAGCGGCCATCCCCGGCACCACCACGACGGCGCCCGCACCGACGACGCGCTGCGCGGGTCGATCGACCTGCAGGACGTGCGCGAGTACGTGCCCGGCGACGAGGTGCGGCACGTGCACTGGAAGGCGACGGCGCGCACCGGGCGGCTGATGGTGCGGGACCTCGTCGACCCGGAGCAGCCGCGGTTCACGCTGCTGCTGGACACCCGCGCCGGATCGCTGTCGCCGGGCGGGTTCGAGGAGGCGGCCGACGTGGCCGCGTCGCTGCTGGTGGCCTCGGCGCGGGCCGGGTACCCGTCGCGGCTGGTCACCGCGGGCGGGATCGACCTGCCCACGCCCGGCGGCCCGCCCGCGACGCGGCAGCTGCTGGACGAGCTGTGCCAGGTGACGCAGGCCCCGGCCGACGCGCTGGTGCCGGCGACGCTGTCGGCGCGGGGCGGGGCGGGCGGGTGCCTGGTGCTGGTCACCTCGGCACGCACCGGGCCGCCCGCGCTGACCTGGCTGCGGGACCGCTACGACACGATCTTCGTGATCGCGCTGGAGGAGGCGGGATCCCGGGCGGCGGCGGTGCCGGGCGCGCGAGTGCTCCTCGCCCCCGACGCGACGCAGGCGGTGCGGCAGTGGAACGAGGTGACCGGGTGAGGGCGGCTGTGTCCGATGTGGACGGCGGTGCGGCGGCCGCGCGGCGCCCGGCGGCCGCGGCGCACTGCGCTCGGGCGGAGGCGGCCGTGTCCGGTGTGGATGCCGGTGCGGGCGCCGCGGCCGTGGACTGCGGCGGGGCGAGGGCGGCACTGTCCGGTGTGGACTGTGCTGCGCCGCAGAATCCGCTCGGTTCTCCGGCTCGGGCCGGGCGCCGCGGCTCGTGGCGAGGGGTGGTCGCGTGAACCGCGGCGCCGAGCGTGGTTCCCGGATCGTTCCCGTGGCCGGGGTGGTGCTCGCCGCCGTGGTGGCCGGGCTGTTGTTCGCCCCGGTGTTCGGCTTGCGGGCGCTCCTGGTGCCCGTCGCGGTGCCCGCGGCCGTCGTGCTGCTCGTCGTCGCCGTGGTGCGCGGTCCGGGGCTGCGGCCGCTGGTGGCGATGGTGGCCGGGCTGCTGGCCGTCGTCGAGACGACCCTGTGGCCGACCACCGCAGGCGGGCTGCCCACCGGCGAGACCCTGCACGCGCTCGCCGGCGGGGTGTCCCAGTCCTGGCAGCTGGCGCTGCGGTCCACCTGGCCGGCCCGCCCGGAGCCGGCGGTGCTGCTGTTCGTCCCGCTGCTCACGCTGCTCGCCGCGGTGCTCGGCGCCGAACTGCTCCGCCTGAGCCGGCCGCTGGTGGCGCTCGTGCCGAGCCTCGCCGTCGTGGTGCTCAGCCAGTTCTACGCGGCGGCGTCCGGCTGGGGCGCGGTGGCCGCGGCACTGGCGTACGCGGTGGCCGCGGGCGCGGCCACGACCGGGCGCGGGCGGGCGGAGGGGCCGCGTCCGGTGTTCCCGTCGGCGATCGTGGCCGTCGCGCTCGCCGCCGGGTGCGTGGTGGTCGCCGGGGTGGCGGTGCCGGCCCCGCCGGCTCGGTACTCCCTCAAGGACGACCAGCTCGCCCCCCTCACCCCGGTCCAGATCGCCAACCCGCTCGACGACATCGCCTACCGGCTCGCCCACCCGGCGACGCCCGTGTTCCGGCTCGACGGCGCCGCCGGGGTGGACCGATGGGCGGTGGCGGTGCTGGACGAGTTCGACGGCGTCAACTGGTCACCCGGCGGCCGGTACCGCACGCTCGGCAGCGAACTCCGGCCGGGCCCGGAGGTGACCGTGCCGGTCGAGCCGCGCACGGCCCGGATCTCCGCGGTCGACCTCGGCGGGCCGTGGCTGCCGAGCCAGACCTGGCCGGCCGGGGTGAGCGGGGCCGAGCCGCTGGTGGAGGAGCGGCAGGGCACGTTGCTGGTGCCGGACGGCGGCCGCGCCGGCGACTACACCCTGACCTGGTGGGCACCGCAGATCCCGGCGGGCTCGCTGTACGGCGCGGCGATCGACCCGGACGCGCCCGGCGGCCTGTCCGGCGTCGGCGAGGTGCCGCCCGGGATCGCCGAGCTCGCCGACCGAGCGGTGAACGGCACCCGGCCCACGTTCCAGGCGGCGCTCGCGCTGGAACGGTTCTTCCGCGACAACTACCGGCTGGCCACCGGGCAGAACCTGCCGACCGGACATTCCTGGCCGCAGCTGGCGGAGTTCCTGCTGACCGCCAAGCGCGGCACCAGCGAGCAGTTCGCGGCCGCCTACGTGGCGCTGGCCCGGGTGCGGGGCATCCCGGCGCGGCTGGTGGTCGGGTTCCGCGCCCCGGCCGGGCCGGACGTGGTACGCAACGGTGACGTGCTGGCCTGGCCGGAGGTGGCGGTCGAAGGCGTCGGCTGGGTGCCGCTCGACCCGACGGGCACCGCGACACCCGGCGCGTCCGCGGGCGCCGGGCTGGCCGCCGCGACGGCGGGCGCGCGGGCGCAGCTGCCCGCGTCGCAGGACCTGCTCGACCCGCCGGTGGCGGCGGGGGAGGGGAGCGGCGAGGCGCCCGCGGGAGCCGGGCGGTTCCCGTGGGCGCTGACGGGGGCGATCGTGCTCGGCGCGGTCCTGCTGGGCGTGCTCGGTGTGCCGCTGGCCAAGGGCGTGCGTGCCTGGCGGCGACGGCGGCGGGGCGGGGCCGGCGCGGTGGTCGGCGCGTGGGAGGAGGTGCGGGACCGGCTGCGGGGTCATGGCGTGCCGGTGACGGCGGGGATGACCGTGCGGGACCTGGCGACGGCGGCCGCCGGGTTCGTCGATCAGTCCACTGTGGACGAGCTGCGGTCGCTGGGGCGGACGGTGGACCTGGCGCTGTGGTCAGGTGCCGGACCGGACGAGGGCCGGGCCGCGCAGGCGTGGACGGCGGTGCGGCGGGTGCGGCGCGGGCTCGCGCGGCGGGGTGTGCGGGCGTGGCTGCGGGCGGCGTTCGAGCCGGGGACGCTGCTGCGGCGGGTCACTTGACGCAGTTCGCGCCGCGGATCGGTTTCGCCTGGCTTTCGTAGATGTGGGGGCCGTCGGTGCCCTGGATGAGGAAGCAGTACTTGCGCACCGGGTCCACCGGCACGCGGTGGGTGGTGTTGCGCTGCACGAGGACCGTCGTGCTCCGTTCGCCCTCGGCGGCCACGATCACCGCGAAGTCCAGCGCCTCGCTGCTGCGCCAGGACAGCTCGACGTGGTCGCCCTGGTCGACCGGGTCGTCGAGGTCCAGCTGCACCGCCCGCTCCGGAGCCGAGGGCACCCCCGGCGAGCCGATCTGCGGCGGCACGGCCGCGACGTCCAGTTCCTCCGGGGTGTTGACGAGCACGAGCACGGCGGCCACGGCGAGCGCCGAGAGCACGGCGAGCGCCACGAGGACGGAACTGGTGCGGCGAGCCCGCCGCGGCCGATCCCCGGGCCCGTACTCGACGAGCGGCCGCCCCAGCCGCGGCCCGGCCGGCGCCGGGGGTCCCGCGGGTGGCGGCGCCGCGTGCGCCGCCGGGAGCGGCCCAGTGGGCGGCGGACCTGCTGACCGCCGCTGCCCGGTGGATGATGGCCCCGCGGGCCATGCGGCGCCGGAAGGCGCGGGCCCGACCGGCGCCTGAGGCCTGAGAGGGGCGACTGGGGGCGCCAAGGGCGCCTGCGGCACCTGCGCGATTGGCCGCCCCGGTGGCGGGTGGGGCACCTGCCCGCCCGACGGCGACCCACCCTGCGGCGGCCGACCCGGCGATGGCCCGGCCAGCGGCGCCCCACCAACCGGCCGCGCCCCACCCGGCGGCCCACCGAACGGCCCCCCGCCCGGCGCCGTCCCGAAATCGTCGAACGCGGGGCGGATTCCGAGCGCTCGCTCGCCGAAGGCGGCGCCCATCCGGGCGGCCACCGTCGCCGCGTCGAGGGGGCGGGCGTCCGGGTCGCGGGCCAGCAGTGCGGCCACCAGCTGCCCCACGCCGGGCGGCAGGTCGGCCCGCTCCATCGGCGCCACGGGCTCGTGCAGCGCCCGCAGCACCAGCTCGCCCTCCTGCTCACCGGGCCGCCCCTGGTGCGGCGACCGCCCGGTCAGCGCCAGGTACAGCATCGCGCCCAGGCCGTACAAATCCGACCGCTCGTCGGCGGTGCCGTCGCGCAGGGTTTCCGGTGCCAGGAAACCGATGTCGCGCGCCGGGTCGCGGGGGAAGGCCCGGCGCAGCGCCAGACCGAAGTCGGACAGCACCGCCTCGCCCGAGGGCCGGAACAACACGTTCCCCGGCGTGACCCCGCCGTGCACCACACCGGCCGCGTGCGCCGCGGCCAGCGCCGCCGCCAGCGACCGGCCCAGCCCCAGCGCGTCGGCCGCCGTCATCGGCCCGAACGCGGTCACCAGCTCCGGCAGGGACTGCGCGCACAGCTCCATCCGCAGCGCGCACCGCCCGTCGGGCAGGTCCTGCACCGCGTCGGCCACCAGCACCGGCGCCCGGCCGCGCACCGCCGCCAGCGCGCCCAGCTCCGCGTCCACCTGGGCGCGGGTGCCGCGGTCGAGCCGCCCCGGGTAGACCTTCAGCGCGAACGCCGTCCCGGCCGCCTCGTCCACCCCGGCGAGCACACTGGCGCTCGGCCCGTCGCCCAGCGGAACCAGGTCGCCGGGTGCGTCCCCCGCAGCCGTCATGGTGGTCGTCCTCGGAATCACAGTCGCCCTCGCCGCTCCCATGGTACGAACCATCAGGCCCCGACGGCGGCCAGCACGTCGTCGAGCCGCAGTTCCCGCAGCTCGGCGGCGTCCGGAACCCGCCCCAGCCGGCGCAGCCGCCCGGACTGGGCCTTGCGCACGGCCTCGAACAGCTTCCGCGCGTCGCGCGCGTTGCCGAAATCAGGCGCGGCCGACAGGCGGTCGAAGTGCGCGGCGAGCACCGGGTCGGCACGCGGGTCCAGGTCGTAGTCGCCGGCCGTCACCATCCGGCCGATGATGCCGACCAGCTGGTCCGGCGTGTAGTTCTCGAACTCGATCGTCTTGGCGAACCGCGACGACAACCCGGGGTTGGCGGCGAGGAACTGGCGCATCTCGGCGGTGTACCCGGCGACGATCACCGCGATCTCCTCGCGGTGGTCCTCCATCAGCTTCACCAGCGTGTCGATGGCTTCCTGGCCGAAGTCGGCGCCGCTGCCCGTCTGCCGCGACAAGGTGTACGCCTCGTCGATGAACAGCACGCCGCCGACGGACTGCTCGAACACCGTCGCCGTCTTCTCGGCGGTGTGGCCCACGTACTGGCCGACCAGGTCCCGCCGCGACACCTCGCGGAACTCCCCGCCGCCGAGCACCCCCAGCTCGCGCAGCAGCCTGCCGTAGGTGCGGGCCACCGTGGTCTTCCCGGTGCCCGGTGCGCCCGCGAAGATCAGGTGGTGGCTCAGCGCCCCGGTGGACAGCCCGGCCCGCGACCGCCACGAGTTCACCTGGATCTCGTCCACCAGCGAGCGGACCTCGGCCTTGACCGCGGGCAGCCCCACCATGCCGTCGAGTTCGGCGAGCAGGGCGTCCAGCGGGCTCGACCCGCCGGTCAGCGCGGCTGGCTCGGTCGTCACCGTCGCGGTCGCCGAGGACGCGAGCCGCACCGCGGGCTCGGCCGTGTTGGTGACCTCGCACGCTTCGACCGACCCGCCGCAGTGCGGTCCCACGTCGATGCCGACGTCCCCGGCGTCGCGCACCGAGGTCCGGCGCAGCACGGGTTCGCCGCGGTGCGCCACCAGGATCCCGGCCTGGGCGGTGCGGGTGATCCGGCAGTTCTCCACCACCGGCCGCGCGTGCTGGTAGATGTAGAGCCCGCGTTGCCCGCACCCGCTCACCGTGCAGGACCGGATCACCGGGTCGGCACCGAGCCCGACGATCATCCCGTCGGCGGCGACGTTGTCGATGGTCACGTTCTCCACCACCCCGGAGGTGCCCTCCAGCACCAGGCCGTGCTCGGCGCCGGTGACCGACACGTCGGTGATCGCCACCGGCCCGGGCCCGCGGACCGTCACCGCCGGGCCGCGTTCGGCGTGCACGGTGCAGCCGGTCAGCGTCAGCGCCGCGTTCTCGGCCTGCACCCCGGCCGCGCCACCCGCCCGCACGGTCACCCCGTGCACGGTGAGCGCGCCGCCGCGCGCGGACAGCACCGGCACGTCCGCGCCGGTGCCGTCGAACACGACCTCCGCGCCCTCGGCCGCGCGCAGGGTCAGCGTGCGGCCGAGCAGTTCCAGCGTTTCGGCGTAGGTGCCGGCGGCGATGGACACGCACGCGCCGTCGGGCGCGCCGAGCACCGCCTCGCCGACGGTGGCGTAGGCGCCGTGCCGTCCCGGCGCCACGAGGAGGGTCCGGCCGCCGACCGCGGTCATCAGCTCGCCCTCCCCGCCAGCCAGCCGTGCCCGGCGGCCTTGACCCCGGCCTGGAAGCGGCTGCGCGCGCCGAGCCGGTTCATCAGCCCGGCGACCATGCGCCGCACCGTGCGCACGGACACCCCGAGCGCGGCCGCGGCCGACTCGTCCGTGCAGCCCGCGGACAGCAGCGCCAGCAGCTCCCGGTCGCGCCCCGCGAGTTCGGTGGTGGCCGGCGGGTCGGCCGGCGCGAGCGGCACCGCGGCCGGCCAGAGGTGCTCGACGAGTTCGATGATCGTGCCGATCACGCTGGGCAGGCGGAGCACGGCGATGTCCCGCTGCTCGCCGGGCAGCACGGCGAGCGCGCCGTCGACGACCAGCGCCTCGACGGGCACCACCGGCATCGTGCGGATCTCCGCGCCGGCCTGCGCCAGCTTGCCCAGGCGCCGCGCCGGACCGGGCGTCGTGCGCGCGGAGTCCGGGACGAGCATGCGGTAGCGGACGCCGCGGGCGAGGTTGGCGTGGTCGACCGGGCCGAACCTGCTGACCGGGTCGGCGGGGCCGCCGGACAGCGAGCTGACGACCAGCACCTCCCGTTCGGCGGCGGCCAGCTTGGTGGCGACCCGCGCGTGGCGGGACACCAGCGCGCCGGTGGACTGTCCGTTCAGGACCGCCAGTCGCGGCGGGGCCTGGCGTGCCTCGAGTGCGGGCTGGGGGATCATGGCTTTCCTCCGATCGGCAGCGACGCGGCGACGGCCGGTGCGTGCTGGTTGTCCATTCGTTCCAGGTGCAGCCCCGCGGGCGGTGCCCACAGCAGCCGCGTGACGGCGGTGTCGGCGGCGTTGTCGGTCGTGGCGGCGACGCGCAGCACGGCGTCGTGCCCGGGCACGGTGACCGCGACCGTGCAGGCGGCGCCGGGCACGGCGGCGAGCAGCTGGTGCAGCGCGTGGACCCGGGCCCGCGGCGGGCGGGCGCCGAGACCGGTCACGCGCACGCCGATCTGGGTGATCGGGCCGGCCCGCCAGTACCGCCGCTCCTCGGCGACCGCGTCCCGGCCGGGGCCGGTGTGGGTGAGCGCGGCCAGGGTCGCGAGCAGTTCCTGATCGGTCAGGGCGACCGCGCCCAGGCCGGCGCCGCGGAGTTTGCGGTGCGCGCGGCGCACGACGCTGGTCAGCGCGGCGAGCAGCTCGGCGTCGGCGGCGAGGGCCGGATCGCGCAGGGCGCGCACCGCGAGCCAGGCCCGGGTGGCGTCCGTCTGCCGTGGCCCGCGGTGCAGGACCAGCTGGAGCCGGATCGCGGGCGGCTCCCCGGTGCCGGTCACCAGCGCCCCGGCGAGCGCGAGCCGGGCGAACGCGCCGGGATCGTCGCCGGACGGGCGCAGGACCGCGACCAGCTCCTCGTCCCGGCTGATCACCCCGGCCGGCACGCCCGCGAGTTCGGCGGTGCCGACCCGGGCACCCGGGGCGAGGGTGTCCAGCAGGTCCCGCCGGCCCGCGGCGCGCCGGCGCCGCAGCAGCAGGCGCACCCGGAGCGCCACCTCGTCGGACAGCCAGCGGCCCCCGACGCGACCGGCGGTCCAGACCAGCAGCCCGGCGGCGGTGGTCAGCAGGCCCGCCACCACCGGCCAGGGGCGGCCGATGGCGACCAGGCCCAGCACCAGGGCGAGCTGCCAGCACACGATCCGCAGCGCGGGCAGGTCCGGCACGTGCCGGTGCTCCGGGCGCTCACCGGGCGGCTCGGTCTGTTCGGTGGTGTGTTCGGTGTGGACGGTCGCGGGCCGGGCCGGTGCGGGCGTGCCGTGCGCGGGCCGGTTCTGCGGTCGCGGCGGCGCGGCCTGGGCGGGCGCGGGGGCGGTCCGGGGGGCGGCGGCGACGGTCGCTACCGGTTGCCCGGTGGCGCTGGGCGTGGCCGCGGCGACGGGGTGCTGTCGCTGCTGCGCGGTCGTCGTCGGGAGCATGCCGATCACCATGCCGGTCCCAACATGAGGATCCGATGACAACCAGCGCCGTGGCCGGTACCTGCCGGATCCGTTCCGCCGGAGCGCCCGCGAGCCCAGGGTGGGGGCCATGACGACGACGAACCTCGTCCGGGTGACGATCGACGCACCCGCGCGGCGGATCGACCTCGCGCTGCCGGAGCGTTCGCCGGTGGGGGAGATCCTGCCGGGGTTGCTGCGCCGGGCCGGCGAAAGCCTGCCCGACGACGGGGTGGCCGGCGGGGGCTGGCTGCTGCGCCGCGGCGACGGCACGGTGCTCGAGCTCGGCCGGGCGCTGGCGACCTACGGGATCCGCGACGGTGAGGTCCTGCACCTGGTGTCCCGCAGCCTGCACTGGCCCGACCTGGAGTACGACGACCTCGCCGACACGATCGCCAAGGGAGCGGGCCGCACCGGGCGGCTCTGGGGGCCGGTGCACACCCGCGCGGCGGGACTGCTGACCGGCGCGTTCGCCACCGTGCTCGCGCTGGTGGCGGTGGTGCGGGCCGGGCCGCCGTGGGGGACCGCGGCGTGGGCCGCGCTCGGGGGCGCCGTGGTCCTGCTCGCGGCGGGCACCGCGATGGCCAGGGCGCTCGGCGACGCCGGCGCGGGGGCCGCCGTCGCGGCGCTGGCGCTGCCGTTCGCCTTCACCGGGGGAGCGCTGCTGCTCGCCGGCGGGCCGCAGCCGGCCGGGCTGGGGGCGCCGCACGTGCTGGGCGGCTGCTCGGCGCTGCTGATCGCCTCGGTGCTCGGGCAGCTGGCCGTGGTCGAGCGCGCCGAGGTGTTCGTCGCCGGTCTCACCGCGAGCGTCGTGGGGGCGCTCGCGTCGTGGCCGGCGACCACCGACGTCCTGGACGGCGTGGACGGGGCGGCGATCGCGGCCGTGGCGGTGCTGTTGTTCTCCCCGTTGTTCGGTCCGCTGGCGATCCGCCTGGGCCGGGTGCCGATGCCGGTGCTGCCGCGCACGACCGCGGACCTGGTGCGCGACGACCCGCAACCGCCCCGGAAAGCGGTCTACGCCGCGGTCCTGCGTGCCGACCAGCTGCTGACCGGGATGATCGCCGGGGCGGCCACGGTCACCGTGCTGTGCCTGTGCGTCGTCGCGCGGGAGGCCGGGACCGCGGTCGTCGTGCTGCTGTGCGTGCTGGCGGTGGGGTTCTGCCTGCGCGCGCGGCTCTACCCGGCGCTGCGGCACCGGGCGCCGCTCCTGCTCGCCGGGGTCGTCGCGGCGGGCGCGCTCGCCTGCGGTCCCGGCGCGCGGCTGCCGTTCGTGATCACCGCGCCGGTGCTGATCGTGGTCGGCGGGCTGGCCGTGCTGACCGGCCTGAGCCACAGCAAGCGGCTGCCCAGCCCGTTCTTCGGCCGGTACGCCGAGCTGCTGGAGGTGGCGATCGTGCTCGCCTGCGTGCCCGTGCTGTGCGCGGTGCTCGGGGTGTACGGGCTGGTCCGCGGGCTGGGTGGGTGAGCGATGGCGTCCAAACGCGACCTCCTGCAGGCGCACCAGTTCCTCGCGCAGCGGGCCATCTCCGCGCTGGTGACGCGGGAGCCCGATCCGGAGCAGCCGCCGTTCCGCCGCCCGGGCGGGGCCGCGATCGGCAGCATCGTGCTGGCCATCCTCGCCCTGGTCGCGGTCGGGGTGTACGGACTGGTCAAGCCCGGTGGCAACACGACGTGGCGGGACCGGCCCGCGGTGATCGTGGCCAAGGAGACCGGGGCGCGGTACGTGTACCTGAACGGGGTGCTGCACCCCGTCGCGAACTACGCCTCGGCGCTGCTGGCGCTGGGGGAGCGCGCCGAGACGGTGTCGGTGTCGCGCAACTCGCTGGCCGGGGTGCCGCGCGGCCCGGAGATCGGGATCCCGGGCGCGCCGGACGCCCTGCCCGGCCCGGAGCAGCTGCTCACCGGCGGGTGGAGCCTGTGCTCGCGTCCGGTCCCGGATCCCAGCGGGTCCACTGTGGACGAGTCGGTGCTGCTGGTCGGCGCCGGGGCGCCCGGGGGACGGCCGGCGGGGGCGCTGCTGGCCGAGGTGCCCGCCAGCGGCGACCAGTACCTGATCGCGGACGGCTACCGGCACCGGATCCGGCAGGCCGACACGGTGACGGTGGGGCTGGCGTTGCAGTCGGTGCCGCGGACCCGGACGGCCATGGCGGTGGTGGACGTGCTGCCCGCGGGGGAGCCGATCGCGCCGATCCGCACGGCCGGGGCGGGCGGGCCGTCGACGGCGGTGCCGGGGCGGGCGGACATCCGGGCCGGGCAGCTGCTCGTCCTGGACACCGCGGGCAGCCGGGAGCACTACCTCGCCGAGGCCGACCGGCTGCGGCCGATTTCGCCGCTGCAGTACGACATCCAGCGGGCGGACCCGGCGACGCGGCAGGCGTACGGGGGCGGTCAGCCGGTGGGGATCCCGCTGGGCCCGGCCGAGGCGGCGGAGGCGCGCATCGCGCCCGCCGGTGACGCCGGGCCGGGCGCCGCGCCGAGGGAACGCCCCGGGTTCGTGGGCGGCGACACGCTCTGCGCGACGTACGAACCCGGGGCGGTGGCGCCGGTGATGCATGTGGATCCGCGGATGCCGGCCGTCGCGGCGATGGCAACGCCGGGCCGGAGCGCGCTCGGGATGCCGATGGCCGACCGGGTGTACGTCGAGCCCGGCCGGGCGGCCCTGATCGAGGCGATGCCGAGCGCGGGCGCCTACGCCGGGACGGTGCTGCTGGTGACGGACCAGGGGCGGGCGCACGCGCTGGCGGACCGGGCGGTGCTGGGGGTGCTCGGGTACGGGGAGGCCACGCCGGTGCGCCTCCCGGCGGGCATCGTGAGCCGGGTCCCGCTGGGAAGCACCCTGGACCCGGCGGCGGTACTGCACTGAGCGGCGGCGGGCACCGCGGCCACTGATGTCCTCTTGGCGGCGGGGCTGTTCCGGCACGGCCTGAGGTGCGTGGAGGGAGCGCCGGGGGGTGTCCCTATGTGATTGTCAAGCCGCGGCGGGGGCGGGGTCGGGGTGGCGGTAGTGGGTGCCGTTGCGGAGCATGGCGTAGAGGACGTCGCAGCGGCGTCGGGCGAGGCAGATGAGGGCGGCGTTGTGTTTCTTGCCTTCGTCGCGTTTGCGCTGGTAGTAGGCCCTGCTGGTGGGGTCGTGCAGGGCGGCGAAGGCGGCGAGGAAGAAGGCGCGTTTGAGTTTGCGGTTGCCGTTGCGGGTGGGGTGTTCGCCTTTGATGCTGGTGCCGGAGCTGCGGGTGACGGGGGCGATGCCGGCGTAGGCGGCCAGATGCGCCGAGGACTTGAAGGCGGAGGCGTCGCCGACCTCGAGCAGGATGCGGGCGGCGGTCCTGACCCCGATGCCGGGCATCGAGGTCAGGACCCCGGCAAGAGGGTGAGCATCAAGTATGTCCTCCACCTCGGTGGCGACCTGGTTGCGTTGCTGAAGCACGGTTTTCAGGCTGTCGGCGAGTCGGGGCAGGACGGTGTCGGCTGCGGCCGTTCCCGGGACGGTGACGGTCTGCTCGCCCAACGCGGTCCAGATGTCGGCGACGAGTTTCTCGCCCAGGCGGGGCGCGTGAGTCGCTGCGATGGCGGTGACCTTGCGGCGTCCGGCTTTGCGGATGCCTGTCGGGCCGCCGCAGCGGGACAGGATCTCCAGCACCGCTGGGTGCGTGATGCGGGGACCCAGGACACGTTCCAGCGTGGGATGGATGCCGGTGAGCAGGCCGCGGATCCGGTTGCCCAGCCGGGTGGCCTCACCGGCCAGATCGTCGTCGAACCCGACCAGGACCTCCAGCTCGGCCAGGGCCTCGTCACCGGTGTCGACCGGGCGCAGCGTGTGGGGCAGGCTGCGGGCGGCGTCGGCGATGATGAACGCGTCCCGGGCGTCGGTCTTGGCATTGCCCGGGTAGAGATCGGCAATACGCCGCATCGCCAGACCGGGCAGGTAGGCCACCTGATGCCCGCAGGCGCGGGCGACCGCGACCGGCAGTGCCCCGATCGTGGCTGGTTGATCGACGACGACCAGCAGCGGCCCGTGAACGGCGAGCTTGTCGAACAACGCCCGCAGCTTGGGTTCGGTGTTGGGCAGCGGCCCATCGTGCAGCCGTTTCCCGGTCGCGTCCAGAGCGACGGCGTGATGGTCGCCCTTGCCGACATCCAGGCCGAGGAACACGCCATAACTGCTGGTCATGCACAGTGTCTTTCATCCGTCGCGGGTGGTCGCCGGTCAGGGCATCGATGGCCGGCACCCACGCCTGCGACGAGACCTACCCCAAGGGTGGCCGTGTCCCTATTCAGCGGTCCCCCGATGCCACCAGGCCCGGCGACACCACCCCCCGGATCATGACCTCGACTGGGGGCATCAGTCATACCGAACCTGGCGACCACAGCTCCTTGATCAGGAACCACGAAAAAGGTAACGGGGGGGAGAACCGCGGGGGAAGCGCGCCGGGGGAGAGCCGGGGGGAAGAGCGCTGGGGGAAGGAACCCCCGCGGGAAGAGCCCGACGGGACGAACCCGGCCGGAAGGACCTCGCGGGCAGTGCAGGTGGAAGAACCGGCCGGGACGAGCCCGGCGGAAGAACCCGGCCGGCAGTGTGGGTGGAAGAACCGGCCGGCCCCGGGCTTCGGGCCGGAAGAACCCGCTCGCGCTCGGCAGAGTGGCCGGAAGAACCCGGCCGTGCTCGGCAGAGTGGCCGGAAGAACCCGGCCGTGCTCGGCAGAGTGGCCGGAAGAACCCGCTCGCGCTCGGCAGAAGTGGCCGGAAGAACCCGGCCGGCCGTGCAGCCGCGTGAATCCGACCCGCGCTCGGCCGAGCGCGGGTAGCGCGAAGCCCGGCCGGGCGGCCCGGCCGGGCTTTGTGCCGTCCCCCTCAGCGGTCCGCCGGTGGGGGTGGCACCAGGAACATCTCCTCCGGCAGCTCGTCCCGCGCGGGCTCCGCCGGGGGCAGCTCCGCCCGCCGTGCGCGCCAGCCCGTCCGGCGGCCGCGCACCAGCACCAGCGCCACCACCGCCCCCACTCCGGCGACCACCACGGTCAGCACCGCGAACATCCGCGCGTCCGACGTGCTGCCCGCCCACCACGCCGACAGCCGCACCTGGGCCGGGTCCGGCTCCGGGCGTGGCACGGCAGGCAACGCGGCCGGCGGGGCGTCCACGAGCACGTCCGTCAGCGCCCGGTACGGGTTCACCATCCCGGCGCCGTAGGCCCCGCCACCCGGCGACGGCGTGGCGGTGGCCAGGATCCGCTCGGCCACCTCCGCCGCCGGCAGATCCGGCCGCACCGACCGCACCAGCGCCGCCGTCGCGGCCACGAACGGCGCGGCGAAACTGGTGCCGTCGCGGTACTGGTGCCCGTCCACCCGGGCCGCGCACAGCACGCTCGCCCCCGGCGCCACCACATCCACCTGCGGCCCGACCTGGGAACTCGCCAGCCGCACCCCGGCCATGTCCACCGCGCCGACCCCGAGCACCCCGTCGTAGCCCGCCGGATACGTCACCGGGCCCGGCGCCGTGCCCTCCTGCCCGTTGCCCACCGCCGCCACCACGACCACGTCCCGCTCCACCGCGTGCCGGATCGCGTCCCGCACGAAGGGGTCGTCCACGCCGCCCGCGACGGACAGGTTGATCACGTCGGCGCCCGCGTCGGCGGCGTACCAGATCCCCCTGGCGAGCACCTCCGGGTCGATGCCCTCGGTGCCGCCGTCGCTCTCGCTGATCCGGACCGGCAGGATCACCGCGTCCGGCGCGAGCCCGGTGAACCCGGCGCCGGCGACCGGCGCGGCCGCGATGATGCTGGCCACCCCCGTGCCGTGGGAGACGCAGTCGAACCCGCCGGGCAGGTCGCCGACGAGGAAGAAATCCTGGCCGGGCAGCACCTTCCCGGGCTGCCGCAGCTGCGGGTGGTCGGCGTCCACCCCGGAGTCCACCACGGCGACCACCACCCCGGCCCCGGTGGCGTGCTCGTGCACGGCGCGGAAGTCCAGCGTCTTCTGCGCCCACGGCAGCTCGGTGACGACCGGGCTCGCCGGCGCGGGATCGCTGCCGCAGGCGCCCGGCGGCGGCGCGGCCGCGGCGCCCCCCGGACAGACGACGACGGCCGCCGCGATCGCGGCGGCCGTCGTCAGGCCGATCGTCCTCATGACGGTTCGTCACCCGTGCCGGTGAGCCGCCGCACCGAGCCCGTGCCCTGCTGCTCCGCCGCCAGGTAGTCGGCCACGCAGCCCATCGCGTCGTCGCACAGGCGGGTGTAGCTGCCGGGAATGGCGTCGGCCCTGGCGGTCAGCTTCTCCGCGATCGGCAGGTACTTCTCCAGGAACGCCTGCGCGAGCACGTCGGTGCCGAAGCGGCCCTGCGCCGCCTGGATCGCCTGCTTGTGGTTCGCCCACGCGGAGGCGAAGTTCTCCCCGGCGGCGCGCAGCTGGTTGATGCTGCGGGTCACGGCGTCCGGGTCCATGTCATAGTCGGCCATCGCCACACTCCTCGATCTTCTTGTCCAGCTGGGTGATGAAGGGATCGGTGTGCACGTCGGTGTGCTCGTACTTCGCGCCGGGCGGCAGGTAGCGGCGGACGATCTCGAACAGCTGCCGCCGCGACTGCTCGACCGCGTCCCGCACCGTGTCCACAATGGATCTGCCGAGCGCCTTCGGGTCGGCCGCCCGGTAGATCCGCGGGTCCAGGTACAGCTCCCGCAGCTCGCCCCGCCCGGCCACCGTGACGCTGACCAGTCCGTCGGGGGAGTCCGCGGTCACCTCGATGGCCGCGATGCGGGTGCGGGTCTCGAGCAGTTCCGCGCGCAGTCGTGCGTGGTCGGTCATGGGGTCTCCCTGTCCTCCTGATCGCTGCCCGGCCGGATGGAGCCGAGGAACTGCCGGAAGTCCTCCGCCAGCTCCGGGGCCGCGGCGCTGGTCGTGGCCATCACGAACCGCAGCACCGCGCGTTTGCCGTGGTCCTCGGTGTCGTGCAGCGCGAGGAACGCCTGGCAGTGGACGACCTCCGCCGCGGCCGGCGCGCGGACGAGCAGGACCTGCGCGAGCCCGGGTGCGCCGGCCGTGCCGACCGCGGTGTGCTGCAGCACGTCGACGGTGGCGCCGGACTCGCGCAGGTCGCGCACGGACTCGCCGGCGATCTCGGCCAGGCTCGCGTCGCCGGGCCGGAAGCCGCCGCCGGCCGCGATGACGGCGTCCGGTTCGGACCGCACGCAGGCGACCGTCCCCAGTGGCGATCCGGTCTCCGCCGGCTCCGGGGGCCGCCAGCCGGGCGGTACGGCGAATCCGACGGGGAACGGCATGCTGGTGAACACGGTGGGCTCCTCGGCGCGCTAGTAGAAGGTGGGGGAGGGGATCGCGGGGCCGGGGTTGCGGAAGCCCTCGGCGATCGCCGATCCCAGATCGGCCAGCGTCCGGCCCGCCCGCTCCGGATCGATGACGATGTGCCCCTCCACCTTCCCGCCGATCCCGAGCGCGGCGCCGATCTTGCCGCCGACCACCCACTGGTTGTTCTCGTTCACCCCGAAGCTGACGCCACCCTCGAGCCCGAGCCCGAGGATCCGTTCGGCGCGGCCACCCACGCCGATCCCGCCGTACTCGGCGAACCCGCCGGCACCGGCCCGCACCCCGACCGAACCGCCGAGCTCACCACCGAAGAACCGCGGTCCCACGTCGAGTTTCGCCTTGCCCTCCAGGCCCACCGAGGCGGTGACGTCACCGACCACGGTCACGTCGCCGACGGTGGCGCGCCCGACCAGCGACGATCCGGCTCCCCACGCGGCCTTGCCTTCGAAGCGGCCCGCCTTGGGGGTCGGCGTGTCCAGGTACTCGGTGTACCACCCGCCCTGGTTCGGCAACTGGTCGCTGCGCCACGCCGTGGCGTCGGCCGTGACGTGCACGGGCACGTCCTTGCCGGCGAGTTCCAGGTTGCGCTGCCCGGAATCGAGCTGGATGGACGCGTCCCGCACCGCGTCGTAGTTCACGACCGCAGACGGATCGGTCAGCTTGCTGCGCTCGGCGTTGTCGCCCGTCTTGTTCGCCCCGGACAAGCGCTCCCGCCACCCGTTCTTCCCTTCCGCGACGGTGGTTTCCAGCCGGTGCGGGCGCTCCACCGGTCCCCGTTCGTACTGGACCGGCGTGACGCTCCAGCCCTGTTCCCGGAGGGCCTGGCTGACCTGCTCGGTCGGTTCGCGCAGCGCCCCGAACGCCTGCTCGGTGCCGTGCATGAACTGTTCGCCTGCCCGGCGCATCAGTTCCGTGCCCTGGTCGATCAGCTCGCGGTCGCGGGTGATCGCGTCGCGGGCCACGCGGTTCTGGGTGGCGTCGCTCTCCGGCGGGGGCAGGGTCGCGCCCGCCAGTTCGTAGACCGGGTTGTCCTGGTCGACCTCGCCCACCCGCGTCGAGCGGACGCCGTCCTGGATCCGGGCGCCTTCGCCGAGGTACCGGCCGAGCGCGTCCATGCCGTCGCCGAGCGCGGCGGCGTCGGCGGCCTGGGCGTTGACCTGCTCGGCGTGCTGTTGCCCCGCCGGGTCACGCCAGTCCGCCTCGCCGGTCGCGCGGGTGGTGTCCTCGGCGGTGCCACGCAGGTTCTCCGCGGTCCGCGTCGCCTGGTCGCCGGCCTCGGTCATCGCGCCGGTGTCGGCGTCGGACAGCGGGTTCTCGCCGAAGACGCGCTTGCCGAGTTCACCGCCGGGAGTGTCGCCCGGGGCGGAGTTGTCGTTGCGTGATGGCGCCTGCTGGTCCGGCTCGGTCCGGGGTTCTTCCCGATCCGCGGCCGGTGCGGACGCGGGCTCGGCCGAATCCGCCGGTGCCTGCTCGGCCGAGTTCGCCGGTGCCTGCTCGGCAGGTTCCGCCGGTGCGTCGTGGGTTTGCTCCGCCGGCGCGGGTTCGGCCGGTGCGGTCTTGGCCGGTTCCGCGGGTGCGCCCTCGGCGGGCGCCGGTGCGGCCCCGGCCGGTGGGTTGCCGCCGTTTCCTGATGACTCGGGCACCTTTGCACTCCCCTGAACCGTCGCCGATTTGCTCGGAGTCTCGGTGCTCCAGTGTCGTGGCCGCGGGAGGGGCACAGTGGACGGTGACCGGTTCCGGCCATCACCGCCCGGAGGACGTGGGCCCGCGGGCCTGGGGGACGCCCGGCCGGACCTGACCGTGGACAGTGAGCACGGCACAGCGGCGTGCGGACGATCCACGCCCGCACGCCGCCGGAGACCCTCACCGCGGGAAGTCCTCCGCGCCGCCGCTGGGCACGAGGCCGGTGTGATCCTGGTTGAACACGACCAGTTTCCCGTCGCGGATCGCCTGCTCGATCACGGCCCGGACGTCCGCGTCCGTGGCCTGGGGCCCCAGCTCCGTCGCGATCCGGCGGCCGATCGAGTTGTTGTACAGGTCCATCGCCTCCTGCCGTTCCGCGAACAGCGGGGGCTGCTTGTCGACCGGGTCTTCGGGCCGCCGCTCGTGCCCGGTGCCGACCTGCTCAGCCGAATTCTCGCCGAACTCCCTGGTCATCAGCGCGTTCCAGTAGGCGTGGCGGAACGCGTCGCGGTGGTTTTCGCCGGTGCCCGCGCGGCCGCCCTCGGGTCCGGGGCCGTCCGGATCCGGGAAGCTCTGCTCGCCGGCGGTCTCGGCCTCCTCCTTGACGCCGAGGTGGCGGATCGTGTTCTGCGGGTTCACGACCATCGCGTCGAGGAGCGGGATGCCGGTGATGTCCTCCCTCGTGCTCGCCCACAGCTCGCTGGGGGTGAGCTTTTCGCCCAGGATCGGCAACATCCTGTCGTCCCCGGTCTGGTAGTCGCGCAGCAGTTCCTCGTCCGTGGGCGGGGTGGGGAGGTTCGCGACGACGTCGGAGCGGGCAGCCTGGTCGAGCGCGCGCTGGGCGTCGTCGAGTTCGCGGGCGGCGTCCGGGACGGGGCCGCCGGGTTCCGGCGCCGGTTGACCGGCGTCCCCGGTTCCGGGCGGTTGCTCCGCTCCGGCGAGGCGGACGTTCGCCCAGGCCGCGTCCGCGTTCCGCGCGGTCTCGGTGCGCAGCCGCAGGTTCGTCTCGCGTGCGGTCTGCTTGACCCGCTCGGTGGCGAGGTCGGTCTCCGGGCCGGGGCCCATCGTCGCGTGGGCGAGCCCCGCGTCGGTGTCCGCCTGCCGTGCCACGTTCTCCATGTCGGTACGGGTGCGCGCGTAGTCGTCCCGGATGGTCGCCAAGGTGCCGGTCACGGTCCGCGCGTCCTGAGCGACCTCGTCGGTCTCCCGCAGGGTGGACTCGGCGCGCTCGGACATGGCGGCGCCGCTGCCGTCCCGCCAGGCGCCGGGCAGCTCCCGCGTCCCGGCCCGGGCTTCCTCGCCGGTCTGGTCCGCTCGCTCGGCGACGGGTGCCCACCCGTCGTGCGCGGCTTGCACCGGTTGCGGGTCCGGGGGCGGCACGTCCGTGAGGATGTCTCCCGCGACCCCACCGGTCTTCTCCGCGCCGTCCACAGTGGACTCGTCCGGACGGCCGGTGCTGTCCCGCTGTTCGGCACCCGGTGTGTTCTCGCCGGCCGGGGTGTTCTCGGCCGCCGGTCTGTCCGATGCCGGTTCGCCGGCCGGGGGCGAGCCCCCGTTCTGCTCGCCCGCGCCCTGCCGCGTCTCGGCAGACTCCGGGGTGCTCGCGGGCGCGTCGTTCCGCGGTGCCGTCGCGGTGCCGCCACCGCCGGATGTTGCCTCACCCATGTCAGGCTCCTCGGTACGGATGTCCCGGTGCGCGTGGTGCGCACCGGGACATCACGTTCGTGGCTCAGGCACCCAGCCGGGCACACGAGCGCTGCACCGCGCCCATGTTCTCCTGGTTGCAGGTCTGGACGCCCTGGTTCATCGCCTGCAGCAGTTCCTGGCCCGCGGCCATCACCTGCTGGCAGGCCCTGCTGATCTCGGCGAACTGCCCGCCGGCCGCGTCGAGCCAGTCGCTCTCGCCCATCCCGGAGGCCTGACGCCAGGAATCGATCGACTGCTGCACGCCCTGCACACAGCCGTTCATGCTGGACGACAGGCCGTCCAGCGCACCGAACATCGCGAGTTTACGGGTCACGAGTCAACTCCTTTCCGTTGTGTGGTGCCCGGTCACAGGGCGCGCAGCACGCCGGCGAACGCGTAGGTCTGGCCGGACGAGCCGTCACCGGCGCCCGAGGCGCCGCCGCCGAAGCCCGACCCGGATCCGAGGCCGGAGCCGCCGAACCCGGACCCGCCGTCGCCGGCGCCGTTGAAGCACCGGGCGCCCTGCTGGTCGACGTCCATGTAGTCGTTCACCGCGAACTGGGTGTCCTCGCCCAGCTTCTGCAGCTTCTCGCACAGGTTGCGGATCGCCGCGTCCCACTTCTTGTGGGCCGCGACCAGCGACTGCGACTGATCCATGCTCCACTGCGCGGGAATCACGGCGTTCACCTCCCCGTCGAGCTTCCCGCGCTGCGATTCGATTTCCTGGACCACCACGGCCGCCATCTGCACCACCCTGCTGAGGGTTTCGGTGTTGGCGTCCAACAGACCGTTACCGGTCACTGGATTCTCCTTCCGTTTCCGCGGCTTTCGCCGCCCCCGACGCTAGGCCGGGCACGGCCGCCGGCGGGCGGGCGCGGCACGTTCCTGCCAGGCGCGCCGGGCGGCAGGTACTCCCGGGTGATCTCGGTGATCTGCTCGCGGCTGTCGTCCACGGCGTCCCGGATCGTGTCCAGAATGGACGCGGCGAGCGCCTTCGAGTCGGGTGACCGGAAGAGGCGCGGGTCGAGGTGCAGCTCGGTCAGCTCGCCCCGGCCGGCGACCGTCGCGCTGATCAGGCCGTCCGGCGAGTCGGCGGTGGCGGTGACGTCGGCGATCCGGGCCCGGATCTCCAGCAGGTCGTCACGCAGCCGCCGGTAACTGGCGCGGCGGGCCTCGTGGTCGATGGTCGGCAGCTCCATGGGCCCAGCATCGCCGGCCGCTGGACACGCGTGCGGCGCCGCGGCACGTTCCTGCCACCCGGCCGCGATGCCGCGCACCGCGCTGCGGGCGACCTGGACGGCTCGTGGCACAGAGAGCCCGGCAGCCAGGCCACCCGAAGCGGCCGGCGCGGCCGGCCGCGGGGAACAGGCGGTCCACACCCAGCAGATGGCCGAGATGCGCGAGCACGCCCGGCTCGCCAACGAAGCGCTGGCCCGGGGCTGTCGGCGGACCCACGACGAGCCCGGTGGGCTCCCACCCTGCTGTGGCCGGCCGATGAGGAGATCGACCGGTTCGCCCGCTTCCGGGAGTTCTTCCTGGCGGTCACTGGCGCAGGCCCGGCCCGACCGGCCGCGGCACGTTCCTGCCATCACCGTCCGCGCCGGAGCCGGTCCCGGGGATGATCGGTGTCCACCAGCGAGAGGGGAGACGCGATGGGGACCGTCGTCGTGCGCAGGCCGGTTCGCCGTCCCGCGCCGGAGCAGCCCTCGGGTGAGCTGATCCTCGACGCGCCGCCGGAGATCCCGCGCCCGGCGGGCCGCCAGTGGACGCAGGTGCTGATGGTGATCCCGATGATCGCCATGATGGCGGCGATGATGCTGCTGTTCACCGGCAGTTTCGGGCGCGGCTCGGGGGTGCTGCGGCTGGTCGTCTTCGGGCTGTTCGGCGTCGGCATGCTCGGCATGATCGCCGTGTCGCTGCTCAACTCCGCCGGCCCCGGCAAACGCGAGATGGCCCAGGAACGCCGGGCCTACCTCCGCCACCTCGGCCAGCACCGGCTGCGGCTGACCCGCGCCATCCACCAGCAGCGCGACGCCATGGTCTACCTGCACCCGGAACCGGAGTCCCTGCTGACCCTCGTCGCCAGCCACCGGCTGTGGGAACGGCGCCCGCTCGACGCGGACTTCGGCGTCGCCCGCATCGGCACCGGCCCGCAACGCCCCGCGATGACCCTGGTGCCACCGGAGGCCAAACCCCTGGAGCAGCTGGAACCGCTGTCCGCGCTCGCGCTCCGCCGCTTCCTCACCACCTACACCGCCGTGCCCGGGCTGCCGCTGGCCATGGCCGTCAACGGGTTCAGCCGCATCCACGTCACCGGCGACCCCGCCCGCGGCGCGGCGCTGGTGCGGGCGGTGCTGGTGCAGCTGGCGTCGCTGCAGTCGCCGGACGACCTGCGGATCGCGGCCTGCCCCGCGCACACCGCGCAGCCGGCGTGGGACTGGCTCAAGTGGCTGCCGCACGCCCTGCACCCGGAGCGGACCGACGCGGCGGGCCCGCTGCGGCTGGTGGCCACCTCGATCGTGTCGATCGAGGCGATGATCGACGACCTGATCGGCGAGCGGAAGCGGTTCGACCCCGCCTTCGACGACCGCGAGGCCCTCCCGCACGTCGTGGTCGTGCTCGACGGCGGGTCCACCGCGGGCTCGGACCAGCTGATGGCCGACGGCGGCCTCGACGGCGTCACGCTCGTCGACCTGCGCACCCCGCCGCCGCGCGCCCTGGACCCGGCGACCATCGTCCTGCACGTCGCGGCGGACGGCGCGCTGTCCGGCGAAACCATCGACGGCACGGTCGAGCTGGGCCACGCCGACGCCCTCGACATCCCGGCGGCGGAGGCGATCGCCCGGCAGCTCGCGCCGCTGCGCGCCACCGCGGCCGGGCGCGGTGAGCAGCCCCTGAGCACCGATCTCGACCTGGCCGAGCTGCTCGACATCGGCGACCCCCGCGCGTTCGACCCCGGCGCCACCTGGGTGCAGCGCCCGACCCGCGACCGGCTGCGGATCCGGTTCGGTATCGCCACCGACGGCACCCCGGTCGAGCTGGACCTCAAGGAGTCGGCGCAGGACGGCATGGGACCGCACGGGCTGCTGATCGGCGCCACCGGCTCCGGCAAGAGCGAGCTGCTGCGCACCATCGTGCTCGCGCTCGCGGTGGCGCACCCGCCCAGCTCGCTCAACTTCGCGCTCGTCGACTTCAAGGGCGGCGCCACCTTCGCCACGCTCGACGAGCTCCCGCACACCAGCGCGGTCATCACCAACCTCGCCGACGAGCTGCACCTGGTGGACCGCATGACCGACGCGATCAACGGCGAGCTGCTGCGCAGGCAGGAACTGCTGCGCGCGGCCGGGAACTTCGCCTCGCTGCGCGAGTACGAACGCGCCCGCGCCACCGGCGCGCCGCTGCCCGAGGTGCCGACCCTGCTGGTGATCTGCGACGAGTTCAGCGAGCTGCTGTCGGCCAAGCCCGACTTCATCGACATGTTCGTCCAGATCGGACGCGTCGGCCGGTCGCTCGGCGTGCACCTGCTGCTGGCCAGTCAGCGGCTGGAGGAGGGCCGCCTGCGCGGCCTGGAAACCCACCTGTCGTACCGGATCGGGCTGCGCACGTTCTCCGAGATGGAGAGCCGGACGGTCCTCGGCGCCGGCGACGCGTTCAAGCTCCCGCGCGCACCCGGGCACGGGTTCCTCAAGTGCGACAACGAATCCATGGTGCGGTTCCGCTCGGCCTACGTCTCCGGGGTGCACCGCGCCCCGGCCGCGGGGACGGCCGAGCACGGCGACGACGACGTGCTCGACCTGCTGGAGTACACCACCCAGTACCTGGCGCCCGCGCTGCCCGCCGACACCGCCGCGGAGACCCCGGACGAGGACGACGCGGTCGGCGAGAGCCTGCTGGACATCCTCGTCGAGCGCATGCGCGGCCGCGGCACCCCCGCCCACCAGGTGTGGCTGCCCCCGCTGGCCGAATCACCCACCCTCGACGGGCTGCTGCCCGGCCTGAGCCACCGCGACGACCGCGGATTCGGCTCGCACGAACGGCTCGCGGGCGCGCTGCAGGCCGTCATCGGGATCACCGACCGCCCGCTGGAGCAGCGCCGCGACCCGCTCGTGCTCGACCTGTCCGGCGCGGCGGGCCACGTGCTGGTGATCGGCGGGCCGCGGTCGGGCAAGAGCACCGCGCTGCGCACGATCATCACCAGCCTCGCGCTGACCCACACCCCGCGCGAGGTCCAGTTCTACTGCCTGGACTTCGGCGGCGGGACGCTGTCCTCGATCCGTGGCCTCCCGCACGTCGGCGGGGTCGCGGGCAGGCAGAACCCGGGCGCGGTGCGGCGCACCATCGCCGAGCTGCGCACCCTGATCGCGCGGCGCGAGCGCGCCTTCGCCGAGGAGGAGATCGACGGCATGCCGGCCTACCGGCGGCGGCGCGGGACCACCGACCCGTGGGGTGATGTGTTCCTCGTCGTCGACGGGTGGTCCACGCTGCGCGGCGAGTTCGAGGACCTGGAGGCGGCGGTGACCGACATCGCCGCGCGCGGGCTGTCCTACGGCGTCCACGTGATCGTCTCCGCCGCCCGGATGTTCGACCTGCGGATGAACATCCGCGACCTGTTCGGCAGCAAGCTGGAACTGCGCATCGGCGATCCGATCGACAGCATGGTCGACCGCGCCTCGGCCATCAAGGTGCCCGAGGACGCGCCGGGCCGCGGGGTCACCACGAGCAGGCACCAGATGCTGATCGGGCTGCCCCGCATCGACGGCAGCGACGATCCGGCCGACCTCGGGGACGGCGTGCGTGCGCTGGTGGACACGGTGGTCGCGGCCTGGTCCGGCCCGCCCGCGCCGCCCGTGCGGCTGTTGCCCGCGCAGCTGCCCTACGCGCAGCTCGCCGGCGAGCACGACGCGGCGGCGCACCGGCTGGCGGTGGGCCTGGCCGAACACGACTTCGGCACGGTCCACCTGGACTTCGGCGCCGACCCGCACGTGGTGCTGTTCGGCGACACCGAGGCGGGCAAGACGACGTTCCTGCGCTCGGTGGCCCGCGCGATCACCGACGCCTACGAACCCAGCGGGGCGCGGCTGATCATCGTCGACCACCGGCGCGGCCTGCTCGGCGACGTCGCCTCCGAGCACCTCATCGGGTACGGCACCGACCGGGAGACGACCGGCGGGCTGATGCGGCAGGTGGCCGAGGAGATGCGGGTGCGGCTGCCCGGCCCGGACGTGACCCCGGAGCAGCTGCGGGACCGCGGCTGGTGGCGTGGCCCGGAGCTGTTCGTCCTGATCGACGACTACGACCTGGTCGTCAGCCAGACCGACAACCCGTTCCTGCCGCTGGTGGACCTGTTGTCCCAGGGGCGCGACATCGGCCTGCACGTCGTGCTGGCGCGCCGCACCGGCGGCGCGAGCCGGGCGCTGTTCGAACCGTTCCTGTCCCGGCTGCGCGACGTCGGCTCACCCGGGCTGCTGATGTCCGGGGACAAGGACGAGGGGCCGCTGCTCGGCGGGCTGAAACCGGAGCTGCTGCCGCCCGGCCGGGCGTGGCTGACCGGGCGGCGGCACGCGCCGCGGCTGGTGCAGCTGGCCTGGCTCGCCAAGGACGACCGGTGAACGGAGAGCTCATGTGTGAGGCGCTGGACGGAAACCCGGAGGCGATGCGCGAGTTCGCCACGCGGATCGGGACGCTGGAGCCGGCCGCGGTGGCCGAGCCGCCCGGCCCGGCTCCGTGCGCCGGTGGCATGCAGGCGTGCGGGACGTTCGCCGCCGCCGACGCCGTGGCCACCCTGGCGCTCGCGCGGTTCCTGCTGGAGACCCGCGAGGCGGTGGGGGCGCTGGCGGAGGCGGCGGCCGCGGCGGCGCGGGACTACGAGGCCGGTGACCACGCGGGTGCGCGCGCGTTCGTGTCCGTCTTCGTGGAGGAGTGATGGAGTACGCACAGCTGCCGGCCATGGTGCAGTTCGCGCTCGCCGACGTGGAGGCGCACACGCACCTGGAGCGGGTCGAGCAGGCCGCGCGGATGTGGCGGGACGTGGCGCGCGAGCTGCGGGACACCTCCGACGCGCTGGGCCGCGAGCTGGACCGGTTGCGTCCGGAGTGGACGGACGGGACCGGGACGGAGTTCGCCGCGCGGGCGCAGCGGTGCCGGGCCGCGGTCGACGAGGTGCTCGGACGGATCACGGCCGCCCGGCCCTGGGTCGCGCTCGACGACCTCGCCGCCCAGCTCCTGCTGACCCGGGGCAAGGTCGCCGGGACGGTGGAGCAGGGCACCGCGGCCGGCCACGCCGAAGCGGCGGGCCACCTGGGCGAGCTGGACCGGTACTTCCTCGCGGCCGCCGAGGCGGTCCTGGCCGCGGCCGGGGGCGACCAGCCCGCCGGCTGCTGCGCCCCGCCGGGGTTCGTGCTCACCGGCGACACCGCACCGCCCGGGCCGCCCGGCGCGCAGCTGCCGCCGGGGAGCGTGTCGATGCCGGGACTGGTGGCGGTGCCGGCCGGCGGATGGCGGACGGCGCCGGGCGCTGGGGGTGCACCCGCGCGTGGCGGGCGGGCCGAGCCGCACCGGCTGGCGGGCGGGTCCCGGTCCGGTTCCGCCGCCAGACGCCCGCGCGCCGGGTCCGGAGGCATCGGGTCCGGGGGCGCGGGTGCCGGAGGCGCTGGGGCCGCGGGTGCCGCGGCCGGGCCGGCCCGGATCGAGCGGGCCGCCCACCCGGTACCGCTCACCGGCGCGCCGCCGGTGCCCCAGCCCCCGCAACCGCCGGACCTGGCGAGCGGGGCGAAACCGGCCACGCCCGGCACGGCCGGGGCGATGGTCCCGCCGATGATGATGCCGCCGATGATCCCGGGAACCACCGCCTCGACGACCGGCCGCCGATCGGGCGTGTCACCGGTGGGGGAGGAGCGGCGCACGCGCGCCGGCCAGGCGACGCCGGGTGTTCCCGCGCGGCTGCGGGGCCGGTCCGCGGTCGCCGACCCGGCCGCCGCCGGCTACCGGCCCGTGGTGATGTCCGGGAAGGCGGCCACCCCGCCGGAGCCGGAGACGCTCGACCGCGAGGTGTGGCAGGTGGCGAACCCGGGTGCGGTGTCGCCGCTGAAGCCGGAGGTCCCGGAGCCCGAGCCGCGGCGGGTGCGCCGCCCGCGCGTGTGACCGTCTCTTCGCGGACGGCAGGAACCGGACAACGGCGGCGCGGGCGGCCGCGAGGTTGGCTACCAATGGTGCATGCGCCACCACATCCTCGCCCTCGCGGCACTGTCCCTGGTCCTGGCCGGGTGCGGCACGGAAACCCCGGCCGCGCCGCAGCCCGCGCCCGCCCCGGCCACCACGACCACCGCCCAACCGACGACCACGGTGCCGCCTGCCACCTCGGCCACCCCCACGACGACCCCGCCGTCCACCAACCCGAACCCGCCCGCCCCGCCGAGTTCGAAGGTCCGGGACTGCTTCGACGGCGACTGCACCCTCCTGCTGTCCAAGCCCACCACGATCCCGCTGGACGCCAAGCGGTTCCACTACTCGTCGATGCGCGTGACGGCCTTCAGCGCGGACAGCCTCTCCTTCGCCGTCACCTACCCGCAGGGCGGCGGAACCCAGTCCAGCATCGGCCCCGGCCTCGGCAGCGCGAGCTTCGGTTTCCGCGGCTCACCGTCGATCGAGGTCGGCCTCACCCTCGTCGACGGCAAGCCCGCGCTGGTGCTCCAGCCGGGGCCGATCACCTGACACCCGGCCGCCACGACCTACTCGTGGTGGACCGGGGCGCGGGCGCCGTCGCGCAGGTCTTCGGCCCGCAGCAGGGGAGCGCCCGCCGTCTCGCGGAGGGAGAACGCCGCCACCAGGCCGAGGACCGCCGCCGCCATCAGGTACGGGCCGGGCACCAGGGTGCTGCCGGTCGCGGAGATCAGCACCGTCATCAGGTAGGGCACGGTGCCGGCGAACAACGCCGCGGTCAGGTTGTAGGCGATCGACAGGCCACCCTGCCGGGTGCGCGTCGGGAAGATCTCCGCCGACCACACCGCGTACGTGCCGAGGATCGCGGCGAGGATGACGCCCAGGCCGAGCCCGGCGATCCACGTCCCGGCCAGGCCGGTGCGCATCAGCAGGAACGCCGGCGTGGCGAGGACGAACAGTGCGATCCCGGCGCCGATCAGGACGGGCCGCCGTCCGACGCGGTCGGACAGCCGGCCGAACGCGGGAACCAGCAGCAGCCCGGCGAGCGAGATGACGGTGGACAGCAGCGCGGCGTTGCCCGCGGAGTGGCCGAGGTGGTCGGTTTCGTAGGTGACCAGGTAGGTCAGCACCGCGTAGAACGGGACGTGCATCATCGTCATCAGGCCCGCGGCCTGCAGCAGCTGCTTCTTGTTGTGCCGGAACAGTTCCCGCACCGGGCTGCGCGGGATGCTGCCGGTGGCCTCGAGCGCGCGGTACTCCGGGGTGTCCTCGATCTTGGTGCGGATGACGAACCCGATGACGCCCAGCGGTGCGGCGATGAGGAACGGGATCCGCCAGCCCCACGAGGCGAGCTGGTCCGGCGACAAACCCGTGGACAGCAGGAAGAACACGAACGATCCGGCGAGGAACCCCAGCAGCGAGCCCACTTCCAGCCAGCTGACGCCGAACCCGCGGCGGCGGCGTGGCGCGTGCTCGGCGAGGAAGCTGGCCGCGCTGCCGAACTCGCCACCCGCGGCGAACCCCTGCACCAGCCGCAGCAGCACCAGCAGCAGCGGCGCGAAGATCCCGAGCGTCGCATAGCCGGGAAGCAGTCCGATCGCGAGGGTCGCGCCGGACATGACGAAGATGACCAGCGACAGCGTGCGCTTGCGGCCGATGCGGTCGCCGAGCGGGCCGAACACCAGCGCGCCGACCGGGCGGATGCCGAAGGACACCGCGAACACCCCGAACACCGCGAGCAGGCCGGCGGTGCTGTTCTCGTCCGGGAAGAAGACGTCGGCGATCGTGCTGGCCAGGTAGGCGTAGGCGGCCCAGTCGAACCAGTGCACGAAGACGCCGACCGCGCCGGCCGCGACGCTGCGGCGCAGCGACGCGGGATCGGCGAGGGCCTCGGTGAGATCCCCGGCCGCGGGGGTGTTGCGGGTGGTCATGGTGCCTCCTCGGGTTCGCGGACGACGCTAAGCGCGGCCGAAGCATCGGACAAGAAGAAAGAGACGGAGCACTGCATCGGAAGATCCGAAGCAGAGCCGGTGAGCTGCGATGACACCGGGGCCCAACGGCGGGGTAACACAGAGTTCACAGTGGACGGTGCCGTTCAGGCGACGCGCCGGCCGGTGAGGGCCTCGGGTGTGGTGAGCTCACGCAGCTGCTCCTCGGTGAGCAGGGCCCGTTCCCGCACCACGTCCAGCGCCGGCCGTCCGGAGTGGTGCGCCTCCAGCGCGATCGCGCTCGCCGTCTCGTAACCGAGGACGGGGCTGAGCGCGGTCACCAGTCCGGTCGAGGCGGCCACCAGATCGGCGAGGTGCTCGCGGTGGGCCGTGATCCCGGCGACGCAGTGCCGGGTCAGCACCCCGATGCCGGCGGTGAGGTGGTCCAGCCCGGCGGTCAGCGCCCGGGCGATCACCGGTTCGAACGCGTTGAGCTGCAGCTGCCCGCCTTCGGCGGCGAGGGTGACGGTGACGTCGTGGCCGATGATCTCGAACGCGATCTGGTTGACCGCCTCCGGGATCACCGGGTTGACCTTGCCCGGCATGATCGAGGAGCCGGCCTGCCGGGCGGGCAGCGTGATCTCGCCGAACCCGGCGCGCGGACCGGACGACAGCAGCCGCAGGTCGTTGCAGATCTTCGACAGCTTGACCGCGACCCGTTTCAGCACCCCGGACAGCTGGACGAACACGCCCACGTCCTGGGTGGCTTCGATGAGGTCCGGGGCGGAGACGAGCGTGGGGATCCCGGTCAGCGCCCGCAGGTGCGCCACCGCGCGCTCGCGGTAGCCCGGGCGCGCGTTGAGACCGGTGCCGATCGCGGTGCCGCCGAGGTTCAGCTCGTGCAGCAGCAGGCGCGCTTCGGCCAGGCGCTGCTCGTCCTCGGCGAGCGTGGCCGCGAAGGCGCCGAACTCCTGGCCCAGCGTCATCGGCACGGCGTCCTGGAGCTGGGTGCGGCCCATCTTGAGCACGTCGCCGAACTCGGCCGCTTTGGCGCCGAACGCGTCCCGCAGCCCGGCGAGCGCGGTGAGCAGTTCGGCGAGGTGGCGGTCGAGGGCGAGCTTGACCGCGGTCGGGTAGACGTCGTTGGTGCTCTGCCCGAGGTTGACGTGGTCGAGCGGGTGCAGCACCCCGTACTCGCCGCGGCGGTGCCCGAGCAGTTCCAGCGCCCGGTTGGCGATCACCTCGTTGGCGTTCATGTTCGTCGACGTCCCGGCGCCGCCCTGGATCAGGTCGACGACGAAGTGGTCGTGCAGCGCGCCGCCGCGGATCTCCGCGCACGCGGCGGCGATGGCCCGGGCCTTGGCCGGATCGAGCGCGCCCACCTCGGCGTTGGCCGCGGCGGCGGCCTGTTTCACCGCCGCGAGCGCGGTGACCAGGTGCGGCCGGTCCGCGAGCGTCTCCCGGGTGATCGGGAAGTTGGTCAGCGCGCGGGCGGTGTGGGCGCCGTAGTAGGCGTCCGCGGGCACGCTGATCTCGCCGAGCATGTCGTGCTCGATCCGGGACATCCTTGTCCTCCTGGATTCGGAAAAAGCTCAGGTGGGTGTGGGGACGGTGGCGCGGTCCACGCCGGTCCACGCGAGCGCGATCGCCCCGTCGAGCAGGGCCCGCTGGGCGGTGCCGCCGACGCAGAACGCGGCGAACTCGCGCTGGTGGTTGACCGCGGGCAGCGAACCGATGCCGATGTAGGGGTGGATCGCGGGGACGACCTGGGACACGTTGCCCATGTCGGTCGACGCGCGGTTCATCCGCGCCGCCGTGCCGGGCGGGGCGAACTCGCGGCCGAGCGCCACGGCGTTGGCCCGGTAGGCGGCCAGCGCCGTCTCGTCGGCGCGGAACTCCGCGTACGGCTTGCTTTCCGGCTCCACGCGCAGCTCGCAGCCGGTCGCCAGCGCGCCGGCTTCGAACGCGCGCATCACGCGGGGTTCGAGCTCGGCCAGCTCGGCCAGCGTCTCGGCCCGCACGTACCAGCGCCCGGTCGCGTTCTCCGGGATCGCGTTCGGCGCGTCGCCGGCGTGCGTGACGACGCCGTGCACCCGGGCCGAGGCCGGGAGCTGCTGGCGCAGCAGCCCGATCGCGACCTGCGCGACGGTGAACGCGTCCGCGGCGTTGATCCCCGCCTCGGGGTAGGCGGCGGCGTGGGCGGACTTGCCGGTGTAGGTGATCTTGGAGTGGCTCACCGCGAACGGGCGGGCCTCGGCGACGTCGACCGGCGCCGGGTGGACCATCATCGCCAGGTCCGCGCCGGTGAACGCGCCGCGGTCGAGCATCTCGATCTTGCCGCCGCCGCCCTCCTCGGCGGGGGTGCCGTACACCTCGACGGTGATCCCGGCGTCGTCGGCGACGGCGGCCAGGCCCAGCGCGGCGCCGACCGAGCTGGCGGCGATGAGGTTGTGCCCGCACGCGTGGCCCAGGCCGGGGAGGGCGTCGTACTCGGCGCACACCGCGATCCGGGTGGGGCCGCTGCCGAACCGGGCCAGGAACGCGGTGTCCAGGCCCAGGTAGCCCGCGGTGACCGTGAACCCGGCGCGGTCGAGCAGCTCGGGCACCATCGCGGCGGCCCGGTGCTCCTCCCACGCCGTCTCGGGGTCGGCGTGCAGCCGCTCGGACAGGCGGATCAGCTCGTCGGCGTGCCGGTCGATCACCGCGCGGGCGGCGTCCTTGGCGGCCATCACAGGTCCCCGGGAACGCCGTAGGACGGAGCCGAGGCGGGGTCGAGCCCGCGCCGGACGTAGTCGTCGCGCTGCGGCAGCCAGACCTCGAGGATCCCGGCCAGCCGGTCCACCGGGTCGTCGGCCCAGTCCACCCGCAGGTCGGTCACCGGCCAGTCCACGTCGGCCACCACGACCAGGCCGGCCGACCGCACCGGGCCTTCCTCGCCGCCGGCCGCCACCGCCGCCCGCAGCGCGGCGAGCAGGCGTTGTTCCAGCTCGCCGGTCGCCGCGGCGAACGCCTCGATCATCACCCCGGGGATGTGCTCGCCCGCGAGCATGTTCCCCGCCGCGACCGCGCCGTCCGCGGTCGCCGTCGCGTGCGTGCCCAGGGTGCGGGCGCCGCTGTAGGCGAAACCCGGCCCGGTGCGGCCGAGCACGGTCAGCTGCCGGTAGCCGATGTTCTCCGCGGCACCGGCCACTTCGGACAGTGCCTGCCCGGCGTCGCCGTGTTCGGCCAGGCGGTCCAGCAGCCGGGTGCCCAGCCGGGGGTCGGTGACGTTCTGCGAGGCGGCCGCGCCGACGCCGGGCCGCAGGTGCGCGACGCGGGCCACCACCGCCGGGCTGGAGGAGCTGGCGACGACACCGAACCGGTCGCCGTCGCGGGCCACGAGGGAAAAGGTCACCGTTCCTCCTCCGGGATCACCGCGATCGCGTCGATCTCGCACAGCCACTCCGGGCGGGCCAGCGCGGAGACCACCACGCCGGTCGAGATCGGGTGCACGCCCCTGGTCCAGCGGCCCACCACCCGGTAGACCGCTTCCCGGTACCGCGGGTCGATCAGGTAGATGGTCAGCTTGACCAGGTGCTCCATCCGGCTCCCGGCCTCTTCCAGGAGCATCTTGATGTTCGCCATCGCCTGCTCGGCCTGCGCCGCGGCGTCCCCGATGCCCACCGACTCGCTGGTGTCGAGGTTCTGCCCGATCTGCCCGCGCACGTAGACCGTGCCGTTCGCGACGACGGCCTGGCACAGGTCGTTGTCGAGGTTCTGCTCGGGATAGGTGTCGCGGGTGTTGAACGGGCGGATCCGTTTGTGCGTGGTCACGGGGATCAGCGTGACCGGCCTCGTAGCTTCTGTCCAACAGATGTTTCAGCACCACTGCATCGGAACCGTTGATGCTCTGAGCATCGAGAAAACAGATGTTCAAGGCCAACAACATCTGTTGGACAGGAAATCTCGGGGCCACCAGGATTCGGTGAGGCACACACAACCGAGGTGGAGGTCTGGATGTCGAGCCGAGAGGTGGAGGTCCTCGTCGTGGGCGGGGGCCAGGCCGGGCTGGCGATGAGTGAGCACCTGAGCGACTGCGGGGTGCCGCACCTCGTCCTGGAGCGGCACCGGATCGCCGAGCGCTGGCGCACGCAGCGGTGGGACTCGCTGGTGGCGAACGGCCCCGCGTGGCACGACCGCTTCCCGGGGCTGGAGTTCGGCGACCTCGCCCCCGACGCGTTCGCGTCCAAGGACCAGATCGTCGGCTACTTCGAGGCCTACGCGGAGAAGATCGCCGCGCCGATCCGCACCGGGGTGGAGGTGACCTCGGTCCGCAGGCACACCGGCCGGCCCGGATTCCGCGTGGAGACCTCCGACGGGCCGCTCGACGCGCGGTTCGTGGTCGCCGCGACCGGGCCGTTCCAGCGGCCGGTGATCCCGCCGATCGTCCCGGACGACGCCGGGCCCGTGCAGATCCACTCCAGCTCGTACCGGAACCCGGAGCAGCTGCCCGAGGGCGCCGTGCTCGTCGTCGGGGCCGGCTCGTCCGGGGTGCAGATCGCCGAGGAACTGCACCGGTCGGGGCGGCGCGTGTACCTGTCGGTGGGCCCGCACGACCGCCCGCCGCGCCGGTACCGCGGGCGGGACTTCTGCTGGTGGCTCGGGGTGCTGGGCAAGTGGGACGCCGACACCCCGCCGCGCGGCGCGGAACACGTCACCATCGCCGTCAGCGGCGCCCGCGGCGGGCACACTGTGGACTTCCGCGCCCTGGCGGCGCTCGGTATCAATCTCGTCGGCATGACCAGCTCGTTCGACGGCGGCACCCTCCGGTTCAACCCGGACCTGGGCGCCAACATCGCCCGCGGCGACGCGAACTACCTGGCGCTGCTCGACGAGGCCGACGCCTTCGTCGAACGCAATGGCCTGGACCTGCCCGAGGAGCCGGAGGCACGGGAACTCGGTCCCGACCCGGCCTGCGTCACCGACCCCACCCTCGAACTCGACCTCGCCGCCGCCGGGATCACCTCGATCGTGTGGGCGACCGGCTTCGCCGTCGACTACGGCTGGCTGCAGGTCGACGCGCTCGACGAGAACGGCAGGCCGCGGCACCGCCGCGGCGTCTCCACCGAACCCGGCGTGTACTTCCTGGGCCTGCCCTGGCTGGCGCGGCGCGGATCGAGCTTCATCTGGGGCGTGTGGCACGACGCGAAGTTCGTCGCCGACCACATCACCACCCAGCGCGGGTACCTGCGGCAGTGAGGTCAGCGGTCCGGATGCGCGTAGAGGTCGCGGCACAGCTTGACGAACTCCTGTGACCGCCGGGTCAGGCGCACGCCGCGCATCCACGCGACGACGATCTCCAGCGGCGCGACCTCGTCGGTGACCGTGAGCGGGACGGCCCGCGCGCCCGCGTAGGTCGTCTCCACCGGCGGGCGCTGGCTGAGCACCGCGAACCCGTGACCGTGCGCGACGAGGGCGCGCACGGTCTCGTACCCGCTGGTGCGGTGGCGGATCACCGGCTCCACACCGGCGTCGCGCAGCACCGACTGCAGGTATTCGCGGCTGTTGGGCAGATCGAGCAGCACCATGGGCTCACCGGCCAGCTGCGCCAGCGACACCGTGCCGCCCTTGCGCTTGGCGAGCGGGTGGTCCGGCGCCACCAGCACGTAGGGCGGCGCGGTGTCCACGACGACGTGCTCGATGTCGTCGTCGAGGTCGTAGCCGTACAGCAGCGCGACCTCGCACTTCCCGGCCCGCAGCGCCGCCTTCAGCGCGGAGTGCTCGCCCTCGCGGACCGACACCCGCACCTGCGGGTGGCGTCGCTCGAACTCGGCGAGCAGGCTGGGCAGCCGGAACGGCGCCAGGGTCGAGAAGCAGCCGACCGTCAGCGACCCGACGAGCTCGGTCCCGGCCTGCCGGGCCGCTTCGACGAGTTCGGCGCCGTGGGCGAGGAAGTCCAGCACCCGCTGGTGGAACTCCTGGCCCGCGGTGGTGAGGCTGAGCCCGCGCGCGTGGTGGCGCAGCATCAGCTGCACGCCCAGCTCCCGCTCCAGCTGCGCGATCGCGGTGGAGACCGCCGACTGCGACACCATCAGCTCCCGCGAGGCGGCGGTCATGCTCAGGTGCCGGGCCGCCGCCTCGAAGTACCGCAGCTGGACGAGGGTGAAGGAGGGCTCGCTCACCGCGTCATCCTGCCTCGCCGCCCCCGGCGCCGCCACGACCGGGGCCCGGTGCGGGTCCGTCCACACCGGATCCGGGCCGGCGGCCGGGCACCCGCGGCCGGGTCAGCGGCCGTGCCAGTCCAGGCACACCACGGTCGAGTCGTCGGTGGCCGCGGTGTGGTCGCGGAACCCGCTCATGTGGTCCAGGATCGCGCTGGGGACGTGGGCCGCGGGCAGCTCCCGGGTGGCGTGCATGACTTCCGACAGCGCGGCCAGCTGCGCCTGCTCCCGGGCCGGCGCGGCGCCGTAGACCCCGTCGCTGACCAGGATCAGCCGGTCGCCGGCCTCGACCCGGAAGTGCTCGCTGCGGTAGGGGGTGTCCTCGAACATGCCCAGCGGCAGCTGCTGCTCGAACACCATCGGCTCCGCCTCGCCGCCGCGCAGCCGCCACAACCGCGGTGAGCCCGCGTCGATGGCCTCCACCTCGGAGGTGGTCAGGTCGAACCGCAGCAGCAGGGTGGCCACGTGCGCGCGGCCGCGGTACTTCGCGTACACGGCCTGGTCGGCGAGCATGGCCTGGTCGGCCAGCGGCCCGCCGGCCCGGCGGGCGTTGCGCAGGGCGTTGACCGCGAGGTTGGTCAGCAGCGACGCGTCGATCCCCTCGCCCATCCCGTTGGAGACGGTGAGGATCAGGTGGTCGGCGCTGGTGGACCAGTCGAAGTTGTCCCCGCGGATGGCGTAGGCCGGTTGCAGCTGCGCGCCGATGCGGAACTCCGGCCGGGCGCAGGAGCGGCCCGGCAGCAGCTGCCACTGCATCTCGGCCGCGAGCGTCAGCCGCCGCGCGCGCCGCGCCTGCAGGTACAGGTCGGTGTCCCGCTCGGCGATGATGATCTCGTGGCCCAGCGCGTCGGCCAGGTGCAGCAGGCCGGCCACCGCCGCGTCCGCCGGCGCGGCGGGCAGGTCCACCGACAGCACGCCCAGCCGGTCCCCGCGCACGCTGACCGGGAGGAACAGGGTGACCGCGCCGCCGTCCGCGGGCCGGGCCACCGCCTGCTGGCTGGTGAACGCCTCGCCCGCGACGCTGCCCGCCACCGGCAGCGGCCGGGTGGTGTAGGGCAGCGTCGCGACCGGCTGCAGCATGGTCAGGCCGTAATCGGCCATGAGCAGGTCCGCTCCGATAGCCTGGAAGTGCTCGGCCAGGTGCGCGCGCACCACGTCGAGCAGCTCGTGCGGTGCGGCCGATCTCAGCTCCTGGTCGATGCTGACTGGGGTGGTCACGCTCGGG
Source organism: Amycolatopsis thermalba (assembly GCF_023376025.1). NCBI lineage: Bacteria > Bacillati > Actinomycetota > Actinomycetes > Pseudonocardiales > Pseudonocardiaceae > Amycolatopsis > Amycolatopsis thermalba. The sequence goes on from NZ_CP091196.1 coordinate 3,909,830, forward strand.
TCCGCCTTTACCGATGCCGGACGACCGCCGGGAGGCGGCCGTCACCAACGAGATCGCAGCCGCCAGCACTGTGACCGGGCCCGGCACCGGGGCCGTCCTGACAGCACAGCATAGAGATGCGACAGTGGACGATGTGAATCACGTGGACGAGCCGGCGGCGACCGAGAGCCTGGCGCGGCTCGTCGTCGAGGTCGCCGAGTTGCTCGACGTGATGTGGGAGGGCGCGCGCGACACCTCGCCGGTGCCGCTGTCGGCGTCGCAGCTGCGCGCGGTGGTCGCCCTGGAGCAGGCCGCCGGGGTCAGCCTGAGCGCGCTGGTCCGCGCGCTGGACTCCACCGCGCCGTCGGTGAGCAGGCTGTGCGACCGGCTGGAGGCCGTCGGCTTCCTCCACCGGGCCCCCAATCCCAGCAGCCGCCGCGAGGTGCGCCTGTCGCTGACCCGGGAGGGCCACGCGTACCTGGCCGACCTGCGTGCGCGGCGCCAGCACCGGCTCGGCTCGGTCGTCGAGCGGATGCCCGCGCACGCGCGGGCGGCGCTGCTGGACGGACTGACCGCCTTCCGGGACGCGACGCGCGCGCTGACCGGCGAGCCGGCGGCCGAGTAGCCCACGCGCATCCACTCCTCCACCGGGCTGTCCCGGCGCTGCGGGATCCACTAACATTTGTCGAACGACAACAGTTTAGCGCCTCAAGCAGCTCGCGTGCATCCGGCCCGTCATGGTCCCGATCGCCGGTCCGGGTTCGCCGCGGGTGGCTACGAAGGGCGGAACGATGGTGCACGACGGACGCCGGCGTGCGAGAGCCGCACCCAGGCCCGCCCCATGCCCCCGACGCGAGCCCGAGCGGCAAGGGGCCCGCGTTGACCTCGGCCGGTGAGACCCTGCCCGGCGGCATCGAGCTGATCCGGGACGACAACGACCTGCTCGGCGGGCGGCACGCGGTGCGCCGGGTCGCGCTCCAGCTGGGCTTCGACCTGGTCGGCCAGACGATGATCGTCACGGCGGCCAGCGAACTGCTGCGCAACGCGGTGGTGCACGGGGGCGGCGGCACGTTGTCCATCGAGACGGTGGTCGCGCCGGACGGCCGCTACGGGGTGCGCCTCACGGTGCGTGACCTCGGCCCCGGCATCACGGACATCGCGGCGGCGATGGCGGACGGCTACAGCACGACCGGCGGCCTGGGCCACGGCCTCAGCGGCACGCGCCGCATGGTGGACGAGTTCGAGATCCGGTCGGCGCCGGGGAGGGCACGATAGCCACGGTGCTGCGCTGGACCCGGTGAGACGATCCATTGTGGAGAGTGCGGCTGCGGCCCCGCGCCCGGCGGAGGGCCGGGCTGGCAGACTGCCGCGGTGACTCTGTTGTTCCGAGGTGAGCTGCACGTGCACTACGGGCAGTTCTCCGTGGAGAGCCGGACGGACGGGTTCTTCGACGGGTTGACCGACGCGCGCGGCGGCCAGTCCAACGGGTTGTGCGGGGCCGCGGTGCCCGGTCTGCTGTTCCTCACCACGGGCCTGCACACCGGGAACGTCGAGGTCACGGTGGAGGTCCTCGACGCGCCGCCGCCGGTGGGGCCGGACTGGGAGGACGTCGTCGAGGTCTCGTTCCGGCCGGCGACCGCGACGGTGCGGCTCGTGCAGTGGACGGCCGAGGCGAGCTGGCCGCTGGACCTCGCGCCGGTCTCCTACCGCGTCCGGTACTGCGCGTCCGGCATGGACCGGGCCCGGGAGCGGGACACCCGGCTCGACGGGGAGCCGCTGCTCGACCGGTACCTGCTCCAGCTGTGGCCCGCGCCCCCGGCGGCCGACGCGGTCGTGCGCCAGACCAGTGCGATCGCCGCCTACTGGCACGACCACGCCCGGACCCTGCCGCCTCCGCCCACCCCGGAGCAGCGGGAGGCCGCCCGGCGGCAGGAACGTCTCGCCCGTGAACGCGCGCTCCGGGAGGCCGCGCGGGCCGCCGAGGTGCGGCGGTGGGGTGGCCGGCCACCGGGCGAGCGGCTCAGGCGGGTGAACGGCGGCCTGGTCCTGGCGGCGCTCGACCGCGATCTCACCGAGGCGATCGAGCAGCTCGACGAGACCACGCAGCGCGCCGTCGCGGTGTGGGTGGCCCGCCGGGCCTGCGCGGAGGCCGGCCTGGACGGTCTCGACTGGGTCGCACCGGCGCTGGCCGCGCTCGGCGAGGGCACCGCCGTCCCGCCGCCGTTCGACGATCACGTCGCCCTGTTCGACCGGCTCGGCGGCGACGCCCGCGTGGTCTACACGACGGTGTCCTCCTACGACGGGCGCCACGCCCGCGTCTCCCAGCAGCACGCGGCGCTGCCCGCGGTGTGTTCGGCCGCCGCCGCCGATCCGCTGGCCGCGGCGGCCGAGACCCTGTTCCACGCCACCGTCACCGTCGGCGGCGGATATCCCCGGCTCTTCGCCGCTTTGCGCCAGGCGTTCCCGGCCCTGTCCCGGTGACCGGCGCCGCCCACCGCCACGGCACGCCTCCGGTGCTCAGGGCCGCGTAGCGCTCACGCGCCCAGGGCGGCCAGCACCAGCGCGGTGATCCCGGCCCGGTGGGCCGGGCTGTCCTGCCACCGCAGCCGCCGGCCGGCCTCGACCACCACGCCGAACCCGGCGTGCACCAGCACCCGCGCCTGACGCGAGCCGAGGTCCGGGCGCACCGCCCGCAGCTGCTGCTCCCACACGGCGATGTGCTCGCGCTGCGCGGCGACCAGCGGCCGCCGCAGGTCGTCGGGCAGGCCGACGATCTCGGCGTTGGCGACCGTGGTGAGCGCGTGGTACTCGAAGCTGTAGGCCACGTACGTCGCCGCCAGCGCGGCGAGCGCGTCGCGCGGGCCGGTCACCCCGCGCAGGTTGTGGTCCACCGCCTGGGTCAGCAGTCCGGCCGCCTGCAGGCACGCGGCCGCGAGGATGTCGGCCTTGCCGGGGAAGTAGCGGTACAGCGCGGACGGGACGAGTCCCACGGCCTCGGCGATCCGGCCGTTGGTGACGGTGGCGAACCCGTCGCGTTCGAACAGCGGGACCGCGGCTGCGAGGATCTCCGAGCGCCGGGTCCGGGGCACCGGCTGCACGGGCAGTTCGACCAGCCGCGGGCTCGCGCCGGCTGCCGGATCGGCCGCCACCACCCGCAGTGCGGCGTCCCGCAGCAGGTCCTCCAGCCGGCGCTGGGCGATCGAGGTGTGGTGCATCGTGATGGACCCGATCGCGCCCAGCGCCGCCACCGCCCGCAGGTGTTCCCCGGGCAGCGGGTGTTCCCGCCGCACCACCTCCGCCACGCGCTCGACCACCCGCGTGAACTTCCCCCGCAGCACCCGGCGGTCGTCGCGGTCGAGGTAGCGGGCCTCCCACCGGTACACGCCGCCGGAGGCGCGGTGGGCGACGGTGACGCGGGTGACGGCGGCGAGCACGTCGGCCAGGGACGCCTCCGGCGGCACCTCGTCGAGCGTGCGGACGAGCCGGTCGGCCATGACGTTCGCGCACTCGGCGAACAGCGCGTACTTGTTCGGGAAGTGCCGGTACAGCGCGGCCGCGGTGATGCCCACCCCGGCGGCGATCTCCTCCATCGACGCCGCGTGGTAGCCGCGCTCGCTGAACACCCGCCCGGCCGCTTCCACGATGAGCTGCCTGCGGTTGCGGGGCCGGACGGCCGCGGCCGGCTCGGCGGTCACCGTGGGTCGGACGTACGCGGGGACTGGGCCATACGCGCCAGTCAACCACGAAGCGCGCCCCCGGCCGCCGCGCCCGCGCGCGGCACGTCTTGCCGACCGGTGCCCACCGCCGATATGTTAATGAGAAATCTCCCCTGGAGCTGGCAGTTGACACCGCACCAAACCTACCGAGGAAGCTAGGTAAGTAAATGAGCGATCTCAACCGAAGGCGAGCACTGTCGCTGGGCGTGGCACTCGGCCTGGCGGGCGCGGCGAGCGCCACCCCGGCGTGGGCGTGGTCCCCGGCGCGCTCGGTCGCCGGCACCGGCTCGGGCACCGACCCGTGGTGGGTCTGGGACGACGAGGTGGACGACCTGGTCGCCGGGCTCTTCGCCACCGGCCGGATCCCCGCGGTGAACACGGCGATGGCGTCCTGGGTGAACAACCGCGATCCGTTGCCCGCCGGCCTGCCCGCCGAACTGACGGCCCACCTGCAGAAGGTCAACCGGTTGCCCGCCTGGGCCGACCCGGTCAAGCTGCGCCGCGCCGCGGACTTCAACCGGCGCAAGGACACCTACCTGTTCATGCTCTACGGGCTGGGCAGCGGCATCATGAGCACGGTGATCCCGCGCGAGGCCAAGTCGGTGTACTGGTCCGCGGGCGGCGCCGACATGAAGGACCGCGCGGCCAAGACGTTCACCTTCGGCTACGACCTGAGCGATCTGAACGCGTTCGAGCCGTCCGGCCAGTTCGTGGTCACCGCCAACAAGACGCGCCTGGTGCACGCCGCGGTGCGGCACCTGCTGCCGCAGTCGCCGCACTGGACGGCGGTCGCCGACGAGCGGATCCCGATCAGCAACGGGGACATCCTGATCACCTTCCACAGCCTGGGCACCTTCGTGCACCGGAAGCTGATCGAGTGGAAGGTCCCGATGTCGGCCGCCGACGAGGAGGCGTTCCTGCACTCCTGGCAGGTCGCCATCCACCTGCTCGGCGTGCGCGCGGAGTTCATCCCGAAGACCTGGGCGGACGCCGACGCGCAGTCGGCGCAGGTGCTCACCCCGCTGCTCGCGCCGACGTTCGAGGGCCACGAGCTGGCCGAGGACCTGCTCGGCCTGACCGCGCAGGTCGACCTGGGCGTCACGCGCGGCTTCCTCAACGAGTTCGTGCGGTACGTGCTCAGCGACGAGATCGGCGACTGGCTCGGCCTGCGCCGCGACTACGCCGCCGCCGGCCTGATCCGCGCCGGGTGGCCGGCCTACATCGCGTTCCGGGAGGGGCTGCTGCCGGTCGCCCCGGCCGGGTTCTACATGTTCGACCAGTTCGTCCGCGCCCTGGCGATGCTGTTCCTCAACAACGGCAAGTCGCCGACGACCACCCCGATCACCATCCCCACCGGGAACCGGCCGGGTACCTGACACCGTCCCGCGGGGCGGTCCGGCCGCCCCGCGGGTGCCGGTCAGTCCAGCAGGTCCTCGATCCGGATCGGGATGTGGCGGACCCGGATGCCGGTGGCGTTGTGGATCGCGTTGGCGACCGCCGCCGCCACGCCGACGGTGCCGATCTCGCCGAGGCCCCGGGCGCCGAGGTCGTTGTGCAGCGTGTCCGGGTACTCGACGAAGTGCACGTCGATGCCGGGGATGTCGGCGTTGACGGGGATCAGGTAGCCCGCGAGATCGGCGTTGGCGAACCGGCCGCCGGTCTCCACCTCGAAGCCCTCGTGCAGCGCCGCCGACACGCCCCAGATCATGCCGCCCTGGAGCTGGCTGCGCGCCGCCCGCTCGTTGATGATCCGGCCGCCGTCGAAGACCCCGAGCATCCGCGACACCCGGGCCTCGCGCGTGAGGCGGTGCACCCGGGCCTCCACGAACTGCGCGCCGAACGAGCTGAACGAGTGCTTGGTCAGCTCCTCGCCGGGCGCCGACGAGCCGACCGCCGTCAGGCTCGGGCGGCCCGTCGCGCGCAGCACCTCGCCGAAGGTCATCGACCGGCCCGCGCCGTGGACGCGGCCGTCGGCGTAGGTGACCTCCTCACCCGCGAACGGGGCTCCCGGGGCCGAGGCCACCGCGAGCAGCTCGTCGATCACCTGGGCCGCGCCCGCCATGATCGCGGTGCCCGCGCTGGCGGTGGCGGTCGAGCCGCCGGACATGCCGCCGGGCGGCAGCGCCGAATCGCCGAGGCGGGGCGTGATCCGCCCGGGTGCGATGTCCAGCGATTCGGCGCCCACCAGCGACAGCACGGTCAGCAGCCCGGTTCCCGGGTCCGCCCCGCTGGTCTGGATGTCCGCGGTGTCGTCCGCGTTGAGGGTGACCCCGACCGACGCCGGGAACCGGAGCGCGGGGAACATCGCCACGGCCATCCCCATGCCGACGAGCCAGTCGCCGTCGGCGCGTCCCCGCGGCGCGCGCTCGGCCCAGCCGAACCGCTCCGCGCCGATGCGGAAGCACTCGTCCAGGTGCTTGCTCGACCACTGCAGGTCCCGGCCGGGCGGCGCGAGCGAGTTGTTCCGCAGCCGCAGCTCGATCGGGTCCATGCCGAGCGCGTCGGCCAGCTCGTCCATCGCGCTCTCCAGCGCGAACGACCCGGGCGCCTCGCCGGGCGCGCGCATGAACGTGGTCGGCGGGAGGTGCAGCGGCACGATCCGCTGGCTGATCGCCAGGTTCCGCGTCGCGTACCACTCGCGGGACGTGCCGTGCGAGGTCGGCTCGATGAACGACCGGGCGGAGTCCGTGCTGCACCACGAGTCGTGCCGCAGCGCGACGAGCGTGCCGTCCCGTTCGGCGCCCAGCGTGATCCGCTGCACCGTCGCCGCCCGGCCCGCCGTCGCCGTGAACACCTGCTCCCGCGTGAGCGCCGCCTTCACCGGCCTGCCGAGCGCGCGGGAGGCGGCGGCCGCCAGGAACGCCGGCGCCGAGGTGCGGCCCTTCCCGCCGAACGCGCCGCCCACGAAGGGGTTCACCGCCCGCACCGCCGACGGCTCCAGCCCCAGCGCCATGGCCAGTTCCACGGCCTGCAGATTGGCCGCCTGGTTTCCACTGTAGACGGTGAGCGTGCCGTCGGCCCACGCCGCGACGGCCGAGTGCGGCTCCATCGGGGTGTGGTGCTGGGCCGCCGTGCGGTAGGTCGCGTCGACGACCACCGGGCTGGCGGCGAGCGCCTCCTCGATCGAGGAGACGCCGTCCTCCAGCACGCTGAGCGTCGGTGGCGCGTCCACGTGCCCGGGCGCGGCCTCGACGGCCGTGTCCAGCCCGTCCTCCAGCGACGTCAGCGCGGGCAGCTCGCGGTAGCTGACCTCGACCAGCGCGGCGGCGTCCCGCGCCTGCTCGAACGTCTCCGCCACGACGAAGCCGATCGGCTGGCCGACGTAGGTGACTTCCTTGTCCTGCAGGGGAACCCACGTGTCCCCGAACATCGGTGTGGTCACGGGGTTCAGCGTCAGCGGGTCGAACGGCGAATACACCCCGAGCACGCCCGGGGCGCTCTTCGCCGCGGTGACGTCCATGCTCTCGATCTCGCCGTGCGCGATCGTGCTGACCACGACGTAGCCGTGGACCATGCCGGGGAGGTGGCGGTCCAGCGCGTACTCGGCGCCGCCGGTGACCTTCAGCGGCGCGTCCAGCCGTGCGGGCATCAGCGGCTCCCCTCGGTGACTTCGAGCAGGGCGCGGACGATCGTCCGCGGCAGCAACGTCAGCTTGAAAGCGTTCTCCGCCAGCGGTTTCGCGCCCTCGATGGCGAGTGCGGCCGCCGCCGTGAAGGACTCCTCGGTGGCGGGTTTCCCGCGCAGCGCCGCTTCGACGGCGGTGAGGCGCCACGGCACGGTGGCCACCCCGCCGGCCGCCACCCGGGCGTCGGCGACGAGCCCGTCCCGCACGTCCACGGCGACCGCGGCCGAGCACAGCGCGAACTCGTAGGACTGCCGGTCGCGCACCTTGACGTAGGCCGAGTGCGCGGCCCAGTCCAGCCGCGGCACGACGACCTCGGTGATCAGCTCACCGGGGCGCAGATCGTGCTCGTGCTGCGGGGTGTCGCCGGGGGTGCGGTAGAAGTCGGCGAGCGCGACGACGCGCTCGCCGCCGGGCCCGGCGAGCCGGATCCGGGCGTCGAGCGCGACGAGGGCGACCGCCACGTCGCTGGCGTGCGTGGCGACGCACGCCTCGCTCGTGCCGAGCACCGCGTGCATCCGGTTCGCGCCGGTGATCGCGGGGCAGCCGCTGCCCGGGTCGCGCCGGTTGCACGGGGTGGTCACGTCCCGGAAGTACGTGCACCGCGTGCGCTGCATCAGGTTGCCGCCGATGCTCGCCATGTTGCGCAGCTGCTGCGACGCGCTGAGCAGCAGGGCGCGCGAGATCACCGGATACACGCCGGGGTGCGCGGCGATGTCGGCCATCCGCTCCAGCGCGCCGATCCGCAGCCCGTCGCCGGTGTCGATGCCGCGCAGCGGGAGCCCGTTGATGTCCAGCACGTGCCGCGGGGTCAGGACGTCGAGCTTCATCAGGTCGACCAGCGTGGTGCCGCCGGCCAGGAACGTGCCGGACGAGCCCAGCGCGTCGGCGACGGTCGCCGGGGCGGTCAGCTCAAAGGGACGCATCGGCCCTCCTCGCCCGCTCCACGGCCGCGACGATGTTCGGGTAGGCCGAGCAGCGGCAGAGGTTGCCCGACATGAACTCGCGGACGTCCTCGACGTCCTGCTCGACGGCGGCCACCGCGGACATGATCTGCCCCGGCGTGCAGAACCCGCACTGCAGCGCGTCCTGCTCGGCGAAGGCCCGCTGCACGGGGTGCAGTTCGTCCCCTGTGCACAGTCCCTCCACCGTGGTGACCGGCTCGGTCACGGTGGCGGCGAGGGTGAGGCAGGACAGCACGGGCCGGCCGCCGACGTGCACCGTGCAGGCGCCGCACTGGCCGCGGTCACAGCCCTTCTTGGGGCCGGTGACGCCGAGCCGTTCGCGCAGCGCGTCCAGGAGCGTCACGCCGGGGCCGACGCTCAGGTGTGCGGGGTGGCCGTTCACTTCGAGTGAGATGTCCACTGATCTCTTCCCTGACAGCGTGGGGGAAATGGAACCGGATAAATATCCGCTAGCGCTGGAATCGACGGTATCGGATTACAATCCGCTTCGCAACGCACAGTACCCCCGGAGCTGCTCCAGGTGGCCGGGTTACGGTGGTCCGGCACCGGGCGAGGGAGGGACTATGACGACGGGTTCGGTCAGCCCGCGGCGTGCCGACACCCGGCGCAACCACGAGCGCATCCTCGCCGTCGCGGCGGAGACCCTCGCCGGGACGGGCGAGGTGTCGTTCAACGCGATCGCGAAACGGGCCGGGGTCGGCGTGGGCACCGTCTACCGGCATTTCCCCACGCCCGCGGACCTCATCCTGGCCGTGTACGAGCGCGAGGTGCGGCACCTGGTCGAGGTCGTGCCGGAGCTGCTGGAGCAGGCCGGCCCGGCCGGGGCGTTCCGCACCTGGACGACGGACCACCTGGCGCCCTACATGATGACCAAGCGCGGCCTGGCGAAGGCGCTGGCCGCGGCGACGGCGCAGCGCGGGACGCTGCCGGCCGGCGCCGTGCAGTCCATCCGCGACGCGATGGGCACCCTGCTCCGGGCCAACGTCGAGGCCGGCTCGGTGCGGCCGGACGTCGACACCGAAACCGTGATGCGCGGCCTGCTGGGCCTGCTCCACCTCGACCCGGACGGCGACTGGCAGCGCGAGAGCGCGGATCTGGTCGACCTCGTGTGGCGCGGAATCCGCGCGGACTGACGCGATTGTGTGAAACGTGACCCGCGTCGCGGCTCCGTTCGCTAAGGTTCACCGGCGGCTCGTGCCGAGCGGCGTCCTTGGGGGAGAGGTGCACACGAATGCGGCGAACACTGGTGGCGGTGACGTGCCTGGCGGCCGTGATCACGGTGAGCGGGTGCGGAGGGTCGGGCGACGATCCGGTGACGGGGCCGGCCACCTCGGCGTCGGCCGGGCGGGCGTCCACGTCCACGGCGCCCGAGGCCAAGACCGCTGACCCGCCCACGGCGTTCGACGCCGCCGCCGCGGTCGCCCTGCCCACCACCGCGCTGCGCGCCAACGCGGCCGGCTCGGTGGTGTCGACGTTCGCCGCTCTGCGCGACCGGACCGCCTACATCATCACCCCCACGGCCCTCACCGCGGTGGACGTGCTGACCGGGCAGCAGAAGTGGACCGTCCCGGTCGACGGCGAGCCCGGCGACCCGAACGGCCAGAGCGGGCCGTTCGTCAACCCCACCGGCCCGCGTCCCCCGGCGGTCACCGACGAGCTCGCCGTGGCCGCCGTGCCGGTCGTCATCCCGGAACGGGGCACCACTCCGGCCTCGATCGCGTTGTCGGTCGTCGCGGCGGAGGCGGAGTCGGGCACCAAGCGGTGGCAGGTGGACATCCCGGTGTCGAACAGCCCCTACGCCGACGCGCAGAACGCCGTCACGCAGGTCGTCGCCGTCACCCGCACCGCCGTGATCGCCAGTTACGGCAAGCAGGACGAGGACCACCTCACCGTCGCGCTCGACCCCGCCAGCGGGCGGATCCTGTGGGACCGCAAGGACTACCACGCCGGCAGCGTCCACGGCGACGTCCTCGTCGGCACCGACTACAACGTGCCGGAGAACTCCTCGATGACCCAGGCCACCGCGGTCGACGTGACCACCGGTCAGCAGAAGTGGGTGGGCGCCCGCGAGTCGAGCCAGCTCACGATGATCCCCGCCGATCCGTCGCTGGTCGTGGTCAACCGCACCGACTACGGGACCGGTCACCCGTTCCTGCTGTTCCTCGACCCCGCCACGGGCGCGGAGAAGGTCAAGCTGGAGGGCGAGCGCGGGTTCGGTTCCCGCGCCTACGGTGAGTGCCTCTACGACGAGCGCTCGGTTCTGCTGTGCCAGCAGGACGGCGTGCTCACCGGCTACGACGCGAAGACCGCGGCGAAGCTGTGGAGCCTGCCCGACCGGGCCGCCAACCGCGTCGCGCCGGGCAGCGTCACCACCGCCTGGCACGGCGCGGTCTACGGCACCACCGAGGGCGGGCAGCCCATCGTGCTGGACGCCGCGACGGGCCGGGACCGCTCCACCGAGCCCGGCGCCGTCCCGGTCCTGGTCAGCAAGTACGCCGGCATCGGCGTGGATGACAACGGCACCCCCGTGGCGTATCCGGTCAAGGGGTGAGCGCTCCGCCGGAAACGTTGTGACGGACAACGCCACCCGGGGATCGCGGCGCATGTCGGGGCCGAGCTTCCGAGGTCCATTCCGCGGGGTGGCCGGCGCACGCCCCCGGGATCAGTGGTCGTTGTACCACTGCGCGGTGCGCTGGTAGGCGTAGGGCGTTCCGGACTTGTGCAGGTAGACGCGGAAGTTGATGTAAGCCTTCTCCGGCAGGTTGTGCCCGGGCTCGCTGGCGTCCGCGAGGTCGCAGTTTCCGCTTCCGCCCGCGCTGAGGGTGTAGGAGCCGCCGTTCCAGTACACCTCGAGGCCCGCAGCCCAGCCGTCCGCCTCCTGGTCGCAGACGTAGACGTAGTCGCCGTGCTCGGTGAACCAGGCGACGCCACCGGGGTCGGCGTCGGCGGTCGTCACTTCGTGGTCGATGGCGGCGGCCTCCGGGGCGCCCACGAGCGCGCCGGTGAGGAGGCCGGCGGTGATGACCCCGGCGAGTTTGTGTGAGCGTTTCATCGCACCTTCATGGTTTCGCGTCCGTGCTGTCGGAGGAATGCTCGCAGGCACGGCCCGCAGGGGAGGGACGTTCCGCTGATGCCCGGGCCGCGGATGCGCCGCCGGCCGGGATACGCGGTGTGCGGTTCCGGTGCGGTTCCGGTACGGACTGCCCTCGCCGGGGGAGGGCGAGTGCGAGCGCGGCCACCACGACCAGGATCGCGGCGATGGCGAGGAACGCGCGCCCGTAGCCCGTGTCCGGGGTTCCGGTCAGGGTGACCAGCACCGCGAGTCCGAGCGCGCCCCCGAACTGCTTGGTGGTGTTCATCAGGCCGGACGCGGCTCCGGCGTGCGCCGGGTCGACGCCGGAGGTGACCGTGGTCGTGAGCGGCGTGTTGAGCAGCCCGCTGCCGACCGAGAACACGATGGCCGGCCCGAGGACACCGGCGGCGTAACCGCTTTCGGCGGTCATCCGGCTCTGCCACCAGAACCCCGCCGCGGCGATCAACGCCCCGGCGAAGACCAGCACCCGGGCGTCGACGTGACGCATCAGCCACGGCGTGACCCGCATCCCGACCGCGATCGTCACCAGCGTGTGGGGGAGGAAGCCCAGGCCGGTCTGCAGCGGGCTGTAGTGCAGGGACTCCTGCATGGACAACGTCAGGAAGTACCACATCGGGTTCAGGCAGGCACCCGCCAGCAGCATCGCCACGTTGCCCACCGGGATCGCCCGCGACCGGAACAACGACAGCGGGATCAGCGGCACCCGCGCGAACCGCGCTTCGACGACGACGAACACCAGGATCGCCACCGCCCCGGCGGCCAGGGCCGTGCTGGGCACCGGCGCACCCCACCCGTGGGTGCGGGCTTCCCCGATGCCGTAGGTCAGCGCCCCGAGCCCGGCCGTGGCGAGCACCGCGCCCGTGACGTCGAGGCGCTGCCCGGGCCCGCGGTCGCCGGCCGGCAGGAACCGGGCGGCCAGGAGGATCGCGACGGCGCCGAGCGGCACGTTGATCAGCAGAACCCACCGCCACGACAGGTATTCGGTCAGGACCCCGCCGACGAGGTTGCCCGCGGTGCCGCCCGCGAGCCCGACGGCCGTCCACGCGGCCAGGGCTCGTGTCCGCGCGGCGCCTTCGGGGAAAGTGGTGGTGAGAACGGTCAGCGTGGCCGGGGCGAGCACGGCCGCTCCCAGGCCCTGCGCCGCACGCGCGGCGATCAGCAGGGACGCGGAGTTCGCCAGACCGCCGGCGAGGCTGGCCCGGCGAACAGGGCGAGCCCGGCGACGAAGACCCGCCTGCGGCCGAAGACGTCCGCGAGCCGTCCGCCCAGCAGCAGGAACCCGGCGAACGTCAGCGTGTAGGCGTTGACCACCCACGGCAGGCCGGCCTCGCCGAAGCCGAGCGCCCGCTGCACCGAGGGCAGCGCGACGTTGATCACCGAAACGTCGAGCACCACCATGAACTGCGCCGCGCACACCAGCGCGAGCACGACCGCGCCCCCGGGCCGCATCGCCGTCCCGCCGCATGTTCCCGAACTCCGCACGCTCCGCTCGCCCCCGATCTGTCTGTGGTACATCCGTATCATATACGCTTGTACCACAACCGGGGAAGGGACGGTGGCATGCCGAAGACCGTGGACCACGCGCAGCGGCGGGCCCAGATCGCCGAGGCGCTGGTGCGGGTCGCGGCGCGGGAGGGCCTGCACGCGGTGACGATGCGGGCCGTGGCCGCCGAGGCCGGGATCTCGCTGCGCCTGGTGCAGTACTACTTCGCCACCAAGGCCCAGCTCATGCTCGGGGCGCTACGGCATCTGGAGCGGGAGAGCCACCAGCGGTGGGCGCACCGGCTGGCCGGGCTGCCCGAGCCGGTCCCGCCGCGGGAGTTCATCGAGGCGTTCCTCGTCGAGGCGCTGCCCACCGACGAGCGGAGCCGGGTGTTCCACCTGGTCGGCACCTCGTACGCGGTGCTGGCGATGACCGACCCCGAGCTCGCGCACGAACCGTTCATCGCCGGGGTGGACGAGCTGGACCGCCTGCTCACCGGCGCGCTGACGCGAGCCCAGGCGGACGGGCAGGTGCCCCCGGACGTCGACGTGGCCGCCGAAGTGGCCCGGCTGCTCGCGCTCAACCACGGGCTGGGCACCAGCGTGCTGATCGGCCAGCGCACCACGGAGGACGCTCGCTCCGTGCTGCGTTATCACCTGGACCAGCTGTTCGGCCGGTCCTAGGCCGTGTCCGAGGAAACCTTCGCCCGGGTGCGGACGTCGTGGATGAGGATGGCGGCGCGGTAGCCACCAGCTGCCGGAGCGCCACACCTCAGGCGCCCTCCGGGCGGGCGGTGGCCGGGCACGAACCGCAGCGGGTCGGCCCGCGACCGCGCGCCCGGCGACACCTGCTCTAGTGGCTGCCGGCGAGTTCGCCGGTCAGCTTGCCGTGCATGCGGGCGCTGTGCTCGTTCAGGCCGACGATCTCGACGGTCTTGCCGCGGGAGGCGTACTTGGTGGTGACGGCGTCGAGGGCGGCCACCGTGGAGGCGTCCCAGATGTGGGCGTCCGTGAGGTCGATGATCACGGTGTCCGGGTCGCCCGTGTAGTCGAACTGGTAGACGAGGTCGTTGCTGGAGGCGAAGAACAGTTCCCCGGTCACGGCGTAGACGACCTGGGTGCCGTCGGGATCGGTGGCCGCGGTGACCTCGACGAGGTGGGCGACCCGCCGGGCGAAGATGACCATCGCGGTGATCGAGCCGACGACCACGCCGATGGCGAGGTTGTCGGTGGCCACGACGACGGCGACGGTGACGACCATGACGGCGATCTCGCCGATGGGCATGCGTTTGAGGGTGGCCGGGGCGATCGAGTGCCAGTCGAAGGTGCCGACGGCGACCAGGACCATCACCGCGACCAGCGCCGCCATCGGGATCTCGGAGACCACCGGGCCGAACACCAGGCACAGGACCATCAGGAAGACCCCGGCCAGGAACGTGGACAGCCGGGTGCGGGCGCCGGCGGTCCTGACGTTGATCATGGTCTGGCCGATCATCGCGCAGCCGCCCATGCCGCCGAAGAAACCGGTCACGACGTTGGCGACGCCCTGCCCGATCGCCTCGCGGGTCTTGTTGGAGTGGGTGTCGGTGATGTCGTCGACCAGCTTCGCGGTCATCAGCGACTCCATCAGCCCGACCAGCGCGAACGCCAATGCGTACGGGGCGATGGTGCTGAGCGTGCCGAAACTGAACGGCACGTCAGGCAGGCCAGGGACCGGCAGCGACGACGGCAGCGCGCCCTTGTCGCCGACCGTGGGGACCGCGATCCCGGCGGCCACCGTCAGCACGGTGAGGGCCACAATGGACACCAGCGGCGCGGGGATCACCTTGGTGACCTTGGGGAACAGGATCATCAGCACGAGCCCGCCGGCGAACAACGGGTACACCGGCCACGGCACGTCGATCAGCTCCGGCACCTGGGCCAGGAAGATCAGGATCGCCAGCGCGTTGACGAAGCCGACCATGACGCTGCGCGGGACGAACCGCATCAGCCGGGCCACGCCGAGCGAGCCGAGCACGATCTGGAACAGCCCGCCGAGGATGACCGTGGCGATCAGGTAACCCAGCCCGTGCTCGCGGGCCAGTGGCGCGACCACGAGCGCGATCGCGCCGGTGGCCGCGGAGATCATCGCCGCGCGCCCGCCGACGACCGAGATGACCACGGCCATCGTGAACGAGGCGAACAGGCCGATGCTGGGATCGACCCCGGCGATGATGGAGAACGAGATCGCCTCCGGGATCAACGCCAGCGCCACCACCAGGCCGGCGAGGATCTCGGTGCGGGCGACCCGGGGCGACAGCCACGACGGGCGGGCGCCGCGCAGGCGCGCGAAGGACAACGCATTCGACACGTACGGACAACCAATGCTCGGGCGCGCACCGGGCGCGGCGACACGGACAGGACGACGGCGAGCGGGCACCCGGGCGGATGACTCGGACCGCGCCGGCCGCGGGCGTCGGTGACCCGGCCGGACCGCCGGCACACGCGCGGCGGCCGTCGGCAACTCTACCCTCACGTTAGACGACAGATGGGGCCGAGTGCGGGCGGGATCACGCCAGGCGGCGCTCGTCCCGCACGGAACCCGCCCGTACTCGACGGTGAGGGGTGCGCGGTCAGCGCGACCGGACCGGGGCGGAGCTCCGCCGTGCCGGCGCCTGGTCGAGGTGCGCCCGCAACAGCGCGGCGAACTCCTCGGCGACGCGGAGTTTCGCGCGCAGGTCCGCACACGCCTGCTCGGCGGTCCGGCTGAACTCGGCCAGCCGGGCGGCCGGGTCGGCGAGGTCCGGGCTGCCGGGAACGGGATCGAGGATGGCCAGCAGGTCGCGCATCTCCTCCAGCTGGAACCCCAGCGGTTTCATCCGCTTGATCAGCTGGAGCCGGTCCACATCCGGCTCGGTGTAGAGCCGGAACCCGCCCTGGCTGCGCGCGCTCGGCACGACCAGCCCGACTTCCTCGTAGTAGCGGATCGTGCGCAGGGACAGCCCGGTGCGCTCGGCCACCTCGCCGATCTGCATCTGCTCCCGCACGCCGGATCCCTCCTGGCCGTCCCGCCACACCGTCCGCCCACGATACCGGCACCTGACCGGAGCGCCGCCGGACGTGATCCGCCCGGCGAAGCCGGCGCCCATCGCGGGTCGCCGGTGAACCCGGCGGTGGCGTCGTGGGCGCCGAGGACCCACCTCCAGGAACTCCCGGCCCCGGGACCGCGATCCGGCTCGTCCGCACCACGCGTTCTCGACACTCGTGCTGCGCCTACGGCCCGGCCGTCACGTCCGGGCCCGCCGGGCGACGAAATGTTCCGGCCCGGGTCCACTGTGGACCGGATCAGCGCGGGTCCGGCAGCGTGGTCTGCACGGTGCGGAAGGAATCCGGCTCGCTGGCGAAGATGCCGTTCAGCGGGTCCTGCAGCTCGATCGACGCGATCACCGTGGCGACCAGCACCGCGGCGGTGACGGCCATGAGCGCGACGTGGTTCCGCCGCGCCCGCAACCCGATCAGCAACGGGAACGCGATCATGAGCACCGCGCCGACGATCGTCGCCGCCAGGAGGGTTTCGGTGAACGGGTCCTGGTCCGTCGCGGCGTCGACGCGTGCGCGGTGGTTGTCGTCGAGGACGCGGACGTCCTGGAGCGCGTTCTCGCGGGCGGTGCTCAGCTGGTCGGTGTCGGCGGGGAGCGCGGACACGCGCTGGCGCATCGTGCTGATCAGGTCCGCCACGGCACCGTCGTCGTGGCCGTCCGCCAGCCGCGCCCATTCGCCGTCGACGACCTCGTCGGCGTACCCGCGGACCAGGTCCTGCACGGCGATGCGCGCCGGGTCGGGCACCCCGTCCACCTGCCAGTAGAGATCGATCAGCGCGTCGGCCTCCGTCGCGGCCCGGTTGTCCAGGTCGTCGCCGTTCTCCCAGGCGAAGACCACGTAGAACGCGAGCACGACCAGGAAGAGCGCGTTGAAAAGGCCGCCGAGAAATGAAAGACCATCGGAATCGAATTCACCCGATGCGGCTGTCCTGGTGCGCCCGAGAACAATCGTCACCGCGACGATGAGCAGGGTGATGAGTACGATGATCAGTACCAAGTTGGTGATCACGCCTGGCGACTGTACGGGCGTCCATCCGGAACTTCCAGTTGACTCGTCGAAGGTTCCCCGAAAGAGCCGGTCGGACGGCTTCGCGGAGGGTGTGGAATATGAAATGTCGTTTCCTCGGGGTCGTGGCGCTCCTGCTGTGGGTCACGCTGCCGCCGGTGGCCCACGCCGCGCCGGCGGCCCCCTGGGCCGTGGTGTTCGACCAGCAGGTGGCCGGTGATTTCGTCACGGTGGGTAACACCGTCACCGTCTGCCCGCCGGATGCCGGCGCCGTCCTGTGCCGGGTCGCCGAAGGCGGGGCCGCCGTGGGGCCGCCCGGTCAGAACGACCGGTACCGGATGGTCTGGGCCGACGTCGACGGGCGGCCCGAGACGTACAACTCGTCGACCGCGCGGGTGCCGCTCCCGGCCGGGGCGCGGGTGCGCCACGCGGAGCTGACCTGGGCCGGCGTCCTGGGCGACGGCGCCGGGCCGTGCGCCCGCGGCACCCGCCCGCCGGGCAGCCCGCAGACCCAGCCGGTGACGCTGGCCGCCGCGGGCGCGGTGACGGTGCTGCGGCCCGGCCGGTTCACGATCCGCCGGGACGGGCCCCGGCCCGGCCTGGACCGCTGGTACAGCGCGCACGCCGACGTCACCGGCGCGCTGCGCGACCGGCCCGGCCCGCTCGACGTCACGCTCGGCAACATCTGGACCCCGCAGGGCGCCGGGTGCTTCGGCGGCTGGTCGCTGGTCGTGGTGTGGGAGGCGCCATCGGCGCCCCCGCGGCACGTCACGGTCTACCACGGCCATGACCGCATCCGGCCGCACCGCGGCGACTGCGTGCGGCTGCGGGAGGCCGATCCCGGCGCGCCGGTCATGCTCGGGATCACCGCCTTCGAAGGCGATCTCGGCCTCACCGGCGACGCGATCCTGTCCGGTGGCCGGGTGCTGCGGCCCCGGCCACCGGCCACGACGGCCAACGCGTTCGTCTCCGCCGCCGCGGGCGCCGTGAACCCGCGGCACCGCTCCAACATGGCGGTGGACGCCCAGGACCTGCCGGCCCATCCCGGCCCGGACGGCGAACCGCTGCGGCTCGGCCTGGTCACCCGGCACGACGACTTCCTGGTGGCGACCCTGGCGTTGTCCAGCGCAGGCGTGGCGACCGGCACGTCGGCGGCCGTGGCGCCGGCGCCCGCCCCGCTGGTCACCCCGGCCCCGCCGCCACCACCCCCGCCCGCGCCGCCGGAGGTGGCACCGGCAGCACCACCGGCACCACCGGCACCACCGCCGAGCGTGCCCGGCCCCCAGGCGGCGCCCGCCCCGCCGCCGCCCCGTCAGCCCGCGGTGGTGGCCACGCGGCGGGACAACACCGGTCCCCTCGCGGCACCGGCCCGCACCGCGGCGGTGATCGCGGTGCTGGGGGTGCTGGTCATGACCGTCACCGTCGGGGCGCTCTCCGGCGCGGTGCGGCCCCGGGGTTAGTCACACAGCGTGATCGACGGTGCGGGGTGGCGTGCCGCCCGGACCGCGCGCTCCCACCACCGGGAAAAGGCGATGGCGGTCGGTGAGTGACCGCGAGTGCCGCGGACCCGGTCGAACTGATCTGCTCACTCGTCCAGTGCCGACCCCCGGTCCGCGTCTTACGCCGCAGAAATTCGCTGGATACGCTCCACGGCGAAGGTTCCGCAATGGGAAAGGACAATTCATGCGTCGCATTGTCATGGCTGCCGCGGCAGTGGCGCTGGCTATTCCGGCGGTCATTTCCGGGGCCGGGACCGCGGCCGCGGCGACCGGCCGGGTCGTCGTTTTCGAAACCGAATTCCAGCAGCTCACCGTTTACGAGGACCCGAGCGGCTGTCACAAGCTGCCAGTGGCCTCGCACGTGCTGGTCAACCTGACCGACGCGACGGTGCGGACCTACGGTGATCCGCTGTGCCTGACGCCGAGCCTGATCGTGCAACCCGGATTCGGCACCCACGTGGCCCCGTTGACCGGTAGCTTCTCGGTCGAATGAGCCGGCGCGTGGACCTCGCCGTCGTCGGCGTCGGGTACACCGGCCTGCCGTTGCTGTGGCAGGCGCACACCGCGGGCCTGTCCACGGCCGGGTTCGACACCGACCCCGCCGTGGTGGCCCGGCTCAACGCGGGCCGTTCGCACGTGCCCGACGTATCGGACGCCGCCGTGCGCGCCCTGCGCGCCGCGGGCTTCCGGGCCTCGGCCGACCCGCGGATCCTCGCCGACGCGGACGTGGTGGTGATCTGCGTGCCCACCGGGCTGGACGGCGACGGCGGCCCCGACCTCGGCGCCGTCCGGGCGGCGGCCGGGACCGTCGCCGCCCGGCTGCGCCCCGGGATGCTCGTGGTGCTCGAATCGACCACCCGCCCCGGGACCACCGAGGAACTCGTCCGGCCGGTGCTCGAGCAGCGGAGCGGGCTCGTCGCCGGCGAGGACTTCCACCTCGGGTACTCCCCGGAGCGGGTGGATCCGGGCAACCCGCGCTTCGGCATCGGCAACACCCCGAAGATCGTCAGCGGCTGCACCCCGTTGTGCGCCAAGCACTGCGCCACGTTCTACGGCCGGTTCGTCGACGAGGTGGTGGTGGCGAAGGGCACGCGCGAGGCGGAACTGGCCAAGCTGCTGGAGAACACCTACCGCTACGTCAACATCGCGCTCGTCAACGAGTTCGCGCGGTACTGCGCGGGCATCGGGGTCGACGTGTGGGACGTGATCCACTGCGCCGGCACCAAACCGTTCGGGTTCGCGTCCTTCACGCCGGGGCCGGGCGTCGGCGGTCACTGCATCCCGGTCGACCCGGTCTACCTGGCCGAGCGGGCGGCGGCCGACGGGTTCACCTTCGGCGTGCTGGCGGCGGCGCAGCGGGCCAACCGCATGATGCCCGGCTACGTCGCGGACCGCGCGCGGGCCATGCTCGCCGAGCGCGGGGTGCCGGTGCGCGGGGCGCGCGTGCTGCTGCTGGGCGTCGCCTACAAACCGGACGTGCCCGACACCCGGGAGTCACCCGCGGCGCCGCTGGTGCGGCGGTTGCGGGACCACGGTGCCGTCGTGAGCTACCACGACCCGCTGGTGCCCGCCTACGCGGTGGACGGCGTAGGCGTGCCGCGCGCCCGGGACCTGCCCGGGGCGCTCGCGGCCGCGGACCTCGCGGTGCTCCTGCAGGACCACCGCGCCTACCGGCCCGCCATGCTCGCCCGGCACGCCCGGCTGTTGCTGGACACCAGGGGAAAGGTGGCCGGCGAGCGGGTCCGGCGGCTCTGAGCCGCCCGGGCCGACCCACACTCCGTCCGGTGTGGACCGGACGAGCGGTCACCGGCGCCCCGCCGGTGGCTGTCGCGAAAAACCGAGGAAGGAAGTGCATCGACATGGGCGCACCCGTGGTGGACAACAGGCTCAAACAACGATTCGACAAGTGGGACGCCAACTCCGACGGCGTGCTCGACCGCTCCGACTTCGAGCAGGAGGCCGAGCGCATCGCCCGCGCGTTCGGTTCCTCGACCGGCACCGGCGCGGGAAAGGCGCTGGCGGAGTCGTTCCGGGGGCTGCACGACTACCTGGTGCAGCAGTCGGGCTCGCAGCAGATCACCGAGCAGCAGTTCATGCAGGCGACCGAGAAGCTGATCTTCCAGGAGGGCGAGTCCGGGTTCAACCGGTTGATGCGTCCGGTCGTGCAGGCGATCGTCGGCCTGTGCGACAAGAACGCCGACGGCAAGATCAGCCGCGAGGAGTTCGCGGTGTGGCTCACCGCCGTGGGAGTGCCGGATTCCCAGGCCAAATCGGCGTTCGACCGGATCGACGCCGACCACAGCGGCGAGCTGTCCGCCGACGAACTGCTCGGCGCCGTGCGCAAGTTCCACTTCGGTGAGCTGGACGTCGCTCTGCTGGGCTGAGCGGCCGCGGACGGTCCGGCCGGGACCCGCGTCCCGGCCGGATCACGTGCCCGCCTCGCCGGAGCCGAAGCGCACCGGCAGCTCCGGGCGCAGTCCCAGCTCGGTCCCGGTCAGCGGGCTGGGCACGTGGATGAGGATGTTGTAGTGGTTGGGGAAGTGGCAGGAGTCGAAGCCGAGCACCCGGCCCACCAGCCGCTCGCCGATCCACACCGGGTCGTCCCGGTCGATCACGCCGCCGCAGGTGAGTTCGGCGAAGCCGAGGAAACCGACGCGGTCGATCCGGCTGCCGGGGGCCGTTTCCGTGTGGTCGGTCGTCACCAGCTCGTGCACCTCACCCTCGCGGACGCACCGCGCGGTGTGGGGTTCCAGCGACATGCCACGCTCGTCCCGGCGGTGGCGCAGCACCTTCACCAGCCTGCCCTGCACTGTCCTCTTCGGACCGTTCTCGTCCCGTGGATCGGTCATGGTGCCTCCTGGTACCGGTTCGCGCGGTGGTAGGTCTGCTCGACGAGCTCGAGCGCGGCCAGCCCGCCGTCGTCGCGGGAGCCGCCCGCCACCGCCGCGGTGAACGCGCCGAGGACCCCGGCGTACTCGTGCCACAGCGACTCCTTGAACCCCGGGTGCCCGGCCAGCATGTCGGCGCGCCGCACCGTGCCGTCGCGCAGCCGGACTTCGACGTCCTTCACCTCGCCGGGGTAGGACCAGTCCAGCTCGACCACGGCGGGAACACCGTCCCGGCTGCGCAGCTCGACGCGCGCCGCGCGGTCGATCCCGCGCGCGTCCCGCCGGATGCCGGCGCCGGTGACGGTGACCTCGCCGAGCAGGAGCCGGACCAGGTCGAAGGCGTTGGGCCCGTTGTCGGCGACGCAGCCCCCGCCGCAGCGGCGCGGATCGAGGTACCAGCGGTCCGCGCCGACGTGGTCCTCGATCCGCTCCCAGTAGCGGACTGTCAGCCCCGCCGCGGCCGGGCCGCCGGACAGCCCGGCCCGCAGCGCCGTCACCGCCGAGTTGTAGCGCCGGTGGAACGCGGTGAACAGGGGGACCCCGGTGGCGCGCGCCGCCCGGTGCAGGTCGCGGCCGTCGGCGAGCCGGTGGGCGAGCGGTTTCTCCACGCACACCGCGACACCGGCGGCCAGCGCGTCCCGGCACACCGGCGCGTGGGTGTCGTTCGGCGTGGTCACGACGACACCGTCCAGCCCGGCCTCGCGCAGCATCGCCCGGTGGTCCCGGTAGGTGCCCACCACACCCGCGTGCGGTTCGAGCGCGGCGGCGCGCAGGTCGCACACCGCGGCGAGGGTCACGTCGGGCCGCCGGCGCGCCGCGGCGAGGTAGAACTTGGAGATCACGCCGAGGCCGACCACGCCCAGCCGCATCAGCCGGTCACCGCCACCCGGCCGAACCCGAGCGCGGCGAGCTCGTCGTACACGGGACCGGGCAGGGGGACCCCCTCGCGGCGGCGGCGCCGCGCCCGCTCCGCCTCCGGCCAGCCGGGGTAGCGCACCGGCGCCGACGGGTCGGCGGGCGGACAGGCCAGCAGGGCGCCGAACAGCGACCGCGCCGTCTCGCCGAACCCGGTGTGCAGGGGAGCGACCGCCATCAGCAGGAAGCCGATGTCGTCGTCGCGTCCGGAGGGCCGGCCATCGCCCCGCAGCGCGGCGGGACCGGGGCCGAGCCCGGCCCCGGACACCGCGGCGGCCAGCAGCTCGACCACCAGGCCCAGGCCGAATCCCTTGTAGACACCCAGCTCGGGGGTGCCGCCGAGCCAGCGCAGGTGCGCCTCGCCACGGTCGAAGGCGGCCGGGTCGGTGACCTCGCGCCCGGAGTCGTCGGCGAGCCAGCCGGCCGGGACGGGCTCACCGGCGGCCGCCGCGAGCCGCACCCGGCCGGTCGGCACCACCGTCGTGCTCATGTCGAGCAGGAACGGGTGGTCCTCGACCGCGGGCGCGGCCACGGCGAGCGGGTTGGTGCCGAGCATCGCCACCGCGCCGCCCGGTGGCCGGGCGATGCGCTGCCCGCCGCAGTTGCTCGCCACGACGCCGACCATGCCGCGCGAAGCGGCGCGCAACGCGGCGAAACCGGCGCAGCCGAGGTGCGTGCCGCCCCGGACCGACACCAGGCCGACGCCGTACCGCCGTGCCCGCACGACCGCGAGGTCCATCGCTTCCGCGGCCGACCACAGGCCCAGCGCGCGGCAGGCGTCCAGCAGGACGCACGGGCCGGTGTCCCGCACCGCGCGCGGCTCCGCGGCCGGGTCGGCCCGCCCGTCGCGCAGCAGGGGCAGGTACAGCCGGGCGAGGTTGAACACGCCGTGCGAGCCGGCCCCGGTCAGGTCGCCGTGGCACAGGGCGTCGGCGGCGAGCGCGGCTCGCCGAGGCGGCACGCCGTGCGCGGTGAACTGCCCGGTGACGAAGGTGCGCAGGGCGGGGTAGGGGACGGTCACGGTCACGGGGTGGTCTCCTCGTCGGCGAAGCAGGTCAGCAGGCGGGCGACGGCACCGGCGAACCCGGCCAGATCGGCCAGCTCGGCGTATTCGCCGTCGGCGTGGGCGTGGTTGGCGTCCAGCGAGCCGGCGCCGAGCACGACGGTCGCGGCGCCGGGAACCCCGTCCATCCAGATGGCGTCGCAGGTGAACGCCGGATCCGCGGCGGGCCAGGGGGCCAGCCCGGCGGCCCGGCACAGGGCGGCGACCGCGGTCTCGTCCTGCGCCAGGCAGGGCAGCCGGCGCTTGTGCCAGACCAGGGTCGTGATCGCGGCGGCGTCCACGGCGGTCCGGGCCAGCGCGGGCAGCGCGGCGAACCGCGACCGGAACTCCGCCAGCCCGCCACGCACGGCCCGCTCCACGGCGCCCTCCAGCCGCCGTCCCGTGTGGACGGACGGATAACCGATGTTGAGCAGCAGCCGGCCCGTCCCGTAGACCCGGTTGTGCTGGTCACCGGTGTGCAACCCGGCCACGCACACCGCCGCCCCTGGCTCGCCCGCGACCGCACCCGCCAGGTGCTGGGCGAGGAAACCCAGCAGGACGGTGGCGTTGTGCCCGGCACCCGGCCGGTCGTCGATCGCGTCCAGGCCGGCGACGCGCAGCTCCGCGGTCATCGACGCCGTCGCGCGGCACAGGTAACGGGACCCGGTCGGCTCGCAGAAGACGTTGAGCCGCCCCACGTACCCCGCCTCCACCAGCGGGCGCGTACCGAAACAGCCCAGGGCGCCGCCCTCTTCGCCGGACACGGCCTGGACGAGCACCGCGACGTCGCGGCCGATGCGCGGGTCGGCGGCGCGCGCCGCCCGGATCCCGGCCAGCACGGCCACGGCCTGTCCCTTGGCGTCCACCGCGCCGCGGCCGGTGACCCGGTGGCCGTCGAAGGTCACCGGCGGTGCGCCGGCGACGGTGTCGAAGTGCACGTTGAACATGACGGTCGCGGACCGGGGCAGCGCGGGACCGAGCCGCAGGACCAGGTTCGGCTGGGTGGCCAGGAACTCCGCCGGACGACCGCGGACGGCCCGCGGCACGTCGTCGCGCCGCAGCACGGCCGGATCGGCGCTGCCGTGGTGCAGCACCCGGAACCCGGACTCCCGTGCGACGGCCGCGTAGACCCGCTGCGCCTCCCACAGCATCGGCTGCTCACCGGGCGCCTCCAGCGGGCTCACCGTGGGCAGCCGCAGCAGGGTCAGCAGCAGTTCGGTGTCCCGCGCGGTGAGCGGCGGCGCGGTGCTCGGCGCCGCCGTCACCCCGCCACCGCCCGCCGGGCCGGCTCGTGGACCAGCGCGTCGAGGCGGCGTCCCGCCTCGACGAAGCGGGCCACGCCGTCCGCGCCGGCGACGACCCGCCCCGCGTGCGGGGCCACCGCCAGGTGCGGTTCCAGCGACACCGCGCCGCGGTAGCCGTGGTCCAGCAGCAGGCGCAGGCAGTCGGCGACCCGCGCGTCGCCGTCGCCGGGCAGCGTGAACCGCGGCCCCTCCGGGGTGGCGACGCCGTCCTTGACGTGCACGTGGGCGACGTGGGGCACCAGCTCGGCGAGCATCGACAGCCCGTCGTAGCCGTGGGCGACGCCGTTGCCCGTGTCGAACAGCAGCCGCAGCGCGGGGTTGCCGACCGCGGCCAGCAGGTCGAGCGCGCGCTCGGCCGACTGCCCGGCCCAGCCGGAACAGTTCTCGTGCAGCAGCACGAAGCCGGCCCCGGCCGCGCGGTCGGTGAGCTGGCGGACGCGGTCGACGACGGTGGCGCGCCAGCGGGTTTCCGGCAGCCCGTCGTTGGGGTAGGACATGATCCGGATGGCGCGCACGGCGAGGATCGCACCGTGCCCGATCAGGGTGTCGAGTTCGGCCAGGTCGGTGGCGAACCCGGTGCTGACCGGGCGGGCCCAGCCGCCGATACGCGAATCGAGGCACACGACGTGGATCCCGGCGCGGTCCAGCTCGTCCCGGATCGAGCGCACCCGGTGGGCGTCCAGGGCGGCGACCGGGATGCCGTCGACGGTGCGCAGCTCCAGCGCCGTCCAGCCGAGGCGGCGCACGGCCGCCACCTGCCCGGCGATGTCCGGGGCGGCCTCGTCGCCGATGCCCGCCAGGCGCACCGGTTCAGACGGCGGTGTCGTGGCCTGCTGCCGAAGTGGCACAGTGTGTCTCCGTTCTGGGCATCTCGATCCGGGGATCCGGCGGGGGACCGGGCACGCCGCAGCGTTCCTTGGCTTCGGTGAGGATCCGGACGATCTCCGCGTGACGGCCGAGGTCCGCGCCCTTGGGAGGGGCGCCCAGCCCGGCGAAGTACCGGTAGGCCGCGCCGAGAAAGGCGGTCAGCGCGTCGTCGCGGAACACCTCCTGGGAGCGCCCGGCGCGCCCGCGCACGGTCAGCCGCGCGTGGGAGTCCTCGGCGCTGACCGGGTAGTGGCCGGTGACCGTCGCGTCGTCGAACCGCAGCGTGATGCTGCGCTGGCGGATCGGCGCGGTGAGATCGGAGGCCAGGTGGGTGCGCACCCCGCTGTCGTGGCGCAGCACCAGCTCCGCCGAGCCGAGCCAGGGCAGGCGCCTGCCGTCGCAGCGCGCCGCGGTGCAGGAGGCGCCGGTGAGCGAGGCCGGGCCGGCCAGGGACAGGGCCAGGCCGAGCCCGTGGGGCACCTCGACGTCGAAGGCGGTGTCGCCCGCCCCGGCGCGCAGTGACCGCTCGAGCCGGGGTTTGTGCTGGCGCAGGGTGATGGCGCGCAGCGGGCCGTGGTCGCCGGAGCGGATCAGGCGAGCCAACCGCGCGGTGAGGCGGGCGCTGTGCCAGTGCGCGACGACGACGGCGTCCATCCCGTGCCGGAGCACCGTGCCGGCGATGTCGTCGGCGTGCGCGCGGTGGCAGGCGAGTGGTTTTTCCAGCACCACCTTGGTGAAACCGGCCCGGGCCAGCCGCCGCACGACCGCCGGCCGTTCCCGCGGGGGCACGCAGACGTGGACGACGGTCCGCCGCGGGTCCAGGAGTTCCCCCGCGGCGGCGATGGACGGCACGGCGAGCACATCGTCCGTGTGCCGCGGAGGCGTGGCGGGGTCGAACACCACGATCGGTGCCGTGCCCAGCACTTCCGCGGCCCGCGCGTCCGCGCGGAGTTTGCGGACCACCGGCAGGTGCAGACCGCCGCCCGCGCGGCCGAAACCGACCACGAACGTGTGCAGTGCCATGGTTTTCCTCGTCTCGGAGGGACTTTCGCCGACCGTGGGTCTCCCGGCTCGGGCCGTCCACTGTGGCCGGAAGCCGATGCTGCTGCACGACCGGAATCCCGTCAACCGCGCGCCGGTCCTGTGGCTACATAGGGTGAAATGAACGCGGCCTTCGGGTTCAGGTCCTTCCGGTGCCCCACCCGCTCGGCTACGGTCGCCTTCGTTGGCAGCAAACGTGATCCGCCTGCCCGAGGGGACTGGCCGAATGCCGCATTCCAGATACGCTGAGTTATCGAAGACCGCTGGTACTCGAATTCCGTTCTTCTCCCAGGCCGGCACTTTCGACCGGCTGTGGCCCCGGATCAACCACAACATCGAGGCGGTCTTCGACAACGGCAAGTTCTCCCACGGCGCGAGCGTGGCAGCGCTCGAACGCGAGCTCGCCGGCTACACCGGCGCGCCGCACGTGATCGGCGTCAACAGCGGGACCGACGCGCTGGTGCTGCTGCTGCGGGCGGCCGGGCTGCGCCCCGGCGACCGGGTCGCCGTGCCCGCGATGTCGTTCGTCGCGACCGCGTCGGCCGTCGTGCTGGCCGGCGGGCGGCTGGTGTTCACCGACGTCGACCCGCGGACCTACGCGATGACCGGCGAATCCCTGGCCGCCGTGGCGGACCGGGACGTGCGGTTCGCGATGCCGGTGCACCTGTTCTGCCAGATGGCCGACATGGCCGCGATCACCGCCGTCGCCGCCCGCCACGGGCTCACCGTCGTCGAGGACAGCGCCGAAGCCATCGGCATGCGGCAGGGCGGGGTGCACGCGGGACTGCACGGCGCGGGCGGTGTGCTGTCCTTCTTCCCGAGCAAGACGCTGGGAGCGCTGGGGGACGCCGGCGCGGTGCTCACCGCCGACCCGGAGATCGCGCGGCGGACCGCGGCGCTGCGGCACCACGGCCGCGGCGGGCAGACTCTCGGCCACTTCCCGGGCATCGCCAACACCACCGAACTCAGCGGCGTCAACAGCAAGATGGACGACATCCAGGCGGCGGTGCTGCTGGCGAAGCTCACCCGGCTGGAGGCCGACATCGACCGGCGCGCGGAACTCGCCGCGGCCTACGCCGAACGCCTGGCGCACGTGCCCGGAATCCGCTGTCCCGAGGTGGTCCGGGACGGGCCCGGCGACGAGTCCGTGTACTACGTCTACCTCGTCGAGGCGCAACGGCGCGACGAACTGGCCGCCTTCCTCGCCGCGCGGGGCATCGGCACCGAGACCTACTACCCGCGTCCGCTGCACCTGCAGCCGTGCTTCGCCGAGCTCGGGCACCGGGAAGGCGACTTCCCGCACGCGGAGGCGGCCTGCCGCCGGGCCCTGGCCCTGCCCCTGTACCCGGACCTGCGCGTGGAGCAGGTCGAGCAGGTGTGCGCGGCGATCGGCGAGTTCTACGAGGGGCGGTGCGCATGACCGGCTACCGGGTGCCGTTCTTCGCCCCCGACCTGTTCGAGGCCGATCGCGCCGTGCTGCTGCGGCTGGTGCGCGAGATCGGGATCGCGCCGGAGCAGCGGTTCATCCTCGGCGAGCACACCGCCCGGCTGGAACGGCTGCTGCGCGCGGAACTCGGCTGCGCCGACGTGATCGCGTGCGGCAGCGGCACCTCGGCCCTGACGCTGATCCTGCACGCGATGGACATCGGGCCCGGCGACGAGGTCGTGGTGCCCGCCTTCGGCTGCGCCCCGCTGGCCGAGACCGTGGTCAACCTCGGCGCGACACCGGTGTTCGCCGACATCCGGCCGCACACCATGGTCGTCGACCCGGACGAGGCCGGCCGGCTCGTCACGCACCGGACGAAGGCGATCGTGCCCGCGCACATGTTCTCCGTCATGGCCGACATGCCGCGCCTGCGGGAGGTCGCCCGGGCGCACGGTGTCCGGCTGATCGAGGACTCGGCGGTGGCCCAGGGCGGGGTGCTGGCCGGCCGGCCCGCGGGCACCTGGGGTGACGCCGGCCTGTTCTCGTTCGTCCAGGTGAAGACGTTCGGGATGCCGGGGGAGGGCGGCGTCGTCGTCACCGGTGATCCCGGGCTCGGCCGGACGGTGCGGATGCTGCGCAACCACGGCCAGGACGGCACGAACCGCTTCCTGCACCACCGCATCGGGTACAACAGCCGCTTCGACGAGATCCAGGCCGCGTTCCAGCTGCACCGCTTCCCGGGACTGGCCGCCCGCCTCGACCGGCGGGCCGAGATCGCCGCGTACTACACCGGACGCTTCACCCCACTGGCTGAGCGCGGTGTCGTGCCCCCGCCGCCCGGCCGCGAGGGGCGCTGCTACTACGTCTACTGCCTGCTCGCCGAACGGCGCGACGAGCTCGCCGCCCACCTCGGCGAGCAGGGCATCCAGACCCACGTCTACTACCGGCGGCCCCTGCCGCACCAGCCGCCGTTCGCGCCGTTCGCCCCGCCCGGGGCGCGCTGGCCGCACGCCGAGCACGCGTGCGACCGCATCCTCGCGCTGCCGATCCACCCGAACCTCACCGACGAGCAGGTCACCGGCGTCGCCGACGCCGTGTGCGAGTTCGCGATGCCCCGCGCGGCCGCCGCCCGCTGAGCCCGACCCCGAAAGCGAGAACCCCGATGAGCGTTGTGCCCGCCCGCCCCCAGGACGGCACGTCCCTGACCGACGACGAGATCGGCGAGGAATGGCGCCGCCGCGCCGGCCGCGACGGGCTCGCCCGCGTCATGCGCGCCTCGCAGCCCGGCCACCTCAACGCCGAGGTCACCGCCGCCACGCGCGCGCTCGTCGGCGCCCTGCTCGACCGGGCGGCCGCCGAGCTCGGCCGCCCGCTGCGGCGCGGCCTGGAGGTCGGGTGCGGGGTCGGCAGGCTCACCCCGCACATCGCGGCGCGCACCGAGCACCTCACGGCGATCGACATGACCGCCGAAATGCTCGACGCGGCGCGGCGGAACTGCGCGGGACAGGACACAGTGGACTTCCGCAGGCAGCGGATCGAGGAGTTCCAGGCCCGTCCCGGCGAATTCGACGCGGCGGTGTGCGTGTGGGTACTCATGCACGTGCTGGATCCGGCGCGGCTCGCGGCCGCCTGCCAGGCCCTGGGCACGGCCGCCCGGTACGTCGTGCTGGTCGAGTACGAGCACGCCCGCGTCCCGGTGAGCCGGTGGTCCCGGCTGCGGCCGATGGAGGAGTACGTCGCGCTCATCCCCGGCGGGCGGCTGCGGTGCCGCGAGGAGCTGGACTACGGCGGCGACCTGTCCGCGGCCGCGCTGATCCGGACCGGTGCGCGATGACGGCCGACGCGGTGGTGCTCCGGCCGGAACCGAAGCTGCGCAGCTACGCCCGGCTGGCCAAGCTGGACGTCTTCGACTACTACCTGAGCGTGCCGCTGGTGCTGGCCGCGGTGTCGGCGCAGGCCGGGCGGCTGGACCTGGGCGTGCTGCCGATGCTGCTGGCCTTCGGCCTCGGCGAGGTCTGCGTGCTGGCCGCGCTGGTCGCGCTCGACGACCTCACCGGGTACCGCGACGGCAGCGACATCGCCAACTACGCACCCGACGCGCCGCTGCGGCGCAAGCTCCGCAAGCCCCTGGTGGCCGGCACCCTCACCGAACGGGAGGTCGCCGGATTCGCCACCGCCGCCGCGGCCGCGGGCGGTCTCTTGTGGACGGTGGCCGTCGCGCTGGCCCCGCACCGCCCGGTGTGGCTGGTCGTCGCGATCGCCGTGCTGTTCGTGATCTCGCTGCAGTACTCCTACGGGATCAAGCTCAGCTACCACGGGTTCCAGGAACTGTTCATCGCGGCGCTGGGCTGGGCGCTGGTGCTCGCCCCCTACGCGCTGGTCACCGGGGGAGCCTCCGCGTTCGTGGTGACGCAGGCGCTGCTGTTCGGCCTCGGCCCGCTGCTGTTCGGGGTGTACTCCAACACCAACGACATCGAGGGCGACCGGGGCATCGGCCGGCCCACCGTGGCGGCGCTGGTCTCGCCGACGGCCAACGCGGTGTTCATCGGCGCGCTGTCCGCCGCCGAGTTCGCCATCGTGCTGACCGCCACCGTCGCCGGGTTCGCCCCGTGGTGGTTCGTGCCGTTGATGCTGCCCGTGACCGTGCTGCGCGCCGCCCAGTGGTACACGGGCTTCCGCCGCGGCGACATCATGCGCGCCCGCCGGATGGGCTTCACCATCCACCGGGTGAGCACCGTGCTGCTGATCGCCGCCTCCGTGCTGCTCGTGGGGACCGCGGCGTGAGCGCCGACGTCGTGGTGGTGGGCGCCGGAATCGCCGGGCTCACCGTGGCGCACGAGCTCGCCACCACCGGAGCGGACGTGCGGGTCCTGGAGGCCGGGCACCGGGTGGGCGGCCGCATGGCCACCACCCGGCACGCCGGGTTCGTCATCGACGAAGGCGCGGAACAGATCTCCGCGCGCGGCTACCGGGCCACCTGGGAACTGCTGCGGCGCACCGGGTTCACCCCGGCGGAGGTGCCGGAGATCGGCCACGCGATCGGCGTGTGGCGCGACGGCCGCGCGCACCCCGGCGTGGCCGACCCGCGGGCCGTCGTGACCGGAGCCGGACTGTCCCGGCGCGCGCGGCTGGACCTGGCGCGCTTCCAGCTGGGCCTGGCCCGCGGGCGGGCGGCGTTCGATCCCGACCAGCCCGAGCGGACCCCGCTGGGCACCGCCACCGTGGCCGAGATGGCCGCCCGGTACCACCCGGATCTGCACGACCACCTGCTGGCGCCCGTCGCGTCCGCCTTCTTCGGCTGGGACACGCGCCGGTCGTGCGCCGCGCCGATGGTGGCGCTGATGAACGAGGTCGGGAGCGTCTCGTGCTGGCGCACCTACCGGGACGGCATGGACTCGCTGGCCCGTCGCCTCGCGGGAGGCGTGCCGGTCGAGACCGGGTGCGCCGTGCGCGAGGTGGCCGCCGACGGGCACCGCGCGCGCATCGTGACCGATCGCGGAGACCTGAGCGCGGCGTCCGTCGTCCTGTGCGTGCCCGCACCGGTCGCCGCGCCGCTGTATCCCACCGCCCCCGAGCCGGAGCGCGCGTTCCTGCGCGCCTGCACGTTCGCCCCGGTCCTGAAGGTCGCCTGCCTCCTCGACCGGCCGCTCGCACCCCGGTCACCGGTGCCGCTGTACGCGCTGCTCGCCGCGGCCGGCGAGGACGCCCTGCTCGCCGGGCTCGTCGTCGATCACGCGAAGCACCCCGGCCGCGTTCCGGCGGGACGCGGGCTGATCAGCCTGATCGCCGCCCCCGCCGCGGTCCCCGGTCTGCTGTCCGAACCGGACGCCGCGGTCGCCGGACGGCTCGTCGCGGCCGCCGAGCGCTACCTGCCCGGCATCACGGCGGCCACCACGACCACGCTCGTGCACCGCTTCCGGCACGGCCTGCCGGAAGCGCCCCCGGCGGCGCTGCGGCTGCGCGCGGCGTTCGCGGACCGGCCGGTCGGCCCGGTCGACTACGCCGGTGACTGGGTCCTGCTGCGGCCCAGCAGCGAGGGCGCCGTCCGGGCGGCCGCGCTCGCCTCCGCCCGGGTCCGGTCCCTGCTCGCCCGGAACCGGCGGGAGGCCCGGGTATGAAGCCCTACGACATGGGCGTGCTGTTCGACGAGTGCGCGGAGCACGCCATCCCCACCACCGTCCGGCTGGACCGCCCGTTCGACATCGCGCCGGAGGGCGGCACCAGCTACGACGTCCCCGCGCTCGCCGGACTGGTGCGCGAGGTGTCCGCCTGGTGGCACGCCGCCGGGGCGCGGCCGGGCGATCCGGTCGCGATCGTCAAGGACAACCACTGGGACTACGTCCTGCTGGCCTGCGGGGCGATCCGGCTCGGCGCGGTGCCCGCGCAGATCGCCGGCAACCTCGACGCCCCGTCGCTGGCGACCCTGCTGCACCGCCTGCGGCCGTCCGTGCTGCTCGCCGGTTCCGCCGTCCTGCAGCGCTGCGCCGAAGCCGGCGTCGACCTCCGCGGCCTGGCCCGGACGGTGCTCGCGCTCGGCGAACCGGTGCCCGGCGCCCGGTCCGCCGACGACGTGCGCGGCACGCCGCCCCCGCCGCCCCGGCGGCCCGAACCGGACGCCCCGCTGGTCGTCGTGCACACCTCCGGCACCACCGGGGTGCCCAAGCTGGTGGTGCACTCGACCCGGACCGTCATCGGCACCCTCGCCCGGTTCGAGGCCGTGCGGGTACCGGTGCTGGCGGCCCGCCGCGACGACGTGCTGGCCAACGCCGGCGCCTGGGCACACGGCCGGGCGTTCTGCTGGACGGCGAGCGTGTTCTGCCTCGGCCCCCGCTCGATCAGCATCCTCACCGGCGCCGACCCGGACACCGCCGACCCGGTGCTGCGGGCCGCGCCGCCGACGATCGTCGAGGCCACCCCGGCGAACTACCTGCGGCTGCGGCCGCTGCTGTCCCGGCTGGACAACGCGTTCCGGAACGTGCGGCTCTACCTGTCCACGTTCGACGCGATCCACCCGCCGACGGTCCGGGACTACCTGGCCGCGTCCGGACGGCGGACTCCACTGTGGATGCAGGGCTGGGGCCAGAGCGAGACCGGCCCGCTCACGTTCCGCTTCTTCACCCGCGGGTCGGTGCGGCAGCGCGGCGAGCGGCACCCGGGCACCCGCAACCTCGGCCACCCGGTGCCCGGGCGCACCCGGCTGCGGGTCGTCGATCCCGCGACCCTGCGCCCGGTACCGGCCGGCCGGCCCGGCCTGGTGCTGGCCGCCACGGCCGCCACCTGCCTCGGCTACGTCGGCGAGGACGACCGCTGGGCCGCCAAGCGCGACGGGCGGTGGTTCAACACCGGCGACATCGGGGTCCGGCGCCGGGACGGCAGCCTGCTCCTGCTGGACCGCGAGGTCGACCACGCCGGCGCGCTGAGCTGCCTGGAGATCGAGGACGTGGTGGCGGACCGGCTGCCGGAGGTCATCGAGTGCGTCGTCCTCACCACCCGCGGCCGGCCCCCGTTGCCGGTGGCCGTCACCGAGGACGGCGCGCTCGACCGCGCCGCGTGGGCCACCGCCGTGCGCGACCTGCCGCCGCTGCGCGAGCCGGTCGCGCTGCGCTGGGACGAGGTTCCCCGCACCGCCACCGGGAAGGTGCGCCGGTCCGCGCTCCTCGCCGAGCTGCAGGACGGCGCCACGCTGCCCGGCTCCGGCCGCTGGACCTGATCCGAACCGTGCACGTCTTCGTGAAGGGAGTGGGATGAGCACGCGCGCCGACACCCCGGCCGGCTACGTCTTCGCCGGCGCCGGGGCCACCGGGACCGACGATCCGCGCGCCCGGCAGCACCAGTGGCTGGCCGCCGCCTACGACCCGCTGACCACCCGGCGGCTCGCGGCCACCGGTGCCGGCCCCGGCTGGCGGTGCCTCGACGTGGGCGCGGGCGGCGGCAGCGTCTCCCGCTGGCTGGCCGCGCGGGTCGCCCCGTCCGGTGGCGTCGTCGCCACCGACCTCGACCCGGGGCACGTCGGCACCGCCGCGAACCTGGTCGTCCAGCGGCACGACGTCGTCACCGACCCGCTGCCGGAGGCCGCGTTCGACCTCGTGCACGCGCGGCTCGTCCTGCGGCACCTGCCACGGCGCGCCGCGGTGCTGGGCAAGCTGGCCCGGGCGCTGCGGCCGGGCGGGTGGCTGCAGATCGACGAGTTCGACACCGGCTACGGGCCCTGCCTGCTCGCGCCCGGCCCGGCGGCCCGGCGACGCTACGAGGAGTTCCGCGCCGCAGTCGCCACCGTGATGCGCGCGGCCGGCGCCGAGCCCGGCTACGGCGCCCAGGTCGCCGAGGAGATGCGCGCGGCCGGGCTCACCGGGATCGACGTGCACGCCGAGGTGACGGTGTGGCACGCCGGATCGCCGGGCCTGCGGCTGCTCCTGCACACCAGCCACCACCTCCACGAGCGGCTGGCCGCCGCCGGGCTGACCGGGGAACACCTCGCGGACGTGCGGCGGGTGATGACCGATCCCGGGTTCCGCGCGGTGTCGCCGGTGATGTACTCGGTCCACGGCAGGCGGGCGTCGTGACCGTCACGCGTGCCACGTCGCCCGCTCCGCCCGCCGCCACGGCCGTCCTGCTGCGGCTGCTGCGGCAGCTCGGCTGCGCCCCCACCGGGGTGACCGCGGACGTCACGTGGGCCGGGCCGGTCCGCCTGCCCCTCGTGGACGAGGCCGGGGTCCAGGCGGCGTGCGGGCTGATGCACATCCACGGCAGGCGCGACGGGCACCCGGTTCCGCTGGCGATGGACGTCGCCGCGTCGGTCGCCGGGATCCTCGCCGCGCACGGCGTGGTCGCCGCGCTCATCGCGCGGGCACGCGGGCTCCCGCTCACCGCGGTGCGCACCTCGGCGAGCCAGGCGGCCCTGCTGCTCGCCGCCCAGTACCTGGCCGCCGACAACGCCGCGGACGCCGTCCCCGTCCCCGGACCGGGCCTGCCCCCGCCGTTCGTGTCCGCCGACGGGGTGCGGTTCGAGATCGAAACCCTCGACGCCGAGCCGTGGCAGCGCTTCTGGCACCTCCTCGGCGCCGGACCGGAGGCGATCCGGCACGGCTGGCCGCCGTTCCAGCTGCGCTTCGGCACCGCGACCTGCCCGCTGCCCCCGGAGCTGCACGAGATCGCCACCGGCCGGCCGTTCGCCCGGGTGCTCGCCGCGGGCACCGCCAGCGGTGTGGTCGTGATGCGGGTCCGGGAAACGCCCGGCCTGGCGCCGGAGTCCGCGCCGTGGCGCTTCGAGCCGCTGGCCGGAACCTCCCGCCAGAGCTACCACCGGCCCCGGGAGCTGCCCCTGGAGGGCATCGTGGTCGTGGAGTCGGCCCGCCGCGTGCAGGGGCCGCTGGCCGGGCACCTGCTGCGGATGCTCGGCGCGGACGTGGTGCGCGTGGAACCCCCGGGCGGTGACCCGTTGCGCTGGCCGCCACCGCTCGCCGGCGACTGCTCCGCCCGCTTCCGCGCGATCAACGACGGCAAGCGGGTGGCCGAGGCGGACTTCACGACCGCGGCGGGCCGCGCGCGGCTGTGCGAACTCGTCGCGGGCGCCGACGTGTTCCTGCACAACTGGGCGCCGGGCAAGGCCCAGGCGCTCGGCCTCGACGCCGCGGACCTGAACCGCGTGCGCCCGGGGCTGGTGTACGCCGCGGCCGGCGGGTGGGGACCGGAGCCCGGCGCGGGCCCGAAGATCGCCACCGACTACGTGGTGCAGGCCCAGTCCGGGCTGGCGGCCGCGATCCGCCCCCAGGGCGAGCCACCGGCGCCCACGTTGCTCACCCTCGCCGACCTCCTCGGCGGGCTGGTGTGCGCGCTGGGCGTGCTCGGCGCGCTGCACACCCGGATCCGGACCGGGATCGGCAGCCGGACGGACAGCTCGCTGCTGTCGGCCACGGCCGCCCTGCCCCGGTCCCCGGTCCGTCCGGTGTGGACCGACCTGGACCGTCCACTGCGGACGGCCGACGGGTACCTGATGCTGTCCCGCGTCGCGCGGCCCGCGCTGGGTGCGGGGCAGGCGGTGCTCCGTGGGGCGCGGCAGCGCTCCACCGCGGAGGTCCTGCGGCAGCTCGCCGAGGCCGGGCTGCCCGCGGTGCCGGTGTGCACCGACCTGCGGCAGCTCGCGGCCGACTGGCGGTTCGAGCAGGCGCTGGAGATCACCGGGGACGCGGCGGGCGGGCGGATGGTGTCGGTGCGCCCGCCGTGGGAGTTCTGGTGAGGTGGGTCTCGCGGTCCGGTCTCGTCCTGACCGACCACGTGCCGGCGGCGCTGCGGCGGGAGTGGCGTGATCGCGGCTGGTGCCCCGGCCGCGACCTCGCCACCCTGTTCCGGGAACGGGCGCAGGCCCACCCGGACCAGGCCGCGGTGATCGACCCCGCGGGGACGGTGACGTACGCGGAGCTGGCCGCTGACGTGCGCGTCGTGTCGGCCGGCCTGCGGGCCGCGGGGCTCGGCGAGCGGGACGTGGTGGGGATCGCGCTGCCGGGCGGGGTGGACGCCGTGGTGGCCGAGCTGGCCGTGCTGACGATCGGCGCGGTCGCCCTGCCCGTCCCGGACCGGTCGGCCCGGACGCTGCGCAGCCTGCTCGGCCGCAGCCGTGCCGCGGGCCTGATCGGTGACGCCGCGGTCGCCGGGCCGGCGGGGCCGGTGCTGCTGACCATGACCGAGCTGCGCGCGGCCACGCCGGGGCGGGGCGAACCCGCCGCCGTGGATGCCGCGTGGCCGGCGCGGATCATGGTCTCGTCGGGGTCGGAGGCCGAGCCCAAGATGGTCGCCTACTCGCACGACGCGATCGCCGGCGGCCGGGCCCGGTACGTGCGCGCGCTGGCCGCCGGGCCGGAACCGGTGCGCAACTTCGTGCTCGCGCCGCTGGCGTCGTCGTTCGGCTCGGCCGGCGTTCCGGTGACGGTGGCCGCCCTGGGCGGCACCCTGCTGGTGCAGCCGCGGTTCGACGCGGGCCAGGCGCTGCGGATGATGGCCGAGCACCGGCCGACGCACGTGTTCGGCGTGCCCACCATGCTGCGGCGTCTGGCGGCGCACCCGGCCGCCACCGCGATGAGTGGGCTGCGTGCGCTGGTCGCCAGTGGTGACGTGCTGCCGGAGCCGGTCGCCCGCGCCTGCCGGGACCGGTTCGGGTGCCCGGTGATCACCGTCTACGGGTCCTCCGACGGGGTGAACTGCCATTCGGCCGCCGGCAACCGGCCCGATCCGGCGGTGTGCGCCATCCGGATCGCCGGGCCGGACGGGACCACGCGGCCGGCCGGTGAGGCGGGGGAGATCTGGGCGCTCGGGCCGATGACCCCGCTGTGCTACGTGGCCGCTCCGGACCTCGACGCCCGGTACCGCCGCCCCGGCGGCTGGGTACGCACCGGCGACCGCGGGGTGCTCGACGAGCAGGGCAGGCTCACGGTGCTCGGCCGCCTGCGGCGGGTGGTCAACCGGGGCGGGTACAAGATCAGCCCGGTGGAGGTCGAAGAGCTGGTGGCCGCGCACCCGGCCGTCGCCGAGGCGGCATGCGTCCCCATCCCGGACGACGACCTCGGCGAGCGCCTGTGCGCGTGCATCACCCCGAGGCCCGGCGCGCGGGCGCCGGACCTGGCCGAGCTGAGCGGCTACCTGCGGCAACGGCACGGCCTGGAGAGCCGCAAACTACCCGAAGCGCTGCTGGTGCTCCCGGAACTGCCGATGACCCCCACGGGCAAGGTGTGCCGCCGAACGCTGACCACCCACGCGGCGGCGCAGGCCGCGCCCTCGCAGCCGAGCACCGTGCGACGGAGCTGAGCCCGAACCGGCGGGCAGCGCTCTATCCTGCATACATGGAGGAGCGTGATCGCGATTCGGGGATCACGCTGGCCGAGTTGCTGGCGGCGTTCTCGCTCGCGACCGACCTGGGCCTGGGGCAGCCCATGGAGCACCTGCTGCGCGCGTGGCGCCTCGCCACGGGGCTGGCCGACCGCCTCGGCGTCGCGGGGGAGCGGCGCGACGAGCTGTTCTACGTCGCCATGCTGTCGTGGGTGGGCTGCGTCGCCGACGCACCGGAGGTCGCGGCGTCCTTCGGTGACGACATCGCTTTCCGGGCCGGGAGTTACGACGCCGACCTCGCCGGGCTGTCCGGGGCCGCGTTCTTCGCCCGCCACGCCGCCGCCGGCCAGGCCACGCCACGCCGGATCCGGGCCGTCGCCACGCTGATGCTCACCAACGGCAACCGGGTGGCGCGGGGGATCCAGTCGCACTGTCTGACCACGGCGGTGCTCGCGGAACGGCTCGGCCTCGGTCACGAGGTGGGCACCGCCCTGCGCCAGTTCTTCACCCGGTGGGACGGTCGCGGCGTCCCGGCTGGTGTGGGTGCCACCGACGTGTCCCCGCTGGTGCAGCTGTTCCAGTTGGCCGACGTGGCCGAGGTGCACCACCGGCATGGCGGCGTGGACGCCGCGGTCGGCGTGGCCCGGGCGCGCCGGGGTGGTCAGTTCGCGCCGGCCGTCGTCGACGCGTTCTGCGCGCACGCCGGCGAACTGCTGGACGGGCTCGGCGACACCGTGGACGTGCCGCGGGTGCTCGCGGCGGAGCCGGCGCTGTGCCGCCGGTTGTCCGAACGGGAACTCGACGCCGCGCTGGAGGGGCTGGCCGACTTCACCGATCTGCGCAGCGGCTGGCGAGCCGGCCATTCCCGCGGGGTCGGCGAACTGGCCGGCCGGGTGGCCGGCGTGATGGGGCTGCCGCCGCGGGACCTGACGGTCCTGCACCGGGCCGGTCTCGTCCACGACATCGGTCTGCACGGCGTGCCGGTGACCGTTCTCGGCAAGCCGGGGCCGCTGTCGGTCACCGAGTGGGAACGGATCCGGCTCAGCGCGTACTACACCGAACGCGTGCTGGCCCGGCCCGCGAAGCTGGGCAGGATCGGCGCGGTCGCGGCGCTCGCGCACGAGCGCCACGACGGCAGCGGGTACCACCGCGGAATCGGCGGTGCCGCGGTGCCGATGACCGGGCGGATCCTGGCCGCGGCCTGCGCGTACCGGGCCATGCTCGAGCCGCGCGCGCACCGTCCGGCCCTCCCGGCGAAGGCGGCTGCCGGCGTGCTCCGCAGCGAGGTCCGGGCCGGACGTCTCGACACCGACGCCGCCCACGCCGTGCTGACCGCGGCGGGTGTCGAAGGGCGTCAGGCCCGCCGCCCCGGGCCCGCGGGCCTGACACCGCGCGAGGTGGAGGTGCTCGTCCTGATCGCGCGGGGTGCCGCCACCGGCGACGTGGCCGCGCGCCTGGGGATCTCCCGCAAGACGGCGGGCACCCACATCGAGCGGATCTACGCCAAGACCGGGGCGTCCTCGCGGGCGACGGCGACCCTGTTCGCGCTGCGCAACGGCTTGCTCGACCCGCTCGATTTGTAGGGAGAACACCCGACGACACGGCGCCGGCCCCCTCCTACCGTGCCCTCATCCGACTCCGAGGAGGGGCCATGCCCAGCAAAGCCGTCATCAGCCTGAGCACCGGACTGGAAGATCCGGAAAAGGTCACCGTCGCGTTCCTGGTCGCCGTCGGCGCTGCCGAGACCGGCCGCGAGACGCTCATGTTCCTGGCGAAGGAGGCGGTCCGGCTCGCCGTGCCGAAAACCGCGACCGGCGTGGCCTGCGACGGCTGCCCACCGCTGGCCGACCTGGTCAAGCGGTACGAGACCGCGGGCGGGCGGTACTTCGTCTGCCCGATCTGCTTCAACGCCAAGCAGCTGGACCCCGACACGTTGATCGGCGGCGCCGAGCTCAACGGCACGGTCCCGATGTGGAACTGGATCGGTGACGAGCCGGCCACCACGTTCAGCTACTGAGCCACGGGCTCGTCCGCGTCCCCGGCGGGACCGGGCCGGCGTTCGGCTTGGCGCGGCGGTCAGCCGGGGGAATCAGCGCAGAAACCCGCCGGCGCTCGCGCCGTCGACTTGAGAGTGCTGACCACGATCAAGGCGGCACCCAACCCGTCGGAGAAGTACGGGAAACCGTCTGAGGCCGGCCTCCCTCACCTGGGAGCAACCGTCTCACCGCGCCGGCTGGGCCAGGTCGGGACGGCAGAACGGCGTGGGATCGGCGGTGCGCAGGGGACGAGCGAGGTGGCCGCGTGTGGTGCCGGCGGGTCTGCCACACGTGCCGCACGGCGACGGCGAGCAGCCGGACGATCACCGCGACGGACGCGAGCAGTGCGAGCGCGGCGGGCACGTCGGCGAGGCCGTGCACCCCGATAGTCGTCAGCAGTGCACGAAGGCAGGCGTGGCCCGCCAGCAAGTGTAGGCGAACAAGAGGTTCTGCGCCGGACCGGTGCGCAGATTCAGGAGAACCTGCTGAATGTGTGTCGCTGCCATCCATTCTGGGCTGGCTATGCTCCTGCCCTCTACCTCGCCGAGATCTGCAGCTCGAGCAGGGCGGCGCCGAGCATGACGTAGTAGGCGTCGACGATGGCATCGTCGCGTAGGGAAGCCGCTTGACCAGCTGGGGGCAGGAAGCGCGGCTCCACGTGGCCGACCGGCATGCGGTGCACGGGAGGTCAGGTCGCAGGGCAGCCTTGGCAATGCGCACGCGCCTGTGCGCGTGGGTGACGTCGGGTGTGGAGCCCGTTCGGCGCCCGCTCAGTGGATCGGCGTTGGTAGCGCGGGCGTGAGAGTTCCGCTTTCACGCGCCGTGTCGTGTGTTGCGGGTCGAACGATGCTGAGACTTCTTCTTCCGTTGAGCGCGTGGGCGTAATTGGGGCAACCAGCGCTCGGGCGTGATTGGGTCCATCGGAGCTGAT
The DNA here is from genome assembly GCF_023376025.1 of Amycolatopsis thermalba. NCBI lineage: Bacteria > Bacillati > Actinomycetota > Actinomycetes > Pseudonocardiales > Pseudonocardiaceae > Amycolatopsis > Amycolatopsis thermalba. The sequence goes on from NZ_CP091196.1 coordinate 3,950,542, forward strand.
TGGGCTGTCGGCCGTGGGGCCCATGCCCGTGGGGCTGGAAGCGCGATCGCGTGTTGTGATGCGGCGACCATCGCCGGGCTCGGTTCTCGCGTGAGGATGTTGAGAAGCAGAGGGTGCCCGTCCGTCGTCAGCTGAGGGGTCCAGCTCCGGTAAACGACCTGACAATAGGCCAATGCCTCAAACAGGACGCTCTTGCACTTCTCGACCACATTGCCGGAATCCGACAGCCATAGCACCCGGTCGCCTGGAGTGAGCCGCTCTCTGCCGAGCAGTAGCCCGTTGCTGACCTTCCGCTCGCGGTCCAGATGGGGGACGGGGTCCTGAGCGCCAAGCTCGTCTCCGATGCTGAACCCGGCGGTCTCGCCCTCGCGCGCGGCAGGAATGATCTCCAATTGGTCTCCGTTCGCGTGCGCTTGCCACACATCGACTGGCTGCCACCCGAAGCCGTGCGACGACGATAGGCCCGAGTGAGACAACAAGACGAAGATGTCTCCAGCTTCCAAGGCAAGGCTGATGCGCTGGGGGTCGCCGATCAGGTGCGGGCGGCTTGAGGCGCCCGTGCCCCATGCATCGATGCCGTCGATGTCGAGGACGCATTCCCGGACAGTCTCGATCGCCCGGTCGACGGGGACACGGAAGAATTCTCGCTTCGGGTTGACGCGTGCGTCAGCAAGGTATCTGTGGACGAGCTTTTCGAGAGCCCGCCATCGTGTGGTGAGCGCTCGGAACTCGACGGTGAAGGACAGCGGCACGCCAGGATGGCGTGACAAAGCCGCGGCGCGGTCCTCTGGCAGATCAGTGGTGAAACCGATCTTGACCAACCCAGGCATCGCGGGATTGGTCAAGACATACACGAACCCGACGTCGCTTCCTTCCATGCGCGTAGTCTGCCCGAAGGGGCTGACATTTTCTGACGGTTGCACGAGCAGTTCCACCGGATGCCTCATGCAGTAGGTTCCAGTTCGCACTTGGTCAACAGCGCACGCCGTGCCCAGGTTGAAGCGGCGATGCGGAGCCCGGGTCTGCCCAGACTTCGGTTGACACCGGGGCTGACTGTTTTCAGGCCGCTGTTGCGGGCGTGTAGATGGTCTCAAACTCGACTGGGGTGAGCTTGCCCAGGGCGCGTTGGCGGCGTTTGCGGTGGTACTTCGTCTCGATCCAGGACACGATCGCCAGCCGCAGTTCGTCGCGGGTGCGCCACCGGCAAGTGTCGAGGACATTCTTCTGCAGCAACGAAAAGAATGATTCCATCGCGGCGTTGTCACCACAGGCGCCGACACGGCCCATCGATCCGGCCAGCCCGTGACTGCGGAGCATTCGCCGGTAGGCGGCGGAGCGGAACTGGGCCCCTCGGTCGGAGTGGACCACGGTGCCGGCCGGGTAGCGTAGCGCGATCGCGTTGCGCAGCGCGCTGACGGCGAGTGAGGCCCGCATGTGCGTGTCTATGGAGTATCCGACGATTTTGTTGGAGTAGCAGTCCTTGATCGCACACAGATACAGTTTTCCCTCCCTGGTGGCATGTTCGGTGATGTCGGTCAGCCACAGCACATTCGGCGCGTCGGCGGTGAAGCTGCGGCGCACCAGGTCGTCGTGCACCGGCGGCCCGGCCTTGCGGCAGAGGGCCCTTCTTCCTGGCGTGCAGCGAGAAGATCTGTTGCATCGAGCAGATCCGCCACACCCGGTTCTCCGAGGCGGTGAACCCGCGCTGGGCGAGTTCGTCGGCGATGAACCGGTACCCGTCGGCCGGGTCATCGGCATGAATGTCGAGGGCGGCATTGATCAAATGGGCGTCATCCCAGTCCCGCTGCGAGACCGGATCGCGAAGCCACTGGTAGTAGGCCTGCCGGGAGATACCCAGCACCCTGCACGTCACCGCGACCGGCACTCGCACAGGGGCGCCGGCCGCGGCCAGTTCACGGACGAGCGGGAAGGCTATTTTCCCGGCAGATTGCCCTGCGCCAGATAGGCAGCCGCCTTGCGCAGCACCTCGTTCTCCTGCTCCAGCAGCCGGTTGCGTTTACGCAGTTCGCGCAGCTCAGCGGACTCCTCGCGGGTTACGCCGGGCCGGGTGCCGTCCTCGACGTCGGCGGCGCGCAGCCAGTTGGCCAGGCAGGACTCGGAGATCCCGAAATCCTTCGCGACCTGCTTCAACGGGGTCTCGCCGCGACGGGCCACGGCGACCACGTCGTCACGGAACTCGCGGGGATAGGGCTTGGGCACGATGACATCCTTCCAGGCGAGGCCGGAACCTCACAGGTGAGGTGTCAACCAGACCCTGAACAGACCCTGTTCGCGCATTGCACCGTCGTTTGGTGTGTAGCACCGCACCAAACCTGGAGGGAAGAATGATGTGGCGGTGGATTTCTCGTATTTGCCGTGGCGTGCCTTCCTCGGCGAGAAGCGTTCGGCCGCAGCATCGCCCTCGCCACGCGATGCCCGAGCGCGTGAAGGTTGCGCTCAACGAAGAAAACGGCTGGGTACGCGTGCACCGGAGTCGGCGATGACGGAAGATCGTCGAACTCCGCAATATCTCTATCGGACGGTTTTCGAGCAGTTCAAGGCCCGCATCGAATCCGGTGAACTCCCGCCGAACACACCGCTACCGGCCGAACGGCGCTTGGCGGCAGAACTTGGCGTCGCGCTCGGCACCCTTCGCCACGCGACTCAGCTCCTACGAGACGAGGGACTCGTCGTCACAGTGCCGTCGAAGGGGACCTTCATTCGTGACCCGGTGCAAGGGCTACCGGTGGTGCGGGGCCGTGAGAATGATCAGGTGAGAGGTCTTTGCCGCAGCGTTCGTAAGGCACCTGATCCTGGCGGAAACCTCGGTCCCTACGTCGGCGGGTTGGACCGGCACAGGTGCGCCTGGATTTCCCAGTTCCGCCCGGGGCTTCAACGCAATGGAACTGCCGACCGCGGTCTGGCGCTTGCGAAATACATGGCCGAGATCGCGCTCGCCAGTGCCCGCCGGTGGTACGAACGGGCGGCCGCGTCGTCGCCGCGATCTACCCGGGCGGCTGGAAGGCGCTTGGAGCGGCAGGGCGGAAGCAGGTACCACCTGCAGACACGCGTCCGCACCTCGCGAATCACGGGGGCGCCGGGTTGACACGCCGGCGTACTCGGCTTCTTCGTCCAGTTCGGTCGCTTGCGGAGGACTGGGGACGCTGGGAAGGGTCACGTGCGGGCGTCGTCCTCATCGGGCGGCGCCAGATCTTCTGCACGCTCCGGGACCGCTGAGGTGGTGGGCAGGCCGCGGAGCGCCTTGTCGACCGCGTCGAGGATATCCAGCGGGGCTTTGTTGAGCGGGTCGCGCAGGGAGCGGCCGGGCGTCCACCTCGTGGTGCGGCGGAAGGTGGCCGCGCGGTCGGGATCGAGGTCGCGGATCGCGCCGAGGACGGCCTGGTAGGCGCTGGGATCGTCGATCACCGTGGTCAGATCGCTGTCCAGGCTCAGGTCGTCACGTGCCGATGTCGCGCGAAGGTGGGGTTCAGCCCACTCGTGGATCCCACTGCCCACCTCATACTTCACCCCGGAGGGCAGGAGCACCTCGGCGCGGGTGTTGGGCGGTGCCTCGACGTGGAACCGCACCAGGTCTCCCTCTCGCCGCCAGCCGGCGGACGCCCGGCCGTACGGCGTGTCGTGCCAGGCGGCGGCGTCGTCGAGGGTGTCCAGCAGCACCGGTGCCACTCGGATGCGCCGGTAGGCGGGCTCGGCCGGGGCGAGGCCGGCGACGTGCTGGTGCAGCCAGTCCGCCACCGCGCCGAGGGCGTAGTGGTTGAACGAGGTCATCTGGCCGGGATTGATGGAGCCGTCTTCGAGCATCGAGTCCCAGCGTTCCCAGATCGTGGTGGCGCCCATGGTCACCGGGTAGAGCCACGACGGGCATTCGGTCGTGGTGAGCAGGCGCGAGGCCGCGTCGGCGTGCCCGGTGGCGGTGAGCGCGTCGCAGATGATCGGGGTGCCCACGAAGCCTGTCGAGATGTGGTAGCCGAACGCGCGGACCAGTTCGCGCAGCCGCCTGCCCAGTGCTGCCCGGCGCTCGTCGGTGACTAGGCCGAACACGATCGTCAGGGCGTAGGCGGTCGGCGCGTCGGACATCATTCGGCCGCTGGGCGTGACGTAGGCGTCGCGGAAGGCGGCGGCGATTCGCCGCGCCAGGTCGCCGTAGCGGTGGGCGTCGTCGTCGCGGCCCAGGAGCACGGCGGCGCGTGCCGTCAGGTCGGCGGAGCGGAAGTAGTAGGCGGTGGCGACGATCCCGGCGTCGGTCTTCGCCTGCCCGGGTAGGTCGGGCGGAGCATCGGGGTCGAGCCAGTCCCCGAACTGGATACCGCGCTCCCACAGCAGCGCACCGGCGCAGCGGTCGCTCACCGTGTCGACCCAGGCGGCCATGGCGGTGAAGCACGACTCCAGTGGCTCCCGGTCGCCGAAGCGTTCGTGCAGCACCGTCGGTACCACGGTGATCGCGTCGCCCCACGCGGCGACCGGTTCGGACAGGCCGGGGACCTGGGGGATCACCGCCGGCACGACCATGGGCACGACACCGTCCGCGGCGCGCTGCTCGGCGACGACATCCCGTAGCCACGATCGGAGGAAGGCGTCGCAGTCGTAGAGGAATGACGCGGTGGGAGCGAAGACCTGGATGTCGCCGGTCCAGCCGAGGCGTTCGTCGCGCTGGGGGCAGTCGGTGGGGATGGACACGAAGTTGCCCCGCATGCCCCAGACGACGTTGTCGTGGAACCGCTGCACCAGCGGGTGGTTCGTGGTGAACCAGCCGGTACGCCGCATGTCGGTGTGCATTACCGACGCCGTGACCGCGGACGGGTCGAACTCGCCCGGCCAGTTGCCGATTTCGACGTACCGGAACCCGTGGAACGTCCACTTCGGTTCCCAGGTCTCCACCTCGTCGCCGCGCAGCGTGTAGTGGTCGGTCGCGGCGGCGTTGCGCAGCGGGCGGGTGCCCAGTTCGCCGTGTTCGAGCACTTCGGCGTGCCGGAGCGTGACGGTGTGTCCGGCCGGCCCCGACACGGTGATCCGCACCCGGCCGACCAGGTTCTGTCCGAAGTCGACGATCGTCTTGCCGGACGGTGTGGTGCGGACCTGCTCGACGGCGCGGTGCTCGATCACCCGGACCGGCGGTGCGCACCGGGGTTCGGGTGTCACGTCCGGGACGTCGATCAGCGCGACCGGGCGCCACGAATCCGGTTTCCGTCGTGCGTCGTAGGTTTCGCCCTGGTACAGGCTCGCGGAGACGACCGGGCCACGCGCCCAGCGCCAGTGCTCGCCGGTGGTCACCGTGTCCGTCGTGCCGTCGGTGTACTCGATCACCAGCTGCGCTGCGGCGGCGGGCGGTCCTTGGTAGAACCGGCTCGCGGCGTCGCGGAAGCCGAACCGCTCGGTGTACCAGCCGCCGGCCAGCTCGATGCCGAGCTCGTTCACACCAGGCCGCAGGTGGGCGGTCACGTCGCTGACGTCGTAGGTGAGGCGCCACTGGTAGCTGGTCCAGCCCGGTTTCAGTTCCGCGTCGTCCACCCGTTGGCCGTTGAGCCGCGCGTCGTAGACGCCGAACGCCGTGGCGTACAACAGCGCCCGCCGCACGCCTTCCCGAAGGCGGAACGTTCCGCGCAGCAGGTGCGGATGTTCCGCACCAGAGCCGATGAACCTCGCTTCCCATTCGCCAGGAGCGAGGAATCCGGCGGTCACCGTGGTCGGCTCGCTCCATTTCGAGCGCGAGCCGTCCGTGCCGTGGACCCGGACCCGGAGGTGGGCCGTCTGCCGGGGGACCAGCGGCGCGAACGGCCACGGCACGAGCACGGACGCGTCGCCTTCCACGTACGCGGTGTGCCGGGTGCCGTCCGTGGTGAGTTCGAGGTCCGCCCCGGCCTGGACCCAGTCGCCGGCCGTGGTGGTCGTCGTCCACGACAGCGGGGGACAGGGGTCCGGGGCGAAGGGCTCACTGGTCAGGCCTATGCGGGGCGGGTTCGCGACCGTCATGAGCGGACCTCGTCGGCGAGCGGCGCCGGTTCGATCACGCCTGAGCCGCGAACCCGCCGGATGATCACTGCCCCGATGAAGCCGGACACCAGCGCGAAGAACGTCAGCAGGTAATACAAACCCGAGGGGCTCCAGGCGATCAGCGCCGGCGTGACCAGGGCGAAGGCCGCGGCGACGAACCGGGCCACCGCCATGGTCGCGCCCTGCACCGTGGCGCGGGCGTTGACCGGGAACGATTCCTGGGTCCAGATCTTGTACAGCGCCTCGCCGACGAACGGGAACCCGATGTTGTAGAGCACCAGGGCCGCGATCATCGCGGGCAGCACGACACCGCCGGTGACGGCGATGAGCAGCTGGCAGGACGCGAAGATGACCACGCCCGCGGCGAAGAACCTGCTGCGCCAGCGGGTGTCCGCGATCCGGGTGAACACCACGGTGCCGACGAGGCCGATGAGCGTGGTGCCGAAGGAGACGGCGGTGGCGACGGCCTGGGTGGTGCCGCCGACGGTGACCAGGAAGTAGGTCTTGAACGAGCCGAACGTGTTGGCCACCAGCGTGAAGAACAGGTAGAACAGCGCGGTGAGCGCGATCATGCCGAGGTAGGAGCGCTCTCGGACGAGTTCCTTGAGGGGCAACGCTTTCGCGGCATCGACGCCGGCCGCGGCGTGCCGGGCTTCGGCGTCGGCCTCCAGGTCGCGGAAGGGCGGGTAGAACGCGCGGAACGCGAACGTCGCGACCGCGAGCACGGCCAGCAGTCCGAAGATCAAGCGGATGCCGGTCAGCCCGAGCCCGGACACCGCGAAGCCCAGCGCGGTCGCGAGCACGACGCCGACCGTCCACATGACGTGGGTGAACGCGACAAGACGGCCCTGAGCGCCCTGCGGCGCCCGCTCGGACAGCACCGCGATCGAGGTCGGCAGGTCCGCCCCCGCCGCCACACCGATGACGATCACGCCGGCGACGAGCACGGTGGCGTTGGGCGCGACGGCCACCGCGACCGCGGCCGCGGCGTAGAGCAGGATCGTCATCGAGAACATCCGGCCGCGGCCGACCAGATCCGCCAGGCGGCCGCCAGTGAGCGCGCCGACGGCGATGAACAGCGTGAGCGCGGACCCGAGCACGCCCACGGTCCACACGTCCAGGTCGAACGCCTTCTTCCAGAGCGCCAGCCCGAGGCCGACAGAGATGATCGCGCCGGAGTCGAGCAGGGACGCCATTCCGGCGGCCACCGCGAGCAGCCAGTGCCTGCGGTCCAGGCGCGCCGATGTCGGGTCGGGCATGGGGTTCTCCTTCATCGTCGAAGAGAGGTAAAACGATTTACCTATGGTTATTGCGAGTCTTGCTAGAGGAGGTAACGAGGTTGGTGCCGGTGAGAGTAAAACGATTCAACACTCGGCGCAACCGCCGCCCGGCGGCGTGGCCGCTGAGCGGGAGGGTCAGTCGCCGCCCGTGGAGGCGCGGACCACCAGCTTGGGGGAGAAGTCGATCTGCCGCCGGTGCTCCGGGTCGGTGCCGGCTTCGAGGACCGTCATTTCCTCGAACAGCAGGTCCGCGACCGCGCGGCCGAGCTCGACGTGCGGCGTGCGGATCGTGCTCAGCGGAACGATCGTCGACTTCGCGAACTCGATGTCGTCGTAGCCCATGACCGCGATGTCGCCCGGCACGCTCACCCGCCGGCCGGCAACGAAGGCCTGGACGACCCCGATCGCCAGCAGGTCGTTGACGCAGAACAACGCGTCCGGCCGGTGCTCCGGTGAGCGGTCGGCGATGTCGTTCGCGCACGCGATTCCGGCGTCCACCGAGCGTTCGGGCACCGGGATGATCTCCAGCGTCGCGCCGGGGACGGACCCGACCACCGACAGGGCGCCGTTGAGCCGGTCGGCCACCTGGCGCAGTTCGAGCGACGAGGCGACGAAGCCGATCCGCCGGTGCCCCCGGTCGAGGAGGTGGCGCATGGCGAGGCGGCCGCCCTCCACGTGGTCGATCGACACCGACGCCTGTTCCGGCGACACCGCACGGCGGGCGCTGAGCACGCTGGCGATTCCGTGCGCGCGCATCTGCGCGAGTTCGTCCTCCACGTCGCCGACCGGAGCGATGATCACGCCGCTGACCTGCTGTTTGGCGAACAGCTGCAGGTAGGCGCGTTCGCGCTGCTGGGAGCCGGTGTCGTTGGCCATCAACAGGTACATTCCCCGCGCCGAGACCCGCTGCTCGATCGCCGCGGCGATCTCCGGGGTGGTCGCTCCCGCCAGTTCGAAGGCGATGTACCCGATCACCGGGCTGACGCCCATCCGCAGTGTGCGGGCCACGTCGTTGGGCACGAACCCGAGCCTGTCGACGGCCTGCTGGATGCGCTCGCGGGTGGCTTCGGAGAGCTTGCGTGGCTTGTGGAAGAAGTTCGACACGGACGCGGGGGACACGCCGGCCAGTTCGGCGACCTCGCGGATGGTCACCCTGTTCAGCCTGTCCTCCTCGGTCGATGTCGGCACGGTGTCGATCAGCCCATGGTAGTGCTGCGCCATCCAGGCGTTCCGCATGTCCGGTTCCGGACAAATCCTTGCACCGTGGCGGGGGCGGCCCCGTACCTTCCCGGTACTCCGAAACGAACATCCGCTCGAGGGAGAGAGGTAGGTCGGAGTTGAAACGATTTACTCCTAGATCCGCGCGAAGTGTGGCCGTTGGCGTGCTGACGGTCGCGACCATGGTCACCGCCACCGTGCCCGCTGCCGGTGCTCCGGTGCCGGACACAGTCTTCCAGTCGGCGTCCGCCAAGTGGCAGCAATACGTCCTGGGGCCGTCGTCCCCGCAGGTGCGTCCGGTCGCCGCCCAAGAGCGTGGGGACGTGCGCCACCCCCGGACCCTGGTCTCGGGGCACGGGCCCGCGACGACCCTGACCACCGCGGCCGGCGGCACCCCGGCGTCGGTCCTGCTCGACTTCGGTCGCGAGGTCGGCGGCGTGCCCAATCTCGACATCACCGCTGTCACCGGCAGCCCCACGATCACGATCGTGACGTCCGAGGCGCGCCAGTACATCCGGACACCCGCGTCGACCACGGTCGCGGCGGCCGTCCCGGCGGGAACGACCCGGGTGCCGCTGGCCTCGGCCGCCAACCTGGAGGCCGGGAACACCATCACCTTCGGCACCGGCGCGGACGCCGTCACGCGGACGATCACCGGTTTCGACCCCGCCGCCAAGACCGTCGACCTGGATTCCGGCCTGCCCCGCGACCTGGCGGCGGGCACCCCGGTGACGACTTCGCCCGGGGCGCCGAGCTCGGACGAGTCGCGGGGCCTGGCCGGTGTCGGTGGTCCGGACACCCTGCAGCCGACCGGGCCAGGCCGTCTCAACGGCGGCTTCCACGGCGGGTTCCGGTTCGCGCTGGTCACCGTGAGCTCGCCGGGCAGCGTGTCGTTGTCCTCGGCCGGGGTCGACTTCCAGGCCTACCGCGCCACCCCCGCCGACTACCGGGGCTGGTTCCTCTCCAGCGACGACCAGCTCAACCGGATGTGGTACTCCGGCGCGTACACGCTGCAGATGAACCTCAAGGCGCCCGGGCTCAACGGGCTGGCCGACGCCCGGATCTACGACGGCGCCAAGCGCGACCGCAGCATCTGGACCGGTGACCTGCTGGTGCAGGGGCCGACGGCGATCAGCACCCTCGGCGACGTCGGGGCGGACTACCTGCGCTCGTCGCTGGACGTGCTGCTGGCCAAGCAGCGCGCGGACGGGGCGTTCCCCGGCTCGCCGGACTTCGCCAAGCGCACCTCGCCCGAGGGCTCGCCGCTGTTCTACTCCAACAACTACTCGGGCTACGGTGCGCGGGCGTTCATCGACTACTACCGCTACACCGGCGACAAGGCCTACATCACCAGCGTCCTGCCGGCGCTGCGGCGGGAACTGGCTTACAACGACAGCTTCCGCACCGCCGACAACCTCGTGGTGTCCAACGACCGCGATTACTGGCAGGCCACCCAGACCGGCGAAGTGACCAAGTACAGCATCGACTACTACATCCTGCTGCGGGAGATGGCGTGGCTGGAGCGTGCCGTGGGGTCGGCCTCGGCCGCCGAGGGCTACGACGCCACGGCGGACGCCATCAAGACCGCCGTGATGACGAAGCTGTGGAACCCGCAGCTCGGCGCGTACCCGCAGAGCAGCACCAACCCCGGCGTGCTCGTCGGCGACGCCAACGCGCTGGCGCTGCAGTACGGGTTCGTGCCGGCCGGTCAGGAAGGGCGGGTGCTGGCCGCGATCAGGACACTGTGGACTCCCTACGGCGCGATCATGGGGCCGGGCCTGAAGGACCCGACCGGGCACACGATCGAACCGTTCGCCAACGGCATGGAGACCGCGGGCCGCTTCGCGGTCGGTGACACCGGGGGAGCGCTGGAGTTGATGCGCCGCACCTGGGGGCCGATGGTCGATCCGGCGAACCTGCTCTACACCGGGGCGTTCTGGGAGTTCAAGAACAGCGACGGCGGGGTCAACCGCGCCACAGCCAGCCTCGCCCACGGCTGGGCCGCCTCGCCGACCGTGCAGCTGACCGAGCAGGTCCTCGGCGTGGCACCGGTCGGGCCCGGCTACCAGAGCTGGCGGATCCAGCCGCGTCCGGCCGAGCTGAAGTGGAGCGCCGGCAGCGTGCCGACCGCGTTCGGTGACATCGAGGTCAGCTGGAGCTCCGAGCAGAAGGCGGGCCGGTTCGCCTTGACCGCGCGCACGCCGGCGGGCACCAGCGGCGTGATCGCGGTGCCGGTGACCCGCGGGGCGGACGTGTCGGTCAACGGCCGCACGGTATGGCGGGACGGCCGCGGCACGGCCTTGGGCGCGACCGAGTCCGGCGGGTACGTGCTGCTGACCGTGCCCGGCGGCGAGTACCGCGTCGCGGTGCGGTAACCCTTGCCTGGTGGCACCCCGGTCTGGCCGGGGTGCCACCAGCGCTGTGCGAACTCAACGACGCTCGTCAGGTGCGTCGTGCACCGTCAAGTGTGGTACGGGCGCTCGCGCGAAGCGCGGTGGCGCCGGCGTAGTCGGCGTCCTCGCCCAGTTCGGTTTCCAGGCGTAACAGGCGGTTCCACTTGGCGGTGCGTTCGGATCGGGTGATGGAGCCGACCTTGATCTGGCCGGTGCGCCAGCCCACGGCGAGGTCGGCCAGCCAGTTGTCCTCGGTTTCGCCGGAGCGTGCGGACAGCACGGTGGTGTAGCCGTTGTCCTGGGCGTGGCGGACGACGGCGCGGGCGGCGGTGAGTGTGCCGGTCTGGTTGGGCTTCACCAGCACGGCGTTGGCGACCTGGCCACGCACGCCGCGGTCGAGGCGGGCGAGATCGGTGACGAACAGGTCGTCGCCGAGGAGTTGGCGGCCGGCCAGGCGCTGGGTGGCGTCGCGCCAGCCCGTCCAGTCGTCCTCCGCGAGAGCGTCCTCGATGGACACGATGGGATAGTGGTCGCACCAGCCGGCCAGCTCATCGATCAACTCGTGGGCGGTGAGGTCGCGGTCCTCGGCGGCGAGCCGGTAGCGGTCGCCGGTGAAGAACTGGGTGGCGGCGACATCGATGGCGATCCCGATGTCGTCGCCGGGGCGCAGCCGGGCGCGTTCGATCCCGGCGGTCAGCAGGTCCAGCGCGGCCCGGTTGGTCGGCAGGACCGGACCGAGCCCGCCTTCGTCGGCCACGAGCGCGGGTGACGTGCCGCGAGCGGTGAGGACGTCGGCGGTGGCGGCCCGCACCCGCGAGCACCATTCGAGGGCTTCGGCGAACGAGCGCGCGCCGACGGGCACGGCGAGGAAGTCCTGGACGTCGATCGCGCGGCCGGCGTGGGCGCCGCCGGAGATGATGTTAACCATGGGCAGCGGCAGCAGGGGAGTGGCGTCGTCGTCGGCGACGGCGCGGTAGAGGGGCAGGCCGCGCGCGTCGGCCGCGGCGAGTGCGGTGGCGACCGAGACGGCGAGGATGGCGTTCGCGCCGAGCCGGCCGAGGTCGGTGGTGCCGTCCGCGCTGCGCAGCGCCTGGTCCACGCTGCTCTGGGCGGTGGCGTCCAGACCGCGTACGGCGCCGAAGAGCTCCCCGGACACGGCGCTGACCGCTCCGCGAACGCCCTGACCGCCGTACCGGATTCCGCCGTCGCGCAGCTCGCGGGCCTCGTGGCGACCGGTGGACGCACCGGAGGGGACGGTGGTCTCCCCACGTGCCCCGCCTTCCAGGCGCACCTCGCAGCCGACCGTCGGCTTGCCGCGGGAGTCGAGGGCCTCCCACGCCCGCACGGCGCTGATGGCGGTGTCACTCACGTCAGGTCCTTCCAGATGTCGGTCACCACGTCGGGCGGGTCGAGCAGGAGACGGCGGCCGAGCGCCCGCGCGCGATCCCGGGCTGTGGGCGCCAGGTAGTCCACGGGACTGGTGCCGTCGACCCGGCTGAGCACGAGGCAGCCGGTCTGGCGGATCAGCTGGTTCTCGTCGAGGGGCACTTCGAGCGCGTCCAGGAACTCGTGCGCGGCCGCGGCGCAGGCGGGGGCGGCCGTGGGCCGGTGCAGTGATTTGAGCAGCAGGTGGCCGACCGTCCAGGCGGGATCGAAGGTGGGGTCGCCGGCGTGGGCGACCTCCCAGTCGATGACCCACAGCTGGTGGCCATCGGGATCGACGAGCACGTTCTTCGGTGTGTAATCGCCGTGCACCAGGCAGGTCGTGGTCTCGGCCATCACCGACAGGGTGGTGTCGATCGGCCCGGCGAGGTCGGGGTGGCGGCGCCGGATGGCGCGGTGGAACGGGTCGACCCGCAGCTGGGTGAAGACGGTCCGGTCGGCGAAGTCGTGCAGCACGCCCGGCATCGCGGCTGTCTCCCGTTGCCAGCGGCCGAGCAGGTGCCCCAGCTCTCCGGCGACGGACGGTCGGACGGTGCCGGCGAGCAGTTCATCCTTCCAGGTGTGCCAGGTGCGGGGAGCGCGGCTGATGACCAGGTAGCCGTCGTCGAGGTCGAGCACGCGGGGGACCGCGCCGGGGGTGATGCGCCCGGCCAGCCGCAGGGCGCGGCCTTCGGTGGTGATGCGCGCGGGGTCGGCGGTCCAGGTCTGTGCGACCCGCAGCCGTCGCAGCGCGCGTTTGACGACGACGTCGACGCCGGGGCCGGTGGCGGCGAAGACGTCGTTGGACACCCCGCCGGTCAGGGGCCGCACGTCGAGGGTTTCGGTGCGGGTGGCGAGGCCGCGCCGCACCAGGTGTTCGGCGATCATCGCATCCTCAGGGCCGTGCTGGACAGGACTTCGGGGTTGACCACCGTGGCTGGGACGAGTCCGGTCAGGACGTCGGCGACGTTGGTGGCGGCGGTTCGGGCCAGGTCGGCCAGTGAGCCGTCGGAGTTGAACGCGACGTGCGGGGTGAGGACCACGTCGTCGCGGGTCCGGAGTGGATGGTGGGGCGGGAGGGGCTCGGGGTCGGTGACGTCCAGCGCGGCGGCGGCGATGACCCGGTCGCGCAACGCGGACACCAGGGCGTCGGTGTCGACGAGCGAGCCGCGTGCGGTGTTGACCAGCCACGCGGTGGGTTTCATCTTCGCCAGTTCGGCGGCGCCGATCATGCCTCGCGTCTGTGGGGTGGCCGGTACGTGCAGCGACACGATGTCGCTGGCGGCCAGCAGTTCCTCCAGCGACGCGGCCGGTTCGGTTCCCGGCACTGCTCGGTCGGTCCGGCTCCAGGTCAGGACCTGCAGGCCGACGGCCAGTGCCCGGGGGACGAGTGCGCGTCCGATGGTGCCGAGCCCAACGAGGCCGAGAACCTTGCCGCGCAGCCGGCTCGGCGTGCCGGTGCCGGTGACGTCCCAGCCGCCGTGGCCCAGCAGCCGGGTGTGCGGCACGAGCCGCCGCGCGAGGGCGAGGATGAGCAGCAGTGTGTGGTCGGCGACTTCGTCGGAGCAGTAGTCGGGCACGTTGCTGACCACCATGCCCAGCTCGGTGGCACGGGCGACGTCGATGTTGTCCACGCCGACGCCGTAACGGGCCACGGTGAGACAGCGCCGGGCCGCGTCGAGCACGTCGGCGGGGATCTTCGCGAAGCAGGTCAGGATCGCGTCCGCGCCGGTGGCCAGGCGGGCGATCTCCGCGGGATCGCCGCTTGCGTCGACGACCTCGGCGCCGGTCGCGGCGACGATCTGCGACTCGAGGTCGAGGGACGGCCACGGGTGGTCGGTGACGAGGACGCGCTTCACGGGCGCCGCCAGGGCAGGATCTCGTGGCGCGGCGGTCCCGGCACCACCCGGTTCCGCGTCCCGCCCAGCAGTTCCACGCTGGTCGTCACGACATCGCCGGGGCGCAGTGGTGGGAGGTGGTCGCGCCCGTGCCGGCCCCACAGCTCGGCCAGGCACCCGCCCTGGCAGGTTCCCGAGCCGAGCAGGTCGCCGGGGCGGATCCAGGTGCCCCGCGAGGCGTAGGTAGCCAGCGCGGCGAAGCTCCAGGCCATGTTGTCCAGCCGGTCCTGCCCGATCAGCTCGCCGTTGACCCGGACCTCCATCGCCAGGTCGTAGGAGGGTCCGGACCGCCGGTCCGCCAGCTCGTCGGCCGTCACGAACACGGCGCCGAGCGCGGTCGCGGTGTCCTTGCCCTTGGCCGGTCCCAGCCGCATCCGCATCTCGTGGAACTGCACGTCGCGGGCGGAGAAGTCGTTGAGGACGACGAACCCGGCGAGATGGTCCGCGGCGTCCTCGACGCCGAGGTCCCGGCCGGCAGCGCCGACCACCGCCGCGACTTCCAGTTCGAAGTCGAACAGCGCGCATCCGGGTGGGATTTCCACGTCGTCGTGCGGGCCGACGGTGGCGTAGGGGTTGGAGAAGTAGAACGCCGGGATTTCCCAGAACTCCGCCGGAATTTCGGCATCGGGGTCGAGCATCTTGACCACCCCCGCGGTGTGCTCGGGGAAGGTGGAGAAGTCGCGAACGGTCGGTGGGTCCAGCGGCGCCATCAGGTCCGCGCCAGCCCAGGGGGTGACACGCCTCCGGGTGCGCAGCGCGACCTCGCCCGCGGACCGCAGCCTGCCGTCGTGGGCCAGGAGTGCGGGCAGGTCGGGTTCGGTGTCCAGATCGATCAGGGCGTCCTCATCGTCGAGCACGGCGAGTCTGGGGCCCTGATCCGTCCGGTGCCGGGCGAATCTCATCACGCCTCCTTCGCGGATCTGCCGCGATGCTAGGGACGCCACCGGATCCGGCGGAAATGCAGAGCGTGGTTGGCAGGTATCGGCCCGGTGAATGGATCGTCGTTAGGATCGGTCGCGTGGCGACGGCGCAGGGAGGGTGACGCGAGTGAACCTGGGACAGGTGGACCTCAACCTCCTGGTGGTCCTCGACGCGCTGTTGCGCGAGCAGAACGTCACCCGTGCCGCCGAGCGTTTGCACATGTCGCAGCCGGCCACCAGTACCGCGCTGGCGCGGTTGCGCAAGGTGCTGGGGGACCCGTTGCTCGTCAAGCACGGGCGGTACCTGCAGCTGACCCCGCGGGCCGAGGCGCTGGTCGACCCGGTTCGCGACGTGCTGGCCACCATCGAGCAGAGCATCGTGAAGCCACCGGGGTTCGATCCGGCGCACGACCGCCGGACCTTCGGCGTGATCGCCAGCGACTACGTCGGCATGATGCTGATCCGGCCGCTGCTGGGCCGCATCGGCGGCCTCGCGCCGAACCTGAGCCTGGAACTGGCGCAGATCTCAGGTCACTTCCTGCGGCTGCTCGAACGCGACGAGATCGACCTGGCGATCCTGCCGGAGTCGCTGGCCGAGGGGGAGCGCCTCGGCGACTGCGCGAGCGTGCCGGTCCTGGCCGACCGGTTCGTGGGCGCGGTCTGGCGGGGACATCCCCTGGCGGGAGGGTCGCTGCCGGCGGCGGCGCTGGCCGAACACCCCTACCTCGCCTTCGCGCCACCTGACGGGTTCAGCCTGATCGAGGAGGATCTCGACAAGGCCGGGATCTCCCGCCGGGTGGAGGCCACGGCGATCAGCTTCGTCACGATGCCGTTCCTGCTCGCCGGCACCGGTCTGGTGACGATCATCCCGGAACGGCTCGGGCGCCAGGTCGCCGATGCCGCCGGGATCGTCCTGCTCGAGCCGGAGTTCGAGATCCGTGCGGTGCGGGAGTCGGCGTACTGGCACTCCCGCCGCAACAGCGACCCCGGGCACCGGTGGCTGCGGGAGCAACTGGTCGCCGTCGTCGGATAGCTGGTATCCACGCAAGGTATTTCCGCCCGGCCGCTCCTCGTCGTTAGCGTCGCTGTCCATGAGGCAGACGCGATGAAGCGATGGGTCAACGGGTACGCGCTCGGCACCTTCTCCGATGGCGTGGACACCTTCGCCGGGCTCGTGTCCGGGGACCGGGTGCGGCGCCTGGACACCGAGGAGTGGGCCAAGGAGAACGCCACCGTCCGGGGACTGCTGGAGGACTGGGCGCGCGTACGTCCCCGGCTGGCGGAACTCGCCCGGCCGCCGGGCGGGGTCCCCCTCGACGCGCTGACGGTGCTGGCGCCGGTGGAGCCGTGGCAGATCATCCAGGCAGGCGCCAACTACCGCGCCCACGTGGCCGAGATCGTCGTGTCCGGCCGCGACCCGGGCGACACCCGGAGCGAGGAGGAGCTGCGCCGGGACGCCGAGGAGATGATGGACGCCAAGGTGCGTACCGGCAGCCCGTTCTTCTTCACCGGCCTGCCGGCCGCGATCTGCGGGCCGGACGACGACGTGCTCCTGCCCGCCGAGTCCCGGCAGGTCGACTGGGAGGTCGAGCTCGCGGTCGTCATCGGCGCCACCGCGCGCCGCGTGCCGCGCGAGCGGGCGATGGACCACGTGGCCGGGTACACCGTCGTCAACGACATCAGCGCGCGGGACCTGCAGTTCCCGGCGGAGCACCGGCCACTGGGCGGGGACTGGCTACGCGCCAAGAACCGCCCCACGTTCCTGCCGCTGGGGCCGTTCATCGTGCCGGCCGATCTCGTGCCGGACTACCGTCGCCTGGAGCTGACGCTGGACCTCAACGGCGAGCGCAAGCAGGCCGACGTCGCCGCGAACCTGCTGTTCGACGTGGCGGCGTTGATCGTGGCCGCCTCGGCGGCGACGACGTTGTACCCCGGCGATCTGCTGCTCACCGGAAGCCCGGCGGGCAACGGTGGCGCGTGGCAGCGCTGGCTGCGGCCGGGTGATGTCCTGGAGGCGGCCATCTCGGGCATCGGAGCCCAGCACAATCGCTGCGTTGAGGAGCCACGATGAGCCGCGTCGTGGATGTGCACGCCCACGTCCTCGTCAGTGCGGCGGAAGCGCTGCTCGCGAATGAACCCGGACTGGCAGCCGAACGGGCCGCCGACGCCCGCGGCGCGGGTGCCGCGTCGGCCGCCGTCAACCGCGATCAGATGACGCGGCTGTTGCCCGCCCTGACCGATCCGGCCGCGCGCCTCGCCGCCATGGACGACGCCGGCGTCGACGTGCAGTTGGTGAGCCCGATGCCGCTGCACCACTACTGGGCCGGCCGCGACCTGGCAGTGAAGTTCAGCGCGCTCACCAACGAGGGGGTGCTCGAGCACTGCGCCGCCGCGCCCGACCGGCTGGTCGGGCTGGGCACGGTGCCGTTGCAGCATCCGGACCTCGCAGTGGAGGTGCTGGACCGGGCCGTGGCCGACGGCCTGCGCGGGGTGGAGGTCTCGACGCACGTGGCCGGCCGGGAACTGTCCGATGAGTCGCTGGCGGCCTTCTGGGCACGCGCGGAAGCGCTGGGAGCGGTCGTGTTCGTACACCCTTGGGGATGCACCCTCGGCGAGCGCCTGGCCACCGCGTACCTGTCCAACATCGTCGGGCAACCGGCCGAAACCACGATCGCGTTGTCCCGCATCGTCTTCTCGGGACTGCTGGACCGCCATCCCCGGTTGAAGATCCTCGCCGCCCACGGCGGCGGCTACCTGCCGGGCTACCTGGGCCGCGGCGACCACGCTTGGCGAGTCCGCCCGGAGTCGCGCACCTGCGCGCACCAGCCGAGCAGCTACCTGCGCCGCATGTGGTTCGACGCGCTCGTCTACACCCCGGACACGCTGCGCGCGCTGGTCACCGCCGTCGGGCCGGACCGCGTCCTGCTCGGCACCGACTACCCGTTCGACATGGGGATCACCGACCCGCTGGACCGGCTCACGCACGCCTGCCTGCCGCCCAAGGCCGCCGAGGCGATCCGGTCCGGCAACGCTCGCGCTCTCCTGGGGTCGCTCCCGGGGACCCAGGAGGTGCCGACGTGAGCGGCGGTCACATGGAGGAGATCTCGGACGGGATCTACGCCTTCGTCCAGCCCGATGGCAGCTGGATGATCAACAACACCGGATTTGTGGTCGGCCGCTCCGGAGTGGTCGCCATCGACGCCTGCGCGACCGAGCGCCGCACCCGCGCCGCGCTCGCCGCCATCGCCGGGCTGACCGACGCTCCGGTCCGGACACTGGTCAACACCCACCACCATCCCGATCACACGGCGGGCAACGGCCTGTTCCCCACCGCCACGATCGTCGCCCACGAGCAGGCCCGGCCCGAGATGCGGGTGCTGGGCCTGCCCGCGAACGACGGAATCTGGTCCGATGTGGACTACGGCGACCTGGAACTCGCGCTGCCGCAGCTGACCTTCACCGACCGGATCACGCTGTGGGCCGACGAGTTGCGGTGCGAGGTGATACATCCGGGCCGGACCGCGCACACCACCAACGACGTGGTCGTGTGGATCCCGGACCGGTCGGTGCTGTTCGCCGGCGACCTGCTGTTCAACGGCGGCACCCCGTTCGCGCTGTCCGGGTCGGTGCGCGGCACCATCGCCGTGCTCGAGGAGTTCGTGGCCCCGCTCGGCGCGCGCAGGATCGTGCCCGGCCACGGACCGGTCTGCGGTCCCGAGGTGATCGCCGAAGTCGTGGCCTACCTGCGTTTCGTGCTCGACGTCGCCGCGGAGGGACAGGCAGCCGGCCTGTCCCCGCTGGACCTGGCCCGGCAGACGGATCTGGGGCGCTTCGCGTCCTGGACCGACGCCGAACGCATCGTCGGCAACCTGCACCGCGCCTACGCCGAGGACACCGGCGGCGCGGTCGACTTCCACGCCGCGCTGCGGGCCATGGTCGCCTACAACGGCGGCCGGCCGCTGCGCTGCCGCGCTTGACCCCACCCCATCCATGAGCCGAGGAGGGCCCATGTCCGAAATCCTGTTGTCCCAGCTCGCGCACGTCGAGCTGATCAGTCCCAAGCCCGACGAGACGGTCCAGTGGATGAAGGAGGTCTTCGGCCTGGAGGAGACCACCCGCGAGGGCCAGTCGGTGTACCTGCGCGGCTGGGCGGAGTGGCTGCACTCCAGCCTCATCGTCACCGAGGGCCGCGAACCGGGCGTCGGCCGCATAGGGTGGCGCACCTACGGACCGGGTGACCCGGAGATCGTCGCCCAGCGCCTGGGCGGTACCGAGGAGGCCGTCGGCTGGGTCGACGACTGGACCGGTCACGGTGCCACCTACCAGTACCGCGCCCCGCACGGCCGGCAGTTGCACGAGGTGTTCTGGGAGGTCGACCGCTACCAGGCCCCGCCCGAGGAGCGCGACCCGGCCATCCCCAACCGGCCGCAGCGCTACTCCGGCCGTGGCATCGGCGCCCGCTACCTCGACCACGTCACCATGCCGACGGCGAACATGCGCGGGGACATCGAGTTCTACAAGCAGCTCGGCGCGCGCCACACCGCGCAGACCGAGGCCGAACCCGGGTTCTCCGTGTTCTCCACGCTGACCTGCAACGGCATCCGCTCGACCCACGACATGGCGCTCGTGCCCGATTTCAGCGGGGTGACCGGTCGCGCCCACCACATCGCCTTCCGCGTCGACCAGCGGCTCGACGTCGAACGCGCCGCGGAGGTCTTCCTGGCCAACGGCACCCCGATCGAGTTCGGCCCCGGCATCCACGGCATCGACGAGATCACCTACCTCTACGTGCGGGAGCCCGGCGGGTTCCGGATGGAGATCAACTCCGGTGGTTGGGTGAACACGATGCCCGACTGGGAGGCCACCACCTACCAGGCCGCGCGCGGTAACCCTGGGGCGAGCATCTACCGCAACGTCACGCCCCCGCCCGGCTTCCACGAGGCCTGGCCCGCCGCGGACGAAACGGCCGCCGCGCAGGAGAAGGAGGCCATGGCGCAGCGCCGCGAGTTCTTCGGTGCGGTGGAGACGAGCCGGCGATGAGCGCGATCGGCCGGGTCTTGGTGGTGGGGGCCGGTATCGGCGGGCTGTCGGCGTCGATCGCGCTGCGCCGCCACGGGGTCGAGGTCGACCTCATCGAGCGCAACCCGGCGTGGGACGTCTACGGCGTCGGGATCATCCAGCCGGGCAACGCGCTGCGGGCACTGGCCGAACTCGGCGTGGCCGAGGAGTGCGTCGCCCTGGGGCACCCCATCCTCGGTCAGCGCAGCTGGCTCGCCGACGGCGTGACCCCGTTGCACGACGACGCGTTCCCGGCGCTGCTGCCTGGGCTTCCCCCGGCGAACGGCATCACCCGGACCCGGTTCCACTCGATCCTCGTGCACGCGGTGCGCGAGTCGGGGGCGGAGGTCCGGACCGGTGTCGTCGTGACCGCTCTGCGGCAGCGGGAATCCGGCGTCGACGTGGAGTTCAGCGACGGGCACGAACGGTCCTACGACCTCCTCGTCGGCGCCGACGGGCTCTACTCGCAGATCCGCGACATGGTGTTCGGCACGCAATACCAGGCGAAGTTCACCGGCGAGGTGGGCTGGCGGATCAACCTGCCGCGCATCCCGGAACTCGACCGGCTGTCGATCTATCGCGGGTCGGCGGGATCGGCCGGGTTCTGCCCCCTAGGGCCGGACCTGATGTACATGCTGACCATCGAGAAGGCGCCCGCCGGGCGACCGGTCCGGCTGCCGCGGGAGGGGCTTGCCAGGGTGTACCGGGAGCGCCTGGCCGAGTACGGCGGCCCGATCGCCGAGCACCGCGAGCTGGTGACCAACGACGCGGACGTGGTGTACCGGCCGATCGACACGGTCCTGGTGCCGCCGCCCTGGTACCGCGGGCGGGTCCTGTTGATCGGCGACGCCGCGCACGGCACGTCCCCGCAGTGCGGGCAGGGTGGCGCGCAAGCCATCGAAGACGGCGTGGTCCTGGCCGAGGAAGTGGCCAGGGACATCCCCGCCGAGCAGGTTCTCGCCAACTTCATGGCCCGGCGGTTCGAGCGGTGCCGGACCATCGTGCAGGGCTCGGAGCAGATCGGCCGATGGGAGCAGGACCACTCGCTGGACATCGATCCCGACGCCGTTGCCTTCGAGGTGACGATGGCGGCGATGGCACCGCTGTAGCTGCGCCCACCGTCGTGGGTGGCGAGGAAACTCAACGAGGAGAAACACATGCCAAACCCGGTTGTCATCGTTGGCTGCGGACCCGCCGGCATGGCGAGCGCGCTCGCACTGAGCAAGGTCGGCATCGACGTCCGGCTGTACGAGCGCTACCCCGAGGCGCGTCCCGCGGGCAACATCCTGAACCTGTGGCCCCCGCCCATTCGCGCGCTGGCCGAGATGGGCGTGGACGTGGAAGACCTCGGCGCACCGTGCCGCAGCTCGTTCCGCAACGCCTACACCGGGCACGTGCGAGCCGAGGTGCGGCTGCCGCAGGACGTGCTCGCCGAGTACCACGGCGGGTTCATCGGCCTGCTCAGGCCCGTTCTCTTCGAACGGATGCTGGCCGCCATGCCGGACGGCGTCGTCCAGCCGAACCGGACGGTGACAGCGCTGCGCGACCACGGCGACGGCGTCGCGGTGACCTTCGCCGACGGCGAGGTGATCGAGACGCCCGTGTTGATCGGCGCCGACGGCATCGACTCGGTTGTCCGCAAGGCCTTGTGGGGCGACTCGCCCAAACGGCAACACCGGCTGCATGCGATCGGTGGCTTCACCTACGAGCTCCCGCCGACCGCCACCCCCGGCGAGAACCCGATCATGCACGGCAACTGGGTCCAGGGCAGCTACTCCTCGATCCGCGACTGCGGCCGCGATGGATACCAGTGGTGGATCGTCGAAGCCGCCGACCCCGACGCTCCGGCGCCCACCGACCTGCTCGCCCACGCGAAAACCATCACGGCCGAATTCCCCGCGTCCCTGCGCGACATCATCGCCGCGACGCCGCCCGGCAACCTGCAGCGCTGGATCATCCGCGACCGCAAGCCGCTCAAGCAGTGGTCGAAGGGCCGCATCACCCTCGCCGGCGACGCGGCACACCCGACCTCGCCCTACGCCGCCTACGGCGCCGGCATGGCCATCACCGACGCCTACGTCCTCGCCAAGAAGCTCAAGCACGTGGATCTCGGCGACACCGCGGCCGTCCGCGCTGCGCTCCTCGCCTACGAGCGGGGGCGCATCCGGCACACGACAGCCCAGGTCCAGCAGGCCTACGTGCTCGGGCAGGTGTTCCACCACATCCCCAGGGCACTCCGCCCCGTCCGCGATTTCGTGCTCGACCGGACACCGCTGCTGCAGAAGCAGGTGGGTGAACGCAGCCCGCGGGAGATCGTTCACCAGCTCACCGAGATGGGGTCCGAGTCGCTCGCGGAGGTGTGAGGAAGCCGGCGAGGAGCGTCCAAGCGTTCAGCGGGCGGGGCGGTAGCGGTCCTTCGTGGTCGCCACGGCGACGAGGCTGAGCACTCCGGCCGCGATGATGTACCCGCCGACCGCCCACAGTGAGCCGGTGCCTTCGAGCAGCGCGGAGGCGATCAGCGGGGCGAACCCGCCACCGACGACGGCGCCGAGCTGGTAGCCCGTCCAGGCGCCGGAGTAGCGGACACCGGTGCTGAACATCTCGCTGTAGAACGCCGCCATCGGACCGTACATGGCGCCCAGCGCCAGACCGGGGATCAGGAGCCCGATCAGGGTCGGCACGGTCTGCAGCGTCTCCAGCAGTGTCACGAACGGGATCACGGAGGCGATGCTCAGGACCGTCGCGGCGATGATGACCTTTTTCCGGCCGATCCGGTCAGACAGTGCGGCGAACAGGGGAATGCTGACGACGGTCACCGCGCTGGAGAGCAGGACGAGGATGAGGATCTCCGACTTGCTCATACCCCGGCCGGTCGTGTACGAGATCGAAAAGACGATCAGGATGTAGTAGTAGACCTGGATGAGCAGGATCATCCCGCCGGCCTGCAGGATTTCCTTGGGGTGCGTGCGCAGCGCGACGAGGAGCGGCGAGCGTCGCTTCTCCGGCGCACTCGTTTTCGCCGTCTGTTCCTCCTGGAGGCGCTGGAAATCGGCGGTCTCGGTGACTCGCAGCTGGATGATCAGGCCCGCGGCGATGACCACGGCGCTCAACAGGAACGGGATCCGCCAGCCCCACGAGGCGAACGCGGCCGGCGAGACCAGGTTGGCGACCACGAGGAACACCACATTGGACACGATCACCGCGAGCGAGGGACCGATGTGGGCGAAGCTGCCGTAGAAACCCCGGCGGTGGGCGGGCGCGCTCTCGGTCACCAGCAGGATGGCACCGCCGTACTGGCCACCGACCGCGACGCCCTGCAGCACCCGCAGGAGCACCAGCAACAGCGGTGAGGCGATCCCTATCGTCGCGTAGCCCGGCAGGAGCCCGATCAGGAACGTCGAGATCCCATCAGCATCATGGCGATCACCAGGAGGCGCTTCCGTCCGAGCCGGTCTCCGAAGTGGCCGAAGAGCAGACCGCCGACGGGCCGGAAGATGAACCCGACTCCGAAGGTCGCCATGGCGGCAAGGGTGCCGGCCGCGGCCCCGATGCCGGAGAAGAAGTGCGGCCCGAAGACCAGTGCGGCGGCGGTGCCGTAGATGTAGAAGTCGTACCACTCGAGAGTGCTGGCGGTGAGTGCCGCCGCGGCTACCTTGCGTACTTGCCGTCTCTCGACTCCGGTGCTGGTCGCTGCTGTGGACATGTCCGCCCTTTCGGTCCCGTGGTCTCGGTGGGGTGGGTAGACCATGCATCGGGGACGGACCGGGGGAATGTCGCATTTCGGGACAGTGCACTCGGTCTTGTAGCACCTTGCGACAACTCACGGGCTTCGTCTTCTCCTACGGTCAGGGCCACGGGAGAGCCCCTCACCGACCCTGACGAACGGGAGCAGTCGCCATATGAGGTCAGCAGTGATCGTCGACGTCGTGCGTACGGCGTCGGGCAAAGGCAAGCCCGGGGGCGCGTTGTCGAGCGCACCCCGTCAGCCTCCTCGCCGACACCCTGCGCGCGTTGCTCGCGCGCACGGACGTGGACCCGGCGAGCATCGACGACGTGATCGCGGGCTGCGTGTCCCAGGCGGGGGACCAGGCGCTGAACATCGCGCGAAACGCCGTCCTCGCGGCGGGGATTCCGGAGTCGGTCCCCGGCACGACCGTGGACCGGCAGTGTGGATCGAGCCAGCAGGCCGTGCACTTCGCGGCGCAGGGCGTGATGGCCGGGGCGTACGACATCGTCCTGGCGTGCGGTGTCGAGTCGATGAGCCGGGTGCCGATGGGGTACAGCTCGGTGGACCAGCACCCGACCGCGCCGCTCGCCGCCCGCTACCCCGAGGGCCTGATCGGGCAGGGCGTCTCGGCCGAGCTGATCTCGGCGAAGTGGAAGTTCGACCGGGAGACGCTCGACGCCTACTCGGCGCGGTCCCACCAGCGCGCGGCGCAGGTCACCGCTGAGGGCGGGTTCGCCCAGGAGATCGTGCCGATCGAGGTTGACGGCGGTGTGCACGACACCGACCAGACCCTGCGGGCGTCGACCACGGTGGAGAGCCTGGCCGGGCTGAAGCCGTCCTTCGTCGACGAGGAGCTGGGGCGGCGGTTCCCGGAGATCGAATGGCGCATCACGCCGGGCAACTCCTCCCCGCTGACCGACGCGGCCTCGGCCGTGCTGATCATGAGCGAGGAGCGCGCCGACCAGCTCGGGCTGCGGCCGCGTGCGCGGTTCCACGAATTCGCCGTGGCGGGAAGCGACCCGCTGTTCATGCTCACCGGGGTCATCCCCGCCACGCACAAGGTGCTGGCGCGGGCGGGGATGTCGATCGAGGACATCGATGCCTACGAGGTCAACGAAGCTTTTGCGCCGGTGCCGCTGGCCTGGCAGCACGAGCTGCAGGCGGATCCGGAGAAGCTCAACCCGCGCGGCGGGGCCATCGCACTCGGGCACGCGCTCGGCGCCTCGGGTGTCCGCCTGCTGGCCACGCTGGTCAACCACCTCGAGGCGACCGGTGGCCGCTACGGGTTGCAGACGATGTGCGAGGGCGGCGGGATGGCCAACGCGACGATCATCGAGAGGCTCTGATGGGTACGGGGAAGATCAACGCGGACTTCACCGGGGCCAGCGTCCTGGTGACCGGCGGCGCCCAGGGGATCGGCTTCGAGATCGCTCGTTACTTCGCCACCGCCGGTGCGAAGGTCTCGGTCCTCGACCGCGATTCGGCGCAGCTGAAGGCGGCCTGGGACGGCGTGGACAACGTGCGGCAGGCCGCCGTGGACGTCGCCGATGCCGACGCGGTCGTCGACGCCGTCGCCGGGATCGTGGACTGGGCGGGCGGGGTCGATGTCGCCGTGAACAACGCGGGCATCACGCGGGACGCCGCGTCTGGAAGCTGTCCGCCGAGCAGTGGCAGGCGGTGCTCGACGTGCACCTGGGCGGCACCTTCGCGGTCACTCGGGCGGTGATCCCGCACATGCGTGCCGCCGGTGCCGGCCGGATCATCAACGTGACCTCCTACACCGGCATGCACGGCAACGTCGGGCAGGCCAACTACGCGGCCGCCAAGGGCGGGATCATCGCCTTCACCAAGACGGTCGCCAAGGAGGTCGCGCGCTTCGGCATCACCGTCAACGCGATCTCGCCGAACGCGTCCACGTCGATGGTCGCGGCGATCCCGCCCGAGCGCCTCGCCGAGATGACGGCGTCGGTGCCGCTCGGCCGGTTCGCCGAACCGGCCGAGATGGCTCCGGCCGTGGCGTTCCTGGCTTCGGAGCAGGCTTCCTACGTGACAGGCGTCGTCCTGCCGGTCGATGGAGGGGTGGCGATGTGACACGGCTGAACCCCTCCGCAGCCGCCCAGGACCCGATCCCGGTCCTGGGGCTGGCCGCAACCCCCCTGGTGCCCGAATCTGACGCCGGCCTCGACGAGCTCGTCTTCGACGCCGTCTTCCAGGCGTTGCGGGAAGCCGGGATCCGCAAGCACGAACTCGGTTTGTCGGTCACCGCGTCACTGGACATCTACGACGGGCACAGCATCTCCAGCGGGCTGACCAACGCCGCCTCGGGTGGGTACCTCGCCCAGTCCTACCGCATCGAGGGCGACGCGGGGCAGGCGATCATCGCGGCGGCGCAGACGATCGCGGCGGGTGACGCCGATCTGGCGCTGGCCGTCGGGGTGCACAACCCGGAGGTGTCGGCGCCGGACCGGCGCGCGTTCCTGCAGCAGATCTCCAACCACGGGTTCGAGCCGCACTTCGACCGTCCGGTGGGGCTGTCGGCGGAAACGGTGCTGGGCCTGCACGCCGGCCGTGTGGTGGATTCGGGGGAGCTGACCGAGGAGCAGCTCGCCGAGATCGCCGCCGCCGCCATCACCCGCGGTTCGGCACGTGCTCATGCGGCTCGCCGATCCGCGGTGACCGCCAGCGAGGTCCTCGCATCCGCGCCGGTGAACGGCGTGTTGCGCGAACTGATGCTGCCTGCGGAGTCCACCGGGGCGGTCGCCGTGGTCCTCGGCTCGCTCGCGCGGGCGCGCCGGGCGCTACGCCCACGCGCTGTGCTGACCGGCTGGGGCCAGTCCACCCGCGACACCACGGCGAGCGGGCAGTGGTTGCACGATCCCGCGGTCGCCGCCCGGCGGGCGGCGCAGGAGGCCTACCAGCGCGCCGGGGTGACCGAGCCGGGCGAACAGGTGGGTGCGGTGGAGCTGACCGCCGCGACGCCGGCGTTGCTGGCCCCCACCCTGGACGCCCTCGGGCCGGCCAAGGGCGACGTCGAGGTGGCGCCCTCGGGCGGGGCCCTGAGCTCGTTCCCCGGCGTGGCCAACGGGGCGCTGCGGTTGCTCGAAGCGGTGTCCTGGGTGGAAGAGCGCGGCGGGCAGGCGGTCTCGCACTCGACCGACCTGCTCACCGGCACCGTCGCGGACACTGCGACCGTTCTCGTCGTGGAGGGAGTCTGATGGCCACACGGGCCCTGATCGCGGGCGCCGGGATCACCCCGGCGACTTCGCCGCGCAAACAGCGATCGTCATCCCTCGAGCTGGTCCAGGAAGCCGTCTGGGCCGCGCTAGAACACTCGGGCGCCGCCCCGTCCTCGCTCGACGGCATCGTGATCGGCAACATCGACGGGTTCGAGGGCACCGTCCTCGGGGCCAAGCACGTCGTCCGGCGGCTGGGGCTCGGAACCGAACTGCCGGTGTCGATCGTCAACACCGGCGGCACAACGGGCGGCAACCTCATGCAGATCGCCGCCCGGCAGGTGCGCTCGGGAGACCGGCAACGGGTGCTCTGCGTCGGCGGACCGACGTTCTTCGGCGCCGAGGACCTGCAGTCGGCGATCAACACGAACTCGCCCATGGTTGTCGAGCAGCCGCTGGGGATGGGTGCCTACCACATGGGGGCGTTCTACCCGAGCGCCTACGCCGAGCGGTTCGGCGCCACCGTCGAGGATTTCGCGGTTAGCGCCGTGCAGGACCACGAGCACGCCTCACGCAACCCCTACGCCCACCTGCGCAACACCCTGACCGTCGAGGACGTGGTCTCGGCGAAGCCGCTGTCGAGTCCGATGACGATGGCGATGGTGTGCCCGGTCTCGACCTCGGCCAACGCGCTGCTCGTCACGTCGGAGTCGGGGGCCGCGGGCCTGCGGCCGGTGCCCGTGCTCATCCGGGCGATGGCGACCAGCAGCGACCCCTACCTCGGTGGCGGCAAGAACGACTTCGCCGCGATGGAGAACCTCGCGATCCTCGCGCAGAAGGTCTACCAGCTGGCCGATGTGCGCAACCCGCGGGAGGAGATCGACGTCGTCGAGGTGTTCTCCCCGTACGCGCCGATGCAGCCGATGCAACTGGAGGCGCTCGGGTTCGCGCCGCCCGGCGGCGGGATCGATCTGATCCGCTCCGGTGCGACGCGGATCGACGGCGACCTTCCGGTCAACCTGTCTGGCGGGCCGCTGTGCACCAACGCCGGCGTTGCCGGCGAACTCGCCCCGTACGTCTACGTCGCCTTGCAGTTGATGGGCGACGCCCCGGAGGCGATGCAGGTACCCGGGGCCCGGAGGGGGCTCGCACACGGCACCGGCGGAACGTTCTTCCAGTTCGAGAACCTGGCCATCCTGGAGAGGCAGGAACGCGCATGACCATCACCACCCAGCGGGTCCACTGGGACCCCAACTACGACGTCCACCTCGGCGCCACCTGGGGCCGGTTCATGACCGGGCTGACCGAACGCAAGATCCTGGCCAACCGCTGCCCGGATTGCTCCCGGGTGTTCGTGCCCCCGCAGGCCTACTGCGAGTCGTTTTTCGTGCGCACCGGAGATTGGCTGGAACTGCCCCCGGAAGGGGTGGTGGAGGCGTTCCCGGTTGCCTGGCAGAGCTTCCGCGGCGGCCCGACGCCGCCGTACGCCATCGCCGGTATCCGGCTGGAGGGCGCGAGCACACTGCTGATGCACTACGTCCAGGGGCTCGATCTGTCCGACTCGAGTGGTGTGCGAGAGCAGCTGCCTCCGGGGACGCGCGTGCGAGCCGTGTGGGCCGAGGAGCGCACCGGCCAGATCCTCGACATCGCCCACTTCGAAAAGGCCTGACTCACCGCAGCTCCACGAAACCGGCCCGAGACGAACGTCTCGGGCCGGTTTCGCTGCGCTCTGAAGATAAAAGTTCGTCCCACCGGGACTGTAGCGGTTTGCGACAACTGCGCACCCGTCGCACTGCGACTCTGTTCCTGTGCACCGCTGCCGTGTCACAACGATCACACGGCCGGGTCGCCGGTGGAGCTCCCACCGCGACCGCACCCGCCGTGGCGGACCACGGTCGTATTTCTACCGGAGAAGCCGGCGAGCGTCGTCGGAAACGTGACGAGGAGGACACCTGAAGGTTCATATGACCAACCTGATCCAGAACTACAACAACGCGCGGTCGGACTACGACGTCTTCAAGGACCAGATCGAGCTGTCCGTGCGTGCCGACCAGGACGGCTACTACAGCATCGGGTGCGTCGAGCACCACTTCGACCCCGGTTGCTC
Organism: Amycolatopsis thermalba; assembly: GCF_023376025.1. Lineage (NCBI taxonomy): Bacteria > Bacillati > Actinomycetota > Actinomycetes > Pseudonocardiales > Pseudonocardiaceae > Amycolatopsis > Amycolatopsis thermalba. The sequence goes on from NZ_CP091196.1 coordinate 3,979,750, forward strand.
GATGTGCCCGGACAACACCCAGTTCCTCTCCTACCTCGCCGGCCGCACCAAGAACGCGAAACTGCACACCACCGCGGTGATCCTGCCGTGGAACGATCCGCTTCGCGTCGTGGAGAAGATCGCGCTGCTGGACAACCTGTCCGACGGACGCGCGCTCTTCGGCATGGGACGCGGTCTCGCCCGGCGTGAGTACGAGGGCTTCGGCCTCGAGATGGGCGAGTCGCGCGAGCGGTTCGACGAGGCTGCCGAGATGGTCATGCGGTCTCGAGGACGGCTTCGTCGAAAACGACGGCAAGTACTACCCGCAGGCCAAGGTGCCGATCCACCCGCGTCCATTGGGGAGCTTCAAGGGCCGCACGACCATGGTCGCGATGAGCCCCGACTCGGCGGTGGTCGCCGGCAAGCTGGGGCTGCCCATGATGGCGTTCATCCAGGGGCCGCTGGAGACCATGCACATGCCGATGATCGAGGAGTACCGCAAGACCTACCGCGACACCCACGGTGGTGAGGCCCCGCCGCCGCTGATGATCGACCTGACCTACTGCCACCGCGACTCCGCCGAGGCCCTGCGCGTCGCCTACCAGGCCTGCGTGAGCTACTACCTGGCCTGCCTGGAGCACTACGAGTTCGGCGGGCGGCACTTCGAGCACACCAAGGGCTACCGTCTGCGGCGCCGACGTCAACGCGCGGATCTGGGGCACTCCCGACGAGCAGATCGCCAAGCACGAGGAGCGCAAGGCCGTCGTCGGTGAGTACGAGGTCATTTCGGTGTTCCAGTACGGCGGGCTGTGCGGCGAGACCGCCGCGGAGGGTTGCGAGCTGGTCACCCGCGAGGTCAAGCCGGCGCTCGAAAAAGATGTGACCGATCAACGACGATCGAACAGGAGAGATTTCATGGCGAGTTCCGAGGTGGGTCGCGCCCGCACGTTGCTGGCGCACCTGGTCTCGGAGCCAGAGGCCACAATGGACGACTACCGCAGGCTCTACGACGAGGTTTTGGCCAACTTCGAACTGCCAGGGGATGCCGAGGTCGAGGAGGTCGACGCCGGCGGCGCGGCCGCCATCTGGGTGAGCGCGCCGGGCACGGCCCGCGACCAGGTGGTCGTCCTGGTGCACGGCGGTGGCTGGTGCATGGGCAACGCCAAGGGCTACCGGGAGTTCGGGTACCGGATCTCCGCGTCGGCCGACGCCCGCGTGCTGGTCGTCGACTACCGCCTGGCGCCGGAGAACCCGTTCCCGGCGCCGGTGGATGACGTCGTCGCCGCTTACCGGTGGGCGCGCGAGCAGGAGGGCGTGCGGCGGGTGGCTCTCGTGGGCGACTCGGCCGGTGGCGGACTCGTGGTCTCGGCCCTGGTCAAGCTGCGCGACGATGGCGGCCCGCTGCCGAATGCGGCGGTCGTGTGCTCGCCGCTGGTGGACCTGGCGGGCGAGGGAGCCTCGCTCACCGACCGGGCCCACCTCGACCCGTTGCCGGCCAAGACACTGGTCGAAGCCATGGGCGGCGCGTACCGGGGCGGGGTGGACCCCAAGAACCCGCTCGCCTCACCGCTGTACGCCGACCTGAGCGGGCTCCCCCCGCTCCGGGTGCTCGTCGGCACCGACGAGGGTCTGCACGACGATTCGGTGCGGTTGGTGGACAAGGTCCGCGCGGCCGGCGGGGAAGCGGAGCTGGAGATCGGCGAAGGCCTGGTGCACATCTGGCCGATCTTCAACTTCCTGCCCGAGGCGCAGGCGTCCACCGAACGGATCGGCGAGTTCCTGCGCAAGCGGTTCGCCAACCCGGCTTGATCGGTTCGTTTCCGGCGTCCGCCACGTTGTCGCGCATTGCGACATCCGGGGCGGACGCCGTTTCCGTAGCGTCATACCGGACGCGGTGCCCGACGCACCGCGGGTACGGCACCTCACACGAGAAGGGCGACCGGTGAGAACCACAACCGCGACGACCCCCGGCCTGGACGCGAACGGTGTCGCGTCCCGGGTACGCGAGTTCCTGTCCGGCCACGATCCGGCGATCACGGACCGGCTGGAGTTCCTCCGCGCCCGGTTCGACGCCGGCCTGGCATGGGTGCACTACCCGGAAGGCCTCGGCGGTCTCGGCGCCGATCCGGCTCTCCAGCAGGACGTGGACACGATCTTCGCGGAGGCCGGTGCGCCTGGCAACCGGCCACACCTCAACATCATCGGTCTCGGCATGGCCGCTCCGACGATCCTGCGGTTCGGGACACCCGAACAGCAGCGACGGTGGCTGCGCCCGTTGTGGACGGGCGAGGAGATCTGGCGTCAGCTCTTCAGCGAGCCCGGCGCCGGATCGGACCTGGCGAACGTCGCCACCAGCGCCAAGCGGGACGGGGACGACTGGGTGGTGAACGGGCAGAAGGTGTGGACCTCGCTGGCCCACGAAGCAGCCTGGGCGATCCTGGTCGCCCGCACTGATCCCGGTCAGCCGAAGCACCGTGGACTGACGTTTTTCGTGTGCGACATGCACGCGCCGGGCGTCGATGTGCGGCCCTTGCGGCGGATCACGGGGGAGAGCGAGTTCAACGAGGTCTACCTCGACGGCGTCCGGATCCCGGACGAGCAACGGCTGGGCGAGGTCGGCCAGGGCTGGGCGGTCACCCAGAACACGTTGATGAACAGCGGGTCACGATCGGGGCGGGCACCATCCCGCGGGAGAGCGGCGCGATCGGTGAACTGCTGCGCGTCTGGCGGGAGCGCCCGGACGTGCGCACGCCGGGTGCGTTCGACCAGGTGACCCGGTTCTGGGTGGAGGCCGAGGTGGCCCGTCTGACCGCCGAACGGTTGCGGCAGCAACAGGCTGCGGGAATGCCGGGCCCGGAGGGGTCCGGCGCGAAGCTCACCTACGCCCGTCTCAACCAGCAGATCTCGTCGCTGGAGCTGGATCTGCTCGGCGCGGAGGGATCGCGCTACACCGATTACACGACGCGGCGGCCGGTGCTCGTCTCACCTGCCGAGAGTCCCGCCGGGTGGCGGTTCCTCCGGGCGAAGGGCAACTCGATCGAGGGTGGCACCTCGGAGATCATGCGCAACATCATCGCCGAACGTGTGCTCGGACTGCCTGCCGAACCGAGAGTGGACAAGGACACCGCGTGGAAGGACCTGCCGCGATGACCGATGCGACACCGCGTACCGGTAACCTGCTGTACTCCGAGATCGAGGAGGACCTGCGGGCGAGCGTGCGTGCTCTGCTGGAGAAACGCAGTCCGTGGGACGCGGTGCTGGCGAGGACCGAATCCGCCGAGACCACGGACCGTGAGCTGTGGACCCTGCTCGCCGGCGAGATCGGGTGCGCCGCGCTCGCCGTGCCCGAGGCGGCCGGCGGTGCCGGCGCGAGCTGGCGCGAGACCGACGCCGTCGACGTGCTCCACCACCGAGAACGGCACTCCGAGCACGTCGGCATCGGCGAGTGCGACGGCGCGCGCCACCGGCACGCCGGAGTCCCGCAGCGCGGCCACCACCCGGTACTCGCGGCCCATGTCGTGCGCCGAGGGCGTGAGCCCGCCCAGCGGCGGACGGCGCAGCACCCAGCGCGTGCGCCCGTCGGTGAGCAGGTAGGTCAGGTTCGACCGGCCGCCCTGCAGCATCTCGGCGGACAGGCTCCCGGCGAAGCCCGGCACGTTGCGGGCGAAGAACTCGTCGAGCGCGGGGAGGTCAAGACCGTCCACTCTGGATCCTCTCGTGCCTGCGCAGCACCCGGCGCGCGATGGCCCAGCGGTGGGTCTCCGACGGCCCGTCGTAGATGCGGAACGGCCGGACCTCGCGCAGGAACCGGCCGAGCAGCAGGTCGCCGGAGACGCCGAGGGAACCGCAGATCTGGATGGACCGGTCGACGACGCGCCAGATCGCCTCGGCGCAGAAGGTCTTGGCGATCGAGGTGGACTGCGACGCGTGCTCGCCCTGGTCCAGCTCCCAGCAGGCACGCAGCAGCAGCCCACGCGAGGCCGCGATGTCGATCTCGTTGTCGGCGATCATCTGCTGCACCATGCCCAGGTCGCCGAGGCGGGAGCCGAACAGCCGCCGCTCCGCCGCGCGTGCCACCGCGATGTCCTGGGCGCGCCGGGCGATGCCCAGCCAGCGCATGCAGTGCGTCATCCGCGCCGGGCCGAGCCGGACCTGCGCGTAGCGGAAGCCCTGGTCGACCTCGCCGAGCACCGCCTCGTCGGGCACCACGCAGTCGTCGAACTCCAGCTCGATGTGCCCGCCGTAGAGGCTCTCGTCCAGGGTCTCGATGTGCCTGGCCACCCGCAGTCCCGGGTTGTCCTCGTCGACCAGGAACATCGTCGCGCCGCCCGCGTCGCCAGGCTCGCCGGAGGTGCGGGCCATGCAGATCGTGAACCCGGCCCCCTCGGCCCCGGTGATGAACCACTTGCGGCCGTTGATGCGCCAGCCGCCGTCCACCCGCTCCGCCCGGGTCGTCAGCGCCGCCGGATCGGACCCCGCGCCGGGCGCCGGCTCGGTCATCGCGAAGCAGGACCGGACCTCCCCGCTCGCGAGGGGGCGCAGGTAGCGCTCCTTCTGCTCGGAGGTCGCGATGGCCTCCAGCATGTGCATGTTGCCCTCGTCGGGCGCGGCGATGTTCAACGCGAGCGGGCCCAGCAGCGAGTATCCGGCCTCCTCGAACACCGCGGCCCGCCCGCGCATGTCCAGCCCGTGCCCGCCGAACTCGGCGCCCACGTGCGGGGTGAACACCCCCGCCTCCTTCGCCGCACGCTGCAGCCGCACGCGCACGTCGTCGGAGGGCACGACGCCGTCGTGCTCCTCCTCGACCGGAATCACGTGCTCGCGCACGAACTCCGCGGTGCGCCGCGCCAGTTCGGCGACGTCCGGCCCCTGTGCGAGGTCGACAGCCATGGCACCTCCACTCGGCTAATGACCATTAGCCGAAACTATAGGCCCTGCCCGGTTGGCAGGAAGGTGCGTCGGCTCACTCGGCTATGATTTGTTAGCCCGGCGGAGGGAGGTGCCCGTGGACCGGCTCGGTGACATCCGAGACGCCGCACTCGAGCTGTTCACCCGCAAGGGCTTCGAGGCCACGACGATGAGCGACATCGGCGCGGCGGTCGGCATGCGCGCCCCCAGCCTGTACAAGCACGTCGCCTCCAAACAAGACCTGCTTGCGCGGATCATGGTCGCGACGATGGAGAACCTGCTCGCCGCGCACCGGACGGCCGTGGCGAACGTGACCGACCCGGTCGAGCGGCTGCGGCGGGCGACCGAGGCCCACGTCCGCTACCACGCGCGGCACCGGCTCGAAGCGTTCGTGGGCACCCGGGAGATCCGCGGCCTGACCGAACCGCACCGCAGCCGCGTCCTCGACCTGCGCGCCGAGTACGAGGCGTGCTTCCGGGCGGTCGTGCAGGCCGGGGTCGACGCCGGGGTCTTCCGGGTCGACTCGGTGCGCCTGGCCTCCTACGCGATCCTCGACCTCGGCATGGGCGTCGCGGTCTGGTACCGCGCCGACGGCGAGCACCCGGAGGACGCCGTGGTGTGGCAGTACAGCGAATTCGCACTCCGCCTGGTCGGAGCCCATCGGCCCTGACCCGCCTCGCCGAAGACCTTGTGGGTGAATACCTCGCCTCCTTCGGGGGTATAGCGTGCATGCCCCAGGACGTCGGAGAAGACCGGTCCCGGGACCTGCGTGCGCGCCGACCGGCCCGGGCGGCTGAGGTGCCCGGCCTGCGCCACGCCGTGCGCCGCTGGGCCGACGTCCACGGGGTGCCACCGCAGCTCACCGCCGATGTCGAGCTCGCTGTCCATGAGGCACTGGCCAACGCCATCGAGCACGCCTACCCCGAAGGCGCTACCGGCATCGTCGCGCTGCACGCCCGCCAGGACGATGGCGCCCTGCAGATCACGGTCACCGACCATGGCCAGTGGCAACCGCCGGCTGCCGGGCCTGGCCCCGACGGGGGCCGCGGCCTGGCCCTCATCGATGCGCTCGCCGACCACGCCAGCATCACCGGCACCGAGCACGGCACCACCGTCACCCTCGCCTGCGGGCTCACCGCACGCTAGTTGCGCAGACCTTCCGTGCCTGCTCGCCGTGTCGCCCCGCGCCGTTGGCAGGGAGATTGGCGCCGCCGGGCACCAGCCGCCGGTCGTCCACCAGATCTCTTGCGTGACCCTGCGGGATGGTGCCCACTCCAGGCGTGTAAGGTCATTGGTGGTCGTTGTAATTCTTGGGTTCGTGTTTGTGCACGCTCGCAGGATGTTGATGCGGGCGAGCTTCTTTCTTCGGTTGTAGCTGGAGTAAGCCGCCGTCTGAGATCCCCCGGCCCGGGTCTTCGCAGAGTGCGGTGGCCCGTCATCCCAGCTCCCAGAAGGAGAAGACATGACCAACGGAACCGTGAAGTGGTTCAACTCGGAAAAGGGCTTCGGCTTCATTGCCCCCGCCGATGGCAGCCCGGACGTGTTTGTGCACTACTCGGCGATCGAAGGCGGCGGCTTCCGCTCCCTCGAGGAGGCCCAGGCGGTGTCCTACGAGGTCAGCCAGGGCGCCAAGGGCCCGCAGGCCGACCTGGTGCGCCTGGTCTGAGCACCTGCTGTTCTTCTTTCCAGTGGCTCCCCCACCCGCTCCGGGTGGGGGAGCCACTGGCTTGTGATCGCACGTCACCGACTTGATGGTCCGGCCTCGCGTTATCCGGCGCCTCCAGCCCCCGTCAAGCCGAGGCGCCATCAGCTCGACCGGCGGAACCAGCACCGCCTTGTCTGTCATGCTCAGCGCCGCGGCCCAGGCTCACCAGCCCGAAGCCCCCAGATGAGTGGTGGTAGCTGCTCGTCCCGAACGTGACCAGCTACCGCTTCCGCACGGTGGCACCCGTGGCCGTCGCAATCGCCGCTGTGGCCGTCGTGTCGGGCTGCAAGCCCCTGGCTCAGCCCGCCGCCACCGGCCAAGACGACGGCGCCGGAGGCGGCGGGTGGGCTCCCGGCCGGTGATCCGAACGCGGCAATGCCCGCGTCGGGCAGCTGCACCGTCGGCTCCCGTGACGGCCAGCCGCTGCCCGACCCGCCCTGCGCACCGGGCGCCATCAACTCCGACGTCACCCAGGATTGCATCGACGACACGATCTGCAAGTCCGGCTGGACCAAGACAGTGCGACCCTCACCGTCGAAAACCAACCGGATGAAAGCCGTCTCCGCCCGCACCTCACGACCCGCCGCCCGCGAGATCTGGATCGAGGTCGACGACGGGGGGACTGTTTCAAGATCGGTGTTTCTGGCCCGACACGCCGGGCTGAGGTCCGGCGGGATGGGCACTGTGAGTGATGACATCTGGGGCTGTGACTCCACGTAAGAGTGAGAAGCGGTTGTCACCGGAGCAGGCCGCTGCGGTGGCGATGGTGGCCGAGGCCCGGCAGCGGGGGCTGGAGCTGACCGGCCCGAACGGGCTGTTGAAGCTGTTCACCAAGAACGTGTTGGAAACCGCGCTGAATGAGGAGATGACCGAGCACCTCGGACATGAGAAGCATCGTGCCGAGCCGGGGCGTGATTCGGCGAATGTGCGTAACGGGACCCGGAAGAAGACGGTGCTCTCGGACGCGGCCGGCGAGGTGGAGATCGAGGTTCCGCGGGATCGGGAATCCACGTTCGAGCCGCAGATTGTGAAGAAGCGGCAACGTCGGCTCACCGATGTGGACGAGATCGTGCTGTCCCTGTATGCGAAGGGGATGACCACCGGTGAAATCTCGGCGCATTTCGCCGAGATCTACGGCGCCTCGGTGAGCAAGGAAACGATCTCCCGCATCACCGACAAGGTCGTGGCGGAGATGCAGGACTGGGCCAGCCGTCCGCTCGACGTCGTCTACGCCGCGGTGTTCATCGACGCGATCGTGGTCAAGGTCCGCGACAGCCAGGTGGCCAACCGGCCTTTCTACGCCGCCATCGGTGTCACCGTGGACGGCCGTAAGGACGTGCTCGGCCTGTGGGCGGGCAGCGGCGGCGAGGGCGCCAAGTTCTGGATGAGCGTCCTGGTCGATCTGAAAAACCGCGGCGTGAAGGACGTGTTCTTCCTCGTCTGCGACGGTTTGAAAGGCTTGCCCGAGGTGGTGGAACAAGTCTGGCCGGCCGCGATCGTGCAAACCTGCATCATCCACCTCATCCGCAATTCGTTCCGGCTCACCTCCCGGAAATACACCGACGCGCTCAAACGGGACCTCAAAGCCATGTACGAGGCCCCCAACGCGACAGCGGCGGAAGTGGCGTTGCAGGAACTGGACGACAAATGGTCTGCGCAGTATCCGGCGCTGGTCCGACTGTGGCGCAACGCCTGGACCGAGTTCGTGCCGTTCCTCGATTACGACGTCGAGATCCGAAAAATGATCTGCTCGACCAACGCGATCGAATCGCTCAATGCCCGCTACCGGCGGGCGGTGCGAGCCCGCGGCCACTTCCCAACCGAGCAGGCCGCCCTGAAGTGCCTGTACCTTGTGACCCGCAGCCTGGACCCCACCGGCACAGGCCGCGCCCGATGGACGATGCGCTGGAAACCCGTACTCAACGCCTTCGCCATCACCTTCGGTGACCGCTGGCCGGCCGCCGAAACCTACTAACCGAACCGCCAGAAACACCGATCACGGGATAGACCCACGACGGGGCCTCGCAGCCCCCCGGTGACGTGGAACCTGCACCTCCGTCGCGATTGCGAGGACGGGGGTTCGCGCTCTCGCCCACATCTTCAAGGAAGGGCGCTACCAGGGGGGCTGTCCAACCGCGGGTCAGTCGAGGGTCTGGGGTTGGTTGAGGCGCTGGGCCTCGTGGAGCTGGTCTTCGAGGGCGATGATGCGGCATGCGGCTTCGATGGGGATGCCCTGGTCGACCAGTTCCCGGGCACGCGCGGCCAGGCGTAGCTGGTGCCGGGAGTAGCGGCGGTGTCCGCCGGCGGAGCGTTGCGGGGTGATCAGGCCGGCCTCGTCGAGGCTGCGCAAGAAGCCTTGGGTGGTGCCGAGCATCTCGGCGGCGCGGCCCATCGTGTAGCCGGGGTAGTGCTCGTCGTCGAGCTTGTCGGCCCCGCCGGGCGTGGCCGAGTCTGGTTGGTCAGGAATCATTCGACCTCCACGTCACAAAGGACCCCGGGCGCCGTGCACGGCACCCGGGGTACTTCAGGGGTTCGGTTTCACCATTGTCGACCGGCGTGACCGCCGGCGTCCTGCACCCGCGTCCGGCGGAAAGCCGAACCTCGCGGGGATCGCTCATTCGTGACCGAGCACCACCTCCGAACTCGATGGGACTGCGGTACCCGCGCGGCACTACCCAGCCGCTGCGGGCGATCCAATGATGTTCCCGTTCCCTTCCTTCCGGTGTTGCCCACTTACTGAGTACTGCGACTGCTACTTCACTTGCTGCGAACGTCACGGCTGGGACCCCTTCCACTGATCGGTCCCAGCACGCTGACGCCGCTGGTCACTGCCCGGAGCACCGTTCACTGATCGGCTCCGGCCACCTGACCGGTCCCGCAACTGCATGTGCAAAGCAACTGCTGCTCACCACGGGGCGCACAGACGCTGCCTGCGCCTTGTCGCGATCACCCCGGGACCGGTACTACCTGATCAAACCTCTTCACAACCCGGCCCCGGGGCACTGCTCCTGACCACCAGCCGGAACCCTGTTCCTTGATCGGCTCCGTGCTGCCTGGCCCTCGTGTCTCACTTCGCGGGTAGTTACGTTCTCTCCCACGCTTGCTTGACGTTGTCTCTCTCGGTGCGAGGAGAACATTACACACGCCTGCGGTTGAATGTCTACTCCGGTCAGCATAGATTTTCAGACGCGAGTCAGATGCAAGGAAGAGGGCACCCGACCATGAGCGACGAGGTCACACAGGAGCCGCTCGAGGAGCGATACGGCCTGGTCGGGCTACACGACGTGGACGAGTACGCCGAAGCCCTGACACGACTGCTCGAGCAGGGGCGGCGGGAGCGGTGCGTAGCGTTGCTGTCGGAGGCCGAGGCCTATGCCGCGGCGGAACTGCTCGGCCAGTTCGCGCAGCTCGATCCACCGGCCCCGTTGAACCGGCTGGCCGCGTCCCTGGCCAGCCGCCTCTACAGCCGCCTCGGCGCCTGACCACCCGGCATGACCTACCCCGTTCGCCCTGCCCGTGTCCCGCGTCCGCGCGCACCACTCCCGGGCGGCGCTCACGGGCATCGCTCCGGAGATCAGCGCACCCGGTCAGGAGTGCGCGGGACCCCGATCGTGTCGGAGGCATCGAGGAGAATCGAGCGATGCCCCTGCGCACGTGTTCGTCGACGAGACCAAGGAGAACGGCTGCCTCGTCACCGCGGCCGCTCAGCTGCCCGGCAACCTGGCCACCGCTCGCCAGGTCATGCCTCGCCAGTGGCGGATCCACTTCACCAAGCAAGGGCGACGCGCGGCGCAAGCAGATCCTCGACGCGATCGGCGAACTCGACCCGGTGGTCACGATCTACGACGCCTCTCACCACCACCGCCGCCGCCGGTGTCATCGACGCGCCACCCCGAGGTGTTGCACAAGGCAAGCAGGGCACTGGCATGAACGCCCGCTGCCGAACTCAGACTGCCGCCCTGGATACAGCCGTGTCGCGCGACGGGGAGCGCTGTGGGGAGCAAGCTGGGAGCAGTACTGTGCGCTGAACCGGCCGGAACGACATCCAACGGACCTGAACAACCCGCGCTGACCTGCGGGAGTCTCATTTCTGCAGGTCAGCGCGGCTACGCGAACATAGTTCACACCGAAGAGGTCACTGGTTCGATCCCAGTATCGCCCACTCGCTATTTCAGCTGTTCAGACGGCCTGTCGACGACCATCGTCGGCAGGCCGTCGGCGTTTGCGGGTAGCAGGGTGTCCTGACCCACTTCCGCGAATCCGAAGTGGTCACGCCGCATCCGCCTCCTGACCGGCGTGTGCGTCCCACGTCCATCCGCCGTCCAGCTCCCAGCGGCGCTGCAGCGCAGCCAGCATCGACTCCACTATGACGTCAGTCACGTGGGAGTAGAGCAGATACATCCGGGCCCGGCGGCGGGAGTCCGCTTGCGCGAAACGACCCGCGACCAGCGCGAACATGTCGTCGAACCCGGCCCGCCAGCGGGCGAGACGATCATCAACTACGGTCCACGACGCGGCCACCGCGTCTTCTTCGAGATCCAACACACCTTGAAGTTTGATCACGCCGTGGCCGCCCCCATGATCACGACACGCCCACCAAGATCACACACTGCTGCTGTCGTATCAACCATTTTGCGTCCAGCTCGGCCCGGTTGGGGGATGGTGGTCTCGAACGTCGCGATCCCAGTGGCCATGCCTTCGTCCTAGCCGGTGATCACGCCAGGGCGGAGCGGGGGCAGCTGACCGAGTCCGGGCTGTTCGACGAGCCGGAGCTGACCACGCTGCTGCGCCCTCGACCGTCCCTGGTGCCGGCGGAGAATGCGTCGCTGTCGCCCGCCGGGATGCGGCGGGTGCTCGTGATCTTGTGCGTGGCCGAGGTCATGTCGCGGCGTCCTCGGTTCTCGGCTTGCTGGCGGCCCTGGTCGTCCGCTGTCGGGGAGGGTGAGCGCGACCACGGCGACGGCCACCAGGATCGCCGCGATGGTCAGGAATGCGCGTCCGTAGGCCGCGGCGGGTGCGGGCGGGGTGTCGAGGTGGTTGCCGGTGATGGTGACCAGTACGGCGAGGCCGAGGGCGCCGCCGAACTGTTTGGTGGTGTTCATCAGTCCGGAGGCGGCGCCGGCGTCCTTGGCGTCGATGCCGGAGGTGACGGTGGTGGTGATCGGGGTGTTGAGCAGCGCGCTGCCGGTCGAGAACACGATCGCCGGTCCGAGGATTCCGGACAGATAGCCGCTGTCGGCGGTGCTCCGGCTCTGCCACCAAAACCCGGCTGCGGCGATCACTGCTCCGGCGACGATGAGCGCCCGGTTGTCGAGGCGGCGCATCAGCCAGGGTGTGACGCGCACGCCGATGACGATCGCGACGAGCGTGTGCGGGAGGAAGCCCAGGCCGGTCTGCACGGGGCTGTAGTGCAGGGTCGTTTGCATGTACAGGGTCAGGAAGTACCACATCGGGTTCAGGCAGGCACCGGCCAGCACCATGGCCACGTTGCCCGCCGAGATCGCGCGCGATCGGAACAGGCGTAGCGGGATCAACGGCGCACGGGCGAAGCGGGCCTCGACCACGATGAACAACGCCACGGCGGCGGCGCCACCGGTGAGGGCGGTGATCGTGGACGGTGCGGCCCAGCCGTCGTCGTTGGCATGGGCGATGCCGTAAGTCAGCGCCGCGAGTCCGCCGGTGGCCAGCATCGCGCCCGCGACGTCGAGACGGCCCCGTCGCCCGGCTTCGTCGTCCGGGGTCAGCGAGCGGGCGGTCAGGAGGATGGCGATGGCGCCGATCGGGACGTTGATCAGCAGAATCGAGCGCCAGGACAGGAATTCGGTGAGTACTCCGCCGATCAGGTTGCCTGCCGTGCCGCCGGCTATTCCGACGGCGGTCCAGATGGCCAGGGCTCGCGCCCGCGCGGCACCTTCGGCGAAGGTCGTGGTGAGCACCGTGAGGGTGGCCGGGGCGAGGACCGCCGCGCCCACGCCCTGCACAGCGCGCGCGACGATGAGCAGGGGTGCGGAGTTCGCCAGCCCGCCGGCCAGGCTGGCGCCGGAGAACAGGACCAGCCCGAGGACGAAGACCCGCTTCCGGCCGAACAGATCCGCGAACCGGCCGCCGAGCAGAAGGAAGCCGGCGAAGGTCAACGCGTAGGCGTTGATCACCCATTGCAGGCCCGAGTCGTCGAACCCCAGTGCTCGCTGGATCGACGGCAGCGCGACGTTGACGACCGAAATGTCGAGCACCACCATGAACTGCGCCGCACAGGCCAGCGCCAGCACGGCCCGCTGCCGGCCCCCTGGGTGTCGTCCGCTCGGCATTCCGGCTGCCGGATCGCGATCCGGCGCCTCCCGTGTCCCCAACCGGTCACCTCCAGCGAACCCTTATCTGATACGCCTGTACCCTATACAGTTGTACCAAAAGCGGGGCGGGGAGGTGCCGAGTGCCGAGGACGGTGGACCATGCCGAGCGCCGTGCCCAGATCGCGGAGGCCTTGGTGCGGGTCGCCGGGCGGGACGGTCTGCATGCGGTGACGATGCGGGCGGTCGCGACCGAGGCGGGGATCTCGCTGCGGCTGGTGCAGTACTACTTCGAGACCAAGGCTCAGCTGATGCTGGGGGCGCTGCGGCATCTGGAGCGGCAAAGCCACCAGCGGTGGGCGCAACGCCTGTCCGATCTGCCGGACCCGGTGTCGCCGCGCGAGTTCATCGAGGCGTTCCTCGCCGAAGCCCTGCCCACCGACGAGCGGAGTCGCGTGTTCCACTTGGTCGGCACGTCGTACGCGGTACTGGCGATGACCGACCCCGAACTCGCCGGGGAACCGTTCGTCGCCGGGGTGAACGACCTCGAACGACAACTCACCGAGGCGTTGGCGCGCGCCGCGTCGGACGGTCAGCTGGTGCCGGGTGCGGATGTCGCCACCGAGGTGGCGCACCTGCTGGCGCTCAACCACGGCCTCGGCACCAGTGTCCTGATCGGACAACGCACGGTCGGGGGAGCCGAAGCCGTGCTGTGCCGTCACCTCGACCGGCTGTTCCGGGCCGATCCGGAACCGGCACGCACCGCGCCTCGCGGGCACCGACCGAAATCGTCCCCAGCGCGGTGATGCAGTGTTCCGGGGGTGCGGGCCGCGCGGGGAGGGGCCCCGGCGCAGCCCACGGGCCCTCAGGTGAGGCTGGGGTGGCCCTCGTAGCGGGCGGAAAGCGCTTCCAGGTGGTGACCGGACGGGTCGTCGAAGTAGACGCCCCGCCCGCCGTGGTTGGTGTTGATCTCACCCGGCTGCAGCATGCGCGGACCGGCCCAGTACGTGACACCCCGCGCGTGGATGCGGTCCATGATCCGGTCGAAGGTGTCGTCGTCGACCTGAAACGCGTAGTGCTGGCCGGGGAAGTCGATGGGCGGCTCGGCGAAGTCGAGCACCCGGCCGTCGGACAGGTACACGGCCAGGAAGAACCCTGATTCCTGCGGCTCGGGAAGACCGAAGATATCGGTGAAGAACCGCGCGGACTCGTACTTGTCCTTGGCGGCGATGATCGTGTGGTCGAAACGCACGTCGGTCATGCGTGTGCACTCCTTCCTCCGTTGACGATGCGCTGGTTCGTGTCAGGAGGAATGGCGGGCCGCGGGCCCGCCATGCGATCAAGGAGCTGCCGGGAACCCATCTCGCTCACGACTCAAAGCCGACCCGGCAGTCACGCCACCGATGTTGGCAACACCGGCGGCGTGATCCCACCGCTGTCAGTGGCTGCCGGTGAGTTCCCCGGAGAGCTTGCCGTGCATGCGGGCGCTGTGCTTGTTCAAACCGACGATCTCCACGGTCTTGCCGCGGGAGGCGTACTTGGTGGTGATGGCGTCGAGGGCGGCGACGGTGGAGGCGTCCCAGATGTGGGCGTCCGTGAGGTCGATGATCACGGTGTCCGGGTCGCCCGTGTAGTCGAACTGGTAGACGAGGTCGTTGCTGGAGGCGAAGAACAGCTCGCCGGTGACGGCGTAGACGACCTGGGTGCCGTCGGGATCGGTGGCCGCGGTGACCTCGACGAGGTGGGCGACCCGGCGGGCGAAGATGACCATCGCGGTGATCGAGCCGATGACCACGCCGATGGCGAGGTTGTCGGTGGCCACGACGACGGCGACGGTGACGACCATGACGGTGATCTCGCCGATGGGCATGCGTTTGAGGGTGGCCGGGGCGATCGAGTGCCAGTCGAAGGTGCCGACGGCGACCAGGACCATCACCGCGACCAGCGCGGCCATCGGGATCTGGGAGACGACCGGGCCGAAGGCCAGGCACAGGACCATCAGGAAGACCCCGGCCAGGAACGTGGACAGCCGGGTGCGGGCGCCGGCGGTCTTGACGTTGATCATGGTCTGGCCGATCATTGCGCAGCCGCCCATGCCGCCGAAGAAGCCGGTGACGACGTTGGCGATGCCCTGCCCGATCGCCTCGCGGGTCTTGTTGGAGTGGGTGTCGGTGATGTCGTCGACCAGCTTCGCGGTCATCAGCGACTCCATCAGCGCGACCAGCGCGAACGCCAGCGCGTAGGGGGCGATGGTGCTGAGCGTGTCGACACTGAACGGCACGTCAGGCAGGCCCGGGACCGGCAGCGAGGAGGGCAGGGCGCCCTTGTCGCCGACCGTGGGGACGGCGATTCCGGCGGCCACGGTCAGCACGGTGAGGGCCACGATGGACACCAGGGGCGCGGGGATCACCTTGGTGAGCTTGGGGAACAGGATCATGACTGCGAGCCCGCCGGCGAACAGCGGGTACACCGGCCACGGCACGTCGATCAGCTCGGGGACCTGCGCGAGGAAGATCAGGATGGCCAGCGCGTTGACGAAGCCGACCATGACGCTGCGCGGGACGAACCGCATCAGCCGGGCCACGCCGAGCGAGCCGAGCACGATCTGGAACAGCCCGCCGAGGATGACCGCGGCGATCAGGTAGCCCAGGCCGTGTTCCCGGGCGAGCGGGGCGACCACCAGAGCGACGGCTCCGGTGGCGGCGGAGATCATCGCCGCGCGCCCGCCGACGACCGAGATGACCACGGCCATGGTGAACGACGCGAACAGGCCCACGCTGGGATCGACCCCGGCGATGATGGAGAACGAGATCGCCTCCGGGATCAACGCCAGCGCCACCACCAGCCCGCCCAGTACCTCGATGCGGGCGACCTTGGGCGACAACCACGACGGGCGAACGCCACGCATACGCGCAGGGATCGGCGACAAGAGATTCGACAAGAGAAAACAACCTGACATGCTCGGGCGCCCGTCGGGCGCGAAAACATTCCCGCACCACTGTGGCGCGGCGTGAAGAAACTGCCGGGGGACTGGCGCGGATACCGTCGCCGGTCCGGAAGACTTCATTGACGGACGCGGACTAGCTCGACTGGGTCACGGCACCTGCTCGGTAGGCACGGGAAGCTCCTCGGCTCGATAACGGAGTCGGGGGCTTCGGTGACCCCGGCGGTCCGGTGACGCGATCGCCACCGTCGTCGGCAACTCTCACCTCACGTTAGACGAGAGATCGACGCCTGTCGCGGCGCCCAAGTTC
This sequence comes from Amycolatopsis thermalba, assembly GCF_023376025.1. Lineage (NCBI taxonomy): Bacteria > Bacillati > Actinomycetota > Actinomycetes > Pseudonocardiales > Pseudonocardiaceae > Amycolatopsis > Amycolatopsis thermalba. The sequence continues at coordinate 3,995,883 of NZ_CP091196.1, forward strand.
AAATGAGGGCGGAATCACGCACCCACGTCGCGCTCGCCTCTCGCTGCCCGGCCCTGGTACTCTACTCTAACGTGACAGTAGGTTTTGTGTGGGCGACCGACCCGGAGACGGCATTGACGGACGTGCAGTCACGCGACGAGGAGCAGGAGCGCCGGTATCTGGCCGAGGCGGTGCGTCTGCTGACCACGGAGCTGGAGCGGCTGAACGCGTCGATCGACAAGTCGGTCAGCACCGTGGACGAGCACAAGCGGTACATGTGGGACAACCTGCGTGACATGGACTTCGCCGAGAAGGCGAACTTTCGCGAGTCGGTGAACCTGTCCGTCACCCTCGGCGAACACGCGATGCGGACGAGGAAACGCATCGAGCGTCTGCTGGAGTCTCCCTACTTCGCGCGCGTCGACTTCCGCCGTCACGCCGAACGGGACGCCGGCGCCCACTACATCGGCGTGCACAGCCTCTCGGATCCCGAGTCCCAGGAGATCGTGATTCACGACTGGCGGGCACCCGTGGCCGGCCTCTACTACGACTTCGAGGCGGGGGAGGCGCACTTCGAGGCGCCCGAGGGCACTGTGCGCGGCGCGATCACCGGCAAGCGCCAGTACAAGATCTCCGGCGGGCACCTGGAGTACATGTTCGACAGCTCGCTGAGCATCGGCGACGACGTCCTGCAGCGGGAGCTGAGCCGGTCCGCCGACGACAAGATGCGCAACATCGTCGCGACCATCCAGCGGGAACAGAACGCGGTGATCCGCAACGAGACCGCGCAGGTGCTGATCCTGCAAGGGGTGGCGGGCTCCGGAAAGACGTCGATCGCCCTGCACCGGGTGGCGTTCCTGCTCTACCGCTTCAAGGACACCCTCTCCTCGGACAACGTGATGATCCTCTCTCCCAACAAGGTGTTCGGTGACTACATCGCCAACGTGCTTCCCGAGCTGGGTGAGGAGCAGATCGCCGAGATCGACTTCGACAAGATCGCCGGCAGGTTTCTCGCGAAGGTCACCGGCTACGAGACCTTCAGCGAACAGGTCGTCGACCTCCTCGACCGGGTCGACGAGGCGGCGGCGGAGCGCATGCGCTACAAGGCGATGCCCGAGTTCGTCACCCGCCTCGACGAGTGGATCTCTTCCCGGACCCGGGAGGGGTTCACCCCGGCGGAGATCGAACAGAAGCGCCACCGCCTCTCCGTCGACTGGGTCGCGGACACCTTCGCCGAACTACGCGACCTTCCGATCTTCACACGGCTCGACGGCGTGGCCGGCCGCGCCGTGCACCTGCTCAAACAGCAGGTGACAGACCGCGGTGCCAAGTGGACCGCTGCCGACACCGGCAGCGTCCGCAAGCAGGTCCGCGCCATGTTCGCCGACAAGGACGCCTTCGCGCTCTACAAGGCGTTCTACGCGGCCCACCCGGACCGTCGGCGATTGTTCAAGCCACTCGGCCGGAAGAAGATCGAGTACGCCGACGTGTTCCCGCTGGTCTACACGATGATCAAGACGGCCCGGCAGGAGAGCTACCGCCACATCCGTCACCTGCTGGTCGACGAGATGCAGGACTACGCGCCCATCCAGTACGCCGTGGTGCGCGAGCTGTTCTCCTGCAAGATGACGATCCTGGGTGATAGGAACCAGTCGGTGAACCCGTTCAGCTCCTCGTCGCTGTCGACGATCCGCAGCATCTTCCCCGAGGCCGACTGCCTGGAGCTGTGCAAGAGCTACCGCTCCACGACCGAGATCACCGACTTCGCCCAGCGCATCTCCCGCAACGACAAGCTCGTCCCGATCGAGCGGCACGGACGACCACCCCAGGTCATCGCCTGCGCGAACCAGCAGGACCAGGAGGCGCAGATCCTGGCCCTGGTCAGGCAGCACAGTCACAGCGACCACCGCTCCCTCGGCATCATCTGCAAAACCGTCGCCCAGGCGAAGACACTCCACCACGCCCTGTCGCAAGCCGGTGCCGAACTGGCCCTGCTCGACTACGACAGCACAGCGTTCGCCGGTGGCATCGTCATCACCTCGGCACACATCGCCAAGGGACTGGAGTTCGACACGGTGATCGTCCCGCAGGTGGACGAGGAGAACTACGCCAACGAGATGGACAAGAGCATGCTCTACATCGCCTGCACCAGGGCCATGCACGAGCTCCACCTCACCCACACCGGACCTGTCTCGCGCTTCCTGGAGTTCGCGAAGCCCGACGGGGGCCTCTCCGCGATCCCCCGGCAGCCGCGGGGATGAGCTGACCCGGCAGGCGGGACACGCCAGCGGGCCGTGTCGATCAGCCGACGGAACCAGCCGACGGGAAGTGGGAGATGAGCACCGAAGGCGTGGCCGGCTCGCCGACAGCGCCGGTCACGGTGCCGGAATTCTGTGTCCACGTGGAAGACGCTTTCGTCGCGGACCGACCGGGCGTGCCGGACTTGCTCAATGCTGCGCCGGCCGGCCGGCCGGGCGCGGCCCGCGGTGTTCGCCGCGCTGAACCGGCTTCCGGACAGGCGGTTCGAGTCACTGATGGATCTGCTGTCGGAACTGCCGGACCTGTCGTTCGACTGCGATGCGCAGTGACCGCCTCTGATATGGCAGGCGCCGGTATCCCCTGACGTGCCCGGTGAACCGGACCGGCTCAGCTGAGGCGGTCGGCCAGGACCTGGAGTCGTCCGGCCACGGTCAACCGCCGCAGCCACCCGGGGCAGGGCGGAGGCGCCGGAGCGCACCACCTGCGCGAGGTCCTGCAGGAATGCCGGCACGCCAGGGGCGTGCCGGGTCGCTGCGCAGGGCCAGGTAGGCCGCGGCGGCCTGGCATGTTGTCCGTGTTCGTGGGCGTGGGTGACCGCGGCGCTGCGCCGGGCGAGTTCGGCGGTGTGGTGCAGGCTCGTGCCGGCCAGTGCGACCGGCGCGACCCGCATGGCGGCGCCGTTGCCGGTTGATCCGGCCCCGTGGTGAAAGGCACGAGTGGCCGCAAACCAGGGGACACCGGCGTTGATCAGCCCGAAAACCTTCGGTGTGCCGGGGCCGTGACCGCGCCAGGACTCGGCCCGCCAGGCCTGGGCGAGTTTCGCGGGCGAGCAGGTCCTCGCTCAGCACCGCGGTGTCGCGGTGTCCGGCGAGGACGGGAACGAGTTCGATGTCGGCGGTGTGGGCGAGCGCGGTGGGTGCCGGCTCCTCGGCGACGAGGCCTACGGGGCCGGCGCTGTCACGGCCCTGGACCGGGGCGCCGAAGGCGTCCCGAGTCCGAGCCCCAGGAGTAGTCCGCGCGTTCGGTCGCGGGTGATGGGCTGGGCGGCGATGGGCATGGGGTGCAGCCGGTCTCGGGTCGGGCCACCGGCTCGGCGTGGAGCCGGTACAGCGGCGGGTGGGCCAGGTCGATGCGGTACGTCCCCGGTGCCACGGTCCGGGTGATGCCGTCCAGGACCGCCGCAGTGGGCGCCGGCGCCCGGACGACTCGCGGTCCGCCGCAGAGTTCGACCGTCGCGCCCTCGCCGTCAGTCACCCCGAGCAGCACACCGCTACCCGAGGGGCGAGCGAACACGTCGACCAGGACCGGGTGCTCGGTGTCTGCGACGTCGCGTAGCTGCAGGCCGCGCAGGACGACCTCCTGTCGCGCGTCCGGGCCGGTCAGGATCAATGCGAGTTCCGGCCGCAACCACAAGTGCAGGGAACCCGGCGAAACATACCGGCGGTCCGGAGACACGATCGGTGCGTGGCAGCGCACGGCGAGGTGTTGCGCGGCCGCGACGACGGTGTGGTGGGTGGCCAAGACGAGGCTCACCCGGCCGGTCGATGCACGGGCGGACGGGCCGTCGAGCACGACCACACCGGCGCGGGTCGCGGGACTGCCCCGGTCGGAGCCGCTGACCATGACGACAGGTCTCCGGTGTCCGAGGCCAGCGGGCTGAGACTCCCCGCGGAGGGATCGGCGCCGCGCAGCAGGGCGCGAAAGACGTTCACCAGCCCCCGTTGAGCGGATCGAGCCGGTCGCCCATGGTCTCTGGCTGCGCCCCGGCCACCGCCACGTCCATGACCCTTAACCTACTCTCACGTGACGGTAGGGCCTACTGTGTGGATGTTCGCGGCGATGGACCTGAGGGGTTTCGATGAGCAGGCGTTTCGAGGAGCTCGACTGGCGTTCGACCCCCTTGGGCGAGCTCGTTCTGCGCCGGCGCTGGGACGCGACGGTGGCGCGGGAGGTGCTGGAGATCAAGCTCGACGACGAGTTCCTGATGTCGAGCCTGTTCACCGTCGCCGAAACGGAGCTGGCTCGCCGGGTGCTGGCTGAAGCACCCGGCGCGAACGTGGATGTCGTGGTCGGTGGCCTCGGTCTCGGCTACACCGCGCAGGCGGTGCTGGCCGACCCGCGGGTGCGGTCGCTGTCGGTGGTGGAGGCCCTGGGCGTGGTGGCCGAGTGGCACGAGAACGGGTTGATACCGACCGAGCCGGCGTTGACGTCGGATCGGCGGTGCCGGCTCGTGCACGGCGACCTCTTCGCGATGCTCCGGTCGCCGGACGGACTCGACCCGGCCGCGCCTGGGCGGCGGTTCCACGCCATCGCGGTGGACATCGACCACTCTCCGCGTCACGTGCTGCATCCCAGCCATCGGGAGTTCTACGAACCGGCGGGAGCGCAGCGCCTGGCCGGGCACCTCCGTCCCGGTGGCGTCTTCGGCCTGTGGTCGAACGACCCGCCCGACGACGAATTCCTTTCGGCCCTGGACTCGGCATTCGCGCAGGCGCGGGCCGAGGTCGTCACGTTCGCCAACCCGTTGCAGGACAGGCAGGCAACCGCCACCATCTACATCGCGACGGAGCCGCGGCAATCCTGACCCCGGCCCACCCGGCCGCTGTGATGCCCACAGCCCACCGTGAACGTGGGTCGCCTGGACGAGGCGTCCGCCGGCTCAGGCGTCGATCAGGACGGGGATGACGACCGGCCGGCGGTGCAGCGTCTTGCGTGCCCAGGATTCCGTGGCCCGCACGATCCGGCGTTCGAGCTCGTCGGTGGCGGTGACGGCGCGTTCGGCCGCACCGGCGAGGGCCTTCTCCAGAACCGGGGCCAGGGAGTCGAACGCCGACTCGTCGGGTGCGAACCCGCGGGCGATGAAGCCGGGCGTCTCGGCGAGCAAGCCGGTGTCGGGATCGATGAGCGCGATCACGGTCAGCACGCCGTCCTGGGCGAGGGCGCGCCGTTCGGCCAGGGAATCCTCCGTCAGCACGCCGACGGTGTGGCCGTCGACGTAGATTTCGCGCACCGGGACGGTGCCGGTGATCGTGGCGCGCCCGTCGTGCAGATCGACGACTTCGCCATTGCCTGCGATGAGAACACGATCACGCGCGACACCGGTGCTGACCGCCAGATCGGCGTTCGCCTTGAGGTGTCGCGCTTCACCGTGGACCGGCACGACGTTGGACGGCTGGACGATGTTGTAGCAGTAGACCAGTTCGCCGGCGCTGGCGTGCCCGGACACGTGCACCTTGGCGTTGCCTTTGTGCACGACGTTCGCACCGCGTGCGGTCAGTCCGTTGATGATCCGGTAGATGGCGTTCTCGTTGCCGGGGATGAGGGAACTGGCCAGCAGTACGGTGTCCCCGTCACCGACGTCGATGTCGTGACGGCCCGTGGCCATGCGGGCAAGCGCGGCCATCGGCTCGCCCTGCGATCCGGTGCAGACCAGGGTCACCTTGTCGTCCGGCAGGCGATCCAGCGCCCGCGCGTCGACGATCAGACCGTCCGGTGCGGTGAGGTAGCCCAGCTGCAGCGCCAGACCCATGTTGCGGACCATGGACCGGCCGACGAAGGCCACCTTCCGGCCGTGAGCGTGAGCGGCGTCGAGGACCTGCTGGATGCGGTGCACATGGCTGGCGAAACTGGAGACGATCACCCGGCGCGGCGCGGTGCGGAACACGGCCTCGATAGCCGGAGTCAGTTCCCGCTCGGAGGTGGTGAACCCGGGGACGTCGGCGTTGGTGGAGTCCACCAGGAACAAATCGACGCCCTCCTCGCCGAGGCGGGCGAAGCCGCGCAGGTCGGTGATGCGCTCGTCCAGCGGAAACTGGTCCATCTTGAAGTCGCCGGTGTGCAGCACCAGGCCGGCCCGGGTGCGCACAGCGACGGCGAGACCGTCCGGGATGGAGTGGTTGACCGCGAGGAATTCCAGTGCGAAGGGACCGCGGTCGAGCCGTTCTCCTTCCCGGACTTCGATCAAGGTCGGGGTGATGCGGTGCTCGGCGAGCTTGGCGGACAGAAAGCTCAAGGTCAGCCGGGAACCGATGACCGGGACGTCGGGCCGCTCGGCCAGCAGGTACGGCACCGCACCGAGGTGATCTTCGTGCCCGTGCGTGAGCACGATCGCCGTGATGTCGGAGAGCCGGTCACGGAACGCGGTCCAGTCCGGCAGGATCACGTCCACCCCGGGCTGGTGCTCCTCGGGGAAGAGGACCCCGCAGTCGACGACCAGCAGGGCGCCCTGATGCTCGAACACGGTCATGTTCCGGCCGATCTCGCCCAGTCCGCCCAAGGCGACGATGCGTAGTGCATCGTCGGGAAGTGAGGGCGGGCGGGTCATCGCGGACCGGGCTGGAGAGTTCATACTCTCACGTTACGTGAGAGTATGAAACCCGGCTTCGTTGGCTCTGTCAAAAGGGGTCTCAGTCGTCGAGCGGGACATCGGGCACGAAGGCTCACAGGTCGCAGACGTGTCCGAACGTGCGCGAGGGGGCCGGTTCAGCAGTTGCACCACCTCGTCGCGGCGTTCGTGCTCTGTGGCGGCGATGATCTCTTGATGTTGGCCACGCCATGCACAGTACCCTCACGTTAGAGTAGAGTCGCGGAGACGGTCGGCACCTTCGTTTCCACTGCCCCCGACAGTGGCCGCGGTCGCGCTCACCCCTCCCCCCGGCGCGACGTGCCGACCGTCGCCACTGTCACACCCGGTGGCGCCGGTGAACCGTGGTTACGGAACGAGGTTGACGTGAGCGGACACATGCAGATCGGCGAGGTGGCCGAGCGCTGCGGGCTGTCCTTGCGCACGATCCGGCATTACGAGGAGGTCGGGCTCGTCCGGCCGGACACCCGCAGCCGGGGTGGGTTCCGGCTCTACACCGCAGCGGATCTTCGGCGCCTGCGCCTCATCCGGCAGATGAAGGTGCTCGGTTTCCGGCTCGATGAGATGCGTGACCTGCTGTCCTTGCTCATACCGGACGCGACTGATGCTCCGGCGGGGCAGGCCACCGAGGAGGAACGGCTCGATGTGCTGCGGGACTTCAGCCGCACCGCTGACCACCGGTGTGACGAACTGCGCGCCCGCCTGGACGCCGCGCACGACTTCCTGGCGACCCTGCATGAGTGCCGGACGCGCTTGACCGCCGCGACGACGAAGGTCGACGGTTGAGCGGCCCGGGTAGGTTCGCCGGACTGGACGTGCCGGCCATCAGCGTGCTGTGGTACCGCGCAATCACCGGGTTCGCCCTGGACATGCCCGACTGGCTGCGTCAGTTCGCCGCGATCGCAACGGACGCGGTGGTGATCGTGTTCGCGGTCGGCATGCTGGGTGTGTGGTGGCGGACCCGCCGCGGCGACCCGCGAGCACTCGCCGTTGCCGTGCTCGGTCCCGCAGGCGTTGCGGTGGCCTACCTGGTCGGTGAAGCCCTCAACTCCGTGGTGCGCGAGCAGCGACCGTGTGCCGCGCTCATCCAGGCGACGATCGTCGGGTGTCCGCCGCCCGGCGATTGGTCGTTTCCCGGCAATCACTCGGTGGTCGCCGGCGCCGCGGGGGTCGCCGTGGTTCTCGTCTGCCGTGCAGCGGTCTTCTGGGTGGTTCCCGTCGCAGTTCTGGCCGCGTTGTCGCGTGTGGTCGTCGGTGTGCACTACCCGCACGACGTGGCTGCGGGCTTGGCGCTCGGTGGGGTCGTCACGCTCCTGGTCGTCCTGCCGCTTCGGCGGCCCGTGGCTCGGTTGATCGGCCGCCGGTGTTCACGACCGCGCCGGCGAGGATTCGGCACACCGGTAGGACGCGGACCCGAGCCATCGAGTTCGCCCGCGGAGGGCCGCTCCCGGGCCGGTTTCCGATGACCATCCGGCTGCACAGCGCCTGGTTCGACGCCGGCCGCAGTCGCCAGGTACGGCTGCGCTCCCTCAGGCGCACGGTGTCCTATCTCCTGGGCGCGGAGGCTGAGCATCGCCTGTGGCCGGAGAACATCGGTACGGGACGCGTCGCCGTCGTCCGCGACTTCGACCACGACAGCCGCCAGATCCGGAATGCCGTGCGCGCCGGTGCGGACGTCCGCGGCTGGTCACTGCTCGAGCTGCCTGTCATACCGGGCTTCGGGCAGATCCCGGTCGCCGCCGACATTCGGGTGGTGGTCCCCGGACACGAGTCCCTGACGGCAGCCGCTCGGCGATGCGCGGCCTTCTGGCGGTGCGGCGTGCTCGCCCCGGCGACGGCCGGCACGCTGGCCAGCCCGGCGAGCCTGGTTCTGCACCCTGCCCCGGCAGTCGCCCTCTCGTCGTCGCACGACTGGTACGACCACGCGGCCGAGCGCTGGGCCCTGCGTGGCGAACTGGCTTTCCGTTGCGGCACCGGGCAGTGGGAGCGGGCCGAGGACGTCCTGGTGCATCCGCACGATGAGGGAGTACTGATGGGCTGGCGGGGCTGGGATCGGCACTTGGTCCCTGAGCCGGTGACCATCCGGATCGAGCGGGCCGCCGGTGGCACGCTCGACGGCCACGCGCAGACGTTCCCCTCCGGGGAGTACCTGTGCGTGCCCCAGCGGGACCGGTTCCACCAGGTGTTCTGGCCCGGCGTGCAGACGTGAGTCCGCAGCGCGGGAACCGGTGGGGTGACGAATCACCCCACCGGCGAATGCTCCCGTCATGAGCAGACCCGATCCTACTGTACCCTCACGTGAGGGTAGACTTAGGGCTGTCAGTCAGTGGAGCGATCGGGCCGGTACCGGCCGGCAGGAGTTGCGTGTGACGGCAAGCAGTACAACCCAGGTCCAGCGGGTGGAGATTCTCGCCGAAGCCGGGCGTCGCCGGACCTTCGCGGTCATCAGCCATCCCGACGCGGGCAAGTCCACGCTCACCGAGGCGCTGGCGCTGCATGCGCACGTCATCTCCGAGGCGGGTGCGGTGCACGGCAAGGCGGGGCGGCGCGGGGTGACTTCGGACTGGATGGAGATGGAGCGCACGCGCGGAATCTCCATCACGTCCGCCGCCTTGCAGTTCGCCTACGGCGACACGGTGATCAACCTGCTGGACACCCCTGGCCACGCGGACTTCTCCGAGGACACCTACCGGGTCCTGTCCGCGGTGGACTCCGCGGTCATGCTGCTGGACGCAGCCAAGGGGCTGGAGCCGCAGACGCTGAAACTGTTCGACGTCTGCCGTTACCGGGGTATCCCGGTGATCACCTTCATCAACAAGTGGGACCGGCCCGGGCGGGAAGCGCTGGAGCTGTGCGACGAACTGACCCAGCGGATCGGACTGCAGCCGATGCCGTTGACCTGGCCGGTCGGGGTTGCCGGCCACTTGCGTGGCGTACTCGACGTCCCCAGCGGCGACTTCATCCGCTACCAGCACACCGCGGGCGGGGCGACTGTCGCCCCCGAGGAGCGTCTCACCCCCCAGCAGGCCGCCGCCGATCTCGGGGACGAGTGGGCCCAGGCGGTGGAGGAGGCCGAACTGCTGCGGGCGTCCGGCGGCGAGTTCGAGGTGGCCCGGTTCTTCGACGCCACGGCGACCCCGGTGCTGTTCGGCGCGGCGGTCCGCAACTTCGGCGTCCGCCACCTGCTCGACCTGCTGGTCGAACTCGCACCCCGGCCCACCCCGCGTACCGACACCGACGGTGCGACGCGAGCCCTGGATTCCCCGTTCTCGGCGTTCGTGTTCAAGGTGCAGACCGGCATGGACCCGGCGCACCGCGACCAGGTGGCGTTCGCCCGGGTGTGCTCCGGCGTGTTCGAACGGGGGATGGTCGTCACCAACGCCTCCACCGGGAAGCCGTTCGCCACCAAGTACGTCCAGCAGGTGTTCGGGCAGCAACGGTCCACGCTCGACACCGCCTTCCCCGGCGACGTCATCGGCCTGGTGAACGCCACCGCCCTGCGCGTGGGCGACACCCTCTACACCGGCAAGCCGCCGGTGCGGTTTCCCGGGCTGCCCAGTTTCGCGCCCGCGCACTTCGCGGTCGCCCGGCCCGCCGATCTCGGCCGCGCGAAACAGTTCCGCAAGGGTGTCGAACAACTCGGCGCGGAAGGCGTGGTCCAGGTGCTGCGCTCGGACCGGCGCGGGGACGCCGCGCCGGTGCTCGCCGCGGTCGGGCCGATGCAGTTCGAGGTCGCCGCACACCGGATGGCGACCGAGTTCACCTCGCCCATCCGGCTGGAACCGTTGCCGTACCACGCCGTCCGGCGACTCGCCGATCCCGCTCAGCGGTCCATCGTCGACGCCGGGCGCCGCAGCGAGGTTCTCACCCGCCTGGACGGCGCCGAACTGGCTCTGTTCGCCGAAGAGATGGACCTGCGGATCCTGCTGCGCGCCCATCCCGGACTGGTGCTCGAATCCTTGGTCGCCGAGGGCGGCTGAGCGGGTGGCCCCAGGGGCGGCGGGTCAGCGTCGCGGCTGCACACCGGTGGGGTGCTGACGGCGCGCGGCCGTGATGTGCGTGCGCAGCAGCGATGCGAACTCCTCGGCGATGACCAGTTTCGCGCGCAGGTCCTCGCACGCCTTCGTGGCGGTTTCGCTGAACTCCGCCAGCCGCGCGGCCGGGTCGGCGATCTCCGGGCCGTCCGGCGTCGGGTCGAGGATGGCCAGCAGATCGCGCATCTCCTCCAGCTGGAACCCCAGTGGCTTCATCCGCTTGATCAGCTGCAACCGGTCGATGTCGGGCTCGGTGTAGAGCCGGAACCCGCCCTGGCTGCGGGCGCTGGGCACGACCAGCCCGACTTCCTCGTAGTAGCGGATCGTGCGCAGGGACAGCCCGGTGCGCTCGGCCACCTCACCGATCTGCATCTGCTCGCCCACGCCCGGGTCCTTCCTGCAGGCTCGTCACGCCAACGCACCGTCCACCCGGCGCTGACGCCGCCAACGATACCCTCACGTGACAGTATCGACGTCGCTGACGATCGTCCGGATGGCGCGACGCGGCGGCGAGACCTCCATCACGACCCCCGCGCCACTACCTCCTGGTCGCGATAAACTGATCACAGTACTGGGCTCGCATCGACCCTGTGCGCGATCTTGTCCTTCGGACGCCCCGCTCGCCGGGTGTGCAGTCGCCGTCCACTCAGGCGGATCGATCGCCTGGCCCGTCCCGCGACATACATGCTCACCTGACCGAGATTCGCGCCTCCGTGGCGGGGCGCATCGCGGCTCGGGCACGCCGACCCGCCCAGCCGCCGTGCCCCGACACACGGAAAGGATTTTCGACCTTGTCTTCCGGCGCAACTGCCCCGAGACCACCCCTGGCTTCCGGCGCAACGGGACGTGCGCACCTGCCACGGGTGATCGCGGCGGCGTCGGTTGCACTGGCGCTCACCGCTCCCGGGCAAACCGCGGCGGTGTCGGTGTTCGTCGATCCGATCATCCACGACCTCGGTGTGTCCCGCTCCGCGGTGTCGACCGCGTACCTGATCGGGTCGCTGTCCGGGGCGTTCGTCATGCCCTTCCTCGGCCGCCTGATCGACCGCTTCGGCCCCAGCCGCATCATGGCCGGCATCGCGCTGTGTTTCGGTGCCATTCTCATCGCGTCGACCGCGGCGAGCGAGATCACCGGGCTGACCGCCGCGTTCATCGGCATCCGGGTCGGCGGTCAGGGCGCTCTGAACCTGGTCGCCACCACCACCGTCGCGATCTACGTCCACCGCCGCCGCGGCTTCGCCATCGGCGTCGCCTCGGCGATCGGTACCGCCGGGATCTCGCTCACGCCGATGCTGCTGGAACGGCTGGTCTCGGACTGGGGCTGGCGCCACGTCTGGATCGCCGAAGGCGTGGCGGTGTGGTTGCTCGTCGTTCCCGCCGCGCTCCTGTTGCTGCCGCGCCGGCCACCCGCGCGCACGCCCGATGATGAAGCTGAAACCGCGCCCGGCAGCTCCCTGCCGCCGGTGGACTGGACACTCGCACAGGCGATGCGCACCGGGATGTTCTGGGTCGTCACCGCCGGTGTCGGGACCTGCGCGCTGGTCGCCACCGGGCTGAACTTCCACCAGCAGTCCCTGCTCGGCGAACGCGGCCTCACCGCCACCGAAGCCGCCGCGACCTTCCTGCCTCAGACCATCGCCGGCCTCATCGCCACCTTCGGTCTGGGCTGGCTCGCCGACCGCTTCTCCGACCGCCTTCTGATCATCACCACGATGGCCACTCTCGCGTTGGCCACCGCCGGTGCCGGCTGGCTCACGCCGGGATTCACCGCCGTGCTCTACGGCCTGGCACTGGGCGCCTGCGGCAACGGCATCCGCACCCTGGAAGCGGTCGCCTTCCCCCGCTGCTTCGGACTGCGCCACCTCGGGGCGATCCGCGGAGTCGTGCACTCGGTCACCGTCGGCGCCTCCGCCTTCGGGCCCCTGCTCCTCGCGCTCGGCCGCGACCACGCCACCACCTACCGGCCCATCCTGCTCGTCATGACCGCGCTTCCACTGGCCGTCACCGTGGCCGGCGCCATGGTGCGCACGCCGCCACCGGCGCCCCCGTCACGCGAGGCCTGACCCGAGGCTTTCACCCTCAGTTCTGGGCGACGGCGGTGTTCTGGATGGCGCAGATCCACCATTGTTCATCCTTTTTGGACAAGACCCAGGTTCCGACGTTCGTGCGCGCGCCGTGCTCGGTGGTCACCGGCTGCCGGACGAACGCGATCGCAACGCCCGGCGCGGGGAAGGTGATGCGGTCGATCTCGTACCACGTGCGGATGCCCTCGGCGTGGTGGTACAGCCGTTCCTTGTGGTAGGCGTGGATGTCTTCCCAGCTGGTGAAGCATACACCGTTGACTGCGGTGAAGACGATGTCCGCGGTGAACCGGGCCCGAACTTCACGGCGTCGTGCTCTGCGAACGCGGCCATCAATTCGGCCGAGATTTCCGTGATCGCGGAGACGTCCTGCTCATCGCCGGGATTTTCCTGGGCAAGTGGGGGAGTCGTTCTCGTTGTCCTTCCGTTGATCGCATGCGGTCACGGCACTGCTAAGACCTATACCTTTGCCGAACTCGAGTCGTTCGCCGGCACCCTCGTCGCCAGCAAGAGCAGCAACACGAGGCCGGCCAGGCACGCCGCGGCGAGGAACCCGGTGGTGATCGTGGTCGCGCCGATCAACGGCCCCAACAACAGCGGCGAGAGGAACTGGCCGGCGAACGAACCCGTCGCCGACAGCGCGACCGTCTGTCCCCTCAGCTCCGGCGGTGCCGCCTCCCCGACGAGCACGGTCAGCGCGGGAAACGCCAGCCCGTTGCCCAGTCCGAACAGCACGGGCGCCACTGCGATCACAGCCGGGGCATCCGTGACCCCGAGGATGACGAACGTGCCCACCCACAACGCCGCCGACACCCGCAACAGGACGTCATAACCCAGCCGGGCACGGGTGCGCGCGTACACCAGCCCGACCACGCTCATCGCAGCGGACGAACCGACGGTGAACATCGACACCAGGAATGGCTCGGTGACGCCGACCTGCGCCAGGCGCTGCGGCAGGAACACCGCCAGTGCATACATCAGCAGGGCGGTTGTGACCATGAGCGCGTACAACCCGAGCAACGCCGGGCGAGCGCGTAGCAGCGCGAGCATCCCGCCATGCGGCCCGCGTTCGGCGGGCTTCGGGTGGGAGTTCGGCAGTGCCACCATGGTCGCGAGGCCCAGCGGAATGCCGACCAGGTAGACCGCGAACGCGGCGTGCCAGGAGATGCCGCCGACCGCGCCGGCCAGCAACGGCCAGGCCAGCCCGCCCAGACTGGTGGTGGCGGAGCGCCAGCCCATCACCCGATCCCGCAGGGCGCCGCGGTAAAGCCCCAGCAGCGCGACCGTGGTGCCGCTGAACACCGTCGCCGCACCAACCCCGAACACCAGGCGGCTCGCGATCAACACGGGATAGGAGGTGATGAACAGCCCCGCGCCTCCGGCGAGCCCGTAGAGAACCAACCCGCCGGCCAGGACCGGGCGCACGCCGAGACGGTCGATCAGCCAGCCCACCAGCGGGCTGGAGACCGCGATCGCCAAACCGTGCGCCGTGATGATCAGGCCCGCGGCCGTACCGCTCACGCCGAGGTCGCTGCGGATCACCTCCAGCACCGGCACGATCGTCGACCCGGCCATCACCCCCAACGTCGACCCGAAGAGCAACACCACCAGCGCTGCTGGGTTCCGTACGGCCGGCGCGGGCGTCGTCATCAGCTCACCTCCCCGACAAAAGCAACTCAGTTGCAGAGTAGACCGAGTTGCATAAAAGAACCAGTAGGGTTTGCGCCTCAGGTGTGCTCAGCTAGGCTGACCAGCGATGACCACACAGAACGACCGCACCTTGCCGCTGCGCGAGCGCAAGAAGTTGCGCACCCGGAAGACACTGGCCGAGACCGCGCTGCGGCTGTTCCTGGACAACGGCTTCGACGCGGTCACCGTGGACGACCTGGTCGCGCAGGCGGAAGTTTCCAAGCGCACCTTCTACGCCAACTACACGTCCAAGGAGGACGTCGCGCTCGCCGCCGAACTCGACCTCTGGAAGGTCTACGTCGAGGAAGTCCGGACCCGCGACCTTCAGGGGCCGGTCCTCGCCGCGCTCCGCGAAGCACTCACCGCCGTCCTGGCTGACCTCGGCGATGACTGGGCCCGGTGGTTCCTGCCCACCCGTGGGCTCGCGGCCCGGACACCCGCGCTGCGCGATCACAGCGTCCTGCTGTCCATGCAGACCCAGGAAACTCTCGTCGACGTCCTCGAAGCCAAACTCGGCATCGACAGCCGCGACGACGTCCGGCTCCGGCTCCTCGGCGAATTCGCCCTTAGCGCCTGGCGGTGCGGCGCCAAGAACTGGATCCGCGGCCTCCGCGGCGAACGCAACCCCCGTGGTGGTGATATCGGCACCCTCATCGACCGCGTCGACGAAGCCTTCAACGCCATCCCCGACAGCCTTACCCTCACGGCCTCCTGAGCGCGACTCAACCCGCCACCCGCACGCGCTTGCTGCCGTTCCGGTCGCCCCCCGGGCCACCCTGGTGCGGGGCATCGACACTGGCGCGAGTTTGAAATTGTGGCTCTACTCGCACTCCGCCGGGGGAGTGGGCCTGTTGTCCGGGTCTATCCCGTGATCGGTGTTTCTGGCGGTTCGGTTAGTAGGTTTCGGCGGCCGGCCAGCGGTCACCGAAGGTGATGGCGAAGGCGTTGAGTACGGGTTTCCAGCGCATCGTCCATCGGGCGCGGCCTGTGCCGGTGGGGTCCAGGCTGCGGGTCACAAGGTACAGGCACTTCAGGGCGGCCTGCTCGGTTGGGAGGTGGCCGCGGGCTCGCACCGCCCGCCGGTAGCGGGCGTTGAGCGATTCGATCGCGTTGGTCGAGCAGATCATTTTTCGGATCTCGACGTCGTAATCGAGGAACGGCACGAACTCGGCCCAGGCGTTGCGCCACAGTCGGACCAGCGCCGGATACTGCGCAGACCATTTGTCGTCCAGTTCCTGCAACGCCACTTCCGCCGCTGTCGCGTTGGGGGCCTCGTACATGGCTTTGAGGTCCCGTTTGAGCGCGTCGGTGTATTTCCGCGAGGTGAGCCGGAACGAATTGCGGATGAGGTGGATGATGCAGGTTTGCACGATCGCGGCCGGCCAGACTTGTTCCACCACCTCGGGCAAGCCTTTCAAACCGTCGCAGACGAGGAAGAACACGTCCTTCACGCCGCGGTTTTTCAGATCGACCAGGACGCTCATCCAGAACTTGGCGCCCTCGCCGCCGCTGCCCGGCCACAGGCCGAGCACGTCCTTACGGCCGTCCACGGTGACACCGATGGCGGCGTAGAAAGGCCGGTTGGCCACCTGGCTGTCGCGGACCTTGACCACGATCGCGTCGATGAACACCGCGGCGTAGACGACGTCGAGCGGACGGCTGGCCCAGTCCTGCATCTCCGCCACGACCTTGTCGGTGATGCGGGAGATCGTTTCCTTGCTCACCGAGGCGCCGTAGATCTCGGCGAAATGCGCCGAGATTTCACCGGTGGTCATCCCCTTCGCATACAGGGACAGCACGATCTCGTCCACATCGGTGAGCCGACGTTGCCGCTTCTTCACAATCTGCGGCTCGAACGTGGATTCCCGATCCCGCGGAACCTCGATCTCCACCTCGCCGGCCGCGTCCGAGAGCACCGTCTTCTTCCGGGTCCCGTTACGCACATTCGCCGAATCACGCCCCGGCTCGGCACGATGCTTCTCATGTCCGAGGTGCTCGGTCATCTCCTCATTCAGCGCGGTTTCCAACACGTTCTTGGTGAACAGCTTCAACAGCCCGTTCGGGCCGGTCAGCTCCAGCCCCCGCTGCCGGGCCTCGGCCACCATCGCCACCGCAGCGGCCTGCTCCGGCGACAACCGCTTCTCACTCTTACGTGGAGTCACAGCCCCAGATGTCATCACTCACAGTGCCCATCCCGCCGGACCTCAGCCCGGCGTGTCGGGCCAGAAACACCGATCTTGAAACAGTCCCTGTTGTCCCGGTGCCCGAGCAAGTCAGTGCGCTTCCAACTCCGCGGCTCGGACGCACTGGGTTGCCCTGCTTGGGAGAGTTGCACGGAGCAGGTGGCAGGACTCGCCGGATGGTGCCGTCGGCGGTGACCACGAGCTGACTGGAAGGTATGCGGGCGTACGTAGGGCTTTTGGCAACTGTGCCAGCATCTTGCTGACTGCATCGCACAGCGCACGGGTCCCCGAGGACATGATCCTCGCCGTGCTGATTGTCGGCCGCAGTGCGCTGTTCGGGACCCGGCGGTGTCGGCTGAGCGGGCTCTGGTGATGCTCGGTGGCCGCCACGCCGTGCGCGCTGGCGATTCCCATGATCTCGGCCGCTTGTGTCGCTCACTGTCAACGCCGCTGCTGGACGTGCGCTGCGCAGCGGCCCGCGAAATCATGGCATCCCGAGCGGGGAGCATGCCAGGCGCGATCGTTAACCTCGCCACGCAGCGTTTGCCTGTCCTGGTGGACATCCAGTTCATCAGTTGATGTTGTTGCGGCGTTCGAGGAGGACGGTGTCGTGCCAGGTGCCGTTGCGTTGGGCGATGCGTTCGCGGATGCCGATGGTGCGGTAGCCGGCGGAGTGGTGCAGGGCGAGGCTGGCGCGGTTTTCGGTGAAGATGGAGGTTTGCAGGGTCCAGTAGCCGGCTTCGTCGAGTGCGATGACTTGCTGGCGGATGAGGGCTTTGCCGATGCCGCGGCCGCGGTGGCCGTCGGCGACGTAGATCGAGGTTTCGGCGACGCCGGCGTAGCAGTCGCGAGTGGACACCGGGGTGGCGGCCGCCCAGCCGACCACTTCGCCGTCGAGTTCGGCGACCCACCGCTGGTCCGGGAGCCATGTCGCGTCGAGGGTGGCGCGGCTGGGGACGGTGGTCTCGAAGGTGGCGAGCCCGGTGCCCATGCCTTCGCCGTAGATGCGGCGGACGGCGGCCCAGTCCTCGTCGCGCAAGGCCCGCACGGTGACGTCGGCGGGGACGTCTTCGGGGCAGCAGGGACGCGGCGCGAGCAGGCCCATCACGGCGTCGGCGGCGTGCGGGAGGCCGGCGCAGCAGGCCGCGTTGACGGTGACGATGGTGGCGGTGCCTTCCTTGCGGACCTGCACGAACCCGACGTCGGCGAGTTTGCGCACGTGGTGTGAGCAGGTGGACTGGCTGATGCCGAGCAGGCCGGTCAGGGCGCCGACGGTGATGCCGCGGGGTGCGGTGGCCACGGCGTGCAGCAGCCGCACCCGGGTGGGCTCGGCCAGGCAGGCGAACCAGTCGGCGTAGGTGGCGGCTTCCCCGTCGGGCAGGACCTGGGCCTGGGGCGCGGCAGTCGTGGTCATGTCCCCGAGTGTATCGATTCCAATCGATGGTTGCCTCGATCGATGACAGTCGATACAGTCTGAGGCCAAGTCAATCGAGCTGGATCGATGGAAGGAGCCGGGATGAGTGAGCTGCCCGTCGTGGTGGTGGGGGCTGGGCCGATCGGGCTCGCGGCGGCCGCCGAGGTGCTGGAGCGGGGTTTGGAGCCGGTGGTGCTGGAGCGCGGGTCGCGGGCGGGGGCGTCGGTGGCGCAGTGGAACCACGTGCGGTTGTTCTCCCAGTGGTCGGAGCTGGTGGACCCGGCGGCAGGCCGGCTGCTGGAGGCCACCGGGTGGGAACGCCCCGCGGCCGAGGACTACCCGACGGGGCAGGAGTGGGTGGCGTGTTACCTCGCCCCGTTGGCCGCCGCCTTCGGTGAGCGCGTCCGGTTCGGCACCGAGGTGGTGGGTGTCGCGCGCCGTGGCCGGGACCGCGTGGTCGACCACGGGCGGGACACCGAGCCGCTGACGGTGCACGTCCGGCACGCCGACGGCCGCGAGGAGCTGATCACCGCGCGGGCCGTGATCGACGCCTCGGGCACGTGGACCAACCCGAACCCACTGGGTGGCGACGGTCTCTCGGCGCTGGGCGAGCGGGCGGCGGCGGACCGGATCACCTACCGGGTGCCCGACCTCGGCGACCCGGTGGTCCGGGAACGGTTCGCCGGCAGGCACGTCGCGGTCGCGGGCAGCGGGCACTCCGCGTTGACGGCGCTGGTCGCGCTCACCGCCGTGGAGGGGACGCGGGTGAGCTGGATCCTGCGCCGCGGCTCGGTGGGCGCCACCTTCGGCGGCGGCGAGGCCGACCAGCTGCCCGCCCGCGGCGCGCTCGGGCTGCGGGCCAAGGAGGCCGTGGACGCCGGGCTGGTGCAGGTCGTGTCCGGGTTCCGCACCGAGGCCGTGGCGCGCGACGAGCAGGGCCGCCTGGTGCTGCGCTCGGGCGACGGGCGCACCGTCGAGGCGGTGGACGAGGTCGTGGTGGTGACCGGCTTCCGCCCGGAGTTGTCCTGGCTGTCGGAGCTGCGGCTGGAGCTGGACGCCACGCTGCAGGCGCCGGTCGCGCTCGCGCCGCTGATCGACCCGAACGTGCACTCGTGCGGCACCGTCTACCCGCACGGCGCGAAGGAACTCGCGCACCCGGAGCCGAACGTGTACCTGGCCGGGATGAAGAGCTACGGCCGCGCCCCCACGTTCCTCGCCATGACCGGCTACGAGCAGGTCCGCTCCATCGCCGCCGCACTGGCCGGGGACCACGAGGCCGCTGGGCGGGTGGAGCTGGTCCTGGCCGAGACCGGCGTCTGCGGCGGGGCCGGCTTGTTCGACGAGCCCGCTGCGGACGCCTCTTCGGGCGGGTGCTGCGGTGGTTCGGCCGACCCGGAGCTGATCTCGCTGTCCGCCCCCTCGACGGACCGGTGACGGTTGATGCCTGCGCGCAGCCCGGCTCGCTGTCGAAGGCCGGGCTGCGCCGCGTCATGGTGACCTTGTGCGTCACCGAGATCACCAGCTGGGGCGTGCTGTACTACGCCTTCCCCGTGCTGGCCACCGACATCGCGAAGGCCACCGGGTGGTCACCGACGTGGATCACGGCCGGTTTCTCCGCGGGGCAGCTGGTCGCGGCCCTTGCCGGCATTCCGGTGGGGCGGTGGCTGGACCGGTACGGGCCGCGGTGGCTGATGACCGGTGGCTCGATCCTCGCGGTGCCCGCGGTGGTGGCGATCGCAACTGCGCAGAACCTCGCCTGGTTCATCGCGGCGTGGCTGCTCGCCGGGGTGGCGATGGGCGCGACGCTGTACCCGCCGGCATTCGCCGCGCTGACCCGCTGGTACGGGCCGCGCCGGGTAGGCGCGCTGACCGTGCTCACCCTGGCGGCCGGCCTCGCGTCGACGGTGTTCGCCCCGCTGACCGCCGCGCTGGCCTCCCACCTGGACTGGCGGCAGACCTACCTCGTCCTCGCCGCCATCCTGGCGGTGATCACCATTCCGGGCCACGCGTGGGGGTTGCGGGGGCACTGGCCCGATCCCGAGCCGCACGAGGGCCCCGCGCACGCCGATCCCGGACGTATCGCGCGGAGCCGTGCGTTCGTGGCGCTGGTGGTGGCCTTGAGCTTGTCGGCGTTCGCCGCGTTCGCGGTGGTGATCAACCTGGTGCCGTTGCTCACCGAACGTGGGCTGAGTCCCGGTGCCGCCGCGGTCGCGCTCGGTCTCGGCGGGGCCGGGCAGGTGCTGGGCCGCCTCGGCTACACCACCTTCACCCGGCACACCAGCGTCCGGGTCCGCACCGCGATCATCCTCACCGCGGTGGCGGCCACGACCGGTGTGCTGGGTCTGCTGACCACCGCGCCCGCACTCGTTATCGCCGCGGTGGTCGCGAGCATGGCTCGTGGTGTGTTCACCCTCTTGCAGGCCACGGCCATCACCGACCGCTGGGGAGCGGTCCACTATGGACGCCTCACCGGGTTGTTGTCGGCGCCGCTGACGATCACGATGTCGCTCGCGCCGTGGGCGGGCGCCGCAATCGCCGACGGGCTTGGCGGCTACTCGCACACCTTCCTCGTGCTGGCCCTGGTCGCCGTCGCGGCAGTGGTGGCCTCCCTGGTCAGCGTCCCCCGGTAGCCGATCTTCTGAACTCGTCGTATTGAAAGGGTTTCTTTGTCATGCCTGATGCCATTGTGATCGGCGGCGGTCAAGCCGGTCTCGCGTCCGTCCGCGTCCTCAAAGCCCGCGGGCTGGAGCCGGTCCTGCTGGAGGCCGGCGACGAGCCGGTCGGATCGTGGCCGCACTACTACGACAGCCTGCACCTGTTCTCCCCGGCTCGCTACAGCTCGCTTCCCGGGATGGCGTTCCCCGGCGACCCGGACCACTATCCGCACCGCGACGAGGTGATCGACTACCTCCGCCGCTACGCCGCGGCCCTGCAGGCCGACATCCGCACCGGCCACCGGGTCACCGCCGTGACCCGGCCCGACGGCGAGTTTCTGGTGTCGACCGAGGCGGGTTAAGAATTCTCCGCGCCGACGGTCATCGCCGCCACCGGCGCCTTCACCTCCCCGTATCGGCCCGCGTTACCCGGGCTCGACCGGTTCACCGGCACCGTCCTGCACTCCAGCGACTACCGCGAGCCCAGCCCCTTCGCCGGGCAGCGCATCGTGGTGGTGGGCGCGGCCAACTCCGCCGTCCAGATCGCCGTCGACCTCGCGCCGCACGCCCGCGTCACCCTCGCCACCCGCCACCCGATCCGCTACGCCCCCCGGAAACCGCTCGGGCGGGACGTGCACTTCTGGCTCACCGTCACCGGATTCGACGCCCTGCCCATCGGCCCCTGGCTGCGCACCAAACCGGGCATGCCCGTCCAGGACGCGGGCGGCTACCGCGCCGCGATCGACGCCGGCGCACCAGACCAGCGCCGGATGTTCACCGCCATCGACGGCGACACCGTGACCTGGCCCGACGGCACCCGCGAACGGGTCGACACCATCCTCCTGGCGACCGGGTTCCGCCCCGGACTGTCCTACCTGGACAAGCTCGGCGCCCTCGACCCGGCCGGGATGCCCAAGCAGCACCACGGCCTGTCCACCACCCACCCCGGGCTCGGGTTCGTCGGGCTGGAATGGCAGCGCAGCTTCTCCTCGGCCACCATCCGCGGCGTCGGCCGCGACGCCGCTCACCTCGCCCGGCGGCTGCTCAAGCGCCGAGGGTAGGACGGCGAGGTCAGAAACCGGCGCCCTCGGCGGCTGCCGAGTCGAAGCGGGCGACGGCGTCGCGGACGGTGATCGTGGTGGGCAGGACGCCGATCAGCCCGGCGCGTTCGAGTAGTCGCTGAATCAGGCCCCCGAACCCCGCGAGCACCAGGCTCCCACCCCTCTCCTCGGCGGTGCGGCCGAGTACGAGGAAGACGTCGGCACCCGAGGAATCGCAGAACGTGACCCGGGACAGGTCGAGGACCAGGTAGTGGTGTCCGGTGTCGAGCAGGGCCATGCCTTGGTCGATCAACGCGGGGACCGTCGACCGGTCGAGTTCACCGGCCATGCGCAGGATGGAGCAGCCGGCCGACGCGTGTTCGACGGCGATCTCGATCGTACGGCTCATGCCGACGCTCCCCCGGGTACGCCGCGCGTCGTCAAGGCTCACATTGTGAGTATGGCGGTGACGAGCAGTGGGGGTGCGATCGAGACAACCTTGCCTCACTGAATCGATCACCGTCAAAATAGCGAGGTGTCGAACCAGGAGCTGTTGCTGAACCACCTCGTGGCCTGTTGCCCGCCGATGAGCCAGACGCCGCTGTCGGCGGAGCAGGCGGAGGCGCTGGCGCGCGGGTTCAAGGCGGTGGCCGACCCGGTCCGGTTACGGCTGTTGTCGCTGATCGCCTCGCACGCCGAGGGGGAGGCGTGCGTGTGCGATCTGACCGAGGGGTTCGAGCTGACCGGCCCGACGATCTCGCATCACTTGAAGGTGCTGCGGGAAGCGGGTTTGATCACGGGCGAGCGGCGCGGCACCTGGATCTACTACCGCGCCGTGCCCGCGGCGATGGCGCAGCTCTCGGCCGCGCTCGCGCCGGCCGAGAGCTGACGGGCTCTTACCTGTCGAGCAGTTCGGCCAGCAGGGCGCGCACGCGGCGGTCGATGTCGTCGCGGACCGGGCGGACCTCCTCGACGGGCTTGCCGGCCGGGTCGTCGAGCTGCCAGTCCAGGTAGCGCTTGCCGGGGAAGACCGGGCAGGTGTCGCCGCAGCCCATGGTGATGACCACGTCGGAGGCTTCGACGTCCTCGGTGGTGAGCTTGCTGGGCACCTCGGCGGTGATGTCCAGGCCCCACTCGGCCAGTGCCTGCGCGGCCGCCGGGTTGACCTTCTCGCCCGGTTCCGAACCGGCGGAACGCACGGCGACGCGGCCCAGGGCGTAGTGCTGCAGCAGCGCGGCGGCCATCTGGGACCGGCCGGCGTTGTGCACGCAGACGAACAGGACCTCGGGAATGTCGGTCACCGGATGCTCCTTGAGGATCGGCAGAGGTGCTTGGTTCGATAATGCCCGATCCAGGTGAACATCCGGTGACCGGTTCCGCTCAGGAGGACACGGCGTAGTACGCGGTCGAGATGACGAGCGTGACGCCGAAAGCCAGGCAGGCCCAGCCCGCCGCGACCGCTGCCTGTTCCCAGGCGCGGGCCCGCGACCTCCACAGGTCGGCGAGCTTGAGCAAGCCGAAGGTGAACAACGCGAGCGCCGCCATGACGCCGGCGAGCGTTCCGAGGAACTGTCCGGGCATCGGCTGCGGCTCAGGCTTCGCCGAGCAGTTCCGGGAGCAGGTCGCGGACGCGCCGGTCGATCTCGTCCCGGATGGGCCGGATCTCTTCGATCGGTTTGCCGACCGGGTCGTCGATCTGCCAGTCGAGGTACCGCTTACCCGGATACACCGGGCAGGCGTCCCCGCAGCCCATGGTCACCACGATGTCGGCGGCGCGCACGACCTCGTCGGTCAGCGGCTTCGGATAGGCGCAGGTCAGCGGCACCCCGAGTTCGGCCAGCGCATCGACGATCTGCCGGGGGATGTGGTCTCGCGGCTGCGACCCGGCCGAGCGCACCGCGACCTTGCCGGAGGCGTGGTGGTCGAGCAGGGCCGCCGCCATCTGGGACCGGCCGATGTTGTGCACGCAGATGAACAGCACCTGCGGCACGGCGACCCGCGCGAGACCGAGCGTGTGACCGTGGTCGGTGAGGCGCTCCTTGGCGAAACGCGCCGTCAGGGTCGCCAGGTGGGTCGTCACGCTGGCCTGGGCGCGGAGGAGGGTGTGGGTCTCGTCGACGTAGCGGCGGACCGTCTCCGGGCTGAAGACGCCGTGGAAGGTGTCGGACAGTTCCTCGACGATCCGGTCGAGTTGAACGTGCAGATCATGCTGGGGTAGGCCGCTGGCGCGCGTCATGGTGGTGCCCCTCCGGGTACGATCCATCCTGGATCGAGTTTTGTCGAAACAAGCACAGCAGGGCAGCGAGATCGCTGTCAACCCTTGGATCGACATTGGTCAATCCATGACCTAGCCTTTACCTCATGACGAAGCTCGCCAGCCTCGATCTGGTGAACGACCACCGTCGCGGGCGCGGCGGCGAGCGCTGCGTGCCCGATGCTGTCGCCGCGATGTCCGAGGCCGCGGCGGGCGATGTCGCCGCGGTGTTCAAGGCGCTGTCGAGCCCCGCGCGCCTGCACCTGCTGACGCTCCTGGCGGGCGGCGAGCAGGTCTGCGTCTGCGACCTGGCCAAGCGCACCGCGCTGTCACAGTCCACTGTGAGCCATCATCTGGGCATCCTGAGCCGGGCCGGCCTCGTGCGTGGAGAACGCCGCGGCACGTGGGTCTGGTACGAACTGCTGCCGGATCGCCTGGACGAGGCGCGCGCGCTCCTGCTGCCCCGGGTCTCGCTCGACGCCTAGCTGTATCCGGCCGTTAGGTTGGTAGCCGGCTGATGGGCGGTCGTCCTCCGAGTGCGCTGTGGCGGCGTTCAGTGTTGTAGTGCTCGATCCAGGCTGCAAGTGCTGCTGCTCGTGCCTCGTTGCTGGTGAAGGCGTGCCGGTAGGCCCACTCGGCCTGGAGGGTGCGGTTGAGGCGCTCGACTTTCCCGTTCTGCCAGGGGCAGTGGGGCCGGATGAACTTGTGTGTTGCGCCGAGTGCTGCGACCGCGGCGGCCATGTCGCGTGATCGTCGGTAGCTGAGGTGGTTGTCGGTGATCACGCGCTCGATACGGGAGATCCCGTGATCGGCGAAGTAGGCGGCGGCACGCAGTAGGAACGCCGCGCAGGTCGAGCCCTTCTCGTCGGGCAGGATCTCGGAGTAGGCCAGGCGGGAGTGGTCGTCGACGAGTGAGTGGACGTAGTCGTAGCCGATGCCGCGAGCACGGACCTGTTCACTGCGGCCGTGGACACGCCAGCCACCGCCGTCGGGGATCTTGCCGAGCTTCTTGACGTCCATGTGGACCAGCTCGCCCGGTCGTTCGCGTTCGTAACGGACGCCGGTTGCGCGGGAGGCGCGAATGACGTCGCCGGTGATCGGGTCGCACTCGGCCAGGTAGGGCACCTCGTGGCGGCGCAGGATCCGCGACACGGTGCGGGGCGGGAGTCCGAGCTCGAGGCCGATCCAGTCCTGTCCGCGGCGTTCGCGGTGACGTAGGTCTAACACCCGCTGCTCGACCTCGTCGGGCGTGCGGTTGGGGCTCGTGTGTGGGCGTGAGGAGCGGGTGACCAGGCCAGACTCGCCTTCGGCGGCGTAGCGGTCGATCCAGGTCTTCACACACTTGCGGGACACGCCCATCGCTTCGGCGATGTGGGCCTGTTTCCAGCCGGCCGGGTGGCGTTGAACGATCAGTCGCCGACCGTGAACCGTCAGCCGGGCACTACCGTGGAACACGAGAACCTCCGGATCGGAGTGGGCCTTAGACAAGCCACATCCCAACCGGAGGTTCTCCTTTACTCAGCCAGACACGCCGCTACCAACGTCCTGACCGGATACACCTAGCGCGAGACCGCTGGAACGACATTTTTCGATTCGAGGCCCCGCCTTCACTCTTCGTTCACCCTTCGTTTAGAACGAAATTATTCGATGCAGGGGCCTCGCGACCGCGGGGCGGACGGATCCTCCCGGCGCGTGTGCCGGGGACCCTTAGCAGGAGGCACACCAAGTGACCATCCGCCAGTTCAAGCGGGCACGGGCTGCGGCCGTCGTGATGGCAGCCGGGCTCACCCTGGCCGCGTGCGGTGGCAGCGGAGACGACGGCGCGGCCACGGGCGAGGCGGTGTCCGGGCCGGTCGTGATCGACGGATCGAGCACGGTGGAGCCGTTGTCCTCGGCCGCGGCCGAGCTGTTCATGGGCGAGAACCCGGACACCAACGTCACCGTCGGGACCTCCGGCACCGGTGGGGGCTTCAAGAAGTTCTGCGCGGGCGAGACCGACATCTCCGACGCCTCCCGTCCGATCAAGGACTCGGAGAAGGCGGAATGCGCGGCGAAGAACATCGCCTTCAGTGAGCTGCTGGTCGCCAACGACGCCTTGAGTGTGGTGATCAACAAGGACAACACGTGGGCCGAATGCCTGACCGTGGATCAGCTGAAGAAGATCTGGGAGCCGGGCTCGACGGTCAAGAACTGGAACGAGGTGGACCCCTCGTTCCCGAACGAGCCGCTGCAGCTGTTCGGCGCCGGTTCGGACTCGGGCACCTTCGACTACTTCACCGAGGCGATCAACGGCAAGGAAGGTGACAGCCGCACCGATTACAACCCGACCGAGGACGACAACGTCACGGTGCAGGGCGTGTCGGCGACCAAGGGGGCGCTGGGCTACTTCGGCTTCTCCTACCTGGAGGCCAACGCCGACAAGGTCAAGGCCGTCAAGGTCGACGGTGGCAACGGGTGCGTCGCACCGTCGGTGCAGACCGCGCAGGACGGGACCTACAAGCCGCTGTCGCGCCCGCTGTTCATCTACGTCTCCGACGCCGGGCTGAAGAAGCCGCAGGTGCTCAAGTTCGCCGAGTTCTACCTGGAGAAGAACACCGAGATCGTCCAGGCGGCCAAGTTCATCCCGCTGACGCAGGCGCAGGTGACCACAGCGCAGTCCGAGCTGCAGGCACTCAAGACCAAGGCCGGCGCCTGATGGTCGCTGGACCGGTCACGGCGGGCTCCCCGGGTGCGGGGAGCCCGCCTTCGGGCGGCCGCCCGGTCGACCTTCGCCGCAAGCGGAGCCGAATCGGGGAACGGCTCATCCTGGCGGGGCTGGCCGGCTCGGCGCTGGTGTCGGTGGCGGTGACGGCCGGGATCGCGGTCGCGTTGCTGGCCCCACTGGTCACCTTCTTCAGCCACGTCGGGTTCGGCGAGTTCCTGACCGGCACGAGCTGGACGGCCGGGTTCGGTGACAAGGCCGCGTGGGACGACAAGAACTGGGGCGTGCTGCCGCTGGTGCTGGGCACGGCGAGCACGACGCTGATCGCACTGGTGGTGGCGGTCCCGCTCGGGCTCGGTGCGGCGATCTACCTGTCGGAGTACGCCAACCCGCGCACCCGCAAGGTGCTCAAACCGGTGCTGGAAATCCTGGCCGGCGTGCCGACCGTGGTCTACGGCGTGTTCGCGCTGACCATCCTGACCCCGGTGCTGCAGGACGTCGTCGGCGCCGCCATCTTCAACAACCTCTCCCCGGGCCTGGTGATGGGCTTCATGATCGTGCCGACCGTCGCGTCGCTGTCGGAGGACGCGATGTCGGCGGTGCCGGGCTCGCTGCGAGAGGGGTCCTACGCGCTGGGGGCCAACCGGATGAAGACCACGCTGCGGGTGGTGTTCCCGGCCGCGCTGTCCGGCATCGTCGCCGCGATCGTGCTCGGCATCTCCCGGGCGGTCGGGGAAACGATGATCGTGGCGATCGCCGCGGGCAACCAGCCGCAGTTCACCCTCAACCCGCTGGTCGGCGCGCAGACGATGACCGGGTTCATCGCGCAGGTCGCCAGCGGGGACGCCCCGCAGGGCAGTCCGGTGTACTACTCGCTGTTCGCGGTGGGCGCGCTGCTGTTCCTCATCACACTGGTGATCAACATGATCAGCATCGCGCTGGTCCGTAAGTACAGGCAGGCCTACTGATGACGTTGCTGGAGTACGACAGCGCCGCCACGCTCACCGGCCGCCGCCGGTTCGACGTCCGCTCCGCGGTGTTCGCGGGCCTGCTGTGGGCCTGCCTGGCGATCGCGTGCCTGTTCCTGTGCACGGTGCTGGTCGTGATCATCTCCGAAGGGCTGGCCCGGTTCGACGGCAACCTGATCGGCAACCAGCCCTCGAAGCTGCGGCCGGCGACCTCCGGTGTGCAGTCGGCGATCTTCGGCACGCTGTGGGTGATGGCCGGCACCATCGTGCTCGCGCTGCCGCTGGGCGTCGCCGCGGCGATCTACCTGGAGGAGTACGCCGACAACACCAAGTGGTGGAACCGGCTCATCGAGCTCAACATCCAGAACCTGGTCGCGGTGCCCACGGTGATCTACGGCATCCTCACCCTGGCCTTCGTGGTGCGCGGACCGTTGTCGGTCGGCGCGGTCGCGCTGGCCGGTTCGGTGGCGCTGGCGCTGCTGATCCTGCCGGTCATCATCATCACCACCCGGGAGGCGCTGCGCGCCGTGCCCCGCGAGATCCGGGACGCCTCGCTCGCGCTCGGTGCGACGCAGTGGCAGACCACCTGGCGGCAGGTGCTGCCCGCGTCGGTGTCGGGCATCGCCACCGGGTCGATCCTGGCGCTCTCGCGCGCCATCGGCGAGGCCGCGCCCTTGATCCTGGTCGGCGCGACGGTCTTCGTCACCGTCAACCCCGACGGCATCTTCGACCGCTACACCGTGCTGCCGGTGCAGATCTTCAACCTGGTGTCGCTGCCCGCCATCGAGTTCCAGCACCTGGCCTGGTCGACGATCCTGCTGCTGATCCTCGTCCTGCTCGCCATGAACGGGCTGGCGATCTGGCTGCGCAACCGGTTCCAGCGACGCTGGTGACCCCCTCGACCACAAGGAAGACCCGAGCATGACCCGAACACGAGTGGAGCAGACCGGCGTGAACCCCGACGGACAGGGCAGGAGACTGCTCGATGAGATCTCCCAGCACAAGGCACCGGAGATTCCCGACAGCGAGCCCGACGGTGTGATCACCACCCGCGGTCTCGGCGTGAGCTACGGCGATTTCCTCGCCGTCGGCGAGGTCGACCTCGACTTCGGCAGCAAGGAGATCACCGCGCTGATCGGCCCCTCGGGCTGCGGCAAGTCGACGGTGCTGCGCTGCCTGAACCGGATGAACGACCTCATCCCCGGAGCGAAGGTGCACGGCCGGGTGTCCTACCACGGCGTCGACATGTACGACTCCGCGGTCGACGTGATCGAACTGCGCCGCCGGATCGGCATGGTGTTCCAGAAGCCCAATCCGTTCCCGAAATCGATCTACGACAACGTGGCCTACGGGCCCCGGGTCACCGGGATGAAGCCGGCGAGCATGGACGAGGTCGTGGAACGCGCCCTGCGCGGGGCGGCCCTGTGGGACGAGGTGAAGGACAAGCTCAAGCAGAACGCCGCCGGCCTGTCCGGCGGTCAGCAGCAACGGCTGTGCATCGCCCGCGCGATCGCCACCCAGCCCGAGGTGATCCTCATGGACGAGCCCTGCTCGGCGCTGGACCCGATCGCCACCGCCAAGATCGAAGACCTGATGGACGAGCTGGCCCAGACCTACACGATCATCATCGTCACGCACAACATGCAGCAGGCCGCGCGCGTGTCCCAGCGCACCGCGTTCTTCACCGCCGAGGTCGACGACCGGGGCAACCGGATCGGGCAGCTGGTCGAGTTCAACACCACCGAGCGGATCTTCTCCAACCCCGACGACCCCCGCACCGAGGCCTACATCACCGGCCGCTTCGGCTGAGGACGGCAGATGTCGGGGATGCTGACCCAAGGCTGGGAATCGGACAACTCCCAGTTCCACGCCCGCCGGCGGGCCTGCCTGTCGGCCGGCGGCAGGCGCGCCGGCCGCCTCGCCGTGCTCCTGGTCGAACGCGACACCGACCTGGTCCGCGAGCTGCTGGACGCCCTGGCCGGGCAACCGGTCGAGGTCAAAGCCTGCGCGGACCCGGCCGAGGCGCTTCTGCAGGTCGGGCGGACCTGCCCGGACGTGGTGGTCGTGGGCCCCGGCGGCGGCCGGCTGGACGCCGCCGAGTTCCTCACCATCCTGCGCGCCGACGACCCCGACCTGCCCGTCGTCGCGGCCGCCGGACCCGGATCCGGCGACTTCGCCGTCCGCGCCACCGAGCTCGGCGCCACCGCGGTCGTCCCGCGGCCCTACCGGCCGCGGGAGCTGCTGCGGCTGCTGCGCTCGTTCGCGCCCCGCCCGGACCAGGTCGACCTGCGCCCGCTGCCCATCGACCTGGGCCGGCTCCGGGTGGACGGGGCCGTCCCGCAGTTCTGGCTGGACGGCCGGACCGTCCCGCTGCCGCCGATGGAGTTCCTGCTCCTGCGCTACTTCGCCGAACGGGTGGGCGCCGTGCTCACCCGCAAAGAGCTGCTCCAGGCGGTGTGGGGTGATCGCGGCGCCGCGACCCACAGCAACACGCTGTCGGTGCACGTCCTGCGGCTGCGCAAACGCCTCGGCGACGACGAGGCCGACCCGCAGTGGATCAAGGTCGTCCGCGGCCTGGGATACCGGTTCACCGTGCCCGGCTCCGAGCCACGTTCACCGGACGTTCATCCCCGTTGATGATGATGACATCATGGCGGTGGGTGAGGTGCGCACGGAGCACAGGAACGGGGTGGTACCGCTGGCCGGCCTGCCGCTGCCTTCGTCGAAGGCGCAGTCCTTCCGCGGGGACGACGCGGCCGCGGCGGCTGCGTTGTTCAAGGCGCTCGGTGACCCGGTCCGGGTCCAGCTGCTCTCCCTCGTCCGCCAGGCGCCGACCGGCGAGGCGTGCTTCTGCGATCTCGCCGACGAGTTCGACATGCCGCAGTCCTCGCTGTCGCACCACCTCAAGATCCTGGTCAAGGCCGGCATCCTCAGCCGGGAACGCCGGGGCACCTGGAGCTGGTACCGCATCGTGCACGAACCCCTGGAACTCATGGACCAGC
The DNA here is from genome assembly GCF_023376025.1 of Amycolatopsis thermalba. NCBI lineage: Bacteria > Bacillati > Actinomycetota > Actinomycetes > Pseudonocardiales > Pseudonocardiaceae > Amycolatopsis > Amycolatopsis thermalba. The sequence continues at coordinate 4,026,504 of NZ_CP091196.1, forward strand.
TCCTGCGACCCGGCGGCCCCCTGCGCGACCAACCCGGTGCCGACGACGAGGACCCCACCCGCTGCGACTGACCGCTCGCCCACCACGCGAGCACGGATCAGTCGGCACTGATGTATCATTCTTGACTGATGTCACTCGATACTGATGCGTTGCGGGTGCTGGCCGACCCGTTGCGGGCCCGGATCCTGGAACTCCTGGCCGACGAGGCGCTGTGCACGTGCCACCTCGTCGATGCCACCGGCGCCAGGCAGACCAACATCTCGAACCACCTGCGCCAGTTGCGTGAGGCGGGACTGGTCGAGGCCGAACCGGCCGGCCGGTTCACCTACTACCGGCTCCGCGCGGACGCGGTCCAGCGCGCCGCGGATTCCCTGGCCGCGCTCGCCGAGCGTGCCCGACACCAGACCGAGGCCAGGAGGCCCTGTTGAGCCAGACGACCGAGACGACGCCCGCCGCCGACGAGGCCGTCCTGCACCGGCTGTCCTTCCTGGACCGGTTCCTGCCGGTCTGGATCGGCGCCGCGATGATCGCCGGTGTGCTGCTGGGCAAGTTCATCCCCGGCCTGCAGCGGGTGCTGGACGCGGTCAAGGTCGGCGACGTGTCGCTGCCCATCGCACTGGGCCTGCTGCTGATGATGTACCCGGTGCTGGCCAAGGTGCGCTACGACCGGCTGGACACCGTCACCCGCGACCGGCGCACCATGGTGGCCTCGCTGGTGCTGAACTGGCTGATCGGGCCCGCGCTGATGTTCGCGCTGGCCTGGCTGCTGCTGCCGGACCTGCCCGAGTACCGCACCGGACTGATCATCGTCGGCCTCGCCCGCTGCATCGCCATGGTCATCATCTGGAACGACCTCGCCTGCGGTGACCGGGAGGCCGCGGCCGTGCTCGTCGCGCTCAACTCGGTGTTCCAAGTGATCATGTTCGGCGTGCTCGGCTGGTTCTACCTGGAGATCCTGCCCGGCTGGCTCGGCCTGGACACCGCCGCGCTCGACGTCGACGCCTGGACCATCGCCAAGAGCGTCCTGATCTTCCTCGGCATCCCGCTGCTGGCCGGTTACCTGTCCCGGCGGCTCGGTGAGAAGGCCAAGGGGCGCACCTGGTACGAGACGAAGTACCTGCCCAAGGTCGGCCCGATCGCGCTGTACGGCCTGCTGTTCACCATCGTCGTGCTCTTCGCCCTGCAGGGCGACACGATCACCTCGCGCCCGCTGGACGTCGCCCGGATCGCCCTGCCGCTGCTGGTCTACTTCGCGGTCATGTGGGCCGGGTCCTACGCCCTGGGCAAGGCCATCGGCCTGAACTACGCCCGCACGACCACCCTGGCCTTCACCGCGGCGGGCAACAACTTCGAGCTCGCCATCGCGGTGGCGATCGGCGTGTTCGGCGTGACCTCCGGGCAGGCGCTGGCCGGGGTCGTCGGCCCGCTCATCGAGGTCCCGGTGCTGGTCGCACTGGTCTACGTCAGCCTCTGGCTCCGCAAACGCTGGGCCGCGCGCACCGCGGCGTGAACCACACCCAGGTCGTCGTGATCGGCGGCGGTCAGGCCGGCTCGGCGGCGGGCTACTACCTGCGCCGGGCCGGCCTGGGCTTCGTCATCCTCGACAGCCAGCCGGGCCCGGGCGGGGCCTGGCGCCACGGCTGGGACTCGCTGCGGCTGTTCTCCCCGGCCCAGCACAGCTCCCTGCCTGGATGGCCGATGCCCCCGTTTCCCGGCCAGAGCTATCCGACGGCCGAGCACGTCGTGACCTACCTGCGCGCCTACCAGCAGCGCTACGACCTGCCCGTCCACCGTCCGGTCCGCGTGCACGGCGTGCACCCCCACCCGGGCGGTCTGCGGGTCGACACCGACGCCGGAACGTGGATCGCCGGAGCGGTCATCAGCGCGACCGGCACCTGGGACCGCCCCTTCATCCCGGCGGTGCCCGGCCGGGACGTGTTCGCCGGCAAGCAACTGCACACCGCCGACTACACCTCGCCGGAGACCTTCCGCGGCCAACGGGTCGTCGTGGTCGGCGGCGGCAACTCCGGCGCCCAGATCGCCGCCGACCTCACCGGCGTGGCCGAGGTCATCTGGGTGACCCGCCGGCCCCCGCGCTACCTCCCCGACGACATCGACGGACGCGCCCTGTTCGACATCGCCACCCGCCGCAAACAGGCGCTCGACACCGGGCGCGCCGACACCGGCGGCGTCGGCGGCCTCGGTGACATCGTCGCCGTGCCCCCGGTCCGCGCCGCGCGCGACGCCGGCGCGCTCTCCGCGTTCCCGATGTTCGCCCGCCTCGGCGAGACCGGCCCGGTCTGGCAGGGCGGCACCCGCCGCAGCGCTGACGCCGTCATCTGGTGCACCGGATTCCGGCCCGCACTCGCCCACCTCGTACCACTGCGGCTGCGCACCCAGCACGGCCACACCCCCACCACGGGCACCCGCGCCGTCGCCGAGCCCCGGCTGCACCTGCTCGGCTACGGCGACTGGACCGGCCCCGCCTCCGCCACCCTGATCGGCGTCGGCCCCACCGCCCGCGCCGCCGTCGCCGACATCAACGACCTCCTGGAGGAACACCTGTGACCCGCCTGCTCGTGATCGGCGGCAGCGACGCCGGAATCAGCGCCGGCCTGCGCGCCCACGAACTCGACCCGGCGATCCGGCCACTGCTCGTGGTGGCCGACGCCTACCCGAACTTCTCCATCTGCGGCATCCCCTACCACGTCTCCGGGGAGGTCGGCGACTGGCGAACTCTGGCCCACCGCACCCGCGACGACCTCGGCAACGCCGGCCTCGACCTCATGCTCGACACCCGGGCGCTGGCGATCGACCCGGTCGAGCGGATCGTCACGGTCCGCACGGAGCGCGGGAACACCGAGCGCCTCGACTACGACCAGCTGGTCATCGGCACCGGCGCCGTCCCCGTGCGCCCGCCGATCGACGGGCTCGCCGACCTCGGCCCGGCCGAGGGCGTGCACCTCCTGCACACCATGGACGACACATTCGCCCTCACCTCCACACTGGACGGCGGGGCGACCTCGGCGGTCATCGTCGGCGCCGGTTACATCGGCCTGGAAATGGCGGAGGCCCTGCGCACCCGCGGCCTCGACGTCACCCTGGTTGAGCAGCTGCCCCAGGTGCTGTCCACAGTAGACACGACTCTGGGCGATCTGGTCGCCGCGGAACTGGACACCCACGGCGTCACCGTGCACACCGGCACCACGGTCCAGCGCGTCGAACGCCACGGCACGGGCCTGCGGGTGCGCGGCAGCAACGGCTTCGACCGCAACACCGACCTGGTCCTGGTCGTGGTCGGGGTCCGGCCCGACACCGCCCTGGCCGAGACCGCGGGCATCGCCCTCGGTGCCCGCGGGGCGTTCGCGGTGGACCGCGGCATGCGCACCAGCGTGGACGGTATCTTCGCCGCCGGCGACTGCGTGCACACCTACCACCGCGTCCTCGACAGCGACACCTACCTGCCGCTCGGCACGACCGCGCACAAGCAGGGCCGCGTCGCCGGGGAGAACGCGCTCGGCGGCCACCGCACCTTCGCCGGGTCGCTGGGCACGCAGGTGCTCAAGGTCTTCGACCTCGCCATCGCCCGGACCGGGCTGCGCGAGCACGAGGCAGCGGCCGCCGGCTTCCAGCCCGCCACCGTCGACCTCTCCGCCGACGACCACAAAGCGTATTACCCAGGCGCCCGGCCCATCCGGTTGCGCATCACCGGTGATGGCCGCACCGGCAAACTCCTCGGCGCCCAGATGACCGGCCACCTCGACTCGGCCGTGCACAAGCGCATCGACACCTTCGCCACGGCGCTCTACCACGGCATGACCGTCGCGGAAGTCGAAGACCTCGACCTGTCCTACACACCACCGCTGGGCAGTCCCTTCGACGCGATCCAGGTCGCCACCCAAGCCTGGACCCGGCAGCAGCGGCCCGCCACCGCTCCGGCGCGGACGTAGCCGCACGCGACGGCGCGGCAGCGTTCGCCTGGAGTTCATCTCCTGGTCGCCGGGATTGCCCGATCACCGCCTAACGTCCTGGATCGAGATCCACCGATCTAGTCAGGGTGGATCTCGTTCCCGAATGGACTGCTTTGGAGGTTCCGTGGCGCCCCGATCCGAACCCGGGCACAGAACAGTGCCGTTGCCCCTGCTGGCCTCCCACGAGGGTGGCCGGGCTGCCATGACGTGCCGCTACCGCTGTGGCGACGCCTGCTTCCACCCGGCGCCGAACACCTCGGACAACCCCTACCTCGGCGACGTCATCACCGGCGCGCTGTCGCGCCGCTCGATGCTGCGCGCCGGCGCGGTGATGACCCTGGCCGCCGGGGCCGTCGCCGGGACGGCCGCGCTGACCGGCACCGCATCCGCCGCCGCGACCACGGCGGGCAAGCCCGGGCCGGGCGCCGTGCCGCCGGGATTGCGCTTCGAGCCGGTGGCGCCCAACACCGCCGACGCGGTGACCATCCCGCCGGGATACGAGCAGGAGGTGGTCATCCGCTGGGGCGACCCGGTGCTGGCCGGCGCCCCGCAGTTCTCCCCGGCCGGGCAGAGCGCTACCGCGCAGGCCCGCCAGTTCGGCTACAACTGCGACTACCTGGCGCTGCTGGACCTGCCCGGAGAGCGCGACCGCAAGATCCTGGTCGCCAACCACGAGTACACCGACGAGGTCCTGATGTTCGCCGGATACAACGCGGCGAACCCCACCCGCGCGCAGGTCGAGATCGCCTGGGCCGCGCACGGCATGTCCGTGGTCGCACTCGAGGAGAACCGCCGGAACGGCCGCCTGTCCCCGGTGCGGGGGCACCGGCTCAACCGGCGCGTCACGGCGACCACGCCGATCGAGTTCACCGGCCCGGCCGCGGGCAGCGCGCTGCTGAAGACCTCGGCGGACCCGGCCGGCAGGACGGTCCTGGGCACGCTGAACAACTGCGGCGGCGGGATGACGCCGTGGGGCACCGTGCTCTCCGGCGAGGAGAACTTCAACCAGTACTTCGGCAACGCCGACCTGAACACCGACCCCACCGCCAAGGCCCGCCTCGCGCGCTACGGCCTGCGCGGCCTGGCCAGCGAACGCAAATGGGAACGCTTCGACAAGCGGTTCGACGTGTCCCAGGAACCCAACGAGGTCAACCGGCACGGCTGGATCGTCGAGATCGACCCCTTCGACCCGGCCGCCAAGCCGCGCAAGCTCACTGCGCTGGGCCGGTTCAAGCACGAGGCGGCCGAACCGCGCCTGACCCGCGATGGTCGCGTCGTGCTCTACATGGGCGACGACGAACGGTTCGACTACTTCTACAAGTACGTCTCCAAGAACCGGTTCAAGAAGGGCAACAGCCAGAGCGCCCGGCGGCACAACCGCACGCTGCTGGACGAGGGCACACTCTACGTCGCCAAGTTCACCGGCGACAGCCCCACCGGCGAGATCGACGGGTCCGGGAAACTGCCCTCCGACGGCGAGTTCGACGGCACCGGACAGTGGATCCCGCTCGCCAGCGGCACCCGGTCCTTCGTCGACGGCATGACCGCCGAGGAGGTCTACGTCTACACCCGGCTCGCCGCCGACAAGGCCGGGGCGACCAAGATGGACCGGCCCGAGGACGTCGAACCCCATCCCCGCACCGGGACCGTCTACGTCGCCCTGACCAACAACTCCGACCGCGGCGCCGCAGGCAAGGCCGGCCCCGACGAGGCCAACCCCCGCACCGGCAACCGGCACGGCCAGGTCATGGAAGTCATCGAGTCCGGCAACGACGCCGCCGCAACCAGCTTCCGCTGGCGACTGTTCCTGGTCTGCGGCGACCCGGCCGACCCGGGCACCTACTTCGCCGGGTTCCCCAAGGACCAGGTCAGCCCGATCTCCTGCCCCGACAACGTCGCCTTCGACCCGCACGGCAACCTCTGGATCGCCACCGACGGCAACGCGCTGAAATCCAACGACGGCCTCTTCGGCGTCGCCATCGACGGACCCAACCGCGGACAGGTCAAGCAGTTCCTCACCGTCCCGATCGGCGCGGAGACCTGCGGCCCCATCATCGAAGAACGGCGTGTCCTCGTCGCCGTGCAACACCCGGGCGAACTCGACGGCGCCAGTGTCGAACAACCGCGCTCGACCTGGCCCGACGGCCCCGGCCACCTGGTCCGCCCATCGGTCATCAGCGTGCACCGCACCGACGGCGGCCGCATCGGCGCCTGACGCGGCAGGACCTCCGGCCCTTGATCGGCCGGCGGACAGGGTTGGACTCAGTCAGGGAACCTCCAGCCCGCTCGGGGCGGCTCCGCACACGAGAGCCGCCCCGAGTCCCTCGGGCGGCACGAGCGTGGGCAGGGGACCAATCGAGGCCGCGGTCATTACCAGGACCTCGCAGGCGGTTTGCCTCCCCGATGTCCCTGCTGTCGTGGTCTGGCGCAGCTCGCACCCCGGTTTCCGGTGTCCGGCGCGGGGCCTCGCGCTGGCGCCCCACTCAGGGCGACTCGCCGTGGTCGGCAATAAACGCGACCTCATTTGAGGTCTGGTCTATAGTCGCCTTGAGTGAAGGAGGCAGCTTGACTCATGCGCACGCCCTGCCTGACCCCGGCGACCTCGATGGATGGCTGACTTGGGCAGCACAGCAGCTGGAGCCCCTCGATCTCACGGTGGACCTGTTGCATCGGGTCGCGGAGAACGGGCAGCGTAAGAGGGACGGGACCAGCCCGCTGGCGCCGGCCCAGACGCCTGGCCAGGACCAGTGGAGCGAGGCTGTGATCAGCTTCCGAGAGCAGACCGGCTGGGACAAGGATGAGACCGGCGGCCTTTCCAAGACCTGGCATCCCTCGCGCGGCTTCTACGTGGTGGTGCGGGCCGGCGACGACAGCACCGGACTGTTTGGCACCTGTCCTACGCCCAAGACGGGTCTGCGTACGGTGCTGCGCGATCTCATCGACGAGGTGCCTCGCACGGTCCCGCTGTTCGAGGTCACAGGGGCAGGGCGGCACATTCCGTCGTCAACTGAGCCGCCCGCGCTGTGGTTGTTCATGTTCTCGTTCCGTGACGGCGTCGTCTACTCGGAACTGTCCAGGCCCGCGGAGCGGGTGGAGGACAAGATCACGAAGTATCATCAGCGGATCCCGCTGCCCCCGCTGCCGTACACGTACGCCGATACTAGTGTGATCATCACCCCCGACGATGATCTGGACGCAGGGCCGGACATCGACGTCCAACCGATCTAGTGCAGAGGAGCGGAGTTCTCACGTGTCCGTCTCACCGTCACGTCTCATCCTGGCGCGCAAGTTGCGCGGACTGACGCTGGCAGAGCTTGGGCGTATGACGGACTTGAGCCCGCAGACGATCAACCGCTGGGAGAAGGGCCACCAGGACCCGACACCGGAGAGTCTCGACCGCCTGGCCGAGGTTCTCCGCCTTCCCGTCGAGTTCTTCATGCAAGCGGAGGTCAGCCCGATTCCGGTTGCAGCTGTGAGTTTCCGTGCACTCACCAAGACCCCGGCGTTCCGGCGCGACGCCGTGCTCGCGGCAGGGGAGATTGCCAGGGAGATCGCCGGCTGGATCGCCGAGCGATACCGGCTTCCCGCGGTCGATGTTCCTTCGCTCAACCTGCCGCAGGACGCGACTCTGCACGACATCGAGACGATTGCACTCCGTGTCCGAAGCCAATGGAACCTTGACCAGCGTCCGATACCGAACATGGTCCATCTGCTCGAAGCACACGGCGTCCGAGTGTTCTCACTGGTGCAGGAAGTCCGCGACGTCGACGCGTTCTCTCTGTACATCGAGAACGAGCCGTTCATCTTCATCGACACCGGCAAGACCGCAGAACGACAGCGCTTCGACGCGGCACATGAACTCGGGCACCTGGTCATGCATCAAGGCCGAGAACGAGCACAAGGCCGCGAAGCCGAGCGTCAAGCCGACCGGTTCGCCGCCGCGTTCCTGATGCCCAGAGCGGACGTCCTCGCGCACAACCTGCGCAACGCCAGCCCCGATCAGCTCATCCGGGCGAGTCGCAGGTGGCGTGTGTCGGCGATGGCGCTCACCCACCGCCTCAGCGAACTCGGTCTGCTTACCGAGTGGGGTTATCGGAGCGCATGCGTCGAACTGGCCAAGCGCGGATACCGCCGGAGCGAACCTGGCAGCGACCTCCTGCCCGAGTCATCACAGATCTTGGAGAAGGTGCTCGCGCACCTTCGCGCGAACGGCTCAGGCGTGACCGCGATCGTCGACAATCTCAAGCTCACCTACGACGAGTTCAATCGGCACGTCTTCGGATTGGCTAGAACAGTGAGCCCGGGAAGTGGTGGAAGGCCGGCCAATGCCGGTCCTTCGCGTAGAGACCATCTCCGCCTGGTGTCTATCAACCCCTGACTGCGCAGGCCGAACGCTGGCGACCGCGGCTACCGAGGTACTGGCGTGGGCAGCTCGGGAGATCCGAGGGCGCGTGCCGGATGGCCTATTGCGCCTCGACTGCGGTTCGTCGACGTCGAGAGCCCGTCGACGCTCGAACTAGTTCGGGGAGCACCGTGGGGAGCAAACCGGGAGCAGGACTGTGCGCTGAACCGGCCGGAACGCGCCTCAACGGTCCTGAACGAACCGCGCTGACCTGCAGGAGTCATGTTTTCGCAGGTCAGCGCGGTATCGCGGACATAGTTCACGCCCAAGGGCCACGGCGCGCGTGGCTCTAGGCGAGTGAGTGTGGCTCTCCAGTGAGGGTCGCCAGCGCGGCGGCGACTTCTTGGATGCTGGCTCGGACGTAGGTGGTTGTGGTTCCGGCGTCGTTGTTGTGGTCGGTGTGCCCGGCATAGGCGCGGGCGATGGCGTAGCCGAAGTTGCGTTCGACCCAGGTGAGGGTGGTGTGGCGGAGCCAGTGGGTGGAGATTTGCTGGGTGGCGACCCAGGGGAGGTGGTTGCCGAGCCGGGTCCAGAGGTGGTCGTAGCGTCTGGTGGTGATCGGCCGGCCGTCGGCGTAGCGAAGGAGTTGTCCGTCCCGTGGGGCGTGACGTTGGTCGGCGTGCTGTTGGAGGTGGGTCATCAGGGTTGGCGACACCGGCTGCCAGCGCACGGTTTCGCCTTTCTCGCGGAGGAAGACGAGGCATTGGTCGCGGTCGAGGTCTTGGGGGCGAAGGGCAAGTGCGCCGCCGCGGCGGCAGGCGGTTTCGGTGTGCAGGCGCAGGATCAGGCTGTCGAGGGCGGGGTCGTTACCGGTGGTGGCGGCGACGTGGTTGATCTCGGCCAGCCGGGTGTCGGCGACGGCGCGGCGGGTGGAGGGCAGGCGGCGGGGTTTGGCGACCTTCGTGGCCGGATTGTCGGCCGGGTCGATGAGGCCGTCGTCTTCGGCGTGCCGGTACAGGCAGCGCAGGGCGGCGATGAGATGTTCGCCAGCGCTGCGCCCGCCGCGGGCGTTGCGGCGGGGTACGGCGTTGGTCTTCACGTGTTCGACCAGCTGCTTGATCTCTGATGGGGTGGGATCGTCGAGACGGCGGTGTCCCCAGTGGGTGTCGATGCGGTTCCAGTAGGAGCCGTAGACCCGGCGGGTGCCGTCGGTGACCGCGCCCGAGACGATCGGGATGTACTCGTGGAAGGTAGGCACGGGTGGCCGACTTGCCGGGGCACTGAGGAGGTCCTCGGGGGACAGCCCCATTCGGGCTAGCAGCAGACGCGCGGCGTCCAAATCGGCCGTCGTCATGCGGGATCACCGTCCAGCACTTCGGTGTGGCGATGGGCGAGGAGGTCGTCGAGCGCTGCGGGCGGGTGGACGATGAGCAGGCCCCGCTTGGAGTCGGTGACCAGGAGGACGCGGTCGCCGGGAACCAGGCCACAGCGGTGGCGAACGGTGGCGGGCAGCCGAAGGTGCCCCTGCTTCGTCACGCCGAACACGCCGTGGTCGTCGCGGCGAACGAGAAGGAGGCCGTGAGCTTCCCGGATGTCCAAGCGGTCGCCGGGTGCCCAAGACAGCGCCGTCAGCACCGTTCGATCGGCTACGCGGCCCCGGCAGTCCACCGCCGCCATCCCGTACACGACGTCGCTCGTGCGAGGTGCCGCCATTGCGGGGAGTGGCAGCGTTCGACGGGCGGTCCTGATGCCGACAGCGGCATGACCGTCGCGCGGAGAAGGAGTAGCCGGGATGACCGGCTTGATCACGGCGCCGGTCACGAGGACCACCGCCAGGAGACACACAGACGCGGCCTACATGCCGCAGTCAGGTGGTGGATTGCACTGAAGCACTGGTACGCCAGATGTGGCAGATCTGCCACGAAAGTGTGTCCGAGGGGGGACTTGAACCCCCACGCCCTTTACGGGCACTAGCACCTCAAGCTAGCGCGTCTGCCATTCCGCCACTCGGACTTGCTCTTTTCTTGTGCGCACCAGAGTAGCCCATCCGGACAGGCCGGGTGACAAGGGGGTGGGTGACTGCGCGTGATCAACAGTGCGCTATAAGCGCGGCCGGTCACGCTGGGTGAGCCAGTAGGCTGACCGGGCGGGACACGAGAAGGAGCAGGTCGGTGCCGGGGTGGCTCACGGGCGTGCTGATCGCCGGCGGGATTGTCCTCGCCTCGTGGGGGCTTCTCCTCCTGCTCGCTCAGCTGCTGCCACCGGGGCTGGTCCGCGATCTGGCCCGCTTCCTGCCCGACTGCGTGACCACCGCCAGACGGCTCCGGAAGGATCCCCGCGTGCCGCTCGGCGCCAAGCTCGCCGTGGTCTTCGCGGGGTTGTGGGTGCTCTCGCCCATCGACCTGATTCCCGAATTCCTGCCGGTCATCGGGCCGCTCGACGACGTCGTCGTCGTGGTGCTCGCCCTGCGGTACGCGGCGCGGCGGGTGCCCGCCGAAGTCCTCGAAGCCGCCTGGCCCGGCAACCCCCTGCTGCTCGACCGGCTCGTCGGGCGCCGTGGCGGAAAATCGCCGGACACCGACATCTCCGGCGCATAACCTCCGGGCCGTGGATCTCAGCATGGACCGCCGCGCGATGGTCGCGGCGCTCACCACCGTCGTCCTGTGGGCGTCGGCTTTCGTGGCCATCCGCGGGGCGGGGGAGTACTTCGCGCCGGGCGCGCTGGCGCTCGGCCGGCTCGCCGCCGGCACGCTCACCCTCCTCGTCTTCCTGGTCATCCGCCGCGAGGGGCTGCCCCGCCGCGAGGCGTGGCCGGGCATCGCCGGGGCGGGGGTGCTCTGGTTCGGCGCCTACATGGTCGTCCTGAACTGGGGTGAGCAGCTCGTCGACGCGGGCACGGCGGCGATGCTGGTCAACGTCGGCCCCATCCTGATCGCCCTGCTCGGCGGCTGGCTGCTGCGCGAGGGCTTCCCCGGCCGGCTGCTCGCGGGCCTGGCCGTGTCCTTCGCCGGCGCCGTCGTCGTCGGGCTGTCGATGTCCGGCCGCGGGCACGCGCCGGTGCTCGGGGTGGTGCTGTGCCTGCTCGCCGCCATCACCTACGCGGGTGGCGTGGTGAGCCAGAAGCCCGCCCTGAAGCACGCGTCGGCCCTGCAGGTGACCACGTTCGGCTGCCTCATCGGCACCGTCGTCTGCCTGCCGTTCACCGGGCAGCTCCTCGACGGCCTCGCGACCGCCCCCGCCGGGGCCACCCTGAGCATGCTCTACCTCGGCGTCTTCCCGACCGCACTGGCGTTCACCACCTGGGCGTACGCGCTGGCGCGCACCACCGCCGGGAAGATGGGCTCGACCACCTACGCCGTCCCCGCGGTCGTGGTGCTGATGGCGTGGGCCGTGCTGGGCGAGGTGCCGGGCTGGCTGTCGCTGGCCGGCGGCGTGCTCTGCCTGGCCGGGGTGGCGGTGTCGCGCACGCGCCGGAAACGCGAACCCGTGCTCACGTAGCAACGGTTGTGAAACGGTTCGCGGTGGGTATCCGTCCACCATGACTGACGCCCGTCTCGACGACGACCACCCCGAGGCCGACCGGTACGACCGCGCGACCGTCGAGGCGGTCGGCAAGCTCACGGAGGCACTGGAGACCCTGGAGGTCGCCCGCGGGCACCTCTACCAGTTCCACCGCATGACCGGCACCACCGACTTCGCCGTCGGCGAGGCCGTGGAGCTGCTGCGCAAGGCCGGCCACGACGAGCTGGCCGACCGCATCGCCCGCGAGCTGGTGGGCCGCAACGTGCTGCCGGGGCGGTGGACGTTCCAGGTGGTCGAGGACTTCGACGACACCTACTACCAGCCGTTCCGCGCGTTCGAACGGCAGGCGCGGGAGCTGACCGGCGGGCGGCGGCACCTGTTCGAGGCCGAGCTGAAGCGGGAACGGCGCACGCGGGGGGTGTCCGGGCACGAGGCGACCCCGGACGAGCGGGTGGGCTGACGTGCAGACGTTCCTGCCCTACCCCGGGTTCGCCGACACCGCGCGGGTGCTCGACGCGCGCCGCCTGGGCAAGCAGCGCGTCGAGACGCTGCAGGTGCTGCGGGCGCTGACGGTGCCGGGCTACGGGTGGCGGCACCACCCGGCGGCGAAGATGTGGACGGGCTACGAGGAGGCGCTCACCCGCTACGGCCTGGAGGTGTGCCGGGTGTGGTGCGCGGCCGGGCGCAGCGACACGTGCGCCACCAAACTGACCGGCGACCTGGCGCGCGCGGTCGGCGTCACCGAGCCGCGGGACGAGCAGGCGTTGCGGGAGGCGGGGGAGATGCCGCCGTGGCTGGGCGACCCGGAGTTCCACCGCAGCCACCAGTCGGCGCTGCTGCACAAGGATCCGGAGCACTACCGGCGGTTCTTCGACGGCGTGCCGGACGATCTGCCCTACGTGTGGCCGGCCTCGGACCGGCCGTCGCGGCTGGTCCATTCCTGAGCGCGGAGCCGGTAGCGGCGCTCGGCGTAGGCGAGGTCGTCCTTCCACAGCCGGGCGGCGGCGTGACGCATCAGGGGCCGCAGCGCGGGGGCGGCGGCGCGCGCGACCCGGAAGCCGGGGCGCTCCGAGGCGGCCACCACGGCTTCGATCACCGCGGTCCGCGGGCGGCCGTCCCGGCCGGGGCCCAGCGGCGTGGCATGGGTTTCCACCACGCTGCCGGCGCCCTCGCCGCCGGTGATGCGCATGACGATCGTCCGGGGCCCGGGGCAGGTGAACTCGGCTTCGACCGGGACCCCGAGCGTCGGGGTGACGCGGAAGGTCACCGCCACCACGAAGCGGTCGTCGGCGTCGGCCACGTCGACCTCGCCCGGCGCCGAGAGAACCCTCAGGCGCGTGAACGAGTAGGGGTGGAACCACGAGCCGTGCCACGGGTCGAGCCGGTTGGCGATGATGTCCCGCGGCTCGCACACCCCGTCCAGGCGCGCCACCGAGTCCACCCCGCCGGACGGCCGGGCCGGGACGACCGGTGACGGCAAGGGTTCCTCACCGCCGAGGTGGTCCAGCCGCACCCACGCCAGCATCCCGTCGTCGAAGGCGGGGCGGCACGACCGCTCGTCCAGGCGCAGGCCGTGCCACCGGCACCGCAGGCCGCCGTCGTCGACCCGGCCCAGCGCCATCGGGGCGCCCAGGTGCGGGCACACTCCGGGCCCGACCAGCAGTTTCCCGGTCCGGTCCCGCCACGCGACCAGCTCGGTCCCGGCCACCGAGAACCCGTACGGCCGGTCGGCGCGCACGTCCCGGCTGGCGGCGAACACGTACCAGTTCCCCGACGGCCGCGCCTCGGCCCGCTTGAGCGCGGCCTCGATCAGCGACGGCTTCGCCTCCCGGTAGGTGGGCTCCTGCCGGGCCCACGGCGTGCGCGGGATCGGTTGCAGCGGCCAGTTCCGGGGCCAGCGCGGTGCCATCCTCACCCTCCTAGCGCGGCCAGGGCCCGCAGCGGCGCGAACCGCCCGCGGACCGGCACGGTGGTCAGTTCGTGCCCGGCCAGCCCCCACCGCGCGAGCAGGCAGTTCGCGGCGTGCCAGCCGGTCGCGGCCGCGCGTTCCATCAGCGCGACCGGGAGATCGATGCGGATCCCGTCGCCGGCCAGCACGACCCCGTCGAACGGGGTGCGCACGCGGGGGCGGCGGGCGAAGTCGCCGACGCCGAACAGCGGGCAGTCGCGCCGCCACTGGACCAGTTCCCCGGCGACCGGCGCCCCCGCGGTCTCCGGGTAGAGCTGGTGCAGCCGGTCCACCAGCTGTTTGCGCAGCACCGTGACCTCGCCGGTGCAGGCGTAGGCGTGCAGCTCCACGACGGACCCGCAGTGCCGGGCCGCCCACGAAGCGGCCTCACGCTCGTAGCGGTCCAGGACGCTGATGTTGTCCAGCGGATCGAGCCCGCCGGTGGCGAGGAAGGCGGGCCGGTCCGGCGCGACCGGGCGGTCCAGCCACAGCCGGTGCACCAGGAACGGCGGCGCGGTCCGCAGCCCGAGCACGCGCGACCGCCACTCCTCGTCGGCCAGATCGGGTGAGGCCGACACGATCGACCGCAGCCCGGCGACGTCGGTGGCGAGCACGACCCCGTCGGCCGCGGCACCGTCGACCGCCCACCGCGCGCCGTCCCGCGTGACCCCGGCGGCCTCGGTGCCGGTGCGGAACCGCACGCCCAGCCGCACCAGGTACTCCCGCAGCGGCTCCCACAGCGCCGTGTCGAAGGCGGAGTCCGGCACGTCGAACACGAGCCCTTCGGACGAGCCGAGGAAGTACAGGTGGAACATCGTCGCCAGCTCGGCGGCCGACATCTCCGACGGCGGCGCGAAGAAGCTGCGGGAGAACACCTCGAACGCCAGGTGCCGCGCGGCGGGCGGGAAGTTGACGCGCTCCAGGAACGTCGCCGCGTCCACCTCGTCGAGCCGCTCGTAGGTGCCCGGCACGGACACCGCGGCCAGCGGCGCGGCGGCACGGGCGTTGAGCCGGAACAGGTCCCCCAGGCGGAAGGTGGGGCTGCGCAGTGCGAAGGCGAGCGCGTTCCACGGCGGTGTGCGCGGCAGGCCGCGGAAGGTGTCCCGGCGGCCCGCGGCGTCGACGAGCGGGTAGTCGGCGACCGGTCGCAGCCGCGTCAGGCCGGGGTCGGCGCGCCGCAGCAGCGCCCGCAGGTTGTAGTACTGGCGGAAGAACGCGTGAAAACCCCGGCTCATCGACACGGTGCTGCCGTCGGCGAGCCGGTCGGTCCAGGCCGACACGCGCCCGCCCAGCTCGTTCTCCCGCTCGACGACGGTGACGGCGACGCCGCGCTCGGCCAGCCCGGTGGCCGCGGTGAGCCCGGCGATCCCGCCGCCCACCACGACCACCGACGGCCGGTGCGGCAGGGCGCGGGCGTCCGCCGCGCCGGCGGGGGCGCGGTGCCGGACGGCGCGGCGGTCGGTCACGCGGTCTCCTCGGGGTTGGTGGCCAGGAAGGTGTGCACGACGCCGCGCTGCCAGCCGGTCATCGTCTCGCTGTGCACGGCGGTGAACCCGGCGCCGGCGAGCCGCTGCCGGAACCGCGCGGCGCCGTCGAAGGACGAGACGCTGCGCCACAGGTGCCGGTACAGCGTGGCGTCGCCGGTCGCCAGCCGCCCGGCGGGGATGATGATGCTCCAGCACACCGCGTGCCACATCAGACGGGCGGCGAGCGAATCCCGCACCGAGTACTCGTGCGCGGCGAACGTCCCGCCGGGTCTGAGCAGGGCCCGCAACGCGCGCAGCTGCCCGTCCGGGTCGGCGAGGTTGCGGATCAGGTACGCGGCGAAGATCGCGTCGAACGGCCCGGTGATCCCGGCCGGCGCCAGCTCTTCGACCGGAGTGTGGACGAAGTGGACGGTGGCGGGCCAGGACTTCCGCCGCGCCTGGGCGAGCATCTCCGCGGAGGCGTCGAAGGCGACGATCTCGGCGTGCGGCGCGACCGCCAGCAGCGCGGCGGTGGAGGCTCCGGTGCCGCAGCCCGCGTCGAGCAGCCGCAGCCCGCGGCCGCCGCCGGGCAGGCGCATCCGGCGGGCCGACAACCGCAGGTGCGCGTGGTAACCGGGGTTCGCGCCGACCAGCCGGTCGTAGGCGGCGGCGCCGGTGTCGAACGCGCCGGGCACCTCGTGCCGGGCCAGGCCGGTGCGGTCCACGCTCATGCCCGCTCCTGCCTGGCGGTGCGCCGCTCCCACCGCAGCAGCACGGCGGTGACCAGCGCGAACCCGAACAGGAAGTCCTCGACGGGGATGTCCCACGGGAACCGCAGACCGCTGGTGTGCTCCGGCGCGTAGAGCACGATCGGCGCGCTCAGCTTGGTGAGCCAGCCGTCGACCGGGATCTGGAAGCCGACCACGATCGCCATCGAGATCCAGTAGGCGGGCTTGCGGAACAGCCCGGTGCGCAGGTACGCCAGCTCCCACACGCACACCACGATGACCGCGAGCACCGCGGGCAGCGTGTACCCCAGCCCGGTCACCGGCGCACCTTCCGCAGCGTGCGCAACCGGCCGAGCATCGCCTGCACGCACCCGTAGGTCAGCACGCCGCACACCGGGATGACCAGGAAGAACAGCACTTCCTCCAGCGGGACGGCGAACGGCAGCCGCACCCCGGTGACGTAGGCCGGGTTGTACCACCACACGTCGCGGGCGATCGCGATGGCGTCCCAGATCAGGAACACCAGCGCCACCGGCAGCACCGCGCGTGCCAGGACGGCCGGGCGCCGGTAGACGCGGGCGCCCAGGAACTCCAGCGGCAGGGTGATGAGCAGGCACCCGGCCAGGACGAGCAGGTACTGGTAACGGTCCATTCACGCCCACCTTTCCGTCGCGGCCGCGGTCAGGTCGGCCGCGCGCCGTCCCCGCCGCGCCCACATCGCCCGCGCCAGCCCGGTGACCGCCAGCCGCACCCGCCGGGCGCGGCCGACCCGGGCGCGGTGGGCGAACACGGCGAAGCCGGCTGCTTCGATCCGGTCCAGGATCTCCGAGTACAGCACCAGCGCGGTCGCGATGCACGGCCGGGACACCGGGTGCAGCCGGTCGATGCCCGCGCGGGCGTAGGCGTAGATCTCCCGGGTGGCGGCGTGCTGGGCGGCCAGCGCCGCCCGCACCTTCGGGTCGGTGCGCCCGTGCCGGCGGCACCACAGCAGCAGGTCGCGGTCGACGCCGAACGCGGCGAGCTCGTCGGCGGGCAGGTAGACGCGGCCGCGGTCGAGGTCCTCGGCGACGTCGCGCAGGAAGTTGGTCAGCTGGAACGCCTTGCCCAGCGCCGCCGCGTACGGCGCGGCTTCCCCGGGCTCGCCCACGGTCCCCAGCACGGGCAGCATCTGCAGCCCGATGACCTCGGCCGACCCGTACACGTACTTCTCCAGCGCGGCGCGGTCGGCGTAGCCGGTGACGGTGAGGTCCATCCGCATCGAGTCCAGGAACGCGGTGAACAGGTCGCGCCGGATGCCGTAGCGCGCCGCGGTGTCCACCACGGCCGCCAGGATCGGGTCGTCGCTGTGGCCGCTGTCCAGCCCGGCGAACAGCGCCGTGGAAAGCGCTTCCAGCCGGGCGGCCGGATCGCTGCCCGGGGCGGCGGTGTCGACGATGTCGTCGGCGAAGCGGGCGAACCCGTACAGCGCGTGCACGGCCGGGCGCTGCGCCTTGGTGAGCAGCCGGGTGGCCAGGTAGTAGGTGCGGCCGTGCTCGGCGTTGAGGCGGCGGCAGCGGACGTAGGCCGCGCGCAGGCGCGGTTCGGTGATCCCGGCGGCGTCCAGGGCCCCGGTCATCGCGCCGCCACCGGGACGGCGCCGGCCGCGGGCACGCGGGCGCCGGTGATGCGGTCGGCGGCCAGGCGCCCGGACACCAGCGCGGTCGGCACGCCCACCCCGGGCGCGGTGCTGCCGCCGGCCAGCACGACGTTCTCGGTGCCCCGCACCAGGTTGCGCGGCCGGAACGGACCGGTCTGCGCGACGGTGTGCGCGAGCGCGAACGGTGTCCCGGCGATCATGCCCTGCCGGGCCCAGTCGGCCGGGGTGACGACGTGCCGGGCTTCGATGCTGCCGCCCAGACCGGGCAGCAGCCGGTCGGCGACGTGCCCGAGGACCTCGTCGGCGTAGGCGTCGCCGACGCGGTCCCAGTCCACCGGGCCGCGCCGCAGGTTGGGCGCGGGCGCGAGCACGTAGAGCAGGTCGCGCCCGTCCGGGGCGAGCGCGGGGTCGGTGGCCGTCGGCCGGGTCACCAGCAGGGAGGGGTCGGTCATCAGCCGTCCTTGCGTGATCAGCTCGGAGAACGTCCGCCGCCACGCCGCGCCGAACAGGATGGTGTGGTGCGCGGTGTCGCACCGCTGCCGCGTGCCGACGTGCACGACGACCGCGGACGGGGCGGGCCGCAGCGGTACCGGCCGGCGCGGGGTCCGGCCGAGCAGCGCGTAGGCGGCCGGCAGTTCGGTGGTGAGCACGACGGCGTCGGCGGGCAGGCTGCCGCCGGTGGTCTCCACCGCGGTCACCCGCGTGCCGGACCGCGCCAGCGCCGTGACCTCCGTGCCGTAGCGGAACTCCACCCCGGCGTCCGCGGCGGCCGCGGCCAGGGCGTCGGGCAGGGCGCGCAGTCCGCCGCGCGGGAAGAACACCCCGGCGACGGTGTCCATGTAGGCGATCACCGCGTACACGGCCAGCGCGTGCTGGGGCGACTGCCCGGCGTAGAGCGACTGGAAGGAGAACACCCGGCGCAGCCGCTCGTCGCGCAGGAAGCGGCCGATCTTGCGGTCCAGCGGCCCGAACGCGCCCATCGCGACCAGCCGGGCCAGGTGCGGGGTGACCAGGGCCAGCGGCGAGTCGAAGTTGGCGGCGACGAACCGGTCGAACTCGGTGCGGTAGAGCCGGGTGAGCCACTCGCGCAGGCGCCGGTAGCCGTCCGCTTCGGACGGTCCGGCGAACGCGCGTACCGCCTCGGTCATGGCCTCGGGGTCGCTGTGCACGTCGAGGCTGCTGCCGTCGGCGAAGCGGGCGCGGTAGGCGGGCGTGACCGGGACGAGGTCCAGGCGGCCGGCGAGGCTGTCGCCGACGGCCGCGAGGGTCTCGTCGACGAGATCGGGCATGGTCAGCACCGTGGGGCCGGTGTCGATGCGGTAGCCGCCCAGGTCCAGGCGCCCGGTCCGGCCGCCGGGCACCGGCTCGCGCTCCACCACGGTGACCTGCCGCCCCCGCCCGGCCAGGTGCAGCGCCGCCGCCAGCCCGGACAGCCCGGCCCCCACCACGACGATCCGCTCCGCCGGGCCCGTCACGGTCCGCATCCAGCCACCCCTCACTCGACCACCCACAGAGCTAGAACGTTGCACGAACGTTGCGCCGTTGTCCACTCGGCGAGCCGCCACCCTGCGGACTAGCGTAGGTGACGGAGGCCGGGCCGACCGGATGCGAGGAGGACGCGGTGGGAGACCTGCTGGGCCGCGGCCCGGAGCCGCGGAAGCGGTTGCGGGAGCTGCTCGCGGCACCGGGACCACTGGTGGCGCCCGGCGCCTACGACGCGCTGACGGCCCGCCTGATCGAGCAGGCCGGGTTCGGCGTGGTCTACATGACCGGGTTCGGCACCACCGCGTCGCTGATCGGGCGGCCCGACGTCGGCCTGCTGACCGGCACGGAGATGATCGACAACGCCCGGCGGATCGTGGCCGCGGTGGACGTGCCGGTGATCGCCGACGCCGACACCGGCTACGGCAACGCCCTCAACGTGATCCGCACCGTGCAGGCCTACGAGCAGGCCGGGGTGGCCGGCATCCACCTGGAGGACCAGGTCAGCCCGAAGAAGTGCGGGCACCTCAGCGGCAAGGCCGTCATCGCCCGCGAGGAGATGGTGGGCAAGCTGCGGGCGGCCGTGGCGGCCCGGCGGGACCCGGACTTCGTGCTGATCGCGCGCACCGACGCCGCCGCCGTGCACGGGCTCGCCGACGCGATCGGCCGGGCCCGCGCCTACGCCGCGGCCGGGGCGGACCTGCTGTTCGTGGAGCTGGGGTTCGCGCTCGTGCTGTACCCGATCGGCACGCTCCTCGCGGCGACCGCCGGGGTCCGGGCCCTGCTGGAGACCGTGCGCGCGGACGGCACACCCGCGGCCGCGCTGCCGGGCCTGCCCTCGTTCGGCGAGTTCACCGGCCTCGTCGGGCTGCCCGAGGTGTCCGATCTGGAACGGCGGTTCGGCGGCGAGTCCGGTTAGGACACCTGCGGCACGCCCTTGACGAACTCCAGGTTCAGGTTGAACAGGCCGCGCTCGGCGCGCTGGCCGTTCAGCCAGCCGTGGAAGAACACGCGGCCGCCGGCGACGTCCGCCCCGCCCGGGCCCTCGGTGGCGCGGCCGATCGACTCGGTGGTCAGCAGCGGCCGGCCGGCCTTGGTGTACGGGCCGGTCAGCGCGGACGCGGTGGCGTAGCGGGTCTGGTAGGTGGTGTTGCGGAAGTCGTCGGCGGAGTAGAACAACACGAACCGGCCGCCGCGCTGGGTGATCACCGGCGCCTCGACGACGCCGTTCTCCTCCGGGCGGTCCGCGCGCAGGATCTCGGTGCGGGGACCGTCGGTCGCGGTGCCGTCCTGGGTCATCTTCTGCACGAAGATCGCCGAGGTGCCGCCGCCGGGGCGCTCGCCCTTGTAGAGCAGGTAGCGGGTGCCGTCGCGGGCCTGGAAGGTCTGCGGGTCGATGTCGCCCTGGTCGCCGGGGTCGCAGATCAGCGGCCCGTCCCCGGTCGGCTGGTAGGGGCCGGCCACCGAGTTCGCCACGGCGGTGCCGATGCAGCGGTGCCGGTCCCGTGTGGACACCGCCGCGTAGTACATGAGGAAGGTGCCGTCGGCGCGGCGGGTGACGTCCGGCGCCCAGTAGCCGCCCTTCGGGTCCGCCCAGGGCGGGTCGGCGGCGAGCGCGTCGCCGGCGACCCGCCACGGCCCGTCGGCGTCCGCGGCGGCGGCGACCGGGATGCGGCCGGACGGGCCGGTGGTGGCGAAGGCGTGGTAGCCGGAGCCGATCTTGAGCACGTCGGGGTCCGGGAAGTCCTGGTTCAGCAGCACGCGCGGGGCGGGCGCGGCCTGCGCCACGGCACCCGGCAGCAGGGCCGAGGCGAGCAGGATTCCCAGGCAGGTCAACGCTCTCGCGGCCGCCGGGCGCCGTCGCGGGCGGGGCGGGTCGCCGGGTTCGCGGGCCTGGGTGATCGTGCCTGCCGTGTCCACGGGCCAGGAGGTACCCGTGGGGCGGCGGGACCAATCTCCTCCCTTCGGGCCGCGTATCGTGCCCGGTGTGGTGATGACGGGGGAGTCGCGGACACTGGGCCTGGTGATCCACCCGACCAGGACGGTGGAGTCGTCGGTGCGGACGGTCACCGAGCACGCGTGGACGCGCGGGGTCGAGGTGATCGTGCGGGAGGCGGACGCCGCCCGGGTGCCCGGCATCCCGGCGGTGTCCGAAGCGGACTTCGTGGCGCGCGTGGGCGCGGTGCTCAGCCTCGGCGGGGACGGCACGATGCTCGGCGCGATGCGGCTGGTGATGGCGCGGCCGGTGCCGGTGCTCGGTGTCAACCACGGGCACCTGGGGTTCCTGGTGGAGATCGCGCCGGAGCAGCTGCCGGACGCGCTGGACCGGCTGGTGCGCGGCGAGTACACGATCGAACCGCACAGCTGCCTGGTGGCGTCCGTGGGCGGGGCGGCGCTGGCGGGGTTCAACGACGTGGTGCTGGCGCGCACCGGGCGGGCGGGCGCGGTGTCGGTGGATCTGGTGGTCAACGGCCGCCAGTACGGCTACTACAAGTGCGACGCGCTGATCCTGGCCACGCCGACCGGATCGACGGCGTACAACTACGCGGCGGGCGGGCCGGTGCTCTCGCCCTCGGCCGAGGCGATCGCGGTGACCCCGGTGGCGCCGATGGCCGGCATCAGCCGCACGATCGTGCTCGGCCCGCAGGACGAGATCCTGCTGCACGTCGCGTCCGGCAGCGCGCCGGTGGGGGTGGAGGTCGACGGCACGGCGGCGGGTTCGCTGGGGCCGGACGAGGTGCTGACGACGTCGCTGCGCCCGGAGGCCGCGCAGGTGGTCCGCCTGGCGGCGGGTGAGCACGCGAGCCGCAGCCGCGTGAAGCTGAGCCTGCTCGACCTGCCGCTGCGGCCGGACCAGCTGCTGGAGCTGATCCCGGAGCACCTGCGCCGCCGCCTGGAGCCCTGAGCGCCGGTCAGGCCCCCGCGGCCCGGGGGACGGCCTCGAGCAGGTACCAGCGCCAGAACTCGCGCCGGGCCACGGGATCACTGCCGTCCAGCCAGACCGGACCGCCCGCGGCCGCGGAGGCGGCGTAGAAGCACGGCGACCAGTCGTCGGGATCGAGGTCGATCTCCCCGTCGACGTCACCGGGCTCGCCGGGCCTGCCGAACACCAGGTTGCGCGCCACGGCCCAGGCCGCGAGCCCGGCGGACACCGCGGTCCCGCCGCGCAGCGACAGGTTGTCCAGGTGGGTGTGCACGTCCCGGACGGCCTGCTTCAGGCTGCCGTCCGCGGGCCCGGACCGGGCGGCGCCGAGCAGGCGCCTCGGCCGGTCGTCGCCGGGGAACGCCGCGTCCCAGATCGGCTGGACCCGCTCCGCGCACAGCAGTTCCAGCCTCGGCAACGCCTCGCCCAGCCCGGCGTGGAGGGCGCGCCGGTCGGCGTAGGGCAGCTCGCCGTCGGCGGGCAGCGCGTCGGCGAGGCGCGCCAGGGTGTCAGTGTCGAGGTTTGGCACTCGTCGTCCCGTCGGTGTGGAAGGTGAAATCGTGGTGCGGGTCGCTGACATGCTGGGCGATCCCGCGGTGCTGCGCAAGGGCGCGGAAGAACCCCTGGCAGTCGTCGCACATCGTGGAGGACACCCGGATCGGCGCGTCCGGGTCGAGGTAGGCCGCTTGGCGTTCGGCGTGCATCGCGAAGTAGCGGCCGAACACGCCCTGGTCCCGGCCGTTCGGCTCGGCGACCAGGGGGTGGCCGATCTGCTGGTGGAACTGCCGCATCTGGTTGAACGTGGGGCGGGTGAAGTGCGGTTCGTGCCTGCCCCAGCCGCTCAGCGTGTTGACGCGGTCGGTGAAGGCGATCGTCTTGTGCGAGTCGTCGTACCCGTGCAGCCCGAGCGGGTCCAGCCAGGTCAGCGGGTTCCGGACGTAGGAGTGGATGCCCAGCCCGCCGAGCAGGTGCAGCGGATCCGGGCTGTGGTAGCAGCCGGTGTCCGGGTCGTAGTAGCGGTGCAGGTTGTAGTGCAGGCCGGTTTCCGGATCGTGGTACTGGCCGGGGAACCGCAGCGGGGTGGCGGGCCCGTCGCCGCCGCCCCAGAGCGGGGTGCGGGTCTGCGGCGCGACCGTGCCGCCGGGATCGACCAGCTCGGCCGGCGTGCCGATCAGGTCGGTGACGATGGCGTAGAAGCGGCTGTCCACCCACTCCTGGGGCGCGTCCGCGGCCGCGGCCCGCTCCACCTGGGTCAGCGGGCGCCAGCTCTCGGGGTGCCAGTCCCACGTCGTCGCGCGGGCCGGGCCGTCCCCGGTGGTGACCTGTTCGGCCAGGCGCTCGCCGTCCCAGCTGAAGACGGTGCGCTCGAGCACGCTCTCGCCGTCGGCGGCCAGGCGTTCCTTCGCGATCCGCCGCCCGAACGGGTCGTAGGAGTAGCGCCACCGGACGCCGTCCGGGGTGACGACCACGGCGAGCCTGCTTTCGGCGTCCCACTCGTAGCGCCACGTCCGCTCCCGCCCGGACAGCGTCCGCCGTCTCCGCAGCACGACGCGCCCCTCGGCGTCGTACTCGAGGTGCAGGCCGCCGGCCCGGTCCAGCCGGGTGCCGCGGTAGGCCCGCGGCCCGGCGGAGTCCTGGCCGTCGCCGGGGGAGGCGGCGAAGGTGATGTTGCCGGCGGGGTCGTAGGAGTAGCGCTCGATGCCGCCCGGCGCCCGCACCTCGGTGACCCGGCCCAGCGCGTCCAGCGAGTACTGGCGCGGGCCGGTCAGCTGGTCGACGATCGCGGTGACCCCGCCGTCGGCGCGGTAGGTGAAGGCCCGTCGTTGCGTGACCCGCGGGCCCCTTCCGCCGCCCGCCGCGGTGAGCACCTGGGTGTGCAGCCGGTGGGTCTCGGTCCAGGTCTGGCTGAGGGTCGCCGCTCCGCAGCGCCGCTCGGTCTCCCGCCCGGCCGCGTCGTGCGCGAAGGTGATCGTGCTGCCCGCCGTCTCCAGGGCCAGCGGGCGGCCCGCCGGGTCGTAGCGCCACGTCGTCCGCCCGCCCGAGGGCGTCGTGCGGCGCACGCGCCGGCCGAGCGCGTCGTAGACCGAGGACACCACCCGCCCGTTGCACGTTTCGGCGAGGACGCGTCCGGCGGCGTCGTAGGAGACGGTCACCTCGGCCGCGGAGTTCGCCGCCCGCACGATGCGCCCGGCCCGGTCGTAGGCGAACGTGGTGACCTCGTCGCCGGCGACCTGTTCGACGACGTCGCCGCGTGCGTCGTAGGTGTAGCGGATCGTCTCGCCCGCCGCGTTGACCCGTTCGATCACCCGGCCGGCGGCGTCGTGCCGGTAGGTCAGGACGCGGCCGTTGAAGTCGGTCTCCCGGACCAGGTTTCCCGCCGGGTCGTACTCGTAGCGCCATTCCAGGCCCTGCTGGTTGACCACCGCCACCGGGCGCAGCTCCGTGTCGTAGCGGATCTCCACGCGCGCGCCGTCCGCGGTGGTCTCCGCGGACTTGAGGTCGAAGTGCGTGTGCTCGATCCGCGTCACCGCGCCGGTGAGGTCGGCGTGCTCGACCGTGTCGCCCTCGCCGTCGTAGGTCATCCGCTCGATCGAGCCGTCGGGCAGGGACCGCCACGCGGGCCTGCCTTCCACGGTCCACCCGAACCGCGTCACCCCGCCCAGCGGGTCGGTGGTGCTGACGACCCGGCCGAACCCGTCGTAGGTGTGCCGCGTGGTGGCGCCCACCTCGTCGATGACGGTCACCGGGAGGCCGGCCGCGTTGGTCTCGAACCGCCGGGTGTGTCCCAGTGCGTCGGTGACGGCCAGCAGGTGGCCGCGATCGTCGTGGGTGTAGGTGGTGGTGGCGCCGGTGGGACCGGTGCTGCTGACCGGGTTCCCCCGTTCGTCGTAGGTCCAGCGCCAGATCGCGCCCGCGGCGTCGATCACGGCCACGGGCTGGTGCAGGGAGTTGTACTCGGCGCGCATCCGGCCCCCGCCGGGTTGCACCGCCTCGACCAGGTCGCCGGCGTCGTCGGTGACGTAACGCGTGGTCGCGCCGGTGGTGTCGGTTTCGGCGAGCAGCCGTCCGCGGTCGTCCCACTCGCTGGTGGTGGTGCCACCGAGCGGGTCGACGCGGCGGACGACCTGGCCGCGGGCGTCGTAGTGGAAGGTCGTGGTGTGGCCGAGGGAGTCGGTGTGGCGGGTGACGAGGCGGGCGTCGTCGTAGGCGAAGGTGCTGTCGAGCATGCCGTCGGCCCCGGTGCCGCGCACGCAACGGCCGGCCTCGTCGTAGGTGAACTCGTACCAGGTTCCCCGGCGGTCCTCCCACCGGGTCATCCGGCTCTGCTCGTCGTAGGCGAACCGCATGGCCAGGCCGGAGGAGTTGATCACGGCGGCGAGGTTGCCGTCCTCGTCGTGGTCGTAGCGCGTCACCGGGACGTCGGACCCGTCGGCGCCGGCGGCGAGCATCGTCAGCGCGACGACGCGTCCCGCCTCGGTGGTGACGCCCACCCGGTAGCCGCCGGAGTGCCGCAGCTCGACGGGGGCGCCCGTCTCGTCGTACCGGAACTCCACGGTGTTGCCGTTGCGGTCGGACATCGCGGACAGCGGCATGGTCCCGGGCGAGCGCGGGTCGGCCACGGCGAAGCTGAGTACGCGGCCGGTTTCGGGGTCGGTGATGGTGTACCCGTCGCGCTGGCTGCCCGCCAGGACGTGCCGCGGGCCTTCCGACGGCAACCGGGCGAGGCCGTCGTCGCCGCGCGGGTAGACGAGCAGCTTCCCGTCCGCGGCGGCGAACACCACCCCGGCGGCGTCGACCTCGATCCGCTGGTCCAGTGTGGACGCCCAGGACCGGCCGAACCACCGGCCGGAGCGGTAGTCCGACAGGTGGATGCGCTCCAGCCGCAGCGGCAGGACCCCGGGGAGGTCGAGGTCGGTCTGGGTCAGCAGGACCTCGCCGGTGACCATGTCCACCGGGTCGCCCAGTGCCCGGCCGATCTTCTCCTTCGCGCTGACGGCGAGCTCGCGGATCCGGTCCTTGGCGTTGCTCACCGTCGTGCGCAGCGAACCGGGGGTGCCGCCGGGAGCGTCCGGGCTCGCCGGGGTGTCCGGAGTGGACGGAGCGGACGGAGTGCCGTCGAGGCCGGGCGTGGACACCCCGTCCGCGCCCGGCCTCGACGGTGTCGTCGGGCCGTCGCCCCCGGACTTCCGGCCCAGCGCCGCGAGCTTCCCGATGATCTCGCCCAGCTTGTCGATGATCCGGCGGATCTTCGGCGCGGCGTTGCCCACGGTCTTGACCAGCTTGCGGATCAGGTCGCTGATCCGGGTGATGGCGCTGCTGATCGCCGTGGTCGCCTGCGCCGCGATGAGCGGGGTCGCGAACCCCAGGGTGCACACGGCCTCCAGCGCCCACGTGATCAGCTTGCCGACCAGTTCCGCGACCAGGTCGCGGACGATCTCGCGCACCATCGCCACGACCTGGCCCATGATCATGACCCCGGTGGAGATCCCGTCCGCCAGGGTGGCCGCGCCCGCGATGGCATCGGTCTGCGCGGCCACGTTGGTGCGGTAGGCGTCCCCGCCCTCGCCCGTCCACCCGGCGGTGCCGGTGTTCGCCTCGCGGGTCAGGTCCTGCGCGATCGCGGTCACCTCGGCCGCGACGTTGGCCCAGGTGTCGGAGAAGGACTGGATCACCGGTGGATCACCGGCGAGCCAGTCCAGTGCTTCCTTGAGCGGCCGGACGTGTTCGATCAGCCAGGACACCCCGTACTGCGCGAGCGTGCCGAGCGGGTCGATCACCATCGACAGGACTTCCAGGCCGACCCCGAGCGCGCCCAGCCCGCCCTCGACCCAGGAGCCGTCCTTGACCCCGTTGGCCAGGTCGGTCGCCGACTCGGCGATGCCGATCCCCGTCACCGCCGTCGTCTGCGACTGGGCCTGCGCCACCAGCGGATTCGACACGTGCCACCCCCATGACTCGTTCGCCGTTCGACGCAATCAGCGGGTGCGGCGTTCCACAAGCCGCCGAACGACGCAACCGGTGATCAATCCCGGATTCCGTTGGTATCCCGGGGAGTTCGCGAAGTGCGGCCGGTGCCGGCGGCGCTTACCGTGATCCGGGAATCGCGGGAAGGGAGCGGGCATGGCCGCCGATCAGCCCTACGGGGCGTTCCGGGTGATCTCCGGTGCCGGGGTGGGCCGCGAGCTGCGGCGGGTGACCGGGCGGTGGTGGATGGTCGCCCTGCTCGGCGCCGCCACCGCGGTGCTCGGGGTGCTCCTGCTGGTGAACCTGGCCGTCGCGGTGGGGACGCTGGCCGTGATCGTCGCGATCGCGTTGCTGTTCGAGGGCATCGACGAGATCCTCACCGCACGCGCTGGCCGTCCTACCTGCTCGGCGCCGTCTGGATCGCGGTCGGGGTGATCGCGCTCGCCTGGCCGGGGATCACCCTGCTCACGCTGGCGGTGGTGGTCGGCATCGGGTTCGTGGTGGCCGGTGCCGGGCAGATCGCGGCGGCCCTGGCGTGGCGGCGGCGCCTGCCGATGTGGGGCCTGTGGCTCGGCCTGGGCGTGGTCACGCTGCTGATCGGCGTGGTGGCCCTGGTCTGGCCGGACCTGACGATCCTCACGCTCGCGATCTGGCTCGGCATCGCCCTGGTGCTGCGCGGCGCCGGCGCGCTCTGGTTCGGCCTGCAGCTGCGCCGCGCCCACCGGGCGATCGAGGTCTAGACCGCGAGCGAGCCGGCCGGCTCGCCGCGGCGCGGTACGGGCGCTACCGCTCACTCCGGTGAGCGGTAGCGCGCGATGTAGCGCTCCTTGACCTCGCGCTCGGCCTCGTCCCTCGCCGCGGCGCGGGTCCGGCGTCCGGTGCCGTACGGGTAGCCGTGCTTGCGGAGCCGGTTCTCGCCGCTTTCCTCGGCGTAGACCAGCGAGTAGAAGAACCCGACGAGCCCCGCCATGAGCACCAGGCTCAGCCGCAGCGTGAGCGGGCCCGGCAGCAGCAACCAGACCAGCATCAGCGGCAGGAGCAGCACCGAGGCCCGGGCCGCGTGCCGCCACAGCCAGGTCTTGGCGGTCACGTCGTGCAGGACCCAGGAGCGGTGCGCCTCCGGGAGGCGGCCGCCGAGGGCGTACCACAGCCACTGGAGGGGATGGGGGCGTCGGCGCTCGGTCACGCCTTCGACAGTACCCTGAAAGTTAATGCGTTAAATATCAGTGCACTGCGACGGGAGTAGGCTGGGCCACATGACCGCGATCGACCTGGGCGAGGACCCGCTGGCGCTGGACCGGCAGGTGTGCTTCGCCCTGTCCGTGGCCTCCCGCAGCGTCATCGGGATCTACCGGCCGCTGCTCAAGCCCTACGGCCTCACGCACCCGCAGTACCTGGTGCTGCTCGCGCTGTGGGACCGCGCGCCGCGGTCGGTGAAGGACCTGTCCGAGACCCTGCGCCAGGAACCCGCCACGCTGTCGCCCCTGCTCAAGCGACTGGAGGCGCTGGGCTACCTGACGCGGGAACGCAACCGCTCCGACGAGCGGGCGCTGACGGTCGACCTGACCGAGTCCGGCCGCGCCCTGCGCGCCGAAGCCGAGAAGATCCCGTACCGGGTGGTGGAGACGCTCGGGATGGAGGTCGCCGAGCTGGAGCAGCTGCACGCCGCGCTGGCACGGGTCATCGCGGCGACCGACCGGAGCGGCTGAGCGCCTGCTCCGCGCCAGTGGCGAAGCCGGCACCCGGCCTGGCGGGGCGGCTGCCCCGTCGGGGATCAGTCCCGCAGGGCCTGCTTCAGCACCGCGACCGCCTGGTCGATCGCGGCTTCCGCGGCGTTGGTCCCGCGCAGCGCGTTGAGCATTACGAAGTCGTGGATGACGCTCTTCGCATACGCCTCGCCCTCGTCGCGGAGCACGTCGGCCTCGGCGGTGATCACCAGCGCCGGCGGCAGGCCGGCCAGCTCGTCCAGGCTCGCCCGCAGCGGTGAGGCGGTGATCTCCGCGCGGGGCCGGGTCCCCACGTCGTGCCGTCGCGGGCGAGGAAGTAGCCGGTGGCGAACTGCCGGTAGGAGCCGGTGTCGAAACTCGCGTCGGTGACCGGGTAGAACAGCACCTGCCGGCGGAAGGTCACGTCGCCGCGCTGCTTGGCCAGGATCGTCACGGCCGCGGTCGTGTTCCCACCCCCCGAGTCACCGGCGATCGCCAGGCGGCTCGCGTCCAGGTCGTGCTCCGCGCCGTGCGCCACGATCCACCGGGCCGCCGCGTAGTTCTGCTCGAGCGCGACCGGGTGGCGCGCCTCGGGGGAGCGGTCGTAGTCCGGGAAGACAACCGCCGCGCCGGGGCCGGCGGCGATCTCGCGGATCAGCCGGTCGTGGGTGTGCGCGTTGCCGAACACCCAGCCCGCCCCGTGGATGTAGAGGACCGGCAGCGTGCCGGTGGCCTCGGCGAAGGCCTGCGCGGCGGGTTCCAGGCCGGAGACGCGATGGGCCTGCCTGTGGACGATCTCGAGGAGCTGCGGTCGACGCCTACCGCGAGGCCCGGACCTGCGTATAACGACCTATACGGCTCGGCGCTGGTGCGTGCGATCCGGCGGCCCGGCCCCCTAGTCTGCGGGGGAAGGGCTGCCGAACCGAGAGGATTCCCCGTGCTCGACCTGCTGGTGCGCAACGTCCGTGCGCTGACCGTGTCCGACGAGCGTCCCCGCGCGCACACCGTGGGCGTGCTGCACGGGCGGATCGTCGGGGTCGACGAGGAGGTCGCGGGGCTGCCCGCGCGGACCGTGGTCGACGGGGACGGCGCGGTGCTCACGCCGGGGTTCGCCGACGCGCACAACCACATGGTCTGGTACGGCCTGTCGCTGGCCGAGATCGACCTGTCCGTGTGCCGGACGCTGGACGAGCTGTACGACACGGTCGCCGCCCGGGCCGCCGAGCTGCCCGCCGACGCGTGGGTGATCGGCTCGAAGTACGACGACTTCGTGCTGGGCGGGCACCCGGACCGCGCCGCGCTGGACCGCGCCGGCGGCGGGCGGCCGGTGTGGCTCAAGCACCGCTCCGCCCACATGTGCACGGTCAGCTCGGCGATCCTCGCCCAGGCCGGGGTGCTCGACGGGTCGGCGCGCGTGCCGGAGGGCGGCGTCGTGGCCCGCGACGACGACGGCGCGCCGACCGGGCTGCTCGCCGAGCAGGCCCAGCAGCTGGTGGACGCCCTGGTCAAGCCGTATCCGGTGGAGGAGCTGGCGGCCGCGATCGAGCGCGCCGCGAAGGTGTACGTCACCGAGGGGCTGACCGCGGTGACCGAGGCCGGGATCGGCGGCGGCTGGATCGGGCACAGCCCGGCCGAGGCGTCGGCCTACCACCTGGCGCGGGAGCGCGGGGCGCTGCCGTTGCGGGTCGAGCTGATGCCGGCCAGCGAGGTGCTGCACCCGCTCGGCGGCAACCCCGCCGACACCGGATCGGTCGGCGTGGACCTGGGGCTGCGCAGCGGGTTCGGCGACGAGTTCCTGCGGCTGGGGCCGATGAAGATCTTCACCGACGGCGCGCTGAGCAGCCGCACCGCCGCCCTGACCGAACCGTTCTGCTCGCACGGCGGCCTCGGGGTGCTGCAGGACGATCCGAAGGTGCTGCGGGAGGCGATCATCGCCGCGCACCGCAGCGGCTGGCGGGTGGCCGCGCACGCCATCGGCGACCGGGCGATCGACCTGACGCTGGACGCGTTCGAGGAGGCGCAGCGGGTGCTGCCGCGCCCGGACGTGCGCCACCGCATCGAGCACGCCGCGATGGTGCGCCCGGACCAGCTGCCGCGGCTGGTCGCGCTCGGCGTGGTCCCGGTGCCGCAGGCGCGGTTCCTGTACGAGATCGGCGACACGATGGCCGAGGCGCTCGGGCCGGCGCGGGTGCCGTGGCTGTACCGGCACCAGTCCTTTGTGGACGCCGGGTTGCGGGTGCCGGGCAGCTCCGACCGGCCCTGCGTCGGGGTGGGCGCGCCGCTGGCCGGCCTGCGGTCCATGGTCGAGCGGACCACCAGCGCCGGGGTCGTGCTGAGCCCGGACGAGCGGGTGGACGCCACCGAAGCGTTGCGTTCCTGCACCGCGCACCCGGCGTGGGCCTCGCACCAGGAACACGAACGCGGCCGGCTCGCCGCGGGGCTGCGCGCGGACATGGTGCTGCTGGACGACGACCCGACGACGGTGCCCAGCGCGCGGATCAGCGAGATCGGCGTGCTGGCGACCTTCGTGGGCGGCCGGTGCGTGCACGGCGCCGGGTCGCTGCGGGCGGACGGGCCGGTGCCGGTCTGAGTCACGCCTCCAGCGCGGCCAGCAGCAGGCCGCTGCGCGGTTTCGGGGTGAAGTACGTGCTCTTGCGCGGCATCCGGCGGCCCTGGGCGTGTGCGGCGAGCACTTCGGACAGCGGGACGGCCGCCAGACGCAGTACGGCGTCCGTCCCCGGTCCGGGAGCGTGCCCGCCGGGTAGCGCGTGCACGTGCGGGCCCTCCGGGTCCAGGCCGAGCGCCCGCGCCAGCAGCAGGTTCTCCACCACGGCGTGGACGGGCCCGCCTGGCAGTCCGACCACCAGCGCGCCGCCGCGGGCGGTGACCGCGACCGTGCCCGGGGCCGGAGCGTCCACTTCGGACACCTCGCGGACCGCCAGGCCCGCGGCGCGCCACGCGGACGCCAGATCGGGCGCCGTCAGGCCGGTGCCGCTGATCGTGCGGTGGATCGCGCCGATGCGCAGGTCCGGTCCCGCCGTCACCAGCGCCAGAAGCGGGGTGCCCGGCGACCCGGTGGTTGCCGTCGGCCACCAGCAGCGGAGCGGCGCGCACCGCGTCGAGCAGCCGGTCCTGCTCGGCGCCGGGACCCGTCAGCCACAACCGGTGCGAGCGGCCGGCGCGGTCGGTCACGTCCACGGCGGGGTTCCCGCGCATCGCGCCGAGCGCGGCGGACGTGAGGCCCGCGCCGGAGACCGGCACCAGCATCGCCGCGCTGGTCGCGCAGCCCAGCGCTCGCAGGGCGGCGGCGCGTTCCGCGACCACACCGGCGTAGACCTCCTCGCCGTGCCGGATCCGCGCCCCGACCGCCGACGGATCGACCAGGCACAGCACCCCCGCCGCGGTCCCGTCGCGCCCGGCGATCCGGTAGGGCGCCACGACGTCGCGCACCGGCCGGTAGTCCCGCTCCCGCAACCGGTCCAGCATCGCCCGCGCCGCGGGCAGCGCTTCCCGCAGCGTGGTGCCGCCCGGCCTGCGGTGCGGGTGTTGCACCGCCAGCAGCGAATCACCCGGCGCGGCGGTCAGCGCCGCCGTGATCTCGCCGGGGTCGGCGAACTCGTCGGTGTCCGGACCCGTCACCGGCCCGTCCAGGACCCACCCCGTGCCGATCGCGCGTGCCCATTCCGTCATGCCCCGATCCTGCCGGACCGGCTCAGCTCGCCCGCGACAGCTCCGCGGTGTCCCCGGCCCGCGCCCAGCGCGCCAGGCGCGGCGCGGCGGCGACGTAGAAGTCCGGGTCCAGGCCCATCCCGGTGTGCGTGCTGCGGACCTCGACGCACTCGGCGTAGGGGTCCTGGCACAGCTGCCACGGCGCGATCGTGTCCGCGCGCGAGTACACCGCCAGCGCGGGCACTTCCGGCGGCAGGGGAGCGGCCAGCGACTTCATGTTCTCGTCGTAGCACGAGCCGGTGAAGCAGTCCGGGTCCATCAGGCCGGGAACGCCCAAAGTGGACAGACGGGCGAGGAGGCGGGCCACGCGCACCACCTTCGGGTGCGCGCCGAGCGGATCGAGCACCGGGCTGCCCAGCATCACCAGTCCGCGCACCAGATCCGGCCGGCGGATCGCGGCCAGCCGCGCCAGCCAGCCGCCGCGGCTCTGCCCGATGAGGACGACGCGGCCGCCGGTGTCCTCGGCGTGCCGCTCCAGCCGCGCCTCGATCCGGTCGACCAGCTCCGTGGTGCACCCGACGTTGAGACCGATCCGTGACCCGGACGGCCGGTAGCCACGCGCTTTCAGCCACGCGCCGGCCAGGGTCAGGCTGCGATCGCCGAAACCGAAACCGGGCACCAGCACCACGCCCAGCCCGGCGCCCTCGTCCGGATCCTCCGGCCGCCAGATCGGATGACGCAGTAGTCGCGGGATGTCCAGCAGCGCCAGCAACAGGTGCTCGCGGGTCGCCGTGCGGATCGTTTCGCCCGCTTCGCGCGCGGGCTGGAGCAGCGTCAACATGTGCGGCCTCCTCGCAGCTGAAGAGACCCTTGATCTACCCCGGAATCGCGTGGTTGACACCTGACAGCCGTGTCGCACCGTCGAAACCGGACGAAAAGTCAGGCCCGTTTCCCGGCCCGCAGGTACCGCGCCGGGGTGGTGCCGGTCCAGCGGCGGAACGCGTAGATGAAACTGGACGCCTCCGCGTACCCCAGCCGCAGCGCCACGTCCTCCACGGACAGCGCGCCGGTCGCGAGCATCTCCTCGGCCAGCGCCTGCCGGACCTCGTCGAGCAGACCGCGGAAACTGGTGCCCGCGTCCTCCAGCCGCCGCCGCAGCGTGCGCGTGCTGATGTTCAGCTCCCGCGCCACGTCTTCCATCGCGAGCGTGCCGCCGACGCGGATCAGCTTGTCCCGCACCTGGTGCGCGATGCCGGAGCGGGCCCGGCGGCGGCTGACCAGCTCGCGGCACTGCGCCTCGCACAACGCGACGGTGTGCGCGCTGGCCTGCGGCAGCGGCTGCCCCAGGGACGCGGCGTCGATGGCGACGTGGTGCGCGGGCGCGCCGAACGCCGGACGGAACCCGAACACCTCCGCGTAGCGGGCCGGATCGGGTGGCGCGGGAAAGCGGAACTGCAGGCGCCGGACGTGCAGACCACCGGGCAGCAGGTCGTGCATCACCGTGTGGATGGCAGTGATGTCGCGCTCCAGCAGGAACCGGCGCACGTCGTGCGGCAGGCCGTCGTCCCGCAGCTCGAACCGCAGCTCGTCGTCGGCCAGCTCGACCACCGGGAGGCAGAAGATGAAGCTGAGGTCGAGGTAGCGCAGGGCGAAGGTGATCGCGTCCCGCAGGGTCGGGCTGCTGATGCAGGCGAACCCGAACACGCCGAACGTGGTGACCCGGTACCGCACCCCGGCCTCCAGCCCCAGGCCCGGCGGGTCGCCGAGTTCCCGGACGAGGTTGCGCGCGACCGTCAGCTCCTGGTGGGCGTCGACCTGCGCCGCCGGGTCGTCCAGGCGCGACGGCGGCAGCCCGGTGCCGCGCAGCAGGGCGTCGCGGGGCACCCCGCGCTCGGCCCCGAACCGCACGAGCAGCGCGACGCTGGCGACCCCGCGCGGGAAGTCCCAGTCACGGACGGCGACCGGCAGGAGCTGAGCCATGGCCGGAAGTATGGATTCCGCCGGTCGGCGGTACGCGGGCGGGGGTGGCCGAAAATCTCGGTTTTCTGGCCGGTGGTCTCTGTGGGGAAGTGACCGCGAGCACTTACTGTGGAGTAGCCCCACTCACCGCCGAGGAGCAGCATGGCACGCAGCACCGCACCCCGACCGCCGTCCGTCCTGATCATCGGCGCCGGTTTCGGCGGCCTGGCCGTCGCGACCGAACTGGTCCGCGCGGGTTTCGGTGACTTCACGATCCTGGAGCGAGCGGACGAGATCGGCGGGGTGTGGCGGGAGAACACCTACCCCGGCGCCGGCTGCGACATCCCGTCGCCGCTGTACTCCTTCTCCCACCGGCCCAACCCCGACTGGCCGATGCGGTTCTCCCTGCAGGCCGACATCAAGACCTACCTCGAGGACGTCGCCCGCGAGTACGGGGTGACCGGCCGGATCCGGTTCGGCACCGGCGTGGCCGGGGCCGAGTTCGACGAGAGCACCGGCCGGTGGCGGGTGCGCACCGAGGCCGGCGAGGTGCTCGAGGCCGACGTCCTGGTGCCCGCGGTGGGGCAGCTGTCCCGCCCGGCGCTGCCCGACATCGCCGGCCGCGAGTCCTTCCGCGGACCGGCCTTCCACTCCGCGGCCTGGGACCACCAGGCCGACCTCGCCGGCAAGCGGGTGGCCGTGATCGGCACCGGCGCGAGCGCGATCCAGTTCGTGCCCCGGCTGCAGCGGATCGCGGGGCACGTCACGGTGTTCCAGCGCTCGGCGCCGTGGATCGTGCCCAAGAACGACGTGGCGTACCGGCGGTGGCACCGCGCGCTGTTCCGCCGCCTGCCGGTCACCCAGAAGATCGAGCGGTTCCGCATCTGGCTGATCTGCGAGTTCCTCTCGCTCGGGCTCGTCGATCTCCCGCTGGTGCGCCGGTACCTGGAACGGCTGGCGAACCGGCACCGCGAGAGCCAGGTGCCGGACCCGGAGCTGCGCGCCAAGCTCACCCCGGACTACGACCCCGGGTGCAAGCGCGCGTTGTTCTCCAACGACTACTACCCGGCCCTGACCCGGCCGAACGTGTCGGTGGAGACGGAGAAGATCGTCGAGATCGTGCCCGAGGGCGTGCGCACCGCCGACGGCGTGGTGCACGAGGCGGACGCCCTGATCTACGGCACCGGGTTCCGCGCCACCGACTTCCTGGCGCCGATGACGGTGCGCGGCCGCGGCGGCGCGGACCTGGCCGGCACCTGGCGCGACGGCGCGTGGGCCTACCTCGGTATGACGGTGCCGGGGTTTCCGAATCTCTTCCTGGTCTACGGCCCGAACACCAACCTGGGTGGCAACTCGATCGTCGCCATGCTCGAATCGCAGGCCCGCTACATCGTGCAGGCGGTGCGGGCGCTGGCGGGCAGGCCGGGGGTGGCGCTCGACGTCAAGCCCGAGGTCGCCGCCCGCTTCGACACCGTGCTGCAGCGCAAGCTCGGCCGGTCGGTGTGGACCCGTTGCTCCAGCTGGTACCGCAACGAGGCGGGCCGGATCGTCAACAACTGGCCCGGCACGGTCACCCAGTACCGGTTGCGGACCCGGGCCCTGGATCTGGGCGACTACCGCGCGATCACGGCGGGAGGGGGCGGCGCATGACCGGCGAGCTGGACTACGACGTGGTGGTGATCGGCTCGGGTTTCGGGGGCAGCGTGAGCGCGCTGCGCCTGACGGAGAAGGGCTACCGGGTCGGGGTGCTGGAGGCGGGCCGCCGGTTCGCCGACGACGAGTTCGCCAAGACCTCGTGGCGCCTGCGGAAGTACCTGTGGGCGCCCGCGCTGGGCTGCTTCGGCATCCAGCGGCTGACCCTGCTGCGGGACACGTTCGTCCTCAGCGGCAGCGGAGTCGGCGGCGGGTCGCTGGTCTACGCCAACACGCTGTACGAGCCGCCGCGGCCGTTCTACGAGGACGCGCAGTGGGCGCACATCACCGACTGGCGCGCCGAGCTGGCGCCCTACTACGACCAGGCCAAGCGGATGCTCGGGGTCACCGAGTACCCGGGCACCACGCGCGCCGACCGGGTGCTGCGCGAGGTGGCCGAGGACATGGGCATCGGGCACACGGTCCGGCCGACGCCGGTCGGGGTGCTGTTCGCGACCGGTGGCCGCAAGCCCGGGCAGGAGGTGCCGGACCCGTTCTTCGGCGGCGCCGGCCCGGCCCGGCGCGCCTGCACGCACTGCGGATCGTGCATGACCGGCTGCCGGCACGGCGCGAAGAACACGCTGGTCAAGAACTACCTGCACCTAGCCGAGCGGGCGGGGGCGCGGGTGCACCCGCTGACGACGGTGGTGGACGTTCGCCCGCGGCCCGGCGGCGGCTACCGGGTGACGACGGTCCGGACCGGCTCGCGCGGGCGGCGCCGGACGTTCACGTGCGAGCAGGTCGTGTTCGCCGCGTCGGCGCTGGGCACGCAACGGCTGCTGCACCGGCTGCGCGACCGCGGCTCGCTGCCGCGGATCTCGCGGCGGCTGGGGTACCTGTCGCGGACCAACTCCGAGGCGATCCTGGCCGTGCGATCCCGTGACAGGGACGCCGACTACACCGACGGGGTGGCGATCACGTCGTCGATGCACCCGGACGAGGTCACGCACGTGGAGCCGGTGCGGTACGGCAAGGGCAGCAACCTGATGAGCCTGCTCGCCACCGTGCTGGTGGACGGCGCGGACGGGCGGCGGCGGTGGGTGCTGGGCCTGCGGGAGCTCGTCCGGCACCGGCGCGAGCTGCCGCGCCTGCTGAACCCGCGGCGGTGGTCGGAGCAGATGGTGGGGCTGCTGGTGATGCAGAGCCTGGACAACTCGGTCACCACGTACACGCGGCGGGGCCTGTTCGGCCGCCGGATGACGACGCGCCAGGGTGACGGTGCCCCGAACCCGACGTGGATCCCGGCCGGGCACGAGGTCGCGCGGCGGGTGGCGGCCAAGATCGACGGGGTGCCGCAGGGCGCCTGGACCGACTTCGCGAACATCCCGCTGACCGGGCACTTCATCGGAGGCTGCGCGATCGGCGACTCCCCGGAGACCGGGGTGGTGGACGCCTACCAGCGGCTGTACGGCCACCCGGGCCTGCACGTGGTGGACGGTTCGGCGATCTCGGCGAACCTGGGAGTGAACCCGTCCCTGACGATCACCGCCCAGGCCGAACGGGCGATGGCGCTGTGGCCGAACAAGGGCGAGCCCGATCCGCGCCCGCCGCTGGGCGCCCCGTACGCCCGGCTGACCCCGGTGGCGCCGAAGAACCCGGTGGTGCCCGAGGCCGCGCCCGGCGCCCTGAGGCTGCCGGTAACACCGGTTTGAGCCGGTGCGTGCTTCCGCCTCTCCAGGGCGCCGGGCGTGCCGCTCGCATGCCGGGCATACCGTCCCGCCACCCGGGCGTGTCATCCCACTCCCCAGGCGGGTGCCCGCTCGCCCCGCGTGCCGCCCGCACTCCGGGCGTGCCGCCCCCTCCGGGCGTGCCGCCCCCTCCGGGCGGGGGTGCCCCGCACTCCAGGCGTCCCCCCGGCAGTCCGGGCGGAGTGCGCGCGCGGGTCCCGTCCGCGCGGGAGCCGCGTCCGTCCCGTCGTCCCGATCCGATGTGAGGTCCGCCCGATGTCCGAATCGATCGACTACCCGCCCGAGCCGTGGGACCTGCGCGGCCACCTGCACGTCTCCGCGTGGGCGGTGCCCGTCCGGGAACTGCCGGAGCTGCCACCGGGTGTGCGGCCACTGGTGGTGGCCGGGCGGGCGCTCGTGCTCGCCGCGTGGGTCGACTACCGGCCGCCCGGTGTGCTGTCCTACCGGGAGCTGATGGTCACCGTGGTGGTGCGCGGCGGGCTCACCGTGACGATCCCGCACATCTGGGTGGACAGCCCGGCCTCGCTGGCCGGTGGTCGCGCCCTGTGGCACATCCCGAAGGAACTGGCGGAGTTCACGCTCACCGACGGACCGGAGTTCACGGCGGAGGCGCGTGTGGGTGGGGACGCGGCGGCGGGGAGGCGCCTGCCGGTGGAGACCCGGTGGCTCGGCCGGAGTCCGCCGGGGCGGCGCGTGCTGATGCGGAGGGCCCTGCCGGTGGGGACCTGCTCGCCGGGCCGGAGGCGAGCGGGGAGACCCCGGCCGGCGGGGAACCGGTGGCCGGGCGGCCGAGCGCGGAAGCCGGCGCTGGTGGAGATCCGGAGGCCGCCGGGGCGGCGCCTGCCCGTGGGGATCTGCTTGCCGCGGCGGGGTTTCGGGCTCGGCGCGTGTTGCCGGTGCGGGTGCCGCTGGCGTTTTCCGTCCTGCAGCGCGGGCCCAGGCGCAGCGGGGTGCGCGTGGCCGCCCGGCTCGGGGTGGCCCGCTCGGTGTGGTGCGTCGGCGCGGGTGGGCCGCTTGCGTTTCTGGCCGGGCGTCGTCCGCTGGTCAGTCTGGTCGCGCGGGACTTCCGGATGCGGTTCGGCGGTGATCGCGCGAACCCGTGACACGCCGGGACGTCACACTACCGAGCTATTTGTCCGCCGAGAGCTTGCCTACGTACTGTGTCCGGTAATCCACCGGATCGAGGGGTTTAGACGCCGTACAACCGCGCACCTTCCGGCATCGTCACGCACCGTGAGAACTTCCGGGTAAGAAATGACCGGATAATCGCAGCGCATGACCCCCATCGGCCCGGGCGAGGTTTCCCGGGAGGGCAAACGTCGTTCGTCCGGGTGATGGGGTGGTGTCCGCTGAATTGCTGCGGCCCGGCCTTATCGGCTGCTATCGTCTGCCGTGCTCGTGACGGAGGTTTTCGTCGCGGCGGAACTGTAATCGAGTCGATGGGGAATAAAAAGGTGCTCAAGAAGTCCGCAATTGTCGCCGCTGCTGCGGCCGGTTTCATGATGATCGGTTCCCCGGCCTTCGCCACCCAGGGCGGAGGGTGGGACGACGGCGGCGACACCGGCCAGCTGGGCCTGGTCAACGTCGACGACGTTCTCAACGACAACAACATCGGCGTCTGTGACAACAACGTCAACGTTCTCGCCGTGCAGGTGGAGGACACCCTGAACGGCTTCGGCGTCTCCGTGCCGATCCTGTCCGGCGCGACCCACACCGAGGGTGGCGACACCTCGGACGTCTGCATCGCCGAGGCCGAGAACTGAGCCTGAATCCCACTGGGTTCAGGGTCGTCACGACCCCGGGCCGGCCACCTGTCCCGGTGCGGTCTGACTGCACTCCGGATGGCCCGGGACGGTTTTCTGGGTGAGAGCTGGCCGGTGCCGGTGTGAAACGGGTGCGGACGGGAACTACTGGTACTAGTTCCCGTCCGCACCCGGTCTTCTTCGGGTAGATAACGACGAACACCCGTGTCCGATTCGGATGCGGGTGTTTTGTCGTGCCCGCGATTCTACCGGTCTCCGGGTTGCCGCGCACGTCCGTCGCGTGGTGCGCCACAACCCGGTCCGGACCCACCTTCCGGCGCTCCAGGCCGAGGTGGACGGCCGTGAGATCACGCTACCGGGCTAATTTCCCGGTTCTCCCGAGTTACGGCTCGTATCCACTGCTCTACCGTATCGGGGGGTTTAGACGACGTACAACCGGCCGCCACAGCGGATGCTCACTCACAGTGAAAACGTCTCCGGCGGATGCAACCCGATAATCGCAGCGCATGCCACATGTGGGTCCCCGCGACGGTTTTCCGGGAGGTCAATCGTCGTTCGTCCGGGTGATGGCGAAGTCGCGCCGGATTTGCTTTCGACGCGTCGCCCCGGCTGATAATGTCTGCCGTGCTCGCGACGGAGGTTTTCGTCGCGGCGGAACTGTAAACCGAGTTGATGGGGATTGAAAAGGTGCTCAAGAAGTCCGCAATTGTTGCCGCTGCTGCGGCCGGTTTCATGATGATCGGTTCCCCGGCCTTCGCCACCCAGGGCGGAGGGTGGGACGACGGCGGCGACACCGGCCAGCTGGGTCTGGTCAACGTCGACGACGTGCTGAACGACAACAACGTCGGCGTCTGCGACAACAACGTCAACGTGCTCGCCGTGCAGGTCGAGGAGACCCTGAACGACTGGGGCCTCTCGGTGCCGATCGTCTCCGGCGTGACCGGCACGGAGGGTGGCGACAGCCCCGACGTGTGCGTCGCCGAGGCCGACAACTGAGACTGAACCACGCTCGGTTCAACCCGGTCCGGCCGCCTGTTCCGCTCGGTGCGACCGCACTCCGGATGGCCCGGGACGGATTCCGGCTGAGAGCCGGCCGGTGTGGAGCGGGTGCGGACGGGAACTACTGGTACTAGTTCCCGTCCGCGCCCGGTCCTTCCTCAAGCGGCAACACCAGAACACCCGTATCCGGATTCGGATACGGGTGTTTCGTCGTGCGCTGTTCCGGTTTCAGGCCGGCTGTGGCGCGATTCCGTCGGGCGCGCCCGTGCCCTCCGGCACCTCCGGCAGATCGGCCGCCGCCGGCTCGTGGCTGACCACGTACCGGCCGAGCTGGCGCCCCAGTTCGAGGTAGGCCCCGAACTTGCTGTCGTCGAAGAACTGGTCGCCCGTGCCGTCCCGGGGGAACTCCGGGTGGTGCGCGGCGTAGGACAGCAGCTCGTACGGCAGGTCCCGCCACAGCAGCGCCTTCGCCACGATCAGCCGTCCCACACCGGCCTGCCCGCTCTCGGCCGGGTAGTGGATCGTCCCGGTGATCACCGGGCTGTCCGACAACCTGCTGTTCAGGGCGCTCAGCGGGTGCTCGGGTTCGAGCGGTTCGCCGCCGCCGGGCTCGGCCCGCCACGGGTCGTCGAGCCGCACCCGCACGCCGAGTTCCTGCGTGGCCAGGGCGAGCGCGGACGCCAGCCCGCTCGCCGACGGCGGGGAGTCCGCGCCGGCGTCGATGCAGTAGATCGTCGTGCAGCGGCGGCGGAACAGCTCGACCAGCCCCAGGTTGTCGTAGTGCCCGCCGTCGGTCACGTGCAGCAGCCGGTCGGCGTGCGAGTGGATGCCCAGCACCTCGCGCAGCAGGTAGGGCAGGCGACGGGCGTGCGGCAGCGGCGGATAGGCCCACGCGGCGCGGTCGGTGCGCGGCGGGCAGCGCAGCAGCACGTCCGGGTTGGGCAGCCAGGTGCCCAGCCGCGCGCCGGAGAGCGCGAGCAGGATCTGGTACCAGCGCGAGGCGCGGCCCATCGACGACGCGAACGCCGCGCCGCTGATCGCGACCGCGCCCTGCACGGTGAGGTCGCGCTGGAACCGGCCGGGCACCGATTCCTGCAGGTGCGCGGTCTCGATCCAGCCGACGTCCGGGCCGCCGACCCAGCCGCTGCTCATCGTGTACGAGACCGCGTTGAGTCCGGGGGAGGTGCGGCCCTCGCCGGTCAGGTTCGCCGCGGCCGCGAACACCACGCGCGGGAAGCCCGCCGCGCGGCCGTAGGTCGCCAGCGAACTGCGTTCGGTGCTGGGATAGGGCGCGGCGACGACCTGCCCGTCTCCGCGGCGCACCCGGCGCACGGCGAAGGTGCAGGCCAGCCGTTCCCGGTAGAACGGGTGCAGGCTCAGCGAGGTCTCGTCGATCAGCCCGCCGAGCACGACCAGCACGACCACCAGGCCCAG
The DNA here is from genome assembly GCF_023376025.1 of Amycolatopsis thermalba. Classification (NCBI taxonomy): domain Bacteria; kingdom Bacillati; phylum Actinomycetota; class Actinomycetes; order Pseudonocardiales; family Pseudonocardiaceae; genus Amycolatopsis; species Amycolatopsis thermalba. The sequence continues at coordinate 4,068,397 of NZ_CP091196.1, forward strand.
CGCGGCCCACAGCAGGTCCGGCTCGCCCAGCGGCGTGATCACCGCGGCGAACAGCAGCAGCCAGGCCAGGGCGAGGACGGTGGTGGTGACGATCACCAGCAGCCGCTGGGTGAGGCTGGTCGGCAGGGTCGCGGTGAGCGCGTCGAGCGAGTCCCGGGCCTGGGTCACGACCTTGCGGTTGCGCCACCCGATGGTCGCCAGGGTGGACACGTAGGTCAGCAGCAGCGCGACGAACGGGCTGCCCAGGGCGATCGTGGGCGGGGTCAGGGTGAGCAGGCGGTCGGCCAGCCACGCCAGCGCGGGCAGGCCGAGCACGAGCAGCGCGATGAGGGCGGCCAGCAGTGCGAGCCGGCTGGACAGGCGCCGTGCGATCTGACGCAGCAGCAGCCTGGCCGGCGGGATCCAGCGGGCCACCAGGGAGACCGCCGCGGCGAGCACCAGCGTCAGGCCGAGCGAGAGCAGCGCGCCCGGCCGGGGCGCGGGGTAGCCGCCGTCGGCGGGGAACACCGTCAGCGGGACCTGCCGGTACAGCCAGCCGGTCACCACGCCCAGCACCACCGCCGGGGCGAACACGAGGAACAGCGACAGCAGCAGCCCCCGGGCCAGCACCCCCAGCGCGGTGAGCAGTTCGGCCGGGGTGTTGGCCAGGTAGCTGACGTGCCGCCGGACGTGGTCCTCCTCAGCGCTGCCCGGGCCGAACGCGGTCTCCGGGGTCGCGACCGGTTCGCCGGGCGGGGCCTGCTTCGGGTCGGTGGCCGTGGTGAGGGCCTGGACGAGGGCGCCCGCGGTGTAGCCGCCGCCGGACACCGACACCAGGTACTGGGCGCCGAGCAGCCGTTGCCGCAACGGCTGCAGCGCGCCGAGCGCGACGCTGGCCGAGCGGATCCCGCCACCGGACAGGCAGAACCCGGTGCCGCCGGTGGGTTCGCCCGGGGGCAGGCGGAAGCCGTTGCGCCAGCGGGTGCTCGCGGTCGCCTCGCCTGCGTCGCAGGCGCCGTCGGGGTCGTCGGGTTTCAGCGCGGCGGAGCACACGCCGCCGGGCACGTCGCGGTGCACCGGACGGACGCACCGGATGAGGGTGAGCGCGATGCCGTAGAGGGCGAGCAGGAGCGCCGGGAGCAGGCCGGCGAACTTGGTGACCGCGGCCGCGGTGGCGAAGTCCAGCAGGACCGGGTCCGGATCACGGGTGGCGGCCAGCAGGAGCGCGTTCTCGACGACGTCGGAGACGACCGCGACCAGCCCGGCGATGCGCGCGAAGCGGGCGATTTCGTGCGTCGCGGTGTGCGGCTGGGAGACCCACAGCGCGGCGGTGGTGCCGAGCGCGATCGCGAGCCCGTAGCCGGCGACGAGCGCGAAGTCCCACCACAGGGTGGCCGCGGTGCCGGGCGGGAACGGCAGTGGCTGCGCGCGCCCGCCGAGCTGGCGCCCCACGATCCCGGTGTCCTGGGCGAAGGCCAGGTACACCCCGGCCCCGGCACCGCCCAGCACCAGGGCGGCGACGGCGGTCAGCCCCGCCCTGCCCCGCCCCGGGACCTCGCCCGCCCTGGGCAGCAGCTCACGCCAGCGCATCCTCGCCTCCCCAGCGGATCCGCAAGTATTGCGTGGAGTGTGGTGGCGGTGGCTCCCGGTGTAAAGGCGGCGCGGATGAACAGCCCGGAACCGTTATGCGCGCGGTGGTGGGCCGGGGGTGAGGGAAACCGGCGGACAATACGGACACCGGCGCGCTAGCGTCAGGGGCGATGGACACCCACCTCGAACCCGCGCTGATCGGCCGCGATCACCCGGTGAGCCTGCTGCGCGCCGAGATCGGGCGGGCGGTGGACAGCCACGGCGGGCTCGTGCTGGTCACCGGCGAGCCCGGGATCGGCAAGACCACCCTGATCACCGGCGCGGCGGACGAGGCGCGCCGGCGCGGGGCGCTCGTCCTCGGCGGCGCCTGCTGGGACTCCGGCAGCGCGCCCGGTTACTGGCCGTGGGTCCAGGTGCTGCGCGGGCTCCGCCGCGCCGCCACCGCCGGCGAGTGGGCCGCGATCGAGCGGGAGGCCGGGGGCGGGCTGGCCGTGCTGCTCGGCGAGGCGGACCCGCGGGAGACGCCCGACGGGTTCCGCCTCTACGACGCCGTCACCAGCGCCCTGGTCACCGCCTCGCACAGCCGCCCGGTCGTCGTCGCCCTGGACGATCTGCACTGGGCCGACACCGCCTCGCTCAAGCTGCTCGAGTTCGCCGCCGGGCACACCTGGTTCGAGCGGCTGCTGCTGCTCGGCACCTACCGCGACGCCGAGGTCGAGGTGGCCGACCACCCGCTGCGCCCGCTGCTGTCCTCGCTGGTCGCCAAGGCCCGCACGATCACGCTCACCGGCCTGGAACCGGAGGAGGTCGGCCACCTGATCGCCCGGACGGTGGGCGAAACCCCGGGCGCGGACGTCGTGGCCGAGGTGCACCGCCGCACCGGCGGCAACCCGTTCTTCGTCGAGCAGGCCGCGCGGCTGTGGCACGGCGGCGGATCGGTCACGGCGATCGCGCCGGGCGTGCGGGACGCGGTGCGCCGCCGCCTGTCGCTGCTGCCCGACCCGGTCGTCGCGCTGCTGACCACCGCCGCGGTGCTCGGCCAGCAGTTCCACCGCCAGGTGCTGGCCGCGGTCGCCGCGATGCCCGCCGCGCCCGCCGACCGGCTGCTCGACCAGGCGGTCGCCGCGCGGCTGGTCACCGTGCGGGGCGGGGGCCGGTTCGCTTTCGCCCACGACCTGGTGCGCGAGACGCTCTACGACTCCCTCGGCGAGGACGAGGTCCGCGAACGCCACGCCGCGGTGGTCACCGCGCTGGCGGGCAACCCCGCCCTGGCCGAGCGGATCCTCCCGGCCGAAGCCGCCCGGCACGCCTACCTCGCCGGCCCGCTGGTGCCGCCGTCGCGCGCGGTGGGCCTGCTCGTCGCCGCCGGACGGGCCGCCTCCGGCCGGATGGCGTTCGAGGAGGCGATCGGGCACTTCCGGCGCGCGGCCGGGATCGCCGACGAGCCGCGGCGTCGCGTGCTCGTGCTGCTGGAGCTCGGCGGCGAGCTGCACCACTCCGACGAGACCGCCGAGGGCTGGGCGGTGTTCGAGGAGGCCACCGCGCTGGCCCGGGCGCTGGGTGACGCGGAGCTGCTGGGCCGCGTCGCCCTGACGGCCTACCGCTGGGGCGAGGACGCGGAGCGCGCGGACCTCAAGGCCGGGCTGATCGCCGAGGCGCACCGCGCGCTGATCGGGCCGGGTGAGACGGAGCGCCCGCTGGAGGACCGGGCGCGGGAGGTGATCGTCCAGCTGGGCATGCTGGCCCGCGAGGACGGCGACGACGAGGCGCTCGGTTTCAGCCTGTCCACGCTGCACGACTCGATCTGGGGCCTGGGCACCGCCGCCGAGCGCGAGGCGCTGATGGCGGAGCTGGCCGAGGTCGCCCACCGCAGCGGCGACACCGAGACCGAGCAGTACGCCACGTCGCTGCGCTGGGTCGCGCTGGTGGAGCTGGGCGATCCGCGGTACTTCGACCAGATGCGGGCGTTCGTCGCGCTCGCCGAGCAGGGCGACTCGCGGCGGATGCAGTTCGGCGCGCGGATCGACCAGAGCATCCTGGCCGCCTTCCAGGGCCGCTTCGCCGACGCCGAGGCCCTGTTCGACTCCGTGGTCACGGCGGAGGAACAGGTGCGGCACAGCCATTTCCTGCCGATGCTGCGCCACCACCGGTGGTCGTTGCTGCTGCAGCAGGGCCGGTTCGACGAGCTCGCCGGGTTCCACGCCTCGCTCGGCCCGGGCGACTACCCGTATCCGGGCCTGCTGGAGGCCACCACCGCGGCGCAGCGCGGCGACGCGGCCCAGGCGGCGAAGTACCTGGCCGGGCTGGGGGAGCGGCCGCCGTTCCCGCGCGCGTACCTGCCGATGTTCCTGCGGCTGCAGGCGCAGACCGCGGCCGCCACCGGCGACGCCGTGATGGCCGCGCGGGCCCGGGAGGCACTGCTGCCCTACGACGGGCAGTGGCTGGTGTCGGTGTTCGGGTTCGAGATCAGCGGGCCGGTCACGTTGTGGCTGGGCAGGCTGGCCGCCGCGGAACGCCACTGGGACGAGGCGCTGGACCGCTACCACGCGGCCGAGCGGTCCGCCGAGGCGATGCGGGCCCGGCCGTGGGTGGTCGAAGCGCGGCTGGCCCGGGCCACCTTGCTGCTGGACCGGGCCGCGCCGGGTGACGACACCGAGGCCGCCGCGCTGCTGGACGCGCTCGCCGCCGAGGCGGCCGAGCTGGGCCTGCGGCACGTGCCCGAACGCGTGCGGCGCCTGCGTGCCCGCGGCGAGCGGCCCGCCGCGACCGGCGAGTTCCGCTTCACCGGCACGACCTGGACGCTCGCGCTGGCCGGCCGCACGCTGCACCTGCCGGACGCGAAGGGCCTGCGGGACCTGCACTTCCTGCTCAGCCACCCGGGCACCGACGTGCCGGCGGTGCGGCTGCTCGACCCGGCCGGCGGCGAGGTCGTGGTGGCCGCGCGCCGCCTGGGCGGGGACGAGGTCCTCGACGACACGGCGAAGGCGGCCTACCGGCGCCGTCTCGCCGTCCTGGACGACGAGATCGACGCGGCGGCCGCCCGCGGCGACGACGACAAGGCCGCCCGGCTCGACACCGAGCGGGCGGCCCTGCTGGCGGAACTGCGCGCCGCCGCCGGTCTCGGCGGGCGCACCCGGCGCCTCGGGGACGAGGCCGAGCGCGCCCGCAAGACCGTCACCGCCCGGATCCGCGACACGCTGCGCCGGCTGGACGGTCGCCACCCCCAGCTCGCCGAGCATCTGCGGGCGACCGTCTCCACCGGCGCGAGCTGCCGCTACGACCCGGGCGAGCCCGGCATCACCTGGCGGCTGTAGCCCGGCTCACTTGCGGTTGTAGAGCCGCATCGTGAGCGTCCCGAACACCGCGAGCAGCGCGCCGCTGGCGATGAACGTCCAGGTGATGTCACTGCCGTCCGGCGCGCCCATCATCAGGCTGCGGACCGCGTCGGACAGGATCGTCACCGGGTTGACGTTGACGAACGCCTGCAGCCAGCCGGGCATGGTGGCCGGGTCGACGAACACACTGGACAGGAACGTCAGCGGGAACAGCACCATCATGCTCACGCTCATCACCGACTTCTCGGTGCGCAGCATCAGCCCGAACATCGTCCAGATCCAGGAGAACGCGAACGAGAACACGATCAGCAGGCCGACCCCGGCGAGCACGCCGCCGACGCCGCCGGCCGGGCGGAACCCGAGGATCAGCCCGACGGCGAGGATGACCGCCGAGGCCATGCTGTAGCGGGCCATGTCCCCGAGCAGCGCGCCCACCAGCGCCGCCGGCCGCCAGATCGGCAGCGTCCGGAACCGGTCGAACACGCCCTTCTCGATGTCGATGTTCACGCCCAGCCCGGTGTACATCGTGATCATCACGACGCTCATCACCAGGATCCCGGGCAGCAGGAACTGCAGGTACTGGGTGGTCGACCCGGCCAGCGCGCCGCCGAACAGGTAGGTGAACATCAGCGTCATCATGATCGGGAACGCGGTGACGTCGAACAGCTGCTCGGGCACGTGCTTGATCTTGAGCATCGCCCGCCAGCCGAACGTCAGCGACGCCGACAGCGCGCTGGGGCGCGGCGGTTGCTCGCCGGCGTCCAGCACGGCGTGCAGGCTTTCGGCGGCCGGGGTGTAGGCCGGGGCCGGGTCGGTCGTGGTGGCGGTCATGCCGCTGCCTCCTGTTCCGCGGGGTGGTCGGTCAGGGCCAGGAACACCTCGTCGAGGCTGGGCTGGCCGAGGGAGAAGTCGTCGACGGTGATGCCGGCCTGCGCCAGGTCGGACAGCGCGCGGGCGGCGTGCTCGGCGGCGCCCAGGCCGGACTCGCCGCCGCCGATCCGCGCGGTCAGCGACACCGGGTCGCCGCCGAGTTCCACGGTGGACGCCAGCGCGCGGGCCATGACCCGCTGGGCCTCGCCGCGCTGGGCGGCGTCGCGCAGGCGGACGTGGATCGAGCCCGCGCCCACCGAGGCCTTCAGCTCGCCGGGGGTGCCCTCGGCGATGACCTTGCCGTGGTCGATGACCGCGATGCGGTTGGCGAGGTGGTCGGCCTCGTCGAGGTACTGGGTGGTCAGCAGGACGGTGGTGCCCTGCGCGACGATGATCCGCACGATGTCCCACACCTGGTTGCGGCTGCGCGGGTCCAGGCCGGTGGTCGGCTCGTCCAGGAACAGCACGTCCGGGGTGCGCAGGATGCTCGCCGCGATGTCGATGCGGCGCCGCATGCCGCCGGAGTAGTTCTTCACCTGCCTGCCGCCCGCGTCGGTCAGCCCGAACGCCTCCAGCAGCTGGTCGGCGCGGCGGCGGGCGGCCGGTTTGCGGTGGCCGAGCAGGCGGCCCAGCAGCACGAGGTTCTCGATGCCGGTCAGGTCCTCGTCGATGGAGGCGTACTGGCCGGTGAGGCTCACCCGCTGCCGCACCGCGTCGGCTTCGCGCAGCACGTCGTGGCCGAACACGCGGGCCTGCCCGCCGTCGGGCCGCAGCAGGGTGGCCAGCATCCGCACCGCGGTGGTCTTGCCCGCGCCGTTGGGTCCGAGCACGCCGTACACGGTGCCGGCGGGCACGGCCAGATCCACGCCGTCCACGGCGCGGGTCTTGCCGAACACCTTGACCAGCCCGGACGTTTCGATCGCCAGATCGCTCATGGTCCTTCCTTCCTTGTCACGCCACGTAGGGGCGGGCCCGGCGGGCGGCGCGCAGCGCGTGGCCCCACCAGACGAGCTGGTCGAGCATCGGGCCGACCGCGTGGCGGACGGCCTCGTCACGCGGGCCGCCGTCGGGCCCGGTGTCGAAGAGGTTGAAGCTGACGGTGTTGCGCAGGGTCACGGTGTGCAGCTCGGTGAAGACCACGCGCAGCTGCTCCACCGCGTACAGGCCGGCGCAGCGGCACCCGTAGGACACGAACGCCACCGGTTTGGCCTGCCATTCGTCGTAGGCGTAGTCGATCGCCTGCTTCAGGGAGGCCGGGAAGCTGCGGTTGTACTCCGGGGTCACGACGACGAACGCGTCGGCGCGGTCGATCTCGGTGGTGAACGCCGTCATCGCCGGGGTCGCCCGGGCCGGGTAGCGGGCGGGGAAGTCGAACTCCGCCAGGTCCACCACCGCCAGGTCGAGGTCGCCGCGCTCGCCGGCCTGGCGGGCGAACCACTGCCCGACCCGCTGACCGGCCCGGCCCTCCCGGGTGCTCCCGATCAGGGTCAGGACCCTCAGGACGTCCTCCATCGTGGCCTCCTCCCGTTCTCGACCGGGAGGCGCTAGATCGCCCGCTGGATCCGATCTAGCGGGCGGGACCGCGGAACCGGACCGGGCCTCGCGGCTGCCAGGTCCCGGTGAAGACGGCGAGCCGTGCCTCGGTGAGCCGGACGGGCATCGGCACGCTGCGTCCCGCTCGTCAGGGACCGGTGCGACCGCGGATTCCGAAGGCAGCGGAAACGATCTCGCGGCGGATACGCTCGCTCGTGTGACGGAGCTGTCCTTCGAGCCGCTGTCGCCGGTCTCGTTCCTGGACCGGGCCGAGGCGGCGCACGGTGACCGGATCGGCGTGGTCGACGGGGAGCGGCGGTTCACCTACGCCGAGCTGGCCGACCGGTGCCGGCGGCTGGCCGGGGTGCTCGCGCCGCTCGCGCGGGGCGGGCCGGTCGCCGTGCTCGCCCCGAACACGCACGTGCTGTTGGAGGCCCACTTCGGCGTGCCGTGGGCCGCGGTGCCGCTGGTCGCGCTCAACACGCGCCTGTCCGCCGGGGAGATCGCCGGGATCCTGGCGCACTGCGAGGCCGCGGTGCTGGTGCACGACCCGGTGTTCGACGAGCTCGTCACCGAGGTGCTCACCCGGCTCGGCCGGCCGGTCGAGGTCGTCCGGGCGGGGGAGGACTACGAGCGGCGGCTGGCCGGCGCCACGCCCCGGGCCGAGGCGCCGCGGGACGAACGCGGGCTGTTGTCGATCAACTACACCTCGGGCACGACCGGTCGCCCGAAAGGCGTGATGTACCACCATCGGGGCGCCTACCTGCAGGCACTGGCGATGGTCGGGCACACCGGCCTGTCCCCGTCCGCGGTGCACCTGTGGACGCTGCCGATGTTCCACTGCAACGGCTGGTGCTTCCCGTGGGCGGTGACCGCGGCCGCGGGCACGCACGTGTGCCTGCCCAAGGTCGAGCCCGCGCGGGTGTGGCGGCTGATCCGCGACGAGGGGGTCACGCACCTCAACGGCGCCCCGACCGTGCTGTCCATGCTCGCCTACGCGCCGGAGGCGGCGCCGGTCGCGCACCCGGTGCGCGTCGCCACCGGGGGTGCCCCGCCGAGCCCGGCGATCCTGCGCCGCATGGGCGAGCTCGGGTTCGACGTCACGCACCTGTACGGACTGACCGAGACGTTCGGGCCGGTCATGATCTGCGACTGGCGCCCGGAGTGGAACGCGCTCGACGCGGCCGCGCAGGCCCGGCTCAAGGCGCGTCAGGGGGTGGGCAACCTGGTGTCCTGCCGGGCGCGGGTCGTCGCGGAGGACGGTTCGGACGTGCCCGCCGACGGCGCCACCACGGGCGAGATCGCGGTGCGTGGCAACAACGTCATGCTCGGCTACCACCGCGATCCGGAGGCCACCCGGCTGGCCGCGCCGGACGGCTGGTTCCGCACCGGCGACCTGGGCGTGATGCACCCGGACGGCTACGTCGAGCTGCGGGACCGCGGCAAGGACGTGATCATCTCCGGCGGCGAGAACATCGCCAGCGTCGAGGTCGAACAGGCGATCGCCGACCACCCGGCCGTGCTGGAGGTCGCCGTGATCGCCGCGCCGGACGACCACTGGGGCGAGGTGCCGGTGGCCTACGTCACGCTGCGGGACGGGGCGTCGGCGACCGCCGGGGACATCACCGAGTTCGTCCGGGGCAGGCTCGCCCGGTTCAAGGCACCCAGGCGGGTGGTGTTCGGCCCGCTGCCCAAGACCTCCACCGGCAAGATCCGGAAGTACGCGCTGCGTGAGCAGGAGTGGGCCGGTCACGAACGACGTATCCGATGAGTAACGGCCCGGGTTAGCGGTCCACCCGCCGGGGTAGCCGATGAGCAACGAACACTAGGCAGGGGTGGGGCACGAATGTTGTGGCTGATGTTGCTGATACCGATCGTGATCCTGGTCTTCACCGTGAGCCTGCAGAAGTTCGAGGCCGTGATGCTGGAGACCGATCCGCTGCGGGACCGCCGCCGCTACCGGTGAGGACGTGAGGCGATGACCACGGTGTTCCTGGTCGACGACCACGAGGTGGTCCGGCGCGGTGTCGGCGACCTCGTGGACGCCGACCCGGAGCTGACCGTGGTGGGCGAGGCCGCGACGGTGACCGAGGCGCTGGCCCGGATCCCGGCGGTCCGGCCGGACGTGGCGGTGCTGGACCTGCGGCTGCCCGACGGCAGCGGCATCGAGCTGTGCCGGGAGCTGCGGTCCCGGATGCCGGGGCTGCACTGCCTGATCCTCACGTCCTACACCGACGAGCAGGCCATGCTGGACGCGATCCTCGCCGGTGCCGGCGGGTACGTCGTGAAGGACGTGCGGGGCATGGAACTGGTGTCCGCGGTGCGCCAGGTCGGGGCCGGGAAGTCGCTGCTGGACAACCGGGCCGCCTCGGCGCTGATGTCCCGCATCCGGGACGAGGCCGCCCCGGCGGGCGCGGTGGCCCGGCTGTCGGAGCAGGAACGCAAGCTGCTCGACCTGATCGGCGAGGGGCTGACCAACCGCGAGATCGCCGAGCGCATGTTCCTGGCCGAGAAGACCGTGAAGAACTACGTGTCGCGGTTGCTGCACAAGCTCGGGATGCAGCGCCGCACCCAGGCGGCCGTGCTGGCCACCAGCCTGCGCCGGGACCTGCCGGGCCGCCGGTAGCGGCGGCCCGGCGCGGGACTCAGCGCACGTTGAAGGTGTCCGGGTCCGGCCCGGTCCGCAGGCCCTTCTCCAGCTTCGCCAGCTCGGCGAGGTCGCTCTCGTCGAGCTCGAAGCCGAACACGTCGAGGTTCTCCTTGATCCGGGACGGCGTGACCGACTTCGGGATCACGACGTTGCCCAGCTGCAGGTGCCAGCGCAGCACGATCTGCGCCGGGGTGCGGCCGTGCTTGTCCGCCAGCGCGGTGATCGTCTGCTCGCCGAGCAGCTCGCCACCCTTGGCCAGCGGGCTCCACGCCTCGGTCACGATGCCGTGCCGGGCGTGGTAGTCGCGCAGCTCGGCCTGCTGCAGGTAGGGGTGCAGCTCGATCTGGTTGACCGCGGGCACGATCCGGCTCTCCTGCGCCAGCCGGTCCAGGTGGTGCGGCTGGAAGTTGGACACGCCGATCGCGCGGATGCGGCTGTCGGAGTAGAGCGCCTCGAACGCGCGCCAGCTGTCGGCGTACCGGTCGGCCTCGGGGACCGGCCAGTGGATCAGGTACAGGTCCAGGTACTCCAGGCCCAGATCGGCCATGCTCTTGTCGAACGCGCGCAGCGTTTCGTCGTAGCCCTGGTCGGCGTTCCACAGCTTGGTGGTGACGAACAGCTCCTCGCGCGCGATGCCGGACTGGGCCAGCGCCTTGCCGACCGCGGCCTCGTTGGCGTAGGCGGTCGCGGTGTCGATGCTGCGGTAGCCGGCCTCCAGTGCCGCGGTGACCGCCTGGGTGGTCTCGTCGGCGGGGACCTGGAAGACCCCGTAGCCCACCTGCGGCATGTGCACGCCGTTGTTCAGTTCGACCGTGGGAATGGCGGTCATGTCTTTCCTTTCGCTGTCGTTCATCGGTGGACGGCCGGGATCTCCGGCTGCGTCCGGGTGGCCGGGCGCCGGTCGAGCGCGCCGGAGACCAGCGCGACGCCGAGCCCGGCGGCGGCCAGCACCGCGCCGATCCAGTTCGGGGCGGTGTAGCCGAGGCCGTGGCCGATCGCGAGCCCGCCCAGCCAGGCGCCGCCCGCGTTGCCGAGGTTGAAGGCCGCGATGTTCGCGGCCGACGCCAGTGCCGGCGCGTCCCCGGCCTTGGCCATGACGCGGGCCTGCAGCGGCGGCACGGTCGCGAAGCCGGCGGCGCCGAACAACGCGATCGTGACCGCGGCGGGTAGCTGCGCGTGCGCGGTGAAGACGAACGCGACGAGCACCACGGCCAGCGCGGCCAGGATGACGTACAGGCTCGGCATCAGCGCGCGGTCGGCGGCCTTGCCCCGAGCAGGTTGCCCACCACCAGGCCCCCGCCAAACAGCACGAGGAGCCAGGTCACCGCGCCGGGGGAGAAGCCGGCGACGTCGGTCATCATCGGGGCGATGTAGGTGAAGGAGGCGAACACCCCGCCGAAGCCGAGCGCGGTCATCGCCAGCACGAGCCACACCTGCGGCCGCCGGAACACGGCGACCTCGCTGCGCAGGGTCTGGCCCTCGGTGACGGGCTGACGGGGCACGAGCGCGACGACGCCCACCAGGGCGATCACGCCGAGGCCGGCCACCGCCCAGAACGTCGAGCGCCAGCCGAACTGCTGGCCCAGCGCGGTGCCGCCGGGCACGCCGAGCACGTTGGCGACGGTCAGGCCGGTGAACATGATCGCGATGGCGCTCGCCTGGCGGGACTTCGGCACGAGCGAGGCGGCGACGACCGAGCCGACGCCGAAGAACGCGCCGTGCGAGAGGGCGGCGACCACGCGGCCGGTCATGAGCAGACCGTATCCGGGGGCGATCGCGGAGACGACGTTGCCCGCGATGAACAACACCATCAGGCCGGTCAGGACGGTCTTGCGCGGCACTTTCGAGCCGAGCGCGGTGAGCAGGGGCGCGCCGACCACGACGCCGAGGGCGTAACCGGAGATCAGGAGCCCGGCCGTGGGTACCGAGACGCCGAGGTCGGTGGCGACCTCGGGCAGCAGGCCCATGATCACGAACTCCGTCGTGCCGATGCCGAAGGCGGCGATGGCCAGCGCGATGAGGGCGACAGGCATGTGATTCCTCGAGTCTTGGAGAGCTTCCGTCAACTACCCGCGCGGAGACGTTACCGGCTTTGGCAATAGTTGCACACGCGGGTTATTGCCAACGGCGGCTACACTAGCAGGCAAGGACTCAGCGGGTAGGCTGGGAAGCCCGGCGGAAGAGGTGAAACGTGTCACTGCCCGACGACGCGGTCGAAGCCCGCGCACACGGCTGGCGGACCCTGGCGGCGCTGCACGCGCGGATCGAGGACCGGCTGGAGCGCGCGCTGCAGCGGGAGCACGAGCTGTCCGTGAGCGAGTACACGGTGCTGGAGGTGCTGTCCCGCCAGGACGGCTTCCACCTGCGCATGAACCAGCTCTCCAGCGCGGTGGTGCTGAGCCAGTCCGCGACGACGCGCCTGGTGAGCCGGCTGGAGGACCGGGGGCTGCTGCAGCGGTACCTGTGCCCGACCGACCGGCGGGGGATCTACACCGAGGTGACGGCCGCGGGGCGCGAGCTGCTGGACGCCGCGCGCCCGACGCACGACCGCGCGCTGACGGAGGCCCTGGCGGCGGCGGAGGAGCTGCCGGAGCTGGCGCCGCTGGTGACCGCGTTGCAGGGGCTGGAGGTCCCGGCGCCCGCGCGCGCCTGACCGGTTGCGCGATCCCACGCTCAGCCGCGCGAGTCCCACGCTACGGCGCGCGAGTCCCACGCTCCGGTGCGCGAGTGCCACGTTCGGGCGCGTGAGTGCCACGTTCGGGCGCGTGAGTGCCACGTTCGGCGAGGCGGGTGCCACCGTCCGGCGGGCGAATCCCCGTTCGCGGGGCGAGCCCGCCGCTCCGAGGCGTGAGGCGCGCCGTCGGGCGCGGTGTGCCGCGCGCTGCAGGTGCTCGGCCTCGCCCCGGCCGAGAAGGCCGACACCCGCCCCGCGCCGGCCGACCCGTCGCTGCGGGGCCGCTGACCGGCACCCCGGAATGCCCGGCTCCGGCGTTGTGGAGCGAATCCCCGGCGCGGCCTGAGCCGGGGCGCAAGGTTTGCGTGACGTGGGAAGGGCGCTGGTGCGGTCCGGGGCCCGAAGTGAAGGTGGGTCCCGCCACCCCACGTCAGCGAACGGGGACCGTCATGACCATCACCACGCGGCCGGCCTGTGCCACTCCGACGACCGCATCCAGAAGGGCGACGCGCAGATGCGCTTCCCGTGGTCGGCGGCCACGAGGGCGCCGGGGTGGTCGAGGCCGTCGGCGCGGACGTGGCTGTGCTCGGACTACGCGCGCCTGATCACCGGCTGCGACCTCGTGGTCGACGGCGGCGCCCGGGCGAAGAACTTCGCCTGCCACCCGGCCCCGGCGGGGGAGCTGGCCGGCCCGGCGCCGCTGATCCCGCTGGAGCCGGATCGGGGATGAGCGCAAGATAGGAGAAGCGCGCCCGGGCGATCCGGTCATAGGGTGCGGTCATGACGAAACAGATGATCTTCGTGAACCTGCCCGTGTCCGACCTGGACCGGGCCAAGAAGTTCTGGACCGACCTGGGCTACGAGTTCAACCCGCAGTTCACCGACGAGAACGCGGCCTGCCTGGTGTTCAGCGACGCGATCTACGTGATGCTGCTGAGAAACGAGTTCTTCGGCACCTTCACCGACAAGCAGATCATCGACACCGCCAAGTCCACCGAGGTGCTGCTCGCCCTGTCGGCGGAGAGCCGGGAGGCGGTCGACGCGCTGGTGGACAAGGCGGTCGCGGCCGGGGGCCGGGAGACCCGCGACCCGATGGACTACGGGCAGATGTACCAGCGCGTCTTCGAGGACCCGGACGGGCACAACTGGGAGATCATGTGGATGGACCCGGCCGCCGTGCGGGGCTGACCCCGGGCGTATAACGACCTATACGGCGCGGCGTTGAACGATCCTGCGTTGCTCCACGCCGCGCCGGGCGGAAGGGAACCCCGCGGCCCGCTAGGGCGTGTCCTCAAAGCGGTCGAATCGGGTGGCGGTGCAGCGCCACTGTTTGACCTGGTTGAAGCTGCGTCGTCTGACAGGACCAGCAGAATCCCCCAACCCACCCGCGATCCTCGCCGGACACTGCCTAGGCCTCGCCTTTCGGGCGGGCCCGGACGTGCACCCGCTCGCCCTGCGGGCCGAACAGGCTGAGGATCTCGGCCGGCTCCGGGCCGGGGTTGCCGAACCAGTGCGGGGTCCGCGTGTCGAACTCCGCCGCCTCCCCGGGGGTGAGGAGCACGTCGTGCGTGCCGAGCGCCAGCCGCAGCCGGCCGGAGAGCACGTACAGCCATTCGTAACCCTCGTGCACCTTCTGGTCCGGTTCGCGCGAGGGCTTGCCGGGCGGGTAGATCATCTTGAACGCCTGCAGCCCGCCCGGCCGCCGGGTCAGCGGCAGGATCGTCACCCCGGACCGCACCACCGGCTTGGCGTGCACCCGCGGATCCCCGGTGTCCGGCGCGCCGACCAGCTCGTCGAGGGTCACCTGGTGGACCCGCGCCAGCGGCAGCAGCAGCTCCAGCGTCGGCCGCCGACCGCCGGACTCCAGCCGGGACAGCGTGCTCACCGAGATCCCGGTCGCCTCCGCCAGCTGGGCCAGCGTGACCCGGCGCTGCCTGCGCAGCGCCCGCAGCCGCGGCCCGACCGCGCCGAAGACCTCCCCGTCGCTCATCCCGCCATCCTGCCGCAGCGGAAAACGGACCCGGGCACGACGCGCCCGCGCCGGGAACCCCGGTAACGGTGGTCGCCGCACCGGCGACTCCGACAGCATCGCCCCCGCGGAAGGGAAGGCGCGCCATGTGCGGAATCGTGGGGTACCTGGGCCGGCGGCCCGCGTTGCCGATCCTGCTGGAGGGCCTGCGGCGGCTGGAGTACCGCGGCTACGACTCCGCCGGCGTCGCGCTCGCCCGCGACGGCAGGCTGCTGGTGCGCAAGGCCGCGGTGCGCGTCGCGGAACTGACCCGGCTCACCGCGAACCTGGCCGGCAGCACCACCGGCATCGCCCACACCCGCTGGGCCACCCACGGCCCCGCGACGGCCACCAACGCCCACCCGCACACCGACACGGGACGGCGGATCGCGGTGGTGCACAACGGGATCATCGAGAACGCCACCGAGCTGCGCGCGACGCTGAGCGCGTGCGGGGTGCGGCTGGTGTCCGACACCGACAGCGAGGTCCTCGCCCACCTGATCGCCGCCGCGGCCGCGCGCGGCGGCACGCTCACCGAGGCGGTGCGCGCCGCGCTGGCCGACGTCGAGGGCACCTACGGCCTGCTGGTGCTCGACGCCGAGCGGCCGGACGTCCTGGTCGCCGCCCGGCACGGCAGCCCGCTCGTGCTCGGCCTGGGCGACCGCGAGATGTTCGTGGCCTCCGACCTGGCCGCGCTCGTCCGGCACACCCAGCAGGTCATCTACCTCGAGGACGGCGAGCTGGCCACGATCCGCGCCGACGGCTACGTGACCTCCAGCGGCGCCGACCGGCCACCCACGGTGGTGGAGGACGCGCCCGGCGACTACGAGCTGGGCGGGTACCCCGACTTCATGGCCAAGGAGATCGCCGAGCAGCCCGAGGCCGCCCAGCGGGTGCTGCGCGGGCGGCTCGACGAGCGGCTGGGCACCGCGCGGCTGGACGGGCTGCGGCTCACCGCGCGGGAGCTGCGCGGCATCCGCCGGGTGAAGTTCCTCGGCTGCGGATCGGCCTACTACGCCGGGCAGATCGGCGCCGGCCTCGTCGAGGAGCTGGCCCGCGTGCCCGCCGACGCCGAACCGGCCGCCGAGTTCCGCTACCGCAACCCGGTCGTCGACCCGGACTGCCTCTACATCGCGGTCAGCCAGTCCGGCGAGACCGCCGACACCCTCGCCACGGTGGAGGAGCTGCGGCGCAAGGGCGGGCACGTGGCCGGTGCGGTCAACGTGGTCGGGTCGGCGATCGCGCGGGAGTGCGACAGCGGGGTGTTCCTGCACGCCGGGCCGGAGATCTCGGTGGCCTCGACGAAGGCGTTCACGAACATGACGCTGACGTTCGCGTTGCTGGCGCTGACGCTGGGCCGGGTCCGGGACCTGTCGCCGGCCGAGGGCAGGCGGATCGCGCGCGCCCTGGCGGAGCTGCCGGAGCGGATCGGGCAGGTGCTCGCGGAGTCCGACCGGATCGCGTCGCTGGCCGGCCGGTTCGCCGACGCCGAGCACGTGTTCTTCCTCGGCCGGGTGCGTGGCTGGCCGGTCGCGCGGGAGGGCGCCCAGAAGCTCAAGGAGATCTCCTACGTGCACGCCGAGGCCTGCCAGTCCTCGGAACTCGAGCACGGTCCGCTCGCGCTGGTCGATCCCGCCCTGCCGAGCGTCGTGCTGATCCCGGACGACGAGCTGGCCGCGAAGAACCTCGGCACGATCGAGCAGATCCGGGCGCGCGGTGGCCCGGTCGTCGCGGTCACCACCACCGGACTGGCGGTGCCGGGCGCCGAGGAGGTGGTCCGGGTTCCCTCCGCCGGACCGGAGCTCGACCCCGTTCTGCTGACGATCCCGCTGCAGCTGCTGGCCTACCACACCGCGCGCAAGCTCGGCCGCGACATCGACAGGCCACGCAACCTCGCGAAGAGCGTCATGGTGGAGTAGTTGTTCTAGTGCTAGAGTAACTGCGTGGCGCCTGCACTGACCCCGGCCGAGCTGACCCTGCTCGGCCTCCTCGTGGAGAAACCCCGGCACGGCTACGAGCTGGACGAGGTCATCACCGCGCGCGGCATGCGGGAGTGGACCGAGATCGGGTTCAGCTCGATCTACTACCTCCTGGGCCGGCTCCGCGACCGCGGGCTGATCACCGAGGTCGCGACCGGCGGCACCGGACGGGCCAGGGCGCGCAAGGTGTTCGGGGCGACCGACCGGGGGCGGGAGGTGTGCGCGGCGGAGGCGGAAGCGGCCATCGCGCGGCCGCGGCCGGTGTTCCCGCCGGTCCTGGTCGGCCTGGCCAGCCAGCCGCTCATCCCGCCGGACCGGCTGCGCGAGGCACTGGCCGCCCGCGCCGCCGCGCTGGACGAACGCGTGGAGGCCGTCCGCCGTGCCGCCGAGGCCCAGCCGGACGCGCCCGCGTTCGTGCGGGCGATCTTCGACTTTTCGCTGCACCAGCTCGCCGCCGAGCAGCGGTGGCTGAGCGGCTACCGCGCCACCCTGGAAGGGGACCGCTGACCATGCCCGCCTACGACCCGAAACGGGCGCTGAAAACGCTCTACGCGCCGAAGAACACCGACTGGGCTCTCGTCGACGTGCCCGCGCAGCGGTTCGTCGCCATCGACGGCAGCGGCGACCCCAACACGTCCACGGAGTACGCGCGGGCCGTCGAGGCGCTCTACGCGGTGGCCTACACGATCAAGTTCGCCGTCCGCCGCGCCGGGGGCGAGGACTTCGTCGTGGGCCCGCTGGAGGGGCTGTGGTGGGCCGAGGACTACGGCGTCTTCACGCGGCGGGAGAAGGACTCCTGGCACTGGACGATGCTGATCGGCCAGCCGCCGTGGGTGGACGAGCAGCTGGCCGGCGAGGCGCGGCAGGCCGCGCTGGCGAAGAAGAAGCTGCCCGCGATCGCCGGGGTCCGCTTCCACACGCTGCACGAGGGACGCTGCGCCCAGGTGCTGCACGTCGGTCCGTACGACGCGGAAGGCCCGGTGCTGGCGCGGTTGGGCGACTACCTGGCCGCGCAGGGGTTGCGGCATTCCGGCCTGCACCACGAGATCTACCTCGGCGACCCGCGCCGGGCCGCTCCGGACAAGCTCCGCACGGTCCTGCGCCAGCCCGTCGAACCCCTCGGCTGAGGGAGCCGCCAGGCCGAGGCCTTCGAACGCGACCCGTCCGGCGCCGTAGGCCGCGCGGACGCCGGGCGCCCGGCGCTGGAGCGGTGCTGGCGGCGTGGCGGGCCGTCCCGCCCCGCGACCCGGCCGGGCGCAGCGCGGAACTGGCCGCCCACCGCCGCCGGGCCGGTCAGAGCGCGGCCAGTTCCGGTTCCAAGTCATCCAGCCCGAGCGTCCCCACCGACAGCGCCGCCATGTGCCACGCCTTCAGCTCGAACGCCGGGTTGCGTGCCCGGGCCGCCGCGCGGCCGGCCAGCCACGCGCGCTCGCCCAGCTTGTAGCTGATCGCCTGGCCCGGGACGCCCAGGTAGCGCACGATCTCGCTGTCCAGGAACGCCGATTCGCGCGTGGTGTGGGCGCCGAAGAACGCCCGGCCGGTCTCCGCGGTCCAGCGCAGGCCCGCCCCGAGCCCGGCCTCCTCCGGCACCGGCAGCCCCAGGTGCATGCCGATGTCCACGATCACCCGGATCACCCGCATCATCTGCGAATCGAGATACCCCAGGCGGGCGGCCGGGTCGTCGAGGTAGCCCAGCTCGTCCATCAGCCGCTCCGCGTAGAGCGCCCAGCCCTCGGTGGTCGCGCTCACCGCACCGGCGCTGGTCTGGAACAGCGACAACCGGCCGGACAGCGTGGTCCAGTGGCCGAACTGCAGGTGGTGTCCCGGTACGGACTCGTGGTACCAGGTGCTGATCAACGTCCACAGTGGAAACCGCGTCTGGCCCAGCGTCGGCAGCCAGGTGCGGCCGGGCCGGGAGAAGTCCCGTGCGGGACGCGTGTAGTACGGCGCCGCCGCGCTGCCGGGCGGGGCCAGGCGCGTCTCCAGCACCCGCACCGGCGGCGCCAGGTCGAAGTGCGTGCCGTCGAGGTCGTCCATCGCCCGCTCGGTCAGCTCCGCCAGCCAGCCGCGGACCTCCTCCGCACCCTCCACGGCCGGGCCCTCGCGGTCCAGGTACGCCATGGCCTCCAGCACCGGGGCGCCGGGCAGCACGCGGCCGGCCTCCTCGCGCACCTGCGCGGCCAGGGCGCGGTACTCCGCCCACGCCCACTCGGTGATCTCGGCCAGGTCGAGGTGCGCGCCGGTCCACTGGCGGGCGTGCAGCAGGTACCGGTCCTCACCGACGCCGTCCGGCGTCCCGGCGGCGTGCGGCAGGTACTCGCCGGCCAGGAAGTCACGCAGCCCGGTCAGCGCGTCCTGCGCGGCGGCGCCGGCCCGGTCCAGATCGGCGCGCAGCGCGGGCGGCACGTCTGCCGCCGCGGTGAAGCCGGTGAACCAGTCCTCCCACGCGTCGAGCTGGGCGATCGCCGTTGCGGCCTGCCGGGGCGCGGCGAGCAGGCCGCGCCGCACACCCTCGCGCAGCGACGAGACGTACCCGGCCAGGGCACCGGGCACCCGCATCATCCGGCGGGCGATCACCGCCCAGTCCTCGGCGGTGGCCGTGGGCATCATCAGGAACGTGTTCCGCAGGCTCTGCAACGGGCCGAGGATGTTGCGGACCATCCGCAGGTGCTCACCGGCGGCGCTGAGCGCCAGCCCGGTCTCCAGCCGCTCCCGCAGCAGCCGCGCGCAGCGGCGCTCGTCGTCGCCCGACGGCTCCAGGCCGTGCAGCCGGGTCAGCGTCGCGGCCGCCAGCTCGTCCCGCTCCCGCTGGCCGTCGGGGGAGAGGTCGGTGAGCCGGTCCTCCCCGGGCGCGACGCCCAGCATGGTGCCCAGCTGGGGGTCGGCGGCGCACAGCCGCGCCACGTGGGAGTCCGCGAGATCACGTACGGCGGTGGTGGGGTCGGGCATCGTCGGAGTCTAGATCTAGGCTCGAAGGTGCACGGCACGCACGCGGAAACGGGGACAGTGTGACATCAGCGCAGGCCCACGACTTCACCTCGCTCTACCGGCACGGGTTCGTGCGGGTGGCCTCCGCGGTCCCGGAGGTCCGGGTCGCGGATCCGGAGTTCAACTGCGACGCCCATCTGGCGCTGGCCCGCCGCGCGGCCGGGGACGGCGTCGCCATCACTTTGTTCCCCGAGCTGGGCTTCTCCGCCTACACGGCGGACGACCTGTTCCACCAGAACGCGCTGCAGGGCGCGGTGGACGACGCCGTGGCGCGGTTCGTGCAGGAGTCGGCGGACCTGCCGGGCGTGTTCGCGATCGGCGCGCCGCAGCGGTTCGAGGGGCGGCTGTTCAACTGCGGCATCGTGGTGCACCGCGGCCGGGTGCTGGGCGTGGTGCCCAAGAGCTACCTGCCGGGCTACCGCGAGTTCTACGAGAAGCGGCAGTTCGTGGCGGCCCGGGACGCGGTGTCGGAGCGGGTGCGGGTGGCCGGGCAGGACGCGCCGATCGGCAGCGATCTGCTGTTCGCCGCGCCGAACGTGCCGGGCCTGGTGTTCCACGTCGAGGTCTGCGAGGACGGCTGGGTGCCGGTGACGCCGAGCGGGTTCGGCGCGCTGGCCGGGGCGACGGTGCTGCTGAACCTGTCGGCGAGCAACATCGTCATCGGCAAGGCCGGCTACCGGCGCGAGCTGTGCACCAACCATTCGGCCCGCTACATCGCCGCCTACCTGTACTCCGCGGCCGGGCCGGGCGAGTCCACCACGGACCTGGCGTGGGACGGGCAGGCGGTGATCGCGGAGAACGGGTCGCTGCTGGCCGAGGGCGAGCGGTTCGAGTCGAACCAGCTGGTGACCGCCGACGTCGACCTGGAGCGGCTGGCCGCCGACCGGCTGCGCATGACCAGCTTCAACGACAACGCGCACGACCACCGGGAGCGGCTCAAGTCCTTCCGGCGCGTGGACTTCGAGCTGGAGCTGCCGCCGGGGCCGGTGCGGTTGCGGCGGGAGATCCAGCGGTTCCCCTACGTGCCGGCGAACACCGCGGACCGCAACGAGCGCTGCCGCGAGGTCCACCACATCCAGGTGCAGGGGCTGACGCAGCGGCTCGCGGCGACCGGCATCGAGAAGGTCGTCATCGGCGTGTCCGGTGGCCTCGACTCGACCCAGGCGCTGATCATCGCCGCGCAGAGCATGGACAAGCTCGGGCTGCCGCGGGAGAACGTGCTGGCCTACACGATGCCCGGGTTCGCGACCAGCACCCACACGCTGACCAACGCGCACAAGCTGATGAAGGCGCTGGGCACGTCCGCGCACGAGATCGACATCCGGCCCTCGGCGAAGCAGATGCTGGCCGACATCGGGCACCCGGCCGCCGACGGTTCGCCGGTGTACGACGTGACGTTCGAGAACGTGCAGGCGGGGGAGCGGACCTCGCACCTGTTCCGGCTGGCCAACCACCACAACGCGCTCGTGGTCGGCACCGGTGACCTGAGCGAGCAGGCGCTGGGCTGGGCGACCTACGGGGTGGGCGACCAGATGTCGCACTACAACGTCAACGCCTCGGTGCCCAAGACGCTGATCCGGTACCTGATCGCGTGGGAGGTGGCGACCGAGCAGCTGGGCGAGGGCGCCGACGAGGTGCTGCGGTCGATCCTGGCCACGGAGATCTCGCCGGAGCTGGTGCCGGGGGAGGGCCCGGACTCCGGCCCGGCGCAGAGCTCGGAGGCGAAGGTCGGGCCGTACGAGCTGCAGGACTTCCACCTGTACTACCTGCTGCGGTTCGGCTACCGGCCCAGCCGCATCGCCTACCTGGCGCAGCACGCGTGGGGCGACGTGCACGCCGGGCGGTGGCCGGACCTGGTGCCGGAGTCCGAGCGCAACAGCTACGACCTGCCGACGATCAAGAAGTGGTTGCGCGAGTTCCTGTGGCGGTTCATCCAGACCAGCCAGTTCAAGCGCTCCGCGATGCCCAACGCGCCGAAGGTCGGGTCCGGCGGTTCGCTGTCCCCGCGCGGCGACTGGCGCGCCCCGAGCGACGCGAGCGCGCGGGCGTGGCTCGACGAGCTGGAGGCGAACGTTCCCGGCTAGCCGGCGCGCCCGGCGAACCAGGCCAGGACGAGCCCGCCGGAGTTGAGCGCCAGGTGCACCAGCGCGGGGGCGAGCACGCCGCGGCCGGTGTAGCGGAGCGCGCAGAGGACGACCCCGGCGACCGCGGCGCCGAGCATCGCCAGCGCGGACAGCACCGGCAGGGGCAGCGCGCCCACGGCCGCGTCGACGCCGGCGTTGCGCCGCAGGGCCAGCGACGGCAGCAGGTGCCACAGCCCGAACAACGCGGACGCGCCCAGGACGGGCCGCCAGCGCCAGCGTTCGCCGCCGCCCAGGAGCGCGGGCAGCACGCCGCGGAAGGCGACCTCTTCGAGGAGCACGGTGCCCAGCGGGATGCGCACCAGCGCCAGCCACACCAGCTCGGCGGGTGGGTGCTGCCCGACCCGGCCGTCCTGGAACAGCGGCCGCAGCGCGGGCACGGCGAGCGCGACGCCGAACCCGGCCGCGACGACCAGGCAGCCGAGCCCACCGGCGATCGCCGGGCGGCGCCAGTGCCGCAGGCCCATCTCGGCGAAGCGGCGGCCGGTCAGCCGCGCGAGTCCGATGAGGACAGCGGCCGTCACCACCCCGCAGAGCGGATAGGCCCAGCCGGGCAGCACGCGGTTCGCGAGCGTGGTGGCCGCGGCCAGGACCGCGATGGCGCCGAGAACGGCGGCCCGGCCGGACAGTCTGGGGGCGGTGCCGATCTCGCGCATCCACCCCAGTGTGCGGGAGGGCGTGGCCGGGGCCACTTGCTCGGTGCGGGGCGGTTGGTCCGTGGAGCGTCCGGGCTCGGGACACCAGCGGCTCCTGGCGCCGCTCGCTCCCGCTCCCGCACGCGCCCCGGGTATCCGGCTTCGTACCAGGGGAACAACGCCCCTTTACCTGCGGCCGTTCGGGGGTCACCCTTGAGCTGGGTGGTGGAAGGACTCGGGAGATGTGCGGCGGAGCCGGGGCGGTGCGTGCGGGCCGGGAGGCGGGCCGATGATGACCGCTGCCGAATCGTGGCCCGTCCGGCTCTGGCGGCTGCTCCACCCGGGCGGCCCGCTGGTGCGCCCGTGGGACCGCTGGGAGGCCCGCCTCACCGTGCTGGCGATCCTGCTGGCGGTGGTCGCCGTGCCGGTGGCCGGGGTGCTCGTCTCCGACGTCTACGCCCGCCACGCCGATCTGGCCCGGGCGCAGCAGGCCGACCGGACCCAGGTGACCGCGCTGGTGCTGGCCGACGCCGGCACGTTCGTGGCCGGCGGGCCCGCCGTGCAGGTGGCGGAGGTCCCGGCCCGGTGGCGGCTGCCGGACGGCACCGACCGCACGGGACCGGTCACCGTCCCGGCCGGCACCGACCAGGGAGCCCGGGTGCCGATCTGGGTGGACGGCGCGGGGGAGCCGGTGCCGCCGCCGCTGTCGACGTTCAACGCGATGAGCATCGCGCTCAGCATCGGCCTGCTCGCGTGGCTCGGCGTGGTGCTGGTGCTGACGCTCGTCGTGCTCGCGGTGCACGTCGCGCTAGACCGGGTCCGCGCGGCCGCGTGGGAGCGCGAATGGGAATCGCTCGGCCAGGGAAGGAGTGGACGATGAACGACCTGGAGAGCCGGCGCGCCGCCCGGGAGGCGCGGGTGACCGCGGCGTCCCGCACGGGCCGGCACACGACCGAGGAGATGGCGGAGGCGGCGATGCGGCGCTACTTCGCCGAGAAAGCCTTCCAGGAGCGCGTCGAGCAGGAACGACGGCAGCACCAGAAGACTGTATAACGACCTATACGGCGCGGGTTCTGTAAAAATCCGCGCCGGAGGTCACCCTACTGTCCTTCCTCCGATTTTCTGGCAAGGACGGGGCATCAGGGGACCAGCACCGCGGCGCCGGTGACGCGGCCGGCCGCCAGGTCGGCCAGCGCCTGGTCGGCCTGGTCGAGGGCGTAGGCGGTGGTGACGATCCGCAGGTGGTGCTCGCCGGCGAAGCCGAGGAACTCCCGCGCGTCGCGGCGCGTGTTGGCGGTGACGCTGCGCAGGGTGCGTTCCTGGAAGAGGTGGTCCTGGTAGGTCAGCGGCGGGATGCCGGTCAGGTGGATGCCGGCGACGGCGAGGGTGCCGCCGCGGTCCAGCGCCGCCAGCGCGGCGGGCACGAGGTCGCCGGTGGGAGCGAACAGGATGGCCGCGTCGAGGGGTTCCGGCGGCGGGTCCTCGGTGGCGCCGGCGGAGGTCGCGCCGAGGTCGAGGGCCAGTTGCCGGGCCTGGGCGCTGCGGGTCATGACGTGCACGGTGGCCCCTTCGGCGAGCGCGACCTGGGTGGCCAGGTGGGCGCTGGCGCCGAAGCCGTAGACGCCGAGGCGGCCGCCGCGGGGCAGGTCGGCGCGGCGCAGGGCGCGGTATCCGATGATGCCGGCGCACAGCAGCGGGGCGAGCTCGGTGGCCGAGTAGCCGCCGGGGAGCCGGTGGGCGTAGGCGGCGGGGACGGTGGTGAAGCGGGCGTAGCCGCCGTCGGCGTCCCAGCCGGTGTAGCGGGAGTCCGGGCAGAGGTTCTCGGCGCCGCGGCGGCAGTAGGCGCACGCGCCGCAGGTGCCGCGGAGCCAGGCGGCGCCGACCCGGTCGCCGGCCGCGAAGCCGGTGACGTGCGTGCCGAGGGCCGCGACCTCGCCGACGACCTCGTGCCCGGGCACCACCCCGGCACGGTGCACCGGCAGATCCCCCTCGACGACGTGCAGATCGGTGCGGCACACCCCGCACGCGAGCACGCGCAGCAGCAGCTCGCCGTCGCCGACGTCGGGGACCGCCTCGTTGCGGAGTTCGAACTCGCGGGTGCCGGGAGGCCCGGGGCGGACCACTCGCCAGGCGTGCATGATCCCAGCCTTACCGGCCCCGAGACGGCCGGTAAGGGCCGAAGGACCCTGGGCGCCGCCTAGGTGACCGGGGCGGACCAGGTCAGCCGGGTGCCGCCGCTGTCCAGGGCGGTCACCGTGCACCGCCCGCCGGCCTGGGTGGCGCGTTCGGTGAGGTTGCGCAGCCCGCTGCGGGCCACCTTCCCGGGGATGCCGGTGCCGTTGTCGACGACGTCGATGACCAGGTCGTCGTCGACCGAGACGGTGATCGCCAGGGTGCTCGCGCGGGCGTGGCGCACCGCGTTGGACAGGGCCTCCCGCAGCACGGCCTCGGCGTGTTCGGCCAGATCGCTGCCGACGACGCCGATCGGGCCGGACATGCGGACCGTGGTGCGCAGGCCGGTGTCGCCGGTGACCTCGGCGATGATCTCGTTGAGCCGCTTGCGCAGCTGGGTGGTGCCCTGCAGGCCGCCGTGCAGGTCGAAGATCGCGGTGCGGATCTCGGCGACGATGTTCTGCACGTCGTCGATCATGTCGGCCAGCCGCCGCTGGATCTCCGGGTTGCGCGTGCGCATGTGGGTGCTCTGCAGCGCCAGCCCATGGGCGAACAGCCGCTGGATGACGTGGTCGTGCAGGTCGCGGGCGATGCGGTCGCGGTCGGAGACGACCTTGAGCTCGTTGAGGGAACGCTGGTCCTCGGCCAGTTGCAGGGCGAGCGCGGCCTGGTCGGCGAACGCGGCGGCCAGCGGCAGCTGGGTGCTGTCGAACGGGTCCTGCCCGGCCTTGCGCAGGGTGACGAGCACGCCGGAGACGTAGTCGCGGGACGCGCGCAGCGGCAGGACCAGGGCGGGCCCGAACTCGTGGCTCAGGTCGAAGGTGAGGTTCTCCACGCGGCGGGGCTGGGCGTCGGTGTAGGCCGCGCCGCAGCTGGAGCCCCGGAGGGGGATCTCGCGGCCGATCAGCGGGTCGGAGTCGAGACCCGCCGACACGGTGACCGTCAGGTGGGTGACGTCGGCGGGTGGCACGTCGGGGTCGTCGGGCTGGGCGATGAACGCGTAGTCGGCGCCGGCGAGGGCGAGCGCGCGGTTGGCGATCAGGGAGAGCACGTCGGTGGGGTCGGCGGCGGCGAGCAGTTCGGCGCGGATCTCGCTGGTGGCTTCCTGCCAGCGCTGCCGCAGCTGGGCTTCCTCGTAGAGGCGGGCGTTTTCCACGGCGATGCCGGCCGCGGCGGCCAGTGCCTGCACGACGACTTCGTCGTCCTCGGTGAACGGCTGGCCGTTGTTCTTTTCGGTGAGGTAGAGGTTTCCGAAGACGTCGTTGCGCACCCGCACCGGAACGCCGAGGAAGGTGCGCATGGGTGGGTGGTGCGGCGGGAAACCGTAGGAGGCGAGGTGCTGGGACAGATCGTCGAGGCGAATCGGTTTCGGTTGCTGGATGAGCAGGCCGAGCAGGCCGTGCCCGGTGGGCAGTTCGCCGATCTCGCGGCGGGTGGCCTCGTCGATGCCTTCGTAGACGAACTCGGCGAGTCCCTCGCGGTCCTGGTTGAGCACACCCAGTGCGCCGTAACGGCAATCGACGAGGTTGATGGCGGCGTGCACGATCCGCCGCAGGGTCGCGTCGAGCTCGAGACCGCCGGCGACCGCGAGCATCGCCTCGAGCAGCCCGTCCATCTGGTCGCGGGACTGCAGCAGTTGCTCGATGCGGTCCTGCACTTCCCGGAGCAGTTCGCGCAATCGCAGCTGGGACAGCGTTTCGCGTAACCCGGCGACGGGTTGGGCCTCGTCGAAGTCGTCGGTCCCGGGCATACCAGCCAGACTCGCATGTCACCTCGGCGAACACCAGTCAAAACCCACCGTCGACAAGGGGCGTAACGGCAGGCGGTGATGACCCGCTACGCCGGGGACGGTTAACCGGAGCCGTGGCGGGGCATGTGTGCGGTATGGCGGTTGAAGACTCGTTGCCCACCCTGCGCCGGCTGGCGGACCTGGCGGAGCTGCTGATCCCCGGCGCCGTGGTGTACGTGCGGTACTCGCCGGGGCCGGAGGCCGACGCGGAGCACCCGAGCACCGATCACGAGAGCGGGCTGGAGATGCCCGGGGTGTCGGTGAACCCGCTGAACGCGCCGGGCTGGTGGTCGTTGCCGGTGGAGGACTGGCTGGCGCGGCGGATCGTGCAGTACGCGCACCAGCAGGCGGAGGGTGCGCGGCCGTGGGTGCTGACCGGCAAGGAGGTCGACTTCGGGCCGGACAACGAGCCGTTGCTGGTGGACGTCGAGCCGATCGCGTGGATCTCGGACGAGCTGGTGCGGGAGGCGCACGAGCGGTACCACTCCCGGTTGGACGCGGGGCGGGCGACGCACGAAGATTGATCGCGCGGGGTTTGCCCGCCGCGTGCGCCGGGAACGCGGGGCTGGAGAACGGGCCGGAGGTGAGCGATGGGCGTGGGTGACTGGTTGCGGTCGTGGCCCGTCTACCGGCAGCTGACCGGCGCCGACCGGCTGGGCCGGGGCAGCGCGGCGCAGTCCGCGCGGTCGCGCTCCCTGATGCCCCGCACCGCCGAGGCGGACCGGGTGGTCAACTCGGTGTGCCCGTACTGCGCGGTGGGGTGCGCCCAGAAGGTGTACGTCAAGGATGAGCGGGTCGTGCAGATCGAGGGCGATCCCGGCTCGCCGATCTCGCGCGGCCGGCTGTGCCCGAAGGGGTCGGCCAGCAAGCAGCTGGTGACCGGCCCGCAGCGGCTGGACAAGGTGCTCTACCGCGCGCCGTACGCCACGGAGTGGCGGGAGCTGGATCTGCCGGCGGCGATGGACATGGTGGCCGAGCGGGTGCTGGACGCGCGGCGGCGGGGCTGGCAGGACCACGACGAGCACGGCCGTCCGCTGCGCCGCACGATGGGGCTGGCGAGCCTGGGCGGCGCGACGCTGGACAACGAAGAGAACTTCCTGATCAAGAAGCTGTTCACGGCGCTGGGCGCGATCCAGATCGAGAACCAGGCCCGTATTTGACACTCCGCCACGGTTCCCGGTCTGGGAGCCTCCTTCGGTCGCGGTGGCGCGACGGACTACCAGCAGGATCTCGTCAACTCCGACTGCGTGATCATCATGGGCTCGAACATGGCCGAGGCCCATCCGGTCGGGTTCCAGTGGGTGGTGGAGGCCAAGGCGCGTGGCGCGAAGGTGTTCCACATCGACCCGCGGTTCACGCGGACGAGCGCGCTGGCGGACCGGCACGTGCCGTTGCGGGCGGGGTCGGACATCGCGTTCCTGGGCGGGGTGATCAACCACATCCTGTCCCACGGGCTGGAGTTCCGGGAGTACGTGCGGGCGTACACGAACGCGTCGTTCCTGGTGCGGGAGGACTTCGCCGACACCGAGGACCTGGACGGGTTGTTCAGCGGGTACGACCCGGAGACGGGTTCCTACGATCCGGCGAGCTGGCACTACGAGAGCGCGCGGCCGCGGGAGGGCGGGGGTGCGCGGGCGAAGGAGCAGTCGGCGCCGGACCAGCACGGGTCGGGCGGGCCGCCGCTGGAGGGCGGGGCGGACGAGATCGCCGCGGATCCGTCGCTGGAGCACCCGCGGTGCGTGTTCCAGGTGCTCAAGCGGCATTTCGCGCGGTACACGCCGGAGATGGTGGAGCGGACCTGCGGGGTGCCCCGGGAGCTGTTCGACGAGGTGTGCCGGGCGTGGACGGAGAACTCGGGCCGGGAGCGGACGGCGGCGCTGGTGTACAGCGTGGGCTGGACGCAGCATTCGATGGGGGCGCAGTACATCCGGGCGGGGTCGATCATCCAGTTGCTGCTGGGCAACATCGGCCGCCCGGGTGGCGGGGTGTTCGCGTTGCGGGGTCACGCTTCGATCCAGGGGTCGACGGACATCCCGACGTTGTTCAACCTGCTGCCCGGCTACCTGCCGATGCCGGACACCTCGCACGAGAGCATCGCGGACTACCTGCGCCTGGTGCGGGGTGACCGGCAGAAGGGGTTCTGGCGCAACGCCGACGCCTACCTGGTGTCGCTGCTGAAGGAGTACTGGGGCGAGCACGCCACCGCGGAGAACGACTGGTGTTTCGGCTACCTGCCGCGGATCAACGGTGACCACGGCACCTACCGCACGGTCATGGACATGATCGACGGGAAGGTCTTCGGCTACTTCCTGCTGGGGCAGAACCCGGCGGTGGGCTCGGCGCACGGGCGGTTGCAGCGGCTGGGCATGGCGAACCTGGACTGGCTGGTGGTGCGGGACCTGGCGATGATCGAGAGCGCCACGTTCTGGAAGGACTCGCCGGAGATCGAGACCGGGGAGATCGCGCCGGAGCGGTGCCGCACCGAGGTGTTCTTCTTCCCGGCGGCCTCGCACGTGGAGAAGTCGGGCACGTTCACCCAGACGCAGCGGATGCTGCAGTGGCGGGACAAGGCCGTCGAGCCGAGGGGCGACCAGCGCAGCGAGCTGTGGTTCTTCTACCACCTGGGCCGGATCCTGAAGGAGAAGCTGGCCGGCTCCGCCGACGAGCGGGACCGGCCCCTGCTGGACCTGTGGTGGGACTACCGGATGGAGCACGGCGACGAGCCCTCCGGGGAGGACGTGCTGCGGCGCATCAACGGAGTGAACCTGGAGACCGGGCGCGCGCTGAACGGCTACCTGGAGCTGAAGGCCGACGGCAGCACGGCGTGCGGGTGCTGGATCTACAGTGGGGTCTACGCCGGCGAAGTGAACCAGGCGGCGCGGCGGAAACCGCACGACGAGCAGGGGCCGTACGAGTCGGAGTGGGGCTGGACGTGGCCGCTGAACCGGCGCGTGCTCTACAACCGCGCCTCGGCCGATCCGCGGGGCCGCCCGTGGAGCGAACGCAAGAAGCTCGTGTGGTGGGACGCCGGCAAGGGCGAGTGGACCGGGCACGACGTGCCGGACTTCGAGAAGACCAAGCCGCCGGACTACCGGCCCGAGCCGGGCGCCGTCGGCCCGGAGGCGCTGCACGGGGACGACCCGTTCATCATGCAGGCTGACGGCAAGGCGTGGTTGTTCGCGCCGAACGGGGTGCTGGACGGGCCGCTGCCCACGCACTACGAGCCGCACGAGTCGCCGGTGCGCAACCCGCTGTACGGGCAGCAGGGCAACCCGGCGCGCAAGGTGTATCCGCGGGTGGACAACCCGTCCAACCCGTCGCCGCCGGAGCCGCACGGCGAGGTGTTCCCGTACGTGTTCACCGCCGCGCGGCTGACCGAGCACCACACGGCGGGCGGGATGAGCCGTCAGCTGCCCTACCTGGCGGAGCTGCAGCCGGCGTTGTTCGTCGAGGTGTCGCCGGAACTGGCCGCCGAGCGCGGGCTGGCGCACCTGGACTGGGCGCACGTGGTGACCAGCAGGGCGGCGGTGGACGCGCGGGTGTTCGTGACCGAGCGGATGCGGCCGTTGCGGATCGAGGACCGGGTGGTGCACCAGATCTGGATGCCCTACCACTGGGGGCAGACCGGCCTGGTGGACGGGGACGTGGTCAACGACCTGCTCGGCGTGGTGCTCGATCCGAACGTGTTCATCCAGGAGAGCAAGGTCGCCACCTGCGACATCCGGCCGGGCCGCCGCCCCCGGGGCCCGGATCTACTGGCCTACCTGCAGGAGTACCGCGCGCGGGCGGGGATCACCGTGGCGACCGGCACCCACCTGGACACGGCGCGGGGAGCGGAGGGGTGATGGGCAACAGCTTCTACGGTCCGCTCGACGATCCGGCGGGCGACGCCGGCCACCTCGAGCACCCGCCGCGGATGGGGTTCTTCACCGACACCTCGGTGTGCATCGGCTGCAAGGCGTGCGAGGTGGCGTGCAAGGAGTGGAACGGGGTGCCCGACGACGGGTTCGACCTGCTCGGCATGTCGTTCGACAACACCGGGATGCTCGGGGCGAACTCGTGGCGGCACGTGGCGTTCGTCGAGCAGCCGGAGCCGCCGTCGGTGGACCTCGGGATGCCGTCGTTCGACCTGCCCGGCGCGGGCGGCGGCGCGGAGAGCCGGACGGACTTCCGGTGGCTGATGAGCTCGGACGTGTGCAAGCACTGCACGCACGCCGGTTGCCTGGACGTGTGCCCGACCGGCGCGTTGTTCCGCACCGAGTTCGGTTCGGTGGTGGTGCAGCCGGACATCTGCAACGGGTGCGGCTACTGCGTGTCCGGCTGCCCGTACGGGGTGATCGACCGGCGCGAGGACGACGGCCGGGCGTGGAAGTGCACGTTGTGCTACGACCGGCTGCGCGACGGGCTGGAACCGGCGTGCGCGAAGGCGTGCCCGACCGATTCGATCCAGTTCGGGCGGCTGGACGAGCTGCGGGAGCGGGCCGCGCGCCGGGTGGACGCGTTGCACGAGGCCGGGGTGCCGCAGGCGCGGTTGTACGGGGAGAGCCCGGACGACGGCGTGGGCGGCGACGGCGCGTTCTTCCTGCTGCTGGACGAGCCCGAGGTGTACGGCCTGCCGCCGGATCCGGTGGTGCCCACGCGGGACGCGGGGTCGATGTGGAAGTACGCGGGCATGGCCGCGTCGGCGTTCGTGGCCGCCGCGGTGTCGGTCTTCTTCGGACGGGGCAGGGGATGAGGGAGCAGGTCGCGGTGCCCAGGGCCGAGTTCCGGTCCTACTACGGGCGGCCGGTGCTCAAGCCGCCGGTGTGGGAGTGGAAGATCCCGGCCTACCTGTTCACCGGCGGGTTGTCGGCCGGGTCGGCGATGCTCGGCGCGGGCGCCGACCTGACCGGCCGTCCGGTGCTGCGCAGGGCGAGCCGGGCCGGGGCGCTGGGGGCGCTCGCGGCGTCGATGTACCTGCTGGTGGCGGATCTGGGGCGGCCGGAGCGGTTCCTGCACATGCTGCGGGTGGCCAAGCCCAGCTCGCCGATGAGCGTGGGCACCTGGATCCTCGTCGCCTACGGGCCGGGCGCGGGCGTGGCGGGGGTGGCCGAGCTGGTGCCGCGGCGGTGGCAGCGCACGCTGCCCGGGCGGTTGGTGCGGTGGGCGGCGCGGCCGGCGGGGTTGTCGGCGGCGGCGATCGCGCCCGGGGTGGCCTCCTACACGGCGGTGCTGTTGTCGCAGACGGCGGTGCCGGCCTGGCGGGAGGCGCACCGGCAGCTGCCGTTCGTGTTCACCGGTTCGGCCGCGGCCAGCGGCGCCGGGCTGGGCATGGTGTGCGCGCCCGTGTCGGAGGCGGGGCCGGCGCGGCGGCTGGCGGTGCTCGGCGCGGCGGCGGAGCTGGTCGCGTCGAAGGTGATCGACCAGCGGCTCGGGCTGGTCTCGCAGGCCTACACCACCGGGAAGGCGCACCGGCTGCGGAAGTGGTCGGAGTACCTGACGCTGGGCGGCGCGGTGGGTGCGCTGGCGGGCCGCCGCAGCCGGGCGGTGCAGGTGGTGTCGGGGCTGGCTCTGCTGGCGGGCAGCGCGGTGCAGCGGTTCGGGGTGTTCGAGGCCGGGGTGGCGTCCACGAAGGACCCGCGGTACGTGGTGGTGCCGCAGCGGGAGCGGATCAGCCGGGCGAGCGGGCGCTGAGCAGGTTCGCCAGGGAGAAGCTCTCGCCGCGGGCGAGCAGGCACACGTCGGTGGCCGGGTGGCGGCGGGCGGCCTCGGCGAGGAAGTTCGACACCGGCGAGGTGAACTTGCCGTAGTCGTCGAAGTGCACCGGTACCACGTGGGTGGGGTTCATCAGCTCCAGTATCCGCCCGCCCTGCCGGTCGTCCAGGGTGACCAGCACGCCGAGCACGCGGGTGCCGCCCAGGTGCAGCACGGCCACGTCGATCTCCGGGTAGCGGCGGCGGATCCCGGCCAGCTCGTCGTGGACGATCGTGTCGCCGCTGACGTAGATGCGCAGCGTGGCGGCGCCGGGGTGCGGGGTGTACTCCCAGATGCTGCCCATGACCGGCGGCAGGATCCGGTTGAGCGGGCCGCGGGCGTGCCGGGCGGGGACGGCGGTGACGGAGAGCCGGGCGTCGCCGTCGCGGAAGGTGTCGTGGTGCCAGGTGGGCAGGGCGACGGTGGCCCGGAAGCCGCGTTTGGCCAGGCGCCGGGCGGCGTGTTCGGTGGTCAGGATCGGCACGTCGGCGGGCAGGTCCCGGCGGGCGACCCGGTCGAAGTGGTCGCCGTGCAGGTGCGACAGCACGACTCCGTCCAGCGGCGGCAGGTCGGCGACCTGCGCGGCCGGTTCGGTGCGGCGCCGGGAGACCAGGCCCTGGCCGAAGTAGGACCACTGGCCGCGGTGCAGGAAGTTCGGGTCGGTCAGCACCGTGAACGGCCCCAGCCGGACCAGGGTGGTGGCGGTGCCGATGAAGGTGAGCGAGTCGGCGGGGAACATTCGTCGGCCCCTTCCCGGTCGGTGTCCGGGTACGGCTACCCATCGGAGGACGGATGATTCGCCCGTGGCTGGGTAGCCGCCAGGTATGGCACCTCCCGTCGTGCGACCCGTGTTCGGCGCGCTGGCCCGGTGGCGGCGGGCGCGCGTGTTCCACCCGCGCGGAATCCTGCTGCGGGGCACGCTCGAGACGCTGGCACCGGACGAGCTGCCGCTGCCGCCCGGTGGCCCGGTCGTGGCGCGGCTGTCCAAAGGGGCCGGTCTGCCCGGCCGGATGCCCGACATCCTCGGCCTGGCGTTGCGCATCCCGACCGACGACGGCCCGTGGGACCTCACCCTGGCCAGCGCGAGCGCGCGGGTGCTGCTGCGCCCGGCGCGCGGGTGGCGGCGGGCGCGGTTCAGCAGTGTCGTGCCCTACCGGGTGGCGCGCGGGCTGCGGTGGATCCTCGCGTCGGTGGACGGGCCGGACGGCGCCTCGCTGGACGCGGTGGCGGCCGGGCCGGTGACGGTGACGTGCTGCGTCGCCAAGCTCACCGGCCCGGCCACCCCGGTGGCGCGGATCGTGCTGGACAACCCCCTGGGTGACGGCGAGCGCCCCAGCTTCGACCCGATGCTGCACAGCCCACCCGGCGCCCGCCTCTACCCGGACTGGCTGTCGCGCCTGCGGGAGCCCGCGTACCAGGGCAGCCGCGCGGGCCGCCGCTGACCGGCGCGCGTGACCGCCCGGGCCCTCAAGGCCGTGCTTCCCCGGGCGTGGTCAGCCCCGGCCGTAGCGGAGGCCGAACCCGTAGCGGAACAGCGGGTCCTGCCCGTCGCCGAGGTTGATCGGCTGCTGCGCTGCGCTGCGCATCCACGTCACCGGCAGCTTGCCGGTCGGGTTGTAGTCGCCGAACAGCACGTCGGCGACCCCGCCGCCTTCGGTGCCCGGCAGCCACGACGCCAGCAGCGCGTCCCAGCCGGGCAGCTCCGCCGCGATGTCCAGCGGCCGGCCGGACACCAGCACGACCACCACCGGCACCCCGGAGTCCTTCAGCCGCTGCAGGGTCGCCAGGTCCTCGGCGTCCAGGCCCAGGCCGGCCGGCCGGTCGCCCATGAACTCCGCGTACGGCGTCTCGCCGACCACCGCGACCGCGACGTCGTAGCTGCCGTCGATGCCGGCGCCGCCCCGGTCGTAGGTCACCGTGCCGGCGCGCGCCTTGTCGCGGATGCCTTGCAGGATCGTGGTTCCCGGTGTGATGGGGCCACTGGAACCCTGCCAGGTGATCGTCCACCCGCCGCTCTGGTTGCCGATGTCGTCGGCGTTCTTGCCGGCCACGAAAATCTTCTGGCCGCCGCGGTCCAGCGGCAGCACCCCGCCGTCGTTCTTGAGCAGCACCTGCGACTCCCGCACCGCCTGGCGGGCCAGGGCCCGGTGCGCCGGGCTGCCGACCGTCGAGGTGTAGTGGCGGTCGGTGAAGGGCCGCTCGAACAGGCCGAGCTGGAACTTCTTGGTCAGGATGCGGCGGTTGGCGTCGTCGACGCGGCTCATCGGCACCCGGCCCGCCTGCACCTCGGCGCGCAGCGTGTCGATGAACTTCACGTAGTCGTAGGGCACCATCACCATGTCCACGCCCGCGTTGATCGCGGCGCGGACCTCCTCGGCGGTGAAGCCCTCCTGGCCGTCGATCTTGTCGATGCCCTGCCAGTCCGACACGACGAACCCGGTGAAGCCCAGCTCGCCCTTGAGCACGTCGGTGACGAGGTAGCGGTTGGCGTGCATCTTCACGCCGTTCCAGCTGCTGTAGGAGATCATCACCGACCCGACCCCGCGCTGTACCGCGGCCCGGAACGGCGGCAGGTGGATGGCGCGCAGCTGCTGCTCGGTCAGCTCGGTGTTGCCCTGGTCGACGCCGCCGGTGGTGCCGCCGTCGCCGACGTAGTGCTTGGCCGTGGCCAGGATCGAATCGCGGCCGGACAGGGACCGGCCCTGCAGGCCGTCGATGATCGTGGACATCGACGAGACCAGTTCCGGGGTCTCGCCGAAGGACTCGTAGGTGCGGCCCCAGCGGTCGTTGCGGGCCACGCACAGGCAGGGCGCGAAGTCCCAGTCCACGCCGGTGCCCGAGACCTCCTCGGCCACCGCGTCGCCGATGCGGCCCACCAGATGCGGGTCGCGGGTGGCGCCCAGGCCGATGTTGTGCGGGAAGATCGTCGCGCCGTGGACGTTGTTGTGGCCGTGCACGGCGTCCACGCCGTAGATGATCGGGATGCGCAGGGGAGCGGTCAGCGCGGCGCGCTGGAACCCGTCGTACATGTCGGCCCAGGACTGCGCGGTGTTCGGGGTGGGCACGGAACCGCCGCCGGACAGCAGCGACCCGAGCCGGTGGGTGGCGATGTCGGCGGGGTCGGCGATGGCGCTGCGCTCGGCCTGGGTCATCTGGCCGAGCTTGTCGTCCAGGCTCATGCGGGACATCAGGTCGGTCACCCGCACCGCGACGGGCTTGCCCGGGTCGAGGTAGGCGGGTCCGCGCTGGAGGGGCGCCGCCGACACCGAGGTCGCACCGGAGGTGAGTGCGACGGTGGCGGCGAGCGCGGTGAACAGGGATCTCCGGCGAACAGATCGGGGTCTCATCCGTGGTCCTCCTTGACACATGGATTTGTTGCCGCGGGCAACTTAATGGCCCGGGTGTAACCTAGCCCACACTCCGGCGAGAGGTCCAGACCTCTGTCCGGCCTACGACTTCCGTCGGTAGGTTGGACGGCATGGCAAGGCCGAACAGCACCGTCGTCGTGCTCGCCGGCTCCGGCAGCGAGAAGGTCCTCGCCGGGCTCGACGGGCTGGCCAACGTCCGCGTGGCGTCCTCCGGAGAGGCGGCCGCGCTCGTGGGGCAGACCCACGCCGCGTACGTGGTGCACGACCGGGATCCGCTCGCCGGGGTCGCCGACGCCTGGGCCCGGTTCTTCGACCGGCAGGCACCACCCGGCACCCTGGAGGTCGCGATCGAGACCGCGGTGGCCGACCTGCGCCGGGGCGCCACGCTGCTGCCCGACTACTACCTCGTCCTCGACCCGGAATCCCTGCCCGCCACGGGGAAGCACTGGTGGCTGGGCGTGCTCGCGGGCGCCGCGCCCAGCCGGGTCGTCCCGGCCGGCCGACGGTGCCCGCCGTGCGGGAAGCGCTCTCCCGGCTGCCGTCCGGCCGGTGGTGGCCCGACGACGTCGAGACCTGGCTACGCGACCTGGTCCGCGTGGTGCCGGACCAGGTGGGGCTGCCGCGGCCGGCTCAGGCCTGAACGCCCCAGTCGCGGATGACCTCCGCGGTGTCCGCGCCCGGCGTGGCCGGCGGCGCCGGCTCCGCGTTGGCCGTGCGGGAGAAGCGCGGGGCGGGCGCGGCCTGCGTCCCGCCGTTGATGTCCCGCACCGAGCCGCGCGCGGCCAGGTGCTCGTTCTCCGCCGCCTCGGCGAAGGACAGCACCGGCGTCACGCACGCGTCCGTGCCGGCGAACACCGCCGTCCATTCGTCGCGGGTGCGGGAGGCGATGACCTCGGTGAACCGCTCCCGCAGCTTCGGCCAGCCGCCGCGGTCGCCCTGCGCGGGCAGGTCCGCACCGTCCAGGCCCAGCCCCTTGAGCAGCTCGGCGTAGAACTGGGGCTCCAGCGCCCCGACCGCGATGTACCGGCCGTCGGCGCACCGGTAGGTGTCGTAGTAGGGGCAGCCGGTGTCGAGCAGGTTCGTGCCCGGCTCGTCGGCCCACGCGCCCTGCGCCCGCAGCGCCCACACCATCTGCAGCAGCACGCTCGCGCCGTCGACCATCGCCGCGTCCACCACCTGGCCGCGCCCGGAACCCGCGCGCTCGACCAGCGCCGCCAGCACCCCGGTGACCAGGAACATCGAGCCGCCACCGAAATCGCCGACCAGGTTCAGCGGCGGGATCGGCTTGCCGGCGGTGTCACGCACCGCGTGCAGCGCGCCGGTGAGGGAGATGTAGTTGATGTCGTGACCGGCCCGCGGCGCCATCGGGCCGTCCTGGCCCCAGCCGGTCATGCGGCCGTAGACCAGGCGCGGGTTGCGGGCCAGGCAGTCCTCCGGCCCGACGCCGAGCCGCTCGGCCACCCCCGGCCGGAAGCCCTCCAGCAGCACGTCGGCCTTGTCGATCAGCTGCTGCACCAGCCGCTTGCCCTCGGGGGTCTTCAGGTCGGCCGCGATCGAACGGCGGCCGCGCAGCACGTGGTCCCGCGCCTGCGGCGGCAGCACCTGCAGGCCACCGGAGGGCCGCTCCACGCGCACCACGTCCGCACCGAGGTCGGCGAGGATCATCGCCGCGTGCGGTCCCGGGCCGATGCCCGCCAGTTCCAGCACCTTGATCCCGGCCAGCGGCCCCATCGGCGCTCCCCACTCGTCGTCGTGCAGTGCCCCGGATTGTGCCAGGCGCGCCGGGCGGGCGGGTGTGGCGCACATTCCACCGCCACCCGGAACCAGGCGCATCATGGAGGCAGGGCGCTCGCGCCGGGCGCCGCCGTGGTGAGGGAGCAGCCGATGCCCTACCAAGACCTGGGAGCGTTCATCTGGCCCATCATGGTGCTGATCTGGGTGCTGGCCGCGTCCTACTCCCGCGCGGCGATGCACCAGCGCTGGCAGGCCCGCGCGCACCCCGCGCCGTCCCGGCCACCCGGACGGCCCGTCGACGCCCCCGACGCCGCCGAGTCGCTGCGCGCCCTGTGGGACGCCGCGCGTGACCGGTACGCCCGGATCGCGGGGGAGTACGGCGACTACGAATCCGACCCGAAGCAGGTCCTGCGGCGGCCCGCGCTCGCCGATCCGGCGGTGCCCTCGACCAGCCGGTTCATCGACGCCTTCCACGAGGCCATGGCGCTGCACACCGAGAGCTACCCGCCCACCGAGGTGGCCCGCAAGTACGTCGCGGCCACCGAGAACGCGGAACAGGCGTGGCGGGCGGCCTGCGAGGCGGCCGACAAGCTGCGCGCCTCGCGGTTCACCACCGACGAGCGGGCGCTGATCAACCAGGGCATCAAGCTGCTCGAACTGGCCGAGGGCGCGGCAACCCCGGCCGAGCAGGAAGCCGCCTTCGCCGCGGCCCGCCAGGTGCTCACCAAGCTCGAACGCAGCGCCGGCACCCGTCTCGACTGGCGGGTCCCCCGCCCGGCCCGCCAGACGATCGACCGGCACGGGCGCCCGCCACTGCCCCCGGCCTGAGCGCGGCCGGGCATGACGAAGGGCCCGGCCGGAGCCGGGCCCTTCCTCAACCAGTACCTGCCGGACCGCTACCGGCGAGCCTTCGCGGTCTCCCGGTCGTTGGCCTTCTGGATCGCCTTGACCAGTTCGTTCTTGTTCATCGACGAGCGGCCCTTGATGTCGAGCTTCTTCGCCACGTCGTACAGGTGCTGCTTGCTGGCCGAGGCGTCCACCCCGCCGGCGGTCTTCGCCGGCTTGCGGCCGGCGCCCCGCGCGGCTTGCTTGTCCGACGGGCCCTTGCGGCCCTTCTCCTCCCAGTGGTCGCCGACCTTCTCGAACGAGTGCTTCAGCGACGCGTACGCCGTCTGGTGCGCGCGCCGGCCCTCGCCGTAGGTCTCCACCGCCGAATCGTGGGTCTTCACCCACGTGTCCTGCGCCTTCTTCGACGACCGCTTCAGCGTGCTGGGCAGGGCCTCACGTCCAGGCATCGGAGCACCTCCTGTCGCCTCTCGTGCCTGGCCGACGGTTTCCCGGGACGCCCGTACGTCAAACTTCGCCGTCCTCGACCCGCAACGCCTGCTGCTCGGCGCCCCCGGCCGGCCGGCGGCGGCCCTGGTCCTCACCGATCTCGGTGCCCTCGGCGTCGATCAGCTCGTTGGACCGGTCGGGCGCCGACACCTGCTCGGCCGCGGCCTCCGAATCCGGTTCGACCGCCCGGTCCGGATCGGTCACCCGCCAGGTCACCGGGTCCTCCAGCGGCTCCGGCTCGGCGTCCAGCTCCAGGTTCTCCTGCTGCTCCGACACTGGCTCCTGCGGCATGGTCCCTCCTCAGCCCGGCAGCGTCTCGCCGCCGAGCGCGGCGAGCACCTCACCGGTGTAGTACGACGACAGCTGGCCGGACGCGAAGAACACGAACGACGGCGCCAGCTCGTCCGGCTGCGCCGCCCGCCCCATCGGCACCTGCTGCCCGAACTTTTCCACGTGCTCGCCCGACATCGTCGCCGGGATCAGCGGCGTCCACACCGGACCCGGCGCGACCGCGTTGATCCGCACGCCCCGGCCGGCCAGCGCCTGCGCCATCGCGTAGGTCCAGGCGATCACCGCGCCCTTGGTGGCCGAGTAGTCGATCAGGGACTTGTTGCCGCGCAACCCGTTCACCGACGCGGTGTTGATGATCGACGAGCCCTCGCCCAGGTGCGGCAGCGCCGCGTGCGTCACCCGGAAGTAGCTGTGGATGTTCACGTCGAAGGTGCGCATCCACTGCTCGTCGGTCAGATCCTCGGGCGAATCCAGCTCCTGCTGCGTGGCCACGTTGTTGACCAGCACGTCCAGCCCGCCGAACTCGCGCACGGTCTCGTCCACGATCGTGCGGCACCGCTCCCGCTCCCCGAGGTCGCCGGGCAGCAACAGGCAGCGCCGGCCCTCCTTGCGCACCAGCTCCGCGGTCTCCTCCGCGTCGGAATGCTCCTCCAGGTAGGCGATCGCCACGTCGGCGCCCTCCTTGGCGAACGCGATCGCGACCGCCCGCCCGATGCCGGAGTCCCCGCCGGTCACCAGCGCGCGCTTGTCGCGCAGCAATCCGCGCCCGGTGTAGCCGGCCATCCGGTCCCGCGGCGCGGGCTCCATCTCGTGCGTCACGCCCGGCGGTTCCTGCTGCTGGGGTGGCTGTCCCATGCGCACTCCTTCCTCATCTGCCCCGAGGTGTCCCCGATCCCGGCCGCACCAAACGCGACGGTTGACGCCCCGGCCCGCCGGGTATCCGCGTGCGCATGAACTCGCCAGTGAGCAAGGGCCTGCGCGTCGTGGTCACCGGCGCCAGCGGCAACGTGGGCACCAGCACCGTCCAGGCGCTCAGCCGCGACCCGGCGGTGGCGTCGATCCTCGGCGTGGTCCGCCGCGAACCCGAGTGGAGCGTGCCGAAGCTGCGGTGGCGCACCGCCGACCTGGCCGAGGACCAGATCGCCCACCTGGTGCGCGACGCCGACGTGGTCGTCCACCTGGCGTGGCTGTTCCAGCCGACCCACGACCCGGCGCTGACCTGGCGCGCCAACGTGCTCGGCGCGATCCGCGTGTTCGAGGCCGCCGCCCGGGAGCACGTGCCCGCCCTGGTGTACTCCTCGTCGGTCGGCGCCTACTCGCCCGGCCCGAAGGACCGCCCGGTCACCGAGACCTGGCCCACCCACGGCTGGCCCGCGGCCGCCTACCCGCGCGAGAAGTCCTACCTGGAGCGCTACCTGGACGGGTTCGAGAAAACCAATCCCGGCGTGCGGGTCGTGCGGCTGCGCCCGGCGTTCGTCTTCAAACGCGAAGCCGCCTCCGAGCAGCGCCGCCTGTTCGCCGGCCCGTTCCTGCCCGGCAGCCTGGCCCGGCCGTCGCTGATCCCGGTCATCCCGGACGTTGCCGGCCTGCGGGTGCAGGCCGTGCACTCCGCCGACATCGGCGAAGCGTTCCGCCTGGCGGCGCTCACCGACGTGCGCGGCGCGTTCAACATCGCCGCCGACCCGGTCATCGACGCCAACGCACTGGCCCGCCTGCTGGGCGCCCGCACCGTGCCCGTGCCCACGTGGACGCTGCGGGCGGCGGTGTCCGCCGGCTGGTACGCCCACCTGCTGCCGGCCTCACCCGGCCTGCTCGACACCGTCCTGCGGCTGCCGATCATGGACACCACTCGCGCCCGCGAGGAACTCGGCTGGATCCCGCGCCACGACGGCCTCGAGGCGATCGGCGAGTTCCTGGCCGGTCTGCGTGCCGGCGCGGGCATGAACACCCCGCCGCTGGCCGCCGACTCCGCGGCAGGCCGCATCGGCGAGATCGGCACCGGGATCGGCTCCCGGCCCTGACTCAGGCCCGCAGCCGGCCGATGTGGGCGAGGACCTCGTCCACGTGCGGCCGCACCCGCGCCCGCAGGTCGGGAGTCCAGCTTTCGTCCGCGTAGTGGCGGGTGTGGTACAGATCGCGGGCGTGCGCCAGCACGGGGCGGTGTGCCGGCGGGAGACGGCGAGGGCCCAGTCCGCGGCGGCCTCCTTGGACTTGATCTCGCCGGTGGACAGTGTCGCCCAGACGCGGGCGAAGGTCAGCACGACGTTGCGGGTGTCGTCGTCCAGTTCGGCGAGCAGCTCCGGGATGCCCGCGACGCTCGCCCGGACCTGGTCACCGGCCAGGACCATCGTGAGCACCACGGCCAGGTCCGCCATCGGGCCGGGCCGGGGAGGCCCGCTCGCTTCCAGGTCGTCCCGCAGCCACTCGCCGTAGAGGAAGTCGCCGGACGGCGGGAACCGCCAGGGACGGATCTCGGACTGGACGACGACGGTGAGTTCGACCGGCCGGGCTGCGGTGGCCGGAGCGGAGATCTCCAGCAAGCCCTCCAGCAGCGCCCGCCGCTGCCGCTGGTCCAGGCTCCGGCGCACACCGGAACCGTGGAGGTAGACGCCGAGCAGCGCCGCGCCGGTGACGTCGCGGACGAGCCCGACGGCCCGCTCCAGCTGATCTCGCACCCGCGTGATGATAGGAATGGCGGCGTGAGCATCGAGATCGCGGCCGACGAAGCCGTCACGCTGACCAGCGAGCTGATCCGCATCGACACCACCAACACCGGCGACCCGGACACGCTGGTGGGGGAGAAGGCGGCAGCGGAGTTCGTCGCGGAGAAGCTCACCGAGGTCGGCTACGAGATCGACTACGTCGAGTCCGGCGGCCGCAACCGGCACAACGTGATCACCCGCCTCGCCGGCGCCGACCCCAGCCGCGGGGCGCTGCTCGTGCACGGCCACCTCGACGTCGTCCCCGCCGACGCCTCCGAGTGGTCGGTCCACCCGTTCTCCGGCGCCGTCCAGGACGGCTACGTGTGGGGCCGCGGCGCCGTCGACATGAAGGACATGCTCGGCATCATGCTGGCCCTGGCCCGCCACTACAAGCGCGAGAACATCGTGCCGCCGCGCGACATCATCTTCGCCTTCCTCGCCGACGAGGAGGCCGGCGGCAAGTTCGGCGCCCAGTGGCTGGTGGAAAACCGCCGCGACCTGTTCGAGGGCGCCACCGAGGCGATCAGCGAGGTCGGCGGCTTCTCCATCAACCTCAAGGACGACGTGCGCACCTACGTGGTGGAGACCGCGGAGAAGGGCATCCGGTGGATGAAGCTGCGCGTGCGCGGCACCGCCGGCCACGGCTCCATGATCCACCGCGACAACGCCGTCACCAAGCTGTCGGCCGCGGTCGCGCGGCTCGGTCAGCACCGGTTCCCGCTCGTGCTCACCGACTCGGTGCGCGAGTTCCTCGCCGGCGTCACCGAGATCACCGGCTGGGACTTCCCCGAGGACGACATCGACGGCGCCGTGGCCAAGCTCGGCAACATCTCCCGCATGATCGGCGCGACCCTGCGCGACACCGCCAACCCGACCATGCTCACCGCCGGCTACAAGTCCAACGTCATCCCCTCGGTCGCCGAGGCCGCCGTGGACTGCCGCATCCTGCCCGGCCGGATGGAGGCCTTCGACCGCGAGCTGGACGAGATCCTCGGCCCGGACATCGAGAAGGAGTGGATGGAGCTGCCCCCGGTCGAGACCACGTTCGACGGCGCGCTCGTGGACGCCATGACCGCCTCCATCACCGCCGAGGACCCCGGCGCGAAGGTGCTGCCCTACATGCTCTCCGGCGGCACCGACGCCAAGTCGTTCCAGACGCTGGGCATCCGCAACTTCGGGTTCGTCCCCCTGCAACTGCCCGCCGACCTGGACTTCTCCGGGCTGTTCCACGGCGTGGACGAGCGGGTGCCGGTGGACGCGCTCAAGTTCGGCACCCGCGTGCTGGACCGGTTCTTCCGCGCGTCATGACCACCGCGGCGCAGTTGCGCAAGACGGCGGGATCCCTCCCGGAGGCGGTGGCCGACGGCGGCGCCTTCACCGTGGGCGGCGTGGTGTTCGCGGCGCTCGCGGACAAGCAGGCGGAACTGCGGCTGCCCGCCGCGGAGGTGGCCGAGGTGCTCGCCGCGCACCCCTCCGCCACCCGCGTGCGCGGCGGGGTGCGGGTGCCA
This sequence comes from Amycolatopsis thermalba, assembly GCF_023376025.1. Taxonomy (NCBI): domain Bacteria; kingdom Bacillati; phylum Actinomycetota; class Actinomycetes; order Pseudonocardiales; family Pseudonocardiaceae; genus Amycolatopsis; species Amycolatopsis thermalba. Next base: position 4,111,411 of record NZ_CP091196.1, read on the forward strand.
CTGGCCGACATCAACGGGCAGCAGCTCAACCACTGGGTCCGGCGCGCCTGGCTCGCCCACGCGCCCGAACCGCTGGCCGCGCGGGCGCGGGCCGCCGAGTCCGCGGAGCCCGGGACCGGTGACCTGCCCCGCGCCATCGGCCGCCCCGCCACCCGCGCGCTGGCCGACGCCGGGATCACCACACTCGACCAGGTCGCCGCCCTGACGGAGGCCGAGCTGCTCGCCCTGCACGGCATGGGCCCCAAAGCGATGCGCATCCTCCGCGAGGCGCTCGCCGAGACGGGCCGCTCGCTCGCCGGCTGACGCGGGGCGGGCAGCGCCAACGCCGCCACGCCCCCGCGGAGGCGGCGCCACGCCGCTCGGTCAGATCAGGACCTCGGGCAGCGCGGTGGCCGGCTGGCGCTTGCGGCGCAGCCACACGCGCCGGGTGCCGTCGGAGTAGAGCCGGACCGTCGACAGCTCCCACCCGCCGTACTCGGCGTTGATGGACAGCTGCGTGGCCGCGGCCCGCCGGGAGACGCCGGGTGGCAACTGCAACCGGCGGTACTCCCAGTCCTCGTCGACCACCGCCTCCGGGTGCTTCATGGCTGGATCACCTGGACCCCTTCTCCCGCCGCGGAGCCGACGACCACCCGCCCGCTCCGCTCCTCGACGGTAACCGAATTCGGCTGCCGGACCGCCGGGAAACGGTACTTCTCGACCGGTTCGCCGCCGCGCACGTCGAACCCGACGACCTCGTTGCGCTCGGTGAGCGTCACCCACGCCAGCGCGCGCTGCGCGTCGTAGGCGAGGCCGTACGCCCCGCCGGGCACCGGGTACCGCTGCCGCAGCAACAGCGGGCCGGTGGAGAACGCCAGGAGGGCACCGGCGCGGGTGTCGACCACGAGCACCCGGCCGAAGGAGTCCGCGACCGCGTGCGTGGCGCCGTCCCCGGCGCGCAGGCCCTCGGCGATCGTGCCGCCGTCGACGTCCACCGCGAACACGGCGGTGCGCAGCTCGTCCAGCACGACGGTGTGCCCGCCGGCCCGCAGCACGTCGTCGGCGCTGTAGAGCTGGCCCTGGATGGTCTTGGTCAGCTGCCCGCCGGTGAACACGTCCACGGCCTTGCGGTCCCGCACCGCGACCAGCGTCCGGTCGCCGTCGACGACCGCGCCGGCCGGCTGCCCCGCCACCGCGAGCGTGCTCACCTCGCCCCCGGGCAGCGCGATCCGCGCGACCTGCCCGGCCGCGGGCAGCGTGGCCAGTAGCACCCCGCCGGACACGCGCAGCTGCTCGACGCGCCCGGCCACCGGCACCCGCACCGGCGCGGCCGCCGGATCGGCGGACCGGTACAGCAGCACGGCGTCCGGAACGGCCACGGCGAGTGTCCCGGTGGCCGGGTCGGCGGCCAGCGCGGTGACCTCGGCGGAGGGGATCACCGTGCCCGCCGGGGCGGCCGCAGGCGGGGGCGACACCGGCGCGGTCGCCGCGACCGGGTTGGCCACGACCTGCAGGGTGTCGGTGGATTCGGTGGACTGCGACGAGCACCCGTTCAGCACCAGGGCGCAGACCAGCGCGACACCGGTCCCGACGGTGGCGGAGGAGCGCACAAGACCTCCGGATCGCATTCCTCTGTTGCCTCCAGCATCCCCTGAAAACCCCGCCGCGTCACGTGCCATCCACCTCACGGTCACTTCGTGCCCCGCTCGGGGTAACCGAACTCGACGGCGCTGACGTCGTCCAGCGCCGAGGAGATCGCGACCGGCAGCGCGATCTCCTCCGCCGCCAGCGACCCGGTGAGCTGCCCGGTGTCGCGCGCCCCGACCACCGGCGCCACCACACCCGGCCGGTCCCGCACCCACGCCAGCGCCACCACCAGCGGAGACACCCCCAGCCCGTCGGCCGCGGTGGCGACCGCCTCCACGATCCGCGCCGCCCGTTCGGTGCGGTGCTGCTCGACGTAGCCGGCGTACTCGGCCGACGCGCCCCGCGAGTCGGCCGGCGTGCCGTGCCGGTATTTGCCGGTCAGCACCCCGCGGCCCAGCGGCGCCCACGGCAGCACGCCGAGCCCGTGGTAGCGGGCCGCCGGCACCAGCTCCCGTTCCACACCGCGCTCCACCAGCGAGTACTCGGCCTGGCTGGCGACCAGCCCGGCGGGCCGGGCCGCCGCGGCCGAGGCCAGCTGCCAGCCTGAGTAGTTGCACACCCCGGTGTAGCGGACCTTGCCGGAGGTCACCGCGTGGTCCAGTGCCGAGAGGGTTTCCTCCAGCGGCACCGAGTCGTCCCAGGCGTGCAGCTGCCACAGGTCCAGGTGGTCCACGCCGAGCCGCCGCAGCGACCCCTCCAGCGCGGACAGCAGCGCGCCGCGGGAGGCGCCACCGCCGAACGGCCCGTCGGTGCGGCGGGCGACGGCCTTGGTCGCCACGACGATCTCGTCGCGCGGCACCAGGTCGCCCAGCAGCCCGCCGAGGATCCGCTCGCTCTCGCCGCCGGAGTAGATGTCGGCGGTGTCGACGAGCGTCCCGCCCGCCTCGACGAACGCGACGAGCTGGCTGGCCGCCTCGTCGGCGTCCGTCTCCGCGCCCCAGGACATCGTGCCGAGCGCCATCCGGGAGACCCGCAACCCCGACCTGCCGAGCTGTCGCTTCTGCATACACAGAGGGTAACTGCGGCGCGGAGCGCCACCGTTGAGGGTGGCGGCGGGCGACGGGAGGGCGTAACGACAGTACCGTAAACAACTTGACGAAGGCGGCTCATCGAGTGACGCGGGCCGCCGATAGCCTCTCCCACCGTGCGAACGCGACTGATTTTCCCGAAGGCCCGGTGAGCATGGGCTGGTTCGAAGCACTCGTCCTCGGCCTGGTGCAGGGCCTGACCGAGTTCCTCCCGATTTCCTCCAGCGCCCACCTGCGCATCACCGCCGCGCTCGCCGGCTGGGACGACCCCGGGGCGGCGTTCACCGCGGTCACCCAGATCGGCACCGAGCTGGCGGTCATCCTCTACTTCTCGAAGAAGATCGGCCGCGTCCTGGCCGCCTGGTGGCGCTCGCTCTACCAGCGGGAGGCGCGTCACGACCCGGACGCCCGGCTGGGCTGGCTGATCATCGTCGGGTCGCTGCCGATCGCGGTGCTGGGCCTGCTGTTCCAGGACGCCATCGACAGCGCCTTCCGCGACCTGCGGCTCACCGCGACGACCCTGATCGGGTTCGGCATCCTGCTGCTCATCGCCGACCGGGTCGGCCGCCAGTACCGGACGCTGGACCACCTGACCGTCCCGCACGGCCTGGGTTACGGCTTCGCCCAGGCGATGGCGCTGATCCCGGGCGTGTCCCGCTCCGGCGGCACCGTCACCGCGGGCCTGTTCCTCGGCTACACCCGCGCCGACGCCACCGAGTACGCGTTCCTGCTGGCTGTGCCCGCGGTGTTCGCCTCCGGCCTGTACAAGCTCACCGACATCGGCGGCGAGCACAGCCCGCAGTGGGGGCCGACGATCCTCGCGACCCTGGTCGCCTTCGGCGTCGGCTACGTGGTGATCGCCTGGCTGATGAACTTCATCAAGACCAAGAGCTACGTGCCGTTCGTGATCTACCGGCTCGCGCTCGGCGCGCTGCTGATCGTGCTGGTCGCCACCGGCGTCCTTGATCCGGACGCGGGGCCCGCCCTGTAGGTTGGCGGCGTGGCTACCGTGATCCTGCTCCGGCACGGCCGCTCGACCGCGAACGGGTCGGGCGTGCTGGCCGGGCGGACCCCCAAGGTCGGGCTCGACGACACCGGCCGCGCGCAGGCGCGGGCGCTCGTCGAGCGGCTGGCCGGCGTGCCGCTGGCCGAGGTCGTGTGCTCGCCGCTGCTGCGCTGCAAGAACACCGTGGCCCCGCTCGTCGCCGAGCGGGGCCTCACCCGCACCGTCGACCCGCGGCTGTCCGAAGTGGACTACGGCGAGTGGACCGGCCGCGAGCTGAAGACCCTGGTCAAGGAACCGCTGTGGCGGGTCGTGCAGGCCCACCCCTCGGCCGCGGTGTTCCCCGGCGGCGAGGGGCTGGCCGGCATGCAGGCCCGCGCGGTCACCGCGGTGCGCGAGCACGACGCGCGGATCAGCGCCGAGCACGGCGACCACGCCGTCTGGCTGCTGTGCAGCCACGGCGACGTGCTCAAGTCCATCCTGGCCGACGCGCTGGGCCAGCACCTGGACGCGTTCCAGCGGATCGTGGTCGACCCGGCGTCGATCTCCGTCGTCCGCTACACCGAGGTGCGCCCGTTCGTGATGCGCGTCAACGACCACAGCTCCGATCTGGCCGGGGTGGTGCCGCCCGCACCGAAGCGCGGTAGGAAGAAGAAGACGTCCTCCGACGCGGAGGTCGGAGGGTCGACAGGACAGAAGGGCCGCGCTGGATGACACCGGACAACCCGTTCTCGCAGGCGAGTGACCTGCCCTACGGTCTGCCCCCGTTCGACCGGATCGCCGACGAGCACTTCGGCCCGGCGTTCGAGGCGGGACTGGCCGAGCACGCCGCCGAGATCGAGGCCATCGCCACCAACCCGGAACCGGCGACCTTCGAGAACACCATCGTGGCCCTGGACACCTCCGGCCGCTTGCTGCAGCGCGTGTCGTCGGTGTTCTTCAACCTCACCTCCTCCGACACCAACCCGGCGCGGCAGGAGCTGCAGGCCGAGGTCGCGCCGAAGCTGGCCGCGCACTCCGACGCCATCCACCTGAATCCGGCGCTGTTCGCCCGCGTGCGCGACCTCTACGAGCGGCGCGACCAGCTGGGCCTGGACGAGGAGTCGGCCTGGCTGCTGGAGCGCACCTACACCGACTTCCAGCGCGCCGGCGCCGGGCTCGACGAGAGCCAGCAGGCCCGGTTGCGGGTGCTCAACGAGGAACTGTCCACGTTGTCCACCCGGTTCCAGGAGAACCTGCTGCGCGACACCAACGACCTCGCCGTGCTGGTCGAGGACGTGGCGGAGCTGGCCGGGCTGTCCGAGGGCACGATCGCCGCGGCCGGTGAGGCGGCCGCGTCCCGGGGCGAGGCGGGCAAGTACCTGCTCACCTTGAACCTGCCCACCTCGCAGCCGCTGCTGGCGTCGCTGGCGAACCGGGCGCTGCGGGAGCGGCTGTTCACCGCGTCCATCTCCCGCGGCAACCGCGGCAACGACAACGACAACACCGCGGTGCTGGCCCGGGTCGTGCAACTGCGCGCCGAACGGGCCGCGCTGCTCGGCCACCCCAGCCACGCGGCGTACGTGATCTCCGACGAGACCGCCCGCACCGCCGAGGCCGCCGTCGGGCTGCTGGAGCGCCTCGCGCCGGTCGCGGTCGCCAATGCCCGCCGCGACGCCGAGGAGCTGCAGGCCTACCTGGAGCAGGACCACCCCGGCGCCACGCTGCAGCCGTGGGACTGGGCCTTCTACGCCGAACGCGTCCGGAAGGCGAAGTTCGACCTGGACGACGCCACGCTGCGCCCGTATTTCGAGCTGGACCGCGTGGTGCGCGACGGTGTCCTGTTCGCCGCGAGCAAGCTGTACGGGCTGAGCTTCACCGAACGCCACGACCTGCCCGTCTACCACCCGGACGTGCGGGTGTTCGAGGTCTTCGACGCCGACGGCAGCCCGCTGGGCCTGTTCCTGGGCGACTACTACACGCGCGACTCCAAGCGCGGCGGCGCCTGGATGAACACCTTCACCGACCAGTCGCACCTGCTGGGGGAGCGGCCGGTGGTGGTGAACAACCTCAACATCGCCAAGCCGCCGGCGGGTGAGCCGACGCTGCTCACGTTCGACGAGGTCACCACGCTGTTCCACGAGTTCGGGCACGCGCTGCACGCGCTGGTCTCCGACGTGCGCTACCCGAAGTTCTCCGGCACCAGCGTGCCGCGCGACTTCGTGGAGTACCCGTCGCAGGTCAACGAGATGTGGATGCTGTGGCCGGAGGTGCTGCCCAACTACGCCAAGCACCACGAAACCGGCGAGCCGCTGCCGCAGCGCCTGGTGGAGCGGTTGGCGGAGTCGGCCCAGCACGGGCAGCCCTTCGCCACCACCGAGTACCTGGCCGCGTCGCTGCTGGACCAGGCCTGGCACGGGCTGGGCACCGAGGACGCGGTCGGCGACGTCGCCGCGTTCGAGGCCGCGGCCCTGGAGAAGGCCGGGGTGGCGGTGCCGGCGATCCCGCCGCGCTACCGCAGCACCTACTTCGCGCACGTGTTCAGCGGCGGCTACTCGGCCGGGTACTACTCCTACATCTGGAGCGAGGTGCTCGACGCCGACACCGTGGAGTGGTTCCGCGAGAACGGCGGCCTGACCCGCGCCAACGGCGACCACTTCCGCCGCACGCTGCTCTCCCGTGGCGGCGCCGGTGACCCGATGGCCTTCTTCCGCGCCTTCCGCGGCCGCGACCCGGAGATCGCGCCGCTGCTGGCGCGGCGCGGGCTGACCGGCGCGTGAGCGTCGGCCCCGAGCCGCAGTACGAGGCGTTCGCCGACGAGTTCCTCGACCACGCCCGCGACGGGTTCTACAACGCCCACCTGGACCGGCCCGCGTGCCGGGACCTGCTGGGCGAGGTGGACGGGCTGACGGTGCTGGACGCCGCCTGCGGTCCGGGGCTCTACGCCGCGGACCTGGTGGAGCGCGGCGCCCGGGTGATCGGCGCGGACATCAGCCCGCGCATGGTCGAGCTGGCCCGGCGTCGCGTGCCCGGCGGTGAGTTCCGGGTGCACGACCTCGCCCGGCCGCTGGACTGGCTGCCGGACGCGTCGGTGGACCGGGTGCTGTTCGCGCTGGCCGTGGAGTACCTCGACGACCGGGTCGCGGTGCTGCGGGAGCTGCGTCGCGTGCTGCGGCCGGAGGGTGCGCTGGTGCTGTCCCGCCAGCACCCCTTCGGCGACTGGCTCCGGCACGGCGGCAACTACTTCGAGCCGCGCGTGATCGAGGAGGTGTGGAGCCGGGGCTGGCGGGTCCGCTACTGGCTCAACCCGCTGGAGCAGACCTGCGAGGAACTGCACGAGGCCGGCTTCCTGATCGAACGGCTGCTCGAGCCCCGGCCCCCGGCCGAGGCGGCCACCGTGGACCCCGACCGCTACGCGCGGCTGACCCGCGAGCCGACCGGCTTCCTGGCGATCCGCGCGGTGCCGGACCCACGCGCCTGACAACCGGCCCCGCGCAGCGCGACGTGTCGGCGACACGAGGTCCGCGACTGCCGCGTCACCGTGGGCCGCGCCGGGGAGCCGGGATCAGGGCGACCAGTGCCCCGGCGGCGCACAGCACGGCTGTCCACGCCACGGTCGCGGCCGGGGACGTGTGGTCGGCCACCACACCGGCCAGCCACGGGCCCGCGGTCTGCCCGGCCGCGAACACGGTGGTGAACGCGCCGAGGGTGGCGGTCCAGTCGGCGGGCGGGGTGTGGTCCCTGATCAGCGCGGTGACCGCGGCCGGCACCCCGATGAACGTGGCCCCGTAGACGATCGCGGAGGTCAGCACGACCGGCAGCGCGGGGGAGACCAGCGCCAGCGCGGAGCCCGCGGCGAGCACCGCGAGCAGGGTGGCCAGCCCGCGGCCGCCGCGCCACAGCGCGGACGCCACCACCACCGCCAGGCCCAGCACCGTCCACACCAGACTCACCTGCCAGACCGCGGCGCCGTGCGCGGCGAGGACGGCGGACAGGAACGTGATGTAGGTGATGTAGCCCAGGGCGAACAGCAGGTAGGCCACCGCGGTGGGCCACAACGGCTTCATCCGGGCGCGCCCGGTGCTCGTGGCCGGGGCGCCGACGTCCACTGCGGCCGCGGACCAGCTCACCAGCGCGGCGACCGCGGCCGCGGCGCCGAGCCCGAGCCAGGCCAGGCGCCAGTGCGGCCCCAGGGCGGGGATCACCGCTCCACTGAGGACGATGCCGAGCCCGCTGCCGGCGAAGTAGACGGTGCTGGGCGTCCCGGACGACGCGCGGACGGCGATCCGCGACGCGAGCACACCCCCGACGATGAACACCACCGCGCCCGTCACCCCGGCCACGGCGCGCACGACCAGCAGCACCACGAAGTTCCCGCTGACCGCGGTGGCCGCCAGCGCCAGCGCGGTCAGCACCATGCCCCAGCGGAACGCGGCCGCCGCGCCCACCCGCCGGGCGACGGTGGCGGTGACCAGCGCGCCGAGGAGGTAGCCGAGCCCGTTGGCGGTGCTCATCACCCCGGCGTCGGCGAGGCTCCACCCCAGATCGCGCCCCATCGCCGGGACGACGAGCCCGTAGGCGAAGCGCGCGAACCCCAGGGCCGAGGCGGTGCCGAGCGACAGCCGCGCGGCCTGCCACACCGGATCGCCAGGCATCCCACCACTATCCCCGACGGGATCGACGTCGCGCAGCAGGCCCCGAATCCGTTGTGCAAATCGGGATTTTATGGCCTGTTCGGAAGGCGGATACGGTCGGATTCATGGAATGGAACTACCGGTCGGCCGAAGAGCTCACGACCGCGATGCGTGCCGGCGAAGTGACCTCGGTGGAGCTGACCGACGAGGCGATCGCCCGGATCGAGCGCGACGACGAGGTGATCAACGCGATCTGCGTACCGGACTTCGACCGCGCCCGGGCCGCCGCACACCGTGCCGACCAGGCCCGCGCCCACGGCGAAGACCGGCCGCTGCTCGGGGTTCCGGTGACCGTCAAGGAGTCCTACGACATCGCCGGGCTGCCCACCACCTGGGGCATGCCGCCGCACCGGGACTACGTGCCGGCCGCGGACGCGGTGCAGGTGTCGCGGCTCAAGGCCGCGGGCGCGGTGGTGCTCGGCAAGACCAACGTGCCGCTGGGGCTGCAGGACATCCAGAGCTTCAACGAGATCTACGGCACCACCACCAACCCGTGGGATTCCGCGCGCACTTCGGGCGGATCCTCCGGCGGGTCGGCGGCGGCCCTGGCGTCCGGGTTCGGCGCGCTGTCCCTCGGCTCCGACATCGCCGGCTCGCTGCGCACCCCCGCGCATTTCTGCGGCGTCTACGCCCACAAGCCGACCGTCGGGCTGGCGGCCAGCCGCGGCATGGTCCCGCCGTCCGAACCGGCCCTGCCCGCCGAGCTCGACCTCGCCGTCGTCGGCCCGATGGCGCGCACCGCACGCGACCTCGCGCTCCTGCTCGACGTCATGGCCGGGCCGGATCCGCTGACGCTCGGCGTGGCGTACCGGCTGGCACTGCCGCCTGCCCGTCACGAGCGGCTGGGCGATTTCCGGGTCCTGGTCCTCGACGAGCACCCGCTCCTCCCGACCGGGTCCGCCGTGCGGGCGGGCGTGCACCGGGTGGCCGCCGCGCTCGCCGACGCCGGCGCCCGCGTCGAGTGGCACAGCCCGCTGCTGCCCGACCTGACCGAAGCCGCCACGCTCTACATGCAGTTGCTGATTTCCGGCGCTGTCGCGCGCTTTCCCCTCGGCTCGCTGCAACTCCCCGCCGCCGATGATCAGAGCCTGAACGCCGTGCGGCTGCGGGCCATGGCGTTCAGCCACCGCAACTGGATCGAGGCGAACACCGGCCGCGAACTCCACCGCCACGGCTGGCGGCAGCTGTTCACCGAGTTCGACGCCGTGGCGTGCCCGATCACGCCGACACCGGCGTTCCCGCACGACCACACCCCCAACCCGATGGCACGGCGCATCGACATCGACGGCGCCGAGTACCCGTACTTCGACCAGCTCGTGTGGGCCGGCCTGGCCACCATGCCCGGCCTGCCCGCCACCGCCGTGCCCGCGGGCCGGTCGCCCGAGGGTCTGCCGGTCGGCGTGCAGCTCATCGGTCCGATGTTCGAGGACCGCACCCCGCTGCGGCTGGCCGAACTGCTCGAGCGGGAGATCGGCGGCTTCCAGGCACCACCGAGGTAGGGCGTCACGCCCGCAGCGGCCACACCTCGACCACGCCGTGCGCGACCGCGCACGGCGTGCCGGCCACCATGCGCGCCGCCTCCTCGACCGAGTCCGCCTCGATGATCGCGAAACCCGCCACCGGCAGGTCCGACCGCAGGTAGGGGCCCGGCGTCACCTGCGCTCCGGCCGCGTCGTGGTTGCGCACCTGCACCGGCTGGCCCGCGATCCCCATCTCGACGCCGCCGGCGCGCAGCCGGGAGTCATGCTCGTGCGCGGCGGCGCGCACCGCCTCGTCGGTCCGCTCGTAGCCGGCGCTGTCGCCGTAGCCGATCGTGATGAATTTCCCCATCCGTCCGGTATAGACCCGCCGTGCCTGCTGTCACACCTCGGGTTCCCGGGGCAGGGCGTGGGTAGGTCGTGCCGGTCGTGCGCGGGGCCGCAGCGCCTCGGGGCGGGCGCGGTGGTAGTCGAACAGCCGCTCGGCGGAGGCGGGCAGGTCCCCCTCGCCGGGCGGAACGGCCCAGGCCAGCTCGGCCATCAGATGGTCCGGCCACTGCTGGAGCTGTTCGCCCGCGACCTGGGGTGCCGGCGGCATCAGCGGGGATCGCGGCGACCTGCGCTCAGTTCGGCTACGCCGCAGGGATCTCCCTGCTGGTGCCGCTGGCGCGGCGTGCGATGGTGGTGGCCGATGTCCAGATCGGGCTGATGACCGGCATCATCGGCTCCCGCGTCGTCGGCGGGCTTGTCGGGCCGGCACTGGGCTGGCCCGCGGTCTACCTGCTGACCGCCCTGGCGGGCCTGGCCACGGTGTGGCTGCTGCCGCGCGAGGCCGCCCGCAGCGGCCGGATCGGCTACGGGCAACTGCTGGCCTTGCTGCCGCGGCTGCTGCGCCAGTCCCGCCTGCTGCACGGGGCTACAACACCACCTGGACCACCCTGGCGCGGGCCTGACCGTTGCCGACGGTGTGCGCCTCGTGCGGGGTCAGGCCCCAGGAAGGGGTCGAAGCCGGGCACGACCGAGGCGATGAAGGCGCGGATGGCGGCGCGGCCGACGAGGGGCAGCTGACTGACCGGGTCGTGGCAGACGCCGTCGGCCGCGAAGGCGCCGGCCCAGGCGTCGCGGACCGGGAGGCGGCGAGGAACACATCACCGCGGCGGGCATCGCGGGGAAGGTCATAACGACCTCTCCAGGCCCAGCTCACTCACTGACCTCCCCAACGGCGCGGGCCCGGTTGTATGCGCTTGCATGAATCGGCACCCCGTGGCATAGTTGGTTTTGCCCAACCAACCATTCGAGGAACGGGGTCGAGGATGGCAGACGCCGGCGAAGACGGCCCGTCGCGCGCGCCACGGCACGGTGTCGACGACGTGGCGGCGGCCCTGGCCACCGTGGGCAACTGGATGTTCTCCCCGGCCACCCGGCGCCGGATCATGGCGTCCTCCGGCCTGGGGCTGTCGCTGGGGGACTACACCCTGCTGGCCCAGATCTCGGTGCACGCGCCGGTGCGCCTGTCGGTCCTGGCGGAGCTGATGGAGGTGGACAAGTCCACGCTGTCGCCGCCGGCGAAACGCCTCGAGCAACGCGGATTCATCGAACGCCGCCCCGACCCGGCCGATGCCCGGGCGCAGCTGGTGAGCGTCACGCGGGCCGGCAAGCTCGCCATCGGCAAGCTCTGGAAGGCCCGCGCGGCCGCCGTCGCCGAGCTGCTCGCGGACTGGGACACCGCCGACGTCGAGCAACTGGCCACCAGCCTCGGCGCGCTCAGCGACGCGATCAAGAACGCCCGCTGACGCCCGCCCGTCAACTCCCGCACCACGAAACGAGGACACATGCGTGCCGTTGTGCTGCACGAATTCGGGCCACCGGCCCACCTGCGGGTCACGGACGTGCCCGCCCCGACGCCCGCGGCGGGCGAGGTCGCGGTGCGGGTGGCCGCGGCCGGCGTCCAGTTCCTGGAGACGCAGATCCGCGCCGGAACGATGCGCGGCGCGCTCGGCGGCGCGCCCCTGCCGGTCATCCTCGGCAAGGAGGTCGCCGGACTGGTCACCGAGGTCGGACCCGGCGGCGACCCCGCCCTGATCGGCACGCGGGTCCTGGCCAGCACCACCGGCCTGGGCGGCTACGCGGAGACCGCCGTGGTCCCCGCCGCCACCCTCGTCCCGGTCGCCGAGGACCTCGGCCTGCCCGAGGCGCTCGCCCTCTACCGGTACGGCGTCACGGCCCAGGGCCTGATCCGGGCGGCCCGCGTGACCGCCGGTGACCGCGTCCTGGTGCTGGCGGCCGCCGGTGCCGTGGGCACCGTCCTGGTCCAGTTGCTGAAGCGGGCCGGGGCGACGGTCGTCGCGGCGGCCGGCAGCGAGCACAAGCTCGCCCTGCTCCGGGAACTGGGCGCCGGCCACGTCGTGGACTACACGCGTCCCGGCTGGACGGACGAGGCCCGCGCGGACGGCCCGATGGACGTGGTGTTCGACCACGTCGGCGGCGCGCTCGGCCGCGCAGCGTTCGAGCTGCTCACCCCGGGCAGCGGACGCCAGGTCACGTTCGGCTTCTCCAGCGGCACGCCGCTGGACGTCCGGCCCGGCGAACTGGTCGGCCGCGGCCTGACCGTGACCGGCTTCAGCGCGGGCTTCCTCTGGAACCGGCCCGCTCTCGCCCGCGAGCTGGCCACCGAGGTCCTGGACCTGGCCGTGGCCGGACAGCTCACCCCCGTGATCGGCCAGCGCTTCCCCCTGGACCGGGCCGCCGAAGCGCGCGCCACCGTCGGCAAGACCCTGCTCATTCCCTGACCCACCAAGAAAAGAAGGAGTTCCACACCATGTCCGATTCCCCCACGATCTTCGTCGCCGGCGCCACCGGACTGCTCGGCGGCCGGATCGTCCGGGCCCTCCTCGACCAGGGCGCCGCCGTGCGGGCCCTGGTGCGGCCCGGCACCAGCGACGAGAAGAAGAGCGCCCTGACCACCCCGGCCACCGGCCGGCTGCAGCTGGTCGAGGGCGACCTCACCGATCCGGCCGAGCGGCTCGCCGAAGCCGTCGGCGACGCCACGACGGTGATCTCCGCCGTCCAGGGCGGCCCCGAGGTGATCGTGGACGGCCAGGCCAACCTCCTGCGCGCCGCGGAGAAGGCCGGCGCCCGGCGGTTCGTCCCGTCCGACTTCGCCATCGACCTCACCAAGCTCGACGACGGCGACAACTTCATGATCGGCTGGCGCCGTCAGGCCGCCGCCGCGCGCACCACCAGCCTCGACGTGATCTCGGTGCTCAACGGCGCCTTCTACGAGGTGATGACCGGCTTCATGGGGCTCGTCGACTGGGAGCGCGGCACCGTGTCCCACTGGGGCGACCCCGACCAGCCGCTCGACCTGACCTCGGTGCCCGACACCGCCGCCTACACCGCGGCCGCCGCCCTCGACCCGGCCGCCACCGGCACCCTGCGCTTCGCCGGTGAGGTCCTCTCGATGCGCCAGTTCCACGACGCGCTCCAGCGCGGCTCCGGCCGCACCCTGGAGCTGCGGCACCTGGGCAGCGCCGACGACCTGCGTGCGGAGATCGCCCGCCGGGCCGCGGCCACCGAGAACCCGTTCGAGTACGTGGCGCTGCAGTACCAGTGGTGCATGGTCACCGGCAAGGCCAAGTTCGACCACCTGGACAACGCCCGGTACCCGCAGGTCACGCCGCAATCGCTGACCGACTTCGTGCGCGCCACCGCACCCGCGGCCTGACGCGGCGCCCGGTCACCCGAGGGAGCCGATCGCGAAGTCGATCGTCCGGGCCAGCCGCCGCGGGTCGTGCGCGGCGCGCTCCCGGACCCGCAGGCCCAGCACGATGGTGAACAGCAGCTCCACGGCCCCCTCGACGTCGAGGTCCGCGGGCAGTTCACCGTCCCGGCAGCCGCGGCGCAACACGGCCGCGATGGCCTCCCGGGTGACCTCGAACGCCGCCTCGGTGCGCTGACGCACCTCCGGGTCCGCCGTGCCCAGCTCGGTCGTGGTGTTGACCACGAAACACCCGAGCCCGGCGTGCTCTCCGGCGCCGGTGGCCAGCCACAGCAGCCAATCCCGCAGCACCTCCCGGACCGGGCCGGCGCGATCGAGCCGGGCCTGCGCCTCCGCCGAATCCGTCGCGCGGTAGTGGTCGAGCGCGCGCAGGAACAACGCGTGCTTGTCGCCGAAGGTGCGGTAGAGGCTGCTGGAGGTCAGCTCCAGTTCGCCGTTGAGGTCCCGGACCGAGGTGGCGTGGTAGCCCAGGCGCCGGAACAGTCCGGCGGCCCGCGCGACCACCTCCTGCTCGTCGAACTCCCGTGGCCGTGGCACGTCCCACAGCCTACCAGGATTGTGGAGCGATCGTTCCCGTACTAGCGTACGCCGTCATACGGGAGCGATCGCTCCCAAACTGGAGGGAGATCGGCAGTGGTGACAACGGAACCGCCGCGCACCCGGGAGCGCGGCCGGTGGCTCGCCGTCGTCGTGGTGGCGTTCGGGACGTTCCTGCTGGTGACCGCGGAGCAGCTCCCGGTCGGGCTGCTGACCCGGGTCGGCTCGGACCTCTCGGTCTCCGCCGGCACCGCGGGCCTGATGGTGACCGTGACCAGCGTCGTCGCCGGGCTGGCCGCCCCGGTGGTCCCGGTCCTCGTGGGCAGTCTGGACCGGCGGTGGTTGCTGGCCGGGCTGATGGGCCTGATGACCCTGGCCAACGTGATCTCCGCGCTCGCGCCGGGCTTCGCGGTGCTCATCGCCTCCCGCGCGCTGACCGGGGTCGCGATCGGCGGGTTCTGGGCCGTGGCCGGCGGCCTGGCCGTCCGCCTGGTGCCCGCCGAGCGCGTACCGCGCGCCACGGCCGTCATCTTCGGCGGCGTCGGGGCCGCCAACGTGTTCGGCGTGCCGATCGGCGCGGTCCTCGGCGACCTCGCCGGATGGCGCGCCGCGTTCGCCACGCTCGGGGCGCTCGCGCTGGCCGTGCTGATCGCCCTGTTCGCGTTGCTGCCGCCGCTGGCCGCGACCCAGCCGGTCCGTCCCCGCGACCTGGCCGCGCAGCTGCGGGACCGGGGCGTGCGCGTGGGAATCCTGGCGACCGCCCTGATCGTGAGCGGGCACTTCGCCGCGTACACGTTCGTCGGCCCGGTCCTGCGGGACCACTCCGGCGTCCCCGGAACCCTCGTCGGGCCGCTGCTGTTCGGGTTCGGCCTGGCCGGCATCGCCGGGAACTTCCTCACCGGCGCGGCACTGGCCCGCCGCCTGAACCGGACCGTGCTGGTGATCACCGGCGCCCTGGCGGTGACGGTGCTGCTGTTCCCGCTCGCCGGCCGGTCACCGGCGGGCGGCATCGCGCTGCTGGTCGCGTGGGGGCTGGCCTACGGCGGGGTGTCGGTGAGCTTGCAAACCTGGATGATCAAGGCCGCGCCGCGCGCGGTGGAAGCCGCCTCGGCCCTGTGGGTGGCGGTGTTCAACCTGGCGATCGGCCTCGGCGCGCTGATCGGCGGCGTGATCGTCGACGCGCTCACCCTCGGCGGCGTGCTGGTGCCGGCCGGAGCCTGCTTCCTCCTGGCCGGGCTCGCCGTGTGGACGGTCCGCCGGGCCCCGCACCTGCGGTGACACGACCGGAGGGCCGGCTCCCCGCCCGGGGAACCGGCCCTCCGCCGACCACGACTCAGATCAGGCCGAGCTTCTTCACGGCCTCGCGCTCCTCGGCCAGCTCCGCGACCGAGGCGTCGATGCGGGTGCGGGAGAACTCGTTGATCTCCAGGCCCTGCACGATCTCGTACTTGCCGTCCTTGCAGACGACCGGGAAGGACGAGATCAGGCCCTCCGGCACGCCGTAGGACCCGTCGGACGGGACGGCCATCGACGTCCAGTCGCCCTCGCGGGTGCCGTTGACCCAGTTGTAGATGTGGTCGATGGCGGCGTTGGCGGCCGACGCGGCCGAGGACGCGCCCCGCGCCTCGATGATCTCCGCGCCACGCTTGGCCACCCGCGGGATGAACTCCTCGGCCAGCCACTTCTCGTCGTTCACGGCCTCGGCGGCGTTCTTGCCGGCCACCTCGGCGTGGAAGATGTCCGGGTACTGGCTGGCGGAGTGGTTGCCCCAGATCGTGAGCTTGCGGATCTCGCTCACCGGCGCGTTCAGCTTCTTCGCCAGCTGGGCGACCGCGCGGTTGTGGTCCAGGCGGGTCATGGCGGTGAACCGCTCGGCCGGGACGTCGGGCGCGTGCGACTGCGCGATCAGCGCGTTGGTGTTGGCCGGGTTGCCGACCACCAGCACGCGGACGTCGTCGGCGGCGCCGGCGTTGATCGCCTCACCCTGCGGCTTGAAGATGCCGCCGTTGGCCTCCAGCAGGTCGGCCCGCTCCATGCCCTTGGTGCGCGGACGCGCGCCCACCAGCAGGGCGATGTTGGTGCCCGCGAAGGCCTGCTTCGCGTCGTCGAAGATGTCCGTGCCCGCGAGCAGCGGGAACGCGCCGTCCTCCAGCTCGAGCGCCGTGCCCTCGGCCGCCTTGACCGCCTGCGGGATCTCCAGCAGCCGCAGCTTCACCGGCGTGTCCGGGCCGAGCAGCTGACCGGACGCGATGCGGAACAGCAGCGCGTAGCCGATCTGGCCGGCGGCGCCGGTGACGGTGACGTTCACGGGGGCTTGGGTCATTGCGTACTCCTGCGGACGGAATCTTGGCTTGTGCTGGTGACCCTATCGCCCTCTGCCTGCGCTGACGCGGTGCGTCGCCTCACGTTCTGCTGAACCGATCGAGCCGGCTCCGCCACCGGCACCTCGAACGCCCTGCCCAGCGCGATGATGCCGGCCTCCAGACGGCCCAGGCTGGTGAGCACGGAGCGTGCCGGTGCGTTGTCCGTCTCCCGCGTCTCCGGCGTGGCGGTGTTGCGCACCAGTCTGCCCCGCTCGTCCCCGTCGAGCGCGTCGCGCAGCACGTCGATGTTGCGGCTGATCCGCTCGACGACCGCGCTCAGCCGGTCGTCCGCGGGCAGCAGGCCCGGTTCGGACCGGGCCGCGATCTGCCGCGCCCGGAACGCCAGCCGCTCCAGGGTGCTCATCACGTACCAGCCGTAGTCACGGCGGCTGGCGAGGCTGATCGGGTGCGTCAGCGGCTCGATCGTGGTGCGCACCTTCTCCACCGAGCGGTCCAGCTCCCGGGAGAGTTCGATCACGTTCACGTTCTCCCGGCCGGACAGCAGCGCCTCGGCGCTGGACAGGAACTCGCACAGGTCCACCAGCGCGGCGTCGATGTCGGACACCATGACCGTGCGGGTGCGCACCGGCACCACCAGGATCGCCGCGATCAGCCCGGCCGCCGCGCCGATCGCGGTCTCCGCGACCCGCACCCACAGCACCTCGATGCTGAACGTGCCGAGCAGGCTGTAGAGCAGGCCCAGCATGCAGGTGATGAAGAACGCCATCAGCAGCTGCGACACCCGCGCCACGTAGACCAGGCAGAACACGCACACCAGGATCAGCACGACCGTCGCGATCGTGTTGCCGGTGACCAGCAGCGCCAGCAGCATCCCGCCGAAGATCCCGCCCAGCGTGCCGGTGACCCGGCGGAACCCCTTCACGAACGTCGCACCCGCGGTCGAGGTGTTGAGGAAGACCACGAACACCGTCAGCACCGCCCAGTACCAGCGGGCGTCGGAGATCAGCTCGCCACCCAGCACCGCCAGGCCGCCGCCGACCATCGCCTGGATCGCGCTGCGGGTGCGGTTGTCGTAGGCGAAGACCTTCCCCGGCTCCTCCTCGGTGTCCTCCCCGGGCAGCTCGGTCTCGGCCGAGTAGTCCTTCTCCGCCACGCGCTGGGCGTTGACGTCGGCCAGCGCCAGCTCCGCGATCGCGCGGCGCACCTCGTCACCGGGCTCGGTGCGCTCGGCGAGCCGGCTGCCGGCCACCAGCATCTTGCTGAACTCCTCGGTGTCACTGATCACCGGCAGCTCGCGCGGGTCGCGCTCGATCAGCGAGTCCAGCCGCAGCAGGCTCGCGATCAGGTCGTCGCGGACCGCCTCGGGCAGCCCGTCCTCCTCGGCGGTGCGGCGCACGGTGATCGCCAGCCACTGGCAGGCCAGCTCGACGGCCAGCAGCCGGCGGCGCAGCAGCTGCGTGCCGGTCTCGTCGAACAGGTCCCCGATGGTGTCCTCGATCATCAGGACCGCCTCGTGCAGGCGGGTGTCGGCCTTGCGCAGCTGGTTGATCCGCCACTCGCTGCCGCCGCTGGCCAGGCACGCGGCCGCGGCGCGCAACACCGCGCTGATCCGGGCCCGGAACGCGCGGCGCGCCCGCAGCAGCTCACCCTCCGGCCGCCGCCGCAGCACCGCGAACCGCATCACCGCGTTCGCGGCCAGCCCGATCGCCAGCGCCAGGATGTACTCGGGCAGCTGACGCGGGTGGATCGCGAGGAACATCGCGAAGAAGAACATGAAGAACGACAGCGCACCCATCGCGGTGCCGCGCGGCGCGAACCGCTGCGCGTAGACCGCGACGAAGATCAGCAGCACGAACAGCACGCTGTCCAGCGGGGGAGCGGTGGCGCCGAACGCGGCGACGGTGAGCGAGGCGGACCCGCACACCAGGACCAGCGCCAGCGTGATCGCCTGGTCCTTCGGCGTCTTGTCGTTGACCGAGAACGCCGAGTTCATCGCCGCGATGCAGGCCACCATCATCGTCGGGATCGGGCGGCCGAGCAGGAGCAGCACCAGGATCGACAGCACGATCCCGCCCACCGCGATCCCGGCCAGCCGCAACCGCACCAGCCCCGGATCGGCGGCCACCAGCCGGTCCTGGGCCACCTTCCACACCCTCATGCGCGGCTCCCGAGCAGTTCCCATTCGGTCAGCGCGGTCCGCCGCCCGGTCGCCGCGGTGACCCGCAGCCGGTAGGCACGGTACGTCCCGGGTTCGGCGACCGAGAACGGCCGGGTCTGCCGCCGCCACCGGAACCGTTCCCCGCGCCGCTCGTCCAGCCGCACCCACGACACCCCGTCGGTGGTGCCCTCCAGGACCCAGTCCCGCGGATCACCGCCGCGCGCGGCCGAGGTCAGGGTGTAGAGCGGCACGCGCGCCGGTTCCCGGACCGTGCACTCGATCACCGGGGTGCGCGAGCGGAACGTCACCTGCGTGGCCGTGGTGTCGGCGAACAGCTCGGTCACGTCGGTGCCGTCGTCGCAGGTGCCGGAGCCGGTCACGTCGGTCATCGGCTGCTCGTCCAGCGACGGCGGCGGGTCACCCCAGTCCGTGGGCGTGTCGCTCAGGTCGAACTCCAGGCGCTCGGCGGCGACCAGTTCGGCGTGGGACAGCCACGTCGAGTGGTGCGGTTCGCCGTCGATCGTCACGTCCCGCACGTACGTCCCGCCGCCGGGGGCACTGATCGTGAGCGTCCGCCCGTTCTCCAGCCGCAGGGCCGCCTTCTCGAACAGCGGCGCGGTCAGCACGTAACCCGGGTTGCCCGGCGCCAGCGGGTAGAGGCCGAGCGCGGCCAGGACGTACCAGGCGGACATCTCGCCGTTGTCCTCGTCGCCGGGGTAGCCCTGGCCGATCTCGCTGCCCAGGTAGCAGCGGGTCAGCATCTCGCGCACGATCGCCTGCGTCTTCGCCGCGGCCCCGGCGTGGGTGTACATCCACGGGATGTGGTGGCTGGGCTGGTTGGAGTGCCCGTACTGGCCGAGCCGGACATCGCGCGCCTCGGTCATCTCGTGGATGATCCCGCCGTAGGATCCCGGCACCCGCCCGGTCTCCGGTGCCGTGAAGAACGTGTCCAGTGTGGACTCCAGCGCGGCGCGGCCGCCGAGCAGCTCCGCCAGGCCGGCGCCGTCGTGCGGCACCGAAAACGCCGTGTTCCAGCCGTTGGTCTCGGTGTAGTCGAAACCCCACCGGGCCGGGTCGTAGTGCTCCGGCGCCCAGCGCCACCGGCCGTCCCGGTGCCGGCCCTGGAAGAAGCCGGTGTGCGGGTCGAAGTGGTGGACGTACTGCGCGGCCCGCTGCCGGAAGTAGCGGGCGTCGTCGGCGTGCCCCAGCGCCGCGGCCAGCGCGGCGAGGCCGAAGTCGTTCAGGCAGCCCTCCAGCGCCCAGGACAGGCCCTCGTGCGTGGTCAGCGGCGTGAACCCGAGGAAGATCGACTCGCGCAGGCCCTGCCGCCCGACGCTGCGGCCGGGCGGGCTGACAGTGGCGTTGCGCAGCGCGGCGTCGTAGGCCGCGTGCACGTCGAAGCCCCGCACGCCGCGCAGGTACGCGTCGGCGAAGGCCACGTCGGAGCTGGTGCCGGTCATCAGGTTGGCGTAGCCGGGGGAGGACCAGCGCGAGATCCAGCCGCCCTCCCGGAACTGCTGCACGAACCCCTCGATCAACTCCCCGCAGCGCCGCGGCGCCAGCAGCGCGAGCGCGGGCCACACCGTGCGGTAGGTGTCCCAGAAGCCGTGGTTGACCGACATCGGCCCGTCCACCACCTTCGCCCCGGTCCGGGTGCGGGTGCTCGGCCACCACCGGCGCCGCACCGGGCTGGCGTGCCGCACCCCGCGCGGGGTGTGCTCGTGCGCCGAGTTCGGGTACAGGAACAGCCGGTACAGGCCGGAGTAGAAGGTGGTCAGCTGGTCCGGGGTGCCGTCGATCTCGACGCGGCCGAGCACGTCCTGCCACGCCGCCCGCGCCCGCTCCCGGACCTGCTCGAACGTGGTGCCGGCCGGGATCTCCTGCTCCAGGTTGCGGCGGGCCTGCGCCAGGCTGATCAGCGAGGTCGCGATCCGCAGCTCGACCCGGGGCGCGTCGAAGGACAGGTACCCGGTGTTGGGCCAGCGCACCCGGCGCCCACCGGTCGCGGGCCGGTCGAAGGTGCCGTAGACGAACATCCGCCGCGCGCCCACGGACAGGCGGCTGCGGGCCCAGGTGTGCCCGGTGACCACCCCGCGTGCCGGGTCCAGGCGCAGGCCGCCGCGGCGGTTGACGTTGTCGAACAGCACCCAGCCGCCCTCGCCGGGGAAGGCGAACCGGACCAGCGCGGCGTGGTCGGTGGGCGCGAGGTCGACGGTGATTCCGTTGTCGAAGCGCACCCCGTAGTGGTGCGGCCGGTCGGTCTCGTGGTCGTGCGAGAACGCCAGCGCCCGGGCCTTGCGGTCCGCGGTCACCGGACCGATTCCCGGCAGGAATTGAAACGGGTGCCGGTCGCCCATCCACGGGCTCGGCTGGTGGCTGACCGCGAAAGCCTGCAGCTCAGGGCGGTTGTCCGCGTTGTTGCGCCGGTGGTACTCGTACAGCCACGCCGTCGACGAGGCGTCGGTGACCGGGGTCCAGAAGTTGAACCCGTGCGGCACGGCGGCGGCCGGGAAGGTGTTGCCGCGGGAGAACTCGTTGCTGGAGTGGGTGCCGCGGGTGGTGCGCACCCAGTCCACCGGGTCCCGCGGTTGCTGGGGTGGCACGTCGGCGATGCGGACGTCGTCGATCCATCCGGACACCGGCTCGCCGGGCGGGGGTTCGACGGTCAGCAGGATCGCCCGTGCCCGGCGGCCGGCGCCGTCGCCCAGGTCGTGGCGCACCAGGTTCCACTGGTCGAGGTAGAGCGTCTTGGACTCACCGGCCGCGCGCGCCGACCCGCCGATCACCGTGCCGTCGTCGAGTTCCACGGCCAGCGCCACGAAGGTGCTGCGCCAGGACGGGCCGGCGTCGGACTCCGGGAACACCACATAGGACAGTGCCGTGCCCGGCCCGAGCTCGGCGTCCACTTCGAACAGCACCTGACGTGCCGGTCCGCCCGCGGTGTAGCGGGCGGCGCGCAGCCCGGTGAACCCGGCGCCGGCCTTGGCCGCCGGCGCGCGGTCCGGGCCCGCGCCGACGGTGACGACGGCACCGGCGCGGGGCGGCGGATCCCCGGCCTCGAACGAGGAGAAGAAGTGGGTCCGGCTCACCTGGCCTACCGTAACCGCCCGGGCCGATCACTTCCCGCCGAGCGGCGCCGCCCCGACCCCCTGCGCGCCAGCTGCGCCGCCGGTGCGCCGCAGCCGCCAGCGTGCGCCCGCCACGCGGCCGGGCACAGCGGTCACTTCGCGCCGAGCAGTTCCACCTCCGACAACCCTGCCGCGCCGCCCGTGCTGCCCGTGATCCGCAGCCGGTAATGCGCGTACGCGCCGGGCGTGGCGATCTTGAACGCGCGCGTCTGCTGCCGCCAGGTGAAGCTTTCCCCGGACCGGGTGTCCAGCGGCGTCCAGCTCCGCCCGTCGGCCGAGCCTTCCAGCACCCAGCCGCTCGGGTCGCCGCCGTCCTTGGCCGAGGTGAGCGTGTAGAACGTCGCGGTCACCGGGCCGGGGACCGGGCAGTCCACCGTCTCCAGCGGCCGGGCCTGGGTGGCGGAGGTGTTGTCGAACAGCGGCCCGCCGGGTGTGGTGAGGTCCGCGGGCGGCCGCGGGACCTGGTCGCCCTCGGTGAGCGACGGCGGCACCTCCCCGGCACCCCAGCGCGACGGGCTCGGGCCCATCGCGAAGTCCAGCGTGCCGCCCTTGGCCAGCACGTCGTGCGGCAGCGCGGTCGACGTCCACGCCCGGCCGTTGACCCGCAGCCCCTGCACGTAGACGTTGCGGGCGCTGTTCCTCGGCGCGTTGATCACCAGGTCCCGGCCGCCCGCCAGGTGCACGGTCGCCTTGGTGAACAGCGGCGACCCGACCGCGTAGGACGGGCTGCCCATCCGCAGCGGGTAGAACCCGAGCGCGCTGAACACGTACCAGGCCGACATCTCGCCGTTGTCCTCGTCCCCGGCGTAGCCCTGCCCGATCTCGCTGCCCAGATACAGCCGGGACAGCGCTTCCCGCACCCGGGCCTGCGTCTGCCACGGCTGCCCGGCGAAGTCGTACATGTAGGCGATGTGGTGGGAGGGCTGGTTGGAGTGGCCGTACTGGCCCATCCGCACGTCCCGCGCCTCCCGCATCTCGTGGATCGGCCCGCCGTACGCGCCGGGGAACCGGGCGGTCTCCGGGGTGCTGAAGAACTCGTCCAGCTTCTCGGCGAGCCCGTCGCGGCCGCCGTAGAGGTTGGCCAGTCCCTGCCCGTCCTGCGGCACCGTGAACGCCATGTTCCAGCCGTTGGTCTCGGTGTAGTCGTAGCCCCACACCCGCGGGTCGTACTGGCCGGCCGGGACCCGGAACGTGCCGTCGGCGGCGCGGCCCTGGAAGAACCCGGCCGCCGGGTCGAACATGTGCACGTAGTTCTGCGCCCGGCCGCGGAAGTACTCGGCGTTCTCGGCGTACTCGCGGCGGCGCGGGTCGTCCGGCGCGGCCTCCTCGGCCAGCTTCTGCGCCATCATCGCGATGCCGAAGTCGTTGAGGTAGCCCTCGATCGCCCACGACATGCCCTCACCGGTCGAGGTCGGCGTGTACCCGAGGAAGATCGACTGCTCCAGGCCCTTCCGGCCGACGTTCTCGTTCGGCGGCGCCACCGTGGCGTTGCGGATCGCCGCGTCGTAGGCCGCCTGGACGTCGAAGTTCCGCACGCCCTTGAGGTAGGCGTCGGCGAAGGCCACGTCGGAACTGGTGCCGGTCATCAGGTTCGCGTAGCCGGGGGAGGACCACCGGGCGATCCACCCGGCGTCGCGGTACTGCTGCACGAACCCGTCGATCATCCGCCCGGCCATGTCCGGGGTCAGCAGCGCGTAGGCGGGCCAGGTGGTGCGGTAGGTGTCCCAGAACCCGTTGTTGACGTAGATCTCGCCGTCGACGACCGTCGCCCCGGTCCGCGTCGGCGTGTCCGGCCCGGCCTTCGGCGCGACCGGGCTGGCGTAGGCGTGGCGCGGGGCGCGGGTGGTGCCGACGTTCTCGAACCCGGAGTTCGGGTAGAGGAACAGCCGGTACAGGTTCGAGTACAGGGTGGTCAGCTGGTCGCGCGTGGCGCCCTCCACCTCGATCACCCCCAGCTTGCGGTCCCAGGCGGCCTGCGCGGCGGAGCGGACCGTGTCGAACGCCGTACCCGCCGGGATCTCCTGTTCGAGGTTGCGTTTCGCCTGGTCGACGCTGATCAGCGAGGTCGCGATCCGCATCCCGACCACCCCGCCGCGACCCGGGGCGAACTTCAGGTAACCGCGGACGTGGTCGCGGCCCTCGCCGGGCAGCATCGACCCGCCGGTGACCGGGCGGTCGAAGACCGCGTAGACGAACATGCGGCCGGCGCCGGCGGAGTTGCCGCTGCGCGTGTCGGTGAACCCGGACAGCGTGCCGGTGGCCGGGTCGAGGGTGAGGCCGCCCGCGTCGCTGACGTTGTCGAAGATCAGGTTCCCGTCGGCGCCGGGGAAGGTGAACCGGAACATCGCCGCGTGGTCGGCCGGCGTGATCTCGGCCTTGACCCCGTTGTCGAACGTGACGCCGTAGTAGTGCGGTTTGGCCGTCTCGTTGGCGTGGTCGAACGGCAGCGCCCGCGCGGCCCGGTTGCCGTCCGGCACCCCGGCGGCGGCCGAGGGCATCACCTGGAAGGTCTGCCGGTCACCCATCCACGGGCTCGGCTGGTGCGACAGCGACAGCGCCTGCAGCGCGGGCCGGTTCTGCGCGTTGTTGCCCTCCTGGTAGCGGTAGAGCCAGTTCAGCGACCCGGCGTCGGTGACCGGGGTCCAGAAGTTGAAGCCGTGCGGGACCGCGGTGGCGGGGAAGTTGTTGCCGCGCGAGAACGTGCCGTTGGCGTTGGTGCCGCGGGTGGTGAGCACGTGGTCGGACAGGCGGGTGACGCGGGCTTGCGGCGCGGCCGGGCCGAGCGTGATGTCGTCGAACCAGCCGTTGAACGAGCCGGGACCGTCCGGGTTGTCGTAGGCGACGAGGATGCGCGCGACGGTCTTGCCGCGGGCGACCGTGCCGATCGCGGAGCGCACCAGGTTCCACTGGTTGGCGTAGAGCGACTTGGCCGCACCCTGCCCGCGCGGGCTGAGCGGGAACCCGTACTGGTCCACCGCCCCGAGGCCGGACAGGTAGGTGCCGTCGGTGAAGGCCAGGTCGACCGCGACGTGCGTGCTCGGGTACTTCAGGTCGTCCCCGGTCAGCTCGGGAAACACCGTGTACGACAGCTCGGTGTCGGCGCGCACCGGGATCCGCACGTCGAACACCTTGTTGTAGGAGTAGCCGTGCCGCGCGGTCTGGGTGCCGCCGTAGTGGAAGGCACGCAACCCGGTGAACCCGGCGCGCGGTTTGCTGGTGTAGCCGCCGGGCGGGCCACTGTCCGGATAGGACCGCATGGTGGGCAGCGGCGGCGGGGCCGGCTGGTCGTCGGCCAGCAGCAGCTCGGCGAGCTGCACGATGTCCGCGCCGTTGTTCGCGGTGACGTCCAGCCGGTAGAAGCGGTGGGTGGCGGTGGCCGCGAGGCGGAACTCCCTGGCCTGCAACCGCTCGCCGAAGGTCTGCCCGCGCTGGCTGTCCACAGTGGTCCAGGTGACGCCGTCGTCGGAGCCCCGCAGCGTCCAGTCGTGCGGGTCGCGTTCCGGGGCGTCGTTGGCCGAGGTCAGGCCGTAGCGGGTGATGGCGACCGGCTCGGCGAACTCGGCCTGCACCCAGCCGGTGGGGGCGAACGCGAGCCACTTCGACTCCGGCCTGCCGTCGAGCACGTTCACCGCGACCTCCCCGGCGCCGGTGTTCTCCGCGCTCGCGGTCGCGCCGGTGGCCTTGCCGCGCACGTCACCGGGGATGGCCGAGCCGTTCGCGCCGTTGACCCCGGAGGCCAGCGGGCGCCCGTCCCGGCCGGTCTCGACGGTGTCCACCCAGTCCGGCTCGGGCTGCCCGGCTTCGAACGACGACGCGAACCGCGCCGGCGGCTGCGCGGCCGCGGGCGGCGCGGCGACCAGACCGGTCATCAGCAGGGCGACGGCCAGCACACGCGTGGTTCGGACCATGTCAGGCAGCGAAACGCGCAGGTCGGGGGCGCGTCAAGCGGGCGCGCCAAACCTGACCCAAACCGGACAGGGTCGGGTGAATCCCCTACCGCGATCAGCGGACGAGGTTTATCCCGCTCACTCCAGGTGGGTCAGGGCGGCGGCGACCACCGACGCCGCGGCGGGACAGGCGCCCTCCTGCGGCGCCCCGGGCTCCGGGATGCCCGTGGCGCTGATCAGGTGATCGACACCGCCCACCGCGACGAAGACGAAACAGATGCGCTGGAACTCCGCCTGCACCGCCTGCCGCTGCCCGACCGGCACCTGGGAGGTGCGCCCGCCCTCGGTCATCGTCTGGGCGTAGGACAGCGGCACGTCCGGGTGCAGGCTGACGTTCTGGTCCCCGACCAGCCAGTGGCAGGCGGTCCCGTACTGGGTGGCTTCCTCCCGGCCCGGGCCGGTGATGCCGAGCGCGGCGAGGTCGCGCTCGTCGAGCGCGCGGCACGGCTGCCGCGCCAGTTCCGCCAGCGGGTACTTGCCCAGCTGCGCCGTCGTGGTGGTGGGCGCTGTCGTGGTGGTGGGCGCTGTGCTGGTGGCGGGCGGCACCAGCGGCGAGCCGGAGCCGCCGCCGGAACACCCGGCGGCGAGCAGGCCCACCGCGAGCACGAGTCCGGCACGGGTGTGGAGATCGAACCGCGGCATGCCGTCACGGTAGGGGCCCGCCGCCCCGGCCGGGAACGCCGCGGCAGGAAGCGGTCAGCAGTGCGTCAGGAAGTGCTGCAGGACCCGCTTGCCGAAGTGCAGCCCCTCCAGCGGCACCCGCTCGTCCACCCCGTGGGCCATCGCCCGGTACGGGAAGCCCTCGGGCAGCCACAGCGGCGCGAAGCCGTAGCAGGCGATGCCCAGCGGGCTGAACGCCTTGGCGTCGGTGCCGCCGCCCATGCAGTACGGCACCACCACCGCCTCCGGGTCCTGCGACCGCAGCGCGTCGGCCATCGCGGTGAACCACGGGGAGTCCACCGGCGCCTGCACGGCCGGCTGGTGCGCCACGAACTCGCGCGTGATGTCCGGCCCGAGCAGCTCGTCGATCTCCTCCAGCAACTGCTTCTCGGTCCCCGGCAGCGTCCGCGTGTCGATCTGGGCCTGAGCCAGGCTCGGGATCACGTTCACCTTGTAGCCGGCGTCCAGCATCGTGGGCGTGGTGCTGTTGCGGATGGTCGGCTCCACCAGCCTCGCCGCCGGGCCCAGCCGCGCCATCGTGCCCTCCACATCGGACAGATCGACCTCGACGCCGAGCGCCTGCCCGGTGCGGACCAGGAACGCCTCCACCGTCGGGGTCAGCGTGACCGGCCACTCGTGCGCCGCGATCCGCTGCAGCGCGCCGACCAGCCGGACCACGGCGTTCTCCCGGTTGGGCCGGGAGGCGTGCCCGGCCCGGCCCCGCGCGGTCAGCCGCATGTGGGCGGTGCCGCGCTCGGCCGTGCCGACCGGGTAGAGCCGTTTGACCGAGCCGTCCGCCGCGGGCACGTGGTAGGTGTAGCCGCCGGACTCGCTGATCGCGGCCACGCACCCGTCGAACAGCTCGCGGTGCTCGGCCGCCAGCCAGTGCGCCCCGTACTCGCCGCGGTCCTCCTCGTCGGCGACGAACGCCAGCACCAGGTCCCGCCGCGGCCGCAGCCCGTCCGCGACCGCGGTCAGCACCATCGCGATGAAGTCCTTCATGTCCACCGCGCCCCGGCCCCACAGGAACCCGTCCCGGACCTCCCCGGCGAACGGCGGCACCGTCCAGTCCGCGGCGTCGGCAGGCACCACGTCCAGGTGCCCCTGCACGAGCAGCGCGGGCAGCGACGGGTCGGCGCCCGGGAGGCGGGCGACCACGTTCGTGCGCCGCGGCGCGGACTCCAGCACCACCGGTTCCAGCCCCGCACCGGCGAGCACACCCGCGACGAACTCCGCCGCGTCCCGCTCGCCCTCGGCATCGCCGTGGCCGCGGTTGGTGGTGTCGAACCGCAGCAGCTGCGCGCACAGACTTTCGACGTTAGCCATACTTCCCCTGCACCGCGCCCGCGGCGATCGCCGTGACCACCTTGAACGCCTTCATCGCGTCGGTCATCGTGGCCGCGTCGAAGCCGACCCGGCGCACGCCGGTCTGCTCGACGGTCGGCACCACCGCGGCGGCCTGCGCCAGGTGGCTCGCGTCGAACTCGACCTCGATGCGGTGCGCGGCGGCCGTGCCCGGTGTCCGCACCGCACGCTCCATGCTCGCCCGTGCGGCCGCGCTCAGCATCTCGGCGGTGCGCGACGGGGGAAGGCAGATCGCGGCGTAGCGGCTCACGCACTCCTTGACGGCGACCAGCTCGGCACCCGGCGCGTAGTCCGCCGCGTCCTCGCAGGTTTTGTCGTCGCCGGACACCAGCAGCACCGGCACCCCGTGCTCGGCGGCCAGCGCGGCGTTGAGGCGGCCCTCGCTGGCCGGCACCCCGTCCAGCCACACCCCGGTGATCTGGTTCTCCAGGTAGGTGTGCGACAGCACCCCGTCCGCCCCGGCCCCGGCGTGGTAGCCGAGGAACACCACCCCGTCCACGCCGGACTCGATGCCCTGCATCATCGACAGCGGCTTGTGCCGCCCGGTGAGCATGCGGGCCCGCTCGTCGAGGTCCTCCAGCAGCAGGTTCCGCTGCGACGAGTGCGCCTCGTTGACCAGCACGCCGGTCGCGCCGCCCGCGCACACGCCGCGGATCACCGCGTTCACGTCCCCGGTGAACAGCCGCCGGAACCGCTGCCACTGCTCGGTGCCCGGGACGACGTCGTCGGTCCAGGTGACGCCGGTGGCGCCCTCCATGTCCGCCGAGATCATGATCCGCATGGTCCAGACCTTACGTCACGGCTCGGCAACACCACCCGTGAGTCGTTGACTCGGCGTGCTTGGAAGTGGTTACTTTCCGGTTCCACAATCAGCCAGAGAGGTGGGGACCTGTGGGGATGCGTTTCCCGAGACGAACGCGCGTGGGTGCGGCGGTGGCCGCCGCGGCGCTGGTGACCGGCCCGTTCGTGCCGGCCGCCCACGCGCAGCAGCAGGGCGGCACGGTGCTGCGCGTGGCGCTGGTGCAGGAGATCGACCACCTGAACCCGTTCCTCGCCTCGTTCGCCTCCAGCACGATGGTCGGCCGCATGACCTGGGAGTTCCTCACGCTGCCCTCGGCCGAGGACAACACCCCCGCGCCGGGCCTGGCCGAGTCCTGGTCCACCTCGCCGGACAAGCTGACCTGGACCTACCGGATCCGCGACGGCGTCAAGTGGTCCGACGGCAAGCCGGTCACCGCGCGGGACGCGGCCTACACGTTCACCCGGATCATGACCGACGAGAACGCGCAGGAGGCCAACGGCACCTACGTCGAGAACTTCGAGTCGGTCACCGCCCCCGACGACCGCACGCTGGTCATCAGGACCAAGACCCCGCAGGCCAGCATGACCGCGCTGGACGTGCCGATCGTGCCCGAGCACATCTGGGCGAACCAGGCGAACATGACCGACCCGGCCACCGACTCGGTGCCCGTGGTCGGGGTCGGCGACGGCCCGTTCCTGATCACCGAGTACCGGCCGAACGAGCTGGTCCGGCTCAAGGCCAACCCGGACTACTGGCGCGGCCGCGCCAAGATCGACGAGCTGCAGTTCATCAGCTACAAGAACTCCGAGGCCGCGGTCAACGCGCTGCGCAACGACGAGGTCGACTTCGTCAACCGGCTCACCTCGACCCAGTTCGACACGCTGAAGAACGCCGAGGACATCACCACCAACCAGGCGACCGGCCGCCGCTACCGCGAGCTGATCATCAACCACGGCGCCCAGACCCTGTCCCGCCAGCCGATCGGCGACGGCAACCCCGTCCTCAAGGACGTGCGGGTGCGGCAGGCCATCGCCCGCGCCCTGGACCCGCAGACCCTGGTGGACAAGGTGCTCGGCGGCTACGGCCAGCCCGGCGGCGGCATCGTGCCCGCCTCCTTCCCGGCCTACCACTGGGAGCCCTCGCCGGGCGAGCGCTACACCTTCGACCCGGCGGCCGCCAACGCCCAGCTCGACCAGGCCGGCTACCCGCGCGGCGCCGACGGCACCCGCATCGGCCCGGACGGCAAGCCGATCGAGCTGCGGCTGCTCGGCCGCGCCAGCGAGGACTTCGCCCAGCGCGCCTCCGACTACGTGGTCAGCTGGCTCGGCGCCATCGGCATCAAGGCCACCAAGCAGCTGGTCTCCGACAACGAGGTCGACGAGCGCACCAACGACGGCAACTACGACCTGGCCTTCTCCGGCTGGGGCACCAGCCCCGACCCGGACTACATCCTGTCCAAGCAGACCTGCGCCGCCCTGCCCGCCGTGGCCGGCAGCAGCAGTAGCACCGCGTTCTTCTGCGACCCCGAGTTCGACCGCCTCTACGCCGCCGAAAGCACCGAGTTCGACCCGGCCAAGCGTGCCGACCTGGTCAAGCAGGCCCAGGCCCGCTACTACAACCAGGTGCCCAGCATCGTGCTGGACTACGACAACGTGCTCGAGGCCTACCGGTCGGACAACTTCGCGAGCTTCACCAAGCAGCCCGCCGGCACCGGCCAGATCATGGAGCAGAGCGGCTACTGGGGCTTCTACGGCGCGACCCCGGCCGAAGGCGGCTCGTCCGCCGCCGGTGGCCTGTCCGCCGGCGCCTGGATCGCCATCGGCGCCGGGGTGGTGATCGTGCTCGCCATCGCGGGCACCGCCGCCGGGCGGCGCCGCAAGTCCGCCGACGACCAGGAGTAGGCGTGACGAACGCGGTCTCCACCGCCGCGGCGGAGCTCGACGAGCCCCGCCGCGGCACGGGCACGGCCCGGTTCCTGCTCGGCAAGCTCGGCGGCGCGATCGGCAGCCTGCTGCTCGTGGTCGCGCTGGGCTTCCTGCTGTTCCGGATGATCCCCGGCGACCCGGTCACCACCCTGACCCGGGACCGGCCGACCAGCCCGGACCAGCTGGCGCAGCTGCGGGAGCGGCTCGGCGTGAACAAACCGCTGTACCAGCAGTTCCTGGACCACCTGGGCGGGCTGCTGCGCGGCGACCTGGGCACCTCCTACGGCTACAACCGGCCGGTGAGCGCGCTGATCGGGGAGCGGATCGGCCCGACCCTGCTGCTCGTCGGCACCGCCACCGTGCTGGCCGTCGCGCTCGGGCTGTGGCTGGGCGTGCGGGCGGCGTGGCGGCGCGGCAGCCTGTTCGACCGCACCCACACCGGCATCGCGCTGACCCTGTGGTCGATGCCCCAGTTCTGGCTGGGCCTGCTGCTGCTCATCGCCACGCAGGGCGTGTTCCCCAGCGGCGGCATGCGTTCCCCGGACACCTCGCCGGAGTTCTTCCCGCAGCTGCTCGACGTCGCCCACCACCTCGCGCTGCCGTGCGTCACGCTGCTCGCGGTGATCTACGCCCAGTACATGCTGGTGATGCGCTCGTCGCTGCTGGGCGAGATGAACGCCGAATACCTCACCACCGCCCGCGCCAAGGGCCTGCGCGAGGACCTGGTGCGCCGCCGCCACGCGGTGCCCAACGCGCTGCTGCCCACGGTGACGCTGGTGTTCCTGCAGTTCGGCCTGGTGGTGTCCGGCACCGTCACGGTCGAGACGGTGTTCTCCTGGCCCGGGCTGGGACTGCTCACCTACGAGGCGCTGCGGGTGCCGGACCTGCCGCTGCTGCAAGGAGTCTTCGTGGTCATGGCCGGCTCGGTCATCGTGATGAACCTGATCGCCGAGGTGCTCTACCGCGTGCTCGACCCCCGGGTGCGTGCCCAGTGACCGCCCCGGCCGCGATCGCCTGGCAGCGCCGCCGTGCCGCGGCCGCCGCCGTGTGGCGCGAGTTCGCCGCCGACCGCGGCGGCCTGGCCGGCCTCGGCGTGCTCGTGCTGGTGGTGCTGCTGGCCGTGCTGGCGCCGGTGATCACCGACCCGGCCGGGCTGGACGTGGTCAACGCCGCCGGAAAGCCCTTGCAGCCGCCCAGCGGCGAGTTCCCGCTCGGCACCGACATCGACGGCCGCTCGGTCCTGCTGCTCACCCTGTGGGGCGCGCGGGTGTCGCTGCTGGTCGGGTTCGCCGCGACGATCCTGTCGGTGCTGATCGGCACGATCGTCGGCATCGCCGCCGCCCACTTCGGCGGCTGGGTCTCCGGCCTGCTGATGCGGTTCACCGACTTCTTCCTGGTGCTGCCCTCGCTGGTGCTGGCGATCGCGCTGTCCACCGTGCTGCCGCACGGCGTGCCGACGATCATCGTCGCGGTCGGCGTCACCTCCTGGCCCACCACGGCCCGGCTGGTGCGCGCGCAGACCCTGACCATCGAGTCCCGCCCCTACATCGAGCGGGCCCGCGCCCTGGGCGGCGGGCACCTGCACGTCATCGGCAAGCACGTGCTGCCCGGGGTGCTGCCGCTGGTGCTGGCCAACACCACCCTCGTGGTGGGCAACTCGATCATCGCCGAGTCCACGCTGTCCTTCCTCGGCCTCGGCGACCCCACCGCGCCGTCGTGGGGCCAGATGCTGCAACGCGCCCTGTCCTCGGGCGCGGTCACCGGCGGAGCGTGGTGGTACCTGATCCCGCCCGGCCTGGCGATCGTGGTGATCGTGCTGTCGTTCACCCTCGCCGGCCGCGCGCTGGAGACGGTGCTCAACCCGCGGCTGAAGGGGGAACACGCGTGAGCCTGCTGGAGATCAAGGACCTGCGCGTCTCCTACCGCGACGTCGACGCGGTGCGCGGTGTGAACCTGACGCTCGCGCCGGGGGAGACCCTCGGCGTGGCCGGGGAGTCCGGTTCGGGCAAGTCCACGGTCGCGATGAGCGTGCTGCGGCTGCTGCCCAGATCCGCGCGCGTCACCGGCGAGATCCTGCTCGACGGCGAGGACGTCACCACCATGCGCTGGGGACACCTGCGCGCGGTGCGCTGGGCCAAGGCGTCGGTGGTGTTCCAGGGCGCCATGCACGCGCTCAACCCGGTCCGCACTATCGGCGACCAGATCGCCGAGCCGATCCGGCTGCACGACCCGTCCGCGGCCGACGTGGACGCGCGGGTCGCGGAACTGCTCGAATCGGTGGACCTGCCCCCGTCCCGCGCCGGGGCGTATCCACACGAGCTGTCCGGCGGGCAGAAGCAGCGCGTGATGATCGCGATGGCCCTGGCCTGCCGCCCGCGCCTGATCATCGCCGACGAGCCGACCACCGCGCTCGACGTGATCGTGCAGGCCCAGGTGCTCGACCTGCTGAGCCGCCTGGTCGCCGAGCACGGCCTCGGGCTGGTCATGATCAGCCACGACCTGTCCGTGCTCGCCGCGACCTGCTCGCGCATCGCCGTGATGTACCGCGGCGAGATCGTCGAAGAAGGCCCGTCGCAGGAGGTGATGCGCACGCCGGAGCACGAGCACACCCGCGCGCTGGCGGCCGCGTTCCCCACCGTCGGCGACCCGGCCGCCCGGTTCGCGCCCGCGACCACCGCGCCGCTGCCGCCGGAACCGGACACCCCGCCCCCGCCGGACGTGCTGCTGGCCGCGGAGAACCTGCGGGTCACCTTCCGCGACCGCCGCGGTGCCCGCATCGACGCCGTCGCCGGGGTGGACCTGCAGGTGCGGCGCAACGAGATCGTCGCGCTGGTCGGCCAGTCCGGCTCCGGCAAGACGACCCTGGCCCGCACGCTGCTGGGGTTGCAGAAGCCCACCTCGGGCGTGGTCCGCTACGACGGTTCGCCCGTGCCCGCCTCGGGCGCCGCGCTCAAGGCCTACCGGCGGCACGTCCAGCTCGTGCTGCAGGACCCGGCCAGCGCGCTGAACCCGCGCCACACCGTCTACGAGGCGGTCGCCGAGGGACCGCGCATCCACCGCCTGCCCGGCGACGAGCGGCAGATCGTGACCGAGGCCCTGGAGGCCGCGGAACTGCGCCCGGCCGCGCACTTCCTGCACCGGCTGCCGCACGAGCTGTCCGGCGGGCAGCGGCAGCGCGTGGTGATCGCCGGCGCGCTCGCGCTACGGCCCGGGGTGCTCGTCGCCGACGAGCCGGTCGCGTCGCTGGACGCCTCGGTGCGCGGCGAGATCCTCGGGCTGCTGCTGCGGCTGCGGCGCGAACTCGGCCTGGCCGGGCTGGTCATCACCCACGACCTCGGGCTGGCGTGGAACATCGCCGACCGCGTGGCCGTGATGTACCGGGGCGAGCTGGTCGAGGTCGGCACCGTGGAGGAGGTCCTGCTCGACCCGAAGCACCAGTACACGCGCTCCCTGCTCGCGGCGCTGCCCGGCGGCACGACACGCGAGTCCTTACCGTCCTGAATGCCCGCAAGTCAAGGAAATGACGTTCCCGGCGGGAACCCGCAGGGGAACGGTGTGTAATCTCCGTGGACGAAATGGCGACCACCACTGACCCCGCTCCCGGGGCGCCCGCGCGGGCGCACCCGGCCGCGCGCGTGCGCGTGCCCTCGCGGTTCCCGTACCGCACGATCGCGATGGGCACCCTCGGCAGTCTCCTGCTCCTCATCGGCGCGCTCGGGGCCGGCGGCATCCTGATCCGCGACCCCGTCCTCGGGCACGGCCCGCTGTCCTGGGTCCGCTACGGGCACGGGCAGATGCTCGCCAACGCGGTGCTCTACGGCGGGTTCGCGCTCGTGGTGTGGGCGTGGGTCCGGCTGGGCCGCTACATGCTCGCCGGGCGCATCGGCAGCAGGCCGATCCTCGTCGCCGCCGCGTGCTGGATGGCGCCGCTGCTGATCTCGCCGCCGCTGTTCACCCGCGACGTGTTCTCCTACCTCGGGCAGGGCGCCCAGCTGCTGCACGGGCTCGACCCGTACGCGCACGGCCCGGCCGAGCTCGAGGTGCTGCGCGACGTCGTGCAGAACGTGCACCCGGTCTGGCAGACCACCCCGGCGCCCTACGGCCCGCTGTTCCTGCTGATCGCCAAGGGTGTCGTGGCGCTGACCGGCGACAACGTGATCGCCGGGGTCATCGTGACCCGCCTGGTGCTGCTGATCGGGCTGGCGATGATGCTGTGGGCGCTGCCGCGGCTGGTGCGTCACCTCGGCGGCAAGCTGCCGATCACCGTGTGGCTCGCGGTCGCCAGCCCGATGACCGTCATCCACCTCGTCGGCGGCCCGCACAACGACCTGCTGATGCTCGGCTTCCTCACCATCGGCGTGCTCGCCGCGCTGGAACGGAAGCACGCGGTCGCGATCGTGCTGGTCACCATCGGCATGCTGATCAAGCCGACCGCGGCGGTCGCGCTGCCGTTCCTGGTGTGGGTGTGGGCCAACCACCTGCCGCACCCCAGCCGGGTCCGCAACTTCTTCCAGGCCGGCGCGATCTCGGTCGGCCTGTTCGGGATCGTGTTCGTGGCCGGCACCTGGGTGTCGCTCGGCTCGTTCAACCTCGGCTGGGTCACCGGCCTGCAGGCGCCGACGCTGGTGACGAACTGGCTGAACTTCCCGACCGGGCTGGGGCAGCTGGCGCACACGCTGGTGAACGTGGTGATCACCGTGCCGGAGTCGCCGTTCGTGACGGTGGCGCGCGCGCTGGCGATGCTGACGCTGGCGGCGTTCATGGTGCAGCAGTGGTGGAAGGCCCGGAACGGCGGCAACGAGGCGATCTTCCGGATGGCGATGGCGCTGCTGGCCACCGCGATCCTCGCCCCGCCGACCCTGCCCTGGTACCTGACCTGGGGCTTCGTGATCGCCTCGGCGTTCCCGTGGCGGCGCAGGCACCTGGCGATCGTGGTCGCCGTGGCGTCGTTCCTGGTGCTGGCCTACTACCCGACGGGCGAGCAGGCCCTGTACGACTGGTGGTTCGTCGTGGTGGTCCTGGCGCTGTCGGTCTACGCGGCGGCGTCCCTGCTGCGCCCCGACCCGCTCGGCCTGGTCGGCGCGTGGCGCCGCCAGCCCGAGGTGCCGGACTTCGTCGCGAAGGGCTAGTGCCCGAGTTCGCCGGTGAGCGACATCGTGCCGCCGCCGTCGGAGGCGGCGCTCGACGCCTTCGCCGGGAGGAGAGCCGCGCCGAGCGGCCCCGCGGATCGCTGAAATTCTCACGATGCCGCCCATCGCGTCCCACCATCGAGCGGGTCAACCTCGCGGGGCACCACCCCGGGCCGAGTCGGACAAAGGTTATGTCCAGGTGATGGGCGTCGAAGGCGGGTGGGCGGTCGCCGCGGAATCCGTGGCGGTTGCGGTGCTCGATCTGGTCCGCGGGGTCGGGAGTGACCGCGCGGATGGCCCAGCGGCGCAGGTGGTTGCGGATGGTGCGGGAGTAGGCCTATCGCCGCACACTCGGTCGGGCTGGGTGCGGGGTCAGCCGCCGCCCAGCCGGTGGATCTTGGTGGCGGGCCACCACGGGAGCAGCCGGTGGCATGGTCAGCCGGCTCGATCCCGGATTTCGGGTAGTTCGAATCCAGCCCCGTGGTGGCGGGGATGGTGGTGGCGCGCATCCGGAAACGGCCGCCGGGCCTACCCGTCCGCGCCGGCGGAAAGTCCTCGATCAACGCTCACCGGTCATCCGACAGCACGCCCTAGTGCCCGAGTTCGCCGGTGAGCGACATCGTGCCGCCGCCGTCGGAGGCGGCGCTCGCGCTGCTCGTCAGCGGCTGCCCGTCGACCTCGATCGAGGCGGACAGGTCGTGCTCGCCCGCCGGCTGGATCAGCAGCTCCAGCTGCTGGGTCCCCTCGGCGGGCAGCGTGAAGGTCTTCGTCCACGGCGGGGTGATGCCGTCCTCCTGCACGGAGGTCTTCCCGTCGGCCTTGTACTTGATCCACGCGATCTGCCCGGTGCCGGTCACCTCGTAGACGATGGTGTGCGGCGTCTCCGGCTCGCTGGAGCAGGCCGCCGCCAGCACGAACACCGGCACCATCGCGGCCGCGCGCAAGGTTCTCATGCGCCGATCGTAGGGATCAGGTCACCGCGCCGGGGCCGGATTGGCCGGTTCCTGCCCAGCCGCTCCACCGCGTCACCCGGGTGATCACCACCGGGCCCTCCGGCGGCCGCTCCGCGTACTGCGGGTACTTCGCCACCAGCAGCGGCACCGGCCCGGGCTCCTCGACCGTCGCCGTGCCGTCGGCCCGCGCCCACCACAGCCGGGTCCAGTCCTCGTCGTACTCATCGGCGAGGAAGCTCACCGCGGGGTTGGCCGCGATGTTGGCCAGCCGCCGCAACGCGTGCGTCGACTTCGGCTTGTGGTCGACCGCGAACACGATCTCGTCCCCGGACACCGCGAACGTCACCGGCACCAGGTGCGGCAGCCCGTCCGCGGACACCGTCGCCAGCCGCGCCACCCGCGCCGCCGCGAAGCGCGCCCGCGCCTCCGCCGCATCAAGCCGCACCCGTCACCACCCGCAGCCCGGCCGTGTCCAGCACCGCCGAGACCCCGAGCGGCACGGTGAGCGACCCCTCGACGTGCCCGAACGGCACGCCCGCCAGCACCGGCACCCCCAGCGGCGCCAGCCGGTCCAGCATCAGCGCCCGCACATCCGCCGGATCACCACACCGCGTCCAGGTGCCCAGCACGATCCCGGCCACCCCGGCGAACCAGCCGGACCGCAGCAACTGGGTGAGCATCCGGTCCAGCCGGTACACCGGCTCGCTCACGTCCTCCAGCACCACGATCCCACCCGACGCGCCGCCCTGCTCCGGCGTGCCCACGCCGGCGGCGAGCAGGCTCAGGTTCCCGCCGGTCAACCGGCCCCGGGCGGTGCCCGGCACCAGCGCCTCGGTCCCGGGCAGCGTCACCGGTCCCGGCTCCAGCAACGCCCGCCGCAGGTGCTCGCCACCCGCCTCGTCCCAGTAGTCACCCGCGGGCATCGGCGAGAACAGCGTCGGCAGCCCCAGGTGCTCGTGGATCGCCGCGTGCAGGGCCGTCACGTCACTGGACCCGGCGAACACCGTCGGCCCGGCACCGCGCAGCGCGGGCCAGTCGAGCAGGTCCAGCATCCGCTGGGTGCCGTACCCGCCGCGCGCGGCGAGCACCACGTCCACCTCGGGGTCCAGCCACGCCTCGGTGAACAGCTTCGCCCGCGCCGCGTCGGTGTCGGCCAGGTACCGGAAGGGCCGGGACCCCGGCGTGACCAGGTTGTGCACGCGCAGTCCCCACGAGCCGAGCACCGCCAGCGCCCGCTCCAGCCGCTCCGGGGCGACCGGCCCGGCGGGCGCGACCAGGGCGACGGTCGTCACGAGCGCAGCTCCAGTTCCGGCATCCCGGGCGTGGGGAAGCCGAACACCTGCCCGTAGAAGGACAGCTCGGCCTCCAGCGCGGCGATCATCGTCTCCGCCTTGCGGAACCCGTGCTGCTCGCCCTCGAACGTCAGGTAGGCGTGCGGGATGCCGCTGCCGGCGAGCGCGGCCACGAACCGGTCGGCCTGCTCGGGCGGGCAGATCTGGTCCTCCAGCCCCTGCAGTAGCAGCACCGGCCCGGCCAGGCGGTCGGCGTGCCGCAGTGGGGACCGCTCGACGTAGCGTTCCCGGGTCTCCGGCAGCGGCCCGACCAGGCCGAGCACGTAGCGGGACTCGAAGTCGTGGGTCTCGCCGCCGTCGCCGGTCCACCCGGCCAGGTCGAGGATCGGGTACTTGATCGTCGCCGCCCGGTAGGTGGTCACGCTCGTCATCGACGCCGCCGAGGTGTAGCCGCCCGCGCTGCCGCCGCGCACCGCGAGCCGCGCCGGATCGGCGGTGCCCTCGGCCGCCAGTGCTTCGGCGACGGCGGCGCAGTCCCGCACGTCGACCACGCCCCACTGTTCGCGCAGCCGTTCCCGGTAGGCGCGGCCGTAGCCGACCGAGCCGCCGTAGTTGACCGCGACGATCCCGATGCCGCGGCTGGTGAAGTAGGCGAAGTCCAGGTCGAGGTCGCCGGACACGCGGCCGGTGGGCCCGCCGTGGACGTGTACCAGGTAGGGCGGGCGTTCGCCGCCGGGGCCGGTGAAGCCGGGGTTGGTGGGCGGGTAGACGTAGGCCGGGATCGGCACACCGTCCGGGCTCAGGAACGTCCGCTCCCGCGGCACCGGCAGGTACTCCGCCGGCGGCAGCGGGTGGGTGGGCGCGGTCAGCTCGGTCACCGTGCCGCTGCCCAGGTCCACGTGCACGACGGCGCTCTCGTGGCGCGGTCCGGCGGCGATGCCCGCGACCCCGTTCCCGTGCCGGGCCAGCGTGGCCGTCCAGCTGGTCAGGTGCTCCGCGACCGGCGTGACCGTCCCGGCGTGCTCGTCGAGCACGGCCAGCCGCCCCGAGTCGAGCACCGCGTGACGGCCGCCGCCCAGCGGCACGAACCAGTTCGCCCCGATCTTCCACAGCGGCCCGCCCAGCTCGCGCTCGCCCGGGGCGAGCGCCACCGTCGTGCCGTCGAGCCCGATCCGGTGCAGGTTCCACCAGCCGTCCGGGTCCATCAGCGCGAGCAGCGTGCCCGCGTCCGCCCACTCCACCTGGCAGACCGACACGCCCGGCCCGCCGGCGAGGACCCGGTGCGGGCCGAACCCGCCGGGCCGCACCTCGGCCACGCACAGCTGCGTGGAGTCCCACGGCATGTCCGGGTGGTCCCAGCCCAGCCACACCGCGTGCCGCCCGTCCGGGGACAGCTGCGGCGCGGTCAGGAAGTGGTGGCTGGCCCCTAGTGACACGACCTCGCCGCCGGACAGCGACACCAGATCGCGGCGGATGTCGGTGCGCCGCGGCCCGGTGCTCGTCTCCCGCACCGCCCACACCGCACCGTCCGGGCCGGGACGCAGATCGCCGAACCGGACACCCTGCGGCATGTGCGGCTCCGGTGTGACCGGAACCACCTCGCCGCTGTCCAGGTCGCGCGCGTGGACCCGCTGGTCGTCCCAGTGGGTGAAGAACAGCGTCCGGCCGATCACCAGCCACGGCCGCCCGCCGTACTCGTGCACCCGGTTCCGCGCGTTCCACGGCGCGGGCAGCATCTCCTCCGCGCCGTCCTGACCAGCGCGGACCAGCGTCAGCCTGCCGCTCTCGGCGGGGCGGGCCTCGGCCCACCAGACGGTGCCGCCGACGACGTCGAGCCACTGCGCGCCACCGCCCGCGGCGGCGACGTCGGCGGCGGAGATGGGGGAGGTCCAGGTGCCGTACGGCGCGGTTTCAGCCACCGCCGCACTCTAACTAAGATGCAAGCGGGGGCGGCGGATGCCGATCATGAAACAGTGGCATAGGGTCGGGGGTGCCATGGCTCGTGTAATCCACGTCTTCCGCCAGCCCGACCGGTTCGTCGCAGGGACCGTCGGGGAACCGGGCGACCGCACTTTCTACCTGCAGGCCACCGAGGACGTCCGCACGGTGAGCGTGACGATCGAGAAGCAGCAGGTGCAGGTGCTCGCCGAACGCCTGTCCTCGCTGCTGGAGGAGATCGTCGCGCGCTTCGGCGCCGAGGTGCCCGAGACCGTGCCCGACGACCTCGTCGACGTCGATCCGCTCGAGGTGCCGGTCGAGGAGGAGTTCCGGGTCGGCACGATGGGCCTGGGCTGGGACGCCGAAACCAGCGCGGTCGTGATCGAGCTGCTCGCGATGACGGAGGGCGAGGTCGACGAGACCGTCGTGCTCGACGACACCGAGGAGGGCCCGGACGCGGTGCGCGTGTTCCTCAGCCCGGCCGCGGCGCGGGCGTTCGCCGAGCGCGCCGACCGGGTGGTGCGGGCCGGACGCAAGCCGTGCCCGCTGTGCGGCGAGCCGCTGGACCCGGAGGGCCACATCTGCCCGCGGCAGAACGGCTACCGGCGCAACACCGACCTGGCCGACGAGAGCTAGACGTGGCCCCACCGGTCGGCCCCGCCGATCCTCACGCCAGGGAGTTGCTGACCCGCGGCCGCCTGACCGTCGAAGGCCGCCTGGTCGACGCCTCCAACGTCACCCTGTTCTGCTCGGTGGAGCTGGACGGCCTCGCCGCGCAGGCGGTGTACAAGCCGGTGTCCGGGGAGCGGCCGCTGTGGGACTTCCCGGACGGCACGCTGGCCGGCCGCGAGGTCGCCACCGCCCTGCTGTCCGAGGCGGCCGGGCTGGGCAGGGTGCCGCCGACCGTGCTGCGCGACGGGCCGTTCGGCGAGGGCATGGTGCAGCTGTGGGTGGAGACCGGCGACGAGGAGCTGATCGACGTCCGGTCCCCGAAGGACGTGCCGGACGACTGGCGCATCGTGCTGCACGCCCACGACCGGTCCGGGGAGCCCGCGGTGCTCGCGCACGCCGACCACCCGGGCATGCGGGACCTGGCGGTGCTGGACATCATCGCCAACAACACCGACCGCAAGGGCGGCCACGTCCTGGTCGGCACGGACGGCACCGTGTACGGCGTCGACCACGGCATCTGCCTGCACGCCGAGCCCAAGCTGCGCACGGTGCTGTGGGGCTGGGTGGGCGACCCGCTGCCCGGCGAGACCCTGGACAAGCTGCGCGCCCTCCCGGAGAAGATCCGCGGCGACCTGGGCGAGCAGCTCGCGCCGCACCTGACGAAGCTGGAGATCAGCGCGATCGCCGAACGCGCCGAGATGCTCGTGGCGACCGGCGTGTTCCCCGAACCCGGCGACGACTGGCGCGCCATCCCCTGGCCGCTGTTCTGACCGCAGCCACCAATCCGGTGACCGCCCTCACCCGAATTCGTGACGGGCCGGTGCGTGAGCTTCCGCCCTGCCCGGTGTCTGGGCTACTGAAGCGAGTGTGAACCCGGGGAGGCTGTGCATGGGCGGGACGCGGTGACGGCCGGGACCCACCTCGGCGAGGTCCTGGACGACCCGACGCTGGTCGCGCGGGCGCGCGACGGTGACGTGCGCGCCTACGAGGAGCTGGTGCGCCGCTACCAGGGCCGCATGTACCGGCTGGCGCTGCGGATGCTGGGCAGCGCCGGGGACGCCGAGGACGTGGTGCAGGAGGTGTTCCTGACCGTGTGGCGGCGGCTGGAGCAGCTCGCCGACGACCGGGCGTTCGTCGGCTGGCTCTACCGGTCGGTCACGAACCGGTGCCTCAACGTCATCCGCGCCCGCCGTCCGGTCACCGACGTCGACCCGGACGACACCGAGACCCGCCGCGGCGACGCCCGGCCCGAGCGCGCCGCCGAGGTGAGCGCCCAGATGGCCGCCCTGACCACCGCGCTGGCCGGGCTGACGCCGGAGCAGCGGGCCTGCTGGCTGCTGCGCGAGGTGCACGGCCGGTCCTACGAGGAGATCGCGGAGGCCGTGTCGACCTCGCCCACCGCGGTCCGCGGGCGCATCGCGCGAGCCCGTGCGCAACTGGCGGAGGTGATGCAGCCATGGCGCTAGACCAGACCACCCACGACCTGCCCTGCGGCCGGTCGCTGGAGGACGTGTGGGACCGCCTCGACGCGGTCACCGACCACGACCTGACCTGCCCGCACTGCTCGACCGCGCGCGGCAGCCTGCTCGCCCTGCGGGAGGCGACCCGCGAGCTGGCGGCGGAGGAGACCGAGCCCTCGCGGGACCTGACCGAGCGGATCATGTCCGCGGTCCGCGCCGACGTGCGGCGCCACCGCGGCATGGTGCCGCTGTCCGCGCCGGAGCCCGGCACGCTCGAGGTGAGCGAGCAGGCGGTCGCGGCCGTGCTGCGGTTCGCCGCCGACGAGATGGACGGCGTCCGCGCCCGCCGCTGCCGGGTCACCACGGCCGGGCTGGACGCCGACGGGCGGACGCGGATCGAG
Source organism: Amycolatopsis thermalba (assembly GCF_023376025.1). Taxonomy (NCBI): domain Bacteria; kingdom Bacillati; phylum Actinomycetota; class Actinomycetes; order Pseudonocardiales; family Pseudonocardiaceae; genus Amycolatopsis; species Amycolatopsis thermalba. Next base: position 4,153,688 of record NZ_CP091196.1, read on the forward strand.
GCCGAGCTGACGATCGCCATCGCCTACCGCGACGACCTCGCCGACGTGCTGACGCGGCTGCGGGACCGGGTCGGCGCCGCGTGCTCGTCCGGGATCGGGGTGCGGCTGGTGCGGCTGGATCTGACGGTCGACGACTTCTACGACCGGTGAGAGGGGGAACTGGTGCACGTCGAGTGGATCGTCGAGGACGCTGTGGTGGCGTCGGTGGCCGCGCACGCCGCGCGGTCGGTGCCGGGCGTGGCCCGGCTGGAGCCGGGTGTGGCGGGGCTGGTGCGCGGCTGGGGCCGCACCCGGTGGCAGCAGGTCAAGGGGCTCACGCCGGCGCCCGCGGACGGGGTGAGCGTCCGGCGCGCCGGGGACGACGTCGAGGTGTGGGTGGGCATCGCCACCCGCGCCGGGGCGCAGGCGGCCGCGGTCGCCAGGGCGGTGCAGCGCGAGGTGCGCGCCCGGCTGACCAGGGACACCGGGGTGCGGCCCGGTCAGGTGTCGGTGACCGTGCTGGACATCGAACGATGACCCCGCGCGCCGAGCGGGTCGAGGCGATCCTGACCGCGTTGTCCGAAGTGGACGGCCTGCGCCCGGCCGCGCCGGCGGTGCGGCCGGTGGCGTCGTGGAACCCGGCCGCGCTGGCGGTCGACCTGACCCCGGAACTCGTGCGGGTGCGCCTGGTCGCCACCGCGCTGCCGCTGCCGCCGCGGCTGCGGCTGGCCGGGGACGCGGTGGCGAAGGCCCTGGTGGGAAGTGCGTACGCGGACGCGGACATCCGGCTCGTGGTGACCGATGTGGACGGATCCGCGTTCGGCGCGTGACGTTGCCGTCGCAGCGGTGTCGGAGAAGTGGGAACACCAACCGGAAAGGGGACGAACGATGAGCAGTGGAACCGAGGAGAAGGCCACCGCGGTGCGCAAGGCGCCGGAGAGCTCGCTGGTGACCAGCCAGGGCACCACCACGATCGCGAGCACGGTGGTGCAGAAGATCGCCGGGCTGGCGGCGCGGGAGATCCCGGGCGTGTACGACCTGGGCGGCGGCGCGGCGCGGGCGTTCAACGCGCTGCGCGAGCGCATCCCGGGCGCCAGCGGCAGCGTCGGCCAGGGCGTGTCGGTCGAGGTCGGGGAGAAGCAGGCCGCGGTGGACCTGCAGATCGTGGTCGAGTACGGGGTGTCCATCGCCGACCTGGCGCAGGCGGTGCGGGCCAACGCGATCGGCGCGATCGAGCAGATGACCGGCCTGGAGGTCGTCGAGGTCAACATCACCGTCAACGACGTCCACCTGCCCGGCGACGACGAGCCGGGCGACGGCGCGGCCGCGCGGGTGCAGTGACATGAACGCCACGATCGCCGGTCTGCTGACCGGGCTCGTGCTCGGCCTGGCGGCCGCGTTCGGCGGGTTCGGGGCGTTCCTGATCGTCGCCGTGCTGGGCGGGCTGGGCCTGCTGGCGGGCCGGGTGCTGGACGGCAAGCTCGACCTGTCCCAGTTGACCGGCCGCGAGCGGAGGTGAGCCGGTGACCGTCGAAGCGCCGGAGCGGCGCGGCACCACGGTCGTGGCCGACCGGGCGGTGCAGCGCATCGCCGAGCAGGTGATCAGCGGGATGGAGGGCGTGGGCGGGTCCGCCCGCCGGGTGCTCGGGGTCGCCCTGGGCACCGGCGATCCGGAGCAGCCGGCCAACGTCACCGCGCGGGTGCGGGACGGCCGGGTCAGCCTGGCCGTGGAACTCTCGGTCGGCTACCCGGCCCCGATCGCCCGCACCACGCGGGCGGCGCGGGAACGGCTGGTCCGGAAGGTCGGCGAGCTGACCGGGCTGGTCGTGGAGCGGGTGGACATCACGGTGACCGCCCTGCACAGCGACCGGTCGCGGGAGAGGAGCGTGGCATGATCCGCCGGTCCCGGCGCAGCCTCGCGGCCACGCTGGTGGCACTGGCCGGGCTGATCGCGTGTGCGCTGGTGGCGACCAGCGCGGTGCAGCTCCTGCTGGGTGAGCGGCCGGTGCTGGACTACGACGCCGTCGCCGCCCGGCTGCACGCCACCCGCTGGGAAGCGCTTCCCGTGGCGATCGGCGGGGGCGTGCTGGCCGCGGTGGGACTGGTGGTGCTGCTGGCGGCGGTGCTGCCCGGCCGCGCGCTCGTGCTGCCCCTGTCGGGGGGAGGCAGCGCGCCCGTCAAGGCCGGCGCGAGCCGCCGCAGCATCACCGGCAGCCTGCGCTCGGCGGCCGAGTCGGCCGACGGGGTGGAGGCGGCGAAGGTGCGGCTGAGGTGGCGCAGCGTCACCGCGAAGGTGCGTGGCAGCCGGCTGGCCGCGGACGACGTGGCCACCCAGGTGCGGCGGGCGATGGAGGACCAGCTGGACCGCATCGCCCCGGCCCGGCGGCCGCGGGTGAAGGTGCGCGTGAGGAGCACGGCATGACCAGCCTGAACCGTCCCGCCCGGCTCAACCGGGCCCTGCTCGCGCTGACCGGGCTCGTCCTGCTCGCCGCGGGCGGGTTCGCCCTGGCCACCTCGCTCGGCTGGCTGCGGCTGCTCGGCCGCGACCAGCCGCTGGTGCCGGGCGACGACCGGCCCGCGACGTGGGTGCTGTACGTGACCGTGGTCGTCGCGGTGGTGCTGGGGCTGCTGTTCCTGCGGTGGCTGGCCGCGCAGGTGATGCGCCGCCCGAAGACGCAGACCTGGCGGCTGGAGGACGATCCGGCCCGTGGCGTCACGAAGCTGGCGGCGGACGCGGCGGTCGCGCCGTTCGAGTCGGAGATCGCGGCGTACCCGCAGGTGCGCTCGGCGGACGCGACGCTGTCCGGCACGCCGGACCGGCCCACGCTGCTGGTGACGGTGACCGCCGAGCCGGGCACGGACCTGACGGCACTGCGGGAGCACATCGTCACCGACGGCGTGGCGCGGTTGCGGCAGGCGCTGGACCTGACGGAGCTGCCGACGGTGATCGAGTTCCGCATCGCCGCCGAGGCGGCCGCGCGGGTGATCTAGGCGATCGCCGCGGGTTGCTGGGCGTCGTAGGCGTGGCGGGCCGCGGCGATCTCGACCCGGTACTTCTCCGCCCACGACGTCAGGCTGAGCAGCGTCTGATGCAGCTCGCGCGCCATGTCGGTGAGCGTGTACTCCACGCGCGGCGGCACCGTGGGGTACACGGTGCGCACCAGCAGCCCGTCGCGCTCCAGCTTGCGCAGCGTCAGCGTCAGCATGCGGCGGCTGATGCCCTCCACCTCGCGCTCCAGCTCGGTGAAGCGGACCGGGCCGTGCGCGGCGGTGACCAGGATGCCGATCGCCCACTTGCCGGCGACGTGATCGAGGACCTCGACGATCGGGCACGCCTCGGTGACCGGGGAAGCGGTGTCAGCAGCCATACCCCGATGGTTCCACGTCCGCCCCTCGGTTACCACCCGTTCTCCATGGGGATCGTGACCCGCATCACAGCACCACCGGCGGGACCAGGAGTGGTACATCGGTGTTCCTCTGGCACAGGGAACTGCCTTCTTCCGGCCACGGTTACGGGCTCACATGATGGCCCCAGTAACAAATCGTGCCCCTTTGGAGGTCAAGGCCATGTCCCTCGATCAGCCCGCAGGACGGTCGCGGTGGCTCGCGCTCGCCGTGCTGTCCGCGCAGACGCTGATGATCGTGCTCGACCAGACGATCGTGAACGTCGCCCTGCCCGCCATCCGCGACGACCTCGGCTTCACGCCGTCGAACCTGTCCTGGGTCATCAACGCCTACCTGATCCCCTTCGGCGGGCTGCTGCTGCTCGCCGGGCGCCTCGGTGACCTGGCCGGCCGCCGCCGCGTCTTCCTCGCCGGGATGGTCGTGTTCACGCTGGCCTCGCTGCTGGCCGGGCTCGCCTGGAACCCGGAAACCCTGATGGCCGCGCGGTTCCTGCAGGGCGCCGGCGGCGCCGCCTCGACCGCGGTCGCGCTGGGCATGGTCGTCCGGCTGTTCCCGGAACCGGCGGAACGCGCGAAGGCGCTGGGCACGTTCAGCTTCGTGCAGGCCGCGGGCGGCTCGATCGGCAGCATCGCCGGCGGTGTGCTCACCCAGGCGCTGAGCTGGCACTGGATCTTCCTGATCAACCTGCCGATCGGCCTGGTCGCCGGTGCGGTCGCGGTGCGGGTACTGGAGAACGACCGCGGCCTCGGGCTGCGCGCCGGCGCCGACTGGCTGGGCGCCGCGCTGGTGACCGCCGCGCTGATGCTCGGCGTCTACACCATCGTCGAGGTGGAGTCCCACGGCTGGGCCTCGGCGCACACGCTCGGCTTCGGCGCCCTGTCGCTGGTGCTGCTGGCCGCGTTCGGCGTCCGCCAGGCCCGCACCCGGGACCCGCTGCTGCCGCTGCGGATCTTCGCCTCGCGTGGCCTGTCCGGCGCGAACCTGACGATGGCGCTGCTGGTGTCGGCGATGTTCGGGTTCCAGTTCCTGGTCGTGCTCTACATGCGGCAGGTGCTGGGCCTGAGCGCGCAGGCGACCGGGCTGGCGATGGTCCCGATCGCGGGATCGATCGCGGTGGTGTCGCTGGTGGTCTCGCCGCGGCTGTCCACCCGCTTCGGCGACTACAAGGTGCTGCTGGCCGGGCTGGCGCTGATCGGCGCCGGGCTCGCCTGGCTGGCCCGGGTGCCCGCCGACGGCGGCTACGCCACCGACGTGCTCGGGCCGACCGTGGCGATGGGCGTCGGGTTCGGCCTGGCCATGCCCGCGCTGATGGGACTGGGCATGCGCGACGCCGCCGCCGAGGACACCGGCCTGGCCTCCGGCCTGTTCAACACCACACAGCAGGTGGCGGGCGCGCTGGGGCTGTCGGTGCTGGCGGTGCTCGCCGCGACCCGCACCGAGTCGCTGACCGGGGTGCGCCCGGAGGAGGCGCTCACCTCCGGCTACCACCTCGCCTTCTGGGTGGGCACCGGTCTCGTGGCGGCCGCCTTCGCCGCGGCCGCGCTGATGCTGCGCCCCGGCGTGGCGGCGCGACGAACCGGTGAATCCGGCGCTACCGTCGCGGATCGTGCGCTCCCACAGCTATGACGACATCCTCGCCGGCCCGCGCAGACGCAAGATCCCCGAGGTCGTGGCGGAGCGCGGGCTGGTGGTCGAGGAACCGGGAAGCGGTTTCTGCGGCGCGGTGGTCCGGTTCGAGCACGGGAACGTGGTGCTGGAGGACCGCCACGGCCGCCACCGCGTGTTCCCCCTGGCACCCGCCGGGTTCCTGCTCGAAGGCAAGCCGGTGACGCTGGTACGGCCGAAGGCCGCGCCGCCGTCACCGGCTTCGGCGCGTTCGGCGTCGGGGTCGGTGAAGGTGCGGGGGCTGCGGGCCCGCACCGCGCGCGACTCGCGCATCTGGGTCGAGGGCAAGCACGACGCCGAACTCGTGGAACGCGTGTGGGGGCACGACCTGCGCGTCGAGGGCGTCGTCGTGGAGCCGCTGGACGGCGTGGACGTGCTGGCCGAAGCGATCGAGGAGTTCGGCACCGGTCCCGGGCGGCGGCTGGGTGTCCTGGTCGACCACCTGGTGCCGGGCAGCAAGGAATCCCGCCTGGTGAACGCGATCCGCGACCAGCACGTGCTGGTCACCGGCCACCCCTACGTCGACGTGTGGCAGGCGGTGAAGCCGTCCGCGGTCGGCATCCGCCAGTGGCCCTCGGTGCCGCGCGGCACGCCGTGGAAGGAGGGCGTGTGCGCGGCGCTGGGCTGGGGCGAGACCTACGAGGGCTGGCAGCGCGTGCTGGCCGCGGTGAGCAGCTACCGCGACCTGGAGACGCCGCTGATCGGCGCCGTCGAGCGGCTGATCGACTTCGTGACCGACCCGGAAGGCTGAATCCGGCAGGTCACACCGAGATCACTTCGGGTCGTCCGCTGGTCGCGAGCGGTCACTTTCTGCCACGATGGGCGCATGACACCGGCGCTCGTCTGGCTGATCGTCGCCATCGTCCTGATGGCCGCCGAAGTGCTGTCCGGCGACTTCTTCCTGCTGATGCTCGGCCTCGGCGCGTTGTTCGGGGCCGGCGCGGCCCTGATCACCGGCAACATCGTCATCGACGCGGTCGTGTTCGCGGTCGCGTCCGGGGCGCTGATCCTCCTGGCCCGGCCCGCGCTCAAGCGCCGGTTCCTGACCGGGACGGGTCACCGCACCAACACCGAGGCCCTGATCGGCGCCAGGGCCGTGGTCGTGTCCGTTGTGGACGGCGACTCCGGGCGTGTCAAGCTGGCCGGCGACGTGTGGTCCGCACGGTCCGTCGCCGACGGTCAGCGAATCGAACCCGGCACGACCGTGACCGTGGTAGAGATAGCGGGCGCCACGGCCGTGGTGGCGCCCGAGCCGTAACCACAACCCACATACCGGGAGAGCGATCTTGGGAACCGCAGCGATCATTGTTGTCGCGGTCATCGCCCTGTTCGTGATCGTGACGATCGCGAAGGCGATCATGGTGGTCCCGCAGGCCCAGGCCGCGGTGATCGAGCGGCTGGGCAGATTCAAGTCGGTCGCCTCGCCCGGCCTGAACTTCCTGGTGCCGTTCCTGGACAAGGTGCGGGCCCGCATCGACCTGCGCGAGCAGGTCGTGTCGTTCCCGCCGCAGCCGGTGATCACCGAGGACAACCTGACGGTGTCGATCGACACGGTCGTCTACTTCCAGGTGACCGACGCGCGCGCCGCGGTGTACGAGATCTCCAACTACATCGTCGGTGTCGAGCAGCTGACCACCACGACGCTGCGCAACGTGGTCGGCGGCATGACGCTGGAGCAGGCGCTGACCTCCCGCGACCAGATCAACAACCAGCTGCGTGGCGTGCTCGACGACGCCACCGGCCGGTGGGGCATCCGGGTGGCGCGGGTCGAGCTGAAGGCGATCGACCCGCCGCCGTCCATCCAGGACTCGATGGAGAAGCAGATGCGCGCCGACCGGGAGAAGCGCGCGATGATCCTCAACGCCGAAGGTCAGCGGGAAGCGCAGATCAAGACCGCGGAGGGGCAGAAGCAGTCGCAGATCCTCGCGGCGGAGGGCGCCAAGCAGGCCACGATCATGGCGGCCGAGGCGGAGCGGCAGTCGCGGATCCTGCGGGCGCAGGGTGAACGCGCGGCCCGGTACCTGCAGGCGCAGGGCCAGGCCAAGGCGATCGAGAAGGTGTTCGCGGCGGTGAAGGCGGGCAAGCCGACGCCGGAGGTGCTGGCTTACCAGTACCTGCAGACGCTGCCGCAGATGGCGCAGGGCGACGCGAACAAGGTGTGGCTGGTGCCCAGCGACTACGGCAACGCGCTGCAGCAGTTCGCCCGCGCGTTCGCCAAGCAGGACGCCGACGGCGTGTTCCGGTACGAGCCGGCCGAGAACGACGGCGCCGAGCCGCCCACCCTGGACGACGAGGAGGTCGCCAGCTGGTTCGACACCTCCACGGACCCGCGGATCGCCGAGGCGGTGCGCGAGGCTGAGGCGGTGGCGCGCCAGGAGGTGCCCGGGCCGCTGTCGCACCAGCCGCAGCCGCCGGCTCCGCAGGCGACCAGCGCGCTGCGCGGCACCCCGGTGACCGAGGAGGCGCAGGAGGCCCCGGCGGCCGAACCGCCCGTCCAGCCGGAACCGCCCGCGCTGTCCCCGCCGACGACGCCGCAGTTCCCCGCGGCCGGCGGACAGCAGGGCCAGCTGCCGACCCGCAGCCCGGGCCAGCACTACGGCACCCCGCCACGGCCCCCGTACCCGCCGCAGCAGCCGCCACCCGCGGCGCCGCAGCAGTAGGCGCTTTCCGAGGGGCCGCACCGGATCCGGTGCGGCCCCTTTCGCTTCTCGGTCGCGGCCGGGGTGCGCATCCCCACCAGGACGGCGGGCACGGACAGGGAACCGATGAGCTGGCGGGTGCTGTGGCAGGCCCGCGCGGGTGCCGCCGTGCGCGGGCGAGCCGGGGCGGGCCGGGCGAGGTTGTGCAGGTAGTCCCGCTGGTCGTCGGTCAGTTCCAGCGCCCTGGCCAGCGGCTCGAGGACCGCCTCCGACGCCTGGTGGCTCTGCCCTTGTTCCAGTCGCGTGTAGCAGGTGACGCTCACGCCCGCGAGCTGGGCCAGTTCCTCCCGGCGGAGCCCGGGAACGCGCCGCGCCCCGTACGAGGCGATCCCGACGTCTGTGGGACCGGCGGGGTCGCGCTCTTCGGCCTGCAGATCGCCGCGGCGCACGGTGCCGAGGTCATCGTCGTCTCCGGCGACGACGCCAAGCTCGCCCGCGCCGAGGACCTGGGCGCCACCCACGGGGTCAACCGGCTCATCCGGGGACTGGGTGGAGGCCGTGTACGAACTCACCCGGGATCGCGGAGCCGACCACATCCTGGAGACCGTCGGCTGCCACCACCTCGCCCGCTCGATCGAGGCAGCCGCGGTCGGCGGGCACATTTCCCTGATCGCCATCCTGGACGGCTACGAGATCTCCGGCCCGTCGCCCACCTGGGGCGCAAGAAGCTGCGCATCGACGGCCTGCAGGCCGGGTATCGGCGGGCGCTGGAGGGCCTCGTCCGCGCGGCCGATCACCTCGCGCTCCGCCCCGTGATCGCGGCCGAGTACGCCCTGTCCGATCTCCCGTCCGCGCTCGCCCACCTCGACCGCGGCGCCTTCGGCGAGGTCGAGGTCCGCACCGCCTGATCCGCCTACCCGGCTGCGGCCGACGGCGTGCGGAACGCCTCCCGGTAGGCGCTGGGCGTCGTGCCGATCGTGCGCGTGAAGTGGCGTCGCAGGGTGGCCGCGGTGCCCGTGCCGACCCGCGCGGCGATGTGCTCCAGCGGCGCGTCGGTGTCCTCCAGGAGGCGTTGCGCCTGCCGGATCCGTTCCAGGTGCAGCCAGTGCAGCGGCGTCAGGCCGGTCGTCGCGCGGAACAGCCGCGTCAGGTGGCGGGGGCTGACGTGGAACCGCGCGGCGAGGGTCGCCACCGTGATCGGCTGGTGGAGGTTCGCGCGCGCCCAGTCCAGCAGCGTGCCCAGGCCGTGCCCGTCCGCGGCGGGCACCGGCGTCTCGATGTACTGGGCCTGGCCGCCCTGCCGGTGCGGGGGAGCGACCAGCCGCCGCGCGACCGCGTTGGCCACCTCGGACCCGAGGTCGCAGCGCAGCATGTGCAGGCACAGGTCGAGCCCGGCGGCCTTGCCCGCCGACGTCAGGATCTGCCCGTTGTCGACGTAGAGCACGTCGGCCACGACCTCGACCGCGGGAAACTCGCGCGCCAGGCGCCCGGCGTGCAACCAGTGCGTGGTGGCCCGCAGCCCGTCGAGCAGGCCGGCCTCGGCGAGCGTGAACGCCCCCGTGCAGATCGACGCGATCCGCGCGCCGTTGCGGTGCGCCTCCCGCAGCAGCGACGCCAGCGCGGGCGACGACGGGGCGGAGGAGTCCTGCAGCGGCGGCACGATCACGGTGTCGAGATCCACCAGGCCCTCCAGCGGGGCGGTGCCGGACCCGCTGACCTGGAGCCAGCCGTCACCGACGTGCGCCCCGGACTCGGCGCACACCACGAACTCGTACCACGGATCGTGCACCTCCGGTCGCGGCGTGCCGAAGACCGAACACGGCGCCCCCAGCTCGAACAGCGAGGTGCCCTCGACGACCACGACGCCCACCCTGGTCATGTCCCAAACTGTACGGCACGTGTCGTTCGGGACGCTCGTGCGCGGACGGCGGCTCGGAAACGATCACCGGCATGACGAAATCCACCACCGCGGCGACCCCGCGTTCCACCGCCGCTCCCGGCGCGGGCGGCCGGGCCTGGCTGGTGGCCGCCTTCGCGATGACGGCCGTCGGCTGGGGCGCCAACCAGTTCGCGCCGCTGCTGTCGCTCTACGAGACCCCGCGGCGGGGTCAGCACCGCCCAGGCGCAGGGCATGTTCGTGCTCTACGCGGTCGGGCTGGTGCCGGGCCTGCTGTTCGGCGGGCCGCTGTCGGACCGGCGCGGGCGGCGGCACATGATGCTCTGGGCACTGGCGCTGTCGGCGGCCGCCAGCGTCGTGCTCGCGGCCGGCGCCTGGTCCACCGCGGTGCTGTACCCGGGCCGGCTGATCGCCGGGGTGGCCAGTGGCGCGGCGTTCAGCTGCGGCACCGCCTGGCTCGGTGAGCTCAGCGCGGGCGCCGCCGGGCGGGTTCCCCGCCGCGCCGCGGTCGCGATGACCTCGGGGTTCGGTCTCGGGCCGCTGGCCGCCGGGCTGCTCGCCCAGTACGCGCCGGCGCCGCTGGTGGCGGTGTACGTGCCGCACATCCTGCTCGCGGTGGCCGCGCTGGTCCTGGCCTGGCGGACTCCGCCGGGCGTCCCCGCGGCTGCCGGCGCGGCGGGCGCGCGGCGCGGCACGCCCGCGTGGCGGCACCGCCGGTTCCTGCTGGTCGTCCTGCCGGTGGCGCCGTGGGTGTTCCTCACGGCCGCGGTCGCGCTGGCCACGCTGCCCGGCAGCGTCGGCGACCTGCTGGGCGATCACGTCATGCTCTTCAGCGGGCTGGTCACGCCGTTGCCCGCGCTGGCCGGTGTGCTGGTCCAGCCGCTCGCCCGCCGTCTGCACGACCGGTCGCGCCTGCTGACCCTCTCCTCGCTCGCCGTGGTGGTGGCCGGTCTGCTGATCGGCGCGGCCGCCGTGGGCACGTCGTCGATCGCGCTCGTCGTGGCCGGCGCGCTGGTGCTCGGCGCCGCCTACGGCGCGCTGATGGTCAGCGGCCTGACCGAGATCCAGCGGCTCGCCGAGCCCGAGCACCTCGGCCGCACGGTCGCGATCTACCAGGCGGCGACCTACGTGGGGTACCTCAGCCCGTTCTTCATCGCGCTGCTGGCCCGGGTCGTCGCGCTGCCGCACATCCTGATCGCCCTGGCCGTGCTCGCGGCGTTGACGGCGCTCTGGACCGGGGCGATCACCCGCACGGAGCCCCGATGACCCCGCCGCCACCCGCCGAGGGGCTGCCCACGCACCTGGGGATCGAACTCGTCGGCGCCTCCGCCGGCCGCACCACCCAGGTGTGGGACGCGACCGTCACGGCCGGCGGCGCCGGCGCCCGGTCGCCCATTTCCGCTGCACCCAGCTGCTGATGACGACGGCGCGGCGGGCGGATGCGACCCTGGACCCATGAACGAAGAGCCCGGGCCCGCCACGCAGCGGCGCCGCCTCTTGTGGGGTTCCGTGCTGGCGACCGTCGTGGCACTGGCGATCCTCGTGCCCGGTCTGATCGGCGCGCTGGGGGCGCGGTCGAACTGGCTGCCCTACGGGATCGCCCTCGCGGTGCTGGCCGCGATCGGCTGGTACCAGTGGCTCAGCGGCGGTAGACCGCGTCGTCGGTGATGTCGGCCCGGGAGCGGTCCTTCAGCAGCGCCACGCAGACGATCGTGACCACCGCCGAGAGCACGACGTAGGCCGCGATCGAGTACGGCGTGCCGGTGGCGTGCAGCAGCCAGGTCGCCAGCAGCGGCGCCGGGCCGCCCGCGAACACCGACGCCAGCTGGTAGCCCAGCCCGGCCCCGCCGTAGCGCAGGTGCGTCGGGAAGCTCTCGCCGATCAGCGCGGCCTGCGGACCGTACTGCATGGCGTGCGGGATCATCGACACCACGATCGCGACGAAGATCAGTACCTCGCCGCCGTTCTTCAGCACCGCGAAGTACGGGAACGCCAGCACCCCGGTCAGCACCGCCCCGGTCAGGTACACCCGTTTGCGGCCGAACCGGTCCGACAGCTGGGAGAACCACAGGATCAGCGCCAGCTCCATCGCCGCGCCGAGCAGGACGGCGTTGAGCACGAACGTCTTCGAGTAGCCGTGCTCGGCGACCACGTACACCAGGACGTAGCTGGTGTAGAGGTAGAACGGCATCTGCTCGGAGAACCGCAGCCCGGCCGAGAGCAGGATCTCCCGCCAGTGGTGTTTCACCGCGTCGGCCACCGGGCTGCGGGAGGTCCGCCGCTGCGCCACGACCTGGGCGAACATCGGGGTCTCCAGGATGCGCAGCCGGATCAGCAGCCCGACGGCGACGAGCAGCAGGCTGGCCAGGAACGGCAGCCGCCAGCCCCACGAGTCGAACGCCTCCTCCGACAGCACCGCGGACAGCAGGGTCATGCCGCCGGTGCCGAGCACGAGCCCGACCGGCACCCCGATCTGCGCGAAACTGCCCAGCAGCCCGCGTTTGCGCTGGTCGCCCCATTCCATGGCGAGCAGCACCGAGCCGCTCCACTCGCCGCCGATCGCGATGCCCTGGATCAGCCGCAGCGTCACCAGGATCAGCGGCGCCGCGACCCCGATGGTCGCCGCGCCGGGCAGCACGCCGACCACCCCGGAGGCGATGCCCATCATCAGCAGCGTGACCACGAGCGTGGTCTTGCGGCCGATCCGGTCGCCCCAGTACCCGAAGATCGCCGCGCCGATCGGCCGTGCCGCGAAGCCGACCGCGTAGGTGGCGAAGGACTGCATCGCCCCGGCGTAGCTCGACGAAGCGGGGAAGAACAGCTGCGGGAAGATCAGCGCCGCGGCCGTGTTGTAGAGGAAGAAGTCGTACCACTCGATGGTGGTGCCGATCGCGCTGGCGAAGGCCGCGCGCCGCACCTGGGTGGACTTCTGGCTGGTCTGCGCCTGGAGAACGGTGTCCGCTTCGTCGCGTCCGAGAACCATGCCGCCGAGCCTCCTGTGATCGGCTTCACTTCCCGGTGAACGATCCCTCACAGGAGTGACGATGTCCAGATCCGGAGGGCGAATCACCACCCGTTGTCCGGTTCCGGCAGGGTTCCCCGCGGCTCACTCCACGGGCAGCAGCACCGGCCGTTTCGCGGAGAGGGTGTCGCCGGAGGACTCGCCCCGCAGGCGGCGCCCGATCCACGGCAGCACGTGCTCGCGGCCCCAGCGCAGGTTCTCCGCGCGCTGCCGCCGCCGGTCGACCAGCTCGCGCGGCCCGAGCGCGGCGGGGGAGAGCCCGTGCGGGCGGCCGAGCACGTCCAGCACGGCGATCGCGACCTCGGCGTGGCCGAGCGCGTTGAGGTGCAGCCGGTCGGCCGACCACAGGCGCCGGTCCCGCAGCTGCCGCATGCCCCACATGTCCACCACGAGCGCGCCGTGCCGGGCGGCGATCACGCGGGTGTGCTCGTTGTAGATCGCGGTGCGGCCGCGCAGCTTGCGGAACACCGGGTCCTCGGCGCCGTCGACCCCGGTGAACAGCAGCACGGTCGCGCCGGTCTTGGCGAGCTGCTCGACGGCGTTCTCGAACCGCGCGGCCAGCGCGTCGATGCCGGCCTTGGGACGCAGCAGGTCGTTGCCGCCGGCGTAGATCGAGACCAGGTCGGGCCGTAGCGCGAGGGCCGGTTCGAGCTGCTCGGCGAGGACCTGGTCGAGCAGCCGCCCCCGGATCGCGAGGTTGGCGTAGCGGAACTCGGGGTCGGCGGCCGCCATCTGCTCGGCCACCCGGTCGGCCCAGCCCCGCACGCCGTTCGGGCGGGCGGGGTCTTCGTCGCCGACGCCCTCGGTGAAGGAGTCGCCGAGGGCCACGAAACGCTTGTACATGCTCAGCACTTTAGGCGACCGGTCCGGGCACCCCGAGAGCACGCGCGACGGCGCCGAGTTTGTCCGGGTTGGCCACGTTGTGCAGGCTGGTGATGCGGCCGTCGGCGTCGAAGTCGAAGGTGACGGTGGCGATCACCCGGTCCGGGCCGCGGAAGACCAGTCCCGGGCCGCCGTTGATCCCGGTCAGCTCCGCGACCATGTCCGCGGGCGCGACGCCCTGGTAGGTGACGGTCCCGATGGCGGCGAACCAGGCAGCCACCGTCTCGGCGCCGGCCACCGGGCGCAGGGCCTGGCGGACCTTGCCGCCGCCGTCCGTCCACAGCGTGACGTCCGGGGACAGCAGGTCCATCAGGGTGTTGACGTCACCCCCGGTCGCGGCGGCGAGGAACCGCTCGGTGACCTCCCGCTGCTTCCCGCGATCGGCCGGGAACCTCGGCCTGCGGGCCCGCACGTGCTCGCGGGCCCGGTGCGCGGCCTGCCGCACCGCCGCTTCCGTGCGGTCCACGGCTTCGGCGATCTCGGCGTGGCTGAACCCGAAGACGTCCTTGAGCACGAACACCGCGCGCTCCAGCGGACTCAGCGTCTCCAGCACCACCAGCATCGCCATGGACACCGATTCCGCGCCCGTGACGGCATCCGCGCCGTCGCCGGTGGTGAGAATCGGTTCCGGCAGCCACGGACCCACGTAGGTCTCCCGCTGGTGCTGGGCCGACCGCAGCCGTTCCAGCGCCAGGTTGGACACGATCCGCGCCAGGTAGGCCTTCGGGTCGGCCACCTGGGAACGGTCGGCGGCGGACCACTTCAGCCACGCGTCCTGCACCGCGTCCTCGGCGTCGGCGGCGCTGCCGAGGATCCGGTAGGCCACCGCGAACAGCAGCTTGCGGTGCTGCTGGAACGCCTCGGGCCCGGTCACCGGGCGATCCGGGTGAAGCGGCCGCCGCGCGGCCAGAACGCGCCCGAGGCGGGCATCTTCTTCATGCGCAGGTAGGTCGGCCAGGGCGAGGCGGTCACCGTCTCTTTGTACCGGGTGGCCAGGCGGCCGGTCAGGCAGATCCGCCGCGGGCTGTCGTCGGGGTGGGTGAACTGCACGACCGCGTCGTGGCGGCCCAGGCTGACCGGCGTGTGGTAGTAGCCGAAGCGGAACGGCTTGGGCTCCTTGCCGTTGCGCGCGCGGACGATCAACACCGCGGCGTGCACGCCGGTCGGCATGCCGCTCTGGCAGGTGCCGTGCAGGACGCCGTGGCCTTGCCGGATCGCGGCCGCGTCGCCCACCGCGTAGACATCGGGGTGCGAGACCGAGCGCAGCATGGGGTCCGTGACGACGCGGCCGCGGTCGTCGACGGTCAGGCCGGCGGCGGCCACGAGTGGTGCGGCGCGGGTGCCGCTGGTCCACAGGACCACGTCCGCGGGGACGGGCTCGCCGCCGGCCAGTTCGACCGCGTCCGGGAGCACCTTGGCCACCTCGGTGCCGCTGCGCGCCTCGACGCCCAGCCGCTCGAGCGCGGCCCGGAGGTGTGCCCTGGCCCGGGTGTTCAGTGCCGCGCCCGGCTCGCCCCGGCCCAGCAGCACGACCCGCAGCGCGGGGTACTGCTCGGCGATCTCCGCGGCCGACTCGACGCCGGTGAGCCCGTTGCCCGCCACTACGACCGTGCCCTGTTCCAGGCGCGCCAGCCGGCCGGCCAGCACCTCGGCGTCCTCCGGGCTGTTCAGGGTGTGCGCGTGCTCCTCGACGCCCGGCACGGTGACGGTGTCGGCCACGCCGCCGAGGGCGTACACCAGCGTGTCGTAATGCAGCACCCGGTCGTCGTCGACGCGCACGGTCCTGGTGTCCGGGTCGAGCGCGGTGACCCAGCCCCGCACGAACCGCGCGCCCGTGCCGTCCAGGAGCCGGGGGATGCTCAGCTCGGCGACCGGCTGCCCGGTCGCGGTCAGGTGCAGCCGCAGCCGCTCGGTGAACATCTCGTGCGCGTTCACCAGCGTCACCCCGACGTCGTCGCGGCCCTTCGTGCGTGCCGCGAGCTGGATCGCCGCGGCCGTGCCCGCGTACCCCGCGCCCAGCACCAGAACCTTGTGGGTGGTCATCGTTGTCGCCTCCTCATCGGCTGTTGACGACCACGAGATGGGAGGAGCCGGCCCGTTCGTGACATGGCGCGGTGTGACGCGCGGCACCTACGTGGCGCGAGCCCGGTGTTCGGCGACGTGGACGCGGGTCGCGCAGCGGGTGGAGCAGAACCGGCGGCGGCCGTTGCGCGAGGTGTCCACGAAGACGATCTCGCAGCCGTCGCGCGCGCAGGCGCCGATCCGCCCGGCGTCCTCGACCAGCAGGTGGGCCAGCCCGCCCGCGGTGAAGGCCCGGATCCGGCGGGTCAGGGTGTCGTCCTCGGCGGCGTAGTGCAAGTGGGCGGGCAGGCCGTCGTGGCGGGAGATGAACGGGCGGCACGCGGTCTCCGCGAGCAGCTCGTTGACCAGGTCGATCCGCCGGTCCGGGTCCGGTTCGGCGAACACCGCCCGCAGCCGCCGGCCCCACGCCTGCGCCGCGGCGGCTTCGGCGGCGGTGAGCCGGGTCAGCGACATGCCCGCGGCGCGCATCATCCGCAGCAGCTCGGCGGCCGTGGCGCCGGGCATGTTCACCAGGCCGGCGGCGACCTGCGCGGCCGGGCCGCCGTAAGGGTTGAAGTGCACTGACCCATTACAGCACGCTGGGGCCATGACCGACGAACGTTGTCCCCGCTGCCAGTGGCCGCTGTCCGAGCTGCTTCGCGGCGGGTCGAGCCATCCCGTCTCGGACGGCCGCCTCGACTACCGCCGCTGCGTGTGCGGGACCTGGCTGCTGCTCGTCAACGGCGCACTCGCCGGCGCCACGCGGGGGCCTAGGATCGAGGCATGACGCGTGCGCTCGTACTCGGCGGTGGCGGGGTGGCCGGAATTGCCTGGGAAACCGGGCTGTTGCACGGTTTGTCGGAGTCCGGAGTGGACATCCTGGGCGCGGACCGGTTCATCGGCACCTCCGCCGGTTCGACGGTGGCGGCCCAGATCACGAGCGGCACCGCACTGGCGGAGCTGTTCCGGCGGCAGGTCGATCCGGCGCTGCAGACGCCGGAGATCGCCGCGAACGTCGACGCCGAGGCCATCGCGGAGATGTTCGGCGCGGCGGTGAGCGCGGCGACCGACGCCCGGGACGCGCGGCGGCGGATCGGCGAGCTGGCGCTGGCGACGCAGACCGTGCCGGAGTCCGAGCGGCTGAAGGTGATCGAGGCGCGCCTGCCCGTGCACGAGTGGCCCGCGGTGCCGCTGCGGATCGTCGCGGTGGAGGCCACGACCGGCGACGAGCGGGTGTTCACCGTGGAGTCCGGGGTGTCGCTCGTGGACGCGGTCGCGGCCAGCTGTGCGGTGCCGGGCACCTGGCCGCCGGTGACGATCGGCGGCCGCCGCTACATCGACGGCGGGGTGCGCTCGATGGAGAACGCCGACCTGGCCGCGGGCTGCGACCGGGTGCTGGTGCTGCGGGTCACCGAGGTGCCGGGCAACACCGACCTCGACGACCAGGTCGCCGCACTGCGACGGGACGGCGCCGAGGTGCTGGTCATCGCCCCCGACGCGACGGCGATCGAGGCGATCGGCCCCAACCTGCTGGACCCGTCGGTCCGCGAGGCGGCCGCACGCGCCGGGTACGACCAGGCCGTGCGCGCGGCCGCCGAGGTCGCGGCTCTCTGGGAGTAGCGGAGTTCCGCGGCCCCGGCGGCAGCGCTCAGGGGCGGCCGGCGCGCGGCACGCCGACCCGGAAGGCGAGCAGGCTCGCCTCGCGGGCGTCCTTGCGGGCGTGCTCGTTGAAGTCCGGCGCCGCGCACGCGAACAGCGTCCGGCCATCGGCGCCGCCGAGCATGCAGGCGAACACCCCGGTTCCCGGCTGGATCTCGTCGGTGATCTCCCCGCCCTCGCGGACCCGCAGCAACCGGCCGCCGATGCCGTCGGCCACCCACAGGGCGCCTTCGGCGTCCAGGCAGCACCCGTCCGGCGCGACGGCGATCTCGGGAAGCGCTTTCTCCAGCTCCCGCTCGGTGAGCGGCTCCCCGAACTGCGCCCACACGCGCCGGTTGGTGAGCGACCCGTCGGCGGCGATGTCGAACGCGGTGACCCGGTTGCCGAAGGTCTCGTCGACCAGCAGCACGCCGTCGTCGGTGATGACGCTGCCGTTGGGGAACCACAGGTCCTCCGCCACGACCGTCACGGTGCCGTCCGGGTCGACGCGCAGCAGGTTCGCCGGAGCCACCGCGGCGCCGTTCATCAGGTCGAACCCGAAGTTGCCGACGTAGGCGCGGCCCTGGGCGTCGACGACCATGTCGTTGGGATGCCCCGTGACGTACGCGGACAGGTCGGCGTGGGTGACGAGACTGCCGTCGGGTTCCCGGCGCAGCAGCCGCGCGTCGCGCATCGACACCACGAGCAGGCGGCCGTCGGGCAGCCAGCCCAAGCCGGAGGGCTGCTGCGGAACCTCGGCCTCGACCCGCAGGTCACCGCCGTCCTCCAGGCTGGAGTACACGCGGTGGGTGTAGAAATCGGCGAACCAGATGCGTCCCTCGTGCCAGCGCGGGCATTCGAGGTAGGAGAAGCCGTCCAGAACTTCATTGGTCACAGTGGACAGTCAGGCACGCCGCGCCCGGCGGTGTCAAGGCGGGTCCGTCAGGAGGAGACGGTGGCTCCGCCATCGGGGCGATCGGTGGACAGGGTGAGCTCCTGCCAGGTGTCGATGTCCTCCTGGACCCGCTTGCGCCCGGCCGTGACCAGGCGCAGCGCGTCCGAGCCGAGCAGCAGGTGCACGGGTGGCGTGTCGGAGTCGAGCACGGTGAGGATGGCCTGCCCGGCGCGGTCGGGATCGCCGATCCCCTGGCCGGCCAGCGTCTGCCGGCGGGCGCGGATCGGATCGAACAGCTCGTCGTAGTCGGGGATGCTGCGGGGCGCGCGGACCAGTGACCGGCCCGCCCAGTCGGTCGCGAACGCGCCGGGGGCCACCGCGGTCACCCGCACCCCGAACTGCGCGACCTCTTGCGCGAGTCCCTCGGTGATGCCTTCCATCGCGTGCTTGCTGCCCTCGTAGAACGACAGGCCGGGGAACGTGGTCATCCCGCCCATCGAGGTGATCACGAAGATGTGACCGCCCCGCCGCTGGCGCATCCCGGGCAGCACGGCCTTCATGGTCGCCACCGTGCCGAACACGTTGACCTCGAACTGGCGGCGCAGATCGGCCATCGAGGACTCCTCGAAGGTGCCCTCGACGCCGTAGCCGGCGTTGGCCACGAGCACCTCGATCGGCCCCAGCGCGTCCTCGGCGGCACGCACGGTCGGTTCGATCCGGTCCGCGTCGGTCAGGTCGAGGATGAAGGCGCGGGCGCGGTCGGCGTCCAGGGCTTGGAAGGCCGCCGCGTCCTGCTCGGTGCGCACCGTGCCGGCCACCCGGTGCCCGGCCGCCAGCGCCCGCCGGGCGATCGCCAGTCCGAGCCCGGTGCTGACACCGGTGACCAGGAACGTCTTGCTCATCAGGGGTTTTCCTTTCCGTGACGGCCGTCGAGGCCGTGATCGAGCGCCGCGCGCGGGCGATGTCGGCTCCGCGCCGGTCAGGAGCCGGCGTCGGCGCTGTGGGGTGCCGCGGCCGCAGGCTCGCTTCCCCAGCTGGCGAGCAGCCGCAGGCGCTCCTCACTGGGGGAGCCGGGCGGGGCGGAGTAGACCAGCATCGACAGGGCCGGGTCGGCCACCGGGGTGAAGATCTCGAAGTGCAGTTCGAGGTCACCGACCAGGTGGTGGTGGATCCGTTTCCGGCCGGCGCTGCGTTCGTGGACGCGGTGCTCGGACCACCAGCCCGGGAACTCCGGTGACCGCACCATCAGCTCGCCGATCAGGTTGGTGATCCGCTGGTTGCGGGGCTGGGCCGCGGCGGCCAGCCGCAGCACGTGGACGTAGTCGCGGGCCACCTGCTCCCAGTCGCGCCACACCGCGCGCGCCCGCGGGTCCAGCAGCGTCCAGCGGACCATGTTGCGTTCCCGGCGCGGCAGTGCGGCGATGTCGGGGAAAACCAGTGCCCACAGCGCGTTCCCGGCGACGATCTCGAGGTTGTCGTCGCGGACGTAGGCCGGGCACAGGTGCATCGACTCCAGCACCTGGCGCATCGCCGGCCGCACTCGCGTCGAGCGCTCGCCGCGGTCCGGCTTCCGGGCCGCGGTGCCGGCGAGGGTGAACAGGTGCCGCCGCTCGACGTCGTCCAGCCGCAGGGCGTCGGACAGGGCGTGCAGCACCTGCTCGGAGGGCTGTCCGGCGCGGCCCTGTTCGAGCCGGGTGTAGTACTCGGCGCTCACCCCGGCCAACCGGGCGACCTCGCCGCGCCGCAGGCCGGTGACCCGGCGGCCGGGCTCGACCGGGAGCCCGATCTCCTCCGGGGTGAGCCCGGCGCGGCGGGCGCGGAGGAAGTCGCCGAGTTCCTTGTTGACCATGCCTCCAGTCTGACCTCGCCGTGGTCGCCCGCCAACGGGATAGGTGGCCCTGCGAGGGCCACCCAGGGGTGTCAGGCGTCGCGGACCAGCCGCAGGTGGCGCGGCTCGTCCCGGGTTTCCGGGGTGGTGCCGCTGGTGAGGTCGGCCAGCATCTGGGTGGTCTGGCGGCGGCGGCTGCGGCGGACGTAGATCAGGGTGGTGGCGACGCTTTCGTGGCCGGCGAGGTCGGCCAGGTCCTCCACGGAGACGCCCTGTTCGTAGCCGAGGGTCAGGACGGTGTGCCGCAGGGAATGCGGGACGACGTCGTCGGGCTGGTCCAGGCCGGCGCCGCGGGCCGCGTCGCGCAGGAGGTTGCCGAGGTCGCGGGAGGTCAGGGGCGTGCCGGTGCGGGTGGCGAACAACCAGCCGGACAGCTCGGCGACGGGCTTGCCTTTGCGGGCGGCGCGGGCGGCGAGGTAGTTGCCCAGGGCGACGTCGGCCAGGCCGAGGATGTCGGCGGTCTTGCGGTGGCCGCCCTTGTTGACGTAACGCAGGATCCGGTGGCCGCGGTCGACGCCGAGGTCACCGTCCGGGCCGCAGCGGGCGTGCAGGATCGCGCCGGACCGCACGGCGGTGGTGGCCATGATCTCCAGGATGGCGAGGTTGCGCAGCGCGGCCTCGGTGCCGGCGGTCTCGGCGCGGCCGCGGGCGTGGCCGAGCAGGGCCAGGAGTTCGCCGTGGGTGAGGGCGCGGGTCTGGGATTCCTGGTCGCGCTTGTGGCGAGGGACCAGGCGCGCCGGGTTGTCGTCGTGGACGCGGTTGTTGATCAGCTCGGTGTACCAGGAGCTGACGGCGGCCAGGCGGGCGTTGTGGGTGACCGGGCTGCCGGGGTCGAGCAGGGCGATCCAGTCCTTGACGTCGGCCAGGCGCGCGGCCAGCGGGTCGACGCGGTGCCAGTCGCAATAGGACAGCCACAGGCCCAGACCGCGCCAGTAGGAGCGGCGGGTCTGGTGGCTCTTCATCTCCAGCAGCCACGAGCGGGTGACCCCGCGCGGGCCCCGGGCGCCGGCGGGGTCGTCCGGCAAGGCCGGGAGCCCGGCCACCGCGTCCTCGACCAGGCGCCGCAGGGCGGGCTTGTCGGGGGCGCGAGCGGGCATCGGCCGGGGCTCGTACGGGGCGAGGTCGACGGTCATCACCGCCGATCATGTCACGACGGCGCGCTGTCGGCCGGTGGGATGTTGACGTTGCGGTGGAAGACGTTGCGCGGGTCGTACCGCAGCTTGATGTCGCGGAGCCGCTGGTACTTCGCGGGCCCGTAGGCTGCCTGGACCCGGTCCTGCCCGGTGTCGTCCATCGCGTTGACGTAGGTGCCGACGTGCGGGGCGTACGGGCGCAGCGCCTCCGCGCACGAGCGCACCCAGGCCGTCTCGGCCGGCAACGTCTCCAGGGTCTGCGTCGCCGCGATCATGAAGGCGCAGTACCGGGGTGAGCGGCCGCCGCTGAAGGCCGTGGCGTCGTCGGGCACCGCCGAGTAGGCGCCGTCGAGCCGGTAGAACAGCACGATCGACATCGGCGAGGTGCGCCGCGGCACCTGCTCGACGACCGCCTGGATCACCTCGTCGGACAGTTCCTCCAGGTACAGGCTCTTGTCGTAGTAGTACAGGCCCCAGGCGTTGGCCTCGTCGATGAGCTGCTGCAGTTCCACGTAGGGCATCGGGGTCACGAACTCGAACGCGGGCGGCAGCGCCTGCCGGATCCTGGCGAGCACGTCGGCGTGGGTGCCCGGGTCGCCGAACCCCGTCACGAGAAGCGCGTAGCCGGGTGTGAAGTGGTACTGCTCGGGGACGAACGGAGCGGGCGGCGCGTTGAGGGCGCCGATCACCACGCTGAGGTCGAGCGGCAGCGTGGGCACCAGCTCGCGCGCCAGCCGCAGCACTTCTGGTCCCTGGTCGAGTTCCCAGAACACGAGCGCGTACTGCACCAGGGGGCCGGCCTCGTGCAGCCGGAACTCGAACTCGGTGACCACGCCGAAGTTCCCGCCGCCGCCGCGGAGGGCCCAGAACAGGTCCGGGTGGTCGGTCGCCGAGGCGCGCAGGATCCGGCCGTCCGCCGTGACGACCTCGGCGGAGACCAGGTTGTCGATGCTGAGCCCGGCCTTGCGGGTGAACCAGCCCATCCCGCCGCCGAGGACCAGCCCGCCGATGCCGGTGTGGCTGACCATGCCGGCGGGCACCGCGAGGCCGTGTGCCTGGGTGGCGGCGTCCAGGTCGCCCAGCAGGGCGCCGCCGCCCGCGCGGGCGAGCTTCGCGTCCGGGTCGACGGTGACGTGGTTGAGGGCGCTGAGGTCGATGACCACGCCGCCGTCGACTGTGGAGTTGCCCGAGGGGCTGTGCGCGCCGCCGCGGACGGCGATCTCCAGGTCGTGGTCACCGGCGAACCGGATCGCCGCGGCGACGTCGGCGGCGGAGGCGCAGCGGGCGATCATCGCCGGTCTCCGGTCGTTGGCGGCGTTCCACACCTTCCGGGCTTCGTCGTACCCGGAGTCCTCCGGGCCGAACACCGGGCCGTTGAGCAGTGCCCGCAGGTCCGCCACTCCGCCGCCGACCGTCTGGGTCATGGTCATCACCTTCGTCCGGAATGCTTTCCGTGAAGTCGCACTCGATCTGCGGGGGGTTACACCGGCCGGGTGAGCTCGGTAGGCCTTCCGGACGTGCAGTCGCGGGGTCCCCGGGCTACCGGGTCGTTTCGTCACGGTGACGACCTCCCAGTTTTCGCCCTCCAGGACAGCCGGATCTCTCATCCGCGATAACCGTGATTATCGTGGACTCTTGTTTGTTCGACTTTATTAAATCTAACTGCCTGTTTAGGTTCTTCAACTCGAACTGATACGCTGCGGTTATGGAGGAAGCACCCCCACCACCGCCGCGCAGGGATGCGTCGGGGAGTCGTGAGCCCGTGTCCGATCCGGGGCTGTGCCGGTACTGCCGGCGGCACCCCCGCAAACAGCCGGGCCCGCGGGGCGGGCGCCCGGGGGAGTACTGCACGACGGTGTGGGCGGTCGACGAGCGCGGCCGCGAGGTGACGTGCGCGCGGCTGGACGAGGCCGACCAGATCTCGTTCGCCGCCTACGGACCGGCGATGCCGGGGCTGGACGTGGCGGCGGTGGGCCGGGACGTGAGCCGGGCGCTGGCGGAGATCACGCCGCTGCAGCGAACCCTGACCGCGTTGGACGAGCGGCTCGGCGCGGAGGTGGCGGAGGCCCGCGCCCGGGTCGCGGAAGCCGAGGCCGCCGCCGCGGATGCGGAGGCGCGCGCTTCAGCGGCCGAGACCTCCGCGGCGGCCGCGGAGGTGGTCGCCGCGGAGGCCGCCGAGCGGGCCGAAGCCGCCGAGGCGCGGGCGCGGGAGGCGGAGGAGCGCGCCGCGAGCGAGCGAACCCAGGCCCAGCGCGCGATCGCCGACCGGCTCACCGCCGAGGGCGAGATCCGCCAGCTGCGCGAACGCCTGGACCAGGTCGAGACCGAGCAGCGGCAGGCCGCCGAGACCGCCGCCGCCCGCATCGAGGAACTCGCCGCCGCGGCCGCCGCCCGCGCCACCGAGGCCGAGGCCGCACACACCCGCGCCCGGCAGCTGGAAACCGACCTGCGCGACCTGGCGACTCAGCACCACGAGGACCTCGAGCAGTTGCGCGCCCGGCACGACCAGGCCCTGGCCGAGGAACGCGAGAAGCACCGTCAGGCCCGCGACGAGCACGACCAGCGGATCACCGCACTGCGCGAGCAGCACGAGACGGCGTTGGCCGCCGCCCGCGACCGGATCACCGAGCTGGTCACCACCGCCGCGCGGGCCGAGGCCGCCGCCACCGAGGCGCGGACGGCCGCCCGGACCTCGGAGGCCGCCGCGGCGCGGCTCGGCGCGCTGCGGGAGGGGGTGCTCACGGCCCTGGCCGAGCCGGCGGCTGATCTTTCTGCCCGGCTCCGCGCACTGCTCGCCGGCACCGCGGCGCCCGTGGGGGGCGAGGGCCACGAGGGGTGACCCCACCGGTGCCTGCTGGACGGCGGCGTGCCTGCCCCGGATCGAGCCCAAGCCGCTCCGGGCATTCAAGGCCGCGTGCGCTCGGACCAGTTCAGCGGGACTCGGCGGGCGGTGGCCATCAGGGGTGACTCCCACCGGCGCCCGCTCCAGATCGAGGCAGCCGACTCTGTTCGAGAGTGCCCAAGCCGCTCCGGCCTCCAAGCCCGCAGGCGCCAGGACCAGCTCCACCCGATCCGGTGGCCGGTGGGGCCATCAGAGGTGAACCCACCGGCGCCCGCCCAGAGCGAGCGCACCCGGCTCGGGATCCGGGCGTCCGAGCCCGCGGGTGCCAGGACCAGGTCAGCGCGCTTCCGTGACCACCGGTTGCCAGGCGCGCCGGCCGCCCTCGTCCTGGCGCACCCGCCCGAACGCGACATCGGCGAAGTGGATTCCGAAACCGTACGTTCCAGGCGTCGCCAGGCGGTCGACGAGGGCGCGCCGGTGGCGGGCGGTCGTCTCGGGATCCACGTCGACCGGCGGCGACCACTCCGGGTGCCCGATTTGCAGCGGCGAGTGGAACAGATCCCCGAACGCGATCACCGTCTCCTCGCCGGCCGTGATCTCGTAGGCGGCGTGACCGGGTGTGTGGCCGGGCGTGGCGAGGAGCCGGACGCCGGGGAACACCTCGTCACCGTCGTCGGCCAGGTCCAGCCGCGGTTCCAGCGCCACCACCGTCTCCGGGAACGGCGCCTCCCGCCGCGAACAGCCGTGGTCCCATTCGGCCTTCGTCAGCACCGCTCGGGCGTGCGCGAACGGCGGCACCCCGGTGTCCGGTGCCGGCGCGGCGACCCAGCCGATGTGGTCGCGGTGCATGTGCGTGATCGCCACGGTGTCGACGTCGGCCGGGGCCCGGCCGAGCGCGGCGAGGCTGTCGAGCAGCCGGCCACCGCAGGCCGCCCCCGTTCGCGGCTGCGCGGGGTCGGCGGCCACCTCACGCGGCCCGAAACCGGTGTCGATCAGCAGGGCGCGGCCGTCGCGTTCGACGAGCAGACCGCCCGCGCCCACCCGCAGGAAGCCCTCGTCGTCGAGGTATTCCCGGTGGCGGTCCCAGAAATCCGGGCCGCTGTCGGCAAACCACACCCGCGGGTTGAGCTGGATCCACCCGTCGGCGACGTAGCTGAGCCTGACGCCCCCCAGCACGGCGGTCCGCACGCGCGACGGCGTGCGCAGCCGGAGGGGGTCGAGGCCGGCGACATCAGCGAGAGAATTCACATGCACCTCCGGAACAGTAACAACGATCATGCGGCCGCGAAGGCCGCGAGCCGGTCGAGCGCCTCGTCCAGCACGGGGATGTCCACCGCGTAGCTGAGGCGCACGTGGTCCGGCGCGCCGAAGCCCGTGCCCGGCACCAGGCCGACCCCGGTCTCGGTCAGCAGAGCGCTGCAGAACTCGTCCGCCGTACGTCCGGCGAGCAGCGCCGAGACGTCCGGGAACAGGTAGAAGGCCCCGGTCGGCAACGGGCACCGCACGCCGTCGATCGCGGTCAGCCTCCGGTGGGCGAGGTCGCGGCGGTACCGGTAGGACCTGATCGCGTCCCACGGCACGTCGTCCATCGCGCCCAGCGCCGCGTACTGCGCGACCACGGACACGTTCGAGGTCGCCTGGCCCTGCAACCGCCGGATGAGCCGGGCGATCTCCGGCGGCGCCGCCGTGTAACCGACGCGCCAGCCGGTCATCGCGCAGCTCTTCGACACCCCGTTCACCACCACCGTCCGGGCCTGCAGCTCCGGCCCGAGCGAGGCGATGCTGGGCACTCCACCGTCCCCGTAGTGGAAGTATTCGTAGATCAGGTCCTCCACGACGAACAAGTCGTGCCGCAGGACCACCTCGGCGAGGGCCGCCAGCTCCGCCCGGCTGTAGGTCGCGCCGG
Organism: Amycolatopsis thermalba; assembly: GCF_023376025.1. Taxonomy (NCBI): domain Bacteria; kingdom Bacillati; phylum Actinomycetota; class Actinomycetes; order Pseudonocardiales; family Pseudonocardiaceae; genus Amycolatopsis; species Amycolatopsis thermalba. Next base: position 4,179,540 of record NZ_CP091196.1, read on the forward strand.
TCGGGTTGCCGGGGCTGTTGAGCACCACCGCTTTCGTCCGCGGCGTGACTGCCGCCGCCAGCTGCTCCGCGGTCAGTTTGGCCGCGGTGGGCACGATCACCGGCCGGGCGCCGGTGACCCGGACCTGCTCCGGGTAGGTCACCCAGTACGGCGCGGGCACCACGACCTCGTCCCCGTCCTCGCACAGCGCCAGGAACGCGTTGAACAGGGCGTGCTTCGCGCCGTTGGCGACCACGACGTCGTCGGGTGTGTACTCCAGTGCGTTGTCCTCGGCGAGCTTGCGCCGGATGCGCTCCCGCAGTTCGGGGATCCCGGCGACGTCGGTGTAGCGGTTGCGCCCGTCGGCGATCGCCTTCGCCGCGTACTCCCGGGCCCGGTCGGGCATCGGGAAATCGGGCTCACCGACCGAGAGGTTGAGCACCTCCTCCCCGGCGGTGCGGCGAGCGGTGAGCTGGGCGTTGAGCGAGAGTGTCGGCGAGGGGCGGATCGAGTCCGCCCGGGACGACAGGCGCTTCACGTCAGGGGCCTGCCCTTGGTTTCGGGGGTGAGGAGGGTGGTGATCAGTCCGATCGCGACCAGCACGACGAGGTAGCCGGAGAACACCCACTCCAGCTGGTGCGCGTGCAGCCAGGTCAGCACGTAGGGTGCGGTACCGCCGAAGACGGCGACCATCAGCGAGTACGGCACGCCGACGCCGGAGGCGCGGACCTCGGTGGGGAACAGCTCGGCGAAGTAGGCCGGCATGATGCCGACGAACGCGCCGAGGAAGAACAGCGCCACTCCCATGAGGACGCCGAGCCGGATCGCGGAGTCGTCGATCAGGGTCATCAGCGGAAACGACAGCACCAGGAACGCGACACCGTAGGCGATGAAGATCGGTTTGCGGCCGAAGCGATCGGACAGCCATCCCCACAGCGGCAACGTGATCATGAAGAACACGTTCGCCGCCACCGTGGCCCACAGTCCCGCCGTCGCGTCGACGCCCTTGGCGCTGATGGCGAACCCCGACACACCGACTGCCCAGATGTAGTAGACGACGGTGACACCGGCGGTCAGACCCAGGATCCGGGCCAGGCTCCTCTTGTTGCGGGCCAGCGCACGCACCAGCTCGCGCGTGCTGCGTGGTGTGGCGCCCTCGGTGTAGGCGTCGGTTTCCTTGAGGGTGCGCCGCAGGTACAGGCCGACGAAACCGAGGACACCGCCGATGAGGAACGGCACGCGCCAGGCCCAGTCCCGCAGGGCCTGCTCACCGAACACGCTCGATCCCGCCGCGCCGATGAGCGAGGCGAGCACGATCCCGGCGGTGACCGAGATGTAGAGGCTGGTCGACCACAGTCCGCGGCGCGCGGCGGGCGCGATCTCGGCGACGTAGGTGTAGGAGGCGGCGATCTCGCCGCCGTGGGCCAGGCCCTGCAGCAGCCGGGCGAGCAGCAGGATCACCGCCGCGCCGACGCCGATGGCCGCGTGGGTGGGCGCGATCCCGATGATGAGGCTGCCCACCGCCATGGTGACCATCGACGTGGTCAGCGAAAACCGCCGTCCGCGGCGGTCGGCGAGCCAGCCGAAGAGGAATCCGCCGAGCGGGCGCATCAGGAACCCGACCGCGAACACGGCCAGGGTGGACAGCAGTGCGCTCGTGGCGTCGCCACCGACGAAGAACTGCTTGGCGAAGAACGGGGCGAAGATGGCGTAGACGCTCCAGTCGTACCACTCAAGCGTGTTGCCGATGCCGGCGCCGAGCAGGGTGCGGAACGTGCCGGGTGCGGTGCCAGCCTTCGAAGTGGCTGGCACCGAGATGGGAGCCGTCATGGGCCCTCCTCCGGACGGGTCAGGCCGTGGCGGCCGCGCGGCCGGCCACCCGCCCGAACACCATGCCGCGCAGCACGGATGTGCCGCCGGGATATTTGTCGTGGTAGATGCCGGTGCATTCGCCCGCCGCGTACAGGCCGGGAATGGGCGTGCCCCGCTCGCCGACGACGCGGGCGTCCGCGTCGGTCGCCAGGCCGCCGAAGGTGAACACGATCGCGCACGCCACGGGATAGGCCAGCAGCGGCGCCTCGTCGATGGTCAGCGCCCAGTTGCTCTTGGGTGGGGTGAGGCCCGCGGTGTGCTTGCCGTCCGGCCGCCGCCAGTCGAAGGGACCGTCCACAACGGACGCGTTGTACGCGGCGACGGTCTCGGCGAGCCGGTCCGCGGGCAGTTCCAGTGCGGCGGCCAGTTCGCCGAGCGCGCCGGCGGTGACCGGTTTGCGGCACCGGGTCCGGCGACGATGCCGATGTCGTCATGCTCTTCTCCTGTGTCAGGCGCGCGGGTTGAAGGGGTCCTTGACGCCCTGGCCGGTGTCCACCCAGACGCTCTTCTCCTCGGTGTACTCGCGCAGCGCGTCGGCGCCGTTCTCGCGGCCGAGGCCGCTCTGCTTGTAGCCGCCGAACGGGGCGGCGTAGGAGGTCTTGCGGTAGTTGTTGATCCACACCGTGCCCGCGCGCAGGCGGCCCGCGACGCGGTGCGCGCGCTGCACGTTGCCGGTCCACACGCCCGCGGCGAGGCCGAACTGGGTGTCGTTGGCGATGCGCACGGCCTCGTCCTCGTCGGTGAACCGGATGAGGGCGGCGATCGGGCCGAACACCTCTTCCTGCGCGATCCGCATTTCGTTGGTGACGTCGGCGAACACGGTCGGGCGGAGGAACAACCCGTCGGGAAGGCCCTCGACCCGCGCCGGGCCGCCGCCGGCCACGAGCCGGGCGCCGTCGTCCTTGGCGACGTCGATGTAGGACAGGACCTTGTCGTACTGGGCGCGGGAGGCGATGGTGCCCATCTCGCTGGCCGGGTCCTGCGGGTCGCCCACCCGGATCGCCTCGGCGCGGCGCGCCAACTCCTCGGCGACGCGGTCGTAGACGCTGTCCTGCGCCAGGATGCGCGATCCCGCCATGCAGGTCTGGCCGCTGGCGCCGAAGATCCCGGCGACCAGGCCGTTGAGCGCGCTGTCGAGGTCGGCGTCGTCGAAGACGATGTTGGGTGACTTGCCGCCCAGCTCCAGCGACACGCGCTTGAGCGTCTTGCCGGCCTGGGACGCGATGGCCTGTCCGGTGGCGGTCGAGCCGGTGAACGCGATCTTGTCCACGCCGGGGTGCCCGGTCAGCGTGGTGCCCGACGGGTGCCCCAGGCCGGTGACGACGTTGAACACGCCCGGGGGCAGACCGGCCTCGGCGGCGAGCTCGGCGAAGCGGATGGCCGACACCGGGGTGACCTCGGACGGTTTGGCGATCACGGTGTTGCCCGCGGCCAGCGCCGGGCCGAGCTTCCACACCAGCAGCAGCAACGGCGAGTTCCACGGCGTGATGGCGGCGACCACGCCGAGCGGCTCGCGCACCGTGTAGTTGATCATCTGCCGCACGTGCAGCGGGTTGGTGCTGCCGGTCGGCATCTGCGCCAGGCCGGCGTAGTAGTTGAAGTACTCGGGCATCAGCTTGGCCTGGCCGGCCATCTCGCGGATCAGCTTGCCGTTCTCGTTGACCTGCAGCTGGGCGATCTCCTCGGCGTTGTCCGCGATCGCCTCGCCGAACCGGATGAGGAACTTCGCCCGGTCGGCCGCGCGCCAGGCGGGCCAGTCGCCGTCGTCGAAGGCGCGGCGCGCGCTGTCCACCGCGGCGTCGACGTCCTTGGCCGAGGCGTCGGGCACCTGGGCCCACACGCGGCCGGTCGCCGGGTTGACGACGTCGAGGTACTCGCCGTCGATCGGGGCGATCTGCTGGTTGCCGATGAACAGGCCGTAGCGGGTGACACCTTCGGCGGAGGTGTCCGGCGATGACGGGGGCATGGATGCGCCTTTCTGGTCGTCTTCGGGTGACCAGGACGCTAGATGATTGTCCCACAATCGGTCAAATACAAGTCTATGACCTGCTTCTTTGGTCACAGTAGATCGGAAGAGTTTGACCTACAATCGGGCAATCGTTAGGCTGGCGGGCGTGAAGGTGGTCCATGCCGCGGCGCCGGTCCGCACCCAGGCGGTCGAGGCCATCCGCGCCGACATCGTCAGTGGTGTGCTCAAACCCGGGCAGCGGCTGGTCGAACGCGAGCTGTGCGAACGGCTCGACGTCTCGCGCAACACCATCCGCGAGGCCTGCCGCCAGCTGGAGGCCGAGGGGTTCCTGGTCATCCCGCCGCACAAGGGCCCGACCGTCGCGCAGCTGAGCGACGACGAGGCCAGGGCGATCTACGAGGTGCGTGAGGCGCTCGAGTGCTTCGCCGTGCGGCTGTTCGTGGAACGGGCCGACGACGACGTGATGACCCGCCTGCGTGAGGCGTTCGCGAAGGTCAAGGCGGCGCACGAGTCCGGCCGGGTGACCCGCATGCTCAGCACGAAGAACAAGTTCTACGACGTGCTGTACTCGGGCGCGGGCAATGACGTGCTGCACGCCCAGGCGCGGCTGTTGCACGGCCGCCTGGCGCAGCTGCGTGCGCGGTCCCTGGCCCACCAGGGGCGTCCGCGGTCCAGCATCGCCGAGATCGAAGAGGTCGTGGAGCGCATCGCGGCGCGGGACGCCGATGGGGCGAGCGCCCTGTGGCGTGACCACATCCGCAACGCGGCGGCGACGGCGTTGTCCTAGCCGGCGCCGAGCCGGCGGATCAGCTGCCCGGCCGGGGCCGCCGCCAGGCGGGGTTGAGCCGGACGCCCAGTTGGTCCAGCTCGACCGGGTGCCCCTCGTCGGTGCGCAGGCCGACCCGGGCCGGGGCCCCGGTGTCGTGGTCGACGTAGAGCAGCGGGGGCCCGCCGTCCTGGAGGTACTTGTCCGCCCACTGCATCAGGCCGAGCACGACCGGGAGCAGGTCGCGGCCCATGTCGGTGAGCACGTATTCGTCGCGCGTGCGGCCGCCCACGTCCCGGTAGGGCTGCTTGTGGAGCAGGCCGGCCTCGGTGAGGTGCCGCAGCTGCCGGGCCGCGGCCGTCTCGGTGATCCCGACCCGGGAGGCGAAGGCACTGAACCGGGTGGTGCCGTAGAACGCCTCGCGCAGGATCAGCAGCGCCGACTTCGTGCCGACGATCTCCAGGGCCTTGACCAGCGAACAGTGGTCGGTCTTCCACGAGCTGAGGTCCGCGAGCGGACCTTCCATCACGGCGGGCTCGCTCGGCCGCGTTCACGGCCATGCTCGATGTCTTCGTGGTCAACGTGGCCTTCACCGACATCGGCGCGAGCTTCGACGGCTCGTCGCCGGCGGACCTGAGCTGGGTGCTCAACGGCTACACGATCGTCTACGCGGCGCTGCTGATCCCGGCCGGGCGGCTGGCGGACCGGCACGGCCGCAAGGCGGGTTTCCTCGTCGGGCTCACCGTCTTCACCCTCGCCAGCGTGGGCTGCGCCCGGGCTCTGGTGGCTGGTCGCGTTCCGGGTGCTGCAGGCCCCCGGGGCCACGGTGCTGACGCCGACCAGCCTCGGGCTCCTGCTCACCGCCCTGCCCGCCGAGCGGCGCGCGGGCGCGGTGAAGATCTGGGCGACCACCAGCTCGTTCGCCGCCGCGCTCGGCCCGGTCGCCGGCGGGGCGCTGGTCGAGCTGTCCTGGCACTGGGTGTTCCTGATCAACCTGCCGGTCGGTGTGGTGGCCTTCGCCGGGGCGCTGCGGCTGGTGCCCGAGTCCCGCGACGACTCGATCACCCGGCTGCCCGACCCGCTCGGCGCCGTCGTGCTCGCGGTCGCGCTCGGGCTGGTGAAGGGCGACGAGTGGGGCTGGGCCGGGGCGGCGACGCTGGCCGCGTTCGGCGCCGGGGTGCTCGGCATCGCGTTCCTGGTCGCGCGCGTGCTGCGGCATCCGGCGCCGGTCGTGGATCCGGCCCTGTTCCGGGTGCCGGCCTTCGCCTGGGCGAACGTCACGGTGCTGGTGTTCTGCACGGCGTTCGGGGCGCTGTTCCCCAGCGTCGTGCTGTGGCTGGAGAACGTCGCCGGGTACAGCGCCATCGCCACCGGTGTCGCGATCCTGCCGGGGCCGCTGATGGTCCCGATCTTCGCCGTCGTCGGCCAGCGGCTGGTCCGGTACCTGTCGGTGGGCCGGCTCGTGGCCGTGGGCAACCTGGTGTTCTGCGTGGGCGCGGTGATGCTGGCGTGCAACGCCTCCGCGCAGGCGCGGTTCGGGACGGACATCCTGCCCGGCTGGATCGTGACCGGCATCGGCATCGGGCTCGCGCTGCCCAGCATGCTCGCCGCCGCGACGGCGGGCCTCCCACCCGCCCGGGCGGCGACCGGCAGCGCCGTGGTCAACACCGGCCGCCAGCTCGGGTACGTGCTCGGGGTGGCCGTCCTGGTCGCCGCGCTCGGCACGCTCGACGCCGGGTCGGGCGCGGGCTTCCGGGCGGCGTGGTGGTTCATCGCCGGTGCCACGGCCCTCGGTGCCGTCACCGCGCTCGGTCTCACGCCCCGCGCATCCGCCGGGAAGTGAGGGGCCGGCTGCGCATCCTCGTCGGACCCCGCGGGTACCGTCCACGCAGGAGCACGACGCGTGGAGGAGCCACGGTGAAGGCGAAGGACCAGCTCAGCCTGTTCGAGGCGCTCCCGTGGTTCGTGCCGGACGTGCCGGCCCCGTTCGCCGACGAGCGGCGGGCCCACCTGTTCGCCGACGAGCAGCCCTACCTGGGCTACCGGATCGCGCGGTGTGGTGAGCGGCGGCGCATCTGGACGGCGATCGAGCACGTGCCCGGAGGCGAGCGGGTGCCGCGCTGCGCGGAGTGCCTCGCCGTGTCCTGATCGTCCGTCCACTGCGGACTAGGGTGCCCGGTATGGCGGGTGGAACGGCGGTCGAGGCGATCAACCACGTCACGCGTTACCTCGATCTGGCCGGCGTGTTCGCCTGCGCGATCCTCGGCGGCGCGATCGCGCGGAGCGAGCGGCTGGACCTGTTCGGGTTCCTGGTGGTGGGCAGCGTGTCCGGGCTCGGCGGCGGGGTCATCCGGGACACGCTGCTGCAGCACGGCACGCCGGTCGCGCTGACCGACTACGCCTACCTGCCGACCGCGCTGGCCGGTGCGCTGCTGTCGTTCGTGATCTCGATCAGCGAGAGCGCGTGGGACAAGCTGTTCACGGCTCTGGACGCGGCGGTGATCGGGTTCTGGGCGGTCACCGGGGCGCAGAAGACGCTGGCCGCCGGGCTGGGCTGGCTGCCGGCGATCCTGCTGGGCACGGCCACCGCGGTCGGGGGCGGCGCGCTGCGGGACATCATGCTGCGGCGCGTGCCCGCGGTGTTCGGCGGCAACGCGCTCTACGGCACGGTCGCCGCGGCCGTCGCGGCCACGATGGTGATCTGCCACTACCTGGGCGCCCCGCTGGTGGGTGTCGTGGCCGGGGTGGTCGGGGCGTTGTCGTTCCGGCTGGCGGCCGTGAAGTTCGGGTGGAACCTGCCCAACGGGCTGGAGTGGCAGCCGCACTCCCGCCTGGCGAGCAAGTGGCGCAGCCGCCGGGTGCGGCGCAACCCGCCGGAGGGTCAGGAGGGCCGGTAGCGGGCCCGGATGTGGAAGCGTTCGCCCTGCGGGCCGAGGATGCTCAGGAACTCGACCGGGCCGGTGTCGGCGTTGCCGAACCAGTGCGGCAGGTGGGTGTCGAACTCGGCGACCTCGCCGGCGGACAGGACGAGGTCCTGGTCGCCGAGGACGAGCCGGAGCCGTCCGTCGAGGACGTAGAGCCAGTGGTAGCCCTCGTGCGAGCGCGGATCGGGGTCGAGCCCGGACGGCCCGGCCGGGAGGATCTGTTTGAAGGCCTGCAGCCCGCCGGGTTTGCGGGTGAGCGGGATGACGGTCATGCCGTGGTGGGTCCGGGGCCGCGGGTAGACGCGCGGGTCGCCGGTGGCGGGCGCGCCGACGAGGTCGTCGAGCGGCACCTGGTGGGCCTTGGCCAGCGGCAGCAGCAGTTTCAGGCTCGGGGCGCGCTGCCCGGATTCCAGGCGGGACAGGGTGCTGACCGGGATGCCGGTGGCCTCCGACAGGGCGGTCAGGGTGGTGCCGCGGCGCCGGCGCAGCTCACGCAGCCGCGGGCCGACGGCGCCGAGCACGGCGTCGAACTCCTCGCTCATCTCTCCACTGTGCCCGCGGCTTTGCCGATTCCGCAAAGAACTTTGTCAGCCGGCGGGCGTGCGGGGCACCGTGGTGGTCATGGACTGGGACGAGATGTACCGCAGCCGCGAGCGGGTGTTCAGCGGCGAACCCAACGAGGTGCTGGTCGCCGAAGCCGCCGGACTGGCGCCGGGGCAGGCGCTGGACGCGGGCTGCGGGGAAGGGGCCGACGCGTTGTGGCTGGCGCGGCGGGGCTGGCACGTCACCGCGGTCGACGCCTCCCGCGTCGCGCTGGAACGGGCGGCCGCGGCGGACGACACCGGGCGCGTGGCGTGGATGCACGCCGACCTGACGGCCATGGCGCCACCCGCGGGCTGCTTCGACCTGGTGTCGGCGCACTACGTCCCGCTGCCCAAGGCCGACCCCGGCGTGCTGCGCGGACTGCTCGCCGCGGTCGCGCCCGGGGGCACGTTGCTGGTGACCAGTCACGATCCCGCCGAGCTGACCGCGCGCGAGGGGTTCGACCCGGCCGACTACTACCACCCGGCCGACATCGCCGCGCTGCTCGCCGCGGAGTGGACCGTGCTGGTCGACGAGATCCGGCCGCGCGCCACACCCGGCCGGTACACGCGGGACACCGTCCTGCGGGCGCGGCGGGCTACAGGCTGAGCGCCGCCAGCGTGGCGATGACCTCCTCCCGCGCCGGGCCGTCGAGTTCGCGCAGCGGGCGGGGCAGGACGCGATCGCCGGTCAGGCCGAGGTGGGTGGCCGCGGCGGCGAGGACGCGGATGCCGCCGTGGCGGGCGAACAGGTCCCACAGCGGTCGCAGGCGCTCCGACTCGGCGGGATCGCGCATGATCGCCTGGGCGGCGTCCGGGAACGTGCCGGCGAGGGCCGAGTACCAGGCGTCGCAGCCGGCGGCGAGTCCGGCGGCGGCGAACGGGTCGCCGCTGATCCCGATCGTGACGGTGTCCGGGATGCGGGCGCGCAGGGCGTCCACCCGGGCCTTGGCGCCGGCGGGCACGCCGGGGATCTTGATGGAGCCCACGCCGGGCAGTCCGGCGATGCGGCCGTGCAGCTCGTCGCTGAACTGGAAGTGCGTGGTGCGCGGGTTGTCGTAGACGCACAGCGGGACCGACAGTTCGCGGGTGACGTCTTCGTAGAGGCCGAACACCTCGTCGTCGGTGAGGGGCTGGTAGCTGACCGGGGCGAGCAGCACCGCGGCCGCGCCGGCGTTCTGGGCGTCCTCGGCCAGCGCGAGGACCTCGCTCGTGGTCAGCGCGCCGATGCCGACCATCACCGGGGTGCCCGCCGCCGCGCCGACGGCGATCTTGGCCGCCTCGGCGCGCTGGTCGCGGGTCAGGTAGGCGTAGGAGCCGGTGGAGCCGAGCGCGCCGATCGAGTCGACCCCGGCCGCGGCGAGGCGCTCGACCAGCCGGGCGTAGGCGGCGGTGTCGAGGCCGGTGCCGGTGATCGGGGTGAGCGGGAAGGCGGACAGGCCGGTGAACATGGAGGTTCCTCTCAGGGGCGGGTGGCGGTGAAGATCGCGTGGCCGGCGTGCAGCCAGACCACGTCGGCGTCGGCGAACCCGGCGTCGGCGAGCCAGGTCAGGTGCTCGGCGACCGAGGAGGGCGTGTCGAGCGGGTCGGGGCCGGGCAGGCGGTAGTAGTTCCACTCCGCGCGCTCGAACGCCCGGGCGGCTTCGTCGCCGCCCGCGTCGCGCACGGCGCGGTCCCAGTGCTCGGCGGCCACCGCGCGGGCCCGGGCGCCCGCGGGTTCGACCAGGTCGGCCATGACGAACACCCCGCCGGGCACGAGCATGCCGTGCAGGTCGCGGTAGAGCTCGCGCTTGCCGGCGCCGTCGAGGTGGTGCACGGCGAGCGAGGTCATCACGCCACCGAACGCGCCGCGCCGCCAGTCCCGGTCGTGGATGTCCGCCCGCACCCGTTCCCACCGGCCCGGGAACGGCGCGAGGCGGGCAGCCGCCTTGTCCAGCATCTCGGGTGAGCCGTCGAGCAGGATGACGCGGGCCCGGGTGTCGCGGCGCAAGTACTCCGCGGAGAGCAGGCCCTCACCGCAGCACAGGTCGAGCACGCGCGGTTCCGGGATGCCGGCGAGGAGGTCGCAGACGACCGCGATCTGCTCGCGCCGGTGCGGCACGAACGCGTCGCCGTGGGTGGTGAAGAGCTCGGTGTCGCTCGGCCGCCAGGCGGCGGGCTGCTCGGCGGGCATGGTCCTCACCCTAGCCAGCCCGGGCGAATCCTTTTCCGGCATCGGGCGGGTACTCAGCGCAGTGCGGCGCGGGCGCGGCCGAGGAACACCCGCGCCGCCGGGCTCACCGGGCCCGCCGCCCGCCAGGCGAGGACCAGGCAGCCGCGCAGCGGGGGATCGGTGATCGTGATCGCGTGCAGGTCGGGCCGGGTCGTGGCCACCGACTCCGGCAGGATCGCCACGCCCAGCCCGCGCGCGGCGAGGTCGGCCAGCACCGCGGGGTGCCCGGCCTCGAACCCGATCCGCGGGGTGAGGCCCCGCGCGGCGCAGGCCTCGTCGAGGCGGGCGCGCAGGCCGGTGCCGGCGGGCAGGCTGATCAGCGGCCGGTCCCGCAGGTGCGCCAGCGGGACCTCGGCTCGGCCGGCCCACTCGTCGTCCAGGCCGACCGCCGCGGTGATGGCCTGCTCGGTGAGGACCAGGACGTCCAGGCCGGGTGGTCGTTCGTCGGTGGCGAGGCTGACGATCCCCGCGTCCAGGCGCCCGCCGCGGATGTCCTCGGCCAGCTGCTCGGAGCGGCCTTCGACGAGCGTGATCTCCACACCGGGGTGCTCGTCGTGGAATGCGGCCAGCAGGCCGGGCACGTCGAAGCTGTGCGAGGTGACCATCCCGAAGGCGATCTTGCCCCGGACCAGGCCGCGGAACTCGTCGGCGACCAGCCGCGCCCCGGCGACGGCGGTCAGCGCCGCGCGGGCGTAGGGCAGGACCGCGGCGCCGACCTCGGTGAGCCGGACCGTGCGGCCGGAGCGGTCCAGCAGCTCGTGCCCCAGCTCCCGCTCCAGGCGCCGGACCTGCGCCGACACGCCGGGCTGGGCCACGTGCACGCGTTCGGCGGCGCGGGTGAAGTTGCCCTCCTCGGCGACCGTCACGAAGTACTCGAGCTGCCGCAGTTCCATAACCGCTGATTCTAGTAGCGAGACCTACCAGCTCTTGGACTTCTGGCTCGTGCGGCGAGAGGCTGGGTGGAGAGGAAGGGAGCGAAACATGATCGACAAGGCCCGGAGGCCGGAGGATCTGGCCGTGATGTTCGTGGAGCGCGCCAACGCGCGGGACGCGAAGGCGCTGGCCGAGCTGTACGCCGAGGACGCGGTGCTGGCGTTCCCGCCCGGCTCGCAGACGGTCGGCCGCGACGCGATCCGGGAGGTGCTGGAGCGCCTGGTGGAGCAGGGCGGTGAGTTCCAGGTCGAGGAACCGATGCCGACCGTCTACTACGGCGACCTGGCGCTGTGCTCGACCAAGCCGGCCGACGACACCGGGGGACGGGTGCAGGTCGCGCGGCGGCAGCCGGACGGCACCTGGCTGCGGATCATCGACCGGCCGGAGATCCGCCGCCCGGCGTGAGGTCGTCCGCACCGCGGCCTCGGCCGGCTGGCAGGCTCACCCGCCGGATCACACGGAAGTGCTCGCGGGGACCCGGCCGGTCGGCCGCTCGGCGATGATCTCCCGGATGCCGTGGCTGTCCACCCGCAGGAGGGTGGGCACCAGGTCGCCGCTCGTGTCGGGCGAGGTGCGCACCCACTCGGTGAGCTCCGGAGCCCAGCCGGAGCTCACACCGGCGACGTAGATGTGGTCCGGGCTGACCAGCGCCGCCAGCAGCTGGTCCTCGCCGACGTGCGCGCCGATAGTCTCGGCGAAGTCGTCCATCACGACCGCGGACGCGGCGCACAGGCTGTTGTCGCCGCGCTCCAGGATGACCAGGGGGCCCTTGTCCGGGTCCGGGGCGACCTTGACGATGAGCCCGCGCCGGAGGTTGCCGACCGCTTCGTCGATCAGCTCGTGGAACTCGTCCTCGCTCAAGGCATCGGCTTGGTTCCTCAGCAGGTGGGACATGCCGACCCGGCCCTCGGGCGTGGCGGTCGCCCTGGCGAAGCCGAGGTGCAGCCGGTCGTCCACCAGCGGCAGCGAGTAGTAGAGCTTCAGCGGACCGTCGTAGGTGTGGAGGATGGGCAGCCATTCCCCCTCGGATTCGGCCCGCACGAACGCGTCGCGCAGGCTCTCGAGCTGCACCTTCGTGTTCTCCTCGCGGGCGGCTTCGAAGGCTGTGTCCCAGTCGCCGTCGGCGGGGCGGTCGAAGTCGTGCGTGATCTCGGCACCGCGAAACGTCGCGGCGAGGAAGATCCGGTCCACCCGCGAGGGCTGCCAGACGCTGTGCACGCGGGTGATGTCGGGCGGCTGGACCTGCCGCTCCCGCTGGACTTGGCGCCAGGCCTGCCGGATGGCGTCCTCGGCCTGGGCCGGCGCCGCTGCCCGCAACAGATCGTCCTCGTCGCCGTTCACCTGGAAAACGACGACGTTCAGGCGCGCATTCTCGTCCACGCGCGATGATCTTACTCAGACGCGCCGACCGTTCCGTGCCGGCGCGAGAGCGGCCGCGGTGCTGTACCCCGCCGCCTCCGCTAGGGTGATCACCACGACCGACCGAGGAGGTGAGACCCGTTTCCGTTCCGCCAACCCGGGTGCTCGCCTCCGGCGACGAGTGAGCCGCGAGCGCCCGTTTCCCCCGTGAAAGGCGCTCTTTCGTGTCCGTCGATTCCGAAACCGTCGTCGCCGGCCGCCTGCGCGCCGCCGGCTGCGTCTTCGCCGAAGACGAGGCCCGGCTGCTGCTGGCCGCCGCGGCCACCCCGGCCGAGCTGGAGACCCTGACCGCCCGCCGGATCGCCGGCGAACCGCTCGAACAGGTCCTCGGCTGGGCCGGGTTCCGCGGCCTGCGCATCCACGTCGAACCGGGCGTGTTCGTGCCCCGGCGGCGCACCGAGCTGCTGGTCGAGGAGGCGGTCCGGCTCGCCCCGGCGCGTCCGGTGGCCGTCGACCTGTGCTGCGGCTCCGGCGCGCTGGGCGCCGCGCTGGCCGCGGAACTCGACCTCGCCGAGCTGTACGCCGCCGACCTCGACCCGGCCGCGGTGCGGTGCGCGCGCCGGAACGTGCCCGGTGCGGTGTTCGCAGGCGACCTGTACGCCGCGCTGCCGGACGGGCTGCGCGGGCGGGTGGACCTGCTGGTCGTGAACGTGCCGTACGTACCCACCGAAGCTGTCGCGCTGATGCCGCCGGAAGCACGCCTGCACGAACCCCAGCTGGCACTCGACGGCGGCGCCGACGGCCTGGACATCGCCCGCCGCGTCATAGCCGGTGCCCCGGCCTGGCTCGCGCCGGGCGGGCACCTCCTGATCGAAACGAGCGAACGCCAGGCGCCGGCACTGGTCCGCGCCGCCACCGGCGCCGGACTGGTCCCGCGTGTGGCGACCTCCGACGAGCTGGACGCCACGGCGCTCGTGGCCCGCCGGGGGCGGGGGCTAGGCGGGAGCTGAGCGGAGGCCGCGGAGCACGGGTTCGAGGTTGGCGACCGTGGCGGCGACGGCCGCGTCCGCGTCGCCGCGTTCGAGGGCGTCCAGGAGGTCGGCGTGGGCGGCGGAGGAGTCCGGCAGCTGCGTCTCGTGGCGAACCAGGTCGGTCAGGATCTCGCGCAGCACCGGCTCCGCGGCCGTGAACAGGCTGAGCAACAGCGCGTTGCCGGACAGCTCCACCACGCCGCGGTGGAAGGCGAGATCGGCGTCGACGAACACCGCCGGGTCCGCGCCACGCTCGTCCTGCCGTTTCCGCAGGCCGGCGCGCAGACGCTCGACGTCCTCGGGCCGGACCCGCCGTGCGGCGAGCCGCGCCGCCTCGACCTCGAGCGCACGGCGGACCTCGTACACCTCGAGCACCCGCGCGCGCCGCACCAGCCGCCGCACGTCGCCGGTGTCGGCCGTCCCGGCGGCGACGAACGTGCCGGAGCCGTGCCGGACGTCCAGGAGCCCGTCCTGGACCAGCAGGCGAACCGCCTCCCGCACCGACGAGCGCCCGACCCCGAACTCCGCGGCGAGCTGGACCTCGTTGGGCAGCCGGTCGCCGGGCCGCCAGTCACCGCGCCGGAGCCGCTGCCGCAGCAGGCTCGCGACCTGGGGCACGACCGGTCCACGGCGCAGCTCCGTCATGGGCGCACGGTAGCACTGCAGACGTCTGAGGACTCACGTGCGGAGCAGCAGCCCGGTCCTCCTGCGGCCACGGCAGATCCGGCAGGTCAGGGCCGGGGGAGATGCGTGCTGTGCGCGTCGAACGCGCAGCGCAGTTGCCGTTCGGTCAGCAGGAACAGGAACGGCCGCCCGGCGCAGCGCGCGCACACGGTCGCGCAGGCCACGTCGTAGCCGTCGGGGCGGCTGAACACCGACGTGGCCACCCGCAGGTCCTCCGTCGAGCCGCAGCCGTCGCAGGTGGGCGCGATGGGGCAGTCGCTGTGGTCGGTGAGGGACTCGCGGGGCGGGTCGAACGCGAGGTTGTCCAGGTCGTCCGCGTCCTCCCAGGCCGGGTGCTGGTCGAGGAGCCGCCGCCAGCGGCTCTGCAGCTTGGTCGCCATCGCACGGTCCTTTCGTCGCTCCGGCCTCCCATGCTCGGCCGCCGCGAAGCCCACGGCGGCGTTGACACACGACCGGGCCACCAGAACGACCTGACCGGGTGACAGCGGGACCAAATCCTCTGGCCGCGTCCCCGTGGCCGGGCCTAGCGTCGGTGACCCATCGAGCCATGGCAGGAGACGGCGATGAGCGGCAGGATCGTCCACTTCGAAATCCCGTTCGACGACGGCGAACGCGCGCGCGGCTTCTACCGCGAGGCGTTCGGCTGGAACGTCACCGAGATGCCGGACATGAACTACACCAGCGTGGCCACCGGCCCGACCTCCGAGCAGGGCATGCCGAGCGAACCCGGCTTCATCAACGGCGGCATGTTCGCGCGCGAGGAGTCGGCCCCGAAGAGCCCGGTGATCACCATCGACGTGGCGAGCATCGACGAGACGCTGGGGAAGGTCGAGCAGCTCGGCGGCGCCAAACTGGTGGGCCGCACCGAGATCCCGGGCATGGGGTGCTACGCGTACTTCACCGACACCGAGGGCAACGTCATCGGCCTGTGGGAGAACCTGCCGCAGAGCTGACGCGCGCCTCGGTCCAGGCGCGGGCGAGGATTTCCTCGCCCGCGCCGGCGGGGGACTGGTCCGAGGAGTCGAGCCACAGTCCGAGGCGGGGCGTGTCACGCCGGAGCACCGCGTCGAGCTGGGTGATCGCCCAGTCGTCGTAGGCGGTCTTGCCGCGCCCCTCCTCGCGGGCGGCGATGGCTTCGGGCCGCGGCGCGAGCACGACCACCAGCAGGGGCCGCCGCCGGATCAGCTCGACCATCTCGCCGAGGTGTTCCCCGAGAACGACGTCCTGCGCGACGACCGTGAACCCGGCGTCGAAGTAGGCGTCGCAGGTGGCCGCGGTGAGGCGGTGACGCAGGCGGAGCTGCCGGACCGCCGCTTCGGCGGAGGGGTCCGGGCTCATGTCGGCGCGCCCGTTGACGATCATCCGGCGGAACCCGTCACCACGCACGTGCACCGACCGGGGAAGCCGCTCGGCGAGCATCTGCGCGACGGTGGACTTGCCGGCCGCCTGGATCCCGGTGAGCAGGACGATCGCCGGCTCGGACGGCAGGGACACGAGAACCTCCGGAACAGGGCAGCTCAACGGCTGCGGCGTGCGTGGGCGGCGACGCGGGCGCGGTTGCCGCAGACTTTGCTGTCGCACCAGCGGCGGTCGGCGCGGGCGGAGACGAAGACCTTGTGACAGCCACCGCCCTGGCATCGCCGCAGGTGCGCGATCTGCGGGCCGAGCAGGAAGTCCACCACCGCGCGGCCGAGCACCTGCGGGACGGCCTCCGGTCCGGCGTCGTCCACCGCGACACCGCCGGCCGCGGGCCGCACGCGGAACTCCGCGCGGGCGAGCCCGGGTGCGGTGGCGAACGCCAGTTCTCCGGCCGGCGGTGCTTCGCCGGCCGCGAGGTGGTGCAGAACGACCTGTGTGGCGTCCCGTCGCGCGAGAACCTCCGGCAGCGCGTCCGGCGGCATCGCGGCTACGCACGCGGCCAGGGCGGGCCAGGGCCGGGCCCACGCCCGGAACCGCTCGACGGTCGCGATCCGGTCCCGCCCGGGCGAGGACCGGGTGTTGGCGAAGGCCAGTGCCAGGGGTTCGGTCATCGACGACACCGTACCAAACTAATGGGTTGACTCATTAGTTCGGCTCGTGCGAGCCTCTGGTCATGGTGACGATCTCCCGGGAAACGGGCGCCCAGACCGAAGCCCGGCTGCGCCGGGTGTTCCGCGCGAGCACGATCGACTGGCTGCCCGGGGCCTGGTCCTTCGTCGAAGGTGCGGATGCCGTCCGCCGTGCGGACGCGATCGCGCTCGTCCGCGACGAAGGCCGCCCCAGCGCCCTGTGCCCGGCCGCCGGAGCTGGTGAGCGGTTCGCGGTGTTCCGCGTCGTGCTCCCGAAGGGCGCCGACGACAGCGGGTTCGTGGGCTGGCTGTCCTCTCGCGTCAAGGCCTCGACCGGGAGCGGCTTGTTCGTGATCTGCGGGCAGAACAGCGAGCGCGGCGGGATCTTCGACTACTACGGGGTTCCCGAGGCCGCGGCCGGGCCCGTCCGGGACCTGCTCGACCGCCTGTCCGGCACCGGTTTCCTGGACGGCGTCGTGCTGCGCACCGTCGCGACGGCGGAGAGCTCGGCGCTCGGCCCCGGGACCGTCTTCTGCTTCGACCAGAACGGCGAGGCGATCACCGCGCGCTACGGCGGCGGCGGGATCGCCGACGGCTGGCTGGCCGGCACCCTCGACGGCGCCCGGGCCCGCTTCCACTACCTGCAGATCCAGACCGACGGGACCGTCGACAGCGGCCACTCGGAGGGCGAGGTGACCCGGTTGCCCGACGGACGGTGGCGCCTCACCGAGCACTTCACCTGGGCGACCCGCGAAGGTGGGGGAACCAACCGGCTCGAGGAGTAGCCCCCGGCCTCCTCGAGGATCGCCAGGTGCCGGGACAGGTTCCCGGCACCTGGCGAGGGTCCGGCGCAGGTATCCGAAGTCCACCTGCCCGGCCTCGGCGGCGATCGTGAGGATGCCGAGCCGGTGCCGCTGGTGCACGGTCTCGTCCAGGCCCGCCGCGGGGTGCTCGCTCACGCGCGCGCCCGCCGCTCGTGCCACGCCGCGACCGCGCCGCCCGCGAGCAGGACCAGCCCCGCGACGAGGCCGAAGACCATCGCGGCGGCGGTGGTGACGCCGCGCGCGGTCCGGCTATCGAGCTTCGAGCGGAGCGACAGGGCTCCGCCGACTGCGAGGTTCGCCGAACCACACACCCGCGACGACGAACAGCGGCGGGCGGGCGGCGGTCCCCAGCGGCGCGAGCACGCCGAACAGGATCAGCGGCGGGACGTAGGCGTGCCGGTCCGCCCGGGCCCGCGCCCGGAGCCGCGCCATCTCGTCGAGCAGGTTGGCCGGGGGAGGGGACCGAGCAGACGGATTTCCCCTGATCAACGGACGGGCACGGTGACCCGACCACGGGCGAAACCGGGCGCATGAGCCGCCCCGGCCGGTCGTCTGGGAATCCTGGACCGGGCAGAACGGGCGGCCGCGCTTGCGCCCGCCGGGTACGCCTAGGAGCTTTTGCGATGGGCGGCGTTGAAGCGCGCCTTCTTCTGGCGATTCCCGCACGTGTTCATGTCACACCACTTGCGGGTGCGGCTCTGGCTGGTGTCGAAGAAGGCAGCCCGGCAGGTCGCCGATGCGCACAAGGCCAGCCTGCCGTCCCGTTCGCCGGCGATGATGCTGATCGCGTCGGCGGCGATCACGCCCAGGGCGTCTTCCACGCGGGTTGCCGAGCTGAGTTGCCATCGCCGCTTGCCCTCGGGCGTCAGGACAGCCGCGGCCCTGCCCTGAGCGCTGCGGTCGTTGATGACTCGGACAGCGGACGCGGGGAGAGGGTCGTGGAGCGCGGCCGCTGTCGCGGCGGCGTGAATCGATTCCCGTAGTTCCCGGGCGAGTTCGAGCTGGGCTGTGGTGCAGGACTCCACGGCGAGGCCGCTCACCGCCAGCCAATCGACGAGTCGTTGCGGGACGGGAATGCGCTCCACCGGCTTGCCGTGCCGCTCCGACAGAGTTCCCGTGAAGCTGGTCGCCAGCACGGGGCCGAGGCGGAAGTCAGGGAACCCAGCCGGCATGGAACCACCTTAGCAGGTTGCCCCCGGCACGAAGACCTGTTAGAACCGTCTTAGCCGGTTCCACGACGCTGAGGAGGTCTCATGCCCGAGGTAGAAGCATTCGAAGCCCACGCACCCGACGCCGACCTCGACGATCTGCGCGCGCGACTGGCCGCCGCGCGGCTGCCGGAGGCCGAGACGGTCTACCGGGCCGCGCCCGATCCGCGGCGGTGGGACCAGGGCGTTCCGCTCGCCGACCTCACCGAGCTCGTGGGCTACTGGCGCACCGGGTACGACTGGCGGTCGTTCGAAGCGCGGCTCAACCGGATCGGCCAGTTCCGCACGACGATCGACGATGTGGGAATCCATTTCCTGCACCGCCGATCCGCGCGGGCGGATGCCACTCCGCTGATCGTGACGCACGGCTGGCCGGGCAGCGTTGCCGAGTTCATCGACGTGGCGGACGAGCTGGCGGATCCGGAAGACGCGGACGCGCCGGCGTTCCACGTCGTGGTGCCCTCGCTGCCGGGGTTCGGTTACAGCGACAAGCCGGCCACCACGGGGTGGGCACCGAAAAGATCGCGGCCGCCTGGGCGGAGCTGATGGGACGGCTCGGCTACCGCGAGTTCCTGGCCCACGGCGGCGACTGGGGAGGCGTGATCACCACGATCCTCGGTGGCCGGTTCCCGGAGCACGTTCTCGGCATCCACACCACGACCGCGCAGGCGCCGCCCGGGCTGACAGCCGACGGGCTGACGGCGGTCGAGCGCGCGTGGACCGAGGAAACCCACCATTTCTGGCACCACCACGCGGCGTACGCGAAGCAGCAGGCGACCCGGCCGCAGACGATCGGCTACTCGCTCGTCGACTCACCGGTCGGGCTCCTTGCCTGGATCCTGGACAAGTTCGCCGAATGGTCGGACACCGAAGACAGCCCGTTCGAAACGATTTCCCGGGACCGCGTGCTCGACAACGTCACCCTGTATTGGCTGACGTGGTCCGGCGCGTCATCGGCGCGCATCTACTACGAAAGCCACAACTCGCTGGACCCCGACCTGCGGGTCGACGTCCCGTCCGCGATCACGGTGTATCCCCGCGACATCGAGAAGTACCCGCGCCCCTGGGCGCAGCAGCGGTTCCGCCAGATCGTCCGATGGAGGGCACCCGAAACCGGGGGACACTTCCCATCGCTGGAGATGCCCGGGTATTTCGTCAAGGACCTGCGAGAGGGTCTCGCGGCAGTGCTGGCCGCTCAGCGCTGAACCCCGATCCAGCGGTGTAGCCGTGGAGTGCTTCCCATCGGATGTCGTGGGCGGCCGGCCAGAGGTCTGCCACCCAGATTCGTCCGCGATGAGCACTCACCAGAGCACTCAAATTCCGCCTGCGCCGCAGCGTGTTGAGGGTGGTGAGTGTGGGGCGACGCCCGCCTCTGATGCAGCTACTTGACATAATGTGCATTATCGGCGACCGCGACAACGTCGGAAAGAGGGGCACAGCGCGGTGAGGTTCGGGTTCGGTGGCGAGGTCGGACAGCAAAGCGGCCGGACTCGACCGTGATGTCCCATTGCGGCGGCGGCTCCCCGCCAAGTGGGTGGTAATCCGCTTGGCGAGCCCTCTCGCCCGTGCTGGGATGCGCCCGATGGATGCTTCTGAAGTACTCGCTCTCTTCGACCGTCAGATGCGGCGGGATGCCCTCCCGGACGCACCCGGCGCCGGGATCGAGCGGGTCGGCAAGGTGGTGCGGCAGGTCGGCGTTAAGGGCGGCTGGAGCGCAGTCGTCTGGTCCGGCCTGGACGCGGCCACGGCGCGGTCGGCGATCGCCGAGCAGGTGCAGTTCTTCGCTGAGCTTGGCCGCGAGTTCGAGTGGAAGCACTACTCGCACGACCAGCCGGACAATCTCGGCGAGCTGCTGCTGGCGGCCGGGTTCGAGGCTGGGTCCGGAGAGGCCCTGATGATTGCCCGGATCGCCGACTTGCCCGATGGCGGCGGACTGCCCGAGGGTGTCCGGCTGCATCCGGTGACCACGCCAGCCGACGTGGAGCTCATGCTGTCCGCGCACGAGGAAGCGTTCGAGACGACCGCGGACTGGCTACGGCCGAGCCTGCTCGACATGCTGGCCGAGAGCCCGGGGACCGTCAGCATGGTCGTCGCGATGGCCGGCGACGTGCCGGTCGGCGGGGCGCGGCTGGAACTGCACCCGGGCACTGAGTTCGCCAGCCTCTGGGGCGGTGGCACCGTACCCGCCTGGCGCGGCCGCGGGATCTACCGGGCGTTGGTTGCACACCGCGTCGAGGTCGCCGCCCAGCACGGCTACCGCTATGTGCAGGTGGACGCCTCCGACGAGAGCCGGCCGATCCTCCACCGGCTCGGCTTTACCGCTCTGGGCACCACGACCCCGTACGTCTACAAGCCGTAACCGGCACCGGCTCCCCCGCGCTCAGGAACCCACGTACTCGGCCAGGTGCTCACCGGTCAGCGTGGATCGCTTGCTGACCAGCTCCGCCGGCGTGCCCTCGAACACGATCGAGCCGCCGTCGTGGCCCGCGCCGGGGCCCAGGTCGATGATCCAGTCCGCGTGGGCCATCACGGCCTGGTGGTGTTCGATCACGATGACCGACTTGCCGGCGTCCACGAGCCGGTCCAGCAGGGCCAGCAGCTGCTCGACGTCGGCCAGGTGCAGGCCCGTCGTCGGCTCGTCGAGGACGTACACGCCGCCCTTCTCCCCCATGTGGGTGGCCAGCTTGAGCCGCTGCCGCTCCCCACCGGACAGCGTCGTCAGCGGTTGCCCCAGCGTCAGGTACCCGAGCCCGACGTCGGCCAGGTGGGTGAGGATCTTGTGGGCCGCCGGCACCTTCGACTCGCCGTCCGCGAAGAACGGGAGCGCCTCGGCCACCGGCATCGCGAGCACCTCGCTGATGTCGCGCCCGCCCAGCTTGTACTCCAGCACCTCGGCCTGGAACCGCTTGCCCTCGCACTCCTCGCAGGTGGTGGCCACGCCGGCCATCATCGCGAGGTCGGTGTAGATCACGCCGGCACCGTTGCAGGCCGGGCACGCGCCCTCGGAGTTCGCGCTGAACAGCGCGGGCTTGACGCCGTTGGCCTTGGCGAACGCCTTGCGGATCGGCTCCAGCAGCCCGGTGTAGGTGGCCGGGTTGCTGCGCCGCGACCCCTTGATCGCGCCCTGGTCGACCGTCACGACCCCGTCCCGGCCGGACACCGAGCCGTGGATCAGCGAACTCTTCCCCGACCCGGCCACGCCGGTCACGACGACCAGCACGCCGAGCGGGATGTCCACGTCCACGTCGCGCAGGTTGTGCTTGTTCGCGCCGCGGACCTCCAGCTTGCCGGACGGCTCACGCACCGACGGCTTGAGCGCGGCCCGGTCGTCCAGGTGCCGCCCGGTGAGCGTGCCGCTGGCCCGCAGCCCCTCGACGGTGCCTTCGAACACCACTTCCCCGCCCTCGGTGCCGGCGCGCGGGCCGAGGTCGACGACGTGGTCGGCGATCGCGATCGCCTCCGGCTTGTGCTCGACCACCAGCACCGTGTTGCCCTTGTCGCGCAGCTGCAGCAGCAGGTTGTTCATGCGCTGGATGTCGTGCGGGTGCAGCCCGATGGTCGGCTCGTCGAAGACGTAGGTGACGTCGGTGAGCGAGGACCCGAGGTGGCGGATCATCTTGGTGCGCTGCGCCTCGCCGCCGGAGAGGGTGCCGGAGGGCCGGTCGAGGCTGAGGTAGCCGAGCCCGATCTCGACGAACGAGTCCAGGGTGTGCCGCAGGGATTCCAGCAGGGGCGCCACGGACGGCTCGTCCAGGCCCTTGACCCACTCGGCGAGGTCGCTGATCTGCATGGCGCACGCGTCGGCGATGCTGAGGCCGTCGATCTTCGACGACCGGGCCTGCGCGGACAGGCGGGTGCCGTCGCACTCCGGGCAGGTGGCGAAGGTGACGGCGCGCTCGACGAACGCGCGGATGTGCGGCTGCAGCGCTTCGGCGTCCTTGGACAGCATCGACTTCTGGATCTTCGGGATCAGGCCCTCGTAGGTGAGGTTGATGCCGTCGACCTTGATCTTCGTCGGTTCCTTGTAGAGCAGGTCGTTGAGTTCGCGCTTGGTGTACTTGCGGATGGGCTTGTCCGGGTCGAAGAAGCCGCAGCCGCTGAAGATGCGGCCGTACCAGCCGTCCATGCTGTAGCCGGGGATGGTCAGCGCGCCCTCGTTGAGGGACTTGCTGTCGTCGTAGAGCTGGGTGAGGTCGATGTCGGAGACCCGGCCCATGCCCTCGCAGCGCAGGCACATGCCGCCGGTGACGTTGAAGCTGCGGCGCTCCTTCACGGTCCGCCCGGCGCGTTCCACGGTGACCGCGCCCGCGCCGCTGATCGAGGCGACGTTGAAGGAGAACGCCTGGGGCGAGCCGATGTGCGGCTTGCCAAGACGGCTGAACAGGATGCGCAGCATCGCGTTGGCGTCGGTGGCGGTGCCCACGGTGGAGCGCGGGTTGGCGCCCATCCGCTCCTGGTCGACGATGATCGCGGTGGTGAGCCCGTCGAGCACGTCGACCTCGGGTCTGGACAGCGTCGGCATGAAGCCCTGCACGAAGGCGCTGTAGGTCTCGTTGATGAGCCGCTGCGATTCGGCGGCGATCGTGCCGAACACCAGGGAGCTCTTGCCCGAGCCGGACACACCGGTGAACACGGTCAGCCGGCGCTTGGGCAGCTCGACGCTGACGTCCTTGAGGTTGTTCTCGCGCGCGCCGTGCACCCGGATGCGGTCGTGGCTGTCGGCGGCGTGCGTGGCAGGCCCCTGCGTGTTCTTCCGGGCGGCCTTGGTCATGGGGTCTCCTGGGAGGGTGGGGCGTGGCCGGCGGTCGCCGGCCACGCGATGGGGTCAGCTCAGCTGCTGGATGCGGACCATGTTGCCCGCGGGGTCGCGGAAGGCGCAGTCGCGCACGCCGTAGGGCTGGTCGACCGGCTCCTGGACGACCTCGGCGTCGCGGGCCTGCAGGCGTTCGAAGACGCCGTCGAGGTCCTTGGTGGCGAGGTTGATGCTGGCGAAGGTGCCCTTGGCCATCATCTCGGAGATGGCGTTGCGCTCGTCGTCGGTGATGCCGGGGGTGGCCTCCGGCGGGTACAGCACGATGGAGACGTCCTGGCCGGGCGGGCCCACGGTGATCCAGTGCATGCCGTTGAAGCCGACGTCGTTGCGGACCTCGAAGCCGAGGACGTCGCGGTAGAAGGCGACGGCGGCGTCCCGGTCGTTGTGCGGGAGGTAGGTGGCGTGAATGCTGATGTCCATGGCGGCCACACTATTTCCGGGCCGCCGGCGGCGCTTCTCGATTCCTGACCGGTCTGGTGACCTGCTTGGCGATGCACGCGGGCATGCCCAGCGTCGCGTCGGCGGCCTGGGCGCGGTAGGCGCTGGGTGGCATGCCGACCAGTTCGGTGAAGCGGGTGCTGAAGGTGCCCAGTGACGAGCAGCCGACGGCGAAGCAGACCTCGGTGACGCTCAGGTCGCCCCGGCGCAGCAGCGCCATCGCGCGTTCGATGCGCCGGGTCATGAGGTAGGAGTAGGGCGATTCGCCGTAGGCGCGCTTGAACTCCCGGCTGAGGTGCCCGGCCGAGACGTTCACGCCGCGGGCGAGCGCCTCGACGTCCAGCGGCTGCGCGTACTCCCGGTCGATCCGGTCCTTGACACGGCGCAGCATCGCGAGGTCGCGGAGGCGCTGGGCCTCGCCGGTACTCCTGGTCACCTGCGGAATCGTGCCATACCGGGCGCCGCCGCGGAGGCGGAATCGGCGCACCGGCCGTCGCGGTTCAGCTCACGGGCCGTTCGAAGGTCACCAGGATGCCCTCGACACCACCCGGCCCGAGACGGCCCTTCACGTCCGCCGTGGTGATGGCCTTGAGGCGCCAGCCCTGGGCGGCCTGGTCGTTGAGCACCTTCTCCAGCCGGGCGCCGGACATCTTGCCGCCGATGAGCTTCTCGCGCAGCTCGACCACCTTGTACTCGTACCGCTCCGCCATGCCGACGATCATCCCGGCCCGCGGCGGTGGTGTCGACCCGGTGGGTCAGCGCAGCCGTTCCAGGTCGCGGGCCGTTTCGGCGAGTTCGCGGGCCATGCGGCGCAGCTCACCGGCGTCGGCGCCGTCGTCGGCAGCGGTGACGACGTCCTCGGCGGCGCAGCGCAGCTGGAACAGGCGGTCCTGCAGCGCGGTCAGCTCGGTGTCGGACAGCACGACGGCGTCTTCGGGCAGCCCGGTGCGCTGGACCGCGACCCGGCGTTCGTAGGCGCGTTGCCGGCAGGACTGCCCGCAGTACCGTCGCCGGCGGCCGGTGCTGCCCTGTTCGATCGGCCTGCCGCACCATCCGCAGTGCAGGACGGCGCCCGCCCGCCGCCGGCGTGGGGCCACCGCCTCGATCTGGTCCACCTGTCCGCTCACGCAGCAGACCCTAACCGGCCACTCCGCACTCATGCCTCGGCCACGCCGATGCCGCACACTGGTCGGGTGCAGATCAACCACCCGTACCTGAGCGGCACCCTGCCCCGCGCGTTCGCCCACCGCGGCTGGCACCTGGACGAGCTGGACGGGCTGGAGAACTCGCTTCCCGCGTTCCAGCGCGCGGCCGCCGAGGGCTACGCCTACGTCGAGACCGACGTGCACGCCACGGCCGACGGTGTGGTCGTGGTCCACCACGACGCGCTGCTGGACCGCACGACCGACGCGCACGGCCCGATCGCGAAGCAGACGTGGAAGGCCGTGCGGCAGGCCAAGATCGGCGGCCGCACACCGGTGCCGCGCCTGGAGGACGTGCTGGAGGAACTCCCCCAGACCCGGTTCAACATCGACATCAAGAGCGGCCGGGCGGTCGTGCCGTTCGTGAAGACGATCGAGCGGATGGGCGCGTTCGACCGGGTCGCGGCGGCCGCGTTCTCCGACACCCGGCTGGCCGCGATCCGCAAGCTGGCGGGGCCGAAGCTGATCACGTCGATGGGGCCGCGGTCGGCGGCCGTGCTGTGGGCCAGCGGGTGGCTGCCGTGGGCGCGGCTGGGCTTCCTGTGCCGGGGCGAGATGGCGCAGGTGCCCTCCCGGCAGGGCGCGATGACGGTGATCGACCGCGGGTTCGTGCGCAGCGCCGAGCGGGCCGGCGCCGAGGTGCACGCCTGGACGATCAACAACCGCGCCCACATGGAGCGGCTGCTGGACCTGGGTGTGCACGGCATCGTCACCGACCGGCCGGACGTGCTGCGCGAGGTGCTCACCGAGCGCGGCGCCTGGCCACCGGCGACCTAGCGCGGCGGCTTGCCCTCCCACGCCGCGTTCCACGTCTTGGGGCCCAGGCGCCCGGAGTCGTTGATGCCGTTGGCGCGTTGCAGGTCCAGGACGGCGTCGCGGGTCTTGTCGTAGTAGCAGCCGGTGCCGGTGAAGCCGTAGCCGAAGGCGTTCATCCGCAGCTGGAAGGTCTTGAGGGCGTCGGCGCAGTCGCCGTAGGCGTAGACGACTCCGGGCCAGGCGGGTTTGGTCACCGGCGCCGGGGCGGGGACTCCGCCGCCGCCGATGTAGGCGCTCTCGGCGTAGCTGGGGACGCGTTTGCTGCGGGCGTCCTTGTCGTTGCGCAGCCCGAGCATGCCGGCGCACTCCCAGGGCTGCCAGCCGCGCATGCGGTAGAGGTAGAGCGCCCGGTAGTCCTGCTCGGCGGGGGTGGCGAGGTCGGGGCGGCCCTTGCCGCCGACGCTGCGCCAGGTGGGCAGGTCGAACTGGTAGGCGCCGTAGTAGCCGTTGCCGGTGTTGACCGAGTAGCGGTTGCTGGACTCGCACATGCGCAGCTTCAGCCAGGTCGCCGCGCTCGGGTCGGCCGCCGCGGACGGGGCGGTGACCACCTGGACCCCCAGGGCGAGCAGCACCGCGAGCACGAGCCCGGCGCTCGCGCGGGCCGGGGGTCTCCACCGGGGCTTTCTCATGCGGCCACCGTAAGTTTGGACATCAGGAACCACAACTGTCACAACAAGCCCATCAGCATCACCGGCACCACCCGCCGGCCGGCCCCCGCCTCGCGCGCGGACCTGCGAACACCCCGGAAAACCGGACAAAGTGCTCCCCTTAGCGCCACTCCCCTGTCATCGGCACCCGGAGGCGGCGGCTCCGCTGTTTTCACCCGATCAAGGGAGCCGTCGGCGGGGCTGGATAGGGTCGTCGGTCGTGACCACCCCTGTCGACTCCGATCCCGACCCGACCGACGCCCTGTCCCCGCTGCCCTCGCGCAACGGCTCGGGCGTGCCGGCGCGGGGCAGGCTGCGGTTCTGCTACGGACCGATGGACTGCGGCAAGTCCACGCTGGCGCTGCAAATCGACCACAACCACGCGCGGCAGGGCCGGCGCGGGATGCTGCTGGTGCGGCACGACCGCTCGGGCGAGCCGCGGATCAGCAGCCGGATCGGGATCACGCGCGGGGCGACCGAGGTGGGCGCGGACACCGACCTGCGGCAGCTGGTCCGCCGCGAGTGGGTCGCCGGGCGGCACCTGGACTACCTGATCGTGGACGAGGCGCAGTTCCTGTCCGCCGAGCAGGTCGAGCAGCTGGCCGAGCTGGCCGACGAGGTGTCCCTGGACGTGTACTGCTTCGGCATCGCCACCGACTTCCGCGGCCGGCTCTTCCCGGGCGCGCGGCGGCTGTTCGAGCTGGCCGACGAGCTGCAGCCGGTGCAGGTGGAGGTGCTGTGCTGGTGCGGCGCGCCGGGGCGGTTCAACGCCCGGGTGGCTGACGGGGAGGTCCTCCGGGAGGGGGACACGGTGGTGGTCGCCGACACCGTTCCGGGGGTAGTTGAAAACACAAGTTCACCACACTGGGAGACGGAAGTGGCTACGTTGCGTTATCAAGTATTATGCCGCCGCCACTTCCGGCTCGGCGACCTCGGGCCCGCGACACCACGGCACGGTCAGCTACGACTGACCTGAACGGATCAGCCGCTCCCCCGCACGGGGGAATATGCCGAGAAGAGCACCACATCCGCGTCACGTCGCGCGCCGAATCACCTCTCAACAGAGGAAGCTGTTGCCGAGGGGTGACGCAGCTCATCGTGAGTAACGACATGGTGCGGTGGGAATTCCCAGTTGCCAGTAGCCGTTGCATAGGGTGAGCATCACCCTGGCTCTAGACCCGGAGCCGACTGAAAGGACGTCATCATGGCCGACCGTGTTCTCCGTGGAAGCCGGCTGGGAGCGGTCAGCTACGAGACCGACCGCAATCACGATCTGGCCCCGCGCCGGACGGTGCGTTACGCGTGTCCGAAGAACCACGAGTTCGAGGTGCCCTTCTCCGACGACGCCGAGATCCCCTCGGTGTGGGAGTGCCGCCTGCACGGCAGCGAGTCCGAGATCGTCGATGGCGCGCAGCCCGAGCAGAAGAAGGTCAAGCCGCCGCGCACGCACTGGGACATGCTGCTCGAGCGGCGGAGCATTCCCGAGCTCGAGGAACTGCTGAACGAGCGTCTCGCTGAGCTGAAGGGACGGCGTACGTCCAAGTCGGCGTAGCGCTCCTGCCTCTCCCACCACACCGAAGGCCCCCGTGTCCTCCCGCCACGGGGGCCTTCGCCTGTGCCGGCCCCGGTGGGTCCAGCCCCACCGGGGTGTGGGCCTGGACCGGTACTGCCGGGCACGGCGGCCCGCATAGCGTCGCCGGAACGACGAACGAGACAGTGCACAAGTGCCTGGTGATCTACGGCGTGATGAGTGGCGTCGTGCCGGCGACGGTGGCCGTCCTGCCGGTCGCGATCGTCGCGGTCGATCTGATCCCGGGTGTCTGCCCGGTCTGGTACGCCGCGATGCAGGGTGCGTCGGCGGTGCCGCTGATCGCGGTCGCCGTCCTCAGCCGAAGCGGCGCAGCAGCGTCCGCACCTGCTCGGCCCGGTGGCGAGCGCCCCACAGACCGACCCGCAGCAGGGCCTCGCGGATGATGGCGCCGCTCATCTTCGACTGGCCGATCTCGCGCTCGGTGAAGGTGATCGGCACCTCGACCACGTCGAACCCGGTGCGGACGGTGCGCCACGCGAGGTCGATCTGGAAGCAGTAGCCGCGCGAGGCGATCTCCTCCAGCGGCAGCTTCTCCAGCACCTCCCGCCGGTAGGCGCGGAACCCGGCGGTCACGTCCTTGATCCGCACGCCGAGCGCGAGCCGCGAGTAGAGGTTGGCCGCGCGGGAGAGCAGTTCGCGGTGCTTGGGCCAGTTCACCAGGCTGCCGCCGGGCACGTACCGCGAGCCGAGCACCAGGTCGGCGTCGCCGAGGGCGTCGAGCATCCGGGGCAGGTCCTCGGGGGCGTGCGAGCCGTCGGCGTCCATCTCGACGATCGTGCAGTAGTCGCGTTCCAGGCCCCACCGGAACCCGGCCACGTAGGCGGCGCCGAGGCCGGCCTTCTCGGTGCGGTGCAGCACGTGGACGCGGTCGTCACCGGCGGCGATCTTGTCGGCGAGCTCGCCGGTGCCGTCCGGGCTGCCGTCGTCGACGACCAGCGCGTGCACGGCGGGCAGCGCCCGGTGCAGCCGCTCCAGGACGACCGGCAGGTTGTCCCGCTCGTTGTAGGTCGGGATCACCACCAGCACCGGATCGATCGGTCGCGTCGGCCGTGGCGCGTGCGCCATCCCCTTGTTCCTCCCCCGCGGAGAACCTCACTCCGCCCTGGTCGCCGTCGTGCTCGTGACCCGGGTGCGGAAGCGGAGCACGAGCCCGGCCAGGATGGCGGCGATCGCCGCTGCGACCAGCCCGTACTCCGTCGAGGCCCCGAGTCGATCCGACAGCGTAGCCTGTGTGCGCAGCGGCACCTCCCCGACCAGGGAGGCGGCGGTGAACTGGCTGGTCGACTGCGTCACGGTGCCGTCCGGCTCGACCAGGGCGCTGACCCCGCTGGTGGCCGACACCACGACCGCGCGGCCGTGCTCGACGGCCCGCAGCCGCGCCATCGCCAGCTGCTGGTAGGTCATCTCGCTGTGCCCGTACCAGGCGTTGTTGGTGGGCAGCACGATCAGCTGGGCGCCGTCGTTGACCGCGTCGCGGGAGACGTAGTCGTAGGCGATCTCGTAGCAGATCGGCACGGCCACCCTGGTCCCGGCGATGTCGAGCACCGCGGGCGCGGTCCCGGCCCGCATGTCGCTGGTGTCGTCGACGAACGGGGTGAACCAGCGCGCGATCGACCGCGCGGGGACGAACTCGGCGAAGGGCACCAGCTCCTGCTTGCTGTAGCTCTCGCCGCGGCCGGTGACCGGGTCCCACACGAACTCGATGTTCTGGGTGCGCTGCCCGGGTTCGCGGTAGCGGGCGCCGATCAGGGTGGGGATGCCGAGGTCGCGCACCACCTGGTCGAGCACGGGGTCGGTGGTGGTGAGGTCGGTGGCGGTCTCCGGCCACACGATCAGGTCCGGCGCGGGCACGGCGCCGGAGCGGATGCGCGCGGCCAGCACTTCGCTCTGGGCGAGGTGGTTGGCGCGCAGGGCCGGTGACTCGTTGATCAGGTCGATGCCGACGTCGGGCGCGTTGCCCTGCACGGTGGCGACGGTGCGGGTACCGGCCTGCGCGCCGGTGCCGATCGTGGGCCACAACGCCAGCCCGGCGATCACCGGGACCACGGTGGCGATCACGGGCAGCCGCGCGGCGCGCCAGTCGCGGCGGGCGGCGTGCGCGAGCAGCGCGGCGAGGCCGAAGCCGGTCACCACGACGGCGAACCCGGTCAGTGGCGCGCCGCCGATCGCGGCGAGCGGGGTGAAGGCGCCCTCGGGCTGGCTGAACGCGACCCGGCCCCACGGGAACCCGCCGAAGGGCCACCAGCTGCGCGGGGTCTCGCTGGCGATGATCACCGCCGCCATCCACACCGGCGCGCCGGGCAGCCGAGCGGCGACGGTGCACAGGGCGGCCGCGAGCCCGAGGTAGGCGGCCAGGGCGGCGGACAGCCCGGCCCAGGGCGCCGGGCCGAACCCGCGGCCGAGGAAGTCCTGCAGCCAGAACAGCAGCGGCAGGTACAGGCCGAGCCCGAACACGAAGCCGTAGCCCAGGCCACCCCAGAACCGCCGTCCCCGCAGCACCAGGCCGAGCCCGGCGAACCCGAGCGGCGCGAGCCACCACAGGTCGCGGGGCGCGAAGGCGAGGTAGAAGACGAACCCGGACGCCGCGGCGAGCGCCAGGCGCAGCAGCCACGGCCGCCAGGCCCGCTTCTTCCGGGGAGGTGCCGACGGTCCGGCGGATTCGGCCACAGGTGCTGCCACGTGCTGAACTCTAGGCCGCGGAGGTGAACGCGTCGTAGAGAACCTCGCCCGCGCGGACGGTGCGCAGGCAGGCCGGCAGCGGCGCGTCCGGGTCGAGCGGCGGCAGCGCGGGCACGCGGGAGCGCGGGTCGGTGGACCAGCGCTGGACCCGGGAGTCGGGTGCGGCGACGACGAGGTCGGCGGCGTCCCAGACGGCGTAGTGCGCGGGGGCGCCGGGGACCAGGCTGCCGGTGA
Organism: Amycolatopsis thermalba; assembly: GCF_023376025.1. Taxonomy (NCBI): domain Bacteria; kingdom Bacillati; phylum Actinomycetota; class Actinomycetes; order Pseudonocardiales; family Pseudonocardiaceae; genus Amycolatopsis; species Amycolatopsis thermalba. The sequence goes on from NZ_CP091196.1 coordinate 4,210,350, forward strand.
GGCCGTCGGTGTCGCCGGCCGCGCGGTGGCCGCCGCGGGTGTGGGCGGTGAAGGCGGCGCGGGCGGACAGTCCGGAGCCGGGTGTGCGGTGGTGGATGGCGGCACGCACGCTCTCCCACGGCTGCAGCGGGGTGACCGGGCAGTCGGAGCCGAAGGCGAGCAGGACCCCTTCGGCGGCGAGCATCGCGAACGGGTTCATGCCCGCGGCCCGCCCGGCGCCCAGCCGCCGGGCGTACATGCCCTCCGGGCCGCCCCACAGCGCGTCGAACTGGGGCTGCATGGAGCCGGTGACGCCCCACCCGGCCAGGGCCTTCGCTTGCTCGGCGTCGATCATCTCCAGGTGTTCCAGCCGGTGGTGGCCGCCGGCCAGGGCCCGCTGGCCGACGGTCTTCTCGGCGAGCTGGAAGCCGCGGACGACCTCGGCCACCCCGGCGTCGCCGATGACGTGGAAGCCGGCCTGCAGCCCGGCTTCGGTGCACGCGATCAGGTGGGCGGCGATGGCGTCGGCGTCGAGGTAGCGGGCGCCGGTGGAGGAGGGTTCGTCGAGGTAGGGCTCGTGCAGCGCGGCGGTGCGGGAACCCAGGGCGCCGTCGACGAACAGGTCCCCGGCGAGGCCGCGCGCGCCGAGGCGGCGGGCGGTGCCGGCGGCTTCGAGTTCGCCCCAGTAGCCGACGACCTCGGGGTGGCCGGGTTCGGCGGCCAGGGCGAGGAGGTCGGCGAGGTCGTCCTCGCCGGAGATGTCGGGCCCGGCGCACTCGTGGACGCTGACGATGCCGCGGGCCGCGGCCAGCCGGAGGAACGCTTCCTGGGCGCGGCGTCGCTGCTCGCGGGTGAGCGCGGCGCGCACCGCGCCGCGGACGTGGTGGTGCGCGTCGCGGGTCAGGGGTCCCTCGGCGGACCAGCCGGCGGCGTCGCGGGCGGTGGGGGCGAGTCCGACCAGCGCAGTGGACACCAGCGCGGAGTGGACGTCGACGCGGCTGAGGTAGACGGGCACGCCGCCGGCGGCCTCGTCGATCTCGGCGCGGCTGGGCAGCCGGGGCGTGGTCCAGGTGGTTTCGTCCCAGCCGTGGGCGATGAGGACCTCGCCGGGGCGGGCGGCGGCGCGGATCGCGGCCAGCAGCCCGGCGGCGTCGGTGATCCCGCCGAGGTCCACCCCGGCCAGGTGGAGGCCGGTGGCGGTGGCGTGCACGTGGGCGTCGACGAAGCCGGGGGCGACGAACGCGCCGTCGAGGTCTTCCACGCGGGCGTCCGGGTGGAGGGCGCGGCCGGGGCCGTCCTGGCCGATCCAGACGATCGTGCCGTCCTTGACGGCCATCGCGGTGGCGTCGGGGTTGCTGGGCGAATGGATCCGCCCGCCCAGCAGGAGCGTGGTGCTGTCGTCGGTCACGGTGTCGAGTGTGCACGATGGGTCGCGACGAAAGCATTTACGTCGTATTGTCACTTTCACCGGAAGTTTTGACGCCACAGCGCCGACGAGGAGCAGAGTTGACTGCGATCCAGGAAGTCTCCCCCGCCGACACCACCGATGTCGCCGACCAGCCCTACGCCTACCGCCGCACCGAGCTGACCGAACCGGACTGGCGCCGGTTCCCCGGGTGGCGCGAGGTGACCGAGGCGCAGTGGCGGGACGCCCAGTGGCAGCGGGTGCACTGCGTGCGCAACATCAAGCAGCTGCGGGCGGTGCTGGGCGACCTCGTCGCGGACCGCTTCTACGACGACCTGGCCGCCGACCAGCGCGAGCTGGCGACGATGTCCATGCTGGTGCCGCCGCAGATGCTCAACACCATGTCGGTCGAGTCGACCGAGGCGTTCTACGCCGATCCGATCCGCCGCTACATGCTGCCGGTGCGCAGCGACCGCGACCCGGAGTGGCCCAGCCACCCGCACTCGGCGCGCGACTCGCTCCACGAGGCCGAGATGTGGGTGGTGGAGGGCCTGACCCACCGCTACCCCACCAAGGTGCTGGCCGAGCTGATCTCGACCTGCCCCCAGTACTGCGGCCACTGCACCCGGATGGACCTGGTGGGCAACTCGACCGAGCAGGTGGTCAAGCACAAGCTGGACCTCAAGCCGGCAGACCGCCAGGACGCGATGATCGGCTACCTGCGCCGCACCCCCGGGGTGCGGGACGTGGTGGTCTCCGGCGGGGACGTGGCGAACGTGCCGTGGCACCAGCTGGAGTCGTTCCTGATGCGGCTGCTGGACATCGAGACGGTGCGCGACATCCGGCTGGCGACCAAGGCGCTGGCCGGGATGCCGCAGCACTGGCTGCAGCCCAAGATCGTCGAGGGGCTGGAGCGGGTGGCCGGCACCGCGCGGCGGCGCGGGGTGAACCTGGCGATCCACACACACGTCAACCACGTCCAATCGGTGACGCCGCTGGTGGCCGAGGCGGCGCGGACCGCGCTGGAGGTCGGGGTGCGGGACGTGCGCAACCAGGGGGTGCTGATGCGCGGGGTGAACGCGACCCCGGCGGCGCTGCTCGATCTGTGCTTCGCGCTGCAGGGTGAGGCGAACATCCTGCCGTACTACTTCTACCTGTGCGACATGATCCCCAACGCCGAGCACTGGCGGCTGGCGGTGTGGGAGGCGCAGGACCTGCAGCACGCGATCATGGGCTACCTGCCGGGATACGCGACGCCCCGCATCGTGTGCGACGTGCCCTACGTCGGGAAGCGGTGGGTGCACCAGGTCGCCGAGTACGACCGGGAGCGCGGCATCTCCTACTGGACGAAGAACTACCGCACCGGAATCGAACACGCCGACCCCGAGGCGCTGCGCCGCCGCTACCCGTTCTACGACCCGATCTCCACGCTGCCCGAGCAGGGCCGCACCTGGTGGGCGGCGCAGGGCTGAGACGGACAGGCCGCGGCGATCCCGGCCCCGCGGGAGGCAGTCCACGAACGTGGTTGCCGGGTAGGCGACGAACGCGGCGTGCAGGATCCCTCCGGGCAGGCGGGTCGCGGCCAGTGAGCCGACGACGGCGCCGAGCGCGCGGACGCGATCAGCGGCCACACGCGGTCCCGGCGCACACGGCCGGCGCGGGCCTGGGCGACGGTGGCGGCCAGGGAGTTCACCACCATCACCGGTCGAAAGCGGCGAGGGTGCCTGGACCGTGCCCCCGGGGCCGCCGGTCCTCATCCCGCCGCGGAGGCCGCACCAGGTCCTGATACGTCAGCACCCGCAGCCTCTACCTCGAACCCGCCGCCGTGCCGGGGTTTCCCGCCCGGTGCCGGGTCGTCGCGGTTTTCCCACTGCTGCGGGGAACTGTTGTTCGGCACCGTCGGCATCGAGCCGGAGTACCGCGGCTGCGCGCCCCTGAGGGGAATTCCAGCGGCGGTGCCAGCGGGCCTGCGTCCTGCACGCGATCCGGCTCCTCGCGACCGGCGCGACCGTGACGGCGGTCGCCTCGGCGCTCGGTTACGACACGCCGGCCGCGCGCACGGTGATGGTCCGCCGCGAGACCGGGTTCCTCACACGTGCCGCAGCGCCTGGTTGAGCAGGTTGCCGCTGTGGTCGAGGCAGTCGTGGCAGATCACGGCGCCGGTTTGGGCACAGCGCATGCGCGGCAGGCCGCGGGTGAAGCCGAGGAAGGTGCGCCGGTCCGTGCGGTCGCAGAATTCGCACGGCGCTCCCCCGGCCCGGACCCGGTCCAGCTCCGTGCCACCCCGGCTGGTGCGCGGGCGGCCGTCGCGGACGAGGCCGAGCCCGGTTTCCACGCAGCGGGCGCAGATCGGCCCGGACGGACCGGGCACGCGGCGCTCACCGGCCGCCGGCGGGGTGTCGCAGAACCTGCACCGCATCGTCGGAGTCTTCCCCGCCGGCCGGGGCGGGAAACCCGCTCACTCCACGCGCGCGATCAACGCGCCCTGCACCAGCGCGTCGCCCTCCTTCGCCAGCAGCCGCACGACCCCGGCCGCGGGCGCGGAGATCTCCACGTCGGCCTTGTCCAAGGCGACCTCGGCGAGCAGATCGCCCTCGGCGACGCGTTCGCCGTCGTGGACGAACCACGTCGCCACCACGCCCTCGGCGTCGGGATCGGACTCCGACAGCAGCGGGAACAGCACGTCGGTCACGGCGCGACCACCTCCTGCCCGGAACGTCCAGGATGTGCCGCGCCACGCGGTTCTGGCAAGCGCGTCACCCGTCCTGAACCCCGGGGCGGGCGGCGCGAATGATCATGGGCACCGGGCTCACAAGGGCTTTGGCCCGGCTTCTCTAAACTGCCACCGGTGCGACGGTTTCGGTGGTGGATCGGCGGGGGCGTCCTGCTCTTCGTCCTGGTGCTGGTGGGGATGTTCGCGTTCACCGGGCCGAGCGCGCCACCCGGGCCCGTCGACCGCCCCGGCCCGCCCGGCACCGGCCCGCTGACGATCGTGTCGATGGGCGACAGCACCCTGTCCGGGGAAGGCGCCGGCGACTACACGCCGGACACCAACGGCACCAACGGCGACTGGTGCCACCGCTCCCCCAACGCGACGGTGGAGAAGACCGACATCCCGGGGATCGTGGAGAAGGTCAACCTCGCCTGCTCCGGCGCGCCCGCCGCGCAGGTCGGGCTCGGCGACACCCGGCAGTGGACCGAGCCCTCGCAGGCCGGGCAGCTGGCGGAGCTGGTGAAGACCCACCGGGTCGCGGCGATCGTGGTGGCCGTGGGCGCCAACGACGACCCGCACTTCTCCCAGCTGATCTCGCAGTGCTTCCAGGCGTGGTTCGTCTCCGGCAACGCGCCCTGCCGCACCGCGATCGCCCCGACCTGGCAGCAACGGGTGGACGCGATGGTGCCGAAGGTGGTCGCGGCGCTGGGCGACATCAAGACGGTCCTCGCCCGGGCCGGGTACCAGCCCGGGGACTACCAGCTGGTGCTGCAGTCCTACGCGGCGCCGATCGGCCCGGGGATCCCGGCGAACCTGCAGAACCTCAACGGGTGCCCGTTCCGCACCGAGGACCTGCGCTGGGTGGTCGAGGAGGGCGTGCCGGTGCTCTCGCGCGGCCTGGCTTCGGCGGCGGCGCAGGCCGGGGTCCGGTTCCTGGACCTCTCCCGCGCCGGGCTCGGCCACGAGGCGTGCAGCGGCGGCGCCGACCCCTCCACGGAGTGGTTCAGCCGGCTGACGCTGCAGCTCAACGACCTGGCCGACGCCGACAGGGCGAGCCATGCCATTCAGGAATCGTTCCACCCCAACGCCAACGGGCACGCCCAGTTCGGCCGCTGCCTGACCGAGTTTCTGGCGACCGACGCCCCGGCGGCGGCGTGCCTGAAGGGACAGGACGGCAACCTCCACCCGGCCGCGACGGTCACCGCCGGTTAGAGGTCGAGGGCGGCGCGCAGGGCGATGTCGACCTGCTCCTGCGTCTGCTGGTCGATCTCGGCGATGCGTTCGACGAGCCACCCGCGGTAGAGGCGGGTCAGGAACAGCGTCGAGATCCAGAACCGGCTGTCCAGGGCGACGCCGAGGATGTCCTGCGGGTCCTCCTCCAGCAGTTCGGTGCCGATGAGCCACGGCCGTTCGGACTCGTTGACGCCGTCGGAGGACAGCAGCAGCACCGTGCGTTCCCGGGACGGCTGGGTGGGCGGCTTGTACGCCCAGATCTCGCCTTTACGCACCCAGGTCCTTCTCCGCCGCGGCCAGTTCCGCCTCGTCGGCTGCCGCCAGTGCCTCCGCGTCGGGCCGGGCCGGGGCCCGGTAGCCGGTGCGGACCGCCTCCCGCCGGGCGGCGCGGGACAACCACGCCGACAGGGAGATCCCGTGCGCCTTCGCCGCGCGCTCGGCGTACTCGATGGCCGCCGTGTCCAGCGAGAGCGTGACCTTACGAGTTGCCATACCTTTTATCGTACCCTTCGCCCGGTGGTTGTCACACCGTCGGCGGACGGCCCTCGAACGGAGTGGACAGCACCACCGTCGTCCGGGTGGACACCTTCGCCGCCTCGCGGATCCGGCGCAGCAGGTCCTCCAGGTCCCGCGGCGAGGCCACGCGCACCAGCAGGATGTAGGACTCGTCGCCGGCCACCGAGTAACACGACTCGATCTCGCGGATGTGCTCGATGCGCTGCGGGTAGTCGTCCGGCGCGGCCGGGTCGTTCGGCGTCAGCGAGATCAGCGCGGTCAGCGGCAGCCCGATCTGCTCGCTGTCCAGCCGCGCCACGTACCCCTGGATCACGCCGCGCTGCTCCAGCCGCCGCACGCGCTGGTGCACCGCCGACACCGACAGCCCCACCCGCTCGGCCAGGTCGGTGAAGGAGCAGCGGCCGTCGCCGGCCAGCTCCCGCGCGATCGCCTGGTCCAGCGGCTCCAGCGGCCCGCTCACGAGTCGAGCACGACGAGCTCGTGCGGGCGCTGGTTGAGTGCTTCGGCCCCGTCGGCGGTGACCACCACGATGTCCTCGATGCGGGCGCCCCACCGGCCCGGCCGGTAGATGCCCGGCTCGACGCTGAACGCCATGCCCGGCTCCAGGACCAGGTCGTTGCCCTCGACGATGTAGGGCTCCTCGTGCACGTCGAGGCCGATGCCGTGCCCGGTGCGGTGGATGAAGAACTCCCCGTACCCGGCGCCGGCGATGATCCGGCGCGCCGCGGCGTCGACCGACTGCGCGGCCACGCCGGGCCGCACCGCCTCGACTGCCGCCCGCTGCGCGCGCTGCAGGACCGCGTAGGTCTCGGCCACGTCGGCGTCGCGCGGCTCGCCGATCGCGTAGGTGCGGGTGGAGTCGGAGTTGTAGCCCTCGGGGATCGGGCCGCCGATGTCGACCACCACCACGTCGCCGCGCTCGACGACCCGGCCGGACACGTCGTGGTGCGGGCTGGCGCCGTTGGGGCCGGAGCCGACGATCACGAAGTCGGCGTGCAGGTGGCCCTCCTCGACGATCGCGACGGCGATGTCGGCGCCCACCTCGGCCTCGGTGCGGCCGGGACGCAGCCACTCGGCGACGCGGGCGTGCACGCGGTCGATCGCGGCGCCGGCGCGGCGCAGCGCGTCGATCTCGGCGGCGTCCTTGCGCATCCGCAGCTCGCGGATCACCGGGCCGGCCAGCGTCTGCTCAGCCGTGCCGAGCGCGGCGCGGAAGGCGAGCACGTGCAGGGCGATCAGCCCGTCGCTGACCGCGACCCGGCCGGGCTTGCCGAGCCGGTCGGCGACCATCCGGTAGGGGTCCTCACCGTCGACCCAGGTGACCACCTCGACGCCGAGTTCCTCGGTGGGCACCGCCGCGTAACCGGGAGCCTCCAGCTTCGGCACGACCAGCGCCGGGGTGCCCTCGGCGGGCACCACGAGGGTCGTCAGCCGCTCGAAGGAGCCGCCGGCCTCGCCGATCAGGTACCGCAGGTCCGAGCCCGGCGCGATGAGCAGGGCGTCGGTGCCGGCGTCGGCGGTGGCCGCGCGGGCCCGCTCGAGCCGGGCGCGCAGGGTTTCCGGGGCCAGTGCTGGGATCTCGGGTGCACGGGAGGACATGCACGCAGCGTATCTGGCCCGGGCCCGGACCGCGTCTGGCAGGCTGTGCTCCGTGACACTTGCCCTGCTGGACTCCGCGAGCCTGTACTTCCGCTCGTTCTACGCGCTGCCCGAGTCGATGACCGCGCCGGACGGCACGCCGGTCAACGCGGTGCGCGGGTTCACCGACACGCTGGCCCGGATCGTCACCGACCGGCGGCCCTCGCGGCTGGTGGCGTGCCTGGACGCGGACTGGCGGCCGAAGTTCCGCACCGACCTGCTGCCCAGTTACAAGGCGCACCGGGTGGCCGACGCCGTCGCGAACGAGGAGGAGGTGCCGGACACCCTGACCCCGCAGGTGCCGATCATCCTCGAGGTGCTGGAGGCGTTCGGGTTCGCCACCGCGGAGGCGGCCGGGTACGAGGCTGACGACGTGATCGGCGCGCTGACCGCCCGGGAGAAGGACGATCCGGTCGAGGTGATCACCGGGGACCGGGACCTGTTCCAGCTGGTGCGCACCGAGCCGACCCCGGCGTCGGTGATCTACGTGGGCAAGGGCTGGGCCAAGGCGGAGGTGCTGGGCCCGGCGGAGATCGCCGAGCGCTACGGCGTGCCGGTCGACGGGGCCGGCGCCGCCTACGCCGAGATGGCCGTGCTGCGCGGCGACCCGTCCGACGGGTTGCCGGGTGTCGCCGGGATCGGCGAGAAGACCGCGGCGAAGCTGATCACGCAGTTCGGCTCGCTCGACGGGCTGATCGCCGCGGCCGCCGAGGGCAGCAAGGACGTGCCGCCGAAGACGCGGGCGAAGCTCGCCGAGGCCGAGGAGTACCTGCGGGTCGCGCCGACCGTGGTCCGGGTGGCCGCGGACGCGCCGGTGTCGGTGTCGGGCTCCGACGCGGTGCCGGCGTCCCCGGCCGATCCGGACCGGGTGCTCGAGCTGGCGCAGCGGTGGAACCTGGGCAGCTCGGCGACACGCCTGGTCAAGGCCCTCACCGCGAACGTCCGCTGACCCGGCCCCGGCGGGCAGGAGGTGGCGGCCGCACGCGGCCTGGACCGGACCGCACGCTCGCGACCACGGACCTGGGCTTCCGAACGCGGAACTCACGCTCCCGAGCGTGGAACTCACGCTCCCGAGCGTGGAACTCACGCTCCTGAGCGTGGAACTCGCAGCCAAAGGCGGCGCCGCCCGGCCGGGCGGCGCAGGCACGCTCCTACTGCGCGCGCCGTGCTGCAGCCGACGAAGGCCACCCTCCCCGGGCCCAGCGTGAAACTCGCGGCCCTGAACGCAGAACTCACGCTTCCGAGCGTGGGACTCGCGCGCCCGAGCGTGGGACTCGCGGTCAGCTGCCGGAGGAGGCTGCTGCTCGCTGAGCCTGGAGCGTCTTGCGCAGTGCCTTCACCACCGGCTCGACCGGGCGGCCCAGCTCGGCCAGCCGTGCCTTGTACTGGCGCCGTTCCCCGCGGCTGAAGACCGTGCGCAGCTCGGCGGTGCCGGCCAGGGCGCAGAGCGCGCCCAGCCGCGGGTCCACCCGGGCGGCCGGCTGCCCGCCGCGCACCGCGCGCCGCACCTCCTCGGCCAGCCGCTTGGCCTCGGCCGGCCGGCGCAGCGTGATCCGGTGCACCGGGAACAGGCCGAGCACGCGCCGCGAGTCCACCTTGATCACCCGCTCGGCCGCCAGGTGCTCGCGCACCAGGGGCAGGATGCGGCTGGCGCGGCGGGACACCCAGCGCCGCCACGAGCGGGGCGGGCTGTCGGTGATCTCCAGCAGGACCAGTTCGAGCACCGGGTCCAGCCCGGGCGCGGGACTGGCCGGGGCCGCCTTGCCGCCGTGGTCGGCGAGGTAGCCGCCGAGCACCAGGTCGGCCAGCGCCGCGGCCCGCAGGGCGTAGCCCAGTTCGGACCGCGACACCAGGCGCTGTTTGGTCGTGTCGTAGGCCAGCAGGAAGAGCCGCGCGGCCAGCGAGTCAGGCGTGTCCATCCTCGTCCCCCTTCTTCGGGCGCCCCCGGGGGCGCATGCGGCCCACCTCGCGGGGCAGCCGCCCGGCGTCCGCGAGGGCCTTGCGCAGCAGGAACTCGATCTGCGCGTTGGTGCTGCGCAGCTCTTCACCCGCCCAGCGCGCCAGCGCGTCGTGCACGGCCGGGTCGAGCCGCAGCAGGATCTTCTTCCGTTCGGCCGGCATCTACTGGTACAGCGTCCCGGTGTTGACGACCGGCTGCGCGTCGCGGTCGCCGACGAGCACCACGAGCAGGTTGCTCACCATCGTGGCCTTGCGTTCCTCGTCCAGCTCGACGACGTCGTGCCGGGCCAGCCGGTCCAGCGCCATCTCCACCATGCCGACCGCGCCTTCCACGATGCGCTGGCGCGCGGCCACCACGGCCCCGGCCTGCTGGCGCCGCAGCATCGCCTGGGCGATCTCCGGGGCGTAGGCCAGGTGGGTGATGCGGGATTCGATGATCTTCACCCCGGCCGAGGCGACGCGGGTGGCGATCTCCGCCGACAGCTTCTCGGTGATCTCGTCGCCGTTGTCCCGCAGCGACAGCCGGGTGGTGTCGGCGTTGTCGTAGGGGTAGGCGTTGGCGATGTGCCGGACCGCGGTCTCGCTCTGGATGGCGACGAACTCGACGAAGTCGTCGACCTCGAACACGGCCTGCGCGGTGTCGGCGACCTGCCACACGACCACCGCCGCGATCTCGATCGGGTTGCCGTCGGCCTCGTTGACCTTGGCGACCCCGGTCTCGTGGTTGCGGATGCGGGTGGAGACCTTGCGCCGCTGGGTGAACGGGTTGACCCACTGCAGCCCGGCGGTGCGCAGCGTGCCGACGTAGCGGCCCAGCAGCTGCACCACGCGCGCCTCGCCCGGCGCGACCGGGGTCAGCCCGCCGGCCAGCACGATCCCGGCGAGCACGGCGACCACTCCGCCGGCGATCATCGCCGCCGAGCCGCCGCTGGTGGCCAGCAGCGCCACCCCGCCGGCCGCCAGGACCACCGCGACGCCCAGCATCACGAACCCGTTGACCGCACGCACCAGGCGTTCCCGCGTCCGCGGCGCCGGCATGTCCACGACCGTTTCCATGGGGACTCCCCTCACTCCCTTGCCTCGATGGCTCGAATGTAGCATAGTGATATCACTTTTTCAGCTGCACGGAAGGGGGACGACGTGGCGGACAGGCAACTGGAGATCGACGGCCTGACGAAGCGGTACGGGGAACGGACGGCGTTGTCGGACATGACGTTCGACGTGCGCGCCGGTGAGCTGTTCGGGTTCGTGGGCAGCAACGGCGCGGGCAAGACCACGACGATGCGGATCGTGCTGGGGGTCCTGGCGGCCGACGACGGCCAGGTGCGCTGGGACGGCGCGCCGGTGACGCTGGAGACCCGGCGGCACATCGGTTACATGCCCGAGGAGCGCGGGCTCTACCCGAAGATGAAGGTCGGTGAGCAGCTGGTCTACCTGGCGCGGCTGCACGGGATGCCGGCCGCGGCGGCGCGCCGGTCGGTGGAGACCTGGACCGAGCGGCTGGGGGTGGCCGCCCGCCGCGACGACGAGGTGCAGAAGCTCAGCCTGGGCAACCAGCAGCGCGTCCAGCTGGCCGCGGCGCTGGTGCACGACCCGGCGATCCTGGTGCTCGACGAGCCGTTCTCCGGGCTGGACCCGGTCGCGGTCGACGTGATGAGCCAGGTGCTGCGGGAGAAGGCCGCCGAGGGGGTGCCGGTGGTGTTCTCCAGCCACCAGCTGGACCTGGTGGAGCGGTTGTGCGACCGGATCGGCATCGTGCGGGACGGCCGGATGGTCGCCTGCGGCACGGTGGCCGAGCTGCAGGCCGGTTCGGTGGTGCGGCTGCTGGTCGACGCGCCGGCCGCGCCGCCCGGGTGGGCCGACGGGCTGCCCGGGGTGACGGTGCTGGGCCAGTCGGACGGCCGCACCGAGCTGGAGCTGGCCGAGGGCGCCGACGACCAGGCCGTGCTGCGCGCGGCGCTGGCGAGCGGGCCGGTGCACGAGTTCGCGCGGCGGCGGCAGTCGCTGACCGAGCTGTTCCGGGACGTCGTCACGACCGAGGAGGTGGCGGCGTGAACCAGGGTGGCTGGGCGGGTGTCTCGCTCATCGCGTCGCGGGAGATCGGCATCCGGTTGCGGTCGAAGGCCTACCGGCTGAGCACGCTGGCGCTGCTGGTGGTGATCGTCGGGTTCACCGTGGTGCTGAAGCTGATCGGCGGTGGTGGCGCGGACGCCACGGTGGGCGTGACCGGGCCGGCGTCGGCGCTGGCCGCGCCGCTGCAGGCCGCCGGGCAGGCGGTCGGCGAGGCCGTCGACGTGCGGACGGTGCCCGACGAGGCCGCGGGCCGCGCCCAGGTCGGTGACGGCGATCTGGACGCGCTGCTGGTCGGTGACGGCTCGCGCGTGCAGGTCGTGGTGAAGAAGGACCTCGACGGCAACCTGCGCACCGCGCTCAACGTGCTGGCCGGCCAGCTGGCCCTCAACCAGCAGATCACCGGCCTGGGGGGTGATCCGGCGCAGGTGAACGCGGCGGTCGCCGGTGCCGGGGTGGACGTGCGGCCGATGGAACAGCCCTACCCCTACAACGGGCAGCAGCTGGTGCTGGGGATCATCGCCGGGGTGCTGATCTACCTGTCGCTGCTGCTCAACGGGCAGTCGGTGGCGCAGGGCGTGGTCGAGGAGAAGACCAGCCGGGTGGTCGAGCTGCTGCTGGCGACGGTGCGGCCGTGGCAGCTGATGACCGGCAAGGTGCTGGGCATCGGCGCGGTGGGGCTGATCCAGATGGTGGTGATCGGGGTGGTCGGGATCGTCGCCGGGCTGGCCACCGGGGTGCTGACGATCTCGGTGTCGGCCGCGGCGGGCACGGTGGTGTGGCTGATCGTGTGGTACCTGCTCGGGTTCCTGATGTACTCGATCGTGTTCGCCGGGCTGGGCGCGCTGGTGTCCCGGCAGGAGGACGTGGGTGGCGCGATCACGCCGGCGTTGTTCTTCGTCATCGCCGGGTACGTCGTGGGGATCTCGGTGCTGCCGAACGATCCGGGCAGCGGGCTGGTCGCGATCCTGTCGGTGATCCCAGTGTTCGCGCCGACGCTGATGCCGATGCGGCTGGCGATGGGCGGGGTGGCGCCGTGGGAGGCGATCCTGTCGGTCGGGCTGGTCGTGGCGCTGATCCCGGTGCTGGTGTGGCTGTCGGCGCGGATCTACCGCAACGCCGTGCTGCGCACCGGCGCGAAGGTCGGTTTCCGGGAGGCGCTGCGCGCGGCGTAGGAGCGCAAGAACGGAGAAGACCGGCGGCCCGGTCGTCTCCTAGGGTCGGAAGCCAGCCGGCCCCGCCTGGGGCGGGGCCGGCCTTCCACCACGAGGGGGTCCCGTTGAACCTGCCGAAGATCGTGTCGCGCGAGGAATGGTTGGGACGGCGGGAGCGAGGAGCCCAAGGGCCGCGCCGCCGCGGTGCGGGCGGCGCGGCCCGGCTTCCCGGCCTAGCGGCTCAGCCGCCGGTAGCGGCGCACCGACAGCGGCAGGAACACCGCGATCAGCGCCACCGGCCACAGCACGGCCAGCAGCAGGGCGTGCTCGGCGAACCAGCCGCCGCTGTGCCAGCCCGGGTTGCCGAACAGTTCCCGCACCGCGGCCGCGGTGGCCGACAGCGGGTTGGCGTCGGCCACCGCGCCGAGCCAGCCGGGCATCGTGCCGGGTGAGACGAACACGTTGGACAGGAAACCCAGCGGCCACACCAGGATCTGCAGCGCGACCACGCTCTCCGGGCCTTTCGCGACCAGCCCGAGGTAGAGCCCCAGCCACAGGATCCCGAACCGCAGCAGCACCAGCAGCCCGAACGCGGCCAGGGCCGCCCCGAGGCCGTGGTGCCAGCGCCACCCGGTCAGCCACCCGAACCCGGCCAGCACCACCAGACCGGCCACCGAGTTGAGCAGGTCGGCCACCGCGCGCCCGGCCACCGGGGCGGACGCGGCCATCGGCAGGGAGCGGAACCGGTCGGTGGAGCCACGCGCCACGTCGGTGGCGATCGCGGTGTAGGTGGATTCGATGCCGAACACCATGGCCAGCGCGAACATGCCGGGCACCAGGAACTCGCGGTAGTCCCCCGGCGCGGCCATCGCGCCGCCGAACAGGTATCCGAACATCACCAGGGTCAGGACCGGGAACAGCAGCCCGACGATCACCGGCGCGGGCTGGCGCGCCCAGTGCGCCAGCTCCCGCCGGGTCATGGTCCAGCCGTCGGCGATCGTCCACCGCAGGGTGGTCATGCCGGCACCTCCTCGCGTGCGGTCAGCTTCAGGAACACTTCGTCCAGCGTGGGGCGGCGCAGGGTGAGGTCGGCGATGCCGATCCCGGCCTCGTCGTAGGCGGCGGCGAGCCCGGTCAGGCCGCGCACCCGGTCGGACACCGGCACGCTCAGGCCACCCTCGCTCAGGTCGGCTTCCGCCCCGGTGACGCGGCTCGCCAGCGCCGCCGCGGCGGGCAGATCGGCGGCGTCCCGCAGCACGACCTCGACCCGGTCGCCGCCCAGCCGGGACTTCAGCTCGGCCGGGGTGCCCTCGTCGACGATCCCGCCGCGGTCGAGCACGGCGATGCGCCCGGCGAGCTGGTCGGCCTCGTCCAGGTACTGCGTGGTGAGCAGGACCGTGGTGCCGTCGGCGACCAGCTCCCGCACCGCGGCCCACACCTCGCTGCGGCCACGCGGGTCCAGGCCGGTGGTCGGCTCGTCGAGGAACAGCACCTCGGGCGAGCGCAGCAGCCCGGCGGCGAGGTCGAGCCGCCGCCGCATGCCGCCGGAGTACTGCTTCACCGGCTTGTCCCCCGCCTCGGCCAGCCCCATCCGGGCCAGCAGCTCCCCGGCCCGCTGCCGCGCCCGGCGTGCGCCGAGGTGGTAGAGCCGGCCGAACATCTCCAGGTTCTGCCGCCCGGACAGCACCTCGTCCACCGCGGCGTGCTGCCCGACCAGCCCGATCCGGTAGCGGACCTGCGCGGCCTGGCGCCGGGCGTCGAACCCGGCGACCAGGACCTTCCCGGCGTCGGGCCGCAGCAGCGTGGCCAGGATGCGCACGCAGGTGGTCTTGCCCGCGCCGTTGGGGCCGAGCAGGCCGAACACGGTCCCGGCCGGCACCGTCAGGTCCAGGTCCGCGAGCACGGTCTTGTCGCCGTAGCGCTTGCGCAGCCCCTCGGCCACGACGGCGTTTTCGGTGGTCAACACCCGCCTCCTTCAACTCCGTATGCTGTACGGACAAACTATCGTACGCCGTACGGAGTTCGTTACCGGCAGAATGGCTCCCGAGATGACCGAGTTCAGCGCGAGCGGCGATCCGAAACGCAGCCTCGAGCTCCTGTGGGGTCTGCAGGAGCCGCCGTCGAGGGGCCCGAAGGCCAGGTTCACCGTCGAGGAGGTCACCCGGGTCGCGATCGAACTCGCCGATGCCGCGGGCCTGGCGGCGCTGTCGATGCGCAAGGTCGCCGAGGAACTGGGCGTCGGCACGATGTCGCTCTACACCTACGTGCCCGGCAAGGCCGAGCTGCTGGACCTGATGGTCGACGCGGTGGTGGCCGAGACCGCGCGCCCGGAGGACGTGCCGGGCGGCTGGCGGGGCCGGCTGGAGCAGGTCGCGCGCGAGAACGCGGCGGTGTACCGGCGGCATCCGTGGCTGCTGCAGGTCGCCACGGCCCGTCCGCCGATGGGCCCGAACGTGATCGCCAAGTACGACTACGAGTTGCGCGCGCTGGAGGGCACCGGGCTCACCGACGTCGAGATGGACCAGGTGCTGGCGCTGGTGCTGGGGTTCGTGCACACCGCCATGCGCGGGGTGATCGAGACCGAGCAGGCGGCGCGGCGCAGCGGCCAGAACGACGTCCAGTGGTGGGAGTCCTACGCGCCGCTGCTGGAGCGGATCTTCGACCCGGAGCGGTTCCCGGTGGCCGCCCGGGTGGGCTCCGCCGCCGGCGAGGCCTACCAGGCACCGGCCGATCCGCACGCGTTCGAGTTCGGCCTGGCGCGCATCCTGGACGGCGTCGAGGCGCTCATCGCGTCGCGGAGCTGATTCTGGCCGCTACCGCATCACCCCCGGCCGGGCCGGGGCCACCACCGCGGCCGCGGACCTGCGCACCGGCCCGGAGACGCTGGCGCACGTCCTCGGTGCGGAACAGCACGAAACCATCGTCCCCGCGCGGTCCACTGTGGACGGCGACCTGGTGTTCGCCGATCAGGCGGTGCCGATCAGCCGCACGTCACCACCGGAAGGGGCGTCGGCGCGGACCCTGCGCGCCGGTGACGCGCAGGGTCCGGCCGCGGCTGGCGATGCCGTAGCCGAAGCGGCCGTAGATGGTGCGGCCGCGGAAACCGTTTTCCCGCCGGCGAAGGCGCCGAACCGGCGCTCGGCGGGGAAGGAAGCCGGTCACGGCTCGGAACCGGGAGACCGCGTCGCGCACCGTACCGATCACCCCCAGGACAGGCTGGTCAGAAGTGGGTACCACACCACGCGGGAACGGATGTGGCGAACAGCCGGTCGGCCCGCAACAGCACCGCCGGGTCCGCCGGCTGGATCCGCCCGGCGGCGGCCAGCAGCGAGGGCCGCCACGCGCCGAGGTAGATCATGGCCAGCGCGTCCACCCCGAGCCGCAGATCCGCCGCCGCGCCGGTGCGGCGGACGCCGTCCGGCGACACCTGGTAGCGCCCGGAGTTGGTCTCCAGCACCGGGTCGACCACCTCCAGCACGACCGGCTCACCGGCGTACTCGCGCGCGCCGAGCGCGGCCGGCACGTCCACCAGCCGCAGCCACAGCTCGTCCCCGCCGCCGGTGTCCTGCACCGCGCGGAGGTCGGTGAACAGCAGCTCGGCCGGCTCGTCCACCGGGCGTTCCTCGGCGCGCAGCGTGTCGACGAGGTCGACGCCCAGCAGGTAGCGCCACAGCCCGTTGAACGCCTCACCGGTCGCGGTGTGCAGGCTGAGGACCTCCAGCACCGCGGGGTCGTTCCAGTTCTTGCGCTCGACGGTGTAGACGACGTAGCCGTCCGGGCCGTTCGGGCCGTGGTGCACGGCCGTCACGACCGGGCTGGTCGCTTCGCGGGCGTGCCGTTCCCAGCCGGGCCACCAGTACGGCGGGCGGGTCATCATGCCGGGGCGGGTGTGCGGCAGGGACGCGTACAGCTCGGGCAGCCGCTCCAGCGCGGTGTCCAGCGGCCACAGCTCGACCTGCCCGGCGGCCGGGACGTCCGCGCGGAGCACGGCGCGGCGCCGGTCGATCCGGTAGCTGCGGCTGCGTGTGGTGACGCCGTAGCCGAAGCGGTTGTAGATGACGCCTTCGCTGGCGCGCAGCGCGGCGAAGGGCAGGCCGCGCGAGGCGATGTCGGTGAGCTGGGCGCGCATGAGCTCGGTGAGGATCCCGCGGCGGGTCCGGTCGGGCCGGACGCCGACGCCGGTGACCGCGGCGACCCCGGCGCGGGCGCCGCCGGGCAGGGTGATCTCGGCGTCGAACGAGCGGACGGTGCCGATCAGCTCGGTGTCGAAGGCGCCCAGGGTGCGGCCGGGCTGCAGCATGCGTTCGGTGAACCGCCGCCACGTCTCGTCGGTCGCGGGGACGTGGTGGAGGGTGAGACGGAACAGGTCGGCGGCGGTGCGGTGCTCGTCGGGTCGCAACGTGCGCACGGTGTAGTCACTCACCACGCGATCGTTGCCGACGGCACGGCCGCACGCCAGCCAATTACCGGGGGTAGGCCACCTCGTAGTTGGCGGCGTCGTCCTTGATCGTCACGGTGACGGTCTTGCCCTGGCCGTTGACCACCGCGGCGCAGTCGAACGTGGCCCCCGACCTGACCTCCTGATCGGCCGGGCACTGCACGTCGCTGACGTCGGTGAGCTGGTAGTTGCCGGTGAGGATCTGCTTGACGCCGTCCTGCACGGCGCTCTGGCTCAGCACGGTGGTCTTGAGGAACCCGGGCGCCAGGAACGCGGTGACGCAGAACGCCGCCACCACGACGACCAGCGCGCCGAGCCCGATCAGCAGGCCCTTGGCGCCCTTCTTCTTCGGCTGCTGCCCGTAGGCGCCTTGCGCGGGGTACTGCTGCGCTGCCGGGTACTGCTGGGCGCCGTACTGCGGCGGCGGGTACTGCTGCCCGTACTGAGGCTGCTGCGGCTGGGGCTGCTGGGGCTGGGGATACCCCGGCGCCTGCCCGTACTGGGGTTGCTGCTGTCCGTAGCCGGGCTGCTGGCTCCACTGCTGGGGCCCGGTGCCGCCGTGGGGCGTGCTCATGCTGCGTGCCTCCGCTGATCGTCCCTCGCTCAGCGCGATCCAACCACAACGCTGGGTGGGGCGCGCTACTCGGCGCCCGCCGCCACGACCCCGCGCCGCAGCGCCTTGACCGCCTGGGCGGCCGCGTCACCGACCGGGTCGGCCCGCCCGAGCACCGTCTTGATCTGGTCGAGCAGGTCGACGACCTGGCGGGACCAGCGCACGAAGTCCCCGGCGGACAGTTCCTGCCCGTTGGCGTCGGCGGCGGTGAGCACCTTTTCGAGTGACTCGCCGCGCGCCCACCGGTACACCGGCCAGGCGAACCCGGCGTCGGGTTCGCGGGTGCGGTCCAGGCGGTGGCGCCGCTCGTCCTCGGCGAGGTCGGTCCAGATCTTGGCGGTCTCCTGCCACGCCTTGGGCACGCCGCCGGCGGGCAGCCGCGGCTCGCCGGGCGAGTCGCGGCGGGCTTCGAACACCAGGGTGGACACGACCGCGGCCAGCTCGGGCGGGGTCAGGCCCTCCCACACGCCGTGGCGGATGCATTCGGCGGCGAGCAGGTCGGACTCGCTGTAGAGGCGGGCCAGGCGGGCGCCGTGCTCGGTGACGCGGTCTTCGTCCTCGGCGAGGTAGCCGCGTTCGGCCAGCAGCGCCCGGATGCGGTCGAACGCGCGCGCCAGCGAGTGGGTGGTGGCGGCGACGCGGCGTTCCAGCTGCTCGGTTTCGGCGGCCAGCCGGTGGTAGCGCTCGACCCAGCGGATGTTGGCCTCGCGTTCGGCCAGCCCGTGGCAGGGGTGGGCGCGCAGGGCGCGGCGCAGCGCGGCCAGCTCACCGTCCTCGTTGGCGCCGGACCGCCGCTTCTGGCGGCCGGGCAGGGAGATCCCGGAGTCGCGCAGGTGGGAGGCGATGTCCCGGCGGGTCTTGGGTGAGCGCAGCTCGACGTGCCGGGGCAGCTTGATCCGGCCCAGCGGCTCCACGGGCGCGGAGAAGTCGGACAGCGACAGCGGCCCGGACCACCGGTCCTCGGTCACCACGACCGGGCGCGGCTCGCGCACCGGGTCCAGACCGGGGTCGATCACCACCGCGAGCCCGGCGCGGCGCCCGGCGGGGACGGCGATGACGTCGCCCTTGCGCAGCTTCTCCAGCGAGACCGCGGTGTCGGCGCGGCGGGCGGCGGTGTTCTGCCGCGCCAGCGCCTTCTCCCGGTCGGAGATCTTCTTGCGCAGCCCGGCGTAGTCGAGCATCGCGTCGAAGTCGCCGGTGACGGCCTCGGCGTAGCCCTTGAGCGCCTCGCGGTTCTTCTCGATGCGCCGGGACAGGCCCACCACGGACCGGTCGGCCTGGAACTGGGCGAAGGACTGCTCCAGCAGCTCACGGGCCTGTTCGTGGCCGAGCTGGGCGACCAGGTTGATCGCCATGTTGTAGCCGGGCCGGAACGACGACCGCAGCGGGTAGGTGCGGGTCGAGGCGAGCCCGGCGACGGCCTTGGGGTCCACGCCCGGCTGCCACACCACGACCGCGTGGCCCTCGACGTCGATGCCGCGGCGCCCGGCGCGGCCGGTGAGCTGGGTGTACTCGCCCGGGGTCAGGTCGACGTGGGCCTCGCCGTTGTACTTGACCAGCCGTTCGAGCACGACGGTGCGGGCGGGCATGTTGATGCCCAGCGCCAGCGTCTCGGTGGCGAACACGACCTTGACCAGGCCGCGCACGAACAGTTCCTCGACGGTCTCCTTGAACGCGGGCAGCAGCCCGGCGTGGTGCCCGGCGATGCCGTTCTCCAGCGCCTCGCGCCACTCCCAGTACCCGAGCACGCCCAGGTCGCCCTCGGGCAGGTCCTTGGTGCGCGTGTCGACGATGCGGCGCACCTCGGCGGCCTCCTCCGGGGTGTTCAGCCGCAGCCCGGAGCGGACCACCTGGCCCACGGCGGCGTCGCAGCCGGCGCGGGAGAAGATGAACACGATCGCCGGCAGCAGCCCGGCGGCGTCCAAGCGGGTGATCATGTCCACCCTCGACGGCGGCCGGAACCGGGGGCCGCGCGAGTACTGGCGGCCGCCGCGGCCCCGGCGCAGCGCCGCCGGGGCGTGCATGCGCCCGACCTCCTCGACGCGCCGCAGCAGCCCCGGGTTGATCCGCAGCTCACCGGCGGAGCCGTCGTCGGCGAACAGGTCGAGCAGCCGGTTGCCGACCATCATGTGCTGCCACAGCGGCACGGGCCGGTGCTCGTCGACCACCACGGTGGTGTCGCCGCGGACGGTGACCAGCCATTCGCCGAACTCCTCGGCGTTGCTGACGGTGGCGGACAGGCCGACGACCCGCACGTACTCGGGCAGGTGCAGGATGACCTCTTCCCACACCGCGCCGCGGAACCGGTCGGCGAGGTAGTGGATCTCGTCCATCACCACGTAGCCGAGGTCGTCGATGGCCGAGGAGCCCGCGTAGAGCATGTTGCGCAGGACCTCGGTGGTCATCACCACGATCTGGGCGTTGCCGTTGATCGCGGTGTCGCCGGTGAGCAGGCCGACGGTGTCGGCGCCGTAGCGCTGCACGAGGTCGCCGTACTTCTGGTTGGACAGCGCCTTGATGGGCGTGGTGTAGAAGCACTTGCGGCCCTCGGCGAGCGCGAGGTGCACGGCGAACTCGCCGACCACGGTCTTGCCGGCGCCGGTGGGCGCGCACACGAGCACGCCGTGGCCGTCCTCCAGGGCGCGGCAGCCGCGGATCTGGAAGTCGTCGAACCCGAAGTCCGCCTCGTCGGCGAAGCGGGTCAGCTGGGGGTACTGGGCGCGGCGCTTGGAAGCCTGGTAGGCCTCGGCCGGCGACACGGAAGGGCGAGGGGCCACCTCGTCAGGGTGTCACATGCGGTGTCCGGGACGCATGCGGTGGGTGTCACCCCAGGATGGTGAGCGCGCCGCGGTGGCAACGGGCGGTGACCGCGCCGCCGGGCAGCATCTCGCCGTCGGCGCAGAGGGGCCAGCCGGTGGTCTCGATGCGCACCTCGCGGGCGCGCAGGGTGCGCACGGCCGGGTGGCGCAGGTGCCGTCCGTGGCGCAGGCCGGGCAGGATCCGCAGCAGGTCGGCGCGGGTGGCGCGGCCGACGACGGTGATGTCGAAGAGCCCGTCGGCGGGGTCGGCGTGCGGGCAGATCCGCATGCCGGCGCCGTAGAACGGGGTGTTGCCGATGGCGACGAGGGTGGCGTCGAGGTCGAGGCGCCCGGTGTCGGTGGTGAGGGTGACCGGGCGGGCCCGGAACGCGGCGAGCTCGGCCAGGACGGCGACGTCGTAGCGGTGCGGGCCGGACGGCCACCGCAGGCGGGTGGCGCGGGCGTTGACGGCGGCGTCGAACCCGGTGCACAGGACGGTGGCGAACCAGGTGCCGCCGGCGTGGCCGAGGTCGACGGCGCGGTGGCGCCGCTCCCGCAGCGCGGTCACGACGGCGTCGGCCGCGGCCAGCGGGTCGAGGGGGACGCCGAGCCCGCGGGCGAGGTCGTTGCCGGTGCCGGCCGGGACGAGCCCGAGCGGGGTGCCGGTGGCGGCGCAGTACTGGACGGCGTGGTGCACGGCCCCGTCGCCGCCGAGGACGACCAGCGCGTCGAGCCCGTCCGGCAGATCCCCCGGGGCCGTGGTGCCGAGCAGGTCCAGGCGGTCCACCCCGGCACGCAGCCGGGCGGCCACGGTGCCGGCGATCCTGGCCGCCGCACCGCGGCCGGTGTCGGGGTGGACGGCCAGGGCCGCGCGGATACCCATGGTGGGGCGGACCGGCTAGGTCACGTCCTCGGTCTTCGGCTTGGCCGGGGTGTCGTCGATGCTGCTCGGGGTGTAGTCGAACGGCGCGGCCTCGTTGTCGTCCAGGCCCGCCCACTCCTCGCTCTCGCTGCCCCGGTACTTGCGCTTGTCGTGCACGCGCGCGATCTGGATGGCCAGCTCGGCGAGCACGGTCAGCGCGCCGGCCAGGGCGATCATCGAGAACGGGTCCGACCCGGGCGTGGCGAACGCGGCGAAGACGAACACCGCCATGATGATCCCGCGGCGCCACCTCTTGAGCTGGGCGTACTTGAGCACGCCCACGAAGTTCAGCATCACCAGCAGCAGCGGCAGTTCGAAGCTGACCCCGAAGATGATCAGCAGCGACAGCACGAACGAGATGTACTTGTCGCCGGTGAGGCCGGTGATGAAGAAGTCGTTGCCGAAGCCCATCAGCAGCTGCAGGGCGTGCGGGATGAGCAGGTAGGCCAGGACGGCGCCACCGGCGAACAGCACGCTCGCGAAGCCGACGAAGGTGAGCGCGTACTTGCGCTCCTTGGTGTACAGGCCGGGGGCGATGAACGCCCACAGCTGGTACAGCCACAGCGGTGAGGTCAGCACCGCGCCCCCGGCGAGACCGACCTTCAGCTGGATCATGAACGCCTCGAACGGCACCGTCTGCAGCAGGTAGCAGCCTTCGGTGCTGCCGAGCCGCCGGTCGGCCGGGATGGCGCAGTACGGGTCGTTGATGATCGACCCGAGCGACGGGACCGGACCCATCCTGGTGTTGAACCAGATGAAGCCGAAGATCCCGCCGGCGAGCACGGCGAGCAGGGCCCAGCCCAGGCGGCGCCGGAACTCGTAGATGTGCTCGATGAGCGTCATCGTGCCGTCGGGGTTGAGCCGGCGGCTGCGCTTGCGCCGCCGGTCCCTCCGGCTCTTGGGGGCGGAGTCCGCCACGACAGGCTCCGTCCTCGCCTCAGCTGGCGTGCTTGTGAGCCTGGTCGGCCTTCTCCGCCGCCTGCTGCCGCTTCAGCTCGTCGAGCTGCTTCTGCAGCTGCGCGACCTGGTCGTCGGCCGGGGAGGCCGCGGAGGCGGTGGTGGCAGTGGTGTCGGAGGCCGTGATCTGCTTCTTCTCGGGCTCCTCGGCCTTGCCGTCCTCACGGAGGTCCTTGGTCTCGGCCTTGAAGATCTTCATGGACTTGCCGATGGACCGCGCGGCATCCGGCAGGCGCTTCGCGCCGAACAGCAGGATCACGACGAGCACCAAGACGATCAAGTGCCACGGCTGCATCGCGTTGAACATCAGTGGCCTCCTTCCTTGCTTGTGACCAACTCTACTTGCTCAGGGGCGGGACGCCGCCGTTGTTCGAGCGCGACGCGCAGACCGGCCGACCGGGCCTTCAACAGACCGGTGCGATCGGTGACACTCGCCGTAACCATGCTCGATGCCTTCCGGAACCGGCGCAAGACCCCGAATGTCCGGATCAGGACAACAATCAGCGCCAGGAGGCCCACGGCGGCGAGCAGAATGCTCGGCAGGTACGACACGGCGTCACCCTACTGGCCCAAGGTGGCCGGGAGGTGACGTGCCCTTTCCAGTGCGGCGGCGGCCCGGCTACGGACAGCCTCAGCCAGCTCGGGCGGGCTTTCCACGCGCGCGTCGCCGCCGAGGCCGAGCACCAGCCGCACCATCCAGGACTCGTCGCCGTAGCGCATCCGCACCCGCAGCCTGCCGCCGTCGAGCTCGGCCAGCTCCTCGCACGGGTAGTACTCGGCGACCCAGCGCGCGTCCGGTTCCAGCACCAGCCGCGCCTCGGGCTGGCCGGGCCGGGCCCGGAACACGCCGTCGGAGATGTCGGTGGGCCGCGCTGTCGGCGGCGGGGCGGCGCGCTCGTCGAGGACCTCGACCTCGTCGATGCGGTCCAGGCGGAACAGCCGCACGCCCTCGGCGCGGCGGCACCAGGCCTCCAGGTAGCCGACGGCCTGCACGATCAGCAGCCGCATCGGGTCGACCGTGCGCTCGGTGATCTGGTCGCGGGAGGCGGTGTAGTAGCGGATGCGCAGCGCCCGCCCGGCGCGCAGCGCGTTCTGCACCACGCGGCGGGTGGCGGCGGTCTTCTCGCCCTCCCGCACGGCCAGCCCGACCACGACGCCGGAGGGCTGGGCCTGCCCGGCGGCGGCCTCGATCTTGGCGATGGCGCGGTGCACCGCGTCGGTGTCGACCACGCCGGGGGTCTCGGCGACCGCGCGCAGCGCGACCAGCAGCGCGGTGGCTTCCCCGCCGGTCAGGCGCAGCGGCCGGTTCATGCCGGCGTCGAAGGTGACCGTGACCGTGTCGCCCTCGAAGGACAGGTCGATCAGGTCACCCGGCCCGTAGCCGGGCAGCCCGCACATCCACAGCAGTTCCAGGTCGCGGCGCAGCTGCTTCGCGGTGACGCCGAAGTCGCGGGCGGCGTCCTCGATGCGGATGCCGGGGCGCGCGAGCAGGTAGGGCACGAGCGCCAGCAGCCGGGGCATCCGGTTGGTCGATCCGCTCATCGCCGCACCTCGTGGTGCAGGTCGTGGTGCAGTTCGGGGTGCAGCACCGACTCCAGGCGGCCGCGGACCGCCTTGGCCAGCACGTCCGGCTCGAGGACCAGCACGTCGGGGCCGTGCCCGGCGATCCAGTCGGCGGCGCTTTCCGGGAAGGACAGGTCGATCTCGGCGAGGTCGCCCTCGATGCCGTCGACAGTGAGCCGCCCGGTCAGGCGGGCGCGGCGGCGCACACCGGCCGCGCGCTGGTCGGCGATCCACAGCTTGGCGGTGGTGACGGGCGCGGGGTCGGGGTCGGTGGTGCCGGCGATCAGCTCCAGCAGGTTGACGTTGTCCGGCCGCTGCACCTCGCCCGGGCGCCCGGCGGTGCGCACGTCGCCGACGATGCGGGAGAGCCGGAAGCAACGTGGGGCGCCGCGGTCGCGATCGTGGCCCACGACGTACCAGCGGGCGCGCCAGGACACCACGCCCCACGGTTCCAGGGTGCGGGTGAGCCGTTCCGCCGAGCCGGAGCGGCGGTAGGAGAACTGGACGGCCTGGCGGGCCTGCACGGCGGCGACCAGCGGGGTGAAGGCCGGTTCGGCGCGGACGCGGGACTCCACGACCGGCGGCTCGGTGTGGTCGAGGTCGACCCCGGCGGCGCGCAGTTTGACCAGGGCGCCCTGGGCCTGGCCGGTCATCTCGGGCGAGTCCCAGAGCCGGACGGCGAGCCCGACGGCGGCGGCCTCGTCCGGGGCCAGCTCGATCTCGCCCAGCTCGTAGTCCCGCCGGGCGATGCGGTAGCCCTCGGCCGGGTCGAAGGCCGAGTTGCGGCCGGTCTCCAGCGGGATCCCCAGTTCACGCAGCTCGGTCTTGTCCCGTTCGAACATGCGGGAGAAGGCCTCGTCGCTCGCGGCGTCGGCGTATCCGGGCACGATCCCGCGAATCCGGTCAGCGGTGAGGTACTGCCGGGTCGACAGCAGAGCGAGCACCAGATTGACCAGGCGCTCGGCGCGGGCGGTGGACACCCGACCACAGTAGCTCGCACTGGTGATCGAGTCGCCGAGGTCCACCCCGGCGCGCCCGGGAAGTCCACGAGATACCCACCCACACCCCCGCGAGACGCGATTTTCAGCCGCGTAGGCCGCTCAATGAGCTCGTTGCGGCCCCCGGTCGCGAAGCCGATCCGTGATCGCTACCTGATTCACTACTTGAGTGCCTGCTGGTGGGTGAATCAGCGCTCCCAGGCGCGGTGACGTGGTGCTCCACTACGCCAAGGGCGCTACGTGGGACCGCCTTGATCGACCGTCTCCGCGGTAAGCCCTGCTCGGCTTTCACCAGGCGTACTTCCGCTGGCGTCGAGCGAACAAATTCCGACGCCGGTGACGGAGTCTCA
Organism: Amycolatopsis thermalba; assembly: GCF_023376025.1. Classification (NCBI taxonomy): domain Bacteria; kingdom Bacillati; phylum Actinomycetota; class Actinomycetes; order Pseudonocardiales; family Pseudonocardiaceae; genus Amycolatopsis; species Amycolatopsis thermalba. Next base: position 4,235,656 of record NZ_CP091196.1, read on the forward strand.
GCCCTGGACGGCGCGACGCAGCTCCTCGCGCATCCGCTCCGTCAGCGCGGCCCCGCCCAGGCCCTCCGCGATGATCTCGATCGTGCGCTCCAGCGCCAGCTCCCGGGCCTCCCGCGGGGCGGCGGACAGCGGGCCGTCCAGGTGCAGCATCGCCAGGCCGTGCACCGACGCCCACGCCGCGAACTCGGCCATCGGGCGGCGCTGCGGTGGCAGGTACCCGGACGCGGCCAGGTCGTCGATCGCCTCGATCAGCTTGCCGAACGGGCCGGACTCCGCGACGGCCGGCATCGGCGGGAGACCGCCGGCGAACGCGGTGCGGAACAGCCCGGGCTCGGCGAGGGCGAACGCGAAGTACCCCCGCCCGATCGCGGCCAGCCGGCTCAGGCCCCGTTCGGCCGGATCGCCGACCGGGTCCAGGCGGTCCAGCGCCTCGTTCACCGACGCGGTCAGCAGCTCCATCGCGCGCGTCTTGACCGCCTCCAGCAGCTCCTCGTGCCCGGCGAAGTGCCGGTAGGCGGCGGTCGGCGTGACCCCGACCGCGCGCGCGGCGGCCCGGATCGTCACCGACGAAGGGCCACCGGCCTGGGCGAGTTCCGCGGCGGAGCGGATCAGGGCGTTGCGCAGATCGCCGTGGTGGTAGCCGCTTCGCACGGGCGCCGAGGAGCTCACGGCTCGATGTTGACACCCGTACACATCAGGTGGCAAGTGCACTGCCGAGGGGATCCCGTGTTCGCTCGGCTCGGACTCCAGCCGCGCCCACGCCCCTCGCCGGGCAGCAACTTCGGCGGCAAGGACGACCTCCGGTTCTTCCTCGGCTTCACCCCGCTGCCGCTGGGCACCAGCACGCTGCTGTGCTGCATCGCGTTCGGACTGTCCACGGTCTCGGCCCGCGCGACCCTGGTACGCGGCCTGCTGCCGCCCGCCGGCCTGCGGCCGCTACGCCGCCTGCACGAGCACGTCGGCGTCAGCAAGACCGCGGGACCACCCGCCGCGGTGCGTCAACGGCGCTCCCACGGGATCTGCTCGCCCGCCTCCACCGGGAACGGCAACCGGTTCTCCCGTGGGGCAGCGGGCACGTCGCGAGGTCGATGAACGCGCACGGCAGGTTCACCGCCCGGTTGAAGTCCAGCTCCACCCGGCCCCCGGCATCCGGCGCGCCGACCGACAGGCTGCGGTTCGCCGCGTACGTCGTCACGCCCGAGGTCGCGTCCGTGAACAGCACCGAGAACGCCGCGCCGCCCTTGCCGTTGAACGCGGTCAGCGCGAACTCCTCGCCCCGGTACGCGAAGCGCAGCACACCCGGCGACGAGTACACATGCGACAGTCCTTCCACGACCGCCCCGACCGTCACCGCCCGCGGTTCGTCGAACGGCTCGAACCGGCCGGGCAGCACCCACGCCGGGTCCGGTTCGTAGGCCGGCACGCCGCGGAACGCGGCCCGCACCGGCGCCGCCGGGTCCCGCAACCGCAGCAGGTACCCGCTGCGCCGCGCCACCTCCACGACCCGGTCACCGGCCTTGACCATCTCGCCCGGCCCGCTGTTGACCAGCTCGAACCGCGCCGTGCCGGACACGCCGAACTCCTCGTCCGGCTCCACCACCACGACCGCGGCCTCGCCGTCGACACGCCACGCGCCGGGGATGCCGTCGAACCGCCGCGGCTCCGGCGTCAGCCAGTGCCGCGCCGTGATGCTCAGCCACCCGTGCGGCTCCGCCAGCACCCGCTCCCGCTCGGCGTGCCAGGCCCGCCACTGCTCCGCGAACGCGTTCACAGCGAGCTGATCAGCCGGTCGACGCGCTCGTCCACCGCGCGGAACGGGTCCTTGCACAACACGGTCCGCTGCGCCTGGTCGTTGAGCTTGAGGTGCACCCAGTCGACCGTGAAGTCCCGCCCGGCGGCCTGCGCGGCGGCGATGAAATCGCCCCGCAGCTTCGCCCGCGTGGTCTGCGGCGGCGTGTCCTTGGCCAGCTCGATCTCCCCGTCGTCGGTGATCCGCCGCACCAGGCCCTTGCGCTGCAGCAGGTCGAACAAGCCCCGCCCGCGCCGGATGTCGTGGTAGGCCAGGTCCAGCTGCGCCACCCGCGGGCTGGACAGGTCCAGGTTGTGCTTGGCCCGGTACCGCTCCACCAGCCGGTGCTTGATCGCCCAGTCGATCTCGGTGTCGATCTTGCCGAAGTCCTGCTGCTCCACCGCGTCCAGCGCGCGGCCCCACAGCTCCACCACCCGCTGCGCGGTCGGGCCCGAGTCGTTGGCCTGCACGTGCTGCACCGCGCGCCCGTAGTACTCGCGCTGGATGTCCAGCGCCGAGGCCTCCCGCCCGCCGGCCAGCCGCACCGGGCGCCGCCCGGTCAGGTCGTGGCTGATCTCGCGGATCGCCCGGATCGGGTTGTCCAGCGTGAAGTCCCGGAACTGCACACCCTGCTCGATCATCTCCAGCACCAGGTTCGCCGTGCCGATCTTCAGCAGCGTCGTCGGCTCGGCCATGTTCGAGTCGCCCACGATGACGTGCAGCCGCCGGTACCGCTCGGCGTCGGCGTGCGGCTCGTCGCGGGTGTTGATGATCGGCCGCGACCGGGTCGTGGCGCTGGAGACGCCCTCCCAGATGTGCTCGGCCCGCTGCGACAGGCAGTACACCGCGCCCCGCGGCGTCTGCAGCACCTTGCCGGCGCCGCAGATCAGCTGACGGGTCACCAGGAACGGCAGCAGCACGTCGGCGATCCGGGAAAACTCGCCCGCGCGCGTCACCAGGTAGTTCTCGTGACAGCCGTAGGAGTTGCCCGCCGAGTCGGTGTTGTTCTTGAACAGGAAGATGTCCCCGCCGATGCCCTCGTCGGCCAGCCGCCGCTCGGCGTCGACCAGCAGGTCCTCGAGGATCCGCTCGCCGGCCTTGTCGTGCGTGACGAGCTGCACCAGGTCGTCGCACTCGGCCGTGGCGTACTCGGGGTGCGAGCCCACGTCCAGGTAGAGCCGGGAGCCGTTGGACAGGAAGACGTTGGACGAGCGCCCCCACGACACGACCCGCCGGAACAGGTAGCGCGCCACCTCATCGGGCGAGAGCCGGCGCTGCCCGTGGAACGTGCAGGTGACGCCGAACTCGGTCTCGATGCCAAAAATCCGCCGCTGCATCTCTCAATGCTAGGCGCTTTCGGCCCTGTCGCGGTGCGCCGTTCGGGCGGCGACACGCCGGGTGATCGTCGCACCACGTGCCGGACCACCGCGGACGAGGCCGTTACCAGGGGTTTCCCACGTTGTGGCCCGGGCCACCCGATAGGGTCGAACCGGACTGCGACAGGGGTGATCCGAAACCGTGACCGGCGACGCGCTGCGAGCCGACTGCGCCAGCTGCTTCGGCCTGTGCTGCGTGGCCCTGCCCTTCGCCGCCTCGGCGGACTTCGCGGTGGACAAGGACGCGGGCACACCGTGCCACAACCTCCTCGACGACTACCGCTGCGGCATCCACTCCCGGCTGCGGGAGAAGGGCTTCACCGGCTGCACCGTCTTCGACTGCTTCGGCGCCGGGCAGCGCATCTCCCAGGACACCTTCGGCGGCCGCGACTGGCGCACCGCACCCGAGACCCGGCAGCCGATGTTCGCCGCGTTCCCGGTGATGCGGCAGCTGCACGAGCTGCTGTTCTACCTCACCGAGGCGCTCGGCCTGCCCGCCGCGCGCCCAGTGCACGACGAGCTGCGGGCGGCGCTGGCGGAGACCGAGCGGATGGCCCGCGGCGGCCCGGCCGAGCTGGTGGAGCTCGACGTGGCCGGCCACCGGGAGAAGGTGAGCGGCCTGCTGCTGCGGGCGAGCGAACTGGTCCGCGGCAAGCGCGGCAAGAACCGCCGCGGAGCCGACCTGATCGGCGCCAAGCTGCGCGAAGCCGACCTCAGGGCCGCCAACCTGCGCGGCGCGTACCTCATCGGAGCCGACCTCCAGCACGCCGACCTGCGCCAGGCGGATGTCATCGGAGCGGACTTCCGCGGGGCGAACCTCGCGGGCGCCGACCTGACCGGCAGCCTGTTCCTCACGCAGGCCCAGGTGACCGCCGCCCACGGCGACAGCGCGACGCGCCTGCCGGACGGGCTCACGCGGCCGGCCCACTGGGCCTGATCCCGGCGCCGATACCCGGGGGCGCCCTGCGCGCGAGCCGGTGAGACACCAAGCAGCCGCTCCCCGCGCGACCCCTGCCCACCGGCCAGGCGAGGGCACCGAGCCCCGGGCATGCGAAAGGGCCCCCGGACCGAAGTCCGAGGACCCCTCGCCAGAACTCAACTCGCCGGCGGGGTCTCGCCGTCTTTCGGGCTCTCCGGCGCCGTCTCGCCGGTCTCGGCCGACTCGGCCGGCTGCTCCGGCAGCAACGCGTCCAGCGCGGCGCCCTGGATGCGCCGGAACTTGCGGCCCGGCCGCTCGCGGTCCAGCACCGCCACCTCCAGCTTCAGCGGCGCGCTGTCCCCGTTGTTGCTCACCGCCCGCAGCGCGTCCAGCGCCACCTTCAGCGCGTCCCGCAGCTCCAGGCCGTCCTCGTAGATCTCCTTCAGCTTGTTCGCCACCGGCTCCGTCTGGCCACCCGTCACCACGTACCGCGGCTCGTCGAAGATCGAGCCGTCGTAGGTCAGCCGGAACAGCTGGTCCTCCTCCGGCGCCGACCCCACCTCGGCCACGCACAGCTCCACCTCGTACGGCTTGAGCTGCTCGGTGAAGATGCTGCCCAGCGTCGCCGCGTAGGCGTTGGCCAGCGCCCGCGCCGTCACGTCCCGGCGGTCGTACTGGTAGCCCTTCAGGTCCGCGTGCCGGATACCGGCCACCCGCAGGTTCTCGTACTCGCTGTACCGGCCGACCGCGGCGAACCCGATCCGGTCGTAGATCTCGGAGATCTTGTGCAGCGTCGTCGACGGGTTCTCGGCCACGAACAGCACGCCGCTGCGGTACTTCAGCACGACCACACTCCGGCCGCGCGCGATGCCCTTGCGCGCGAGCTCCGAGCGCTCGCGCATCAACTGCTCAGGAGAGGCGTACAGCGGCAGCGTCACGGTCAGGCTCCAAGAATGCTCGAAGGAAGGGGAAGTTCAGCCACGGGCGCGGCGATCACGTGCGGCCGCGGGTGGCCTGCTCGGCCCGCCCCGCGACGACCGCCTCCGCCACCGCGGCGGCCTGCTCGTCCGGCAGCCGCACCGCGCCGCGCTCGGCGGTGATCGTCACCAGCGTCGGGAAGACCCGGCGCACCAGGTCCGGCCCACCGGTCGCGCTGTCGTCGTCGGCCGCGTCGTACAGCGACTCCACCGCCGTGCGCACCGCGGTCTCCTCGTCGGCGTCCGGGTCGTACAGCTTCTTCAGCGCCGACCTCGCGAACAGCGACCCCGACCCGATCGCGTGGTAGCCCGCGCGCTCCTCGTACCGGCCACCGGTCACGTCGTAGGACACGATCCGCCCGGCGCGCTTCGGGTCGTCGGCCTCGATGTCGTAGCCGACGAACAACGGCAGCGCCGCCAGACCCGCCATCGCCACGTCCAGGTTGCCCTTGACCATCGTGGCGAGCTTGTTCGTCTTGCCGTCCAGCGACAGCGGAACGCCCTCGATCTTCTCGTAGTGCGCCAGCTCGACCGCGTACAGCCGCACCAGCTCCAGCGCGATCCCGGCGCTGCCCGCGATGCCCACCGCGGAGTAGGCGTCGACGACGTGCACCTTCTCCATGTCCCGGGACGCGATCAGGTTGCCCGAGGTCGCCCGGCGGTCACCGGCGACCAGCACGCCACCGGCGAACGTCACGGCCACGATCGTGGTGCCGTGCGGCGCGTCCACCGGACCGGCGCCCGGCAGCTGCCGGCGGCCCGGCAGCAGGTCAGGCGCCTGCATGCGGAGGAACTCGGCGAACGACGACGTCGTGCTCGAGAAGAAGGCAGCGGGCAGCGCGGAGCCCGTGGGGCCCGAGGTGTGTTCCATACGTGCTCGTGGTTCCCATCGACGAAGTGTGACGCTCCCGCGGGCTCCGAGCCCGCGGAAGCGCGACAACCGGCACTACAAGCTACTCAGTGCGACCACCCTAATGGCCGCCGGTGAGCGGTTACTCGCCGCCCTTTTGCACGTAGGCACGCACGAAGTCCTCGGCGTTCTCCTCGAGCACGTCGTCGATCTCGTCCAGGATCGTGTCGACGTCCTCACCCAGCTTCTCGCGGCGTTCCTGGCCGGCCGGGGCACCACCCTCGACCTCGTCGTCGGAGCCGCCGCCACCGTGCTTCTCGATCTTCTCCTGAGCCATCTCGCCTCCCGGTGAGTCCTGTCCCTAGCCTACCCAGAGACCACGACAATCGGTGGTTTTCCCGCTGCGGTCAGTCCGAACCCGTCAGCGCCTCGACCAGTTCCTCCGCCGTCTCCGACTCGTCCAGCAACCGTCCGACGTGCGCCTTCGTGCCCCGCAGCGGCTCCAGCGTCGGGATGCGGACCAGCGACTCCTTGCCCACGTCGAAGATCACCGAGTCCCACGACGCGGCCGCGATCGACGTCGCGTACTTCTCCAGCGCCCGCCCGCGGAAGTACGCCCGCGTGTCCTCCGGCGGGTTCGTGATCGCCGCCTGCACCTCCTCCTCGGTGACCAGCCGCTTCATCGAGCCCCGCGCCACCAGCCGGTTGTACAGGCCCTTCTGCAGCCGCACGTCGGAGTACTGCAGGTCCACCAGGTGCAGCCGCGGCGCGGCCCACCCCAGGTTGTCCCGCTGCCGGTAGCCCTCCAACAGCCGCAGCTTCGCCGGCCAGTCCAGCCGGTCCGCGCACTCCGCCGGGTCCCGGGCCAGCGCGTCCAGGATCTCGCCCCAGACCCGCAGCACCTCCTTGGACACCTGGTCGCCGCCGGTGCGCTCCAGGTGCGCCGCGGCCAGCTCGTGGTAGGCGAACTGCAGGTCCAGCCCGGTGTACTTGCGCCCGTTGGCCAGCGACACCTTCGTCTTCAGCGTCGGATCGTGGCTGATCTGGTGCACCGCGCGCACCGGCTCGTCCAGCTTCAGGTCGTCGAACCGCTGACCGGCCTCGATCATGTCCAGCACCAGCGCCGTGGTGCCCAGCTTGAGGTAGGTCGAGTACTCGGCCATGTTCGCGTCGCCGATGATGACGTGCAGCCGCCGGTACTTGTCCGCGTCGGCGTGCGGCTCGTCGCGGGTGTTGATGATCCCCCGCTTCAGCGTGGTCTCCAGGCCGACCTCGACCTCGATGTAGTCCGACCGCTGCGACAGCTGGAAACCCGCCTCCTCGCCCTGCGGCCCGATGCCCACCCGGCCCGAGCCGGTGACCACCTGCCGCGACACGAAGAACGGCGTCAGCCCGGAGATCACCGACGTGAACGGCGTCGACCGCGCCATCAGGTAGTTCTCGTGGGTGCCGTAGCTGGCGCCCTTGCCGTCGACGTTGTTCTTGTACAGCTGCAACGGCGGCTGCCCGGGCACGGTGGCCGCCCGCATCGCGGCCTCCTCCATCACCCGCTCCCCCGCCTTGTCCCAGATGACCCCGTCCCGCGGGTTGGTCACCTCGGGCGCGGAGTACTCCGGGTGCGCGTGGTCGACGTAGAGCCGGGCGCCGTTGGTCAGGATGACGTTGGCCGCGCCGAGGTCCTCCACGTCCGGGTCGTGCCCCGGACCGCCCGGGCCAGCCAGGTCGAAGCCCCGGGCGTCGCGCAGCGGCGACTCGACCTCGTAGTCCCACCGCGCCCGCCGCGCCCGCGGGATGTCCGCCGCCGCCGCGTAGGCCAGCACGACCTGCGTCGAGGTCAGTACCGGATTCGCCGTCGCGTCGCCCGGCACGGCGATGCCGTACTCGACTTCGGTTCCCATGATCCGCCGCATGTCCCAAGCCTACGGGTCCCGGGCGGCCACGGTGAGCGGGCCACCGGTTGCGACCAGGTAAAGCACCCGGATCTGCGATGCTGGCTGCCGATGGTGAACAGCGATGGGGAAATGGTCGCCCACTACGACGCCGCGGGCGCGGTCGTGGGCCGGGTGCGGCGCGCCGACATGCGCGAACAGGGCCTCTGGCACGCCGCGACGCTGGTCCTGGTCCGCTCCGGCGACGGCTCCCGCGTCTACGTGCACCGGCGGTCACCGGACAAGGACGTGTTCCCGGGCCTCTACGACTGCTGGGCGGGCGGGGTGGTCGCCGCGGACGAGACGCCCGCCGAGGGCGCGGAACGGGAACTGGCCGAGGAACTGGGCGTGCGCGGCGTGCCCCTGCGACCGCTGTTCACGTTCACGTTCGAGCAGCCACCGTTGCGCTGCCACTACTTCGCCTACGAGGTGCGCTGGGACGGTCCCGTCGTTCACCAGCCGGAGGAAATCGTCTCCGGCGCCTGGATGCCCCTGGACGAGCTGCGGGCCTGGGCGCGGGACCCGGAAAGCCCTTTCGTGCCCGACGGCAGGCACGCGACCCGCGAGTGGTTCCGCCGCCAGGGGTAGCGCTTTCCTCAGCTGGCGGGCAGCTTCTCCGCGGCCAGCGCGGCCAGGCCCTTCACCGCGTCCGCGGCCCGGGTCTGCGTGCTCGCCGTGACCTGGAGACCGGACAGCACGTGCCCGCCCGCCAGCAGCACCGTGCAGGTGGTGCCGTCGCACCAGGCGCGCGCGGCCTCCGCGCCGGCGGGACGGGTGACCGTCAGCGGCTGGCCGTCGCAGTCGACCTGCGCCAGCACCTCGGCCGCGGTGCGGTCCAGGTAGCCGGTGACCTGCTGCGTCAGCGCGGAACCACTGGTGTAGAGCCAGGTCGAGCCACGCGGGTCACCCGCGGGCACGGCGTCGAAGCAGGATCCGTTGGCGGCGCGGGCGGCGGCCTCCCGCACACCCTCGTTCGCCAGGTCGCTCTTGGTGAGCACCGCCGCCGCCACGTCCTCGGCGATGTGGTTCACCGGGCTGTTCACCGCCGCCTGGCCGACCGAGACGCTGGACGAGGTCGCCGGCGTCGTCGCGGACGGCGTCGCCGCGCCCGCCGGCTTGTCGTAGTAGGTCTCCAGGTCGTTGGGGCGATCCGCGCACCCGGTCAGCCCGGTCAGCACGACCGCGGCCAGGACCACCATCCCTCCATGACGCACGGTGACGTTCCCTTCAGTCTGCGTTGTGGGCGCTGAGATTAGTCCAAGCCTTCACTGCCATTGCAGCGAGGATCGCCGATCCCAGTACCGTTCCGGCGGCTCGGCCAGCGCCCGCAGTCCCGCGAGTTCGACCCGTGGCAGGTCGACGCCGTTCGCCGCCAGGTTCGCGGTCAGCTGCGGCACGCTGGCGGGACCGACGAGGACGGTGTCCGCCCACGGCTGGGCCAGAACCGCCGCGACCGCGATGGCGTCCGCGCCGACTCCGAAGCGTTGCGCCAGACGGGTGATCGCGGGCGGCGGGTTCACCACGAGCCTGCCGTTGGCGAGGGTTTCCTTGACCAGCACCAGGTTCCCGGCGGCGTGTGCCTCGCCGAGCGCCGGTCCCGCCGACGGTTCGAGCAGGTTCCAGGTGGACTGCACGGCGGAGAACACCGGGCGCCCGGCCACTTCCAGCTCGAACGCCCGCCGGATCACCTCGGCCTGCCTCGGCCCGGAGGTGGAGAACCCGACACGCACGCCGTCGTCGCTGAGCGCCGCGAGCGCCCGTTGCAGCGCCTCGTCGGTGAACAGCGGGCTGTCCACGGTGAGCGAGTGCACCTGGTAGAGGTTGATGGCGTTGCCCAGCAGGGAGCGGCTTTCGGTCCACTGGCGGGAGAACACGCCGGCGGAGTGCTCCTTCACCTCGTGCATCGTGGCGTCCATGCGCCAGCCGCCGACGTAGGTGTAGCCCCATTTGCTGGACACCGTCAGGTCGCGGTGACCGCGTTCGGCCAGCCAGCCGGCGAGGAACTCCTCGGCGCGGCCGTAGGAACGCGCGACGTCGACCCAGCGGACACCGGCCGCGTACGCCGCGTCGAGCACCGCGAACGTGGCCTCGCGCATGGCGCGCACGTCCCGCCGGACCGGGAGCTCACTGCTTCTGCCCAGGTTGATGTAGGCGGGCCGCCCGAGGGCCGCCAGGCCGAGTCCGATGCGCAGGGGACTGTCCTTTCCGTGCGGGTTTTCCAGCGTGTATCGGCGTGCTGGCCACCGGTGGTTTTCGCCGAAAGCCGCGCCGTATAGGGCGTTATACGCCTGATGCTCGTTGACGGAGGATGTCCAGCCACTGCTCGGAGTTCAGCGCCTGCCGGTGCAGCTTCTCCAGCCGCGCCGCCGGCGCCCGCACGTAGCCCTTGCCGAAGACCGGCGCGATCTGCCGCAGGCTCGCTCCCTCCTCCCGGGCCGCCAGCAGCACCCAGTCCGAGGCGTCGGCACAGGCCGCCGACGCACGCCGCAACTCCCCCAGCAGCCGGATCAGCTCCGCGGGCGGGACGGCGTGCGCGCGGACCGCCTGCGCGGTCTCCTCGAGCCAGGCCAGGACGTCGGCTTCGGTGATCGGGGCGCGGATCTCGGCGGCGGGCTCGGTCATGGCGCGCAGTATAGGTCGTTATACGGCCATCGCGGGGCGACACGCCGGGCAACCGAAACCGCCGGGAAGCGTCCTCACCCCGTGTCCGACAAGATCGTCCGCGGGGTTCGTGGCGTGGTGACCGCGCTCGCGGTGACGCTGGCGCTGCTTCCGGTGCACGGGGCCGCCCTGCTGATGCTGCTGTTCGCGGTGGGGCGGTACGACTCCAGCGGGCAGGGCGGGCCGTTCCGCAGCTGCACGGCCGATTCGGTGTCGTGCGCGGGGCCGGACGTGCCCGTGGTGATCGGCTGCGCGCTGGCCGTCCTCGGCGGATTGCTGCTCGCCGGCTGGGCGGGGCGGCGCGCGGGGCGGCCCCGAAGCCACTCACACGGCGGAGGCCGCCGACCCGGGCGGATCGGCGGCCTCCCCTGACGTGCCTGCGGTTACAGGTACTGGCCGGTGTTCGTGGCCGTGTCGATGACGCGACCGGACTCCTGGTTCTTGCCGGTGACGAGCGTGCGGATGTAGACGATCCGCTCGCCCTTCTTGCCCGAGATGCGGGCCCAGTCGTCCGGGTTGGTGGTGTTGGGCAGGTCCTCGTTCTCCGCGAACTCGTCGACGATCGCGTCGAGCAGGTGCTGCACCCGCAGACCGGGCTGCTTGGTCTCCAGCACCGACTTGATCGCCGCCTTCTTCGCCCGGTCCACGATGTTCTGGATCATCGCGCCCGAGTTGAAGTCGCGGAAGTACAGGACCTCCTTGTCCCCGTTGGCGTAGGTGACCTCGAGGAACCGGTTCTCGTCCGTCTCCTCGTACATCCGCTCGACGGTGTTCTGGATCATCGCCTCGATCGTGGCCTGCGCGTCCCCGCCGAACTCGGCGAGGTCGTCGGCGTGGATCGGCAGCCCCGGCGTCAGGTACTTGGAGAAGATGTCCTTCGCACCCTCGGCGTCCGGCCGCTCGATCTTGATCTTCACGTCCAGCCGGCCCGGGCGCAGGATCGCCGGGTCGATCATGTCCTCGCGGTTGGAGGCGCCGATGACGATGACGTTCTCCAGCCCCTCGACACCGTCGATCTCGGCCAGCAGCTGCGGCACGATCGTGGTCTCCACGTCCGAGGAGACGCCACTGCCGCGGGTGCGGAAGATCGACTCCATCTCGTCGAAGAACACGATCACGGGCGTGCCGTCGGAGGCCTTCTCGCGGGCCCGCTGGAAGATCAGGCGGATGCTCCGCTCGGTCTCCCCGACGAACTTGTTGAGCAGCTCCGGGCCCTTGATGTTGAGGAAGTACGACTTGGCGTCCTTCGAGTCGCCGTCGCCGCGGGCCTCGGCCACCTTCTTGGCCAGCGAGTTGGCGACCGCCTTCGCGATCAGCGTCTTACCGCACCCGGGCGGGCCGTAGAGCAGGACGCCCTTGGGCGGCCGCAGCTCGTACTCCCGGTAGAGGTCGGCGTGCAGGAACGGCAGCTCCACGGCGTCGCGGATCTGCTCGATCTGCCTGCCCAGGCCACCGATGTCCTCGTAGCGGACGTCCGGGACCTCCTCCAGCACGAGGTCCTCGACCTCGGCCTTGGGGACCCGCTCGTAGGCGTAGCCCGCCTTCGAGTCCACCAGCAGCGAGTCGCCCGGCTTGAGCGTCTGCGCGGCCAGCGGGTCGGACAGCCAGACCACCCGCTCCTCGTCGGCGTGACCGACGACGAGCGCGCGGGCGCTGCCGCCCTCGGTCGCCGGCGTCAGGACCTCACGCAGCGAGCAGACCTCGCCGGTGAGCTCGAAGTCGCCCGCCTCGACGACGGTCAGCGCCTCGTTCAAGCGGAGAGCCTGACCGCGCTGGAGGGACTCCACCTCCACCGCCGGGGACACCGACACCCGCATCTTGCGGCCGGCGGTGAACACGTCGACGGTGTTGTCCTCGTACGCGGTGACGAACACGCCGTACCCGCTGGGGGGCTGGGCGAGCCGGTCGACCTCTTCGCGCAGCGCGAGGAGCTGCCCCCGCGCCTCGCGGAGGGTCTCCACGAGCTTGTTGTTCCGCTCCGTGAGCTGGGCGACTCGTTCCGACGCCTCGGCGAGACGCTGCTCCAGCACGCGGTTCTGACGGGGTGATTCGGTTAGTTTGCGCCGCAGCAGGGCTACTTCCTCTTCCAGGAAGCGGACCTGCCGCGCCTGCTCGTCCGGCGTCGTTCCAGCTCCACTGATCTCTGAAGGGTCGGCGTCCTCGTGCCGACCTCCGGGAAGGTCGTGTTGCATGTCGGCACCTCCTCGGAGTGCTTTTAACCCACGGTACCGGCGATCACCGACATGAAAAGCCCTTTCCGCATCACAGGATCGGCGCGTCGCATCACGAAGCCGGACGGAACCGTTACACGAGGGTCCTGCCCAGCGGTCGGCGAACCGCTCGGAAAACTACGGACAGTATCCACCCGGCCACGGACAGCGGCCATCCGGGCGGTGAGCGATTCACTCATGTCACGACCACCCAACCAAGGCTTTACAGGACGTTCACCGGGCGTCTTCCCCTTCTCCTCCTCCTTCAAACCCGGGTGATTTTCGCGTCGCCACACCGGATCGCCGGCCGCCGCAGCGGACGGCCAAGATCGAGTTGCCGGACATCGGCGCTACGATCGCTCGCGTTACACCCCGGATTCGCGCCGGGGGAAACCGGATGCCGCTTCGGCGCGTCGAAGGCAGGCAGACACCCGACGTGAACGAGGAGACGTCCGTCCATGACCTACCCGCCGCACGGCCCGGGCCAGCCGGGTCCCCACGGGCCGCAGGGCCCCTACGGGCAGCCCGGGCCGTACGGGCAGCAGCCCGGACAGCCCCAGGGCGGGCCGCCGCCCGGCTACCCGCAGGGGGCGCCGCGGACGCCTCCGCCCGGGTTCCCGGGCGCGACGCAGCAGTTCGCCGCGCCGGGCGGGTCCGGCGGGCCGGGCGGTGAGCCGCCGAAGAAGAAGACCGGCCTGATCGCCGGCATCGCGGCGGCCGCGGTCGTGGTCGCCGCGGTGGCCGTCACCCTGGTGGTCACGCTCGGCGGCGACGACGAGAAGGACACCGGCAACACCGTCGCCGCCGCCGGCTCCTCCTCCAGCGCGAGCCCCACGGCGCGCGCGAACTCCTCGACCGCGACCGCGCCGTCGTCCCGGCGCTCGTCCTCGTCCGCGACCACCGGCGCCGGGGGTGGCGCCGCGGGCGGCCCGGACAGCGTGGCCCAGCAGGTCGTGGACGCCATGAACGCCCGCAGCGCCAGCCGGTACGCCGCGCTGACCTGCGGCGGCGCCACCGACAGCGAGGTCTCCTCGCTGCAGTCCCAGTGGGACGCGGCCAGCGAGCTGCAGGCCAGCATCTCCGGCCCGGCCGAGGTCACCGGCGACACCGCGAAGGTGCCGGTCAATCTCCGTTACAACGGTGACCGGCAGGATGCGAAGATGCCGCTCAAACGGCAGGGTTCGAACTGGTGCGTCGACGAGTCCTGAGCCAACCGATCCACGAAGGGGTAACCCGATCATGACCTACCCGCCGCAACAGCCCGGGCCCTACGGGCAGCAAGGCCCCCACGGCCAGCCGGGCCGGCCGGGCCCCTACGGGCAGCAGCCGGGCGGCGGCTACCCCCAGCAGCAGCCCGGATATCCGCAGGGCGGGCCGCAGCAGCCCGGTCACCCACAGGGGCAGCCGGGCTACCCGCAGACCCCGCCGCCCGGCTTCCCCGGCGCGCCGCAGCAGTTCGGCCAGGACCCCTACGCCGACCCGTACGCCGGGCAGCAGTACCCGGGCGGGCCGGGCGGTGAGCCGCCGAAGAAGAAGACCGGCCTGATCGTCGGCATCGCGATCGCCGCGGTGATCGTCATCGCCGGTGCCGCGTTCCTGATCTGGTTCCTCACCAAGGACGACGGCGGCGACGGCAACAGCGCCGCGCCCAGCACGAGCGCGACCGCTCCCCCGGCCTCCAGTGAGGCTCCGTCCAGCAGCTCGCGCACCCCGACGTCCACGCCCGAGGGCACCGCGGCGCCGGGCGGGAAGTCCACCCCGGAGGAGACCGCGCAGGCGATCGCCACCGCGTACAGCACCGGGGACAAGGAGACCATCCAGTCGATGGTGTGCGCGAGCCGGCCGCAGTCGGTGCCGGACATCCCGCCCGGCATCACCGTCACGGTCACCGGCAGCCCGGACGTCGTGGGCGACACCGCCTACGTGCCGGTGCACGCGGTCGGCCCGGGCGGCACCAACGACTTCGAGCTCGGCCTCGCCAACGAGGGCGGCGTGTGGTGCTACCTGGGCGACCGCACGAACTGACGCGGAAACCTCAGCCGCGGCTCGGCCTGCGCTGCGGCCGCGGCGGGGTCACCCCGTCGGCCAGCCGTCGCGTGGTGAGCAGGAAGGCGGTGTGCCCGACCATCCGGTGTTCCGGGCGCACCGCCAGGCCCACCACGTGCCAGGGCCGCACGAGGCTCTCCCACGACTCGGGCTCGGTCCAGCCCTGCATCTCCCGCAGCGCCTCGGTGACCCGGGACAGCTGGGTCACCGTCGCCACGTAGACGACCAGCACCCCGCCCGGCACCAGGCTGCGGTGGACGGTGTCCAGCACCTCCCACGGCGCCAGCATGTCCAGGATCACCCGGTCGACCTCGCCCTCGTGGCTGGCGAGGTCGTCGACCTTCAGCGTCCAGTTCGCCGGCCGCTCCCGGAAGAACCGCTCGACGTTCTTGACCGCGTGCTCGGCGTGGTCCTCGCGCACCTCGTAGGACAGCACGCTGCCCTCCGGGCCCACCGCCCGCAGCAGCGAGCAGGTCAGCGCGCCGGACCCGGCGCCGGCCTCCAGCACCCGCGCGCCCGGGAAGATGTCGCCCCACATCACGATCTGCGCCGCGTCCTTGGGGTAGATCACCTGCGCGCCGCGCGGCATGGACAGCACGTAGTCGGCCAGCCGCGGCCGCAGCGCCAGGTAGGCGGTGCCACCGACGGAGGTGATCACCGAGCCCTCCGGCTTGCCGATCAGGTCGTCGTGCCGCAGCGCGCCGCGGTGGGTGTGGTACTCCTCCCCCTCGGCGAGCACCAGCGTGTAGTTGCGTCCCTTCGGATCGGTCAGACGGACCCTGTCACCCGGGCGGAACGGCCCGCTCACCTGCACTGTGGAACTCCTCGAAACTCGCGAACGCAGCGCTCGATCTTCCCAGACCGGCTCGTCAGCGGACGCGGCGGGCCGACAGGGCCGAGCGCAGGTCCTCGCGGCGCAGCACCCCGGCCGGGCGGCCCTCGTCGTCGACCACGAGGAACTGCCACGCGGCGGTCTCGCGGACGCGCTCGGCGATCTCCTCCCCCGGCTCCGAGGCGAGCAGCACGGTCTCGGCGCGGATCGGCTCGGCGGCCAGCTCCGCCGGGGCCTGCGGCGAGGTCTCCGCGAGCCGCTCGGCGGCGCCTTCGTCGAGCAGGCCGGCCGCGACGCCGTCCGCGCGCACCAGCACCACTCCCCGGCCCGCCGCGGCCGCCAGCGCGTCCGACACCGGGCTCTCCGCGGGCAGCTGCAGCACCGGCCGGGTCAGCTCGGTCACCGCCAGCCCCTCCGGCCAGCCCCGGTTGGCTTCGGCGGTCAGCTCCGATCCGGCGCCCATCGCGACGAACCACGCCGTGACCACGCACACGCCCAGTCGCAGCCAGCGGTCCTCGCTGCCGGAGACCATGCCGAGCATCGCCCACACCAGCAGCCCGGCGGCGACGATCCCGCCGCCCACGACGGCCGCGCGGGTGCCGCTGGCCCGCCGCCCGGTGAGGGCCCACACCCCGGCGCGCAGGAGGCGCCCGCCGTCCAGCGGGAGGCCGGGCAGCAGGTTGAACACGCCGACCGCGAGGTTGGCCACCGCGCACTCGGCGACCAGCAGCCACACCGCGCCGTCCGGCGGCACCGCGAACAGCAGCAGGCCGCCGAACGCCGCGAGCAGGACCGACACGACCGGCCCGGCGGCCGCGATCAGCCCCTCCTGACCGGGTTCGCGCGGGGTACGGGCCACTTCGGACAGTCCGCCGAGCAGGAACAGCCGCAGCCGCCGCACCGGGATGCCCATCCGCAGCGCCACCACGCAGTGGCCCAGCTCGTGGGCCAGCACGGACAGCCCGAGCAGCACCGCGAACGCCGCGGCCAGCGCCCACGACGTGGCCGCGGTGGCGCCGGGCAGGAGCCGGTCGACGAGCGGCTGGTAGAGCACGACCACCACGAGCGAGCCGATCCACCAGGAGGGGGCGAGCAGCACCGGCACGTCCTGGACCCGGAACAGCAGCAGGCCGCCGTCGGCGGTGGTCAGCACCCGCCTCGGCTGGTTCCTCCCGTGCTCGCCGGTCGCGGCCATGCCCGTCAGGGTAGAGCGTGGGGTGTCAGGCGGCGGTGACCCGCGGGTGCGCGCGGCGTCGCGATCTTGTCGGACCCCTCGTTTAGGGTGCGGGGTATGGCTCAGACGGCGACCACGGAACCCCAGCTCGGCGTGCGCCGCCCCGCGCTGTCCCCTTCGCGGGCCAGCGACTTCAAGCAGTGCCCGTTGCTCTACCGCTTCCGGGCGGTCGACCGGCTGCCGGAGGTGCCGACGAAGGCGCAGCTGCGCGGCACGCTCGTGCACTCGGTGCTGGAGCGGCTGTTCGCGCTGCCCAAGACCGACCGCGAACCGGACCGCGCCCGCGAGCTGCTCGCGCCCACCTGGAGCGAGCTGTCGGCCGACAACCCCGAGTGGGCCGCGCTGTTCGACGGCGAGGACGTGCAGGGCTGGCTGGAGTCGGCGACGAAGCTGCTGGACAGCTACTTCCAGCTGGAGGACCCGCGCCGGTTCGACCCGGAGGCGTGCGAGCTCCACGTCGAGCTGGAGCTGGAGTCGGGGGTCCGGCTGCGCGGGTACGTCGACCGGCTGGACGTCGCGCCCACCGGCGAGATCCGGGTGGTGGACTACAAGACCGGCGCCGCGCCCCGCGAGATCGGCGAGGCCAAGGCGATGTTCCAGATGAAGTTCTACGCCGTGGTGCTGTGGCGGCTGCGCGGCGTCGTGCCGCGCCAGCTCAAGCTGATGTACCTGACCGACGGGCAGTCGCTGGCCTACGCGCCGGACGAGGCCGAGCTGCGCCGGTTCGAACGCACGCTGGAGGCGATCTGGCAGGCGATCCTCAAGGCGGGCAAGACCGGCGACTTCCGGCCCAGCCCGAGCCGGCTGTGCGACTGGTGCGCGCACCAGTCGCTGTGCCCGTCCTTCGGCGGCACGCCACCGGAGTACCCGGGCTGGCCGGAGCCGGACCCGGGTGTGGAAACGGCCCTGGATCGAGCGGACTGAGGATCAGGCGGACGGAGATGACGGAGAACGCTTTCTACCTGCCGCTGGGCGGCGACCGCTACCAGCCGACCGAGCACACGGCCGGACCGTGGACCCCGGAGGCGCAGCACTTCGGGCCGCCCTCGGCGCTGCTCGCCCGCGCGCTGGAGGGCCTGACCACCGACCGGCCGGGGCTGCTGGCGCGGGTGACCGTGGAGATCCTCGGCCCGGCGCCGCTGACCGAGCTGTCGCTGCGGTCCTGGGTGGAGCGGCCGGGACGGTCGGTCGAGCTGCTCGGCGCCGAGCTGCACGACGGCACGCGGGCGGTGGCCCGGGCGTCGGCGTGGCGGATCGCCGAGGCCGACACGACGGCGGTGGCCACCGAGGAGCCGGCGCCACCACCGCCGGCGGACTGCCGTCCGGCGACCTGGCCGGACACCTGGGGCCGTGGCGGGTACCTGGGCGCGATGGAGTGGCGGATCATCGCCGGCTCGCCCGCGGAGCCGGGCCCGGCGTGGGTGTGGGGCAGGCAGCGGGTCGAGCTGGTGGCCGGGGAGAAGCCGACGCCGTTGCAGCGGCTGTTCGCGGTCGCCGACACCGGCAACGGCGCGTCGAACTTCCTCGACCCGGCGAAGTGGTGGTTCATCAACAGCGAGCTGACCGTGCACCTGCGGCGCGCGCCGGCGGGCGAGTGGACGGCCCTGGACGCCCGCACGCTGGTGGGCCCGACCGGGGTGGGCACGGCCACCAGCACGCTGTCCGACGTCCAGGGCCAGGTGGGCCAGGCCGCGCAGGCGCTGATGGTGCGGACACGCTGACGGGCGTGACCGTCCCCCGCCGGCCGCACGAGATCCACTACTCTGCGGCCAGGGATCGACTGACCTGGGAGCGCTCGAGTGCAGATCACTTCGGTGGTCAACCAGAAGGGCGGCGTCGGCAAGACGGCGCTGAGCGTCGGGGCCGCCGCGGCGCTGGCCGAACGCGGCCGCCGGGTGCTGCTCATCGACCTCGACCCGCAGGGTCACGCGACCACGGAGATGCTGGGCCTGGACGAGGTGCCCGCGCAGGCGCCGAGCCTGGCCAAGGCGCTGACCAAGATGTGGAAGGGGCCGGTCGAGGAGCTGATCGTGCCGCACCGGCGCAGCAACATCGGCCCGGGCGGCGCGTTCGACGTCATCCCGACCTCGCCCGGCATGTTCGACCTGGTGCGCAGGCTGGACCAGTTCCGGGTGCCGGGGTGGCAGCTGGCGCGGGTCGTGCAGTTCGCCAACTACGACCACGTCATCATCGACTGCCCGCCGGCGCTGGACGTGCTGACCAACAACGCCCTCGCCGCGACGCACGGCATCCTGGTGCCGGTGCAGCCGGACCGCACCAGCATCCGGGCGCTGCGCCTGCTCAACGACCAGCTGTACTACGTGCAGACCGCGCTGAACCGCCCGCCCATCCCCTACTTCGGGGTGGTGCCGGGCCTGTACCGGCGGCCGATGTCCGGGTACGCGGTGGCGGCGCTGGAGGAGCTCAAGCAGTTCGGCTACCCGCTGCTGGCGCACGTGCCGCTCGGGGTGGTGATGAACGAGGCGGCCGCGCACGGCATGCCGGTCACCACGTTCGCCCCGGAGACCACGCAGGCGGTGGCGTTCCGGGAGATCGCGGCGGTGCTGGACGGCCACCTTGCCCGCCAGCAGCCCTCGCCCCCGATCCCGGCCGAGGACGACTTCGTGTTCGAGGACTTCATCACCCAGGTGGCGCACGCCCGCAACGAGAACGACAACGGCGCGCGGAAGCGGCTGTACGACCTGATGCCCAAGCGACCCCGCGAGTAGCGGCTTCGGAAAACGCTTTCTCGCACGCCGCATGCGCCGCGGCGTGCGGATGATCATGCCCGCCGCGAAGCGGCAGGAGCGAGGTGCGGGGCCAAGTTCCGGATGAGGTCCAGGCCGCGGTGCCCTGGCGGCCCCGGCCGGCACCGCTGACCGAAAACCCCTGACCGAAAACCCTGACCGGCCGCGCCGGAAAGCGCTTCCCGCACACACTGCGTGTCCCCGAACGGCGTGACGATGATCATGCCCGCCGTGACGCGGTAACCCCACCCCCGGCTCGACACCGGCCCGAGCGAGGTGACACGCTGGCGCCAGTTTTAGATCAATTGAACCAAAACTCCGGAAAGGCCCGCGCATGCCCACCACGTCCCACACCCGGGCAGACAGCCGGGCGATGCCGCTCGCGGTCTCCGTCCTCGGCCTCGCCATCTTCTGCCTCCACACGACCGAGGTGATGGTGGCCGGGCTGCTCCCGTCGCTCTCGGCCGGCCTCGGCGTCTCGACCACCGCGGCGGGCAACCTGGTCACCGTCTTCGCGCTGGGCATGGTGTTCGGCGGCCCGGCGCTGACGCTGGCGCTCATGAGGGCGCCCCGCAAGCCGGCAATGATCATGATGCTGGTGCTGTTCCTCGCGGGACAGACCCTCGGCGCCCTCGCCGGCGCCTACTGGGTCATGGTGCTCGCCCGCGTCCTCACGGCGCTGGCCACCGCGGCGTTCTTCGGGCTCGCCGCGTCCGTGTGCGCCGGCCTGGTGCCGCCGGACCGGGTGGGCCGCGCACTGGCCGTCGTCTTCGGCGGCTTCATGGTGGCCAACGTGTTCGGCCTGCCCCTGGCGACCTTCATCGACCAGCTGATGGGCTGGCGGGCCGCCTTCTGGACCGTGGACGTCCTGGTCGCCCTGTGCCTCGTCCTGGTCCTGGTCACCGTCCGCAGCCCCGCGGCCCCGGGCCGGCCGGACCTCCGCGCGGAGCTGTCGGTCTTCCGCAGCGGACGGCTCTGGGGCGCCTTCACCACCAACGCCCTGCTGATCGGCGGGGTGTTCGCCACCTTCGCCTACCTGTCCCCCGTGCTGACCGAGGTGGCCGGCTTCGGCGCGGCCGTCGTCCCGCTGCTGTTCGTCCTGTACGGCGTGGGCACCGTCATCGGCAACGTCGTCCTCGGGCGCCTGGCCGACGCGCACACCATGCGCACCCTCTGGCTCGGCGGCGTGGTCCTGGCGGTGCTGCTGGGCCTGTACGCGCTCGTCGCGAGCAACCAGGCACTCACCCTCGTCGCCCTGTTCCTGCTGGGCTTCACCGGGCTGCCGCTGAACCCGGCGATGGCCTCGCGCGTCATGCGGCTGTCCAACAGCGGCGCGCTGGTCAACACCATGAACACCGCGACGATCTGCGCCGGCGTCACCCTCGGCACCTGGCTGGCCGGCCTCGGCATCGACGCCTTCGGCTACCACGCCCCGATGTGGGTCGGCGCGCTGCTCGCGGCCGGCGCGCTGGCCACCCTGCTCGTCGCGCGGATCGCGGACCGGCGGCCGTTTTGGCGCGCCTGATCCACCACGAATAGGTTGGCGGCATGGGCAGGCCCAGGAAGTTCGACGAGACGCACGCTCTCACCGCCGTCATGCACACGTTCTGGCGGCGGGGGTACGAGGCCACCTCGACCCGCGATCTCGCCGAGTCCACCGGCATGGGCCTGTCCAGCCTGTCCAACGCCTTCGGCGACAAGCGGCAGATGTACCTGCGCGCGCTGCGCCGCTACTTCGAAACCAACACCGCCGTGCAGACCGAACTCCTGGCACAGCCCGAACCGGTCAAGGACCGGCTGCGGAACCTCATGGTGCAGGCGATCGACCTCGACCTCGCGGACCCGCCCTCCCCCGGCTGCCTGATCATCAACGCCTCGATCGAGATGGCCGGCACCGACCCGGAGGTGGCGCAGGAGGTGCGGCGGCACTTCACCACCGTCGAACGGGCGGTCCGCGCCGCGCTCGACGAAGGGCAGCGCAGCGGGGAGATCAGCCGCGACCAGAGCGCCGCCGCCCTGACCCACCACGTGCTGAGCAGCTACTACGGCCTCCGGGTGCTCGGCCGTGTGCAGCCGGACCGCGCTGCCCTCCTGGACGTGGTGGAGACGATGCTGGCCAAGCTCTGAGAGCCGCGCCGTATAGGTCGTTATACGGATCGGGCGGCGCAGGCGCGGGCCCGCGCCTCCAGGTACCGCCGCTCCGGGACGTTCAGCGTGCGTACCGCCGCGCGGCGGTACGCCGGCTCCGCCGACGCCGGATCGCCCGCCCGCTCCAGCAGGTGCGCGCGCACCGCGTCCACCCGGTGGTGCCCGGCCAGCGCGGGGTCCTGCTCCGCCGCGGCCAGCTCCCGCAACCCGGCCCGCGGACCGTCCACTTCGGCCACCGCGACGACCCGGTTCAGCGTGACCATCGGCCCGGGCGCCACGGCCGCGAGCAGCTCGTACAGCCCGGCGATCTCGCGCCAGTCGGTGTCCCCGGCCCGCTCGGCCTGCCCGTGCACCGCGGCGATGGCGGCCTGCAGCTGGTACGGCCCGGCCGGTGCGGTGGTCAGCGCCCGCGTGACGAGTTCGATGCCCTCGCCGATCATCGCGCGGTCCCAGCGCGACCGGTTCTGCTCGGCGAGCGGGACCAGCGCGCCGTCCGGTCCGGTGCGGGCGGCGCGGCGGGCGTCGGTCAGCAGCATCAGGGCGAGCAGGCCCGTCACCTCCCCCTCATCGGGCAGCCGGGCGTGCAGCTGCCGGGTCAGGCGGATCGCCTCGGCCGTCAGGTCCACGCGCTGCAGCGACTCCCCCGAACTCGCCGTGTGGCCCTCGGTGAAGATCAGGTACAGCACGTTCAGCACGGCCGCCAGCCGCGGCCCGTACTCCTCCCGCGACGGCGGGCGGAACCGGGCGCCGCCGGCCTTGATGCGTTGCTTGGCGCGGCTGATGCGTTGCGCGATGGTCGATTCCGGCACCAGGTAGGCGCGGGCGATCTCGGCGGTGGTGAGCCCGCCGACCGCGCGCAGCGCCAGCGCCACCTGCGACGCCGGGGTCAGCGACGGGTGGCAGCACAGCATGAGCAGCGTGAGCGTGTCGTCCACCGCGGGCACCGGCGCGGGGTCCGGTGGCGTCGTCATCGCGACGTGCTCCTCGCGGCGGCGGCGGGCCGTCTCCGCGCGCCACAGCTCGATCCGCCGCCGGGACGCGGTGGTGATCAGCCAGCCCTTCGGGTTCGCCGGCATCCCCTGCGCCGGCCACTGCGTCGCGGCCGCGAGCAGCGCCTCCTGCACCGCGTCCTCGCAGAGGTCGAAGTCGCCGTAGCGGCGCACCAGCGCGGCGAGCACCTGCGGCGCCAGCTCGCGCAGCAGCTCGGTCACGGCAGGAAGACGCTCAGGTCCTGCGTCGGGCGCACCTCGACCAGGCCCAGCGCCGCCTCCGGGATCCGCGCCGCCCACTCCACGGCCCGGTCGAGGCCGTCGCAGTCCAGCACGTAGAACCCCGCCAGCTGCTCCTTGACCTCGGCGAACGGCCCGTCGCCCGCGATCACCTGGCCGTCGCGGACCAGGACCCGCTTGCCGGTCTCCGGCGGCGCGAGCGAGGACGACGTCACCAGCTCCCCCGACTCGGCGAGGTCGCGGTCGAGCGCCTCGTACGCCTTCAGGCCCTGCCCTTTCTCGTCGTCGGCCAGCTTCTCCCACACCGCCTGCGAGGCGGCGTTGCGGTAGATCAGCACCAGGAACTTCATCGGCCCTCCCCGAGAAAAGAAATCCGGTCGCCGGGGATGTCGAGACCGGCACCTCGGCTTCGACGTCCCCCGTGCAAGCACACCTTAGTGGGAGGACCAGCGATGACCAGCACCATCGACCAGCAGAACGAGATCCGCGCGCTGATCGCGGACCAGGCGGCCGCGATCCGGGCCGGGGACGCCGAAGCGGTGGTCGCCCGGTACGCGCCGGACATCGTCGCGTTCACGCTCGCGCCGCCGCTGCTGCACGGCCCGGCCGAAACCCGGGATCCGGAGACCCTGCGCGGCTGGTTCGCCGGGTTCTCCGGCCCCGTCGACTACGAGGTTCGCGACCTGCACGTCACCGTGGGCGGCGACGTCGCCTACGCGCACAGCCTGAACCGGCTCACCGCCGTCCCGGCCGGTCAGCCGGAGCCGTTCACCCTGTGGTTCCGGTCGACGGTGTGCCTCCGCCGCGAGGGCGACCGGTGGCTCATCACGCACCAGCACCAGTCCACGCCGTTCCACATGGACGGCACCTTCGCCGCGGCCCTGGACCTGCAGCCCTAGAGGAACTCGCCGACCAGCCAGGACACCAGGGACAGCGACCCCATCGACACCAGGGTCGACACGAGCACGCAGTCGCGCACGAACCGGCTGTCCAGGGCGTACTGGCTGGTCGCGATGAAGATGTTCTGCGCGGTGGGCAGCCCGGCGCACACGGTCACGATCATCAGCACCGGGTGCGGCAGGCCGAGCAGCAGCCCGATGCCGAGGGTGATGGCGGGCTGGGCGACCAGCTTCAGCCCGACCACCGTCGCCATCTCGGCGCGCCGCGTCCCCACCGGCTCGCGGGAGCCACCGGAGGTCAGCGACATGCCCAGCACCAGCAGGGCGGTGCCCACCCCGGCCGAGGCGATCAGGTGCAGCGGCTGCGCCACCAGCTGCGGCAGGTGGAGCCCGCTCGCCCGGAACAGGATCCCGGTCAGCGACGCGGCGATCACCGGGGTGCGCACCGGCAGCATCAGCAGCGTCCGCCACCGCGAGCGGCCCGGCTCCCGCGAGTCGGTCTCCAGCAGCGCCAGCAGGGCGGGCATCAGCACCAGCGTCTGCAGCAGGATCACCACGATGATGAACGCGGAGTCCCCGAACAGCTGCAGCAGCACCGGGATGCCGAGGTTGCCGGCGTTGGCGTAGCAGGAGGCCATCCCGCTGACCGCCCACTCCGACAGCTTGCGCCGGAACACCCACTTGCCGAGCGCGAACCCGATCGCGCCCACCACGACGGTACCGAGCAGGAACGCGACCACACCCGGGTTGAGCAGGGCGGTCAGCGGCGTGTCCTGCATCGTGGTGAACAGGACCGCGGGCATCGCCACCACGAAGACGTACTTCGTCAGCGCCGCCTCGGCGCCCTCGCCCAGCACGCGGAACCGGCCGAGCAGGTATCCCAGTCCGGTCAGTGCCCAGATCGGCGCGAACGCCGGCAGGACACCGCCGGTCAAAGCCGGCAGGAGCGGATGTCGGAGGCGAGGACCGCCTTCGCGCCCACCTCGGCGAGCTCGTCCATGATCTGGTTGACCTTCTTGCGCGGCACCATCGCCCGCACCGCAACCCAGTCCGGGTCGGCCAGCGGCGCGACCGTCGGCGACTCCAGGCCCGGCGTGATCGCGACCGCCCGGTCCAGCAGCGTCCGCGGGCAGTCGTAGTCGAGCATCATGTACTGCTGCGCGAACACCACGCCCTGCAGGCGCGCGGTCAGCTGCGCCTTCGCCTTGGCCGCGTCGCTGCCGGCGCGCTGCACCAGCACCGCCTCGGACACGCAGATCGGGTCGCCGAACGCGACCAGGTTGTGCTGCCGCAGGGTCCGGCCGGAGCCGACCACGTCGGCGATCGCGTCGGCGACGCCGAGCTGGATCGAGATCTCCACCGCGCCGTCGAGCCGGATCACCTCGGCCTCGACCCCCTGGCGGGCCAGGTCGTCGCGCACCAGCCGCGGGTAGGAGGTGGCCAGCCGCTTGCCGTGCAGGTCGGCCGGCTTCCAGTCCTGCCCGGCCGGGGCCGCGTAGCGGAAGGTGGAGCCGCCGAAGCCCAGCGCCAGCACCTCCTCGACCGGGGCGCCGGAGTCCAGGGCCAGGTCGCGGCCGGTGATGCCCAGGTCCAGCTCGCCCGAGCCGACGTAGATCGGGATGTCCTTGGGGCGCAGGAAGAAGAACTCGACCTCGTTGTTCGGGTCGAGCACGGTCAGGTCGCGCTGCTCATGCCGCTGGCGGTAACCGGCCTCGCCGAGCATCTCCGACGCCGGCCCGGCCAGCGCTCCCTTGTTCGGCACCGCAACCCGCAGCATGCCCTCACTCCTCGATCGTTCTCCGGTCCCGCTACAGGTAGCGGTACACGTCCTCGGTGGTCAGCCCGCGACCGAGCATCAGCACCTGAACCCGGTACAGCAGCTGGGAGATCTCCTCGGCCAGCCGGTCGTCGGACTCGTGCTCGGCGGCGATCCAGACCTCACCGGCCTCCTCGAGCACCTTCTTGCCCTGGGCGTGCACGCCGGCGTCCAGCGCCTCGACCGTGCCCGATCCCTCGGGCCGGGTGCGGGCCCGGTCGGTGAGCTCGGCGAACAGCTCGTCGAAGGTCTTCACGGTCTGTAGATCCTTCCATCCGGCCCGCACCGCATCCGATCCGGGCCGCCGCTGCTGACGGCGGCGTCACACCAGGGCGCGCAGCGCGTCCGCGTCGACGCCGGTGAGCGAGGTGCGGAACACCCGCCGCGGCCCCGGTGCGACGGTCACGTCGTTGGGCACGACCAGCACGACGCACCCCGCGGCGGCGGCCGACTCGGTGCCCGGCGGGGAGTCCTCGACGGCCACGCAGCGTGCCGGGTCCACCCCGAGCAGCCGCGCCGCGCGCAGGTACGGCTCCGGGTGCGGCTTGTTCAGCCCGTCCACCTCGTCCCCGCAGACGGTGACGTCGAAGAACTCCCGCCCGATCGTGTCCAGCGCCAGCTCGGTCAGCGACCGCTCGGTGGAGGTGACCAGCGCCGACGGGATCCCGGCGCGGCGCACCGCGGTCAGCGCCTCGCGGGCGCCCGGCCGCCAGGGCAGCTCGTCGGCGAACAGGTTCGCGGTCCGGTCGCGGATCCACGCGCCGGTGTCCGCGATCGCCGCGGCGGCCGGCTCGTGCCCGGTCACGGCCAGCAGGTAGCCCGCGGTGGCGTCCATGTTGGACCCGACGAGCGTGAGCCGCTGTTCGGTGGTGAGCGTGCCGCCCAGCCACTCGGCGCACTCGTACAACGCCACGTCCCACAGCTTCTCCGAGTCGACGAGCGTGCCGTCCATGTCCCAGAGCACGGCAGCCAGGCCGTCCGTCAAGTGGTTCTCCCTCTGCTCAGGTGTTGAAGTACTTGGCCTCGGGGTGGTGGGCCACGATCGCGTCGGTGGACTGCTCGGGGTGCAGCTGGAACTCCTCGGACAGCTTCACGCCGATGCGCTCGGCGTCGAGCAGCTCCACGATCGTCGCGCGGTCCTCCAGGTTCGGGCAGGCGCCGTAGCCGAAGGAGAAACGGGCGCCGCGGTAGCCCAGCTTGAAGAAGTCCTCCAGCTCGCGCGGGTCCTCGTCGGCGACCGCCCGGCCGCTGGTGAAGTGCAGCTCCTGCCGGACGCGGCGGTGCCAGTACTCGGCCAGCGCCTCGGTCAGCTGCACGCCCAGCCCGTGCACCTCCAGGTAGTCGCGGTAGGCGTCGTTCGCGAACAGCTCGTTGGCGTAGTCGGCGATCGGCTGGCCCATGGTGACCAGGGTCAGCGGCAGCACGTCCACCTCGCCGGTGGAGCGGGGCCGGAAGAAGTCGGCCAGGCACAGGTAGCGGTCGCGGGTCTGGCGCGGGAAGGTGAACCGGGCCCGCTCGGGCGCGTCGGCGTGCGCCTCGGTCAGCACCACCAGGTCGTTGCCCTCGGCGACGGCCGGGAAGTAGCCGTACACGACGGCGGCGTGCTGCAGCACCCCGTCGGTGGCCAGCCGGTCCAGCCAGTACCGCAGCCGCGGGCGGCCCTCGGTCTCCACCAGCTGCTCGTAGCTGGGCCCCTGCCCGCCGCGGGCGCCACGCAGGCCCCACTGGCCGAGGAAGGTGGCCCGCTCGTCGAGCAGGGCGGCGTACTCGGCGACCGGGATGCCCTTCACCACGCGGGTGCCCCAGAACGGCGGCACGGGCACGGGCACATCGGTCGCGACATCGGAACGGGCGGGAATCGGGGCCTCCGGCTCTCGGGCGGACTTGCGGGCTTCGGCGATGCGCAGGGACCGCTCGCGGCGGGCCTTGCGCTCCGCTCTCTTCGCCGCCTCCTCCGCGCTGATCTCCGGCGCCCGCCCGTGCTTGGCGGCCATGATCGTGTCCATCAGCCGCAGGCCCTCGAACGCGTCCCGCGCGTAGCGGACGTCGCCGTGGTACAGCTCGGCCAGGTCGTTCTCCACGTAGGTGCGGGTCAGGGCCGCGCCGCCGAGCAGGACCGGCCAGCGCTGGGCGACCCCGCGGGAGTTCATCTCCTCCAGGTTCTCCTTCATGATCACCGTGGACTTGACCAGCAGCCCGGACATGCCGATCGCGTCCGCGCCGTGCTCGTCGGCGGCCTCCAGGATCGCGTTCACGGGCTGCTTGATACCCAGGTTGATCACGTCGTACCCGTTGTTGGACAGGATGATGTCCACCAGGTTCTTGCCGATGTCGTGCACGTCGCCCTTGACCGTGGCGAGCACGATCCGGCCCTTGCCCGAGGAATCCGTTTTGTCCATGTGTGGTTCGAGGTAGGCCACCGCGGTCTTCATCACCTCCGCGGACTGCAGCACGAACGGCAGCTGCATCTGGCCGGACCCGAACAGCTCGCCGACGGTCTTCATGCCGGACAGCAGGGTGTCGTTGACGATGTCCAGCGCCGGCTTCTCCGCCAGGGCCGCGTCGAGATCGGCCTCCAGCCCGGTGCGCTCGCCGTCGACGATGCGCCGTTCCAGCCGCTCGAACAGCGGCAGCGCGGCCAGCTCCTCGGCGCGGGAGGCGCGGCTGGAGGCGGCCGACACGCCCTCGAACAACGACATCAGCTTCTGCAGCGGGTCGTAGCCGTCGCGGCGCCGGTCGTAGACCAGGTCGAGCGCGACCACGCGCTGCTCGTCCGGGATCCGCGCCATCGGCAGGATCTTCGAGGCGTGCACGATCGCGGTGGTCAGCCCGGCCTCGACGCACTCGTGCAGGAACACCGAGTTGAGCACCTGGCGCGCGGCCGCGTTCAGTCCGAAGGAGACGTTGGAGATGCCCAGCGTCGTCTGCACCTCCGGGTAGCGGCGCTTGAGCTCGCGGATGGCCTCGATGGTCTCCAGCGCGTCGCGGCGGGTCTCCTCCTGCCCGGTGGTGATCGGGAAGGTCAGGCAGTCGACGATGATGTCGCTGACCCGCATGCCCCAGTTGGTGACCAGGTCCTCGATCGTGCGGGTGGCGACGCGGACCTTCCACTCGGCGGTGCGGGCCTGGCCCTCCTCGTCGATGCACATCACCACGACCGCGGCGCCGTGCTCGGACACCAGCCGCATGATCTTGGTGAAGCGCGAGTCCGGGCCGTCGCCGTCCTCGTAGTTGACGCTGTTGACCACGCACCGGCCGCCCAGCCGCTCCAGCCCCGCCTGCAGCACCGCCGGTTCGGTGGAGTCGAGCATGATCGGCAGCGTGGACGCGGTCGCCAGCCGCCCGGCCAGCTCGGCCATGTCGGCGGCGCCGTCCCGGCCCACGTAGTCCACGCACAGGTCCAGCAGGTGCGCGCCGTCGCGGGTCTGCTCGCGCGCGATCTCCACGCAGTCCTCGTAGCGGCCGTCGAGCATGGCCTCGCGGAACTTCTTGGAGCCGTTGGCGTTGGTGCGCTCCCCCACCATCAGCACCGAGGCGTCCTGCTCGAACGGCACCGCCTGGTACAGCGAGGACACGCCCGGCTCGTGCCGCGGGCGGCGGGGCGCGCGCTCGGCGTCGCGCACCGCCTCGGCCAGCTGCCGGATGTGCTCGCCGGTGGTGCCGCAGCAGCCGCCCACCAGGCCCACGCCGAACTCGCGCACGAACCCGGACAGCGCCTCGGCCAGACCCTCGGGCGAGAGCGGGTACACCGCGCCGTCCGGTCCCAGCTCGGGCAGGCCCGCGTTGGGCATCACCGACAGCGGCACCCGCGCCGACTTCGACAGCGTGCGCAGGTGCTCGCTCATCTCCGCCGGCCCGGTCGCGCAGTTCAGCCCGATCACGTCGATGCCCAGCGGCTCCAGCGCGGCCAGCGCGGCGGCGACCTCGGTGCCCAGCAGCATCGTGCCGGTCGTCTCCACCGTGATGGACGCGATCACCGGCACCTCGCGGCCGGCGGCCCGCATCGCCCGGCGTGCGCCCAGGATCGCGGCCTTGGTCTGCAGCAGGTCCTGCGAGGTCTCGACCAGCACCGCGTCGACCCCGCCGTGCAGCAGACCGGTGACCTGCTCGGCGTAGGCGTCCCGCAGCCGCGCGTAGGGGGCGTGGCCCAGGGTGGGCAGCTTGGTGCCCGGGCCGACCGAGCCCAGCACGAACCGCGGCCGGTCGGCCGTGGCGTAGGAGTCGGCGGTCTCCCGCGCCAGCCGCGCCCCGGCCTCGGCCAGCTCGGTGATGCGGTCGGCGATCCCGTACTCCCCCAGGTTCGCCAGGTTCGCGCCGAAGGTGTTCGTCTCCACCGCGTCCGCGCCGGCCTCCAGGTAGGTGCGGTGGATGCCCCGCACCACGTCCGGGCGCGTCACGTTCAGGATCTCGTTGCAGCCCTCCAGGCCGGCGAAGTCGTCCAGGGACAACTCGTGCGCCTGCAGCGCGGTGCCCATCGCGCCGTCCGCCACGACCACACGGGCGGCGAGGGCGTCCAGCAGCGGTGACGAGAAACGATCGGACATGACACCAGGCTACGGTCTCGTCACCGCCCGGCGGGTCGTAGGCTGGGTGGGTGAGTGACCCAGCCGACGCGATCCCGCAGCCCGAGCAGTCCGTCCCCGGGGGCGCCACGTCCCGGGAACGGGTCATGGTCGTCGCCTTCGAAGGCTGGAACGACGCAGGTGACGCGGCCAGCACCGCCCTGGAGCACCTCCAGCTCAGCTGGGACGCCAAGCCCCTCGCGGAGCTGGAGCCGGACGACTACTACGACTTCCAGGTCAGCCGCCCGACGGTGCGGATGGTGGACGGCGTCACCCGGCGGGTGGAATGGCCGACCACGCGCCTGTCCATCTGCCACCCGCCCGGCTACGACCAGGACATCGTGCTGGTGACCGGCCCGGAACCGAACATGCGGTGGCGCGCCTTCTGCCGCGAGCTGCTCGGCCACATCGAGGAGCTGGGCGTGTCCACCGTGGTCACGCTCGGCGCCCTGCTGGCCGACACCGCCCACACCCGCCCGGTCCCGGTCACCGGCACCGCCTACGACCCGGAGGCCGCGGCGCGGTTCGGGCTGGAACGCAGCCGCTACCAGGGCCCCACCGGCATCGTCGGGATCCTGCAGGACGCGTGCGTGCAGGCGGGCATCCCGGCGATCTCCATCTGGGCCGCGGTGCCGCACTACGTGTCGCACCCGCCCTCGCCGAAGGCGACGCTGGCGCTGCTGCACAAGCTCGAAGACGTCCTGGACGTCGAGGTGCCGCTGGGCGCGCTGCCCGAGCAGGCCGAGGAGTGGCAGCAGACGGTCAGCGAGATGGCCGAGGAGGACGAGGAGATCGCCGAGTACGTCCGCTCGCTGGAGGAGCGCGGCGACGCCGAAACGGCGATCACCCTGGAGGAGTCCAGCGGCGAGAAGATCGCCGCCGAGTTCGAGCGCTACCTGCGCCGGCGCCGTCCGGGCGCGGAGGGGCCGGGACCGGCAGGCCGGTGAGCGGGCGGCCCGCCCGCGTCGCCCTCTACGTCGGTGGCCTCCTCGGCCCGTTCGGGGGCGGGGTGGTGTCGTCGATGCTGCCCGAGCTGTCGGCGAGCTTCGGCGTGTCGCCCGCGACCGCGGCGTCCTCGCTGACCGCGTACCTGCTGCCGTTCGCGCTGGTGATGCTCGTGTCCGGCACCTACGGCGCGCGGTGGGGGCCGGTCCGCACGATCCGGATCGCCTACGCCGGTTACGTCCTGGCGGCGGCGCTGGCCGCGCTGGTGCCGTGGTTCTGGCTGTTCCAGGTCACCCGCGGGCTGCAGGGCGTGGCCAACGCGTTCACCACCCCGCTGCTGCTGACCAAGCTCGCGGCGATCACCCCGGCGGACCGGCTCGGCCGCGCGCTCGGCGCGTTCGGCGCGATGCAGGCGCTCGGGCAGACCTCGGCGCCCCTGGTCGGCGGGCTGGCCGCGGAGGGCGACTGGCGGTGGGCGTTCGCCGGGATCGCGGTGGTCGCGCTGGTGCTGGCGGCGAGCCCGCTGCCGCCGGACCACTCAGCGGCCGAGCCGGGATCGCGGCTGCGGGACGCGTTCCGGCCGGTCGTGCTGTGGGCCGGGGGCGTGGTGTTCCTGGCCTGGGCGTGCCTGGCCGGGTTGCCGTTCCTGGTGGCGTTCCGGATCGACGACCTGTTCGCCCTCACCCCGGGTGTGCGCGGGCTGGTGCTGACCGCGTACGGGATCGCCGGGTTCGTCGCCGCTCGGCTGGTCGGCGCCGCGTCGGACCGGTTCGGGCCGCGGGTGGCGCTGGCCGCCGGGCTGCTGCTCGGCGCGGCCGCGATGGCCTCGATCGGGCTGTTCCCGTCGCTGCCCGCGGTGACGATCGCGTGGGCCGTCGGCGGGGTGTGCGGCCAGCTGGTGCTGGTCGGGATCAACGCGACGGTGCTCGGCGGGGCGGGCGGCGGGCGCAGCGGCGCGATCTCGGTGGTCACCGCGCTGCGGTTCCTCGGGATGTCCGCCTCCCCCGCCGTGTTCACCGGGCTCTACCACGCCAGCCCGGCGCTGAGTTTCCTCGTCGCGGCCGGGGTGCTGGTGGTGACGGTGCCGCTGCTGGCGCTGCGGCCGCGGTCAGAGGATGCGGCGTAGCGGGATCGGGCCGCGGGCGCGCTTGCGCCACTCGCGCGGGTAGCCGAGCGAGACCTCCTCGAAGCGGACGCCGTCGGCCCACGTGGTGCGCGGGATGTGCAGGTGCCCGAACACCGCGACCTCGGCGCGGTAGCGCAGGTGCCAGTCCTCGGTGCGGGTGGTGCCGCACCACAACGCGAACTCCGGCCAGCGCAGGGG
This sequence comes from Amycolatopsis thermalba, assembly GCF_023376025.1. Taxonomy (NCBI): domain Bacteria; kingdom Bacillati; phylum Actinomycetota; class Actinomycetes; order Pseudonocardiales; family Pseudonocardiaceae; genus Amycolatopsis; species Amycolatopsis thermalba. The sequence continues at coordinate 4,268,148 of NZ_CP091196.1, forward strand.
CGCGGTCGGGTGGCGGTGCAGCGGCCAGTGCGACAGGAGGACCGTGCCGTGGCCGGCGGGGATGGCGTCCAGGCGCTGCTCGCTGACCTTGAGCCGGTGGGCGCACCAGTCCTGGCGGGTGGGGTGCGGGTCGGGGTGCAGGTAGAACTCGTCGGTGCACACCACGTTCGCCTCGCGGGCCTGGCCGAGCGCCTCGGCCAGGGACACGTCCTCGGCCTGCGGGGTGCGCCAGCTGTAGTCGTAGAGCAGGAACAGCGGGGCGATGGTGAGCGGCCGGCCGGCGTGGGGCCAGACCAGGTACTCGTCCTCGGGGGTGCGGACGCCGAGCTCGCGGCAGCGCTGCACGAGGTGCCGGTAGCGGGCCTCGCCGCGCAGATCGTTGCCGTCCCGGGGGACGGTCCACAGCTCGTGGTTGCCCGGAACCCACACCACCTCGGCGAAGCGCTGCTTGAGGGTGTCCAGGGTGGTGGTGATCGCCTCGATCCTCTCGGCCACGTCGCCGGCCACCAGCAGCCAGTCCTCCGGCGAGTCCGGCCGGATTTCGTCGATCAGCGGCGCGTTGCCGTTGTGGGTGACGTGGAGGTCGCTGGTGGCGTAGAGGTGGGGCACGGCTCCACCGTAGTCATGCGCCGCACCGGCCCTCCCGGTCGGCAAGATCCGGCTGCGAGAAAAAGAGTTGACCGCCCGCGCTAGCCTGGAAGCGCCATGAAGAACTGACATCCCGTCCGACCCGCGTCCGCGGCCAGCCGGCCCGGCGGGTTCCGCCGTCACACTCCGGCCGGTGATGTCCCATGTCTTTGCGCGTTCACGAACTCTCCTTCTCCTACGGCGACCGCGTCGTCTTCGACCGCTTCGACTTCGCCGCCGACCCGGGCCACCGCGTCGGCCTGGTCGGCGAGAACGGCGCCGGCAAGTCCACGCTGCTGAAGCTCCTCGCGGGCCTCGAACGCCCGCACGGCGGCACCGTCCACACCGGACCGGACGTGGGCTTCCTCCACCAGGAACTGCCCTACCCAGCCGGCACCCCGGTGTCCGCGGTCGTCGAGGACGCCCTCGCCGACATCCGCCGCGCGACCCGGCGCCTGGAGCGGCTCACCGAAGCCGTCGCCGACGACCCGTCCGAGGCCACCCTCGCCGAGTACGGCGCGGCGCTGGAGTGGGCCCAGGCGCACGACCTCTGGGACGCCGACCGGCGCGCCGCGATCGTCCTGGACGGCCTCGGGCTGGGCGGAACCGAGCGGCCCGTCGGCGAGCTGTCCGGCGGCCAGCGGTCCCGGCTCGGGCTCGCCGCGCTGCTCATCCGGCAGCCGGCCACGCTGCTGCTGGACGAGCCGACCAACCACCTGGACGACCCGGCGATGGAGTTCCTGGAACGCCACCTCACCGGGCTGTCCGGCACGGTGGTGCTCGCCTCGCACGACCGGGTCTTCCTGGACGCGGTGTGCACGGCGATCGTCGACCTCGACCCGGCGCTGGGCGGGCCGGTGCGCTACGGCGGCGCCTACCGCGACTACCTGGCGCACAAGCGCATCGAACGCGCCCGCTGGGAGCAGCGCTACGCCGGGGAGCAGGCGGAACTGAAGCGGCTGGCCGAATCGGTCACGGTCACCGCGCGCGCCGTCGCCCACGACCGGCCGCCCCGGGACAACGCGAAGATGCTGTACGACTTCAAGACCGGCCGGGTGCAGAAGCAGATTTCCCGGCGGGTCCGCAACGCGCAGCAGCGGCTCGACGAGCTGGCCGCCAACCAGGTGCGCAAACCCCCGCCGCCGCTGCGGTTCGCGGGCGCGCTCACCGCCCCGCCGGGTGAGGACGAGCTGATCCTCTCCGCCCGCGGCATCCGCGTGCCGGGACGGCTGGAGCTGGCCGAGCTGGACGTCACGGCGTCGGCGCGGCTGCTGGTCACCGGCGGCAACGGCGCCGGCAAGTCCACGCTGCTCAGCGTGCTCGCCGGCGGTCTGGCCCCGCACGCCGTGCGGCGCCGGGCGGGCCTGCGGACCGGGATGCTCGCGCAGGACGTCACCCTGCCCGACCCGGCGAAGACCCCGCGGCGGCTCTACGCCGAGGCGGCCGGCCCGGACTCCCCCGAGCTGACCAACCTGGGCCTGATCGCGCCGTGGGACCTCGACCGCCCGGCCGGGGTGCTGTCGGTCGGGCAGCGGCGGCGGCTCGCGCTGGCGATCCTCATCGCCCGGCCCCCGGACCTGCTGCTGCTCGACGAGCCGACCAACCACATCTCGCTCACGCTCGCCGAGGAGCTGTTCGACGCGCTCGGGTCCGCGCCCGGCGCGGTCGTCCTCGCCAGCCACGACCGGTGGCTGCGCCGGGAGTGGGACGGTGCGACCCTGCGGCTGCACCAGGGCCGCACCGTATAGGTCGTTATACGCCGATCAGAGTTCGACGCCCAGCAGCGCGTCGACGGCGACGCGGATCAGGGCGGGCGCGCCCGTGTCGCGCCCGCCCTGCCGCAGCGCCTCGTCGGCCCACGCGTCGACCGCGCGCATCGCGTTGATCGTGTCCAGGTCGTCGGCGAGGTGGTCCCGCAGGCGGGCGATCGTGTCGTCCGCCTCCGGCCCGGACGGCAGCGCCGCGGCCTCGCGCCAGCGGGCCAGCCGCTGCTGGGCGGTGGTGAGCAGGTCGTCGGTCCACGAGCGGTCGCTGCGGTAGTGGCCGGCGAACAGCGCCAGCCGGATCGCGTTGGGGTCGACCCCGTCGGCCCGCAGCCGCGACACGAACACGAGGTTGCCGCGCGACTTGGACATCTTCTCGCCGTTCAGGCCGATCATGCCGCCGTGCACGTAGTGCCGGGCGAACGGGTGCTCACCGGACAGCGCCTCGGCGTGGGCGGCGCTGTACTCGTGGTGCGGGAAGATCAGGTCCGAGCCGCCGCCCTGCACGTCGAAGCCCATGCCGAGCCGGTTGACCGCGATCGCGCTGCACTCGATGTGCCAGCCGGGGCGGCCGGGGCCGAGCTCGGACTCCCAGGACGGCTCACCCGGCCGGGCGGCGCGCCAGAGCAGCGCGTCGAGCGGGTCGCGCTTGCCGGGGCGGTCCGGGTCGCCGCCGCGCTCGGCGAAGAACTTCGCCATGGTCTCGCCGTCGTAGTTCGACTCGTAGCCGAACCGGCCGGTGGCCGAGCGGTCGAAGTAGACGTCCGGGTACTCCGGGTCGTCGGCCCGGTAGGCCGCGCCGTGCGCCAGCAGCTTCGAGATGACCTCGACGATCTCCGGGATGCTCTCCACCGCGCCGACGAACTGCTTCGGCGGCAGCACCCGCAGCGCCTCCATGTCCTCGCGGAACAGGGCGGTCTCCCGCAGGCCGAGCACCACCCAGTCGTCCTGGTCCCGCTCGGCGCGCTCCAGCAGCGGGTCGTCGATGTCGGTCACGTTCTGCACGTAGTGCACCGTGTGACCGCTGTCCCGCCACACCCGGTTGACCAGGTCGAACGCGAGGTAGGTCGCCGCGTGACCGAGGTGCGTGGCGTCGTACGGGGTGATGCCGCAGACGTACATGCGCGCGGTCTTGCCCGGGGCGGTGGGGCGCACCTGCCCGGTGGCGGTGTCGAACAACCGGAGAGGGCGGGGCGTGCCCGGCACGTAGGGCAGCGGCACCGAGGACCAAGTCTTCATACCCCAACCCTAGGTGGCGCCGCGGTGAACCGTCCCGCCCGGTGGGAACGTTTCGCGTCACGAAGCGGTCAGTGACCGCAGTTCGCCGAGCGTGCCGAAGAACGTGTCCTGGTCGCCGGGCAGCGGGCCGGTCACCGCGGACTGCCAGAACTTCGCCGTCCAGCCGCCGGGCACCTCGCCCATCGTCGTGTCGTAGCGGGCCAGCCAGAGGAGGTGGTCGGCGGCGAAGGCGGCGCTGTTCCCGGTGCACGCCGTCCACCAGCGGGCCGTCGTGTAGATGATCGGCGTGTGCCCGGTGCGCCGCTTCAGCTCGGTGCTGAAGTCGCGGATCCACGCGACCATGTCCGCGGGCGGCCTCCCGTAACAGGCGGGAATGCCCGGCGTGTCCTCCAGGTCCAGCGCCGGCGGCAGGGTCATGCCGTCGGCGAACCACTTGCCGTCGTGCGTGTGCAGGTAGGCGGCCTGCTCGGCGCCGCCGGTCTGGTCCGGGCGCGCGTAGTGGTAGGCCGACCGGTACAGCCCGGCGGCCTTCGCGCCGCGGAACTGGGCCAGGAAGTTCGGGTTGGCGTACCCGGCGCCCGCGGTGTCCTTGACGAACACGAACCGCGCGCCGGCCGCCTTCGCCGCGGCGAAGTCCGGCACGCCCTGCGAGGCGCTGATGTCGAACCCGGCCAGGGGCGCCGCGGGCTGCGCGGACGCCACCGCCGGCGCGAACCCGGCCACCAGGGCCGTCACCACCGCCACCACCCGGAAGATCGTTTTCGTAGCCACGCCCGGACCGTAGATCCACTTCCGGGTCATCGCGCGGCGCGTGACCGCATCGGGTGAGTCAGGCGCCCGGGAACGAGGCGGCCCACATCGCCTCCAGGCCGGCCGTCAGCTGCTCCGACGTCGGCGCCCCCTCCGGGTCGAGCAGCCATTGCACCGCCAGCCCGTCGCAGATGGCGATCACGAAGCTGGCCACCGCCTGGCACCGCGGGTCGTCGGGCCGGGAGCCGTCGGCCAGGGACCGGGCGACCAGCTCGGCGACCTTGGCCCGGCACCGGCGGTAGTGCCCGGCGAACTGCTCCCGCAGCGACTCCGTCCGCTCCGCCTGCGCCAGCGCCTCGACGTAGGACAGCAGCAGCGCCCGGCTGGCCGGCAGGCTGTCCAGCATGGCCGCCCACGCGCGCCGCCCGCGCTCGATCGGCGGGACCGCCGGTTCGGCCATCGCGATCGAGGCCAGCTTGTCGGTCCACTCCTCGAACACCTCGCCGATCGCGGCGTTGAGCAGGCCCGCCTTGGACCCGAAGTGGTACCCGATCGAGTGCAGGTTGGTGTCCGAGGCCGCGACCAGGTCCCGCGCCGTGATGTGCGCGTACCCCTTCTCCTCCAGCAGCCGCCGCGCGGCGGCGAGCAGCTCTTCCCGGTGTCCCACACCCGGCACCCTAGCTGGACACCCGGATTACACGTGCGTATAAATGAGGCACCGGTCACGTCGAGGAGGTCGCGATGAGCGTCGAAACCCCGTCCCGCACGAGCGCGCTCCCGCTGCCGCCGGGGCCGAAGCTCCCGGCGGGCGTGCAGACGGTGCTCTTCGGCAACTTCCGGCACGTGCTGATGCCCCTGCTGCGGCGCCGCTACGGCGACCTCATCCGGCTCAACCTCTACCCCGAGCGCCACGTCGTGCAGCTGGCGAACCCCGACCACATCAGGGCCGTGTTCAGCGGTCCGGCCGACGTCTTCCACGCCGGCGAGGGCAACGTCATCCTCAAGCCGCTGATGGGCCCGCACTCGGTGCTGCTCACCGACGAGGACGTGCACCTGCGCGCCCGCAAACTGCTGATGCCCGCCTTCCACGGCGCGGCGCTGCGCGGGTACCGGGACATGATCACCGAGCTCGCCGAGGCCGAGGTCGCGACCTGGACGCCGGGCCGGGTGTTCCGCTCGCACGAGCGCATGCAGGCGCTGACGCTGGAGATCATCCTGCGCGTGGTGTTCGGCGTCGCCGAGGGGCCGCGGCTGGACGAGCTGCGCGAGCTGCTCACCCGCATCGTCGACATCGGTGTGCTGGAGCTGTTCGGCTGGCACAACGCCAAGCTGCGCCGGGTCGGCCCGTGGCGGCGGTACAGCCTGGCCCAGGACCGGGTGGACGAGCTGCTCTACGCCGAGATCGCCGACCGCCGCAAGGCCGGCGACCTCGACGGCCGCGGTGATGTGCTGTCCCGCCTGCTGACCGTGCCCGCCGAGGACGACCGGCTCTCCGACGCCGAGCTGCGCGACCAGCTGATCACCCTGCTGCTGGCCGGGCACGAGACCACCGCGACGGCCCTGGCCTGGTCGTTCCACGAGCTGGCGCGCGACCCGGCGCGGCAGCGGCGCGCGATCGAGGCCGCCGACGCCGGGGACGAGAAGTACCTGGAGGCGGTGGCGAAGGAGGCGATGCGGCAGCACCCGGTGATCTCCGAGGTCGCCCGGCGGCTGACGCGGGACATCGAGATCGGCGGCTACCGGATCCCCGCGGGCCACACGGTGATGCCGTCGATCGCCCTGGTCCAGGGGGATCCGGCGCACCACGACGACCCGGCGGCGTTCCGGCCGGAGCGGTTCCTCGGCGGCGGCCCGGCGAGCGGCACGTGGTTCCCGTTCGGCGGCGGCGTGCGGCGCTGCCTGGGCGCCGGGTTCTCCCTGCTGGAGGCGACGATCGTGCTGCGGGCGGTGCTCACCCGGTTCGCGCTGGAGCCGGACCGCGCCCGCGGCGAGCACGCCAGGCCCCGGCACATCACGATGGTGCCCGGCCGCGGCGCCCGGATCGCGGTCGTCCCCCGGCGCTGAGCGCGGCTACCCTGGGCGGGTCCGTCCGTACTCACAGAGCAGGTTTCCTTGAGCGCCACGATCCCAAGCGAGACCGTCCCGGCGAACCTCACGCGGATCGCCGCGGCGGGCGAGGACGCGCCGGGCGTCCTGTGGCGGCTGCGCGAGGAGGGCCGCCAGCTCGACGCGAACCTCGTGCACCTGCCGGCGGGCGAGCGGATCGGCACCCACACCGAGCCCGACCTCGACGTGCTGCTGGTGGTGGTCACCGGCACCGGGACGGTGACCACCGGGGAGGACGCGGTGGACGCCGGCCCCGGCTCGCTGGTGTGGCTGGCACACGGCCAGGCGCGCGCCGTCGAGGCGGGCCCCGGCGGCCTGTCCTACCTCACCGTGCACCGCCGCCGCCCGGGCCTGCGGATCGGGCTCCGCTGACACCGGCGGGGCGCCGGACGCGGAACTCACCGCCGTGAGCGCGGAACTCGCGCGCACGAGCGTGGGACTCGCGCGCACGAGCGTGGGACTCGCGCGCACGAGCGTGGGACTCGCACGGCCGGCGGCGCGCGTCACCTAGCGGCGCCGGGTGCGGAGGTAGTCGCTGATCACCGCCGCGCCCAGGCCGTCCGCCTCGGGTGCCACCACCCGGCCGCCGGACCGCCGCGCGATCAGGTCCACGAACGCCGCCAGCCGCGGGTCGTCGCCGAGGCGGAACACCGACACCGACGCCCCCATCTTCGCCAGCCGGTCCACTTCGGACAGCGTCTTGACCAGCGTCCGCGGCTGGGGCGGGTAGTCGAACTCCGCGGTGCCGTCCGCTTCCAGGTGCGCGGTCGGCTCGCCGTCGGTCACCATCAGCACCACCGGCTGCGCGTCCGGGTGCCGCCGCAGGTGCCGTCCGGCCAGCAGCAGCGCGTGGTGCGCGTTGGTGCCCTGCTCCCACACGCCCTCCAGCCCGACCAGCTCCGGCAGCTCCACCGACGTCGCGTACCGGCCGAACGTGATCAGCTGCAACGCGTCGTTGCGGAAGCGCGTGGAGATCAGCTGGTGCAGCGCCAGCGCGGTGCGCTTCATCGGCAGCCAGCGCCCCTCCGACACCATCGACCACGACGTGTCCACGCACAGCGCCACCGCCGCCCGCGACCGCAGCTCGGTCTCCACGACCTCCACATCGGACACGTCCAGCCGCACGCGGCCGCCGCCCGTGGACGCGGTCCGCAGCACGGCGTTGCGCACCGTGCGGGAAACCTCCCACGGTTCCCGGTCGCCGAACTGCCACGGCCGGCTCGCCCCGGTCGGCTCCCCCGCCGCCCCGGCCGACTCGGTCTGCCGCTCGCCGGTCTTGCCGCGCAGCGAGTGCACGATGTCCGACAGCGCCGTCTCCCCCAGGCGCCGCAACGCCTTCGGGGTCAGCCGCAGCGAGCCGTCCGGCGCCCGCTCGAACAGTCCCTGAGACCGCAGCTCACGCTCCAGTTCGGACAGTCGCCGCGCGTCCACCCCGGCGTCCGGCCCGAGCTGGCGTTCCAGCGCCTCCAGGTCGATGTCCTCCAGCCGGGCGCCCGGATAGGACTGGGCCAGCTGCTCCGCCAGGGCGTCCAGCTCCGCCAGGTCCTGCATGGCCTGCGCGCCCTCGCCCAGCCCCAGCGGGTCCTGGCCGCGGAATCGCGCCGAGGAGGTCCAGTCCTCCCCCGGCCGCATCGCCTGCAACCGGGCGTCCAGGCCGGCCAGCTGCTGCCCGATGCGCGGGTCGCCGAACGCCTGCCGCGCCAGCTCGGCCAGCTCCGCCCGCTGCTCGGCCGACATCGAGTTCAGCATCCGCTGCGCCGCGGCGGCCCGCGCGGCGAGCGCGTCGATCAGCTCGTCGACGTCGCGCGGGTTCTCCGGGAAGAACTCGCCGTGGCGGCGCATGAACTCGGCGAACCGCTCGTCGATGTCGTCCACGCCACGGGCGTGGGCGTCGAGCAGCGCGTTCAGGTCCGACAGCATCTGGTGGACGCGCTCGACGTCCTCCGGGCTGGTGCTCTGCAACGCCTGCTTCATGCCCGCGAAACGGGCGTCGAGCATCTCGCGGCCGAGCAGGTCACGGATCTGGTCGTACTTCTCGCGGCCCTCCTCCGAACGCCACGGGTAGTCCGACAGCTCACGCACCGCGGCCGCGGTGCCCGGCGGCAGCGCGTCGAGCTGGGCCTCGGCGAAGCGGGCGTCGTCGGACGGGTCGGGGAACAGCGCCCGCTTCTCGGCATCCAGCGCCTCGTCGAGCAGGCGCCGCACCTCTTGCAGGGTGCCGTCGAGCCGGTGCCGCCGCTGGATCTCGGCACGGCGCTGCCACACCCGGCGGGTCATCTCGTCCAGCCCGCGCGTGTTGCGGGTGCCGCGGCGCAGCAGCTCCTCCAGCGCCGACCGCGGCGAGGCGCCGTCCATGACCTCGCGGCCGATCTCGTCCAGCGCCTCGCGCAGGTCGATGGGCGGGGCGAGCGGGTCGGGGCCCTCGTGCCACGGGCCGTAGGACCAGCCCTGCGGTGCGGTGCTCACGGCCCGTACACCGTGGTCGCGTCGTCGGAGTCCTTCGCCAGCTGCCGCGCCAGGTAGAGCGACTCCAGGGCCAGCTCGACGGCCGCGGCGATGCGGCCCGGCTCGTCGGTGGCGGACACCCCGGCCCGCTCGGCGACCTCGTGCAGCACCGGCAGCTCGGGCAGCGCGGCGAGCAGGTCCGCGCCCGGCACGCGCTCGCCGGTGGCGACCAGGTGCCCGTTGGACACGGCCTCGACCAGCGGGCGCAGGTTGAGCCCGCCGAAGCGCTCGCGGGCGGTCTCGGCGACCGCGCGGCGCAGCAGGTGCACCAGGTGCTCGGTCTCGCGGCCCTCCTCGCCCGGCTCGAACTCGATCTTGCCGCGCAGCACGGCCGGCACCGCCTCCAGGTCGACCGGGCGCGCCACGGCCGGGTGCTCGCCGGTCAGCGCGGCCCGGCGCAACGCGGCCGCCGCGACGGTTTCCGCCGCGGCCACGGCGAACCGGGCCGACACGCCGGAGCGCTGGTCGACCACGGTGGATTCGCGCAGGTTGCGCACGAACCGGGCCAGCACCTCCAGCAGCGGCTCGCCGACCTCCGCGACCAGGTTCGCCTCCTGCCGGACCACGTCCACCTCGGCGGCCACGGTCAGCGGGTAGTGCGTGCGGATCTCGGCGCCGAAGCGGTCCTTGAGCGGGGTGATGATCCGCCCGCGGTTGGTGTAGTCCTCCGGGTTGGCGGTGGCGACGAGCAGCACGTCCAGCGGCAGCCGCAGCGTGTAGCCGCGGATCTGGATGTCGCGTTCCTCCATCACGTTGAGCAGCGCGACCTGGATGCGCTCGGCGAGGTCGGGCAGCTCGTTGATGGCCACGATGCCGCGGTGCGCGCGCGGCACGAGTCCGAAGTGGATGGTCTCCGGATCGCCCAGGCTGCGGCCCTCGGCCACCTTCACCGGGTCGACGTCGCCGATCAGGTCGCCGACCGAGGTGTCCGGGGTGGCCAGCTTCTCGGTGTAGCGCGCCTCGCGGTGCAGCCAGGTCACCGGCAGGTCGTCGCCCAGTTCGGCGGCGCGGCGCCGCGAGGCCGGGGTGATCGGGTCCAGCGGGTGCTCGGCCAGCTCGGAGCCCTCGATCACCGGGGTCCACTCGTCGAGCAGCCCGGCCAGGGTGCGCAGCAGGCGCGTCTTGCCCTGGCCGCGCTCGCCGAGCAGCACGACGTCGTGGCCGGCCAGCAGGGCGCGTTCGAACTGGGGCAGCACGGTCCGGTCGAACCCGACGATGCCCGGCCACGGGTTCCGGCCCTCGCGCAGCGCGGCGAGGAGGTTGTCGTGGATCTCGGTCTTGATGCTGCGCGGCAGGTGCCCGGCGGCGCGCAGCTCTCCCGCTGTGCGCGGGAGGTTCTCGGGTACGGGTGTCACGACTACGACGCTACGCACGTCCCGCGGTGTCGTCGACGTGGAGCAACTCCAGCGGCCGGGTGCCGTATTCTGGGTCGCCGTGTGCTGTCCCAGTGCGACCCTCACCGTGTGGGCCTCGGCGTGGCTGTCCGGAGCCGCGGCGTCCGACGACGTCCTCGACGCGCTCCTGGCGTGGGGCGAGGCGCACGAGGTGGTGGCCGCCGACGCCGAAGCGGCGGTGACGCTCGACCTCCCGCTCACCGGTGACTTCCCCGGCACGCCCGTCCAGCTGCTCGCCGCGTTGCGCGCGCACGGCGCCGGGCCCGCCCGGCTGGTGCTGCCCGCGCCCGGCGACCCGCGTGGCCTCGGCGGCGGCGGGCCGTTCACCGAGGCCGCGATGCGCGCCGGGGAGGCGGTGCTGCTGCCCGACCTCGGGTTCGGCCTGGTGCCGGTGCCGATCGCGGAGGGGCTGGTGCGCTGGTCGGTCCACCGGGCCGCGGTGCCGCTGAGCCCGGACTACGTCGGGCTGAGCGAGGCCGAGCACGGGCTGACCGACGCGATCCGGGATTCGGCGGGCGCGCTGCAGGCGCTGGACGTGGCGCGGGACCGGCCGGGGGTGCGGGCGGAGCTGGCGGCGAAGCTGCGGGCGCGGCCGCGCCTGGACTGGCCCGCCGGGACGCCGGGCCGGGCGCTGCGGGTGCTGCAGCGGGCCGACGAGGTGGGCGCCATCCTGGCGATCGCGGAGATCGACGAGCCGGGCGGCGCGCTGTCGTCGTCCGCGGCCGTGCGCCGCGCCGACGCCCTGCGCCCGCTGAGCACGGCGGTCCGCACGGCCCGCTACGCGGCGATCAACGAAGCCGTCCGGCAACTCACCGAACAGGGTGACCGGCAGCCCTGATCGGCGGCTTGACACCGGCGTGTTTCCTTGATCCACACATCGTCGTAGTGGCAGGAGACAGCTTCCGTGGATCTGGGTGACCCCACCACCAACCCCATCTCGTTCACGCTCGGACCGGCGGACGAGTTCTTCACCGAGCCGGTCGGCGCGCGGGACGAGGACGGCTTCCGGCGGGCCTGGCGGCGCATCGTGGCCGAGCACGGCGCCGACGCCGGGCGGGTCACCCGGATCGCCGCCTACTGGGAGCCCTCGGCGGCGGACCGGGAGTTCCTCGACACAACCTTCGCCGATGCCGGGCTGCAGTTCCTCTTCGAACGGCCGGAGCCGGCCGGCTGGGACAGCGCGCTGGAGAAGGCGCAGCAGGTGCTCGACGAGGTCCTGCGCGCCGAGGAGGCCGGGGAACTGGCGGAGGAAGCCCGCCGCGCCCGCGAGAAGCAGGCGAACGGTGAGCTGCTGCCGGTGCTGCGCAGCGGATCGCTCGGCGGCAGCGACGTCGTGCGGCAAACCATGCCGTGGCTGCCGGTGGCCGGGCGCGACCTGTTCGCCACGTTCGCCTACACCGCGCTGACGCCGCGCGGCACGGTCGGGATGCGGCACGTGCTGAACGACCACCTCGACGGCGCGGGCGGCTTCACCGAGGTCGTCACCACAGCGCTGGCCTCGGTGCGGTCCGGCCTGGTCCTGGAGGAGGCGGTCACCGAAACCGGGCGGCTGCTCCGCGTGCACCGCCCGGACGGGTTCGGCGCCGCGGGTGCGGTCATGCTGCCCGACTTCCACGAGCGGATGTCCGGCATCCACGGCTGGGACGAGCTGACGGTGGCCATCCTCTGCCCCGACGAGGCGTGGATCACGCAGTCCGGCACCCCCGACGCCGAGCGGCTCGCGCGGGAGGTGCGGGCGGCCGGGCAGCAGGCGCCCGAGCTGCGCCCCGCGCTGCTGACGGTCACCGCGACGGCGATCGACCTCGTCACCGAAGGCGGGTCGTGACGCGCGGGCGGGCGCGCTCCGTGGTTTGATCTCCCGCGTCGTTTCGTGATGTACGGGGGAACTTCGTGGACTACGTGGACCCGGCCCGCAACCTGATCTCGTTCACCACCGGCACGGGCGCGGTCTTCGCGGAGTCCGCGCCCGCGCAGGCCGTCGACGCCTTCCGCCAGGCCTGGGAGCGCGTCGCCGCGGACCACGGCGTGGACGCGGACCAGGTGATCCGCATCGAGGCCTACTGGCAGCCCGCGCAGTGGGACGAGCGCTACCTCGGGCGGACCTTCGGCGACGTGGAGCTGGAGTACGTCTTCCCCCGGCCCGATCCGGGCGGCTGGCACACCGCGCTGGACCGGGCCCGGGAAGTCCTCGACGAGGTGGCCGCCGCCGACTGAGCGTCAGGCGCGAACGGGCCGCTTCACCGGCTCGCAGCACCCCACCGCGCACGGCACGCCGTTGACCGTGCACCCGGCGAGCGGGAAGTCCGACAGCTTCCGCACCGGCGCTCCCGCCAGGTGCTCGCGCACCAGCTCCACCACCAGCTCCGCGAACCGCGGGTCCCCGTTCGGCGTCGCCACGCGGGCGAACCCCATGCCGTGCTCGGCGGCGCGCTCGGCGGCCTCGTTGTCCAGGTCCCAGATCACCTCGAGGTGGTCGGAGACGAACCCGACCGGGCACACCACGACACCCTGGACACCGGCGGCGTGCAGCGCGTCGAGGTGGTCGACGATGTCCGGCTCCAGCCACGCCACCTGCGGCGGCCCCGACCGCGACTGCCACACCACGTCGTACTCGGCGACCCCGGCCTGCGCGGCGACCAGCCGCGCGGCCTCGTGGATCTGCCGCGAGTACCGGCGGCCACCCTCCTCCGGCGGCCCGGCGGCCCGGTCCGCGCTCTCCGGGACCGAGTGCGCGGTGAACACCACCCGCGCGCCGGGCACCTGCTCCAGACCGGCCCGCAGCGCGTCGGCGAACGCGCCGACGAACAGCGGGTGGTCGAAGAAGTGCCGCAGCTTCACCAGTTCCGGCGCGCCCGCGCCGACGGCGGCGCGGGCCCGTTCGATGTCCTCGTCGTACTGGCGGCACGCCGAGTAGCCGCCGTAGGCGCTGGTCGGGAACACCAGCGCGCGGCGCACCCCGTCGGCCGTCATCCGGGCGACGGTGTCCTCCACCATCGGCTGCCAGTTGCGGTTGCCGAAGTACACCGGCAGGTCGACGCCCTGCGCGGCCAGCTCCTTCTCCACCGCGGCGATCGCCTCGCGGTTGAGCCGGTTGATCGGCGACACGCCACCGAAGTGCTGGTAGTGCTCGGCGACCTCGAGGAGGCGCTCGCGCGGCACCCCCCGCCCCCGGGTCACGTTCTCCAGGAACGGCATGACGTCGTCCGGTCCCTCCGGACCGCCGAAGGACAGCCACAGCAGCGCGTCGTAACTCACGGTAGACGATTCTGCCGCTGTGGCCGCCTTCACGCTGGATCGGCCCTACTGTCCGAGGGCGTGCACCCCGCCGTCGACCATGATCATCGAGCCGGTGGTGGCCGGCAGCCAGTCCGACAGCACGGCGCAGATGGTCTTCGCGACCGGCGTCGGGTCCTCGGCGTCCCAGCCCAGCGGGGCGCGGTCGCCCCAGCCGCCCTCCAGCTCACCGAAGCCCGGGATGGACTTGGCGGCCATGGTCTTGACCGGGCCGGCCGCCACCAGGTTCACCCGGATGCCCTGCGGCCCCAGGTCGCGCGCCAGGTAGCGGTTGACCGACTCCAGCGCCGCCTTCGCCACGCCCATCCAGTTGTAGGCCGGCCACGCCACGCGGGCGTCGAAGTCCATGCCCACCACCGAGGAACCCCGGGACAGCAGCGGCAGCAGCGCCTTGGTCAGCGACATGAACGAGTACGCCGAGACCTCGACGGCGACCGACACGTCCTCCTTGGGGGCGTCCAGGAACGGCGCGCCCAGGCAGGACTGCGGCGCGAAGCCGATCGAGTGCAGCACCCCGTCCAGCCCGTCGACGTGCTCGCGCACGCGGTCGGCCAGGGTGTCCAGGTGCTCGGTGTTCTGCACGTCGAGCTCGATCACCGGCGCCTCCCGCGGCAGGCGCTTGGCGATGCGCTCCACCAGCGAGAGCCGGCCGAAGCCGGTGAGCACGACCTGCGCGCCCTGCTCCTGCGCGGCCTTCGCCGCGTGGAACGCGATCGAGCCGTCGGTGATCACGCCGGTGATCAGCAGTCGCTTACCTTCGAGAAGTCCGGCCACGCCTGTCCTTTCGGTGTGAAGTTCGGGAGGAAGAAGTCAGTGCCCCATGCCGAGGCCGCCGTCGACCGGCAGCACGGCACCGTTGATGTAGCCCGCCTCGTCGGAGGCCAGGAAGCGCACCGCGGCGGCGATGTCCGCGGTCTCGCCGTAACGCCCCGCCGGGATCTGGTTCAGCGCCGCGGTGCGCTGGTCCTCGGTGAGCGCGTCGGTCATGTCGGTGACGATGAACCCGGGCGCCACCACGTTCGCGGTGATGTTGCGCGAGCCCAGCTCGCGGGCCAGCGACCGCGCCATGCCGACCAGGCCCGCCTTGCTCGCCGCGTAGTTGACCTGCCCGGCGCCGCCGGAGAGCCCCACCACCGACGCGATGAAGATGAACCGGCCCCACTTGCCGCGCAGCATGCCGCGCGAGGCGCGCTTGGCGACCCGGTAGGCGCCGGTGAGGTTCGCGTCGACGACCCGGGTGAACTGGTCCTCGCTCATCCGCATGAGCAGCGTGTCGTCGGTGATGCCGGCGTTGGAGACGACCACCTCGACCGGGCCCTGGTGCTCCTCGACCTGCTTGAACGCCGCGTCGACCTGCTCGCTGTCGGTGACGTCGGCCTGCACGCCGAACAGCCCTTCCGGCGCGCCGGACCCGCGGTGCGTCACCGCCACCTGGTGCCCGGCCTCGGCGAGGCCCCGGGCGATGGCCAGGCCGATGCCGCGGTTGCCGCCGGTGACCAGTACGGACCGTCCCACGTGACACTCCTCGTTCGATTCCCGCAGTTGCCCGGTGAGGTTATCCGGCCGCCGGAGAGCGGGGCAGCACCGCCCGGCCGCCTACGCGGAAGTAACCCGGTGAGCCCGGTCACGAGGACCTTCGTCCTAAGGAACTGTTAGCTCTCGGCGCACTCCCTTGTCCGCGGCGGCCCCGGCCACCGAACGTGGTCGGCGGTCATGAGACAAGGGAGTTTTCGATGACGTCAACCATCGACGCCGGCGAGGACCGGCGCGCCGGCCGCCGCGTGGTGAGCAACATCCTCCGCGGCTCGGTCGGCAACCTGATCGAGTGGTACGACTGGTACGCCTACACCGCGTTCAGCGTCTACTTCGCCGCCACGTTCTTCCCGAAGGGCGACTCGACCGCGCAGCTGCTCAACACCGCGGGCGTGTTCGCCGTCGGGTTCCTCATGCGGCCGCTCGGCGGCTGGCTGCTCGGGCGCTACGCCGACCGGTTCGGGCGGCGCTCGGCGCTGACCCTGTCGGTGAGCCTGATGGCCGCGGGCTCGCTGCTCATCGCGCTGACCCCGGGGTACGGCTCGATCGGGATCGCCGCGCCGCTGCTGCTGGTGCTGGCGCGGCTGCTGCAGGGCATCTCGGTCGGCGGCGAGTACTCGACCTCGGCGACCTACATGTCGGAGGTCGCCACCCGCGGCAAGCGCGGCTACTACTCCAGCTACCAGTACGTCACGCTGATCGCCGGCCAGCTGGTCGCGCTGGCGGTGCAGATCGTGCTGCAGCAGGTGCTCACCACCGAGCAGCTGCACAGCTGGGGCTGGCGGATCGCGTTCGGCATCGGCGCGGTCGGCGCGGTGATCGTGTTCTGGCTGCGGCGCGGCATGGACGAGTCGGCCGACTTCGAGGCGTCCAAGGCGAAGCGGGACAGCGCCGCGCACGGCACGCTCAAGGCGCTGGCCAAGCACCCGAAGGAGGTCGCCCTCGTGGTCGGCCTGACCATGGGCGGCACGCTGTTCTTCTACACCTACACGACCTACCTGCAGAAGTTCATGGTCAACACCAGCGGCATCAGCAAGCCGGACGCGGCGTGGATCAACTTCTTCGCGCTCGTGGTGTTCGTGGTGCTGCAGCCGCTCTACGGCGCGCTGTCGGACCGGGTGGGCCGCCGGCCGCTGCTGATCGGGTTCGGCGTGCTGGGCACGCTGGTCACCGTGCCGTCGCTGACGCTGCTGGCGCACACGCGCAACCCGGTGTTCGCGTTCGTGCTGATGGTGGTGCCGCTGGCGATCAGCGCGCTCTACACCTCGATCAGCGCGGTGGTGAAGGCCGAGCTGTTCCCGACCAACATCCGCGCGCTGGGCGTCGGGCTGCCCTACTCGGTCGCGGTCGCGGTGTTCGGCGGCACCGCCGAGTACGTCGCGCTGTGGTTCAAGCAGGCCGGGCACGAGTCGCTGTTCTTCTGGTACGTCACCGCGGTCGTGTTCATCTCGCTGGTCATCTACGTCCGGATGCGCGACACCAGCAAGGAGTCGGCGATGGACGCCTCCTAAGGTGTGGTCCGTGCGCGTGTTGCTGGTGGAGGACGACGACGGGGTGGCCGGCGCCCTCGTCGACTCCCTCGGCGCGCACGGCCACCAGCCCACCCGGGTGCGGCGCGGCGAGGACGCGCTGCTCGCCCACCGGGACGCCGACCTGGCGCTGCTCGACCTCGGCCTGCCCGACCTGGACGGCCTGGAGGTGCTGCGCAAGCTGCGGGCGGTGAGCGCGCTGCCGGTCATCGTGCTCACCGCCCGGGGCGACGAACGATCGGTGGTCCGGGGCCTGCGGCTCGGGGCCGACGACTACCTGGTCAAGCCGGTGCGGCTGAGCGAGCTGCTGGCCCGCATCGAGGCGGTGACCCGGCGCGCCGCGGCCGCGCGGCCGGAACCGCAGGTGGTCGTGGTCGGCGACATCGAGGTGGACCTGGGCGCGCGGCGGGTGGTGGTCGGCGGCGCGGAGGTCGAGCTGACCGCGAAGGAGTTCGCCGTGCTGGCGGCCCTGGCCCGGCGGGCGGGCACCGCGGTGAGCCGGCAGCAGCTGATGGACGAGGTGTGGGGCGACGCGTACGTGGCCGTGTCGCGGTCGCTGGACGTGCACCTGACGCAGCTGCGCGCGAAGCTGCGGCGGCCGGAGCTGCTGACGACGATCCGCGGGTTCGGCTACCGGCTGGGCGCGTAGGTGCGCACCCGCGTCCTGGCCGTGCTGCTGGCCTTCGTCGTGCTCGCGACCGCCGGGTTCGCGCTGCCGCTGCTCAGCGTGACGGCGACCGAGCGCACGCAGCAGCTGCTGCTCGCCCGGACCGCCGACGTGGACCGGTTCGCGGCGCTGGCCGACCAGGCGGTGGCCGCGGGGGACGCGTCGGCGCTGCTGGCCGAGGTGACCCGGTACACCGAGCTGTACGGCGAGGGGATCGTCGTGGTCACCGCCCGGCGCGCCCCGGTGGCGGAGACCGGTGGCCTGGCCGCGGCGGATCCGGCGGTGGCGGAGCTGATCGACGCGGCGCTGCGGAACCAGCCGAGCCAGCCGGCGGCGACCGTGCGGCCGTGGTCGCGGACGCCGGTGCTGCTGGCCCGCCCGGCGGGCACCGGCACGAAGGTCTCGGGGGCGGTGGTGCTGCGGGCGTCGGTGACGAGGGCCGCCGACGACGTGCGGCGCAGCTGGTTCGCGGTGCTGGCCGGGGCGGCGCTGGTGACGCTGGCCGGGGCGGGGCTCGCGCTGGGTGCGACGCGGTGGGTGCTGGGCCCGATGCGGCGGCTGGACCGGGCGGTGGGGGATCTGACCGCGGGGTTGCGGCCGGTGCACGCGGACCTGGCCGGACCGCCCGAGCTGCGGCAGCTGACGGCGGGGTTCAACCGGATGTCGGACGCGGTCACGGCGGCGCTGGACCAGCAGCGGCGGCTGGTCGCCGACACCTCGCACCAGATGCGCAACCCGATGACGGCGCTGCGGTTGCGGGTCGACGCGCTCGGGCCGTCGTTGCCCGCGTCGGCCGCGCGCACCTACGAGGGCGCGGTCGCGGAGCTGGACCGTCTGGAGGCTCTGCTGGACGACCTGCTGACCCTGGCGGCGGCCGAGCACCGGGCCGGCGAGCTGGCCGTGTCCGGCGACAGCGCTTCCTGCGACGCGGCGGCCGTGGCGGAGGCGCAGGTGCACCTGTGGCAACCGGCCGCCGAGCGCGCCGGGGTGAGGCTGCGCTTCACCGGGGAGCCGCCGCGTACGGCAGAGGCACAGAGGCAACCCGCCGGGATGACGCCGCACCTCACCAGGGAGCCACTGCACGCGGCAGAGGCACAGAGGGCCACCGGGGAGCCGCCGCGTGCGGCGGCGACGGAGGCGGAGCTGGCGCAGGTGCTGGACGTGCTGCTGGACAACGCGCTGAAGTACGCGCCGGGCGCGGAGGTCTCGGTCTCGTGCGGCGTGGAGGGTGCGTGGGCGGTGGTGTCGGTGGCGGATGCCGGGCCCGGGCTGTCCGCGGAGGAGCTGGCGCAGGCGCAGGCGAGGTTCTGGCGCGCCGACCGGCACCGGGGCCTCCCGGGAACCGGACTGGGCCTGGCGATCGCCGAGCGCCTGACCGCCGGCCGGGGCGGACGGATCGAGCTGCGCGCGGCGGACCCGCACGGCCTGGTGGTGCGGGTGCTGCTGCCACGCGCGGAGGCGGACGGATCATGACGACGGCCGCCCTCCCCCGCGACTGCACCCCGCGGCCCACGCCGGGCGCCGAGCCCTGTCGCGAGCGCGGCACACTGCGACCCACCCGCCGCGCCGAGCGCCAGCGCCCGCCCCACGGCGCGCTGCCACTCACCACCCTCACCGAGCTCCACCGCCGCGGCGGTGCTCTGCCGCGCCCCCGCATCCAGGCCCACCGCCATCGCCACGGCGGGCTGCCACCGACCACGCTCGCCACGCCCCACCGTGACCGCGGCACGCTGCGACCCACTCGCCCCGCCGAGCGCCAGCGCCCGCGCCACGGCGGGCCAGCACCCACCGACCGCTCCCAGCCCCAGAACCCGCCCCACGGCGCGCTGCCACTCACCACCCTCGCCGAGCTCCACCGCCGCCGCGGTACCCTGCCGCGCCCCCGCACCCAGGCCCACCGCCATCGCCACGGCGGGCTGCCACCGACCACCCTCACCGAGCCTCGCCGCGACCTGCCCATCCCCCTCCCCCGCCACCACACCTCACCACTCGCCACGCCGGGGGTGCTGCCGTGACCACCCGCCGCAGCCTTCTCCGTGCCGGGGTCGCCGTCGTGGTGGCCGGGGCCGCTCTCCGCTCCGGTGCGCCGCCTCGGGCGGGTGGGCCCGTGGGGCGCCTCCGGATCGCCACGGGGGAGGAAGCCGGCTTCTACCTCGCGTTCGGGCAGCTCCTCGCCGCCGAGGTGAACGCCGCTTACCCCCGCCTGCACACCGTCGCGCTGCCGACCGAAGCCAGCGTCGCCAACCTGGAGATGCTCGACGCCGGCACGGCCGAACTCGCCCTCAGCCTCGGCGACATCGCGGGCGCCGCCACCACCGGGAATCCCCCGTTCGGCCGCCGCATCGAGCTGCGCGCGCTGGGCCGGGTCTACGAGAACTACCTGCAGCTCGCCGTCCGCGCCGGCTCCCCCATCACCTCCGTGGCCGGCCTCGCCGGGCGCACCGTCTCCCTCAGCGCACCCCGCTCCGGCGCCGCCGTGCTGGGTGACCGGCTCTTCGCCGCGGCCGGCGTCCCCATCGTCGCCCGGCACCTGCCGATGCTCGACGCCGGCGACGCACTCAAGACCGGCCGGATCGACGCGATGCTCGTCTCCGGCGGGGTCCCGCTGCCGGTGCTGTCCACACTGGACAGCGAGATCGGCATTCGCCTGCTGCCGCTGGCGCCCTACCTGCCGGCGTTGCGCGGCCCGGGCCAGGAAGCGGTGCGCGTGCCCGCCGGGGCCTACCGCTCCCCCGAGGTCGATACCATCGGCGTGGCGAGCCTGCTCGTGTGCCGCCCGGACCTGCCCGCCGACATCGCCGCCGCGATCACCCGCGTCCTGGTCCAGCGGGCGAGCCGCCTGGTGCCCGCGCAGGCCGTGGCGACCCAGTTCCTCGATGTACGTTCGCTGATCGGAACCGGTACCGTTCCCCTGCACCCCGGAGCCGTGGCGACCTACCGCGCGCTGCACGGCTGAGCGAGGAAGGAGCACCCGGTGACCCAGTCCCGCCCGCCGGTGGTGGCGATGCCGCTGCGCGTCCGCTTCCACGAGTGCGATCCGCAGGGAATCGTCTTCAACGCGCACTACCTGGCCTGGTTCGACATGGCCTCGTTCGAGTTCTTCAAGGCGCTCTTCGGCTCCTACGACGCGCTGCGCGAACGCCACGTCGACTGCGTGGTGGCCGAGTCGAACCTGCGCTACCGCGCGCCGAGCCGGTTCGACGAGGAGCTGGTCGTCGAGGTCGTGATCGACCACCTCGGCACGACCTCGATGATCCTGGCGTTCACCGTCCGCCGCGGCGACGACCTCGTCGCCACCGGCACCAACCGCTACGTGTTCGTCGACTCGCGCACCATGACCAAGGCCGCGCCTCCGGAGGACGTGCGCGCCAAGCTGCAGGCGCACACGTGACCGAACCCGGCTACCTCGGCGACACCCGCGCCGCCTACGACGTCATCGCCGGCGAGTTCGCCGAGTGGATCCGCGACGAACTGGCCACCAAGCCGCTCGACCGGGCGGTGCTCGCCGCGTTCGCCGAGCTGGCCGCCGGGCCGGTGGCCGACGTCGGCTGCGGGTCCGGCCGCATCACCGCCCACCTGCGGAGCCTCGGGGTGGACGCCTTCGGCATCGACCTGTCCCCGGAGATGATCGCCGTGGCGCGGCGCACCCACCCGGGCGTCCGGTTCGAGGTCGGCTCGATGACCGCGCTCGACCTGCCCGCGGGCAGCCTCGGCGGGCTGGTCGCCTGGTACTCGGTCATCCACGTCCCGCCCGCGGACCTGCCCGCGGTGCTGGCCGGGTTCCGCCGGGTCCTCGCCCCCGGCGGCTGGCTGCAGCTGGCTTTCGACGTCGGCGACGAACCCGTGCACCGCGACGAGGTCGGCGGGCACCGGGTGAGCCTGGACTTCCACCCGCGCCGCGTGGACCGGGTGGCCGCGCTGCTCACCGAAGCCGGGTTCGAGGTGCGCGCCCGGCTCGAGCGCGCACCCGACGACGCGGGGCCGTTCCCGGAAACGGCCCCTCAGGCGTTCGTCCTGGCCCGGCGGCCTCAGGCTTCCTGAACGCCGGGCCGGCGGTCCTCCACCACGAAGCTGGCGCGCGTGCTGATCGGCGCGCCCGGCTTCGTCACGTACGGCACCACCCGGAAGTCGCTGCGCCAGCGCTGCCGGTTGACGTTGACCCGCACGTAGCCGCGCTGGGCGTTGAAGAACTTCAGGTGCGGGTTGGCCGCCAGGAAGTTCTGCCCCTCGGTCGTCATGTCCGCGCCGTCGGCGCCGCTGGTGATCGAGGTGCCGACGAACTCGCTGCCCACCGTCGGCGAGCCCGGGTCGGCGTAGTCGCGCTTGAGGTCCCACGCGTAGTTCTGGTGCCGGTCACCGGTGATCACCACCAGGTTGCGCACGTCCCGGTCCTGCGCGGCGGCCAGCACCTTGTTGCGCTCGGCGACGTAGCCGTCCCACGGGTCGAGGAACACGTCCACCGGCGCGCCCGGGTCGCGGTCGGTCTGGCCCATCGGCGCCTGGTTGCCCAGCACCTGCCAGCGCGCCCGGGACTCCCGGAAGCCCTTGATCAGCCAGTCCCGCTGCGCCGGCCCGAGCAGGGTGCGCTCCGGGTCGAGCCGGTCGGTGCAGGTGGCCGAGGCGCCGTCGCCGCACGGCTGGTCGTCGCGGTACTGGCGGGTGTCCAGCATGGTGATCTCGGCCAGCTGTCCGTAGGACAGGCGCCGGTGCAGCCGCACGTTCGGGCCGGCGGGCATCTGCGTGTGCCGGTAGGGCAGGTTCTCGTAGTTGGCCTGGAACGCCTGCGCGCGCCGCTGCCGGAACACGGCCGGGTCCTGGTCGGGCTCGGTGTCGGCCTGGGAGATGTCGCCGGCCCAGTTGTTCTCGACCTCGTGGTCGTCGATGGTGTGGATCCACGGGAAGCGCGCGTGCGCGGCCTGCAGCGGCGCCTCCGCCTTGTACAGCGCGTACTGCAGCCGGTAGCGGGCCAGGTCGAAGGTCTCGGTCTTGAACTTGTCCTCGACCGTGACGCCGCGCTTGTTGCTGCCCACCCCGTACTCGTACAGGTAGTCGCCCAGGTGCACGACGAAGTCCAGGTCCTCGGCGGCCATGTGCTCGTAGGCGGTGAAGTAGCCGTCCTGCCAGGCCTGGCACGAGGCGAAGGCGAAGTTCAGCTCACGCGGCGAGGACCACAGCGCCGGGGCGGTGCGGGTGCGGCCGACCATCGAGATCTCGCCGCCGACGCGGAACCGGTAGAAGTACTCGTGGTCGGGCGCCAGGCCGGAGATCTCCGGGTGCACCGAGTGGCCCAGCTCGGGCGTGGCGATGGCGCTGCCGCGCCGCACCACCGCGCGGAACCGTTCGTCGTGGGCGACCTCGTACTCCACGCGCACCGGGGTGGCGGGCATGCCGCCGGCGCCGTCGGCGGCGAAGGGGTCCGGCGCGAGCCGGGTCCACAGCACGACCCCGTCGGGCGCCGGGTCGCCGGAGGCGACGCCGAGGGTGAACGGGTTGGTGCCCTTGACGGGGCTGGCGTAGGCATTCGCCGCCGTCCAGGCGCCGGTGCCGAGCAGCACCGCCGCGGCTCCCGCCCCGCTGAAGCCAAGGAACCGGCGGCGGGACAGGTGATTCGGGCGCACGACCATGTGGGGGTCCTCCTGTGGTGGGATGGGGAGCATCAGGATGCTCATGGCCGAACATGGCTGTCAGCATCCGGACGGGCGAACCACAGGTGAACGGAAACGATCAACTCCGATGTTCCGCATTCTCTTCTACCGGCCGGAGATCCCGCCCAACACGGGCAACGCGATCCGGCTCGCGGCCAACTCGGGCTGCCAGCTGCACCTCGTCGAGCCGCTGGGCTTCCGGTTCGAGGACAAGCACCTGCGCCGCGCCGGGCTGGACTACCACGACCTGGCCGACGTGCACGTGCACCCGGACCTGGACAGCGCGTGGCGGGCGCTGCTGCCGGCGAAGGTGTACGCGTTCAGCGCGAACGCCACCCGCTGGTACACCGACGTGGCGTACCAGCCGGGCGACGTGCTGATGTTCGGGCCCGAATCGTCCGGGTTGCCGCCCGAGGTGCGGGACGCCCCGGAGGTCACCGACCGCGTGCGCGTGCCGATGCGGCCGGGGGTGCGTTCGCTCAACCTCGCCAACACCGCGGCGATCGCGGTGTTCGAGGCGTGGCGGCAGCAGGGTTTCGCCGACGGGGTCTAACGGTGCTCGTCGGCCGGGGCGGTGGAGAGCAGGTCGTCGCGGTAGTCGGCGGGCAGCTGCTGGACGAGGTCGTCGAACTCGCCCTGGCTCACGCCCGCCTTGAGCGCCGCGACGACGGCCCGGGCGTGCTCGCGGGCGCCGTCCTGCGTGCAGCCGCGGCCTTCGGCGTCCATGACGCGCCGGTAGAACTCCTCCACCCCGAACGTGGCCCCCTCGCCGGTCTCGGGCAGCGCCTCCTTGATGCCGGCGGGCAGCTGCCCGGCCAGGTCGCCCGGCTCGCCGCCGGCCAGCCGCTGCCCCAGCACGGTCAGCGTGGCGCGGGTGGCGGCCGCGGCGTGCTCGGCGTCGGCCAGCCCCGCGATCCGGCGCACGGCGGCGACGATCTCGTGTTCCTTCATCACACCTCCCGGTGAACTCGTCCTCGGGAGGGCGCATACCCGGCCGTCACGGGCCTGACACGTCACCGGCCTGCGGCGGCGCCACCACCTCCAGTCCCCACGCCGCGGGAACGCGCTGATCGTCAGCCACGCGAACCGCGCGTTCGGTGTGTAGCCCGGTGCGGCGTCCCCGGACCGCGCGGCTACGGCAGGCGCTGCCCCACGAACAGCGACGTGCCCGCCGCGGCGACCAGGGCCAGCGTGCCGAGCAGGACCCACGGGCGGCTGGCGTCGGCCTCCTTCATCTCGTAGCCGATCTGCTCGCCGAGGTCGGCGTAGACCTCTTTGAGCTGCTCGGCCGAGCCGGCCTGGTAGAACTGCCCGTCGGACAGGCGCGCGACCTCCTGCAGCGACCCGTCGTCGACGTCCACCGGCACCTCGCGGCCGTCGATCTCGACCGTGCCGTGGCTGGTGCCGAACGAGATCGTGGAGATCGGCACCTGCTGCTTGCGCGCCTCCTGCGCGGCGGTGAACGCCCCGCGCGGCGCGTACAGGTCGTCCGGCACGGTCTGCTTGCCGTCGCTCATCAGCACGATCCGCGCCGGTGGCGGGCCGTCCGCGCCGCCGACCACCGCCGAGAACCCCTGGATCGATTGCAGCGCCGCGTAGATGCCCTCCCCGGTGGCGGTCGACTGGGCCAGCTTGAGGTTGTCGATCGCGCCGACCACGCTCTGCCGCTGCGTCGTCGGCGCCACCAGGACGGTCGCGGTGCCGGCGAAGGACACCAGTCCCAGGTTGATGCCGGGGGTGAGGCCCTGCGCGAACTGGATCGCCGCCTCCTGGGCGGCCTTGATGCGCGAGGGTCTGACGTCGGTGGCCTCCATCGACAACGACACGTCCACGACGAGCATCACGGTGGCCCGGTTGCGCGGCACCTTCTGCTCGGCGGTCGGCCCGGCCAGGCCGACGGTGAGCAGCAGCAGCGACACGATGATCAGCGCCGCGGGCACGTGCCGCGGCCAGCCCTGCGAGCGCGGGGCGATGCGGTCGAGCAGTTCCAGGTTGGAGAACCGCATGGTGCGCCGCCGCCGGGCGCGCTGCGCGAGCACGTAGCCGACGGCGACCGCGGCGACCACGAACAGCAGCAGGAACCACCAGGGCGCGCTGAATCCGGAGAGGCTCATGCGGCGCCTCCGCTCCACCGCCGCTTGCGGGCCACCACGAACCGGACGGTGTCGGCGATCCAGTCGGAATCCGTGCGCAGCACCAGGTGCGCCGCGCCGGCCTGCCGCAACGCCCGCGCCACCTGGTCGCGGTGCGCCTGCGCGGCGGCGGCGAACTCGCGGCGCAGCAGGGCCGAGGCCCGCACCTCGCGTTGCTTGCCGGTCTCCGGGTCGGCGAGCACGATCGTGCCCACCTCGGGCAGGTCGACGTCGCGGGGGTCGATCACCTCGATGCCGATCAGGTCGTGCCGCGCGGACAGCGCCCGCAGCGGCCGCTGCCACTCGGTGCCGCCGAGGAAGTCGGACACCACGACGACGAGCCCGCGGCGGCGCGGCGGGCGGCGCAGCTGCTCGATCATGGCGGCGAGGTCGCCGCGGGTGCCTTCGGCCGCGCGCGGCATCTCGGCGATCTTGCGCAGCAGGTTCCGGGCGTGCGCGCGGCCGCCCCGGGCGGGCACCCGCTCGGTCGTGGCGCCGTTGGAGAACACCGCGCCGAGCCGGTTGCCCCCGCCGCCGGTCAGGTGCACGATCGCGGCGACCGCGCACACCACCAGGTCGCGCTTCTCCGACAGCGCGGTGCCGAAGTCCAGGCTCGCGGACAGGTCGGCGGCGACCCAGGTCTCCAGCTCGCGATCGGCGACCGTCTCGCGGATGTGCGGTTCGGTGGTGCGGGCGGTGACGGCCCAGTCCATGCGGCGCACGTCGTCGCCCGGCTGGTAGGGCCGCGCCTCGCCCGGCTCCGAGCCGGGGCCCGGCACGAGGCCGAGGTGATTGCCCTGCAGCAGGCCGTCGAGCCGCCGGCGCACCTCGAGTTCGAGCATGCGCAGCCCGGCGTCGAGCCGTTCACCGCGGAGCACGGGCGGCGCCCACGCGGGCCGGGCGCCACCGTCGCCGGTGTGTCCCCTGGCCACTACCGCCCCGGGGTCCCGTTCGGCAGCGGCTGGGCCGGTCCGCCTTGCGGCCGGGCGGAGACCTGCGGCAGCGGCACGGTCTGCAGCACGCGGGTGATGATGTGGTCCAGCGGCACGGCGTCGGCGAGCGCGTCGTAGGACAGCACGAGCCGGTGCCGCAGCACGTCGGGCACGACGTCGACGACGTCCTGGGGCAGCACGTAGTCGCGGCCGCGGACGAGCGCGAGCGCGCGGGCCGCGGCGATGATGCCGAGGCTGGCGCGCGGCGAGGCGCCGTAGGACACCCAGCCGGCGACGTCGGTGAGGCCGTGCTCGGCCGGGGTGCGGGTGGCCAGCACCAGGCGCACGACGTAGTCGACGAGCGAGTGGTGCACGAACACCTTCGCGGCGACCTCCTGCAGCCGGACCAGCTCGGCCGGGCTGAGGACCTCGTGCGGTTCCGGGGGCGTGACGCCCATCCGGTAGATGATCTCGCGCTCCTCCTCGGCGGAGGGGTAGTCGACGATGATCTTGAACAGGAACCGGTCGCGCTGCGCTTCGGGCAGCGGGTAGACGCCCTCGTTCTCGATCGGGTTCTGGGTGGCGAGGACGAGGAACGGGTCGGGCATCGGGAAGGTCTTGCCGCCGATGGAGACGTGCCGCTCGGCCATCACCTCGAGCATCGCGGACTGCACCTTGGCGGGCGCGCGGTTGATCTCGTCGGCGAGCACGAAGTTGGCGACCACCGGGCCGAGCTCGACGTCGAACTTCTCGCTGCCCTGCCGGTAGATGCGGGTGCCGAGGATGTCGGCGGGCACCAGGTCGGGCGTGAACTGCACCCGGGAGAACGACCCGCCGACGACCCGGGCGAGGGTTTCCACCGCGAGGGTCTTGGCCACGCCCGGCACGCCCTCCAGGAGCAGGTGCCCCTTGGCCAGCAGGCCCACGAGGAGCCGCTCGACGAGCCTGTCCTGCCCGACGATCACCCGCTTGACCTCGAACACGGTGCGCTCCAGCAGCTGCGCGTCCCGCGCGGGGGTCGCGGACTGCTGTTGCCCGTTCGCGCCCTCCGGGTAGCGGGGCTCGGTCACGGTTCCCTCCTCGCTCACGTTCGGCCTCTCGCGCTGCGACCGTACTAGCCGGCCGGGCACGGGAAGTCGCCACGGTAGCCAAGCAGCTCAGCGGTGTGACGACTGTGAGCTCGCCCCGGCGCTCGCGCCCGGCCGCGTCATTGCCAGCTGTAGGGATCGTGGACGTTGCCGACGGTGCGGCCGGCGCGTCGGGGTGATCAAGGCGAAGACTCCGTGTGGGGGGCGGCGGTTGCTGGTTGAGCGTGTCGCGGCAGGGCAGCCGGTGGCACAGGTGGCGATGGGCGTGTCACGCGCGAGCGGGCAACAGTGGCTGCGCCGGTTTCCGGAGGAAGGCCGCATCCTGGCGCGTTGTCGAATGCCGGAGTGGGCGTGGCTCACGGCCGCGGCGGCGATCAGCACAAGGCCACCCGCCGCGCACCCCGCCCTCACCCGCGTCAACCTCGCGAAGCACCACGGCTAAGGGCTGTCTCGTAGCTGGTGTTGTGGTTGGTGGGGCTAGTGGTTGGGTCAGGCTGTGAGGATGATGTTGTGGAGGTTCGCGATTCCGGAGACGGTGTCGGCGAGCGTGCTTGCGGCGCGGCGGTAGTCTCGCAGGATTTTGAAGTTCTTTATCCGGGAAAGGACATGTTCGACGCGGGCGCGGACCTTGCGGTGGACGGTGTTGAGATGTTCCTTCCAGTGCGGGAGGTCGCTGCCGTCGCGGGGTTTGCGGTAGGGCATGACGACCTCGGGGTTTCCTTGGTAGCCGCCATCGGCAATGATCGGCCGGTCGGCGAGTTGCTCGGCGATGCCGGAGTCGCGGTAGGCAGTGCAGTCGTTGCGGCTGCCTGGTTGCGGGTCGCCGGTGGCGATCACCAGCCGGGTCTCGGGGTCGATCGCGACCTGCACGTTGGTGGAGTACCGGTAGTTCTTCGACGGCGTGGCCAGCCGGTGATCGCGGGTCGGGACGAGGGTGCGGTCCACGATCGCGACCGCATCGATCCGGCGTTTGCGGACCGGGGCCAGCGCCAGCAGCGGTCCGACCGTGTCGATCACCCGATGAGCCGCGGAATGCGACACGCCGAACAGCGGCCCGATCTGGCGCATCGTCAGGTTCGTCCGCCAGTAGGTCGCCACCAGCAGAACGCGGTCGGCCAGCGGCAACGCCCACTGTCGGCCTGGTCGGCCGTCCGCGATTCCGTCCCCGCCTCGCTTGGAGACCAGCCGCACGAGCGTGCGGAACTGGGCCGGCTCCAGCCCGGTGAACGGGCCAATCCACTCCGGCCGCGACGCTGTGATCACCCGCACCACAGCATCATGATCAACTACCGGATCAGCTAGCCCGGCACCGGGCTACGAGACATCCCTTAGCCCTTGAGGCGGTCGAGGTCCTGCGGCGTGTCGACGTCGGCGCACTCCCCCGGCGCGGCGGGCACTTCGACGATCCTCAGGTGGCCGAGGACGCGGCGCAGCGCGGTCCCGCCCGGTTCGGCGGGCAGGGCGGCGCGCAGGCTCGCGGTGCGCCACACGCCGATGAGCCACTGCCGGCGCCCGGCGTCGTCGGTCAGGATCGCGCCGTCGGCGTCCCCGAGCGCGGCCGTGAGCCGCTCCGTCGTGGACGGCGTGACCCCGGCCAGATCCCCGGCGAGCACCGCCACCCGGCTCGTGGTGACGTGCCGGAGCCCGGCGGCGAGCGCGGCGGCCGGCCCGCCCCCCGGCGGATCCTCGCGGGCCCAGCGCACCCCGGCGACCCCGTCCCGCGCCGGCCCCACCACGACGACCGGGTCGGCCCCGCCCACCGCGGCGATCACCCGGTGCAGCAAGGGTTTCCCGCCGACCACCAGCATCGGCTTGTCCACACCGGACAGACGGCGAGCGGAACCCCCCGCGAGCACGACGGCGGCCAGGTCGCTCATCAGCCCAGCCTATCCCGGCACCCAAAGACTCCGCATAATTACCTATCTTCCCTCTGGGAGGGCTGTTAAGGTACCGATATGACCGTGATCTACAAGTCCGACACCGGCAAGCGGGAGATCCTCCGCCGCTACGAGCAGGCCCTCGCCGCCTGGCCCGTCCCCGCGGAGCGCCGGCACGTCCCGACCCGCGAGGGCGACACCTTCGTCCTCACCTGCGGCCCCGAAACGGCCCCGCCGCTCGTGCTGCTGCACGGCTCGGGCTCCAACGCGGCGATGTGGGCCGCCGACGTCCCGGTGTGGGCGAAGCACTTCCGCGTCCACGCCGTCGACCTGATCGGCGAACCGGGCCTGTCCGCGCCCGCGCGCCCGCCGCTGGGCTCCCCCGCCTACGCGGCCTGGCTCGACGGCGTCCTGGACCACCTGAACCTGGACCGCGTGGCCATCGCCGGGGCCTCCCTGGGCGGGTGGCTGGCCCTGGACTACGCGACGCGGCGGCCCGAGCGGGTCGAGCGGCTCGCCTTGCTGTGCCCGGGCGGCGTCGGGCGGCAGAAGATCGGATTCCTGCTCAAAGCCCTGTTCTACAAGCCGTTCGGGCAGTGGGGCACCCGCCGGTCGATCAAGGCGGTCGCCGGAGTCGACCCGCGCGAAAACCCCGAGGTCGCCGACTACCTCACGCTGATGTTCACGCACTTCCTTCCCCGCCGGGACCGGCTGCCGGTGTTCGGTGACGCGGCCCTGCGGAAGCTGACCATGCCGGTGCTGGTGATCGTCGGCGGACGCGACGCGATGTTCGACTCCCGCGACACCGCGCGGCGGATCGAGCGCGCCGTGCCGCACGCGACCGTCACCCTGCTGCCCGAGGTCGCGCACTCGATCCTCGGACAGACCCGGCCGGTGCTGGACTTCCTGACTAGCCGACCAGACGGGTCGCGAACGGCATGATGTCGCCGTAGCGCACCCGGGTGACCCGCACGGTCAGCCCGGACTGCGGCGCCTCGATCATCATCCCGTTGCCGAGGTACAGCGCCACGTGGTGGATGCCGCTGCGGCCCCAGAACAGCATGTCCCCGCGCCGCATCTGCGCCAGCGGCACGCGCCGCCCGGACGTGTACTGGTAGCCGCTGTAGTGCGGCAGCGACTTCACCCCGGCGAAGGCGTAGATCATCAGCCCGGAGCAGTCGAACCCGACCTTGCGGTAGTCGCCGTAGGCGTCGGCCACGCCGCCGTCCCGGATGCCGCGCGTGGGGCCGTAGGCGTTGCCGCCGCCCCACGCGTAAGGCATCCCGAGCTGCGACATGGCCCGCGCGATCACCCGCTCGATGACCTGCGACGACGACCCGGACACGGCCGGCGCCGGGGCCGGACGGCCACCCCCGCCCGACGACGCGGACGAGGAGGACGACGACGACGCGTTCGCCGCGGCCAGCGCCGCCTGCCGCGCCTGCTCCTCGTCCTCGCGCTGCTTCTGCGCGAGCCAGTCCTCGTAACGCTGCCGCTGCCCCTGCAGCCCGCTGACCCGCTGCTGCGCCTGGTACAGCTGCTGCTCGACCGTCGTCTTCTGCGCGACCAGCTGCGCGTTCTGCGCGGCCTGGCTCTGCTGGGCCTGCACGGCCGCGGCCTGCGCGGAGTCGGCGGTGATCTTGGCCTGCGCGGCCTGGTCCTGCGCCTGCTGGGCCAGCTGCAGGGCCTGGCGGGCGGCGGCGTCCTTGTTGGACTTGTCGGTCTGCGCCTGCTGCATCATCTCCAGCGCGTTGAGCTGGCTGCCGCTGACGGCTTCCAGCAGCTGCGCGCGGGACAGGAGGTCCTTCGGGCTGGAGGCGCCCAGGTAGGCCGAGATCGACCCCATGGTGCTGCCCTGCTGGTAGCTGCTGGAGATGAACGCGTCGAGATTCGCCCGCGCCGCGTCGATCTGGGCCTGGGCGGCGTCGGCCTCGCGTTTGGCCGCGTCGGCGTCGCGCTGCGCCTGATCGGCGGCCTCCTGCGCGGCCTGCAGGTCGACCAGCGCTTTGTTGGCCTCCTCCATGCGCAGCTCGACCGTGCTCTGCAGCTCGGCGAGCCGCGACTCGGCCTCGGCGAGCTGGTTGGTCAGCTGCCCGACCTCGCCGGCCTTGGCGTTCGCGTCCTGCCGGCTCGCGCTGATCTCGGAGTCGCTCGGGTTGGGCGGCGGCGGGGGCACGGCGGTGGCCGGCCCGGTCGCGACCGACACGGCCACGAGCGCCAGTGCGCCGATCCCCATCCAGCGGCGCGCCCTCCGGCCCTGGTCACCCACGCCCTCGACTCCCTCCACGCACACGTCCCCACTGCACCCGAGACTGTGCCACCCGAGTCACTCGCAGACCAGGTGTCACACACTGCACAGCGACAACTTTCACCCCAACCGGGGATCCTCCGGACGTTCCGGTGCGTCCGAGGTGCGTGCAGAGATCGCGGATTGGCCCCGCCGTCGCCGCGCTGGGCCTGGTCCTGGTGGTGGCGGGCACGTTCCTGCCCTGGTTCCGGTCCGGGTCGGTGAGCCGGAGCAGCTACGCGGCGGCCGGGCTGGCCGACCGGCTGGCGCTGCTCGACGACCCGCTCGCCGGCACGGGGCTGCGCGCGTGGGTGGCGGTTCCGGCGCTGGCGGCGGTGTGCCTGGTGCTGCTGGTCTGCGGTCTGGCGCGCACGGGCGCAACGTTGACGGCGATCCTGGCGATTACCGGGGGAACCGTCGCGCTGATCGCCACCGTCCAAGCGGGCGGAACCACGGGCGTGGTCTCCGTCTCCCTGGCCGGGCCGGTGACCACGCTGGGCGGATCCGCCCTCGCGCTGGCCGGCGCGGTCGGCACCTTCATCACGGCGAGAGCAGGTAGGACACGGTGAGCATGCCTCCCCAGGACGGTCAGTGGCCGTACCAGCAGAACCAGTACCCCCAGCAGCCGTACGGGCAGCAGCCCCCGTACCCACAGCAGCAGTACCCACAGCAGCAGTACCCGCAGCAGCCGTACACGCAGCCCTTCCAGCAGCTGCCGCCGCAGCAGCCGCCGAAGAAGGGCCGCCGCGGGCTGATCATCGGGCTGGTGGTCGCGCTGGTCGTGCTGCTCGGCGGCGGCGGGACGTGGTTCGCGCTGTCGCAGCGCGATTCGGTCGCCGCCGGTGCGGCCACCCCCACCGAGGCGGCGCGCAACCTCGCGACCGCGCTGAGCGGCAACGACGTGGTCGGCATGGTCGGCGCCCTCGCGCCGGCCGAGGCGAAGCTGCTCACCGAGCCGATCGGGCAGACCACCGACGAACTCAAGCGGCTGGGCATCCTCAAGCCGGACGCGAACCCGCAGGCCCTGACCGGCATGCAGGTCAAGGCCGAGAACCTGACCTTCGACGAGGCCGCGGCCGAGCAGGTCAACGACCACCTGACGATCACCAAGCTCACCGGCGGCACGATCACGGTGACCGCGGACCCGTCGAAGCTGCCGCTGTCGGACCGGCTGATGGAGCAGATGCCCGCCGGCGAGGGCCCGCAGACCGAGACGATCGACATCGCCGAGGAGGTCGCCGACTCCGGTGAGCCGGTCCGCATCGCGACCGTGAAGGTCGACGGCGAGTGGTACCCGAGCCTGCTCTACACGATGGCCGACTACGCGCTGCGGGACGAGAACGAGCCGTGGCCGACCACCTCCATCCCGGCGCGCGGCGCGAACAGCCCGAACGAGGCCGTCAAGCAGCTCGTGCAGGCCGCGCTGGACGCCGACGTCACGCGCGTCATCGAGCTGCTGCCGCCGGACGAGATGGCCGTCCTGCACGACGCCGGCCCCGCGCTCGTCGCGGCCGCGGCCGAGGACGCCGAGCCCAGCGGCGCGAAGCTGCTCGACCTGCGGACCGAGACCTCCGCGGTGCCCGGCGGCACCCGCGCCACCGTGACCCACGTGCAGATCGAGAGCCCCGCCGGCGAGACCTACACGGTGACGAAGAAGGGCGACTGCTACGAGGCCACCGGCGAGGGCCGCACCGAGGAGCTGTGCGCCGACTTCGTCACCGACAACATCGAGAGCGAGATCGGCTCGTCGGTGCCCGAGGAGGTCACGCAGGTGCTGCGGCACCTGTCCAGCGGCATCCTGGGCCAGGGTCTCGGCGTGGTCACCACCGAGGTCGCCGGCCAGCACTACGTCAGCCCGCTGCGCACGTTCAACGAGCTGGGCCTGACCGTGCTGCGCAGCCTGCAGCCGGAGGACATCGACGCGCTGCTGCGCCTGGCGGAGTAGCGCGAAGGAGATCACACCGCCGCCTGGGCGGGTCGCGTTGAAGTCAAAAAAGGACAAGCGTACTGTTTGGGGCGTGGGAGCCTGCGCCGTCCCCGCGTCTGCGGACGCGAGCCGCGTGCGCCAGACTCGCGACAGACAGACCCGAACCGAACTGACGGCGACGACCCTGCCCAGGGAGTTAGACGTGACCGCACCAGCCAGCAAGGACAGCTTCGGCGCCCGTGACACCTTGAAGGTGGGTGACGCCTCCTACGAGGTGTTCCGCCTGGACAAGGTGTCCGGGTCCGAAAAGCTGCCCTACAGCCTGAAGATCCTGCTCGAAAACCTCCTGCGCACCGAGGACGGCGCGAACATCACCGCCGACCACATCCGCGCGCTGGGCAACTGGGACCCGGCCGCCGATCCGTCGATCGAGATCCAGTTCACCCCGGCCCGCGTGATCATGCAGGACTTCACCGGTGTCCCCTGCGTGGTCGACCTGGCCACCATGCGCGAGGCCGTCACCGACCTCGGCGGCGACCCGGACAAGGTGAACCCGCTCGCCCCGGCCGAGCTGGTCATCGACCACTCGGTGATCATCGACGTGTTCGGCCGCGCGGACGCGTTCGAGCGCAACGTCGAGATCGAGTACGAGCGCAACCGCGAGCGCTACCAGTTCCTGCGCTGGGGCCAGGGCGCCTTCGACGAGTTCAAGGTCGTCCCGCCGGGCACCGGCATCGTGCACCAGGTCAACATCGAGCACCTGGCCCGCACGGTGATGGCCCGGGGCGGCCAGGCCTACCCCGACTCGTGCGTGGGCACCGACTCGCACACCACCATGGTCAACGGCCTGGGCGTGCTGGGCTGGGGCGTCGGCGGCATCGAGGCCGAGGCCGCGATGCTGGGCCAGCCGGTGTCGATGCTGATCCCGCGCGTGGTCGGCTTCAAGCTGACCGGCGAGATCCCGGCCGGCGTGACCGCGACCGACGTGGTGCTGACGATCACCGAGATGCTGCGCCGCCACGGCGTGGTCGGCAAGTTCGTCGAGTTCTACGGCGAGTCGGTCGCGCAGGTACCGCTGGCGAACCGCGCCACCATCGGCAACATGAGCCCGGAGTTCGGCTCGACCGCGGCGATCTTCCCGATCGACGACGAGACGATCCGCTACCTCAAGCTCACCGGCCGCTCGGCCGAGCAGGTCGCGCTGGTCGAGGCCTACGCCAAGGAGCAGGGCCTGTGGCACGACCCGAGCCGCGAGGCGTCCTACTCCGAGTACCTGGAGCTGGACCTGTCGACGGTGGTGCCGTCGATCGCCGGCCCGAAGCGCCCGCAGGACCGCATCGAGCTGACCGACGCCAAGTCCGCGTTCCGCAAGTCGGTGCACGACTACGTCGAGGAGCAGCACCCGACTCCGCACACCAAGGTCGACGAGAAGGTCGAGGAGTCGTTCCCGGCCAGTGACGCGCCGAGCCTGTCCTTCGCCGACGAAGAGGCCGCGCCGGTCGTGGCCTCCGCCGCCAACGGCGCCTCGGGCCGCCCGTCCAAGCCGGTCACGGTGCGTTCGGAAGAGCGTGGCGAGTTCGTGCTGGACCACGGCGCCGTGGTGATCGCCTCGATCACCTCGTGCACCAACACCTCCAACCCGTCGGTGATGCTGGGCGCCGCCCTGCTGGCCCGCAACGCGGTGGAGAAGGGCCTGTCGGTCAAGCCGTGGGTCAAGACGTCGATGGCGCCGGGCTCGCAGGTCGTCACCGACTACTACGAGAAGGCCGGCCTGTGGCCGTACCTGGAGAAGCTGGGCTACCACCTGGTCGGCTACGGCTGCACCACCTGCATCGGCAACTCCGGCCCGCTGCCCGAGGAGATCTCGGCCGCGGTGCAGGAGAACGACCTGACGGTCGTGTCGGTGCTGTCCGGCAACCGGAACTTCGAGGGCCGCATCAACCCGGACGTCAAGATGAACTACCTGGCGTCCCCGCCGCTGGTCATCGCCTACGCGCTGGCCGGCACGATGGACTTCGACTTCGAGGAGCAGCCGCTCGGGCAGGACTCGGACGGCAACGACGTGTTCCTGCGCGACATCTGGCCGTCGCCGCAGGAGATCCAGCAGACCATCGACTCGGCGATCACGCAGGAGATGTTCACCAAGGACTACGCCGACGTGTTCGACGGCGGGGAGCGCTGGAAGTCGCTGCCCACCCCGGAGGGCAAGACCTTCGCCTGGGACCCGGAGTCGACCTACGTGCGCAAGCCCCCGTACTTCGAGGGCATGCAGGCCGACCCGGAGCCGGTCACGGACATGACGGGCGCCCGCGTGCTGGCGAAGCTGGGCGACTCGGTGACCACCGACCACATCTCCCCCGCCGGTGCCATCAAGGCGGACTCGCCGGCCGGGAAGTACCTGGCCGAGCACGGGGTGGACCGCAAGGACTTCAACTCCTACGGCTCCCGGCGCGGGAACCACGAGGTGATGATCCGCGGCACCTTCGCCAACATCCGGCTGCGCAACCAGCTGCTGGACGACGTGCAGGGCGGCTACACCCGCGACTTCACGCAGGAGGGCGGCCCGCAGGCGTTCATCTACGACGCCGCGCAGAACTACGCCGAGGCCGGCATCCCGCTGGTCGTGCTCGGCGGCAAGGAGTACGGCTCGGGGTCGTCGCGGGACTGGGCCGCCAAGGGCACCCGGCTGCTCGG
The DNA here is from genome assembly GCF_023376025.1 of Amycolatopsis thermalba. Lineage (NCBI taxonomy): Bacteria > Bacillati > Actinomycetota > Actinomycetes > Pseudonocardiales > Pseudonocardiaceae > Amycolatopsis > Amycolatopsis thermalba. The sequence continues at coordinate 4,304,137 of NZ_CP091196.1, forward strand.
CGTGCGCGCCGTGATCGCCGAGTCGTTCGAGCGGATCCACCGGTCCAACCTGATCGGCATGGGGGTCATCCCGCTGCAGTTCCCGGCGGGCGAGTCGGCCTCGTCGCTGGGGCTGGACGGCACCGAGACGTTCGACTTCGAGGGCATCACGAAGCTCAACGAGGGCGAGACGCCGCGGACGGTCAAGGTGACCGCGACGAAGCAGGACGGCACCAAGGTGGAGTTCGACGCCGTGGTCCGGATCGACACCCCGGGTGAGGCGGACTACTACCGCAACGGCGGCATCCTGCAGTACGTGCTGCGCAAGATGACCCGCGCCTGACGGTTCGCCGGCGAGAAGCGCCGCGAGTCCCCTGTGGACTCGCGGCGTTTTTTCGTCGTGCCCGGCTCCGCCGGACGGGCCGGCGGCGCTGCGGAATGCGGTGGACGTGTGGTGCGTTCGCACCGTATAAGTGGTTCGGCTGTGTTCGCCCGCCCTGCTGGGGGATGGGGTGCGGCCGTTCCGGCGGCGCCGACGCCGCGACCCCGACCACTCGTTCCTGTGAGGTGCATCCATGGCCGCCCCCGCGACCACTCCGACCGACGCCGTCCACGAGGCGCCGCCGCGGTCCGGGCTGCTCATCGGTGTCCTGGTCGTCTCCGCGTTCGTGATGATCCTGAACGAGACGATCCTCAGCGTCGCGCTGCGTGACCTCACCGCCGACCTCGCCGTCTCCACCACCACGGTGCAGTGGCTGACCAGCGGGTTCCTGCTGACCATGGCGGTGGTCATCCCGACCACCGGGTTCCTGCTCGAACGGTTCACCCCGCGCCAGGTGTTCCTCGCGTCGCTGACCCTGTTCAGCGTGGGCACCGCGATCAGCGGCCTGGCGCCGGGCTTCGGCATGCTGCTGGCCGGGCGCGTGGTGCAGGCGTGCGGCACCGCCGTGATGCTGCCGCTGCTGATGACGTCGGTGATGCGCCTGGTGCCGCCGCACAAGCGCGGCGCGACCATGGGCACGATCACCATCGTGATCGCCGTGGCCCCGGCCATCGGGCCCACCATCGGCGGCGCGGTGCTGGCGTCGCTGGGCTGGCGCTGGATGTTCTGGATCGTGCTGCCGCTGGCGCTGGCCGCACTGGCGATCGGCGCGGGCTGGTTCCGCCTGGACAGCGCCACCCGCAAGGTGCCGCTGGACATCCCGTCGGTGCTGCTGTCCGCCCTCGGGTTCGGCGGCGTGCTCTACGGCCTGGCCGGCATCGGCGAGGGCGGCGGGCACGCCCCGGTGCCGCCGTGGCTCACGATCGCCGTCGGGCTCGCCCTGCTCGCCGTGTTCACCTGGCGGCAGACCCGGCTGCAGCGCGCGGACCGGGCGCTGCTGGACCTGCGGCCGTTCACCCACCGCAGCTTCGTCGTGGCGCTGGTGCTGGCCGCGCTGCTGTTCGTGTGCCTGCTCGGGGTCGCCTCGATCATGCTGCCGCTGTACCTGCAGACCGTGCTGCACACCAGCACGTTCGTCAGCGGGCTGGCGGTGCTGCCCGGCGGCCTGACGCTCGGCCTGCTCGGCCGCCCGGTCGGGGCGCTGTTCGACCGGTTCGGCGCCCGGCCGCTGGTGATCCCCGGCGCGGCGGCGCTGGCGGTGTCGATGTGGCTGTTCGTGCTGCTCGGGCCGGGGTCGCCGCTGGCCGCGGTGATCGTCATCCACGTGCTGCTGATGGCGGGCCTCGGCTTCATGATGACCCCGCTGATGACCGAGGCGCTGGGTGTGCTGCCGGACCACCTGTACTCGCACGGCAGCGCGATCCTGGCGACCGTGCAGCAGGTCGCGGGCGCGTTCGGCACCGCGGTGTTCGTCAGCGTGGCCACGCTCGGCAGCGCCGACCCGGCCGGCACGCCCGACGCCACCGGCCTGCGCACGGCGTTCCTGGTGGCCGGTGTCGTCGGGGTGCTCGCCCTGGTGACCGCGTTGTTCGTCCGCAGGCCCACCCCGGCGGAGCCCGTGGCTCAGTAGCCGCGGGCGATCCACTCCGCCAGGTGCGGGGCTTCGGCGCCGATGGTGGTGCCGTCGCCGTGGCCGGTGTGCACGCGGGTGTCCTCGGGCAGGCTGAACAGCCGCTCCCGGATCGAGCCGATGATCGTCGGGAAGTCGGAGAACGAGCGGCCCGTGGCGCCCGGCCCGCCGGCGAACAGGGTGTCGCCGGTGAACAGCGCCTTCGCCTCGGGCAGGTGCAGGCACACCGAACCGGGCGAGTGGCCCGGCGTGTGGAGCAGCTCGATCTCGGTGCCGGCGACGGCGACGCGCTGACCGTCGTCGGCCTTCCAGAACGCCTGCCCGGCGTGGGTCATGTCCCACAGCTGCTGGTCGGCCGGGTGCAGGATCACCGGCGCGTACAGCTGCTCGCCCAGCTGCGGGGCGAAGGTGACGTGGTCGTTGTGGCCGTGGGTGCAGATCACCGCGACCACCTTGCGCCCGGCCACGGCCTCCACGATCGGCTTGTCGTCGTGGGCGGCGTCGACCACCACCACCTCGTGGTCGTCGCCGATCAGCCAGACGTTGTTGTCGACCTCCCAGCTGCCGCCGTCGAGTTCGAAGACGCCGGAGGTGACGACCCGGTCGATGCGGAAGCTCACCAGACCACCACCGAGCGCAGCACTTCACCGGCGTGCATCGTGTGGAAGGCCTTCTCGACGTCGTCCAGCGCGATGCGCTCGGTGACGAACCTGTCCAGCGGCAGCCTGCCCTGCAGGTACAGGTCGATCAGCACCGGGAAGTCGCGCTCGGGCAGGCAGTCGCCGTACCAGGACGACTTCAGCGCGCCGCCGCGGGAGAAGAAGTCGAGCAGCGGCATCTCCAGCCGCATGTCCGGGGTCGGCACGCCGACCAGCACCACCGTGCCCGCGAGGTCGCGCGCGTAGAAGGCCTGCTTCCAGGTTTCCGGGCGGCCCACCGCGTCGATGACGACGTCGGCGCCGAACCCGCCGGTCAGGGCCTGGACCGCCTCGACGACGTCGGCGTCGGTGGCGTTGACCGTGTGCGTGGCGCCCAGTTCGACCGCCCAGTCGAGCTTCTTCGCGTCCCGGTCCACCGCGATGATCTTGCTGGCCCCGGCCAGGCGGGCCCCGGCGATGGCGGCGTCGCCGACGCCGCCGCAGCCGATGACCGCGACGGAGTCGCCGCGGCTCACCGCGCCGGTGTTGACCGCCGCGCCCAGGCCGGCCATGACGCCGCAGCCGAGCAGCCCGGCGACCGCGGGGTCGGCGGCGGGGTCGACCTTGGTGCACTGCCCCGCGTGCACGAGCGTCTTGTCCGCGAACGCGCCGATGCCCAGCGCCGGGGTCAGCTCGGTGCCGTCGGTCAGCGTCATCTTCTGGGTGGCGTTGAAGGTGCTGAAGCAGTACTGCGGGCGGCCGCGCTTGCAGGCGCGGCACTGGCCGCACACGGCGCGCCAGTTGAGGACGACGTAGTCGCCCGGCTGGACGGAGTCGACGCCCTCGCCGACGCTTTCGACGGTGCCGGCGGCCTCGTGGCCGAGCAGGAACGGGAACTCGTCGTTGATGCCGCCCTCGCGGTAGGTCAGGTCGGTGTGGCACACCCCGCACGCGGCGATCGCGACCACGACCTCACCGGGGCCGGGATCGGGGATCACGATGTCGGTGAGCTCGACCGGAGCTCCCTTCGAGCGGGCGATCACGCCGCGGACCGTCTGTGGCATCGGCTGTTCCTTTCGGTGGAGAAGCATGCGCGGTGACGCATACCGTTGGCGACGGTAACCCCGATGAGCGCCGGCGCGACCTGGCCGTCGGACCAGTAAAACCTCGACCTCCGGCTAGAGTGGCCGGATGGATGCCGTGTCGGGTCTGGTGGCGCTGCGGGAGGTCGTGGACGGGCCGTTGCACGAGATCGCCCGGCGCCTGTCGCGGTTGCTGTCCGAGCGGTGGCCGCACACCGCGCTGGTCATCTTCACCCGGGAGTGCACCGGGCGGCCGCGGAAGGTGGCCGGTGCGACGGAGATGATCAACAAGGTCACCATCGGCGAGCTGGAGGCGCTGAAGGCGGCGGTCGAGCCCGGCCGTCCGGTGAGCACGACCGCGTCGATCGCGGGCGCGGCGCGGACGGTGTGGGTGGTGCGCGATCCGGCCGGCACGCTGCTGGTGCTGGTCCCCCGCGCGGCGCGGCGGCGGCTGCCCGAGCCGGAGCTGCTGGCCGCGATCTTCGGCCTGGTGGTGACGTCGATCAGCCAGCAGGTCGCCCAGGCCAGCCCGGACTACCTGGCCGAGTCGCGCGCGGCCTCCAGCGAGCGGGAGCGGACGATCGCCGAGCTGGCGGCCGCGCACGAGGCGGCGCTGGTGACGATCCTGACCACGCTGCGGTCCAGCGCGCTGGACGACGGCCGTGCCCGGCTGGCGGCGGCGGACTCGGCGTCGGCGGCGCTGCTGGCGTTGCGGTCGGCGCAGAAGTCGGAGCAGGCGCTGTCCGAGGAGCCGGCGCCGGAGGCGTTCGCCCGGCTGCGGGAGGACATCCGGCGGATGCTGCGCCACCACGAGGCGCCGATCGAGTTCGTCGCCCCGGCCGGCGGGTCGCTGCCGGGCGAGATCGCCTACGCCGCCCGGGCGATGACGCGGACCGCGGTGCTGGCGTTCACCGCCCAGCCCGGGCTGGCGCGGCTGCGGATCGCCTGGTCCGGCGACGGTTCGGGGCTGGTGGTCGACGTGCGGGACCAGGGGTCCGGGGAGCTGGACGCCGAGGGGCTGCGCCGCGGCCTGCAGGGCCGGGCGCGCACGCTGGGCGCCACGGTGGACATCGACGCCGCCCCGGGCTGGGGAAGCCGCGTCACGATCTCGCTGCCGCTCGCCCCGCCGGCCGAGTCCTCGGGCGAGACGCGGCTGACGAACCTCAACCGCCGCGAGCGGGAGGTGCTGACGCTGCTCGCGCAGGGCAAACGCAACAAGGCGATCGCGGCGGAGCTGGGCGTCACCGAGAGCACGGTGAAGTTCCACGTCACCGGGGTGCTGCAGAAGCTGGAGGTGAGCTCCCGCGGCGAGGCGGCGGCGCTGGCGCTGAGCGCGGGCTTGAAGTAACGCCCGCCGCGCCCGCGAGGGAGGGGTTCCTCAGCCTCCCCTGGCCGAGTCGTGGAGCGCGGCCGCGGTCAGGGTGAGGTGCTGCACCAGCGCCTCGGCCGCGGCGTCCGCGTCACGGGCGAGCGCGGTCTCCTCCAGCCGGCGGTGTTCGTCGCCGCCGTCGCGGCCGGGGGTGCGCCTCGCCGCCCACCGCCGGGCCAGTTCGCTCGCGGTCCACATCCGGTCGAACGTCTCCAGCAGCACGGGATTGCCGCATCCCTCCAGCAGGGTCCGGTGGAAGACCCGGTGGGCTTCGGACCATTCCTCGCTGTAGTACTCGCCGTCGCCCGGCAGGTACGCCGGGGTGCGGGCGAGACGGTGGTGAGCGGCACGCACGCGGGCTTCCCAGTCGACGTCGCCGCGCTCGATGGACAGGCGCAGCACGACCGGTTCGACGGTCCGGCGGGCCTCGGCGATCTCCTGCCACCGCCGGTCGGAGAAGGCCGGGACGGCGAAACCCCGGTTGGGCAGCCGGTCGGCGAGACCGTCGCCGACGACCCGCACGAGCGCCTCGCGCACGACGGCCAGGCTCACGCCCTGCTCGGCGGCCAGCTCGTGCGGTTTGAGGGCCGCCCCGGGGGTGTAGTCGCCACGCATGATCGCCTCCCGCAGGCGGACGTACACCTGCTCGGACAGCATCTGCTTCCCCGCGCTCATGGACCGACTATAGATGACCGAGCTAATAATCGATTATTTGCGCTATCATCGATCACATGGCAACCGATGCGATCACCAACGACCCCTTCGCCCGCCTGCCCGGGGCAGCCTCCTTCACCGTCACCAGCACCACCGTCGCCGACGGCGCCGCCTGGCCACCCGCGCAGCTCTCCGCCGACCTCCCCGGCGGCCAGGACATCTCCCCGCAGCTGTCCTGGAGCGGCGCCCCCGAAGGCACCAAGAGCTACGCCGTCACCGTCTACGACCCCGACGCCCCCACCGGGTCCGGGTTCTGGCACTGGGCGGTCGCCGACATCCCGGCGGCGGTGACCGAGCTGCCCGAGGGGGCCGGGGACGACACCGGTCAGGGCTTGCCCGCGGGCGCGTTCCAGCTGCCCAACGACGCCCGGGTGGCCCGCTTCCTCGGCGCGGCCCCGCCCGCCGGGCACGGACCGCACCGCTACTTCGTCGTGGTGCACGCCCTCGACGTGGAGTCCGTCGGCGTCCCGGCCGACGCCACCCCGGCCCTGCTCGGCTTCGTGATGTCCTCGCACGTCCTCGGCCGCGCGGTCCTGGTCGCCACGGCGGAAACACCGCCGCCGGGCGGCACCACCGAGCGGATCGAGGTGTCCCGGCTCGTTCCCGCCCCCGCCGGCGCCGTCTTCGCGGTCCTGACCGACCCGAAGGGCCACGTGGACATCGACGCGTCGGGAATGCTCATGGACGCCGAAGGCGAACCGGTCCGGCGGGCCGGCGACCGGTTCGTGGTCCACATGGACCGGGACGCGCTCGGGGACGTCCCGCTGGGCAAGTACGACGTCGAGGTCGTCATCACCGCGTTCGTCCCGGACGAGGAGATCGCCTGGACCGTCGAGGGGCCGCAGCCGCCGCACGCGCGCCACGTCTACGGCTACCGGCTGGAGCCGGCCGAGGGCGGCACCCTCGTCACGTCGTACTACGACTGGTCGCAGGTCGGCGAGGAGTGGCGGCGGCGCGTCACCTTCCCGGTCGTCTCCGCGGCCGCGCTCAAGGCCACCCTCGGGATCCTCGAGCGCACGCTCCGCCGGAGGAAGGAGCGCCCGGCGACCTGAGCCGGGCACCGTCCGCAGTGGACATAGGCGGAAAACACGCACGGCCGCTGCGTCCGGTGCGTACAGTCCTCGGCAACGGCGTGACCGGAGGGGGCGGCGGATGCGTGCGATGCTGGGGGCGGCGCTGCTGGCCGTGACGCTGCTGACGGCGTGCCAGGACGACGAACCGGGTCCGAAGGAGTCGTCCGCCCCGACCCCGGCCGGCACGGACGAGACATCGGCGCCGCGGTTCGCGCCGCGGGTGTGGCTCGCCGAGGACGAGCGGTTCACCCCGATGTCGGCGACCGCGTTCATCCGCCAGTCGGTGCTGCGGTACGAGCACGACGACTGCGTGGACCCCGAACCGGTGGCCGATCCGGTCGACCCCGGCAAGCTCCGGACGAGCGACTACCGGCACCGCAAGGACGCCGATCCCGGTGTCCCGTCCCCGGCCAAGCCGGTCTTCCCCTGCGTCCGCCACTCGGGCGCGGAGGTTTCGCCGGACGCCGACGGCGGGTTCTACCTCGACGCGCCGGACGGCATCCAGCCCGACGACGCTCCCCCGCCGATGTACTGGGAACACCACCGCGCCGACGACACGCGCTCCGCCTTCGTGTACTGGTTCTTCTACGGCCGCAACGAACTCCGGCCCGCGGGCACCCCGGCCGGCAACACGCACGAGGGCGACTGGGAACGCGTGGCCGTCCAGTTGCGGCACGGCGAGCCGGTCGCGGTGACCTTCTTCGGCCACGGCGCCGACCCGTGCTCGGTGCCCTGGGCGGAGCTGGACCACGAGGACGGCCACCCGGTCGTGTACTCGGCCAGGGGATCGCACGCGTCGTACCCGTCGAAGGGCTGGCACGTCTCCGGCGCCACCTTCGACTGGACGTCGCAGGGCGATCTGTGGAACACGCAGCCCCGCGCGCTGGATGCCGAGCCGTGGTACGGCTACCGCGGCGCGTGGGGCGCCCAGTCGCTCGTGCCCGGGTTCTCCGGGCCGGCCGGCCCCTACCCGGGACGGCAGCTGGCCGACGTGTTCACCGACCGCCGCTGCGCGGTCCCCGCCCGGCTGCCGGACGGGTTCGCGGGGACCTGGGAAACCCGCGACCCGGTCGAGCAGTCCCCGGCGACGCGCCCGTACCACATGCGGGTGGTCCTGGACGGCGAGTCGAACGCGGTCGAATACCGCACGACCTGGACGGACCCCGATCCGCACCTGGCCTGCAGCGGGGTCCTCCAGCTGACCGACGCGACCGGGCAGTGGCTCGAGCTGCGCGAACGGATCCTCGAGAAGGAGGCCGGCAACTGCGTCACCGAGGGCACGGTGACGCTCCACCGGGACGGCGAGTCGCTGAAGATGACCTACACCGGCGGTGGCGTGACGGGGTCGGCCACGCTGTACCGCAAGCAGGACCGACCGCCCTCGCCACCCGCCCCGGCCGCACCCGACGGCATCCGGCGCTTCGAGGAGTTCCTGCACGCGCTGGGCCGGGAGGACATCGCGGTGGTCTGCGAGATCGCCGCCCCGGCCGCGAAGAAGGCCGAGGACCAGGGCTTCGGGCCGTGCGAGCAGACCTTCCGGATCACCTTCGAGATGATCTCGCCGGCGCAGAAGCGAGCCCTGCGCACCGCGACGGTCGACCGGGCGGCCGTCACCGAAACCACCGGCCGGATCGAGGTCCCGGCCACCGCGGTGCGCGCGGACACGCCCTTCACGGAGAACGACCTCGGCGACTACACCCTGCAGTACCTCGACGGCCAGTGGTACATCGTGGACTAGGGAGTGCCCGGTCACCGATTGAGGCTGCCGCTGCCGGATGGCATCCAGGTGGCTCGGACCGGGCCGGGCCGTCCGCGGTGCCGGCCCGAGATGGTCGTCACGGACAAGGCCCATTCGCATCCCTCGACCCGGCAGGCGATGCGGGACCGGCGAGTCCGATCCACCAGCCCTGAACGGGAGGACCAGATCGCCCGTCGCGCGGCGAAAGGTTCCCGCGCCACAGCAGGATCACTCACCGGGAGGCTCCGCAGCCACGGTTGCGCCCGCCCGGACAGCGGCGCAAGGTGGAGGGCTACCGGCGGCGCCGCCGGGACGCCGCCTCGATCGGAGAGGGGGTGGGAGGCGTGTTCGCGCGTTCCACCACAGTGCAAGCTCACCAGGACACCATCGACGCGGGCATCGCCCACCTGCGCGACGAGGTCATGCCGGAGCTGATGGCCATGCCCGGTTGTGTCGGCCTGTCGATGCTCGTCGACCGGGACTCCGGGCGCTGTATCGCCACCAGCTCGTGGGAGTCGCGGGAGGCGATGCGCGACAGCGCGGACCGGGTGCGCCCGCTGCGCGACCACGCCGCGGAGGTGATGGGCGGCAACCGCGCCCAGGTCGACGAGTGGGAGATCACGGTGCTGCACCGCACCCGCCCCGCACCCGAGGGCGCCTGCTGCCGCGTCACCTGGACCCGGTTCGACGAGCTCGAGCGCGCCATCGACACCTACCGCATCGGCCTGCTGCCCGAGCTGGAGCGCCTCGACGGGTTCTGCAGCGCCAGCCTGATGATCGACCGCGAGGCCGGCATCGCCGTGTCCTCGGTGACCTACGACAGCCACGAGAACATGGCGAGCACCCGCAACCGGGCCGACGCCCTGCGCTCGCGCGGCGCCGAGGAAGCCGGCGTGGAGATCCTGGAGGTGGCCGAGTTCGAACTGGCCCTGGCGCACCTGCGCGTCCCCGAAATGGCCTGACGGCCGCACCGGCCGGGGCACACCCGCCCCGGCCGGTGCTCCCTCACGCGGGCACCTTCACCGCCAGGACCGGCACGTCCGCGTTGAGCAGCAGGAACTGGGCGAGGCTGCCCAGCACGAGCTTGCCCACCGGGCTGCGCCGCTTCATGCCGATCACCAGCAGCTCCACCTCGTCGCGGTGGCGCTCCAGCAGGCCGAGCACGTGCTGCCCCACCTCGACGTCCGGCTCCCGGTCGAGCACGGTCGTCGCCACGTCGGCGGGCACGTGCGAGACCTCCAGCGGCGCCAGCCGCAGGTTGGCGGCCAGCAGACCGGTCCCGCGCCGCCGGGCCTCGGCGACCGCGGCGTCCAGCGCCAGCGTGCCCTCGTCCGAATCGCTCACCGCGACCAGCACCGCCATCAGACCGTCACCGTCCCCGTGTAGCGGGTGCGCAGTTCCTTCTCCAGCGTCTCCAGCGACCGGCCGCGGGTTTCCGGCACGAACCTCGCCACGAACGTGATCGCCCCGACGCCGAGCGCGGCGAACAGGAAGAACGCGCCCGAGATGTGGATGGCCTCCACCAGCAGCGGGAACAGCAGCCCGACCGCGAAGTTGGTCAGCCACAACACCAGCGCGCACAGCCCGAACCCGAACCCGCGCAGCTTGAGCGGGAAGATCTCGGACAGCATCAGCCACGTCACCGGCGAGATCGAGCCCTGCTGGAACGCCAGGAACGTCACCGTCAGGGACAGCACGACGAACGCGCGCCCGATCCCCTCCGGCAGCAGCAGCGAGAACAGCCCGATCAGCAGCAGCGCGGAGGTGGTGCCGATCTGCCCGGCGATCAGCATCGGCCTGCGGTCGACCCGCCCCAGCAGCCAGATCCCGGCGAAGGTGGCCAGCACCGAGATCACGCCGTTGGCGATGTTCGCGGTCAGCGCGCCGTTGGCGGAGAACCCGGCGTCGGTGAGGATCTGCGTGCCGTAGTACATGATCGAGTTGACGCCGGTGATCTGCTGGACGATCGCGATGCCGACCCCGGTCAGCACGAGCCGCCGGATCCACGGGGTCGCCAGGTCCGACCAGCCGCCGGTCTTGGCCTGCCGGTCCTCCAGCGCCAGCTGGCGCACCTCGGCCAGCTCGGCCTCCGCGCGCCGCCCCGACCGGACCTCCTTGAGCACCGCCAGCGCGTCGCCGAACCGTTCCCGCGAGGCCAGCCACCGCGGGCTCTCCGGCATGACCAGCATCCCGAACCACAGCACCACCGCCGGCAGCGTGGCCAGCACCAGCATCCACCGCCACACCCCGCCGCTCTCGCCGAAGGCGTTGCCGATGATCGCGTTGAAGGTGAACGCGAGCAGCTGACCGGTGACGATCATCAGCTCGTTCTGGGTGACCAGCCGGCCGCGCCGCTCGGCGGGCGAGACCTCGGCGAGGTAGGTCGGCACGGTCACCGACGCGCCGCCGACGGCCAGGCCGAGCACGAACCGCGAGAGCACCATGACCGTGGTGTCCGGCGCGAACGTGCAGCCCAGGGTGCCGACGAGGAAGATCACCGCCAGCGCCAGGATGGTGCGGCGGCGGCCGCGGCGGTCGGACAACCGCCCGCCCAGCACCGCGCCGAGCGCCGCGCCCAGCAGCAGCGAGCTCGTCACCAGGCCCTCGGTCAGCGGGGTGAGCCCGAGGTCGGCCTGCATGTAGGGCAGGGCGCCGTTGATCACGCCCGTGTCGTACCCGAACAGCAGACCGCCGAAGGTGGCGATCACCGTGACCAGGCGCAGCCGCCGCTTGTGCGGCCCCGGCTGGTCCGCGGGGAGGGTCTGCCCGGATGGTGCGTCGTCTTTGACGTGTGACATGAGGGGTGTCTTCCTCTAGGCGGCCAGTTCCTTGGTAACGCGTTCGAGCATGAAAGCGGAGGATTCGACGGCGCGTTCCTCCCAGGCGAAGACGCACACCGTGGCGACCCCGTCGAAGCCGAGTTCGCGCAGCGTGCCGAAGAAGGCGTCCCAGTCCACCTCACCCTGGCCGATGTCCAGGTGCTGGTGGACGCGCGCCGGGGTGCCCGGCGGGTTGAGGATGTAGCGCAGACCGGAGGACGCCTTGTGGTTGAAGGTGTCCGCGATGTGCACGTGCTGCAGCTTGTCGCCCGCGTAGCGCATCATCGCGGCGATGTCGCCCGCGCCGTCGGAGAGGTGGAACGTGTGCGGGGCGCAGTACAGGTAGTTCACCCACGGCTCGTTGATGGCGCGCACCAGGTCCACCGCGGGGTCGTTCAGCTCGCAGAAGTCGTCCGGGTGCGCCTCGAGGTTGAGGGCGATGCCTTCGCGTTCGAAGACCGGCAGCAGCTCCTCCATCGACCGCCAGAACGCGGCCTCGCTCTCCGCGGCCTGCTCCGGGCGGCCGTTGAACTCGGAGTTCATCAGCGGGCAGCCCAGCTCGGCGGTCACTTCGATCATCCGCTTCCAGTACCGGACCGCGGCCTGCCGCTCGGTCTCGTCGGGGCTGGACCACTTGTACAGCGGCAGCACGCTGGCCAGCCGCACACCGGTCTCGGCCAGCACGCGCTTCAGCTCGGCGACCTTGTCGTCGTCGGCGCGCGGGTGCAGGAAGAACGGCATGAAGTCGGCGCGCGGGGACAGTTCGAGGTACTCGTAGCCGATGTCGGCGACCGTGCGGACCATCTCGCGCATCGGCAGGTCGCGCAGCATGTAGGGGTCGAGTGCGATCTTCACGTCAGCTCCCGTAGAGGTCAGGGCGGTCCTTGAGGCGCACGGACACCACCCGCCCGGTTTCCAGCGCCTCGGTGCCGGCGTCGGTGGCCACCGCCGCGGCGTAGCCGTCCCACGCGCTGGGGCCGGCGAGCCTGCCGTCGTCGATCGAGGCGATCCATTCCACGAACTCGCGGTCGAACGCGGCGCCGAAGCGGTCCTTCCAGTCCTGCAGCACGCCGGTGCGCTGCACGGCGGCGGTCTTGACGAGCACGTCCGCCGGATCGGGCAGCCGCACCGTGCCGGACTCGCACACGGTCTCGCACTGGATGTCGTAGCCGAACTGGCAGTTCACGAACACCTCCAGGTCGACCCGCACCCCGCTGGCGGTCTCGAACAGCATGAACTGCGGGTCCACCAGGTGCTCGAACCGGTTGGCGGTGCGGCGCGGGCGGATCACCTGCGCCGAGACGATCTCCTCCCCCAGCAGCCAGCGGATCGTGTCGATCTCGTGCACCGCGGTGTCCTGCACGGCCATCGCCGAGTGGTAGGCCTCGGGCACGGTGGGGTTGCGGTGCGCGCAGTGCATCATCAGCGGGTGGCCCAGGCCGCCGGAGTCGAGGACCTCCTTCATCGCGCGGTAGCCGGCGTCGTAGCGGCGCATGAACCCGACCTGCACCAGCCGCCGCCCGAAGGACTGCTCGGCCTCGATGACGCGCAGGCAGTCCTCGGCGGTGGTGGCCAGCGGCTTCTCGCAGAACACGTACTTGCCGGCCGCGATCGCGGCCAGCACGTACTCCGCGTGCGTGGGCCCCCAGCTGGTCACCACGACCGCGTCGACCAGCGGGTCGGCGATGACGTCCTGGCCGGTGGGCAGGGCGCGGGCGCCGATGCCGGAGGCGACCTCGGCGGCGCGGGCGCCGTCGACGTCGGTCACCGCGACCACCTCGGCACCGGTGACCACGTCGGTCAGGCGCCGGATGTGGTCCTGGCCGATCATGCCGGTGCCGATCACTCCGATGTGGATGGTCATGCGCGCTCCCCTCCCGGGCGGCGGGTGCCGGAGAGGCCGCACGAGTTCAGGTACTCGCGGGTGCGCACGGCGATGGGCAGGGGCACGTCCGGGGCGCACGGGTAGAGGTCCTGCTCGACGATCACGAAGATCTCGGCGTCCAGTCCGGACAGCGCGTCGATCACCTCGGCCGGGTTGGGCACGCCGGCCGGCGGTTCGACGCACACGCCGAGCTTGACCGCCTCACCGAAGGACAGGTTCTCGGCCCGCACCCGGTCGAGCACCGCCGGGTCCATCTGCTTGATGTGGACGTAGCCGATGCGCTCGCCGAAGCGGCGGATCAGGTCGACCGCGTCGCCGCCGCCGTAGGCGACGTGCCCGGTGTCCAGGCACAGGTTGGCGTAGCGGGGGTCGCTCTCGTTGAGGTAACGCTCGATCTCCTGCTGGGTCTGGATGTGGCTGTCGGCGTGCGGGTGCAGCACGAGCCGCACGTCGTACTCCTCCAGCAGGATCCGGCCCAGTTCGCCGGCGCGGCGGCCGAAGGAGGCCCACTGCTCGGCGGTCAGCTCGGGCGATTCGGTGTAGGCACCGGTCTTCTCGTCGCGGTACATCGGCGGGATGTAGACGAGGTGGTGCGCGCCCGCGGCGGCGGTCAGCTCGGCGACCCGGCGGGTGGTGGCGAGCATGTCGTCCCACTGGCCGGGGCGGTGCAGGGCGCCGAAGGTGGTGCCGCCGGAGACCTTCAGGCCGCGCTCCCCCAGCTCGTCGGCCAGCTGCCGCGGGTCGGTGGGCAGGTAGCCGAACGGGCCCAGCTCCAGCCATGCGTAGCCGGCCTGGACGAGTTCGTCGAGGAACCGGGTGTGCGGGACCTGCTGCTCGTCCTGGGGAAACCAGACGCCCCACGAGTCGGGGGCGGAGCCGAGGCAGAGGTTGCCGATCACGGTGCGCGTCGTCGCGGTGGTCATGGTGCTCCTAGCTGGAGGTGGGGAAGTCGAACCCGGCGGTGAACTTGCCGGTGTGCGGCCAGCGGCTGGTGACGACCTTGGCGCGGGTGTAGAACCGGACGCCTTCCGGGCCGTGGATGGGACTGTCGCCGATGAGCGAGTCCTTCCAGCCGCCGAAGGAGTAGTAGGACATCGGGACCGGGATGGGCACGTTGACGCCGATCATGCCGACCTTGACCTCGCGCTGGAACCGGCGGGCGGCCTCGCCGCTGCCGGTGAAGATCGCGGTGCCGTTGCCGTAGGGGTTGGCGTTGATCAACGCGATGGCCTCGTCGATGGTGTCCACCCGCACGATCGCCAGGACCGGGCCGAAGATCTCCTCGCGGTAGGCGTCCATCTCGGTGGTGACGTGGTCCAGCAGCGACGGCCCGACGAAGAAGCCGTCCTCGTGACCGTCCACGATGAGGCCGCGGCCGTCGACGACGACGGTGGCGCCCTGCTCGGCACCGCTGGTGACGGCGCCGATGACGCGTTCGCGGGCGGCCTGGGTGACGACCGGGCCCATGTCGTTGCCGGCGTCCGAGCCCGGGCCGACCTTGACCTCGTTCGCCTTGCGTTCGAGGATCTCCACCAGCTCGTCGCCGGCCTCGCCGACGGCGACCCCGACGGAGATCGCCATGCACCGCTGGCCGGCGGAGCCGAACGCGGCCGCGGTGAGGTGGTTGGCGGCGAACTCCAGGTCGGCGTCGGGCAGCACGACGGCGTGGTTCTTCGCCCCGCCGAGGGCCTGGACGCGCTTGCCGGAGGCGGTGGCCCGCTCGTGCACGTACTTGGCGATCGGGGTGGAGCCGACGAACGACACCGCCGCGACGTCGGGGTGATCGAGGATCGCGTCCACCGCGACCTTGTCGCCGTGCACCACGTTGAACACGCCCTCGGGCAGCCCGGCTCGCGCGTACAGTTCGGCGACGAAGTTGGACGCCGACGGGTCGCGCTCGCTGGGCTTGAGCACGAAGGTGTTGCCGGTGGCGATCGCGATCGGGTGCATCCACAGCGGCACCATGATCGGGAAGTTGAACGGCGTGATGCCGGCGACCACCCCGAGCGGCTGGCGGAAGCTGTGCACGTCGACGTCGCGGGAGACCTGGTCGGAGAACCCGCCCTTGAGCGCGTCGGCGATGCCGCACGCGTACTCCACGACCTCGCGGCCACGGACGATCTCACCGCGCGCGTCGTCGATGACCTTGCCGTGCTCGGCGGAGATGATCCGCGCCAGCTCGTCCTCGTGGCGCACGAGCAGCTCGCGGAAGGCGAACATGACCCGGACGCGCTGGGTGAGCGAGGAGTTGCCCCACGACTCGAAGGCCTTGCCCGCGGCCGCGGCCGCGGTGTCCACGTCGGACGGTCCGGCGAGCAGCACCTCGGCCTGCTGCTGCCCGGTGGCCGGGTCGTAGACGGGGGCGGTGCGGGTGGAGCCGGCGCGGGCGGGCGCGCCGCCGATCCAGTGTTCGATGGTGTTCACGCTGTTCCTCACAGGTAGTGGCGCTGTGCTCGTTTGGTGGCGGAGTAGGTTTCGTAGGCCTTGCGGGTCGAGTCGAGTTCGGAGACCTCGCTGACCGGCACGTCCCACCACGCCGATCCGGGCGGGTTGGGGCCGTACAGGTCGGTCTCCACGTGCACGACGGTGGTCGTGCGGTTCGCCTTCGCCCGGGCGATCGCCGCCCGGAACTCGTCCACCGTGGACGCCCGCAGGACCGTGGCGCCGAGGCTTTCCGCGTTGGCCGCCAGGTCGACCGGCAGCACGCCGCCTTCCAGCAGGCCGGTGTCGCCGCTGCGGTACCGGTACCGCGTGCCGAACCGCTGGGAGCCCAGGGTTTCCGACAGGGAGCCGATGGAGGCGAAGCCGTGGTTCTGCACCAGGACGATGATCACCTTGAGGCCCTCGGAGACCATGGTGACGATCTCCTGCGCCATCATCAGGTAGGAGCCGTCGCCGACCAGGACGACGACCTCCCGGTCCGGTGCGGCCATCTTCGTGCCGATCCCGGCCGCCACCTCGTAGCCCATACAGGAGAAGGCGTATTCGACGTTATACGCCTTCGGGTCGCGAGCGCGCCAGAGCATCTGCAGGTCGCCGGGCATGGAGCCGGCCGCGTTGATCACCACGTCCCGGTCGTCCAGGGCGGCGTTGAGGGCGCCGAGGATCTCGGTCTGCGCGGGCAGCGGCTGGTGGCCGACGGTGAAGCAGGCGTCGGCCGTGCGGTTCCAGTCGTCGGCGAGCATCCGGGCGCGGGCGCGGTAGGCCTCGCCGACCTGCCAGCCGCCGAGCGCCTGGCGCAGTCCTGCGATGCCGAGCTTGGCGTCGGCCAGCAGCATCTCCGCCGAATGCTTGGCGGCGTCGAGGCGGGCCACGTTCAGGTTCACGAACTCCACGTCCGGGTTGCCGAACACGGTGTGGCTGGCGGTGGTGAAGTCGGAGTAGCGGGTGCCGATGCCCAGCACCACATCCGCCTCCGCGGCCAGCGCGTTCGCGGCGGTGGTGCCGGTGGACCCGATCCCGCCGACCGCGCACGGGTGGTCCCACGGGACCGCGCCCTTCCCCGCGTGCGTGTCGGCCACCGGGATGCCGGTGGCCTCGGCGAACGCGCGGAGTTCCGGCTCGGCTTGCGAGTACACCACTCCCCCGCCGGCCACGATCAACGGCGCCTTCGCTCCACGCAGCAACCCGGCGGCACGGGCCAGGGCGCCGGGTTCGGGCAGGGGGCGGCCGATGTGCCAGACGCGGCGGCGGAAGAACTCCTCCGGCCAGTCGAACGCCTCGGCCTGCACGTCCTGCGGCAGGCACAGGGTCACCGCCCCGGTCTCCACGGGGTCGGTGAGCACCCGCATCGCCGCGAGCGCGGCCGGGATGAGCTGCTCGGGGCGGGTGATGCGGTCGAAGTACTTCGACACCGGCCGGAACGCGTCGTTGACCGTCACGTCCCCGCCGCGGGTGTCCTCCAGCTGCTGCAACGCCGGATCCGGGGACCGGGTGGCGAACATGTCGGACGGCAGCAGCAGCACGGGCAGCCGGTTGGTGGTCGCCAGGGCCGCGCCGGTGATCATGTTCGTCGAGCCCGGGCCGGTCGACGCCGTGCAGGCGAAGGTCTGCAGCCGGTTGCGCATCTTGGCGAACGCCGCCGCCGCGTGCACCTGGCCCTGCTCGTTGCGGGCCAGGTAGTAGGGCATCTCGTCGGCGTACTGCAGCAGCGCCTGCCCGATGCCGGCGACGTTGCCGTGCCCGAAGATGCCCCAGGTGCCGGGGATCAGGCGCTGCTCGACGCCGTCGCGCTCGGAGTACTGGTTCGCGAGGAACTTCACGAGCGCCTGCGCGGTGGTGAGTCTCATGGCGTGCTCCCGAAGGGAAGGCGCGGGTCGGTGTCCTGGGACTCCCAGGTCTGGCGCACCCAGCCGTGGGCGGGGTCGTCGCAGATCAGCCAGGCGCGGTCCGGGCCCGGCCCGGCCATCACGTTGAGGTAGTAGAGGTCGTAGCCGGGCGCGGCCATCGACGGGCCGTGCCAGCCGTGCGGGATCAGCACCACGTCCCCGCTGCGGACCTCGGCCAGCACGTCGGAGGAGCCGTACACGCGCTGGTAGCCCATGCCGCCGCCGGAGACCTCGAAGTAGTAGATCTCCTCCAGCACGCTTTCGCCGTCGCGGGCTTCGTCGTGCTTGTGCGGCGGGTAGGACGACCAGTTCCCGCCCGGCGTCAGCACCTCGCACACCAGCAGCCGGCCGGCGTCGAAGGTGTGCGGCAGGCAGTAGTTGTTGACCTGGCGGGAGCAGTTGCCCGCGCCCCGCAGTTCCACCGGGGTCGCGCTCGCCGGCTGGTACCGCGCCGGCAAGCGGCGGCCGGTCTTCGCGGCCGGCAACGCGAACCGGCCGGTGCCGGCAATCGTGGCCTCCGCATCCCGCGGCAGGTAGGCGAAATCGGTGACCGAGTCGAACACCCCGGCGCGGCCGGCGAGAGCGAACTCCTCACCGTCCACGGTGACCGTGCAGCTGCCGGACAGCGGCAACACGAGTGTCTCGAAGTCGCCGGTGCGGACGGTTTCGGTGCCGTCCAGGTCCAGCACCCGCAGTCCGGAGTGGACCCAGCCGGCCGACTCCGGGGTGACCACCACGTCGAACGGTCCCCCGGCGGTGCTGCCCGCCTCGCGATGGAGCTTCACAGCAGCCCCACCGCCGTGTCCACTGCCTTGGCGACATCGCCGTCGTGCGGGTACAGCAGCGACCGCCCCACCACGAGCCCCTGCACGGTCGGCAGCGCGAGCGCCTGCTGCCAGGACGCGAACGCCGCGTCCGGGTCCTCGACCTCGCCGCCCAGCAGCACGGCGGGCAGCGTCGAGGACGCCATCACCCGCTCCATGTCCGCGACCACCGGCAGCTTCAGCCAGGTGCAGGCCGAGGTGCGGCCCAGCCCGGAGGCGATGGTGATGGACCTGATGACGGCCTCCGGGGAGAGGTCGTTGCGCAGCTTCCCGTCCACCCATTCGGACAGGAACGGCTCGACCATCGCGATCAGCTTCCGTTCGGCCAGCTCGTTGACCGCCCGCGCGGTGTTCTCCAGGACGCCCGGGGTGGCCGGGTCGGTCAGGCAGATCCGGGTCAGCGTCTTGCCGCCGTCGAAGCGCATCCGCTCGATCGACTCGGCGTCGCAGCAGGCGAACCGGTCGTCGATCTCGAAGGCCGACCCGGCCAGGCCGGTGCGGTTCATCGAGCCGATCACCGTCTTGCCGTCCAGCACGCCCAGCAGCAACAGGTCGTCGAGGATGTCCGCGGTCGCCAGCACCCCGGTGACCCCCGGCCGTTCCAGCGCCAGGCAGAGGCGGTCCAGCAGCTCACCCCGGTCGGCCATCGCCAGCGGGTCCCCGCCGACGGCGTTCGCACCCCGGGCGGGGTGGTCCGCGGCGATGATCATCGTCCGGCCCTTGTCGTTGAACGGCGACTTGGCCCGCACCCGGTTCGCCGCCGCCTCGGCGATCGCCTCCGGGTCGTGCACCCGCTTCGCGACGATCCGCCGCACCGTCTCAGACACCCTGTGTTCCTCCCAGCTTGCGCAGTACCTGGTCTTCGGTCGGCATCGCGTCCGAACAGGACAGTTCACCGGCCACGTGCGCCCCGGCGGCGTTGGCGAAGCGCATGACCCGCGCGGTGTCCCAGCCGGACAGCAGCCCGTGGCACAGGGCCCCGCCGAACGCGTCCCCCGCGCCGAGGCCGTTGACCACCCGCACCGGCACCGGCGGGACCTCGACCTCGCCGTCGTCGTCCACCGCGAGGACACCCTTCGGGCCCTGCTTGACGACCGCCAGCGAAACCCCCTTGTCCCGCAACGCCTTCGCCGCTTCCCGTGGCTCCCGGGTGCCGACCGCGGTGTCGCACTCGTCGAGGTTGCCGACGGCGACGGTGACGTGGTCCAGGGCCTTGCCCACCCACTCGCGGGCCTGTTCCCGGGACTCCCAGAACATCGGGCGGTAGTCCAGGTCCAAGATCGTGATCCCGCGGCGGGCCCGGGCCTCCAGCGCGGCCAGGGTCGCGGAGCGGCTGGGTTCCTGCGACAGGCCGGTGACGGTGACCCAGAAGATCTTCGCGGCGCGGATCGCGCCGAAGTCCAGATCCTCCGGCGCGAGGTCGAGGTCGGGGGCCTTCGGGAAACGGTAGAAGTAGAGCGGGAAGTCGTCCGGCGGGAAGATCTCGCAGAAGGTCACCGGGGTCGGCAGGTGCCCGGACGTGCCGACGAAGCGGTCGTCCACGCCGTAGCCGGCCAGTGCCCGGTGGAGGAACCGGCCGAACGGGTCGGCGCCGGTCTTGGTGACGACCGCCGTCCGGCGCCCGTACCGGGCGGCGGCGACGGCGACGTTGGTCGCGCTGCCACCGAGGTACTTGCCGAACGAGGTGACGTCCTCCAGGCCGGTACCCGTCTGCAGTGGATAGATGTCCACGCCGATGCGGCCCATGGTGACGACGTCGAAGGTCACCCGGACACCTCCTTGTGTGTGGCCTGCGGGGAGCGGTTAGCGCGCTCTATTAGCGCGCTCTAGTACCCGGTACTATGGAGACAGCCGAGAGTCGTGTCAAGAGCCGCGGAGGAAGTGGATGAGCGCAGAGGCCGGGGACGAGCCCGGCAAGCCGAGGCGCGGGCGGCGCCCGACCATGGGGGATGTGGCCCAGCGGGTCGGGGTGTCGCGGGCGCTGGTGTCGCTGGTGTTCCGCAACGAGCGGGGGCCGAGCGAGGAGACCCGGCAGCGGGTGTTCGCCGCGGCGCGCGAGCTGGGTTACCGGCCGGACAGCGCCGCGCAGATGCTCGCGAGGTCCCGCAGCAAGGTGCTCGGCGTGATGTTCACGGCGCGCAACCCCTTCCACAACGACCTGATCGAGGGCGTCTACCCGGTGGCCGAGGAGCTGGGCTACGACATCCTGCTGTCGGCGACCGCGCCCAGCCGGGCCGAGCAGGCCGCGGTCGAGGCGCTGCTCAGCCACCGGTGCGAGGGACTGGTGCTGCTCGGCCCGAACCTGGAGCCGGGGTACGTGCGGGAGCTCGCCACGCGCATCCCGACCGCGGTGGTGGGCCGCCGGTTCAGCGGGGCCGAGGTGGACGCGGTGCACGCGGCGGAAGCCCAGGGGGTCCGCCAGATCATCGACTACCTGGTGGAGCTGGGGCACAAGTCGATCGCGCACATCGACGGCGGCGACGGGCCCGGTTCGGCCGAGCGGCGCCGCGCCTACAAGGCCGCGCTGCGGCGGCACGGGCTGGCCGAGCACATCTCGGTGCTGCCCGGCGACCAGACGGAGGAGTCCGGCGCGGCGGCGGCGCGCGCCCTGCTGGCCGACCGGGAGTCGATGCCGACCGCGGTGTTCGCCGGCAACGACCGGTGCGCGGTGGGGTTCCTGGACACCGTGTGGCGGGCCGGGCTGGAGGTGCCGGGCGACATCTCGGTGGTGGGTTTCGACGACAGCCCGCTGGCGCAGCTGTCGCACATCGACCTGACGACGGTGGCGCAGGCGCCGGAGCGGCAGGCCGAACTGGCGGTCCGCGCGGTGGTCTCCCGCCTCGACGACCCCGCGCGGGAGCCCGCGCACCTGGTGATCCAGCCGAAGCTGGTGGTCCGCGGCACGACGGGCAGCCCGCGCGCTTGACCCGCAGCTCCCGCCGAGGGGAGGTCACACTGGCACGGGGCCCCGACAGGCGCGCCGGCCCGCTGGCTCGCGCCTGATCCGTGCCCGGCCGAACCCGGCCAGGCACTCCCCACCGGGGGTGGGCACCCGGTGAACCAGCAGGCCGCGGCCCCGCCACGGCGGATAGGCTGGCCGCGTGGGTGCGCGGTGGACGGTGGCTCGGGTGCTGGCGCTGGCCCCGGACGCCGGCTCCGCGCGCGCCGCCCGCGGGCTGGCCCATCCGCGCACCTGGTCGGACCTCGGCAGCACCAGCTCACTCGTCTGGGGCAAGTGCCAGGGCAGCGCCCGCGCCCCCTACCAGGTGACCGTCGACCTCACCGAGCCCTCCTTCCGCTGCACCTGCCCGAGCCGCAAGTTCCCCTGCAAGCACGGCCTGGCACTGCTGCTCATGTGGGCCGCCGGCGACGGATCCGTCGCCGAGGACACCGGACCGGCCGACTGGGTCGCCCCGGCCACGCCCCGCAAGGAACCCACCAAACCCGACCCCGAAGCGCAGGCCAGACGGCTCGCCGAGCGGGAGTCGCTCATGTCGGCCGGCCTCGACGACTTCGAGCTGTGGCTGCACGACCTCGTCCGCCAGGGCCTGGCCACCGCCCGCCGCCAGCCGCCCGGCTTCTGGGACACCGCCGCCGCCCGCCTGGTCGACGCCCAGCTGCCCGGCCTCGCCGACCGGGTTCGCACCGCCGGGGCCGACATCCACGCCCGCGCCGACTGGGCCCAGCACCTGCTCGGCGAGCTCGGCCGCTGGTACCTCGCGGTCCGCGCGTGGCGGCGCCGGGCCGAACTGGACGAAGCCGCGCTCGGCGACCTGCGCACGGTCCTGGGCTGGGCCCGCCGCCGCGACGAGATCGGCGACCGCGTCACCGACCGGTGGTGGGTCGTCGGCCTGAGCCAGGAGGAGGACGAGCGCCTGCTGTCCCAGCGCACCTGGCTCCACGGCGAGCGCACCGGCGAGACCGTGGTGCTGCTCGACTTCGCCGCCGCCGGTCAGGCGCTCAAGGTCGCGCACGTGCTGGGGTCCGTCGTGGACGGCGAGATCGCCCGCTACCCCGGCGGCTCGCCCCGCCGCGCCCTGCTCACCGGCGACGAGCACAAGATCACCCCCGGCTCCGGCCTCCCCCACGCCACCGACGTCCGCACCGCCCTCGCGCAGGCCGCCCGATGGCTGGCCGGAAACCCGTGGCTGCGCCGCATTCCGCTCGCCCTGGCCGGGATGACCGTGGTCCCCGGCGAACCGCCGCTGCTCGTCGACGCGAGCGGCACCGCGCTGACCCTGGCCCCGGACACCGACGTGTGGCAGCTGCTCGCCCTGACCGGCGGCCACCCGGCCCCGGTGTTCGGCGAGTGGATCGACGAGCGCCTGCACCCGCTGAGCGTGCAGGCCGGCGACCGGCTGGTGGCGCTGTGACCGCCTGGGACGACCTCCTCGGCACGGCGCTGGTCGGCACCGGCCGCCGCCCCTTCGACCTCGCCGCCTCCGGCATCCGCGGCGCCGGCAACGTCACGGCCGGCACCCCCGAGGCCGCCGTCCTGGCCGCGGCGGCGCTGGCCGCCGGCTACCGGCGCGCCGGCTGGACCCCGCCCACCTGGCGCGGCACCCGAGCCGGACCCGCCGCCCCCGACGACCGTCCCGAGTGCACCCCGGCCGCCGCCCAGCTGCTGGAACTGCTGCTCACCCGCGCCATCCGCCTGGAAGCCGGCACCGAACCGCTCACCACCGACTGGCTCACCGCCGCCCGCGACGCCGGACGCCGCCCGCCCCACCGGCTGCTGCCCGAGCTGCTCCGCTTCGGCACGACCACCGCCACCGCCCGCGGCCTCGTCCGGGAGGTCATCGGCCCGCGCGGCGCCTGGCTGGCCGGGCACAACCCGGCGTGGAGCTGGGCGGCCACCGTCCCGCCCGGCGAGGTGGCCGAGCGGTTCGCCACCGGCACCCGCGCCGAGCGGGTGGCGCTGCTGACCGATCTGCGCGCCACCGAACCCGCCCGCGCCCGCGACCTGGTCGGGGAAACCTGGGCCGCCGAACCGGCCGCCACCCGC
Organism: Amycolatopsis thermalba; assembly: GCF_023376025.1. Lineage (NCBI taxonomy): Bacteria > Bacillati > Actinomycetota > Actinomycetes > Pseudonocardiales > Pseudonocardiaceae > Amycolatopsis > Amycolatopsis thermalba. The sequence goes on from NZ_CP091196.1 coordinate 4,327,603, forward strand.
GCCGCGTTCCTGGACACCCTGCGCACCGGCCTGTCCGGCGACGACGAACCCCTGCTCGAACGCGCTCTCGACGACCGCGCCGCCACCGTCCGCGCGGCCGCCACCGCCCTGCTCGACCACCTGCCCGGCTCGGCCCGCGCCCGCCGCATGGCCGCGCGCGCCCAGGCGCTCCACCAGCGGGGCGGCGCCTTCGACCTGCCCGGCGAACCCGACGAGGCGGCCCGCCGCGACGGCGTCACCGGCCACCGCGAACCCGGCCTGGGCCGCGCCGCGTCCCGGCTGATCCAGATCCTCGCCGCCACCCCACTGTCCACCTGGGACACCCGCTGGATCGCCGCGGCGGACCACGACGTCCTCCTCGGCTGGACGAAGGCCGCGCTGCGCCAGCGCGACCAGGACTGGCTCACCGCGCTCGCCCGCCACCAGCCCACCCCGGAGCTGATCGCCGCGCTCACCCCGGAGGTGGCCGCCGAGATCCTGGGCGGCCGGCAGAAACTCGACGCCCGCTTCGGCGCGCTGCTCGCCGCCGCGCCCGGGCCGTGGCCGGCGGCGTTCTCCACCGAGATCGTCGGGCGGCTGCGCACCGGCAAGGCCGACGCCGTCCTGCGGCTGGCCGCCCGCGCCATGGCCGAGCACCTGCACCCCGCGGCGCTCGCCGCCGTCGAGAACTGGCTCTTGAGCCTCGGCACCGACCGCAACCCCGCCGCGCGCACCCTGCGCGGCATCGCCCACGCGCTCACCATCCGAGCGACCATCCTGCAGGAGTTCACATGACGGATGTGCTGAGAGCACACGCCGAGCAGCAGCACGCCGGCGAGCTGGCCGCGCTCGCCGCCGCCGACGACCGGCCCCGGCCGCCCAACTGGAAGCTGTCGCCGTGGGCGGTCGCCACCTACGTCCTGGGCGGACAAGCCCCGGACGGCACGCCGATCACGCCGAAGTACCTCGGGGCGCGGCGGCTCGTCGAGGTCGCGATCGCCACGCTCGCCACCGACCGCGCGCTGCTCCTGCTGGGCGTGCCCGGCACGGCGAAGACGTGGCTGTCCGAGCACCTGGCCGCGGCGATCTCCGGCGACTCGACGCAGCTCGTGCAGGGCACGTCCGGCACCGCGGAGGAGGCGATCCGCTACGGCTGGAACTACGCGCGCCTGCTCGCCGAGGGCCCCTCGCCCAAGGCGCTGGTCGCCAGCCCGGTGCTGCGCGCGATGGAGACCGGCGGCATCGCGCGGATCGAAGAGCTGACCCGCATCCCCTCCGACGTGCAGGACGCGCTGATCACGATCCTCAGCGAGAAGACCCTGCCGATCCCGGAGCTGGACAGCGAGGTGCAGGCGCTGGCCGGGTTCAACGTGATCGCCACCGCCAACGACCGCGACCGCGGCGTGAACGACCTGTCCGCCGCGCTCAAGCGCCGCTTCAACGTCGTGGTGCTGCCGCTGCCGGAGGACGCCGAGTCCGAAGTGGAGATCGTCCGCCTGCGCGTCGAGCAGCTGGGCCGGTCGCTCCAGCTGCCGGCCGGGGCGGAGACCGTGGACGAGATCCGCCGCGTGGTCACGGTGTTCCGCGAGCTCCGCGACGGGGTCACCACCGACGGCCGCACCAGGATCAAGTCGCCGTCGGGCACGCTGTCCACGGCCGAGGCGATCTCGGTGATGACCAACGGGATCGCGCTGGCCACGCACTTCGGCGACGGCGTGGTGCGCGCCGACGACGTGGCGGCCGGGCTGCACGGCGCGGTCGTGAAGGACCCGGTGCAGGACCGGATCGTGTGGCAGGAGTACCTGGAGACCGTGGTCCGCGAGCGCAAGCCGTGGTCCGACCTCTACCGCGCGTGCCGGGAACTGGTGTGACCGTCCACGTCCTCGGCATCCGCCACCACGGGCCGGGTTCGGCCCGCGCGGTGGCCGACGCCCTGGGCCGGCTCGATCCGGAGGTCGTGCTGATCGAGGGGCCGCCGGAGCTGGACGCGGTCGCCCCGCTCGCCGCCGCGGCGGGCATGCGGCCGCCGGTCGCCGGGCTGGTGTACGCGGCCGACAAGCCCGCCACCGCCGCGTTCTACCCGATGGCGGTCTTCTCCCCGGAGTGGGTGGCGCTGCGGTGGGCGCTGGAGCACGGCCGGCAGGTGCGGTTCCTCGACCTGCCCGCGAACGTCGCGCTGGCGCTGGAGGACGCCGACGACCCGGCCGCCGAACCGCCGGTCGACCCGATCGCGACGCTGGCCGCGGCCGCCGGGTACGACGACCCGGAACGGTGGTGGGAGGACGCGGTCGAGCTGCGCTACCACGGGCTGGAGGTGTTCGACGCGCTGCTCGACGCCATGCGCGCGCTGCGTGAAGGGCACGTGCCGGACCTGCGCACGCAACGGCGCGAGGCCGCGATGCGGCGGGTGCTGCGCGGCGTCATCCGCGCCGGCGCCGGGACCATCGCGGTGGTGTGCGGGGCCTGGCACGCGCCGGTGCTGGTGCCGCCGGAGTTCCCGTCGCAGGCCGCCGACAACCGGCTGCTCAAGGGCCTGCGCACCACGAAGGTCGCCGCGACCTGGGTACCGTGGACGTCGTCGCGGCTGGCCCTGGCCAGCGGCTACGGCGCCGGCATCGCCTCCCCCGGCTGGTACCACCACCTGTTCACCACCGCCCGGGACGAGGCGGTGCGCCGGTGGCTGGTGCGGGTGGCGCACCTGCTGCGCCGCGAGCAGCACGACGTGTCCCCGGCCGCGGTGATCGAAGCCGTCCGGCTCGCCGACGCGCTCGCCGTGCTGCGCAACCGGCCCCACCCCGGGCTGCCCGAGGTGCTGGAGGCGTGCCAGTCCGTCCTGTGTGGAGGGTCGGACGTCCCGATGCGGCTGGTCGCCCGCGAGCTGCTGGTCGGCGACATCCTCGGCCGCGTGCCCGCCGAGACGCCCATGGTGCCGCTGGCGAAGGACCTGGAAGCGACCCGGAAACGGTTGCGGCTCAAGCAGAGCGCGGCCGAGCAGCCGCTGGAACTGGACCTGCGCACGCCCACGCACCTGGAACGCAGCAAGCTGCTGCACCGGCTCCTGCTGCTCGGCGTGCGGTGGGGCGAGCCGGCGGAGACCACCCGGACGAAAGGCACGTTCCGCGAATCCTGGGTGCTCCAGTGGCGGCCGGAGCTGGCGGTGGCGCTGATCGAGGCGAGCGGGCACGGCACCACGATCGAATCCGCGGCGACGGCCGTGGTGGCGCAGCGCACCGCCGGGGCCGACATCGCGGAGCTCAGCGCGCTGGTCGAGGACACCCTGACCGCGGACCTGCCGGACGCGCTGGCCGGGGCGCTCGCCGCGCTCGACGAGCGGGCGGCGCGCCAGCACGACACCACCCGGCTGATGGCGGCGGTCGAGCCGATGGCGCGCGTCCGCCGCTACGGCAACGTGCGCCGCGCCGACACCGAGCTGGTGCAGCGGGTGCTGACCGGGGTGGTCACGCGCATCGCGGTCGGGCTGCCCGCCGCGTGCGCGGGTCTCGACGACGAGGCCGGGCGTGAGGTGCGGCAGCTGCTCGACAGCGTGCAGCGCGGGATCGGGCTGCTCGACCAGCGGGAGCTGCGGGAGGTCTGGTACGGCGCGCTGCGGACGGTCGCCGACCGGCTCGGCGTGCCCGGGGTGATCGCCGGCCGCGCGGTGCGGCTGCTGCTGGACGCCGGGCTGCTCGATGTGTCCGACGCCGGTGACCGGCTGTCCCGGCAGCTGTCGCTGGCCGCGGACGCCACCCAGGCCGCGGGGTGGCTGGAGGGGTTCCTGTCCGGGGAGGCGGCGCTGATGGTGCACGAGCCGGAGCTGCTGGAGATCGTCGACCGGTGGGCCACCGGGGTGAGCGAGGACGTGTTCGACCACCTGCTGCCGTTGCTGCGCCGGACGTTCGCCGAGTTCACCGCGCCGGAGCGGCGGGAGATCGGGTTGCGGGTGAAACGCCTCGACCGCGGCGACGGCGCGTCCGGGGTGCGGGCGGCGGACGAAACGCTGGACCACGAGCGGGCCGCCCTGGTGGTGCCGCGGATCCTGGAGCTGCTGGGATGACCGATCGGTTGCGGCGGTGGCGGATGATGCTCGGCGGGCAGGACGCCGACGGCACCGGCGTGTCGCTGTCCGGTGTGGACACCCGGCGGGACGCGACGCTGGAGGCGTTGTACGACAAGGAGAAGGACCGCCGGGGCGGGCTCGGCGGGTCGTCGCCGCGGGTGGCGCGGTGGCTGGGCGACATCCGCGGCTACTTCCCCAGCTCGGTGGTGCAGGTGATGCAGCGCGACGCCATGGAACGGCTCGGGCTGCGGCAGTTGCTGCTGGAGCCGGAGATGCTGGAGTCGGTGCAGCCCGACGTGCACCTGGTGGGCACGCTGCTGTCGCTCAACCGGGCCATCCCGGAGCGGTCGCGGGACACCGCGCGGGCGGTGGTGCGCAAGGTGGTCGAGGACCTGGAGAAGCGGCTGGCGCAGCCGACGCGGCAGGCGGTGAGCGGGGCGCTGCACCGCGCCAACCGCACGAGCCGGCCGCGGCACGGCGACATCGACTGGAACCGCACGATCCTGGCCAACCTGAAGCACTACCAGCCCGAGCAGCGCACCGTGGTGCCGGAGCGGCTGGTCGGGTTCGGGCGGCGGCTGCCGAGCGTGAGCAGGCAGATCGTGCTGTGCCTGGACCAGAGCGGGTCGATGGCGGCGTCGGTGGTGTACGCGAGCGTGTTCGGGGCGGTGCTGGCGTCGATCCGGTCGCTGCGGACGCGGGTCGTCGCGTTCGACACCGCGGTGGCGGATCTGACCGAGTCGGTGGCCGACCCGGTGGAGCTGCTGTTCGGCGTCCAGCTGGGCGGCGGCACCGACATCAACGCGGCGCTGGCGTACTGCCAGACCCGGATCGACGCCCCGCGGGACACGGTGCTGGTGCTGATCAGCGACCTCTTCGAGGGCGGCAACGAAGAGGAGATGCTGCAGCGCGCGCAGGCGCTCCAGGCGGACGGCGTGCTGGTGGTGTGCCTGCTCGCCCTGAGCGACGACGGAGCACCCGCCTACGACCACGACACCGCGGCCGCGCTGGCGGCGCTCGGGATCCCCGCGTTCGCGTGCACGCCGGAGAAGTTCCCGGACCTGATGGCGGCGGCGATCCAGCGGCAGGACGTGGCCGCCTGGGCGGCGGCGAACGATATCCCGACCGCCGCGGGCGAGGACTAGCGCGTTCCGCCCGCGGCAGCCGTTCTTCGTGAGACGATGCCGCGGCGAAGGAGGAGGGCGTGGACGAGCAGCGCATCAGCAACGACCTGAGCGGCGCGGCACCGGGCTTCGCCGGCCGGCTGGCCCGGGACCTCCTCCGCCGGCTGATCCGCGTGGCCGGGAACACCCCCGCCCCCTTTGCATGACCATGCATCGCCATGCATATACTGTCCTCGTGTCCAAGGTGCTCACCTCTCTGCCTGTCGGTGAACGTGTCGGGATCGCCTTTTCCGGGGGCCTCGACACGTCCGTAGCGGTCGCGTGGATGCGCGAGAAGGGGGCGGTCCCCTGCGCCTACACGGCCGACATCGGGCAGTACGACGAGCCCGACATCGCCTCCGTGCCGGGCCGGGCCAAGACCTACGGCGCGGAGATCGCGCGGCTGGTCGACTGCCGGGAGGCGCTCGTCGAGGAGGGGCTGGCCGCCCTGGCCTGCGGCGCCTTCCACATCCGCTCCGGCGGCCGCGTCTACTTCAACACCACCCCGCTGGGCCGCGCGGTCACCGGCACGCTGCTGGTGCGCGCGATGCTCGAGGACGACGTCCAGATCTGGGGCGACGGCTCCACCTTCAAGGGCAACGACATCGAGCGCTTCTACCGGTACGGCCTGCTCGCCAACCCGGCCCTGCGCATCTACAAGCCGTGGCTGGACGCCGACTTCGTCACCGAACTGGGCGGCCGCACCGAGATGTCGGAGTGGCTGACCGCCCGGAACCTGCCCTACCGCGCCAGCACCGAGAAGGCCTACTCGACCGACGCGAACATCTGGGGCGCCACCCACGAGGCCAAGGCCCTGGAGCACCTCGACGCCGGCATCGAGCTGGTCGAGCCGATCATGGGCGTCCGCTTCTGGGACCCCGAGGTCGAGATCCCCGCCGAGGACGTCACCATCGCCTTCGAGCAGGGCCGCCCGGTGCGGATCAACGGCAAGGAGTTCGCCTCCGCCGTGGACCTGGTGCTGGAGGCCAACGCGATCGGCGGCCGGCACGGGCTGGGCATGTCCGACCAGATCGAGAACCGGATCATCGAGGCCAAGTCGCGCGGCATCTACGAGGCCCCGGGCATGGCGCTGCTGCACGCCGCCTACGAGCGGCTGCTCAACGCGATCCACAACGAGGACACGGTCGCCAGCTACCACAACGAGGGCCGCCGCCTGGGCCGCCTCATGTACGAGGGCCGCTGGCTGGACCCGCAGTCGCTCATGCTGCGCGAGTCGCTGCAGCGCTGGGTCGGCACGGCCGTCACCGGCGAGGTCACGCTGCGGCTGCGGCGCGGCGAGGACTACTCGATCCTCGACACCGCCGGCCCGTCGTTCAGCTACCACCCGGACAAGCTGTCGATGGAGCGGACCGAGGACGCCGCGTTCGGCCCGGTGGACCGCATCGGCCAGCTGACCATGCGCAACCTGGACATCGCCGACTCCCGCTCGCGCCTGGAGCAGTACGCGGGCCTGGGCATGGTCGGCACCGGCGGCACCCAGCAGCCCGGGCTGGTCGGCGCCGCCCAGGCCGCCTCGACTGGCCTGATCGGCGCCATGACCGAGGGCGGCGGCGAGGTGATCGCCTCACGCGGCGCCAGCGCCGAGGACGTCGAGCTGCTCGACCACGCGGCGCTGGAAGCCGGCAACGACTGACGGCCGCGGACGGGGGGGCGAGTCGCCTCGCCCCCCGTCCGGTCAGCCCGGCAGGCCGAGGTTCACCGGGATCGACAGCGGGCCGATCGTGAAGAACGACGGCGAGTACGGGATGTCGTCCGGATCGACGGCCAGGCTCAGATCGGGCAGCCGCCGGTACAGCGCGGCCAGCGCCAGCCTGCTCTCCAGGCGCGCCAGCGGCGCGCCGATGCAGTACCGCGGGCCGTGGCCGAACCCCAGGTTCGCGCCCTGCTCGCGGCTGATGTCGAACTCCCCGGCCGTCTCGCCGTACACCTCCGGGTCGAGCCCGCACGCCTGGTAGACCACCCCGACCGCGTTGCCCTTGGGGATGTCGACGCCCGCGACGGTCACGTCCGCGAGGGTGAAGCGGAAGCTGGTCATCATCACCGAATGCCGGTACCGGATCGTCTCCTCGACGACGTCGGCCCAGCGCTGTTCGCGCTTCGCCAGTTCCAGCTGGCCCGGGTGCTGCGACAGCGCGATGACGGCGTTGCCGAGGAGGTGCACGGTGGTCTCGTGCCCGGCGATGAGCATCAGCCACAGCACCCCGACGAGCTCGTCGGTGGTCAGCTCGTCGCCTTCGTCGCGGGCCTGGACCAGGCTGGTGGTCAGGTCGTCGCCGGGCTCGGCCTTCTTCCGCTCCACCAGTTCCCGCAGGTAGGCCATGAGGGCTTTCTGCGTCGCGAACGCCTCAACGGCAGGGGTCGTGTGGGCCAGCAGCGTGGCGGTCCACTTCCGCAACCGCATCCGCTCCGGCCCGGGCACGCCGAACAGCTCGCAGATCACCGACATCGGCAGCACCTCGGTGAAGGCCGGCACCAGGTCGACCCCGTCACCCGCGGCCACGACCCCGTCCAGCAGCTCGTCGACGAGCTGCTGGATACGCGGCTCCAGGTCGAGCACCCGCGCCGGGGTGAACGCCTTGCCGACCAGGCCGCGCAACCGCCGGTGGTCGGCACCGTCCTTGGTCGACAGGTGGTCGCCCTGGACGATGCTGCGCAGCGGCCAGTCCGCCGGAATGGACCCGTCGTGCAGCGCGGGCCAGTGCTTCGGATCGCGCGCGAACGTCCTGTTGTCCCCGGCGAGGATCTCCCGGACCGCGTTGTGGGTGAGCGCGAGGTAGGCGGGCACGCCGCCGGGGAACTCCGCGCGGACCACCGGGGCGATCTCGCGGAGACGGAGGCAGGTGTCGAGCGGTCGTTCGTCGGCGGCGGGAAACGCGGGAAGGCCAGCGGTCATGGCATGAGCCCTTTCGGCACCGTGCGCCCGTGTTCGGGCGCGGTACGTCAACTGAACCCGGACCACGCAATCCGCCATTCGGGAAGACCCGCCTTTGCACTCCCACCGTGAGAGTGCAACAATGCACTATGACATGAATAGTGCACCTACCGGCCGCTCCGAGCGGATGGCCGCCACCGCCGCCCGGGTGACCACCGTGGCGCGCCGGCTCACCGCCGAGCGGGGCCTCACCGGCTTCACCGTCGAGGAGGTGTGCGAGCGCGCCGGCATCTCGCGCCGCACCTTCTTCAACTACTTCGCCACCAAGGACGACGCCGTCCTGGGCCGGTCCGCGCACCGCGACGACGAGGACCTCGTGGCCGCCTTCCTCGACGGCACCGCCCCCCTGCTCGACGACCTCGCCCGGCTGACGGCGCAGCGCTGGGCACGCGCCGACATGACGGTCGAGAACTGCCGCGAGGTGCAGGCCGCCGTCGAACGGGAACCCCGGCTGCTCGCCAAGTTCCTCGAGCAGCTCCTGCGCGACGAACAGTCCGATGTGGAGCTGGTCGAACGGCGGGAAGGCCTGCCGCGCGGCGACGTGCGCGCCGCGACCGCCGTGCAGGTCGTCGGCGCCCTGGCCGGCGCCGCCGTCCGCGAATTCGTGTCCGAGGGCAGCACCACGCCCTTCGCCGACCTCCTCACGCGCCGGCTGGACGCCGCGCGCACCCTCCTGTCCCCCGACCCCGAACGGACGTCATGACGACCACCGCGCCCGCCCCGCTGCTGCTGACGCAGAGACGGATCTGGATCATCTTCAGCGCCCTCATCGCGGGCATGCTGCTGTCCAGCCTCGACCAGACGATCGTGGCGACCGCGATGCCGACGATCGTGGGCGACCTCGGCGGCGTCGAGCACCAGGTGTGGATCACCACCACCTACCTGCTCGCCACCACGATCGTCATGCCGATCTACGGCAAGTTCGGCGACGTCCTGGGCCGGCGGCGGCTGTTCCTCGTCGCGATCGCGTTGTTCACCCTCGCCTCCGTCGGCTGCGCGTTCGCCACCGACTTCTGGGTGTTCGTGGTGTTCCGCGCGCTGCAGGGCTTCGGCGGCGGCGGGCTGATGATCCTGTCCCAGGCGATCATCGCCGACATCGTGCCCGCCAACGAGCGCGGCAAGTACCTCGGCCCGCTCGGCGCCGTCTTCGGGTTGTCCGCCGTCGGCGGCCCGCTGCTCGGCGGGTTCTTCGTCGACCACCTCACCTGGCAGTGGGCGTTCTACATCAACATCCCGGTCGGCGTGGCGGCGTTCGTCATCGCGCTGGTCGCGCTGACGCTGCCGAGCAAGAAGGCGACCCAGCCGATCGACCTGGCCGGTGTGGTGTTCCTGTCGCTGGCCACCACGTGCCTGATCTTCTTCACCGACTTCGGGGGCGACTCCGACCACGGCTGGGCGGCGCTGGAGACCTGGGCGTGGGGCCTGGGGCTGCTCGTGTCGGCGGTGGCGTTCGTCGTGGCGGAAAAACGCGCCGCGGACCCGATCATCCCGCTGAGCCTGTTCCGCAACGGCATCTTCGTCAACGCCACCGCGATCGGGCTGGCGCTGGGCCTGGGCATGTTCGCCGCGATCGGGTTCGTGCCGACGTTCCTGCAGATGTCGTCGGGCACCTCGGCGGCCGCGTCCGGCCTGCTGCTCCTGCCGATGATGGCCGGCCTGATCGGCACCTCGATCGTCTCCGGGTCGGCGATCACCAAGACCGGGCGCTACCGGATCTACCCGATCCTCGGCACCGTCCTCACCGCCGTGGCGATGGTCCTGATGACCACGCTCGCCGCGGACACGCCGATCTGGCTGATCTGCGGGTACCTGTTCGTGTTCGGCGCCGGGCTCGGGCTGATCATGCAGGTGGTCGTGCTGGTGGTGCAGAACGCGGTGCCCGCCGCGATGATCGGCACCGCGACGAGCACGAACAACTACTTCCGCGAGGTCGGCGCGGCGCTGGGCACGGCCGTGTTCGGCACGATCTTCACCACACGCCTGACGGAGAACCTCAACGGCGTGTTCACCGCGGCCGGCGCCTCGGCCGCGGACGCCTCGGCCACCACGGCGACCCTCGACCCGGCCGCGCTGAACCAGCTCCCCGAGCCGGTGCGCGACGGGGTGGTCACCGCCTACGCCGACGCGCTCGCCCCGGTGTTCTGGTACCTGCTGCCGTTCATCGGGATCGCGTTCGCGTTGTCGCTGGTGCTCAAGCAGATCCCGCTGTCGGACGTGGCCGGCCTGGTGGCCCGCGGCGAGGCCATCGGCGGCGAGGAGGCCGAACGCCTGGAGGCCGAACACCGTCGCGGGTGACATGGCGGCGATCTCACCGTCATCCGTGCTACTTTCCGACCGTCGGCTGGGGGACCACCCGACAGGTTGGGGAAGACGCACATGACACGCACGAGGCCGGCGGTGCTGCTCGCCGCTTCCCTGCTCCTGCTGACCACCACCGCCGGCACCACGGTCTCCGCCGCCAGCACGACCTGCGCCGACCCGGTGTTCACCACCAGCGACCCGAACGGCGGCTGGTCCGTCGGCGGCTACTACGTGCACAACAACATGTGGAACCAGGCCGAGGCCGGTCCGCAGACCCTCTACGCCTGCTCCCACGACGACTGGTACGTGGAGTCCACCCAGCCCGGCACGACGTCGGTGAAGACGTACCCGAACGTGCACAAGGACATCAACGACCTCGACGGCGCACCGCTGTCGGACTACTCGACCATCACCTCCACCTTCGCCGGGCGCGGGCCCGGCACCGGGATCTACAACGTCGCCTACGACATCTGGCTCAACGGCGTCGGCCAGGGGCCGGGCGTGACGGAGCTGATGGTGTGGACGGAGAACCACCACCAGGTGCCCGCCGGGGACGTGGTCACCACCTACACCGCGGGCGGCGTGACCTACGACGTGTGGCACGACGACGGCTACCTCGCGTTCGTCGCGCGATCGACCCAGTTCTCCGGCAGCATCGACATCAAGGCGATGATCGACTGGGCGGTGGGCCGGGGGTACGTCCCACCGGACCCGACGGTGAACCAGATCGGCTACGGCATCGAGTTCTGCTCCACCAACGGCGCCCCGGCCCGCTTCACCGTGACCGGCTTCTCCGTGACGATGACCTGATCTCGCTCTGCCTGCGGCGACTACGGCCGCATCGCGTGGCTGACCGTCCCGCTCGCGGAAACGCTGTGCGCCGCGGTGGATCCGCGGCCCGGTGCGCGCGTGCTGGACGTCGCCACCGGAACCGGGCACGTCGCGCTCGCGGCGGCGCGGCGGTTCTGCCGGGTCACCGCCATCGACTACGTGCCCGCCCTGCTCGAGGTCGCCCGGCGGCGCGCGGAGGCGGAGGGGCTGGAGGTGCGCTTCCGCGAAGCCGACGCCGAAGCCCTCCCCTGCGCCGACGGCGAGTACGACGTCGTCCTGTCCGCCATCGGCGTCATGTTCACCGCCGACCACCAGCGCGCCGCCGGCGAACTGGTCCGGGTCTGCCGTCCGGGCGGCACCATCGGCCTGGCCGGCTGGACCCCGTCCGGGTCCATCGGCGCACTGCTCGCGATCGTCGGCCGGCACGCGCCGCCACCGGCCGGCGCCCTGCCGCCCACCCGGTGGGGCACCGAGGAGACCGTGCGCGAGCTGCTGGGCGACCGGGTCACGGACTTCTTCCTCACCCACTACGGCCCGACGCACCTGGCCGCGCAACGCCTCACCCAGGAGGGGCGGGACGCGTTCCGCGCCGACCTCGTCACCCTCGCGCAGGACAACAACCTCGCCACCGACGGCACCTTCGCCGGCGACTGGGAGTACCTGGTCGCCGTCGCCACGAGAACCGTCAGCTGAGCACTTCGCGCCGGCGCAGGTGGTCCACCAGCTGGCCGCCGACGTGCTCGATGTGCGCCGACATCGCCCGGCGGGCTCCCTCCGGATCGCGGGCGCGCAGGGCCTGGAAGATCGCGCTGTGGTCGTGGGCCGAGGCCGACGACCACCCCTCGATCGAGGCGTAGTAGCCCAGCGGCACGTAGTTCACGGTGACGCCGAGCAGGACGGCCAGCCGCGCCGAGTCCGACGCCTTGTTGATGGTGCGGTGGATCCGGTAGTTGAGCGTCTCGACGAGCTCGAAGTCGCCGTCCCGCTCGGCCTGCTCCAGCTTGGCCTGGGTCTCCTCGAGCAGATCCAGCTCGTCGTCGCGCAGCTCGGTGGCGGCGCGCGCGGCGAGCTCGCCCGCGATGAACGCCTGCACCCGGAACAGGTCGCTGACGTCCCGCGTGGTCAGCGGCACCACCCGGTACCCGCGCCGCGGCTCCCACCGCACCGACCCCTCGCTGCCCAGCAGCATCAGCGCTTCCCGCACCGGGGTGGGGCTGACCCCCAGCTCCTCGGCCAGCCGTTCGGTCCGGATGTACTCGCCGGCGCGGAACTGGCCGACCATGATGCCCTCACGGATGTAGGCGGCGACCTTCTCGCTGAGCTGCTGCTTGTCGCCGAACGACGTGCGCCGCGGGCTGCTCCCGCGGCCCTGCGCTGCACCCATGCCCCCGCCTCCGTGCCGGAAAACTGGCCACATCCTATCCCCGGGAACAGATTCTATAGAATAGCGTCCGCTGCGGCAGGTGAGCGGTAGTGACCACGACGCAACCCAGGAAGGACACCGGATGGACGGCCTGACCGAGGACGAGGCCGCGATCGTCGCGGCGGTCGGCGAGTGGGTCGGCCGCGAGGTGCGGCCCGTGGTGCGGGAACTGGAGCACGCCGGCACCTATCCGGAGAAGCTCATCGATCAGATGAAGCAGATGGGCATCTTCGGGCTGGCGATCCCCGAGCCGTGGGGCGGGGCGGCGGTGTCGGCGCCGTGCTACGCCGCGGTCACCGAAGAGCTGGCGCGCGGCTGGATGAGCCTGGCCGGCGCGATGGGCGGCCACACGGTGGTCGCCAAGCTGCTGATGGACCACGGCACGGCCGAGCAGCAGGACCGCTACCTGCCGCGGATGGCGACCGGCGAGCTGCGCGCCACCATGGCGCTGACCGAGCCCGGTGGCGGCTCGGACCTGCAGGCCCTGCGCACGACCGCGCGCCGGGACGGCGCGGAGTACGTGGTCAACGGGTCCAAGACGTGGATCACCAACGCCCGCCGCTCCGGCCTGGTCGCGCTGCTGTGCAAGACCGACCCGGAGGCCGACCCGCCGCACACCGGGATCAGCGTGCTGCTCGTCGAGAAGGGCCCCGGCTTCCACGTGTCCCGGGACCTGCCGAAACTGGGCTACAAGGGCGTGGAGAGCTGCGAGCTCGCGTTCGACGACATGCGGGTGCCCGCCTCGGCGGTGCTGGGCGGTGTGCCGGGACGGGGGTTCGCGCAGATGATGCGCGGGCTGGAGATCGGGCGCATCCAGGTCGCCTCCCGTGCCCTGGGCGTGGCCCGCGCCGCGCTGGAGGATTCGCTGCGCTACGCCCAGCAGCGGGAGTCGTTCGGCAAACCGATCTGGCAGCACCAGTCGATCGGGAACTACCTGGCCGACATGGCGACGAAGCTGGAGGCGGCGCGTCAGCTGGTGCACCACGCCGCCCGCCGCTACGACTCCGGCCGGCGCGCCGACCTGGAATGCGGCATGGCCAAGCTCTTCGCCTCCGAAACGGCGATGGAGATCGCGCTGAACGCGGTGCGCATCCACGGCGGCTACGGCTACTCCACCGAATTCGACGTCGAACGCTACTTCCGCGACGCGCCCCTGATGATCGTCGGGGAAGGCACCAACGAGATCCAGCGCACCGTGATCGCCCGTCAGCTCGTCAACCGGAACCGGATCTGAGCAGGAAGGTCATGTCGGAGATCGTCGAGCGCACCGAGGTGCTGCTGCCGGAGCCCGCGCGGGCGCTGGGCGCGCTGCTGGACGTGCCGGTGCCGGACCTCGACCGCGGCGAGGGCCTGCCGCTGTTGTGGCACTGGCTGTACCTGCTGGAACGCCCCGCCCAGGCCGATCTGGGCCCGGACGGGCACCCGGTCCGCAACTGCGTCCCGGCGCCGCCGGGTCCCGGCCGCCGCCGCATGTGGGCCGGTGGCCGCGTCCGGACCCGCGGGGCACTGCGGTGCGGGGAGCCGGCGACGCGGCGCACCCGGGTGCTGTCGGTGCGGGACAAGCAGGGCCGGTCCGGGCCGTTGACGTTCGTGGTGGTCGAGCACCGGATCTCCCAGGGCGGCCGGATCGTGGTCGACGAGCAGCAGGACATCGTGTACCGGCCGGCCACGTCGGGTGGCCTGCCCGCCGCGGACAGCGAGACGATCGTGCCGGCCGGGCCGGGCGAACGGGCGATCGAGGTGTCCCCCACCCTGTTGTTCCGGTTCTCGGCGCTGACCTACAACGCCCACCGGATCCACTACGACCGCGACTACGCCCGCGACGTCGAGGGCTACCCCGGCCTGCTCACCCACGGCCCCCTGCAGGCTCTCGCGATGGCCGAAGCCGCCCGCGCCACCGGCCGCGGCGGCGATCTGGAGTTCGGCTACCGGCTGGTGTCGCCGCTGTTCGACCACCAGGGCCTGATCGCCGGTGCGGTCACCGAGCAGGACCAGACCACCACCGCGGTGCGGGACGTGCACGGGCGTCAGACCGCGACCGGAGCCGTGCGGAGCGCGCGATGACCGATCCGCTCGCCGGCGCCCGCAGCTTCCTGTTCGTGCCGGGACACCGGCCGGACCGGTTCGCCAAGGCCGCGGCCTCCGGGTGCGACCTGGTCGTGCTGGACCTCGAGGACGCGGTCGGCCCGGACCGCAAGGCCGACGCCCGTGAGCACGTCCGGTCCTGGCTGGACGACGGGCAACGGGCGGTGGTGCGGATCAACGCGCCCGGCACCCCGTGGTCCGGCGACGACCTGTCCGCCGTCGCGGGCCGGGCCGCCGCGGTGATGGTGCCCAAGGCCGAGGACCGGGCGGTGCTCGACGCGATCGCACGCAGGTCCGGCGCCGCGCTGATCCCGCTGATCGAGACCGCGCTGGGTGTCGCGAGCGCGGTCGAGGTGTGCCGGGCCGATGCGGTGGTGCGGCCCGCGTTCGGCAGCATCGACCTCGCGGCCCAGCTCGGGGTCGACCCCGCCTCGCACGCGGCGCTGCAGCACGCGCGTTCCGCGGTGGTCCTCGCCGCCGCCGCGGCCGGATGCGGCGCGCCGGTCGACGGGGTCACGACGGTCCTGGACGCCGACACCGTGCTGCGGGACGATCTCGCCCACGCGGCCGAGCTGGGGTTCACCGGCAAGCTGTGCATCCACCCCCGCCAGGTGCCGCTCGTCAACGACGCCTTCACGCCCTCGGCGGCGGAGGTCCGGTGGGCCGAGGAGGTGCTGGCCTCGGCCACCGACGGGTCGGTCGGTGTCCACGACGGCCGGATGGTGGACCGGCCGGTGATCCTGCGCGCGCGGGCCATCCTCGCGCGCGGGACGGCTCGGTGACCGCGCCCGCGGACGGGCCCGCCCGGCGGCTCAGTGCGGCCGGGTGAGGTCCCCGGCGCGGAAGGTCTTCACCGTGCGGCTGACCGGCCCGTCGAGCGCGTCCTTGGCCGCGCGCGGGTAGACCCACCGCAGCGTGGCCGTCGAGCCGGGGCCGACGAAACCGCGTTCGTAGAAGATGCGGCCGTCGCCGCGGTAGCCGGAGATCGTGTACAGCTCGCCTTCCACGCGCTGGGCCGTGACCTGCCCGCCTTCGGCGCGGATGTCCTCCGCCGCCCCGGCCAGGACGTCCGCGGTGGAGTGGCCGGCGGTGTTGTTGGCTCCCCACACGGTCATCGTCGCCCCGAGGCTCGGGTCGGTGAACTCCATGCCGTCGCCACCGGGCGGCGTGTAGGGCTGCCGCTGGTAGCCCTCGGGCACCAGCGCGGTGAACCCGAAGCGGGCGTTGGTGTAGGTGCCGTCGTCCGCGGCCGGGAAGGACGACGGGACACCGGCGCCGCGGCCGAGCATCGCGAGCAGCTCCGGCCGCAGCAGGTCCGTGATCTCCGCGTACGGGAGCGTGATCGTCTCCTGGCCGGCGGCGGTGGTACAGCCGAGTTCGGAGTACAGCACCAGGAAATCCACGCCGGCATGCGTGAACACGAGGTCCGCGGCCGGTACGTGGT
This sequence comes from Amycolatopsis thermalba, assembly GCF_023376025.1. Taxonomy (NCBI): domain Bacteria; kingdom Bacillati; phylum Actinomycetota; class Actinomycetes; order Pseudonocardiales; family Pseudonocardiaceae; genus Amycolatopsis; species Amycolatopsis thermalba. Next base: position 4,343,839 of record NZ_CP091196.1, read on the forward strand.
CGCCGCCGCGGGGCGTGTCCGCGGTGTCGATCGACGCGGGCGCACCCGGCCCGCTGACGCTGACCCGGCGGCAGAACCCCTGCGCCGAGCGCGCCACCAGCCGTTCGGTCAGCGTGGCCATGCCCTGCGCGGTCAGCACGTCCTCGCGGAAGACGTCCCGCGGTCCGAGGACCCGCCCGGTGGCCAGGTCGACGGTGACGCTCTCCGGGAACCGCCAGCTGGTGTGGGACAGGAAATCCGAGTCGAGCGCGTGGTCGTAGCGCACGGACAGCAGCCGGTCGGTGCGCAGGGCGACGACCGCGGTGGTCCGCACGCCCACGGTTTCGCCGCGGCTGAGGAAGTCGGGCAGGATGTCCGGGCGGGACAGTCCCTCCCGCAGCGAGCGCAGGCGTTCGTCGGCCGGCGACCGCAGCGCGGCGTTGATCCGCTCCTGCACGGCGGCGTCGGGGTGCCCGGTCACCCGCGGGTACTGCAGGTCGTAGGTGATCGGCAGCGCGGGGTCGGTGCCGGCCGTGGTCTCGATGTCCACGCTCAGGGCGGCCTGCCGCGGCGGATCGTCGAACTGCTGGTAGACCAGGAATCCGCCGACGGCGAGCACCGCGGTCACCAGAACACCGATGACCACCTTGCCGATGGTCGTGGCCGCGATCCCCGCTCCGGCCGGCGCGGCGGCCGTCAGCGGGGCGGCCGCGGTTCCGGCGGTCGCGAGCAGCGCGAGCGGGGTGAGGGCCGTCAGGGCGGCGACGGGTGCGGCGAGCCGCTTCCACCCGCGGCTTTCCCAGTCCGGGCCGTAGGCGACGCGCGCGGTGGCTTCGAGTTCGGCCACGAACGCGTCGGCGGTGACCGGGCGCTGCCGGGGGTCCTTGGCCATGCCGCGCGCGATGAGCGCCCGCAGCGGCTCGGGCACCGCGGCCAGCGGCACCGGCGCGGACTGGTGCAGCGCGCGCAACCGCTCGGTGGTGTCCGCCTCGAACGGCCGGTGCCCGGTGACGCACTGGAAGAACACGCAGGTGGCGGCGTAGACGTCGGTGGCGGGCAGTCCCGGCAGCCCCGCCCACTGTTCCGGGGCCATATAGGAGGGCGACCCGGCGGCGAGCCCGGCCTGTCCGTCCAATGTGGCCAGTCCGAAGTCCACGAGCTTGGACTCCCCCGCCTGCGACACCAGGACGTTGCCCGGCTTGTAGTCGCGGTGCACGACGCCGACGGCGTGCGCGGCCGCCAGCCCCAGCAGGGAGCCCTTGAGGATGGCCAAAGCCGATTCGGGCGCCAGGGTCTTCTCGGCGGCCAGCAGCACGCGCAGCGAGACCCCGGGAACGGCCTCCATGACCAGCGCGGCGCCCTCCGGGCGTTCGACGAACTCGTGCAGCCGCGCGACGTGCGGGCTGCGCACGCCGTGCAGCAGATGGGCCTCGCGGCGGAACCCGTCCAGGATTCCCGGGTCGGCCAGGAACTCCGCGTGCAGGTACTTGATCGCGACGAGCTGCCCGGAGGTCTCGTGCTTGGCCAGGACGACGTGGCCGAAGCCGCCGGTGCCGAGCACCTCCAGCTCGGTGTAGCCGGGCACCCGCCACCGATGGTCCATGATCCGGTATCAGAGCACGAACGAACCGGTCGCGCCACCGAAACCGCGGTATTCGCGGTGGTGACGGGCACCATGACCGGCTCGCCGATTGTGTTGCCCGGCAACGCGGTCCCGCGACGGCGTGGTTCTTACCATCAGCGGCACCGGAACCGACCTCGACGTGGAGGTGTGCCGATGCGCCGCGCGCTGACCGCCCTGCTGACGCTCGTCCTGGCCTTGCTGGGCCTCGCACCGCCGGCGCAGGCCGCCGGGCCGGCGGAGGTGACCGGCTTCGGCTCGAACCCGGGCAACCTGCGCATGTTCCGCTACGCCCCCGACGGGCTGCCCGCCGGCCGCCCGGTCGTCGTGGCGCTGCACGGCTGCACCCAGAACGCGGCCGGCTACGCCACCGGCACCGGCTGGATGAAACTGGCCGACCAGTGGCGGATCTCGGTGGTGTTCCCGCAGCAGAGTTCCGCCAACAACGCCAGCAGCTGCTTCAACTGGTTCGAACCGGCCGACACCCGCCGCGGCTCGGGTGAGGCGTTGTCGATCAAGCAGATGGTCGACCGCACGAAGGCCGACCTCGGTGCCTCGTCGGCCTACGTCACCGGGCTGTCCGCCGGGGGCGCGATGACCGCGGTCATGCTCGCCACCTACCCGGACGTGTTCGCCGGCGGCGGTATCGTCGCCGGGCTGCCGTACGGGTGCGCGACCTCCGCCGTCACCGCGTTCAGCTGCATGAACCCGGGGACCGACCAGGCCCCGGCGCAGTGGGGCGACAAGGTGCGCGCCGCGGCCGACCACTCCGGCACGCACCCGCGGGTGTCGATCTGGCACGGCACCGCCGACACGACCGTCGCCCCGCGCAACGCCACCGAACTCGTCGAGCAGTGGACCAACCTGGCGGGCACCGACCAGACGCCGGAGGTGAGCGACACGGTCGCGGGCTATCCGCACCGGATCTACGGCGGCGCGGTCGAGTACTTCCAGATCACCGGGATGGGCCACGGTCAGCCGATCGACCCGGGCACGCAGGCCACGCAGTGCGGCACCGCCGGCGCCTACCTCCTCGACGTGAACCTCTGCTCGGCCTACCACCTGGGCCGTTTCTGGGGCATCGCCGACGACACCGGCGCCCCACCGGCCGGCCACACCGACACCGCGGTCGGCACCGCCACCGACCACTACGTCGCCGGGCGGGTGGACGTCACCGGGTACAACGCGCTCGGCGCCCGCTACGGCTACACCGCGCCGATCACCCTGTACCTGTGCGGCACGAACTGGACCGACCGGCCCGATTGCACGCCGGTCTGATGCTGGTGCCGTATTTTCGGCGTATGGGCACCGCGGACGAGCGCAGGGCGGACGGCGAGGGCGGTCCGCGTCCGCTGCTCGTGCTGGGCAAGATCGTCGACATCCTGGACGCGTTCACCCTGCACCAGCCCTCGCTCACGCTGCGGGAGCTGCAGCAGAAGACGGGGCTGCCGCAGTCGACGGTGCAGCGGCTGGTGACGAACCTGGTCGCGCACGGTTTCCTCGACCGCGCCGGGGACGGGTTCCGGCTCGGGGTGCGGATGGCCTACTGGGGCGCGGCGGCGGGCAAGGACCTCGACGTGCTGTCGGTGGTGAACCCGGTGCTGAAGGACCTGCGCGACGCGACCGGCGAGACGGCGTGCTTCTTCCGCGCGGAGGGGCACCACCGGGTGTGCATCGCGGTCGCGCAGACGCGGCACGCGCTGCGGCGGGAGATGTCGGTCGGCAAGATCGCGCCGATCACGGTCGGGTCGCCGGGGCGCGTGCTGCTGGCGTGGTCGCCGGGGCTGGCCGAGGAGGTGCTGCGGGAGGACCTGCCCCAGCTGACCGAGAGCACGGTGACCGACCGGGACGAGCTGCGGCGCCTGATCAAGCAGACCGCGGCCGACGGCTACGCGATCACGGTCGGCGAGCGCGTGGACGGCGCCTCGGGCCTGGCCGCGCCGGTGTTCGACTCGGCGGCCGACCTGGTCGGCGCGCTGGTGGTGAGCGGCCCGACGATGCGCATGCCGTACGAGAAGTGCCTGGACTGGGTGGACGTGCTGGTCGAACACGCGGAACGGATCACCCGCGCGCTGGGCGGCCGCCACCCGGGCTGAGCCGCTCGCCGATCGCCCACGGGAACGCCGTCGCGCTCGTGCGGGCCCCCTGCGCGGCCCGCGACCGGTTCGGCTCCCCCAGCTCGTCCAGCAGATCGCCGGACAACCGCACGATCCGCGCGAACGACGACGGCGTGAGCCACGGCGGCCGCACCGCGAAGAGCAGGTCCTCAGTGGACGCGTTCCCACTGGCGCCGGGCGCGAAGGGGCACCCGCCGAGCCCGCCCAGCGCACCATCCACTTCGGACGCCCCGGCCGCGATGGCGGCCAGCGTGTTCGCCACCCCCAGGCCCCACGTGTCGTGCCCGTGGTAGACGATGCGGCGCGGCGGCGTCTCCGCCGCCACCCGGGCGACCAGGCTGGTCACCTGCGCGGGCACGGCCTGTCCCAGGGTGTCGCACAGCACGATGTCCCCGGCGCCCTGGGCCCGCGGGTCGCGCGCGATCGCCAGCACCCGATCCTCCGGCACCGCGCCGTCGAACGGGCAGGTGAACGACGTGGCGATGCACAGCTGGATACGGCCACCGGCGGCGGCCGCCGCCGACGCCGCACGGGGCATCGCCGCGAGACTGTCCTCAGTGGAGCGTCCGAGGTTGGCGCGGTTGTGCGCATCGGATGCGGACAGGCAGTACTGGAAGTTCACCGCACCGGCCTCCCCGGCGCGTTCGACGTGCCGCGGCGTGGCGACCCACACCCAGCAGCGCGCCAGCTCTCCGGGTTCCAGCAACCGGATCACGTCGAGCGTGTCGGCCAGCGGCGGCACCAGGTCCGGGCGCGCCATCGAACCGATCTCGATGCTGGGCACCCCGGCGGCCAGCAGCTCCCGGATCACCGCGACCTTGCGTGCGGTCGGCAGCGGTTTCCCGGTCAGCTGCAGGCCGTCCCGCAACGTCACGTCCCGCAGATCAGTCATTCCCGGCCTCCTTCCGGCCCAGCAGGCGCAGGATCTCCGCGGTGTGCTCGCCGAGCTCCGGCCCCGGGGTGCGCAGCGGCAGCGACTCGGTGCCGATCACCGGCACGACCCCGGGGAACCCGATCGGCACCTCCTCCCCCGTGCCCGGGTCGACGGGCAGCGGCTGGATCATCGCCCGGGCGCGGTACTGCTCGTCGGCGCAGATGTCGGCGGCCGTGTAGATCGGGCCGGCCGGCACCCCGGCCTCGTCGAGGACCTTCAGCACCTCGTCCCGGTCGCGGCCGCGGGTCCACTCCCCGATCGCCTCGTCCAGCTCGTCGCGCCGCGCCCAGCGGCCCGCGTTGTCCGCCAGCCCAGGGTCGCCGGCGAGGTCGGGGCGGCCGATGGCGAGCATGCAACGGCGGAAGATCGAGTCGCCGTTGCCCGCGATCACCACGCTGGTGCCGTCGCCGCACTCGTAGGCGTTGCTGGGCGCGATGCCCTCCATCCGCCCGCCCACGCGCTGCCGCTCGACCCCGTAGGCGAGGTGGTCCGGCACGAGCGACTCCATCATCGAGAACACCGCCTCGTGCAGCGCGACGTCGACCACCCGCTCACGCAGCGGCCGCCGTTTCGGCAGCACGGCGCGCTCGTACAGCTCGACCATCACCCCGAACGCGGCGTACAGCCCGGCGATCGAGTCCCCGATGGACACCCCGACCCGCGACGGCGGCCGGTCGGCCTCCCCCACCAGGTTGCGCAGTCCGCCCATCGCCTCGGCCACCGCGGCGAACCCGGGCCGGCCGGCCAGCGGCCCGGTCTGGCCGAACGCCGAGATGCGCGCGAGCACGACGTCCGGGTTGGCCCGTTCCAGCTCGGCCGGTCCCAGGCCCCACTTCTCCAGCGTGCCGGGGCGGAAGTTCTCGATCACCACGTCGCACCGGCGCACGAGGCCGAGCACGATGTCCCGCCCCGCCGCGGTCCGCAGGTCGACCGCGATGGACTTCTTGTTGCGGTTGACGGTGTGGAACAGCATGGACACCGTGCCCGCGTAGAGCCGCCAGCCGCGCAGCTCGTCGCCGCGGCCGGGCCGCTCGACCTTGATCACCTCGGCGCCCAGGTCGGCCAGCAGCCGCGCGGCGGTCGGCCCGGCGATGTAGTTGCCCAGCTCCAGGACGCGGATCCCGCGCAGCGGCAGGTGTGCGTGTTCGGTGTCCATCGGAACCTTTCCGTGTCTAGAGGACGAGGTTGAGGGCCAGGATCGGGCCCAGCGCCACCACGGAGGCGACCGAGACGCCGACCGAGACGGTCTTCAGCGCGCCGCGCGTCGTCTGCCCGAGCAGCGATTGCAGCAGCCAGAACGTGTTGCTGGTCAGGTGGACCATGAACAGCGATCCGGCGCCCGCGGCCAGCGCGATGAGGACCGGGTCCAGCCCGAGGGACGGGGCGATCGGGGCGAGCAGGCCGGCCGAGGTGATCGCGGAGATCGTCACCGACCCGACCGCGATGTGCAGGACCGCGGCCATCAGCCACACGAGCAGCAGCGGGGCCCAGGTGTTGGCGGAGAAGTACTTGCCGAGGATGTCGCCGAGCCCGGCCGCGGCCAGCACCGCGGCCAGGCATCCGCCGACGCCGTTGAGCAGCAGGATCTGCCCGCTGTCGCGCAGGCCCGAGCCGAGCGCGGACTCCACCGCGGGCTGGCCCATGTACCGCCGCCCGATCAGGCAGGTGCCGACCAGCCCGAGCAGCAGCGCCACCACCGGGCTGGACAGGAACGCCACGACCGGGTTCGACCACGCCAGCATCTCGGCCACCGCGCCGGTGGCGATCAGCACGAGCGCGCCGAGCAGCGGGCTGAACACCACCGGCAGGGCGGGCGGCTTGCGCAGGTCGAGCGCGGCCACGGTGCCCGGGCCGCCCCGCGGCGCTTCCGGTGCCACGGCTTCGTCGGCCATCTCGTCCTTGGCCGGGTCCCACCAGCCGCGGGCGAAGAGCACCGACATGATCGCGATCGCGATCGTCACCGTCGGGATGATCACGACGAGACCGAAGAGCAGGTACTTGCCCAGCGGCACGTGCAGCAGGCCGGCCAGGGCCAGCGCGCCGACGCCGGGAACGGTGAACACGATGCCGCACTCCAGCGCGATCGCCAGCGCCGTGGCCATGCGCGCGACCCCGCGCGGCCCGAGCCGCTTGCCGATGCCCCTGGCCAGCGGACCGGAGATCACCAGCAGCACGTCGAGGAAGATCGACTGCAGGACAGTGGCGATGGTCAGGGCCATCGCGTACGGGATCCGGCGCGGGCCGAACACCGTCAGCAGCTTGTCCACCAGGCGTTCGATGGCCCGCAGATCGCGCAGGATGGCGCCGATGAGCACGCCGAACGCGATGAGCAGGCCGATCTCGGCCATCACGTCACCGAAGCCGGTGGTGATCTCCTCCACGGTCTTGCCGACGCCGAGCCCGGTGGACAGCCCCAGGTAGCAGGAGCCGAGCACCAGCGCGATGACCGGGTTGAGCCGGAAGCGGACGATCAACACCACGATGGCCGCGACCGTGACCCCGGTGTTGATCAGTGTTGCCGTGTCTGACATGCGGTTGTCCCGTCGCTCGTGCCACGTTGCACTGTTCGCCACAATATGAACATGAACCCACCATGTGGGTCAATAGTGCGTGAGTGAGTAACCGACGTGCCACCAGTCGACAGAAACCAATTGATTTTCAATAGATATCGAGCGATACTCGGTGCATGTTCGCTGAACGCTGGGTCGTCCCCCTCCTCCGGATCCTCCTCGTGGCGCTGTTCGGGATCCTCGTGCTGCTCCAGGTGATGTCGCTGCCCGGGCAGTTCGCGCACATGGCGCGGGAGAACCCCGATCTCGCCCACCTCCGGTGGCCGGCCACCGCCGTCACGGTGTTCTGGGTGCTGTGCGTCCAGGTGGTGATCGTGGCGATGTGGCGGCTGCTGACGATGGTGCGGAAGGACCGCATCTTCAGCGCGGGGTCGATGCGGTGGGTCAACGTGATCGTCGGGGCGATCGCCGCCGGGTGGCTCGCGCTCGTGGCGGTGTTCCTGTACGTCGGCTTCCGCGCCGACGACCCCGGCCTCCCGCTGCTGCTGTTCCTGATGGTGGTCGGGGTCGCCGTGGCGGGCCTGCTGATGGTCGTGATGCGCGCGCTGCTGCGGCAGGCCACCACGCTGCGGACCGACATGGAAGCGGTGATCTGATGCCGATCGTCGTGCGCATCGACGTCCAGCTCGCCAAGCGCAAGATGAGCGTCGGCGAGTTCGCCGAGCGGGTCGGCATCACCCCGGCGAACGTCGCGGTGCTGAAGAACGGCCGCGCGAAGGCCGTGCGCTTCTCCACGCTGGAGGCCATGTGCCGGGTGCTCGGCTGCCAGCCGGGCGACCTGCTGGAGTGGGTCGCCGACGACGACGCCGACGCGGAGACCGCGGACCAGGCGGGCACCCTCAGCCCGTGACACCGCCGTCGATCATGCCGGGCTGGAGCGGGATCGCGCGCCCCCCGCCGCGATGGCCACCACACCGGCAGCCGCGGTGAGCCCGCCGCACACCATGACGGCCGAGGCGGAACTCCGGTCCACGACGAAACCACCGGCGAGGGCGCCGAGAGCGATCGTGGCCTGGAAGGACGCGGTGAACAGGACCGAGGCCGCTTCCGCCGCGCGGGGTGCCGCCAGGGCGAACCACGTGTGCGAGGCGACCGGAACGGCCCCGTACGCCAGGCCCCACGCGACCAGGAGCGCCACCGCGCCCGCGAGCGAGGTCCCGGCGAGCGGGAGCAGCGTGGTCGCGGCCGCCAGCAGCCCCGCGCTCACTCCGAAGACCACGCGTGGATACCGCGGGAGGCCGGCACCGGCGAGGAAGTTGCCGGCGATCCCGGCCGTGCCGTAGATCAGGAGCACGACCGTGATGGCCGCCGGGGACGCCTCCGTCACCTGCTCGAGGAACGGCCGCACGTAGGTGTAGGCGCCGAAGTGCGCCAGGACCACGAGGACCGTCACCAGCAGGGCCGCGCGGGTGCCCGGGCGGCCGAGCACGGCGGTCAGCACGCCCCGGCTGGTCGCCCGGAGCGGCGGCAGCGGGGGCAGGACCACGGCCAGTGCCGCGAGCACCGCGCCGGAGAGGACCGCCAGGACGACGAAGGCGGTGCGCCAGCCGGAGAGGTCGCCGAGGAAGGTTCCCGCCGGGACGCCCAGCACCGAACCGAGGGGCACCGCCGAGAAGATCACCGCGGTGGCCCGCGCCGCGGACCGGGGCGGGACGAGGCGTTCGGCGAGCCCGGACGCGATCGCCCAGAACCCGCCGATGGTGACCCCGACGAGGACCCGCGACACCAGCACGGCCCAGTAGCCGGGCGCGGCGGCCGCGACGACGTTCGCCACCGTCAGCACCGCGAGGAAGGCGCACAGCATCCGCCGGCGGTCCAGGCGCGCGGTCACGACGGTGATGACCGGGGCGGCGATCGCGGCCAGGATTCCCGGCATGGTCATCATCAGGCCGGTGGTGCCGTCCGAGACGGCGAACGCGGCGCCGATCGGCGTCAGCAGGCCGATCGGCAGGATCTCGGTGGTGACGATGACGAAGATTCCCATCGTCACCGACAGGACGGCGACGCGGCCCCGCCACGCCGGAAGCGGGTGAACGCCGGTGCCGCCGCGTCCGGCGTCGTGTGTGGTGGCTGCCGCCATGACTCCTCGCCCGGTTGGTGGTCGATCATCCGGGCACCAGTCCAGCAGCCGGGGCGCGGGCGGTCTGGCAGGTTTCCGACCCCACCGTCGGGAGCGCCGGCCGCTCCTGCCCGCGCGACCGGATCAGGCCGGGTAGTCGTCGTGCCAGTGCCACCACTCGTAGGGCGGCGTGCGCGGGTAGCCCTCGGGTGAGTCCTCCCAGGTCTCCTGCCGTCCGAGCGCGGTGATGTCGAGGTAGCTCCAGGTGCCGCCCATCGCCTCGTCGCCGCGGTTGTTGACGAAGTAGGTGCGGAACACGCGGTCGCCGTCGCGGATGAAGGCGTTGGTGCCGTGGTACTCGGCCACCCCGAAGTCGCTGTCGAAGTCGTCCAGGATGGTGTACCAGGGCATCGTCCAGCCCATCCGCGCCTTGACCCGCTCGATGTCCGGTTGCGGCGCGCGCGAGGCGAACACCAGCGTGGTGTCGCGGGCGTTGAGGTGGGCGGGGTGCGCGACCTGGTCGGCCACCATCGAGCAGCCGACGCACGCGTGGCCGGGCCAGCCGTGCACGCCGGGTTCGAGGAACGCCCGGTAGACGATCAGCTGGCGGCGGCCGTCGAACAGGCCGAGCAGGGTCGTGGGGCCGTCCGGCCCGTCGAACCGGTACTCCCGGTCCACCTCGGTCCACGGCATGCGGCGGCGCGCGGCGGCCATCGCGTCCTTGGCGCGGGTCAGCTCCTTTTCCTTCACCAGGAGCTCCCGCCACGCGGCCTCCCACTCCGGCCGCGAGACGATCGGGGGTGTCCTCATCGGATTCTCCACCTTCCACATCGGACGATCATGCGGTACCTCCCAGGTGATCGCGCAGTTTCCCCAGCCGGTCGTCCCAGTCGCGGGCCAGTGCGGCGAGGAACTGTTGCGCCACCTGCATCGGCGCCGGCCGGAGGTGGTAGCGGACGCGGCGCCGCTCCCCCGGCTCGGCGGTCACGAGACCGGCGTCGGCGAGCAGGGCCAGGTGCTTGGCGACGCCCTGCCGGGTGATCGGCAGCCGGCCGGCGAGGTCGGTGGCCGTGGCCGGCCCCCGCGCGGCCAGCTCGGCGAGGATCGCCCGCCGCGTCGGATCGGCCAGCGCGGCGAAGACCTGCTCGGCGACGGCCTCGGCGTCACGCCGCATCGAGGTAGGCGGCCAGCTCGCCCAGTTCACGGGCCCAGCCTCGGTTGTTGCCGTCGAACGCTTCGCGGTGCGCGCCACCGGGCAGCTGGGCGAAGCCGGTCTCCACGACGGTCAGCCGCGTGCCGCGCCCGGCCGGTTCCAGGGTGAACTCGACGTAGGTCCGGCGCGGGTCGTCCTCGGGCAGGCCGTAGATCCGCCAGGTGAAGCCGAACACGCGCGGCTCCTCGACCCGCTCGATGCGCAGGTCCTGGCGGGACCCGTCGTCCCACTTCAGCTCCGCCGCGCCGCCCGGCCGCAGGTCGATCGACGCCTTCTGGCCGAACCACGTGCCCAGCCCCTCGGCGGTGGTCAGCGCGGCCCACACCGTCTCCGGCGGGTGGCCGAGCTCGACGACCCGCTCGATGCGATCCGGAAATGCCATGACGCCTCCTGTTGCAACTCGTTGGTTGCCACACTATGGCAACCGAACGGTTGCGTCAACGGGCGCGAAAAAAGCCGGCCTCCCGTATCGGGGAGACCGGCCGCGGCGCCTACTTCTGCTTCTTCAGCCGCGCTGCCTCCTTGCGCACCTCGGCCTGGGTGGCGCGCTCGTGCTGCAGCCACTCGGGGTTCTCGGCCTTCAGCGCGTCGATCTGCTCGGTGGTGAGCGGCTCGGTGATCCCGGCCCGGGCCAGCCCGCCGATGGACACGCCCAGCTTCGCCGCGACCACCGGCCGCGGGTGCGGGCCGTTGCGGCGCAGTTCGCGCAGCCACTCCGGCGGGTCGGCCTGCAGGGCGTTCAGCTCGTCGCGCGAGACGACACCCTCCTGGAACTCCGCGGGGGTGGCTTCCAGGTACACGCCCAGCTTCTTGGCCGCCGTCGCGGGCTTCATCGTCTGGGGAGTCTTCTGCGACGTCATGCGGTCCAGGGTAACGACCGCGGTCACGGCCGGTAACCTGGCGTGGTGACAGAGCCGACCTCCTTCACCCTCGGGTACGTCCCGGGGGTGACGCCCGGCAAGTGGGTGCGGATCTGGCAGGAGCGGACGCCGGACATCCCGCTGGACCTGGTGCAGGTCACCGCCGCGGAGGCGGCGGACCGGGTGCGCGACCGGGCGGTGGACGCGGTGCTGCTGCGCCTGCCGACCGACCGGAGCGGCCTGCACGCCATCCCGCTCTACACCGAGACGACGGTCGTCGTCGTGCCGAAGGACCACCTGGTGGCCGCCGCGGACGACGTCACCGGCGAGGACCTGGCCGACGAGCTGGTGCTGCACCCGCTCGACGACACCCTCGGCTGGGAGCACCCGCCGGGCCGGCCCGCGCTGGAGCGCCCCGCGACGACGGCCGACGCGATCCAGCTCGTCGCGGCCGGCGTGGGTGTCCTGGTGGTGCCGCAGTCGCTCGCCCGGCTGCACCACCGGCGCGACCTGACGTACCGGCCGCTGACCGACGCCCCGCAGTCGCGCGTCGCGCTCTCCTGGCTCGAAGACGAGACGACCGACCTGATGGAGCAGTTCATCGGCATCGTGCGCGGCCGGACCGTCAACAGCACGCGCGGCCGGCCACCCATGCCGAAACAACCCAAGGCGAAGCGCCCCGCGGAGGAGCGCAAGCCCGCGCCGCGCCGGAACCAGCCGCGGGGCGCGGCGAAAGGCGGCCGGCGCGGCAAGCCCCGCCGCCGCTGACCCGCGGCGCGTCGACCCGCGCTGAGCGGACGCCGGAACGCCCGTCCCGGGGCGATCTGCCGCCGCGACCGAAGCCCGGCCGTGCGGTTCTCCCGCGTGCCGCACATCCGGCGGCCACGGGGGCGCACCGGCCATACTCGGGCATGGCTTACGACCACGAACTCGCCGACCGGGTCCGGGATCTGCTGTCCGGCGCGGACGGCATGAGCGAGAAGCGGATGTTCGGCGGGCTGGGGTTCCTCGTCCACGGCAACATGGCCCTCGCCGCGGCCTCCGGCGGTGGGCTGCTCGTGCGGGTCGAGCCGGACGACGGTGAGCGGCTCCTCGGCGGGGACGTGCAGCCGATGGTGATGCGCGGGCGCGAGATGCGCGGCTGGCTGCGCGTCGGCCCCGCCGCCGTCCGGACTCCCGAGCAGCTCGGCGAATGGGTCGAACGGGGCGTGTCCTACGCCCGGGCCCTGCCCGCGAAGGCCTGAGCGATCGCCCGCGCGCCGCGGCCCCGAAACTGTCGGTGCCCCGTGGCAGTCTGACCGCGTGAACATCGCTTTCGACGCCGAACTGTGGGTGTGGGACGTGCGGCGCGCCGACACCTGGACGTTCGTGAGCCTGCCCGCCGGCGCCTCCGACGAGATCAGCGACCTCACCGAAGGCAGCCGGCAGGGCTTCGGATCGGTGCGGGTGCGCGTCCGCGTCGGCGCGACCACCTGGACGACCTCGGTCTTCCCGGACAAGGCGCGCGGCTGCTACGTGCTGCCGGTCAAGCGCGCCGTCCGGGAAGCCGAGGGCCTCCAGCCGGGCGACACCACGGCCGTCACCCTGGAACCCCTCACGAGGCCGGCGTGAACTTCTCCCGGTGGATCCGCCTCGGCGACATCCGGCGCCGCTTGAAGGCCTTCACACCCGCCTCCACCATCGCCGGCGGGCCGCACAGCCACCCCGACCAGCCGCGCCCGCTCGGCACGTCCTCGACGAACGCGTCGGTCGGGAACCCGCCGCGGTACGCCGGATCCGGCTCGTCCGACAGCACCGGCACGAACCGGAAACCCGGGTGCCGCCCGGCGATCTCGGCGAACCGGCCGAGGTCGTACAGGTCCGCCGCGCCCCGCACGCCGTGGTACAGCAGCACCTCCCGCTCCGGGTGCCGCGCCAGCGCGGTGCGGGCGATGCCGACCAGCGGGGCCAGCCCGGTGCCGCCCCCGATGAGCACCATCGGGCCGCCGTCGTCCTCCTCCGCCGGTGGCAGGTGGAAGTCGCCGAGCGGGCCGGTCGCCTCCACCCGGTCCCCGGCGGCGAGCCCGCCGAAGAGCCAGCCGTCGGTGGCGATCCCGCCGGGCACGCGCCGGACGTGCAGCTCCAGCACCTTGTCCTCGTCGGCCGTGTTGGCCAGCGAGTACTGCCGCCGCGCACCGGAGCCCGGCACGACCAGCTCGACGTACTGCCCGGCCTCGAACGCGAGCGGCTCGGACAGGCCCAGCAGCACCCGGCGGGTGTCCCGCGCGATGTCGGCGACCTCCAGCACGGTGGCCGTCAGGTCGCGCAGCGGGTGCGTGGCGCGCCCGGCGTCGGCGGCGCTGCTGACCTCCGTGTCGGCGAGCGGCCGGGCCTGGCAGGCCAGCGCCAGGCCCGCGGCGCGCTCCTCGGGGCTGAGGGTGTCCTCCGGCGCGGCGCCGTGGTCGACCTCGCCGGTGAGCACCTTGAGCTTGCACGTGCCGCAGGTGCCCTGGTTGCACGAGTTGGGCATCCACACCCCGCCGCGCAGGAACGCCTCGAGCAGGGTCTGGCCGGGGGCGCACTCGACCCGCCTGCCGCCGACGCTGACCGCGAACGTCACCTCAGACCTCCCAGGTGACGTGCAGCGAGGTCGGGCCGCGGAAGCCCCAGCCCCAGAACTCCACGCCCTCGCGGGTGTCGCGCTCCAGGTTCGGGATGGCCTCGAACAGCTCCTCCAGCGCGATGCGCATGACGTGGTTGGCGAAGTAGATGCCCGCGCACGCGTGGTTGCCGGCGCCGAAGGCCAGGTGCGGCAGCGGCGGGCGGTGCAGGTCGTACCGCGAAGGGGCCTCGTACTTGCCGGTGTCGTGGTTGGCCGAGCCGTAGGACAGCATCACCGGCGTCCCGGCGGGCAGGTCGACCCCGGCGACGGTCACCGGTTTGGTGGAGATGCGGGCGGTGGCCGACCAGATCGGCGAGGTCCACCGCAGCCCCTCCGAGATCGCCCGCGGGATCAGCGCCGGGTCGTCGACGACCTCTTCCAGCTGCTCGGGCCTGCTGAACAGACCGACCAAAGTGGACGCCATGCCGTGGCCGGGTTCCTGCATCGCGCCGAGCAGGTAGACGTAGATCGTGGGGTAGATGTACTCGCGGTCGCGGGTCTGGCCGGGCGGCATGCCGTCGTGCAGCCAGTGCGAGATGGCGCTGTCGTCGGGGTGCTCGATCCACCGGTCGATCAGCGGGTCGACCACGGCGCGGATCTCGGCCTTGGCCTGGTCGCCCTCGGCGAAGCCCTCGGGGTTGGCGAACTCGCCGTTCTCGTCGACGGCGGCGTTGGTGAACGAGCGGCTCAGCTTGGCGAACCACTCGCGCAGCTTGTCGGAGTCCACGTCCTGCAGGCCGAGCAAGTCGCCGAGCGAGCGGACGCTGACCGGCTCGCAGTACTGCGCGACCAGTTCGGCGTGCCCGTCGTTTTCGAACCGCTCGAGGTAGCGGCGCGCGATGGGCCGCACCAGGTCGTCGATCCAGCGGTCCACCTCGGCGGGCTGCAGGGCGGGCTCGACCATGGAGCGCAGGTCGGCGTGGATGTCGCCGTTGACGCCGATGATCGCCGGGTGCCCGAAGGTGCGGCCGCCGGCCGGGGTGATGACGGCCTCGAAGTCCGGGCTGGTGGCGACCTCGCGGCAGACCTCGGCGGTCGAGGCGACGTAGGAGCCCAGCACGGGCACGAAGGCGAGCGGAGCTTCCGCCCGCAGCCGCTCGTACACCTCGTACGGGTTGCGCTCGAGCTGCGTCATGGTGACCTCGTCGAGCCAGGCGAGGTCGGGCCGTTCGGTCGTCGTCATCGCGGTGTCCTCCCACATCGTCGTCCGGGATGACACGGGAGGCTAGGCAGCGCTGACCCGCGCGGCGACACGCTTCGCGCGGTGACGGCACGGATCGCGCGGCCGGTTCGTGACGTGCGTCTCTGGTAGCCTCCTGCGCATGCCCGCACGGCGTAGTGCGCCGCCCCGGGACTGGCACCAGGCCTCCCGGAAGGTGGCGGAGGCTTATTTCCCGCACGAGCTGCGGCCGCTCGGCGGTGGCCGCGACCCGCGCCTGACGCTGCGCACGCTGGACCTGGGCCCGGTGCTGGTGGGCCATGTCGGGTGGGGCGCCGACGTGCGGATCGGGTGTGAGTACCCGGGCGCGTACGAGGTCAACATGCCGCTGACCGGGCACCTGGAAAGCCGTGGCAGGCACGGGCCGGTGGTGTCGGTGGCCGGGCAGGCGACGGTGTTCCGCGCCGACACGCCGTCGCTGATCAGCCACTGGGACGCGACCTGCACGGTGCTGGGCGTGAAGTTCGACAGCGCGTGGCTGGACCGCGAGGCCGAGCGGGTGCTGGGCGGTGACCGGGTGACGCTGCGTGGTGAGCTGCCCGACCAGCTCGAACTGGGCGCCGGGCAGGGCCGCGCTTGGCGTCAGCTGGTGGGCGGCCTGGCGGCGAACCTGCACGAGCCCGGGATGCTCGGGGAGGTGGTGCGGGAGCAGCTGGCGGGTGCGCTGGCGGCGAGTTTCCTGCTGGCCGGGTGCCCCGAGGCGGGCGCGGGCCCGGTGCCGCGCCCGCGGGCGATCAACCGCGTGCTGGACCGGCTGCGCGACGACCCGGGACGAGCCTGGACGGCGGGCGACATGGCGGAGGTGGCGGGCACCAGCGTCCGGCGGCTGCAGGAGGGGTTCCGGCAGTGGGTGGGCTGCAGCCCGACCGAGTACCTGCTGGGAATCCGCCTGCAACGCGCCGACGCGGACCTGGCTTCGTCGGGGTGCACGGTCAGCGAGGTGGCGGCCCGCTGGGGCTTCTCGAGCGCCAGCCGTTTCGCGGCCGCCTACCGGCGGCGGTACGGGGTGCCTCCGGCGCAGGCGCGCCGCTGAGCGGCTTCTGCGGTGCCGGGCCGTTCGGCCGGCCGAGCACACCACCTGACTCCCCCACTACCGGCGCGTCCCCGGTGCCGGGTGGTCACGCGCCCCGGAGCGGTCACCCCTTCGCGGTGGCCAGGACCAGGTAGCGGTCCGCGCCGTCGTCGATGGTGTCGAGGCGCCAGCCGGCCGCGGTGAGGGCGGCGCGGATGTTCGGCTCGGCGCGCAGGTCCTCCGGGGTCAGCTCCCGGCCCTGCCGCCGCGCGAGTGCCGCGCGCCCGACCGGATGGAACAACGCGAGGCGCCCACCCGGCCGGCAGACCCGGGCCAGCTCCCGCAACCCGGCCACCGGATCGGCCAGGTGCGACACGAGCCCCGCGGCGAACACCGCGTCCAGCACCCCGGACCGCAACGGAAGGTGCACCGCGTCCCCGAGCACCAGCGCCGCAAGGCGATGGCGCCCGCGCACGGTGGCCTCGGCGAGCATCTCGGGCGTCACATCGACCCCGATGACCGTCCCTTCCGGACCGACTGCGTCCCGCAACTCCGGCAGCGCGCGCCCCGTGCCGCAAGCGATGTCGGCCACCGCCCCACCCACCGGCGGGCCCAGCTCGGCGACGGCACGCCGGTAGCGCGGCCCGTCGTCGGGGAACTTCAGCTCCCAGGCCGCCGCCCGCGGCCCGAAGAAGGCCCGCGTCGCAGCGAGATCGGTGGATGGCACGCTCATGGGAGCAGCCTAGGCGTTCCGCCCCCAACCAGGCACACGCAGCGACGACCGCACCGCGGACACCACTCGCACCGAGCCGGGAAAGCGGCGGCCGCCCACCACTGCAGCGGACCTCACGACCGGCCCGCACCTCCGCCACCGGCCCAGCACCACGCACAGCCAGCACAACGGCCGCAACCACCCACACCGGCGAGCGGCCGGCTCACGACAGCCCACGCACCCCCACTCCGCTCCCCACCGGCCGGCACCGCGCAACGCCAGCGGCAACCGGCCTCACGCCAGCCCGCCCACCTCACGACAGCGCCGGCGCCTCCACTGCCGCCAGGCGCAGCGCCTCCGCCACCCGCGCCACCGCCTGGGGCAGTGCGCCGGGCAGCCGCGCGAGCATCAGCCGCCGTTGTTCGGACGGGCCGCCGTGCACCGGGAGGATCCGCACGCCCGCCGGCGCCACCGCGGCGAGCGACGCGGGCGCCGTCGTGATGCCGCAGCCCGCGGCGACCAGGTTCAGCTTCGCCAGCCAGTCGCGCGCCGTGTGGGCGATCTCGGGCCGCTCGTCGAGGCCCGGCCACACCCCCATCACCTTGTCGCCGCCCGCGCCCGCGATCCACCGCTGGCCGTGCAGATCCGCGATGTCCACGAAGTCGCCGCGCGCCAGCGGATGCGTGGCGGGCACGGCGACGCACAGTCCGCGTTCGGCGAGCGTCCGCAGTTCCAGCGCCGGCGTTTCGCTGTCCGGCGGCCGGAACGGCGGCGCGGCCGCGATCAGCGCCAGGTCCAGCGTTCCGGCACGCAACGCGCGTACCAGCGCCGGGGTACTACCCTCGCGGGTCACCACGGTGATCGCCGGGTGGGTCTCGCGCAACGCGACCAGCGCCTGCGGCACCAGTCCGGCCCCGGCGCTGGCGAACCAGCCGAACCGCACCGTGCTGTGCTCGTCGGGCAGGCCGGCCAGCTCCCGCGCGGTGGCGTCGATCTGGTCGACGACGCTCGCCGCGCGGCGCACCACCACCCGGCCGGCGGGAGTCAGCCGCACGCCGTCGTGCCGCCGTTCCAGCAGCGGCGCCCCGGCGGCGCGTTCGAGCGACGCGATCTGCCGGGACACCGCGGACTGCGTGTAGCCCAGCGCGGCCGCGGCGGCGGTCAGCGTGCCCCGCTCGGCCACCTCCCGGAAAACCCGCAGCGCGGTGAGGGAGGCATCGGTGAAGGCCATGATGAACAGGAATACCCCAGGTGCGGAACTTTCGCTACCCGGATGGCTCCGGGGTTCCTAACGTCGGAGGCATGAACAGAGTCGCAGTTGTCACCGGCGCCACCCAGGGTCTCGGCCTCGCACTGGTCGAAGGTCTCGCGCAGCGTCTGTCCACAGGGGACACCGTGTACCTGACCGGGCGTGACCACGAGCGGATCCAGCAGGCGGTGGAGGCGATGCCCGCCGGTGGTGCCCACGTCCGCGGCGAGGTCTTCGACGTGGGCGACCCGGAAGCCGCCGCCCGGTTCGCCGATCTGGTCCGGGAGCGGCACGGTGGCGTCGACATCGTCTTCGGCAACGCCGTCATGCGCGTCGGCCCGGACGACGACCCGCGCGCGATCATCGACACCTACACCGAGGTCAACAACTTCGGCACCACGCGGCTGTTGCGGGCGTTCGCGCCGCTGGTGCGCGACGACGGCAGCCTCATCGTGGTGGCCAGCTCGCTGGGCACGCTGAAGCAGCTCGCGCCGGTGCTGCACCACCACTTCGACGGCCTGACCGCGCTCGACGAGGTGGACGAGCAGGTCGCCGCGTGGCGGGACGCGGTCAAGGACGGCAGCGCCCGCTCCGGCGCCTGGCCGGGTTTCGTGAACATCCCGTCCAAGATCGCCCAGGTCGCGGCCGTGCGCGCCCTCGCCTCGCAGCGCCGGGACGGCGACCTGACGCGCGGGATCCTGCTGGCGGCGGTGTGCCCGGGGATGATCAACACCCCGACCTCCGCGCTGTGGTGGGACGTCAGCGACGCGCCGACGCCCGCCACGGCCGCGATTGCCCTGCTGGACCTCGTGCTCGAGCCCGGGAAGCCCGAGCACTACGGCGAGCTGGTGCGGTTCGGGCAGGTCGTGCCGTTCACACCAGGAACAGCAGCACGGCGCTGAGCAGGATGACGACGGCGGTCGCGAAGTGGACGCCGAACGCGACCGCCTTGGGCCCGCCATTGCGCAGCACGACGACCGTGTCACCGAACGGGAGCAGCGCGACGACCAGCATGAACCAGGCCTCGGCGTGCGGTCCGGCGAAGGCCAGCAGGGCCAGGCCGACGAGGCCGTAGCCACCGTCGCGCAGCCCCTTGATCGTCAGGTAGGCCGGGTCGCCGCCGGTCCGGGCGGGGACGCCGTAGCCGGCCGCGGCGGCGCGGGGCGTGAACAGGAACCGCGCGCCGATGAACACGAGCAGCAGGTTGAGCAGGATGGCGAGCCCGTAGGCGACCGGGGTGAGCATCTTCATCTCCTTGCTAGCGTTGCTAGGTACGTAATCGACACTAGCGTGTCGGCGACAGAAGCGCTAGCACTGCTAGATAGGTGGGAGATGTGATCCGTTCGGCGCCCCGGGCGCGGAGCGGGAGCGGTTGAATCAGGCGGCCGGATGAGCCGCTGCGGCCGCGGACCGGAGCGGCCGAGTCGCGTGCGGAGGCAGGGGCGAGCAGCTTGATGGGCTCGGACGGCGCGGGTAAGAGCCGCCGCGAGGCAGCGGCGGCTCTTACCGATCAGCGACCGGCGCAGGCCAAGCGACCGCCCCACTGACCGCCAGAGCCCATCCCCCGGCTCAGTACCGGTACGCCACCGCCTTGCCGGTGGCGAACGAGAAGACGATGTAGCCGCCCTGGAAGTCGTTCCGGCGGCCGCCCGCCACGGCGTACTCGTCGCTCGTCGGGTAGCCCAGCCAGGACTTCTCCCAGCCCAGCGACGCCCAGTGGGAGCGGATCGCGCCGTAGATGGCGTGCGCGCCCGTGCCCGGCGACCAGTACACCGACCCGCCGCCGCTGCCGTTGAAGTGGTTGTACCGTCCCACCCCGTCCGGCGTCACCAGCTCGTTCGTCGTCGGGTAGCCGAGCGGGCCCGCCTCCCAGCCCAGCGCGCTCCACCGCGCCCGGATCGCGCCGTAGATCGCCCGCGCGCCGGTGCCCGGCGTCCAGTAGATCGACCCGCCGCCGCTGCCGGTGAAGTGGTTGTACCGGCCCACCCCGTCCGGCGTGCCCCGCTCGTCGGTCGCCGGGTAGGCCAGCGGGCCCGCCTCCCAGCCCAGCGCCGACCAGGTGTCGCGGATCGCGCCCTGGATCGCCTGCGCGCCGGTGCCCGAGGTCCAGTAGATCGACGCGTTCCCGGTGAAGTGGTTGTACCGCCCCACCCCGTCCGGCGTGACCCTCTGATCGGTGCGCGGGTACCCGAGCCCGGTCTCCCAGCCGCGCGCGGCCCACTTGTCGCGGATCGGCCCGTGGATGCCGCGCGCGCCGGTGTCCGGGGTGAAGTAGATCGAGGCGTTCTCGCTGAAGTGGTTGTAGCGGCCCACCCCGTCGGGCGTGCCCCGCTCGTCCGTCGTCGGGTACCCGAACAGCGACTGCCCGCCCAGCGCGGTGAACGTGCCGTGGATGGCGCCGTGCACCCAGTAGGCGCCCAGGTCGGACCGCCACGCGATGGTCGACCCGCCACCGCCGAACGTCGTCGCCCGGCCACCGCCCGGCCAGTCCGTCTCGACCGCGTACACCGGGCCCGCCGCGGCCGTCCCGACCGCCACCCACTTCTGGTGCACCGCGCCGGACCGCCAGTCGCCGGCCAGTTCGGTGGCGCGCGTGCGCAGGGCAGGCAGCTGCGCGTAGCCGGAGTTGCCGGGGCACTCGGTGGCGCCCACGTCCCGGTGCCCGAACACGGTCGGCAGCGTCACCTCGGTGCCCGCCGGGTACTTCGACGTGCCGCCGCCCCGGCTGACCAGCGTGGTCGAACCGGACGGGTCGGTGTAGCCGTTGCCGAGCTTCCACGCGGTCATCCGCGCCACCGCGTCCAGCGTCGCCTCGCTCGGCGCGACCGTGCTGTGCGTGCCGAGCATCGCGATGCCGAACGTGGACGTGTTGAACCCGCCCGCGTGCGCGCCGATCGTGGGCAGGTTCAGCCCGCCCGCGCGGCCCTCGAACACGGTGCCGCACTTGTCGACCAGGGCGTTGTAGCCGATGTCGCCCCAGCCGTTGGTGACCGCGTGGTAGTAGTAGATGCCCCGCACCAGCGACGCCGACTCCTCGCAGGTGTAGTCGTTGCTGTTGTCGGTGTGGTGCAGCGTCACGGCCTTGACGGTGGGCGCGTACTCCGGCGTCCAGGTCATCAGCGATTCGTCGGCGCCCCACTGCGCCCGCGTCACCACGGCCGGCATCGACGGCACCCCCGACGCCTGCGCCACCGTCGCATCCGCCGGGGAGGTCCCGGGATCGACCAGCACGGCGGACAGCTCGCCGGTCACCGGCACGCCGCCGCGTTCGGCGCGCACCTGCAGCCGGTCGGCCGGGCCGGTCCAGATCGGCTCGGTCGTGGACGGCGCCGCCACCCCGTCGCGGCCCGAGTCCTGCCGGTCCACGGCGCGCCAGTCGCTCCACGCGCCGCGCTGCGACCGCCACCGCACCGACACCTTCTCCGGCGCCGCGCCCCGCCAGCTCAGCCCGGCCAGCGAAAACCCTTCCCGCGCCGCGACCTCCCGCGCGCCCGGCGCCACCTCGGGCGCGTTCGCGAGCGCCACGGTGGACGCCTTCGGCTCGACCGGCCCCGCCCCGGGCTGCGCCGCGGCGGGCGCGGACACCACGACCGCGACGGCCGCGACGACGGACAACAACGAACCCCAGTGACGCGGGCGCACGCAAACTCCTCGGTGAAGCCGACACAAACGCGAGGAGCCTACGCGACGAACCGGATCATGAGGACGAAAAATTCGAGAATTTTTCACACGGGAACCGGGTGATCATGGTTGGGAATTATCCCGCCACCAGGCGATCGTCTACAGTGGACAACAGTGGTACGGACAATCACCCGAAGGGGCGGGAATCATTTCCGGGGGCGCCCTCCCGCAATTCTCGTCCGCGCTCCCACCAGCGCAAACCGCACCTTCAAGGATAGGCTCACCTAAATCCCGCCGAATTGCCGCGCACGCCCGGCGGTGGCATTGTCCGGGGTACCGGACGATGTCCCACCACCCTGTCGTGAGGAGCGGTTATGACCAGCACCGAGATGCCCGCTGTGGCCGAGTGCACCGTCACCGGGTGCTCGTACAACCACGACGGATGCCACGCCTTCGCCATCACCGTCATGGGCGAGAACGGCTCGGCGGACTGCGGCACCTTCGTGCCGCTGAACACCAAGGGCGGCCTGGACCGGGTCGTCGCGCAGGTCGGCGCCTGCTCGCGCACCGACTGCACGTACAACTCCTCGCTCGAGTGCACCGCCTCGGGCGTCCGGGTCGGGCCGGGTACCGGCGGTCACGCCGCCAACTGCCTCACCTACACCCCGCGCTGAGCGCCCGGGACGACGAGGGCACGGCCGCCGCGCGCGGCCGTGCCCTCGTGCTTTTCCCGCGCGCCCGGGCGAGAATCTCCCGGCGGGCTGTCGAGTCAGGGGCATCCCGTTCGTCATCTTCGGATGAGGACGACGGGGAGGACGGATGCGCTACCTGCTGATGATCTACAACTGCGAGCGGCCGCAACCGCCGGATCCGGGCTTCGCCGAAGCCCTGGCCCGGGTGACGGCGTTCGCCGACGAGCTGCGGCGGCGTGGCGTGCTGGTCGCCGGCGACCCGGTGCAGGACGTGCACACCGCGACGACGGTGGCCGTGCGCGAGGGGCGGACGCTGATCACCGACGGGCCGTTCGTGGAGACGCACGAGCACCTGGGCGGCTACTACGTGCTGGACTGCCGGGACCTCGACGAGGCGCTGGAGCTGGCCGCGCTGTGCCCGTTCGCCGAGAGCGGCACCATCGAGGTCCGGCCGCTGGCGCACGTGCCCGGTGTCGGCCACAGCCCCGCGCCCTCCGGTGCCGGCTGAGGCGGTCGGGCGCGTCTACCGCGAGCACCGCGCACGGATGCTGGCCGCGCTGGTCCGGGTGCTCGGCGATTTCGAGCTGGCCGAGGACGCGCTGCAGGACGCGTGCGCGCTGGCGTTGCGCGCGTGGCGGGAGACGGTGCCCGGCGATCCGGTCGCGTGGCTGCTCACCACCGCCCGGAACCGGGCCATCGACCGGCTGCGGCGGGAGCGGGCGGGCCGGGAGAAGGAGGAGCGGGCCGGCGCCGGGTGGCCCGCGATGAGCGAGCCCGGCGCGGAACGCCTGCTCGCCATCGGTGACGAGCGGCTGAGCCTGATCTTCACCTGCTGCCACCCGGCACTGGCGCCCGAGGCCCGCGTCGCGCTCACGCTGCAGGCCGTGGCCGGGCTGACCGCGGCGGAGATCGCGCGCGTGTTCCTGGTGCCGGAGGCGACGCTGGCGCAGCGGCTGGTGCGGGCCAAGCGCAAGATCCGCGACGCCGGGATCAGCTTCGCCGTGCCGGCCGACCACCTGCTGCCGGAGCGGCTGTCCGGGGTGCTGGCGGTGGTGTACCTGATCTTCACGCAGGGCTACACGGCCGCGCCCGCGGAGGCGGGCACGCTGCGCGCCGAGGCGATCCGCCTCGCCAAGCTGATCGCCGCCCTCATGCCGGACGAGCCGGAAGCACTCGGGCTGGTCGCGCTGCTCCTGCTGCACGACTCGCGGGCCGCCGCGCGGCACTCCCCCACCGGCGAGGTGGTCCTGCTGGCCGACCAGGACCGCGGCCGCTGGGACCGGGCCGCGATCGCGGAGGCCGTCGGGGTGCTGGACCGCGCGCTGCGACACGGCACGCCCGGCCCGTACCAGCTGCAGGCGGCGATCGCGGCGCTGCACGCGCAGGCGCGCTCGGCCGGCGAGACCGACTGGCCGCGGATCGCCGCGCTCTACGCCGAACTGCTGCGGGTCGCGCCGTCGCCGGTGGTGGCGCTCAACCACGCGGTCGCCGTCGCGATGACCGACGGGCCCGCGGCCGGGCTGGCGCTGCTGGAGCGGATCGACGGCCTGGACCGCTACCACCTGTTCCACGCCGCCCGCGCGGACCTGCTGCGCCGGCTCGGCCGCGCCACCGAGGCCGCCACGGCCTACCGGCGGGCGCACGACCTGGCCGCGAACCCCGCCGACCGCCGCTTCCTGGCCGCCCGCCTGACCGCCCTCGGCGAGCCGGAGTCCACCTGAGACCGTCCATTCTCGGCCACCGGCCGGGGCTGCCCGGACATCGGCGGCGCCTGCCGTGCCGGCCGGATCCGCGCCGTCCCGGACCGGAGCCGCGGCCGCGCTGAGCACGGTCACCAGCGGCCCGCGTGCGCTCGCCGACGGTTAGGCCGCCGGCGGCCGGGAAGCCACCCCGGTGAACCGACTTCCGGGAGGCAGGACCATGTCGCACACCCCCACCGCCGCGGGCACCGCCCGCACCGTCACCCAGATCCTCGCCGCGGTCGTCGCCGTGGTGTTCCTGCTGGTCGGCATCGCCGGGTTCATCCCGGGGCTCACCACGAACTACGACCAGCTCACCTTCGCCGGCCACCACTCGGGCGCGATGCTGCTCGGCGTGTTCGCCGTGTCGGTGCTGCACAACCTGGTGCACCTGCTGTTCGGCGTCGCCGGGCTGGTGCTGGCCCGCACCGCGCGCGGCGCCCGCGCCTTCCTCATCGGCGGCGGGCTCGTCTACCTCGTGCTGTGGCTCTACGGCCTGCTCATCGACCACGGCTCGGCGGCCAACTTCGTGCCGGTCAACGACGCCGACAACTGGCTGCACCTGGGCCTGGGCGTCGGGATGATCGTGCTCGGCCTGTTCCCGCTCTCGGCGGGCCGTCCCCGCGCCGACACGCGCTGAACCGCGCGGGTGGCACGATGAGGCCATGAGCAATGTCGAGGCGGACCCCGCCGAGCTGGTGTGCGGGGACCGGCCCGCCGCGGCGCGCACCGTGACCGTCCTGACGCCGCGCGATGTCCCGCTGGGCGGGCCACGCGCGATGCGGGTCCGCCGGACACTGCCGCAGCGGCAGCGGTCGCTGATCGGCGCGTGGTGCTTCGCCGACCACTACGGCCCGGAGGACGTCGCCGCGGGCGGCGGCATGGACGTCGCGCCACACCCGCACACCGGGTTGCAGACCGCGAGCTGGCTGTTCAGCGGCCAGATCGAGCATCGCGACAGCCTCGGCACGCACGCGCTGGTCCGGCCCGGCGAGCTGAACCTGATGACCGGCGGGCACGGCATCGCGCACTCGGAGGTGTCCACACCGGACACCACGACGCTGCACGGTGTCCAGCTGTGGATCGCGCTGCCGGACGAGCACCGGCACACCGCGCGGGACTTCCACCACCACGCGCCGCCGGTGGCCGAGCTGCCCGGCGCGGCCGTGCGGGTCTTCCTGGGCAGCCTCGCCGGCAGCACCTCGCCGGTCCCGTCATTCACTCCCCTGCTCGGCGCCGAACTCACGCTCGGCCCCGGCGCGCGCGTCGTGCTGGACGTCGACCCGGCCTTCGAGCACGGCGTGCTGCAGGACCTCGGCGGGGTCACCGTCGCGGGCAGGAAGCTGAGCAACGGCGACCTCGCCTGCCTCGCGCCCGGCGCGGGTGAGCTGGAGCTGGTGAACGACGGCAGCGGCCCGGCGCGGGTCCTCCTGCTCGGCGGCGCCCCGTTCGCCGAGGAGATCGTGATGTGGTGGAACTTCGTGGGCCGCAGCCACGAGGAGATCGCCGCCTACCGGGCGGCCTGGCAGGCGGGGTCGGAGCAGTTCGGCCGGGTCGAGGGCTACCGGGGAGCGGTGTCCCGGCTGCCGGCGCCGGAGCTGCCGCACGCGCGCATCAAGGCGCGCCGCAACCCGCCTGCGCCGGGGTAGTTCCGGCCCGCGGATGGACGGCACACTGGTGACGGGGCGGCCCGCGACCGGGTGCGGAGGTGCGGATGGCTGTGCTCGACGATGTTCGCGCGCTGGGCTCGGAGCTCGAGCGCTCGTATCCGGTGTACGTGCGCGGCCGGTTGAAGTTCCGGGTCCGGCAGATCGTCTACGTCGCGTTCTCCCCCGACGAAACGGTGATGGAGTTCGCGTTCCCCAAGGAGGAGCGCGCCGCGCTCGTCGCCGGCGAGCCGCACAAGTTCCGGCTGCCGTCGGCGCCGGACATGCGGTTCAACTGGGTTCGCGCCGAGCTCGCCGCGCTGGACCCGGCCGAGGCCCGCGAGCTCGTCGTGGACGCGTGGCGGATGGTGGTCCCCCGGAAGCTCTCCCGCGCCTACGACCTCGCCCATCCCGGCGGCCCGGGATGACGGTCGCGCCGGATAACCTGGACGCCATGACGGAAGCCGCGGTCACCCCGGACCCCGACGTCGTCCGCGCGCTGCGGGCGCTGTCCAATCCGGTGCGCCTGCAGCTGCTGTCCTGGCTGCGCGAACCCGAGCGGCACTTCCCGATGGACCAGGCGATCGCCGATCCGGCCGAGGTCGGGGTGTGCGTGAGCCACATCCAGGCCAAGGCGGGGCTCGCCCAGTCCACGGTGTCGGCGTACCTGGCCGAGCTGCAGCGCGCCGGCCTCGTGCGCGCCACCCGCGTGGGCAAGTGGACCCACTACAAGCGCGACGAGCAACGCATCGCCGAGCTGGTCGCGGTGCTCGGCCAGACCCTCTGACGCCCCCCGCTCCCCTGGACGGGAGGCCCACGCACGCGGTCATATCGAGAATCTGCGATACTTCGATACATGGATGACCTGGGCACGTTCGGGATCTACACGTTCGACTTCGAACACCAGCCGGCGGCGCTGATGCGGGAGTCGGTCCGGGAACTGGAGGAGCAGGGCTGGCGCGCCTTCTGGTTCCCCGAGGTCGGCGGCCGCGAGGCGTTCACGCAGGCCGCCGTCCTCCTCGCGGCCACCGAGCGGCTGCGCGTCGTCAACGGCATCGCGCAGATCTGGCCGCACCCGGCGGCCTCGGCACACGGCGCGGCCGCCCTGCTGGCCGACGCCTACCCCGGCCGGCACGTCCTCGGCCTCGGGTTCGGCGGCACGCCCCACCCGGGCGTGAAACCGCTGGCCGCCCTGCGCACCTACCTCGACGAGCTGGACGCGCGGGAGTCCGCGGCTCCGATCCGCCGCATCCTGGCCGCCTACGGGCCGAAGATGCTCGAACTCGCGCGGGACCGGGCCGCGGGCGCGCAGACCTACCACGTCAACGTCGAGCACACCGCCCAGGCACGCGGGATCCTCGGCCCGGACGCGTTCCTCGCCGTCGAGCACGCGGTGCTGTTCGAGACCGACCCGGCGAAGGCGCGGGCGGTCGCGCGGGAGCACCTGCACACCTACCTGACCACGCCGTACAACGTCGCCAAGTTCCGGCGGCTGGGCTACACCGAGGACGACCTCGCCGGCGGCGGCAGCGACCGGATCGTCGACGACCTGGTGTTCTGGGGCGACACCGCGACCATCGCCGAGAAGCTTCGCCGGCACGTGGCGGCGGGCGCGGATCACGTCGCCGTGCAGGTCATCGGCATCCCGCCGGGCTCGACCGCGCGGCCGCGCTGGCGCGAACTCGGCGAGGCGCTCCTGCCCTGACCGGTTTTCCTGTGGACTCTCTCAGGATGGATAGCGTAGCTTCCCGTAGTGGATAGTTACGCTATCCGACTGGGAGGAGAAACCATGACAACCCTGCTCGGCCGGGTCCCGGCCTGGCACCGCCCGATGATGTGGACCGCCGGGCTCATGGCCGGCATGACCGTGGTGTCGCTCGCCGGCCTGGCGCTCGACGACCGGGTCCTGCTCGGCGCGCCGATCTGGCTCAAGCCGCTCAAGTTCGCGATCTCGATCGCGGTGTACTGCGTGACCTGGGCGTGGTTGCTCACGCTGCTGCGCCGGGGACAGCGCCTGGCCGCCGGGGTGTCCACCGCGATCGCGGTGATCGTGGTGGTCGAGTACGCGATCATCGTGCTGCAGGTGGTGCGCGGCCGGGCGAGCCACTTCAACGCCGCGACCGCGTTCGACGCCGCCCTGTTCGCGATCATGGGCGTGTCGATCGCGGCGCTGTGGACGGGCACGCTCGTGCTCACGATCCTGCTGCTGCGCACGGAGATCGCCGATCCGGCGGCGCGGTGGGCGATCCGGCTCGGCGCGGTCGTGTCGCTGGCCGGGATCGGGCTCGGCGCGCTGATGGTCGGACCGACCGAGGAGCAGTCGCGGTCGCTGCGGGACGGCACGTTCGAAGGTCTCATCGGCGCGCACAGCGTGGGCGTGGCCGACGGCGGGCCGGGCATGCCGCTCACCGGGTGGAGCACGACCGGCGGCGACCTGCGGATCCCGCACTTCGTGGGCATGCACGCGCTGCAGGTGCTGCCGCTGTTCGCGCTCCTGCTGACCGTGCTGGCCCGGAGGTTCGCGCGCCTGGAGTCCGGTGTCGTGCGGGCGCGGCTGGTGGCGGTGGCCGGGTTCGGCTACGCCGGCGTGGTCGCGCTGGTGACCTGGCAGGCATTGCGCGGGCAGCCGCTGATCCGCCCCGACGCCTGGACGTCGCTGGCGCTGGCCGGGCTGGTCGTCGCCGTCGCGGCGGGCGCGTCCTGGGCGCTGGCCGCCTCGCGCGACCGCGTGGAAGCGGGGGTCTCGTGAGCACGACGAGCCTGTTCCAGATCACCTTCTACCTGGCCGCGCCGTTCTGGGCGCTGATGATCCTCGCGCCGGGATGGTCCGGCACGCGGCGGGTCATCGCCTCGCCGTGGATCGTCCTGCCGCCCCTGGTGATCTACACCGTGTTCGCGATCGGCGACTTCGGCACGCTGTGGGCGGTGGTGAGCCGCCCGGACCTGGAGACGCTGCGGGCGTTCCTGGGCACCCCCGAGGGCGCGGCGGCGATCTGGGCGCACCTGATCGCCTTCGACCTGTTCATCGGCCGCTGGATGTACTTCGACGCACGGGAGCGGGACGTGCGTCACGCGTTCCTGGCGCCGATCCTGGTGCTGACGATCCTGCTGTCGCCGTTCGGGTTGCTGGCGTACCTGGCGGTCCGCTCGGCGCGAAGTCCACAGAGGACACTTTCGGCGCGGCGATGACGCCCTGGAAGGGCGGGTCCAGCGCTGCTGGCTTCGGGGTGGTGGCCACGTTCGCGGGGATCACCCGCCACCACGACCCCGATCCGGACGAGAACCCGTGGGTGCACGGCCCGCCCGCGCCGGTGACCGTGCGGATCGTGCCCCACGACCCGGCCTGGCCGCGCCGCTACCGGGAACTGGCATCGGGAATCCGCGCGGCGCTCGGGGCGGCCGTCCTGGATCTGGAGCACGTCGGCTCGACCTCGGTGCCCGGGCTGGCCGCGAAGGACGTCATCGACATCGACCTCACCGTCGCCGACCCGCGCGCCGAGGAGGCCTACGTGCCCGCGCTGGAGCGGCGGGGGTACGTGCTCACGATCCGGGAGCCGTCCTTCCACGAGCACCGCTGCCTGACCCTGGCCGAGCCGCGGGTGAACCTGCACGTGTTCGGGCCGGACTGCCCGGAGACCATCCGGCACCGCCTCTTCCGCGACTGGCTGCGCGCCCATCCCGGCGACCGCGTGCGCTACCAGGAGGCGAAGCTGGCCGCGATCCCCGGCGGCGGCACCGTGATGGACTACAACGCCCGCAAGCAGGCCACGATCCGCGAGATCCACGACCGGCTGTTCCGCGCCCACGGGATGCTCTAGATCCCGGCGGTGCTCACGCCACGGGAGCGCCGCCGAAGCCGATCTCGTTGCCGTCGGGGTCGCGGAAGGTGATCTTGCGGACGCCGTTGTCGTAGATCTCGCGCTGGGCCGGTTCCAGCCCGCGTTCGGCGATTCCGGCGACCACCGCGTCCAGGTCGTCGACGAAGATCGTGTGCTGCGCGTGGCCCGCGTGCCCGGGCCGGTGCTCGATGTAGACGTAGCGGTGCTCGGCCAGCTCCCACACCGCCTCGACGTCGTTCGGCTCGAAGGTGATCGGTCCCAGCAGCCGCTCGTACCACTCGCGCGCGGCGGCGTAATCGCTGACCGGGATCCCGGCGAAGAGGTCCATGCGCCGCAGCCTAACCACGACCGGCCGAAAACCGGGTGCCCTCACCCTCCCCGGTGGTGTGTGATCGGCGGTATGACGATCAAACCAGCCGCCGGCGACCTGGCCGGGGCCGTGGCCGCACTGCGGGAGTGGCAGCGCGACGACGCGCCGGTGCAGCTGCATCCGGGCGACGTCGGCTGGTTCTGGCGCTCCGGCGCGGAGGCCACGGCCGCGGCGGTCCGGACCTGGCGCCGGGACGGGCGGATCGTCGCCGCCGGGCTGCTGGACGGACCCGATCTGCTGCGGCTGGCGGTCGCACCGGGCGCGCTCCGGGACGAGGAGCTGGCCCGGCAGCTGGCCGGCGACCTCGCCGACCCGGCGCGTGGTGTCCTGCCGCCGGGCAAGGTGTTCCTGGAAGCCCCTCCCGGCGCGCTGGTCCGGGACCTGCTCGCCGAGGACGGCTGGCGCGCCGGCGAGGCGTGGACGCCGCTGGTCCGCGACCTGACCGAGCCGGTGGCGGACCCGGGCCTGCGGATCGAGGTGACCGGGCCGGAGCAGGCTCCCGCGTGGAGCGCCGTGCTGCGCGCGTCCTTCGACGGCTCGACGTTCACCGAGCAGCGCTGGCACGCGATGGCGGCGGGCGCCCCGTTCGCCGACGCCCGCTGCCTGCTCGCCTACGACCGGGGCACGGCGGTGGCGGCGGTGGCGGTCTGGTCGGCCGGCCCGGGCAGGCGCGGGTTGCTGGAGCCGGTGGGCGTGCACCCCGGCCACCGGCGGCACGGCCACGGCCGGGCGATCACCCTCGCCGCGGCGGCCGCACTCCGCGAACTGGGCTCGTCGAGCGCGCTGGTCTCCACCCCGAGCACCAACGTCGCCGCGGTGGCCACCTACCGCTCGGCCGGCTTCCGGCAGCTGCCCGAGCGCCTGGACCTCTACCGCGACGCCTAGGGAGTCTTCTCAGCACACTGCCGGGCGCGGAAAAAGGGGGGCTGCACGGCCGCTTCCGCGGCCCGGCCACCCGCCGAGCGCGCCGCCTACCACCGCGACGCCTAGGGCCGCCGCAGGCCCCAGCCGACCAGGTCCGCCGCCAGCGCCAGCAGGCCGGCCAGTCCGCGTTCGTCCTCGCGCAGCTCGTCCGGGCGCCAGGCCAGGCTGATCACGCCGTTCCAGCTCGACCACAGGACCTTCGCCGCCTTGCGCGCGTCCAGCGAGCGGATCGTGCCGTCGGCGATGCCCCGTTCGATCGCGTCGATCATGCGCGCGTTCTGCTCGTCCACCCGGCGCGCCAGCCGCGCGGCGGTCTCGGCGGCGGCGTCGTAGTTGCCCAGCGGCGCGGGGAAGGCCAGCATCCGGAAGAACTCCGGCTGCTCCAGGTAGAACCGCAGGTACTGCTCGGCGGCGGCCTCCAGCTGCTCGACCGGCGAGCGGTCCGGCGTGTAGGCGCGGTCCATGTACTCGCGGTCCACGTCCAGCGCCCGGTCGACCACCGCGGCGTGCAGGCCGGCCTTCGAACCGAAGTTGTTGTAGATCGAGCCGACCGCGACCCCGGCGCGCTCGGCGATCTCCTCGACCGTCACCTCCTCGACCGGGCGGCGGGCGAAGACCTGTTCGGCGGCTTTGAGGAGGGCGTCGATCGTGCGCTGCTTCCGCGGATCCCGTGCCTTGACGTCGCCGGTGGCCATGCCGGACACCCTACGCGTTCCTGCATCCGTTGCAAGAACTCCGCGCGCCTGCTACTGTGAGCCCACTTTTGCAACGATTGCAGGAACTACGGAGGCAGGGATGACGACAACCTGGGCCCGGGACATCTCCTGGAAGCTCGGTCCGCGCCGGTA
This sequence comes from Amycolatopsis thermalba, assembly GCF_023376025.1. NCBI lineage: Bacteria > Bacillati > Actinomycetota > Actinomycetes > Pseudonocardiales > Pseudonocardiaceae > Amycolatopsis > Amycolatopsis thermalba. The sequence continues at coordinate 4,375,704 of NZ_CP091196.1, forward strand.
CCCGGCCCAGGAGGAAACCCATGTCCCAGCCCGCTGAGATGCGGTCGGTGCGAGTCGACGGCGCCCGGCTCGCCTACCTGGACCTCGGGGACCCCGCCGCGGAACCCGTCGTGCTGCTGCACGGCTATCCGGCCAACCACCGCTCCTGGCGCCACCAGATCCCCGCACTCGCCGAGCGCCATCGCGTGCTGGCCCTCGACTGGCTCGGCTGGGGCGCCTCGGAGCGCCGGACCGATCTGCGGTTCGACTACGACACCGAGGTCGCCCGCCTCGGCCGCGTCCTGGACGCCCTCGGCATCGGCGAGTGCAACCTGTTCGGCCACGACTACGGCGGCTTTCTCGCCCTCGGCTTCGCCCAGCGCCACCCCGCCCGCGTGCGGCGGCTGGCGATCCTCAACAGCCGCGCCCACCGCACCTTCGTGCCCGCTTGGTACGCCGTGTTCTCCCTGGTGGGACTGCTCGGCCGCAGCCCGCTCGCCGGCCCGTTCGCCAAGATCCTGCCCGTGGCCGCGATCAACCGCGCGGGCCTGCGCACCCCGCTGCGGGAGGACGTGATCGACCGCGGCACCCTCGACGACTACCTCGGCTGGATGCGGGGCACCGACGGGGCCCGCTGGCTGCTGCACTACTTCAGCGACTACCGCGTCCCCGCCCGCCGCGATCTCGCCGAGGGCCTCGGCCGCATCCCCTGCCCCACGGCGATCGTGTGGGGCACCGGCGACGACTACCTGCGCACCACGATCGCCGAGGAACTCGCCGCCGGGATCCCGCGCGCCGAACTCACCCTGATCGCGGGCGCCGGGCACTTCGTGACGGAGAAGGCACCGCGGGAGGTCCTCGCCGCCCTGCGCCACCTCCTGGACCGGGACCGCGCCGGCGCCAAGATCCACGACGGCGCGTGAGGGCGGACTTGTCACACCGGTGAGGGTCCGGTCGCGGGATGCGACCGGGCTCCTTGACAAGCGTTTCGCGGATGCCCGACGATCAGCTACCTACTCGTCAGTAGTTTCGGCACCCGTCAACGACGCCCGGGAGAAGCCATGCCTCGCCGCCTCGCCGTCCTCCTCGCCGCGGCCACCGCGGCCGCCACCCTCGCCGCACCCGCCGCCCACGCCGAATCCCTGGACTACGTGGCGCTGGGCGACTCCTACAGCGCCGCCTCCGGGGTGCTCCCGCCCGATCCGGCCGCCTCGCCGCTGTGCCTGCGCTCCAGCCGGAACTACCCGCACGTCCTCGCCGCCGAGACCGGCGCGCACCTCACCGACGTCACCTGCGGCGCCGCGGAGACCAAGCACTTCACCACCGCCCAGTACCCGGGCGTGCCGCCGCAGCTCGACGCCGTCGGCGCGGACACCGACCTGATCACCATGACCATCGGCGGCAACGACAGCGGCGTGTTCATCTCCGCGATCCTCGCGTGCGGCTCGGCCGGCATCCTCACGCTCGGCCAGGGCAGCCCGTGCCGCGACATCCACGGCTCCAGCTTCGAGGACACCGTCCGGACCAAGACCTACCCGGCGCTGGTGACCGCGCTGCGGGCGGTGCGGGACAAGGCCCCGGACGCCGAGGTGGCAATCCTCGGCTACCCGTGGATCCTGCCCGCCACCGGCGGCTGCTTCGACCGGATGCCCATCGCCGCCGGCGACGTGCCCTACCTGCGCAGCCTCCAGGCCACGCTGAACGACGCCGTCGAACGCACGGCCGGCGAAACCGGCGCGACCTACGTCGACCTGTCGGCGGCCTCCGAAGGCCACGACGCGTGCCAGGCGCCGGGCGTGCGCTGGATCGAACCGGTCCTGCAGGGCACCAATCCGGTCGTGGTGCACCCGAACGCCAGGGGCGAGGCCGCGATGGCCGCCCGGACGCTCGCGGTGCTGGGCCTGCGCTGACCTGAACGCCGCCCGCCCGGGCGCCGGATCACGTGCGGCGGGAGCGCAGGCGGCGGCGCCTGCGCTCGTCGCCGGTGCGCTCGTCGTGGATCTCGGCCAGCGAGCGCAGCATCTCGCGCTCCCGGATCACCAGCGGATCGGTGCGCAGATCCCGGTACAGCGCCACGCACAACCCGATCATCACGACGACGAACGGCACCGCCACCAGGATGGTGAGGTTCTGCAGGCCGGTCAGCGCGTCCTCGCCGCCGACGAGCAGCATCACCGCCGCAACCGCACCGGTCAGCACACCCCAGAAGATCACCGCGTTGCGGTGCGGGTTGACCGAGCCCTTCTGCGACAGCGTGCCCATCACCACGGACGCGGCGTCGGCGCCGGACACGAAGAAGATCGACACCAGGATCATCACCAGGATCGCCATCGGCACGAACCACGGCAGGTGCTCCAGCAGCGTGAACGTGGCGGACTCGGAACTGCCCGCGCCCGCGATGTCCACACCGGACCGTTGTTTCTCGATCGCCGCGCCGCCGAAGATCGCGAACCACACGAGGCTCACCACGCTCGGCACCGCGATGACGCCGATGACGAACTGCCGGATCGTGCGGCCGCGCGAGATGCGGGCGATGAACATGCCGACGAACGGGGTCCAGGAGATCCACCACGCCCAGTAGAAGACCGTCCAGCCGGACAGCCAGGTCTGCATCTCCGCGCCGCCGGTCACGCCGGAGCGGCCGGACATCTCGGCCAGCTCGCGGAAGTAGTCGCCGATCGCGCTGGGCACCAGGTTGAGGATCAGCACGGTCGGGCCGACCACGAGCACGAACACCGCGAGCAGCGCGGCCAGCACCATGTTGATGTTGGACAGCCACTGGATGCCCTTGGCGATGCCGGACACCGCGGAGGCGATGAACGCCACGGTGAGGATCGCGATGATCCCGACCAGCAGGCCGGTGCCCGGGTTGTCGATCCAGCCGACCGACGCCATGCCGCCGCCGACCTGCAGCGCGCCCAGGCCGAGCGAGGCGGCCGACCCGAACAGGGTCGCGAAGATCGCCATCACGTCGATCGCCTTGCCCAGCGGCCCCTCGGTGCGGCGCCTGCCCAGCAGCGGCGCGAACACCGAGCTGATCAGCTGGCTGCGGCCGCGCCGGAACGTGCTGTAGGCGATGGCGAGCCCGACGACCGCGTAGATCGCCCACGGGTGGACGGTCCAGTGGAACAGGGTGGTGGCCATCGCGGTGTGCACGGCCTCGTCCGAACTGGGAGCCGCGGTGCCCGGCGGCGGGCTGGCCAGGTGCGACACCGGCTCGTACACGCCGAAGAACATCAGGCCGATGCCCATGCCGGCGCTGAACATCATCGCGATCCACGAGGCGGTGCGGAACTCGGGCTTCTCGTCGTCGCGGCCCAGCCGGATGCGCCCGTAGCGGCTCACCGCCAGCGCGACGACGAAGACCACGAACCCGCTCGCGGCCAGCACGAACGCCCACCCGCCGTACGGGATCACCGCGTCGTTGAGCACGGTGCCGGCGACGTCGGCCAGGCTGCCCGGCGAGGCGACCCCCAGGCGATGATCGCCAGCGCCAGCGCGGCGGCCACCCCGAACACCGTGCGATCGGTCCGCGGCGGCTCACCCGCCGCGCCGACCGGAGGCACGTGCTCGTCCGGGAGGTGCCCGGCGATACCGGTCTCCTCGGGAACCCTTGCGCGGGCCTCGGCTTCAGAGTCAGCAGACATACTCACGCGCCTTCGCGAGGGGCGCGGCCTCCCTTCCGGTGCGGTAACCCGAACGGGTCAAACCTAAATCATTGGTCGACCTACCGTTGCCGATGGGTCGGAAATGAGCAACCTCACGGGCCCGTTTCCGGGTGCCGGTTGGCGTGTCCACCTGCGGAATGGCAGGTTCGCCACAGTCCGGACACGAACGGCTCAAGAACGGCGTTCAAGAGCGGTCCGTCGCGGCGCGGTCGATTTCGGCCATGTGCGTCTCCGCCCAGTTCCGCACCACCGCGAGCGCCTCCTCCAGCGACAACCCCAGCGCGGTGAGCCGGTAGTGCACGCTCGGCGGCACGGTCGGCTCGACCCGCCGTTCGGCGAGGCCGTCCCGCACCAGGCTGCGCAGCGTCGTGGACAGCATCTTCTGCGAAACGCCGGGCATCCGCCGCCGGAGTTCGGCGAACCGCACCTCGCCCGGGGCCGCCTCGGCGAGGACCTTCACCGCCATCGACGTCCACTTCGTGCCGATCCGGTCCAGCAGCGCGCGGGTCGGGCAGTCCGGATCGAACAGATCACCCCGGGGAGACGTGGTCACCTCGAACTCACCACCTGTGCCGAAAGTGCGGTCTTCCCGGCTCACCGCCGGTTACCTACGTTGACGTGGTCACCAATGGTAACCCCAGGAGGAGCCCGTGGACCTGCACCGCGTCCGGACCAACGGCATCGAGACCACCGTCACCACCGCCGGAGAGGGCCCGGCCGTCCTGCTGCTGCACGGCTTCCCGCACACCAGGCACGTGTGGCACGGGATCGTGCCCGCGCTCGCCAGGCACCACCGCGTCATCGCGCCGGACATGCGCTGGACCGGCAGCGACGCCGCCGGCGGCTACGACGCCGGCACGCTCGCCGCCGACGCGCTGGGCGTCCTGGACGCGCTCGGCGAGGACACCGCCGCGGTGGTCGGCATCGACGCGGGCACAACACCCGCCGCACTGCTCGCCCTGCGGCACCCCGGCCGGGTCCGCCGCCTGGCCGTCATGGAATCGCTGCTGGGCACCCTGCCCGGCAGCGGGGACTTCCTCGCCGCCGGGCCGCCGTGGTGGTTCGGCTTCCACGCGATGCCCGGCCTGGCCGAGGAGGTCCTCACCGGTCACGAAGCCGCCTACCTCGGCTGGTTCCTCGCCGCCGGCACGCGCGGGCGCGGCGTCCCGGCCGCGGTCCGGGACGCCGTCGTCGCCGCCTACACCGGGACCGAAGCCCTGCGCCGCGCGTTCTCCTACTACCGCGAGCTGCCGCGCAGCGCCCGGCAGATCGAGGCGGCCGTGCGCGCCCGGCGCCTGACCGTGCCCACCCTGGCCATCGGCGCGCACCCGGTCGGCGACGCGCTCGCCCGCCAGCTCCGGCCGGTCACCGACGACCTGACCAGCCACCTCATCGAAGACTGCGGGCACATCATCCCGCTGGACCGGCCGGCCGAGCTGCTGTCAGTGCTGGAGCCCTTCCTGCGCCGGTGACGCCGGAGCCGCCGACGGCGCCTCGCGCTTGCCCGAGCCCAGCAGCAGGATCGCGCCCAGGCCGAGCGCGGCGACGACCGCGAAGAAGTAGAAGCCCCACGGGTAGGCCACCCCGGCGGTCACCAGCGCGCCGGTGACGAACGGGCCCAGGATCGAGCCGAGCCGGCCGATCGCCGAGGTCATGCCCAGCGCCGTGCCGCGCGCCTGGGCCGGGAAGGCGTGCGCGACGTAGCCGTAGATCAGCACCTGCGCCGAGAACACGAACACACCGGTCAGCAGCACCAGCCCGTTGAGCACGAAGGCGTTGCCGATCTTCAGGCTCAGCAGCGCCAGCAGCACCGCGCCGGCGCCGAACCAGATCCGCGCGATCGGGCGGATCCCGAACCGGTCGGCGATGGTGCCGGCGAGGACGAGCCCGATCACCGCGCCGATGTTGAGCACCAGCAGCAGCGTGATCGACGTGGACAGCGGGTAGCCGGCGGTGCGCATCAGCTGCGGCAGCCACGTGTTCAGCCCGTACACCAGCAGCAGGCCCATGAACGAACCGGTCCAGACGGCGATGCTGATGCGGCGGAACTTCGGGCCGATCAGGTCGCGGAAGCCGAACTTCGCGGCGTCCTGCTTGGCCTCCAGGTAGGCGGCCGACTCGGGCAGCTTCCACACCATGATCGGCACCACGAGCAGCCCGGCGATGCCGCCGCCGTAGAACAGCACGTGCCAGTTCTCCACCGCGGCCAGCGCGAGCACCGAGGTGAGCACCGCGCCGACGTGGTAGCCGGTCATGGTGAACGTGGACGCGCTGGCCCGGCGCCGCGCGGGCAGGTTCTCCGACATCACGGTCAGCGCGACCGGCATGCACGCGCCCAGCCCGAGCCCGGCGACGAACCGGAACACGCCGAAGGTGGCGACGTTCGGGGCCAGCGGCAGCACCAGGGTGAACACCGAGAACAGCAGCACCGAGCCGATGAGCATGATGCGGCGGCCGAACCGGTCGGTCAGCGGGCCGAGCGCGGCGGCGCCCACCGCGACGCCGATCAGCGACACGGTCGCCACGGCGGTCGCGCCGGCGGCGGTGAACCCGAGGTGCCCGGTCTTGAGCAGCGTCGGGATGGTGGCGCCGAGCGCGACCAGGTCGTAGCCCTCGAGCAGGACGGTCAGCCAGCACAGCACCGCCGTCCAGACCGAGCGGGCGGGAGACGTCGTCATTGCCGTTCTCCTTGTGGGGTGGGGGAATCAGGGAGTGGTCGGTTCGGTGTCGACCTGGATCAGGCGCGGCCCGGCCGGAGCGGTCTTCAGCTGGGCCCGCAGATCGTCCACATCGGACACCGTGGTGGCCGGCACACCGTAGCCGGCGGCGATCGCGGTGAAATCCAGGCCCGGGATCTCGGTGCCCGGCACGTCCGTGGTGCCCAGCAGGTCCGCGAACCAGCGCAGCGCGCCGTAGGTGCCGTTGCGCAGGATCACGAACGTCACCGGCACCCGGTAGTGGGCCGCGGTCCACAGCGCGGTGATGCCGTAGTTCGCGGAGCCGTCGCCGATCACGCCGACCACCGGGCGGCCGGGCAGGCCCATCGCGACCCCGACCGCGGCGGGCATCCCGAATCCGAGACCGCCCGCGGCGGGCCAGAAGTACGAGCCGGGGCGGCGCAGGTCCATCTGCCGCCACCAGGCGGAATTGGTCGACGTGGACTCCACGACGTAGGCGGTGTCGGCGGGCTGGGTCTCGCGCAGCGCGGCGAACACCTGTTCCGGGTGCAGGGCCCGCTCGCCGGTGGCCGGCTCCGGGGTGGGCGCGAACGCGGTCTCCCCCGCCTCGCGCGCGGGCAGCCGGGCGAGCAGGCCGTCCAGGACCGGCCCGGCGGCGGCGACCAGCGACTCCCCCATCGGCGCGCGGGCCGCCTCGCCCGGGTCGTCGGTGACCTGGACCAGCGCCGCGCCGTCGGGCAGGAACGGGCCGGGCACGTGCTGGTGGTACCGGAACACCGGCGCGCCCAGCACCAGGATCAGGTCGTGCCCGTCGAGCCGCGACGACACCGAGCCGATCCCGGCCGGCAGGACGCCGCGGAACAGCGGGTGCCGGTTGGGGAACGGCAACCGGTGCGGCGACGGCGCCACCCACACCGGCAGGGCGAAGTGCTCGGCGAAGGCCACCGCGCGGTCGAAGAGGCCGAGGGCGTCGATGTCGCCGCCGAGCACCAGCACGGGATTCCGCGCGGCGGCGAGCCGTCGCGCGAGGTCGTCCAGCTGCGCCGCGTCCGGGGACAGGCCGCGGCGGACCGCGCGGTCGAGAACCGGGTTGTCGTCGATCTCGGCGGACCAGTCGTCGTAGGGCACGGACAGGTAGGTCGGGCGGCGCCGCAGTTCGGCCTCGAACACCGCCTGCGCGAGCGACCGCGGCACGTCGCCGGGGCAGCTGGGTTCGCCGGACCAGCCGGCCAGTGGCCGCATCAGGGAGGTGGCGTCGACGTTGGCGAGCATCGCCTCCAGGCCGATCGCCGAGCGGACCTGCTGACCCGCGGTCAGCACCAGCGGCGAACGGGAGTAGACGGCGTTGGTCAGCGCGCCCATCGCGTTGCCCGACCCGGCGGCGGCGTGCAGGTTGACCAGCGCCGGGCGGCCGGTGGCCTGGGCGTAGCCGTCGGCCATGCCGACCACCACGCCCTCGTGCAGGCCCAGCACGTAGGTGAAGCTCGCGGGCAGATCGGCCAGGAACGGCAGCTCGTTCGAGCCGGGGTTGCCGAAGATCGTGGTGAGGCCACGGCGTTCGAGGAACTCGTGGGCGATCTTCCGGACGGTCGGCATGCTCGGTGTCCTCCTCGGCAACGGGGTGTCCCGAGGGTGGCAGATCATCCGGTCGTGCTCCAATCAATGTTGCCGACCGCCCTCATAGACAGGATCGATGATGCGGGACTTCGACCTCAACCTCGTGCGCGCGTTCGTGCTGCTCTACGAGACGCGTAGCGTCACGGCGACCGCGGAGTCGATGCACGTCACGCAGCCGACCGTGAGCTACAGCCTGCAGAAGCTGCGCCGGCGGTTCTCCGACGAGCTGTTCCGCCGCACCGGCGGCGGGCTGGTGCCGACCACGACCGCGCAGGCCCTGTACCCGCCGCTGCACCACGCGCTGGCCGAGATCGAGTCCACGCTGAGCGGCGCGCACTCCTTCGACCCGGCGACCGCGTGCGCGCGGTTCACGCTGGCCCTGTCGGACCTGGGTGAGGTGACACTGCTCCCCCGGCTGATGGCGGCGCTGGCGGCGCGGGCGCCCGGGGTGACGCTGACGGTGCGGCCGCTGGACGTGGACAGCGCGGTGGACCAGCTCGGCCGCGGCGAGATCGACGCGTTCGTGGCCTCACCGCTGATCAGCTCGCAGCGGGTGACGCGGATCCCGCTGTTCTCCGAGGGCTACGTGGGCATGGTCGCGCGGGACCACCCCCGGCTGCGCGGCGCTGCCATGTCCGTGGCGGAGCTGACCGCGGAGCGGCACATCACGGTGTTCGGCCCGACCGGGCACCACGGCCCGCGCCGGGCCCTCGAGGCGCGCGGCCTGCTGGACCGGGTGGTACTGGAGGTGACGCGGTTTTCCACGCTGCCCTACCTGGTGCAGGACAGCGAGCTGGTCGCGATGGTGCCGAGGCTGGTGGCGGACGCCTTCGCGAGCGGTCACCGCGTGCGGCTGCTGGAGCTGCCGTTCGACATCGAGCCCGCGCAGGTCTCGGTGTACGCGCGGCACAGCCACGCCCGCACCCCGGCGCAGCAGTGGCTGACCGGGTTCATGCACGAGACCCTCGCCAGGCCGGGGGCCGCGCCGGCGCAGCCGTGACCGGCGGTGCCGCTCGGCGGCACCGCCGGTCACGAGTTGCGGGATCAGGGCCGGCCGGCTCCCGGGCGGTAGGCCACCGCGGTGATCTCCACGCGGAGGCCGAACGGCAGCGCGGCGACGCCGACCGTCGTCCGGGTGGGCAGCTGGCGGTCACCGAAGAACCGCCGGTAGGCGGCGTCCATGGCGGCCCAGTCGTCGATGTCGGCGAGATAGCAGGTCACGGCGACGAGGTCGTCCACCGTGGCGCCGGCCTCGGCGAGGATGCGCTCCAGATTTCCCAGCGCGGTCAGGGTTTCGCTCTCGATGCCACCGGGGACGATCGCGAAGTCCGCGTCGAATCCGCCCTGGCCGGACACGTACAGGAGGTCACCGGCGACGATGAGCGGGGTGTAGGCGCCCTTCGCGGTGCCGGGGTCAACGTTGGTGCGCATGTGCGGCTCCCGTGCTGGGTTCGTGGTGGTCGAGCACGCCGTCGAGGAAGGCGCGCAGGTTGTCGTGCAGGACGGCGTCGCACTCGGCGGGTGACCAGCCGCGCGCCCGCATCCGCTCGGCGAGGTGGGGGAAGTCCGCGGGTCCTTCGAACCCGTCCACCGCCGCGTCGAACGTCATCCCGTCCGGCATGATCACGTCCGGCGGGATGTGCAGCGCCCCGGACCGGACGATCTGGCGGGAGAAGTCGGACCCGATCGCCAGGTGCTTCACCCCGACGACCTCGCGGGCGTGGTCGAGGTGGTCGACCGCCTTGTCGAGCGTCGCCGCACCGCCTTCGACGCCGAGCGTCACCGGGTGCGGCATCACCCCGATGAGCCCGCCCGCGCCGGCCACGGCGGTGAGCTGCTCGTCGCTGAGGTTGCGCGGGCTGTCGTACACCGCGCGGCACGCGGCGTGGCTGACGAGCACGTGCCCGTGGGCCGCCCGGTCCAGGACCTGGTCGAGCGTGCGGGGGCTGGCGTGGGCGAGGTCGATGGCGACGTGCCGGTCCACGAGCGCGTCGACCAGGGTGCGGCCGAGCGCGCTGAGCCCGCCGTCGCTGTCGTGCTCGCCCAGGCCGTCGGCGAACGGGTTGCGGCGGTTCCAGGTCAGCCCGACCATCCGCACGCCGAGCGCGACGAACGGCTCGAGCAGGGCGGGCGTGTACCCGAAGGGCTCGGTTCCTTCCATGCTCAGCACCAGGGCGACCCGGCCGCTGCGTTCGGCCTCGGCGAGGTCCCCGGCGCCCCGGGCCCAGACCAGATCCTCCGGGTTCTCCCGCAGCGCCCGGTGGAAGGCGCCGCACTGGGTGAGCGCCGCCCGCAGGCCGCCTTCGGGCAGCTGCTCCAGCCCCGCGCTGACCGGGCACACCGTCAGCGCGACCTGTCCCCGCCGCAACTGGCCCAGCCAGTACCGGCCGAACGGGTTCGGCAGGTGCGCGCGATGGGCGACCTCGTAGAGCAGGTCGTTGTGCGCGTCGGCGAACCGGGTCATCGAGCACCACCGGCGCGCAGCGCCTCCGTGCTCTTCTCGTCGACGCGCCACGCGCCGGATTCCTGACGGACCCGGACCCCGTAGAGGAATTCCGCGTCCTCGGCGCTGAGCAGCTCCTCGCGGACGTCGCGCAGCACCGCCGCCGGATCCCGGTCGAACGGGTCGCCCAGCCCGCCGCCACCCGAGGTGACCGCGGTGAACGAGTCGCCCGGCCACAACCGGTGCGCGCTGTTGTGCCTGGTCACGACGACCTCCCGGTCGGTGCCGGGACGCACGACCACCCGCGCCGGCTTGCCCGGGCGGCCACCGTGCGCGCCCCGGCCCATCACGTCCACGGTGTTCTCCACCATCACGTTGAGGTTCAGCCCGTTGTCCAGGATCCGGTAGTCGCGGCGAACCCCCGCGCCACCGCGGTGCCGCCCGGCCCCCGCGACGTACGGGGCGTACTCGAACCGCTCGATCCGCACCGGGTACCGCGTCTCGATGATCTCCACCGGGGTCGTCGGCACGTCACCGTTGCCCATCACGTTCAGCACCGCGCCGTCCCCGCCGGGCCGTCCGCCGGTGCCGCAGTCGACCGGGTCGCTGAAGATGAACGGCATGCCGTCGCGCGGGTCCGAGCGGGACAGCACGATGCCGGTCAGCTGCGAACCGCCCGCCGGGCACCAGTCCGGCACCGCCTCGGCCAGCGCCCGCACGCACAGCTCGACGACGGTGACCACCGAGTACCCGTAGGAATCGCACGGCGCCGGGCGCTCCGCGGTCAGCGCCGTGCCCGGGGTGAGGTCGAAGTCCAGCGCCCGGAAGTGGCCCGCGTTCGTCGGGTCGGTCGGCATGGTCAGTGCCTTGAGCGCGATCCGCACCGCGCTCCCGGCGACGATCGGGTTGAGGTTGACCGGGCCGGTCCGGGCCGGGCTGGTGCCCTCGAACGACGCGGTCATGCGATCGCCGTCCACGCGGAGGTTCACCGCGAGCCGGACCGGGTCGTTCTCCACCACACCGTCGGAGTCCAGGCACATGGCCGCCCCGTACTCACCGTCCGGGATCTCCGCGATCTTCCGGCGGACGGCGGCGTCGGTGCGCTCGATGACGAACGCCATCGACGCGGCGACCACGTCGGCGCCGTACTTCTCGCACAGGGCCTGCACGCGCAGCGCGCCCTGGCGGGTGGCGGCCAGTTTGGCTTCCAGGTCACCCATCACCAGGCCGGGGAACCGGACGTTCGCGGCGATCAGCTTGAACAGCTCGGCGTTCCGTTCGCCGCCCGACACCAGCTTGAGGTGGGTGAAGCAGATGCCCTCCTGGTAGATGCTCGTCGAGTCGCGGCACCAGCCGCCCGGCTCCTTGCCGCCGATGTCGGCCCAGTGCGCGGTGGCCGAGGAGAACGCGACGAGCCGGCCCGCGTGGAAGACCGGGCGGTAGATGGTCGTGTCGGAGATGTGCGTCCCGCTGAGGTAGGGATCGTTGACGATGAACACGTCACCCTCGCCGAACGCGTCGAGGCCGAGGCCGGCGACACCGGTGCGGATGGTGTCCCCGAGGCAGCCGATGAAGGCCGCGACACCGGGCGCCTCGCCCCACATCTCGCCCTCCGGCGAGACGATGCCGAGCCCGAAGTCCTGCGATTCGAACAGCAACGGGTTGTACGCGGTCAGCCGCAGGGTTCTGGCCATTTCCAGCGCCGCGGAGGTCATTCCGTTGCGGATGATCTCGGCGGTGACGACGTCGATGCGGTCCGGCCCGGTCACGGCTGGTCCTCCGTTCGCGTGATGATCATGGTTCCGAGGTCGTCGATTTCGAGCGTCCAGCCGGGCGGCACGACGGTGGTCGTGGTCCATTCCTCGACGATGGCCGGTCCCGGCACGCGCTGGCCGGTGGCGAGGGCGTCGCGCTCGTAGATCGCGGTGTCGGTGAAGCCCTGCCCGAAGTACACGGGACGGATCTCGCGTGGTTGCGCCGGTTCCCGTGGGGTCCACACCGGCCAGTCCGGTTTGGTCACCGGCCCCACGACCCGGGCCCGGCAGTGCACGAGTTCCAGATCCGCGTCCGCCGCGCCGTGGCCGTACAGCCGGCGGTGGGCGCCGACGAAGCTCTCGCGCACCCGGGGCAGCAGCGCGTCGCCGGAGTCCAGCCACTCCCGCTCCACCGGCACCGGGATGGTGGCGTCCTGGCCCGCGTAGCGCATGTCGAGCTGGAACGTGGTGATCAGGGAGTCGCCGGTGAACCCGTACTGCGCCACCTGGTCGGCGGCCTGATCGGCGAGCGAGGTGAGGATCTTGACGACCTCGGCGCGGCGGGTCTCCTCCCACGGCAGCACCCGCGTCAGCACCGCGTCTTCCCGGTAGTCGGAGCTGAGGATGCCCCACGCCGAGAAGTTCGCCGGCGCCCGGGGGATGACGACCTTGCCGACCTCGCAGTGGCCGGCCACCGCCGCCGCGAACAGGCCACCACCGCCACCGTAGGAGTACATGACGAAGTCGCGCGGGTCGAGACCGCGTTCCACGGTGATCGCGCGGATGGCGTAGGTCATGCTCGTCTCCGCGATGGCCAGCGTGCCCGCGGCGGCCTCTTCCACCGACAGGCCGAGGGGCCCGGCGATCTTCGACCTCATCGCCGCGGCCGCGGCATCCACCGAGAGCCGCATCCGGGAACCGAGGAAGCGCTCCGGATCGATCCGGCCGAGCAGCAGGTGGGCGTCGGTGACGGTCGGTTCGGTGCCGCCGAGCCCGAAGGCGGCCGGCCCCGGATGGGCCCCGGCGCTGCGCGGTCCCACCTGCAGCACGCCGCGGTGGTCGATCCAGGCGATCGACCCGCCCCCGGCGCCGATGGACACGATGTCGATGGTCGGGCCGAGGATCGGGCGCCCGGCCACCGCCGTCTCGGACCGCTCGAGGATCTGCCCGCCTTCGATGAGGGCGACGTCGTAGCTGGTGCCGCCGACGTCCGCGCAGATGACGTCCCGGTGGCCCAGCCGCGCGGCCAGCGCCGCCGCGCCGATCACCCCGCCGGCGGGCCCGGACTCCAGCGTCCGGATCGGCTTGCGCGCGGCGAGGTGCTCGGCGATCACGCCGCCGTTGGACTGCATGAGCGCGACCGGCCGGTCGTAGCCGTGCGACCGCAGGTTCCGGACCAGGTCGCCGATGTAGCGCTCGAACCCGGGCTGGACGTAGGTGTTGAGCACGGTCGTGGACGTCCGCTCGTACTCGCGCCACTCGGTGATCAGCTCGCTGGAGGCGGTCACCGCGACGCCGGGGTGCGCCTCCCGCACCAGCTCCGCCGCCCGCCGCTCGTGCTCCTGGTTGGCGTAGGAGTGCAGGAAGCAGATCGCGATCGCCTCGGCGCCGCGTCCCACGAGCAGGCCGGCGGCCGCGAGCACCCCGGCTTCGTCGAGCGGCTCGATGATCGTGCCGTCCCCGGCGATCCGCTCCCGGACCTCCGCCCGCATGTCGCGGGGCACCAGCGAACGCACGGGTTCGTAGCACAGGTTGTAGATCTCCGGGCGCCCGCCGCGGGCCAGCGCGAGCACGTCGCGGAAGCCGCCGGTGGTGATGAGGCCGACCGCCACCCCGCGCTCCTGCAGGATGGTGTTGATCGCGACCGTGGTGCCGTGGAAGATCCGCTCGATCGCGCCGATGCCGACCGGCAGCCTGCCGAGGCCGGTGAGGAACTCCTCCACCAGCTTCGACGACGTCGACGGCTGCTTTTCGATCACCAGCTCGCCACTGGCCTCGTCGAGCATGACGAAATCGATGAACGTCCCGCCGACGTCGACGGCCACGCGGGTTCCAGGTGTCTTGCTTGGTGCAGGCACTGGGACTCCCTTCGTCCGATGTGCGCCCAGTATGTGAAGCCGGAACCCGGCCGTCTTCGGGTCGATCGCACGGTTTTGTGGTCGCGTTCGTGCACAACGCACAGCATCATGGAGGGATGACGACGGTCGGCGAAGTGCTGCGCGACCCCCATCTGGCCGGGCTGGTGACCCGGCTGGCACCCGGCGGCGAGGTGTCCGGGGTGCCGGTCACCGGGGTGTCGATCGCCGAGGACGTCACCGGGATCGCGGGTGCCGGCGCGGGCACGGTGGTGATCCTGACCGCCCGCGCGTCGGCGGATCTGACCGGTTACCGGCTCGACGTGGCGCTCCGCGTGGCGGCCGAGCACGCGGTGGCGGCGGTGGTCCTGCTGACCGCGGAACCGCCCGTGATCGAGCCCTCGGCGTCCGCGATCGCGGTGTCCGGCCCGGTCGTGGTGCTGCACGCCGATGCGCGGACCTCGCCGGCCGAGCTGGTGGTGGCGGTGGACCGCAGGCTCACCACCGGCGCCGCGGCCGCGCTCGAGCGGGCCCACCACGGGCTGACGCGGCTGTGCGGCCTGCTCGCGGAGGGCGCCTCACTGGACGATCTCCTCGCCGCGGCGGGGACGATCGCCGGACCCGTCGCGTACCGCCCGCCGGGACCGGGCGAACTGACGGCCCCGGTGCTGGTCGACGGCCGCGAGGAAGGAGCGCTGAGCGCCGCCCGGACGGGCGACCGCGCGGACGACATGGCGCAGGAGCTGGTGCTCGCGCTGTGCGCCGCGGCCGTCGGCGAGGTCGTCCGGCGCACCCGGCGCGCCGAGGAGGCGCCCGAGCAGCGCCGTGCCGAGCTGCTGACCGAACTGCTGTCCGCCGAACGGGCCGGCGCCGAACGGTTGCTCGACCGGGCGCGTGCCCTCGGCATCGACATCGACGGCTGGTACACGGCGCTGCTGCTGGACACCGGTGACCCCGGCGCGGACGACCTGCGGGAGAGCGCACGGTTCGACCGGGCCACCGAGGTCCGGCGCGTCGCCTTGGAAGTCGCGCGCGACGCCGGGGGCGTGTGGCAGCGGGCGCGCAGCGGGGCCGCGCAGCTCTTCGTGCGGATCGACCCCACCGATCCCGGGCTCGGCGCGGTCCCCGCGGTCACCGCCGTCGCCAGGGAGATCGTGGCGGGCGCGGCCGATCTGGGCATCCCGGCGCGGGCCGGCGTGGGCAGCGCGCATCCCGGCCCGGAGGGGATGCGGCGCTCGGTGGCGGAGGCGCGGGGGGCGCTGGCCGCCCGGGAGGATCCGGTCGTGGCGTTCGATTCCCTGGGCACCAACCGGTTCCTGGCCGAGTGGTCGGCGTCGGCGAGCGGCCGGGACATCAGCCGGACCCTGCTCGCTCCGCTGGACCGGCTGGATCCGGAGCGGTGCGCGACGGCGGTGCGCACCCTGGCCGCCTACCTCGACCACCACGGGTCGCTGCTGCACGCGGCCGAGGCGCTGCACCTGCACCGCAACTCGCTGTCGTACCGGATCCAGCGGATCCTCGCGATGCTGGACGTCGACCTCGACGACCCGGACCAGTGGATGATGCTCCAGCTGGCCTGCCGGATCCGGCTGCTTCAGGAAGGCCGCACGCGCAGCTGAGGCGGTCCTTCGACGCGTGCCCGGACCCGGACCGGGCTGTCCGGCAGGTAGGGCAACGGCAGCTCGCTCACCTCGACGACCGAGATCGCGTCCGGGTCGGCGCCGTGGCCCACCGCTCGCTCGACGGCCCGCCGGGTGAGCGTGGCGCGCCGCTCACCGGCCGGGGTGCCGCGGGGCAGGATGGCCTCGGCGGTGGCGCCGACCGGCGCCAGCGCCGCGCCGAGGGCCGCGGCGAACTCACCCTGCCGGGGGCGCAGCACGTCATCGAAGCCGGGCAGGCCGGCCGGGAGGTCATCGGGCGGACCGACCACCACCAGCTGGTCGGGCGCCCCGCGGTCCCGCATCGGCTCGATCGCCCGCAGGAACCGGGACCCGGTGGCGGCGCGGGCCGTGACCACCTGCGGGACCGCCACGGTCGTCGGCACCCCGGCGATCATGCGTCGTCCCGGGGTCAGGCGCGGACGGCCGGCGCGCACCACGCCGACCGCCACCCCGCCGCGCGTGACCCGGCAGACGAACGCCTCGGCCACGCCGGTCAGCAGGGCGCCGCCGCGCAGCCAGGCCGCGTCGCAGCCGGCGTGGGTCAGCAGCGGGAAGCGGGCCGCGTGTTCGGCGAGCATGAGTGTCCCGTCGGTGCGCACCACGAAACAGGGAGCGTGCACGCCCCGCTCGCGCGAGGCCGCGGCCACCGCGTCCGTCACGCGGCGCCCCACCCCGGTCAGCGCGGCGTTCAGCACCGCGGTGTTCTCGCGTTCCAGCAGTCCCAGGACGCCGAAGTGGTGGCTCAGCACCACCGGAAGCCCGGGCAGCGCGGTCTCGATGATCCGCTCGGCCGCCCGCTCGTCCGCATCCGAAACCCCGGAGAACGTGCCGGTGACCGATACCGCCGCCGCCGTGGCGCCCGCGTGTGCCAGGGCGTCGCGCAACCCCGTCCGGTCGAGCGGTTCCGGCGCGCTGCCGTCGACGGTGCGCCCGCCGGAGACGATCACCTCGCCGGCCGAGACGGCGGTCCGCAGCGCCTCCGGCCAGCCGGCCAGCGGCGGGAAGGCCGATCGTGGCGAGGCCGCCAGCCGCACGGCCAGGACGGGGCTCAGCTCGCCGAGCCGGTGCAATCCCGTCGCCGCCCAGTTCCCCGCGACCACGACGGCCGCCACCGCACCGGGCCGGACCGGCCCGGCGGCCAGCAACCGGGCCAGCGCCGCGTCCACGTCCGCCGCCGCCGATCCCGTGGCGGCGGTCTCGACGGCCGCGACCGGGTGGCCGTCCGGCGTGACCGCCGCGGCTTCGGTCCGCTGGTTGCCCAGGGCGACGGCCACCCGCACCGGCCCGGTCGTCATCGCGGCGCCTCCCCGGCGAGATCGAACCCGAAGGCGGCCGGCCCGGCGAGCGCGAGGCCCTCCGGTGTCCGCCAGGCCGCGGGCCCGTCCGCGGCGATCGCCGTCACCAGCAGGTCCTCGCGCAGCTCGTCGATCAGCAGCGGACGGCGGGTTTCCGTGGCGAACAGGACGATGGTGTCCGGAGTGGCGGCCACGACCCGGCCGCCGTCGAGCGCCAGCAGGAACTCCTCCTGGAACTCGACGCGCAGCGACCGGTCCCCGTCCGCGCTGTCGATCATCAGCGAACCACCGGTGCGCTGCTCGGGTCCGTGGTGCCGGAGGTGCCGCACGTGGCCGCGGACCAGGACACGACCACCGCCGAGCGCGGATTCGACGCTCCCGGCCCTGCCGAGCGCGGCGCGGCCGATGGCGAGCGCCCGGGACACCGTGCCGCGGAGCGCGGCCCGCCGGGCCACCGCCGCCTCCATCAGCTCGAACGCGAACGCGCCGAGACCGCCGACCCCGGCGAGCACACCGAACGCGGTGGTCACGAACCGTTCCCGGGTGCGGGCCCGGATCGTGATGCTCTGGCCGGCGCCGTCGACCACGAACGCGGGCGTCGGCGGCACCCCGGCCAGGCCCATCACGGTGGCCATGTTCGGCATCGGGCGCCCGGTGCCGTCGGCGTCGGCCAGCGGCAGTCCCAGCACGGCGGCCCAGGCCAGGGGAATCAGCCCGTTCGCGCCGGCGAGCTGGAAGGGCATCAGCGCGTCGACCGGCCGTCCGTGGACGTCCCGCACGGCGGCGGCCAGCTCGGCCGGTTCGTCCCCGGTGGGCAGGCGCTCCTCGAACACCAGCGGGGAGCCGAGCATGCCGCACGGCATGACGAGCGCATCGGGTGGCAGCTCGTCGAGATCCACCACGCGGACCGGGCCGGACCGCTCGACCGCGTCGCGCGCGAGCCGCTCGGCGAGCGTCACCCCGCCCCCGCCGCCGCAGCCGAGCACCGCGCAGCCGCGCGCGAACGCGGCCACGTCACGGCGGCCGATCCGGCGAGGCAGCGTGCCCGGGCTCATCGCACGAGTATCCACGCCGCGGCCCCTCACCACGGGTGGGACACTGCTGGACCTGGCCGCCGGGCGCGCGCCAGGGTGGGGGCATGCTGACGACGCGTCTCGACACGGCCCGGATCCGGGCCGCCCGCCAGGTGATCGACCCGCTGTTCCTCGGCTCCCCGCTCTACCGCTGCGTGGCGCTGGAACCCGGCCTCGGTTGCGCGGTCAGCATCAAGCTGGAGACGGCGAACCCGGTGCGCAGCTTCAAGGGCCGCGGCACCGAGGTGATCGCGAGCGCGCCCGGCGCGGATGCCGTGGTGTGCGCCAGCGCGGGGAACCTCGGCCAGGCACTGGCCTGGTCCGGCCGCAACCGGGGGCTCGACGTCACCGTCGTGGCGTCCCGCTTTGCGCCGGTGACCAAGCTCGACCGCATCCGCGCCCTGGACGCCCGGCTGGAGCTGGTGGACGGCGACTTCGAGCTGGCCCGCGAGCGGGCGGCGGACATCGCGCGGCACGACGGGATCCGGCTGGTCGAGGACAGCCTCGACATCGAGACGTGCGAGGGCGCGGCGACCATCGGCCTGGAACTGGTGGACGCCGCGCCGCCGTTCGACGCCGTGCTGATCGCTCTCGGCGGTGGCGCGATGGCGACCGGGGTGGGTCACGTCGTGAAGGACTGCCTGCCCGGCGCCGAGGTGATCTGCGTCCAGCCGCTGGGCGCACCGGCGATGACGCTGTCCTGGCGCGAGCGGCGCGTGGTCACCACCGATGCCACCGACACGATCGCCGACGGCGTCGCCGGGCGGTGCCCCATTCCCGCGGTGCTCGACGACCTCCTCCGGGTCGCCGACGACGCCGTCCTGGTCCGGGAGGAGTCGATCATCGCCGGGATGCGGATGCTGCTCGACCACGCCGGCCTGGTCGTCGAACCGTCGGCCGCGCTGGGCGTGGCGGCCATCCTGGAAGACCGCGAGCGCTTCGCCGGGCGGCACGTGGTCACCATCGTGTGCGGCGGCAACGTCGACCCGGAGGCCCACCGCCGCTGGACCGGCGGATAATCTCGCCCGGAATATTCTTCCGCGCGAGACGTTCTACCGGCCGGGGACACCAGATCAGCAGGAGGCTGTCATGCAGTTCGGGATCTTCTCCGTCAGCGACGTGACCACGGATCCGACGACCGGCCAAACTCCGGACGACACCCAGCGCGTGCGGTCGATGCTGACCATCGCCCAGCACGCCGACCAGGCCGGGCTCGACGTCTTCGCCACCGGCGAGCACCACAACCCGCCGTTCGTCGCGTCCTCCCCCACCACCCTGCTCGGCTACCTGGCCGGGGTGACCAAGAACATCATCCTGTCCACCTCGACGACGCTGATCACCACCAACGACCCGGTGAAGATCGCCGAGGACTACGCGATGCTGCAGGTCATCTCGGGCGGCCGGATGGACCTGATGATGGGCCGTGGCAACACCGGGCCGGTCTACCCGTGGTTCGGCCAGGACATCCGGCAGGGCATCCCGCTCGCGATCGAGAACTACGCCCTGCTGCGCCGCCTGTGGGAGGAGGACGTCGTCGACTGGGAGGGCAACTTCCGCACCCCCCTGCGCGGCTTCACCGCCACCCCGCGTCCGCTCGACGGGGTTCCGCCGTTCGTCTGGCACGGCTCGATCCGCAGCCCGGAGATCGCCGAGCAGGCCGCCTACTACGGCGACGGCTTCTTCCACAACAACATCTTCTGGCCGATGTCCCACACGAAGAAGATGGTGCACTTCTACCGGCAGCGGTTCGAGCACTACGGCCACGGCCCGGCCGACACCGCGATCGTCGGGCTCGGCGGGCAGGTCTTCATGCGCAGGAACTCCCAGGACGCGTGGAACGAGTTCCGCCCCTACTTCGACAACGCCCCGGTCTACGGCCACGGCCCGTCGATGGAGGACTTCACCGCGACGACCCCGCTGACGGTCGGCAGCCCGCAGCAGGTGATCGACCGGTACGCGGCGATGCGCGAGGACGTCGGCGACTACCAGCGCCAGCTGTTCCTCATCGACCACGCGGGCCTGCCGCTGAAGACCGTGCTGGAGCAGATCGACCTGCTCGCCGAGGAGGTCGTCCCGGTGCTGCGCAAGGAGATGGAGGCCAAGCGGCCCGCGCACGTGCCGGCGAACCCGCCGAGCCACGCCGAGCGCGTCGAGGCGGCACGGGCGAAGGCGGCTTCCTGAGCCTCCGGCGAACCGGACGAACGTCACATCGCGACCCTACGGAGAAGTAACCTACGGTCCCGTAACCTGACGGGATGGCAGAGCTCGTGTACCCACCCGTCGTCCTGTTCGCGAAGACCATGTTCCGGGTCCTCGACCTGAAACTGCGCGTCGAGGGCAGCGAGCACATCCCCGCCCGCGGTGGCGCGGTCATCGCCTGCAACCACGTCTCCTACCTGGACTTCATCTTCTGCGGCCTGGGCGCGCAGCCGGCGAAGCGGCTGGTGCGGTTCATGGCGAAGAAGGAGGTCTTCGACCACCGGATCTCCGGCCCGCTGATGCGCGGCATGGGCCACATCCCGGTCGATCGCGCGGCCGGGCGCGGCGCCTACGACGAGGCGGTCGCCCGGCTGCGCGGCGGCGAGGTCGTGGGCGTGTTCCCGGAAGCCACGATCAGCCCGTCGTTCACGGTCGAGGAGGTCAAGTCGGGCGCGGCGCGGATGGCGGCCCAGGCCGGGGTGCCGCTGATCCCGATGGCCGTGTGGGGCTCGCAGCGGCTGTGGACGAAGGGCCGGCCGCGCCGGCTCACCCAGCGGCACGTGCCGATCTCGATCCTGATGGACGAGCCGCTGCGCCCCGGCCCGGCCGACGACGCCGACGCCGTCACCCGCGAGCTGCGTGACCGGATGAGCCTGCTGCTCGACCGGGCCCAGGCGGAGTACCCGGAAAAGCCCGCCGGCCCGGACGACCTCTGGTGGCTGCCCGCCCACCTCGGCGGCACCGCGCCCCAGCCCTGACCCGCCGCCGCTCGCCCGCCCGGGTTTGGCCGACCGGACGCCGACCGCGCGGGGATCAGCCGACCGGCGCGGCGGGCAGCGGGCGGACGCCCAGCGCGAAGTCGGCCGCGGCCTCGGCGTGCAGGCGCGTGGTGGGGAACACCGGCACGGCACTGTCGGCCTCGCCGACCAGCAGTTCGAACTCGGTGCAGCCGTACACGACGCCCTCGGCACCGGCCGTCACCAGCCGTTCGATCACGCCGCGGCAGGCCGCGCGGGACTCCTCCCGCGTCACGCCCCGGACCAGCTCGTCGTAGATGATCCGGGGCACCAGGTCGCGGTCGGCCGCTTCGGGCACCAGCACGTCGAGCCCGTGCGCGGCGCGGCGATCGCGGTAGAACGGCTGCTCCATGGTGAACCGCGTGCCCAGCAGGCCGACGGCCGGCGTCGGTGATCGCGGCGGCGGTGGCGTCGGCCAGGTGCAGCATCGGGATTCCGACCGCGTCCGCGATCGTCCCGGCGACCTTGTGCATGGTGTTGGTGCACAACACGACGACGTCCGCGCCCGCCGCCTCCAGCGCCCGCGCCGCCCGGGCCAGCTCGGCGCCCGCACCCGCTCGTCGGCCAGCCGGTAGTACTCCACAGAGGACTCCCAGCTCATGCCGCCCGGCAGACCGATCACCTCCACGGCGACCAGTCTGCCGGGCGGGTGATCAGGCCTTGCGGCGGGCGCGCACCAGGAACACCAGCGCCGCGCCGCCGAGGACGAGGGCCGCGCCGAGGCCGATCAGCCAGCCGCCGTCGAAGCCGGTGTGCGCCAGGTCGGAGGCGTCGCGCGCGGTGGCCTTCGGGGTTTCGCTGGTGGCCGCCACGGCGGCGGCGCCGGCCGGGGAGCTGCTGGCGGTGGTCCCGGCGGTGGACCGCGACGGGGTGCTGGTGCTGACCGCGCTGGTGGACGTGGCCGGGGCGGTCGTCGTGGTGCTGGTCCTGGCCGCCGAGGTGCTGGTGCTGGTGGTGGTTTTCCCGATGCCGCAGACGAACCAGTGGCTCAGCTGCGGGATGTTGTCGTTCTTGCCGGTCGCGGGGGCGCGCAGGTCCGTCCACGGCGGGGTGTTCGAGAGGCCGAGCTTGCCCGGCTCGTAGACGTTGTAGGCGTTGCCGCCTTTGACGACGATGCCGGTCACCGTGATGTCCGGCGACACGGAGACGATGTCGAGGTACTGGTCGTCGTCGAGCTTGCCGCGGGTGAAGGTGTAGTCGCCCGGCGCGGTGAGGGTGGTGCCGGCGAGTTTGGCGCCGGCGCAGGTGCTGGCGTTGCCGTCGTGCCGCGTGGCGCGGGGGTCCTCGGCGGCCGCGTGGGCCGTCGCGGTGCCGAGAACGAAACCGGTGGCCAGCAGGGCCCCGGCGACGGCCGCGCGCAGCGACCGGCGTCGGATGAGCGTCATCGTGCGAACTCCAGGGGGTCGGGAGAGGGCGCGCGCCGATCCCACGGCCGGCGCGACGAGCAGGCGCACGCTACCCCGAACGGAGGAGCAAGATCACCCCCGATCGCGCTCGGTGACCGTTTCGAGGCCGTTCGGTGCCCAATCCGAAGTAGAACAGCGGTAACCGTGCGGTGGACCGGCGAGGCGGGGCCGCTGCCGCCGTGGTACCGGCGCCGGAGCACCGTGATCACGGTGAGCGCCTGCGCGACGGTGGTCGCCGTGGTCGTGGCGGCCGCGACCCTCCGGTCCGGCTGGGAGGGCCTCCTCCGCCTGGCCATCCAGGCGGCGGCCATCGCGCTGCTGACTGTCCTCACCACGCCGAAACTGCTGGAGAACGGCTCGATCGCGTCGGTGCGCAGTTCTTCCTGCGGCGCACCCGCAACGCGCCCCGCCCCGAGGAGGACCCGGCCGTGGCCCGGCAGTCGGCGACGTCTTCGCCCTCACCGAGCTGTCCCTGGCGGCGCGGGATGCGCCACCGGCTACCGAGCTACCACGTGCGGGCCTCGCGCAGCAGGAGGTCCCGCACGTGCTCCACCGCGGGGTTCGCCCCGGCGCCCGGCCGCTGCACCAGGAACACCGTGTTGATCGGGGCCTCCTCCGGCTCGTGCAGCGGGACCAGGGTGCCGGAGGCCAGCTCGGCGGCGCACAGGTACCTCGGCAGCACGCTGTACCCGGCGCCGGCGGTCACCGCGGCCACCACCCCGCGCAGGTCGGGCATCGTCACCGCCGCCTCGGCGGTCAGCCGCTTGCCGAAGACGTCCCGCCAGTACCGGCGCGCGATCGGCAGGTCCTCGGCGTAGGTCACCAGCGGCATGCCCGCCGTCGCGCCGCAGACGTCGTCACCGGCCCGCGCCGCCCACGACGGCGCCGCGACGAGCACGTAGTCCTCGTCCATCAACGGGTAGGCCACCAGCGCGCGGCCGCGGGGACGGCGGGTCGAGACCACCAGGTCGTGGTGGCCGGCCCGCAACTGCTCCAGCAGCGGATCGGTCAGCCCGGTCGCCACGCGCAGCCGCACTCCCCCGGCGACCAGCGGTGCCAGCGCGGGCATCACGCGCACGCACAGCAGCTCGGCCGGCCCGGCCAGGTACACCGGCTCCGGCGGTCCGGAGTGGACGATGTCCGTCCCGGCGACGGCGGCCAGCGCGTCGACCGGCCCCGCGACGCGCCCCGCCAGCTCGTGCGCCAGGTGGGTCGGCTCGGCGCCGCGCGGGACACGGGTGAACAACGCGCGGCCCAGCTGCTGTTCGAGCGTGCGCACCTGCGCGGTCACCGTCGGCTGGGACAGCCCCAGCAGCGGCGCGGCCGCGGTGAACGAGCCCGACCGGTAGACCGCGAGGAAGGTGCGCAACAGGTTCAGGTCCACCCGGACAAGGTATCGGAAAACCGATGGCAGCGATCGCCTCTTCTATTCGATTTCCGATGACAGCGCGCCTACCGTCGAGGACATGGCGAACATTCTCTTCGTGATGACCGGTGCCGACCGCTGGACGTTCGCGGACGGCACCCAGCACCCGACGGGCTTCTGGGCCGAGGAGGCCGTGGTCCCGTTCGAGACGTTCACCGCGGCCGGCCACCGGGTCACCGTGGCCACGCCCGGCGGTGTCGTGCCACCCGTCGACGAGGCCAGCCTCACCCCCGAGGCCACCGGCGGCGCCGAGACCGCCGCACACCTGCGCGAGGTCGCGGCCACCGCCTTCGCCCACCCGGTCGCGCTGGCCGACGTCGACCCGGACGGCTTCGACGCGGTCTACGTGCCCGGCGGCCACGGCCCGATGGAGGACCTCGCGTCCGACGCCGGCTCCGGCCGCCTCCTCACCCGGGCGCTGCGGGACGGCAAACCGATCGGCGTGGCCTGCCACGGCCCGGCCGCGCTGCTGGCCGCCACCGACGAGGGCGGCAACGCCTTCGCCGGATACCGGATCACCGCCTTCAGCAACGCCGAGGAGGAGCTGGCCGGCAACGCCGCCAAGGCACGCTGGCTGTTGCAGGACCGCCTGACCGAGGCGGGCCTGAAGGTCGAGACGGGCGAGCCGTTCGCCCCGCACGTGGTCGTCGACCGCACCGTGGTCACCGGGCAGAACCCGGCGTCGTCGGCCCCGCTCGCGGCGGAACTGCTGAAGCTGCTGCCCTGATCGCGAAGGTCCACACCGGACCGTGGCAGCATGGGGTGGTGACCGAACACCACGCCGACGACGCCCCGCTGACCCTCTACCTGGTCAAGAGGCTGGAGCTGGTGATCCGCTCGCTGATGGACGACGCGCTGCGCCCGTTCGGGCTGACCACCCTGCAGTACACCGCGCTGACGGCGCTGCGGCACCGCAACGGCCTGTCGTCGGCGCAGCTGGCGCGCCGCTCGTTCGTCCGGCCGCAGACCATGCACACCATGGTCCTCACGCTGGAGAAGTACGGGCTCATCGAGCGTGCGGAGGACCCGGCCAACCGCCGGGTCCTCCTCGCCACCCTCACCGAGCGCGGACGGCAGGTCCTCGACGAGTGCACCCCGCTCGTGCGCCAGCTCGAGGACCGGATGCTGGCCGGCATGGACGCCGGCAGCCGCGCCGCCTTCCGGCAGGGCCTGGAGGACGGCTACGGCATGCTCGCCTCGCACGCCAACGCTCAGCGCGCGTTGACGAACGGCGGCGGCGAGTAACGCACGAACGCCGCGTCCCCGATCGCCGACGCCACGTCCTGCAGCCGCTCCGGCCGCGCGGCGTCCGACCAGGCGCCGGTGCGGATGCGGTGCTGCACCGCGAACACCCCGGCCAGGTACTCGGCCGGGGTGAACGCGCAGTGCCCCACCCGCTGCACGTAGGCCTGCCGCAGCAGGGCGCTCTCCCCGGCCCCGGCCACCCGCAGCGCGTAGTCCCGCTGGTACTCCACGGGCGCGAGCTGGTCGGCGATCGTGTGCAGGGTCAGCTCCGGCACCCGCAACCGTCCCGTCGGCGTCGAGGTGCGCCGCATCCACGCCACGGCTGCGGAGTCCGGCGCGATGTCCGCGGCGCGGGTCAGCGTGCCCAGGTCGGCGTGCAGGTCCAGGCCCGCCTCCCGGTACAGCGCCGCGACCTGCGGCAGCCGCGCGGACCGGTGCATCAGGCGCGCGTAGTCCACGCCGGTGTTCCAGCCGCTGTCGCCGCCGGCGACGGAGACGATGCTGACGCGGGACGGGATCACGAACGGCAGCGTCTGCAACAGCCACGTGTACTGGGCCTGCTGCCGGGCGGCGTGGTCCGTCGGCGGCTGCGGCCCGGCGGCCCAGATCGGCGTGTTCATCAGCGACGCGGCCAGCGCGATCCGCGCCCGCCCCGCCGGGGTTTCCTGCGCCCGCCGCACCGCCGTGGTGAGCGCGGCGACGGTCGCGGCCGCCTGCGCGGGCGTGGTGAACCCGGTCAGCTGCACATCCTGCCCGGGCAGCAGCAGCTCGGCCAGGGCGTGCTCGCCGTCGAGCTGGTAGTTGTTCAGGTTGATCCCGCCGCCGACCAGGCCGCACGTGGTCAGGACACCGTCGACGCGTCCGGCCGCGCGCTCGGCGAGCAGCGCCGACACCAGGCCGCCCATGGACTGCCCGAGCGCCACGACCTCCCGTGCCGGGCCGATGCGGTCCTCGACCGCGGCGAGCGTGCCGAGCTGGTCGGCCACCGCGGTGTCCAGCGCCCAGCCGGCGTGGGCGTAGGACGAACCGGCGAGCGCGTAGCCGCGGTCCAGCAGCGCCTGGGCGGTTGCCGGGTCCGGCGCGTTCGCGGCCGGGTTGTCCGGGCCGGGGCGGAAACCGTGGCTGAACAACACGAGCGTGCCGTTCCAGCCGTCCGGCACGTCGGCGATCCAGGTGGCGCCGTCCGGCAGCGTGCCGCTCAGCCGGGTCGCCGCGCTCGCGGGCGCCGCGGGCAGGACGGCGGCGAGCACGAAGGTCAGCAGCGCGATCCCGAGGCGGCGCATCACGCGTCACCCCGCGGCGTCAGCGCGACGGCGACCAGCGCCAGCAGAGCCATCCCGGCCAGGTACACGCCGACCAGCAGCGAGCTGCCGGACGCGGTGAAGATCGCGGTCGCCACCACCGGCGCGAGGCCGCCGCCGACCACGTTGCCCAGCTGGTAGCCCAGCGACACGCCGCTGTAGCGGATCCGGGTCGGGAACTGGTCGGACAGCAGCGCGGGCAGCGGCCCGTACTGGGCGGACACGGTGATCACCGCGACCACGCACGCCACCAGCGCCAGCACGAACACCCCGGTGTCGAACACCAGGAAGAACAGCAGCGCCGCCACCGCCTGGGCGATCGCGCCCGCGGCGATCACCTTCCGCCGCCCGAAGCGGTCCGCCAGCCCGGACAGCCCGTAGATCGCGCCGAGCTGCACCACGCTGGTGAGGATCACGACGACCAGCAGCGCGTTGCGCGAGTAGCCGATCTCGGCGGTGCCGTAGGACAGGATGTAGGTGAGGATGATGTAGCCCATCGCGGTCGACGCGCCGGTCACGAACACCGACCGCACCACGGCCAGCGGGTGGTCGCGCAGCACCTCCAGCAGCGGCACGCGGGCCGGGCGCTGCCGGGCCGCCTGCTCGAACAACGGGCTCTCGGTGAGGCGGCGGCGGATCACCAGGCCGAAGATCACCAGCACGAAGCTGACCAGGAAACCCAGCCGCCAGCCCCACTCCACGAACGCCTCGCGGGTGGACGTGGAGGCCACCAGCAGCACCAGGTTCGCGGCGATCGCGCCCGCGGGGACACCCAGCTGTGGCGCGGCGCCGTAGAGCCCGCGGCGCGACGGTGGCGCGTGCTCCACGGCCATCAGCGCCGCGCCGCCCCATTCGGCGCCCACGCCCACCCCCTGGGCCAGGCGCAGGACCACGAGCAGGATCGGCGCGGCAACCCCGATCTGGGCGTAGGTCGGCAGCAGCCCGACCAGCACGGTGGCCGTGCCCATGATCAGCAGCGAGATGACGAGCATCCGCTTGCGGCCGATCCGGTCGCCGAAGTGGCCGGCGACGATCCCGCCGACCGGGCGCGCCAGGAACCCGACCGCGAACGTGGTCAGCGACGCGAGCTGGCTGACGGCGGGGTTGCCGGACGGGAAGAACTGCGGCCCGAAGACGAGCGCGGCGGCCGCGCCGTAGAGGAAGAAGTCGTACCACTCGATCGCGGTGCCCACGAAGCTGGCGACGGCCACTCGCCGGGCTTCGCGGGTCCCGGAGCCCGGCGCGGAGACGGCTTGCTGGTGCGTCATCGAACCACCAATCATCAGAGCCTCTGATATGCCGTCGAAGAATGGCATTCCGGGCCGGGCCGGTCAAGGCTCTTGACTGAGTACTCACTCAGGGGCAGTCTCGGCGGTGACCCGCGACGGCGCGGGAGACGAGGAGACTCACACGATGGCGGGACGGGTTGCGGGCAAGATCGCGTTGATCACCGGCGCGGCACGGGGTCAGGGCCGGGCGGACGCGGCGCGGCTGGCGCAGGAGGGCGCCGACGTGATCGTGGTGGACATCGCCGCCGAGCTGCCCAGCGTCACCTACGCCTCCCCCACGCCGGCCGACCTGGACGAGACCGTGCGCCTGGTGGAGAAGACCGGGCGGCGGGCGGTCCGGGTGCAGGCGGACGTGCGGGACCTGGCAACGCTGCGCGCGGGCGTCGACGCCGGTGTCGCGGAGCTGGGTGGGCTGGACATCGTGGTGGCCAACGCCGGGATCTGCGTGCCCGCGCCCTGGGACGACGTGACCGAGGAGATCTTCGACGACACGATCGGCGTGAACGTGCGCGGCGTGTGGAACACCGTGATGGCGGGCGCGCCGCACCTCGTCGAGCGGGGCGGCGGGTCGATCATCCTGATCAGCTCGGCGGCCGGGATGAAGGTGCAGCCGTTCCTGGTGCCCTACACGACGAGCAAGTGGGCGGTGCGCGGGATGGCGAAGGCGTTCGCCACCGAGCTGGCGCGGCACAACATCCGCGTCAACAGCGTGCACCCGACGGGCGTGAACACCGGGATGACCGGCGAGGGACTGCAGGCCGCGTTCGCCAAGGGGTTCGAGCGGGACCCGAAGCTGGCCGGGATGCTGACGAACCTGCTGCCGGTGGCGATCACCGAGCCCGAGGACGTCGCCGACACGGTGCTGTTCCTGGCCTCGGACGAGTCGAAGTACGTCACCGCGCACGAGCTCGCCCCCGACGCCGGCGTCACCGAGTTCTGACCCCGGTGGACGGACCCGCCTCCTCCGGCCGCGACCGCATCCTGGCCGCGGCCGAGGAGCTGTTCGCCGAACGCGGCTACGCCCGCACGTCGACCGCCCGCCTGGCGACAGCCGCCGGGGTGCCGCAGGGGCTGATCTTCTACCACTTCGGCACCAAGGAAGGGCTGCTGCTGGCGCTGATCCGGGAACGGTCGACGCGGACCCTCGCCGATCTGGTCCCGTCCCCGGTGCCGGCCGATCCGCACGCCGCCGTGGTGGAGTTGTGGCGGCGGCTGTCGCGGCTGCTGGGCGAGCAGACGCCGATGCACCGGATCGTGTTCCGGGAGAGCGAGCACCACCCCGAGCTGCGGGCCCGGGCCCGCGAGATCCACGACACGATCACCGCGGCCGTGAGCGGCTATCTCGCCGAGGTGACCGGCCACGCGAAGGCGACGCCGCGCCACCACGCGGCGGCGCGGATGCTGGTGGCCACCTCCTCGGCCAGTTCGGTCGCTCCCGGCGGTCCGGTGCCGTCGGCGAAGGCGGTGGCGGATCTGTTGCTGGACGGGCTGGGCCGGGCTACCAGGTGACCGGCCACGCGAAACCCACCCCGCGACACCACACGGCAGCGCGCAAGCTGCTGACCACCTCCTCGGCCGGCTCCTCACACCCAGCCGACCAGCACCGCCGGCAAAGACAGTGGCGGATCTCCTGCTGAACGGACTACGCCGCGCGCCCAGGTGACCGGCCACGCGAAGGCGACGCCGCGCCACCACGCGGCGGCGCGGATGCTGGTGGCCACCTCCTCGGCCAGTTCGGTCGCTCCCGGCGGTCCGGTGCCGTCGGCGAAGGCGGTGGCGGATCTGTTGCTGGACGGGCTGGGCCGGGCTACCAGGTGACCGGCAGCTCGTAGACGCCGTAGACGGAACCGTCGTGCTTGAACGGGATGTCCTCGATGCCCGCGGCGAGCGCTAGCGTCGGGACGCGGCGGTACAGCGTGCCGTAGACGATCTGCAGCTCCAGACGCGCCAGCTGCTGCCCGAGGCACTGGTGCACGCCGAACCCGAAGGCCACGTGCCGCCGCGCGTTGCGGGTGATGTCGAGCCGGTCGCCGTCCGGGAAGACCGACGGGTCGCGGTTGCCCAGGTCGTTGGCGAGGATGATGCCCTCGCCCGCGCGGATGACCGTCCCGCCGATCTCGATGTCTTCCAGGGCCACCCGGCGGCGGCCGTTGTGCGTGATGTTCAGGTACCGCAGCAGTTCCTCGACCGCCGAGGCCACCAGCGCGTCGTCGCCCTCGCGCAGCAGCGCCAGCTGGTCCGGGTGCTGCAGCAGCGCCAGCGTGCCCAGCGCGATCATGTTGGCCGTGGTCTCGTGACCGGCGATCAGCAGCAGGACGCCCATCTGCGCGGCGTCCATTCTGGACAGTTCACCGGCGGTGACGCGCTCGGCCAGCCCGGACAGCAGCTCGTCGCCCGGCCTGGTGAGCTTGTCCCCCATCAGCCCGTCGAGGTAGTTCACCAGCCCGGCCGAAGCGGCGGACCGCTCCTCCGGCGCGGCGTCCCGGCGGATGATGGTCCTGCTGTGGTCCTGGAAGAACTCGTGGTCGGTGTAGGGCACGCCGAGCAGTTCGCAGATCACCAGCGACGGCACCGGCAGCGCGAACGCCTCGACCAGGTCCACCGGATTGGGCCCGGCGAGCAGGTCGTCGACGAGGTCGTCGACGATCTGCTGCACCGCGGGCGCCATCGCGCGCACGCGTTTGACCGAGAACGGCGCGGTCACCATGCGGCGCAGGCGGGCGTGGTCGGGGTCGTCCATCAGGATGAAGCCGATCCCGCTGCCGCCCGGCTGCACCGGCGCCGGGCTCGGGTAGCCGGGGCGCGTGATGTCCGCGCTGACCCGGGGATCGGCCAGCAGCGCGCGCTGCTCGTCGAAGCGGGTCACCAGCCACGGGGTGCTGCCGTCCCACAGCCGCACGCGGGCCAGCGGGCCCTGCTTCATCAGCTCGATGCCCGCGGGCGGCGGGTCGAACGGGCACCGCGCCGCGCGCGCCATGGGGAATGCGGGAACGGTCATCGCGAAACTCCAGTCCAGGGCGTTTCCGGCGGCGGGGTCCAGCCGGGGACCGGCCGTCCACAACGGACACCGGCGTCCTCCGCCGGGCCCTCGCCTCGGTGACCAGCTAACCGGGCCCGGCGTGCTAAGTCAAGCGATTGATTTAACTCTGGTCACACGAGTTGCCGGTGCTCGGCGGCGACCGCGGCCACGATGCCGACCGCACGCTCCCAGCTCATCTCGTCCAGGCCGGCGTGGGTCGTGATGCGCAGCCGGGAGACGCCGTCCGGCACGGACGGCGGCCGGAAGCAGCCCACCCGCACTCCCGCCGCGAGGGCGCGGGCCTGGGCGGCGAGCGCGATCCGCGGGGAGGGCATCGGCACCGACAGCACCGCGCCCGCCGAGCGCGGCACGCCCAGCCGGTCGGCCAGTGCGGCGCCGCGCTCGTGGATCCGGGACGGCAGGCCGGGCTGCCCGCGCAGCACGCGCAGCGCCGCCAGGGCTCCGGCGGCGGGGGCCGGCGCCAGACCGGTGTCGAAGATGAACGGGCGCGCCCGGTTGACGAGGTGGTCGATCAGCGCGGCGGAGCCGAGCACCGCCCCGCCCATGGCGCCCAGCGATTTGGACAGCGTCGCGGTCATCACCACGTGCGGGTGGTCGTGCAGGCCGAGGCCGTGCAGCAGGCCGCGGCCACCGTCACCGGCCACGCCGAGCCCGTGGGCCTCGTCGACGACGAGCAGCGCGGCGTGGGCGGCGCAGGTCTCGGCGAGCTCGGCCAGCGGTGCGGCGTCGCCGAGGACCGAGAAGATCGACTCGGTCAGCACGAGCGCCCGCCTGCCCCCGGCCGCGGCGAGCGCGTCCCGCACGGCGGTGACGTCGTTGTGCGGGACCACCCGGATGACGGCCCGGGACAGGCGCGCGGCGTCGATCAGGGAGGCGTGCACGTGGGCGTCCGAGACGATCACCGTGTCCCGGTCCGCCAGCGCGGTCACCACCGACAGGTTGGCGTGGTAGCCGGTCGAGAACACCAGCGCCGCCGCGCGGCCGGTGAACCCGGCCAGCTCGCGCTCCAGCTCGGCGTGCAGGGTGGTCGTGCCGGTCACCAGCCGGGACGCGCCGGCGCCGGCGCCCCAGACCAGGGCGGCCTCGCCCGCCGCGCGGCGGACGTCCGGGTGGCCGCTCAGTCCCAGGTAGTCGTTGTTCGCCAGGTCGATCGCCTCGTCCCCGGCCGCCCGCGGGCGCAGCACGCGCTGCAGGCCGGCGGCCTCGCGCGCGGCGCGCTGCCCGGCGAACCACTCCGCCCAGCTCATGCGACCGCCGCCGCGGCCGCGATGCCGCGGCAGATCGCGGCGATGTCGTCGTCGGTGCACACGTAGGGCGGCATGGTGTAGATCAGGTCGCGGAACGGGCGCAGCCACACACCCTCGGCCAGCGCCGCCTCGGTCGCCTTGTCCACGTCGACCGGGTGATCGAGCTGGACCACGCCGACCGCGCCGAGCACGCGCACGTCGGCGGCCTCGATCCCGTGCAGCGCCTGCAAACCCGTGTTGATCCGGCGCACGTCGCCCCGCCAGTCCCCGGTGGACAGCAGATCCAGGCCGGCCGACGCGATCGCGCAGGCCAGCGGGTTGCCCATGAAGGTGGGCCCGTGCATGAGCACACCCGACTCGCTGGCGGACAGTCCATCCGCGACCTCGCTGGTGCACAGGGTCGCGGCCAGGGACAGGTAGCCGCCGGTGAGGGCCTTGCCCACGCACATCACGTCCGGCGCCACCCCGGCGGCGTCGGCGGCGAAGAGGGTGCCGGTGCGGCCGAAACCGGTGGCGATCTCGTCGAAGATCAGCACCAGCCCGTGCTCGTCGGCCACCTCCCGGAAGACGGTCAGGCAGCTCGCCGGGTAGGGGTGCATGCCGCCGGCGCCCTGCAGCAGCGGTTCCACGATCAGCCCGGCCAGCCGGCCGGCGTGCTCGGCGGCGAGCGCGCGGAAACCCGCGGCCCAGGCGGCGACGTCCGCCTCGCTCCGGGGTGGGCGGTCCCCGAACACCTGCTCCGGCAGGACACCCGACCACATCGCGTGCATCCCGCCGTCGGGGTCGCACACGCTCATGCAGTCGAAGGTGTCGCCGTGGTAGCCGCCGCGGACGGTGAGGAACCGGGTCCGCTCCGGGTGGCCGATGCCGCGCTGGTACTGCAGCGCCATCTTCATCGCCACCTCGACGCTCACCGACCCGGAATCGGCGAGGAACACGTGCTCCAGCCCGGCGGGGGCCAGGCCGATCAGCCGCGCGGCCAGCTCGACGGCGGGCTCGTGGGTGAGGCCGCCGAACATCACGTGCGACATCGTCGCCAGCTGCCGGCGCGCCGCCTCGTCGAGCGCCGGGTGCCGGTAGCCGTGGATCGCCGACCACCACGACGCCATCCCGTCGACCACGTCTCCGGCGCCGTCGAGGGTGATCCGGCTGCCGGACGCGCCGGTGACCAGCCGCGCCGGCGCCGGGTCGGTCATCGAAGTGTACGGGTGCCACAGGTGCTCGCGGTCGAAGGCGAGCAGGTCCTCGGGTGACATCAGGCGTTGGGGACGAGGCCGGTGCCGGCGCCGCGGCGGCGGATCGGCGGGTCCACCGGTTCGGTCCGGGCCCGGTCCTCTTCTGAGCCCAGCACGACGAACCCGTTGTCCCGGATCATCTCCAAGTCGGCCTGAGCCGCCTGTCCCTCGGAGGTGAGGTAGTCGCCGAGGAAGAGCGAATTGGCGACGTGCAGCGCGAGCGGCTGCAGCGAACGCAGGTGCATCTCGCGGCCACCGGCGATGCGGATCTCCTTGTCCGGGCACACGAACCGGGCCATCGCCAGGATCTTCAGGCACCGCAGCGGGGACAGCTCCCAGGTGTCCGCCAGCGGGGTGCCGTCGAAGGGCATCAGGAAGTTGACCGGGATCGAGTCGGCGTTCAGCTCCCTGAGCGCGAACAGCGCCTCGACCAGCTGCTCGTCGGTCTCCCCCAGCCCGGCGATGAGGCCCGAACACGGGGACAGCCCGCCGTGCTTCGCCTTCGTCACGGTGTCCACCCGGTCGGCGTAGGTGTGGGTCTGGACGATCGCGTGGTGGTGGCTCTCGGCGGTGTTGATGTTGTGGTTGTAGGCGTCCACCCCGGCCTCGGCGAGACGCTCGGCCTGCCCGTCGGAGAGCAGGCCGAGACAGGCGCACACCTCGACGTCCGGGTGTTCCTCCTTGAGGGCGCCGACCATCTCGGTGACGCGGTCGATGTCCCGGTTGGACGGTCCGCGCCCGGAGGAGACCAGGCACACCCGGGCGGCGCCACCGGCGATCCCCGCGCCGGCCTGCTTGAGCGTCTCCTCTTTGGACAGCCAGGAGTACTTGAGGATGGGCGCGGCGGAGCCGAGCGCCTGGGAACAGTAGTTGCAGTTCTCCGGGCACAGGCCGGACTTCAGGTTCACCAGGTAGTTCACCTTGACGGTGTTGCCGAAATGCGCGCGGCGCAGCCCGCCCGCGGCGGCGACGACGGACATCACCTCGGCGTCGTCGGCAGCCAGCACGGCGAGCGCGTCACCGGGCCCGGCGGGAACCCCGGCGAGGACCGCGTCGGCGAGCTGCTCGAACCTGGAGCCCATCACTTCTCCTGACTCTGCGTGACCGTTCGATTACAACCTGAACGATGTTCGGTTGCGGCGCCGACGGTACACTGGGCGCCGCGAACGGGTCAACGGGAGGAGTCGGCGTGCGCTACCACCGGCGCGATGTCGTCGAGCGCGCGATCGAGGTCCTCGACGAGTACGGCTTGGAATCGCTCACCATGCGCCGGCTGGCCGCCGAACTCGGCCTGCAGCCGAGCGCGCTCTACCACCACGTGCCCAACAAGCAGACCTTGCTGGCCGCGATCGCCGACGAGATCCTGGCGCGCGGCAAGCGCGAACGCCGGGCGGCCGAGTGGGACCGGCGGGTGGTGGAGATCTGCGCCGAACTGCGCGACGCGATGCTGGCCTACCGGGACGGCGCCGAAGTGGTCGCCACGGCGCACACCTTCGGCCTGGGCGCCAGCGAACCGGCGACGCAGCTGCGGGAGGCGCTGCGGGACGGCGGCCTGGACGGCGACCTCGTCGAGGTGGGCACCCGCGCGTTGCTGCACCTCGTCTTCGGGCACACGGCGGAGGAACAGGCCGCGCTCCAGGCCGCCAGCGCCGGAGCGATCGAC
This sequence comes from Amycolatopsis thermalba, assembly GCF_023376025.1. Lineage (NCBI taxonomy): Bacteria > Bacillati > Actinomycetota > Actinomycetes > Pseudonocardiales > Pseudonocardiaceae > Amycolatopsis > Amycolatopsis thermalba. The sequence continues at coordinate 4,410,795 of NZ_CP091196.1, forward strand.
CGGGACCCCGGCGGCCCCGGCGACTTCGAGCAGGGTATCGAACTCCTGCTGGACGGCCTGCGCTCGCGGGTGCGCCGCTGACGACGGCCGCGGGCCGCCAGCGGACGGCCCGTGGTGGACGGGCGCCATGCGATCACGCCGCGCGAACCCGGCGAGCGCGGCGGGCGGCAATCCCCGAACCCGCCGCCCCGGCCGGCCACCGCACCACGTCGCGGCGGCCGGCCGGGCCGGCCGCCGCGGCCGCTACTCCGGCCGGCTCGTCCTGCGCCGGGACCGGCCCGGGGTCACCAGTCGTGCACGGTGCCGTCGCCGAGACGGTTCGTGGGCAGGTACGCCGGCTCGTAGGGGTACTTCGCCGCCAGGTCCTCGTCGAAGTGGATGCCGAGCCCGGGCTCCTCGCCCGGGCGCAGCCCGCCGTCGGCGAAGGTGAACGTCGGGCCGAACACCGCCATCGTCTCCGGGCTGTGCAGCATGTACTCCTGGATCCCGAAGTTGTGCACCGCCAGTCCCAGGTGGACACCCGCCGCGAGGCCCACCGGTGACACGTCGGTCGGGCCGTGCATCCCGGACTTCACCTGGTACATCGCGGCGTAGTCGATGATCCGGCGCACCCCCGTGACGCCTCCGGCGTGCGTGACGGGCGAGCGGACGTAGTCGATGAGCTGCTCCCGGATCAGCGTCTGGTAGTCCCACACGGTGTTGAACACCTCGCCGATCGCCAGCGGGGTCGTGGTGTGCTCGCGGACCAGGCGCAGCGCCTCGGGGTTCTCGGCCGGCGTCACGTCCTCCAGCCAGAACAGGTCGTAGGGCTCCAGCGACTTGCCGAGCCGCGCCGCCTGGACGGGCGTGAGCCGGTGGTGCGCGTCGTGCAGCAGGATCAGCTCGGGGCCGAACTCGTTGCGGACCGCCTCGAACACCGAAGGCACGTGCCGCAGGTACGCGCGCGTGTCCCAGGACTCCTCCGCGGGCAGGGCGGCACGGCGCGCCGGTTCGTAGTCGTACCGGCCGGAGCCGCCCACCGACGCGGCCGAACTGCTCGCCACGCCGTACACCGAGTCGAGACCGGGCACGCCGGTCTGGATCCGGATCGCGCGGAACCCGAGTTCGAGGTGCTCCCGGATCGAGTCGTGCAGCTCGGGGATCCCGCGCCCGCTGGCGTGCCCGTAGACCAGGCAGCGGTCCCGGCTGGCGCCGCCGAGCAGCTGGTACAGCGGCATGCCCGCGACCTTGGCCTTGATGTCCCACAACGCGGTGTCGACCGCGGCGATCGCGGCCATGGTGACCGGGCCGCGCCGCCAGTAGCCGCCCCGGTAGAGGTACTGCCAGGTGTCCTCGATGCGATGGGCGTCCCGGCCGATCAGCAAGGGTGCGACGTGGTCGCGCAGGTAGCTGGCGACCGACAGCTCCCGGCCGTTCAGCGTCGCGTCGCCCCAGCCGACCACCCCGTCCGCGGTCGTGATCTTCAGCGTGACGAAGTTCCGCCCCGGGCTGGTGACGATGACCTCGGCGCTCTCGATACGCACTGGTTCTCCGTTCATGACTCGACCAACTGGTTCCGGCGCCGCACGACCTCGGCGGTGATCTCGCGGAGCCGCTTCTCCGTCAGCGGGTAGCCGATCATGATCACGACCGCGATCACCGTGCAGGCGGCAGGCACCAGGCCCGCGGCCGCGCGGATGCCCCACAGCGCCCCGTCGCTCTGCACCCGCGCGCCGCCGGCATACCCGGCGAGGGCGATCGTGTACGCGGCCGCGGCGCCGCCGAGCGCCTGGCCGATCTTGCGGACGAACGAGAACACCGCGTACGTCGTGCCCTCCGTGCGGGCGCCGGTCTTCCACTCGCCGTAGTCCACGGTGTCCGCCTCCAGCGACCACATGAGCGTGTTGACCAGCCCGGTGCCCGCGCCGATCAGCACGAAGAACCCCAGCGACACGAACGGGACCGAGGCCGGCGCGAACAGCACACCGAGCGCGCCGACGACCATCACCACGCCACCGGCGACGTAACTGGGTACCTTGCCGAAGCGGCGCACCAGCTTCGGCACGAGCGGCGCCAGCACGAACATCAGGACCAGCTGCGGGGCGGAGATGGCGATGTAGAGACTCGGGTTGCCGAGCACGTCCCGGGCGTAGTACACGCCGATCGTCTGGATCGAGAACATGGCGGTCAGGAAGAACAACGAGCTGACGCACAGCATCATCAGCGGCTTGTTCCGCCGCAGCGTGCGCATGCTGTCCTTGAAGCCGACCTTGGCCACGGCCCGCGGCACCGTCTCCCTGGCCGTGACGAACGTGAACAGGTACAGGGCGGCGCCGACGACCACGAAGGCGAGTGTGGTCAGCAGCAGCGACCGCTGCAGGTTCTGCGAGTCCTTGATCTGCGGCGAGACCACGAAGGTCAGCATCAGCATCGTCGCCGCCGCCCCCATCCCGCGGGCGCTGGCGAGCTTGGTGCGTTCGACCGGATCCTGCGTCATCGCGGCCGCGAGCGAACCGAAGGGGATGTTGACCAGGCTGTAGGCCGTGCCCATCGCCGCGTAGGTCAGGTACGCGTAGACGATCTTGGCCGTCATCGGCCAGTCCGGTACGGCGAAGGTGGCCACGCTCAGCAGGAGCAGTGGCACCGAGGCGTACAGCAGCCAGGGGCGGAACTTCCCGAAGCGGGAGCTGGTCCGGTCGACCAGCCTGCCCGCGGCGAGATCGGCGAAGCCGTCCCAGATCCGCACGACGAGGAAGATCGTGCCGGCCGCGGCGGCGGGGATCCCGGCGATGTCGGTGTAGTACAGCAGCAGGAACATCGACGACATCGAGAACGCCAGGTTGTTGCCCGCGTCGCCGGCGGCGTACCCGAAGAGCTGTCTCATGCGTAGTTTCACGGCCGCCTCCAGCGGCGCCGCAGGGTGAACGCGCCCGCCTTGGGTTTGCGGTCGCGCGTGAACACGCCCTTCTTGTTGCCCTCCACCCGGAAGACACCGGCGGAGGTCGCGAAGTCGGCGAAGTTCCACACGTGCTCGCCGGTGACGGCGTCCACGCGGTCGAACACCCGGTGGTACATGTCCAGCAGCTCGGCCTGGTACTCCTCGGTCCACGGCTGCGGGACGACCGAGTGCAGGCCCGCCACGGTGTCCGCGCCGTACTCGGTGACGAGGATCGGCTTGTGGTGCCGGGCCGCCCACGCGGTCAGGTCGGCTTCCAGTTCGCGCTCGGCCGCGGCCAGGTCGCCGGTCTGGGTGTACCAGCCGAAGTACCGGTTGATCATCACCACGTCGGCCAGGTCGGTGACCAGGCACTGGTCCGACGGCGACAGCATCATGTTCACGAAGCCGACCGGGCGGGTGGGATCGAGCCGCCGCGTCTCGGCGAACAGCGGCTCGAAGTACTTCCGGGACTCCTCGGTGTGCGATTCGGGTTCGTTGGCGATGCTCCACAGCACGACGCTGGGGTGGTTCTTGTCCCGGGCGACCAGCTCGCGGATCGCCTGCAGGTGCGTGCGCCGCGCGGCGTCGGAGACCGTCTCGGCGGAGAACGTCGGCTGCCGCGCACCCTGCAGGATGCCGCCGCCGATGCCGAGGTTGAGCCCCACCGCGGCGGTTTCGTCGATGACGACGATGCCCTTGCGGTCGGCGTAGTCGAGGATCTCCTCGGCGTAGGGGTAGTGCGAGGTCCGGAACGAGTTGGCGCCGATCCAGTCCAGCAGCGCGAAGTCGTGGACCATCGACACGTCGTCGTGGCCCTTCCCGCGGACCGCGTGGTCCTCGTGCATGCCGAACCCGGTGAAGTAGAACGGTTCCCCGTTGATCAGGAACCGGGTGCCCTCGATCGCGACGGTGCGGATGCCGACGTCGAGCGAGTAGCGGTCGGCGGGCGAGCCGTCCTGCCACAGTTCGACGTCCATTGTGTACAGATAGCCCTCGCCGGGACGCCAGGGGTGCGCGCCGGCCACGGTGAGCGTGCCGGAAGTCCCGACGCCGCTCGCGACCTCGGTGCCCGACGCGTCACGCAGGACCACGCGCGTCCCCACCTCGCCGTCACCGGCGATCGTCACGTCGTAGTCCACCGTGCCGGTGGTGCCCGACAGTCCGGTCCGGACGGTGACGTCGCGGACGTGCGTCACCGGCGTGGAGTACAGCCACACCGGCCGGTGCAGCCCGGCGTAGTTGAAGAAGTCGTGGTAGTACCGCTGCCGGGGCCCCTCCGCGGTCTGCTCGACGTACCCCGGCGGAATCGACTCCCAGCTGAGCCGGTTGTCCACGACCACGGTGACCCGGCTGGTCTCCCCCGGCCGCACGAGGGCGGTCACGTCGGCCTCGAACGGGGTGTACCCGCCTTCGTGCTCGGCGACCCGTTCGTCGTCCACCCACACGACCGCGCGGTGGGTCGCGGCGTCGAACCGCAGCACGACGCGCTCCCCCGCCCAGCCCGCGGGCACCGGCACGTCGGTCTGGTACCACACGTCGCCGACGTGCTCGCGGATCGCCGGGTCCGGGATCACGTCGTTGTAGCTGGCCGGAACCGGCATCTCGACGCTGCCGGGAAGCGGCTGCTGCCACCACTTCCGGTCCCGGCCCACTCCGCCGGGATCGACGGCGAAGCGCCAGAGCCCGGTGAGGGTGCGGCGATCTCGCCAGGTGTTGACGATCGGTCGAAGCATCGTTGCTTCCCTTCTGGGCAACAAGAGGTATCGCCCGAAGGTAGGAGGCCGCCGGTAGCATGACAATTTGTTGCCAGCTGTTGCCACGATCACCGGAGGGCAGGGCGTGGACGAGGGACGGGTCACCATCTACGACGTGGCGCGGCACTGCGGGGTCGCCGCGTCCACCGTCTCGCGGACGTTCAGCAATCCGTCGCGGGTCAACGCGGCCACCCGCGAGCGGGTCCGGGCCGCCGCGCGCGCGATCGGTTACCAGCCGCGGCCGCTGGCCCGGGCCGGATCGCCGGGCCGCGGCCGCACGCTGATGCTGGTGGTCACCGACATCGCCAACCCCTACTACGCACCGCTGATCAAGGCGGCGCAGGCGCGGGCGATCGAGCGGGACTTCACCCTGGCGCTGACCGACAGCGACGAATCGCCCGAGGTCGAGGCGCGCAACCTCCGGCAGCTGCTCGCCGCCACCAGCGGCGGGATCCTGGCGACGTCCCGCCTGTCCGACGACGTGGTGCGCCAGCTCGCCCAGCACCGGGCGCTGGTCGTGGTCAACCGGGAGATCCACGGCCTGCCGAGCCTGGTCGTGGACACCGCGGGCGGCATGCGCAAGGCGGTGCGCCACCTCGCCGCGCTCGGCCACCGCCGCATCGCCTACCTGTCCGGGCCGCGCAGCTCCTGGGTCAACGGGCAGCGGTGGCGCGCCGCCCGGGAAGAAGCCGGCGCGCTCGGCATCCGGGCCGGGTTCCTCGGCCCGTTCGCGCCCAACCAGCAGGGCGGCCACGAGGCGGCCGACGCGCTGATCCTCGACGGGGCGACGGCGGCGATCGCCTACAACGACCTGATCGCGCTCGGCACCCTGCAACGCCTGCAGCTGGCCGGGATCCGGCTGCCCGGGCAGATCAGCCTGATCGGCTGCGACGACATCTTCGGCGCCGGCCTCACGGTGCCCGCGCTGACCACGATCGCCGGCCCGGCCGCGAAGCTGGGCCGGTCCGCCGTGGACGCCCTGTGCGCGGATCTCACCGGGCGCGGCGGCCACGAGGTGACGCAGCGCTTCGACGCCCACCTGGTCGTCCGCGGCTCGACCGGCCCCGCGCCCGTGGCAACTGGCGGCAACTAGTTGCACGGGGCGGGCGCCGGCGGCGAGCCTGCGGGAATGCACCGTGGCTCGACAGGGATCGCCCTCGCACCCCATCCGGACCGGCTCCTGCCCAGCGACCCCGCCGAGCGGTCGATCGCCCGCAGGCTCTACGAGAGCGTGCGCGACCTGCCGTTGGTCAGCCCGCACGGGCACGTCGACCCCGCGCTGCTGGCGCAGGACATACCGTTCGGCAACCCCGCCGAGCTGCTGGTCACCCCCGACCACTACGTGACCAGGCTGCTGCACGCACACGGCGTCCCGCTGCGCGACCTGGGCCTGCGCGACCCGGAAGGGCGTACCGCCCCGCCTCGTGAGGTGTGGCGCACCTTCTGCACCCACTGGCGGTTCTTCCTGGGCACGGCGTCCCGGCAGTGGCTGGAGGCCGAGCTGCACGACGTCCTCGGCGTGACGGTGCACCCCTCCGAGGCGACCGCCGACGCGTTGTTCGACGAGCTGTCCGAGCGGCTCGCCAAACCCGGCTTCCGGCCCCGGGAGCTGTACGAGTCGTTCAACCTCGCCGTGCTCGCCACGACCGACGACCCCGCCGACGACCTGCGGCACCACCGCGCGCTCGCCGCCGACCCGGCGTGGCGGGGCCGGGTGGTGCCGACCTTCCGGCCCGACCGTTACCTCGACGCCACGAACCCCGGCTGGCCGGCGGCGCTGGACCGCCTCGCCGAGGCGAGCGGCATCGACACCGGCAGCTACCGCGGCACGATCGCCGCGCTGGAGCAGCGCCGGGAGTTCTTCCGCGCACACGGCGCCACCGCGACCGACCACAGCGCCCCGGACGCGCGCATGGAGTTCCTGCCCGAGGCGCAGGCGTCGCGGTTGTTCGACGCGGTGCGCGCCGGCACGGCCGGGCCCGGGGACGCCCGGACGTTGTCGCGGCACCTCCTCGGTGAGATGGCCCGGATGTCCAGTGAGGACGGGATGGTCCTCGCGCTGCACACGGGCGTCGACCGCAACCACCACGAGCCGACCTTCGCCCGGTACGGCGCCGACACCGGTCACGACATCCCGGTGCGCGCCGAGTTCACGCGGGCGCTCAAGCCCATGCTGGAGCGGTTCGGCACCCATCCGGTGTTCCAGACCGTGGTGTTCACGCTCGACGAGACGGTGTTCTCGCGGGAGCTCGCCCCGCTCGCCGGTTTCTACCCCACGGTCTACCTCGGCGCGCCCTGGTGGTTCCTCGACGCCCCGCGGGCCATGCGCCGCTTCCGGGACGCCGTCACCGAAACCGCCGGGTTCCACCGCAGCGCCGGGTTCATCGACGACACCCGGAGCTTCTGCTCGATCCCGGCCCGGCACGACACCGCGCGCCGGGTCGACGCCGCGCACCTGGCGAGCCTGGTCGCCGAGCACGTGCTCAGCGAGGACGACGCCCACGACGTGCTGCGCGACCTCAACGACCGCCAGCCGCGCAAGGCGTTCCGGCTGTGACGCTGACTCGCGCCGGGGAACCGGCGCCCGTCCGCGCTGTCCACTTGGGACTCGGGGCGTTCCACCGGGCGCATCAGGCCTGGTACACCGCCGCCGATCCCGCGTGGGGCATCGCCGCCTACACCTTCCGCAGCACCGAACTGCCGGAGCTGCTCACCCGGCAGGGCGGGCTGTTCTCCCTGCTCGTGCGCGAGGACTCCGGTGATCGGGTGGAACCGGTCGGCTCGATCACTCGCGCGCACGCCGGGGCGGACACCCGGCAGTGGCTGGCGGACGTGGCCTCCCCCGAGGTCGCGCTGATCACCCTCACGGTCACCGAGGCCGCATACACCGTCCCCGAGCCGGGTGCCGACTCGGCGGTGTCCCGGCTGGTGGCCGGGCTGCGGGCGCGCTTCCACGCCAACGGGGCCCCGATCACGCTCGTGCCGTGCGACAACCTCGCCGGCAACGGGGACGTGCTGCGCTCGGTGCTGCGCAAGGTGTGCGCCGAGCCCGGGTTCGCCGCGTGGGTGGAAGACGAGGTCGCCATCGCCGGCACGGTCGTCGACCGCATCACCCCGGCGACCACGGCACGCGACGTGCGACGGGTCGCGGAGATCAGCGGGGTGCGGGACCTCGCGCCCGTGGTCACCGAACCGTTCACCGAGTGGCAGATCGCCGGCACCTTCCCCCGCGGTCGCCCGGCGTGGGAGCGGGCGGGGGCGCGGTTCGTCGACGACATCGAGGTGTACCAGCAACGCAAGCTGTGGTTGCTCAACGGCGCGCACTCGCTGCTGGCCTACACCGGGCTGGCCCGCGGGCACGCCACGGTCGCCGAGGCCGCGGGCGATCCGGTGCTCGGCGAGCTGGTCGAGTCGTGGTGGGACACCGCGGCCCCGTACCTGTCCCCCGCCGGGATCGCCGGCTACCGGCACCGGCTGCGGGAGCGGTTCGCCGCGCCCGGCATCCGGCACCTGCTGAGCCAGATCGCCGCGGACGGCTCGCAGAAGATCCCGGTCCGCATCCTCCCCGTGCTGCACCGCGAGCGGGCGCGGGGACGGCTGCCGCACAGCGCGGTCGCCGGCCTGGCCGCGTGGCTGGCGTACCTGCGCGGCCACGAGGTGCGGGACGCGCGTGCCGCGGAGCTGATCCCCTTGGCGCGCGCGGAAAAACCCGCGCACCGCGTCCTGCCCGCGATGGACCCCACCCTGGCCGACGACGGAGAACTACTCACCGCGATCAACACCGAACTACCACGACACCCGGCCCGCAGCACGTGACCCGTCCGACGCCCGGCCGGGGCCACCGGCTGATCCCTTCGGCGAGAGAGGTCGCCCGGGCGAGGCGGTGATCCGTGGCGAGAACCCGGGCGTGCAACCGCCCGGCGAGTTCGACGTAGAGCGCATCAGCGAGACGCAGATCCGCACGGCGCGCCCAGGCCCCGGCCGCGAGTTCGACGACGGGATGCCGCGTGAGGGGGATCGTCGCCAGCGCACCCAGCGCCGCGCCCACCTCGGACGCGGGCAGCTGCCCGACACGCTCCAGGCGGCTCAGCGAAGAGAGCACCTCGGCATCCAGGTGCGCCGGCGCGGGCAGAACGGTACCCGCGAGCCGCTTCTTCGCGGCGGGCGCGTAGCCGGTGCCGGCCAGCAGGTCCACGAGAACGGAAGCGTCCAGGACGGCGATCTCGGCGGGCGCGTCACTCATCCTCGGCACCGGCCAGTTCCGCCCGGGCGCCGTCCAAGGCCTCGACAGCCGCGTCGTGCGAAACCGTGCGCCGCGGCGACGGCAGCGCGTCCAGCCAGGCGGTGGTAGCCGGCGTTGCAGCTCGTCCGCGATCGCGGCCTGCACCAGAGCGGACACGTTCAGATCCACGGCCTTGGCGCGTTGGGCCAGCTCATCGGGCACGTAGACGTTCAGCCTCGCCATACACACCCTATACACACGTCCCGGTGTCGGTGACCGCCGCGGCGCGCCCTGCGGACGATGCCGAGCTCGCAAGGAAAGCCGACAGCGTCAGTCCCGATCGGCGCGGCGGGGCAGTCCCGCCGAGTTCGTGTCCCGCCGCTCACTCAATCAGTAACATTGAGTAGTCACGGAACGACTCATGGGTTGTCGGCTGGACCGACGTGCCCGTGGGCCGGCGCCCGAAAACTGTCGGTCATGGGGCCTATCGTTCGAGCCGTGGCCGGAGGGGGCGACTGGGAGGTTGCATGAGCAGGGTTCTCGGTGAGCTCACACGGGCACAGGACGCACTTGCCCGTCCCACACTGCGCCTCCTGGACGGCAAGTGGGCGGCATTCCGAGTCGCGGTGTTCCGTTGTTCGTTTTCCCGCGATCGCCGGTCGGTCCAGACGGACGTGCTCCACACCCAGATCGACACGTATCTGACCGAGCTGCAGCGCGACGGCATCGATGTTCCGCCGAGCATGAACGGACGGGCACTGTGCAACCTATGGGTCAACGACCAGTGGCTGTTCCGGGACAACGCTGCAGATGACAGTCTTGTCTATTCGCTGACCTCGTCGGCGTTGGAAGCGCTCGACCTGGTGCAGAACCTGTCTCGTGACCGCGTGCTCGTGTCGGAGTCGCGGCTGACGACGATTCTGGACACGGTCCGCCGGTGGGCACTGGAAGCATCGCCTGATGCTCAGGCCCGCATCGAGCGGCTGAACAGCCAGATTCGCGAGCTGGAAGCCGAACGTGATCGCCTCGAAACGGGCGGCGACGCGGCTACAGCGTCGGACGAGCGGATGCTCGACGGGTACACGAACCTCATCGATCTGATCGGCCAGCTGCCCTCGGACTTCAAACGGGTCGAGGAATCCGTGCTGGACATGCATCGCAAGATTCTTCGCGACTTCCGCGACGAGGACCGCCCTGTTATCGACGTCCTCGACGAGTATCTCGCGAGGCAGGACGAGCTGGTGAAGGAGACGCCGGAGGGACGAGCGTTCGATGGAGCGTTCGTTCTGCTTCGCGACGACGCGCTCCTGCTGGAGCTGCGGGAGAACGTTCAGGCACTCCTCGCGCACCCGGCGGCGGAAGTCCTCGACACGAGAGACGTCAGCGAGATCCGCGGGGCGGTGACGATCATTCGCCAGGGCATGAAGGACGTGCTCGCCCAGCGCCGGCGGCTCACCGCGACGTTGAAGGAGCACATCGTCAACCGCGACGTGCTCCAGGAGCGCGAGCTCGACCGGGTGTTGCGAGGGATCGAGCGTGAACTGGCGAAGTGGATGGAGACCGCGGGTCCGCGAGCCACGGTTCCGGTCGAACTGCTGCCGCCCGTGGCGAAGGTGGGCCACCTGCGTACCCGGCTCTGGGATCCCGCCTCGGCCGAACCCCCGCCGCCACTGGAACGGGTCGACGACGACGGTCTGGAGCCACCCACGGTCGAGGAGCTGCGAATGCAGGGCGGGCCTTCGCTTGACGAGCTGCGGGCGGCGTTGATCGACGCCTTCACCACCGGCAACAGTGACACGGTGGGACATCTGTTCAATGAACTGCCGAAGCGACTGCGGCGCCCCGTCGAGGTTCTCGGGCTCCTCCACCTCGTGTCGCGTATCGACGCGATGAGTGACGACGACGAAACCGAGGTGTTCGAAGCGATTCGCCCGAACGGCGATCGACGTCACTTCCTGGTACCCAGGATGTCCCTCACCCCTACCGAAGCCGCAGCGCTCGCCGGTCTCACACTCAACGGATCCGCTGGTGAGTGACACCACGGACGGGTCGGCCGAGAACGCCGCTTCGTACTTCCTTCAGGCTGGCGCTGGCGAGGACTTCGACTCGCACGTCGACGACGACACCGAATTCCTCGACGACGACACCGAATTCCTCGGCGACGTCGACGAAGGCTTCGCCGGCGAGGAAAAGCAGGAAGGATCGTCGCTGGCACTGTTCGAAGGAGACGCGGGCGGTCTGTCGCTCGAACAACGCCGCGCCTTGGTCGCACTGCTGAAGCACCGGTTCATCTCGGCGGCACGGAATCCCGCGGAATGGCGCGTCATCCGAGAGGATCCGGTTCCGATCAAGTCCCGGTTGAACGACATGTTCCTCGATCTCCACGTGGATCCGAACCACGAGGTCGCGTTCAAACAGCAGGCGGCCTCCGAAGGTGGCGGGCGGGAGTTTCCGACGCTTCTCCACGACACGGTGTACACCCGTGAGGAGACGATTTCGCTGGTGTTCCTGCGGCACCGATTCCAGAGCGAACGAGCGTCCGGGCACGAAGACGTCACCGTCGAACGAGACGAACTCATCGCGCACATTGCCTCGTTCCGGCCGGCTCACGCGACCAACCGCGCGGGTGACGAGTCGAAAGCCAACAACGCCATCGACAGCCTGATCAGGGCGAAGGTCCTCACTCGCACCAATGACGCGTCCCGTTTACGGATCTCTCCGGTCATCGCGGTCCTGCTGCCGTTGCGAAAACTCCAGGAGCTGTGGGAGTGGCTCATGCAGCTCAACGGCACCGAACCCGGCACCGGGGCAGACGACGCGCTCGCTGTCGACCCTGCCCATGCGGCTCCCGCGAAAACCGAGGGAAAGGCATCCAGTTGACGACTAACCACTCCGAGCGGCAGCTGCTCCGCCTTCCCGGCACCACCGAGGGGGCCACGCAATGGAAGGTCGACACGCTCCAGCTGATCAACTGGGGCGGCTTCCACGGCCACAGCATCGTCAGCTTCGCGCCGACTACCACCCTGCTGTCCGGCGCATCCGGGACAGGTAAGTCGACCTTGCTCGACGCCTACATCGCGGTGATGATGGACTCCAACATCCCCTTCAACGGCGCGTCCAACGACGCGACCGTCGGACGTGCCCGAAGCGCCGACCAGCGTAGCCTCATCTCCTATCTACGCGGCAAGCTGGATACGAGCCGGATCACCGGTGGCGGGTTGGCCGACCAGGTTCTGCGGGGAGAAAGCTCCGCGACATGGGGGGCGCTGGCGGTCACGTTCGTCGACGACAACGAACATCGCTACACCGTCGCCCGCCTCTACCACGTTCCCCGCGCGGCTACCAAGGACAGCGATCTCACCCGGAAGATGTGCATCGTCGAAGGCACGATCGACCTGTCCGAGGTCGAGCCTTTCGCCAAGGACAAGTTCGACAAGCGGACGGTCGAGGGCAGATTTCCGAACCTGAAGATGCACGAGACCTACGGGTCGTTCTCCCAGGCGTTCTTCACGCGGCTGGGTATCGGCGCCCACGGCGACGGCGCCAAGGCACTCCGCCTGCTAGCGCGCATCCAGGCCGGATACCAGGTCCGCACGGTTGACGACCTGTACAAGTCCATGGTCATCGACCTACCGGGTACCTACGCCGCCGCGGACGACGCGGTCGAGCACTTCAAGAATCTCGAAGACGCCTACGACGCGATGGAGACCGAGGGACAGAAGTCCGAGGTTCTCGCCCGGATTCCCGAGCTGCACCGGGACCGGCAGGAAGCACTCGAGAAGGCTCGCCTGATCGACACGTTCGGTATTCATCGAAGCGGGGACACGCCGTTCACTGTGTGGATGCTCGGTACCGAAGACACCCTGCTCGAAACGGCCGAAACCGCCAGGCGCAGCCAGCGGGCCCAAGCCGTCAAGGACAAGGGTGAAGCCGAGAAGCGACATGCCGAGCTGACATCTCGTAAGATCGATGTCGAAGCCGACCTCCGCAAGAACGAGTCACATGCGACGCTCGCCCGTCTCGAAGCGGAGATCAACCGGCTCGGATCCGACTTGAACGCCGCGTCCGCCCAACGCGCCACCTTCGACGAGCTGACGGCCCGGCTCGGCCTCACCATCGACAACGAGGACGACTTCACCGCCACCCAGAAGCAGTCCCGCACGTTCGTCGACGGGTTCGAGGCCGCACTCGAGGTCGTCAATGCGCGACGGCACGCTCTTCAAATCGCCGTCTACGAGCCCAGCAAGGAGAAAGGCGAGCTCGTCGACGAACGCGACTCGCTGGCACACCGCGAAGGACGCATGGATCCGAAGCTGGACAAATCGCGGATGATGATCGCCCACGCGACGGGTATCCCGCCGGAGGACCTGCCGTTCGTCGGCGAGCTCCTCGACGTGCCGGCTGAGCAGAGGAAATGGCGGAAGGCCATCGAAACCACTCTCTTCGGCCTCGCCCGCGTCCTCCTCATCGACGCAGACGAGCTCGATCGAGTCTCTCGTGTGATCGACCCACTCGACCTTCCGCACCGGGTCAACTACGAAGGAGTGCATCTCACTTCGTACGAACCCAGAGATTTCGACCCGGCCTACGTGTCGGGGAAACTGGACTACAAGCCCACGCGCTTCACCGCATGGGTCCAGGACCGCATCTCCGGCGCCGGCGTCGATGCGTTGTGCGTCGACAATGCCGGCGGGCTGGGTGGAGGGGGCCGCCGCGTCACAGTGAATGGCCAAACCCGCAGGGGAAGGTCCGGCGCTCACGGCTCGATCAACGCGCCGTACGTCATCGGGTTCTCGAAGGAGGAGCGCCTGGCAGAGATCGAGACCCGCCTCGACGAACTGGAGAAGGTCCTCGGCGATCTCGACAGACGGCGAGCCGACGTCGACCGCGAGTTCACAGCGCTCCTCGCGGACAAGAGTTCCCACGAACACATCCTCTCCACCAGGTGGCGCAGCATCGATCCCGACGGCGTCCAGCGTGAGATCGACAGCCGAGAACAGCAGAGGAAGCGCATCCTGGCCTCGGACGACGCCCTCCGCACGTTCCAGGCCGAACTCGAAGCCCTCAACACCAGCTTGAAGGACGCCGGAGGCAAGATCTACGCGGCCGAGCAGACCATCGAAAGGCTCGATGCCGACCTTGGCGAGATCATCGACCGGAAGGACCACATCGTCGGGGAACTCCAGCGCATCAACCGCGAGCAGGCCGTCACGCTCACCGACGAGCAGTCAGCCTATCTCGACACCCAGTTCGCACAGGTCGCAACCGTAGGAGACCTCAGTGGGTTCCGAGCTGGGGCCGGCCGTCTCAAGGGGAGGCTCGTCGAACTCGAGCAGGGAGAACTGGGCAAGGCCGACAAGGCGACGCAAGCACTCGAAACCGCGTTTCAACGGTATCTGGACCGGTGGGACGACCCGAACCTGTCAGCCTCGATCGAGAACTACCCGTCATTCCGGCGCATACTGGACAGCATCGTCGCCACCGGCCTCCACGAACGCCGACAGGAATGGGCGAAACGGCTCACGGACTGGTCCGGACAAGATCTCGTACCGCTCGCCGGCGCGTTCGGTCTCGCGATCGACGACATCCGCAACCGGCTCGAACCCGTCAACAAAATTCTCGCACAACTCCCGTTCGGCGCCCACCGTGACCGGCTCAAGATCGATCTGCGCGAGTTGAACCGCGACGACATCAAGAAGTTCAAGAGGGAACTGAACACTCTGTCCCGAGCCGACATCGACGCCTTCACCGACGACCAGGTCCAAAAGTGGTACAGGAAACTACGCCGGTTCATGGGCGCGATCCGGAAGGACACCGCCGGCAAGAACAACCGCGACTACTTCCTCGACGTGCGCAAGCACATCGAGATCACCGCCGTCTCCTACGACAGTCACGGTCGTGAGCGGTCAACCTACGCCGCGCTCGGCGGGAAATCAGGTGGTGAGTCCCAGGAGCTGGTCGCCTTCATCGTGGGCGCCGCACTGCGCTTTCAACTCGGCGACGAAACCGACGCACGACCCGGATTCGCGCCCGTTTTCCTCGACGAAGGATTCGTGAAAGCCGACAGCGAGTTCGCGGGCCGTGCGGTAGACGCGTGGAAGGGCCTCGGTTTCCAGCTCATCATCGGCGCCCCGTACGGCCAGTTCACCGCGCTCGAGCCACACGCCAGCCACTTTCTGTACATGGCGAAGAACAGCCGCGGCTACTCGTCCGTGAAGACCCTTTCCCGAACGGAACGCCGAGCGGACGCACAGGCAGACGTCACCGAGATGCCCGCATGAAAACGCCCGCCGACGTCCTCGGCGACATCCGTCGACGACTCGACCGCACCTGGGCCGGTGACGTCGCCGGCGCCACGACATCGTGGCCACACCGGTTCGCCCTCGGCACGACCACGAAGACCCAGCTCGAAGCCGGCTGGCAAACCATCTACCAGCCGCGAATCCGGCAGTGGCGCGACTGGGCCCGAGGACGTCCGGTACGGCTGCACACCCAGCAGAAGCGGGTATACACCACGACCCAGGACATCCCCACGCACCTCGAAATCGTCGATGTCGGCAGCGCCGCCGCTGTCGTCGGCGATGGCTGGGAGAGACGACTCGCGAAAGCGCGGGCTCACCTGACTCGTGTCACCACCCACTTCCCCGCCGCCGCCGACCCCGCCCTCGTCATCCGCACAGCCAACCGCTACGAGGACACCGACTTCGAGCTCCTGCTCACCGTCGCCGCCTGGTTCCAGGCCCACGACGCCAGTGGCTACACACCACGTCAGGTCCCGATACCCGGTGTCCACTCCAAGTGGCTCAACACCCATCAGCCGCTGATCCTCGCACTCACCGGACGTGACAGCCTCGGCCTCCTGCCCAAACACCCCGCCCGCATCCACTTCAGCTACCTCGACCCCACCTACCAAGCCTCGGGCGCACGTCGCCACGACTCCGCGACCGTCGGCGACAGCGTCACGCCCGCTTACGCCCCGACCGTGGTCATCATCTCCGAGAACAAAGACACCGCGATCCACTTCCCGCCCATCACCGGCGGTATCGCCGTCGAGGGTGGTGGATTCGGTGGCAAGACCGCGGCCGCCTTCCCCTGGCTCACCGCCGCGCCGCACCTCTACTACTGGGGTGACATCGACGCGCATGGCTACGAAATCCTCAACGGCTGGCGCGACGACGGCGTGCCTGTCGCCAGCATCCTCATGGACACCACAACATACGACACCTACGAGCCCTACGGCACCAATACAGACCAACGGGGCCAACGCCTCGAACCGGGAAGCCCCAAGTCCCTGCCACACCTCACGCCGGACGAGCGCGCCGTTTATGAACGCCTCACTGACCCGATGTTTCGCGGTTACCGGCGCATCGAACAGGAACGCATACCGCTGCACACCGCCGCTAGCGTCGTTACTGCTCGCACCGCGTCCTCGAACGGGCACTGATAGCGGCTCACCTTCGGGGCTCCGCGGTGGGTGGATGACCAGCGGGATCCGATGTTCTAGCGCAGGTGTGCCGTCGACGGGGTGCCAGGGATGAGCTGGATGTTCGGTGATCGCTGGAGAAGTCAGGTCGGTTCCACGGCCACCGGAGTCACCGCCAACCGGGCAGCGACCACCGAGGACTGGAGCGGGGTGATGCCCCCGAGAGGGAAGACGGGCACGTACGCGACGACGTCGGTGGCGAGCCGACTGCCGGCGGTGCCGCGGCCGCCTGTCGGCGGTCAGGCGCCGAAGCGGAAGCCGGCCGGGTCGCGTAGCGGGGTGACGCCGGGACGCGTCCACCGGGCCAGATGCTCCGCGGCCTCCGGGTCGGCACCGTTGAGCCCGTGGAACACGAAGACCGCCATCCACCCCAGCCGCTTGTTGCCGTCGATCAGCGGAGGGTTGCGCACGATCGACTCGAGGAGGACGGCGGCCTTCTCGTGCAGGCCGGGATAGGCGTCCTGCCCCATCACCGACACCTGCGGGCGGTGCGCCGCGGAGTCCAGCAGCCCGACGTGCTCCTTAGGTCCTGGCCCGCGCGGAACGCCTTGCCCGCGCCGGTCAGCACCACCGCGCGCACCGCCGCCTCGTGCTTGCTGACACCCTGCGCCTCGGCGAGCATCGCGAGCGCGCTCCTGCTCCTCGGTCAAGCGCAAAGTCATGGCCACGCACCCGACGATACCCAGCTGGTATCAAGATCATCAGGCGCCGAAGTGGACGTGGGCCGCCCACACGGACGGGAGGTTCGGGTACTTCTCCCGCAGCGCGCGGGCCGTCCGGTGCACCGCCGTCGCCGTCGTCCCGGCTCCGGGTGTGAGCAGGTCCCGGTAGATCCACTGCGCCAGCACCGGCGCGACGGCGTCCTCCACCCGCCACAGCGTGCCGACGACCTGGGCGAACCCGGCGATCTGGAACGCGGCCGCCGGGTGGATCGCCTCGTCGGACAGGGTTTCGCTCGTGCGGGCGGTGTCGCAGGCGGACAGGTAGGCGAACCGCGCGTCCGGCAGGCGCAGCCGGGACACGTCGACCACGCGCAGCGGGGCGCGGGCGTGGTCGTGCAGCACCAGGTGGCTGTCCGACGGGTTGTCCGGATCGCTGTACCCGTGGCAGGCGAAGTGCACCCAGCCGGCGGACGGCAGCGCGTCGAGAACGGCGTCGCGGGTGGCGTCCGCGCCGGCCAGCACCGTGGCACCGGGGACGTGGGCGGCGAGGAACTCCGCTTCGGCCCGCGCGCCGGGCAGGTCGGCACCGTCCGGAGTGGACGGCATCGCGACGACGAGCAGCCGCGGCCGCTCGCCACTCCCCCGCCGCCGCGTCCGCGCGTGGGCCAGCGCCCGGACCGTCGGCGTGACCGACGAGATCACCCGGTCCATCACCGCCGGGCCGCCGCCGCGGTGGTGTCCGGCGGCGTGCAGCGGGAGCAGGCTGAGCACGCCGACCGGCGCCCACCAGATCCGCGATCCGGTCACGCCGATCGCGTCCAGCACCGGGCCGGCCACGGTGTCCCACAACCATTCCAGTGTGTCGTGGATCGTGCGCTCGGCGGCCTGCCGCTCACCGGGTTCCGCGGCCAGCGCGGCGCGGAAGGCACGCACCCGCTGCCGCAGCGCGTCTTCGGTCAGGTCCGGCAGCGGCCGGGCGCGGACGCCGTCCGGGGTGAGGATCACCGCGTCGCACCGGTAGCGGCTGACGTTGACGTAGACCACCGGGCCCTCGTGCGCCTGCGCCGTCAGATCGTCCAGCGACGGCGGCCGGAGGAACCGGTCCAGCCCCGGCAGTTCCCGGATGCGCACGGCCAGCGCCTCCAGTTCCGCGGCGAGCGCGAGGCGGTCCCGCGTGGTGTCGGTTTCGAACTCCGCGCCCAGCGCCTCGAACTCCGCCGCCAGCCCGGGCGCCCGCTCGCGCAGCTCGGACAGGTCGCCGCGGCTGTCGAGCGCCTGGGCCGCCAGCACGCAGCGGCCGGACTCCAGCACGGTCACCGCACCCTCGGGGTCGCCCGCGTTCAGCGCGCACGCGGCCGCGTCGGCGGCGAGCCCGGCGAAGCGGCCCAGCCAGTACTGGGCGTCGCCCCGGTCCAGACGGCGGCCGGCGAGCTGGGGCAGCAACCCGACCGCGACCGCGTAGCCCTCGGCCGCCGTCGCGGGCAACCCGCCCTCGGCGGCCAGCTCGCCCCACCGCTCGGCCGCCTCCACCCGCCGGACCGTCGGTGATCCGGCGAAGAGCGCGGCCTCGCGGTAGACGTCGAGCGCCTCGGTGAGCGCGTCGCGGTCGCCGGACCGGCGGAACCGCAGCCGCAGCGCGTCGGCGAGCGTGCTCAGCGTCGTGGTCCGCGAGAACGCCTCGCCCTCCCGGCCCCGGACCGCTTCACGCGCGAGCGCGACGGCCTCGTCGAGGATCGCCGGGTCCGTCTCCCCCGCACCGGGCCGCGCGGACCAGTCGCACAACGCCCCGGCCAGACCGGCCACGTAACCGGCTCGCTCCGGGCTGCCCTCGGCGGCCGCGGCCACCGACGCGCGCCGCGCGGCGATCGCCTCGCGCAGGGCGTTCTGGTCGCCGAACCGGGCGTAGGCGGTGCCCAGGGCGCCGCCCAGGTTCGCCAGGCGCAGCGCGCGGTCGGGGTGGCCGGCCGGGGTCGCGTCGGCGGCGGCGCGGTGCACGCGGATGGCCTCGTCGAGGGCTGCCGCCCGGCCCGTCCGCTCGAACCAGTCCGACAGCATGGTGGCGAGGTTGCCGAGATGGCGGGCGTGCCCGGCGACGCGGCCGGCGCCGAGGCGGACGGATTCCCGCGCGGCGTCGAGCGCGTCGGTCAGCATCCGCAGCTCGCCGGTGACGCGGAACCGGCGGTGCAGCGTCGCGGCGAGGTTGGCCAGCATCACCGGGTGGTCCGGGTGCCCGGCGGTCGTGGCGGCGGCCGCGCGGGCCGCGTCGATCGCCTCGGTGAGCAGGGCGAGCTCGCCGGTGGCGAGGAACAGCGTGTTCAGCGTGACGGCGAGGTTGCCCAGGTACCGGGGCCGCCGCGGGTCCCCGGACGGCGCGCACCGGACCGCTTCCCGTTGCAGCTCCACCGATTCGGTGAGCGCGGCGCGGTCGCCGAACGCCTCGCCGCGCTGCGCCAGCGCCGCCGCGAGGTGGTCCAGCCGCTCGGCCCGGTGCGGGTGCCCGGCGGGCGTGGCGGCGATCGCCGCGCGGCCGTGCCGGACGGCCCGCTCCAGCAGTTCCGGGTTCCGGGTCCGGCCGAACTCGGCGGCGAGCAGGCCGGACATTTCGGCCTCCACCCCGGCGCGGTCGGCCACGTGCCCGGCGCGCTCGGGGCGTTCGCCGGTGAGCGCGGTCCACTCGCGCTGGGTGAACAGCAGGTTCGTGGAGAACCGCGAATACCTCGGGTCGCCGGGCGGGGTGATCGCGACCAGGGTGGTGCGGGCTTCGACCAGCTCGGCCAGGTCGTCGCGGGTGCCGGTGAGCCGGTGGCGGTCGTCGAGCAGGACACACAGGTGCGCCAGCCGGTCCAGGTGGTCGGCCGAGCCGGCCGGGGTGAGCTCGACGGCGCGGCGCGCCGCGTCGACGGCCTCCGGCAGCACCGCGGGGTCACCGGTGTGGGAGAACCAGCGGCGGAGCAGAACCGCGAGGAAGTGCAGGCTGCGGCCGGTGATCTCGGCGTCCGGTGCGTGGCGCGCCGCGTCCCGCGCCTGCTCGATGCCTTCCCGCAACGCGTCCTCGTCGCCGGTCACGGTGAACACCGTCAGCAGCGCGACGACGAGGTTGTCCTGGTAGTCGGCCTTGTCCTCGGGCGCCGCGCCCTCGACGGCCTGCCGGCTCCACCACACCGCGTCGTCCAGGGTGGCCGGGTCGCGGTTGTGCTGGAACGCGGTGTGCAGCACCATGCCGAGGTTGTTGGCGTGGGCGGCTTCCTCGGCCGGGCGGTCCGCGGTGAGCAGGACCGCCTCCAGCAGGCCGTCGACGGCTTCCCGCAGGTAGCTCAGGTCGCCGGTCTGGTGGAACCGGGTCTGCAGCAGGCCGCCCAGGTTCCGCAGGTAGGTGGTGCGCTCGTCGCCGCCCGCGGCCGCGAGCGCCTGGCGTCCGTACTCGATGGCCGTCTGGACCGAGGCCGGGTCCGGGCTGTGCCGGGCCACCCGGTAGGCGTCCCAGAACCGCTCGCCCCAGTCGGTCACGGGTCAGTCCTCGGCCGCCTGGGAGGTGCCGGCGGACCCGGCAGGCGGGTCCTCGGGTTCGGTGACCTCGCGCTTGGGCGTGTAGCCGCGCGACACGCTCGTGCGCACGATCTCCTCCTCTTCGGGGGTGAGTTCGCGGTCCATCACTTCTCCTTCCCCTGGTCCGGTTCGACGAACTCCAGCACGTCGAAGTCCTCCGCCCGCAGCCGCAGGCCCGCCGTGCCGTGAACGCGCGCGCCGAAGCTGCCGTCCGGGCCCATCACGCGCGCCGATTCGAGGTACAGCTCGGGCGGGTGCGGGTAGGAGGAGGCGTAGGAGCGGTGGCCGTACCAGCCGCCCGCCCAGTTGCCGTCCTTGAGGCGGACGCGGACGAAGCACGGTTCGCGGTCGCGGAAGGCGTGGTCCCAGGCGGTGGGGGTGCGCAGGTACCGCGAGCCGCGGCGGCGGCGCTCCACCAGCGACACCGCGCCGGCCGCGAGCGCCGGGACGACGAGGAACAGCAGCACCGCCACCGCGCCGACCAGACGGGGCTGCTCGGTGAACCCGGTCCAGTCGCCGGGCCCGGTGCCCCGGGCGAGCCGGACGAGCGCGGGCCCGGCGACGATCGCGTAGGCGGCGTCGAGGGCGATGGAGGCGACGATCGCGCGCAGCACCCGCTCGCCGAGGTCGCGCTCCCCCGGCACCGGCCCGCGCCGCCGTTCGCGCACGAACTGGTAGGTGATGCCGGGCAGCACGAGGAGGACGAGCAGCGCGAGCTGCACGACCGTCGACGGTGCCTGCATCGCCTCATCCCCTCCCGGACGCCCTCGGCGTGATCACGCTAGCGCCAAGCCGCCCCGGGTTGTGCCGGACCGCCCGGTTTCGCCCGAACGTCGGCCGCGTACCCGGCTCGTTCACCGCCGGGATCTCGGCTACGTTCGGATGATGTTCGACTCGCCCGACTTCGATCTGGCGCCCTACGCGGGGTTCGGCACGTCGGCGCCGGTGCGGCGCACCTACTGCAGCTGGGCCGACGCGGGCTGGCGGTCGCTGCTCGTGCAGTGCTTCGACCACGCGCCGGCGGTCGAGCAGCTCCGGCTGCCCGGCGTGTCCGACGTCCACCTGATCCTCTACGTGGCCGGGGACGTGGACATGCGGACGCGCGCGGACGGGAAACCGGTCCGAGGCCGCCGGGTGCCCGGCGACCTCGAACTCGTCGTGCCCGGCCGTGCCAGCGTGCGCGACTACCGCGCGCACTCCGCGATGCGCACGATCCAGGTGCACATCCCGTCGGCGACCCTGGCCCGGACCGCGGCCCAGCTGGACGGCCCGGCGCCGGACTTCGCAGCGCTGTCCGCCGCGCTGGCCGCGGGCGATCCGCTCGTCGGGCAGCTCCTCCGCGCGCTGCCCGCCGCCCGCGACACGGACGATCTGTACGCCGAATCGGCTGCCGCGTTCCTCGCCACGCACCTGGTGACGCGCGGCCGGCACGCGCCGCCGCCGGGGCCGGAGCACGCCGCCGTCCGCGCGGCCATCGCCGTCATGCGGGACCGGCTGGCCGAGCCGCTGACGCTGGCCGACATCGCCGCCGAGGTGCACCTGAGCGTGTACCACCTGATCCGCGTCTTCCGGGCGGCGACCGGCGAGACACCCCACCGGTACCTCACCCGGCTGCGGATCGAGCAGGCCCAGCGGCTGCTGTCCGGAACCACCCTCACCCTCGCCGGCATCGCCGCGCGGTGCGGCTTCGCCAGTCCCGGCGCGCTGTCAGCGGCGTTCCTGAACCAGGTCGGCGTGCGGCCCTCGGCCTACCGCGAGAACTGATCGCAGCGCCTCCCGCAGGGCGGTGAGGGCGGGTGCGGGCTGGTCCCAGAACACCATGTGCCCGGCGTCCGGGATCGCGACCAGTTCGGCGGCCGGGTTGGCGCGGCCGGCTTCGGCCGCGCCGGCGGCGGTGACGACCGGGCTGTCCCCGCCGTACAGCAGAACGGCCGGGGCGGGCACGTGGGGCCAGTGGTCGAAGAAGTCCTCCGACTCGAAACCGGCGTGGGTGGCGGCGATCGCGGTGCGGGAGCACGACGACAGCCACCGGGCACGCAGCTCCTGTTCGCGGCGCGGCCACCGGGGCCAGGACCGCGCCACCTCGTCGGCGTCGGTGCCGCGGCGGGCCTGGTCGAGCTGGCCGAGGAACGCCTCCAGCGTGGTGGGATAGGGGCCGCGGCCGGGGCCGCTCATCGGTGGGTCGGCCAGGATCGTGCCGCGCACCTCGCAGCGGGCGGTGGCCGCGGCCGCGATGCGCGCTCCCATCGAATGTCCGAAGAGGACCGGCCGGTCCAGCCCCAACCCGGAGGCGACGGCAGCGACATCAGTGGCGTAGGTGGCCAGGTCGTAGCCCTCCGGCCCGGTATCGGCACTGTCGGACAGCCCGCGGCCGCGGACGTCGAGCACGATCGGGCGCACCAGGCCGGTGAGTTCGCGCGCCACGAAGTCCATCGTGATCGCGGGGCTGGTGATGCCGGGCAGCACGAGCAGCGGGATGCCGTCCGCCGGCCCGTAGTCGAGCAGGTGCAGCCGCACCGCCCCGGACCGGACCCAGCGGCTGGTCGCCGGGACCTCGGCGAGGTCGGCGAGCGCGGGCTGGCTCAGCGTGCGCGCGGACGGGGACTCGGGAACCATGTCAGGACACCTTTCTGCCGGCTCGGTCCGGCGCGTCGAGGTAGGCCGCGGCGTCGGCGAGTGCGACCACGTCGGCGTACTTGGCCTGCAGGTCGAACAGCGCCGCGTCGTGCGGCCCGCGGGCCCGGTCGCCGCAGGCTTCGCGCACGACGAGGGTGTCGAAGCCGGACTGGACGGCGTCCACGGCGGTCGCCCGGACGCACCCGGAGGTGGTGGCTCCGCAGACGAGCGCGGTGTCCGCGCCCAGCCCGGTCAGCAGCGCCGCCAGCCCGGTTCCGTGGAACGCCGAAGCGCCCTTCTTCAGCACGAGGTGGTCGCTGTCGCGGCAGTCCAGCCGGGGGTCGAGCGCAACGGCGTCACTTCCTTCGCGCAGGCCGCGCATGCCGGGCGCCTTCCGGAGCCAGGCCACGGCGTCCCCCTCGGCCTCGGCCGGGGTGTAGCTGATCGCGGTGTAGATCACCGGGACGTCACCGCGTCGGGCCGCGCTCACGAGCGTGGCGGCCGCGGTCACTTCGGCGGTGAGGTCGGCTCCGGACGGGAAACCGGGTTCGGTGAAGCCGCGGGTCAGGTCGACCACGATCAGGGCCGGGCTCTGTCCACGGGGGACGGTGGCGCCGAACCCGGCCCGGTCGTAGACAGCGTCGGTCTCGGCGCCGTGCAGGCCGCGGTGGTCATCGACGGGCACGCTGCAACTCCTTGATCAGTTTGTCCTGGGTGCGGATCCGGCCCAGCAGCCAGCCCTGGAACAGCCCGAGCGCGGCGGCGGCCGCGACGGCGGCGTACCGCTTGGCGCCCGGGGGCAGCAGCATGGCCAGCCCGTCGAGCGACTCGCCGCCGTCCGCCGGTACCGGCGCCGCCGGAGCGGCGGCCCGGGGCTCCTCCCCCGCGCCCGGCTGGGCGCTCAGCTGGGCGGCGAGGTTGCGGGCGAACTGGTCGAGCAACCGGGCCGACACGGCACTGATGGCGCCCTTGCCGAACTGGGCGAGCTTGCCGCGGAGGGACAGGTCGGTGCGCAGGTCGATGGTGGCGCCGCCGGGGGCCTCCCGGACGATCAGCGTGACGTCGGCTTCGGCGTCGCCGTTGCCGTGGGTGTCCGCTCCCCGCGCCGACAGGCGCAGCCGCCGCCCGGTGGTGTCGACCTCGGTGAAGCGCACCTTGCCGGAGTAGGCCGCGGTGATGGGGCCGACCTTGACCTTGACCCGGCCCAGGTACGCGTCGCTCTCCTGCCCGTCCAGGGTCGCGCCCGGCAGGCAGCCCGCGACCCGCTCGACGTCGTTGATCAACGCGAACACCGCGCCGGGATCGGCCGGGACGGACAGCTGGTTTTCCAGGATCACGAGGTCACTTCCTTCTCGGTGTCACGACGGCGGGCCGCGGTCGCCGCGACGGCGTCCACGATCGTCTGGTAACCGGTGCAGCGGCACAGGTTCGCCGAGACCGCTTCGCGGATCTCCGCGCGGTCCGCGTCCGGTTGCTGGGCCAGGAATCCCTCGGCGAGCATCAGGAATCCCGGCGTGCAGAAGCCGCACTGCAGCCCGTGGTGCTCGCGGAAGGCCTGTTGCAGGTCGGACAGCTCACCGTCCCGGCTCAGCGATTCGACGGTGCGGATGTCGGCCGACTCGGCCTGGACGGCGAACACCAGGCAGGCCCGCACCGGTTCGCCGTCCACCAGGACGGTGCAGGCTCCGCACACGCCGTGCTCGCACCCCGCGTGCGCGCCGGTGAGGCCGAGGTCGTGGCGCAGGACGTCGAGCAGGGTCTTGCGGGGCTCGACGACGGCCTCGTGCTCGCTGCCGTTGACGGTCAGGACGATCAGGTGCCGGTCGGTCATGAGGCGGTACTCGTTTCTCGCTCCGGGGCCGCGTCGAGCGCGGCGAGCACGGTCTGCGGGTGCACCGGTGTCGTGTCGAGTTCGACACCGGTGTGGCGCAACGCGTCGTTGATCGCGTTCAGCACCGCGGCCGGCGCGCCGATGGTGCCGCCTTCGCCGGCGCCCTTCGCGCCGTTCTCGGTGAACGCGCAGGGCGTTTCCAGGTGGGACACGGTGATGTCGGGGATCTCGGTGGCGGTCGGCACGAGGTAGTCGATGAAGCTGGCGGCCGACGGTTCACCGTTGCCGGCGTAGGTGACCTCCTCGAACAACGCGCCGGCGATGCCCTGGGCGATCCCGCCGCGGCACTGCCCGTCGACGACCTGCGGGTGGATCACCACCCCGCAGTCCTCCACGCACACGTAGCGCAGGATCGTGATGGCGCCGGTGCCCGGGTCGGCCTCCACGACCACGGCGTGCGTGGCGTTGGAGAAGGTGCCGTCGCCGGGCACGTCGAAGCTCGCCGTGGCCGTCAGCGTCGGTTCGACGTCCTTGGGCAGCAGGTGGCTGCGCAGGTAGGCGACGTCGGCGATCTCCTCGAACGACGCGCGCCGGCCCGGGTCGTCGATCTGGACGACGCCGCCCGCACCGTCGAGGCGGACGTTGTCCGGACTGGTCTCCAGCAGGTGCGCCGCGATCCGGCACAGCAGCTCACCGAGCCGCGTGGCCGCCAGCGCCACGGCCGAGCCGCCGATGGTCACCGACCGCGAGGCGAAGGTTCCCCACCCGTAGGCGATGCGCTCGGTGTCGCCCTGGCGCAGCTTCACCTGGTCGAGGTGCACCCCCAGCCGGTCGGCGACGATCTGCGCGAGCGTCGTCTCGTGGGACTGGCCGTGGTTCATGGTGCCGCTGGTGACGACGACCGAGCCGGTGGTGTCCATCCGGATCTCGGAGATGTCGAACCCGGGCACCACGGTCATCTTCCGTTTGGCGAAGGCGCCCGACCCGTACCCGGTGCGCTCGGAGAAACAGCAGAAGCCGATGCCGAGGTGCCTGCCCTCGGCGGCCGCGGTCTCCCGGAGCTCGTACCACCCCTCGTCGCGCAGCGTGGCCTCGGCCAGGTCCAGCGACTCCCGGTAGGTGCCGGGGTCGTAGGTGACGGCGTTGACCCCGGTGTAGGGGAACTGGGTGATCAGGTTCCGCCGCCGGATCTCCAGCGGATCGAGGCCGAGTTCGCGCGCGGCGCGCTCCATCACCCGCTCGATCGCCATCACGTACTGGGGCCGGCTGACGCCCCGGTAGGGCGCGGTGGGCGCCTTGTTGCTGGTGATGGCGCGGGCCCGGACCCGGTAGGCGGGCACCCGGTACACGCTGGGCATCTCCGCCGAGGCCATCAGCGGCTCGATCCCGGCGGTGAACGGGTAGCAGGAGTAGGCGCCCATGTCGCACACGATGTCGGCGTCCAGGGCGGTGATCCGCCCGCCGGCGTCGAACGCCGCCCGGGTGCGGTAGCGCTGCTCCCGGGCCAGGAACCCGGCCGTCAGGGCCTCGCGCCGGTCCTCGATCCACTTCACCGGCCGGTTCAGGCGCCTCGCCGCGGCCGCCACCGCGATCTCCTCGCGCCCGACCACGCACTTCTGGCCGAACCCGCCGCCCATGTCCGGGACGGTGACCCGCACGGTCCGCTCGGGCACGCGCAACGAGCGGGCGAGCGCGGTGCGCACCTGGTGCGGGACCTGGGTGCACATCTGCACCAGCAGCTGGTCGTCGTGGTCGTCCCAGGACGCGATCACGCCGCGGGTTTCCAGCGGGAGGGCGTTCTGCCGTCCGCTGCGGGTGACGACCTCGACCACGCACGCGGCGGCCGCGAACGCCTCGTCCACCCCGGGGGTGTCGAACATGGACACGTCCAGCAGCACGTTGCCGGGTGCTTCCTCGTGCACCAGTGGCGCGCCCTCGGCGAGCGCGGTCTCCTCCGACACGATCGCCCCGAGGGGCTCGTAGTCCACGACGGCCAGTTCGGCGCCGTCCTCGGCGAGGTAGGGGTCCCGCGCGACGACCAGCG
The DNA here is from genome assembly GCF_023376025.1 of Amycolatopsis thermalba. NCBI lineage: Bacteria > Bacillati > Actinomycetota > Actinomycetes > Pseudonocardiales > Pseudonocardiaceae > Amycolatopsis > Amycolatopsis thermalba. The sequence continues at coordinate 4,437,870 of NZ_CP091196.1, forward strand.
CGACCGGTTCGCCGGTGAACCGCACCTTGTCCCGGGCCAGGATCGGCATCGCGGTCGGCGCGAACTCCTCGGGCGGGCGGTCCAGCAACGCGACGATGTCGCCCAGATCGAGGTCGGCCGCCGTCCAGGCGGCGACGACCCCGTCGACCGCCAGGGTGGCCGACAGGTCGATCCCGGTGATCCGGGCGTGCGCGACCGTGGCGCGGACGAAACACGCGTGCAGCGTGCCGGGCGGCTGGATGTCGTCGACGAAGCGTCCCCGGCCGGTGAGCAGCCGCGGGTCCTCCCGCCGGGGCACCGACGCGCCGACCCACCGGCCGCCTCGCCCGTCGAACCGCGGAGCACCGTCGCTCATCGCGTCACTCCTTTCTCCCACGCCTGGTGCAGGGCCTGGACGACGAGCGTCCGGGTGAGCCGGCGGCGGTAGGCGCTGCTGCCGGCGGCGTCGCCGGGCGGGTCGACCGCGGCGGCCGCGGCGTCGGCGCACGCGGCGAACAGGTCCCGCCCGGGGTCACCGGCGGCGAGGACGGCCTCGGCTTCCGGGACCCGGACGGGCGCCGGCGCGACGCCGCCGACCACCACCCGGCCCCCGTCCTCGTGGAGGCTGACCGCGACGTCGACGATCGCGAAGTCGCCGTGGCGGCGGGCGAACTCGGTCAGCGCGGCCCGCGGCGACGGCCGGGTGAACCGCACCGCCGTCACCACCTCGTCCGGTTCCACGGCGGTGGTGTAGAACCCGTGGAACATCTCCGCGGCCGGGATCTCCCGCCGCCCGCCGGAGCCGTCGGCGACGATCACGGCGTCGAGCAGGAGCGCGAGCAGGCACCACTCGGCGGTGGCGTCGCCGTGCACGATGCTGCCGGCCACCGTGCCGCGGGAGCGGATCGGCAGGTGCCCCACCCACCGCATGGCACGCGAGAGTACGTCGAAGTCCGGCCCCAGCTTCGCCACCTCGACCGCCCGGTGGGTGACCAGCGCCCCGATCTCCAGCCCCGCGCCCGCGCGCCGCAGGCCGGTCAGGGCCGGATCCCGGCGCAGCGGCCCCAGGTCGACCAGGGCCGTCGGCCGGGCGAGCCGGAAGTTCATCATCGGGACCAGGCTCTGCCCGCCGGCGATCAGCTTCGGCTCCTCGCCCGCCGCGGCGAGCTCGCCGAGCAGGCCGATGGCGTCGGGCACGTCGTGGGCCCGGTGGTAGGCGAACGCGGCGGGCTTCACGGTGTCGACCTCCTGTCGTTCACGGCACCTGCGTGGTTTTCGCGGGCGCCTCGGGCTTGGCCGGGACGGCGATCCGGTCGAGCTCGCGGCCGCGGGTCTCCGGCGCCCCCAGCATCATGAACACCACCGCGGCCACCACGAGACCGCCCAGCACGGTGAACGTCAGCGGCAGTCCGAGCACCGGCCACAGGAGACTGCCGAACACCAGCGGCGCGAAGCCGGTCACGGCCCGGCTCGACGACGACGCCCAGCCGAAACCGGACGCCCGCAGCTCCGTCGGATACAGCTCGGACACGTAGGCGTACATCACCGGGATGACCACCAGCGCCAGCATGCCGAACGCGCCGATCGCGATCACGGCGCCGGTGGGTGAGCCCAGCAGCAGCGAGAACACCACGAGCGAAAGCGCCGCGAGCGGCCCGGCGACCGCGACGATCCGCTTGCGGCCGACCTTCTCCACGAGCAGCACCGCCACCGCGACGCCCACGATGCCCAGCGCGTTCATCAGCGCGGTCGAGGCGAAGGCCGCGATCTCCCCGAACCCCTGGGCGCGCAGGATCGACGGCATCCAGCTCAGGGCGGCGTAGTACACCAGCATGACGCTGATGAACAGCGACCACGCGACGGCCGTGATCCGCGGGCTGAACGCCCACACCCGGCGCAGCTGGTCGAACGCGGCCGTGAGCGCGCCGCCGCGAGTGTCCTCCACGACCGCCGGCGGGATCGTGTACGGCTCGGCGGGCGCGCCCGTGCGGCGGACGAGGTCGTCGATGACCGCGCGGGCCTCCGCTTCCCGGCCCTTGCGCACCAGGTACAGCGGGGATTCCGGAACCCCGCGCCGGACCCAGAACAGCAGCAGCGCGGGCAGGATCATCAGCACCAGCATCCAGCGCCAGTTCCCGGACACCGGGACCAGCAGGGTCGCCGTGACGGCGGCCAGGGTGGTGCCCACCGGCCACCAGCCGTCCATCGCCGAGAGCACCCGGCCGCGGTGGCGCCGCGGGGAGAACTCGCTGACGATCGCGTAGTCCACCGGGATGCACCCGCCGAGCCCCACCCCGGCCAGGAACCGCAGAGCCAGGAAGACCTCCACGTTCGGCGAGAGCGCCCCGAGCACGGAGAACAGGGCGAACACCAGCAGCGTGATGCTGAACGCCCGTTTCCGGCCGATGCGGTCGGCCACGGTGCCCCACACGACGGCCCCCACCGCCATGCCGATCAGGTTGGCGGTCGCCACCAGGCCCTTCTGGCCCGGTGACAACCCGAACTCGGTCCCGACCAGCGGCGTGAGGAACCCGTTCAGGGCGACGTCCCACGCGTCGAACATGTAGCCCAGACCACCGATGAGGAAGATCTTCCCCTGCACGCTCCAGCGCCAGGGCAGGTCCTGGACGATCTGATCTCCGGTACGCATGAATCGCTCCGTTGCGATTGTCGGCCAGTTCCGCGCCTCAGCGGGCGAACTGGTAGTTGATGGACTCGGTGTCCGGATCGGTGAGCGGGCTGCCGTTCCACAGCCAGTCGTAGGACACGTCGGACTCGCCGTCGAACCGGCGCAGCTTCTCGTCGCGCTCGCGCTGCTCGGGACCGTCGGGCAGGTGGTAGAAGCTCATGTTCTGCAGGGACGCGTCCTGGACCATGCCGGCGTGCTTGGCGCGCCGGTCGACGTAGCGGATCAGGGCGCCGTCGATCCCGTCGCGGGTGACGCGTCCCAGCTCCTCGGCGAGCACCGCCGCGTCCTCCATCGCCTGGGACGCGCCCTGGGCCTGGTAGGGCAGCATGGCGTGGCAGGCGTCGCCGAGCAGGGCGACCCGCCCGTCCACCCACACCGGATCGCGCCGGCGCCGATACATGGCCCACACCGACACATCCTCGTCCTTGGCCTTCGACAGCACGGCCGGGACCCGGTCGTCCCAGTCCCGGTACTCCGCCGCGAGCTGCTCGGCGGTCGCCGGGCCGCTCCACTCGCGGGCGATCGTGTCGGTGCACGGCACGATCGCGACCACGTTGAGGTACTGGCCGCCGCGGATCAGGTAGTGCACCAGGTGCTTGTCCGGGCCGTACCAGATCGTGGAGTGGTAGCGGTCGACGAGGAACCGGGTGGCCGGGTCCTGGGCGACCAGGTCCCCGGGGATCAGGGCGCGGTAGGCCATCTCGCCGGAGAACACCAGCGTGTCGTCGAACCCGGCGAGATCGCGGACCGCGGAGCGGATGCCGTCCGCGCCGATCACCACGTCCCCGGTGAACCGGCGGCCGTCGGCGGTGATCGCCGCCGGGCGTTCCGGCTGGGCGCGGTCCAGCTCGACCACCCGCGCGCCGGTCGCCACCTGGACCACCGGCCCGTGGCCGTCCGGGTCCACGCACGCGTCCAGCAGCACCCCGTGCAGGTCGGCGCGGTGGTAGTGCCAGTACGGGGCGCCGTAGGTGTCGGTGACCCGCTGTCCCAGCGGCAGCTGGGCGATGATGCTGCCGTCGGCCCACCGGCGGCGGACCTGGTCCTGCGGCTCGGTGCGCACCCGCTCGAGCTGCGAGCGCAGGCCCAGTCCGATGAGGATCCGGCTGGCGTTGGGCGCGGTCTGGATGCCCGCGCCGATCTCGCCGAGCTGCGGCGCCGCCTCGACCACGGTGACCCGCAGGCCCCGCTGCCGCAGCGACAGTGCCGCGCACAGCCCGCCCAGGCCGCCCCCGACGACCACGACTTCGAACGACTGGCTCGCCGTCACGCCGGCCTCCTCGTCTGGTCTGTGCCCGCGAGCAGCCGCCCGGCCCCCGGCACGCGCGGCGGGAGCCCGAGTTCGGTCAGGATCCGGAACGTGGTCGCGGTGGCCGCCGACAGGACCGGGATCCCGGTCTCGTCCTCGACGGGCTGGATCGACGGCAGCGACGGCATCTGCACGCACGCGGACAGCACCAGGGCGTCCACTCCGGACAGATCGAGTTTGCGGTAGTGCTCGCGCAGGTCGTGCGGGTCCAGCCGGGCCACCGCGAGGTTGTCCGGCACCTCCAGCGACAGCGCGTCCACCACCTCGACCCCGGCGTCCTCGATGTAGTCCGCCACCGCCTTGGTCAGCGGCTTCAGGTACGGGGTGATGATCGCGATCTTCGCGGCGCCCAGCGCCGCGAGGCCGGACAGCAGCGCCCCCGCGCTGGACACGACCGGCGCGGCGCAGCCCTCGGCGCGCAGAACGCGGGTGATGTCGTCCTCGGCCGTGCAGTGGTAGCCGGGTCCCTGGGCCATGATCGCCACCAGGCAGGCGGTGGCGACCACGTCCGGGCGGGCGTCGGCGAGCTCGGCCGCCGCGCGTCCGGCCTGGTCGTTCATCGCGCGCAGCTGCTCCGGGTCGACGTGCTGCATGCGGGCCCGCGCGGAGTGGAAGACGAACGCCTCCCCCGGCTCGGCCTCTTCGCGGGCGCGCAGCATCCGGGGCAGCTCGGTCTCCATGGTGAGGTTCGAGCTGGGGACGATCATCCCGATGTGGTGGTCGGTCATCGCTTCGCCGCCGGGCGCATCTCCGGCACGGTCAGCTCGCCGGCGTCGACGATCAGCTCGTCGTCGAGGTAGAGCGAGTTGCCGCGCATCGGGATGTCGAAGTGGCAGGCGGTGTCGTTCGGGCCGCCCAGCTCGTTGTTCGGGCCGATGGAGAACATCACGTTGCCGTAGAAGCTGCGCAGCTCCATCCCCATCCCGCCGGGGAACTGGGTCAGGCCGTGCCAGTGCGCGCGCTCGTCCAGGCCCCAGCCCACGTGGCTCATCCCGTAGCCGCGGGGGTCGTGGAAGCTTTCGATGTAGGAGCGCAGCAGGTCGGCGTCCAAACCGGACGATCCGGCGCCGCCGCGGATGTCGCGGATGAAGCCCTCCTCGATGGTGATCTCCACCGGGGTCTGCACGTAGGTGTTGAACGGCAGCAGCACGTCCCCGGGCGACAGCACGATCTTGCCGTCCACGCCGTCGTCGGCGCCCCCGGTGAACACGAACGCCGCGGGCCAGTGGTCCCAGCGGCCCGGGGTGTCGGTGTAGCCGTACTCCGACAGCGTCGGGTACACGCCGAGCCGGTAGGTGACGTCGGTGCCGGCCGGGCTGGTGATCCGCATCGTGCTCGCCTTGGCCAGCAGCTCGGCGCCGATCTCCACCCGCTCGCGCAGCTCCTTGGTGGGCATCAGCCGGGCCAGCAGCTCGGGCGGCTCGACGGCGGTGAGGATGCGGGTGCCGGCTTCCTGGATGGCGAACTGCTCCTTGCTGAACAGCAGGAACGTGCAGTCGACGACCATGTCCACGCCCTTGAGCGCGTCCACCGCGCGGGGGATGTTCCCCAGCCCGGAGTCGCCCACCGCCCACGCGCCGGACGCGCTGGCCGGCGAGGGCAGGCGCATGTGGTAGGTCGCGGCGCCCAGCTGCTGGGCGGCCCACAGGAAGGCGTCGGCGTACTCCGCCCGCTCGCCGCCGCGGGTCAGCACCACCACGGTCTCGCCCTCGTGCACGCCCGAGAGCGTCAGCTGGCGCAGGCAGATGTCGTTGAACAGGTTCTGGTCCATCGTTGACCACCTCCGCTATTAATCCGAACACGTATTATCCGGATACGCAAGAGTTTGGGCCGGACTGTCACGGCGGCGCGATCGTCCGGACACGTAGGATCACGGGAAGCCGCGAGAGTGGGAGGGTTTGATGGGTGAGCCAGCGCGGGCAGGCCGGCGCGGCCGGGGGGCTCCGGCCGTCGCACCGGCGCCTCCTCCGGATCTGCTGGCCGCCCCCGGGTACGGCGCCCGCCGCATGTACCAGGCCTACCTCGCCGCGTGGAACCGCCACGTCGACCCGGTGCTGACCGGGCCCCAGTTCGCGGTCCTGTCCGCCGTGCGGGCCTACCCCGGCAGCGACCAGAGTTCCCTGGCCGGCGCGGTCGCCCTGGACACCTCCACGATGGCGGACCTGTGCCGCAGGCTCGAACAGCGCGGCCTCATCCAGCGCGTCGAGTCGCCCCGCGACGCGCGCCGCAAGCTGCTGTCGCTCACCGAGGAGGGCTCGGCGGTGCTGACGGAGGTCAACCGCCGGGCCCGCCGCCTGGACAAGGCGCTGCTCGGCTCGGATTCGGGCGACGTCGACGTCGCGGGGCTGCTGAACACCCTGGGCGCGCGCTGGGAAGCCGTCGCGGCGCTCGACGAACTGGACTGATTTCCGTTGAAACCGCGGTCGTACCGCGGGCAGGATGCCGGGCGTGGATCTGCTCGCGGTGCTGCCCGCCTTCGCCCTGGCCGTGGTCCTGATCTCGGCCTCGCCGGGGCCGGCGATGGCCTTGATCCTGCGCCGGGCGGCGGTGCGGGGGTTCCGCGGCGCGGTGCCGACCGTGCTCGGTCTCGAAGCCGGTCTGTACGTGTGGGCGTTGTCCGCCGCGGCGGGGCTGGCGGCACTGGTCGCCGCGTCGGAGGTCGCGTTCCTCGTGCTGCGGGTCGCCGGCGCGGCGTTCCTGATCCACCTGGGGATCAAGGCGTGGCGGTCGGCCTGGCGCCCGGCCGCACCTGCCGACGAGCCGCCCGCGGCGCCGGCCACGGGCTGGGCCGCCGCGTTCGGCGAAGGCCTGCTCGTCATGCTGGCGAACCCGAAGGCGGCCGCGTTCATGATCGCGTTCTACCCGCAGTTCGTGCCCGAGGGCCGGCCGTTGTTCGGCACGACGGCGCTGCTCGCCGTGTTCCAGGTGGCCCTGGAAACCGTCCTGTACCTGAGCCTGGCGGCGGCGGTCGGGCGGGCCGGCGGGTGGTTCCGCCGGTCCGCCGTCCGCCGCAGGCTCGACGCGATCAGCGGCACCGTGCTGGTCGCACTCGGCGTGCGGATGGCCGTGGACGGCCGGTGATGGCGCGGCCGGTCAGAGCGCCCGGCCGAGGGCTTCGGTCAGGGCGACCGGGGTGATCACGAGGTGGTCGAAGCGCCAGCCGTGCGCGGTGCGGCGCGCCCGGTAGTGGTGGACTCCGGCCGCGACGGCCTCGGTCTTGTCGTCGAGGACGAACACGGCGATGTCGTGGGCCCGCACCGTGGCGGTGTCGCCGTCGACGTCGATGACGAGGTTGGCCTTGCTGTGCAGGGTGCGGACGTAGGTGTCGTGCCCCGAGCGGGCGAGTTCGACGAGGGCTTCGATGCCGCGCGCCTCCCCGCGCAGGGAGGTGACGACGACGTCCTCGGTGAACAGCCGGCCGGTCTCGTCGTAGCGGCCTTCGTCGAGCCACACGCTGTGGCGGGCGACCAGCTCGGCGAGCTCGGCGCGGTCGGCCAGCGCGCGGATCGGCGTCTCTGTCATGGCGGTCTCCTCAGGACGTCAGGGCGGTCAGGAAGAAGGCCCGGACGTCCTCGGCGAAGAGGTCCGGCACCTCCATGGCGGCGAAGTGGCCACCGCGCTCGAACTCCGACCAGTGCCGGATGTCGTACAGCCGCTCGGCCAGCGGCCGCACCGACTGGGTGATGTCGTGCGGGAGCACGGCCACGCCGACCGGCACCCGGCACGGCAGGTACTGCCCCCGCGGGGCGTCGTGGTGCAGCCGCGCCGAGGAGGCCGCGGTCGCGGTCAGCCAGTACAGCGAGACGTTGGTGAGCAACCGGTCGTCGCTGATCCGCGAGTCCGGGTCGGTCCAGTGCGCGAACCGCTCGGCGATCCAGACCAGCTGCCCGACCGGCGAGTCGGTCAGCGCGTAGCCGATGGTCTGCGGGGTCGCGGCCTGCAGGGCCTGGTACGGCGGGCGGTTCGCCATCAGCTGCCTGACCTTGTCCAGCCGGGCCTCGTCCGTTTCGGACAGTTCGACGCCGGCATCGGGGTCCGGCCGGGTCGGCAGGTAGTTGATGTGCACGCCGACCACCTGTTCGGGCGCCACCGAGCCGAGCGCCAGGGAGATGCCGGCGCCGAAGTCGCCGCCTTGCGCGCCGTACCGCTCGTACCCGAGGCGGCACATCAGCTCGGCCCACGCCCGCGCGATCCGCTCGGCGCTCCAGCCGCCCTCGTGGGTCGGCCCGGAGAAGCCGTAGCCCGGAATGGACGGGATCACCAGGTGGAAGTCGCGCGACAGCGGCTCGATCACGTCCAGGAACTCCAGGAACGAGCCGGGCCAGCCGTGGGTGAGGACCAGCGCGAGCGCGTCCGGTCTGGCCGACCGGACGTGCACGAAGTGGATGCTCTGGCCGTCGATCTCGGTGGTGAAGTGCGGCAGCTCGTTGAGCTCGGCTTCGTGCTTTCGCCAGTCGTAGCCGCTGCGCCAGTGGCCGGCCAGTGCCCGCAGGCGTGCCAGCGGGAAGCCGTAGTCCCAGCCGGCGCCGGCGACCTCGTTGGGCCAGCGGGTGCGGGCGAGCCGGTCGTTCAGGTCGTCGAGGTCGGCCTGGGGGATGTCGATGCGGAACGGTTCGATCATGGTGCCCAGCTCCCGGTTGTCCATTCGGCTACCTAACGTTAGCCACTCTATCGTTTGCTGGCCTAACGCTATCACACTCATTGGTGGGCCGAACGAATTTTTTCCCTGACCGGTGGTTGCGCCCCCACTCGGCGTGGTAGTCCTCCTCCCGAGGAGGGCGGACATGGTGGAGCGGGCCGAGGTGGTCGTGGCCGGCGCGGGTCCGGCCGGGCTCGCCGCGGCCCGGATCCTGCAGGGCGCCGGGCTGCACGTGCTGGTCTGCGAGGCCGGGGACGACATCGGCGGCCGGGTGCGCACCGACGTGATCGACGGGTTCCGCCTGGACCGCGGGTTCCAGGTGCTGCTGCCCGCCTACCCGGCCGTGCGGGAGCTGTCCGGCCTCGCCGACCTGCGGTTGCAGTACTTCACGCGAGGGGTGATCGCGGACGGGCAGGCGCTGGCCCCGCCGTGGCGGCACCGCCGCGCGGTGCGGGACCTGCTCGCCTGCACCGCCGGCCGGCCACGCGACGTGGCCGCGCTGCTGACGATGTCGGCACGGGACGTGCTCGCCCCCGCCCGCCGGCTCGAAGCCGGTGCCGATTCGAGCATCGCCGAGGACCTCGCCCGGCGCGGCGTCGGCGACCGGACGGTCGACGAGGTGCTGCGGCCGTTCCTCGCCGGGGTGTTCCTGGACCGTCCCTTGAGGACGTCCGCGCGGGCGTTCCACCTGGTGTGGCGGAGCTTCCTGCGCGGCGGCGCGGCGCTGCCCGCGTCCGGGATGGGCGCGCTGCCGCACCTGCTCGCCCGCGATCTCGTGCCCGGCACCGTCCGATGTGGAGTCCGCGTCACCGGGATCACCGGCGAAGGCGTCACGACCGACCGCGGCGAGGTGCTCGCGCGGGCGGTGGTGGTGGCCGCGGCGGACGGCCTGCTCGGCGTCCCGGAGCCGGAGTGGCACGCGGTGACCACCTACTACTACGGCACGAGCGGCCACCCGCCGTCCCGGCAGCCGACCCTGCGCACCGACAGCGGTGACCTGCTGGTCAACACCGCGGTGATCAGCGCCGTCGCGCCGGGGTACGCGCCGCCGGGCCAGACGCTGGTCGCCGCGTCGGTGCCGGAACGCTGCGACACCGGCAACGAGCTGGAGCCGCACGTGCGGACCACGCTCGCGCGGATGTACGACACCACGACCACGGACTGGGAGCGGGTCGAGACCTACGCGATCGCGCGGGCGCTGCCGGTCATGCCGGCCGGCCACCCGCTACGGCAGCCGGTCCGGCTCGCCCCGGGCCGCTACGTGTGCGGGGACCACCGCGACACCAGCTCCATCCAGGGCGCGCTGGTGTCCGGCCGCCGCGCGGCGACGGCCGTGCTGGCGGATCTGCGCTCCCGGCCGTGACCGCTGCCCGGCGACGATCGCGGCCAGGGCCAGGGCGAAGCCGGTCAGCTGAACCGGTCCGAGCGTCTGCCCGAGCACGACGACCCCGAGCAGCGCGGCGACCATCGGCGACAGCAGGCCGAGCACGGCGACCGAGGTGACCGGCAGCGTCGTGATCCCGCGGAACCACAGCACGTACGCCAGCAGCCCGCCGGCGAGCCCGAGCCACAGGTAACCGAGCACCGCGGGGACATCGACCGCGGGCGGGGCGCCCTCGACCAGGAACGTGACCGGCACCAGGAACAGCCCGCCCGCGGTCAGCTGCCACGCCGCGAACGCGGTCGGGCCGGCCTCGGCGGGACGGCCCCACTTCTTGGTGAGCGTGACGCCGAGCGCCATGGTCGCCGCGCCGCCCAGCCCGGCCAGCACGCCGGCCACGCCGAATCCGGCCGCCGGGCCGAGCACGACCAGGCCCACCCCCACGACACCGGTCACGCCCCAGGCGAACCGCCACGCCGACGGGCTTTCCTTCAGGACCGCGACCGCGAGCACGGCCACGATCAGCGGCTGGGTGGCGCCCAGGGTCGCCGCGACGCCGCCGGGCAGCCGTTCGGCGGCGACGAACAGCAGCGGGAAGAACAGGCCGATGTTGAGCACGCCGAGCACGGCGGCCTTCCACCACCAGGCCCCGCGCGGCAGGGTCCGCGTGGCGGCGAGGGCGATCAGGCCCGCAGGCAGGGCCCAAAGCAGGCCCGCGAACAACGGGTGGGCGGGCGGCAGGAGTTCGGTGGTGACCACGTAGGTCGATCCCCAGACCACGGGCGCGAAGGCGGCCAGTGCGGTGTCGCGAAGTCTCACCCGGCCAGTCTCGGTCGCCTTGATCCATGAGTCCAACACATGTTCGTCACCTGACCGATCGTGCGGCACGATAGATCGGTGGAACTCCAGCAAATGCGCTACGTCGTCGCGGTGGCCGAGACCGGCAGCTTCACCCGGGCGGCGCAGCGATGTCTCGTCGTGCAGTCGGCGCTCAGCCACCAGGTCGCCCGCCTGGAGCGGGAGCTGGGGGCGCGGTTGTTCGACCGCACCAGCCGGCGGGTGCGGCTGACCGCGGCGGGCGCGGCGTTCCTGCCCGCGGCGCGGCAGTGCCTGGACTTCGCCGAGCGGGCGGCGGCGGAGGTGGCGGCCGCGGTCGGCGAGGTGCGGGGCCGGCTGAGCGTCGGGGTGATCCCCACGGTCGCGGCGGTCGACCTGCCGGACGCGCTGCGAGTGTTCCGGCAGCGCTACCCGCAGGTGCGGGTCCGGCTGCGGATGGCGGCGAGCCACGAGCTGGTCGAGCAGGTCCGGGAAGGGGCGCTGGACCTGGCCTTCCTCGGGTTGCCGGTCACCACGCGGCCCGAGGGCGTGCGGGGACACGAACTGGCGCGCGACCGGCTCGTCGCGGTGGTCGCGCCCGGGCACGCCCTGGCGGGGCGGGCGGAGGTCGACCTGCGGACGCTCGCGGCGGAGCAGTTCGTGGACTTCACGGCGGGCGCGCCGGGCCGCGCCCAGTCCGACCAGGCCTTCGCGGCGGCGGGGGTGCAGCGCGAGGTGGCGTTCGAGGTCACCACGGCCGAGCTGATGGCCGGGCTGATCCGGGCGGGCCTCGGGGTGGCGATGCTGCCGTCGACGTACGCGCCGCACCTGTCCGGCGTGGCGACGGTCCCGGTCACCGACGCGCCCGGGCGGATCGAGCACCTGGTCTGGAGCACAGCGGGCCTCACCCCGGCGGCGGCCGCGTTCCTGGAGGTGCTCGGCGTGCCGGCCGGGTAGGGCGGTCCGCGGGCGGACATCCCGCCGCCGCAGGGTGGGGAGCCTGCCACACCGTGGCCGGGGATCGGCGTTCGGTGTGGTTTCCGTTGGCGCTGCTGCGTTTCCCGCCGATCCGCTGGTGCAGACCCGGTACGGCTACGCCCCTACCAGCCGGAGCGACAGGCGGGGTTCCGCACCACGACGCTGGCGGTGCTCGGCGTCGTCGCAGGGGTGCGCCCTCGGCGTGCTCCTCTCCCGCCCGGCTTAACCACGCCACCTCCGGGGTACACCCGATCGAGTGACGAGGAGGTACCCGGATGACGAGCAACGCGACAGGCGCCGGTCTGGCGGCACGGGTCAGGGGACGCTCCGCGGCGCAGGCCGCCGGACGCGCCGGCATGGTCTGCTGGGGGCTGGTGCACCTGGTCGTCGCCTACCTGGCGGTCCGCGTCGCGGCCGGGGACAGCGGCAAGGAGGCCGACCAGAAGGGCGCGCTGCAGGAAGTCGGGTCCACCCCCGCCGGACAAGTGATGCTGTGGGTGCTCGCCATCGGGCTGGTCGCGTTCGGGGGGTGGCAGTTCCTGATGGCCGCCCGCGGCTACACCTGGGTGCCCCGGCGCGGCAAGCGGGTGCGCAAGCGCATCGGCTCCGGGGCACGGGGCGTGGTGGTGCTCGCCCTGGCCTACACCGCGATCCGGCTCGCCACCGGCAGCGGCTCCGCGCACGGCAACCAGCCGCAGCAGGAGTTCACCGCCCGCCTGCTCCGGCTGCCCGCCGGGCAGGCGCTGGTGGCGGTCGCCGGGGCGGCGGTGATCGCGGTCGGCGTCGCGGCGGCGGTGAAGGGGATCAAACGCAGCTTCCTCGACGACCTGAACACCCCGAAACTGCCCGCGGGCAGCACGAAGTGGGTCGAGTGGCTCGGCTCCGCGGGGTACGTCGCCAAGGGCGTGGTGTACGCGATCATCGGCGGGCTGCTCGGCTACGCCGCGCTGCGGTCGGACGCCGGCCAGGCGGGCGGGGTCGACAAGGCGCTGCGCACGCTCGCCGCCCAGCCCTACGGCGTCGTGCTGCTGGTGGTCGTCGCGGCCGGGCTGGCGGCGTTCGGCATCTACTGCTTCGCCGCGGCGCGCGCGCACAAGAGCTGAGGCTTCTGGCTAAGCTGACGCCCGTGACCATCTGGACGGACGTCATCAACTACGTACGCATCCGGTACGAGGTGCTGGAGGAGAGCGAGCACTGGCTGCGCTTCCGGCTGGACACCGACGGCGGCCGCAGCCAGCAGGTCACCGTGCACCACCTGCCCGACCTCGACGGCGCCGAATGGGCCGAGATCTCCTCGGCCGTGGGCTGGGCCGACAAGATCGACCTGCGCCGCCTGCTCGAGCTGGCCGGCGGCTCGTCGATCGGGGGCGCCGCGGTCGTGGACGGGGTCGCGCTGATCAAGCACACCGTGCCGCTGACGTCACTGCACCTGCGGGAGGAGTTCGAGCGGCCGCTGCTGTCGGTCGTCGCGCAGGCGGACGCGTTCGAAAAGGAACTCTCCAGCGGCGACGAGTTCTAGCCTCCGGTGATCTCGGCGGCCGTGCGGCAGCCCGCGGTCGCCAGGTCCAGGTTCGCCAGCGACGCCAGGTGCACGGCCTCGTCCGCGGCCGCCACGCAGTCGCTCACCGGGTGGACGACGAATCCGAGATCGGTGGCGTGCCGGGCGGTCTGCTCGACGGTCAGGTTGGTGGCGACGCCGGTGACGTACAGCGTGGTGACGCCGGCGTCGCCGAGGCGGGCGGCGAGGTCGTTGCCGGCGAGCCCGGAGAGTTTCTGGTTGTCGGTCACGTGTTCGGCGAGGTGCGTCATCTCGGGGATGATCCGGGTGCCCGGGGCGCCGGGCCGGAACTGCTCCTGCGCGTCGCCGACGGCCCGCATGAACGCGGTGTTGCGCACGAGCCGGCCCTCGTCCTCGGGGATCGTGAAGCGGGTGAAGTAGACCGGAATCCCGGCGGCGGCGGCCCACTCGTGGAACCGGACCGCGCGGCCGACGACGCCGCTGCGCTCGACGGGCGCGGCGAGCATACCGCCGAAGAAGCCCTCCGGCTTGATGACGTTGACCTGCCAGTGCAGGGCGAGCACGGCGGCGTGTTCCATGGTCATCCCCGCAGCCTAGCGGCGGCCTACAGTGGGGACACCAGGTTCCGCGAGGAAAGGAGCCGGCGATGGCCGTCCAGCTCAACCACACGATCGTCGAGGCGCGGGACCGGGCGGAGACCGCCGAGTACCTGACCGGCGTCCTCGGCCTGCCCGGCCCGGTCCCCTACGGCCCGTTCCTCGTGGTGCGGCCGACAACGGGGTCTCGCTCGACGTGCTCCAGGTCGACGGGCCCGTGCACCCGCAGCACTACGCCTTCCTGGTCAGCGACGCCGAGTTCGGCGAGATCTTCGAGCGCATCACCAGTCGCGGCCTGCCGTACTGGGCGGACCCGTTCCAGAAGGAGCCGGGGCGGATCAACCACCACGACGGTGGCCGCGGCGTGTACTGGAACGACCCGAACGGGCACCGGCTGGAAATCATCACCAAGCCCTACGGGGGCTAGAGCGGCGGCGTTCGCCCTGGCTGGTCTGCGACGATGGCGCCATGGACGAGGAAGCCATTCCCATTCTGCGCGTGGCGGCCGCCGCGGCGGCGGTCGCGTGGTACGAGCGGCTGGGCTTCACCAAGCAGTGGGAACACCGCTTCGAACCGGGACTGCCCGCGTTCGTCGAGGTCGCGCGGGGCGGCGTGCGGTTGTTCTTGTCCGAGCACACGGGAGACGCCCGCCCCGGCACGCTGGTCTACCTCCGCGTCCGTGACGTGGAGGCCGTCGCCGCCGAGTTCGGCGTGCCGGTGACGGACGCTCCGTGGGCGCGTGAGGTCGAGCTGCGCGACCCCGACGGCAACCGGCTCCGGGTCGGCACGCCGACGGAATGACGCGCCGGCGGCGACGCGGTGCCGGTGGCCGAGAAGGACGGCCGGCGCCGGACGCGGCGTCCTAGAGCAGTTCGGTGCGGCAGCCGAGCCGCTCCCCCAGCTCGGCGAGCAGCGCGCGCAGCGGATCCGGGCCCCGGTGCCCGCGCGCGACGGTGACGGGCACGAGCCGCCCGGCGAGCCCGGTCGCCACGTTGTAGATGCGGTAGACGACCCGGGCCCCGGCGGCGTGCTCGTGCACCTCGACGCGCCCGCACCACCACCACTGCCCGCGTGCCTCGATCCACCCCTGCGCCGCGTCCTTGCGCACCCGCAATGGCGTGGCGGAGGCCGAGAACGCGGTGCTCAGCACGAGGTCCCGCACCTGCGGCAGGGGCGCGTGCACCAGACCCTGGTGCACGCCGAGCAATCTCATGCGGCCCCCTGGTGAACGGCGGATCACGTGATCCGGCCCCGCGGGACGATCACGGACACCACGTTAGCACTCACGACCCGGCTACGGAACGGGTGGCTCCGGCGGCTGGGCGGACGCGGCGTCCGGCGAACGGGCGAGGTGGGCACGCCGGCTCCACCGTGCGTACACAGTGGACGGACCGTTCCCGAGCCCTGCTAACCACACGGGCGTCCGTCCGAAGTGGACGGGCGCCCGTCGTCGTCAGTAGCCGCGGTAGCCGCTGCCCTTCCGGATGGACTTCAGCCCGGGGTGGCCGTCGAAACCGCCGTAGCGGCTGATCGTGTAGCGCACCCCGGCGATGATGTTGTCCACCGGGTTGAAGATGTCGTCGTGGCCGGGCAGCTTGTGCGCGTTGAAGGTCGAGTCGATGCACTGCATCAGCCCCTTGGAGGGGTGACCGGCGCGCCAGTTGCTGTCCCAGCGGTTGACGGCGTTCGGGTTGCCGCTCGACTCCTTGTCGATGATCGTGCGGATGGCCTGCACGTCGCCGCCGTCGACCGGCACGCCCTGCGCCCGCATGACGCGGATGGCCTCGTTGATCCAGCCCGCGATCGGGTCGCCGGTGGTGTCGAACACCTCCGGCGCGGGCGGCGGGGCCGGAGCCGGTTCCGCGACCGGGGTTTCCACGGCGACCGGCTCGGGTGCCGCGACCTCGATGGCGGCGGGGATGTCCAGCACCGGCGCCGGGGTGGTGACCACCCACGTCGACGGCGGCCCGAGAACCGGGACGGCGGCCACGGTGCCGGCGACCGGGGTCGCACCGGCGGCGGGCGCCGGCGGGGCGGCCTCGCCGCTGCCGCTCGCCATCGCGAGCGGGCTGGCGGAGCCGGCCACGGACATCATGAGCAGGCTCGCCGAAACGGACGTGCGCGCGCCGATCCGGCCGAGGTTCTTCGGTTTGGCTGCGTGCCGCGGGCGGTACCTGTCCGGGGAAAACAGGGCCGCCTTCCGGGGAGCACGGTTGTTGAAATTATGGCTTCCCATGAACGGGAGGTCTCCTTGCTTGACGTTCAGCCACGCCGACCCTGTCGGGGGCCAGGCCGGCGGGAGCCACACGAGACGGAACGGGGGATTTCCGGTCTCCGCGAGGCCTCGGCCAGATTACGAACACGCAACGGAGATATCACCAAACGGTGACTGACCACACAGTTTGAGGGGGTGGCGTGCGATCTTGCGGACCGGCTGTTCCCGCAGCTCTAACAGCGTTTCTACCGCTGGGTAATAGCACTGCTACTGCCTCCCGCGCGGGCCGATTCGCGGGCCCCGCGAGGTTACGGGCGAAGCAAGGGATCTTCACCCCTCGCGCCCAGCCTCACACCGCCACGCTCCCCCCGGTGATCACCGATCAGCGCCGCAATCCATCACCCGCCCGCGTGTTCGAATAGCACCGATCACTTTCTTTCGTGACCCGTCCAGCCTTCCTCAACCAGTCGATTGACAACCTGGGGACGGGTGCTCTACTGTCGTCCGCAACCAAGTAGTTGAGGAAGCAGGGTGGACGAGACGACCGAGCGGCTCAACCGCGTGTTCGCGGCCCTGGCCGACCCGACCCGGCGCGACCTGGTCGCCCGGCTGGCCGCCGCGGACGCGACCGTCGGCGAGCTGGCCGAGCCGTACGACATGAGCCTCCAGGCGGTCTCCAAGCACGTGAAGGTGCTCGAGGAGGCCGGCCTGGTGACCCGCAGCCGGATCGCCCAGCGGCGGCCCGTCCACCTCGACGCGGAGGTGCTCGACCTGATGACGAAGTGGATCGAGCGCTACCGCCGCCAGGCCGAGGAGCGGTACCGGCGCCTGGACGCCGTGCTGTCCCGCCTGACCGGCGACACCGGCCAGACCCAGGAGGACGCATCATGACCACGCCCAGCAGGAAACCCGGATCGTGGCGGCCGAGAAGGTGCCGACCATCGAGATCATCCGCGAGTTCGACGCACCACCCGAGCAGGTGTTCCGCGCCCACGTCGACCGCGACCTCTACGCGCGGTGGGTCGGGCCGCGCTCGCTGACCACGAGGATCACCAGGTGGGACGCCCGCACCGGCGGCGAATGGGCCTTCGCCAACGACCGGGACGGCACCGAGATCGCCTCGTTCTACGGCAGCTTCCACGAGGTGCGCCCGCACGAGCGGATCGTGTGGACCTTCACCTACGAAGGCGAACCCGACGGGGTCGCGCTGGAGACGCTCACCTTCGAGGCGCTCGGCGGCGGCCGGACCCGGCTGCGGGTGCTGAGCGTGGTCGAGGACTTCGAAACCCGCGACGGCATACTGTCCAGCGGCATGGACGTCGGCGTCCGCGAGGGCTACGAGAAGCTCGACGAGCTGCTGGCCGGGGGAGCCTGAGATGACCCCGGCCCAGCAGCACGCACACGACGCGGCCCGCTTCACCGAACTGGTCGAGTCCGCCTCCCCCGGTGACTGGGCCCGCCCCAGCCCGGTTCCGGAGTGGACGGCGCTGGACATCGTCAAACACCTCGTCGAGTGGTCCCGGGCGTTCCTGCGCGGCGCCGGGATCGACCTCCCGGCCCTGGACGTCGACGCCGGGCCGGCCGCCGCCTGGAAGCAGCACGTCACCGACATCCAGGCCATCCTCGACCACCCCGGCGGACGGGTGCACAGCAACCCGCACACCGGCGACAAGCCCGTCGACGAGGCGATCGACCAGTTCTACACCGCCGACGTGTGGATGCACACCTGGGACCTGGCCAAGGCACTCGGCCGCGAACCCGACCTCGGCCAGGACCGCTGCGCCACCGTGCTCGCCGCGATGCGGCCGATCGAACACCTCCTGCGCGACAGCGGCCACTACGGCCCCGCGGTCCCCGTCCCCGCCGACGCGTCCCCGCAGGACCAGCTGATGGCCTTCATCGGCCGCGACCCGGCCTGGCGCCCCTGACCAGGTCCTTCTCGCTCCACACTCGCTCAGCCATGAGCTCCCTTCCTAGATCGAGAGCCCAGACTGTCAACAACCTCCGTCAGTTTCAGACCTAGCGGCGGCCGCGGAAGGTGCGCCTCAGGTCCGCCACCCAGGCGTCCGGCACCTCCCAGGGGATGAAGTGCCCGCCGGCGTCGTGGGCGGTCAGGTTGACGTGGTTGTACCAGGCGGCGCGGTCGCTGTCCAAGAAGTGCCGGACCCGGTCCCCGGTGCTGACGCCGGGCGGGTTCTCGTAGCCGACGAAGGTGATGCCCGTGGGCGCCTCGACCACCGGCCGGCGGTCGTGCGAGGGGGTCCACGGGTAGCGGTTGTTGTTGGCGTAGGTGCGGATCGACGTGCCGATCGAGTTCGTCACCCAGAAGATCATCGCGTGGGTGAGCAGATCGTCCTTGCTGAACACCGACTCGATGTCGCCGCCGTTGTCGCTCCAGTTCACCCACCGTTCGAGGATCCAGGCGAGCATCCCGGCCGGCGAGTCGGTCAGCCCGTAGGCCAGCGTGCTCGGGTGCAGCATGTGCGCGGCGAGGTGCACGGCGAACCGCCGGTCCAGCGCGACCAGTCCGGAGTGGACATCGGCGGGCAGCCCGGCGGGAAAGGGCTTTCCGCCGCCGAAGGCCCACGCCCGGTCGCCGGTGAACAGGTCGAGCCGCAAGCCGGATCCGATGTGGATGGCGTACAGCTCGCCGGCGTACTTGTGGCCGAGCTGCCCGGTGACCAGCGCCCCGACGTCACAACCCGCGGCGGCATACCTGTCGTAGCCGAGGAC
Source organism: Amycolatopsis thermalba (assembly GCF_023376025.1). Taxonomy (NCBI): domain Bacteria; kingdom Bacillati; phylum Actinomycetota; class Actinomycetes; order Pseudonocardiales; family Pseudonocardiaceae; genus Amycolatopsis; species Amycolatopsis thermalba. The sequence continues at coordinate 4,456,724 of NZ_CP091196.1, forward strand.
GCCGGTCATCAGCGTGTGCCACAGGTCGGCGACCTTCCAGAAGTTCATGTCCGGGTGGCGCGGCAGCGGCGAGGAGAACCCGAAACCGGGGAACGACGGGACGATCACGTCGAACGCCTCGGCCGGGTCGCCGCCGTGCGCGCCGGGATCGGCCAGCGGGCCGACGACCTTGGACCAGTGCCAGAACGTCCACGGCCAGCCGTGGGTGAGGATCAGCGGCACCGGATCGGGCCCCACCCCGGGTTTGCGCATGAAGTGCACCGGCACGCCGTCGACATCGACCCGGTAGTGCTCGTAGGCGTTGATCGCGGCTTCGGCGCGGCGCCAGTCGTATCCGGTGCGCCAGTAGCCGACGAGCTCGCGCAGGTAGTCGCGGTTCACGCCGTAGAACCAGTCCTCGTTGCCGACGTCGTCGGGCCAGCGGGTCAGCTCCAGGCGCCGATGGAGGTCGTCGAGCACCTCCTCGGGCACGTGGATCGGCTCCGGCACCAGCGGGAAGTCAGTCATCGTCCACTCCTGCGGTCACTGCACCGTTCGTCCCTGATCGAGTTCGACCAGGCGGGCCAGGGCGGGCAGCGCCGCCGCGATGGCCGTGCGCTCCGCCGGGGTGAGCCGGCCGGCGAGTTCGGCGAGCCGCGCCTGGCGCTCGGCCCGTCGTCCGTCCACGACCGCCGCCCCCGCCTCGGTGATCCGCACCAGGACCCCGCGGCCGTCCGACGGGTCCGGCTCGCGCCGCACCAGCCCGTCGCGCTCCAGCTTGGTCACGATCTGGGTGATCGCCGACTGCGTGACCTGTTCGCTGGCCGTCAGCTCGGTGAGTCGCCGCGGGCCGCGGCGGGCCAGCGTGTGGAGCACGGACAGCGTCGTGAAGCTCCGCCGCTGCCCGGCCGGGAGCCGGATGGCCATCCGGGTGAAGTCCTCGAACACGGCGGTCAGCTCGGCGACGCTCAGTTCGGCAGGCACCGGCGAAGTGTATCAGTAACTCAATTAGTTTCCGATGTTCTTTACGGCCGCCAGCGGCGGTGCGCGGTCCCCGGCTCCCCGCGGCGGATCAGCTCCAGCCTGGGCTTGGGGCCTTCGGTGCGGCCGGTCTGCGGGCGCCGGGACCCCGGCCGCCACGGCAGCGGCCACTCCGCCCCGGGACCGGAATACCCCTGCTCCGCGGCGGCGCGCAGCGTCCAGTTCGGGTCGTACAGGTGCGCGCGGCCCAGCAGGCACAGGTCCGCGCGGCCGGCGAGCAGGATCGAGTTGACGTCGTCGTAGGAGGAGATGACGCCGACCGCCATGGTCGCGATGCCGGTTTCGTTGCGGATGCGGTCGGCGAAGGGCGTCTGGTAGGACCGGCCGAACGCGGGCTTCTCGGCGGGATCCACCTGGCCGGTGGACACGTCGATGACGTCCGCCCCGGCCGCGGCGAACGCGCGGGCGATCTCCACCGAATCCTCGGCGGTGATGCCGTCGTCGCACCAGTCCGTGGCCGAGATCCGGACACTCATCGGCCGGTCCGCCGGCCACACCCGCCGCATCGCCCGGAACACCTCGAGCGGGAACCGCAGCCGCGCCTCCAGCGACCCGCCGTAGCCGTCGGTGCGGTGGTTGGTCAGCGGTGAGATGAACGACGACAACAGGTAGCCGTGCGCGCAGTGCAGTTCGAGCAGGTCGAACCCGGCGTCGGCGGCCCGCGCCGCGGCGTCGGTGAACTGGCGCCGGATCACGGCGAGGTCGTCCGGATCGAGTTCGCGCGGCACCTGGTTCACGCCCTCCCGGTAGGGCAGGGGCGACGGGGCGACGACCGGCCAGTTGCCCTCCGGCAGCGGCTGGTCGATGCCCTCCCACATCAGCCGGGTGGAGCCCTTGCGCCCCGAGTGCCCGATCTGGATGCCGATCTTCGCGGTGCTCTCGGCGTGCACGAACTCGGTGATCCGCCGCCACGCCCGCGCCTGCTCGTCGGTGTAGATCCCGGTGCAGCCCGGGGTGATCCGGCCGATGTCGGACACACACACCATCTCGGTCATCACCAGGCCCGCGCCGCCGAGCGCCTTGCCGCCGAGGTGCACCAGGTGGAAGTCGCCGGGCATCCCGTCGCAGGCCCGGTACATGTCCATCGGGGACACCACCACGCGGTTGCGCAGCTCCAGCCCGCGCAGCCGGAACGGCTGGAACATCGGCGGCCGCATGCTGCCGTCGCCGTGGCCGCGCCGCTGCTCGTGCCCGGCGAACCAGCGGTCGGCGCGGTCGACGAACCCGGGGTCGCGGACGCGGAGGTTGTCGTAGGTGACGCGACGGCTGCGGGTCATGATGTTGAACGCGAACTGCACCGGCTCCTGGTGCACGTACTGGCCCAGGTTCTCGAACCACTCCAGGCTGGCCTGCGCCGCGCGCTGGGTCGACTCGACCACCGGCTTGCGCTCCGCCTCGTAGGCGATCAGCGCCCGCTCCACGTCCGGCTGCTCGTGCAGGGACGCGGCGAGCGCGAGCGCGTCCTCCATCGCGAGCTTGGTGCCCGAGCCGATCGAGAAGTGCGCGGTGTGCGCGGCGTCCCCGAGCAGGATGACGTTGCCGTGGCGCCACCGCTGGTTGCGCACCGTGGTGAAGGTGATCCACCGGGAGTTGTTCGCCAGCAGCCGGGCGCCGCCCAGCACGCCGGCGAACAGCTCCCGCACCAGCTCGATCGACTTCTCGTCGGACTCCCCCGGCGCGAACTCGCGGTCGGCGAAGGCGGCGAACCCGGCCCGCTGCCACACCTGTTCGGCCATCTCCACGATGAAGGTGCTGCCGTGCGCGTCGAACGGGTAGCCGTGGATCTGCATGACCCCGTACGGCGTCTGTTCGATGTAGAACTTGAACGCGTCGAACACCTTGTCCGTGCCCAGCCACATGTAGCGGCACGAGCGGTCGTCCAGGGACGGGCCGAACACGCCCGCGTGGCGGGCGCGCACCGCCGAGTTCACCCCGTCCGCGGCGACGACGAGGTCGTACTCGGCCGCGAGCCGGTCGGCGTCCGGGGCGGGCGTGGCGAAGTGCAGCCGCACGCCCAGCCCGGCGCACCGCTGCTGCAGGATCTGCAGCAGCCGTTTGCGGCTCATCGCGGCGAACCCGTGGCCGCCGCTGGTGAGCACCTGGCCGCGGAAGTGCACGTCGATGTCGTCCCAGCGGGCGAATTCCCGCGCCATCTGCCGGTAGACCTGCTCGTCGGCGTGCTCGATGCCCCCGAGTGTCTCGTCCGAGAACACCACGCCGAACCCGAACGTGTCGTCGGCGGCGTTGCGTTCCCACACGTCGATCTCGTCGCCCGGGCCCAGCTGTTTGGCCAGCGCCGCGAAGTACAGACCGCCCGGCCCGCCGCCGATCACCGCGATCCGCATCACCGCTCCCCCGCGTGATCGCGCTCGCGAAGCTTGTAGCGCTGCAGCTTTCCGGTGTTGCTGCGCGGAAGATCGGAGACGAACTCGACCGCGCGCGGATACTTGTACGGCGCGATCCGCGCCTTCACGAAGTTCTGCAACTCGGACACCAGGGCCTGGTCCGCCTCGACGCCGGGCGACGGGACGACGAAGGCCTTGACGAGCTGGCCGCGTTCGGGGTCGGGCACGCCGACCACACCGCACTCGAGGACGGCCTCGTGCGCGAGCAGGGCCTCCTCGACCTCCGGCCCGGCGATGTTGTAGCCGGAGGAGACGATCATGTCGTCGTTGCGGGCCACGAAGTAGAGGTAGCCGTCCTCGTCGGCGACGAAGGTGTCGCCGGTGATGTTCCAGCCGTCCTGGACGTAGGCGGCCTGGCGGTCGTCGGCCAGGTACCGGCAGCCGGTCGGCCCCTTCACCGCCAGCCGCCCCGGCGTCCCCGGCGGCAGCGGCTTGCCGTCTTCGCCGAGCACGGCCGCCCGGTATCCGGGCACGGCGCGGCCGGTGGCGCCGGGCCGGATGTCGTCGTCGGCGGCGGAGACGAAGATGTGCAGCATCTCGGTCGCGCCGATGCCGTCGATCAGGCGCAGGCCGGTCGCCTCGTGCACCGCGCGCCACGTCGCCTCCGGCAGGTGCTCCCCCGCCGACACCGCCCGCCGCAGCTTGCCCAGCGCGCGGACCCGGTTCGAGCGGAGCATGGCGCGGTAGGCGGTGGGGGCGGTGAAGCACACGGAGACGTCGTGGGCCTCGATGGCGTCGGCCAGCTCGTCCGGGGTCGCCTTCTCGATCAGGAGCGTGGCCGCGCCGGCGCGCAGCGGGAACACCAGCAGGCCGCCGAGACCGAAGGTGAACGCCAGCGGCGGGGTGCCGGTGAAGACGTCGTCCGGGCGCGGCCGCAGGACGTGCCGGGAGAAGGTGTCGGTGATCGCCAGGACGTCCCGGTGGAAGTGCATGGTCGCCTTCGGCCGCCCCGTGGTGCCCGACGTGAACGCCAGCAGCGCGACGTCGTCGGCCGCGGTGTCGACCGCGGTGAACCCGCCCGGCGCCGCCCGCGCGCGGGCCATCAGGTCGTCCGGATCGCCTCCGCCGTACCGGACCACCGGCGCGCCGGCCAGGTCGGCCGCCACGAGTTCGCCGTCGAACCGCGCGTCGCACAGCGCGAGGTTGACCGCGGCGATCCGGGCGATCGCGGTCAGCTCCCCGGCCCGCAGCAGGGGCATCGTCGCCACCGCGACGGCGCCGGCCTTCATCACCGCGAGCCAGCAGGCGGCCAGCGCCGGGGTGTTCGGGCCGCGCAGCAGGACCCGCTGCCCGGGAACCACGCCGAGCTGTTCGGTGAGCACCCAGGCGAGGCGATCGACCCGGTCCCGCAACTGGCCGTAGGTCCAGGTTTCGCCGTCCGGGGTGAGCAGGCACGGGCGGTCCGGCCCGAGCCGCTCGATGACCGCGTCGAGGAGTTCGACGCCGCAGTTGAGCCGCGGCGGATACCGCAGCTCGGGCAGTTCCTCCAGGAACTCCGGCCAGGAGTGCCGGGGCGGCAGGTTGTCCCGGCAGAACGTGTCGGCGTGCGCGGAACCCGGGAAGGTCATGCCCCAATCATTCTCTTTTCGTGACGGTAGTCAAGACGGCGATAGAAATGATGTAGCCGGGGACGCCACCGCGCGGCGGGTTAGAGTGACTGCCGTGGCCACCGGTGCGGACGAGAACAACGGGCGTGGGCAGCAGCCGCGGGCGCTGATCGTCACCGTCTACGGTCTCTACGCCCGGGAGGCGGGCGGCTGGATGAGCGTCGCCGCGCTGATCCAGCTGCTGGCGCACTGCGGGGTGGACGAGCCGGCCGTGCGGTCCGCGGTCTTCCGGCTCAAGCGGCGCGGGCTGCTGACGGCGGCGAAGGTCGGCGGGGCCGCCGGGTACGAACTGTCCGCCACCGCCCGCGAGATCCTCGACGAGGGCGACCGCCGCATCTTCGAGCGCCGCCGGGCCGATGCCGGTGAGGGCTGGCTGATGGCGGTGTTCAGCGTGCCGGAGTCCGAACGCGACAAACGGCACCAGCTGCGCTCCCGGCTGTCCTGGCTCGGGTTCGGCACGGTGTCGTCGGGGGTGTGGATCGCCCCGGCGCACCTGCTCGGCGAGACGCGGGAGGCGCTCCTGCGCCAGGGCCTGGATCCCTACGTCGAGCTGTTCCACGCCGACCACCTGGGTTTCGCCGCGACCGCGGAGCGGGTGCGGGACTGGTGGGACCTCCAGCGCCTGCACGAGCTGTACGACACGTTCCTGAGCCGCCACGAGCCGGTGCTCGCGCGCTACCGGCGACGGCGCCGCATCGACGGCGCGGAAGCGTTCGCCGACTACGTCCACGCGCTCACCGACTGGCGGCGGCTGCCCTACCTCGAACCCGGGCTCCCCCTGGAGGTGCTCCCGGCCGGCTGGATCGGCCTCCGCGCGGCGGAGGTGTTCTTCGAGTTACGGCGCCGGCTCGCCGGGCCCGCGCACGACCACGTCGAACCCCTGCTCGCGCGGTAGTCAAGCCACGCCGGGACCAGGCGCTGCCGTCCCGCGGTCCCAGCGGGCGCGAGACTCGATCACGGTGTGGCGGTGCTCCGCCGCCCAGTCGGCGACGGCTTTCAGCACGAACGTGAGGCTGTGGCCGGTGGGAGTCAGCGCGTACTCGACGCGGGCCGGCACCGTCCATGTGTCGCCGATGCGGTCCAGGACCTCCCGGACGTCGCAGGCCATCGGGATACGCCGGCCGTACGGACTGGACGATCCTGCGCAACGGCATCCACGGCTGCCACGCCGCTGCCGGGCGGCGATGCAGGCCAGGTGCAGTCCGGTCGACAGGCCACCCCGGGAACGTCCCAGAGCGTGCTCAGCAGGCTCGGAGCCGAAGTCCTGGCTCGAAGCGGTGTTCCCGCTGCTTGGCGAAGCCCAGGCGGTCACACCACGGCGAACCCCTGCACCTCGACCAGCGCCTCGGCATCCCACAGCCGGGCCACGCCGATGCCCGCCATCGCCGGGTAGTCCCGGCCTGCCAGGCGTCGCCACACCCGGCCGATCTCCCCGGCGTGGGCCCGGTAGTCGTCCATGTCGGTGACGTACACGGTCAGGCTCGCCAGCTGCCCCGGCTCGCCGCCCGCCGCCCGCAGTGCGGTGAGCAGGTTGGACAGGGCCTGCTCGAACTGCGCCACGATGTCCCCGCCGACGATCCGTCCACTTCGGTCCAACGCGGTCTGCCCGGCCAGGAAGACCGTCGTCCCGGTGCCGACGACCGCGTGCGAGAAACCCCGTGGCGGCGCCAGTTCCGGCGGGTTGACGCGTTCGACGCTCACTGCACGGCACCTCCGTCCACATTGATCGCCTGCCCGGTCACCGCGCTGCTGGCGACGCAGAACCACACCGCGTCGGCCACCTCGGCGGGCGTGATCAGCCGGCCGATCGGCTGCTTGCGTTCCAGCGCCTCCCGGGCCTGTTCCGGGCTGCGCCCCGAGGACGCCACGATGTTCGCGATCGTCGCCTCCGTCATCGGGGTGTCCACGTAGCCGGGACACACCGCGTTGACGGTCACGCCGGTGCGCGCCAGCTCCGCGGCCGCGGACCGGACCAGGCCCAGCACCCCGTGCTTGCTCGCGGTGTAGGCCGCGATGTAGGGCTCACCGATGTGCGCGGCGCTGGACGCCACCACCACGATCCGCCCCCAGCCGGCGTCCCGCATGGCCGGTACCGCGCGCCGCACGAAGCGGAACGGCGCGGTCAGGTTCAGGTCGAGCATGCGCTGCCAGTCCGCGTCGGTCGTGCGTTCCAGCCGCGCCGAATGGCCGGCCCCGGCGCCGGCGACGAGGACCTCGACCGGCCCCCACGTCCGTTCGATCTCGGCGTGCACGTGCTCGGCCGCCTCCGGTTCGGTGACGTCGGCGGGGAGCACCATCGTCGCTCCGGCGCAGCCGCTCGCCGTGCGGGCGAGCTGGTCGCGGTCGCGGGCCACCAGGGCCACGCGCAGGCCCTCGCCGCTGAGCCGGCGGGCGATCTCGCGGCCGATGCCGCGGCCGGCGCCGGTCACCAGCGCGACCCGCGCGGTCAACGGCCCTCCCAGCGCGGGGCGCGGCGTTCGGTGAACGCGGCGTGGAACTCGGCGTGGTCGCGCGTGGTCATGAGCAGGGCCTGGGTCATCGCGTCCAGTTCCATCGACGCCGGCATGGACATGTCCAGTTCGGCCGTGAGCAACGACTTCGTCTGCGCGAGCGCGAGCGTCGGGCCGTCGGCGAGCCGGCGGGCCAGGTCGGCGACCACGGTGTCCAGCTCGTCGTCGGCCACCAGCCGCGACACCAGGCCGTACCGGCCGGCGGTCTCGGCGTCGATCGTGTCGCCGAGCATCAGCAGCTCGGTGGCCCGCCCGAGCCCGACCACGCGCGGCAGCAGGTACGCCGCGCCCATGTCGCCGCCGGACAGGCCCACCTTGGTGAACAGGAAGGCGAAGCGCCCGGACCGGCTCACGATCCGGAAGTCCGACGCCAGCGCCACCACCGCGCCCGCGCCGGCTGCGATGCCGTGGATGGCGGTGATGATCGGGATCGGGCACTCCCGCATCGCCCGGATGACCGCGCCGGTCATCTTCGTGAACCGCATCAGGTCGCGCGGCTCCATCCGGATCAGCTCGCCGATGATCTCGTCGACGTCGCCGCCACCGCAGAACCCCTTGCCCTCGCCGCGGATGACCAGCGCGCGCACGTCCTGGTGGTGCGGCAGCTCGGCGAGCAGGTCGCGCAGGTCGGCGTAGCTTTCGAAGGTCAGCGGGTTGAGTTTCTCCGGCCGGTCCAGGGTCACGGTGGCCACGCCGCCGTCCTTGGCGAACCGGAAGTGCCGCCAGTGCTCGGTCAGCCGCGGGGAGGCGTGGAAGCGGTAGGTCATCGGGTGTACTCCCTGCCGATCAGGTTGCGGGCGATGAGGGAACGCTGGACTTCGGAGGCGCCTTCGTAGATGCGCAGCGCCCGCACGTCGCGGTAGAGGTGTTCCAGCGGATGTCCCCGCCGCAGGGCCGCCGCGCCGTGCAGCTGGACGCACCCGTCGACGATCCGCTGCGCGGCTTCGGTGGCGTACAGCTTCGCCATCGCCGACCGCCGCGGCTGCTCGTCCGGTCCGGCGCCGTCGTCGTAGGCCGCGGCCGCGGCGTAGACGAGCAGCCGGGCCGCCTCCAGCTCCGTCGCCATCTCGGCGACGCGGTGCGCCACGGACTGCTGGTTCGCCAGCGGCGCCCCGTACACCCGGCGTTCCCGGACGTGGGTCAGCGTCGCGTCGAGCGCGGCCTGGGCCATCCCGACCGCGAAGGCGCCGACGCTGGGCCGGAACAGGTCCAGCGTGCGCATGGCGACGGTGAACCCGCGGTCGACCTCGCCCAGCACCGCGCCCGCGCCGACCCGCACCCCGTCGAACACCAGGCGGCCGATCGGGTGCGGGGACAGCATGTCGAGCGGTTCCCCGGACAACCCCGGGCTCGTCCCCGGGACGGCGAACGCGGTGACGCCGCGCGCGCCGGCGTCGGGCGTGGTGCGCGCGAAGACGGTGTAGATGTCGGCGTCGGGGGCGTTGGAGATCCACAGCTTCTCGCCGGTCAGCACCCAGCCGTCGCCGTCGCGTTCGGCGCGCAGCTGAAGCGCCGCGGCGTCCGATCCGGCGCCCGCCTCGGTCAGGGCGAACGCGGCGACCGCCTCCCCGGAGATCACCGCGGGGATCCAGCGGCTGACCAGTTCGGGTGAGCCGGACTGCAGGATCGGGTAGCTGCCCAGCCCCTGCAGCGCGAGCGCGGTCTCCGCCTCGGTGCTGATCTGGGCGATCGTCTCGCGCAGCAGGCACAACCGCAGGGCCGCGGCACCGGACGGCGGGTCGCCCGGCCCGAACAGGCCCCGCAGCAGGCCGCGCTCCCCCAGGGCCTGCACCAGGGCGCGGTCCACCCGGCCGGGCACTGGCGCGGGAAGCCCACTCGCGGCTTCGCGCACCCAGCGCACGTACTCACGCTGCTCGCCACTGAGCCGGAAGCCGCTCACCCGGAACTCCCTTCGCGGACGTCAGGGCCAGAATATCGCAGCGATGACGCTCGTCAAGGAACCGAAATGAACGCGCCGGGGTGCCGGACGGCTGCGCAGGCCGCCGCGGCGTGGGCCAAGCCGGTCGGGGCCGGTGGTCGCGCGTCCTGGTGTCGATCCAGGCTCCCCGGAGTCATGAGTTCCGGGTGGCCGCCGGGCCCCGCGCGCTGTACCGTGCGGATGCTCTCCCGGTCGAGCCGCGGGCCCCGCCGCGACGGTGCACGGATGCGTACCCCTGCAGGAGTCGAACGTGCGGCTCCCTCACCATGACGTCACGGTTGGGAGCACGCACGCGAGCGTGACCGCGGCGGCCGGCGGGCGCCGCGCCTCGCGCTTGACCGCAACGGCGACGCTTTCAGACATCACAGGACGATGACCCGGCGCCCGCGCGTGTGGCCGGCTTGGCTGTCGGCGTGCGCGGCCGCAGCTTCCGTGAGCGCGTAGGTCTTCTCGACCGGCAGGCGCAGCTTCCCCGCCGCGATGAGGCCGGCAACCTCGTCGAGCGCGTCCTGCACGCTCCCGGCCGTTCCGGAGAACCGGGCACCGTGCTCGGGCGCGCTGAGGTCGGCGATGGAGACCACCCGCCGGGGGTCCCCGGTCAGCTCGACGAGCTCGCGGATCACCCCGGAGCCGGCCAGGTCGAGAGCGGCGTCGACCTCGCCGAGCTGTCGCACCCGCCCGACCCAGCCGTCGCCGTAGGTGGTGGCGAACGCGCCCAGGCTGCGCACGTAGTCCTGATTGGACGGCCCGGCGGTGCCGATGACGGTGATGCCACGCTCCCGGGCGATCTGCAACACCACCGATCCGACTCCCCCGGCCGCGCCGCTCACCAGCAGCGTCTGCCCAGGCTCCACCCCGGCCAGCCCGATGATGCGCAGCGCGGACTCCACCACCGAGGCGTAGCCGGCCGCCTCCGGAAACGTCAGGCCCCCGGGCATCGGAGCCCACGCGGACAGCACCGCGAACTCCGCATAGGTGTCCGACCCTTCGCCCAACACAGGGTCCCCGATCTCGACCCCGGCCACGCCCGCACCTATCTCGTCCACCACCCCCGACGCGTCGAGCCCCACCCCGGAAGGCAACGCGATCGGGCGCGAGTCCCGGAACTGGCCCTCGCGCACCCTCCAGTCGTGGGCGTTCACACCGGCGGCCCGCACCGCGATGCGCACCTGACCAGGCCCCGCGTGCGGCTCCTCGGCGTCGACGAGCTGCAGGACTTCGGGACCGCCGTACTCGGCGAAGACCACCTTCTTCATACCGGCGACCGTAACACTAACGGTTAGCATTTAACAACGGATAGGATTTTGCACCTGGTAGTGTCCACCCATGGCAGAAGCGCCCCAGGACGCCGTGAGCGCAAGAAGGCCGCGACCCGGCAGAAGATCGCCGACACCGCACTGCGGCTCTTCCTGGAGCGCGGGTACGACGCGGTGGGGATCCGTGACGTCGCCGCTGCGGCCGATGTAGCCGTGACCACGGTCTTCGCCCACTTCGCGTCGAAAGAGGCCCTGGTCTTCGAGCGGGACGACGACTTCGAACAGCGCCTCGTGCGAGCGGTGACACACCGATCCCCGCAGGAGCCACTCATGCCGGCACTGCGCCGCGAGGTCCAGGCGCTGCTGCGGCACTGCACCGGCGACGGCGCCGGCCCGCTCTGGCGGATGATCGACGAGTCACCCGCGCTGCGGGACTACGAGAAGTCGATGCGGCTGCGTCACGCCGAGGCGCTGGCCGTGGCCATCGCCGCGGACCTCGGCCTGCCGCAGGTCACCATCGCCTGCCGGACCGTCGCGAGGTTCGTGGTGGACGCCTTCTCGCTCGGCCGCGAAGCCACCGATCCGGAGGCTGCGGTGGACGAGATCTTCCCCATGATCGAGGCCGCCTGGGAGGTCGCGTGCCGGGCCGCGCAAGGAACTCCTCGATCACGTGCGGCAGGACCGTGCTGACCGGTGTGCCGCCGCTCAGGGCAGGTAGAGGTCCCGCGTCCCCGCGTCGAGGGCCTCGACCGCGCCACCGGAGCGCTCGGCGAGCCACGCGCTGAACGCATCGCGGCCGGCCTCGGTGACGGCGACCGTCAGCGTGACGTCCGCCCCGTAGTCGGCGCCCAGCAGCCGGTAGGGCGAGGTGCGCAGGTCGTGCTCGAGACGGCCGGCGAGGTCGTGCGGCACGGCGAGCAGCAGTTCGCGGTGCCGAACCCGGCGAAGCGTCCCGACGGCGTCCAGGGTTTCGGCCAGCGCACCGGAGTACGCGCGGACCAGCCCGCCCGCGCCGAGCTTGGTCCCACCGAACCACCGCGACACGACGGCGACGACATCGGTCAGGTTGCGGCGCGCCAGCACCTCGAGCATCGGAACGCCCGCCGTGCCGGCGGGTTCGCCGTCGTCGTTGCTGCGCACGGTCATCTCGCCGGTCTCCGGGTCGCCGGTCCGGAGGGCCGTGCAGTGGTGGTTGGCACCCGGCCCGGCCTTGCGCACCCGCGCGATCACCGCCGCGGCGGCCTCGGCGTCACCGACGCGGGCAACGGTGCACCGGAACCGGGACCGCCTGATCTCGACCTCGTGCTCCCCATCACGGGCGATGACCCGGACCGCGCTCTTCGCTGACTTCAGATCACACCAACCTGGGAAGGACCGTTGCGGTCGAGCGCCTTCGCGACTGTCCTGATCAGCCGGTGCGGGGGCCGGCGGCGCGGCGCAGCCGGTTGGCGATCGCGAGCCCGAGCCCCTCCTCCGGCGGGAGCGACGCGATGATGAGGTCGCACCCCCGCTGGTCCAGCTCCCGCAGGAAGCCGTAGAGGTTGCGCGCGTAGGCGGCCATCGAAGCCGGGACCTCCGCCACCGCGTGCGCGTTCACCGGGGCGTCGCCCGCGTCCGGGGGCAGCAGGAGGCCCACCTTGTGCCCCTGCTCGCCGGCCAGCTCCGCCTCGGTGACGACCTTCTCCGGCTCGACCAGCACCACCCGCGCCCGCGGCGCGTAGTGCGACGGGTGCTGGCCCGGCACCCGGATGTGGCTGGTCGCGGGAACCGCGAGCGGGCGCTCCAGCACGGCTTCGAGGTCCTCGCGGGTCACCCCGCCCGGTCGCAGGACACTCGGCTCGTCACCGGTGACGTCGACGATCGTCGACTCCACCCCGACGTGGCAGGGGCCGCCGTCGAGCACGAAGTCGACGGCGTCGCCGAGCTCGGTCCGCACGTGGCCGGCCGTCGTGGGGCTGACGGAGCCGAACCGGTTCGCCGACGGCGCCACGACACCGCCACCGAACGCCGCCAGCAACGCCAGCGCGACGGGGTGATCGGGCACGCGCACCGCCACGGTCTCCAGACCACCGGTCGCCTCCAGCGGCACCCGGCGGGCCCGGCGCAGCACCAGTGTCAGCGGCCCCGGCCAGAACCGCTCGGCCAGCAGGCGCGCCGTCGCGGGCACGTCCTCGACCCAGTCCCCCAGCTGCCCCGCACCGCCGAGGTGAACGATCAACGGATGCGACGACGGGCGCCCCTTGGCCCGGTACACCCGTGCGACGGCGGCCGCGTCCTCGGCGTTGGCGCCCAGGCCGTAGACCGTCTCGGTCGGGAAGGCCACCAGGCGCCCGGCACGCAGCAGGCCGGCCGCCTTGTCGATGTCACTGGTACTCGCCGTCACGCGCCCGATTCTCCCACCGCCCCGCTCGCCGGACGCGCGGTGGTGGAGGTCGGCGGACCCGGCCCCGTCCGCCTGGCGGGAGTCACACCGAGGCGAGGAAAGAGCGCCCGCGATCCAGGAGTACCCCGGCTGCCTCGGGGTCGTACGCGGGGAGTGAGGAGTCGATGAGCACCGCGCCGCGTGCTCCAGGGCGGGTCTGCGCGAGCCGCTGGGCGATGGTGACACCGAACGAGAACCCGGCGTACCCGAGTTCCGGTCCCAGCGCCTCCGCCTCGGCGATCCCACGCTCCCGCAGCTGTTCGAACCCGGCGTGGCGAGCGAAGGCGAAACCTTCCTCGAGGCCGGCGAAGGTCCGCCCCCGAACAGATCCGGGGGGTGCACCATGTGGCCCGCCCGGCGCAGGTCCTCGGCGACGCTCCACACGCCCTCGGTCAAGCCCAAGAGCACCGTCGCGCACCACGTGCAGGTGCTCGCCGGCAACGGCCTGCTCCGGGTGGTGCGCACGCGGCGGGTCCGAGCCGTTGCGGAACGGTTCTACGGCCGCACCGCACGCATGTTCTTCGTCGCGGCGGAGCCGGCCGTGGCCGAGGCGGCGGTCTCCGGGGACTTCGACGACTTCGAGGTGGCGGCGCGCGAGCCCGCCGCGGCTTTCGAGGCCGGACAGCTGTGGGGCTTCATCCGCCACGCGCGCATCTCCGGGGACCGGGCCGCGCGGTTCTGGGACAGAATGGCCCAGCTCGTCGACGAGTTCGACCGGCTGCCCCGGTCCGGGGACACCACCTACGGCTTCGCGATCGGTATCCACCCCACCGGCCACCCGGCTCTGCCGCCGCGAGCGTCCTGACCGGCTCGGCGCGGGACGGTCGAGAACCGTCGCGGGATCCCCGGCGTCACCGGCCACACACCCCGGCTCCCGCACCCCGGTGATCGCCGCCGGCACCGCCCCGGGCAGCCGTGAGGCAGGGGTCGCGCGACGGCGGCGAGTCGTGCGGCCGCCGCCCGTAGCTCGGTCACTTCCTGGGCGCAGCCGGGTCGCCCGGGGCTTGAACGTGCGTAGTGGACTGATGGGCCGCGGATCCGGCGCCGCACCGTCACCGGATCGGCCGGCGCGAAGATCCCGGTCCATCCGATCCGCACGGCGACGGGCCCGAATGCCCGGAGTGACCACCACCGGGGAACCGCGGCCACGCAGCTGGACCAGGCGGCCGGCCCGCATCGGGGCCGGGCGGCGCCCATCCGGAACCCGCTCCGCGACGAGAACCCGCTGACCGACTCGATCCACTGGTTGAGGTGATCACCATGTCCCGATCCACCACCCTGTCCACCACCCGCGGGGCGCGCGCCGCCGCCGGCGTCGTGGGCGCCGTGTTCCTCCTGGTCGGCATCCTCGGCTTCGTCCCCGGCATCACCACCGGCTACGACGAGCTGACCTTCGCCGGGCACCACTCCGGGGCCCTGTTGCTGGGCGTGTTCGCGGTCTCGGTGCTGCACAACATCGTGCACCTGCTGTTCGGTGTCGCCGGCCTGGCCGCGTCGCGCAGCGCGGGGGCCGCCCGTGCCTTCCTGATCGGCGGCGGCGCGATCTACCTGGTCCTGTGGGTGTACGGGCTGGTCGTCGACGAGGCCGGGAGCGCCAACTTCGTCCCGGTCAACACCGCCGACAACTGGCTGCACCTGGTGCTCGGGGTCGCGATGATCGCGCTCGGCCTGCTCACCGCGCGCGGACGGCGCACCGCACACTGAACCGGAGCGGCTACCGCACCCGCGGCGGCCGGCGGTGCCGCGTCCAGCCCTCCCGCAGGCGCTGGACGAGGCCCGCGACCCCGCGGCGGCGCCGCACGAACACGATCGGGTTCGCCGGTGCGGTGCGGGCGGCGTGGAAGCGGCGCAGCCCCTCGCGGAACAGCTCGGGATCGCCGCCGACGTCGGGGTGGTGGGCGCGGACGAAGGCGCGGTAGGCGTCGCGGTCGAACCGGTGCTCGTCGTCCATGCCCGCGCTCCCCTCGCCTCGGTGCCCGCGTCCACGGTACCGGCCGCGGTGCCCCGCGCCGGGGGCACCGCGTGATCGCCACGCCGGGCGCACCGTCAGACCTGTTCGCCCAGTTTGAAGCCGTTGCGCGGGCTCGTGTAGGAGAAGCCGTCCGCGCCGACGGTGACCTCGGCCTCCCGGGGCTGCACGCGGGGCACCACCGGCCGGACCCGCCCGTCGAGGTCGAGCACCGGGGAGGCGTCGGTGTACCAGCTGGGCACCACCGGGTTGCCCCACCAGTCCCGCCGCTGGTGGTCGTGCACGTCCCAGGTGATCACCGGGTTGTCCGGGTCGCCGGTGTAGTAGTCGTGGGTGTAGATCTCGATCCGGTGGCCGTCCGGGTCGCGGACGTAGAGGTAGAACGCGTTCGACACCCCGTGGCGCCCGGGCCCGCGCTCGATCATCCCGGACCGGCGCAGCGCGCCGAGGTGGTCGCAGATGTGCAGGATCTGGTGCCGTTCGTGGGTGGCGAACGCGAGGTGGTGCAGCCGGGGACCGTCGCCGCCGGTGAGGGCCACGTCGTGCACCGTCGGTTTGCGGAACATCCACGCCGCGTAGACCGTGCCCTCGGCGTCCTGGATGTCCTCCGACACGCGGAAACCGAGGTCCTCGTAGTAGGCCCGGGCGGCCGGGACGTCGGGCGTGCCGAGGTTGAAGTGGTCCAACCGGGACAGTGCGCCCGCGCCGTGCACGTCGTAGCGCTGGGTGAACCGTTCCACGTGCACGGCGTCGTGGAAGAACTCCACCGGGAAGCCGAGCGGGTCCTCCACCCGCACGGCTTCGCCGATCCCGCGCGTCGCCCCGGCCGGGCGCCGCTGCACCCGCACCCCGAGGGCGCGGTAGTGCGCCTCGGCGAGGTCGAGGTCGGCGGCGCCGCGCACCCGGTAGCCGAGCACCGCCAGCGCGGGCGTGTCCCCCTGGCGCAGCACCAGCGAATGGTGCAGGTACTCCTCGACCGCGCGGAGGTGGATCCGCTCGCCGTCCTCGTACGTGGGGATCAGGCCGAGCACGTCGACGTAGAACGCCCGGGACGCGGCCAGGTCGGTCACGACCAGCTCGGCGTAGGCGCAGCGGAGCACATCGGGCGGGGTGGTGGTCATGACTGTCCTTTCCGGACCGCGCCGAACCGGGGGTGCGCACGGGGCCGAGTGAGACGTGGATGGCCTGCTGGTGGGTGTAGAAGTCGAGCGAGCGGTAACCGCCCTCCTGGCCGAGCCCGGAAGCCTTGATCCCGCCGAACGGGGTCCGCAGGTCGCGGACGTTGTGCGAGTTCAGCCAGACCATCCCGGCCTCGACCGACTGGGCGAAGGTGTGCGCGCGTTCCAGGTTCGAGGTCCACACGTAGGCGGCCAGGCCGTACCGGACGTCGTTGGCCAGCGCCAGTGCCTCGTCCTCGCTGTCGAAGGGGGTGAGCGCGACGACGGGACCGAAGATCTCCTCCTGGAAGATCCGCGCGTCCGGGGCGACGTCGGCGAACACGGTCGGCGCCACGTAGTTCCCGGTGTCCAGGCCGGGCGGGCGGCCGCCGCCGGCGAGCAGCCGTCCCTCGGACCGGCCGAGTTCGACGTAACGCATCACCTTCGCGTGATGCTCGGGGTGCACCAGCGCGCCGACCTCGGTGGCCGGGTCGTGCGGGTCGCCGACGACGATCGCACGGGCGCGGGCGGCGAAACGCTCGCAGAACTCGTCGTAGACGGCGCGCTCGACGAGGATGCGGCTGCCCGCGGTGCAGCGTTCCCCGTTGAGGGAGAACACGCCGAACACCGTGGAGTCCAGCGCGGCGTCGAGGTCGGCGTCGGCGAACACGATCGCCGGCGACTTGCCGCCCAGCTCCATGGACATGCCCTTCAGGCCGGCCGCGCAGTTGCGGAAGATCGTCTGCCCGGTGGCGCTCTCGCCGGTGAACGAGATCAGCGGCACGTCCGGGTGTTTCACCAGCGCGTCGCCGGCTTCCTCGCCGAACCCGTGGACGAGGTTGAACACACCGTCGGGCAGGCCGGCCTCGGCGAAGATGCCGGCCCACAGCCCGGCCGACAGCGGGGTGAACTCGGCCGGTTTGAGCACCACGGTGCATCCCGCCGCGAGCGCGGGCGCCAGTTTCCAGCTCTCCAGCATGAACGGCGTGTTCCACGGCGTGATGAGCCCGGCGACGCCGACCGGCTTGCGGTGCACGTAGTTGAGCTGCCTGCCGGGCACCCGGTAGGTGTCGTCGGACTGGGCCACGATCAGGTCGGCGAAGAACCGGAAGTTCTCGGCCGCGCGGTGCGCCTGCCCGAGCGCCTGGGTGATCGGCAGGCCGGTGTCGAACGTCTCCAGCTCGGCGAGCCGGGCGTCCTGCGCCTCGACGGCGTCGGCGATGCGGTTCAGCACCCGGGCGCGGGCGCGCGGCGGCAGGCCCGGCCAGGGGCCGCCGGTGAACGCCTCGCGCGCCGCCGCGACCGCCCGGTCGACGTCCTCGGCCTGTCCCGCCGCGGCGGTGACGTACACCTGGTTGGACACCGGGTCGAGCACGTCGAAGGTCTTGCCGGAGAGGCTGTCGGTGAACTCGCCGCCGATGTAGTGCCGGATCGCTTCCGGCAACCCACCGGGGACATGGGGCTCGGGCATGGTCACTGTCCTTCCGTCGAAAATCCGTCCGCCGGGCTCAGGTACGCCTCGCCCTGGCGCAGGAGGTCCCGGATGCGGGCGAGCGCGGCTTCCGAGGGCGGGACCAGCGGGGGCCGCACGTGCGCCGACGCGATGAGGCCGCGCTGGGCCAGCACCCACTTGCCGGGTGCCGGGTTGGTCTCCACGAACAGCAGGTCCACCAGCGGGTGCAGGCCGTAGTGGAGTTCGCGGGCGCGCTCGTGGTCGCCGGCCTGCCACGCCTCGTACATCGCGGCGCAGGCGGCCGGGGCGAGGTTGGCGGTGGCGCTGACGAACCCGGCGCCGCCGAGCGCCAGCAGCGGCAGGCACAGCAGCTCGATCCCGGACCACACCAGCAGTTCCGGCCCGCACTGGTGCAGCACGCGGGAGAAGTGCTCGAAATCCCGGGTGGTCTCCTTGACGCCGACGAAGTTGTCCAGGTCGCGGAAGAGCCGGGCCACGGTCTCCGGGGCGAGGTCCACCGCGGTGCGGCTGGGCACGTTGTAGGCCACGATCGGCAGGTCGGGGAACTCGCGCGCCACCGTGCGGTACCAGGTGTAGAGCGCTTCCTGGGTGGGGCGCGCGTAGTACGGGGTGATCACGAGCACGGCGTCGGCGCCCGCGTCCCGGGCGGCGGCGGTCAGCTCCAGGGTTTCGCCGAGTTTCGCCGAGCCGGTGCCCGGCAGGAACGGCACGCGGTCGCCGATCTCGGCGGCCACGGTCCGGATCGCCGCGGCGCGTTCGGCCACCGTCTGCGCGCCGGGCTCACCGGTCGACCCGCCGAGCGAGATGCCGTGGCTGCCCGCCGCCAGCTGCCAGCGCACCAGGTTCGCCAGGCCGGCGTGGTCGAGGTCCCCCTCGGCGGTGAACGGGGTCATCAGCGGTGCGATCGAGCCTCTGATCGACCGCGGGTCCGCGCGGAATCGCATGGATCTCCTTTCCGGGAAACGGGTCTCACTGCCCGGCGAGCCAGTCGGCGTACCGGGCCCGCCAGTGCTCGTCCATCGGGTACAGGCCCGCCACTGGTTCGCCGGCGGCCACCTGCGCGGCGATGAACGTCTCCTGCCGTTCCTGCTCCTCGGCCGCGGCGACGACCTCCTCGGCGAGCGGGGGCGGGATGACGAGCACGCCGTCGTCGTCGCCGACGATCACGTCGCCGGGCCGGACCGCGGCGCCGCCGCAGGCGACGGGCACGTCGATGTCCCACGGCACGTGGCGGCGGCCGAGCACGGACGGGTGCGCTCCGGCGTGGTGGACCGGGATGTCCAGCGCGGCCACGGCGGCGATGTCGCGCACTCCGCCGTCGGTGACGATCCCCGCCGCGCCGCGCACCTGCGCCCGCAGCGCGAGGATGTCCCCGACGGTGCCGGCGCCGCGTTCCCCGCGGGCCTCCATCACGAGCACCTCGCCCGGACCGAGCGAGTCGATCACGCGTTTCTGCGCGTTGTGACCGCCGCCGCGCTCGTCGAAGAGGTCGGCGCGGCAGGGCAGGTACCGCAGGGTGCGGGCCTGCCCGGCGAACCGCCTGCCCGGTTTGGCGGGCGAGAGCCCGTCGATCGTCACGTCGTCGTGCCCGCGGCGGCGCAGCTGCGCGGCGAGGGTCGCGGTGCCCACCGATTCGAGGCGGCGGCGCAGATCGGCGGTGAGCACGAACGGCCGGGTGCCGTGGGCGTCCGCGCGCAGGTCGTCCTCGGCCCGCGGCAGCGCGCCGTACGGTCCGAACGGGACGGTCCCCTCCGCGATCGGCGTGACCAGGCGGCCGGTCGTGTGCCCGCACCCGTCCACCTCGACCTCGACGACGTCGCCGGGCACCACCACCGACGCCCCGGCGGGTGTGCCGGTCAGGATCACGTCGCCGGGTTCGAGGGTGATCAGCTGGGACAGGTCGGCCACCAGCCGGCCGAACCCGAACAGCACACCGCCGGTGGTGTCCTCCTGGCGCAGGACGCCGTTGACCCAGGTGCGCACGCGCAGCCGCGCCGGGTCCAGCTCGCCGGCCGGGAGCACCACGGGTCCGAGCGGGGTGAAGCCGTCACCGCCCTTCGAGCGCAGGTTGGAGCCCCGGTCCGCCGCGCGGAGATCGTATATCCCCAGGTCGTTGGCCGCGGTCACGCCGGACACGCGGGACCAGCCCTCCTCCGGGGTGACCCGGCGGGTGGTCTGCCCGATGACGAGCGCGATCTCCCCTTCGAAGCCGAGCAGCTGCGCGCCCAGGGGCCGTTCGAGCACGTCCCCGCTGGCCGCCACGGAGGTCGCCGGCTTGAGGAAGTAGGACGGGTACGCCGGGGTCCGGCCCCGCTGCGCGGCCCGGGAGCGGTAGTTGAGGTGGACCGCGATGATCTTGCCCGGCCGTCCGGGCGCCTGGGTCGCGGTCATGCGGCGCCACCCGGGTTGCGCTCGGCGGGCAACGGCGTCGCGGCCGGCTCGCCGGAGACGTCCAGCGGAATGCCGCGGTGGTCGCGGAGCGCGGCGGTGGCGATCAGGCCGAGCAGGGTCATCCCGGCCAGGTAGGCGCACACGGCGTACACGGTGCCCGTGCTCGACTGCAACGCTTCGGCGATGGTGGGCGCGAACGCGCCGCCGAGCACCGCGCCGAGCGCGTAGGAGATCGCGGCGCCGCTGTAGCGCACGCGCGCCGGGTACATCTCGGCGTAGAGCGCCGCCTGGGGACCGTAGGTGAACCCGAGGCCGACCGAGAACAGGAGCAGCGCGACGATCAGCAGTCCCACGTTCGCGGTGTCGAGCAGGGCGAAGAACGGGACCAGCCACAGCAGCTGGACGACGAAGCCGATCCGGTAGACCCGGAGCCGGCCGATGCGGTCGGCCAGCCAGCCGCCGGCCAGGGTGCTGACCAGCCAGGCGACGGCGGAGATCATGACGGCCGCGAGCACCGTCGAGCGCTCCAGGTGCAGGGTCCGCACGGCGTAGGACTGCACGTATCCGCCGGTGGTCATGTAGCCGACCGCGTTGTTGGCGGCGAACACGATCGCGCCGAGCACGACGAGCCGCCAGTGGTGCCGGAACAGCTGGACCAGGGGCAGGCCGGCCTGGCTGCGCGTGCGGCGGACCTCCTCGAAGACCGGGCTCTCGGCGACCCGCGAGCGGATCACCAGCCCGGCGACGATGAGCACGGCGCTGAGCAGGAAGGGGATGCGCCAGCCCCAGGCGAGGAACTGCGCCGGCGTGGTCAGCGCGGCCACCAGCGCGAGCACGCCGTTGGCCAGCAGGAGCCCGACCGGAACCCCGATCTGCGGGAACGCGCCGAACAGGCCACGGCGGTCGGCCGGTGCGTGTTCGACGGCGAGCAGGGCGGCCCCGCCCCATTCGCCGCCCGCCGACAGTCCTTGCACGATGCGCAGCAGGACCAGCGCGACCGGCGCCGTCACGCCGATCGCCGCGGCGCTGGGCACCAGGCCGATCAGCACCGTGGAGACGCCCATCAGCAGCAGGGTGAGGACCAGCATCGCGCGCCTGCCGATGCGGTCGCCCAGGTGCCCGGCGATCACCGCGCCGACGGGCCGGAAGAAGAAGCTGATCCCCACGGTGGCGAAGGACAGGATGAGCGCGTCCTCCCCCAGCGCGGCGAAGTACTGCGTGGAGAAGACGAGTCCCGCGGAGATCGCGTAGATGAAGAAGTCGTACCACTCGATGGTGGTGCCGGCCATCGCCGCCAGGACGACGCGGCGGTGCTCGGGGCCGGTTCTCGTCAACGGTCGCGCCATCACGACTCCCTTGTTGTCGATGCGGACCGCCGGACCATATACGATCTGCGCGACAGCTGACAAGAACACCGAGAAGATGGACGTCTGGACGCCTGGTTCGTATATGACTGGTAGGCTGCGCGGGAGCTGCGAACGGGTCAGCGAGCAAGGAGGACCGGGTGCCTGCGCACGTGGACGACAAACCGGACGGCACGGCGAGCAAGTCCCAGCGAGCGCGCGAGGTGATCAAGGACCGGATCGCGCGCGGGGTGTACGGGCCGGGGCACCGGCTCGTCCTCGGTTCGCTGGCCACCGAGCTGGGCATGAGCACGGTGCCGATCCGCGAGGCGATCCGCCTGCTGGAAGCCGAGGGACTCGTGCACTTCCAGCACAACGTGGGGGCGACCGTGGCCGCCATCGACCCGGTGGAGTACCAGCACGCGATGGAGGTGCTGGCGATCGTGGAAAGCGCGGCGACCGCCCTCGCCGCGCCGCTGCTCACCCCGGCCGACCTGGCGAAGGCGGCCGGCCTCAACGAGCAGATGCGGACCTGCTTGCGGGATCTGGATCCGGTGGAGTTCACCCGGCTCAACCACGAGTTCCACGAGGTCCTCTATGGACGGTGCCCCAACCCGCGGCTCCTCGACACGGTGCGCCGCACCTGGTCCGGGCTCGCCACGATCCGGGAGTCGACCTTCTCGTTCGTCCCCGGCCGCGCGGCGGCGTCCGTCGCCGAACACGACCAGCTGGTGACCCTGATCAGGTCCGGCGCGGGCGCGGAGTGGATCGAGCACCTCGCCCGCGCCCACCGCACGGCCACCCTGACCGCCTTCCTGGACTGGGAGAAGGAGCACGGGACGCAGCGGCGGTCGTAGGCGCCGGGCGCCCGGCGGTCACCGCGGCGGCGTGGCCGGTTCGATTCCGGCGACCAGGTTGAAGGCGCCGGTCAGCAGGTTGAGCGACACCAGCCCGACCACCTCGGCGATGACGCGCTCGCTCCAGCCGTGCGCCCGGAGTCCGGCCACGTCGTCGTCGGTGCGGGATGCCGGTTCGGCCAGCACCCGCACCGCGAACTCGACGAGCGCGGTCTCGCGGCGGTCCGTCGCGGTGCCCTGCCTGGCCAGCGCGATGTCGGTGTCACTCAGGCCCGCGGCCCGGCCGCCCTCGATGTGGGCTTCCAGGCAGGCGCCGCAGCCGATCCATTCCTGCACGGCGATCGCGAGCTTCTCGCACACCGCGCGGGGCAGCTTCGTGCGTTTCATCGCCCGCGACAGCTCCAGGTAGCCCTGCAGCAACGCCGGCGAGTGGGCCATCGTGCGGATCATCTCCCCCGCCGAGCCGTGCCGCTCCACGATTCCGCCGAGCAGCTCGCGGGACTTCTCCGGCGCGCCGCCCGGGTCCAGCGCGCGGAGCCGGCGCCCTGTTTCCATCACATGCCTCCTACCGGTGAGGGGTACTTGACGCAGCATACCCCCCTTGGGTATAAATTCCTCATCGGCGGCAACGGGGAACCCGACCCGGAGGATACCGGTAGGGGGTATAGTCGAAGTCGTCGGCCGGATAGAGGAGATGGACATGCGGGGATACACCAGCGACAAGGACGGCTACCTGACGCGGCTGCGCCGGATCGAGGGGCAGGTCCGCGGGTTGCAGCGGATGGTCGAGAACGACGAGTACTGCATCGACGTGCTGACCCAGATCGCGGCGGCGACCAAGGCGCTGCAGTCGGTGTCGCTGGGGCTGATGGACGAGCACCTCAAGCACTGCGTGGCCGAGGCGATCGCCGTGGGTGGCAACACCGCGGACGCGAAGGTGCGCGAGGCCAGTGAGGCCATCGCCCGGCTGGTCCGTTCCTGACCACGAGAGAGGAAGCGAAATGACTCAGCAGACCTACACCGTGACCGGCATGACGTGCGGGCACTGCGTGGCTTCGGTGACCGAGGAGGTCGGCGAGATCCCGGGCGTCACGGACGTCGCGGTGGATCTGCCCACCGGCAAGGTCACCGTCACCAGCGAAAACGCGCTCACCACCGACGTGGTGCGCGCCGCCGTCGAAGAAGCCGGATACCAGCTGACCGCGTAGCGGCCGGCCCAGAGGACAGGAATGTCATGAACACTGCAGGGAAGCTCTCCGCCTACGGTGCGGCGCTCGTCCTGGTCGCCGGTGGCGCCTGGGCGATCGGCACCGCTGTCGGTCCCGTCACCAGCGAAGCTGGCACGCGCGGCGGCGAGGACGCCGCGCACGGGGACAGCCACAGCGGCACTGTCGCGGAGACCACGCAACCCGCTCTGCCCGCGGGGCTGGCGTCGTCCAGGGGCGGTTACACCCTCACGCCCACCCACACGACGCTGACCACCGGGACCACCAACCAGTTCGCCTTCCGGATCACCGGGCCCGACGGCAACGCGGTCACCGCGTTCGACGTCGAGCACGACAAGCGCATGCACCTCATCGTGGTGCGCCGCGACACCGCCGGGTTCCAGCACCTGCACCCGGAGATGGCCGGTGACGGCACCTGGACCGTGCCGCTGAATGTCGCCGACGCCGGCAGCTACCGCGCCTTCGCCGACTTCAAGCCGACCGGCGGCCAGGCCACGACCCTGGGCGTCGACCTCGCCGCGGCCGGCGACTTCCAGCCGCGGACCTACGCGCCCTCGCGCGTCGCGGAGGTGGACGGCTACCAGGTGCGCCTCGACGGCGACCTCACCGCCGGACACACGTCGAAGCTGACGGTCACGGTCACCAAGGACGGCCGGGAGGTCACCGACCTGCAGCCCTACCTGGGCGCCTACGGGCACCTGGTGGCGCTGCGCGAAGGCGACCTGGCCTACCTCCACGTCCACCCCGACGGCTCACCCGGTGACGGGACCACCCGGCCCGGGCCGACCGTGACCTTCTACGCCGAGGTCCCCTCGGCCGGCACCTACCGGCTGTTCCTGGACTTCCAGCACGAGGGCAAGGTCCGCACCGCCGAGTTCACCGTGGCGACCGGGACCACGCCACCGGCCACCACGCAGCCGCCCGCGACCGCCGACGGCCACGGCCACAGCCACGGCTGATCGAGGAAGGGGTACCACGATGACTTCGGACCTGCAGAACTCCCCGAAGACCGCGGCGCGGGACATCGAACTGGCGATCGGCGGCATGACCTGCGCCTCGTGCGCGATGCGGATCGAGCGCAAGCTCAACAAGCTCGACGGTGTCACCGCGACCGTCAACTACGCCACCGAGAAGGCGAAGGTCACCTTCCCCGCCGACCTCGACCCGGACACACTGGTCGCCCAGGTCGAGGCGGCGGGCTACTCGGCCACCGTCCCCCGGCCCGAAACCGCGGAACCGGAGGCCGCCGAGGAGGACCCGGCCCGCTCGTTGCGGCAGCGGCTCATCGGGTCGCTGGTGCTGTCGGTGCCGGTGATCGTGCTGGCGATGGTCCCGGCGCTGCAGTTCACCTACTGGCAGTGGATCTCGCTCACGCTGGCCGCACCGGTGATCGTGTGGGCCGCCTGGCCGTTCCACAAGGCGGCGTGGACGAACCTGCGGCACGGCGCGGCCACGATGGACACGCTCGTGTCGATGGGCACGCTGGCCGCGTTCGCCTGGTCGCTCTACGCGCTGCTGTTCGGCAGCGCCGGGGTGCCCGGCATGACCCACCCGTTCGAGCTGACCATCGAGCGGATCAGCGGGGACGGCAACATCTACCTCGAGGTCGCGGCCGGGGTGACCACGTTCATCCTCGCCGGCCGCTACTTCGAGGCCCGCTCCAAGCGGCGGGCCGGGGCCGCGCTGCGCGCGCTGCTCGAACTCGGCGCCAAGGACGTCGCCGTGCTGCGGAACGGCCGCGAGGAACGCATCCCGGTCGAGCAGCTGGCCGTGGGTGACCGGTTCGTGGTCCGGCCCGGCGAGAAGATCGCCACCGACGGCGTGATCACCGAGGGCAGTTCCGCGGTCGACGCGAGCATGCTCACCGGCGAATCGGTCCCGGTCGAGGTCGGGCCCGGTGACGCCGTCACCGGAGCGACCGTGAACTCCGGCGGGCGGCTCGTCGTGCGGGCCACCCGGGTGGGCGCGGACACCCAGCTGGCGCAGATGGCGAAGCTGGTCGAACAGGCGCAGACCGGCAAGGCCGCGGTGCAGCGGCTGGCCGACCGGATCTCCGCGGTGTTCGTGCCCATCGTCATCGCGCTGGCGGCCGGGACCCTGGCGTTCTGGCTCGGCGCCGGCGGCACGGTGTCCGCGGCGTTCACCGCCGCGGTCGCGGTGCTGATCATCGCCTGCCCCTGCGCGCTGGGACTGGCCACCCCCACCGCGCTGCTGGTGGGCACCGGCCGGGGAGCCCAGCTGGGCATCCTGATCAAGGGCCCGGAAGTGCTGGAATCCACCCGCCGCGTCGACACGATCGTGCTCGACAAGACCGGCACCGTCACCACCGGCAAGATGGCCCTGACCGACGTGCACACCGACGGCGCCGACACCGACGAGGTGCTTCGCTTGGCCGGAGCGCTGGAGAGCGCTTCCGAGCACCCGATCGCCCAGGCCATCGCCACCGGCGCGCGGGAGCGGGTCGGTGACCTCCCGGCCGTCGAGGACTTCACCAACCTCGAAGGTCTCGGCGTGCAGGGCATCGTCGACGGCAAGGCCGTGCTCGTCGGCCGCACCGCGCTGCTGGCGGACTGGAGCCAGCACCTGTCCCCCGAACTCGCCGCGGCCAAGGCCACGGCCGAGCAGCAGGGCAAGACCGCGGTCGCCGTCGGCTGGGACGGCCGGGCCCGGGCCGTGCTGGTGGTCGCCGACACCGTCAAACCCACCTCCGCCGAAGCCATCGGGCAACTGCGCGGCCTCGGGCTCACCCCGGTCCTGCTCACCGGCGACAACGAAGCCGTCGCCAAGGCAGTCGCCGCCGAGGTCGGCATCGAGACGGTGATCGCCGAGGTCCTGCCCGCCGACAAGGTCGACGTGGTCCAGCGCCTGCAGGACGAAGACAAGGTGGTGGCGATGGTCGGCGACGGGGTCAACGACGCCGCCGCGCTCGCCCAGGCCGACCTCGGCCTGGCCATGGGCACCGGCACCGACGTCGCCATCGAAGCCAGCGACCTGACCCTGGTCCGTGGCGACCTCCGGGTGGCGGCCGACGCGATCCGCCTGTCCCGGCGCACCCTGCGCACCATCAAGGGCAACCTGTTCTGGGCCTTCGCCTACAACATCGCCGCCCTCCCCCTGGCCGCCGCCGGCCTGCTCAACCCGATGATCGCCGGCGCCGCCATGGCGTTCAGCTCGGTCTTCGTGGTGAGCAACAGCCTGCGGCTGCGCGGCTTCCGCAGCACCATCGGGTGATCCACCGGCCCGGGTGACCGCAGCGGCCGGCGCTCACGGCAGGTGAGCGCCGGCCGCTACGGGTTTGAACCGCCCATTTTGGTCAACTACGACCTGGTGGTTTCTTCGACACCTGAGCCCACCGAATACCTCCCGCGCGTCGGCGAGGTGGGGCCCGCCCGGCCGAAGCCGTGGTGGCGGCGGCCCGCGACGATCGCCGCGGCGGCGGTCCTGCTCGCGCTCGCCGTCCTGTACGTGCTCGACCTCGCGCTGAGTTCGGGCGACGTGCCGCGGGGGACGACGGTGGCGGGTGTGCCGATCGGCGGGCTGAGCGAGTCCGCCGCCGAGCAGAAGCTGCGCGAGGAGCTGACGCCCCGGCTCAGCCGGCCGGTCCAGGTGCTGGCCGGGGACCGGGAGATCCCGTTCGTTCCCGCCGACGCCGGTGTCCGCGTCGACTTCGCCGCGACCGTCGCCGGAGCCGGATCACAGCCGCTCAACCCGTGGACCCGGCTGGTGTCGCTGTTCCGGGACCGCGAAACCGCCGTCGTGGCCGAGGCGAACCCCGGCTCCCTGACCGCCACGCTCGACGAGGCGCGGGCGGCGGTCGACCGGCCGGCCGTGGAGGGCGGCATCCGGTTCGACGGCACGACCCCCGTCCCGGTCGATCCCCAGACCGGGCAGACCCTCGACCTCGCACGGGCCGAGGACGTGCTGCGCACCGGGTGGGCCACCTCGCCGCGCCTGACGCTGCCCGTGCTCCCGCTCGCGCCACAGACCACCCCGGAGGGTGTCCGGGCGGCACTCGACCTCCTCGCCCGCCCCGCGGTGGCCGGCCCGGCGACGGTGCGCGGCGACGGCCGCGACGCCACGGTCGAGCCCGCGCAGCTCGCCGCCGCGCTGACGTTCCAGCCCGGCGGCAACGGCACGCTCACCGCCGGGCTCGACCGCGCACGGCTCGGTGTCCTGACCGATCAGCTCGCCCCGACGGAGAAGCCGGGGCAGGACGCGCGGATGCGGTTCGACAACGACCGGCCGGCGGTCGTGCCGTCCGTCGACGGCCGGGCGATCGACTGGGACCAGACCCTGACCGGGCTCCTGCAGGCCATCGGGCCCGGCGGCAACCGGACCACCGAGGCGCGCTACGTGGCGGTGCCGGCCAGGATCACCACCGACCGGGCCGGGCAGCTCGGGATCAGGGAGGTGATCGGCGAGTTCACCACCGGCGGCTTCGCCCCCGATTCCGGCGTGAACATCCGGGTGGTCGCCGAGGAGGTGACCGGCGCGATCGTGCTGCCCGGGGAAACGTTCAGCCTCAACGGGTACACCGGCCCCCGCGAGGCCGCGCAGGGGTACGTGGAAGCGGGTGTGATCGAGGAGGGCGTGCCGGAGCGTGAGGTGGGTGGCGGTATCTCGCAGTTCGCCACCACGTTGTACAACGCCGCGTACTTCGCCGGCATGACCGACGTCGAGCACAAGGAGCACAGCTTCTACATCAGCCGCTACCCCGCCGCGCGCGACGCGACGGTCTTCCAGAACCCGGACGGCAGCAGCGTGATCGACCTGAAGTTCGGCAACGAATACCCCACCGGGGTGGCGATCCAGACGATCTGGACACCGAAGTCCATCACCGTGCGGTTGTGGGGCACCAGGCACGTCACCGTCGAATCCGTGACCGGCCCGCGCGGCGACTACGTCAGCCCGTACACGGTCACCAAACCGGCGGGCCCGGAGTGCAAACCGGCCCGGGGCAAGCCGGGCTTCCGGACCTCGGACACCCGGATCGTCCGCGACCTGAGCGGCCGGGAGATCAGCCGCACCACGCGGACCGTGCGCTACGACCCGGAACCGACGGTGCGCTGCGCGGGCTGACCGCGCGCACGGTGGGTCCCGGCGGCGAGGAAGAGAAACGCGCCACTGCGGATTCCCAGCCACGTGGCGCTCCCGCCGCGCTACGCGGTCAGCAGGACCTTGCCGACGGCGCTGCCCTCTTCCACGCCGCGGTGCGCGTCGGCGGCCTGGCGGAGCGGGATGGTCCGGCCGACGACCGGCCGGACGCACCCGCGCTCGACGAGCGGCCACAGGTTCTTCCGCACCTGCGCGACGATACGGCCCTTCTCGGCCACCGGCTGGGGCCGCAGCGCGAGGGAGGCGATGCCGGCGCGTTTGCGCATCAGCGTGCCGATGTTCAGTTCGCCGGTGAGGCCGCCCTGGAACCCGATGATCACCAGCCGGCCGCCGGTGACGAGCGCGTCCAGGTTGCGGTCCAGATAGGACGCTCCCATGTTGTCCAGGATCACGTGCGCGCCACCGGTTTCCCGCTGCAGCTCGGCGACGAAGTCCTGGTCGCGGTAGTTGACGAGGATGTCGGCGCCGAGCCGCCGGCACTGTTCGAGCCGCTCGGCCGATCCGGCGGTCACCGCGACGGTCGCGCCGAGCGCCTTGCCGACCTGAACGGCGTGCGTGCCGATGCCGCCGGCAGCACCGTGCACCAGCAGCACCTCCCCGCTGCGCAGGCCGGCGCTCATCACCGCGGTGGCCCACACCGTGCAGGCGGCCTCGGGCAGGGCCGCGGCGGCGACGATCCCCACACCGTCCGGGACGGGCAGCAGTTGCGGAGCGGGCACCACGACCTGCTCGGCGTATCCGCCGCCGGCGAGCAGCGCGCACACCTGGTCGCCGACCTGCCAGCCGTCGACGTCCTCGCCGACTTCGATGATCGTGCCCGAGCACTCCAGGCCGGGGATCTCACTCGCACCGGGCGGCGGCGGGTAACGGCCCTGGCGTTGCAGCACATCCGCCCGGTTCACCGCGGTGGCGGCGACGCGGACCAGCACCTCCCCGGGGCCTGGACGGGGGTCCGGCACCTCGGTCCAGTCCAGGACTTCGGGGCCGCCGGAGGCGCGGATGGTGATCGCGTGCACGGAGATCTCCTTGACGTGACGGGTTTTCTCGGGCTGGTTCCAGTCCACCCGGAAACCCCGCCCCCACCAAGGCCCGTTTCGCGCTCGCTGCGATCAGGAAGCGTGATCGCAGGCGCGCAGCAGCTCGTCGAGACACCAGGGCGGGTTGGTCTCGGACACGGCGAGCAGCGTCGTCATGGTGATCGGCGGCACCGTGGGCCGGAACGCCACCCGGGGCGCCACCAGCCGGCGCGCCTGCGACTCGTACACGACGGTCCACGTGCCGGTGCCGCTGCCGATGATGGCCAGGGTGTCCTGCAGGTTGCCCGACGGTGGGCCGAACACCGGGTCGAACCCCGCCGACCGGCAGGAGGAGACCATCAGATCGTGCAGCGGCGCGTTGCGGCTCCGGTCGGCCAGGCGCAGCGGCAGGTCCGCCAGGTCGGTGAGCTCGACCTCGTCCGCCTCGGCGAGCGGATGCCGGGCGGGCAACGCGACGACGAGCCGGTCCAGCCACAGCGGGATCAGCCGCAGTTCCGGGCTGTGGGTCACGCCCCGGACGAACGTGGCGTCCAGCGCGTGCCCGCGGACCTGGTCCAGCCTCGTCTGCGTGGACGCCGAGACCAGCTCCACGCTCAACCGCGGGATGAGGGCGGTCAGCTCGTCCAGCACCCGGTCCAGGTGCTCGCCCAGGCCGTTGCTGGTGCCCAGCCGCAGCACGGTGGACCGGGCGGCGACGTCGGCGGCCACGGCCCGCGCCCGGCTCTCGGCGGCGAGCACGGCCCGCGCTTCGGGCAGGAACACCTGGCCCGCGGTGGTGAGCCGGACCGTCCGCGGTGACCGGTCGAACAGCTCCACGCCCAGCTCCCGCTCCAGCTTGCGGATCTGCTGGCTCACCGCGGCCTGCACGATGTGCAGCCGCTCCGCGGCCCGCCCGAAGTGCAGTTCCTCCGCGACGGTCACGAAGTACCGCAGTTGACGAAGTTCCACGAGCCCATTATCCGCCGATCACGATCGCTGATCGCAGCGGCAGCGGACTGCTCCTTGGTCGCGCCGGGATTCTCCTGTGGACTGAACCGGACCGAAAAACATCCGGCAGGAGAACGACATGCCCATCGTGACCGTTCAGCAAGGCCCGCGCACCGTGGAGCTCAAGCGGGAGCTGGTCAAGCAGATCACCGACGCGTTCGTCCGCGCGTACGCGATCCCGGCCGACGCCGTGCAGGTGTGGATCCACGAGGTCCCCACCGACAGCTGGGGCAAGGCCGGGAAGCTGACCGCGGACAAGTGATCACCTCGTCGTGGCGCCCGCCCCCCTCGCGCGCGGGCGCCACGACGGACGCCCTCGACCGGCGGGCGCGGTGGTGGACGGTGATCAGGCGCCGCCGGTGAGGGTGAGCGTGCCGTAGGCCACCAGGGCGACCAGGACGGTCGACACCGCGCCCAGCGCCAGCCCGCGGCGGCCGGTGCGCAGCAGTGCCCCGATCCGCACGCCGCTGCCCAGCCCGAACAACGCGGCGGCGAACAGCAGGGTGGTCACCACGCTGGTGGCGGACAGCACCGGCGCGGGCACGACACCCGAGCTGCGCACGGCCATCGTCGCCAGGAAGCCGAGCACGAACAGCGGCACCAGCGGCGGCCGCTTGCCCGCCGTGGCGCCGTGGCGGCGCCGCCGCACGATGCTCACCCCGGCCACCATCGGCGCCAGCAGCACCACCCGGGTCAGCTTCACCACGACCGCGGTGGCGACCGCGGCCGCACCCGCCGGGGACGCCGCCGCGACTACCTGCGCGACCTCGTGCACGCTCAGCCCGGCCCATTCGCCGAACCGCTGCGGGCCCAGGCCGAGCGCCCGCCCGGCCAGCGGCACCAGCGCGATCGCGGCGCTGCCGTACAGCGTCACCAGCGTGACCGCGGTGGCCACCTCCTCGCGGTCGGACTCGGTCACGCTGTCCATCGCCGCGATCGCCGAGGCGCCGCAGATCGAGAACCCGGTCCCCACCAGCAGCGCCATCCCGCGCGACACCCCCACCAGCCGCCCGGCCAGGATCGTGCCGAAGAAGCTGACGAGCACGGTGACCACGACGGCGAGCACCGTGCCGGCACCGAGCCGGAACACCTCGCCGAGGCCGAGCTGGAACCCGAGCAGCACCACCCCCAGCCGCAGGAACTTCTTCGTCGCCCAGCGCAGGCCGTCCTGCGCGGCCGGAGGCACGAAGCTCGCGACGAGCACCCCGAGCACGACCGCGACGGTCAGGGCGCTGATCGCGGGCACCAGCTCGTTCAGTCCGAACGCGACCGCCGTGCCGGCGGCGGCCACCAACAGGCCCGGCGCGAGCCGCCGGGCGGTCGTCGATCGCGGTGCTCGTCCCCGCGCGGATTCTGCTTTGGTCACCCTCGAATCGTCACCGCACCGGCCGCTCCCCGGTACCCGTCAAGCGATGCGGACGTCATACCCTTACTGCATGACCCGTCTGCCCGATGTCGAATCCCTGCGGCTGCTGGTCCTCGTGGGGCACCACGGCAGCCTGACCGCCGCCGCGCAGACCGCCGGGATCAGCCAGCCCTCGGCGAGCAAACGGATCAGCACGCTGGAACGGCTGCTCGGCATCCAGCTGCTGGACCGGTCCCGCCGCGGGTCGGCGCTCACCTCGTCCGGGCTGCTGGTGAGCGGGTGGGCGCAGCGTGTTCTCGACGAGCTGGACGTGATGATGGACGGCGCCGAGGCGCTGCGGCGCGAACGCGGCGCGCAGCTGTCGCTGGCGGCGAGCCTCACGGTGGCCGAGTACCTGCTGCCGGGCTGGATCGGCGAGCTGCGGCGCGCCGTGCCCGATCTGCACGTGGGCATGCAGGTGCTGAATTCCAGCCGGGTGCACGAACTGGCCCGCCACGGCGACATCGATCTGGGTTTCGTGGAATCCCGGGCGGGCTGCCCGGGGTGCGGTCCCGGGTGGTGGCCCGCGACCGGCTCGTCCTGGTGGTGTCGCCGGATCACCCGTGGCGGCGGCGCCGCCGCCCGGTCGATCCGGCCGAGCTCGCGTCGACCGCGCTGATCAGCCGCGAAACCGGCTCGGGCACGCGGGAAACGGCGGAGCAGGCGTTGCGGGCCGCCGGGGCCGAACCGGTGGAACCGCTGCTCGAACTGGGTTCGGCGACGGCGGTGCGCAGCGCGGTGGCGGCCGGGGCGGGGCCGGCGCTGATCAGCGAGCTGATCGTGGCGCCGGACCTGGCGGGCGGGGCTCTGGTGGAGATCCCGACCGTGGGCATGGACCTCGGCCGGGCGCTGCGTGCGGTGTGGCGATCGGGCACCACGCCGGTCGGTGCGGCCGCCCGGCTGCTGGCGATCGCGTTGCGCCGGAACCGCCGGACGGTCCCGCCGCCGGGGAGGTGACCGGTCAGCGGTTCCCGAGCAGGGCGGGCAGCCGGGCCACGGAGTCCAGCACGTGCGTCGCGCCGTGGGCCGTCAGCGTGGCCGCGTCGTGGGCGCCGGTGAGCACCCCCGCGACCACCGAGGCGCCGGCGCGGCGGCCGCTCACCATGTCGTAGCCGGTGTCGCCCGCGACGGCCACCGCGCGCACGTCACTGACCCGCAGCCGCAGCGCCGCGGTGAGCACCAGGTCCGGGAACGGCCGGCCGCGGCCCGCGTCGTCCGGGCAGAGCGCCAGGTCCGCCAGGTCCGTCCACCCGAGACGGTCCAGCAGGGCGTCCCGCGTCCCGGCGGAGAACCCGGTGCTCAGGCACACCCGCCGGCCCTGCTCGCGCAACGCGCGGATCGCCTCCTCCGCCCCGGGGACCGGTTCGGCCACCGCGATCGCCTGCTCCGCGAACGTCTCCTCGAAGACGGCGTTCGCCTTGTCCGCGCGCTCGTCCGGGAACAGCGCCCGGAACACCACGATCTTCGACGTGCCCATGGTGTCGTGGATGTAGGACCGCGCGCGCCGCCACTGCTCGGACCCGGCGGGCACGTCCACCGCGGACAGCGCGGCCGCGAACGCCGCCTCCACGGCGCCGTCGTCGCGGACCGTGGTGCCGGCCATGTCCAGCACGATGAGCTCGACGCGGGGGTTCACCGGACCTCCTGGGTGTCGTGGGCGGTCACCGCGTGCACCGCGGCGATCAGGGCCATCGTCTCGATCTCGGCGGCACCGCAGCCGCGGGAGAGGTCGTGCAGCGGCGCCTTCACCGCGCCGACCGCGTCCACGACCGCCGCGTCGAACTGCAGCTCGCCGTCCACCTCGATCCCGGGCAGCCGGTCGCGGACGAGCTCGGTGGCGCGGCGCACCTTGTCCACCACCGCGCAGTCGGCGAAGGTGACCGCCCGGCCGTCGCGCAGCAGCATCAGGAACGCGCTGCTCAGGGTCCGCACCCCGGGCGTGACCGACGCCGCCGCACCGACCAGCACCGGCTCGATCCCGCCGCGGTCGCGCAGCCGGGCCGCCGCGTGCAGCGCCCGCTCGTCGGTGCCATCGGCCAGCGCGACCCGCAGGCCACGGCCCGCGACGCGTTCCCACCAGCTCCCGGCCATCCTCATCGTCGGACTCCTCGCGTGCGGCGGCAGTGCTCCCCGTGAGGATGACCAGCCGCGCCGGGCGCCGACAGAGCCAGAACCGCGGCCGATGAGGGGTCCAGTCTGGCACCGCCGACCGGCCCGGTTCTGGTACTTCTGCCCGGGCCAGTCCTCCCCCACGCTCGGATCGACGCACACGGCAGATGGGAGCGGACGATGAGGATCGGTGTGCCTCGCGAGGTGAAGAACCACGAGTACCGGGTGGCGGCGACGCCGGCCGGGGTGCACGAGTTCACCGCGGCCGGACACGAGGTGTTCGTGGAACGCGGCGCGGGCGAGGGCTCGTCCATCCGGGACGAGGACTACGCCGCGGCCGGGGCGAAGCTGCTCGACAGCGCCGACGACGTGTGGGGCACCGCCGAGATGGTGCTCAAGGTGAAGGAGCCGGTCGCCCAGGAGTACCACCGCCTGCGCGAGGACCAGCTGCTGTTCACCTACCTGCACCTCGCGGCGAGCCAGGAGTGCACCCGGGCCCTGCTCGACGCCGGCACCACCGCCGTGGCGTACGAGACGGTGCAGCTGCCCGGCGGGGCGCTGCCGCTGCTGTTCCCGATGAGCGAGGTCGCCGGCCGCCTCGCGCCGCTGGTCGGCGCGCAGACCCTGATGCGGGTCAACGGCGGCCGCGGCGTGCTGATCGGCGGCGTGTCCGGGGTGGCCCCGGCGCGCGTGGTGGTGCTGGGCGCGGGCGTGGCGGGCATGAACGCGGTCGCGGTGGCCGCCGGCGCGTGGGGCGACGTCGTGCTGTTCGACAAGAACGTGGACAAGCTGCGCGCCGCCGACCGGATGTACCAGGGGCGGATCCGCACCGCCGCGGCCAACGCCTACGCGATCGAGCAGGCGGTGCTGGAGGCCGACCTGGTGATCGGCGCGGTGCTGGTGCCCGGCGCGAAGGCGCCCAGCCTGGTGTCCAACGAGGTGGTGTCCCGGATGAAGCCGGGCAGCGTGCTGGTGGACATCTCGATCGACCAGGGCGGCTGCTTCGAGGACTCGCGGCCGACCACGCACGCCGAGCCGACCTTCCGGGTGCACGAGTCGGTGTTCTACTGCGTGGCCAACATGCCCGGCGCGGTGCCGCACACCTCCACGCACGCGCTGACGAACGTGACCCTGCCCTACGCCCTGGAGATCGCGAACAAGGGGCTGCGGGACGCGCTGCGGGACACGCCCGAGCTGCGCGGCGGGGTGAGCACCGTGTCCGGCGCGCTGACGTCGGAGCCGGTGGCCCGCGCGCACGGCCTGCCCGCGGTGGGCGTGGACGCGGCGCTGGCCTGAGGTGCCGATCCGCGCCGGCGCGGGGTGGGAAAACCGGCCACGGCGGGTTAGGTTTCTGCTCACCCCGCTCCGGTGCGGCCCCACCAGGAGATGCCCTTGCCACGCACGCTGATCGAGATCGACCGGTCCTCCGACGAACCGCTGTACCGCCAGGTGCGGCGGGCGATCGAGCACGGCATC
This sequence comes from Amycolatopsis thermalba, assembly GCF_023376025.1. Lineage (NCBI taxonomy): Bacteria > Bacillati > Actinomycetota > Actinomycetes > Pseudonocardiales > Pseudonocardiaceae > Amycolatopsis > Amycolatopsis thermalba. Next base: position 4,492,429 of record NZ_CP091196.1, read on the forward strand.
GCCATCGGCACGTTCGACCCGGCGCGCCGGCTGCCCAGCTCCCGTGAGCTGGCCGTCGAGCTGGGCGTGTCGCGCAACACGATCAACCTCGCCTACCAGGAGCTGGTGGCCGAGGGGTACGTGGAAAGCCGCGAGCGCAGCGGCCTGTTCATCAACGGGGAGATGCGCCCGCACTGCGCGGTGCAGGAACGCGACACCGAGTCCCGCATCGACTGGCCGAGCCGGGTGCGCCGGTTCCCCGACGCCGGGGTCGCCCACATCGAGAAGCGCACCGACTGGGCGAGCTACCCGTACCCGTTCCTGGCCGGGCAGGTCGACGTGTCGGCGTTCCCGGCGCGGTCGTGGACGCGGTGCCTGCGTGACGCGCTGTACCGGCCGCACGTGTTCCACAGCCTGCAGGACAGCGTGGGGTCCGACGATCCGATGCTGGTCGACATGGTGTGCCGCCACCTGCTGACCACCCGGGGCATCGAGGCGAGCCACGAGGAGGTGCTCATCACCGTCGGCTCGCAGCAGGGCCTGGACCTGCTCGGCCGGGTGCTGCTCGGCCCGGAGCAGGTGGTGGCGATCGAAAACCCCGGCTACCTGGACGCGCGGCACATCTTCCTGCGCACCGGCGCCCGCGTGGCAGGTCTGGACGTGGACGCGAGCGGTCTGCGGCCGCCGGCGTCGCTGGACGGGGTGGACCTGCTCTACCTCACCCCGAGCCACCAGCATCCGACGAACGCGACGCTGAGCATCGGACGGCGGCGCCGGCTGCTCGCGCAGGCGGCGGCGTCCGGCACGGTGGTCGTCGAGGACGACTACGACAGCGAGTTCCGGTACCAGGGCAGCCCCACCCCCGCGCTCAAGGCGCTCGACGGCACCGGCGACGCGGTGTACCTGGGCACGTTCTCCAAGTTCCTCTCCCCCGGGCTGCGCCTGGGTTACCTGGTGGGGCCGCGGGAGCTGGTGCGCGCGCTGCGCGAGGCCCGGCGCTACGTGCTGCGCCACCCGCCCGGGCACCTGCAGCGCGCGCTGGCGCTGCTCATCGAAAGCGGCGAGTACCACCGGTCGCTGCGCCGCTACCGGGCCAAGCTCCTGCGCAAGTGGACGGCCACCTGTGAAGCGGTCACCGAGCACCTGCCGTGGCCGCAACCGCCGTACCCGCCGGGCGGGGTGAGCCTGTGGATGACCGGGCCGCCCGAACTGGACTGCCGGGTGCTGGTGGAGCGCGCGGAGCGGATGGGCGTGCTGATCGAGCCCGGCGACATCTTCTTCCTCGGCGACGACCAGCCCCGCAACCACTTCCGCATCGGGTTCTCGGCCACGCCGATCTCGGCGATCGACCCGGGGATCCGGCTGCTCGGCCGCCTGTGCACCGCGCTGCTGGACGGGTGAGCCCGGCGCATCTGGCACCACCCGTCCGTCGCGTTCTGGACCTGTTCGCGGACCCAGTCCCCGGGGCACTGTCAGGGGCAGGAGACGTGGACAAGGAGGTCCAGCAGTGGGCGACACCACCCCGGGGACAGCGGCCGCCGATCTCGTCGTGCTCGGCGGCACGGTCCTGACCCTCGATCGCGGCGGCACGCGGGCGAGCGCGCTCGCCGCCTCCGGCGGCCGGATCACCGCGATCGGGGACGACCGCGCGATCGCGGGGCTGGCCGGTCCCGGCACGACCGTGGTGGACCTGGCCGGGCGCGCGGTGATCCCGGGTTTCGTGGAATCGCACAACCATCCCGCGTTCTTCGGCATGACGCTGGCCGCGCCGGTCGACGCCGGCAGCCCGCCGAACGACTCGATCGGCGACGTGGTGGAGCGGGTCCGGCAGGCGGTGCGCGAGTTCGGGCCGGGCGAGTGGATCCGCGGGTTCCGCTACGACGACACGCTGCTCGCCGACGACCGCCACCCCACCCGCGCCGACCTCGACCCGGTGTCCCCGCGCAACCCGGTCCTGCTCACGCACGTGACCGGCCACTTCTGCGTGGTCAACTCCGCGGCGCTGCGGGCGGTCGGCATCGACGCGCGGACCCCGGACCCGCCCGGCGGGGTGATCGCCCGGGACGAGCGCGGCGAGCCGACCGGGCTGCTGATCGAGACGGCGGCGTTCCTGGTCAACTCGGCGATGCCGGCGCAGGGGCCCGACCACCTGGCCGAGGCGCTGCTGCTGGCCGACGCCGAGTACCTGCGGCACGGGGTCACCTCGGTGCACGACACCGGCATCGGGCTGATCGGCGGCGCGGGTGAGCTCGCGGCCTACCGGCGGCTCACCCGCGCCGGGCGGTTGCGCACCCGCGTGCACGGCTACCTGTTCCACACGCTGGTACCCGGGCTGGACGAGGGCGAGCCGGAGCCGCCGCAGGCCGGCGAATTCCCGCTGACCGGGGTGAAGATCGTGGCGGACGGCTCGATCCAGGGCCGCACCGGCTGCCTGGCCGAGGGGTACGCGTGCGACCCCGGCGAGCACGGCATGATGCTGCTCGAACCGGGTGAGCTGGCGCGCCGCATCGCCGCGCTGGACGCGGCCGGCTGGCAGGTGGCGGTGCACGGCAACGGGGACGCCGCGATCGACGCCATCATCGACGGGTACGCGCGGCTGGGCGCCCCGGCGGGCACCGGGCGGCGGCACCGCATCGAGCACTGCCAGACGGTCCGCGAGGACCAGCTGGACCGGATGGCCGCGCACGACGTGACCGCGTCGTTCTTCATCAAGCACGTCTACTACTGGGGCGACCGGCACCGGGACGTGTTCCTCGGCCCGCGGCGGGCGCGCCGGATCAGCCCGCTGGCCTCGGCGCGGTCCCGGGGAATCCACTTCGGACTGCACTCGGACACGCCGGTGACCCCGGTCCCGCCACTGGAGGGCATCTGGTGCGCGGTCACCCGCCGCACCAGCGGCGGGGAGCTGCTCGGCCCGGAGCAGGCCGTCGACGTGGACGCGGCCCTGCGCGGCTACACCGTCGACGCGGCGTACCTGGCCGGCGAGGAGAACGACAAGGGCAGCCTGGAGGTCGGCAAGCTGGCCGATCTGGCGGTGCTGTCGGCGGATCCGACGGCGGTGGACCCGGACCGGATCCGCTCGCTGACCGTCGACGCCACCGTCGTCGGCGGCCGTCTGGCCTGGCAGCGCGCCGACGCGCCGGTGACCACGGAAGGTGCGCGATGATCCGCAGCTGGCCCAGTGTCCTCATCGGACTGGGCATTCCCGCGCTGGCGATCCTGGTCGTCACCCCGCTGCTGTCCGGCACGGCGGTGTCGGTGGCCGGGATCCCGCTGCTGTTCTTCTGGATGTTCTGCTGCTTCCCGCTGACCACGCTGTGCCTGTGGGTCAGCTGGCGGTTCTTCGACCGCCACCACTACCCCGCCGACCGGCGCACCGCACAGGAGGACCGCTGATGCTGATCGCGATCGTGGCCGTGGTGATGGCGGCGTCGGTCCTGCTGGCGTTGTGGGCGGGCCGCGCGAGCCGCGGCGGCGGGATCTCCGAGTTCCTGGTGGGCGGGCGGTCGTTCCCGGCGTGGCTGGTGTACTTCCTGGCCGTCGGCGAGGTGTACAGCATCGGCACGATGATCGGGTTCCCGAGCGGGATCTACGCCCACGGCGCCAGCTACGGGATCTGGTTCCTCGGCTACATCCTGCTCGCCTACTCGCTGGGGTACTTCCTGGCGCCGCTGGTGTGGCGGGCGGCGCACCGGCACGACGCGATGACGGTGCCCGACGTGTTCGGCCGGCACTACGGCAACCGGGCGCTCGAGCTGATCACGTGCGTGACGATGCTGATCGCGCTGGTGCCGTGGGGGCAGTACCAGTTCATCGGGCTGCAGGTGGTGCTGAGCAACCTCGGGCTGCGGCTGAGCCCGGTGCAGTGCGTGCTGCTGGCCGGGGTGATCGCGTTCGTCTACATCGCGGTGTCCGGCATCCGGTCGCCGGCGTTCGTGTCGATCCTCAAGGACGTGTTCATGCTGCTCGGGGTCGTGGCGGTGGGGCTGGCCGCGGTGCTGGCGGCAGGCGGCACCGCCGAGGTGACCGGGCCGGCGGTGCTGGCACGGGCGCAGACCACGATGGGCGGTCCGGCGCTGCTGTTCGCGATGACCACGATCCTGTTCCAGAGCGTGGTGTTCTACCTCGGGTTCGGCGGGGCGTACGTGTTCCCGGCGCGGTCGGAGCGGGCGGTGAAGAGCTCGACGGTGTGGATGCCGCTGTACATGCTGATCTACCCGTTCCTGGTGTTCGCCGCGTACTACGGCCTCCAGCACCACCCGGGGCTGGCGAACCCGAACACGGTGTTCATGGTGACGGCCAAGGGGTTGCTGCCGGAACCGGTGCTCGGGCTGGTGGCCGCGGGTGCCGCGTTGTCCGGGGTGCTGGTGCTGTCGGCGACGGCGCTGACGATCGGCGGCATGGTGAGCCGGAACCTGGTGCCGAACGTGCGGCCGGCGGCGCAGCGCCGCTGGACGGTCGGGGTGGTGGCGGCGTTCCTGGTGCTGGCCGCGGTGCTCACGCTGACCGCGTCGACGCTGATGCTGACGGTGCTGAACCTGACCTACAACTTGCTGGCGCAGGTGGTGCCGGGGTGGCTGGCGGTGCTGTTCGCGCGCCGGGTCCGCGCGGCGGCCATCGCGACGGGCATGGTGGTGGGCGTGGCGGCGGCGGTCACGCTGTACGTCACGGACGCGACGCTCGGCGGGATCAACCCGGGGCTGGTGTCGATGGGCCTGAACCTGGCGATCGTCTTCGGGTGGCGCCTGATAGCCCCCGGCCCCCGGCGAGCGCCGGTCGCGCGGGAAGGCGGCCCCGCGGTGACGCCACGCGCGGTGGCGACCCAGCCTGCGCCCTGAGCCCCGGCGGGGTGCCGATCGCACCAGCGGCAGGCACCTCCGCGGGCGGCGCCTGCTCGCCTCCGGCTGCGATCAGCGCCGGTGGCGCGCAAGAACGACCCAGCGGTGACGCCACGCGCGGTGGCGGCCCAGCCCGCGCGCCGAGGCCGCCGGGGGTTGCCGCCCGGAAGCGTCAACGCGTCAGGAGTCCCAGGATTTCCCGGAACGGGCGGTATCCCGTGCACTCCGCCGGGTCCAGTGCGACGCTGCGCCGGTAGTACCGGCTCAGGTCGAGGCCCACGCCCACCCCGTACACCTCCACCTCACCAGCGCGCTCCAAGTCGCCCGCCACCTGGGTCAGGTGCTGGTCCAGGTAGTGCCGGTCGTTCGCCAGGGCGGTCGCGCCGTCCATCGGGCTGCCGTCGGACAGCACGAAGACCACGCGCCGCCGGGCGTCGCAGCCCCGGGCGCGCTCCGCGGCCCACGCCAAGGCCTCGCCGTCGATGCCTTCGCGGTACAGGTCCGCCTTCAGCAGCGCGGCGATGTCCCGCCGGGCGCGGCGCCACGGCGTCGCCGCGTCCTTGAACACCAGGTGGCGGCGCTCGTTGAGCCGGCCGGGCCGGGCGGGGCGGCCGGCGCGCAGCCAGTCCCGCCGGGCGCGGCCGCCGTGCCACGCCGCGGTGGTGAAGCCGAGCACCTCGCTCGACGCGCCGGCCAGGTCCAGCGCCCGGGCGAACACGTCGGCCAGCACGGCCACGGTTTCGCTGTGCGCCTTCATCGACCCCGAGCAGTCCACGAGGAAGGTGACCAGCACGTCGGCGACCGGTTCGGTGCGCTCCACCCGGAACAGGCGACGCTCGGTGGGCGAGGCGACCAGCCGCGCCAGCGCCCGCCCGTCGACGTACCCCTCCTCCTGGGCGCCGTCCCAGCCGTCGCGGGCCGGGGCGGCGAGCACCGCCGTCAGGTCGCGCGCGAGCCGGGCGGCGTTGACGCCCTGCCGGGCCACGCGGTGGTCCAGCCGGTCCCGCTGCTCCCGCAGCAACTCCGGCCGCACCAGCGCCGCGGCCCGCTGCTCGCGGTCGTAGGCGGTGGTGAACACCCGGTACGGCCCCGCTTCCCCGGCCCGGGCCGCGCCACCCGCCGGCGCCGGAAGCCCACCGTCCTCATCGGACTCGCCGTCGAAGTCCAGCAGCAGCGCGTACGGCGAGTCGTCCTCGTCGCGGTCCCGTTCCTCGCCCGGCGCGGGTTCGAGCCACCCCGCCACGGCGGCCGCCAGCGCGCGGGCGTGGCGGGCGAACGCCGCCTGGTCCGCCCGGTGCCGGCGCAGCCCGGCCAGGTGCGTGCCGATCACCGGGGCGAGCGCGGCGCGCGCCGGTTCGATCAGGTCCTCGGTCTCGGCCACCACCGGCTCGCCGGTGATCCGGGACCGGCACACCTGCGCGAGCGTGTACACGAGCAGGCCCCGCTCGGTCGCCGTCAGGCCGGCCCGGTGCGCGGCGCGGGACCACCGTTCGTGCCGGCGCCGCAGGTTGGTCACCACCCCGGGCAGGGCGGCCGGGACCAGGGATTCCACCCGGAACTGTTCGAGCAGGTCGAACAGCAGCCGCTCGGCGCCGCCCGCGGGCCGCAGCCGGGCGTGCACGCGGCGGTCCGTGACGGCCAGGTGCAGCGCCAGCCCGTCGGCGGCGCCGCGGAAGGACACCACGTCCTCCTCGCCGGGCCGCAGGTGCGGGGCCGGGGCCGGCACGGGGCGGGTGCCGCGGTGCAGCCGCCCGCCGCGGAAGTGCGCGTCCGGTTCGCCGCTGATCGCGCGGATCGCGGCCGCGGACAGCTCCTCGACCCGTCGCCGCCGCCGGGTCCCGGCCCCGGTCACGCCGTGGCCGCGAGCGGGGAGGAGTCGAGCTCGCGGTCGAAGCAGCGCTGGAAGTACTCGGTGACCACCGGGCGTTCGGCCTCGTCGCACTTGTTCAGGAACGTCAGCCGGAACGCCAGCGCCGGATCGCCGAAGATCTCGCAGTTCTCCGCCCAGGTGATGACCGTGCGCGGCGACATCAGCGCGGACAGGTCACCGGCCCGGAACCCCTCGCGGGTCAGCCCGGCCACCGCGACCATCGCCGCGACCAGCCGCCGGCCGCGCTCACCGGCCAGGCCGGGCACGCGCGCGTGCACGATCGCGGCCTCCTCCGCGGGCGGCAGGTAGTCCAGCGCGGCCACGATGTTCCACCGGTCGATCTGGGCGTGGTTGAGCCGCTGCACGCCGTGGTAGAGCCCGTTGAGGTTGCCCAGGCCGACGGTGTTGGCCGTGGCGAACAACCGGAACCCGGGGTGCGGCCGCAGCACGGTGTTGGCGTCGGTGAGGGTGAACCGGCCCTCGCGTTCGAGCAGGCGCTGGATGACGAACATGACGTCGGGGCGGCCCGCGTCGTACTCGTCGAGGATCAGCGCGATCGGCCGGCGCAGTGACCACGGCAGCACGCCCTCGCGGAACTCGGTGACCTGCTTGCCCTCCCGCAGCACCACGGCGTCCCGGCCCACCAGGTCGAGCCTGCTGACGTGGCCGTCCAGGTTCACCCGCAGGCACGGCCAGTTCAGCCGTGCCGCGACCTGTTCGATGTGGGTGGACTTGCCGGTGCCGTGCAGGCCCTGCACGAGCACGCGCCGGTTGTGCGCGAACCCGGCGAGCAGGGCGAGGGTCACGTCCGGGTTGAACCGGTAGGCCGGGTCCGGCTCGGGCACGTGCTCGCCGGGTTCGGCGAAGCCGGGCACCACCAGGTCGGTGTCGAGTCCGAACACCTCCCGCACCGCGATGCGGGCGTCCGGGCCGTTGCTGGTCATCCGGGGGACCTCCGTCAGGACGGGATGGCGTCGGCGGCGCCGGCCGAACCCTCGGCCTCGACCTCGCGGATCGCCTCGGCGGCGCGCTGCAGGGCGGGCAGCGCCTGCAGCGCCTTGTCCGCGGTGAGCCGCATGACCGGGGCCTGCACCGCGACCGCCAGGTTGGAGCGGCCGGTGCGGCTGGGCACCAGCACGGCCACGCACACCAGCCCGGGCAGGAACTCCTCGTCGTCGAGGGCGAACCCGTCGCGGCGGATGCGGGCGAACTCCTCCTCCAGCGTGCCGAGGTCGGTGATGGTCTTGGGCGTGTACCGCTTGAGCGGGGCGTGCGCGAGCAGCTTGCGGCGCTGGCCGGGGCTCATCTGGGCGAGGATGATCTTCCCGCTGGCCGAGCAGTGGATCGGCACCCGCGACCCGGGCCGCAGGTAGAACCGCAGCGGCTCGGGGGTCTCGACGCGGTCGAGGTAGACGATCTCGCTGCCGGACAGGGCGGTGATGTTGCAGCTCTCCCCCAGCTCGTCGACCAGGTGCTTGAGCACCGCGTGCCGGGCGCCGTGGTGGGTGGCGTTGAGCAGCAGGTTCTCCGCGAGCCGGCGCAGCCGGACGCCGGTGCCGTAGTGCCGCCCGTCGGCCTGGCGGACCAGCAGCCCGGCGCCCTCCAGCTGCTGCAGCATGCGGTGCAGGGTCGGTTTGGGCATCCCGGTCTCCTCGACCAGGCCCTGCAGCGTGACCAGCTGGTCCTTCGCGGCGATCAGCTCGAGCAGCGAGAACAGCCGCATCGTGGGGGTGTCCCCGTTCACGCCGGCGGCGTCCGCTTCGCGCACGAGCTCGACGGCCCGGTCCTTCGACTGCACCATGTTCCGAAAACTAGCACATCTCGTCTCGTTTTTCACCGAACCCTGTTGACCCTCTCCCGCGCGAGCCTTATCGTCCATCCTGTTCAGGTTTCAGGAACGTGACGTTCCGGAAGTTCGGATTTCCACTGCTCGAAGGAGTGCAGCATGGCGGAGCGGAAGACGGGCGACGGGCGCACCGTCGTCAGCGGCCCGGCGAAGATGACCCCGTCGGAGGCCTTCGTCGAAACCCTGGTGGCCAACGGGGTCACCGACATCTTCGGCATCATGGGCTCGGCGTTCATGGACGCGATGGACATCTTCGCGCCGGCCGGCATCCGGCTGATCCCCGTCGTGCACGAGCAGGGCGCCGCGCACATGGCCGACGGCTATTCCCGGGTCAGCGGGCGGCACGGCGTGGTCATCGGCCAGAACGGCCCGGGCATCAGCAACTGCGTCACCGCGATCGCGGCGGCCTACTGGGCGCACAGCCCGGTGGTCATGATCACGCCGGAGGCCGGGACCATGGGCATGGGGCTGGGCGGCTTCCAGGAGGCCAACCAGCTGCCGATGTTCCAGGAGTTCACCAAGTACCAGGCGCACGTCAACAACCCGCGCCGGATGGCCGAGCTGACCGGCCGCGCCTTCGACCGCGCGATGTCGGAGATCGGCCCGACGCAGCTGAACATCCCGCGCGACTTCTTCTACGGCGAGATCGAGGCGGAGATCCCCGAGCCGCAGCGCGTCGAGCGCGGGCCGGGCGGGCAGCGGTCCCTGGACGAGGCCGCCGAGCTGCTGGCGAACGCCGAGTTCCCGGTGATCCTCTCCGGCGGCGGCGTGGTGATGGCCGACGCCGTGGAGGAGTGCCGGGCGCTGGCCGAGCGGCTGGGCGCGCCGGTGGTCAACAGCTACCTGCACAACGACTCGTTCCCGGCGAGCCACCCGCTGTGGTGCGGCCCGCTGGGCTACCAGGGCTCCAAGGCGGCCATGAAGCTGATCTCGCGCGCCGACGTGGTGGTCGCGCTCGGGTCGCGGCTCGGCCCGTTCGGGACGCTGCCGCAGCACGGCATGGACTACTGGCCGAAGAACGCCAAGATCATCCAGATCGACGCCGACCACCGGATGCTCGGGCTGGTCAAGAAGATCAGCGTCGGGATCTGCGGCGACGCCAAGGCCGCCGCGGTCGCGCTGACCCAGCGGCTGGCCGGCCGGGACCTGGCCTGCGACCACACCCGCGCGCAGCGGGCGGAGACGATCCGGTCCGAAAAGGACGCCTGGGAGACCGAGCTGTCCGAGTGGACCCACGAGCGCGACCCGTTCAGCCTGGACATGATCGCCGAGCAGGCGCAGGAGGACGGCAACTGGCTGCACCCGCGGCAGGTCCTGCGGGAGCTGGAGAAGGCGATGCCGCCGCACGTCATGGTCTCCACCGACATCGGCAACATCAACTCGGTGGCCAACAGCTACCTCCGGTTCGAGGAGCCGCGCAGCTTCCTCGCCCCGATGAGCTTCGGCAACTGCGGCTACGCGCTGCCCACCGTGATCGGCGCCAAGGCGGCCGCGCCGCACCGCCCGGCGATCGCCTACGCCGGCGACGGCGCGTGGGGCATGAGCATGGGCGAGATCATGACCGCGGTGCGCCACGACATCCCGGTCACCGCCGTGGTGTTCCACAACCGGCAGTGGGGCGCGGAGAAGAAGAACCAGGTCGACTTCTACAACCGGCGGTTCGTCGCCGGCGAGCTGGACAACGAGAGCTTCGCCGGGATCGCCCGCGCGATGGGCGCCGACGGGGTGGTCGTGGACCAGCTGGACCAGGTCGGGCCTGCGCTGCGGCAGGCGGTCGACGCGCAGATGAACGACGGCCGCACCACGGTCCTGGAGATCATGTGCACCCGCGAGCTGGGCGACCCGTTCCGCCGGGACGCGCTGTCCAAGCCGGTCCGGTTCCTGGAGAAGTACCAGGACTACGTCTGATCGACCGGACTGCCCAAAGCCGGCCGGGCGCGTGCCCGGCCGGCTTTTCGCGCGTCCAGGGCCCATCTGGACCCAGTGATCGCGCGCTCTCTGGCTCTGGGCCGGGGCCAGAGTTGTTGCGATCGTCGGAGGAGTCCCGTACTCGCACACACAGGAGGTCGCCAGGTGAACGTCACGGAGCTGCGAGCCACCGCTCGCCGACACCTCGGGCCGCACTTCACGCGCAAGGACACCTGGGCCGCCGACTTCCCGGTGTTCGTGCGCGGCGAGGGCAGCTACCTGATCGACACCGAGGGCCGGCGCCACCTCGACGGCCTGGCCGGGCTGTTCTGCGTGAACATGGGCCACGGCCGCGAGGACATCGCCCGCGCCGCCGCCGAGCAGGCCGGCACTCTCGCCTACGCCAGCAACTGGGGTTCGGCCCACCCGCCGTCGATCGCGGCCGCCGAGCTGATCGCCCAGCTCGCCCCGGGTGACCTGGGCACCACGTTCTTCGTCAACTCCGGGTCGGAGGCGGTGGAGACCGCGCTGAAGTTCGCCCGCCAGTACCACCGCAGCCAGGGCGCCCCGGAGCGGACGAAGATCATCAGCCGGGAGATGGCCTACCACGGCACCACGCTGGGCGCGCTGTCGGTCACCGGGCTGCCGAAGATCAAGGAGCCGTTCGGCCCGCTGCTGCCCGGCATCCGGCACGTGCCCAACACCCTCGGCTTCACCGGGGACTGCGGCCCGGCCGACCAGCTGGCCTGCGTGCGGGCCATCGAGGAGGTCATCCTGGAGGAGGGCCCGGAGACGATCGCGGCGGTGTTCGCCGAGCCGGTGCAGAACGGGCGCGGCGCGCTGGTCCCGCCGGAGGGCTACTGGCCGGCGCTGCGCGCGCTGTGCGACAAGTACGGCATCCTGCTGGTCTCCGACGAGGTGATCTGCTCGTTCGGGCGGCTCGGCCATTTCTTCGGCCACGGCCTGACCGGCGTGGTGCCGGACCTGATCACCTTCGCCAAGGGCTCCACCTCCGGCTACGCGCCGCTGGGCGGGGTCGTCGTGCGGGAGTCGCTGGTGGCGCAGCTGTACGACTCGCCGCTGGGCGGGGTGTTCACGCACGGCGCGACGTGGGGCGGGCACCCGGTCGCCACCGCGGTCGCGGTCGCCAACATCACCGCGATGCGCGACGAGAAGGTGCCCGAGCACGTGCTGGCCGAGGGGCCACGGCTGTTCGCCGCGCTGCGGTCGCTCCAGGACGCCCATCGCTGCGTCAAGGACGTGCGCGGCACCGGGTTCTTCTACGCCCTCGAGCTGATGGCCGACCGGGACGGCGGCCGGGAGTTCACCGAGGAGGAGTCGCGGACGGTGCTGCGGCAGGTGCTGCCCGAGGCGTTCCGGCGCACCGGCGTGATCCTGCGCGGCGACGACCGCGGCGCGACGATGCTGATGATCGCGCCGCCGCTGGTCGCCGACCAGGCCGTGCTGTCGGACCTGCTGCACGGCGTCGACGGCATGCTGACCGACGTGGAGAAGGCCGTCCAGCCCTGACGTCACGGGCGCCGCGTGGGCGCCGGGCACCCGGACCTGCCGGGCACCCGGCGCCCGTCGTGCTGCCCGGGGAATGTCCGCACTGGACCCAGAGCATGCCGCGCATCTGGCACTCGCGCAGGGGCCGGTCCGGTTCCTACGGTGACGGGAACCACACAGCAGTTCTCGGCGAGATCGCGGTGGTGCCGGCGCAGGGACGCGCAGTCCCTCCGGCGTCGCCGGAAGGAGGAGACGTGGGTTCTGCACCGGAGACGGCCGCCTCGAGCGGGCTCAAACCGGGTCTCAAACAACGCCACATGAACCTGATCGCCCTGGGCGGGGTCATCGGCGCCGGCCTGTTCGTCGGCAGCGGCGTGGTGATCCAGTCGGCCGGGCCGGCGGCCGTGGTCTCGTTCCTGATCGCGGGCCTGATCACCGTGCTGATCATGCGGATGCTGGCCGAGATGACCGTGGCGCGGCCCGCGCTCGGCTCGTTCTACGTCTACGCCCGCGAGGCGATGGGCAACCGCGCCGGGTTCGCGGTGGGCTGGATGTACTGGTACTTCTTCGTGATCGTGGTCGCCGTGGAGGCGGTGGCCGGCGGGCGGATCATGCAGCTGTGGCTGCCCGGCGTGCCGCTGTGGGTGCTCAGCCTCGGGCTGCTCCTGCTGCTCACCGCGACGAACCTGGTGTCGGCACGCTCCTACGGCGAGTTCGAGTACTGGTTCTCCTCGATCAAGGTCATCGCGATCGTGGTCTTCCTCGTGCTCGGCGCCCTCTACCTGCTCGGGTTCTGGCCCGGTTCGCACGGCGGGGTCGGCAACCTCGTCTCGCACGGCGGGTTCGCGCCACTCGGGATCGGGGCGGTGCTGGCGGCGGTGGTGCCGTGCGTCGGGTTCTACACCGGCGCGGAGATCGTCACCATCGCGGCGGCCGAGTCCACCGAGCCGCGGCGGGCCATCGCCAAGGCGATGCGGTCGATCGTGTTCCGCGTGGTGGCCTTCTACGTCGGGTCGGTGTTCGTGGTGGTCGCCGTCAAGGCGTGGAACGCGCCGGACACCGCGGTCAGCCCCTACGCGGCGGTGCTGGACGTGCTCGGCATCCCCGCGGTGTCCACGATCATGAACGCGATCGTGCTGACCGCGGTGCTGTCCTGCCTGAACTCGGCGCTGTACACCTCGTCGCGGATGCTGTTCGCGCTGACCCGCAACGGGGACGCGCCCAAGGCGTTCACCAAGCTGTCCCGCAGCGGGGTGCCCCGCCGGGCCATCATCGCCGGCACCGCCGTCGGGTACGTGTCGGTCATCGCCGCCTACACCTCGCCGGATCTGATCTTCCAGTTCCTGGTGAACTCCTACGGCGCGGTCGCGTTGTTCGTGTACCTGTCGATCGCGCTGGCGCAGGTGCGGCTGCGCAAACGCCTGCAGAACACCGATCCGGGGGCGCTGAGCCTGAAGATGTGGCTGTTCCCGTGGCTGAGCTACGCGACGATCGCGTTGATGGTGGCGGTCATCCTGGCGATGGCGTTCCTGCCGTCCACCCGGTCGCAGTTCTGGCTGAGCGCGGTCACGCTCGTGCTGATCCTCGCCGCCTACCAGGTCCGCAAACGCCGGCCGGCCGCACCCGCGCCGGTCGCGCAGGCGAGCGTGTCCGAGGGGACGGTGGGACGGTGAAGCTGCTGGAACCCTCCGAAGTGGACGACGGGGCACGCACCGAGGCGAGCCGGGTGCTCGGCGGCCTGCCGTCGTGCGTGGCGGTGGTGACCGCCACCGCGGCGACCGGGCCGGTGGGGTCGGCCGGCCACCCGGTCACCGCGGTGTCCGCGGATCCGCCGCTGGTGGCGTTCTTCGCACCGGCGCGTGCGGCGACGGTCGCGGCGGCACGCGAGTCCGGCCGGTTCGCGGTGAACGTGCTCGCCGCCGACCAGGGCGCCGTCTACGACCGGTTCACGCGCGCGGCCGCGTTCGACCCGGTCCACTGGGAGCCGGGGGCGCCACCCCGGCTCCGGCGGGCGCTGGCGGTCCTGACGTGCGACCTGGAGGCGGTGACCCCCGCCGGCGGGCGGGTCCTGGTCCTCGGCCGGGTACGCCACGTCGCCGGCCGGCGCGCCGACCCGCTGATCGCCAGCCGCGGCGCACTGCACGGTCTCGCCCACACGGCACCGGACCACCCGCACTACCGCACGGTGCCCTGAGCAGGCGCGGGGGGAGCCGTCCCGGTACGGCTCCCCCATCTGGCACCACCGGATACCCCGGTTCTGGCCCTACCGCTGTGTCCAGAAATGCACCAGGGTGATGGGCGTTCCCGTGCCCTGGAGGTCCGATGACCGCGCCCACCTTCTGGCAGCTGCCGGTGGCGGCGATGGCGTTCGCCGTCGGCGCGCTGGTGCTGGGCGGGGTGATCCGCGGCTATGCCGGCTTCGGCGCGTCCACGGTGTGGGTGGGCTGTCTCTGCCTGGTGCTGCCGCCGTCGGCCGTGGTGCCCAGCACGCTGCTGCTGGAGGTCGCCTCCAGTGCGGCTCTCGCGCCGCGCGTGTGGCCGGACGCGCACCGGCCGTCGCTGCGGTGGCTGCTCGCCGGGACGCTGGCCGGGTTGCCCGCCGGCATCTGGGCGCTGGCCGCGCTGCCGGTGCACGCGACGCGGCTCGCGGTGGGGCTGGTGGTGGGCGTCTCGGCGCTCGCGCTCGCCGTCACCCGCCGCACGCGGCCGCTCGGCGGGCCGGCCCGCACCGGTGGCGCGGGTGTCCTGTTCGGCCTGCTCAACGGGGCGTGCGGGGTGGGCGGGCCGCCGGTGGTCCTGATGTACCTGGCCTCGCCGCTGCCGATCGCCGTCAGCCGGGCCAGCCTGGTGGTGTTCTTCCTCGCCGCCGATCTGCTGACCGTCGCCGCGGCGGGCGCGGGCGGTCTGCTCGGCTGGGCCGTGCTCGCGCAGACCGCGCTGTTCCTGCCGATCGCGCTCACCGGGGTCGCCCTCGGTGGGTGGGCCTATCGTCGGGCGGCCGGGGACGTGCGGCAGATCGTGCTCGGCATTCTCGCCGTGGTGTCGCTCGGCCTGGTGGCCCAGGCGGTGGTCGCGTGACGCTGGTGCTCGCCGCGCTGGCCGTCGCCTTCGCGGGCCTGATCGGCGGGCTGACCGGGTTCGGCGCGTCCCTGGTGGGCACGCCGTTGCTGCTGCTGACCGGGTTGCCGCTGCCGCAGGTGGTGCTGATCAACCTGATCGTCACGATGACCACCCGGTTCGCCGTGCTGCACCGCGAACGGCGGCACGTGGTGTGGCGGCGGGTGGCGGTGCTGGGGGCGGCGAGCCTGCCGGGCGCGGCCGCCGGGGCGCTGACGCTGCACTGGCTGCCGCCGCACGGGTTGCGCATCCTGGCCGGGGCCGTGGTGATCCTGTCCGGGCTGCGGCTCCTGCTGCGCCCCGCGGACCGGGTGCACGAGGCGACCCCACGCAGGCAGGCGGTCGCCGGGCTGCTCGGCGGCTACCTGTCCACCACCACCTCCCTCAACGGCGCGCCGCCGGCCGTCCTGCTCGCCGCGGCGAAGGTGCCGCCGCGGACGTTCGTGGCCGATCTGGCCGGCTACTTCGTGGTCACCAACGCGTTGTCGCTGCTGCTGCTGGCCGCGGCCGGGCAGGTCAGCGCCGAGGGTCTGTGGCCGCAGCTGCTGGTGCTGCTCGCCGCGGGGGCGGTGGGCAACGCGATCGGCGGACGGCTCGTCGGCAGGGTGCCGCGGAAGCTGTTCGAGCGGGCGGTCGTCGGGCTGATCGTGGTGTCCGGAGTGGTCACCGTGGTGGGCGCCTGACCCGGGACGGCTGGACAGGTGCACCCGGGGGCCCACCGTCCACATCCGACGGCTCGTGCCCGCGCCCAGGCCCAACCCGATGGCCGGGACACCTAGTGGCGCTGCTGGCGGTGGGCGGCGGCGCGCAGGGCCGCCGCCGCGAGCAGGAACGCCGCGATGATCGCGAGGGTGAACAGCAGTTCTGCCATGTCTCGGTTCCACATCGTTGTGACCGTCGTTTCCGGCATGGTAGCTCAGGCGAGGAGGAAGTACCGCAGCCACAGGTAGGGCGCGGCGAGCAGGATCGTGATGGCGGTGACGACGATGCCCTTCTTGGTGAACTCCCAGAACGAGATCGGCGTGCCGGCCCGCTTGGCGATGCCCAGCACGACCACGTTGGCGCTGGCGCCGACCGCGGTGAGGTTGCCGCCGAAGTCGGCGCCCAGCGCCAGCGACCACCACAGCGCCTCGGCCTGCACGGGGTCGGCGATGCCCGCCGACAGGTCGGCGACCAGGGGGCTCATGGTCGCCACGTAGGGGATGTTGTCGATGACCCCGGATAGCACCGCCGAGACCCCGAGGATCAGCATGACCGCAACCAGCGCGTTCCCGCCGGTGGCGTCGGCGGCCCAGCCCGCGAGGGTGCCGATGACGCCGGTGTGGATGAGGGCGCCGACCATGATGAACAGGCCCGCGAAGAACAGCAGCGTCTCCCATTCGACACCGGCCAGGTAGTCCTTGGGCCTCGTTTTCGAGATCAGCACGAGCACGCCGGCGCCGAGCAGCGCGACCACCGACGGTTCCAGGTGGAAGATCGAGTGCCCGACGAAGGCGGTGAACACCGCGGCGAGCACGACGCCGCACTTGATCAGCAACGCGGGATCGTGGATGGCTTCACGTTCGTTGAGGGCCATCACGTCGGCCACCCGGTCCGGGTCGGCGTCGAACGAGCCGCGGAACAGCCACGGCAGGATCAGGGTGAACACGATCAGCTCGATCACCACGATCGGCGCCATGTTCACCAGGAAGTCGTTGAACGTCAGGCCGGCGCGGCTGCCGATGATGATGTTGGGCGGATCGCCGATCAGGGTCGCCGCGCCGCCGATGTTGGAGGCCATCACCTCGGCGATGAGGAACGGCACCGGGTTCACCCCGAGCCGGTCGCAGACCAGCAGCGTCACCGGGGCGATCAGCAGCACGGTGGTGACGTTGTCCAGGAACGCCGAGGCGACCGCGGTGATCAGCACCAGCAGGATCATCACCCGCAGCGGCGAGCCCTTGGCGCGTTTCGCCGCCCAGATCGCGACGTACTCGAACACCCCGGTGCGGCGCAGGATCCCGACGATGACCATCATCCCGAACAGCAGGAAGACGACGTCCCAGTCGATGCCCGTGTCGTGGGAGTAGAACGCCTCGTCCGAGCCGACGACCCCGGCGGCGAGCACCACCCCGGCGCCGGCCAGGGCGGCGACCATCTTCGGGATCCGCTCGGTGGCGATGAGCAGGTAGGCGACCACGAACACCGCGATCGCGATCGCGGTGGTCATGCCGGCCCCCTCAGCGCAGCGCCAGCTCCAGCAACCGCGACGCGGTGATCACCCCGACCAGCCGGCCGTCCCGGAGCACCGCCGCGAGCGGGCAGCGCAGGCGGGCCATCACCGCGGCGACCTCCACGATCGTGTCGTCGAAGCTGACCACCGCCAGCTCCGGACGGTCCTCCGGCAGCAACGAGCGCACGGTCTTGCCGGACAACTTGTCCGCGACGTGGTCGGCCATCGACTCCGACAGCACCCCGGCCAGCGACGGATCGTCCTGCACGTAGCCCGGCACCAGGAACCGCACCACCTGGGAGGCGGGCAGGATCGCCGTGGGCGCGCCGTTCGCGTCGGTCACCACGAGGCCGGGCAGCCGGTTGCGGGCCAGCAGACGGGCCGCTTCCAGCGCATCGGAGTCCAGGTCCACGACCGGGAAGTCCTCGGCGATGTCGGTGCAGCGCATATCCGCAGACTACGACGAAACGGGCACCTTCGCCGTGGGGCGTCCGATCTCCGAGCACCACACCGAAGGCGAATACCAGCGCCACCGAATCTCCCGCCGTCGACAACGAACCCGCCCCGTTGCGTGGGGCGGGTGTGCCGACCAGACTTCCCGGCGCGCCGCCCGTAAAGATGCCGCAAAGCCGGGCCCGAAGCAAACCGGTCGCGCCGGTGTGTGCAGTGACGTGACACACCCGGTGACCGCGCCGGTTTCCTCCGGCCGGTCCGTAGGCTGAGCCCCCGTGGCGTCCCTGAAATCGGTGCGTGCGGGGTGGCGGCGGGTGTTCGCCCAGTTCGCGCATCCGGCCCGGGTCGTGGTGGCGGCCTTCGGGTCGGCACTCGTGGCCGGCGCGGTCCTGCTGGCGCTGCCGGCGGCCACCGAGTCCGGCGAGCACACCCCGGTGGTGTCCGCGCTGTTCACCGCGGCATCGGCGCTGTGCGTCACCGGGCTGGTCGTGGTGGACACCGCGGGCCACTGGTCGGCGTTCGGGGAACTGGTGATCCTCGGGCTGATCCAGCTGGGCGGCTTCGGGGTGATGACGCTGGCATCGCTGTTCGGGCTGCTGATCAGCGGCCGGATGCGGCTGCGCACCCGGCTCTACGCGCAGACCGAGACCAAGAGCGCCGGGCCGGGCGCGGCGCGGCGCGTGGTGCTCGGGGTCGTGCGCACCAGCCTGCTCGTCGAGGCCGCCACCGCGGTGGTGCTGACCATCCGGTTCGCCACCGGGTACGGCGAGTCCTGGGGCCGGGCCGCCTACCTGGGGGTGTTCCACGCGGTCTCGGCGTTCAACAACGCCGGGTTCGCGTTGTGGCCGGACAACCTGGTGCGGTTCGCCACCGACCCGTGGATCTGCCTGCCGATCGCGGTCGCGGTGATCGCGGGGGGCCTCGGTTTCCCCGTGCTGTGGGAGCTGCGGCGGCAGTGGCGCCACCCGCGGCGCTGGTCCCTGCACACCAAGATCACCCTCGGGGTGAGCGGGGCGCTGCTGGGGCTCGGCACGATCGTCCTCACCGCGGTCGAGTGGTCGAACCAGGCCACGCTCGGCGCGCTGCCGGTGCCGGGGCGCCTGCTCGCGGGGTTCTTCCAGGCGGTCATGCCGCGCACGGCCGGGTTCAACAGCGTGGACGTCGCCGGGATGCACCCGGAGAGCTGGTTGTCGATGGACCTGCTGATGTTCGTCGGCGGGGGCAGCGCCGGCACCGCCGGCGGCATCAAGGTGACCACCTTCGCGCTCCTGGCCGTGGTGATCTGGGCCGAGCTGCGCGGCGAGCCCAGGGTCAACGTGCTGCGGCGGCGGCTGCCCGACGACGTCCAGCGCCAGGCGCTGACCATCGCGCTGCTCGGGGTGGGGGTGGTGATCGCGGGCATCTGGTTC
The DNA here is from genome assembly GCF_023376025.1 of Amycolatopsis thermalba. NCBI lineage: Bacteria > Bacillati > Actinomycetota > Actinomycetes > Pseudonocardiales > Pseudonocardiaceae > Amycolatopsis > Amycolatopsis thermalba. Next base: position 4,511,570 of record NZ_CP091196.1, read on the forward strand.
CTGCTCACGATCACCCCGTTCACACTGGACCAGGTGGCCTTCGAGGTGGTCTCGGCGTTCGCGACCGTCGGCCTGTCCACCGGCATCACCGCCGACCTGCCCGCCGCCGGGCATGTCATGCTGACGGTGCTGATGTTCATCGGGCGGCTCGGCCCGCTCACCCTCGGTGCCGCCCTGGCGCTGCGGGCCCGGGCACGCCGCTACGAACTTCCCGAGGAGCGACCGATCGTTGGCTGACAAGCGAGAAGCGGGTGTGGTGGTCATCGGCCTGGGCCGGTTCGGCGCGTCGCTGGCCCTGGAACTGGCCAAGCGCGACGTCGAGGTGCTCGGCATCGACCGCAGTCCCCGCATCGTGCAGAGCCTGTCCGGCCAGCTCACCCAGGTGGTCAGCGCCGACTCCACCGACATCGAGGCCATGCGCCAGCTCGGCGTGCCCGAGTTCTCCCGCGCGGTGGTCGCCATCGGCACCGAGCTGGAAGCCAGCATCCTCACCGCGTCCCTGCTGGTCGACCTCGGCATCGACGACATCTGGGGCAAGGCGACGAGCCGGGAACACGGCAGGATCCTGGAGCGGGTCGGGGTGCACCACGTCGTGCTGCCCGAACACGACATGGGCGAACGGGTCGCGCACCTGGTCACCGGGCGGATGCTGGACTACATCGAGTTCGAGGACGACTTCGCCATGGTCAAGACCCGCGCACCCGCGTTCGCCGTCGGCAAGCCGCTGGGCGCGAGCGGGATCCGCGCCAAGTACGGGGTCACCGTCGTGTGCATCAAACGGCCCGGGCAGGACTTCACCTACGCCACCCAGGACACCGTCGTCCTTCCGGGCGACACCCTCATCGTCGCCGGCACGACGCGCCAGACCGAGCAGTTCGCCGAACTCAGCTGAGCTGCGCCCGCGACTGCCCGGCCGGCGCTCGTCCCGGAGTTCACGCCGTCAGCTGGAGACGGCGCTGGAGCACCGCCGACACCGTCCACCACGGTGCGCGGCGCCGTGGCCGGGCTACACTCCACCGGTCCACGATGCCGTGCAGGAGCCCCGTTGTGCCGATCTTTCTCACCCGGTTGATCGCCCGCCTGGTGTTCCTCCGCAGCTGGCTCACGCCGGTCCTGGTCATCGTGTTCGTGTTCGTCACCAGCTGGCCGCTCATGGCGCTGGCCGAGCCGGCCGGCAGCGACCTCGTCCGACCGGCCAACTACTGGTGGTACTTCGTCGTCACCGCGGCCACGGTCGGCTACGGCGACTTCTACCCGGTCTCGGGAGCCGGACACGTCGTCGGCGCTTACGTCGTGATCGGCGGCATCGTCACGTTGACCACCGTGTTCACCAAGCTCGCCGCGGTGCTGGAAGAGGCGAAAGGACGGCGGATGCAGGGAGTTGCCACCGTGACCGCGGCCGACCACGTGGTGCTGCTCGGCTACACCGCCGGGCGCACCGAGCGGCTGGTCCGGGAACTGGTCGCGGACGGAGCCGGCCGGATCGTCCTGTGCGCCTGGGACGAGGTCACCACCCATCCGATGCCCGAACAGGACATCGACTTCGTGCGGGGTGACCTCACCGGCGAGCAGGTCCTGCGGCGCGCCGTGGTGCAGCGTGCTCGTGCGGTCCTCATCGACGCCCGGGACGACAACGAGGCCCTCGCGATCGCCGTCACGGTGGATCACCTCGCCCCGGACGCGCACGTCGTGATCACCCTGCGGGACATGGCACGGGCGGATCTCATCCACTACGTCGATCCCGGCTTCCGGTGCGTGCAGTGGCACACCCCGCGGATGGTCACCGAGGAACTGACCTCCCCCGGGATAGCGGAGGTGTACGCCGAGCTGATGACCCACGGCGGCGCCAACACCTATTCCGCGGTGCTCCCGGCGGCGGTGCCCGTCGAGCGGTGCCAGACGACGCTGAGCCGGCAGCACCGGTCCACGCTGCTCGCCATCCGGACCGGCGAGCGGCTCGTCGTCAACCCGCCCTGGGACGCCGAGGTTCCCGCCGGATCGACCATCTACTACGTCGGCCCCCGCCGGCTCACCGGAGACGACATCGAGGCCGCCTTCGCCGGCGGCGGCTCCGCGCGCTGACGTCCCCCGGTCACAGCCACGGGACGTCCGCACCCCCGTCGACCGGCGGTTCGCCTCCTGCTTCGGTGAAGGCGCGGAGCGCCCGCACGAGGCCGCGGCGAGAGGTGACCGGCATCCTGGTCACGATCCGGGTGATCTCCGCGCGCCGCCGCCGGGTCACCGATCGCACGACCGCGGCGCCCTGGCCGGTCAGGCCGACGACCAGTTCGCGGCGGGACGTGGGGCTGGTCTCGCGGTCGACGAGGCCGGCGGCGACCAGCCGGTCCACCATGCGGGAGGCGGTCGACGGGTTGACGGCGAGGTGGCCGGCCAGTGTCGTCAGCTTCGCCGGTCCCCGGCTGTCGAGCACGACCAGCACCCGGAACTGGGCCACCGTGATCGACTCGTCGACCGCGCTGATCGACCGCGCCGACACCGCGACCAGCAGACGCGATGCCGTGAGGAAGGCGTCGGTCAGGGCGTCGACGTCGCCGGGCGCCGGTTTCGCCCCGGCGGTGCGGGTGGCGCGGCCGGTGGTGGGTGCGGTGCGTGGCGGGCGGCGAGCGGGCACATCTCAGTTCTACCCGATCGCCGATCGTTCCACCCCGGCCAAGGTTGGCGGGTGCAATCGTTGCCCTGGTCAGGGTTCCCGGCTCGGATCGAGACAACGCTCCTTCGCTCACCGCCCCGACTACGCTGTCGCGTGTCACCACTGGCCCGGGTGCATGCGAGCGCCGCCATCACGCCCCCGGCCACCCCGCCGATCACCAGCACCCCCGACGGCCACACCACGCGCGCCCGCGTTCCCCGGAACGTAAGGCAATCGCAAGGTGCGGCCGGGGCCGGGCGGGCGGCGCCGGGCGGGCGGGCGGGAAGAATGGCCGCTATGCCGACCCGAGTTCTCCTGGTCGAAGACGACGAGCGCATCGCGCAGGCCCTGACGCTGGCCCTCGACGACGAAGGGTTCGCCGTGGTGCACGTGCCCAGCGGTGAGCGCGCGCTGGAGACCGTGGAAGCCGGCCCCGTCGATCTCGTGCTGCTGGATCTGATGCTGCCCGGCGTGGACGGGCTCACCGTCTGCCGCACCTTGCGGGACAGCGGTGACCTGCCGATCATCGTGGTCACCGCGCGCTCGGAAAGCCGCGAGGTGATCGCCGGCCTGGAGGCCGGCGCGGACGACTACGTCACCAAACCGCTGGTCGCGGGCGAGCTGGCCGCCCGCATGCGCGCGTTGCTGCGGCGGCGGTCCCCCGGGCGGCCGGCCGTGCTGCACGTGGCCGACCTGGAGATCCGGCTGGACGCGGCGACGGTCTTCCGCGACGGCACGCAGGTGCACCTGACCCGCACCGAGTTCGGCCTCCTCGCCGAGCTGGCCGCGTCCGCCGGCAGCGTGGTGACCCGGGAGCAGCTGCTGAGCCAGGTCTGGGGCTACGACTACTTCGGTGACACCCGCCTGCTCGACGTCCACATCCGGCGGTTGCGGCGCAAGGTGGAGACCGATCCCGACCACCCGCGGACCATCGTGACCGTGCGCGGGATGGGGTACAGGATCGAGCCGGAACCGTGACGCGGTTCCGTCGCCCGCTCCGGCAGGTGCTGTCGCTGCGGTGGCGCGTCGCCGTCGCCTTCGGGCTCGGCTCGTTCCTCGTCTCCGGGCTGTTCGCCCTGGCGACCTGGAACCTGGCCAGCGGATACATGCTCGACCAGCGTCTGCAGAGCGCCACCCAGCAGGCCGCGGTGAACGCGCGGCTGGTCGAAGAGGCCATCCGCACCGGGTCCGGGGGCCTGGAGGAACTGCTGACCGGCCTCACCACGGGTCCGAACGCGACGATCATCGTGCAACGGCCCGGTCACGTGCTCACCGGCGGCAGGCAGGTCGAGTTCGCCGAGCTGCCCCGCGCGTTCGCCGACGCCGCCCGGTCGGGCACGCCCGTGCGGCAGCGCCTGCACGTGCGGGACGTCCCCGTGCTCGCGGTGGCGCTCCCCCTGGCCACCCAAGGCGGGTTCTACGTGGAGATCTTCCCCCTGGCCGAGATCGACCGCACCTTCCACTTCCTCAGCAGCCTCCTGGCCGGTGGCACCCTGGCCAGTGGAGTGCTGGGCGGTGCGCTCGGGTTGTGGACCAGCCGGCGGGCACTACGCCCGCTCACCGCCCTCACCGCCGCCGCCTCCCGGGTCGCCGCCGGTGACCTCGGCGCCCGCCTGCCCCAGCACGCCGACGCCGACCTGGCGCCGCTGGCCCGGACCTTCAACGAGACGACGCAGGCCCTCGAGCACCGCGTCCAGCGCGACGCCCGGTTCGCCGGCGACGTCAGCCACGAACTGCGGTCCCCGCTGACCACCATGACCAGTGCCGCCGAAGTGCTGCACCGCCGGCGGGACGATCTGCCCGAGACCGCCCGCCGGGCGCTCGACCTGCTGGTCCTGGAGGTGCACCGGTTCCGGCGCATGGTCATCGACCTGCTGGAGATCTCCCGCGCCGGCCAGCAGGGCGACGACGACGCCTGGGAAGTCCTCGACCTGCGCGAACTGGTGACCAACGTGCTCGCGCACCGGAACACGTCCTCGCCGCCGGTGGACGCCGGGCCGGAGCCGGCGCTGGTGCGGGGGGACCGGCGGCGGCTGGACCGCATCGTGGGCAACCTGCTCGACAACGCCGAGCACTACGCGGGCGGGGCGCGCCGGATCGGGATCGGCGTGGGAGCGAGCCGGGTGCGTCTCGAGGTCGACGACGAGGGGCCCGGCGTGCCGGCGCATCTTCGCGAGCAGATCTTCGAACGCTTCACCCGCGGCACGCGGGCCGGCGATCGCCGGGACGGCAGCGGCAGCGGCCTCGGGCTGGCCATCGTCGCCGAACACGCCCGGCGGCTCGGTGGGGCGGCCTGGGCCGAGGACCGGCCGGGCGGCGGATCCCGGTTCGTCGTGGAACTTCCGGAGGCCACCGCATGAGGCCGGGTGTGCGTCGCTTCGCGGTCGTCGTGGTGTGGCCGGTGCTGCTCGCGGCCGGCTGCGGGGTCACCACCCAGGACGAGCCGGAGCCGATCCCGTCGACCACCACGGCCGTGCCGACGACACCTCAGGTCACGCAACGTCCGGATCCCGCGGTGACCACGGGCCCCTCGTCACCCACTTCGTCGTGAGGGGGCCGGCGCCATTCCACGGCGTGGTTCCGCGTACCCACGTCCGCCAGACCGTGCGGGACGCGGCACGGGACCTCGAGGGACAGATCGTCGCGGAAGCTCTCGGCGAAATGCTCTACCGGCTGGCGCACTACCGCCTCAGCCGCGTCACCCACGTGCACATCTGACCCGGAGGACGGGTCGTGGTGGGTTTCCGAGCGGCCACAATGTCAGCTGACCGTCAGGCACGACCGCACCGGCCGGTGCGACGATGGTGATCGAGATCGGCGCGATCCAGGGAGAACGATGCCCACGACCACACCCCGGCTGACCCAGCTCACCATCGTCGTCAGCGCACAGCTCATGGCCGAGTTCGACGACGTCGACGCGGACGAGGTGTCCCGCGTCGTCCGCGAGTCCGTGCGCGACCTGAGCGGGCGGATCGCCTCCGAGGCGGTCAGCGAGCTGCTGCACCGCCTGGCACATCACCGCCTCACACGGCTGATCGCCGCCGGCCGCCCGCACGCGTGATCATCGGACACGGCCGGCACTGCCCCATCGCCCGGGCCGCGGAGCTGGTGGCGCTGTCCTGGATGCCGCTCATCCCGCGCGAACTGCTCCACGGGCCGCGGAAAGCCATGGAGAAGGTCATCGTCCCGTCGGGACAGTGGAGGCGGCGCCGGCCGACCGCGCGGGAACCGTCACCAGGGCTGGTACGGGCTCACCGTGATCGTCCCGTGCCCGCACACCGGGCCGTAGGACCAGCTCACGCGCAGGGGTTCGCCCCCGCCGGGCGGAACCAGGTCGAGGTGACCCGGTGGCGGCTGGCACGGCCCGGTCACCGGCTCGTCCCCCACCGGGACCACACCCCACCGCAGGTGCTGCCGCGCCGCGGTCCCCCGTTCGAGCCGCACCGGGGCCGGTCTGGGTCCGGCTTCCCGGCGGATGCGCGTGGGAACGGCACGCCCGTCCTGTCCCACCAGCCTGATCCGGCCGTACCCGTGCAGGGTGCAGGTGCCGCCGGTCGTCTTGGACAGCCGGATGACCGCGTACCTGCTGCCGGCGGCGGGGTGCTGGGCTTGCAGGTCGGCCGTCAACTCGTTCGTCGTGCACGGCGCGGCCTGGGTCGCGGCGACGTTGTCGGGCGCGGCGGCGTGTCCGCCCGGGTCCGGCGCCGGCCCGCAGGCCGAAGCCGCCGCCAGTGCGGCCAGGACGGCGATCCCACGCCGGCTGCGCGCAACGACCGTCCTCATTGCTTCTGCGATCCCATCGCGATGCAGGCGTAGTGCGGTATCGCATCGACCGGTTCCCGTGGCTGGACCTTCACGTCCAGACTGATCGGCCCGGTCCGGGAGAAGGTGAACGTCATCGGGATGGTGGTGCCCGCCAGCGCCTCCGTCGTGAACCCGGTGGCGTCCACGTAGTAGGGCAGGTGCCCGGTGAGCACCCGGCCGGGTGGAATCGGCACCGATGCCTTGGCCTGCACCGGGATCTCCGGGACCTGCTCGGCGGTGCCGTCACAGTACTGGTCCCACCGCAACGAAACAGCGCGCACCACCGGGCTGGTCACCCCGGTGAGGGTGTCGTCCTGGTCGCCGGTGTTGCTCACCGTGAAGAGCACCCGTGCGTTCTCCCCCGGCGAGTACCGCCCGTCGTCCGGCCGCTCGACGTAGACGTTGAGCAGCCGGACCGGGCCGTCCCCGGCGTTGGTCCCCATGGTGTCCGCCCCCTGCCCGTGCTGGCCGGGGTCGCTGCAGCCGGCGAGCACCAGGGCGGCCACCACCGCCGGGACGAGCGTTCGCACTCGGCTCTTCATGGTCCTCCTCGGTCGCCACCGAACCGTCGGCCCGCTGAGTCATCGTCTGCTCCCCTCGCCGGTTCACCCCCGTGGTGAGGGCATTCCCCGGCCGGGGACGGTGAACCTGACGGTTGCCTGACGAACTCGGACCGGAGCACCGGAAGGCGGACTGCGGCCGCCCGTCATCCCAGGGCGGTGATCAGGTCGCGGCAGGCCCGCTCGCAGCGCCGGCACGCCTCGGCGCACACGCGGCAGTGCTCCATCCGCTCCGCGTGCCCGGCGCACTCGTCGCCGCAGGAGCGGCACACCGTCGCGCACGCCTCGAGCACTGCCCGGGTGATGTTCGCGTCGTAGCCGGTGTGGCGGGACAGGATGCGAGCGGTGGTGTCGCAGACGTCGGCGCAGTCCACGTTGGACCTGATGCACTTGCGCAGCTCCGGCAGCCGCTCGTCCGGCTCGGACATGCAGGCGTCGGCGCAGGCGGTGCAGGCCTGGGCACAGGCGAGACACGCCTCGACGCACCGGACGAGCTGGGCGCGGTCGACCTGGCCGAGGTCGGCCGGGTAGGTGTCGAGCATTTCGGAGACCACGGTCATGACTTCTCCTTTCCCTCGGTGACGCCACGTGGCATACCCGCCGGTGTTCAGGGCAACCCCCGGACCAGGACGACGGGAGGGATCCTCGGTGGCACTCGTGCTGGCATTCGGGGTCGTGTTGCTCGTCAGCGTGTCGCTGTCCGGTCTGGCCGCCCGGACGGTGTTGTCCACCGCGCTGATGTTCCTGCTCGCCGGCGCACTGATCGGCCAGGGCGGCTTCGGGCTCGTCACGGTCCACCCCGCCGATCCCCTGGTGTCCACGCTCGCCGATCTGGCGCTGTTCACCGTGTTGTTCACCGACGGCCAGCGCGCCAATCTGCGGGCGCTGCGGGAGAACTGGCGGCTGTCCGGCCGGGCGCTGGGACTGGCCATGCCGCTGACCATGCTCGGCATCGCCCTGCCCGCGCACTTCCTCACCGGGCTGGACTGGCCCACCGCGTTCCTGCTCGGCGCCATCCTCTCCCCCACCGACCCGGTGTTCGCCTCCGCCATCGTCGGCCGCTCGGACGTGCCGGTGCGGTTGCGGCGGTTGCTCAACGTCGAGTCCGGGCTCAACGACGGGCTGGCCCTGCCCTTCGTGCTGGTCTTCCTCGCGCTCGCCACGCACGAGCGGTCGCACCCGGCCACGATCGCGCTCGAGCTGGCCGGCGGTCTCGCGCTCGGCGTCGGGATACCGGCACTGGTGACCCTGGCGTGGCGGCTGCGGATCCTGACGGCGGAACCACGCCTGCAGGCTCTCGGCCCGCTCGCGATCGCGGTGTCGCTCTACGCGGTCTGCCACCTCACCCACGCCAACGCCTACCTGGCCGCCTTCGCCGCCGGCTCCACCCTGGCGACGCTGAACCGGGCGGCCGCCGAGCGCTTCGAGCCGTTCGGCGACCTGTTGTCCGAGCTGACCAAGTTCGCCGCGCTGCTGGTGTTCGGCGCGCTGATCACCCCGGACCGGCTGAGCCACCTGTCGCCCGGCGGCTGGGCGCTGGCGGTGCTGGCGATCCTCCTGGTGCGGCCGGCGGCGATGCTGGTGTCGCTGCTGCGCACCCCGCTCCCCGGACGCGAGCGCGCGACCGCGGCGTGGTTCGGGCCGAAGGGGTTCGCCTCCGTCGTGTACGGCCTGCTGGCGCTGCAATCCGGCATCCCGGACAACCACACCGTCTTCGACCTGGTCGCGGTGACCATCGCGATGTCGATCGTGCTGCACTCCTCGACCGACGTGCCCGTCGCGCGGGCACTGCGGGTCGAGCCACCCGACAACCTGCCGGCCGGTCAGGCGGCGCCCGGCTCACCGGAAGACGCGGCGACGCCGAAGTGACTCCCATATCCGTGCGCTGCCCAAGTGTTGCCTACTGCAATAGTGTCGGCGGGAGCGAGCAGGTCGGCGGGGCGGGACCGGCGGCCCCGGGGTCGTGGTCGCGGCACCGCCGGGCGTGGCGCCGGTGATGGGCCTCCCGCCGATCCCGCCACGGCCGAAGTGTCGTCGCGCATGCCCTCAGTCCTCGCGCAGGTCGAGCACGACCTTGACGTCGTCGTCCTGGCGCTGGAACGCCTCCTCCGCCCGGGCGAGCGGCACCCGCCGCGAGATCAGGCGGGACAGCCATCCGCGGTCGGCTTTCGCGAGGGCGTCGGCGGCGATCCGGAAGTGGTCGCGGTTGGCGTTGACCGAGCCGAGCAGCGCGTCGTTCTCCAGCACGACCTCGCGGTTGAAGCCGCCCGCGTCGACCGGCAGCCGCCGCCCGGACGAGGACACGCCGGTCAAGCAGACGATCCCGTACGGCCCGGTCACGGTCATCGCCGCCACCACGACCGGGCCCGCCCCGGTGGCCTCCACCACGACATCGGGTTGCAGCTTCCGGCCGAGCGTCTCCAGGTCCTCGTGGTGGTAGGTGGCGCCCAGATCGGACACCAGCCGCGGCTTGGGACCGCTGGTGACCCGGTCCAGGACGTGCACGTCGAGGCCGCGCTGACTGCCGAGCAGGGCGGCCAGCAGGCCGATCGGGCCGGCGCCGGTGACCAGCACGGTCCGCGGGTCGAACCACGCGCGGTGGCCCACCCGATCGATCTGGTCCCACGCCTTGGCCACCACGCTCGCCGGTTCCATCAGCACCCCGGCCTGTTCGAGCCCGGGATCGAGGCGGACGGCGTAGGCCGCCTCGACGGTCCACGAGGTGCTGCCGTACCCGTCGAGTTCCTTGATCCCGCGCTCGGTGTAGCGGCCGTTGCGGCACATGTCGAACTGACCGTGCGCGCACGCGCCACACGGCACCGGGTCCGGGCGGCGCACCACTCCCGCCACGAGATCGCCGGCCGCGAAGCCGCTGTCCCCCGGTGCCTGCCGCACCCGCCCGAGTGATTCGTGCCCGAGCACCAGGTGGTCCCGCCCCGGCGGCGCCCAGCCGTACTCCCCGGAGAGGATCTCCCGGTCGGTGCCGCAGATCCCGAGCGCCAGGCCGTCCACCAGCAGCTCCCCCGCTGCCGGCGACGGATCCGGTACTTCGGCGACGGTGAGCGAGTGCGCCTGGCCCGGCCGGACCGTCACTGCCCGCATGACATCTCCTCTCGATCGCGTACCCGCCGCGGATACCCCGACCGGCCACCGGCTACCGCGCCACGGAAGCCCCCATCACGATCAGGCCGACGCATCGGAACAGCATCCGGTAGCCCGTCCGCCGGCCGGCCTGACGAACGCCTGACGATTGTCCCGGGGGTGAGCGGGGCGAACGCATGGCTGAAGTCTGCGCGGGTACCAGAGGAGAGTTGCCCTAGACAAGTGTCCGACCGGGAGGATTCGGCTGTGAAGCAGGGACGAGTGGTCGTCGTGACCGGAGCCAGTGCCGGTGTCGGCCGGGCCGCCGCGCGCGCCTTCGCCGAACGCGGAGACCGGGTGGCCCTGCTGGCCCGCGGCGAGAAGGGCCTCGAGGCGGCCGCCGCCGAGGCCGGACAGGCGGGCGGTCAGGCCCTGCCGGTGCCCGTCGACACGGCGGACGCCGAGGCCGTCGAGGCCGCGGCCGAGCAGGTCGAAGAGACGTTCGGCCCGATAGACGTGTGGGTCAACGACGCCTTCACCAGCGTCTTCGCGCCCTTCACCGAGATCGAACCGGAGGAGTTCCGCCGGGTCACCGCCGTCACCTACCTGGGCTACGTGAACGGGACCCGGGCGGCGCTGAAGCGGATGCTGCCGCGTGACCGGGGCGCGATCGTCCAGGTCGGGTCGGCCCTGGCCTACCGGGGCATCCCCCTGCAAAGCGCGTACTGCGGCGCCAAGCACGCCATCCAGGGGTTCACCGAATCACTGCGCTGCGAACTGCTGCACGACAAGTCGAACGTGCGCGTGACCATGGTGCAGATGCCCGGCGTCAACACCCCGCAGTTCGATTGGGTGCTGTCCCGGCTGCCCCGCAAGGCCCAGCCGGTCCCGCCCATCTACCAGCCGGAGATCCCGGCCAAGGCCATCGTCCACGCCGCCGGCCACTCCGGGCGGCGGGAGTACTGGGTCGGCGGGTCCACGGTCGGCACGCTCGTCGCGAACAAGGTCGCCCCCGGCCTGCTCGACCGCTACCTGGCCCGCACCGGTTTCTCCGCCCAGCAGGCCCGGCAGCCCCGGGACCGGGATCAGCCGGTGAACCTGTGGGTGCCTGCCGACGACACCGAGGGGACGGACTTCGGCGCGCACGGCCGCTTCGACCGCAAGGCCACCGCACGCAGCCCCCAGCTGTGGGCGTCCCAGCACCACGGCCTGCTCGGCGCCGCCGCGGCGACGCTGGTGGCCGCGGGCCTGGCCGCGCTGACGCGCAAGCGCTGAAGGAGACTGGATGTCCCTGCGCATCGAGGACTACGCGCTGATCGGCGACACCCAGACCGCCGCCCTGGTCGGGCACAACGGCTCACTGGACTGGCTGTGCCTGCCCCGAATCGATTCGGGCGCGTGTTTCGCCGCGCTCCTGGGCGACCCCGACCACGGTCAATGGACGCTCGCGCCGCTGGGCGGCGCCCGCACCACCCGCCGCGGCTACCGGGACGACACCCTGGTGCTGGAGACGGAACTGGTCAACGACGAGGGCACCGTGCGGATCGTGGACTGCATGCCGATCCGCCACGACCACCCGCGCGTGCTGCGGGTCGTCGAGGGCGTACGCGGCCGGGTCCGGATGCGCAGCGATGTGCGGGTGCGGTTCGAATACGGCCACGACCGGCCGTGGATCCGCACCGACGGCGAGCGGATCCGCGCCATCGCGGGCCCGCACGCGGTCGTCCTCGACGGCGACGTGCCGCACCGCGCCGACGAGCACGCGGTGTGCTCGGCCGAGTTCACCGTCGGCGAGGGCGACCGCGTCGGGCTGCGCCTGGCCTGGACCGGGCCGCGCCAGGCGGAGCCGGAGCCGGTCGACATCGCCGGGACCGTCCGCGCGACCGAACGCTGGTGGCGGGACTGGGCCGGCCGGTGCACCTACCGGGGCGAGTACCGCGACGCGGTGGTCCGGTCCCTGATCGCGCTCAAGGCGCTCGCCTACAGTCCCAGCGGCGGGATCGCCGCCGCAGCGACCACGTCGCTGCCCGAGCAGCTGGGCGGCGTGCGCAACTGGGACTACCGCTTCTGCTGGATCCGCGACGCGACCTTCACCCTGATGGCACTCCTGGAAGCCGGGTACGAACGGGAGGCTCGCGACTGGCGGGAATGGATGCTGCGGGCCATGGCCGGCGCCCCCGGGCAAATGCAGATCATGTACGGCGTCGACGGGGAACGCCGGCTCACCGAATCCGAGCTGCCGTGGCTGCCCGGCTACGCCGGTTCCCGCCCGGTGCGCATCGGCAACGCGGCCTCGGCGCAGTTCCAGCTCGACGTGTACGGCGAGCTGATGGACGCGCTGCACCAGGCCCGCACCCACGGCATCCCGCCCGATCCGGACGCCTGGCAGCTGCAGCGCACCCTGCTCGACTTCCTGGAATCCCACTGGGACGATCCGGACAACGGCATCTGGGAGATGCGCGGGCCGCGCCGGCACTTCACCCATTCCAAGGTGATGGCCTGGGCCGCGGTCGACCGAGCCGTGCAGGGCGTCGAACGCTTCGGCCTCGGCGGTCCCGCCGACCGCTGGAAAGCCCTGCGGCACGACATCTTCACCCAGGTCTGCGACCAGGGCTTCGACACCGCCCGCAACACCTTCACCCAGTACTACGGCGGGTCCGGCCCCGACGCGTCGCTGCTGCTGATCCCCGCGGTCGGGTTCCTGCCCGCCGGCGATCCGAGGATGCGCGGAACCGTCGACGCGATCGAACGGCACCTGGTCCAGGACGGCTTCGTGCAGCGCTACACCATGAACGAGCGCACCGAGGAACTGGACGGGCTACCACCCGGCGAGGGCGCCTTCCTGCCGTGCACCTTCTGGCTGGCCGACAACTACATCCTGCAGGGCCGCCACGACGAGGGCCGCCACCTGTTCGAGCGCCTGCTCGCGCTGCGCAACGACGTCGGCCTGCTGTCCGAGGAGTACGACACCGGCGCGCAGCGGCTCGTCGGCAACGTGCCCCAGGCGTTCTCCCACGTCGCGCTGATCGACACCGCGCTCAACCTGCAGAGCGAGGACGGGCCCGCCCGCCGCCGCGGCAGCCAGGGGCCGGGCTGATCAGTCCGGCGCCGGGCGGCGGGCGTCGGCCGGCGGCTGGTCCACGGTCGCCAGGACCGCGGTGAACGCCCCGGTCAGCAGCCACCACACCCCGCCGCCGGACGGGCCGGCGAGCAGCACCGCCCCCGAGGCCATTAGCGCGGCGCCGAACGCCTGCCCGGCCCTGGCGCTCCGCACCGCCGCCCGTGCCCGGTCCCCACGTCGGGCCGCGAGCGCCGCCCGCAGGATCCGGCCACCGTCCAGCGGCGCGGCCGGCAGCAGGTGGAACAGGGCCAGCGCGACGTTGAGTGCGGTCAGGCAGGTCAGCGCATCCACCGCCAGCAACGGTGCACCCAGGAGAGCACCGCCCCAGGCCGCAAGGCCCAGCAGGGCGCCGGCCGACAGGCTCGCGAGCGGACCGGCCACGGCCACGCGCAGCTCCGCGCCTGGCGCTTCCCGCTTCCGCGCCGTCCCACCGAAAAACCACAGCGTGACTTCCGGCGCGGCGGCGCCGTGGCGGCGTGCGACCAGCGCGGGCGCCACCTCGCGCACCATCAGCGACGCGACGAAGAACACCGCGGCCACCACCGCCGCGCCGAACAGCACCACGTCCGGGTAGGCGGGCAGCACCCGCGGCCACCGCGCGAACGCGAGCGCTCCGGCCACCAGTCCCAGGGCCGCCGTCACACTCCAGTGCGCGCGGACGCGGACACCGGCGAACTCGCCCAGCGGGACTGTTCCCGTCATCGTGCCGCAGCTCCTCTCCTCGGATCTCCCTCCCGGTCATACCCGCCCGCACCGGCTCGCGGTGCGGGACCGAGCTGACGAAAACCTTGCGATCACCGGGGAGCCACCGCGAGCCAGGTCGGCCCGGCACGCGATCGTCGTCGTGCTTCGCCTTCGCCGCCCGCCGACGCCTCGGCCACGGCCGGATCGCCCTCGTGCGTCGAACCGGCATCGCGCACGCCGAGTTGCGCAGGTCGTCGGCTGCCGTGTGCGCCGTCAGCTGGTGCCGCATCTCCGAGGTCAGCCTGCCGATCGAGACACCGGGGCAGCGGGTGGTCCGCGCTGCCGTCCGGCGGCAACTGCGCCGCACCACGGCCACGTCGGTCACCTCGTCGGCGGCGACCACCTGCCCGGAAGTCTCGTCCCCCCGTCGCGAAGACCACCGGGCCGGCCACGCACGTCCCTTCCCCGTGGGCGTGGGCGGTGGCCCGCCCGGGTAACCGGTGCTCGTGACACGACGGCGGTGGTGGGAAACGGTCAAGCGCATCGTCGCGGAGATCGGCGACGACAACGTCCCCACCTCGGCGGCCGCGATCGCCTTCTACGGGCTGCTGGCCCTGGCGCCGGCGCTGATCGCGCTGCTCACCATCTACTCGCTGGTCACCGACCCGCAGACCGTTCGCGACCAGCTCGCGCCCCTGGTGTCGGCGTTGCCCGATCCGGCGCGCAACATCGTGACCGAGCAGCTGGCGGGCGCCACGGCGCTCGGCTCGCGGGGGCTGACGTTCGGTCTCGTGGGCAGCGTCGTCGCGCTGCTGTGGACGACGTCCACCGCGATGGGGTCGATCATCGGCGGGCTGACGCGAGCGTTCGACGGGAGCGAGACGCGCAGTTTCCTCCGGGTGCGGCTGCTGGCGCTCGTGCTGACCCTCGGCGCGATCGCCGTCGCCGCGGTCGCGCTGGCCGCGATCACCGTGTTCCCGCTCCTGCTGGAGGTGTTGCACGTCCCCGGCGACAGCCGGTGGCTCGTCAGCACCGTGCGGTGGCTGGGCCTGGTCGTGCTGCTCGGCTGCGCGCTCGCGGTGCTGTACCGCTTCGCCCCGAACCTCGACCGCGCGCGGCGCCGGTGGTTCAGCTGGGGAGTACTCGTCGCGCTCGCCATCTGGCTCGCCGGATCCGCGGCCTTCACGGTGTACGTCGAGGGATTCGCGCACTACCACGCCGTCTACGGCACGCTCGCCGGCTTGGCCGTGCTCATGCTGTGGCTGTACCTCTCGGCGTTCGCCGTCCTCGCGGGAGCCGAAGTGGACGCCGAACTGGACCGCTGCCGGGCGCGGCACGCGGACGGCACCGGACCGGAGAGGCAGGACCGTGAGCACCGCCGGGAGGACGTCAGCGACCGGCGGCTACCGCAACCCCGCGCACCTCGCCCGGAACTGCCGGCGGAGCGGTGAGCCGCGGAGCGCGCTGGGCGAAGAACAGGCGGGCGATGAGGTCGCCGCGGGAGCCGGTGCCGGTTTGGCGAAGACCGCCTTCAGGTGGTCCTGGACGGTGTCGGCCGGCATCCGGAGCCGGTTGGCGATCTGCCTGGTGGGCAAACCCTGGGCGACGCATTCGGTGACCCGTCGCTCCCGCGGGGCGAGGCCGTACACGTCGGCCAGCAGTGGTGCCATCTCCGCCGGGCGGGCCGCTTCCAGCAGGACCGCCAGCGGTGCCGTCGGGCCCTCGCCCAGGAGCGAAGCCCGGACGATCACCCACCGGCCCGCCTTGGTGCGCACGCGCGCCCGGGCCAGGCCCGCACTCCCCTCCCCCACGTGCCCGCCGACGGCACGCGCCTGCCTGGCGACCGCACGGATCACCAGCGGGAGCGTGGTGCCTGCTCCGGGACCGATGCCGAGTCCGTCGATCCACGTCCCGGCCACCTGGTTGGCGAGGTCGACGCCGTCCTCGGGGTCCAGGACGAGCATTCCAGTGTCGTGGTGGCCGGCGCAGGCGCCGTCCAGGAGCAGCTTCCGGCGCAGCCCGTCGGAGATCACACCGGTCAGCGAGGTGACGAGCCGGACCTCGGCGGGCGAGAAGTACGGGCGGTCCTTCTCGCGGAACACGGTGAGCGCGCCCCACGTGCCGGTGCTGCTGGCCAGGACGACGCGGAGTTCGTCGGCGTAAGCCCGGGGGCGCCGGACCTCCCGGGGACGCCGGCTGAGGTCGGGTTCGCCCGCGGTGGCGTCGCTGAGACTCGCCGCGGTCCAGCCCGCGCGCGCCAGGTCAACCCATTTGGTGTAGTCCGGTTCGTGCAACTCGATCTCCACGAGCCGGCTGATCGCGTCCGCGGGCATCCCGTTCTCGACGAACTCGGCGGTCGGCAGCATGGTGGCCGGATCCATCGTCATCAGGCAGGAGCCCTCCGAAGGCACCGCGCCGTCCAGCGCATCGCCGCGAGAGGGTGTCGCGGTCGCGGGAAACCACCTCGCCGCATGATCGAAGCACTGGAGGTACCGCGATGAGAACCTTGCACGTCGGATTACGCGTGACCGATCCGCGGGCCACACCGACGGCATGACCGCCGCCGACTTCGCGGAGAAAGGGTCTGTCGACGGGTACATCGCCGGGCCGGACGACCGGATGTCCGAGGGACCCAACGGGCAGGTGTGCGCCGAAGCCCTGGCGACCGGGGCCGTGATCTCCGGACGCCGCACCTACGAGCTGGCCGGCCGGTGGCAGGGCGACCACCACGACGGGGTGCCGATCCACGTGCTCACCCACCACGTCGACCCGGCCGACGAGCCACCGGGCAGCGTGAAGTACTACGCCGACGCCGACGTCTGCGCCGCCGAAGCCCGGGAAGCGGCAGGCGATCGAGCGGTGCTGGTCCACGACGCGGGTGCGGCGCAGGCGTTGCTGGCCGCCGGGCAACTCGACGAACTCGAACTACACCTCGTCCCCGTGCTGCTGGGTGCCGGACGGCGATTGTTCGAGCCGACCGGACTCGGCCACGTCGAATGGGAACTCCTCCGCCGGCTCGACGGCCGCGATGCCACACATCTGCGGTACCGAATTCTTCATTCAGAAGGGAAACGGCCATGACTGCCGCACTGCTGACCATCGACGCTCTCGGCGCCCGGGACCTGCGAGGACTCCGGCGGTCCCCAGACGATCGCCGACGTGCCGACTGACTGCTCCCGCCACCACGACGATCCCACGGCCTCGGTGAACACTGCGAACCGCATGCGCGACCCCCGAGGGCACCGGCCCCACCGCGCGGCACGGGCTGCTCGAACTGCCCGGAAGGCTGACGATCCGGGGCATCACGCGCGCGATCGCCCTGGAGGTCGAGGTTCCTCGGCCTCAACGAGACCGGCCTGCCGCGCGGTCCCACCCTCGCGCTGTGCCAGAACACCTGGACGCCGGGCGCGTACTGCGAGTCCTACTGCCGGGTGGTCAGCATCCACCACCGGCGCGAGGACTCCGGCGTGTTCCCCGCCCTGCGCCGGTTCGCGCCCGGCCCGGCCCCGTGCTGGACCGGCTCGACCTGCTCACCGACCCCAGCTGTCGCATCTGTCCGATGAGGAACGCGAGCTGCCCGACCCCCTCGCCCGGCTGTCGCGGCGCCAGCCCCGGCAGCGGTCATGATCTGGTGTGACCGGCCGCGGCTCAGGGAAGGTAGAGGTCCCTCGCCCCCGCGTCCACGGCGAGCCAGGCGTCGAACGCGTCCCGGTCGGACTCGGCGACGGTCAGCGTGACGTCCGCGCCGTAGAGCCGTCTCGTCACAACTCGACCGCGTCGGCGAGTGCCGACCGCACAGCATCGTCCTCGAGCGTCCGGGCGGGCACGACGTCGACCGGGGAGCCGAGCAGTCGCCCCAGCTCGATGTCCAGCGTCGCGAGACGAGGTTCTGGCGCGCCGGCCAGCACACCGACCGTGCCGTCGACCAGGAACTCCATCGCGATCAGGATCGCGAACTGCAGCCAGACCCGGCCCAGCGCCGGATCGATGAACTGCGGCAGCAGCGCGATCGTGTAGGTGACCATCTTCGGGTTCAGCAGGCTGGTCAGGAACGCGCGGCGGCCCGTCACCCCGCCCGCGGGCACCTCCCCGGGCACGCCCTTGCGGTGCCGGATCATCTGCACCCCAGGTACACCAGGTACACCGCGCCCACGATGCGGACCACCGTGAACGCACCGGCACCGCGAGGAACAACGCCGCCAGCCCGGCCGCCGCGACCGCCACGTGCACCGCCTCGCTGACCGCCACCCCGGCCGTCGCCAGCAAGCCCGCGCGCGGCCCGCCCCGCATGCCGCACCCGAGCACGAACAGCATGTCCGGACCGGGCGTGATCATCGCGACGGTCGTCGTCAGCACGAACAGCGCGAGCAGGTGCGGGTCGATCGGCGTGAGCGGCTACCGCCGGGATCACAGCGAGTTTCCGGCTGCTTCCGCCCTGCGGCAGCGCGGTGCCGGCCCGCGCCCGGCGATCAGCGTCCACGGCCGCCGGAGTGCCGGGCGCGTGGTGCGGTCGCACCGGCCGGCTCCGGTCCGCAATCCACGTCTTCCGCACCGCTGCGAGTCTGCCGGAGCAGCGCGAGAGCCTCGTCGGAGGGAGAGCCGGCGAGCGTCGTGCACACGATCAGCACCTGGCCGGGGGAACGGGCGATCGACAGCGTCTGCTGGGTCACGGTCACCAGGCCGACGACGGGGTGGTGCAGTTCGTAGGACGCGGCGTCACAGGGTGCCACGCGGTGGTCGCCCCAGAGCGCGACGAACTCCGGGCTCCGCATCGTCAGTTCGCCGATCAACTCCGCGAGCAGCGGGTCCTGCGGGTACTTGCCGACGGTGATCCGCAGGTTGCCGACGACCGCGCGGGCCTTGCGCCTCCAGTCCGTGTACAGCTCACGGCAGTGCGGGTCGAGGAACAGCATCCGGGTCATGTTGGGCCGTCGCGCCGGGTCGTCCGGACTGTGGAAGTCCAGGTGGCCAGCCAGCAGAGAGTGCCCGAGAGCGTTCCACGCCAGCACATCCGTGCGCCGGCCGAGCACCAGCGCCGGAACGCCGTCCACGGCGCGCAGAAGGTCCCGTGTCTCGTCGGCGAGTTTTTCCGGCCGGGGGCGGCGCGCGCGGGGCGTGCGGCGGGCGGCATCGGCGAGCCGGACCAGGTGCTCGCGCTCGTGGTCGTCGAGCCGCAGGGCGCGGGCGATCGCGTCGAGCACTTCGGCCGAGGCCCCGCGGGACAGGCCCTGCTCCAATCTGGTGTAGTACGACACGCTGACCCCCGCCAGCTGGGCCAGTTCCTCGCGCCGCAGCCCCGCCACCCGTCTGCGAGGCCCGACGTCGCGCAGACCGACGTCCTCCGGCCGCAGCAACGCCCTTCTGGCCTGCAGGAAATCGCCGAGTGGGCCAGGTCCGTCCATGCCCCCAGTATCCGGTGCCCGGGCGAATCCCAGCCACACCCTGCGAGGGGTAGGACGACACGGGAGTGGTTCCGCAGCCGCCCGCGTTCCCAGACTCGGTGTCATGGAGCACGAACCCGAACAGATCGCACTGGGCGAGGTCACCGTCACCCGCATCAAGGAGTTCTACGGTTCGGTCGAGATGAGCCCGGACGATTTCTTCCCGGACAGCCCGGACGGCGCGTGGGACGAGCACCGCGGCTGGCTGGCGCCCGACTTCTGGGACCCCGGCACCGGCCAGTGCCAGTCCGCGATCCAGTCCTGGCTGCTGCGCAGCGAGGGACGCACGATCCTCGTCGACACCGGTGTGGGCAACCACAAGGACCGGCCGTACGCCCCGGTCTGGAACCGCCTGGACACCAGCTACCTGGACAACCTCGCCGCCGCCGGGGTCCGGCCCGAGGAGGTCGACGTCGTCGTCAACACCCATCTGCACATCGACCACGTGGGCTGGAACACCCGGCTCGACGGCCGCGCCTGGGTGCCGACCTTCCCCAACGCCACGTACCTGATGCCGAGGCGGGACTTCGAGTTCTGGGACCCCGCCAACGAGAACGAGTCCGTGCTGGGCCGGGGGAACCAGAACGTCTTCGAAGACAGCGTCGCGCCGGTCCACCGGGCCGGCCTGACCGAACTGTGGGACGGCTCGTACCGGATCGACAAGAACCTGAGGCTCGACCTCGCTCCCGGGCACACGCCCGGCTCGTCGGTGCTCGTCCTGGAGTCCGGCGGGGATCGGGCCCTGTTCGTCGGGGATCTGGTGCACACCGCGCTGCAGATCGCGGAGCCGGACACCAACTCCTGCTTCTGCGAGGACCCGGCCGGGTCCCGGGCCACCCGGCACAGGCTGCTCGGCCACGCCGCCGAGACCAACGCGCTCGTGTTCCCCGCGCACTTCGCCGGCGCGGGGGCCGCCGAGGTCGAGCGCGACGGGTCGAAGTTCACGATCAAGGAGTGGGCGGCGTTTTCCCGCATCTCCTGACTCTGCTTGGAAAGGAAGCGTTTTCCGTGACCCATCATGCGGATCCGGTGGTCGAGACCCCGGCGGGCGCCGTGTGCGGCGTCCGCGACGACTCCGGTGAGTTCTACCGCGCCATCCCCTACGCGGCGGCACCGCTCGGCGCCCGCCGGTTCGCCCCGCCCGAGCCGCACCCGGGCTGGTCGGGCGTGCGCGACGGCACGCGGCCTTCGCCCACAGCGCCCCAACCCGTCCGCGACTTCGGCCGGCTCGACATGACCCCCTACTTCGGGCCGGGCTGGATACGGGGCGAGGAGTATCTGACCGTCGACGTCCGCACACCCGCCGCGGACGGCGGCAAGCGCCCCGTCCTGGTCTTCGTGCACGGAGGCGGGTTCGTCACCGGCTCGACCCGCGCCGCGCTCTACGACGGCAGCGCGTTCGCCCGCGACGGCATCGTGCTCGTGACGGTGAACTACCGCCTCGGCATCCCCGGGTTCCTCGACCTGCCGGGCGCTCCAGCCAACCGCGGGCTGCTCGACGTGCTCGCCGCGCTCGGCTGGGTGCGCGCCACGATCGCGGCGTTCGGTGGTGACCCGGACAACGTCACGATCTGCGGCCAGTCCGCGGGCGCCACACTCGTCGGAGCACTCCTCGCGACGCCCGGGGCCACGGGGCTGTTCCGGCGGGCGATCATCCAGAGCGGCAGCGGCACCGGCGCCTTCACCCCGGAACAGGCGCGCCGGGTCACCGCCGCGGCGGCTGCCGCACTGGGCGTCGAACCGACCGCCGAGGCGTTCGCCGCGATCCCGGACGAGCATTTCGTCAAGATCCTGCCCGCGCTGGCCGGCCTCGACCTGCGCACCAGCACCGCGACGGACCCCCTGGCCGGTCTCAGCCCGTTCAGCCTCGTTCTCCCGGCCCAGCCCGCCGACGCTCTCGCCGACGGTCCGGCCCGTGACGTCGACCTGCTGATCGGCACCAACACCGAAGAGGGCCACCTCTACCTCGTGCCGAAGGGCATCCTGGAGACCACCACGGAAGCGGACCTGCTGGCGCTGGCCGAGCAGGCGCACCCGGCCCCGGAGACGGCGGTCGCCGCGCGCCGGGCCGCGCTGCCAGATGCGACCCCGGGCGAACTGCGCTCGGCAGTGCTCGGCGAAGCGCTGTTCGGGGCCGGGACGGCGCGCATGGCGCAAGCCCACGCGCGGATCTCGGACGGCCGCACACACGTGTACTCGTTCGGGTACCGCTCCACGGCCCTCGGTGGACGGCTCGGCGCCGCACACACCGTCGAGTTGCCATTCGTCTTCGACATCGCCGACGAGCCGTGGCTGCACGGTGACACCGGCCTGCTCGGGCCCGGCCCCGTCCCGGACGGTCTCGCCGCCCAGGTCCACGCCACCTGGGTCTCGTTCGCCCGGACCGGGGACCCGGGCTGGGCCGCCTACGATCCGCGACGGCCGGTGGTGGAGGTCCTCGGCACCGTGCGGTGACGAAGTGCCTCGCGCGCTGGCGGGCGCCGGCACACCACAGCCGCTCCCGGGTTCTCCCCGGGAGCGTCCAAAGACGACAGTGAGACGCCCTGGGTTTCGCATCGCCGGCTGCGGGGCGTGCACCGACGCGTCGGAGGCGGACAGAGTGATCGTGACGGTCCACGCCATCGCGACGAACCCCAGCAGGGCGAGCGAGCACCAGCAGCTTGCCGCGCCAGAACGGCATCGCCAGCGGCAAGACGGCGCGGCGATCATGGGGATGGAGGCCGGCGAGGAGAAGTAGCCGACGCCGGTCAGGCACACGACCCTCCACCACGCCTGCTGGGCCCTGTTCTTGGCGTTGAGCATGGTCAGCAGGATGCGGTAGGCGATGTAGGGCACGAACCGGCCGGCGTGGGCGAGGATGAACTGGATGCCGGGGTAGGCCGTCATCGCGCCGGACAGGATCAGGCTGATGGCCGTGCGAGTGGTGTCGAGCAGGAAGTCCGCGGTGAACGTCGGGATGCCGGGCACGTCGGGCCCGGGCAGCTCGCCGGGGTGGATGAACACCGCGGCTTCCCGCTCGTGCAGGAACTCCAGCAGCGGCCGGGACCCGGGATCGCCGAGGTAGCGGCCGTCGTTGTTGGCCAGCAGCACGATCCCGTCCGCGTGCAGCTCGTCCAGTGCGTAGGCGGCCTCGGCGAGCGCCCCTTCGACGTCGGGCAGCGTGAGCGTGGCGAAGAAGCCGAACCGGCCGGGACGCCGGGCCACAACCTCCGCGCTGTACTCGTTGACCTCACGTGCCCACCGCCGCGCCTGCCCGTCGTCGCCGAACCAGACGCCCGGCGTGGACAGCGACAGGATGCCGGTCTGGATGTCGTGCCCGTCCCTGAACTTCAGCGCCGGGCTCTCCGACCAGGACGGCAGGTCCACGCCGCCCGGGCGGATGCCCTTCTCGTGCATCCAGTCCGCGTACCGCGGCGGAACGAGGCGCCGGTGGGTGTCGATGCGGCGCGCACGCGTCATGACGATTCGGGCACTTCTTCGATCGGTGCGAGGAACCCGCCCAGCGCCCTGGGCAGGATGTCGGTGAGGCGCCTCGGCGAAGAACTCGGCGTCGAGGAGGTCCGGTCGCATGCGCACCACCGCGAACACCACCGGCACCGCGAGGAACAGCGCCACCAGCCCGGCCGCCGCCAGGAGACCGGCACGCGGACCGCCCCGCATGCCGCATCCGGGCACGAAGAGCACGTCCGGTCCGGGCGGGATCATCGCGGTGGTGGTCGGGACGAACACGGCCGGCAGCTGCGGGTCGATCGGCATGGCGGCATCTTCCCGCGACCCGCTGGAAAGCGTGCTCAAGCGTCCCGTCGCTGCAGCACCAGCCCGCCGCCCAGCAGGAGCGCCAGCGCCCAGGCCGCCAGCACACCCAGCCCGGCCCAGGGGGCGATCGGCAGGCTCTCCAGCCCGGTCGTCGCCTGGATGGACAGGCCCGCCGTCATCGGGCCGAAGCGTTCCAGTTGTCGCTGCCACTCCGGGTCCGGCACCACCGAGACCAGGATCGGCACCAGGTACAGCAGGCCGAGCACCAGCCCGATCGCCGTCGCCGAGTCGCGCGCCGCGGTGGCTGCGCCCAGGCTCAGCAGCGCGATCAGCGCCAGGTACAGCACCGATCCGGCCGCGGCGCGCAGCATCGGCCCGTCGGCCGGGAACGCGGGCAGCAGCACCCACCCGGCCAGCAACGACCCCAGCACCGCGAGCACCCCCGCGACCGTCACCACGCCCACCACCACCGACGACTTGGCGGCCAGGACGACCACCCGCCGCGGGATCGCGGTGAGCGTCGTGCGCACCATGCCGCTGCTGTACTCACCGGACATCACCAGCACGGCCAGGATCGCGACCGCCGCCTGTCCCAAGTAGACACCGGTGAGACTGGTCTGCACCGGATCGCAGCCGTCGCACCCGGTTCCGGCCGCCAGCGCGCCGAGCCCGGCGGTGACCACGACGACCGCGGCCAGCAGCCACCCGGTGCCCGGCGCCGTGCGCAGCTTCGTCCACTCCGCGTGCAGCGCGTTCCTCACGCGTCCCTCCGCCGCAGCACGTACATCGCCAGCCCGAGCGCCGCCGCCGCGTACGCGCACAGCACCGCGAACCCGCCCTACGGCGGCAACGGGTAATACCCCTGCGCGGGCGTGTACGCCGCGAGCACCTGCGGATACTCGGGAATGCTCTGCTGCACCGCGAACGCCGCGGCCGGGGTGACCCGCAGCAGCCATTGCGCGGCGCCGGACGGCAGCACCGACGAAGTCGCCAGCAGGTAGGGCAGCACGAGCGTGGCGATGCCGAGGGCGACGGCCCCGGCGCTGCGCCGCAGCAGCGAACCCACCGCGAGGGCGAACACGGCCGCGACCGCGATCACCGCCGCCGTGCCCACGACGACCCGCAGTTCCGTCGTGGTCGGCACCGGGATGAGGATGTTGCCGTTGCCGCGCAGGATCGCCCGGCTCAGCGGCACCACGGCCAGCGCGGCTGCGAACGTCACCGCCCCCAGCACCAGGGCCTTCGCGGCGAGCACGCGTTCCCGCCGCGGGCTGACGATCAACGTGGTACGGATCAGCCCGCGCCGGTACTCCGAGGTCGCGAACAGCGTGCCGACCACGACCGCGGCGATCAGCCCGGCGAAGGCGCCCACCAGGCTCTCCTCGACCCTCTCGCCGTCACCGGTCACGGCGGGCGCGATGTCGCCGGACCCCCGCACCGTGATCGCGCCGCCGGATTCGGTGAACCCGCCGCCCAGCGAGGGGTAGGACATCGAGTCGGCGCCCAGGTCGTCCCCCCGCCAGCCGCCGGAGAACCCGCCCTCCCGCGCGATGCCGTCGAAGGACGCGCTGACCTGCGTCGGCCCGCCGGTGATCTTGGTGCCGCCCAAGCGCCCGTCGGCGATGACGTTGTGGCTGGGCGAGGTCGCGAACAGCCCGGCCTCGATGGTCTCCGGCAGCCCGGGCAGGTCGACCGCGCCGGCGTCGGTCCAGGTGACCCCGTCCGCCGACACCGAGCCGGTGATGGTGTCGCCGGTGCGCGTCAGTCGCGACCAGGAACCGGGCGGCGCCGCGAGGTCCTCGGTGAAGTTGTGCTGCATCCGCACGCCGTGGGCGCCGGTCTGCATCAGGGCGGCGTAGGCCGACCCGCGCGTGGTGCCGTCCTTGAGGATGAGCCCGGCCTTCGCCCACGGTTCGACGCCGCGCGTGCCGGTCAGCGGGGAGACCCGGGCGGTGAGGGTGCCGTCGCCGGTGAGGGCCGAGTGGACGAAGAAGAACGAGTCGGTCACCGCCTGCCCGCCCGGTCCGACCGGGACCGCCCGGTCGCACTTGCGGTCACCGCAGGAGGTCTGGCTGCCCAGTGCGGAGAACAGTCCGATGAGGACGGTGACCAGCGCGGTGACGGCCAGGCCCGCGACCCAGCCGCGCACGGTGCGGAACTTGGTCCATTCGGCGTGCAGCAGCTGGGCGAAGCCGTCCCGGCCACGGTGTCCCGAGCGGTACGGCGCGAGAGTGGTCATCGGGCGGCCTCCGAGCGGAACTCGACCGCGTCGCGGGTCAGCTCCATGTAGGCCTCTTCGAGCGACGCGCGATGGGCCGAGACCTCCGAGAACGGCACCGCGTGCCCGGACAGCAGCGCGACGATCCGCTCGGCGGGCAGGCCGGACACGGTGAGCACGTCCCGGTCGGTGGCGGCGACCGTGCCGCCCGCGCGGGCCAGCACCGCTCTACGCTCCCCCGCCGCTGCTGCTGCGCATGGTCGACGCCGGGCTGCTGGGCCGCAAGTCGGGCCGCGGTTTCTACGACTACGGCTGAACCGCCTCGCCGAACGTGGCCAGCAGCAGGTCGACGAGCACCTCCGCCCGCGCCCCGAAGGCCACCCGCGCGTTCGGCTCGCCGGTCGCGTTCGGACGGAGGTCCATCACGGTCCGGCCGACGGTCAGGGCGCCGGTGGTTTCGACCTCGACGCGCACCGGGCGGGTGGTGATCACCTCGGGCCGCACCAGGTAGGCCACGCACACCGCGTCGTGCACGGGCGCCGAATCGGGTGCGTGCACGCCGTGGCCGGCGGAGTAGGCGTCGATGCGGCGGGTGATCAGGCCGGCGGCCGCGCGCCCGGCGGCGGTGCCCAGGCCGGCCAGTCTCGCGCAGTCGGCGCGGTTGACCAGCGCCTGGTGGGTGGCGTCCAGCGGGACCAGTGTCAGGCGCGGGAAACCGGCCGAGAAGACCATCGCCGCGGCCTCCGGGTCGGCCCAGACGTTGAACTCGGCCGAGGGCGTCACGTTGCCGTGGGCGTGCGCCCCGCCCATGATCACGACCTCGTCGACGGCGTCCCGCACGGACGGATCGGCGGCGAGCACGGTGGCGATGGTGCTCAGCGGCCCGACCGGCACCAGCGTCACCGGCTCGGTGGTGGTGCGCAGGGTGTGCAGCAGGAACTCCACCGCGGATTCCTCGCGCGCGGCCGTCACCGGCGTGGGTAGCGGCAGGGAGGTGCCGTGCATGTCCCGGGCCGAGTCGCGCTCGAAGTGCGTCTGCCCGGGAAACCCGCGCCGCGCGACGGGGTGTGCGAGGCCCGCGTGCACCGGGATGTCCGGCCGTCCGATGGCGTCCAGCACGCGCAACGTGTTGTCGGTGGTGGCCGGCAGGGGCACATTGCCGCTGACGGTGGTCACGGCGGCCAGGTGGAGATCGGGGTGCAGGGCGGCCAGCATGATCGCGACCGCGTCGTCGGTACCGGTGTCGACGTCGAGGATCACCTTGCGTGTCACCCCGGCAGCGTCCCACACGACGTGCCCGCGGCGGATTCCAGCACCGGCGGCCGTGCTCCGTCGGAATCCCCCAGCTGCGCTCCGGTGGCTGGGCGAAACCGGGACCGCAGCAGCAACCTGTGCGGCGTGACTGATCACGACATCGACCGCATCGACCACTCCGTCCTGTACACCACCGACATCGAAGCCACCGCCGCGACGTACGAGGCGCTCGGCTTCACCCTCAGCCCGCTGTCGCTGCACACCGGCTCCGATCGCCCCGGCGGCGAGCGCAAGCCGATGGGCGCCGGCAACCGGTGCGCGCTGTTCGGCCGGACCTACCTGGAACTGCTCGGCCTGTTCGGCGACGGCTCGGTGGACCCGTGGAACATCCGCCCGCTGATCGCCCGGTACGAGGGCCTGCACGGCTGTTCGTTCGGCTGCGACGACGCCGGTACCGTCTACCAGCGGCTGCGCGAAGCGGGACTGTCGTCGTCCGGGGTGCTGCCACTGCAACGGGACGTCGCCACCCCCGGCGGGACGGCGACCGCGCGGTTCCAGGCGATTCACCTGGACCGCGCGCTCACCCCGGAAGGGCTGATCCACATCGCGCACCACCTGACGCCCGAGTTGATCCACCAGCCCCGCTACACCAGCCACGCCAACGGCGCGATCCAGCTGCACAGCGTGTTGCTGGTGGTGGACGACGCCGACCTGGAGGCCACGGTCGCTCGCTACGCCCTCACCCTGGGCACCGAACCCGTGGCCGAGGAACCGCTGCGGGTCCTGTCCCTCCCGACCGGCCGAATGGAGATCGTCGCGGTCTCCGCTTTCGGCGAGGTGCTGCCCGGCGAGCCGGTGCCCACGCTGCCCTACCTCGCGGGGCAGGCCGTCGCCGTCACGGACGTCGACGCGGCTCGCGCCCTGGTCGAGAGCAACGGGTTCACCGTCCGCGAGCTGCCCGGCGGGTTCTTCGTCGGCGCCGGTGAGGCCCGCGGCGCGGCCATCGCCTTCCTGGCGGCGTGACCGATGACCGGCCTCGTTCGCGCGCCCGCCGGGGCACTGCGCGGTGTTCCCACCGGCGCGGTCACGGCCTTTCCCGGTGTCCCGTACGGCAGCGCCGGGCGGTTCGCCGCGCCCCGGCCGGCCCCCGCCTGGGCGGGGGTGCGGGACGCCGGCCACCCGGGTCCGGCGTGCCCGCAGCCGCCCTCCCGGCTGGCCCGCATCATGGGGCCGGGCAGCGACCTGGCCCAGGCCGAGGACTGCTTGTCCGTGAACGTCTGGACTCCGGGCGGGACCGGGCTGCCGGTGCTGGTGTGGCTGCACGGCGGCGGATTCTCCAGCGGATCGGGCGCGGAAGCCTGGTACGACGGAGCCCTGCTGGCCGAACGCGGCCGGATGGTGGTCGTCACGGTCAACTACCGGCTGGGCGCCCTCGGGTACCTGTACCTGTCACCCGGGTTCGGTCCGGCCAACCTCGGCCTGCTCGATCAGATCGCCGCGTTGACGTGGGTGCGGGACAACATCGTCGCGTTCGGCGGCGACCCGGACCGCGTCACGCTGGCCGGGCAATCCGCCGGGGCGCTGTCGGCGCTCGCGCTCCTGGGCCGTCCCGCTGGTCCCGGCCTGTTCCACCAGGTCATCCTGCAGAGCACACCGGCCGGGGTCACCCCGTTCAGCCGACGGGAAGCAGCCGGGATCGGCCGCCACCTGCTGGAGGTTCTCGGCCCGCACCCGGCCGAGGCAGAACACCTGCGGACCGTGCCCGTTCCCCGCCTCCTGGCCGCCCAGCAGGAACTCGCGCGGCGCAGGGCGGCGCCGCTGTCCGTGACCCCACCGTTCCAGCTGGTCGCCGACGGCGTCCCCGCCGACCTGCTCGCCGGCGCGCCCGGCGACCTTCCCGTGCTGATCGGCACGACCCGCGACGAGGCCTCGGCGTTCTTCCCCGGCGCGCCCGCGGACCTGACCGCGCGGCTCTTCGGCGACGGCAGCCGCCGGCTGGCCCGGCAGGCCGGTTCCGCCTTCGCCTTCCGGTTCGACTGGTCACCACCCGGCAGCCCCTTCGGCGCCTGCCACTGCATCGAACTGCCGTTCGTGTTCGGCGGCCTGGACGCCTGGCGCGCGGCGCCGATGCTGGCCGGCGCCGATCCCGCCGATCTACGGCGGCTGGTGGACCAGGTGCAACGCGCCTGGACGGGACTCGTCCACACCGGATCACCCGGCTGGCCGCCGTTCCCGCACGTCAGGCACTTCGCCTGACCCCCGCTACCCTGACGCCGGTGAGTTCCCTGGTCCTGGACGAGCTCGACCGCTCGATCGTCCACGCGCTGCACGTCGACGGCCGCGCGCCCTTCAGCCGCATCGCGTCCGTGGTCGGTGTATCGGATCAGACAGTCGCGCGGCGCTACCGCAGGCTTCGGTCCACCGGATCGCTCCGGGTGATCGGCCTGCCGGACGCCCGGCGGCTGGACTGGGTGGAATGGTTCGTCCGGGTCCAGGTGACACCCGACGCGGCGGTGCCCGTCGCCGACGCGCTGGCTCGCCGGCCGGACACCTCCTGGGTGTGCCTCACCTCCGGGGGAAAGCAGATCTGCTGCGTCACGCGGGTGCGCAGCACCGGCAAACGCGACGCGCTGCTCCTCGGGCAACTACCCAGGACACCCCGGGTCACCGGCGTCACGGCGCACTGCCTGCTGCGCGTCTTCGCCGGCGGCCCGTCCGGCTGGCACGGCAGGGCCGACTTCCTCACGCCCGAGCAGATCGCGGCTCTCGCCCCCGAACCACCGCGCGACCGGAAAGAACGGGTCGTGCTGCAAGACGGCGACGAGCAGCTGCTGGCCGCCCTCGCCCGCGACGGCCGGGCGACCTACCCCGATCTCGCCAAGGCGACCGGTTGGTCGGAGATGACGGCCACACGCAGGCTCGCGCAGCTGCGTCAGCGCGGCGCGCTGTTCTTCGACGTGGACATCGATCCCCTGCTCCTGGGGTTCGAGACCCTCGCCATCCTCTGGCTGACCGTCGATCCGGCCCGGATGCGCCCGGCGGCCGAAGCCCTCGCCGCGCATCCCGAGGTCGCCTTCGCCGCGGCCACCACCGGCCCGGCCAACCTGCTGGTCTTCGCCGCCTGCCGCGACGTGGACTCCCTCTACGACTTCCTCGAACGCGGCATGGGCACGCTGCCGGGGATCCGCCAGCTCGAGAGCGCACCGGTCATCCGCAACAGCAAGCGAGCCGGGGGAGCCCAGGCGCCCGGTTCCGGAACGCCACGTCCTCCGAAGCGGTAGAAGATCCACCGATCACGGCCGGCGGCGTCAGCTGTCGATCTTCCCGAGCTGGATCAGCAGCTCCAGCTGGTCGTAGTAGAGGTGGCTGTCGGTCATCTGGCCGGCCCGGACGCGGTGGACCTCGCAGAACGGGATGTCCACCGTCCGCTGCGTCGGGGCGATGTCGCCGGCCGGGGTGACCAGCCGGCCGGTGTGGGTGCCCTGGAAGCGGCCCTCCAGCACGCCGCCGTCCTCGTCGCCGTGGATGCTCATGACCGCGATCTGGTTGTCCGGGAACGCGTCGTGCCAGGTCGACCACTCCGCCTCCAGCGCCTCGCGTCCGGCGAGCCGGAACCCGCCGGGAGCGCGGAGCTCGAAGGCGGTCTGGTCGGTCATGCCCCGCCAGCCCTCGCGGTCGCCGGCGTTCCACAGGTCGACCCACCGCTGGGTGAGGCTGTTCGTGCCGCCCTCCCGCACGGTGGTGAACAGCAGCCGGTACTCGCCCACCGACCGGACCTGCGCGTGGATCCGCGCCAGGGTGTCGGCACGCAGGCGGGCCACCGCGGCGCGGCTGTCCGCCAGCTGCTCCATGGTTTCGTAGGCGGCGATCACCAGGCAGCGGCCCTGCTCGCGGTCGGCGAGCATCTGCGCGCTGCACAGCCCGTCCATCTTCACCAGGCCGGGCACCGCGTTCTCGCGGAAGGCCTGGATCGCCGCGCCGACCTCGCCGGGCGGGCAGTCGATGGTGGTCATCCGGACGCCGGCGCCCGGACCGGGGCGGCTGCGGCGGACGAAGACCGGGACCTCGAAGTGGTCCACGGTGATCAGGCCCGCGCCCAGCTCGGCGGCTTCCTTGCGGGAGGCTTCCACGGCGTGCTCGGAGAGCGTCATCGACTCCGCGGAGTCCCAGTAGGTCCCGGCGACGGTGATGCCCAGCTCGCTGTTGGTGAGGACGGCCAGCCCGCGGTTGCCGGCCTGCGCCTCCACGAAGGGGCGCACGGTCGTGTCCAGGTAGTGCGTGACCTCGTCGATCCGGGCGGGGTCGCCGATGAGCGTGTTGATGCGTGCGTACACGAGACCCTCCCTCGATGCTGGTGGTGGTGCCCGGAACCCTCCAGCGTCGTCCTCGTCCCGGGCCGCGGCTAGGGCCGAAAGACCGGGGCTCAGGACGGCCTGCCGTCACCGGGCGCCGGTTCGGCGGGCCTGGGCGGATCGCCCGCGCCGGGCTCCTCGGGAGCGACCCGGTACGCGTCCAGGGCATCCAGCCCCGGCCGGAACCCGGAGCCGACGAAATCACCGAACAGGCGCCACATCGCGCGTTCCTCGTCGATCTGCTGCGGAAGCGCGAACCCGAGTGCGGTGGCCAGTGGCTGCCGGCCGAGGTTGACCATCGCCCGGACCGCGCCTGCCCACTCGTCGGTGGCCACCACGGCCAGGCGGTACCAGATCACCGTCAGCGGCAGCAGGCCGATCATCGTCGCCACGACCAGCCAGGGACGCACGGCGGCGCCGAGGGCGAGATCGATCCCGGCTGCCACGACGACGAGCAGGTGCCCGTAGAGCAGGCAGACGAAGAAGTCGACGCTCATCCGGGCGTCGTCGGTCTGTTTGCGCACCGGTTCGGGCACGGCGGCGTTGAGTTCGTGCCACAGCACCTGCGAGTCGAGCCGGTACCGGTCGTGCCCGTACTCCTCGAACCGCCGGATCGCGTTGCCGAGCCGGGTCGCGGCGACCTGCCGGTCGTCCACCGGGTACCGATGCAACCGCTCCTCCAGCACCGCGAACCAGACCGGGCCCCTGCGGAGATCCGCGGCGAGGTGGCGGCTGATGACCGGGTGCGCGCGGAAGGCGTCCAGCACGGACTTCTCGTCGCCGGTCAGGTGGCGTTCCCGCCGCACCAGGGACACGGCGTCGACGCGGTTGCGCACCAGGTGCTTGCGGGCCAGATGGCGCCGGCGACGAGCCTGGGCCAGGCGGCGGGGCCAGCCGAGATGGCCTTCGAGGACGCGGTAGAGCGGGATCTGCAGGGCCGCCAGGACCAGGCCGAGCACCGCGGTGGCGACCAGGCCGAAGATCGCGGCGCGAGCCGCCTCGGCGCCGGGCGCGTCGAACCGGCTCAGTTCCGGCACCACCACGAACCCGAAGATCAGCACGTTGATCAGGCTGGGCAGGATCCAGCCGACCAGCAGCCCGCGCCCACCGGCGAGGGCGCTCTGGAATATCCCGGTCACCGGCTACCCGCGCCGCCGCAGTGCGCGGCGGTACCACGGCTCGCGCACGTCGTCGTAGGGACCCGGGATCCCGGAATCCGAGCCGGCACGGGCCGAGCCCGGTGCCGGCGCCGTGTCCGCGATGGCCTCGGCCAACGGCAGTGCACGCTCGTACAACCCGTCCAGAAGGGCCTGCCGCCGCTGTTCGTCAGGATCTTCGTAGAACCGCGGGCCAGCCGAAGGGCGGGCGCCGATGCGTCCCGTCGGCCCGTCCGCGGACGTGGGCGTGGCCTTGGGCGTGGGCTTGGGCAGAGGCGGAGGTTCATCGAGACCGGCGACGGCGATGTCGAGTTGCTGCTTGGACAGGGTCAGCAGCGTCTCGACTCCCCTGCCGGTGTACGTGGCGAACGATGCGTGCGCGACCCGGGTGGCCTCCACGAACGCCGCGAACGCGACGCGCGGATGGTACGGGGCGATCCGCGGGTGTGCTCCGGCGCCGCGGCGCACCATGTCGGCCCACGCGGCCATGACCGGCGCCACCCGGACTTCCAGTTCGTCCACCACGGCCGTCATCGCGACCCGCGTGCCTTCCAGCCGTGGGTCGCCCGGCGTCAACCCGGTGCGAAAACCCGGATCGTCCCGCAGCCGGTCCAGTGCGCGGCCGAGGGCCTCGTGCACCGTCCGGACCACCCCCTCGGCCTTCTCCATGAGCCGACCGTACTGGCGCGACTACGGTGCGTCTGGCGAATGGCGCAAAAACTTCTCGGCCGGCTAGATCCCGCGGCCGGCGGCCTTGAGCCGGCCGATGGCGGCGGCGTCGCCGTCGAAGGTCACGTGGACGGCGTCCCGGCCGAAGACGAACAGCAGCAGCTCCACGGGGTCGCCGGTGACGGTGACCTGCTCGGCGCCGGTTCTGGCGGTGGCTTCGCGGCCGTCGGTGGTGCGCAGCGTGACGCCGACGGGTACGCGGCGCAGGTTGATCCTGGCCGCGGTCCGGGCGGCGCGCCACGCGGCGGCGTCGCGGGTGGCCTCGGCCGGGCGGGGTGCCCAGCCCGGACGGCCGCGGCGCACGTCCTCGTGGTGCACGAGGAACTCGGCGGTGTTGGTCAGCTCGTCGAGCCGGCCGATCGAGGTGGGCCAGTACCAGGCCGGCCCGCGGCGGACCCGGTCGACCAGCTCGGGCCACGGCTGCGCGGCGATCGCGTCCTGGACGCGCTGGGTGTGCCCGGCCAGCGGCGGCAGCAGGATGCCCAGGGCGGCGTCCGGACGGCTCTCCCGCACGACGAGGTGCGCGGCGAGGTCGCGGGTCAGCCACCCCTGGCACAGGGTGGGCGCGTCGGGCCCGGTCTCGTCCAGCAGGAGGCTCAGCAGACGACGTTCCTCAGCGGCGACACCCATGCGACCACCCTACCGGCCGGTAGGGGGTGAGGGGGCGCGCCGCGGCGGGGCACCAGGTGCACAGCGGGGGCCAGGGGCCCGGCAGCGGGGTGACCCTGCACGCCTCAGGCCCGCGGAGGCCGCGCAACCCCACCGGACGGAACGCGGCCGTGGCGGACCGCGTGCTGGCGGCCGCCGACCGGCGAGCTCTTCGTCCCTAGGCGCTCACCGCCTCCTCACCGGCGCCGACGATGTGGTCCACGAATCCGTAGGCGAGCGCCTCGTCGGCGTCGAACCAGCGGTCGCGGTCCGCGTCGGCCGTGATGCGTTCCACCGGCTGCCCCGTCTGGCGCGCCGTGATCTCCGCGAGGCGGCGCTTCATCCGCCCGAACACCTCCGCCTGGATCGCGATGTCCGTGGCCGCGCCGCCGATCCCGGCCGACGGCTGGTGCATCACCACCCGCGTGTTCGGCAGCAGATAGCGCTTTCCGGGCGTCCCGGAGGACAGCAGGAACTGGCCCATCGACGCCACGAACCCCAGTCCCCACGTGGAAACGTCCGGTTTGATCAGTCGCATCGTGTCGTAGATCGCCATTCCGGCGGTGACCGAACCGCCCGGCGAGTTGATGTAGAACGTGATGTCCTTGTGCGGATCCTCGGCCGCCAGCAGCAACAGCTGCGCGGTGATCCGGTTGGCGACCGCGTCAGTCACCTCCGTGCCGAGGAACACGATCCGGTCACGCAACAGCTGCCCGTACACCGAATCGTCCAAAGAGGCCGACGCGTTCGCCGACGGGAGCACTCGTAGAGTCATGCCCCGAACCTAGGCGGGACAAGGCAAGCACAACACCCGTGTTCGCCGTGAGCATGACGGTTTCGCCACCAGCGATCAACCCGCGTCGATCAACCCTCGCGAACAACGCCGCCTGCGTCCGCGACGGCAGCTGGAGCTTCGTCAGCACGTGGCTCACGTGCGTGCGCGGCGTGCGCTCGCTGATCGACAGCTTCGTCGCGATCTGCCGGTTGGACAACCCGCGCCCGACCAGCGCCAGGATCGTGCGTTCCCGCGCGGTGAGCGCCGCCAGGCCCATCGGCGGCGACACCAGCTGCCGCGTCAACCCGGCCGCCCCCGCCTGCAGCGCCGCGTGCACCCGCTCGGTCTCCCCGAAGCTCGTCAGCACCACCACCCGCACGCCCGGGTACTTCGCCGTGATCGCCTTCAAGGCGGTGATGCCGTTCAGCTCGGGCATCAGCACATCCATCAGCACCACCGGCGGCAGCGACCCCAGCGCGGCCAGCCGCGCCAGCTCGGCCAGCGCCCGGTCCCCGTCGACGGCCTCGCCGACCACCTCTATGCCCTCGGTGCTTTCCAGGTAGGCCGCGATCCCCCGCCGCACCACGGCGTGGTCGTCGGACACCAGCACCCCGATCACCGCGGGCACGGCATCCGCATGCGGACCCGGCACCCGGTGGCCGTGTCGCCGAACTCCATCGTCCCGCTCGTACCAGCCGGTGCCCAGGCCGAGTTCGACGCGGCCGCCGCTCATCTCGTCGACGCCGGCGACGATGGTGGCGAGGATGCCGGGCTGCCGGAACGTGGCGGCGCCGACCACCGCGCCGAGCCGCACCCGGCGGGTGTCGCGGGCCAGGCCGCCGAGGGTGGTCCAGCAGTCGGTGGGCCGGTAGCCGGCGTCGGCGGGGTCGACGCCGAGGAGGTGGTCGGAGCGGCCGGTGACCCCGGCGCCGAGTGCGGCGTTGACCGCGACCTGCCCGGCCTGCAGTCCCTTCGACATCCGCACGGCGCGGCCGAGGTCCCGCGTCCAGACGGAGGCGACCAGGCCGTAGCCGGTGCCGTTGGCCACCTCCAGAGCGTCCTCTTCGGACTCGACGGGGATGACCGACAGCGCCGGGCCGAAGATCTCCTCCTGCGCGATGCGCATGTCCGGGGCGACGTGGTCGAACAGCGTGGGCTCGACAAAGAACCCGCGGTCGAACCCGTCCGGGACGCCGCCGCCGAGGACCAGTTCGGCGCCCTCCTCCCGGCCCACGCGCACGTAGTCGAGAACGCGGGCGTGCTGCTTGGCGTTGATGAGCGTGATACCCATCGCGATCGCCGGGATGGCGGTGTCCAGGTCGGCGTCGGCGAAGACGATCTGCGGGGACTTGCCGCCGAGTTCCAGGTGCAGCGGCACGAGGTTGCGCGCGCAGGCGGCCATGACGAGCGAGCCGGTTTCCGGGGAGCCGGCGAAGCTCGTCCGCCGGATGCCGGGGTGCACGGGCAGGGCCGCGCCGGCTTCGCCGCCGTACCCGGTGACGACGTTGATCACGCCCGGCGGGATGCCCGCCTCGAGCGCGAGCCGGGCCAGCGCGAGCGGGGTGAGCGGCGCGTCCTCGGCCGGTTTGACGACGATGGTGTTGCCCGCGGCGATGGCGGCGCCGGCGTCGTTGACGAACATCGGGCCGGGCGCGTTCCACGGGATGATGCTGCCGACCACGCCGTAGGGCTCGCGCAGGGTCAGGCCGAGCACACCGGGACCGGCGGGCAGCGACACACCCTGGACCTTGTCGGCCTGGCCGGCGATGAAGGTGAGGATGCGCGCCAGCGGCGGCGGTCCCCAGTGCGGGCGGCCCACCTCGCGTGATTCGAGCCGGTCGATCTCGGTTTCGTGCTGCTCGATCAGCCGCACCCAGCGCAGGATCAGCGCGGCGCGCTCGGTGGCCGGGGTGTCGCGCCAGGCCGGGAAGGCTTCCGCCGCAGCGGTCACGGCGGCGTCGGCGTCGGCGGGTCCGCCGCGCGGGACCCGGGCGAGGACATCCCCGGTGGACGGGTCGAGCACGTCGATGCTGTCCCCGCCGGCCGCGGGAACCCAGTCGCCGCCGACGAGGTGGGTGTTCTCCGTGACCAGGGCCCCGGGGCCCGGGGCCCGGCAGAACAGTCGTCATAACCGCTCCTCGCTGTTGGTCCACCCGAGGATGCCAGGCCGCGGAAGAGCGGAGCGAGGCGTCTTTCGTGACGCGGAAAGGGTTCCCGGGCCGCCCGCCGTGGGGCGGCCCGGGCCGGGTCAGAGCTTGCCGCTGGTCCGGGCGAGGACGCCGGCGAGCAGGTCGTAGTCGACGTCCTGCCCCTCGGTGAAGTCGGCGGCCTTGCGGTCGCCGTTGCCCAGGGATCTCAGCACGCCCTTGACGGGTTCGACGTCGCCGGCCTCGAACACCATGAACGACACCTTGTTCCGCGCCACGTGGATCACCGCGGCGTGCTTGCCGTTCTTGAGGAAGTGCGGTTTGCCGTACTGCAGCTGTTCCCCGGCGTCCGGGATGGTGGCGTGCACCATCTCGCGCAGCTTGGTGCAGATCTCGGCCTGCCAGGGCAGCGTCTTCGCGATGTAGCCGGTGACTTCGTCGTTCACGATCTTCTCCTCCGGTGCGGTTCAGGACGTGGCCGTGGCGGGCCGGTAGGTGTGGACGACGGCGCCGGTGGTGAACGTCGTCGTGCCGAGCAGGTCGAGGCTCATGGCGCTGTCCTCGCGGAACAGCGGCTCGCCCTGGCCCTTGATGACCGGGCACACCCAGATCCGGTACTCGTCGAGAAGGCCGGCCGCCGCGAGCGTGTCGGTGAGCCGGCCGGCGCCCCAGATCAGGATGTCGGCGCCGTCCTGCTCCTTCAGCGCCGCGACGCGGGAGACGACGTCGTCACCGGGGATGACGACGGTCGGGTTCCAGGCCGACGTGTCGACCGGCTGCGACGCGACGACGTACTTGGTGATGCCGTTGACGTGGTCGGCGTAGGGGTTTCCGCCCATCTGCGGCCACGCTTGCGCCATGCCTTCGTAGGTGACGCGGCCCAGCAGTAGCGCGTCGGCGGCGGTGGTCATCGTGAAGGCGTAGGCCTGCGCTTCCTCGTTGGAGTACTGCAGGGACCACTCGTGCGGGTTGTCGATGAAGCCGTCGAGGGTGGCGTAGGTGGAGTTGATGACCTTGCGCACGGGTTGTCTCCTCATCGGTCGGCCCGGCGGAAGTCCCGCCAGACGGTGCTGTCCACGAAGTGGTTGTCGTAGCGGTCCTGCGCATCGAGGACGTGCGCCGGTTCGGCGTCGCCCCGGCGGACCCGGTCGAGGAGCCGGAAGTACCCGAACCGCTCGACACCGGGGGTGAACACGATCAGCAGGTCGGCGCCGGATCCCGGGGCCGCGCCGAACGCGTGGACGGTGCCCGGCGGCACGAACAGCAGGTCGCCTTCCCGCGCCGTGACGATCTCCTCGCCGACCAGGACCTCCAGGACACCGCCGAGGACGAAGAACGTCTCCGCCGAGGTGCGGTGGTAGTGGGGCGCGGCCCCGTCCTGTCCCTCGTCCAGCGTCGTGCGCGTGGCGCTCAGGAACCCTGCGGTCGAGGGCACGTCGGCAAGCAGCGAGACCGTGGCCGGCCCCGCGCCCAGGACTTCCGCCTCGTCTCGCCGTACCAGGAGTGGCGGAGCCTCCTGGTCGGTCAGTGGTGGTGTGCTCATGGC
The DNA here is from genome assembly GCF_023376025.1 of Amycolatopsis thermalba. NCBI lineage: Bacteria > Bacillati > Actinomycetota > Actinomycetes > Pseudonocardiales > Pseudonocardiaceae > Amycolatopsis > Amycolatopsis thermalba. The sequence goes on from NZ_CP091196.1 coordinate 4,549,493, forward strand.
CTTATAGTCACACGGCTGATAGTAAGCTGTCAAACTATCTCGCGCCAAATAGCACGGCGTCGAATAGGACGGCGTCGGATAGTCTCGTCATCGAATAGACTGGGAGCCGTGAGTGAGACGAACGAACAGCCGGCCGACGCCGTCGACGCCGTGATCGAGGCGTGGCAGCGGGAACGACCGGACCTGGACCTCGACGCCATCGCCGTCGCCGGGCGGCTGGGCCGCGTGGGGCTCCTGCTGGGCCCGGCGCAGGAGACGGTCTTCACCTCGTTCGGGCTGCAGAGGGGCGAGTTCGACGTCCTCGCGGCGCTCCGGCGCTCCGGCGCTCCGTACACGCTGACGCCGTCGCAGTTGTCCGCGACCCTGATGCTGACCCGCGCGGGCATGACCAACCGGCTGGACCGGCTGGAGGCGGCCGGGCTCGTCGAGCGCACCCTCGACCCCGCGGACCGCCGCAGCTTCCGCGTCCGGCTCACCGACCAGGGCTACGCCACCGTGGACGACGCGATGACGGCACACACCGCCAACGTCACCCGGCTGCTGTCGGCGCTGGACCAGGAGCAGCTCGGCACCCTCGACGGGCTCCTGCGAATCCTGCTGCGCGCTCTCGAACTCTGAGGCCGGCACTCCCCGGGCGCGGCAACAGGCCGACGACGCGCGCGGGCGGTGCTCCTTTACTGGAGGCACCCGGTTCCGACGTCGAAGGTGGGTGCTCCCGTGGCAGGCACTCCACCCACCAGGGCCTCGATCCTGCTGGCCAGTTGCGTCGGGACGTCGATCGAGTGGTACGACTCCTACGTCTTCGGCAGCGCCTCGGCTCTGGTGTTCGGATCGCTGTTCTTCCCGTCGTTCTCCCCGCTGGCCGGGACGCTCGCCGCGTTCGGCACGTTCGCGGTGGGGTTCATCGCGCGGCCGCTCGGCGGTGCAGTGATCAGGCACTTCGGCGACCGGATCGGGCGCAAGTCGATGCTGGTGCTGACGCTCATGCTGGCCGGGCTCGCCACGTTCCTGATCGGCCTGCTGCCGACCTACGCCGCGATCGGGGTCGCGGCGCCGATCCTGCTGGTGTTCCTGCGGCTGGTGCAGGGGTTCGGCGTCGGCGGCGAGTGGGGTGGCGCGGTGCTGGTCGCCACCGAGCACGCCACGCCGCGGCAGCGCGCGGTGTACGGCAGCTTCGCGCAGTTCGGCGTGCCGATCGGGGTGCTGGCCTCGAACCTGGTGTTCCTGCTGGTGGTGGAGACCACCGGGGACGGGTTCGCCACCTGGGGCTGGCGGATCCCGTTCCTGGTCAGCGTCGCGCTGCTGGTAGTCGGGATGCTGGTGCGGCGCACGCTCACCGAGAGCCCCGAGTTCCAGAGGGTCCGCCAGCAGCGGCAGGTCAGCCGGGTGCCGGCGGCGACGCTGATCCGCGAGCGCCCGGGGACGCTGGTGCTGGCGAGCCTCGCCGCGATCGCGCCGCCCGCGGTGGGCTACACGGTGATGGTCCACATGCTCAGCTACGGCACCCAGGCCGCCGGGTTCGGGCGCAGCACGCTGCTGACGCTGATCCTCGCCTCCACGGTGCCGTGGATCGCCGGATCTACGTGGCGGCGCGGTGCGCGGACCGGTGGGGCAGCAAACGGGTGTACGCGCTGGGGCGCGGCCGCGGCGGTCGCGTGGGCGTTCCCGTTGTTCCTGCTCGTCGACACCGGCAGCGTGGGCGCGGCGCTGCTGTCGTTCCTGGTCGCCGGGATCGTGCAGGCGATCATGGCCGGGGCGCAGGGCGCGTTGTTCACCGAGATCTTCCCGGTGCGGATGCGGTTCAGCGGCGCGTCGATCGCCTACCAGATGGGCGGCCTGGTGGGCGGCGCGGTGACACCCGGCCGCGACGGGCCTCTACGGCGCCTACCACTCCCCGCCGCCGATCGCGCTCTACCTGGGACTGTTGTGCGCGGTGAGCCTGGTGGCGGTGCTGGTGCTGCCGGTGCCGGGCCGCGTCGCGGCGCCCGCGCCGGTCGGGAGCGCGAGATGACCACCGCGGCGGGCCGGGTGCTGGCCGTGCTGTCCGCGTTCGGGCCGCGGCACCGGTCGCTGTCGCTGGGCGACATCGCGCGCCGGGCCGGGCTGACCTTGCCGACGGCACACCGGCTGGCGGGCGAGCTGGTGTCGTGGGGCGGTCTGGAACGGGACCCGGCGGGCCGGTACTCGGTGGGACTGCGGTTGCTGGAACTGGCCGCGCTGGCCCCGCGCGAGCTGCAACTGCGGGAAGCGGCGTTCCCGTTCCTGGACGACCTGCACTCCCTGACTCGCGGGAACGTGCACCTGGCCGTGCGGGACGGGCGCGAGGTGGTCTACGTGGAGACCCTGCGGGCGCGGGCCGCCGCGACCAACAGCCGGGTGGGCGACCGGTGGCCGATGCACGCCACCGGCACCGGGCTGGTGCTGCTGGCCCACGCCGAGCCCGCGTTCCAGGCCGAAGGTGCTGCGGTCGCCGCTGGCGCGGTACACGCGGTACACGATCACCGATCCCGGGGAGCTGCGGCGGCAGCTGGCGTTCATCCGCCGGTCTGGGGTGGCCGTCGCGCGGCGCACGATCACGCCGGACGAGCTGGTGGTGGCCGCACCCGTGCGGGACCCGTCGGGCCGGGTCGCCGCGGCGATCAGCGCGGTGGTGCGGGTGGCCGGGGCGCGGCCGCGCGAGCTGGCGCGCCTGCTGTCGGCCACGTCGCGGTCGTTGTCGCAGCGGCTGGCGGGACCCGCGCGGGTGATGGCGGAATCCTCTGGCGCGCGACCGGCCCGCCGGGTTACACCGGCTGTGTGCACTTCCGGCCGCTGACGGAGCCCGCGCAGCACAGGCTGCGGGGCACGGCCGAGCGCGGCCGCACGATCGTGGCGGTGGACGAGGGCGAGATCGTCGGCGGTGTGACAGTCGTGTCGCGGGAGCTGACGGTGCCCGGGGCGGTGGTGCCGGTCGCCGAGGTGGTGGCGGTCTCCCCCGCGCAGGACTGGCTGCTGGCGGAGTTGCTGGGACGGCAGCTGACCGAGTTGTACGAGTCGGGCGAGACGATCGCGTCGGGCGCTGGGAGCTGCGCGCGGTTCGGGTTCGGGCCAGCGGCGCGAGCGGTGCGGCTGCACGCGCGCGGCGTGCTCCGGCCGGACGCGGACCTGGGGGCGGGCCGGATCCGGCTGCTGGACGGATCGTCGGCAGGGGCGTTGCTCGAACCGGTGTACGACGCGGTGCGGCCGAGGTCGGTGGGCTGGACTTCGCGGCCGCCGCGGTTCTGGGACACGCTGCTCACGTCGGCCGCGGTGCACGACTCGCCGGAGGGCGAGGTGACCGGCTACGCGCTCTACCGCAGGGGCGACGCGGGCGCGCTGCGGGTCGCCGAGGGTGGTCGCGACGACGGACCAGGCTCACGCGGCGCTGTGGCGGTTCCTGCTGGCGGGCCCTCGCCGGGTGTCGGCGCTGGTGCCGGTGGATTCACCGCTGCCGCGCGGGCAGCTCGCGCCGGTGGACAACCTGTGGGTGCGGCTGGTCGACGTGGAGCGCGCACTGGCCGTGCGCCGGTACGCCACGCCGCTGAACGTGGTGCTGTCCGTGTGCGACTCGTTCTGCCCGTGGAACTCCGGCCGGTACCGGCTGACCGCGGACGGCGCCCGGGTGACGTGCTCGCGGACCACGGCCCCGGCCGAGTTGTGCGTGCGCGCGACCGACCTCGGCGCGGCCTACCTGGGCGGCCCGTCTCTGGCGACGCTCGCCGAGACGAGCCGGGTGACCGAGCTACGGGCGGGCGCACTGGCCCGGACTTCGGCCGCGTTCCGCGGCGAGCACGAGCCGTTCCACCCCGCGGCCTCCTGAGCGGGCAGCACGTTCCGATGCGCAGGTGAGCGCGCTCCGTCCGGGGTGACCGGAACAGGTCACGGGCCACCGCGGCAGGACCACCACCCCCGAGACTGCTCACCACGGACGAGCGGCAGCGAGGTGGTCGGGAATGGCCGGGTCACCAGGAAGCGGCGGCGCTCCCCCGGCGGACTCCGGTGGAGCCGCGCCCGCGGCACCAGCGTCATCGGATCCGGCTCCGTCCGCGGACCAGCCCGCGAAGGGCTCACCGTCCGGGGAGCAGCCGTCCGGTGAGAACCGCGCGGGTGAAACGCAAGGGGAGGCCCCCGCCGACGAACGGTCCACATCGGACCGATTCCCCGATGGTGCGGGCCCGGAAGCGCGGCAGCAGGAGGACTCCGGACGGACAGCGGAGCGGGAGGCCACCGACGGCCGGCGCGATCCGAGCACGACGGAGCCGGCGCAGAGTGACTTCACGCGGGAAGTGGAGTCACTCGCACCGACCCCTGCCCGGCCGGACGGAATCCACGAGGCCGGCGAGGCGTGGAGCCGGGCCGGTGAGGACACCCAGCCCGCGCGGGACGAAGCGCACCGGTTCGCCGGCCACACCGGCCAGGAGTGGCGTGGCGAGCCGGCCGAGGCGGCGCGGGAACGCGCCCGGACGTCGGCCGCGGACGCGCAGGCGGCGGGCGACGACGCCCGGGCCCTCACCCGGTTCGCCACGGCGAGCGGCAACGAGATCTCCAGCGCCCGGCAGGACACGGCGGCCAACACCGCCCGCGCCGACGCCGACGACCAGCTCGGCAAAACCCTGCTGTCCCCGGAGGAAAGCGAAGTCGTCACCCGCAACCTCGTCGCCACGACCGCCGAGCAGAACCAGAACAGGTACGCCGTGGCGGCGGCGAACATCAAGACGATGGGCGACGACCTGAGGGGCGCCGAGGTCGCGAATCCGGGCAAGACGCCGAAGACGCCCGGCGCGCCGGGCTCGACCGGGAGCAAGGGTGACGTGCCGGAGGCGGAAAACCTTCGCGCGCTCGGCAACCTCGCGAGCTTGGCCGGACGGACACTGGACGATGTCGCCGAGACCGGTGTCGAGACCGCGGCCCGCGCCGTGGACGCCGCCTCGGAATGGCTCGCCAGCGTGACCGGCAACGACCAGCTGGAAGCAGTCGGCAAAGCGCTCACCCCGGACACCGTGGATTTCCTGGGCAACCACGCGGGCGACGCCGTGCTCAACGCGAGCTCGCAGGCGCGCAACGAGCTGCACCACACCGCCCAGGCCCTGGACGGCAAGAAATCGCCGGTCGAGGTGTACCTGGACCGGGACCGGCACAAGGACAGCCTGCAACACATCCGGGAGTCGCAGCGGGGCCAGATCTGGTCCGGCGACACCTACGTGATGAGCCGGTCCACCCCGGAGGTGCTCACGGTCGACAAGAACGCCGCCGAAAAGGAAGCCCGCCGGGACGAGGCGATGCAGGGTATCCCGTACGGCCGGGACGTCGGACTGCCGGGTCATGACCGGGACGAGTTCCCGCCCGCCATGAGCGTGGAGGGCGGCAGGCGTCACGACGACTGGGACCCGAGCGTCAAGCTCATCCCGTCCCGCGACAACCGCTCCGCCGGTGCCACCATGGGAGGCCAGACGAAGAACCTCGACCCCGGCGACACCTTCGTGATCAGGGAGACCGACTGACATGCGCACCCATCCCGCCTTCGACGAGCTGCTCCGGGCCGGCCGCCACCCCCTCGGCGCCGCGGTGCGCGCCGACCTCGGCGCCGCCCACGGGCCGGTGGGCGAACTCGCGGACCTGCTGAGCCGGGTCAACGGGTTCACGCTCGCCAACGCCGGTGCTCAGGTCTTCCGCGTCGGCCCGGAGGGGCTCGGCCCGGAGCTGATCCGGTGGAACGCACCGGAAACGTGGAAGGACACCTACTCCGGCCTCGCCGACGGCCTGCTGTGCTTCGGCCAGGACCTCTTCGGAGTGCAGTTCGCGATCGAGGACAACGCCCGGGTCGTCACCTTCGACCCGGAGACCGGGCACCGCGAGTTCCTCAGCGACACCCTGTCCGGCTGGACCGAATGGCTCGCCTCCGACGCCGACGCACACGCCGCGCGCGCCTTCGCCACCCGCTGGCAGCGCGTCCACGGCGCCCTCGACTACGACGAACGGCTGATCCCGCTGCGGTTCTTCGTACTCGGCGGCGAGTACGACGACGACAACCTCGTCGCCAAGGACGCGGTCACCTGCATGCGCATCCGCGGACCGATCGCGCGGCAGCTGCATGACGTGCCCGACGGGACCCCGGTCCGCCTGAGCTCCGGCTGACACCGTCCACCCGTGCCGTGCCGGTCAGCCGGCCGCCGGATCGTGCCAGAAGGCCTCGCTCAGCCGGTCGATCGTGTTCTGCATCTGGTTCAGCGCCTCGGGGATCTGCGCGCGGCCGAACCGGGTGCGCGGGCCGTTCAGCGTCAGGATCGCCACCAGGGTTCCGCTCGCGTCGCGGATGGGGCGGGACAACGACAGCAGCTCGGGTTCCAGCTCGTTGTCGATGATGGCGAAGCCCTGTTCGCGGACCTGTTCCAGCTCCCGCAACAGGACCGCCCGGTCGGTGATGGTGTGCGGCGTGTAGGCCTCGAGCTTCTCCGGCAGCAGCGCCGGCAAACGCTCGGGTGGCTGCTCGGCCAGCAGCACCTTGCCGGTCGAGCTGGCGTGCAGCGGATAACGCTGCCCGATCATGTTGCGGCCGAGGACACCCAGCACGTGCGAGCCGGCGGCCTCCGCCACCAGGTCCAGCCCGCCCTCGGCGTTCGGCACCGACAGGGTCACCGACTCGTTGAACTTGTCCGCCAGCTCCTGCAGCAACGGCTGGGCCCGCGCCACCAGGCCGGCGTGCGGGTCGGCGCGGCGGCCGAGCCGGGCCAGCTCCCAGCCGAGGATGTAGTTGTTGTCGATCCGGTCGACGAGCCCCTCCTGCTCCAGGCTGAGCAGCAGACGGAACGCGGTGGGCCTGCTCAGGCCGGCGGCTTTCGCGAGCACGGTGGCGGTGGCACCGGTGCGCGGTTGAGCCGCCAGTTCGCGCAGCAGGCGCACCGCCTTCGCGACCGACTTGTTGGTCAGCTCCGTCTGCTCGTCCCCCATCGCCCCTCCTCGTCACGCGTTCAGAGAACACCCAGGGTGTTCAGTATACGAACGCGCGCGGACGAGGTTACGGGCGGTGCGGCGCCGAGGTCTCGCTCAACGGCCTGCCCATCGTCTCCGGCGCGAGGACCTGGGAGACCACCGCGCCGACGACGCAGACCCCGGCCGCGATGAGCATGGTCGGCCCGGCCCCCAGGTTGTGCATCGACCACGGGAGCAGGAACGTGCCGACGCCGGCGCCGATCCGGCTGAACGCGGTCGCGAACCCGGTGCCGACACCGCGGATCTCGGTGGGGAAGATCTCGCCCGGGTAGACGCCGGTCAGCGCCGTGCACATGGCGTTGGCGAAGGCGAAAACCAGGAAGCAGACCAGCACCACACCGGCCGGCGCCCCGGGCCACGACCCGATGACCACCAGGACCACGGCGGCCACCCACTGCTGCGGGATCGTGAGCTTGCGCCGCCCGATCCGGTCGATCAGCAGCAGGGAGACCAAGACGCCGAGCAGGGCGAGCCCGTTGACGCCGAGTGCGCCGACCAGCCCGTCGCCGAGACCGTAGTCGGCCAGCACGCTGGCGGCGAAGGTCGCGATGGCGAAGTACGGCGCGACGGCGCAGAACCAGAACACCGAGATGAAGGTCGTCGCGCGCCAGTAGTCGCGGGAGAACAGCATCCCGAGCGCACCGCGGCGGGGCCGCCCGTCACCCGGGTCGAGCGCGTCCTCCGGCTCCTCCAGGTAGGTGTGCGCGATCCGGTGGGCCTCCTCCACACGGCCCTGGTTCATCAGCCAGCGGGGCGATTCGGGCAGCCCGAACCGGACCACGAACAGGATCACGGCGGGCACGGTGCTGGTGCCCAGCACGATCCGCCAGTCCACGGAGAACACCGCGACCAGGACGTAGGCCACGGCGGAGGCCAGCATGAACCCGACGTACCAGAACACCTCGGACAGCGACATCAGCCTGCCCCGCAAGCGGGCGGGCGCGAACTCCGCGAGCAGCGGCCAGCCCACCGAGTACTCGGCGCCGATCGCGACGCCCATCAGCAGCCGCACGAAGAACAGCTGCCAGGCCGAGTCGACGAAGAACTGCAGCACCGAGCCGATGATGAACAGGGCCAGGTCCAGGGTGAACATGGGCTTGCGCCCGAGCTTGTCGGCGAGCCACCCGCCGAGCGGCCCGCCGAAGAAGATGCCGATCAGGGCGGCCGCGCCGGTGAGGCCCTCCATGAACAGCGACATACCGAGCTCGTCGTTGACCGCGCCGATGGCGTTGCCGACGATGCCCAGGATGTAGCCGTCGATGAACATGCCGCCGACCGTGGCTGCGGTCAGCTTGGCGAGGAAGCGTCGTTTGGCGGTCCGGGTCTTCTCGGTTTCCCCGACGTCACCGGGGTTGTGGGTCGTGGTCATCGTTGATCACTTCCTTGCGGTGGGGGTTACGCGACGTCGAACTCGACGGTTCCGAGGCCGTCGAAGGTGCCCGACCAGTGGCCGGCCTCGCGCATCGGCACGGCTTCCAGACAGCTTCCGGGGAGGATCACCTCCCCCGGGGCGAACGCGACATCGTAGGCGGCGAGCCGGTTGCACAGCCAGGCGGTCGCGGCCAGCGGGTTGCCCAGGATGTTGCCCGTGTTCCCGGACATGACCGGGCGGCCGGCGAAGTGCAGCACGCCCGGTGTGTCGCGCAAGGTCAGGTCGGTCAGGCACCGCGGTGTGCCGCCGAGGACGACCGCGCCGGTGGATCCGTTGTCCGCCAGGGTGTCCGGCAGGTCGATGGCCCAGTTCTCGACGCGGGAGTCGATGATCTCGATCGCGGGCAGGACGTAATCGACCGCGGTGATGACCTCGGCGACGGTGGCGTTGGGCCCGCGCAGGTGGCCCTTGAGGACGAACGCCGGTTCCAGCTCCACGAACGGCGCGATGAACCGGCTCCGGTCGATCGTGGTGCCCTCGCAGGCGAAGGTGCTCGCCAGCAGGTGGCCGTAGTCGGGCTGATCGAGGCCGAACGCGTCCTGCATGGCCTTGGCGATGTTGCCCAGCTTGTAGCCCACCACGCGGTCCCCTTCGGCGACCGCGGCTTCGGCGCCCATGCGCTGGACGGCGAAGGCGCTGTCGGCGTCGAGGTCCGGCCAGGTCTTCGTCGGCGCCGGGATCGCTTCGCGGTTGTTCCGCGCGGTGCGCAGGGCGATGGCGACGTCGCGGAGTTCGGAGGTCTGCATCAGTGGCTCAGCTCCAGCGTGCGTGCCCGGTGGGCGAAGGCGTGCCCGGGGTGGTCGTCGCGGAGCCGGACGGTACCGGGCCCGTAGAGCTTCTCCCGCAGGGTGCTGCCTTCGTACTCGGTCCACATCGCACCGCGGCGCTGCAGTTCGGGGACGACGAGCTCGATGAAGTCGGCGATGTCGGCGTGTTTCACGGCGTGCCCGAGGTTGAACCCGTCGACGCCGGTTTCGTCCATCCAGCGGATCAGCTCGGCGGCCACGGTGGCCGGGGACCCGACGATGGTGGGGCCGGTGCCACCGATGCCGATGAACTCGGCGATGTCGCGCGGTGTCCACTCCTTGTCCGGGTCCATCTTGGAGAAGAGGTCGACCATGGTCTGCCCGGCGTTGGTCTTGACGTGCCGCAGCGGCACGTCGGGGTCGAACTGGGCCATGTCCAGGCCGGTCCAGCCGCTGTAGCGGGCCATCGCGCCGGAGTAGCTCACCAGGCGGCGGTAGGACTCGTACTTCTCCTGGGCGGCTTCGTCGGTGGGGGCGACCACGACGTTGAGCATCTGCAGCACCTTGACGCTGCCCGGATCCCGGCCGGTTTCGGCGGCTAGGCCCCGCACCGCGCCGACCTGCCGTGTGAGGGCGGGCATCGACACGGCGTTGACGAAGACCGCTTCCGCGTGCGCCGCGGCGAGCGCCCGTCCCTTGGACGAGCCGCCGGCCTGGAAGATGACCGGGGTGCGCTGGGGCGACGGTTCGCACAGCGCGATGCCGGGCACGGTGAAGTACTTGCCGTGGTGGCCGATCTCGTGCACGCGGGCGGGGTCGGCATAGACCCCGGTGGCCCGGTCGCGGACGACTGCGTCGTCCTGCCACGAGGCCTCCCACAGCTTGTAACAGACCTCCAGGTACTCGGCGGCCATGTCGTAGCGCTCGTCGTGCGGGACCTGCTGTCCGGTGCCCAGGTTGCGGGCGGCGCTGTCGGCGTAGGAGGTCACCAGGTTCCACCCGACGCGGCCGCGGGTGAGGTGGTCCAGCGTGGTGAACCGGCGCGCCAGCGCGTAGGGGTGCTCGTAGGAGGTCGAGCCGGTCAGGCCGAACCCGAGGTGCTCGGTGACGCTCGCCATCGCCGAGACCACGAGGAACGGGTCGTTGGCGGGGATCTGCGCGGCGTCGGCGAGAGCGGCGGCGACGCTGCCCTGGTACACGTCGTGGTATCCGACGTTGTCCGCGAAGAAGATCCCGTCGAACCGGCCCTCCTCCAGCAGCTTCGCGTAGTCCGTCCAGTAGCGCAGGTCCGTGTAGCCGGCGCTGCGATCCCGCTCGTGGCGCCACAGGCCCGCCGAGAGGTGCGCGGGGCCCTGGAAATCGAAGGCGAACAAGCGCATCCGCCGAGACGTCATCGTCGTGCTCCTTCTTCCGAGTGGTGAGATCAGGCGATCTGTTCGAGCCGGTGGCCCATGCGGTGCCGTTTGGCCGCGAGGTAAGCCGTGTTGTGCTCGTTCGCCGGGGCTTCGAGGGTGAGGCGCTCGTTGATGGTCACGCCGCAGCCGGTGAGCGCGCGGCACTTGTCCGGGTTGTTGGTCAACAGCCGGACCGAGGAGACGCCGAGGTCGGCGAGGATCCACGCGGCGGCGGTGTAGTCGCGGCTGTCGACCGGGAAGCCGAGCGCGACGTTCGCTTCCAGCGTGTCCAGTCCCTGGTACTGCTGCAGCTGGTAGGCGCGGAGCTTGTGCCCCAGCCCGATCCCCCGGCCTTCGTGCCCGCGCAGGTAGACGACGACGCCGCGCCCCTCGGTGGCGATCGCCTCCAGCGCCATGTGCAGCTGCGCCCCGCAGTCGCAGCGCAGCGAGCCGAGCAGGTCACCGGTGAGGCATTCGCTGTGCAGCCGGACGAGCACGTCCCCGCCGTCGAGGTCGCCCATCGTCAGCGCCACGTGCTCGACGTCGCCGGACCGGTAGGCGCGGACCTGGAAGGTGCCGAGGTCGGTGGGGATGGCGGCCTGCCCGGTGCGGCGCACCGCGGGATCGCCGCCGTCCAGCCAGCGGACCAGGTCCTCGATGGAGATCATCGGAATGCCGTGGCGCGCGGCGAACTCGGTCAGCTCCGGGCCGCGCATCATCCGCCGCCGGTCCGGGGTGACGATCTCGCACAGCAGGGCGGCTCCGCTCAGCCCGGCCCGCCGGCACAGCTCCACTCCCGCTTCGGTGTGCCCGCGCCGCTGCCGCACCCCACCGGGCTTGGCGAGCAACGGCATGACGTGACCAGGCCGGGCGAGGTCGGCGGGCTGCAGGCCCGGATCGGCCAGGGCGCGGATCGTCTTCGCCCGGTCCTCCGCGCTGATCCCGGTGGTGGTTCCGTGCCGGTAGTCGACGCTGACCAGGAACGCGGTGCGCTGGCTCTCGGTGTTGTCCGCGACCATCAGGTCCAGCCCGAGGGCGTCCGCCCGGTCCTCGTCGATCGCGACGCACAGGAAACCCGAGGTGTGCTCCAGGAAGAACGCAACCTCGCCGGTGGTCGCGTGCTCGGCGGCCATGATCAGGTCGCCCTCGTTCTCCCGGTCCTCGTCATCGACCACGAGGACCTTCCCGCCTGCGGCGAGTGTGGCGAGGGCTTCGGCGACGTTCGACGAGGGCATGATCCACTCCTGCGTAGTGTTCACATATTGACCGTTATGTTCGAACAAGGTGACACGGGTCATCCTCGCCCGTCAACCCTCCGGCGGAAAAATTGCTTCTACGCTTGACGTTTCTCGGCTCTTGACGGTTCCCGGGACGAGAAGTCACAATGCTGCCGTGTTCATTTTATGAACATCTAGTTCAGGATTCCGACCACGACGGAGTGTCACAGTGCCTGAGGAAGTCGACGTCGCCGTGATCGGCGGCGGGATCGCCGGGTTGGTCGCCGCCCGTGAGCTGAGCGCCAAGGGCCTCCGGGTTCTCGTGCTGGAAGCCCGCGACCGGCTGGGCGGCCGCGTGTGGACCGACCACCGGCTGGGCCGCGACCTGGAGATGGGCGGCACCTGGCTGCACTGGGTGCAGCCGCACGTGTGGGCCGAGGTGACCCGCTACGGCCTCGCGGTGACCCGCGGTCCCCGCCCCGAGCAGGCGTACTGGCTGGCCGGCGACGAGGTCCGCACCGGCACGCTGGAGGAGTTCATGCAGCTCATCGACCCCGGCATGCGGCGCCTCCTGGCCGGCACCATGCGCTGGCTCCCCCGCCCCGCCGAGCCGCTCGCCGAGCCGGCACTGGCCGAGGTCGACGGGTTCAGCGTGCAGGACAAGCTCGACGAACTCGCCCTGCCGGCCGAGGAGTACCACGCCAACGAGGCGGCGTGGGTCGGGCACTTCAACGCTCCCCTCGCCGACGGCGCCTTCACCAGCGCGCTGCGCTGGACCGCCGCCACCGCAGGATCCTGGCACCTCATGCACGAGGCGTCGGCGGTCTTCCGGCTCGCCGGCGGCACCCGGTCCCTGGTCGACGCGATCGCCGCCGACGCCGGCGCCGAGATCCGCACCTCCACGGAAGTGCGCCGGATCGATCACGGGCCGGACCGCGCGGTGCTCACCACGGCCGCCGGTGAGCGGATTCGCGCGCGGCGGGTCGTGGTGACGCTGCCCCAGAACATCCTCGGCGACCTGGAGGTCTCCCCGCCGTTGTGCGCCGGGAAGCTCGCCGCGAGCAAGGAGAAGGCGGCATCGAAGGGCGTCAAGGTGTGGATCCGCGTGCGCGGGCCGATCGAGCCGTTCTTCGCCTATTCCTCGGCCGCCCATCCCCTGTCGGTCGTGCGCACCGAATACCTCGGGGACGACGACGCCGTCCTGGTCGCCTTCGGCGCGGACGCCGCCCGGATCTCGCCGGACGACTGCGACGCGGTGACTGCGGCGCTGCGGGTGTGGCGCGACGACCTCGACGTCCTGGACACGACCGGCCACGACTGGATGTCCGACCCCTATTCGCGGGAGACGTGGATGATGCACCGTCCGTACCAGGTCACCCGGTACCTGAACGCCCAGCAGCAACCGGAAGGCGTCCTGCACTTCGCCAGCAGCGACCACGCCGGCCTGTGGGCCGGCTTCATCGACGGCGCCATCGAAAGCGGGCTGCGGACCGCACGCGAACTCGCCACGCACCTCACCGGCGCACGCTGACCACCACCTGGTTGGAGGAACTCCCGTGATCACCTCACCTTCGACGATCGAACCCCGGCACTTCCGCGACGTGATGGGACACCTGCCCACCGGTGTCGTGGTCGTCGCCGGCCGCCGCCGGACCGGGGAGCCCGCGGGCCTCGTCGTCGGCACGTTCCAGTCCCTGTCCCTGGACCCGCCCCTGGTCAGCTTCAGCGTCGCGCTGACCTCCAGCAGCTGGCCGAAGATCCGCCCGGCAGGCCGGTTCAGCGCCAGCGTCCTCGCCGCCGGGCAGGAGGACGTGTGCCGGGCGCTGTCCAGCAAACGCGAGGACAAGTTCAGCGCGGTGGACTGGCACGAATCCCCGCACGGCACCCCGCGCATCTCCGGGGCGCACGCCTGGATCGACTGCGAAACCCGGCACGAGCTCGACGGCGGCGACCACGTCATCGTGATCGCCCGCGTCCGCCACCTGGAAGCGGGCGACGGCGACCCCCTCGTCTTCCACCGCGGGCGTCTCGGCGAAATCCGTTCCTGAAGCGATCGAAAGGAAGCTGGCATGACCACAGTGGACAGTGCGGAGCACGAGACACCGGCCGCGGAGGTCGACCGATGTCTGGACGCGGCGGCCACGGCGGCACCGGAGTGGGGGCAGTGGGCACCGCGCCCGCGCGCCGAGGCGCTCTCCGCGGTCGCCGACGCACTCGACGCCGCCACGGCAGACCTCGTCGCCGCCGCCGTGACGGAGACCGGCCTCCCCGAGGCCCGCCTCACCGGTGAGGTGAAGCGGACCACCGTGCAGCTGCGCATGTTCGCCGATCTGCTGCGCGACGGCTCCTGTCTCCGCATCGTCATCGACCGCAGCGACCCCGGATACGCCCTCGGCGCCCGGCCGGATCTGCGGCGCTGGCTGGTCCCGCTCGGCCCGGCGCTCGTCTTCGCCGCGAGTAACTTCCCGTTCGCCTTCTCGGTGGCCGGCGGAGACACCGCCTCCGCCCTCGCCGCAGGCTGCCCCGTACTCCTGAAGGCCCACCCCGGCCACCCCGCGACCTCGCGGCTCACCGCGGACCTCGTCCGCTCGGCACTGCTCGGTGCCGGGGCGCCGGAGGGCACCTTCGACCTGATCACCGGCCGGGACGCCGGCGTGCGGGCGCTGCGGGACCCGCGCGTCGCCGCGGCCGCGTTCACCGGATCGGTCGCGGGTGGCCGGGCCCTTTTCGACATCGCCGCCTCGCGGCCCTCGCCCATCCCGTTCTTCGGCGAGCTCGGGAGCATCAACCCCGCGATCGTCACCCCGGAAGCGGCACGCGAGCGCGGCGAGCAGATCGCCGAGGGCTTCGTCGGATCGTTCACCCTCGGCGCGGGTCAGTTCTGCACCAAGCCGGGCGTGCTCCTCCTCCCCCGGGGCACCGGCCTGCCGGAGCGCGTGGCCGAGCTCGCCGACGGCGTGCCGCCCGCCCGGATGCTCACGACCGGCATCGCGCGGCGGTACCACGAGCGGCTCGGCGAACTGGCGAACGTGGCCGGTGTCAAGGTTCTGACGAGCGGGCGGGAACACGCCGATCCGTCCGGCATTCCCGCGGTCAGCCCGGCCCTGTTCCACGCGGGGCCGGTGCAGAACCTGCACGAGCACCGCGACGTGCTCCTGGACGAGAACTTCGGCCCCTCCGCGGTGATCGCGGAGTACGAAGTGGACGATGCCCTGCCCGGACTCCTCGCCGCGGTGGCGGGAAGCCTGACGGTCACGGTGCAGACGTCGAACCGTCCGGACGGGGAGGAACGGGCACGCCTGGCCGCGCTGGTCGAGGTGGCGGCGCGATGCAGCGGTCGCGTGGTGTTCAACGAATGGCCGACCGGGGTGGCGGTCACCCCGGCCCAGCACCACGGCGGTCCCTACCCCGCCACCACCGCCGTGTCGCACACCTCGGTCGGCACGGCGGCCATCGAGCGTTTCCTGCGCCCGGTGACCTACCAGAACGCCCCGGACGCACTGCTTCCGCTCGCGCTGCGGGACGCGAACCCGCTGGGGCTGCCCCGCATCGTCAACGAGCCCGGCGACTCCGGCCGCTGGCGGTGAGCCCGGAGGGGGGCACAGCGGCCGGCCAGTGACAGCTCGGCGTCGGCAGGTGGCGGGCCACCTGCCGACGCCGTACCCGACTCGTCACACGGACAGTTCGCGGCGCACGAAAGCCACCAGGACCTCCCGCATCACCGTCACCGTGATGCCCGGCGCTCCGGTCAGCACCTGGATCGCCAGGCCGTCGGTGAGGGCGCTCAGCCGCACGGCCACCTCGTCCGGGTCGACGTCGGCGGAGAAGGTGCCCTGCCGCTGGCCGCGGCGGACGATCCGCGCGATCGTGTCGTGCCAGCGCGCGTAGAAGGCGTTGTGCACCGGGCGCAGCTCCGGGTTGATCGTCGCCTCCGCCCAGAACTGCATCCACACCGACCACTCGTCGCGCACCACCCCGACCTTCGGCAGCTGCATCTCGATCAGCCGGAGCAGCCGCGCGTGCGCGTCGTCCAAGCGGCGCAGCTCCGCGCTCTGCCGTTCGAACGCGCGGTCCACCGCGCTACGCAGCGCCGCGGTGAGCACGTCGTTCTTGCCCGGGAAGTAGTAGTGCACCGCGCCGGTGCTGGTCCCCACCTCGCGCGCGATGTCGGCGACCCGCACGGCGTGGTAGCCGCGTTCGGCGATCAGCCGCGCGGCCGCGTCGAGGATCGCCGCGCGGCGGGCGTCCCGTTCCGGCTCGGCGGGCGGTGTGCTGGTGGCGCTCTCGGCCGCGGTGGGCACTCCTGGTCCTCCCTCTGCCGGTGTGCTGTCCCGGCCCCGATCTAACCACACCCCTCCAACTGACGCGTCAGTCAGACCACCGCGCGGAATCGGTCAAGGCCGGTCGACCCGGGCATATCCCCACTTGACCAGCGTTCTTCTCACCCAGACCCCGACCGCACCTCTTGACAACCACCCACACCATGCCGCTAACTGACGCATCAGTCAGACCGGTTGGAGAAGGGTGGGGCTCGATGACACTCAACGGGCAGGGGCACGAGGGCGTGCTCCGGCCGGACGCGCTGGCGGGGCGGATCGCCCTGGTCACCGGCGGCGGCACCGGCATCGGCCGGGCGACCGCGCTCGCGCTGGCGCGGTGCGGCGCCGGGGTGGTGCTGGCCGGCCGCCGCGCCGAGCACCTGGAGAAGGTGCGCGGGGAGATCGCCGAACTCGGCGCCCGCGCGCTGGCCGTGCCCGCGGACATCCGCGACGAGGAGCAGGTGACACGGCTGGTGGACCGGGCGCTGGCGGAGTTCGGCCGGATCGACGTGCTGGTCAACAACGCCGGGGGCCAGTTCGCCGCGCCCGCCGAGGAGATCACCGCCAAGGGCTGGCGGGCCGTGCACCGGCTCGCGGTCGACGGCAGCTGGGCGGTCACCCGGGAGGTCGCGGTGCGCGCGATGATCCCCGCGCGCACCGGCGTGGTGTTCTTCCTCGCCTTCTCGCCGCGCCGCGGCATCCCCGGCATGGTGCACGCGACCGCCGCCCGCGCCGCGCTGGAGAACCTCGCCGCGGGGCTGGCGCTGGAGTGGAGCCGCTACGGCATCCGCTCGCTGTGCGTGGCGCCCGGCACGATCGAGACCGAGGGCCTGCGCGAGAACTACCCCGCCGCCGACCGGGCGCGCTGGGCGCAGGCGGTGCCGCTCGGGCGGCTGGGCACGCCCGAGGAGGTCGCCGACGTGGTGGCGTTCCTGGCCTCGCCGGGCGGCCGGTACGTCACCGGGACGACGATCACGGTCGACGGTGGCGCGGACGCGTGGGGCACCGGCCACCCGGCGCCGGAGCCGGTGCGATGACCGCCGTGCTCCCCCGCGCAGGGCGGGACGCAGACGTGTTGTTCGACCCGTCGTCGGTCGCGGTCGTGGGCGCCAGCGACGACGAGTCGAAGTACGGCAACTGGATCGCGGTGCAGGCGCTGCGCATGCTCGGCCGCCGCCCGGTGCACCTGGTCAACCGCCGCGGCGGGACCGTCCTCGGCCGCCCCGCGGCCCGCTCGCTGGCCGAGCTCGCCGAACCGGTCGAGCTGGTGGTGGTGGCGGTGCCGGCGGCCGGGTTCGAGGCGGCCGTGGACGACGCCCTGGCCGCGGGCGCCCGCGCCGTCGTGGGCATCACCGCGGGCTTCGCCGAGCTCGGCGCCGAGGGCCGCGCGCTGCAGCAGCGGGTCACCGAACGGGTGCGATCCGCCGGGGCCGTCCTGCTCGGGCCGAACTGCCTCGGCGTCGCGGACTCGACCACCGGGCTCACCCTGGCCTCCAACCCGCTGCCGTCCGGCACGGTCAGCCTGCTGTCGCAGAGCGGCAACATGGCGCTGGAGCTGAGCGGGTTCCTCACCGGCCACGGGCTCGGGTTCGCGCGCTTCGCCTCGCTCGGCAACCAGGCCGACGTGGGCGTGGCCGACCTGATCCGCTCGTGCACCCGGCACGCGGGCACCGAGCTGATCGCGGTGTACTGCGAGGACTTCGGCGACGGCCGCGAGTTCACCGACGCCGCCGCGCAGGCCCGGCGGGCCGGCAAACCCGTCGTGCTGCTCACCGTCGGCGGCAGCGCGGCGTCGGTGCGAGGCGCGGCGTCGCACACCGGCTCGCTCACCTCCGACAGCGACGTCATCGACGCCGCCTGCCGCGCGGCCGGGGTCTACCGCGTGGCGACGCCGCGGGAGCTCGCCGACCTGGCCGCCACCCTGCGCCAGCAGGGACCGGTCGAGGTGCGCCGGGTGGCGGTCCTGGCCGACGGCGGCGGACACGCCTCGGTCGCCGCGGACGTCACCGAGGCCGCCGGCCTGGCGGTGCCCGAGTTCTCCGCGCGGCTGTCGGCCGCGTTGCGCCGCGAGCTGCCGCCGTCGGCGGGTGTGCGCAACCCGATCGACCTGGCCGGCGCGGGTGAGCAGGACATCACCTCGTTCACCCGGGTGCTCGAGGTCACCCTGGCCGAACCGGACACCGACGCGGTCCTGATGACCGGCTACTTCGGCGGCTACCGGGAGTACGGGGAGCGGCTGGGCGCCGGGGAGCTGGCCACCGCGCACCGCATCGCGGACCTGGTGCGCGGGCAGGGCAAGCCGGTGGTGGTGCACACCATGCGCGCGGACAGCCCGGCGGCGCGGGCGCTCGCCGAGCGCGGGGTGCCCGTGTTCGGTGCCGTCGAGCAGGCCGCCCGCGCCCTGGCGCTGCTCGGGTCCGCCCCCGCCCCGGAAGCCCCGGCCGCGGTGCCCGCACCGGCCGAACCGGTCACCGACGACGGCTACTGGTCGTCGCGGGCGCTGTTCGCCGCCGCCGGGGTGCCGTTCCCGGACGGCGCCCGCGTCACCACCGCCGCGGAGGCGGTGGCCGCGGCCGAGCGGATCGGCTACCCGGTCGTGCTCAAGGCCGAAGGGCTGCTGCACAAGTCCGACGCCGGCGGTGTCGCACTGGGACTGTCCACAGCGGACGAGCTGCGGGCGGCGCTGGCGGACATGCACGCCCGGCTGCGGGCGCCCGGCTACACCGTCGAGGCGATGGCCGACCTGCGCGACACCGTCGAGCTGATCGCCGGCGTCCGCCGGGACCCGCGGTTCGGGCCGGTCGTCATGGTCGGCCTCGGCGGGGTGTTCACCGAGGTGCTCGCCGACGTCGCCTTCGCACTCGCCCCGGTGGACCAGGCCGGTGCCGAGCAGCTGCTGCGCAGCCTGCGCGCCGCCGCGTTGCTGACCGGCGCCCGCGGCCGCCCGCCGGTCGACGTGCCCGCCGCCGCGCGGGTCGTCGCCACGATCAGCGCGCTCGCCGCCGCCCACCCCGAGATCGCCGAGCTGGAGATCAACCCCCTGCTGGCCGCGCCCGGCCGGGTCACCGCGCTCGACGCCCGCATCGTCCTCGCCGACGACTGACACCAAGTTTCCCGACACCGGAAGGATCACGATGGATTTCGCCTACTCCCCCCGCCTGGCCGAGCTCAAGCAGCGGGCCGCCGACCTCACTGCCAAGATCATGCCGTACGAGGACCAGTGCGAGCGGGAGAACGGCCTGCCGCCCGAGGCGCACGCCGCGATCCGGCAGGAGGTCCTGGCCAGCGGCCTGCAGGCGATCAACACCCCGGTCGAGTGGGGCGGGGCCGGCCTGTCCGTGCTGGAGCAGGTCGTGGTGCAGGACGAGCTGGGCAAGCTGACCAACGCGCTGTGGGACACGGTGTGGCGGCCGGCGAACCCGCTGGTGCACGCCACCCCCGAGCAGCGCGAGCGCTACCTGGTGCCGGACGCGCGCGGCGACCGCCGGGACGCGGTGGCGATCACCGAGGCCGACGCCGGGTCCGACCCGTCCGGGATCGCCACCACGGCGGTCCGCGACGGCGACGGGTACCTGCTCAACGGCGAGAAGTGGTTCGTCACGGTCGGCGACGCGGCCGACTTCCTGCTGGTGCTGGCGAACGTGCCGGACGGCGGGCCGACGATGTTCCTGGTCGACACCGGCACGCCGGGGGTGCGGATCAAGCGGGTGCCGCGCTACACGCACACCTTCGTCTACGAGCACCCCGAGTTCACCTTCACCGACGTGCGGCTGGGCGCGGACGCGGTGCTCGGCGGTGTCGGCCAGGGCTACGAGCTGACCCGGGACTGGTTCACCGAGGAACGGCTGATGATCGGCGCCCGCACGATCGGGGCGGCCGAGCGCGCGCTCACCCTCGCCACCGACTGGGCGCGGGAACGGGTGCAGGGCGGGGTGCCGCTGATCGAGCGGCAGCTGATCCAGGGCATGATCGCCGATTCGGTGGTGGACATCGCCACCAACCGGGCGCTGACCCACCAGGTGGCGTGGGAGTTCGACCAGGCCGACCTGGACGACCCGACGGTGCGCAAGACGTTGCACGCCAAGGCGGCCACGGTCAAGCTGGCCGCGTCCGAGGCGGCCAACCGCGTGGCCGACCGCTGCCAGCAGATCTTCGGCGGCCGCGGCTACATGCGCGAGTACCCGGTCGAGCGGCTGTGGCGGGAGCTGCGGGTGGACCGGATCTGGGAGGGCACCTCGGAGATCCAGCGCCTGGTGATCGCCAACCACGTCGCCAAGCGCGGCCTGGGCTCGCTGGTCACCTTCCCGGAGGCGGAGTGACCGGGCCGGACGCCGGCGCGGTCGGGGTGACGACGGCCGGCGGCATCGCCGTCGTCGCCCTGGACCGGGCCGCCAAGCGCAACGCCCTGTCCACCCACCTGGAGTCGCGGCTCGCCGAGGCGCTGCGGTCACCGTCCGTCGTGGACTCCCGCGCGGTGGTGATCACCGGCGGGGCGGCGGTGTTCTCCGCCGGCGCGGACGTCACCGAGCTGCGGGAGATGACGCCGGCCGCGATCGCCGCCTACTACCGCGCGTCCGGCGCGGTGTACGAGGCGGTCGCGAACCTGCCGCAGCCGACGGTCGCCGCGATCACCGGCTACTGCCTCGGCGGCGGGCTGGAACTCGCGCTGGCCTGTGACCTGCGGGTGGCCGACGAGCGGGCCGAGTTCGGCTTCCCCGAGATCGGGCTCGGCATCCTGCCCGGCTCCGGCGGCATCGCCCGGGTGGTGCGCGAGCTGGGCCCGGCCCGCACCCGCGACCTGGTGCTGCGCGGCCGCCGGTTCGGGCCCGCGGAGGCGGCGAGCTGGGGTCTGCTCACCGAGGTCGTGCCGGCCGGGGCGCATGTCGACCGCGCCCGCGCGCTCGCCGCCGAGCTCGCGGCCGCGCCACCCCAGGCACTGGCCTGGACCAAGCAGGTCATCGACGCCGCCGCCGAGTCCTCGCACCGCACCGCGCTGCTGCTGGAGCAGCTGGCCTACGCCGCGCTCAACCGCACCTGACCTTCACCCCACCGGAGGAGTCATGGACACCGTCGTCAACTCCCGGAACACCCCGCCACGCCCCGGCGGCCTGCGGGGCATCGAATCCCGCTCCATCGACTACGTACCCCTGCGCGAACGGCACGGCAAGGCCTGGCACCTGTGGCCGGTGTGGTTCACCGGCGACGCGCACCTCGCCACCGTCGCCACCGGCGTGCTGGGGATTTCGATGGGGTCGAATCTGCTGTGGACCGGGATCGCCATCGTCGCCGGCTGCGCGTTCGGCACGTTCTTCATGGCGTTCCACTCCTCGCAGGGGCCGCAGCTCGGGCTGCCGCAGATGATCCAGTCCCGCCCGCAGTTCGGCTACCTCGGGGCGCTGCTGGTGTGGGTGGTCGCGCTGGTCACCTACCTCGGCTACAACGCGTTCAACCAGCTGCTCGCCGGGGAGGCGGCGCACCTGTTGTTCGGGGTCGACCCGACCGTGGCCTACCTGGTGTTCACGGTCCTCGCCGTGCTGCTGGCGGTGTTCGGCTACGACTGGATCCACAAGGCGCAGCGGTGGCTGGCGTACGGGTTGCTGCTGGTGCTGGGTGTGTTCAGCGTGGGCATCGGGTTCACCGGCGAGATCCCGGCCGGGCAGTTCTCCGCGTCCGGCTTCCACGCCGAGGCGTTCGCCATCCAGTTCTTCGTCGCCGCGGCCTACCAGCTCAGCTGGGCGATCTACGTGTCGGACTACTCGCGCTACCTGCCGCGCACGGTCGGGGTGCGGGCCACGTTCTGGTGGACCTACCTCGGCGCGCTGATCGGTGGCGCGTGGATGATGCTGGTCGGCGCGGTGGCGGCCTCGCTCAACGCCGGGCTGAACACCTCGGAGGCGATCCACCAGGCCGGGAACGCGATCTTCCCCGGGTTCGGGACGGTGCTGGTGGTGCTCGCGCTGCTCGGGCTGATCACCATCACCGGGCTGAACTTCTACGGCGCGTCGCTGACCCTGCTGTCCATTGCGGACTCGGTGCGGCCGGTGCGGTCCAGCCGTGCCAAGCGGATCGTCACGCTGGTGGTCTGCGCGGTGCTGTCCACTTCGGTGGCGCTGTCGGCGTCGGCGAACTTCCTGCACGAGTTCGAGCACTTCCTCGGCGTCCTGCTGTTGTTGTTCACGCCGTGGACCGCCATCAATCTGGTGGACTTCTTCTGGGTGCGGCACACGCACTACTCGATCCGGGAGATCTTCAACCCGCGCGGCATGTACGGCCGCTGGGGCTGGCGGGGCCTGCTGGCCTACGCGATCGGGTTCGTGGCGATGCTGCCGTTCGTCAACTCCGCGGTCTACACCGGACCGGTGGCGCGGCTGCTCGGCGGCACCGACATCGCGATGCTGCCCGGGCTGGTCGTGTCCGGCGCGGTGTACCTGCTGGTGTGCCGCAGCCTGGACACCGCGGCCGAGCGAGCGCTGATCGCCCGCGCGGACGCCGATCTGGAGACGGCGGAGGTCCGCTGATCCCGTCCGGCGGCGAGTACTTCCCGGTGCTCGCCGCCGGGCCGGGGTTCGCTCCGCGTCCGGGCGGCTCCGGCTCCGGGTGGAGTAGCCTCGATCGCGGCAGCGGCGAGAGGGGATCCGGATGGCGCTCGACGCGGTGGACGAGCCCGGCCGAAGATCCGGCGAGGCCCTCGTCCGCGAGGTCACCGCCGTGGCGGCTCAGGCCACCATCCTGCGCCGGGTCCTCCTCGGCTGGGTCCGCGGCCGCGGGCTGCCGCCCGAGCTGGCCGCCGACCTCGAACTCGCCGCCTACGAGGCCATGGCCAACGTCGTGGACCACGCCTATCCCGACGGCACGCACGGCACCATGACCGTCACCGCCCGCCACGATCCCGGCGCGATCGTGGTCTGCGTCGCCGACACCGGGCGATGGCGCGACGGGCTCAGCGATCCCCTGCGCGGCCGCGGGCTCCCCCTCATCCGCGCCCTCGCCCCCGAAGTCACCGTCACCAGCACCTCGACCGGGACCACCGTCACCATGACCTGGCCCTGGAAGGCCGCCTGACCGCACATCCCGGCTCGTCCCGCCGTCCTTCGAGCGAGTGAAAGGTGCCTCGGCTCCAAACCGAAGCCCGTCCAGCTCCGAATCCGCGCTCGTGACCGCTGTCACACCTGCCGGCGCGGTGCTACGCGCCGGCAGGGTCTTCGAACGGAGCACGATGTTCGGCCAAGACTACGTCGCCAAGATCATCCACCGGAGCGCGGAGACGCCCGCGGACCGGCGGCGCTTCCTCCGCAGCGCCGGCCTGGCCGGCCTCGGTGTCGTCGGTGCCGGCGCGCTCGGCTCGCCGGGCTTCGCCTCGGCCGCCACCGCGGCACGCACCCGGCAGGACGCGCAGCAGCTCAGCGATGCGTCGGTCCTGAATTTCGCGTTGAACCCGGAGTACCTGGAAGCCCAGTTCTACCTGCATGCGGTGCGCGGAGAGGGCCTGCCCGAGACGTTGCGGACGGGACGCGGGAACCAGGGGCCGGTGACCGGCGGGCGCCGGGTGCGGTTCCGTTCCAAGCGCATCCGGCAGTACGCCGAGGAGATCGCGGGCGACGAGCTGGCGCACGTCCGGTTCCTGCGCAGCGCACTGGGCTCGGCGGCGGTCGCCCAGCCGGCCATCGACGTCCAGACCAGCTTCACCGCGGCAGCACAGGCGGCCGGCATCGTCCGGCAGGGCCGCACGTTCGACCCCTACGCCTCGGAGGAGAACTTCCTGCTGGCCGCGTTCCTCTTCGAGGACGTCGGCGTCACCGCCTACAAGGGCGCCGCACCGCTCATCCAGAACAAGACCTACCTCGAAGCGGCCGCCGGCATCCTCGCCGCCGAGGCCTACCACGCCGCCAACATCCGGACCTCGATCCTGGAAACCGGGGCGAACGTGTTCGGCGCGGGCGTGCTCAGCCGCAATCTCGACGACGCGGCGAACAAGCTCTCCGACGCGCGCGACAGCCTCGACGGAACCACCGATCTGGACCAGGGCGTCCGCGACGCCCGAGGCAACGCCAACATCGTGCCCACGGACCAGTTCGGCGTCACCTACAGCCGTAGCGCCGCCCAGGTGCTCAACATCGTCTACCTCACCCCCGGGCAAACCACCCGCGGCGGGTTCTTCCCCAGCGGTGTCAACGGCGAAATCAACACCAGCGCCGGCAACGCCTGATCGCCTCCCGCCAGGCCCGGCCGCGCCTCCGGGTGCGGCCGGGCCCCGCGGCATGCGCACTCGCGGAGGTCAGGCCGATGCCGTGAACGACACCGCGCCCGCGGCGAGCGCGCCGGTCTCCGCGGCGCGGCGCACCTGCGTGGCGGCGTGCCCGCGACCACCGGATTCCCCTTCACGCAGCCCGAAACCCGAACCCACGAACACCAGCACGACGCCGCGCCCGGCCGCGACCTCCACCCAGTTCCCGGGAACATCGAGCACCGCATCCGCGAGCAGCGGCTGGAAATGCGGCCACTCGAGCGTCAGCTCACCCCGCCTGGTCACGTGCATACGCCACCCCGGCGCCGCGTGGAGGGGCAGATGGTCCAGATCCGTCGTCAGCCGCACCCCGCGCGCCAGGACGACCCGGAACAACGCATCTCGCACCACCGTCGCGCCGGACCGGGCACCCACCTCACCCTCCATGAACAGCGCCGCGAACACCACGCCGCGGTGGTCCCACAACGACGCCTGCACGTGCAGCCGGCTGACACTCATGATCCGGAAATCCCTGCTCGGCGAGGCGCGAACCGCCCTGCCGGTCAACCCTCGTTCGTCACGAACGCCAGTCGGGTTTGGTGGCCCCCGCCGGTCCGGGTCACCCCGTGCGCAGCTCGCCAAACCGGAGACGGCGCCACCACGAATACCCGGGTGAGCCAGGTACTGGCCGCTCCGCAGGAACAGGACACCACGATGGACGTCTCCACGATGCGTCAGCCCGCCGTGTGGCTGGCGGGCCGCTGTCCCACCGCCCCGAGCCGGGCCACCACCGTCCGGGACGACCAGGGACGCAGGTGGCACCTCGGCGGCGACCAGTGCTGGCACACCGACGACGACCGGCACCACACGACGTGGCGGGACCTGTCCGGCCGTACCGATCTCGTCGAAGTGCCGATCACCCCCGCACCGTGATCCGCCACGCCGCCGGCCCGCCACCGATGCGGGGACCGACCGGCACGGGCGGGTCGGACTGCCGGGCGGGCGTCGCCACACCCTCGTCGGTGTGGTTCGCCCAGGGGCCCAGGTCCAGCAGCAGCTGGATGTCGCCCAGCGCCGGGCCGTCAACCCGGCTGGGCACCGTCGTGGTCGCCGGGTGTCAGCCGCAGCTGGTCGGCCAGCAGCGCGGCCTGAACGCGGTTGTCCAGCCGCAGCTTCGCCAGGATGCGGGAAACGTAGGTCTTGACCGTGGACAGGCTCATGTAGAGGCGTTCGGCGATCTGGGTGTTGTCCAGGCCGAGCCCGACGTGGCCGAGTACCTCGCGTTCACGCTCGCTGAGCAGGTCGAGCCGCTCGGCGGCGTCCGGGAAGGCGGTCGCCGCGGCGGTGGTCCTGGCGGAGAGGCGCCGGAGGATCCGCTTGCCGAGTTCGATGTTCAGCACCGCGGCGCCTCCGTGCACCGCCCGGACCGCGCTGATCAGGTCCTTGGGCGTGAGCTGTTTGAGCAGGAAACCGTCCGCGCCCGCCGTCAGCGCCTCGATCATGAGCTGGTCGTCGTTGAAGGTGGTCAGCGCCAGTACCAGCGGTGGCCGCGGGTCCTTCTTCAGCTGCGCGGTGGCGGTCACCCCGTCCACCCGGGGCATGCGCAGGTCCATCAGCACCACGTCCGGCCGGTGCTCGCGGCAGGCCACGACCGCCTCGGCACCGTCCGCCGCCTCACCGATCACCTCGATGTCCTCCGCGGACTCCAGGATCGCCCTGGTCCCGGCGCGGATCAGAGCCTGGTCGTCGACGACGAGCACCCTGATCACGATGTCGATCGTCCCATCGGCTCCCCGGCCTCGCGACCGCCCGGCGACAGCGGCAGGTCGGCCTCCAGCACGAACCGGGCGCCGTCGGCCGAGGAACCGGCGGTGAGGCTGCCGCCGGCCAGCGCCGCCTCCTCGGCGAGCAGGCGCAGGCCCCGGCCCGTTCCCGGAAAGGAGGGCCGGTCCTCCGGCGCGACCGGGCTGGACACCGTCAACCGCAACCGGCCCGCCGCCTGGGTGAGCCGGATGTCGGCTCGCGGCGCACCGGCGTGCCGCAGCACGTTGGTCAGCGCTTCCCGCACGATGCGATAGCACAGGTCCTCGCCGGTCGAGTCGCACACGGGCCCGGCCGCCGGCGAGTAGGCCACCTCGACACCGAGCGACCGGTAGTCCCGCACCAGGTACTCGATGTCTGCGATGCGGAACCCGTCGGCCACCCCGTCGATCTCCCCGATCGGGGTGGACAGCACGTCGAGCACCTCGCCGAGCTGCCCGATGGCCTTCTGGCCGACGCTCACGATCAGCTCGCTGCGCCGCCGGATGGGCTCGGTGACCGCGGCGTCGACGCTGATCGCGCCCGCCATGCTCACCATCACCGTGACGTGGTGGCCGACGCCGTCGTGCATCATCGACGCCAGCCGCGCCCGTTCGGTCAGGCTCCGCTCCCTGAGCGTGCTCTCCCGGAGCCGTCGCTGCCGTTCCGCCGACTGCGCGGCGTGCCGCTCGCGCTCGGTCAACGCCTCCTCGAGACTGTTCTTCGCCGCGCCCATCGCCAGCGGCGCCACCGCGGCGAGGGACCAGTAGACCAGCCCGTCGAGCCCGCTCGACGGCAGGCTGGTCTCGAACTCGAACAGCCGGCCGGGGCCGGTGACCGGCTCGAAGAACAGCTGGTGCGCGGGCCAGACCAGGAGCAACCCCATGCAGGTGACGGCGAGCGCCCAGCGCCGTCGCCGGGCCAGCGAGTAGGTCATCACGTAGTTCGCGTAGGGCAGGTTCGTCATCAGGAACGTGGCGCAGGCCACCACCGTGGCCGCCCAGTCGTACTCCCGCCGCCACCGCCCGACCACCACCGCGCACAACGCCGCGACCGCGGCGTAGACCGACAGCGACACGGGAGCGGTGCGGTGCAAGCCGGTCAGCAGCCCCACCGCCGCGGGACCGGCGATCACCAGCGCAGCCATCGCGTCACGCGGTCGCCGGGACCGGAACAGCTGCTGCCAACGCTCCATCACCTCCCCCATCGAAACAGCTCACCGCCGCCGGGGCGACTTCCACGGCCTCGATCGAGTGGCGCGTCGACCACTTCGTCAACCGGGGGCTACAAGACGGCGTGAGCCGTCACCCCAGGACGACGCGAACCTCCCCCGGCTGAGCTGTGCTGGAGGAGACCAACCGCCCCTGACCTGGAGGAACCGATGACCGCGATCCTGCCGCAGACCGACCGACCGGCCACCCGGCGGCCTCCGCTCATCGCCGGCGCGGCACCGCGCTCCGGCGGCGTCGCACTGATCCTCGCGACGCGGCCGGAAATCTTCAAACTCGCCCCGGTCCTGTGCCGGCTCGGCCGGCGGGCCAGGGTGGTGCGGCCCGGGAACCACTCCCCCAGCGCACTGCCCAACCCGGAGTTCGGCGGCGGCACCGGGACCGGATCCCGGAGCTTCCGGGTCGCGGGGGCGCTGGAACAGCTGACCCGGCTCTTCGCCGCCGACCGCCCCGAGGTCGTGCTCGTGCACGGCGCGACCGACACCGCGCTCGCCGGCGCGCTCGCCGCTCATTCGCACGGCATCCCCCTGGTGCACGTCGAGGCCGGGTTGCGCAGCCACGATCTCGCGCTTCCCGAGGAGCGCAACCGGGTGCTCGCCGACCGGGTCTCCGACGTGCTCTGCGCGCCGACCCCGGTCGAGGTCGGCAACCTCGAAGCCGAGGGACTCGGGGGCCGGGACGTGCGGCTGACCGGCACCACCACCGCCGAGGCCGTGCACCACCGGCTCATGCCCGGGCCGGACCGGATCAACGTGCTGCGGAAGTGGGGACTCCAGCCGGACGGATACGTGCTGGCCACCCTCGACCGGCCGGAGAACACCGACGACGAGGAAGCGCTGTTCGCGATCGCGAACCAGCTCTCCGGAATCGCCGACGCCGGATACCCGGTCGTGCTGCCCGTCGACCCGCGAACCAGGGCCGCGGTGATCCGCGCCGGTGTCCTGGCGTCCGCGATGAACCTGCGCGTGGTGAACCGGCTCTGGCACTCCGAGTTCCTCGCGCTGGCCAAGCACGCCGCGCTGCTGGTCTCAGACTCGGGATCGGTGCAGGAGGAAGCCACCGTGCTGAAGCGGCCGATCCTGGTCGTCCGGCGATCCACCGAACGCCCGGAGGTGCTGCGGGACTTCGGCAAGCTCGTGCGGCCGCACGACGACATCGCCGGGATCGCGCTGGACTGGCTCACCGACGGCGTCGAGTGCCGCGCCAGGCTCGCGGACACGCCCTCCCCGTTCGGGGACGGGCGCAGCAGCGAGCGCATCGCCGACGCCGTCCACCACTTGTCCCTGCTGAACCGCTGAAGTAGCGCGGTCTCGATGCCCCGGGCGCCTCCCGGCAGCGTGAACCGGGAGGCGCCGCCGGCTGCCAAGGTGTGCGTCGTTGCCTAGGGTGGAAGCGCGAGCCGCCGATCACGGACCCGAAACGGTCGCGGCAGCGCACAAGGGAGGAACCGGATGCCGCAACAGCACGCGTCGACGCTGGACGGACACGACCCGCGCCGGCCGGTGCCCGCGCCGTTACCCGAGGACGAGGACGCGAGGCTGGCCGCGGTGCGCCGCTACGACGTCCTCGACACCCCACCGGACGGGGCGTTCGACCGGGTCGCGGCGATGGCGGCGCACCTGTTGCAGGTGCCCGTGGCGACCGTGTCGATCGTGGACGAGAACCGGATCTGGTTCAAGGCCGCCCACGGCCTGGAGGGAGTGCCCGAGATCGGCCGTGACCCCGGGTTGTGCGCCTCGGCGATCTGCCAGGACCAGGCGCTGGTCATCCCCGACACGCTGCGCGATCCCGTGGCCGCGGGCAATCCGCTGGTGACCGGTGACCTCGGGGTGCGGTTCTACGCCGCCGCGCCGATCACCACCGCCGACGGCCACCGCCTGGGCACCGTCAACGTGCTGGACACCCGGCCCCGCGTGATCACCCCCGAGGACACCGCGATCCTGACCGATCTGGCCGCGATCGTCATGGACGAGCTGGAGCTGCGGCTGTCGGCGCTGCGCGCGGTGCGGGCCGAACGGTTGCTCCGCCAGGCCGAGACCACTCGCGCCGAGACCGAACAGGCCGCGCGGGAACGGGCCGAACGCGATGCTGCCGCCATCGCCGCGTACGCCGCGACACTGCAGCAGACCCTGCTGCCACCCGCGCTGCCGTCGATCCCGGGCGTGGAGCTGGCTTGCCACTACCACCCCGCCTCCCGGTACGAGGTCGGCGGGGACTTCTACGACGTGTTTCCGCTCGACGACGGCCGATGGGGGTTCTTCCTGGGCGACGTGTGCGGCAAGGGCGCCGAGGCCGCCGCGCTGACCTCGCTGAGCCGCTACACCCTCCGCGCCGCCGCCCACCAGCACGTCGACGACCCCCTCGCCGTGCTGGCCACGCTGAACGCCGCGCTGCTCGCCGACCCGGCCGTGGGGAGCCGCTTCTGCACGGTCCTCTACGGCACCATCACCCCCGCCGACGACGAGAGCGGGGGTACCGTGGTCCGCCTGGCCGGTGGTGGACATCCACCGGCGTTCCACCTGATCCCCGCCCCCACCGGGCACGGCGGTGCGCGGGTGCACCCGGTGGAACTGCACGGCAGCACGCTCGTCGGCGCCCTGCCCGACGCCCGGTTCGTCGCCACCACCGTGCTCCTGCGCCCCGGCCAGGCGCTCCTGCTCTACACCGACGGCCTGTCCGAATCCCGCGACGCCGACGGACGGCTGCTCGACATCGACGGCGTAGCCGCCTTCCTGGCCGCCCGCACCGGCCCCACCACCGCGGCCGCCCTGGTCGCCGACACCGTCGCCCTGCTCACCGGCCTGCCCCACGGCCTGGACGACGACGTCGCCCTGCTCGCCCTGGCCGCCACCACGACCGAGAGCGGGCTGGCGGTCACGAACACCGGCGCACCGGGCCGGGCCGCCCAGGAGCGCTGACCGTCACGACCGGACCACCGCACGGTCAGCCCAGGCGGTGCATCACGTGCTTGACGCGCGTGTAGTCGTCGAAGCCGTAGTGCGACAGGTCCTTGCCGTAGCCGGAGTGCTTGAAGCCGCCGTGCGGCATCTCCGCCACCAGCACCATGTGGGTGTTCACCCAGACCGCGCCGAAGTCGAGCCCGGCCGTCAGGCGCATCGCGCGGCCGTGGTCGCGGGTCCACACGCTGGCGGCCAGCGCGTAGTCCACGCCG
Organism: Amycolatopsis thermalba; assembly: GCF_023376025.1. NCBI lineage: Bacteria > Bacillati > Actinomycetota > Actinomycetes > Pseudonocardiales > Pseudonocardiaceae > Amycolatopsis > Amycolatopsis thermalba. The sequence continues at coordinate 4,580,034 of NZ_CP091196.1, forward strand.
TTGGCCAGCTCCACCGCCTCCTCCTCGCTCGCGAAGGTCTGCACCGTCAGCACCGGGCCGAAGATCTCCTCCTGCACCGCCGCGTCGTCCTGGCGCAGCCCCGTCACGACGGTCGGCGCGAAGAAGAAGCCCTCGCCGCCGACGCGGAACCCGCCGGCGAGCACCCGCGCGTGGGCGGGCAGGTCCGCCACGACACCGCAGACCCGCTCCAGCTGGGCGGCGTTGTTCAGCGGCCCGAACTCGGCGTCCTCGTCCGAGGGCGGCCCGCACCGGGTCGCCGACGCCTCCACGACCAGGGCCTCGACGAACTCGTCCGCCACGGCCTCGTGCACCAGGACGCGGGTCGCGGCCGTGCAGTCCTGGCCGGCGTTGAAGAACCCGCTCGCCGCGATCCCGGCGGCGGCCTCCGCCACGTCCGCGTCCGGGAACACCAGGGCCGGTGCCTTGCCGCCCAGCTCCAGGTGCACCCGCTTGACGTCCCGGGCCGCCGCGGCCGCGACCTCCTGCCCGGCGCGGGTGGAGCCGGTGATCGACACCATCGCGGCGTCCGGGTGCGCGACCACCGCCCGGCCGGTGTCCCGGTCGCCGCACACGACGTTGAACACGCCGGGCGGGAGGATCCCGGCGGCCAGCTCGCCGAGCAGCGACGCGGTCACCGGTGTGGTGTCCGCGGGTTTGAGCACCACGGTGTTGCCCGCCGCGAGCGCGGGCGCGATCTTCCACACCGCCATCAGCAGCGGGTAGTTCCACGGCGCGACCTGGCCGATCACCCCGACCGGTTCCCGGCGCACGTAGGAGGTGTGGCCCGGCGCGTACTCACCGGCGGCGGTGCCCTCCAGCAACCGCGCCGCGCCCGCGAAGAAGCGCAGGTGGTCCACGGCGGCACCCACCTCCTCGACGCGGGTGAGCGCCACGGGCTTGCCGGTGTTCTCCACCTCGGCCGCGACGAACTCCTCCGCCCGGCGCTCCAGCTCGGCGGCCAGGCGCAGCAGGAACCCTTGCCGCTGCGCCGGAGTGGTGCGGCGCCAGTCGCGGAAGGCCCGGACCGCCGACCGGTACGCGGCGTCCACATCGGACTCCGCGGACAGGGCCGCGACCGCGAAGACCTTGCCGGTGCACGGATCGACGAGGTCGGTGCGGCGACCGTCGGCCGCCTCCACCACCGTGCCGTCGACGACGTTGTTGACCACGCGCATCAGCGGCCTCCCACCGGCAGGACGCTGAGCAGCTCGTAGACCACGTGCGCGGCGGCGATCCCGGTGATCTCGGCGTGGTCGTAGGCCGGGGAGACCTCGACGACGTCGGCGCCGACGACGTTCAGCCCGTCCAGCCCGCGCAGCACCTCCAGCAGCTGCATGCTGGACAGGCCGCCCGCCTCCGGCGTCCCGGTGCCGGGCGCGAACGCCGGGTCGAGCACGTCGATGTCCAGCGACACGTACACCGGGCGGTCCCCGAGCCGCGTCCGCACGCGCTCGATGATTTCGTCCAGCGGCTGCCGGGCGAAGTCCCGGCAGTGCACGGCCGCGAACCCGAGCTTCTCGCTCTCGTCCAGGTCGAGCCGGGCGTAGAGCGGGCCGCGGATCCCGACGTGCGCCGAGTGCGCGAAGTCGATCAGGCCCTCCTCCGCGGCGCGGCGGAACGGGGTCCCGTGGGTGTGCGGGGCGCCGAAGTAGGTGTCCCAGGTGTCCAGGTGCGCGTCGAAGTGCAGCACCGCGACCGGGCCGTGCCGCTCGTGCTGCACGCGCAGCAGCGGCAACGCGATCGTGTGGTCACCGCCGACGGTGAGCAGGCGCCGCCGCGTGCCGGACAGCTCCCGCGCGCCGGACTCCACGGTGGCGATCGCCTCGTCCAGGTCGAACGGGTTGACCCCGAGGTCGCCGCCGTCGGCGACCTGCACGCGGCCGAACGGTTCGACGTCGAGGGCCGGGTTGTAGGGCCGCAGCAGGCGGGAGCTCTGCCGCACGTGGTTGGGACCGAACCGGGCCCCCGGGCGGTAGCTGACCCCGCTGTCGAACGGCACCCCCCACACCACGACGTCCGCGTCCGGGACGTCGGTGAGCCGGGGCAGCCGGGCGAACGTGGTGTCGCCGCCGTAGCGGGGGACCCGGGTGGCGTCCACCGGGCCGATCGGGTTGGTCACGTCGTCTCCTTCGGGCATCACTGGTCGGCGGCGAGGATCTCGGCGGCGCCGCGGCGGCCGGACTCGATCGCCCCGTCGATGAAGGCGCGCCAGCGCCGGGCGGTGTGCGATCCGGCGAAGTGCACCCGGCCCTCGGGACGGCCCAGCGCCAGCTCGTAGCGGGCGAACTGCCCGGCGCGGAAGGTGGCCCAGGTGCCCTTCGAGTACGGGTCGTGCACCCACTCGTGCGTGCACGCGTCGAGCACCTCGGCCCGCGGGGCGAACTCACGCACCGCGCGCTGCACGTCGGCGAGGTCGGCGGCGTCCACGCGGTCGTGTTCCGGGGCGAAGCACACCAGCACCACACCGCGTTCCGTGGTGTGCATGGCGCCGACGTAGTCGAAGCTGGTGCCCCAGCCGAACCCGCTCAGGTCCTCGGGCACGTTCCGCGCCAGCGCCCAGATCTTCTGGCCCTGCCCGGCGTGGTTCTCCGCCGACGCGGCCCGCTTGTCGGCGGGCAGCCCGGGGCTGAACTCGATGTCGCCGAGCACCCCGATCGGGACGGTCACCAGCACCCGGTCGCCGCGCACCGCTCCCCCGGCGTGCTCCACGACGACACCGGTGTCGTCGGCGCGCACGGCCGAGACCGGGCTGGACAGCTCCAGGCGCGCACCGCTGTCGTCGAGGATCGCGCGGGCCAGCGACACGGTGCCGTCGGTGAACGTGTAGCCCAGCACGCTGGCCTGCACCATCCCCCACAGGGAATTGTCCATCGAGGACAGCCAGCGGATGATGTCCAGCGCGGAACCGGTGTCCTCGCTGGCGTTCGCGCAGCCGCAGAACCAGGAGATCAGCAGCTCCCGCGCGTTGCCGGTGAGGCCGGCGTCGTCGGCCCACCGCCGGATCGGCACGTCCAGGTCGGCGAGGTCCTGTTCGGACAGCGGCCGCTCCGGGTCGAGCCGGGCGCCCGCGGCGAGCAGCTGCCGCAGCGCGTGTTCGAGCGCCCCGTACTCCTCCGGCGGCACCGGCAGCAGCGTGTCCAGCACCTTGCCGCCCGCGGACCAGGTCATCCGCTGCGGCAGCTCGCTGTCCCGCACGGCGATGCCGTAGCGCTCCACCTCGGCGAAGACGTGCGGCTGCTGCGGCACGATCCAGGTTCCGCCCATCTCCAGGCCCGCGCCGTCCATGGCGTCCGGGCGGTACCAGGTGGACCCGCCGATCCGGTCCCGCGCCTCCAGGACGAGGACGCGCCTGCCGGCCGCGCCGAGGTCACGGGCGGCGGTCAGCCCGGCGAAACCGGCGCCGATCACGACCACGTCGTAGCGTTCCATGATTACCTTTCCGTTTCTGGATCCAGGTCAGGACGGGGTGGCCACGGAGGACCGGCCGGGGGCGGCGAGCCGCGGGTCGTCTCCGGGCACGGGTTGCGGGCTGCGCCGGGTCAGCAGGAAGTAGGCCAGGCCGCTGCCCGCCGCGGCGAGCAGGAAGCTGACGTCGATGCCACCGGTGAACGCGAGCAGCGGTCCGTGGTAGACGGTGGTGTCGACGGACAGCAGGCCCAGGACCGCGCCGAAGGTCCACGCGACGACGGCCGGGACGCTCCACCCGCCGGTGTACCAGTAGATCCCGCCGCGCGAGCGCCGGTTGTAGACCTGCAGCGCGTCGGCGTCGTAGCGGCCCCGGCAGCGGGCGAACCCGATCAGCGTGATCACCGCCCACGGGGTGCCCAGCGCGGTGATGAGCAGCACGAACGCGGTGACCGCGTCCTGCGCGTCCCACACGAAGTAGCCGCAGAACACCAGGACCGTGGCGATCACCGACACCAGCACGGTCGCCCGCACCCGGGACAGCCGCGGCACGATCGCGTCCAGGTCCAGGCCCATGCTGTAGAGCAGGATGCCGGCGTTGCCGACCGTGCCGAACAGGCCGTTGAGCAGCAGCGGCACCAGGAACCACACCGGGGCGGCCTGCACCAGCGAGCCCACGTAGTCCTCACCGGCGCGGGTGGCGAACGCGGTGAACGTCCCGAACAGCTGCGGGATCAGCAGACCGCCGATCATGCCGCCCGCGGTGGCGGCGACCACGCGGTGGGCCGGATACCGGCGTGGCGAGACGTAGCGGGTGTAGTCGCCGAGCAGGGTGATGAACGCGATCGGCCCGGACAGTCCCGCGGCCACCGTGGACAGCAGCCAGGTCGGCCAGAACGCGCCGAGCAGGTAGCCGCCCTCGACGACCGGGGCGGTCGTGAAGTCCCCGGCGTAGGCGGCGAACCCGGCGAGCATCAGCACGGTCATGCCGATCGCGAGCCAGCGGCCCATGCGGTTGAGCAGCCGGTAGCCGAACACCGCCACGAGCACGGCGAGCACCGCGAGCAGCGCGTACACGACAACGTAGCTGGCGGCGCCGTCCGGGAGGCCGAGCAGCCGGGCCAGCGGGCCGACCACCGCGGCGCCGCCGGTCCACAGCGTGAGCGCGGCGTAGCCCAGGGACAGCAGCAGCCCGATCACGGAGCCGATCAGCCGTCCCCGCACCCCGAAGTGGCCGCCGCTGCTGGTGGACAGGTTCGTCCCGGTGCGCAGCGACACCAGCGCCAGCGGCGCGACGAGCGCGGTGCCGAGCAGGGTGCCGGTGATCATCGAGGTGACACCCGCCCAGAAACCCAGGCCGAACGACGCGGGCAGCCACCCGAAGATCACGACGCCGAGGCACAGGTTGGAGCCGACCAGGATGCCCGCGACGTCGCGCGGACGGCCGGTGCGGTCGGCGTCCGGGATGGTGTCCACCCCGTGCACCTCGATGGCGCGCGTGGTCGGCGGAGGTTCAACAGCCATTGGCGAACTCCTTGGTGGCGCTGGTGGTGGTCAACCGGCCGGTTCTCCCGGCGGCGACCAGGGTGCGCCGAGATGGCGGGGTGCCGTAAGTCACCGATCGTCCCAAGTCCGGCAGGGGCGTTGTCGGATCGCACAACGGGGCTGACGGCGGCCGACGGCCCACCCAGCGAAGACCGGGGGGAACAGGCCGACCCCTTGGGGCAGGCGCCAGCCTGCCCCTATGCCCTGCCGAAGGGAGCGAGCGGTTCCCCCCGGTCGGAGCGAACCGGCACCGCACCTACGGCAGGTTCAGTGCCCGCAGGGCCAGGAAGAGGTCCACCCGGTCCTGGGTGCTCGCCAGGCTGCGGCCGGTGAGTTCCTCCACCCGGCGCATGCGGTGCCGGAGCGTGTTGATGTGCACGTGCAGCGCCTGGGCGGACTCCTGCCAGCGGCCGCCCGAATCCAGGAACACCGCCAGTGACGGCAGCAGGTCCCCGCCGCGGCGTTCGTCGTGTTCCAGGATCGGGCCCAGCACCGCCTTGGCGGTCGCCGCCAGGAGGTCGGGGTCCTGGGCCGCCAGCAGGAGCGTGGGGCTGTGCAGCTGCTCGTAGGTCAGCCAGCCGCTGGACTCCCGCGCCGCGGCGGCCTCGGCGGCGTGGCGGGCCTGCAGCAGGCTCAGCCGCAGCTCGGCGGCCCCGCCCGGGCTGCCCGCGCCCAGGTGCCCGTGCACGCCCGCCCGCTGCAGTCCGGCGTGCAGGCTTCCGGCGAGTTCGGCCATCGAGCGGGGCGCCGGAGTCAGGGCGAGCACCTCGGGCCCGCGCTCGACGACGACCGAGCCGGGGTCCAGCAGCCGTCGCAGCCGGTCCGCGGCGCCCGAATCCGGGTCGGTCCGCAGGACCAGCGCCGCGATCGGGCGATCGGTGCCCACCCCCAGGGAGCGCAACCGCGTCGCCAGCGTCGCGGCGCTCGTCGTGCCGCCCTGGATCCATTCGAACAGCTCCCACGCGTACCGCAGCTCCGTCGCGCGCACGGCGCGTTCCCGCTCCAGCTCCAGCGCCAGGAACGGCATCGCCCGCACGACCGCCGCCTGGGCGTCGACGTCCAGGTCCGGCAGCGGGCGGGGCAGGAGGATCTCCGCGTCGGCGAGGCCCTCGCCGATCAGCGGCAGCGGGTGGGGCGGCTCGGGCACCTCGCCGGTGACGGTGCCGCCGGAGCGCAGCGCGACCGGCATGCCGAGCTGGCTCACCAGGATCCGCAGTACCGTGGCCACCCCGCGGCGGTGGCGCAGGGCGGCCACGATCGCGTCGTGCTGGTCGAGGTGCCGTCGCAGCGGGCGTTCCCATTCCGCGCGTTTGACGCTGACGAACGTCTCGACGATCTGCACGAACGGCACCGCCACCGGCACCACGAAGCAGGTCAGCCCGTGCTCCGCGGCCGCCGCGACGAACTCCGGCGGCACCTCGTCCCCGGCGGTGACCAGACCGAACCCGACCGCGGCGACGTCGGCGGCGGCGAGATCGGCGACGAACCGTTCGGCCGGGACCCCGCTCGCGCGCCACACCCCGGCGGTGAGGACGACCTCGCCGCCCCGCAGGAACCGGCCGGGGTCGGCGACCTCGATGGTGTGCACCCACCGGATCGGCCGCCGCACCCGGCCGGACACCCGCACGTCCAGCGCGAGCGCGGGATCGGACAGCAGGTCTTCGACGAGCAACCGGCACCTCCCTCGCGGAGGGTCCAGACTACGGCGCGCCGGCGGCGAAGCCGCCGAGCGGCGGCCGGCACCCTGATCAGCCGGACAGCCGCGCCCGGAACTCCTCGCTCGTCAGGACGTCCGCTGTGGACTGGGCCAGCACCACGAGGGTGGCGGCGTGGACCTCGGCGGCCTTCATCGCGCCGTGGCCGAGGTCCGGGTGGTCGTAGGTCGCGCACAGGTCGGACAGCACGGCGGGCCGGAAGTCGCGGAACATCGCGTCGCGGATGGTGGCGTGGACGCAGTCCTCCGTGGTGACGCCGGTGGCCACCACGGTGTCGATCCCGCGCCCGCGCAGGATCATCTCCAGATCGGTGCCGAAGAACGCGCTGTAGCGGTGCTTGCGGATCACCGGCTCGTCCGGCCGCCGGTCCACCTCCGCGTACAGCTCGGCGCCGGGCGTGCCGTCGATCAGCGCCGCCCGCTCGGCGATGGGCGGGTAGAGGTCGGCGAACCGGCCCATGTCCGAACCGTCGGCGCGGTGCACGTGCGCGGTGAACACCACGAACACCCCCGCCCGCCGGCACAGCTCCAGCGTCTCGTTGAGCCGCGGCACCATGGCCCGGCCGTCCGGCGACTCCAGCGGCGCGCCGGGCGCGAGGAAATCGTGCTGCATGTCGACCACGATCAGCGCGGTGCGCCCGGGCTCGATCGGGTCCAGCCGGTAACCCATCCCGGATGAGTAGCACGCGAACGCTACGACCGTCAACGATCCGTCATACGCCACCAGATCCGGAACAGCCGGTGCGGCACCCCGCGGTTCCGCGGCCGGACCGGGCGCCACGCGATCCGGACCGCCATCTCACCCCTTCCCCAGCAGCACGTCCAGCGGCGCGTGTTCGCGGTCGGCGACCAGGCGTCCGGCCTCCGCACCACCCACCCCGGCCTCGGCCAGCACGGCCAGCGCCTGTGATTCCGGCAGCAGCGTGAACCACCGCCGCGCCAGGGCTTCCCGCGCCGCCTCGGTCGGCTGCCCGTAGAGGCGGAACCGGCCCACGCCACCGTCCGGGTGAATGGCGATCCGCACCCGCGTCACCGGGCGCGGCGCGCCGAGCCGGAACCGGTGGGTGGTGTCGGCCTGCAGCTTCGTCTCCGGCAGCAGCGGGAACCACTCGCCGCCGGCGGACCCGGACAGCGAGACCCGGTCCGGGCTGTTGCCCCGGTAGTGGGTGGTGGCGATCTCCGCGACCAGCGGGGTGGCCTCGCACGCCAGCTCGACCACGGCCCAGTCGTGCCCGTCGTCGCGGCGGCGCCCGGTCTCCCAGCCGTCGGCCATGAACCGCGACTCGCCGGGCTGGAGCATGTTGGCCGGCGGGGAGAAGAAACTGTCGCTGCACTCCACGACCCTCCCGCCGTGCAGCGTGCTCACCAGGTCGAACGGGACCGCGTCGAGGTCGCGGGGGTCCGGCACGACCTCACCGTGCACCCGCAGCCGGGCGATGCCACCGTCGGGCAGCGCGTGCAGCCGCACGTGGGTGACGCGCCGCTCGGCGTGCACGGCGAACACGTTGTGCTCGCCGCCCTTGAGCGGCGAGGCGGGCACCAGCTCGAACCAGTCCGCCCGGCCCAGCTCCTCCGGGCTCGGGTAGCCCTCCACGCCGGTGCCCTCGATGCGGCACTGCTCGGGGTAGTTGCCGAGGAAGAACGCGGTGTCCACGTCGATCGCGCGCACCACGCCCGGGGCGCCGAGCCGGACGAGGACCCAGTCGTGCCCGCCGCGCCGCCCGAACCGGCGGCGGGTCTCCCACCCGTCGTACTGCTGCCCCTTCGGGGTGAACGTGTGCGGCTGGTAGGTCGGCGCCGCCGGCTTGATCAGGTTCTCCTTGTCCGCGAAGAACTCGTCGCTGGCGGCCATCACCGTGCCGCCGTGCGGGCGCGCGGCCAGATCGGGCAGGGTCGTCGGGTCGTGCGGTGCGGTCATGCTTCCTCCCTCGTCAACAACGTTCCGGCCGGTTCGCCGTCCACCTCGCGGCCGCGGAGCCAGACCCGGTGGACCGCCCCGGTCAGGCGCAGGCCGGCGTAGGGGGTCAGCGGGTGGCGGTGGCGCAGCGCGTCCGGGGTCACGGTGACCTCCTCGCCGGGGGCGAAGGCCACCAGGTCGGCGTCGGCGCCCTCGGCGATCCGGCCCTTGCGGTGCAGCCCGACGAGCGCGGCGGGCGCGGACGCCATCCACCGCACCACGTCGGCCAGGGTGTGCCCGCGCCGCCGCGCCTCGGTCCACACCACGGGCAGGCCCAGCTGGAGCGAGGCGATCCCGCCCCACGCCGTGTCGAAGCCGCCGCGTTTGAGGTCCGGTGTGGACGGTGAGTGGTCGGACACCACGCAGTCGATCACGCCCTCGGCCAGCCCCCGCCAGAGCCGGGCCTGGTTCGCCGCGTCCCGGATCGGCGGGCAGCACTTGAACTCGGTCGCCCCGGCCGGGATCGCCTCGGCCGCCAGCGTCAGGTAGTGCGGGCAGGTCTCGGCGGTGATCGGCGTGCCGGCGCGACGGGCGGCGGCCAACCGGTCCAGGGCCGCCGCCGAGGACAGGTGCAGCACGTGCACCCGGGCGCCGGTGCGCGTGGCCCGCTCGATCAGCCCGTGCACCGCGCCGGTCTCCACCTCGTCCGGACGCGAGGCCAGGAATTCCGGATAGGACGGTCCGGCCTCCGGCGCGGCCGCGAGCCGCGCCCCGTCCTCGGCGTGGACGATCATCAGCGCGCCCAGCCGCGCCAGCTCGGCCAGGGCGGCGTCGAACTCGGGCCAGCTCAGCGGCGGGAACTCCGGGACCCCCGACGGCGAGAGGAAGCACTTGAAGCCGAACACCCCGGCCTCGTGCAGCGCCGCCAGATCGCCCACGTTGCCGGGGATCGCGCCGCCCCAGAAGCCCACGTCGACCTGGCACTGCCCGTCGGCTGCCCGCCGCTTCACCGCCAGCGCGTCCGCCGTCACCGTGGCGGGCAGGCTGTTCAGCGGCATGTCCACGATCGTGGTCACGCCGCCCGCGGCCGCGGCGGCGGTGGCCGTGGCGAACCCCTCCCATTCGGTGCGGCCGGGCTCGTTGACGTGGACGTGGGTGTCCACCAGCCCGGGCAGCAGGGCGAGGTCACCCAGGTCCAGGTCGAGGCGGGTGTCCAGCCGCGCGGTGCGGCCGGTGACGGCGGCGATCCGCCCGTTCCGGACGGCCACCGCGGCGGGCCGTTCGCCGCCGGGGGTCAGCACCCGGTCGGCGCGGACCACGAGGTCGTAGCCGGTCATGCGCAACTCCTTCCCAGCCAGTCCGCGGCGAGCCGTCCGGCCAGCCGGCGCAGCAGCGGCCCGGCGTCGGTCATGCACCGGGCGGGGTCGGGTTCGAGGTCGGTGAGGGCGTAGGCGGCGCGGATACCGGCCGCGGCGAGCTGCTCGCCGTCCAGCAGGCACCGCCCGGCCACGGCCACGACGGGGATCCCGGCCGCGCGGCCGGCCCCGGCCACCCCCGCCGGTGTCTTGCCGTGCAGAGTCTGCTCGTCCAGCGACCCCTCGCCGGTGACGACCAGCCGGGCGCCGCGCAGGGCGTCGTCGAAGCCGACCAGGTCCATCAGCGCGCGCACCCCCGGGCGGCGGCGCGCGCCCAGCACGGCCAGCGCCGCGTATCCCACTCCCCCGGCCGCGCCCGCGCCGGGAGCGCCGGCGCACCGCGGTCCGACGACCTCGGACCACCGCCGCAGCCCGGCTTCCAGGACGGCCACGTCGGCGGGGCTCGCGCCCTTCTGCGGCCCGTACACCGCGGCCGCGCCGGTGGGCCCGAGCAGCGGGTTGTCCACGTCACCGGCCAGCTCGAACTCGACGCCGGCCAGTGCCGGGTGGAGTCCGGTCAGCTCGACCCGGTCCAGGTCCCGCAGCGCGGCACCGCCCGGAGCCAGTTCGCCGCCGTCCCGGTCCAGCAGCTTCGCCCCGAGCGCGGACAGCAGGCCCGCGCCGCCGTCGGTGCACGCGCTGCCGCCGACCCCCAGCACGATCCGGCGGCAACCGGCCGACACCGCCGCGGCGATCAGCTCACCGGTGCCGAAGCTGGACGCGGTCAGCGGCGCGGGCGGTCCGGGCAGCCGCTGCAGCCCGGACGCCTCGGCCAGCTCCACCACGGCGGTGCCGTCGCGCACCGCGAACGCGGCGGTGACCGGCTGCCCGGCCGGGCCGTGCACCGTCACGGGCACGCGGCGGAACCCGGCCGACACCGCGGCCTCGACCGTGCCCTCGCCGCCGTCGGCCAGCGGCACTGTGCGGGCTCCGCCGCCGAGGCCGTCGGCGACCGCCGCGGCGACCTCGGCCGCGGTCAGCGAGCCCTTGAACTTGTCCGGGGCGACGAGGACGTGACCGGTCACGGGGCGGGCTCGAACTCGCGCACGGCGTCGATCGCGGGCCCGTGCGGGGTGTTGGCCTCGCGCTCGATCATGATCTCCACGAGCACCGGGCGGGAGGTCGCCACCGCCTCCTTGCGGGCCCAGTCGATCGCGTCCCGGATCTCCGCCGGGTCGAACACCCGCCGCCCGGCGCAGCCGTAGGCCTCCATGATCTTGACGTTGTCCGAGCCGTACTCGTCGTAGTGGATGTCGACCTGGTAGTTCATGTCGTACGGGATCGACGCCTGCCGGATCAGGCCCAGGTACTCGTTGTTGAGCATGATGAGCACGAACGGCACGTCGTACTGCGCGGCCACCGCCAGTTCCTCGACCAGGTACTGGAAGCCGTAGTCGCCGACGATGCCGACGACCTCGGCCCCCGGCTCGACCGGCTGCAGCGCCTTCTTCACGCCGATCGCGGCCGGGATCTCCCAGCCCAGCGGCCCGGCTTGCCCGCACACCTGGTAGCGCCGGGGCCGGTAGGCCTTCTGGTGCTGGCCGCCCCAGATCTGGTAGAGCCCGATCGCGGTGACGAACCAGGTGTCCGGGCCGAACGCCTCGTTGATCTCCTTGTACACCCGGGGCGCCTTGATCGGGGTGGTGTCGAAGTCCTCCCGGCGGCGCAGCGTCGCCTTCAGCTCGCCGATCCGCTCGACCCAGGCGGCCGGGCCGCGGCCACCGGCGCCCCGCGCCCGCGCCGCGTCCAGCAGCGCCCGCAGGAACAGCTTCGCGTCGGAGACGATGCCCAGATCGGGCGGGAACACCTTGCCGATCTGGGTCGGCTCGATGTCGACGTGGATGAACGTGCGGTCGCCCCGGTAGACGTCCAGCCTGCCGGTGTGCCGGTCGCCGAACCGGGCGCCGACGGCCAGCACGGTGTCGCACTCCAGCATCGAGGCGTTGCCGTAGCGCTGGGAGGTCTGCACCCCGGTCATCCCGGCGTAGAGGTCGTGGTCCTCGTCGATCGCGCCCTTGCCCATGAGCGTGACCTGCACCGGGACGTTGAGGTACTCGGCCAGCTCGCGCAGCTCCGGCGCCGCGTCGGCGATGACGACGCCACCGCCGGCCAGGATGAGCGGTTTCTCCGCGGCCAGCAGCAGGTCCAGTGCCCGCTCGACGCGCGGCAGGTGCGGCCGCACCACCTCGACCGGGAACGGCGCGTCGATGTCCGGGTCGTAGGTGATGATCTCCTGCGCGACGTCGACGGGGATGTCGACGAGCACCGGGCCGGGACGGCCGGACCGCGCGATCCGGAACGCCTCGCGGAAGATCCACGGCGCCGTGGCCGCCTCCTTGACCTGCACCGCCCACTTGGTGACCGGTTCGGCGATCCGCACGATGTCGACCGCTTGGAAGGCCTCCTTGTGCAGGTTGGCCGACACCGCCTGGCCGGTGATGGCGAGGATCGGGATCGAGTCGGCCATCGCGGTGTAGAGACCGGTGATCATGTTGGTCCCGGCCGGGCCGGAGGTGCCGATCGCGACGCCGACCTTGCCGCTGGTGCGCGACCAGCCGTCGGCCATGTGCGTGGCGCCCTCCTCGTGCCGGACCGTGAGGTGCTCGATGCCGCCCCGGCGTTCCATCGCCTGGTACAGCGGCAGGATGGCCGCGCCGGGGCATCCGAACGCGACGTCCACGCCCTCGGACTTGAGGACTTCGACGACCGCTTCCATCGCGGGCATTCTGGGCATGGCAAAGACTCCTCGGACTGTCGACGGGTGTGGTGGCTGGTGGAGCGGGCCGTCAGCGGCCGGACAGCCGCTCGGTGACGGCGAGCAGCGCCGAGTGGTCGGCGTCGCCGAGGCCCTGGGCGCGGGCGGACTGGACGAAGGCGGCGACCTGGCCGGCGAAGGGCAGGGCCACCTCGGCCTGCCGGGCGGCGTCCAGCACGATGCCCATGTCCTTGTGGTGCAGGTCGATGCGGAAGCCGGGCGTGAAGTCGCGGGCCAGCATGGACTTGCGCTTCAGCTCCAGGATCCGGCTGCCGGCCAGGCCGCCGGCCAGCACCTCGAGCCCGGCCTCGGCGTCCACACCGGACGCTTCCATCAGCACGATCGCCTCGGCCACCAGCGCGTAGGTGCCACCGACGACCAGCTGGTTGGCCGCCTTGACGAACTGGCCCGCGCCGGACGGTCCCACGAGCGCGGCGACCTTGCCGACGGCGTCGAACACCGGCTTGGCGGCGTCGAAGTCCGCCTGCGCCCCGCCGACCATGATGGACAGCACGCCGTCGACGGCACCGGCCTCACCGCCGGACACCGGGGCGTCGAGCACGCGCACGCCCTGCTCGCCGAACCGCCGCGCGACTCGTTGCGACGTTTCCGGTTTGACGGTGCTGAAGTCGATGAACAGCGTCCCGGGCTCGATGTGCCCGGCGATCCCGCCGGGGCCGAACACGACGTCTTCGACGTGCGGGTCGGCGGGCAGCATCGTGATGACGATCTCGGCGTCCCGCACGGCCTCGGCGATCGACCGGGCCGCGGTGCCGCCGTTCGCGGCGAGCCTGGCGACCGCGTCGGTGTTGCGGTCGTAGCCGGCGACGGCGAAGCCGGCCTTGACGAGGTTGCGGGCCATGGGGGCACCCATGATGCCCAGGCCGACGAATCCCACACGGGTCATGATCAGGTTTTCCGTTCCGGTGTCGGGGATGGTTCAGGTCGCCGCACGACGGTCCCGGGGCAGCCAGGCCAGGCTGTCCTCGGTGGTGCCGGACGGCTGGTACTCCAGGCCGACGTGGCCGGTGTAGCCGCCGGCGGCGAGCTTGCCGAGCGCGGCGTCCAGGTCGATGGCGCCGGTCCCGGGCTGGTGGCGTCCGGGGTGGTCGGCGATCTGCACGTGGCCGATCCGGCCGGTGTGCTCGGCGATGACGGCGCCGAGGTCGTCGCCGTTCGCCGTCAGGTGGTAGAGGTCGGCCAGCAGCGCGAGGTTGCCGGCGCCGGATTCGCGCGTGACGCGGTCGATCACGGCGAGCGCGTCCGCGGCCCGCCGCAGCGGGTAGTGCGGCGCGCCGCTGACCGGTTCGACCAGCACGGTCGCGCCGATCCGCGCCGCCGCGTGCGCGGCCACGGCGAGGTTCTGCGCAGCGAGCGCGTCCTGTTCGGCCGGGTCGGCGCCGGCCACGCGGTTGCCGTAGAGGGCGTTGAGGGCGCGGCAGCCGAGCTGCTCGGCGATGCCGACGGCGATCGGCACGTTCTCGCGGAACTCCGCCGACCGCGCGGGCCAGGACACCAGGCCCCGGTCGCCGCCCGGCAGGTCGCCCGCCGCGAAGTTGAGGCCCACCAGCCGCACGCCCGCGTCCCGGACGGCCGCCACGAACCGGTCCACCTCGGCGTCACCGGGTGCCGCGGTGCCGAAGGGCCACCAGAACTCGACCGCGTCGAAGCCGGCGGCTTTGGCCGCGGCGGGGCGCTGCAGCAGGGGCAGCTCGGTGAACAGCATGGACAGGTTGACGTCGTAGGGCAGGGTGTGGTTCACGCGGCTTTCTCCTGGTAGGCACGCCAGTCGCCGAACTCGGTGATGTCGCGCAGCTGCGCGTGCGAGGTGTAGGGGCGGCGCAACAGCATCGCCAGCGACGAGCTGCCGTCGGCCAGCTCGATCACGCCGAGCTCCAGCTCGTGCGGTTCGGACGGCAGCACCCGGTCGCGCAGCACGTCCATCGGCACGTCGTAGACCTCGCCCGCGATGGCCGCCCCGCCGTGCGAGACCGGGAACAGCGCCGGGCACTGACCGCCGACGGAGTAGAAGCGGTACTTGGGCGCGGTGGTGGTCGCGGCGACCAGCGGGGCGCCGCCGAGCAGGTGGTGCAACGGCTCGCCACGCATGGCCCCGCCGTTGAGGAACATCAACGCCATGTCTGTCTCCTTCAGCCGAAGAGCTTCTCGACACCGGTGATTCCGAAGTAGACGGTGAACACCAGGGCCAGCCCGGTGAGCAGCCAGCCGGGCCAGCGGCCCTTGCCGATGCGGATGACGACGTAGGACACCAGCCCGGCGCCCACGCCGTTGGTGATCGAGTACGTGAACGGGATGACCGCGGCGGTGAGGAACACCGGGATGGTGAAATCCGTGTCGTGCCAGGGGACGCGCCGGATCTGCGACACCATCATCCCGCCGATCACGACCAGCGCCGGTGCCGCGGCCTGCGCCGGGACCACCCCGGCCAGCGGGGTGAACAGCAGGGTCGCCCCGAACAACAGCCCGGTCACCACGCTGGCCAGCCCGGTGCGGGCCCCCTCGCCGACACCGGCGGCGGACTCCAGGAACACCGTGTTCGGCGACGACCCGGTGACTCCGCCCGCGATCGCGCCCGCCCCGTCCACCAGCAGGATCCGGCCCATGCCGGGCACCTTGCCGTCGCGGGACAGCCCGGCCTCGTCGGAGACGCTGGTGATGGTGCCCATCGCGTCGAAGAACCCGGACAGCACGAGCGTGAACAGGAACACCGTCGCGGTGACCGGCCCGGCGGAGACGAACCCGCCGAACAGGTCGACGTCCCCGAACAGCCCGAAGTCCGGCGCGGCGAGCACCTGGCTGGGCAGTGTCGGCTCGGTGCGGCCCCAGCCGCCCACGCCGAACCCGTCGTGCAGCACGATCGCGAACACCGTGGTGACCGCGATGCCGATCAGCACCGCGCCCGGGACCTTGCGCGACACCAGGACCACCATCAGCAGCAGGCCCAGGCAGAACACCGCGATCGGCCAGCCGGCGAGGTGCCCGCTCAGGCCCAGCTGGACCGGGACGGACGAGCCCGCGACGTCCGGGACGCGCGTGACGAACCCGGCGCTGACGAACCCGACGAGCGCGATGTAGAGCCCGATGCCGACCGTGATGGCCGTCTTCAACGCCGGCGGGATGCCGTTCATGATGCGTTCCCGCACCCCGCTGACGGCCATCAGGACGATGCACACGCCCTCCAGCACGACCAGGCCGAACGCCTGCGCCCAGGTCATCGCCGGGGCCATCTGGAAGGCCACGATGCCGTTGATGCCCAGCCCGGCGGCCAGCGCCAGCGGGGCGTTGCCGACCAGTCCCATGAGGATGGTCGTCACCGCGGCGGCCAGCGCGGTCGCCGTGGTGACCTGGGCCGCGCTCAGCTTCGCGCCGGTGATGTCCGCCGACGCGCCGAGGATGAGCGGGTTGAGCAGCACGATGTAGGCCATCGCGACGAACGTGGTGATCCCGCCGCGGACCTCGCGGCCGACGGTGGTCCGCCTGCCGGTGAGGTCGAAGAAGCGGTCGAGCGCCGTCCTGCGGGGTACGGTGGGTGCTGGTGCGACGCGGTCGTCGCTGGGGGCCTGGGTCATGGCGTCCTCCCCTTGCCGGTGGGTGTGCTCGGCCGGGCCGCCGCGGCTGGGCGCCGCGGGGCCTGGTGAGCGGGACGATTGGGGTTTTTCT
Source organism: Amycolatopsis thermalba (assembly GCF_023376025.1). Classification (NCBI taxonomy): domain Bacteria; kingdom Bacillati; phylum Actinomycetota; class Actinomycetes; order Pseudonocardiales; family Pseudonocardiaceae; genus Amycolatopsis; species Amycolatopsis thermalba. The sequence continues at coordinate 4,596,467 of NZ_CP091196.1, forward strand.
GGTGCTCCGGTCAGCACCGCCGAGGGGCCCGGTGAGGGGCGCTCGTCGCCGGTGACAAGCCGTACTCGGTTCCCGGTCCCGGGTTCCCGGGCCGGGGGGTCAGTACTCGATGCGGTCGGGCCGGTCCAGCCAGGCCGCGAACGGCACGAATCCGTCCACTTCGGACAGCCGGGAGACGGGGACGGTCCACGACTCCCGCGGCCGGTCGAACAGCTCGTAGAACGCGCGGTCGTCGAAGCCGGCGCGGGCGGCGTCGTGCCGGTCGGCGGCGTAGACCACCCGGTCCAGGCGGGCCCACAGGGCCGAGGCCAGGCACATCGGGCACGGTTCGCAGGACGACACCAGCACGCAGCCGGTGAGCTTGAAGTCGCCCAGCGCCTGGCAGGCCGCCCGGATCGCGACGACCTCGGCGTGCGCGGTCGGGTCCAGCGCCGGGGTGACCTGGTTGGTCCCGGTGGCGACGATCTCGCCGTCGCGGACGACCACGGCGCCGAACGGCCCGCCGCCGGCGGCGACGTTGTCGGTGGCCAGCTCGACGGCCCTGGCCAGCCATTCCTTCTCCACACTGACGATCGCGGTCACGCGTGCACTCCCTCCCCCGTGCCGGGCACGGGGTTTTCGTGGTGGTGGTGTTCCTCAGGTGCCGGTGAGGTGTTCCGGCCGGATCGGGACCCGGGGCAGTTCCAGTCCCGTGGCGTCGCGGATCGCGTTGGCGATCGCCGGGGTCGCGGAGATCGTGGGCGGTTCCCCGACCCCGCGCACGCCGTAGGGGGCGTGCGGGTCGGCCCGCTCGACGATCTCGATGCGCATCGGGGGCATGTCGAGGGTGGTCGGGATGAGGTAGTCGGTGAACGACGGGTTGCGCACCTTGCCGCCGGAGACCTGGATCTCCTCCATCACGGCGAGCCCGAGGCCCTGCGCCGAGCCGCCCTGGATCTGGCCGATCACCGCGTCCGGGTTGATCGCCTTGCCGACGTCCTGGGCGCAGTCCAGCTGCACGACCTTGACCAGGCCCAGCTCGGTGTCCACGTCCACGACGGCCCGGTGCGCGGAGAACGCCCACTGCACGTGCGCGTCGCCCTGGCCGGTCTCCGGGTCGAGCGGGACGGTGGGCCGGTGGTGGAACTCCCGGGTCTCCTCGACGGCGTCGGTGCCCAGGACGTCCACCAGGTCGGCGATCACCTCGCCCCGGCCGTCGACGATCTTGCCGCCGGACAGCGTCAGCCCCTCGGCGGGACGGCCGGACTTGCTCGCCGCGAGCGCGCACACGGACTCCGCCACGGCGCGGCAGGCGTTGCGGACCGCGCCGCCGGTGACGTAGGTCTGCCGGGACGCCGAGCTGGACCCGGCGTCGCCGACGGAGGTGTCGTTCGGGTGGATCGTCACCCGCTGCACGCCCAGCTCGGTCCTGGCGATCTGCTGCTGCACGGTGACCAGGCCCTGGCCGACCTCGGCGGCCGCGGTGTGCACCAGCGCCACCGGTTCCCCGCCGGCCACCTCCAGCCGCACGCGGGCGGTGGAGTAGTCGTCGAGACCCTCGGCGTAGGAGACGTTCTTGATGGTCACGCCGTAGCCGATGCCGCGGACCACCCCTTCGCCGTGGGTGGTGTTGGACGCGCCACCGGGCAGCTCCCGGATGTCCGCGGGACCGGTGCGCTCCGGCGGCAGCGGCATGTCGCGCACCCGGCGGACCAGCTCGGCCACCGCCACCGGGAAATCCGCGACCTGCCCGGTGACCCCGGTGTCGCCCTCTTTCATCGCGTTGCGGATGCGCAGCTCCGCCGGGTCCATGCCCAGCGCGGTGGCGAGCTTGTCCATTTGCGACTCGTAGGCGAAGGTCGGCTGCACCGCGCCGAGCCCGCGCATCGCCCCGCAGGTGGGGTTGTTGGTGCGCACGCCCCAGCCCTCGATGCGGGCGTTGGGCACCACGTACGGCCCGGCGCCCAGCGTGGTGCCGTTGCCGACGACCACCGGCGTCTTCGAGGCGTACGGTCCGCCGTCGAAGTACAGCCGCGCCCGCACGTAGACCAGCTTCCCGTCGCGGGTCGCGCCGTGCTCGTAGTACATCTTCGCCGGGTGCCGGTGCACGTGGCCGAAGAACGACTCCTCGCGGTGGTAGGACATCTTCACCGGGCGGCCGGTGCGCAGCGCGAGCATGCAGGCGTGGATCTGCATCGACAGGTCCTCGCGGCCGCCGAACGCGCCGCCGACGCCGGACAGGGTCAGGCGCACCTTCTCCAGCGGCAGGCCCAGCGCGTGCGCGGTCTGCCGCTGGTCGACGTGCAGCCACTGGGTCGCCAGGTACAGGTCGACCCCGCCGTCGCCGTCGGGCACCGCGAGCCCGGACTCCGGGCCGAGGAACGCCTGGTCCTGCATGCCGATCTCGTACACGCCGGACACCACCACGTCGGCGGTCGCGTCCGGGTCGCCCTTGACGATCCGCTGGTAGCGCACCAGGTTGCCGTCGGGGTGCAGCGCCGGCAAGTCCTCGTCGTGCGCGGCCCGCTCCGGATCGGTGATCGGCTCCAGGACTTCGTAGTCCACCTTGATCTTCTTCAGCGCCCGGCGCGCGATCTCCGGGTGGTCGGCCGCCACCAGCGCGACCGGTTCCCCCTGGCAGCGGACCCGGTCGGCGGCCAGCACCGGGGTGTCGGCGTACTTGAGGCCGTAGACGTTTTCGCCCGGCACGTCCTCGTGGGTCAGCACGGCGTGCACGCCGGGGTGGGCCAGCGCCGCGCTGTAGTCGAGCGAGCGGATGCGGGCGTGCGGGTGCGGGCTGCGCAGCGTCGCGCCCCACAGCATGTCCTCGTGCCACAGGTCGGACGAGTACGCGTACTGGCCGGTGACCTTCAGCCTGCCGTCCGGGCGCAGCGGGCTGTCCCCGACGCCGCCCGTGACGGCGTCGGTGAGGTCCTGCGGGAAGCGGGCCGGTGCCGGCTTGGTCACCGCGCGGCCTCCTTCGCGGCGGCCGTGCGCTCGGCGGCGAGGCGGACGGCGTCCAGGATCTTCTCGTAACCGGTGCAGCGGCACAGGTTCCCGGCCAGCGCCTCGCGGATCTCGGCGTCACCGGGCGAGCCGGTGCGCTCGATCAGGTCGTGCGCGGCGACGATCAGGCCCGGCGTGCAGAACCCGCACTGCACCGCGCCACGCTCCACAAAGGACCGCTGCACCTCGTCGAGCGCGTCGCCCTCGGCGAGCCCTTCGACGGTGCGCACCGCGCGGCCCTCCGCCTGCCCGGCGGCGACCAGGCAGGCACACGCCGGCACCCCGTCCAGGTACACCGTGCAGGACCCGCATTCGCCCTGTTCGCAGGCGTTCTTCGAGCCGGGCAGGCCCAGCCGCTCACGCAGCACGTACAGCAGGCTCTCCCCCTCCCAGACGTCGTCGGCCTGGCGGTGCTCGCCGTTGACGGTGACGTTCAGGCGCATGCGGTCCAGCTCCCTCGCGTGTAGTCGGTCCAGGCCCAGCCGAGCGTGCGGCGGGCCAGCACCGCCAGCGCGTGCCGGCGGTAGTTCGCGGTGCCCCGGACGTCGTCGATGGGGGCGGCCGCCGCGGCGACCAGCTCCCCGAAACGGCGCAGCACCGCGTCGGACAGTGGTTTCGGCTTCTCCCAGTCCAGTTCGCCGGCGAGGAACTCCTCCGCGTCCGGGGCCCGGCGCGGGGTCGGGGCGGCCGAGCCGAGCCCGGTGCCGGCCCGCCGCTGCTCCGGGTGCAGCGCGAGGCCGAACGCGCACACCGCGATCACCATCGCGTTGCGGGTGCCGACCTTGCTGAACTGCTGGGGACCGGTGGCCGGGGCCAGGTGCACGGCGGTGATCAGCTCGTCGGGCTCCAGGACGTTGCGCTTGACCCCGGTGTAGAAGTCGGCCGCCGCCACGGTCCGGGTGCCGCGCACCGAGGCGATCTCCACCTCTGCGCCCGCGGCGAGCAGCGCCGGGTGCGCGTCGCCGGCCGGGAGGCCGAGCCCAGGTTGCCGCCGACGCCGCCGCGGTTGCGGATCTGCGGTGAGCCCACCGTGCGCGACGCCATCGCGAGCCCCGGCAGCACGTGACCGAGCTCGGTGATGATGCGGGTGTACGGGACGCTCGCCCCCAGCCGGATCCGGCCGTCGGCGGTGCCGTGCTCGGCCAGCTCCGGAACGCGGCCGAGGTCGAGCAGCGCGTCCGGGCGCCGGTGGTCGAAGTTGATCTCGACCATGACGTCGGTGCCGCCGGCGATCGGTACCGCCCCGGGATGTTCGGCCTTCGCGGCCAGCGCCTCGGCGAGCGAGGACGGTCGCAGGAAGTCCATCGCGGTGCTCCTTCAGCTCCAGGCCAGTCCGGGTTCGGGGGCGTCGTCGCGCAGGACGGTCCCCTCGATCAGCCCGTAGGGGCGGTCGGCGGCGTAGTAGACCTCGTCCGGGTTGTCCAGGCCGAAGGCGGACAGGTCGCTGAGGAAGTGGTGCTTGTTCGGCAGCGACAGCCGCACCTCGACGATCTCCGGCACGTGCTCCAGGACCCGCGCGCCCATCGCGTAGAGGGTCTGCTGCAGGGAGTAGCTGTAGGTGTCGGCGAAGGCGGTCAGCAGAGCGGCCCGCGCGGTCGTGTAGGCGCCCGCCCAGTCGACGTCCTCGGTGCGGCCGAACCGCCAGCTCGCGGCCACCGCGGTGGCGAGGATGCGGTCCTTGGTCTCGGCCAGCGTGGTGTAGCGGTCGCGGGGGAAACCCCAGAACTCCGAGTCGGTGGAGTTGAGCACGGTCAGGTCGCGGATGCCGCCGGTGACCCAGGACCGCTCACCGTCGTGGTGCACCACCGCCAGCCGGGTGCCCTCGGCGGACCGGGCGAACGAGTGCGCGGCCGGGACACCGCCGACGTCGAGGCGCGCCCACGGGAACCGCTCGATCGCCACCCGGGCGCGGTGGATGCTCGGCTGCGTGGCGACGAAGTGCCGCGCCAGCCGCAGGCCGAAGTCCTCGATCTCGCCGATCCCGTCCCTGGCGAAGGCGAACACCGTGTTCTTCTGCGTGTCGGTGGCCAGCACCTTGTCGTTGGCCCCGGTGAGGTGGGTGTCGGCCAGGTCGCCGGAGAGGGTGGTGCTGACGTTGAGGTCGGTGACGGCGTGCCGCTCACCGTCGCGGTCGAGCCGCACGACCCGGACCTCCGCCTTGCCGTACTGGTTGTCGCCGAGAACGATGCCCATGGTTGTCCTGACACTCCTTTGTGGTCTAACTGCCGCGGTAGGTGGAGAAGGCGAAGGGGCTCAGCAGGAGCGGGACGTGGTAGTGCTCGTCCGGGTCGCCGACCCGGAAGGTCACCACCGCCTCCGGGTAGAAGGCGTCCGGGCCGAGGTAGCCGCCGGTGTCGAACACCAGCCGGTGCGTGCCGGGACCGGTGCGCCAGCCGCGGATGCGGCCGTCGTCGTCGGTGCGGGCCTCGGCCAGCAGGTCCCAGCCCTGACCGTCGTGCCGCTCCAGCCGCACCACGACACCCGCCGCGGGCCGGCCCCGCGCGGCGTCGAGGACGTGCGTGGACAGGCTCATCGCGTCTCCCCTGCCAGCCACCGGCGCACGCGGAGCCGCACGATCTCGCGCAGCTCCTCGCGCACCACGGCCCGTTCGGTCTCCTCGTCGTGGCCCAGCCGCTCGCGCAGCCGGCCGAGGATCGTCGCGGCGGGCAGCCCGGCGGCGCAGATCAGGAACACCCGGCCGAAGCGGCGCTCGTACTCCGCGTTCGCCTCGGCGAGTTCCCGCCGGACCGCCTCGTCGCCGGTGGCCGCGGCCTCCTGCTCCTGGCGCGACCACGCCGCCTCCCGGCCGGTGCCGCCGGCCCGGTCGCCGATGCGGGGGTGCGCGGCCAGCGCCTCGGTGATCCCCGCCCAGTCCAGATCGGCCAGGGCCGCGTCGGCCGCCGCGCACACCGCGTCCACGTCGGCGTAGGGGCGGCCGGCCGCGACCTGCGCGGCCCAGTCCCGCGCGGCGCAGCAGGCCCGCAGCTCACGCTCGGCCTCCTCGGCCGGCAGTGCGTGGAATTGCTGGAGCACCGGCCACCTCCTCGTCTGCTCCGGCTGAACTGTGAAGCAGTACACACTCCGGGGTCCGGCAGCGGCCAGCGGCGGAATCGCCGAAAGGTGACGGTCCCCACGGGCCGGTTTTTGTGCTTTCCTCCAAGTGACGACGCGCCGCCGCGGGGACACAGTGGCGGTCCGACGATCGGGAGGCCACATCGTGCGGCTGCACGCCCTGCTGGACATCGCCGACCTCGGGCTGACCCTGTTGGCCGGCGAGGACCAGGTGGATCGCGAGTTCACGCGGGTGCTCACCGCGACGCTGCGCGACCCCCGCCGCTACCTCTACGGCGGTGAGCTGGTGCTGTCCAGCATGCAGTGGCTGCAGGGCCAGGCCGACGCCGACGCGTTCATCGGCGGCCTGGCCGAGGCGGGTGTGGTGGCGCTGGGCGCCGGTACCGCCGAGGTGGGCGGGCCGGTGCCGGACTACGTGGTCAACGCGTGCCGCACGCACCGGCTGCCGTTGTTCGAGGTGCCGGTCACCGTCTCGTTCGCCACGATCTCCGAGCGGGCGATCCTGGGCCTGGCGGCCGAACGGGCGGGCAGCGGGGCGAGCGGGCAGGCGCTGGACCGGCACCGGCGGCTGGTCAACGCCGTGGCCGGGGGCGGCGGGCTGACGGCGCTGGTCGAGGCGGGGGCGGCGGAGCTGGGCGCCGGCTGCTGGGTGCTGACCTCGACCGGCCGGGTGGTGGCCGGCACCGGGGAGCTGGCGGATCCGACCGCGCTGGCCCGCCGGTTCCTGCTGGCGGACCGGCTGCCCCGGGTGGTGTCCCGCCCGGGCGGGCCGGTGTCGCTGCTGCCCGCGGCGAGCAAGGCCGGTCACCGGGTGGCGAGCTGGTTCCTCGTGGTGGCCGGGGACCACCGGTCGTGGGAGCGGGACCGGCACGAGATCGCGACGGAGTTCGCGACGCTGGTCGGCGTCGAACGGTCCCGGTTGGACGACGCCAAGCGCATCGAGAACCGGGCGGCCGAGCCGTTGCTGCGGCTGGCACTGTCCGAGCACGGCACCCAGGCGGAGATCGACTCCCGGCTGGCGGCCGCGGAGTTCCGGCCCGCCGAGCCGATCGCCGCGCTGTCGGTGCGGGTGCGCGGCGGCGGGCCGGGGCTGGCGTCGGTGATCGCCGAGGAGCTGGTGGCGCCGGTGCAGTCCGCCACGCTGGTCGGGGTGGTGGACGGCGAGGTGTTCGGGCTGCTGGCGGGCTGCGCACCGGGCGAGGACGACACGCTGGCCGCCGCGGTGCGCGACGCGGTGGGCGTCATCGAACCGGCGCTGGGCTCCGCCGGGCTGGCCGTGGGGATCAGCCACGCGCCCGACTCGGGAGGCCTGCGCGCGGCGGTGCAGGAGGCCCGGCAGGCCCGCCGGCTCGCGGAGCTGTCGGAGGCGCGGGCGAAGGTCGTGGCCGGTGACGAGGTGGCCTCACACCTGCTGTTGCTGGCCGCCGTCCCGGGCGAGCTGCGCCGCTCGTTCCGCGCCCGGGTCCTCGGCCCGCTCCTCGCCTACGACGAGGAGCACCGGTCGGAGCTGGTCCACACCCTGCGGGTGTTCCTGGACAACTCCGGCTCGTGGGCCCAGACCGCGGCGGAGCTGCACGTGCACGTCAACACGCTGCGGTACCGGATCGGCAAGATCGGCGAACTGACCCGCCGCGACCTGACCCGGTTCGCCGACCGCGTGGACCTCTACCTGGCGCTCGACCAGCCCTGACCGCGGCCTGAGGTGGATCACGAGCCGGCGCTGCAGCGGCGGCCGGACGGCCAGCGACTCGGCGGACGGATCACCGGCCGGCCCGGATGCATTCACCACGCGTGCTGATCGTGATCGGAAGTGCTCGTGCCCGGCCCGGGCGACGGGGGGAAACCGGTGACCTCGACGCGCACCTGACGCTCCCCCACACCCAGGCGTTCCTGGCCCGGATCGGCGACCTGATCGACGGCGAACCGGCCGTGGCCGTCCACGAAGTCCCCAGCTCCTGACCCGCGGCGTCCAACGAACCCGCCCGCACATCTCGACGAGGAGATCACCATGAGCGCCACCCCGACCAGGCGCGGCCGGGCCCCGTCATCGGCGCCGGCCCGGCCGGCATGGCCGCCGCCCTGCGACGAGGGCGTCACCGCCCAGCGCGGGCTGTGCATCGTCTCGCACGGGCGCACCGTGCAGGGCAGCTGGACGTCCATCCCCGACAAGGGCCGCGACGGGTTCCAGTGGTGGGTCCTCGGCGCGCACGACGCCCGCACCGGGTTCACCGGCGACCCGCGCGCCGCACACCGCTCCGGCAGTGGTCGAAGCGCCGGGCCACCCTCGTCGGGGACGCCGCACACGCCACGAGCCCCTACGCCGCCTACGGCGCGGGCATGGCCACCGAGGACGGCTACTTCCTCGGCCGCCGCCTGGCCGGGGCCGACCTGTCCGACTACGCCGCGGTGCGTGCCGCGCTCGACGCTTTCGAAGCACCGCGCAAACCGCACACCGCCCGGCAGGTGCAGCAGGCCTGCGTGCTCGGCCGGCTCTTCCACCACGCACCGGCCCACTCCGACCACTCCGCGACGCGATCCTCGACCGCACGTCGGCGAATCCTCCTCCGGGGAGATCATCGCCCAGCTCGCGGCGATCGACGAAGCGGAGGAGGCGTTCCGCGCGGCCCGGTGACCGCACCGCTGTCCACACGGGACAACTGGGCGCCAGAACGGGCGTCGCCGGGTGAACTGGGGCAGACTGGCACCCGACCGGGACAACCAGGGCCAGGGAGCTGACGACGGATGAAACGAGCGGTCATCGCCGTGGCAGGCGTCCTGCTTCTCGGTGTCGGGGTGCTGCTGCTGGTGCTTCCCGGCCCCGGGCTGCTGCTGGTGCTCGCGGGGCTGGTCGTGCTGGCCTCGGAGTTCCCCGCGCTGGAACGCTACGTCGACCCGGTGCGCTCGCGAGCGATGAAGGCCGCCGAGGACAGCGTGTCCTCACCGCTGCGGATCGCGGGCTCCGTGACCGCCGGACTGCTGCTCATCACTGCGGGGCTGGTCTGGGGTTTCGTGCGATCGCTGCCGCTGAGCGGGTGGAGCACCGGATCGAGCCTGATCCTGTCCGGCCTCGTCCTGCTCGGCCTGCTGGCCTGGAGCCACCGCCGGGTACGTGCGCGCCGCACCACCTCGCGGACCTCTCCCTAGCCCCCTCCACCAGGTCGATGGACGCCAGACCCAGCCCGGGCACGCCTATAGCCTGGTGGCGTACGGAGACCGCTCTGACCTGCAGCAAGCAACAATTCCAGCTCGTCGCGCGATCACCTCCGAAAGTGGAAGGGGATCGGGTGGGAGTCGACGGGCCGGCGTGGAGCGCCGTTGGTTTGGGCGCCGGTGCCGGGAAGTACCCGTTGGCTGTCGAGCAGCCAGTGATGGCGCAGGCAGCGCAGTTGGTGCCCGGGGTGACGACCGTGACACCGCATGCGCGGTACTTCGCGATCCACGGCATGGTGATGGCCGAGGCTCAGGCGAGAGGGCTCGACAAGGACGCGACCACGGATCTGCTTCGACGGACGGAAGTCGCGGCGGCGGCGGTCTCCTTCGTCCACCACGGTGGACACGACTCGCCGACAGGCCGGGCGCACGGCACCGATTCACTGGCGCAGCGCCTCCGCGGCGGGACGCTCGTCATGGAAGAGGCGTCCGCTGTCGGCGGCTACGCCAGGAACTCCTGGGGATTCTCCGGCGCATACCTCGGTTCCGAGGTGACGCTCGGCGTGCTTGATCAAACAAGAGGTCCCGGAGAAACGTACGACGACGTCGCGGTCCGCGGCGGTATCGGCAGGTTGCTGGACCTGGCCCGCGAAGACGAACTCACCTTGTCGGATCTAGCTCAAGACACCGGCCTCTGCATCTGCGCCGGGCCGGGACGGCCCGACGGTCGATGGCTGGCGCGGCTGTTGTGTGGCAAGGATGAGCGCATCGCCGAGGACGAGGCCACCTTGTCCCGGCGGGAAACGATCCGGCTGCTGGCGCGGATCGTCGACACCCACGACATCCGGAACCTCACCGAGCAGGTGACGGACATCCTCGCCTTCGGTGTCTTCCTCAGCACCGACACCGTTGCGGCAGCCAGCCCGGTCGCACACCGGTGGCGTGGTGTCACCCTCCGCAATCACGCTGTCTCGGCGTGGCGGCGGCTCTGGGCGTGGCTGGTCGACCAGGTGGTCGACGTGACCCACATCGATGACGTGGTGGCCGCGCTCCTTGCCGAGTTGCCGGCAGGCACCGTGGGCGCCTGGTTGTCCGAGCTTCCCTCTACCACCGGACCCGATGGTGCGCCCGCACCCGCTGAGGTCAGCCTGTATGACGGCTACGGCGCCCCCGCGGCGGACTTGCGTGTGCTGTGCGCCAACGCGGCCCGAGTCTCGGAGCTCACCGGTGAAATCCGAAAGGTGTTCGCAGGCAGCCCCGACCACGAACTGACGCCCGCCTGGCTGGCCGCGAACCTGGACGCGCAGCGATCGCACTCCCTGCACGCGTTCGCGGACCGTCTGGTCAGACAGCTGCTCGCCCGGAGCGAGCGGGTTGCGCTCATGAAGACCCGCCGGAAGGCAGACGGGACTCTGTGGTTTCCCGGCCGCGTCCGTTCGCTCGACGGTGGTTGGCTCTACAAGACCGGTGCAGAGGGGCGTGGACGGGTGAGCCTGCGGCTGGCTCAGCTGGGCAACGTGCTCGTGGGGTCCGGCGTCTTCGCCGACGTCGGCGGCAGGATCACGGTCACCGCCCTGGGACGTGATCTCCTTGTCTGACGAGCACACGATCGCCGGCAACGTTCGCGAGGGCGCGGCTTCGCCGCTGACCTGGATCCTGCAGGCCGAACGCGGCCGCTGGCGCCTCAACCACGCGATCTTCCTCAGCTACACACTCGACCTGGGCTTCTTCGAGTCCCAGGTGCTCGGTCTGGTCCGCGGTCTGGGCTCACGCGTCACGGTCGTCGGGGACGCCGGCGCGGCCAGACCGGACCCCCGTGCCGTGCGGCAGGCCGGCCGCGCCTACCTGGCGGGCTTGGCGGTCACCTCCGGCGCCTTCCACCCCAAGGTCATCGTGCTGGCCGGCGACCGGGAGTGCCTGGTCGCGGTCGGGTCCGGCAACACGACACTCGCCGGGTGGCAGGACAACGCCGAGCTGTGGACAGTCCTCCGAGGCGGCACGGAAGGCGTCCCCGCCGCTGTCCACAGCGTTTCCGCGTGGATGCGCGCTCTTCCCGGCCACGTCCGTTTCTCGCGCGGCGTGATCGAAGCTCTGCGCAGCGCCGCCGATCAACTGGAGACCTTCCCGGTCACGGCGAACAGCCCTTCCGTGCTCGACAATCTCCACGAGCCTCTGCTGGGACAACTTCCCGAAGGCCCGGTCGATCACCTGCGGGTGTCAGCTCCTTTCCACGACCGGGGTGCCGCCGCGCTCCACGCCCTCGTGGAACGCATGCGCCCCAGGCACTTCACTGTCGCGTACCAGCCCGGCCGCACCGTGGTCGACGCGCCCGCGTTGGAAGAGCTGATCATCGACACCGGTGGCACGCTGGTCGCGGACCTGGAGCCGCGATACCGCCACGGCAAGCTGATCGAATGGACAGTGGAGGACCAGACGTTCGCCTTGACCGGCAGTGCGAACCTCTCGTCAGCGGCCCTGCGACGCGTGACCGGTGCGGGCGGAAACTGCGAGCTGGCCGTGCTGAGCACGGTGGAGGCGACGTTGATGCCGCACTTCTCGCCTGTGCCGGCGAGAGCGGTGCAGCCCGCCCGAATCTCGTTGCCCGCACCGGCGCCAGGGCCGCGTCTGCTCGGCGCGACCCTCGTCGACGGTGCACTCCACGTCCAGCTGGTTTCGGCCCTGAACCGCACCGGCAGGCTGGAGTTGTCCGATATCAGCCGCCCGCCGGACGACTGGACGGCCATCGCCGAAGTCGGACCTGGCACGCTGGAGGTCATGGTCGAGCGCGACTGCACGCCCGGCAGCCACGTGCGGCTCGTCGACGCCGAAGCCGTCGCCGGCCCGTTCGTTCCGGTCCTCGACCTGGCCCGCGCCACGCGGACGGTAACAACCAGCCCAGTCAGGCAACCGCCGACCCTGACCGACCTGATCGCCAACAGCACCTTGGCCGAGCGGTTCCTGGAGGACCTCGCAGCGTTGCGTCGCGCGATGCGCGAACTTCGCGCGTCCACGGCCTCGCTGCACACCCAGGCCGCCTGGCAGAAGGAGGTCGCTATCGCCGACGACCGGCTCGGTGTGACGCTGGTCGACCTCGCACTGGCCCGCAAGCGAGACGACCGCGTCGACACCGGGATCTGGTCGGAGGACTTGGACGCCGACGAGACCGAAGCCGGCCTGGAGGAGGAGACCGCCGAGTCCGTCGACGCCGTCCAGAACGATCCCGATGGCCCACCACAGGGACTCGCCGAGAAGCAGCGGCGCACACTGCGCCGGTGGGCACTGAAGCTGGCCGCGACTCAGGACGTGATCGCCACGGTCGACCGGTTGCTGCCCGTCCGCATGATGTTCACCCTGATCGCCATGGAGGTGTGGGACGACGACTCCTGGTTCCCGCTCGTGGCCGACCTGCTCGTGGACTTTCAGCAAGCCGAAGACCCGCCCCCGGAGGCGGAGGCCCAGATGGCCAGCATCGCCGCGGTGGGTCTGGCCTTGTTGCGCTGGTGCGTTCCGAGCTACGACCACGGCAGCGAAAACGCGTTGCGGTATGCGGCAGTGGCCCGCGCCGTCGAGCACCTGTTGCCTGCGATGGACGCCGACATCGTCGCCGAGTACAGTTCCGAACTCGAGAAGCACTTCGGAACCGCTTTGAGCCCCGGCGCGGTGTACGCGGTCGCCGAGAAGGTCGTCCAAGCCGACCCTGTCAACGACGCGTTGTCCGCTCTGGAGGAGCAGGGCCGGGTCGCCCACGCGGACCACCCAGCGGTGATCCACGTCCTGGGGGACTGGCCGAGCCCGGTGTTCGTCGCGCTGGCGGCCGTCGCCGCAGCGCAGACAACCCGGGTGGCAGCTTGGGCGCACGGCACCGCGAAGGGCTGGGTCCTCCTGGTGTGGCGAAACCCCGATCTGTTCCGTATCCAACCGAACGGCGACCTGGTTGTCTGGAACCACTACCGCTGCAACCAGCGAATCACCCCGCGAGCCATCCTGGAAGCGCGCGACTTCACCTTGGCGGAGCGAGTCAGGCGCGCGGCAGGCGTCCATCCGATACCCGAGGCGGTAGACATCTTGCGAGACATGGGCGTAGACCTCACTAAAGGGCTTCGTTGCGCCCGGACCGCCGACGATCGCTGAGCTGGCGCACCGCGGAACGACGGGACAGCGCGCTCGACAGAAGACCGGGGCCCGGCAGGGCTGGGGACCTCCCGCCCGGCCGAATTCGCTGCACCTCCCCGGGTCGCCCGTCTACGCGGCGGCTGCGAGCCGGATCAGGTTCGCACCTCCGCGACCGCCGAATGGCAGCGGCGGTGCGAGACCGTGCGGCGACCAGCTGGCCGGCCATCCGGCCGCACGGCGGCTGGTCATTGCTCGTCGACAGTGGACAGCAGTTTCTGCACGCTCCCACCGAAAGCCCGCGACTCGGCCGCGACACGCCCCCCTGCACCATCGCCGTCGGCGTCGTCTCCAGCCCGGCACACGGCAACCACCTCGGCGAGCTCGTGGAAATGGCCGTCCGTGCGAAGAAGGCAGCGAAGGCCGGCGGCCGCAACCACGTGGTGCAGCCGAAGCGCCGGCAGTGCCACCCCTCATCCGAACAAACGCCGGCTCAGGGAAAGAACCTCGAAAATCTTCTAGACCGCCGCGGAGTCGAGGAGCCCTGCGAGGTGGTCCGCGATCACGCGGGTCATCCCGGCCGATGTCAGGCCGCCGTAGGACTCCTCGATGCGCCGCCACGTCGAGATGCCCTCGTTGACTTCGATGACGACCGGACCGTCCGGTCCCTCCACCAGGTCGATCGACGCCAGATCGAGGCCGAGCGCGGCGACAGCACGCACGCTGATGTCCCGGATCCGCGCGGTGAGTTCGACCTGCTCCCAGCGGATGGGGTACAGATGGTGGCGTACCCGTTTGTCGGGTGCGGTGCTGTGTTGATACACGCACGCGACAACGGTCCGGCCGACGACGGTGACCCGTACGTCGCGGCCCGGATTCGGGACGAAGGGCTGTGCACACAAGACTTTCCGCTCCTGGAGCAGATGCCATACGACGATCTCCTCGCGCAGGCCGAGGAGATCGGCCTCCGTGCCGCTCGGACCGTGAGCGCGCAGATGCGTCATGTCGATGGAGGCGTGGCCGATCACCGGTTTGAGCACCACCTCGCCCCACTCCGCGAGGCACTCCTCGACAGCGCCCAGTGTTCCGACGACCCGGGTCTCGGGTACGGGCAAGCCCGCAGCCTCCAGCGTCGCGGCCTGCCGCACCTTGTTGCGGCAGCGGCGCATGTCCGCCACCCGGTTGACCACGCGGCTGCCGCCATCCGTCAGGTGGTCGAGCCAGTCGTAGAGGAGGGCCAGATCACCACCGGTGTGGCGGGTAGCCACGCGGGACTGCACCAGCACCAAGGCAGGCGCGGACGGCAGGCGCACACTGCCTGCCCCGGGCTCCAGTGCCCGCCAGTCGACGGGCGCCGCCTCGATGCCCAGGCCGGCAAGCTGCTGTGTCAGCCGGGCCATCTCCCAGGAGGGCGTTCCGGATCGGTCCAGCAGCCAGACCGGCGCCGTCGGCGTCATGCGCGGGCCTCCTCCACGACCACCGGCAGCAGCATCTCCCGCCTGCCGATGTTGACCACGGGGTCCAATGAAGCCCGGCACTGGAACGCAGCGAAGTCCCCGTCGAAGAGGTAGGTGTCGATGCCGTGCGCCATCCGGCAGCGGCGCCCGCCCGAGTACGGGCGCAAATCGCTTGCCGCCAAAGGGAGATAGCGCTGGACAACGTAGGTGTCCGGCGCCGCCAGCGCGGTGTCGAGGGCCGCCTCCCACACGGGTTGGTCGGTGAACGGTCCGACCACGACGCCCTCGCCACGGGTCTTGTCGGCCGGTTTCATGATCAGCCGGGCACGGTCCTTGCGGAGGTAGGCGGCCAGGTCGTGTCGTGTTCCGTCCGGAACGGTCGTCGCGCCGGACGAGACGCGGCGGGTCCACGGTATGTGCCGGTCGATCACATCCTGCTCCGCTGGGCCGAACAGCGTCCTGAACCGCTCGTCCGTGAGCAGGGCGAGAACCGACTTGTCGTTGAGGACGCATTGGGCCAGCAACCCGTTGACGAAGGTGACGTCACCAGCCGCCGCTGCGTCGAGGTAGGCGACGGCCTCCGGCGTACGGATGAGGTCGACCTGGTCGAGCTTGTTGTAAGCGAGGTCGATGCGTCGCCCGTTCAGGAGGACAGTGCCCTCGCGGGAGCGCACGAAGGAGCGGGCGTCGGCGATCTCGGTCTCCACCCCGGCGGCGGTCAGCCCCTCGCTGATCCAGTCGACCTCGTTGGCGTACTTGCCGCGCAACTGGACCACAGCCGCCGACTCAGGGAACCGGCCGGTCTTCCGTTCGTGCAGTGCGACCAGACGGCGAACGAACAGCCCAGTGTCCTGCGCCTGGGGCGGATCGGTGAACGGCGTCAGATCCAGGCCCAGTTCTTCGCTCACCGCCTGCGCCCAGCGGCGGTGGACGATGCCGTTCTGGATCACGCCTCCCGGGCAGGCCGTGTTGGTCTCCATAATGCGGAACCGGCCGTCGACCAGCGCCCCGTCGAAGCGGCACACGAAGACGTCCGGACGGGTTCCGGTGTCGGCGGCCAGCCAGTGCTCCGCGTGCGCGTATCGGGGGAAGAACTCGCGCACGTCGGCGTGTTCGCGGTACAGCGCCGCGACTCGTTCGAGGAGTGCGTGCAGTTCCCGCGCCGCGTCAGTAACCGCTGCCGCTTCCTCCGCGGACAGCACCAAGGGGCGGGGACTGGCCGGATAGGGTCGTCCCTCGAAGTGGACGCCGGCGTTCCACAGTTCGGTACCCAGGCGGTCGGCCAGCGCCGTGAAGTCCTCTGCCGGCAGATCGTCGATGATCCCGAGAATCTCCTTGCCTGCCACGTGCACACCTCCGGAGGCGGGTTCAGGGCGTTTCCTGGCGTACGAACTCCGCCCAGTGGTGGGTCGGTTCGAAAGACGGGCGCCGCGTCCTGGAAAGGGCCCCTGGATTCCGGGCAACCGCGTCCAGGGCTTCGAATGCGTCGTCGCGTTTGACGTCGGGTTTCCGGGCGGCCACGAAGCGACCCAGTCCTCGAGCTGGTCTCGGGGAATGCCCGCCTGCCGAGCCTGCTCGGCCAGGCTGGTCCAGTGACGGTCCGCGTAGAACAGGGATTTGGCCAGCCGGACCAGGGTGCCGGCGGAATCGGGTCCCAGCACGCCCTCGGCTCGGACCAGCCCGGCGGCGTGGCGGATCGTCACCATCGGCACGGACAGGGTCTGGTAGCCGGAACCGGCGTCACCATGGGCGACGGCAACCTCGTCGTCGTCGGTGAGAGTGCCGTCACGGTACGGCGGAAGACGCGCCCGATACCGACCATCCCGAAGTCCGCCAGTTCCGCGGCGCGCAGGGCGCCCATGCTGGAGCAGCCGAACACCGCCAGCCCTTGGTGGAGGGCGTAGAGGATCTCCTTGTGCTGAACGCTGGGCACCTGGTGGAAGTACCCGTCGATCAGGAGAAGCGTGCGGTACCCCGCCTCCACGGCGCGGTAGACGTCACCGGCCGAAGCTGGGGGAGTGCGGTCAGGCCGGCGACGCGTTCGGCTTCCCCGGCGCCGAGAGTGGGTCCGACGAAAACGCAACCGTGCAAGTCAGCCTCCTTCCGCGGTCCCGCCGGAGACCGGGGCCGGGCTCGGGTAGTGGCGAATGCGGGCGATGCCGGCGACCAGCAGGCTGGGGAGCGACAACGTGGCGACCGCGGCGCAGAGGACCAGGGCCAGGGTCAGGCCCGTGCGGTCGCCGTACGCGTCCGCGAGAAGCTGGGCCAGCGCGCCGCCCGCCAAGGCGCCGAGAGGAATCGTGCTCAGGTTGATCGTCCGAGCGGTCGCATGCACCCGGCCCAGCAGACGGGCTTCCGTGACCTGCTGGCGCAGCGTGGTGACGACGGCGTTCCAGATCGGCAGCCACAGCGACGACACCACCATCACGGTCACCACGATGCCAACCGGCGGCAACACCAGCGCCAACGGCACGGCCAGCCACGCCAGCCCCTCGCACCCGGTCAGCAACAAGGTGCGGCCGACCCCCAGACGCCCGGCCAGCCAGCCGCTCAGCATCGCTCCAGCCACCGCGGCGACAGCCCCGGCGGTGAAGAGGGCTCCGGCGACCCCCGGGGACAGCGCGAGTGCCCGGTACAGGAAGAGCACCAGCACCGTCCGCACCGCGCTCATCCCCAGGTTGCGCAGTCCCGCTGCCACGGTGAGCGGGCGCAGGAGGGGGTGTCCCCACAGGAAGCGCAAGCCCTCGGCGATCGAACGCCACACACCGGTCCTCGCGCCGTGCGAACCCGGGGTGGGTTCGGGTGCGCGGACGAGAACGACCCCGGCCACCGATGCGAGAAAGGACAGCGCGTTCACCGCCAGGGCGCCGGCGGCGGCCAATGCCTGCAGCAACGCCCCACCGGGCACGGGCCCGATCAGCCGGGAGACGCTGCTCGACATCTCCAGGCGCGCGTTCCCCCGCGCCAGCGGCTCCCCGGACCGGAGCGTGGGCAGATACGACTGGTAGGCCACGTCGAAGAGGACCGAGAAGACCCCCGCCACCGCTGCCACGACATACAGCTGGGCGAGGGACAGAACGCCGGAGGCCGCGGCTACCGGAAGCGTCGCGAAAGCCGCGCACCGCACCAGATCGGCCGTGATCATGGCGGGACGGCGGCGGACGCGGTCCATGAGCACCCCGACGAACAGCCCCAGCACCGGATAGGCCGCGGAGGCGATCGCATTGAGCGCGCCGACCTCGACGCTGCCCGCGTGCAGCACCACCACGGCGACAGTCGGCAGCACGAAGGCAGACACCTGATCGCCGATCAGTGACACGGTCTGACCCGTCCAAAGCCATCGGAAATCCCGCCCGGCTGTGCTCACGCCACTGGCCTCACCGGGGCCAGCGCGGAGCCGTAGGGGCCGTACGCGCCGGGTACGACCACCTTCACCACCCACGGGCCCGGATCGGCGCCGCCCACGTCGAGGACGACGATCCGCTCGAATCCAGCACGCCGGAGTGCCTCCGCGGCCACCGCGACATCGGAGCCAGCGCTTCCACGCGGGTACGACCGCAAGGTCGCGAAGTCGATCCGCTCGCCTCCCCTGTGCAGGTCAGTCCACACTCGCCGGACCAGGCCGATGTCGTGGGCCCTGGCCATCTCCTCCCTGGTGACGTCGTCCCGGCTGCCGGAGATGTAGGTCAGCCTCTTCTGCGCGGCCTCCTGCAGCGCGGGGGCCAAGGCCGCGGCCGGTTCCATGCGGCAGCAGAAACCGTCGTGGACCCCCGTCCCGAACCACTCGGCCTCGTCGGGGTCCGGCAGGACGACGCAGCCCACTGCGGGGAGCCCGGCGGCACTGGTGATGTTCCAGGCGGCGACGTACACCCCGCGTGCGGCGAAGCGGTCCAGCAGCCACCGGCATCCGGGGTCTCGCACCGTGTCCAACGCGATGCGCCGCTCGTCGTCACTGGTCCCCCACCGCCATTCCGCATCGCGCTCGATCACCTCGCACAGCGCGTGCAGCATCGCCTCCGGCCGGGTGTTGCCCGACGCCAGACCATTCGAGTTGCGGGCGAGCCAGGGCGCGGTCAGGCTGTCGAGCCGGAAGTCCAGCGACACGACCTCCGTCAACTCCTCGAACGACGCCACTTGGCCCGCCGCGTCGATGTTCTCCGCATGCCGGACCTCCAGGCTCTCCATCAGCGCTGCTGTTCGCGCGGAGGCGGTGTCCATGCCCTTGCCGACGCTCACGGCCAGCGAACGGGCAAGGGGCCGCACAGCGAGGCACACCGGGATGCCCAGCACATCCAAACCGGTCACATCGGCGAGACGAGTCACGCCTGCCGACGGCATCAGACGCCGGAACCGCGCGAACGTCTCGTCCGCCCGGCAGGCACGACCCACTCTGCCCGTCAGGCGCGCCTCACGGTTAGCGCGGCGGATGCGGCACCGACGCTGTGCACCGAATCTTTCACCGATCTCGACATGACCTCCTCGCCTCATTCGAGGTATCACGCAAGGGACATCAACGTACAACCAGGTTGGGGACTCAAGTCGGGTGAACCGCGAGTCTTGCTGCAGACGGGTCACTGATCGCTGGTCTCGATGCCGTTCGGCAGGACCGGATACCGGGCGGCCTCGACCCAATCAGTGCCGAACCGCACAATTCGACAATTCAGACAAAGCAAGCGTTGATACCGATCGGAACTGGCAGCCACAATTCACCGACGAGGCGCGCGAGGTAACGTCACACTCCGATTTCACCGGTTCGCCACCATGCATCCGGTCGTAAGGTCAAGACCGAATGGAAATCAAGATAGGCTAAGGAATCGTCGTCCGGCAAGTATTGAGCCTGCCAAACACGTTGTCGGTCATACCGCAAAATCGCACCGAACCAGCCATGACACTTCGCTTCTCACGACCTCGCCAACCGCGTGATCGCATTAAGCATCAAATCGACCAGATTGGCGTTCGACAATCCCTTCGGAACTACCATTCACGCACCCGCGAAGTAGCAGACGTTCATTTGAACAGGGCGCCCCGTTGACCGCCCAGTGCGTCTCACGTCAAGATGCCAAGTCTTGCACGAGTTCGTTGGTCCGATTTCCGGTTGCTTCGCCGACAACTGCAGCGCTGGGCGAAGTCCTGGCAACGTCCGTCGGGCTCATTCGACTCGCAAAGCGGGCGGCCACCGGGGCGGCCCCGCGGCCAGGAGTGCGACCCGTTCCCGCACTAGCGAAATATGCGCCCCCCCCCCCGCGAATTTTGACCTTCCGGTGCGGAGAGACCTTTGCCGGGGATGCTTGCGGTAGCGCAGGATCGGGGCGTCGACCAGGACTCCCTCCGCGGCGGCGGAGGCTGCCATGAGAAGCCCGGTGTCCTCCATACCCAGCAGCGCCGTCCAGCCGCCCAGCTCCACCACGAGGGGCCGTCGCCACATGGCTCCCGCTGGGTGGACCGGAAGCCGGTAGTGTTCCGGATCACTCAACCATTCGTCCGATAATGCTCCGCGCCGCTGAATGCCGGGGGGCAACGGTAGTGGATGCTCGCGCAGGGTGCCGTCGGGGAGCAGGTCGCGGGCGTGGCCGACCGCGTATCCCGCTTCCGGGTGCCGTCGCATCGCCGCCACCAGCAGCTCCAGCGCGTTCGGTTCCAGCTGGTCGTCGGCGTCCAGGTTCTGCAGGAGAGGCGCCTCGGCGCGGGCCAGGGCGATGTTGCGGGTGACGGCCGGCCCCGCCATGGCCCGGTTGCTCTCGACCTGGACGCGTTCGTCGGTCAGCGCTCCGGTGACAGCCAGGGCTGTGCGGACAGCGGTGTCGTTCACCCCGTCGATCTGCACCAGCCATCGCCATCGCGGATAGGTCTGCGCGCGCAGGGACGCGTAGGCCGCAGGCACGAACGGTGCGTAGGCGGCGTGCACCGCTGTCACCACATCAACCCACACAGTGTGTATCTACCATCGCGAGGCGGCCCCGGTGTGGTAAGTAGTGGATCAATCACAGTCGGTCGAGGGGAAGCATGGACAAGAAGGCCCTGCTGGACAGTCTGCGTCAAGCAACCACGACGGGCTCGCGCGAGCTGGATCGCATCTGCGAGGCTGCCGCCGCCGAGCTGATGGCGGCCGGGGCGGAGCCTCCGTTCGAGGTCGGATCCGCCGACTTCGCCGCCGACCCCTTCCTCATCTGCGCCGATCGCTACTGGCGGTTGCGGTTCCTGGAACTGCCCACGGTCGAAACCGCCGCCCGGTGCGCGCACTGGCTGACCCGCTCGGCCGACGTCGAGCAACGCACCGAGATCGCCCAGAAGTGGGCCCTCGGCTACGCGTTCATCACCAGGGACACCGTCGAATCCGCGCGAGAACTCACCGAAGCCAGCGGCTGGATCCTGGAGGAACACCACGGCTCGTCCGCCATCGCGTATTTCGCGACCGTCTACCACGCCGGCAAACTCCGGGCGAACTTCGCGTTCGACGACCTGCGCCTGTTCCTCGATTCCGCACTCCTGGCCCTGGCCTGCGACGAGCACCGCAATGACCCGCTCTTCGTCGCCCTGGAAGCCTTCGCCGCCTTCGGCAGCCGCACCATCACCGCAGAACACGCGATCACGCTGCTGGACAAGGCGTGGGCATCCCCGCAACGGACGCTGCACGTCGTCGACCTCTGCCTCAACGCACTCGCCGCGGCCGCCCCCTTCGAGGGTCAAGCCGATCTCCTCCGCACCCGGGCCGAAGAAGCCGTGGCCGCATTTCCGGACAATCACATCTTCTACTTCCGGCTGGCGGCAGGACAGCGCATGTCCCGGGACTGCGACACCGCGCTCGACACCATCGACACCGCGCTGCGGCTCCTGCCCGCGACCGGCAACCGCGGCAGCCACAAACTGCTCCAAGAGCAATACCTCCGCGAACGCGACATGATCCAGGAAGGCCGGCAACTGGCCCAATGGTCGGCCGAGGAACGCCAGCGCTGGGCCGCCCAAGAAGCCAGCAACGCCGATCTCCGCCGCACACTGCAGAACTCCACCGTCCGCGCGATCGAACTCGTCACCGTCTTCACCGCCGCCATCGCCTTCGCCGTCGGCTCCCTGCAAGTCACACTCGCCGGCACACTGGCAGTCAAAGACCGGATCTGGATGATCATCACGTTCGGCGCGGGCCTTCTCGCGTTCGCACTGCTCATCATCGGCGGAACGTGGTGGATCACCCGCAGGCGCCGCAACCCGTGACGCGTCCCCTCCGGACTCCGGGCCTGTCGGCCCCGCAGTAATCTCTCGGACCGGGCATCGCTGCCCAGCTCGTCCAGCCAGTCCACGGCGGGGCAGCGGATGTCGGGCGACCGGCCGCGGGACGTGTGGCCGGCCTCGGCGCCGCCAGAAGGACGCGGGCGCTGTCCGGCGACCCGATCCACGCCCCAGCTCACCGGGGTCGACGGACTCCGACGTCGGCCGCCATCGTATCCAGGATGCCGGGAAGGTCGGCAACTGTCTCCTCGGATGAGCGACCGCCACGACTCCTTGGCCTTGCTGGCCAACTCGGTGGCCGCGTCGGTGCGGTTCACGATTCCCACCCGCTTGTCAAGCGCGCGGCACCGGGGACGGCGCCTCGCCGGACTGGCGATACGCCTGCGCGAGGACGACGTGAGCATCGTGGGCGGCATGGCGGACACCGCCAGCCAGGTCGGCGGCTCACTTTGGCTGCCCGTCCCCGACACTACGGCCACGCGGTGACCAGCCTCGTCGTTGGCCGCAACCTCACCGACCGCACCCTCAAGACCAATGGCACGATAAGTCCTGATCCGAGCTGACGAATGGGAGACACCATGCAAGAACCGAGAAGCGCCGGAGCCATGGGGGCCGATTTTCCCTACACCCTCAAGACGATGTGCTACATCGAAGTCTTCGCAGACGGCAGCGTCCACTGGGGCGGGGATGACAACACCTACCACCGCGCACTCACCGGTACATCTCGCTTATTCGCGGTCTGGCCGGGAGAATGGTCGAGCCACCTCTTCGCCATCGACGACCTTGACCAGTACGCCCGGGCCTTTCGAATCATCCACGACGAAGCACGAACCGGGCTTACCGACCACGAACACCAAGTCCGCTGGTCAGTCAGCCCCCACGAGCAGAAGCCAACCGCCTCCTACATCAGCATCAACCTCTGGCTGGACTGCGGCTGCACAATCCGCGACTTGGAAACTTTCGCATCTCAAATGCGACAGCAGAAAGGCTGGCATATCGCCACCAGCGGCGGCTGGGGAAGCAGCGAAGACAGCACCGGACGAACCTACTCGATGAGGGCACGTCGCAAGAGCCTTGCAACCTAACTACGTCCCCAACAGCTATACAAGACGTGCCGACCCCAGTCCCCTGGCACAGCGAAAACCAAAGCGCGGAGAATGCATCACACTACGTCAGAGCGAGTCGATCAGCTTTCGGAGGGCTCGTGGCCAGTTCGAGGACGCACACGCTCACGCATAACGTGCTCCTCCTGCTCGTTGCCCCGACGGGAAACCCGTTGCTGGACGCGCGGGTGCTCAAGGTTGGCCTCCGTTGAACTGGACCAGACGACGGCTGGCGGTGGCGCGACGGGCGGTGCCGCGATCCACGTGGCGCCCCGTTTCGGGCTGACGGAATCTGACCCGGTCGCGGACACGATTCAATGCCCCCAGCAGCACATGCGCTTCAAAACCAGCCGCCACGGGGTCACGGCTCCCACGCCGCGAGCTCGTCGTCGGGCAGCGGCTCGGAGAACGACTCCGGAACACGGTAGGGCACGAAGCCCAATTCCCGTTCCGGCGGCTCCTGAATCGGGACCAACCGGGCCACCGGGACGTCTCCCCGCGCGATGACAACCTCCTCACCCCCTCGACATCAGCCAAGATTGCGGACAACCGCGTCTTGGCCTCCTGCACCTCCACCGTCCGCACCATACGGTCAATCGTGCTTGACCAACCATGGCTGGCAACCTTGGTCAGCCTGCTCGTTGCCAATCTTGTGCTGGTGGATGCGGTGTAATGCCCAGCCCCGCGCCGCAGTGATGAGTGCCGGGCGGTGTGGCAGCGATTGGTCCCGCTCGAGCAGTTGCCAGATGCCCCAAATGGCGATGGCGAACGCCTTACGCGTGGCGGCCGGAGTGGATCGCCACGCCAGCACCGCCTCGGCCCAGCATTCCGCCGCGTCAGGGTGGTGGCCTGCGGCGATCAGCCGCGGAATGAGGAACGCCGTGTCGAGGGCGGGGTTGCCGCGCCGGGACCAGGCCCAATCCACGATCCGGGCACCGTCCTCGCCGACGAGGATGTTGAGCGAGTGCAGGTCGGTATGCACCCGGTGGTCGCCTGCGACCAGCTCGATCGCGCGCGCTTCCTCCGCCACCAGCTCGTCGAGATGTTCCCGCGCCCACGGATCGAGATCGGGCGGAGTGTCCTTCGCCAGCCTGCGCCAGGCCGCCAGTCTCGCCCACTGCTCGGCCACCAGCGGCGCCTGAACCGGGCACGCGGCCAGCTCCGCACCGAGGATGCCGAGCACGGGGACGATCTTTGCCAGGTCCGGCGCCCCGGGGGCAAGATCGGCGTGTCTACCAGGCACATGCTCGAACCCCAGCAACAGCCAGTCCTCGACCTCCACACTCCACCGCAGCCGCGGCGCGATGGCCGAGGGCAACCACCGATTGACCTCGGCCTCGTGGCGGTGCATCACTCCCCGGCGGCCACCGGCTTCGGCGATGCCCTTGCAGAAGATTCGTCCACCGTCCTGCGCCAGCAGCGCCACCCCAGTCGAACCCGCCCGACGACCACGCGTCGGGCACCTCGCATCGCCGTCACCACCGGCTCCGCCCCCGGCGTGTCCAGCCACACCTGGTCGCGGAGCGCCGGGAACTCGGCGGGCCTCAGCGCGGCACCGCGGCCATGGCCTCGACCTCCACCAGGAGGTCCGGCCGGGCCAGCGCGGCCGCCACGATCAGCGACTGCGCCGGCCAGTCGCCGTCCGGGTACCAGCGGGTGAAGGTCCGCTTCACCACCGTGCGGAGGCCGGGCAGGTGCTCGGCGCCGGCCACCATGCTGAACAGCTTCACCACGTGCTCCGGCTGCGCGCCCGCCGCCGCGAGGAGCCGCTCCAGGTTGGCGAACACCGCCTCGGTCTGGGCTTCGGCGTCGGCACCGGCGAGCGAGCCATCGGGCAGCGCGCCAACCTGGCCGGAGATCACCACGAGCTCGTGACCGGACGGCACCTGGGCCAGGTGGCTGTACATCCCGATGGGGGCGGCGACGGTGTCCGGGTTCCAGCGCCGGATCATGCGTTCTCCTCAGTTCGTCCGACAGTGGTGGGGTAACGGTCGTCGGCGAGGCACGACGAGTTCCACGCCGGTCATCAAACCCATCCCGCGGACCTCGCCGACGAGCGGGTAGCCCTCCACGATCGCGCGCAGGCCGGTCATCAGGTGCACGGGATGAGGACGTCATCGTCCAGGCGGACCAGCTCGGTCCGCTCGGCCTCACCCAGCTGGCCAGAGGCCGCCGTCGTCGTCCTGGGTCACCGTGAGGTCGGCGACCTCGCTGGAGTAGGTGCGCCGAGCCCCCAGGCGGTGCCCATCAGCCCGAGCGGCGGCAGGAGGACCTGCCGCTCCTGCATGGCCTTCACTCTGCCCGGGCTGAGCAGCGCCGTCCCATCCGGGGCGGTGCGCCGGAGAGGTGCAGGCGGGCGAAGGCCAGCAGGTCCCGTGGCCGCATCGCCGGCGCCGAGCCGGCCGGCGCGTTGGAGCGGGCCAGCGACCACACCGGGGCAGGCTGCCCGCCCGGCAGATGCCCGACCGCGGCGCGATCGCCTCGTCGGCGTTCGTCGCGAAGTGCGTGAGGCCGAGCGGGGTGGCCGGGTGGTCGTGCAGGCACTGGTCGTAGGGCTTGCCGCGCAGCACCTCGACGATCCGGCCGAGCACGACGAAGGCCGCGTTGTTGCAGGAGAACATCTCCCCCGGCGGGAACAGCTGGTCGGTCCCCGCCCAGGGTCGCGACGTACCTCTCGACGCAGTCGTCGCCGCGGCCGGTGTCGGTGAACAGGTCGCCCTCGAAGCCGGACGTGTGGCACATCAGCTGGCGGACGGTGATCGCGGCGGCGGCGCTGGAGTCCGGCACCCGGAACTCCGGCAGGTACCGGCGCACCGGCGTGTCCAGGTCGAGCGCGCCCTCCTCGGACAGCTGCATGGCGAGCGTGGTGGTCCAGACCTTGGTGATGGACCCGATCTGGAACACCGAGTCCGGGGTGGCCTCGACCCCGGTCGCCCGGTTCAGCACCCCGGCGCCCGCGTCGGCGACCTCGCCGCCCACGGCGGGCGCACCGGGCACCTCACGCGCCTCGGCCAGGATCGCGTCCGAGCCAGCCGGTGATCTCGTCCAGGTTCGCCATCGGGTCACGGTAGCGGCGCCGGTGGCGGAGAAGTTCGTTCGCGCGCACGAACGCGGCCCCGCGGATCGGTCGTTCCGGACGAATCCGCGGGGCCGCGATCGGGACGGTCCACCTCAGTCCTGGTGGGCGGTCGCGATGGACTTCTCCCGCCAGGGCTCGGTGTCCTCGGCGATCCGGTCGACCTTCACCTGCCAGCGGTCGAGCGCGTCCCGGCCGAGCAGCAGGTGGGTGGGCAGCTTCTCCTGGCCGGTGACCTCGCAGATCAGCGCCGCGCCCTGGACCGGGTCGCCCAGCTGGGTGTGGTTGGCCTCGCCGACCCAGTCCAGCGTCGTGTGTGCCGGGGTGCCGTCGTAGGCGGCGATCCGGTTGTCCGGCAGGGACAGTGAGCTGGCGTCGAGGAAGTCGGTGCGGAACACGCCCGGTTCGACGACCATGCTCTGGATCCCGAACGGCGCCAGCTCCACCGACAGCGCCTCGCTGATGCCGGCCACCGCGAACTTCGACGCGCTGTACACGCTCACCCCGGGCTCACCCTCGAAACCCGACCGGGATCCGATGTGGACCAACTTCCCGCCACCCGCTTCACGCATGTAGGGCAGCACCGCGCGGGTGACGTTGATCAGCCCGAACACGTTGAGGTCGAACAGCGACCGCGCCTCGGCGTCGCTGATCTCCTCCAGCGCGCCCAGCAGACCGCGGCCGGCGTTGTTGACCAGCACGTCGATGCCGCCGAACCGGTCGACCACGGACTCCACCGCGGGGGCGATCGCGGCGGTGTCGGTGACGTCCAGCGCGACCGGGAACACGCGGCCGCCGGTCTTGAGGTCGTCCGGGAGCCGGTCCGGGTTGCGGACCGCGACCGCCACCGTGTCCCCGCCGGCCAGCGCCGCGCGGGCGATCTCCGCGCCGAGGCCGCGCGATGCGCCGGTGATCAGCCAAGTAGCCATTTCCTCGTGTCTCCTTTCGCTTCGGCGTTGTGCCTGTGCCACCACTCAACCAACGGGGAGCGGCGAAAAGGGCGCCGAACAGGGCCTCGCTCATCCTGGGACGGAATGGGCCACCCAACCGCCGCCCGTGGTCCGCGCCGCGGGGCACCCTGGCTGGATGACCACCCGTCAGCGCGCGCCGTCGGCAGCCCGGAACCTGCTGACCGCGCGCTCGTCCCGGCCGGGTCCTGCTGGTCCAGACCGCCGAACCGGGATCAGCGTCGGAAGCGGCCCTGGTGCGTGGCGTGATCAGTCCGCGGCGGCCGGCCAGGCCTGGATGTCGTCGTCGGCCTGGTGGCGCGCGGTATCGGCGCGCCCGGAGGGCAGTCCATGGCGATCCACTACCGCCTGGGCGCCCCGCTCGCCTGGATCCCCGGCGGGATCAGGCGCGGCCCGCTGTCGCTGCCGGTGCGCTTCACCCGGCGCGGCTGGGGGGATCATCCTGTCCCCCGACAACAGAGGCGCTGTTGTGGCCCCATTTCCGGCCCCCGGACTGGTTGTGTGAAGGCATCGGGACGAAAACCCGCAACCGGAAAGGAACAATCGTCATGTCGCAGGTCATCACCGGAACCCCGCTCGCCGGCCGGGTCGCCGTCGTCACCGGCGCCAGCAGCGGGATCGGCGCGGCCACCGCGGAACGGCTCGCCGCGCTCGGGGCGAAGGTCGCGGTCGCCGCGCGCCGCAAGGACAACCTCGGCGACCTGGTCGCCCGGATCACCGTCGCCGGCGGCACCGCGCTCGCCGTCCCGCTGGACGTCACCGACCGCGACGCCGTCACCGCGGCGGCCACGCAGGTGACCGATCAGCTGGGCCGGGCCGACCTGGTCGTCAACAACGCCGGCGTGCAGCTGATCTCCCCCATCGAGGACCTGAAGGTCGACGACTGGCAGCGCCAGATCGACCTCAACATCACCGGGGTGATGAACGTCCTCGCCGCGTTCGTGCCGCACCTGGTCGCCGCCGCGGACGCGGGCGGGCCCGCGGACCTGATCACCACCTCCTCGATCGCCGCAACCCGGATCCTGGAGAAGTTCTCCGTCTACTCCGGCACGAAGGCCTACCTCAGCCACTTCAGCAGGCTCGCGCGCGTCGAGCTGGGCCGGAAGATGGTGCGGGTGTCGGCGATCGAGCCGGGCATGGTCGACACCGAACTGCCCGACCACGTCACCGACCCGGATGCCAGCACGCTGATGGCGGACCTGCTGCGCGACATCGAGTGCCTGAGCCCGGCCGACGTGGCCGAGACTGTTGCGTTCATCGCCGCGGCGCCCCGGCACGTCAACCTCAGCGAGATCACCATCCTGCCGACCGCCCAGCCGGTCTGAGCGGCTCGGAGCGCGCCGTCCGTCCTAACCGGACGGCGCGCCGAGCAGCCGCTGCTGTCGTTACTCGCCAGGCTGGTCATCGGCCGCTGGTCGCCTCGTCACGACTGGTGCCGCCTGCGCCGGGAGGCGTTCATCCCCGCCGCCGGCACGATGGTGACCAGCGCCAGCACCCCGGCCGTCCAAGCTGCGGTGGAATAGCCGGAGTCGGTGGGGGCGAAGCTGCCGGCGGCGGTGTGCGCGGCGAGGATCAGGCCGCTGACCGCGCTGCCGAGGGAGAAGCCGCCGACGCCGAAGCCCAGCACGCCCATGACCACGATCGGCCACACCACACCCAGTCCGCGGACGCCGGCGAACAGCACGCACGCGAGGGCGATCACGAAACCGTTCGCGGTCAGCAGGCCGAACGGGCTGACCTTCTCCCGCATCTTCGGCGTCACGCGGCCGGCGACGAAACCCAGCACCGAGAACGGGACCAGCACCAGACCCGCCTCGACCTCGGTGAGCCCGTACCCGTAGCCGGCCTGCGAGGGGGTCTGCACGAAGCGGGTGACCAGGGTGAAGAGCAGGTACATGGCGATACCGGAGACGAACATGACCACGTTGGCGCCCGCCACCGCCGGATGCCGCAGCGCGGTCAGGTCCACCAGCGGGCGCGCCGCCTTCCGCTCGACGAGGACCCAGGCCGCCAGCGCCACGGCGCCGGCGAGCAGGATCAGCACGACCGGGAGCGGGTCGCTCGACCACCGGCTCGACTGGCTGGTCACCAGCAGCACCGCCACCAGGCCGGCGGAGAGCAGGGACGCGCCCAGCCAGTCCACCGGTTCCTTCGCCGGCGCGGCTCCGGTGTCCCGCGGGACGGCGACCACGGCGGTGATCAGCGCGGCCACGGCGACCACCACGCCGAGCAGGTGGGCCACGCGCACGCCGCCGACCTGGGCCGGCAGGCTCGCGATCGGGTAGCCGACGCCGACGGTGGAGGCCACCGACAGCATCGCGATCGTGCTCACGGCTCGGTCGCCGAGGTGCTGGCGGGCGGTGGCCATCATCAGCGCGGTCAGGCCCAGACCTACGCCCTGCGCGGCACGGCCTGCCAAGATCACCGCGAACGGCGCGGGCACCACGGTGGCCACGCTGCCCAGCGCCACGACGGCGAGCGTGGCCAGGACGACCTTCCGCCGCCGGTGGGCGGAGCCGAGGCGGCCGAGCAGGGGGGTGGCCACGGCACCGGTCAGCAGCGTGATGGCCAACGTCCATTGCGCGGTGGACAGCGACACGTCGTACTCCTCGGCCACGGACGTGATCAGCGGTGCGCCCAGGCTGCCGATCGCCGCGACCACCAACGCGATGAACACCAGCGCCGCCACCAGGAGGGTGCCGCCGCGAGCGGCACCCTCGGCCTGGCCGGTCGCAGGCGTCGAGGAAGCACTCACTGGTTGTTCTCCTCGGTCAGGTGCTCGAACAGCCCCGCGTTGATGCGGGTGCGGATGCCACGGGCCCACATCCTGGCCATGTGCTCGCGCACCACCTCGCGGACCTCGTGGTCGGCGCAGGCGGCGAAGGCCTGCAGCTGCACCAGCAGCCCAGTGCGGTCGGCGAGAACGCTGTCGTAGTACCCGCCCATGACCTTGACCGAGCCCGTCCCGGACGTGTGCTCCGCGGCGCGGTCCATACCTTCGATGAGCCGCGTGAACGCGCGCCGCACCACCTGCAGGAACAGCGCTTTCTTGGTGCCGAACAACCGGAACACGCAGGCTTGCGAGATCCCCGCGCGACGGGCGAGCGTCTCCATCGACGCGCCGTGCAGCCCAGCCGCGGCGAACTCCTCGGCGGCCAGCTCCAGCAGCTGTTCGCGCCGTTGCTCGGCCGACTACTAACAACCCCGGAGGCGGTGGTGGAAATTTCGGAAGCGACGAGAAGCGGCGTCACAACCGCCCGACCGGCGCGAGATGACGCAGGGCGGCGGCGAGCATCGGGCCGTGCAGCCCATGCCCGCACCAGCCGTCCTGTGTCGGTGGCCGCGCTCGCCGAGCGCGCAGCCCCGTGCTCCGCTGTGGTGAAGGGGACCCTCGCGCGTGTGTGGGTACCGTGCTGCTCGGTTGCCTACCGTGGGCGGTTGAACCAGGCGCCGGCCTGTGCGGTGACCATCAACGCCAGGATGATGCCGCCACAGGCGAGCCCGATGACCGGCCCGCCCGCGAAGATGAGGCCGAAGCCGTCCCCGAGGCCCAGGATGCCCAGGCAGGCCACGATCATCAGCGATGCGTACACGATCGTGGTGACCCGGACACCTCTGCCGCCGGTGGCGAACTTCGTCCCCAGGACGATCGACAGCGCCCCCAGGCCCAGCAGCACACTGACGAGGGCGACGGCATCGGCGATGCTGCCGCCGTTGCCAGCGATGATGCCGGCCGAGAAGCTGGCGACCAGCGCACCGACGGTGAGCTGCACGCCACCCATGACGAACAGGAGTACCCGCGCCCCCCTCATCAGCCCGGGCATGTCCCTCGGATGGCCCAGGTAGCCGCCGTAGGAGCTGTTCGGGGCACCGGATCTCATGGTGGCGTCTCCTCCGTCGAACCAGCTGAGCAGGGCGATACCACGCCAACAACCCGAGACGGCGCGCACCGACGCCAATATGCACCATCCAGGGCTGGGCCAAAACCGTTGTCCGAACACCCGCCCGCAAACCGGCTCCACCACCGTCAACCGACCCACCTGGACCACCACACTGCACTGTCCGGTTGGACCACATCGCACTGCCCCACAAGCAGCCGCGGCGCCGGTTTGTGGACCACATATGCAGGCCCGGTCGTCCTGGGGCGTGAGCTGGTGGTGCTCCCGCAGCAGCTTCCCGGCGCTCCTCGGCGAGCTGCACCGGGCACCTGCACGAGAACGTGCACGCTGGCTCGCTCGCCGAGTGGCTCACGACCTGGGACGTCGCCGGCGACAGAGCCACGGCCAGCGCCACCGCACATCCCCGCCCAGCCCAGCACCACGCGCACACGGGCCGGCGACCGCAGCTCCCGCTGGCGCGGGCGCCGGTCCACCAGCCGCAGCAGGCAGGGCGTGGTGAACACGAACGCCAGGCGCACCAGCAGGACGACCACCGCGACCGCGACGCCCCGCCCGGCCAGCACCAGCGCCTCCGACGGCCCGATCTCGGTGAACAGCGGCAAGCTGGGCGCCCGCCGCCGCGACGGCGATGAGCACCAGGAGCGCCTCGGTGTCCCTGGTCCCCTTCAGCCCCTCAGCCCCAGCAGGCCCAGGGCCAGCGCCACCCCGCCCTCAAGCTACTGCCCAATGGTCACGTCCCGCGAGGCCGACAGGTGGGGGGCGGCGCGACGTGCACGACCCGCCCGCCTGCGGCCAGCAACGCCGGTGTCAGCCATTCGTGAGCAGAGCCGCCGCGAGGTAGCGGCCCGCCCGATGCCACTGGCGCCGGTGAGGGCCATGGTGTCTCGGTTCATGCCCCCAGCCAAGCGAGATCCGGGGCGCATCAGCGCACCGGCAGCTCGCGGTCCTGGTTCTCCGTGCTGTGCCAGTTGGCCAGCAGGCGCATCGAGTTTTCCGACGCCGAGCCCGGTTCGGTGGTGTAGACGAACAGGATCTGGTCCGGGTCGCCCGCCGGGTGCAGCGCCTGGTATTGCACGGTCAGGTCGCCGACCAGCGGGTGGTGGTAGCCCTTGGAGCCGGTGGTGCGCCGGTGCACCTTGTGGTCCGACCACCATTTCCGGAACTGTTCGGAGTGGATGGACAGCTCACCGATCAACGCCGACAGCTGCGGGTCGTCCGGGTAGCGGCCGGCGTCCAGGCGCAACATGGCGACGGTGTCGGCGGCGACGGCCTCCCAGTCCTGGTACAGCTCACGGGCGTGCGGGTCGAAGAACACGAACCGCGCCTGGTTCCGGTCGGCGGCGGGCAGCGCCCGGAAGTCGGTGATGAGGGCGCCCGCGAGCCGGTTGTGCGCGAGCACGTCCAGGCGCCGCCCCAGCACGAACGCCGGTGAGTGCACCTCGTCCAACATCTCCACCAGGCGCAGCGTCGCCGGATCCACCCGCTGCGGCCGCGCGCGCCGCTTGCGCACCGCGGGTTCGGGGCGGCCCAGGTCCATCAGGTGCTGGCGCTCGGCGTCGGTCAGCCGCAACGCGGTCGCCAGGGCGTCCAGCACCTCGGCCGAGGCGCTGCGGCTGCGGCCCTGCTCGAGGCGGGTGTAGTAGTCCACGCTCACACCGGCCAGCTGCGCCAGCTCCTCGCGCCGCAACCCCGGCACCCGCCGCCGGGCCGAGCCGTCCAGGCCCAGCTCCTCGGGGCTGACCCGGGACCGGCAGGTTCGCAGGAACTGCGCCAGCTCACCGCTCTTCATGCCGCTCATGGACCCGATTGTGCCCACCGGTGGCCACCCGGCGCGCGGTGAAGGTGGCCCATCTTGTCCCCCCGTCACGGGGGGCCGTGCTGGACGCCGGGCCGGGAGTCACGCGAGCGGGCGATCACGCGCGGCGTCGCGGGCGAGCGCGGCCGCTCGGCGGTCCTCGAACCGCGAGGCCTGCGCGTCGAGTCCAGTGAGGAATGCGGCGAGTTCGTCGCGCGCGGTCTCACCGGCCTGACCCAGGCCTTCCAGCTCGAAGACCTTCCAGTACCGCAGCAGCGGCATCACGACGTCGTCGTGGTGGATGCGCAGGTCGTAGATCCCGGCCTTGGCGATCAACGCGGCCTTGCGCGCGAAGCTCGGGATGACCGCGCCCGGCATCGCGAAGTCGAGGACCTCGTCGGTGATGGCCCGCATCATCGCGTCCGGGGAGATCTCCAGCGCCGCCTTCACCAGGTTGCGGTAGAACACCATGTGCAGGTTCTCGTCCGTGGACACCCTGGCCAGCAGTTTCTCCGCCAGCGGGTCCTGGGTGTAGCGCCCGGTGTTGCGGTGCGACAGCCGCGTCGCGAGTTCCTGGAACGACACGTAGGCGCACACCCGCAACAACGGCTTGTCCCCGCTGTCGTAGCCGGCCTGCATGGTCTCCATGCGCATCCGCTCCAGCTCGACCGGGTCGACCGCGCGGGTCACCAGCAGGTAGTCGCGGATGCAGATGCCGTGCCTGCCCTCCTCCGCGGTCCACCGGTGCACCCAGGTCCCCCACGCCCCGTCCCGGCCGAACGCGCGCTCGATCTCCCGGTGGTAGCTGGGCAGGTTGTCCTCGGTCAGCAGGTTGACCTCCAGCGCCGTCCGCGCCACCGGCGACACCCGCGACTGCGCCGGGTCCCACGCCTCGCCACCCAGATCCGCGAAGTTCCGGCCCTCGCTCCACGGCACGAACTCGTGCGGCATCCAGTCCTGGGCCGCGGTGAGATGGCGGTTGAGGTTCTCTTCGACCGTCCCTTCCAGCTCGTACATCAGGCGGGTGGTGTCGGGAAGCGTCATGCGCACGTCCTTCGGGTGGCGGCCAGGAACCTACGAGGCCGTAGGTTACGGTCCCGTAGGTACTGACAACGCGCGAGCGCCTCGACGGGTTCCCGCCGAGCGCCCCCGGTGCCACATCACACCCGGCGACGGCACCGCCCGTCCGGAGCCGGAACGGGTCACAATGGAGGACATGAAGAGGGGGTTTCGCGACTGTCTGCTGGCCTTGCTGAGCGTCGTGACGCTGGCGGTCCCGTCGGCCGCCGCGATCACGACGAGCGGAGCGCCGCAGGCCGCCGGGCCGCCGCCGGTCGTGCCGGGTTGCGAACAGGGCTGCGAAACCACGTTCTCCGCTGCGCTGCCCGGCGGGCACCGGCTCGACGGGCTGCACGGAGCCGGCGGCAACGTGCTGGCGTACTGGGACGGCGCAAGCCTGGTCGACACGGCACAGGTCCGCGGCAGCGACGGGCAACCCTACGAGCGGGTTACGGCCGGGCTCTGCGGCGCGGCGCGTTGTTCGGTCGCGTTCGAGTACGGCGCGCACTCCGCCGCCGTCGCGACGCTGCGGGTCGATACGAAGATCACGGTGGACACCGCGGTGGAGGGCGTCTCGGCCGACGTGCGCGACCTCAACGCCGACGGCCTGCCGGACGCCGCGGTGCGGCAGAGCACGTACGAGCCCAGCTTCGCGCTCGCGCCGCTGTACTGGGTGACCTACGTGCAGCAGGACGACCACCTGGTGCCCACCGGCTGCACGACACCGGTGCAGGCCTACGAGCCGGCCCCGCTCACCCCGGCGACCGGCCCCTGCCCGACGAACGTCTAGCCCGACTCGACGCCGGTCGGGCTGGACTCCCGGATCCGAGTCCGCGAAGCACACTGAGGTACCGGAGCGGAAGTCAGCAGGACCACGCGGTGGAGCGAGGCTGGGCCGAGTCCATCGGGCCGGCCGCGCGGCGGCCTCCGCATACGGGACCGCGCCGGTGGAAACCCCGATGACGAGGTCGTATGCCTCATCCGCGGGCGCGTCGAGACGAGACCGGTCAGCCCGTAGAACACGAAGGCGGCCATCCAGCTCAGCCGCTTGTTGCCATCGATCACGGAGGTCGGGGTAGGCGCTGCGCAGCAGGCCCGCAGCTCGTCGCCGGCTGGCAGCGCTGCTCGAGCTGACACCGGAGGGGCGCCCGTCTACGCCACCTTGGGCCGCAACGCCCGCCAATGAACCACCCCGCCGCCGACCTGCCCGGCCGCCCTGCTGCCCCGCTGCGCCCCGGCGGACCCAGCCGCGCTGCGAAGCACGCCCGTCCCAACCGCCCATCGGCGAGCGGACCATGACCTAGGCTTCGAGCCGTGCACAGACTCAGGGTTGGCGTGGGGTTCGGCTGCTGGCCGGTGTGGGAGGAGCGCCAAGACGGCGTGGCGAATGTGCCGCCGGCCGCATTGCCGATCAGCAGCTTGCTGCGCACTGACCTCGAACGGTGGGCGGCGTGGTACGAGCAGCAGTACGACTCGGCGAACCCCGTCGATTCCGGGTTCGACGACCGCGCGGAGGCGATCCGCTTCAACCAGGCGGGCGAGGAGCTGAGGCGGCGGCTTGCGGACGAGCTGGAGGGAGTGGCCTCGGTGACGTTCCGGCCGTATCCGGTGCATCGCGAACCGGCGCCGATCCGGCAAGCGCGAACCGGCATCGACCAGGACGATGCCGGGGCCGAGCCGTTCTAGCTGCGCGGCGGCGAACCGGCTGTGGTCATCGACGGGTTCGACTTCGTCGTCACCGTGCCGGAGGCGAGCCACAACTCGAAGGATCCCGGCAAGAAGAAGCGGCTCATCCATCGGGCAGGGCGAGGCCATCCGGCTCGCGTTCTGCGCATACACCGGCTTGGGCTGCGCCGCCGGGTGATCGGCGTGACCCGGCAGGGTCTGACCAGCGACGGACCGTTGTCGCGGGTCGCAAGCGGGGCAGTCCTCGAGCCGGAGGGTGCCGGTCGGCGTCATCGGAGCCAACGGGCGCGAGACGAACTACTGCCGCAGCCATCCCTGGGCACCCCCGCCGCCGCTGGTCCACCACCGACAAGCCGCTCCAGCGGCGCGAGGCGGCTTCTGGCGAGGCTCGCGCGTAAAGCCCGTCCTCGGCGCGGACCTCACCTGCATCTCCTTGACACTTAGAACTCTAACGTTTAGAGTGCTAAGTGTTAGTCGACAGGGCGAGCACCCGAGAAAGGAGCACGAGATGCATGCGAAGCAGCCGGGAATGGTGTTGAAGGTCAAGGCGAAGCCCGGAATGGGGGACGAACTGTTCCAGGCCTGCCACGAGCAACACTTCAACGGCGACCCGGACGGCCCGGTCGAGTGGGTCCTCGCCCGCTCGGACGAAGATCCCGACGTCATGTGGGCCTTCGAGTTCTACCGGGACGACGCGTCGTTCGACCGCCACTACTCGAGCGCCGCGCTCCAGGAAGGGCAGTTCGACGAAGGGCACCAGCGGATCGCCGACCTCGTCGCCGACGGCGCCGAGGAATGGGGCGTCCGGACGCCGGTGCACATCGTCTCCTCCAGCTGAGAAGGTCGAAGCATGGAGACGACACCGACCGGCAGCCTCGATCTGATGCGCTGGATCGTCTGGGCGCAGCGGAAAAGCGGCGAGGACTGGATCCGGGAGCGCGGGCTCACCCACGAGCAGAGCGCCGCGCTCGTCTACCTGGTCCGCAACCCCGGGGCGATCCAGCGGGACATCGCCCGGATGAGCCGCACCAGCGCGGCGAGCGTGACCAGCCTCCTGCAGGGGCTCGAGCGCCGCGGTTTCGTCGAGCGGCGCATCGAGCCCGGCAACGAGCGCAGCAAACGCGTCTACGCGACACCGGCGGGAAGCGAACTGATCGCCGGGTTCGAGACCGCGATGACCGGCGTCGAGGAGTCGATCCTGGCCCCGCTGGACCAGGCGGAGCGCGCCACCCTGCAGGCCCTCCTCACGAAGATCGCCGCGGATCTGCCGCAGCCGGACCCGTCCTGACCCACCGCCCCGCCACCCCACGTCCGCGCCGCGCCGGCCTGGACCTGCCCGGAAGAAGACCATTATGAACACCCCTCACGTCACGATCATCGGGGCGGGACTCGGCGGCCTCACGCTCGCCCGTGTCCTGCACCTCCACGGAATCCCGGCCACGGTCTACGAAGCCGAGCCCGCGCCGACGGCCCGCACGCAGGGCGGGATGCTCGACATCCACGACTACAACGGGCAGCTCGCCATCGAAGCGGCCGGCCTGATGGACGAGTTCCGCGGCATCGTCCTCCACGGCCGCCAGGCCATGCGGATCCTCGCCTCCGACGGGACCGTCCTGCTCGACAAGCCCGACGACGGCACCGGCGGACGACCCGAAGTGCAGCGCGGCGACCTGCGCCGGATCCTGCTCGACTCACTCCCCGGCGACACCGTGCAGTGGGGCCGAAAGGCCGTCGGCACCCGCTCCCTGGGCGACGGGCACCACGAGGTGACCTTCGCCGACGGCGGCACCATCACCACGAGCCTGCTCGTCGGAGCGGACGGCGCGTGGTCACGGGTGCGGCCGTTGCTCTCCGATGCCACACCCGAGTACACCGGGATGTCCTATGTGGAGACCTACCTGTTCGACGTCGACACCCGGCACCCGGCTGCCGCGCGAGCCGTCGGCAGCGGCTCCATGGCCGCACCCGCGACGGGCGGCAAGGGGATCCAGGCCCACCGGGAAAAGGGCGAGACCATCCACACCTACGTCGTACTCCGCGAACCGCTGGAGTGGTTCGCGGCCATCGACTTCGCCGACGGCGCGGCCGCGGCCGCACGGATCGCGCAGGAGTTCGACGGGTGGGCACCCGAGCTCACCGCACTGATCACCGACGGCGACGTCGCACCGCTGCTGCGTCCCATCTTCACCCTGCCGCTCGGGCACAAGTGGGAGCGGGTGCCCGGGGTGACCCTGCTCGGCGACGCCGCGCACCTCCTGACGCCGAACGGCGAAGGCGCCAACAGCGCCATGTACGACGGCGCCGAACTCGGCAAGGCCATCGCCGCCCACCCCGGCGACATCGAAACCGCCCTCACGCAGTACGAGGAAGCCATGTTCCCGCGCAGCGTGGAGTTCGGCTCCATCGGCGCGGAACTCCACGACCTCGACGGCGACGACGCGGCCGCGGGCCTGATCAAGCTCTTCACGGAGAACGGCGACTGAAACGCCGGAGCCCCCACGATCACGGGGCGGAGCTTCGAACGCCGCCCGCGGCGTCAGACGGTGAGGACGAGCTTGCCCTGCAGGTGGCCGGCGTCGAGCAGGCGGTGCGCGTCTGCGATCCGGTCGAAGGGGAACACCTCCTGCACGTGGACCCGGAGCTCGCCCTGCCACGCCGTCAGCCCGACGACCGGCAGCGCCGCAGCCTCCACATGCGACAACGAAGCCGGCTTGCGCACCAGGTGCAACGCCGGGGCCGCCACGAATTCCGCGTACGCGTTCAGCCACACGGGGGAACAGCGGCATGCCGAACACCTCGTCACCGGGCCGCAACCGGTACGTCCTGGTCTCTTCGACGACACCGCTGATGCCCCAGCCGGGTACGAACGGAAGCGGCTGCGGCAGCGGAAATTCACCGGAGGGTCGTGCTCGCCGGTCTCAGCAAGGGCCCGGTCCGCCGCGGTGAGCTCGTCGACCGCCACGCCTACGCCGAGGTGCCGCCCGCGCCGAGTACGCACTCACCCCGCTCGGCGAGACGCTGATCGGCCCGATCCACACGCACCCGACCGCTCACCGCCTTAGCAGCCGTCGGGCGAGGTAGGCCGCGTCGCGGCCGACGCCGCGGATGGTCGCGGAGGAGAAGCTGCGCTGCCACTCCAGCCCGACGAACCCGAGCCCGGGATGGGTGGTGGACAGGCCGCGGTGCTGCTTCGGCATCCCGGCCGGGCCGAGGGCACCGAGCTTGTCCAAGTAGGACAGTCCCGGGCGGAACCCGGTCGCCAGGAGGATGGTGTCGACCCGTTCGCGGGTGCCGTCGGGCCAGGTCACGGTGTCGCCGTCGATGGCGGTGAACATCCGGCGCTGGTCTGGTGCGCCGGCGTCGATCGCGGCGCGGTAGCCGCCCGCGTCCTGGACGGGCATGCCCGGCTTGGTGCGCAGCCAGGGGCCGATGGGCAGGGCGTCGAATCCGGTGACGGTGAGCCAGAAGTGCACGTCCCGCCCGAGCGGTTTCCGGGGGGCGTAGCGGATCGGGTGGCGAGGGTGACGCGGGCGTGCGGGGCGAGGTCGATCGCGATCTGGACGGCGGAGTTGGCCGCGCCCACCACCACGATCCGCTGCCCGGCGAAGGGGCTCGGCTCGCGGTAGTCGCCGGAGTGCAGGACGGTCCCGGTGAACTCGTCGAGTCCGGGGAGCGCGGGCCGATACGGGGAGGTGAAGGCGCCGGTCGCGGCGATGACGATCGGCGCGGACAGCTCCTCGCCGCTGTCGGTCGAGACGACGAACAAGCCGGCCCCGCCGCACACCCCGGTCTCGGCCAGGACCAGCTCCACCCGTCCGGCGGCCTCGTGGTCCCCGGCCAGTGCGGCGGCGATGGAGCGGACCTGCTCGTAGCCGGTCATGGCGAGGAACGTGGGGGCGCGGCCGTAGCTCTTCATCCCGGCCAGGTACACGTTCGGCTCCGGGTGCGCGAGTTCCTTCGCGCCGTGCGGGTAGACGGTGCCGCAGGAGTGCACGTTCGGGTCGATCAGCGGCGCGAGCGCGACCGGCGCCTGCAGCGTGGCGTCCAGCTCCAGCCGCAGCTCCGACAGCCAGGACAGGTCTGGGCGGAAGCCGGTCACCACCACGACCTCGTCCACCGCCTCGACGGTGCGCCCGTCGCCCGAGCGCAGCACCAGGCGGCCCTGCTCGTCGCGCGTCACGGCCTCGGTGCGGAACCCGGACACGATCTGCACCAGCCCGGCGTCCACGGCCTCCTTGGCCCGCAGCCCGAGCGCGCCGCGGGCGGGCAGCTGGTCGGCCTCGCCGCCGCCGAAGGTGGTGCCCACCGAGCCGCGGCGCAGGATCCAGCTGATCCGCGTGCCCGCCACGGCGGTGAGCGCGACCAGCGCCGTCAACGCGGAGTGCCCGCTGCCCGCGACCGCGACGTGCCTGCCGGCGAACCGTTCCCGGACCACCGGGTCGCCGAGGTCGGGCACCTGGTAGGTGATCCGGTCCGCCGCCGCCCGTTCGCCCAGCGCCGGGAGCCCGTCGCCACCCAGTGGGTTCGGGTTGGTCCACGTGCCCGAGGCGTCGATCACCGCGCGCGCGGTGATCAGCTCCTCGCGGCCGTCGGCGTGGCGGACGTGCACCGTCAGCGGCTCGGTGTCCCGCCCGTGATCCACCACGCGGTCCCGGCCCCGGCGCGCCACACCCACCACCTCCGCGCCGAACCGCACGCGCTCACCGAGGGCGGCAGCCAACGGCGCCAGGTAACACGCGACCCACTCCTGCCCCGTCGGGTAGTCCTCGGCCGCGGGGTGTTCCCAGCCGGTGGCCTCCAGGAGGCGGCCTGCCGCCGGGTCCACCAGCTCCGACCACTGGGAGAACAAGCGCACGTGGTTCCACTGCGCCACCGACGCCCCCGCCTGCGACCCGCGCTCCAGCACCACCGGCTCCAAACCCCGCTCCAGCACCTCGGACGCGGCCGCGAGCCCGATCGGCCCAGCCCCCACCACCACGACGGGCAGCTCACTCATCCCGGCCCATTCCATCGATCCAGCTCGATTGACTTGCCCAGACTGTATCGACTGTCATCGATCGAGGCAACCATCGATTGGAATCGATACACTCGGGGGCATGACCATGACTGCCGCGCCCCAGGCCCGAGTCCTGCCCGACGGGGAAGCCGCCACCTACGCCGACTGGTTCGCGTGCCTGGCCGAGCCCACCCGGGTGCGGCTGCTGCACGCCGTGGCCACCGCACCCCGCGGCATCACCGTCGGCGCCCTGACCGGCCTGGTCGGCATCAGCCAGTCCACCTGCTCACACCACGTGCGCAAGCTCGCCGACGTCGGGTTCGTGCAGGTGCGCAAGGAGGGCACCGCCACCATCGTCACCGTCAACGCGGCCTGCTGCGCCGGCCTCCCGCACGCCGCCGACGCCGTGATGGGCCTGCTCGCGCCGCGTCCCTGCTGCCCCGAAGACGTCCCCGCCGACGTCACCGTGCGGGCCTTGCGCGACGAGGACTGGGCCGCGGTCCGCCGCATCTACGGCGAAGGCATGGCCACCGGGATCGCCACCTTCGAGACCACCGTCCCCAGCCGGGCCACCCTCGACGCGACATGGCTCCCGGACCAGCGGTGGGTCGCCGAACTGGACGGCGAGGTGGTCGGCTGGGCGGCCGCCACCCCGGTGTCCACTCGCGACTGCTACGCCGGCGTCGCCGAAACCTCGATCTACGTCGCCGACGGCCACCGCGGCCGCGGCATCGGCAAAGCCCTGATCCGGCAGCAGGTCATCGCCCTCGACGAGGCCGGCTACTGGACCCTGCAAACCTCCATCTTCACCGAAAACCGCGCCGGCCTCGCCCTGCACCACTCCGCCGGCTACCGCACCATCGGCATCCGCGAACGCATCGCCCAACGCAACGGCACCTGGCACGACACCGTTTTCCTCGAACGCCGCAACAACGTCAGCTGACCGGGCGGCTGAGCTGGGTCGAGCCGGCTCATTCGACCAGGCTCGACCTGAGCGCGGTCTCGGTGTCGTCCACTGTGGAGCGCATCCGGTTCTTCGGGCCCCACACGGCGACGTAGACGAACAACACCACCATCACGGCCGCTCCGGCCCAGATGGACTGCTGCCATCCGTCCACGAACGACTCGCGGGCGGCCTGGACGATCTGTGCCGCCTGCGCGCCGGCGCCGCCCGAGACCTCGACGGCGTTGGCGACGCCCTCCCTGGCGACGTCCGCGGCCTCCTCGGGGACACCGGCCAGCCTGCCGTCGATCGAGCCGCGATACCCGGCGGACAGCAGCGCGCCCAGCACCGCGACACCCAGGGCGGTGCCGAGTTCGCGGGTGATGTCGTTGAGCGCGGAGGCGACACCCTGCTTGTCCCGCGGCAACGAGCCGGTGATGGCCTCGGTGGACGGCGTCATCGACAGGCCCATGCCCAGACCCACGGCGACCAGCCCCGGCAGGATCGACAGGTAGCCGCCCGACACCGAGACGAACAGGGCCATGAACACCAGTCCCACGACGGCCAGCGCGACGCCGGCAGCCATGGTCGCGCGGGAGCCGATGCCCGCGGCCAGCTTGGCCGCGAGGCCGGAAGCCAGCATCATCGAGATCGCCATGGGCATCAGGGCCGCCGTCGACAGCAGTCCCGACCACCCGAGCACGGCCTGGAAGAACGGGAACAGCACCACGCCGATACCCGCTTGGACGCCGAAGACCGCGAGCAACGTGAGCGAGCCGCCCGCCAAGCCGCGTTCCCGGAACAAGCGCACGTTCAGCAGGGCGGCGTCCCGGCGGCGCAGCTCCCAGACCACGAAGGCGATGCCGGCGACGAGGCCGGCGGCGAGGCTGATCACCGTTTCCGGGGCGGCCCAGCCGCCTTCGGGCCCTTCCTGCAGCGCGAAGATGAGACCGACGACGGCGACGGCGGAGAGCAGCGCGCCGACGGTGTCGTAGGCGTGTGCCGCGCGCTCACGGGAGTTGGGCACCGACTTCACCGTCGTCGCCATCGCCACGACGATCAGCGCGATCGGGAGCGCGAACAGCCAGCGCCAGTCGACGACGTCGACCAGGAGGGCGGAGAGGAACATGCCCAGGACGCCGCCGCCTCCCGCGACGGCCGTCCACACGCCGATGGCCTTGCCGCGCTGTTCCTCGGGGAAGGTGGAGGTGATGACGGCAAGGGTGATCGGCATGATCATCGCGGCGCCGGCGCCGCCGATCGCGCGGGCGGCGATCATGACCTCGGCGGTCGGGGCCAGTGCCGCCACCACGTTCGCGGTGCCGAACACCGTGAGCCCGGCGGTGAGCATGGGCTTGCGGCCCAGGCGGTCACCGATCGCGCCGAGCGGCAGCAGCAGCGCGGCCAGGGTCAGGGTGTAGATGTTGATGATCCAGAGAACCGTGCCCAGGGAGGCGCCGAACTCGACGGCCATGTGGGTCTGCGCGACGTTCAGGCCCGAGACCGAGGCGACGACGGCCATCAACGAGACGGACACGGAGATGAGGATGGTGCGCAGCTGCCGCGCGTCCGGGGTGGCAGCCCCCTGCGCGGGCTGGTTGGTGCTCATGGGTTCCTTTCCGATGGATTTGGGAGATCACGGCCCGGAACGTGGTTCGGCGCCCGGGAACCGTCTGCCACGATGTTAAGCAGGATTTGCGTCAATGGCATACACTCTTGCTCATGACGCAAGAAGAAAGTGCGCTGGACGGCCTCGTGCGCAAACGGATCCGGGCCTTGCGGGTCGCGCAGGGCCTGTCCCTGGAGGAACTGGCCAAGCGAGTCCACCTGGGACAGTCCTCGCTGAGCCGCATCGAAAACGGTCAGCGCCGCCTGGCGCTGGACCAGCTCGTCGCACTGGCCCGCGCCTTGGACACCACCCTCGACCAGCTGGTCGAGAACGCCGTGGACGACGTCATCATCAGCCCGATGAACCACGGAGCGCGCGGACTGAGCTGGCCGATGAAGAGCGACCCCGGCATGACGGTGATGCGCAGGCGGCTGACCGAGCCGCCGCCGGACAACCCCGCCAGGATGCGTGCCCACCCCGGCCGGGAGTGGCTCCTCGTGCTGTCCGGCACCGCCACCTTGGTGCTGGGGGACGCCAGGTTCCGGGTCGAGACGAACCGCGCCGCCGAGTTCCCGACCATGACGCCGCACGCCATCGGGGCGGAGGGCCGCCCGTGCGAGGTCTTGTTCATCTACGACCGCGACGCCCGCCGCGGGCATCGCGAGAACGACAACTCCGAGGACGACGGCTCACGACGCCACGACTTGCGCTCCTAGCATCGCGCGAGCCGACTTCCTTGCGCAATGCGCATGACAACACGCGGAAAAGGCATAACGCGCTTATCGTCGCAGTATGACGCACGCCCAGCACCACGACCACCGCCGGCACGGCCACCACCACGACCCCGACAGCGCGCTGGCGGAGATCCTCGAACTGGACGCGGAAGTCCTCGCCGAGCACACCGCCGGCATCATCAGGTGGCTGCCCCTGCACGGCGATCCGCGCCAGATCGTCGACCTCGCCTCGGGCACCGGCGCGGGCACGTTCGCCCTTCTCGACCAGTTCCCCGAGGCGCATGTCACGGCCGTGGACACCTCCCCCGGCCACCTGCGGCGGCTCAGTGAGAAGGCGTGCGCCCGCGGGGTGGAGGGGCACGTGCACACGGTGCTCGCCGACCTCGACGATGCCACCTGGCCCGACCTCGGCACCCCGGACCTCGTCTGGGCCTCGGGCGCCGTGCACCACATGGCCGATCCCGGCCGCGCCCTGCGGTCCGTCCA
This sequence comes from Amycolatopsis thermalba, assembly GCF_023376025.1. NCBI lineage: Bacteria > Bacillati > Actinomycetota > Actinomycetes > Pseudonocardiales > Pseudonocardiaceae > Amycolatopsis > Amycolatopsis thermalba. Next base: position 4,640,819 of record NZ_CP091196.1, read on the forward strand.
CGACCTGCTCGCGCCCGGCGGCCTGTTCGTCGTGGTCGAGATGGCGGGCATTCCCCGCTTCCTGCCCAGGACCGCACCCGACGACCGGCCCGGCCTGGAGGACCGCGTCCACGCCGTGAGCGACCGGCGCCACGCCCAGCACCTCCCCCATCGCGGCGCCGACTGGGGACCGATGCTCGCCGCCGCCGGGTTCGTGGTGGAGGGCGAGCTCGTCGTCGAGGTGGACGTCCAGGGCGCCGGCAACGCGGCGGTCGGCCGGTACGCCCTGGGCGCGCTGCAGCGCGCCCGCGGCGCGGTCGCGGCCGAGCTCGACCCCGAGGACCTCGCCGCGCTCGACCGGCTGCTCGACACGAACAGCCCGCACAGCCTCCTGCGGCGTGAGGACCTCGCGGTCCGCACCGAACGTTCCGTCTGGGCCGCACGCCGCGCTTGAGGAGAGGCCCTCCGCGAAGCCGGACTCATCGACGCGACTGACCACTGCCGAGCGGCCGTGCTGCCCGGCACGAGGCATCTGCCGCAGCGGGCCGGCGCCGCGCTGGATCACCTGCTCCGCCGGCCGCCCGCCGCCGGGCCTCCCCTGACCGGTCCCCGACGGGACTCAGCCGGCCCAGCGGGCAATCCCGAGGGCCGCGCCGCGCTCGACCGGCTGCTCGACACGAACAGCCCGCACAGCCTCCTGCGGCGTGACGACCTCGCAGTCCGCACCGAACGTTCCGTCTGGGCCGCACGCGCGCGTGAGGAGCGAGGCCGCTCGCGAAGCCTGACCGGCTCCCCGCCGGGGCTCAATCGGCCCAGCGGGCGATGCCCAGGGCCGCGGTGCGCACAGCCGGGGCGAGCCGGTCGACGGCGGCGCGGGAATGCGCCACGATGCCGAGCGCGGCGCGCACCCGGCCGTCCAGGCCGAGGACCGGGGCGGCGACGGACACCGCGCCCAGGGTCATCTCCTCGTAGGAGTAGGCGACACCGGTCTTGCGGACCTCCTCCAGCGCGGCCGCGAGGCGGCCCGGCTGGGTGATCGTGTGCGGGGTCATCCGGGCCAGCCCCGCCTCGACGACCGACCGCAGCAGGTCCTGTCCGGAGAACGCCAGGAAGACCTTCCCGACGCCGGTCGCGTGCAGCGGCAGGCGGCCACCGACCTCGGTCCGCGTGGGAACGGCCTTGGTGCTGGAGATCTTCTCGATGCACAGCGCCTGCGTGCCCTCCAGCACCGTGAGCTGGAGGTTCTCCTGGGCCGCCTGGAAGAGGTCGTGCATGTAGGGCAGCGCGGCCTCCCGCAGCCCACGCTGCCGCGGGGCCAGGGTGCCGATCGTCCACAAGCGCATCCCGATGCGGTACCGGCCGTCCTCGAGGCGTTCCAGCCCGCCCCACTCCCGCAACTCGGTGATGAGCCGGCGCGCGGTCGAAATCGGCAGGCCGCTGCGGGTGGCCACCTCGGTGAGCGTGAGCGCCGGATGCGCCACGTCGAAACAGTCGAGGACGGTCAGCAGCCGCCGGGAGACCGACTGTCCGGGCGTGTTCGTTCGGCCTGCCATGCCGCCAATGTACGGACGATTGCCACTGGGCGGCAATCACGTCTGGTGCCGGCGGTGGCCGGGCCGCAGGATCGCTACGTTCCCGCGAGACCAGGGCAGAACAAGGAGGTTCTGAGGATGAAGACAACCGACGGCCGTGTCACCGGGTGGCCGGACCGATGAGCGGGTTCTGGGCACGGCAGGGCATCGTCCCGCATCTGCGCTGGGGGTTCGTGGCGCTCACGTTGTTCATGATCGGCGACGGCATCGAGTCGGGCTTCCTGTCCCCTTACCTCGCCGAGCGCGGCTTCGGACCGGGCCAGACCTCGCTGCTGTGGAGCGTCTACGGGTTCGTCGTCGCCGTCGCCGCCTGGTTGTCCGGTGCGCTCGCCGAGGCGTTCGGCCCCCGGCGCGTGATGTTCGCCGGGTTCGCGATCTGGGTGGTCTTCGAGATCGCGTTCCTGGTCGCGCTGGCTCAGGGCGACTTCACGGTCATGCTGATCAGCTTCGGCGTCCGCGGGCTGGGTTATCCGCTGTTCTCCTACGGCTTCCTCGTCTGGGTGGCCATGGACACGCCCGAGTCGGTGATGGGCAAGGCCGTGGGCTGGTACTGGTTCTTCTTCGTGCTCGGCCTCGGGGTGATCAGCTCCTACTACGCGGGGGCGGTCATCCCGCTGATCGGCGAGTTCGCCACCCTGGTCACCTCGCTGGCGTTCATCGGGGCCGGCGGGATCCTGCTCGCGGTCCTGGTCAAGGCCCGCCCGCAACCGCCTGCCGGTGCCGCGACCAGCCTGCGTGCCGTGCTCGGCGCCGTCACCGTCGTCGTCGAACGGCCGAAGGTGGGTCTCGGCGGGATCGTCCGAGTGATCAACACCCTGGGTTTCTACGCCTTCGTCGTGTTCCTGGGCACGTTCATGGTGCGGGACGTCGGACTGTCCACACCGGAATGGCAGACGGTGTGGGGCACCATGCTGCTGACGAACATCCTCGCCAACGTGCTGTTCGGCTACGTCGCCGACCGGATCGGCCGCGTCCGCACGGTGGCGTGGTTCGGCGGTCTGCTCTGCGCGCTCAGCGTGCCCGCCTTCTACCACGTGCCGGCGCTGCTGGGCCCGAACTTCTGGGCCGTCCTCGTGGTCGCCGTCGTCTACGGCGCCGGGCTCTCCGGATTCGTCCCGCTCTCGGCGATCCTGCCCGCGCTGGCCCCGCACCGCGTCGGCGGCGCCGTCGCGATCCTGAACCTCGGCGCGGGGGTGAGCCAGTTCCTGGGGCCCGTCGTCGCCGGGCTGGTGGCGCCGATCGGTGTCGCCGGGACGCTCTGGGTGATCGCCGGGATCTACATGGCCGGGATCGCGCTCACCTACTCCCTCCGCACCCGTGACACCAGCGTGTCCACAGTAGACAAGCAACTGACCGGAAGGACCGCGTCATGACCGACCGTCCCACCATCGTTCTCGTGCACGGGATGTGGCACGGCGGCTGGGCCTGGGAACGTGTCTCGACCCTGCTCGAAGCCGACGGCTATCCCTGCGTCAGCGTCACGCTGCCCGGCAAGGACCGGGCCCCGGGTGACCCGACGTTCCGGGGGCACTGCGACCACCTCGTCCGCGTGCTCGACGGCATCCCCGGTGACGTCGTGCTCGTCGGCCACTCCTACTCCGGCGCCCTGCTGACCGAGGTCGGCGACGCCCCGGGCGTGCGTGCCCTGATCTACCTGAGCGCGTTCTGCCTCGAACCCGGCGACTCGGTGGCGTCCGTCAACGACGCCGAGGCGGGCTCCCAGGCGGGCAAGGACGACATCCGCCAGGTCGGCGACTACCTGGTCATCGACCCGGACACCGCGCGGCACGCCTTCTACCACGACTGCGCGCCCGCCGACGCGGCGAGCGCGGCCGGGCGCCTCACCCCCGAGCACGCCGACGCCCGGACCGCGGTCGTCTCCCGGGCGGCCTGGCGGACGGTTCCCGCCCACTTCGTCGTGTGCACGCTGGACCGGGCCTGCACGCCGGAGGTCCAGCGCAAGATGGCCGCCCGGGCAGGCTCGGTGAGCGAACTCGACTCCAGCCACTCCCCCATGTTGTCGATGCCCGGCGCCGTGGCGGACACGATCGTCAAGGTCGCGACGGAGCACGCGTCGTGACCGCCCCGGTCGCGATCGTGACCGGGGGCGCCGGCGGCATGGGCACGGCGATCGCCACGGCCCTGCTCGCGGACGGCTTCCGGGTCGCGCTGCTGGACCGCCGCGGGGCGAGCCAGGCCGCGGATCGGTTCACCGGAGAGGTGCTGGGCGTCGAGGCGGACGTCACCGACGAGGCAGCGGTCCGGGCCGCCGTCGAGCAGGTGGACGCCACCTGGGGCCGGGTCGACGCGCTGGTGAACAACGCCGGCATCGAGCCGCCGCACACGGTGGCGGACCTGGACCTCGACACGTGGCAGGCGACGGTGCAGGTGAACCTGACCGGGCCGGTGCTGCTGATGAAGCACTGCGTTCCGCGGTGGCGGCGGCAGGGCGGCGGCCGGGTGGTGTCGATCGGCTCGCGCGTGTGGCTCGGCGGCGGCTGGACCCCGGCGTACTCCGCGTCGAAGGCCGGGCTCGTCGGGCCGACCCGGGTGGCCGCCCGCGAACTGGGCCCGCTCGGGGTCACGGTCAACGTCGTGGCGCCGAGTTTCGTGCACACCGCCTTCAACGCCCAGAAGGCCGATCCGGGGTTCCTCGACGACTACGCCGGCCGGTTCGCCGCCGCCTCGCCGCTGGGCAGGCTGGTGGAACCGGCCGACGTCGCGAACACCGTGGCGTTCCTGGTGTCCGACCGGGCCCGCGCCATCACGGGCGAAGTGATCCACGTCGCCGCCGGAACCCAGCTGGCGCCGGCGATCCGATGACAAGGGGGTTGGAAAGCATGCCGACGAGCCTCGAAGACAGGCTGGAACTGCGCGAACTGGTCGACAACTGGGTCGTCTGGCGCGACGCCGGGGACTGGGATCGCTTCGCGACGGTCTGGCACCCGATCCAGGGGTGGATGACCGCCACCTGGTTCCAGGGGCCGGCCGCGGAGTTCATCGCGGTCAGCCGCGAGGGGTTCGACCGGGGCGTGAACATCCTGCACTTCCTGGGCGGGCACAGCGCCGACGTCGACGGCGACCGGGCCGTCGTCCAGACGAAGATGACGATCAGCCAGCGCGCGAGCGTCGACGGGGTCGAGGCCGACGTGGTGTGCACCGGCCGGTTCTACGACTTCTGCTGCCGCCACGAGGGCGCGTGGAAGATCGTGCGCAGGCAGCCGATCTACGAGAAGGACCGGCTCGACCCCGTCGACCCGTCCGCGCGGCTGGAGCTCGACACCGGACTGCTGAACCGGTTCCCGTCCGGATACCGCCATCTGGCCTACCTGCAGACCAAGGCGGGGTTCACGGTCAAGACCGGGCTGCCCGGGCTCACCGGAGAGGCCGTGCGCCGCCTGTACGACGAGGGCGCGAAATGGCTCGCGGGCTCGGCCACCGCGGGCGAGGTGAGCAAGGGATGAGCATGAAGCACCTCAACTGCAGCGCGAACACGCTGCGCCACGCCGACCTCCCCACCCGCATCACCGCGGCTGCCCAGGCCGGGTTCACCGGCATCGGATTGCGGGTGAGTGACTACCTCGGCACGGACCTGCCCGACGGGCGGATCCGCGACCTGCTCGACCAGCACGGTCTGCGGGTGCTCGAGCTGGAGCACAACTGGGACTGGGCGCTGGGCCCCGATCCGGTGGAGGAGGCCATGTTCCGGCTCGCCGACCGGATCGGGGTGCGGCACCTCAACCTCCCGATGTTCCAGGCGCACCCGCTGACCGACCTGGTGGAGCCGTTCGGCGCGCTGTGCGACCGCGCCGCCGAGCACGGCGTGCTGGTCGGCTTCGAGTTCCTCCCCTACAGCCACGTCCGCACGCTCGGCGAGGTGTGGGAGGTCGTCGCCGCGGCGGACCGGCGCAACGGCGGGATCACGCTCGACCTGTGGCACTGGTTCCGCTCCGGCGCCACGCCCGCCGATCTCGACGGCATCCCCGCCTCCGTGATCACCACGGTGCAGCTGTGCGACGTGCTGCCCGAACCGGGTCCCGACCTGACCGAGGAGGCCCGCCACCGGCGGCTGCTGCCCGGCCGCGGCGCCGGGGACACGCTCGCCGTGCTGGGCGCCCTGCGGGACCGCGGCGTCACCGCGCCGATGTCGGCGGAGGTCTTCTCCGACGAGCTCGACGCCCGCCCGGCGCGGGACGCGGCCCGGTTCGCCTTCGACGCCGCCACCGACGTCCTCGACCGCGCCGCATTCCCCGCGCCCCCCTGGACGATCAACCTCGAGGAGGGCCGATGACCGGCTTTTCGGAGGACACCTCGGCGGAGGTCGTCGCGGAGAGCTTCGCCGGCACCCCCGACCCACGCTTGAAGCAGGTCATGACGAGCCTCGTCAAGCACCTGCACGCGTTCGTCAAGGACGTCGAACTGACCGACGCGGAGTGGCAGCAGGCGATCGATTTCCTCACCGCGACCGGGCACACCTGCGACGACACCCGCCAGGAGTTCGTCCTGCTCTCCGACGTGCTCGGGGTGTCGATGCTGGTCGACGCGATCAACAACCGGAAATCCGCCGCCGCCACCGACACCACGGTCCTCGGCCCGTTCCACCTGGTCGACTCCCCGCCACGCGAGCTCGGCGCGAACATCTCGCTCGACGGCAACGGTGAGCCGTGCGTGTTCGCCGGGCAGGTCCGCTCGTCCGACGGAACCCCGCTGCCCGGCGCGCGAGTGGACGTGTGGCAGGCCAACGGCGCCGGGTTCTACGACGTGCAGCAACCCGGCGTGCAGCCGGAGCGCAACCTGCGCGGGCTGTTCGTCACCGACGAGCACGGCCGGTTCTGGCTGCGCACCGTGGTTCCCCGCTACTACCCGATCCCGGACGACGGGCCGGTCGGCCGGCTGCTCGCCGCCACCAGGCGGCACCCGAACCGGCCCGCGCACATCCACGTCATCGCCGACGCCCCGGGCCACGCGCCGCTCACCACCCACGTGTTCGTCGAAGGGAGCCCGTACCTGGACTCCGACACGGTGTTCGGGGTCAAGGAGTCACTGATCCGGCCCGTCACCGACGTCGACGATCCGGATCGCGCCGCGCGCTACGGGGTGGCGAACCCGTTCCGGCTCCTCGAATTCGACATCGTCCTGGATCGGGTTCGGTCATGACCCACGACTTCGTGCACGAGAGCCGCTCCGGCCGGGTCGTGTTCGCGGCGGGGGCGGTGAGCCGCCTGGCCGAGGAGGTCGAGCGCCTGGGCCTGCGCAGGCTGATCGTGGTGTGCACCCCGGAGCAGGCGGAGCTGGCCACCGAGCTCACGTCCCCGCTCGGCGGCCGGGTCGCGGCACTGCACGCGCACGCCGCCCCGCACGTGCCGGTCGCGGTCGCGGCGGCGGCGATCGCGCGCAGCCGGGACCTCGGCGCCGACGGATGTCTCGCCGTCGGTGGCGGCTCCGCCATCGGCCTGGCGAAGGCCATCGCCAAGGACACCGGGCTGCCCGTCGTCGCGGTGCCCACGACCTACGCCGGCTCGGAGATGACCCCGATCTGGGGCCTGACCGACGCCGGCCGCAAGACCACCGGCCGGGACCCCCGAGTGCTGCCGTCCACTGTGGTCTACGACCCGCGGCTGACCCTCACCCTGCCGGCGGCCCTGTCGCTCACCAGCGGGGTCAACGCCCTCGCGCACGCCGCCGAAGCCCTCTACGCCCCGGACGGTTCACCGGTCACCGCGTTGATGGCGGCCGAGTCGGCACGCGCGCTGGCCGCCGCGCTCCCCCGGGTGGCCGCCGATCCGCACGACCTCGACGCCCGATCGGAGGCCCTCTACGGGGCGTGGCTCGCCGGCAGCGTGCTGGGCGCGACCACGATGTCGTTGCACCACAAGCTGTGTCACATCCTCGGCGGCACGTTCGACCTGCCGCACGCCGAAATCCACACCGCGGTACTCCCGCACGTGCTCGCGGTCAACCTCCCGGCCGCGCCCCGGGCGCGGGCCGCGTTGCGGGCCGCGTTCGGGGCCGATGATCCGGCCGCGCACCTGTTCCGCCTCGCCAGTGATCTCGGCGCCGACATGTCGTTGAAGGCACTCGGGATGCCGGAGGACGGCGTGGACACCGTGGTGGCCCAAGCGCTGTCCGCGCCCTACGCCAATCCGAAGCCGGTGACGGAACACGATCTGCGAGCCATCCTCGGCGGCGCGCTCACCGGCTCCTGTCCCACGGAGGACACGTGACGAGTCTCGACCTGCAACACGTCATCGACCGCAACAAGGTCGGAGGCCTGCAGCGTAAAGTCCTGCTGCTCTGCCTGGGTGTGGTGGTCCTCGACGGCCTGGACCTCGCCGTCGTCGCTTACCTCGGCCCGCCCCTGCTCGCCGACTGGGGCCTGGCGAAGGCCCAGCTCGGGCCGGTGATCACGAGCGGGCTGCTCGGCATGGCGCTCGGGTCCCTGGTCGCCGGGCCGATCGCGGATCGCGTCGGCCGGCGCAAGGTCATCCTCGCTTCGATGGTCTTCTTCGGGGTGATGTGCGCGGCGACCGCGCTGGCCCCGGACGTGGTGTGGTTCTCGATCCTCCGCCTGCTCACCGGTTTCGGTCTCGGTGCCGCGCTGCCCAACGCGACGACGCTGGTCTCCGAGTACGCTCCCGTGCGGCGCCGGGGCACGATGATGGCGCTCACCTACTGCGGCCACACCCTCGGTGGCGCCATCGCCGGGTTCCTCACCAGCCTCGTCGTGCAGGTCGCGAGCTGGCACTGGGCGCTGGTCGCCGCCGGTGTCCTGCCGATCGCCTACGCCGTCGTCGTCTACTTCGCGTTGCCCGAGTCGCCGAAGTACCTCGCCCGCCAGGCCGGGCGGGAGGCCGAGCTGGTGGGCCTGGTGAACCGGATCGTGCCGGAGAACTTCCCGCCCGGCACCCGGTTCGCCCTCCACGAGCCGCCGGTGGAGGCGAAGGCCCGGGTCGCCGGGCTGGTGGCCCGCCGGTTCCGGCTGGGGACCGCCACCATCTGGATCGGCTTCAGCGCCGCGTTCTTCATCGTCTACCTGACGAACAGCTGGATGCCCATCCTGATGACCGACATCGGCTTCTCCCTGACCGCCGCCGCGACGATGGGGCTGCTGCTCCAGGCCGGTGGCACACTGGGCAACCTCGGGATCGGGTCGGCGATGGACCGCTTCGGCCTGCACCGCACGGTCGTCGCCGCCATGGGGTGCGCCTGCGCGATGTTCGTGCTGGTGGCCGTCGCGCCGCCGAACGTGCTGGTGCTCGGGACGCTGATGTTCGTGATGGGGGTGTTCACCAACACCTGCGGCACGGCCTTCCCGATCATCGGCGCCGCCTTCTACCCCACGAGCATCCGCGCCACCGGAACCAGCTGGGCGACCGGCGTCGCCCGGTTCGGGGCGATCGGCGGAGCGGCCATCGGCACGGTGCTCGTCGCCGCCGGTCTGGACTACCACCAGGTGTTCCTCTCGCTGCTCGTGCCCGGCGCCGTGTGCATCCTCGCCGTCGTCGTCAAGGGCAGGCGAGCCCGCGCACCCGAGGGCGAACCGGTCACCGGACGCCTCTCCGCACACAGCTGACCTCAGGAAAGGGACCCGATCATGCGACTGCGCGACAAGACCGCGCTGATCACCGGCGCCTCCAGCGGGATGGGCCGCGCCACCGCCACGACGTTCGCCCGCGAGGGCGCGGCCGTGGTCGTCGCCGACATCAACGACGACGACGGCACCACCGTGGTCAAGGAAATTCAGGCCGGCGGCGGGCGGGCGCGCTACCTCCACCTGGACGTCACCGACGAAGGCTCCTGGACGACCGCGATCGACGAGGTCCTGGCGGAGTTGGGGCGGCTCGACGTGCTGGTCAACAACGCCGGGATCAGCGGCACCTTCGACCCCGACCTCACCAGCACCGCGTTCTTCGACCAGCTCATGCTGGTCAACGCCAAGGGTGTGTTCCTCGGCATCAAGCACGGCGCCGCCGCCATGGCCCGCACCGGCGGCGGCTCGATCGTCAACCTGTCCTCGATCTCGGCCTCGATCGGCCAGCTCGGCGTGCACCTCGGCTACGGGGCGTCCAAGGCGGCCGTGAAGTCGATGACCAGGACCGCCTCCGTGCATTACGCCGACGACGGGATCCGGGTCAACGCGGTGGCTCCGGGAATGCTCCCGCCGATGCGCACCTCCCGCAGCTCGGCCGACCCGGTGTGGCGGGCCCGGCAACTGGACGGGGTGCCGATGAAGCGGGCCGGCGAGGTGCGGGAGGTCGCCGACGTCGTCCTCTTCCTCGCCAGCGACGAGGCCTCCTACGTGACCGGTGTGGAGATCCTGGTCGACGGCGGGCTGACCGCCGTGTGACTCACCGCTGGGCGAGGAACGCCTCCACGGCGGCCACCACGTCCCCGGGTGCTTCCTCGGGAACGTAGTGACCGCCCGGGACGGCGTACCCGCGCACGGCCACGGGATCGGCGTGGTGCTCCTGCCAGACGCGCACCACGTCGGTCCCGCCGAGACCGCCCTCGGCGCCCCACAGCACGAGCAGCGGCGCCCGCACCCGCAGCCCCCGCGCGTGATCGGCCTGGTCACGGTCGAGGTCGGTGGAGAAGCCGGTCCGGTAGTCCTCGAAGGACGCTCGCAGGTGTCCCGGATCGCTGAACGCGGCGACGTAGTGCTCGAAGGTCCGCGCGTCCACGGCGCCGGATTCGAGGACCCGGGAGAAGAAGTGCCGCAGATACGCCTCGACGTTGCCGGCGACCAGTGTCGCCGCCAGCTCCGGGTTCCGGTGGAAGAACCAGTGCCACATGGCGCTCGCCGAGTCGCGGTCGAACGTGTCCATGACGACCCTGGTCGGCAGGATGTCCAGCAGCACCAGGGCATCGATGTCCGCGGGGTGGTCCAGGGCCCACCGGTGCGCGACGCGCGCGCCGCGATCGTGGCCGATCACCACCGCCGAGGAGAACCCCAGGTGGCGGATGAGGGCACTGAGATCGGCGGCGGTGGCGCGCTTGTCGTACTCCCCCGAGCGGGCCAGTCCCGAGTCACCGTACCCACGCAGATCCGGCACGATGAGCGTGCGCCCGCGGCTGAGCGGCTCCACCACGTGCCGCCAGCAGGCGTGCGTCTGCGGCCAGCCGTGCACCAGCACGGCGGCCTCGGGCCCGTCCCCGGCGACGCGGTAGGCCAGCTCGACGTCGTCGAGGCGCACCGATTCGCGAATATCCCACGGCATGTCTTCCCCTTGCGGTCACGGGAGTTCTCCCGGACCACAGTGCCCGCGCCGCTCAGGACACACCAAGCGGCGGTTGCCGCTCAGTGGCAGCGGGGTGCCGGGCGAGGAGCTCGTCGAGCCAGGAGCCCACGTCCGCGCAGTTCTGCCGGACCACCGCGAGGAACGCCGCGAGGACGGGCGAGGAATCGGTCACCCGGAACGACATCTGCAGATCCGGCAACCGGAACCGGGGTTCGACGTCGCAGAACCAGACGTCGTCGCGAGCGAGGAGCCGCATCCGGGCCGGCCCGAGCCCGACCCCGGCGCAGCACGCGGCGAGCCCGGCGATCGTGTGGATGTCCCGGGCGATCGTGGCGGCGTCGAGGACGGCCGCGTCGGCCTCGAACAGTGGTCGCAGGTAGGTGCCGGCCGCGTCCGCGCTGACCACGAGCGGCTCGCGGGTCAGCTGCTCGACGCCGACGGACGGGCGCCCGGCGAAGGGGTGCATCGTGGACACCACGGCCACCAGGTGGTCCGCCCCGATGGGCACCGTGACCAGGTCCTCCGCCCCGGCGCCCCGGGGGCTGCCCCGCCCGACGGCCACATCCAGCTCGCCGGCGAGCAACGCCGCCGACGCGGCGGGGCTGTCCAGCTCCTGCAGGGTGAGCCGGACGTCCGGATGGGTCCTGCGGAAGCGGCCGATCACGCCGGGCAGCGGGGCGAGCAGCGCGGATCCGAGGAACCCGATCCGGAGCCGCCCGGTTTCCCCGCGCGCGGCGCGGCCGGCGTCGATCCGGGCCAGGTTCATCTCGGCGAGCGCGCTGCGTGCCCTGGCGAGGAAGGCCTCACCGGCGGCGGTGGGGAAGACCCCGCGTGCCGTGCGGTCGAACAGCCGCTCGCCGATCTCCCGTTCCAGCGCGGCGATCTGGGTGGACAGCGGTGGCTGGGCGATGCCGAGCGAGGCGGCGGCGCGGCCGAAGTGCTGGTGCTCGGCCAGCGCCAGGGCGTAGCGGAGGTGACGGGCTTCCACGAGCGCGATGATACGGAGGAAGTATCGCGGGCGGCGCTGTGAGATATCGCGGTGGATGACGTGGGTCCCGGTGCGGTGATCTGGTCCGGTCCCCTCGATCGACTACCTCCGAAGGACTTCCCGTGAACCGTCCCTCCGCCTGCGAAACCGTCGTCCTGCTGGTGCACGGCGCGTGGCACTCCGCATTGCACTGGGCGCCCGCCCAGCGGGCCCTCGCCGGGCACGGCCTGGCGTCGGTGGCCGTCGACCTGCCCGGAGCGGGGCTCGGCGCCCCGGTCCCGCCCGGGTACTTCCTGCCCGGCCAGCCCGGGCTCGCCACCGAGAAGTCGGCGCTGCACGAGATCACGATGCAACACGCGACGGACGTGGTGCTCGAGGCGATGGTCAGCGCGCGCACGCGCTACCGGAACGTGGTCCTGGTCGCGCACAGCGCCGGCGGATCACCGGTGTCGGCCGCCGCCGAGCAGGCCCCCGAGCTGGTCGACCGGCTGGTGTACCTGTCCGCGTTCGTGCCCGCGGGCAGGCCCCGGTTCGCCGACTACATCGGCGCGGAGGAGAACGCCGGCGCCGTCCAGGTTCCGCCCGTCGCCGACCCGGCGGAGCTCGGCGCGTTCCGGATCAACCCGCTGTCGCCCGATCCGGCCGTGACCGAGGTGATCCGCCGGGCCTTCCTCAACGACCTGCCCGCGGACCAGCCGGACACCTGGCGCCACTTCCTGCACCCGGACCACCCGTACCGCAGCTTCACCACGCCGGTCGAGGTCACGCCCGGGCGCTGGGGACGTCTCCCGCGCTCCTACGTCAGGCTGACCGGCGACCTCGCCCTGCCGCCCGTCACCCAGGACCTGATGATCGCCGAGGCCGACCGGGTCACGCCGGACAACCCGTTCCACGTGCGGTCCCTGCCCGGCGGCCACTCACCGTTCGTGACCCGTCCGGCGGAACTGGCGGCGCTGCTCGCGACCATCGCCCTGCAGGGCGCGGTGACCCGGTGACGCCGGCGCTGCGGCGGCGGCTCCTCCTGCCGGTCATCCTGTCCGGCACGTTCGTCCAGCTGTTCAGCGTGACGGTCCTGCAGGTCGGTGTCCTCGACGTCCGGCGGGATCTGGGTGCCGGAGCCGGCGAAACCCAGCTGGTTCTCGCCGGCTACACCCTCACCTACGCCTGTTCCCTGATCGTGTCGGCCCGGTTGGGTGACCGGTACGGGTACCGGCGGATGTTCGTCGCCGGGATGGCGTTGTTCACCGCCGCCTCCCTCGGTGCGGCCGCGGCGCCCGGGGCGTGGGTGCTGATCGCCTGCCGCCTGGTGCAGGGCTTCGGCAGCGGGCTCATGGCGCCGCAGATCCTGTCGATCATCCAGTCGGCGGTGCCCGCGCCCCGCCGGCCCGCGGCACTGAGCGCGTTCGGCGCGACCATGGCGGCGGCCTCGCTCGCGGGCCCGGTGCTCGGCGGCGTGCTGATCCAGCTCGACCCGCTGGGGCTGGGCTGGCGGGCGGCCATGCTGGTGACGGTGCCGATCGGGCTCCTGGCCCTCGCCCTGTCCCCCGTCCTGCCGACCGTCCACACCGGACAGGTCCGGGCACGGGTCGATCCGGTCGGGGCGGTGCTGAGCCTGCTGGGTTTCGCGCTGCTGATCTTCCCGCTGGCCGTGGGGCGGGAGGCGGGGTGGCCACTGTGGACCTGGGTGAGCCTCGCGCTGGCGGTGGTCATCCTGGCCGGTTTCGCGGTCTCCCAGCGCCGGGTGCCCGCTCCCCTGGTGCATCCGTCCACCATGGCCGAGCCGGCGACGAGGTGGGGGCTCGGTGTCGTCCTGGTCTTCAACGCGGGCGTGCCGTCGTTCACGCTGCTGCTGTCGATGCACCTGCAGGGCGCGGCAGGCTGGAGCCCCCTGCAGGCCGGGCTCGGCGTCACCCCGTACGCCCTCGGCGCGCTGGCGGGCAGCGGGATCGCGCAACGGCTGGGCGGGCGTGCCGGCCCCGGCGTCCTCGCCGCGTCGTCCCTCACCCTGGGGCTCGTGTCGCTCGCCGTCCCGGTGACTCTCGGCCACCACGGTCTGCTGTGGACGTACTGGCTGGCTCTCGCCCTCGGCGGCGCCGGTTTCGGGCTGTTCACCGCTTCCGCGTTCGCCCAGGTGATCGCCAGGGTCCGGCCCGAGGCCGCCACCTCGGTCTCCGGCCTGCTCCCGACCGCGCAGCAACTGGGCGGGACGCTGGGCGTCACGCTGGCCGGCATCGCCTACGCGGCATCCGCCCCGGACGCCGGCGGAGCACTGTGGCACGCGATGACCTACGAGGCCGCGGTGTTCACCCTCGCCGCCGCGTGCGCCATCGGACTGGCCCGCAAGGCACCGGGCAGTGCGCCGTCCGGGCGGATGCCAGCGGCGGCCGGCCTTCCCCCGCCGTTGACCGCATCCCGCGGCCGTGGTCACGCGCCAGCCCGTAGCGGACGGAGCTGGCGTGCCGGATCGCCTCCTGCTCGTCGCCGACCCGCTGGACCGTGATGACCGGACCGAACCCCTCGTCGGTGACGATCTCGTCGCCCTGCCACCACCGTCGGCGCGTAGCAGAACCCGCCGTCCCCGGCCCGCGAAACTCCACTGTGGACCCGTCCGTGATCCGGGAGCCGGTCGAGGAACCTGATTCTCATCGTGGGCGCGAGCGCCGCGCCCACCCGGTCAGGAATGTCAGGCCGGGTCGGGTGCGTAGAACTTGGTGGTGGCCTCGACCGCGGCCGCGACGTGCTCCGGGTCGCCACCGGCGGCCAACTGAGCCTCGCCCCAGGCCGCGGCGCTGCGCCGGCTGAACTCGCGTCCTTCGGGCGACTTCTCGAACTCCTCGTGGTCGGCGCTCCCGCCATCGGCCAGGAGCCGGGCCAGGGTGAGCAGCGCCAGGTCCCAGCCGACGCCGCCGGCGCCCGGGCCGTAGGTGGGGAAGGAGGGCTCACCGACGACCGCTGCGTGGATCAGCTCGAACTCGGTGTCGCCGGCGGGACCCGGGGCCAGGCGCACCTCGACCTCGCTCGTGCCGGGCCAGGCGTCGGCGTCCGGGCCGTAGAGCCAGGACACCTTGAGCAGCCGCGGCGGCTCACACCGGAGGATTTCGCCGTGCTCACCGCCGGCCAACTCGTACTTCCCGCCAAGCCGGAGGTCTCCGGTGACCGGCCTCAACCAGCGGCGCAGCCGCTCGGGGTTGGTGATGGCGTCCCAGACGTCGTCGATCTCCGCGTCATACCGGCGCCGCAGCTCCACGGTGTACGCCTCGCCGGCCGGCACGCTGCCCTTGCCCATGACCCGGCGCACGGCGGCCAGCTCGTCCAGTACGTCCTTCATGTCATGTCCTCTCGGTGGATGGATCGGGGCTGTGCCCGGCCGGCCGGGTGGGCGCCTCACCGGCCCGGGACCGGCGTGCGCGCTTGCCCCGGGTCAGCTCGGTGCCGAGGGCGTCGAGGCGTTGTTCCCAATACCGGCGGAACCGGTCCAGCCACGCATCGACCTCGCGCAGCGGCGCGGGCTCCACCGTGTAGAACCGGCGAGCACCCTCGGCCCGGACCGACGCGAACCCGCTGTCCCGCAACACACGCAGATGCTGGGAGACAGCGGGCTGGGAAATGCCGAACTCGGCCCGGATGACATCCGTGACCGCCCCGGAGGTCTGCTCACCGTCGGCGAGCAGCTCGAGAATGCGCCGGCGTACGGGGTCGCCGAGGATGTCGAACGCGTGCACACCGAGATCCTACCGGGGCGGGCTAATATAAATCAAGGCTGATACATGATGTCGACCAGGACCTCCAGGGCGAGGCGGAGTTGGTCGTCACTCCACCGGAACGAAGTCACCGCCCGCCCGAGCGGCGGCAAGATCCGCGCAGGTGCGCACGCTGGCCATGAAACGCCCCTGGAAAGACGAGCACGAACTTCGATCCGTCATTCCCACGCAGAACGGCTTTCGCCCTCAGGCTGCCGAGAAACTCGACGATATCGCGCTCGATCTCCTCCGCGAATTCGCGTTGATCGTCCAGCGAAATGTCGTACAGGTCGGTGTCGATGTCGTAGGTGGCACTCCTGCCGGTCACTGGATCCCGCGCCTGGAACGTCGACCCGAGCCAGCTTCGCGGCTCGACGACTACGGTGGCCTGCCACGTCGGTCCCGCGAGCTGCCACGTGGACCCGCTGCCGGTCTCTTCGGTGACGACCGCCCACGTGGTCGCTACCTGGAGCTCGCGGAGGGAATCAAGGAGCCGATCGCCCACTCCGGATGTCACGTACTCACCATTTCCCAGAAGGGGGCGCGGTGGCCGGCGCCGGCCCGGCTCCTGGCCGGCGCCGGCCACTGTGGACGCCGTCGTCACCTCGGCGGCGTGGCCACCGAGGCGTCAGATCAGGTACAGCCAGTACTTCTGGCTGGACGGGCCGGCGTGCGGGCCCGTGCAGGCGTAGCGGTACGCCTTGCCGGCGTGCACGTACTGGAAACCGGCGGTCTCGCACGCGGACTTGGTGGCGTACTTGGCGTACGGGTCCTGCGCGGACGCTGTGCCGGCGCCCGCCAGCAGCATGCCGGCAGCAGCCGAGGTGACCACTGCCGTCGTCAGAATTCGCTTCACTCGCATTCCCTTCGGTCGGCGTTGATGATCATCATGCCAGCACAGCTGCCGGCGATCTCACCGTGCATCCGGTGGTGCAGCGCCGGCGCTCGAGCGTCAGAAGCGCTGGTGGTCGGCGGCGGAGAGCGTCGCGGCCCATTCCGTGGACCACCGGGCGAGCGGGCGCAGCGCGCGGTGGGCGCCGTGGCCCAGCTCGGTGAGGGCGTAGGTGCTGTCCGGCTGCTGCTCGACCAGGGCGGCATCGAGCAGCTCGGTCAGCCGTTGCCGCAGCACGCTGGAGGACATGTTGTCGCAGCGCTCCTGCAACGCACGGAACCCGACCGGCCCGTCTCGCAGTTCCCAGACGATCCGCAGGTTCCACCTGCGGCCGAACAGGTCGAGGGCGGCCATCAGCGGCCGGCCGGTGCTCGACCCTCGCACCGGGCGGCCCGGTCTGGGTGCAGCCATCCGTCGTACCGTCCCCTCTTGCGGCTTCGATATCCGACACACTATCGTGCGTCCCACTGATTCGATTTTCGAAGCACTTGGAGGTTGTCGTGCACAAGCTGGTGGTCCTGTATCCCGAGCCCACCGACCCCGGCCACTTCCGCGACTACTACGTGAACCACCACCTGCCGCTGGCCACGCGCATGCCCGGCCTGCTGGCGTGGCGCTACAGCTTCGAAGTGGCAGCGACGGAGGGACGAACACCGTACTTCGCGATCTTCGAAGCCGACTTCGCCGACGAAGCGGCGATGACCGCGGCGAGGACGTCTCCGGAGGGCCAGCAGGCGGCTGCCGATGTCCCCAACTACGCCACCGGTGGCGCGATCGTCATCCACTACCCGGTGCAGAACGACTGAGCGAGAACATCGAACAGGGAACCGTGATGAAGGCGTTGCTCATGTCCGGGCCGGCCGTGGACGGCAGTGCGACGAACGTGGCCGAGGTGCCCGCGCCGGAGCCCGGGCCGGGGCAGGTCGCCATCGACGTCGCCTACGCGGGGATCAACTTCATCGACGTCATGGCCCGCCGCGGGGACCCCGGCTACGCCTCCGGGTGGCCGTACGTCCCCGGGCTCGAAGTCGCCGGAACCATCCGCGCGGTCGGCGCCGGGGTGACCGGCAGGCAGATCGGGCAGCGGGTGGCCGCGTTCACCCCCGGCGGCGGCCTCGCGCAGGTCGCCCTCGCCGGCGCGGAGGTCACCGCGCCGGTGCCCGACGGCGTCGCGCTCGCGACGGCGGCGTCCGCTCCGCTCGTCGTGGCCACCGCCCTGCTCCTGCTCACCGAGCGGGCCCGGTTGCGGCCCGGCGAGACCGTGCTCATGCACTCCGCCAGCGGCGGGCTCGGCTCGGTCGTGAGCCAGGTGGCCACCGCATTGGGCGGCGCCCGCCGGATCGGGACCGTCGGCAGGCCGGACAAGATCGCCGACGGTCTCGCCGCGGGCTGGGACGACGTGTTCGCCCGCGACGGGGACCTGGCAGACGCCGTCCACACGATCGCCCCCGACGGTGTCGACGTCGTGCTCGACCCCACCGGCACCGCGCTGCTCGACCTCGACCTGAGCCTGCTCGCGCCGGGCGGACGTGTCGTGCTGTTCGGCAACGCCGGCGGTGGCACCCCGGCACCGCTCCCACCGGTGGGCCGCCTGATCGGTGACAACGCTGGGATCGTCGGCTTCAGCATGAGCCGGCTCATCGCCACCGACCCCCCGGGCCGCGGCCGAAGCGCTGACCACCGGACTGGACCTGATCGCCCAGGGCAGCCTCCGCCCCGGCGTCACCGTCGTCGGACTCGACCGCGTCGCGGCGATCCACGACCTCCTCAGCAAGGGACTCGGCCGCGGCAAGTACGTGGCGAAGATCGGGAACTGAGGCGGGCGCTGCGGGACACGGGCAACGGCGTCTGCCCGGACCGAGGCCCCACCGCTCCATCCGGGGTGTAGCGCACTGGTTGTCTGGACCTCTAGCGGGTGGCGGCCGGCAGGCGCAGGCTCCCGTCCTGGATTTCGGCGATCCGGTCGGCGGCGGCGAGGTGGGTGCGGTCGTGGGTGACCAGGATGGTGGCGGTGGCCTGCTGGTGGGTGAGGCGGGTGATCAGGTCGATGACGGCGCCGCCGCGTTCCTGGTCGAGTGCGCTGGTGGGTTCGTCGACCAGGAGGACGGTGGGGTCGTTCATCAGGGCGCGGGCGATGTTGACGCGCTGGCGCTGGCCGCCGGAGAGCTGGTGGGGGCGGCGCTGGGACTGGCCGGCCAGCCCGACCGCGTCGAGGAGTTCCAGGGCGCGGGTGCGGGCCTTGGCGGGGCTGCGGCCGTCGATCTGAGCCATGACCTGCAGCTGTTCGACGGTGGTGAGCGAGGGCAGCAGGTTCGGTTGCTGGAACACGATGCCGATCTTGTGGCGGCGCAGGGTGGCGAGTTCGCCGCGGCTCATACCGGTGGTGTCGGTGCCGTCGATGGTGATCGTGCCGGCGTCGGGGGTGATGAGGGTGGCGGCTACGGCCAGGAGGCTGGACTTCCCGGAGCCGGAGGGGCCGACTACGGCGGTGAGGCTGCCCTCGGGGACGTCGAGCGTGACGTGGTCGAGGGCGGTCAGGCGGGTGTCGCCGTCGGGGTAGGTGAGGGTGATGTCGGTCAGGTTGAGGCTCATCGTGCGCTCCCCAGGGCGGTCAGCGGGTCGACGGAGGTGATGCGGCGGATGGACAGGGCGGCTCCGAGCGCGCCGAGGAGGATCATCACGGCGGCCGGGATCAGGACGGTGGCGGGTGTGAGGAGGAACGGCACCGCGGCGCCGGCCACGAGTGCGCCGAGGGCGACGGCGAGGCCGGTGCCGATCAGGGTGCCGCCGGCGAGCAGGACGACGGCCTGGCCGAGGGCGTCTTCGAGCAGGCTGGCGGTGGAGGCGCCCAGGGCCTTCAGGACGGCGACGTCGCCGCTGCGCTGGATGGTCCACACGGTGAAGAAGGCCCCCATGACGAGGGCGGAGATGGCGAACAGGAAGCCGCGCATCAGCTGCAGGGAGCCGTTTTCCGAGGCGTAGGAACCGATCGCGGACAGCGAATCGTCCTTGGTGACCGTCTGGGTGCCCGCGGCCTCGTCGGCGGCTGCCGTATCGGCGCCGGAGGTGGTGGTCAGGGCGATGACGGTCGCGGCGGGGCCCTCGCCGTCAGCGGTGGGAGGCGCGGTCTTGCGCCAGGTGCCGAGGCTGATCCAGATGACCGGGGTGTGGCTGAAGGACGCCTCGCCGGACACGGCGGCGACCGTAAGTCGCTGCCCGGCCAGGGTGAAGGTGTCGCCGGGGGCGAGGCCGAGGTCGGCGGCGGCCGGGGTGGACAACACCGCGGAATCGCCGGTGATCTTGCTGCTGTCGGGGGCCAGGCGGGAACCGGGCCGGACCCCGAAGGCGGAGACGCTTGTGCTGGTGCCGGCGGTGGTGGCCGTGGTGGTGGTGATGCCCAGCGGTTCGGCGCTGGTGACACCGGGGGTCGTGGCCCACTGCCGCCACTGTCGTTCCGTGACCGTGGAGTCGGCGTAGGACAGGTCCCCTCCGCCGCGGGGAGCCTGGAAGACGATCTTGTCGGCAGGCAGGCTGGTGATGGCGGAGATGTTCTGCCGGCCCAGGCCGGCGGTCAGGCCGGACAGCAGCCCGACCAGCAGGGTGATGAGCACGATGACGGTGCCCATCAGGGCGAAACGCCCCTTGGCGAACTTCAGATCTCTCCAGGCGACGAACACGGCGGGGGGCCTGTCCTTTCCGGTGATGGCATCGGGATGGCTCCACTGTCGCCGCTGGTCCCCGGTGTGCGCGTCTGGCGCAGGACGGCACTTCGCGGGCCGGAAGACGGCACGCGGGTTATCACTTTCGATAGAGGCGGCCTCGCGGTCGGTGTCCGTATGCTGGAAGCCACTGTGGATACCGCCGCTCCTGCCCCGACCCCGGCGCTGCGGGCCCTGGCCTGGTGCCTGCACCTGCTGATCATCGGCCTGCTCGTGCTGGCCGCCGCCCGCGCCGTGGTCGACAGCCGGCCGCACGCCGCGACGACCGTCGCCGTAGCGGTGGTGTGCGCCGGGGTGTCCGCGGCCGGGCCGCTCGTGGCGCGCATCCGCCGCTCCCGTCCGGCGGCGGCCTGGTGGCTGGCGGTCGTCGGCGCGTGCTGGCTGGGGCTGCTGGTCCTGTCCGCCGACGGGGTCTGGGTGGCGTTCCCGCTGTACTTTCTCCAGCTCCACCTGCTGCCGCGCCGCGCCGGCCTGACCGCCGTCGCGGCGACCGCGCTCATCGCGATCAGCGCGTTCGCCGCCCACACCGGCTCCGTCAGCGTCGCCATGGTGATCGGTCCCGCGCTCGGCGCCGCCGTCGCGGTCGCGGTGGTGTGGGGATACCAGGCCCTGTACCGGGAGAGCGAACAGCGCCGCAGGCTGATCGAGGAGCTCACCGCCACCCGGGCCGACCTGGCCGCCGCCCAGCACACCGCCGGGGTGCTGGCGGAACGCGAACGTCTGGCGCGCGAGATCCACGACACCCTCGCCCAGGGCCTGTCCAGCATCCAGCTGCTGCTGCGCGCCGCCGAACGCGCCCTGCCCGGCACACCCGGGAACGCCGCCCGCCACGTGGACCAGGCCCGTCAGGCCACAGTGGACAGCCTCACCGAAGCGCGCCGCTTCGTCGCCGCCCTCACCCCGCCCGCCCTGGACAGCAACACCTTGGCCGGCGCGCTGGAGCGCCTGTGCGCCACCACCAGCGCCCGGCACCGGCTCACCGCACGCTTCCGCCTCACCGGCGACCCGGCGCCGCTGCCGACCGCGCACGAGGTCGCCCTGCTGCGCATCGCCCAGTCCGCCCTGTCCAACACCGTCCGCCACGCCGGCGCCACCACCGCCGACGTCACTCTCGGCTATCTCGGTGACCACGTCGTCCTCGACGTCGTCGACGACGGGACCGGCTTCGACCCCGGCCGGGTACCCGAGCCCGACCCCGACCGGGGCGGCTTCGGGCTGCCCGCCATGCGCGCCCGCATGCACGCCCTCGGCGGCGCCCTCACCATCGAATCCGCCCCCGGCCAGGGCACCGCACTGGCCGCGCGGCTCCCGCTGAACCCGGCCGGCGACACCGAACGCGAGGGCCGCCCGTGACCGGCCGGCCGATCCGGCTGCTCCTGGCCGACGACCACCCGGTGGTGCGCGCCGGGCTGCGCGCCGTGCTGGAGACCGAACCCGGCCTCACCATCGTGGCCGAAGCCGCCACCGCGGAGGACGCCGTCGTCCGCGCCCGGCACGGCGACATCGACGTCGTCCTCATGGACCTGCAGTTCGGCAACGGAATGGGCGGCGCCGAGGCCACCGCGGCGATCACCGCCCGGCCGGACGCCCCCCGCGTGCTGATCGTCACCACCTACGACTCCGATGCCGACACCCTGCCCGCCATCGAGGCCGGCGCCACCGGCTACCTCCTCAAGGACGCCCCGCCCGAGGACCTGGCCGCCGCCGTCCGCACCGCCGCCGCCGGGCGCACCACGCTGGCCCCCGCCGTCGCCGACCGCCTCATGAACCGGCTCCGCACCCCCGCCACCGCCCTGACCCGGCGGGAGACCGAGGTCCTCGCACTGGTCGCCGAGGGCCTGTCCAACCAGGCCATCGGCCGGCGGCTCCACCTCACCGAGGGCACCGTGAAATCCCACCTGGCCCGCATCTACACCAAACTCGGCGTCGACTCCCGCACCGCCGCCGTCGCCACCGCCACCGAACTCGGCCTCATCCGGAGGCGGTAGCGCCGGATGTCACTACGCTGACCCGAGCATCGCCAGGGACGACGGAGACACCTGGGACCTGGCCTCCAGCGCGCGGAAAGTTCGCTCATCGACGATCCGTTCGCCGAACCGCTCGTCCGGGCTGGGCGCCGCGCCCACCGCCGACCGGAGAGTGGCCCCGGCCGATCTGCGCGACGACTGGCCCACCGCTCTGCGCACCGCCGGAGTCGATCCGGCCCGGCCGGCCGCGTGGAGCGCCGAAGGCCTGCCGGGCTACCTGCCGCCCGAGGCGCAGGACCGCCTCCTGGACACGATCACCGAACTCTCGCGTTCCCGAAGGGCGGAGCTCCATGGATGCGATCGCGGTGCAGCGTGTGGCTGGTCCGCGGCGGAACAACCCGCTGTGGCAGGTTCCGGTCCGAACCCGCCCCGCCACGCGCGGGCCCGCGATACCGTCGCCCGGTGGGCAGCTCTGCGAGGGGTTCCGAGGTCGTCCGGTTCCGCACCAAGCGGCGGTTCCTCACCACACCCGCCCTGGGCGCCTGGTTGCTGCTCTGCGCCGGCGCCGGGGTTCTCGCCATGGTGGTGAGTCCCTGGGCCGGCGCCGCGCTCCCGGTCGCGGCGATGGCCGGCCGGGCCGTGTTCGTCGTCGCGGTACCGCCCCGCGGCGGGCGCCGGGTGTACGAGGTCACGCCTGCCGAGCTGGTCGTCCACGCCGGGGGTGAGCGCCTGGCGATCCCGTGGCGCGACGTCGAGTACGTGGTCCACCGGCCCGTCGCCAAGACCCACGACGGCGGGACCGTCACCACCCACTGGGAGCACATCGAGCTGTTCCTGACCAGCCGGCGCGTCTCCCGGATCACGGGCCTGGGGCGCCGGCGGGTCTTCGGACGCGGGCACCGTGACGACCGGCGGATCCTCATCCACGGCGTGCACCGGCAGGGTGCCCTGTCGAAGCTGGTGATCGAGCGGTGCCGGGACCGCATCGTGCGCCGGCTGCGGACCGCCCTCGACCGCGGGCGCGAGGTGGAGTACGGGGACTTCCGACTCGACGGCGAGGGCGTGCGCGCCCCCGCCGGCTTCCTGCCCTGGCGGACCGCTTGGCGGATCCGGCACCACCACACCGCGGAGGGCACCAACCTGGTGCTCACCACGCCGGACGGGCAGGTCCTCGGCGGGTGGGTGCCGGAACGCACCACCGCCGAGGAACTGCTGCGAGCACGAGCCGACGCGTGAATGCCGCGGATCGCCGCCGTGGTTCCGTTCGGCATCGCGCCGGCCAGCGGAGGTTCGTCCCCCGGCCGCTGGTCAGTGGTTGTCGATGTCTTCGAAGATCAGCGTGGTGCGGGTGCCGAGCACGCCGGGGATGTCGTGCAACTGGCCGAGCACCACCTGCCGCAGGTGCTGGTTGTCCGTGGCGCGCACCAGCAGCATCACGTCGGCGTCGCCGCCGACCAGGGCCATGTGCTCCACCTCGGGGATGCGACGCAGGTGCTCGGTCAGGTGCCGCCACGAGTTCTGCCGCACGGTGAGCGTCACGTAGGCCGAGGTCGCCAGGCCGGCCTTCGCCGGGTCGACCTTCACCGTGAAGCCGGTCAGCACGCCGCTGTCCCGCAGCCGCTCCAGCCGGCTGTAGGCGTTCGCGCGGGAGATGTTCACCCGCTCCGCGAGGACGCGCACCGACATGCGCCCGTCGGCGGTCAGCTCGCGCACGATCCGCTGATCGACCTCGTCGAGGGCGGGCGCCAATCGTCCAGGACCGCGCGTCCCCGTGGCCTCCCGGCTGGACACATCGTTCACGCTTTCCACCCTCGCAATCCATTCGTCTTGGCTTGGTGCGGTCCTCTGTTCATGAGTTCTCCATGAAAGCAGAATCGGGTCACTCTGTCTTTCCCGGAGGTGTGCATGACCGAGGCAGTCCGCCTCCTGAACCCCGACGGCACGGTGCATCCCGACGCCCGCTACGCGATGCCGGACCGCGCGGAGCTGCGCGCCCGCTACCGCTCCCTCGTGCTGGGCCGCCGCCTCAACGAGCAGGCCGGCGCGCTCGTCCGCCAGGGCAAGCTGGCGGTCTACCCGTCGTCACACGGGCAGGAGGCGTGCCAGGTCGCGGCGGCCGCGGTGCTGCGCCCGGGCGACTGGCTCTTCCCCACCTACCGGGACACCGTCGCCGCGGTGGAGCGCGGCGTCGACCCGGTCGAGGTCCTGATGATGCTGCGCGGCGACTGGCATTGCGGCTACGACCCCACCGCCCACCGCGTCGCGCCGCAGTCGACGCCCCTGGCGACCCAGCTGCTGCACGCCGTCGGCGTCGCGCACGCCGCCACGCTCAAGGGCGAGGACACGGTGGTGATGGCGCTGTGCGGCGACGGCGCCACGAGCGAGGGCGATTTCCACGAGGCCCTCAACTTCGCCGCGGTCTTCCGCGCCCCCGTCGTCTTCCTGGTGCAGAACAACAAGTACGCGATCTCCGTCCCCTTGGCACGTCAGTCGGTCGCGCCCTCCTTGGCGGACAAGGGGATCGGCTACGGCGTCCCCGCCGTGCTGGTCGACGGCAACGACGTCGCGGCGCTGCTGGCGGTGCTCGGCGAAGCCGTCACACGTGCCGCGACCGGCGGCGGCCCGACCCTCGTCGAGGCCGACACCTACCGCATCGAGGCGCACACCAACGCCGACGACGCCACCCGCTACCGCGACGAATCCGAGGTCGAGGAATGGCGGACCCGGGACCCGCTGACCCGGTTGCGCACCTACCTCGGCCTGACCGGCGAGGAGTTCCGGGACGAGGCCGAGGAACTGGCCGCCCGCCTGCGCACCGGCCTGTCCGCCGAGGGCGCGCCCGATCCGGCCGAGCTGTTCGCGCACGTCCACGCCACGCCGACCCCGCAGCTGACCGCGCAGGCAGACCTGCTGCAGGCCGAGCTGGAAGCCGAGGAGGAGCCGGCATGACCGCGACCAAGGTGACGATGGCGCAGGCCATCAACACCGCACTGCGCGACGCGATGACCGAGGACCCCTCGGTCGTCGTGTTCGGCGAGGACGTCGGCCCGCTCGGCGGCGTCTTCCGGGTGACCGACGGGCTCACCGGCGCCTTCGGCGAGCAGCGCTGTTTCGACACGCCACTGGCCGAGTCGGGCATCGCCGGCATGGCGATCGGGATGGCCATGAACGGCTTCCGCCCGGTGGTCGAGATGCAGTTCGACGCCTTCGCCTACCCGGCGTTCGAACAGATCACCAGCCACCTGGCGAAGATGGGCAACCGCACCCGCGGCCGCGTCCGGCTGCCGGTGGTCGTGCGGGTCCCCTACGCCGGGGGCATCGGCGGGGTCGAGCACCACTGCGACTCCTCCGAGGCCTACTACGCGCACACCCCGGGCCTCACCGTCGTCGCGCCCGCCACGAACGAAGACGCCTACGGCCTGCTCCGCGAAGCCATCGCGAGCCCGGACCCGGTGAT
Organism: Amycolatopsis thermalba; assembly: GCF_023376025.1. Classification (NCBI taxonomy): domain Bacteria; kingdom Bacillati; phylum Actinomycetota; class Actinomycetes; order Pseudonocardiales; family Pseudonocardiaceae; genus Amycolatopsis; species Amycolatopsis thermalba. The sequence continues at coordinate 4,666,392 of NZ_CP091196.1, forward strand.
CTTCCTCGAACCGAAGAGGCACTACTTCACCCGCGAGGAGGTCGACTTCGCGCGGGCGGTTCCCCCGATCGGCCGCGCGGTCGTGCGCCGCCCGGGCCGGGACGCCACCCTCATCGCCTACGGCCCGTCCGTCCCGGTCGCGCTCGCCGCCGCCGGCCAGGCCGCCACCGAAGGCCGCGACCTCGCCGTGGTCGACGTGCGCTCGATCGTGCCGTTCGACGACGAGACGGTCACCAGGGCCGTCGCCGCCACCGGCCGGGCGGTCGTCGTCGCCGAGGCGCCGGGCTTCGCCTCCGTCGCGGCCGAAATCGCCGCGCGGGTGAGCGAGCAGTGCTTCCCCTACCTGGAGGCGCCGGTCCGCCGCGTCACCGGCTTCGACATCCCTTACCCGCCACCGAAACTCGAACACCACCACCTGCCCTCGGTGAACCGGATCCTGGACGCCGTCGACGAGCTGAACTGGGACGCCGCATGAGCGACACGTTCACCCTGCCCGACCTCGGCGAAGGGCTCACCGAAGCCCAGCTGGTGCGCTGGCTGGTCGCGGTCGGCGACACCATCGCCGTCGACGCGCCGGTCGCCGAGGTCGAGACCGCCAAGGCCGTGGTCGAGGTGCCCTCGCCCTACGGCGGGGTCGTCACCGAGCTGCACGGCGAGCCCGGCGGCACGGTGCTGGTCGGCGCACCGCTGATCACGGTGACCGCGGACCAGCCCGCGGCCGCCGCTTACCGCGAGGAAGAGCGGGCGGGCTCCGGCAACGTCCTCATCGGTTACGGCACCAGCACCGCGGCCAACGGCCGTCGGAGGCGCCGCAGGCCCGCCGGCACCCGGACCGTGGTGCTCGACCGGCCGCGCACCCAGTCACCGATCGTGCGGAAGCTGGCCCGGGAACGCGGCCTGAACCTGGCCACGCTCACCGGGAGCGGACCGGACGGGCTGATCACCCGCGCCGACGTGGAACGCGCCGCGGCCCCCTCGGCGGGCGACGACCCACGCACCGGCCTGGGGATCCGCGAACGGGTGCCGATGACGGGGATCCGCAAGGCGATCGCCACCACCCTGAGCCGCAGCCGCCGCGAGATCCCCGAGGCGACCACCTGGGTCGACGTCGACGCCAGCGCTCTGGTGGAGCTGCGTGAATCGCTGGCGGGCGCGGGGATCCTGGCGTTGCTCGCGCGGTTCGTGGTCGCCGGGCTGGCCCGCTTCCCCGAGCTGAACGCGCGGGTGGACGAGGGCGAGATCGTGCAGTTCGACGGCGTCAACCTGGGCATCGCCACGCAGGCCGGACGCGGGCTGGTGGTGCCCGCGGTCAGGCGGGCCGACCGGATGAGCGCCCGCGAACTGGACGCCGAGATCCGCCGCGTGGTCACGGCGGCCCGCGACGGCGCGGTGCCGGAACCGGTGGCGGGAACGTTCACGCTCAACAACTACGGCTCGTTCGGCGTGGACGGCAGCGCGGCGATCATCAACCACCCGGAGGTCGCGATCCTCGGCGTGGGCCGGATCCTGCCGAAACCGTGGGTCGTCGACGGCCAGGTCGTGCCCCGGCACCTGACCCAGCTGTCGCTGGTGTTCGACCACCGCGTGTGCGACGGCGGCACCGCGGCCGGATTCCTCCGGTTCGTCGCCGACGCCGTGGAAAACCCGCTGTCCGCGCTCGCCGATCTCTAGGCCCCGCGCCGCGATGCGGCCAGGTGTACTTGGCCATCAGGTTGGTGGCAGTCGGCTGGTGGGTGGGTGGCCGCCGAGTGCGTTGTGGCGGCGTTGGGTGTTGTAGTGCTCGAGCACGTGCCGGAGTGACCAGCGATAGGCCCAAGCGTTGCCGGTCATCCGGGGATGCCGCGACGGGCGAAGGAGGCGATCGCTCGGGCTGGTTTCCCGCTGGGCGCGGCCGAGCGCGATATGAGCCTGCGGCCACCCGCGTGCTATCGCTGGACGATCAGCAACCTGCACAGAAACGTGGTGCGGGCATTACGGCGGGACACGGGAGCCTCCGGTCGAGCGTGGTCCTAGACAAGCCACACCCCAACCGGAGGCTCTCCCCAAAGGGCGTCACCTACGTGTTCGCCGCGTCAGTCGAGGCCGAGGCCCCGGCGTCCGGTGTCGTTCAGCTGCTCGACGGTGAAGCGGCCTTCCCAGTCGCGCTCGTAGTGTTCGGCCGGGAAGTCCGCTGGGCTCGATCCGGTGCGGAACGCTTCGCGCACGCTGGCCGCGTACTCCTCGTTGCGGGGGCACCACGGGGCGGCCGGGATGTACATGACGTTGCCCCAGCCCTGCTGGTCGGCGACCGGCGCGACGCTGTGGATCACGTCGCAGTGCCACCACACCGAGTCGCCGGCCCGCACGTCCGGGATGCCGGACAGTGCCTCCATCAGGTCGGCGTGCCACTTGTGCCCGGCCGGGAAGACCTGGTTGACGGTGACGCCGCACATGTCGTCTTCGGGCACGTCGGTCAGCAGGGGACGCAGCATCAGGTACGCCATGGCCTCCGGGATCGGCACGGCGTGCAGGACGCCCTGGTCGTGGTCCATGTCGGACAGTGCGGTCCAGCCCTGGAAGGTGCGGAACGCCGAGCACATCGTCGAGCCGGGGTACTGCGGGCCCGCGGTGCGGTGCGCCGCGTCCCACGGGTCGTACTCCTCGACCGTGCCGTCGAACAGGTGGCGGAACGCCTTCTGGTAGGCGCTGGTCATCCACAGGTCGAGGGTGCCCGGATCGCTGTGCGTGCCCAGGCCCGCCGAATCGGCGCCCGGCGGGCGGCGGCGGATGCGGTCCGGGTACAGCGCGTGGCGGTCCGGATCGAACCACCGCACCCCGCCGGATTGGTGCCGCCAGAACGAGTTCAGGAACGCCTGCACGGTCGCCATCCGGTCGCTCTGCCGGGCCTGCATCTGCGCCGGCGACCAGTAGATCGGGTAGATCTCGGGTTTCGAGCCGACACTGCCGAAGAAGTCGTCGCCGGGCCCCCGGTAGTTCTCGAAGAACCGGTTCCGTTCGACGTAGTCCACGATGCCGGCGTCCCAGGCGAGGGCCTGCTCGCGGTCGAAGTGCCCGCGGACGACGAGGCACCCTCGTCGTTTCACGAGGTCCCGCTGTTCGTCGCGGACGGTGCCGTGCGCGATGTCGGCGTAGTCGAGGACGGGCCAGACCGCCTTGCCCTGCCGGCGGTCGGAGCCGATCTCGGCGACCCGCTCGGCGATGCGCCGCTCGACGACGGCGAACACCTCCTCCACGGAGCGGCCCGACGCCGCGATGCGCGCCCGCAGCGCCGACTTGATCTCGCGGATCGCTCCGGGAAGGTCCTCGGGCACGCTCTCCCAGTGGGGCAGTTCCGTTGCGGCGGCCGGCATTCCAGCAGGGTAGCGAGCGCTCCACTTTTAGGCAAGAGTCCTAACTAAAACTGGCTTCGCGTGGCGATCCAGCTGCGCAACTCCCCCAGCGCGTGCGACCGCGCTCCGGCCAACGCCGGTTCGGCGACGACCTCCGCCGCCCGCACCGGCACACGCCGGGGCAGGCTGCGAACGCGCTCCTCGATCGCCCCGAGGAGGGCGGGCTCGGTTCCCCACTCGCCGCCGAGCACGACGACCTCCGGATCGCACACCGCGAGCAGGGCCGACAGGACTCCGCCGATCGCGGCGGCGAGCGCGTCCAGCGTCTCGCCGGGCAGCGCCCGGGACAGGGCTTCCACGTCGATCGCCGCCGAGCCCGGCCGGCGCAACCCGAGCACGCGGAACACCTCGGTGAACGCGACCGCGCGGCCGTCCGGGCCGTGGGTGACGAGGTGCGCGATCTCCCCGGCCAGCCCGGACGCCCCGCGGCGGACCTCGCCATCGCTGACCACCGCGCAGCCCAGCCCCGCGCCCAGGTGCAGGTAGGCGAAATCGTCGAGCCCCTGGGCCGCGCCGGACGCTCGTTCCGCCCGCGCCGCCCAGTTGACATCGTTGTCCACCCGCAGCGAGCCGGCGATCAGCGGCCCCACCTGCTCGGCCGGCGACAGCTCACCGATGAGGAACGGCGCGTCCGGCAGGTGCACCAGGCGCCCCGTCCGCCGGTCCACCGGGTCGGCGGCGCTCACCGCCCCCACCAGCAACGGGCCAGGCAGGTCCGCGCGCACCCGGTTCACGACTCGGCGCAACGCCACCGCCACCTGCCGGGGCGTGGCCGGCCGCGACACCGCGTGCCGCGCCCGCGCGAGGACTTCGCCATGACAGTCCACGCCCTCGGCCACCACACCCTCCGGCGCGATGCCGACGACGAGCGCCGCACCGACGTCGTCGGCGAGGGCGTAGTAGGACCCCACGCGTCCACGGCCGGACGTTCGCTCACCGGTATCACGCAGCACACCCGACTCGGCCAGCCGGCGCACGCTCTCCGAGACCGTGGGCTTCGAGATCCCCGTGACCTTCGCCAGCTCGGCGCGTGTCAGCCGGCGGTGCTCCATGAGCGCGCGCAGCACGTGCTCGTCGGTCAGGCTGCGGAGCAGCTCCAGCGAAGGCTTGGCCGTGGTCACGGCACCAGTTTAGTTAGGAGACCTTTCTTTGGCGCGAGACCGGTCACACGCGGACGGCCCGCTCCCGCGACCCGGCCGGACGTCCTCGCGCGCCTGGCTAGCTCGTCTCCCGGAGGCGGGCCCGGTAGCGGGCCGGCGCCTCCCCCGTCCACCGGTGGAACGCCCGCGTGAACGCGCTCGTCTCGGAGAATCCCAGCCGCGTCGCGATGGACGCTATCGGGTCGTCCGTTGTCCGCAGCGCCGTCTCGGCCGTCTTCGCCAGGACCTCGTCGCGGATTTCGCGTAGGGAACTGCCCTCCTGACGCAACTGCCGGCGCAGCGTGGGCACGCTCGTCGTCAGCGCCGCCGCCAGCTCCTCCGCCGTGACGATGTGCCGCCGCGCCAGGCCGCGCTCGATCAGCTGCCGCACCCGGCGGGCCAGCGGGAGCGTGCCGGGCTCGCTCGCCAGCCACTCGCCGGGCGCGCGGGCCACGTAGTCGACCACCGACTGCTCGTCGTGCGCGATCGGGCTCGCCAGCGCGCTCGCGGGGAGGATCAGCGCCGGGAATTCCCCGGCGCCGTACCGGATTTCCTCGCCCAGCAACAACGCGATGTCCGCGCTGTTGGGCGGTTCCGGGAACGGGAATTCGACCCGCACCTTCGGGGTGGCGCGCCCGATGGCCCAGCCGATGATCCGGTCCGCGATCGCCGCCACCATCACCGTCAGCAGGGGACCCGCGCCGGGCGGCACGTGCAACCGGAGCGCGTGATCCCTCCCGCACGGCTCCAGCTCGAGATCGGGGAACCCGGCCAGCGGCTTGACGAGCATCGCGAGCCGGTCGATGCCCTCGCGCAGGGTCGGCACGCCCGCCATGGCGTGGGACAGGATGTGCAACGTCCCGCGCGGCACCGGGGCGGCCCCGAGACCGAACAGCTCGTCGCCGGTCATGCGCCGCAGGGCGACCGCCAGCCGGACCGCCTGCTCGGCCGTCACCCGCAGGTCGTGCGGGCGGGTGCGGATCGGCGACAGGCCCGCTTCGACCAGCAGCCGCGGCAGGTCGATGCCCCGCTCGACGGCCAGTTCGACCGCCGCGACCGCGAACGACGCCGGGATCCGGTACGCCACCCCACCCTCCTTCCCGCGATCGTTCGAGTCAAGACGACCGTGATCGGTTCGGTCAAGTCCTTGCTCGCGAGGGTCAACGCGCGGCGCCCGGCAAAAGTTACCGTCGGGTCGGCAGGCAAGTGCCGAACCGGAGGAACCCAGGATGAGCCGGAAGGTCTACGTCATCGGTGTCGGGATGACGAAATTCGAAAAACCCGGCCGTCGCGAGGGGTGGGACTACCCCGAGATGGCCAGAGAGTCCGGCACGAACGCGTTGCGGGACGCCGGAATCCCCTACGACCTCGTCGAGCAGGCTTACGTCGGCTACGTCTACGGCGAATCGACTTCCGGGCAGCGCGCGGTGTACGAGCTGGGCATGACCGGCGTGCCGGTGGTCAACGTCAACAACAACTGCTCCACCGGGTCGACCGCGTTGTACCTCGCCGCGCAGGCGATCCGCGGCGGGCTGGCGCGCTGCACGCTCGCGCTCGGGTTCGAGAAGATGCAGCCGGGTTCGCTCGGCGCGATGTACGACGACCGCGAACAGCCGATGACCAGGCACATCCAGGCGCTCGCCGAGATCTCCGAGGTGCTGTTCCCGCCCGCGCCGTGGATGTTCGGCGCCGCCGGGCGCGAGCACATGCGGCGGTACGGCACCACCGCCGAGCACTTCGCGAAGATCGGCTACAAGAACCACAAGCACTCGGTCCACAACCCGTACTCGCAGTTCCGCGACGAGTACTCGCTCGACGACATCCTCGGTTCGCGGACGATCTACGACCCGCTGACGAAACTCCAGTGCTCGCCGACCTCGGACGGCTCCGGCGCGGCCATCCTGGCCGGCGAGGACTTCGTCGACGAGCACGGCCTCGCCGGTCAGGCCGTCGAGATCGTCGGGCAGGCCATGACCACGGACTTCGCGTCCACTTTCGACGGTACCGCGAAGAACATCGTCGGCTACGACATGAACGTCCGCGCCGCGCGGTCGGTCTACGACCAGTCCGGGCTCGGCCCCGGGGACTTCCAGGTCATCGAGCTGCACGACTGCTTCTCCGCCAACGAACTGCTGCTCTACGAGGCGCTGGGCCTGTGCGGCGAGGGCGAGGCCGCGCAGCTGATCGACGACGAGCAGACCACCTACGGCGGCAAGTGGGTCGTCAACCCCTCGGGCGGCCTGATCTCCAAGGGACACCCGCTCGGCGCGACCGGTCTCGCGCAGTGCGCCGAGCTGACCTGGCAGCTGCGCGGCACCGCGGACCGGCGGCAGGTCGAAGGCGTCACCGCGGCGCTGCAGCACAACATCGGACTCGGCGGCGCCGCCGTCGTCACCGCCTACCAGCGCGCCGAGCGCTGACCCCACGAGGAGGACAACCATGGGCAGCATCCACGTTTCCGCCGAACTCCCGGCCGCGCCGGAGAAGGTGTGGCAGACCTTTTCCCAGCCGGACAGGTTCGAGCAGTGGCTGACCATCCACACCAGGTGGAAGGGCGACGTGCCGGCCGAGTGGCGCCAGGGCTCCCAGGTCAGCGAGGTCGTGACCATGCTGGGGATGGCCAACACGATCACCTGGACCGTCGAGGAGTACGACGCGCCGAAGAAGCTGGAGATCTCCGGCACCGGCATGGCCGGGGTCAAGGTGCGGTTCACGCTCTCGGTCGAGCCCGCGGGCGCCGGCGGGAGCACCGCCACCATCGACGCCGAGTTCACCGGCGCGATGATCGTCGGCGCGCTGGGCAAGGCCGTGGAGAAGGACGCGCGCAAGAACCTCACCGAATCCCTGGACAAGCTCAAGGACCTGGTCGCCTGATGCCGGAGAACTTCGATCCGGCCGGGCTCGGCGTCTGGACCGGCGCGGTCCGGCACACGGTGACCCGCGACGCGGTGATCGGCTACGCCAAGGCCACCAACGACCCGATCGAGGCGCACCTGGCCGGTGACGTGGCCCCGCCGGTGTACGCGATCGTCCCGGTCTTCCCGTCGCTGATGGAACCGGCGCTGGAGGTCGTGCCGCTGCGCCTGCTCGGCAGGATCCTGCACGGCGAGCAGGACTTCGTGTTCCACCGCCCGATCCGGCCCGGTGACGAACTGGTCGCCAGGGGCCGGATGACCGGCTGGAAGGGCGGGCAGAGCGGAACCGCCGCCTGCGTGTACCTGGAAACCCGGGACACGGACGGCGAACTGGTCAACGAGCAGCGCGTGACGTTCTTCGTGCGTGGGTTCGACACCGGCGACCGCCGGGGCGAACTGGCGCCGGAGCACGTCTTCGACGAGTCGTTGCGGCGGCGGGCACCGGTCGCCACGGTCACCCAGCACATCGACGACGACCAGCCGCTGCGGTACGGGCCCGCCGCCGGTGACCCGATGCCCATCCACCTGGACGAGGACGTCGCCAGGGCAGCCGGCCTGCCGGGGATCATCGCCCACGGCCTGTGCACGATGGCGTTCACGTCGTGGGCGCTGCTCACCGAGCTCGCCGGCTCCGACGTGCGGCGGCTGCGGCGGCTCGCGGTCCGCTTCGCGAAACCGGTGCTGCCGGGCCAGGACATCACGACCACGGTGTGGCGCAGGGACGCCACCACCTACGCCTTCGAGACCACCGCCGGTGACGACGTCGTCGTCAAGGACGGCCTCGCGGAAATCAGGGAGTAGCCATGGGAACGCTGGACGGGCGCGTCGCGGTCATCACCGGCGCCGGCCGGGGCATCGGCCGCGAGCACGCGCTGCTGTTCGCCGCGGAGGGCGCCCGCGTCGTGGTCAACGACCTCGGCGGCGCCAACGACGGCACCGGGTCCGACGCCGGGCCCGCGCAGGCGGTGGTGGACGAGATCCGCGCCGCGGGGGGCACCGCCGTGGCGAACACCGGCAACGTGGCGGACTGGTCGGGGGCGGAGAAGCTGGTCGCCCAGGCGGTCGCCGAGTTCGGCCGGCTCGACGTGCTGGTGAACAACGCCGGCATCCTGCGTGACGCGTTCATCGCCGGGCTCGGCGAAGCCCAGTGGGACGCCGTGATCTCCGTGCACCTCAAGGGACACGCGGCGATGCTCCACCACGCGGCGGCGCACTGGAAGCAGCGCGCCAAGGACGGCGACCGGCCGGACGCGGCGGTGATCAACACGGCGTCGGCGTCGGGGTTGACCGTGCCGAACGCGGGCCAGGCCAACTACGGCGCGGCGAAGGCGGGCATCGCCGCGCTGACCCTCGTCGCGGCGGAGGAGCTGGAGCGCTACGGCGTGCGGGTCAACGCGATCGCGCCGATCGCCCGGACGCGGCTCACGCTGGCCACCCCCGGCATGGGCGCGATCTTCGCCGCGGAGGCCGGCGAGGGCGAGGCCGATCTGTTGTCCCCGGCCAACATCGCGCCGCTGGTGGCGTACCTGGCGCGGGCGGGGTGCCCGTTCACCGGCGAGGTCTTCGCGGTGCAGGGCGGGTCGATCCAGCGGCTGCGGGGCTGGACGGCGGCCCAGACCGCCGAACACGACGGCATGTGGTCGGTCGAGGCGGTCGCGGAGAAGATCGGCGGGTGGTCCGCGTGAGCGGCTGGAGCGAAACGGAACTGCTGATCCGCGACAGCGTCCGCGCCTGGGTGGACAAGGAGGTCCGCCCGCACACCGCCGAACTCGAAACCGGTGCAGTGCCGCCGTACGCGATCATCCGCAAGTTCTGGGCCGACTTCGGGGTGGGTGCGATGGCCTCGGACGCGCTCGGGAAGTTCCTGGGCGAGCGGAAGTCCTCCGGCGGCGGGGGTGGCGCGTTCGCGGGCCAGGCGGGCCTGCCGCTGATCGTGGCGAGCGAGCTGGCCGGGGTGAGTCTCGGGATGCTCGTCTCGATCGGCGTGAGCCTCGGGCTGACGGCCCAGACGATCCTGGCGAAGGGCACGCCGGAGCAGAAGCGGCGCTGGCTGCCCAGGCTGGTCACGTTCGAGGACGTCGGCGCGTGGGCGATCACCGAGCCCGGCTCGGGTTCGGACGCGTTCGGCGGCATGCAGACCACGGCGCGCCGCGACGGCGACGGGTACGTCCTCAACGGGCAGAAGACGTTCATCACCAACGGCCCGTTCGCGGACGTGCTGGTGGTGTTCGCGAAACTGGACACCGGCGAGGGCATCCCGGTGCGCGACCGCCCGGTGCTGACGTTCGTGCTGGAGAAGGACGATCCCGGCCTGACCCGCGGCAAGCCGTTCCGGAAGATGGGCATCATGTCCTCGCCGACCGGCGAGCTGTTCTTCGACGACGTGCGCCTCGGCCGGGACCGCCTGCTGGGCGGCGCGGAACCCGTCGCGGGCGCGGACGCCAAGACCGAGGTCAAGACCGGTTTCACGCTGGAGCGCGTCGGCGTCGGCGCGCTCGCCCTCGGCATCATCAACGAGTGCCACCGGCTGAGCGTCGAGTACGCGAAGACGCGGATGGCGTGGGGCCAGGAAATCGGTCGCTACCAGCTGGTCCAGCTGAAGCTGGCGAAGATGGAGATCGCGCGGATCAACGTGGAGAACATGGTCCTGTCGGCGGTGGCGGGCCTGCGTGAGGGCAGGACCCCGTCGCTGGCGGAGGCGTCGGCGATCAAGCTCTACGCCTCCGAAGCCGCGACCGACGTGGCGATGGAGGCGGTCCAGCTCTTCGGCGGGAACGGGTACATGGCCGAGTACCGGGTGGAGCAGCTGGCGCGGGACGCGAAGTCGCTGATGATCTACGCGGGCAGCAACGAGATCCAGGTGACCCACATCGCGAAGGGGCTGCTCGCGCGGGGATGACCGGGGCGCGGACGGGGGACGGGCGGTGGGTGTGGTGCGCACCCACCGCCCGTCCCCCGCCGGTCAGGGTTTACCGGGCGGACGCCCACCGCGCGTGCCGGGGCGCGGACGTCGTCGGTGAACATGTCGCGCCGGCGGATGGCCAGCGTGCACGCCACGCTGATCGCGGTGGTCACCGCGAGGTAGGCGAGCACACCGTTCGTGCCGATGCGGTCGGACACCCTGCCGAAGATCGGGATGAACACGACCATCACGACCGCGGCGATCATCACCGCCTGCAGCAAGGGCTGCCGATCCAGGTCCAGGGTCCCGCTGCCGTAGGAGATCACGAACACGGCCCAGGCGTTGAACGCCACGCCTTCGGTCAGCCTGCTGCCCATGCCGAGCAGCAGGTGCCGCCGCGAGATCCGGTCGCGGACCAGTTCGCGCGCCGGGACGGTCGATTCGCCCTCCTGCTCGGCCATCTTCCGGAACGCGGGCGTCTCCACGATCTTCACGCGGATGAGGAGGCCGACGACGACGAGCACCGCCGACAGCAGGAAGGCGATGCGCCAGCCCCAGGCGAGGAACGCGTGTGGGTGGTCAGCGCGGGCAGCTGCTCGGGCAGGCCCGCCAGGTACGCCTCGACGTCGAGCGAGTGCGCGAGGATCGCCTTGCCGGAAGCGGTGGTGTACAAGGGGAACGGGGCCCCGGGGTGCTGTTCGAACCGCAACGGGAGGGTGGACTGGACTGGGCCCGCAGCAGCACCACGGACTCGCGGCCGTCGCGGATCGCGATGTTGACCGACTCCTCGGTCTCCTCGTTGACCTGCCGGATCACCGGCAGCGCCCGCTCCAGGCCGTGGACGCGCTGCGCGGCCTGGCCGAGCAGGATCGCCCCCGGGCCCAGGTGGTAGCAGTCGGTGTGCGGGTTGTGCGTGACCAGGCCGTCCACGCTGAGCGCGCCGACGACGCGGTGCGTGGTGCCCGGCGTGAGGTCGAGACGCCGGGCGATGACGGACAGGGACAGCTCCCCGCCCTCGTCCCGGAGCAGCCGCAGCACCGCCAGCGCGCGCCGGATGGCCTGCGTTCCGGCTGGCGGCTGGGCTCCTGTGTGGTTCACGGGCTTCCGTCGTCGTGGCGATCTCCTGACCGGGTCAGGTTACCAGTCCAGCGGGCGGGCACCGACCGCTCGGGAAACCGCCGTCACCAGCTAGGACGTGTCACCGCCGGTCAGCGCGGTTCTGCTTCGCGTCGCCTGGACTGCGGTGAGCAGCGCGGTCGCCCGGACGTCGGCCGCGCTGCAGCCGCGGGACAGGTCGTTGACCGGCGCGGCGAGTCCTTGCAGGATCGGGCCGAACGCGCGGGCGCGGCCGAGCCGTTCGGCGATCTTGTAGCCGATGTTGCCGGCGTCGAGGTTCGGGAAGACGAGCACGTTGGCCCGGCCCGCGACCTGGGAGCCGGGTGCCTTGCGCAGCCCGACACTCGACTCGACCGCGGTGTCGAACTGCAGCTCGCCGTCCACCTGACAGCCCGGGTCGCGCTCGCGCAGCAGGGCGGTGGCGCGGCGGACGCGCTCGACGCGTTCGTGCGTGGCGCTGCCGAGCGTGGAGAACGACAGCATCGCGATCACCGGCTCCTCCCCCGTCAGCGTCCGGTGGGTGCGCGCCGAGGCCAGCGCGATCTCGGCCAGTTCCCCGGCCGACGGGTCGGGCACCACGGCGCAGTCGGCGAAGGTCAGGCACCGCCCGTCGGGCAGGACGAGCAGGAAGCAGCTGCTCAACGTCGCGCTGTCCGGGACGAGCCCGACGTAGCGCAGGCACGCCCGCAGCACGTCGGCGGTCGGCCGGTTCGCGCCCGCGACACACGCGTCGAACGCTCCGGTGGCGACGCCCGCGACGGCGGTGCTGACGGGGTCGGCCAGCGCGTCCGGGATCCGGCCGGGCTTCTTCGCCAGACGGGTCGTGATGAGACCGCGGACCGCCGCGTCGGCGGCGAGATCCCGGGTGTCCACGATGGACTCACCCGGGAGCCGGACTCCGGTGTGGTGGCAGGCCCGGCGGATCGACGCCGGATCGCCGACGAGCCGGGGCGCGACGCCGTCTTCGTCGTGCAGCAGCGCCGCCGCCTGGACGACGCGGGGGTCGTCGCCGTCGGCCAGCGCCACCGTGGGCCGGGTGCCGGCCAGCACCTCGCGCCATCGGTCGTGCAGGGGAAAGGTCACGCGGCACCACTTTCGTGAGGACGGCGTGCCGGGCGCACCGGTTTGCGCCGCGCGTCGCGGCGGAACGGGTCACCCGGCTCGGGCGAGCACAGGACCTCGAGGACCGTGGTGCGGCCGGAGGTCATCTGCGCGTCGACCGCCGTGCGCAGCGCGGGACCGACCTCGTCGAGCGCATCGACCACGATGCCGTCGGCGCCCATCGCCCGCGCGGTCCCGGCGCCCCGCGGCCGGCGGTGGAACACCACGGCGGTGACCGGGATGCCGTGGCGCACCGCGGTCGCGACCTCGGCCATGCTGCTCCCCCACGCGCCGTCCCCGGCGTAGGCGATCGCGGGCCGCTCGGGACGCGCGACCTTGGCCCCGATGATCCTCGGCAGCGCGTGCCCGCAGTTGCCGAAGCTCATCGGCGGGAAGAAGCTGCGCGGCTCCTCGAAGCGCAGGTAGCTGTGCGCGACGGAGTTGATGGTGCCGATGCCGGTGGACACCATCGCGCGCCCGGGCATCGCCTTCGCCAGCTCGCGGAGGACCTGGCGGGGATGCAGCCGGTTGTGCTCCTGCTTCTCCGGGGTCCAGGCGCTGAGCTGCCGTTCCCACATCGCCTTTTCCTCGCGGATCCGGCCGGCACGCCGGCCTCGGGTCGCGTCGCAGGCGAGCGTCCGCGGGCGCAGCCGCTGCGTCAGCGCGGCCGCCGCCTCCCTGGCGTCACCGCGGATGCCGACGTCGATCTTCTTGACCAGGCCCAGCATCGTGTGGTCGGCGTCGACCTGGATGATCTTCGCGTTCCCGGGCCAGTAGTCCATCCCGTGCTGCGGCAGCGTGCCGAACGGGCCGAGCCGGGTGCCGAGCGCGAGGACGACGTCCGCCTCGGCGATGAGCCGCATGGCGGCCGTCGAGCCCTGGTAGCCGAGCGGGCCGCACCACTGCGGGTGGCTCGCCGGGAACGAGTCGTCGTGCTGGTAGCTGTTCACCACCGGCGCGCCGAGCCGCTCGGCGAGTTCGCGGCATTCCGCGATGCCGCCGGAGAACACGACACCGCCGCCCGCGACGATCACCGGGAAGTCCGCCCGGGCGAGCAGGCCGGCCGCCTCGTCGAGGCCGCGGGTGTCACCCGGGCCGCGGCCGGGCCGTCGCGGCCGCGGGATCTCGGTCTCGATCTCGCCGGAGAAGTGGTCGCGTGGGATGCTGAGCTGCGCCGGCCCCATCTCGGACCTGGCGCGGTCGAATGCCCGCGCGGTCAGCTCCGCCATGCGGTTCGGGTGGTTCACGTGGGCCCGGTACTTGGTGAACTCCGGGAACATCGTCCCGGCCTCCGGGGTGATCACGACCACCGGGCTGTGCGCCCAGAACGCGGCCGCGATCGCCGTGACGCAGGTGCTGATGCCGTTCTGGCCGATGACCACGCCGGGGCGCCCACTGGCGCGGGCGTAGCCGTCGGCCATGTGCGCGGCGCCCAGCTCGTGCACGACCGGGATCAGCCGGATGCCGGCCGGCGCGAAGATCTCCCTCGCATCGGTGAACGCCGAGCCCGTGCTGCCGAAGATCTCGGTCACGCCGTGGGCCGCCAACGTCTCGACGAAGGCCTCCGCAGGGGTCATCTTCCGCGGCCCCGTTGCTCGCTCGCTCACAACCCACTCCCCTGCGCGTCACACAATGTGGAACGTGAGATTCCGGAATCTGGCTGAGATCGCACTGTAAGGGGCGCGACGCGGCCAAGTCAACGGGTTGTCTTCGAGTCCGAGACAATATGTACTGTTTTCCGAGATATCAGGGAGACTGTTTTCCGGCCGTCCTGCGCGGCAACCCCAGGGATGACCGAACCGCTTTGTCAGCCAAGGACGCGATCGATGACCTCAACCGTAGAGTCCCGGCGCACCGCCGAGCCGATGCTCGCCGGGGAGCAGACCCGCGCCCAGAACTTCCTGGTCAAGCTGTTCGCGATCGTGCCGCTCGTGGCGCTGCTCGCGGCGGTGCCCTTCGCCTGGGGCTGGGGCCTGGGCTGGACCGACGTCGGCCTGGCCGTCGGCTTCTACTTCCTCACCGGCCTCGGTGTGACGATCGGGTTCCACCGGTACTTCACGCACGGCGCCTTCAAGGCCAACCGCGGCCTGCGGATCGCGCTCGCCATCGCGGGCAGCATGGCCATGCAGGGCCCGGTGATCGGCTGGGTGGCCGACCACCGGCGGCACCACGCCTACGCCGACCGCGACGGCGATCCCCACTCGCCGTGGCGTTTCGGCACCACGCCCGCCGCGCTGGTCAAGGGCTTCTGGCACGCCCACATGGGGTGGCTGTTCCAGCGGGAACAGACCAATGCCCGCCGCTTCGCCCCGGACCTGCTGGCCGACCGCGACATCATCCGGATCAACCGCTGGTTCCCGGCGCTGACGGTCGTGACCCTGCTCGCCCCGGCGCTGCTCGGCGGGCTGATCACGCTGTCCTGGTGGGGCGCCGTCACCGCGTTCTTCTGGGCCGGCCTCGTGCGGGTGGCCCTCCTGCACCACGTGACCTGGTCGGTCAACTCGCTGTGCCACATGATCGGCGACCGGCCCTTCGCCGCGCGGGACAAGTCCGCGAACTTCTGGCCGCTGGCGATCGCCTCCATGGGCGAGTCCTGGCACAACTCCCACCACGCCGACCCCACCGGCGCCCGCCACGGCGTGCGCCGCGGCCAGCTGGACATGTCCGCCCGCCTGATCTGGGTGTTCGAGAAACTCGGCTGGGTCACCGACGTCCGCTGGCCGCGCGCAGATCGCCTGGCCCGCAAACTCAACCCCGGCTACGAAGCCTCACCGCGCCGCTGAGCCCGGTCACGGGCGGCGCCGGCGTGCGGTGTGCCGGAGCTGGAGGATGCGCGCGGAGCCGATCAGGGCGATCAGCAGAGCCCCGGCGACGGCGGCGAGAAGCATGGCCACACCGATGGGCAGGGTCCCGCCGGCGCCGAGGAACGTCAGCTCGGTGCGGGTGGGGTTCTGCAGGATGAAGATCAGCAGGACCACCAGGACGAGTACGGCGATGATCACCGCGACCCAGGTGCCGCTGATCCTGGTCCGCGCCACGCGGGTCTTCCGGGCGCGGGAGGCCGGCGCGGGTTCACCGGTGGTGGCCTGCGGTGCCGCCGGGCCGGCGACGACCGGGGCCGGCGGCGCCGCGTCGTGCTGGTTCTCCGGCTGAGGAAGCGGTGTGTCGGTGCCGTAGCGGGCGCGGGCGCGCCGAGCGCGGTCCAAGAGGTTCGACATGACGTGCCTCGTCTGTGGTCCCGGTGCGGGCTGGCACTACCGGATGTGGTGTCGTCGTGGCCGGATGTGTTCAGTCTACGCGCACAGCGGCGTCTGGCGTGCCCCCGATCCGCGGGGGTTCAGCGGACCGTTGTCGTCGTCGTGCCGGTGAAGCGGAATTCGACGGCCGTGGGTAGTTCTTGCAGGTCGAGGGCCTGACGCAGCCGGGGCAACGTCTCGGTGCTCAGCCGCTGCCGGATTTCGGTGGGGGACGCCCGCTGCTCGGCGTGGATGACGACCGTGAGGGCGGCGTCGTGCGGTGTGCCGGTCAGGACGGCGTCGGCGGCGGCCACGTCGGGGTAGGTTTCGATCTCCTCGGTGAAGGGTTCGACCGCGGTGGTGGTGGCCAGCTCGGTGCGCCCCCGGGCGGGGTCGTTCTCCAGGCGCCAGACGCGGCTGCGGGGCTTGCGGACCAGTTGTGCGGCGAGCCAGCGCAGGCACAGGAGCCCGACGAGGACGGCGACCGCGGTGATGACGTAGAGCGCCCAGGTGGGCGGCCTCCCGGTGCCGGGGACGACGGTGCCGGCCGGATCGACCACGGCTCGCCACCCGAAATGGGTGGCGAGGATGAGCCCGCCGGCGGCCGCCAGCAGCAGCCCGAGCAGTGCGAGCAGGCCACGGTTGAGCCGCCCGGGCGGGTTGGGAGCGCTCATTCCTGGCTCCTCGTGCTGAGCACCCGGACGCGCAGGGCGGGGCGCGTTGCCGGGGAGATGTCCTCGATCCGTCGTTCGAGTGCGGCACGCACGGCGTCGGCCAGTCCCTCGCCGCTCGCCCGGTCGGTCCGCACCTTGGCGGTGACGACGCGGCGGCGCACGGCGAGCTTGGCACCGCGCACACCGTCGACCGCTTCGACCGCCGCACGCAGGGTGGTCCGCAAACCCCGGCGGGACGCGCCCGAGTCGAGACCGCTGCCGTCGTCCTCGAGCGGCACGACCGTCGCCGCCCCGGGCAGGACCGCGGCCAGCAGCAACACCAGCCCGAACGCCGCGAGGACGCCCCCGGCGATCGCGGCGCCCACGCTGTCCCACCGCGTCCGGTTCAGGGTGCCGGCCACCGCGTCGTAGCTGAGGAAGGGCTGATGCCCGGTCAGCATCTGAATCGCACACGTCGCGACCAGGACGGATGCCGCGAGGAGCACCAAGGCGGTCAGAGTCGCGGGAACGCTGCGGCGGGGACGGCGGATCATCGGACCCTCGCGGTGGTGGCGCGGCCGTGCAGAGCGGTCACCGTGATGTCGATCCGCGTCACCGCCAGGCCGGTCAGCTCGCCGACTCGCTCGATCAGGTGAGCCCGCACCTGTTCACAGGTCGCGGCGACCGGCACCGGGTAGGTGATCGACAGCCGGACCTCCAGGTCCACGGTCGCCCCGTCGACCCGGGCCCGGACGCCCGCGGCGCGGTCGGCCTCCTCGGCACCGACGGTGACGCCGAAGAGGCGGCGGGCCGAGCCGCCGACCGGGCCGACCTCGGTCGCCGCGCACGCGGCCAGGCGCTGGATCGCGCGCTCCGCGATGACGGTCCGGCCGCGCTCGCTCATCTCCTGCTCGCCGCGGTCGACGACCGGCGGCGAATCCGGCGCCGCCATGGTCAGCGACGATCGCGGCCGGTGAGCTGGGACAGATCGAGCTTGCCGTCCGCCACCCGGCCGGCCAGCAGACCGAGCGCGCCGAGGACGAGCACGACCAGGAAAGCGGTGAAACCGCCGAACGCGCCCGCGAGACCCAGCACGAGGCCGGACAGCAGGCCGAGAACCGTGAAATTCATGACTGGTCTTCCTTCACTGCGACTCGCGCGGGTGCCGCGGGCGCGGCCGC
Source organism: Amycolatopsis thermalba (assembly GCF_023376025.1). Classification (NCBI taxonomy): domain Bacteria; kingdom Bacillati; phylum Actinomycetota; class Actinomycetes; order Pseudonocardiales; family Pseudonocardiaceae; genus Amycolatopsis; species Amycolatopsis thermalba. Next base: position 4,684,024 of record NZ_CP091196.1, read on the forward strand.
CGGCAACACGATGTCCATGACCGCCACCCGCACCGGACGGTCGACGGCTCCGACCGCGGCGCGCACCGCGGCGTCGATTTCGGCGACGGTCGCCGGATACCGGCTGACCACCCCGATGGTGATCTCGTCCGGCCGGATGCGGACGCCGGCGACCCGGCGGCCGGGCAGGTACGTCGCGATCTCGCCGTGGCCGCTGTCCAGATCCGCGATCACCGGCAGCGACCGCACCGCGGCGGCGATCCGATCGGCCGCGAAATCGGCGGTCACTGCAACCTGGTCTGCTCGGGCTCGGCCTCTTCGTCGGGCAGGTGCACGTCGTTGACGGCGATGTTGACCTCGACGACCTCCAGGCCGGTCATCCGCTCGATCGCCGTGATGACGTTGCGGCGGACGGAGCGCGCCAGGTCCACGATCGAGACGCCGTACTCCACGACCAGCTCGAGGTCCACGGCGGTCTGCCGCTCCCCCACCTCCACCGACACGCCTTGCCCGGCACTGGCCGACGCGCCGGGAATGCGCTCCCGGAGCGCACCGAACGCCCGCGCCGCGCCCCCGCCCAGGGCGTGCACGCCGGCGATCTCGCTGGCCGCCAGACCCGCGATCTTCTGCACGACCGCGTCGGCGATGGAGGTCGACCCTTGTTCGGTGACGAGCTGGCTCGGCGAGCCCGTGTTCCCGCCCGACGGCGAGTTCACCGATGCGTTCTGTACCGGCGGTGTTGTCATGGTGCGCTCCTTCGAGTCTGCGGGACGACGGGCCCGGCGCGGCGGATGCCGGTGCGGCTCCCCGCCTCAGGAGCTGGGTCCCCAGCACGCACTCGCGTACTTCGTTCCAGGGGTAGCCCACGGTTTCGGGAAACAAACGTCGTTCGTTCCCCATTTTCCGCAGCGCGGGGCCGTTGAGCAGGCTGTTCGTCGGGGCACTACTGACGGTGTCGCCGGTCCGCCACGGCGGTATCGAACGGGTGACCTACCGCCGGTGCCGCCGCCGCGGCGGCCGGCCGCATTGGTGTCCGCTGTGGACGGATCGGCTGAACGCCGGCCGGTCCGCGCCTGCTACTGCTTGGTCGCCCTCAGCGACAGCGACAACGGCACCTTCGGGTACTGCTCGGGCAGCCGGTACATGCCGTCGTCGTCCCGCTCCATTCCGGGGAAGTACGGCCAGGTCAGGCGGGTGTGTTCGTGGACCCAGTCGAGGCGGAGCCCGGCGGCGGCGAACGCGTTGAGCATGTCGGCCAGCGGGTGGATCCACTCGTGGCTCGCCAGCGCGGCGGCCTGGTCCCCGGTGTAGGTCGTGCCCGCGGGCTCGACGATCGGCCGCTCGGGGGGCGTGCGCCAGTCGTCGCGCACCGTCAGCCGCCCGTCGGCCAGTTCCAGGCACAGCATCATGGGGTGGCCGTCGGCGAAGTAGAGGGATCCGCCGGGTTTGAGCAGCGCGGCGACCACCCGCGCCCAGGCCGCCACGTCGTGCAGCCAGACGATCGTGCCCCAGGTCGTGTAGACGAGGTCGAAGTCACCGTCGAGGAGTTCCCGCGCGGCGTAGACGTCCCCTTCGACGAACCGGACGTCGGTGCCGGTCCGCCGCGCGAGCTCGCGGGCCTCCGCGATGGCGGGCGCGGAGAAGTCGATCCCGGTGACGCCGGCGCCACGCCTGGCCAGGCAGATGGAATCCATCCCGAAGTGGCACTGCAGGTGCGCGATCCGCAGCCCGCGCACGTCCCCGATCTCGGCGGCCTCGATCGGGAACAGCACGTCCTTGCCGGCGAGGAAAGCCTCGACCTGGTAGAAGCCCGACGCGTCGCGGCGGTGCACCGCCACGCGTTCGTCCCAGAGCTCGCGGTTCTTCCCGTAGGCGGTGCGCAGATCCGGCATTCGATTCCTTCCCCCGAAAGTTTCGTCGCTCCACGGTAGCGACCGGGGGCAACCGATTTCCCGGCTGCGGCCTCAGCTGGGCGTCTCTCGCAACGAGACGGCACGTGTCTCCGGCAGGAAGGGCAGCACGACCAATCCGACGATGTACAACGAACCGAGGATGACGGCCGCTTTCGTCACGCCGCCGAAGGCGAGCACGAGGTTGCCGAACACGATGGGGCCGGCGGCCGCGATCAGGCGGGTGGAGTTGAACACGAAACTGATCGCCGTCGCGCGCACCCGGGAGCGGAACAGTTCGGGCAGGTAGATCGCGAAGGCCGCGAACATCCCCAGGGTGAAGAACCCGTTCACGGCGGCCATCCAGACGACCGTGGTGGCCGAATCCGCGGTGAGGTAGAGAACCGCGGTCGTCACCACGGCACCCACCAGGTACACCGCGATGTACCGGCGCCGGCCGATGGCGTCGGCGAGGAAGCCGCCTGCGATGTACCCGGCGATCGATCCGACGGTGTAGGTGATTCCGGCCAGGCTGGTCAGGTGGTCGACGCCCGCCTGCCCCGCACCGCCGGCGAGCTGCCTGACGAAGAGCGGCAAGGAGGTCGACACGGTGTAGTACGCGCCGATCGAGAACAACGACAGCACGAGCGTGAGCAGCACCCGGCGTCGGCTCACCCGATCGTGGAACACCTGGGCGAGAGTGGAACGGCCGCGCTTCGCGGCGTCGCGGCCGGCGGATCGCTGCCAGACCGCCGACTCGGGCACGTTCCGGCGCACGTACAGCGTGAACAGGGCCGGCAGGACGCCCAGGACGAAGACGACCCGCCACATGCCGGGACCGAACTCGCTCAGGACGAGCCACACCGCGGAGGCGAGCAGCGCGCCGAACCCGAAACCGGCCTGCATGGTCCCGGCGGCCTTCGAGCGGGCCCGGGTCGGCCACGTTTCGGCGATGAGCGCCGTTCCGGTGCCCCACTCGCTGCCGAGGGAAAGACCGGTCAGGAAACGGAGGACGAGCAGCATTTCGAGGTTCTGGGAAAGCGCCGTCAAACCCGCGAACGCCGAATACGCCGCGATCGAGAAGAGCATGACGCGCTTGCGCCCGATCCGGTCGGCGATCACCCCGCCGATCACGCCGCCGATCGCCCACCCCAGCAGCGTGACGCCGACCGCGATTCCGCCCCACAGCGGCAGATTCGCGCGCTGGGCCGGGTCGAGGAGCTGGCTCAGCATCGGCGTCAGCACCACGGTCAGCGCGTAGGTTTCGTAGCCGTCGAAACCCCAGCCGAGAAACGCCGCGAACAACGAGCGCCAATTCGCCGCGGTGACGTCGCGGTACCAGGGGCCGGTGTTCGCGGACAGGCGAGGCTTGGTTTCCTCATCGTTGAGGGCCATTTACTTCTCCTCATCGAACCAGTAATGGCACCGCGGCGGGTCCGGCAACTGTAGGCACCACGCGGCCGGGTCCGCTTCGGGGAGACGCCCGATCCGGGCTGTGCGACGTTGGCCCAATCTCCAAGGCCGCGACCCGGCAGCCGGCAGTGGAGTTTCCGACAACAGCGGGCGGGTGCGAGGGGACGAAACTCCCTCGGCGAGCGGGCACCGGGCGTCTATCCTGTGCCGGAGCTCGGGCGACGAGGAGATGATGGTGACACTCGGTGATCTCCTTGCCGTGCTGGGCGCGGACCAGCTCGAGGCCGAGCTGCTCCAGCGAGACGGCACGGCCGTGGTGAGTGACGTCGCCATCCTCGATCCGCCCGATCCGGTGGACCGGGGTCACCTCGTGCTCGCCGTCGGTGTCGACGCCGGTGATCCACGAGCCGGCGAGGTGGTCGCCGACGCGGCGAAAGCCGGCGCGGCGGCGGTGGTGTTCCGCGCGACGGGCCGGCCCGGTCCGGCCGCTCTCGCCCGCGAACACGGGATCTCGCTTCTGCGGGCCAAGCCGGGCACCAGCTGGACGAGGCTGGTCACGCTGGTCCGCTCGGTGCTGACCGCGGCCACGGCCGGCCCCGAATCGCCCCGGGACCGCACCAGTCCGAGCACCATCTACGGTCTCGCGGACGCGATCGCCGTGACCGTCGGCGGTTCGGTCGTGCTCTACGACCGCGCCCACCGGGTCGTCGCCTACTCGGTCCAGGGCTTCGAGATCGACGAGGTCCGGCGGGACACCATCCTCGGCAGGCGCACGCCGGACCAGTGGATCGAGCGGTTCACCACCGACCGGAGCGCGTACGAGACCTTCTGCCGGCCGGACGAGGTGGTGCGTGTGGACGGTTACGAAAACCTGTCCACCCGGCTGCGCATCGCGATTCGCTCCGAAGGCGAAGTCCTCGGTGAGATCTCCGTCGCCGAAGGCCGGCAGCCGCTGGGCGCGGAAGCCGAAGCCGCGTTGATCCGCGCCGCGCGGCTTGCCGTGCCGCACCTGCTCCGGCACCGGCTGGTCGAGGACGCCGACCGCGCGGCCAGGATGCGGCTGCTCCGCGGGCTGCTGTACGGGGACGCCCCACCGGCGGCGGATCTGGGGCTGGGCGGCAAGGCCGGGCTCGTGGTGATCGGTTTCGCCGGCGCGGACCTCCCGCCGGGCGAGGGCGGCAGCCTCGCCGGGGAACGGGTCCTGCACCTGCTGTCGCTCCAGATGAGCAGCATCGACCCGGCGGTCGGCGTACTGCCCTCCGGATCGGTCTACTACGCGCTGGTCCCGGCCGTCGACGGCGATCGCGTGACCCGGCTCGTGGAGCCGGCGTTGCGCCACATCCGGCGGATGGGCATCACGGCCCACGCAGCCATCGGCCCGTGGGCGGCCGGGCCGGGCGACGTGCCCGCCGCGCGTGGAGTCGTGGACGATCTGCTGGACATCCTGCGGCGTCCGGGCTGGCCGGCCGCCCCCACGGTCGCGACCGCCGAGAGCCGGTGGCCGGACCTGGCGTTGCTGCCGGTCGAGCGAGCGCTTGCCGGTACCGCGCCCTGCGATCAGCTGCGCGCCCTGCGCGACCACGACGAACTCCAGAAAACCGACTACATCACGACCCTGCGGGTGTTCCTCGACGAATTCGGATCGGTGTCCCGGACGTCCGAGCGTCTCGTGCTGCATCCCAACACGGTGCGGCACCGGCTCGAACGCCTCGCCGGGATCGCCGGGCTGGACCTGTCGGATCCCGCTCAGCGGCTGGCCGTCATGGTTCAGCTCCGTGCCCTGCCCTGGCCTGCCGCCCCCGGTGGTGCCGGGAGGTAGCGGGCGTCATCGACGGTGCTCGCCGCGGCGGATCTCGGCCAGCACCTCGTCGGTGTGCTCGCCGAGACCCGGCACGTCGCGGCTGCCCGCGGGGTCGTCGCCGAGGTCGAAGGGCGGGCGCAGCGCGCGGATCGGCCCGCCCGGCGAGCCGGCCTCGAACCACCGGTCGCGGGCCCGGAGTTGCGGGTGGTCGAGGAGACCGGCCAGGTCGTTGACGTCGCCGGTGGGGATACCGGCCGCCACGAGCCGGGCGGCGATGTCGGAGACCCCCGCGCTCGCCGCGAACTCGCGCTCGATCTCGCGCTCCAGGCTGTCCCGGTGCCGGACGCGCAGCTCGTTCGTGCGGTAGCCGGGGTGGTCGGTGAGGTCGGGCCGGTTCAGCACCTGGTCGCACAGGGCCCGCCACTGCGCGGCGGTTTGCACGGCGAAGTTGACGTGCCCGTGGTCGCCGACGCGGTACACGCCGTAGGGCACCATCATGTTGTGCCGGGCGCCTTCCCGCGACGGCTGCCGTCCACTGTAGAGCTGGTGGTAGGCCGGGGCCATCATCCACTCGGCCAGGCAGTCGAGCATCGAGATGTCGATCGTGCGTCCGCGGCCGGTGTGCTCGCGCTCCAGGAGGGCGGCGAGGATCGCCGACATCGCGTACACCCCGGCGCACATGTCGGCGACGGAGATGCCGACCTTCGCGGGCTGGTCCGGGGTTCCGGTCACCGACAGCAGCCCGGCTTCGCCCTGGATGAGCAGGTCGAACGCCTTGTGGTCGCGATACGGCCCGGTCGCGCCGTAGCCGGAGATCGCGCAGGCGATCAGCCGCGGCCACCGGCGTGCCAGGACCTCCGCGCCGAAGCCCATGCGGTCCACCGCGCCGGGGCCCAGGTTGTGCACGAACACGTCCGCGTGGCCGAGGAGCTCGGCGAGGACCGCACGTCCGTCCTCGGTCTTCAGGTCGAGTGCCACGCTGCGCTTGCCGCGGTTGGCCCACACGAAGTAGGCGGACTGGCCCCGGACGACCGAATCGTAGCCGCGAGCGAGGTCGCCGCCGGCCGGATTCTCCACCTTGACGACGTCGGCCCCGAGATCGGCCAGGTGGCGGCTGCACAAGGGTGCGGCCACCGCGTGCTCCAGCGCCACGACGCGCAGGCCGGTGAGCGGTCGGCCGCCGGACTCGGCGGCGTCGGTGTCGGTGGTGTGCGAGTCCATGCCAGGCAGTCTCGCCGTCCTGCGGTGGCCGAAGCCAGGTGCGCTCGTCCAACGTGGCGGGATCGGTGTTGCGCGATCCTCCGACGCCCGGGCGCGACCGTCCATTCGCGACTCGTTCAGCGCCGGTGCACCAGGCCCGCGACCGCACGGACGTGGCCGTCCTGCAGCAGCCGCACCTGGGTGAACACGGTCCGGCGGGTGGTGTGCTCGACGGCCGGTTCGAGCACGACGGGCTGAGCCGCGCTCGTGCCCGCCAGGAACCGCATCGTCCCGGAGACCAGCCTCGCGCGGGTGCCGTCGCGGGGTGCGCCGCACCGGGCGGCCGCCGCGAACAGCACGCCGCCCTGGACGGCGCCCGCGCGGTTGGTCATCACCTCGGTGGGCATCAGCACGCTGGTCCCGTGCTCGTCGGCCGTCGCCTCGCTGATCACCTGGTCACACCACGACCGGCCGGTCTCGTCCGCCCGCCGCGCGGTCGTGACCAGTGCCCGTTCCGCGGCGGTGAGCTCGCCCAGGCCCCCGGAGCGGAGTTCGGGCGGGTCCGGCCGGTCCCACGGGAGTTCCGCTTGTGATCCGCTGGACGGAACCGCGAAGGCCGCGCCGCAGTGCCCCAGGACGTGGTTCCCGCTCCGGATCACGCCGGCGGCGGTCCCGACGCCGTCCGCCACCGCGACCTCACCCACTTCGGCGAGCGTCCGCGCACCGGCGCCGGGCGAGCCGGTGAGGTCGAGCGTGAGGCTCAGGGTCGGGAGCGGCCGGGTCCCGCCGAGCCGGCGGCGAAGCGCGCCGCCGAGCGCGAAGTCCGCCAGCATCGCCACCTCCACGAGGCCGAGACGTTGTGGCGCGGGCGGTGCGAAGCCGAGCGTGAACGGTTCGGACGACACGTGGCGCAGGCCGGCCACGCAAGCCAGTACGGGAGCACCCGTCGCGCGGGCGAGCGCGAGAGCAGGAAGCAGCCAGTTCCGCGGCGCCGGTTCGGAGCACATCGCACCACTATCGCGGGCGGGTCCGCGTGGAGCGACGTGACACCCACCAATCACCGGCCCCCGGTGTCGGGCGTTCCTCCGATGCCAAGGTGACGCGTCGTCATTAGCGTTCACCGCGTCCCATCCACACCTCGTCCCACCGGGAGGACGCGCAGTGACCGAGCAGACCGAGTCCCTGACCGGCGTCAAGGCGCTGATGTTCGACTTCTACGGCACCGTCGTCGACATGCAGAGCGGCCTGACCGAGGCGATCACGCCGTACCTGCGGTCCAAGAACTACACGGCGCAGCCGCCGAACCGGGTCGTGACGTGGTGGCGCCGGACGCACTTCGAGAACTCGATGATCGACGGCCTGCTCGGGCGCGAGCACATCCCCTACCGGGAGATCGGCAGGCAGGCCGTGGACTACACGCTGACGCGCGCCGGTGTCCCGCACACGATGGACGAGGTGCGCTCGCTCGTCGCGGAGATCGAGCGGCTCGATCCGTTCCCGGACGTGGTCGAGGCGTTGAGGCGGCTGAAAGAGGCCGGGCTGAAGCTGGTCATCCTGTCCAATGGGGACCCGGACATGCTCGAGTCCGGCGTCAAGTACTCCGGCACCGCGGACCTGTGGACCCGGGTGGTTTCGGTCGCCGAGGCCGGTGCCTTCAAGCCGCACTTCGCCACCTACGCCACCGGCGCCAAGGCGGTCGGCCTCGACCCGTCGGAGGTGCTGTTCGTGGCCAACCACGCGTTCGACTGCGTCGGCGCGAAGGCCGCGGGCATGCACACGGCGTTCGTCGACCGCCGCAAGCGCCCGTTCGGCAACGAGTACTACCCGCCGACGCTCGTCGTCGACGACTTCGCGCACCTCGCCCGTGAGGTCATCGCCCGCACCCGGGGCTGACGCCGCTGCCTCTCAGCGCTGGGCGGCGTGCTCGGCCAGCCCGGTCGCCATGTCCTGCATGAAGCGGCGGAGGTACCGCTGGAGGAACCAGCGCATCCCGAAGCGGGCCGAAAACGTGCCGTGCCACCGGATCCGGGTTCCACCGCCGGGCAGCTCCTGCAGCTCGATCGCGGCCCGGTAGTCGCTCAACTGAGGGTTCTCGGCGCCCTCGTACGCGAACCGGCGTCCGGGCTCCAGCTCGGTGATGCGCTCCTTGGTGACGACCTTCCCGGTGCGGAACGCGCGGACGGCGCCGACCCCGTCCCGGCCGTCCGCGGACAGGCCCTGCGACTGGCCGGTCTCCAGGGCATCGATCGGGGACCACGACGGCCAGCTGCGCGCGTCGAGCAGCAGGGCCCACACGGCCGAGGGTGGCGCGGTGGATTCGGCGGTGACGTCGTAGGACTGCATTTCCGGTTTTCCTCACACTGGTCGGCCGTCGCGTACCTCGCGGAACGCGTCGCGGATTTCGGACACGAGAAGGGCGGGCTGTTCCAGCCCGGGGAAGTGGCCGCCGCGGTCCAGGACGTGCCAGGTGCGCAGGTCGCGGTAGCGCCGGTGCGCCCAGCGGCGGGCGGTCGGCCACGGGTCGGCCGGGAAGAGCGAGCAGAACGTGGGCACGGTCACCGGCCGCGCGTTCTCCTCCTCCGCGCTGCGCGGCACCCACCGCAGTGCCTCCCAGTACCACCGGGCGGTGGAGGCGCCGGTACCGGTCAGCCAGTACAGCGCGATGGTGTCGATCTGCTGGGCCACGCTCACCCCCGCGGTGTCGGCGAAGGCGGTGAACTTCTCGCCGAGCCAGGCGGCCAGGCCGGCGGGTGAGTCGAGCAGGGAGTAGCCGATCGTCTGCGGGCGCGTGCCCATCAGCATCCCGAAGCCGTAACCGTCGGCCAGGTGCCGGTCCCGGCGGTCCACAATGCACTGTTCGTCCCGGGTGGGGTTCACGCGGTCCGCCGGCAGGGGCGAGGCCAGCGGCATCGTCAGGTGCAGTCCGGCCACGCGTTCCGGCGCGAGCCGGGCCAGTTCGGTGCTCACGTAGGCACCCCAGTCGCCGCCGTGCGCGGCGAACCGCGGGTAGCCGAGCACGGTCATCAGGTCCGCCCACGCCCGTGCGGTGCGGCCGGGGTGCCAGCCCGGCTCGGCCGGCCGGTCGCTGAACCCGAACCCCGGCAGCGCGGGCACGACCACGTGGAAGGCGTCGCGGGCGGAACCGCCGTGCGCGACCGGATCGGTGAGCGGCCCCAGCACGTCCTCGAACTCCAGCACCGAGCCGGGCCAGCCGTGGGTCAGCAGCAGCGGCAGCGCCGCCGGCTCCGGCGAGCGGACGTGCCAGAAGGCGATGCCCAGTCCGTCGAGGCGCACGCGGTAGTGCGGGATCGCGTTCCACCGGGCCTCGGTCGCCCGCCAGTCGTGCCGCCGCCACGCCTCGATCAGCGCGGTGAGCCGCCGCAGCTCGATTCCCTGGGCCGGGTCCGTCTCGGGCTCGGGGAGCCGGACCCGGTCCAGCCGCGCACGCAGGTCCGCGAGATCGGCTTCGGCGACGTGGATCGCGAAGGGTTCGGGCGCCGTGGGGATTGCGGGCATGTCCGCACGCTACGGCGAACCCCGAGGGCGGTTCCATGCGCGAGATTGCGGTGTACCGGTCAGAAATTGCGGTGGGCCGAGGGCGGGGAAGCCGTGCTGACTTCCCCGCGTCGCCGGGCCTGCCGGAGCGGCTCGACCGCCAGGCCGAACAACCGGGCGACCGCGCCGGCGACGAGAGCCGTGGCGTCCGCGTCATGGGGAACGAGCTCGGCGACGCCACCGGATCCACCCGGTCGATCCAGATCACACTATTACCCCCGGGGGTACTTGCGCGACGCGGGGATCCGGGGATACCTTCGCTCCACCAGATACCCCCTAGAGGTATAGGAGAGAAGGCAATGACCGCCTCGCAACCGAGTTCCCGGCGCTGGTGGGCGCTCGGGTTCATCGCACTCGCCCAGTTCATGGTCATCATGGACACCTCGATCATCGGGGTCGCGCTGCCGAAGATGCAGGCCGACCTCGGCTTCTTCCCGGACGGCCTGTCCTGGGTGTTCAACGCCTACGTCGTCGCCTTCGGCGGGCTGCTGCTGCTCGGCGGCCGGCTGTCCGACCTGCTCGGCGCGCGCCGGATGTTCGCCGCGGGCTGGGTCATCACCCTCGGCGGCTCAGTGGTGGCCGCGCTTGCCGGCACCGCCGGGGTCGAACTGACCGGCCGGGTGCTCCAGGGCGCCGGAGCCGCGCTGATCGCACCGTCGGCCCTGACGCTGCTGATGGTGCTGTTCGGCGGGCGCCCGAAGGAGCTGACCAAGGCACTCGCCCTCTACGGGACGGCGGCGCCGGCCGGTGGCACCGCGGGTGTCTTCCTCGGCGGCGTGATCACCGAGTGGCTGTCCTGGCCGTGGATCTTCTGGCTCTACGTCCCGATCTCGCTGATCGCGATCGTGGCCACGCCCGCCCTCATGCCGGCCACCCCGTCCCGGCGCGGAGCCGTGGACGTCGCGGGCGCCGCGGCCGTCACCGCCGGTCTCGCGCTGGCCGTGTTCGCGATCGTGCGGGCGCCGGAGCAGGGCTGGGGATCGGCGGCCACGCTCGGCGCCCTGGCCGGTGGCATCGCACTGCTGGCGATCTTCCTGGTCATCCAGCGGTCCCGGCGGGTTCCGCTGGTCCGGCTCGGCATCTTCCGCACACCTGGCCTCGGCGCCGCGAACCTGGCGCAACTCCTGCTCGGCGCCGCGTGGATCCCGATGTGGTACTTCCTCAACCTGTACCTGCAGCAGGTCCTCGGCTACGGCGCCTTCGCCAGCGGCGCGGCGCTGCTCCCGATGACCCTGCTCATCGTGATCCTGATGGTCGGCGTCGCGCCGCGCCTGATCGCCCGGTTCGGCACCAAGAGCCTGATCGTCGCCGGTCTGTGGGCGCTGGCCGCCGGCCTGGTGTGGCTGTCCTTCGTCCGGCCGACGGGGTCGTTCGTGGTCGACGTCCTGCCCGCGTCGCTGGTCGCCGCTCTGGGCCAGGCTCTGGCGTTCATCCCGTCCCTGGGCATGGCGATCTCGAGCGCGAAGCCGGAGGAAGGTGGCCTCGCGTCCGGCATCGTCAACACCTCATACCAGATCGGCTCGGCCCTCGGCCTGGCGGCGATGACCGCGGTCGGCCTCTCCTTCGGCGCCGGCGAACTCGGCAACGCGGTCGCCCTCACCGACGGCTTCTCCGCCGCCTTCCTCGGCGCCGCCGCCCTCGCAATCGTCGGCGGATTCCTCGGCCTGGCCACCATCCGCACCGCCCGCAAGGACACGCCCGCGCCGGCCGACACTCCGGAGGTGAGCAGCCTCTGAAACCCGCCTGCTGTTCTCCACACCAATGCGACCCCCCGTCGGGCGGACCGGTGAGCACTCGCCGGCCCGCCCGACGGCCGTGCGTCAGGGCAACTGCAGCAAGACCTCTCTCGCGTGATCACGTTCGCGACCCCTTCGAGGGCACCGTGACGACGAGTCCCTCGTCCCGTAGGAGCTGAGTCGCGTGCCGAAGGGTGCGTCGATGATCACCCTCGCCGCATCACAGTGCGAAGTCTTCCTCGGCCTGTCGGCGCTCACCTCACGAGTCGGCGGCGTGAACGTCATGGCGAAGCAAGTTGAGCGGCTGATGGAGGTACTCTGAGCCCCCAGGAGACGCGCCGACATCTCGAAGACGTTCTGCACGAGTTGAGAACCCCGTCGCCGCGAGGCCTCCCGCGGTGAGCCGTCGCGACGGCGTAGGGCGTAGGCCGGGGACAAGCTGGTCGACGACACCGAGCCAGTCCCCTTTCGCGGTGGGGAACCAGCCGGTGAGGCGACCGGGCACCCCGCCTGTCCTGTCCGGTGACCACGGTGTGCACGGGCGCTCCCGGCACCCGCTGAACCAGGTGTAGGGACTGTGCAGCATCGGCAGCCTCCTACTCCCAGCTCGGCGCACAGCTTCCGCCGGAGCCCACCGGTCGAGGCACGGCTGATCACCGAACTCGGCGCGCGCGGCCACCCCCGCTGACACTAACCGCCCCAGATCTCCACTGCCAGCGCGGTACGCACGGGACTTCACCGCCGCGATGCCGATGGGCTCGGTCCCGGACGTGGCGAACCTGAACTACTGGGCCTACTGGATCGGCGAACTGCGCGAGGTCGACGACGCCTTCATGCTCCACGCCGACCTGCGGTCGTGAGGTGGGGTGCACCTGCTTGAGCACCTCACCCGACGTGTGGCGCCGTCTTCGCCGCACCTGCCGCTGAATCCGCACACCTTGGTCACGTTGATAGCCTCACGGCCGTCACTGCTGACCGACTGGCCCCAGCGCTCGCCGAGGCCGTCGAAGTGGGCTTGTCCACCGACGAACTCACCCGCGCCGAGCGGGACCAGTTCGCCGGCCCGCACCACGCCCTCCGCATCGCCGACCGATAGGAGCCCCTGCGTGTCCGACCCCAGCGCCATCGCCGGCTTCGGCTACGAACTGGGCGTCCTCAAGCGGATCCGGCGCTCGGGCTGGTGGCACGCCGGCGTCCGCGACCCCGAATCCGTCGCCGAACACTCCCTGCGCGTCGCCCAGCTCGCCGGGCTCCTCGCCGCCGAAGAAGGCGCCGACCCCGCCCGCGCCGCGTACCTCGCCCTGTGGCACGACAGCCAGGAAACCCGCACCGGGGATCTGCCCCACACCGTCAAGCCCTACCTCGCCAAACCCGACCCCAGGCAGATCACCGCCGACCAAACCGCCCACCTGCCCGACGCGGCCCGCACCTCCGTCCGCGACGCCGTCGACGAGTACGAAACAGCCGAGACCATCGAAGCCCGCTGCGCCCGCGACGCGGACAAGCTCGAGATGCTCCTCCAAGCCGTCGAATACCGCGACATCGGCGTCCAGCGCGTCCAGGGCTGGATCGACAGCGCCCTGAAAGGCCTGTCGACCACCACCGCGCAACGGTCGCCGAGGTCGCCGTCTCGCTCTCACCGCTCGCCTGGCGTGACCGCTGACCGCTGCATCGGACGTGGCGAGCCAGGGGGCACCGCGGTCGAAACGCGTTACGGATGGCCCACGGGCCCGGACGTCAGATAGGCCATGGCCATCTCGGTCGTCGCGTCTGCCCAGGCCGGCCAGGACAGGCCGTCCTGCCAGGCGGGGAACGTCGCGGCCCGGTGGACACACGAGCCGATGATGCTGCGCGCCGCGAACCGGAGGGCCTCCCGCGGGCCGGGCCGCGCGACCTCGCCCAGGTGGGCCTCAGCGGATTCCAGGAGCGCCCGCTGGATCGTGTCGAGCGCTTGCGAGCCGCGCTGGGCGCCGTCCGCCGGCTGGCCGTTGAGGAGCTCCGGGAAGGCACGCGTGTAGCCGGAGAAGGTGTGCGCCATGGCGTGGGTGAACGAACCGATGGCGCCGCGGAGTCCACCGGGCGCCGCGGCGAGCGCTTCGGCGACGCCGGTTTCCAGTTGTTCGAGCAGATGGTCCTGCACGGCCTTGAGCAGCTGCTCCTTGCCGGTGAACCGGCGGTAGATCGCCCCCACCGACAGGCCCGCGCGCTCGGCCACCGCGGCGACCGTGAACTCCTCGATACCGCCCGTGCTCAGGACGTGCTCCGCGGCGGCCAGCACCTTCTGCAGCGATTCCCGGCTGCGGGCCTGCTGCGGGGGACGGAAGCCGTGCTCGGCGTGCTGAGCGCTCACGACCTGGACGGTACCGCTCGCCACGGGGGGTCTGGCGACAGGGCAGACGATAATGGTAGTTTACGTTCGCATAATGTCCAGCGGCAGGAGTGAGTTCCGAGCGTGGTCAACATCGAGGTGCGCGGCGCCTACGTCGACTTCCCGGTCTTCGACGCCAAGACGCGCTCGTTGAAGAAGAAGGTCCTCGGCAAGGTCGGCGGCGCCATCGGCACCTCAGCGAGAGTGCCGGTCCTCGAGGCGTTGCGCGACATCACGCTGTCCCTGACCGAGGGCGACCGGGTCGCCCTGGTCGGGCACAACGGAGCGGGCAAATCGACCCTGCTGCGCCTGCTGTCGGGCATCTACGAGCCCACCCGCGGCACCGCCCGGGTCGAGGGCATGGTCGCGCCCGTGTTCGACCTGGGCGTCGGCATGGACCCGGAAGTCTCCGGGTACGAGAACATCCTGATCCGCGGCCTGTTCCTCGGCATGTCCCGCCGGCAGATGCAGCAACGCGCCGACGACATCGCCGAGTTCACCGAACTCGGCGACTACCTCCACATGCCACTGCGGACCTACTCCGCCGGCATGCGCGTCCGCCTGGCCCTCGGCGTGGTCACCACGATCGACCCGGAGATCCTGATCCTCGACGAAGGCCTGGGCGCGGTCGACGCGGCCTTCATCGCCAAGGCCCGGCGGCGCATGGTCGACCTGGTCAACCGCTCGGGCCTGCTGATGTTCGCCTCGCACTCCGACGAGGTCCTGCTGGAACTGTGCACGACGGCGATCTGGATGGACGAAGGCCGGATCCGCATGCGCGGCCCGGTGCGCGAGGTGCTCTCCGCCTACAAAGGACACGAGCCACACGTGCTTCCCGAACGAGTCGCGTAAGGAGCCTGAGCAAGACCATGAAAGCCTCCGCCGTCATCGACGATCCCACCGACCTCGTGTCAGACCCAGCACCGCTTCCGCCGTTGTCGGACAGCCGCACGTTCGGGCGCGCGTTCGGCGACATCAAGGAAGGCCTCCGCCAGCGCGAGCTGTGGAGCCACCTCGGCTGGCAGGACATCAAGCAGCGCTACCGCCGGTCGGTGATCGGGCCGTTCTGGATCACCATCAGCCAGGGCGTCATCGCGCTCGGCCTCGGCCTGCTGTACTCGCAGCTGTTCGGGATGCACATCGGCACGTTCCTGCCCTACATCACCACCGGTTTGGTGGTGTGGAACTTCATGAGCAGCTGCCTCGCCGAGGGCAGGACGGTACGGGGATCTGCCACCCCGGTCTGGGCTGGTACACGCTCACCGCGATCCCGGCGTTCTTCCTGCTGGCGTTCAACGGCGTCTGGGTCACGCTGCTGCTGGGCATCATCTCCACCCGCTACCGGGACATCCCGCAGGTGATCAACTCGCTGATCCAGCTGCTGTTCTACCTGACCCCGATCGTGTGGCCGATCGACCAGCTCAAGAGCGGCCAGCGCGAGGGCGTCAGCTGGGCCGAGCCGATCATCCACCTCAACCCCATCTACCACTTCGTCCAGATCCTGCGCGCGCCGCTGATCGGGCAGGCCGTCAGCCCGTGGAGCTGGGTCGCCGTGGGTGGCATCACGATCGTGGGCTGGCTGCTCGCGCTCGTCGCCATGCGCAACTACCGGTCCCGCGTCTCCTACTGGGTGTGAGAACGAACCGGAGCAGCTGTTCCAGGCGAGTGCCTGCTTGCGTTTACTGCTGCAGATGTTCGTAGAACGCGCGTACCCGGGCTGCGTGGCCGTGCTGGTCCAGCTCGACCACGTCGAGTACCCGGTTGCCGTTCTCGCGGTGGTAGAGCAGTGCGTAGCCGCCCGGGCTGGTCAGCAGTGCCTCTTCGGTGAAGGTCAGCTCGGGGGCGAGCTCCAGGCCGAGTTCGAAGTGCCTGCGCAGTTCGGGCTTGCCGCGCAGCCGGCCGTCGGGCCTGCCCCACCGGCGGGTCACGGTGGAGGCGACGAAGTCCACGTCGTCGGCGTAGCAGGCCATGATGGCATCGAGGTCGCGCGCTTTCCACGCGGCCAGCCAGGCGTCGGCATGGGCTCGAGCGTTCATCCCCGCAGTCTTCCCGGTCGTCTTGATCACCGGCAACCTCGTTTCGGCGCCGGACAGGGGGACGGCTACAGCTCCTCTCCAAGCCGGGATGCGTGTCGCCGCCGAAACGCCCGGGACCGCGTCAAGCGCCGTGTGAACCGCCGCTCAGAGGTCCTCCGCGGGGATCGTGTGCATCGCTGCCTCTTCGGCTGACGCGGCGGCTCCGTCGACGCCGATGTCGCGTGCGTAGAGGTCCACCTCGGTCTCTCCGTCGGCCAGGGCGATCAGGCGGCCGGTCCTCGCGTCGCCGACCTCGTCGTCCCGCAGCTCGCCGTCGGTGTCGAGGGTG
Organism: Amycolatopsis thermalba; assembly: GCF_023376025.1. NCBI lineage: Bacteria > Bacillati > Actinomycetota > Actinomycetes > Pseudonocardiales > Pseudonocardiaceae > Amycolatopsis > Amycolatopsis thermalba. The sequence continues at coordinate 4,700,329 of NZ_CP091196.1, forward strand.
TCGCCCAAGCCGTCGCCCTCGTCCGGGCCGAGCTCGCCCACCTCGCGCGCCAGGCGGGCGTCCAGGCTCTCCCCCGTCGCCTCCTCGCGTGGCGTCGTGCCCCAGCCCTGCGCGGCCCACGGCCGTTCCGCCGGCGAGTAGCCCTCGTCCAGCGGGTCGGCCGGGCCCCTGGTGTCCAGCGTGTCCAAGGCATCCAGCTGCCCGGCGAAGTCGATCTCGTCGCGGTCCATGGCGCGCTCCCGTTCGTGCGAGCCCCTCCCCAGCATCGCACGAACGGGAGCCGCGCGTCAGGGCGTGAGGATCGCGCGTCCGCGGATGCGGCCCGCGCCGAGGTCGTCGAGCGCGTCCTGGAACCGCTCCAGCGGGTACTTCGTGGTGTGCAGCCGCACCCTGCCCTGCGCGGCGAGCACCATCAGCTCGCACAGGTCGGTGTAGGAACCCACCAGGTTGCCGATGAAGTTGATCTCCGTGGAGATGATGTCGATCGTGGGCACGTCGATGTTCTCGCCGTACCCGACCACGTGGTAGTCCCCGGCGCGGCGCAGCATCCCGACCCCGTCGCGGGTCGCGCCGCCCTCGCCGACGAAGTCCAGCACCACCTCGGCCCCGGCGCCGCCGGTCAGGTCCAGCACCTCCTCGACCTGCCGCCCCTCGGCGACCACCCCGTGGTCGGCGCCGATCGACACGGCCAGCTTCACCGCGTCCGGGTTGCGGTCGACGACGATCAGCTCGGCCGCGGTCAGCGCCTTGAGCACCTGGATGCCGATGTGCCCGAGCCCGCCCGCCCCGATCACCACGCACCGGTCACCGGGCCGCAGCCGCCGGGCCGCCTTCGCCGCCGCGTGGTAGGCGGTGAGCCCGGCGTCGGCGAGCGCGGCCACGTCGGCCGGTTCCAGCGAATCGTCGATGCGCACCACGCTGCGCGCCGAGGTCTTCAGGTACTCCGCGTACCCGCCGTGCGTGTCGATGCCCGGAAAAGCGCTCGCCGCGCAGTGCACGTCGTTCCCGGAACGGCACGCGGCGCACAGCCCGCACGTGATCAGCGGGTGCACGATCACCTTGTCGCCCTCGGCCACGTTGGTGACGGCGCTGCCGACGGCGTGCACCCATCCCGCGTTCTCGTGACCGATCGTGTACGGCAGGGTCACCCCGGACTTCTCCGCCCACTGCCCTTCCAGGATGTGGATGTCGGTCCGGCACACCCCGGCGCCGCCGATCTTCACGACGACGTCCCAGGGCCCGGTGACCTCCGGCTCGGGCACCTCGGTCATGCGGAGGTTCTCGTGGTAGCCCACGACCTGCACTGCCTTCACGACACCTTCTCCTTCACGGGTGACTGGTCCGCCGCCGACTCCGGGTAACGCGTCCGGAGCAGGCCGCGGCAGAAATGGGAATTGCCCTCGATCGAGATGCGCACCGACCGCGCGAGCCGCAGCCGCAGCGGCACTTCCTCGCGCGGGTAGCGGTTGCCGTCGTCGTCGACGAGCACGAACGCCGACGGCTCGGTGCTCAGGCCGAGCGCCTCCCGGCGGCGCAGCAACGCGTCCGTTGCCGCACCCGGCGGCAGGTCGCCGAGGACGACGTCGTGCAGCTCGTCCTCGGGCAGACCGGCCCGCAGCATCGCGGTGAGCACGCGTTCCATCGCCGCGGTGTGCGCCTTGCGGCGGAAGGTCGCGCGCAGCTCCTCCAGGCTCTCCTCGGCCTCGTGCCGGAACGTGCCGCGGTAGCCCGCGTCGGCGGCCAGCCCGCGGTTGATCAGGTCCGAGTCGTGGTGGTCGTCGAGGAACACCGCGACCTCGCGCGCGCCGGGCAGTGCCGACAGCGCGTCTTTGGCGTCGGAGGCCATGAGGTAGGCGAAGTTCGGCGAGCAGAACGAGGTCGGCAGCCGCAGGTGCACGGTCACGGCGGTGCCGGAAACCTCCAGGGACCGCACGAATCCGAGGTCGGTGATGGGCTCGTCCAGCTCGGGGTCGAGGACGGTGTGCAGCGCGGCCCGGGCCTGGGCTTCGGTGATCATCACGCCACCGCCACGGCCTGCGGCTCCTCGCGCGGGAGCTGCAGCTCGGCGGGCACCGGGATGTCGTACATCGCGGCGGCGTTGAGCCCGAGGATCTTCTTCTTCTGCGCGGTGGTCAGCGGCGCGTACTCGGTCATGTCCTCGGGGATCTGGAAGTCGACGAACCGTTCGACGAGCCAGCGCGGGGTCCAGAGCGCGTAGTCGCTGGAGAACTGGATGCGGTTCTCGTCCAGCCAGTACAGCAGCTCGCCGATGATCTGCGCGAAGTACCGCGGCCGGGTGTGGATGAACGGGATCGCGACGGCGAGTCCGGCATGGACGTTGGGCTCCTGCGTGGCGATCCAGCAGAAGTCCTCCAGCCGCGGCAGGCCGCAGTGCTCGACGACGAAGTTCAGGTCCGGGAAGTCGGTGGCGACCTTGTCGATGTCGGCGACGTCGAAGGCGTCCCGGTCCAGCGGCCGGATCGTCGGTCCCTTGTGGATGTGGATGTTGCGGATCCCCAGTTCCTGGGCGGCTTCCAGGTACCGGTAGGACCACGGATCGTCCAGTTTGTACCCGCGCGAGTCGCCCTGCCATTCCGCGGTGTAGAGCTTGACGCCCTTGAGGCCGAAGCGTTCCGCGTCGCGGCGCAGCTGGTCCAGCCCGGCCTGTTCGAAGCGCGGGTCCCAGAAGTGGTTGTAGGTGAGCTTGTCCGGGTGGGCCTGCGCGAGCGCGAACGCCTCCTCGGTCTGGCCGAAGCCGCGGTGGTAGAAGGCGCCCAGGTGCGCGGGCTGGAAGATGGCGTGGTCGACGTAGCCGTCGTCGAACAGGTCGGTCATCAGACGCGCGCCGCCCTGGTAGAGGTAGTCCTCGTACGGCCACACCTCGGACTCCGGGCTGAGGTTGCGGTGGTAGTCGTAGAAGCAGTCGATGAACTGCTTGCCGTGGATGTTGCGCTGGTTGTCCGGGCGCGCGTCCCACAGCGCGATGTGGGCGTCGACGATGAAGTAGCGTTCGCCGTCCTTGGTGTACATCAGTTCGGGTCCTTCCGGCGTGGCGACCGTGGCACGTTCACCGGTGACGGTAGGTAGCCGCGCGGCGCGGCGGGCCCGTGTGGCGTCTCAATATGAGACAGCCGGACGACCTGTTCGCGGCGCACGGCGGGGTAGCCTCCCCGGAAGACGCAACGATGCGGACGGGAGGTCGCCATGGTGGATCAGCGGGCGGTCCTGCCGCCCCGGCTGGCCGCGTCCTGGCAGCGCAGCAGGCAGTACGGGGTGTCGCCGGAGACGGTGCGGCCGGCGTTTTCCGGCACAGTGGACCACGATTCGCTGTTCTTCGAGTGCGGCCAGGAGGTGCTGACCGGGCTGCACTCGACGCTGGCCAACGAACCGGTGAGCCTGATGCTGACCGACAGTGAGGGCCTGGTGCTCAGCCGGCTGTGCAAGGACTCCACCATCATCCGTTCGCTGGACCGCGTCCACCTGGCGCCGGGGTTTTCCTACGCGGAGCGTGACGCCGGCACCAACGGGCTCGGGCTCGCGCTGGCCGACCGCGCCCCGTCGCTGGTGTCCGCCGAGGAGCACTACTGCACCGGGCTGTGGGGCTACACGTGCGCGGCCGCGCCGGTGCTGGAACCGGGGACGAACCGGCTGCTCGGCAGCGTCAACCTGACCACCTGGTCGAAGTCGTCGAAGGAACTGCTGCTCGCGCTGGCGCAGGCCGCGGCGGGCAACACGGCCGCGCTGATGCTCGCGCGGTCGCACGGGCACCTCGCGCCGCCGGGCCCGCGCGGCGAGGTGTTCCACGTCTACGCCGACCGGCTGCCCGCGGTCACGGCGAACCTGTCCGCCGCCTGGACCGACGCGCTGGCCGAGGCTCGCGCGGCGATGGAGCACGGGCGCGTGGTGTGCGTGACCGGGGAGCCCGGCAGCGGGAAGGCGGCGCTGGCGTCGCTGGCCCGCCGGTCGGTGCGGCCGCGGGAACGCATCCTCAACGCCCGTCCGCCCGCGCCGCAGGACGCGGCGTCGTGGCTCGCGCTGTGGACGCCCGAGGTCGGCAAGGCCGACACGTGCGTGATCACCTCCGGCGCCGACGCGCTGCCCGCCTACGCCGCCGAGGAGCTGGCCGGGTTGTTCGCGGCGGCGCGCGGGGCGTTCGTGCTCACGGCCGAGGACCACGCGGGGGTGCCGGACGTGCTGCGGGCGCTGGTCGACACGGTCGTCGAGGTGCCGGCGCTGCGGTACCGGCCGGACGACGTCCTCCCGCTGGCCGGGCACTTCGCGCGGGAGAGCCGCGGCCGCCCGGTCACCTTCACCCCGGCCGCGTCGCGCGCGCTCACGGCTTACTCGTGGCCGGGCAACGTGCGGCAGCTGCGGCAGGTCGTGCGGGAGGCGGTGGCGCGGGCCGATGTGGTCGACGTCCGGCACCTGCCGCCCGAGGTGTTCACCAGCCCCGGCCGCCGGCTGACCCGGATGGAGGCCGTGGAGCGCGACGAGATCGTGCGCTGCCTGACCAGACCGGGCACGACGGCCGCGCAGGTGGCGTCGATGCTCGGGATGAGCCGCGCGACGGTGTACCGCAAGATCGCGCAGTACGGGATCAAGGTGCCGCGGCGGTAGGTAAGCTTGCGCGTCATGCCCACCGAACGTCCCGAGCCTCCCACCGTCGGCGGTGAGCGCGAGCTGCTGCGCGCCAACCTCGAGTACCACCGCGCCACGCTGGCCTGGAAGTGCGACGGTCTGTCCGATGAGGACCTGCGCGAGCAGTCGATGCCGCCGTCGGCCTTGTCGCTGCTCGGGCTGGTGCGGCACATGGCCGAGGTCGAGCGCGCGTGGTTCCGGCGGACGCTGAACAGGGAGACGGACCTGCCGCTGGTGTGGTCGGACTCCGGTGATTTCCAGGTGGCCTACGACGCGCGGGAGTCGACGCGGGCGGAGGCGTTCGCGGCGTGGCAGGCCGAGGTCGAGCACGCCCGGCGCATCGAGCGGGAGGCCGAGTCGCTGGACTTCACCGTACACTCGCCGCGCTGGGGTACCGACGTGTCGCTGCGGGCGGTGATGCTGCACATGATCCACGAGTACGCCCGGCACAACGGGCACGCCGACTTCCTGCGCGAGGGCCTGGACGGGGTCACCGGCGCCTGACGGCGTGCGAAGTCCGCCGCGGCGCGGTAGGTGTGGTGTCGTGGACCCGGCACAGGCGTTGCGGCAGATCGCGTTCGAGCTGGAGCGCGCCGGCGCGCCGACCTACCGGGTGCGGGCGTTCCGGCGGGCGGCGGCCGTGGTGGCGGAGTTGCCGTCCGACGAGCTGGCCGAGCGGGTCCGGCTCGGGACGCTGCAGGCGCTGCCGGGCATCGGGCCGGCGACGGCACAGGTCGTCGAGCAGGCGTGCGCCGGTGAGCAGCCCGGCTACCTGGCGAAACTGCTCGCGGAGGCGCCGGAGCCGGACCGGTCGGGATTGCGGGGCGCGCTGAAGGGCGACTGCCACACGCATTCCGACTGGTCCGACGGCGGGAGCCCGATCGAGGAGATGGCCGAGGCGGCGCGGGCGCTGGGGCACGAGTGGATCGCGCTGACGGACCACTCGCCGCGGCTGACGGTGGCGAACGGGTTGTCGGCCGAGCGCCTGCTGCGGCAGCTCGACGTGGTGGCGGAGCTGAACGAGAAGCTGGCGCCGTTCCGGATCCTGACCGGCATCGAGGTGGACATCCTCGAGGACGGGTCGCTGGACCAGCGGGACGACCTGCTGGCGCGGCTGGACGTGGTGGTGGCGAGTGTGCACTCGAAGCTGCGGATGCCGTCGGAGCCGATGACCGAGCGGATGCTGGCGGCGGTGCGGAACCCGCTGGTGGACGTCCTGGGGCACTGCACGGGCCGGATGGTGATGGGCCGCGGACGCCCGCAGTCGCAGTTCGACGCCGAGCGGGTGTTCACGGCGTGCCGGGAGAGCGGGACCGCGGTGGAGATCAACTGCCGCCCGGAACGCATGGACCCACCCGACGACCTGCTGGCGATGGCCGCCGAGATCGGCTGCGTGTTCGCCATCGACACCGACGCGCACGCCCCCGGGCAGCTGGACTGGCTCGGCAACGGGACGGTGCGGGCGGAGGCGGCGGGCATCGGCCCGGAGCGCGTGCTGAACACCCTGGGAGCCGCCCAGCTGGGCGGCTGAGCCCGGCCACCCCTTCCGGGCACGGCACCAGCCCGCGAAGGCGCGGTGCCGGGACGTGCCCCTGGCCGCTATCGCAGCTGGTCGCGGCGGCGGGTCAGGTACGCGGTCTCCGCGGTGTTGCCCGCCAGCTCGATCGCCCGGTCGTACGCGGCGCGGGATTCCTCGCCGCGGCCCAGCCGGCGCAGCAGGTCGGCCCGTGTCGCGTGGAAGGCGTGGTAACCGGACAGCTTCGCCGCCAGCTCGTCGACCGCCGCCAGTGCCACCTCCGGGCCGTCGAGCTCGGCGACCGCGATGGCCCGGTTGAGGGCGATGACCGGTGACGGGTCGAGGCGCACGAGCTGGTCGTACAGGGCGAGAATCTGCGACCAGTCGGTGTCGCGCATGTGGCGGGCGGAGGTGTGCACCGCGTTGATCGCGGCGAGGATCTGGTAGCGCCCCGGCGCCACCCCCGCCGCCAGGCGCTCCCGCACCAGCCGGTGGCCCTCGGCGATCAGCGCCGAGTCCCACGCGCCCCGGTCCTGCTCGTCCAGCGCGACCAGCTCCCCACTCGCGGACACCCGGGCGGGGCGGCGGGCCTCGATGAGCAGCATCAGCGCCAGCAGCCCCGCCACCTCACCGTCACCGGGCAGCAGCGCCCGGACCAGGCGGGTCAGCCGGATCGCCTCGGCCGTCAGGTCGCCCCGCACCGGATCGGCGCCGGGGCCGGTCGCCAGGTAGCCCTCGTTGAACACCAGGAACAGCACCGCGAGCACACCGGAGACCCGCGCCGGGAGATCCTCCGCAGACGGCACGCGATAAGGGATGCGCGCCGCTTTGATCTTGGCCTTCGCGCGGGTGATCCGCCGCCCCATCGCGTCTTCGGTCGCCAGGAAGGCGCGGGCGATCTCCGGCACGGTCAGGCCACCGACCATCCGCAACGTCAGCGCCACCCGGCTCTCCACCGCCAGCGCCGGGTGGCAGCAGGTGAAGATCAGCCGGAGCCGGTCGTCGTCGATGACGCCCGCGGGCGAAGCCGGCTCGTCCCACACCATCCGTGCCTCCCGGTGCTTGTCGTCGCGCTTGGTCTCGCGCCGGATGCGGTCGATGGCCTTGCGGGTGGCGGTGGTGGTCAGCCAGGCGCCGGGGCTGGGTGGCACGCCGTCGGCGGGCCACCGCTCGACGGCGGTCGCGAACGCCTCGGCGGCCGCCTCCTCGGCGATGTCGAGGTCGCCGAACCGCCGGGTCAGTGCGGCGACCACCCGGGCCCACTCCTCGCGGTGGGCCCGGGTGACCGCCTCGCGGACGTCGCTCATGCGTCCAGGATCGGCCGCACCTCGACCTTCCGGTTGCACGCCTTCGACCCCTCGGCCGCGAGCCGGAGCGCCACGTCGAGGTCGGGAGCCTCGATGATCCAGAAGCCGGCGAGGTACTCCTTGGACTCCACGAAGGGCCCGTCGGTGACCATCAGCTCCGCGCCCCGGTTGTCGACGACGGTGGCCGTGCCGGGCGCGGCCAGGCCGGCGGCGAAGACCCAGTGGTCCTCGGCCCGGAGCCGGTCGTTGAACCCGTCGATCGCGGCGTCCTCCTCCGGGGTGGCGAGGCCGGCCTGGTCGTGGATCACGGAAAACAGGTACTGCATCCGGGGATCATCTCCTGTGGTGTCGGGAAGTTCAGCTGACCGGTGCGTACTTCGGGCGCCCGGCCGGCCGGTAGACCTGGATCGTCACGCCCTTCGCGTCGGTGCGCGACTCGGCCAGGTCGAGCGCGATGTCCGGGCCGGTCTCCGGGAACAACCGCGCGCCCTGGCCGACGATCACCGGGATGACGATCAGGGTCATCTCGTCGACCAGCTCGTTCGCCAGCAGCCACCGGATCAGCGCGCCGCTGCCGTGCACCTGCAGCTCACCCCCCGGCTTGGCCTTCAGATCGGCGATGGCGGCCGCGAGGTCGCCGGGCAGCACGGTGGTGCCCGGCCACGCCGGAGCGGTGAGCGTGGTGGAGGCCACGTACTTGGGCCGCGTGTTCAGCGCCCGCCAGACGGGCTCCCAGCCCGGCACGTCCTGAGCCGCCGCGGCCCCCCACGAGCCGGCGAACAGCTCGTAGGTGCGCCGGCCGAACAGGAACGCGTCGGCACGCTCGTAGGTGTCCTTGATGAGTGTCTGGGTGTCGTCGTCGCCCTTCCCCATGGCCCATCCGCCGCGCGTGAACCCGTTCCTGCGGTCCTCCTCCGATGCGCCGCCGTTGCCCTGCATCACCCCGTCGACGGTGAGCTGGGTCATGGTCGTCAGCTTCATGTTCACGGTTCCTCTGCCTCGGCGCCGCCCCGCGTGGGCGGCCTCACCCCTGCTACGAACGCCACCACCCGGATCGGACACCCTCGCCCGGAAAACTTTTCCGGCGCCGTGCGCTCCTCGCACACCCGTGTCACCGTGAGGAGATGCTGACCGTGCTCCTGGCGGTGGCCGCCGCCTTCGCGAACGCGGCCGGGGCCGTGCTGCAGCGTGCCGGGGCGCGGAAACAGCCGCAGGGCAGCGACCTGGACGTCGGCGCGCTCAAGGGGCTGGTCAAGACCCCGGTGTGGGGCGCCGGGGTGGTCGTCATGCTCTGCGGGCTCGTGTTGCAGGCGGCGGCGCTCGCGACCGGGCCGATCGTCCTCATCCAGCCGATCATGGTGTCCGAGCTGGCGGTCACGCTGGTCCTGTCCGGGCTGGCCTTCCGCACGCGCCTGCGCGCCCGGGACTGGATCGCCGCCGTCGGGATGGCCGCCGCGGTCGGGCTGCTGCTGTTCGCGCTCGCCCCCGGCGGTGGGGACGCGCGCGGCGTCTCGGCGCTGGAGTGGCTGCTCGGCTGTGCGGTGACGGTCGCCTGCGTGGCGCTGCTCTTCGCGGCCGGGCGGCGGGACGACACCACGCACAGCGCGGCCTTCTTCGGTGCCGCGGCGGGGCTGTGGTTCGGGTTCACCGCGGTGCTCATGGCCGGGGTGACGGCCGCGCTCACCGCGAACGGCGTCCCGGGTTGTTCCAGGCGTGGCAGACCTACGCGATGCTCGTCGCCGGGCCCGCCGGGTTCTTTCTGCTGCAGACGGCACTGGGGGCCGGGCGGCTCGTCGCCGCCCAGCCCGGGCTCGTCCTGGCCAACCCGCTGGTCGCGCTGGGCTGGGGTCTGCTGGTGTTCGGGGAGCACGTCCGCGGCGGGCCGTGGATCGCGCTGGAACTGGTCGCCGCCGGGGCGCTGGCCGGGTGCACCGTGCTGCTGGCCGGGTCGCCGCTGTTGCGCGACGAGGACCCGGCCCGGCAGCCCGCCTGAGTCACACGCCGGCGGGGACGCGTGCCACCCGCTCGGCCGCCCGCCGCCGCAGCACGCCGCTCAGCGCGAACCGGCCCGGGCCGGTGACCGCGATCAGCAGGAACACCCAGCTGTACAGGACGGCGATCTCGCCCGCGTTCTGCAGCGGCAGCAGGGCCAGCGGCTGGTGCACGGTGAAGTAGGCGTAGGCCATCGCACCGGAGCAGAGCAGCGCCGCGGCCCGCGTGCCGAGCCCGAGCAGCACCAGGACCCCGCCGGCCAGCTCGATGACGCCGGCCCACCAGCCCGGCCACGCCCCGAACGCCACGCCGCCGCCCTGGCCGTCGATGCCGCCGAACGCGCCGAACCCCTGCAGGCCGTGGAGGGCGAACAACAGTCCGACCACGATGCGGACGACGCCCAGGACGACGAGGGTGAGCTGGGCCTGGGAAACCGGAACGCGAGCCATGGTCGATCCTTCCTCCGAAGTTGCTGTCATGAACACGTCGGAGGAACCCGGGCCGGATCGACAACCCTCGCGGACTATTTTTCCGGAGCCGTCACCACTGCTGCTGCTGCGGCGGCGGACCCTGGTACGGGCCCGGCTGCTGCGGCGGGCGCTTGCCCCACGCGCACCAGCGGGCGGTGAGCGGCACGAGCACCAGCACCAGGGTGGCGATCGCCGGGGACAGCACGACCAGCAGCCCGCCGACCCCGCCGCCGATGCCGGCCGCGGTGTCGAGGTTGCGGTTGAACCGGTCGTCCGAGGCCAGCACGATCAGCGCGATGACGCCCTGCAGGATGTGCAGCGCGCTGCCGAGGGCGACGAGCCAGCGGCCCGCCGGCTTGCGCAGGAACAGCAGGATGGCGCCGGGCAGGAGCGTGGCGAACTCGACGAGGTAGACCGTGCCCTGCAGGACCACGATCCACTTCAGGTCGTCGACCACCTCGTCGACGACGCCGAGGTTGAGGATGCCGCTGAAGACGCCCCACAGGGCGCCGAGGACGGCGAGCACCCCGGCGGTGATCGCGGTGCCCCCGCTGGGCGGCTGCTGGACGGAGTACTGCTCGCCCGGGTAGGGCGGCGGCGCGGCCGGGTACTGGCCCGGCTGGGGCGGGTACGTCATGGGAACCTTCCGATCGTTGTCGAACCGGCGTGATCCAAACAGACGAGCCGCCCGCGCGTGGCCGAAGTGACCTATTCGCGACCTGGATCACCGGCGCGAGTGAGGTGGGCGCGTGGCCGGAACGGGACAAGGCGCCGCGGGTGACCGCCTTCTGTCCCCACAGTGGTCTCTCCATGCGATTCGTGTGAGGCGCGAAGGAGAGCGTGATGGCCGAGCCACCGGGAGCCCCACCCGCCGGGAATTCGGCGCCTGCCGGGCAATCCGAGCCCGCAGCCGAGGCGGCCCCGGAGAACGGCTCCGGGAAGGCGCCCGCGGAGGGAGGCGGGGCGCAGCCGGAACCGACCGGGCAGGAGCCGGCCCGGCCGGCCGAGGACACATCTGGTGAACCGGCCACCCGCGGCGACGGGGCCCAGCCCACCGCCGGGACCGACCGCCCTGGCGAAGACGGTGGTGACGCCGAGGCATCAACGCCGGAACAAGGCGGCGAGGGCGCACCGAACGAGTTCCGGAACGCGGTCCACCGGGAGGAACCCCCCGTCGGCCCGCCCGACGAGATGGGGAGGGTGGCGGACGAGACGGGGCGGCTCGGCGAGTCGGTCACGACCGCGACCGACCAGGGCGAACAGGCCCGGGCCAACGCCGGGAACGAGTGGCGGGACCAGGCCGGCCAGGACGCCGGGCACCGGGCGGCCGAACTGGCGGAGGGCAACCGGGAGACGGCTCGGCTGGCGAGGTCCGTGTCGGATGCGGCGCGTTCGAGCGCGGAGCAGGTCACCGAGGTCAGGAAAGGCGACGAGCAGTCCCTGCAAAACGGTGAGACCGACTGGCACCTCGCTCGCGCGTTGCTGCCGGACGGCGAGCGAGAGGTCGCCGAAGGCGAAACCGTGGCCGCGACCGTGGCGGAAACCCGGCAACGGCACGCCGCCGGGGCGGCCGGCATCCGCGAGATCTGGAACGGGGTCGCGGCGGCCGAGGAGCAGCCCGAGGAACCCAGCGCCGTCGCGGAACTGGCGGGCAACCTGCTTCGCACCGGCGGTGACTCGAACGTCAACGTCGGCAGCTTCCTCGGCGAAACGAGCGACGACATCATCGACGGGGCCGGCTCGGCCGTCGGCGCCGCGCTCGACTGGGCCGGATTCGACGAGGCCGGGAAAGCGGTGACCCGCACGGCGGACGAGGTGGGGGACGTCCTCGCGGAGGAGACCCTGGTGGAAGGCGCCCGGATACGCAACGCCTACTACGATCTCGCGCAGGCCGTCGACGGCCTCGACCGTCCCCGGACCGTCTACGTTTCGCACGAGCGGTACCCGGAATCCGCGCAGCACATCGACGAAGCACAGGGTGGCACCTTCTGGCGTGGTGACCAGCAGCGGAACGTTCCCCGCCCCGACCCGGTGCTGACGGTCCAGCGCGAAGGCAGCGAAGCCCGCCGGGCGGCCGCGATCGGCGGTATCCCGTCGAAAGAGGGGTTCGACAAGGACGAGTACCCGCCCGCCGTCGCGGACACCACCGGCGACAAGAGCGTGAAGTACGTGCCCTTCGCCGACAACCGGGGGGCGGGTTCGGCGATGGGCCACCAGCTCAACGGACGGGACGGGTCCATTCAACGCCAGCTCGACGGGCGCGGCATGCTGGGCGACTTCTGGGGTCTCGGCCGCGCCGACGACGGCGACAAGTTCGTATTGAGGACGTTCCGATGAACACGGCACTGACACGTCTGCTGGAGCGCGCGAAGGGTCCGCTCGGATCACCGGTGGAGGTGGAACTCGGGGGCGGCGTGTCGCGCGAACTCGCCGGGCTGCTGTCGCGGCTCAACGGGTTCGCGCTGTTCGACTACGGCGTGCAGGTCTTCCACGCGGGCCCGCGCGGACTCGGGCCGGAACTGGCCGCGTGGAACGCCGTGGACACCTGGAAGGACACCTATGGCGGCCTCGCCGACGGCCTGCTGTGCTTCGCGCAGGACCTCTTCGGGGTCCAGTTCGCCATCGAGGACGACCGGCGCGTCGTCGCGTTCGACCCGGAGACCGGTGAACGCACCGCGCTCGGCACCGGTCTGGACAGCTGGGCCGGCTGGCTGCAGGAGAAGCCCGGCACCCGCGGCGCGGCGGCGTTCGCCAGGCTGTGGCAGGACACCCACGGCGCGCTCGGCCACGACGAACGCCTGCTGCCCGTGACCCCGTTCGTGCTGGGCGGCGAGTACCGGCTCGACAACCTCGTGGTCCGCGACGCGGTGACCGCCCTGCGGATCCGGGGACCGGTCGCCCAGCAGATCCACGACCTGCCCGACGGCACCCCGGTTTCGTTCACCGTCACCTGACCACCGACCGCGCTCTAAGATCACCCGGTGGCGCAGACCGAGCAGCAGCAGGCGTTCTTCACCGCCGACGGCGACGAGCTGGTCCCGGATCCGGTGGCGCGCAGCTGGTGGAATCCGGAGATGATCCACGGCCGCCTGCTCGGCGGGCTGGCCGCGCGGGCGCTGGAACGCGACCAGGCCGCGCCGGGCCTGCACTTCACCCGGCTGACCGTCGACCTGTTCCGGAACACGCCGCTCGCCCCGGTGCGCGTCGAGACCGCGCTCGTGCGGGACGGGCGCCGCATCCGGGTCGCCGACGCCCTGGTGCACGGCGCGAACGGGCTCGTCGCCCGTGCGACGGCCGTGCTGCTCCGCGGCGGTGACCAGCCGGCCGCGCCGGTCCCGGCCACGCCCTCGTGGGACGCGCCACCGCCCGAGGAGCTGTGGGAGCCGCGCGAACAGGGCTGGGCGATCTGGCGGTTCGACGAGCACAACCAGCCGCTGCGCGGCGGCCGCGGCGCCGGGCGGCGGCGCGCGTGGCTGCGCGAGTCGCGGGAGCTGGTGGCCGGGGAAGCGCTGTCGCCGTTCGTACGTGCCGCGCTGGCGGCCGACACCGCGAGCCCGCTGGCGCACGCGAGCGCCGGCAGCCTGGACTTCATCAACGCCGACTACACGTTGTCGCTGAGCCGGCTGCCGCTGTCGGACGCGATCGGGCTGGAGTCGTCGGGACACCTCAGCGAGGACGGGATCGCCGTCGGGCACTGCACCCTGCACGACACCGCGGGGCCGATCGGGTTCTGCCTCACCACGGCGATCGCGAACCCGGGCCGCCGGGGCTGACTGTCCGGTTTGAGCGGCTTCCGGCCGGGAATCCGACCCCGGAGGAGGCAGCCATGAACGGCAACCCGAACCACCAGCCGGAGTCGGCGCCGGGCATCCCGGAATCCGATCCGCCGCAGGGCGGGCCGAACGCCGACAACGACACCCCCAACCCGGCCGACCTCGCGCCCGGTTTCGGCGGCACGTCCCGCACCCGCCCGGTGAGCACCGAGGAGGAGGAGACGGGCAACGGCTCGTGACCGGATCGGCCCGCTTCCGGGCCTGATCGAGCCTGCCCGGCGGGTGCTCGGGCCGCCAGACTCGTCGGCATGAGCGAAGCACTCGTCGTCATCGACGTCCAGGAGTCGTTCCGGCAGCGGCCGATCTGGCGGCTCACCGCCAACCCGGAGGTGGCGGAGCGGGCGGCCCTGCTCGCCGAGCACACGCGCGCCCGGGGCGGGCTGGTGTGCTGGGTCCTGCACAGCGAACCCGGCAGCGGCACCGTGTTCGACCCGGCGCTGGGGCACGTCCGGCTGATGGACGGCCTGACCCCGGCCGAGGGTGAGCCGGTGCTGACCAAGACCGCGCACAACGCCTTCACCACCACGAACCTGCAGCAGATCCTGGTCTCGCGCGGGATCCGGCGGCTGACCGTCTGCGGCATCCGCACCGAGCAGTGCTGCGAGACGACCGCGCGGCTGGCGTCCGACCTCGGCTACGACGTCACCTTCGTGACCGACGCGACCACCACCGATCCGATCCCGCACCGGGACGCCCCCGCCGGGCTGACGCCGGAGGAGATCCTCGCCGATCCGCGCACGCTGGGCACGGACGAGATCATCGCCCGCACCGAGTACGCGCTGGCCGGCCGCTTCGCCACGATCCGGCGCGTCGCCGAGCTGACCGGGGCGGGCGTAGGCTGACCGGATCGTGACCCGTGTGGCCTTCGTGCTCCTCCCCCGCCTGCACCTGCTCGACCTCGCCGGACCCGCGCAGGTGTTCTCGACGGCGCGCGATCTGGGGCTGGACTACGAACTGGCGTACCTGGGCGAGCGGGGCACGGTCGAGAGCGCGCAGGGTGTGCCGCTGACGGCGGAGCGGGACTGGCCGGAGCTGTCGCCGGGCGATCTGGTGGTCGTGCCCGGGTGGCGGTCGCCGCGGCTGACGGCGGCTCCGCTGAGTGCCGCCGGGCTGGCGTGGTTGCGGGCGCACCACGAGCGGGGCGGCACGGTGGCGAGCGTGTGTTCCGGGGCCGAGGCGCTGGGCCGGGCGGGGCTGCTGGACGGCCGCCGCTGCACGACGCACCACGAGCTGCAGGATGCGCTGGCGGCGCGCTACCCGGCGGCGACGGTGGTGCGGGACGTGCTGTACGTCGTCGACGAGCGGGTGGTGACGTCGGCGGGCATCGCGAGCGGGATCGACCTGGCGCTGCACCTGGTCGCGGCGCGGCACGGCCCGGCGGTGGCGGCGCGGGTGGCGCGGTCGATGGTGGTGTACGCGCGGCGGAACGGTGACGAGCAGCAGGCCAGCGCGATGCTGCGGCACCGGGCGCACGTCAACGACACCGTGCACCGCCTCCAGGACCTGATCGACGCGCGGTTCGCGGAGGCGCTGAAGCTGGCCGACCTGGCGGGCGCGGCCGGATGCAGCGAGCGCACGGTGACGCGGCTGTTCACCCGCGCGACGGGGCTGACGCCGTTGCGGTACCAGCAGATGCTGCGCCTGGAGCGGGCCGAGCACCTGATCGGCCACGGAGCGACGGTGGAGGCCGCGGCGCGGGCGGTGGGTTTCGAGGACGCCCGCATGCTGCGCCGGCTCCGGGCACGCGGCTGACCGGGGGCCGCCCGCGCTGACCGGGCGGCCACGCCGCCTCGTGGAACACACCGCCACCCGCCCGCGCCGCCCGGCGCTCACCGGGCAGCCACCCCGCCTCACCGCCCCGCCCGGCGGGACACACCGCGACCCGCCCTCGCCGCCCGGCGCCCACCGGGCACCCACCCGCCTCACCCAACACCCATCAGGCGCCGCCGCCGGCCCTCGCCACCCCGGCGCCCGTCACCGGACCGGGGGACCTGCCGCCGCGCCCGCGCGTGCCGGTGCCAAGATGACGATCTTGGGGGACGCGGCAGGGGGCCGCGCCGGGACGGGGGGACACGATGGTCGCTCACCTGCACGCCCACGACCACCCGCGGCTCACCGGCACGCGCCTGCGGTGGATCACCCGCGGCGCGGCCGCGCTGCTCCTCCTCACCGTCGTCGGCTGGGTGCTGCTCTTCCAGGGGTTTCTCGACCTGCACGTCTACCGCACCGGCGGCCTCGCCTGGCGGACCGGCGCCGGGCTGTACACGCCGGCCTTCGCGGCCATGGTGCCGGGCATGCCGCTGCCCTTCACCTATCCCCCGTTCGCCGCGATCCTGTTCGCGCCCGTCGAGCTCCTGCCCTGGCACGTGGCGAAGTTCGCGGTCAGCCTCGCCTCCGCGGCCGCCCTCGCGCTCACCACCACGCTCACCGCCCGCCGCGTCCTCGCCAACCGCGCCGCGGCGAACGCCCTCGGCATGAGCGTCGCCGCCCTGTGGGCGCTGTTCGAGCCCGCCCGGCAGACCATCGGGTTCGGCCAGATCAACCTGATCCTGATGGCCCTGGTCACCGCGGACTGCCTGCTCCCCCGCACCCGCTGGCCCCGCGGCCTGCTGGTCGGCGTGGCCGCGGCGATCAAGCTCACCCCGGCCGTCTTCGTGCTGCTGTTCCTCCTCCGCCGCCAATACCGCGCCGCCGCCGCCGCGGTCGCCTCGTTCGCCGCCTGCGGGCTCGCCGCCCTGCTGCTGGCGCCGGCCGACTCCGCGCAGTACTGGCTGCACACCCTGTTCGACCCGGGGCGCATCGGCGGCCTCGCCTACGCGTTCAACCAGAACGTCCAGGCGATCCTGGTCCGGCTGTTCCCGGAGAACACCCTGCTCTGGGCCGTGCTCGCGGCCGCGGTCATGGCCCTGGCCGCGGTCGCCGCCCGCCGGGCCCGCGACGACGTCACCGCCCTGCTCGCCATCGCCGCCGGCGGGTTGCTCGCCTCGCCGGTGAGCTGGTCGCACCACTGGGTCTGGGTGCTGCCCGCCGCGGTGGTGGTGCTGGTCCGCGCCCCGCGCTGGAGCCCGGTGCTGCTCGTCTTCGCCGTCGGGCCGCACTCGTGGCTGCCGCAGACCCACGACCTGGAGATGCACTGGACCTGGTGGCAGCACCTGCTCGGGTCCTCCTACGTGCTGGTCTCGGTGGCCGCCCTGGTGATCGTGGCCGGGAATTCGCCATCCCCGCGGATCGTTGAACAACTCGGCCGCCGGTTTCGCCCGTCCCGATCTGGCGACACCGGCGGCCCTGGTAGCGGCACCGCCCGCCCGGTAGCGTCCGGGGAGACCGAGGACGTGATCGACACGGTGAGGTGAGACGGTGCCGTCCCTGCTCGTCGCGAACCGGGGCGAGATCGCCGTCCGGATCCTCGGCACCGCCGCCGCGCTGGGCTTCCGCACGGTCGCCGTGTATCCCGGGGACGACGCCGACTGCGCCCACGTCACCCGCGCCGACCACGCCGAACGCCTCGACGGCACCTACCTCGACGCCGCCGCGATCGTCGCCGCCGCGCAGCGCACCGGATGCGAGTTCCTGCACCCCGGTTACGGGTTCCTGTCCGAGAGCGCGGACCTCGCCCGCCGCTGCGCGGACGCCGGGATTCGCTTCGCCGGACCGTCCCCGGACGCCCTGGAACTGTTCGGCGACAAGACCCGCGCCCGGGCACGAGCCCGGGAGCTGGGCATTCCGGTCCTCGCGGGCACCGACGGCCCGACCGATCCGGCCACCGCCGAGGCGTTCTTCGCCGAGCACGGCGCGGTGATGGTCAAGGCGCTGGCCGGGGGCGGCGGACGCGGCATGCGACCGGTGACCGACGCGGCCGGCCTGCCCGCCGCACTGCGCCGCTGCGCCTCCGAAGCCCGGGCCGCGTTCGGCGACGGCTCGGTCTACCTGGAACGGCTCCTCCCCCACGCCCGCCACATCGAGGTGCAGATCGCCGCCGACGGCGAGACGACGCTCGCGCTCGGCGACCGGGACTGCAGCCTGCAGCGCCGCCGCCAGAAGCTCATCGAGATCGCGCCCGCGACCCTCCCGGCGGAGCTCCGAAAGCGCTTGCACGAGTGCGCCACGCGGTTGGTCGGGTCCACTGTGTACCTTGGTCTGGCCACTGTGGAATTCCTGGTCGACGGCGGCGAATTCGTGTTCCTGGAGGTGAATCCGCGGTTGCAGGTCGAGCACACCGTGACCGAGGAGGTCACCGGGCTCGACCTGGTCGAGATCGGGCTCCGGCTGGCCGCGGGCGAACCACTGGACCGCACCGTCCCGCAGCCGCGGGGCGTGGCGATCCAGGCCAGGGTCAACACCGAAACGGTCCGGCCGGACGGCACCGTGCTGCCCGGCGGCGGCACGCTCACCACGTTCCAGCCGCCCACCGGCCGCGGCGTCCGCGTGGACACCCACGGCTACCCGGGCTATCCCGGCAACCCGCGTTACGACTCGCTGCTGGCCAAGGTGATCGTCACCGGACACGACCTCGCCTCGGCCGCCGCCCGGTTGTGTCGCGCGCTGGGCGAATTCGCCATCACCGGGCCGCCGACGAACCTCGCCCTGCTCCGGGCGCTGCTGGCCGAGCCGCTCGGCACGGCCGACACCACGTTCGTGGACCGCCGCCTGCCGGACCTGGTGGACGAGATCATCGAGCCCGCGGCCGCGCCGGGCACGGTCACCGCGCCACAGCAGGGCGTGGTGGCGCAGGTGTGCGTGGCCGAGGGCGAGACGGTGCCGGCGGGCGCGGAACTCGTCGTGATCGAGGCGATGAAGATGGAACACGTGATCACCGCCGAGCGGGGCGGCGCGGTGCTCGGGGTCGCGGTCAAGCCCGGTGACACCGTCACGGCCGGGGCGGTCCTGGTCACCCTGCGGGAGAACGGCGAGGCGACCGGAGCCGCCCAAGCGACCGAAGCCGACCTCGACCACATCCGGCCGGACCTCGCGGAAACCGTGGCGCGGCACGAGATCGGCCTGGACGCCGCGCGCCCGGACGCGGTGCGCAAGCGGCACTCCGCCGGGCAGCGGACCGCGCGGGAGAACGTCGAGGACCTGTGCGATCCCGGCAGCTTCACCGAGTACGGCGCCCTCGCGATCGCCGCGCAGCGCCGCCGCCGGGACCTCGGCGACCTGATCCGCCGCACCCCCGCCGACGGCCTGGTCACCGGCACCGCGACCGTCGGCGGGCGGCCGGTCGTCGTGCTGGCCTACGACTACACCGTGCTGGCCGGGACGCAGGGCGTGCACAACCACCGCAAGACCGACCGGATGCTGCGGCTGGCCCGGGACCGCGGCCTGCCGGTGGTGCTGTTCGCCGAGGGCGGCGGCGGGCGGCCGGGCGACACCGACACCTCCGCGGTCGCCCAGCTGGACGTGCCGACGTTCCGCATGGCCGCCCAGCTGGCCGGCGAGGTGCCGACGGTCGCGATCGTGTCCGGCTACTGCTTCGCCGGCAACGCGGCGCTGGCCGGGGTGTGCGACGTGGTCATCGCGACCGAGGGCAGTTCACTGGGCATGGGCGGGCCGGCGATGATCGAAGGCGGCGGGCTCGGTGTCGTCGCGCCCGACGACGTCGGGCCGACGCCGGTGCAGTACACCAACGGGGTCGTGGACGTGCTGGTCGCCGACGAGGCCGAGGCGGTCGACGTGGCCAAGCGTTACCTGTCCTACTTCGCCGGCCCGGCCGAGGCCGGAGAGCCGCACGACCAGCGCCGGTTGCGGCACCTGGTGCCGGAGAACCGGGTCCGCGTCTACGACGTGCGGCCGGTGCTGTCCACAGTGGCCGATCCCGGCAGCCTGCTCGAACTGCGCGCCGGGTTCGGGATCGGGGTGATCACCGCGCTGGCCCGGATCGGCGGGATCCCCGTGGGGGTGCTGGCGAACAGCCCGGCCCGCCTCGGCGGCGCGATCGACGGCGACGCCGCCGACAAGGCGGCACGTTTCCTGGACCTGTGCCGCGCGCACGGCCTGCCGGTGGTGTCCTTCGTGGACACTCCGGGGTTCATGGTGGGCCCGGAGGCGGAGAAGACCGCGACGGTGCGGCGGTTCGGTGACCTGTTCGTCGCCGGGGCGCGGCTGACCTCGCCGCTGGTCGCGGTGGTGCTGCGCAAGGCCTACGGCCTGGGCGCGATGGCGATGACCGGCGGCTCGCTGCACGCGCCCGCGCTGACGGTGGCGTGGCCGACGGGCGAGTTCGGCGGCATGGGGCTGGAGGGCGCGGTGCGGCTGGGGTTCCGCGCGGACCTGGAGGCGATCGCCGACCCGGAGGCCCGGCACGCCCGCTACGCCGAGCTGGTGGCCGAGTACTACGAGCGCGGCAAGGCCCTGAACACGGCGACGGTCTTCGAGATCGACGACGTGATCGACCCGGCCGGCACGCGGGAGCTCATCATCCGCACCCTCGGCGCGACCGGCTGACCGCGGAACCCGCTCGCCGCGACGGCGCGCGGCCGGACCACCCCGCCGCCAGCGTTCAGCGCGACCGGCTGACCGCGGAACCCGCTCGCCGCGGCGGTGCGCGGCCGGTCGATCCGGGTGCCGCCTCATTCCTCCAGCAGGAAGAGCGGGATCTGGCGGTCCGTCTTCTCCTGCCACTCGGTGTACGTCGGCCAGAGCGCGACAGCGTACTCCCACCACTGGCGACGCTCCTCGCCGTCGAGCCGGCGGGCGACGTAGGTCTTCCTGACCGGGCCGTCCTGCAGCTCCACCGTCGGGTGGGCACGGAGGTTGGCGACCCAGCCCGGGTTCTCGCGGCGGCCGCCGTTGGACGCCACCGCGAGGTACTTGCCGTCCTTCTCGATCCGCATGATCGGCGACTTGCGGATCTTGCCGGTCTTGGCGCCGACCGTGGTGAGCACGACGATCGGGGCCCCGCCGGGCTCGTTGAGGCTGACCTCCCCGCCGGACGACTCGAACTGCTCCACCGCTTCGCGGACCCAGTCCGTCGGGCTCGGCGCGTACTCGCCTTCGAAGTGATCACTCACGCCTGCCACAAGGCGGCCGCCGCCCGCGGTATTCCCGCCACGGCGGACGCGCACCCCTGCCGGGGCCGGTGATGACGCCTGGCCGGCTCCGGGCAGCGCGCCGCGGCCGGGCGCCGGCCATTGGCGCGGTCACCCGGCCGGAACGCACGAGCCCTACCAGCGCTCGTGCACCTGCGCCCGGATCCGCCGGTCGTACAGCTCCCGCACCGCCTCCAGCGTCGGCTCCGGCAGTGCCTCGGCCCCAGCCGCCGCCGCGTTCGCTCGCGCCTGCTCCGCCGATCGCGCCCCCGGGATCACCGACGTGACGCCCGGCTGCTGGATGATCCACCGCAACGCCGTCTGGGCGGGCGTCACGCCGGCCGGGGCCAGCGAACTGAACTCCGCGGCCGCCTCGACGCCCGTCGCGAAGTCCACCCCGCTGAACGTCTCCCCCTGGTCGAACGCCTCGCCGTGCCGGTTGAACGTCCGGTGGTCGTCCGTGGCGAACACCGTCTCCTTCGTGTAGCGGCCGGACAGCAGGCCGGACGCCAGCGGCACCCGCGCGATGATCCCCACCCCCGCCTCGGCGGCGGCCGGCAGCACCCGGTCGAGTGGCTTGAGCCGGAACGGGTTCAGGATGATCTGCACGCTCGCCGTGCCCGGGCGGGCGATCGCGGTCAGCGCCTCCGCGCACGTCTCGACGCTCACCCCGTACGCGGCGATCCGCTCCTCCGCCACCAGCGTGTCCAGCGCGTCGAACACGGCGTCACTGGAGTACACCGCCGCCGGCGGGCAGTGCAGCTGCACCAGGTCCAGCACCTCGACCCCGAGGTTGGCCCGCGACCGGTCGGTCCACGCCCGGAAGTTCTCCAGCGTGTACTCACCCGGGTCCAGCGGCGCGCGACGGCCCATCTTGGTCGCCACGAACACGTCCGGGTGGTCGCGCAGAAACCGCCCGATGATCTGCTCGCTGCGGCCGTCACCGTAGACGTCGGCGGTGTCGAAGAACGTGACACCGGCCGACACCGCGGCCTCCAGCACCGCGAACGCCTCGGCCTCGCCCACCTCGCCCCAGTCCGCGCCCAGCTGCCACGTGCCGAGCCCGACCACCGACACCGCACGGCCGGTCCGGCCGAGAACCCGTTGCTCCATGCCGACGATCCTAAGGGCCCCCACCGACAATCCCGGGCACGCGCCGAAACCGCCCACGAGATCACAAAACCCCCACACGTGCGCGCATAAACTGGGCCGGGTGACCACCACTCCGGCCCCCACCCGCGCGCCGCGGCTCCTCGCCCTGGGCTGCCTCACCGCGATCGCCGGGGGCGCCGCGCTCGTGCTCCTGCTGCAGTTCCTCCCGCCCACCGACCAGATCAGCCCGGTGCGCCGCACGATCAGCGAGTACGCCCTGAGCGCCAACAAGTGGATCTTCGACATCGCGGTCCTGCTGATCGCCCTCGGCTCGGCGGTGCTGTTCGCCGCGCACGTGCTGATGCGGGCCCTGCCGGTCCGCTCGGCCGCGGTCGTGCTCGGTGCACTGTGGACGGTCAGCCTGCTGGTGGTGGTCGCGTTCCCCAAGACCGACTGGTCCGTCGGGCCGAGCCTGGGCGGGGTGGTGCACCGGTACGCGAGCGTCGTCGGGTTCGTGTGCCTGCCGGTCGGCCTGCTGTTCGCCGCGCGCCGCATCTTCCCGGACTCGCCGGGCTGGCGCTGGGCGGCCCGCGCGCTGGCGATCGTCTCGCTCGCCTGGTTCGGGCTCATCCTCGGTGCGGTCGGCTACATGCTCGCCGGGGGCGGGCCGTGGTGGCGCACGATCCCGCTGGGCCTGGTGGAGCGCCTGCTCGCGGCCACCGAACTGCTCGCGCTCGCCACGCTGGCCGTCCCGTTACTACGATCGAACCGAACCGGGGTGACCCAGGTCACTTAGGCGCTCCGGGCCGGAGGCGAGTAGCTTTCTAAGCGCTCGCTTACCGACGCGCTCAACGACGAGGAGGAGTTCCCGTGACCGAGTCCCACTCCCGGGTCGCCATCGTGACCGGCGCCGGCCGAGGCATCGGCGCCGCTGTCGCGCGCAAGCTGGCCTCGGACGGTTTCGCCGTCGCCCTGCTGGACCTCAACGAGGAGTCCGTGAAGCAGGGCGCCGAGGACATCGCCGCGGCCGGCGGCAAGGCCATCGGGGTCGCGCTCGACGTCAGCAACACCGAGCAGGTCGAGGCCGCCGTCGCCCGGGTCGCCGAGGAGCTGGGCCCGCCGACCGTGCTGGTCAACAACGCCGGCATCACCCGGGACAACCTGCTCTTCAAGATGACCGACGAGGACTGGGACTCGGTCATGAACGTGCACCTCAAGGGCTCGTTCCTGATGACCCGCGCGGTCCAGAAGCACATGACCGAGCAGCGCTGGGGCCGGATCGTGAACCTGTCCAGCACCTCCGCGCTGGGCAACCGCGGCCAGGTCAACTACTCCGCGGCCAAGGCCGGCCTGCAGGGCTTCACCAAGACGCTGGCGATCGAGCTGGGCAAGTTCGGCGTCACCGCGAACGCGATCGCGCCGGGCTTCATCGAGACCGACATGACCGCCGCCACCGCGGAGCGCCTGGGCGTGCCGTTCGAGGACTTCAAGGCGTTCGCGGCCAAGGAGATCCCGGTGCAGCGCGTCGGCAAGCCCGAGGACATCGCCAACACCGTGTCGTTCCTGGTCAGCGAGGGCGCCGGGTTCGTCTCCGGCCAGGTCGTCTACGTCGCCGGCGGACCGAAGGACTGAGATCATGCGCGTCTTCAACGGACTGGACGAGTTCACCGCCGCGGTCGGCGAGCAGCTGGGCACCAGCGACTGGCACACCGTCACGCAGGAGCAGGTCAACACCTTCGCCGACGCCACCGGCGACCACCAGTGGATCCACGTGGACGTCGAGAAGGCCAAGCAGGGCCCGTTCGGCGCCCCGATCGCGCACGGTTTCCTGACCCTGTCGGTGCTGCCGCTGCTGTCGGCGGGCACCTACCGCGTCGACGGGCTGAAGATGGGGATCAACTACGGCCTGAACAAGGTCCGGTTCCCGCAGCCGGTCAAGGTCGGCTCGAAGATCCGCGGGGTCGCCGAGCTGGCCGAGGTCACCGACGTGCCGGGCGGCAAGCAGGTGGTGACGCGGTGGACGATCGAGATCGACGGCGAGGCCAAGCCGGCGTGCGTCGCCGAGTGGGTGACGCGCCTGATCGCCTGAGACGTGAGCCCGCCTCCGGGCGGGCTTCCGCTACGGTGGGACATACCGACTGGTCGGTATAGCTATCTGGACAAGGAGGCCCAGTGACGCAGCAGGACCTGCCCGGACTCGACCTCGCACGGCTGCGGGACTACCTGGACGAGCACTCCCCCGGGCTCGTCCAGGGCCCGCTCACCGGTGAGGTGGTGCAGGGCGGCCGGTCGAACCTGACCTACATCGTGGGCGACGGCGCCGGCCGCTGGGTGGTGCGCCGGCCCCCGCTCGGGCACGTCCTGCCCACCGCGCACGACATGGCCCGCGAGCACCGCGTCATCAGCGCGCTCGCGGACACGCCCGTGCCGGTGCCGCGGACGATCACGCTGTGCCAGGACACCGAGGTGCTCGGCGCGCCGTTCTACGTGATGGAGTTCGTGCCGGGCACCCCCTACCGCGCGGCGAGCGAGCTGGCGGCGCTCGGTGAGGAGCGCACGCGGGCGATCGCCGAGTCGCTGATGGACACCCTCGTCGACCTGCACACCGTCGACCCGGACGCGGTCGGGCTCGCCGATTTCGGCCGCCCGGAGGGGTTCCTGGAACGGCAGGTGCGCCGCTGGAAGAAGCAGCTGGACGCCTCCCGCAGCCGGGACCTGCCCGGCGTCGACGACCTGCACGACCAGCTGGCCCGCGCCATCCCGGCGTCCGGCCCGGCGGCCGTCGTGCACGGCGACTACCGGCTGGACAACGTCCTGGTCGACGAGACCGACCGCATCACCGCGGTGCTGGACTGGGAGATGTCCACCCTCGGCGACCCGCTGACCGACCTGGCCCTGCTCATCGCCTACGCCGAGCGCGGCAAGGTCGACCTGGAGATCGTCTCCAACGTCAGCACCGCGCCCGGTTACCCGGGCACGGACGAGATGATCGCGCGGTACGCGGCGCGGTCCGGCCGGGACGTCTCGGCGCTGGACTGGTACGTCGGGTTCGCGTTCTTCAAGCTCGCGGTGATCCTGGAAGGCATCTACTACCGGTTCAGCCAGGGCCAGACCGTCGGCGCCGGCTTCGACCAGATCGGCGCCGCGGTGGTCCCGCTCGTCACCCTCGGACTCGACACCCTCAAGGACTGATCATGGATTTCGCGTTCGACGCCAAGACCGAGGAGCTGCGGGAGCGGCTCCTGGAGTTCATGGACTCCCACATCTACCCCGCCGAGCCGGTCTACGAGGAGCAGCTGGCGCAGCGGGACAACGAGTGGACCTTCCCGCCGGTCGTGGAGGACCTCAAGGCCGAGGCACGCAAACGCGGCCTGTGGAACTTCTTCCTCCCCGGTGAGCACGGCGCCGGGTTGACGAACCTGCAGTACGCGCCGCTGGCCGAGATCACCGGCCGCAGCCCGCACCTGGCCCCGGTCGCGCTGAACTGCTCGGCGCCGGACACCGGGAACATGGAGGTGCTCGCGATGTTCGGCACCGAGCAGCAGCGCAAGCAGTGGCTGCAGCCGCTGCTGGACGGCGAGATCCGCTCGGCGTTCGCGATGACCGAGCCGGACGTGGCCTCCTCCGACGCCCGCAACATCGCCACCAGCATCCGCCGCGACGGCGACTCGTACGTGATCACCGGGCGCAAGTGGTACATCACCGGCGCGATGAACCCGAACTGCAAGATCTTCATCGTCATGGGCAAGACCGACCCGGACGCCGAACCGCACCGCCAGCAGAGCCAGATCCTGGTGCCGCGGGACACGCCCGGCGTGCACGTCACGCGCGGGATGCACGTCTTCGGCTACACCGACGGCTCGCACGGCGGGCACGCCGAGGTGGTCTTCGACGAGGCGCGGGTGCCCGCGGACAACCTGATCGGCGAGGAGGGCGACGGGTTCGCCATCGCCCAGGCGCGGCTGGGGCCGGGCCGGATCCACCACTGCATGCGCTCGATCGGCATCGCCGAGCGCGCCATCGAGATGATGTGCCGCCGCACGCTGAGCCGCTCGACCTTCGGCAAGCCGATCGCCGAGCAGGGCGTGGTGCAGGACTGGATCGCCGAGGCGCGGGTGAAGGTCGAGCAGCTGCGGCTGCTGGTGCTCAAGACCGCGTGGCTGATGGACACCGTCGGCAACCGCGGCGCGCACACCGAGATCCAGGCGATCAAGATCGCCACCCCGAAGACCGTCGAGTGGATCCTGGACAAGGCGATCCAGGCGCACGGCGCGGGCGGGCTGTCCCAGGACTTCCCGCTGGCGGAGATGTGGGCGGGGATCCGCACGCTGCGGTTCGCCGACGGACCGGACGAGGTTCACAAGCGCTCGCTGGCCCACCGCGAGCTGAAGAAGTACCGATCGGAGGCCCGATGAGCACGCTGACCGCCGACGACCTGCGCGCGCGGGTGGGCGAGCTGCTCGCCGCCCACCCGCCGGCGAGCACGGAGCGGCTGGAGTTCCTGCGAGCCCGGTTCGACTCCGGCCTGGCCTGGGTGCACTACCCGGAGGGCCTGGGCGGGCTGGGCGCGCCGCGCGAGCTGCAGAACGTCGTCGAAGCCGAGCTGGCGAAGGCCGGCGCGCCGGACAACAACCCGCGCCGGATCGGCATCGGGCTGGGCATGGCGGCGCCGACCATCCTGCGGTTCGGCACGGAGGAGCAGAAGAAGCGCTATCTGCGTCCACTGTGGACCGGCGAGGAGGTGTGGTGCCAGCTGTTCAGCGAGCCGGGCGCCGGATCGGACCTCGCCGCGCTGGGCACCCGCGCGGTGCGCGACGGTGACACGTGGGTGGTCGACGGGCAGAAGGTGTGGACGTCGGTCGCGCACATCGCCCGGTTCGCGATCCTGGTCACCCGCACGGATCCGGACGTGCCCAAGCACCAGGGCATGACGTACTTCATCTGCGACATGACCGATCCCGGTGTCGAGGTGCGGCCGCTGCGGCAGCTGACCGGCGAGGCCGAGTTCAACGAGGTGTTCCTGTCCGGGGTGCGGATCCCGGACGCGAACCGGCTCGGCGCGGTCGGCGAGGGCTGGAAGGTCGCGCAGACCACGCTGATGAACGAGCGGGTGGCGATCGGCGGCAACGCGATCCCGCGCGAGGGCGGCCTGATCGGGATGGTGTCGCGGACCTGGCGGGACCGGCCGGAGCTGCGCACGCCGGAGCTGCACGACCGGTTGCTCCGCCTCTGGGTCGAGGCGGAAGCGGCGCGCCTGGCCGGGACGCGGTTGCGCCAGCAGCTGGCGGTCGGGGCGCCGGGGCCGGAGGGTTCGGCGATGAAGCTGGCGTTCGCGAAGCTGCAGCAAGCGCTGACCGGGCTGGAGATCGAACTGTCCGGTGAGGACGGTCTGCGTTACGACGACTGGACGTTGCGCCGGCCGGAGAAGGTCGACATGCTCGGCCGCGGGCCCGGGTACCGCTACCTGCGGGCGAAGGGCAATTCGATCGAGGGCGGCACCTCCGAGGTGCTGCGCAACATCATCTCCGAACGCGTGCTCGGGCTGCCGTCCGAGCCACGGGTGGACAAGGACGTCGCGTGGAAGGACCTGCCGCGGTGAGCGATCTGCTGTACTCCGAGGTCGAGGAGGACCTGCGCGCCAGTGTCCGGGACCTGCTCGGCGACCAGGCCGGGTTTTCGGCCGTGCTGGCACGGACGGAGAGCGCCGAGCCGTACGACCTGAAGCTGTGGCGGACGCTGGCGACCGATCTGGGCCTGGCCGGGCTCGCGGTGCCGGAATCGCTGGGCGGGCAGGGCGCGTCGTACCGCGAGGTGGCGGTCGTGCTGGAGGAGCTGGGCCGGTCGGTGGCGCCGGTGCCGTTCCTGGGCAGCGCGGTGCTGGCGACGGCGGCTTTGCAGGCCGCGGGTGACACGGAGTTGCTGCCGCGCTTGGCCGCCGGTGAGGTCGTCGGCGCGCTGGCGGTGCCGCTGACGTCGGCGCCGGACGCGGGTTTCCCGGGTGGCGTGTCGGCGAACACGGAGGGCGCGCTGAGCGGCGCGGTGCGGACGGTGGCCGATGCGTCGGTGGCGGACGTGCTGACCGTGCCGGCGGTGGGCCCGGACGGCCCGGGGCTGTACGCGGTGGAGAAGACCGCGGCGACGGTGACCGAGGTGGTGTCGCTCGATCTGACGCGCCGGCTGGCGGACGTGTCGTTGGACAACGCGTCGTCGCGGTTGCTGGTGTCGGGTCCCGGGGCGGAGGCGGCGCTGCGGCAGGCGTTGCTGGTGGGCGCCGGGTTGCTGGCGTCGGAGCAGGTCGGGGTCGCGCAGTGGTGTCTCGATGAGACGGTGGCGTATCTGAAGCAGCGCTACCAGTTCGGGCGGCCGGTGGGTTCGTTCCAGGCGCTGAAGCACCGGCTGGCGGATCTGTACCTGGAGATCGTGTCCGCCCGCGCGACGGCCCGCTATGCGGCGGACACGCTCGCTACCGGTGACTCGGATGTGCCCGTCGCGGTGGCGGTGGCGCAGTCGACGTGCTCGGCGGTGGCGCTGCACGCCGCGGAGGAGGCGGTGCAGTTGCACGGCGGGATCGGGATGACGTGGGAGCACCCGGCGCACCTGTACCTGAAGCGCGCCAAGAGCGACGAGCTGGCGCTCGGCACGCCGGGGCGGCACCGTGCGGCGCTGGCGGGGTTGGTGAACCTGCCGCCGGCCTGAGGCGGATTGCTGGAGCGTGGTTTTTCGGGAGGCCGGTGCTGTGGCGCCGGCCTCCCTTGTCTTGTGTCGTCGGCGCGTGGCTCCCGCGTGAGTGGACACTTCGCAGGCGCACGAAGGCCCAGCCACGGACTTCGGCGCACGAAAGCACCCAGTGGTCGTGTCCCCAGTCGTAGGTGTACGAAGGGACCAGCCACACCAGGCGAGGCAGGTGGTCGCGTCGCACCCGCACGGGCGGGCATGTCGCCCCCGCACGAGCGGGCACCTCGCACCCGCACGAGCAGGCATCTCGCACCCGCACGAGAGGACATCTCGCACCCGCACGAGAGGGCACCTCGCACCCCCACGAGAGGACATCTCGCACCCCCACGAGAGGGCACCTCGCACCCCCACGAGAGGACATCTCGCACCCCCGCGGGTGGACACCCAACGCCCCATGAGCGGACACTTCGCACTCGCACGAGTGGCCCCCTCATGCGACCGCACGAATGGTCACCTCGCCGCCGCACGAACAGTCACCTCGCCGCCGCACGAACAGTCACCTCGCCGCCGCACGAACGGTCACCTCGCACGAACGGTCACCTCGCACGAGAGGGCATCTCGCACGCCCACGAGCGGGCATCTCGCACGCCCACGAGCGGGCATCTCGCACGCCCACGAGCGGACATCTCGCGCGGGCACGAGTGGACACCTCGTGTGGCCGCACGAACGGTCACCTCGCACGAGAGGGCATCTCGCACGCCCACGAGCGGGCACCTCGTAGCCCCACGAGTGGCCGCCTCACGGCCCCGCGAGAGGGCATCTCGTAGCCACCCACACAAATGGCCATCTCGTACCCACACGAATGGTCGCCTGGTACCCACACGAATGCGTCACCTCGTGCCGGCACCACTGGACCAACCGCGCCCCGCCACCAGAAAGGCAGCGCAACAACCTCAGGGCCGCAGCGAGCCCACCAGCAGATCGGCGTAGTGCGCACCAACCTCCGGCGCGCTCAGCCGCCCGTCGCTGCGGTACCAGACCGCCAGGTGGTGCACCGAGCCGAAGAAGAAGTCCACCACGATGTCCGCGGGCTTGTCGGTGCGGAACACGCCCTCCCGCTGCCCCTCCTCGATCAGCGACCGGAACAGCACGTGGTACCGGCGCCGCTCGGCGCGCACCGCCTTGCGGTTTTCCGGGCTGAGCTGGTGCATGGACTGGAAGAAGATCGTCGTGTCGTCGAGGTTGTCGATGCTGCTCACCACGACGTCGGAAGCGGCCGCGTGGAGGCGCGCGGCCACCGGCTCGCCGCTGGCCACCACCTTCTCCAGCTGCTCGGTCTGCAACCGCAGCACGCGGCCGTAGATCTCGTGCAGCAGGTCGTCCTTCGAGCCGAAGTAGTGGTACATCGCGCCCTTGGTGACCCCGGCCGCGGCCACGATCTCCTGCACCGACGTCCGGTCGAACCCGCGCTCGGCGAACAACCGCGTCGCCGCCGACAGCAGCCTCGCCGGCACCGGCTCCTCGGTCATCCGCAACGTCCTTCCTCGACCGGCACAGCATAACCGCGCCCCCGGTCGCACACCTTCCGGCGATGTGCGACCGGAGCACGTCACTCGCCCTGCGCGGCCTCCACCTTGCGCTGCAGCTTGTTCATCCCGCCCAGCCAGCGGTCCGTCTGCGTCGCGCGGGTGGTGTAGTACTCGGCGACCTCCGGGTGCGGCAGGATCAAGAACCGGTCGTCGGAGAAGGACTCCATCACCGCGTCCGCCACCTGGGCCGGTTCGATCGCCGACGCGCCCATGATCAGCTGTCCGCCGACGCCCGTCGCGGCGAGCATGTTCGTCCGGACGCCCTGCGGGCAGATCGCCTGGACCGTGATGCCCCGGTGCCGGTACGTCGCCGAGAGCCACTCCGCGAACGCCAGCGCCCCGTGCTTGGTCACCGAGTACGGCGCCGACCCGAGGCTGGTCAGCAGCCCGGCCGCGGAGACCGTCGCGAGGAACCGGCCCCGCCCGCGCTCCAGCCAGGCGGGCAACAGCAGGTGAGCCGCCCGCACGTGGGCCATCACGTTGACGTCCCACGCCCGCGCCCACACCTCCTCGGGCGCCTCCGGCCCGCCGTGCGGGGCGATGCCCGCGTTGGCGCAGAACAGGTCGATCGCGCCCAGCTCGTCCGACGCCCGCTGGATCAGCGACGCGACCCCGTCCACCCCGGCCGCGTCACCGGCGACCGCGACCCCGCCCACCTCCGCGGCCACCGCCTCCGCGGCCGGGCCGTCGAGGTCGGCCACCACGATCCGCGCGCCCTCGGCCGCGAACCGCCGCGCCAGCGCCGCCCCGATCCCGCCGCCACCGCCGGTGACGACGACCCCGGCGCCCCTCAGCTCGAAGCTCACAGCCCGCCTCCCAGCGTCACGCCGCCGTCCAGCACCACGGTCTGCCCGGTGATCCACCCGGCCTCGTCGGAGAGCAGGAACGCGACCGCCCCGGCGATGTCCTCCGGCACGCCGAGCCGCTTCATCGGGTACGCCGCGGACACCTCCTCCTCGCGGCCTTCGTACAGCGCGGTGGCGAACTTGGTCTTCACCACGGCCGGCGCGACCGCGTTGACCCGGATCTTCGGGCCCAGCTCGACCGCCAGCTCCTGCGTCATCCGGATCACCGCCGCCTTGCTCACGCCGTACATGCCGATCCCGGGCGAGGCACGCAGGCCGGCGATCGAGGCGACGTTGACGACCGAGCCGCCGTGCTCCCCCATCCACGCGTCGCGCGCCTGACGCAGCCAGGCCAGCGGCGCGAGCACGTTGACGGCGAGGATCTTCGCCGCGGCGTCGCGGTCGATGTCGAGCATCGGGCCGTACACCGGGTTGATGCCGGTGTTGTTGACCAGCATGTCCAGCCGCCCGAAGGTCTCCACGGTCCTGGCGACGGCCTCCTCCTGGTGCGCCGGGTCGTCGGCCTTGCCGGGCACCGCGATCGCCACCCCGGGCCCGCCCAGCTCGTTCACCGCGTCGGCCAGCGGCTCGGGCTTGCGGGCGGTGATGCACACCCGCGCGCCGCGCTGCACCAGCTCACGGGCGATGCCGAAGCCGATGCCCCGGCTCGCCCCGGTGACGATCGCGACGCGGTCCTTGAACGAGTTCACCATCGGGCTCCTGTCTCCTGTCCACCTTGACTAAGCGCTCGCTTACAATGAGAACGGCCGGACCGCCGTGTCAAGTCTCCCGCCAGGCGGTTCCCGACTGGGAGGATTCCGCCATGACCATCTCGCTGTCCGCCGAACTCTGGCCGGACGTGCAGCCGGACGCGGCGCGGCGGCTGATGCTGGCCGGAGTCGAGTCCTTCGCCCGCCGCGGCTACCACGCGACCACGACGCGCGACATCGCCGGCGCGGCCGGGATGAGCCCCGCGGCGCTGTATGTGCACTTCCCGTCCAAGGCCGCGCTGCTGTTCGCCATCAGCAAGAGCGGGCACCAGCAGACGCTCGACCTGGTCGAGGACGTCGCGAAGCGCGCCGACGACCCGAAGGAGCGGATGCGCCGGATCGTCGCCGACTTCGTCGCCTGGCACGCCCGGCGGCACACCGTGGCGCGCGTCGTGCAGTACGAGCTGCAGGCGCTGCCGGAGCAGGAGTACCAGGTGGTGGCCGACCTGCGGCGCCGCATCGAGCACCTGGTGCGCGGCGTCATCGAGGAGGGCGTGGCGCAGGGCCAGTTCGTGGTGGCCGATGTCAAGACCGCCGCGCGAGCGGTCCTGTCGCTCGGCGTCGACGTGGCGCGCTGGTACACCGAACGCACCGGGAAGACGCCCAAGGCGCTCGGCCGCGAGTACGGGGATCTCGCGTTGCGCATGCTCGGCGCGCAACCCTGACAGCGACGGTGCCACGACGCTCACCGTACCTCACATACTAAGCGGTTGGTAACCTCCGTCCCCACCTTCGGCACGTCTCAGCACGCCCGGCCCGCGAGGCGTGCTCGGCGTCGGCGGCGAGGGTGCGCCGGCAGCGCGTGGTGGACCGGATGGGCCGCCGTGACCTCGACCGACGCGTGCGGTTCGACGAGCCGGACGAAGAGCGGGAAGGCCACCGAGAAGGGCCGAGCCGCGTCGGTGAGGGTTGCCGCCTCGTCGGCACAGAGGCAGTGGGAGGTCCGCGCGGGCCGGGAAACGGCGGTACCGCGCGGCGCTACCGGCGCCGGCCGCGCACGTGCGGCCGCCGGCGACGAACCGGACGGTGGGTGCGGTTCCTCGCTACCGTCACGGCATGAGCGAAATCCGCCCGTTCCACCTCGCCGTCCCGCAGTCCCAGCTCGACGACCTGCACGCCCGCATCGACCTGACCCGCTGGCCGGACGAGCTGCCGGGCGTGGGCTGGAGCTACGGCATCCCGCTCGGCTACGTTCAGGAGCTGACCCGGTACTGGCGCACGTCCTACGACTGGCGCGCGCACGAGCGGCGGCTCAACGAGCTGGGCCAGTTCACCACCGAGATCGACGGGCAACGCATCTACTTCCTGCACGTCCGGGCCGCCGACGAGGACGCCCTGCCGCTGATCCTCACCCACGGCTGGCCCGGTTCGGTGGTGGAGTTCCTGCCGGTGATCGAGGCGCTGTCGGCGCGGCACCACCTGGTCATCCCGGCCATCCCCGGCTACGGCTTCTCCGGCCCGACCACCGGCGCCGGCTGGGACGTGGCACGCGTCGCCCGCGCGTTCGCCGAGCTGATGCGCCGCCTGGGCTACGACCGCTACGGCGCGCAGGGCGGCGACTGGGGCTCGGCGATCTCCCGCCGGCTGGGGATCGACGACGCCGAGCACGTCGCCGGGGTGCACGTCAACATGCTCGGCACCGTCCCGTCCGGGAACCCCGCCGAGCTGGACGAGCTGTCCCTGGCCGACAAGGAGCGGCTCGGCCGGCTCGAGCGCTACCAGCGCGAGCTGTCCGGCTACATGAAACAGCAGTCGACGCGCCCGCAGACCCTGGCCTACGCCCTGCACGACTCCCCCGTCGGCCAGCTCGCCTGGATCGTGGAGAAGTTCCAGGAGTGGACCGATTCGGGCGAGACCCCGGAGGACGCGGTCGACCGGGACCTGATGCTCACCAACGTGATGATCTACTGGCTGACCGGCACCGCGGGCTCCTCGGCGCGGCTGTACTACGAATCGGCCCGCAGCCGGGGCAAGCAGCCCGGGCTGGACGTGCCGATGGGGGTGGCGGTGTTCCCGCACGACATCGTGCTGCCGGTGCGCCGCCTGGCCGAGCGCGACAACAACATCGTGCACTGGTCGGAATTCGACCGGGGCGGGCACTTCGCCGCGATGGAGGAACCGGATCTGTTCGCCGAAGACGTTCTGGAGTTCTTCGGTTCGCTCTAGAGTGGGGCGCATGCTCAAACCCGATCCCGGCCGGCTGCTCGCCGTCGCCCGCGAAGAGGCCCTGCTCGGCAAGTCCGAGGGCGGCGTGCCCATCGGCGCGGCGCTGTTCACTGTGGACGGTGAGCTGCTGGGCCGGGGTCACAACCGGCGCGTGCAGGACGGCGACCCGTCGATGCACGCCGAGACCGCGGCCTTCCGCAACGCGGGCAGGCGGCCGCACTACCGCGACACGGTGATGGTCACCACACTGTCACCCTGTTGGTATTGCAGCGGTTTGATCCGACAATTTCAGATCTCCCACGTGGTGATCGGCGAGGCCCGCACCTTCTCCGGTGGCCACGACTGGCTGGCCGGGCTGGGGGTCGGCATCACGATCCTGGACGACCCCGCGTGCGTCACGCTGATGACGGAGTTCATCGAAGAGCGCCCGGACCTGTGGTTCGAGGACATCGGGGTCGAGACTTCCTGAAGGAGCAGCCATGCCGCCGTCCGTTCCGCTGATCGACCTGACGTCCTGGTTCGACGGTTCCGGCCGCGGCCGGGTGGCCGCCGAGGTGGACCGCGCGCTGCGCGAGTCCGGTTTCCTGCTGATCACCGGGCACGGCGTGCCGGACGAGCTGCGCGCGCGGGTGCGGTCGCGGGCGCGGGAGTTCTTCGCCCTGCCGGCCGAGGTCAAGCGGCGGTACGCGGTGACGGTCGGCGGGCGCGGGTGGCTGCCGCCGGGTGTGGAGGCCAACGGCTACGCCGAGGGCACCGAAACCCCGCCGGACCTCAAGGAGTCCTACTCGGCAGGCGCGGACACCGCGACCGGGATCGCCGAGGTCGACGAGTTCTGGTTCCAGCCCAACGTGTGGCCGGCGGAGGTCCCGGAGTTCGCCACCGCGTCGCGCGAGTACCTGCGGCGGATGCGGGAGCTGTCGGACGAGCTGCTGACGGTGTTCGCGGCCGCGCTCGGCCTGCCGTCCGACCACTTCACCCGGCACACCGGGCACCCGACGTACACGTTCAACATCAACTGGTACCCGGCGCTGAACCGGGTCGGCGCGCCGGCGCCGGGGCAGTTCCGGATCGGGCCGCACACCGACTTCGGCACGGTGACGGTGCTGGACCGGCAGGCCGGGGTGGGCGGGCTGCAGGTCTGCACCAGTGACGGCGAGTGGGTGGACGCGCCGTACGACCCGGCGGCGTTCACGGTCAACATCGGGGATCTGATGGCACGCTGGACGGGCGACCGCTGGCGCTCGACGCGGCACCGGGTGCTGCCGCCCTCGGCCGACGCGCCGGAGGAGGACCTGGTGTCGCTCATCTTCTTCTACGAAACCGACCACGACGCGCGGATCACCTCGCTGGCGCCGCCGCTGGGCCGCAGGGCGTACCCGGAGGTCGTGGCGTCGGAGTACCTGCGCGGGAAACTCGACGCGATCACCGTGGCCCCCTGACCCCACTGGGACCAGGGGGCGCGACGGCGTCAGTTGCGGCCGTACTCCCCGCCGCAGTCACAGCAGTTGCCACAGTTGCAGTTGCCCGGTTTCTCCATGGCGTCCCTTTCCTCGGATGGGGTTCGCAGTCCGGGTCGCGGGGCGGTGCGGGAAAGTTCCGCGGTTCACCCGATGGTGCAACACGGACGCAACATCGGGTGCCTACGGTGCTGCCATGGCGACCACGGCGGGGCGGAAAACGGGCGGATACGGCGAACAGGTCGTCGCGGTCGAACCGGGCGGTATCGAGCCGGTGGCGGCGGCCGACCGGCACGGCAGGCCGCGTCAGCTGTTCTGGACGTGGGCCTCGCCGAACCTGGAGTTCGCCACGATCTTCGTCGGGGTGCTGGCGGTGTCGGCGTTCGGGCTGAGTTTCGCGCAGGCCGTGATCGCGGTGGCGATCGGCAACGGGCTGGGCGCGGTGTCGCACGGCGTGCTGTCCGCGCGCGGGCCGCGGTTCGGGGTGCCGCAGATGGTGTTGAGCCGCCTGGCGTTCGGCTACCGCGGCAACACGGTGCCGGCGGCGCTGATGTCGGTGACGGCGGGGATCGGCTGGTTCGCGGTCAACAGCGTCAGCGGGGCGTTCGCGCTCGGCACGCTGACCGGGATGCCGGTGCTGCTGTGCCTGGTGATCGTGGTGGTGCTGCAGATCGGGATCGCGTTCTTCGGGCACAACCTGGTGCAGGCTTACGAGCGCTGGATCTTCGGGGTGCTGGCGGTGGTGTTCGCGGCCGGGGCGGTGGTCACGTTCGCGCGGGCGTCGCCGGGTGCGGTCGCCGGAACCGGTGGAGTGGGCGGGTTCCTGCTGACCGTCGGCGCGGCGTTCGGGTACACGGCGGGCTGGAACCCTTACGCCGCGGATTACACGCGATACCTGCCGGAGTCGGTGAGCGGCCGGGCGGTCGGCTGGGCCGCGGGCGGTGGCCTGTTCGTGGCGACGACGGTGCTGATGGCGACGGGCGCGGCGTCGGCGACCCTGGGCGGTGGGGAGGGCAGTCCGACCGCGGCGTTCACCGGGCACATGCCGGGCTGGCTGGCCGCGCTGACGCTGCTGGCGATCGCACTCGGGGCGGTGGCCGCGAACGCGCTCAACGTCTACTCGGGAGCGCTGGCGTTCCTCACGCTGGGCGTGCAGCTGCCGCTGGCGTGGCGGCGGGCGCTGGTGGCGCTCGCGTTCGGCGTCGTCGGGTTCGTGCTGGCGTGGCTGGGGCTCGCCGACGCGGGGACGGCGTACGAGCACTTCCTGCTGGTGATCGCGTACTGGGTGAGCCCGTGGCTGGGCGTGGTGTTCGCCGACCAGCTGATGCGGCGCGGGCAGGCGGGGCTGGACCGCCTGCTGTCCGACACCGGGCGGTGGGGGTGGCCGGGGCTGGTGGCGTTCCTGGTCGCGGCGGTGGTGTCGATCGTGTTGTTCGCGAACCAGACGCTGTACGCGGGGCCGGTGCCGCGGGCGGTGCCGGCGGTGGGCGACGTGACGTGTTTCGCCGGCTTCGGCTTGGCGGCCGGGCTCTACGCGGTGCTGGGCCGCCGCTGGGTGCGTGGCTGAGGCTCACCAGCGGTCCCAGTGCAGGACCTCGCCGCGGCCGATGCGGGGCGCGGGGCGGAAGTCGGTGCCGAGCGTGAAGGCGAGCGGGATCAGCGCGGCCAGCATGATCTCGTCGTGCGGCACGCCGAGGGTGGCGGCGAGTTCCTTCTCCAGCGGCGCGTGCGCGGTGGTCCAGACCGTGCCGAGGCCGCGGTTGCGACCGGTCGGGACCTGGGTGGCGAGGTCGGCGCACTCCTCGATGAGGCGCCGCGGGACGGACCGGGTGACGTCGAGGCGCTTGCGCACGGCGCGGGTGGTGGACAGGATTTCGTCGGCAGATTGATCACGGGACCGATCAGCCCGGGCAAGCCGGGCCGGACAACGGTCGGCCCGTGAGATCCGGGCCTGCTCGAGCACGCCGAGAATCCCGCGTGAGCGCGGACCTTCCGCCACGGGCCCGCAGCCAGGCAGGGCCGTCGTGTGGCCCAGGCATCGGGCCCGGCACCGGCGCCGGGCCGAGGTGAGCCGGCGGTGCGTCAGGCCACGTGGCCGACCGCGGGCGCCAGCACGGCCTGCCCGGCCTCGGTCAGGACCGCGGGCACCAGGCGCTCCCCGGTGCGCGCCGGGCGGATGTAGCCGCCGTGCGCGAGGGCGTGCGCGGCCATCTGGTCGCAGCAGGCGACTCCGTCGATGAAAAGGTCCGGCTCGACGCTCGACGACATCACGGCGCGGCCCTGGGCCACCGCTCGCAACATCGCCATCGCACGATGGGACAGCTCTTCACCTGTACCGGACACCGGGATCTACCCCCTTGCCTCGTCACCTGCTGTTGCCTCTGTTATCGCACACTGGTCCATTAGTGTTAACGACCGGTCCCCCGACACGCCGTCAGCCACCCACCGAGGTGACCTCGGGCTCGGGCAGCGCGGGGCCCAGCACCCGGGCCCACTGGCGGATGATCCGGCGCCGCCGGGTGGTGTCGTCGGCCAGCAGGTTCGCCAGGCCGAGCCCGCGCGCGAGGTCGAGGGTCGACTGGACCAGCTCCCGCACCCCGGGCCGCGTCTCGTCCACCCCGAGCAGGTCGACCGCCAGCCGGTGCGCCTCCCGCCCGACCTTCGCCTGCAGCGGCACCAGCACGGTGCGCAACGACTCGTCGCTGGAGGCCGCCACCCACAGGTGCAGCGCGGCGCGGAACATGGGGCCGGTGTAGAGGTTGAGCAGCATGTCGACCACCGGTTCGATGCGGGACCGCCCGGACGGCAGCCCCTCGGCGCCGCGGCGCATCTCCGCGATCTGCACCTCGCCGACGTACTCGACCGCGGCCGTGACCAGGTCCTCCCGCGTCGGGAAGTGGTGCTGGGCGGCCCCGCGCGAGACCCCGGCGCGCTGCGCGATCAGCGCGACCGTGGTGCCGGCCCACCCGACCTCGCCGATGCAGTCCACGGCTGCCTCGATGAGCTTGCGGCGGGTGGTCCGGCTGCGCTCCTGGCGGGGCTCCGGCACCTTCGGTTCCTCCCTAGTGTCCTGAGTTATTAATTCGCGTGCAGTAGCGTGCGATGGAGTCAAGGATCTGGTCGGCGGTCTTGGTCCAGACGTAGGGCCGTGGTTCGTTGTTCCAGGTCTCGATCCATGCGCGGATGTCGCGATTGAGCGCGTGGACGCTGGTGTGGCTGCCGTGTTGGAGTTTTTTGGTCGTCAGCTCGGAAAACCAGCGTTCGACGAGGTTGAGCCAGGAACTCGAGGTCGGAGTGAAGTGCACGGTGAACCGCGGGTGAGCTGCCAGCCAGCGTTTGATCACCGGGGTCTTGTGGGTCGAGACGTTGTCCATAACCAGATGCACTGCCAGGTCCGCGGGTACTTCGTTGTCGATGGCGATCAAGAACTTCTTGAACTCGATCGCACGATGCCGCGCGTGCAGCCGGCCGATGACCTTGCCGGTGGCGATGTCCAGTGCGGCATACAGACTGGAGGTGCCGTGGCGGGTGTAGTCGTGCGTGGCACGCTGCGGCGTTCCCGGCATCATCGGCAGGATCGGGGCGGTGCGGTTGAGCGCCTGGATCTGGGACTTCTCGTCCACGCACAGCACCACCGCCCGCTCCGGCGGCGCGAGGTAAAGCCCGACCACGTCCTTGACCTTGTCCACGAACAACGGATCCTTGGACAACTTCCACGCCTCACGGCGATGCGGCTGCAGACCGAACGCATTCCAGATCCGGGTCACCGCGGTCTGGGTCAACCCGGACTCCGCAGCCATCGACCGGGTCGACCAGTGCGTCGCATTCGCCGGCGTGGACTCCAGCGTCTTGGTGATCACCGCCTCGACCTGCTCGTCGGTGATCGTGCGCGGGCGCCCCGGACGTGGCTCGTCGACCAGGCCGTCCAGTCGTTGGGCCACGAACCGGGAACGCCATTTCGCGACCATCGCGCGCCCGACGCCCAACTCCGCGGCGATCTCGCTGTTCGAGCCGCCCTCGGCGCACCGCAGCACGATCCGCGACCGCAACGCCAACGCCTGAGCCGTCTTCCGCCGCTGCACCCAGTTCCGCAACGTCTGTGCCTCATCAACGGACAAGGCCAACTCAGGCAGCTTCGGATTCGGCATGC
This sequence comes from Amycolatopsis thermalba, assembly GCF_023376025.1. Lineage (NCBI taxonomy): Bacteria > Bacillati > Actinomycetota > Actinomycetes > Pseudonocardiales > Pseudonocardiaceae > Amycolatopsis > Amycolatopsis thermalba. The sequence goes on from NZ_CP091196.1 coordinate 4,739,854, forward strand.
CGCACCCTACAGCTGAACTCGAATTAACGACTCAGGACACTAGTACGACTTCGGCAGGCCCAGGGAGTGCTGGGCGACGAAGTTGAGCACCATCTCGCGGCTGACCGGCGCGATCCGGCCCACCCGGACGGCCGCGAGCAGCGTGCCCAGCCCGTACTCCGACGCCATGCCGTTGCCGCCGTGGGTCTGGATCGCCTGGTCGACCGCCTTGATGGCGACCTCCGCGCCAGCGTACTTGGCCATGTTCGCGGCCTCGCCCGCCCCGAAGTCGTCGCCCGAGTCGTACAGCGCGGCGGCCTTCTGGGTCATCAGCTTGGCCAGCTCCAGCTCGATCTTGACCTGCGCCAGCGGGTGCGCGATGCCCTGGTGGGTGCCGATCGGCGCGCCCCACACGCTGCGCTCCTTCGCGTACGCCACGCCCTTGTCCAGCGCGTACCGGGCAATGCCGATGGAGAACGACGCGCCCATGATCCGCTCCGGGTTCAGGCCCGCGAACAGCTGCGCCAGCGCCGCGTCCTCGGAGCCGACGAGCGCCTCGGCCGGCAGCCGGACGTCGTCGAGGAACAGCCCGAACTGCTTGTCGGCCGAGACGAGGTCCATTTCGATCTGCCGGTACTCGAACCCGGGCGTGTTCGTGGGCACGATGAACAGCGCCGGCTTGAGCTTGCCGGTCTTCGCGTCCTCGGTGCGGCCGACGACCAGCACCGCGTCGGCCTCGTCCACACCGGAGATGAACACCTTGCGCCCGTTGAGGATCCAGTCGGCACCGTCGCGCTTGGCCGTCGTGGTGAGACGGTGCGAATTGGACCCGGCGTCCGGCTCGGTGATGGCGAAGGACATCCGCACCTCGCCGGTGGCGAACCGCGGCAGCCACGAGCGCTTCTGCTCCTCGGTGCCGTAGCGGGCGATGACCGTGGCGCAGATCGCCGGGGACACCACCATCAGCAGCATCGGCGTGCCCGCCGCGCAGAACTCCTCGCACACCGCGGCCAGGTCGCCGATCCCGGCGCCGCCCCCGCCGTACTCCTCGGGCACCGACACGCCGAGGTAGCCCAGCCGCCCGGCCTCGTTCCACAGGTCGCTGGTGTGGCCGCCGCTGCGCGCGACCTTCACGTAGTACTCGTGCCCGTAGCCGCGGGCCAGGTCGCCGACCGCCTTGCGCAGCGCGATCCGCTCTTCGGACTCGACGAAGTTCATGCTTGCTCCTCAGGGGTGACGACGGCGAGGACGGCGCCCGGTTCGACCTGCTGCCCCACCGACACGGGCAGGTCGGTGACCACGCCGTCGGCGGGCGCGGTGATCCGGTGTTCCATCTTCATGGCTTCCAGCCACAGCAGGGGGTCGCCGGCGGACACGGTGTCGCCGAGCGCGACGGCGATCCGCAGCACGGTGCCGGGCATCGGCGCGACCAGCGAGCCCGCGGCGAGCGCGGCCTCCGGGTCGGTGAACCGCGGCACCGGGACCAGGTCGACGGCCCCGAGCGCGGAGTCCACGCACACCAGCCCCGGGTACCGGCCGACGGTGAACACCCGCCGGACCCCGTCGACGTCGAGCACGACCCGCTCGGGTGTGGCTTCGACCACGTCCGCGCCGTCGGCCCGCAGACCGGCCCGGTATTCGACCTCGACCTCGGTGGCCCCCGCGAGGTAGCGCCTGCGGAGGGGCGCGGAGGTCACGTTGCGCCACCCGGCGGGCAGCCGGCCGAGGGTCCGCGCCGACGCCCGGTTGGCCGCGGCCTCGGCGAGCGCCGCCGCCGTGGCCGACAGCCGCACCGCGGCGGCATCCGCGAGCGGGCGGGACAGGACGTCCAGCCCGTGCCGGTCCAGGAACGCGGTGTCGGTGTGCCCGGCCAGGAACTCCTCGTGCCGCAGCACGTTGACCAGCAGGTCGCGGTTGGTGCGCAGGCCGTGGATGCGCGCCCCGGCCAGGGCGCGCGCGAGCCGCCGGGCCGCCTCCGCCCGGGTCGGCGCCCACGCGATCACCTTGGCGAGCATCGGGTCGTAGTGCACGCCGACCACGGAGCCGTCCACCACACCCGCGTCCAGCCGCAGCCCGGCCTCGCCGCCCAGGGCGAACTCCGTGTCCACGCCCGGGATCTCGAACCGGTGCAGCGTCCCGCTCTGCGGCTGCCACCCGGCGGCCGGATCTTCGGCATACAGTCGTATCTCGATGGCGTGCCCGCGGGACGGGGGCGGCTCGGCGGGCAGCCGCTCCCCCTCGGCGATCCGGATCTGCAGCGCGACCAGGTCCAGGCCGGTGACGCATTCGGTGACCGGGTGCTCGACCTGCAGGCGGGTGTTCATCTCCAGGAAGTAGAAATCTGCCGTCGTCTCCCCGGGTGCGGGTGTCCCGCGGGGTACTGCGAGGAATTCGACGGTGCCCGCGCCGACGTAGTCGATCGCCTTCGCGGCCTTGCGCGCCGCGTCGAACAGCTCGGCCCGCATGGCGTCGTCGACCAGCGGGGAGGGCGCCTCTTCGACGACCTTCTGGTGCCGCCGCTGGATCGAGCACTCCCGCTCCCCCAGCGCCCACACCGTGCCGTGGGTGTCGGCGAGCACCTGGACCTCGATGTGCCGCCCGGTTTCCAGGTACCGCTCGCAGAACACGGTCGGATCGCCGAACGCCGAGGCCGCCTCCGCGCTCGCGCTCCGCACGGCGTCGGCCAGCTCGTCCAGGGACCGCACGATGCGCATACCCCGGCCGCCGCCCCCGGCGGAAGCCTTGACCAGCACCGGCAGGTCGTCCTCGGTGACCGCGGACGGGTCCAGTTCGGACAGAACCGGCACTCCGGCGGCGTCCATCAGCCGCTTGGACTCCACTTTGGAGCCCATGGTCTCGATCGCGGACGGCGGCGGGCCGATCCAGGTCAGCCCGGCGTCGATCACGGCCCGGGCGAACCCGGCGTTCTCGGAGAGGAACCCGTAGCCGGGGTGCACGGCGTCCGCGCCCGCCGAGCGCGCGGCCGCCACCAGCAGGTCGGCCCGCAGGTAGGTTTCGGACGGGGTGTTGCCGGGCAGCCGGACCGCCGCGTCGGCCTCGGCGACGTGCGGGGATCCGGCGTCGGCGTCGGAGAACACGGCCGTGCGGGCGATGCCCAGGGCGGAGCAGGTGCGGAACACGCGGCGGGCGATCTCCCCGCGGTTGGCGACCAGAACGTTGTCGATCACGTCACTCACATCCGGAAGACGCCGAAGCCCTCGGCGCCCCTGATCGGTCCATTGTGGATGGCGGACAGGCACAGCCCGAGCACGGTGCGGGTGTCGCGCGGGTCGATGATGCCGTCGTCGTAGAGCATGCCGGACAGGAACATCGGCAGCGACTCGGCCTCGATCTGCTCCTCGACCATGGCGCGCATCGCGGCGTCGGCGTCCTCGTCGTAGGGCTGCCCGCGCCCGGCCGCGGCCTGGCGGGCCACGATCGACAGCACCCCGGCCAGCTGTGCCGGGCCCATCACCGCGGACTTCGCGCTGGGCCAGGCGAACAGGAACCGCGGCCCGTAGGCTCGCCCGCACATGCCGTAGTGCCCGGCGCCGTAGGACGCTCCCATGAGGACGGACAGGTGCGGGACCTTCGAGTTGGACACCGCGTTGATCATCATCGCGCCGTGCTTGATGATGCCGCCCTGCTCGTACTCCTTGCCGACCATGTAGCCGGTGGTGTTGTGCAGGAACAGCAGCGGCGTGTCGGACTGGTTGGCCAGCTGGATGAACTGGGTGGCCTTCTGCGACTCCTCGCTGAACAGCACGCCCTGGGCGTTGGCGAGGATCCCGATCGGGTAGCCGTGCAGGTTGGCCCACCCGGTGACCAGGCTGGTGCCGTAGAGCGGTTTGAACTCGTCGAAGTCGGAGCCGTCGACGATCCGGCCGATCACCTCGCGCGGGTCGAACGGGATCTTCAGGTCGGTCGGCACGATGCCCAGCAGGTCCTGGGTGTCCAGCACCGGCTCGGCGTAGTCCGGTTTCGGCGACGGGCCCTGCTTGTGCCAGTTGAGCCGCTTGACGATGCCGCGGCCGATGCGGATGGCGTCCTGCTCGTCGTGCGCGAGGTAGTCGGCCAGGCCCGAGGTGCGCGCGTGCATCTCCGCGCCGCCCAGCGACTCGTCGTCGGACTCCTCGCCGGTGGCCATCTTGACCAGCGGCGGGCCACCGAGGAACACCTTCGCGCGTTCCTTGACCATCACCACGTAGTCGGACATGCCGGGCAGGTAGGCACCGCCGGCGGTGGAGTTGCCGAACACCAGCGCGATGGTCGGGATCCGCGCCGCCGAGGAGGTCGTCAGGTTGCGGAAGGTGGCCCCGCCCGGGATGAAGATCTCCTTCTGCGTGGGCAGGTCGGCGCCGCCGGACTCGACCAGGTTGATCGTGGGCAGCCGGTTCTGCGCCGCGATCTCGGCCGCCCGCAGGCCCTTCTTGAGGCTGGACGGGTTGCTGGCGCCGCCCTTCACGGTCGGGTCGTTGGCGACGATCATGCACTCGACGCCCTCGACCACGCCGATGCCGGTGACGACGCTGCCGCCGACGTGGTAGTTCGTGCCCCACGCGGCCAGCGGCGACAGCTCCAGGAACGGCGAGTCCTCGTCGATGAGCAGCTCGATCCGCTCCCGGGCGAGCAGCTTGCCGCGTTTGCGGTGGCGTTCGACGTACTTCTCGCCGCCACCCGCGATCGCCTTCGCGTGCTCGGCCTCCAGCTCGGCGAGCTTGGCCGCCATCGCCTCCCGGTTGGCCGCGAACTCCGCGCTCCCTGTGTCCACTCCGGACCGGATCACGCTCAAGCCGTGTACCCCAATCTCTTCGCCGCGAGACCCGCCAGGATCTCGTTGGTGCCGCCGCCGATGCCGAGGATGCGGACATCGCGGTAGTGCCGTTCCACTTCGGACTCCCGCAGGTAGCCGAGGCCGCCGTGCAGCTGGACCGCCTCGTTGACCACCCACTCGGCCGTCTCGACCGCGGTGTTCTTCGCGAAGCACGCCTCCGCGATGACCTCCTCGCCGGCCACGAACCGCTGCGCGATGTGTCGTGTGTAGACGCGGGCGAGGTCGGTCCGCCGGGCCATCTCCACCAGCTTGTGCTGCACCAGCTGGCGGGAGATCAGCGGGCGGCCGAACGTCTCCCGCAGGCGGCACCACTCCAGGGTCAGGTCCAGGGCGCGCTGCGCGGTCGCGTACCCCTGCACGGCGAGGGAGAGCCGCTCGGTGACGAAGTGGGTGGCGATCTGGATGAACCCGGTGTTCTCCTCGCCCACCAGGTTCTGCACCGGCACGCGGGCGTCGGCGAAGGACAGCTCGGCGGTGTCCGAGCAGTGCCAGCCCATCTTCTCCAGCTTGCGGCTGACCGTGAAGCCGGGCGTGTCCCGCTCGATGACCAGCAGCGACACGCCGTGAGCGCCCGGGCCGCCGGTGCGCACCGCGGTGGTCACGAAGTCGGCGCGGGTGCCGGAGGTGATGTAGGTCTTGGCGCCGTTGACGACGTAGTGGTCGCCTTCCCGGCGGGCGGTGGTGCGGATCCCGGCGACGTCGGAGCCGCCGTCGGGTTCGGTGATCGCCAGCGACCCGATGAGACGGCCCTCGATCGTCGGCCGCGCCCAGCGTTCGATCTGCTCGGGCTCGCCCGCCGTCACGATGTGCGGCAACGCGATGCCGTTGGTGAACAGCGACGCGATCAGCCCGCCCGAGCCGCCCGCGTACAGAATCTCCTCGGTGACGGTCATCGCGTCGAGGAAGTTCCCGCCCCCGCCACCGGCGCTCTCCGGGAACGACACCCCGAGCAGGCCGATCTCGCCGGCCTTGCGGTGCAGGTCGCGCGGCAGCTCACCGGCGCGCTCCCAGTCGTCCAGGTGCGGCAGCACCTCGGTCTCGACGAACCGGCGCACGGTCTTGCGCAGCGCGGTCCGCTCGGGCGTGGCGAACGGGTCGGTCACAGCAGCACCTCCGGGATGTCGGCGTGGCGGGCGCGCAGCCACTCGCCGAACGCCTTGGCCTGCGGGTCGAACCGGGCCTGCGACGCGACCCCCTGCCCGAGCAGCCCTTCGACGACGAAGTTGAGCGCGCGCAGGTTGGGCAGCGCGTACCGGCGGACGGTGAGATCCGCGGTCTCCGGTAGCAGCCGCTGGAACTCCGCGACGGTCAGGTGGTGCGCGAGCCAGCGCCACGCCTCGTCCGAGCGTGCCCACACGCCGAGGTTGGCGTCGCCACCCTTGTCGCCGCTGCGGGCGCCGAGGATCGTACCCAGCGGCAGGCGCCGGGTTGGCCCGTCCGGCAACGGTTCCGGCAGCTCCGGATCATCCACTTCGGACAAGTCCAGGGTGTCCGTCGCGGGCGCGATGTCCAGCCGGGACCCGTCGGGCAGCACGGCCACGTGCGGCACTTCGGCAGCGTCCACGTAGGCCGCCGTGTAGACGCCGTACGGCGAGGCGTCCGAGGGCGGCGCGGTGACGTGGAAGCCGGGGTAGCTCGCCAGGGCCAGTTCGATCGCCGCGCCGCTGAACGCGCGCCCGGCCACCTTCGGATCGGCGTCCTTGACCGCGCAGTGCAGCAGGGCGCTGGCCCGTTGCTCGGTGTCGGCGTCGGTGTGGTCGGTGCGGGCCAGGGTCCAGCGGATCTCCGCGGGCGGCCTGGCCTTGAGCGCACCTTCGAGCTGGTCGCGCACCAGCGCGGCCTTGGCCTCGATGTCCAGCCCGGTCAGCACGAAGGTGGTCTCGTTGCGGAAGCCGCCGAGGGTGTTCAGGCACACCTTGAGCGTCGGCGGTGGCGGCTCGCCGCGGGTGCCGGAGATCCGCACGCGGTCCGGGCCCTCCTCGGTGAGCGTCAGGGTGTCGAACCGCGCGGTGACGTCCGGCCCGGCGTAGCGGGCACCGGCGATCTCGTACAGCAGCTGGGCGGTGACGGTGCCGGCGGTCACCGCTCCCCCGGTGCCCGGGTGTTTGGTGATCACGCTGGTGCCGTCGGCGGCGATCTCCGCGATCGGGAAGCCAGGGGTACCGGTGTCGTGCTCGGTGAAGAACGCGTAGTTGCCGCCGGTGGCCTGGGCGCCGCATTCGATGACGTGCCCGGCGGCCACCGCGCCGGCGAGGGCGTCGTAGTCGTCGCGCGCCCACCCGAAGTGCGCGGCGGCCGGGCCGAGGACCAGCGAGGCGTCGGTGACCCGCCCGGTGACGACGACGTCCGCGCCGCGCTCCAGGCACGCGGCGATGCCCCAGGCGCCGAGGTAGGCGTTGGCGGTCAACGGTTTCCCGAGTCCCAGTTCGTCCACCCGGGACAGCAGGTCGTCGCCCTCGACGTGGGCCACGGCGATGTCCAGGCCCTGCTCCCGCGCCAGCTCGCGGATCGCGGCGGCCAGCCCGCCCGGGTTCAGCCCGCCCGCGTTGGTGACGATCCTGACGCCGTTCTCCTTCGCCAGTGCGAGGTTGTCCGCCATCTGGCGCAGGAACGTCTTGGCGTAGCCGCGGGTGGCGTCCTTGAGCCGGTCCCGGCCGAGGATCAGCATGGTGAGCTCGGCGAGGTAGTCGCCGGTCAGCACGTCCAGCGGGCCGCCGGTGAGCATCTCGCGCACGGCGGAGAACCGGTCGCCGTAGAAGCCGGAGGCGTTGCCGATGCGCAGCACGGTCATGCGAACTGCCCCGCCTTCCGCCCGGAACCGGGCGGGCCGGCGAAGGCCTGCGCGATCTCCAGCCACTTCTCGGCGTCCGGACCGGCCGCCACGACGTCGGTGTCGGCCGGGTGCCGCCGCTGCGTGACGACGAGGCAGAACCCGAGCGCGGACCCGGTGACGCGTTGTGCGGCGTCCTCCGGGCCGAACGTCCACTCTTCACCGTCCACCCCGGACAGTTCGACGCGGAACTCCTCGGCGGGCGGGGCGAGTCCGTGCACCGAGAACGCGAAGTTGCGGGTGCGCACCCCGAACCGCGCGATCTGCCACAGCCGGCGGGTCGGCTCCCGCCGCAGGCCGAGCGCGTCGTAGACGTCCTGCGCGTGCGCCCAGGTCTCCATCAGCCGCGCGGTCGCCATGGACGCCGCACTCATCGGCGGCCCGTACCACGGCAGCTTCTGCCCGTCCGGAACCCGCGCCAGCTCGTTCGCCAGCTCGTCACGCCCGGACCGCCACAGCGCGAGCAGCTCTTCGCGCGGTTTTCCGGCCAGTTCCCGCGCCCCCTGGTCGACGAAGTCCTCTCCCGCGGCCAAGGCCCGCTGGACCTCGGCCGGGAACTCGTCGGGGGTGCGCACCGCGATCAGCGCCTTGGCGTCGGTCCACGCCAGGTGCGCGATCTGGTGCGCGATCGTCCAGCCCTCCGCCGGGGTCGGAACCGACCACTCGGCCTCGCTCACCAGGTCGTCCAGTTCCCGGCTCTCGTCGGCCAGGTCCCGCAGGATCGGTCCGGGGTCCGCCACGCCATCCGCCTCCTCGCGCACGCTTGTTGCCGAGCGTGGCACCCCGGAGCGGAAAAATCAAGCACGCTTGATTGTTTTGCCTAGCACGCCGCGCCGACACGCCCGCATCTTGGGGTCACTGGACAGGCCAACCCCAAGATGTAGTCTTCGATCACCGGCAGGGCCCGACGCCAGGGGAAGCGAGCGGGGGCCCGTCCGGTACGAGTCGTGCCCACCCCAGCACGCCGGCAGCCAGGCCGGTGTGCCGATGAAACGCGCCCGAAAACGGAGTGATGCATGTCTGTGGAAACCTCCCCGGCGCCGGCAGCAACGCTGCGGGTGATCCGCCGGGACGGCGAGGCGTCGCCCTTCGACGCGAGCCGGATCTCCGTCGCGCTGACGAAGGCCTTCCTCGCCGCCGAGGGTGACGGGGCCGCCGCGTCGTCGCGGATCCACCACGTCGTCGACGAGCTGACCACGCAGGTCGAATCCTCGCTGCGCCGCCACGCCACCGGGGACGCCGTGCACCTGGAGCAGATCCAGGACCTGGTGGAACTGGCGCTGATGCGTGGCGGCCACCACAAGGTCGCCCGCGCCTACGTGCGCTACCGCGAGGAGCACGCCAAGGCCCGCGAGACCGCCCCGGCCCCGGCGGCGATCCGCGTCAAGCACCCGGACGGCGAGCTGCGCCCGCTGGACCGCGAGCGCGTGGCCCGCGTCGTCGGCGAGGCCGTCGCCGGGATCGACGACGTCACGGCGGAGCCGGTCCTGGCCGAGGCCGAGCGCAACCTCTACGACGGGATCGGCGCCGACGAGCTGGCCCTGGCGCTGATCATGGCCGCTCGCACGCTGGTCGAGCGGGAGCCCAACTACTCGGCCGTCACCGCGCGCCTGCTGCTGGACAAGCTGCGCGGCGAGGCGCTGAGCCACCTCGCGGGCGAGCCGCGTCAGGCCTCGCACGCCGAACTGGACTACCCCGGCTACTTCCGCGACTACCTGCACCGGGCGATCGAGCTGGACCTGGTGGACCCGGAGCTGGCGCGCTTCGACCTGGAGCGCGTCACCGCCGCGATCCGCCCGGACCGCGACCTGGACTTCGGCTTCCTCGGCCTGCAGACCCTCTACGACCGGTACTTCCTGCACGAGAACGGCACCCGGTTCGAGCTGCCGCAGGCGTTCTTCCTGCGCGTGGCGATGGGCCTGGCCCTGCGCGAGGACGACCGCGAGGCCCGGGCCGTGGAGTTCTACGACCTGCTGTCCAGCTTCGACTTCATGGCCTCCACGCCGACGCTGTTCAACTCCGGCACCACCCGGGCGCAGCTGTCGTCGTGCTTCCTGACCACGGTCGAGGACAGCCTGGACGCGATCTTCCAGTCCTACAAGAACAACGCGCTGCTGGCGAAGTACTCCGGCGGGCTGGGCAACGACTGGACCCCGGTGCGGGGGCTGGGCGCCCACATCAAGGGCACCAACGGCACCTCCCAGGGCGTGGTGCCGTTCCTGAAGATCGCCAACGACACCGCGGTCGCGGTCAACCAGGGCGGCAAGCGCAAGGGCGCGGCGTGCGCGTACCTGGAGACCTGGCACATCGACGTCGAGGAGTTCCTCGACCTGCGCAAGAACACCGGCGACGACCGGCGCCGCACCCACGACATGAACACCGCGAACTGGGTGCCCGACGAGTTCCTGCGCCGCGTCGAGGCCGACGCGCAGTGGACCCTGTTCTCCCCCGACGAGACCCCGGACCTGCACGACCTCTACGGCAACGCGTTCGCCGAGCGCTACCGCGAGTACGAGGCCGCGGCCGACCGCGGCGAGATCCGCGTGTTCCGCCGGGTGCGGGCGGTGGAGCTGTGGCGGCGGATGCTGACCATGCTGTTCGAGACCGGGCACCCCTGGATCACCTTCAAGGACCCGAGCAACCTGCGCTCGCCGCAGCAGCACGCGGGCGTGGTGCACTCGTCCAACCTGTGCACCGAGATCACGCTGAACACCAGCGCCGACGAAGTGGCGGTGTGCAACCTCGGCTCGGTCAACCTGGCCCGGCACGTCACCGCCGAGGGCCTGGACACCGCGAAGCTGGAGCGCACGGTGCGCACCGCGGTGCGGATGCTGGACAACGTCGTGGACATCAACTTCTACACCATCCCGGAGGCTCGCCGGTCCAACCTGCGGCACCGCCCGGTGGGACTGGGGCTGATGGGCTACCAGGACGCGCTGTTCACGCTCGGCCTGCCGGTGGACAGCCCGGAGGCGGTGGAGTTCGCCGACCGCAGCATGGAGCACCTGAGCTACCACGCGATCGCGGCGTCGGCGCAGCTCGCGCGGGAGCGGGGCGCGTACGAGACCTTCGAGGGCTCGCTGTGGAGCCAGGGTGTGCTGCCGCTGGACTCGCTGCGGCTGCTGGCCGACGCACGCCAGGGCGACGCACTCGACGTCGACTCGTCGTCCACTCTGGACTGGGACGCGCTGCGTGAGGTGGTGCGCGGCGGGATGCGCAACTCCAACGTCATGGCGATCGCGCCGACCGCGACGATCTCCAACATCTGCGGGGTCGGGCAGTCGATCGAGCCGCTGTTCCAGAACCTCTACGTCAAGTCGAACATGTCCGGCGACTTCACCGTGGTCAACCCGCACCTGGTCGCGGCGCTGAAGGAGCGCGGCCTGTGGGACGAGGCGATGGTGGCCGACCTGAAGTACTTCGACGGCAGCCTCGCCCGGATCGACCGGGTGCCGGCCGATCTGAAGCGGCTCTACGCGACCGCGTTCGAGATCGACAGCAAGTGGCTGGTGGACGCCGCCTCGCGCCGGCAGAAGTGGATCGACCAGGCCCAGTCGCTCAACCTCTACATCGCCGCGCCGAGCGGCCGCAAGCTGGACGAGCTGTACCGGTACGCGTGGCACAAGGGCCTGAAGACGACCTACTACCTGCGGGCCAAGGCCGCCACGAGCGTGGAGAAGAGCACGCTGCGCGGCACGGACGGCAAGCTCAACGCGGTGCCCGCCACCGTTCCGGCCGCCGTGCCCGCTGCGGTTCCGGAACCCGAGTTCGCCGCCTGCCGGATCGACGACCCCGACTGCGAGGCCTGCCAGTGACCACCACCGAAACCGACGCGACCGGGCTCGGCGCGATCAGCCGCGGCGCGGAGCGGGTCAGCGTCGACGACAAGGCGATGATCAACGCCCGCGCGGACGTCAACCAGCTGCTGCCGCTGAAGTACCACTGGGCGTGGGAGAAGTACCTGGCCGGCTGCAGCAACCACTGGATGCCGACCGAGGTGGCGATGCAGGCCGACATCGCGCTGTGGAAGTCGCCGGACGGGCTGACCGAGGACGAGCGCCGCATGGTCAAGCGCAACCTCGGCTTCTTCGCCACGGCCGAGTCGCTGGTGGCGAACAACCTGGTGCTGGCGGTGTACCGGCAGATCACCAACCCGGAGTGCCGCCAGTACCTGCTGCGCCAGGCGTTCGAGGAGGCCGTGCACACGCACACCTTCCAGTACATCTGCGAAAGCCTGGGCCTGGACGAGGGCGAGCTGTTCAACGCCTACCGCGAGGTCCCGTCCATCACCGACAAGGACGCGTGGGCGCTGAAGTACACGCGGAACCTGGAGAACCCGGACTTCGCGACCGGCACCGCGGCCGCGGACCAGGACTTCCTGCGCGATCTGGTGGCCTTCTACGTGGTCTTCGAGGGCATGTGGTTCTACACCGGGTTCGCGCAGATCCTGTCGCTGGGGCGGCGCAACAAGATGGTGGGGATCGCCGAGCAGTTCCAGTACATCCTGCGCGACGAGTCGATCCACCTGAACTTCGGCATCGACTGCATCAACCAGATCAAGATCGAGAACCCGCACCTGTGGTCGCCGGAGTTCCAGGCCGAGGTGCGGGAGATGCTCACCGAGGCGTGTGAGCTGGAGGTCGCCTACGCGCGGGACACGATGCCGCGCGGGATGCTCGGCCTGTCGGCGGCGCTGTGCGAGCAGTACCTGCGCTTCATCACCGACCGGCGCGCCCAGCAGCTCGGGCTGGCCCCGATCTTCGGCGAGAACGAGAACCCGTTCCCGTGGATGTCGGAGGCGATGGACCTGCGCAAGGAGAAGAACTTCTTCGAGACGCGGGTGACCGAGTACCAGACGGGTGGATCGCTCGCCTGGGACTGATCACCTCGATCCCGTGGCGGAGCCCGGTGCTCCGGCGTGCGCAACCGGCACCGCCGCGGGTTCTCAGACGTCCCCTCGCGAGGACAGCGCCGACGTTGGTGAATTGGCATTCATGAGGAGGCGATCCCACAGCGAGGGGGCGTCTGAGGTTCCGCTACCCGCACCGCTACGAAAGCCGATCGACTCCTTGAAGATTCACCCTTGCCGGGTGAGGGGGTGGTGCGGGACGGTGGTGATCAGCCACGTTTTCGCAAGGAGGCGCATCGTGACCAGTGCCGTCGTCCGGGCGTTCCGGGAACGTGTTCCACCCCTGACCGCCATCCCCCTCCCCCGGGCCGTCGACCGCCGCCTGCTGGACCAGCGGTGGCCGGTGCGGGAGCTGGCGGCCCCGCCCGCGGGCAGCGGGCTGGAGCCGGTCATCGGCGACGCGGGGGCGCCGGTCGTCGGGCACGCCATCGAGTCGATGCGGTTCGGGCTGGACTTCGCGCTGCACCGGTTCGAACGGTACGGGCCGGTGTCGTGGATGGGGGCGTTCGGGCAGCGGATCGTCGTGCTGGCCGGCCCGGACGCCACCCAGGCCGCGCTGGTGAACAAGGACAAGGCGTTCTCGCAGGAGGGCTGGCAGTTCTTCATCGAGCGGTTCTTCCACCGCGGGCTGATGCTGCTGGACTTCGAGGAGCACCACCTGCACCGGCGGATCATGCAGGAGGCGTTCACGCGCGACAAGCTGGCCGGCTACATGCGGCAGGCGGCGCCGGTCCTGCGCGAGGGTGTGGCGGCGTGGGCCGGTGCCGAGCGGCCGCGGCTGTACTGGCTGCTGAAGCGGCTCACGCTGGACGTCGCTTCGCGGGTGTTCATGGACATGCCGCCGGGCGCGGACGCCGACGCGATCAACCGGGCGTTCGTGGGCACGGTACGGGCGGCGACGGCGCTGGTGCGGGTGCCGGTGCCGGGCGGCCGGTGGGCGGCGGGCCTGCACGGGCGGCGCGTGCTGGAGCGGTACTTCGCCGAGAAGCTGCCGTCGAAGCGCCGCAGCGAGGGCGCCGACCTGTTCTCGGCGCTGTGCCACGCGCGGGGCGACGACGGGGCCGAGTTCACCGACGACGACGTCATCAACCACATGATCTTCCTGATGATGGCGGCCCACGACACGGCGACGATCACCAGTTCCGCGGTGGCCTACCACCTGGCGAAGCACCCGGAGTGGCAGGAGCGGGCGCGGGAGGAGTCGCTGGCGCTGGGCGACGACCTGCCGGATCTGGCGGCGCTGGAGAAGCTGACCACGCTGGACCTGGTGATCAAGGAGGCGTTGCGGCTGACGGCGCCGGTGCCGTCGCTGCCGCGCAAGACGGTGAAGGACACATCGGTGCTGGGGCACTACATCCCGGCCGGGACGATGTGCAGCGTGTCGCCCAACACGAACCACTATTCGCCGGAGCACTGGACGAACCCGCGCGCGTTCGACCCGGAGCGGTTCGCCGAGGGGCGGCGGGAGGACAAGTCGCACCGGTTCGCGTGGATGCCCTTCGGCGGCGGGGCGCACAAGTGCATCGGGATGCACTTCGGGAACAACGAGGTGAAGCTCCTGCTGCACGAGATGCTGCGCACGTACCGCTGGTCGGTGCCCGAGGGATACCGCATCAAGTGGGACTACGTGTCGCTACCGGTCCCGGTGGACGGCTTGACGGTACGCCTGCAGCGCCTGCGCTGACTGGCGGGACTCCGCTCACGCCCGCGAGTCCCACGCTCGGGCACGCGAGTCCCACGCTCGGGCACGCGAGTCCCACGCTCGGGCACGCGAGTCCCACGCTCGGGCACGCGAGTCCCACGCTCGGGCACGCGAGTCCCACGCTCGGGCACGCGAGTCCCACGCTCGGGCACGCGAGTTCCGCGCTCGGGCACGCGAGTCCGCGGCCCTTCGCCCGATGAGGCCGAGACGGCTGCCGCATCCGGCGTCGGCGCGCCGCCAGGTTCCGGGCCAGCCGGGATCTCTCGGGAACGGCCGTATCAGCGGCTGCGCGCCCGCAGCACTTCCAGCGCCTTGTCGGCGTGCACGGACATCCGCAGTTCGCTCTTGATCACTTCCAGCAGGCGCCCGTCGGTGTCGATGACGAACGTGTGCCGCTTCGTCAGCAGCGGGCCGAACGAGCGCCGCACGCCGAAGGTTCGCGCCACCTCGCCCTCGGTGTCCGACAGCAGCGGGTAGTCGAACCCGTGCCGCGCCGAGAACTCCTGCTGCCGCGCCACCGGGTCCGGGCTGATCCCCACCCGCTGCGCGCCGACCTCCGCGAACTCCTTCGCCAGGTCCCGGAAGTGGCAGCTCTCCGCGGTGCAGCCGGGCGTCATCGCCGCCGGGTAGAAGAACAGCACCACCGGCCCCGACTCCAGGAACCCGTTCAGCGAGCGCGGCTCACCCCGCTCGTCCGGCAGCGTGAAGTCCGGGACGATCTCACCGGGCTTCATCCGGTCACCGTCGCGTCGGTGTGCTGCTCGATGAGCTGGTCGACCTCGTCACCGGTCGCGGTCTCGGCCACGAACGCGCCACGCGCGGCGATCACGCCGTGCCGCCGCAGCCGTTCGGCCTGCTCGTGGCTGCGCACGCCCTCGGCGCCGATCCGCAGCTTCAGCTCACGCGCCCGCGTGATCAGCTGGTCCAGGTGCCGCGCCGCGGTCTCCGGCTCACCGTCGGCGAGCGCGTCGACGACCGGGCCGGACAGGATCACGTGCTGCACCGACAGCTGGTGCTGCGGGATCAGCTCCAGATCCGCCGAACCCTGCACGGTCAGCACCAGCTTCGCGCCGAGGTCGGCCAGCACGGTGAGCGAGTCGAGCACCTCGCCGCGCGGGTCGAGGATCGACGCGGGGTCCGCGCACAGCCGCAGCGCCTTGGCCGGCAGCTCGTTGCGGTCCAGCTCGTCCTTGACCATCGCCACCAGGTCCGGTTCGATCGCGAGCCGGTTGGGCAGGCGGATGCACACGTCCGGCGCCGCGTCGCCGTAGCGTTCGCGCCAGCGCGCGGTCGCCCGCAGCGACTCGGTCAGCAGCCACTTGCCGAGCGGGATCGTCATGCCGGTGGTGTCGGCCAGCGGGAAGAACTCCTCGGCGGGCAGTTCGCCCAGCTCCGGGTGGTGCCAGCGCAGGCCCGCGTTGACGGCGGCGATCTCGTCGGGGTTGGCCAGCTTGACGGTGGGCTGGTAGATCAGCTCGAACTGCCCGTTCTCCAGCGCGCCGGCGATCTCCGCGCCGAGCCGGTAGCGGGCGCGGTCCCGCGCGTCGAGCTCCGGGTCGAACAGCATCCACTGCGCCTTGCCGGCCTCCTTGGCGCGGTGCAGCGCGATCTCCGCGGCGCGCTCGATGTCCTCGACACCGCCGTCGCGCACGTCCCGCACCACGATCCCGGCGCTGGCGCTCACCCCGACGCCGTGTTCGCCGATGTAGATCGGCTCGGCCAGGTCCTCCAGCGCGGTCTCGACGAGGGCGATGACCTGCGGCGGGGTCAGCTCGCCGCGCAGCAGCACGGCGAACCCG
Organism: Amycolatopsis thermalba; assembly: GCF_023376025.1. NCBI lineage: Bacteria > Bacillati > Actinomycetota > Actinomycetes > Pseudonocardiales > Pseudonocardiaceae > Amycolatopsis > Amycolatopsis thermalba. The sequence goes on from NZ_CP091196.1 coordinate 4,755,907, forward strand.
TCACCGGACAGCCGCGCCACCAGGGCGTCGTGGTCGGCGAAGGCTTCCTTGAGCTTCTTGGCGACCCCGCGCAGCACCGCGTCGCCGACTCCGGCGCCGAGCCCGTCGTTGATCACCTTGAACCCGTCGAGGTCGAGGTAGACCAGCGCGATCTGACCGCGTGCCGACGGGCTGAGCGCGGATTCCAGCAGGGTGCGGAAGCGGGAGGCGTTGGACAGGCCGGTGAGCGAGTCGTGGATGCTCTGGTGCCGCAGGGTTTCCTGCAGCGTGTAGACCTCGTTCGCGTCGGCGGCCATCAGCACCGGGTACAGCGTGCCGGGGCGGTCGCCGGGCAGGCGGGTGAGGACGATGTCGGCCCACACGCCCGCGTCGTCGGCGTGGGCGAGGCGGATCCGGTCGGCGAACTCCTCGATCTCGGTCTCGGCCAGCTCGGCCAGGGCGGTGGCGAGCTTCTGGCAGTCGCGGTCGTCGAAGCCGAGTTCGGTGAGGCGGCGGCCGCGCAGGCGGTCGGGCTTGTGCCCGAGGAACTTGCCGAGCTCCTTGTTGACCTCGACGATCGTGCCGTCCGGATCGGCCATCGCGATGCCGATGGGTGCGGTGCTGTAGAGCGTGGTGAAGCGGCGCAGGGCGGCGTCGCGGGCCGCTTCGGCCTCGGCGACGGCGGTCCGCGCGAAGTCGTGCAGGAGTCGTTCGAGCTCTTCCGGGGGAAGTGATACTCCGTCCGTGTCAGCCAACCGCGCGGCCCAGCGACGGGCCACGTCCGCCCACCCTGGTGCGGCACCAGGTTCCGACACGCTCCACCTCTTCCGGAGAACGACAACGGCCAGGTCAGGCCCGGTCTGGGCGCCGACAAGCCCACTCCGGGCCGGATCCGTCCCGGAGTCATGCCACGCCATCACGCACGGACAGACTTGTCTACCGGCCGAACGTGTGATGATCAGTGTAGATGTCGTCACCGCTGGTGATTTTTTCGGCTACCGCGTCCAGGCGCGGTCAACAGATCAGCCGTGCCCCAGGCGGTGTCCGGAGGCCGGGAAGGCAACTGGGAGTGGTGGTCCCCCGCCCTCGGATCAGACCTTCCCCCAGCCCTGCCCGGCCGCGCGGGAGGCGACCCCGAGCGGCGATCCGCCGGGCGCCGTCAACCGCCACACCGCGACCCTCCCGGTGGCCGCGGTGCCGCCCGGTAGCCGCGTCGGGCGTTCTTCCAGGCGCGTGAAGCCGAGCCGGGCGGGGACGGCGCCGCTGCGGTGGTTGGCCACGTCGTGGACGATCTCCACCCGGTTGGCGCCGACGCGGAACGCCTCGGTGGTCAGCAGCCGCGCCGCGCGGGTGGCCCAGCCGCGGCCGGTGCAGGCCTTCGCGAGCCAGTAGCCGATCTCCAGCCCGCCCCGGCCGATGCGCGCCATCAGCCCGCAGCTGCCCGCGAGCGTCCCGTCCGGCGCGACGATCGCGTAGTCGAAGGTCTCCGCCGCGAGCCAGCTCTCCCGCGACAGCGTCAGGAAGTCCCGCGCGTCGCGCTCGGTGTAGCCGTCCACCGCCCACGGCATCCACGGCGCGAGGTGGTCCAGGGACTCGTTCACCAGGCGGTGCAGGAGCTCGGCGTCGCCGGCCCACCACCGGCGCAGCAGGATCACCCCGTCCGAGAGGGTCTCCGCAGGGATCTGCATCCCCCGATCATCCACGCCGCCGCCGTGGCCCGCACGGGACTTTCCGCCGCGTCAGCCGAGACCGGCCTCGATGTGGGCGAGGTGCGCGGCGAGGATGTCCTCGAACGCGGCGCCGCGGTCCGCCCCGAGCGGCCGGACGTCGCGGGCGAAGTGCGCCAGGGCGGGGAAGCGTCCGGGGTCGGCGCCCAGCACCGCGACGCGGAACAGCTCCACGCCCTGCTCGTACTCCTCGGGGGTGAGCGTGCGGACGCCGGCGTCGGCGGAGATCAGCGCGGCGAGCAGGACCACGATCCGGTGGTAGCGCGCGGGGATCTCCTCGTCGGGCAGGCCGGCCGCGCGCAGGGCCTGCAGCACCTCCTCCATGACCAGCCGCGAGCCGGTGCCGCTGGAGGCGTACCGGCCCCAGATCGTGGCGAGCTGCGGGTGCCGGCCGAACGCCTCCCGCAGCCGCAGGGCCAGGGCGGTGATGCGCTGCTTCCAGTCCCCCTCGGGGCGATGACCTTCCACGGCGGCCAGCAGGATCCGGTCCGCGACCGCGCGCAGCAGCTCGGTCTTGTTGCGGAAGTGCCGGTAGAGGCTGGAGGAATCGGTCCCGAGCGCCACGGCGAGCTTGCGCACGCTGAACGACTCGGCGTCGCTCGTGCGCAGCAGCTCCGCCGCCACGTCCAGGATCTCCTCGGTCGACCAACGCCTGCGGCCCGTCATCTCGCCCCTTCCGTCCGGAGCGAGTCTAACCTATGCACTTGCCGTTGCACGCACCGCGTGCATAATGGGGACACATGCCTCTGGGGAAGGAGAAGCAACCATGAGCGAAACCGTCACGCGACCACCGGCACCGGACTTCGACACGATCACGCCGGAGGAACTGCGTGCCTACAGTGACGCGGAGAACCGCTTCCGCGCGTCCGAGGCGGCCCGGGAGATGCTCGGGCACCCGGACCCCGGCGCCACGATCGAATGGCAGCAGGTGCCGCTGCCCGGCCGCGAGCTGCCGGTCCGGGTGTACCGTCCGGCGGCCGGGGCCGGAACCGCGCTGCCGCTCGTGGTCCACGTGCACGGCAGCGGCTTCACGGGCACGGCCGTGCAGTGCGACTGGACCAACAGCCACGTCGCCACCCAGCTGCCCGCGGTCGTCGTCTCGGTCGAACACCGCCTCCTGGACTTCGACACGCCGCTGTCGGCGGCCGCCGACGACGGCTGGGACGTGCTGCAGCACGTGGTGCGGCACGCTTCGCGGTGGGGTGTCGACCCGGAGCGGGTGGCCGTGTTCGGCGAGAGCTGCGGCGCGCTGATCAGCGCCCTGACCGCGATCCGGGCCAGGGACGCCGGCCTGCGCCTCGACGCGCAGGTGCTGGTCAACCCCGTCACCGACACGACCGGCACGATGCTCGACCACCCCTCGGCCACCGAGTACGCCCACACCCCGGCCCTCGCGCTGCCCCAGCTCCGGCTCATCCGGCGGCTCGGCGTGCCACCGGGAGCCGACGCGCGGGCGGTCTCACCGCTGTACGCCGACGACCTGAGCGGGCTGGCCCCGGCGCTCGTGGTGGTGCCGACCCGCGACCCGGTGGCCGATCACGGCCGCCGCTACGCCGAACGGCTGCACGCGGCCGGGACACCGGCGCGGCTGAGCGAATACCCGGGAGCGGGGCACGCGTTCCTCACCCTGCCCGGGGTGGAACCCCAGGCCGCGACCGCGCGGGCGGAGATCCTCGAGTTCCTCCGGGCCGCCCTCGTGCCGAGCGGGGAGGCGTTCTGATGACGCAATCACCTCCGCGGCGATCGGCGCTCGCCGCGATGTACACGGGGCTGGGACTCACCGTCGCCGTGACGGTCCTGGCGTACCTCAGCACTGCGGTCCTGGCCGGCCACGTCCGGGCCGGCTATCCGGCCTACACCCCGGCGCAGGTCGATTCGGCCGTCACCGCCTACCTCGTCTTGTTGTCCGTCCTCGGAGCGCTCGGCGCCGGCGGCTGGCTCTGGATGACCTGGGCGGTCCGGGCCGGCAAACGGTGGGCCCGGCCCGCCGCGACCGTGATGCTGGTGCTCGGCATCGGCACCGGGCTGACCGGGCTGTTCATCAGGGACGTCTCGGGCGAGCCGGGGCTGCCGCCGGCGCTGGGCTGGGCCGGGATGGCGCCCTGCCTGGCGGGCATCGTGGCGGTCGGACTGTTGTGGAAACACTCGGAGAGGAAGGCGCAGTGAACAGCATCGGCATCATCGGGGTGGGCGAGATCGGCCGGGCCATCGTGGACGGCCTGCACCACGGGGGCGGCGACGCACCCGAGGTGTTCCTCTCGCCGCGGGGAGCCCGCACCGCCGCGGAGCTGTCCGAGCGCTACCCCGGCGTTCAGGTGTGTCCCGGCAACCAGACGGTGGCCGACCGCGCGGACATCGTGATCATCGCCGTGCGCCGTCAGGACCGGCACGAGGCACTCGACGGCATGACGGTGGCCGGCGACAAGATCGTGATCAACGTGATGGCCGGCGTCGCCAACGACGACCTGCGTGCGACGCTGGGCACCGAGGCCCCGATCGTCCGGGCCATCCCGCTGCCCGCGATCCGCGAACGCCGCTCCCTCACGGCGACCTACCCGTCCCACCCGGTGGCGGATGCGTTCTTCGAGCGGCTGGGCGGGGTGCTCCCGGTCGGCGACGAGGCGGCCTTCGACGTCCTCTCCGCGGTGACGGGAACGCTGACCAGCCACTACCGGTACCTCGCCACGATCACCGCGTGGGCCGCCGGACACGGCATCGCCGCCGAGGACGCGGACCGCTACGTCCGGAGCCTCTTCCAGGAGACCGGCCGCGCCCTGAGCGACCGGACCCGCACGCTGGAGCGTCTCGCGGCCGACCACGAGACGCCGAAGGGGAACAACGAGCGCATCCGCACGACCTGGTTCACCCCCGCCAACGCCGCCGCGCTCACCCAGGCCCTCGACGACCTGCTCACCGACCTCGGCCGGCCCTAGGAAAGGCCTGACGACGATCGCGGGTGGTTGGTGGGTTCTGCTGGTGGTGTCGCGGTTTGCGATGCGTTCGGATCGCGTGGCGGGGCAACGGCAGACCCCTGGTCACCCTGCTCCCCGCCGGGCAGGGAACGCCGCTTCAACGTCAGAGACGCCCTAGGTCATGATGGCGCTCTCGGGCACCACCGTGTCGTTCCGCAGCGCGTCGAACAGCTGCTTCGACTTCGTCTTGTCCCAGCGTTCGGCCGAGGCGGACGTGACGGGCACCGTCGTGGACAGCACGCCGTCGGAGGAGATGCCGCGCATCGCCCAGGCCAGGCCGACCAGGTTGTGCAGGTGGTCGCCCTCGTCGATGGTCAGCGCGTCCGGCGCGGCGCTCAGCAGCGGGAAGACGTCGAACGGGTTCAGCAGGGTGCCGGGGCTGGAGATCTCGCTGACCAGCGCGCCGATGAACTTGCGCTGGTTCTCCACCCGGTCCAGGTCCGACCGTGGCGTCGCCTCGCTGTGGCGCATGCGCACGAACCCGAGCGCCTGCGCGCCGTCGAGGTCGCCGCACCCGGCGGGGATCGTGATGCCGGTGACGGTGTCGTGCATCTCCTTGTCGACGCACATGTGCACGCCGCCGATCGCGTCGACGATGTTGGCGAACCCGCCGAACCCGATCTCGGCGTAGTGGTCGATGCGCAGCCCGGTGGCCTGCTCGACCGTCTTGACCAGCAGCGGCGCGCCGCCGATGGAGAACGCGGCGTTGATCTTGCTGGTGCCGTGGCCGGGGATGGCGACCTGCGAGTCGCGCGGCAGGCTGACCAGCGTCGGCTTGGTGTCGTTGTCCGGCAGGTGCGCGATCATCATCGTGTCGGTGCGCTGACCGCCGCCCGCGGCCGCGACGTCACCGGTGACCAGGCGCTGCTCGTCCTCGGCGGTCAGGCCCTCGCGGCTGTCCGAGCCGACGATGAGCCAGTTCGTGCCCGCCCCGGCGGCGGGGCGGCCCTCGTAGTCCTCCAGCGCGGCGATCCGGTTGATCGAGAACTCCAGGTACACCCACACCCCGGCGAGGAACAGCACGAACACCGACAGCAGGGTGAGCAGGACCTTGCCCGGGCCGAACCGGCGGCGGCGCGGGCGGCGCGCGACCGGCGGCGGGGGCGGCGGGACGTCACCGCGGGAGGGCATCGCCCGGGTGGGCGGCGGTCCGGGGCGGCGGGGCGGCGGCTGCCGGTAGGCGCCGTCGCGCCCGGGCAGCGGCATCATCTGCGCGGGCTGGTGCTGTCGCGGGCCGCGCGGCGGTACGCGCGGTGGGTAGCCGCCCTGGTTCGTCACGCCATCACCGTTCCCCGATCGACCGGCCCTAGGACGCACCTAGTGAACCGCAAACCTCTCGATCAAGGACGTCCAGCACCCCGAAAGGGTTGCTCACCTCTACACGGGCAGGCGAAGCCGCTGGTCGGGACGCACCGTCCAGGCGGTGAGCGGCGCCACACCCGCCGCGTCCAGGGCGAACTCGCGTGCCAGCCGGTTCCACACCCCGGGCCGGTGCAGCATGGCGTGCCCCTCGGACATGACCTCGATGCGCACCACCCGCTCGGCGACCGCCTGGGCGCGCTCGGCGTAGGCGAAGGACTCGGCGGGCCGGGTGATGCGGTCGCGCGTGCCGTGGGCGATCACCACCGTCTTGCCGGTCACCGGTTCGACCGGCTCGCCGAGCGGCGTCCACGGGGCCAGCGCCAGCACCGACCGGACCTGCGGATCGGCGGCCACCCGCAGCGCGACCCGGCCGCCCATCGAGTGCCCGGCGAGGAACACCGGCACGCCCGGCCGTTCGGCGCGGATCCGCTCCAGAGCCCACCGCGCGTCGGCGACCGGGTGCAGGTCGGGGTCGTTCCAGCCGCGGACCCGGTTGCGCATCAGCCGAACCTCGACACCGTGCGGCGCGCCGGCGCGCAGGATCTGCCGCGCCAGGGGCACCATCCGCAGGTAGGCCAGGCCCCAGGGGCGGACCACGTTGAGGCCGTTCTCGGCGCCGCCGTGCAGGACCAGCACCACCGCCCGCACCGGTCCGCGGGCGCGCCAGGTCCTCAGCACGGGATCACTCGTCACACACCGGCCAACACCACGGACGGCGGGAATCTTCCACCGGCCACCCGGACGAGGTGATTCGGTGCCGGGGTCCGCCAAACCGGGCGAAGTCCCGCGGAGCGGGACCGTTGCGGGTGCGGCAGCCCGGACGGCGGGAACCGTCCATCCACCACCCGGGCGGAGGTGGCTCGCTCCCAGGGGCGGTTCCCTCAGCGGCGGAGCCACTCGCATCGGGGCCGTCAACCAGCACCACCACGGGCGAAGTCCCGCGGAGCGGGACCGTTGCGGTGGCAGTGGGAACCTTCCACCCACCACCCGGCGGGGTGGTTCAGTGCCCAGGGGCCGTCCCCTCAGCGGCAAAGCCGCGCAGAACCCGACCGCCGTGGCTGGCAGCAGGCCGGACAGCCAGAGCCGTCCACCAACCACCCAGACGGCGTGGTTCAGCGCCCAGGGGCCCTCTCCTCAGCGGCAAAGCCCCGCGGAGCGCGACCGTTGCCGGTGGCGGCGGGAACCGTCCGCCGACCACCTGGCGGGGTGGTTCGTTGCCTAGGGTCGGGCGCATGATCCACGATCTGGTCGCCGGGGCCCTCGCGCGGGCCGGCGAACGCAACTCCGGCGCGATCCGGCGGGCGGCGGGCCTCGTGCTGGCCGCGGTGCGGGCGGACGCGCTCGTCTTCACCGGTGGCGCCGGGCATTCGCTGGCGTCGGTCGCCGAGACCTTCTACCGCGCGGGCGGCCTGGCCTGCGTGTACCCGCTCTACCACCCGGACCTGCTGCCGCTGCACGGCGCCGCCACCAGCACGGCCGCCGAGCGGCGGTCCGGTCTGGCCGCCGAGGTCCTGGCCGAACGCGCACCCGGTCCGGACGACGTGGTGTTCGTCTTCTCCAACTCCGGTGTCAACCCCTACCCGGTGGAGCTGGCCGAAGCCGCGGGAGCGCCGGTGGTGGCCGTGACGTCCCGGGCCTCGGTCGAGGCGGCGCCGCGCCGCGCGCACAGCACTCTGCTGGAGCAGGCCGACGTCGTGCTCGACACCGGCGTCCGGCCGGGCGACGCCGCCTTCCCCGAGGACGATCCGCGCACGGTGGCGCTGTCCTCGTTGCTCAACGTCTACCTGTGGAACGAGGTGCTGGCGCACGTCGTCACCACCGCCGCGCAGGAGGGCGTCGAGGTGCCGCTGTGGCGCAGCTCGAACGTCGAGGGCGGCGACGCGGCCAACGTCGCGCTGCTGGACCACTACCGCCCCCGCGTCCCGGCGCTGCGCTAAGCGGCGGCGGGCTCCTCGGCGAACTGGGTGTGGTAGAGGCCGGCGTAGCGGCCGTTCGCGGCGAGCAGCTCCTCGTGCGTGCCGCGTTCGACGATGCGCCCGGCCTCGACCACCAGGATCTGGTCGGCCGCCCGCACGGTGGACAGCCGGTGCGCGATGACCAGTGCGGTCCGCCCCTCCAGCGCGTGCGACAGTGCTTCGCTGACCGCCGCCTCCGACTCGGAGTCCAGGTGCGCGGTCGCCTCGTCCAGCACGATCACCCGCGGCTGGGCCAGCAGCAGCCGCGCGATCGTCAGGCGCTGCCGTTCCCCGCCGGAGAGCCGGTAGCCGCGCTCCCCCACCACCGTGTCCAGCCCGTCGGGCAGGCTGCGCACCAGCCCGGCCAGCCGCGCGCGGTCCAGCGCGTCCCAGATCTCCTCCTCGGTCACCCCGGGCCGCGCGTACTCCAGGTTGGCGCGGATCGTGTCGTGGAACAGGTGCCCGTCCTGGGTCACCACGCCGACGGTGTCGCGGATCGAGGCGAAGCCCAGGTCACGCACGTCCACATCGGACAAGCGGATGGCGCCGGAGTCGACGTCGTAGAGGCGCGGCAGCAGCGACGCGATCGTCGACTTGCCCGCCCCGGACGACCCGACCAGGGCGACCATCTGCCCGGCCTCGGCGCGGAAGCTGATCCCGTGCAGCACCTCCTCGCCGCCCCGGGTGTCCAGTGTGGACACCTCCTCCAGCGAGGCCAGGGAGTACTTGTCGGCGGCCGGGTAGGCGAAGCGCACGTCGTCGAACTCGACCGACACGCCACCCTTCGGCACCGTCCGGGCGTCCGGCTTCTCGGTGATCATCGGGTCGAGGTCGAGCACCTCGAAGACCCGCTCGAACGACACCAGCGCGGTCATCACGTCCACCCGGACGTTGGCCAGCGCGGTCAGCGGGCTGTAGAGCCTGGTCAGCAGAAGCGCGAGCGCGACGACGGTGCCCGGGGCGAGCTGCCCGCGGATCGCCAGCCAGCCACCCAGGCCGTAGACCAGGGCCTGCGCGAGCGCCGACACCAGGGTCAGGCTGGTCATGAACCAGCGGGTGAGCATCGCGGTGCGCACCCCGATGTCCCGCACCCGCCCGGCGCGGGCGCCGAAGTCCTCGGCCTCCCGCCGCGGCCGCCCGAACAGCTTGACCAGCGTCGCGCCGGGCGCGGAGAACCGCTCGGTCATCTGCGTGGTCATCCCCGCGTTGAGCTGGGCGGACTCGCGCTGCAGGTCGGCCATCCGGCGGCCGATGCGCTGCGCCGGGAGCACGAACACCGGCAGCAGCACCAGCGCCAGCAGCGTCACCTGCCAGGACAACGTCACCATCACCGCGAGCGAGAGGACCAGCTGGATCACGTTGGTGACCAGGCCGGACAGGGTCGCGGTGAAGGTCCGCTGCGCGCCGATCACGTCATTGTTCAGACGGCTGACCAGCGCGCCGGTGCGCGTGCGGGTGAAGAACGCGATCGGCATCCGCTGCACGTGCTCGAACACCGCGCGGCGCAGGTCGTAGATCAGCCCCTCACCGATGCGGGCCGACAACCAGCGCTCGACCAGGCCGAACCCGGCGTCGGCGACCGCCAGCCCGGCCACGATCACCGCCAGCAGCACGACGAGCCCGGAGTCCTTGCCGCCGACGATCGTGTCCACGACCTTGCCGGCCAGCACCGGCGTGCTGACCGCGACCACCGCCGACACCACGGTCAGCGCCAGGAAGACCAGCAGGCTGCGCCAGTACGGCCGGGCGAAGCGCGCCACCCGGCGGATCGTGCCGGGCGCGAGGCCCTTCGGCGCGTCCGCGGCGCGCATCGCCGAACTCATCAACGACCAGGTGTTGTCCACGCCGCCCACCCTAAAACTTCGACAATGCTTGAGGTCTACCCCGGAGACCTCCAGGCCAACGCGGCCGGACACCAAAAGCTTCCCGGAGGTCGCCGCCGATTCCGCCCTCGGTAACCTTTGCCCATGGGGAGGGACGAAACCGGTGCCGGATCACCCGGCGGCCCGCGATGACCACTGAGCACACCGCGGTGCGTCCGCCGGCTCCCGCACTCGACCGGTGGCGCGCGCTGCTCGCCACCCACCCGCTGACCGTCGACCTGGTCTTCTACCTCGGCTGCACCGTCTACGCGATCGCGCTGGCGATCACAGGCGAGTTCTACGGCTTCCGCATCTGGGGATCGTGCGCGGCGTTCGGCTACGCCTTCGCCGCCGCCCACACCGGCTGGCTGATGGCCACGCGCCGCCGGGCCGGGCTGCTGCGCTCCCGCTGGGTGGGCCTGGCCGGCATCGGCGTGCTGTCGATGCTGCTGCCCCTGACCGTCCTGGTGATCCGGCGGCTGACCGGCACGGACTGGCTGTACACGCCGTTCTCCTGGAGCGCGCAGCCCGAGGTGTGGGTGATCGAGCGGTCGGCGAGCCTGCTGCTGGACAACGGCACGCCGTACGTGGACGTCGAGGCGCTCACCCGGGCGCCTGAGGTCAACGACTACACCCCCTACGGCCCGGTGATGGCCGTGTTCGGGCTGCCGCGCGCCCTGTTCGGCGGGAGCCCGGTCGCCGACGCCCTCACCGACGCGCGGCTGGTGTTCGCCCTGACCGCGTGCGTGTGCGCGTGGCTGACGATCCGGCTGTCGCGCACCCCGCGGGTTCCGGTGCGCGCCGCGCAGTTCGCCATGGCCTGCCCGCTCACCGCGCTGACCTGGGCGGTCGCCGGGCCGGACCTGGCGATCGTCGGTCTCATGCTGGTCGCGGCCGCGCTCGCGGCCCGGGACCGCCCGGTGGCGAGCGCGATCGTGCTCGCGCTGGTGATCAGCGCGAAGCTCATCGTGGCACCGGCCGCCGTGGTGCTGGCCGTGCTCGTCTTCGCCCGCCTGGGCGGCAGGGCCCTGGCGCGCTTCCTCGCCACGACGGTGCTCGCGTGCGCGGTGCTCAACGTCCCCGTGTTCCTGGTGAACCCGCGGGCGTTCGTCGAGCACGTGATCCGGTTCCCGGCCGGCCTGGGCCAGGTGACGTCACCGGCGGCGAGCCCGTTGCCGGGCTACCTCATCGCCAGTACCGGACCGGCCGGGAAGGTGGCCGCGTTCGTCCTGCTCGCCGGCGCCGCTGCCGCGATCCTCGTCTGGTTGCTGCGGCGTCCGCCCGTGGCCGGATCGGACGCGTTGTGGCGCATCGCCGTGGGCCTGGGGGCCTTCACCCTCCTGACGCCCGCGACGCGCTTCGGATACCTGGTGTACCCGTGCGTGCTCCTCGGTGCGATGTTGTGCTTCCGCCGTGCCGAGGCCGGGGACCCCCGGCCTACTTCTTCTTAGCGCGCGTCGCCCCGCCGCGCCCGCGCAACTGCACACCGGATTCGGAAAGCACGCGGTGCACAAAACCGTACGAGCGTCCGGTCGACTCGGCCAGGGCCCGAATACTCGCACCCTTCTCATATTTCTTCTTCAGGTCAGCGGCAAGCTTGTCGCGCGTACTGCCGGTGATCCGCGCGCCCTTCTTCAGGTCAGCCACGTCGTTCCGCCTTCCACCAGATCGCGTTGGCAGGCCACGGTGGGCCTCGTCACGCAATGATCGAACACGAACCGCGAATTTGCCAGACGAGCGGCGAAAAACCTGCCCAATGGCGGAAAAATTGCGCCATTCCAGGTGGTTGCCTAGTCCAACTAAGCAATCAGCCCTTTGTTTACGTCACGCCAACTGGACGAGTTCCAAGTAATCATCCGACCAGTGATCCTCCGTGCCGTCGGGCAACAGGATCACCCGCTCGGGTTCGAGGGCCTCGACGGCGCCCGGGTCGTGGGTCACCAGGACGACGGCGCCGGTGTAGCTGCGCAAGGCGTTGAGCACCTGCTCGCGGCTGGCCGGGTCCAGGTTGTTGGTCGGCTCGTCGAGCAGCAGGACGTTGGCGGCGCTGGACACCAGGCCCGCGAGCGCGAGCCGGGTCTTCTCGCCGCCGGAGAGGGTGCCGGCCGGCTGGTCCAGCTGCTCGCCGGTGAACAGGAACGAGCCCAGCAGGTTCCGCAGCTCCTGCGCGCCGGTGTCCGGGGCGAGGTGGCGGATGTTCTCCCACACGCTGGCGTCGTGGTCGAGCGTCTCGTGTTCCTGCGCGTAGTAGCCCAGGCGCAGGCCGTGGCCGGGCTCGACGCGTCCGGTGTCCGGCTTTTCCATGCCGCCCAGCAGGCGCAGCAGGGTGGTCTTGCCTGCACCGTTGAGGCCGAGCACGACGACCTTGGTGCCGCGGTCGATCGCGAGGTCGACGCCGGTGAAGATCTCCAGCGAGCCGTACGATTTGGACAGTCCCTCGGCGGTGAGCGGGGTGCGCCCGCACGGGGCCGGGGCCGGGAACTTGATGTGCGCGACCTTGTCGGCCTGGCGCTGCTCGTCGAGCCCGGCGAGCATCTGCTCGGCGCGGCGGGCCATGTTCTTCGCCGCGACGGCCTTGGTGGCCTTCGCGCCGAGCTTCGCGGCCTGGGCCTGCAGGGCGGAGGCCTTCTTCTCGGCGTTGGCCCGCTCGCGGCGGCGGCGCTTCTCGTCGGTGGCGCGCGCCTCGAGGTAGCGGTTCCAGGTCATGTTGTAGGTGTCCAGCTCGGCGCGGGTGGCGTCGAGGAACCAGACCTTGTTCACGACCTCGGCCAGCAGGTCGACGTCGTGGCTGATCACCACGAGGCCGCCCTCGTGGCCCTTGAGGAAGCCGCGCAGCCAGTTGATCGAGTCGGCGTCGAGGTGGTTGGTGGGCTCGTCGAGCAGCAGGATCGTGTCCGAGCGGCCGGAGGCGCCCACGTCGGAGGCGGCGAACAGGATGCGGGCCAGCTCGACGCGGCGGCGCTGGCCACCGGAGAGGGTGCGCAGCGGCTGGGTGAGGACGCGGTCGGCGAGGCCGAGGTTGGCGCAGATGCGGGCGGCCTCGCTCTCCGCGGCGTACCCGCCGAGGGAGGCGAAGCGCTCCTCGAGGCGACCGTAGCGGCGGATCGCCTTGTCCCGCTCGGCGTCGTCGACCAGCTCGGACATGGCGGTCTGGGCCTTCTCCATGTCGCGCAGGAGGGTGTCGAGGCCGCGGGCGGACAGGACGCGGTCCTTGGCGGGGACGGACAGGTCACCCTCGCGGGGGTCCTGGGGCAGGTAGCCGAGCTCGCTGCCGCGGCGGACCTCGCCCGCGTAGGGCTCACCCTCGCCGGCGAGGACCTTCAGGGTGGTCGTCTTGCCGGCGCCGTTGCGCCCCACCAGGCCGATGCGATCGCCCGGCTGGATGCGCAGGGTGGTGTCGGAGAGCAGAATGCGCGACCCGGCGCGCAGTTCGAGGCCGGTGGCCGTGATCAAGGAAACTCCCGGTTTCGGGGGTGGACAGGTGGCATCGACGGGCCTGCTGCACAGGCGGCCCGGAGCTACTCCAACTGGACGTCCACGAACCCAGTGTACGGACCGCTGTCGAGGGATTTTCCCCACGGTGGCGGGCCTCACCCGCAGCACCAGTGAAGCTGGGTGGTCATCCCGTCGCCTGACACCGCAACGATCACTTTGAGCCAGGCCCGCAACCCAGGCCGCCCACCGCCGCCCGACAACGCAACCTTGCGGGCCTGGCTCAAAGTGATACACCCAAACCGGATGGCGACGGGATGACCACCCAGCGACCACCTGCCCGAGGCGAGCTGACAACGGTCCCCCGTCATCCCGGAGCCTGCCCGTCCGGCGAGGACATCTTTTGATCTTTAGAGCCGCGCCCCCGTCGGCAGGCGAGGAGTCCGCCCTACGGGCGGAGGGCACCTACGGCGCCGAACGGTCCACTCGCGTTGCCGGCCGGCGGTTCGTTGCCGGGTGCCGCTCAGAGCACGAACGAGTCCGACCACGGCTGCCCGGACCGGCCCGACAGCGCCTCCAGCAGGCTGACCGCCTGCTTGTCCGTCAGCGACGACACGAAGTCGATCACCGCGCGGCCCCTCGCCAGGCCCCGGATCGCGTCCGCCCCGGCGACCGGCTCGCCGGTGGCTCCGACCAGCAGCTCGGGCGCGTTCCGGGCCAGCCCCTCGAACTCCGACTGCGCCAGCTCCACCAGGTCGTACAGGCGGCGTGGCAACCGCGACACCTCGTCCCGGTCGGCGAGCCACGCGTCCAGCGCGTCGACCAGCGTCGTCAGCAGCGACGCCTGTCCCCGCTGATGCAGGGCCAGCTCGGGGCGCAGCAGCACGAACCGCCGGTGCACGAACTTCAGCACCTGCACCTCGTGCCACTGGGCGGTCCGCAGCGACACGTGCCCGGCCCGCGTGGACGGCGACGGCAGCACGATCACCCCGTCCACCAGGCGATGCGTCCACCGGGCGGAAAACGCCGCCGTCGCCTGCTCCGCCTCGATCGAGCCGTCGAAGGGCTCGCCCAGCAGGCCGTCGACCAGCTCGGCCCGGATCCGGGACACCGCGTGGGCGAACGCGTCGTCGTCGACGATCCAGGCGTCCTTGGCGTGCATGCGGCGCCGCAGCTGCTCCAGCGACCGCCCGGGGCGGCGGATCTGCGCGGCGAGCGTCGCGTTGTCCAGCCCGGCCAGCTCGACCGCGTGATCGAGCCACTCCCCCAGCTCGGCCGCCACCGGCGCGTGCTGCAGCACCCCGATGCGGTGGAAGTCCTGGATGTCGTGGATCGCGTAGGCGAGGTCGTCGGCGGTGTCCATCACCGACGCCTCGACGGTCTGCTGCCACGGCTCGATCCGCCCGGCGAACGGCCGGCGCGCCGCGACCACGTCGTCCAGCTCGGTGCAGTAGGCGGAGAACTTGCTCGACCCGGTGCCCGGCGCCTCGTCCGGCTCGGCCGCGCCCCGCGGCGGGATGCGCATCGCCGCCGGGTGCGGGTCCGGCCAGTGCAGGCGCGCCCACGGGTACTTCAGCACCGCCGCCCGCACGGCCGCGGTGAGGTCCAGCCCGACGGCGGCCGGCCCGCGGACGTCGGTCGTGGTGATGATCCGGAACGTCTGCGCGTTGCCCTCGAACCCGTCCGGCAGCGAGAACCGGTGCCGCGCGATGCGGTCCAGCACCTGCTCCCCCAGGTGCCCGAACGGCGGGTGCCCGAGGTCGTGGGCCAGCGCGGCGGCCTCGGCGACGTCCGGGTCGAGCCCGCCCAGCTTGCCGATCAGCTCCGCCGAGTCCACCGAGGACAGCAGCCGCTCCGAGATGGCGCGCGCGACCTGCGCGACCTTGAGGCTGTGGGTGAGCCGGTTGTGCAGCAGACCGGACCCGGCCGCGCTGACCACCTGGGTCACGCCGCCGAGCCGGGCGAAGAACGGCGACACCACGATGCGGTCCCGGTCGGCCCGGAAGGGGTTGTCGGCCAGATCGGACCAGGCCGGTTCCCGGGCGTTCTCCCGGCGTATCGTCCGCGGATCGGGTTCCATGCGCATCACCGTATCCGTCCCGCCCCGGCCCGCGTGGGAGTACGCTGCCCGCCCCCGAGGTGAACATCAGTCGACATCTCTTTCACAACAGCCACCTCACCAGCGAAGATCGGTCCGTGCGCCCAGTCCGGTTCGCCTTCCAGCCGCTCTACAGCCTCAACACCGGCGGCATGGTCGCGCTCGAAGCGCTGGCCCGCCCCGCCGAGGGGTCCGTGCACGAACTGCTCGACACCGCCCGCCGCGAACGGCGCCTGGTGGAGACCGACATCGCGCTGGCGTGCGACGCCGTCCGCGCGGAGGCCGACCAGCAGACCCTGCTGCCGCTGCACCTCAACGTCACCGCGGCCACGGCGTCGGCGGCCTCGGTCGATCCGCTGCTCGACGCCCTCGCCCGCGCCGGCAGGCGGCCGCGCGAGGTGGTGCTGGAGGTCGGGCCGCCGTTCTGCTCGGTGTGGCCCGAGCAGCTGCTCGCCGGCCTGTACCGGCTCGGCGAGCTGGGGTTCCGGCTGGCGCTGGACGGTCTCGGCCGCGGCGACCTGCCGTTCGCGATGCTCGCGGCGGCGCCGGTGGACGTGCTCAAACTCGACCGCAGCGTGCTGCGCGGGCTGCCCGGTGACGCCGGCTCGGTCGCGGTCGTCGAATCCCTGCTGCACTTCACGGCCCGGACCGGCGCGCGGCTGGTCGCGACCGGGATCGAGACCGAAGCGCAGCTGGCAGCGGTGCGCCGCCTGGGGGTGCGCATCGCTCAGGGCAACCTGTTCGCCCCCGCCCGGGACGGGGTGAACCTGGGGCACCTGCTGACCCCGGCGATCCCGGACCCGGCGGAGCGCCTCACACCGGGGCCGCTCACCACGCCGCGGGTGCGGGACTTCCTGCGCCCGGCTAGCACCCTGCCGCACGACGCGACCTGCGACGACGTGCGCACCGCGCTGGCGGCGGGCGACGCGCCGAGCGGCATCGTCGGGATCGACGACGAGGGCCGCCCGCGGTGGTCGATCGACCGCACCCGGTTCCTGGTGTCGGTGACCGGCCCGTACGGGCACGCGCTGCACGCCAAGCGCAGCGCGGAGCGGCTGGCGGACACCCCGCACACCATCCACGCCGATGCCGGGGCGCTGGAGCTGCTGGAGCTGGTGACCGACGCGGACTGGGGCCGCACCGGCGACGACGTGGTGGTGGTCGACGACGCGGGCCGCTGCCTGGGTGTGGTGCTGGTGACCGAGGTGGTGCGCGGCGTGGCCGAGGCGAAGGTCGAGGAGGCGGCAGCGCTGAACCCGCTGACCCGGCTGCCCGGCAGCGACACGGTGGCGCGGGACGTGGACCGGCGGATCGGCAGCCGGGAGGCGTTCGTCGCGGCGTGGCTGGACGTCGACTCGTTCAAGGCGGTCAACGACAACGCCGGTTTCGCCGCCGGGGACGACCTGATCCGCGCGATCGGCCGCACCCTGACCGATCTGGCGTCGCGGCTGCCGCGGATGGTGGTGAGCCACGTCGGCGGCGACGACTTCCTGATCGCCTGCGACGTGGACGAGATCGGCACGATCGCGGGCGCGCTGCTGGATACGCCGTGGACGGCGGAGGGCATGCCGGTGACCGTGTCGCTGGCGACGCTGGTCTGCGCCACGGCGACGATCGAGTCCTACCGGGAGGCGTCGCGGCTGCTGGCGCCGCTGAAGAAGCAGGCGAAGGCGGTGCCGGGGTCGAGCTGGGTGCTGGGCCGCCCGGGCTCCGAGCGGGTCGAGGTGCTGCGCGGCCGGTCGCGGCACGCGCTGCCGGAGCAGCGGCCGGCGGGCCAGGTCGGCTTGAGCCGCGCCGGATAGGTCGTTATCCATGCAACCGGAGGCGGCCGCGGTCCGTCTGTCCGGTATGCGGATGTTGCCGGTGGTGGCGCTCGGAATCGCTGTGCTGACGGCCTGTGGCGCGTCGGAGGGTGCCGCGGGCGGTCGCGCGTGCACGATGATCGGCGCGGTGCCGGGGATCAGCCTGGACGTCGAGCCGCGGCCGGGGCGGACGGTCGCCGCGGCGACGGTCACCGTCTGCCGGGACGGCGCCTGCCGGACCGGGGAAACGCCGGTCTTCCCCGCGACCACACCGGGACCGCAGACGTGCACCGGCACCGGCCCGGAGGACTCCTGTTCGGTGGAGCTGCGGGAAACCGGCGGCTGGTACGGCTTCGTCCCGATCCACGATCTACGCGAGGGACCCTACGAAGTCACGGTCGTCCTGACGAACGCGAGCGGCGGCGAAGTGGGCCGCACGACGCAGAACACCGCCGCGCAGCTCGTGTACCCGAACGGGCCCGAGTGCGGCGGCGGTGTTCCGCAGGCGACGGTGGCGGTCTAGACGGTGAAGCCGAGCGCGCGGAGCTGCTCCCGGCCGTCGTCGGTGATCTTTTCCGGGCCCCACGGCGGCATCCAGACCCAGTTGATCCGGAAGTCCTTCACCACGCCGGCCTGGCCGACCAGCACCGAGGCCGTCTGGTCCTCGATCACGTCGGTCAGCGGGCAGGCCGCCGACGTCAGCGTCATGTCGATCGTCGCGGTGTTGTCCGGCTCCACGCGGATGTCGTAGACCAGCCCGAGGTCGACCACGTTGATGCCGAGCTCGGGGTCCACGACGTCCCGCATGGCCTCCTCGATGTCCTCGATCTTGGCCACGTCCGCGGCCGGCGGCTGCGCCTGCTCGGGCAGGTCCTCCGCGGTGCGGCCCTCGCGCGTCTGCTCCTCGGTCACTTCTCGGCTCCGTTCGTGCGGGTCAGCGCATCCTTGAACGCCATCCAGCCCAGCAGGGCGCACTTCACCCGCGCCGGGTACTTCGACACCCCGGCGAAGGCGACCGCGTCCTCCAGCACATCCTCGTCCGGCTCGATCTGGCCGCGACTCTGCATCATCTCCACGAAGGTGTCCATCGTGGACAGTGCCTCCGACACGGTGTGACCGGTCACCAGATCGGTCAGCACCGACGCGGACGCCTGGCTGATCGAGCAGCCCTGCCCCTCGTAGGAGACGTCGGCGACCTTGTCGCCCTCCACCTTCACGCGCAGGGTGATCTCGTCGCCGCAGGTCGGGTTGACCTGGAACGACTCCGCGTCGAAAGGCTCCCGCAGGCCGTGGCCGTGCGGGTTCTTGTAGTGGTCCAGGATGATCTCCTGGTACATGCTCTCCAGGTTCACCTACGCCACCCCGAAGAACTTCTGCGCCTCGCGGATCCCGCCCATCAGCGCGTCCACTTCGGACAGATCGTTGTAGAGGTAGAACGTCGCCCGCACGGTGGCGGGCACCTGGCAGACCCGGTGCAGCGGCCACGCGCAGTGGTGCCCCACGCGCACGGCGATGCCCAGGCTGTCCAGCACCTGGCCGGCGTCGTGCGGGTGCACGCCGTCGACGACGAACGCGACGGTCGCGCCGCGGTCGGCGGAGTCGCCCGGCCCGATCAGCCGGACGCCGGGGATCTCGGCGATCCCGGCCAGCGCGGCCTCGACGAGCACGTGCTCGTGCGCGGCCACCCGGTCCATGCCGATCGCGGTCAGGTAGTCCACCGCGGCGCCGAGCCCGACGGCCTGCGAGGTCATCGGCACTCCGGCCTCGAACTTCTGCGGCGGCGGCGCGAACGTGGTGCGCTCCAGCGTGACCAGCTCGATCATCGACCCGCCGGTGAGGAACGGCGGCATCGCTTCGAGCAGCTCCCGGCGCCCGTAGAGCACGCCGATGCCGGACGGCGCCAGCATCTTGTGCCCGGAGAACACCGCGAAGTCCACGCCCAGGGCGTGGAAGTCGACCGGGAAGTGCGGCACCGACTGGCAGGCGTCCAGCAGCGTCAGCGCGCCCACCTCGCGGGCCCGCCGCACGATCGGCTCCACCGGGTTGATGGTGCCGAGCACGTTGGACTGGTGCGCGAACGCGACGATCTTGGTGCGCTCGTTGACCAGTTCGTCCAGGTTGGACAGGTCCAGCCGGAACGTGTCAGTGAGGTCGAACCACCGCAGCGTCGCGCCGGTGCGCTGGCACAGCTGCTGCCACGGCACCAGGTTCGCGTGGTGCTCCATCGCGGTGATGACGATCTCGTCGCCCGGCCCGATGCGGAACCGCTCGGCCTCCGGGCCCGCAGTGGCCGCGTTGCTCATCGCGTACGCGACGAGGTTGATGCCCTCGGTGGCGTTCTTGGTGAACACCAGCTCGCCCGGGTCCGCGCCGACGAACTCGCCGGTGCGGGCACGGGCGTACTCGTAGGCGTCGGTGGCTTCCTCGGCGAGCTGGTGCGCGCCGCGGTGCACCGCCGCGTTCGAGGTCTCCAGGAACCGGCGCTCGGCGTCCAGCACCTGCGTGGGCCGCTGCGAGGTCGCGCCGGAGTCCAGGTACACCAAGGGTTTCCCGTCGCGCACGGTGCGCGACAGGATGGGGAAGTCGGCGCGCAGGGCAGCGACGTCCAAAGGCGTGTTGGCCGCGGCTGTGGTGGTCATGCGCGCCAACTCCTCTCTCGCGGTGTCAGTTCAGGAGGTACGACAACGTCAGACCGCCGCGGCTTCCTTCTTGCCGGTGTACTTGACGTAGCCGTTCTCCTCCAGCTCGTCCGCCAGCTCCTTGCCGCCGGACTCGACGACCCTGCCGTCGGCGAAGACGTGCACGAAGTCGGGCGTGATGTGGCGCAGGATCCGCGTGTAGTGCGTGATCAGCATGACGCCGACCTCGTTGTTGGCCTTGTACTCGTTGACGCCCTCGGAGACGATCCGCAGCGCGTCGACGTCCAGGCCCGAGTCGGTCTCGTCGAGGATCGCGATCTTCGGCTTGAGCAGCGCCAGCTGCAGGATCTCGTGGCGCTTCTTCTCCCCGCCGGAGAAGCCCTCGTTGACGCTGCGCTCGGCGAACTCGGGCGAGATCTCCAGCTTGGCCATCTCGTCCTTGACTTCCTTGACCCAGTGGCGCAGCTTCGGCGCCTCGCCGCGCACGGCAGTGGCCGCGGTGCGGAGGAAGTTCGACATCGACACGCCCGGGACCTCGACCGGGTACTGCATCGCCAGGAACAGCCCGGCACGCGCGCGCTCGTCAACCGACATCTCCAGCACGTTCTCGCCGTCCAGCAGCACCTCGCCGGAGGTCACCTCGTACTTGGGGTGGCCGGCGATCGCGTAGGACAGGGTCGACTTGCCCGAGCCGTTGGGGCCCATGATCGCGTGCGTCTCACCCGAGCGGATCGTCAGGTCGACGCCCTTGAGGATCTCCTTGGCGCCCTCGTCGGTGGTGACGCTCGCGTGCAGGTCCTTGATTTCCAGTGTGGCCATGGCCTTGTTTCGTCTCTGTCTCTCGTGGTGGAAGGAGGGGCTCAGCTGCCGACGGCTTCGAGTTCGGCCTCGATCGCCTCGGCCAGGCGCTCGCGGACCTCGGGAACGTCGATCTTCATCAGGATCTCGTGGAAGAAGCCGCGGACGACCAGCCGCCGCGCCTGCTCCTGTTCGATCCCGCGCGACTGCAGGTAGAACAACTGCTCGTCGTCGAACCTTCCCGTGGCGCTCGCGTGCCCGGCGCCGGCGATCTCCCCGGTCTCGATCTCCAGGTTCGGCACCGAGTCGGCGCGCGCACCCGTGGTGAGCACCAGGTTGCGGTTGAGCTCGTAGGTCTCGGTGCCCTCGGCCGCGGCCCGGATCAGCACGTCGCCGATCCACACCGCGTGGGCGTCGTCGCCCTGCAGCGCGCCCTTGTACATCACGTTCGACTTGCAGTACGGGACCGCGTGGTCGACGAACAGACGGTGCTCCTGGTGCTGGCCGGCGTCGGCGAAGTACAGGCCCAGCATCTCCACGTCGCCGCCGCGGTCGGCGAACGTCGCGGTGGACGAGACGCGCACCAGGTCGCCACCCAGGGTGACCACGATGTGCTTGACCGTGGCGTCCTTGCCCAGCTTGAGGTGCTGTTCGGAGACGTGCACCGCGTCGTCGGCCCAGTCCTGGACGCTGACCACGGTGAGCTTCGCGCCCTCGCCGACGACGAACTCGACGTTGTCGGCGTAGGTGCCGGAGCCGAGGTGGTCGAGCACGACCACGCCCTCGGCGTAGGCCTCGGCGCGCACCTGCACGTGCCCGTAGGCGGTGTTGCCCTCGCCCGGGCCGGTCAGCCGCAGCACGGTCGGCTTGGACGCGCGGGTCTCCTTGGGCAGGGTCACCAGCGTCGCCGCGGCGAACGAGCTGTACGCCTGCGCCGCGATGCGGTCGCTCGGGACGCCGGCCTGGCCGAGGCGCTCGTCCTCGCGGCCGACGGTCTCCACGCGCACCTCGGGGGCGGCGTCGACGTCGACCTTGACCTCGCCGGAGGCCGTCGCGGTGCCGTCGTGCAGCCCGCGCAGGCGCTTCATCGGGGTGAAACGCCAGTTCTCCTCGCGGCCGCTGGGGACCTCGAAGGCGGCGACGTCGTACCCGGTGAAGCGCTCCGCGCGGGAGGCCGCCGGAACGACGGCCTCCGCAGCGGCAGCGGTGTTTTCAGCAGCCACCGTCATGTCAGCCGACGGCTCCTTCCATCTGCAGTTCGATCAGGCGGTTCAGCTCGAGCGCGTACTCCATGGGCAGCTCGCGCGCGATGGGCTCGACGAACCCGCGCACGACCATCGCCATGGCCTCGTCCTCGGTGAGACCGCGCGACATCAGGTAGAACAGCTGGTCCTCGGAGACCTTGGACACCGTGGCCTCGTGGCCCATCGACACCTCGTCGTTGCGGATGTCGACGTAGGGGTAGGTGTCCGAGCGGGAGATGGTGTCGACCAGCAGCGCGTCGCACTTCACCGTGGAGGCGGAGTGGTGCGCCCGCTTGGCCACCTTCACCAGGCCGCGGTAGGAGGTGCGGCCGCCGCCGC
The DNA here is from genome assembly GCF_023376025.1 of Amycolatopsis thermalba. NCBI lineage: Bacteria > Bacillati > Actinomycetota > Actinomycetes > Pseudonocardiales > Pseudonocardiaceae > Amycolatopsis > Amycolatopsis thermalba. Next base: position 4,778,116 of record NZ_CP091196.1, read on the forward strand.
GCGCCACCGACTTCGACACGATCGTCGAGGAGGTGTGCGGCGCCAGGTGCTCCATCTTCGCGCCGGCGTCCTGGTGCTGGCCCTCGCCCGCGAAGGCGATCGACAGGACCTCGCCCTTGGCGTGCTCACCCATCAGGAAGACCGACGGGTACTTCATGGTCACCTTGGAGCCGATGTTGCCGTCGATCCACTCCATGGTCGCGCCCTCTTCGCACTTGGCGCGCTTGGTGACCAGGTTGTAGACGTTGTTCGACCAGTTCTGGATCGTCGTGTAGCGGCAGCGGCCGCCCTTCTTCACGATGATCTCGACGACGGCCGAGTGCAGCGAGTCGGACTTGTAGATCGGCGCGGTGCAGCCCTCGACGTAGTGCACGTAGGCACCCTCGTCGACGATGATCAGCGTGCGCTCGAACTGGCCCATGTTCTCGGTGTTGATCCGGAAGTAGGCCTGCAGCGGGATGTCCACGTGCACGCCCGGCGGCACGTAGATGAACGACCCGCCGGACCACACCGCGGTGTTCAGCGCGGAGAACTTGTTGTCACCGGCCGGGATGACCGAGCCGAAGTACTCCCGGAACAGCTCCGGGTGCTCCTTGAGGCCGGTGTCGGTGTCCAGGAAGATGACGCCCTGGGCCTCGAGGTCCTCGCGGATCTTGTGGTAGACGACCTCCGACTCGTACTGGGCCGCGACGCCGGCGATCAGGCGCTGCTTCTCCGCCTCCGGGATGCCCAGCTTGTCGTAGGTGTTCTTGATGTCCTCGGGCAGCTCGTCCCAGCTGGTGGCCTGCTGCTCGGTGGAGCGGACGAAGTACTTGATGTTGTCGAAGTCGATGCCCGACAGGTCCGCGCCCCAGTTCGGCATGGGCTTGCGCTCGAAGAGCTTCAGCGCCTTCTGGCGCGCCTCGAGCATCCACTCCGGCTCGTTCTTCTTCGCGGAGATGTCGGCAACGACGTCGGCGTTGAGCCCGCGGCGGGCGCTGGCCCCCGCGGCATCCGGGTCGGCCCACCCGAACGCGTAGTTGCCCAGGGACTCGATGGTCTCTTCCTGGGACAGCGGCGTCGTGGTGGGATTGCGCTGCTCGGCAGCGGCAGTCATTCGCGTTCCCCTCCGTCCGGAGCTTTCGCTTGCAGACCCGGCGGATTTTCCGCAGGGACGTGTGTCGTGCACGCGGCGTCACCGCGTGCGATGGTCGCCAGCCGCTGGACGTGGGTGCCCAGCAGCTTGGCGAACGCCTCGGTCTCCGCCTCGCACAGCTGCGGGAACTCAGCGGCGACGTGGGCGACCGGGCAGTGGTGCTGGCACAGTTGCGCGCCGGCACCGGTGGCCGATGCACCCACCTGGCGGGTGGACGCAGCGTAGCCTTCCCTGGTCAGGGCGGCGGCCAGGGCCTCCGCCCGGTGGGCCGGGCCGTCGGCCGCGTTGACCGCGGCGCGGTGCGGCTCGACCAGGGCGGCCACCCGCCGCTCCGCGAACGCCCGCACCGCGTCCTCGCCCGCGTGCTCGGCGAGGAACCGGATGGCAGCGACCGCGAGGTCGTCGTAGGCGTGCCCGAACCGCGCCCGCCCGGTTTCGGTGAGCAGGAAGAGCTTGGCCGGGCGGCCCCGGCCGCGCGGACCGCGCCGGGGCGCGTCCCGCGTCTCGGCCTCCCCGTCGGCGACCAGGGCGTCCAGGTGACGCCGCACGGCGGCCGGGGTGAGACCCAGCCGCTCGGCGACGACACCCGCCGTCATGGGGCCGTCCTCCAGCAGGAGGCGGGCGACCTCGTGGCGGGTGCGTCCTTCGGGGGTGGCCTGGACCGGCACGGGGTGGTGTGCCGGGGTGGCGTGGCCCGGGGTGGCCTCGGCTGGCGCCGGCTGGTGTGCCGGGGTGGCCTCGGCCGGGGTGGCGTGAGCCAGGCGGCCAGGGGTGGGCTGGACCGCCGTGGCGGCGTGCGCCGTGGCGGCCTGGTCCGGCTGACCGGGGGTGGCCTGAGCGGACGCCACGGCGCCGGGACGGCTCGCGCCGGCCTGGTGCTGGGTGGGTCCGCTGTTTTTCACAACACAAGTGTGTCGTATTTCGGGGCGGGAGGCAAAGATAGGTCAACTGCCGGTGACCGGGCTCACGTATCCGCGCTGGTTGGCGGCAGGTTTGGCGGGGTCGCGGCGGGTCGCTCCGGTGGGCGGCGGCGGGTCGGGCGGCCAGTCGTGGGCGCGCGAGTGGACCGATCGTCGCCGCGCGAGTGGACCAATCGCGCGGCGGTGCGCGAGAGGGCCAGTCATGGCGGCACGAGATGACCATCCGCCACCGCGCGAAGAGACCGACCATGACCGCGACGGGCCTGCCCGCGGCGCACGAGAGGGCCAGCCGCTTCAGCGCCAGAGGGCCACCCGTCACCGCGCGAGAGAGCCAGCCGCCGCCGTGCGAGAGAGCCAGTCATCGCCGCACGAGGGGGCCAGCCGCCGCACGAGAAGGCCAGCCATCCCCGCACGAGAGGGCCAGCCATCGCCCGCGCGAGAAGGCCAGCCGTCGCCGCGCGAGAAGGCCCCTCGCCGCCGGGCGAGAGGCCCAGTCGTCGCCGTGCGAGAAGGCCAGTCGCCGCCGGGCGAGAGGCCCAGTCGTCGCCGTGCGAGAACGCCCCTCGCGGGCCTCCGAAGCTCCCTCGCATCCCCGCGCGTCCACCCGGCAGCCCCCTCCGGCCCACCGCCGCAACAACCCATCCCCGCTCCCCTACCCGCCGTCGTGATCAGCGCCGGTCACCGCCCTTCACAGACGTCCTTCACGGCGTCGATACCCTCTCCGTGTGGCATTGGGCGAGCAGAGCACCGGTGGCGGTGCGGTGGCGGTACCGCTGTCCCCGGTGCGGCCCCCCGAGGCCGGGCCCCTGGAACAGCGCGAACTGCGCGCGCTCGACATCATCCGCCGCCTGGGCACGGTCGGCGCCTTGCTCCTCGCGCTGGGCTCGCTGGGCGCCGGGGCCGCCCCGGTGCTCAACCCGGTCCAGGACCTGCCCGTCCTGCGCCTCTTCTCCCGCATCCCCACCGTCTCGCTGGCCATCTGCTTCGCCGGCATGGGCATGCTCGTCATCGGCTGGCTGCTGCTCGGGCGGTTCGCGCGGCCCGGGCGCACCAGGCTCGCCAGCCGGGCGCAGCTCACCCGCACCCTCGTCATGTGGCTGACGCCGCTGATGTTCATCCCGCCGCTGTTCTCCCGCGACGTCTACAGCTACCTGGCGCAGAGCGAGATCGTGCACCGCGGCATGGACCCCTACTCGCTGGGCCCCGCGCAGGCCCTCGGCGTCGCCGACCCGCTCACCAGCGGCGTCTCCAACATGTGGCGCGAGACCCCGGCCCCCTACGGCCCCCTGTTCCTCAAGCTGGGCAGCTGGATCTCCGCGATCGTCGGCGACAACATCGTCGCCGGGGTGCTGCTGCAGCGCGCGCTCGCCCTGGCCGGCGTCGCCCTCATCATCTGGGCCCTGCCGCGCCTGGCGCAGCGCTTCGGCGTCGAACCGGCCACCGCGCTGTGGCTGGGCGCCGCCAACCCGCTCGTCCTGTTCCACCTGGTCGCCGGCGCGCACAACGAGGCCCTCGGCATCGGCCTCATGGTCGCCGGCCTGGAACTGGGCATCCGGCGGATCCCGGTGCGCATCAGCGGCGACACGCCCCCGCCGCTGGCCCGCGGCGAGCTCCTGTTCATCGTGCTCGGCGCGGCCGTCATCACCCTCGGCGCGGCCATCAAGATCAACGCGGTCATCGCGCTGGGCTTCTTCGGCGTGATGATCGCGCGCCGCTGGCACGGCCGCATCACCGACCTGCTGCGCGCCGCGGCGCTGCTCACCGGCGTGTTCGCGGTCCTGATGGTCGCCGTGTGCCTGGGCACCGGGCTGGGCTTCGGCTGGGTCGGCGCGCTCGACACCCCGGGCCTGGTTCGCAGCTGGATCTCCCCCAGCGCCGAGCTGGCCAACCTCGGCGGCGTCCTGGGCATCGCGCTCGGCCTGGGCAACCACACCAACGCGCTGGTCTCGATCCTGCAGACGGCCGGCACCGCGCTGGCCGGGCTCATCACGGCCAAGTTCCTCTGGGACAGCTTCCGCTGGCGCTACCGGCCCATCATCGGGCTCGGCGTCTCCCTCGGCGCCTTCATGATGCTGCACGTCGCGATGCAGCCGTGGTGGCTGCTGTGGGCGATCATCCCGCTGGCCGCGGCGGCGGGCACCTCCCGCTTCCGGGTCGCGGCCAGCGTCGCCAGCGTCGCGCTGGCGTTCCTCGCCGCGCCGCCGGGCAGCACGTTCGACGGCCGCTCGTTCGTCGTGCCGCAGGCCTACCTGGCCGCGGCTCTCGTCGTCGCCGTCGCGATCCTCGTCGTGTGGCGCAGGGCACCTCTTCTGCTGAAGAGGGATCCGCAGCCGGTGGCCTGAGCCGGGGTCGTACGCTTGACAGTCGTGAGCACACCTGCCGTCGAGATCACCGGGCTGGTGAAGCGGTACGGCTCGAAGACCGCGGTCGACGGCCTGGACCTCAAGATGGACCGCGGGCGCCTGCTCGCGCTGCTCGGCCCCAACGGCGCCGGCAAGACCACCACCGTCGAGATCTGCGAAGGCTTCCGCCGCGCCGACTCCGGCTCGGTGCGCGTGCTCGGCCTGGACCCGGTCCGCGACGGCGCCGCGCTGCGCCCCCGCATCGGCGTGATGCCGCAGGGCGGCGGCGCCTACCCCGGCGTCCGCGCCGGCGAGATGCTGGGCCTGGTCGCCGCCTGCGCCGCCAACCCGCTCGACCCCGCGTGGCTGCTCGACGTCCTCGGCCTCGCCCCCGCGCGCCGCACCCCGTTCAAGCGCCTGTCCGGCGGCCAGCAGCAGCGCCTGTCGCTGGCCTGCGCCCTGGTCGGACGGCCGGAGCTGGTGTTCCTCGACGAGCCGACCGCCGGCATGGACCCACAGGCCCGCCGCCTGGTGTGGGAGCTGCTCGGCGCGCTGCGGGCCGACGGTGTCAGCGTCCTGCTCACCACGCACCTCATGGAGGAGGCCGAGGCGCTGGCCGACGACGTGGTGATCGTCGACCACGGCAAGGTCATCGCCGAGGGCACGCCCAGCGCGCTGACCGCCGACGACGCCGACACCGCGCAGCTGCGGTTCAAGGCCCGCGCCGGGCTGGACACCGAGCTGCTGTCCGCCGCGCTGCCCGAGGGCTACCACGTCAAGGAGTCCGCGCCGGGCAGCTACCAGGTGTCCGGGAAGGTGAACCCGCAGGTGGTGTCCACGGTGACCGCGTGGTGCGCGCAGCAGGGTGTGCTGGCCGAGGAGCTGCACGTCGGCAAGCGCGACCTGGAAGAGGTCTTCCTCGAGCTGACCGGACGGGAGCTGCGCTCGTGACCGCACCGGCCCGGTTCCCCGCCGGCACCTTCACCCCCGCGCCCGGCGCCGGCCGCCGCGCGCGCATGCTGCTCACCCACGCGAAGCTGGAGACCAGCCTCACGCTGCGGCACGGCGAGCAGATCCTGCTCACCCTGCTCATCCCGCTGGCCCTGCTGATCGGCCTGACGCTGCTGGACATCCTGCCCGCGGGCGATCTCGCCGGAGTGTCCAAGGTGGACTGGGTGACGCCGCGGATCTTCGCGCTGGCGGTCATGTCCTCGGCGTTCACCGGCCAGGCGATCGCGCTCGGCTTCGACCGCCGCTACGGCGTGCTCAAACGCTTGTCGGCCACCGCGATCCCGCGCTGGCTGCTGGTCGCGGGCCGGATCGTCGCGGCGCTGGTCGTGGTGCTGCTGCAGGTCGTCGTGCTCGGCGTGGTCGCCGCGTTCCTCGGCTGGACGCCGTCGGCGGCGGGCATCGCCGAAGCGGTGGTGCTGCTCGTGCTCGGCACGCTGAGCTTCGGCGCGCTGGGCGTGCTGCTCGGCGGCTCGCTGCGCGCGGAGGCGGTGCTGGCGCTGGCCAACATCGTGTGGTTCGTGCTGCTGCTGGCGGGCGGCATCCTGCTCGCGCCGTCCGCGCTGCCCCCGGCCGCCGCCACCGTCATCGAACTGCTGCCCTCGGGGGCGCTGGCCGAGGGGCTGCGCGCCGCGCTGGTCGACGGGCAGTTCACCGCCGGCCCGGTCCTCGTGCTCGCCGTGTGGGGCGTGCTGGCGGCAGCGGTGGCCGCGAAAACGACAAAACTGACATAACTCTAGGATGTTGCCGTGGCACTGACCTCCCTGATCGCCCGCCTGCCCTACCCGTCGCGCTCGGTGCAGCGCGCGATCGCCGTCGCCGCGATCGTGGCCCAGGCCGGCATCGGGGTCACCGGATCGGTCGTCCGGGTCACCGGATCGGGTCTGGGCTGTCCCACCTGGCCGCAGTGCTTCCCGGGCAGCATGGTGCCGGTCGCGCACCCCGAGTTCGACACGCTCAACCAGTGGATCGAGTTCGGCAACCGGCTGCTCACCGTCGTGGTGGTGCTGGTCTCCGCGCTGGCGGTGCTCGCCGCGTGGCGCGTGCAGATCGCCCACCCGGAGCGCAAGCGGCTGGTCCGGCTCGCCTGGACGATGCCCGGCGGGGTCGTGCTGCAGGCCGTGGTCGGCGGCATCACGGTGCTCGCGAAGCTCGAATGGTGGACGGTCGCGATCCACTTCCTCGCCTCCACCCCGCTGGTGTGGCTGGCGGTGCTGCTGCTGCGCGCGTTCAACGAGGGCGACCGCCCGGCCCGCTGGCTCGTCCCGCCGCCGGCGAAGAAGCTGCTGGTCACCCTCGTGGTGGCGCTGTGGGCGATCCTGGTCGCCGGCACCACGGTCACCGGCGCGGGCCCGCACGGCGGCGACCCGGAGACCCACCGGCTGGACGCGCCGATCGAGGTCCTCGCCCAGGTCCACGGCGGCCTGCTCGTGGTCTACCTGCTCGTGCTCGCGGTCTTCGGCCTGGTGCTGATGCGCGGCGGCACCCCGGCCGCGGTGTGGCGGCGGTACGCGATCGTGTGGGCGGTCGCGCTCGCCCAGGGTGTGCTGGGGTCGGTGCAGTACGCGCTGGGCATCCCGGAGGCGCTGGTGTCGCTGCACGTCCTGGGCTCGGCGCTGGTGATCGTGGCGACGGCGGCGCTGTGGTGCGGCTGCCGCGACCGCGGGCCGGTCACCTCGGACGGGCCGGCGCCCCGGGAGCCGGAGCTGACCGCGGCCCGCAGCTGACCGCGGCTGGGGCGGGTTTTCGCCGCCCGTCATGCGGTAGTAACGCCCGAGGGGGGTATTCGCCAAGACGGCTCCGTACGGTGGGGCCGGAGAGAGAGGTTACTGCCACCCATGACGAAACCGCTGATCTCGCATCGCCGGTCATCCGGTCAGATGATCGTGCTCAAAGCCTTCCTGCTGATCCCGTTCCTCGCCCTGATCACCGCCGTTCCGCTGGCGTGGGGCTGGGGACTGACCTGGCTCGACCTGGGCTTGGCGGTGTTCTTCTACGTCGTCGCCACCCTCGGGGTGACGGTCGGCTACCACCGGTACTTCACGCACGGCGCGTTCAAGACCGGGCGCCCGCTGCGCGTCGCCATGGCGATCGCGGGCAGCATGGCCGTGCAGGGGTCGGTCATCTTCTGGGTGGCCAGCCACCGCCGCCACCACGCGTTCGCCGACCGCGAGGGCGATCCGCACTCCCCCTGGCTGTTCGGCACGAGCCCGGCGGCGCTGCTGCGCGGCTTCTGGCACGCGCACATGGGGTGGATGTTCCAGCGTGAGGTGACCAACTACGAGCGGTTCGCGCCGGACCTGCTGGCCGACGACGACCTGCGCGTCGTGAACCGGCTGTTCTGGCTGTGGATCGTGCTGAGCCTGGGCCTGCCCGCGCTGCTCGGCGGGCTGCTGAGCTGGTCGTGGTGGGGCGCGGTGACCGCGTTCTTCTGGGCCGGGCTGGTGCGCATCGCGTTCCTGCACCACGTGACGTGGTCGGTCAACTCGATCTGCCACATGATCGGCGACCGGCCGTTCGCCAGCCGGGACAAGGCGGCGAACTTCTGGCCGCTGGCGATCCTGTCGATGGGCGAGTCGTGGCACAACTCGCACCACGCGGACCCGACCTGCGCCCGGCACGGGGTGCTGCGCGGGCAGGTGGACGTGTCGGCGCGGCTGATCTGGATCTTCGAGAAGCTGGGCTGGGCGCACGACGTGCGGTGGCCGCGCGCCGAGCGCCTCGCCGCGAAGCGGCTCGAACCCGCTTCCTAGTTCCTACAGGGCGTGCCCGGCCATCCGGCGACGGTGGCCGGGCCCGATCTGCGTGGAGTTGACGGTCTCGGCGTCCCACTCGGCCGGTTCCAGGTCCTCCACGGCCTCGACGAGCTTCTGCCCGGTTTCCACGGCCGGGACGACGATGTCACCCATCGCGCCGTCCTGGCCGACGAGCACCACGCGGGCGCCGGCGCGGCCGATGTTCTCCACGACGGCCTTCGCCGGCTTGCCGTGCTCGGCGACGAACCGGCGGGCGGTCGTGAGCTGCTTGGCGGTGGGCGCCGGTGCCTCGGTCTCTTCAGCCATGTCGGCATCTTAGGGAAGATCCCGCGGCCCACGCGGTTGTGCGAGGTGAACCAGACCACGTCAGGAGGAGACACGGATGCCCACGGCAGTGCAGATTCGGCGGACCGGCGGACCCGAGGTGCTGGAGACCGGTGACGTCGGGATCGGCGATCCCGGACCGGGCGAGCTGCTGGTCGACGTCGCCGCCGCGGGCGTGAACTACATCGACACCTACCAGCGCAGCGGGCTCTACAAGATCGACCTGCCCGCGACGCTGGGCATGGAGGGCGCGGGGACGGTCGCCGCGGTCGGTGAGGGCGTCTCGGGCTTCACGGCCGGCGACCGGGTGGCCTGGCAGGGCGTGCTCGGCGGTTACGCGCAGCAGGCCCGGATCCCGGCGAGCGCCGCGGTGCCGGTCCCCGAGGGCGTCTCGCTGGAGACGGCTGCCGCGACCATGCTGCAGGGCGTCACCGCGCACTACCTGGTGCGGTCGACCTACGAGGTCAAGGACGGCGACACGATCCTGCTGCACGCGGCCGCGGGTGGCGTCGGGCTGCTGCTGACGCAGCTGGCGAAGGCCCGGGGCGCGCGGGTGATCGGCACGGTGTCGACCGAGGAGAAGGCGGCGCTGGCCCGCGAGGCCGGTGCCGACGAGGTGATCCGGTACGACCAGGTCGACTTCGCCGAGGAGGTCCGGAGGCTGACCGGCGGCGAGGGTGTGGCCGCGGTGTACGACGGGGTCGGCAAGTCCACGTTCGAGGGCAGCCTGGCGAGCCTGCGGGTGCGTGGTTTCCTGGTGCTGTTCGGGGCGGCGAGCGGGCCGGTGCCGCCGTTCGACCCGCAGCGGCTGAACCCGGCCGGCTCGCTGTACCTGACGCGCCCGACGTCGGCCCACTACGTGCGCACGCGCGAGGAGCTGGAGTGGCGCACGGGTGAGCTGTTCGAGGCGGTCACCTCCGGGGCTCTGAAGGTCCGGGTCGGGGCGAAGTACCCGCTGGCCGAGGCCGCCAAGGCGCACGAGGACCTGCAGGGCCGCCGCACGACCGGCAAGGTGCTGCTGATCCCGTAGTCAGCTCCGGCTGAGGGTCTCGGGCAGGCGGATCGCGACCGCGATCCCGGAGGCGGCGGTGAGCGCGGCGACGACCGCCACCGCCGCCCGCAGCCCCCACAGGTCGGCGGCGAGCCCGGACACCACCGCCCCCACGGCGAATCCGCTGTCCCGCCAGAGCCGGTAGACGCCGACCGCGCGGGCCCGCCACGCCGGGTGCGCGACGTCGCCGACCACCGCGAGCAGCGTCGGGTAGACCATCGCGGTGCCGGCCCCGAGCAGCACCATCGCCACCGCCCACACTCCGAACCCGCTGCCGAGGGCGGTCAGGCCGAGCGCGGCGGCCTGCACCAGCATGCCCGCGGTGATCAGGTGCTTGCGGCCCCACCGGTCGGACAGCGGGCCGGTGACGAGCTGGCCGGCGCCCCAGACCGCGGGGTAGAGCGCGGCGAGCACGCCGGCACCGGCCACCGACAGCCCGGTGGTGACGAACAGGACGGGGAACAGGCCCATGGCGAGGCCGTCGTTGAGGTTGTTGACCAGCCCGGCCTGGCTGGCCGTGGACAGCGCGCGGTCGCGCACGCTGGTGCGGGCGAACACGGCCCAGCCGCTCAGGCCGGCGGTGGCGGGGTGGGATTCGGACCGGGCGTGGCCGCGGGTCTCCCGCACGCACGCCGCGGTCAGGCCCAGGCCGAGCGCGACGTAGGCCGCCCCGAGGAGGAACGGGGCGGGGCGCAGGCCGTAGCGCGCGGCGAGGTAGCCGGTGGCGGCCGCGGTGATCGCCAGCGCGCCGTACCCGGCGGCCTCGTTGAGCCCCATCGCGAGGCCGCGCCGCCGCGGCCCGGCGAGGTCGATCTTCATGATGACGGTGGTGGACCAGGTCAGGCCCTGGCTGAGGCCGAGCAGCACGTTGGCGGCGACGATCCAGCCCCAGTCCGGGGCGAGGGCGAGCAGCGCCGGCACCGGCACCGGCACGGCGATCAGCCACCCGGCCAGCAGCACGGGTTTGCGCCCGTAGCGGTCGGACAGGGTGCCGGCGAGGTAGTTGGCGGCGGCCTTGGTGAGGCCGAACGCGAGCACGTAGGTGAGCAGGACGGTGTAGCCGGTCAGGCCGAACACCGGGCCCGCGAGCAGCGGCAGCACGGTCCGTTCCTGGCCCAGCACGCCGCCGACCAGCGCGTTGACCGCGACCAGCAGGGTGAACTGGGCCAGGTTGGCGCGCAAGCCCAGCCGGACCGTCACGTGCCGGTCACCAGCGGGTTCCCGGTCGCGCGGGCCCAGTCGGCGGGGCCGCCCGTCAGCACCGCGACCTCCCGGTGGCCGGCCTGTTCGAGGAGGCTGGCGGCGCTCATCGCGCGCTCGCCGTGCCCGCACATCACGACCAGGGGTTCCTTGGGGAGTTCGCGCGGGTCGAGGCTGCCCAGCTCGCGGTGCCGGGCGCCGGGCAGGTGGCCGGCGGCGAACTCGCCGTCCTGGCGCACGTCGAGCACCGGCCGCCGGCCGATTCCGGCGGGGCTCACGACCGGGGTGCGCCGCACCGGGTGCCCGGCGGCGGTCCACGCGTCGAGCCCGCCGTGCAGTTCGCCGGCCAGGTCGGTGCGGCCGATCTTGACCGCCTGCCAGGCGATCTCGGCCGGGTCCTGGTCCGCCCCGCGCACCACGACGATCGGCCGTCCGGACGGCACGAGCCAGCCGAGCCAGGACGCGAACGCCGGGCGCAGCGGGTTCGACAGCGCGCCCGGGAGGTGACCGGCGGCGAAGTCGGCGGCGGGGCGGGCGTCGACCACCACCGCGCCGCCGGCGCACAACGCGCGTACCCGGTCCACGTCGAGCCGGGGCAGGGTGGGATCGCCGGGGAGGACCACGCCGCGGCGGTTGGTGTCGGCCAGTTCGCGGAAGTAGGACGGGAAGCTGCCCAGCGATTCCAGCAGCGCGGCGGCGAAGGCGTCCTCGTTCTCGGCGCGGAGCAACGTGTTCGTCGCTTTCTCGGTGCCGATCGTGCTGGTGCGCCGCGCTCCCGGTGGCGCGGAGCAGAACGAGCCGGCGCCGTGGGTGGGCCACACCGCGACCTCGTCCGGCAGGGTCGCCAGCCGCCGCAGGGAGGCGTACTGGTGGCGGGCCAGCTCGCCGGTCCGGGCCGGGTCCACCAGGTCGGTGCGGGCGGCGGCCCCGACGATCAGGGAGCCGCCGGTGAACACACCCACCGGGGCGTCGCCGTCGAGCAGGAGGAACGACAGGTGCTCGTGGGTGTGGCCCGGGGTGAAGAGGGCACGCAGGCGCAGCCCGCCGAGATCGGTCTCGTCCCCGTCGTGCAGCCCGTCGTGGGTGTACTCGCGGTGCCCGGCCGCGGAGGCCAGCACGCGTGCGCCGTCGGTGACCGCGAGCTGCCGGGCGCCGGAGACGAAGTCGGCGTGCAGGTGGGTGTCGGCGGCGAAGGCGAGCCGCAGACCGCGGCGGCCGGCCGCGTGCCGGGCGGCCCGCAGGTCGAGGCTCACGTCGACGACCAGCGCCCGGCCGTCGCCGAGGTCCACCAGGTAGGCGGAGTTGCCGAGCCCCTCGTCCACGAGCGGCACCACGTCCACAGTGGACACGGTAGTTCACCGCCGCGGTTTGGTGGCGAGGACGGACACGCTGTGCACGCCGTAGCTCGCGCTGGCGGTGCGCGCCCGGTCGGAGATGAACGCGTAGTCGTTGTCCCGGACACAGTGGACGATCAGGCCGGCGGCGGTGATCGCGGCGCGGTAGTGGTCCTGCGGGGCCGCGCCGCCGATGCAGGAGGCCCACAGGTCGGCGTTGCACACCACGGATTCCGGCAGCGGCTGCTCGCTGACGATGTCGGCGACGGCCAGGCGCCCGCCCGGCCGCAGCACGCGGGCGGCCTCGGCGAAGACGGCTGCCTTGTCGGGGCACAGGTTGATCACGCCGTTGGAGATCACGCAGTCGGCGCTGCCGTCCGCCAGCGGCAGGTGCTCGATGCGCGCGTCCACGAACTCCAGCGTCGGGGCGCCCGTTCCGGCGGCCAGGCGGCGGGCCTTGGCCAGCTGCGCGGGGGTGAAGTCGACGCCGGTCACGTGCCCGGCCGGGCCGGTGAGGGCGGCGGCGTAGAAGGCGTCCATGCCCGACCCGCTGCCGAGGTCGACCACGGTCTCCCCCGGGGCCAGAGCGGCGAGGTCGAAGAAGAACCCGACCCCGGCGAACGACTCGACCGCGGGCGCCGGGATCGCGTCGAGCATCGCGGGGTCGTAGCCGGCCCGGATCGCGACCCCGCGCCCCAGCTCGAAGTGGAACCCCGCGCCCGGCTCCGTCGCGACCTGCTCGTACATCCGCTTGACCTGGGTCTCCAGGGCCTGGGTGTCCACGCTCGCGGTCATCGCGCACCTCCGCGCTTTGTCAAGTGACTTCTTGAATAACAGCCCCGGACCGGGTTGCTTGTCAAGACTTCTCTTGAATATCCTGCTCCGCATGGGTGACCGCACCGCGAAGACCGAGCTGTACGACGCGCTGGCCGAAACCGCGAAGGCGCTCGCCAGCGGCCGGCGCGCGGAGCTGGTCGACGTGCTCGTCCAGGGCGAGCGGCCGGTCGACGAGCTCGCCGCCGAGATCGGCCAGTCGGTGGCCAACACCTCGCAGCACCTGCAGCGGCTGCTGCGGTCCGGCCTGGTGCGGGCCCGCCGGGAGGGCACCCGGGTGTTCTACTCGCTGGCCGGCGCCGCCGTGGCGCGGTTGTGGCTGGCGATGCGCGCCGCGGCCGAGCAGCACGTCGAGGGCCTGGCCCGGCTCGCCGAGGACTACGTCGGCGACCGCCGCGGCCTGGACACCATCACGCGCGACGAGCTGGACCGGCAGCTCCGCGACGGGGACGTGGTGGCGCTCGACGTCCGCCCCGCCCCGGAGTACGCGGCCGGCCACATCCCGGGTGCGGTGTCGATCCCGATCACCGAGCTGCGCGCGCGGCTGACCGAGGTCCCGGACGGCACCCAGGTCGTCGCCTACTGCCGTGGCCCGTACTGCGTCTACGCCGACGACGCGGTCCGGCTGCTGACCGCGGCGGGCCGGCGGGCGGCGCGCCTGGAGGACGGCTACCCGGAGTGGGCCGCGGCCCGGGGCTGATACCCCGGCGGGAATTGCCGGCATGCCCCGGCTCCGGCGAGGCTTCCGCCATGGATTTGGTGGAACGCTACGTCGCGCTGTGGAACGAAACCGACGCGAGTGCGCGCCGGAAGGCGATCGAGCTGCTGTGGCCCGAGGACGGCGTGCACCTGCTGCAGCCGCCCCGGGAGATGCGGGACCGGGCGGCCGCCCTCGGCTTCGCGGACGCGGTCCTGGCCGCGCGGGGCTACGCCACCATCGAGGAGCGGGTGCGCCGCGGGCACGAGGACTTCCTCGCCCCGGCCGGTGTCACGCTCCGAGCCCGCGGGAACACCGACCGCCTCGGTGACACCGTCAAGTTCAACTGGGAGCTCGTCGACGGCAGCGGGCAGGTGCGCAGCACCGGGCTGGAGATCCTGACGCTCGCCGCGGACGGGCGCATCGCCGTGGACCACCAGTTCTTCGAGAGCTGACCCCGCCTCCGGGCGAGGAGGCGGGGCCTGCGGCTCACACGCTCACGGCGGCGCGGATGGTCTCCTTCAGGCTGCTCGTCGTCGCGATCACGGCCGTCGGCTCGTAGCCGCAGTGCGCCATGCAGTTGGCGCACCTCGGGTCCTTGCCGCGGCCGAACTTGTCCCACTCCGTCTCCTCGATAAGCTCCCGCCAGGTCTTGGCGTAGCCGTCGTCGAGCAGGTAGCACGGCCGCTGCCAGCCCAGCAGCGAGTAGGACGGGATCCCCCACGGGGTGCACTCCAGGTCCCGCTTGCCCTCGATGAAGTCGAGGAACACCGGCGAGTGGTTGAGCCGCCACTTCTTGCGGCGCCCGTCGGCGAAGGCCTTCTTGAACAGTTCCCGCGTCTGCTGCACACCCAGGAAGATCTCCTGATCCGGGGCCTTTTCGTAGGCGTACCCCGGCGACAGCTGCATGTTGTCGACCTTGACCACGTCGTTGAGGTAGTCCAGCACGTCGATGACGTCCTGCGGGGTGTCGGTGTTGAAGAACGTCGTGTTCGTCATCACCTTGAAGCCCTGGGACTTCGCCAGCTGGATCGCCTCGACGGCGGCCTGGAAGCCGCCCTCCTTGCGCACCGACGCGTCGTGCTTCTCCTCGAGCCCGTCGATGTGGACCATCCAGGTGAAGTTGCGGTGCGGCTTGAACTTGTGGATGTGCTTGGGCAGCAGCAGCGCGTTCGTGCACAGGAACACAATCTTGTTGCGCTCCAGCAGGATCCGGGTGATCTCGTGGATCTGCGGGTGCATCAGCGGCTCACCACCGGCGATGGACACCATCGGCGCGCCGCTCTCCTCCACGGCGCCCACGGCCTGCTGCACCGGCATCCGCTGCTTCAGCAGGTGCGCCGGCTGCTGGATCTTCCCGCAGCCACCGCACTTGAGGTTGCACGCGAACAACGGTTCCAGCTCGACCAGGATCGCGTACTTCTCCTTGCGCAGCAGCTTCTGCTTGGCCAGGAACGCGCCCAGCCGGATCGACTGGCGTAACGGCATCGCCATGGTCTAGCTCACCTCCCGGGGTAGTGTGAAAACCACGTCCTCATCCGCCTGCACGGTCTCGGTCACGCGCGTGCGCCCGAGCCCGCCCAGGCACCGCACCAGCTCGGCCACCAGGTCCGGTGGGGCCGAGGCGCCCGCGGTGATCCCGATCCGCGTCGCGCCGGCCAGCCAGCGCAGGTCCACTTCGGACACGTCGTCGACGAGCCGGGCGCGTGTCCCCCGCCGTCGCGCCACCTCGACCAGGCGCAGCGAGTTGGACGAGTTCGCCGAGCCGACCACGAGGACGAGGTCCGCCTCCCCCGCCACCGCCGTCACCGCGCGCTGGCGGTTCGTGGTGGCGTAACAGATGTCGTCGCGCCGCGGCCCCTCGATCGCGGGGAACCGCGAGCGCAGCACCGCGACGATCTCCTCCGCCTCGTCGACGGCCAGCGTGGTCTGCATCGCGTAGGCCACCCGGCTGCCGTCGGGCGCCCGCACGTGCGCGGCCGCCTCGGCGTCCTCGACCACCACGATCCGCTCCGGCGCCTCCCCGACCGTGCCCTCGACCTCTTCGTGGTCGGCGTGCCCGATCAGGAACACCGTGTCGCCGCGCCCGGTGTAGCGCTTGACCTCGGTGTGCACCTTCATCACGAGCGGGCAGGTCGCGTCGATCACGCGCAGGTCCCGCGCCTGCGCCGCCACACGGACGGCGGGGGCGACACCGTGCGCGGCCAGGACGGCCGTGGCGCCGCGCGGCACCTGTTCGACCTCCTGCACGAACACCGCGCCCAGCGCCTCCAGCCGTCGCACCACGTGCGCGTTGTGCACCACCTGGCGGCGCACGTAGACCGGCGCGCCGTACCGCTCCAGCGCCCGCTCGACGATCTCGATGGCGCGTTCCACCCCGGCGCAGAACGACCGCGGGCTGGCGAGCAGCAGCTCGCCCTCCCCCGCGGCCTCGCACCACTCGCGCAGCGCCGGGACCGCCGCCCGCAGCGACCGCAGGCCGCTGAGGCCGCGCAGCACCGTGCCCGGCCGCCACAGCGGCTGCTCCGGGGTGTCCACGATGGCCCGGACCACGGCGACCGGGCCGGGCAGCGCGGCGAACTCCGACGACTCCATGTCGACGGCGAGTGCCCCGTCGCGCGCGAAGCGAGCCCGTTCCGCACCGTCCACGACGGACGGAGATGACGCGATGGGTCCGAGGTGGACGGTCAGGCCGAGCCGGCGCAGCGCACCGGCGAGCATCGGCGCCGACGGCAGCGGCACCCGCCCGTCCGGGCCGTCGATCTCGGTCGCCACCACCAGGTCGCCCGGCCGCACGTCGGGCACGAGCGCCCCGCCGACCCCGGCGACCAGGACCGGCCGACCGGCCGCGGCCAGCCGCTGCGCCGACTCCGCCGCGCGGCGCGGGCCCATCCCGCCGCGCAGCACCACCAGGCCCGGCGTCCGCAGTGCCGAGGCCTCGACGCGCAGGGGCGCGACCACGACCCCGGTCATGACCGGCCCAGGTACCGGCCGAGCGCGGTCACCGGGAACACCAGCCGGTACAGGTGGTAGTTGATGTAGAAGTCGCCGGGGAAGCCGGTGCCGGTGAACTGCGGCTCGTCCCAGGTGCCGTCTTCGCGCTGGGTTTCCGCCAGCCACCGCACGCCGCGCGCGGTCACCTCGGAGTCCCGCTCCCCCGCCGCGAGCAGCGCCAGCAACGCCCACGCGGTCTGCGAGGCGGTCGACTCGCCGCGCCCGGCCCACGACGGGTCGCGGTAGGAGCGCAGGTCCTCACCCCAGCCGCCGTCGGCGTTCTGGTGCTCGGCCAGCCACCGCACCGCCCGCCGGATGGCGGTGGCCGACGCCGGCACCCCGGCCTCGACGAGCGCGGGCACGACGGCCCCGGTGCCGTACACGTAGTTGGCGCCCCAGCGGCCGAACCACGACCCGTCGGGCTCCTGGTGGTCCAGCAGCCACTTCACACCGCGCCGGCATTCACGGCTGCCCGCCCGGCCCTCCTTGGCGAGCATCTCGACCACGTGCGCGGTGACGTCCGCGGACGGCGGGTCGATCACCGCGCCGAAGTCGCAGAACGGCAGCTTGGTGGTCAGCTCCTGGGTGTTGTCGGCGTCGAACGCGCCCCAGCCGCCGTCGCGCGACTGCATGCCGGTCACCCACTTCACGGCCCGGTCCAGGGCTTTGCCGAGCCGCTCCCGGTCCGGGTGCGCGACACGGCGCAGGCCGAGCACGACCTCGGCGGTGTCGTCGGTGTCCGGGTAGAGGTCGTTGGCGAACTCGAACGCCCACCCGCCCGGGTCGAGGTCCGGCCGCCGCACCGCCCAGTCGCCGCGCACCGTGATCTCCTCGCCGAGCATCCAGTCGACGGCCTTGAGCACGTGCGGGTCGTCGCCCGGCGCGCCCGCGTCGAGCAGCGCGGTGATCGCCAGCGCGGTGTCCCACACCGGGGACTGGCACGCCTCCAGCCGCCGCACCGTGCCCTCGGGCGTCTCCTCGCGGATCAGGAACCCCTCCAGGCCGGCCAGGCCGGCGCGCATCGCCGGGTGGTCCAGCGAGTAGCCGAGCAGGTGCAGCGCGAGCAGCGAGTACACCCACGGGGGCTGGATGCCGCCCCATCCGCCGTCGGCCTCCTGGCGGGCCAGGATCCACTCCGCGGCCTGCCGCATCGCGAACTCGCGCACCGGCTTGACCGCGACCTTCGCGTAGGCGTGCAGCGCCTTGTCCAGGTAGTGGAAGGCGCCCGACCAGGTCCACGGCGCGACCAGCCCGCCGCGCTTGACCCCGGTGCGCAGCTCGTCGATGCCGAACGGCAGCGGGCGGACCGGGCGCAGCGTGCTGACCACGGTCAGCGGCACCACGGTCTGGCGCGCCCAGCAGGCCCAGTCGTAGACGTTGAGCGGCACCCACGAGGGCAGCAGCACCAGCTCCGGCGGCATGTTCGGCAGGTCGTCCCAGGACCAGAGCCCGAACAGCGCCAGCCAGATCCGGGTGAACACGCGGCTGGCCTCGACCCCGCCACCGGCGCGGACGAACTCGGCGGCCCGGCGCATGTGCGGCTCGTCCGGGGAGTCCCCGGCCAGCCGCAGCGCGACCCACGCCTCCAGCGTCGTGGACAGGTCGCCGGGGCCGCCGTGGAAGGTGGCCCAGGTGCCGTCCGCGCGCTGCTGCGAGCGGATCCAGCGGGCGGCCTCCTCGGTCTCGCGTGCGGTGCGGATGCCGAGGAACTCCCGCATCAGCAGGTCCTCGGCGTCCATGGTGACGTTGGTCTGCAGCTCGCCCTTCCACCAGCCGCCGTCGCGCTGCAGGCCCTTGAGGTGGGCCACGGCGCGGTCCAGCGCCTCGGCGGCGCCGGCGGCGGATCTGGTTGCCGGATCAGCGGTCTGCGTCATTCAGGCCTCCCTGGTCACGATGAACCGCGCGAGGGCCAGCAGCTCCTCGCGCACCCGTCCCGGGACCTCGGCGTCCTCGAGCTTGCGCTGTCCCGCCGCCATCCGGCGGTGGGCTTCCTCCAGCGCCCACGCGCGCCCACCGGCCAGGTCGACCAGATCGGCCGCGCGGCGCACGGACTCGTCGTCGGCGACGTCACCGCCGGTCAGCCACGCGGCCAGCTCCCGGCCGGGCGCGCCGCCGTGGGTGATCGCGTAGGTGACCGGCAGGCTCTTCTTGCGGGCCCGCAGGTCGGAGTGCACCGGTTTGCCGGTCACCGACGACTCGCCCCAGATCCCGAGCACGTCGTCCACCAGCTGGAACGCCAGGCCCAGGTCGGCGCCGAACCCGGCGAGCGCGCTGACGGTGCGCTGCGGCGCGCAGGCGAGCACCGCGCCGATCGCCGCGCTGGCGGACAGCAGCGCGCCGGTCTTGCCGCCGGCCATGTCCAGGCACTCGTCGAGGGTGACGTCGTCGCGCTGCTCGAACGCGACGTCGAGGACCTGGCCGCGAATGAGCTCGCCGACCGCCTCGGCCAGCAGCCGGGCCGCCGCGACCGCGCCCGGGCCGTCGGAGTCCAGCAGGACCTCGTTGGCCAGGGCGAGCATCGCGTCGCCGGTGAGGATCGCGCTGGCCGCGCCCCGCACCGCCCACACGGTCGGCCGGTGCCGCCGCTCGGTGTCGCCGTCCATCAGGTCGTCGTGCAGCAGCGAGAAGTTGTGCACCAGCTCCACCGCGACCGCGCCGGGCAGCCCGGTGGCCGGCGGCGCGCCCGCGGCCTCCGCGGACAGCAGCGCCAGCGCCGGGCGCACGGCCTTGCCGCCGCCGGAGGTCGGGTTGCCGTCCAGATCGGTCCAGCCGAGGTGGTAGTAGGCGATGGCGCGGCTGGCCGGGTCGAGCCGGTCGACGGCGGCCCGCATCGCGGGCAGGACGGCCTGCCTGCCCTGCTGCAGGGAATCGAGTACAGCGGTCATGCGGGTATCCCTTCCGATCGGCCCGGCACCTCCGCGGAGGTGCCGAGTACGGCTTGGGCGGCCGCCTCACCGCTGCGCACGGCGCCCTCCATGGTCGCCGGCCAGCCGGTGGCGGTCCACGCGCCGGCCAGGACCAGCCCCGGGGCGCGGGTGCGGGCGGGCGGGCGCAGTCCCGCGCTGCCCGGCGCGGGAGCGAACGTGGCGTGCCGCTCACGGGTCACGAAGAAGTCGAGGACCTCGGCCTCCCGAGCGGCGGGCAGCACCGCGCGCAGCGCGGGCAGCAGGCGGTCGCGCAGCACCCGCACCGGCAGCTCGATCTCCTCGGTGGCCGCGGACAGCGAGATCGCCAGGTACTGGCCGCGGGCCAGGCCGGCGGAGGCGGTGCGGTCGAACACCCACTGCAGGGGTGAGTCGACGACGGCGAAGAACGCCTGGCCGGTGACCGGGCGGTCGAACACGACGTGGGCGTTGACGATCGGCGAGCTGCCCAGTGCGTCCGCGAAGTCCGGCGGCAGCGGGACCGCGCCTTCGGGCAGCAGTTTCGCGGCGACCGGCGGCGGCACGGCCAGCACGACCTGGTCGGCCTCCACCGGCTCGCCGGCCTCGACGCGCCAGGCGCCGTCCGCGCGGGACAGCCCGGTCACCTTCGTGTTGAGGCGGACGGTCGCGCCGGCCTCGGTCAGCCGGGCCAGCGCGGGCTCGCCGTGCAGCTTGCGCAGCGGCACGGTGGCCCAGCCGATGTCGGCGGCGCCGGCGTCGGTCAGCAGGCCCACCTGGAACACGGTCGCGGCCAGGCCCAGCGACGCCTGCTCCGCGGGGGCGTTCAGCGTCGCGATGCCCACCAGGTCCCACAGTTTCGTGATCGCGTCGCGGCTCTGCCCGTGCGCCTTGAGCCACTCGCCGAAGGTGCGCCGGTCGGAGCTGGGCGCGGCCGGGTCGACCGACTTCAGCGCGAGGGCGGCACCGGCGAAGCGCATCCGGTCGCCGAGGCCGAGCGGGGTGTAGCGCAGCACCGAGTCCGCGAGGTGCAGCGGCGCGGGCAGCGGGTTGCGGCGCAGCCACACCGGGCGGCGCAGCCGCGGCGAGTGCACCGGGATTTCCAGGCGCGGCTGGAGGTGCACGCGGTCGGTCACGCCGAGCCGCCGCAGGAAACCCAGGTAGGCGGTGCAGCAGCGGAGGAACACGTGCTGCCCGTTGTCGACGTGCAGGCCGTCGCGGGTGAACGAGTGCGTCAGGCCGCCCAGCAGGCCGCGCGACTCCAGCAGCGTCACCTCGTGCCCGGCGTCGGCGCAGCGCAGGGCCGCGGTGATCCCGGCGAGACCACCACCGACGACCGCGACCCGCTGCCTCATGCCGCCCGCCCGCCCAGGGCGCGGACCGCCACGCCCAGCTTCTCCCGCCCGGACAGCGACAGCCGCTTGTCGTACACCGCCGACGGCTGCTCGGCGATCCGTTCCAGCAGCTGCCGGTAGATGCCGGCCATCGCCAGGCAGCACGCGCCGCTGCGGCGGTCCAGCAGCGGGCCCAGACGCAGACCGTCGGCGTACCACTCGCGGGCGCGGGCGGCGCTGTGCCGGATCAGGTTCGCCAGGCCGCCGTCCGGGTCGGCCAGCGCGCCGTGGTCGATCCGCAGGTCGACCCCGAACGCGTCCAGGTCCTCCTCCGGCAGGTAGATCCGGCCGTTGAGGAGGTCCTCGCGGATGTCGCGCAGGATGTTGGTCTGCTGCAGGGCGATGCCCAGCGCGTCGGCATAGTGGGCGGCCCGCGGGTGCGGCCGGTGCCCGAACACGCCCAGGCACAGCCGTCCGATCGACCCGGCCACGCACCGGCAGTACTCGGTCAGCTCGTCGAACGTGCCGTAGCGGCGGCCCTCGATGTCCATCCAGACGCCGTCGAGCAGCTCCTCGAACGCCTCCAGCGGCACCGGGTAGCGGCGGGCGGCGTCGGCGACCGCGACCATGACCGGATCGGTGCTGCGGTCCAGCGCGGCCAGCTCCTTGCGCACCGTCTCCAGCCGCGCGGCCTTCTCCTCGACCGGCAGGTCGCCGTCGCCGATGTCGTCGACGCGCCGGGCGAGCGCGTACACCGCGCACAGCGCCGAGCGGCGCTGCCGGGTCAGCAGCCGGATGCCCCAGTAGAAGTTGCGGGCCTCCGTCCTGGTGATGTCCTCGCAGGTGGCGTAGGCCTGTTCGATCGTGGGTGCCGTCATGACAACCGACCACCTTCCCGGATCCGGCGGACATGGGCGGCCGGGCGCACCAGCAGAGCGATCAGGTGCGCCAGGACGTCGGTCTTGCGGGGGCGCGGGGTGCCGGCCAGGACGTCCCAGCGTGCCCGGCGCAGCGCGTCGAGGGTGGCCAGGCCCCCGGCGATGTAGCCCGCGACGGCGAGCCGCGCCCAGCCGT